>NZ_NIST01000002.1 GCF_002335745.1 Evansella halocellulosilytica | reverse complement strand
AGGTTCTAAGTCAAATGTTGGGGTGGGAGCCTCGATCTCCCTCCCCTTTATCCAACTTGAATTGTTTTTCCTTTTAATTGGTGATGTAATAGTACTCGCATTCGCAAACGATCATAACGTTTAAAACCAAATGCATTGCGCTTAATTACTTTCGTTTGGTTGTTCAGCCCTTCTATTGGGCCGTTGGTAAATCCGAAAGTAAAACTGTTAATAATCTCTGTTTCCCAGTTTTTTAATGTTTGTATCGCTTTCGTGAACTCCTTCATTCCTGACTCATCTACTAGCTTATAAAAGTTATGTAGCCCTCGCTTCACGCTTAGTCCCTCTTTTGAGCCAGCTTGCTTCGCTTCTTCAAACCATAATCTGAAGGCTTCTTTTAACTTATAAGCATCTCTCAACTCACTGGAAAGGTTCAAATATCTCTCTAAGTACCAATGTTGTCTTTCAGTCAATTCTTCGAATTTTTTATTAAACACATGCTTCATTCTCTTACACTTCTTACGGTCGTAGTCATGAAAGTCTTTTTGAACTCTTCTTCTAACACGATCTAACGCCCAAAAAATATAGCGACAAAAATGAAAGCGATCTGCGATAATAACAGGGCTACCAAGTGCCTTTTTAACAGCGGACTTAAATGAGTAACTCATATCCATAACGACCATCTTTACCCGGCTGCCTTTTCTTAGTAAATAATCTTTTACAGTCTTAACCGAACGATCCGGTAGAATATCTAATGGTTCACCGGTCTCCCCATTCGCTATGATCACTTGGTATTTACCTTTGTTTGTATCCCCTTTGTACTCATCTATAGCGATTACCTGTGGAAGTTCTTCTACCTCTTTAAACATCGGAGTTGAAATCTGATCAAACCGTCTCATAACAGTTGTTGGTGACGTGTGGAACTGTCGAGCTGTATCCTTGAAGTTCTTCGCTTGAATGATACGAAGCCCCAGCGCCTGATTCCATTCCATAGAATGACGCTGATACCGTTCAACTACACGTGTCTTCTCAGGAAATTTCTTTCCACAGGAACATACATAGCGCCGTTTTCTATAGAACAAAAAGCTATTTCTTTCAAACACTTTCAAGTGTTGAATCTTCTGAGTTCGATAATCATGAACACGCCTTGTCACTTCACTGCAGGCAGGGCAACGGTGGCGTTTTCTTTCCATCTCCACGTGGAGATGGAGAGCTCCTTCAACTACTTCCGATTTTGTTACAATCATATCTTCTAAGCCAGGGAAATTCATGATAAAATGCATATGCACGCAACTCCTATCCTTGTTCTTGTTTTTCGACAACTCAAGTTTAAAGGATTTTGGAGATTGCGTGTTTTTTTATGCTTAAATGTTTGAAAACCCCAACATATATTTTAGAGCCAT
>NZ_NIST01000001.1:5233524-5511341 GCF_002335745.1 Evansella halocellulosilytica | reverse complement strand
TCCGGGAAAAATAGCATTCGTACCTCTGCGTTGACTCCTTTTTCCGTTACTCACGTATGACCAAGATACGCTCCGCTCCTCAAAACTTCGTCGCCTTGATCTACTTGGCTCTTTTGTCCTCCTTTTTGAACTTGCATAAAGAGGATGTTCAAAAAGGTACGGGAAAAATAGCATTATGCCTTAAGAAAAAGTGAAAATGAAATGGAAAGCCTTGAGAAGAGGCTTTCCATCGGTCATTCGTGAATATTCAATTTATTAAGCTTGTTATATAACGTAGCTCTTGAAATGCCAAGCTTTTTTGCTGCTGCTAATTTATTTCCTCGTTCCATGTATAAGATTTTTTGAATAACATGTTTCTCGTGTAAATCCAGCTCTTTTTGGAGAGGGAGTGAGATGTTACGAAATTCTCTTTTAACGTGATCTTCATCATTTTTTTCTGTTTTCATGATGACTTTTTCATCACCACGATCCGATGATTTAAAAGGTAAGTCATCGATTATAAGTTTTTCACCTGAAGAGAACACAACTAATCTCTCAATAGTATTTCGGAGTTCCCTCACATTGCCAGGCCAGTGATAATGCATTAATTCTTGCATGACCGAATTTGGGATATGTTCAATCATTTTATTGTACCGAACCGAGAATTCATAAAGAAATGAATGGGTAAGTTCAATAATGTCTTCTTTTCTATCGCGTAAAGGTGGAATGTTAATGGTTATGATATTTAATCGATAGTATAAGTCCTCACGGAATTTGCCTTCCTTCATTAATTCTGTCAAGTCGCGATTTGTTGCTGCAACGATTCGGCAATTAGCTTCTAATAGCTCAGTTCCACCGACAGCAAAGTATTTCTTTTCTTGAAGCAGCCTTAATAATTTTACTTGCATATCAAGTGGAAGTTCACCAATCTCATCTAAAAATAATGTCCCTCCATTTGCCATTTCAACTTTCCCTTTTTTTCCCCTTTGGTCTGCACCAGAAAAAGCGCCTTTTACATAGCCGAACAATTCACTTTCAAATAATGAAGGCGGAATAGCCCCGCAATTAATTGGAACGAAAGGCGCATTAGCTGACTCACTGAGATCATGGACTGCTTTAGCAAACAGTTCTTTTCCTACACCGCTTTCACCAAGGATGAGTGCTGTAGCCTTCGTAGAAGCGATTTTTTCTATTCGTTCCTTCGTGTTTTTTAAAACCTCGCTCGTTCCTTTAATAGGGTGAAATGGATCGGTGGATGGTTTTAATTTTTCCATCTCCTGTTCAAGGTGCAATACTTTCGTTGTGGCATTAAACAATTCTTTGTTGAGGCGTACTTGGCTCGTAATATCGGTTTCTGCAGCAACAGCACCGACAATTTCATTATTGACTTTAATGGGGTTCGTGTTGATGAGAACAAATAAGTCTGGTCGTGGCTGATGTTGGCGCTTGTACACTGATTTTCCTGTTTTCAATGTTTTTATGATTTCAAGCATATCGATTGGAAAATGTTCGGTGATCGATGTTCCTTGGATCTCCTCTTGCTTGATAGAGAATATTTCTTCAGCTCCTTTGGTCCAGACCATCGTATTCAAGTTTTTATCAATAATGGATATGGAGGCGTCTGTCGTTCGGAGCATTGTTTCAAAATATGTACGTAAATATTGATAGCTTTTATAAATCGATTTTAAAAGGTGAGAGCTGCAAAGATAACCGATTGGTTTCTTACTCTCGTCTAACACTAATATTTTATCATTTTCCATCACACTATTAATCATTTCCTCTATCGGGGTCTCTTGCGAAATGGCTATCGTGCGGAATCTTGGTAGAAGATCATGAGAGGTTTGGTCGACCATCTTCGTTAATAAATAATATAGCTGATCACCACTCTGATAAAACAAAACTTCAACATCCTCGTGAGCTTCTTTCTCTAACTGTGTTTCTACCTCAACTGAATCGCAATAGAAAAAATCTTTTTGAAGGATATCCCTTATTTGTGGTAAATGATAGTCCAACAAAATCCCCTCCAAGGAAATGAATTGTAAGATTATTTTTAACTTTATAGAAAATTATACACAATTAATCGGTGAGTGTCTAGATTTCTGTACAGTCGTGGAGAAAAGGTGAGCACACCATCAACAAAAACTTGGCATGAATTTTGCTTTAAATAAAAGCAGGGTTATTTTTAAAAAAAAGATTAGAATTTATAAAATATCAATCTCTCGAATGCTGTCTAGACTTCAGGCACGAGCGTTTACTACACGAGCTTCCACACGGATGTGGTGACTTCGGCGTTCCCGCAGAACGAGGGGGTTTTAGCCGAAGGTCTTATCTTACGAGTTGCCTCAATGGATATAACCACAGAGCAATGCTAGAAGAGGAAGAGGCAGCGCTTTTCGCCGATAGGCGAGCGCCTTGCGCTTTTCATGTGTATTCGTTTTGAAGGGGATATTTTCAGAAGCAATGATGGAGACGATAGTTTTCCGATAGCGGTATTTGTATGGACAGTATCAGATAATGAAGTTGAAGGCCGGTACGAGATGCTGTTTCAACTATTTTAATGAGTCTCGTGTTTCTTACGGTTCCCGTTTTTATGATTCCGATTGTTCGAAACGTATTGAAAAAGAATCGTGGAAATTCCCCGGAGTATCGATAGTCGGCAATAGAGTGGAGGGTGTGACTTGGCGAACCAAACGCATGCAGAAGTTGTTGTTATTGGTGGTGGAATAATCGGGGCTGCAATTGCCCATTATGTCTCTAAATCAGGAAAAGAAGTAACGGTCCTAGAAAGGGGGGAGTTAGCAAGTGGCACGTCTTCACGTTGTGATGGCAATATATTAGCTATTGATAAGGATCCAGGTTTCGATAGTCAAATGTCACTCATTAGTCAAAAGTTAGTGGATGACTGGAGTCATGAGCTGGAACATCCTTTTGAATATCGTGCATTAGGAAGCATTCTAGTTTGTGAAAGTGATGAAGAGATGGATGCTGCTCAACAATGGGTGAGTCGTCAAAAAGAAGCGGGATTACCTTTTCGAATGTTAGATCGTGCAGATATTAAACAAGAGTCACCTTATTTTGCGGATGATTTATATGGAGGGTTAGAATGTCAAACAGATTCCACTGTGAACCCATACTTATTAACCTACTCATTGTTTGATCGTGCGAAAAAAAATGGAGCACACTTATATACGAAAACGGAAGTATCGGAAATAAGAAGGTTGTCTAGTCGAAATGGCTTTCATATTCAAACAAACAATGGCTCTTTTACAGCAGAAAAAGTAGTCAATGCAGCAGGTGTCTGGGCTCCGAGAATTGGACAAATGGTCGGAATTGATATCCCGATACAGCCTAGGAAAGGACATATTATTGTTGCATCTAGACAACTGCCGGTCGGGAGACGAAAAGTGATGGAATTTGGATATTTACTCTCAAAATTTGGTGGAACTAGAAAAGTTGATCGAGAAACGGAGAAGTTCGGTGTTGCTTTAGTATTTGAACCTACTGAGAGTCAGAATTTTTTAATAGGGAGCAGTCGTGAATTCGTTGGGTTTAATACGAAAGTCAATATGGACATCGTCCATTGTATTGCAAGAAGAGCTGTGAGATTCTACCCGAAAATGGCTGACTTTAACTTTATACGTACGTATGCAGGGTTAAGACCATGGACATCAGATCATTTGCCGATTATCTCCCATGTTGAAGAAGTACCTGGTTTTTATATTGCAGCCGGTCATGAAGGGGATGGAATAAGCTTAGCAGCGATCACGGGAAAGTTAATAGAAGAGCTCATTATGGAAAAACAGGAAACGACGATACCCGTAGCGCCTCTGTCCCATGTTCGATTCAGAGAGGGTGTGAAAAATGAATGAAGTCTAAGTATATGTTTTCCACCATAGACACACATACTGGTGGAAATCCTACACGAACAGTCATATCCGGAGTACCTCGTTTAAAAGGTAGAACGATGGCAGAAAAAATGATCCATTTAAAAGAGGAGCATGATTGGGTTAGAAAAGTATTGATGTATGAACCGCGTGGTCATGATGTGATGTCTGGTGCACTACTAGTCGAACCTTGTGATCCACAGGCAGATGTAGGGGTCATTTATATTGAAACCGGTGGATATTTACCGATGTGTGGGCACGACACAATCGGTGTTTGTACAGCGTTAATTGAAACAGGGTTGGTACCGGTGAATGAACCAATTACTAATATTAAATTAGACACTCCTGCAGGACTTGTTGATGTAAATGTAGAGGTTGAAGATGGGAAAGCGACGGAGGTGAGTTTTTTAAATATTCCCTCATTCTTAATTGAATCAATTCAAGTTAACGTTGAAGGAATCGGAAGTGTTCACTGTGATATCGCTTATGGCGGTAACTTTTATGCAATTACGAATGCGGACTTGTTGAATCTTGAGCTCGTCCCATCAAATGCTGGGAAAATTATTGATCTCGCAATTCAAATTAGAAAAACAATTAATGCGACTGTCGATATTGTTCATCCAGAAAAGCCGTTCATTAAAGGGTTAACACATATCGAATTTTTTACAGAAAATGTTACGAATGATCTAGCTCATGTGAAAAACACCGTTGTCGTCCCACCAGGAGGGATTGATCGTTCTCCATGCGGAACAGGAACCTCTGCAAAATTAGCAGCCTTGTTTGCCAAAAATGAAATTGAAATTGGTGAAGAGTTTGTTCACGAAAGTATTGTCGGTTCCCTTTTTAAAGGAGGAGTCGTAAGTACAACGAAAATAGGTGATACGAATGGGGTGGTCACAAAAATAGCAGGATCTGCATGGATTATGGGGATTCATAGCTTTTTTGTCCAAGAGAATGATGAAGTCGGGGAAGGGTTTCTTTTAATCCCTCCGATGGAAGATCATTAAAAGGTAGAAAGCAATGCAGTAGGAGGTGGTTGAAAAATGGAGATAAATAAAGTGTATACAACGGTTGACGCTCATACTGCAGGGGAACCGTTAAGGATTATAACAGGTGGTCTGCCTCCTATAAAAGGTCAGACGATGATAGAAAAGAGAGCATATTTTCGAGAGAACCATGATGACATTCGCCGGTTTTTAATGTATGAACCACGCGGTCATCATGGGATGTATGGGTGTGTGATTACATCTCCTGTAAGTGAGGGTGCAGATTTTGGTGTTCTGTTTATGCACAATGAAGGGTTCAGTACAATGTGCGGTCATGGGATTATTGCGGTTGTTACTGCTGGAATTGAAATAGGGTTACTGCCGAAAAAAGAACATGATTCTCCATATGTCATTGATACACCTGCAGGAAAAGTAACGGCAACTGCATTTTGCGAAGGCTCAACTGTAAAGGCAGTTTCTTTTGAAAATGTCCCATCATTTATGTATTATCCTGACTTCCCAGTCCATTTACGAGGAACTTCTCTGAAAGTAGACATTGCATTTGGCGGGGCATTTTATGCAGTTGTTCAAGCAGACGATCTCGGAGTCAATGTGACGATAGACCAATTAAATAAACTGAAATCTTTTGGAAAAGAGATTAAGTTGTCTATTGAGAAAAACCTAGAAGTTGTTCATCCGATTGAAAAAGAGTTAAAGGGCATATATGGCGTTATAATTTCAGATGTCCCGAAAAGAGAGGATTCTGAGTTGAGAAATGTGACGATCTTTGCTGATGGGCAATTGGATCGCTCACCATGTGGAACGGGGACATGTGCTAGAATGGCGACTTTATATGCAAGAAAGAAGTTACAAAAGGGAAGTATTTTTGTACATGAAAGCATTGTAAGCAGTCAGTTAGAAGGGACAGTTTTCGCAGAAACAAAAGTGGATAAATATGAAGCAATCGTTCCTAGTATTAAAGGAAAGTCATCCATTACCGGGCTTCATAAATTTATGAGGGACCCTTCAGATCCTTTAAAGGATGGCTTTTTACTTGGCTAATAAATAGTAGTGTACGAATCAAAATAGAGACTAATAGGTAAAGTCATTCTATTATGATTTAAATTTATGAAATGACTCAATTGAGAGTGAAAATAAGGTTAATAACTAGAGAGGAGTTAAACGAATATGGCGAAATTTGAAGGCGTTTATGTGGCACTTGTCACTCCATTTACAAAGAATCATGAGGTAGATTATGAAGGCTTGAAAGAGCTATGTAATTGGTTAATTCAAGAAGGGATAGATGGACTTGTGCCGGCGGGTTCTCTAGGAGAGTATGCGACGATGACGGTGGATGAACGAGCGAAAGTAGTAGAAACAGTTATTGAAGCAGCAAATGGGCGTGTCCCTGTTGTTGTTGGGTCTGCCGCCCCGTCCACTAAACAAGCGGTGTACTGGTTAGAGCACGCAAAAGAAAAAGGGGCAGCTGGAGTTATGGCTCTTCCGCCAATCAATTACAAACCATTGGAAAACGAAATTATTGAACATTATAGAGAGTTAAATGATGTTGGGATCCCGATTATTGCTTATAACAACCCGAGAGATTATCCAACAGATTTAACCCCTGAATTACTAAGCAAACTCGATCAGTTTGAAAACATTGTCGGGGTAAAAGAATTCACAGGAGATGTTCGCCGCATACAAGCGATTTTAGAAAAGACAGACCTTGAAGTGATGGTAGGTGTCGATGATCTTGCTTTTGAAGGTGCCTTAGCAGGGGCTACTGGCTGGATTTCAGGAGTCCCGAATGCATTACCGAAAGAAGGTGTAGAGCTGTTTCGACTAGGTCGTGAAGGAAAGATCCAAGAAGGGATGGAGCTTTACAAGCACCAGTTACCGTTATATCGCTATGATGCTTCCCCTCAGCTTGTACAATACATTAAATATATGGTCGAATTAGCTGGGAAACCAGCAGGTCCGACAAGACCACCACGATTACCGTTAAGTAAAGAACAGTATGATTCAGTGAAAGAGGCATTTCAAATTGCAAAAAAATTGACGATCTAGTGTTTGACACTTTACTGAATAAAAGATCCGTTCAAAAGTATTTCAAGGAAAGGATGTAGGTTATGAATATAACAACTGACGTAAAGACGTATTTTAACTTTGTGAATGGGGCCTGGGAACCTAGCTCCACTGGTGAAAGTGTTGAAAGCATTAATCCAGCAAATAAACAGGAGATTGTTGGATATGTTCAAAAGTCATCGAAGGACGACTTAGATCGAGCTGTTGTAGCTGCTAATGCAGCACAATCAGAATGGAAAAACTTATCGGGAGCTGCGCGTGGCGATTTCCTTTATAAAGCAGCAAATATTCTTGAAAACAGACTAGACGAGATCGCGGAAACAATGACGAAAGAAATGGGCAAAACGTTTCCAGAAGCTAAAGGGGAAACAGCGCGCGGGGTAGCCATCTTACGCTATTATGCAGGTGAAGGAATGAGGAAGATAGGGGATGTTATCCCGTCAACAGATAGTGAGGCACTGATGTTTACAAGCCGTACTCCATTAGGTGTCGTTGGCGTGATTACGCCTTGGAATTTTCCAGTTGCCATTCCGGTATGGAAAATGGCGCCTGCACTTATTTACGGAAATACGGTTGTCCTAAAGCCAGCAGGTGAAACAGGAGTAACCGCAGCAAAGGTGATTGAGTGCTTTGCTGAAGCTGGATTTCCAGATGGCGTTGTGAATATGGTCAACGGTGCAGGTTCTGTTATAGGTCAAGGAATCATTGATCACCCTGATATTCATGGAATTACGTTTACAGGATCAGATGTCGTTGGAAAACAAGTCGGTCAAGGAGCGTTAGCCCGTGGAGCCAAATATCAACTAGAAATGGGCGGAAAAAATCCTGTCATTGTCGCTAATGATGCTGATTTAAACTTAGCAGTCGATGCGACAATTAGTGGCGGATTGAAGTCTACGGGGCAGAAGTGTACTGCTACGAGTAGGGTCATCGTTCAAAGTGACGTATACGATGAGTTTAAAGAACGGCTCCTTGCTAAAGTAAAAGAGCTAAAGGTTGGTAATGGTCTAGAGCAAGAGACGTGGATGGGTCCATGTGCAAGCGAAAACCAGTTAAACACGATTCTTTCCTATATAGAAAAAGGGAAAACAGAAGGAGCAACCCTTCTTTACGGTGGAGAAAGGGTTGAAAGTGAAGGGATGAAAAATGGTTTTTA
Organism: Evansella halocellulosilytica; assembly: GCF_002335745.1. Taxonomy (GTDB): domain Bacteria; phylum Bacillota; class Bacilli; order Bacillales; family Salisediminibacteriaceae; genus Bacillus_CA; species Bacillus_CA halocellulosilytica. The sequence continues at coordinate 5,503,251 of NZ_NIST01000001.1, read as the reverse complement.
TGTCCAGCCTGCTGTTTTTGAAGACGTCAACAGTCGAATGGCAATTGCACAAGAGGAAATATTCGGTCCTGTATTAACTTTAATGAAAGTTGACACAGTGGAAGAAGCTTTACAGGTTGCCAATGATTCTAAATTCGGATTAAGTGCATCTATTTTTACGACAAATGTTTCTCATATGCTTTCGTTTATAAATGATATGGATGCCGGGCTTGTCCGTATTAATGCGGAAAGTGCTGGTGTTGAATTACAAGCACCATTTGGCGGAATGAAGCAATCGAGCTCACACTCACGTGAGCAAGGGCAGGCAGCGATTGAGTTTTTCACCTCAATTAAGACCGTCTTTGTAAAAGGATGAAAAAGCCGGTCTAGTTCCCTTTAAGTAAAATATTCAAAGACTCTGAGCCTCTCAGAGTCTTCTGGTCGTTTGGAGTGAAGCGGGTTTATCTTTATGAATAATCACAAAACGATAATTATGTCACTCAGATTGATGACCAAAAGCCATTTAAATTAGAAAGCTCTGATTCCCTATATTGGACTTAGCTCTAAATTTCCTGACGAAATATCGAAGGATAGAATGAATGATTCCACTTTCAATATCAACCCAAAAGCAAATAGCAACAATATTTGTGAATAAAGACTTTTTGGAAATTAAGAATAGTAGAAGGGGAGGCAATAAATATGTCACGTTATCGTTTAGGTGTCGATATTGGAGGAACGTTTACAGACTTAGTAATCTATGACCAGAAAGAGAACATTTATCACACGAATAAGACATTAACTACTCCACACAATTTAGCAGAAGGTGTACTGGATTGTATCGACCGCTATGTTAAAGATTTCAATGAGATTGAATACTTTGTACACGGTACAACTTCAGGATTAAATGCATTTTTAGAAAAGAAAGGGGCAAATGTGGCCTTAATTGTAACAAAAGGTTTCAGAGATGTTTACGAGATTGGTCGTGCAAATAGGACAGAAATGTACAACGTTCACTATCGAAAACCATCTCCACTAGTAGAGCGTCAGCATATTTATGAAATCAATGAACGTGTTACTGCAGATGGATCAATTAGTTTAGAGTTGGACGAGAATCAATTAAAAGGATTGATTAAAGAGCTTGGTGATAAAAACTATGATGCTGTTGCTGTATGTCTTTTACACTCTTATCAAAACCCAAAACACGAACAACTTATAAGGTCAGCAATTGCGAGGAAATTAGATATACCTATTTCTCTTTCGAGTGATATAGCAAGAGAATGGCGTGAATATGAACGTGTAAGCACGACGGTTATCAATGCATACATTGCACCGATATTTGAGAGGTATTTACACATATTAGAAGAAGAAATGGTAGCACGAGGATTTACTAATGATATTTATATTATGCAGTCAAACGGAGGTGTGATGACTTCAAAAGTTGCAAAGAAATTACCATTACAAACATTGATGTCCGGACCAGTTGGTGGTGCTATTGGTGGGATGAATCTAGCGAATTTAACAGGTGATAATAATCTTATATGTGTCGATATGGGAGGGACTAGTTTTGATGTTAGTTTAATTATTGACGGACAGCCTGATGTTACTTCTGAAACAATTATGGAAGGGTTTCCAATTTTATCTCCAATGGTAAATATTCATACGATAGGAGCTGGAGGTGGGTCCATTGCATGGGTGGAAGCCGGTGGTCTTCGAGTTGGTCCAAAAAGTGCAGGCTCTTCCCCTGGCCCAGCATGTTACGGAAAGGGCGGTAAAAAACCAACAGTAACTGATGCCAATTTAGTTCTCGGTAGAATCAATGAGAACAATTTTTTAGGTGGGGAGATGATGTTGGACAAGGGGGCTGCAATTGAAGCTGTTCAATCTGTTGCTGATCAGATTGGTTTATCAGTTCAAGAAACGGCAGAAGGTATTTGTGATATTGCAAATGCTAAAATGGCAGATGCTATAAGGACATTGACTGTAAAACGAGGAATTGATCCACGTGAGTTTACTTTAGTAGCCTTTGGTGGTGCTGGACCTATGCACGCTGTATTAATTGCAGATTTACTAGATATGAGAAAAATATTTATTCCTAGTGTATCTGGTACATTTTCAGCATGGGGGATGTTGCAAACAGATATACGCTTTGACACCGTACGAAATTTTGTTGAAGAAATGAGCGATGTAGATAAAGAACAATTAGATAAATTTTACGAGGAAATGGAAAAAGAGAGTATCGAGGTACTAAATCAACAAAATATCCCAACAGACCAAATAAAATTCCAGCGTACATCAGACATTCGTTATTTAGGGCAGGAGTATACAGTAAATGTAACAAATGAGTCGAATGAATTATCTGAATTATCTGATGAATTTCACCGAGTGCATTTGGATATTTACGGTCATAACAACCCCGAGGCAGCTACTGAGATTGTAAACCTTAGAGTAACAGCATTTGGAGAATTGGAAAAACACGATTTCTCACCTAGTGAAAGGTTTGAAAGTCAATCAGAGCCAGGATCTACATCGGCTAAAAATGTCGTTTGGAACAAAAAGGAACAATTATCACATATCTACTCAACTAGTTATTTAAAATATGGGAATCATTTTAATGGACCAGCAATTATTGAAGATAAAAATTCAACGATCGTTATTCCTCCGAATTATCAAATCAAAATTGATGAATATCAAAATGTTGAAATTTTAAAAGAAACAGCAGAAAAGGAGGCATTAGTATGACCATTGATAATTATGTTTATTTGGAAAACCCGATTACGACTGAGATTGTTCGCAATGCATTGATTTCAACAGCAGATGAAATGAATGCAAGTCTAGCAAGAAGTGCATTTTCTCCTATTATTTATGAGATGAAAGACTGTAGTGTTTGTTTATTTAACAAAGATGTTGAGTTGTTAGGGCAATCAGCAGGGCTACCAATTTTTCTAGGAAATTTAGATGAATGTATTCGTGTAACAACTGAATTAATTGGTGGAATTGAAAACTATCATGATGGTGATTTGTATATTATGAACGATTCCTATGTTGGCGGAACACATTTAAATGATGTTACTACTTTTTCCCCCATTTTTTTCGAAGGGGAATTAGTTGGCTTCACAGCAACGAGAGCACACTGGTTAGATATTGGTTCAAAAGATCCTGGGTACCCAATGGATGCTACGAATATCTACCAAGAAGGAATTCGAATACCTCCTACAAAAATTTATGATCGTGGAAAACCTGTAGATGATGTGATTCGTCTAATCGTAACGAATAATCGTTTTAACGCTGCAGCAACAGGTGACTTGAATGCACAGATTGCAGCTTGTCGAACAGGGGAAAGGAGATTTATAGAATTAATTAATAGGTTCGGAATTGATCGGATTAATCGATGTATTAAAGATATATTTAGGCAGTCAGAAGAAATGGATCGAGAAGTTGTTCGTCAAATTCCAGATGGTATTTATGAGTCAGAAGGGCACTTGGATAATGATGGTGTTAAAGATGAAGAAATTCTCGTTAAGGTAAAGGTAGTTGTTGAAGGAGATTATATTACCATTGATTTAACGGGCTCTAGTGAGCAACGTATGGGTCAAACCAATTGTGGGTATGCCCAAACGATCTCAGCTTGTCGGGTTGCATTTAAGGATTTAATAAGTCCGGATTCTCCGGTTACTGGTGGGAATTTTAAAACAATGGAGGTCGTTGCTCCGAAAGGGACGATCTTTCATGCAACAGAACCTGCACCTTGTGGTTGGTACTTTACACCACTAGGGATACTTATCGACTTAATTATTAAGGCTTTGTCTCCAGTGATGAAAGAACAGGCTGCGGCAGCTCACTATGGGGATTCGATGGTTGTTACATTTGCAGGAATTACAGATAAAACGAGTGAACCATTTTTGTCGGTAGAAGCTACTGCTGGAGGATGGGGAGCTTATCACAATGGTGACGGTCAATCTGCCTTGATTAACCATGTAAGTGGTGATTTTAAAAACCTCCCAATAGAAGTTTACGAATCAAAGTATCCGATTCGAATTAATCAATATGCCTTGAGGCAAGGATCCGGAGGTGCAGGTACGTTTCGTGGTGGACTAGGCGTCGTTAGAGAGTATGAAATCTTGAACGAGGAAGCCTCTGTTTACCTTTGGTTTGAACGATTTAAAACACCCGCTTGGGGTTTGTTTGGTGGTGAGGCTGGTATGAAGCCGGATGTGGAAATCATAAGTGGCAGTCAGATCGAACACCTTTTAAAGGTTAATGGAAAAAAGGTTGAAAGAGGAGATATTGTAAGGGTAAAAACGGGTGGTGGCGGTGGATTTGGTTCCCCATCACAGAGAGCGGAAGCAAATATTACGAGTGATAAGCGTAATCAGTATATCTAATTTAATATGGAAGAGAAAATGACTCGAGCTGGTTCTGTTTGAACCAGCTTTCAATAAAGGTGATGTCTTATGAAAAAAGTAATAATTAAGTTTGAGCGTGGAGGAGAAGTTTCAGCTGAATTACTAGAGAGCGTCGCACCTGATACTTGCAAAATCATATGGGATGCGAAAGTGTAGTCACACAATCAAGATGGTCAGGCAGGGAAGTGAACTTTTCATTTACTGGTGAATTTGCGCCGGTACGTGAGAACCAAACGATTTATACTAGTTTGGGTGAAATTTGTTATTGGAGAGACTGGGATAACGAAAGAGATCAAGATACTCATGTCATTGCAATTTACTATGGTGCGGAAATGGCGAGAAGCAATCGAGGTCATGAACCAGTAAATGTATTTGCTCGTGTCCATCATGACGACATTGAAAAGCTAATGGAGATTGGTGAGCGGGTATGGTTAAAAGGAACAGAAAAAGTATATTTCCAACAAGAACACACTTAATTTCTTTTCTTAATAATAAGAGGGAGCTTTCTAATTAAAAGGAAGGAAGTGTCAAAATGGAAACTATGAAAAAAGATACCGTTCTTTCTGAGGTTCCAAAATCAGAAAGGAAACATTGGCTTGTGCCCGCTACGATTTTTGGTGGGTTAGAATTTGCTGTTCCTGTCATTATGGTTGGTGCTACACTAGCTGGAAACTTTGGTCTGTCTCAAATACTTTTAATTCTTTTAGTAGGTTTAGTCGTTATTCAATGGGTTGGGAATTCACTACAAGGATATCTTGGAGCAAAAACGGGGCGTCCATCTTCTGTTATTGCAAGGACAAGTTTTGGGGCAGTTCAAGCACGTTTTTTAGTAGGTCTTGCTCTTATTATATTAAATGTGGGCTGGTTTGGGGTAAATACTGCTGTTGCAGGTAATGCACTAGCTGCTGTATTAGGAGTTAATTATAGTGAACAATGGTTGATTTGGGCATTAATTACATTAATTGCGGGTCTTCTTTTTGCATTACCAGCTGTCATAGGTTACAACTCAATGAAGTGGACAGATTATTTGGCTGTTCCTGCTGGACTAATCTTAATAGCCTCTGGTGTATTTTTTGCATTAAGAGGTACAGGGTGGGAACAAATTGTTTCTTGGCAGCCAGAACGATCAATGACCTTTTTTGCTGCTATCAGTTTAATTTTAGGAGCCAATGTAGCGCAGTGGCTTATTGCATCTGATTATACAAGATATTCAAAGCCAAAACTAAAAGATCAAGCATTAATTCCACTTGGAATTGTCTTCATTGGGTTTGTTTTCTTCTTTACTGGAGCGATTATGTCAGTAGGTATTGGTGATGCAGATATCGTAGTGGTCATGCAAGGTTTAGGGTTCCCATTTTGGGGTTTCATCATTTTATGGATTGCCCTATGGACGAGTCAATTAGTGGCAAGTTATTCAATTGGTTTAGCTGCCGCAAATATGTTTAATATCAATTCCGGTAAAGGGCGTGCATGGTTAACTGTTGGTGGATCTTTAGCTGGGATCATACTGGCACTAATTGGTATTCTGACATATTTTATGGATTTTCTAGTATTGTTAGGAGTTGTTTATCCTGCCATTGCCGGGGTAATGTTTGTTGATTTCTTCTTTATTCGTAATAGAGAATGGGTAGATAAAGCAGGGTGGAATTGGATGGCAACGATTGCCTTTTTAGTAGGGGCTTTAGTAGGTTACCTTACTCAGTATCAGTATCCAGTTGGAATACCAGCCGTTCAGTCGCTTATTATATCTGGGGTTGTCTACTATGTTGCGATGCGAATAAAAGCATATGTGAAACCTGACCACTTTACTGAATTTCAAAACCAAAAAGGTGTAGATGATACTCAAAATGCCGTTAACTAATTGATTTTAAATCAAGGCTACAAGCTAATTTTGGTCATTTACTAGATTAGCTTGTGTTTTATTTAATTCATTAAGAAAATGAAAATTACATTTGGGTTTAAAAGGAGAGTTTTCTATGAAAGAGTCCTATAAGAATAGATTAATGTCATTGAGAAACTACATGGATGTGATGGATATAGAAGTTGCAATGATAACAAGCCCTAAAAATATTTTCTATTATACAGGGTTTCATTCTGAACCGTATGAACGATTTATGGCATTAATTGTCCATCAAGAACAGGACAAAACGTATTTATTTGTTCCTGCTTTAGATAAAGAGATGGCTTTAGATTTTTCATACGTTAAGACAGTAGTAATAGTATCAGACGAAGAAAATCCATATGAAAGGTTGAAGGATGAAATTGGTAATCGGTTTCGAACCTTCGGCATAGAGAAACAAAAAGTTACATTAGATCAATTTGAACAATTAACGCATTGGATCGAGGTAGAGAGCGTTCTGAACATGACAGAGTTTATTCATAAAGAAAGGATGAGAAAAACAGAGGAAGAATGTCATCTTGTCCAAAAGGCGATTCATTGTATCGAACAAGTGTTGAATGATGGCATTAAACAAGTAAAAGTAGGAATGTCAGAGCTTGAATTAACGGCAGAATTTGAATATTTAATGCGAAAGTCAGGAGCAGAAGGACCAGCTTTTTCGACAACGGTTCTTTCTGGAGAGAATGCGGCATTACCTCATGGAAGTCCTGGAGCTAGGACGTTTAAAAAAGGTGATTTCTTACTTATTGATATGGGTGTGGTCGTTGGTGGATATTGTTCAGATATCTCGCGTACGTTCGTCATTGGTGAAGAAACAGAGGAACAGAAAAAAATATATGAAACTGTGTCCGAGGCAACAAAGAGAGCAATTCAAGCTACAAAAAGGGGGGTTCCTATTGGAGAGATCGATAGAGCGGCTCGGTTTTTCATAGAAGAAAAAGGTTATGGTGCTTATTTTAACAATCGAGTAGGTCACGGGTTGGGCATCGATGTTCACGAACAACCTTCTATTCATAGCGAAAATTCATTAAAGGTCGCTGAGGGCTTTTTGTTTACGATTGAACCAGGAATTTATATTCCTCAATTCGGAGGTGTGAGAATAGAGGAAAATATTTATATTGGGGACGATGGAAAAACGAACGTATTGACTTCGTATCCGTCAGATTTAATACGTTTAGGGTAGATTTGAGACGTTGTTCAAAAAGTCTGGGAAAAATAGTTTATGTCCTCTGTGTTGACTCGTTTCTACGTTACTCACGTAAGAACACGATACGCTTCGAGACTCAACATTTCGTCGCCTTGATCTACTTTTTTTGTCCTGCTTTCAATGGAGAATCTAGAAATCTATACACCAATTTCATAAATTCTAAAAAGATATACATATTCATAAACGAATGTATATTTTTTTAGATTTATTTTACCGAATATTTCAATATTTTTGAAAATTTTATGTTTTTGTAACAAATTTATTAGGTCTTAGAGGTTGGCATTAATCTTGCATTTATAAAAGATTGAGATAATTATCTTAAATAATCGTGGAGAGGAGTTTTTATAGTGGGACATTTAAAGCAGTTAAGAGATCAGTTCGATGCATTTGGTATTGATGGTTTATTAATTACGAAGGCGGAGAATAGAAGGTATTTAACGCGGTTTACTGGAACTGCTGGAGTCGTTCTAATTACGAAGTCCGAAGCTGCATTCCTAACTGATTTTCGATATGCGAGACAAGCCCAAAATCAAGTCGAAGGGTATGAGGTGAATATTCACCGTCAATCCCAATCTTTACTAGACAATGTCGTTGAGCATATACAAAACATGAATATAACTCGTTTAGGGTTTGAAGCTGAAGATGTTCATTATAATCTTTATTCAGCATTAGCTGAGAAGGCGAAAGTGAAACTTGTTCCGACCAATAAAGCAGTTGAAAAGTTAAGAATGATTAAAACAAAAGAAGAAATTAGATTGCTTAAAAAGGCTGCTGAGATCGGGGATGCAGCATTTGAGTTTATCCAAGAGTTTATACGACCAGGGGTGAGAGAATTAGATGTCGGTCATGAGTTAGAGTATTTTATGAGAAAAAATGGTGCGACTTCTAATTCGTCTAAGCTCATTGTCGCATCTGGATATCGAGGCTCTTTTCCTCACGGTGTAGCTAGTGAAAAAGTGATTGAACAAGGGGAGATGGTGACGTTAGATTACGGTGCACTGTATCAAGGATACCGTTCTGATATGACGAGGACACTTGCCTTGGGAGAACCGCACCCTGAATTAAAGAAAATCTATAAAGTTGTATATGAAGCATTACAAAATAGTCTTGATGTCATAAAACCGGGTATGTTCTCAAATGAGGTTGACGCTGTTGTAAGAGATTACATATCGGAGAAAGGGTATGGAGAATATTTTGGGCATGGTGCCGGTCATGGAATCGGGTTGGAAATTCATGAGGATCCATTTTTTTCAAAAACGACGAACGTTGAAATGAAACCAGGAATGGTCGTAACGATTGAACCGGGGATTTATATTCCAGATTTAGGTGGTGTACGAATCGAAGATGATGTCGTGATCACCGAGGACGGATGTGACATCCTAACTCTTTCAACGAAGGAATTAGTCACAGTGTAACTAGTTAATTATTTTGTTTGTTCTTTAAAGCGCTTTTTGAAAGGAGGGATCAAGTTGGTAGGACTAATTGTAAAGCGGTTTATGCAAATGATCCTACTGCTAGTAGGTGTTTCGATCATCGTTTTTCTAAGTATGCATTTAGCACCTGGTGACCCTGCCTTAATTATTGCAGGACCCGAGGCGACACAAGAATCTGTAGAACAAATTCGAGAAAATTTAGGCTTGAATGACCCGATCTATGTACAATATTGGAGTTATATAACTGGTGTTTTACAAGGGGATTTTGGTTACTCTTATCAAACGAGTCAGGATGTGGGCCACGCTTTATTAATTCGGTTCCCGAATACGGTAAAACTCGCGATAGCTAGTGTATTTGTTGCGACGATATTAGGGGTAGCAATGGGTGTGATATCTGCACTAAAGCAAAATACTTGGGCTGATTATACAAGTACGACAGTTGCTTTAGCAGGTGTATCGATTCCGAACTTTTGGCTTGGGGCTGTTCTTATTTTAGTCTTTTCTGTGAGTTTACAATGGCTGCCAGTTGGAGGAATGAACGCCCCTTGGTATACCTTACAAGGTTTAAAGGAGCTCATACTTCCAGCTATCACTTTAGGCACCGCATCTGCTGCGATGATAGCAAGAATGACACGTTCAGCCATGTTAGAAGTCATTAGCTCCGATTACATTAGAACTGCTCGTGCAAAAGGGATAAAGGAAAAATATGTCATTATGCTGCATTGTTTTCGAAATGCAATGATTCCTGTTATTACGTTAGTCGGATTGAACTTCGGCTTCCTACTCGGTGGCACAGTGATCGTTGAGCAGGTTTTTGCGATAAATGGTGTCGGTCGGTTAATGATTAATGCGATTTCACAGAGAGATTTCCCGATGGTTCAAGGTGGCGTCCTGATTATTGCGGCATTATTTGTTTTTGTCAATTTGATTGTCGATATCCTTTATATTCTCATTGACCCTAGGATTACGTATGAATAGAAACCATTTCAGGTAGAGAGGAGGGGGAATTCATTTGCCAACTGAATTAACCACTTCTAAAGGTGACGTTATTGATTCCGGAAAACCGGAAGAAAAAAAGAGTGCGATCTGGCATGCATTGAAAAAAGTAATAAGTAACCGTATCGCGTTAGTTGGTTTATTGATTATTGTAATCCAAGTCTTACTTGCTATTTTGGCACCTGTCATAACTTTTCATGAACCAAATGTCCAAAATCTTTCATCAACCCATTTAAAACCAGGGAGTGAAGGGCATTGGTTAGGAACAGATCACTACGGAAGAGACGTCTGGAGCAGGCTCGTTTTTGGAGCAAGGATATCCTTATTTGTTGGGATTCTTGCTACAGCCTTAGGTTTATTGGGAGGGGTGATATTAGGGGGATTAGCTGGATATTATCAAAGGTTAGATGGGATCATTATGAGGTTTATTGATTTGATGTTTGCATTTCCAAGTATATTATTAGCCATGTTAATCATTGCTATCTTAGGTACTAGTTTAGTAAATGTCATTATTGCAATCAGTATTTGGTCAGTCCCATCTTGTGCCCGGATTATTAGAGGAAATGTTCTTAGTATCAAGAAACAAGAGTTTATAACGGTATTAAAATCACTAGGTGCGAGTGATTTGCGAATAATCATAAAACATGTTTTGCCGAACTGTTTTGCACCGATCATCGTTATTGGAACAATGAACTTGGCAACAGTTATTTTATCAACCGCAGCTTTAAGTTATTTAGGGTTAGGTGCCCAGCCCCCTACTGCTGAATGGGGTGCCATGATCGCTTCTGGACAAAATCATATGTGGAATTCACCTCACTTGGTTCTTATTCCTGGGATTGCGATTATGTTAGTCGTGTTTGCTTTTAATGTAGTAGGTGATGCATTGCGTGATGCACTTGATCCAAATATGGACAAAAACTATTAATGAGAGGATTGGATTGCTGATGAAAAAACGGAATATCTTTTATCTTCTACTATTATTAGTCATCGCTGCTATTATTGTTGGTTGTACAAGTGAAACAAGTCAGGGCGATGATATAAATGGCGAGAGTGATGCAAAGCAAGATGAGGGACAAGAGGAGGATCAAGAAGAAGCAAGTGAGCCTTCTAGTGATGTTCCACAAGAAATGGTTTTTGCAACAACGAGTGATCCCGTTGGGTTATCCCCAATCGAAACGTGGGACACGGTTTCAGATCAACCAATCAACCAAATGTACGAAAGGTTATTTGTAAACGACCCAGATACGAATGAATTTATCCCCCATTTAGCAACATCTTATCATAATCCAGACGACTTAACGTGGGTATTTGAACTAAGAGAAGGTGTGGAATTCCATGATGGCACACCATTCAATGCGGAAGCTGTAAAATATACGTTTGAAACGTTAATCGATCCTGATGTCGGGGCTCCTGGGGCACATATTATGAGCTTTATTGATGAAATTGAGGTTTTAGGTGATTACGAGATTAGTATTACGACAAAGGAGCCGAACCCGAATGTTTTAACAATCTTAACAAATCGTACGACAGCAATAATTAGTCCTACCGCTGACCAAAATCAAAACTTGATGCAAGAGCCTGTTGGGACAGGACCATTTAAGTTTGAAAATTGGGTCCAAGGAGACCGGTTAGAAATGGTCCGAAATGATAATTATTGGGGAGAGCCGCCTCCGTTAGAAAAAATCACATTTTTGACGGTTCCTGAGCAATCAACAGCGATTTCCATGCTCGAAACTGGTGAAGTACAAATGATCGACGGAATAGATGCTGAACATATTCCAAGATTGGAAAGTATGTCAGGAACTGAACTACTTCAAAGAGAGGCAACCGGCGTTTATTTTTACGCATTTAATATGGAAAAAGAACCGATGAATGAACTAGCGTTTCGTCAAGCTGTTGCATATGCATTAGATATCGATAGTTATATTGGATTACTAGGAGGCATTGGATTCAAATCGCATTCTCTATTTGGTCCAGCAGTAGTAGGTTATGACGAAATAATTGAAGACTCAGGATATGGATATGACCCTGACAAGGCAAGGGAGATTGTTGAAGAAAATGGATATGGTGATGAGGAATTAACACTTTATACATCAGATAGAGGAGTTTATTTACGAATGGCTGAAGTAGCTCAAGAACAATTAGAGGCAATTGGGCTTAATATTTCGATTCAAATGCTTGAATGGGGAACGATGTTAGATGTCACGTCTCAAGGAGAACAAGATATGTTTGTACTAGGTTCCTCTAACTCTATGAATGGGCTTGAAACAGCTTATGGGTATTTCCATAGTGATAGTGTCGGTGTAAATAACCGTTCACAATATAGTGACCCTGATTTTGATGCTCTCGTTGATGAAGCGAGAAAAGAGCTAGATGATGACAGGAGACAAGATCTATTAAACGAGGCACATCAGCGAGTGATTGAAGAGGTATTTATTGTACCGATGCACCATGCTATAGCAACACTCGCACATGATGAGTCTTTAGATGGTGTTATTTTAGCTCCAGAACTAGTATTTGATTTAAGAGAAGCATATAGAAAGTAGAGATAATATGCCACGACAACTATTACACGTAAATAATTTAGTTACTCAGTTTTCTTCACAAAAAAAGCCACTATCTGCGGTAAAGGGTATCTCCTTTACCGTGGAACATGGTGAAACGGTATGTATCGTAGGTGAATCTGGTTGTGGAAAAAGTATTACGGCACTCTCTATCATGGGATTATTACCTAGAAATGCGAATATCGTAGAAGGAAGTATAAACTTTAATGATACAGATTTAACAAAGTTATCGAAGGAAGAGATGCAGAAGGTCAGAGGTAATGAAATTTCAATGATTTTTCAGGAACCGATGACTGCTTTAAATCCTGTGTTTTCCATTGGTTTTCAAATAAGGGAAGTTTTAATGAATCATTTAAAAATATCGAAAAGGGAAGCACATCAACAAGGTATTGAATTATTAAAGCAGGTTGAGATTTCTTCACCTGAAAAGCGCATGCACCAATATCCACATGAGTTAAGTGGCGGGATGCGTCAAAGAGTGATGATTGCAATTGGCTTAGCCTGCAACCCAAAATTGCTCATTGCAGACGAACCGACAACAGCGTTAGATGTGACGATTCAAGCTCAAATTCTCGAATTGATCCAAGATTTAAAGGATCAATATCAAATGAGCGTTATCTTGATCACTCATGATATGGGGGTCGTTGCACAAGTAGCTGACAGGGTGATCGTCATGTATGCAGGGGAAATTATTGAAGAAGGAGATGTTGAATCGATTTTCAACAATGCGCAGCACCCTTATACAAAAGGTTTGCTCAATTCTGTGCCTCATGCCGATTCCCAACATAACTTAGAGCCTATCCCTGGCTCTTTACCTACTTTAAATGACCAAATCAGTGGGTGTGCTTTTCATCCCCGTTGTAAGTATGTGATGGACAAATGCAAACAGGAAAAGCCTGCTAACTCTAGTCTCACCCCGCATCATAAAACAACATGTTGGTTGCAAGAGGTGAACGAAGATGACCCAAAAAAGATCACTTATTAAATTAGAAAATGTAAAAAAACATTATCCAGTACGAAGTAAGATCATTAAACGAATTGAATCACACGTCAAAGCTGTAAATGGGGTCTCACTTGAAGTATATCAAGGAGAAACGCTAGGGGTTGTCGGAGAATCAGGGTGCGGAAAATCAACATTAGGTCGCACGATTATGCAATTAGAAAAAATTACTGAAGGAAATATCATTTTTGATGGGCAAGATATAACAAAATTAAGTCGAATGAAATTAAAGCCTTATCGAAGAAAGCTGCAAATGATTTTTCAAGACCCTTTTGCATCCTTGAATCCACGGCAACGGATCGGAAATGCGATTGAAGAAGCTTTAGTTATGCATTCTTCTCTTTCAAAAAAAGAACGACAAGAGAAGGTTAAGTCTATTTTGCAGAAAGTAGGCTTAAAGCCCGAGCATGCAGACCGATTACCGCATGAATTTAGCGGTGGTCAAAGGCAAAGAATTGGGATTGGGCGAGCAATCGCAGTGAATCCGAAATTTCTCGTTTGTGATGAACCTGTATCAGCTCTCGATGTATCGGTGCAAGCTCAAATTATTAAATTGCTAAAAGAACTACAAGAAATTGAAAACTTAACGTACCTATTTATTTCTCATGATTTAGGTGTCGTACGGCATATTTGTGATCGTGTCATGGTCATGTATTTAGGCCATATGGTGGAGCTTGCTCCAGTTGAAAAACTTTACGAGTCACCGTTACACCCTTATACGGAAGCTCTTTTATCGGCTATACCGAAGCCTGATACGAATCAAAAAACGGAGAGAATAAAAATAAAAGGGGAGCTTCCTTCACCTACAGAGGAGATAAGCGGATGCCCTTTTCATACACGTTGTCCAATTGCTACAGAACAATGTAAAAATGAACTTCCGGAGTGGAGACAAATAGACAAAGACCATTATGTAGCATGTCATGAGCGATAAGGTAGGGTGACGTTTCTGTAAATAGAATTTATATCATTTTAACCTTTCGATTGCTGTCTAGCACGGAGCGGTCAAAAGTGAGGTTATAGCTTTTCAATCTCATAAACCAATGTGACACCGTATGTTGCATTGGTTTTTCATATGTCGTTTTTCAGTCCGGCAATTTCAGGATGGATGGCAGGTAGTGCTTTTGACTGAGTGACTGATAAAAAAATGGTTCTCAGTATATTTTGGAGCGTTTAGCAGATCTTAAAAGTACGATCATTTAATTACATAAGTTATTCCACTCGAATGATAAGTTTAAATGTAAGAAATAAAAAGGATTGAGCTTTGTATATAGTTGTAAAAAAATAGTAGGAGGCGTTTCCGTATGTGGAATGCCCTTTTTTGGGGGACGTTTGCTGCTTCTGCAACGATGTTTGGTGCATTGTTAGCATTAAAAGTATCGATTCCGAAAAGAGTTATCGGATTTATTATGGCATTAGGGACAGGTGCTTTAATCGGAGCGACAGCTTATGAGCTGTTAGAAGGATCGTTAGAAATTAGCGGTTTTAAAGAAGTGGCGATTGGTTTTTTAGGCGGCGCTTTACTGTTCACTATTTTGGATTTGCTCATTTCACACAAAGGTGGGCATCAAAGGAAAGGGACGGATCGAGCTTATAAGGCAGATGGTACTTTATTTTCTGGAGGGTCTCGATCTTCTTCTTCAGATTCTGACGGGAAAACATCAGGGATGGGGATATTCATTGGTTCGGTTATGGACACATTGCCTGAGTCAGCAATGATCGGGATGAGTTTAATTGGTGGAGCATCAGTTAGCTTAGCTCTTGTCGTCTCGGTTTTTATTAGTAACATTCCGGAAGGATTATCGAGTACAGTCGGGTTGCGAAAAAGTGGGTTTTCGAGGAAGAAGATTGTCATCATGTGGGCACTAGTTGTCTTTTTTTCGGCATTAAGTTCGTTAGCCGGGGCAACTTTACTAGACACTGCATCTAATAGTATTAAAGCAATCGTCAGCAGCTTTGCAGGAGGAGCGATTATTGCGATGGTCGCATCAACGATGATGCCGGAAGCATACAAAGAAGGCGGACCAACCGTTGGCTTTATCACATCAATCGGCGTCTTCATCGCCCTCTGGCTCCACCACATATAAGACAAGTGCCTATAAGACAAGTGCCAGTCACTTCCCGAACATTGTCGAATGTCGTATATTTCAAGGCATTTTTTCCAATACTTCATTCATATGGAGGTTGGTAATATGAAACATGAAGGAAACTTCTTTAAAGGTTTGCTATGGGGGACAATTCTTAGTGTTCCTTTTTGGGCAGCATTAGTCGGAATCGTCTTGTTTTTGTACTAAGAGCCAAGTGCCAGTCACTTCCCGAATAATGTCGTAACTATATAGACCGAATAAAATGCCTGATCTAGTGTGGAATAATCGCACTAGATCAGGCATCAATTAAATGAACTTTCGTAATCCTCTTTTCATTTCTCTGTTAAAGTCTTTTGTCAGCTCATTAAATAGCTCGTCCCAGTCCGATTTAAAGAAGTTATAGAATGCTGCGTATTTCTTTTTCAAATGCAAAATTCCTGCAGCAAAATATTCTCGATCTTCTTCAAGCTCCTCCACGATGTCCGGCGGAAATGATACTTTGATTTGCTGTACAATTGGATGATCCTCGTCATCAAAATACAATCGAACAGCTCGTAAAAGAATGAGTGGGAAAATCGAATCATCTTTAAAGAGTCGATCTAAATCTTTTTCAACTCTTACTAACTTTTTGATTTCTTTGATGTCTTCCTTTAGATCAGATGGAGTGTCTGACACGATTTTTGCAAAGTCAATATGAAGTTCAGCCATACGGAAATTTTTGTGATCGAAGTATTCTTCGTATTCAGCCATTAATAACTCAAACGCTTCTTCTTTTTCATCTTCGTCTTCAAGGTTTTTTAAAAATTTACGGAAGCGAGTTTGGACTTTTGATAAGTGAGACCAATTCTCTGTTTGATTGACGACAACAAGCCACATCATAAAGGAATCTATGTTTTCAAACGATTCCTCTCCTTCTGGAGGGATGGTCGATTCAGTAAATTCTAGTGCATGATCCTCCTGATCTAAATGGATATATATGAACACTAGTTGCTGTACAAAGAAATGAGTTGACTTTGGAAATCTCTTAACCCCTTCCTCAAGGATCTCCTTCGCCTTATCTAGATAATCCTTTTTGATTAGTGCATTACTAAATAATGAATAGATGAACGTATAGCCTTCTTCGCCTTCATCTTCCATTAATTCAGGGGAATCTAATATTTGTTCAAAACAATCATATGCTCTTTCTAAGTCATCAATCATAACAGAAGTAAGCAAAACGCCAGTTTGGGCGGCAAGGTTGATCGGGTCGACCTCTAAAATATTGTTGTATAGATCAAAAGCTTGCTTGAATTTCCCCTTCTCTACATCACGTCCAGCTTTATTTAATATATTTTCGATTTTACCACCATATTTTCTTGCAAGGTCATACTGTTTACGTTTTAGCGGGTCTTTTAACGTTTCGTACGCTTCTCGAATTAGTTCAAATTGTTCAGGATCTGTTTCAGGTGGATGTTTTTTCACAGCGGCAATGTACTTTTCTTTAATCCGTCGTTGACTAATGTTCGCTGTCGTTCCTAGTATTTTATAATAACTTTGATGTACAGTTTGAGGCATCGTACATGCTCCTTTCCTAAATTTCTAAGTCAATCGCTAGATCAATAGAACGTTCAATTGCCTTATTTAATAGCGCAGGGTCATTCGAGTTTAGGGCAGACTCAATCAACATCATCACTTGTTCAAGCTCTTCTTTTGAAACACCATCACAATTATGAAGTTCTTTTGAAAAACGTTTTTTCCATTCCTTGGCATCAGTGATTAATTCTTCCAATGGTTCCTCGGATTCACCTGGAACGTCCTCGGTAAAATCAAAAAGGTTCAGTTCCTCAGCTAGATCTTGATCTTCGACTTCATAAGCAGCCTCGACTTTGGTCATGCTGTCTTGAAAAGCTTGCTCTGAACTTCGGTCGATAGCATCCTCGATCGTGACAGACATTTCATTTCCTGTCGAAGCACTTTTAGCGGTCACTTCTAAAATACCATTTAAATTATAGCGAAACGTCACATCTACCGCTTCTTCACCTGCTCGTTTTGCGGGTAAACCTTCGAGTATAAACTCATTAAGAAAGTAATTATTCTTTACCCAATCATTTTCCCCTTGATAGATTTCAATACTGACAGCAGTTTGGTTATCTTCCGAAGTCGTGAAACTTTCTGTCCGTGTTACTGGAATTGTTGTGTTACGTGGAATAATGGCATGGAATGCTCCGGGCTTTGCTCTTGACCTCATGTTGTCTAACACAGCAATTCCCATTGAAAAAGGAGCGACATCCGTAACAATAAGTCCACTGTTACTAAGAGCACCGGATTTTAACCCTGCTTGAACAGCAGCACCTAAAGCGACAGCTTCATCAGGGTTAACATCTTTTTTAGGAGCTTTTTGAAAAAATGACGTGATGAGCTGGTGAACTTGTGGGATTCTCGTCGACCCACCTACGAGTAAGACTTCATCAATGTCTGTTGCTTTCAAGTTGGCATCACTCAGAACTTGCCTTAGCTTTTCTTCCGTTTCAAGAAGTAAAGGTTCAATTAGTTTTACAAATTCATCTCTATTTAGTGTAGCATCAAGTCCAATCGGCGAATTATTTTTAACCGTAACGACAGGGACAGCTATGTTTACAGTGTCCTCGTAAGATAGCTTCTCTTTTATTTTTTCAGCTTCTTCTTTCAAGCGGGCCTTGCTTCGTATGTCTTCTCTTGGATCAATTTGGGTTGAGGCTATCATTTTTTCGGAAAGCCAATCGACGACAAGCCAATCAAAGTCCTCTCCGCCAAGTTGATTATTACCAGCAGATGCTTTTACTTCAAGAATCCCGTCCATCATTTCTACTACGGATACATCGAATGTGCCGCCACCTAAATCATAAACGATAATATGGCTGTTTTCTTCGAGGTTTTGCATACCATATGCTAAAGCAGCAGCTGTCGGTTCATTAATGATTCGCTCGACGACAAAACCTGCAAGTTCTCCTGCTTTTTTCGTAGCTTGGCGTTGTTGGTTCGTAAAATAAGCGGGGACAGTGATAACTGCTTCTTTTTCGCCTTCACCTAGCTGCTTGTCAGCTACACGTTTGATTTCTTTTAAAATGAATGCTGATATTTCTTCTGGGGTAAATGATTTTTCCCCTAATGAAATGAGTGTCTCTTCCCCCATTTCTCGCTTGACTGCTGCTTTTGTACGATTGGGCATGGCGACTAAGGCACTGCGAGCGTCATCACCTACGATTACTTTGTCGCTAGGGTCCAATAAAACGACTGAAGGCATCATATGTTCACCGTTTTTCAGTTGAATCATTCGGGGGCTTTGTTTATAAATGTAGGCAGCTGCAGTATTTGTTGTTCCTAAGTCAATGCCAATGATGGGTCGAAATGAAGTCGTTTTTGCGTTGGTTGATGAATGAGTCATATATTTTTCTCCTTTACCGTAACAACTTGTCCTTTTCTAATTATTTTTCCATTTGATTCAGCGAATGCTCTTTTATAGATCGCAATGATTTCATTTGGTTCAGTATGTTCTTGCGGTGAAATTGTTTTAATCGCTTCAGCAAATCTGGGATCAAACTTTTCTCCTCGTTGGATACATTCGGTTACACCTAAAACCGAGAGAGTGTGTAATGTCTGGGACGTCCAGTTTATTAATGTTTCTCTCCATTGGGAGTCAATGGATAATTGTTCATAGATCATATCCATATCATCAATTTGGTTAATTAGATTGTGAATAGCTTGATCGTTAGATGGGATGTTTTTTTCCTCTTGTTGGTCTTTGATGATCGTTGTGACTTTTTTTAAATCTCCTTCTAAACTTTTTCCAGTTTTATATTGGAGTCTCATAAATTTTTGTAGGTTTTGGTCGAGTTCTGTTACGCGGTCGACCATTGACGATAATTGTAACTTCATATGATCGAATTCCTCAGAGAATGAGTTCTCTTTTTCTTCTCTTTTCAAAAAAGGCCATTTCACGATTCTCAACTCCTTTCCAACAATTCTACTGTATATCAAGAACGCCTGCCAAGTGCCAGTTACTTCCCGAAATATGTCAAAAAATATTTCTCGGACAACATTTTTAGCTTTAAAATACATGATCTTCATTCATTTAAAGGTACTGCTGACAAGGGCGGTACCTTTTTTTCATCGTGTAAAAAAGGGAGCATAATACGCAAATTATTCAGAATATTCAGTTGACTACTCACTATGTAAGAACTATGATAAAAGAAAATTATTAAAAGTCATTGAAAATATGCCCAATTAATTTCTCCACAGGTGAAACAAATTAAATTGACATCAAAATTACGCGAATTTAACAGAATAATCAGCTTCGTTTTTAATGCCGTGTTATAAAAGGAGCTTCTTAGATAAGACAGATCAAACTGAAAGCTTAACAACGTCTTGTACAAAATGAAATAAATTAGTCGTCTTGAACGGCTAGTTTAAATATTAAATCATTTTAAGGGGGATTAATCAGGTGAAAGAAGCTAAGATTTTTCACATTCTGTCGTTGTTGCTCTTGTCGGTTTTAATTGTTGCTTGTTCCTCTGAGGAACCTAGTGGTGCAGAAGAAGACGAGGATGCAGCTGATTCAGACGTTGCGGAAGAGGAGGATGGAGGGTCTGATGCAGAAGCGAGTGATCAAGAAAATGAATTAGTGATTGCTGTGAATGAAAACTTTATAACGATGGACCCACACAACACTGGAGATCGCAACTCCAATGCTGTTCAATCTGCCATGTATGAAGGTCTCATTGCAGAGCAAGATGGAGAAATTGTGCCGATGCTTGCAGAAGAGTTTGAAGTGAATGATGAGGCAACCGAAGTGACATTTAAACTGCGTGAAGGCGTTACGTTCCATGATGGGGCTGCATTCAATGCCGAAGTTGTCGAAGCGAATTTCGAAAGGATCCGTGATCCTGATAAGAACCTTCGTTTATATAGCAGAGGGTTTAATGAGATAACCGAAATAGAAATCGTCGATGAATATGAAATAAAAATGACCCTTGAACAGCCTAACAGTAACATTTTAACGAAAATTGTTCCTGCTGGAATGGTTAGTCCGAAAGCACTCGAAGAAGACGCAGACTTATCACAAACTCTAGTCGGAACAGGACCTTATCAGTTTGTTGAATGGGTTCAAGGCGATCATTTAACGATTGAATTGTTCGAGGATTATTGGAATGATGGCCAAGCAACGGTAGAAAAAATCACGTATAGACCTGTTCCAGAAAATGGGGCGCGTGTCGCAATGCTGCAAACAGGGGAAGCCGATTTTATTTTCCCGGCACCGACACAAAACCTTGATGAGCTGGAAGCAGATGAAAATATAATTGTCGAAACGAACAACTCTACGATTGCTAATTATATTTCATTAAATACGATGAAAGAGCCTTTTGATGATCCGCGCGTTCGACAAGCGTTAAATTATGCAATAGACAAAGACGCTTTTATTGAAGTAGTGATGGCTGGTTATGCCTCTCCATTAGATTCAGTACTTCCAAATACGATCTTCAATTACCAGGAGCAGCAATCGTATGATTACGACCTTGAGAAAGCGAAAGCTCTATTGGCAGAAGCCGGGTATGAAGACGGCTTTTCGGCAGAAATTTGGGGTAATACGAACTCGAATACTGTAAGAGGGATGCAGTTTATTCAACAACAGCTTTCGCAAATTGGTGTAGATTTAGAAGTTCTTTCAATGGAAGAAGGAACATTATCAGACAGAATTTATGGCGGGCATACACCAGAAGAAGCGGAAGTTGAAATGTGGTATGTAAGCTGGGGAGGTTATCCGTCTGACACTGACCATATGATTAGACCGATTCTTGGTGGCGACAGCTTCCCTCCAGGTGGCGGTAATTCTGCTTATTTTAGCGATGAAGAGGTTGACAGCTGGCTGCAAGAAGCGAACACAGTGACAGATTCAGACTTACAATATGAAACCTATGGGAATGTCCAGCAAAAGATTTATGAAGAAGCTCCTTGGATTTTCTTAGCGTCCGACGAAAACATTTATGCATTACGTGATCATGTAGATGGCGTATTCGTTACACCAAATGGCCGAATCAATGTGAATCACGCAAAAATCAAATAAGGTCTGAGTTAATTGAGACACAAAAGGTACGGGGTGTGTCTGCACCCCATTCCTTTTTGTCTTAACAGAATTTATAAAACCTATGGATGATCGTATAACTGAAACTAAGGCTTTCACCATTGCATTAAGACTTGTACGAAGCATAAGGGTTTCTAGGCAAAATAATTTACTTGCTGAGAACCTCTTTAACGACAAGCCAAGTTTTGTTTGTCCAGAAAGGAGGGACGAATATGTTTCGGTATGTGGGTAAGAAAATACTGGAATTAATTCCGACCTTATTGATTGTCTCGATGCTCATTTTTTTCTTCATTCACTTAATCCCTGGTGACCCTGCTCGGTTAGTTGTAGGACCGGATGCTAATCTAGATGAAGTCAATAAGATCAGAGAGGAAATGGGGCTGAATGATCCGATCGCGTTACAATATGTTTCATATATGAATGGAATTTTTCAAGGAGATCTTGGCAGCTCTTTAAAAACGGGTCTTCCCGTAACGGAAATGTTTGAAAATCGTTTTAAAAATTCGGTATTACTTACGTTATTCAGTATCATTTGGGCCTTTATCTTCGGAATTATTATTGGGACAGTGTCCGCAGTTTTCAAAAATAAATGGCCTGATAGTTTAGGGATGCTTACAGCCGTTTCTGGAATATCGATTCCTGGCTTTTGGCTCGGGTTAATCCTTATTCAATTATTTTCTGTCCAATTAGGGTGGCTGCCGACTGGAGGAGCTGACAGTTGGAAACATTTTATTTTGCCATCGATAGCTCTAGGAGCAGGGATTATGGCAATGATTGCTCGCTTTACGAGGTCATCATTACTTGAAACGCTCGGTGCCGACTTTATTCGAACCGGGAGAGCAAAAGGGTTAAGGGAATTGATTATTATTCCAAAGCACGCATTGAGAAATTCGATGATCTCTGTTGTAACGATTACCGGTTTACAATTTGGATTTTTACTTGGTGGTTCTGTCGTCGTTGAAACGGTCTTTAGTTTTCCGGGGATGGGGCGTCTGCTCATCGATTCAATTGCCTTTCGCGATTACCCTGTCATTCAAGCATTACTGCTGCTTTTTTCCGTCCAGTTTATTTTGGTCAACCTTCTTGTTGATATTTTGTACAGTGTTTTAAATCCGAAAATTAGGACAATGGGTTCTTAGCATGGGGGGAATTCGAATGGAGGCTTTAAAAAAGGATCCTCAGAGAACAGGAACGTTCGCAGCAAAAAATCAATATTCACCAGTAAAGGAATTTTGGAAAAATTGGAAACGGAAAAAAGTTGCTTTCATGGCAAGTATTTTTCTCCTGCTGATGATCATTGTAGCGGTTATTGGACCTTATTTAACACCGTATGATCCATATGAACCGAATTATAGTTCAATTCTAGCTGGACCTTCTGTAAGTCATATCGCAGGTACGGATGAATATGGCCGTGATATATTCAGCCGTCTCATTTACGGAACGAGAATTTCATTAAGTGTCAGTTTTATTTCTGTTTTTCTTGGTGCAGTAGTCGGGACCGCTTTAGGGTTGATTAGTGGCTTCTTTGGCGGCATATTAGACCGGTTCATTATGAGGTCTAGTGATGTCATGTTCGCGTTCCCGGACATTATTTTAGCCATTGCGATTATCGCAATTTTAGGACCTGGGCTTATTAATGTCGTTATTGCAATCGCTGTATTCAGCGTTCCGTCCTTTGCTCGGCTTATTCGAGGGGCAACGTTAGAAGTGAAGGAGACGTTATTCGTTGAAGCAGCGCGGTCTATGGGAGCGAACAAAAAGAGGATTATCCTGAAACACGTATTTCCCGAGACATTCAGCAGTTTACTCGTATTTTTCACGATGAGAATCGGGACAGCTATACTTGCGGCTGCCAGCTTAAGTTTTCTAGGCTTAGGGGCGAGTCCGGAAACGCCTGATTGGGGAGCGATGTTGACGATGGGACGAGATTACTTAGGTACATCTCCACATATCGTCATCATGCCGGGTGTCGCGATATTCCTTACTGTATTAGCCTTTAACCTTATTGGAGACGGTTTGCGTGATGTATTAGACCCTAAAACGAAGAATGATTAAAAGGAGAAATCTTTCATGGAGGAGCGAATCCTGGAGGTAGATGATTTACAAACTCAATTTTTGAAGGACAAAGAAGAAATAAAGATTTTACACGGTGTTCATTTTCATATTCATAAAGGAGAAATAGTAGGGCTAGTCGGTGAGTCGGGATGCGGAAAGAGTCTTACGTCTATTTCAATTATGCGGCTATTTAAGGGGACGTCAGGTGAGATTTGTGGCGGGCAAATCAGGTTTAATGGCAACGATATTACGAATGTATCTGAAGCAAAAATGAGAAAAATTCGCGGTAAACAAATTGCGATGATTTTTCAAGAGCCGATGACGTCATTAAATCCTGTTATGAAGATTGGCGAACAAATTATGGAACCGATTCGACTCCATTTAGGATATCGACAAAAACAAGCGAAACAACACGCAATTGGTATGTTAACGAAAGTAGGCATTCCTCGTCCAAACGAAATTATGAGTGAATTCCCGCATCAGTTGTCCGGAGGGATGCGCCAACGTGTCATGATTGCGATTGCGATGTCCTGTCACCCTGAATTGCTTATAGCTGATGAGCCGACGACCGCTCTCGATGTCACGATTCAGGCACAGATTCTCGATTTAATGAGGCAGCTACAACGAGAAGAGAACATGTCGATGTTATTAATTACGCACGACTTAGGTGTTGTCGCGGAAATGTGTGACAGAGTCGTTGTCATGTACGCGGGAAGGGTTGTCGAAGAAGCGGATGTCAATGAGTTGTTTGAGGATCCGAAGCATCCATATACGAAAGGATTAATCGAATCGGTACCTAAAATTGGTCAAAACAAAGCACGGCTCAGTTCGATTCGAGGCAAAGTTCCTGATCCAACCGAAAAGATCGAAGGCTGCAAGTTTGCTCCCCGTTGTGAGGATGTAATGCCAATATGTTTAGAGAAGGAGCCTGAAATGACAAAGATAAGCCAAGGTCGTAGCTGCAGCTGCTGGCTATTTGAAAAGTAGGGGAGGTGTGCGAGTGGCAAAAAAACTGTTAGAAGTCAATCGATTAAAAAAATCGTTCCACATTAAAAACGGTATTTTTGATAAGAAAAAAATATTACATGCAGTAAATGATGTATCGTTTCATTTAAACGAAGGTGAAACGTTTTGTTTAGTCGGTGAGAGCGGCTGTGGGAAGTCAACGACAGGCAGGTTAATTTCACGACTCACAACTCCAACAAGTGGGGAAATTTGGTTTGATGGGGAAGAGATTTCGCAGAAGAAAGAAACGAATCTCGGTCACATTCGAAAAAAGATGCAAATGGTTTTCCAAGATCCATACGCATCACTAAACCCTCGTATGAAAGTGAAAGATATCGTATCAGAGCCTTTAGTCATTCATACGAAAAAAACGAAAGCCGAGAAAAATAGATTAGTGTCTGAAATCCTTGAAGTAGTAGGGTTAAATGAAAGTCAGGCAGAGCGGTATGCCCATGAATTCAGCGGTGGTCAAAGACAGCGAATCGGAATTGCGAGAGCATTAATCCTGAAGCCGCAATTAATTATTGCTGATGAACCAGTCTCTGCGCTGGATGTTTCCGTACAATCGCAAATATTAAATTTATTAAAAGATTTAAAAGAAGAATTTCAATTAACTTACTTATTTATTTCACATGACCTAAGTGTCGTTGAACATATTAGTGATCAAATTGCGGTAATGTATTTAGGGAAAATCGTTGAGTGTGGGTCAAAAAACGAGGTTTTTTCAAACCCGAAGCATCCATATACGAAGGCATTACTTTCTTCAGTCCCTATTCCTGACCCAAAAATGAAACGAGAGAGAATCATTTTAAAAGGAGATATTCCGAGTCCTGTAAATCCTCCTGCAGGCTGTAAATTTCATACGCGTTGTCCTGATGCAATGGATGTATGCAGGCAGACAGACCCAGCTTTAACGCACCGGATGGAATCAGAACACCTTGTCGCCTGTCACTTATATGAAGAAAGGAAACAGGAAGATTTGCCTTTAAAGACTATTCAAATGAAGGAGTGATTGGAATGAAAGTAGGATTAAGTTCGTACAGTTTATTAAGTGACATTCAGTCGGGGAAATTGAGCATTTTAGATGCGATTCAATGGGTTGCAGATAACGGCGGGGAGCATATGGAGCTCGTCCCATACGGATATTCAGTCGTCGATAACGAGGAGCTAGCAGACGAAATAAAAGAAAAAGCGAAAGCGGCTAATATTGAATTATCAGGCTACTCTTTTCCGGCAAACTTATGTCAAGAGACCGAGCAAGAATTTGAAGAGGAAATTGAACGGATTAGAAAACATATTGATATTGCCAACCGGTTAGGAATTAACAGTATCCGCCATGATTTAACATCATTTCAATTGAAAGACGAAGAAATGACGATTCATTATTTTGATCAACATTTTTCGAAAATGGTAAAAGGAAGCCAGATCCTTGCAGATTATGCTGCTCAATATGATATGACGACGACGATTGAAAACCATGGTTTTAATGTTCAGTCGAGTGATAGAGTTCAACGAGTCCTTCATGCGGTTGATCGGGAAAACTTTAAAACGACATTGGATATAGGAAACTTTTTATGTGCCGATGAAGACCCTCTTGTAGGGGTGAAAAAAAATATTCAATATGCTAATCGTGTTCATTTCAAAGATTTTTATATTCGTCCTTATTATGAAAATCCGGGCGAAGGAAAGTGGTTTATTACAGTAAATAAAAATTATCTCCGCGGCGCAATTATCGGGCATGGAGATATTAATATTCGTGAAGTGATTAATTTAGTGAAAAATTCAGGGTTTGACGGTTATATTACGGTTGAATTTGAAGGAATGGAAGATTGTCAGTTAGGCTCAAGGATTGGAATGGCCAACTTGAAAAGATTGTGGAATGAAGCGTAATCAATATTGAAAAAAAGGTGGTTTTTCTTCATGGAGAGACTAAATGTTTGTATTATCGGGACAGGAACAATCTCAGACTTGCATTTCAAAGCCTATCAAGCAAACGAACATGTTCATTTGCGAGGAGTTTACGATTACTCAGTAGAAAGAGCCGAAAAAAAAGCAAAGGAATATGAGGCAGACATCGTCTATCATAGTTTAGATGAAGTTTTTCAAGATTCACAAGTAGATGCAGTCAGTATATGTACGTGGAACAACACCCACACGGACCTTACGATTAAGGCACTTCATGCTGGGAAACATGTGTTAGTGGAAAAACCGTTATCGATGAATGTAGAAGAAGCTAATCAAGTCGAAAAGGCTGCAAAACAGTCGGATAAAATTGTCCAGGTCGGGTTTGTCAGAAGGTTCGGGACGAACACAAAAGTGTTAAAATCGTTCATTGACGAAGGGCAATTAGGTGAGATTTATTATGCAAAAGCATCATGTCTGCGACGTCACGGGAATCCCGGCGGCTGGTTTGCTAATAAAGAAAAATCGGGTGGAGGTCCATTAATTGATTTAGGTGTGCATGTTATTGATATTTGCTGGTATTTAATGGGGCGTCCGAAAGTAAAAACGATAACCGGGAATACGTATACAAAACTAGGAAATCGTGCTAACGTGAAAAACTTAAGTTTTTATAAAGCAGCTGATTATGATGCGAGAAAAAATTCGGTTGAAGATTTAGCGAATGCTCTCATTACGTTCGAAAACGGTGCTTCACTCATGGTCGATGTTTCATACACACTTCATGCGAAAGAGGATGAAGTTGGCGTCAAATTGTATGGAACAAAAGGGGGAGCAGAACTAGAGCCCGCATTAAAAATCATAACAGAAGCAAATGATACGATCTTAAATATTGATCCGCAAATCGACCATCTCTCATTCGATTTCGAAAATGCCTTTCAAAATGAAATCGACCAATTTGTCCGCAGTTGTTTATTCGAGGAAGAAACAGTTGCACCGGTTGAAGATGGGGTAGAAATGATGAAAATATTGTGCGGTATTTATGAAGCGGCGGAAAAAAAGAGTGAGGTGGTCTTTCAATAATGGCACCTGAAACAAAACTCTCAAATAAAATTGGTGTAATCGTTGATAACTTTCGTCTTCCACTGCGAGAAGGATTAAAAACGGCTCATGATATGAATGCTGATGGTGTTCAAATTTATGCTGTTGATGGAGAAATGGCCCCGGAAAGCTTGAATACGAATGCTCGTAAACAATTAAAAGACTATATTCACTCACTTAACTTGGATATTGCAGCGTTATGTGGGGATTTAGGTGGCCATGGTTTTCAAGATAAGACTGAGAATCCTGCAAAAATTGAGAAGTCAAAACGAATTGTTGACTTAGCTGTAGAGTTAGGAACGAATATCGTCACAACGCATATTGGAATTATTCCAGAAAACAAAGATAGTGAAATTCATGAAGAAATGTTGAAAGCATGCGAAGAATTAGGGGTTTATGCCAAGCAGATGAACGCTTATTTTGCGATCGAAACCGGACCTGAACCTGCAAATAGATTGAAAGAGTTTCTAGATTCTTTAAGTACGAACGGTGTATCTGTCAATTTCGATCCGGCAAATATGGTCATGGTAACCGGAGATGATCCAGTGAAAGGTGTCGAGTTGTTGAAAGATTATATCGTCCATACACATGTAAAGGACGGGATGATGTTAAAGCAAGTTGATCCAAGAGATGTTTACGGCTTTCTAGGTTATGGAGGAGGAACGGATCATGATCAAATTGCGGAGATGGTTTCTTCTGGTAAATATTTCAGAGAAGTTCCTCTAGGTCAAGGTTCAGTAGATTTCGAAACGTATTTTTCGACTTTACAGAAAATTAATTATAATGGATACTTAACGATAGAAAGAGAAGTAGATCATAATCCGATTGAAGAAATAAAAGAGGCAGTAAAGTATATCGAAAAGTTTAAATATTAAGGCAGTTCGTCGTTTTATTGCTAAGATGATGATGTAAGTCACCCGGGCAAAACGCCATGTCCTGTGACATCCTGTTAGTAGGACCTCCTGCCCGTGGATGTATGCTCGGTGCAGGAGTCCTGCGTTTTTCACTAAGTAAGAAAGTATAAAATTTCAACCTCTCGATTGCTGTCTAGACTAGCAGGCACGAGCGTTTATTACGCGAGCTTCCACACGGATGTGGTGACTTCGGCGTTCCCGCAGGACGCGGGGGGTTTTAGCCGAAGTTCTTATCTTGCGAGTTGTCTCGGAGGATATATCCACAGAGAGATGCTAGAAGAGGAAGAGGCAGCGCTTGCTCCTGCGGTTACTCGTCGCAGAAAAACAATGCTCCTGCGGTTACTCGTCGCAGCCTCTGTGCTTCTTCCTCTGCAAGTATAATCGAAGAAGAGAATGCGTCGAAGCAGCTCGTAGAGAATTCAGAGTAGAGTCGCTCGTTGCTCCTGGGTTACTCGTCGCAGCCTCTGTGCTTCTTCTTCTGCAAGAGTAATCGAAGAAGAGAATGCGTCGAAGCAGCTCGTAGAGAATTCAGAGTAGAGTCGCTCGTTGCTCCTGCGGTTACTCGTCGCAGCCTCTGTGCTTCTTCCTCTGCAAGAGTAATCGAAGAAGAGAATGCGTCGAAGCAGCTCGTAGAGAATTCAGCGGAGAATCGCTCGTTGCTCCTGCGGTTACTCGTCGCAGGTAAGAGTGTCGCCGATATGCGGGCGCCTTGCGCTTTTTTTAATCAAATACGTGATCTGTTGTCCGTCAAAAAGAACTTCAGCTCGCCTGCGAGATTGAGCGGCCATAGGAACCGCTATTTGTGACGAAAAGGCTGATTATTGGATCTTTGCGGCCACACGATCCTCTATTGAATGAAAAAGTCAACGATGACTTGTTTTTTGGAGGGGATAACGGAACAGGTGTCCTCGAAAGCAACGAAAAAGCTGCTTTTTAGTCAAATAAGTGATCTGTTGTCCGTCAAAAAGAACTTCAGCTCGCCTGCGAGGTTGAGCGGCCATAGGAACCGCTATCTGTGACGAAAAGGCTAATTATTGAATCTTTGCGGCCACACGATCCTCTATTGAATGAAAATGTCAACGATGACTTGTGTTTTGGAGGGGATAACGGAACAGGTGTCCTCGAAGGCAACGAAAAAGCTGCTTTTCATCATGAACTTTACTAAAATCAACAATCTCTATAGAGCATAACTATAAAAGTTGATCATTATCGTTGAAAATTGAGGTAGTAAAATGGAAAAACACGACAATTTATATATAAAAAAACAAAATAAGAAATGGGTGCTGGACATTATCAAAAGTTCCGGTCCAGTGTCCAGAGCAGACATTTCAAAAAGAACGAATATGAGTCCGACTTCGATCTCTAGAATTGTTCAGGAATTGGAACATGACGGGTTTGTTAAGGAAACGGATTTAATTTCTTCCGGTGTCGGAAGAAAGGCTAATTTACTCGACATTTGTGACGATGCTTTTTATACGATTGGTGTAGACTTAACCGAAAAGTCAATAAAAGTCGGGATCTTAAACTTCAATGATCAATTGGCTTATATTAAAAAGGTAGCAAAGCCTCCGGATGAGGATTATAAGGTCACTTTAAAAAATATGAGTCTATTAATTGATAAGTGTATCGACGAATATGGGATTACGAAAGAGAAAGTAGCAGGGATAGCTGTCGGTATGCCTGGTTATATCAATTATGAAAGCGGGTATGTAACGCTCTCAACACAATTAGGCTGGCATGATATTCCTGCTGCGAAGATGTTAGCGGACATGACAGGATTAAAGGTCATTGTCGATAACGATTTAAAGATGAAAGCGATGGCTGAATATATGTACGGGGCAGCGAAAAATTCTAGAAGCTCTGTTTTAATTGGGATTGGATCAGGGATAGGGTCAGCGATTATTATGAACGGTGAGTTTTACCGAGGGGAAAATAACTTCGCTGGAGAAATTGCCCATACAGTAGTAGATATTAACGGGAGTTTGTGTAAATGCGGTAAGTTTGGCTGTTTAACGACTGTTGTAACAAAGTCATCGATCTTAGAACAAGCGAGAAAAGTAAAACAAGTTGACTCTTTGCATGAACTAATCGAGTTTTATAATAATGAAGAGACGTGGGCTGTAAACATTATCGATCGAGTGACGACGTATATCGTGTCGACGATTACAAATATCTTTTATTTATACAACCCTGAAATATTGTTGTTAAGCGGATCATTATTAGAAAATTTTAAAGAGTTAAGGGACTTAATTGAAGAAAAGTCGAACATGTATTTAACCGAACCGTATAAAAGTGAGGCGAAAATCGTCTTCTCGCAATTAGGTGACACCGGCATCGTATTAGGAGCCGCCCTTCAGGCAAGTGCCAGGCACTTCCCAAATTTTGTCGAACAAACATAGAGCCGTGGATCTTTTGTAATCCACTGGCTCTTTCTTTGTACTCTCACATGTTGATTACCCTAATACAGCTTTGTCATTCGCCATTTTTTCTCCGCGGATTCGTTGGAATTCTTGTAATAGCTTTTCGATCGTTAAGTTTTGTTTTTCTTCACCTGCGACATCGAAAATAATTTGTCCTTTATCCATCATAATTAATCGGTTGCCGAGGTCAAGTGCCTGTTGCATATTATGAGTCACCATTAACGTTGTCAAGTTGAACTTTTTGACAATGTCATCCGTTAATTTTGTAATGAGCTCGGCGCGAGAAGGATCGAGTGCCGCTGTATGTTCATCGAGAAGAAGCAGCTTCGGTTCCGTAAAAGTCGCCATTAATAATGAAAGTGCTTGACGCTCACCACCCGATAACAAGCCTACCTTAGCAGAAAGGCGATCCTCGAGTCCAAGGTTTAGCGTTTCTAAATACTCGCGAAACAATTCTTTTCGTTTTTTTGTGACTCCGACTTTAAACGTTCGTTTTTTATTCCGGGCATAGGCCATTGCTAAGTTTTCTTCGATTGTCATTGAGGGTGCTGTTCCCGCCATCGGATCTTGGAAGACGCGTCCAATCATTTTTGAACGTTTATATTCTGGCAGGTTAGTCACTGGTTTCTCGTCAATAATCACATCCCCTACGTCAGGGGGCAAGCTTCCTGAGACGACATTCATCATCGTTGATTTCCCTGCGCCGTTGCTGCCAATGATCGTTAAAAAATCACCATGATTCAATGAAAGATTGATATGTTGCAACGCTTTTTTTTCATCGAGAGTTCCTTCATTAAAGGTGAGGTTGACGTGTTTAAGGTGCAGCATGACTATTCCCTCCATTAGCAGCTTGTAATTTCGCTAGGTCTGCGCGCTTTTTTAGACGGCGTCGTTTTTCTCTTCGTGCATCAAGGATTTTGGGTGTGACAAGGGCTGCAATGACAATAACAGCAGTAATGAGTTTCATATCACCTGTGTCTAAAAAATCAACGCGAAGGGCAAGGGTGACAACGATTCGATAAACGATAGCTCCCCCGATGACGGCAAGTGTAATTCTCGCAATCGACTTTGTCCCGAACAGTGCTTCCCCAATGATGACCGATGCGAGCCCGATAATAATCATCCCGATTCCCATACCGACATCGGCAAATCCGCCAAGTTGAGCAATCAGTGCTCCGGAGAACGCAACGAGCGCATTTGACAGTCCAAGACCAAAGATAATCAGTCCGTCTGTATTAGCCGAAAAACTCCGGATCATTTTTTTGTTATCACCTGTTGCACGAAGGGCTAATCCGACTTCTGTTTTCAAAAAATAGTCGGTTAATAGTTTTACAATAATAATCAAAATAAGTCCAAAAAAGACAATACTCCATGTTCGTGGGAATGTGGATAATCCGATAGATGAAAGAATGTTGTTAAAAAATGGGTCAAGCCCTGCCGATTCCCATGATGCTCTTATATGGGTAAACAATGTCGATTCATTGAGTAACGGGACGTTCGATTGTCCCATAATTCGGAGATTGATCGAATAGAGTGCGATCATCATTAATATTCCTGAAAGTAATGGGTTAATTTTTCCTTTCGTATGCAGCAGGCCGGTTACACAACCAGCGATGAATCCAGCCACGATGGCAGCAAGGGTAGCCACGATTGGTGATTGACCTGAGACGATCATGACAGCGGCTACGGCAGCTCCTGTTACAAAACTTCCATCAACTGTTAAGTCAGGAAAGTCCAGTACTCGAAAGGAAAGATAAACACCAAGTGCCATTAATGCATAAATGATACCTGATTCAATAGCTCCAAAAGTTGAAATAAACATTTTGTATCCTGCCTTTCTACTAGATAAAAGATGAGGCAGTCTCGTACATGAGAGGTTTTTGCCTCACACTTTGTTTTTGAGACTGCCACATTTTCTTACTCAACAAGTTCTGCAAGTTCGTCCCAGTCATCGTGCCAATCGATTGACTGAGCTTCTACAGCTGATTGATTGATGAATAATTGCATATCAGCTGGATATTCTGCAGGAATGTCGACTGTCGTTTTTTCTCCGCTCAGCACTTCAGCTGCCATTTCGCCAGCTCGATAGCCGATTGAATAGTAGTCAATGCCAAATGTAGCAAATCCGCCTCGCTCCAAAGAGTCTGGTTCACCAACGAGGAGTGGGATATCAAAGTCATTTGCCGTTGATACGACGACTTCGAGTGCAGATACGACGGTGTTATCGGTAATAACAAAGAATACATCTGCTGTACCGACGAGTGATTCGGCTGCTTGTTGGACTTCAGCAGAGGTTGATACACTGCGGGTAGCTGCATCAAGGGTAGTGCCTTCAATTGCTGCTTCAACCGATTCGATTTGGGCGACGGAATTTTGTTCACCTGAATTGTAAATTAACCCGACTGTTGAATCAGTGAAATATTCGTCGATAAATGAAATTGTTTTTTCAATTGATTCCGGATGAAGGTCGAGAACTCCCGTAATGTTTTCACCAGGCTGATCGAGTGCTTCAATTAAACCGGCTCCTACTGCATCTGTCACAGACGTGAAAATGATTGGAATATCATCTGTCGCCTGCAATGCTCCTTGTGAACTCGGTGTCGAATTGGCAAAAATTAAGTCAACATCATCGGCGACAAAATTATTAGCGATAGAAAGGGTATTGTTTTGGTCACCTTGTGCATTTCGTAAGTCGTATGTTACTTGCTCATCTTCTACGAAACCATTGTCGGCAAGACCTGCTTTAAACCCTTCAAAAGCAGCATCTAAAGATGGGTGTTCCACGATTTGACTAGCACCGATACGTAACAATTCCTCGTCATCGGAACTAATGGCGGTTTCTTCCTCATCAGAATCGTCTGTTTCTTCTTCTACTTGGTCGGTATCTTTATCATCTCCTTCATCTGAACCGTCAACTTCTTCTTCGGATCCACATGCCGCTAGTAAGAAACTAAATAGTAAAGCGGCTATGAAACCTATGTACCATCTCTTTTTCATACCATTTCTCCCCCCATATGAACTTGTCAGAATCTTTTAATATTTACGTACTATCATAATATATGGATATGTTCATGTAAATATGAAATTTTTTGCGCTTTAAAGCAGAAGAGTGTCAGGTGCTAAGTGACAGTCACTTCCCGAATTATGTCGAATGAATGAAGCGATTAATGTTAGAAGGAAGTTCTATAAATATGAAATATGTGGTATTATATATGGGAACAAATGTTCTATTTCGAGGTACATTAATTCAAAGGAGTGGTGAGTTACATGATTACTACGATTAACCCTTATTTAGTCTTAAACGGTGATGGGCAAGAAGCAGTCAAGTTTTATGAAGATGCATTGAATGCAGAGGTTTTAGGGATTCAAACGTTCGGAGACATGCCAGATCCTGAATTTCCAATCCCGGAGGAAGCCAAAGATCGTATTATGCATGCAAATTTAAAGGTTGGCAATACATCACTGATGCTCTCAGACACATTTCCAGGTCAGCAGTATCAGCTTGGATCTCAAGTTGCTGTGACGATTATGGTCAATGATCCGGAAAAAACGAAAGAAGTTTTTGAAAAATTAAAGCAAGATGGGAACGTTCATATGGAACTTCAAGAAACGTTCTGGAGTCCTTTATTTGGCCAAGTTACCGATAAATATGGCGTGAATTGGCAATTATCGACGGAATAAAGTGCAAAGCAATTCCCAAATAATTTCGTAATTGGGACTTCTCGAAATGATTACTACCTCATATTTGTGAATTATTTTTACAAAAAATGCTAAGTTGGGAAATGAAAAGTCTCTTTTTTATAAACGAAGCAGCAGCCCTCTTATGGACTGCTACTTCGTTTCTTTTATTTCATTTATTGTAGATTTAATTTTAATTGAATATATTGCCTTTCTTGATTTTCACTCTCGATTAAGTCACCTGATAGATTTTCCCCATCTTCACCGTAGTGTTCAGTGATGTACTCCATTTGGTTACGATAAGGGAAGAAGTTAATATCAATGTTCATTTCAGCATCTTCATCAATACTGTCTGGATAATAAATCGATGTATTAAATGAGCCATCTGGGTATACAGGTGTGGTATTGGAATAGCCTAATGAAATGTACTCAGGTAAATCGACTTCGATTTGCAGCTTTGCTGCATCCTTTAAGTTTGTACGACCCGTAACATAAAATTTTTCATCATCACGTTCAACATGAACGTCATCAATCCACACATCAAATTCGCCTTGGTCATCTGGGAAATTCAATTCTGGTACTTCGGATGACAATGTGACATATTCATCTTCATTCGGAATGTAAGCCACTGATGCTTCTGCAATATATTCATAACTTGTCATCGTGTTATAGTTTACCCGGACAAATGGTCCTTCCATATTTTCGAGGTTTTCACCGTATAGGTCGAGGACTTCAGCAGGGTGGGAGCCTGGGCTGACTGTTGAAAAAATAATGATTTCCGTATCGTACTTTTGTGGGTGTTTTAGTTCTGTTTCAAAACTTCCATCAGCTTCAATGTCTACATAACGGTCATATCCAGAAAAGATATAGTCTTCAGAAGTGGGTCTAACCCGGACTCTAGTTCCTGGAAGGAGGTTAGATTCTCCTGATATTTCATAATGATCTTCATATTCCTTAACAGTCATTTCTAATCGTACTTCAAGATCCCCTTGATCATCAGGGGCTTCACCGATATTAGATTCAACTACAGATGTTTCAACAGATTCACGTTCACTATTTTCTTCGTTTTCATCATCGGCATCTGATGATCTATCTTCATCAGTGTCGGTATCATTTTCTTCTATTTCGTCTTCATTATCAATGTTATCGCCAGTCGCTTCGTTATCTCCACAAGCGACTACACTAGCCACTAATAAAATAAATAAAGCTGCGACCAAGATTTTTTTGAATACCATTCCTAAATACTCCCTTCCAAATTCACCAATACTTTACACAAATAACAGAAACATCTTAGCAAATTATGGAATTAACCGTAAGGTTCGAAAGAACTAGTACTAAGTGCATTGCCAAGTGCCAGGCACTTCCTGAATAATCTCAGATTATGTCGATAAATTCTTTTGTTTATGTGTAGCGTATTAATACTAAATTCTGCATTTTTGGGAAATAATAACCTTGACTGTATAGGGAAAAAGGACTAGTATGATAGATGGTTCTAAATATCTATAAAGGGGTCGGGGTTTATTGTTTGGTATCTTTTTAGATTGGGATAATAAACGGATCGTATATGGAGAAGACATCTATATAAAGTCTTTGGAAAAATTATCAGAAGGAACAGTGAGGCACACAGCTTATAAAGGAATGTCATTCAATGAAATGTATGAAAAACTATTTGAGCTTAAGAGATCCCTTAAAGATTTTGAACTGATTCCGACTGAAGTGCCCGACTAAGTGCCAGGCACTTCCCGGAATTTGTCGAACCATTACGGCGAAGGAGAATAATACTCCTCCGCCGCAAAAGTACCCGCTAAGTACCAGGCACATCCTGAAAAATGTCGAACGTTCATCGTTATTTCATCCCGGTTAGAGTTATCCCTTTTATAATATGTCGCTGGAGTAAGAAGAACACGAGTATGAGTGGTAAGGCAGTAATTGTTGCACCAGCCATGATGAGCTCCCAACGTGATTCAAATTCTCCTGATGCAAAGAAGGAAAGGCCAACAGGCAAGGTGAAAATTTCCGATGACTCCAGTACGATGAGTGGCCAGAGAAAGGCATTCCAATTACTTAAAAACGTAAAAATACATAAAGCGGAAATCGCTGGCCACACTTGCGGAATAGCAATCTTCCAAAAAATTTTGAACTCCCCTAGACCGTCAACCCTTGCTGCATCTAATAAATCATCGGGAATCGACTCCATAAACTGCTTCATCAAAAATACACCGAATCCAGTCATAAGTCCGGGGAAGAGCAAGCCCCAATAACTGTCAGTCCAGCCAAACTGAGAGCTCATTAAATACCAAGGAATGATCAGCATTTCAGTAGGAACCATCAATGTACTTAAAATCGCGATAAAGATCAACGTTTTCCCAATAAACTTAAATTTAGCAATAATATAGCCAACAAGTGTATCAAAAAACGCAACACTAATTGTCGTGACAACAGCAATAATTAGACTATTAATAAACCACCTGCCAAACAATGTGTCTTGGAAAATTCGTATGTAATTCTCCAATGTAGGGTTGTCGGGAATAATATTTAACGAATACACGTCAACCGGTGATTTTAACGACGTCGAGATCATCCAAACAAATGGAAAGATCATCACGATTGCGCCTAATACGAGTAATGAATAGACGATCACTGACTTCGTTTTTTTCCTCAATGTTCTCACTCCTTCTAATAGAGGATGTTCAAAAAAGCTACGGACTCTAGCTCCAAATCTGAAGTTGACTTCGACCGTATCAGTAAAAAGATTTACTTCCAGCTACCTTTTTTGGCTGCCAAACATCATGCTCATTTAGAGCCATCAATCCGAATTCGCAGCGTGATCCGTGACCGGGCAGGGGGGACCTCCACATTCTCGAGATTCCAGTTTTCATGTTGCCCAACAATAACATCCATTTTTGAACACACCCTAGTAGTCAAATTTTCGTGATAATACTTTCATTTGGAATATCGTTATTGCAAGCACGATCATGAAAAGAATGACTGTTGCAGCAGACGCCAAGCCCATGCTGTATTGTCGGAAAGCGAGCTGATAAATGTAAACGACGATCGTTAACGTCGAATTTAACGGACCTCCTGCACTGTCGACACTCATGTTGACGACTTGTGTAAATGACACTTGGATGAAGTTAATGCTGCCAATGACGACGGAAAAAACAATCGTTGGATTTAATAAAGGGATTGTAATAGACCTTAGTTTTTGCCAGCTGCTCGCACCGTCTACTTCTGCAGCTTCATAGAAAGTTTTGGGGATGTTTTCCAATCCCGCTAAAAAGATGACCATTTGAAAGCCGAGTGCTTGCCAAATCATCGTTCCGATAATAATATAGATCGCTTGGTCAGGTGAGTTTAAAAATAATTGCGGTGGAATTCCAATGCTGACAAGGATGTCATTGATAAAACCATTATTCATGAACAGCCAGCGAAATACCCAGCTAACCGCGACAATACTTGTTACATAAGGAATAAAGTAGATGACCCGGAACACACCGACAAACTTATTGATCCGCTGCAGCAGCAGGGCGATCGCGAGCCCGATAATGACTTGTCCGGTTACACCAAAAACAATAAAGATCAACGTGTTCAATAATGACTTGCGAAAAACAGGGTCGTTAACGAGAGCAATATAATTATCCAAACCGACAAAAGGCTTTTCAGGTGATAAAATATCCCACTCACGAAAGCCAATGTTGAATGTATATAGCGTTGGAGCAAAACGGATGCTTATATAAAAAATAAGTGGAAGCAGCAAACATAAATAGACAAACAAATACTTACTTTGTTTTAACGTAAATCGCGACTTACGTTTTCGCTCATGACTTTTGTTCGTTTCAAGCGCTGGCTGAGCCATCAAAATGACCTCCTATTTGAAGGAAGGACGACACATGTGTATCGCCCTTCACCTCCTAGATTACCGGTTTTCCCAATACTCATCGTAAAGCTTTTGTGTTTCTTCCACGAGTTCTTCAAAGGCTTCTTCTCGAGGAACGTCTTGCAACAGTACGCGGTCTACTGCTTGAATGACAAGGTCGCGTTCGCGTGCTTCATCAACGAAGAAGTGAGCATTTGCATTTGGTAGCTGTTCAATGAAGGCACCGTATAACTCATGCTCCAAATATTGATCTTGAAGCGCAACAGATTCTTTAGCAGGCAATTCACCGATTTCTTCCAGCCAGCGCTCCATTACTTCATCAGAAGTTAAAAACTGTAGGAATTTAACAGCAGCATCTAATTTTTCCCCTTCGACATTCGACGTTATTCCGTTCGTCCAGAACGAAGATTGAGTCGCTTCAAATTCCTTCGCAGGAAGGGGAGCAATTCCGTAATTTAAGTCCGGAGCATCAGCTTGCAACGTGCCGATCCGGAAAGACCCATCAATGTTCATAGCTGCATGCCCGGTCATAAATGCGGTTACATCATCCGTGTAAAAATCACGTTCAGACGTCTCGTGTGTTTGCGGGAAGTCTAAATAATACTCAAACGCCTCAAATGCTTCAGAGGAGTTGCCCCATTGAATCTCTTTGCGGTCATCACTTAATCCTTCACCGCCAGCTTGGTAAACGAGTGCGTCTCTAAACCAATGGTGTCCTTGCTGGCTTGGCTCCCATGCCATTCCAGATTGCACGAGTCGGTCGTTGTCATCTCGTTCTGTCAGCTGAATTGAATAATCAACGAGTTCATCCCACGTTGTTGGAGGCTGCTCTGGGTCTAAACCCGCTTCTTCAAACAAATCTTTGTTGTAAAATAAAGCAATCGTTCTGACTGCAGTAGGGATCGTCCAATATTCATCATCAATTTTCGTTGCTTCTACCATCGGGAAGAATTCACTTTCAATTTCATCGTGCGGGAAAGCATCTTGCGGCAACGGTTGCAAATATTGTGAATCAACATAACGTGGAACCCAGCCATAAAATAAGTTGATTACATCCGGACCGCGTCCGGCAGGTACTTGTGCTGCGACTCGTTCATTAAACTGATCATAAGGAAATGTCGTTTGTGAGACAGTAATGCCGGGATTTTCACTTTCAAACTCCTCGATTAATTCATCCATTAAGTCAACTTTCGTATCAAAATGATATTGCCAATATTCAAGTTCAATCACTTCATCAGATTCTTCACTTGCCTCACCAGTACTGTCGGTTTCGTCACCACCATCTGATTGTCCGTCACTCGCACTATCTTCATCGCCTCCGCAAGCAGCGAGTGCGAAGATGAGTGCGAGAAATCCAACTCCTAGCCAATTACGTTTCATGTTCATCCCCCTTGTGTGTGTTTACTTTTGGTTGACACATAGCTCAACGTCTCGTTTTAAGCGAGCTGAATAATCGCTGAGCTTATGTAATGTAACTTGAATCCATTCGATTTTGTCAGTTAAATCACGTTCAGCTTCTTGTCGCTGCCGCTCCACCTCTTGAGGAGATGGACCGCCATATACAGTTCGAACATTAATAAAGTCCATAACATTTACTGCTTTAACATAATCTTTTTCAGTTACTTCTAGTGTGAGGCAGTACTCTTTTTTTGCCAGATCATTGATTTGTTGGGCACCACCGTCTTTAAGTGTTTTTTGATTACGAAACAACTCTTTCACAAACTTGCTGACGAGTGAATGGGATTTCCGAAACGACATGTTATAGTTCCGAACGAGCAGATCGGCAAGCTCTGTGACAGTTGAAAAACCTTGCTCGGCTCTCTCGTACATAAGTTGTTTATTGAAAGTTGCGTGTTCGAGTATTTCTTGAACTAACTCGAGACATTGTGACGTATGCTCATATCCGTCAACGAGCGTAGGTTGAATATCATCGCCAATGTCAACGATGTCGCCAAATGGGACACTGTGCGCTACGATCACAGCTCCTTGCAGTTTCCCTAGTGCTTTACTAATGATAGCCCGCGAATGTTCGAGAGCAGAAGGGTTTCTTTTTTGTGGCATAATACTCGACGTTTGTACGTGCATGTCATGTAATCGGAGTGAATCCACTTCATTTGTAGCCATAAAAATAAGGTCATGTACGAAACGAGAAAGCGTTGTTAATGAGATTGTTAATACATTTGCGACTTCTATAAGAAAATCGGACGTCGAAACAGCGTCATATGAATTTTTCATCGGGGTATCAAAGCCTAACCTCTCGCAAATGTCATCACGGTCGACACGGAAGCCCGTCGTTGCTAGTGCAGCTGCTCCCATCGGTGATTCATTGATCCGGCTGTATAATGAAATGCCTCGGTCCATGTCCCTGTGCAAGTTGTTTTCAATAGCTAATAAATAATGGGCGAGCGTTGTCGGCTGGGCTTGTTGACCATGAGTATGGGCGGGCATGACCGTATATTTATGTTGATCGACGAGGTGCAAAATCGTCGTACGAAGCTGACTGATGAGGTCGAGCCATTGGACGATTTTTTTCCGCCAAAGCATGCGGAACATCGTCGTATCCATATCATTTCGACTAAAGGCAATATGCATGTTGCCAACGAGTTCAGCGCCAATTTCTTTCGTCAGGTCATCTTCGATCATGAAAAATAAATCTTCAACGTTTTCGTCATACGGTTTTTCGTAGTCGTTCTCCATTAGGCGATATGTTGCTTCAAGAATTGTTGCAGCATCTTGGCTGGAGAGGATTGACTGTTTTTTTAGCATTAAAACATGCGCTAAATTAATTTCCATCATATGCGTGTAGAAATGGTCGTTTGTAAACATATAAGTCGGTTCGAGCTGGATATCGATGTATGTTTTGGATCTAGGTCCAGTCATTTATCTTCCTCCTTCCACTTGAAGTATCGATTCGTGTTCGCGTAAACATAATGCTGCAGCCCCAATGATTGTTACGTGCTCTGTTTCGGTTATGAATATTTCAGTTTGAACAGGGAGGTGGTTTGCCAAGATTTCTTGTATTTTCGGGAGAAACCAGTGCCCTGATTTTGAGATTCCACCTGCTAAAATGACGTATTGTGGATTAAAAATACAAATGACATTTAAGAGGGCGAAGGCTAGATGTTCAAGTGCTTCTTGGATGACTTCTATTGCAGCTGGGTCATTTGCTTTGGCGTATTCGAATACTTGTTTAGCGGTAAAAACGCTGTTTTTAAGTGAATGATGTTGGATATCTGTAAGTTTCTTTTTCATTCGTTTAGCGATCGCTGGCCCCCCGACATGGCTGTCAAGAAAGCCATAGCCGAGATAAATGTCGTCATAGTCTTCTTTAGCTCTTTCTTTGTCTGTGACCATATAGCCAATTTCACCAGCAGCAAAAGCTGAGCCGCGGTAGAGCATGCCATTCATAATAATGCCGCAGCCAACACCAGTTCCTAACGTAATTAAAATGACGTGTTTGCTGTTTTTTGCTTTGCCTTTCCATTGTTCGCCGAGTACGCCAACGTTGACGTCGTTATCGACGTATACGGGGATGTTGAGCGCATCCTCTAATTTTTGTTTGAGAGGAAAATTGATCCAGCTGAGGCTGGGGGCGTCAATGACAATGCCGTTGTCAGCATCTGTCATCCCTGGTGCGCCGACTCCGATGGCGAGAAATTTTTTTTCATCTATGTGGAGTCTTTTCATTAACTTTTTGAAAACGGTGCAAATGGTTCGGACAAGGCTGTCTTTTAAAGCTGCTTGTGTTTCAAAGCTGTCAGTTGCGAGCACATCTCCGTTAATGTTAACAATGCCGATTTCGACAGTTGTTCCGCCAATATCGACACCTACGATATAACGGGCATCTCGGTTAAACGATAAGTGAATTGGTTTTCGCCCGCCTAACGATGTCGATACGTCGCTCTCTTTTTCGACTACCCATTGCTCTTCGATTAATTCGTCTACAAGCGAGGAGACCGTCGGTTTGCTGATCGACAAGGCTGATGCAATTTCACTTCTTGAAATGTTGGCGTGCTGTTTCAAATAATGAAGCACTTTTTTCTTGTTTAAGTATTTCAAGTAATTCGGTGTACTCGTTTTCGGTCGTTTCATAAACGATGCCCCTCGGTTGAAAATTGGTCGGACGTTAGTTTGTAAACCTTCCTTACTAACGGTATATTAACGCCACAAAGCAAATATACCGACTTTTTTACAAGTGCCAGGCACTTCCCGAGTTTTGTCGAATCCCGCGTAGTGCCAGGCACTTCCCGAATGATGTCGAACAAAAAAGAGAAGCGCTGATAAACAACGCTTCTCCCGGACACGGTACATTTATTCTTCATACAGTGGGTAGCTGATTATATTCGTAAAGATTCGGTAACCGCCTGGTACTTGACCTTGGATTTGCCGATACCAGACTAAGTTTGTAAACATATAGGTTCCTTCACCATACTCAGTCATTAAAATACCGCC
Source organism: Evansella halocellulosilytica (assembly GCF_002335745.1). GTDB lineage: Bacteria > Bacillota > Bacilli > Bacillales > Salisediminibacteriaceae > Bacillus_CA > Bacillus_CA halocellulosilytica. The sequence continues at coordinate 5,460,187 of NZ_NIST01000001.1, read as the reverse complement.
AGTAAAAGGGTCTTCGCCTGGGTCAGCCATGCTGACGAACGTTTCATAGCGATCATCCCAATTCATTGGGAAGTAGAGGCCGCGCTCTTGTACCCAGTCGTCCCAATCTGATTCACCAATTTCATTTGGATAGTTAAATAGCGCGTGATCTGGCTGCTCGACAGTCACTTCCGCATTGCGATCGGTCACTCGCCATTCTATCGACGGCCAGCCAATTTCTAACATGTAAGGCGCTGATCCGTCCTTATCCCAAAAGTCATTCGGGTTATGATACTGAACAACGAGGTGTCCGCCTTGCTCAACATAATCCAGAAGTCGGTCATTATGCTCAACGAGATTTTCCCTACCTCGATATGCACGAATACCAAGGACAATCGTATCGTACTCTGAAAGATCACCGTCAGTAAACTGTTCATCTTCAACCTTCTCAACATTGATCTCCATGTTTTGAAGATAGTCTGGAATTTGATCAAAACCGCTTTCAATATAACCAACCTTCAATTGTTCTGAAAACTGAAGTGGAAAGCTTTTTCCAGATGATTCAGCGTCAAATAGGTAATAGGATGTGTTGATATGATCATAGTCAATTTTTTGCACAGTCTGTTCAAATGTATGACCATTGACGTCAACCGACCCTTCGACAGTAAACGTTTCAAGAGCATCGTCATCCGGAGAAATGGTGAATGTTACAGTTTTTGTTTCACCTTGTTCAGTAAAGTTTACTTCATTTTCAGAAGCGTCAACCTCCCAAGATTCTGGAACTTGCAGTGATGGGAGGGCGGTGGATGGACCGTTTACATAGTTAGTTAAATGGACTTCGAGTTCGATTTCTTCCGGGATGTCTAGGTCATTAATTGATACTTGATCAGGTGTTACTTCAATGGATACGTCAGGGAGGACGGCAACGGTTTCTGTCGGCTCGATCACAAATGCAGCTTCTGTGTCTTCAACTTGATAACCCACACTAGCGGTCAATTGCGCTGGGTGATAGGGGTGGAAAAATTCAGCATCATAACCGACTTCAACGTCAAATGTTGCTGTTATCGATTCTCCAGGTTTGAGCTCGATTTGGTTGTTTTCTTCGCTCGTCAATGCCCAGTCATCGGGAATGTTTAATTGAAGGTTAACATCTGTCAAAGTTGTTGAACCGTCATTTGTCGCTTGGACGGCTACCGTCGTGTCAGCACCGCGTACGAGCTGATTGTTGTCAACTTCGACTTCCACTTCAAGTGAAGAAGCAACTTTTGATACTTCATATAATTGTTCATTTTTCATAGCAAGTTTAAATAAGAGGTCGTCTTTTAATTCTGGATCTATGTTTTTCGATTCGATTCGGTCTTTCGTTCGCTCAACTTCATCAATTGCTTCATGAGCTGAAACAAGAACTTGTTCACGAGAAGGGTACTTATCAATTACTTGATCGAGTGCTCGTTGGACGCTTTTTAAAGCACCGCGAATTTGATTATCAGATTTGTTGAGACGTCGTGCTGTGTCTGCAAAGTTTCGATCAATGCCATCATAAATCGATTCCTCAGCATCTGGAATTGCATTGACTGATTTGACGAGCTCAAAGTGAAAGTAGTTTTCTTCAACTGGCAAGTCATTACCCATTCCTTGGCTTTTATGAAGGTAACGCGACTCCTCGCCAAGCTGCGCATAAGTCATTCCGTATACAGGATCAATTTCATTGCCGACTTCAAGGGATATGTGTGCTTCTTCTTGAGATGCCGCTGGCTGGTAGTATTTCTTGATTTGCCAAGGCTCGATTCCTTCTTCAAGGTGTTCAGGGAAAACAGATGGATCTGCTGCATCTTCAAAGGCTCTCTCTGTCAAGACCGTCATTGCCCGGTGATGACCATGCTGACTTTCTACATTACGAAAGGATGTAAAGACAATTTCGGGTCTATATTGACGGATGACCCGGATGAATCGTTCGTATACGACTTCTTCGCCCCATTCTTCGAGTGTTTCTTCAATTGATTTTGAAAAACCGAAGTCGTAAATGTCGTCATCGATATCTTCACTTAAAATAAATAGATCGGTATTTAGTACTTTCGATGCTTCAATTAGTTCTTCTGACCTGATAATACCGAGACCGTTTCCGAGTTCTTGGCCAATGACATTTTGTCCGCCTTCACCTCGGTTAGCCGATACGAGGCCAGACCGAACGCCATCTTTCAATGACATTTTTGCAACGACGTGACTTCGTTCATCATCAGGGTGTGCACCAGTGTTTAAAAAGCTTGTCGTCGTACTCAATGGTTTGACAACTTTCCATAATTCTTCGTCATGATCGCTCGATTCAGCTGATGGGCTATTCAGCGTCGGATGAAAGAGAGAGAACGTAAGAAGTACCGCCAACACCACCATTAACTGTTTCCTCAAAATAAAACCTCCCCTGTCTATTCCTTAGGATAGTCAAGCTTTAAAATTTTAAAGCTGAAAATTCACCTCCATTTTCCACACGTCAGCGAGTTAGTAAATTTTCCTTACTAACCTCGTTCATACATATGCAAAAGACCAATGAAGATATAATGTGTAAATATTCCTAATCGCAAAAGCTCAAGGTGCCTGGCACTTCCCGAAAAATGTCGAACGATCGTGCATGTACATGGGGGAATTATGGTATAATTAAACATATGTATATCCCTCATGAACACCTCAAAGCCCCTTCTTCATCATTTCCTTAATAATTTTCTCATTTTTTCCAATTTTATTTGAATCGGTAATTATTTAGAAAAGGTGGTTGATACATGTGGCAAGAAAGAAAAGAATATGGGTTCCTGGTCAGTTTGTTCATATCGTTAGTCGTGGTGTGCAAAGAGTTCCGTTATTTGTTGATGAGAATGACCACATCGAAGCCTTTTATATTCTCAGTGATGTTTACAAAAAAGCTCCGTTTGAAATGGTTTCGTACTGTTTTATGACAAACCATTACCACTTCTTGTTGAGGTCCTTCGAACATTCGATTACAAAGATCATGTCCTATTTTAATAAGCGATTTGCTGATTATTTCAACAACAAATATTGTTATTCAGGTTGTGTGTTTGAAAGTCGATTTTTTTCAAGTCCAGTCAACGATGAACTCGGCATTTTGGAAGTAAGCAAGTATATTCATAACAACCCAGTGAGAGCGGGGATCGTTAACTACCCTGGAGGTTATCGCTGGAGCAGCTTTGATTATTATTTGTTCCCCTATGCAGTTCCTCCTGTTTTCTTCAATAATCAATACATCCTTAATATTTTTCCAGGTACAGAAGATGAAAAGAGAGGGCAATATCAAGAATGGTGTTTAGGATCAGATGATGTTATCAAGAATGTTGGCCAATCAACCATTCGCAGTCAAAGATAAGCATCAAACATTTTTGTTGCATGTCCAACTTTGATCCAAATAGTGCCGCGGGTAGACTCATTCCAACCCTTGGCAGCAGGTCGCTATGCGATCGAACGATTTATTTTCTCATCTGGCGGTTTGCGATTTCCCCGATGATCCCAAAAGTAAATTCTCGGGAGCTTACTATAAATCCAGTAATCGTGAAGGATAGTCACACTAACGAACGAGAGCATTTGCCAATCAATAAGTTTCAATGTATTTTCCCTCCTGTCCTTTTTATAAATTATGACTTCAAAAAGTTGTCTTATGATTGTAACGATGGTGAATAAGTTAACCTTCTAGAAAATTGTAAGAAAAATAATTATTGTCTGTTTAAATGAAAGAATTCCTGGCAGCCTGTTGCTTGTGAACGTAAAGGCTGCTTTTTCGTAGGCATTCTTTCGACAAATTTCGGGAAGTGACTGGCACTTATTTTATTGCAACTAAGTTTGAATGGATTTGTTATGTAAGCGCATTCATTATATTTGTAATTGAAGCTATACTTTGTACTAAGGAGGAGGTGAATAGGGTGAATGCACGGAGAAGGCAAATATTACAGCTTCTATTGGATGGGCGCGACAATTTCCGCTTAAAGGAAATCCAGCCAATGTTCCAAGTTAGTGAACGTACCCTTAGATATGATATGGAACAAATTCGATCTTGGTTAAAAGATTATGACATCTTATTGGAGCATGTTTCAGGACACGGGGTGTGGCAACTGAAAGAAGCACCTTCACCATCAAAGGTTAAGCATGTCTATGATTCCCTCAACCTCCTTAGCAGGTCAATATCAGTAATCGAACGACAGCTATTAATTACACACGAATTGATCATGAAAGAAGAATGGCAGCCTTTAAGACAATTAGCTTTGGAGCTAGATGTATCGAAAGCAACGATCCTCCAACAAATGTCAGATGTTGAAAAGTGGATTCATGGATTCTCTTTACAATTAGAAAGAGGAAAAAAAGGCTTTAGAATTATCGGGAGTGAAAGGAGGAAACGGCTTGCACTTCTCTCAATCATGTTTGAATTAGAGGAGTCATGGTATACAGTTAACCCTATCGTACATTTAAATTGGTCTCATTTATCACTCAAAGATCTCGATTCCTTAAAGGTCTTATTACGTAATGATTTGCAGCCAGAAAGAGAAGCTTTTATCCATACAATATTTAAAGCTTTTGCATTAACAATTGAAAGACATCGCTCCAGGCATTTCCTTGGCAAATGTGAAGGTGTCAACATAAAGATGAAATCTTGGTTTGATGACGTAACGAATAAGGTTTCTCGCTACTTTTCAGTTCCATTTAGTAATGAAGAGAAATGTTTTGCCTATTTCTATTTACAGGCTATTGAAAAAAGCTTTAATAATAACGAAAAAAATCGTTTTAACGACCAGCCCTTTTTAGCTTTTATTACGGAGATAAATAACCGGCTAGGACTGAACATTATCGATGAAAATCATTTAAGTGAACTTTATGAAGAGTGGTGTAAGCTGTCATTCATTATAGAAAACGACATTATCTTCTCCCATCCATTGAAAACTCAAATACAAGAACAGTATCCATTTCTTGTCTATCACGTGTGGCAAGCATTGATGGGGCATCATGAAAAATCTACAAATTTCAATATCGACCAAGTGATGTCGCTGATCATCCAGATGGCTGCGATTTATGAAACGGCTTCTTACCATAATAAGAGATTTCAGGCGTGGGTTGTATGCACCCGTGGCATTGCAACTAGTCGTTTATTAACGGTTACGTTAAAAAAACATCTCCCACAAATCGAAGTCGTAAGAACGATTGCAGTAACAGATTTATACGAAGTAGAAGGTTGGGATGAACCTGATTTTATTATTTCATCGATTTCGTTACCGGATAGTCCTTACCCGACTGTCAGAGTCAAACCAGTGCTGACAAAAGAGGAAATACGCAAGATAGAAAATTATTTAACAAATTTTGAACAAAAATCTGAACAAAAATCTGAACAATCTCCAATTCAGCATTTGCAAGAAGCGCTTCATCCGATTATTCCTTCTAGCAGAATTGGTTTTTATGAAAAGGAGCACGTCGTATTGGATGAAGTCATCGATATGGGTGTTGAAAATTTAGAGAAAGAGGGATATGTGACGAGTAAATTCAAGCTCGATCTTAAGAAAACAATTTTTGAAGAAAAATATGTATACGAAGTTGTACCCGGAATATTATTTTTGCATACTGATTCGACTCATGTTCATAAACCGGGATTCAGTCTTATTAAACTTAAACATGCCTATATTAGAAAAAATAAACTCCATTCAAATGCAGTATTAATCATGTCTACTCCAGATAAAAGCTCACATATCCCGCAACTACAATATCTTCACAAAATTTTAATGAATAACGAATATGTTCAGACGATTAAACAATGGTCTATTTCTTAGTTTTTGTTGTCGAGAGGTGAAAATGGATGAACAACCGAATTTTCAACGAACAATTTATACAATGGGTGGGCGATACCTATCATTGGCAAGATGCGATAAGAAAAAGTACTCAGCCACTTCTTGAACAAAATCGAATTATGAACAACTATATAGATTCTATGATTGAAAATGTAATGGAGTTAGGACCATATATTTTAATTGCACCGAATGTTGCACTTCCGCATTCACGTCCGGAATCCGGTGTTAAAGAGGCGGGGGTGTCACTGACAGTTTTTGAGACACCAGTTCAATTTAAAAAAAAGCAAGAATACCATGCACAAATATTTATTTGTTTAGCTGCAACAACCTCAGAAACTCATCTAAGTCTATTAAAAACGATATCTTCATGGATTGAAAATAAAGATCTGATGACAACCGTTGCAAGTGCTGATGGTAAAAATGAGTTACTACAATTGTTCGCACCCTATTACTTTTGAGGAGGAGATTCAATGAAAATATTAGCTGTATGTGGGATGGGGTTTGGTTCAAGTCTTATGTTAAAAATGACTGCGGATCGGGTCATCGAAAAGAAAGGGATTCAAGCAGAGGTTGAAGCCGCAGATATTGGGACAGCATCAGGTATGAAAGCAGATCTAATTTTAACGAATAATGAGTTTGCTTCTCAATTGTCGGGCGGCACTGCTGTTGTGAAGGCGATTATAAATGTGGCGAGTGAAGGGGAAGTGGAAAAAGCAATTGATGAGTACTTAAACGCTCAAAAATAAAACTAAGGGAGTGATCAAAAATGGAATTGTTCGAGTTTTTGATGAATGAAATTCTTAGTTTACCAGAAGTGTTAGTCGGTCTAATCGTCATGATCGGGTTAATTCTGCAGCGTGCCAAGTTTGCAAAAGTATTTTCAGGTACTTCTAAAAGTATAATTGGATTTGTCATTTTAGGAGCTGGAGCGACCGTTATTATAGGCTCACTCGATTCACTAGGAGGCATTATATTTGATAGGTTTGAAGTTCAAGGCGTTATCCCAAATAACGAAGCTATTGTTGCCTTAGCCCAACAAACGTTAGGAGCAGAAACGGCATTAATTATGGGATTTGGCTTTGTTGCAAATATCTTATTTGCTAGGTTTACACCATTAAAATATATTTTCCTTACAGGCCATCATACATTTTTCATGGCAGCACTTTTATCTGCTGTCCTTGGAACGGCAGGGATGACAGGAGCACCTTTAGTCATCGTCGGTTCTCTTATTCTCGGCTTTGTCATGGTATTGATGCCAGCTCTCGCTCAACCGTTTATGCGTAAAATTACAGGTGGAAACGATATTGCAATGGGGCACTTTGGAACAATCGGTTACGTCTCAGCTGGTTTAGTAGGTAAAGCTGTCGGTGATGACAAAAAATCAACGGAAGATATTAAAATTCCGGAACGGTGGTCCTTTTTAAGAGATTCGTTATTGGCTACAGCGTTAACAATGATCGTGATGTTCGTCATTCTAGTGTTGGTTGCCGGACCAGATGTCGTTTCAACGTATGCTGGAGAACAAAATTTCATCATGTTTGGAATCATGCAAGGGATAACATTTGCTGCAGGGTTTAGCATTATCATGGTTGGTGTACGGATGATTTTAGCAGAAATCGTCCCGGCATTCCGTGGTATTGCTGAAAAGCTTGTTCCAGGGGCAAAACCGGCCTTGGATGTTCCTGTTATTTATCCTTATGCACCGACAGCCGTTCTAATTGGCTTCCTCTGCAGCTTCGTTGGTGGACTTATAAGCATGTTTTTCTTAGGAATATTTAGTTTAGCTCTTATTATCCCAGGACTTGTCCCACACTTCTTTACAGGAGCTGGTGCAGGTGTATTCGGTAATGCAGCTGGCGGGAGAATCGGGGCAGCGGTAGGCGGCTTTACGAATGGAGTGCTTATTAGCTTTATACCAGCATTTTTATTACCGGTACTCGGAAATTTAGGTTTTGAAAATACGACTTTTGGCGATTCTGACTTTGGCATCATTGGTATTTTAATCGGTTTGTTAGCAAATTTGTTTAGCTAATAGAGGAGGAACCCTGATGGTAGAACAGCTCAAGCAACAAGCAGATCATATACGTGAAGGTGTAATCGAAGTCGTTTATACGAAGCAACAAGGACATGTTGGAGGACCACTATCGGCAGCTGATTTATTAGCTGCCCTTTATTTTCATGTGATGGATGTCCGTCCAAGTGAGCCTAATTGGGAGGAACGTGATCGCTTTATATTATCCAAAGGTCACTCCGGAATTGCTCTTTATGTAACACTAGCCCTTAAAGGATATTTTTCATATGAAGAATTATTTACTTTTGATCAGCTCCATTCCCGACTGCAAGCTCACCCGGATATGACGAAGCTTCCAGGTATTGATATGTCGACAGGATCGTTAGGACAAGGCATTTCTGCCGGTGTTGGAATGGCATTAGCTGCAAAGTTAAAAAAAGCTGATTTCCGAACGTTTGTTATGATCGGTGATGGAGAATCCCAAGAAGGTCAAGTGTGGGAAGCAGCACACGTTGCAAGCAGATATCGCCTAAATAACTTGATTGTGATCGTAGATAATAACGGACTTCAGCAATATGGCTGGAGAGAAGAAAGTGCATTATCGAGGGAAAGACCAGAATACAACCATGTTGAAAAATGGAAAGCTTTTGGATGGAAGGCAATCAGTATAGATGGACATAGCATGAAGGAAATCGTCTCATCGCTTGATTCTGCAAAAAATAATCAAGTCGAACGACCGATAGCGATCATTGCTAATACAGTAAAGGGCAAGGGGGTCAGCTTTATGGAAGGGGATTTTAATTGGCATTCGAAAGTTCCGACTGATGAAGAGTTTGAACGAGCGATGGATGAGCTAGGAAGGAGGGAAACAAGGTGACAGTTGAACCAAAAAGTATGCGAAATGTATTTGGCGATACGTTAACTGAAATGACATTAAAGGATAAGCAGACTGTTGTTTTAGATGGTGACTTAGGTAATTCAACGCGCTTAGCACATGTTGAAAAAGCGAATCCTGATCATTTTTTACAAATGGGAATTGCAGAGCAAAATATGGTTGGTGTTGCAGCAGGTCTGTCTACTTGTGGATTGATCCCTTGGGTTTGTAGTTTTGGGGCATTTATTACCCGGAGAGCGTATGACCAAATTGTCGTCAGTGTAGACCAGCCGTCAATGAATGTAAAGCTTGTAGGAGCTTATAGTGGTTTGCTGACAAGTAATACCGGTAAAACCCATCACTCGTTAGAAGATATCGCCTTAATGGCAACCCTCCCGAATATGGTAGTTTTGTCTCCAGGGGATGCTAGGGAAGCTCGTAAAGCGATGGTAGCTATGCAGTCATATAATGGCCCCGTGTATTTGAGGTTGTCAAGGGATGAAACATTGAATCTGATCTCTGGAACTGACAGAGAGTTTACGATTGGAAAAAGCCTACTGCTGAATAGAGGGAAAAAGATTGCTTGTTTATCTACAGGGGCGATGAGCTCAAGGGTGTATCAAGCTGTTCAACAGTTAAAGAAGCAAAATATTGAGATCACACATGTTCATTTTCCAACAGTAAAGCCGCTTGATAAGGAGATGATTATGGATCTTGCAAAAACGCATGAACACTTTATAACGGTTGAGGAGCATTTCGTCACAAATGGCTTTGGCAGCCTCGTCAATGAAGTTACCTCATCCACCTTTCCAGTTCGACTGACACGAATAGGTGTTGAGCATGAGTATAGTCAATGTGGAAAAGACCATGACCTCCTTGACTACCACGGACTCACCGTTGAAAAGTTAATTGCTAAGTGCCAGTCACTTCCCGAATAATGTCGAAAAACCACTAAGCTGCTGAAAGGCTTAGTGGTTTATGCATATAGCTTTCTTTATCGAAACATAAACATTTCTACCCGTGTAACTGATAAAAATTAAATTTTCACCTAGACGAAACTTCAATTTTGCTTACGTTTACGTTGCTGAAGTTTGAATCAAAGCGATTCGTCTCTCCTTTTTACGTGCGCTACAGTTGGATTACCGCGGAATAAGCGGAAGCGCGCTTCCAAGTTGGAGAGATCCCCTTGGATCATTTAAAAGAAATTGAATTTGAGAACATTTGCAAGGCGTACATGCCACTTGTCAACTCAATCATTCGAAAGTGGAATTTAAATCGTGATCGTGAGGAATTTGAACAAATAGGTCGGATCGCATTATTCGAAGCGTGGTCAAAATTCGATCCGAAACAAGGTGTTTTCGCAGCTTACGCTAAGAGTTATGTGTATGGGCGAATGAAAAGTGAGATTACAAGAAGAAAGAAATGGCAAGATCGACATTTGCCAACTGAACAAGCAGAGATAGTGAATGTGACGGATTCAGTTCCAGGTATCGATGAGCGCCAAATCGCGTTTAAAGACTGGCTTGAACGCTCGAGATTGACGGAGCGGGAACGAATCTGGGCACGAGAAGCACTCCTCTATGGACTCAAACCGAAGGAAATCTCAGAAAAATACGGTGTCCAGATGACAACCGTAAAATATTGGAGAAAACAAGCGTTAATCAAACTGAAGAAAATGGTTGAGGAAGAATAGTTGACTAAACCTAGTGAATTTAATTATCAAACATAGCTAAGTTCCTCTTAAGAATGATATTCTTGTATTCTAATTCTAAGATTCTTTCACTAAATAAAGTTTGGATCTCTTCTTCCTCTTTTTTTAATTCTGATATTTCGTGAAGTAATGCTTTTTCTTTCTCAATTAACAGATCAAGTCGTTCCTCTAAATGGCAACTTAGAACTAATGCACCCAATCTCCTACACCTCCATTTGTTCGTTATTAAGAACTCGATTATAACGATTTTATCCTGTTTACTATAAAAAATCAACAGATAATTCTACATAAAGAATAAAAAATCACCCTTTTTTTCAATGATGGTGGATCGTGTCGACCTCCGAAGTGCACTTAACCATCTAGACAAGCAGGAAATCGTGCGAGTTTCGAAATTTATAGGGAGAATTATCGAAAGATCCATACCGTTAAGAAAAGGTATTTTAGCTGTTTTTGTGGAATAAAAAGAATGAGATTTGTATAAAGCAAGTAAAAAACTAGAACGATAATACAGCAAGATTTAATTAGATTTTGGGGAGTGATATCGTTTGAAGGTGATTATATATAGCTGTCTCATCGTCGTTATGATCGGTGTAGGGTGGTTTCTATCGATGAGCGGCGATAGTATTGGAGAGACAGGTAGCATGGGCGAAGAAATAGAAGTTGACGAAAATGGTAATGAGACAGATGAACAATTGCAAGAGGAAGAAGTAGATAACAAGGAAGATCCAGAAATCGAAACACTTTCAATGGGGCCGGATCGGGAAGTGATTCTCTCATTTAGTGATCATGAAGAAGCAATTAATTATCAAAGCGGTCAAGAAGAAAAAGCAAATGAAATTATTATGGTCTTGCATGATAAATTTAATGATTTAACCGGATGGGGAGCATTGGAGGCGATCAACTGGGAGAGTCATAGAAGTGGAGATTCGAGCTTTAATATTGAATTGTTCAGAGAGTTGACGTACGAGCTTGAGAACGAAATGCTCGCAGAATCAAGGGCATTACACGATATTCGCAACCTAGTTACTTTATATGATCTTGCCCATTGGGATGAAGCGAATGATATGAGAGCAATGCGTTATGCTCACAGAATTATTCATGACTTAGATAATAGTATTAATGGTGCAAGAGGAGATGAGACGATTTACGGTGTGACGGAAGCATTTGGTGAACGACGGAATATCCAGGATATCTATGATCATATCCGAAACCGGTTAGAATAAGGTACGATTGCATTCGGTATTATGATGAAAAAACCGCTGATCAATCTAGCAATCAGCGGTTTTCTCGTCGTTTAGGAACTATAGATTTAGATCTTGTGGATAAGTTCTCGAAATAGTTGTTATGTCTAGCTCAGCGACGAGCGTTTACATCACGAGCTTCCACACGGATGTGGTGACTTCGGCGTTCCCGCAGGACGCGGGGGTTTTAGCCGAAGATCAGATCTAGCGAGTTGTCTCGACGGATATGCTTCGGAGCGTTGCTAGTAGAGGAAGAGACAGCTATTTCTTCGCTCGAGGTCACTTCGCCCTGTCAATTGAAGTCTAAGATCGGACTTCTTCTTTCCAGTAGCCCCAAAGAGCATTTACATCACGAATAAGCTTCGATTTGCCTCGACGGATATAACCACAGAGCGATGCTAGAAGAGGAAGAGGCAGTGCTTGCTCCTGCGATTACTCGTCGCAGAAAAACAGTGCTCCTGCGGTTACTCGTCGCAGAAAAACAGTGCTCCTGCGATTACTCGTCGCAGACTACGTGCTTCTTCCTCTGCAAGTGTAATCGAAGAAGAGAATGCGTCGAAGCAGCTCGGAGAGAATTCAGCGGAGAGTCGCTCGTTGCTCCTGCGGTTACTCGTCGCAGAAAAACAGTGCTCCTGCGATTACTCGTCGTAGACTACGTGCTTCTTCCTCTGCAAGTGTAATCGAAGAAGAGAATGCGTCGAAGCAGCTCGGAGAGAATTCAGCGGAGAGTCGCTCGTTGCTCCTGCGATTACTCGTCGCAGGCTACGTGCTTCGTCCGCGGGAAGTGTTATGGGAGAGGAGAATGCGTCGAAGCAGCTCGGAGAGAATTCAGCAGAGAGTCGCTCGCTGCTCCTGCGGTTACTCGTCGCAGATAAACAGTGCTGCTGCGATTACTCGACGTAGACTACGTGCTTCTTCCTCTGCAAGTGTAATCGAAGAAGAGAATGCGTCGAAGCAGCTCGGAGAGAATTCAGCGGAGAGTCGCTCGTTGCTCCTGCGATTACTCGTCGCAGGTAAAGAGTGTCGCTCGTGTGCACCCAACAAAGCCTCGTCGAATAGGCTATGAGCTGTCTCGACGGATACTCTACAAAGCTCTACTAGAAGAGGAAGAGACAAGGCGCTTGCGCTTTTGTTCTAAAATCGTTTACCACCCTGGTACCGTTTCCCGTTTTAAAAAGGCAGTCATACAATGAACTGCTCCCCAACCATTCATAATTTCATCCATTTCTACTTCAACTACTTCGATATGATGGTCTTCAAGTATTGCTTTTGTATGAGGACAGCCTGCAGGAGCAACCACTTTCCCCGGTTCTAGCGCAACGAAGTTCATACTCATTCCTTGCTTCAATTCTTCGATATTTGTTAGCTCAATTAATTCAATTCCTAAATCGATTAGCTGTTTAGCACAATCATACGTTACATGCCATGGGAAGATGAGCAGCTTATTTTTATCTACCATATTCATATAGCCATCTAAGTGGATGGATCCGTATGGAATTTGTGTTCGAATAATGTTTTTTACCCCGATATTACGAAGCTCTGCTTCGACTTGATTTGCTCCGGATTCGTTCGTACGGCTGCCAGTCCCGATAATGACGGTATCACGGTTAACCCACATCGCACTTGCTCCTTCAAAGTAGCCGTCTCCGTTAATCGTTTTGATGATGGGAACTCCTAGTGAAGCTAACGTACTGGCGACTGCCTTTTCTTCCCCACGGCGAGCGGGAATGGCAGGTCGACACACAATTGCTCCTTCAGGCGTCATAAATAAAAGGTCTCTCATAAACATCGCATTCGGTCTATCTGTACGCTGGTTTTCTACGTAATGAACGTGAACACCGTGTTCCCTGTAAACATCAGCTAACAGATCTTGCTGTTGTCTAGCACGGACTGGGTTGATTGGAGCTCTGAATCGATAATCTTGAAAATTATCTTCGGTAATCCCCTCAATCTCTTCACCGGGTCGGTGCATGAGAACAGCATGCAGTTTACCGACTTCTGAGTCACAATACCAGTCGCCCCATAAATTTTTCATTTCATCAGAAAAGGTTTGTTCTGAAGGAAACCACCGTTCTCCTTGAACTTTTACGTTTGTATTTATAGCCATGATTCAACCTCCTGCAAAAATGGTATGACGGGTTTTACATGCACTTTCTGTGATGTTCGAAAGCGAAGGAGCAGCACGCCAAATATCGATAGCCCGTCTTTCGTGAAAAAATCGTATTACAATTTTATTTCGATACACGAGCTACCTTTCCTTTTTTAAAAAGAAAAGATTTTATATCATTCCCCTCGTATTCATAACCTTCATGAAAGGACATCATTACATTTTCAGTGGCCTCGTATTAATGGGAAGGGAGGTTAAAGAAAATAAAACCAAATGGGTAGAGTAATTAAGCTCAAGACTGTACTAATAAATGTCGTAGAAGAGACAAAATCAGGTTCAACCCCATATTGAACGGAGAACATCGTTGTATTGGCAGCAGTTGGCATTGCTGCAATAATGACAAGAACTGTCCCTAATACGGTCCCGTTAATACCAATGGCATGAACAAGCCCTAACGTAATGATAGGGGAGAGGACCAATCGAATAAAAACGATCGCACCCACTGGTTTAATTGGAATCCTTTTAAATATGATCGTAGAAAGCTGGATACCTAACGTAATCATAATAATCGGGATTGCTGCATCTGCTAAAAAAACGATCGTTTCTTCTATTTGATAGGGGATTTTTATTGAAAATGCTTGAAAGATAATTCCGATGATCACACTAATTAAAATAGGCATTTTTAACACTTTCATAAGTGACTCTTTCTTTGGTGTATATTCATTTGCACCACTTGCAGCAATATACAAACCTAATGAATTCATCAAAATGGACATCACAACCATGATCATTAAAGCGTACATAAACCCCTCTTCACCAAGTGCAAATAAAGCAACAGGAACACCGTAATTACCACCATTCATAAAGACTCCAGCTAAAAGCATTGCATGTTTTCTCTTTTGGCTGTATTTGAGCATGTTCGCTAATACGATAATGAGGACGTATACAAACCCTGTCACAATTCCAAGTACGATAAAGATGTTTATATAATCTGTCGTTATTTCATTTTCATAGAAAGTATGAAAGGCTAAAAATGGATATAGGACATTAATTGCTAAAAACGATAACGAATGAATGTCAATTTTCGCAACCTTGCCAACGATATAACCGATAAGAAATATCGAAAAAATAGGTAGTAATATTGATAAAAATTGAATAATAATCACCTCTGCTTATATGAAAATAGCGATCAATCATTTTGTAAAGAAAAAACTTATTGATGAAAGAGGCAATGCTTTCATCAATAAGTAAAGGTTTACTTATAATTGAGAAGTTTTAATTCGTGTTTACAGTTTGTTTCTTTTTCACATAACGTTTATAAATTGGAACGAGAAGTGCAATAAGTGCTAGTCCTAACAGTGTTGCACTTATAGGGCGTGTTAAAAAGATTGTCAAGTCACCATTTGCCATTTGTAATCCTCGTCTGAATTCTTCTTCTGCAATCGGACCTAATACGACACCGAGAATAACAGCAGCAAGTGGGAATTTCATTTTGTCTAAATAGTAACCAATCACACCGAATAATAACATAATCCATATATCAAATACGGAGTTTCGCACAGCATATGTGCCAATGATACAGAAGATTATAATCGCGGGTCCTAACACGGTATACGGGACTTTCATAATGCTAGAAAATACTTTAATAAATGGTTTGGCAAATACAATGATCAAAATATTAACTAATAAAAGTGCAACAAAAATTGTATATACTAATCCTGGCTCGTTAGAAATAAGCATAGGTCCTGGTTGCAGACCATGAAGGACAAATGCACCTAGAATAACAGCTGTTGTTGCACTGCCTGGAATACCTAACGATAATAAAGGAACCATTGCTCCCATTGCAGCAGAGTTGTTAGCTGATTCTGGAGCTGCAATCCCTTCAGGAATTCCAGTACCAAACTCTTTCGGTTTTTTCGACCAACGTGTAGCTTCACTGTAACTTAACATGGCTGCTGTCGTTGCACCAACCCCTGGTAAAATACCGACTGAAATACCGAGTAACGAAGAACGGAAAATTGTATTTTTAATTTTCCGGATCATTTGTCCGTCGAAAACCTTTGTCTTAAATTTCTTCATTTCCTTTTTAATTGTATGGTCTTCTTTACTTTTTCTCATTACTTCGGAAATGGCAAAGAGTCCGATCAATATAGGAATAAAATCAATACCACTTAACAAGTTAACAGAACCGAATGTGAATCTTTCTGCACCGGTAAGCGGGTCCATACCGATCGAGGCAATAAATAACCCTAGTGCAACGCCGATAAATCCTTGGATTAATTTTCCTCCGCTCAGAGATACAACGACAGTTAAACCTAACACAGCTAAAGCGAAATATTCTGGTGAAGAAAACTGAATCGCAATCGATGCGAGTAATGGTGTAAGGAAAATGAGAAATAATGTACCAATTATTCCACCAGCTGCAGAACTAAATATTCCGATTCCTAATGCTTGACCAGGCTTCTTCTGTGCCATTGGATAGCCATCTAATACAGTCGCCACAGCTTCAGGAGTACCAGGTGTACGAAACATAATAGCACTAATAAGTCCTGAGAACACAGAGGAAGCATAGATCGTTGTAAGAAGAATAAAAGCTGGTATCGCTCCTAGGCCATAAGATATCGGCAACAAAATAATGACAAGCATTGTTCCGCTTATACCTGGTAATGCACCGCCTAGAAAACCGATCATCATCGCCAAAATTAATATGATTAGATGCATCGGCTGCAAAATATTTTCGATTCCTAATAACAATCCTTCTAACATTTTTCACGTCACCTCTCTTTCGGTCACATATTAATAGATAAAAAAGCTTAATGAACGGAAAATTCCAACTCCCCGAGGAAATGGAATATTTAATAAATAAATAAAAACAGTAAATATCAATAGATTACTAGCGATAGTAATGACTGCTACTTTGATGATACTTCCGATTCCTAATAGCCATCCTAGGAAAAAGAAAAGGATAGGAGTCATAATGATGAAGCCTATAACTGGCAGTAGCAGGATATAGACTGCAATGGAGATTAAAATATAAAAATGCCTGTACTTTATATGTGGATTGTCTGTTGATAATTGTACTGGTGATTCAACAGCGTCTTGAGCACCTTCAACTGTATATTCATTTCTCTGCTCATCTTCATCCGTACCATTATTTTTTTTGAGTTTCAGAATGGTATTAATTAGTAACAG
Organism: Evansella halocellulosilytica; assembly: GCF_002335745.1. Lineage (GTDB taxonomy): Bacteria > Bacillota > Bacilli > Bacillales > Salisediminibacteriaceae > Bacillus_CA > Bacillus_CA halocellulosilytica. The sequence goes on along the minus strand of NZ_NIST01000001.1, from coordinate 5,443,241 downwards.
AATACCCATCGAGAGCATGAACACTAAAATGATGATTGGCCATCCAGCTGGACCAACTGTTGTGGTTGAGCTTGTCTCAGGCAGTTGAAGGGCAACGATCAAAAAGAAAATGGAAAAAATAATTGTTATAATGGCAAGAATCAAATTTGCTCGCATAATGCCTTCACCCCTTTAGGGGGAGGGAGTAAACCCTCCCATTTGTATTCAGGTTTATTGTTCAATTTCTGCAATAATTTCTTTATATGCTTCAATGTCTTCTTCTAATTTCTGTTTGAAATCCTCACCACTCATCCAGCCGTCACGCAAGTCAAGAAACGTATTTGCTGCATACTCTTGATATTCCTCTGTTTCCATTGCTTGTTTTGCTGCGTCTTCTAAAAGGTCAATGATTTCTTGTGGTGTACCAGCTGGAGCCATTAAATAACGCTCAACACCGTCTGTTAAGTCCCATCCTTTTTCAACAGTAGTCGGGACATCTTCAAAGTCATCTAAACGTTCTTCAGAGAAAAAGATGAGTGGTTCGAACTCTCCTTCTTCAATATAAGAAATTGTTGGACCAACTTCTTCAAGTATTAAATCAATGTGGTCTCCTAATAGACCCGAGTGCATTTGACCTGCACCTTCCATCGGAATATAGTTCATATCAATACCGACTTCGTTCATGAAACGGCGTGCGGTAATTTCATCAATTCCCATTGTTCCGACTGCACCGAAGCGTAATTCACCTGGGTTTTCCTCTGCATAAGCAACAACTTCATCGATACTTTCAAACGTTCCAGATTTAACTTGAATCGCATAGATGTCGCTTTGAACACGAGCGATTGGAACTACTTGATCTAAGCCAAATTGGTTCGTTTCAGCAGCAGTCGTTACCGCATAAGCCGAGTCCCCTATAAGTGTATAACCATCTTCAGGCTGCTGCATCGCATTTTGCATCGCGACGACACCTGATCCACCTTCTTGATTAATAATGTTGAAATTACCATCAATAATGTCGGCCATTTCGTTCGTTATCGTTCGGACGAATTGATCAGTACCACCACCAGGACCATGCCCGACATATACTTCAATTTCCCTTTCAGGATAAGAGTCAACTTCACTCGCAGATTCAGAGTCATTTCCGCAAGCAGACATGACAAGCATTGTACTAACTGATAAGACGCCGATCATTCCAACTTTTTTATTAAATAACTGTTTCATTTTTCTTCCCCCTTAAATATGAGTACTTAATGTGATGACATTCTGACGACCATATTAACCGCTGCAATCGTCGCTCCTGGGTCAGCAGTACCTTGACCTGCAATATCAAACGCAGTTCCGTGAGCGGGGGTCGTTAATGTAATGGGTAAACCACCACTCATCGTTACTCCGCGGTTGAATCCTAAAAGCTTCATTCCAGTTTGAGCTTGGTCATGGTACATAGCTAGCAAACAATCAAACGGATCTTTTTCCAGTCGTAAGAACAATGTGTCAGCTGGAAAAGGCCCATCAACATTAATTCCTTCTTCCTGCGCAGATTTAATTGCTGGAGCAATCGATTCGATTTCTTCGTTTCCAAGCATACCTCCTTCTCCTGCGTGTGGGTTAAGTGCTGAAACGACAATTTTTGGGTTATCGATCCCTGCTTTTGTCAACGTATTGTGAGCAAATCTAATCCGCTGCTCTACTTTTTCTTTAGAAATATTACCGCTTACATTTTTTAACGGGATGTGTGAAGTTACACGTGTGACCCATAATTGATCCATGACATTGATTTCACTGAACCCATCCTTACAATTTAACAGGTCTGCGAAAAAGTGGAGCTCATCTTGGAAATGGTGTCCTCCGCGATGAAGAGCTTCTTTATTTAATGGTCCATACATAACTCCGTCAATTTTATTTTCTGTTGATAAACCGAGAACGTATTTTAATGTTTCACCCGTTACTTTACCGGAATGGGCTGATAGTTGACCGAGCTCATAGTCTTCTGGATTTAAGTTTTTTAAATCAATGAAGTAGACAGCTCCTTTTTTAGATTCAACTTGATTGATCTGTTCGATATCAACTACATCCAACTCTAATCCAGCTATAGACTGGCCTTGGGAAAAAACACGTTTGTCTCCGACTATGACCCAAGTTGCTTGGTTTCGGACGCGTTCCTCCTGAAATGATTTCACAATAAGTTCTGGTCCGATACCGGTTGCATCACCTAACGTTACAGCAATAATTGGATACTCTTTTTTACTCAATTGAATCTCCCCCTATTTATCTATCATTTTTCACTTGATAAAATGTCTCGCTATATTTTGCTGCTAGTTTTATACATTCTTCCATACTTACACTACTTGCAATGCCTTTGCCTGCGATATCAAATGCAGTTCCGTGATCAACGGAAGTACGCAGAAAAGGCAAGCCATTTGTTATAGAAATGGTTCTCTCAAAGTCGGCCATCTTCGCTGCGATATGGCCTTGATCATGATAAAGAGATAAGACTGCTGCATATTTCCCATTTAATGCATGATGGAAAACAGAGTCCGCAGGTACAGGGCCTGCAGCTTTAATACCACCTTTTAGAGCTGCTTCAATTCCAGGAGTGATGTCATCGATTTCTTCTCTTCCGAACAAGCCGTTTTCACCAGAGTGTGGATTTAATCCAGCAACTGCAATGACCCGGTTCTCAACACCTAAACGCTGCAAAGCTTCGTCACACCGGAGTAAATAATCGTGAACACGTTCTTTACTCATTTGTCCAATTGCATCTTTAAGCGACAAATGACGTGTTAGGAAGAAAATTCTCATATTCAAAACTTCAAACATTGTTAATGGATCTTTTGAGTTCGTTAGTGATTCTAGCATTTCCGTATGACCGATATGTGGTACATTTGCAGCTTGAAGGGATTCTTTATTTATTGGTGTAGTGGCAAGAGCTGAAACTTCCCCTTCTAATGCAAGGTCAATTGACTTTTTAATATAATCGAAGGCCGCCTGCCCAGCTTGTGCCTGCACCTCGCCAATTTTTAAAGTGTCAATTTGAATATTGTTTAATGAAATAAGATCAATCGTACCGAATTCGTATTTACCTTCATAAGGGTTAGAAATAACATGAATATCTAAATTTGTATTTGTGAAAGTCATAGCATTTTCAAGTACTTCCTTATTTCCTACTACAAGAGGAGAACAGCTTTCGTAAACTTCTCTCTTTGCAAGTGACTTCACTGTAATTTCAGGACCTATACCAGCTGGATCTCCCATTGGAATAACGATGATGTTCTTCATTACGAAACACTCCTAAAACAGATTTCTCTTTAACTATGGAACACGTTTTTGTATTGAAATTTTCGTATCCAATTTTTAAATTGTTGGACAGTCGGCTAACGAAATCTTCAGAAAATATTACTTGAAACGTTTTGATATAACTTGTCATCAAGTAATTGCTGCGATGAAATAGTGTTTAGTATAAACCTTAATATCCTTTTGTGTTAAGGTGGTTATCATACACTTGAAGTTAGCTGGAATCACTCCCATTTTCTTTTTGTTCTCCTCCAATTAAAACTTCAACTTTACTCTTATAGGCGGATTTAATTGAGTCGGCTATATCATAATCAGTAATGATCCCATCGATTTCACTCAGTAAACAAACCTTTGAAAAAGCTCTTTTATCGAATTTACTGTTGTCTGCTAATAACCAAGTCTCATTCGAACTATTCGTCATCATTTGTTTCGTAACAGATTTTTCAAAGGTCGGGGCGGTGACACCGCTTTCATAATCGATCGCATGAGCACCTAAAAAGAAAAGGTCTGCATGAATAATCTTCAACATTTCTTGAGTAGCTGTCCCGAAAATCGCTCCAATTCCTTGTTGCATTTCTCCCCCGGTAACAATGACTTTATTCGAACTGTTCATAAGCTCGTTTGCTATGTTTATATCATTTGTTACAATGGTTAATCCTTCTTTTTCTTTTAATAGTCTGGCAAGTTCTAATGTTGTTGTTCCGGAATCTAAGATGATCGTAGAGTGATCTTTTACTAAATTCACAGCCTTAAGAGCAATAGATCTCTTTTGTAATATATTTCTAGACTCTTTTGAAGAGTAAGGAACTTCTTCCGTTAATGATTTAGGTGAGATCGCTCCGCCATGTGTCCTTATCACCTTTTGATCGTTTTCCAGCTCGGTTAAATCCCTCCGAATTGTCATTGGAGATACCCGCAGGGCTTTTGAAGCGCTTTCAATATCGACTTTACCGTGCTCCTGAATATACTTTTCAATCCAATTTCTTCTCTCTAGAGGTAACATAATAAACACCACTTTGTTCATTTTTAACATATTGTATGTTCATTATGTTATATTCGAACGGTAATGTCAATGAAAATTCACAAATATTTTAAAAATTCCCTAGATTTTGTTGGATTATTGTGCATTGTAAACAAAATATGGAAGATTTGTGTTAATTATTGTTAATTCTGTAATAGGGATTTATCAATTTTTTGTAGGGGTTAATCGATAACACATTCGATAGTTCGGTTAGAAGTTACAAAATAAGGAAAGGTGATTATTATTGTTTTTTTTTGATGTTTGAAATGAACAACAACAAATTAAAAACCAGCCCGTTCTTCTTTATGAGGGAGAACTGTTATAATAAGGAGGAGTAAAAATATTTTGAAAATGTTAAGGAGGTATGGGTTTGACTTATCCAAAAACAAACGAAACGATTGTATTAATTAAAGACTTAGTTTCAATTCCGAGCCCTTCAGGAAATACGAATGAAGTTATTCATTACGTGGAAAAGTTTTTAACAGGGTTAAACGTTGAAACGAGACGAAACCGCAAAGGCGGCTTGATCGCAACACTACCAGGACAAGACCAAACACAGCATCGGATGCTGACAGCACATGTTGACACTCTTGGTGCTATCGTAAAAGAAATCAAATCTAGCGGGCGGTTAAAGTTAGACTTAATCGGGGGATTTCGATACAACTCAATTGAAGGTGAGTATTGTGAGATTGAAACATCGGCCGGTGATAAGTTTAGCGGAACGATATTAATGCACCAGACATCGGTTCACGTTTATAAAGATGCTGGTAAAGCAGACAGAAATCAATCAAACATGGAAGTTCGTGTTGATGAGAAAGTACATAATGCGGATGATGTACGTGCGCTTGGCATTGAAGTTGGTGATTTTGTTTCCTTTGACCCGAGAGTTCAAGTTTTACCGAATGGATTTATTAAATCTCGTCACTTAGATGATAAAGCGAGTGTCGGTATTTTATTGCAGCTCATTAAACAAATTAAAAATGAGAATTTGCAGCTTCCGTATACAACTCATTTTCTCATCTCTAATAATGAAGAAATTGGCTATGGAGGGAATTCGAATATTACACCTGAAACGGTTGAATATTTGGCAGTAGATATGGGAGCAATAGGGGATGGTCAGTCGACCGATGAGTATACTGTTTCGATTTGCGCAAAAGATGCAAGCGGACCTTACCACTATGGGCTTCGAAAAAAATTAGTAGAACTTGCAAAGCAAAATGACGTTAGCTATAAAATTGACATTTATCCTTACTATGGGTCAGATGCATCAGCAGCGATCCGTTCAGGTAACGATATCATCCACGGGTTAGTTGGACCTGGTATCGATTCGTCACATGCATTTGAGCGAACACATGCTCATTCAATTGAAAATACATCAAAGCTGCTTTATCACTACGTGCAATCCGAGATGGAGAAATAATGAGTTTTCGTTCATATATGAGCCAATTTCATAATTCATCTTTTTAAAAATAATTACAGTCTCAGAATTTGTTTATTTTGATTTTTTAATTTGTACACTTTTTACTTAGGGCACAGCTGAAATACACTTCGCTTTCCGCGGGCACGGCTTCAGCTAACTTTGGAAAGAAAACTCCTTTCTTTCCAAAGTGGATCTTCAGCTCGCGCTGTTCCCGCAGGAGTCTACGTGTATTTCTACTGCTTCTATCAGCTAATATAGTGTTCATTTGTATCAAAAATTAAGCTACTGCATCCATATTCGATTGCCTAGTTAATCTTGCACTTGCCAGTTTCATTCCGTTATAAACCATCGTAACGAGGTCAAAATGGACTTTTGCTCGTTTACCTGTTCGGTACCTTACATTGTTTAACTGAAAGAATTCTTTTAAGTACCCAATCACTCGTTCAACTGAACTACGTTCATTGTAACGATTCTTCCAAGCTTGAGACCCGCGTGCAGGAGTGCTATAACGGCGAATATCTGTGTCAATTTTGACTTTGAAAACCTTTTGGCAAAGAGAATCGTTAGCTAATGGACAATCAACGCATTCTTTTGGACGTGTGTATTTCAAGGTTTGGTACTTCTTATCGAAGCTATCATATCGATAAGAGTGCTCCCTCACACAAGTTGGTGCGAAGTTCGAGTCAAACCCTATCGGCTCAGGTTCATTTCTTTTGTTATATGCAATAATCGAGTACCCATTCATGCGGTGGACCTGCTCGTAGATTGGTTCATAGTCGTAACCAGCATCCATGATGGCATAGATCCAGTTCAAAGAAGGAAGGTTTTTCTCGATTCCTTTTAATAATGGAATGGCTGCTTTTCCATCATTAAGACTACCTGAAGACATCAGCGAATGTAGAATAAACTGACTTTTTGTATCAACGGCAAAATGTCCTTTATAGCCAAACCAGTAGACATTTCTACCTTCACTATTTTTCTTTATGCCCCATTTTGGTTCGAGGGGCATGTGATCATGAAGTTCATCGTATGACACGTCTAACTGGTCTTCAATCTTTTTCTCGAAGATGGTAAGTGATGCTTCCAGGTCCTGTTGTTCCTTTAGCCATTGGTTATATTCTGCTTTTGATTTACGACCACGTTTTTTAGGAGTAGTCTTTTGTTTTGGTTCTTCCTTTTTAGAAGGCGCTTGATCTCTTGCTTCAATATGTCCAGCATCTATTGCGACATTCGGATCATCAATGACACCTTCATACATGGCATCGACAAGGATTTGGTCATTGACTTTTGCAAGTACGTTCGATTCTTGAACTTTTGCAATTATTCTAGAATAAGAAGCTTCGGAAGGAACAGGATCCGAAACGAGGAACCCACAATCCAGTTTAAATTTAAGGTCATGCTTTAGACGTGTGATTAACAGCTTCACTTCAGGAATTCTCTCGACAATTCTAATGATTAGTGATTGGACCATTGCAGGATAATTTAAGTCCACTGGTCGCCCAAAACGTGATTTCTTGGCGACTACATTCACTACAGGAGCAATGTTGATTTCTGAAAACAGCTCGATATAACGCTGGGTAGGTTCTAATTCATATAAAGCCTCTATACTAAGTAGGCTCTCTTGTCGTACAATAGTAGACATAGGAGTCTTTCCCCTTTCGAATTGGTTTGCTCGTTACTTACTAAATTCGACATTTGGGGAGGTACTCCTTTTTTCATGCTCTGAAACCCTTGGCCCATAAGGGCCGAGATTTATAAAATTCATTCATATATATAAATTAAAGAAATAGTTAGTATCAAAATCCCCCCCCCTACACGTACAGTAAAAATATACCGTAATCTTCCAGGTGCCTAGCACCTGGAAGATTTTTGCTGTGGATGTTTTGTGATATTAAGTTTTTTACGAGAGATGCCTTAATCAACACTGTAATTGAGTGTCCACACGATAGCTTGCCATTTTAAACTCGTCTAGGTTTATGGAGGAATCACTTTGAAAAAAGAGTGTCTATTTTAAATATATTAAGAAGTTATCGACAGTTTCTTTAATAAATAGAAATATTTCAACTAATTTTATTGTCAATTTTCAAGATATTTTTAGAGATAGATGGGAACAAGTCTAAGGTTTGTCTATATATGTCACTAAAAAGTCATTGTATTTTCAAATTCGTACATATATTCTTGTAACAATATTATTGATGTTTAAACTTCATAATTATCTAATTAGGAAGTGTAAACTTCAAAATTTGAGAGGATGCGATTATGTGAAAATACTAATTGGGCAAATTGCACATGAAACAAATACTTTTTCAAGTGTGAAGACAGATGTAGCAGCTTTTCAAAAGTGGGAATGGTCGGAAGGGACGGAGGTTATTGAGAATCATAAAAACGTAAAGGATTACCTTGGAGGGATGATTGACCGTGCAAATGAATTAAAGATTGAAGTATTGCCGACATTTTCAGCGTTTGCAATGCCTTCTGGAATTATTACAAGCGAAGCGAACGAAAGAATGAAAAGGGAATTAATAACGAAAATTGAGGAATATGATTCATTTGATGCCGTTTGTTTAGCTTTACATGGGGCTGGTGTTGCAGAGGATACCGATGATTTAGAAGGAGATATTTTAGAAGAAGTAAGACAGGTGATCGGAAATGAAATACCTATTGTTGTAACTTTAGATTTACACGGGAATCTATCAAATAAAATGGTTGAACATGCTTCTGTCCTATTAGGAGTAAATTATTATCCACATATTGATTGTTACGATCGAGGAGTTGAGGCTGTCGATGTCATAATGAAAATTCTATCTGGAGAATTGAAACCTTCAATGGCCTTAAAAACACTTCCACTTATGATTCCGACTTCAACTACGAACCATTCTCCTGCAAATGAAATAAATGAGATATGCTGGAAAAAAGAACAAGAAGAAGAAATTGTAGATTGTACTTTTTTTCATGGGTTCCCTTATACTGACATTCCACAATTAGGTGTTTCCGTCTTAACAGTTACGAATGATAACTTAGCTTTAGCGGAAAAAACTAGTCATGATGTTTGTGAAGAAATTTGGAAGAAAAAAGAGTCGTTTTTTCCAGATATTTTCTCACCAGCAGAAGGTGTTCAACATGCTCTTCAACTACAAGAAGTACCAGTTGTAATTAATGAAACGTCCGATAATCCAGGAGGAGGGACGCCGGGAGATGGAACTCATCTATTAAGGGCGTTACTGGAGCATAAAGTAACAAATGCTTGTTTTGGTTTTATTTGTGATAAAGAAGTGGTTGAAACTGCACACTCTGAAGGAGTAGGAGAATCTATTAAAGTTTTGTTAGGAGGTAAAACAGACGATCTTCATGGAGAACCATTACAAGTAACAGCATATATCAAAACGCTTTCTGATGGAAAATTTATTCAATCTTCTCCAATGGGTAGAGGTTCGAAAGTAAATTATGGTAAATCCGCAAGGCTGGTTATTGATGGAGTCGATGTCATTGTATGTTCTAAACAATCTCAAGTGCTTGATGAACAAATCTTTTTACTTCATGGAATTGAAGTGAATAATTACAAGATTGTTGCGTTAAAATCAAGTCAACATTTCCGAGCAGGGTTTGAGCCAATAACGAAGTCGATTATAACCGTCGATTCTCCAGGATTAAGTAGTTTTCAGTTAACCTCATTTAATCATACGAGGTTAAAAAAACCGATGTACCCATTATCAAAGGAAGTCTCATTTGAAGAAACAAAGACGAACATATAGATGGTCATTATTATACGTGAAGAGAAGGGGAAATAGATGTGATTATTCGCCGAGTTGATTTAAAGCAAATAAAAATGCCATTAAAGTCATCTTTTGAAACGAGCTTTGGGAAAATGACATATAAAGAGATGATTATTGTATCAGTATTCGGAGAAGAACATATTGGTTATGCAGAATGTGTTGCTATGCCTTTTCCAATCTATAACGAAGAGACAAACAGAACAGCTTGGGGGATGATGGAAGATTTTTTAATTCCGAAATTATTTTCACGAAGGTTAAGCCATCCAGATGAAGTGTCTCAGTTGTTTTCATTTATGAGAAGAAATAATATGGCGAAAGCTGCGATTGAAGGTGCAGTTTGGGACCTTTACAGCAAACAACAAGGATTGTCATTATCAAAAGCATTAGGAGGAGAATTAAAGGAAATCGAAGTCGGAGTAAGTATAGGAATCGAGGATAATGTAAACAGCCTTTTAAGAAAAGTCGACCACTTTCTGGAGCAGGGCTATAAAAAGGTAAAAGTGAAGATTAAACCGGGATGGGATATTGAGCCAATTCGTGCAATTAGAGAAAGATTTGGGATGGAAATTCCGTTGATGGCTGATGCTAACTCGGCATTTACATTAAACGATTTGCCTCTTCTAAAACAGTTAGATCGATATAACCTATTAATGATCGAACAACCTTTAGCCCATGACGATATTGTCTATCATGCAAAATTACAAGCGCAAATAACAACGCCGGTATGTCTTGATGAAAGTATTCATTCCTTAGAAGATGCTAAAAAAGCGATTGAATTAGGAAGCTGTAAAATTATTAATATAAAAATTGGCAGAGTTGGAGGATTAACTGAAGCAAAAAGAATTCACGATTATTGTGATGAAAAAAACATTCCCATATGGTGCGGAGGCATGTTAGAAGCGGGTATTGGCAGAGCACATAATCTTGCAATTGCTTCATTAAATAACTTTTTAATACCTGGAGATACTTCAGCATCAAACAGGTATTGGGAAGAAGATATTATTCTACCGGAAGTGACAATGTCAAAGCCAGGAGTCATTTCTGTTCCGACAAAGGCAGGAATAGGGTTTGAGGTCAATGACAAGGTAATTGAAAAGTTTATAGTGAAAGAACGGTCCTATATTTCTGAATATTGAGAATACGAACGTAGATGAAGAATTATGACAAAGTTTTGTGAGAGGGGATTCATTTATTACAGTTCCAGATTTTTATGAATCAAAAAATAAAGGGGTGTAATCCAAATGATTAAGAAAATGTTCATGTCAAAATTTTTCATCGTTCTATTGTTCTGTTTGTTCGTCTTAGTGGCGTGTAGTGAAGCAGATCCTACACAAGGTGATGATGATTCTGGAGATAATGCCGTTGGTGAAGTAGGAGACAATGGTGATGATATCGCAGAAGAGAGTTCACCAGGTGGAGGGACAATTACAGTTACTTCTGTAAGGGAGCCAGATACAGTAGATGTCCAAAGGACAACATGGGTGGATGATGCAAATAATCACCTTTACGAACCACTCGTTCGATTTGATTTTGAGGGGAACATTGTCCCTGCTTTGGCAGAGAGTTTTGAGGTAGCGTCAGATGGGCTAACAATTACTTTTGAATTAAAGGAAGGGGCAACTTTTCATTCAGGCACACCGGTAACTTCGGAAGCAGTTAAATTGTCTTTTGAACGTTTTATTGAATCTGCACCAACAAACTATATGGTCGGCCCATTAGAAGAAGTAGTCGTTATTGATGAGCTTACATTTGAAATGCATTTCAGTGAACCTTTTTCCCCATTTTTAAGTAATGCGACAACTGCTTATTTAGCTCCATTAGACCCAACAGTCATTGAAGAGCTTGGTGAAGATTTTGGAACAGAGGCAAGTGCAGCAGGAATTTTAAAATTAAAAGATATCAATCGTGGTTCATCGATTACTTATGAAGCGTTTCCTGAGTTTCATCTTGGACAAGATTACTCAGATAATAAAGAAGCAGCAAAAATTGATGAAGTCGTTTTTCGGTTCATTTCAGATGACGATACGAGAATTTTGGAATTTAAAGGTGGCAATTCACAAGTGATGTTGTCAGTTCCTCCTAATCTCATTGCTGAATTAGAAAATGATCCTGAAGTAGAAATATCCAGAACGTTAGCAAATGGGCATACGTATCTCGGGATGAACAATCAAAAACCAGTTTTTCAAGATGTAAAAGTAAGGCAGGCTATTGCATTAGCTATTGATCGTGCCCCTATCGTTGAGTATGCATTAGAAGGAGCAGCTGAACCGTTGTTTGGACCATTACCACCAACTATCCCTGGCTATAATCAAGAAGTGGAAGATGCAGCTGAGGAGATGTATTCTCGAAATCTTGATGAAGCAAAAAGATTACTTGCCGAAGCAGGATATGATGAAGTGAATAGTGATGGAATCGTTATGAAGGACGGGGAACCTTTAACGGTTGATCTATGGGTTACTTCAGAACCGACGATGCAGCGAATAGCACAATTGCTGCAAAATCAGTTGAAAGAAGCGGGAATAGACATGAGTATTTCTGTACAAGAAGACGCAACTATTCGCTCACAATCCCCAGAAGGAGCGCATGAAATGCTGTTGTGGAACTATGGCTGGTATGATGCAGACATTTTACACTCCATGTTTGGTCGGGATATTTCTACACGTGTTCACTACCAAAATGATGAATTAATTGATTTGCTAGAAAAAGCTAGAGTGACTGTTGATCACGATGAAAGAATGAATATTTATGAAGAAGCGCAAATGGTTATTGTTGAAGAGTCACCTTGGGTCCCGTTATTTGTTCGTCAAAATGTTGTTGCTTATCGTGATATTGAGGGATTTAATGTGCACCCGATAACAGGCTCTATTATATGGTCTGACGTTACTTTGAGGTAAGGATGAAATAAGTGTAGTAGGGGCAGATGAACCTCACTTTTTCCAACATGACTGATTCGTTATGAACAAGAAAGAGAAAAGCGTGATCATCTTCAATTGTTCAGACGAGTCAGTCTCTACTTTATATGAGGAGGGAAAAGTTGTGTCCAGATATTTGTTAAAACGATCTTTTACAATGTTGATTACTTTACTGGGCGTTTCAATCCTAGTGTTTTTGATGGTGCATCTAATTCCAGGTGATCCGGTAACGTATATTTTAGGAGAATTTGCAACGGATGAAGCTGTAAATAGATTGAATGCTAATCTCGGTCTGGATCAACCTTTGCCGATTCAGTACTTCGCTTTCATGGCTGGGGTGCTTCAAGGTGATTTAGGAACATCTTATATTACAGGTCTAAGTGTTTTGGAACAAATTATCCACAGATTTCCGGTAACTTTCCAGTTGGCAGTGTACAGTTTAATAATTGGATCCATTTTCGGAATTTTCCTTGGGGTGATTGCCGCAGTAAAGCAAAATACAATATTTGACCAATTGGCAATGTTAGTGTCGCTCATAGGAATTTCAGCGCCAGGTTTTTGGATCGCTCTGTTTCTCATTTTAATGTTTTCGTATCTTATTCCGATTTTTCCAATCTCGGGATATGAAGGGTTTTACTCTTTAATATTGCCATCCATCACTTTAGGACTAAGTACTACAGGTAACATCGCCAGGATGACGAGGTCCAGTATGCTTGAAGTTATTAAACAAGATTATATGCGTACTGCGGAAGCCAAAGGAGTTAATGCGATTCGTTTAATTAAAGGGCACGGGTTGCAAAACGCTTTAATACCAGTAATTACATTAATCGGCTTGCAATTTGGTCATTTACTCGCTGGAGCGGTCGTTATAGAAACAGTCTTTGGTTTACCTGGGATAGGGAGTATGGCAATAGAGGCGATTGCTACGCGGGATATGCTGACGGTACAAGGACTCGTTTTGTTTATGGCATTTATGTTTATTCTAGTGAATCTGCTCGTTGATATCATTTATAGTGCACTTGATCCGAGGATTAAATATGACTAGAAAGGAGGCATCATTTTGAGCCAAACAGCTACAAAACCTGAAAAAGGACCGATTATCGAACCCCCGGTTGAAAAAGACGATGACTTATCAAAATCACGATCGTATTGGGTAGTTGCTTTTAGGAGACTAAAAAGAAATAAAATTGCATTGGTCGGCGGTTGTATTCTATTGTTTTTTATTATGATGTCTCTTTTCGCGCCTATTTTAGCACCATATTCAATTGATGTTATGGAAATGGAAAACAGGTTTCAAAGTCCGTCAAATGACCATTGGTTAGGGACGGATGAGTTTGGAAGAGACATATTATCAAGAATTATGTATGGTGGGCGGGTCTCTTTAATGATGGGACTTGTGGCGGTATCCATTGCGGGAACAGTAGGTGTTATTTTAGGTGTCATTTCAGGTTATTACCGTAAAATTGATATTTATATCATGCAATTAATGGATATATTACTTGCTTTTCCTTCCTTATTATTAGCAATAGCCATTATTGCAGTACTTGGGGTCGGGTTAACAAATGCGATGATAGCTGTCGCAATTGCAGTTATCCCTTCTTATGTCAGGGTGGTTAGAGGAACAGTTTTATCAATTAGAGAAAAGGAATACATTGAAGCTGTAAAAGCCTTAGGTGTTAGTGATGTAAAAATTATTATGAAACACATTATTCCAAACTTTTTGTCTCCAGTTATTGTTTTATCTACCTTACAGTTCGGGACAAGTATTTTAGCTGCAGCCTCTTTAAGCTTTTTAGGTTTAGGAGCTCAACCACCGACACCAGAATGGGGCGCTATGGCTTACGTCGGAAAGTCATTTCTATTAGATGCATGGTGGATGTCCCTCTTTCCTGGATTAGCTATTATGCTCGTCGTATTAGGTTTTAATTTACTTGGTGACGGTCTAAGAGATGCGTTGGATCCGAGATTAAAATAAGTATTAGCATTGAGAAACGAACTTAAAATCACTCTTATTACATAAAGAGAGGGGAGTTGAGTTGAACGTGGATACTAATTTGAATGTTCGTCCTAACGATGTTAACGATGGAATAGTGGAGACTGACCGGTTATTAGAAGTGAAAAACCTCTACATCCATTTTAAAACAGAGAATAATAAGGTGATCACTGCTGTTCATGATGTTAACTTTAGTCTGAATAAAAGCGAAACAGTTGCTTTAGTTGGAGAATCTGGTTGCGGAAAAAGTATAACCTCTCTCTCACTTATGGGGTTAATACAAAAGCATTCCGGACATGTAGAAGGAAGTATCCGATTAAATGGCAAAGAGATTAATGGTTTACCTGCGAAAAAAATGAGAAATATTCGAGGGAAAGACATTTCAATGATTTTTCAAGAGCCAATGACATCATTAAACCCCGTCCATAAAATTGGTAAACAAATTAGTGAGGTTTTGGAGCTGCACTCAAATGCATCGGCGAAAGAAATTAGAAAACGTACAATTGAAATGTTACAAAAAGTAGGGATTCCTCGTGCTGATAAAATTATTCACGAGTACCCCCATCAACTTTCTGGCGGTATGCGTCAAAGGGTGATGATTGCTATGGCGATGGTTTGCAACCCTTCACTATTAGTTGCAGATGAACCAACGACAGCACTTGATGTAACCATTCAGGCGCAAATTTTAGATTTGATGATTGGTTTGAAAAAGAGCGTTAAAACTACGATTTTATTAATTACTCATGATCTGGGAGTCGTAGCTGAAGTGGCTGAGAGAGTCATGGTCATGTATTATGGTCAAATCGTTGAGGAGGCTGATGTTCATACATTGTTTGATTCACCAAAACACCCTTACACAATCGGGTTATTAAGGTCTGTTCCAAATATCAATGAAAAAATAAATAGATTACATCCGATTGAAGGGAATGTCCCAAATGTAGGAGAAATTACAAAAGGGTGTCCATTTCGATCTAGGTGTAATGATGCACGAGAAAAATGCATAGAGGAAAACCCACCTCTCATTAATACGGGAAAACAAAGTGTTAGATGTTGGCTCTATGAAGAGGAAGGAGGAAGGTCATGAATACTCCTTTACTTGAGGTAGAGAATTTAAAAACACATTTTCCAATTAAAACTGGCATTTTAAAAAGAAATACTGGCTTTATAAAAGCTGTAGATGGTGTTTCCTTTTCTTTACAAAATGGAGAAACGCTAGGGATTGTAGGTGAAAGTGGCTGTGGAAAATCTACAACAGGCAGAAGTATATTACGTTTAATTGAACCAACTAGTGGATCAGTGAAATTCAAAGGAAAAGAAGTAACGACACTTTCAAATAAAGAATTAAGAAAAATTCGAAAAGATATGCAAATCGTCTTTCAAGATCCCTATGCTTCATTAAATCCTCGTTTAACAATTGGTTCTATACTTGAAGAAGCACTATCGACACATCATATTGGAAAAAACGCGAGGGAAAGGAAGGCATTGGTTGGCGAACTGTTAGAAAAAGTTGGTTTAAACAGACGTTTTGTTGACCGGTATCCACATGAATTCAGTGGCGGTCAGCGCCAACGCATTGGAATTGCACGAGCAATTGCAGTGAATCCATCAATCATTGTTGCAGATGAGTCGGTTTCGGCATTAGACGTTTCTATCCAAGCGCAAATTCTTAACTTATTCGATGACTTACAAGATCAACTAAGTCTCACATATATCTTTATTGCACATGATTTAAGTGTTGTTAAACATATTAGCAATCAAATAGGTGTGATGTATTTAGGGAGAATGGTAGAAGTCGCTTCAAATGATGAGTTATTTAATAATCCAGCCCATCCTTATACTCAAGCTTTAATGTCTGCAGTTCCGGCACCAAATCCATCTGTAAAAAAGGAAAGAATTATATTATCTGGAGATGTTCCGAACCCGTCAAATCCTCCTAGTGGTTGTGCATTTCATACTCGCTGCCATGCCTGTATGGAAGTGTGTAAAAAGGAAAGACCAAAGGAAATTGAAATAAGCTCGGGTCATGTTGTTTCATGTCACTTATATGACGAAAATATACACCGTAGTTAGCCACAAGTACCAAGCATATTAAGGAGAAATAAATGGATAAAATTAAGTTACAAATTAAAAACAATTATCACAATTTAACGAAAAGATTGCAAAAAATAGCCAACTTTATTATAGAAAACCCAAAATTAATTGCTTTGTATCCAGCAAAGGAGATTGGCAATTTAACAGAGACTAGTGAAACAACAGTCATTCGTTGTTGCAATAGTTTAGGGTATTCAGGATATACAGCGGTTCAAGAAGAAATTCGTAAAGCATTGCTCATGCCTGAAAATGATCCACTGAAAGAATTAACGGAAGGGATAAAGTCCGATAATGGTGTATTTTATCAAACAATGAATCAGGATGTCTATCATATCCGACAAACATTTGAAGAACTTGGTGATAAACGCTTTAAAGAAGCAGTGAACGAAATCGTCAATGCGAACAAAATTATTGTAGTTGGTCTAAGGACATCCCATGCTCCAGCACAATGGATCTCCTACAGTTTAAATATTATTAGGGGAAAGACTGTTTTGTTTAAAGGTGACATTGACGATGCGAATTATTTATTAACTGATATAAATGACGAGGATTTAATTATTTCTCTTTCATTTCAAAGATACTCACAACAAACGATTTCATTTTCAAAAGCAGCAAAGGAAAAAGGTGCGAAGATTTTATGTATTACCGACGATGAGCTTTCACCAATTGGATTGATAGCAGATATAACAATAAAAGCAATTACACCAAAGCCTACGAGTTTAAAAGGGATGCCGACAATATTCTCTATATTAAACGCATTAATAACCGGAGTTATGTCAATTGATAATGAAAAAGTTGAAGCGCGCATAGAGCAATATAATCATACGAATGAGTTTTACTACAGCTATTATCGAAATGAAAATTAACCAAAGGGAGGACTTTAAATGAAGAATCAAGTTGAAATGAGTGTATTTGAAAAGTACGCGGATGAATTAGTTGATAAGCATCAGATTCCAGGTGTTGCAATTGGCTTTTCTCGAAATGGATCTATTATTTACGAAAAAGGATTTGGCTATCGGGACATTGATAATAAGCTACCTGTCACAATGGATAC
The DNA here is from genome assembly GCF_002335745.1 of Evansella halocellulosilytica. Classification (GTDB taxonomy): domain Bacteria; phylum Bacillota; class Bacilli; order Bacillales; family Salisediminibacteriaceae; genus Bacillus_CA; species Bacillus_CA halocellulosilytica. The sequence continues at coordinate 5,425,707 of NZ_NIST01000001.1, read as the reverse complement.
AGTTTTTGGAATTGCTTCCGTCACAAAGTCATTTACATGTGTTGCAATCATGCAATTACAAGAGGATGGTAAAATAAATGTCCATGACCCTGTAGTGAAGTATTTACCTGAATTTTCCACTCCTTCAAAATTGACAAAGATGATGACGATTCATCACTTTATGACTCATACTTCAGGAATTCCTCCTCTTCCGTCATTGGTGTATGCAAATAAAAGAAGTTTAGATAAAGATCCTTCTGTTAAAGATTATCCGGGATTAAAAATAAAAAATCCTGATCGAGAGCCGATTGATACGTATGAGCAATTAATGGCGTTTATTAGTGAACTCGATTTTGAATTGTTAGGTTACCCAGGATCGGAATTCAGTTATTCTAATGATTGTTATGCCTTATTAGGAGCAATTGTGGAGCGTGTAACTGGTATGAGCTTCGAAACATATGTCAAAGAATATATTTTAGATCCATTGGGAATGACTCATTCTTGTTCGTTAGTCACGGAGTTGGATCATTATCATGATGTAACATCTCTTTATGCAGCAAGAAAATCAGCGGACGGAAAGGAAATATATGAAGCTCCTGTTTGGTGGGACTCTCCTGCAATGAGACCAGCTGGGTATTTAAAATCGACAGTCAACGACATGCTGAAATACGCAGAGATTTTCAAAAACAACGGGAAAGTTGGAGAAAAACAGATTCTTTCTTCTGAAAGTGTTCAAGCAATGATCACGCCACATATCGAAGTTGTACCTGGGAAGTATTACGGATATGGATTTATGATTACACCAGATTTCCACGGTGCCACATTAGTCGAACATGGAGGCAACTTGAAAGCAATTGCTTCTCAATTATGTATTATTCCGGAAAGAGGCCTTTCAGGAATGATTTTAACGAATTTAGCGGGTGTACCGGCGACGACGATCATGAATGCAGCAATCAATCAAATTGAAGATAGAGCTCCAAATGCTGAACCAGGACATTTGCATTACAAAAAGTACTCCATGTCTAATGAAAAGTTAGCAGAGTACGCAGGAAAATATACATCAAATGAAGGGATGAATTTAACGATTCAAGTAAAAAATGGTAATCTTGATTGCACAGCAAGAGAGGTTTCATTCTATTTACATGGCGTTGGAGAAGACTTATTCTTAGCTAATGTAAATGACCAAAAGGAAGTCGTTCGATTCATTCGTGATGAGAATGGAGAGGTTGAGAGAGTCGCTTATCATTATCGCCAATTTCCGAAAGAAAGATAGATATAGTTATACAAAGAGAGTTATATAAAAAAGAACCTAGTTACTTATTTGTCTTAGCTATTTAGTAGATTTAATAGCTAGGACTCTTTTATATATGAAATATTCTTTATAAAGTGTCTTTTATGCTAATTGTCTTTTGTTTTATTGTTAATCGCCAAACAATTAATTCACTGTGTCTGTTACTTCAAAGGAATATCTAGTAAGTAATTATCTAACAAATAAATTGGGAAGGCGGAGAAAGATGGAGCAGAAGATTGATTTTCAATTTATAGACGATGTATCGAGGATTTCAGAAGTGGTGGCTTTTCAGGAAACAATATGGAATAGCGTGACCTCCCTTCATCAATTAATTGCTTCCGTTAATAATGGAGGTCATGTCATTGGTGCATATGATAAGAATAATTTAGTTGGTTTTTGTTACGGTTTTCCGGGGTTTAGAAACAATAGAAACGTCCTCGTCTCGCATATGATGGGAGTTTATCCCGCTTATCGGAATCAAGGAATAGGTAAGAGCTTAAAATTGTACCAGAAAGAGTGGGCTTATAAATACGGTTATGAAAAAGTTATTTGGACCTACGATCCATTAGAAGCGAGAAATGGTTATTTAAATATAGCGAAGCTAGGAGGATATGTTCAACATTATTATCCTTCGTATTATGGAGAGAATATGGAAGATCATTTAAATCATGGTATGCCAACGGATCGATTTTTAGTCGAGTTAGACCTCACAACGGCACCACTTAAAAGACAAGATTATAGTGATCTAGGTGCTATTCATTTAGTAGATTGTAAGGTGAAAAATTCAATAATTTATCCTGTGAAAAATAAACATCAAATTGAACAAATGTATTATAAAATTGCAGTACCTACAAATATTCAGGAAATAAAGAAAACCGATATTGAGGTAGCTTTGAAGTGGAGGTATACACTGCGTGATGCTTTTATTGAACTGTTTAATGAGGGGTATGTCGTAGTAGATATGCTTCAAGGTCAACATACAAAAGGTATCCATTATTATATTGTAAAAGCTTCAAAAAGGGAATCTGAGAAGAGACATTAAAAAAATAACCTTTTATGAGTATGAGGAAGGGGCTGTCCACCGTCATCGTTACACTGATAGAGAAGATTTTCATCCAACTGCTTCATGACTTTATTTACAATAGAGCAACCATGATGTTCAGGGACCTCCACTTCAAAATCCATTAGTAAATAAAGGCTGATTTATGTTATTGTTTTGGAAATAAATAGGGATATATTTTATTAGAAAACGCTCCTTTGTATCGATTTAGGGGCTCTAAAAAATAACAAATGGAGTGTTTTTATTGTCATGGTGTTCTATCAATGAGGGTTTCGTTTCAGTGAAATACCGCTAAAAATCGCAGTATCCCACATAATAGGGTGGTCCATTATACTATTTTTGACAAATTCTAGAGCTCTTTTACTAAAAATGACATTTAGAATAAAAAATGTAGTATAATGACACTAATTCCTAAAAGTGGGGGATCACGTTATGGAAAAAGCAATTGTAGAAAAACAGGAGGAACTAGAAAGATTGGTGTCAACTTATGGTGTCGGGTCTGATTTTGTCATTAAGTGCAGCCAAGAATTAGATGAACTTATCATACAGTATCAGAAACAAGGACAAGCACTTACGAAATAAAAAGTAGAAATGCATAAATGAATGATTTTTTACGGGTGCCTGCTATTCTCTTACATAATGGAATGATACTATTCATTATGTTGGAGGTGCAGGCATTTTTTTATCGTTTAGGAAACTACACTAGCGTTGCATAAAATAAAATTCAATTTGTCAAGTTATTAGCGCCATGTAATTAAATGGGATTTATGGCAATTTCAAGTCTTTATGGATGCAAAAAAACTCCTTATAATTAGGTGGACAACGAAGATAGGTAGTCCTGTCCAAATCCTAATAATAAGGAGCTCAATCATGGACAAGAATACCATAAAAACAGTTTTAAAGGAATACATCCACCCGATTAATGAAAAAGTTTTTTCGGCAATGGTGGATCAAATGGAATTAGATAAATATACGAAAAAGCTCGATTGTCTCACATTCACAAAGGTATTTATCTATGCCCAATTGCTTCAAATAGATAGCCTTAAAAAAATTAGTTTCAAGGTAAAGCATAAAAAAAGATTGCAACGAGAACTAGGGTTAAAAAGTATTAGTAAATCACAACTTTCGAGAAAACTTTCAGACCTCCCACCAGAAATCTTCCAGGCTGTTATGCACCATCTCGTTCAACAGATTCACCAGGAATATGGGAAGAAAAAAGGAGATCAATTATTAAAAAAAATTCATCTCATTGATTCTTCGACCCTCTCTTTAACAATCAGCCAATATCGATGGGCAGATTTCCGAGAAACCAAAGCTGGCGTAAAAATTCATTCTCGTGTGGTTTTTTATGATGGAGAAACCGCTCCAGGTGAGATCATTGTCACCTCTGCAAGACCGGCAGATCTCACGCAATTGGATAACTTAATGGTGATAGAAAAAGATGCACTCCACGTCTTTGACCGAGGTTACTTTAGCTACTCAAAATTTGACTACTACTGTAGTAAGAACATTCGATTTTGTACACGAATAAAGGACAACACAGTCATTAAAGTGATTGAAGAGCTTCCCGTTGATCCATCTTCTGATATTGATCGTGAAGCTGTGGTCAAACTAGGAAATATGAAGTACCCACTCAGGTTAATTGAAACAAAAGATAGCCAAGGGAATCCTATTGAAATCATTATTAATGATGCAAAAATGATTGCACAGGAAGTTAGTGACCTTTATCGAAATAGATGGCAAATTGAATTGTTCTTCAAATGGATGAAGCAACACCTCGTATTGAAAAAGTGTTATGGGAAGAGCAGAAATGCTGTGTACAACCAAATCTTTATAGCAATAATCACTTTCTGCTTAACTTTGTTAATGAAGAAAAGCGTGTCGTTTAAAGGTACTCTCCTAGAAATGATTGAATTCATAGGTGAGTACTGGTGGAGAAGCTTCTCCGTATTCATAAAGGAGCTATTTCGAAAACCAGATCGAACGACAGCTGGTAGACAGAAGCTTGATCATGAGAAAGTTTTTCAAGAAACCGTGAAACAATTCGAACAAGAAGAGATTGAACATTTGAATGATTTAACATATGACCCTATCATCTAAAAACATTTGGTAAAAAGTGGATAAGGACTACCTTCGTAAGCCCCCCTTATCCTTTTGACTCTTTACCTCCAAAATACTATAAACTGAATATTCAGAATAACCATAAAAAGGAATATTATGGATGGCTTAACCAGCCGTTTTATGGTTGACATTATAAGAAAATTTTAATGCAACGCTAGTGAGGAAACTATAGATTTAGATCTTGTGGATAAGTTCTCGAAATAGTTGTTACGTCTAGCTCAGCGCCTACTCGCTCGAGGTCACTTCGCCCTGTCAATTGAAGTCTAAGATCGGACTTCTTCTTGCCAGGCCTCCAGTGCTTGCTCCTGCGATTACTCGTCGCAGGTAAAGAGTGTCGCTCGTGTGCAAGGCGCTTGCGCTTTTGTTCATTCGTACAAAACCAAACTTATCTTCGATCGTATAACATAAAGGTAGGCGCTTTTGCCATTTAGACTTGCACGAAAGACTTGTATAATTCACCTGCTGAGAACCTCTTTACTAATAAGTCAAATTTTTTAGGATTATTTATATTTGAATAGTCTAGTTTTTAAGGAATGATAAATAGGTATTCAAATGTGAAGAATCGTGTCGAATTAAGTAGAATTATCTAATGTTTTGTAGACCTTTCTTCGTTTTTTCGCTAGAATAAAAGGTAGTTAAGATAAAGGAGAGATATCTATGCAGCAAACAAATCAATTTCATATTATCCTATTTTCTTCCATTATTATTGCTGCAGTTATCATTCTAGTGATTTTGTTTAGGACAAATGGAATCCTCCATGGTCCACCGGTGATCGATGCTCAAGAGGACCAACCGCATGTCGTTATTCTTACTTCTGATGAGATTGTTGATCAAAGCTGGGGCAGCATGGCTTATAAAGGTCAACTAAAAATCGAAGAAGAGTTTAATATTTCAACGACTTTATATAGTGAATTAGATACGGATGAACGAAAGGAGGATGCTATTTTAGAAGCTATGTCCGCCGATCCAACAATTATTATTGGGCAAGGGCGTGAGTTTTCTGATGTGTTTGCAAAGCTTTCCCCAACGTATGAAGATGTTCATTTTGTAACGTTACACGGTTCAGCTATCCACGATAATCAAACAGTATACACTTTTGATAAAGGCAATATCGAATATTTTGCAGCATTAGCTGCATCGATGAAATCAGAGAGTAATAAAATCGGGCTATTAGATGCCATTCATTATGAAGAGGAGAACCGGGACTTTCAGCAAGGGATCATCCATTTCCAGCCGGATGCTCAATTTTATTACGGTGTTGTAGAAAGTCGTGATGATGGAAAAAGAGCCGTTCAGCTAATGGAGGAAATGATTGAACAAGGTGTCGATGTTATTTTTTCAAGAGGGAACGCATTTAATCGTGATGTCATTGAGCATGCTAAAAATCATAATGTGTATGTGATTGGATTTATCGATGACCAATCTTATATGGGGGAAAATGTCGTGTTAACGAGTGTCCTTAATGATATTTCAAATGCGTATGTTTCAATCATGCATGATTATTTTAGTGATGAAGGAATTCCACCTGGAGTCGTCACACTCGATCAAAGGCACGGTGTCTTTGATATTGCTCCGCTTGGTCCGATGTTTTCAAATGAGGAAAAGGAGGCATTTGAGTCTGAGTTCCTCAAATACCAGCGTGGTGAACTATCGTTTTAAAGGAGAAAAATTATGAAAAACGTCGTAAAAAATATGTCTTTTCGCAGTAAAATATTGTTTGTTCTCCTATTCATTACGTTGTTATTAAGCAGCTTTTCTTTAATTCTCACACAGTCGATTAATGATATTAACGAAGTTAGCACTGAAGTAAAAGAAACAAACATACCTGAGCTCGTTTGGCTCTCTCATTGGGAAGAGGAATTGAAGGTAAAAGAATACATGGTGGAAACAGCAATTAGTAATGATTTTTGCTGTGAGTTTGTTACAACCTATAATTCATATGGGATAAGTTCGCATGAAGATACGATAAAAAATGAATACGGAACAGTGCCAGACAGTTTAAAAGATTATCAAAGGGAAATCGATTTACTAGATTTTAAGGTGACGAACAATGTTGCCGGCTTAATTGAAATGAATGACCATGAAGCTGCAGCTGATTATATTGTTGACCAGTATTTGCCAGACATCATTGATTTACAAAGCAGCTTAGCTGATGAAAGACTAGAAGTATTTCATACGCTAGATGACCATACAGATCAATTTTCTTCCATAATAGAAAAATCATTAGTTTTATTAATCTTTTTAACGGCATTAGCGATTATTTTATCGTTTATTTTTGCTTACCGTATTAGTAATAAATTGACACATCCGGTAGAAAATATGGTGGAAAAAGTCGGGGACATTGCTGATGGACAGTATGGATTGTCAATTCCAGAGGCAGAACAATTAGAACTGCAGCTTTTAACGACTTCTATAAACAAAATGTCCTCACGTCTAAAGGAATCGTTTAACACAATTTTAAACGATAAGATTTACCGTGAACAAATTTTAAACTCTTTACCGATTGGCATAATGACGATTGGGACAGAAACATCTGATTTTACCCTTAACAATACAGCGAAAAAAATGTTAGGGAATGCACCGGATTCAGTAAAAGAAAAAATTAGACATCCCGATAAAAGTGAAAATGAAGATTTTTGGAATATTGTTGCGTCTAAAAGCATTGTCCAAAACGTAAAGGTTTCATTTGAAACCGAGGAATCGAAGCAATCTTTACTTGTCTCTCAATCGGAGCTGATGGACCAAACAAACGAAGTAATTGGAAGAATTTTTTACTTTGTTGACATTACCGAAACAGAGGAGCTTGAGAAGAAAATGCATCAGACAGAGAAGTTAGCTTTAGTCGGTGAGCTTGCTGCTGGTGCAGCCCATGAAATTCGTAATCCTTTAGCGGTAATTGATGGGTTCCTCGAATTAATGAAACAATCACTTTCTGAAAGCGAACAAGAAAAATACTACTTGCCATTGCTAATGAAGGAGCTTGATCGGATTAATTCAATCATTGAAGAGATGCTATTATTAACGAAACCAAGTGCACCGGTGACAAAGGAAGCGTATTTGGAAGACTTAATTGATGATATTCTTCCTTTAATTACTCAAGCGATTGGAAGTGAAGAGGTAGAGTTTGATATACAATTTGACTGTGTGCCACTTTTCATTGATGTAAAACAAATGAAGCAAGTGTTCCATAACTTAATTCGAAATAGTGTAGAAGCGATGGACGGAGAAGGTACGATATCGGTTCATACGAAAGTAAATCAAAAAAATTATGATATTTATTTCCATGATACAGGTCCGGGAGTTCCTAAAAAAATTCAGCAATCATTGTTTGAACCATTTTTAACTTCTAAAGAGGCCGGGACAGGTCTCGGCTTAACGATTGTTCAGAGAATTATTGCAAACCATTGCGGGAAAATCGAACTTTTGTCAACCTCTCATGAAGGAACAACCTTTAAAATCAGTTTACCGTTAAATGACGAAAGATAAATAAACGAACGTCATCTATTTTAACACTCATAATTCGTAGTCCTAATAAGATGAACGTGTCGAATCAACATTATTTCTCGGGAAATGATTGATGTTACGTCGGTTAAAGAAAAGCCAGAAACCTTATTCGATCGATTTCTGGCTTTTCAACTATTACTCGATATTTTTTATATTTTCCTTTTCCATAAAGACAAAATCAATATTTTCGCGAATCATTTCCGTTTTGTATGGCTTATAGCCAATTGATTCGTAAAAACGGAGATTCGTTATGCTTTTAGATCCTGTATATAAATCAAAACGAATGCAGTCTTCAATGAAATATGATTCTAACTGTTTCATTAACGATTTACCGAAGCCTCTTCCTTGGTATGAGGGAGAGACCATTAGCCTTTCGACATAGCAGACGTCATCTTCGACAAATCCTCTTACAGAACCAACGATGTTCCAGTCAATAACCGCTTTGAAAATAACTTTTGTTTGAAAGTCTTCGAGAACTTCATCCAACGTTTCAATGAGTGGAGCAATTTCATAATTGTTATATGTAATCGCTTCTCGTACGTAAGCTTGTTTTTGAATTTCAAGTATTTTCTCGGCATCTTTCGTTGTAGCTTGAACAATTTTCATGTAACTGCCTCCTTCACTTTTTCGAAAAATGTCAATAAATTTATGTATATACTATTCTCTCTTACTCTCTCAACACCTCCAGCAAAAAAAGATCGTTGATATTGAATTTACTGTATGAATTTAAGGTTTATCTAATGACAGAAAATTGGTACAATTTATATTGGATGTTGAAATAGTGAAAAGAACTATAAATTAAACTTAATTTCTAGGACTTTATTTGATTAGGTTGTTGAAAACGGAGGAGGGGGTATATGGTGAAAGTGAAAGCTCATTTAACGGATGATACGATGCATTTTTTACAAGAGGAAAGGCTTGTGTCATTCATTACGTTCGATGCTGAATTAAACAATGATAATGTTACTTGCATTTTTTAGTTGAAAGCGCTTACAGATAACAGGGACTCAGATTTACGATTGGTGATCGTGTGGGAAATGTGAAAAATGCTGAGGCAAATGAGTATATCATGGTGCATGTTATTGGACCTGAGAATTGTTACCATCTTACTGGAAAAGGAAGGGTGTCAAATACGTCAAATTTAAGTTCGTGACTGTTGATGTTGAGAAGGTTGAAGACGTTATATTTTACGGGGGAAAAATGACATCGACTCTAGAAAATGAAAAAACGTTAGCGAAAAAATTTATTGTGAAATTTACGAGGAAATAGAAGAGAAGAAATCGTTTATTGAATATATAAAAGGGGTAAAATGGACGGCGGGGTCATCCTTTTCAGGACGATCAAACTCATAAAAATAAAAAAAGAGCGTACGAGATGGTGGGGGGAGGAGAGAGTGTGACAGTCAAAGGCCATCAATTGTTATTTCATGACTTAATTGATATAAACCCTCGGACAGGGACAATTATGCTTCATGATAAAAGAATGGTTTTGATGTCTGTAGAAGCTCTTGGGATTTTGAGACGTGATCTGATTAATACGTTAAGCGTTGAACGGGCAAAAGGATTCCTTCTGAGATATGGCTGGGCGTGCGGATATAGAGACGGAGAAATCATGTTAGAAAAGTATCAGTGGGAATCGAAGGAAGAACTACTTTTGTCTGGCCCATCGCTTCATACGTTAGAAGGGATCGTAACTGTAGAGCCGGATATACTTGAGAGTGATGACGAACGACTATACTTTACTGGCTACTGGAGAAACTCGTTTGAAGCTGCTGAGCACCTTTCTCATTTTGGCACAAACGAAGAATCAGTTTGCTGGATTCTTGTCGGTTATGCGAGTGGTTTTTTGACAAAAACATTCGGTAAAGAAGTGGTAGTCCACGAAAAATATTGTAAAGGGAAAGGGGACCCTTACTGTTATTTCGTTGCAGAAACGGTTAATGACTGTTCAGGTGAATATTTACAGGACTTAACGTATTATAAAACACAATCGTTACAATCCGTTCTCGACCATGCATATTTAGAAATTAAACAATTAAATGAGGATATTCTTGCTTCAGAACAAATTCAAGATCAATTAACAGACTTACTATTAAAAGATCTGGATATTAATGATACGACGAAGTTGATTGCAAATGTACTAAAACGTACGGTCATTATTGACCATTTAGGCGAGGTGCATGCTTCATTTTTTCACGATCAAGAAGATAAAGCCGTCTATGATCATTGGTGTAAAAAGAGTGAAGAGAGTCCTTGGACAGATGAGAAGCACGTACAGTCTTTTCACATTACGGGTCACCAGCTAAAACTTGGAAGGCTGATCGTGATCGGTAATCATTCATTGAGTCAACGGGAAGAAATGATTGTGAAACGAGCATTAATGGTTTGTACGATTCAGATGTTTCATCAACGCAAGTTAACTGAATCGATTTGGAAAAAGAAAGAAGATTTTTTCGATGAAATGATAAAGAGCAGAGATTTAGATGAAGTTTCGTTAAGGAGAATGGCCCATATTTTTGACTTTAATCCAAGCGAGCCGCTTCGTGTTATGACGCTGAAAGTATCTCCGAAGGGTGCTATCAACGATGTGATGAATGTACTTTTAGCTAAATATCCAAAGACAGATATTTTCTTAAAAGAGGGGTATATTATTTTTCTCGCAAACGAAATGAACGGGACGGATTTGTTATATGAAGAAATGATGAAAGTAGTGAGCGACAAGCTGAACGATGTGAAAGTGTACTTAGGGTCTGGCCGAAAAATTGACTGTATTTCTATGTTAGGAAAAAGCTACCGTGATGCGGTTCGGATCTGTGATTTTGTCCAATTAACGTATCCGATTGCGAGTAAATATGCGAAATATGAGGAACTTGAGCCGATCATTTTATTTCTAAAAAGTGGAGACCAGGAAGAGTTAATTATGTTCTACAAGCAAACGATTGGAAAGCTTGTCGAATACGATCAAGACAACGGCGGCAACTTTCTGATTACGTTAAAATCATACTTAGATCATAATGGAAATTTGCAGCAAACGGCAAATGACCTTCACCTCTCCATTGCTGGACTGCGGTATCGCATCGATAAAATAGAGTCTTTATGTGATATTGATCTGAAAACGGGGGCGGGGCGCTTTAATTGCCAGCTCGCGACAAAAATCTATTTTACATTAAAAATCATCAATAATGAAGAACTCAAATTTTGATTCGTTAAAAGGCTTTGCGTGGCTATTCGACGCAAAGCCTTTTGTAGTTGAGTCGGGCTTGATTGGATTTTGGTTTGTCAATTGAAAATAGTGATTTGTCCGCGAAAATCAGGATTTATCTCTTAACTAGGATCATTGTAAGTAAACCCACCTCGATCTCCACCTCCATTTTCACCTCGACCGATCACAACATTTCCTATTAAGTAGTCACGTATGCCTTATTCAGACGCTCACGATGTTTAAAAAACTGCTAGTCTTTCGGATGATTTCCTTACATTTTTGCGGTTCAAAATATTGAGCCCAGTTACTATCATTGTAAATAGAAAGCGCTTACATTTAGGCTGGTGATTTTAAGGGGAGGGAAGAACATGTCTACAGAGGAAAAGCAGAAGTTGAAAAGGCCATTAACGGGTGAGGAGTATTTAGCAAGTTTAAAGGATGGACGGGAAATTTGGTTGAATGGGGAACGCGTTGAAGACGTTACGACACACCCGGCATTCCGGAATTCAGCACGTTCAATCGCGAGGCTTTATGATGCCTTGCATGACCCAGAGACGAAAGATACGTTGACACGTGAAACAGATACTGGAAATGGAGGATTCACACAACGATTTTTCCAAAACGATACGAGTCCCGAAGAATTGTTGAAAACGCGTGATGCCATTGCAGAATGGTCGAAAATGACATATGGCCAGATGGGGCGTTCCCCAGATTATAAAGCAGCATTTCTCGCTACTTTAGGAGCAAACCCGGGATATTATGCTCCTTATGAAGAAAATGCAAAAAAATGGTACAAAGAAGCGCAAGAGCGTAACTGGTATTTTAACCATGCGATTATTAATCCACCTGTAGATCGAAACAAGCCGATTGATGAAGTTTCTGATGTTTTTGTGAAAGTCGTCGGTGAGACTGATGAAGGAATATTAGTTAGCGGAGCAAAAATGGTCGCGACAGGATCTGCACTAACGAATTATAACTTCGTCGCCCATTACGGCCCGATGCCAATTCAAAAAGAAGAATTCGCCCTCGTTTTTGTAGCCAAAATGGATACGCCTGGGGTGAAACTGGTTTCAAGACCTTCTTATGAAATGAATGCTGCAGTTATGGGCAGTCCGTTTGATTATCCATTAAGCAGCCGTTTTGATGAAAATGACGCTGTCCTCATTTTTGATAAGGCATTAATTCCTTGGGAAAATGTGTTGATTTATAGAGATTTAGAAAAAGCAAATGGATTTTTCCCAGAGAGCGGCTTTCTTCACCGTTTTACATTTCACGGAGTCACTCGGTTAGCGGTTAAATTAGACTTTATGACTGGGTTGTTATTAAAAGCGTTGAAAGCAAATGGTACAGATCAGTTCCGTGGAGTCCAGGCAAACATTGGAGAGGTCGTCGCTTGGCGTAACATGTTCTGGTCGATGAGTGATGCGATGGCATTAAATCCGAATCCGGGTGCAAATGGTACGGTGCTCCCAAATATTAATTATGGTCTTTCGTACAGAGTATTTATGGCACAAGGATGGTCGCGTGTAAAAGAGATCATTGAAACGGTCGTTGCCGGAAGTTTAATTGTGCAGCCTTCAAGTGCAAGTGACTTTAAAAATCCTGAGCTGAGACATTATATTGATCAACTTTACCGAGGGTCAAATGATATTGAGGCATTGGAGAAAATCAAAGTCATTAAATTACTTTGGGATGCAGTTGGTACCGACTATGGCGGCAGACACGAATTGTACGAAAGGAACTATTCAGGAAACCACGAAAATACACGAATTGAAAACTTAGTCGTTGCAAATATGAGCGGCGAGGCAAAGTACTTCGAAGACTTTGCGCAACAGTGTATGGATGACTATGACCTAGACGGGTGGACGAATTCAACGTGGATAAACCCGGATGATGTGAACTTCTTTAAAAATCATTAACGTGATCACGACCGATAAACATTTTTAAAATATTTATTCATAAAGGGGAGGACTTACACATGGCAAACGAAAGAGTCGTACAAATTTTCGAGGCGTTTTCGCAAAAAGTGGTCGAATTGATTGATGAGGAAAAGATTACACATGAAGAGTACCGCCAGTTCTGTGATTGGTTTAATCGACTAGGATTATCAGGGGAGATCCCGCTTTATTCTGATGTGTTTTTTGAGTCACACGTATTAAAAGGAATGTATGGAGATCTTCCTGGAACTGAACCGTCACTTTTAGGACCGTATTACATTGAAAACGAACCTGAATTAAGCGAACCGTACGAACTGCCAATGCGGCCGGATGAGAAAGGCGAAGTCTTTTATTTCACAGGCGTTGTTAAATCGACTGAAGGGAAGACGCTAGGGAATACAGATGTATTCATGTGGCAAGCGGATGCAGACGGTGAATACTCACACTTTGCTGAAGGAATTCCAGAGTACAATTTACGCGGAAAATTTAAAACCGATGCAGAAGGACGATTTACGGTAAAAACGATTGTTCCTGCACCATATAAAATTCCAACAGATGGACCAACAGGGGAGTTCCTTGATCACATTGATTCTCATCCTTACCGTCCAGCACATCTTCACTTCATTTTCCGTGCTGAAGGACATGATGAGCTCATTACTCAAGTATTCTTCGAAGGAGATAAATGGCTTGAGTCAGATGTTGCTGATGGTGTTCGTAATACACTCATTTGTCATTTACAAAAGCATGATGACCACACGACAGCAGCTCTTGAGTTTGAAATGCGTCCAGTACATGTAACGGCTAAAAATAAATAGTTGTTTTTAACTATCCGTTTCAGAAAGAAGAACTTGTGTGGTCAAACGCTAACGAATGCGATGATCGACCAATGCGGTTCTTCTTTCCCTTTTCTAAAAAGGTGAAATTTTGCGCGTTACTCGTCGCAGGTAAAGAGTGTCGCCGATAGGAGGGCGACTTAAAAATTCATTTTTGACATAGATAGGTGGTCATACGTATGGGTGAAATCATGACAATACGTGAAGCAGTTCGAACAATTATTCAAGATGGGGACTCTATCGCCTTAGAAGGATTTACTCACCTTATTCCCCATGGGGCAGCACAAGAGATTATCCGTCAGCAAAAGCAAGATTTAACTCTGATTCGTTTAACGCCAGATATTATTTATGACCAGATGATTGGAATGGGTGTTGTTAAAAAACTCGTGTTTTCATGGGGAGGCAACCCAGGTGTTGGATCGTTGCATCGTTTTCGGGATGCTGTAGAAAAAAGTTGGCCTAGAGCGCTCGACATTGAAGAACATACTCATGCAGGACTTGCAAACCGTTATATTGCAGGCGCACAAAACTTGCCTTTTGCCGTGTTAAAAGGATACAGAGGTACAGATCTTCTGCACCGTACTGAAAATGTAGCATTGATCGAATGTCCATTTACAGGTGAACGAGTGACTGCGGTAAAAGCGATTCATCCAGATGTTACGATTATCCACGCTCAACAAGCTGACCGGCAAGGGAACGTTCAAATGTGGGGGATCGTCGGAATTCAAAAAGAAGCCGCATTTGCGGCAAATCGAGTGATCGTCACCGTTGAGGAAGTCGTAGATGAACTCATTCCGAAGCCACATTCAGTATTTATTCCAGCATCGATCGTTCATGCTGTATCAGTCGTGCCAAATGGAACATATCCGTCATATGCTCTTGATTATTCGAATCGAGACAATGAATTTTATAAAGAGTGGGACGGAATAAGTCGAGACCGTGACACATATAAACAGTGGATGGAACAGTACGTGCTAGACTCAGCTGATTTTTCCGAGTTCCTTCATAAGCTTAAGGGGGTAGTCTCATGAATGACTATACGCCAAGTGAAATGATGACGATTGTTGCGGCACGACAATTAACCGACCGAATCACTTGTTTTGTTGGGATCGGACTTCCGAGTGCAGCTGCAAATCTTGCGAGGCAGACACATGCACCGAACGCGACATTGATTTATGAATCGGGAACGATTGGGGCAAAACCGCGTACGTTACCATTGTCAATTGGAGATGATGAGCTTGCTGTAACAGCGGATACGATTGTTCCGTTACCTGAAATATTTAATTATTGGCTGCAAGGCGGGAGAGTCGACATTGGATTTTTAGGTGGAGCACAAATCGATAAATTCGCAAATTTAAACACAACTGCCATAGGCAGCTATGATGAACCGAAAGTAAGGCTTCCTGGAGCAGGAGGAGCTCCAGAAATTGCAGCACTTGCAAATGAAGTGTTTATTGTCATGTCACTAAAAAAACGGGCGTTTGTTGAAAAACTCGAGTTTATTACTTCTGTCGGTTACTTTAAGGGCGGTCGGTCACGAAATGAATTAGGATTTTCGGGTAGAGGGCCGACAAAAGTTATCACAGATTTAGGCTTGTTACGTCCGGACCCTGAGACGAAAGAGCTCGTATTATCAGAAGTTTACCCTGGGATTTCTATTGAGGATGTGAAGTCGAACTGCGGGTGGGATTTAAAAGTTGCCGATCATGTCATTGAAACTAGTCCGCCTACTGCAACTGAACTAGCCCATTTGCGCCGTTTAAAGGAAATAACAAATGAGAAGAATCGAGTGTCAGGGGACTGATACGGAGGAGAGGAGAGAAGATCTTCAGTGGATGTAAAAATGACTCGTATTTTAACGGATATAGTGGATATTCCTTTAAAGCGCTCACATCAATTTTCTGCTGCGAAAATCGATGCGAAGCCTTTTCTTATTCTACAAATTGAAACGAGTGAAGGAATAACCGGTGTTGGAGAGGGAACGACACCTGGTATTTGGTGGGGTGGTGAAAGTGTAGAGACGATGAAAATTGTCATCGACCAATATTTTACCCCTCTTTTACTACATGAAAACCCGTATGATGTTGAGAGACTTTTGACGATCATGGACCGGCAAGTTTTTGGAAATGAGTTCGCGAAAGCAACGGTTGAAATGGCTTTGTATGATATTATCGGCAAACTAGTAAACGTTCCGGTTCATCAACTGTTTGGAGGGAAATATTCTGAATCTATTTCGACTCGCTGGGCTTTAGCTGTCGGAAAAGTTGATGCCGATGTAAAAGAGGCGCATGAGAAAATCGAACAAAATGTGCATTTTCATTTTAAAATGAAAGCGGGAAAATTACCTGCAGCAAAGGATGCTGAACGAGCAATCGAAGTAGCAGAAAAGTTAAGAGGGTTTACGACAGTCGGTATTGACCCGAATGGATCGTGGGATGAACTGACGACACGAAAATGGATGGAGCGCCTTTATGAAGCGGGGATTGAATTTTTAGAACAGCCGCTTCCGAAAGCAAACATTGAAGGGCTTGCACGACTGAAAGAGATGGCGATGGTTCCGATTATGGCAGATGAAAGCGCAAGTACACTTCAAGAGGTTGATAGTCTGTTAAAGCAAAATGCAGCAGACATTATTTCTTTGAAAATTCACAAGTCTGGCGGAATGAGCCGTGTGAAAAAAATTGCTGCAATGGCGGAAGCAGCCGGTGTTCCGTGTTTTGGCGGGACATCTCTCGAAAGTTCAATCGGGACAGCGGCGGCATTACACGTGTATAGTACGCTCCCGAACTTAACAGAAGGTTGTGAGTTATTCGGACCAATTTGGCTCGCTGATGACATCGTTGAACAGCCGTTAAAGTTCGGTGACGGTTCGATTTTCCTCCCTGAAGGTCCAGGACTCGGTGTAACGCTCGATCAATCGAAGTTGGAAAAGTATCGGCGTGACCATGTAATAGCAGCTGGTGGACAGTCATGACAAATGCGGTCATTGTATCAGCGGTAAGAACGCCGATAGGAAGACATGGCGGGGTGTTGGCTTCCGTCCGTCCAGATGATTTAGCATCACTCGTTATCCGAGAATCTGTGAAAAAAGCGGGTATCGATCCTAGTCTTATTGAAGATGTCATTTTTGGGTGTGCGAATCAGGCTGGTGAGGATAATCGAAATGTAGCAAGGATGGGGCTTTTGTTAGCAGGTTTGCCAGAATCGGTTGGAGGGGTAACGGTCAATCGTCTATGCGGCTCAGGGATGGAGGCAATATTGCAAGCTGCTCGCTCTATTAAAACAGACGAGGGAGATGTTTTTGTCGTTGGTGGCGTTGAAAGTATGAGTCGGGCACCTTGGGTAATGGGGAAGCCTGAAAAGGCTTATCCTCGGGGGCATATGGAGATGTATGATACAACCCTCGGCTGGCGGTTCATTAACCCGAAAATGAATGACGTTTTCCCGATTGAATCCCTCGGTGAAACAGCGGAAAATGTCGCAAATAAATACAATATTTCAAGGCAGCAGCAAGACGAATTTGCTTATGAAAGTCAACGGAAATATGCAGCAGCCCACGAAAAAGGCCACTGGCTGGAAGAAATCATCCAGGTGCCTGGCACCTGGGTTAATATGGAAAATGATGTTGTCGAGGATGAGCACCCGAGGCCTGGTGTGACAGTTGAGAAGTTATCTAAGCTTAAGTCGGCTTTCCGTAAAGGGGGGACAGTTACAGCAGGAAACTCATCTGGAATTAATGATGGTGCGTCTGCGTTAATGATCATGTCAGAGACGAAAGCAGATGAGCTCGGTCTGGAACCGATCGCGAAAATCATTACAGGTGCTGTTGCAGGAGTTAGCCCGAGATTTATGGGGATCGGCCCAGTTCCCGCAACAGAAAAAGCGTTAAAAAGGGCCGGATGGACAGTTAGCGACCTTGATTTAGTAGAGGTAAATGAGGCTTTCGCATCACAAGCTGTCGCCTCAATACAAGAGCTCCAACTAGATCGAAAAACTGTCAATGTCAACGGGGGAGCAATTGCAATCGGTCATCCGTTAGGCTGCAGCGGAGCAAGAATCGTCACGACGTTAGTGCATGAAATAAAAAGAAGAGAAGCATCTAAAGGTCTAGCGACGATGTGTATTGGTGTCGGGCAAGGGATCAGTATATGTATTGAGGCAATGTAACATTGTTTTATGAACATGTAGAGCAACTGAAATGCATAATACCATCTATTGACATTTTTATGATACATGCAGCTTCTTGAAGTACACAATTCAACCGGCTGACTTAATAAAATCGTACACCGCGATGTAAGCTCCATCATAAACGAAAAAACTGTTAGGGGGAGAGATGCGATGAGTTTTGAACGTTTACACCAGCCTGAATTGGCTTTTTTATGTGATTTGTATGTGGAAATAGGTCCCCCTTTTTTTGCAGGGAAAACCCCTGTAGGAAACAGGAGAATCATTCAAGTAACCGGCGGTGCATTCGAGGGTCCGCAATTAAAAGGCGTTGTCATACCTGGAGGGGATGACTGGATTACACAAAGAGAAGATGGAACCGTCATCCAAGATGTCCGAATTATGCTGCAAACGGATGATGAGCAAATGATATTGATGACATATAAAGGGATTCGCCATGGTCCAGAAGCCGTTATTAAACGTCTCGATCAAAACGAGATCGTCGATCCATCAGAATACTATTTTAGATCTTCTCCGGTTTTTGAAACAGCCTCTGAAAAATATGACTGGCTAAATAAAACGGTCATTATCTCAACAGGAAAACGATTACCAGGAAAAGCGGTTTATTCCTTATATCGCGTATTATGACCATGGGAGGTTCAGGTCAAAGATGGAAGAATATAAACTAAGTGTAAATGACAAAACGTTTCAGATTGCTGACAGTCCCGGCAGAAAAGGAACAATCGTAAGTATTCATGGACTGACTGGCAATCATAAAAACATGTATTATTTTCAACACGCTTTTTCACCGGAATATCGATTTATTAGTTATGATCTAAGGGGGAGAGGAAATAGTAGTGATCTCGATGAAGACACATCCATTGAAAGACATGCAGAAGACCTTCTTGCATTACTCGAAGTTATGGATATTGAATCTCCAATACTACTCGGACATTCAATGGGAGCGTATATAGCCGCGATCGTTGCTGGAGAACGCTCGGATGTAAAAGCGCTTATCCTGCTTGATGGTGTTGCTGAGGCATCCAATCACCAACGGAACATCGTCTTGCCATCATTGAGCAGACTGAGTAAAAGCTATGAATCACCTGAAAGCTATACGATTGAACTAAAGAATATTTATTCAACATTAGGAGTCGAATGGAGTGAGGTTATGGAGAGCATAGCCTCATATGAAATTGAGAAAAAAAATAACCGCTGGCAGCATAAATCTGAAGTGGAACTAGTTCGAAAAGACTTTGAAAGCTTTTACCGTTTTGATATAAAAAAAGTTTGCGAGACGATAGATTGTAAAACGTTATTAGTCGAAGCTACAGGAAGTATCGGAGAACATCCACCATTATTTTTGGAAAAAGACTTT
This sequence comes from Evansella halocellulosilytica, assembly GCF_002335745.1. Taxonomy (GTDB): domain Bacteria; phylum Bacillota; class Bacilli; order Bacillales; family Salisediminibacteriaceae; genus Bacillus_CA; species Bacillus_CA halocellulosilytica. The sequence goes on along the minus strand of NZ_NIST01000001.1, from coordinate 5,406,239 downwards.
TACTTAACAAAAAAATATATATGCGATCTGCAGACAATAAAGTCAGCTTGTAATCATTACACGATGGTTTTTCATAACAACCGACATATGAATCATTCGATCAGCGAATTTTTAAAGTGAACGTACCCGGTCTCTTTATGTAGCAATCAATAAAGAGGCCGGGTATATTCATTTGGTTAAATTTGCTATTTTTAAGGATTTTTTCATAAATATTTCTATCCTAAATCCGTGATAACAGGTGTTGATATGCCATCCATCTACTCGCTTTCACCACTTGTGCTTTGGAGTGAAAGAGTCCGCCAGTAACGGATTCGAGTATTTACTCCACCAAGCTAAATCGAAAGAGTTTTAGGATTCATACAAAAAATAAAATATTCATCACGGATTCAGGTCTATGATATGATAGAAATTGTTGGCGAAGCACTTGTTAGGCGGACGAGCGGACAATCAAGCATCTAATCATGCTAAAGTGTGACAGGGTAGGAATTAACCTAACTAACATTTCGTCATTAGGCAATCAAGTAGACTAGTTTCCGTGTTTTGCACTGATAACGGAACTGCAGTAAAAAGATTGTTTTTTGTGAAGGTAACGATGTCCGTCCGTTAAGGCTACATATATTAAGGAATGAGTAAAACAGGAACTTTTCTCCAACAAAGTGAATAATATGGCTTTTAGCTGTCTAACCCTAGCTATAAGATGAATCAGTTAAATTGAAAGGAAGAAGAAGATGCAAACAATTAGTTTGGATTTGAATATAAAATCGTATGTTTACGATCAGGAAAACAGTACGGTCCTCATTCTTGGGTTCGTGTATGATGACAAGTTGGATCAAGTGTTAACCTTAACGTTAAAAGATTCGTACGGAAATCAGGTAAAGACTTATACGACCGAGGCAGACGAATTTGGTTATTTTGAGTTTCATGGAGTGAAAAAAGAACAGGAAGGAAGCTACGATATTCACTACAAAGATTGCGTGAATTCACAGGCATTTGCAGGATAACACGTCATTATTCCTTTACAGAAGAGATCAATACACCTGGTACTTTATACAAAAAACTGTATAAAATGTGCCAGGTGTATGTTGTTATATCTAATATTTGGATATTTAAGTACTTACCTGAATCCGTGATAACAGGTGTTGATATGCCATCCACCTACTCGCTTTCACCTCTAGGCACAAGTGCGACATCTGTTCATGCATCACTTCTTTTGCATTCACAGTGTCTTCTTTGCCGCGGGCGAACCGCAAGCCTCCTCAAACTCCACTTCGTTTCGTTCTGCGGGGTCTCGCCAGGCTCGCTTTTCCCGCAGGAAAGAGGATTGCTTCTTCGAAAATACATCGATTTGTCTCGACGGATATACGACAGAGCCATACTAGTAGAGGAAGAGACAGTCTCGTAGATTCCTGTCATATCAACGGTACTCTTATATATTACTGTAGAGTTATTAAATTATGGATCACAGTTTTCACTCGTCTAAGTAACACTGTTTTCTTCAGTGGGGCATCTTCTTCTTTCAGGCTTTCTTGTCAGGGCAATCGATTTGCCTAATGAGATGAGTCGACTCTTCTAAGAGGACCTCTTTCCAACCATCTACTTTAGATATTTGATTCATTCTTTGTCGTAAAGTGACACTCGATGGAACACTTTTCAATTAGACCTAATCCAGAATAAGTGGATAATGTTTCATCAGAGGCTTCTAAAATAAATTTCATCATAACACCTTTCCTGGTGAATAAGAATTTGAATAAAATAATCGTTCCTATTCTAATTATAACAAGGTTTGAAGACTTATTTATGTAGAATCTTCTGTTCACTTCTTCGAGTAATAATCCATTATAGTTAAATAGAAAGATTTTTAGGATTCATACAAAGAATAAATTAATTCATCACGGATTCAGGTACGAATAGACAATGTATAAGTATAAATTCGCTTCAGCATAAGGTATTGCCCATACTAGTTTTTGGAAAATTTGTACTTTTGTATTTTTTTAAGCATTTTATAGAGACATTTTCATCAGATTATGATAGTTTATTTAATAACGGAATAATTAAGGAAATATTCCTTAATTGGCGAAATTATTTTTTAGAAGGAAGGTGTTTGTATGACTGATCCAGGATTACAGCCAAATGAAACTGGAAAGAAAGGGCAGTTTATGCGGTTTTTGGATGGAGTGGAAAAAGTAGGGAACAAATTGCCTCATCCATTTATGTTATTCGTTTATTTAGCTCTTTTCGTAATCGTATTATCTTCCATCGTTAGCTTGTTTGGAGTAACAGTTGTTCATCCAGGTACGGAAGAGGAAATGGCGATTCAAAGTTTAATCTCAGCAGATGGCCTGCGCTATATCATTGATTCGATGCTCGATAACTTTGTTGGATTTGCACCGCTAGGGCTCGTTCTCGTCATGATGTTAGGTATTGGCCTTGCTCAAAAGGTCGGATTAATTCAAGCATTTATGAGAAAGTCGATTCTTAACGCCCCTCCTGCACTGGTTACATATGCAGTGTTATTTGCTGGGGTAATCGGTAACTTAGCGTCAGATGCAGCATTCATTATCGTTCCGCCGCTTGCAGCGATGGTGTTTTACGGGCTTGGAAGACACCCATTAGCTGGTCTTGCAGCTGGATTTGCCGGTGCTGGTGCTGGTTTTACGGCAAATATTTTCATTGCTGGAACCGATGCGCTATTATCCGGTATATCGACAGAGGTTGCGCAAACGATTGATCCAAATATTGTTGTTACCCCGGTTGATAACTGGTTCTTTATGATTTTCTCTGTCGCAATGTTAATGATTGTTGGGGCATTAGTTACTGAAAAAATTATTGAACCAAAGCTTGGCAAATACAAAGGAAGTAATGAAAATGAGCTTGAAGAAGTGACAGACGTAGAAAATCGTGGACTCCGAAATGCGATGATTGCTGGACTTGTTTACTTAGGTTTAGTAGCTCTCGTTGTATTGCCTTCAGGAGCACCTTTACGAGGTGAAGACGGTGGAATCGTACCGTCACCCTTTTTAGACGGGATTATTCCGATCATTCTCTTTTTCTTTATTACGATCGCGATTGCTTACGGTCTAACGGTTGGAAAAATTCAAGGAACGAAAGATATTCCTAATTATATGGCTGAATCAATGAAGGATATGTCAGCATACATCGTCCTAATTTTTGCAGCAGCACAGTTTATCGCCTATTTCAATTGGAGTAACCTTGGTATTTGGATTGCCGTCAACAGTGCTGAATTTTTACAAAGTGCTAATTTAACAGGAATTGGTGTAATCGTAGGATTCACTCTATTAACAGCGGTTCTAAATTTATTCATTTTCAGTGGCTCTGCGCAATGGGCATTAATGGCACCGATTTTTATTCCGATGTTTATGCTCTTAAACTATGATCCGGCGATCGTACAGCTTGCATATCGTCTCGGCGATTCATCGACGAATATTATTACCCCTTTAAACCCGTATATGCTTGTCGTTCTTGCATTTATGCGTGAATATGATAAAAAAGCTGGCTTCGGAACACTGTTTTCGATCATGCTCCCATATACAATCTTCTTCCTTGGCTTCTGGATCATCATCTTTGTCGTTTGGACATTGATTGGTCTTCCAATCGGGCCAGGAGTCGAAATGTATCTGAACTAACGGATTGCTAGAAAAATAGAGAACAGTCATCGCATAATAGAGTTACAATAAAAGGGAGTGGTTCTTAGGCTGCTTCCTTTGTTTTTCAAGATTAGATGTTAATCTTTTGGTTGTTGTCTAGACCAAAGAAAGGATCGATAAACGAATCTTTCTAACCAATCTTTCATTGTGAGTAATATGAACTTGTTTACGAATCATACGTGTTCAAAAAGGAGGACATATAGTGGCAAGTAGATCAAGGCGACGAAGTTTTGAGTAGCGGAACGTATGTGTTGTTATACGTGAGTAACAGAGAAACGAGTCAACGAAGAAATACGAAAGCTATTTTTCTTTGGCTTTTTGAACATCTTCTAATAACATCTTGGAGTGATAACAGATGAACGTATCAGTAAAAGGCGAAGGAGAAAAGGTGTTCCGTGAAGTTGTCGAATTACGAAGACATTTTCACGAGCATCCGGAACTTAGCGGCGAAGAATTTGAAACGTCGAACAAAGTACAGGAAACTCTAGACAGTTACGGAATTCCGTTCAAAACTGGCTATGCGAAAACAGGTGTACTCGGGGTGATCGAAGGCAGGAAACCTGGAAAGACAGTTGCACTTCGGGCAGATATGGACGCCTTGCCAATTACCGAAGAAAATACGCATGATTTTATTTCTAAAATAAAAGGGAACATGCATGCGTGCGGACATGATGCACATACGGCGATGCTTCTCGGTGTGGGTAAAATCCTCAATGAAATGAAGGATGAGCTTCCGGGCAAAATCCTTCTCGTTTTTCAGCCATCCGAGGAAATTACCCCTGTTGGTGGTGCACAGCCGATGATGGAAGATGGGCTGTTTGACGAGCATGAACCTGATGCGATTTTCGCTCAGCACGTTTGGCCAGATTTGCCTGTCGGACAGATGGGGGTCTTGCCGGGGCCAATAATGGGAGCGTCAGATCGTTTTAAGGTTACGATTGAAGGAGCTGGGGGTCATGCGAGCATGCCGCATCAAACAGTAGATGCGATCATTGTTGCGAATGCACTTATGACGAATTTGCAAACGATTGTCAGTCGAAATGTCGATCCAGTTGATTCAGCTGTATTAACGATCGGGAAAATTGAAGGTGGAAGCCGTTACAATGTGATCGCAGATAAAGCTGTGATTGAAGGAACGATTCGAACGTACAAACCGAAGACGAAAGAAATGGTGAAAAAGAGATTCCATTCGATCGTAAACGGTGTCGTACAATCGATGGATGCGAAGGCAGAGATCGAGTACTACGATGGTTACCCTGCAACCGTGAACGACCCGATATGGGCAAAGCATATTAAAGAGACGGCTATTCATATGTATGGAATCGATTCTGCACCTGAAGTCGCGCCTTCGCTAGGTGGAGAGGACTTCAGCCGATTTTTACTTCAGTATCCAGGAGCATATTTTTGGCTTGGAACAGCCCTTCCAGGTGTCGAAAAACAAAAGCCGCTTCATGATCCAGAGTTTGACATTGACGAAGAAGCCCTTATTTATGGAACAGAATTTATGGCTCAAGTGGCAATTAACGCATTGTTTCAATTACAAGAAGGAGAGTAGATGTCATGAGTGAACGAGATCTCAGTACATTTTTATTAAAAGTAAAGCCACAGTTATCGACATTAAGAAGAAAGCTCCATCAACGCCCAGAAGTTGGCTGGACGGAATATTATACGACCTATACGATTGCCGAGGAGCTCGCTGACCTCGGCTTTACGCTTTTGATCGGAAAGGATGCCCTCGTTTCGGAAAAACGAATGGGAGTGCCTGAAGATGACGTTATTTCTGCAGCAGAAGAGCGCGCTAAACAATTAGGGGTTCCAGATAGTATGATCGAAAAAATGTCTGGGGGTCATACTGGCTTAGTTGCACAGTTAGACACAGAAAAAGCTGGACCACACGTCGCCTTTCGATTCGATATCGATGCTTTGCCAATTAAGGAAGCGGATGAGATAGACCATGTTCCAGCCAATGAAAAATTCAAGTCTATTCATCGTAACGAAATGCATGCTTGTGCTCACGACGGGCATACGACGATCGGAATCGGGCTTGCGAAATGGATATCGGAAATAAAGGAAGAACTGACAGGCAAAGTGACACTTTTGTTCCAACCTGCAGAGGAAGGAAGCCGGGGAGCAGTTTCGATGGTAGAGAAAGGATGGGTAGATGATGTCGATTATTTCCTAACTGGACATATTGGAATTCACCAACTTGAAGTTGGTGATGTTGCTGCGACAACATCCGGATTTTTAGCAACGACAAAAATCAATGTCCGTTTTCATGGGAAGTCGGCTCATGCAGGTGTCGAACCGCAAGAAGGGAAAAATGCATTATTAGCTGCCTCTGCAGCAGCAGTACACTTGCATAGCATTCCTCGTCATTCTAGCGGAGCTACTCGTATTAATGTAGGGAAAATTGATGCGGGGAGCGGTCGAAACATCATCGCAGATTATGGCAGGCTAGAGCTTGAGACACGTGGTGAAACGACGGAATTAAATGAGTATATGGTGAAAGAAGCTGTCCGCACTTTGAATTCGGTCGCAGCGATGTATGATGTCGAAGTTGAAATTGAGAGAGTAGGCGAGGGAATTAGCGCAGAATGTGACCGATCTTGGATTGATGTCCTAAATGAACTAAGCAGCAAGAGTTCGTTCATGAAACGTGTTATTCCTGAAGCGAGCCTCGGTGGTTCAGAGGACGCGACGTATATGATGAGACGAGTTCAGGAGAATGGTGGTCAAGCGACGTATATGCTCTTCGGAACGCCTCTTCCATATGGGCATCATCATCCGAAGTTTGACTATGATGAAGACGTGCTTATTGTCGGTGTTGAAACATTTGCAAGAACATTACTACATTTTTCGCAAAAATAAAGGGGGCAAGAACATGGAACAGTGGTTAGATAAACAACTTAAAGCATTGAACCTCGTCGATACGATGGAACAGTCAGAAGGGTTCACCCGTCTTGGATATAGTGAGGAAGAACTTCAGTCAATGGAAGTGTTTAAGGAAATTGCTGATGATCTAGGGTTAACCGTGAGGAGGGACGAAGCTGGCAACATGATTGCCCGATGGGAAGCTAAAGCTGAAGGGGAAGCACTTCCTGCTGTCACATTCGGTTCACATGTGGACACAGTCAAACAGGGCGGAGGATATGATGGTGTGGCTGGCGTACTATGTGCTCTAGGTGCGATTAAATTGCTCAAAGATGAGGAGTTCATACCGCATTTTCCGATTGAAATCATCTGTTTTGCATCTGAAGAGTCTTCTCGCTTTGGGATCTCTACTGTCGGCAGTAAAGCTATGGCTGGAAACCTTCAGCAAAATCAGCTCGCAGAAGTGGAAGATGAAGATGGTATGACAATTAAAGAGGCTGTTGAACAGTGTGGATTGACATGGCATTTGCTTCAATATGCAGAACGCCCAAGAGAAGAGATAAAAAGTTTTGTTGAGCTTCATATCGAGCAAGGGACTGTGATCGAGCATGCGAAAGCTCAATTTGGCGTCGTTTCAGCAGTCGCTTGTCCAATCCGGTTGAATGTTTCGATTCGTGGAAAAACTGGCCACACTGGTACGACCCCGATGGGGATGCGTCAAGATGCACTAGTTGCCACTGCACCGCTCATTTCATATATTTCCGAAAAGGGGGAAGAGTTGACTAGTATTTCTGATCATGCGATTGTTGCAACAGCTAGTACAATCCATGCTGAGCCTAATGCAATGAATGTCATTCCCGGTCTCGTTGAGATAGGCATCGACATTCGAAGTGTAGATGACAGCCTTAAAGAAGAAATGGCACGGCTTATTGTTGAAAAATGTAAGGGAATTGAAAGTGAATTTGCCGTTTCCATTCAGATCGAAACGCTTGTCAACAATCCTTCTGTAGCATTGGATAACGACCTAATGGATACGTTGTTCCATATTGGTGAGTCTGAAGGCTACCGTGGTCATAAGATGATCAGTGGAGCTGGTCATGACGTCATGAATATGGCGGAAAAATGGCCGTCCGGATTAATCTTTATTCCATGTAAGGATGGTTTGAGTCATCACCCTGAGGAACAGGCAACACTTGAAGATTTGCACATGGGTGTTAAACTATTAGTGGCTTATATAAAAAATGAGGCAGTATGATCGTAACAGAGTGCTTTTAGAGGCAAAGCATCATCGAAGTGAGGAAGTTACGAACATACAGGAAATTCGCGATTAAATAGGGGGAGGTACGCTTAAACCTGCTAACTCGCGAACAATTGGCAGAAGTTCAGTTAAAGTCACTTTAGAGATAAGGTGAACATTCATATTTACTTAATAAAAGAGAAGGTGAAGGAACGGTGAAAGTAAGAATTGGCGTTGTCGGCCCAGCTGATTCAGTTGAACGCATTTTAGAAGTTGCAAACAGTTTTGCAGAATATGCAAGCCTTAATATTACTCCTTTTGCCTATGAAAAAACGGAAGAAACAGAGCTGATCATCCGTGAAAATCGTCACAGGGTGGACCAATGGTTTTTCTCTGGACAGGCGCCGTATTATTTTGCAAAGTCTAAAGGGTTGATTGGCGAAGCGAACAGCAGTTATCCCCCTTTATATGGCTCAAGTTTACTCGGTACTTTACTTGAAATGGCTATGAAGGAAGGACGTCATTATCAACATATTAGTTTAGATACGATTAAGGAATCTGAAGTTGCGTTTATTAATAAAGCACATTCCCTTGCTGACTTCACCTTCCATACATTTTCTTATGAAGAATATTTAGCAGCAGATGAAATAGTCGCTTATCACGAAAAACTTTATGAAGAGGGAAAAACGGAAGTTGCTCTTACTTGTTTGAAGGCCGTATACCATAAGTTAAAGGAAAAACAAATTCCGTGTTACCGGATTATTCCATCACAGCTTGCGATTAAGCTCGTCCTTCGTTACTTGAAAGAAAGAGGCGAATCGACTTGGTATCGTCAATCGCAAATTGCTGTTCTCGGAATCGAAGTGAACCACTCCCAATCGAGTGAAGAAGGTCAGTATTACTCTTATGAAATTAAACGACAAGGTTTAAGGTTAAAGCACCTTATTTTAGATCAGGCAGAAGAGCTCCAAGGTTCATTCGTGCAAATTGGTGACGGTTTATTTTTCATTTATACGACTCGTGGTGAGGTTGACACACACTTTGAAGATAAATCGATTTTTCACAAACTGTCTGAAATTCATGCGAAGAGCGAGCTGAAAGTACGAGTTGGAATTGGATACGGTATAACAGCGTTCGGAGCTGAACAGAATTTACGCCTCGCTTTGCAATATGCCCGCCAGGATAACGAAGCGATATTAGTAAGTGTTAATGAGGAAAAAGAAGTACATCAGTACACCCAGCAAGACGTCAATTCAGCGATATGCTTTCAACCGAGAAATTTGGGAGCGAACTGGGATGGGAAATTGAAGGATGCTCGCATAAGTCCGGCAGTCATTTCAAAAATCCAGTCTCTTTCATACCACTACAAAACAAATGTCGTTACAGTTAAGGAAGTCGCAAAATGGTTGAAAGGGACTGACCGGAATGCAAGACGCATACTAACAGAAATGGAACGGCTAGGGTTTGCGAAAGTTCGTGGAATGGAACAACCAGGTCATGCAGGTCGTCCAAGAAAAGTGTATGAATTGCAGTTTTAGCTAATTTTTCAGATGCTTTTGTATACTTCTATTTGTACATGTGAGTTGCTCGTCGTTGTCTTGAGGACGCTTCGCAAATAGACGGGGCATTTAATTTTTGTAAAAAATGAACTTCGGTTTTGATAGAAAGGTCTTAGATCAGATGATTTTAGAACTAGCGATCATTTTTTTCGTTTTACTAATAGGCAGTTTCGTACAAGGGGTTAGTGGTTTTGGCTTCGGTTTAATTGCCATGAGCTTTCTACCATTTTTCTTTACAATTAAAGAGAGTACGCTACTCGTTGTGTCTTTAGCGTTAGTTACGTGCATTAGCATCGTGCTCCAATTATACCGTCATATTCAGTGGAAACAACTTATTGTGTTATTAAGCGCTGCATTCATCGGTCGGATTGGAGCGTTTTTCATTTTACATTTTTATGGTGAGATGGATGTTTTGAAAAATATTCTCGGTGTGTTTCTTATCGGCGTAGTGATCTACTTATTCCGGAGCAACTCCCCTGAGAAATCAGCTACAACAAACCAAACTTGGCTTCCGATATTGCTCGGGGTTTCTGGTGGGCTTATCGGTGGAATATTTGCAGTAGGTGGACCATTTTTTGTCTTTTATTTCATGCTTATTTTCAGTCAAAATAAGTATGCATATAGTGCGAATTTACAAGTTACCTTCTTGTTTACGAACTTAACGACGATTGTCCTGCACGGGATCAGTGGTGATTTCACAACAGAATACCTCGTTTATTTTCTCATAGGTATTGTTAGTGTATTAATTGGCTCAAGGCTCGGAATTCTTTGCTTTACGTATATTTCACAAGAGAATATGAAAAAACTTGCCGGAGTAGTCGTAGCGGTTGCCGCTATTAACTTAATTATATTTGGGTAGAGAGTCTTTTCTTTAGATTATATAGGGTTTTTATCGTGGGAATATCCGCTTATCCGCGAAACATTCGGTTTATCCTGTAAAAATTTTAATTTATTCGTGAAAAATCCAGGTTTATCCTGTAAAACATTCAGTTTATTTGCGAAAAATCCAATTTTATCCGCTAACTAGAATCATTCTAAATAGAGCGGCGCGATCAATCTCCCCGAAAGCAAAAGATAAAACCCACATGGCCAGAATAAAGCCTGTGGGTTTTATCATTCACCTTATTCCGTTTTTTTGCCACGTTTTGCAATTACAGCGCCAGCAATCACAACGACAATGACAGCCCCGACTATGATGTAAAGCCAGTTCAAAGACCCAGAAGACTGTGAAATGTCGTACTCAGCATAGCCTTCAGTATCTTCAGATAAATCGATGTACCAAGTTAGTGAGTTTCCATCTTCGTCATGAGCATTATGTTCGACAGGCACAGAAGGGAATTCGATTGTTAGCTGTGAATCAAGCATTGAAGCCGTCATTTCATCGCCATCACCTTCAAGAAAGAACGTCAATTCACGAACATTCTCATCAACTTTTTCGATGATAAACGCAGGGACTTCTCCATCAAAGAGTTCATCGGATAGGTCAGAAATGTCATCCATCGAATAATTCACTTCAAGACCAATCAAGTCGTCTTCATCAATGATTGTTGCTTCAAAGCCTTCTGCTTCCGCTTCATCACGCGCTTCAGCTAAATCTCCTCGAAGGTCTGATTCACCAAATGGCAGATCCCCCGTCTCAATTGTGACAGACATCGTAAAGTCTGCAGAGTCGTCATCATGCAATGTAAGGACCATGTCCTGTTTCGCACAACCTGTAAGAATAAGAATAGTAAACAATGATAATAGCAACACGTAATTTTTCATGTCTCCACCTCAGCTAGTAATATAGTAACTTTTGAATACTAACATAGTTTTTATAATAAGGCAATTTATAGAAATACTAGAATGATATGACTTCAAATATAGGAGAAGCGTAAGATTAGCTTAATAGGTAAAAGGAAAGACAAGCTTACAAGTTTCCAAACAATGCTGCTAAAACAAGGTTAAAGGACTTCGAATGGTATAAGTCGAAACAAATAAGCAACAAAAAATTCGACAAGTGCCTGGCACTTGTCGACACTTGTCGGAAGAGGGTGTTGGCAACGTGAAAATTCGCAAAAAACTAACGTTATTTTTCTTTATTCTTATTATTTTTATGAGTGGGATAACGGTTTTTATTTATCAAAGCAGTCAAAAGTCACTCAATCAATATGATGAGATCTTACAGAAGTTTTTAATTATGAATGAAATCTCTCAATTAAATAATGAGTTAAATGCGAGCTTTACGAATTACTTATTAGTCCCATCAGCTGAGAACTTGCAGCAGTTCGAGGATGACAAAAAGGAAATGTACCTTTATCAGGAAGAGTTTGCTGATGTGATAGCTCCTGAGAATGATGTGTCGATGAGTAAAAACTATTATCATATGATGGCATATTTAGTGTATACAATGGAGCTGGCCATTGATACGTACGAGGAAAATGCTGGACATGAGCACTTCCGACACCGTGAAGAAGTCGAAAAGCTATCATTGTGGATTAACGAGACAACGTTAAAGTTTATACATAATGAACTCGAAGACTATCATGAATTTAATCATGAAATGCTCTTACAAAGCCAATACAACTTGTCGATTGCCTTAATGTCAGCTATTTTTATTTTAATTGGAAGTCTCGTATTTGCTTTCTTATTTTATAAGAGGATTACCGATCCGATCAGAGTTTTAGTAGGACAGGCTGAGGAACTATCAGCAGGGAACTTCGAAATTCATGACGCACCTGTAACAAATGATGAAGTCGGTGTTTTAGCCCGCACATTTAATCAAATGAAAGAGAACATTCATCAACTCATTATTGAAATGAAGCATCGCTCAGCACTAGAAACGAAGTTGAAGGAACAGACGATCAAAAATATTGAAACAGAACGGCTATTAAAGGAGATGGAATTAAGGTCGCTGCAAAATCAGATGAATCCTCATTTCTTATTTAATACGCTTAATACCGTATCAAAGATGGCTTACATCGAAGGAGCGGAAAAATCGAGCGACTTGATTGTATCGATATCGAGTCTTTTACGATATAACTTACAGAGCATTGATAAGCCAGTCACATTAGAAGATGAAATGAACCATGTAAAAGATTATATTATGATTCAACAAAGCAGATTTGGGGATCGCGTTATTTTTGATATTACGAACGACTCCATTCATCTTGATCTGCCAATTCCATTGTTAACCTTACAACCTTTAGTAGAGAATGCTTATATTCATGGAATTGGCCCGTTAGAAAACGGCGGTGAGATTACAATTACGGTCACAGACACGAGTTCGAATGTCATCGTGGAAGTAAAAGATAACGGCGTCGGCATGAACAATGAAACATTAAAGCAATTAAGTGATATAACAACTGGTGAAGGTGAAACAAAAGCTGATGGACATACAACGGGGATTGGTTTGTCGAATGTGTATCAACGTGCAGTGTTGTTTTATGGAAAAAAAGATGTCATGACCATCCAATCCAGATTAGGAGAAGGGACGAAGGTTACGTTAACATTACCAAAAAATTGCCCAGAACAATAATGGAGGAAAAGCGTATGTACAAATTGCTAATCGTTGATGATGAAGATCTAGAGCGTCAATCATTAAGAACGATGCTAATGAGAATGTTTCATGAAATAGAAGTGGTAGGCGAAGCGAGAAACGGCAGAGAAGCGATCGAGTTAGCGGATCGCTATCACCCGGATATTATTACGATGGATATTAAAATGCCTGGCTTAAATGGCCTCGAAACAATCGAAGAAATAAAACTAAACCATCCAGCTGCTAGTTTTGTTATCTTGTCTGCGTTTGATTCATTTCAATATGCGCAAAAGGCGATGAAATTAAACGTAAATCATTATTTATTGAAGCCTTACAATCGCAATGAGTTGAAAGAAACGATCCATGAAGTGTTTAACCAAAAACAGAAAGAAAAGATTGACCGGATCGAGAAGCTGAAAATAAAAAATCGTGTAGGTCATGTGAGCAGCCTTGCAGAAACGGAATGGGTCTCAACATTAATTCATAATCAGACACAAGATTTGTCGCTAGAAGATTTGAATCAATTGATGGATATTGACTTCGACTCAGGGATGGCTCTCGTTTTATCCGTAAAAAAAGAGAAAAGTTTTCAGGAAGAGGAGAAGCAAACGCTTTATCGTTCCATTAAAAACTCGATGAAAAAACAAGGTCACTGTCTTGTAGGATCGATGATCAATGACTATATTCCAACCTTTGTTTTAGCAGAACCGGAAAAGACAGTTAGCTTGCGGAATTATGCTGCGTTACTTGTCAAAAACGTGCTTTCAACGCTAGCAAATGTCCGTGAATGGAAGGATGTTCAGTTTTTTGCTGGTGCAGGAAGTGTCTCTCATTCACTTGAAGAGTTAAAAAAATCATACAATGAAGCACTCGTTGCCTCACGAGACAAGGAGTATAAAGGGGCTGTACGGTTTTATGACGATTTGCACCTTAATCCGGAACATCAGTTACTCCCTTACGAGAAAGAGAAATGGCTGTTACAAGCATTGCAGATTGGTGACACGATTCACGCAGAAAAAATACTTGAAGATATTTTTACTGATGTCGTCATGGCATACCATAGTAGGGTCGATCGACTTAAACGCTACTTAACTGAGTTATTTGCATTTATTACGAGAGGTACTGAAATCTATCATTCAGCTAATTTTACGTTAGACGATGCGACAACAGTTGAACAAGTAAAGGAACGATTTTTTTCCGATTTTAAAATGGTTTTGAAAAAATTAGATTATTCGAGCATGGATAACAATGATGGAATTTTAAAACGTGCGAAGTCATTTATTTATCAGCATTATGCGGATGATTTATCGCTAGAAGATGTCGCGGAGAAAATCAATTTAAGTCCGGCCTATTTTAGTAAATTATTTAAAGAACAAACAGGTATCAATTTTATTGATTATTTGACAGAAATAAGAGTTGAAAAAGCAAAAGAACTAATCATAACATCGAGTTTAAGTTTGAAAGAAATTTGTTATGAAGTTGGTTACCGGGATCCGAATTATTTTAGCCGTGTATTTAAAAAGTATGAGTCGTTATCACCAACCCAGTTTCGAAAAGAAAAAGTAAAGGATAAAAATAATCCATCATAAGCACAAAAAAGTCCTGTTCTAACACATAAGTTTGAGAATTTTCTCACAAATCATAATTTTATCTAGGTTTTCGTAAAAAATGTAAGGATTTACGTCGCTCGTCATCTTCTTCGTTTTGATAGGATCATAGATGTAAGCGATTACAATCATTTCGAAGGGGGAAGTAATGTGAAATTAAAACCGTTCTTTTTATTTATGATATTAACGTTAGTTTTGTTGCTGTTCGCTGCATGTAGTAGTGAAAATACTACAGGCGATCAGGACGAAGATGAGACAGATGACAATGAAAGTGGTCAAGAAGAAACAGATGATGGAGAAGAGGAAGCAAGTGGTGATGCTGATGGCGAACTCGAAATCTTCAGCTGGTGGACAGGAGCAGGTGAAGAAGCGGGGCTTCTCGCATTAATTGATTTATTTGAGGAGAAGCATCCAGATATCGAAGTTGTCAATGCTGCAGTCGCAGGTGGAGCTGGAACGAATGCTCAAGCAGTGTTAGCAAGTCGGATGCAAGGTGACGATCCTCCGGGAACGTTCCAGATCCACGGTGGTGCAGCATTAAACACTGGCTGGGTAGCTGCAGGAAGAATGGAGCCAATTACCGATTTATATGAAGAAGAAGAGTGGCTTGATAAATTCCCACAAGACTTACTTGACATGGTGACAAACGATGGTGAAATCTATTCCGTACCCGTAAATATTCACCGAAGTAATGTTTTATTCTATAATGCTGAAATTTTTGAAGAGCATGGGTTAACCGCTCCTTCAACATTTGATGAATTCTATAATGTAGCTGACCAATTGCAAGAGGCAGGGGTAACACCGCTCGCTCTTGGAGACCGGGAAAGCTGGACAGCACTCCATTTATTAGAGACGATCATGCTTGGTGTATTAGGTCCTGATGGATATAACGATTTATGGACGAAAGATTTAGCGTTCGACTCTCCTGAGTTTGAAGAAGTTGTCGAGCACTTTGACAGATTTTTAGACTATGTGAATGATGATCACGCTGCGCGTAACTGGCAAGATGCGTCTCAATTAGTTGCAAACGGTGATGCTGCTATGAACATTATGGGGGACTGGGCAGCTGGCTATTTTGCAACAGACTTAGAGTTAGAGCCTCATGAAGACTTTGGCTGGACAGCAACTCCTGGTTCTGAAGGTTCGTTTATGGTTGTTACTGATAACTTCGGATTACCTAGTGGTGTCGATAATCCTGAAGTTGTAAAGGACTTTTTACGCGTTCTAGGTTCTGTTGAAGGACAAGACACATTTAACCCGTTAAAAGGTTCGATTCCAGCCCGTGTTGATGCGGATGCAGACGAATATAATGCTTACGGACAGCAGACGATTGAAGAGTTCGGTGAAAGTGCACTTACACCAAGTCTTGCTCATAACTCTGCCGCACCTGCTGGCTTTGTGTCACAAGCAGATCAAGCTGTAAATGTTTTTGTATCTTCTAGAAATGCGGAACAACTCATTCAAACGTTGCAACAAGCCGCAGATGAAAATATTGAGTAATTTGTCGTTTCGTATATACACAGAAATGTAATAACGGAAAAGGTGGTAGGATGCCTACCACCTTCTCTCTTAAAAGATAAAAATTTATAAAATATCTAAAATATCAATCTCTCGATTGATGTCTAGACTTCAGGCACGAGCGTTTACAACACGAGTAGGCTACGAGTTGTCTCGACGTATCTAGCTTCAAAGTGATACTAGAAGAGGAAGAGACAGCCGTTTTCGGCTCGAGGTCGCTTCGCCCCGACACTTGAAGTATAAGTTCGGACTTCTTCCTGTCGGGACTCCAGCGCTTGTCGCCGATAGGTGGGCGCCTTGCGCTTTTCTTATAAGAATGAATATTTACTTCTGTTCGTGCGAAAAAGCAGATGTATTGGATGCAAGGGAGGGTCAACGATGAAAAGAAAGGTGTTATCATCTGATAAACTGCTACCTATTTTATTTATCATGCCGACGATTATTGCAATCGGTATTTTTGTATATGGCTTTATTAGTTGGACCGGTTTTGTTTCTCTAACAAATTGGAACACGTTAACTCCGGATTTTTCATTTGCTGGTTTAAAAAACTATCTTTTTTTATTTAATGATTACAGATTTCAGTCAGGGATGCGTAATACACTCTTTTTTACGTTATTTTTCATTATCGGTGTTTTAGGGTTAGGTTTTTTCTTAGCGATCTTTATTGATTCTAAAATTAAAGGGGAATCACTGTTCAGGAATATTTTTCTTTTTCCAATGGCCTTATCATTCGTTGTGACAGGTGTTGTCTGGCAGTGGTTATTAAACCCGAGTACAGGTGTTAACCTCCTTTTAGAAAGGCTCGGTTTCGAAAATCTTCCACAATGGTATATTGATACCCGAATTGCTCTCAGCTTTCCGTTAGGGAATATTGAGTTTGGTATTCCGTTGGCACTGATTGCTGTCGTCATTGCTGCGGTCTGGCAAATGACAGGCTTTTCTTTAGCGATGTATTTAGCAGGATTAAGAGGGATTTCTGAAGAGATTAAAGAAGCGGCAAGAGTAGATGGGGCGACAGAGTTCCAAATTTATCGGAAAGTGATTTTTCCGATGCTTATGCCGATCACAGTGAGTATTGTCATTATTATGGGGCATATTTCATTAAAGATTTTTGATTTAATTTATGCTATGACTGGTTCCGGAGCTAACTTTGTGACAGATGTTCCCGGTGTTTATATGTTTGAAACGACCTTCCGAGGCAACTTCTTTGCCAATGGTGCAGCGATTGCAATCATTATGCTGCTATTAGTTGCAATTGTCATTGTGCCGTACTTGCTTGTGAACAGGAAGGGGGAAGCATGATGAAACAAGGTTTCCGATTTAACCGATTGTTGTTATATTTGTTGCTTGGGGTCATGGCTTTATTTTTCTTGATGCCTATTTATGTCATGATCATTACGAGTATTAAACCGTTAGATGAAGTGTCATTGGATAGAATGTGGGAGCTGCCGTCAACGATTTCATTTGAGGCTTACCAATATGCATTTGAGCGGTTGTATCCTAACTTTGTTAATACACTGTATTTAGTCATTCCTGCAACACTGCTGTCAGCATTGCTAGGTTCCTTGAACGGTTACGTTTTATCGAAATGGAAGTTTAAAGGATCTGATTGGATTTTTACGGCGATTTTGTTTGGAATGTTTATCCCTTACCAAAGTATCTTAATTCCATTAATTCAATTTTTGCAAAACATTGGATTGTATAATTCAATCCCTGGACTCATTCTTGTCCATGTCGTATATGGGATTCCGATTACGACACTGATTTTCAGGAATTTTTATGCGAACATTCCAAATGAGCTTTTAGAAGCTTGTAAAATTGATGGGGCAGGGTTTCTTGGAATCTATCGTTATGTTATGTTTCCGCTTTCGATTTCTGGATTTGTTGTCGTTTGTATTTGGCAGTTTACGAACATATGGAACGAATTTTTATTTGCCGTCAGTATTACGAGCTCAGGATCGCAGCCAGTTATGGTCGCCTTACAAAACCTTTCAGGGAGCCAAATTGTTCATTGGAATGTTCAAATGGCTGGTGCTTTGCTAGCTGCGTTACCGACACTATTAATTTATATTTTAGTCGGGAAGTATTTTGTGCGAGGCTTGTTAGCAGGGTCCGTAAAAGGATAAAATAGATGAAAAGATGATTCGACAAGTGCCAGGCACTTGTCGAATGAAAGGTTGTGAGGAGTATGAGATGGGGAATATTAGGTGCGTCGAACATAGCGGCGAAAGCATTAATTCCAGCGATGCAGCGTGCAGAGGATACAGAGGTTGTAGCTGTTGCAAGCAGCAGTGGGAAAGGAAGGGCTTTCGTCGAATCGTTAAGCTGTGACATTCGAAAAGTCTATGATTCTTATGAACAATTGTTAACTGATGAAGAGATCGACGCTGTTTACATTTCTGTCCCGAATCATTTACATAAAAAATGGACGATTGAAGCAGCAAAGCATGGGAAGCATGTTCTCTGTGAAAAACCAGCTTCATTAACTGAACGAGATACACAAGAAATGATAACAGCTTGCGAAGACAATCGAGTCATGTTTTTAGAAGCGTTTATGTATCAATTTCATCCGCAACATGACCGGGTGAAAGAAATCATTGCTTCAGGTGAAATCGGGAACATTACGTTAATGAAGACGAGCTTTTCTTTTTACCTCGATCCTCATTCTACAAATATCCGGCTTGACGCTTCGAAAGGTGGAGGCAGTTTGTTTGATGTTGGGTGTTATGGCTTGCACTCTATATTTAACGTGCTTGGCAGTTATCCACAGGAAATCCACAGTGTTGCAAGTGTAGATGAAAATAGCGGAGTCGATTTGACTTCGGCTGTCACTCTAAAACTAGAAAGTGGTATCCTTGCTCAAGTTGATTGCAGCATTCAACAACCGCCTAAAAATGCTTATGAAATTATTGGAGATAAAGGAAAAATAACAGTACCAGCCGCTTACCGTCCTGACAAAGAGGATGGCGGTCAAGGGAAGATTTTTGTTAATTTGGTCGATGGTCAATCTCGAACTGAATCGATAGTCGGAGATCAATATAAACAGCAAGTTGAAGTGTTTACAAGTGCGGTAAAAAATGACACATCATTAGCAAACTATCATGATCTTACTATTTACACAATACGTGCGATCGAACAATGTATGGAGAAGATTAAAAGCTCGTTAAAACGTGCCCTGGAATAGTATGAAGTCGATAGTATTGGAAAAAATGAATTGAACAAATAAAGCCTAAATCGCATCATGATTTAGGTTTTTCTTATATTTCAATTTAGGGGAATATCATAATATGTAGTGATATATTTTATCAAACCTCGTTGGAATGAGTCCTTCGCTGCGATTTTCCCCGATTAGCTGAAGCCATGCCCGTGGCAAAGAGACATTACGAATGAAAACGAAGAGCAGCACGATTAGATGTCGCACTTGTGCTCTAGAGTGCAAGAAAGTGTGTTATTGAACAAATAACATAAATAGAAAAAAATGAAAAAGTGGCTCTCCTACGGTGAGGGCTACTCTTTTAAATTAGTTTCGTCACAATCTCAGACTGATCAAAAAACAATATTAAAATAATTAACAAAGTAACCTTTACTAAATGAGCAAAAAGGAGTTACAATGATTAATAACAGGTAAACTTTTATCTTTTTTAACCACTTAATTAAAATATTGAATAAAGTAGTTTCATATTTTTAACGCAAAGGATGACGTTAGATGAAAGAGACATTATTATCCCATTTTAAAGAAGTTTTTCGTTACGAGGAGCACCGCGACGAAGAAGCTGTACGTTTCTTCTTTGCTCCAGGAAGAGTTAATTTAATTGGTGAACATATTGATTACAACGGAGGATATGTGCTTCCTGCGACATTAAGTTTCGGAACATATGTCGCCGTTAAACCGAGAACGGATAATAAAATTAAGTTGTTTTCGGTGAACTTTCCTGAGAAGGGAATGATTAGCTTTAGCCTCGATGAATTACAGTATGAGAAGGAACATGATTGGGCGAATTATCCGAAAGGAGTCTTATCTGTTTTTCAAGAGCATGGGTATGTTGGACAGCGAGGTTTTGATGCTGTGTATGATGGCAACTTACCAAACGGTGCTGGACTATCTTCATCAGCTTCTATTGAAGTAGTGACTGCTGTCCTTTGGAATAAGATTAACGGTTTTCAGGTCGACGAAGTGGAGCTCGTTAAAATGTGTCAACAGGCAGAAAATGAATTTATCGGTGTCAATTGTGGCATTATGGATCAATTTTCAGTTGGGCTTGGAAAGAAGGATCATGCCGTTTTACTCGATTGCGATACGCTTAAATATGAATACAGCCCGTTAATGCTGGGAGATTATGTTTTCGTTATTGCAAATACAAATAAACGGCGTGGATTAACGGATTCCAAATATAATGAACGGCGGAATGAGTGTGAACAGGCACTCGCTCAGCTGCAGAAAAACCATCATATCCAAAAGCTTTGTGAACTAGACGGTAAAACGTTTGAAAACGATGAGTCGTTGGTTACAAATGATGTTGTAAGAAAACGTGCGAAACATGCGGTATTTGAAAATGAACGGACGGTAAAAGCAGCAGCATTTTTACGGAATGGTGATTTACTCAATTTCGGCAAGATGATGAATGAATCTCATCGCTCATTGCGCGATGATTATGAAGTGACAGGTAAAGAGCTCGATGCACTCGTTTCGGCTGCATGGGAGGAAGAGTCTGTGATTGGAGCAAGGATGACAGGGGCAGGGTTTGGCGGATGTACAGTAAACCTCATTCATCAAGATCAATTAGAAGAAGTTTTATCACGGATTGGCAAGAAATATAAAGATCAAACAGGGTTAGAGGCGGATTTTTATATCGCCCACAGTGGTAAAGGTGCACACGAAATGAATTAGAGGGCATATCGGATTTATTAAATTTTGGAAGGGGAGAAAAGAACATGGCCGTTTTAGTTTGTGGAGGAGCGGGTTATATTGGCAGCCATGCTGTCGCTGATTTAATTGAAAAAGGTGAAAAAGTTGTTGTGATCGATAATTTGCAAACAGGTCACCTCGATGCAGTCGCACAAGGTGCTGATTTGTATATTGGTGATTTACGAAATAAGGATTTATTAGCTCGTGTTTTTAAAGAAAACGAGATTGATGCAGTGATTCATTTTGCTGCTGATTCACTTGTAGGTGTAAGTGTAACGGAGCCTCTTCAATATTACGAAAATAATGTGTACGGGGCAATGTGTCTGTTAGAAGCGATGAAAAATCACGATGTGAAGCAAATCGTTTTTTCTTCTACAGCAGCAACATATGGAGAGCCGACAAATATCCCGATCATGGAGACAGACCCGACTGTTCCGACGAACCCTTACGGGGAGACGAAACTGGCTATTGAAAAGATGCTTAAATGGAGTGAGCAAGCATACGGAATTCGTTCAGTATCACTCCGCTATTTTAATGTTGCAGGTGCCCATATGAACGGCCATATAGGCGAGGATCATCAACCGGAAACACATTTAATTCCGATTGTCCTGCAAGCAGCACAAGGTCAAAGGGAGAAAATCATGATTTTCGGTGATGATTACGATACGCCTGATGGTACGTGTATTCGCGACTATATTCATGTAATTGATTTAATTTCTGCTCACTTATTAGCATTAGATCATCTACGGGATGGTGGAAAAAGTGATGTGTATAATCTTGGTAACGGCAACGGCTTTAGTGTGAAAGAAGTGATTGAAACGGCAAGAAAAGTAACTTATCAAGAAATTACAGCTGAGGTTGCACCGCGACGTGGCGGCGATCCTGCACAATTAATTGCTTCATCTGAAAAGGCAAAGCAGGAGCTTGGGTGGGAACCAAAATTTACATCATTAGCTGAAATCATTGAAAGTGCATGGAAATGGCATCAACGAAAGCCAAACGGCTATGAAGACAGCTGGATCAAGTGATTTTGATTAATGAATCGGCACTGTGTGAAGTGTGTCTAACAATGGGACGTGACTTTAATGGATAAGGAAGTGATCTCATGAACGTTTACCAATCAATTGAACGGCTTTTACAATATGGTTTAAATAAACAATTATTTAAAGAGATGGACAAAGATTACGTAAGAAATCAACTATTACATGTGCTGAACTTGGATGATTATGAAGAATCAATCGTTGACGAAGAGGTATATGAAAGCCCGGTTCCAATTTTAAACGATCTGTTAAATTGGGCGGAACAAAATGGACGCTTGTCAAACAGTAGTACTGTTACTGAGAGAGATTTGTTAGACACGGCTTTAATGGGGTGTCTTACAGGTCGACCGTCAGAAGTGTACAATCAATTTCAGCAGCAAATGGAGCGGGAAGGGATAGAAGCAGCAACAAAGAGCTTTTATGACTTCAGTAAAGCTGTCCATTATATTCGAACTGATCGAATTGCGAAAAATGAAAGCTGGTTTACCGAAACAGAGTACGGCGACTTAGAAATAACGATCAATTTATCTAAGCCTGAAAAGGACCCAAAAGAAATCGCAGCTGCTAAACAAGTGAAACAGGCGAACTATCCTAAATGTTTACTTTGTAAGGAAAATGTCGGCTTTGCAGGAAGAGTCAATCATCCTGCAAGGCAAAATTTACGAACAATTCCTCTCCAATTAGGAGATGAGAATTGGCATCTGCAATTTTCACCGTACGTTTATTACAATGAACATGCGATCGTTTTTAAAGAAAAGCATGAACCGATGAAAATAACGAAAAATACGTTTGAAAGACTATTGAAGTTTGTTAAAAAATTTCCTCACTATTTTCTTGGCTCTAATGCGGATTTACCGATTGTAGGGGGATCAATTTTAAGTCACGACCATTTCCAAGGTGGAAAGCATGAATTTCCGATGGCAAAGGCAGATTATGAGACGACATTTACGATTGATCGTTATCCTAGTGTAAAAGCAGGAATTGTGAAATGGCCGATGTCCGTTATTCGCCTTCAGGGAGAAAGTGTGACAGAAATGACAGAGGCAGCTTATTATATTTTTCAACGCTGGACTGGATATTCTGATGATTCAGTGGGGATTCATGCGTTTTCTAACGATACTCCGCATAACACGATTACCCCGATCGCGAGAAAACGTGATGGAAAGTTTGAATTAGACCTTGTTCTTAGAAATAACCGGACAAATGAAGAACATCCTGACGGGATTTTTCATCCACATAAAGACGTCCATCATATAAAAAAAGAAAATATCGGGTTAATCGAAGTGATGGGGCTTGCTGTTCTGCCAGGACGTTTACAAGAGGAGCTACAAGAACTCGCTGACGCATTGTGCAGTGCAAGTCCGGAAAAGGTCATACTAGAAAATGAAAAAATTGCAAAGCATTCTGAATGGGCATTAAAAGTAGGAAAGAAATATACGACCTTAAATGATGACAACACGCTATCTATTCTTCAAGAAGAAGTCGGGTTGATTTTTTTAGAAATTTTAAAACATGCTGGCGTTTATAAAAGAGATGCTGCCGGAAGAAAAGCATTTAGGGATTTCGCTCATTCGCTGTAAGAGGAGAGCTTCAATCATGGTGTATAAGGTGAAAGATGAAAGGTAGGGAAATGAGTTGATTAGATCGGAGACAGCTGGTAGCTTTCAGCTTATGAAGTCGCTTAACCGCTCACTTATTTTAAATACGATCCGGTCTAAAGGGCCGATTTCTAGAGCGGATATAGCAAAACAAACGAAACTTACCCCGCCAAGCATTACGAATATTGTCAATGAACTTCTTGAAACGAATCTGATTAAAGAAAGTGAGACAGGTGTATCAAAAGGCGGTAGACGTCCGATTCTCTTAACGATTAATTGGACGAGTCACTACGTAATTGGGATTGATATTGGTGTCCATAAAATAAGATTCGTTTTGACAGACCTGAAAGCTGATATTGTCGAAAAAGCGTATGTCAAATTGCCTTCTCGCCTAACTGAAACAGAGCTTGTTCGTATTCTGAAGGAGAATATTAGCGAGATGATGAAGCAATCGAATATACCGGTTTCAAAAATGATTGGCATTGGGATCGGGATGCACGGAATCGTCGATTCGGAAAAAGGGGTTTCTTTGTATGCACCGACATTAAACTTAAAAAATATTCCTCTCAAAGCTGAACTGCAAGAAGAGTTTCATTTGCCGGTAAAGGTAGAAAATGATGCAAAAACGTTAGCATTAGGTGAAAAATGGTTTGGGCAAGGCTTTGATACTGAAAACCTTGTCAGCATTAATGTTGGCAGGGGCATCGGAGCGGGAATTATTTTAAACAATCAAATTTATCACGGAGATGATCATATCGCTGGCGAGATCGGACATATCGTCATTGATATTGATGGACCGAAGTGCTCGTGCGGAAATTATGGTTGCCTTCAAACGTTGGCAGGCGGTACGGCATTAACTGAGTACGTCTTAAAAGAGATTGCCTTAGGGAGAAAAACAACGATATTAGATGAAGCAGAAGGAGAATTAGAAAAAATAAATGGTGAAATCATTTATGAAGCAGCTTTAAAAAAGGATTCTCTCGCCCTGGAAGCTTTTGAAAAGAATGGACGCTACCTCGGTATCGGGGTTGCAAACTTAATCCATTTTATGAATCCTTCATTAATTGTAATAGGAGGAGGCGTATCGAAAGCTGGAAACTTATTGTTAGACCCTGTCCGTAATTTAGTGAAGCAAAGAGGATTAACTGATGGAGCAAAGGATACGCAAATCGTTGCCTCAAAGCTTGGTGAACACGGCACAGCGATCGGAGCGATTACGTTAATTTTAGCTGATTTATTTGCTCTTGAACTTCAAAGAGGTCATTAACTCGACTATAAAGAGGGTTGCTGGTCACACGTGCGGGATATGTTCTTCATATTCAAGTTGATGATGGCACCGATACTCTATAAGGCATAGAATTCGTTATTGTCATAAAAAGCACTCTTTACGAACATAGGATTCCTTACTTGATAAAAAGGTGAAAAAAGTACACCAATATTACATCATATAGAAGCTTTTGGGGCTAAATAATTCACTCAGTTTCCGCAAAAAACTGAAGCTTTAATAAAGAGAAGTAAAACCTGCTGGGATAGGCTAACCAGCAGTTTTTTTTACGTAGAAAAGTTTATACTCCTCCTCGTCCGATAATGCAACCATTTACTGTCAATGTCATACTTTCATGTGATCTTGGAAACGTTAAAAGTATTTACATGGATTTTCCATTTACAATTGTAGTCAGTTTTCGACAATGGTAAGATAAACTAGGAATAAAGGAGGGGGATACTTTGAAATCGAAGCGTGTATTCAAATTCATTGTTGGAATGTTTTTTATTACACTTCTTGTTTTCATCTCATTGAATTGGTCGTCCTTTAAAGGAATTTATTATGTATTAGCTTCTGAAACGAATGTAAATGATTATTTAGACAATCGGGAGTTTTCAAGTGAAGAAAGAAACGGTACGCCGAACCGGAAAATGATATATGAGGCGGAAATAGGTGCTGTCGGAGACGTCTTGCTGCATTCGAGAGTTTATGTTGATGCTGAAACAGACGAAGGCTACGATTTTCTCCCGATGCTTGAGCCGGTTGAGTCCTATATATCTGAGCTTGATTTTGCGATGGCGAATCAAGAGTCAATCCCTGGAGGATCACAGATTGGCCTGTCAACTTATCCTTTATTTAATAGTCCGACAGAGATCGCGGATGACCTGCAAGCAGTAGGTTTTAATTTATTGAGTATGGCAAACAATCATTCACTCGATGCTGGACTGGAAGGGATTTATAGTGCGATAGAGCACCTGAATGACATCGATATGCCATATGTTGGTGTATACGAAAGTGAAGATGACAGAAATGAACAAAGAATATTTGATGTGAATGGAATTGACTTTGGTGTTTTATCTTATACATACGGTACGAACGGAATCCCGATTCCGCCTGGCCATGAATATTCTGTTGCGTTATTAGAGAAAGACAAGATGATTAAAGATGTACAAGAGTTGAAGAATGAAACCGATGTCGTCGTTGTTCATGCTCATTGGGGGGACGAGTATGCGCGAACTCCGAATCAACAACAAACAACTCTTGCCCGGGAATTAGTAGAAGCCGGTGCTGATGTTATATTTGGACATCACCCTCATGTTCTTCAGCCGATTGAATGGATTGAAGGTGAACAAGGGAGAAAAGGAATTGTCTTTTACTCTTTAGGTAATTTCTTGTCAGGACAGGACTTTGAATATACTGATATTGGCGGGATTGGGAGAGTCAATGTAAAAAAGGTGGTCGAGAACGGTGACACGAAAATCGAACTCGACTCACCGGATATCTTGCCGACATTTGTTCACCATGAGAATCAAAGGAACCGGCGTGTGATCTTATTAGAAGAAGCTTATGGAGAAGGCTATATCGACAAGTCGGATGAAAAAATCATCAACCATACCGAGGCGATGATGAACTAGGTATTCTGACGAATGGGGACATTTAATCATTTTTTAAATGAACCAAGCCTCTGTGTAAACGAATTATGATAAAATATCGTTAACATAATGGTAGGGGTGGTTAACGATGGAGAAGTCATTACGTGGTCATCATTTATTATGTGTTCACGGGTTTCAAGGAATGGGATATAGTCCTCGTTTTGTGAAAAGAATGAACGAGATCGTTGAGGATATTCGTAATGAAGAATTAGACTTTCCAATTAGAGCGATCGTAGATTTGGATGATGCGTGCAGCGCATGCCCTCATAATGGAGACAGCTTTTGTGCTGCTAGTGATGGAGCCGATAAGCATGTGAAATCAATGGATCGAAAAGTCATTGATCACCTTCAGTTAGAGGAAGGTAAACATTATAGGAAGAGTAAATTAGTAAAATGGACAGCAAAAATGGTCGAGCCTGACGATTTAGATACACTTTGTAAAGGTTGCAGCTGGTTATCATACGGTGTATGCAAAGCCGGAATAAGAAATTTGAAGGAAAAGCATGGCATGAATTAACAATTTTGAGAGTTTACATGAGCCCTGAAATGATTCAGGGTTTTTATTATTCCAAATTTTATCAAAAAATAGTAACTTTTATTTTGATTATCTAGTTCTTACGGATTATAATCTATGAAGGGAGATGTAAAAAAACGGGAGGAGATACGATTGAAAAAGGAAGAGTTAGCTCAGAAAATCAAAGAAGTTGTCGAAAATGATTTGTACTCTTATACAAATACAAGCAAGAAAAAAGGAGAGGCTTTTACAATATTTAATGGCCAAGATATTAAATTTGGCAAAGTTGAGCTGACAGAGACGAGACTCAGAGTCATCTTACATTTGATACCACAAAAATATTCACTAGGTGAACTCGTTCAGTTGCTTCATATCCCGATAAGGAAAAAAGGATCAAGGTATACGGGAATGTTTTTGCAGGAATCTGAGGACGGTATAGCGAATTATGACACGATTGAAATATCGCTTTATTCTGATTATTTCAGCCCGGTAAATCAAGCAAATGTTCGGAGCTTATTACAATTTGTTAAAGCAGTTACAGCTGAAAGTGGATTTAAAAGTGGCGAATTGAAAGATAAGAAAGCATAAAATTTAATTCTTGATTGCTTTCTAGACTTCAGGCACGAGCGTTTACTACACGAGCTTCCACACGGATGGGGTGACTTCGACGTTCCCGCAGGACGCGGGGGTTTTAGCCGAAGATCTTATCTTACGAGTTGTCTCGACGGACAGGACGTCCTAATGCCAGGCATGCCACAGGACGTGGCGTATTGCCCGGTTGACGGATCTAGCTTCAAAGTGATACTAGAAGAGGAAGAGACAGCCGTTTTCGGCTCGAGGTCGCTTCACCGATAGGCGGGCGCCTTGCGATTTTTTTATAAGGGATCTGTTGTCCACGAAAGAGAACCTTAGATCGCCTGCGATATTGAGCGGCCATAGGATCCGCTATTTGTGACAAAAACGCTGATTTTTGGGTCTTTGCGGCCACACGATCCTCTATTGAAAGAAAAAGTCGCTGCTGACTCGTGTTTTGGAGGAGATAACGGAACAGGTGTCCTCGAAGGCAGCGAGAAAGCTGATTTTTAGTCAAATAAGGGATATGTTGTCCGCCAAAGAGAACCTTAGATCGCCTGCGATATTGAGCGGCCATAGGATCCGCTATTTGTGACAAAAATGCTGATTATTGGGTCTTTGCGGCCACACGATCTTTTATTGAAAGAAAAAGTCGCTGATGACTCGTGTTTTGGAGGAGATAACGGAACAGGTGTCCTCGAAGGCGGCGAAAAAGCTGATTTTTAGTCAAATAAGGGATCTGTTGTCCGCCAAAAAGAACCTCAGATCGTCGGCGAAAAGCTGTTTTTTATGTATAATGTTGTTTAGAACAATGAATGAAGGGGAGTTCCTCTATGCAAAAAATGATTGCATCGTTATTAGTATTGGCTGGGTTTATATTAGTCGGATACGCTGGTTACGAAATGTACATGACAAACGTCCAGCAAGAACAAGCGCTCCAATCTGCGAAGGAACTTGTTGTTGAAGAAGTAGAAGAGGTCGTATGGGAAGAGGATGGTTTAGAGTTTACTCCGGAGCAGGGGGAAGTCATCGGTATATTAACGATTCCAGCCCTGGACGCTGAATTGCCAATCATTGAAGGGACACATGAAGATGAGTTGGCACGTGGTGTCGGCCATTTTGAAGGTACGGGATATCCTTCACAAAACAGACAGATCCTCCTTTCGGGGCACCGAGACACGGTTTTTCGTAGCTTAGGTGAATTAGAAGTTGGCGATATTTTTGAAGTGACAATGAGTTATGGTACTTTTCAGTATGAAATCGAAGAATCATTTATTGTCGACGCTGATGATACATCGGTTATTGACTACTCCATTGATGAAGAGCTACTAACGGTCTCTACATGCTATCCGTTCTCTTTTGTCGGAAATGCTCCTGAAAGATACATTCTACAAGCGAAGCCATTGTAGCCGGGAGCTGTTAATATAATTTTTTAGACAGTTGATTGTAGAGATCATTCTTTGCTTTTTCATATGACTCCTTTGCTGAATCAGCAGCCTCTGTATCATACCCATTAGCGGTCAAGTGTTCAACAAAGGCATGATATTTTTCATCAAATCGTGCATCCATTTCTTCTTCGATTGATTTAGCTTTTACATAATATGTACGATAAAAGTATGCGTACGAAATCGCCTCACCGCTCTTTGTTTTATTTTGATAATCTTGATAAGCCACTTCAAATAGTTGATTCTGTTCATGTTCAGCTTCTTTTTTTAGTTGAGCGAATTCTTGATTATATGATGAAATGATTGCTTCTTTAGACTGCTGGGCTTGGAAGCGTTGTTCTTCGTGATCATTTGTTTTTACTTGATTTTCAATTAAGTGCTGAGAAATGTTAATGAAAACTACGGTAAAAATACCAATTGCCAACGCAAGAAATATATATTTTTTCATGAAAGAACTCCTTCCTCATCTACGGGTTCAAAAAACAGTATTAGCATCCTTAGAAAGAGATATACTGATTTGTGATTTGATTGAGGTGTATGAATGTCAAAAGTGAAAATAGCTTTATATTATTATTTACCTTTCATCGTATGGCTAGGGATGATTCATTTCTCGTCCTCGCAGTCATATGAAGATCAAAACGTTCAGCCGATTTTAAAAGGGGTAAACTTAGATTGGATGTACAACTGGTTTTCTTGGGTATCTTTTCGATACGGTGAATCAGTTGTCAGCTTAGAAACTCGAACACCCGAAGCTTTTGTCGAGTTTTTTTTACGTAAAGGAGCACACCTTTTTGTGTTTGCTGTCCTCGGAATTTTTGCACTACGACTCCTTCATCTGTACATCCGAAAAAACATGTATTATGCAGCACTGTTAGCTTGGGGATTTGTCGTCGTTTATGCAGCTGTCGATGAATACCGGCAACTGTTACATCCGAACCGTTCTGGAATGGTTGAAGATGTTGTTTTAGATTCAATTGGCGGTGCACTCGGAATTGCCGCTTTTTTATTAATAAGAAATCGTTTAGGTCGTAAAACTAAAGAAAAAAATGCGCTGAATAGTGGGAGTAATTGAAGAAACATTTGGAAAAAAACCTATGATTATGTAAAATGATGTAGTATCATAAAAGTAAATTTTTGTGACAACAGTCGGTAGAAAAAAAGGCATACATATTTAAGAGTAAGGGTCTGTTAAATAACAATGTGTTTTAACAAGCCAAAGTAAAAAAGAAAAATTGACATAAGAGGAGTTTCACTTATGCCTAAATGGTTAATTGTAAGCATTGTTTTTGTTTCGATCATATTGGTTATATTCGGAAGGATTCACTACCAAAATAAACTAGGCGATATTGCAGCAGAAGCTAATTCTCAAACGTTAACTCAAGTGGTGGATACGGATGATTCGAGTGCAGAATCAGTAGAATCTGATGACGGAGAAAATGAAAATGAAAGTGATCGTAATATTGATATTGATGTAGATGGTTTAACCGACAGGATTCCTGAGGATATTGCCGAAGTGATTACGCAAAAAGTAAATGATAACGAACAAGTAGAAATTGCTGCATTCGGTTCTCGGGCAATTGAAGATTGGGTTGGTGTAGGGCTAACACCATGGCCAGAATTATTGGAAGATAATTTGAATGAGGTTTATGGTAATGATTTGTTCCAAGTAAATACATATTCTTTTGGTATCGATACAAGTGTAGATGTTATGTTTGAGAACGGACATGTTTCAATGGCTGAATCAAGACCAGATATTGTCATCATCGAATCGTTTAGCTGGAATAATAACGTTACAGGAACTCAAGAGGAAACAACAATTGAAAATATTGAAACAGTTATGGAAACGGTTCTTAATGAAAATGAAGATACAGTTGTTGCTATTCAGCCGCCACACCCAGTTTATAATACAACTAATTATCCATTGCAAGTTGAGCGATTGCGCCAGTATACACAGAATCAAGGTTATTTTTATATTGATCATTGGGAAGCGTGGCCGGGAATTAATGATGAAGAGTTGCTCGTATATGTTGATGCGGAGACGCAAATGCCGACTGAAGAAGGTCATGAACTATGGAGTGATTATCTTTCTACCTTTTTCATTGGTGAAAGTGAAAATTAAAGGAATAACTCGAAAAAACACCTCTTTTATGTGAGGTGTTTTTAGTAGGTTATGTACTAGCTTTTTCGATCATTTAATTATGTATGTAGTCATTAAAATTCCTCTTGATGCTTAACCTTGATTAGATCTTCTTTTTCTTCTTTATCAATGAAGGTTAGTTTATGTGCGGAGAAGCCAGTATGACATTTAGGACATTGGTAAGGGAAAGAATTCCCTTTATTTGATGCTGCTTCACGTACATCTGGAGATTGAACGCCATAAACTTCTTTTGCAATACTATTCCACATTTCAATGTCAGTTTCTTCTTCGCAGCTCGGACAACTAATGTGAGTCGTATTCATTAATTTTTTCTTGCGTAAAAATTTTAAAACCATGAATTTTAACCACCTTGCAAAAGTCTTATATTTATTAAACTAGCTGTGTAAAAAAGTCATACTTTTATTATCGACAATGGTGCATAAAAAATACATAGTACTATTCTATGAATCATTATAATACAAAAGTCAAATTTTGTGTCGGAAATATGAGAAATTTTGAAAAAGGGAATCGTCCTCATATAAAAATGCCAATATATTTTTCTTATATTAAATCCAAAAGATGGAACATAGGTTCTAGTGTTTTGGTATAATAGGTGTAGTTGTTGAAGAAGGGGAAGAGGAGGTTGACAATGTGAAAAAAATAGGCATGTTATTTCTTTTCATTTTCTTTGTTTCTGCTTGTTCTAGTGATGAAGCAGTAAATCCTGAAGATACACTTGATCATTATATTACTGCTTGGGAAGGGCAGAACTACGATGAAATGTTTCACACATTAAATACGAGCTCAGAAGAAGAGCTAAATGGCTACGAATGGAATCTTTCAGAACGTTTTGAAAAAGTCCATGAAGATTTAGGTGTGAATTCAATTGAAATTACATATGAATCACGTGATTTTGCCGAAGAGGAAATAGATCTCGAAGAGACAGAAGAGCTTGATTACCAAGTGCACGTTGGAATGAATACGATTACCGGAGATATTTCTTATACGACCAATGTTCTTTTGACTAAGGAAATAGACATGATCGAAGACGAGGAAGTTGAAGTTTGGAGTGTCGATTGGCACCCTTCTCATTTATTTATGGGTCTGAAAACGAACGATGATCAAATACAAGTTTCGACAGAACCGTCAAATCGCGGAGAAATCTTTGATCGTTACGGAACACCTTTAGCAACAAACGGAGAAGTGTATGAAGTTGGTTTTGTACCAGAAAGAATGGAAGATTTTGATGATGCGACAAATCGCTTTGCAGATATTTTGAATATTGATGTTGAGACGGTTCGTGATTTAGCGAACCGATATCCAGATAACCCGGATTGGTTTGCACCAGTACAACATATATCATTATCGGATGAAAGAGTAGATGATTTACTTAATATTCCTGGGGTCCTTTTAAACCGTGAGGAAGGAAGGGAATACCATTTTGGGGGAGAACTTGCCCATCTCATCGGTTATGTCGGCCAAATTACAGCGGAAGAACTGGAGGAGCGTGAAGGAGAAGGCTATCATATGAATTCGATCATCGGAAAACGTGGGTTAGAAGCCGCTCTTGAAAATGATCTGCGTGGGGAGCCGGGTGTGACCATTTCAGTCGCCGATGAAGAAGGGAATACACGTGATGTGTTAATGAAATCTGATCCTGTTCATGGTGACAATATTACCTTAACGATTGATGTGTCGATCCAAGAGAAATTAGTTGATACGTTTGGTGACGATACCGGGGCAGGTGTCGTGATGGACCCGACATCGGGTGAAGTGTTAGCACTAGTCAGTTTACCATCCTATGATTCAAACTTGCGTTATTTACAGTTGACTGATCCGCGTGCAGAATCGATAGATGATCCGAATACACTCATAACACGAAGATTTCAAAATGTTTATTCACCAGGTTCAGCTTTTAAACCATTTACAGCAGCTGCAGGATTGGAAGAAGGTACGTTAGATCCAGATGAGGTGTTTGAAATTGAAGGAAAACAGTGGCAGCCAGATGATGGCAGCTGGGGAGACTATCGGATTACACGTGTGAATGAACAAGTAAGTGATATTGATCTAAAAACAGGTATGATGTATTCAGATAACATTTATTTTGCGATGCAAGCTTTAGCTTTAGGGGAAGAAAAGATGGAGTCATGGGCAGAAACATTTGGATTTGGGGAACCATTTCCGTTTGGTTTTCCTATGAATGCTTCGTCCATTTCTAATGATGGTCTTTCTTCTGAGCCACTTTTAGCAGACACAGGCTACGGTCAAGGTCAAGTCCTAATGAATCCGCTCCACCTGGCTTCTTTATATACGATGTTTATTCATGATGGAAGCGTGATTCAACCGCAATTGTTTGAGGGAAGCGAGCCGGAAATGTGGAAGGAAGACACGATCTCACCTGAAACAGCAAACATTGTGCTCGATAGCCTTATCGCAGTAGTAGAAGACTCAAATGGTACAGCATCCCGCGAAAATCCAGGTCATAACCGAGCGCTAGCCGGGAAAACGGGTACAGCAGAATTGAAAGATTCATTAGAAGATGAATCCGGTGAAGAATTAGGCTGGTACGTTGCTTTTGATTATGAAGAGAAGGACCTTCTAATTGCAGTGATGATTGAAGACTCACAGGAGCATGGCGGTAGTGGCTATGCTGTGGATCTCGTAAATGAATTTGTCGGAAAAGTTGAATAATCGTTTTGAAGGTATCACGTCAATCGCGTGGTACCTTTTTTCATTTGAAAAATATATGATAGACAGCTAACTGTTGAAAAAGTTTCAGCAATGAGCGATTACATCACGAGCTTCCACACGGATGTGGTGACTTCGGTGTTCCCGCAGGACGTGGGAGTTTAGCTGGAGATCTGATCTATCGGGTTGTCTCAACGAACAGGACGTCCTAATGTTGGACATGCCATAGGACGTGACGTGTTGTCCGGTTGACAAATTTCTACAAAGCTTTACTAGCAGAGGAAGAGACAAGTTCCTTGTGCTTATGTTTTTGTCATACGATTGCCATTTAATAGTGAGACGGGGACAAGGTGGTGAACTTTTACTTATTTTAAAAGTCTGTTTGGACTTGGATCAATCAGCTCTATTGTAAAAAAACGTCCAATCTAAGCTCCAACTACGTTGTAATGGAAAAAATTTATCATAAACATGGAGGGAAACGATTTATGGCAATTCAAAGACCAGCAGTACCAAAAGCAGAGAAAGTACAATTAGGAGAAGGTGTCGTTGTATTTAATTTTAATCCAAATAACTGGGACGATAACAACACCGTTCCATTTGGGGCGACTCGAGGCGGAGGTAGCTATACTGTAGAGCCAACAAACCACCCAATTCGTTTTGACGGGGACCGAGGGGAAAATACAAAGGGAATGAAGCGTCGGATGGAATGGAACATTACGATTGAAACGACGGCTCTCGAACTCGACTTAGAAAATATCGCTAAAATTATGCCGGGGAAAATTAATGAAGTTGATGAAGCATCAGATGTTCCTAATTATAAATTGTATCGACCAAACGTTGAATTCACAGAAGAAGATTACATTGATAACATGGCGTATATTACCGAAACAAAAGACGGTCGATTAGTGGCATATGTCATTGAGAATGTGCTTGGCGATGGTACTTTAACTGCAGCATTTGCAGAGCAGGATGAATTAACATCAGAAGTCACATTTACTGCACACTTTGATCCGAACAAAATGAATAGTGTGCCGACGTATGTTGTGTACTATGAAAAAGAGCAAAGTGAAATCGAAGAATAAAGAGCAATCTAAAAAGAATTACGACGGTGATCGTGTACATGCAAAATGATAAGAGTTTCTAGGCAAGCGTCATTCGCTTGCTGTGAATCTCTTTAACGAAAAGCCTTAAATTTGGAGGGATCTGATGACTGATAAACAACGTATTTTAGACACGGAAAAAGCAATTGAAATGTTACCATTAGCTGCTGACATTTACGAAAAAGTTGGCTTTGAGAGCATGAAAGGGAAAATTAAAGAGAAATATAAAGGGAAAAAGAATGTTGATCCAGTAGACCCCGTTTTAGACAGTCTGAAACATATTGTTCGAAATGCTGGGAAAATCAAAGAGGAGATTTTTCAAATTGTTTCGATTGCAGAAGGTATCGAAATCGAAGAAGTAAAGAGTCAATCCTTCGGTAAAACTTTAAAATCATTGAAAGAGATCTTTTCTGATCCGGAGTTATTAGAGCTTTTCAAATAGGCTATGTAGTGGGATATGAAGAAACACTCATTCTGCTGCATAGCCATTTTGATTTTCGTTTTATCGTAAAACAACCAATTAAAAGGTTGTCGAAGTGTATTTTAAAAGCAAAGGAAAAAGAAAATGATCGGAAAGCTTGGGAACTGTGGCTAGCGAAATATCCGCATATGACGAAAGACAATTTCCAAAGTTTTCACGATTTTAAAGAACAAATCAAGAAGCCTTATCGGAGAGTGGAGCATGCAAATGAATCTGTACAAGATCGATTCACTCGCTTTAAGCGCCACTTAAAAAACGAACGGAAAGGAGGTAGAATCGTTGAAAGTCATTAGTATGCTAGGATCTATACTAATCGAGGATAAAGATGCTCAGCAATCATTAGCAAACATAGAAGAAAAAGCAAAAAAGATTGGAGACAGTTTTAGAAACGGTATTCAATCAGCAGCAAAGTGGGGCGAAGCGATTGTAGCAGGAGCAGCCAATGTGACCAATGCTCTGTTTCAAGTTTCAAGCCAATCAGGTCAATCTGCTAATCGAATAAATAAAATGAGTCAACAATTAGGGCTGTCACAATCTGCTTTTCAAACATGGGATTTTATTCTTTCTCAATCTGGGGTAAGTATTGATTCAATGAATGGTGGAATGGGTACTTTATCACAACGAATGGCAGAAGCGATAAGCGGAACTGGTACAGGAGCAGAGGCGTTTGCGAGACTAGGCATTAGTATTGATGAATCGATGAGTCAAGAAGAAGCATTCGAGCAAACCGTACGTTCGTTGCAGGATATGGAACATGGTATTGAAAAAGCTGAGTTAGCTCAACAGCTCTTTGGACAAAGCGGTCAAGAGTTATTACCACTTCTAAACAATAGCCGCGGTTCGATTGATGAATTAAAACAATCATTTAATGAACTAGGCCTTGAAATGTCCGATGAAGCTGTAGAAGCCGGTGTCATGTTTACGAATACAATGGATCAGTTAAAACGATCATTTGACTTCCTTTTTGCTGAGTTAGGTGGTCGTGTTATGCCAATCTTTCAAGAATTCGCTGATTGGATTATTGAGAATATGCCGACGGTCCAACAAGTTTTTGATGTTGTATTCGATGCGATTAGTGAAGGGGTCAGTCACCTTGTGGACTGGATTCAAACATTAACAACATGGCTCAGTGAATGGGGTTCTAATAATGAAGAGACACTTTTAATGATTTGGGAATCATTCCAAGAATATTTAGGGGTGATTCGTGAGTTTATCGGTCAAGTGTTTGAAGACATTCGTCTTGTCATTTCTGAAGTATTAGAATTCCTAGTGCCTTATATTCAGGAGATCCTTCTCGCAATAAAAGAGTTTTGGCAGGAAAATGGTTCTGCCATATTAGAAAATGCGATTACAGTTTTCGAGTCGATTCGTGAAACGGTATTTACAGCTATGAGTGCAGTTGGGGAAATCATTGAGCATATATTAGATTTAGTCGTTCCGTTTATTGTAGAAAAGCTCGAAATGATTCAACAATTTTGGGCTGAAAATGGTGAACGGATAATGGAAGCTGTCCAAAATGCCTTTTCGTTTATTCAGTCAATCATTGAATTTGTGATGCCAGCCATTAAAGTCATTATAGAAACAGTTTGGGGGATGATTGAAGGAATTATTAATGGCGCACTTAACATGATCATGGGTTTGATTAACACCTTTTCGGGACTGTTGACAGGTGACTGGTCTGCGATGTGGGAAGGCATTAAACAACTGTTAAGCGGTGCGCTCGAATTTGTATGGAATTTAATCAACCTCACATTGGTAGGAAGAGTAGTCTCTCTTATTCGCAGCTTTGTCACTTCGGGTTTAAACTTAATTCGTAACTTAGGTTCAAATATAACTAGTGTTTTTCAAAATATGTTGAACAGCGTCGTGAGCACGGTGTCGAATCTATTATCTCGTGTCACGAACATTTTTACGAATTTGCGGACGAACATCAGTAATGCAGGAAGCCGAATTCTAAATGCAGTTAAGAAGCCTTTTGATGATGCCTTATCTTTTCTTTCTAATTTAGGTAGTAACTTTTTACAAGCTGGACGAAATATTATCGATTCGATTATTTCTGGTATTACAGGCTCAATCGGAAAGGTGAAAGACGCAATTGGCAACGTTGCCGAAACGATTCGAGGTTTCTTTCCTTTTTCTGAGCCGAAAGAAGGACCGATGCGCGGAATTACACGAATCGATTTTGCAGGAACGATTGGTGAAGCAATTGACCGATCTGAAAACGACATAAGGGCAAAAATGGATCACATGTTAAAAATGCCTGATATCGATTCACCGGATTTTGGCCATCTTTCAAGCTCATTCATTACGTCTAAAGGGACTCAACAAAAGGTGATCCATGTAAACCTTTCAGGGAACACATTTAATGATCGGAACGATATCGATTACTTAGTCGATGAATTAGCTAGATTAAAATTTTAGGAGGCTTATGTATGCATGACGGTTTAAAATTAGCAGGAAAAATAAACGCAACGTTAAGAGATAAAGAGGGGAATGTAAAACAGCAGTTTGAGGAGGAAAATCTTATTGTTAACGGCGGGAAAGATGGATTAGCTGAACAGCTGCTAAATAGCCCGGCGGTTTCAGTCCCGTCTCATATCGGCATTGGAACAGATGGAACAGCTCCAGTATTATCAGATACTGATTTACTAGAACAAGAGGGAAGCCGGCAGTCAGTTAGTAAACAAAGAAATTTAAATGAAGTGGAATTTTCAGCAGTTTTTGGACCTAATGAACCTGTTTCTGAATCAATCGAGATTCGCGAAGCAGGTTTATTTAATGCAGCGACTGGCGGCAGTATGTGGGCGAGAATTACGTTCGGTGTTGTGACGAAAGAACCTGAAGATACTTTCGACATAACTTGGACGTGGGTTATTAGCAATGCACAATAGGACGGTGCCTCCATGCTGAATTATGGGTTTGATTCATATAAATTTGATATTCATAAATTTGATCAACAAGATGTGTTTCGGAGTTTAGAAGACCTTTCGAGTATTGAAGAGGTTTATTATCAATCACTGCAAAAGTTAGTCGATGAAAAAATCGGCTTAAATACAGAGGTCATACGTGAAGTATATAAAACGATAGAAGATGTAGTAACGATAGCTGATTCGCAACAGAATGATGTTGGGAAAATGATCGCGGATGCGGGGGCGTTTTCTGAAATCGTTGCTAAAACAATCAAGCTATCGAGTCTACCGAAAGAAAAGGTGACGTTAGAAGACTATCATGTTATTACGTCTAGTCCAGATGCGAAGGAGCGCTTCTATTTTCAAGAGCAATTTTTAAAAGACTTAGTTGCAAAACGGTGCAGCGAATTGTATGTCAAAGAAAATTTTACGATTGAAAAGACCGAGAAAAAAGCTTTTGCAACAGTAGGGGTTAATGGACTGAGAATATTACAGCATAAGTTGAAAATCTCAGATACGACGAATGATCGAGTCTCGACTTGTTCATTTGATATAAATGACCCGAATGATGATGTCATTCACGCATGTCAAATGAGGTCTGATATTCAAGTCACGATTATTGGTCATCAAAAAACACACTATTTTGGCGGAAGAATTGTTGATCATTCATTAACAGCTCAAGGATCTTCAAAGAGGCTTTCCATTAAGGCTGAGGATTATACTGCAGAGAGTAGTGACTATTTAGTTGTCGGGACTTACAACGGTAAAGTAGATGACGTATTGACACAGATCTGGCAGCAATTTTACGAAAAGCCGATTCAATTAGATATTGCACCTTCAGAGGAAACGATCGATGTTTCGTTCAATTATGAAACGTTATTTGATGCAACTGAATATATTGTCGAGCAGCTCGGATGGATATGGTTTATCGATTATGATGGGGCAGAGCGAATTCTCAAAATTTTCCCTCCGGAGTCAGAAATATATCCTACACCTGTAGGACAAGGGATGCTGCAGCCACTTGCTGATTCTCCTAGTTTCAGTTATAGTGATGAGCTATTTAATGCCCTTTATTTGTTTGGGGGAGAAGGGATAAGTGATGAAATCACACAAACGGAAGTAGCAGATGGGGAAAAAACGATTTACTATACGTACTACAAACCTGAACATTTGAAGTTTTACGTCGATGATATCCAGTTGTCTGTTGGTGTGAAAAATGTTGATGATCATAATGAATACGATGTTTTATTAAACTATAGCGAAAAGACGGTAGAGTTTTCAGAAGAAAATAAACCGGAAAGTGGATCCCTTATTCGCTTTGAATATAAATATCTGTACCCGATTGTCGTCTATATGGAAGATGCAGAAAGCATCAGTCAGTATGGCAAAGTCATTGAACGGATTGACGATAATAAAATAAACACGCCTGCCCAAGGACGAAAAAAAGCGGAGAAACAGCTTATTGAACATTCGAAACCTAAATTAGGCGGAAGTTTAACCGTATTAGATCCTGACATACGTGCTGGGATGTACGTAGAAGTCGATCTACCTAAGTATAACGCAATGGGAATATTCAAAGTAAATCAAGCTGAAGTATATTTTGAAAATAATATGCTATTTAATCGGTTAGATCTTAATCGAATGACTCGCTCTGCGGAGAAGTTCGTTTCAAAAATGAAAGAGTTGTCAAAGAGGATCGGCAATTTAGAAGCAAATGAGCGTGACGATATTATCGTACAACGGTTTAATAACATTTTCGAAACGCTCTCTTTCACAGATGATTTATCGGTAATTACGGAACGAGCGGGGGTGAATGCGTTTGACCAGTCACGATTCGACTTTAGCACTTACTCATAATGTCGAGATTATTCATAACGAGAACAGAAAAACATATAAAAACCGGGTGTTGCAAGATGGGATATACTATTTGGCACAATTGATCAACGGTCAGTCTGTAAATCCAATCAATTATATTGCTGTTGGAGACTCTGATGAACCGAACCGTCTCGGGACTGCAACTATGGGCAATGAACGATTTAGAAAGGAATTTACGATTAGTTATTTAAACAACGTAAATCCTGTATTTGAAACATTTTTTACTGAATCGGAAGCGAATTTTCAATGGAAAGAGCTTGGATTATTTGCAGGAGGTTCAAGTGATCAAGGCTCTGGACGTTTAATTGCCCGAGTGTTAGTTGATGAACCAAAAAATGATAACGTCACAATATCAACAAGTTGGGAATTTCGAATTGCAAATACGTAGGTAAGGGGGAATGAAAGAATGGCTTTTGAAAAGAGACCTGTGGAGTCAGGTGAAGTCATCACTGCAGAATGGGCAAACCATATTCAGACGCAGTATAAAGAAGCATTAGACTGGGGAAAAGCGTTCGGGCTTGGATCAGACGTAGAAAATGTCGACTGGAACACGGTCAATAAGACAGGGTTTTATTCAGGAGATACGAATGGTCCTAACTCAGCAACTGTTTATGGCGTTCATGTTCAACGATCTGAAACGGAAGCTCTCCAACAAGCAGGAAGAGGGGACAGAACTTATTTTCGAACGAAGCAAGGCGGCACTTTTTCTGAATGGAAAGAAGTAGAGACGGTCGAAGGAGCACAAGAGAAAGCTGATGCGGTTGATAGTGAGCAAGTGAATATTGTACCCAATTATGGTCCTAATGCGGACGCAGAGATGATCGGAAGAGGAGTAACGGTTACAAGAGTCTCAGGTAGTGTGAGCACACCATTATTAGCAGAGTGGCTTGAAAATATGGGGTTTGAGGCAAGTGATTTTGGGAGAGATATCGAAAGCCTACGTCTAACAGTTACCACTTTTGCTCCGGGGTTTATTGATGCAAGTGCAGGAAATACAGGCTATCAAAAAGCTGTTTTATTTGCATGGGACGCAAACCCTAACAATTATGAAACATATGCGATCCTTCATCGATCCTCTAATACAATTGCAGGAGAAACTACACCTTGGGGAAAGTGGCATGAAGAAGTATTTGTATTTAACAAAGGGTCAAATTCAAATGGTGATTACATCATGTACTCTGATGGTATTATGGAGTGTTTTTGCTATGTTGGTGGAGTAATAGCGGATGTAAGTAGTGGAAATATTTTCAGGTCAGAAACAGTAACTGTTCATTACCCAGCAGAATTTGAAGATATGTTTATAGAATCAAGAGCAGTATCAGCAACTGGGACACTTAGATGGGCGGATGTTACAGGATTAGGAACGACTAGTTCATCAAACGTACGTCATTATTCAACAGTTGAATCTTCTACTTCAATAGGGGTTAGGTTATATGTAAAAGGAAGATGGAGAAGGGAGAGAAGGTCATGAAAGTTAGATATATTCCAATCAAACCATTACCTAGAAACAATTCTGAAATTAAGTATGAATTTGATGGTGAGTCTATTCACGTTTTTTTTCAGGACTTAGAAGAATATTTTGACTTTTCAATCTTAAAAGCGGGGGACAGTGTGGTGATGGATGAAAGGACTGATGAATTAATGATTGAAACATCATTACCATTTAACCCGATAAAATCTGCCGAAAAAGACGATAATGGAACTTTGTATGTAGAGTTAAGGTATCATCTTCTTTCGGATAATGATGAACCTTCTATAGAGTGGGAGGAAGTATAGAATGACCGCAAAAATCACTGGTATTTTAACTAGAATAGAAAAAGAAAAAGAGCAAAAAGAAAATGAACAAAATAAGAAAGAGTTGAAAGCACTTAAACAAACTCCATACTCAGTCACAAACTTAGGGAAGGAATTAGTCCAAGAAAAACTTAAACGCCGGAAACTTGAGAATGATACCCAGTTTTTAGGCACTGAATTAGTACGAATGAAATTAGGTGGTGAATAGGATGAACTTTTGGACTTTAGCGTATAACAACAGTTGGGCAACGAAAGAGGATATGCAAAGAGCAG
Organism: Evansella halocellulosilytica; assembly: GCF_002335745.1. GTDB lineage: Bacteria > Bacillota > Bacilli > Bacillales > Salisediminibacteriaceae > Bacillus_CA > Bacillus_CA halocellulosilytica. The sequence continues at coordinate 5,364,016 of NZ_NIST01000001.1, read as the reverse complement.
TACAAATCGGGGAAATTACAGAAGATGAATTTGAAGAGATCGTTAAAGAAGCATATGAAGTTGATTAAAAGTTTTAAGATTGTCGTCATTACACCTATAGATAGGTGTATTACTTCATTTGATTAAAGAATAGATTCGGGAAAGCCACAGCTTTAGCTGCGGCTTTTTTGGTTTGATTTTTTTCCTTTACGTTATCACACGGAAAAGACATCCTTTTTATTCTTCCTTTTCTATGATACAAGCCGTTTCGATTAGTAGATTTATAGCATTGAATGAAAGAAAGGAGGTATTAAGAATGAATAGTGTATTAGTGTTGGCAACGACAATTACTCCTGTTGTACTGGCGTTGGTTGAGTTATGGAAAATTACTTTAAATATAAAGAAAAAACGGTTACCTCTCTTATCAGTTTTCATAGGGGGAATTGTTGGGGGAGTAGCGTACCCATTTACAGATCTTGAGCTAGTGTTAAGGCTGTGGGCTGGTGTTTTATCTGGATTAGCTGCAGTTGGATTATTCGAATTAGGAAAATACCAATTGAAAGGTGAGGATCGTTCATGAGTACAATTATTTGTTTAGATGCTGGTCACGGAGGACATGACAGTGGGGCAACCGGCCATGGTTTACTTGAAAAAGACCTTTGTTTAGATCGGGTTTTACGTATGAGGCAAATGTTAATGGATGAATATGAAGACGTTTCGGTTATTTTAACTCGAAGTACCGATGTCTTTGTTGAGCTAATCGACCGTGCTAATATTGCCAATAATGCAGCGGCAGCTGTGTTTATCAGTGATCATAAAAATGCTTTTAATGGACAAGCGCGGGGGTTTGAAAGTTATATTTATAATGGAGGAGTAAGTCAGGGAACGAGAAACTTACAAAATGCGGTGCATAATAAAGTTGTCAATGTATTAAGTGGATACGGCCTTCCGAACCGCGGAACGAAAGAAGCGAACTTTAGTGTTCTTCGTAATACAAATATGTCAGCATTGCTTCTAGAGGAAGCGTTTATCGATAACATTACGGATAACAACTTGATGCGTCAAAGTAATTTTCGTGAAGATTATTGCAGAGCAGTTGTTGAAGGAGTCGCAGAACATTTAGGATTACAAAGAAAAAGTAATGGAGGAACAATGATGGTAAGGGTTGAAGTAGACGTATTGAATGTTCGCTCTGAACCGTCATGGGATGACAGTGCTATTGCTGGGCAAGTGACACGAGGAGAAGCGTTCACAGTCGTAGAGCGTGTCAATGTGCCAGGCAGCTCCACAGACATGTATAGACTGTTAAGTGGTCTATACATTACAACGAATCCAAATTACGTATCAGTTATCTACGTATAAAAACCCGAAAGCCGGGGGATATCCCGGCTTTCATTCATCATACATAATTGCTTTTAATATGTAGTACTCGCATAGTTAATCGCAACATTTAAGTTAGAGTTTCTTGCTCGTATTGCATCAAGAATTTCTTGGTCTTTCGTACCTTCTTTTATGATAATTTCATAATCTAACTGGATCATCGTTCCGAGGTTCGTTGTTTGCACTCGTGTCAATGATTGATAAGTCATATATTTTTCAAATATATCGTCAAATGCTCCATCATATTGTAAGTTCTCGGGAACAGTAATCTTTAAAGTCCGCGGTTCGCCTTCACTTTTTCCGTAATCTACAACATATAAAACATAGATTAGTAGTGACAACGTTAGAGTGAAAATGATTGCTAGTAAATAAAAACCTAATCCGCAAGCGATACCCGCTGCCATTCCGAAGAAAATAAAGGCAATATCTTTTGGGTCGCTCATCGCACTACGAAAACGGATAATAGAGAATGCTCCTACAAGTCCGAAGGCAACTGCTATATTGTTGCCAATGACGATCATAATTAAGGAGACAACAACACCCATAATAATAATCGTATGAACAAAGGATTGTGAATACTTGTTCCCTTTGTATGTTAGTTTATATATTTTTGTAATGATAAGTGTTAGAAAAAAGCTTAGGAAAATGGCGATAAATCCATCTATTAATGTCATTTGTGTTGTAAAGTCTTGATTTCTAAGAAAGTCTACTATACTATCCATTAATTTGCTCCTTCATAAAATATTAGATACTTTCGCTGATTTAGGTATGGTTATATTCATCTTCGAGTAAGTCTGCACTCGTACAAAATTTAGAAACGCTCTTTTTAGGGCAGTTTAATTCACTTAATAATTTTGAAAGCCACAAAGGTACACTATGGTTCACCTTTACTTCAAGAACGACAAGGTTCGGATCAACAAAGTGGGTGCCCTCTGGTCCGTTTTCAATTCGTAAATCTTCATTTCGGCATTTTAAATTATAATCGAAGGTAATCCTTAAATCGGCATCCGCAACACCGACAAAAGCTTGGCGATCATAACTGACAATGTTTTCAGGTTTTAGATTGTACAATGAACGAAAGGAATCAATCTCATGAAAGATTTGTTCATTCGAAACATCAATCTTTTGATCGGTCTTAACTTGATCGTATATGTAGGCATAAGCATCCCTTAGTTTTATACTCGTTCTTCGTTTGTTTACTCTCTTTTTGTATTTCTTTTTTATTTCAAAAAAGGCTTGATCATGAACTGTTGCTGAATTATAAATTCGTAGTCTTAGTTTTTGCCGAAAACGATTTTTATTACGAGTCTCGTAATAGATTTTCTTGTCAGGTGAATCGAAATATAAGCTAATGATGTTGTATTTGCCCTCTGAATTACCGTATTTATCAAAAACCATTCTCTTCTCCAGGAGCTCAGCCAACTTTTCGTACGTGTCAAATGGAATCAAATATTTTATTTCGTACCGACTAAAAAATTCCCCCGCCATATCATCCCTCCATAAAATATAAGAAGCAAATACATTGAAATATGTAAATATTGTTATTTTGATATTACAAATATGTTATTATTGTAAATATTGTAAACGATAATCGTCCTATATTATATAGATTTTAGAAGAAAGTGTAAATGAAAAACTAGGTGAAAATTACTATCGGAGGCTTTATATGAAGAAGAAATCGAAGATTATTATGTTAGTTCTTTCGTGTCCATTGTTAATCGGTGCTTGGATAGCAGCTTACTCATTAGCATCTGGACCTATATTTTCTGATGAACAACTTGAGGAGGCAATTCGACAGGAGCTTAACTATGAAAAAGGGGAAATACGTCCTGATCAGTTAGTAGAAATACAAGAATTGAGAATTCGTGATCGTAATATAGAAAATTTAGAAGGTATTGAACATTTAACCTCATTAGTTTCACTTGATTTACGTGATAATCATATTGAAGACATTTCGCTACTAGCCAACCTAACCGAACTTATTGACCTTAATTTACGAGGAAATCAAGTAAGCGACATTGAAGTACTTTCGAATTTAGTGAATATACGAGATTTAAACTTAAGAGAAAACCACATCCACGATATTTCTGCATTAAGTGAATTGAATGAACTTCGAGATTTAAACATTCGTTACAATGAGGTGACGAACATAGAAGCATTAGAAAATCTTGATTATTTGCGGGAGCGCTTGTATCTTGAAGGAAATCCAATAACAAATTATTCACCAATAATGAATTATATAGATGAAATTGACGATCATGATATTAGTCAAGAAGCTTACGAAGACTCAGAAAATTTTAACCCTATCTTCTCCCACGAAGGAGGATTTTATGATGAAAGCTTTCATCTTGAACTTACAAGTCCTATAGAAGATAGCACGATTTATTATACGTTGGACGGCTCTGTTCCAGATCCGGAAAATAACGCTGAACATACATATGAATATGAAGAATCGATTGAAATTGATAATAAAACGAATGAAGAGAATAATCTTTCAACGATTCAAACAAATTTTATTTCGGGTGTACGTGGCTGGAAGGAACCGACCAGTTTGATTGATAAAGGAGTAGTCGTTAGAGCAGTGATTGTTGACAATGAGCAATATATTAGTGATGTGGCGACTCATTCGTACTTTATTCAATTTTCATCGACCTTTCCAGTTATTTCTCTATCGACCAATCCAAATCACCTTTTTGATGAAGATACAGGGATTTATGTTCCCGGAGTCAATTACGACAGCGTTAGTAGCGAAGCTGATGATACCGGAAACTATTATCAAAGAGGACGTGAGTGGGAGAGACCGATTCACATAGAATATTTTGAAGCAGACGGGAACTTAGCTTTTTCCCAAGGTGCTGGTGTCCGCATTCATGGAGGATTTACTAGAAGGTTTGCCCAAAAATCACTTCGTTTATATTCTAGAAGTGATTACGGGGAGAGTAGATTTACTTATCAATTTTTTGATGATAAAGAGATAGAGGATTTTAATCGATTGCTTTTACGTAATTCTGGGAATGATTGGGGGATGACGATGTTTAGAGATGCAGCCATGCAAAGCTTAGTTGGGCATCTCGATTTGGATAGGCAAAGTTATCAACCGTCAATTGTTTTTTTGAATGGGGAATATTGGGGTATTCATAACGTAAGAGATCGATTAGATAAGCATTACCTTGAAACCCATTACGGGGCAGACCGAGATCAGTTTACGATTTTAGAAAGAGAAGGCCAACTTTCTGATGGGCTAGAAAAAGGGCAAGAAGATTATGAAAATATGATTGACTATGTTAATTCGCATGATTTGGCAGAAGAAGAGCATTATCATCATGTAGAAACGTTAATGGATATTGATAACTATATTCAATACTATGTGACACAAATTTATAATGCTAATTCTGATTGGCCACACAATAACATCGATTTTTGGCGCTATGAAAATATTCATAATGAGTCAAACTTAACTGAGCCATTAGACGGCCGATGGCGTTGGTTTCTCTATGATGTAGACCGCTCATTAGGGTATGAATCATATGACCATAATACGATTGAAATGGTCACATCGACACTGAATCCGAGACATAATGAAGAGTGGCCAAATATTCTATTTAGAGCTCTGCTTGATAATGATCACTTTAAGAACAAATTTATGACTGAACTGGCAGATCATTTAAATACGACGTTTCATGAAGAGAGGGTCATTCAAACGGTTAATGAATTCCATTCATTATATGAACCGGAGATAGAAAAACATATTGACCGTTGGGGAATACCGGAAAGTGTAGAAGCATGGAATGAAGAAGTAGAAGTAATGAGGATATTTGCGACTAATCGACCAAATATTGTTCGTGAACATGTAGTAGAGCACTTTGGATTAACCGGGACATCAGATGTAAGGGTAATCTCTGATACAGAAAAGGGAAAAGTAATCATAAACTCTCTAGAAATAACAGAAGATACACCAGGGATTGAAAGTGCAGAGGAGTGGACTGGACGGTATTTTCAAGGGGTGCCTATAATGGTAACAGCAGTACCAAATGAAGGTTTTTCGTTTGCAGGATGGGGAGAAGAAATTGATGCTGATTCTGATTCAATTGAAATCATTTTAGATAGAGATATTGTTCTTGAACCAGTGTTTGAATAAGAATATAATATGAAATTTAAACAACCGCTCATGAATGATTAGAGCGGTTGTTTTTGTAAAAAAACTATCGAGAATTTCTTCTCGATAGCTGTTAGGAGCTAGTTATCTATAAAACTCTATAATACCTTCTTTTATCGCGTCTGCAGCATCATTTTTAAAACTAGATGTCTGCATTCGTTCAGCTTCTTGACGATTTGTTACGAAGCCTAATTCGACGAGAACACTTGGCATTTCAGTATGTCTAATAACATAGAAATTAGCTTCTTTTACACCACGATCTCTAGTATTTAATTTACTAATCAATTGGTTTTGGATAGATGTAGCTAACCTTTGACTATCAGCACTATGGTTGTTTCTGTTCCAATACGTTTCAGTACCGTGTACAGATTCCTGTCCTGCAGCATTTGCATGAATACTTACAAATGCATCCGCATGAGCACTATGTGCAACATCAACTCGTTCTTCTAATTCAAGGAAGTAATCTCCTGATCGAGTTAATACGATATCGATGTCAGTTCCTCTCATTTTTTCCTCTACTAAAAGGGCTACATCCAATACAATATCCTTTTCTCTCCATCCAAAAGCTGTCGCACCTGGGTCACTGCCTCCATGTCCTGCATCTATGACAATTGTTTTTCTATCACTGTCATTCCTAACATAGTCACTATGTACATATGCATAAGAATTTCCAAAAACAATCTTCAGCCAATCACCGGATGACTCAATAATCGCTACTTTAGATCCAGCATTTAAAGAACCAACAGTATCATAATTAGTTGATGGACCACTTCTTACATTTAAGCTATTGGCTGTAGTAAATCCATGTGTATCAAGAGACAAAATGACATTCAATTGAGATAAGGTTACTTCTTCAGCAATCCCACTAACAGCTAAGCCATAATTTCTTTGGAAATCACTCACAACCCCTGCAGTTACAGAACCATATGCATTAGACGGATTATCAGGGAAGTTGCCAAAACCAAGAAGAGTTAAGTTTTCTTTAAGTTCGACGATGTGAGAACCGCGTTGTCCGTCACGATAAGGAGAAGAAAGAATCTCTTCGATTTTAGATAGGGTAACTTCATCAGCAATCCCATTTACTGTAAGCTTATAATAACTTTGAAAGTCCTTTACAACTCCCGTAGTAACAGAACCATAAGCATTAGATGGATTGTCAGGGAAGTTGCCAAAGCCAAGGAGAGCTAAGTTTTCTTTAAGTTCAACGATGTGGGAACCACGTTGTCCATCACGATAAGGAGAAGAAAGAATCTCTTCGATTTTAGATAGGGTAACTTCATCAGCAATCCCATTTACTGTAAGCTTATAATAACTTTGAAAGTCCTTTACAACTCCCGCAGTAACAGAACCATAAGCATTAGATGGATTGTCAGGGAAGTTGCCAAAGCCAAGAAGAGTTAAGTTTTCTTTAAGTTCGACGATGTGGGAACCACGTTGTCCATCACGATAAGGAGAAGAAAGAACCTCCTCAACCTTAGCTAAAGTACTTTCGTCTGTGATCCCATCAGCATGAAGGCCGTAATACTCTTGGAAATCTGCTACAACAGTAGAAGTCACAGGGCCATATTTATCAGATGGATTACTAGGAAAATTTCCAAACCCTAGTTTAGTCAAATCTTTTTTCAATTGAATAATAGGCGGCCCTTGGTCGCCATCTTCGTATGGAATAGATAATTCATACTTAGCTAATAAATCATTTATTCGATTTAGAGTAACTTCATCAGCAATTCCGTTGACGACTAAGTTTTCACTTTTTTGAAATTCTCTTACAATACTAGAGGTGACAGATCCATATGCTTGAGAAGGACTGTCAGGGAAGTTGCCAAAGCCAAGAAGAGTTAAGTTTTCTTTAAGTTCGACAATGTGTGGACCACGTTGCCCGTCACGATAAGGAGAAGAAAGGATCTCCTCAATCTTAGCTAAAGTACTTTCGTCTGTAATCCCATCAGTATGGAGGCCGTAATATTCTTGGAAATCTGCTATAACGCCAGAAGTGACAGGGCCATATTTATCAGATGGATTACTAGGGAAATTTCCAAACCCTAGTTTAGTAAGGTCATTTTTTAGTTGAATAATAGGGAGACCTGAATCTCCATCTTTATATGGAAGTGTCAGCTCATTATTAGTTAGTAGTTCATCAATTTTAGCTAACGTAACTTCGTCAGCGATTCCATTGATAACGAGACTTTGACTTTCTTGAAAATTTTTAACCACATTTGTGGTAACACTACCATAAACACTTGAAGGTTTTTGTGGAAAATTTCCATATCCTAATAAAGTCAAGTTTTCTTTAAGTTCAACGATATAATTGCCACTATTACCTGATTGATAGGGAGAAGAGAGATTTATAGCAAGACTAGTTAAAGTCGTTTCATCTGTCTCTCCATGATCAGTAAGCCCATAATACCTTTGGAAATCTACTACAACATTTTCTGTGACATTCCCGTAGGCACTAGATGGGTTACTTGGGAAGTTCCCAAATCCTAGTTTAGTAAGGTCTTTTTTTAGTTGGATAATTGGTGTGCTGTTATCTCCATTATTAAAAGGTAAGAGAATGTCATCATTACTTAGCAAGCTAGAAATTCTTTCTAATGTTACTTTATCAGCAATTCCATTGATAATGAGATTTTGACTTTCTTGGAAATCTTTAACAACTTTAGCGGTGACAGAGCCGTAAGCATTTGATGGGTTGTTTGGAAAGTTTCCATAACCTAGACTAGTTAAGTAATGTTTTAGGATGATAATATGGACACCATTGTTTCCTGCTTGATAAGGTGAATATATAGACTTTATTATTTCGGAGAAAGTTTCTTCATCTACATTTCCGGTCACATTTAGGCCATAATATTGTTGAAATTCCTTAACGACACCCGCTGTAACTGATCCAAATACTTGAGATGGGCTACTTGGGAAGTTCCCAAATCCTAATTTCGTTAGAGTTTGCTTTAGATCAACTACTTCTACTCCAGTATCTCCATCTTGTAAAACGTAATTTGCCTCTGCTTTACTAAATGTAAATCCTCCAAAAATTAAAGCAATAAAAAGAAGTACTGTTAAAAATAGACGTCGGGGCATTAAATTATTGAGCAAAATTTATCAACTCCTTTAAGGTATATTTGTCTCCATAAAATTGAAAAAAGTCAGTAAATGAAACAAAATCAGCTGAGACAATTATAAGCACAAAGTACTGTGAGTAAATGCCCCTATAGCATACTTGTAAAATTATATTACAAATTTAGACGAAATCATATAAGGACTTTTTACTTCTTTTAAAATATTGCCACCTTTTAAGAATGGGAATTTTTGTATGTTTTTAGTTTTTATCATGTTTATGAATGTTTAAGGCCATATGATATAATAAGTCGAATGCTTTACTTGCTAATCTTTTAAAACTTTACTGAGCATATAGGTTAAGAAAGGCTGTATAAGATGAAAAAATTAAAAGTGCTATTTTTTATATACGAAATGGGTGCGGGCGGTGCAGCTCGTACTTTGCTGAATATTATTAACAACTTAGATCGAGATAAATTCTCTCCTGTATTAGTTACACTTAATTTTGATGGGGCTTATGAGAAGGAACTTAAATCGGATGTAACATTTATTAAATTAGAAACGAAACGGTTAAGCAGGTCTGTTTCTCGATTAGCAACGATTATTAAACAAGAACAAATCGATATCGTTTTTAGTACGATTCCACGAGTAAACACGATCGCGATTTTGGCGAATATTCTTTCATTTTCAAAAGCTAAGAATGTGATAAGGGAAGCGGATAATTTAGGCGGCAGCTTTAAAGAGGATATGCAATTGTTAGCATTTGGAGTCGTCTATAAATGGTCAAGCCAAATTGTTTCATTGTCTGAAGGTGTGAAAGCGAATTTAGTAAAAAAATATAAAATCCGTCCGAAGGATATTAAAGTCATCTATAATCCTGTAGACTTAGAGAGTATTGAACAAAAAATGACAAAAGGAACGATTGATCCACAAGATCAGCGACTATTTAACAATGATGAAAAGGTGATCATTACAGCAGGGAGACTTGTTGAACAAAAGGATCATCAAACATTGTTAAAAGCATTTAATGATGTGAACAAGCAGGTGAACAGCAGTTTAGTCATATTAGGAGAAGGTCCTTTAAAAGCTGAACTTACCGAACAGGCAGAGCAGTTAGGGATTCGAGATCGTGTTCATTTTATTGGTTTTAAAAGCAACCCGTATATTTACTTTAAGCAGGCTGATTTATTTGTGTTAACGTCCAAACATGAAGGATTTAGTCATGTCATCGCGGAAGCATTAGCAACTAGAACTCCAGTAGTATCAACGAATTGTAAATCTGGACCTGAAGAAGTATTGAATAAAGGTGAATTTGGAGATCTTTGTGAAGTCGGGAATGCTAACGAACTTGCCCAAAAAATGCTCAACGTGCTGAATTTAAACGAAAATGAACGAAAAGAACGACAAAATAGAGGGTTTGAAAGAGCGAGAAATTTTGATGCGACAAAAATCGTTCAACAGTACGAAAAAGTATTTATAGATACTGTAGAAAAGAAGTAGTTGCCTCTTAACAGTCAGGGAGGTTTTGGCATATGAAGCATCATAAAAAAACAGTCGTACACATGACGACTGTCCATCACCCGTTAGATCCGAGAATTTATTATAAACAATGCAAATCGCTGCAAAATGCAGGGTTCCGAGTATCATTGTTAGCTCCGGATGCTGAGAGGGTCATTGAAGAGAATGACATTAACGTCATATCGATTAAAAAGCAAAAAAACAAGCTGAAACGAATGGTATTTTCAACTATAGAAGCATATAAAAAAGCGCGTAAGCAAAAAGCAGATTACTATCATATCCACGATCCAGAATTATTGCCGGTAGCTTGGTTGCTGAAGAAGAAAACGAACATTGTCGTCTATGATATTCATGAAGATTACGTGACTAGTATTATGCAAAAGGAATACATTCCGAAGCCTTTGCGACGTTTGATAGCTGGAACATATAGCGTGATTGAAAAAGCTCTGTCACGAAGATTAGAGCTTTGTTTGGCTGAAAAATATTATCAAGAAAAATATTCTAGAGGAACGTGTATTTTAAATTACCCTGTCTTAAATGAAGCTGTATTAGGTCGGACAATCCATGAAGGGAAAGCTGAAAATAAACTCATTTATACGGGAAATGTTTCAGAAGACCGTGGTGCTGAGATTCATGCTCAGCTTCCGAAATTGGATAAAGATATTTCTGTTCATTTATACGGCAAATGTCCGCGGCCGTTAGCAGAGGAAATGTATGCTTTGGCAGGAGAACAGAGTGATCGATTATATATTGAAGGAATTGATCAATATGTCCCTAAAGATGAAATCGATCGAAACTATGTAAGCCATCAATGGTTGGCGGGAATCGCGCTGTTTCCACCGACAGAGCATTATATGAAAAAAGAACTAACAAAATTCTTTGAGTATATGACAGCGGGGCTCCCGGTTATTTGCTCTGACTTCCCGGCATGGAAAGAATTTATCAAAACGTATTCATGCGGGATTGCTGTTAACCCAAGAAATGATCAGGAAATAAAACAAGCAATCGACTTTTTAAGGTCAAATGTGAATGAAGCAAAAAGAATGGGCGAGAATGGAAGAAAAGCTGTTCTTGAAAAATTAAACTGGGGAAACGAGGAAAAGAAGCTAATTGACTGGTATGAAGAGATGTATATAAACAAATTATAGTTAAATTTGCTTCTTGACCTCATCCAAAATGGTGGTGATAATAATGCAGGACATTCACAATCATGGTTATCCATTAATATCGATTATCACTCCTGCTTATAACTCTGAAGCGTATATACGTGAGACGGTTCAATCGGTTCAAGCACAAACATATATGAATTGGGAAATGATTATTGTTGATGACTGTTCGACCGATGCGACGAGAGAAATCGTTAAACAATTGATCGTGGAAGATAATAGAATTTCATTATTTAAATTGGAAAAAAACAGTGGTCCAGCTGTTGCAAGAAATACAGCAATAAAACATGCGAAAGGTAGATATTTGGCATTTCTCGACAGTGATGACATGTGGCTTCCAGAAAAGTTAGAAAAACAACTTGCTTTTATGAGTAAGAACAATTATGGATTTTCATTTACGGAATATGTCAAAATGAGTGATGATGGCAAACTGATCGGGAATCCTGTTCAAATCCCTGAAAAAGTTGATTATGAAAAGTTATTGAAACGAAATGTCATCGGCTGTTTAACAGTCATGATCGATACCGATGTTGTCGGTGAAGTAGAAATGGTCAATATTCGATCGAGGCAAGACTATGTACTGTGGCTTTCTTTATGTAAGAAAGGATTTCCTGCATATGGGCTGCAAGAGTGCTTATCGAAATACCGAATCGTCGAAAATTCAGTATCGAGAAACAAAATAAAAATGGCGAAACAAAATTGGAAAGTCTATCGAAAAATTGAAAAGCTAGGTTTTTTTAAAAGTGCTTGGTATTTTGGTAATTATGTTTATTTAAGTTTGAAAAAATAACATTATTAAATATGCAATTATACTTATTATACTTGTGAAAAAAAGCAATGCTTATATAAATGAATACATTACGATTCTTTATAGAAAAATAGATAGTTGCTTATGAAGAGAATGGCGGTGTTGGAGAACTATGCGAGAGTATATAAATGAAATGTTAAAAAGGAAAGATTTATTAATATATCTTGTGAAATCGGGGCTAAAAGCAGAGCATCGTAATAGTTATTTAGGATATTTTTGGTGGCTATTGGACCCACTTCTCAATGTTCTTGTTTACTATTTCCTTGTTGCTATTATTCTTGGGCGTGGTGATGATGTTGAGAACTATGCTGTATACCTTGTGATTGGGCTTGTTGCATGGAGATGGATGAACACTACAGTTAATAGTTCAGCCCGTGCAATAGTAAAACAGTCTTCCATTATTAATCAAGTTTACTTACCAAAATCAATTTTCCCTTTATCAATAACGTTTACTCAAGGGCTTAATTTCTTTTTTGGATTTGTCGTTATTGCAATATTTTTAGCGGTGTCAGGTGTTGTACCTGGATGGCAAGTAGTGTACTTACCATTAATTATTTTAGTTCAATTATTGTTTTTACTAGCCATCAGTTTATTTGTCGCTTATATTTGTGTGTTTGTTCGTGATATAGATAACATTCTTGCACATGTTTTACGTGTATTTTTCTATGCTTCACCTATTATTTGGGTTGGTAGTCGCATACCAGAAGAGTATGTTTGGGCAAGTTATGTAGTAGCTGTGAATCCAGTTGCAATCATTTTAGATTCTTATCGTGCCGTATTAATGTTTCAATCAAATCCGCATTTTATTGGATTGTTAGTAATTGGAGTAATATCTATCATATCAATTGTTGCTTTAATTTTTTACTACAGTAAAAATGAACATAAGATTATTAAAGCATTATAAATGAGGGTATTTTAATGTCATTGAAAAATAATAAGACCACAAGTAATTATATAGATGAAACCGAAGAAGTTGTTATTCGCGCAGAAAACCTGGGTGTCTTCTTTAATACTGGATTAAATAAAGATGATTATAAGTCTCATGTCATAAATCTTTTTAAGAAAAAGTCGAATAAAGAAGAAAGTAAGGTTACTTGGCCATTAAAAGGTATAGACTTTACAGGTTATAAAGGAGAAATTCTTGGGATTATTGGTTCGAATGGTTCAGGTAAGACGACACTATGTAAACTTATTTCTGGCATTTTAGAGCCTGATGAAGGTTCAATCCATGTTGATGGGAAAGTATCAGCCCTTTTTTCATTAGGGATGGGCTTTAACAAAGAATTATCGGGCAGAGAAAATGTCTATTTAAATGGTATGATGTTAGGAATTGAGAAAGAAAAAATTAACCAATTTATTGATGATATCCATGAGTTTTCAGGCTTAGGTGCCTTTATTGACCAGCCGATGAAAAAATATTCTAGTGGAATGAAGGCACGTCTAGGCTTCAGCGTGGCAGCATTTCTTGAGCCAGAGATCCTTATACTTGATGAGGCATTGAATACTGGCGATATTGAGTTTGGTAAAAGAGCAGCAGAAAAAATGAGAGAACTAGTAGAAAAGGCAAAAATGGTCGTGCTCGTTACACATAGTCTGCGCTACGCTTCGAAAAATTGTGATCGTTTAATATGGTTAGATAAAGGAACTATAAGAGCGGTTGGTGAACCTAAGAAGATTGTAGATATGTATAAAGAGTCTGTACCACCACAAAAAAGAAAACGGAAAAAAAGGCTGGACATTGAAAAAACAAAACTCGATATTAAAGATCAAACGATCGTCAAAGCAGATAACCTAAGTGTTTCTTATCGAATGAAGAATGATATATTTTGGGCACTAAAGAATGTCAACTTTGAAATTAAAGAAGGGGAAGTTGTTGGTATAATAGGGCATAACGGAGCTGGGAAGAGTACGTTGTGTAAATTAATGACCAAAATATTAACCCCTGATCAAGGTGAAATTATTTTAAATGGTGAAACTTCTTCACTATTAGGATACGGTACAGGCTTTAACCCGCAATTAACGGGCAGGGACAATATATACCTTAATGGTATGCTGCTTGGAATACCGAAAAATCAAATTGATGATGATTACCAAGATATTGTCGACTTTTCTGAGCTCAAAAAGAATATTGATAGACCAGTAAAAAATTATTCAAGCGGCATGCAAGCACGGTTAGGCTTTAGCATAGCAGCGACCTTAAAACCTGATATTTTTATTATCGATGAAGCTCTTTCTACTGGGGATATGGCATTTAAACAAAAAGCAAGTGAAAAAATTCAAGATATGATTGAAGAAGCAAAAGCGGTCATCATTGTTTCACACAGTATGAATTTTGTTGAAAAAGTATGTACGAGAGCTATTTTAATGGAAAAAGGCGAAATACGTTTTGATGGCAATCCTGAAGAAGCCGTTAACTTGTATAGAGGGAATTTGGAAGAGAAGAAAGTAAAAAAGAAGACGAAGAAGAAAACGAAGAAGAAAAGTAACGAATAGGTGTTGAGTGATCCATGATAAAGAAGGCTGTGAAAAAGGCTGTCCAAATGATAGAAAGGTCTGTTTATAAGGTACTGAGTGATAAGCAAATAGAATCAATTAAAGGATTATTAACAAATAGGCAAAAACGTTTTATAAAGAAATTTTTATTTGCTGGAAAGTGGCAAAGACAAGAGGTAGCAGAAATTAAACAACGTTTATATAACCTTGGTTTTACTAAGAAAGGGTTAGATGAACTAGAGAGACTTTCAAATAATAATAATGAACCTTATCTGCAGCGCTTAGCAATTTGGGAATTAGCATTATGGCATGCCAACCAGTATAACGAAAGTGGAGCACAACAATGTCTTCAATTAATCTCCAGGTCTATTGAAGGGGAAAAAAGTCCGATACGATTAAAGCAAGCAGCGATTATGCGAGCAGAATGTTATGACATTTTAGGTGAGATAGATAAGGCTAAAAAGGAACTAGCAAAATTAAGTAAAGAAGAGGCACACGCTGATGTCTATCTTGCTGCGGCAAACCTTGAAACATCATTAGAAGACCGTTTGTCTTGGATAAATCAAGTTATGAAATTAAATAAACTCTCAGAAATTACGATTAAATCGACTTCTGAAGAATTACCCGTTTATGATTGTCTAACATCATCTCCTAGTAGCGATGAAAACAAAGATCTCGCAAGCCAACCTAAAGTGTCTGTTATTATGCCGGTGTACAATGCTGAAGAGGTTATTCATACTTCGTTAAGTTCAATTTTATCGCAGTCATGGACGAACTTGGAAGTGTTAGTTGCTGATGATTGCAGTACCGACGACACGGTTAGAATTTTAGAGGAGTATGAGAAGAAAGATAAAAGAGTCAAACTCATACTTGTCGATAAAAATGGTGGAGCATATGTAGCAAGGAATACTGCATTAAAAGAGGCTACTGGAGATTTTATTACGATCAATGATGCTGATGACTGGTCACATCCAGAAAAAATTGAAATACAAGTTAATCATTTATTGAAAAACCCTACTATGGTTGGGAACACATCACAACAGGCAAGAGCCACCAATGATATGAAATTTTATCGAAGAGGGAAGCCTGGAACGTATATATTTAGTAACATGTCATCTTTCTTATTTCGAAGGGAGCCAGTAGTAGAATCACTTGGTTATTGGGATTCTGTCCGATTTGCTGCTGATTCGGAATTCATAAGACGAATTAAAAAAGTGTTCGGTGAAAAATCAATTTGTGAACTTGAAACAGGCCCCCTCTCTTTTCAAAGGCAGACTACAGGATCATTAACTGGTAATTCAGCTTTTGGTTACCATGGATATAAAATGGGTGCGAGAAAAGAGTATGAAGAGAGTCATGATCATTTTCACGAAAATAGTAGCAATCTCTATTACTCTTTCCCTCAAGAAGTTCGCCCTTTTGCAGTTCCTGAACCAATGTGGCCGAGCAAAGAGGAAAAAGTTAGTGGCTACCGTCAGTTTGATATTATATATGTATTCGATTTTCGTTATGATGAAGACGACACTAATGAAGTCCTAGCTGAAGTAAAAAAGTGTAGACTAAAAGGACTTCGAGTCGGATTAGTTCAGATGTCAGAATATGATGTAGATCCGAAATCAAAAATAAACAGAACGGTAAGAGATATATTAAATAATGGACAAGCTGAAATGATCGTTTATGGAGAAAAAGTAGAAACAAAAAGGCTAATTATTAGAAACTCAATAATTCTTGATGAATGGCAGAAGTATATACCTAATATTCATGCAAACCAAATATCAGTTGTTTTAAGCGAGACATCAATTAGTAAGAGGGATGAAAGTAGAGTATCGTTGAACCTTGAGCTTTGTAACAAACATTTGAACGAATACTTTGGAATGAACGGCATATGGTATCCAGAAAATGAGCAAGTTCGCCAAAAGTTGCTAAATGAATATTCGAATGAAATAACATCCATTACTCTTGCAGAGCAAGATTGGGATCTGGAGGAGATCTCCTTTGAAAAATGATCAGCAACCATTTAATAAAAATAATGATAGAAAAAGTCCATTAGTTGAATTAGATGACAGTGATCTATTACAGATATTAAATAATGAGACTAAGAGTAGCGCTGGAAAGTGTATAGAAGAACAAGAAGTACTCTTCGATAAGTTGCTGAAATATGATGCTGAATATCAGAAAGTTGAACGACAAAACAAGGAGATTCAAAAAGAGAAAGATAGAATAAATAAAAATTATAAAACGATTACAGAAAGCAGAGGGTGGAAATTAACTCTTCCACTTCGAAAGGCTGTTAAAATGATAAGTAAAGCAAGGAGTTACATTTTAACAGTTCTCCTTGGACGAAAGTTTAAAGCGGTAGTCACTGAAAATAAAGAACTAAAGAAGAAAAATGAAAAATTGAACAGAAGTATAAAAGTTAATCAGGAAAGGCTGAAATCAGCACAAATAAAAATAAATAACAAAGAGAAAAAAGAGCAAGAGTTATTATCTCAATTAGGATCAATAAATGAAGATAAACTTTTAGAAATGGTTAAAGGTGCTGAAGAATCAGGAGAAATCTTAAATGTTCTTGATAAGCTGATAATACAAAAATCCTATAATGAAGAGAAATATGAGGCTGCTCTCAAATATGCTGCTAAGCTTTATATGAATAGAGAGACTCAGCTAAAGACAAGAGTTTACAATAGTGTGATTAAAGGGTTAAAAATAGAGGAAATACCTGAATTTATCGTAAGATTAACGGAAGAAACGGATGAATTATCATTAAATGATGTATCCTCTTTTAAGGCTAACTTAAGTCAGCGGTCGAGAATGAGGCAATTTGATCGTCAGCTGCCAGAGTGGATTCTCGATAACAAGGTGAACGCTTATTCCTTTATTGACATTTTAAATATAAAGAGACCGTGGGTTTCAGAAAACTCATACGAATTTAAAGAGATACCGAAAAAAGCTGGTATTGTTATTAAACCAGCTTCCGGGGCTGGGGCTCGAGGTGTATACCTCATTCTAGGTTTGGATAAAATGATCGATGTAAAAAGAGGACAGACACTTCATTCATGGGAAGAACTGGATTTTTTCGTTAAGGAGGATTTATCCACTGGATGGGTCAATAAAGATGAATGGATTATAGAAGAGCTCGTCATCGAAGATAACGAGAGTAAAATTCCAGCACGTGATCTTAAGTTTTATTGCTTTTATGGGCGCGTCGCTCTAGTTCTAGAAATTATTCGTTATCCAAATGTGAAATATTGCTGGTGGACTTCGACAGGAGAAAGAATAAAAACTGGGAAATATGATGGTAAGCTTTTTGATGGAAATGGTGTACCTCATGATCAAATTAAATTGGTTGAAACTATTAGCAAAGAAATACCTTCACCTTTTATAAGAATAGACTTTTTAAACGGTTCAAATGGAATGGTATTTGGTGAGTTTACTCCTAAACCAGGAAATTATGATCAGTTTAATTCAAAAATAGACAAACTATTAGGGGATTATTTTATTGAAGCAGAAGCCCGCCTTAGGAAAGACTTTATTAATGGGAAGAGGTTTTTGGCCTTCCGAAACTTTTTAAAAGAAGGAAAAATTCAGTGAATGTATAGAGATAAAAAATCAAAATATTTAGGTGATCTTTAATATGGAAGATAAACCGTATTGGCCTTCTCATCTGACGAACAATGTTGTCTCTCAAGCTGATGGTCATGAATTATGTGCTTATTTGGTGGCCTTAGAAGGATGGAGACGTGGTCTTGAGCTTAAATGGTATAGTGGTGAGTTTGAGAAATTTAATAAGATGAAAACTTGGTATGTTGACCGACCAGGAAAATTATTCTCACTAAGTACGAGTTCTCGAACACATTACTTTTTTAGAACGAGATCAGACATTATAACGAACGAAGCGGTTGAAATTGGTTCAGATAAAGATAATACAAAAAAGGTGTTATCCAAGTTGGGAGTACCGGTACCGAATGGGAAGCGCTTTAATTCATCCTACTCTGACGAGCAAATAGTTGATGAATCACTGGAAATTGGTTTTCCTCTCGTCGTGAAGCCTGTTGACGGTAGCTTTGGCAGAGGAGTGATCACGAATATTATTAATAAAGAATCATTGAAAAAGGCTGTAAAGTATATACGAAACGAACTGAAATATAATGACGTTATTGTAGAAGAGTATATCGCTGGCGAGGAATACAGAGTATATGTTGTTGGAGATGAAGTGGTTGCAGCAATGCACAGAATACCCGCGAATATAATAGGTAACGGTATTGATACTATTAAAGAGTTAATTGAAAAGAAGAATCAAAACAGAAGGGAAAACCCTCGCCTCATTAGCTGTCCTATAAAAGTAAATAAAGAGTTGGAGGAATTTATTCAAGCATCTGGGTATCGTTTAAGCAGTATTCTTCAAGAAGGAAAACAATTATTTTTAACAAATAAAAGTAATATATCTCTTGGCGGAGATCCTATTGATGTTACTGATACAATATCTGATAAAGCTAAGGAAATTGCTATCGATGCTGTAAAAGCCGTTCCTGGGTTGTTCTATGGGGGAGTAGATATCATTATTAATGATCGAACAAGTAATAATGAAACAGTAGCAGTAATTGAACTAAACCCAACTGCTCAAATAGGGTCATTATTGTACCCTAGTCAAGGGAAAGGAAGGGATGTTCCAGCTGCAATAATTGATTACTTATTCCCTGAATCAGTATCGGATTCTAAGGAAAAATCGACTCTCTATTTCGACTTTCAAGATGTTCTTTCTCCTTTAGAAAATAAAGCAAACCTTATGACAAAGGTTTCACGAATCCAAGAAGGTAAAACCTATGGGAAGAAATATACAATCTATGGTGATATAGACGATGTATATTATTTACGCCAATTAAAAAATGAAGCTTTAAGTAGGAATCTGCATGGGTTCGTTAACAAAATTGAGCCGCAGAAAATCGAAGTTATAATCGCAGGTGAAGATATTAAAAAAATTTTAACATATAAAGATGTTTTAAATTGGAACAATAATGGTGATTTCACAATCAGTGAACAAAATTGGGATAAGCCTGTCAAAATGGGATTTGAAATTCAAAATGAACCTGATAAATTAATCGATGAACTTAAAACACTGCGAACGAACCGGGACAGTTTAAGCAAAAAGAAACGGAATGCTGAAAAGCAATACAAATTATATCGTGAAAGTACATCTTGGAAGATATCTAAACCACTCCGTGCTATATATAACATTGTAAAACGTATATTAAAATAACAATTACTTCTACCCAAATCAATTAAGGATGGTTTGTTTAAAAGACGGAGGTAGCTTAATGGAACAAAATCGTATTCAGCACTTAGAAGGTGCTATTCTAAATGAGGCATGCAGGAAAGAAATAAGTAAGTACACAATTGCCTTAGAAGGTTGGCGAAGAGGCTTAACGTTAAAATTTTATTCCTATTATAGAGAGTGCGGTCAATTGAAACTGCAATACTCCTTAGAAAACGAAAAACATTTTCACCTATTTGAAGGTTCTAAAGGGGATAAAATTTCTGAAGAGGCTGATGAAATTTGTAAAGATAAAAGCAAGACAAAGGAAGTACTTCTGAGAAAAAATGTTCCAACACCTTTTGGTAGAAAATTCAATGCTGAAGATTCTATAGATAGGATCATTAAATATACAGAGGAAAGTATTGGGTATCCAGTCGTAGCAAAACCAACTGATGGATTTGCTGGTAAAGGGGTAGTTGTTAATATACAGAATGCTGAAGATTTACAGAAAAGCCTTACTTATATTAGAAAAGAGCTTAAATTTACCGAATTAATAATTGAAAAATATATTAAAGGTGAAGAAGTTAGAGTTTATGTACTAAACAATGAAGTACTAGGTGTGATCAAAAGAATACCTGCTAATGTGATTGGGGATGGCAAACGGTCTATAAAAGAGCTTATAGAAATAAAAAATGAACAACGAAAGAAGATCCCTCACTTATATAATAAACAAATCAAACTCGATAGACAGTTTTACAATACGATTCGCTCATTAGGTTTTACATTAGATAGTATCCCTAATAAAGGTGAACGTATTTTTGTGAAAAGAATAAGTAACATTTCCTCCGGGGGAGATCCGATTGATGTGACTAGTGATATATCAGATGATATAAAAAAAGTAGCTATTGATGCTTCAAATGCTATCCCTGGATTAACTCATAGTGGCGTAGATATATTGCTTAATGAAGAGGATCAAATGCCCTACGTTCTAGAAGTAAATACGAAGCCCGGTCTTGGTTCACATTTATTCCCGATGGAAGGGGAACCTAAAGATATTCCAAAAGCAATCATCGATTATTACTTCCCGGAAACGAAGAATAAAAATGTCTATGATATCAATATGTTTTTTGACTATGGCAGTATATATAAAGCGCTAAATCGTAAAAGTGTAGACGAAATTGAAGTCATACCTGTTCCACAAGGAACTTTATACTGTAAAAAATATACGGTAAGTGGTGAAATCCAACACGAGGATATAGTAAATAAAATATATATAAAAGCAATAGAAAAAAATATCCATGGATTCGTCAAGCGCGTTAATGATAAAAAAGTTGATATTGTGGCAGCGAGTCTAGATCGTAAAGAAGTTCAACGTTTTGAAGATGTTCTGATGGGCTTGAGTAAGAATTTATATGTAAATAGTGATACATGGTCAGCACAAATAATGGCAGGGTTCCATATCGAAGATGAAATTAATGATTTGAATCCTGAGGAGTTAGAAAAAGAGTTAACGGCAGTATCGAAACAAATTAGTACATTAGAACGTCAATATAAAAATATAATGACTAAAAATGAAAAGATTGAAAAAAGCTTTTCTTGGAAGTGTACAAAGCCGATTAGAGTTTTTGCTAATTATGTGAAAACTTTATCAAATAGTTTTGGGAAATGATAACATTAAAGCACACTGCATAATTTGTATGATTTGATATAATGCTTATGGTAAGAGCAGTTAAAAATTTGCATATATAATGGAGGAATATAATGGTGAATGCTGAATATAAATGGCTACCGCATCTTGAAGATGCGGTGCCTGTTGCTGGACAAGGGAAGCGTATTAGCACATATATGATGGCGTTAGAAGGCTGGCGAAGAGGGATTGATTTAACTTTTTATAGTTTAATAGATGAAGAAAACAAATTTAAACTTCGCTATTCACTCAGTTATAAAGGAAATGAACACCATTTTGAATTATCAAAAGGAGATAAAGTAACGAAAGAAGCTTTTGATATATGTGATGATAAAGATCTAACTAAAAAATATTTAGAAAAAGCGGGAGTACCAGTCCCTCGTGGGGAGAAGTTTTTAAATGATCGTAGTGATGATGAAATCATCTCTTATGCCAATCAATTAGGCTATCCAATTGTACTGAAGCCAGTCAGTGCAAATGGAGGGAAGGGTGTATTTGCAAATATTCTTAATGAAGAAATGTTAAGAGAGACAATTCCATATGTTCGAGATGAGTTAAATTATCGTGATGTGATTATTGAAACACGTATTCCAGGAGAAAAAGAATATCGCTTTATTGTGTTAGAGGACAAGGTGTTAGGGGCGATGCATCGTATACCTGCTAATGTTGTAGGAGATGGAGTTCACTCAATTAGAAAATTAATACAACAGAAAAATGAATTTAGGAAAAAGAATCCACATTTAACAAGTAGACTTATTAAAATTGATAAAGAAGTGTTAAATTTAGTTGAAAATGCAGGGTATTCCTTAGATTCAGTATTAGAAGAAGGTAAAAGGCTGTTTCTTAGAGAGCAAAGTAACCTCTCTAATGGTGGAGATTCTGTTGATGTCACTGATATTGTTACTCCAGAAATGGAAAGGATAGCTATAGAGGCAACAAAAGCCATACCTGGATTAGTTCATAGTGGAGTAGATATGATTATAGATGATGAACATAAATCAGGTGTAGTCATCGAAGTAAATTCAAGGCCAGGTCTGGGAGGACACCTTTTTCCTATGGAAGGTATGCCACGTGACATGACAAAAGTATTTATTGATTATTACTTCCCTGAAACAGTAGATATTGAAAAATCTAATTTATATTTTAATTTTGATCTCATTGTTGAATCTTTATTAAGTCGTTCGGTAAAAAAGGTTGAGCTATCAACCCCACCTTTAGGCAAATTATATGGTAAACGTTATATTGTTTCAGGTAAAGTGCAAGGGGTAGGCTACCGGAAATCGGTAAAAAAGCAAGCCCAAAGGTTGAGACTACAAGGTTATGCAAAGAACCTTTCGAATGGTGAAGTTGAAATTATTGTTTCAAGTACAAATAAACATGATATTGAAGATTTTAAAAAAGTTTGCTTTGAAGGATCTCAAAACTCAATAGTAGATGATGTTATAGAAGAAGAATGGACAAAACCAGTGAAAATTGGTTTTGAGATTTTGGACGAATCAACTGTAAATATTGATGAGTTAAAATTGGAGAATGAAAGGGTAACAAAAGAATTACAACGTCTTTCAAAAGATTATAACAAAATTGTTAATAGTACGTCGTGGAAGATATCTTCCCCTATCCGTTATTTATTTGATTTTTTCAAGAAAAAAAGATAGATCTTACTTGAACTTTTTATTTGTAAAAACTATAGGCTTTTAAATAAGACGTTTTGGATATAATGTATAGTAAAGTCAGTTATTATTTGGATATTTGATTGGAGATGGTTGAGTGGGGAAGATAAATGATCAATGGTTACCTAAGCTAGAAGGATGCGTCCCTACTAGAGGTTATGGAAATAAATTAAGTATGTATACCCTTGCTTTAGAAGCATGGAGAAGAGGTATAAAAATAAAATTTTATACAATTGATAATCCAGAAAATAAATTGCTAATTAGGTATTCACTTTCACTTAATGGTAGAGAACATCATTTCGAGTCTTCGAGAGGAGATAAAATTACAGATGAAGCTTATAAAATTTGTGATAATAAGCAGCTTACGAAAGATTATCTCCGAAAAGCAGGTGTTCCCGTACCAGATGGTAAAAGATTTAAGTCTGATATAAATGATGGTGAAATAATTAATTTTGCTCAAGAAATAAACTATCCAGTTGTAGTAAAACCTATAAGCGAAAACGCCGGAAAAGGAGTTTTTGCTAATATAGAAAGTGAAGAGCGATTAAAAGAAGTTTTAAAACATGTTAGAGGAGACTTACAATATCGAGACATTATTGTGGAGCAATTTATCCCAGGTGAAGAATTTCGAATCTATATGGTTGGGAACAAAGTTTTGAGTGCTGTTAAAAGGGTCCCTGCTAATATCGTAGGTGACGGCATTCACTCAATCAAGGAGTTAATCGAAAGAAAAAATATAAATAAAAAAAAGAATCCTTTATTATACAAAAATTTATTAGAAATCGATTTAGAGGTGCAAAATTCAATTGAGAAGTTAGGGTATAGTTTGGATAGTGTATTGAAAAATGGTGAGCAAGTTTTTCTTCGGAATAAAAGTAATGTTTCAAGAGGTGGAGACCCAATAGATGTTACAGATCAACTAACTGAAGAAATGAAGGATATTGCTGTTAGAGCATCAAGTGCAATTCCAGGATTAGCTCAATGTGGTCTTGATATGATTGTAGATGTAAATAAAAATAAAGGGGTAATTATTGAAGCAAATTCAAAACCGATGATTGGACTTCATTTATTTCCTTTAGAAGGTGAACCTTACGATGTTCTGAAACCTACAATCGATTATTATTTCCCTGAAACTGCTGATACTCAACAAACCAATTTATATTTTGATTTTGATAGTGTGTTAGAACCATTAAAAAGTTACGCTACAAATGAGATTATATTAACACCTCCTCCATTAGGTGAACTAATCACAAAAAAATATATAATTAAACGGAATGCTAAAGACCAAGGCTTTAAAAGTTTAGTAAGAAGACAAGCCTTACAAAGAGGTTTGCATGGATATATCAAAAAAATAGAGGGTTCTAGTGAAAATCTTGAAATTGTAGTGGCAGCAATAAATGAAGAAGAAATAATTAGTTTTACGCACGCTATTGATCAGGAGAAAGAGAAATTTGGGATTTCATCAATAGAAATTAATGATTATATAAAGCCAGTAAGAGTAGGCTTTTGTATCGTAAAAGAAGCAAATAGTGTAAATGTTAAGGACCTAAAAAAAGAAAAGTCTGAAAAAGAAAAAGCATTAGCTAAATTAGAAAAGCAAAGCAAGCAGCTAGAACTTATAAACGAGAAATTCGATGCTACTGTAAATAAATTAGATGAAAAAATAACTGAATTAGAAAATGAAAAATTTCGAGTAAAAGCTAAAAGCAAAAGGATTAACAACTTAAAAAAAGAAAAAGAACGTTTGTCACAAGAAATCATACAACTAAACAATAAAAATAGAAGTTTAGAAGCTAAAAACAAACGATTATTGCAAAGTAAAACGTGGAGATATACAAGAGGACTACGTAAATTATATAGCTTAATAAAAAGATAATATAATTGCATTGTTCTATTAGAAAGAGGCTATGAAGTACTTATAGCTTCTTTCTCGCTTTATACGATTGGTTTTATGTGAAAAGGTTTCTATAACATAAAAAGTTAAAAATTGTAAAGTACCTAAATCCTCAATTATCTTTATCTTAATGGTCATTTGTGTTAATATGGAAACTGTTTGTGAGAAGTGTCTATTAGTTGTATTCTAAACATTAAATAATGTTTTAAGGTAATTGTTGATTTTTATAAGTCGAAAATCTTGTGTTAATCATCTAAGTATTTTAATCCACGGGGGTTTTCTAAAATGGAACAAAGTTGGTTAAAGCATTTAGAAGGAGCTGTACCGACTACTGGATATGGGAAAAAGTTGAGTCATTATACGATTTCCTTAGAAGGTTGGAGAAGGGGTTTATCGTTAAAATTTTATACTGTGACTGATGAAGAAAATTTGCTAAAGTATAGATATTCGTTAAGTAATAATGGAAAAGTACACCACTTTGAGTCATCAAGAGGAGATAAGATCTCTGATGAAGCTTATGAAATATGTGATAATAAACATTTAACTAAAGAGTATTTATCTATGGCAGGTGTACCAGTACCAGAAGGTAAAAGGTTTTCTTCATATGAAAGTGATCATGAGGTAATTTCTTTTGCCGATCAACTAGGATATCCTCTCGTCCTTAAGCCAACAAATGCAAACGGGGGGAAAGGTGTTTTTTCCAATATTCAATCGTTACAAGAATTTGAAGAAGCATTGCATTATGTACGTCACGAATTGGCCTATGATGAAGTAATTGTTGAAGAATTTGTTTCGGGTGATGAATTACGGCTAATTGTTATTGGAGATAGAGTAGTAGGTGCATTAAATAGAATTCCAGCCAATGTGGTCGGAGATGGAAAAAATTCTATTAAAAAATTGATTAAAAAGAAAAATGCTTTGAGAAAGAAAAACCCTCATCTTAAAAGTCGTCCAATTAAAGTTGACGATGAATTGAAAAAAGTGTTAAGAGCTTCTGGTTTTTCAATGGATTCTGTTCCAAGAGACGGGGAACGAGTCTATTTGAGGTTAACTAGCAATCTGTCAACCGGTGGCGACTCTGTAGATGTTACTGATCAATTATCTGAAGATTTAAAGCAAATTGCAATAAATGCTACAAAAGCAATTCCTGGCTTAGGTGTATCTGGAATTGATATGATTGTAAATGATGAGAGAACAACAGGTGTCATTATAGAAGCTAATACTAGACCTGGACTCGGTGGTCATCTTTTCCCAATGCATGGCGCCCCAAGAGATATTGCTAAAGAAATCGTGGATTATTATTTCCCAGAAACTATAAATAATAAAAAGAGTAATATATATTTTGATTTTAATGATATCATTGATCCACTGAAAAGCAGGACCGTAAAAGAACTTGAAATTTCTCCGCCTCCAAGTGGTGAGTTGGTTAGTAAGAAATACATTGTTTCTGGAAAAGTTCAAAAAGTAGGTTATCGAAAGTGGATAAAAAGGCAAGCACTTGCATATAAATTACATGGTTATGTTGAAAACTTAGACAATGGAGATGTACTTGTTGTTGCGTCAGGGACAAATGATGCTGTTAATGAATTTAAATTTATTTGCTCAGAAGGACCTGAAAAGGCAATTGTCGAGAATGTTACTGAATGTGAATATGAGAAGCCAATAAAAATTGGATTTCATATATTGAAACCACAAAGTGAGCAACATAATAGTTTTGAAAAAATATCTTCATTAAGCACCCAATCCCAAAAAATAAACGAGTTAGAAAAAGATAAAATTAGATTAGAAGAAGAGAAAGTTAGACTAGATAAAGAGTATACTAAATTAATGAATAGCAGGATGTGGAAATTTACGTATCCAATTCGTATCGTTTTAGATAACTTAAAGCGTATAATGAATAATAAATCTAAAGAAATTAGCTGATTTTACGCCCGAAAAAGTCCCGTACAAAAGACGGGACTTTTTTGGTCTATTAATTACTCGTTAGTATTTTATAGAAAGCGATAAAACTAGAGATATTATGTTGAGTATAATCATTCCGAATATCGAGATGTGTAGGGCTTTTTTGGATTGCTCCAATACATAAGTTTTTGTTTACATAATGCATAGTTGATTCCAGTCTTAGTTGTAGCTGTAATTGAAATCTAATTCCTCTATCAATCACTTTTTTTATTTCGTCAGCTTCTTTTTTATAGCCATGATCATTAGCTAAGTTGTATGCTGCTCCTAACCCTTCACTATAACACGCAGCTTGGGTTGATTTTGGTGGAGGGTTTGTTCCATATCCTCCATTCCAATCAAGATTATCTTTTTCGTCTGTTATTTGCTTGTTGAATATAGCATTAGACATTAATAAGGAATGTTTAATATAAACTTGTTTTGGCCTTTCACGATGTAAGTCATTTAGAGCATATAAGAGCCAATGATCTGGTGTAATTGTATCTAATGTTTCATTTTTATCTCTAATGTTGATTAAGTAATTTGCAGCCTTTTCTGCTACGTCAAGCCATTCTTCATTTTTGTCAATTTGATAAAGCCGCACTAGAGATAAAATAGCTTCTCCCGGATAAAAACGAGATGTAAAATCAACAACCTCACCTGTTGAATACATTTGTTTATGAATTGGAAAACGACCATTTTCTTCTTGAGTAAGCAGGATCCATTTTG
Organism: Evansella halocellulosilytica; assembly: GCF_002335745.1. Classification (GTDB taxonomy): domain Bacteria; phylum Bacillota; class Bacilli; order Bacillales; family Salisediminibacteriaceae; genus Bacillus_CA; species Bacillus_CA halocellulosilytica. The sequence continues at coordinate 5,336,293 of NZ_NIST01000001.1, read as the reverse complement.
CCATATCTTGCATCACAGGTACATATTTATCGTCTTTCATTACCTGTGTATATTTAGCTAATGCGACAATAGTTAATCCATTTCCACCTAGCTTAAAAGCACCCTTATCTACGACAACTTTTGTATTATAGTGATCAACTTGAACTTCCTTTATTTTCTTTAAGAGAAAGCTAATCGCTTTATGAATATGATTGAGCAAGCTTTCATCCGGCATCAGTTCATATGTCTCAATCATGGAATAAACAGTACCAGCGTGTCTTAAGATATTATATTTTTTTTCTATGGTATTACTTTGAGGTAAATAAGAATAAATAAACTTTCCTCTACCATTAACAGCATTTTTAAAATAATGATCTTTTGTTAATTCAATTGCATTCCAAAGGTCTTCTTTCGTAATGGTAGGGAATTCTCTATGCCCTCGATACAATGTAAGAAATTCTTTATCATTAATATAAAATGATTTGGTATTAAATTTATATACTTCTACAGGGTCAGATCCAGTTAGTATTTGAGCAAAATTTGCACTAGAAATTGATAAGTTTTGTTTATATGCATTTAATAAGTTTTCAGGGACTAACTTATCGTTTGTAATGATTTCATTTGCCGCAACTTCACCTGGAGAAAATGCAACGTCAAAATTTGTTCCAAAAGCTATCCCTTCAAAGCCTTCTTTAATTTTTAGTTTGTTATCAAATAATTCAGTGTTATTTTTAGATTTCATTAGTGAAGAAATGCCTGTTAAAATATCAAGTTTTACAGATAATACTTTGTGGTTATTAGGTCTGCTATCAAGGTAACTTATAATAGCCTGTTTAATTGCATCTATTAATGAACTAGCTTTACTGAAGGTTGTATATGCTCTTGTTGAATCGTCGCTAATAGTAAGGAAAACAACTTGCTGATTTTCTAAAGTTTCAACTTCCATCCAGGTATTTAGACCTACTTCGACGAGTGTGAGATCTTCATTAAGTAGGGCTTTATAAATAGATTCTAATGTATTTTTCAAAATATTCATTCCTTTATGATGTAGTCAAAAATAGTATAGCACATAATTTCAAGAAATTATCATTTATTTAAAAAAATGCATGATATATGGCTTCGTCCTCAAAATGACTATCTAGTACTATTTAATATAGTCTAATTTATAGTGGAAATCTCTTGAAAAAATATAGTTAATGGATAATAATAAAGTCATAGATTTACAATTAACTTTATTATTTTACATATTTAGACCATATTTTCAGAATATATAGTCTCATTTTGTAAAAAAAGTTGATTGTATGATCATTTTTTAGGAGAAAGGGGTTATGATAGTTTGCTGAAAAACTTTATAAAAAGAGGTGTAATTAGTTATTTAGTTTTATCTTTAGTATTCACCTCAAGCATTTCTGGTGTTTATGCAGCAGATGCGGACTCTAATGAGAATGGTCTCACTGATGATTCATTCAGCTTTTTTGTTGAGCCGGATACTTTTAACTCTAGTCTTGAAGAAGTTTCTATTTCAGTAGAGATAGAAGAAAAGTTGGATGTAGTAAGTTTACATTTAATCGATTATGAGACTGAGGAAGTCATTGGTGTGATTGAAGAGTTTGATGAGCTCGGTGAGGGAAACCATGAATATTTATGGGATCTAACAATCTATGAAACTGAATCATCAGAAGAATATGAGAGAGTGGAAGATGGTCAATACATCATTGAACTCACTGCTCAAAGTGATAGTAATGAACATCTCGTCACTGACCGTTTAGAAGTACTTATCCATAGTGAAGCTCCTGAAGTATTTTTAGATTTAGAATCAGAAGGTCAGTATCTTATTGATACTAATATGATTCATGGTCATGTAAAAACTGAACTTTCCATAGAAGAGATTGAAGCATATTACTTGCTTACTCAGGATGAAGAACTCTATGACGAGCAAGAACTATTGCTATCTGAAGATGGTCAGTTTGAAATTGCTAATTCCTTTAATGAAGGTGTAAGTGATCTGACAATTCAAGTTACGGATGAAGCTGGGAACAAAAGTGAAGAAGTTTTCACTATTGAGTTTCGTGAAGAAGACTATGAAGAAGCAATTGAATCTGATGTGACAGAAGAAAACAATAGTGAAAGCGAAGAAGCAGTTGAAGATGAATCGGTTAAAGTATCAGAATTTGATGAAGAGAATGTTGAAACTCAAGTATTTAGTTCAAGTTCTTTTGAGGTTGAACTAAGTAGCAATGAGATCAAACAACTAAAAAAAGACTTATCAGCACTTGGTTTCGGAAATTTCCCATCTAACCCATCTGGAAGTTATGGGCCTGTGACAGCCGGAGTAGTGGAAGACTTTCAAGAGTACTACGGGCTAGAAGCGACAGGCGTTGCGGATCAAGAAACGCTAGATAAGATTGAGGAAATTCTCGAATGGTATTACCAGCCAGGAAACAGTGCTGATGAATTTGTAGAGATGAAGCAAAAGTTAACAGCTTTAGGCTTCGGAAACTTCCCAGACAACCCATCGAATGTGTATGGTAATGTTACTGCAGCGGTAGTAAAAGATTTTCAAGAATATCATGGACTTGCAGTAAGTGGAATCGCGGAGGAAGTAACTCTAGCAAAAATAGAGGATTTGTTAAGCTTACCTTATGAACCTGGGGGCAGCCACGAGTATATTAAAGAAATGAAAGAGAAGCTGACAAAGTTAGGCTTCGGAAACTTCCCGGATAACCCATCAACAGTGTATGGAAGTGTAACAGCTGGTGTGGTTGAAGACTTTCAAGAGTACTATGGATTACCAGTGACAGGTGTAGCGGACCAAAAAACATTAGATAAGATGGATGAAATACTTGCATGGCATTATCAGCCAGGGAATAGTGCTGATGAATTTGTGCAACTGAAGCAGAACCTGACTATGTTAGGCTTTGGAAACTTCCCAGATAATCCATCGAATGTGTATGGAGATGTTACTGCATCGGTAGTAAAAGAGTTTCAAGAGTATTATGGTCTACCTGTAAGTGGTATTGCTGAGGAAATCACATTAAGTAAAGTTAATGAGCTATTACCACCATATGAATCTGGAGATAACCATGATGGAATCGTTAAGTTGAAAAAAGATTTAACAAGCTTAGGTTTTGGAAACTTCCCATCGAATCCTTCAAGTGCATATGGTTCGGTAACGGCAGGAGTAGTTGAAGAGTTTCAGGGTTATTATGGGTTAGAAGCAAGTGGTGTTGCTGATAGAACTACGCTAAATAAAATCAATGAAATTCTTTCATCTCAGTATAAAATTGGTGAAAGTGGTAATCATGTTGTGGCTTTAAAAAATGATTTAACACAATTAGGTTATGGAAATTTCCCAACGAACCCTTCAGGTGTTTATGGTACTGTAACTGCGAGTGTCGTGGAGGACTTTCAGCGATCTAATGGATTAGTAGTTAACGGAATCGCTGATGAAGTAACATTAGCAACTATTTATGAGCTGTTAGAAGGACCAGATCCTAACTACTTAAATTTGGATTTGCGAAAGTCATCAGATATTACCGTTGAGCAGATTAGACGAGGATTTGATAATGCTGGTCACCCTAATAGTATTTTAAAAGATTATGCGGAAGAGTTTATAAACGCACAAGACAAATATGGAATCAATGCTCTTTACTTGGTTTCACATGCTATTCTTGAAACCGGTTGGGGAGGATCTAATTTAACAGAATACAAAAATAACCTATATGGTTATGGTGCATATGATGTATGTCCTGTAACATGTGCGTATTATTTCCCAACAGTACAAGAAGGAATAGATTTTGTAGCTTATCGAATTAAACGTGATTACCTTTCAGCCGATGGTGCATATTTTCAAGAGGATTTTGGATACACATTGGAAGGTATGAATGTCCGTTATGCTACAGACCCAAATTGGGATTCAAAGATTGCTAGCATTATGAACAGATTTGTAGAGTTTAATGCTGGTAATTATAGAAGTGTCGCACCAATTGTAGAGAATGGTTCGAATCCAGGATCATATGATAGACTTATTCCAGATGGTCAACCACTACCTCCAAATGTTGTGAATTTTAACCAGAGTGTTGAGGCTACTGTTACTGCATCTTCTTTAAATGTGAGAAGTATCCCATGGTTAAATCCTACAACGCTAATCGGTTCTTATAGTCAAAATACAACTGTTAACATAATTGGCTACAACACAGATGTAAGGTATGATCCTCAAGGCGATGGGGTTTACTCTTACAGATGGTTTAGAGTCAGTGATGGAAACTTAGAAGGTTGGGTCAGTGCTCAATATCTTGATTATGATGAGCGATTAATAGAGGATCAATAATTAATATAGTATAATTTCATTTTTGCCTGATTTCTATTTTAGAATCAGGCATTTTCTTTAATGAAGCATGGAATAATTGATAAAAGGAGGAGAATTGATGAAAAGAAAATATAAACCAATGGTCAGTTTTATATTAGTATTTATATTACTATTTTCAAATTTTTCTACAGTCATAGCAGAAGAAAAAATAATAGAAACTGATGAATCGAATCATGTAGAAATAAATGTTAGCCCGAATATTTTTAACGATCAAGTAGAAGAAATATTAATAGAAATTGATGCTAATGATCAATTAAGTCATCTCTCATTACACATATATCATGATGATTCGAAAGAATATATTGGTGAAATAGAAGAATTTGAGAATTTTAATGATATCGAAAATATTTTTACGTGGGACATGATAGTTGATGATCAAACTGTTCAAGAGAAAAAGAAGATAACGGATGGTAAGTATTATTTAGAAGCAGTTGATCACACATCTAATAAAGTGGTCGGGAAAACTGAATTTGTTATACATAGTGAAAAGCCTGAGATATTATTGTCTCAAGTTAAAGATAACGGCCTTGTTATTTTAGAAGAAAACTTCATTTCTGGTCATATTCATACTTCTTTGAATGACGAAGAGCTATACGGGTCTTATTCAATAGTTCAAGATGGAGAACGATATGATGAAGGTGAGCTTTCTCTTGAAAGTGACGGTTATTTTGACATTGAAGACTCATTACCTGAAGGAGAAAGTGAACTTACTATTGAAGTGATTGATGCAGCTGGAAATGAAAGTGAAGAGTTTTTCAAATTATCACTTCAACCAGAACAAGTAGCTGATGAAGCCACTTCAGAAGAAAAGACAGAGGTCCAAACATTTAGCAGTAGTTCAGATGAGGGAGTTACTCCGCCGTACGAAATAGGAGATAATTACGAAGTTATAACGGAAATGAAAGAGAAGTTGACAAAGTTAGGTTTTGGAAACTTCCCAGATAATCCATCAAGTGTATATGGAAGTGTAACAGCGGGTGTGGTTGAAGACTTCCAAGAGTACTACGGGTTATCAGAGACGGGCGTAGCGGATCAAGAGACGCTAGATAAGATTGACGAAATTCTTGTGTGGCATTACCAACCAGGAAACAACGCTGATGAATTTATAGAACTGAAGCTGGACTTAACTGCGTTAGGCTTTGGAAACTTTCCAGAAAACCCGTCAAATGTTTACGGGAATGTAACAGCTTCTGTCGTGAAAGAGTTTCAAGAGTATCACGGACTAGTTGTAAGTGGGATCGCAGAGGAAGTGACACTTGCAAAGATAGAGGACCTGTTGAGCTTGCCGTATGAATCAGGAGATAGCCACGGCTATATTACAGAAATGAAAGAGAAGCTTACACAATTAGGATTCGGTAGCTTCCCAACAAATCCATCAAATGTATACGGAAGTGTAACTTCAGGAGTTGTAGAAGATTTTCAAGAGTACTACGGATTACCAGTGACAGGTGTAGCAGACCAGGAAACATTGGATAAGATCGATAAAATTCTCGCATGGCATTACCAGCCAGGACATAGCGCCGATGAATTTGTAGAGATGAAGCAAAAGTTAACATTGCTCGGATTTGGAAACTTCCCTGCATCTCCATCGAATGTGTATGGAAATGTAACAGCAGGAGTAGTAAAGGATTTTCAAGAACATTACGATTTGCCAGTAAGCGGTATAGCTGATGAAAAAACGTTAGCAAAAATGGAAGAAATATTGTCACCTCCCTATCAGTCAGGTGAGCAAGGTGCACATATTGTTAACTTAAAGGAAAAGTTAACTCGCTTAGGATTTGGAAACTTCCCTGCATCTCCATCGAATGTATACGGAAGTGTAACAGCAGGAGTTGTAGAAGATTTTCAAGAGTACTACGGATTACCAGTGACAGGTGTAGCAGATCAGGAAACATTGGATAAGATTGACGAAATTCTTGTGTGGCATTACCAACCAGGAAACAGTGCAGATGAATTTGTGGAAATGAAAAAGAATTTAACATTATTAGGCTTTGGAAATTTCCCTGCTGAACCGTCGGACGTTTATGGTAATGTTACAGCAGCGGTAGTAAAACAGTTCCAAGAATATTATGGCTTACCTACAAGCGGAATAGCAGATGAACGAACATTAGAGAAAATTAATTCTCTTTTACCTCCATATGAACCAGGGGATAATCATGATGGAATCGTTAAGTTGAAAGAAGATTTAACTCGATTAGGCTTTGGAAACTTCCCATCGAGTCCTTCAAGTGCATACGGTTCAGTAACGGCTGGAGTAGTTGAAGAATTTCAAGAATACTATGGGTTAGAGGTAAATGGGATTGCGGATGAAACAACGTTAGCAAAAATGCATGATATATTAACAGGACTATATACACCTGGTAATCGGTCACAAAGCATTGTAGAACTGAAAGAGGATCTAACGAAACTAGGTTTTGGAAACTTCCCAAGTAATCCATCAAATGCATATGGCTCAGTCACAGCTGGTGTCGTAGAAGAATTTCAAGCCTATTATGGACTAGCAGTGAGTGGAATAGCAGATGAAGTAACGTTAGCCAAAATAAATGAAGTACTAGCAAGTCCTTATTCACCTGGCAATAGCTCAGCAAGTATTGCAGATATGAAAAAAGACTTAACGAAGCTAGGTTTCGGTAATTTTTCAAGTAATCCAACGAATGTATATGGCTCAGTTACAGCCGGAGTCGTAGAAGAATTTCAAGCCTATTATGGACTAGCAGTGAGTGGAATAGCAGATGAAGTAACGTTAGCAAAAATGAACGAAATCTTAACGAGTCCATATACCGAAGGAAACAGTTCTTCTAGTATTGCGGAATTAAAAAACAAATTAACGATTTTAGGTTTTGGAAACTTCCCGAGTAATCCATCAAATGCATATGGCTCAGTCACAGCTGGTGTCGTAAAGGAATTCCAGCAATACTATGGATTAGTAGTCAATGGAATTGCGGATGAAGTGACTTTAGCAAAAATAGAAGAAATTTTACCGCCTTATAGAATTGGGGATAATCACCAAGGAATTGTAAAGCTGAAAAGAGACTTAACAGAAATAGGATTTGGGAATTTTCCAAGCAATCCATCAAGTGCATATGGTTCAATTACTGCAAATGTAGTCGCAGAATTTCAAAGAAATTTTGGTCTTTCAGCAACAGGGATCGTTAATGAAGCAACGCTGTTAAAAATTAGAGAGGTAAAACCATCTCCAAGGAAGATTGTCAACGGAAGACAGAATTATTCTTATAACCAAATGGTTTCAGATATTAGAGAATTAGAAGAGAGATACCCGAATATTGTTGAAACGACTGTGATCGGTCAGTCATTAGATGGAAGAGATATTTATGCCGTCAAATTAGGGAGAGGCAGTACAGAAGTTTTCTTTAATGCTTCTTCACATGCACGTGAGCACATGACGACAAATGTTTTAATGAAGATGATGGACGAATATGCTTATGCGTATGCTAATGGGAACTCCATTGATGGTTATAACGTTCAGCGGACGTTAAATCGAACAAGTATATGGTTTGTCCCTATGTGGAATCCAGATGGAGTTACATTAGTGCAAGATGGCCCTGGAGGAATTAATAGCAGTAGTTTAGCTAATGAGGCTGTTCGAATTAATAATGGAAGCACGAACTTTACTAGTTGGAAAGCAAATGTCAGAGGTGTTGATATTAACCGGCAATTTCCTGCTCTTTGGGATACAATCAGTGGTGATCCTGGAAGACCGAGTGAGAGTCATTATAAAGGTCCAAATCCACTAAGTGAACCTGAAGCAAGGGCAGTGTATGATTTCGTATTAACAAGAGATTTTAAAACTGCTTTATCTTATCACTCATCAGGTGAAGTGATTTATACAAGACATCCAGGTCACGTAGCTAATATTGTATCTAATAAAACGGGCTACAATATTGTCGATTTAACATGGAGTAATAGTGGTGGTGGTTTTTCAGACTGGTTTGTCTTAGAGCAAGGAAAGCCAGGCTTAACACCGGAAATTTCACCATATGTTGGAGACAGACCTGTTCCATTAAGTAATTGGAATCGAGTTTGGAATCAAAATGATTCTGTTGGTTTAATCGTTGCAGATGAGGCATATCGCAACAGGAACAGTAGATAAATAAATAACGAAATTAATTAAAGAGGGACTCAAAATTGAGTTCCTCTTTACTATAGGAAATGAGTGAGCTAGATAATTCATCGTATTCGTATTATAATGAACGATGGATAATTCTAATGAAGAAAGGAAGAACATCTATGCAAGTAAAAAAAGCAATTATTCCAGCTGCTGGGCTGGGGACAAGGTTTCTTCCAGCAACAAAAGCACAACCGAAAGAAATGTTACCGATTGTCGACAAACCGACAATTCAATATATTATCGAAGAAGCGATAGCATCTGGCATCGAAGATATTATCGTTGTAACAGGAAGAGGGAAAAGAGCGATTGAGGATCACTTTGACAAATCGTTTGAACTAGAAGAAACGCTAGAAAAAAAGCAGAAAACAAAACTTCTCGAAGAAATTCAAGCTATTTCAAGTATGACGAATATCCATTATATTAGACAGAAGGAACCGAATGGACTAGGTCATGCAATTTGGTGTGCACGTAAATTTATTGGGAATGAACCATTTGCTGTTTTATTAGGAGATGACATCGTTCAGTCAGATACTCCGTGCTTAAAACAATTAATTGACGTGTATGATAAGTACAATTCGTCGGTTGTCGGTGTTCAAGAAGTACCTGACAACGATGTTTCAAAGTATGGAATTGTTGCTCCGAAAGGAACAGAAGTGGAACAGAATGTCATTCACGCAGACACGCTTGTAGAGAAACCGGCACTTCAGGACGCTCCGTCAAATTATGCAATTATGGGCCGGTATGTGTTACGACCGGAGATCTTTAATATTTTAGAGACACTTCCCCCAGGATCCGGAAATGAAATTCAATTGACAGATGCGATTAAAGAGTTAAATCAATCCCAAGTTGTTTTAGCATACAACTTTGCTGGAATTCGCTATGATGTCGGTGACAAATTAGGGTTTATAAAAGCGACAGTTGATTTTGCCCTGCAACGAGAAGACTTATCGAACGATGTCGCTGAATATTTGAAAGATATTTATAGAAATCAGTTAACGGAATCAAAAGGTTAGGAGAAGACTCATGAAAAAAATTGCAGTAATGGGAACTGGATACGTTGGCTTAGTATCTGGAACTTGTTTTTCTGAAGTAGGAAATCAAGTTATTTGTTGTGATATTGATGAAAGTAAGATTACGATGTTGAATGAAGGGAAAATTCCAATATATGAACCAGGCTTAGAAGAGTTAGTTAAGAAAAATGTTGATGCAGGTCGACTTTCTTTTTCAACGAATATTTCAGAGGCAATTAGTGAATCTAACGTCATTTATATTGGTGTCGGTACGCCAATGGCGGAGTCAGGTGAAGCTGATTTAACATATGTAAAAAATGTTGCAAAAACGGTTGGTGAAAACCTCAATCGTTATAAAATTATCGTAAATAAAAGTACAGTCCCGGTTGGAACTGGAAAACTTGTTCAACAGATTGTGAAAGAACAATTACAGGAAGACATTGAATTTGATGTTGTATCAAATCCAGAATTTTTACGTGAAGGATCGGCTGTAGCTGATACGATGAATATGGAAAGAGCTGTTATTGGTGCGACAAGTGAAAAAGCAGCGAATATCATTAAACAATTACACGAGCCGTTCAATACGAAAATCATTTCAACTAATGTTGAAAGTGCTGAGATGATTAAATATGCTTCAAATGCATTTTTAGCAACGAAAATTTCTTTTATTAATGACATTGCTAACATATGTGAACGGGTCGGTGCAGATGTTACGAAAGTGGCTGAAGGGATGGGCCTTGACTCAAGAATTGGAGCAAAATTTTTACAAGCAGGGATTGGGTACGGTGGATCCTGTTTTCCGAAAGATACGCAGGCGTTAGTACACATCGCAGAACAAGTTGGCTACGACTTTAAAATGGTGAAAGCCGTAATTGAAACGAATCAGCATCAAAAAATGAAAGTGGTAACGAAGCTAAAAGACATCGTACCAAAATTGCAAGGGAAAAAAATAGCTGTCTTAGGGCTGGCATTCAAACCTAATACGGATGATATGAGAGACGCGCCTTCATTAGACATTATACCTGCACTACTAAATGAAGGTGCTACTATCACTGCCTTTGATCCGATAGCGATCGAAGAGGCGAAGCATCATTTTGGTGAGCGAATTCACTATTCATTAAATGTTGAGGAAACTTTAAAAGGTGCGGAGGCATGCTTGATTTTGACAGACTGGCAAGAGGTTCTCGATTTAGATCTTAAAAAGGTGAATGAGTTACTGAAGCAGCCGATCGTTATCGACGGAAGGAATTGCTTTAAATTGGAAGATGCTGAAGAAGCAAATCTTATTTATCATTCGATTGGAAGACCGGACGTAAAGTAAGGAAAAAAGACGAATAAATGTATGGTAAAATACGCCCTCCTTGTTTATATAACAGCAAGGAGGGCACAATTATGTGTAAAAATGTTTAATTATTTGCACATCTTAATTTATTGTAGTCATAAAACAATATTTTTAGTATAGTTATTATTGATGTAATTTAATGACGCATTTTCATTTTTTGTGTAAATAAACTTTTGTATTTTAACGATACTAAATACTAATTATTGCTTTTTTTAAGGGAGAGGTATTTCACATGCCTGATATAGCACAACTGAGAAATCATAAATTTATTATTATCTTAGCTGACCTTTTGTGTATTTTAGCTGCTTATGTTTCAGCCTTTTATATTCGATACAGTGGATTTCCGGCGAAAAACTGGGAGTCATTTGTTTCCCTTTTACCGTGGATATTATTGATCGGGCTATTCTTTATTTCAGTTTATGAATTATATGCACTAGACCGTAAAAGTACGTTTTGGGATATCGCCGTAAAAACAGTCATTGCTGTTATTTTTATGGCATTCCTAACGATGTCGGCTTCATATTTATTCCGAGAATTTGCGATGCCGCGTTCTATTATTTTAATTGGAAGTATTTTTACGATCATTTTAATGGTGTCCTTTAAGGTCTTATATTTAAAGCTGACAAGAGAGAATATTGTTGGGAAAGTGCTGCTTATTGCAGATGATGAAAGTACTCAGCAGCTAATGTCAAAAATCAAGCACCCGATGATGAAAGGGACGAGTGTAAGGCATATCCAGCCTAACACGTCTATTGACAAAATTGACCATCATTTAAGACAGGTCGATTATGTGGTCATCTGTCCTGACATGAGTAAAGAGACGAAATCGCAAATTATTTACCATGCAATGGCTCACAATAAAGTCGTTTACGTCATTCCGTCACTATATGAATTGTTGTTACAGCGCTCAAGTGTAGCACCATTAGATGATACGTTAATGATGTCAGTGAAGCCATTCGGATTAACTTGGGATCAAACGGTCGTGAAAAGAGTGTTTGATATCGTATGCTCAAGTATTATTTTAGTGCTTATTTCACCGATTCTTTTATTAGTCGCACTACTAATAAAGCTTGAAGATCCAAGAGGAAGTATTATCTACAGTCAAGAAAGATATGGGAAAAACAATAAACCATTTATGATCTATAAATTCCGTTCCATGATTGAAGGTGCGGAAAATAAAACGGGTCCAGTACTAGCGACTGAAAATGACGATAGAATTACAAAAGTAGGTAAATTTATGAGATCGACTCGACTAGACGAACTTCCACAGTTGTTTAATGTTTTAAAAGGGGATATGTCATTAGTCGGTCCGAGACCAGAACGCGGTTTCTTTATTAAAGAGCTATCTAAGAAGTATTATCACTACGGCTATCGCAACACGGTGCAGCCAGGAATAACGGGTTATGCGCAAATTATGGGTAAATATAGTACTGAAGTAGATGATAAGCTTCGATTTGATTTGTATTACATTCGAAAATACAGCTTTTGGCTAGACATCGTTATTTTGCTTAAAACGTTTATCGTCTTATTTGATAAAACGAAAGCAGAAGGAACTGAGTCAAAAAAAAACAAGAATCTAACTTCAAAAAAGAAAAGCTCAGAGAAAAGTATGATAAGTAAGGTTTAAAATTGCTCTAAAAAGAGGGAATCAAATGGGAAAAGTGATCGTTACAGGTGGGGCTGGATTTATCGGCTCTCATGTCGTCGATTTATTAATTGAACGAGGTAAAGACGTTATCGTCATTGATAATATGAGCTCGGGAAAAATTGAAAATATCGAACAGCACAAAAGTATTCATTTATATGAATATGATATTAATGATGACAGATTAAAAGACGTCTTTGCGGATCATATAGACGTTGAAGGATTGATTCATTTAGCAGCGCAAAGTAAAGTCACTCCTTCAGTCGAAGATCCAAATTATGATGCAAAGATAAATATAAATGGAACGATTCATCTTTTAGAGCTATGCCGGAAGCATGGCGTGCAAAACGTTGTTTATGCTTCATCAGCTGCTGTATACGGTCATACGGAAACATTGCCAATAGTTGAAGAAACAACGGTACAGCCACTGTCTCCTTACGGGGTTTCTAAATATGCCGGAGAAGAGTATGTAAAAGCATTTGGTCGGTTATATGAGATGAATGTACATGCTTTAAGGTTTGCCAATGTGTATGGCCCAAGACAAAGTGCTGAAACAGAGGCGGGGGTCATTACCATTTTCATTGAACAGTTAATGAGTGGAGCACAGCCAGTTATCTTTGGTGATGGTGAACAAACGAGAGATTTTGTTTATGTCGAAGATGTAGCTAAAGCAGTCATGTCGTGCTTATTAGACGCCAGTTCTGAACGTATTGATCGAGTGTATAATGTGAGTACAGGCTATGAAACGAGTATTAATAACCTTTTGCAAGAAATGTGCAAAGTACTTCAAATTGATTTTTCACCACAATATAAGGAAGAACGCCCTGGAGATATAAAGGAAAGTTATTTAGCGAATGATCGTTTAAGAACTGACTATAAATGGGAGCCGAACGTGGCGCTCCCAGAAGGAATCTTAAAAACAATAAATTATTACCGTGAAAATAAATAATTTTTTATAAAGAATAGCCCTTGGAGGTCATTTAGTGAAATACACTGAATAACTTCAAGGGCTTTTATTTTAAATGTCATCATTTACTCGAAAGAGCGCCAGGCGGTGACAGGCGAGAAAAGCAATCGTCGAAAATCCCCTAGGTGTACACAGTGTGACACCTAAGAAGTTGAGGCATTGCCCGCTGCAAAGAAGACACTACGAATGCAAACGAAGTGCAGCACGAGTAGATGTCGCACTTGTGCTTTGGAGTGAAAGCGTCCGCCTATAGCGATTTCGAATTCTATATGATTATGAAAAGGGATATCCTCAAAAAGTTTTGGCACGGACCAAATTAAATAAGGTCCCTTAAAGGACTCTGGTGGTCAAGTGCCCCTATTGGGCGAAATTAAAACCGCCCGTAAAACGGGCGGATACTTTAATAATTGTTTGTATTTGTTTCGTCAGTTGGTTCTTCAGATTCTGTTGTTGAATCTGCTTCTGGTTCGGCTTCGTCAATATTTAAGTGAACTCGCAGGCGACTTGATATTTCATTTACTGATTCTTCGTGTAAACGATAATAGTATACGCCATTTTCAGTATAGTTGTCTCCGTCAAATGAGAGAGACTCAACATTATTAAGTTCAGTTGCGTACGTGTGCATTGATAAAAGATTATTAAAGCTAATATTTGTTTTTAAATTATTGCCTAAACTGTCCATAACTGGACCAAATCGAGTAATAGAACTTAAGTTTGTTGCTTTATTAATGACCGCTTCGATTACTTCTTTTTGGCGGTCACCACGTCCTAAATCACCGCGTGGATCTGATTTTCTCATTCTTACATAAGCGAGAGCTTCTTCACCATTTAATGTTTGTTCCCCTTCATAAAGGGTAATAGTACCGTAAGTTTGATTATCCGTTTCCGTAAATGTCATTGGAACATCGACATCGACCCCGCCTAGCTCATCAATGACTTCCATAAATGCATCAAAATTAATGGAAACAAAGTAATCAACTGGAATATCAAGCAGGTGTTCAACAGTATCAATTGTCATATCAAGACCACCGAATGCATGTGCATGGTTAATTTTATCTTGTCTGTCTCTCCCAACGATATTTACGAGGGAATCTCGTGGGATGTTCAGCATTTTCACTGAGTTTTCTTCTGGATTAAATGTCGCTAAAACCATTGCATCCGTTCTTCCAGATAAATCTCCATCTCTGCTGTCTAAGCCGAGGAAGAGTACGGATATTGGGTCGTTACTTGGGTTTACAGCTGTTTCCCTTAAATCTGATCTGTCTCCACGCTCTAAGTCTGTTTGAGAACTTGACGTTACAGATGCCATTTTATATGCGAAATATGCTAACGTTCCGCCAGTAACTAAAAATAGGGTCATAAACGTTATCATTGTTATTTTTAAGAACCGCCTGAAGGGCGTCTTCTTCTTTTGTTTTTTCATTTCAATTCTTGATTGTGCCAAAATTAGACACTCCTCTACGAATAATATTTTATGATTCCTATATATTTGACGCCAGTATATGATTAAAGTTTCACTTGAATGCATGATTGCATTATGAAGCTTTCTATAATCTTATATGAGTTTATGAAAATATATCGAAGGTGTTCAAAACATGTGAGAAATTTCTCTATGAACACACGCACTATAAAAAATTTTCAGAACCCAACCATAATTATACGACAAATTCAGTCATAAAGGATAGTGCCATTTTTTGTTTTTTAGATTATTTGATATTTCGTATGTGATTGGAGGTGTTGAAAGGAAGTGTTGAATGACTGAGACTGCTGAACTAGTAGAATAAAGTAGAAATATGTAAAAAAGACATATTTCTATTTTAAGAGATTTATGCTATTTTATCTAAATAATGGTATAAAAGGAGGATGCAATGAAAGGGATTTCTTGGACATCACCGGTCAGTCTAGCGTGCATAGGTGTTTTTCTTTTCGGACTCGCCAAATTATTAGATACGGTTTGGAAATACTTTTTAAGCTACGGTTAATAGATCAAATTAAAAAAGAGGTGAGGTTGCTTTGAAAAAGGCGAGTGCAGTTATCATATTTTTGTGTTCTTTTCTCTTTATTTTCACTTTACATTCAGAGCATACTCATCAAGTATACGGAAATTCTGCTAATAAAGGGGAAATAACTGCCAGTTTACTTAATGTGAGAGAGAGTCCATCTACCTCTGCACCAATTATCGCGAGGTTAAGTAAAGGAACTTCGATCAATCTGAATGGGGAAAATGGCCAGTGGTATCAAGTGCAAGTTGGTTCTCGAACAGGTTATATACATAGTGATTATGTTAAGGTCACTCATACTTCTTCTGAAAGCGCATCTACAGAAAAGATAGGCAGTGGAGAAGTGACAGCGAGCCGATTGAATGTACGAGCAAGTGCATCGACAAGCTCGAGCGTCATAGGGAGCCTGTCAAATGGAACGACAGTAGATTTATATGAGGACGAAGGCTCTTGGTATAAAGTGAGAGTGAATGGAAACTGGGGCTATGTGCATAAAGATTATGTGAAAAGAGATGGCTCCTCGAATGGCTCAGGAAGTTCCACAGATGAAAAGATAGGCAGTGGAGAAGTGACAGCGAGCCGATTGAATGTACGAGCAAGTGCATCGACAAGCTCGAGCATCATAGGGAGTCTATCGAATGGAACATCAATAGATTTATATGAAGATCAAGGCTCCTGGTATAAAGTGAGAGTGAATGGAAACTGGGGCTATGTGCATAAAGATTATGTGAAAAGAGATAGCTCCTCGAATGGCTCAGGAAGTTCGACAGATGAAAAAATAGGCAGTGGAGAAGTGACAGCGAGCCGATTGAACGTACGAGCAAGTGTATCGACAAGCTCGAGCGTCATAGGGAGTCTATCTAATGGAACATCAATAGATTTATATGGGGAAGAAGGCTCCTGGTATAAAGTAAGAGTGAATGGAAACTGGGGCTATGTGCATAAAGATTATGTGAAAAGAGATAGCTCCTCGAATGGCTCCGGAGACTCCACAGATGAAAAGATAGGCAGTGGAGAAGTGACAGCGAGCCGATTGAACGTACGAGCAAGTGCATCGACAGGCTCGAGCATCATAGGGAGTCTATCGAATGGAACGACAGTAGATTTATATGGGGAAGAAGGCTCCTGGTATAAAGTGAGAGTGAATGGAAACTGGGGCTATGTGCATAAAGATTATGTGAAAAGGGATGGCTCCTCGAATGGCTCAGGAAGTTCCACAGATGAAAAGATAGGCAGTGGGGAAGTAACAGCGAGCCGATTGAACGTACGAGCAAGTGCAAGTACAAATTCTTCGATAGTCGGGAGCTTAAGTCGAGGGGCAATGGTTGATATATATGAGGAGCAAGGTTCTTGGTATAAGATCAATTTTAATAACGACTATGCTTTTGTTCATAAAGATTATATCACGAAAGGCTCAGGGAACTCGCCGAATCCGGGAAATGTTGATTTATCAGGGAAAACGATCTTCCTTGACCCTGGTCATGGTGGAAACGATTCAGGAGCATATGTAAACGGTGTAAAAGAGAGTGACATTGCGATAGGTATTTCAAGTAAACTGAAATCTCAGCTTGAAGCAGCAGGTGCAACCATTGTTACTAGCAGAACGACTGATAAGTATGTCAGTTTAAATGAGCGGGTCAGTCAAGCGAACAACTCTGGAGCAGATTTGTTTATTAGTTTACATGCAAACTCATTCAGTACTTCGCAAGCAAGTGGAGCTGAAGTTTTCTATAACAGTGTTAATAGAGGGTCTGACAGTCGAAGTCTCGCACTAGCAATTCAAAACAGGTTAGTAAATGATGTCGGATTTAGAGATCGAAGTGCAAAAGAATCAAATTTCCAAGTAATTCGATACACACATATGGCATCTGTCCTTGTCGAAGCTGGGTTTATGACAAATTCGTCTGATTTAAATAAGCTAGTAAATAATCAAGACGAAATTGCTCAAGCTATTTTCAATGGGATTGCAGATTATTACAATTAAAAAGTGTTTAGAAGCCTGTTCCAAAATAGGAGCAGGCTTTTCTTATTGTTTACGAAAACTTAGATTTGACTTTGTCGAATTATTGTCTAAATTAGTTGTTGTTTCTAGCTTCAGCGACGAGCGTTTACATTACGAATAAGCATTGATTTGCCCGATGGATATGCTGCAGCGCAATAGGGCTCGTTGGTGGTAGAAAAAGGTAGTTATAGTACCGTCAAGAGATGTTGTTGGAGGCGTTGACGGTAGAAAAAGCCTATACTTACGCCGTCAAGAGACTCATCGCAAGTATAAAGTATCGCTCGTGTGCACCAAACAAATCATTACTAGTAGATGAAGAGACAAGGTACATACGCTTTTGCTCTTGTTAAATTGCGAAGCTGTACCTTGTGTTTTTTTATACATTTTTATTAACAGCAGGTTTTGAAACTAGGAGGGGGGGTATTAGGAATCAAAGCACTCTACTTGTCTAGCTTTTTCCGCACTATATAGGTGTTGGAGAAAAGGAGGGATTATATGAGTAGAAATTCTTTGTTCACTAAATTGAACCGAGGTTATTCTTCAACACTAAAGGAAGAGCTCTCTTCAAAAAAGGCCGAACCGATTCAAGAGTCAGCTTTTTCATCGGTGAAGCACACAGTTCGTCCTGATATAAACAAAGAGAGTGAAAGGAAAAATAACAAACTCTCAAATATGACGGAGACGAATGACTATGAACATTTAACGAATTCGATACATATGAGTGAGGAGGGGCACTGGGATCGGAAAACAGAAAGGTTAATGCGGCAAGTGAGTATGAGGTACGCTGATGAAGTGCTCAATGCATTAACCCCGATATCCGGGATGCTGCAGTTGATTGAGGGTCAACCATATTTTCATTCGTATGAAGAGCTCATTGAACAATCCAAAAAAGGGATTATGAAAAGTAAAGGATATATTCAAGATTTCCTATCCCTGAACCATCCTAAGATTTCAAATAAAGACCGTTGTACATTAGATGAGCTTCTCACTTATGTGAAAGAGTCTCTCGAACAGGAAAACCCAGAAATCTCGCCATTTATTAATTGGAAGGCATCTGGGAGTGAAAATACGTCTGCGAAAATTTTGGTTGATAAAAATAAAGTTCGCATGTTTACCCAACTTCTTATAAAGAAATGGGTGGACTTTCTCCAAGAGGCAAATTCAATGTATGTAACCTTTTATTATAATCATGAGATGAGTGTAATGGTCGAGATTCGTTCTTTGGAAGATGAGTCGCTATCGGCAATACTAGATGATGAATTTCATTTTTACTGTCACCTCGTTCAGAGGAACTTAAATAAAATAGGTGGAGAACTAGTGATTGGGAAAAGTTTGCAACTTTATTTTTGAAAATTGTGCGGGACCTGGTACCGCACAATTTCGTGTTGTATATTGACATTTTTAAAAAGGTTGATCCCATTTTTTTGAAAAAAGCGCCGAACATATGAAAGTTTCGGCGCTTGATCAGTTAGTGTTCGATATCTACTTCTAAGTATTGGACTCCGGTTTGTTCTAGTGTCGCTTGTCCGCTCGTTAAGTTTGTCATAAATTCCTCGAATTCTTCTTCCTGTCCATTTTCAACAAACGTGTCAATTTGTACGTTTTCTAAATAATGAATTTGATCAATTAGGTATGGTGAAGTACGAAGAGTATTTTCGACTTTACCTAAGAAATGGTAGTCCATAGATGCAGTATATTTTTGCATTAATTTTCGTTCGACAACACCTGTTGCTTTAATCCCTTCTGAAGTAGCAGAACTGTAAGCTCGAATTAATCCGCCAGCACCTAGTTTAATTCCGCCAAAGTAACGTGTGACGACTACGACAGTATCCTTTAATTGACGCTTTTTAAGTACTTCGAGCATAGGGACCCCTGCAGTTCCGGACGGTTCGCCATCATCGTTCGCTTTTTGAATTTGATCATTTTCACCGATCATATAAGCAGAGCAATTATGATTGGCATTCCAATGCTCTTTTTTTATTTTTTCAACAAAGGCTTGTGCCTCATCCTCTGAAGTGACTCGGTTTACATATGTAATAAATCTTGAACGCTGGATAGAAATTTCGTGTACTCCGTATCCTTTTATTGTAAAATAAGATGAAAGCATGAATATCGCTCCTTAAAATAGTAGCCTCTATGTTATGATCATTGAATTATTTTGGGAAATTCTCAAAAAGTTTGTGAAATAAGTGGCTATTCATTATTTTTAGGGTATGATGGATGTATATGCCTGTCAAGGATTCAAACTTTTAATATAAAAGTCACTTAACTTGCAGGAAAATAGTACAAATTTTCGACAAACACGAAAAAATCATCTATGATATAAAGTGGACAAACTGTCTTTACCTTATGGCCTATAATTTCTCAAAGTTTTCCTGGAAAAAGTGTAAATCACCCCCATAATTGCTAGATGAACATCGATTCATATGTGCAGGGGGTCAATAGGAGTAGGGCTCTAGTGAGAGAAGTGAAGTAGTTTTCTATAAGAGAAGCGGGGATTCTAATGGACATGGACAAAACATTAGAGACGGTTGTAGAAAAAATGATAGAAACTGTAGACTCCAGTAAATCTCAAATATTTGAGATTGGTGAAGAGTCCCGTGTGGAATATGACCAGCTGAAAAATGAACTCCAACAAATCCAAACGGATGTCATCAAAGTGATTGATAAATTGGAAATGATGGAGCTTCATTCTCGTTTTGCACGCAACCGGCTTGCTGAAGTTAGTAAAAACTTTAGTAAGTACACGGATAACGAAGTGCGTGAAGCATACGAGCAAGCGAATGATTATCAAGTGCAATTAGCAGTACTTGCACAAGAGGAAAAACAGCTTAGGCAGCGCCGTGATCAGATTGAGCGGCGGTTAATGAAGCTGAAAGATACTGTAGAGCGTGCCGAAGCACTTGTGAATCAAATAAATGTTGTGATGCATTATTTAACCGGGGACTTAAAGCAAGTGTCTGAGATGGTTGCAGATGCAGTTGAGATGCAAAAGCTCGGTTTAAAAATCATCCAAGCCCAAGAGGAAGAGCGAAAACGTCTTTCTCGGGAAATTCACGACGGTCCAGCCCAAATGATGGCGAACGTTATGCTCCGTTCAGAAATTGTTGAAAAAGTGTATAATGAGCATGGGGTATCTGCAGCAATAAAGGAAATCTCTGATTTGCGTCAGATGGTTAAGGAGTCATTAGCTGAAGTTCGCCGGATTATTTATGATTTACGGCCAATGGCGTTAGATGATTTAGGGGTCGTCCCGACGCTAAGAAAATATTTAACGAACTTCGCTGAACATACAAATATGAACATTACGTTCAAGAATATGGGCAAAGAAAGAAGACTCCCTTCTGAAATGGAAGTCGCCATCTTTCGCTTTGTTCAAGAAGCAGCGCAAAATGCATACAAACATGCTAAACCAACAGAACTTCTTGTGAAAATTGAACTTAAACCTTCTCATGCGATTCTCGTCATAAAAGATGATGGGAAAGGTTTTGATCCTAGTGTGAAAAAAGAAGGTTCCTTCGGTTTAATTGGAATGAAAGAGCGAGTCAATATGATAGATGGTAAAATGAGTATTGATTCTAAACCGAATCAGGGGACTTTGATCATGGTTCAAATACCGATTAATGGGAATGAATAAGGAATAAGTCGGAGAAAAACCGCAAGTTTTGACTTATGTACTTTCTATCGGGGTTATCCGATAAAATAAGAAGATAAACTTGTTTGGAAAAGAATAGAATTTTTCAGGAAAAAAGATATCCTGGAGGAGGAGAAAACATGAGTGAAGTAGAGAATCATATCAAAATCGTATTAATTGATGATCACCAATTGTTTCGAGAAGGTGTTAAACGCATTTTATCCATGGAAAAAAATATTGAAGTCGTTGCTGAAGGGAGCGACGGTGACGAGGTCATAGATCTTGTTCGTGAACATCAACCTGATGTTGTTTTAATGGATATTAATATGCCTAACGTGAATGGAGTCGAAGCAACAAAAAATCTAGTTGAAACCTTTCCAAATGTAAAAGTTTTGATTCTCTCTATTCATGATGACGAAACATATGTGACACACGTCTTAAAAACTGGTGCTTCAGGCTATCTATTGAAGGAAATGGATACAGAGGCATTACTAGAAGCGGTGAAAGTTGTCGGAGCTGGAGGAGCATACATCCATCCGAAGGTAACCGCGAATTTAATTAATGAATATCGTCGTTTAGCGAATGACGATAAACCGGAAACAGAAGTTGGCTTCCGAGAGGTTGAATATCGTCGCCCACTTCACCTCCTTACACGCCGTGAGTGTGAAGTACTTCAGCTGATGACAGACGGAAAGAGTAACCGTGCCATTGGCGAAACGTTGTACATTAGTGAAAAAACGGTAAAAAACCATGTAAGTAATATTCTTCAAAAAATGAATATGAATGACCGTACACAAGCCGTCGTTGAAGCAATCAAAAACGGTTGGGTCAAAGTAAATTAAAAAAAAGCTTCCGCTAAACCGAGCGGAAGCTTTTTGTATATTATTGGAAAGTGCCTGGCACCTGGAAATTAAATGGGGTTATTATGAGTAGGGAAAGTATGCTGAGGACGAAGGGGGATTCCAGTATTAACCAGGTGCCAGGCACATGGGGAAAAATGGAAAACGAAAAATGGGCATATATGCTCAATCGGTTTGGACGTGGAGATGGTGTTGATTTATCGTTTATCTGTTTTGCTTCGCTCGTGCTTATCCATTGCTTCAATGTCGGCTTGCACATCTTCAGCTAAACTCAGCAGTTCGGGATACTGTTGCCAAAGGTGTTTACATTCTTTTGCATAATGAAGAGCTTCATTGTATTCACCAGTTTCCAAGTAAAGAAACTGCAAGTCGGATAGATCATCATCGCTTTTCAAACATTCAATTACTTTCTTATTGAACCTAATGCTCGAATGAAGCAAGTGAGTCAAGTTTTCTGTACGACCGTGTTGAATAAATTCTAAAAGAGCCTCATTGTAATAGGTCATACAAGCAAGGTCATTTCTAAATGCATATAACACTTTTTTCAGCTCATTATAATTCTCTATTTCGAATAAATAGGTCTGTAATTCATAACGACAATTAAGAGGATCTTTATGAACATCAATAAAGAAGACTACATCCATATAGTTTGCAACGGCTTCTTGTTCATTTCCTGTTTGACGAAATAATCTCGCTAAACTAACTTTAGCCCGTAAAAATGGTCTGTTATAGAATTTTCCATTTCCGGTTCTCCAACGATCTGATTCCTTTTTTTTCGGCAGACGCTTTTCACCAATACTTATGGCTCTTTCATAACAAGATAATGCTGTCTGAAAGTCTGGAGCAATGTCTCCTGCAAGTGAGTAGGCTTCGATACATTTAGGTGCAATCGATAATGCTTCAATGATTGCTGAGATTTTTTCATCATTTGACTTTTCCAATGCATGATAAATGATAGCGGCTGCTTTTAATTCAAGAAGCTCTTCTGTTTTGGATGACGTTTCTTTTAAACTTTTTTCAAAATTATATATTGAAGTGAAAAATGTTCCCTCTTCAGGACCATCGACATAAAGTGGGTCGATCACATATGAAAATGGCCAGTTTGCTTCATAATCATCATCATCTTCAGGATCAAACGTATAATAATCGCTATCTTCATTTACGAAGTTCGATAGCTCATCTAGCTTTCCACCGATTAACTCTTCAATTTTTTGGGATAAATGAAGAACTTGAAATAAATTTGCGTCCAGCTGACGACAAACGTCTTCGATGGTTAGAGAAGGGTCTTCTTGATGGATTCTTTTATTAGCTAAAAAAATAGTTGCTGCTGCGTACGATTGAGGGGATTGGATATTTGGAGAAACCTTTTCATAATAATGTTTAAACAGTGTTTTTTCAATCATATTATATTGTTGATGTGAACGGTATTTTAGCTGGTAACTATCGATCAGTTTGACTACTTGAGTCGCAGATTTGTCTGGCCAAGAGAAGTGGAGCTGGTTAAAGAAAGGATCAGTGAACCATTGGAATATTACTGTCGCTGCAGCTGGGAAATCATGTATAAGGAATTCCTTAATCGTTTGATAACTGTGTGATGGGGGGCGGAAAAAAGCGCGACCGTGTTCTAAATGAGCCATTAAGTCATCAAAATTTTCGCTAGGGATCGGTAAAGGGTGAGTATAAAAAACGTAGTTTTCCCCAACTGGAACAAGCATTGCTAGCAGCTTACTTCCTTTTTTCGGTGGGGAGGTATTCAGGTGGTATACATGGTAGTATTTGTTTGAATTGATCTCAGAAAGAAGTGTGCTCACATTCGCAACTTCTTCAACATTGTAAAATGCAGGTTTAGTCTCATACCATGTTTGAATAGAATTCTCTGTTTCTTTGTAGCGGAATTGATCTTTGTTTTTGTTAAATATCTCAGCGAAAACTGAAGCTGTGTTTCCCTTCATCACAGTATGGAAAGTAGCCCATGATTCCATAAAATAGCCGAAAATCATAAAAAGGCTTTCCCACTCTTCTTTATAGTTAGCTGCGCCTATTTGTGAGAAAATATGACTGATATCCCCCATGAGCATGGAAATTTCCTCTAAATATTCATCATGTAAGTGTGAAGCGAGTGTAGATTGAAATTCTAAGCATTCTTTTAAAATGAACTTATTCGTAATATTAGTAGATTTGCTTGAAAGGGAAGAGATCACCTGTTCATTATCGTGAACATTTGACCTTACATGATCGATCGTTGACATATAATCACCTCTAATTAAATTGAATATTTTAAATTCCGGAGTTACCAAATTCACCATTTTCACCAACATAACCACCTTAACGATTGTTTCCATTTCTCACCACGTGCCAGGCACTTGGTTATTATTTCCTTTTTTATTCTTGTTTTTGTAGTCGAAATGGGCTTTTTCGCACCAATAGATATATTGTTTTTTCTTTTCACAATCTGTACCTTTAAAAATTGAGAGGATTGGATCTGTAGATAGGAAAGGAGGGAGATTTTTACACTCCTTAGGTAAGTCATCGAGATAATATTGGAAACTGCTCCATATGTAATCTTGTGGAGTCGGGACGATTGAAGCATTCACTGGATTATAGTGGACATAGTAGCTTGTCCTTTGGATGTTAACGTAGGAGGATAATGGATCTGCAAAGAATCGTTCTTCAAAAACATGACCTGTTAAATTGTATTTTCGGTTAAAGTAGTCTGCGTATCGCTTTTTGATTAATCCGATAATAATGGACAGTGGGTCACTTATTGATTTAATGATGAAATGATAGTGGTTAGACATGAGGCAGTATGCGCAGATTTCGAAGGGATGCTTATTACACACATACGTTAACACATTTTGAAAAACAAAATAATCACTCTTGTCATAAAATAACGTTTGCTTCTGGTTTCCGCGGTCGGTTACATGATAGTACGTATCAGGCAGCCATATCCGCTTTTTCCTAGGCATTGCATCACCTCTAATTCTATTTATTGTATTGATTATCATTATTCTTGTTGTGTGTGTTCCCAGTCGAATAGAGTGGCATAAAGGCTTTGGAGGCGGACAGTGGATTAACGATTAGCCAGAAAAAACGTATAGTTTTAGCAACTACTAGAATTGAGTTTAACTAATCATTTATGCTATTGTGCCTAAAGATGGCATT
Source organism: Evansella halocellulosilytica (assembly GCF_002335745.1). GTDB lineage: Bacteria > Bacillota > Bacilli > Bacillales > Salisediminibacteriaceae > Bacillus_CA > Bacillus_CA halocellulosilytica. The sequence goes on along the minus strand of NZ_NIST01000001.1, from coordinate 5,311,194 downwards.
TCTATCTCATATTACTGCAATATGAAATGCGTTTGTCGAAAGATGAATTATTATGACCATTTTAAAAGAGTAAACACATTATTGGCTGTTCAGTACAAAAATAGCAGCTTACTAAATCTGAAAAGCTCTCTATCAAATTGTTATGGGAAAAGTGAAAATATGGAAGACTATGAGGTTAGAAAATATTATACTACACCATTTCCAGAAAATACAACAAAATATTCAAAAAAAGAACGAAATATCAAGAATGAGGAAAGTAGGAACCTATTTAACCTTGTAAAAACCCCATGCAAAACGATAAAAATAACCATTAAAATCTATGAGAATCTAAGTGGAAATTCCCACAAAGAATCCGCCTAAGGAGAAACAGATTTTTATTTTTCAATCTGTCTACCTTAGGAGGACCATACCAAAGACAGCGGCGAGTATATTCCAGCATTATCCATGTGCCAGGCACATGGATGAAAATGGTAAAATGGTTTAACGGTAAAATGGAAAATAGTTTACTGGTAAAAGGTAAAATGGTTTAACGGTCTATTATAAAATTTATCATTCCCTTTTCTACACGATTCCACTGGGAATGACAACTACGCTGCTGTTATCCAAAGCGTCTTATAACCTTTTAGAACAGCTTTATTCTTTTTGCGATTAATACAATATCAATTTCTTATCCGATTCCTTTAAACAGAGCGTTAAGCAGTTTTCAGAAGCTACGACGTAAGCAACGGCATCAAAAGGTTGGCTCCTCTTCATCATCTTGGTCTTCCATATCTTCATTTAAAAGCCTATCAAACTTCTCTTTTACAATCCTATTCATTTTACGGTCTACGGATTCTTCAACGTAATCATAAATTGCCTTTCGAATGTTTTCTACAGTTACATTTGAAAACTCAATAAATGACTTATTATAAATGAACTTTGCATATTCCAGCGGATTTAAAAAGGCTTTTTTAACTGTTTCTTCATCGTATGCTTTGCATAAAGAAACTTTTGCTGATTTTGCATTACATTCAATAAGCCAAAGATCTCCTTGATCGTCCATCCCAAAATCAATACCGATTTCTCCGAAAGGTCCAAAATATGCTTCAACACTTTCATAAACTTTTTTTAGGAAATTGTCTACTTCATTCTTTTTTTGGATGATTTCATTTTCACTATAATTAAAAAATTTGCGAAAGAATTCATCAAATGAATATGCTTCAGAGTGAATAGTAATTGGGGATTGTTTTACTCCAAAACGAACAGGAACAGCTACAACTTCCAACTCTCCACTTTTATTCCTTTGTAACTCTGCACGAAAATCAATCAACTTATCATTGATGACCATCAAGGAAATTGCTTGTTGAATAATAAATTTTTCATTCCCTAAGAAAGAAGTTAAGAAGTCGTATACATCCTCAAGACTCTGTTCTTTTCTGCTCACCAATTTCTCAATAAAATAATTTAATTCGTAGATCCCATCTTCGGTCTTTTTTAAGCAAACGACTTTTTTGCCTCTACTACCATAGATCCCCTTTATATATATTTTATCTTTTCCATTCATGAATGCTTTTAAGTCATTAAGATTGTCACAACGTTCTGTTTGAGGAAGGTGTGGAAGTATTTCGGGATCCATTTTGAGGGATTTATAAGTGATCCATTTGTCAAAATAATGTTGTGAGTTTAACGTTTTTATACCCAACTCGGAGAATTTTCTTCTTATCCTTTTTGCTTTCTTTTTCTGTGATTTTAGAAACCCTCCACCTTTGTCATAAAGAATATCAGGCAAAGGAAACTTCTTTTTTTTCCAAATACCCTTATGCTGATTAAAGTACGTACCTCTTACAGTCGAATTTTTAAAATCGACATCATAGATTGAAAAAAAATATAATGGGATGTCCGCTTTTATACTTTCTTTTGTAAGAAAATCTATACGAAAGTAAGATTTGAAATTACGTTTTTGCTTATTTAACTTTCGGATCACCCCGTTGTTTGTGAACACTCCGATAAGTGGATTTGAAAAACCTACCATAAACATATACATCTCCTCTACAACTATTCTATTCTGGATATACTACGAATATTGTTGGAAGATTGTTTATATCATCTGTCCAAAAATTTAAAAAAGGTAAAAGACTATAACAATAGGAACAGTAATATTAGTCAAATTACTTAATTAGTGGTCAATTAAAGGGCTCGTTGTGAATTCTAACAGCCTATTTTTTCGAATTAGGGATTTTTAGATTTTCTTATACTATCAGAATTTAAAATCTATGGGTGATAGTATAACCACAACAAAGGTTTTCGGCATTTATAGAAAGTATAAAAGTTTATAGGCTGGCAGCATACACTTGCTAAGCCCCTTTTACGACAAGCTAAGTTATGTATAGTGTAGATTGCAAAATGTTTTCGTGAGCCCGAGAAGGTGCATGAACAAATTAGAGAAATGTAAAGCGAAGGTTTGAGTCAAGATCAGATAGGTGAAAAACTACCAAATCAAGGGGTTTCGACTATGATCACCGTAAGCGTTTAGCAGGGGGCGAGTGGACGTAGAGGGGGCTATATACTACATAGTTTTCCAGTGAAAAAATATAAATATTCAAAGGAACTTAAGCACCATTAGTCAGGATCATGTTTCTTTTTCGTACACCTAGTACACGGTTGGTGGTCTGTAATTATGGACTTTATTCTGTTTGAGTAGTGTTTATGGGCCATGGATATGGACAATCGAATATAAATCTTGGTACTATAAATAGATAAGGAATAGTCATTTTTTTGAAGTCTGACAATTACATTTAATAGATGGACAGGACGGTTTATATTCATTTCCATAGTTTTAACTAATTATTATTCAAAAAATGGAAGAAGTGATGATTTAATGAGTAAAATAGCAATAGTAACTGATAGTACTGCATACATACCGCAAGAAATGCGTGATGAAAACAATATTACAATGGTACCACTCAACGTGATTTTTGGTGAAGAAGCATACAAAGAAGAGTGGGAAATTACTGCAGAGCAGTTTTATGAAGAAATGAAAAACTCCGAGAAGCTGCCGAAAACATCCCAGCCTGCTGTTGGATTGTTTGAAGAAACGTTTACAGAACTTGCAAAAAACCACGATGAAATTATTGTCATTACGTTATCGAGTGGTATTAGTGGGACTTATCAAACAGCAGTAAGTGCATCATCAATGTTGGAAAATGTGAAAGTGCACGTGTTTGACTCAGGGATTAGCTGTATGGTACAAGGTTTTTATGCATTAAAGGCAGCTGAATTAGTAAGAGAGGGAAAAGCTGCAGACGAGATTTTAGCACATCTCGAAAAGATGAAGGGGAATACGCAAGCTTATTTTATGGCAGATGACTTGAGCCACCTTCATCGTGGAGGAAGATTAAATGGAGCCCAGCTTATTGTCGGGAGTTTGTTACAAATTAAACCAGTTCTCCATTTCGAGAATAAAGTTATCGTTCCGTTTGAAAAAGTACGTACTGAGAAAAAAGCAATGAACCGCATTTACAGTTTGTTAGATGAATCGGCTAAAGATGGTGGACCAATCGATATTACCGTCATTCATGCGAACCGTCTGGAGAAAGCAGAAAAAATTGCTGCTGACCTTCGTGAAAAATATCAACATGCCAATGTCACTGTGAGTTATTTTGGCCCAGTTATCGGTACTCACCTTGGTGAAGGAAGTATGGGGATCGGCTGGATCAAAGGATAAATAAATGTAATGATGTACGACCTGCGGTAAGTAAGTGCCGCAGGTCACCACTTACCAACCGTTAAACCAAAACAGCACCGAGATCTCCTCAACCGTACCCCAGTTACCACCAGCAATACGACCGACACCCATACAATTTTAATTTCTAACCTCATTCAATTTTATAATTTCCTATTTTCCAAATTGCGATTTCCAACTTTATCCATGTGCCAGGCACCTTTATTATAGGTTTTGTATTTTTATACACCGGCCTGACTTCAATGTTGTATAGGAGGAATGTTTATGCGGTTTTATTCTTTTGATATGAGGTACAGAGAACAATACTGTATGTTTGAGCATTTATTGCCGTTGCAGGATTATGAAATGAAGGGAGGTGAGCAGCATGGTTTTTGGTTAATTCCGGAACCGTTAATCGATCAAGTTGCTGGGTGTGATCCGCCACCGCTTTTATCACAATGTGATACTAAGCAACATAGTCTCGAACAACTCTTCTCACATCAACCCCGATTAGAATTGAGCAACCCCAAGCCTATTATCCAATTTAATCAAACCGAGGTTTTTCATTCCTTGCAAAGCAAATCAGCTAGTTATAATCAAGATTTGAAACGATTTTTATATGGCAGAAGACTTTTAATCGATGAGCTTCCGTTTTCACTTGCTGAACTCCACGAGCATGTTAGGCTTGGATTTATACGATATGAATCTGGCCTGACGAAAACGAGGTCCCATTATATGTGTAATCGATGTGGCAATGAAGACTCCCGTCTATTTGGTCACTATCGATGTTTTCGATGCAAGGAAACTTGTTATTATTGTCGCAGTTGTATCATGATGGGACGTGTTGCGACTTGTACACCGCTGCTCTCGTGGCAAGTTGCAGAGAAAACGAGATCCCCAAGTTTACATCATAGGTTGAAATGGGATGGAACACTTTCTATTTTTCAAAAAAAAGCATCAGACAAACTGTGTGAAAAAGTTCAAACGTTTTTTTTAGAGGGGAAAAACGAGTACAGTCAATTTCTCATATGGGCTGTTTGCGGTGCTGGGAAAACGGAGATGGTTTTTAAGGGCATCGAAACCGCACTTCAACAAGGACTCCGTGTTTTAATAGCAACTCCGAGAACGGACGTAGTATTGGAGCTTGAACCACGATTAAAAGAGGTGTTTCCAAATACGATTATTCATGCTTTTTATGGTGGCGTCGATGACCGCTATGCTCAAGCGGAACTCGTTATTAGTACGACACACCAATTGCTTCGTTTTTACAATGTATTTGATTTGGTCATTATTGATGAAGTCGATGCTTTTCCTTATACAGCAGATAAGAAATTAACATATGCAGTAACAAAAGCACAAAAGGCCGAAAGTTTGTCTGTTTACGTTACTGCAACACCAAATCCTGAATTGAAAAGTTTATCTGAGAGAGGGCGTTTAGAAACGGTGAAAGTTGCTAGAAGGTACCATCGATATCCTTTGCCAGTCCCGGAATTAGTATGGGTTGGTGCATGGAAAAAGCGTTTAAGATTCGGAACAATTCCGACAAAACTGAGACATTGGATGATCGAACATGAGAAAAACGGAAAGCAAATGTTCTTGTTTGTCTCGACTGTGAAAGTCATGGAAGATGTCGTTAGTCTCTTGAGGAAGGAGGTTAGCTTTTCCGTAGAAGGAGTACATTCAGCAGATCCTGAGCGTAGAGAGAAAGTCAAAAATTTTCGGGCAGGGAAAACAATTGTGCTCGTGACCACGACTATTTTAGAGAGAGGTGTCACAGTAAAAGGTGTTCAGGTTGCTGTACTAGGAGCAGAAGAGCAAATATTCAGCGAATCTGCGCTCGTGCAAATTGCAGGGAGAGTCGGGAGAAGTCCCGAAGAACCGACAGGTGACGTCGTTTACTTCAACTATGGCAAAACAAACGAAATGGTCAAAGCAGTTACACACATAAAAGAAATGAACAGGTTAGGAGAAAAGGAATTAACAGACTAATGGACTCTAAAAAAATCACCAAATCAAAACATCAATGAAAACATCAGCACCTATTAATAAAAGACATCCAAAAACATCTGAAAATAACTAAAAAATAATTAAAAAATCAAATAATATCAATCCAATACATCTCAAAATATCCAATTTGTATCCAATTTATATCCATGTGCCAGGCACATGGGTATTTATGGGAATAACTGATTAGAAATGATTAAAAATTTTTGAAAACCATGAAGATGATTAGATATTATTGGGGATTAATGAAGGTGATTGAAGATGATTAAAAATGAATAAATGGATGAGTGAATTAAAAAAATGAAGAAATGATTTGTCTATGGGGGGGAGTTAGATGGCGAAGTGGTTAGATTCAGTTCAAGAGACGGAGCGTTGTCTTTTGTGTCACGATTCTTTTCAAGAGTCGATAGACTGGTCTTTTGTTTTAGGGTTTAAAAGTCATTCTAAGCTTTGTCCGCATTGTAAAAAACAATTTAAAGAAATTTCGAAGATCGGCTGCTACATATGCGGACGGCCAACAACGAATGATAGCGGCACTATTGAATGTAGTGACTGTACCCGTTGGAAAAATGTCCACCCTTGGGATAAGCACTCATTTAAGCACCGGGCTCTATTTGAGTATACTCCCTTTCTTCAGGAAGTCATTGCACAGTTTAAGTATCGCGGGGATGCAGAGCTTGCAACGTTATTTTCCGAAAAAATAAAAGCTCTCGTTCGTTCTCTTGGCAGGTTTGATGTCGTGACAGTTATTCCATTAAATGAAAAGCGTCACTGGGAGAGAGGTTTTAACCAGGCTGAACTTCTTGGTCAAGATTTGCCAATAGTTGAGGTTCTAGAGAGAACGGGAGATGCTAAGATGAAGCAAAGCAAATTATCTCGTGAACAGAGGATGGCTGCGTTACAAAATGCATTTCATGTGAAGGAGAAAGCAGACCTTAACGATAAGCGAATTGTCATCATTGATGATATTTACACGACGGGAGCGACGATTCGGAGCGCGGCAGCTTGCCTGTACGCATCAGGTGCAAAAAACGTTTGTGCAGTAACACTTGCAAGAAGTGTGGGGAAAAAGCAAGCATCCTTAAATTTATTGTAAATAAAAGGAATAAATATAGGTATCGAGTCTTCTGTTTTTTGAATTTTTATGACAAATATTGGCGTCTCCAAAAATAGTCGATATAATGTTGGGGAGTATTGACGATAGGAGGAGTCCATATGTCAGATTTATCAAATTGTCCTAATTGTGGCAAACTGTTTGTCAAAGCATTTCGTCCGGTTTGTGAAGCTTGTTACCGAGAAGTAGAAGCTAAGTTTCAAACTGTCTATACATTTATCCGAAAGCGGGAAAATCGAATGGCTTCTTTGGAAGAAGTTCACGCGAAAACCGAAGTGGAAAAGGACTTAATCATCGAATTTGTTCGTCAAGGAAGGCTTAACCTATCTCAGTTCCCGAATTTAGGCTATCCATGTGAGAAATGTGAAACGACGATTCGTGAGGGACGACTTTGTCAAACGTGCAGTGATCGTATAAAATCAGATTTGGACATCGTCGATCGTCAAAAAGCTTTTGAAGAACGCAAACGTAATGAAGAGCGAAATAAAGTGACAACGTATCATTCATTAGATAATCGTATAAATAGAAACTAACAATCAGTTTTATGTGAGCTGGTTGTTTTTTGTTCGTTTAGGAAACTATAGATTTAGATCATGTGGCTAAGTTCTCGAAATAGTTGTTACGTCTAGCTCAGCGCCTACTCGCTCGAGGTCACTTCGCCCTGTCAATTGAAGTCTAAGATCGGACTTCTTCTTTCCAGGCCTCCAGTGCTTGCTCCTGCGGTTACTCGTCGCAGGTAAAGAGTGTCGCTCGTGTGCAAGGCGCTTGCGCTTTTGTTCTTTACTATCAAAACTTATAAAACCGATCGATGGTTGTATGACGGCAATTAACGCATTCGTCATTAAGACTTGTACGAAAACATAAGAGTCTCACAGTAAGCTTCATTCACTTACTAATGACAGGTCAAGTTTTGTTAAACCTCCGCGATTTTGTACCAACTTCCTCTTCATGGAATGGAAGCCCTTTGGTCAAGAGAAACTCTTTCATCATAAACATTTACAGATGTTAAACTTTTCTTAAGACGTGCCGATATTAATTGTAGATATGTGAACATGATAGGTCACAAACGATGAACGATTTCAAAAAATAGATGAACAGATACCAAGGAGGTGTTTGCCATGAAAATTAATCCAATGCACTCCCTCAATATGTACCGAAAACAGCAGGAAGTAAAAGGGAACGAGGATCATAATCAATCAAATAAACGAGATGAAGTGAATATTTCTTCTGAGGCAAAGCAAATGCAAGCGTCAAAAAGTGGTTCAGTAGACCGTGAAGATAAAATACAAGAAATTAAAGAGAAAATTGAGAATGGAACGTATAACGTTGATCCAAAAGAGGTTGCTCGTAAGTTTTACGAATTTTGGTCCTAGTGTTTAAAGTCCATCCATTACTAACCACTAGTTGAACGTTCACACCATCAGGACGTTATGGCATGAGTATGAAAATATAGGAGTTGAGCCCATTGAGTAAGCAGTTCGTCCAAATTATTCAAGCAATGACCGTTTTACACGAAAAATTCAATAAGTCAGCAAAAGAAAAACTAACGGTAATTAAAGAAGGAGATATGACTGCCCTCGAACGAATTATGAAGGATGAATCCGTCCTCATTCAGCAACTCCATAAGCTTGAAGCAACCCGACTGCATGAAGTCGAGGTCTTGGCAGCAGACAAGGGGCTTGTAAAAGAAGACGTAACGATCGAGACACTACTACCGTTTTTTTCAGAGGGAGAACGTAAAGAAGTCGAGCATTGGCAAGACCGTCTCCTTAGCGAAATCATGGAATTGAAACAGCAAAACGACTTGAATCAACAGCTTTTAGAAGAGTCGTTACGTTTTGTGAACATGTCTCTAGATGCAATGCAGCCTCAATCACAATTTGAAAATTATCAAGTACCAAATATGAAAAATAAAGAAAACACAGACACTAAGCACTCATTGTTTGACTCGAAAGCATAGACGAATATGTAATTGAAAGGTAGGAGAGGATTTAATGACATCGACATTTCACGGTTTAGAAACGCTGCGGCGGGCGATTTCTACGCAACAAGCGGCTATTCATACAACCGGGCACAATATTTCCAATGCAAATACACCAGGATATTCTCGACAACGAGTAAATTTTACACCTACGGAAGCTTATCCAAGTCCAGGCTTTAACAAACCAAACATTCCAGGGCAAATTGGAACTGGGGTGAAGGCTGGGGATATTCAGCGTATTCGTGATTCGTTTCTCGACATGCAATACCGCAATGAGAATAATAAGTATGGGTATTGGTCAGGGAGACATGCTGCTTTAGAAAAAATGGAAGATATTATGAATGAGCCTTCGAATGATGGGATCGCAAATACGATGGATCAATTTTGGCGTGCATTACAGGACCTATCTGTTAACCCTGAGGATTCAGGAGCACGTTCGGTCGTCAGGCAGCGAGGCATCGCAGTCATTGAAACTTTTAATTATACGTACAATTCATTAGAATCGATCCAGCGTGATTATCAAAATCAAATTGGTGTTCAACAAGACCGAATTAATTCATTAACACGTCAAATTAATGAAGTGAACAAACAAATTGCTGGACTGGAGCCACATGGAGACTTGGCAAATGATTTATATGACCAGCGGGACTTATTAGTAGACGAGCTTTCACAATATGTGAATATAAGTGTCGAACAGGTAAGCAGCGGCGGGCTTTCGAAAGAGCATGCTGAAGGAAAATATACGATAAAGCTTCTTGATGAAGCAGGTCATGATATGGGAGTAACGCTAGTCGATGGAAGAAAACTCGAAGCAAATGAGCTGCACATTTCCTATGATGAAGACACGAACCTTGTAGACAAAATCTTTATTGCTAATCAAAAAGCACTAGATAGTGTCAATGATATTCGTGAACTTAGCGGGCAAAGTGGTGTGAAGGAGTTCACAGTAGATGAATTCCGGTCATTTGGTGAGTTACGAGCGACAATTGAAGCGTACGGTTTTATGAATGGTGATGGAGAAGAAGTCGGGCTTTATCCGGAGATGCTCCATCAATTAGATGAGATGGTATATACGTTTACAGAAGAATTTAATAATGTTCATAGTTCTGGCTGGAGTCTGTCCGAAATTGAAGCTGGTGAAAAAGCAAACGGTGGTGCAGGATTTAACTTCTTTGATTTTGCTGATGAATTTGATCCAGAAAACGGGGTGAAAGGAGCTGCAAAATATCTTCAATTAGATTCTGCTATCGATGACCTTGACAATATCGCTGCTTCAGCGACATCTGATGGTCAATACTTCTTAATGGAGCAAGCTGGAGGAGAAGATGCTGAGCCTCCAATGGTATCGGGACAGCTCCAAGCGACCGGACCACTTGATCTTGAAGTCCGTTTTGAAAATGGTGCTTGGCAATACCAATTAAACGGTGAAGGTGACTGGACAGAAATTGATGAACTGCCATTAGAGGTAAACGGTTTAACGATTCATATGAACGAAGCTCAATTCGAAGGACAAGAAGATGATGTATCCTTTACGTTAGCGAATATCCAACCAGGTGAACCTGCTTCAGCATCAGGAGACAACGCGTTTGCAGGTGACGGATCAAACGCTCTTGCTCTCGCCAATGTAAAAGATACAGACCTTAACTTCGGGGGGACAACGACGAATGTCCAAAGCTTTTACCAAGGTGTGATCGGAGATATGGCGGTCAGCACGAATGAAGCGGAGCGAATGGAGAGAAATTCTGAGACGCTTAGAGGTTCGGTTGAGGACCGCAGGCAGTCTGTAAGTGGGGTATCTCTCGATGAAGAAATGTCTAACTTAATTCAATTTCAGCATGCCTATAATGCTGCTGCGCGTAATATGACTGTCATTGATGAAATGCTCGATCGGATTATTAATGGAATGGGCGTTGTCGGCCGATAAAGTAAGAGTCAGTTTTTTGAGAGGAATACTTAGAACCGCTGCGTCTTCGGAGGACACGAGTTCCGCTATGAGGATTGAAAAGCTGTTTTATGGAAGTTGAAAGGACACGGGTTCCGCTATTATACGAATATGCTGCTCTATTCTTCTCTATTTCATCTAATAACGGATCTCATGTCCTTCAATACAATAAAAAGAGCGCTTTTTGTGATAATAACGAATCCTATGTCCGCTAAAAGTCCAAAGACAAGTAATGAGCCAATCGCCAAGACTACTTAAGCAGAGATAGCCGGATAATCACTATTTTTTTGAACGACAGCAATATAGAAAAGGGTGAAAATATGCGTGTTACACAATCGATGATCACAAACAGTTCATTACGTCATTTTAGCCAGAGCTATGTAGAGTTGCATCGTCTTCATGACCAGCTTGCGACTGGAAAAAAAATATCGAGAGCCTCCCAAGACCCTGTGGTTGCCATGAATGGAATGCGTTATCGTACACAGGTGACGGAGGTTGAACAATTTAAACGAAACTTATCTGAAGTATATAATTGGATGGATACGTCTGATTCAACGTTAGATACAACCACTCAGGCGATGCACCGTATTCGTGAGTTAACTGTCCAGGCTGCGAACGATACGTACGATGAAACAGAGCGTGCGAATATTGCAAAAGAAGTAAGCCAGCTGCGTGAGCACGTTCAGTCATTGGCGAATACACAATCAAACAACAAATATATTTTCAATGGGACAAATACGACGAACGCTCCAGTTCGAGAAGAGTTGATGGATATAGGAGTGGACGGTTTCTCTGGACAGCTTGGCGAATTTGATCTGGATGGTGCTAATGCGTTTCCATTTGAAATAACCCATAATGGGGAGCGATATCAGCTCGACCCGGAAGCAAGCGATTTTGACAATGAGCAATTTGTATTCAGTTCATTAAATAGTGATAAGTCGATTCAAGTAAACGACCCAGACGATGAAGAAAATATGTCGATTACGCTTTCGGAAAATGGAGAAGAAACAGAGCTCAAAGAGCGACAAATCGTTTTCTCACATATTGATGCTGTATCTACAAATAGTCAAGATGTGGAAATTGAGTTGTTGAAGGGTGTTAATGTCCCGGTAAATGTTGATGCGGGTAATGTTTTTTCAAACGACTTTTTCGGTGATCTGATTCAGTTAGAGAAAGCCCTTCAAGATCCCGAAGCAACGCCTGAAGAGCTAACAGAAATGCTCGGGCAGCTTGACCATCAAATAAATAAAATTGTTGACGAACGTGCCGAACTTGGTGCCCGCCAAAACCGTGTTGAAATGATTGATGACCGAGTTCAGGATCAAGAAGTGATTGCAAAGCGGATTATGTCTGACAATGAAGATGCAGATATTGAAAAAGTTATCACGGAATTAATGATGCAAGAAACTGTTCATCGTGCTGCACTTGCATCGAGTGCACGAATTATGCAACCGTCACTTATTGATTTCTTAAGATAATAACGAATGGAAGCCATCGGTACCCCGGTGGCTTTTCAAACTTCTATGTATAGAATGGAGGGATACAAGTGCAATTACCTCGGGTAGATATTCAAACTCAACATGCGCAGATCGGTATGCAGCAACATAAACCGCAAATGACGATTAGTCAACGTCCAGCGGATATTTCAATCGATCAAGAGCTCAACGGAAATTTAACGATTAGTACAACAGCGTCAAAACTTTATATAGACCAATCGGAAGCGTTTGCTGATGCTGATTTAAAAGGACCATTTCGGCGGTTGAGTGAATGGGCTGCGGACGCGAAACAAAATGTCATGCAGTACATGGCAAAGACGGCCCGACAAGGAGAACAACTGAAACGAATCGAAAATGGAATAAATGCTCTTCCTTCAATTGCAAAGCAAAACAGTGAACGCCCGCTACGAGAAGTCAATGTTGGATTTGTCCCGGAAAATGCATTTAAAGTGAAGTTTGATTACACGCCATCTGACATAAAGGTGAATGTCGATTGGCCAGGTCCAGACATTCGTGTCCAAACGAACGATCCAGACGTTCATATCCCACGGTGGGAAACAGACGTCTATATACAGCAAAAAGAAAGCATTCAGTTTTTTTACGTGGATCCAACGATTGACCGTACGCTATAAAAAACGTATAAAATCGTTTTAACCCGAATGAAAAAACATGTAAAATAAACGTGCAAGAAGATTACGGAGCGTGGAGTGATGTTGATGAAAATAGAAACGAAATACGCTGGAGAAATGGAAGTGAACGAAAAAAATATTATTACCTTTCAGCAAGGGATTCCGAGTTTTGAAGATGAAAAGGAATTTATTTTACTCCCATTTAGTGAGGAGCCTAGTCCTTTTTACATCCTGCAATCAGTTCAAACGGCAGGATTAGCATTTGTCGTCATGACTCCTTTTTCTTTTTTTCCAGATTATGAATTAAAGCTTTCAGATAGTACAGTCGAGCACTTGGAAATTGAACAAGAAGAAGAGGTCGCGACTTTCGTCGTTCTTACATTAAAGGAAACGTTAGAAGAGTCAACGGCGAATCTACGTGGTCCAATCATCATAAACGGCAGCAAGCAAAAGGGAAAACAAATTGTTCTTAATGAATCCGATTATCATACGAAGCATCCATTAGTAACTGTCGCAGTATCCGGGCAAAAGGGGGATGAGTGATGCTCGTATTGACTCGCAAGCTGAATGAAGCGATAAAAATCGGTGATGATATTGAAGTAAAAGTCATCGGTGTAGATGGTGATCAAGTGAAACTAGGCATTAATGCCCCTAAAAATATTGATATTCACAGGAAAGAAATTTATTTAGCGATACAAGAGGAAAACAATGCTGCTTCCAAAAGTTCAGCAAATTTATTAAAACAATTGAATGATTCGGTTAAAAATTCGACTAAAACGCAATAATTTATTGCGTTTTTTTAATTGAGTTGAGATTTAACAGACTACTATTAAATTACTAATAAAGTCAACTGTTAAATTGCTAATGGATAGTCATAATAGCTTATTAAAATGGGTATTAAATGGAAAATAAATTAAGTAAAGACCTATCTATTAGTGTAAAAATATGTGAAAAAGTAAAAACGATGACTTTTATCCTAATAAAATGATGACTATCGAATCTTGTGACGATATGTATCCTTTTGTTAGTTTTAAATAAATGAAGAAAGGGGATATGAATATGATAACGACGACCAATGAACCTCAGGTGAAAACAGAGGTGCGTATTTTTGATATTCAAAGTGATGTCCCCGACGATACACTTGATGCTCTGAGAGAAAATTATGAAGATATTCACTTTGAACCATTATCAGCTCTCATACATAACTCAAGGCCTTGCGACCTCCTTTTGCTTATGGTTCATACGTATGATAGAAAAACCGTGACATTATTAGAGAAGCTTTTCAGAATGCCTCCTTACGCGAAGACAAGAATTATTCTCGTTATTAAAAATGTTGAAAATAAAAGTATATTTACTTATCTAAACTATCCAATCGACGGATTAGTGACACAAGCCTATTTGAATGGGCACCTTCCATTTATTATAAAGATTGTGAAAAGTAATGAAATAATCGTTGATCCACAAATCCTACGAGAATTAGCGTTTGAAATTGAACGAAAAAAAGTCAAAAATAAACCGATTGAAAAACTTGTTTTAAAGAGAGAAGCATTAAATGGATTATTAAATGAAAATGAGCAGAACGTGTTACAGCTCATTCTAGAAGGTCACAACAATCGGGTCATTGCCGAAAAACTATTTCTAGCACCATCGACAGTGAGTACGATCATCACGCATATGCTAAGAAAAGTTGGAGCATCAGATCGAACCGAAACAATTAGTACCGCAATCCGCCGCGGCTGGGTAGAAGCATATAGGTAAACGAAGTAGAGGAGAAATCCTTTGCTTTTTTATTTTGTTGATTTATTGTTCGGAGTAAAGCGAAACAATGGCGTTTGTATACACGGATAGATGGAAGCTTTTCAGCTCGATTATACTTATTGGCATAAGTACCAAATCCTCTCACGCGTCTTATTAGCTTTCACATGGACGAAAGGGTGAGCTTGATCGAGGGACCATTCTGTGGGGCACAACTCGTCCGTATTTCGCGTAAGCTTCTCACTAATTTGAATCAATACATGCAAAGGGAGTCAAACCAAAAAAGCATAGCTGGGATGATTAATTCTAAAATCAGCAAAGTCCAGCAAAAAATCAGACAAAAATCTTTATTTTTTTCATAAAAACTATTAAACATTATGCTTAATCATCCGATAAAAGAAATGTAGCAATCATTAGTGAAAAGTGCGGCCGACTTTTTTACTAGTGATTCATCAAATTTACCTTCCACTCACAAGGATGTGAACGGAAGAAAACACAAACAATTTCAAGGAGGAATTTTTATTATGATTATTAACAACAACATCCCAGCGTTAAACACTCACCGTCAAATGGGAATCAACCAAAGTGCACAACAATCTGCTATGGAGAAGCTTTCTTCTGGTATGCGAATTAACCGTGCTGGCGACGACGCAGCAGGTTTAGCAATTTCTGAAAAAATGCGTGCACAAATTAACGGTCTAGATCAAGCTAGCCGTAACGCACAAGATGGTATCTCTCTTATCCAAACAGCTGAAGGTGCTCTTGATGAAACTCACAGCATCCTTCAACGTATGCGTGAGCTTGCAGTACAATCTGCAAACGACACAAACGTAGAAGTTGACCGTGAAGAGCTTCAAAAAGAAGTAGCTCAACTGCAAGAGGAAATTACTCGAATTGCTGACAATACAGAATTTAACACTCAAAACCTATTAGGTGGCGAATTTGAAGGTACGTTCCACATTGGTGCAAACATTGACCAAAACATTACAATCTCAATTGAAGATATGTCTGCTGAAGGTTTAGAAATCAACGATGTTGATATCGCTACTCAAGAAGGTGCTAACACTGCAATTGAAACGATTAATGATGCAATCGAAGCAGTTTCTGCACAAAGATCTGACCTAGGTGCGGTACAAAATCGTTTAGAGCATACCATTTCTAACTTAGACAACGCATCTGAGAACCTATCAGCTGCTGAGTCTCGTATCCGTGACGTAGATATGGCTGCAGAAATGATGGAGATGACTAGAGCTAACATTCTTTCTCAAGCTTCTCAATCTATGCTTGCTCAAGCAAACCAAATGCCACAATCAGTACTTCAATTGCTTGGTTAATTTATTGGCTGATTCAAGGAGGCTCCAGCATCTGCTGGAGTCTTTTTTCTTACATGGATGTTTTGAAATGAATTTATGGGAATGTCATCCGAAAAGTGGGGTGATAAAAATTAAAAGTTAGTTGGTGAAAGTATGGTAAAGATTGATCATAAGCAAGTTAATCAGCTGTTACATATTAATGATACGATAATCGAAGGATTGGAGCAGTTATTAGTTTTACAGAAAAAGAAAAAACAGAAAGAAAGTATTCTTTTATATGGAAGTTTAGTAGATGGTGTTACCGTCATTGAGAACTGGATAAATACGCAATCAGAATTAAGTTCGAAAATAATCGAAGCTAATCGTAAAATAAAAGAAAATGTTTTATTATTGGCAAGAGAGTTAGAAAGAGGAAATAGTTCGAAAATATTAGAAATATTGCAATTTAGTTTAATTCCTCAATTCAAAAAGCATAAACAATTGTTAGAAGAAGAGTTTAATCTTAATAATGAAAGTAGTAACAGTTTTTCGATAGGGGTTTATTTATGTAAAGTTTGTCCTCTAGACGTTATGCCTGAACCCCGAATTAAAGCACTCGTGAGTGAGGCTGAAAAGCAAAATGTTGAATTATTTTTCTTCTCATCAGAGGATGTAAACTTTGATAAAGAAACAATTCATGCAAAGTTTTATTCATCAGAAAATAATAAGGTAAAAGAAGTTAACTTTCCGAATGTTGTGCACAATATTAACCCTTCAGCTTTTATTAAACAGTCTTCTACAGAAAAAAAATTAAAACGGTTACTTCCATTTACGACATTTGGAATAGGTGACAAATTGAATGTTCCAAAGAAGTTTGTAAAAGAAAACGTTTTTGTAGAATATTTAGTGCCATTTAAAATTATTACCCATGTGAATCTTGCCATAGACTTTTTAAATAAAAATCATAAAGCAGTTATTAAACCTGTTAATGGGAGACAGGGACAAAAAATTTATTTCATAGAAAAAAAAGGTACTAGTTATCATATAAAGGATCATAAAAAAAGTAAGATATTTTCATCAGAACAGTTGTTTGAATTCATAAAAGTATTGTTAGATAAAAATGAAAAATATATGATTCAAAAATATATTCAAAGTGTTACAAAAGGCAAAGCTCCATTTGATATCCGTGCACATGTCCAAAAGAATGGAAAAGGTGAGTGGGAACTTACTAAAATATATCCAAGGATAGGCAGTAAAAAGAGCATTTTAAGTAACATTAGTCGTGGAGGAAAGACAGATTCCTTTAGTCGTTTTTTGTCAAAAGAATATGGCCAATACGCTTCAGCAATAGAAAAACAACTTATTGAACTAACTATGGACATTACATGGACGACAGATAAATTGTATGGCTCCGCTATTGATGAATTAGGACTGGATTTAGCAATCGATACAAATCACAAGATCTGGATTCACGAAGTAAATGGAGGACCGCAAACAACCTATCATGAAGAAGAAAGAGCGGTAAATACAATTGCATATGCGAAATATATTGGGGAAAATGGGTTGTATTTAACTAATAAATTCGATAAAACAACTCAAGAATATGGCTTTAATTCACAACTATCTGAGTTACCCGAGATTAAGCAAAATAATAGAATTAATATTGGATTGCTAATTGGTGATGAAAATGAAGATGAGGCTTTAAAAAAAGCCTGTGCATATGTTGCTCATTATGAAGATGTGAATTTTTATTACTTTACTCCAAACGATATTGATTATGAGGAAAAATTAATTAAAGGTCATTATTATATTAATCATAAATGGGAGAATAAAATAACAAAATATCCAGATGTTATTTATGATAGATTGCGTTTAAGAGGAATTAAAAGCTTTCATAAAATTTACCAGGAATTTGAAGGTATACCGTTTACAAACGAGTTTTTTGGAAACTCCATGAGTAAGTTAGAGGTATATAATAGAATGTCATCTGTAGAAGAATTGAATTCATACATTATCCCTTATCGAAAAATAGATAGGATAAAAGATGTACATCAGTTTTTAGATAATTATGAAGCTATTATTATTAAACCAGAAATTGGTTCTTTTGCAAAAGGTGTTCATTTAGTAGAAAAAATTAAATTGGACAAGTATTACGTAGTTGAAGGTGGAAATAAGCAATATTTGAACTACAACGAACTTACCAATTATTTTAGATCACTTATAAGAAAAGGCACTCTAATTGTTCAAAAATATATTCGAACTAGAACGAAAGAGGGGAACCCCTTTGATATACGAGCCCATATGTTGAAGAACGATCAAGGTGAATGGGACTACGCGATTATATATCCACGAATTGGATTTAATTATGCTACCATCTCTCCACTTGATGAAGGCGGACAGATTAGCAATTTTAAAGGCTTTATTAAAAGAACATATTCCATTAATGAATATGACTACTTTGTTAACGCAATAAAAGAAATGACTCAAAAGTTTGCAGTACATTTTGAAGAAATGAATGATCATCCACTTAATGAACTTGCTTTTGATATTGCAATTGATGAAGAGAAAAATTTATATTTGATTGAAATAAATGTCAATAAGCCCGGCGTTTTATATCATGAATTTGAAGTGGCACAATTAGTAATACCATACTGCAAATATTTATTTAATAGTCATTATTAAGTATGGAAGATGTGAAAATTTATGAATAATAAAATCGACAATTTCATGAGTATTAAAGAAATTCAAAATCGATTATTTGATATGTTGCTACAGATCGATGATGTCTTTAAACAAAATCAAATACCATACGTTTTGAGTTTTGGAACTTTATTAGGTGCTATAAGACATAAAGGGTTTATTCCTTGGGATGATGATATAGACATCCATGTACCAGAAGAGTATTTTGAAGAAGCGATGGAGCTTATAGATCTCAGATGTAAACCAACCCTTGCTGTATTTTATCAAGGTGATGACCTTTTAACTTGGGATATAGATGCTAGAGTAAGAGATTCAAAAACGAGTATTGTTGAGTCAGAACGATCAAATTTTAATGGATTATATATAGATTTTTTTAAAATTAAGAAATGTAGTAAATACAACAGACTAAACTATACATTTATAAAAATGATTAATAATAAATTGTTAACTCAAATTAGTGGAACAAGATATGGATATCAATTGCTTCTTCAAACGACTAAAGTATTACTAGTTTTCGCCTATAAAAGTATAGAGAAGATTTCAAAAAAGAAGTATCTCATAATAAGTGATCGTTTTTTAGGGGGAACATATACCGAAGAAGATGTTTATCCATTAATGCCTGTGGAATTTTGTGGACTATCATTGTTGGCACCAAAGAACCATCATAACATTTTAGAAGACCTTTACGGTGATTATATGTCTATTCCCGAAGTGGAAAACCAGTCAACTCATTTTACCCACTGTTATTGGAAAGGGTGACCCTTTTGAAATTATTTACTGTCGGACCAGTTGAAATGGAACAAAGTATATTAGAACTAGGAGGAAAACAGCCACCTTATTTTAGAACAGAAGAATTTTCGAGCATAATGCTAAATGTTAATTCTTTAATGAAAAGTCTTGTCTTTACAGATAAGTCTTCGAAGTTGGCTATTTTAACGTCATCAGGTACCGGAGCGATGGAGGCGGCAGTTTTAAATGTTTTTTCTTCTTTGGATAAAGTACTAATTATTAATGGTGGAGGGTTCGGTCAAAGGTTTTCTGAAATATGTGAGCGATACAATATCCCGTTTGAAGAATTGATATTGAATTTTGGTGAGCAAATAAATGAGGATTTATTAGAAAGGTATGATAATCGAGGTTTTTCGGGGATGTTAGTTAATATTCACGAAACTTCAACTGGTCAATTGTATCCTATTAACCTCATAGCGAATTTTTGTAAGAGAAACAAAATGTTATTAGTGGTAGATGCTATAAGTTCTTTTCTGGCAGACCCGTACTACATGGATCTTAATTCAATTGATGTTACTATTATTAGTTCCAACAAAGGACTAGCAGTTTCACCTGGATTAGCATTTGTATTGGTTAACAAAAAAACCTATGAAAAGATTCAAGATAATCCCAAGCTAACTTTCTATTTTGATCTACAAAAACATTTTATTGATTTAGAGAGAGGACAGACTCCATATACGCCTGCAATTTCTGTTGTAATGCAAGTTCATGAAAGGTTAAAACAAGTTGATGAAATAGGAATCGAAAGATATTTAGATCTAATTCAAAAAAGAGCATGTTATTTTAGGAAATACATTGATCCATCAAAGTATGAAATTCCAAAATTTCCACTTTCGAATATGTTAACACCTGTTATATGCAAGGGGTCTAACGCGGGGGGCATTTATCGTAAACTAAAAAATGATTTAAATATATTCGTAAACCCAATTGGAGGAGCATTAGAAGAAAAGTTATTAAGGATAGGCCATGTTGGTTCATTTACGGATAAAGACCTAGACGTATTAATCGAAGAATTGAATCAAATAGAAAGTTGGTAATAGAAATGAAAGTAATCATAATGGCTGCTGGGAGAGGGACACGAATAAGCAAAGATATAGAAAAAATACCTAAATGTACTTTACCATTGGGCAGAGTATCATTAATAAGAAATACCATTAATTTGTTTTTAGAAAACAGCATTGATGTCTGCTTAGTTGTAGGTTATCAAAAAAATCATATACTAAAAGAAGTGGACGATTTACCAATAGAAATTGTTTATAACCCCTTTTATCAATTTACAAATAGTATTGCTTCTTTATGGTTCGCCAAGGAGTTTTTAACTGATGACGAAATAATATTAATAAATGGTGATGTATATATAGAGCAAGATACAATTGACTTATTACTTGCAGAAAAAGCTTCACCAGTAATGCTAGCTGATTCAAGAAAAGTTGACGAAGGCGACTTCTTCTTTAAATATAATAATCATATTCTCCAAGATTATGGTAAAGATTTGAAGAAACATATGCGGACAGGGGAGTATGTAGGAATAGCAAAAATTAGTTCTAGCTTTGTCGATGTTTTTCGAAATACCTTGAATTCAATGATTGAATCGGAAAGATATAATGATTGGTGGGAAAATGTATTGTACCACCTTTCAGATCATGGGAAAAATGTTTATATAACAGATATTGGTGATAGATACTGGTCTGAAATAGATAAGATTGAAGATTATTATAAAATCAGAGACTATATAAATAAAACGGTTGTTAAATAGTATATTGTATAAATTGCGGTTTTAAGCATTCAAGTTACTTGCTAGTATTAATTTACTATGTAGTCTGAGTATGGTTTTAATTATTAACTGATTAAATGAGAGTTTAGTGTTTTACTTTTTAAAATGATATTGTTCATGAGTGTATTAAGTTTTTGTGCTTTCAAATTTATAATACGAATTAACTAGATCAAGGAGAGTTGCCATTAAAAATGGTAACTCTTTTTATGATCTCTATATATTCAAGAAACAGACAAATGGGTTTAAATCTCTTTTAGAGAAGGAGAACTTAATTAGTTTATTTGTGGCGTGTCAGCTCTTACTTTGAAACACGACATTCTTGCGACTTTTGAATGGGATGTTTTTTCTCACTTCTTTTATCTATTCTCTAGTAAATAATAATCTACCATATTCAAACAACATTTTTCCTATATCCACATTTCGTACTATTTACTTATTTTTGTCGACGAATATATCAAAAATTCAGAATTGTTGATACATTTAGGGAGTAGAAATAATTTTTTTACAGTGAGGTGATAGATTTCAATTTTTTTTGACAAAGAGTGTTTAGGGAGTAGATAGGTGAAGAACTAGAGGTTGCAAAATTCTAAATTTTGGAGGCTGAATCTATGAAAATAGGAAAGAAATCAGTTGCTATGTTTCTCAGCTCGCTCATGTTACTTTCTTCTACTACAGCTTTCGCTTCACCACCAGGACTTTCTGAGTTTCCGGATCCGATTGACGAAGAATCGTGGGTTTTCCCAAGGGATATGACGTGGGAAGATTATCGACCAGTACCCGGGATTAATTGGAATGAAGCTGATCATATTGAGCCTGATCTCGATATTAAAGGGGCTTTAATTTTGGTCGACTTTCCAGATCAGGAATTTATATTAAGTCAGCCGGAAGGATCAGACCCTGCTGGAAACCCAATTGGAGTTGGGGACATTCCTCGAGACGAACTGCCTCAGTGGTGGGCGGATTACTTAAATACACCACAAGAAATTAACAATTATCGCACGATTGATGAGTATTGGAGAGAAAACTCTTTCGGTCAGTGGAGTGTCGACCTTGATGCTTATGGTGTTTATGAAATGGAACATCGATATTTTCAGTACGGCATGGGAGAATTCGGACAACAAGCTCATATGCCAGAAGGGTATAGTACACATAACATCATGAATGATGCCGTAGAAGCTGCTGCAGAAGACATCGAGGCTTCAGGTATCGACTATGATTTCACATTTATCGTTCATGCAGGTTATAACGAGTCTGATATTTGGCAGCAGTTTGGAGAAATGATGTTTGAAGGCCCAGATGATGTTCCCGATGAATTTGGTCCGCCAGAGGAGTTTAGAGATGAACTAGACAACTGGGCGACAACTCGTTATGTACCTTGGACATCTTGGATGGCTGCGTCAGCCCTTTGGGCGAGAGCAAACATAAGCCAAGGAATGTCCTTACAAGGTGAAAGTAGCGGTATGGCAGTTTTTGCCCATGAATTCGGTCATATTATGGAATTACTAGATAACTACAACAATCCATATGCGGATCCAGTGTCTAGAACGTATTCTGGTCCTTGGGAAATCATGAGTCGTGGTGCTTTTAATGGTCCAGGAGGAAATCACACTCGATGGACGATTCCATCGTATGAAGGGGCCTCAGCTCCATCGCATCATATGTTAAGAAATAAGATTAAACAAGGGTATTTGACGGAAGATCAATATATAAACGTTGATCGTGATGAGCTAGCTGAAACGGGACCGGTATTTGCTGAGATTTTAACGCGTTCTGTTCCAACTGGAGAAGAGTTTGGCCGGGATGGGATATACGGTATAAATATCGAAATGGTCGACCATACACCACCAAATTCTTTGGAAGATGACTGGCGTGCAGATATGCAGAGGGGTGCTGAATGGTACGACAATTATACGATTGAAGTTGTCGACCGTGTCGGCTTCGATTCTTTCCAAATGGATGCAGGTGTATTAATGGCAAAAACAAAGAATGCTGAGTCGTGGCCGAATATTTGGGTCATTGATGCTCATCCGGAA
The DNA here is from genome assembly GCF_002335745.1 of Evansella halocellulosilytica. Taxonomy (GTDB): domain Bacteria; phylum Bacillota; class Bacilli; order Bacillales; family Salisediminibacteriaceae; genus Bacillus_CA; species Bacillus_CA halocellulosilytica. The sequence goes on along the minus strand of NZ_NIST01000001.1, from coordinate 5,287,985 downwards.
TATATTGACGAAGTTGATTTCGTACGAGCTGACGGTTCGGAAGAATTATTATCGAAAGGCGATTATCAGCAATTAGCGAACGCACTGTTTAAAGCAGGAACAGATGACGGTGTCGAAAATGAATATGTCGATGAGCATAATCGTTTACATTTTTACATTCTTGATAAAGTAGTCGCTAATGATGAAGCTCTTTCTTACCGTGTAGCTGTTCGTCACTTGGATGGTGCGGGCCCTTATGAACGTGGTGTTTCAGTAGAGACAAGCTCTGCTGAGCATGCACAGCCTGGAATGATTGCGGAATATCGTTTCAATGTGACAAATACTGGAGAGGAAACGGATATTTTCCGTCTTGAAGCTTCCACTGAAGCTGATTGGGACATGATGCTTCCAAACAATCTATTGCAAGTTGAAGCTGGTGAAACGGAAGAAGTATCTGTTTACGTTCAGCTTCCTGATCCTGGTAGAGAACTGAGACCAACTGAGTTAACGTTCTCTGCAACGTCTGAAACGGATGCAGACCAATCAAGCAGTGTTGTTCGTCGTGTCGGACCAGGAAATGGTAATGGTAGATAGTGAGAGTTGCATATTTCATGGTGGGAGCGGACCTCTTTGGTTCGTTCTCACTTCATGATTTTGAAAAATAAAGATTCAATCGATTTAAGAGGTTTCATACATACTAGTTTTCATATAACGATCTTGAAGGAGTGTGAGATTATGAAGAACGTTGCATTTTATATCGTAATGTTGGCAGGTTTGTTAATGATAGTTGCATGTTCTATAGGAACAGAAGCTGAAGAAGGTAGTACTACTGAGTTCGATGGTGATGAGGTTTTAGTGGAGACAACTGCTGGAACGATTACGAAAGAAGAACATTATGAGGCTTTGAAAGCGAAGCATGGCGAAAGCGCTTTGCAAGAATTAGTAACTGTATTAGTTTTGGATGAGACATACAATGTTCGTGAAGAAGATATTGATCGTGAAATTCAAATGATCAAGGAAGAATTAGACGATGATTTTGAAATGTGGTTAGATTATCAAAACTACGGAGACGAAGAGTCCTTCCGACAACTAGTAAAAATGACACTTTTACAGGAAGAAGCGAAAGCTGATGGTGTCTCGATAGATGAGGAAGAATTAAGAGATGAATATGAACAGCTGAATCGAGAAATTCATGCTCAACATATTTTAGTGGAAGAAGAAGAACTAGCAATCGAGATAAAAGAGAAGCTTGATGATGGGGACGATTTTGATCAGCTCGCACTTGATTACTCGATCGACACATCCAATTCTGGCGATGGAGGAGATTTAGGTTTTTTCCCTGTTGGAATGATGGTACCGGAGTTTGAAGAAGTAGCATTTGGATTGAACGTTGGGGAAGTAAGTGACCCAGTCAGAACCGAGTTTGGTTACCATATTATTAAAGTAAATGATGAGCGTGAAAGGGAAGGGTTCGAATCATTTGAGGATATGGAACGCGAAATTCGTAATAAATTGATCGATGATCGTGTTGATATACAAGATGTGCAAGAAAGAATTGCAAATTTGATTCAAGAGGCCATTCTCGATATTCATATTGAAGGTTACGAGGAAGGCGATTTGTTTAATTATTAATGGCAAACCTTTTGCCTCTTTTCATACAAGTTCCCTGAATTTTCTTGGCGGCCGCTCGTTCCGTTATTGTTATCTAAAAGCCTAACATTGGGTGTTGAGCGGACCCATATCAACCATCTGTCCAAAATTTGTACAGTGTAAAAACATGTTCTGGACACTTTTTTTGTTCAACAATCATAAATCGATAAATCCCGCTTATAGAATATGTAAATAAACGATAAAAATTTTGGTATGAATCTTGCATCATAAAATGGTGATGACTTATTCAATAAGGGGGATTTAGTTGTGATTATAAAAGATTCGGTTGCTCTTGTAACTGGCGGAGCCTCTGGATTGGGCGAAGCTGTCATTCGCAATGTTGTGAAACAAGGTGGAAAAGCAGTGATTTTCGACCTGATGAGAGATAAGGGAACGCAATTAGTAGAAGAACTTGGGGATGATGTCCACTTTGTTGAAACGAACGTTGCAGATGAAGAATCAGTTCAATCTTCATTGAACGAAGCAATTGAAACATTTGGTGAAGTCGATATCGTCGTAAACTGTGCAGGAATCGGTGACGCGAAAAAAGTATTAAGTAAAAAAGGTGTTCATGATCTTGGTTCTTTTTCAAAAGTCATTGAAGTAAATTTAATAGGGACATTTAATGTTATTCGATTAGCGTCTGAAAAGATGGTGGAAAACGAAATGAATGAAAACGGTGAACGAGGGGTTATTATTAACACCGCATCCGTTGCAGCATTTGAAGGACAAATTGGTCAAGCGGCTTATAGTGCATCAAAAGGTGGTGTCGTTGGTTTAACATTACCGATTGCCCGTGAGCTATCTCCCTACGGTGTGCGGGTAATGACGATTGCTCCTGGGTTATTCGACACACCGATGTTTGCCGCGCTGCCAGAAGAAGCGCGCAATGCGTTAGGGGAAATGACTCCATTTCCGTCACGGCTAGGGGATCCAAGTGAGTATGCTCATTTAGTTCAGTCAATCGTCGAAAATCCGATGTTAAATGGTGAAGTGATCCGCCTTGATGGTGCAATCCGGATGCAACCTAAGTAATTTTAAAAATAAAAATGAAACTATGAAAGAAAACCGTCAAATGAAAGCAGAGTCTGAATCATGAATCATAAGACCCTGCTTTTTTCTTCTTCTCTACTAAATAGGTAGACCGCCAGTCGGAGAGAAGTTGCGTGTAACCTGAGAGAAGTTGCGTGCTACCGGAGAGAAGTTGCGTGTACTCGAAGAGAAGTTGCGTGTACTTTGAGAGAAGTTGCGCCCACTCGAAGGGAAGTTGCGTGTACTTTGAGAGAAGTTGCGCCCCCGAAGAGAAGTTGCGTGTACTTTGAGAGAAGTTGCGTGTACCGTGAGAGAAGTTGCGCGCACTCCGAGAGAAGTTGCGTGTACCGTGAGAGAAGTTGCGCGCACTCCGAGAGAAGTTGCGTGTGCCGTGAGGAAAGTTGCGCGCACTTGAAGAGAAGTTGCGCGCACTCGAAGAGAAGTTGCGTGTACTTTGAGAGAAGTTGCGCGCACTCGAAGAGAAGTTGCGTGCATCCGAAGAGAAGTTGCGTGTATCCGAAGAGAAGTTGCGCGCCGACCAACTGTATGGCCATTTTCAACAATGAGTTAAAATTATTCTGAATTTACATACTATTATATTGTAAAATAGAAATTAAAGAAATGGACTGGCAAAATAGGAGGGGTTCGGTGATTGATCTGAAGGAAATGATGACACCTGTTACTTGTACATTAGACGAAACGGGATCAATACGTTCAGCAGTCGAAATGATGAAAGAACATAAATGGGATATCATTCCTGTCACGAACGCAGAAGGTCAATTGCTCGGAATTTTTACGAAAAGTAAGTTGTTCACTCTCATCCTGGAAAAACAATCGTTATCAGAGCCGATCGGACATTACATAAAAACAGATATTGTTTCAACTACGGTAAATACGTCTTATGATGAGATTAAAGAGATGGTAAAAAACAGTCATGTAGGAACAGGAGTCGTCTTAGATGATGATGGCCATGTTATTGGATTATTAACAAAGACAGACATGGTCATGGCCTTGCTTCGATATTCAAATACATTAAAAGAACAGCTCGAAACGATTTTAGAATCTTCCCATTTAGGAATTGTCATGACAAATGGAGAAAAAGAAGTGATTTATGTGAATGACCACTTCTTGGCGCTGAGTGCTCAATCGAAGGGATCCGTCATGGGTGAGAAGTTCGAAACTCTTTTTCCAAATGTCGATATAGCGGACACTAAGTCTATTTTTGTACCAAAGGTAGCTGTTGGAATGAATCAAACGATGCTCCGTCTATCTAGTTATGAAACGATAACTGGCTCGAAAGGGATTATCGCATTATTCCATGAAATTACCGAACTTGAACAAATGGCAAAAGAACTGCAAACGGTGAAAAATTTAAAGCAAACGTTAGATACCGCGATCGAACATGCATACGACGGAATTTTAATGATTGACGAGAATAAAAGGGTGACAATGGTTAGTCCTCCGCTTCTAGATTTGTTTCATTTAGAGAAATCTAGAATCATTCATAAGCCGATTGATGATGTAATGCCGCAACTGCATTTATGTTCTGTTTTTCATAGTGGTGAAGTAGAATTAAGTGACTTTAAGGAAGTAAACGGGATCAAATATATTGTGAATAAAATTCCGATAAAACAAGATGGAGAAATAATTGGAGCTTTAGGAAAAGTGATGTTTCGCCAATTAAACCAAGTGAGTGAATTATATAAGAAGCTTGAAAAGGCTGAAAGTAAGGCTAATTTTTACCGTTCCCAGTTGAAGAATACTGAAACGGCCCGATTTACTTGGGATCAAATTATCAGTCAGGATCCTTATATTGAAAAACTAAAGAAAAGTGCGAAAAAAGCTGCAAAAGGCAGGTCGACCGTTCTTATTCGAGGTGAAAGCGGGACCGGGAAAGAATTGTTCGCCCACGCGATTCACGGAAGCAGTATAAGAAAAGAAGGGAAATTTGTCTCGATTAACTGTGCTGCGATCCCTGAACACTTGTTAGAATCAGAATTTTTCGGTTACGAGGATGGCGCATTTACGGGAGCACACCGCAAAGGGAAGATCGGAAAGTTTGATTTAGCAAATGGAGGCACGTTATTTTTGGATGAGATTGGTGATATGTCGTTAGCTTTACAAGCGAAACTGTTAAGAGTCCTGCAAGAGCGGGAATTTTACCGTGTCGGGGGAACAAAGCGCGTACAAGCCGATGTAAGGATTATTGCAGCGACAAACCGTTCACTAGAGGAAATGGTGAAGGAAGGGACATTTCGAGAGGATTTATATTATCGATTAAATGTGATTTCTTTACATATTTCCCCTTTGCGTGAAAGAAAGCAGGATATTCCGTTGTTTATTGACGTGTTTATTGAACAATTTAACAGAATGCTCGGGTCAAGTATAACGGGAATAGAAGAAGAGGCGAACTCTTTGTTGTTAAATTATCATTGGCCAGGAAATGTTCGTGAGTTAAAAAATGTGTTGGAACGAGCAGCGACATTTGCTGAAAATGGCAAAATCAAAATCGCTGATTTACCAGAATACATGACGGAATATACAGAGCGTATTGGCAAGATACCTATGGTGAATATGGCTGAAAGTGCTGAACGTTCCGCGATAGAAAAAGCATTACATTGTGCAAATGGAAATAAAACGAAGGCGGCACAAATGTTAGGGATCAGTCGATCAGGTTTATATGAAAAACTGAAAAAATATGAACTGTAAGGAGTGTCTAAAAATTGGACACTTCTTTTTTTAGTTCAGTTACTCCATACATTTTTTTGCCAACGTAAAGTAGGAAATTCCGGCTAATCACGATCAATATAAACATGGCATGGAATTTGCAAATATATAAAGGAGTAGTCAAATATGTTTTTCCAAAGGGGGAAATGAAATTGGACATCGGCTCATACTTATCTGTAAATGCAAGAAATATTAGTGACAAACAAGCCATTCATTTTGAGGGGAGGAATTATACGTATTTACAGGTCAATGAGGAAGTGAATAAACTCGCACATGGATTGTTGAACCTTCAAGTCAAAAAAGGTGACAAAGTGGCATTGATGATGAAGAACTCTGATTACTTTGTTTTTTCCTATTTTGCTATCGCTAAAATTGGAGCAGTTGTCGTTCCGATTAATTTCAGGCTTACAGCTGGGGAAGTTCAATATATATTAGCACAATCCGATTCTGCCATCGTCATATGTGATAAAGAGTTCGAGCACTTAATAAAAGAAGCAGCTGAAAGAACCGATGTTCGAACAGTTGTTACAGTCGGTCAACCGCAACAAACACATCACTTATCATATGAAGATGTACTGACAAAAAATACCGATGATCCTCCTGTTCAAGTTGAAGAAACCGATGATCTTGAAATTTTATACACGTCCGGCACAACAGGTAGACCGAAAGGGGCGTTATTTGATCATAAACGTGTTTTTCACGTTGGTTTAACGATGGTGGTAGGAATGGGAATTAACAGAGATGATCGCTTTTTACACATCGCACCTCTTTTTCATTCAGCACAATTGAATTTATTCCTCGTTTCTGGAGTTGTCCTCGGAGCAAGTCATATTATTCATCGAGACTTTCATCCGGTTGAGACGTTAAAGGCGATCGAAGAACATCGAATTACACATTTCTTCGGTGTACCAGCGATGTACAATTTTATGCTTCAAATACCGAATGCCGATCAATATGACTTATCATCGATTCAACGTTGTGGTTATGGAGCAGCGCCGATGGCTCCGGAAATTGTCCGCCAAAGCATGAAGCTATTTAAAACAGACCGCTTTTATAATCTTTGTGGTCTGACAGAAGCAGGTCCTGGAGGGATTATGTTAGATCCAGAAGGGCATAAACATCATCTTGGAAAAGGCGGCAAACCGATTTTTCATACTGAAGCTAGAGTCGTTAATGAAACAGGAGATGATGTGCAGCCTGGTTCTGTTGGAGAGTTCATCCTCCGGGGAGAAACGGTCATGAAAGAGTACTTTAAAAAACCTGAAGAAACAAAGAAAACCCTTAAAGATGGCTGGCTATATACAGGGGATTTAGGCGTTATCGATCATGAGGGGAATATCACGATCGTTGATCGGAAAAAAGATATGATCATATCTGGAGGAGAAAATGTTTATTCGGTTGAAGTGGAACAAATCATCTATGATCATCCGCACGTTCGTGATGTCGCGATTATCGGTACGCCAGATGAATTTTGGGGTGAGGCTGTGACAGCGATCATCGTACCGAAAGATGGGGAAAAGATTGATGAACAACAATTTCATCAGTTTTGTCGCAAAAAATTAGCAGGGTACAAAACTCCTCGCAAGATTGTCATCGCTAACGAGTTACCTCGAAATACATCCGGAAAGCTATTGAAGTATCAATTACGTGAAAAATATTCTAATAAAAAGACTGAATTTTCGGATGAAAAGTCAATTTAAAAAGAAGAATGGAGGATTTGAAAGTGAATCATCCTTATTTAACAGAGGAACATGATATTTTTCGAAAAGCGTTACGAAAGTTTTTAGAAAAAGAGGTGGAACCTTATTTTGAAAAATGGGAAGAAGAAAGGCTTATCCCCCGTTCATTATGGGAGAAGATGGGAGAACAAGGATTTCTCTGTCCATCTGTAGCGGAAAAGTATGGTGGGGCAGAGGTAGATTGGGGATTTTCTGTTGTGATCAATGAAGAGCTAGAACGTATCGGAACAAGTCTAGTCGGCGTCGGTCTTCACAACGATATTGTTGTTCCATACTTAACTTCTTACGGTACAGAGGAACAGAAACGCCGTTGGCTCCCAAAATGTGTAACGGGTAAATGTATTACAGCGATTGCGATGACGGAACCTGGCGCAGGATCTGACCTTGCAAATATTAAAACGACAGCGATGTTAGATGGTGACCATTACGTATTAAATGGCCAAAAAACATTTATTACAAATGGCATTCATTCTGATTTAGTCCTTGTTGCATGTAAAACAAACCCGAAAGCCGAACCGAAGCATAAAGGTGTTAGCTTACTCGTCGTTGAGCGAGACAGCCCAGGTTTTTCGAGGGGACGAAAGTTAAACAAAATTGGTCTTCATAGCCAAGACACAGCTGAATTAATTTTCGAAGATTGCCGTGTACCGAAAGAGAATTTGTTAGGGGAAGAAGGGGAAGGGTTCCGTTATTTAATGGAAAATCTCCAACAAGAGCGGCTTGTCGTCGCAATCGCTGCACAAGTTGCTGCAGAAGATATGCTGCAAATGACGATGGAGTATGTTAAATCTAGAAAAGCTTTTGGAAAGCCGATTAGCAAGTTTCAAAACACACAATTTAAAATAGCAGAGCTTGCAACAGAAATTGAAATGGGCAGAACCTTTATTGATCAATTAATTCGCAAGCATATGGATGGAGAACCAATAGTAACTGAAGTTTCCATGGCGAAATGGAAGCTGACTGACGTGGCAAAGGAAGTCGCTTCGGAGTGTATGCAGCTTTACGGTGGATACGGCTATATGGAGGAATATAAAATTGCTCGCCGTTTCCGCGATACGCCTGTTGCAGCGATTTATGCTGGAACGAACGAAGTGATGAAAACGATTATTGCAAAAAACTTAGGGCTTTAATTGAATCGAAAAAATTGAAAAATGAATGTGAAATGGGTACAGCTGTCGCTGTGAAAATGGTATGGACGTTTGACTTTGGAAGGAGCTGATAAAAAGAAGTAGTTGACCGGCAATAATCGGAACAGTCATAAAGAAAATCGATATTCATATTTCGCTGAGCATTTATGCAGCTATATTTTTCGAATCAAAAAATGAATGGGGTGGGAGTATGTATACGACGATTGGCACATTGTTTGAACAAACCGTTCAAAAATATCCGAATAAAGAAGCGGTATATGATGTAGAAAAAGGTGTTCGCTACAGTTATAAGGAGTGGGATCAGCAAGTTAATAAGTTAGCGAATGCATTGATGGACGCTGGCGTTATGAAAGGTGACAAAGTTTCAACTTATTTGTTTAATACAGAAGAATTAGCGACTGCGTTTTTTGCTTGTGCAAAGATCGGAGCAGTTTTTAACCCGATCAACTTCCGTCTTGAGTCAGAAGAATTAAAGTTTATTATACAAGACGCTGAACCGAAAGTTGTTTTATTTGAACACGTTCTTACACCTAAAGTATCTGAGATCGAGTCCTTCTTTCCGAATGTAGCATTTTGGCATGTCGATGAAAACCCTCCTTCTTTTGCTAGACACTATCATGAAAAAGTAGCTGTAGCTTCCAATAAACGACCTAATATTAACGTATCTGAAAACGATTTATATGCGATTATGTATACGAGCGGTACGACTGGACGCCCAAAAGGAGTGATGCATCGTCACCGCGATATCGTTGAGCAAAGCTTAATTTTAATATCTGGGATGAAACTTACTGAAAAAGATCGCGGATTAGTCGTAGCGCCAATGTTTCATTGTGCAGAACTTCATTGCGCCTTCTTACCTAGGGTTCATATTGGTGCTTCAAATGTCATTGCCCACCATTTTGATTCGAAGCAGACGCTACAACTCATTGAAGATGAACGGATTTCCGTTTTCTTCTCCGCACCGACGATGTGGAATATGATGCTGCAAGAGGAGTTAAGCCATTATAATTTAAAGTCATTACGAGTTGGTTTATATGGTGCAGCACCAATGGCACCTGCGTTAGTTGAAGCGATCCATAAACGTTTCGGGATCGGTTTAGTGCAGGCATATGGAATGACAGAAATGGGACCAGCCGTTACTTTCCTAATGGAAGAGGAGCAAATTCATAAAGCGGGCTCTGCTGGGAAAGCGATCTTAAATCATGAGATTAGAATCGTCCGCCCTCAAGATGTTGGCAGACCTGAGCCGACAGATACGATGCCTGCAGGACAACCGGGGGAGATTATTGTCAAAGGTCCATGTATGATGCAAGGATATTATAACCGAGCTGACGCTACTGAAAAGGCGATCTATAAGGGCTGGTATTATTCAGGTGATATTGGCTATTTTGACGAGGATGGTTATCTATGGATTGCCGACAGAGTGGATGACATGATCATTAGTGGTGGTGAGAATATTTACCCGCGTGAAGTAGAGGATATCCTTTATGAACATCCTGGTGTGTTAGATGTTGCTGTTATCGGTGAACCAGATGAACAGTGGGGAGAAAAAGTAACAGCGATCATTGTGAAAAAAGACGATGCAATGTCGGAAGCAGAGATCGATGATTTTTGTAAAAATAGCGATCGACTGGCACGCTACAAACGACCGAGACATTATATATTCGTTGAACAGCTGCCAAGAAATGCGAGTGGGAAAATACAGAAATTTTTATTGAGAAAGCAGCTACAAGAGATCAATCAAGTCGATTAGTAGGAACGCAACTACACCCGGGTCACATGTTAGGAGGGGCTGTCTGATGCTTAAAGGAATTCAAGTCATTGACTTTTCATTTTATTTACCTGGCCCTTTTGCAACACTTAGGTTAGCTGATATGGGAGCAGAGGTTATAAAAGTTGAGCCGCAAGAAGGCGATCCAGCCCGCAATCTCGGTGTGAAAAAAGATGGAACAGGTCTTGTCTTTCTTGCTAATAATCGAAATAAAAAAAGCATCACGCTTAACTTGAAAAATCAAGCTGCCCAAGAGATTGCTAGAAAGTTGATCAAAACGGCAGACGTTGTCGTTGAAAGCTTTAGGCCAGGAGTGGCTAAAAAGTTAGGGATCGATTACGAACGTGTTAAAAAGTTGAATAACGCGATCGTTTATTGTTCGGTCTCAGGTTATGGACAAAATAGAACGATGAGCTCTCTAGGGAGTCATGATTTAAATTACATGGCTTTAAGTGGTGCGCTTGCTCAATTAAAAGATCGTGACGGTATACCTGTTCATCCGAAAAATACGTTTGCCGACCTCGTTAGCAGTATCGCGGTTAACGAAGCGATTTTAAGCGGTTTAATTCAGCGGGGAAAAACGGGTGAAGGAACATACATTGATTTTTCAATGGCGAATGCGATGATGTCCTTCATGTCGAACCATGTTTTGTTTCATCAAGAAACAGGCAGTCAGCATGGTGTTCCATTTCTTGGTGGGGAAATCGTTTCCTATCAAATCTATGAAACGAAAGATGAACGGTTTGTTAGTCTTGCAGCATTAGAGAAAAAGTTTTGGGTGAACTTTTGTCATGCGGTAAAAAGAGAAGATTGGATAGAGGCTCACGATTCACCTGCAAAAGAAGAAAACAACGTATACAGTGATTTGAAAGTGCTTTTTTCTGAGAGGACGTTAGAAGAATGGACACAGTTTAGTATAAAAGTAGATTGTTGTTTAACTCCTATTTTAGAAACGAGTGAGCTAGCTTCATTTCCTTATTTCCAAAAGGGACAGAAGGTCGTCGACTCGAAATGGGGAATGGTGCAAGTGTTCACCCACCAGGGAAGTCCCTTAGAAGAGGCGTCACCACCGCCTGTCTTAGGTGAACATACAGAGGAAATTTTAATGAAACGATTGCAAGTATCGTCACAACAGATAAAAGAATGGAAGAATGGTAACGTGTTTTAAATCTTATTGTAGCGCTAGATTTTGTTGACACTATCACACATTCTGTAATTGGAAGGGGTATTGGGGAATGATGGATTTTCCTTTAACAATTGGATCGATGTTGGAAAGAGCAGAGAAATTTTTTCCGAAAAAACAAGTAATCTCTAGAACTTCTACGGGTGTTTCACGATTCACATATAAGCAAATCGGTGCAAGAACTCGACAGCTTGCAAGTGCCTTAAAAAAGTTAGGAATTTCTAAAGGTGATCGGGTAGGCACGTTGGCGTGGAATCATCATCGTCATCTTGAAATATACTTTGCAGCTCCAGGTATGGGGGCGATCCTTCATACAATTAACCTTCGACTTTCACAGGAACATCTTATTTATGTCATCAATCATGCAGAAGATAAAGTGCTACTAATCGATGATGATTTATTACCACTTATTGAGCCTTTGAAAGACCGGTTAAAATCGGTCGAAGCATTTATTGTTATGTCTGATTATGAGGAGCTTCCTCAAACGACGTTATCACCTGTCTACTCCTATGAAAAGCTATTAGCGGAAGCAGATGAAACATATGAATTTGAAAAGAAAATTGATGAAAATGAGCCTGCAGGAATGTGCTATACGTCTGCAACGACAGGAAATCCGAAAGGGGTCACCTATTCTCATAGAGGAATCGTTTTACACAGTTTTGCAATGGCGCTAGCTGATTCTGCGGCACTTTCTGAATCAGATCGTTGTATGCCTGTCGTTCCAATGTTTCATGCAAATGCTTGGGGATTACCATTTGCTGCAACATGGCTCGGGTCAACACAAGTTTTACCTGGACCCCAGTTTACGCCGAAATTGATCGCACAATTAATCGAATCAGAAAAAGTGACGATAACAGCTGGTGTCCCGACAATATGGTTAGGATTATTGAAGGAATTAGATGAAGGGAACTATGACACGAGTTGTCTTCGTGCTGTTCTTTGCGGTGGGTCTGCTGCTCCTCTTGGGATGATTCGTGCATATGAAACGAAATACAATATCCCATTTATTCATGCGTATGGTATGACCGAAACGAGTCCTCTTGTTACAATCTCAAGGTTAAAGAGCTATCAAGAAGATTTACCAGAGGAAGAAAAACTAAATGTCCGGGCTAAGCAAGGTCTACTTGTTCCTGGTCTTGAAATGAAAGTGATCGGCGCAAACGGCGAAGTTGCTTGGGATGGAGAGGAAATGGGAGAGCTTCTCGTTCGAGGACCATGGATTGCAAATGAATATTATCATGATGAACGTACAAATGAAGCATTTGGAAATGGGTGGCTTTATACTGGGGACGTTGTGACGGTTGATGAAGAAGGGTTTGTGAAAGTAATTGACCGAACGAAGGATTTAATAAAAAGTGGCGGTGAATGGATCTCATCGGTTGATTTGGAGAATGCACTAATGGCCCATGATGCAGTGTTTGAGGCAAGTGTTGTTGCGGTTGCTCACCCAGAGTGGCAAGAACGTCCTGTCGCTTGTGTCGTATTAAAGGATGATTATAGGACGACAGTTTCAAAAGAGGAATTAATGGACTTTTTAAGTAAACAATTCGTTACGTGGTGGCTGCCAGATGACATCATCTTTTTAGATGAAATTCCAAAAACGTCGGTAGGTAAGTTCATGAAACGGAAATTACGAGATCAACTTAAAAACCATTTAATAGAGGAGACGACATAATCGTTGAGTAGAGGCGTGCCCATTACGAGAGGCGCGTCTTTTTTAAAAAGATAAGAAAGTATAAAATTTCAATTCTAGATTTCTGTCTAGACTAGCAGGCACGAGCGTTTACTACACGAGCTTCCACACGGATGTGGTGACTTCGGTGTTCCTGCAGGACGCGGGGGTTTTAGCCGAAGATCTTATCTTACGAGTTGTCTCGACGGACAGGACGTCTAATGCCGGGCATGCCACAGGACGTGGCGTTTTGTCCGATCAGATTTCTTAGACGATAACCAAAGGCGGTTACGCTTTTCTTATAAAAACTATGGACAATCTATAACGTCGATGAAGGCTTTGACCATTGAGACTTGCACAAAAGTATAAAAGTTTCTAGGCGAGTACTTACTTATTTACTTACGAAAAGCTTTTTAAGAATAAGTCACGTTTGTTTTATCATGAAAAAGCTCATCCGCCAGCTAGCGACGGATGAGTGAAGGCGTTAAAAGTGATTTACTTCTTTTTTTAGCTGGCGGTGATATTACCCCCAAACTTCTTCTTGCAAAATAACGTCTCCTTCATATTCGATTGTAATTCTGTAGTATCTTCCTAAGTCGTTTAGTCTTGGGGCACTATATTCCCTTGAGCCTTCTTGAATGGTGCTATTGTTAATCGTTATGACACGGACCCAATCATTTTGTACTCTTCTATCAATCCTAACTGAAGTATCTTCTAACTGGCTACCGTTATTGATGATTTCGAAAACGACACTTCCGCTCCGTATCGGCGTTGAATTGATAAACTCAACATTTCCTAACTCAAGATCAATGACAAAATCATCGACTTGAGTGGCAACAACCTCTAAACTGATATTTCCAGTAGTCCCTTGGAATTCAATGTCATTGTCACCATGCGGCCAATCGATTAAAATGCGGTAGCTTTCTGTATCGTTTTCTGGCCTGAATTGTGTGGAATGGTCCACTGTAGTCCAGTTTCCATCAATCAATCTTTCCATTTTCAGTTCAATAGGCGTGCTTCCGTTAGAAGGGAATAAGTCACCAGATGGCGTTAAGTTCACACTATATTCTAAAGGTACTTCTGTATTATTTTTATTAATATCGAATGTGTAAACTTCTCTCGTTTCCATTCCAGGGTACAGTTTTTCATCTAAATCAAATTGAGCATCCCCGATCGTTTCACCGTCGGAATTGACGACATCAACATCAAATGTTGCAGCAGTAGCGGTATTTTCATCACTCGAAAATTCCATTGAAAAATAAGCAATCGTTCCAGAAATAATGACAGCTAGCAATATAACACTTATGACGATAAATAGTGGTTTCTTTTTCACACGACATCCCTCCCAATTTTTGGATTCTGTATACTCTCCTTGTGAGTGAAGCTTGTCCGTTTTTTCTCGAATCGTCACCTCCTAACACCGACATTCAAGTGTTGACTTTATCGTTACTTTCATGGTTGCGTAAAATGATTTTTTTCACTGTACCGAAGATTAATAGGATGATAAGTATCATAGAAAGAAGGAATATACCTATAGGATTTTTAGCGATATTAATGATGTAACCGATCTTTGGAATCGAAAAAACATATGATCCTAAGAGTTGGTCTGAGGAGACAAAGTCTTGGTCGACAATATTATTGGCATCACCTCTTGTTTGAAAAAGTATCTCATTATTTTTCTCCACGACATCAACGACCCGGTGAGTGACATAAATGTTTTCGGGATTCTTATACGTAATGACGTCATTTACTTGGATTCCATTATCCTTTTTAATGACGACAATATCGCCAGGATTTAGGTGCGGTTCCATGCTACCAGTTAAAACTTGCAAAAGTTGAAATCCAAAAATAGACGGAGGTTCACCTTTAGCTTGTACATTCGTGACCAATACTCCTAAGCTTAAAATAAGAAAGAAAACAACGAATAGATTACTGATCCACTTCATGACTTTTTTTATCAAGCAACTCCCCCCTCTACTCGCTTCCAGGATGACGTTCGTTAAAACGAACATTATAAGTTATTATATGCTTTATAAAGAACGTAGTCAAGTGATATTGTTCTTTATTAAGAATTTAAAAAGAAGGAGAAACTGTAGCTTTACATTTTTCAAAGCAAAAAAAAGAAACCCCGATGGAACGGGATTTCAATCCGAATAGGATACTTATGTAATTCCAATAGACTGTGAAATCTTCATGTTTATATTTTTCTTGCTACCCTTTGATCGCGCCTTCGGTCATGCCTTTTGAAATGCGGCGCTGGAAGATGGCATATAAGACGATAACTGGAATGATGGCAATCGTTAAACTCGCAAATAATGTTCCCCAAGCATTCGTATACTCTGCTTCACGACTAATAAAATCAATCGCAAGGCCTAACGTATAATTTTCCCGTGACTGTAAGAAGATTAAGGCCATGAAATATTCATTCCAAAATTGAATTACGTTCATAATAGTCACGGTAATAATTCCGGACATCGTGAGCGGGGTAATGATTTTTAACAGTACGCCATATTGGGACATCCCGTCAATCGCTGCGGATTCCTCTAATTCTTTCGGGATTGAACTCATAAAGGTCGTCAAAACAAAGATACTAAAAGGCAATTGTGAAACGGCATAGACAATCCCTAATCCAAAAATATTGTCTAGCATATTAAACTGTGCTAATAGGAAAAATAATGGGATCCAGCCGAGCACCATTGGAATCATCATCGCCGAAATGTAAAGGTTAAATAGTAATGTACTTCCGCGAAACTTCATTCTTTCAAGTGCATATGAGGTTGGTACAGCCAAAGCTAACGTTAATAATGCACCAAATATCGTGACAATCAAACTATTAAAAACGCCAACATCGATATTGTAGTTGTTCCAAGCATCAGTAAAATTTTGAAAGTTAAACGAAGCAGGCAACCCCCACGGATTGGCATATATTTCGGCATTCGATTTGAATGATCCAATAAGCATCCATATAATCGGATACAAGACTGCAATGGACCATAAGATCAACGGTAGCCTTATCCCTGTACGCTGTAAAATATGACCAGCTTTTCTATTTTGCTTCACATTTGTACCTCCTTTTTCAAAGGTTAAAAAAGTATAAAATACAATCTCTCAATTGCTGTCTAGCTTCAGCGAAGAGCGTTACATCACGAGCTTCCACACGGACGTGGTGACTTCGGCGTTCTCGCAGGACGCGGGGGTATTAGCCGAAGTTCTGATCTAACGAGTTGTCTCGACGGACATACTACGAAGCAACTCAGGTAGAGGAAGAGGCAGCATGAACGACTTGAGAAACTTCCCTCACCTCGTCTACGATAAGTCGTGAGCGACGAACGTTTACATCACGCAAGACTTCGAGTTGTCTCGACGGATACACTCCAAAGCAATTTTAGTAGAGGAAGAGACAAAGACAAGCTTTCGACACTCCTTTATCTCTTGCGCTTTTCTTGTAACGTCATAGTAATAGCACGTTGTTCCGCAAACATGATCAGTCACTAGTATTGGACTTTTTCTCGCCGTAGCAAATATTGTAAAATAAACACTGTGATGAATGAAATAACTAAAATCATAACCCCGATCGTTGCTCCGTAACCGAAGTTGTATTGAACGAATGCTTGCTGATACAAGTATGATCCCATGACGTGAGTGGCGTTGTTAGGACCGCCGCCAGTCATAATTTGAACGATAATAAAAGATCCATTTAACGTCGTAATGACAATATAAAGGATGGATACTTTTACTTGTGGCCAAATCAATGGCAAGGTTACTTTCCAAAACTGCTGCCATTCACTGGCACCGTCTAGTTCAGCAGCTTCATAATAGCTTTTCGAAATAGTCCCGATTCCTCCCATAAGCATTAACATGAATAAACCAATTCCAGCCCATATGGAAGGTAAAACGAGTGACGGTAATGCCCATGTTTCACTGCCTAACCAAGGGCGCGTCCAGCTTTCTAAACCGAGGAACGTTAAACCTGAATTGATTAGACCGAGACTTGGATTATATATAAATGTCCATAGTATCCCGATAACGACGACGGACATAATATTTGGAAAGAAAAAGATGATTCGGTAAAAAGGTGCTTCTTTAATTTTTAATTGCATAATAGCAACTGCAAAGAAGGTAGCTAAAATCATAATTCCGATTACTTTTGTCACGACAAGAAAGTAGTCGTGCAGGATCGTTCTTGGAATAATTGAATCATTAAAAAGCCGAATGTAGTTACTTAATCCGATAAATTCTTTGTTGGCAGCAGAGCCTGACCAGCTAAAAAAGGAATAATATAAGCCGCTGAATAATGGGTATAGTGTAAAAATTGAAAACAAGATGAAGGCAGGTAAGAGACAAAACGCCAAAAATAAGTACTTTTGTTTTTTCGATTGGACCAATTCAATCACTCCTTTCTAAACTCTGTCGTTGGTAAATTCAACGGACATTCGTTCTGTAATAACTGCCGTTTGCACCATGTTTCTAATAAATTAAGAAATGAATATTTATTTTACATCTGTCAAAAATGCATTGTTTTCAAGGTAGCTTTACAAAAAAAGAAAGATGGAATGCAATGACGGGAATTTTGTCTCACATTCCATACAATCGTTTTACTCAAAATTTGATCAATACTAGAATTCTAGAATGAATCTATTCACCACGATAGTCAGCTGTCGCTGCTTCAGCTTCTTCAATGAACTCGTCAACTGTCATATTGCCGAGCATTAACGATGTTAATGCATTTCCAAGAGGGGTTTCTAGGTCTGAGCTCATTGGGTGAGGTCTATGATAAATTTGTACTGTATCTGGATCGTTAATCATTTCGTTTGCTTCAATCAAGTATGGCGGTACATTATCATTCGAAGATAAATCGACACCCATTAAGTTCATCATAGCTCCGGTATGTTCAGAGAAAAGAGTCGCATATTCTTGTGTGAATACGAACTCAACAAACGCTTTTGCAGCTTCTGGGTTGTTCGCATTTTCTGCAATCGCTAAAGGACGTAAATCAGGTACGATCGCATACGGTTCACCTGGATCTTGAATTGGTGAAGGGATAAATCCATATTCAAAACCGTCGGGGACATCATTTGCCATTTCGTTTGGCAGCCAGAATCCTACTGGGACAAAGGCATTTTCACCTAGTAAGAAGTTCATTTGTGACTGAGTATGGTTTAGCGCTCCAAAACCTTCATCGATGTGACCAGCTTCTTGCATTTTTGCGACTTTTTCCATCGTATGAACAACTTCATCTCTTTCCCATACTCCTTCAGCACCGGTCACGATATCAGCGAGTAATTCATCACCGCCAGCTGCACCGAACGCTGGTGTTAACACACCTCTGAGGAAATAGTAAGGATGCTGGCCAGTCGTAACGAAAGGTGAAATTCCTTCGTTTTCTTGGATTGCGTCCATCGTGCTCATGTAACTGTCAAAATCGGTCGGAACCTCATAGCCTTCAGCTTCAAAAGCCGCTTTATTATACCAAGTTCCCCAAGTGTCAAAAACTAACGGTAAACTGAAAATCTCACCATCATACTTGGCTGGCTCGACAATAAAACTATCTAATAGTGGCGTTCCATCTACTTCAATTTCTTGAACCCAATCTGTTAAGTTCATAAGCTGTCCATCTTCAACCATTTGTGTTTCACTAGACCCTGCGCCATCGATATAGACAACATCTGGCGGATTATCTGCAACCCAACGTGATCTCATTTCATCGTTGATGTTCGGTCCGGCATGCTCGATAATGGTGACATCTGGATATTGTTCTTGAAAGTCGCTAATGACTTCTTTCCACCAAGAATCCCCATAGCCACCAACAAAGTATTGGATTTCTAATTCGCCGGATATGTCTCCATCTCCACTGTCAGCAGAGTCGTCGGAATCGCTGTCACCCGTGTCTTCAGTTTGGTCATCTTGATTTTCTTCACCAGTCGTTTCTTCGTCATCAGCTGAACAAGCTGCGAGCATCCCGAAAATGAGAAGCGCAGTAAAAAAGAATAAAACGGTTCCTTTAAATAAATGATTCAAAACGAATTTCCCCCTTTTTTACATCGTTTTTATATGAAACGTAAGAGAAGAATTCATGAACTATTCTTACGGTTTCAAAAAAATAAGTAGGGCAAACCTCTGAATATGGAAGAGATAAGTCAGCCATCATTCGATAAAGCAACATAAGTTTGAACCGGGCAAAAAGGTATTTAATACTGAAAATTCGGAAAATTAGTCATGTACGAGAGTACTAGAAAATCTTTCTATATACCGCTGTTTATCGTTAATTATAGTCCGAGTGAATTATACAGTCAATAAAATTTATTAAATATTGAAATAAAATTTCAAAAGTTGTCGAAAGAACAGTAGAAGATGAGAAAGCGAGTAATGCATTATTAAAGAAGGAATATGTAAAACTATGAAAATCTACTTTTAAACATAAAAAAATTAAACTTTTTCTACGTTTCGCCGATAATAAACATAAGAATGAATAATCGATGTGTATGAATAAAAACAGAAAAAAGAGTAGGAACGATCCTGCGATTTTTTCTGTTTTTTGTTTTATTTTCATACATTATTTATTTTTTAGGTTTAGTATTTTGTTACATAAAATTCCAGGTGCCTGGCACCTTCCAAAAAAAGGGTGGTACAAATGAGACTTTCTGGTTTTGCTTCGGGGATGGATATTAACCAAATGGTGTCCGATTTAATGCAAGCGGAGCGTCAGCCGTTGCAAAAAATGCAGCAGGATCAACAGGAACTAATATTAAAGATGGGTGAATACCGTGAAGTAAATCGAGCATTTATGGATTTTCGAAATAATGCATTTGATGGAGTTATGCGTCGTGCAAACATGGATTCGAAGCAAGTAAGTTCTTCAAATGAGAGCTTAGTTAGCGGGACGGCATCCGCTGGTGCGACAAATGGCACGTATACGATCTCTGATGTTACCCAGCTAGCAACAGCAGCTTATAACTTCAGCGGTGAGAGTATTGTTGAAGATGGTGCTGAGTTTGATCCAAATGATAGTTTAATCGGTCAAGAAGACGCATTTGGTGGAAATTTCGATTTGAACGAAGACGGAGAAATTGAATTTTCGATGACGACGTATGATGAAAATGGGGAAGAAGTAACTGAGACATTTACTTTTGACGACGAGGCTAGCTTAAACGATATTCTCGATTCATTAAACCGTTCTGAATTAGGCGTCCAAGCATATTACGACACTCAAAGTGGCAGAGTGTCATTATCAAGAACAGAAACGGGCGTATTTAATGAAGAAGGTCCGGAATTAAATTTCGAAGGCAGCAGTTTTTTAACAGATACGTTACATTTAAATGAAGAAAATGAAGTGGATGCACAAAATGCCCAATTCACTTTGAATGGATTATCAGATATGGAAAGAAGAAGTAATCAGTTCGAAATAGATGGATTAAATATTTCGCTCAACAATACGTTCGATACCCCTGTTACGTTAGAAGTCTCGAACAATACGGAAGATATTTTTGATACTGTGATGGAGTTTGTTGATGAATATAATGAACTAATTGAAATGGTCGACGGAAAAGTCTCTGAAGAATACCATCGTGATTATGCGCCGTTAACCGATGAGCAGCGGAGAGAGATGTCAGAGCATGAAATAGAATTGTGGGAAGAACGAGCGAATAGCGGGTTAGTAAGAAATGACCGTTTACTAACAGGGGCATTAGACCAAATGCGGCAAGACTTCTATGGGACAGTGGACTCTGGTGACCCGAACCAAACGTTTGAATTGATCACAGAGTTAGGAATTACGACGAGTGAAGTATATCAAGATCGCGGTCGACTTGTCGTTGACGAGGACAAGCTCCGGTCAGCAATAGAAGAAGATCCAGAATCTGTTTATCAAATGTTTGCAGCAGATGGGGATGAATATGAAGAACAAGGGATTGCAAGGCGAATCCGTGATACGCTATCCGGTCAAATTGATATGATTTCTGAACGTGCCGGTCGCTCTGAAATGGCTTCTAATCAGCAATTTTCTATCGGAAGGGAAATTGATCAAGCGCAAGACCGAATTACGAATTTCGAACGGCGTATGCAGCAAGTGGAGCAACGATACTGGGCTCAGTTTACTGCGATGGAGCAAGCAATGGCAGAAGCGAATGCGCAGGCAGAACAGCTAATGTCACTTGGCGGCGGCATGGGCGGCGGACAAATGATGTAAAGTCGTTTCGCAGAATGGATGTACTCATAAGGGTGCATCCATTTTTAGATTTTATGATTAGAATGTAATCCTATAGATGTTAGAATCGCTAACTTGCACTAGTTTCAAGGCACAAACTATTCGCTTGCTGAAAAATTCTTTACAATACGAATGCAAACGAAGTGCAGCACGAGTAGATGGTGCACTTGTGCTCTGGAGTGAAAGCGTCCGCCTATAGCGATTTCGAATTCTATTTGAATATAAATGGGATGTCCTCAAAATACTTTTGGTAAGGAACCAAATTAATAAGATCTCTTAAGGCACTCTCGTGGTAAAGTGCCCTTATAAGGCGAAATGACACTTGCCCGTTTTACGTGAGGACAGTTATTATTGTGAAAAATAGTCGTAAAGTCCAAACTTCCTTCATATTCCTCCAAATTTCCTTAAAAAACGCTCCTGCCTGTCCGATATAAATAATAGATAAATAGTGTTTTAAAAACTGGATAGACAACAGAATAAAGGATAAGGAGTGGTGAAAGGTGAGACTTTCAGGCTTTGCCACGGGAATGGATATTAATCAGATGGTACAGGATTTGATGCGGGCGGAACGGATGCCGATGGATCGTATGAAGCAAGATCAGCAATTGCTCGAATGGCGAATGGAGGAATATCGGGCAATTAATATGATGCTAGATCAATTTCGTACAAATATATTTGATACAGTACTTAGGCGCTCAAATATGATGACCCAACAAGCTTCCAGTTCAAATGAACAGCTCGTTACTGCGACCGCTACTTCAAATGCAAGTGGCGGAACGTTCAGAATTAGTGAGGTTAAGAGCTTAGCAACCGCAGCATCAAACGCAAGTACAAATGCAATTAGTTCTGGAGAAAAAATAGAGACGTCGAAGGCATTGCATACACAAAGCTTTGCAAACGACTATTGGGAACAAGGAATTGTGAATAAAGAAGAGATCACAATTGGTTCAGTAACCGATTCAATTTCTTTGGAAACGAATATTAATGATCCTGCCTCAGCCATTGTTACAGTCAATGGTGTGGCCTTGGAAGTCGTTACCGATGAAGGGGAACTAGGCGAAAACAATGTGTTAGTAAATGAAGATGGTACGTTGCAATTCGGTAAGAATTTAAGGACAAATGAAAAAGTAGGAGTAACCTATTTTTCCGAAAATCAGACAGAAACGTTTACACTTGATGAAGAAAATGGAAGTGTGCGACTTGATAAAAGAGGAATTCATATAGATTCGTTAGAAATAACCGTCAGTGGTAATGCTTTTGAAGTCGTAACAGACTCTTCCGCTGAATTAAGTGCTGGTCAAGTTTTTGTAAATGCAGAAACAGGTGCACTGAGGTTTGCAGAAGGAACAGAAGGTGAAGTAGCGGTTACATACCAGCAAAATTATACAACTTCGAGCATTACGACTTATAATGAAGCAGGTGAAGCTGTAACCGATCATTTCGTTTTTACAGCTGATCAATCGATGAATGATGTCATTAAGCAAATGAATGACTCTAATACAGGAATCAATGTTTTTTATGATGAGTTTTCAGATAAAATATCGGTCATTCGGACAGATACTGGAAGGTTTAACCCGAATGTCATTGAAGGGATACAGCCTCCGGAGTATGGAGCGGAAATTACTTTTGCTGGAGCGCTTTTTACCGATGGTTTTCATTTAAATAGTGATAATGAACGTGCCGGAGAAAACGCGAAATTTACCGTAAATGGATTAGAAACCGAACGCCGTTCGAATACGTTTACGATGAATGGTGTGACGATGACATTACAAGGAACGTTTGCAGAAGGGGAAGATACTATCACGATTAGTGCCAAAACGGATGTTGACGCAATTATGGAAACGATTCTCGGTTTCGTTGAAGAGTATAATGAATTAGTTGACTTTGTAAATGGCAAGCTTGGTGAAGATCTTTATCGGGATTATCGCCCATTAACAGCTGATGAACGGAATGCCATGAGTGATCGAGAGATTGAGCTGTGGGAAGAAAAAGCTATGAGTGGAATGCTTCGAAATGATCGCACGTTAAGAAGCGGGTTTGACAGGTTTAGAATGGATATGTATGCGACTGTTGATTTAGGTTTTGATTCAGAATATAATCATTTATCTTCAATAGGGATTACGACGACTAGTAATTACCGGGACGGTGGAAAACTAGAGGTTGATGAAGACAAGCTGAGAGCAGCAATAGAAAATGACTCAGAGGCGGTTTATCAGATTTTTGCTGGTGACGGTGAGTACGGGGAACAAGGTGTTGCTCGGCGTGTTCGTGAAAGTGCGAATGGCTTGATTGATCAAATCTCGCAAACAGCTGGTGGAATGCGCGGTCGAAACTTAAACCACCAGTTTACAATCGGTCGTGAAATGGACCGTATAGAGGATCGGATTAGTAATTTTGAACGTCGTATGCAGCAAGTCGAACAGCGCTATTGGGCGCAGTTTACTGCTATGGAAAAAGCAGTCGCACAAGCGAATGCACAAGCGGAATCATTGTTTGCTCAATTGTACAGCGGGTTTTAATTCGTATAATACAAAGATAAAATGGGCTGGAATTCAACTTATCCCAACTTGTTTCTCCTATAGTGGTTTGTATGTCATATAAAAATCATCATGACTCGAAAGAGCGCACGGCGGTTGCGTTAACGAATTTTATTAGAGTATAAAATGAAGGTTGTCCTCAAAGGTCCTTTTAGGACAACCCTTTTACACATATGTTGAATGGAGGCTAAACATGGCAAACGGTTTAAAGGACATCTATAAGGTGACGAAGGCATTATATGATCATTTACAAAAGCCGTTTCCGAAAGATGAAGGACGTGAAGAATACATTGAAGTGATCAACTCATATTTAACAGAACGTGCGCAATTGATGGAACATGTTCAACGTCCAAATCAAAACAGTCCAGAAGAACAGATTGTTCAAGAATTGATCAAAATGAATCATACAATTAATGAGCAGCTTGCTGCTGCAAAAGGGACGATTCAGATGGACTTAAATGATTTGAAAAAAAGAAAGAAAACAGGAAAGAAGTATGAAACCCCTTATGCAGGACCGACTGTTGATGGAATCTTTTTTGATTCGAAAAAATAATGACTCAACGGTGTTGACTATAGTTTCATGACAATTGGATTAATTTATTTCGAATGCTTAAAAAAGAATTCTTTCAGACGATATAAAGAATGAACGATAATGAGTGGGAGTGATACACATGGAAGTGAAGTCATTGGGCTCAATTTCGGTAGGTGATTTGTTCAATCAAGTAAAATCTGAACGAAGCCCTAGCCAAGATCGAAGAAATGTCGAGGCACAAGGAAGTGTGGAGACTTCTTCAAGGTTAGCTGAGCATGAGTCACGCGTAAGCGGGAGAGAATGGACACTGGATGAGTTGGATCATGCAGTGGAATCAATGAATGATTTAACTATGTTTCGCCGTACGTCTTTGCATTTTGAGAAGCATGAAGTGCTTGATCGGACGATGGTAAAAGTCATTGATCAGCAAACAGAAGAGGTAGTCAAAGAAATTCCTCCTGAAGAGTTCCTCGATATGATCTCTTCAATGCTTGAATTTGCAGGAATAATTATCGATGAAAAAATTTAGTAGAAAAACAAAAGAATGCGGTGAATGGTCGTGTTCTTTTGTTTTTTTATTAATATGGAGTTGCTTTATTTTTACAAATTAGTAGGTACGTGTATGTATTAAAAAAATTAATAGGGACATTTTTTTCTTGTAGACCATTAAACAATGATATTCCTAGGACGATATTAGTAATAGAGGACTATGATAATCAAACTAGTAGTATTTTGTCGAAGCTGGCTGCTGTTCATGGTATGATATGCTATGTGGATAGCCTCCATCATAGCTTTATTGAATAGAAAGGGTGTAGTGGATATGGCTGTCAATAACCCGTATGCAAATTATCAACAAAAATCAATTGAAACAAAATCCCCGGGAGAACTAACGTTAATGCTTTACGATGGTTGTTTGAAGTTTATAAAACGTGCGGAGAAGGCAATTGATGAAAAGAACATTGAGGACAAAAATACGAATTTAATTAAAGCACAAAATATTATTCGAGAGCTGATGGTAACATTAAAAACAGATGTTCAAGTTGCTCAGAATATGATGCAAATGTATGACTTTATACTTAATCGATTAGTCGAAGCTAATACGAATAATGACAAAAAGGCTTTAAAGGAAGCGGAGCAGTTTGTGGTTGATTTTCGCGATACATGGAAAGAAGTAATTAAAATAGATCGTCAGCAGCGTCATGGTGGAGGCATTGGTGGTCAACAAACAGCGAATGCTAGAGCAAGTCGTTAGCGTATCTTAAATTTAAAAATGAATATCGTATATGAAAAAGTAAAGTTCCGGTAATCAGGTTCTTTACCTTTTTTATTTCTACCTATGGATGATCGTATAACGTTAAGTGGGCATTTGCGATAGTATAAGATTTCTAGGAAAGCATAATTCATTTCAGAAAACCTCTTTAACGATAGGCTAAGTTTTGTTTTTGTGAAGACAGGTATTAAGGAGAAACGGAAAGAAGTTACGGGGAAATCGAGAGTTATGAAGACTTTGATAAAAAAGACGAGAGTTAGCAACGTCATCCTTCTGTTGTTAAAATGGAGAGAAGAAAGACTTCTCATTTTGAAAGGGTGTTTGGTTAATGTCAGAGCGTTTGTCTGAGGCACAACGTCAGTTTTTAGCAAATTATATGGAGCTCCTCCGTGAGGTTGAGTCTGCTGTTCAATATGTGAGTGAATGCTATATACAAGATGACATTGATATTGGAGACCGGCTGATCAAAAGTGTGATGACAGGACTTATTTCGTATAATGAGGAAAATATGACGATGTTATCTGTTTTCGGAGGAGATGACGTGGCGATGCAAGCGTTAAGTAATTTTCAGGAATCAGTAAAAGCATCGATAACAATAGAAGAAACGTGCACAGATGTTAAAGAAAGAATGCAATTTATTCACGAAAAGATCGTTCCTCAAATGCAAAAGTGGAAGCAGTTTGTTGAGCGAAATGTCGTTGAACGCGAGCAAAAGGATCAATAAGCAACATCCCATCGTAAAGGAATACCAAAACCATCCAGGTGCCAGGCACTTGGATGGTTTTTACATTTGGAGTTTGTTAGCTTGCTTTATTCAAGTCGTCAATAAGGTCAGAGGCATTTTCTGGCTTTTTCGTAAAGAGACTGACGACGACAGTGAAAAAGGTCGCGACTATGAATCCTGGGACTGCTTCATAGGTGATACCGAAAAAGTATGAGTTCAAAAATTCGTGAACATCGATAAATTGGTATGTCCATTCAGGCTGTTCAGCAACCATGATAACTGTAAGCAACCCTGTTATCATACCTGTGAGAACTCCTGTCCTAGATAACCCTTTCCAATAAAATGACAGGATGAGGGCAGGCCCGAAACACGCTCCAAGACCGCCAAATGCAAAGAGTACCATCCAAAAGACAAATGCTTCAGCTGTGGATGCTAACCAAATGGATAGACCCATAATAATGACAATTGTAATCCTACTGTACAAGACGAGGCGATGTTGCGGAATTTCTTTTCCTCTTGCAAAAATTTTGTCTACAATATCACGAACAACAGCACTTGATCCGACTAAAAGCTGACTGTCTGCACTGCTCATAATCGCTGCGAGGACAGCGACAAGTAAGATCCCTGCAAAAAATGGGTTCATCACTTCAGCACCTAATGACGTGAAAATTTGCTCATTGTTTTCTCCTGGGAGCCTGTCAACACTTGGGAAATATGCACGACCGATTAAACCGACCATCACGGCTCCCCAACCCATAATGACATTCCAAATTGTTGCGATTAGTGCTGCTTGTCGCATTTCCTTAACGTTTTTTAAACTCATATAACGGACGACAATATGAGGATTACCGGGGCTTCCAAAACCGATTCCGAGTAACCCGATGATGGCACCGAATGCAAAAGCAAAGGGGCTTGTGAATCCGCCACCTTCTGTATGCATCGTGTTTAGGACAGGCTCAAAGCCGCCAAGTTGAATTAAGGCAACGATAGGTAAAAGGACAAGAGAGAAAAACATAAATAAAATTTGCATAACATCCGTTTTACTTACAGCATGAAATCCTCCTAAAATCGTATAGAGGAAAATAATTGCTGCTGTTAGCCACATTCCTTGTGTACTTGAGACTCCTAATGCTCCGGAAAATGCTGTCGCTCCCCCGACTAATTGACTTCCAACATAAGCGACCATGAAAAATAGAATGATTAATGAACTGACGAGACGGACAATTTTCCATGGATCACCTAAACGACTTTCAAATATATCTGGTATCGTAATACTTCCTGTTTTTTCACTAAATGTCCGAAATCTTTTAGCAACGAAGAAAAACATAAAAACTTCAACTGTTATGTATCCAGCTACAGCCCAGACCGCATTGAGTCCCGTGAGATAAGCGGTACCTGTAACACCTAAAACAAGCCATGAACTTCTTCCTGAACTGACTGCTGAGAATGCGACAGTCCATTTATTAAGATTTCTCCCTGCTAAGAAAAAATCTGTTAAGCCGCCGGAACTTTTACGTGAACAAACGATTCCGATCGCAACAAGCAATATTAAATATAAAATAAGTACTGTGACGGTAAGCGGATGCGCGGTTATATCCATATTGAACTCCTCCAGTTATTGTGTTGTGTAATACCTTGTTACGTTAGAGCGACATAAAGGGTATTCCTCATGTTCTCTTTACGATTCATCGCTTTGTTCCTGCTTCCCTGTTATGTAATAACAAATAAAACCGAGTCCAATAATAGAAAGCGGAACAATGACAAGGCTAAAGAAAATTCCAAAAGTCAACATACTCACCCCCTTTTGACTATTTATCATAGTACAAATAATTCAGAAAATAAAGAATACCTCGTTCACAAAATTGTCACAGACCCGGTCCCTGACAATTGTCCCTGACAATTTTTTAAAGGTTAAGAAAGTATAAAACATCAATCTTTCGATTGCTGTCTAGACTTCAGGCACTAGCGCTTACTACACGAGCTTCCACACGGATGTGGTGACTTCGGCGTTCCCGCAGGACGCGGGGGTTTGAGCCGAAGATCTGATCTAGCGATTTGCCTCGACGGACAGGGCGTCCTAATGGAGGGCATGCCACAGGACGTAGCGTATTGCCCGGTTGACGGATATAACCACAGAGCGATGCTAGAAGAGGAAGAGGCAGCGCTTTTCGCCAATAGGCGTGCGCTTACGCTTTTCTTGTATAGGAAGGGTTTAAATAGAAGTGTTAGGGGAATTGTAACGAACAACAAATATTATATTCGCCAAAGGAGGAAAAAAAGATGCTTTGGACCATTATCGTGATTTTACTTGTTTTGTGGATGCTCGGTTTCCTGTTTGAAATTGCTGGAGGGATCATCCACCTTCTGCTTGTTATTGCTTTAATCGTGCTAGTTTTTAATTTCATAACAGGGAAAAACAGAACAAAGAAATAAAGCGGGAATAAAATAGAGGCATTTAGGATGGTTCACTTAATATAATTACTGCTCTGATATATGGAGTTTATTTTCAAATGTAAAAAGCCCGATGTGTAAAAAAAAATCACACATTAGGGCTTTTTAATTCAAAAAATCATGATCGATGATTAGTGATAGGAGCATAATTTTTATAATGCAATAACTATGCCAAAACCTGCAGTTTTAAGAAAAGTTCGGGGACCTGGTACCCGAATTTTTATTGTTCTTTGAGGATGAGGGTGCTCAGCGGCTTTATTCGCACTGTCAGTTTGTTATTGTCGATTGTGTATCGTTTGTTTGTGTTTATGTCCCGAAAAGAGCCTTGTCTTACATTTTTCATCGTGACGACACGTTCATGATCATCACTATTTAAAACGATAAGGAAGCGGTCTCGTTCATCTGAACGCTCATAAGCTACATAATATTTCTCTTTTTCAGCAGATAGAAACTTGAAAGAGCCGTCTTTTAGTGCGCGATGCTCTTTACGAAGCTGAATCAATGTTTTATAAAAATTTAACAGGTCTTTATCTTGATCATCTTCACTCCAAACCATAGGCTTGCGGCAGCCAGGATCATTTCCACCGTCCATCCCAATTTCGTCACCGTAATAAATACAAGGTGCCCCCATATAAGTGAGCTGGAATGTAGCGGCTAATTTCATTCGTGCTTTGTCGCCATCAGCAATCGTTAACAAACGAGGAGTATCATGTGAATCTAATAAATTAAATGCTACTTCATTAACTTGCTTTGGGTAGGCAATTTGCATTTGGTCGAGACGAGACATAAATTGCTCAGCATCAATTTCTTTTTTACAGAAAAAGTCGAGAATGCTGTTCGTTACTGGATAATTCATTACCGAATCAAATTGATCGCCATTAAGCCACGCCATTGAATTATGCCAAATTTCCCCTAGAATGTACGCGTCTGGATTAGCCTCTTTTACAACTTTACGGAAGTCCCGCCAAAATGCATGATCAACTTCATTTGCCACGTCTAAGCGCCATGCGTCAGCACCGATATCCTCGATCCAGTAACGAGCGACTTCCAATAAGTAAGCACGTACTTCATGATTTTCAGTATTGAGCTTGGGCATTGTTGGAACAAACCCGAATGTATCATAGTTAAGCGGATCGGTTACTACAGGGAAATCGCGAATATGGAACCAATCTTTAAACCGGGATTTATCTCCGTTTTGTAATACATCTTGAAATGGAGGGAAGTAATATCCCGAATGATTAAAGACGGCATCTAACATAATTTTGATCCCACGCTTGTGCGCTTCATCGACCAATTTTTTAGCCAAATGATTATCACCAAACTGAGGATCGACTTTTAAGTAGTCGATCGTATCGTATTTATGGTTTGATGCGGCTTCAAAAAACGGAGTGAAATAAATACAGTTTATACCTAAGTTTGCAAGGTAATCGAGGTTATTAATTACCCCTTGTAAGTCTCCACCGAAATAGTTTGTCGCAGTAGGTTCAGCATCTGCCGTCCAAGGCTCGACGTTATCTGGGTTAAGAGAGGAATCACCATTCGCAAAACGTTCAGGGAAAATTTGATAGAACACAGCATTCTTTACCCATTCAGGAGGTGTGTTTACATCGACAGGATTTAGAAATGGGTATTCAAACATGCCAGATGGAGACCAAAGCATTCCGATAGCAGAACTGCTCAAGCTGTCTTTTTTAAAACCAAGTTCGTTATAGTAGACCGTCTCCTCGCCTTTTTCAAATTTAAAAGCATATGCAAAGCGTCGAAACGGGGGCTTTATCGCTGCTTGATAATAATCAAACATCGTATCTTGGGCAAAGACTTCCATTTTTGTCGTTTGAATCGTTTCAGGATGAAAATCATACTTATCTCCCCATACAACAGAGACATAGTCCATATCTCCACGCTTCGTACGAACACGGATGTGGAGTGTTTCCTTGTCGTATGCATAGGCATAATGGGATTTAGGCTGATGATAAATCGCTTCCAATAACATTTGTCAAGTACCTCCTCAAAAGTTTCGGGGACCAGGTCCCGCACAATTTTGTGAACTTTTTACTTTATGAATTTGGTTGATTCTACTAAGTTTAATAGCTACAATGTAATGGAAATCTTCTGTCGTCTGTACAAAGAATTGAAAAGTCTGCTATAAAGTAGATACTTTGCGAAATGACTCTTAGTGCAATCGTTTGCACAAAAGATTATAAAAAATCAAACTTTTTCAGAATCAGTATAACACGGACATGAAAGCGTGTCCATGTAAGCGTTATGAAGACGGTCATATTTACAGAATGTGGAGGTATAGAGAGAATGAAAGATATTCTAAAGTTAAAGCCTGTTTTGCAAGAAAAAATATGGGGAGGAACTCGACTTCAAGAAGCCTTTAATTATGAGGTTCCTTCAGATAATACGGGTGAATGCTGGGGAATTTCCGGTCATGAAAACGGAACGAATGTAATTGAGAATGGTCCTTTTAGCGGCATGACGTTAAGACAATTGTGGAATGAGCATAGGGAATTGTTTGACAATGATGAGGGAGAAGAGTTTCCGCTATTAGTTAAGATTATTGATGCTCAAGATGATTTATCTGTACAAGTGCATCCAGATGACGAATATGCTAAAAAACATGAAGGTTATGCATTTGGAAAGACGGAATGCTGGTACATATTAGATGCAGAGCCAGGAGCTCAACTCGTTCTTGGGCATGATGCAAATACTCGCGAACAACTTTGTGAACTGGTTGAAGCAGAAGAATGGGACCGTCTATTTAGACAGGTCCCAGTAGAAAAAGGAAACTTTGTGTATGTTCCAAGTGGAACGGTGCATGCGATTGGAAAAGGAATTCTTATTTTAGAAATACAGCAAAGCTCTGATATTACTTACCGGTTTTACGATTATGATCGTAGAGATGCTTCAGGGAATACACGTAACTTGCACATTGAAGATTCGATTGCTTGTTCAATGGTTCCTCATAAAGATCCGGTGCTTGAACGTGAATCCTGGGAAGTAGATAGTGTAAAAGTCGAGCGTTTGATTAAAGAAAATTATTTTACAGTCGACAAATGGGAGTTAAGTGGTAAAGGAACGTTTAATAATGGTACATACTTATTAATGAGTGTGATTGATGGAAGGGGGAAAATAAAGACTGAGGGAGGGACACACCAATTGAACAAAGGTGATCACTTTATTATCCCTTCAACGGTTGATCGTTACACAATCTCTGGAAACATGACAGTTGTTGTCTCTCAATCAACGAAATAATCGCTTTTAAGAAAAAGGAAGAGGGTATTCGACTCTTTCTTTTTTTAACAGATTAAGAAGTAGAATTCTAACGTTCGATAGGTGTCTAGTTCCAAAGAGCCCTCCATCACGAGCTTCCACACGGACGTGGTGACTTCGGCGTTCCCGCAGGATGCAGGGGGTTTAGCCGAAGTTCTCATCTAACGAGTTGTCTCGACGGACAGGACGTCCTAACTTCGAGCATGCCACAGGACGTGGCGTATTGCCCGGTTGAAGGATACACTCCAAAGCAATTTTAGTAGAGGAAGAGACAAAGACAAGCTTTCGACACTCCTTTATCTCACTCGGCTCAGTCCGACGAACACGGACGTTCTAGTGTCGAGCATGCCACAGGACGTGGCGTTTTGTCCGATCAGTTTTCTTCGTCGATAACCAAAGGCGCTTGCGCTTTTCTTATATCGCGAGAAGCTTTTAGCAATTTACAATTTCATCACAATTCAGCTGTCTCAGCTGGTTCAATAATAGACCTGAGCAGAATTTCATCTGAATTGATATTTTCGATATGTTTTTCTTCAACACTTCTTCTCAATTCATGCAACGTATCATATGTTGCTTGAATTTGTTCTTCTTGCTCATCTAATTGTAACGTTATGTCAGCAATGTCTTTTTTCCTTACCATTTCTCCTTCAATTTTTGTCAGTTTGTGGATTACAATTTTTAGTAATTCTAATTCAGTCATCATATTCATCTCCTATTACTTGATGGAAGTTTAGTGATTTCGCGGGTCGGCAGGCGGGGCAAGATTTTCACTTGGCAAGTTTTCAACAGGTACCTCTTTCGCTTGTTCGTCAACACGCTGTTTTAGGTGAAGAAAGGTAATATTTTCTGCAACGATATCTGAATAAGAAAGTCGTTTATTATCACCAAGATCATAATTTCTCATTTGCACACGGCCTGTTACGCAAACGAGAGACCCTTTCGTACAATAATCAACAGTCGTTTCTGCTAGCTTTTTCCACGCTGTACACGAGATAAAGTCTGTGTCATAGTTTCCATCTGAATTTTTAAATGATCTGCGGACAGCAAGGTTAAAGCGAGAGAAGGTTGTTCCTTCCTTTGTCGTTGTCGTCGTTGGATCTTTCGTAAGTCTACCTATTAAAGTAACTTGGTTATACATTTCATATCAGCTCCTTTTTATTTGTAAGTTTTCCATTCATCCAAATTTTGACGTCCATTAATGTTTAGCTTGTTCTTGCTGTAAACATTGCATTTTCCATTCCCTTTCAACATAACGTTCATAATGAACAGAAAACGGCAGTGGAAATAAAGATTCTAGCTTTTCTTTTGTAAATGGTTCGGGTGGGGAACGGGAGGAAATATTAGTAGTAAAAAGGTTTGACCATTCTCTTTTTTCAGGGAAAAGGTTTAATAGATGCTCTGGAGACAACGATGGGGAAAAAGGTGATAATTCTTCATATACCCCTCCTTTGTTATAGTTGTGCGGGTTTAAATAATGAGAATAGCTACTGTAAGGATATGTGCTAGGATCTTCGAATTGTTTTATAACACGAGGGTTGTTATGAATGTATGCACTAACGACCATAAAACTGTATTCGCTTGGAATTGGAATTCCGGTATACCGATTTTCAAATACATGACCTGTCACATCGTACTTTTTATTGAACCATTGAGCGTAAGGAGTATTAACCGCATGCATAATCTGGTGAATAGGTGAATTCTTTGTACCGATTAACATGTGGTAATGATTAGTCATGAAGCAGTACGCATGAAGGTTAAACGGGGTTCTGATAGATGCGTCATTAATAAATGTTTGGAAAGCATGAACATCATCTGGATGTAAAAAAATTGGCGCTTTCCTATTACCGCGACTGATAATATGATAAATCGCGCCGGGGAACCATTGCCGGTTTCTTCTAGGCATAAATATTTTCACTCCTTTAAAATTGTGTTGAATGGAAACATTTTTGAGGAAAACTAAAAGATGTGTGTGGTGGAAGAGGGTGTTAAAAAGTATGTAGTCATTCTTCTTCCACCACCACCTATATTCACTTATTGCGGGGTTCTTTCTGTAATAACCTAGAAGATAGGTGCAATAAGTGACACACATAATTTTAAACAGGAAGCTTAAAATTAAGTGATAGATGAATAATGAATAAAAAGGTAATGAGCTATTACTAGAGATAACACTGTGTAAGTTCAATCGTTTTGTGTAGAAAGTGTTTGTAGGTTAGAGAAGCATTGAAGTAGATTACTTATTAGCTAGTATATAGAAGTTCATTGGATCCTATTTATCGAACAGGAAGGACAAAAGTTTTGCAATCCCCGGAGGTGAGTAAGCCTTAAAAAGAGAAAGGATCGTACTTGACTCTAATATCTTTATTAGATTATTGATCAATGTCATAACTTAGAAAAATATAGGAAAATATGTCATATATAGTAGCGCTAACAATATAATAATTAAACTTTAGGTAAATAGCAAGTGTTATTTTCTAAATTTTACAAAAAATAATTAAAAATATAGTATTAAAGTAATGAAAAAAATTGTGCGGGACCAGGTCCCGCACAATTTTGTGAATAATATTGATTTCCGGATGTTTGTACTATATATTAAAAGGTTATATTATTTTATTCTCTTGTTGTTGTTCCTCTGTTTTTTCGCTCTCAATATATTGGTAATGCCAAATCATGTATGTAAGAATGGTCCATATTTTTCTACTTGCTTCAATTTTTCCTGCTCGATGTAATTCTAATAGTTTTAGGCATTCTTTTTTATTGAAGATATGGTCGGTCTCACTATATGTCATCCAATCTCTAGCCCATTCATACATTTCATTTTTTAACCAATGTTTGATCGGGACAGGAAACCCTAGTTTCTTCCGATGTAACACGTGTGGGGGTACCACATCACGTAACGCCTCACGAAGCCAGACTTTTGTTTGTTTTCCTTGAACTTTTCCTATGACAGGTATGTTTGCAGCTGCTTCAAAAACGTTACGATCAAGGAAAGGTACGCGTAATTCAAGAGAATGTGCCATCGTCATTTTGTCTGCCTTTACAAGAATATCGCCTCTTAACCACATGTGCATGTCGATATGCTGCATCGTTGTAACATCGTCATAATTGAATGATTTTGCTTGTGTATATAAAGAAGAAAGAACATTTCCGGAATTCCAGCTAGGTGAACCTGGAACTAAAATAGAAGATTTCTCTGAATCTGAAAAAATCTTTGCGTTTCCAACATATCTTTCATGCAATGGAGTACAGCCACGGATTAAAAAGCTACGTCCTTTCATACCGTGAGGAAGCCGCACTGCGAAGCTTTTTAATTGATTTTTCAACATGCTAGGAAACAACTTAAACATTCTGAGCGAGTTTGGTTCACGATAAATGTTGTACCCACCGAACAACTCGTCAGCACCTTCACCGGAAAGGACAACTTTTACATGTTCACTTGCTTTTTTCGCAACGAAATATAATGGTATTGAAGCAGGATCAGCAACAGGTTCGTCCATGTGCCAAATAATTTTTGGTAATTCATTCATGACCTCTTCAGCACTAATATTTACACGATGGTGTTTAACCCCGATAGCTTCTGCAGTTTCAGCAGCAACATCAGCTTCACTGTAACCTTCACGTTCAAATTCAGCAGTAAAGGTGTTTAAATCTGGATGGAACTGTTTTGCGATGGAAACGACAGCTGAAGAATCGATTCCACCTGATAAAAAGGCACCTACAGGAACATCACTACGCATATGAACATTCACAGAGTCTGTCAATGCTTCTCTTATTTTAGTTAATTTATTTTCATTCTGATTTTTTTTTATTAATGATCTGATATTCCACTTTCTTTTTTCAGGTGTGAATGTTGGCTCCCAATATTGGCTAAATAAGAGGTCCTGCTCAGGTTTCCAAATAAATGAATGACCAGGTTGTATTTTTTTGATCGATGATGTCGCTGTGAGTGGCTCTGGGACGTATTGCATCGTTAAATAATGAAAAGCAGCTTCACCGTGAATACATTTTCTAGAATCGTTAAGAAATAGTGATTTTTTTTCAGATGCAAACATAATCGTTCCGTCAATTAGCTCCTGATAAAATAATGGTTTGATTCCAAATGGATCGCGAGCACCAAATAGTATCTTTTTTTCGTTGTCCCATAGGATAAAGGAGAACATTCCTCTTAAATCGTTTACACATTCTGTTCCTTTCGTATCATAGAGACCAAGAATGACTTCTGTATCAGAATGAGTTTGAAAATGAACACCTTTGTCACTTAGTACATTTCTAAGTTCAGGTGCATTATAAATTTCCCCATTAAAAACGATCGTATAGCGGTTATTTGAGAAGTGCATTGGCTGATGACCGCCGCTAATATCAACAATACTTAACCGTTGGAACCCGAACCTTACATAATCATTTTCATAAAATCCTTGATCATCAGGTCCTCGATGTTGTTGAGCTGATGCCATTTTTTCTATTGGTAATCTATAAAGTGTGTCTTGTTTATTAGAGACGATTCCAATAAATCCGCACATGTTTACTTGCTCCTTTCATCCATAAAAGATTTTCAATAAATCTGTAATAGTATTGCACAATTGCCTATTTGGGCATACTTCTGCTTTGTATATGTCTTGCGAAAATATAACGAAGCATTTTTTAGATTAGATTCATTTTTTAAAAGATTGTAGATAATTGCTATCGTCATAAACGAATTGTATGATTTGTCGAAATAATCAGATAAAAATGTTTGACGATGTGATTTTTGTTTTGCTATAGTGGAATTGTAGTAGATGAGTTTGTTTAAAACTGAGGATCGTCATTTCCTTATCACGCTTTATTTAGAAGTATTGTTATGGTTATGTCCATAAAGGTGTGAGGAAATGTTTACGACAGATTTTGGACAAGCGGATACTACGATTTCTAAAATGAAAGGAATGTTTAAAGAAACATGCAAGGAAAAGTGAAATGGTTTAATGCAGAGAAAGGCTTTGGATTTATCGAGAGAGAAGATGGTGATGACGTTTTTGTTCATTATTCTGCCATCAATGAAGAAGGCTTCAAAACTCTTGAAGAAGGTCAAGGTGTAGAGTTTGAGATTGTAGAAGGAGCTCGAGGTCCACAAGCTGCAAATGTGACGAAATTGTAGGATGAAATATTCATGTACAAGGATCTTAATCATGCAGTCAAGTACGTGCTCTAAAGTAAGCGCTTTCTAGATGGAGAGAGAGCACAGTATCTATTTTTTATAAAATTAAATGAACATAACCCGGCATCCGCTCAGGAAGCCGGGTTATTGATGGTAAATAACTCGAATCTAAACACCAAAATATTCCAGGTGCCAGGCACCTGGAATATTTTGGTGTTGCACAATTGTTTTTAAATTCAATATATGTAATTTTTTTCAAGTTACTTTTGTCCTTATGAAGAAAAAAGGGAAACGAGGTAGTGTTTCGACCTTGTTCCCTTTTTTTACAATTGTCTAAATCATTAAGTTACTTGTGCTTTTTCTTCTTTAATTCTGTTTTATCTAGAGCTACATCCCCAAAATCTGGCTTCACTTTTGGCTTTGGTATGGGCACTTTTTGTCTCCCCTTAGATGTTCTTTTCTTTTTCCGTTTTAAAGCTCTTTTAAATGAGCCAACGGTTTTAAAGAGATAAGTTTGAAGGAGTCTAAAGAATTCCCAAGCAGACTTATTAGAGTTTGTTTGAAGTTTGACGATTAAAGATAATCCATATGCAATTAAAGAGAGAAACATTTGATTCCAAATACCTTGCGGTTTTGTACTCCAAATTTTGGTTAATCTTAGGTGCTGTTTAATCCACTTGAAAAATAACTCTATCATCCACCATGCGCGATATATATCCATGATTTGTTGATCTGTAAGGTCAAATCTATTCGTTAAATTCTATATACTCTTTGTTTATCATCGACGAATTCAATGTAGCGTACTGGTGGTTGAGAAACAGTATACGATACCTTAGCGTCTTGAAGCACAGACGGGTGTGTCGGACCATATTCCTCTAAGATGCCTAACCGAAGTGACTTCGTCACTCGCACAACAAATGAGACATCTTTTTCCTGCCACGATTGAAGGTTTTCTCTAGAAGGATAACCGCGATCCATCACGTAAATAGAATTTGATTTTTCTATGATGACACCGGAACTCTCGAAATCGCTTAACTTTGCGGATGACGGAACAATTTTATCTGGATAAACAACATCGGGTGAAGCAACGACTAGCCGAGTATGCATTTTAACTGCAGATTGGTTCTTTGAAATGTATGCCCAATCGCATAAATTTTGTGGCAACCTTATTTCAGTAGAGTCCACAATTCGCAACCAGCCTAAGCCGTTCGGAAGTCCCTTTAGCCCCTGTGTAAGTTTGGCGATTTTTTCCACAACTTTCATAAAGAGCTTTTGTACTAACTCAGTTGGCAAATCATTAATCCTGCGGCTTATCTGAGAACCGCTGATTTCCTTTATACCGATTTCCTCCCGAAGCTTTGGATAAGCTTCTAGTTTTTCTTCCATATGACGATATGAATCCCAATGATCCAATTGAGCGGATACAAGAATTTTTAACAAAGCCTTGGTTGAAAGCTTATAGTTCCCATAATCTAATAAAGGACAATCTAACTCTTCCGAAGGAAGAAGAGATAAGCATTGACAAATGAGCATTTCACGTCCTATAATTTTCTTATTCATTAGGAGCTCCTTTTGTAGATGACTTGTTTGTATTAGGGAACAATACAAGGTCAACACATCTACAATAGGAGTTTTTTTATTGAATATAAATACATATTTTTGAAAACATGGAATTTATTTAAATTCATGCAACGCCATTGAACACCATTGGGCACCTGGATTATTTTGGTATTTATACAAAGTATCTTAAAGCTATCTAAATCTCTATATAATAATCACTAGCGATGTATTAGAAACATGATTCACTCCCTGTCAATACATGAAGTTAAATTGTGCGGTACCAGGTCTGTGACAATTTTGTGAATGGGGGTATAGTGTGTTGTTCTGTGTTGAGAATATAAATAAGTTTAATATCCTGGTTTTTCCTTCATATATTGATTAACACGAGTAGCGATCAAAGAGGAGAGGAGGGGTGTTTACTTGCCTATTTCATCTGAACCCTCACTTATATTCAATCATGATGATTCATCATTTAATTTATATGTGAAGGCCGAATGCCCCCAATATCAATGATGACCGACGTTGTTTTTTAGTAAGATTTTTTCAGCAGATTGTTCACTATTTCGACAAAATCTTTTCTTTTTTTCTAAGGTTTTAGCAGGAATATGAATGGGGAATGAAGAATATTAAATACATAACCGAAAGGAGGAATTTGCTTATGAATTTTAACATTCGTGGCGAAAACCTAGATATTACTTCAGCACTAAGAGATTACGTGGAAAAAAAGGTAGGTAAACTAGACAAATATTTTGATTCACCATTATCTTCGGAGGTCCACGTAAAATTAAGTGTTTTAAACAGCGATCAAAAAGTAGAGGTTACAATACCGATGCCAAAGCTACTTTTAAGAGCGGAGGAAAAACATACAGATATGTATGCGGCAATTGACCTTGTTATTGAGAAGTTGGAACGTCAAATTCGTAAGCATAAAACGAAAGTAAATCGTAAATTCCGGGCTGATGACAGCTTAAAGTATATGTTTAAAAATGAATTAGAGCCGTTGGCAGAAGAAGAGCCGGAAAGCGATGAAGATGAATTAGAAATCGTTCGAACTAAACGTTTTGATCTGAAACCAATGGATGCTGAAGAAGCAATTCTTCAAATGGATATGCTAGGCCATAACTTTTTCGTTTTCTCCAACTCGGTTAGTGGAGATACAAATGTCGTATACAAACGCAGAGACGGCCGTTACGGTCTTATCGAACCTGAATAAACAAATGTTGATATAAAGGGGACTGCCACGTGCAGTCCCCTTTCGTATTTATACTATCAGAATTTAAAACCTATCGACGATCGTAAAACGTCAACGAAGCCTTTCGCCATGGAGGACAGCATGAAATCATAAGAGTTAGCAGCACAATTTAATTCCTGATGATCCCCTTTACCGACAAGCAAAGCCAAGTCATGTTATAGGAATATACCACTTTCAGGCAATCTTTGGGATTTCAGGTGCCAGGCACATGGTTTGATATGGAAATTATTTGTGCCTTAACTTGTAAGGGGGTTGGCAAACTGATAAAATGTAGGTTAAGTGTGTTAGTACAAATTACTTTTCTTTTTTTGATATTATATAGTCGTCATAAGTATAGTGGAAATGATCCAACGTATACAATCTTAAATAAAATGAGAGGTTTGTTTGGGCTATGAAAGAAACATAGTAGGTTTCATGCTCACTCTTGGAGCTACACGAATAACTGTTTTACAATGTGCTAGCTGAACAACCTTTAGAAAAAACGATAAGGGAGCAATGTCCGATGTTAGGTTTATTGAAAAAGGTCATTGGAGATACCGATGCAAGGCACTTAAAGAAACTTCAAAAGTCGGTTGATGAAATTGAATCAATAAGTGAAGAGATGAAAAAATTAAGTGACGATGACCTCAGGAAAAAAACAGAAGAGTTCAAAGAGCGTCATCGCAATGGCGAATCTTTAGAAGATTTACTACCAGAGGCATTCGCTGTTGTCCGTGAAGGCGCAACCCGGGCATTAGGAATGACACATTACCCTGTACAGTTACTCGGAGGAATTGTACTCCATCATGGAGACATTGCAGAAATGAAAACAGGTGAAGGTAAAACACTTGTTGCCACTTTATCTGTCTATTTAAATGCTCTTACGGAAAAAGGTGTCCACGTTGTTACGGTAAACGAATATCTAGTTCGCCGTGATGCAGCAGAAATGGGAAAACTTTATGAATTTCTCGGTTTAAAGGTTAGCCTTAATATTTCAGGGTTAACAAAAGAGGAAAAGCGCGAAGCATATTTAGCTGACGTTACGTATGGAACAAATAATGAATTTGGATTCGACTATTTACGTGACAATATGGTGCAATATAAAGATCAAATGGTACAGCGTCCACTTCACTATGCAATCGTCGATGAAGTTGACTCGATCTTAATTGATGAAGCACGTACACCATTAATTATTTCAGGGTCTGCACAGCGAACAACACAGCTCTATACAGCTGCAAATTCCTTTGTACGTATGCTGGAAGAGGATGAAGATTACACGTACGATGAAAAAACAAAAAATGTTCAAATCACTGACGAAGGTGTTAGTAAGGCTGAGAGAGCATTCAATATTGACAACTTGTTTGATTCTGAACACGTTCAACTAAACCACCATATTAATCAAGCATTAAAAGCACATAAGGTCATGATCGTCGACGAGGATTACGTTGTGCAAGACGGCGAAGTGGTGATTATTGACCAATTTACAGGGCGTTTAATGAAAGGCCGACGATACAGTGATGGCCTTCACCAAGCGATTGAAGCTAAAGAGGGGCTTGAAATAAAGAAAGAAAGCATGACATTAGCATCGATTACATTCCAGAACTATTTCCGAATGTATAAAAAACTTGCTGGAATGACAGGGACTGCTAAAACAGAAGAAGAAGAATTCCGTAATATTTATGGAATGAACGTTTTTGGGATTCCGACTAATGAGCCGATTGCTCGTATAGATAATTCTGATTTAATCTATAAATCAATGGATGCAAAGTTCAAGGCGATTATAGAAAAAATCAATGAGCTTTATGAGAAAGGTCAGCCGGTGCTCGTTGGCACAGTGAACGTCGATACGTCTGAGCTCATTTCATCGATGTTAAAAAAGAAACGAATTCCGCACAACGTACTAAATGCGAAGAATCACGAAAAAGAAGCTGAAATTATCGAAAATGCCGGTCAGAAAAAAGCAGTTACGATTGCAACGAACATGGCAGGCCGTGGTACGGATATAAAATTAGGTGATGGGGTTAAAGAACTTGGAGGCTTGTATGTTCTTGGGACAGAACGTCACGAAAGCCGCCGGATTGATAATCAGTTGCGAGGTCGTTCAGGGCGTCAAGGAGACCCAGGTATGTCCCAATTTTATCTTTCTCTTGAAGATACGCTCATGCGCCGATTTGGTTCAGAAAACATGCGCAATATGATGGAGAAGCTCGGGATGGATGAAGATCAGCCAATCGAAAGTAAACTCGTCACGAGAGCGGTTGAACAAGCGCAAAAACGAGTTGAAGGGAACAACTTTGACGCACGTAAACAACTACTCCAGTATGATGATGTCATGCGTGAACAACGAGATGTCATTTATGAGCAGCGGATGGAAGTGCTTGAATCAGAAAACCTTCGATCTGTTGTTGAAAAAATGATCGAATCAACGATCGAACGAACGGTTTCTTCATATACACCCGAAGAAGAAGTACCAGAAGATTGGAATTTGCAAGGAATCGTTGATTATGTCAATGCGAATGTCTTGGATGAACAAGAAATAACAGAAAAAGATATTAAAGGTCTTGAACCAGAAGAGATGACTGAACTCATTTTGGATAAAGTTCAAATAGAGTACGATAAACGGGAAAAAGAGTTCACTCCAGAACGTATGCGTGAATTTGAAAAAGTAATCTTGCTTCGTACTGTCGATACGAAATGGATGAATCATATTGATCAAATGGATCAGCTGCGCCAAGGGATTCATTTACGTGCATACGGGCAAAACGATCCGCTTCGTGAGTACAAATTTGAAGGTTTCCAAATGTTTGAAGAAATGGTCGCTTCAATCGAGGAAGAAGTTACGCGTTACGTCATGAATGCACAAATTGAAACAAACCTGGAACGTAAGCAAGTTGCGGAAGGTAAAGCCGTTCATAGAAGTTCAAATGAAGCCGACGAAAAGAAAAAACGTAAAACACCGTTCCGTAAAGAAAGTACAATCGGCCGTAATGACCCGTGCCCTTGCGGATCAGGGAAAAAGTATAAGCAATGTCACGGTAAATAATAACTTACAGTTTATGATTGGAGACAATATCGAAAAGATACAGCGACCTGGAACAATGATTGCCAGGTCGCTGCAATGTTCAAGAATACAGTTGAGGTGATTTTCAATGGAATTAGTAGAATTGAAGCAAGAACTTACAACGATGGCTAAGCGTTTAGCGGACTTTAGGGGGTCTCTTTGACTTGGAGGAAAAAGAGACCCGTATTGCCGAATTGGAAGAGCAGATGGCAGATCCAACGTTTTGGGATAATCAAAATGAAGCCCAAAAGGTGATCGATGAAAATAATGCATTAAAAAGTATGACGAATACGTACCGAGAATTAGAATCGACTCACGAAGATCTTGAAGTATCTTATGAGTTAGTTAAAGAAGAAAACGACAAGGAATTAGCAGAAGAGCTTGAAGTAGGCGTGAAAGAACTTGTGGAAAAGCTGAACAATTTTGAATTAATGTTATTGTTAAGTGAACCACATGATCAAAATAATGCCATTTTAGAGCTACACCCTGGTGCTGGTGGAACCGAATCACAGGATTGGGCATCGATGCTTCTAAGAATGTATACACGTTGGGCTGAATCGAAAGGTTTCAAAGTAGAAACATTGGACTATTTACCTGGGGACGAAGCCGGTGTAAAAAGTGTTACATTGCTAATAAAAGGCCATAATGCTTATGGTTATTTGAAGGCAGAAAAAGGTGTCCATCGTCTCGTTCGTATTTCACCTTTTGATTCGTCAGGTAGAAGACATACTTCATTCGCTTCATGTGAAATTATGCCTGAATTAGATGATAATGTTGAAGTTGAAATCTCACCGGAGGAACTAAAAATCGATACGTATCGTTCAAGTGGCGCGGGAGGACAACATGTAAATACAACAGATTCAGCTGTTCGCATTACTCACACTCCTACGAATACGGTCGTTACATGTCAGTCTGAGCGCTCTCAAATTAAAAACCGTGAAAGAGCAATGAAGAT
Source organism: Evansella halocellulosilytica (assembly GCF_002335745.1). Taxonomy (GTDB): domain Bacteria; phylum Bacillota; class Bacilli; order Bacillales; family Salisediminibacteriaceae; genus Bacillus_CA; species Bacillus_CA halocellulosilytica. Next base: position 5,244,156 of record NZ_NIST01000001.1, on the reverse strand, counting down.
GCTAAAAGCAAAACTTTATCAGCTAGAACTAGAAAAACAAAAGCAAGAACTTGATGAAATTCGCGGTGAGCAATCAGATATTGGTTGGGGTAGCCAAATTAGATCTTACGTGTTCCATCCATATAATATGGTAAAAGATCACCGTACGAACTATGAAACAGGAAATACGCAGTCAGTCATGGACGGAGAACTTGATCCGTTCATCGACGCTTACTTACGTTCAAAAATAAACTAACAAACAAAGCAACTTAAAAAGCCAAAAATCCCCATGTGCCTGGCACTTGGGGATTTTTTACAAATCGGAAACTATAAAACCTATGGATAATCGTATAACCGGAGCTAATGCTTTCACAATTGAGACTTGCACGAAAGTATAAGAGTTTCTATCCAAAGCATCATTCGCTGCTAAGAGCTTATTTAATGACAAAATTAGTCTTTTTTATCGCATTAAAGCGGTAGTGGAACTGCGTTTACAGCCTATAGTGTTGGTGTTATACTACCTTAGGATTTGTCGACAATCGTTTATTTCTGCTTAATTAAATGAGTTGAGTACGTAGTAAGTGAAAGAAACATACTAAATATATTCTCGTTTAATCCCATATAATACCGGAAATTCTTCTTTAAGTTTATACATATTTTTGGAAAAACAGGTGATTATTAAAAATGATGAAACAAATGCAGCGAAGATTAGTCAATCAACCATTAAATCCAACAAAACGGATACTTTTTGAATTTGCACACGTATTAGTCGGTTCAGCAATTGTTGCAATAGCATTTAATATCTTTTTGTTACCGAACCAAATTGCGTCTGGTGGAGTATCAGGAATATCGACGATTATGAACTATGCGTTCGGATTTGAGCCTGCTTTTACACAATGGGCATTTAATATACCGTTATTTATCGCAGGGATTCTTTTATTAGGAGGAAGTTTAGTCGGAAGCATCCTTTACGGGTCGAAGACGCTTGCTGGAACATTATTTCTTCCACTAGTTGTTTATTTAACCCGTCATTTAGAACCTGCGACGACTGATCCGCTGTTAGCAGCAATATTTGGCGGAATTGGAGTTGGACTTGGCTTAGGAATTGTGTTTCGCTCTCATTCATCAACAGGAGGCACAGATTTAGCAGCACAAATTGTTAATAAGTATACAGGTTTATCTTTAGGTGGTTGTGTATTTATTATGGATGGCCTCGTCGTCATCTCTTCAGCCTTTGTTTTCGGAATTGAATTTGCTCTGTATGCTCTTATTGGCTTATTTACGACGGGTAAAACAATTGACCTTGTCCAAATCGGCCTTGGGTATTCAAAAATGGCAATTATTATTTCAAATTTCGAGGAAGAGGTAAAACAAGGGTTGTTAACTCAAGTGGATCGCGGGGTAACAAAGCTAACAGGATTTGGTGGATATACAAATCATGAAAAACCTGTGTTAATGTGTGTGGTCGGCCGGAACGAAGTCACAAAATTGAAACAAATTGTTCAAACGATTGATCCAACAGCATTTGTCGTTGTTACCAATGCGTCAGAGGTACTTGGGAAGGGTTTCAAAAATAAGTAATTCGGTTATAATAGCGGAGGAAGGTTTGGAGAGTCTTCCAATATTTAAAACTTTGAGGAGGGATTCAGATGAAAAAATTACTAGTTGCAATGTTGGGGGCAGCACTATTATTAGGAGCTTGTGGTGCTGAAGATACAGAAGAGCCACCAGCAGACGAGGATGACATTGATACAGAAGAAACGGATGAAGCTGCAGGAGACGCTACATATGATGCAGCAAACGGAGAAGCCGTTTATCAAAATCAATGTTTAGCATGTCATGGAGGAGATCTTGAGGGGGCAAGCGGCCCTGGACTTGAAGGATATGACGTTGACACGATTTTAGCAGCTATTGAAGAAGGACCAGGAACGATGCCTGCTGACCTAGTTAGTGGCGATGACGCTCAAGACGTAGCAGCATGGATTGCTGATCAATAACATTTCATACGATTAAAGCAGTACTTTTCCTACATGCAGGAGAGGTACTGCTTTTTTTGTTCAGGAACCCCCTATTGAAAATCCTCAAATTATTTGTTGTATCTTGCTCAGTGAATAGCGTACACCACGCGCTTTCACACGAATATAGTGACTTAGTCGTTCCAACAGGGCAGAGGGTTTTAGCAGAAGATATGATCTAACGAGTCGTCTTAACGGACAGGATGTCCTAACTCTGGTCATGCCACAGGAGGTGGCGCTTTGCCCGATTGAAGGATAAACAGCGTAACAACGCTTGTAGAGGAAGAAACAGCATATACGACTTGAGAAACTTCCCTTTTCTCGTCTACAATAAGTCGAGAGCAACGAGCGTTTACATTACGCAAGACTTCGAGTTGTCTCGACGGATACACTCCAGAGCAATTCTTGTAGAGGAAGAGAAAAAGACAAGATTTCGACTTCCTTTATCTCCCTCTGCCCAGTCCGACGTACAGGACTTTCTATTGTCGGACATGCCACAGAACTGTCGTTTTGCCCGTCCAGTTCTCTTCGTCGATACCCGAGGCGCTAACGCTCTTCATATTGAATGTTAAAAAGGAAGATGTCTATCCAATTAATACGGATCGTTTTTTATGAAGAGTTATTTCAGCTTGAGCACATTAGCCTAAAATGTAAGTAGAAGTGACAAGAACCAAGCACACCTTCATGTTAGTAGAAAAATTCGTAAAATTTGTCGATAAAGATAAGTTAATAAATACCTACATAAATGGATAATGATGGATATTAACTGTCGAATTAATAGGTATATTACATTTAGCTTTACTACTTTCTATCAATTGAAACATAATTGTAAAATAAATATTACTTAAATTGTCTCCTTTTGATGATATAATGTTAAAGTGATAGAGTGTTGTAGATTTGTAAGGTATTCTCAATTAAACAATATAAAATTATTCGACATAAATATTACAAAAATATTCATTTTTCGAATGGGAAAATAAATAATAGGAAATTTTTACTAAACACAATTCGCATCATGAAACCTTTCAAAACTTGTGAGTTTAACACCTTAGATTAATCGAAACAGGAAGTGATATTGTTGATTAGTATGAAAGAAATTTGGAAAACTTACCCGAATGGGGTAATGGCTATAAATGGAATCAATGTTTCAATTGATAAAGGTGAATTTGTTTACGTAGTCGGACCAAGTGGTGCCGGAAAGTCTACCTTTATTAAAATGATGTATCGAGAAGAAAAGCCAACAAGGGGCGAAATCGTTATAGACGGTAAATCACTGTCAAGTATGAAAGAGCGTCACATCCCTTACTTAAGGAGAAACATCGGAGTCGTATTCCAAGACTTTAAATTATTACCAACATTAACTGTTTTTGAAAACGTCGCTTTCGCTCTAGAAGTAATCGAGGAAAGCAAAAGTAATATTCGCAAACGTGTAATGAATGTATTGGACATTGTTCGCTTAAAAAATAAAGCTCGATTTCAACCGCATGAACTATCTGGAGGAGAACAACAGCGTGTAGCAATTGCGAGGGCAATTGTAAATAGCCCTTCCGTGTTAATTGCGGACGAGCCTACCGGGAACCTAGATCCAGAGACATCTTGGGGAATTATGCAAATCCTTGAAGATATTAATGATCGTGGTACGACTATTGTTATGGCTACCCATAATAAAGAGATTGTAAACACGATGCGCAAAAGAGTAATTGCTGTTGAAAATGGCCGAATTGCCCGTGATGAAGCAAAGGGGGAATACGGTTATGAAAGGTAGAACTATATTACGCCATATTAAAGAGGGCGGAAAAAATATAGTGAGAAATGGCTGGATGACCTTCGCCTCGATCAGTGCTGTTACCGTGATGCTTTTCGTCGTAGGTGCCTTCCTTTTACTTATAATGAATATTAATCACTTCGCCTCATCTTTAGAAGAGGATGTTGAAGTACAAGTGTTTATAGATCTGACAGCCTCTGAAGAGGAACAAGATGAACTAAGGGATGAATTAGACTCACTAGATGGGATAGAGGATATCTCTTATATTTCAAGGGATGAAGGATTGGACACCTTTATTGAAAGTTTAGGTGAGCAAGGCGAATTTTTTGAAACGTTACGTGATGAGAACCCTTTAAATGATAAATTTGTTCTTCGAGCTGAGGATCCTCAAGAAACGGTTCTCATAGCCGAAGAAGCAGAAGAATTATCACATGTAGAAACTGTAGAGTATGGACAAGACATTTTTGAACAGCTGTTTGCAGCGACAGACTTAATTCGCTGGATTGGACTTGCTTTAATTATCGGATTGATGTTTACTGCAATGTTTCTAATTGCGAATACAATTAAGATTACGATTATTGCTAGAAAACGAGAAATTCAGATTATGAAACTAGTAGGTGCTACAAATTGGTTTATTAGGTGGCCATTCTTTATCGAAGGACTGTTGCTAGGAATCTTAGGGGCTATTATCCCGATCAGCTTATTAACGTATGGATATATTCGTTTTTATGAGGCGATGGGAGATGAGACAGGACTTGAATTTTTTGAGTTTTTACCAGCATCCCCACTTACATTCCAAATGGCTCTTTTACTCGTATCAATAGGAGCTTTTGTAGGAATGTGGGGAAGTATTATGAGTGTTCGCAAATTTTTAAAAGTCTAAACCTATTAAACTAATAAATATAAAAACAAATTAAGACTATTTCCGAGGAAATAGTCGTGAAATTGTCACAGGGAGGTCAACTTATGAATCGAAGATTGTTCATGGTCACCCTTGCTCTTATTGTTACGTTCTCAACGATGTTAGGAACGAACCAACTTTTACAAGCGGAAGCAAATACAGGGCAAGAGTTAGAAGAGAAAATCGAAGATTACAGGCAGCAGCAAAGCGACAAGGAAAAAGAAGCTGGTGAAGCGGAAGATGAATTAAAGGAAATTGAAGAAGAGTTGCAGGAAGTGAATGAAGAAGTACGTCAATTAGACGAAAATACTGCAAGAACGAATGAACAAATTCGTGAAAAGCAGGGAGAAATTGATGAAACAAATGAGCGTATCGATGAGTTAAGAGAAAGAATCGAAGAATTGCAAGAGCGTATTGAAGAGCGGGATGAGTTATTAAAAGACCGTGTGAAATCTATGTATCAAAATGGTGGATCTGTAAATTACATAGAAGTGATTTTAGGTGCTCAAAGTTTTGGTGATTTAATCGAACGAGTATCAGCATTAAATACTATTGCTCAACAAGACAGAAATATTTTAGAGCAGCATATTGCCGATATGCAAGAGCTGGAGGAAGCTAAACAGGAGCTTGAAGGTGAGCTTGAGTCATTAGAAAATCAAATGGCTGAGCTTGAAGAATTACTTGAACAGCTTGAGCAGCAACGAGAAGAAAAAGAACGTCTTATGGATACGTTAGAAGAAAAAGAGTCTAGCTTAAGTGATAAATTAATGAGTATCGAAGAAGAGCAAGAAATCTTAGCTGCACAAGAAGAGATTGCAAAGCAAGAGTTAGACGATTGGGAAGAAGAGCAAAAACGTATCGAAGAAGAACGTAAGCGTCAAGAAGAAGAACGGAAACGTCAAGAAAAAGAAGCCAAAAGCAGCAGTGGTGGCGGTGGTAGCAGTTCTGGCGGATCGTCGGATAATGGAACTCCGGATAACTCTGGTACATTTATGCGACCTGCTACAGGTACTATTACTTCTGGGTACGGCCCAAGATGGGGACGAATACACCACGGAATCGATATTGGTTTAGGTGGGCGAAGCAATGTTGAAGTTGTTGCCGCAGAATCTGGAACGGTTATTCAATCATACTATTCGCCAAGTTATGGTAATACCGTGTTAATCCGTCATAATGTAGATGGACAGACTATTACGACATTGTATGCGCACTTAGAAAACCGTGCCGTTAGCTCTGGTCAACACGTAAGCAGAGGCGACTTCTTAGGATACATGGGGAACACTGGCCGTTCAACTGGACCTCACTTGCACTTTGAGGTGCATGAAGGGGACTGGAATGGTGCGAAATCTAACTCAGTTGACCCAATGAAATATATTAACTAAAGTAAGGTCAGTTAAGGTCATCTAGGGAAACGTGAATTCCTAGATGACCTTTTTAGTGCGCCCAGCATGGGTGTAATCTATAGGGTGAAAGTCCCGAACCACGAAGGCAGAAGTAGTGGTTAGCCAAACGCAAGGGTGTCCATGGTGACGTGGAATCTGAAGGAAGCGAGCGGCAGACCTCCGGTCTGAGGAACACGAACTTCATATGAGGCTAGGTATCACTGGATGAGTTTGCTAAACAAAACAAAGTCCGTTCTGCCGAAGGTGGTACAGAGTAAATGAAGCAGATAGGTGGAGGGAAAGATTGCACTCTTACCTGGGGAGGCCTGGCTGTAACGCCAAGCTCACTTGGTAACCTATTTAGTGATAAATAGCTGAACAGTCAGGAGTAAGCAGAGGCCATAGTACTTTGAATGATATAGAGATTTAAGGGAAGGGCCGAATCATTTAAGAAGAATTAGCGCTTGGCGTACGTATTACTCAATGAAGCAGAAACATATAATCCTTCCTAATGGAGGACGTGGTGAATCCCACAGGGGAGATAAGAAGGGCTGAGAGTAATACCACACAAGAAGATGATCTAATTCACGTAGGAGATTGATAAGAATGTTGGAACGAGTTCTATCACGGCAAAATTTAAATCGCGCACTCGAAAGAGTGGAGCGTAATAAAGGAAGTCACGGTGTAGATGGGATGAACGGACAAAACCTACGACCTTATCTTCATGAACACTGGGCATCCCTGCGAGCTCAGCTCGAAAGTGGTACCTATCAACCTCAACCTGTTCGCCGAGTCGAAATCCCGAAACCGAGCGGAGGTAAGAGGAAATTAGGAATCCCGACTGTGATAGACCGTTTCATACAACAGGCTATTGCACAAACACTGAGTGAGGTTTATGACCCAACATTCTCCACCAAAAGTTTTGGGTTCCGACCAGACAAACGTGCTCACGACGCTGTTCGACAAGCTAGGGGGTATATTAAAGAGGGTTGTCGCTGGGTCGTGGACATTGACCTAGAGAAATTCTTCGATAAGGTAAACCATGATAGATTAATGAGAACAATAAGTTATCGAGTGGATGACCCCATACTACTTAGGTTGATACGTAGGTATCTTCAATCTGGTGTGATGGAGAAAGGCCTTGTCAGTCCTAATACTGAGGGGACCCCGTAGCGGGGTCTGCTTAGTCCCCTCCTGGCTAACATGGTTCTAGACGAACTTGACAAGGAACTGGAGGAAAGAGGTCTTGCCTTCGTACGCTATGCCGACGATTGTAATATCTACGTCCGCTCTAGAAGAGCAGGTGAACGGATAATGGAAAGTATTACAACGTTTATTGAGAAGAAACTCAAACTGAAGGTGAACAAAGAGAAGAGTGCAGTAGACCGACCATGGAGAAGAACATTCCTAGGCTTCACTTTCACCAACAACATTAAACAACCGAAAATTAGAGTATCCAAGCAAAGTATTCAACGTTTTAAACTGAGAATACGAAAACTCACCTCGAGGAAATGGTCAATTTCTATGGGGGATAGGATAGAGAAAATCAACCGCTATCTGATCGGTTGGATGGGCTATTATCAACTAGCCGAAACTACCTCAATCTTTAAAAGGATTGATGGTTGGCTTCGAAGAAGGTTGAGGATGATTCGATGGAAAGAGTGGAAGAAGATTAAAACGAAACAAAAGAATCGTAGGAAGCAAGGAATCAATGAACAACAGGCATGGGAGTGGGCTAATTCTAGACTAGGATACTGGCGTATAGCTAAAAGGCCTATATTAGATAGAGCCCTTGATAACCGATATTGGAATAATCAAGGGCTTAAAAGTCTACTTTTGAGATATCAATCGTTACGTTGGACTTAAATGAAACCGCCGTGTACCGAACGGTACGCACGGTGGTGTGAGAGGTCGGGGGTTAGTCACCCCCTCCTACTCGATTGATTATAAAATATGTACTTGCACCTGATATGCCATTGCCCCGCCAAAAATAGAACGTGGTACATAATATCTTAATATTTACATATAATAAGTCATGTTTTTTATAGAATGGAACGGTGATTTCACGAAGACGTTCCTAGTCCGATAAACAGCGCGATGACTGTTGGATATATGAAAATTAAGTTTTAGATTTAAGGAAAGACGCGTCTAAGTAGATATGCTAAGTTACTGACCCTCCTAGAAGAGCTCGTTTCTTTTAAATTGACAAAGCTAATCTTGAAAAAATGCTAAGAAGTTTGCTACAAGATAATATACTAGTGCACATTGAAAGGAAGGAGAGTACGGATTTATTGTTCGTCAACAAAAAAAATAATTTAGTCATTTAAATAAGTTTGCATATGATTAAACCTGATTATCCCTGTTGAAAAGATGAAATTAATGACCAACTTTTTACATAATGATTACATTTAGCGTTGATTGTAAATGGATTGTGAATCTGTTACGCTTAAATTACTATATTTATGTTAGTAACGAATGTATTACTAATGATAAAAGTAATGAATCATTTTGACATCGAATGTATTGAAAAGAAGACGAGGTGATCCCATGAAAACAAAATATTTTCTGCCTTTAGCAATTATCGTATCATTGCTAGTTGGAGCAGGAATGATGTATGTTGGCGTTCAAGTTATTGAAGGGAATGAAGCAGCACCAGTTATTGATCAACATGATAATGGTGAAATAGCTGATTCTGAAAGTGAAAAAGGGGAGACCTCACAACAGTCCGTTTCGTCAGAAGAGCAAATGGAAAAGTTAAAAAAAACATACGAAATGGTGATGGAAAGTTATGTAGAAGACATAGATGAGTCAGAGCTCTTAGAAGGTGCGATTAACGGGATGTTAGAGAGTCTAGAAGACCCTTATTCAGTTTATATGGATGAGGAAACGGCAAGAGAATTTATGGACTCGCTTGACTCTTCTTTTGAAGGGATAGGGGCAGAAGTTAGTATGTCGAATGGAAAGGTCACGATCGTTGCTCCATTTAGGGATTCTCCAGCTGAGAAAGCTGGACTTAGACCGAATGACCAAATCCTTGAAGTGGATGGCAATGATATAGATGGCTTATCATTATATGATGCAGTCTTACAAATTCGCGGTGAGAAAGGTACGACCGTTACTCTAACTGTTCAAAGGCCGGGAGTCAATGATTTACTTGAGATTGATGTCATCCGTGATGAAATTCCAATAGAGACTGTTTATAGTGATCTTGTTGAAGAAAATGATAAAAAGATTGGTGTCATCGATATTGCTTCATTTTCACAAAATACTTCTGAACGCTTTGAAGAAGAGCTTATAAAACTTGAAGATGAAGGAATCGATGGACTTGTCATCGATGTTCGTGGTAATCCGGGTGGATTTTTACAAAGTGTTGAAGAAATAGGCAGTTTGATTATCCCTGGTGGAGAGCCAATTGTACAAATTGAAGATCGGGAAGGAAATCGAACGAGACAAATTTCTAATTTACAAGAGGATAAAGAGTATCCAATGGTTGCATTAATTAATGAAGGAAGTGCTTCCGCTTCTGAAATATTAGCTGCTGCGATAAAAGAAGCTGGTGGGCATGAAGTTGTTGGAAGGTCTACTTTCGGTAAAGGAACAGTTCAGCAAACGCTGCAAATTGGAGATGGAAGTGAGCTGAAATTAACGGTCTATAAATGGTTAACATCCGATGGGAATTTTATTAACGAAGAAGGGGTAGACCCGACTGTTGAAGTGGATCAACCAGATTTCTTCTACGTTTCACCAATTAATGTTGAAGATGAATCATTTGAATTAGATATGAATAACGACAACATAGAGAACGCTCAAATCATGCTTGAAGGTATTGGGTATGACCCTGGACGCAGTGACGGTTATTTCAGTGAAGAAACAGAAGAAGCTGTTCGTGAGTTTCAAGCCGATCATGGACTGGATGTGACAGGGGAAATTAATGAGGAAACCGCTGAGCTTATTCAACAGAGTGTATTTGAAGCGGTCCAAGACCGCGAATATGATCTCCAGTTTAAAAAGGCGATTGAATTATTATCCAAATAAATGAAGAAGGAGGCCATATGTGGCCTTCAGATTGTCGAGAAACCCACAGTTTTTTCAAAACGTGGGTTTCTTTATTTTTAGGGATTTTTTCATTTCCGTTCAAATTCAGGTGAAAAAGTGACACAAACCACCCTTCAGCTGGCTGAAAGGTGGTTTGCGATCTTCTTTATGTTCTGTGCTGTGGCTGTCATGAGCGCTTGTTCTGAGGCGCTTCAAGCTGCGTAACCGGCAGTAGCGAAGCCCATGGAACTGTTTTGCGTCCGCGAAGCTTCGCTCAATGGTTTCTTTTCTTTTTTTATAGAGGAATTTCCCTGTTGCGGAAAGTCTATGCTCTCTCACTTTTTCCTTACTGTCTTCCCATACATGCCTTGTGAGAACTTTTTTATGATTTTTGGCTTTCGTACATTGGTTAAGCAGGGGACAGTTTACACATTCTGCAGGGTTTGAATGGTATTGACGTCGGCCTTCGCGGTTCGTTGTAGCGTATGATAAGGTACTACCATTAGGGCATGTATAAGTATCCGTCTCTTTGTTATAGGTAAATTTCCACTTTGG
>NZ_NIST01000001.1:4854089-5230686 GCF_002335745.1 Evansella halocellulosilytica | reverse complement strand
ATACTATATTTACCTGAATAATCAGATAAAACTGTTGAAAAAATAACCATCATTTCTAAATAGGAAACGATGGATGTTCTAGGTTGATTGAAGAACGAAAGGCGGCGACTCCAATGGGATCAGTGCAGTCTGAAAATCCATTCTGACGATGCTTCGCTGAGTCAGAATTAGTTGAAGACAAGCCCCATGGAAAGCGTCCGCCGGGAGGGATGAGATCGTGAGATATCATACTTCTCTTTTAAAAAAAAGGCTGTTGAGAAAACTTTCTCAACAGCCTGGAGGCCATATGTGGCCTTCTTTTTTTACACTAACACAATTCAATTTATAAAACCTATGATAATCGTATAACTGCAATTGAGGGTTTCGCCATTAAGTCTTGCACAAAAGCATAGGCGTTTCTAGGCAAGTATAATTCACTTCCTGAGAACCTCTTTAACGATAGGCCAAGTTTTGTTTAGAGATCATAACTGCGTTTGACGTAAAACGTTATGTCAGTTGATGAAAAATTAAGTCGATCTTATGAGAAAAAGAACTTTTTTTTTTATCAATTTGTTTTACAATGAAAGGAAGGATTATTCTGAAAACGTACCTTTCATGTACGAATTCATGCTAAACTATAAGGACAAGGATTTTCATTAGAATGCAAAGACGATGATGATTCAATGTGACATACTTATACATAAGTGGTACGCTTTTTAACGATAAGCCAAGTTTAGTTTATGAAAACAGTTTTTTTTAATTGGAATAACGACACTTCATATCGGGGAGGGATTCATTTGGAAGTCGTAGGCTGGGAATTGTTAAAAGCGGTCGGGCAGATTTTTTTACACCCATTAACGTACATATTTTTTCTAACAGCCATTTGGCTTGGGTTTCGCAGAGTTAAAAGAGAGCGAATGGATTTTCATACGCGTGTATATGACTTTATCCACGAAATTACTTTTCCGCTCCTTGTCGGATTAGCAGGTGCAGGGATTTTATCAGCTATCATTCTTACGGCTGGAATTGAAATCCCGCTCGGAATGTTCATATTAATCGCTGTACTCTGGGTTTTATTGCTTCCGTTTAAACAAGTGCGCTGGCTAAGTATGACCACAGTAGGTGCAATCGCAATGTTATTAACCTTTGTATTGCCTGAAGGTGGTACCCAATATTTTGTTATAAATGAGTGGCTTACCGAAATAAATAAGATGAACGTTACTGGATTTGCATGGCTGCTAGCCATTTTATTCGTAACAGAAGCAATCTTTCACTTGATTCAAGGATGGAAAAAAACAACACCAAGATTAAGGAAAAGTAAACGAGGAAAAACAGTTGGAGTGCACGAAGTAAACCGGCTGTGGTTTTTACCAATTTTCTTGCTCGTTCCCGGAGGAGCTTTAGCATCTGTCGGATGGTGGCCACTATTTCCGGCAGCAGAAGGAGATAGCTCAGGGCTTATCTTAGTTCCGTTCATATTAACATGCCAAGTTGCTGTTCAAAGTCAATTGCCAGAACAAGGTATAAAGCAATTTGGAAAAAGAATGTTAGTTGTCAGCTTCATTCCTATTATTGTTGCGAGTGTGGCAATTGTTTGGCCTTTTTTAGCGCCACTCGTTGCTGCAATTATTCTATTTTCAAAAGAAATTTTATACTTTTCGTATCATTCGATGGATAACAGTCGGAACAGTATGTATGGAAATCAAGCAGAAGGGTTAATGGTGCTTGGGGTATTACCGGGTTCAACAGCTGAAAAAATGGAAGTCCAAGTTGGAGAAGTGATATCTAAAGTAAATGGATATGAAGTCGATTCACAACGGGATTTATATGAAGCTCTCCAATTCAACCCTGCTTATTGTAAATTAGAAGTGGTTAATTTAGATGGTGAAATCCGCTTTGCTCAATCATCAAGGTATGAAGGAGATCACCACCAAATAGGGATATTGTTTATTCCGGATGATACCAATATTAATTTATCTCCGAGAGCGTTAAGGTCTTCTGTTGTGATTCATAAAGATCGTGAAGTCGTAAAGGAAGAGGTCATAGAGGACGGGCGAAGTGAACTGAAATTACTTGATGAAAAGTTACCAGACGAAACGATAGTAGAAGATGGTACAAGTAATGAATCAGATGAACGAGAAGAATTGGAAGTTGCTCATAAAGATGCCGAAAAGCTTGTAGTAAATGAAGAGTCTTTTGTCAGTGAGACATATGAAGAGGTTGCGACATCAGTTGAAGAAAGTGAAGATGAAGAAATACAGCTTTTTAAAGACAAAAAGGAAGCTGAAAAGCTTACTGAATCATTGGCAGCGGAAGAGGACGGTACCGATCAAACGAGTGATGAAGAAGAAATGGAGTTTCCGTATGGACAAGCTTCTAATTTGTCTGCCTTTTATGAGGAATTCAGTAATAGTAAAATAGAGAGAAATCGCTGGAAACCTGATGTTTCAGAAGAGGAAATGAAAGAAAACAAAAAAAATCGTGATGAAGAGACACCTCATAAAAAATAGTAGTAGTATATGCGGCTGGAATATAATATTCATGAACACCATCATAGGGCTAATCCTAAGATGGTGTTTTTCGCGAGTGGCAGCACATGTGCTAAAGGGTGAAAGTCCCGAATGCATCGACTAGCCGGCAAGCATTAGCTGACAGGTAGTGCGTTGACTGTGAAGTAGCGTGCGGAGGATCTGAAGGCAAACCTCTGAACAGAGCTGATATCCCATGTTGGCACGAGAGTTGGATGACTGTGCAAGACAACAGAAAGTCCGAATAGTTAGAAACTCAAAGTGTTATGAGGGCTGGGTTAGAGGGAAAGTACATGATGTGACCCATTGAGATCTCCCTGCTTCCTAAAGTAGGTACTGATGTCACAAGGCTAAGCCAAGGACACAGGATGAGCTTTAAAGGGAGAAGTCAGAGATCGCCATAGTAGTGAAGAAGCACATGCCAATGACCTACTGGCGACAGTAGCGAGGACAGCACATGAGTGAAACTGTACATAGATACAGTTGCGAACCTATACTCAAAAGGTAGGGATTCGTGCGAAGGGCGTGACCCATAGAAGAACAATGTGAGTAGGCTTACTTATGACTGCGGAAGTAGACAGAAGCTGGACAAGAGCCAAGGGGGCTGATGCCAGGGTGGAACAGAAGGGTACACCGTCTACCGCCAAATGAGATGCACAAGTTATTGCCGTGAGCTATCAACCTTGTAGAATCACATTTATATGGGGAAGCAGAAACAAAGGAAGAAGCGAAAGCAATGGCGTAAGGGGAATAACAGATGAAAAGACGTGTATGGTACAGTTTGTATGACAAAGTGTACAAGAAAGCGAATCTAGTAAGTGCCTTCTATCAAGTGAAGAAGAATAAAGGTGCACCAGGGGTTGATAAGGTAACAATTGAAGGCTATGAAGCAAAGCTGGAGGACAATCTAGAAGTGCTCCAACAGAAGCTAAAAGATAAACAATATCGACCCAAACCTGTTCGACGAAAGATGATCGACAAAGATAATGGCAAGAAACAACGTCCACTAGGGATACCAACGGTGGAAGATCGCATCGTACAAGCTTCTCTTCGAAATGTATTGGAACCGATCTTCGAAGAAGAATTCCTTCCGTGTAGCTATGGTTTTCGGCCCGGAATAAGTGCTCATATGGCTTTAGACAAAGTCACTGAACACTTGAATGCAGGATACCATTATGTCATCGATGCCGACTTACAATCCTACTTTGACACGATCCCACATGATAAACTGGAACATCAAATAAGGAAACGAGTGACAGATGGGTCTATAATCAAACTCATTCACCGTTTTCTCAGAGCAGGTGTCATGGTAGGAGATCGATACGAAGATACCCCTGAGGGAGCTCCGCAGGGTGGCGTGCTAAGTCCATTACTTTCGAACATCTACTTACATCAGCTTGATCAACTGATGACTGAGCGAGGTCACCGAATCGTCCGTTTTGCGGATGATTTTATCATTCTTTGTAAAAGTTCAAAAGGCGCAGAAAGAGTTATGCGAAGTGTCTCAAGATTTCTTGAGGAAGAGCTAAGTCTAACTGTGAATCAAGAAAAGACTAAAGTTGTCAACGCCAACAAAGAGCCATTTACATTCTTAGGCTATGAATTCATCGGAGATATTCGAAGAATAGACCCTAAGAAAGAGGCGACATTCAAGGAACGAGTGAAAGAAATGACTCGTCGAAACCAAACAGTTGATATTCAACTACTTATCCAAGACAAATTAAATCCATACATTCGAGGTTGGGCAAATTATTTTCGTTATGGAAATGTGAAGAACAAATTCAAAGTATGGGATAGCTGGATAAGAAGACGGTTACGAATGGTACAACTAAGAAGCTGGAGACATATAAAGAACCTCCACCGCCTTCTGAGAAGAAAGGGATGGAGGGAAGAAAACCTTAGAGGAATCCGTATGTTTGCTTGGCGAAGTTCCAAAAGTCCAATGGTTCATGCGGCACTAGACAATAAGTTCTTTTCAGAACTTGGACTCGTTAGTTTATCATCTGTTTATGATGAACGTTATCTCTAAAAGGGATATATGGGAAGAGCCACATGCGAAGATCCGCACGTGTGTGCTCTGTGAGAGGCGTGGTCAGTAATGGCGACGCCTACTCGGTTTTGTTACTATGTGAAACGAACTTACATTACGAGTATAATCTATAATAGAAAATTACATTATTTTACACATCATTGTGTGGGATCTGATCCTTAACTATGATCGAATATACGTTCGTGTTTTTCTTATTTTGTGTTATAATGATAAACATAGGTTAAGAATGGGGAGTAAAGGAAATATAGAGAAGTACGATGATTTGTTTCGAATATTAATATTCGTTATGCTAGATATCTTATAAGACAATTTACTTGAATCACAAACTAATCGTACTTTATAAAAATAGATCAATCAGTTAGTGTTTTAAAGATAAATATAGACGTATTCATTTTGACAATATACATGTTTAATATGAAAGAGGAGGTAAGGTTACGGTGGAACAACCAATGAGTAATACGTTTGATTTACATTCGAAATATTCACCACAAGGGGATCAGCCAAAAGCGATTAAGGAACTTGTCAAAGGTGTAAATGAAGGAAAACGATATCAAACATTACTAGGGGCGACAGGAACTGGGAAAACGTTTACCATTTCGAATGTCATAAAAGAAGTAAATAAACCGACACTTGTTATAGCACATAACAAAACGTTAGCTGGTCAGCTATACAGCGAGTTCAAAGATTTTTTCCCGAACAATGCTGTTGAATATTTCGTAAGTTACTATGATTATTATCAGCCGGAAGCTTATATTCCGCATTCTGATACATACATCGAAAAAGATGCGAGCATCAATGATGAGATTGATAAGCTACGTCACTCGGCCACCAGTTCACTTTTTGAAAGAAATGATGTCATTATTGTTGCCAGTGTTTCGTGTATTTATGGTTTAGGTTCTCCGACTGAATATAGAGATTTAGTCGTTTCATTACGGACAGGAATGGAAATTGAACGAAATACTTTGTTACGAAATTTAGTTGATGTGCAGTATGAACGAAATGATATCAACTTTACACGTGGAACGTTTCGCGTAAGAGGAGATGTTGTCGAGATTTTCCCTGCTTCAAGAGATGAACATTGCATGCGTGTTGAATTTTTCGGCGATGAGATTGACAGAATTACTGAAGTAGATGCTTTAACAGGGGAAGTACTCGGTGAACGCAACCATGTAGCGATATTTCCTGCTTCACACTTCGTCACCCGCGAGGAAAAATTAAAGCGGGCAATCGTTAATATCGAAAAGGAGTTGGATGAACGATTAGCTGACTTAAATGAAAAAGGAAAGTTATTGGAAGCTCAACGACTAGAGCAGCGTACTAGATATGATATTGAAATGATGCAAGAGATGGGGTATTGCTCAGGGATTGAAAATTATTCAAGGCATCTAACATTTCGTGAAGCTGGTGCAACACCTTATACCCTTTTAGACTTCTTTCCAGATGACTTTTTAATCGTTGTCGATGAATCACATGTTACTTTGCCGCAAGTACGTGGAATGTACAATGGGGACCAGGCAAGGAAAGGCGTACTAGTAGATCACGGATTCCGATTACCATCAGCAAAAGATAACCGCCCTCTCAAATTTGATGAATTCGAGAAACATATCTCGCAAACGATTTTTGTCTCTGCAACACCTGGACCATATGAACTTGAACATTGCCCAGAAGTGGTTGAACAAATCATTCGCCCGACTGGTCTGCTTGATCCATCCATTGACGTCCGGCCAATTGAAGGACAAATTGATGACTTGCTTGAAGAGATTCACATTCGAAAAGAGCGGAATGAACGTGTTCTTGTGACAACACTAACGAAAAAAATGTCTGAGGATTTAACTGATTACTTTAAGGAAATTGGAATTCGGGTGAAATATTTACATTCAGATATAAAAACATTAGAGCGGATTCAAATCATTCGGGAACTGCGTCTCGGAGAATTTGATGTTCTTGTCGGGATTAACCTTCTCAGAGAAGGACTTGATATTCCAGAAGTATCACTTGTAGCGATATTAGATGCTGATAAAGAAGGCTTCTTAAGAGCTGAGCGTTCACTTATTCAGACGATGGGGCGAGCTGCACGTAATGCGAATGGCCACGTCATTATGTACGCAGATAAAATGACAAAATCTATGGAAATTGCGATTGATGAGACGAAAAGGCGCCGTAGTATTCAAAAAGAATTTAATGAAAAACATGGTATCACACCACAAACGATACAGAAAGCAGTTCCGGAATTAATTCAAGCAACATATGCAGCTGAAGAAGAAGAAACATATGATGTGAAAGAAATCGCGAAACACGAGAAAATGAGTAAGAAAGATCGTGAAAAGGTAATCGAACGTATGGAAGCAGAAATGAAGGACGCAGCAAAGAATTTAGATTTCGAAAGAGCGGCTGAACTTCGCGATGTCATTATCGAATTAAAGGCAGGAGGATGAGAGTGAGATGACTCAACAAAATATTGTCGTAAAAGGGGCCAGATCCCATAACTTAAAGAATATAGATGTAACGATACCAAGAAATAACCTTGTTGTTTTGACAGGGTTATCTGGTTCAGGGAAGTCGTCTCTTGCATTCGATACGATATATGCAGAAGGACAGCGGAGATACGTAGAATCTTTATCAGCATATGCAAGGCAATTTTTAGGTCAAATGGACAAGCCGGATGTTGATGCGATTGAAGGGTTATCACCTGCAATTTCAATTGATCAAAAAACGACGAGCAGAAATCCACGCTCGACTGTAGGTACCGTAACTGAAATCTATGATTATTTACGACTTCTGTTTGCAAGAGTAGGGCGGCCGATTTGTCCTAAACATGGAGTGGAGATCACTTCACAGACTGTTCAACAAATGGTTGATCGGATGTTGGAATATCCAGAGCGGACAAAAATGCAAATTCTTGCTCCTGTTGTATCTGGCCGTAAAGGGACGCACGCCAAAATATTTGAAGATGTAAAAAAACAAGGTTTCGTCAGAGTTCGAGTCAATGGGGAAATGCGTGAAGCTGCAGAAGAGATTGAGCTGGATAAAAATAAAAAACATAACATTGAAGTTGTGATCGACAGGATTGTGATAAAAGAAGGAATAGAGGCACGATTAGCGGATTCATTAGAAACAGCGTTAAACCTTGCTGATGGAAGTGCAATGGTTGATGTAATAGGAGACGAAGAACTTTTATTCAGCCAAAAACATTCGTGCCCGCATTGTGGTTTCTCAATTGGTGAGCTTGAACCACGCATGTTTTCCTTCAATAGTCCGTTCGGAGCTTGCAGTTCTTGTGATGGTTTAGGAAGTAAACTTGAGGTGGACCTAGATCTTGTTATTCCTGATTGGAGTAAGTCTTTAAATGATGGGGCAATTGTCCCATGGGTTCCGACGAGCTCTCAATACTACCCTCAACTTTTAAAAAGTATTTGTGACCATTATGAGATTGATATGGAGGTTCCATTGGAACAGCTTCCAAAGCATCAGCTCGATAAAATCTTATATGGGAGCGGAAACGAACAAATTTATTTTCGATATGAAAATGAATTTGGCCGCGTGAGAGAAAAGGAAATTTACTTTGAAGGTGTCGTTCACAACATATCAAGGAGATATCATGAAACGAGCTCAGACTATATTCGAGAGCAAATGGAAGGATATATGGCACAAAAACCATGTCCGACATGTAAAGGGCACAGACTTCGTAAAGAAGCATTAGCTGTAAAAATAGGGGATCAGCATATCGGACAAGTGACAGAGCTCTCTGTAAAAAATGCAAAAACATGGGTCGAGAACTTGCAGCTAACGAAAAAGGAAATGACGATAGCTCATATGATTCTCCGGGAAATTGAGGAAAGACTCGGCTTTTTAATGAATGTCGGCTTGGAGTATTTGACGCTTTCACGGTCTGCCGGGACTCTATCAGGTGGTGAAGCTCAACGGATTCGCCTTGCAACTCAAATTGGATCGTCATTAATGGGGGTCCTTTATATACTCGATGAACCGTCTATTGGGCTTCACCAGCGTGACAATACAAGGTTAATTCGAACACTTGAGAAAATGCGGGATCTTGGTAATACGTTAATTGTTGTTGAACACGATGAAGATACGATGCTCGCAGCAGATTATTTAATTGACATTGGTCCAGGAGCTGGGGCTCATGGCGGAGAGATTACCGCTGCAGGGTCACCGAAAGAAATTATGGAAGATGACCAATCATTAACTGGACAATATTTAGCCGGGAAAAAATTCATTCCGCTACCTGTAGAAAGAAGAAAGCAAGATGGGCGGAAGCTTGCTATTAAAGGAGCAGAAGAGAATAACTTGAAAAAAACGAATGTTCAAATTCCGCTCGGTATGTTTGTTGCTGTTACCGGTGTTTCTGGTTCAGGTAAAAGTACGTTAATTAACGACATTTTATACAAGTCGTTAGCTCAAAATCTGACGACAGCCAAAGATAAACCAGGGAAACATAAGTCGATTGACGGGATTGAACATTTAGAAAAAGTCGTTGATATTGATCAATCTCCGATCGGACGGACACCACGATCAAACCCTGCGACATATACGAGCGTATTTGATGACATTCGCGATGTATTTGCAATGACAAATGAAGCAAAAGTAAGAGGGTATAAGAAAGGCCGCTTTAGTTTTAACGTAAAAGGCGGGCGCTGTGAAGCTTGCCGTGGGGATGGAATTATTAAAATAGAGATGCACTTCCTGCCAGATGTTTACGTTCCCTGTGAAGAATGTGATGGGAAACGATACAATCGAGAAACGTTAGAAGTAAAGTATAAAGGAAAAACGATTGCAGATGTGTTAAATATGACGATCGAGGAAGCATTAGGCTTTTTTGAAAATATTCCTCGTATCAAACGGAAAGTTCAAACACTGTTTGATGTCGGTTTAGGCTATATGACCCTCGGACAGCCTGCAACGACATTATCAGGTGGTGAAGCACAGCGTGTTAAGTTAGCATCGCAGCTGCACCGTCGTTCAAATGGACGTACACTATTTATTCTAGATGAACCGACAACCGGTCTTCACGTAGCGGATATTGAACGTTTGTTGGATGTTCTTCAGCGACTAGTTGAAAATGGTGACACGGTGCTTGTTATTGAGCATAATCTAGATGTCATTAAAACAGCTGATCATATAATCGATCTCGGCCCTGAAGGCGGAGATAAGGGAGGAAAACTTGTTGCTCAAGGAACTCCAGAACATGTTGCTGAGGTAGAAGGATCTTATACAGGTCAATATTTGAAGCCAATATTAGAGCGTGAAAGAATGAGAATGGACAAACGTTTAAAGGAAAAAGAAAAAGTACATTCAACGTGAGTATAGTAGAAGGGGCTGGGACAAAACCCAGTTAATAAGAGTGGCACTCACCGTCGGTGAGTGCCATTTCTTCTTTTTCAGTTATTCATATTATATTTTGGGTTGATTGTTTCAAAAAACACTCGCTTGCCGCGGGCAAGGCTTCAGCTAATCGGGGTAAAATCGCCCCGATGGATCTTCAGCTCTTGCTTTTCCCGCAGGCGTCTCGTGATTTTGACAATCAACTTGGATAAGTCCGTCTAGTTTATACGTATACACAAAAAGGATACCTTCTGATAAAGTTAAAGTATCCACACAAAAACAGAATCGGAGGTATCCTTATGTATAAAGATTATAACATGAATCAAATCATTTTGCCGATGGATTTAGCCTATAAACTTCAGGAAAATGATATCGCTTTTGCCGTGAATGATATGGTAGAAGCCATCCCCGATGAGGCATTCAGTGGATTTTTACGTACAACGGGCTGTCCGGCCTATCATCCCAGAATGATGATGAAGATCATCCTTTGCGCCTATACACAATCTGTCTTCTCTGGGAGAAAAATTGAGGAGCTTTTGAAAGACAGTGTTCGGATGATGTGGCTGGCGCAAGGGTATGAACCAAGCTACCGTACGATCAACCGTTTTAGGGTACACCATGAAGTCCAAGAATTACTACGTCAGTGTTTCGTTCAATTCCGTTGTCAGCTGGTTAAAGAAAAGGTGATTGAAGATGAATCGATCTTCATCGATGGCACAAAGATTGAGGCAAATGCAAATAAGTTTACGTTTGTCTGGCGTAAATCCGTTGAAAGGTACAGCACCCGTTTAGTTGAGAAATCCAATCAACTCTATGAGGAACTTCTAGAACATGAGATCATTCCTGCAATAGAACGGGATAGCCAAAAAGAACTGTCTAACAAGGAGCTCGAAGAGGTCGTTCAGAAGTTGGATGAAACCATTGAAGGTTACGATAACCGGATTGAAACGACTCAAGACACACAGAAACGAAAACAACTTCGCTCAGAACGGAAAGCACCTAAACAGTACCGTAAAAAGTTCAAGGATTTTGCCGCGCGTAAACAAAAATACAAGCAGGATCTTGCGACCCTGGGAGATCGAAACAGCTATTCCAAGACAGACCATGATGCCACGTTTATGCGGATGAAAGATGACTACATGAAGAATGGTCAACTGAAAGCCGGATATAATCTTCAAATTGCAACCGAAGGACAATATACGCTCGCTTATGACATATTTCCAAATCCAACTGATACTCTGACGTTTATCCCTTTTTTGAATACAATTGAAAAAGGTTTCTTTTCGTTGCCATCATTTATCGTTGCGGATGCCTCATCACCTACAGCATGTATCGAAAAGAGAAGAAAAAAGCGTATAGAAACAATGCTTTTAACGTAGCCAATTGGCATTTTGATCAGGAGGGTGAAACATTTATCTGTCCAAATGGTAAGAGAGTAAATTTCCGGTATACTTCGAATAAGACAGATAAAGCAGGGTTTCAACGCACGTTTAAGGTTTATGAATGTGAAGACTGTTCCGAGTGTCCCTTGCGGGCACAATGTACAAAGGCCAAAGAGGGAAATAACCGAAAGGTTTATTACAATGAAAAATGGGAGAACCAAAAAGCTTATATTCGTGAAGTGCTTTCGGAACAGAAAACAGGCGAGATTTACGGGAAACGTAAAATCGATGTCGAGCCAGTCTTCGGGTTTCTGAAGGCTAATTTGCATTTCACCCGAACGTCGGTGAGAGGCAAAAAGAAGGTAAAAAATGAATTAGGATTTGCACTTATGGCGGTGAACTTGAGAAAGTACACCGCCCGACAGTCTCATCAACCTATTTTAGGTCAACAAAACGGTGCCAACTATCGAAAAGCGATAATTGACACCGTTTTTTACTTAATTTGAGACTGTTTTGTCCCAGCCTCTTTTGCGGTTGAAAAAGAATTAGCAGCTTTTTGTATAGCGAGAGTCAGGCGCAAAATTTGGCTTGTTCTTATTTATAAACTGTACGTGGTTAAGGAATAAAGCCCTAATTTTCTACATATCATGAAGTTTAGCAGGAGCTGGAATCGTCGAAGTATCTATTTGAACTAAGACTCAAGACGTAGTCAAAAATCGAATTTAAGACGGTTTTCGATTCTCTTTTGAAACCTTTATAATGATAGTACGTTAAATATAGTAATGAAAAAATAGCAGTTAGTAGTCATACATTTGAAAAATAACTGAGTTGATCTTTTAAGGAGGAGAAGTTGATGCAAGAAGAAAGAAAAAAGATTTTACAAATGATTGAGGATGGAAAGATTTCAGCAGATGAAGGTGTAGATTTATTAAATGCATTAAAAGAAGAAAAAAATGAATCAGAGACTGCAGCCAACGAACAAACAAAATCGCAACGTACCGAGTTATCACGTGAAGTAGATTGGGAAAATGGCGAAAGTTACCGGCAAGCAGATCAAAAAGTATCATCTTTCGCAACGAAATTTACTGACTTTATAGAAGATGCCGTACAAAAAATTAAAGAGTTTGATCTTGATTTTAATTTTGGATCATCTGTTGAAATTCAGCATATTTTCCAACATAAAGAAGCGACAGTTAGAAATGTTGATATTTCTATCGAAAATGGAAGTGTTTCGTTCCGACCGTGGGAAGAGGACGACATTCGTGTTGAGTGTAATGTGAAAGTTTACAAAGTCCGCGATACAGATGAAGCTCGCAGACATTTCTTGGATGAAGTGACTTTTGATTTATCGAATGAAAAGCTCCGATTAGAGTCAAGAAAAAAGACGATGAAAGTGAACACAATCGTTTATGTACCAAAGAGACATTTAGAACGTCTAAAGCTTTATGCGTTTAACGGGAAACTAAGTGGGGAACATGTCTCCGTAAATAACTTTGAAGCAAAGACGGTAAATGGCCGTATAAGCTTTGAAGAAATTGCAAGTGAAGATGCCCGTCTTGAGACAGTGAATGGTACTATCGCGGTAAGTAAATTGATCGCAGATCACTGTGATGCAAAAACTGTAAACGGAACCGTTGCCTTGAATGCAGTAAAAGGCGATATTGATGCGGAAACATTAAACGGCACGATTAACTACAAATTGCTTGAACCAGTTAATAGTCGTGCATATTTTAAGACGACGACTGGGAGCGTCACCGTCGTCGTTCCTGAAGATGTAAAAACTGAAGGAGAACTAAAGTCGACTGTAGGTAGTATTAACTGTGACCTGCCAAACTTATCGGTCATTGATGAGAAAAAGGAATTTGCTAGTAAACAAATGTCGTTTTTATCAAACAAAAACCAAGAAGCATCTGTATATGTGGAAGCAGAAGCGACAACAGGGTCCATTACCGTTAGAAACTAAATGGAATAAATTGTAAAATGCAACAGCAATTAATAAAGGAAAACGTATTTGGATAAATTAGATGTGATTGTGAAAGGAGTGGTCATATGAGGAAACTATACCGTACTGTTGACGACAGAAAAATTGCTGGTGTGTGTGGCGGGCTTGGTCAATACTTTAATATTGATCCAACTGTCGTTCGAATCTTAGCTATCGTGTTAATGATTGTCACAGCAATTGGTCCTGTTGTTCTAGCATATTTCATCGGAATCTTTGTCATGCCAAATGAATCGGAAGTACATCATTAATGAGTTGGATCATCCAAATTGTTGTTAATGCCGTTGTTCTTCTTATTATTTCTCATTTTTTCAATGGGTTTCATGTTGAAGGGATGACAGCGGCATTATTAGCAAGTTTCATTCTTGCACTAGTAAATTTAATTGTGAAACCGATTCTCGTCGTCTTGACGCTACCAATTACGGTATTAACTTTAGGACTATTCCTTTTCGTGATTAACGCGATCACGTTAATGCTTACATCTATATTCATGGGAGGAAGTTTTACGATAGATGGATTTGGAGTAGCAATCGTTGCAGCGATCATATTCGCGATATTAAGTGCACTCATCCATTCATTTATCGTCGACCCGTTAACGAAAAGATAAAGAACTGGCCAAAAATCGGCCAGTTCTTTTTAAAATAAATTTTCAAGTACCAGGTCCCGCACAATTTTGTCGAAAGTATTGACATTTTTCCATATCACCTTTCTACCTTATTACAGTCTTTGTAAGCGACAGGCTCTGCCTGTATGAAAATAAACCTTTAAGGGTCGTAATGCTGAGATCTCTTTAAAAGTACGAATAGATGGAAGGTATTCTGTGTTTCTTCTAGAATATCCGAGGTTTTAAATGCGTCGAGTACGGGTAGATGTCGCACTTGTTCTCTGGAGTGAAAGTGTCCACCTATAGAGATTTCGAATTCTAATTGATCATAAAAAGGGATGTCCTCAAAATACTTTTGGCACGGACCAAATGAATAAGGTCCCTTAAGGGAATATAGTGGTAAATTGTCCTTATAGGGTGAAATTAAAACCGCTCGTTTTGCGGGCGGATAGTTATTACTAAGTAACTTTTGATGTGACGAAAAGCTACAAATTTCATCAATGTTTATGAAACAAAATTTTGGATCACTCATTTTTGTGATAAAATAAAGGCTATCAAAACGTATGATCTCTAATTTTCGACATATACATAGGAGGACGATGAAATGGCGAAAGTCACAGCGAAGGAGCTTATGAAAGAATTTAACTTAACGTTATTAAACAATGAAGAAGAAGTTGCATTTCGACCGATTTCGACGAGCGATATCTCACGACCAGGGATGGAAATGGCAGGCTATTTTACATATTATCCAGCAAAACGAATTCAACTGTTAGGTAAAACGGAGATTTCCTTTTATAAGCAGTTATCTGATGAGGAACAGAAAGACCGGATGGAAAGGTTGTGTACGTATGACACGCCTGGAATTATTCTATCGAGAAATATAGATGCCCCGCAGTATTTAATAGAAGCAGCCGACGAGGTAGGGGTGCCTGTCCTCCAATCAGACGTCACAACGACTCGTTTAAGCTCTCAGCTTGCCAATTTTTTAGAAAGTGAGCTAGCTCCAATGACAGCTGTTCATGGAGTTCTCATTGATATTTATGGAATTGGCGTATTAATTACAGGGAGCAGTGGAGTAGGTAAAAGTGAAACGGCACTTGACTTAGTTCGGCGTGGACACCGCCTTGTCGCTGACGACTCAGTAGAAATTCGCCAAGAACATGACGGAGTTTTAGTTGGACGAGCTCCTGAACTTATTAAACATTTGTTAGAAATTCGTGGACTAGGGATCATTAATGTGATGACACTTTTTGGAGCAGGTGCTGTGCGCAACTTCAAACGAATAGGGATGGTTATCAACTTAGAGCTTTGGGATCAGAAAAAACAGTATGATCGTCTAGGATTAGATGAAGATACGTTAAAAATCTTTGATACTGAATTAACAAAAATTACGATCCCTGTAAGGCCAGGGAGAAACTTAGCAGTTATCATTGAAGTTGCAGCGATGAATTTCCGTTTAAAACGGATGGGGATTAATGCAGCACAGCAGTTTTCAGAACGGTTAACAAATGTAATGGAAGAAGGAGATCGTGAAGAAGACTAAATCATTTGAGTAAGCGTGATCGACCATCTCATATAAGGCTGTTGAATCAATGCGTTGCAATTTATGAAAAAAAATGAAATCAGTTCAATTTGTAAGAAAACATCCTTCCAATGTGATAAAGTGTTAAGTGGAAAAGCTTTACTTCCTCAAAGTGAATGAAATAAAAGAGGTGTCAAAATGATAGGAACAATTGAACCATTAAATCCGATCGCCATTGAACTTGGCCCGCTTACTATTTACTGGTACGGTTTATTAATTGGCCTTGGAGCTTTTATTGGATATTTAGTCGTTAATCAAGAGGCAAAAAAACGCGGACTTCCTAAAGATATGTTTGCTGATTTGCTCTTATTCGCATTGCCTGCAGCGATCGTCGGTGCAAGGCTATATTACGTGATATTCCGTTGGGAACAATTTGCAGACGACCCTGTCAGAGTTTTTGCAATCTGGGAAGGTGGTTTAGCGATTCACGGAGGTTTAATAGGTGCGTTCCTGACAACTTATATTTTTGCAAAAAAACGCGGACTTTCCTTCTGGAAGATTTTAGATATCGCAGCTCCAGGTATACTTATCGGGCAAATCGTTGGCCGATGGGGAAACTTTATGAATCAAGAAGTTTATGGAGGAGAAGTTTCTCGTCAATTTTTAGAAAACATGATGTTGCCTGAATTTATCATTAATCAAATGTACATAAATGGGGCGTATTATCATCCCACGTTTCTATATGAATCTATCTGGAATATCATCGGATTAGTGATCATTCTCTATTTACGGCGTGTCAATTTGCGTCAAGGTGAAATCATTTTAGCGTATGCAATCTGGTATTCAATCGGGCGATTCTTTATTGAAGGAATTAGAACGGACTATTTACTCATTTTTGGTGTGCTAAAAACAGCACAAGTCGTATCAGTCATTACGATTATAGGTGCAATCATTCTCATCATTTACCGACGCAAATCTGGACTTGCAGATAAAAGGTATTTAGACGAAGAAGCACCGCAAAAGTCACCGGCAAACAAAACGAAGAAGAAAAAGAAAAAGAAGAAATGATATTTTTAAAGTGTAACGGTGCGTTAAGGAAATCGATCCTTGACGCTTTCTTTTTTTTAGCAAATAATGACTAGTATGGATGAAAACGAAGGAGGCTAAAGATGAAGACAATAAAAAAAGGCTTATTAGTAGGTCTCCAAACAACATGGACGTTAGGGAAAATTATTTTTCCGATTACATTAATTGTTACGATCCTCAGTCAAACTGTTGTGATGGACTGGTTGACGACGATGCTTTCACCATTAATGGGATACATAGGGTTAACTGGAGAAGCGGCAATCCCGCTCGTTTTAGGGAATGTCCTTAACTTGTATGCCGCTATCGGAGCAATGCTCACGATGGATTTAACAGTAAAGCAAGTATTCATTCTCGCAGTAATGCTCTCGTTTTCTCACAATTTATTTGTCGAGTCAGCAGTAGCTAAACAAGTTGGCGTGAAAATTTGGGTCGTTTTGCTCGTTCGAATTGGTCTTGCTTTATTATCAGCTTGGTTCATCCATCTTTTTTGGCAAGGGGGAGCAGAAAAAGCACAATACGGATTCGTTCCTTCAGGTGGAATGGAAAACATTGAAGGGTATGGAGCAATTGCGCTTCACGGTATGCAAAGCGCGGTTATTGGGATTTTACAATTAGCTGCCATCGTCATACCATTTATGGTATTCATTCAAATTATGAAAGATTTAAAGTGGCTAGATGTTTTTTCGCGGTGGATGTCTCCATTCACTAGAGTGCTCGGCATTCGTGAAAATACGTCTACTACATTGGCAGCCGGATTATTTTTCGGACTCGCTTATGGAGCTGGAGTGATGATCCAGGCGGTGAAAGAAGACGGTGTGAAGAAAAAAGATTTATATCTTGTCTTTATCTTTTTAGTAGCCTGCCATGCAGTCATAGAAGATACGTTAATCTTCGCTCCGCTCGGTATTCCGCTCTGGCCGTTACTGCTCATCAGGCTCGTGACAGCGATCCTATTAACGATCGCCGTCGCCATCATTTGGAATCGAATTGAAAAGAAACAGCACCAAGAACAAAGTGATACAGCAACAACCCAAGCATAAAACAAAAAAGTTCATAGACCTGGTACCCGAACTTTTGTGAGAATCGGTTGACTTTTAAGTGGTTGTTGATCTAAATAGCAAGAATGAAGATATACAAAAAAGGAGTTTTTAGTGATGAAACAGGCAAACAGTCATATAGATACGGTTTTATTTGATTTAGATGGCACGTTAATCAATACGATAGAGTTAATTGTTGAATCTTTCCTCCACACGATGGAACATTATTACCCAGGAAAGTATGAGCGTGAAGATGTCATTCACTTTATTGGACCGCCGCTTTCAGAAACGTTTGAGAAGCTCGACCCTAATAAAATTGAGGAAATGACTAATGTTTACCGTACATTCAATCATGAAAAGCATGATGAATTAGTACAGGAGTATGAAGGTGTTTATGAAACAGTTAAAACTTTGGATGAGCGAGGCTACAAGCTCGCAATCGTTACGACAAAACGTCGCGAAACCGCATTAAGGGGAATGCAGCTTATGAACCTAGATCGATTTTTCGATGTTGTTGTTTCGTTAGATGAAGTAACGAATTACAAGCCAGATCCAGAACCTCTTCTTATGGCACTGAATGCTTTGGACTCCAAACCAAAGACTGCCATCATGGTAGGTGACAGCGAGCACGATATTCTTGGAGGAAGAAATACAGGGACGAAAACAGCGGGTGTTGCTTGGAGTATAAAAGGAGAAGCACACCTTGCCTCATTCGAACCTGATGTTATGCTGAATACGATGCCTGATTTGTTAACATATTTAGGGATTGACACGAAGACGACACCATCTTCATAAGTCAATCTCATGATCTTCGAAATAAACAGAAAGAGGTGCGAGTAATGAGGCGCACAACGAGATATCCGGTTAAAGAAGCAAATTCATTATGGCAAATTTATCGAACCGTCCCATTTTTAAAAGTTGTAAAAAACTTTATCGTCATTCAAATGGCAAGATACACCCCATTTCTTGGCATGAAAAACTGGTTATATCGTACTTTTCTAAAAATGAAAGTCGGGGATCAAGCAGCAGTTGCGTTAATGGTAATGATGGATGTCATGTTTCCCGAAAAAATAAGCATCGGAAAAAATAGTGTCATCGGATATAATACAACGATCTTAGCCCATGAATATTTAATTAAAGAATATCGTCTCGGTGATGTTCACATCGGGGACAATGTCCTGATTGGGGCAAACTCCACAATCTTGCCAGGTGTTGAAATTGGTGAGGGGGCAATTGTTTCTGCAGGTACACTTGTCCATAAAGATGTCCCACCAGGAGCATTTGTCGGAGGAAACCCGATGCAAGTGATCAAAACGAAGGAACAACGTGAAGCAGAAGAAAAAAATATGTAAATCCGTCTCAGATCATTTTCTGAGGCGTTTTTTATGCAAGTGGAAATTTGGGATAAATTGGAAGTTAATCGCAATTACCTGAATCCGTGATGAATTAATTTATTCTTTGTATGAATCGTATAAATCTTTCGATTTAACTTGGTGGAGTAAATACTCGAATCCGTAACTGGCGGACGCTTTCCGCGGGCACGTCCTCAGCCTCCTCAACGCAAAGGCCAGCGTCTGCGGGGTCTTCAGCTATTGCTCCTGTCTCTTCCTCTACGAGTCAAGCTTTGTAGCATATCCGTCGAGACAACTCGTAGTTGATTCTAGAAGCTTTGCTCGTCGCTGGAGTTGCCGCCTTTCACTTCTTCGAGTGAACAGAAGATTCTTCATAAATAAGTCTTCAAACCTTGTTTTAATTACAAAAGGAACTATTATTTTATTTAAATTCTTATTCACCAGGAAGGTGTTATGATGAAATTTATTTTAGAAGCCTCTGATGAAACATTATCCACTCATTCTGGATTAGGTCTAATTGGTTTACTTTTATCAAAAACGGAACTCTCCACTCGTTTAACTAGCTTAAATGTTCCTGAGATAAATTCTGCTCCAGCCATTAGAAATGGTGATGTCATCACATCTTATATCGGGATTCTATGTCAGAGTAAGAACGATTTTGACCATATTGAACCATTCTGAAAAGATCCCTTCTTCCATCGTGCATTAGGTATAAAAAGTGTTCCATCGAGTGCTACTTTTCGACAAAGAATGAATCAAATATCTAAAGGACAACTCAAATACCAAGAAAGAAGGAGTGAGCAGGACTTATAAAGGGTGTGACGGTTATGCACCGAATTTTAGCTACATTGGTTGATATGACAGGAATCTACGAGACTGTCTCTTCCTCTACTAGTATGGCTCTGTCGTATATCCGTCGAGACAAATCGATGTATTTTCGAAGAAGCAATCCTCTTTCCTGTGGGAAAAGCTCGCGGATCGCCCGCGGAAAGCGAGTAGATGTATGGCATATCAACTCGGTTATCACGGATTCAGGCATTATTCAGAATTTCTCGTAATAAAATCTCCCCCGCCCCCCGAAATTACTTATAATTCCGCGCGAAGAATAGAAAAACGCGAAATCCACCAATATCCATATATCCTCAACTATGAAACGAATCAACTTCTTTTTACAAAAAATAAACTTTCAAATAATTCATAGCTTTTTGTTGACGGATGGTGTGAATCCTTGTAGACTACTAATTATCATCTTTATTGCATTATCACATTAGTGAACTAAAGTGAATTGTGTTAAAACACATTAAAGCAAATGAAGTAACGAGTTCGAACAATCTTAATATATAAATGCAACAACCTTTTATAAAACAGCTTTTAGTAAAGAAATCGCACGTAATCCGCATACTAAAATAAGACGATCGGATAAATAATGAACTTGAGGTGTTAGCTGCATGTCGAAGAGATATATGTTTGAAAAACCAATTGGAATGAGAGACACGTTGCCAGAGTTATACGAATTAAAAAGACAAGTTCGAGACACGATTTCAAGCGAAGTTGCTCGTTGGGGGTATTCGTCTGTTGAAACACCGACTTTAGAATATCACGAAACGGTGGGAGAAGCGTCAGCGATTCTTGATCAACAACTTTTTAAACTATTGGATCAAGAAGGAAATACGTTAGTTTTACGGCCGGACATGACAGCCCCGATCGCAAGAATCGTAGCTTCAACGTTAAAAAATGCTGAACGTCCATTACGGCTTACGTATGACGCACCTGTTTTCCGGTCACAGCAGCGTGAAGGAGGCCGATCAGCGGAATTTGAACAAATTGGCGTGGAGTTGATTGGCGATCAATCGAACAGTGCTGATGGAGAGATTGTTGCACTTATGGTCGCTTCATTAGAAAAAGCCGGACTGAGCTTCTTTCAAATTGCCATTGGTCATGTCGGGTTTGTTAATGCGCTACTAAAAGATATATTAGGCAATGATGAGCGTGCTGGAATCTTTCGCAAATATTTATACGAAAAAAATTACGTCGGATTCCGCCAAGAGGTTGATCAGCTTACATTGTCATCGATAGACCGCAGGCGCTTGAACGAACTTCTACATCTAAAAGGCGGAACAGAAGTGATCGAGAAGGCTAGAACACTAGTGGAAACGAATGAAGGTCATCAGGCTATTAACGAATTAGAAAACTTAATGAATGTGTTATCATCCTATCATTTAATGGATCATATCTTAATTGATTTAAATTTAGTTATGCATATGAGTTACTATACAGGGACGGTATTTGAAGCATACAGCGATGAATTAGGGTATCCGCTCGGAAGCGGGGGCAGGTATGATGAACTGCTTAGTAAGTTTAATGAGGGAGAACCTGCAACTGGTTTTGGTATCCGCCTTGATTATTTAACTGAAGCGTTAGGAAAAAAGAAAGAAACGGTGCTACATGATATTTGCCTTGTTTTTAGCGAAGAACGCAGAAAAGAAGCGATGAATCAAGCGATGGAGATGCGTAAAAGTAATCGCTCAGTCGTGATGCAAGATATAAGAGGGATTACGAATATCGATGCGTTTACGAATCAATTTCGTGAAGTCATTTACTTAGTCGGCTCTAACGGAAAGGGAGGGAGTCAATCATGACAGAAAAAGAAGAAAACGTATTAACGGTAGCAATGCCGAAAGGACGAATTTTTGAAGAAGCTGTCGCCCTTTTAAGAAAAGCAGATTACTCGCTCCCGCCGGAGTTTGAAGAGTCTCGGAAGCTGATCATCGATGTTCCAGAAGCGTCAATGCAATTTATTCTAGCTAAACCGATGGATGTACCAACGTATGTGGAGCATGGTGTTGCAGATGTCGGGGTCGCTGGAAAAGACGTGATGATTGAAGAAAAACGCGATGTATATGAAGTACTCGATTTAAAAATTAGTGAATGCTATATGGCGGTGGCTGGACTGCCGACTTATAACCCACAGGCAGATATTTCACCGAAAATTGCAACGAAATATCCGAACCTTGCTTCTGAATATTTTAGACAGCAAGGAGAACAGGTTGAAATTATTAAATTAAATGGCTCGATCGAATTAGCACCAATCGTAGGTTTAGCTGACAGAATCGTTGATATTGTTTCTACAGGAAGAACACTTAAAGAGAATGGACTCGTGGAAATGGAAACGATGATGTCCATTACATCGCGTTTTATTGTGAACCCTGTCAGTTACCGAACGAAGTCTGGACAAATTGACGACATGGTCAACCGGCTTGCATCTGTCATCGAAAAGGAGAGGGCACGATGAAAATCATCCAATTAAGTGAAAGGCCATCGTTGAAGCGTTCCATTGACCATGGAACGGATGAGCAGAAGGTGGCTGTCATGAATATACTTACCGACATGAAAAAAAATGGTGATCAAGCACTCAAGACGTATACGAAACAGTTTGACAATGTTGAACTCGATAACCTTCTCGTTTCAGAAAAAGAAACGGTGGCAGCTTATGAAAAGGTCGATGAGAAAACGATACAGATTATTCGGGAAGCACGAGAAAATATTTATGATTTTCATAAGCGCCAAGTGCAACAGTCATGGATGACGACAAAAGTGGATGGTACGATTCTCGGTCAAAAAGTGACCCCGCTTGATGCAGCTGGCGTATATGTACCTGGAGGAAGAGCGGCTTACCCATCCACGATTTTAATGAATGTAGTACCCGCTCAAGTAGCAGGAGTGTCACGAATTGTGATGACTTCTCCACCGCAAAAAGACGGTAGTTTAAATCCAGTTGTACTAGTCACTGCGGCGGAATTAGGGGTGAAAGAGATTTATAAAGTAGGCGGTGCACAAGCAATTGCTGCCCTTGCTTACGGAACAGAAACGATCTCATCTGTTGATAAAATCGTAGGACCTGGAAATATATTCGTAGCTTTAGCGAAGCAGCACGTATTTGGAATTGTAGATATCGATATGATTGCTGGTCCGAGTGAAATCGTTGTTTTAGCAGATGACCGTGCAAATCCAGTTTATATTGCAGCAGATTTACTGTCACAAGCTGAACACGATCCGTTATCATCCGCCGTTCTCGTCACGACGTCAGAAGCTGTTGCTAGAACGGTTGCTGAAGAGGTAGAGAACCAACTGTCGACATTGCCAAAACGTGAAATCGCCAAACAAGCAATAAGCAACCATAGCGTTATTTATATAGCTGAACATTTAACAGAAGCCATTCAGGCAGTTAATGAATTAGCACCAGAACATTTAGAAGTGATGATTCAAGATCCGTGGACACACTTAGCGAAAATCCGTCATGCAGGAGCGATCTTTATCGGTGAACATAGTTCAGAGCCTGTCGGTGATTATTTTGCTGGACCGAATCATGTGCTGCCTACGAATGGAACAGCACGGTTTTCCAGTCCGTTAACTGTCGAAGACTTCACGAAAAAATCGAGCATTATTTCTTATACGAAAGATGCTTTAGAGCGTGATGCAGATAAAATTGCAGCATTTGCTAGGCTTGAGGGGTTAGAAGCCCATGCAAGAGCGGTTGAAAAGCGATTGGAGGAGACAGATGGAAAAGAAAAGAGAAAGCCTTAAAGCGAGAAAAACGAATGAAACGGACATCTCACTTCAATTTTTAATAGATGGTGAAGGAAATGCGGATATTGATACGGATGTACCGTTTATGAGTCATATGCTCGATCTTTTTACACGCCACGGTCTGTTTGATTTAAAAATCTCAGCAAAAGGTGACGTAGAGATTGACGACCATCATACGACAGAAGATATCGGTATCGTTTTAGGAGAAGCATTAAAAGAGGCTGTCGGTGATAAAGCTGGTATTCGACGATATGGGAATGCTTACGTACCGATGGATGAAGCACTCGCCCAAGTCGTCATCGATGTGAGCAACCGTCCGCATTTAGAATTTCGTGGTGAACTGCCTGCTGCAAAAGTAGGTACTTTTGATACGGAATTAATTAAAGAATTTTTATGGAAGTTAGCGTTAGAAGCTCGATTGAACTTACATGTCATCGTTCATTACGGCGAAAACACTCATCATATCATCGAGGCAATATTTAAAGCGTTAGGACGGGCACTTGACGAAGCGACGATGTTTGATCCACGCGTGAAAGGTGTACCTTCTACGAAAGGAAGTTTGTGATGATTGGCATTGTTGATTATGGGATGGGGAATTTGCATAGCGTGACCAAAGCGCTTGAAAGAATTGGTGTTACCCCGTTTATTTCGGAAAAAAAAGAAGAACTTGAAAAGGCAGACCGGCTCATTTTGCCAGGCGTTGGTTCATTCCGTGATGGGATGGATGAACTAAGGAAGCGAGACCTTATCGAATTTTTACAAGATTGGTCAATGCGAGGACGTTCATTGCTTGGAATATGTTTAGGAATGCAATTATTGTTTGATGAAAGTGAAGAAAATGGTTTAACGAAAGGACTTGGACTGTTACCTGGAAATGTGAGGCGTTTTTCCGGAAAAACTGAGGACGGAAAATCTTATAAAGTGCCGCATATGGGGTGGAATCAGCTTCGTTTGCATCAAATTGATCACCCAATTTTAATGAATGTCTCTTCTGGCCATGTATATTTTGTTCATTCATATGCCGTTGACGTGAAAGATACGGATGTATTAATTGCCTCGACTCAGTATGGACAGCTCGTTCCTGCAGTCGTTGGTAGTGACTCTGTATGGGGGACACAGTTTCATCCGGAAAAAAGCAGTACTTTAGGAATGACGATGTTGCATAACTTCACGAAATGGAAAGGAATGTGAGCTTGATGTTTACGATTTATCCGGCAATCGATATACGCGGTGGAAAATGTGTCCGCTTGCTGCAAGGGGATTATCAACAAGAAACGGTGTATGGTAACTCTCCAGTTGAAATGGCGACATCATTTCAAAAGCAAGGGGCGAACTGGATTCATATCGTTGATTTAGACGGAGCGAAAGAAGGAGCTCCTGTGAACGATAAGGCAGTGCTCGAATGTGCGAAAACGCTACATGCAAACATTCAAGTAGGCGGCGGCATACGTACACCGCGTGATGTTG
Organism: Evansella halocellulosilytica; assembly: GCF_002335745.1. Classification (GTDB taxonomy): domain Bacteria; phylum Bacillota; class Bacilli; order Bacillales; family Salisediminibacteriaceae; genus Bacillus_CA; species Bacillus_CA halocellulosilytica. Next base: position 5,205,753 of record NZ_NIST01000001.1, on the reverse strand, counting down.
AAGCTTATCTCAACAAAGGGGTTTCTCGTGTCATCTTAGGTAGTTCTGCAATCTCAGACCCGTTTTTCGTTAAAGAGATGCTGAAACAATATGGAGGAAAGCAAATTTCCATTGGTATCGATGCTCGTGATGGTTATGTTGCGACACACGGTTGGCTGCAAACGTCTGAGGTGAAAGCAGAACAACTTGGTGAAGAGCTAGCTTCTTATGGTGCTGAAACGTTTATTATGACTGATATCTCACGAGATGGAATGCTTTCGGGACCGAATGTTGAAGCGATCGCTCAATTAGGTCAGGTAACAGGTAAGCAAGTGATTGCGTCTGGCGGCGTCAGTTCACTCGAAGATCTTAAGACGTTACAGAAATATGAAATGGACGGTATCTCTGGAGCGATTATCGGCAAGGCACTCTATACTGGCAAAGTTTCCTTGACTCAGGCATTGAACGAGGTGACGTCTTCATGTTAACGAAACGGATCGTCCCTTGTTTAGATGTGAAGGAAGGAAGAGTCGTAAAAGGGGTTCAGTTTGTCGATTTGCGTGATGCAGGGGACCCGGTCGAACTGGCGGCTTTTTATGATGAACAAGGTGCAGATGAGCTCGTATTTTTAGATATTTCTGCTTCACACGAAGGTCGTGAAACGATGGTTGACGTCGTTGAGGAAGTTGCAGGTACATTAGCGATTCCGTTTACTGTCGGTGGAGGGATCAATACGGTTGATGATATGAAACGAATTCTGCGAGCGGGTGCAGACAAAGTGTCTTTAAATACTGCAGCAGTTAATCATCCCGAAGTCATCACAGAAGGTGCAGACTATTTTGGTTCGCAATGTATCGTCGTTGCGGTTGATGCAAAGTGGGATGATAAGCTGCAATCATGGCGTGTCTACACGCATGGCGGGCGTAAGGAGACAGAGCGTGAAGTGATCGAATGGGCAAAAGAAGTTGTTGAGCGTGGAGCGGGAGAAATTTTACTAACGAGTATGGATCAAGACGGGGCAAAAACAGGATTTGATCTTAACTTAACGAAAGCTGTTAGTTCTGCGGTGTCAGTACCCGTCATAGCATCAGGCGGCGCGGGTTCAAAAGAAGATTTTTTTGATGTATTTGAACGTGGATTGGCAGATGCTGCATTAGCCGCTTCAATTTTCCATTATAAAGAAACGTCAGTTGCAGAAGTAAAAGACTACTTAAAAGAGAGGGGGCTTCCAATCCGATGAAACTACACGAGATTCAGTTTGATGAAAAAGGGCTGATTCCAGCTATCGTGCAAGATGCCCAAAGTAAAGAGGTGCTGACAGTTGCTTATATGAACAAAGAGTCATTGCAAAAGAGTATCGAGACGAAGGAAACGTGGTTTTTCAGCCGCTCAAGGCAGGAATTATGGCATAAAGGGGAAACATCGGGAAATACACAGCTGATTGTAGACATCCGCTTCGACTGTGACAAAGATGCCCTCGTCATTCTCGTTCATCCTAATGGTCCGGCTTGTCATAACGGCACGTACAGTTGTTTTCAGGGGCGTTTATTTGAGGAGACGAAGCAAGATCAGAAAGAAAAAGGACTTGTCGATCGTCCAGAACGCAGCTTTGACATATTAAATACGTTAGAAAGCGTCCTTGCAACTAGAGAAACTGAACGTCCAGAAGGTTCTTACACGACATACTTATTCAACGAAGGTGTCGATAAAATTTTGAAGAAGGTAGGAGAAGAAGCGTCTGAGGTTATTATTGCAGCAAAAAATCGTGACAAAGAAGAGTTAACATCGGAGAGCGCAGACCTACTTTATCACTTGCTTGTTTTACTTCGTGAACAGAAGGTTCCACTTGATGACATCATGAGAAAGCTCGAAGAGCGCCATAAAGAATAAAGATATAAATGATATTGTAAATTACAAAATATAAATTACAAATACTTACAAGTGCCAGGCACCTGGAAATCATTTACCAGGTGCCTGGCACTTGTCGTTGTTCATTCGTTTTGTGCGTGGTATACTCTCATAAGTGAACGAGAAGATTGGAGGGCTCCTTACGTGCGGAAAATGGAAGTAAATGAAAAACGGGGCCAAATTATCCCCTTTTTACAAAATGGCGCATATTTTTATAAAAAGGGAATTGAAGCCTATCAAAACCGTAAAATTGACCATGCTATCCAATATATTGAACGAGCGATTCGTATGGAACCAGATGAGCCTGTATTTAAATGTCAGTTAGCAATTATTCGTGCTGAACAAGGCCTTTATGAAGAGGCGAACGTCATCTTGGAAGAACTAATATTAAATAAAGACGATGATACACTCTCAGAAAGTCATTTTTTTTATGCGAATAATCTTGCCCACCTTGGACAATTGAAATCAGCAAATCAGCATCTTCATAAATACTTGGAGCTTGACCCAGATGGGGAATTTTCAGAAGATGCATATTCTCTTTTAGATATGATCGACAGTGAACTATTATTAAATGAAGATGAGGTTGAACAAGTTCAATCTGGTCCGGAAGATATGATCATTGACTATTTAAATAAAGGGAATAACGAATGGGCAGAAAAAGAAGCAAGAGGACATTTAACGAAACATCCTAAAGAGTGGGATGTCTATGCTTATTTAGCTGAATCGTTAATGAACCAAGGTCAGGAAGACGAAGCGGAATCTATTCTAAAAGATTTACTATTGAAAAATGAACCGAATTTTTTAGCACAATGCTTAATGGCTCAGCTATTAAAAAAGAATAATGAAGAGCAAGCGGGAATTTGGGTTGATAACCTTATCGATTTACGACCAATGAATGATTGGCATCAATATTATTTAGCAAAGACGTTGTTTTTCTTAGCTGAATATGATCAATCATATCGTTGGTATCAAAAGCTTTCCCGGAAAAGCTCATTTCACAAATTTCCTGCATTCTACCATCAAATGGCGGTTATAGCGTGGATGAATAAAGATAAGAAAGCGGCAGAAAAGCTTTGGGAGAAAACAAAAAAATTGGACCCTGAACGTAGTGACATAATTGATGAGTATTTAACAAGCTTACATTTGCAGAATGTAGACCAATTACCGAACGTGAAATGGTTTTTTTATTCTATGTAAAAGAAGGACCAAGAACAATGCTATTCTAACGTAACGGTTGAATTGTTGAACCTTTCTTTTGTATGTTTTAATCTTCGAAAGTAAAAGCTAAAAATAGCAGAACATGAGCTATTATCAACATATGTTTGAAGTTTTCACAACGATTAGAGAAAAATCGTAGTGTATTTTAAATGCACGTTGAAAAGAAGTGTGAGCAAGGTTTTGGATTTTTAAATCAATATGCCTTAGGATAGATTTGAATCAAAATTTATTGAAAATGAAACTCATTTCACTAGGGGAGATGAACCATGAGCGAAGAAAAAATTTATGATGTTGCTATTATTGGAGCAGGACCTGCAGGCATGACTGCAGCCGTCTATACATCCAGGGCAAACCTTTCAACTGTTATGATTGAGCGAGGCATTCCAGGCGGGCAGATGGCAAACACCGAAGATGTTGAAAATTACCCAGGTTATGACCATATTTTAGGTCCCGACTTGTCTAATAAAATGTTTGAACACTCAAGGAAGTTCGGTGCGGAATACGCCTACGGTGATGTGAAAGAAATTATTGACGGCAAGGAATATAAGCGAATTGTCACTGGAAACGGTGAGTACAAGGCACGCTCGGTCATTATTACAACAGGTGCTAAATATAAATCACTCAATGTACCTGGAGAAAAAGAATTAAGCGGCAGAGGTGTATCTTACTGTGCTGTCTGTGACGGTGCGTTCTTTAAAGAGAAAGAGCTTGTCGTTGTCGGGGGAGGAGACTCTGCTGTAGAAGAAGCGGTTTACCTTACGCGCTTTGCCAGCAAAGTAACAGTTGTTCACCGTCGAGATCAGCTGAGAGCACAAAAAATCTTACAAGATCGTGCATTTGATAATGACAAAATCGATTTCATTTGGAACCATGTCGTTAAGGAGATTAATGACAAAGACGGGAAAGTTGGCAGTGTGACACTCGTTAATAATCAGGACGGATCTGAGCGAGAGTTTAAAACAGATGGTGTATTCATTTACATCGGAATGCTGCCTATCAATGAACCATTCCTTAACTTAGGAATTACAAATGATGATGGATATGTTGAAACGAACGCTGATATGGAAACGAAAGTACCAGGTATTTTTGCAGCAGGGGATATTCGTGAAAAGATGCTGCGCCAAATCGTTACAGCTACTGGTGATGGAAGTATTGCAGCGCAAGCAGCACAACATTATGTAGAAAATTTAATGGAAGAATTGAAAGAAGCAACAAAGTCATAACATGATGCTGGCCAAAAGCCATTATAGAGAAAAACGAGTTGGTTTTAACATATTACGACTCGTTTTTTCTTTGTACTATCAAAATGAATTCAACATTCAACCTATGGACGATCGTAAAAGTGCAACTTATACTTTCGCCATTAAGACTTGTGCGGAAGTATAAGAGCTTCTATGTCTGTTGCTCATTCGAGCAAACGTTGAATGTATGACGCGTATACAACCGGTTTCACAAGCTGTTATACTTTTTTAAACGGGCTGTATTAGAAAAGAAGTGTGAAATATTTTTTAGACTTAATAAAAAGTAACTGTCGCTTAACTCAACTGTAACAATGCTGCAATAAAAACAGGGTAAGATATAAATAGTAATTGACCCCCTTTTTATATATTCACTTTGCACGGGCAAATCGCCCGTGCCCTTTTTTTGATCAAAAACGGGTAAAAAGTAAAAGGAAGCTGACTTATTGGTTGTAACAAATAAGATGTAGTATAATTATATTGTTACTGTCATATCTTTCGTTTCAAACTTAGGGAAAAATAAATTTCTGGATCTTGAATACGCTAAAGTATAATTATCAATAAACTGTAATTTAAAAAAATAATCAATATAAGCAATATATTCGGCATTACCTCGATCGTTTGACCTGAAAAATAGATAGAGGTGAGATACGTGCAGCGAGTGACGAATTGTATATTAATGAACAATGATGATGTCTTAATGTTAAAAAAACCGAGCAGAGGGTGGTGGGTTGCTCCGGGCGGTAAAATGGAGCAAAGAGAATCCATCCTTGAAAGTGTGACAAGAGAATTTAAAGAAGAAACTGGATTAAACATTAAACAACCTGAATTAAGAGGGATTTATACAATTATTATTGAAGAACAGGGAAACATTTTAGATGAGTGGATGATGTTTACCTTTCAAGCGAAGAAATACACAGGTCAAATGTTAAATGAATCACCTGAAGGAATACTTGATTGGAAACAAAAAAATGAGTTTGTAAATTTACAGATGGCTAAAGGTGATTACGAGATTTTCGACCATGTGATTCATGGAGAAGGAATCATGTACGGGAACTTCACTTATACAGAAGGCTTTGATTTATTATCTTATCGGTTGGAAGTTGCCGGAAAACCGCCAAAAGTTTATGAGACGAAACAAAATATACAGAAGGTGGGGATGGACAATGGCCAAAATTGAACAACAAACTGAAGAATTCGAATTAGTCATTATAACTGGTATGTCTGGAGCAGGAAAAACCGTTGCTGTTCAAAGCTTTGAAGATATGGGCTATTTTTGTATCGATAACTTACCACCAGCACTTATTCCAAAATTTATTGATTTAGTAAAAGAATCCGGCGGAAAAATGCAAAAGGTTGCGTTAGTCATTGATTTACGTGGCAGAGAATTTTTTGATCAACTTTTTGAAGCGATTGATACGATTGGTGCTGAATCAATGGTTACACCGCAAATCCTATTTTTGGACGCAAAGGACAATGTGTTAGTCAGACGCTATAAAGAAACGAGAAGATCCCACCCGCTTGCAGCCGGAGGGCCACCGTTAGAAGGCATCGCTGTCGAGAGAAAACTTCTCGATGATTTAAAAGGTCAAGCACAGATGATTCTTGATACAACGGAGCTTAAGCCGCTCCAATTACGAGAAAGAATTATTCAGCGTTTTTCATGTACAGAAAAGCAAGTATTTAATGTACACATTCTTTCTTTCGGGTACAAGCATGGGATTCCAATTGATGCCGACTTAGTATTTGATGTTCGATTTTTACCAAACCCGCACTATATTGAAAGTATGCGGCCCAAAACTGGCTTGGATAAAGAAGTATCAGATTATGTGTTAAAATGGTCAGAAACACAGCAGTTCATTGAGAAGCTGCACGATTTATTAAAGCTCATTCTCCCCCATTATAAACGAGAAGGGAAGAGTCAGCTCGTATTAGCGATTGGCTGTACAGGTGGGAAACATCGTTCAATTACACTAGCTGAGTATTTTAAGAAACAGCTAGCTGAAGATGGGTATTATACGTATGTGACTCATCGTGATTATGAAAAAGGAAAGCGTGAAGGTTGAAGAAAGCTAAAGTAGTCGTCATTGGGGGAGGAACTGGACTGTCCGTTTTATTAAGGGGGCTGAAAACGTTCCCGGTTGATATATCAGCTATTGTCACAGTTGCTGATGATGGAGGCAGTTCAGGACGGTTAAGAAAAGAATTAAGCATCCCGCCACCTGGGGATGTTCGAAACGTTCTTATTGCTCTCTCTGAAGTCGAACCTCTCGTTGAGGAGCTTTTCCAGCACCGATTTGAAAACGGGAACGGACTTAGCGGACATTCGCTAGGCAATTTACTCCTAGCTGGTATGACTTCAATCACAGGCGATTTTTCTCGAGGAGTCCAAGAACTTAGTCGAGTGCTAAATGTAAAAGGAAAAGTTTTACCGGCAGCCAATGAAGAAATTGTTCTTCATGCTGAATATGAAGACGGTACGTATATTGAGGGCGAATCGAAAATTCCTCTATCTGGTAAAAAAATTAAGCGAGTTTTTCTTGAGCCGTCACACCCAGAGCCGTTGCATGAGTCATTGGAGGCGATTGAAAACGCTGATTTGCTCGTTTTTGGACCTGGAAGTTTGTATACAAGTATAATCCCGAACTTGCTCGTGCCGCAAATGGCAGATGCAATTCGAAATTCAAAGGCTTGGAAAGTGTACATTTGTAATGTCATGACACAGCCTGGTGAGACCGATCAATTTACAGCAGCTGATCATGTGCAAGCAATATATGATCATGTTGGTGATCACTTCCTGAATGCAGTTCTAGTGAATACGCAGCCGATTCCTTACTCATATGCTCAACGGTATGCAGAAGAAGGAGCAGAAGAAGTGAGAATTGATGAAGCACGTTTGAAAAAAATGGGTCTCGACATATTCGGTGATGACCTGCTATATTTTGAAAACCATTTATTACGTCATGATGCATCGAAGCTTTCGCAACGATTAGTTTCAATGCTATAAAAGATTTTATGTGTAAAATGAATAAAGTTTGGAGGTGAGGCAGGTGTCTTTTGCTTCCATGACGAAAAAAGAACTTACACAGCTTGAAACGAAAGAATGCTGTGCAAAGGCAGAACTTGCAGCCTTAATTCGCATGAATGGATCGATATCGTTACGCCAAATGCAAATTACGCTCGACATACAAACGGAAAATGCAGCGATTGCCCGCCGTATTTATACATTGATCAAAAAACTATACGACGTGCATGTTGAATTGCTCGTAAGAAGAAAAATGAGATTGAAAAAAAATAACGTGTATGTCGTAAGGATCTCTAAAAAAGCACGGCATTTACTTGAAAATTTAAGTATCGTTGATGAAACATTTGCTTTTACAAGAGATATCTCTTCAGAATTGATTAAAAAAGATTGCTGTAAAAGGTCTTATTTGCGTGGTGCGTTTTTAGCGGGGGGTTCTGTGAATCATCCAGAAACATCTTCCTATCATTTAGAGATCTTCTCTATTTATGAAGAGCATATTCAATCACTATTAAAATTAATGAATCATTTTCACCTGAATGCTAAAATATTAGAAAGAAAAAAAGGGTTTATACTTTATTTGAAAGAAGGGGAAAGGATCAGCGAGTTTTTAAATGTAATTGGAGCTCATCAAGCCTTGCTTCGGTTTGAGGATGTTCGAATTATGAAAGATATGAGAAATTCGGTTAATCGACTCGTTAATTGTGAAACAGCAAACTTAAACAAAACAGTTGGAGCTGCTATGCGGCAAGTCGAAAACATTAAGTTTATTCAAAAGGAAGTCGGCTTAGAAACATTGCCTGATAAATTACGAGAAATTGCCGAATTAAGGGTGAAGCATCAAGATGTTACGCTAAAAGAGCTTGGTGAAATGGTACAAAGCGGTAAAGTGAGTAAGTCAGGTGTCAATCACCGGTTACGTAAAATTGATGAATTTGCAAACAAATTAAGGGCAGGAGAACAAGTATAGCTCCTGCTCCTTGTTTAAACAAAGTTGAAAGCGCTTGATTTTTATAGATTGAAAATAATGTTTAAAATGGGTAAGGAGGAAAGGGAATGGTGGAAAAACAAGTTGTCGTAAAAAGGAAAACGGGGTTACAAGCGAGGCCAGCTGCAATATTTGTACAGGAAGCAAATCGGTTCGGTTCTGATATTTTCATTCAAAAAGATGATAAGAAAGTGAATGCAAAAAGTATTATGGGGATTATGAGTTTAGCGATCAGTGCAAATACGGAAGTGACGTTAATTGTCGATGGTGCTGACGAGCAGACTGCAATGGAAACGCTCGTGACATTTATGGAAACAGAAGAGTAATAGTTCATAACCAAGAGCTTTTCCTTATTATTCAATAGAGCTCAAATTGCGATCGGTAGCGATTTCACCGTGGGGGACACAAGTGAGGACATCTACTCATGCTTCACTTTTTTGCATTCTCACTGTCTTCTTTACGGCGGACAATGCCTCAACATCCTAGGCGGCACAATGTGTCAGCCTAGGGGATCTTCCGCAATTGCTCTTCCTGCCAGAGCCACCGCCTGTCGCATTTTCGAACGTATGGTAATATTTATGGCATACAAAAAGCTATCCGAATAAACAGATTTATATAAAGGTCCGCGATGATCATTAACCAAAAAACGAGCTAGGATTGTTTAGTTAAATCCCAGCTCGTTTTTCTCATTAATCCTCTTGTCATATGTTTTTAGCTGTTTAGTTTTTTATCCATGACGTCATCAATTAAACCGTATTTTTTCGCATCCGCTGCGTCCATGAAGTTGTCACGATCTGTGTCGCGTTCAATTACTTCAAGGGGCTGACCTGTTCTTTCAGAAAGAATTTTGTTCAATTTTTCGCGCATGTGGATGATACGTTTCGCATGTATTTCAATATCAGATGCTTGCCCTTGAGCACCGCCTAATGGCTGGTGAATCATGACTTCACTGTTTGGTAAAGCGAAACGTTTGCCAGGTTCACCAGCTGCCAATAAAAATGCACCCATTGACGCGGCCATACCGATACAAATAGTTTGGACTTTCGGCTTAATAAATTGCATAGTATCATAGATGGCCATTCCTGATGTAATCGACCCTCCAGGGCTGTTAATGTATAAGGAAATATCTTTATCCGGATCGTCTGCAGCTAAAAAGAGCAGCTGAGCAACGATTGAGTTAGAAACGTTATCATCAATTGGCGTTCCTAACATAATAATACGGTCTTTAAGTAATCGTGAATAAATATCATATGCACGTTCTCCACGGTTTGTTTGTTCAATAACTGTTGGTACTAAATTCATTCTATACTCCTCCTTTTGTTATCTTACAGGATGTGTATGTGAGTTCCTAAAGACAATCTCAAAAAGTACTAGTAGCACCCTTACTTCCAAAATCGAGTCTAGTATATAGAATGACCTGAAGAGAAAAGGTTGCTCCAAAGCAGCAGATCTTTTTGAACTGTCTTTATGATCTTGCTACACCATTATCATACCTTTAAAGGTCAATAAAGGTCAAATGATTTCACTTAAAAAGATCTTATGAACATAACATACTTCATGATAACCGAAAATCCTGCTTTTCAAACTATATTTTCTTTTTTTTCCTTGTTGGTTGTGTAATGGAGGTTTCGGATAAATCATTCGTAAAACTGATGTGTTTTGAATATATAAATGTTACAGGAAATATTTTATATGCCCGCAATGAGATGAGTTGTTCATTAACCGCACAAAGGAACCGAATTATCATGTATAATAGGCCTAGGGAGGAAGAGCCTTATGAACATGGATTTTGGATTGTTTCAAAAGCAATCAATGAAACTGGTCATGACAAATGAATTACGCCAAGCGATTACAATCTTACAATATTCCGTTCTCGATTTACGGGATTATTTGCATGAACAGCAGTTGGAGAATCCGTTAATTGAGCTGAAGGATAGTGAAGCTCATGAAGAAATCCAACGACAAAAGCTTGATTCCTCATCTTTAATGTCTTATGGAAGTAAGCATAGAAACGATGAAGATGATGACGAGGATTATTCACCGATCGATCATGTTAGTGATCGAGAGGAAGGTCTCCAAGATTATTTATTAAATCAAATTCGATATTTACATTTAGAACCTCAATTGAAGAGGATATTAACGTATTTAGTTTTAAATGTTGATGAAAACGGTTATTTAAAGTTAAGGGTGGAAGAACTGGCCGAAGAAATGAATGAGCCTCAGGACCTTGTACAAGAAGCGTTAGAAATATTGCAAGGCTTTGAGCCTTATGGCGTTGGAGCTTCTTCATTGAAAGAGTGTTTACTCATTCAGATACGCCAAGCAGTCATGGAAGATACACTGGCAGAGACTGTTGTTGAAAACTATCTTGATGAGCTGGCTAAAAAGCAATTTAAAAAGATTGCTTCTGACCTTCAGATACAAATTGAAGATATTCAACTTATTGCCGACTACATTCAAACATTAAACCCGAAACCAGGAGCGCTTTTTCATTCTGAACCTGCAAAGTATGTCGTTCCTGACGTTACAGTAAAAAAGATACAAGGTGAATATATCGTTACGTTAAATGAACAGCATCTGCCTCAAGTTTCAATGAACGTAAAATATCGTTCACTTTTACAGGACAAAGGGAATGAAATTGAGCAGTATGTAAAGCAAAAATACGATCAATTTCACTGGATTATGAAAAGTATCCGACAGCGTCAAGAAACATTAAAAATGGTGACAGAGGCAATTGTCAATCACCAATATGATTTTCTTGAATTCGGTCCTTCGCACTTGAAGCCGTTAACGTTAAAGGATATCGCTGAAGAAGTAGATGTTCACGAATCGACAGTTTCTCGAGCTACAACGAATAAATACATTCAAACATCAAAAGGTTTGTATGAGCTAAAATATTTCTTTACTTCTACTGTAGGAAAAGGAACAAGTGAATCAACCTCTTCAGAACGAGTGAAAATCATCTTAAAACGATTAATCGATGAGGAATCTAAAAGGAAGCCCTTATCCGATCAAAAGCTTGCAGATGAACTAAAAAATAAACATAGCATAACCTGTTCAAGAAGGACGGTTGCAAAATATCGTGAGGAAATGCATATTCCTTCTTCTTCACAAAGAAAACGTTTTGATTAAAGAGTATCAATTCTTCTGTTACAATGAAAATTGTCTTCAAAGGCTGAAGAAGGCATGATTGTCAGAGTCTTACGTATAGAGTATTTGCTGAGGTACTTGGAAGCATGTTCGTAAAACAATCACGTAATTACGGCAACATACGATCGGTAATGTTACGAGTACAGCTAGCTTCCGGTTTGCTGCTCTTTACGTGTATTGTGTAAGCTGAGCAGTTATACTTTCCTTTAGTTAGGAAGGAAAAAAAGGAGTTTATCCGATATGACATTTTATTTTTATACGAAACAGGACTGCCCTCTTTGTGTAAAAGGTCTTGCAGTTGTGAAGGAAATTCAGCAGCAATATCCATTTACATTAAAAATAAGAGATATATATCAAAATGATGAGTGGCTAGAAACATATCAGATAAGAATTCCTGTACTCGAAGATGTGAAAGGCAATGTGCTTGATGAGGGGATTATTTCTTATTACACGCTTGAAGAAAAGCTTCATGAAATCTTTACATCTTAATAGTTGCCTGATAACCATTTCCTTGCTACAATATGAATGAGAAGGCTACATAATCTCCTTCCAAATAATTGTAATTAGAGAAATGGTCTTTTTTTTCACTTGGGTGGGACACAATAAGTCTACGAGGGACGAAAATGATCCCGATAAGGTTACGTTGCAAAAGGAGCTTTAAACATGAACATGCTTTTAGACATTCAAAAAAAACTATTACCAGACTTAGTTGACGTTCTAGGCATGCGGTTCAAAGTGTTGCGGTTCATTAGGCTAATGGAGCCGATTGGAAGACGTACGTTAGCGAACAACCTCGAAATGTCAGAAAGGACACTTCGAAGTGAAGTCACATTTCTCAAAGAACAAGGACTCATCCACTTTTCTACATCGGGAATGACGTTAACGGAAGAAGGGAAAAATCTCCTTGTTCAATTGGAAGAAGTTATGAAAGATGTTTTCGATATCCGTTCGCTGGAAGAGAAGCTTCGGCACATTCTAGGATTAAAAGAAGTCATTATCGTTCCGGGAGACAGCGATGATGTTTCATGGGTCAAAAAGGAGATGGGAAGAGCATGCGTTTCCTTTATGAAAAAAAAGCTGTCTGAAAATGACAATACGATTGCCGTAACAGGTGGAACGACGATTGCCGCCGTAGCAGAGATGATGATTCCAGATACCGATTTAAAACAAGCAATGTTTGTTCCGGCACGCGGTGGTCTCGGTGAACAAGTTGAAAACCAAGCAAATACAATTTGCGCGACGATGGCAAGAAAAGCAATGGGGAGTTATAAATTACTTCACGTGCCAGACCAGTTGAGTAAAGATTCATATGCTTCACTTGTGGAAGAGCCTTCGATTAAGCAAATATTACAGTTGATTCGTTCAGCGAACATGGTTGTTCACGGTATAGGGGAAGCAAAAACAATGGCTGAACGCCGCAATTCTTCAGTAGAGGTCATTCAGAAACTTCAAAATGAAAATGCAGTAGCCGAAGCCTTTGGTTATTATTTCGATGAGACAGGGGATATTATTCATAAAGTGTTGACGATTGGTTTACAGCTTGAAGATTTGCAAGACATTCCTCACATTATTGCCGTTTCAGGTGGTGCATCGAAAGCAAAGGCGATCAAAGCTTATATGAAAAATGGTCCGAGTGAAGTACTTGTCACTGATGAAGGTGCAGCAAAAGCGATTATTGCCGAGCTGTAAACATCAAGAAATGAGTACGTATAAGAGACAAAAACTTTTAGAGTTTGCTTGATGGGATCAGCGATCTGCTAGCCCGTCGATATAACAATGCCATTCAAGGGTTTTCCCTTTGATGATAAATTATTGATTTTATATTCTTAAGGAGGAATTTTTTATGACAACAAAAGTTGGTATTAATGGATTTGGTCGAATCGGACGTAACGTTTTCCGTGCAGCATTAAATAACCCAGAGGTTGAGATCGTTGCTGTTAACGATTTAACTGATGCAAACATGCTTGCTCACTTACTACAGTATGACTCTGTTCACGGTAAACTTGACGCAACAGTAGAAGTTCAAGGTGAAAACTTAGTTGTAGATGGTAAAGAAATTAAAGTTTTAGCTGAGCGCGACCCTGCTCAACTTGGTTGGTCTGACCTTGGTGTTGAAGTTGTTGTAGAATCTACAGGACGTTTCACGAAGCGTGAAGATGCTGCAAAACATATTGAAGCAGGTGCGAAGAAAGTAATCATTTCTGCTCCAGCTTCTCAAGAAGACATTACGATTGTTATGGGTGTTAACGAAGATAAGTATGACGCTGGCAGCCACCACGTTATTTCAAACGCATCTTGTACGACAAACTGTTTAGCACCATTTGCAAAAGTATTGAATGACAAGTTTGGTATTAAGCGCGGAATGATGACAACTGTTCACTCTTACACGAATGACCAGCAAATTTTAGACTTACCACATAAAGATTATCGCCGTGCTAGAGCAGCAGCTGAAAACATTATCCCAACTACAACAGGAGCAGCAAAAGCAGTTTCTCTTGTTCTTCCTGAATTAGAAGGAAAACTAAATGGTGGAGCTATGCGTGTACCTACACCAAACGTTTCCCTCGTTGACCTTGTTGCTGAATTGGACAAAGAAGTAACAGCAGACGAAGTGAATGCAGCATTTAAAGAAGCTGCAGAAGGCGACTTAAACGGTGTACTAGCATACAGCGAAGAGCCATTAGTTTCTGGTGACTATAACGGAAACCCATCATCTTCTACAATTGATGCACTTTCAACAATGGTGATGGAAGGAAACATGGTAAAAGTGATCTCTTGGTATGATAATGAAGCAGGTTACTCTAATCGTGTTGTTGACCTTGTTGAATATATTGCAAAACAAGGACTATAATCCTCACATGAAGTAACATACAATTGAAATGATTGAAAGAGGAGACGGTACTTTTCCAGATCTCCTCTTTCATCTGTTCAAGACCGCCACTTCTATTTTAGAGAAGAATGTTTAACATGTAGGAAAAGTTGAGTTACGTTTTTGGAGGTTTTTGATCCGACCGTCGTTACGTAATTGGATACATACGCCGCGGGGTTAGTAAAAGTCTGTGAACTCAATTACTTTTACATAAGGCGGGATTGTTCACGATTTTCTTATTTATAGCATTTCATTTAATTTTTTTGGCATCCTAGTATTGATCTTTTAATCTGGATGTAGTTTTTGATACGATCATAGAGGGAAAAAATGATAGTTGAAGGCTAAGAAGGATGAAGGTATTGATCCCGAGTATTTCTTAACACTTCCTCATAGTTAAAACGAAGGAGGCATTCCTATGAACAAAATGTCTGTTCGTCATATGGATGTAAAAGGTAAGCGTGTATTTTGCCGTGTCGACTTTAACGTGCCGATGAAAGATGGCGAAGTAACAGATGACACAAGAATTCGTGCAGCACTTCCAACAATTAAACATTTAACGGATAAAGGTGCAAAGGTTATTTTGGCGAGTCATTTAGGACGTCCGAAAGGTGAGGTCGTTGAAGAACTTCGCTTAGACCCAGTAGCTAAGCGTTTAAGTGACTTACTGGGACAAGAAGTGATCAAAACGGACGAAGTTTATGGCGAAGAGCCGAAACAAGCGATTTCTCAGCTTGAAGAAGGAGGCATTGTCTTAATTGAAAATGTCCGTTTTGAAGCAGGGGAAGAAAAAAATGATCCAGAATTAGCTAGAAAGTTTGCAGAACTTGCTGATGTCTACGTGAATGATGCGTTTGGTGCTGCACACCGTGCACATGCCTCAACAGAAGGGATTGCACATCATCTACCTGCAGCAGCTGGTTTGTTGATGGAAAAAGAGTTAGAAGTATTAGGGAAAGCTCTTTCAACTCCGGAGCGACCATTTACAGCGATTATCGGCGGGGCGAAAGTGAAAGACAAAATCGGCGTCATTGACAATTTATTAGATAACGTTGATAACTTAATTATTGGCGGCGGTCTTGCATATACGTTTGTGAAAGCACAAGGGTATGAAGTTGGTAAATCGTTGCTTGAAGAAGATAAAATCGACTTAGCTAACCAGTTTATGCAAAAAGCGAAAAACAAAGGCGTAAACTTTTATATGCCTTTAGATGTTACTGTAGCTGATGATTTCGGTGAACATGCGAATACGAAAGTCGTTGATATTGAAAATATCCCATCGGACTGGGAAGCACTAGACATTGGTCCAAAAACAATTGAGACATACCGAAATGTTGTACAGCAGTCCAAGTTAGTCATTTGGAATGGCCCAATGGGGGTTTTCGAATTAGAAAAATTCTCAACTGGGACAAAAGCTGTTGCTGAAGCATTAGCAAGTGCTGAAGATACTTACACCGTTATTGGCGGGGGAGATTCTGCAGCAGCTGTTGAAAAGTTTGGTTATGCCGATAAGATGGATCACATTTCAACAGGCGGCGGTGCATCACTTGAATTTATGGAAGGCAAAGACTTGCCGGGAGTCGTTGCTTTAAACGACAAAGAGTAATCATTTGTGACTGAAGGAGGAACGATGATGCGTAAACCAATCATTGCGGGAAATTGGAAGATGAATAAAACAAAAAGTGAGGCAATTGATTTTATCAATCAAGTAAAGAGCCTTATTCCAGCAAAAGAAACAGTTGACTCAATTGTCTGTGCACCTGATCTGTTTCTAGATACACTTGTGAATGAAGTACAAGGAACCGATTTGGAAATCGGAGCGCAAAATATGCATTTTGAAGATAGCGGGGCTTTTACTGGCGAAACGAGTCCATTGGCGTTAAAGGATATCGGAGTAACCTATGTTGTCATTGGGCACTCTGAGCGACGTGAAATGTTTGGAGAAACTGATGAAAGTGTGAATGAGAAAACATTATCTGCCTTCAAACATGATTTAACTCCGATCGTTTGTGTCGGGGAAACGTTACAAGAGCGTGAAGCAAATGAAACTGCAGATGTTGTAACAAAACAAGTAAAAGCTGCAATAAGTGGTTTAACAGACGAACAAATAAAACGAACTGTTATCGCTTATGAACCAATTTGGGCAATTGGGACAGGGAAAACAGCTTCGTCTGAAGATGCAAATGAGACATGCGGTGTCATTCGAAACGTCATCAAAGAAAGTGTATCTGAAGAAGCGGCAGAAGCTGTTCGTATTCAATATGGCGGAAGTGTGAAGCCTGCAAACATTAATGAATTATTAAGTCAATCTGACATTGATGGAGCTCTTGTTGGAGGAGCGAGCTTAGATCCAAAATCTTACTTACAGCTTTTGGAGGCAGGAAATGAGTAAACAGCCAACAGCATTAATTATCCTTGACGGATTTGCTCTTCGAGACGAAGAAAAAGGGAATGCGGTCGCTCAAGCGAATATACCGAATTTCGACCGTTATTGGGACGAGTTTCCTCATTCTACTTTGACAGCTTCTGGAGAAGCGGTCGGATTACCTGAAGGACAAATGGGGAATTCTGAAGTCGGTCATATGAATATTGGTGCTGGTCGTATCGTGTATCAAAGCTTAACTCGTGTGAACTTGGCAATTCGTGAAGGAGAGTTTGCGAAAAATGAAACCTTCTTGAAAGCGATGAAACATGTGAAAGAAAAAGGAACGAACCTTCATTTATATGGACTCCTTTCTGACGGCGGAATCCACAGTCATATTGAGCATATGTTTGCTCTCTTAGACCTTGCAAAAGAGCAAGGAGTCGAAAACGTTTATATTCATGGTTTCTTAGATGGACGTGATGTCGGCCCGCAATCTGCTGAAACATACTTAGCACAAACAGATGAAAAGCTTAAAGAGCTTGGCATCGGTGAAATTGCAACCATCCAAGGCCGTTATTATGCTATGGACCGCGATAAACGCTGGGACCGAGTGGAAAAATCTTATCGTGCCATGGTATATGGAGATGGATTGAAATATAAAAATTCTGTTGAAGCACTACAAGATTCATACAAAAATGAGATTCATGATGAATTCGTATTACCATCTGTCATAACAAAAGACGATGGAGAGACACCACGTGGAACGATTCAGGACGATGATGCAGTCATCTTCTTCAATTTCCGTCCTGACCGAGCGATTCAAATGTCTCAAGTTTTTACTAATAAAAACTTTGACGGGTTTGATCGTGGGGAGAAATTCCCTGAAAACCTTCACTACGTTTGTTTAACTCACTTTAGTGAAACAGTTGACGGCTATGTTGCATTTGAGCCTGTAAACTTAGATAATACAATGGGTGAGGTCGTTTCAAAAGCCGGTTTGAAACAATTGCGTATTGCAGAAACAGAAAAGTACCCGCACGTTACGTTCTTCTTTAGCGGTGGCCGGGAAGAGACGTATGAAGGAGAAGAAAGAATTCTCATTGATTCACCGAAAGTTGCAACATATGACCTTAAGCCGGAAATGAGTGCATATGAAGTGACAGATGCTTTAGTAGAGGCAATTAATGCAGATAAACATGATGTCATTGTATTAAACTTTGCAAACCCTGATATGGTCGGTCACTCAGGAAAACTAGAACCGACGATAAAAGCAGTTGAGGCTGTCGATGAATGTTTAGGAAAAGTCGTTGATTTAATTTTAGAAAAAGGTGGAAAGGCTGTGATTACAGCTGATCATGGTAATGCGGATATGCTTGAAACAGCGGAAGGCACACCGATGACCGCTCATACGACGAATCCTGTTCCTGTCATTGTGACGGAAAAGGATGCAGAGTTGCGAAACGATGGTATTTTAGGAGATTTAGCTCCAACTGTCCTACAATTACTTAATGTTAAACAGCCGGTTGAAATGACTGGCAAATCGTTAATAAAAAACAAATAAAGAGTGTTCATACAATTTTTTTAGGGAAGCTTAGCGACTTAAACTTACTATTAAGTGCGTGTTCAAAAAGGAGGACAAAAAAAGGCGAGTAGATCAAAGCGACGACGTTTTGAGTAGCGGAGCGTATGGTTTTCATACGTGTGTAACTGAGAAACGAGTCAACGAAGAGATACGAAAGCTATTTTACCCGGACTTTTTGAACATCCTTTATATGACTCTCAAAAACCTTTAAGGAGTGAATGAATCATGACAATTATTACTGATGTTTATGCACGACAAGTATTAGATTCTCGTGGAAATCCTACAGTAGAAGTTGAAGTTCATACAGAAAGCGGTGCATATGGCCGTGCATTAGTTCCAAGTGGAGCTTCAACTGGTGAGTACGAAGCTGTTGAATTACGTGATGGCGGCGACGCTTGGATGGGGAAAGGCGTACTAAAAGCGATTGAAAATGTAAATGAAGTGATCGCTCCAGAAATCGTCGGCTACGACGCACTTGATCAATTAGGAATCGACCAGCTCATGATTGAGCTTGATGGTACGGAAAACAAAGGTAAATTAGGCGCAAATGCGATTTTAGGTGTATCTATGGCAGTTGCTCGTGCTGCTGCAGAAGCTTTAGGTTTACCATTATACGTCTACCTTGGCGGATTCAACGCAAAATCTCTTCCGACACCAATGATGAACATCTTAAACGGTGGAGAGCATGCGGATAATAACGTAGATATCCAAGAATTTATGATCATGCCTGTTGGTGCTGAAAGCTTCACACAAGCACTGCAAATGGGTGCGGAAATCTTCCACAATCTGAAGAAAGTATTAAAAGATAAAGGCTACAATACAGCAGTAGGTGATGAAGGTGGTTTTGCTCCTGACTTATCTTCTAACGAAGAAGCATTATCTACAATCATCGAGGCGATTGAAAAAGCAGGTTATAAACCAGAAGAAGAAGTTGTTCTTGCAATGGACGTAGCTGCTTCCGAAATTTACGAAGACGGAAAGTACAACCTTAAAGGTGAAGGTGTTGTGAAAACATCTGAAGAAATGGTTGCTTTCTATGAAGAGCTTTGCTCCAAATACCCAATCGTCTCAATTGAAGACGGCTTAGATGAAAACGACTGGGAAGGATTTAAGCTTCTAACTGAAAAAATCGGTGATAAAGTACAGCTAGTCGGTGACGACCTATTCGTAACGAACACTGAAAAGCTTTCTCGCGGAATTAAAGAAGGCATCGGTAACTCAATCTTAATTAAAGTGAACCAAATCGGTACACTAACAGAAACTTTCGATGCGATTGAAATGGCGAAGCGTGCAGGTTACACAGCTGTTATCTCTCACCGTTCTGGTGAAACAGAAGACAGCACAATTGCTGACATCGCTGTCGCAACGAACGCTGGCCAAATTAAAACTGGTGCACCTTCTCGTACTGACCGCGTAGCGAAGTACAACCAACTGCTACGAATTGAAGACGAGCTTCAATACATCGGTCAATATGCTGGCCGCAGCGCATTTTACAACTTAAACAAGTAATCTCATGAGTTGAGAGTTTTTCGAGATAAATAAGATGGAGGATCAGGTCATAGCACCAGGTCCTCCTCTTTTTGAGCAAAATTGTCGGGGACCTGGTCCCCGACAATTTTGTGAACAATTTTATGTTGAAATAATATGAAAAATATGATTTGCCAATGCTAGTGTTTATGCATGAATTGAAGGTGGTGTATTTGAAGCAGGTTCACTTGAACCTGCTTCAAATTTGTAGGATTCAGAAATCAATTATACAAAAGATCGTTGGAGTAAATTAACGTTCAGCTCTCTAAACTACATCACCCCACAGCACCTTTGGTTATATATGTTACCCAGGTGACAACATGATCAAGCGGTGAATAAATTGCATATTTCCTTCCATCATCTTGACTCAAGATCTGCTCACATGCAGAGCAACTACGACGGAAACCAGAGTTACTAACGACGAAATCCATAGTTCAAATGACAAAGAGCAGAGTTATTACGACGAAAAGCAAAATAGCTACGACGAAATCCCAGAGCCTCTAATACAAGGACGATTTATGAAAGCCAAGGATAAATCGATCTTACGAAGTAATAAACATAGAAGACAAAGGTGACAATATGTATGATGATGCCAGCTAACGCCGTACTGTGGTATTGTTTGGACATTTGAAGTCCCTTTCTACCGAAATAAATGCCGATTGCATTTAATAGAAAATTTAATGGACCTAAAAAGAAATAGCTAAAAAAACTGATGATGGCCAAAATAAAACTAAGCTTAGCAAACTTATCTCCTTTTTTTTCATTAGCTGTTTTCACGATGTATCGCCTCCCTAAAACCTATTTATACGTGCACACTTGGACAAGTATGCCGCAGATGAGAATTATTTGATGACTTATTGCACTGTCCAAAATTTCATGATATATTTTAAGAAGGTTTAAGTGTCGGTATGGAGGTGTAGAGTTTGGAAACTGTTGCATCAATTTTTCTAGTCATTGTAGCCGTTTTATTAATTGCGGTCGTATTATTACAATCAGGTCGAAGTGCTGGATTGTCTGGAGCCATCTCTGGTGGAGCTGAACAAATGGTAGGGAAACAAAAAGCACGCGGCTTGGAAGCAGTGTTAAACAAAGCGACGATTGTATTAGCAGTACTCTTCTTCGTCTTAACGATTACAGTTGCTTTTTACATGTAATAAAGGAAATGAGTAGCAGTGAGTTGACTTAAAACTTACTGCTTTTTTATGTCCATAAATAGTGGTAATGATTCCCAGGTGTCAGGCACATGGAAGTAATTGTTAAATCATATCGGTTAATTTCACAACTGAAAGGGAATAAAAAAGGGTAGAGACTTCAACTTTATCGTCTAATTCCACCCTTTTATTTTGAATGAAAGACTGGAAGTGAACATGATGATCGGATGTTTATGTCTCCACGGTTTTGCTGGAACACCGAAGGAAATTGAAGTCATTTCAAAGCACTTTGAAAAAAAGAAGTGGCTCGTGTATTGTCCTGCATTACCAGGACACGATGAAACCGGTGAAGGACTGAAAAAGGTGACGTATAAAGAGTGGGTATATGCTGCAACTGTAGCTGTTGATGAGCTGCTAAAACGATGCGAAAAAGTATATGTGATAGGTTTTTCCATGGGCGGGATGATTGCAAGCTATATTGCATCAAAATACCCAGTGGATAAGCTTGTACTAATAAGTGCAGCTGCTTACTATATTAACCCGAAGCAAATTTTTCATGAAGTAACAGGATGGTTTCTTGAAGGAATCCGCGGTGGGCTTGATGACGTTGAGTTGTACCAATTTTATCGGGAAAAAATAAAGCGTACTCCGCTCGTCGCTACAAAGGAGTTTGCCAAAATGGTGAAGCGCCTTCGCCCGTATTTAGATGATGTGAAAATACCGACGTTCATTATTCAAGGTGAAAGCGACGGTCTCGTACCACCGAAAAAAAGTGCCCAATATATTTATGAACACATTCAGTCAAAAGATAAAAAGCTATTCTATTTCCCAAATGCGAAACATTACATTTGGTTCGGTGAAGAACGCGAGCAAATGCTAGAGGAAATCGAGCATTTTCTTTGCGATCTCCCATAAGAAACAGCAAAATAGAGAAGGTAGTAATATGAAATAGAAGAAGTAACAGGAAAAGGAGTTATGACACATGAAAGTGAAACAACCGAAACCATTTACACTAGAAGGAGGCAACCGTGCTGTTCTGCTCTTACACGGTTTTACAGGGAATTCTGCAGACGTAAGAATGCTCGGTCGTTTTTTAAATAACAAAGGATATACATGTCATGCCCCGCACATGAAAGGCCACGGTGTTCCACCAGAAGAGCTCGTACATACGGGACCAAAAGATTGGTGGGAGGACGTCGTCAATGCCTATAACCATTTAAAAGGCATGGGACATGAGGAAATAGCCGTTTGCGGATTATCGCTAGGTGGTGTATTTTCGCTTAAACTAGGGTATACACTACCAGTAAAGGGAATTATTCCAATGTGTGCACCGATGTATATTAAGAGTGAAGAAACGATGTACCAAGGTGTACTTGAATATGCGAGAAAATATAAGAAGTGGGAAGGTAAGGCTGAAGAGCAAATTGAGGAGGAAATGGAAAAGTTTAAAGAGACTCCGATGAATACATTGAAAGCGTTAAGGGAATTAAATCAAGAAGTACGTGAAAACGTAAATATGATTTATGCCCCGACATTTGTTGTACAAGCCCGTCATGATGAAATGATCAATACGGACAGTGCAAATATTATTTATAATGAAGTTCAGTCAGACCTTAAGGACCTTAAATGGTATGAAGAGTCTGGCCATGTTATTACGTTAGATAAAGAGCGGGACGAACTGCACGAGGACATTTATGCGTTTCTTGAAAAACTAGATTGGAACGATTAATGGTTCAGTCAAGTTCCCGTCGCGAAAGGAGCGATCAAACATGAGTATGACAAAAGATGAACTACTAGCGTATATGAAAAATGAAGCAGATAAACCATTAGCGATCTCAGATTTAGAAGATATCTTTGGACTTGATGACTCAAGTCAGTTCAAAGAGTTTGTGAAGCTGCTAAACGAATTAGAAGAAGCGGGGGAACTTGTACGCACTCGAAGTAATCGTTATGGTATTCCAGAAAAATTAAATTTGATCCGTGGAAATGTGATTATGCATCCGAAAGGATTTGCTTTCGTAAAAACAGATGAAGGATTTGATGATATTTACATTGCGGGTGCTGATATGAATGGAGCGATGAACAAAGACAAAGTTCTCGTTCGCCTTCATTCAGGCTCAAATGGAGCTAGACCAGAAGGAGCCATCATTCGTATTTTAGAAAGAGGAGTGACAACAACTGTAGGAACGTATGTCGATGATAAGCATTACGGGTTCGTTGTCACAGACGATAAACGGATACCAAATGATATTTTTATCCCGAAGAAAAAAGAAAAAGGGGCTGTCGACGGCCACAAAGTGCTCGTTCAGATTACGAAATACCCAGAAGGGAGAATGAGTGCTGAAGGGGAAGTTTTAGACATTCTTGGTCATAAAAATGACCCTGGTGTCGATATTTTATCAGTCATTTACAAGCATGGTCTTCCAGGTGAATTCGGTCAGGAAGTGATTGATCATGCCAATTCGGTACCTGATGAGATCAATCTTTCTGAAATTGAAAATCGTCGTGACCTTCGAGAAGAAACAATTGTTACGATTGACGGTGCCGATGCGAAAGATTTAGATGATGCTGTTCAAGTGAAAAAATTAGAAAATGGAAACTATATGCTCGGTGTACATATCGCCGATGTTTCCTATTACGTAGAAGAAGGTTCACCGATTGATGAAGAAGCGTTTGAAAGAGCGACGAGCTGTTATTTAGTTGACCGAGTGATTCCGATGATTCCACATCGTTTGTCAAATGGAATTTGCTCGTTAAACCCACAAGTGGACAGGCTGACATTATCGTGTGAAATGGAAATCACTCCAACTGGTGAAGTAGTGAACCATGACATTTTTCAAAGTGTCATTAATACGACAGAGCGTATGACGTATACAGATGTACGTAAGATTCTTCTAGAAGAAGATGAAGAAGTGATGAAGCGTTACGAAGAACTCATTCCATTTTTTAAACTGATGGAAGAGTTGGCAGAAGTTCTTCGAAAGAAACGATTTACCCGCGGAGCCATTGACTTCGACTTTAAAGAAGCAAAAGTGTTAGTCGATGGCGAGGGGACACCTACGGACGTTGTTATCCGTGAACGTTCTGTTGCTGAACGGTTAATTGAAGAGTTTATGCTTGCAGCAAACGAAACGATTGCTGAGCACTTTCATTGGATGAAGGTTCCGTTTATTTACCGTATCCATGAAGATCCGGATGAGGAAAAGCTGAACAAGTTTTTAGAATTCATTACGAATTTTGGGTATGTCGTCAAAGGAACGGCCAATACTGTCCATCCTCAGGCATTACAAAAGCTGCTTGAAGAAGTGAAAGGGGAGCCAGAGGAAGCGGTCATTAGTACGGTTATGCTTCGTTCGATGCAGCAAGCGAAATACGATCCGGAAAACATAGGCCACTTCGGGCTTTCAGCTGACTTCTACACACACTTTACGTCACCGATTCGCCGGTATCCGGATTTGATTGTGCACCGATTAATTCGTACGTATTTAATTGAAGGAAAAACGGGTGATAAAACGCAGCACAAATGGTCTGAGAAGCTTCCGGAGATTGCGAAGCATACTTCAGAAATGGAGCGCCGCGCTGAAGAAGCTGAACGTGAAACGGATGAGATGAAAAAAGTTCAATTTATGGAGGACAAAGTTGGCCAAGAGTTTGAAGGGATCATTAGTGGTGTAACAAACTTCGGACTATTTGTTGAGCTACCGAATACGATCGAAGGACTCGTCCATGTCAGTTACTTAACGGATGATTATTATCGTTATGACGAGCAGCATTATGCGATGATTGGTGAGCGAAGCGGAAATGTATTTCGAATTGGCGATGAGATCGAAGTCCGTGTCATAAATGTCAATGTCGAGGAAAGAATTATTGATTTTGAGGTTGTCGGCATGAAGCCTCGTAAAGTGAAGAAGCAAGATCGTCCACGTGTCATTGAAGGTGGAAAACGCCAGTCACGTAAGAAAAATAATAAACAGGACGGCATGAATCTCGGCGGTAAACCGAAAAAAGGCAAGAAGAAAAAGAAGGACCGCGGCGCATTTTACGAAAACGCACCGAAAAACAAACGCAAAAAAGGCAAAAAAAAGAAAAAGTAGAAGTGCCAGGCACTTCCCGAATATTGTCGAATAAAAGCTAGCGGATGTATTCCGCTAGCTTTACTAATGGGACCGTAGTCAAAAAATAGGTTGGCATATTTAAAGGAAAAAGCGATATTCGAATAGAAGATATAGTGAATCGCATATAGAGCGTGGAAAATCGCACATACAACGACTTCTTCCATAGTACTTGACTAAAAAGACCTTCATGTCTTTTGGAAATAACGAACAAATTGAACAGATTCAGCACATTTGGTATGATATAGGGACGAGCGAATGTGAAAGGATGCAGAAACAATGGGAAAAGGAACCGAAGGAAAACAAATCGCACAAAATAAAAAAGCACGTCATGATTATCATATAGAAGAAACATACGAAGCTGGACTTGTATTAACAGGTACCGAAATTAAGTCAATTCGCAATAGACGCGTAAACTTAAAGGATTCTTTTGCTCGTGTCAGCCGTGGTGAAGCATGGCTTCATAACTTGCATATAAGTCCGTATGAGCAAGGAAACCGATATAATCATGATCCTGTGCGAACACGTAAGCTGCTGCTGCATCGTAAGGAGATCAATAAGCTGATCGGCTTAACGAAAGAAAAAGGATATACACTCGTTCCACTTAAGATTTATATTAAAAACGGGTTTGCGAAAGTACTTATCGGACTCGGAAAAGGGAAGAAGAAGTACGATAAACGTGAAGACTTGAAAAAGAAGGCAGCAAAACGAGACATCGAGCGTGCGTTTAAAGATAGTCAGTTAGGACGCTAAACGATTGTCAGCCTTGGATGGCGTTACCATTTGACTGGGAACGGCTATATGTTATAATAGAATTTGTCGTTAGGAAAACAAACTGAATAACATAAACGATCTGTCCTAACGTTTTCCATTATAGTCGCAACGATATCAATTGCGATTCAATCATGGGGACGTTCTGGATTCGACAGGGATAGGTCGAGCTTAAGTGGCGAGCCGAGCTGGGTGTCCTCGTATAAAACGCCCATCGCCTATAGTTGGCAAAGAAGATAACAATTTCGCTTTAGCAGCGGCGTAAAAACCCTGCAGGCGGTTCCTCCCTTCATCGCCCATGTGAAGGATCAGGGACTCACTCTAAGTGGGATACGCCTTGAGTCCACCACCTGAGGACAATGGGAAGAGATGAATCAGGTTAGCCACACGGAAGCCTGTCTGTCGGCCGAAGTGATGGCGAATCGCCAATAGACCGACTACGCTCGTAGAAGCTTAAGTATCGTTATCTCTGGACGTGGGTTCGATTCCCACCGTCTCCACCATACATAAATATGGTGGTTTTTTATTATATTGTGACGTAAAGCATACGTTTACCGTTTGGAAAGCTTATGCTTTATTATATTTTAGGAAAACTACTTTATTATGGTTCTTATATATATGTTTGGGTTTCACAAATTCACAGCAATAAAAAGTACTTTTCACAGTTTCAATTTAAAGGGAAAAACAAATTAAGTTTGATTAATTATGCAAATATTAATTATACTTTATGCTCATCCGTTCGATAGGAAGAAGAGATATCGGGGAATGAATACCTAGCCTATCCACAGCTTTTTGTTCATGATAAAATAAAGAGAATGATGAACTCGGAGGAACAGGATGCGAATTTTTCGAATTCTAAATAATAATGCGATTGTTGTGATTGATGGACCGCATGAGAAAATTGTGATGGGTAAAGGGATCGCCTTTCAGAAGAAGAATAATGACATAGTTCCGAAGCATAAAATTGAAAAAATCTTCGTCCTGCACGAGCAGTCTTCAGAAAAATTCCAGCAGTTATTGACGACATTACCTGAAGCTCATATTGAATTGGCAGAACGGATTATTAGTTATGCAGAGGGACACCTAAAAGCACCGTTAAGCGATCATATTCATATTGCGTTAACTGATCATTTGTCATTTGCCTTAGAAAGAATAGGACAAGGCTTTGCCATTCAAAATAAGTTGAAAAATGAAATTAAGTTTCTATATAAAAAAGAATTCGAAGTCGGGTTATGGGCAAAAGAAGAAATTAAGAGGAAGCTAGGTATAGATATTCCACTTGATGAGGTTGCTCATATTGCCCTTCACGTTCATACAGCTAAGATGGACAGCCCGTCAATGAATGAATCGTTAGAAACGGCAACGATTTTAAGCGAATTTGTCGAGCAGGTGCAGCGAGTTACAGGATTGACCATTGAGGAAACAAGCATTAATTATCAACGACTCATTACTCACTTACTTTTTGCATTGAACCGAATACAAAAGGGAAGTGAGATTGAACCGATTGATGAAGAAATGTTTGAGTTGATTCAAAAGAAATATGAAAAGGCTTATCATTATTCAAGTAAGGTGATCGATTATTTAAATCAAGAGTTTGAACTGAATTTTCCACCTGCTGAGATTGCTTACATTGCTTTGCATATTCAGCGATTATTGCGGAGTGAATCATAACGTCGTGGTTGACGAGGTGTACATTCTATTGTAAACTAATTTTCAATTAACCAAATTTCATATTGGGGATTGTGACTGGTAATGCAGGCAAGACCTAAAGTACGTAAGTGAAGGAGTAGCTTACACGTTTAACGCTACTCGTTTAATCCATTTATGTATTTTAGGTCTTGTCTTTTTTAGTATTCAAAATAGAAAGAGCAGGGGGAAATAGTAGAATGAATTACAATGAAATTGCTGAACAGCTAGTTTCGTATTTAGGAGGAAAAGACAATGTTGTCAGTGCGACACATTGTGCAACACGGCTTCGTTTAGTCATTGAAGATGAGAGCCAAATTAACACGGAAGCGATTGAAGAATTAGAAGGAGTGAAAGGGGCTTTTTCTAGCTCAGGCCAATTTCAAGTTATTTTTGGAACAGGAACAGTTAATAAAGTGTTTACTCACTTTGCTCCTCTCGTTGGTGTAAATGTAGAGGAAGATGAGGAAAAGCCTACTTCACACGGTGAGGCAGTGAAGAAGAAAATGAATCCTTTCGCGAGGTTTGCGCGGACGCTTTCGAATATATTTGTTCCAATTATTCCTGCGATTGTCGCTGCTGGAATGCTCATGGGGCTTCTTGGGTTAATGGAAACGTATAATTGGGTCGATTCTGAGAGTGGCCTTTTTGTTCTGCTTGATATGTTTTCATCCGCTTCCTTTATTATTTTACCGATTTTAATTGGTTACAGTGCTGCGAAGGAATTTGGTGGGAATACTTATTTAGGAGCAGTTATTGGTGGGATTATGACCCATCCTGCTTTGCTTAATCCATGGGGACTTACAGATGCACAGCCTGAGACGTTAGATTTTTTTGGTTTTGGAGTCGAAATGCTAGGATATCAAGGAACCGTGATCCCGGTTTTACTAACCGTTTATGTGATGACGAAGATTGAAAAAGGGTTGCGTAAAATCATTCCGAATGTCGTTGATTTGTTGTTAACACCGTTTTTAACGGTCATTTTCACAGGATTTGTTGCTCTTTTAGTGATTGGGCCTATAGGACGTGGACTTGGTAATGGAATTACAGCGTTTCTTGATGTGATTTACAGTACGGCGGGGCCAGTTGCAGGACTGATCTTCGGTGGTCTTTATTCAACGATTGTTTTAACAGGGGTCCATCATAGCTTCCATGCAATTGAAGCAGAATTGCTTGTGAACATTGGTGGCAACTATTTATTACCGATTTGGGCAATGGCTAATATTGCTCAAGGTGGAGCAACATTAGCGGTTTTCTTTAAAACAAAAGTGAAAAAGACGAAGGAAATTGCATTACCAGCGTCCGTGTCTGCCTTCCTTGGCATAACGGAACCAGCTATTTTTGGAGTTAACTTAAAATATCGTAGACCGTTTATTGGTGCAGCTATTGGTGGAGCTTTTGGTGGAGCGTATGTTGTCTTTACACAAGTGATGGCAAACGGTATTGGTATTACAGGTGTGCCGCTCTTTGCGATCGTCCAAGATCCATTAAATTATGCGATTGCCTTTTTAATCGCGCTGTCTGCTGCATTTATTGCTACACTATTGTTAGGTTGGGATGAAGAGAAAAAGTAACACTGTTTCATAGAATCATGGGAGGATGCTTACATGAAAAAAGGAATTATATCACTCGGGGAAGCATTAATTGATTTTATTCCATTAGATCAAACGAATACGACGTATCAAAAAAGTCCTGGTGGCGCCCCAGCGAATGTTGCTGTTGGTATCGCACGTTTAGGCATAAAGTCAACGTTTGTTGGAAAGGTTGGCGATGATGTGCTCGGGCGCTTCTTACAAGTCACTTTACAAAATCATGGTGTACAGACACATCCGTTAGCCCTAACTGCAGAAGTTCCCACTGGAGTTGTTTTTGTGACAAATGCGGAGGATGGCGAGCGTGAATTTGATTTTTATATAAACCCAAGTGCAGACCGGTTTCTCACTCCATCTGATTTGGTAGAGGATGATTTTGATACTCACAAAATATTGCACTTTGGGTCCATTTCTATGATTGGAAGTCCAGCGAAGGAAACGACGGAAAAAGCAGTGAAGCTTGCTCGTGAGAAAGGGATGATTGTCTCGTATGATCCGAATTTGCGTTTAGCGTTATGGGAATCTGCGGAACATGCGCGTACGACGATCCAATCGATGCTTGCTCAAGTAGACGTATTGAAAATCTCTGAAGAGGAGCTTGAATTTATTACCGGTGAAACGGACATTGAGCAAGGGTTAGAAGTATTAAAGCAATACAAGATCCCTCTTATATTTATTTCATTAGGAGCAAAAGGAAGCTACGTATGTACAAGTGAAGGATTGAAGCATGTCCCAGCTATGCCTGTAAAAGCACTTGATACGACCGGAGCAGGAGATGCATTTGTTTCAGGAATCCTTTATCAGCTTCATGAATATGAAGGGGCGATTGAATCCATTTCTCTTGTTGAGGCAGAAAATATGGCTGCTTTTGCATCTGTATCAGGTGGATTAGCAGCATCGACGAAAGGGGCTATGACTGCATTACCGACATTAGAGGAAGTGAAAAAACAGCTGAAGTAGGTGAGGTAATGAGGATGGATCAAAAGTTACGAGCAGAAGTAAAGGAAGAAATGGCTAAGCATAAGGACTGTGTGGAGAAAGATCCGTATCGCCTGCATTATCACCTTATGCCACCAGTCGGTTTGCTGAATGATCCGAATGGTTTTATTCATTGGAAAGGAACGTATCATTTATTTTACCAATGGATGCCGTTTAAAACAGAGCATGGAGCTAAGTTTTGGGGGCATTATACGTCAAAGGATTTAGTGAATTGGCAGCATGAAGAGGTAGCCCTTACACCAGCAGAATGGTTTGAAAAAAATGGCTGCTATTCAGGTAGTGCAATTGAACATGAAGAAAAGCTCTACTTGTTTTATACAGGAAATGTGAAGGATGAGCACGGTCAGCGTGAATCGTATCAATGCTTGGCAACATCCGAGGATGGTTTCCATTTTGAAAAGCACGGGCCAGTTATTACATTACCTGAAGGATTTACAGCCCATTTTCGTGATCCGAAGGTTTGGCAGCAAGACGGGCGCTATTTTATGGTTGTCGGTGCTCAAACGGAGTCATTAAAAGGAGCTATCGCACTGTTTCAGTCAGGTGATTTACGAGATTGGACATTTGTCCGGACTCTGACAGGAGGAGATTCCGGAGCGTTAGCTAATTTCGGTTATATGTTTGAGTGTCCAGATTTGTTTCATCTTGATGGCAAGGACATTCTCATCTTTTCTCCTCAAGGGATAGAACCAGATGGTATGAAGTACAATAACGTCTACCAGGCAGGATATACAGTTGGTACGTTTGCTCCAGAAACAGGGGAATATGAGCATAATGAATTTGTCGAGCTTGATCGTGGCTTTGATTTTTATGCACCACAAACGACGATTGATGAACAAGGCCGCCGCTTGTTATTCGCTTGGATGAGTGTCCCTGATCAAAATGAGCAGCAGCATCCAACGATTAAGCATAAATGGATTCACACGATGACGATTCCCCGTCAATTACAACTTAAGGGGGACAAGCTTTACCAAATTCCAGCTAAAGAACTAGAACGTCTTCGTACTCATGATGCCGTGATAGACGATGTTGTGTTAAACAATGAAGTGAAGCAAATAAATGGGGTGAATGGTCAATCGATTGAGCTGTTCATGGAAGACATTGAGATCGAAGCGGGATGGTTTGACGTAACAATTAGTGATGCTGCGAGAATCATATATTCTAGTGAGCAACGTGTTTTGACGCTAGAACGTAAAAGCTATGTAAACGGTATCGTTGAGAAGCGCCAATGTAAGCTAGAGCAGCTACGTGATGCAAGACTATATATTGATACATCCTCGGTTGAATTGTTTGTAAATGATGGAGAGGAAGTATTTACGACTCGCTTTTATCCAACGAAAGATAATGAGGATGTTGTATTTGGTGCATCTGAAAAATGCCGGTTTTCGGTTAAGAAATGGACGTTAGCAAAGGTTTTTTAAGTATGTGATGTTGTTATTTAGGAAGGGGTTATTTTGGGAGGTTAGAAAAAACGCAATGAAAGCAGTGTTTTAGCGGCACTTAACTATTATCGAGGCTAAGATGTTTCCAGCATTTTAGTCTCTTTTTTCTGTTTTTAATTCGTATCTTTAATTATTCTAAAAACAGAAACTGCTTATATTTCCTCAAAACATTGAGTAGTGATCTATACCTTAGTTTTGATAGCGATCAGCGCCCTACAACCAAAATTTCTTCCCCACAATGTCGAGTGCAAAGTGATTCGATGAAATCTGATTCAATATTGACTTCAACTTCTTCTACATCTTTACAATCTTTACATCCCATTAACAAATTCATATATATTTCTAATCTTTTTCTCATTTTCTGCTCAGTAAAATCTTATAACGCCGCGTTAGGATATACTCAGACTTTCAAAATCACAATTATTCAGAGAAAGGACGAAAGGATGAAAACATGGCTATTGAAATTTTTAGGAGAAAGGAACAAAAGTATTTAATTACAACTGAACAATACAAGGAGTTAATTGATCAGATTTCTCCTTACATGCGCTCAGACAAATTTGGGATGGATGGCCGTTATACAGTGACAAGTCTTTATTTCGAAAGTCCGGACAATAAAATCTACTATGAAACGAAAAACAAGCTTACGTTTCGTCAAAAACTCCGTTTGCGAGTATATGATGAAACGGACATACATGGCACTGCTTTTTTTGAGGTGAAGCAGAAACATAAAAAAGTAGTGAACAAGCGAAGAATGCTTCTGCCATTATCAGAAGCGTATCGTTACCTCGAGGAACCGGATGTCTATCCACTCGAAACGTTTGTGACATCGAATCATCAAGTACTAAGAGAGATTGATTATTTTCGGAGGCTCTATAACTTAATGCCTGAAATGATCGTAAGCTATGATCGTCATGCTTTGCATGGTGTGGATGATCCTGAATTACGTATCACATTTGATTTTGATCTCCGCTGTAGAAATGAAAAGTTAAAACTTGAACAAGGTCCTTACGGGGAGTACTTTATTGATAAAAATCTCGTCGTGCTTGAAGTGAAAGTGAATGACAGTGTCCCGCTTTGGTTAACACGTATTTTGCAGGGAGTCGATTGTGAACAAAGAAGTGCATCAAAGTTTTGCACGAGCTCGGAGTTATTAAAAGAGGTCGGTCTTCCACATGGTGTGGAAAAAGAACCAATATCAATCGGAGGATGATAACATGGATTTTATAAATCAAACTTTTATCAATAGTGAACTAGAACCAACTTTCTGGAGGAGTTTGCTCGCAATGGGCTTAGCAACCGTCCTTAGTTTATTAATAACGAAAATTTATCAAATTACGTTTACGGGGGAAAAGTATTCCCAGAATTTTGTCCATACGATCGTCATGATGAGTGTTGTCGTTTCCGTCGTCATGACCGTTGTCAGTGGAAATGCAGGGGTTGCTTTTGGATTATTTGCTGTCTTTTCGTTGATTCGTTTCCGAAGTGCTGTAACAGATGCTAAAGACATTGCCTATATTTTCTTTGGCTTATGTGTAGGGATGACCTGTGGACTTTATCAATTTAATCTAGCTATCTTATTAGCTTTATTTGCAAGTTTATTATTTTACTTGCTTTATAAGTATGAATACGGAAAAGGGAAAGATACACAAATTTTAAAAGTAACGGTTCCAGAGAATTTAAATGATGAAAACTTATTAGATGATGTATTACAAACGTATACGATAAGCAACAGTCTACGTCAAGTAGAAACAACAAACCTTGGCACGATGATCCTATATACTTATGCGATCCGCTGTAAGGATAACACGAAAGACAAAGAACTGCTAGATCGGATTCGAGAGAAGAATGCTAACTTGAAAGTTTCTCTCTCATATGTAGAAAGAGAAGGATAAGAACATTTTGAATTAGCCCCGTTACTGGGGTTAATTTTTTTACGTAAAAAGTTGAATGAGGCAATAGTAGGTGGTGAAATCGTATGTCGAAACTATTTCTCCCCACCTATACTTTATTTTTATTGATGGTTTTTGACTTCCTTTTTGATCACTCGCTATAGAAGCTTATTTGAAGAGTTGTATTGTTCTTAAAAAAGAAAGAGTGTGAAAGTTTTCCAAAAATAATATTGACCATAAACAATATCACCTATATAATCGGTAATGATAATCATTATCAATTAAATAGGAGTGAAGTAAAATGTTAAAAAAGAGAAGTCTTTTCTCTTTGCTTTCAGTATTAGTCCTAATGGTTTTGCTAATAGCTGCTTGCGGAACAAATGAGGAAGGGGCACATGGGGAAGGAGAAACGGCTGATAATGAGCCTTCTTCTGAAGAAATTAGAGTAGTAGAACATGCCATGGGGGAAACAGAAGTCACAGGAACCCCTGAAAGGATTGTTACATTGTATCAGGGTGCAAATGATACGGTGGCAGCACTTGATATAAAGCCTGTTGGCATTGTGGAATCATGGACACAGAAGCCGGTTTATGAATATTTAAGAAATAATCTTGAAGGAGTTGAAATTGTCGGTGAGGAAACTCAACCAAACCTTGAAGCAATCGCTGAACTTGATCCAGATGTCATTATAGCGACAAAAACTAGACATGAGGAGATATATGAAGATCTCTCCGTTATCGCTCCAACGGTTGTAGGTGAAGAAGTATATAAATGGAAAGAGACACTTGAAATGATCGGTCAGGCACTAAATAAAGAAAATGAAGCGAATCAACTTCTAGCTGAGTATAATGAGCGAATCGAGCATTTCAAAGAAGAAATGGGTGACGCTCTTCCGATTGAAGCAGCCATCACGAATTTCCGTGCTGACCATGCTCGGATTTTTTACATGGGATTTGCTGGGGAAATTTTAAAAGATGCTGGATTTGAACGTCCGGAAGGACACGACAATCCAGATGAGTGGGGTATAAAATTATCATCCAAAGAAAGTATTCCAGAAGCTGATGCAGAAATCATCTTTAATTTTAACTCAGGAACAGAAACAGAGCAGATAGAAGCAACCTATGAAGAATGGACAAGCCATCCACTATGGCAAAGGCTTGATGCAGTTGAAAATGATCAGGTTCACATGGTAGCAGAAGAAACTTGGAATGCTGGTGGCGGTATTAATGCTGCAAATCTCATGCTTGATGATTTGTATGAAATTTTTGATGTAGAGAAATAGTGAAAACTGACATTGGAAGAGTTGAAAGAGATGAGAAATGTTTTTGCAAATAAGAGGGTGAGAATAACAATTCTCATCCTAATGTTTATTTTATATTTACTATCTTTTGCTGCTAGTATTATTTTGGGATATACGCCTGTAACTGTCGATCAAGCAATTTCCTCATTCTTATCTTACGATGAAGAATCAATTGAACATATTGTCGTTCTATCAGATCGTTTGCCTCGTGCAATCATTGGTTCGGTAGTAGGAGCAAGCTTAGCAATAGCAGGTACACTTATGCAAGCGCTGACGAGAAATCCTCTAGCATCTCCAAGCATATTTGGCATTAATCAAGGGGCGATTTTTTTTATCGTGATCGGTATTGTCTTTTTCTCTGTTTCATCGTTACTCTCCTTGATGAGTTTAGCTTTTCTTGGCGCAGCAGTTGCGGCAATCGTTGTTTATTTTCTCGGTTCTCTAGGGCGAGACGGGCTAACACCAATAAAAATCGTCCTTGCTGGAGCAGCAATGAGTGCACTGTTGCAATCTTATACGCAAGGGATTCTCGTATTTGACGAAGCAGGATTGCAGGATGTTTTGTTCTGGTTAGCTGGTTCAGTCAGCGGACGCTCCCTTGATATGTTGTTTCCGATACTTCCATTAATAGGTACAGCCATGATCATTACTTTATTTATGGGAAAAGCGATTAACTTGCTTGTGACGGGGGATGACATTGCAAAAGGAATGGGACAAAATGTAGCTCTTTTAAAAGCCATGATGGGAATTATTATCGTCCTGTTAGCAGGTAGTTCAGTCGCGGTGGTCGGTGCTGTCGGGTTTATCGGACTTGTCATTCCACATATTGCGCGATTTTTTGCCGGTAATGATTACCGCTGGGTCATTCCTTTCTCAGCCATTCTCGGAGCTATATTACTCGTAGGGGCAGATGTGATGGCGCGTCTTGTAATTATGCCTCAGGAAGTTCCAATCGGTGTTATGACAGCGATTGTCGGTGGACCTTTCTTTGTGTATATCGCACGGAGAGGGGTGTCTAAACTATGAAACAACCTTTTACTGTAAGAAATAAGATCTTTTCTTTTCAAATAGATAGAAAGCCTGCATTTATTATTGTTATCCTTCTTCTTGCTGTACTATTCGCTTGTATTATAGGTCCGTCACTCGGATACAGGCTGCTTAGTCCAGTCGAAGTCATTCAAACTATTTTCGGTAACAGTAATGAAGGAAGTGAATTTATCGTATTTCATTCACGACTTCCTCGCACATTAGTATCTTTACTAGTTGGTGCAGCTCTAGGTGTTTCGGGAGTGATATTACAAGGGGTTGTGAGAAACCCATTAGCAGCTCCAGATATTATTGGTGTAACCGGTGGTGCCTCAGTTGCAGCGGTTGGATTTCTAACCTTTTTATCCGGAACTGTCAGCATTGGATGGTTACCAGTAGCAGCTATTACAGGTGCTTTGCTTGTTTCGTTTCTTATTTATATTCTTGCCTGGAAAAGTGGGATTACTCCGATCAGGCTTGTGTTAATTGGAATCGGGATATCAGCCATCATGGGGGCGGGGACAACATTTATGATTGTTGCCAGCTCTGCCATAACAGCCAATCAAGCGTATCTTTGGCTGACGGGAAGTATTTATGGAGCTTCGTGGGATGATATTTATGCGATGCTCCCAATCCTATTACTGTTCATTCCGATAACACTCATATTCTCTAATAGTTTGAATTCACAACAGCTTGGAGATGACACTGCTGCGGGACTCGGTGTTCGCATTCAAGTTGACCGTCTCATTTTATTGTTTATTAGTGTTGTCTTAGCCGGATCTGCTGTCGCTATAGCCGGAGCTATCGGTTTTGTCGGGTTAATTGCTCCCCATATCGCCCGTACACTAGTCGGTCGGACGTATGGTAGTTTGATTATTGCATCAGCACTTGTGGGAGCTTTGCTATTATTTGCGGCTGATCTAACAGCCAGAACCATGTTTTATCCAGTTGATATACCAGCTGGAGTATTTACAGCAGGAATAGGGGCACCATTTTTCCTCTACTTATTGTATAGAAACCGGAACCAATTCTAAGAAGGAGGCTTTTTCAATGCAATATTTGCAAGCAAAAGATCTGACATTTTCTTATGAAGAGCATCCGATTTTAAACGATTTGTCTATCGATATACCAGAAGGACAAATTACCGTTTTTATCGGTGGGAATGGTTGCGGAAAGTCTACCTTGCTGCGAACGATGGCTCGTTTGCTGCGTCCAATAAAAGGAGCGGTACTTCTTAAAGGTGAAGAAATATTTCGTCTTAAAACGAAAGAAGTTGCTAGAAAGATGTCCATACTTCCGCAAGGTCCAATCGCTCCAGAGGGATTAACGGTCGAACAGCTCGTTCGCCAAGGAAGGTACCCTCATCAGACTTGGTTAAAACAATGGTCCCTAGAAGATGAAACAATGGTTGCTAAGGCTTTGGCAGCAACAAATATGAGTGGTTTAGCTAATCAGTCTGTGGACTCTCTTTCTGGGGGGCAGCGTCAACGTGCTTGGATTGCCATGACACTTGCACAAGGAGCAAGTACGCTGCTGTTGGACGAACCAACGACCTATTTAGATATGACTCATCAAATTGACGTTTTAGATTTATTATATGATCTAAATAAAACAGAAGGTCGTACAATCGTGATAGTTTTACACGATGTGAATTTAGCAAGTCGCTATGCACATCACCTTGTTGCAATTCAAGATCAAACGGTCTATGCGAAAGGGAAACCAGAAGACATAATGGATGAAGAACTGATCCAACGTGTATTTGGGTTGAATTGTCGTATTGTAGAAGATCCATTGTTTGGGACACCTATGGTTATACCACATGGAAAGGGACGAAAAACTAATGAACGAATCACTGTTGGCGAACGAGCAAGGTGACACAATAACCGCACTTGAATTAACTGATGAAAAGAAATGTAAAGACTATTTAAACAAGGTAACAGAAAAGATACAATCACCATCTTTGATGGTTACTGCATCTCAATTTTCAAAGCAATATGCTCGTTTTATTACGACCCCTGCTTTTTCGACGATGACGTTACAAGAAAAAGGATTCGATGTTTCATTAGAAAACAGTGTTCTTAAGACAGATTGGTCAGGGGCAAATTGGAACAAAGAAATCGATTTTATGAAAGAACGTACGTGGGACATTCCGAAAAGAAAAATTGGGCGTGAGGATATTGTAAACAAGGTATTTGCGAATCACTTGTCGCAAGTTTGGAGAACGATTGCAAACGTTGCTAACGTGCCAAAGCTCATTTTATGGGAAAACACTGCCGTTCGTATCTTTTCGTTGTACGAGAAAAAATTACAAGAGAATGCATCGTCGTCTGATAAGAAGCGAATTGAGGAAGACCTAGATTACCTCGTACATGAGGCACCTGGCAGTTTATTTGGAGAAAAGAGAAATCCGCTAAAGCAATTTTTTCAGCCAAAAAGAGGAGATAAGGATGGTGATGTTGTTCGAGAGCGTCAAACATGCTGTTTTTATTATGAAATTTGTAACGGGGAGAAATTTTGCTCTGTTTGTCCGAAACAGCCAAAAAAATAGGGAATATAGTGGAGGCTGTCCAAAAAACTGTATATGAGAAAAACGAGCTGGAATTTGACTAAACATATCCAAGCTCGTTTTTTCTATCTTATTTATAACTCAAGCTTCGATCATGCAATATGAATCTTCCTCATCAAGCAATATATGAAGCTGTCAAGAATGAAAATAATTCCATATCAATTTGGTTACACTAACCGACATCAAAGTGAGGTGAGTCATATTATGAAAAAATGTAACTGGTTGTTCGTTCTTTTATTGTTAGGGTTGATAACTTTATTAGGTGGTTGTGGGGGAGAAGAGGAGCCTCAGGCACAGGAATTTGGAAAAAGAGAAGATCTGGCTGGACAGGTAGAAAAAGCTCGAGGTAAAGATTATCCTGCAATACAGGAAAAGAGTATTGGTTTTTATGTAGGCAGCGAACTGACAGAGGATGGCTCAACACTTCTTGGAGGGTTCGGTCACGAACCATCCAGCCATTGGATTGATATTGTGCCTGCTCAAGATCATCCTGATGGAGCGGAGATTGAAGTTGGCGTGACAGAAGATGCGAGGCTTCCTGGTGAACGAAGTACAATTCCGCAGGTGGAGAATACCTACAAGTATATTAGTTCAACATATTCTGAGTTTGCGGGATTTCCACCTCCACTTACGAACGGGGGCTTGAATGAGCACGGTGTGGCAGGTCGTGATATATTTTCACCATCTCGTGAAGAACTTGTCGAAATGACACCAGAAGATCAGACTGGACCTAATTATAGCGACCTTTCACGTATTGCAATGGAGCGTGCGACAACAGCTCGTGAAGCAGTTGAGATCGTCGGTGAACTGATCGATGAGTTTGGGTATTCAACTTATGGGGGAAATTCCCACATGTTTGCAGATAAAAATGAAGGCTGGGTATTTATTAATTTTGCTGGAGGACAAGGCTTATGGGCAGCAGAGCGCTTAGGTTCAGATGAGGTACGCGTAAACTATCCAGGCTACATTCATGAATTTCCGGTTGATTTTAATAATGACGATGATTTTATGGCTTCTGATAACATTGTTGAATTTGCACAAGAACAAGGTTGGTGGGACCCTGAAGAGGATGACCCTGACTATATGAATTTGCAAGATGTTTATGGAGAACCATTTCCAGGTGAGGACGTAGATAAGGAAGAAGATCATTATTTTTCAGAACGCATACCTCCTGAGCGGGAGGAAGAGATTAAAGAGATGGCACCAGTCAGTCTGGAAGGTATGCTTGCCCTCGTACGTGACCCACGTTGGTCTAATGACTTCTCCGGGTATGGGCACGTTGCTCATTTACGTCAGAACATTCCTAATGACTTGCAGACACTTTGGCTTGCGACGACTGGGGCAGTAAGCACACCATATGTTCCAATTCCTATTGCAACCGACAATGTACCTGCTGAATTTGCACAGCATAGATATTTAACAAAAGGAGCAGATGCAGAGTTCCTTGATGCAGATTATGCGCCTCAAGAGGCTACTCGTTATGCTGTACGTGAGTTCAAACGATTAATGTACTACACGTGTGATCATCCGGAAGACTTCCTACATTATGTCACGGGACAAATCGAAAATTTTGAGCGTGAGTTAATCGATGAGCGCGAGCAGATTGAATCCGAAGCAAAAACCTTAATCAACGATGAAAAGGAAGAAGAAGCTAGAAAGTTGATTACAAAAAATGTAGAGGAACGTTTGCTGGAAAGTCTAGAACTCGGTATGAGACTTACTGATGAGGTAGAAGCAGAAACAAAAGAACGTTATGGGATACGTGAACCAGAGGGAACGGACACTGATGGGGATACGACTCCGCCACCAAGTCAGTCAATGAATATGGAAGGTGATAACAGAGTCTCTTGCTATCGACTTGAACTTGATGAATACCCTCGTGAACATGGAGTGTACAGTGATGCGGTACTGAACAAGGAAAATAAACAAAGTGAAAAAGACAATGAATCCTCCTCTGAAGATTAATCATGTCATGATTGCAGAAAAAAGGCGTAAGTTATTAAAAAGCAACCATTCATTATAAATAGACAATCCCTGCTATGAGTCTTTTCATACCGGGGATTGTGTTTTGATTTTACAAAAATTATTCTTGACCACAGTGGTCCGCCATGATATATTTTAGTCACAGGCAGACCGGACCGGTCTGGTCTTTCCGGAAGAAAACTATTTTTATTGATCAAGGAGAAAGGAGGCTGTCATGGTATCATCATCATTTTTCAATCTAGATCCAGAAAAACAGCAACGAATTATCAATGCAGCCATGAATGAATTTAGCAAAAAAGGATATAAGCTCGCATCTACAAATGAGATTGTGAAAGAAGCAAGTATCGGAAAAGGGAGACTATTCCATTACTTTAATAGTAAAAAGGAGTTATATTCTTTCTTACTTGAACAAGCGAATGACATCATTGAAGAAATATTAGCTGAAATTGACCTGACAGAGACTGATTTTTTTGAACGCATCAATCAATTAGGGGAAATTAAATACAACATTTATAAAAAACATCCGGATCTATTTCAGTTCCTTCAAGCGTTTAATCAAGAAGACGATCCAGAAGTGAAAGAGGATTTGGAAAAAATGAAAGAAAGCACTTTAGCGACTGGTTTTGAAAGAATGTATGAAAATATCGATTTTTCAAAGTTCCGGGACGATATTGACCTCGAAAAAACGATCAATATTATCAACTGGACGATGCTAAGTTTTGGGGAAAAGCAAATAACCAGTATTGATACGATCGAAGATTTTGGAAAAGAACAGATGAATGAATGGAAAGAGTATTTAGAAATCATGAAACGCTGTTTTTATAAACAGGAGGAGATGTAAAATGTCCATTATTCAAATAAACAATTTAACGAAGGACTATGGAAGTGTGC
Source organism: Evansella halocellulosilytica (assembly GCF_002335745.1). Classification (GTDB taxonomy): domain Bacteria; phylum Bacillota; class Bacilli; order Bacillales; family Salisediminibacteriaceae; genus Bacillus_CA; species Bacillus_CA halocellulosilytica. Next base: position 5,164,502 of record NZ_NIST01000001.1, on the reverse strand, counting down.
GTGCTCTTGATGGATTGAATCTTGAAGTGCGTAAAGGCGAGGTCCTAGGATTTATCGGTCCGAATGGGGCGGGCAAGTCGACGGCAATTCGCGTTCTGCTCGGACTTTTGCGAAAGACGGACGGGGATGTTCGGATGTTTGGGCGTGATCCTTGGAACGATGCGGTTGAACTTCACCGATGTATCAGTTATGTTCCTGGCGATGTTCATCTATGGCCAAATTTAACAGGTGGGCAAGCAATTGATCTTTTCGGAAGATTGCGTGGAGATATGGATAAAAATCATCGAGATCAATTATTGAAGCGCTTTGATTTGGATCCGACAAAAAAGTGTCGGACTTATTCTAAGGGGAATCGGCAAAAAGTCGCACTTGTTGCAGCGTTTGCATCAAAAGCAGATTTATTCATTCTTGATGAGCCGACATCTGGGTTGGACCCGTTAATGGAAAATGTGTTTCAGGAATGTGTTGCCGAAGTCAAGGCACAAGGTAAGACGGTCTTATTATCGAGTCATATTTTAGCAGAAGTAGAAAAGCTTTGTGATCGTGTCGCAATTATTCGAGAAGGGAAAATTGTTGAATCTGGTTCACTTGACGAGTTACGTCATTTAACGCGTACATTATTTACAGTTGAAACTGGCCAGCAAATCGTTGGAATTGAAAAACTATCAGGCGTTCATGATGTGAACGTCGAGGGGAAAAAAGCAGTATTTCAAGTTGAGTCCTCTGAAATTGATCGAGTGCTTAAATATTTGATGCAGTTTGAAATCAAGGCACTTACGAGCACACCGCCTACTTTAGAAGAATTGTTTATGCGTCATTATGGGGAAGGTACGAATGCGGGAGCAGCTGTACAAGGTGGTGGAAAGTAATGAAAAATCAGCAGTCATTTACAGGTACATGGACATTGCTTCGCTTTATGCTAAGACGGGATCGCATTCAGCTTCCGATTTGGATATTAGGCATTACGATCGCCCTTGTAGGGACGCTTGCTGCTTATGATAATCTTTATGATAATGAAGCCTCTCAACAAGAGTCAGCACAAATGATGGCCAGTCCCGCAGCGATTTCGATGACTGGACCTGAATTTTATTTAGAAGATTATACGCTTGGAGCAATGATGGGACATCAAATGATCGGCTATACGGCGATTGTCGTAGCTTTAATGAGTGTCCTTCTCATTGTTCGTCATACACGTAAAGAAGAAGAAACAGGCAGGACAGAATTAGTACGTGCGTCTGTAACTGGAAGGCATGCAAGTTCTACAGCTGCCCTTATTCTTGCAGTTGGAACAAATATTGTCCTCGCTATTGTCGCTGCAATAGGGCTCGCTTCAACTGGAGCTGAATCGATTACGTGGGAAGGATCATTTTTGTTCGGTGCTGCGTTAGCATCAGTTGGAATTGCCTTTTCTGGATTGACATTGTTTATCGTTCAATTAATGGAGAACGCTCGAGGAGCAATTGGAATTAGTGCAGGGATGATCGCAGTTGCATATACACTTCGTGCCATCGGTGATATGGGAGAGGAGTTTCTATCATGGCTTTCACCAATAGGATGGGCACAGCAAACAGCGGTCTATGGTGATAATCTTTGGTCACCACTCCTGCTATCTGTAGCATTTGCTTTTTTATTTGTCGCAATTGCTTATCCACTAAGTACGAAGCGGGATGTCGGAGCAGGAATGCTTCCTCCACGAAAGGGGAAGGCGTCTGCATCTAATTTGTTAACGAAACCGATCGGTCTTGCTTATCGATTACAACGGACACATGTAATTGTTTGGAGTATTGGTATCTTTTTACTTGGGGCAAGCTATGGGACATTCATTGGTGAAGCAGAGGCTTGGATCGATTCAATGGGCGACTTGGCGGAAAATATGCTTCCAGGTATGGATAAAGGTGTCCTAGCTGACAGTTTTGCCGCAATGTTCATGTCAGTTACCGTCGTGATCGCGACAATCCCGGTCCTTCAAAGCATTTTGCGGATTAGAGGCGAAGAAAAAGAAGGGCGTTTAGAAGGAATGTTAGCCGGTGCTTTATCGCGCTATCGGCTATTAGGAAGCTATCTCATTACGGCAGTACTAAACTCAATCCTTATACTATTTATGGCAGGATTAGGTATGGGATTAGCCGGAAGTATGAGTATGGATGAATCTAGATATTTTGGTGATCTTATTTTAGCTGGATTGTCTTATGCTCCTGCACTTTGGGTAACGGTCGGAGTTGCTCTTGTGTTAATTGGAATCATTCCAAAAGCAGCAACATTCAGTTGGGCCGTTCTTATTTTTTCTTTTCTCGTCATCTATCTCGGTGGTGCACTTCAAATGCCAGAATGGTTAATGAGCGTATCACCATTTCATCACGTATCGCGTTTTCCTATTGATGATCTAAACTGGACTCGGCTCCTCTGGTTAACCGTTGTTGCAATTGGACTAGTGATAATTGGGATGTACAATTATCGACGACGAGACCTTAAAATGTAACAGTAATAAGGAATCCGATGAAATGAGATGATTCTCCTTCATCGGATTTTTACATTCTCAATATTTGTAATCATATAATGATTAATTTTCATTCTTCTCCTCAGGATTCCTCAATAATCCATAAAAGAATAATTTAGCTAGGTCGTTAGCCAACTTTGAATTTTTCCCTTTATCATTCGTGAATTGTAAGTTATCACTTGCTTTCTTAATGATTTCTAAATAGTGAATGATCGATTCAGTCGCGATATCGGGATCAATATACCCAAGCTTTTTTCCTTCTTCAAAAAAATGAATAATATGAGGGAAAAATTCTTGATAAATGTCGCCGATTATATTTTTTAGTTCAGGGTAGCCATTCATCAAATTACTCATAAAATCCGGATTTATTTTACCAGAGAAATCCGACGTTTCCATGATCATCTTTTCGATTTTTTCATGAAAGGTTAAATCGTCTCGTTTGGTGGTCTCTATTCGATTTTCCCACTCTTCTCTAAAAAAAGAAGCAATTACCGTTTTGACTAATTCTTCTTTTGTCCCGAAGTGATTATAAATTGTCACTGGTGAAACATTTGCTTTCTTCGCTATTTCAGAAAGACTTACTTTATCAATTCCATACTCTATAAAAAGCTCAAAAGCTACATGCTTGATTGCTTCTTTCTTCTTCTTCGTTCTTAGTTGATACCCATCCAACGTCTATCACCTCTTCATTATCATAGCTTACGTTTTGAATAAATTCAAACTAATCTATTCAAAAAGTTATTGACATATTTTTGATTAGGTCATATTATGAATAAAGTGATATAAAATTATTCATATTATTCATTTAATAGAAAGAGGTGGCAGATCGTATGAGCATTCAATTAAACAATTTGTCCAAACGATTTCCGAATGGCAAGGGCTTGTTTGATGTCACATTTGAAGTGGAAAAAGGAGAAGTGTTTGGCTATTTAGGACCTAATGGAGCAGGGAAGTCAACGACAATTCGTCATTTAGTCGGATTTATGAAGCCAACGAATGGTTCGAGCAAAATAAATAATTTAGATTGCTGGAAGCAAAGTGCTGAAATTCAGAAATATATAGGATACCTGCCTGGAGAGATTGCGTTTATTGAAGGGTTAAATGGTTTAGAAACGCTAAAGCTTTTAGGTGACATGAGGGATATGAAAGATGTATCGCGCCGTAATCAACTCATTGAACGTTTTCAATTTGATGTGAAGACCCCGATTAAGAAAATGTCAAAAGGGATGAAGCAGAAAGTCGGAATTGTCGCAGCGTTCATGCATGATCCTGAGATTTTAATTTTAGATGAACCGACCTCTGGATTGGATCCGTTAATGCAAAATGAATTTATCCAATTGATTTTAGAAGAGAAAGCTAGAGGAAAAACGATTTTAATGTCATCACATTTATTTGAAGAAATTGAAAGAACGTGTGATACGGTAGCCATTATTAAAGATGGGTACCTCGTTACGGTCGAGGATATTCAACAAATACAAACAGATCAGCAAAAGCAATTTAACATTAAAGTGAAAAGTCATGAAGATATCGCTTTGCTCAAGCAATCAGAGCTAAACATTTCTTCAATTGATCATTTTAACGTAACGATTGAGGTTCAAGGGAATTATGAAGAATTAGTCCAATTGTTATCTCAATGTGGAATTACAAATATCGATATGACGAGACAAAATCTCGAAGACATGTTTATGAATTATTATGATCGGAGGGGACAATGATGTTAAATATTCCTCTATTAAAAACATCATTCAAAAAAACAAGTAAACTCATGATCGGATTAACGGTTTTAATTAGCTTTTATTTATTAGTAACTGCTGGAATGTATGATCCGAGTGGAGAGACCGATTTAATGGAGGCATTACCTGAAGCGATGAGGGATGTTCTCGGGATGGAGATTGGGCCACAAACGATTGAAAGTTTCCTCTCTACTGGGTTCTATAATGCGTCCTTTCTCATTTTCATGGTGATTTTTAGTCTTCTCGTTGCGAACCAACTTTTAGTCACATTAGTTGATCGAGGATCAATGGCATACTTGTTAACGACACCAGTAGCAAGAAAAAAAGTAGCATTTACACAAGCGGCGGTTCTCGTAATAAGTATATTGTTCATTTCAACCGTGACGATGGTTGTTGGCGTTTTTGGAATAAATGTGATCGTAAGTGATGCTGACCTGCATCTTTCTACGTTCTTGCAAATAAATGTTCTTGCCTTTCTTCTCTTTTTCGTTATTGGCGGTTACGCGTTTTTATTTTCATCGATCTTCAATGAAACGAAGAAGGCGTTTGCTGCATCGGGCGGGTTAACACTGATCTTTTATATGTTAAATATCTTCGCAAATACAGGTCAGGATGTCGGCTGGTTAAAGTATTTTACGCTTTTTTCAGTCTTTCAACCGTTAGAAATTGTCAATGGAACGATGAACGTATTCCTAGCTTCCATCGGTCTTGGTGCAGCAGGGATTCTTCTCTATTTCGTAAGCATTGCTATATTTAGTAAAAGAGATTTGCCGTTATAAGTGAATTGATTTTTATGAAGCAGAACTACGGCCGGCTGTTGAGAAAAAGTACCTCAACAGCCATTTTGTTTTTAATAAACCTTAGTCGTTAATTAATATTTAAACTCACTTTTACATAAGGAGTAAGTTCAACATCGCCATTCATTCACTGTGAACATTTTAGGAAGTCTCGTCAATTTGATGAGAAATATTGAATGAGGAAATCTTTAAATTGTTGTGCAGCTCTTGATAAATAATGGTGTTCTTTCCATACAAGTGAGTATGTTCGTTCGCATGCGGGTTCGTTAATTTTCAGCTTAACTAAGTCATCATCAATGTTGCATGAACCTACAAATGCAATTCCTAATCCAGCACGGACAAGGTTTGCGATTTCTGTTGGTCCTTCCGCTTCACAAACTACGCGGGGAGAGAACCCGGCTTCACGACAAAATGCTTCATTCATCTGACGCATTTGATTATCTTTATGATAGCTAATGAATGGTTCTTCAGAAGCTTCTGAAAGAGGAATGCTGTTACGATTAGCTAATTGATGTCCGTGAGGGACACCTATGTATAAATCTTCTTTTAGAATGGGGATAGATTCAATATCGTCACCTTTAATAGGAATAGCAGTAAAACAGAAATCAATATCATTATCATGAATGAGGTGAGTCAATTTTTCCATCGATGCCTGTTTAACCTGAAAATGAATGTCCGGGTACTGATCAAGAAACGATTTAATTGGTGGGGAGAGTCGGTCAAATGTAGAAGTGGCTAAATATATACTCCCCCTCTCTATACCCGCTCGGTCTATTAATTCTTTTCTCCCCTCTTCAAGAATATCGAGTGCACTTTCTACCCTCTCTAAAAATAATTTCCCATAAGAATTAAGACGGATTTGTCGACCCTTTCGGTCAAATAGTCGTACACCAAGGTCTTTCTCAAGTCTTGATATGGCTTGACTGAGAGCTGGTTGTGCGATATGTAACGTTTCAGCCGCTTTCGTCATATGTTCTACCTGTGCTAATGTGCGGAAATAGGTTAATTGCAAAATCTCCATTAATAAATCAGTCCTTTTTTTTTATAATGTTGACATTATGAATTTATACGAAAATTAATATTTTTCATTATATATTGTTGATTGTAAAATAATCCTCAATGGGAATCAACGGATATTGCAGTCTGGAGGTTTCGTGAATTAAAGGGGAGATAACATTGAGCAATATTGAAAGGAGAAAGCGACAAGACAGGCTATTAATCACATTAATGTTTACTCTTATTATTTCTATGATGAGTGCAACGATGTTTAATATCGTTCTTCCTGAGATCAAAAATGACTTTCGTATAAATACAGCTCAAGTTAGCTGGATTACGTCAATCTATATACTCGTTTTTTCAATTGGTACGATTATGTATGGGAAATTAGCAGATACGATAAAATTAAAAAATCTATTAACTGTAGGGGTTTTGTTGTGTGCTGTTGGTTCACTTATTGGTTTAAGTGCACAAGCATATTCTGTCGTTCTGCTTGGAAGATTCATTCAAGCAGTAGGGGCTGCGGTAATCCCAGCAACAGCAATGATTATCCCGGTACGCTATTTTAATCAGGAAGAACGCGGTCGGGCATTTGGTATGGCATCTGCTGGTATTGCACTTGGCAATGCTGTAGGGCCAGTAGTGTCAGCACTGCTAGTAAGTGTCGTCCATTGGCAGTGGTTGTTTTGCTTACCTTTATTCTTTTTATTAACTGTTCCATTTTACAGAAAATACCTTGATGACACTGAAAAAAAACGAAGCAAATTTGATTGGATTGGGGGCTTATTACTCGGAAGTGGGGTAGCGCTAATCATGTTGAGTGTTACAGAAGGAATATGGTTACTTTCTATAGGTGGGTTATTTGTATTAAGTTTGTTTATCTGGAGAATTCATTTAGCAGTAACACCATTTCTCCGACCTGAGCTTTTAAAAAATAAACATTATAGAATAGGTTTACTAATCGCTTTCCTCTCAACTGGAACTGGTTTTTCACTCTATTTTCTAAGTCCGCTACTTTTTGCTAATGTGAATGATCTAGCCCCAGGACTAATCGGATTTTCTATGGTTCCTGCTGCAGTTATTGCCGCGACTTTAGGTTTAAAAGGAGGTAAACTGGCAGACACAAAAGGGAATTCTTATTTGTTTTATTTTGCTTCATTATTGTTGGTCATATGTTTTTTTCTTCTGTCCTCAGTCGTTGGCATATCCGTATTCGTTATTGCGACTATTTTGATTATTGGAAATGTTGGACAAACCTTTATTATTATCGCTTTATCTAATGTAGTATCTAGTACACTTTATCAGAGAGATGCAGGAGTAGGGATGGGGTTAATGGCAACATTAAACTTCATATCAGGAGGTATCGCAGCAACCGTATTCAGCAAAATGGTCGATCTTGGTTCCACTGTAACATGGAACCCCCTGCATATATACGAAAATGGATATGTTTTCAGTAATATTTATTTGGTTCTTTTTGTCATTAATATCCTGATTGTTGCTCTTTATTACTATCACTTTCATAAGAAATCGTTTAGGACTAAAGTCGACACATTGTAGCGCAGGAAATTGAGGCAATGCTCGAAGCAAAGTGGTGATTGTAAATACGAAAGAAGTAAACTAAGATGCAGATGTCGCATCTGTACCTTTGAGTAATCGTGTATTTGCGATGATGACTTCGAAATCTATTTGTATATAAAATGAAAAGAGGGTGTCTCTATAGCTAAGCTTTCGAGACACCCTCTTCGTACCAATATGTTTCGCCAATTTTCAAGACTTGCCGCTTATTTTCGCTAAGTGCCAGCCGCTCCCATTCTTTATCGAACCTCTCTAATGCTTCGGGTCCGGTGTCGTCAGCTAACCGGTAAGCTCCGTAATGCATCGGGATAAACAGGGAACCATCGAGCTCTAAAAAAGCTTGAATGGCATCCTCTGGATTAATATGAGATGTAGCCATAAACCATTCCGGTTCATAGGCGCCGATCGGCATTAAAACCACATCGACCGTATAGCGTTTAGCGATTTCTTTGAATCCGCTGAAATAGGCGGTATCTCCAACAAAATAAATAGATTGTTGTGTATCCATAGATTCGATTATCCAGCCGCCCCAATGAGAAGTGTTCATATCATTTAGTGACCGCCTCGTCCAATGCTGAGCAGGAACGAAAGAAATCTTTACATTTTTCTCTTCAACATGAAACTCTTCCCACCAGTTTGCTTCATGTACATTTTGATAACCTCTGCTGGTGAATGCCGACTTTAGCCCGTGCGGGACATAGAAAGTGGGGCTGCCTTTTATTTTTTTGATCGAACGGAAATCTAAATGGTCATAGTGTCCGTGTGAAATGACAACGAAATCAATAGATGGTAATTCATTTATCTCTATGCCTGGCTTCGTTAACCTTTTTTGAAAACCCATACGCTTTGCCCATACTGGGTCGGTCAACATGTTTAACCCATTCATTTGAATGAGAAACGTTGCGTGACCAATCCATGTGATGGAAGATTTCGTACGATTTGCTTGAAGGGCTTCGGTTTGTACGTGACTGGCATTTGGAATTTGTACCGATAAATCTTTTTTCTTCCCACGCCTTTCTTTTGACCAGCGCCGCATATCACGTATCGTTTTTTTATCTGGTATGTTATCAAAGTTTTTATATCTTTTTCGTTTCATCTTTCTACCCTGCTTTCTTCACAAAAATAGATCTATGATTTTTATATATCATAACAGTCCGGACTGTTTTTTTACCAATGTTTTACTTAACTTATATTAAATCCTAACATTCATACTCGATGTTTGTTGATATGAACGGAATATGAAGGTTATGAATATTAAAGGTCTATCTTTACAACTTTTTTATTATTCTTTCATTCTAGCTTAATATTTCGACTTCATACTCAAAGTGAATCGATTCAGGAAATAAGGGGGGTCTTTATATGAGAATGATAAAAATATTATTTGTTATGTTGCTAGTAGGTTTCCTGGCAGCATGTGGAAACAATGGCGATGAGGAAGGAGTAAATGATGACGCTGAGAATAACCAAGAAGGGAATAGCGCGGAAGCATCTAGTGAAGAATGGCCAGAAACACTCGTTATTGGGGTTATCCCAGCTGAAGATCAAACGTCAGCTTCAGACAGAGTTGAAAACTTTGCAGCTTCATTAGGTGAAGAGTTAGATTTGGAAACTGAAGTGTTTCTAGGATCTAATTACAATGCTGTCATTGAAGGGATGAGAACTGGCAGTGTCGATATAGCCTTCTTTGGCCCATTTGCTTATGTCCTCGCTGCTGAACGAAGCGACGCAGAAGTGTTTGCCATTGGTGCTGAGAGTGCTGACGAAATTACATATCAAAGTGCATTTATTGTGCCGGCTGATTCAGATGCTGAGTCTTTAGCTGATTTAGAAGGAAAAGACTTTTTATTTGTTGACCCGGCTTCAACTTCTGGAAACATTTTTCCGAGGGCAGCGATTATTGAACAGTTAGGTGTGACAAATGAAGAAGTCGATTCTTTCTTCGGAAATGTTAGTTATTCAGGGGGGCATGATGCATCGATTTATTCCGTTATTAATGGAGACGTAGACGGAGCTGCTATTGCTACTGATGTGATGGACGCGATGCTCGCTCAAGGTGATATTAGTGAAGACGAATTTACGATTATCGATGCTTCAGATGATATTCCACGGGGACCTGATGCCTATCGTTCAGATCTTCCTGAAGATTTAAAAGCAGAAATTGCAGAATTCTATTACAACTATGAAGATGAACAGTTTTTTGAAGAACGAGGCATTACAGGCTTTTATCCAGTAGAAGACTCTGCCTTTGATATTGTTAGAAATACAGCAGAAGCACTAGGAATGAGTCCAGAAGAGTTATTAAATTAAGGCGGATGAGCATGATGGGCGAATTATTAAAAATAGAAGAGTTAAAAAAGGTCTACGGTGATGGAACAGAAGCGATTAAATCTCTTTCTGTCACGATTAAACGGGGAGAACTTGTCGCAGTGATTGGACCGAGCGGAGCGGGGAAAAGTACGTTTCTCCGCTGTATTAACCGCTTGGAGGAACCGTCGAGTGGAAAAATAGTATTTAATCGTACTGATATTGTCACTGCTAAGGGTAGAAAGCTTAAGGAAATGAGAAGACAAATCGGCATGATATTTCAACACTTTAACTTAATTAAACGAGTTCCTGCAGTAAAAAATGTCCTTCACGGCCGTCTTGGCTATACATTTTGGCTTAGAGGAGGGCTTGGGCTATTTACTGAAAATGACACAAGAGAAGCTTTAGCTCTATTAAGAAAAGTTGGACTTGAAGAACATGCTTTTAAACGAGCTGATGAATTGAGCGGGGGACAACAACAGAGAGTTGGGATTGCTCGAGCTTTAGCGCAAAAGCCTTCATTAATTCTTGCAGATGAGCCAATCGCGAGTCTCGACCCATCATCTTCTGAAAAAGTGATGCACGATTTGAAAAGCATTAGTGTTGAAGAGGGGATTACAACATTAATCAATCTTCATCAAGTAGAGATCGCCAAGGATTTTGCAGATAGAGTGATTGCAATTAACCGTGGAGAAATTGTCTTTGACGGTCCGCCGCATACATTAACGAAAACAAGTATTGAGCAAATTTATCAATAAGTTGGTGACGAAAAATGGCTTTGCCTTTAAAGGGAAAATACGAGAGAGAACCACGAAAAGAGGAGCAGAGCCTCGAAGAGCATTTATTCGTATCTTACAAGTCCGGAATGAAAACGATTATGATCAATCGTTTACTTATTTGGTTTACGTTATTAGCTTTAGTAGTCTGGTCTTGGGTCGGCACAAGTTTTCAGCTTATGGATATCGTCTACGGTTTTACGAATATCACAGAATTTATTTATCAAGACTTTTTACCGCCAGATTTTCAGGCGATTGGACAGTTTATCGGTCCTGCTTTAGATACACTTTATATGAGTTATACAGGAATGATCATGTCGGTCATTTTTTCGATTTTTTTTGGCTTAATGGCAGCGAGAAATTTATCCTTTCACCCAATCATTGCTTTTCTTTCAAGAGCTGTCATTGCATTCGTTCGATCTGTACCTGCAATCGTGTGGGGAATTCTTTTAGTCGTTGGTATCGGCCTCGGTCCTATGGCTGGGACGATCGCTCTCGGATTATCTGGAGTAGGGATATTAGGGAAAGCTTTCGCAGATATTTTAGAGGAAATCGATGAAAAACAAATAGAAGCGATCCGCTCAACAGGTGCAGGATGGTTTGCGATTATAGGGCAAGCCGTTTGGCCGCAATTTAAAAGCAGTTTTGTAACATGGTCTTTATATAAGATGGATTTGAATATTCGTGAAGCAGCAATTCTTGGCGTCGTTGGAGCAGGCGGTATCGGCTATGCTCTTGAGGGAAGGATTAGTCTCTTCCAATATGAACAGGCAGCAACAGGTATTTTGATCATTTTTCTCATGATCGTATGTGTAGAATATGTGACAGCAAAAATTAGGGAGAAGATTATATGAAGCAGTATCATCAACAAAAGAAACGGATCAACCTCTTACTGATAATCGGCTTAGGCGTTTTCTTTTTCATTTTCAGTATTATTCAGTTAGGGATTGGGCCGCAACGGCTGTTGGAAAGCACATCACGACTTCAGCGAGTAACAAACGGAATGTTTCCACCTGAAATCTATGATTCGATTCGAATCGGAAGTGCAGCACTTGAATCGTTGCAAATAGCGGTTCTCGGTACGTTCTGGGGGATTATATTTTCGCTCGTTTTATCGATATTTGCTGCAAAAAATCTTTCTCCACATTGGACAATTACTAATGCTGTCAAAGGTTTTGCAGCATTAGTAAGATCAATTCCAGCTTTAATTTGGGCACTACTTTTTATTGTCGCTGTAGGACTTGGTCCAACACCGGGAATATTAGCATTAGCGGTAAATAGTATCGGAATGCTCGTCAAAGTGTATGCTGAAACAATCGAAGAAGTTGAAAAAGGTACGATTGAAGCGATCAAAGCAACTGGTGGAGGGAAGTTCCAAGTGATAATGCAAGGTGTATTCCCGAGTATTTCGAGTATTTTTATTACTTGGTCGGTTTTTCGCTTTGATATTAACATTCGCTATGCGGCTGTATTAGGGATTGTCGGTGCCGGTGGAATTGGCTGGGAATTAGTCCGTGCCTCGCAAATCATGGCATACAATGAAATGCTCGGCATTACGATTGTCATATTCCTCATTGTACTCGGTTCGGAAATGTTTACACGCGTTTTAAAAAACTGGTCAGAGATGGGAACAGCAAAAGCATTTAAATAAGTGCAGTGATGGTTATCATTACTGCATTTTTTGGATGTTGCGAAGAAATGCGGAGAAGTTGCGTCAAATCGTAGAGAAGTTGCGTCAAATCGTAGAGAAGTTGCGTCAACGTGAATAGAAGTTGCGTCAAATTGTAGAGAAGTTGCGTCAACGTGAATAGAAGTTGCGCCAAACCGTAGAGAAGTTGCGACGAACCAAGAGGTTATTACGACGAAAGTGTTTTAACGAAGGTGTTCCCAATTAAGAGGTGAGCATCTTCTTTTTTATGTGGATATGAACACCATACGCTCCGCTGCTCAAAACTTCGTCGCCTTGAAAAACTCTGTCCTTCCTCTACAAGCTAATCTTTGTAGTATATCCGTCAACCGGACAAAACGCCACATCCTGTGGCATGTCCGGCATTAGGACGTCCTGTCCGTCGAACAACTCGCTAGATAGGACCCTCGGCTAAAACCCCGCGTCCTGGGGGAATGCCAAAGTCACCACACTCATGTGGCAGCTCGTGATGTGACGCTCGTGCCACTTTTTGTCCTCCTTTTTGAACACGCACTTATTAGTGTTATATTAAAAAATGAGATAGAGGCTCGCTTCATTATTTCTTCAAAATTTTGTTTTATAATATCGAGAATAGATTATTTTTATGACGGTGAATAAAGAAGGTGGAGTATATGAGTAATCACATCTTAGTAGTAGATGATGAGCAGGAAATGAGGAATTTATTAAAATTTTGCCTTAAGACTTATGACTTTAAGATCGATGAAGCAGCAAATGGTGAAGAAGCTTTCGATAAAATGATGGATCACAGTTATGACCTGATTATTTTAGACATTATGATGCCAGAAAAAGATGGATTTGAATTGTTGAAATCGATGCAAAATGAAATAGAGAACCAAGTTCCAGTCATTTTGTTATCTGCTTTAGGAGATACTGAACGAGTAGTTGAAGGCTTAAGACTCGGCGCAGATGATTATATTGTAAAACCTTTTGAACCTAAGGAACTTGCAGCAAGAGTAGAATCTGTTTTACGCAGATTTAAAAAAATTAAATTAAACACGTATACAGTAGAAGGGCTTCTTTTTCAGCCTGATAGTTTTCATGTTTCATATCAGAATCGAACCATACCATTAACAAAAAAGGAGTTTCAAATTTTTTATCGTCTCGCAAGTCATCGAGGCAGAGTATACAGCCGAGAAATGCTTCTTGAATTGGAGTGGGGGATTGATTATGAAGGAGATAACCGGACAGTTGACACTCATGTGAAAAATATTCGAGAAAAGCTCAATGAACAAGGGTATCATAAAACGATCTTAGAAACAGTATGGGGCGTCGGCTATAAGATTCCGGAAGCAAATGAGTAAGATGAATAGGAGAAAGAAGGATGTACATGCTACCTAAAAATCTTGCAAATCGAATAACGCTATTAGTATTAGTCATTCTCTTCATTTTTGTCATTTTGCTTATAAGTGGAGCGAATTGGATTACGAAGTCTTTTTATCAAAATCATTTAGAACACGAAGTAGAAGGCAGAGTTACAGCCCACGCCAATCTATTGAAAACTGATGCGGATCAAACGATTATCGAATACATAGATGAGTTAGAAACAGATAAAAAGAGTCATTTAATGCTTTTGAATGACGATCTAACATTAAATTATGCGTCAGAAAGCATTCCTGACGAGCGAATTAATCAATATGTAAACTGGATAAATGATCACTTTGAAGAAAGAAACTTCGAAAATGAACCTTTTATCGATCGTGTAGAGTCATCTATTTTTTTTCATATTCCGCACATCCGGGCAATAACTCCGATTAGTCGTGACGATCAAGAAATTATTGGATACGTGTTCCTCGATCAAGATACAGGGGAATTTAACTATGCAAGGATCAAGCTTCTTTTATTACTAGTCCTTATGGGAGGTATTACATTCGGAGTCGGTGTAGCTTTTACGAATTATTTAAGTAAAAGAATTTCTGACCCATTGAATCATATTAGTGAAACGACAAAAAAGATAGCTGATGGGGACTTTGATATTCACTTAAATATTTCCGGTGAGGATGAGGTCGCTCATTTAGCGACAAGCATTCAATCCATGACAAATCAGTTAAAAGAATATCGGGAGTCAAGAAGACACTTTATTTCGAACATTTCTCATGACCTCCGCACCCCTATTACTTACATAAAAGGATACTCAGCGGTAATGAAGGAAACTCCTGAGATTGACGAAGCAGAGATAAAGCGTAATTTAGAAGTCATCTATCAAGAAGCGAATCGAATCGAGCAGCTTGTCAGTGACTTGTTTTTACTCACAAAATTAGAACAAGGAAAGATTAAACTAAATCAAGAGAAAGTACCTATATGCGCATGGCTCACTGATCTTTATCAAACAAGGGTACTAATGTTTGATCAGAAATCAATTAAACATCAATTACGATTACCTGAGGAAGACTGCCGAGAACTGTATGTGAACTTAGATGCTTATCGAATGGAACAAGCGTTAATCAATATGATCGAAAACGCAATACGATATACACCAAATGGCGGGGAAATCAATCTCTCTTTAAAAAAGAAAAAAGATGAAGTAATCCTTTCGGTGCAGGATACTGGTTCAGGGATATCAGAAAAGGATTTACCATACATTTGGGAACGATTTTATAAAGCGGACCAAGCTAGAAAACAAGAGGATAGTGGGACTGGCTTAGGTTTGGCAATTGTTCAGGAAATTGTCGAAGCTCATGGAGGAACCGTTGATGTTAAAAGTACTCTCGGAGTTGGGACGACATTTTTCATCCACATTCCATTACACCAAAATAATTATTTATAGAAAAGAATTTAATTTAGTGGTTAGGCAAAACCTAGTCAATAAGAATGGCCCTCACCGTTTGGTGAGAGCCATTTTTTATGGGGTTGATTGTTCATAAAACACTCGCTTGCACTCCAGAGGACATGTGCGACATCTACTCGTGCTGCACTTCGTTTGCATTCATAGTGTCTTCTTCCTTCAACTAAGGTTTTCTCAATAGGACTAGGCGGTAAGTTAATTTTCCCTTATTTGTGGAGATCAGCCCATTTATGTTGATGCTGACAACTTCACAAAAACTACAAAAAATATCATTACAATAGACAACAGTGCAGAAATGACATTGATGACTGAAAATTAAATGAGGTGATGATCGATGAAAACAATGCACTATACTGTTCAACTTGAACGAACAAATGTAATTGATACGAATGTGACATGCTCTGTTTCTAACGGTTATATGATTACGATTCCGAAGTTTATTAGAAAGAAACTAGGGATTGGAGCCGGAGAACTTATCAATATTGGACTATCAGAGAACCATGAAGCATTCATACTAAGAAAAGTTAAGCATGATACGCCTGATAATAAGATTGTCGTAAATGAAAGAAATATGATCACCATTCCAGCTGAATTGAGATATTATTTAAACGTAAAAAAAGCGGATCAATTTCATATTTACTATACGAACGATAGAACGGCTGTTTTTGTAAAGAAGTCAGATTCTATAATAGATGAGAATTGCCTTAAAGATGTTTACGGGCATCATAGAATACAGAAGGCTTAGAGGAAAATAGAAAGTGATATGACTGTTTCTTTAAAAAGCTAGTTATTAACTGTTTGTGAAGGAGAGAGAAAGTTGAAAATTGTTGTTTTCTTATTATCCAGTATGTTGTTGTTTTTAGTAGGTTGCTCAAATGGAGCAAGTGAAACAAATGAAGTAGATTCGATTACACATATTCACGATATGGCTTTTGACAGGGAAAGTGATGGTGAACTATTTATCGGGACTCACCATGGCCTCCTAAAAATTGATGTTCATACGAATGAGATGCAGTGGCAAGGAACAGCCGATGATCACCACGATTTTATGGGATTTTCAATTACAGCAGATAACGTTTTTTTAACTAGTGGTCATCCGCATGACCTTGAAAAATTCAAAGATCCTTTAGGGTTTATGGTTAGTGAGGATCAAGGGGAAACTTGGGACTTCAAATCACTATATGGAGAAGTTGACTTTCATTTAATTGAAGTGAATGAAGGGAATTCGGATTTCATTTACGGATTTGACGCCTATAATCAACAGTTATCAGTATCAACAGATGGCGGAGAAAAATGGAATATTGCTTCAGCAAATGGGATTGAGGGCAGATTTAATGAGTTATATACGATTACATCAGACCCTAATAATCCTGAGATCATTTTAGCAGGTATGGGCGATGGGATTTACCAGTCAGATGACCAGGGTGAGAGTTTTACCTTATTAAATAATGAATTAACGATGACGAGTGTAAGTCAACGTTCTGATGGTACTCTTCTTGCTCATGGGATTGGGAGAATCGAAGGCTTGATAGTTAGCGAAGACAATGGGGAAACATGGGAGCCTATTGGAGAATTGCCAACAGATGATCCAGTTATGGCAATGACTGTCGACCATCAGCACGAAGAAAGAATTGTGATCGGAACAGCATCGGACTCTGTTTATATGTCTGAAGATCTAGGTGAAACGTGGACTACACTTGTTGAGGATGGAAAACCTAAATAAGTAGAAAAGGAGCTAATCAAATGAAGAAATTTAGTTTTGTCACAGTAATGTGTTTATTTTCAATCATGTTTATCGCAGCATGTTCAGATGACCAAGAAGGACATAATGATAAGAATGATCATGATATGGATGAGCAACATGCTGACGAAGAAGAGCATCATGAGGAAGAAGGAGATCACCAGCATGGTGAAAACGAACATTCAAGAGGTGATATTGAAGTTGAGGCAGCACAAGCTCCTGAATCATTCAATGATTCTGCCAATAATGATTTACAAGTTGAGAATACTAAAAACGTAACGAGAATAGGAGAGGATGATCCTGTTACATTCTCAGTGCTCACTTCACAAACGATTTGGCCTTCGACACATGCTGAGAACCAGCCAGGAACAGTTATTTTAGCTCCAGTAGATTCATGGCAGCATTCTTTAGCTTCATTAACGTTAGTCCATCACCCGAATGACGGTCCGCTTTTATATACAGATGGTGAAATATCAGATCAAGTTTTACAAGAGATTGAAAGACTGCAGCCATTAGGAAATGCTGAAGGTACAGAAATTATCGTGATGGGTGACCTGCCGGAAACAGAGCTGGAGAAAATAGCGGACTATGAAATCGAACAAATTTCAGCTGATGATCCTGCTGAATTCGCCGCTATGGTTGATCAATATTATGCAGATATCGTTGGTCACTTACCAGAGTCAGTAATCATCGGATCACTTGATGATTCAGCAAAGCATATGTCTATCGTTGCAGGAAATTGGATTTCTCATATGGACGAACCAATTCTTTATGTAGGGGATCATATTCCAGATTCAACAATAGAAGCACTGAATAAGCGTGATGGAAATGCTCATATTTATCTACTCGGTTCAGAGCAAGAAATCTCTGAAAATATTGAAGAGGAGCTCTCTGAGTACGGGAGTGTTCAACGTATTTCTGGAGAATCAGCAGTAGAACTATCGATAGCCTTTGCTTCTTATGAGGATGAAAGAACGGGCTTTGGCTGGGGAATAAATGAACCAGGACATGGATTAACTTTTGCATCTACGGCTACTCCTGAACTCGCAATTCCAGGAAGTCCATTTGCTCACTTAGGAAAACATGCTCCGATGATTTGGCTTGATGAAGGAGACCTGACTCAAGATATCTATCAATATTTAGCAAAGCTAAAGCCTGCATTTGAAAATGACCCAACAGAAGGGCCATATAACCATGGTTACTTATTTGGAAGTACCGATATCATTAGCTTTACAGTTCAAGGGATTATTGATGAAAAAATGGAAATTGTCTCTTTATCAGGAGATGATCATGGGGAACATTAAAATCTAAATATAAGGCACTTTTTCCACTTTGTTATCAAAGCGGAGTTAGTCAAAAAACTTACCGCTATCTTGATCTTGCCCGCGGCAGGGTGGCACTACGAATGCAAACGAAGTGCAGCACAAATAGATGTCGCACTGGTGCTCTGGAGTGCAAGTGAGTGTTTTTGGGAAATTTACCCTAATATAAAATAAATACCTGATAAATAAGAAATGGCTCTTACCAACTAAACGGTGAGGGCTATTTTTTTAACTCGATTTTGTTACAGCCACTTCCAATTGTGATTTTTCTCACCGTAAACTTTTTCCACTTCCGATAAGATAAACATGAATAAGCAGGTAAAGAGGTGAAATGAATGGATTTTAAACAAAGCTATGATGAGACACCTTTTATTGTGATTTGGGAAGTGACAAGAGCGTGCGCATTAAAGTGTCTTCATTGCCGAGCAGAGGCGCAATATAAATCAGACCCAAGAGAATTATCATTTGATGAAGGGAAAGCACTGATCGATAATATCGCAGAAATGGGTAACCCACTCTTTGTTTTTACTGGAGGGGACCCATTAATGAGGAAGGATCTATTTGACTTAGCAAAATATGCTGTAGAAGAAAGAGGGCTATCTGTCTCGATGACACCGAGTGCAACGCCTAAAGTGACAAAAAAAGCTGTCGAAAGAGCAAAGGAGGTTGGTTTGTCACGATGGGCATTTAGTTTAGATGGTTCTACTGCGGAAATACATGATCACTTTCGTGGTACAAGAGGTTCCTTCGATATGACGATGAAAGGAATTCAATATTTACAGGAACTCCAAATTCCTATTCAAGTGAATACAACAGTCTCTAGATATAATCTTCATGATTTAGAAAAAATAGCGGAGTTAGTTCACTCGATGAACACAGTACTATGGAGTGTGTTCTTTCTCATCCCTACTGGTCGTGGTATGGAAGAGGATTTGATTTCTCCTAAGGAGCACGAAATGGTCATGAAATGGTTATTTAGTATGCAGCAAAAAATGCCGTATGATATTAAAGCAACGGAAGCTCCACATTATCGAAGAGTAGCGGCGATGGAAAGAAAACGGTTAGGGTTATCGACACAATATGGTGTGAAAAGGTTGGATGCTTTAGGACGTGCACCTAAACCGGTTAACGATGGTGACGGCTTTGTATTTATTAGTCACATTGGAGATGTCTATCCTAGTGGATTTTTACCAGTAACATGTGGAAATGTGAGAGAAGAGAAGCTCTCGTCAATTTATAAACATTCACCGGTTTTTCAACAGTTAAGAGATAAATCACTGCTGAAAGGCAAATGTGGAGTATGCGAATTTAAAGAGATTTGTGGTGGTTCAAGAGCGAGAGCTTATGCGATGACGAATGACTATTTAGAAAGTGACCCTATGTGTGTATATTTCCCAACAAACGTTGAGTAATTAATAGAAATGCAGGCGAGAAAGTTAGCGAGATGAACTTTCCAG
Organism: Evansella halocellulosilytica; assembly: GCF_002335745.1. Taxonomy (GTDB): domain Bacteria; phylum Bacillota; class Bacilli; order Bacillales; family Salisediminibacteriaceae; genus Bacillus_CA; species Bacillus_CA halocellulosilytica. Next base: position 5,144,814 of record NZ_NIST01000001.1, on the reverse strand, counting down.
CCTGCTTTCTTTATATCCATTTTGTTCACAAAATTGTAACTGAATGAATGAGTGTCTATGACAGTTTTGTGAACGTAAATTGCGAACGGAAACGGAGCTTCAAAGTGTTGTAGTGGAGCGGTTACAGACAATGGATATATTTATTAAAACTTTGGTATGAAACAAAATGTGAAGAAAATCACATTTTCACTGTGAAAAATATCACAGTAGTGAAAAAGCGAGGTTTTTACAATTTACATATACACAAAAATGAAAACGAACAATTGGTACGACACAGCACATGGAGGAGGAAATATAGTGAAGGCAATAGAGAGATCCTTTTATTCAAAATCAAGTATGTATTCTTTTTTCGTCGTGATGTTCTTAGTCTTTACGATGTGGATAGGTACGAAGCAGTTTTCACATGTTGACTTAATGTTATTTGGATATATGGTAGGTTCTTTCATTTTTTTTATCGGAATGACTGTAAGGTTGACATCATGGGCGTTTCGTCCAGCAACACGAGAAGTGTTAAAACGAACATGGAAAAACATGAAAACTAAAAAACGACAAAAACGAAATGGGAAAGCAATTTTAAAAACTCTGATAGATAACATTATTTTACAAAAATATATTTTCAAACGCGGGATATACCGTGGGATTCAACACTGGCTTATTGCTTGGGGCTGTATTGGATCATTAGCGATTACATTTGGGTTAACGTTCGGATGGATGCATTTTAAATTAATCGATGCATCGACATATCAAATGATTGTGTTTGGTGTCCCGATGTTAAAAATGCACCCAGATGGGATATTAGCGGCACTTATATTTGAAGGATTAAATATTACCGCTTCGATGCTATTTATCGGAGTTATAATGGCCATCGTTCGCCGTATTAAAAACAAAGATGTCCAAGTGACACAACGTGCTGAATTTGATCTCGTTCCACTCTATATATTGTTAGCTATGACTGTTACAGGTTTGTTTTTAACGGTATCTTATAAGCTTTTAGAGGGATGGATGCATCCGGAACTTCAGCTTTTACACCAAGTAACAACAGTCATATTCTTAGTCTATTTTCCTTTTGGCAAACTTTTTCATTTACCAATTCGCCCAATGGCAGTAGCTGTCCCTATGAATTATCAAGAAGAAGCTGGTGTAGATACGAAAGAATGTTACGGGTGTGGTGAGCTTTATTCAAATGATGATCAAATATCTGATGTGCAATCGATTTTAGGTGCTCAATCCTTTCACTTTGAAATGGCCGACGGGAAACAGTTATCAGACTTTTGTCCGGCATGCCGCAGAAAAATAAGAGTTATGAGTCAACTAAATATGAACTCACCATTTGGAGAATCATCAGGTCCGATACAAACAAATAATGGGATCCACATTCCAGGATTCGGTAAGGAACGAGCGGAGACTTTTTATGAAAATGATGTTAAGGAGGAGAAATAGATGACACAATTTGTTGTAAAGCCAGGAGTAAAGAACTTGCAGCATAGCGGTGAAAAATTAGTAACAACACACTGCTGCTATTGTGGAATGCAATGTGGAATGCACATACGTGTAAATGAAAAAACGGGGGATGTTGTCGGTGTCGAGCCGAGATATGATTGGCCAGTTACGAACGGAAAAATGTGCCCTAAAGGTGTTACTGCCTATCAAACAATTGACCACCATGAAAGAATAAAAAAACCATTAATTAAAAAGAACGGAAAGTTTGTTGAAAGTACTTGGAAAGAAGCGCTTGATTTAATTGAGAAAAATTTCAAAGGCATTCAATCAAGGTACGGAAAAGATGCTGTATCCGTTTTCGGTGGTGTTTCGATGACAAATGAGAAGTGCTACCTCGTAGGGAAATACGCTCGTGTCGGTTTAGGAACTCGTTTTATCGATTATAACGGACGTTTCTGCATGTCATCTGCAGCTGGTGGATTTATGAAAACGCTAGGCTTAGATCGAGGTTCAACATTACCTTGGCCAGAACTTGAGCATACGGATTGTTTCTTTATGGCTGGCTCCAATACAGCAGAGTGTCACCCGACAACGATTCAATGGTTATGGAAAGCACGTGACAAAGGAGCAAAGATGATTGTAGCAGACCCAAGAGAAACTCCGACAGCACGTATTGCGGATGTTCATTTAAATTTAAAAGCAGGGACAGATTCTGCTTTAGCAAATGGGATGATGTATTTACTTATTCAAAATGGTTATGTAGATGAAGAGTATGTAGGCGAACGTTGTAACAATTACGAACAATTAAAAGAAGCTGTGAAGCCGTTTACCCCTCATTATACGTCTGAAATTACAGGTGTATCGGTGGAAAAATTGTTAAAGGCTGCTCAAATATTTGGTCGCTCGCCAAAGTCTGTTGTCATGTTCGCAAGAGGAATTGAGCAGCAATCAAAAGGTGTAGACAATGTTTCTTTATATACATCTATGGCTTTATTAAGAGGACAAATTGGAAAATTCGCTTCTGGTGTTGCAACATTCACTGGCCAAGGGAACGGTCAAGGAGGTCGTGAACACGGCCAAAAAGCAGATGCATTGCCAGGTTATCGCAAAATTGATAATCCAGAACATGTGGAATATGTGTCAAAGGTTTGGGGGATTGATCCATCGGAAATGCCGAAAGCAGGAGTTTCAGCTTATGAAATGTTTGATGAAATACAAGTGGGAAATATCCGAGCGATGCATGTTATTTGTAGTAACCCCGCAGTATCAGCACCAAATAACTACTACATTTGGGAAGGCTTTAAAAAATTAGATTTTATGGTCGTTAGTGATTTCTTTATGTCTGAAACAGCAGAATTTGCAGACGTTATCCTCCCAGCAACAACTTGGGCAGAAGACGAGGGCACGACAACGAATTTAGAAGGCAGGGTCATTCGGATTAGGAAAGTAAAGGATCCAATCGGTGAATCTAAACCGGATTGGCAGATTATTAACCTTATTGCCGAACGAATGGGCAAGGAAAAATACTTTGGTTATAAAAATGTGGATCAGATTTTTCAAGAGTTCCGTCTCGCTTCAAAAGGAGGGAAAGCGGATTACTCAGGGATCACATACGAACGGATTGAAAAAGAAGACGGAATTTTTTGGCCGTGTCCTTCAGAGGACCATCCAGGTACACCAACAATGTTTAAAGAAAAATTTGCAACACCTGATGGGAAAGCGAACCTAGCTGTTATAGGGTGGCAGGAACCTGCTGAAATCCCAACAGACGAGTACCCGCATACGCTCACTACAGGGCGTGTAGTCTTCCACTATTTATCTGGTACACAAACGAGAAGAACAGATTTCTTAATGGAAAAGTGTCCAGAGCCATATGTAGAAATACATCCAGAATTAGCCTCAACGTATGCGATACAGGATGGAGATGACGTGTTCTTGGAAACAAAACGTGGATCGATGACGGTTAAAGCAAAAATAACGAAAGCAATTAGACATGACCATGTCTTTATCCCATATCACTGGGGCAAAGAGTTGTCTGTAAATAAACTAACAAACCCTGCATTAGATCCAATTTCAAGGATGCCTGAGTTTAAAGTATGTGCCGTAAAGCTCAAAAAGCTGTAAGGAGGAACGAACAATGAAAAAAGTCATGTATCTAGAATTCGAACGCTGTATAGGGTGTCGTGCCTGCCAAGCTGCTTGTCGAGAATGCGGTGGTCACGATAGTAAAGAGCGGAATTATGTAGAATATATTGATTTCAAGGAAAGCAGACAAACCTATCCGATGCTTTGTATGCAATGTAAAGATCCTGCGTGTGCTCGTGTATGTCCTGCAAATGCAATTCAAATAACGGATGATGGCGTTGTTTTATCAGCAATGGAAGAAAAATGTATCGGCTGTCGGAACTGTACATTTGGATGTCCATTTGGCATACCAAAATTCGATTTTGAAGAAAACAAAATGTACAAATGTGATATGTGTTATGACAGAACAAAGCATGACATCGCCCCAATGTGTGCATCAGTATGTCCAAGTGATGCAATCCGGTTTATTGATCATGAGGAAATGATGGATTTACGCCGCCGCAGAACACAGATGAACTTAATTGAAGGGAAAAAACCTTCTGAAAATGATAAATGGAAATATGTACCGGAGTTTTTTGGTGTATATTCTGATTGATTGAAAATCGATCATTGATAGAAAGGGGAGTAAGTAACGATGTCTAAACGATGCCCAAAAGAAATGAAAGCGAAACATTCAAAGAGTGATATGGTCAATTTAACGGCGAACATTGATCAACAAGATGATTTGCAATATAACCGTCGTGCTTTTTTAAAATCTGCTGTCGGCGCATCTATAGCTCTAGGACTTTCAACCGTGCCTTTTAGTGTTAAAGCGATCATTGGTTTAACAGAGCCAGGTTATGAAAGAGTCGAAATCATTGATCTTGATGAGCTACCTGAAGGGGAATCTACGACGTTTTATTATCCGACAGAGGATGATCCAGCACTATTAATTCACACACCTAAAGGTAAGCTCGTTGCTTATAATTCAGCATGCACACATCTTATGTGCCCCGTCTTCTACGAAAAAGAAAATGACACACTTCTTTGTCCATGTCACAAAGGATACTTCGATGTCAATAATGGTCATCCAGTTGCGGGTCCACCACAGCGAGAATTGCCACTAATTGAAATAGAAGTGGACCGAGGGAAGGTTTACGCAATAGGGAGGCAATATCGCCATGGGTAAAAAAACGTGTTGGGTCATCTTTATTCTGACGATCGCCTTAAATGTTGTCATGCTGCAATGGACAGTTGTAGCATATCTCGGTAGAGAGTATGATCAAGTTTTGATTTATTCAGGGGTTGGTATTGTTGGAGCATTAATCGCGTTCTTAACTTATCTTCGATGGCGAAAAGTAGAGTACAACAGTCATGATTAACTGGACGTTCTCATACAAGACTGATCGTATCGTTAGAGCAGAAAAATAGATAAGGGGGAGTATGTATGCCAAAAGCAAGTACGATGAATCAAAGGATCTTAATCATTGCAACATTTGGGATGGCACTGTCATTTACAATTTGGGCGGTATTCTCTCCGCTTGCAAATGAGTTTGAAGTCATCTATGGACTCACTGCAACTCAAAAAAGTATTCTTGTTGCAGTTCCGGTTTTACTAGGTTCGATCATGCGGATTCCATTTGGAATATTAACAGATCGATATGGTGGTAGAAAAACATTTACAGCACTATTACTTTTTCTAACCATCCCATTAATAGGAGCTGGTTTTGCAAATTCATATTATGAGCTTTTATTTTGGGGATTTTTTATCGGTTTAGCAGGCACGTCGTTTGCTATTTCTATAACGTTTGTTTCAAAGTGGACATCTCCTGAAAAACAAGGTACGGCACTTGGCATTAACGGAATGGGGAATATCGGCACCGCGATTGCAGGCTTTACGATTCCGACACTAACAGCATTTTTAGGCTTACAGTGGGGGTTTTGGGTTTTAACGATTCCCGTCCTAATCATGGCAGCGTTTGTGTGGTTTGGAACACCGGAAACGCCTAAAAAAGGACCAGATAAAACGATAGTGGGCGCACTTTCTGTTTTAAAGCATAAAGACAGCTGGTTGTTATCAATACTTTATTTCGTAACGTTTGGTGCATTTGTCGCTTTCGGAATTTATTTACCGACTTTATTGATGGACTTATTTGACTTAACAGCAGTAGATGCAGGGATGCGAGCCGGTGGATTTGTCGTATTAGCAACACTAGCACGACCAATCGGTGGGATTTTAGGTGATCGAATTGGCGCGGGAAAAGTATTAACCTATGTTTTCCTTTTCATTGCTTTCGGAGCTTTTCTCATGTCTGTAGGGTTAACGAATATCTATGTGATGACGGTCGCTTGTTTATTGATTGCACTAGTCACGGGTGCAGGAAATGGTGCAGTGTTCAAACTTGTGCCGGAATTGTTTCCGAATGAAACGGGTGCAGTGACTGGAGTTGTTGGTGCATTTGGAGGTTTAGGAGGCTTCTTTCCGCCTTTATTAATGGGGGGACTAAAGGATGCTACAGGAAGTTATGTGATCGGGATTATTTTGTTGGGCATCTTTTCATTAATATGTCTTATGATCAATAAAGTAAACTACGATAAAAAGAAGCCTAGTGCAGTGTTCGTTAAACAGTTTTCCAAGTAAGTTTATAAACAAAAAGGTGGTGCTTTAAAAGTGTCATCTTTTTTTTATTTATTGTTTGTAGAGGATGTTCAATAAGTCTGGGAAAAATAGATTGCGTATCTTTGCGTTGACTCGTCCCTAAGTTACTCACCTATTGACACCATACGCACTGAGACTTAAACTACGTCGCCTGTCCTCCTTTTTGAACACGCTCTAATACAACGCTCTGACGATAAATTCAAATAATCGTCGTAAATGTTTCAGTTAAAAAGCTGAAAATAATGGTAATATGAAGGTAGTTAAAGAGATTATATAGAAAGTAGGTGTTCGTATGGAAAAGAAGCAACTACAGATGAAAAGGTTCTTTAATGAGCTATCAGAAGAAAACCAAAAACTCTTACTTATTTATGGATTAGAGATAAATGTAAAAAGTGGATCATTCCTCTTTCATGAAGGTGAATTTCCTAAGCACGTCTATTTAGTCCGCTCTGGAAAGGTTCGTCTAAGTAAAATGACAGTTGATGGGAAGGAATTTTCGATCCATTTAAAACAAAAAGATGAACTCGTTGGAGAAGTAGGGTTATTTAATGAGATGGCGATTAGTGTTACGGCTGAAGTCATTGAAAAGGCAACACTTGTCCGTTTTGACATACAAGTATTAGAAGCACTCTTTAGTGAGCACGGTGAAATTGCCGTCGCATTTATGAAGTGGTTTGCTAGGCATACACAATCGACGCAAGCGAAGTTTCGCGATTTAATATTGTGTGGTAAAAAAGGCGCTTTCTATTCTACTCTTATTCGATTTAGTAACTCTTATGGTGAAGAAAAAAATGGCGACATTTTCATAAAAGTAAAATTAACAAATCAAGACATTGCTAATTATATTGGGACTACTCGAGAAAGTGTAAATCGAATGTTAAATGATTTAAAAAAGGAAAATATTTTAACGATGAAAGGTGGTTACATCATCATCAAAAACATTCAATTCCTAAAGGATTATCTACACTGCGGTGATTGTCCAGTAGAAATATGTACAATATAGAAGGATTCGCAAACGGTTGTATGAACCTTTTGAGAATCCTCTTAACGATTTGTTCAAGGAATAGATTTACGTCTTCCCTTTTATACAATTGGCTCTAGGTGGAGATCTTCTCCGAAAAAGGACTGTTCTCCTGAACTCGTCAAAAGTGTACAAGAGATCGTTCCTTTATTTAAGAGAGATGGATCATCACTTTTCACTTCTTCATACGTTAATAGAATACCGTGTCCAAGTTCCTCATTACCATGAAAAACCGTGACACGTTGCCCTTCAAGAGAACGATGTTTTGCTTTACTAATATACGCTGCCCAAGATTGAAAGCGGTCGTATATATATACTTTGTTTTCTGCCTCATCATAGCCTAAATGGGCTTGCGTATCATCAACAGCCGCATCTAAATCCTTTACAAACTGACGAATCATGACATGTATTTTGTGACAATCCTCCATCGTCACATTTTCTGGAAATGATAGTGTCATCCTTTTTAAATATTCTTCATGTTGAATGGTTAACGACTTTCTCGTTCCTTTAGCAAGGCTTAACGTATATTTCTCATTTTTATAGATGAAGCCTAAATCTTTTAAGTACTCTTCCAAATTTTCCTGAACATTATAGGATATATATGTTTTTAGCAATGAAATCCCTCCCATATTCAAAAATAGCATATCACCTTTTTTCAGATTCTGATGTATAAAACATCACACATTATATAAATTGTGATTCTCATCACATAGAATTGTTTCATATTACGCTATGATAAATGTGTAAATGACGTTTGGTGGTGAAAAAATGAAGTGGTATATTCCGAAAGAACATGGGGCATGGGCAATGTTAATCGTCCCTTATTGGTTAGGCGCAGCCATTAGTGGTATAGGGTGGATCCACCTTCTCTTTTTTATAGGTGTATTCTCGATGTACTTTGCCCAAGCTCCGCTTCTCACATATATTAGAAATCCTAAAAATAGTGATGTTTGGCCATCTTTTTTCGTCTATGTTGGTATAGGGGCTATCTTTATCTTACCTTTTTTATTTTTCAAATGGGAAATTATCTATGTTGGTCTCATTATCATGCTTTTATTTGTATGTAACATTTTCTTTGCTAAAACGAAACGGGAAAGATTGTTCATAAATGATTTTATTGCGATCGTTGCTCTATCTATTTTGCTTTTCGTTCCTTATATATTAAATGGCAATACACTAAGTGGTGAAGCTCTTACATATTTTATGATTACCGTATTATTTTTTACAGCAAGTGTATTTCATGTTAAGTCGTTAATACGCGAGAAAAAGAATAAAGTATTCCATCGTTTTTCACACGGTTACCATATAACAATTGTTATTGCAGCATATGTTTTAAATTGGTATGCAGCAGTGACTGTTTTTTTAATCTGTTTATGTAAAACCGTTTTGATTCCAAAGAAACTGTTGAAACGTCCAATCCATATTGGAATTGTAGAAATTGCAAACAGCGTGATATTTTTTACCATCATCGTATTTGCTTACTTTATGTGATCAGATCGGAATAGAGAACAGAGGGAAGTTTCGTCAAACCAGAGAGAAGTTGCGTCAAGCCAGAGGGAAGTTGCGTCAAGCCAGAGAGAAGTTTCGTCAAGCCAGAGGGAAGTTGCGTCAAACCAGAGGGAAGTTGCGTCAAACCAGAGGGAAGTTGCGTCAAGCCAGAGGGAAGTTGCGTCAAACCAGAGGGAAGTTGCGTCAAACCAGAGGGAAGTTGCGTCAAACCAGGAGTGGACCTCAATGTGTCCACTCCCGTTTTCACATTATTCTTCATCCCACGGCTTCAGCTCTGAAAGGAATGTAGCTAATTTTTTACTTTGTGTTCGCCGGTCTTTCCTCATTTTCACTCGCTCGGGAGCAGTCCTATGTAAATACATTTCTTCTTCTGTTTCAGGCTTAACATTAGGAACTGTTGTTGGCTTGCCATTCTCATCAAGTGCGACAAATGTTAAAAAACTCGTTGCCGCAACTTTACGATCTCCAGTTAAAAGGTCTTCCGCTATGACTTTCACAAACACTTCCATTGAGCTTGTACCGTTTGATGTGACATAAGATTCCAGACAAACCGAATCTGTTGGTCGAATTGGGTGAAGAAAGTCGACAGAGTCTGTTGAAGCTGTCACACATTCGGTACGGCAATGCCTTGATGCTGAAATCGATGCTACATCATCAATATCGCGCATTAATTTTCCACCAAATAATGTGTTGTGGTTGTTCGTATCTTGAGGGAACACTCTACCTGTTTTTATAACTTTTGAACCTCTGCATGCTTTTTCTTTCGTCATCATGAAGCCTCCTTTTACATAAAAATGCCTTTAATAAAAGCATACCCAAGTATCGTTTTTCTAGGAGAAAGAAGCTGTCTAATATAGAACAGCTTCTCACAATTATTTGATGTCGGCGACGTCATAATAGTATTTTGCGAGCATTTCCATCCCACGGTCAAAATGGTCTAGCGGAAAACTTTCGTTCGGTGCGTGCAAGTTATCTTCAGGAGTACCGAAACCAATCAATACGACTGGAATGTTGAATAAATGATCAATTGATTCAACAACTGGGATCGATCCGCCAAGACGAACAAACACAGTCTTTTTATCAAAAGCTTCAGTTAAACGTTCACCAGCTTTTGTAATTAATGGGTGATTTGGATCGACTTTATAGGCTTTTGCTGATAGAGGTTCTTTATGTATCTTTACGTTCACACCAGTTGGAGCTATTTCTTGAATATAGTCAGTAATCATTTGCTGTACTTCATTTGGATTCTGTCCTGGAACGAGACGACATGTAATTTTTGCAGTAGCAGATGACGGAATAATCGTTTTGGTACCTTCGCCTTGATACCCGCCATACATCCCGTTAACTTCCAATGTTGGCCGAGCCATTAAGTGTTCATTTACAGTGAACCCTTTTTCTGGTGTTGTTTCTGGAATACCGATTGTTTCCTGGAAGTTTTCACCAGGTGATTCATTCATCAGTTTACGTTCTTCTTCCGAGAGCTCTTCGACATTGTTATAAAAACCAGGAACTAATACTTGTTCTTCCTCATTTTTAAGCTTAGAAAGAATATGGGAGAGCGCCATTAGAGGGTTTTTGACTGCGCCCCCGTATAACCCAGAGTGGAGATCACGGTTCGGCCCTTCAACAGTTACTTCAAGTCCAGTAAATCCTTTTAGACCATAGAGCATGGTCGGTTGTCCTTTTTCAACCATACCTGAATCTGAAATAAGGGCAAAATCCGCTTCGAACAGCTCTTTATTTTCCCTTAAAAGAGGATAAAGGTGCTCACTGCCAATTTCCTCTTCCCCTTCAATACATACTTTCACATTAATCGGCAGCTTTCCTTCAGTTTTCATATACGCTTCAAATACGGCTAAATGCATGAACACTTGCCCTTTATCATCGCTTGCACCTCGGGCAAAAATTCTGTCTTCACGTATTTCGGGTTGAAAAGGTTCACTGTCCCATAATTCATAAGGGTCAGCAGGCTGTACATCATAGTGACCGTAGAAAAGTGCAGTCGGAGCTCCTTCAGCCTCAAGCCACTCCCCATAAACGACTGGGTGACCTTCCGTTTCTTTTAACTCAACAGAGTTGAAGCCAATTTCATTCAAATAATTAGCGACAAATTTACCGGCACTCAACACATCTTCTTTGTTCTTACTATCTGTACTAACACTTGGGATCGCTAAAAACTCTTCTAATTTTTCTAAAAGTCGTTCGCGGTGTTCTGTTAAATATTGAATGACAGATTCGTTCATCAAGCATTCCTCCTTTACTTACCTATTGTGTCATAAAAAATGGATAAAAACTATTAATGTATATCGCTGTTCGTAAAATATGATCGGAAGTAAAGATGATTTTAGGAAGGAGTAATAGCGGGGAATGTGATAACAGGCGTATTCCCTTATAGGACTTATTCCTAATCTTCATAAAAGAACTTGATAATCGAACGTTAGTTCGTATATAATGAGAACAGATGTTCGGTTTTGTGGTGTTAAGAAACTGAAGCTGCTAATGTATAGCTTCAGTTAAGAACACTTTTTAATTGGCAAGGTTATAAAGAAGTTGTTCAAATTTAGAGAGAATGAAACGTAGAAAAGCTGTAGTTGATTATTGGTATTGTTCGGTTTGTTTTTCGAGGTCTAAATATTGCTCGGCCATTTTTCGCTCGTCTGAATCAATAGAGATCGAATTCATTTCTAATATATCGATGACCTCTTGCAATTTGCATTGTTTTGATTGTGCTAATTCTAAAATACTCCATCCTTTTTCGTATAAAGTAATGACATCGTCTGTCAAATCAGAATGATCATAATAACGAATTAGCTTTTGTCTTACTCGTTCATCCATTTTTCAACACCTCGGTATTATTTTTATTGTTTGATCTTTATTAAAGATATTATTTTCAGAAAAAAGAGACAGGGTTTATAGAAAAACCCCAAGAGTGAAAATTCTTGAGGAGTAGGTAGAGAGTGTGTAGTAAAACATCTATGTAATTATTATGTCGATCAATACTTCATTATAGTATTAAATTAAATAATGGTCAACTTGAAATGAGCCAATTAATAAATCGAAAATCGGTTCAAAGGCTATGATGACTTAGTCTTTTTCTTATATACATAACGTTTTAATTTAATTAAATCTACAACAATAGTATTGGAAATTAAATGAATAAAAGTTATATATTGTCATACCAATGCCACCTAATAGTAGAAAGCGATAATAGAAGAAAAAATCTACTAAATAATAACCAAGATTATATTGGACCTAGATTTTATTCGAATAATTAGGCACTGACTAAGTTCAAAGCTTGGTTCGGTGTCTATTTATTTTACTAAAAGAATTTATAAAGCTTATCGACAATAGTTTAACGGCAGCTAAGGTTCGCCATTAAGATTTGGCGACAAGCAAAGTTTTGTTAATCAGTGAGGGGGTAAAAATGAAATCACTAATTGAAGAGTATCATGACTCATTGAAACAGGTGGAAAAAATAAAAGCAAAAGCTGGACAAGATGATCAAAGGATTTTAGCAAATATGGTCAGTGATCTGAACTTCGCATTGGAGTGGTTAAAAAGTGGGCGGATGCCAGGGAGTCGTAGAGGAGTTGAACGATTAGCATCTTATCAAAGGGAAAGACCGATCGATCCGGTTTTGATTCAAACATATATCTCTAACCCTGATTGTCAATTGGAGTTTCATGTTTCGGAGAGAGACAGTGAACGGATTGAAGACGCATTATTTGTTTTAACAAAAAGAGAGAGAGAAATGTATTTAATGTCAAGAGGCAGCGGATTGTCGTATGGAGAGATTGCAAGTTTATTAAATGTCGCGAAGAGTACCGTACAAACAACGATTAATCGTGCTGAAAAAAAGATTGTAAAAAACCTTTCATGAAAATCATCGTCCTGTTGTCATACGAATGCGAATGATAAATATTTTAGATATAAAGAGGAGCTGATATCAGAAAGTTGTACTAGTATCGAAAATAACATAACATTTAATAAAAGAAACTTGATTTATTTGGAAGCCTTTATTCTTCAAAAAACGGGAGTAATCTTTTTTTATTTCATGTTAAGTTAGAAATCAAATTATGGAATAGCCTAAAAGTCCGTTTTCTGACTTTTGTAACATTTGGTGACAATAAGGAGGTCATTAGATGAAGATAGGTGAATTATCTAAAAAAACAGGTGTCAGTGTCCGATCCATCCGGCATTATGAGAAGAAAAATTTAATTACAGCTTCTCGTCTTGATAATGGTTATCGACAGTTTGATGAATCTGCAATTGAACGAATTAAAACGATCCAAATCTACTTAGGATTAGGTCTAACTACTGACCAAATCGAGGAATTTTTGAATTGTATGAACACTTACCCTCAATACGAAATTGAAGACCTTTGCGATGAAGTGTTTGATGTATATGAAGACAAGTTGGCTGAAATCAATAAGAGAATAAATGCACTTTCTGTTGTAAAAGAAAGGTTAGAAAAACAAATCGACCGAAAGAAGGAAAGAAAAGACATACTGGTTTCGAACCAGTGCCCTGCTGCTCGAACACCTATTTAACGTATCTACACGTTTATCATAACCATTGATCACTATTGGGTAATATTGAAAGGGTCCCGTTTCCTTGTTGAAACGGGACCCTTTCAATATTTTTTACACGTAGCTATTTTTTTTATGGTTTTTCATTAACTCGAAAGCACGTTCCGGACTATCCGTTCCGTATCCTTTAGCGACTAAGTGATCATAGCTACTCTTCAATGGGGTCATCCAGTCAGTAGGAATGGATAATTCTTTGCTAGCCTTGATGATATGCTCGAGTGCTAGCATGTTTGTATGGAGATTGGAAACCTCTGTTTTGTAGTTAGCTTCGTCAAGCATAAGTCCCGCTTCAGAAGTCGAATATCCAGGTAGGATTACATTTTTGAACCATTCTTCTACGAATGGCTGAAACTCCTTAGAAGAGATTCCTGCTGTGCTTACCATAGCATGAGCGTGAAGCCAGCTTTGTTGTACACCATAGAGCATTGTGAGTAATGCAAGGTCATATAACATTGGGACGCCAGGATCGGGACTAAGATATACGGTGTTTCCGCCTAATAACTTCAATATCGGTTCGAGTTTTTCAAAGATTGCTTGTTGACCTCCATAAAAGATAAGAGCTTCATCCGAACCGATCATTGGAGGTACAGTCATAATCGCTCCGTCTATATATTCAATATCGTGTTCTGCTGCCCATTTTTCCATTTTTCCATTTTTCGAGCATCATCAGGTGTTCCTGATGTAAGGTTGATGATGATGCGACCAGAAAGGTTCTTACTTACGGGATCAAGAAGCTCAAATAAAACTTCATAGGTTGAGACACAAGTGACGAGTAAGGTGGACGATGATACCGCTTCTTTAACTGCCTTTGCACGGACTGCTCCCTCTTTAACAAGGTCATCCCCCTTTTTTGTTGACCGGTTCCAAATAGTAGTTGGATGTCCTGCCTTTAAAAATGCGTGGGCAAGCGAATGACCCATTAGACCGAGACCTATTACAGTTACAGCTGGACGGGGTTCTGTTTCACGTTGAATCTTGTTTTTATGACTCATAATGTCCTCCTTTGATAAGTGTATGTCAACCATATTGTAAACGCTGACATTAGTGTCATAGTCAAGGTGAAAATTTTATGGTAGGGGGTTTGATGATAATTGATCGATTAATAAGACGATTAACCTTTTCATTCAAAGGTAATTGGGATTGATTAAATGTAGTGAAGAGTACTGTTCAACAATGAGTAGCGATGTTGTTAAAAAGATTCCAATATAGTCTTTCATGAAAATATTCGTTCTGTTGTCATACGAATGCCATTTATAAGTGAAAAGAAATTTAACGTAGGTGGGAGGTGGTTGAATTTGATTTTATCTATTTTATTGAAGGAAAGGAATGAATGCTCGATGTTAAATTTATTTTAGCAGAAGAGAGGAATCAAATATGACGATCGATATAAAAAAAATAAAAGAGACGTTAAGTAGAAATTACGAACTTGTTTTTGGGAGATTACCAGGGGAGGCTCTTCATCACAGTTTTAATAGAAAACCTGCCTCTGAATGGGTTGCCGTAACAGATGATGGTTATCAATTTGTTATGTATAACAGCAAAAACATATACCCATATTCTTCTATATTATCTTTTGAAGTCGATGCTTCTTACATTTTTGCTATTTACGAACAGTATAAAGAGCGTGTGCAAAATGTTAAGTATCCTCTCATCTACCGGGAGGATAGTCGGTTAAATGAGCGATTGAATAACGTATTTAGTGAGGAAGATTTGCTATGAGTATTAGTAGAAAGAGTTTTTTAGATGAAAGGCGAGATTTAAAATCTGCTATTCTTCATAAGTTGGAGAGTTCAATAGAAGATGGTCAAGCTTTAGAAGAGGTACAAACAATTATTTACGGTGAAAGGTATCGGATCAATGATCTTGAAACACCAGCTGTTTGGGTTGTTCCATCCCCTTATATTCCTGAAAAACGTGGGGGGCATAAAACCGATCATGATTTTTCGTATGATTTTGTAGCAATGGTACAATCTGAAACTCCAGAAGAAGGTTTAGATGAGTCACAGGAGCTTGCTGCTAAAGTTTATGATTTGATGATGGATGACCGAACGTTAAATGGAACGGTTATGGATGTCGTTCCGAGCCTCGTTCACCCTGCATATAGCGTGGGAGATACGAATGATATTTATTGGTCTGCTATTCAATTAACTTATAAAGTCATAAGGGAGGAATAATAAAGTATGGGAATTACTAGATATTTAGGTATTGCAGAAGAACAAGATTATGGTGTGAAAGTAGAGGCACGTGAGTTTATTGATCCAGAATCAGCAGAACTGGATCCGGAAGGCGAAGACAAATTAATTTATGAAGGTATGTCAGGCATTGATCGGGTTGCTGCCCCAGGCCCTTATTCAATTGGAGGGGAATTAACAGTTCCTTTAGATCATAAAGTTTCACCATGGTTTTTTAAATGGGCATTAGGAAGTGTTGAAACATCCGGTGACGAAGCACCTTATACACATACAATTAAACCTGCACAAGACCCATTAATGAAGTCGTTTACAGCTCGAATCGGAAAGGACATTATGGAACATGTTTTTCATGGCTGTGTTGCTACTTCATTAAACATTGAAGCAGAGAATGAATGGGTTCAAATGACTGTCGGTGTGGCAGGAGCTAAAGATTCAAAAGACAGCCTTGATCAACCAGTAACTTTTACAGAAGGGAATATTTTTGCTGCTCATCAAGTGGAAATGGAGCTGAACTCAACAAATGAAACAGCGAAAGTGGAATCGTTCAGTTTAAATATAGAAACTGGAGCTGATGTTGAATCAGCGATCGGACCGGGCTCAAGATTTCCGAAGCGAGGTTACCGTGGCGGTTTAGTTGTCGACCTTGAGCTATCTTTAGGTTTTGAAAATCTAGATGAATTAGAACGTTTTTGGGGAAGTAGTGATGGGCCATCACAATCATTAGAAGATTTCGGGGCGACAATTTATATTGGATCAGATATTGAAATCACATTGCCTAAATTAGTCTACACGGGCATGACTCAACCTGTTGGAGGGCGTGAACGAATTGAACAAACTGCAACAGCTCGGGCATTAGTTAACGGGGATGGAGACGGTCCGGTCATGATTAAAGTGACAAATGATATTGAATCATACAACTAAGGAGGAATACATGATGTCAGAACAATTAAAACCAGGAATGCTTACAGGAACTGCTTATCACGAAGAAGTTGAAGTTAATGCTAATGGACAAGTTTACAAAATTTTAATCCACCCTTTATCATATACAGAATCTGAAGAAATTGAAGCTCTACTTTCAAAAGGGATTACGGTAAAAGGGGACGGCCGAAGTAAAGATAAACAAGAAATAAGCGTTGATACTTCGATGCTCGTTCGTTACAAGAAGAAGGCACTATTAAAAGCAGCAGCATTAGGGACCGTCGAAAAGGGTTGGACAGAAAAAACGATTGTCGATGAGTGGAAAAATGAATGGATTTCTTTAGTTGGACAGCAAGTAATGAATATATCAGGAATTCATACACCTGAAGAAAAGGTGAAACAGTTTCGCACAAACAACTAAGGGGCGGAACTTTTATTTTTTAGTAAAAGAAATCGGGATACAGCCTTCTGAAGTAGCCAAAATGAGTCCGCTTCAGCAGGATGTTTTAATTATTAATCACAATGAACAAATGGAGAAACAAGAACGAGAGCTTGCGAAAAACAGAAAAAAGAGTCGCGGAAAGTTTCAAAGTAAACCGTAATGTTATGAAGGGAGTAAATCGATATGGCACTTGCATTTGTTTACCGACACAGGAACGGTGGAAATAACTCAGACAATATCGGAATTTCAGCGAGGGTATACAATGGTCAGCTTCTATTTTTCACAGGTGAAGTATGGCCGTATAGTGAAGGAGGAGGGGCTCCTTATTTACATCGCTTTATTTATCGTGATTATTCTAACTCATCGTGGACAGATAACTTTATTTTAAGTAATAGAAGTTCTTACCCACCAAATGATATTGAAACGGTAAATAGTAACGGTGACAGAATTTATGTCCTTCCTCGTTTTAATCGGTTAGTATATGGTAGCGGTTATGCATATGGAAGTGGTTCTCACTATGGGTTGAGAAGGTCGACGAGTATGGCAAAACCATTAAATGTTCAAGGTACTTCATGGGAGACAACGAGATGGTTAGACGCTGATCACCGAATTATTATCAATGGGGATCAAGGGTTTACACGATCGAATTCAATAAATACAACAAACCTGAACTATGTTCGATGCTGGGGATATATGAGACCAAATGGTCAAGCAGTAGAAACATTTGGAGAGTATGTTCATATTAATTTTATAACGAATAATCCTGGCAGCTATGCATTGCATACGAGATAAAAAAATATAGAAGGGTCGAAGTCGTAATCCAAAGGGTTACGGCTTTTTTCATTTTATTTATGAGAGGCCATCGATAAAAATGACGTTTTAAACTACACTTGGGAAGATATAGAACAAAGCGATAGAATAAATAAACGTGAATTGATAAACAGATATCCTACACGAATTTATTGAGAAACAATTTAGTAGATTTTACTTATAGGAAGATACGAGCATTTTTCTATTAGTGAATCTTTCCCTTTATATATATCCATCTCACTCTACCAACTATGAATCAACTTTATGAGTGGACTCAAGTTCTTTCTTATCCCATACGTTTTTACAATTTCGGCAGAGCAGTTTTTTATCCATATATTTAACTAATTTGTATATGACCAAAATAGGGCCGATGCTACCGAGTATGATTCCAAAGATGAATCCAGTCACAACGCCTGAAATGAGTGTTAGTAAACTAAAAAAGAGTAACGTTTTATGTCTTTTTATAACTCTATATGTTTCCACACTTTCAGAGCCACAGCGGGGGCAAGCCTCCCAATAGTTTTTATACCAATCTCTTTCCTCGTTTATTCTGCTAGAACCCTCTTTCGTTTCTTTAGATGCTTGTTTCAAGTCTTTTTTCAGTTTCTCCCAGTCCTTCTTTACATTAAAAAAGCTCATCTATACCCCAACCTTTTATAAACTCTCATTCTCGTACATACAATCATTTTTAAATTTTAATCATCTACATTTCTAGCAAGGTCGAATTTTCATTTTTTCCAAACGTTTTTTATTTGGTTTCTTATACATTTAATGAACAGTCTATGAACACAGCTTCACCAAGAATAGTGGAAATGGTCGTATTAGTGAAAATCCTCTATCAATATTTTACCAAAATTTATGATTGATATCAGTTGAAATGATAAATTGTTTCACGTGGATATCATCTTGTTCGTCATACGAATGCCAATTAATAATGAAGGATCACTTTAATTGAGATAGGAGGGAAGGCGATTTTTAAAGAACAAATGGATTATTCGGTGCGATATGAATACTTAGGAGGTGAGTAAAATGTCAAAAGTAATAGAGGTATCAATAGATGGACTTGACCAAGCCCAAACTTTACTCGGGGAATTTTCTTCTACATTTGAAGCGATTGACGAGGCAGCGCAAGCTGCTGAAAGCGCAATTGGGAGTCTATCTAAAGTAGTTGAAGACATGTCAAAACCTTTTGAAACTGTAAAAGAGATTTCAAAAGAAACCTTTCATGATATTGATGAGGCTTGTCAAAAATTGAAAGAATGTTTAAATGATGACTCTTTTTCAATCACTGACATCGCATCCTGGTTAAAAGAAATTGGAAGTGTCATCAGTTTGCTCCATGAATTCGATGAAAAGCTAGTAGGAGCTATAGCAGTAATTAATAAAGCGATTTTAGCAGTGAAAAACTTTTCTGCCGTACTCCTTGCAAATCCACTCGTATGGAAAATTGCTTTAATTACCGGTTTAATCGCTATTATTGTTCTACTATGGCAAAACTGGGACGAGGTCTCACAATGGCTTGCTGAATCGTGGGAATGGTTGAAAGAAAAAGCGACCGTAATATTTGAATCTATAAAAGAATTTTTTACTTCTATATGGGCATCGATTACCGAAGTCATAACGACCGTTTGGACGTACATTAAAGACTTTTTTAGTGAAAATTGGGAATTGATTTTAGGGATTTTTACAGGTGGAATCGGTTTAATCGTCTCTCTTTTAAGACGGAATTGGGATTCCATTATGGAAACGATTATGAGTATTTGGAATGGGATCACACAATTTTTAACCAGCATTTGGAATGGGATCACTGGAAAAGCAAGTCAAGTGTTTAACGCCATTCGTAATTCTCTCTCAAACATTTGGAGTGCTATAACAAACCGAATTCGTGAAGCTTGGGGAAGTGCGAGAAACTTCGTGTTTGGCCTTTGGGATAGTATTTCTTCGAGGGTGCTTAATGTCTTCGGACGGGTTCGTGATACGCTTTCTACTATTTGGTCAAGTATTACAGGAAATGTAACAAACACATGGAGAGGAATACAAGATACGATACGTGGTGCGATTAACGGAGTCATCGGCGGGATTAACAGTTTCATTCGTGCGATTAACCGGATAAAAATCAATGTTCCTTCTGTTAATATACCGTTAGTGGGCCAAGTAGGTGGATTCTCTATCGGGCTCCCTCAAATCCCGCAACTTCCGATGCTAGCGAAAGGTGGGTATTTACAAGCACGCAACCCAGTAGCTGCGATTATTGGAGAAGGGAGACATGATGAAGCAGTCATACCATTATCCGAAAAAGTGTTAAGGAGTATTGCAAACGGCATTGCTGATCAAATGGGGAATGGGAGTCAAAGCAGCGAACCAGTCCAAGTTATTGTTCCTGTTGAGTTAGATGGGCGAGAAATAGCAAAAGTTGTATCACCATACATTGATAAAAATATGAGAAGAAGACACAATGGAAGCTTAAAAGCTAGGGGTGCATTTTAATGTTTAAATATAAAGACATTCATTTTGGGGATGACCTATTTGTTCAAAGGATTACAAGGTCAATTTTAGCACCTCAAACCTTGGAAACGTTAAAGATTCCAGGGAGATCCGGGGTCATTTTTAACAGAAGAGATCGTGAGTCGAGAGTCATTCCTGTGGAAGTGATCGTTAATAGTGAAAGTGACAAATCCATTCGCGAGAAACTAAGGGACCTTGCTTATCATTTAGATAGTGATGAGCCAGGTCCATTAATTTTTGATGATGAAAGTGACAAATGGATTAATGCGATTTTATCTGGGGAATCAGAAATCGATGAAATAGTCTCCCATGGCCAAGGAGTTATTGAGTTTTTCTGTCCAGATCCTTTTTGGTATGCCGTTGATGATGATGTTTTCACCTACAATCAGCCTGGAAGTTATGATTTTGTGAGGCAAGGAACAGCAAAGTCTTACCCGTTATTTGAAATTAGCGGATCAAACGAAGGTGGAACGATCTCTATATCTATAAATAATGAAACTGTTGAGTTTACAGGAGCTTTAAATGAAGGGGAAACATTAATGATTGATTCAAACTTAATGACGGCATACCGTTTAACTTATGAAAATGGTCAGGTCAGTGCTTTAAATGACCTTACGACACTCGATTTCCCGATTACAATTCCGGGGGTTAATACAGTTGAAATACTTGAGAGCGGTAATGCGTCTATGACCGAAGTGAAAATTCTATGCCGAAGTCGTTGGTTATAAAGGAGTGAATATAAATGGCAAAAACACCATTTCCAACATTACAAAGTGAAGATATTTTATCTGCTCATTTAAACGGAGTACAACAAGCAGTGAACAAAATTGAAGAAGTGCTTAATATGAAGACCGCATCGATCACTGGCATACCATTAGAACCTGTGAGGGATCAAGAAGATCCCTCATTTCGTTACAGAATTTATGAAGCGAATATTCGAAATTGGCTGAATGAACCAGCACCAATCATTTATCGAAATGGTGAAGAAGTCTCATCTAATGAGTTTCAAGTTTTTCCCGCATACGGGGCTGTCGTGTTCCTTGAACAACAAAGTCCATCTGACGAGATAAGTGCTGATGTTGATTATGTGTTGAATGAGTCCTCTCTGTTAGAAGATATCGAGTCGATGAATTCGTTAGATACGCTATTACCTCCTAGTGTCATTGGTGAATATATTTCTCATGGATTAATGGGGGATATCGTTCATCGTGGAGAAGGTTCGGGCTTACTAGCAGCAGCAAATGCTATCGATGTCATGCCGTTTTTTGTTCCAAAGACTCAGTCATATGACCGATTAGCAGTCAATGTTCAAACAGCAGATGCCGGGCAGATTTATTTAGGCATTTATGAAGATAATGGTCATTGCTATCCAGGGGACTTAATCGTTGATGGTGGGGAGGTTGACTCTGGATCAACAGGTTTAAAGCATAACAATGTTTCTTACACGTTGGAGCGAGGCATGTATTGGTTAGCTAGGTTTCATAGCTCCGGACCAGGTTTAACCGGTGTCCGTGGTGACTCAATGATGGCAATCGCAGGTAATTTAGCCGGTGGTTCTTATTGTGGTTATCGATTACAACAAACGTATGACGGTGCGTTACCTCCTGAGTTTCCAAATGGAGCCGAACTGTTGCCACTAGGTTCCCGACCAGCATTGTGGGTAAGAAGATCGGAGTGATAAATAAATGAGGAAATTGAATCATCTTGAAGTGTTAAAGTTTAATAACTTCAGTCAAAGTGTATATAATCAGTTTCCAAGAAGCTTACCG
Source organism: Evansella halocellulosilytica (assembly GCF_002335745.1). GTDB lineage: Bacteria > Bacillota > Bacilli > Bacillales > Salisediminibacteriaceae > Bacillus_CA > Bacillus_CA halocellulosilytica. Next base: position 5,122,896 of record NZ_NIST01000001.1, on the reverse strand, counting down.
AAAGCGTACTTTCAACGGTTGCCAGGAGCTAGACCGGTAATTTTAAGCCAAGAGCGTGAGCCTATTGCTGTGTTGGAAAATGCGGAAGGAGTTATTGCGACGAGAGAAATTGGTACGGGCGGCGAGAATACACTAATTTTTCATCTTCCGTTTAATGACCCTAAAAATAAATACCTCGAAAACGAAAATCGAGTTCAACTAGTAGAAAATGAATATATTATACGACAAGTTACACATGATGCAACAAATGGCTTCCCGGTCACAGAAGTTTATTGCGAAGCAGCATGGTATGACTTACAATATGCTGATCCATTAGAGATAAATTCCTGGAGCAATGTTGAACCGAAACAAGTAATGGAAGATTTGCTTGATCAAACGGAGTGGAAAGTAGGGAGAGTCGAAATTTCAAGGACGCGCAACTTAGAGTTAGACTCAAAACTTTCAAATCGATTAGAGGGATTATGGGAGGTCTCCGAAGTATGGGGTGGAGAACTGGAGTTTGATACACGGAATTATCAGGTACACTTAGTCGAACAAGTTGGAGTGGACTCAGGAGTTGCGATCATTTACGGGAAAAACATGAAGCATATGGAAGCCGTCTATAATACAGAAGATTTAGTGACAAGGCTATACCCGTATGGAAAAAACCGCATATCAATTGAAAACGCCAATGATGGCGTCCCATATATTGATAACTTTCAATATACCCAAACAGTCAGGGTTAAATCGTTTAAAGATGATCGATTTAATAATCCTTATCATTTAAAAGAGAAAGCGGAAGAAATATTAAAACAACTTTCGATTCCGCGGTCGACGTATTTGATAAAAGCAGCAGACTTTTCCAAAATGGCTGAATTATCTCACGAATCCTTTCAATTAGGTGATATTATACGTGTTTACAATAAGGAATTAGGAATTGAAGTGAAAACACGTATTAAGAGGATGGAATATGACGTACTAGAACCATGGAATACAACGTTGGAATTATCGCAAAAAGAACCAGGGCTTAGTGATCTGTTAGCAGATATATCTACGACAACAAACCACCTTCAAACAGAAGAAACCGTTGAACGACAAGATTTGTTAAACCTTATGGTGTTTAATTATTTGTTAAATAGTCGAGCGGACGATGGCTTTGCGTACTGGGTCAATAATGGCTGGGAAATCGATCATGAACATGGTGTAAGTGGACCTGCCTCATTTAAAGTTAATGGGGATTTTCATGTATCTAAATCTTTATCTCAGCGAGTTTATCCTGCGAATCGAGATGATTATACGATTAGTTTTCAAGCGTCAACAGAAAATATTGAAGCAGGAAATAACGCGAAGATCGGTGTAGAAATAGAAGTCGAATACGAAGATGGCACAACCGATGTGCAGTTTCTTCCACTCGTATGAGGAGGGGCAAAATGGTTCATTTTTCAAGAATTCATAAGCTTATAGAAACGGAAAACAAAAGAGTATCTTCGATCAAAGTAACAGTTTTAATGGATGATATGAAAGGGAGATTAAATATAACCGATATTATGTTACAAGGTGGATCTGCGCCTACAATATGGACAGGGCATCCTTCAGAAGTAAAATGGTCATTTGATGGGTGAGGGAATATGAAATTTACAAAATATGTAGGGTCAATTGAACTGTCTCCAGATAAAAATGTTAAGGATGTAACGTTGAAGTTAGTTGGGGATCATTTTAGAGGATCCGTTTATATAACTGATGTAATGTTTCAATCAGGTCATTTTAGTACGGGATATCTCCCGGCAAATGATGAGATGTTAAAACGAGAGCGGGATGCAGATGGCAGTCCGATAGAAAATAGACATTTTAATGTCATTATTCGAGGTGATAAAGAAGTCGTCGTTCCGAACCGAAAAATGAATGAAACGTCTTCTGAGCTTTCACAACGAGTGACAGGTGGAATGGACTTCACTTTTTATCCTACTCAAGATGTTCAAGAAAACGGTCTTATGTTTTCGCATCAATATGAGACGCGAAGATTCAATTTACAAGATTCGTTAAAGGAAAATGACGTTTTTGAATTTAAAAGTTCAAAAAGACAGGTGATGATAAATGGGGAAGGAAATGTTGATTATGAAGGGATGTTTCAGACAATTCCAGCAGGCTTTGGCTTTTTTCGTGTACAAGTAAAAGGGACGAATGGTCGGCCAGGCTCTGGTGTACTGTTATGTGAACCAGATCAATGGTTACTTGGGAAAGGGGGAGCACGTCTTTGACTAATTTACGAACAAAAAATCGGCAGTTCTTAACTTGGCCGATGAGCGCTTCGATGTTAGACCGAATTCATCAATATGGTCAAAAAGTAAATATGATCGGTCTATTCTTTTTTGATGTAAATTCCCAAGGGTATATTACACCAGCTATTGATCATCTCAATGATGCGATGACGCGAGCAAAATTAGTATCAGAATCTTGGCCGCATATAACATGTTTACTTACAGTAAAAAATGATGGCTTTGAATCTATTTTTCGAGCTATCTTGGAAAATGATGAAGCACAAAACCGGTTCATTTCAGAGATTCATCGTATATTAGATGAATATCCATGGTGCGATGGGATCGACATTGATTTAGAGCATGGACCTAATGATTTAGAAGATGAGATTTATTCTTTATTCAGTCGAATCTACAATCAAATTAAGTCGAGGGAAAACAACCGACATGTTCATATTGATTTGCCACCGATGACTGGACCGCATCAAACGGTTGGTCCAGAAAAATGGTGTGACTACAGCAGGTTGGTTCATTTATGTGATACGGCACAAATCATGACATATGGCTTTGCTTGGGCAGGATCAGCTCCTGGTTCGACAACCCCGGTACAATGGATGAGAAATGTTCTAAATTACGCAACATCTGAATTTAATGGTGACCAGCTTTACACTGGAGTACCAGCATATGGTCATCGTTGGCAAATATACGATTATCCTAGCAATCTCGATGCATTAGGGAACCGGCGAGGGACAGCAGGTGGTTTTAGTCCATTCTTACGTTGGATGCTAGGCGATTTATCACATACAGATCAATATCGAACAGGTACTGAAACGCAACAGTATATTCCTTTTGCCTCCTATTATGACAGTCAAGATTTCCACCATTTGATGTATTTGCATGTATATGATTATCTCAACCCTGATGATCGGGATCACAGAGAATCTCCGATGGTCCAAGGAACATATGATGGGAAACCTTATGTTACTTGTTTCCAAAAACAACAAAAAACAGCGTTTGTCGGACAACAAGTGAATAGAACTGGAACTGATTATGTAGAATTAACAGGGGCAATTGATGAATATGAACAATCAAATATGATTTCTCCGAGGCAGCCAGGAGAATTTGAAAATGAAAGTTATGCTAGGTATGAATTTACTGTTCCAGAAGGAAGGTATGATATTGCTGTAAGAGTTAACTTTCCGTGGTGGGATCAACAACGGTTAGAACTTGCTGTCGATGGTGAGCAATTCATAGTCGGGGACAAAGAACAGTGGTACCCCTACCATAGACGGACACACTGGTTAAAGTTAGGGTCGTTTCAATTATCAGATGGAACTCATACTTTTGAATTGTTTGGAGAAGGCAGTCAATATGGAACACAATTTTATGGTTTTCGGGTATGTCAGGAGTTTCGGGATGAATATTACGGTGGGGAAGTGGAATATACTGTTCGCCCGAGAAAGTTTCTCGATGTAAACCGTGATGAGGCATGGCCGCATGAGAATCATTTTAAAGCCACTTTAGAGACGTTGCGTCGAGACCCTGAGCATGTCCATGTCTGGTATGATGATTTTCGCGATTGGAATGCTGGGTCGCTACCAAGCCATATATATCGTACGGTAGCAGGAGCTTGGGAAGTTTCCGGTAATGATATTGATGATGGTGCAGAAAGTCGGCCTTACAAACAAATTAACGGTTCAGGGGAATTTAGGATTAATTATGAATCTTTTTCAGACCTGTCAGTACAAGGTCGGGTGAGGCTTAATAGTGCTGGTGCAGCTGGAGTTGTTTTTGGTGATTTATGGTTAAGAATTAATACGACGAATAACCGTCTTGAATTAGTACAAAACGGAACACAAATTGATTCTTATTCAGTAAACCTTACGCAAGGAAGCTTTTATACGATTCGGATGCGTGTACGAAATCAACATGTCGCTTGCTTTTTAGGAACGTCAAAAGTCATCGATGTCGAAATTCATAATGACGTAAATCCAACGTCTTTTGGTATGAAATCAACAGTCAGCATGACAACAGATTTACTTATAGGTGCTGATTCGTATTGGTTTTATCCTCAAGAAGCATTGGAAATAACACTCCCTGATGGTACGACTGAAATGATCGGAAGAATCCCAAGATCAAATGTATTATGGGATGAGCATTGGGATTTCTTTCGATTAGACGCGAGTGAAGAACCTGATACACGAGAAGAACCGGATGATGGTATGTCTCGTACAATTCAAATGGACTGGGACTATTTACATTCGAAAGACTTTGATTTGTTGGATCCTGGTGATTATTCGATTCGAGTGAAAACGAAAGATACCGGGGTATGGTTGTCTACAGTTTACTTAGGTGATAAGGATGGTTTCAGTATTGTTTATTTTCCAGATGCAGAAACAATAAATAAACTAGCTAATGTTGTTGCCTATGATTACCGGATAAACGGGATTGGAATGTGGACGATTGGGCAAGAAGATCCATCTTTATGGGAGTTACTCCCTGATCAAGTGTGATCATGATTATTGATAGGGATTGGTTCAAATGCTCTATTGGTAAAACTTCCATTTATAGTAGCCTAAAAGAGTTTCCTTGAAAGGGCCGGTAAAAGTAATGGAATAAAAAGAGAGGTGTATGCTGACCATACCTCTCTTTTTTCAATAGGTTCTTCGTAAGTAAGGGGATTTTTAGTAAGTATAGCGTCGATTTTATATTTCAATCATGATTTAAATAGTTGGGAGGGATGTTGAAATGAAAGATCGCAAGCAAGAGGGGGTCGTTGTAACACATAAAGAAATTTATAAGGCAGTACAATCGATTCAAAAGTGTTTAAATACAATTGAACCGACAATGTCCCGGTTAGAAGATAAGACAGATAAATGGGAAGTGAAATTTCAATTAATGCAGGAAGAAATGATGAAAAATAAAGAAATCGCAGAGAAAGCGTTAGAAAAGTCAAAGCAGCTTGAAGAAAACCGGACTTGGTTTTATCGGATGATCGGACGAGCTTTTTTTGCTGCTCTTATTACTGGTTTAATAGGAGGAGCTATGGGTGTGTTTTTTTTGAATTAATCGTCACATTAATTAAAAGTACTAATCCGATGAATGTAACATCTTCTTTTTCGTATAAAAAGGACAAAAAGATAGCAACTTAGTATTGAAATTGTCCTTGTAGTGGATAAAAAGGAGAGCTGAATATGAAGGCAGTTACATATCAAGGAATAAAGGATGTTGAAGTGAAAGAAGTCCCAAATGCGACGTTAGAAAAGAAGGATGATGTGTTAGTTCGAGTTACAAGCACGGCAATTTGCGGCTCAGACTTACATCTCGTTCATGGGATGGTACCGAATTTTCCGAAAGGGTATATTATCGGGCATGAGCCGATGGGAATTGTCGAAGAAGTCGGTCCCGAAGTAACGAAGGTGAAAAAAGGGGACCGAGTCATCGTCCCGTTTAATATTTCATGTGGCCAATGTTTTTATTGTCAAAACGAACTCGAAAGTCAATGTGACAATGCAAACCCGAATGGTCAATCGGGTGCTTTTTTCGGCTACTCCGACACATTTGGTGGTTATCAAGGAGGACAAGCTGAATTGCTTCGAGTTCCATATGGAAACTTTGTTCCTTTTGCCGTACCGGAAGACAGTGAGATGGAAGATGAGAAACTCCTTTTTCTTTCAGATATTATTCCTACTGCATGGTGGGGGATTGAACAGGCGGAAGTGAAGCCGGGGGATACTGTCATTGTCCTTGGATGTGGTCCAGTCGGTTTACTCGCACAAAAGTTTGCTTGGATGAAAGGGGCGAAACGTGTAATCGCTGTTGACTACATCCAATATCGTTTAGACCACGCAAAACGGACAAACAATGTCGAAGTGTTCGATTTTCGAAAAGATGATGAGTTAGGTACTCATTTAAAGGAAATAACGAAAGGTGGCGCAGATGCTGTTATCGATTGTGTTGGCATGGACGGGAGAAAGACAGCAGTTGAAACCGTTGAGACGACTCTTAAGCTTCAAGGTGGTTCAATGGGGGCGATACAGCTGGCGAGCCAATGTGTCCGTAAAGGAGGGACAGTCAGCATTCTTGGAGTATATGGAACTCGTTATAATATGTTTCCGCTCGGGGATTTTTTTTCGAGAAACATTACATTAAAAATGGGACAAGCTCCAGTCATTCATTTTATGCCGGAACTATATAAAAAAATAAAAAACGAAGAGTTTGATCCAACCGATATTATTACTCACAAGTTGCCTCTGTCAGAAGCCAAGTATGGATATGACGTATTTGATGAAAAAAATGATCATTGTATTAAAGTAATTTTAAAACCGTAACGAAGGAGTGAACATCCAGTTTAACAAGGTAGGTTCCTTTTCTTTAATCAGTTGCACATATTTTCCATAAATAGGTAGATGCTATCTATATAAATAGCTTATTCCGCAAGTTTTAAGTGGCCAATATGAGAAAGGGAATAAATAAGAAGATGAAGATGCATGAACGTAAAAGCGTTAATAACAAGCGGGAAAGTATGAGAAATCAAAACATAATGTCTGGAATATTATTCGGTCTTGGACTAGTTGCTTTCTTTGATGAAGTTGTTTTTCATCAATTATTACGATGGCATCATTTTTATGATCGGTCAACAACAGATATAGGACTGATTTCAGATGGCTTGTTCCATGCTTTTAGTTGGTTTGCGACAATTGGTGGACTGTTTATGTTTGCTAACCTTCGTAGAAAGAATGGACTTTCGTTAAAAAGATGGTGGGCAGGAGTGTTGTTAGGAGCGGGAGTTTTCCAGCTATATGATGGTATTGTCCAGCATAAGTTGATGAGAATTCACCAAATTCGCTATGTCGATCACGTTATAGTATATGATATTGTTTGGAATATCATAGCTCTTGTACTAGTAATAGCGGGGATGATTCTCTTATTCATTACGAACCATCATAGAAAATCGGGAGACTCTACTTGGCATGAATAAACATGCTCATCATTTAGTCGAGATGTTCTCTATACAAGGCTTTATAGAAGTGTTACATCAGGTCATATTTGCTCTCCCATTTGTAAAAGCATTAATCCTCTATTATGTTGCTGTGTTTCTTTCGAACCGTCGTTTTAGGAGGTGGCCTTATTACCGGTGTATTTTCTGGTTCTTTGGAGTTGTCTCTGCAGCGGCAGCTTTTTTAGGTCCTTTAGCCGAGCGTGCACACGTAGATTTCACAGTGCATATGATTGTCCATTTGCTATTAGGTATGCTCTCGCCATTATTTATCGCCCTTTCTGCTCCTATGACTCTCATTTTTCGGACCTTAAATGTATCTGCTGCTAGACGTATTTCAATGCTGATAAAAAGTCGGTTCATACGTCTTTTCAGTGATCCAGTGACAGCTTCTTTACTGAACATAGGAGGGTTATGGGTTCTTTATACGACAAACTTATACATAATGATGCATCAACATTTTGTCATCCATATATTCATACATATCCACGTTTTCTTAGCAGGCTATTTGTTCACAATAGCTATGATTTATATTGATCCTTCCTCACATCGGACAAGTTTCTTCTATCGATCAGCTATATTCGTTTTTGCGTTAGCTGGGCATGGAATATTAGCTAAATACATTTACGCTTATCCACCAGATGGAGTTAGTACTGTTCAGGCTGAACGTGGAGCGATAATCATGTACTACGGCGGCGATATCATCGACGCAATCATCATCTTTATTTTTTGCTATCAATGGTATCATTCGGTTCGCCCGCGAACATCAGAAGCCGTTTACGAGTAAGGGTGAGTCGCAGCTCTCACTGAACATCCAGTTACTTGAATATTTCATCTAATCGTTAATGAAAGCATAGAAAACATGGTGCTGAGCAAGATAAAGGGTAGGGAATGAACTACCCAAAAGAATAATTGACGGAGGCATATAAGAGATGACAGAAATACAAAACGCACAGCAAGCTATCCAAAGAGCTCAGGATGCTATTCAGCAAGCAATAACGAGCGGGGTTCCAGAAGAAATACAACAAGCTAGACAAGAAGCTAAGCAAGCTGAAATGGCAGTGAATCAAGCACAGAAAAAATTAATTTCGGAAAATGAGCAGTTACAGCAAGCTTTACATCAGCTTCATCAAGCACAGGATCAAGTAAAAAAGGAAATGTATGATGTTCAGCAGGCTCAACAGGAAGTCCATCATGCCCAACAAGGTGTAGAACAAGCTCACCAACAAGTGGACCAGGCACAAAAAAACAACCTTCAATAGTGTGTCAAAACAAAAAAGGCTGCCATAAGCGACAGCCTTTTTTTCGTTGAAGGTTAAAAAGTATAAAATTTCAATCTGACGATTGCTGTCTAGCTTCAGCGAAGAGCGTTACATCACGAGCTTCCACACGGACGTGGTGACTTCGGCGTTCTCGCAGGACGCGGGAGTTTTAGCCGAAGCTCCTTATCTAGCGTGTTGTCACGACGGATACGCTAATGCGCAATAGGGGGTACCTTTGAGGTAGAAAAAGCTGTAAATTTACCACCAAGAGAAGATATCGCGGACCTTGGCGGTAGAAAAAAGTGAAATAGAACCGCCAAGAGAAGATATCGTCGACCTTGACGGTAGAAAAAAGTGAAATAGAACCGCCAAGAGAAGATATCGTCGACCTTGACGGTAGAAAAAAGTGAAATAGATCCGCCAAGAGAAGATGTCTTGTATCTTGACGGATACTCTACAAAGCTTTTCTAGTGTAGGAAGAGACAAGACGGTTACCTTTGTTTAGCCAGACATTTTACCGTCGATATTTTCTCTCATCCAGTGACGATGCTGGCTAATCGCTTGAATGAATTCTTGTGCAAACGCACTAAAGTCACTAGCATTGCGTACTGTAACGACCCCCATGTCTGTGAAGACAGCAGATCCGCTTTCCATATCTGCAATCGCGACCCCTTGCACATCGGCTTCAGATAATAAATCAATTCCTTCATTTGTGGCTCCGATTGGTTTTGCATGCAAAAAGGCATCACTAATAAAGTTTTTTGCATCTTTATGTGTTAATAATGTTGTGACCGATTGTTGTCCTCCAACTACATAGACAGCATCATACATGACTTCTGAACTTGTTGCATAGTTTTTATTTGCCTCTAATTGCTCTCCATCATCGCCTGTCAACATGCCTAAGTTTTTACTGACAATGTCTACATGGATGTTTGCCCCTTCTAATGCATTGATGACTTCAACGGCTTCTTTATTCGTAAATCCGTTTTCAGCTAGAACTGCTACCTTTCTCGTTTGTGCCATTTTAATCGTATTTTCTTGGCTAACTGCAGGAGAAGATTTAGTAACGCCGGTGCCACCAGGATTTGCTGGTGGGTTCATCCCAAGTCCTTTTGCAATTTCTTTTGCTAATTCTCCATCTACATTATTAAACATTTCAACGACACGTTGTTTAATTTGTTTGTCTTTTACATTTCCAACTTCGAAATGGAACGCTTTAATAATGTGCTGTTTTTCGGCTGGTGTCATGCTATTCCAAAAAAGAGTTGCTTGGCTAAAATGGTCCTGGAAGCTTTGGCTTCTCATTCTTACTTTTTGAGCTTCAACTTTTTCCATATAATGCTGATATCCATTCATTTCATCAGGTTTTGGGTCGTTCGACCTTAATGAGTTTTTTGAGTAGCTGACAGCACCTTTATCAATACTCATCCGGTGGAAGCCATCGCGTTGGTTATTATTAACGGGCGCGACTGGACGATTAATCGGGATTTCATGAAAATTTGGTCCACCTAGACGAAGAAGCTGTGTATCTAAATAAGAAAATAATCGTCCTTGTAGGAGAGGGTCATTACTAAAATCAATTCCCGGAACGACATTTCCAGTATGAAAAGCTACTTGCTCTGTTTCAGCAAAGAAATTGTCCTGGTTTCGATTTAACGTCATCTTTCCGATAAGTTTAACGGGGACGACCTCCTCTGGCCAAAACTTTGTCGGGTCGAGAATGTCAAAATCGAAAGCAAATTCATCCTTTTCTTCAACGATTTGAATGCCAAGTTCATATTCTGGATAATCCCCCATATTGATTGCTTCCCATAAGTCTTTCCGATGGAAATCTGGATCCTTACCGGCAAGCTTTTGCGCCTCGTCCCACGTTAACGAATGAACCCCTAACTTTGGCTTCCAGTGGAATTTCACGAACCTCGCTTGACCTTGGTCATTTACAAGCCGGAACGTGTTCACGCCAAAGCCTTCCATCATTCGAAAGCTGCGAGGAATTGCCCGGTCTGATAAAAGCCACATCATCATGTGGGCTGTTTCTGTATTACTGACAACAAAATCCCACAACGTATCATGTGCTGCCGAGGCTTGGGGAATTTCATTATGTGGTTCAGGCTTGATCGCATGGACGACATCAGGGAATTTGATCGCATCTTGAATAAAAAAGATCGGAATGTTGTTCGCAACTAAATCGTAGTTGCCATCCTCTGTGTAAAACTTCGTCGCAAACCCACGGACATCCCTTACCGTATCTGCAGAGCCCCTTGATCCAACGACGGTTGAAAAACGAACGAAGACGGGCGTTTTAACTGATGGATCTTGAAGAAACTTTGCTTTTGTTAATTCTGTCATCGGTTCATATACTTGAAAGTAACCGTGTGCACCGAATCCTCGGGCATGGACGACTCGCTCTGGAATGCGTTCATGATCAAAGTGCGTCATTTTTTCACGGAAATGAAAGTCTTCCATCAATGTCGGTCCACGCTCGCCAGCTTTTAAAGAATCATCTGTATTCGACACTTTAACGCCTTGATCCGTCGTTAGTTTCGTATTTTTGTGGTCTACACGAAAGTTTTCTAGCTGGCTGTCTTTTGGATCCTTCGGTGTACCGCTATTTTGTTGTGACTGGTTGTCCATATTATCCCTCCAATTGATTTTACGTTTACATTGACAATCGTAACGATGGAAAAATTTACTTCGAGCGTAGTTTTATCCCTGTTTTACTGTTTTATACTTACAATTCAAAGTTATTGTAATGATTGACAAAGGTTACGTACGATCTTTGAAAAAAATACGAATGTCTTTTAGCGAAATAGGAACGCTATATGATGTAGTAAAATATTCAATACAAGGAGGGCATCAATATGCCACAAGATCAACAGCAACAAGCACAACAAGCAGCACAACAAGCGCAGCAAGCTGCACAGCAGGCATCCCAGCAAGCACAGCAAGCTGTTCAACAAATTCAACAGTCTCAACAGCAAGCAGACCCACAAGCAATGCAGCAAGCACAACAAGAGCTTCAGCAAGCACAACAACAGCTTCAACAAGCTCAAGCTAATGCACAGCCTGCTCAACAGCAGCAATTACAGCAAGCACAACAAGAGCTTCAGCAGGCGACACAACAATTGCAACAAGCGATGCAAACACAAAATCAGTCACAATAAACAAAAGCTGCATCTTCTTTTAGGGATAACACGAAAACAGTATTTTCTGTTTAAGTGTTATCTCTTTATATATAAAGAGGGTTATTAGACAATAGAGGAATAGAAGAATGCTAGAAAAGCAGGTAAGGAGTAGGGTGAATGAAAGTATTAATTGGCTTAGATCATGAGCTGTTACGGAATGGACTCATTCAATTATTAAAAGATGTACAGCAAATTGAATATATGGTTATAACGGAAACGACAGAGGAATTCATTGCAGCTGTAAAAAAGTATGAGTTCGATTTATTCATTGTTGATGCAGAGCTGCAAGGCGCTGGCGGATTAAGAAGTATCTTGTCGACAATCGATATACTCCCTCCTGAAACGAAGTGTGTTTTTATGTATCGAAAACGGATAGCAGAGTTGGAAAGACTGTTTGAAAAAAGGCAAATCCACGGTCTCTTTTATGAACGTTCCTCTCTAGATAAATTATTAAGTTTTTTTCAAAAAGTAATAAGCGGTGAAAAAGCTTTTATGATGTCTGAACAAAAGAAAAATGTTTCTTTTACAGATTTGAATATGAATGATTATTTATCAAAACGCGAAGAAGAGGTTTTTCATATGAAGGTGCGTGGCTATACTGTGAAAGAAACATCTGAAGTATTAAATATTTCCTCGAAAACGGTTGAAAATCATCGACGGAATATAAAGAAAAAACTGAACATCAAAAAGAATAGCGAGTGGTATGATTGGGGGAAACGTTTAGGTGTACTCTAAACTTCACACCGTACAACTGTGTTCAATAAAGTGTCATATATCTTTCAAGTACACTTCGTTCATTTGATGTGAAGATCATGTAAAATAGTTATATGATGAATCTTTTTAATCGGTACGACATTTCAAAGATAATAAGTCCTCTTAGTGCCTATCTAGAAAAACAGAGTTATGTATAGACGAGGCATCAACATAAATTGCTCACAAAGATTGGAGAGCGTGAGATAATGAAGCAGTTAAAAGACCTTGCCCGTGCACAAAAGAAGCACATCCGTTTATTATATGTGATCTCAATCCTTATCGGTGCAACGATCATTGCCCAAGCCTATTTTATCGTCAAAATTGTCGACGATATTTTTTTAAAGCAGGAGCCATTTCAAGCTATCTTTCCATTTTTAGGCGGCTTGCTGCTCGTTTTAATTGCAAGAGCTTTGCTCACTTATGTGAATGGGCGAACTGGGATCCATATGGCTGCAAAAGTAAAACAAGACTTTCGTTCCGCATTGCTTCATAAATATAGCCGGAATCCAGTACAAGCTTCTTTGCAAGGGCAATCTGGTGAGAAGGTTAGTATCATGATGGATGCTGTAGATGAAATTGACAGTTATTTTAGCAAATATTACCCACAAGTGATTCAAACAAGTATTGTTCCCCTCATGATTCTTATTGCGATCTTTTGGGAAAATTGGGTGTCTGGAATTATTTTAATTATTAGTGCCCCATTTATACCGATATTTATGGTCATTATTGGAAGCAAGACGAAGCAAAAGTCAGAAGAACAAATGGAGAAGCTTGCCGCATTTTCAGGTCGATTTCTTGATATATTACAAGGATTAACGACATTGAAACTTTTCGGAAGAGCTAAAGATCAGCAAGACGCAATCAAGCAAAGTAGTCTTGATTATCGGGACGCAACGATGGGCGTATTGAAGGTCGCTTTTTTATCAGCACTTATGCTCGAATTCATTTCAATGCTCAGTATTTCATTAGTTGCTCTTGAAGTAGGGCTTAGGCTCGTTGTATATGAACAACTGACCTTTTTTACCGCATTTTTTGTATTAGTATTAGTGCCTGAATTTTTTGCATCGTTAAAGGAATTAGGCAGTGCTTTTCATACTGGACGCGGGAGTATGGGAGCAGCTAATAAAGTGATTGCAGAATTGGAGGAGGAAGAACAGCCTGTTGAATGGGGCGAAAATACCCTTGATTTATCAACAAAAGGTCCGCCAATGATAGACATGAAAAAAGCCAGCTTTAGTTATGGGGAAGGGAAATTTGCATTACATCAAATGGATGCCCACATTTTACCGAAAAGCGAAGTAGCCATTATCGGAGCTAGTGGCTCTGGCAAAACGACATTGCTTCACCTTCTATCAGGTCTTATTGCCCCTTCAGAAGGAGAGGTTTTCGTAAACGGTCGTCCGCTCCATGACTATAAAGAGAAGGATTGGTTTGATCAGCTTAGTTATATTTCTCAGGCTCCTTACCTTTTTTCCGGAACGATTGCGGAAAATATTACAATCGGCGGCAGAGGAAATCATTCATATGAAGAAGTTGATATGGCAGCAAAGAAGGCAGGAATTTCTGAGCTTGTTCATAGTCTTGATAAAGGGTATGAGACGCATGTAGGTGAAGCGGGAAGAGGACTCTCAGGTGGGGAGAAACAACGGGTAGCACTCGCACGTGCTTTTTTAAAGAAGCCTTCTATCATTCTATTTGATGAGCCGACGGTTGGACTAGATCTGCAAACGGAGAAAATTCTCCAGCGATCCATGAAAGAGCTCGCGAAAACGTCGACAGTTATAACGGTTGCTCATCGTCTTCATACGATTAAGAAAGCAGATCAAATTATTTTGTTAGAGGATGGTGCAATTGCTGCCTCTGGAACACATGAGGAATTGATCCACAACGTTCCGAAATACCGAAACATGATTTCCGTCCATGAAGGGGGGGCGTCATGATGAAAGATTTGACTATCGTCATAAAGCTCATGATGCACGAGAAAAAAGACGTATTCTATTCGATTTTATTAGGTTTCCTTGCGGGTACAGCGGCCGTAAGTCTTTTTGCTAATAGTGGATATTTAATCTCAAAAGCTGCGATTACACCGCCATTATATGTATTAACTGTGACGATCGCATTACTAAAGTTTTTTAGTATGACAAGGGCTTTAAGTCGATACGGAGAACGCTATTTTTCTCATAGAGCTACATTTACGATTTTAACGAATTTACGTGTTTACTTTTTTGATAAACTAGAGCCTTTAGCTCCGCAAATCTTTCATAAGTACCGAAGCGGGGACTTACTGTCACGGATTGTCGGCGATGTTGAAAGCTTACAAAACTTTTTCTTAAGAGTCTATTACCCGCCAATTGTCATGGTGATCGTCTTTTTGGCGACGATTGCATTTACAGCGTATTTTTCATTCTATGTAGCCGTCGTCCTAATTCTCGGATTGGTTGTTACCGGCTTTCTCATTCCAGTTGCGTTCGCGATGAAACAGCGAGCGATTGAGAGTCAGCTTAGAAAGCTTCGCGGTAATCTTTCAACAGAAACGACAGAATTTTTATATGGTTTTCGTGACCTCAAGTTGTACCAGAAGCTTGAGAATCAAGAGAAGTCGTTAGTGAACGCATCCCACTCTTATATTTATGAACAAGGCAAAGAAGGGAAACAAGAACTATATAGCCAATCTGTGAATCACATGATTTCGCTCATCGTGTCATGGCTGATCTTAGGACTTGGAGCATACTTAGTGACGAATGGACAACTCGATGGTGTATTTCTTGCTATGCTTGTAATGATCTCGTTAACTGTATTTGAAAATTCGACTCCGATGGCAGCTTTTCCAGGATATTTCGAAGATAGCAGACGTGCATCGAACCGGCTGTTTTCAGTAGTAGAAGAGGATCAGAATGAGGAGAAAAATCCGGCGGAGCGGCAAATAAATGATGAGCGTCCACCAAACATTCATTTGAATCAAGTCACGTTTACGTTTCCAGGAGAGACGAGACCAGCATTAAAAAATGTTTCATTAACAATTCCCTCTGGAACAAAGACAGCAATTGTCGGACCAAGTGGGTCAGGGAAATCGACATTGATCCAATTGCTTCTGAAATTCTACAAAGAAGAAAAAGGAGCGGTTGAATTGGATGGCGAGATGATACAATCGATTGATGAAAAATCAATATGGCGGTCAACGAACGCTGTTTTACAAGAAAATCATTATTTCTACGGAACGATTCGTACGAACTTACAAATTGCGAAAGATGGTTTATCTGACGAAGAGATGAATAGTGTTCTTGAAAAGGTTCATTTAGAGCATCTTTCTTTAGACGATCACATCTTAGAAAAAGGGGAAAACTTATCTGGAGGTGAAAAGCAACGTCTGGCTATTGCACGAGCGATGTTGAAGGGGGCACATCTCTGGTTGTTAGATGAACCGACATCGTCTGTTGATGCTGTAACGGAAAAACAAATTTTCGAGCACCTTTTTAAAGTCGCAGAACATGATTCTATGCTGCTTATTAGTCACAAGCTGACAGGCCTAGAGAAGATGGATCAAATTGTTGTGATGGAACAAGGAACAATTATTGAAACGGGAAGCTATGATGATTTGATGCGGCGAAAAGGGTATTTCTATGAAATGAAACAAATAGAAAAGAATGTGTTCATGTAAAAGTGATGGAGGAGAAAGCGCTGGAAATTCAAACTGAACGTTTAACGATTGTCCCTTGTACAGTTGAAAATTACTTGGACTTCTCAAATCAATATGGATTAAAACACCATATTAAGCTTCATATAAACAAATTAAAACAAGACCCTACAATTAAAGGCTGGGGTGTATGGTTTGTCGTAAACAAAGAACAAAGGAATGTAATTGGCGATATCGGGTTTAAGGGGAAGCCTGATGAAGGAAAAGTTGTAGAAATAGGGTACGGTATGCTGCCTGCCTTTCAAAATAAAGGATATGCTACTGAAGCTGTCACCAGTCTTATTAAATGGGCATTTTCTTCAGGGAAGGTTCAGAAAGTAACGGCTCAATGTTTGAAAACGAATGTCTCGTCGATTAAAGTACTTGAAAAGGTAGGTATGAAGCAAATTTCTACTCAAGGTGAAATGTTCATGTGGGGAATGATAAAGTCATTTCCTCATGACGAATAATGTATATGAAAAACCCGAATCAATCTAGTGCATCTGATTGATTCGGGTTTTAGCATCAATGTAACAATGTCATTAACGAAGTCTCAGTCGATCAAAAAAGAAGCTAACTTGCTCCATCTTTTTTGCTTTTGTTTTGATCCTCTGTTACGAAAGCTGGAGGCTTCGCTTTTGCCCCCCAAAGAAAAACGATGACTAATGCAGCAGCTAGAACGAGAACAGGAGCGATAAAAATGAAAAATGATGTTAAATCCATAGTTTCAATACCTCCTTAAAGGTTTCTTGAAAAAAGTAATCCACTTATTTTTTCCCTTTCACATAGTCTGCATCGAACAAAAATAGTTTCATGAGTAAAAACAACGATGGGACTAAAAGTAGCAGACCTGCAATAAAGGCGATAATTAACGCTAAGGCCATCGATTCGTTTGTAAACCCGTCATAGATCGTCAAGTAAGGATAGAGCAAATAAGGTAAATGAGCAGCTCCGTAACCAAAGAACGCTGTAAAGTACTGAATCATGACCATAATGAACGCTGTACCGTAGTTTCTTCGTTTATAAATTAAATAAGTTGCAATCGCAAAGGCGATGAATGAAAGCCCGAAAACCCACCAGATGTCAATCATGTTTTGATAATGTTCAGGGTTTCGTTTATTTAGTAATGAAAAGACGATGATTCCCATCGCAATGGACGGGAAAGACCATGTTAAAGCGTATTTTCTTAATAAGTTTAGTGCACCTTCGTCATTTGCCCTTGATGCGTAATACGTGAGAAAGCTTGCTGAAATAAACAAAACACTGACAACTGCTAGGACGACGACTCCCCACGAATAAAGGCTGCCAAACAACTCTCCATACAATAATTGAACATTTCCATTTTCTTGTGTAATATATCCGCCCTCTGAAATTGTTAAAACAGTTGTGAGTGAGGCAGGGATGAGCAAACCAGTCGCCCCATAAAGAAAATTATATAATTTACTCTCCTTTGCACCGTAAGTAGCAAATGCGTAATACGACCCACGAACAGCGAGCAAAATAATCGCAATACTACCAGGAATAAGCAGGGCAGTCCCGTAATAATAAGCTGTACTAGGGAAGAAACCGACAATTCCAATAAAGAAAAAGACGAGGAATACGTTTGTCACTTCCCATACAGGGGACAAGTAACGCTGGATGATATTGTGAATAATATGGTTTTTATTCGTGCGTTTCGTATAGTAGCTAAAGAAACCAGCACCAAAGTCTACGGATGCAACGATCAAATAACCATATAAGAACAGCCATAGTACGGTGATTCCAACTACTTCATAACTCATCGTTTACGTCCCCTCCTTTATTTTGCAATAGGCTCCGTCGTATGGGAGATTCCACGCTCTTCTAATTCGTGTTCAATCGGCTTTTTATTAAACATTCTTCGTAGAACTGTAATACATGTGGCACCGAGAATGATATATAAAATCGCAAAGATGACGAGCATGACGTCAACGTGCTGCGAAGTGGTTGCTGCTTCGGCTGTTGTCATAACTTGGTTTATGATCCAAGGTTGACGCCCTATTTCAGCGAAGAACCAGCCCGACTGAATGGCGAGCATTGCTAGCGGTCCACCGGCAATGACTGACCAAAGTAATGGACGGCTAAACGCATTCCATTTTGTGAATCTGTTAATAAACACATATAACATAGAAACAGCAGCTAAATACATCCCGATAAAGACCATTAAATCAAATAAGTAGTGAACAAAAAGCGGTGGTAGTTCCTCTTCAGGAAATTCATTCAATCCAATGACTTCGGTGTCTGCTGATCCACCTGCTAAAATACTTAATGCGTAAGGAATTTTTAACGCATATTTTATTTCACCGTCATCGGTGAGGAAGCCGCCTAATATTAATGGAGCCTCTGTTTCTGTTTCGAAATGCCATTCTGCAGCTGCCAGTTTTTCAGGTTGATATTCGTGTAAATATTTCCCGGAGAAATCGCCAATAACAGCAGTAGCGATCGCAAAGATAGCACCAGTGACCATCGTTAAGTGAAGTGCTTTTTTATGGTATACGTGCTTGTTTCCTTTTAAAATATGAAACGCTGCGATTGCCCCTAAAACGAAAGCAGCTGTTAAATAGCATGTAATAATAACGTGAGACATCTTTGTTGGTGTTGCTGGATTGAACATTGCTGCAAGGGGGCTGACATCGGTCAATACCCCATCGACAAGGTTAAAACCTTGTGGTGCATTCATAAATGAATTGACGGTTGTAATAAAGAAGGCACTAGACGTAGCGCCAATCACAACTGGAATAATTAATAAGAAGTGCTTCATTTTGCTCTTGAATCGATCCCAAGTATATAAATATATTCCGAGGAATATCGCTTCAAAGAAAAATGCGAAAACTTCCATAAACATCGGTAAACCGATCGTATGGCCTGCTGCCTGCATGAAGTTTGGCCATAGAAGGCTTAACTGTAAGCCAATAGCAGTACCAGTCACAACTCCAATAGCAACTAAGACGACAAATCCGCGTGCCCATCGTCTAGCCATAAGTGTATAATGCGGGTCATTTCGTTTTATCCCCATCCACTCGGCTATCGCAATCATGAGTGGGATACCAACTCCGAGCGTTGCAAAGATGACGTGGAACCCTAATGTCAAAGCAGTTAATATGCGGCTGTATATGACCGGATCATATTCAAAAAACATGACGCACCTCTCCCTTCTGTTTAAAGTGATCTATCATAAAGGACGTTTTGTTAACCTATCAATGGAATACCCCTTTGAAGGAAAATAGAATCTTTCTTCTGTAAGTAACATCCTGCATCTGCTTACGTATAGTTAACACTATTTATATAGTAATAATATTCATTCATGAATTTTATAGGTGTTAACACCTATATTTTGTGAATTTGTGAGCAAATCTTGAACAGCGAGTGAAGAATTTGTGAAAAAAGAGAAATGGAGGATAAAAACGTTGAAGCGTAACAATTTTCCGATAGGTGATCGTGTATGGTGAATGATTAATAGTACTCCCATTGTTGAGGTGGAATCCCTTTAATAGGGTTTTTTTGTACGATCAGAATTATCAAATCTATGGATGATCGTAGAACTACAACGAAGGCTTTCGCCATTAAAACTTGCACGAAAGTATAAAAGTTTTTAGGCAGCCAAGTTTTGTTTATCAGTGATTGAAATCACTGAAATGATAACCATTATCAATTAAGATGTGAGTAAGATGACAAAAAGGAGGTTGATTTTGATGGGAGAGCCGAAAATGAACCAAAAAGAAAAATTATACGACAAAAGTGAAGCACCGTTAAAAGGAACATGGTTTTCCGTTGGTGTAGTAGGCTTTGTTATTTTTGTAACAAATTTATTACTGTTGTGGTTATATATGTCGAGATTATAGGAGCGGGAAGAGATGAAAAAATTCCATCGAGATGAAGCTATTTGGCTTACGGTAAGCTTTGGGATCATTATAGGGTTTATGCTGGTGACCGGTTATCAAACCTTTGTTTTAGGAATGGGACCGCCAAGTCACATGGAAACGATTGATCCACAAAAAGTGGATGAAACACCGCCATTCGATCAACCGGGTGTTGAACAAATAGGGGAGAATGAATATGAAGTGGTGATGACATTAGAAATATTTAGTTTTAATCCAAGTGATATTGAAATACCTGCCGATTCAACAGTACATTTCAAAATGACGTCAAAAGATGTGATTCACGGTTTCCAAGTCGCAAATACAAATATAAATGCGATGGTTGTGCCAGGACATATTCAAAAAATAACGCAGACTTTTAATGAACCAGGCGAGTATCTCGTTATATGTAATGAATATTGCGGTGCAGGTCACCAGCATATGGCGACGACCATCACGGTTAAGTAAAGAGGAGAGGGGGGAAACTATGGAAACTGTGATCGGCAACACGAAAATGCCAACATTTAAAGATAAGGCTAATAAAACGTTCGGTATAAACTTAGAAGATGCAAGGCTAACAAAAATATATATAAGTGTTGCATTTATCGCTTTATTGCTCGGTGGAGTATTAGGATTATTACAAGGATTAAACCGAGCAGGAATGCTAGAATTACCATCATGGCTTAATTATTATCAGGTACTCACAGCACATGGATTATTACTAGTCGTTGTGTTGACTGCTTTCTTTGCAATTGGCTATTTTTATGCAGGACTTTCACATACTTTAGGTGGTCT
The DNA here is from genome assembly GCF_002335745.1 of Evansella halocellulosilytica. Classification (GTDB taxonomy): domain Bacteria; phylum Bacillota; class Bacilli; order Bacillales; family Salisediminibacteriaceae; genus Bacillus_CA; species Bacillus_CA halocellulosilytica. The sequence continues at coordinate 5,102,120 of NZ_NIST01000001.1, read as the reverse complement.
CTTGCCGAAAGTTAGAAAGATGGCATGGATTGGCTTTGGACTGAAAATAATCGGATTCGTATTCGCTGTAGTTCCTATTTTGATGAATAAAGCGTCAGTCATGTATACCTTTTACCCACCAATGGCAGCATCACCTTATTTTTATATTGGCTTAGTTTTGATCGTTTTAGGTGTATGGATGTGTGCATTTGGAGCATTTATTCAAGTGGCGAGTTGGAGAAAAAATAACCGTGGCGAACATGTTCCAATCCTTGCTTTCTTTGCTACAGGTGTCTTTATTCTATTGTTTTTCGGTAGTGTCCCTGTAGCAATAGAGGTTTTTATGATTATTCCTTGGTCTTTTGGTTGGGTTGAGACGATAAACGTGATGTTGTCTCGTACTCTTTTTTGGGCTTTTGGCCATACACTCGTTAATATTTGGTATTTGACAGCTGTTTCTGCCTGGTATGTCATTGTACCTAAAATTATCGGAGGAAGACGGTTCAGTGATACGTTAACTCGTGTCGTCATCATTGCTTTAGTCATTATGAACATTCCAGGTGGATTCCACCATCAAATCATTGATCCTGGAATGTCCGAAGGTGTGAAATTCCTACATGTATTTATGAGTTTATCGATTGCCTTTCCTTCTTTAATGACTGCTTACGCAATGTTTGCCGTATTTGAACGAACTTCACGTAAAAAAGGCGGAAAAGGAATACTTAGCTGGTATAAAAAACTTCCATGGGGGGATGTCCGCTTCTTGGCGCCCATGATTGCGATGATTGCTTTTATTCCTGGTGGAGCGGGAGGAATTGCCCAGTCAACCAACCAACTCAATCAAGTTGTTCACAACACGTTATGGGTAGTCGGACATTTTCATTTAACGGTAGGAACAACGGTCGTTCTTACTTTCTTTGGCATTAGCTATTGGCTCGTTCCATATCTATCAAAACGAGTTTTAACTCCATCTATAAACCGCTTAGGCATTATCCAAACCATGATTTGGACAATAGGTATGGTGTTTATGGCAGGGGCGATGCATTGGGGCGGCTTGTTAGGTGCACCTCGAAGAACGTCATATACGACTTATTTTGACAATGCCACAGCGTTAAGTTGGGATCCGTATTTGTTTTTCTTAGCTATTGGAGGAACATTGTTAATGATTGGGATTTTCATTCAAGTGTATGTCGTCTTCCATCTCATGTGCCTTTCACCAAAAGGAGAAACAGAGTTTCCAATTGCTAAAGAAGAAGATCATGCAACGAAAACACCATATTGGACAGAGCGTTGGGGGCTTTGGATTGTACTCATGCTATTGGTCATTGCAATAGGATATGTGATTCCACTCATTGATTTTATCTTTCATGCACCACCGGGATCACCACCATTCCAACCATGGTAACCTAAATCATTTTTCTTCGAAAGAAAAGACTGCACACTTGTTACAATGAGAAAAACGACTATCATCGTACGATAGTCGTTTTCATTCTAACGATTTCTTTCGAGGGTACGATTAAAGGTTATCATTAAAGGGGGCAAATTTTATAATGATTGAATGCTGATTATACATCATTTTATCTTCTCTTTTTAGTTGAGCCATCGTACGACTAACAGTTTCTCTTGTTGTTCCCAACATGTCTGCAATATCTTGATGTGTTAAATCAACATTGATTTCATAACCATCCTCCACTTGACGTCCGATGTTTTTCGCTAGCATGAACAAAGTGTTCATAAGTTTCTCTTTTATACCTTTTTCCATGACCTGACTTAATCGAGTTTGTAAACCACGTATTTTTTCATCTGAAATTTGAAGAAGTTTAATAGATATACTTGGATATGCTTTTAATAAGTCATTAAACTCATCGACGAGAAGGTAATAGAGGGTACAATTTTCGATTGCTTGGGCGGTAGCTGGATATTCACTGTCTCCAAAAAGTCCGACATGAGGAAACATGTCATTGGTTGATAATATATTTACAATTTGTTCACGCCCACCTTCTGTCGTTTTGAACGCTTTTATTTGACCTTCTGCAATTAAATAAATGATGGAACAAGGTTCCTCTTGATGAAAGATTATATCTCCCTTTGATACTTCTTTTTTGAATAAAATATTTGCTATCTTGCTTAATTCACTTATGTTGCAATTTTTAAAGATGTCTATTCTTTTTAAGATCGAAATTTCAATATGCTTAGTCATTTAATCACCTAATTTCTACATGAAAACTTTATTTTTTATATGGATGTGCTCTTAATTAGCCTGAATCCGTAAGAGGAGTGCTGAGATGACATCTATCTACTTGCTTTCCTCCGTCTCAGCAGGGTCTTGCCAGGCTCGCTTTCCGGAAGTGTTTAGCAGTTTCAAGTCATATTAACACCTTTTCAACTATGATGTGTTTTGTTTCTAAATAATCCTGACAATATTCATTGTTTGCAGGCTAACAATTTACTAAAAAGGAGTTATCACATGATATATTATGACATAAAAAGAATTGGTGAGGATTGGTTGCTCGCTGTCTATGGAGGGACTCACCCCCATATTGGTGCTATTTGTACAGCTAAGTGGCAAGAGGGAAAGACAAAATTACTTCATTCTTATCAACTTCCTCATCATAAAGAACAAGAATTAGCTGAAGAGATTGCTGCGATATGGTGCTCGAAATTTCACGGGACAGTAACTGTTACGGTCGGTATTCATGTCACTCAAGCTACTAAAGAGATGATACAGAATTTAGTAGCATTAACGAGAAAGCAACTTTATAATGAGATCCGAAAACAAAAACGTCATAATTAATGGCCAGCATGTCTGATTAAAAGATGGAGCATTATTTCTTCTTGCCGGATTTCCTATTAATTCTAATATTGAAAAGGTAGCATACGGTAAAATACCGTATGCTAAGTTTAAGAATGATCGTTTAAAACCGTGGGAAAAGGATATTATTTTCTAAGTGAATGTGCTGGAACAAATCAGATTCAAGTTCATCTAATTTTAGATAAGTTAGTCGGTAAGTATTACATGCCCCTTCTGGAATTTTATAATCCTCTGTAGCTTCACGAAGTGTTTTTAAGAGCATACCTGATTGTTCATGTTCATGCTCAAATTGATTAATAGCATTTGCAACTTCTTCTACATTACTCTCCAAAATCATAGGGAAAAGCGTTTTTTCCTCTTCTAAAAGGTGTGTCTCAAGCTCATTTTTCAATTGATGAAATATAGTAAAAACCGTTTTAAGCTCTGGGTGATTTTCGCCATGGACACGATGGACCTTGGTAACATATGCACTTAATTCCGGTAATACTTGTCTTAAATATTCGTGGTGAACTTGTACGATATGATTAACAAGCTCCTGGCTACTTTTATTCGCCCAATCAATTTGGTTATCTTGATTGGTGGAAGTGTATAAATCATTAATCTCTTTTAAAACGGCTTCTTTATCAAGCTCAGTTTCATCAAGTGCCTCTCCAAGTGGTCTATTCCCTCCACAGCAAAAGTCTATTTTGTAGTCTTTAAAAATTGAACTAGCTCTTGGGAATTGCGTCACAATATCTCCTGTTTTTGATTCTAAAGTAAATTTATGATCCATCAAAAATCCCTCCATTAAATTTCTATTCACCTCTAATATAACGTTCATAAAACATAAATGCTGTGAGGTTAATCACTGAACTTGTGGTTAAGAAAAATAAAAGAGTAAATTTTTTATTAGAAAGTTTTTAAATCAAATGTAAAGTTATTCACATATGGGCTAAGATTCTTATGGATAAAAGTACAAGTTTACTAAGGCTTTTTCCATTGTTGGTAAAAAGACAACTTTACTATATCGCATGCGACTATGAGTGTTTATATAGAGAAGAAGAACTAATTAATAAGTTTTTGAAGGAATAATAAGAGACTTCTTGAATGTAATGGTACAACAATTGAATAAAACAGAAATCCTGTCAAGCGTTTACCTAAAAATAGGAGGGATGAAGAATGGCTCATTTATCCAAGGAACAATTGGCAAAAGTAAAAAAGGTGAAAAGTAAATCGAATGAAGAAGTTATGTTGAAAAAGCAGAACGTTGTTGGTGTTGGTATCGGCATTAAAATTCAAGGTGGAAAATCAACGGATCGACCTGCTTTAATTACTTTTGTATCGAATAAGCAGCCATTAAAATCGTTGTCAGAAGAAGATGTGGTTCCTACCACCATCGAAGGTGTGGAAACAGATGTCATCGAAATTGGCCTTCCTGAGATCCATATTTTTAAGGATGAAAACGTAAAAACTAAGGAGTCTGATCAGATGAGGACACTCCCTGGTAATGAATTGAATACGAAAATTCGACCTGTGAAAGGCGGGTGGAGTATTGGACACCCAGATATTACTGCGGGAACCGTAGGAGCTATTGTTTATAATCGGGAAGAGTCCAATCTTACAAAGTATTATATTCTCTCCAATAATCACGTATTAGCGAATAGTAATAATGCGAATATCGGTGATCCCATCTTACAGCCTGGTGCTGTCGACGGCGGAAGTGCTCCTGATGATCAAGTAGCGACACTCAGTCGTTTTGTACCAATTGACCTTACCCCTGACAAACCATTATCGGAACACGAAAATGTCATCGATGCTGCCATAGCAGAAGGGTCGCTTCAAGAACTCGATCGAGATATATATTGGAGCGGTTATGTTAGAGGATGGGTAGAAAAAGATGAAGTTGAAGTTGGTGCTGTTGTTAAGAAAATCGGAAGAACAAGTGGGTATACGACAGGGGAGATTTTATCTGTTGATGCTACGATTGATGTAAATTTCGGAAATAACCGTGTAGCGCGTTTTCATGATCAAATTCTCACGACCCACATGTCTGAAGGTGGTGACAGTGGGTCGCTAGTCACCGATATGGAAAACCGAGCTGTAGGCTTGTTATTTGCAGGAAGCACCGAAGTTACGATCTTAAATCAAATAGAAAACGTGAGAAACCTTTTAGAAATTGATTTTGTTTAAATTTCATTCCCCTTCGGATCATCCGATGGGGAATTTTGTTCGTTCCTCAAGTATCTCTTTTCGTTTTATTGGATCGGGTTCTATCTTTTGCAATTCAGTTCTTAATAAATGTAATTCTTCTAAATACGAGTCATATTCTGTGCCAAATATGTCGGATAAGTAGTTACGAATTTTTTTTGCTAAAATTGGACTTTTCCCAGAAGTTGTCACACTTATCTTCAGTGCACCTCTGTCGACTACAGCAGGGAAGAAGAAGCTGCTTAATTTGGGGTTATCAACAATATTTATGAGTGAGACGTGTGAAAACAACTTTTGGGCAAGCGCCTCATTCGTTGTAAAAGAATCTGTCGCAACGACAACTAAAAAAAATGAACGCCAATCTATTTTTAGACGAGTACAATATTCCTTTGAAACGTCTTCAATGGTTAAGGCGGTTTTTTTAACGTGTAATTGACTAAATTGAGATTTCAGTTTTTCTGTAAGAGTAGGACTAATGAGAGTGACATCTGCTTTTTCCTTTAGTAAATAAGCGATTTTTCTTTCTGCTATGCTTCCTCCGCCGACAACGAGCACTGGTTTTCGATGAAGCTGGAGGGTAAAAGGGGTACTCATTCGAACCTCTTCCTTTCAAATAAAGATAAGAATCGTGTAGCGAACAGTTACCTTCTAGCAGCGTGCATAATGGGAAAGAAAGGTTCCTGACAACTGCTTCAGTAGCTAGAAAACGTTACGTGTTTATATGTGCACTTGCTATTTGTTCCTCTAACCACTTAGAGACGAGTGGATGGGGGAGATAGGTTTGTGCGTTCCATTTATAAGATATTCCTTTTAATTTTTTTGGAATGACTTTATTCGTGAAATAGCCTTCACTTAAAAAGAGTGGCACAACAATCAATGGATGGCCACTTGAAGCAGCCTTTACTGCACACTCTTCAAGGTTGTCTGGATGCAATGTTCCATGGATTATTTGCTGGAATGGCATTTGTTTAGCGATCTTCTGTTTGATTTCTTCGAGCATCGCTTCCCATTTTTGGTGAAAAAAAGGTTCGTCGCTCCCATGAGCGACGAAGAGTAACACTTCTTTTTCTGGGTTCACTGACAAAGATTTTACCCTCTCCTCAATGATGTCAAGAATGAGCGGGTGAGTGTCCATAGGTTCGATCCAAATCATTTGAGCAGAAGAAGTGATTGGTTTCAAGTCCGTTTTAATAACTGGAGTATCTATTTGCCCTAGTACATATTTAATTTCCTCTATGTGTGTGCTTCCTGAAGAAACAAAGAGGGGAATTGAAAGGATCGTATCGACTCCTTTATTCTCCAATTGTCGAATTCCTTGCTCGATCGTTTGCTCATCAGTAAACTCCAAGTGACCTACGACAATAGGTAACGGAGATTTTACTTGATGGATCGCATCTTCAACTTCTTTAGTCCAATTCGGATTACTGGAGCCGTGCACGATAACTAACACACCCGTCTTATTTTGGACCATACGTTTAGCGCCTCCTTTATAAAGTGACTGCTGTATTTAAATACGAAGAATGAAGTAACTTTTCTTCAAACCAGGCTAACTTTTCTCTCAATTTTACAACTTCACCTACAACGATGATCGCTGGTGATTGAAAGTTCGTTCTTTCTACTTCTTCGGCAATGGTGGATAATTCTCCTGTTAATGTTTCTTGTATTTCACAAGTCCCCCAGCGAATAAGAGCGACAGGGGTAGTTGGAGCAAGGCCATGATGAAGAAGGTTATCTTGTATGACGTTGATTTGTTTAACCCCCATGTAGAAAACGAGCGTATCGACTCCTGAAGCGAGACTTTTCCAATCAATCTCTTGTTTATTCCCATCTTTTCTCCGGTGTCCTGTGACAACAGCAAAGGATGAGCTTACTTCACGATGTGTTAAAGGTATGCCTGCATAAGCAGGAGCAGCAATTCCGGAAGTAATTCCCGGGATGATCTCAAAATGGAGACCATTTTCACGACAGGAAACAGCTTCTTCACCAATTCTTCCAAAAATGGTTGAATCTCCACCCTTTAGCCTGACTACCTTTTTTCCGCGTAATCCATGGAAAACTAAAATTTGATTTATTTCCTCTTGTGAAGTGGAAGGACCTTGTGGTGTTTTTCCACAATAGATTAACTCTGCATTCTTTTTGCCATGCTTTAATATTTCCTTGTTCACTAATCGATCATAAACAATGACATCTGCTTCCTGTAATAATTCGGCACCTCGAAGAGTTAACAGCTTCGGGTCACCAGGTCCTGCCCCAACGAAGTAAACTTGCCCTTTGCTTTTTTTCACACTGCTTCCTCCTCGAAATTATTCTTGACTTCTTAGAACGAAGCCAGCTTTTTTGCCTATTCTTCTCGTTTCAATTAAGGATAGCTCTTCAATAACGGGCATTTTTAAATATCCTTTTTCTAATTCTACTTCGGCGGCATCGAAAGCTGTAGATTCTCCATCTGCAGCAATGACAATGTGTACATGTTCTTCCTTATTTATTACTGCTTCAAATCGATAGAGTTTCATATCGATTCCTCCTTCATCTGTAGTGACGTGAAGATAATCGTCAGGACACGTTGATTTTTTCTTCAATGATCGACGTGAGCTTTTCTTGTAGTAAGTCCTTTCCTGTTCGTTCAAAAAAATCATGGAAATTCTCTTCTGTATGCTTTTCATCATTAAAGTGCTTTAAAAATTCAAGCAGGACCTCATTTAAATAGGGAGCTTCGATTTTTCCCCTGAGCTTTTGATTAAATTGAGCATTTTCTGAGAGCTTGCCACCGACATAGATTTCAAATGCTTCAACGAGCTCCTTATTTTTATTTTTCATTTTGATCCCTTGAAGGCCTATATCTGCTATTTGCCGTTGTCCACAGGCGTTAGGGCAGCCAACCATATGAATTCGAACAGGAACATCAACCGCTAAATGATCGTCTAAGTATTCAGCGATTCCTCTCATACGTTCTTTCGTTTCCACGAGTGCGAGGTTGCAATATTCAATTCCAGTACAGGAGACCGAATACCCTATAAAGCTTTTAGGTTCTATGTTTAGTCGATCTAAAAGACTTTCATTTAGGAAAGCATCTACATCGTTATCTGGAATATGTGGGATGACGACATTTTGAGAATTGCACGTACGAATCTCGCCTTTTCCATATTGATTAGAAATACGTGCCAATTCAATGAGTTCTTCTGAATACAATCTTCCAACAGGTATGTTTAAGCCAATATAATTTAATCCTTCTTGTTTTTGTCGGTGTACACCATAAAAATAACCGGCGTTCCATGCTTCAAAACGGTTCTCTCCTTTTTCAGGTAATGCGATGAACTCAGAAAGTTTTTCTTTAAATGTTTCTGGCCCCCAGTCTGCCATCAAAAACTTTAACCGGGCACGGTGGCGTTTGTCGCGGTAGCCATGATCACGAAAGATTGTCGTTATGGCCTCTGTTACTTCTTTTACTTGCTCTGGTTTCACAAAAACATCTAGTTCTTGTGCTAAATATGGCTTTGCCGATAGTCCTCCTCCAACTAAGACATGGAATCCGATAACTTCTTGGCCATCAATGTTTTTTGTTGCCGGTACAAACGACAAGCAATTGATCTCTGCGTTCTGCGCATTGTTAACATTTGATGAGATGGATATTTTATATTTGCGCGGAAGGTTGGAATAATCACGATTTCCTTGAAAATACCAATAGACCTCATTTACGATCGATCTTGTATCCATTAATTCGTTAGGATCTATTCCAGCTAATGGGTTGCCGACAATAGTCCGCATAATGTCTCCGCACGCTCCAACAGTGGATAACCCAACGTCTTCAAGTCTTTTAAAAATCTCAGGAATATTTTCAATCTCGATCCAATGAAACTGGACCGCCTGACGAGTTGTAATATCAATGACGTCACGTCCATAATCTTTTGCAATCCCAGCTAACGTGAGCGCCTGATCATACTTTAAGATGCCAGAAGGGATATTAACTCTCATCATAAAATATCCGTCTTCTTTTGGCTTTTGTAAATAGAGTCCTGCCCACTTAAACAGAGGCCATTGATCTTTTGGGATCGACTTGAATCCTTCTTTCGCGTACCCTGGAATATCGTCTAATATATCTAAGCCATCCTTTTCTAATTTCGCTTTTTCCTCTTTGCTTAACTTTTCATTGTTTGCCCAAACTTTTGTGTAAGCCATGCTATCTACTCCTATCAAAAAAGTATGATTTGTTTTTCGACTAAGTAGTCCACGATCTGCTCTACTGAAGCCTCGATCGATGTCTCATCAGTACAAATAGTAAGTTCAGGGTTAGCGGGTTCTTCATATGGAGCACTAATACCTGTGAACTCAGCAATTTCTCCTTTACGTGCTCTTTTGTATAATCCTTTAGGGTCACGATTTTCACATTCTTGTAAACTGCACTTTACATAAATTTCAATAAATTCTTCTCTCTCAACCATTTCTCTCGCAAGTAGACGATCCTCTTGATAAGGGGAGACGAAGGCTGTTAACACAATTGTGCCGTTATCAACAAATAATTTTGACACCTCTCCAATACGCCGAATGTTCTCTTGGCGGTCTTCGGGACTAAAACCGAGGTCAGCGTTTAACCCATGGCGGATATTATCACCGTCTAGTACGTAACTACTAATCTGCTTTTCAAATAGTCGTTGGTTCACAGCATTAGCTAACGTCGATTTCCCAGACCCCGATAGGCCTGTAAACCATAATACACAGCTCTTATGTCCATATAGCTGATGTCGATCATTTTTTGTCACGAAGGAATCATGCCAGTAAATGTTGTTTGTCGTCGGATTTTTCATCATACGGTTGTTTTCATCCCATCAATTAATACTTTTACTACTTCTTTTCGGCTGAATTCCGGTGGAGGTATTAGACCATTGCGTAACAGCTCGCGCACTTTCGTACCAGAAAGGATGACACGATCTTCTATATCATGAGGACACGTTTTCGTCGACGCCATGTTCCCGCATTTTTTACAAAAGAAGCTATGCTCAAAAAAGAAGGGGGTAATACCTAATTCTTCTTCTGTAAACTGCTGGAACCCTTCTTGCGCTTCATATGTGCCATAATAGTTTCCAACTCCAGCATGATCTCTTCCAACAATGAAATGCGTACAACCATAATTTTTGCGAACAAGTGCATGAAAAATCGCTTCTCTCGGTCCGGCATATCTCATAGTAGCTGGGAAAACCGCTAGGAATACTCGGTTTTGAGGATAATAATTTTCTAATAATACGTGATAGCTTTTCATACGTACATCGGCAGGAATGTCATCAGATTTTGTTTCTCCTACAAGTGGATTCAAGAATAGACCGTCAACGGTTTCTAAAGCCGATTTCTGAATATACTCGTGTGCTCGATGGACAGGGTTTCTCGTTTGGAAGCCGACAACGGTTTTCCAGCCTTTTTGTTGGAAAATTTCTCTCGTTTCAGCAGGTTCTAAATAATAGGTGGAAAACTGTTCTTTCTCATGTTTTTTTACTAACGTAATCGGACCAGCTAAATACGTGTCGCCCCTTTTGAATACGTTTTTTACACCAGGATGTTCGTTGTCATTTGTTTTGTAAACGTTTAATGTTTCAATTGTTTGATCAGGGGAGTAGATCTCTTCTAGTTCTAATACACCATAGGTTACACCTTCGTACGTTAAGCGGATAGATTCACCTACATGTAAAGACTTTGCATACTCTTTCGGAACGGGAAGTGTAATGGGGATGCTCCAAATCTCTCCTGTTGATAGTCGAAGATGATGAACAACATTCTCATAATCTTCTTTTCCAAGAAATCCTGTTAATGGACTATATGCCCCATTTGCAAGTAGTTCTAAATCAGATAACCCCGTTTTATCTAATTCAACAGAAGTCTCGATCGACGTGTAATCAAAGCTTTCATCAATACGGTTTACGAGGCTTCCTCCATGTGGAATACTTTCTGTCATTATGAATCACTCCTTGGATTTGTAGGTCTTGAGTGCAGACCACACTCAGTTTTTTCGATATTAGCCCACCGCCCTGCACGATGATCTTCGCCTTCTTTGACTGTTAATGTACATGGTTCACAACCAATACTAGGGTACCCTTGATCATGAAGTGGGTTATAAGGTAAGTTATTTTCCTTAATATAGCGCCATACATCTTCCCAGCTCCAATGAATAAGAGGGCAAACCTTAATAAGTTGAAATTTGTCATCTTTATTGATAAATTCGGTATTTGCCCGCGTAGGGGATTGATCTCTACGTAAGCCGGATAACCAAGCTGTACTTCCTGCTAATGCTTTTTTTAATGGTTTGTTTTTCCGCAGGTTGCAGCATAAGTCTGGTTGAGTTTTCCATAGTTCATCCCCGTACTTTTCCTTCTGTTCCTCGAGACTTAATTCTGGCTGGATCATTTCAATATTGAGTTGAGGATATTTCCTTTTTACTTGATCAATAACATCATAGGTTTCTTGAAAATGTACATGAGTATCTAGAAAAACTATTCTGGCATCCTTTTTTACTTCGCTGATCATATCGATAAGAACAATACCTTCAGCCCCGAAACTACAGGCATATACTAGCTTTTCACCGAAAAAATCATAAGCCCATTTGATGACATCCTGCGCTTCTAAATAACGCATTCTCTTATTAAAGAATTGATAGTTTTTTTCTGAGAATGTGTGATAATCTACTTGTTTAACATTGTTGTCCATTACATAAAGTCCTCCTTTCTATGGAATAGTAGCTAATTCTGAATCGTTTTACGCTCTATTTTGACAGAGCGGTACAAGCTTAACGTGCCGATCGTTGCAATAATAATTGCGGACACTATAACAACGATATAAGGGTTTGGGTGAAGAAATAAATGAATCAAACTAAACGAAATGACCAGTGATAGTACAGGTGAGACAATCCATACTTTTATTATTTTCTTTATCACATCCTTTTGCCAAAGTTGAAATCCATTTTCCGCACACCCAATGCCGATAATGCCTGAGGTAGTAGCTTGTGTGAGCGGAACAGGAACCCCAAAGATCGAGGCGATGATGACTAATCCACCTCCAGTTCCAGAAACGGCTGTACCTTGAAGTAGTGAAAAGGAAGTTATTTTCTTGCCATTTGTCTCGAGGACTTTACCTCCTAAGAGAAAGGCTCCTAACGCTACGAAAAACCCCCCGACCCAAACCCCTGTAGAACCATCCATTAATCCTGCTCCTACTAACGGACCTATAGCATTTGCAACGTTATTCATTCCAGCTGAGAAAGCCTCGACAAATCCAGTTAACACTAAAACAATCGCAAGTCCTTTTTTCCATTTCCCTCTTCCTTTTAATTGGGGCCACTTTTTCTCGACTATGATAATGATTTTTCCGAAAGTAAAGCACATGATAAAGGCGGTAATGGGAACGATTAGCCAAAATGACACGATGAAGAGAATGCTAGATACATAAAGAGCTTGAAAGGCAACCCCGACTCCAACAACAGCTCCGATTGTCACTTCACTCGTAGAGAGTGGAATACCTATGAAGTTAGCCAAAAACAAGGTAAGACAAGAAGCGAGCAGAATAACAACAGCAACTTCAACAGAAAAGATATGAGTGGGGATGATCCCTTCACCGATAGTTTTTACAACAGCTCCACTACCTATAAGTGCCCCGAGAAAAGCACCAATGCCAGCAAGTAGTAAGGCAATTCTTTTTCGTTTGATTGCACCGCTGCCATATGCTAGCCCCATAGTAGCAGCTGCTCCACTTGCACCAATGTTCATTGCGAAAAATAAAGCAATCGTTATCGCAAAGTAGGATAAAACCATCCCAACACCTCCAAAATGATCTGACGTAAAATGAAATAAATATATATAAAACATATCTGTTTACTAGGTATTATGATAATAAAAAGGACCTCTTCCATGAGAAGAGGTCGACTGTTGTAAAAATAAAAATACAGTTTCGTCGATCCCTTATCTTTCAGCATGAGAACTGATGGAAGTAGCACCTTTTGATATTGAATCAATGGTTGCCGAGGAGTCATCGGGCCAGTTCCCTCGTCCTCTCTTGATAAGAGCTTAAATTTGATTGGTTGTTTTAAAAGCAAGGTCATTACGGCTATCGAATACTCCTACGCCGTGATTTTCTTAGCTAAATCTCTATTTTAAAACATCTTTATTATATTTTTCCTTTTTTGAATATTTAGATTGTATTGTAAAGTGAATAAGGGAAGACGTCAATAGAAAATTGGAAAAAATTTATTTTTGAGGCTGTATACCTCATTTTATTTGTATCAAATGGGTAATTTGATGGAGGGAAGAAAGAAAGTCGAAGAAAGTACTGCTAATCGTATGACATTCTTACTCTTTCCTTCTCCATTAGTTAAAAACTCAACCCCAAAATACAATATTCGATTAGAATAATTGATGTTGTTCAATTTTCCATCGTTGTGAGCAAAATCGATGCTAGTCGAATTTATTTATACACTAAAATATCTCCCCTCCGGGTGGGCAAATACCATCGCTGAGACACTTGCTTCCGGCTCCATCATAAATTCATCGGTCAATTGTACACCGATTTTGTGAGGTGTGATGAGCCTAAACAGTTTGGCCTGATCTTCAAGGTTCGGACATGCTGGATAGCCGAATGAGACACGTACTCCTTGGTAACGAGCAGAGAAACGTTCTCTCATTGTGAAATCAGGAGGGTCTGGAAATCCCCACTTATCACGCATAAGCTGGTGTACTCTTTCAGCGAATGCTTCTGCTAGTTCTAAGGCTGTTGCTTGAATAAGGTGGCTATCTAGGTATTCACCTGCTTCTTTAGCTTCTTCTGCTATTTTACGAACGCCTTTTCCAGCTGTTACCGTTAGGAAGCCAACATGGTCCATTTCACCACTGTCTGTAGGCCGTAAAAAGTCAGCTAAGCATAAGTAAGGGTCCTTTTTCTGCCGTGGAAACTTAAAGCGCTCTAATATTCGTTCATGGTCGTTCGGGTCATATACTAACACATCATCCCCATCTGACTGAGCAGGGAAAAATTGATACATTCCGTCAACAGACAACCACTTTTCTTTTGCGGCTCTGACCAAAAGTTCATCCACTTTGCTTTGAAGATCGAGCGTTTTAGTATCTCCTCGTTCTAAGTTTCGTCTAATATTTCCGTTTATTCCCAGATGATGACCAAGCAATGTTTGCATGTTAATGTACGGATAGAGGTGATCTAAACTGTAGTTTTTCATTACATGCAAGTTGTAGTCTTCGGGTTTGAATAATGGTGCTTCCTTTGAAACTTTTGACTTCGGTCTCTCTAATGTAGCTACTGCATTTTGCCTTTTGGAGACGCCCTCTTCACCAGCTTGCGCTATGGATAGCTTCGCTTGTTTTTCAAGGTGTGCGGTTAGCAACTGTTCCTTTTGTACAGGTTCAGCTAGTTTATTTGCCAGCTCCAGACCATTCATCGCGTCCTTTGCATACAAGACCAAACCCTCGTATGCTTTTGAAATCTTTGTTTCGGTAAATCGACGGGTTAAAGCTGCTCCTCCAACTAATATCGGAATCGAGATCCCACGATCACGTAAATCATTAGCTGTGAGCACCATTTGCTGTGTGGACTTTACTAAAAGTCCGGATAAACCGATGGCATCTGGATCTTCCTTTTTAATGGCCTCGATTAATTCGGATGATGTCACTTTGATCCCTAGATTAACAATTTGAAAGCCGTTATTTTTTAATATGATTTCTACTAAATTTTTCCCAATATCGTGGACATCGCCTTTCACTGTAGCTAAAAGAATTTTTCCTTTTCCTCGGTCGTTTTCTTTCTTTTCCATATGAGGCTCTAAATAGGCTACAGCGGCTTTCATTGCCTCAGCTGACTGAAGCACTTCCGCTACGATGAGCTCGTTATTGTTAAACAGTTTACCAACCTCGTCCATGCCGTCCATTAATGGACCATTTATAATATTGAGCGCTGAATCGTACTTTTTCAAAGCTTCGTCCAAGTCATCATACAGGCCTTCCTTTGTGCCTTCTACGATATAGCCGGCAAGGCGCTCTTCTAATGTCATCGTAGCCGACTCAATCTTTTTCTCCGGCTTTTTCTCTCGATAATAAGCGGTGAATGTAGCTAATGTTTCATCGTTTGTATGAAATAATAGCTGATCTGCAAGTTCTTTTTCTTCTTCGGAAATGGAAGCGTAACGTTCGAGCTTTTCCGTATTAATGATGGCATAATCAAGACCTGCTTTTGTACAATGATACATATATGCAGCGTTAAGGACTTCTCTTCCTAAAGGAGGGAGTCCAAAAGATACGTTGCTCACACCTAATATTGTCAAGCATTCCGGAAAAGCCTCTTTAATCTTCTGAATACCAATCACAGTCGCTTCAGCGGATCCAATGTATTGAGCATCTCCAGTCCCAACCGGAAACACGAGCGGATCAAAAATAATATCTTGTGCAGGAATGTCGTATTTATTCACGAGCAAATCGTACGACTTTCGGGCAATCTCCAGTTTTCTTTCAGCTGTAACGCCCATTCCGATTTCATCAATCGTTCCAACGACAACTGCAGCCCCATATTTCCGAACGAGAGGGGCAACTTTTTCAAATCGTTCTTCGCCGTCTTCTAAGTTTATCGAGTTAATGATTGCTTTCCCTTGCGAATACGTTAAGGCTCGCTCGATGACTTCTTCATCTGTAGAGTCAATCATAAGAGGAACTTTTACTTTATTAATGACATGTTGCAGAAATTCGGTCATATCCTTCATTTCATCACGGTCTGGGTCAGCCAAACAAATGTCAATCACATGGGCGCCGCGTTTCACCTGTGCTCGAGCGATTTCAGATGCCTCTTCATATTTTTCTTCGCTAATCAGCCGTTTGAACTTTCTTGAGCCAATGACATTCGTTCGCTCCCCAACCATGATCGGGCGCATAGAAGGGTCATAAACAAGAGGCTCGATTCCTGAAACAGTATGAGGGTGACTTTTTTTAGGTTGACGTGGTTGATAACCAGCTATTGTTTCCGTCATGACGCGGATATGTTCAGGTGTCGTTCCACAACAGCCACCAGCAATATTGAGCCACCCTTTTTTTGCAAAGCCTTCTATTTTTTTTGCTAGTGATTGTGGTGATTCATGATAATGACCTTCTTCATCAGGAAGTCCTGCATTCGGGTAACAGTGAACATAGGCAGTGGAAAGCTCAGAAAGAGAACGTAAATGGTCCTGCATAAACTCTGGTCCTGTCGCACAGTTTAACCCTACTACTGTTGGATTCATGTGCTCTAGAGAGATATAAAATGATTCGATGTTTTGCCCGGCTAAGGTCGTTCCCATTGGTTCAATCGTTCCTGATACGATAAGCGGAACATGGATGTTACGTTTGTTCGATACTTGCTTGATTGCCACATAAGCGGCTTTGACGTTGCGCATATCTTGACTTGTTTCAAGTAAAATAAGGTCTACACCTCCGTCAAGTAACCCTTCGACTTGTTCCTTGTAAGCTGAGGTGAGCTCGTCAAACGTCGTTCCACCAGTAACCGATAACGATTTTGTTGTCGGCCCCATTGCCCCAGCAACATATCGTTCTTTATCTGAAGTTGAAAAGGTCTGTGCCTCTTTCACTGCGAGCTCTGCTGCTCGTTTATTTACTTCATACGCCATGTGTTGCAAATTATAATCGGCTAGCACGATACTAGTAGCGCCAAATGTATTCGTTTCAATAATATCAGCACCGGCTTCTAAATATTCACGATACACTCGAGTGATCACGTGTGGTGCTGTTATGTTTAAATATTCATTACATCCTTCGTACTCTTCTCCACCAAAGTCCTCGGGCGTTAAGTTAGCATTTTGCAGCATCGTTCCCATCGCACCGTCGAGGATGAGAATACGATTTTGCAACGCTTGTTCAAAGGGTGACTTCACCATGTTGATCGTCCTTTCTTTTTTAAAAGATAAGAGCTAACAGTGTATTTAATAAAAGCTGTTTTACGTGTTTCTTAAAGTGAGTGATTAGGACTGAAGTGAAACACGACGATCAGCTTTTACAATATGCTTCGTAAGCTCCACTGTCATGTTATAGCGTAAAAATGGGGTGATTAAGTAAATACTTTGAAAATACTCGGTTGCGGTATCTACCAAGCCTTTTGCTAAAGCTAATCCTTCTCGCTCACTTGCGTCACTGTCACCAGCGAATGTTGCCATGTGTTCACGAACATCTTTCGGTAAGAAGATGCCGGGAACTTCGTGGTGTAAAAATTCAG
The DNA here is from genome assembly GCF_002335745.1 of Evansella halocellulosilytica. Classification (GTDB taxonomy): domain Bacteria; phylum Bacillota; class Bacilli; order Bacillales; family Salisediminibacteriaceae; genus Bacillus_CA; species Bacillus_CA halocellulosilytica. The sequence goes on along the minus strand of NZ_NIST01000001.1, from coordinate 5,084,908 downwards.
CATTGCGACTGCTTACTAAGGGCATAATTCCTACATAAACAGGAACTGGTAGATGTTTTGTAGCTTCGTAAACGTTTTTTAATTGTTCTTCGCTATATACAGGCTGACTCATAAAGTAATCTGCACCTGCTTCAATTTTTTTCTCAAGACGTTTTACTTCTCTGTTCAAATGCCGGGCATTTGCATTAAAAGCAGCAGCAACAGTAAACGAAGTTTTCTCACCTAACTCTTTACCTGTAAAAGAAATTCCTTCGTTTAATCGTTTTATAAGACGAATTAAATCTAAGGAGGACATGTCATAAACCGAAGTAGCCCCCGGAAAATCGCCAACCTTTGCCGGATCTCCTGTAATTGCGAGCACATCATGAATCCCAAGAGTATGTAAACCTAACAAATGGGATTGAAGGCCAATGATATTCCGGTCTCGGCAAGCCAAATGGAGGAGGGGTCTAACTCCTGTTTGCTGCTTGATCAACGTCCCTAGAGATAAATTATCGATTCGCGATATTGCAAGAGAATTATCTGCTAATGTCACAGCATCTACACCTGCAGATTTAAGGGCCTCTGCTCCTTTAATAAATTCCGATGCTTTTGACAAAACTTTAGGTGGGTCCATTTCAACAATGACTGAATGTCGGCTTTTCGAAAAATCGGGAATACGTTCTTTTGTATCGTTAGAAGAGACGATCACTGGTGACGTTTTACGTTTGTTGACTACTTTTTCTTCAATAGGGATTAATTTTTTTTCAGTTACAGCCTTTCTAATCGCTCGAACGTGTTCAGGTGTAGTCCCACAGCACCCGCCAATGAGTCGTACCCCTTCTTTTACTAATGCCTCTGTCATATCGCCAAAATAGGAAGGATTAGACTGGTAAAAATAGCGACCGTCCCGGACATTAGGGAGGCTAGCATTCGGATAGGCAGAAAGATAGCTGTTTTTTAATAGAGGCACCTCTTCTAGCGTCCGCAGCATATGGTGTGGCCCCATTCGACAATTAAGACCAGCTACGTCTACACCTTCTTCTTCTAAGTGAGTAAGTGCGTCTGAAAAGGGCATTCCGTCTTGGAGAACACCGATATCACCAAGAGTGACGTGAGCAATGATCGGCTTATTCGTATGTGCTCGTATAAAACGAACGAGCGCAACTAATTCTTGAAAATCGTAAAACGTTTCTAGTAAAAAGCCGTCGACATCAGCATCTAATAAAGTCGATGCTTGCTGCTGAAGACTTTTTCGAATATCTTCAGGTTCATAGTTTGAGTGATGGATATAGCTAATCCCGATTCCCCCAATAGTCCCGAAGACATACGTATTCTTTTTTCGTGCTGCTTGCCTTGCGATGTTCACAGCGGACCGATTCATCTCTTCCACGTGCGGTTCCAACAAGTATCTGCGCAGCTTAATCGAATTAGCCGCATACGTGTTCGTTTGAATAATATCTGCACCTGCTTCAATATATTGTTCATGTACATGAACAATTTTTTCAGGATCGGTCAAGTTCAATTCTTCAAAACAATCATTGATACCGTCTTGATAGAGAAACGTACCCATTGCACCGTCGCCTACTAAAATTTCGTCTCTTAATCTCTTTTTTAAGCTCATCCGTGTTTCCCCTTTCTAAAAAGATAAGAAAGTATAAAAATTCAATTTCTTGATTGCTGTCTAGACTAGCAGGCACGAGCGTTTACATCACGAGCTTCCACACGGGTGTGGTGACTTCGGCGTTCCCGCAGGACGCGGCGGACAGGACGTCCTAATGCCGGGCATGCCACAGGACGTGGCGTACTGCCCGGTTGACGGATCTAGCTTCAAAGTGATAATAGAAGAGGAAGAGACAGCAGTTTTCGGCTCGAGGTCACTTCGCCCTGTCAATTGAAGTCTAAGATCGGACTTCTTCTTTCAGCCTCCAGTGCTTGTCGCTCGTGTGGAAGGCGCTTGCGCCTTTCTTGTGTATACACTCCTTTTATCCTCGTAACGCTTGATCAAGATCAGCAATTAAATCCTCTGTTTTTTCCAATCCTACTGAAAGGCGAAGAAGGCCATCGGTAATTCCGCGCTTTTCTCTTTCAACAGCTGGCATTGCTTCATGGGACATTTTGGCTGGATACGAGAGAATCGATTCAACTGCCCCAAGACTAACGGCAAAAACAGGAATTTCAACCTTTTTGATGAGTGTTTCTACAGCTGCAATATCAGCTAATTCAAAAGACAGAACAGCCCCTGATCCATTTGCCTGGCGATGATTAACGTCAAAACCAGGGTGGTTTGGCAAACCTGGATAATACACTTTGCGAACCTCAGCTTGATTTACTAACCAGCGGGCAATGATGTTAGCAGACTTTGAAGATGCTTCCATTCTAGTGTGCATCGTCTTCATCCCCCGAAGGATGAGCCAGGAATCTTGAGGGCCTAGAATAGCGCCGAGACTGTTTTGCAAAAAATGAAGCTTTTCTGCTAGAAAATCATCTTTTACAACAGCTAACCCTGCAACGACATCACTATGGCCACCGATAAATTTCGTAGCACTATGGACGACGACATCAACCCCAAGGTCAAGGGGACGTTGCAATACAGGTGTCATAAACGTATTGTCCAAGACCGTTAGGCAGTCGTTTTCTTTAGCTAGTTGAACGATTTCTTGGATAGGAGTAATCTTCATAGTCGGGTTAGACGGGGTCTCCATAAAAATCATTTTTGTATTTGGTAAAATCGCGTTTTTTACTTCTTGAATATTCGTCATGTCAACAAAGGTATGGTCAATACCGTGTCGTGTGAGAATTTCTGTAGTAAGTCGGAAAGTCCCACCATAAACGTCTTCAGTAATGACGAGGTGTTCACCAGCGGAAAGCATCATAAACGTAGAAGAGATAGCTGCCATTCCCGAAGCAAACGCAAATCCTGCTGTACCACTCTCCAGTTCAGCTATAGTATCTTCTAATGCTTGCCGGGTAGGGTTCCCGGATCTTGCATAATCATATGGACCAAACGATTCCAATCCGTTTTGATGAAACGTTGACGCATGTTGAATAGGGACACTCACGGCTCCATTAGTTGGATCAGTTTTGTGCTTATGATGAAGTAGTCTCGTCTGCAGGCTGTAGTTTACGTCTTGCTGGACACTCATAGTTTATCGATTCCTCCTATCTTTTTTCCGCCTGATACACATTGCAAAGCTTGGTTAAGATCTTCGATAAGGTCTTCGGCAGATTCGATCCCGACTGAAAAACGCAGAAGCCGGTTACAAACTCCGAGCTCGTTTCTTACGTCTTCTGGTACATCTGCATGAGTCTGGGTAGCAGGGTAGGTGATTAAACTTTCGACCCCTCCTAAACTTTCAGCAAAGGTAATGAGCTTTAGGCTTTGCAAAAAAGGATTTACCCAAGCCTCCTCCTGAATTCGAAAGGAAAGCATTCCACCACGACCGGGATAGATAACATCATCTATGGCAGGATGAGACTGTAAAAACTCTGTAATCTTTTGAGCATTTTTTTGATGCTTTTCGATCCGAAGTGGTAATGTTTTCATTCCTCTTATGACGAGCCACGAGTCCAATGGAGATAACACTGGACCGATACTATTAAAGTAGTAAAAGGTTTTTTCGGAAAGATCTATCCCTTTTGTAACAATCAATCCTGCGATCACATCATTGTGACCTGACAAATACTTTGAAGCACTATGAATGACAATATCGGCTCCTTCGAGAAGCGGGCGCTGAAGAAGCGGTGTGTAAAAGGTATTATCGACAATGTAGAGGAGGTTGTGTTCTTTAGCTAGTTCACCGAAAGCCTTTAAATCGGCTTCTTGCATTAAAGGATTCGTCGGTGTTTCTATGTATAGTGCTTTCGTATTCTCGGTTATCATGCTTTTGAATTGTTCAACGTTTCGAACATCGCCATATCGAAAGGATAGTCCCCACCTCCGCCAGCCTTCCTCAAATAAACGGTACGTTCCACCATATAAGTCACTGGAAGCTAATATTTCGTCACCGCTTTGAAAAAGAGAAAGAACGACTTGAATAGCTGACATGCCTGATGAACAGGCGAATCCTCTGTCCCCACCTTCTAAGTTCGCAATGGCTTCTTCTAAAATTTGTCGAGTTGGATTTCCTGTACGGGAGTAGTCATAGCCTGTAGATTGACCGATGCCTTTATGTCGATACGCCGTAGAACAATAAATCGGTGCACTTACTGCTCCTGTTGTTGATTCACTTCGGTTTCCTATTTGTACAAGAGTCGTTTCAAGCTCTTTAAGGTGCATGGTGAACCCCTCCGTATCCATTTTTTAATAGTAGAAGTCTTATTAGCGTTTTTCTAAAAATAAAAAACGACCTTCCTCTAGAAATAAGAAGAAGGTCGTTCTTGGATATATAAACTGGTCTCCTTCTCATCTTCACAAGCATTTGCTTGCAGGAATTAGCACCTGACCAATTATGGCTGGTTGCTGAGATATCATCGGGCCTTTCCCTCCATCTCTCTCGATAAGAATCTTTTGAATATTCGGTTTTGTGAATTATTTTTCTTCATGATATAGGATACACAAATGAAATGCAATAGTTTTTTTAGAGGATGATCAAAAAATCTCGGAAAAAGAGCTTTCGTATCTCTGCGTTGATTCGTTCTTCGTTACTCACGTATTAACACGATTCGCTCAACTTTGAATATGCACTTTAGTTTCATCTAAATAATCTAGCTAATCTCTAGTGACGATATACAAACTGACAGCAGCAGCGATTGTAAGTAAGAAAATTTTTAAAAGAATCGGATTAATGAGGAGAATGGATATTCCTATTGAAGACCAAATCGCTACTATAGCTACTACTTTCGCTTTAGGAGGTATCGTTCGATTGCGCCGATATTCTTCAATATATTTCCCAAACCATTTATTTCGAATGAGCCAATTGTATAGTCTGTCTGAACTCCTATAAAAACAAGCGGCAGATAATAAAAGAAGAGGGGTAGTTGGAATTAATGGAAGAAAAATACCAATTATCCCAATAGCAAATGTGATAAATCCAGCTATTAGATACAAATATTTCTTAAAATATTTCATTCTATTCACAACCTACTCATTAATATGTGACTTTGAGAGCAAACGTGTATTTATTAAATAGACGAAGGAAATGATTATATGATTTTATAGTAAACGGATGATAGATGATTGTGAAGAGGAATATCACTTATAATAGAGGATGTCAAAAAGGCGAGGGGAAAATTTTCGCTTTTCTGCGTTGGCTCTTTTCACCTTCCTTTTTGAACATGTAAGAAAAACAATGATTCATTTCACAAAAAGTTTTCATTTTCTGTGTAAAGTATAAATAAATCGTGACCTTGTGGTAAGAATCGTACATTAGTTTGGGGTGATCGAATGAGGAAAGTCGCAATATCCAGTTTGTTGTTTATTTTATTAATAGGCTGTCAAACAGTAGAAACAATTGAGTGGGCAGGAGGGGAAAATGATCTTCTTCTCGTATCACATTTGAAAGAGCCTGTCTTATCAGTGATAGATATTGACAATCAAGAAAAAATTGATGAATTGATCCTGCCATTTCAGGCTTCATATATGCTTCATGTAAAAAAGCACGATCATCTTTTATTTACATCAGAAGAAGAAAGTGAATTGTTTGCTTTAGACATGAACGACCATTCATTGAAAGACGTAAGTCATATCGGACAAGGGTTTTCGTCAATGGTATTAGATAAGAATGAGGAATTTGTTTACATAGCAAATTCATATAAAAATGAAGTCGTGAAAGTGAACTCGACGACATTTAACATAGAAGGGAAAGTATTAACAGGGGAACATCCATATTCGATGGACATCGACCATACGGAAGATCAATTGTTCATCGTTTGTGTCTACAGTCATACAGTTCAAATCGTTGATACGGAAACGATGGACACGATTGATGTTCTTGAGGTTCCTGAGCGGCCAAATGGTATTTTTCTAACTGAAAATGGCTTTTTACTTGGTGGGCATGGACCAGTCGGGGACTTAAACGATCGAACATTTTTTTATGATAGAAGCGGGACATTAATTAATAAAAACAAAACAGGAATGATGCCAATTGAATTTATCGAGCACCCCTTAACAAGTGATGTCATCACATTAAGTCATGGGTCGCACACCGTCCACTCGATTAACAGTCAAACGTTAAATGTAGAAAGCAGTGTAGGTGTTGAGTTTAATCCATATTATGGAATATCTAGTGAGGAAAAAATATATATTAGTACATTAGATGGGCATAACGTTTCAATTATCGACCCGGAAACATTTAACGTTGAAGAGACAATCGATGTAGCTCCTGGCCCTCATGTACTCGTGCATTTGGAAGGGAAAGGTGAGGTCGAATGAACCATACAATCCTTGTTGTGGATGATGAACTTCACATGAGGAAGTTGTTAAAGAAAATCTTAACGGAAGAAAACTATCGTGTCATTTTGGCATCAAACGGAAGGGACGCCATCAATATCGTCAAAAGTGAGAATCCTGCATTTATCATTTTAGATTTAATGATGCCAGGAATCGATGGATATGACACGTGTAATGAGATCCGCCAATTTTCCGATGTCCCATTGTTAATGCTTACTGCTAGAGCAAGTGATGAAGACAAGGTCAAAGGGCTTCGAACAGGAGCAGATGATTATTTATTAAAACCATTTGGAAAAAAGGAGCTTCTTGCAAGAATAGAAGCGATTCTTAGACGAACTTCACAAATGAATCGAGGACAAGTGATTCAAGAAAGACAGCTTACATTTGGTAATCTCAACATTGAACCGATGTATAAAGAGGTGTTTGTCGACGGTGAACAAATTAAACTGACGAAAAAGGAGTATGAGCTACTTGTATTTTTTTCCGAACATCCGAAAATCGTTTTTAGTCGTGAACAGTTGCTAGATAAAATTTGGGGTTTTGATTACGAAAATGTGACTTCGAGAACCGTTGATACTCATATAAAAACATTAAGAATTAAACTGAAAAAAGCAGGTAAATATATCCATACTGTTTGGGGGATGGGCTATAAATTTGAGGTACAAAAATGAGAAGGTATTGGTCGATTAAAACAAAGGCGTGGGTACTATTTGCAATTGTAAGTGTAGTTGTCATTAGTCTCATGATCGGTTTGACAGGATACTTATATCAGGAATTATACCTTGACCGTGAAGCAGAAAGCTTGGAGACAAAAGCGGAGCAATTAAGGGAAAGATACCTTCATTCAGAGGAACATTTACAAGAAGCAGTCGAGTGGATCGAATCAACGTCACTTTCGAAAGTTCTCCTGACCGATGATCCAATGATGCTAGGATCAGCTTTACCTTTAGTTGAACGAGATGCCGATCTCGTCATTTTGCAGCAAGAACGTGAGCAATTAATGCATGGGAAAAATGTCGTCTTATTCCGTGAGCATGAACACCTTAATACGAACTTACTTGGTGTCGTTACCCCGATTATGACGAATGGGATGCTTGAAGGAACGATTCTTATTTACACACCAGTGTCAGAGTTGAATGAAGCACTGTTAAATATCTTACCTTTTTTACTTATATTAGGTCTGATTGCTTTTCTTCTTCTCTTTATTTTAATGAAAATGCTAGAAAAACAGTATATAGAGCCAATAGTCGAGCTTGATAAAGTTGCACATCAATTGAAAAAAGGGAATTTCGACACTCGTTTTCAAGTAAATGTGAATAATGAGCTGTTAACGTTAGCGGATTCATTTCAATCTCTAGCAAAATCGATTAAGCAGGAAGACGAAAAAAAGCGGATATTCATCCAAAATATTTCACACGAAATGCGCACCCCTCTTAGTTATATTAAAGGGTATAGTGAACTGTTACAAAATGATGAACAAAATCAAGAGTATGCTTCTATTATCGTTAGTGAAGCAGATCGGATGAATCGTCTTGTGAATGAACTCATTCACTTGACACATTTAGAGCAGGATGAAGCTCAACCTGCTTTTCAGCCAGTCGTCATTTCAGAAGTGCTGTATGAAGCTGTAAAAAATACAAAAATAAAAAGAGAGAAGAAGGAGCAGATCCTTTCTGTACAAATAGATGAAACGGTCATCGTAAATGGTGATGCAGACCGGCTTTTGCAAGTGTTTATGAATTTACTTGATAATGCGATTGTATATACGGACCGAAATGGTGAGATTATGGTAGAAGGTTGGGCAGAGAATGACAAGGCTTATATTATGGTAGAAGACACCGGGATTGGAATACCGGAAGAAGACATTAGTAAAATTATGGAGAGGTTTTATCGAATCGATAAAGCGAGAACGAGAAAAGAAGGCGGGTTTGGGATCGGCTTATCAATCGTAAAGCAAATTATTGATCTTCATAACGGATCTATTACGTTTCAGTCGGTTGTAAATAAAGGAACAAAAGTGACGGTTTCTCTGCCGTTATATCATTTTGATTAAACAATTGGAGATATTTCACAAACATTTCACGAATGCATACTACAATATCATTGTCTTCATGGAAAGATTGTATATTATAATGGATGAGATACTGGAGGGACTAAGATGAAAAAGCTAATAACGGTTATGGCTAGCTTAACGATGTTGGCTGCCTGTGGAGAAGATGACGGAGAGCAGTCAGGTGGAGATGTCATTAATACTGATCCGCTCGAGGTCGAGGTTTTAATGGATGACATTGCGGACCCAGGAGAGGAAATGATGTTAGAAGCTCTCGTTACCCAAGGGGAAGAGTTAGTCAATGATGCCAATGAGGTAACGTTTGAAGTTTGGCAGGAAGGTCAAAAAGAACATAGCGAAATGGTTGATTACACGGACGTCGATGAAGGGGTGTATTCAGCTCCTTTTACGTTTGGGGAAGAAGCTGTTTATTTTGTCCAGCCACACGTAACAGCAAGAGGTATGCACGTAATGCCCGTGCATGAAATAGCTGTCGGTGACGTTGAATTAACGGGAAGATACGATGAAAACGATGCAGAAGACGCACATGAACATGATGATCATGAGGAAGGAGAACATGATCACGGTGACGCTGATCACGACCATGGGGATAATGGACATAGCCACCATTCTGATATTATCGATGTGAATGCAAACTTTGATCAGTTGACGTTAGAAGAGAGTCAATTTCAATTGGAAGTGTTCAAAGAAGATACTCCTTTATCCGATGCGCGAGTTCAACTAGAAATTTGGCAGCATGGTGATGAAGTAAGAACGTGGCTTGAATTGGAAGAAGAAGCGGAAGGAACATACACAGCAATACACGAATTTGAGCAAAGCGGAGAATACCATGTTGTTATTCACGTTGAAAATGATGAGATTCATGAACATTTAGATGATCAATTTACAATTGAATAATGGAGAATCTGGGCGTTGTCGCACCTAAAGAGGTTGGGACATAACTAAAACATATAACTCTCAATACGATTAGTTACGTGTTAAAAATAGGTATTAAAGGGAAAAATCCGAACTAAGTCGAATTCTAACTACAGAATTTTGAATCTTAGTTCGGATTTTCTTTGATTATATTCTTTGTAAACCATAGGCTCTGCCTGTGTGAAAATAAACCTTTAAGGGTTGTATTCGAGATTTCTTTAAAAGTAATGAATAGTTGGAAGGTATACTGCTTGCTTTCACCCCAGGGCACAAGTGCGACATCCGCTCTTACTTCACTTTGTTCGTATTCACGGTGTCTTCTTTGCCACGGACGAACGATTGAGCTACTTCGATCAAGCTCGAAGGGATCTCAACTCGTCCGTTTTTCCGTAGGAAAGAGCATTGCTTCTTCGAAATACAGCGATTTGTCTCGACGGATAAACAACAAAGCCATACTAGTAGAGGAAGAGACAGTCGCGCAGTACCTTCCACCTTTTGATAACAACTTTATTTGCGTCATGTCATTTATTATCTTAAATGATGGATACGAAATGAACATAAATATCTTTGATAACAAAAGCTCATTCCTATTTAAATGAGATAAAAATGAGCTGAGATACAACTTCCCACAACGTTTTTTCTGGTATTAGTATGATTTAACTATTATCATGTACTCGAAAGAGCGCTAGGCGGTGACTCAGGCGGGAAAAGCAATCGACGAAAATCCCTAGGTGCATACAGTGTGGCACCTAGGAAGTTGAGGCATTGCCCGCTGCAAAGAAGACACTACGAATGCAAACGAAGTGCAGCACGAGTAGATGTCGCACTTGTGCTTTGGAGTGAAAGCGTCCGCCTTATAGCGATTTCGAATTCTATATGATTATGAAAAGGGATGTCCTCAAAATTCTTTTGGCACGGACCAAATGAATAAGGTCCCTTAAGGGACTCTGGTGGTAAAGTGCCCTTATAGGGCGAAATTAAAACCGCCCGTTTTACGGGGATACTTATTAAAATACTTTTGTCCCATTTGTCCCAGCCTTAATGAAATTACTTTTCAGCTTTGACTGCCCAATGGAATGGGGCAGTATGTTTCCATACAATATTGTGAAAGCCTGCTTTTCTTAACTGCGTATCGAGTTCACTGCCGATTGGATAGTCTTCAGAATCATCCCAATAATGACCAATCTGTTTTTTACCATCTTCTCTTGCTGCTGAAGAAGGGAACATAATATCGAGCAAAAGTAGTTTACCGCCACTTTTTAAAACTCTATGGATTTCTTGTAATGCGGTTAAGCGCTTTTGAGGATACACTTCATGAAAAGCAAAACTAGTAATGACATAGTTAAAGAAGCTGTTATGTTGTCTTGTATTTAAAAATGTCCCTTGCTTTAATTCATATGTTGGATGTTTATGCTTACACTCTTCAAGCATTTTATTGGAAATGTCTACTCCATGTACTGTGCTGTTTTTGTCACTAATTAAAGAAGCAAACGTACCTGTTCCAATTCCGATGTCGAGTAAAGTATCATTGGCAGTTACTGAAAGTATGTTTTGTACAGCGTGCAAACTTTCGTTGTAGCCATATAATGGACCGCTTGCTTGCAGCAAATCATCATCATAGGATTTTGCCCATTCATCAAAAAGCTTAGTCGTATCGTTGTCATTTCTTAACATTAAATCATCGCTCCGTTTATTTATTGTACGAGAGTGATAGGGAGTAATTAGTAAATCATTTTGCTACACATTCACTCTCTCCGATAGTATCTTCGTTAATTTACTTACCTGTTTCACGACGAATCATCCTTTCTATATGGTCTAATCTTACATATTCGATAAAAATCGAGAAAATCCTTTACAGGAACGCTAAAGTCACTACATCCGTGTGGAAGCTCGTAATGTGACGCTTGTAGCTCTTTTTGAACAAGCACTTTTATTGGATTCATTTCACATTTCGAAAATCCTCAGTTATGTAAAAATGTGACTGTGTGGGTTCCTTTCAGGACTTCGCCTGTAAGAAATACATTTTCTTCCGAAGTGGCAAACTGAAATTGCAAATGAGTATGATCCCATACTTCACCGAAAAATTCATGGTCATTATTTGCAGGTTTCCCATTAGACCTTTCTGAAACATCTACTAAAAATTTGGAAACAATTTTTTCAGCTTTTTCTTCATCAAAGGTTGACTGAACGTCAACGAGTAAATGAACCGTTGCTTCCTCTAGGTCATATTCTGATTCAATATGAGCTATCCCATTTTTTCCTTTGATCCCATTATTCGCTTCTAGTACACTTAAGTTTATTTGCAGCGGATCTTCACTAGTAGGATTTAGCGCTTCCTCATCATTTCCAGGTTCCGTTAAAATGAGAAAAAATGGGATAAGTAAGAGTGTGAATATCGTAACTCTTGATAATGTTCTGACATTTCCGTTTTGATTATTAAATGTTTGGCTGAGCATCACCCTTAGTATGTTGCCTCGTGATTTTTCAATCGAGTATTTATATGTATGAACTTTCATAAACACTGCCCCCCTTAGAATCCTTACTATTATTTTAGCAATAATTAATTAGTTAACTAGTATATTTTATTTGTAAAGGTTCATATTGCTTAGAATAACATTGGCGGACACCAGATACCTTATTCGACCAAAAAAAGCTCTTCTCTACACCTTCGAGGCCACCTGTTCCGTTATTCACCTCAAAACACATGTAATCATTGACTTTTTGACTTAATAGCGGATCCTGTGTCCTTCAAAAACGAAAACTAGCCTTTTCAGCACATATAGAGGAACCAGTGTCCGCATAGGTATACCAAGGTGCTCCAAAAATCAGCTGTGATTGTTGGCGGACACCAGATACCTTATTCGACCAAAAAAAGCTCTTCTCTACACCTTCGAGGCCACCTGTTCCGTTATTCACCTCAAAACACATGTAATCATTGACTTTTTGACTTAATAGCGGATCCTGTGTCCTTCAAAAACGAAAACTAGCCTTTTCAGCACATATAGAGGAACCAGTGTCCGCAAAAAGTCCAAAAAAATAGCACTAATTTTGTCGGATTCAAAAAAATATGAAAAATCATGAAGTTTTTATGATATTCTAGTAAGACAGAACCTAATTAGTAGGGACTATATTATTTAGGTAGAGTTGAGGTGCTAGAATATGCTTCGTACGTTACGTAACATCATGCGCGTGGGGGATTTGCGCAATAAGATTATTTTCACATTACTCATGCTAATTGTATTCCGGATCGGTGCTCACATTCCGGCTCCGGGGGTCAATGCAGAAGCATTGGACTTTGAAGGACTTGCAGCCCTTGGATTTCTAAATGCTTTTGGTGGTGGTGCATTGGAGAGATTCTCCATATTCGCAACAGGAATTATGCCTTACATTACAGCATCAATTATCGTGCAGTTACTAAGAATGGATGTTGTACCTAAGTTTGCGGAATGGTCAAGAGAAGGGGAGTCAGGACGTAAAAAGCTGGCTCAAGTTACTCGTTACGGAACGATTGTCATCGCCTTTATCCAAGCACTCGGAATGTCTATCGGATTTAATCAGATGATGCCGGGGCTCGTAACGAATCCATCAATTACTACATATTTATTAATTGCCATCACTTTGACAGCGGGAACAGCGTTTCTCATGTGGCTAGGGGAACACATTACGCTGAAAGGTGTCGGTAACGGTATTTCGATTTTAATTTTTGCCGGGATTGTCGCTGCGGTACCGAATGGTGTGAATCAACTATATTCGATGTACTTCGTTGACCCTGGTGATCAGCTATTCTTAAATATCGTTACAGTTTTATTAATCGGACTAGGAATTTTAGCTGTTATCGTCGGTGTTGTTTTCGTACAACAAGCTGTACGGAAAGTTCCTGTCCAGTACGCAAAAAAAATGGCTGCGGGCGGTCGTCCAACAGGTGGACAATCGACACACTTGCCTATTAAAGTTAACGCAGCAGGAGTTATCCCGGTCATTTTTGCGATGTCACTGTTTATTTTCCCGCCAACGGTAGCCAATTTCTTTGGTGAAGGGAACACGGCGGCACAATGGATTGTATCGGTATTTGATTACACGTCACCGATTGGTATGACGTTCTATGCGGCTTTAATTATCGGGTTTGCATACTTCTATACATTTGTTCAAATGAATCCAGAACAAATGGCTGAAAATTTAAAGAAACAGAACGGATTTATTCCGGGTATTCGTCCAGGAAAAGCGACTGAAAAGTACATTGTACGCTTGTTATATCGTCTAACGTTCGTCGGTGGTCTGTTCTTAGCGGTCGTTTCTGTTATGCCGCTTATAGCAGCAACAATGATGGGGCTGCCACCATCTGTACAAATTGGTGGTACCGGACTTCTCATTGTAGTTGGCGTTGCATTAGACACGATGAAACGAATTGAAAGTCAGCTAATTGACCGTAGATATACAGGATTCATGAAGAAATCATCTTAAAAATATGTGAGAACTTACCCGTGAGACAGGAAAATGTTTCACGGGTGTTTTTTATGTGAATGAATAATCCAATAATTCCCAGGTGCCAGGCACCTGGGAATTATTTCATGTTGTTGGATTTTGGCGGTGTTTTAATGTTTTATATTCAAGTTGGAGTTACTTCTTGAGTGTCGTTTTGTAAAGAGATTGCGTCATTTGTCACTGATTGGGAGCTACACTGTGTTTTTCACAGGTGCAGTAGGAGCTTTTTGCTCTTCATCATAGCTTTCATTTAACTGATAAAAGATTTTATGGCTCCATGCGAATAATGTCGATAAGAGAATGAGTCCTCCTAATACGAGGAAGAGAATCGTGAAGCTGTATGCTTCCGCTAATAAACCTCCGAGTCCTGCCCCTAATGGGATTCCTGATTGAGCAAGAAGTGTTCTCACAGCAAATACACGCCCTCTAATATTCTCCGGTACTCTGCGTTGGTAGAATGTCGTGTTATTGATCGTAAATGTCATTGCAAAAACACCTTGCATCATTGCAACTCCAATCGCAATCCAAATACTTGTTGTTAATCCTAATGTCATCATAAGGAGCCCAGACAATGTTAAGCTTCCTAACATGACAGCACGTAAATTTTTAGGAGTTTTAAAGGCTCCGGTTACGAAAGAACCGACAACCATACCGACAGAGAATAGCGACATGAATAATCCATACTGAAATTCTGATCCATGAAGGTGCTCGATTATGTAAGGTAAATACATCGGTTGGGCAGCGCCGGTGCTAAAGTTAATCGTCATCATGAGAATGCCGATCCAAAATAATACCGGAAAAAGGCGGTAAAAGCCGAGACCTTCTTTAAACATTGAAAACCAAGTTGGTCTGATGTCTTCTTGCTTTCGCTCGATTGTTTCGGCGAACATTAGTAAAATGCCTGATATCGTCATGACCGAAATAATAGTCGTAATAATCGTTAAGGGACCAAATACCGACATTAAGGCACCTCCAAGTGCGGGACCGAGGAGCATCATAGTTTGCATCGTTCCTTCTAAAATCGAGTTACCTCGCTGTAGTTGATTTTTCGGCAAGATATGGGCAACATAGGCCATTCCGACAGGCCGGAATAGAGGTTCTGCGATCCCAATCAGAACAGCAGTCATAAATAAAACAGGTAACGTGAGTGCGTCAAGTAATAATAGAATACCAGGAATAAGAAAGGCGAAAGCTCTTAACCATTCTGAAAAAACCATCACTGTTTTGTACTGAAGCCGGTCGATATACGGACCAGCTATTAAATTTGTCAGTAAGTTTGGAACCATAAAGGCGATCCAAACGGCACTCATATAAAGAAGAGAATCAGATAATTGATAAACGAGCCATGAAACAGTAAAAGCTGCAAACGTGCCGCCAAGTCCAGAGGCTGCTTGGGCAATCCATAAAAATAAAAACGATTGGTTTAAAAAGAAGCTTTTCATATGAGCCCCTCCAAAATTAAGTTTTAAAGGTCAGTCGAATCGTTGATGAAAGACATAATTCTTCCTTCCATGTCGGTTAACCCTTGTTCTCGAAATGAATAACGATCTGGTTGACCAGGGGTTACGATTAAATGAGAGAGACCTGCTGCTCTTAAAGTAATTAAATGATGATGAACAGTGCTCTTTGCTAGACCGGTATACTGGTGGATCGTTTTAAACATTTTTGGTCCTGTCGCTAATAATCGTAAAATACTTAAACGGTTCTCATCGGCAAGTGCATGCTGGGCACGCATCATAATTGACGGTACAGCTTGATTTGGTCCGGTGATTTCGTCCACTGAATAAGAGTAATAATGGAAATGTTCTTGGACCATATAAAGCAAAATCGGTCGCCAATGATATTGTGGTACTAAATAAACAGTTAGGTCATCTGGCTGATTTTCGAGCCAGATACCATGTGTTGCGCGATCAACAACCTCAACAGGTGAATAGCGTTTGAGCATTCGATCGACTTCTTCTTTTTTCTGTTTAAGTCCTATTAAGATCGCTTTGTCTATCGTAGAGAAGTATCGTTCATACCAATAAGAAAGAACTGTATAAAGTTTATTGCTATCACAAACTGGTTCATATTGAACCTCTCTGTCTTTAGGGAAAGCCGTTTGTAAATCTTTTTGATTTTTTAGCCATGCTAATAATTCGGATACTGTCGTTCCTGTTACATTTGTATCATCAAACAAAATTGAATGATCAAGCCATTTCATCGTTGTAGCGATTTCTGGTGTATACAATTTTTCTGAGAGAGATTCGCCAATTTGTTCGAACACATCCTTCTTCCAATTTAAACCTAAGTCGGACCGTTTCGTATACGTCCTATTTGAATAAAATAATGCACTCAATAAAAATTCAATTTGTGGATTGTAGATCGATTTAACATTCATTATTTGTTCGACTCCGATCGAATAAAGATTTAATAGTTCGATTGTAGTCGAACAACGGAACAAGGTCAAGAATATTCTGAAAGTCAATAGAATAATAAAATTGTCGGGTACCAGGTCCCCGACAATTTTGTGAAGATTTTAGTATAAAAAGGGGAGGAGGCGAAAGCGGTGCTTACACCAATAAGGGTATATGTCTCCGTACCTTTTTTTGTAATAAAACTCTTCAATACTCATACGGTAATGCAAGGCACTCCCGATTAAAAGGAAGGTGTACACGAGTGAGAGCCAATGGCTGCTAATAAATAATGTCGTCCCAAGAGCTGCTAAGAAAAAGCCAGTATGAAAAGGATGGCGATTAAACCGATATGGGCCGCGACTGAACAGTGGACGGTCCTCCTGAGGGACGATAGTTCGTGTGAAGAATTCTCTTGAAAAGAAGTATGTCCAGCCTCTTAACAGTAAACCGATCGCCATAAGGACGAGCCCGCTTTTTTCCGCAAATCCATTCGTTTCGCTTATGACAGTACTTAACCAAAAGCTAAAAACAACAGAACTTGTAAACATAAGTAATGTAAAGGATTTTACGACAAGTGCTTGATTGTTGGCCTCCTTTCGTTTAGGAGCTGTGTCTTTATATACGATCCATTCAAGAAGCCAGATGCTATTCAAGATGATGAATATAATAAAATCTGTTTTCATATCCTTATTTTGTTACGATTTTAGCTTCATTAATCACAAAATGGGCAATTTATTAAAATATATAGAAATAAATTGATTTTTCTTTTTAAGTAAGGTATAAGCAATATGGATGAACCAGATGGAAGGGGGGAGGTTCAGCACGATAAAAACCGGCTAAATGAGGCAAAGCCTTTCCATAGAGCCGGTCTTGATGATGAAAAAGTAGCAGTAGATTTTTTTCCTATGATGGGTGAAAGCATCTGTCAAAACGTGATTTCACAAATATATTGGAAAATAAGCTGAGCTTGTTTAAGACATTGGATTATTTTGATTGTAAGGTATTTGCGTCTGGTATCCTGTAAAACGCTGATAATCTTGATCGAGTGTTTGTTGGTCAGCAGCATCAAAGCTGTACCAGCCTTTTTCAAACATTAAATTGAATAGATCGCGTTGACATCTTTGTGCTTCATTACAAATTTGCTGAATATCAGAATAAAGTGACTCATGGCTTGCTTCATTCGCAGCAATTGAATATGAAGAGGTCATGTATTTTTCCGTAGTCAGCATATCATTTATATAGTCCCGGTCGGTCATCTGTGGAATTTCCGGAATCGGTGTTTTCGGATTACTAATTTTACTTTGTTGTGGTTGCTGTTGATTTTGATTCATAATAACTCCTTTCTACTGCATCTGGTTTTGACCAGGTTGAGTTTGTTGTTGATTTAAATGATTCAATAACGTTTGATAATGCATGTAATGCATTTTTCCCGCCTCATCAAGAGCTTGAGAAATTTGTGGATCTTGGCATTGCTGAGCGAATGCGTGTGCCTTTTTCATCGCCAGCAAATTCCATGAAAGCATGTCACTAATGTATAGGTGATCTTTACTTGTGACCACATTTGGCGGTTGTGTCATCACATTTTGTTGACCTTGCTGCCCCATACTAGCACCTTGTTGTTGCTGTTGCATTAATCATTCCTCCTTAAGCATTTTTTCATATGGCAAATTTCAATCATTAGTGTTCTCTTCCTGTTATCTCACTATGCGAAAAAATGCACCTATCATCAGGAATATATTTCAATCCAAAAATAATGAAATTAATAAAATTTTCAGTCTTTACTATTGCGCGAATTGTTAAAATTATATATAGTAATAGATGTAAACATTTCGTGAAAACATTTCTGCACAATCCAGTGCAAAAATTTTTACTCAAAAAATGAATGAGTATTCATTCAAGAGGGAGAAGGAGGTACTTCATGATTGGAAGAATTGGAAAGGTCGCTGTTTTAGGGTCTGGAGTGATGGGATCCGGAATTGCAGCACATTTAGCGAACATTGGTATCCCTAGTATTCTCTTGGACATCGTACCTAGAGAACTGACAGATTCAGAAAAGAAAAAAGGATTAACTCTAGAAGACAAAGTTGTCCGCAATCGTTTGGCAGCTGAGTCAATTGAAAAATTAAAAAAACAGAAGCCTGCACCACTAGGAAGGAAAGAAAATGCACAGTTCATTGAGCCTGGAAATATGGAAGATGATATGGAAAGGCTTGCTGAAGTCGATTGGATCATTGAAGTCGTCGTTGAAAACCTAGAGGTTAAGAAAAAAGTATTTGCGCAAGTAGATGAATACCGGAAGCCAGGAAGCATTGTTAGCTCCAATACATCAGGAATATCGATCGAAGCAATGGCAGAAGGCCGTTCAGATGACTTTAAGACCCACTTCTTAGGCACACATTTCTTTAATCCGCCAAGATACTTAAAATTACTTGAAATTATTCGTACAAAAGATACATCTGATCAAGTATTTAACTTTATGCAAACATTTGGTGAAAACACATTAGGAAAAGGAGTAGTAGAAGCAAAGGATACGCCAAACTTTATTGCGAACAGAATTGGAACGTACGGTCTACTCGTTACTGTTCGTGAAATGGTAAACCGAGGCTACTCAGTCGGAGAAGTTGACTCCGTTACAGGTCCGGCAATCGGAAGACCGAAAAGCGCGACATTCCGCACATTAGATGTTGTTGGACTAGACACATTCCTTCATGTAGCCAAAAATGTTTATGATCAAGTAGAAGGAAATGAAAAAGAAACGTTCGATCCACCGCAATTCATGAAAAAAATGGCAGAGAATGGATGGTTAGGAAGTAAATCAGGTCAAGGGTTTTTCTTGAAGAAAAAAGGTGAAAACGGTAGCGAAATTTTGGAACTTAACTATGAAACACTTGAATACGGACCACGAAAAAAATTAAAAGCACCATCTGTTCAGCAAAGTAAACAAGCGAAATCAAAAGAGGAAAAATTGAAAGCGCTTGTATATGCTAATGACCGTGCCGGAGAGCTGGTATGGAATATATTAAAACCTGTTCTTTTATATTCAGCAGAGAAAGCTACAGAAATTGCCGATTCAATTCGCTCGATTGACTTAGCAATGAAATGGGGTTTTGGCTGGGAACTTGGTCCATTTGAAACGTGGGATGCAATAGGTGTTGAAAAATCGGTAAAACGGATGGAAGAAGAAGGGGAAACTGTACCAGCGTGGATTAAAGACATGCTTACTAGCGGAAAAACTTCATTCTATCAAGGATATGACGAATATTATCAAAACGGGGAGTATGTGAAAGCTCAAGTTAATCCTAAAGTGATTCACTTGAAAGCGCTTAAAGATGGCGGTGAAAATGTCATTATGAAAAATACAGGTGCTTCACTCGTTGATCTCGGTGACGGTGTAGCATGCTTGGAGTTCCACTCTCCAAATAACTCGATCGGCCTTGACGTTATGCAAATGATTAATAAATCGGTTGAGGAAGTAGAAAAAAATTATAAAGGACTCGTCATAAATAACCAAGGGAAGAACTTCTGTGTCGGCGCAAACTTAATGATGATTTTAATGGAAGCACAAGATATGAACTTCCCTGAAATTGACCTTGTTGTCCGTCAGTTCCAAAAATCAATGGCGAAAATTCGTTATTCAGCGAAGCCAGTCGTCGTTGCACCATTCCAAATGACATTAGGTGGAGGTACCGAAATCTCTTTACCAGCAGCAAGTATCCAAGCATCGATGGAGACATATATGGGACTTGTTGAAGTAGGGGTTGGACTTATTCCTGGTGGAGGAGGAAACAAAGAACTCTACCTTCGTCATTTAAACAAACTTCCTGAAGGGACTCAAATTGATTTGCAATCGATTGCAAACACAACGTTTGAAACGATCGCAATGGCAAAAGTAAGTACGAGTGCTCATGAAGCACAAAAACTAGGTTTTGTCCGTCCGCAAGATGGCGTAAGTATGAATGGAGACCATTTATTGCATGATGCAAAACGAAAAGTACTCTATCTGTCCGAAAGCGGGTATCAACCTCCTAAACGAGATGCGATTCCTGTAGTTGGTGAAACGGGATACGGAACAATGTTATTAGGAGCGAAGACGATGCACTTTGGCGGTCATATTTCTGAACATGACTTGAAAATCGCAGAGAAACTCGCATTCGTGATCGCTGGAGGCCGCGTGCCGAAAGGGACAAAAGTTGATGAACAATATTTACTTGATTTAGAGAGAGAAGCATTCTTAAGCTTAGTGGGAGAAGTGAAAACCCAGCAACGAATGCAGCACATGTTAGCAAAAGGAAAGCCATTGCGTAACTAAGGAAATTGATTAAAGGAGGGGAATTACTTGAAAGAAGCGGTCATTGTAGCAGGTGCAAGAACACCTGTCGGAAAAGCAAAAAAAGGAACGTTAGCAAATGTGCGTCCGGATGATTTAGGCGCAATTACGATAAAAGAAACGTTAAAGAGAGCAAATGATTTTGATGCAGAACGGATTGACGATGTCATTATCGGATGTGCGATGCCAGAAGCAGAACAAGGGATGAACATGGCGCGTAACATTTCAGCGCTTGCAAATCTTCCTGAACAAGTGCCAGCGATTACGATTAATCGTTATTGTTCATCAGGTTTACAAAGCATCGCTTATGGAGCAGAACGAATTATGCTTGGGAATGCTCAGGCTGTATTAGCAGGAGGAGCAGAATCGATGAGTTTGATCCCGATGGGCGGACATGTCATTGCTCCAAACCCAACGTTGGTCGAAAATGCACCGGAGTATTACATGGGGATGGGTCATACTGCAGAAGAAGTAGCAAAGCGATTTGAAGTGAGTCGTGAAGATCAAGACGCTTTTGCAGTTGAGAGTCATAAACGAGCAGCAAAAGCTATTGAAGAAGGGAAATTTAAAGATGAAATCGTCCCTGTACCAGTTACACTGCGTTCAGTAGACGAAAATCATAAACTAGTTGAAAAAGAGGTCGTGCTAGAAACAGATGAAGGTGTCCGGGCAAATTCGACAGTTGAAGCTCTTGGGAAATTACGTCCTGCCTTCAGTACGACAGGGACTGTAACAGCAGGAAATGCATCGCAAATGAGTGATGGAGCTGCTTCCGTTTTAGTAATGGATCGTGAAGTTGCAGAGTCAGATGGCTTAACGCCACTTGTGAAATTCCGCTCGTTTGCAGTAGCAGGTGTAGCTCCAGAAGTTATGGGGATCGGTCCGGTTGAGGCAATTCCTAAAGCTGTGAAAAATGCAGGGCTAGAATTAGCTGATATTGGCTTGTATGAATTAAATGAAGCCTTTGCTTCTCAATCGTTACAAGTCATTCGTCATTTAAATCTTGATCAAGAGAAGGTAAATGTTAACGGTGGAGCGATTGCATTAGGACATCCGTTAGGTTGTACAGGAACGAAGCTTACACTCAGCTTAATTCATGAAATGAAGCGCCGTGGTGAACAGTTTGGTGTCGTAACGATGTGTATTGGTGGAGGAATGGGAGCAGCAGGTGTATTTGAGTTACTATAAAGACAGTTTAGCATCCCCCTCATTGAATCTATGAAAACAGTAAAAAAAGGTGAGCGGGGTGTAACGAGCCCCCTCACAGATAATTTATATTTTAACCTTTAGGAGGTATTTGAATGTCAACAGCAGATAAAACGCTAAAAGGCGGAGGGTTTCTTTTAGAAGATATAACCCCGGATCGAGTTTTTACACCTGAAGATTTAACAGATGAGCATGAAATGATTGCGAAAACGACAGAAGATTTTATCGTCGAAAAAGTGGTACCTGAAATTGAAAAGATTGAGGAGCATCAGTTTGATAGATCAGTTGACTTATTAAAGCAAGCAGGGGAATTAGGCTTACTAGGCGCTGATATTCCTGAAGAATACGGCGGAATTGGTCTAGATAAAATTAGTTCATCGCTCATTACGGAGAAATTTGCACTTGGGGGGTCTTTCTCCCTTTCTCACGGAGCTCATGTAGGTATTGGAACGTTACCGATTGTTTTTTTCGGGAACGAAGAGCAGAAGAAGAAATATTTACCAGACCTTGCTTCAGGTGAAAAAATTGCAGCGTATGCTTTAACTGAGCCTAGCTCTGGCTCGGATGCATTAGGCGCGAAAACGACAGCTAAATTAAATGATGCAGGGACACATTACGTCTTAAATGGAGAAAAGCAATGGATTACAAACGCGGGATTTGCTGATGTTTTTGTCGTTTATGCGAAAGTAGATGGTGAACACTTCTCGGCTTTTATCGTTGAAAGAGAGTATGAAGGAGTCTCAACGGGTGCTGAAGAGAAAAAAATGGGAATTAAAGGGTCATCTACACGTACATTAATTTTAGAAGATGCTCTCGTTCCGAAAGAAAATGTACTCGGAGAGATCGGCAAAGGTCATGTCATTGCTTTTAACATTTTAAATGTCGGTCGTTATAAGTTAGGAGTTGGCTGTGTCGGCGGTGCAAAACGTGCAATTGAAGTTTCAGCTAAGTATGCTAACGAGCGTAAGCAGTTTAAACTGCCTATTTCTAAGTTTACGTTAATTCAAAAGAAGCTGGCTGAAATGGCTTATAAAACGTATGCTGCCGAAAGCCAGATTTATCGTACAGGCGGCTTGATTGATGATGCATTCTCTTCTTTATCTGATGAACAACAAAAAGATGGAGCTGCAGTCGGGAAAGCAATTGCTGAATATGCAATTGAATGTTCATTAAATAAAGTTTTCGGTTCCGAAGTGCTTGATTTTGTCGTCGATGAAGCTGTACAAATTCACGGGGGTTACGGTTTTATGGCGGAGTATGAAGTAGAGACGATGTACCGTAATTCTCGTATTAACCGGATTTTTGAAGGAACAAATGAAATTAACCGAATGCTCGTACCAGCAACAATTATGCGTAAAGCGATGAAAGGTGATCTGCCTCTGCTTGAGCAGGCTGGATCATTGCAAGAAGAACTCATGATGATGATGCCGCAAGAAGTAGGCGATGAGCCATTAGAACAAGAAAAGTATTTGCTTGAAAATGCCAAGAAAATCTTCATGATGGTTGCAGGAACAGCTGCACAAAAATATGGTGAGAAAATGCAAAGGGAGCAAGAAATGTTAGCGAATGTGGCTGACCTTGTTTCAGACGTATTTAATATCGAATCTGTCATCCTTCGTACAGAGAAAGCGATCGCAAAAGATGGTCTTGAAAAAGCAGATCAAAAACTTTTAATGACACAAGTGTTTACACAAGAAGCATTCAATCGAATCGAAGCGATTGCGAAAGAATCACTTGTTGCTCTTGAAGACGGAGACAGCTTGCGTACAATGTTATCGATTTTGAAAAAGCTAACACGACACACACCAGTCAATGTAGTCACTAAAAAGCGTGAAATTGCAGCTCGTGTAATCGAAGCAGAAAAATATGTCGTTTAACTAGTCAATGATAAAGGTTTAGTTATTCATTTTGGGGCACTCCCCTGCCCCAATAAAATAAATCTCCTTTCTAAAAGAAAGGGCATTCTCCTCTCTACAAGAACGAAAGAGTCCCATTTAGGGCTCTTTTGTTCTTTCGCGAGTGGCAGCACATGTGCTAAAGGGTGAAAGTCCCGAATGCATCGACTAGCCGGCAAGCATTAGCTGACAGGTAGTGCGTTGACTGTGAAGTAGCGTGCGGAGGATCTGAAGGCAAACCTCTGAACAGAGCTGATATCCCATGTTGGCACGAGAGTTGGATGACTGTGCAAGACAACAGAAAGTCCGAATAGTTAGAAACTCAAAGTGTTATGAGGGCTGGGTTAGAGGGAAAGTACATGATGTGACCCATTGAGATCTCCCTGCTTCCTAAAGTAGGTACTGATGTCACAAGGCTAAGCCAAGGACACAGGATGAGCTTTAAAGGGAGAAGTCAGAGATCGCCATAGTAGTGAAGAAGCACATGCCAATGACCTACTGGCGACAGTAGCGAGGACAGCACATGAGTGAAACTGTACATAGATACAGTTGCGAACCTATACTCAAAAGGTAGGGATTCGTGCGAAGGGCGTGACCCATAGAAGAACAATGTGAGTAGGCTTACTTATGACTGCGGAAGTAGACAGAAGCTGGACAAGAGCCAAGGGGGCTGATGCCAGGGTGGAACAGAAGGGTACACCGTCTACCGCCAAATGAGATGCACAAGTTATTGCCGTGAGCTATCAACCTTGTAGAATCACATTTATATGGGGAAGCAGAAACAAAGGAAGAAGCGAAAGCAATGGCGTAAGGGGAATAACAGATGAAAAGACGTGTATGGTACAGTTTGTATGACAAAGTGTACAAGAAAGCGAATCTAGTAAGTGCCTTCTATCAAGTGAAGAAGAATAAAGGTGCACCAGGGGTTGATAAGGTAACAATTGAAGGCTATGAAGCAAAGCTGGAGGACAATCTAGAAGTGCTCCAACAGAAGCTAAAAGATAAACAATATCGACCCAAACCTGTTCGACGAAAGATGATCGACAAAGATAATGGCAAGAAACAACGTCCACTAGGGATACCAACGGTGGAAGATCGCATCGTACAAGCTTCTCTTCGAAATGTATTGGAACCGATCTTCGAAGAAGAATTCCTTCCGTGTAGCTATGGTTTTCGGCCCGGAATAAGTGCTCATATGGCTTTAGACAAAGTCACTGAACACTTGAATGCAGGATACCATTATGTCATCGATGCCGACTTACAATCCTACTTTGACACGATCCCACATGATAAACTGGAACATCAAATAAGGAAACGAGTGACAGATGGGTCTATAATCAAACTCATTCACCGTTTTCTCAGAGCAGGTGTCATGGTAGGAGATCGATACGAAGATACCCCTGAGGGAGCTCCGCAGGGTGGCGTGCTAAGTCCATTACTTTCGAACATCTACTTACATCAGCTTGATCAACTGATGACTGAGCGAGGTCACCGAATCGTCCGTTTTGCGGATGATTTTATCATTCTTTGTAAAAGTTCAAAAGGCGCAGAAAGAGTTATGCGAAGTGTCTCAAGATTTCTTGAGGAAGAGCTAAGTCTAACTGTGAATCAAGAAAAGACTAAAGTTGTCAACGCCAACAAAGAGCCATTTACATTCTTAGGCTATGAATTCATCGGAGATATTCGAAGAATAGACCCTAAGAAAGAGGCGACATTCAAGGAACGAGTGAAAGAAATGACTCGTCGAAACCAAACAGTTGATATTCAACTACTTATCCAAGACAAATTAAATCCATACATTCGAGGTTGGGCAAATTATTTTCGTTATGGAAATGTGAAGAACAAATTCAAAGTATGGGATAGCTGGATAAGAAGACGGTTACGAATGGTACAACTAAGAAGCTGGAGACATATAAAGAACCTCCACCGCCTTCTGAGAAGAAAGGGATGGAGGGAAGAAAACCTTAGAGGAATCCGTATGTTTGCTTGGCGAAGTTCCAAAAGTCCAATGGTTCATGCGGCACTAGACAATAAGTTCTTTTCAGAACTTGGACTCGTTAGTTTATCATCTGTTTATGATGAACGTTATCTCTAAAAGGGATATATGGGAAGAGCCACATGCGAAGATCCGCACGTGTGTGCTCTGTGAGAGGCGTGGTCAGTAATGGCGACGCCTACTCGGTTTGTATATAAGAAATACTAAACGGCTATTACGTGTCAGGTATTTATATAGGGTTGATTGTTCAAAAAAAACTCGCTTGCACTCAAAAGCATATGTGAGACATCAACTCTGCACTTCGTTCGTAGGCCTTCTTTGCCGCGGGCAAGTCGGAAATGACTCTCACCAACGATGAGGGCCACCCTTATTAACTTGGGGTTGTCCGATCCTCGTTCATTTAAGCGTATTTTTTGTACTATTAAATCGGAGTTGGTACATTATAGGAGAGTGTTCAAAAAGTCTGTTGAATGTTCTTTATTCAATTTGAACATAGATGAATAAATTCAATATGAAAGGAGTGCAGTTTATGGCGAGATTTCAGAGAGAAGTGACAAAATCATGGACGGTGCAATATGAAGAAATGTCCTTTCCTGCTGTACAAAAGGGGTGGGTATTACCACCTGACAACTGGAAACTCATGGATCCATTCATTTTATTAGCGGAGGACTGGTTTAAACGAGGAACGTTTTCAGATCATCCACACCGTGGTTTTCAAACATTAACATATGTGATTGATGGTCGTCTTGAACATATTGATAATCAAGGAGGACACGGTATTTTAGAAGCTGGCGACGTTCAATACATGAATGCGGGTAAAGGCGCAAGACATGGAGAAGAAGCTGTTGATCAAGACATTGCACATACACTCCAACTCTGGCTTAACTTGCCGGACAAGTTAAGAACGACTGACGCAAGTTATCAAGATGTGTATCTTGAGGATGTTCCGGTTAAAGAATTTGAAGGTGGCCACTTAAGAGTCTACGGTGGGAATCTGCATGGTCTTGAAGGACCGCTACAATCACTCGTGCCTATTACATTAACTGAAGTTTCTTTAGCAAAAGGAGCATCATTCACTCATCATCTCCCAGAAAATTATAACGGATTTATTTACATGTTATCAGGGGACGTAACTGTTGGGAAAAATGAAGTTCAGCTTAAGAAAACAGGGGTTGGCCACCTTTCATATAAGCGAGATGGCAACGAAGGCATGGAGAGTGACCTTTCGATCCGAGCAAATGCGAAATCAAAAGCACTCATTTATTCTGGAAAGCCAATAAAGGAAGAGATCATTGCTCATGGACCTTTTGTAATGGGAACGATGGAAGAAATTAAACAAGCGTATGCTGATTTTCGTGAAGGGAAGTTTGGTCCTCCAGCTATAAACTAATCTTTCATTATGGGAATAAGTGGGAAATTCATCAGCGGCTTATGTCCTGATTGATGAGGTACATAATAATCATGATGTTATGTAAGTTCATGAATAGGAGGACGATTAAATGAAAAAGCCGAAAAATGAATTTATGCTAAATGAGCGGATTGAGGCTGTTGAAGAGTTTTCAAAAGAGTTAACAGGCGATGTCAACAACCCTCTAGTAGAAGCATACGAAACATTATCTGAGCATGATACAGAAGCAAAAAATCAAAAAAGCAGAAAATGAGAATAAGTCTTATCCCCCTTTTGTTTAGGGGGGAGCAAAAAGTCCGGGAAAAGTAGGGCTCGTCCTAGTTCAGAGGTTTGGAGACGTTTTTCATCGAACTACTCGAGTCTTTTTGTTCTCTTTTTGAACTTATGTTTAAATAGAAAATGAAAGGTTATGATGGATAAAAAGAGGAGGAGAAACATGGCTGTAAAATTATATCAATACCCGAAATGTGGGACGTGTAGAAAAGCGAAAAAATGGTTAGATGATCACGGCATTGCCTATGAAGATATTCATATCGTTGACACCCCCCCTTCTAAAGCTGAATTGAAGGACCTTTATCATAAGAGCGGTTTAGAATTGAAAAAATTTTTTAATACGAGTGGTAAAAAGTATCGTGAGCTCGGATTAAAAGATAAGGTGAAATCTACGTCTGATGAGGAATTATTGGAGATCCTCTCTACAGACGGTATGTTAATAAAACGCCCAATTGTTACAGACGGTGATAAAGTGACTGTCGGTTTCAATGAGGAAACGTTTGAATCAACTTGGGCGTAAGCCTTTTCATATAATATGGTTGCCGATTACGAACAAGATGTAATATAGTTAGAAGTGAAGGTTTGTTTGAGAATGTTTGCATGTTTGCGAACAATCTCATTTATGTTTTGAACTGATGTACATATGTATTTTCGCTAAACAGTTCAAGTTTGATCAATGGTTTGAGAAATGAAGATGGAGGGAAGTAAAAATGAACTTACCAAAGGATTTTAAGTATTCAGAAGAACATGAGTGGGTAAAAGTTGAAGGGGACAAAATTCGTATCGGGATTACAGATTTTGCACAATCAGAACTTGGTGATATCGTATTCGTCGAACTACCTGAAGTAGGTGACGAAATTGAAGCTGATGAACCATTTGGGAGCGTTGAATCTGTAAAAACAGTTTCTGAGCTCTATGCTCCAATTAGCGGAAAAGTCGTTGAAATTAATGAAGAGCTTGAAGATTCTCCTGAGTTTGTAAACGAATCTCCATACGAAAAAGCATGGATGATTATCGTAAAACCTTCTGATGCTTCAGAAGTGGACAACCTTATGACGGCTGAAAAATATGAAGAAATGATTAGTGAAGACTAATGTGTAAAAAGCAAAGGGCTTGTGACCTTTGCTTTTTTTAATCGTTTAGGAAACTATAGATTTAGATCTTGTGGATAAGTTCTCGAAATAGTTGTTACGTCTAGCTCAGCGCCTACTCGCTCGAGGTCACTTCACCCTGTCAATCGAAGTCTAAGATCGGACTTCTTCTTTCCAGGCCTCCAGTGCTTGCTCCTGCGGTTACTCGTCGCAGGTAAAGAGTGTCGCTCGTGTGCAAGGCGCTTGCGCTTTTGTTTTTGGTTTATTAGGCCAGTGAGATTAATCTCCGCAAATGTGACTGAGGCATCCGTATATGAAAATTCTTCTACACATAGTTTTTGTACGTTTTCTTACCCTATAGGATAAGAGGGGGGAAAACGATGGCAAACAAGCGAAACAACGAAGTAAATGGTCAGGAAGTTTATCATCAAATGGGTGATAATGTGAACCACCCGACAGTTGATGAAAGCCTTGTTAACGATGCAACTAAACACGAGTCAAAGTCACGAATTGAAGTAACGGATCAAGTGAAACGTCAAGAAGAAGAGAGTGGAGAAACGAATTTTTATTTAGGCGATGAAAAAATCGGTAAGATGAAACAAGCTGGTCAAACGTATCAATATGAAATGGCTGAAGGTTTTGAATTTGATAATGAAAAGTTTTATAAAAAAGATGCTAAAAAACAACCTCAGCCTCAATCATATGTAGAAGGTTGCGATATGGGCTGGTGCTAAAACATGGGAGGATGCTCCCGTGTTTTTTTAGTAACTAGTTCGATATTTCAGTTGAATGGTTTAGAATGGGGAATTTATGTATGTCAATTCATGATATCTCTTTATCATGCATGAATTGAAGCCTATACAAATGGAGCAGGATCAGTTGAACCTGCTTTATAAATGTAACGTTCAAAAGTAGAGGAAAAAAGAAGAGACTCGAAAACAAAAGGTCAGATAAGTTGCACTCCTCCCCACCTCCATACACTTCTACATACACCTCCACAAAAATGAATAGCCAAGCGTTTATTCAAAAAAAACAACGCATAAAAATTAACGTTCTCCGTAAAGTCTGCATAGACAAAATGTGAAATTGAAAAAAATTCCCTAAATTCAAAAAACACTTCCCTAAATTCACTTCTTAGGCTATGATTGAAATTTAGAGAGTCGAAATACATATTGGTGAACAAACACGAACAATATGATGGCACAAATGAAAGATAATTCGACATTATTCGGGAAGTGCCTGGCACTTGGAGGGTAGAATGGTTGGTGAATGGGCTGAACAATTTAAAGGGTATAACAAAAATGTGCGCCTCTTTTTAATTAGCTCCATACTTGCTCACATTGGTATGGGGATTTTTATGATCATTTATAACTATTACATTCGTGAATTAGGTTATGATGATCAAGTGAATGGGAGTGTTATTGCCTTTCAGTCAATGGCAACAGCACTTTTATTGCTGCCCGCTGGGATATTGAGCGATCGTATTGGCAGAAAGAAGCTCATTTTTGTTGGTGCAATCCTTGCTGCTTCAAGTTTACTTTTTAGAGCAGTATTATCAATGGAAGTACTTCTTCTTGGTACGGCATTTATGACCGGAATGTTTATGGCATTTATTCAAGTATCGTCGATTCCTCTACTTGCTGAAAACTCAACTGAAAAGCAAAGAGTCCACCTTTTTAGCTTTAATTTTGCGATTATTATGGTTGCAAATGTAATAGGGAATACGCTCGGAGGAACATTAAGTGACTTTTTTCAATATATAGTCGGACTTAGCGCACTTTGGAGTATACGCCTTGCACTATTAATTGGAGCAGGATTCTTTTTTGCTGCACTCATACCGATTTATAAAATAAAGGAAGAACGTAAAATAACGAGTAAGGCAGGGCATGACCGCTCGATTAAAAAGCTATTCAAAACCCATAAACGAGGGATAAAGATCATCTTGATGTTTGCAGTTGCTCAAATATTAATTGGGTTTGGCTCAGGACTTGTCATTCCGTATTTAAACTTATACTTTGTCGACCGGTTTGATATCTCTCATTCATTAGTTGGTATTATTATCTCAGCGGGGCAAGGAATGACAGCGGTGGCTCTTCTAATTGGTCCTGCTGTTGTAAAGAAGGTTGGTGAAGTGAGAGCTGTCGTGCTGCTCCAGTTTCTGTCAATCCCGTTTTTACTTATAACTGCATTTACAGAAAACATTTATTGGGCTGTATTCGGCTTCTTGTTCCGTCAAGCCTTAATGAATGCTGGAAACCCTATTCAAATGTCATTAATGATGCGTAGTGTCGATGATTCAATTAAAGGTCTTGCCAATTCAGTTGGCCAAGCGGTATTTCAACTTGGCTGGGCTGTAATGGGGCCCGTATCGACAACAATTGTGATGGTGTATGGCGCTTATTCAGGTTATGCAATTGTCTTTTCGATAACCGGTGTTCTTTATATCATTGGAACGGTTTATTTCTTCTTCGCTTTTCGTAAGCCCCTGCTGCAACAAGAAAGTCCATCAAGAACTGTGTCAGGTTAACAGGAAAATGATAGTAAATGTGGAATGAATATAATAATAAAGGAAAAAAGGCGGCGGTTTGATGGAAAAGCTTTTACTTGGATTAGTTAAACAATTACACAATACGAGTACGATTAAGCCATTACTGAAAACAAACGTAACGGTTCGGTTAAAAAATGATATTGAAGAGTGGCTATTAATTGTTGACGGAGGAGACCTGAAAATTGAAAAGGCGTTTCAGGGAAATAGTGATGTGACAATCGAAGGTGACGAAGAGATTATTCATCAATTATTGACTGGTCATGATTTTCTATTATCATTGAAAAAGAGAGATGAACTAAATGTAACAGGGAAATTAAAAGATTTATTATTATTGGAATCATTATTTTATCTCCCTAATATTGGGAATTCATTATGTGAGGAAAATAGTTGACAGTTTTTTTGGACAATGATATGATGCTATTTAACTGATTTAATGAACTAAATAATAAAAACATATTCTCTTATCCAGAGAGGCGGAGGGACTGGCCCGATGAAGCCCGGCAACCACCATGAAACATGGAAGGTGCCAATTCCAACAAAGCATCTTGCTTTGAAAGATGAGAGAGAGGTTTTTCATATTGAAAACCTTTCTGCTCATCAGGGTGAGCTGAAAGGTTTTTTGTTTTTATCATATAATAGAAAGGTTCATTAACCTTGTAATCATATCAGATTAGTAGATATAGAAAGAGAGGCAATTTCGAATGATCTCGTTATCGAAGTTAAAGAAAACCTTCAACACGAGGGACGGACAAGTGACAGCTGTAGATAATATTGATTTGATGATCGAAAGAGGAGAAATTTTCGGTGTCATTGGATATAGCGGTGCAGGTAAGAGTACATTAATTCGTTTACTGAACATGCTTGAAACGCCAACATCTGGTGAAGTGACAGTTGCCGGAAAAAATATGAATACTCTTTCGAAGAAAGACTTACGAATCGCTAGACAAGATATCGGGATGATTTTTCAGCATTTTAATTTGTTGTGGTCTCGAACGGTTGCAGAAAACATTGCGTACCCGTTAGAAATAAAAAAAATTCCAAAAGAAGAAAGAACAAAACGAGTAAATGAATTAATTGAACTTGTAGGCTTATCCGGGCGCGGCGGGTCATACCCTTCACAGTTAAGCGGGGGGCAAAAACAACGAGTTGGAATTGCGAGGGCTTTAGCGAATAACCCTAAAGTTTTGCTATGTGATGAAGCAACGTCAGCACTCGATCCAAAGACGACTGATTCAATATTAGATCTGCTCGTTGATATTAATGAAAAGTTAGGTTTAACTATCGTTTTAATTACTCATGAAATGCATGTTATTCGAAAAATATGTCATCGTGTCGCTGTGATGGAAGGCGGCCAAGTCGTTGAAAAAGGAAATGTCCTCGATATTTTCAAACGTCCAAAAGAAAAGATGACGAAAGAATTTGTTAAACAGGTGACAGAACCAGAAGAAACAGAAGAGGCGATCCGTCACTTGTTTTCTGAAGACGGTATGAGTACAATCCTTCAGCTAACGTTTGTCGGAGGAGATGCAAAAAAGCCATTAATTAATAATTTGATCAAATCCTTCAATGTCACAGTAAATATTCTTCAAGGGAAGATTAGTCAAACACAAAGTGGGCCTTACGGGTCGTTGTTTATTAGTGTTGACGGAGACAAAGGAGAGCTTGATAAGGTAAAGGCTTATATTCGAGAGCAAGATGTTGAAGTGGAGGTGATCCACGGTGACTAATTATATAGTAGGAAATCTCCTTCTCTTCCCAAATGTTAACTGGGAGCGAATGTGGGAAGCAACATTAGAAACACTTTACATGTCTGTTGTTGCCTTAATCTTTACGTTTGTCATCGGTATTGTATTAGGTTTACTTCTCTTTTTAACTGATAAAGGGAACATGTTAGAAAACAAAGTCGTAAATGCTGTCATTGCAGCTTATGTAAATATTTCACGTTCGATTCCGTTTATTATTTTAATTGTCTTGTTAATTCCTTTTACAATTGCAGTATTGCAGACGTTTTTAGGACCTACAGCGGCACTGCCCGCGTTAATTATCGGATCTGCACCATTTTATGCAAGGCTTGTTGAAATCGCTCTTCGTGAAATTGATAAAGGAGTCATTGAAGCTTCAAAAGCTATGGGATCAACAAACTGGCAAATCATCTATAAAGTGTTATTGCCTGAATCGATGCCAGCACTTGTATCTGGTATTACTGTAACATCGATCGCACTTGTCAGCTATACAGCGATGGCAGGGGTCATCGGAGCAGGAGGACTTGGAGACCTTGCTTTTCGTGAAGGATTTCAGCGACGAAATACAGATATTACATTAATGGCAACAATGATTATATTAGCAATCGTTTTTATACTCCAATTCATTGGTGATCGTTTAACGACTAAATTAGATAAAAGATAAAAAATAGGGGGTAATCATTATGAAAAAAATCGTATTAGGTTTAGGTACAATTGCATTATCTTTAGGAGTATTAACAGCTTGTGGCGGAGCTGAAGGAAGTGGAGATGCAGATGAAACGTTAACGGTCGGAGCATCGAACGTTCCTCATGCAGAAATTTTAGAGTATGTACAACCTCTTCTTGAAGAGGAAGGTATTACGTTAGAAATCGAATCATTCAATGATTATATTTTACCAAATGAAGCATTAGATTTAGGAGAACTTGATGCTAACTATTTTCAACATGTTCCTTATTTAGAATCTCAAATTGAAGAGAACGGCTATGATTTTGTAAATGCTGGCGGTATTCATATTGAACCGATCGGAGTATATTCACAAGAATATGCGAGCCTAGATGAGCTTCCTGACGGATCGACGATTCTAATGAGTGACTCTCCAGCTGACCATGGCCGCATTTTAACTATGCTTGAGGATGAAGGATTAATTACTTTGGCTGAAGGTGTAGGAATTAATGCTAGCCTTGATGACATCGAAGAAAATCCAAGAAATTTTGATTTCCAAGCTAACGTTGAAGCTGCTTTATTGCCAACTGCTTATGAAAACAACCAAGCAGAGGCAATCTTAATCAATTCAAACTATGCACTAGACGCAGGATTAAATCCGCTAGAAGATGCGATTGCAACAGAATCTGCTGACTTTGATAACCCATATGTAAATGTTATTGCGGTGCGTAGTGGTGATGAAGAAGATGGCCGTATTTTAAAACTGATTGAAGTTTTACGATCAGAACAGGTACGTGACTTTATTCTTGAAGAATACGATAACGCCGTTGTTCCTGTAACAGAATAGGGTCGTGCCTTGTCACATTTGTTAGAACGAATCATATGATATAAATTAAAACCAATCAAGTCGCAGCGGTCTGGCTAAGCCAGGTCGTTGCGGCTTTTTAGTGCGCCCAGCATGGGTGTAATCTATAGGGTGAAAGTCCCGAACCACGAAGGCAGAAGTAGTGGTTAGCCAAACGCAAGGGTGTCCATGGTGACGTGGAATCTGAAGGAAGCGAGCGGCAGACCTCCGGTCTGAGGAACACGAACTTCATATGAGGCTAGGTATCACTGGATGAGTTTGCTAAACAAAACAAAGTCCGTTCTGCCGAAGGTGGTACAGAGTAAATGAAGCAGATAGGTGGAGGGAAAGATTGCACTCTTACCTGGGGAGGCCTGGCTGTAACGCCAAGCTCACTTGGTAACCTATTTAGTGATAAATAGCTGAACAGTCAGGAGTCAGCAGAGGCCATAGTACTTTGAATGATCTAGAGATTTAAGGGAAGGGCCGAATCATTTAAGAAGAATTAGCGCTTGGCGTACGTATTACTCAATGAAGCAGAAACATATAATCCTTCCTAATGGAGGACGTGGTGAATCCCACAGGGGACATAAGAAGGGCTGAGAGTAATACCACACAAGAAGATGATCTAATTCACGTAGGAGATTGATAAGAATGTTGGAACGAGTTCTATCACGGCAAAATTTAAATCGCGCACTCGAAAGAGTGGAGCGTAATAAAGGAAGTCACGGTGTAGATGGGATGAACGTACAAAACCTACGACCTTATCTTCATGAACACTGGGCATCCCTGCGAGCTCAGCTCGAAAGTGGTACCTATCAACCTCAACCTGTTCGCCGAGTCGAAATCCCGAAACCGAGCGGAGGTAAGAGGAAATTAGGAATCCCGACTGTGATAGACCGTTTCATACAACAGGCTATTGCACAAACACTGAGTGAGGTTTATGACCCAACATTCTCCACCAAAAGTTTTGGGTTCCGACCAGACAAACGTGCTCACGACGCTGTTCGACAAGCTAGGGGGTATATTAAAGAGGGTTGTCGCTGGGTCGTGGACATTGACCTAGAGAAATTCTTCGATAAGGTAAACCATGATAGATTAATGAGAACAATAAGTTATCGAGTGGATGACCCCATACTACTTAGGTTGATACGTAGGTATCTTCAATCTGGTGTGATGGAGAAAGGCCTTGTCAGTCCTAATACTGAAGGGACTCCGCAAGGAGGACCGCTTAGTCCCCTCCTGTCTAACATTGTTCTAGACGAACTTGACAAGGAACTGGAGGAAAGAGGTCTTGCCTTCGTACGCTATGCCGACGATTGTAATATCTACGTCCGCTCTAGAAGAGCAGGTGAACGGATAATGGAAAGTATTACAACGTTTATTGAGAAGAAACTCAAACTGAAGGTGAACAAAGAGAAGAGTGCAGTAGACCGACCATGGAGAAGAACATTCCTAGGCTTCACTTTCACCAACAACATTAAACAACCGAAAATTAGAGTATCCAAGCAAAGTATTCAACGTTTTAAACTGAGAATACGAAAACTCACCTCGAGGAAATGGTCAATTTCTATGGGGGATAGGATAGAGAAAATCAACCGCTATCTGATCGGTTGGATGGGCTATTATCAACTAGCCGAAACTACCTCAGTCTTTAAAAGGATTGATGGTTGGCTTCGAAGAAGGTTGAGGATGATTCGATGGAAAGAGTGGAAGAAGATTAAAACGAAACAAAAGAATCTTAGGAAGCAAGGAATCAATGAACAACAGGCATGGGAGTGGGCTAATTCTAGACTAGGATACTGGCGTATAGCTAAAAGTCCTATATTAGATAGAGCCCTTGATAACCGATATTGGAATAATCAAGGGCTTAAAAGTCTACTTTTGAGATATCAATCGTTACGTTGGACTTAAATGAAACCGCCGTGTACCGAACGGTACGCACGGTGGTGTGAGAGGTCGGGGGTTAGTCACCCCCTCCTACTCGATTTATATTCTTTGTAAAACACAGGCTATGCCTGTGTGAAAGTAGAGAAAGAGACAGTCGCGCAGTACCTTCCATCGTTTGATGACAACATTGTATGCGCTACGTCATTTATTATCTTAAATGGTCGATACAAATGAAATCTCAATTTATGGTGGAAATAATTAAAAGATATACATAACGATCAAAAAGGTGCGGAAATTAACGGATAGAGGTTAAATTAAAAAGTACATAATTATAATGAAAGTACTTATAATATTAGGTGTGATTAGTTCTGGATAAAAAAGGAGTGGAGTAGATGGAGCATCAACCAATGACACCCATACAACAGGCATTATATGATTATAAAGCAGGATTAGGTCTTTTTACGAAGCAGATGCCTGAAATCGCTCATAAATACGCTGAATTTACAGAATCCTGCTTTGCAGAAGGTGCATTATCAGCAAAAGAAAAGCAATTGATTGCTTTAGGAATGAGTCTGAACGCACAAGATGAATACTGTATTATTTATCATACGAAAGGGTGCTTAGACCAAGGCTGCAGTAAGGAAGAAATATTAGAAGCTGTTTCAGTATCAGGAGCCTTCGGTGGAGGAGCTTCGATGAGTCAAGCTTTTACTCTCGTTGAGGAATGCTTGCAAGAATTAGGTGGACATACTCATTAAATAAAAAATTGGAATCAAAATGGAAATTCAACTTTCAAAATTAGAGGATATCGTTGCAATTTGTGGTTATTGTATCTATGAAGCTGTTGAAAACGTGAGAAGAAGTTGATCCTTCATATATGATGTACTTTGATATTTAATCAAATTTGGGAGATTTTCTTCCAAATGGTATGATAGATCACGTAAACAAAATGATTGAAACTTTACAATTGAACTCATTGAAAATTGTGTTTAGGAAAGTTGTGAGGTTTTCATCCAAAACATTTGAAAGGATCGTGATTAATTATCCATCAGATTCAGACGAATTACACGACTGAGATGGAAAAGGCAATGTACCAGTCATACGGAATGGGGTATGAAGAGTACAACCGAAATTTGAAGAATCGAATGAAAGTTGAAGCTGAAAGAGAACGTGATCATCGACAATCAGTTGCAATTGTTTCAGAGCACCAACGACAAATACATGCATAATAAACGAATGTGATCGGATATAACAAAAAAAGACCGTGGGGAGAACTTCACCCTTTCGGTCTCTTTTTATACTATTATAATTGACCTAAAATGCGCAATGCGATTAATATTCATTCTCAATTAGGTTGGGAATTACCTTCTGTATTGAGAATGGTTAACCCTCTGTTATGACTTGGTTTATATGATTTATGGAAAAGGCGAAT
Source organism: Evansella halocellulosilytica (assembly GCF_002335745.1). GTDB lineage: Bacteria > Bacillota > Bacilli > Bacillales > Salisediminibacteriaceae > Bacillus_CA > Bacillus_CA halocellulosilytica. The sequence goes on along the minus strand of NZ_NIST01000001.1, from coordinate 5,047,358 downwards.
AATTTTACCAACACGTAAAAAAAACTATCGTGGAATAAAGAAAATAATGACTATACATAAATCAAATGTAGCGATTCGTTTTCGCTCGATGTGTCTACATTCAGCAGCGCTATATATCACGTACTTGTGATGACATCGACCCTCGAAAAGCTCCTTCAGACGTTTTTGTTTCCTTCGGTCCAGCAGGCTCGTCGCGGGAAATAGTATAGCGATTTGTTCACGGCTTTTACGCTTCATTGAAAAGGTTCTTAATAAGCAAATGCTGCTTAGCCAGCCCACCATTATACTTTAGTACAAGTTTTAATGACAAAAACTTTAGTTGTAGTTATCGTCCATAGGTTTTAAATTTTGATAGTATAAAAAAGGAAAACGAAAAGAATCTTCCGTTTTCCTTGAACTCACTTTTCATTTGATATAAGATTGTAATGAGAATAGATTGAGAATGGAAAGGACATCCACTAACTTCAATCTTACCACGTTTGTTTTCAAACATGCAAAAAAATAAATGGAGGTAGTAACTATGACAGCACCTAACTTAAAGGTAGAAGATCTTCATGTGTCTATTGAAGATAAAGAAATCTTAAAAGGATTTGGAATCGAAGTTAAAGGCGGAGAAATTCACGCTATTATGGGGCCAAACGGAACAGGTAAATCTACACTTGCTTCTGCGTTAATGGGGCACCCTAAATATGAAGTAACAAGCGGAAACGCTAGTTTTAATGGAGAAGACTTATTTGAAATGGAAGTGGATGAAAGAGCACGTGCTGGGCTTTTCCTAGCGATGCAATATCCAAGTGAAGTAAGCGGAGTAACAAATGCTGATTTCATCCGTTCAGCTATAAATGCAAAACGCGAAGAAGGCGATGAAATTTCGTTAATGAAATTTATTCGTAAAATGGATGAGAAAATGAACACACTAGATATGGATGACTCCTTCCAGCATCGTTATTTAAATGAAGGGTTCTCTGGTGGTGAGAAGAAGCGTAACGAAATTCTTCAATTGTTAATGTTAGATCCGAAAATTGCGATCCTTGATGAAATTGATTCAGGTTTAGATATTGATGCATTAAAAGTTGTTGCAAAAGGAATCAACGAACTGCGCAGCGATGACTTTGGCTGTTTAATTATTACGCACTACCAGCGTTTGCTAAATTACATTGAGCCAGACTTTGTTCACGTTATGATGCAAGGTCGTATTGTTAAATCTGGAGGACCAGAATTAGCTCAACGTTTAGAAGCTGAAGGTTATGACTGGATTAAGGAAGAGCTAGGAATTGAAGATGAAACAGTAGGTCAAGAATAATCGCGGTTTTAATTGAGGAGGAATGAAGATGACAGCGGAAACAACAAATTTTCCAGTGGATCAGAATCACGTAACGAGCTTCTCTAAAGACCGCAATGAACCAGAATGGTTGTCAAACTTACGTGTTTCGTCTTTAGAGAAAGCGGAAAACTTAGAATTACCGAAGCCAGATAAAACAAACATTTCGAAGTGGAACTTCACTTCATTTGACTTACATGCAAATGTTACGAGTAACGGAGACTTTGACAGTTTATCAGATGTTGTCAGAAGTCTTGTCGGTGAAGAAGGAAAGGTACAATCCTTAATTTCTCAAAAAAATGGAGTAACGACGTACAAGAAAGTCCAAGAAGACTTAGCAAATCAAGGTGTTATTTTTACTGATTTGGAAACAGCAGTAAAAGATCATAGCGACCTTGTTGAAAAATACTTTATGCATGAAGCGGTATTAGCAGATGAAAACCGTTTGACAGCTCTCCATGCTGCATTAGTAAATGGTGGAACATTCCTATACGTTCCGAAAAATGTTGAAGTTGAAGTGCCATTACAAGCTGTTTATGTACAAGAAGGAAGTTTCGGGCTGTTCAACCATGTCTTAATCATAGCTGAAGAGAATAGTTCCGTTACTTATATTGAAAACTATTTAACAGAAGGTCATTCAACTGAAACCGTTGCGAATATCGTTGCAGAAGTGTATGCAGCTGACGGCGCTCGTGTAAATTTTGGTGCAGTTGATAATTTATCTGAGAAAGTAACAACATATGTGAATCGCCGTGCACAAGTAAATGGCCGAGATGCACAAGTTTATTGGTCCTTAGGACAAATGAATGATGGGAACACCGTATCAGAGAATACAACGTATCTTGTAGGAGAGGGATCTTATGCAGATACAAAAACGGTTTCGATCGGACGTGGAAGTCAAACGCAAAACTTCACGACAAATATTATCCATTGGGGAAAAAATTCTGATGGTCAAATTTTGAAACACGGTGTTATGAGAGAAAGTGCAAGCTCTATCTTTAATGGAATTTCTAAAATTGAGCATGGTGCAACTAAAGCGAATGGAGAACAAACAGAGCGCGTTCTTATGTTAAGTGAAAAAGCTCGTGGAGATGCAAATCCGATTCTCCTTATCGACGAAGACGATGTAACGGCTGGCCACGCAGCGTCCGTCGGTAAAATAGACCCTATTCAAATGTTCTATCTCATGAGTCGAGGGATTTCTCGACGTGAAGCAGAGCGCTTAATCATTCACGGGTTCCTAGCTCCAGTTGTGAATGAACTGCCAATTGAATCGGTAAAAGAACGGTTAATTGAGGTAATAGAAAGGAAAGTATACTAATGAATGTTCAAGAAGTCCGTAAAATGTTCCCGATTTTGGATCAACAGGTGAACGGCCGTTCTTTAGTGTATCTTGACAGTGCAGCGACTTCTCAAAAACCAGCGAAAGTCATTGAAAAAGTAGAAGACTATTACCGTCGCTATAACTCAAATGTACATCGCGGGGTGCATACGTTAGGAACACTTGCAACAGACGGTTATGAAGGTGCTCGTGAAAAAGTACGTTCATTCATCGGTGCGAAAAGTACTGAAGAGATTATCTTTACACGTGGAACAACAACAGCGATCAATTTGGTTGCATCTAGTTACGGGCGAGCGAATTTGGGGCCAGATGATGAAATCGTCATTACTCCAATGGAGCATCATAGTAACATTATTCCTTGGCAGCAAGTTGCTCGTGCAACAGGTGCTACGTTAAAATATATTCCATTAAAAGAAGATGGAACGATTGATATAAAAGATGTTGAAAAAACAGTATCTGAAAAAACAAAGATTGTCTCAGTTATGCACGTTTCAAATGTTCTAGGATCGATTAATCCAATTAAAGATATTACGAAAGTGGCTCATAAACATGGAGCTGTCATGGTCGTTGATGGGGCGCAAAGTGCTCCTCATATGAGTGTTAATGTTCAAGACCTTGATTGTGATTTCTACGCTTTTTCTGCACATAAAATGTGCGGTCCTACTGGAATCGGTGTTCTCTATGGGAAGAAAGAACACCTTGAAAAAATGGAGCCAATTGAATTTGGCGGTGAAATGATTGATTTTGTAGGCTTATATGAATCAACATGGAAAGAGCTGCCGTGGAAGTTCGAAGGTGGTACTCCTATTATTGCAGGTGCGATTGGGTTAGGTGCTGCGATCGACTTTTTAAATGAGATTGGGATGGAAAATATTTTAGAACATGAGCATAAGTTAGTACAGTACGCGATTTCTCGTATAGAAGAAATTGAAGGAGTAACTGTATACGGACCGAATAAGCGTGCAGGTGTTCTTACTTTTAACTGTGATGATGTTCATCCTCATGATGTGGCTACTGTTTTAGATGCAGAAGGTGTTGCTGTAAGAGCTGGGCACCATTGTGCACAGCCATTAATGAAATGGCTCGAAGTCACGGCAACGGCAAGAGCAAGTTTTTATTTATATAATACAGAAGAAGATGTTGATGCATTTGTAAATGCATTAATAAAAACAAAGGAGTATTTCGGAGATGTCTTTGGGTAATCAACTCGACACATTGTATCGTCAGGTGATCATGGATCATTATAAAAATCCGCGTAATCGTGGAGAGCTTGAAGGCGAGACGTTAAATATTAATATGAACAACCCAACATGCGGCGACCGTATACAACTTCAAATGCAAGTGGAAGACGGGAAAATCGCCGATGCAAAATTTGTTGGCGAGGGATGCTCCATTAGTTTGTCATCTGCTTCAATGATGACGCAAGCTGTAAAAGGGTTACTAGTTGAAGATGCTCTTAAGCTTTCCGAAATCTTTTCAAATATGATGCTAGGGAAGGATTTTGATGAAGGGGACTTCGACTTAGGTGATATCGAAGCCTTACAAGGAGTTTCGAAATTCCCTGCACGGATTAAATGCGCAACGTTAGCTTGGAAAGCGATGGAAAAAGGTCTGAAAGAATAGTCGATTTTTATTAGATTAAGATGATGCAGTCACCTTGGTTTTTACTACCGTGTTATTGTACAATGAAGGTATAGATCTTTTAGCCATAGAAGACTTCCCTTTATGGCTGTGACCAAGATTGGCGGAAGTTTTAGTTAGCGTATTGTGCTTGTTACGTTTAGAAATTTTAAGGGAGGGTTTTTCATGGCAAAGAAAATGCCAGAGATCGGCGAATATAAATACGGGTTTTCCGATAAAGATGTTTCGATTTTCCGTTCGAAAAAAGGCTTAACAAAGGAAATCGTTGAGGAAATTTCCCGTATGAAGGAAGAGCCGCAATGGATGTTAGATTTTCGTTTGAAATCACTTGAACAGTTTTATAAAATGCCAATGCCTCAATGGGGCGGAGATTTATCAGAATTGAACTTCGATGATATTACGTATTACGTTAAACCATCAGAGAAGTCTGAGCGTTCTTGGGATGAAGTTCCTGAGGAAATTAAAAACACATTCGATAAACTTGGGATTCCTGAAGCAGAGCAAAAGTATCTTGCAGGTGTTTCTGCACAGTATGAATCTGAAGTTGTGTATCATAATATGCAAGAAGACCTTGAAGAGCAAGGGATCATCTTTAAAGATACAGATACAGCTTTAAAAGAAGATGAAGAGATCTTCAGAAAGCACTTCGGCACAGTAATCCCGCCATCTGATAACAAATTTGCAGCATTGAACTCTGCGGTTTGGTCAGGCGGATCATTCATCTATGTACCGAAAGGCGTAAAAACAGACACTCCTTTACAAGCTTACTTCCGTATTAACTCTGAAAATATGGGACAGTTTGAACGTACGTTAATCATTGCAGATGAAGACAGTTCTGTACATTACGTTGAAGGGTGTACTGCACCGGTTTATACGACGAATTCGTTACACAGTGCCGTCGTTGAAATTATCGTCAAAAAAGACGCTTACTGCCGTTATACGACGATTCAAAACTGGGCGCCTAACGTATTTAACCTCGTTACGAAGCGTGCTGTCGCTGAAGAAAATGCGACGATGGAATGGGTTGACGGAAACATCGGCTCTAAGCTGACGATGAAATATCCTGCAATCATTATGAAAGGGCGTGGTGCTCGCGGTAATGTTTTATCAATTGCAATCGCTGGTAAAGGACAGCACCAGGATGCAGGAGCAAAGGCACACCACTTAGCACCAGATTGCTCGTCAACAATCGTTTCTAAGTCTATTTCTAAACAAGGCGGTAAAGTAACGTATCGTGGAATTTGTCACTTCGGACGTAAATCTCAAGGTTCAAAATCGAAAATTGAATGTGACACGTTAATTATGGATAACGAGTCAACGTCAGATACAATTCCTTACAACGAGATTTTCAATAACGACATTACCCTTGAGCATGAAGCGACGGTTTCTAAAGTGTCAGAAGAACAATTATTCTACCTTATGAGCCGTGGTGTTTCTGAACAAGAAGCGACAGAAATGATCGTGATGGGCTTTATTGAACCATTTACGAAAGAACTACCAATGGAATATGCGGTAGAGATGAACCGACTAATCAAGTTCGAGATGGAAGGTTCAATCGGATAAAGTTCAAAAACCCTTGGTATAACAACGATTATGCCAAGGGCTTTTTTAGTTTCTTCGAGTGGTGTAGAAGGCGAACTTTTTGAGTTCGTCTTCTTCTATTTCTAGCTCCTCAGCGGTTCCCCTATGAATAAAGCTGTGATGTGCCTCGTTTTTTCAGGTTTTTAGGATGTTTTTTGAAGAACTCCTCGTTTATTCCTGAAAAAATTGAGTTTATTCGTGAAATTTTTCGTTTTATTTGCGAAAAATCAGCTTTTATCCTGTAAAAAACCGATCTTATCCGCTAACTAAAATAATTCTAAATAAATCCTGTTTAACCTCACCGAAACTTCTCTCATATAAATCATTCTAAAACGCTAAAAATCGTGCTTAAACAACATCGGGTATCTTCAACAGATTTGCGTCGAAGCGTTGCTAGTAGAGAAAGTGGCAGCACCGTGCTACTACCTCTGGAAGTATAATTGAAGAAGAGTATGCTTTGAAGCAGCTCGTAACATAACTCAGAGAAGAATCGCTCGTTGCTCCTGCGATTACTCGTCGCAGACTGCGTGCTTCTTCCTCTGCAAGATTAATCGAAGAAGAGAATGCGTCGAAGCAGCTCGTAGAGAAATCAGCGAAGAATCGCTCGTTGCTCCTGCGATTACTCGTCGCAGAAAAACAATGCTCCTGCGATTACTCGTCGCAGACTGCGTGCTTCTTCCTCTGCAAGATTAATCGAAGAAGAGAATGCGTCGAAGCAGCTCGTAGAGAAATCAGCGAAGAATCGCTCGTTGCTCCTGCGGTTACTCGTCGCAGAAAAACAATGCTCCTGCGGTTACTCGTCGCAGAAAAACAATGCTCCTGCGGTTACTCGTCGCAGATTTCGTGCTTTACCTTATGTAAGAAAAATCTGAGATGAACCTGCGTCCAAGCAGCTCTGCACACGTAAAGAGTGTCGGCGATAACTGAGCGAGCCTTGTTATTCTGATTTAGACATTTACGAAATGGGATACGCTTTTTCAACATCTTTTTCATAGTTTTACAAAGTTTAAAGTTGGTCCGAATACGAAAGTCCTCGAAGCTTCCTGTTTTAGTATTTACTACAAATTTAATCCAACAAAAAAAGACTATAAGATTAATTCTCCTCTCAGTTAATTGAGTGAAAAGGCCCCATGTTTTTTAGTAATTTTCAGTATATTAACATTCAGTTTACAAGTTTTTCGATTGAAACAGTAGTGAAATACAATGTATTATTTATAACCCCCAAAGGTGAGTAAACTTTGTCGATTATTTGTAATGTAAGTTATTGGTGGGAGGTGAAACCTTTGGAATAAGCGATTGTCAAGATATTTCAACTTAAATACATTTAACCAAAAGAACAAAATGCTAAGGATTACTATGCTCTGAATAGTTGAGAAACGTCATTATTACGAAATATAATAACTTCTTGCAAAAAACGATTTGTGATCTAAATCCAGATTGAATTCAAATTAAATCATATTTGTAAGAAATGAGAATGCATGCATTAAAATTCATTTATTTACATAATAATTCGCGATTTCGTAATTTGTGGTTATTATTTTCTCATGTATAGTAATTCCATGATTTTGTGCTTTTTGCATTGAAATGGAGACAAATTATTAATCAAATAATGGAGGTGAAAATATGTTAGTACAATTTATACTTATTCTTTTATTTGCGGTAGTAGCCTTTTTCCTTGGAGTTAAGGAAAAAAAGGCACATGACAACAACATTGAAAGTATTCCTGTACGAGTCAATGTAAATGGAATTAGAGGTAAATCAACAGTTACCAGATTAATTACAGGTGTTTTGCAAGAGGCAGGTTATAAGACAGTTGGGAAAACGACTGGAACTGATGCAAGAATGCTTTACTGGTTTCAGGACGAGGAAGAGCCGATTAAAAGAAGACTAGAGGGTCCTAATATAGGTGAACAAAAAAAAGTTTTACAAAAGGCTGTTCAATTAGAAGCTGATGCTCTAGTAAGTGAGTGTATGGCCGTTAAACCGGACTACCAGATCGTTTTTCAAGAAAAATTGTTACAAGCCAATATCGGACTTATTGTAAATGTACTAGAAGATCACATGGATGTTTTAGGTCCAACCTTACAGGAAGTAGCCTCCTCATTTAGTGAAGCCATTCCCTATAATGGTGATTTGGTTGTGAATGAAAGTCCCTATGTCCCTTACTTTCAGGAGATAGCTGATGAGAGGAACACAAAGCTGCACGTATGTGACACATCTCTCATCTCAGAAGACTTTCTTAAACGATTTGAATACATGGTTTTCCCGGAAAACGCAGCTTTAGCTCTTGCTGTAGCTGATGTTCTCAACATTGACCACCAAACAGCATTTAATGGCATGCTAAAAGCTTGGCCGGACCCGGGGGCAATGGAAATACTGCCAATTGGTGATGAAAAGGACCCTAGCTTTTTAGTGAATGGTTTTTCTGCCAATGACCCAACATCCACACTGAATATATGGGAGCGTGTCAAACAGCTGAGTTACCCTACTGATGATCCAGTTGTGATCATGAATGCCCGCTCGGATCGTGTTGATCGTACCGAGCAATTTGTTAATCAAGTTCTGCCATATATTCCTGCAGAAACCTTGATTGTAATGGGACAAGGGACAAAGCCAGTAGTAGATGCGTACAAAAATGGAGCACTTCCGGTGAAAAACATTTTGGATCTGGAAGGGGATGATACCGAAGAAATTATACGAGTACTTCAACCATTTCTCTCTGGTAAAACCCTTTATGGAATCGGAAATATTCATGGTGGAGCGGAAGAACTGGTTGAAAGACTTGAGAAAAACATAATAAAACAATCAGCCTAGAAAGGAGGTTTCGCATGTTTGTATTTGATGCTGGAGATGTCTATTTAGCTCTAATTGCAGGTGCTATTCTGAGCTTATTTTATACTGAAAAAACAGGAGTCCTTCCAGCTGGATTGGTAGTACCAGGGTATATTGCAATGTTATTCACCTTTCCAGTAAGTATTGCCGTCGTTTTTATGGTTAGTTTTTTGACTTATTTTATTGTCATGAAGTTCGTTGGAAAGTTCACGATCCTTTATGGAAGAAGAAAATTCACTGCGATGTTAACAGTAGCTATTATTTTATCCATCGGGGTTGACTACGTCTTCCCTGTTTATTCATCCCCTCATATCGTTAGTGGACTAATGGCCATAGGAGTTATCGTACCTGGGTTAATTGCAAATACGATTCAAAAGCAAGGGGTTATACCAACAACTTTAAGTACATTACTCCTAAGTTGCGCTACATATGGTGTCGTTGTTTTAGCTAATCTCTTTTAAGGAGGAATATAAATGGAAACTACGTTAAATAGTCAAAAAAGCCAAGAAAACCAATCTAAACTGACTTTTAGTCAATGGATGCTGCGAACAATCAAAAAACATAAGAAAAGAACAAACACTGATGCAGTAGTTGGATTGGTTGTTTCTGCAGCACTATTTTTAATCGCCTTAGTATAATCATTGACCCTGCAAACTTATTAACTATCAAAGAAAGTGGCGTTCATTAACGCCACTTTTAACTATAAAAAGGGGAAGGTTTTATACATTTTTCATAGGGAGGTGAACGGTTCCATGGTAAAAAAAATTCTCGCGTTCTATTCAATTTTTAATAGTTTATTGCTAGGTATTACCGATCTGCATTTCGTATCAGGGGCAGAACATGGCTTTGATGAATCTGATGAGGATTATGACAATTATGGTGTCAGTGCTGCCCATCCGGACGCAGTAGAAGTCGGTATGGAAGTGCTTGAAAATGGCGGCAATGCCGTTGATGCTGCCATTGCTGTTTCTTATGCCCTAGGAGTGGTAGAGCCATTTGGATCCGGGATTGGCGGCGGTGGGAAAATGCTTGTTTTGCCGCCAAATCAAGAGGATCCTGAAGTCTATGATTACCGGGCAGCAGCCCCGTCTGATGAAGAGTGGGGAAACAAAGTAACCGGTGTCCCAGGATTCGTTGTAGGGTTGAACAAGGTACATAATGATTATGGATTAACACCATTCGAGAACCTTGTTTCACCTGCGATTGCCCTTGCTGAAGACGGTTTTAAAGTCGATTATCTACTTTGGGAGCGTCTCGAAGCTGCTTCAGAACGTTTGCCTGTCGAAGAACTTCCCCACCTTTTCCCTGGCGGAGAAGCGATTCAGCCAGGAAAAAAATTGAAACAGAAAGAATTGGCAGATACTCTGACAAAAATTAAAGAATACGGTGCACACGTTTTTTATCGTGATGAATTCAGCAAGATTTTAACTGAGACTGTTCCATACTTAGACGCAGCAGAGCTTGATAATTATGAAGTGGAGATCACGGAACCTGTCACAGGAGAACTGCAAGACGGGACCCTTTATTCTGCGAGTCCTCCTCATGCGGGGGTTTCTCTCGTTCAGTCATTACTCCTAGCTGAAAAAATGAATGTAGAGGAAACAAAAGAAAACGAGGCTGAATTCGTCCACTTAATGTCAGAGATTTCAAAAGTCACAAAAAATGATCGGATAACTGAAGTCGGTGACCCATCCTTTACAGATGCCGATACAGAGGAACTCACCAGTGATGATCATATCGAAAGTTTGATGGACGAGATTTCTACTACACAACCTTCTCCAGAAATAGAGGGGAATGAGGAACCTGGAGATGACGAAAAAACAGACACGACACATTTTGTCATAGTTGATCCCGATGGCATGGTCGTATCTGCAACGAATACACTAAGCAACTTTTTCGGATCAGGTGAATATACTGCTGGTTTTTTCATGAACAATTCAATTGAATATTTTAGCGAATTTAATCATTCACCAAACGCATATGAACCTGGAAAGCGTGCAAGAAGCTTAACTGCGCCTTCGATTTACATCGATGATGAAAGAGTTTTAGGAATCGGTAGCCCGGGAGGGGACCGCGTTCCAGCTATGATGGCCCAAGTGTTAGCCAGACATCTCTATTTTGATGACTCTCTTGAAGGCGCTGTAGATGAGAAGCGGTTCCATGGTGAAGGGGAGTACTTGTATGTGGAAGAAGATTTTAATGAAAGTGTAATAAAGGAGCTTACAGATCGAGGGTACAAGCCTGAAACAAGAAATTTATCTGTCTTTTTCGGAGGAATCCAAGCTCTGGATTTCAACAAAGAAGACGGGGCGATTAATGGCATTGCCGATTCAAGACGAGCCGGGCTATGGGATGCTAAAGATAAAGGGACATGGATGGATTATGTACATTATGTGTTCGTTGCGTTGTTTGTTTTGAGCGTTGCATTTCCTTTGCTGCATTTACTTCATTGTTTACCTTTTTTCCGTACCGAAAGGGAAAGGAGTCAACGCATCCTAGGAAAGGAAAAGGGCATGAGTATTCTAATCCCTTGTTACAATGAACAAGGGATTATTGAAACGTCTTTAAAAAGCATTGAAGCATTATCCTATAAAAATTTTGAGGTTGTTTATATTAATGATGGTTCAAAGGATAACACATTGGCTTATCTAGATGAGTTTTTACAGTTGGAACGTAGCAATAGATCTCCGCACAAAAAATTGATCCATAAAAAAGTGAAAAACGTTTATCAGTCTCAGCTTTATCCTCGTATTTACGTAATAGATAAATGGAACGGGGGAAAAGCCGATGCGTTAAATGCGGGAATTGAGTATGCAAACGAAGATTTGGTTATTACATTAGATGCCGATACGATTCTGACGGATCAGGCCTTGCCAAAAGTGAATGAAACATTTGAAGATGAAGATGTTGTGGCTGCCGGTGGAATGGTCCATATATTGCAAACAAAAACGTCCAAAACGTTAAGCCGTTTGTCATTGCGATATACAAACTTGCTTGTAAGGCTGCAAATGCTTGATTTTCTAAAGGCATTCTATATTACAAAAGTATCACTTGCACGCTTTCATGCTTTAGCGGTCATATCGGGTGCATTTGGGATTTTCAGGAAACAAGCCCTTATTGATGTTGGCGGGTATCGATCCACAGTAGGAGAGGATATAGACATCACCTTGAGTATGCATAAATACATCTCCAGACATGCAAACAAGAAAATTGTCCATATAAAAGACGCGATTTCTTATACAGAAATGCCTGAAACCGTTAAGGATTTTTTTAAACAGCGTGTCCGATGGCAAAAAGCTTATATCGATTGTATTGCCCATTTTAATACGTTCTTTTCAAGAACACTGTTTAAGAAAGCTGTCTCATTTTTTTATATTTTTGAATCTTTTCTAATAGGAATCGTGACTGCTTTTATTATGACAGCTTTTTTTGTAGTAAATGGAATCCTTTACCCGCCTGAATCCTATTTGAACTATGTTTTATTCTACATGACCTACTTATTTTTATTTGGAGTAGTGTATGACATAGCAGCTCTTGTTATGTGCAGAGCGCATGGGTTTAAGTTTCGAAAGAAAGACATCTTCACCTTATTTACGACGATTTTAGTTGATATCTTTTTCTACCGGTTTGTCCTTATGTATGTGGTTATGCACGGAACTATTGCTTATTTCTTTAATACGGATTGGAACAAAGTTTCTAGAACAGGCAGAGATTATAAAACTGAATCCGAAACGGCTGCCTGAACTTTTTGTGAACGGATTTTTTAATAAACCTATGGATGATCGTATAATTGCAACTAAGGCTTTCACCAATAATACTTTAAGGCAAGCATAGTTTTGCTAAACTGAATCGTTAAACTAGTGAAACGCCGTAAAGCTCAATTAAGCTTTTACGGTATGCACCTTTCTTGAGTTTACATATAGAAGAAGGAGAAGGAAGCAAGGAGGTATCATTATGGGGAAAAAAATTCTACTTATTACCCTCACAACTTTAATTGTGTTAGTTTTAGGTGCAGGAGGCTATTTATGGCAGGCAGTAAACTCAACGATAGGAAGTATTCAGGAAAATATAGATCGTTCACAATCTGAAAAGCGGCTGGAATCCATTAATTTGGATGAAGGTAACCCTATTTCGATTTTGCTAATGGGTATTGATGAACTTGAAAGTCGTGACGACCTCGGCCGGACAGATACTTTACTCTTATTAACGATTAACCCGCATACTGAATCGATAAACATGGTAAGCATTCCCCGTGATACTTACACGGAAATAAGGGGAATCAGAACAACAGATAAAATAAGCCACGCCCATGCTATTGGTGGCAGTGAAACGGCGTTATATACGGTTGAACATTTCTTAGATATTCCTGTTGATTATTTTGTAAAGGTGAATATGGAGAGCTTCGTAGGTCTTGTTGATGCAATAGGTGGAGTAGAAGTGGATAATGAGTTTGAATTCACGTTTCATGAGATGCATTACCCGGAAGGTACGCTCATTTTGGATGGTGAAGAAGCGTTAGGCTACTCCCGTATGAGAGCAGATGATCCACAGGGAGATTTTGGCCGCCAGCTTCGGCAGAGAGAAGTAATAGAAGCTATCATCGATGAGGGTGCAAGCTTTTCTTCTATTGCGAACCTTACCGATATCCTTGAAGTCGTTGAAGAAAATGTTCAAACAAATTTAACGATAAATGAGATGTGGAATATTCAAACCAACTATAAAAAGGCTATCAATAACATAGAGCAGCATCAAATTGAAGGGGGAAGTAAAAAGAAGGATGGCATTTACTATTATTTCCCTGATGAAGAAGAGTTACAGCTACTTTCTAATGAGCTAAAAAAACATCTTGAGGTTGAGAAATAACTTTTTAGGGATATACGTTCGCATGCCGCTCCTGTAATATCAAACCAATATTTCTCACTGATAAGAAAATATAGGGGGTAGGGAAGAGGTGAAACCATTCTTAAAGTTTCCTCCATTCAATATGTATACTGGAAAGTAAAAATAGTTAATTATCAAGTAAAAAGACTCCTAACCAATTCTGGTTGGGAGTCTTTTTTTAGACGTGCCAAATTTGTACTAATTTGAAAATTATCCTCGAGTCGAAAAACACCAGACGTATACAAGTGGAAAAGCAAATGGATAGCTTCATGGATAAAGAGCTAATGCTTATGGAAGCTCTGGCTTACGGTATTAAAGAGACAAAAGCAATAAAAGATGAATGACCCTAAATTCCTATAAAAAGAGCCGATAAAATGAGATATATTACCCTCAAATTATCGGCTCTACGTCTTAGCGTCTGGCTCTTTAATTATAGTAATTTTAAATTTTTTTATATTGACTAAACTTTCTTGTTTACATTTAGGACAGTAAAGAGGAAAGTTTATTAATATTTATCTGTACATACTTTAATCCGTGTTTTTGAAGCACAGTGAGTGAACCAAAAATAACTTGACTCTATTTCGTATAGGGTTTATAGATTGAATAATTCAATCAAAATAAAAATTAACTTTTCAAAGAAAAAAGGGAAAATGATATATATGACACCTTTAAATCAGGAGCAATTAGATCAGAAAAAAGCGGAACGAAAAGAACAAATGATGCGTGCTGCTTTGAAAGTGTTTGCGGATAATGGTGTGAAACTCACGAAAATAAGTATGATTGCAAAAGAAGCGAAAGTGAGCCATGGATTGATTTATCATTATTTTGATTCTAAAGAACAAATACTTTATGAGAGTATGGAATGGGTGATGGATGAAAATACGGTCGTGCAATTTTTTCATAATCTGAATGAAAGCGAGAGAAGTCCCCTAGAAAAAATTAAAGAATTTACGCAATTTGCATTTACAGAAAGTGATTCAGAAACAAGTAGTATGGTTTTTCGAATCGCTCAACATTGCCATAGGAGCAATGGTTTACCTGATCATATACATGAACTCGTAGACAAATCAGGACGATTTTATATCAAAGCATTAACACCTTTATTTCTTGAAGGACAGAAATCCGGAGAGATCATTCAAGGTAATACGGAAGAGCTGTTAAATATTTACTTAACTGTCCTGTCTAGTATTATGGCAGATGATCCATCATTCTGGAAAGAAAACATGGAGAAGAAGGTAAGTATTCTTTTACGAATGATAGAAGTACAATAATATTTTTTGCGGAAAAATGGATTGACATATTAGTAAAAGACCTTTATTCTTTATATTGACTGAATAAATCAATCAATAACAAACGATTATTTTTATTTCGTTATTGATTGACTTAGTCAATCTATATTTGAAAGGAGGCAATTTTATGCCTGAACCTGTTATTTCGGTAAAGAATATTAAAAAAAATTATGGAAAGAAAACTGTTTTGGATGGAATCAACTTTGAAGTAACAAAAGGCTCTATTTTTGCACTGCTTGGAGAAAATGGGGCCGGGAAAACCACGATGGTACGTATTTTATCAACTTTGATTCAAGCAGATGGGGGTGTCGCAACAATTGGCGGTTATGATACAAATCGTGAGTCAGCTTCTGTAAAAAAAATGATTAGTGTAACTGGTCAATATGCGGCAGTAGATGAGTTACTAACAGGAGAGGAAAATCTGCTAATGATGGGTCGATTAAATCACCTGGATCGCCAGACGGTCAAACAGCGCACTGCAGAACTTTTGGAACAATTTGATTTACAAGAAGCAGCTAAAAAACGTGCACAATCCTATTCCGGCGGGATGCGCCGCAGGCTTGACATTGCCATCAGCCTAATCGCAGATCCGCAAGTGATTTTTCTTGATGAGCCAACAACTGGATTAGATCCACGTAGTCGTAAGAATATGTGGCATATGATTGAAAGGCTTGCGGAGAGCGGTGTAACGATCTTTTTAACAACACAATATTTGGAAGAGGCCGATCAGCTTGCAGACAAGATTGCTGTTATCAGTGGGGGGAAAATTGTCGAAGAAGGTACTGCCGAGGAGTTGAAACGCATAGTTGGAGAAGAAAAGTTAGCATTCACATTCTATGATTTGCCCTCCTGTCAAAAAGCTCGGGATCTTTTGGGAGGTCAAATGGATGTAAATGAAATGAGTATTACCATTACAATGGAAGGTTCACCGGAAAATATGCGTCAATTGTTGAACGGGTTGCATGAACACGGTATAAATCCAGCATCTTTCATCTTCCGTAAACCGACACTGGATGATGTTTTCATGGAAATAACAAGTAATCATCAGAAGGGAGCTGTTGTCAGTGGGTGAATCTAAATGGTATTGGGCCATTTTAGACGGATGGACTATGTCGCTGCGCAGCTTAAAGCATATTTTTCGAGAAGCAGAGTCATTGGTGATGGCGATTGGATTACCAGTAGCCATCATGATTATGTTTGTCTATGTTTTTGGAGGAGCGATTCAGACAGGGACAGATTATGTGAATTATGTCGTTCCCGGTGTCATCATTACCTGTGTTGGTTTTGGAAGTTCGATCATAGCGCTCAGTGTTACTCAGGACATGGTTGGTGGTTTATTTGAGCGATTCCGGACGATGCCGCTGCTCCCATCTTCCTTAATGGTAGGTCATGTAATCGGAGGCTTCGTTCGCAATCTAATTGCAACTACAGTGGCAATCCTTGTTGCCTTACTCATTGGTTTTCAGCCAGATGCAGGATGGCTGGAATGGCTTGGTGTGATAGGAGTCTTAACGCTTTTCATGTTATCGATTAGCTGGGTATTTGTTGTCTTTGGTTTACTCGTAAAAAGTGTGGAAACTGCTAATGCTGTTACGTTTCCAATGTTGTTCCTGCCTTATTTGAGCAGCGCATTTGTACCAACCGAGACCATGCCCTCATGGCTTCATGCATTCGCTGAAAACCAGCCGATGACTCCACTAATCGAGACATTGCGTGGACTTTTGCTTGGGACTCCAATCGGCCATAACCATTGGTTGATGATTGCTTGGTTTGGTGGATTACTGATTGTGGCAATGGTCACCGCAACGTTTCTATTCAAACGTCGTAAAAGCGAATGAGATTTTATAATGGAACTAATATAGTAGACAGAGTAAAAATAAAATACGGTAAGCTAGTGTTAGAGTGAAAGAACGGAATAAATGTGCATGGTCTTTGATTCCCCAACGTGCAGCAATATTTTATGGGAGGTGCTTTATGATGGGGCAACAAAAAAGAATGGAAATTGTGGACTTAGCTGAAGGTCATGGAATTCAAGTGAATGTCGATTCATTAAGATTTAATGATGATGGCTTAGATTTCAACGTTGTATTTGCAGAAGATATAGATGGTGTCAACTGGATATTAAGAATACCAAGAAGAGATGATGTTCTGCCGCGTACTGTAACGGAACAAAACGCATTATCTTTAATTCGTGAGTTTGTATCCTTTGAGATACCCAATTGGGAAGTATATGAAAAGGATTTGATTGCTTACAAAGCACTTAACGGGGTACCTGCAGGGAAATTCACGACAGAAATCCAAGACTATGTATGGGGGAATAGTAAGAAAGAAGTACCTGAACAATTTCATGAATCTCTAGCAAAAGTGTTAGCTGAACTACATCAGGTACCAAAGCAACGTGCAGAAGGTGCCGGATTACCTGTAGAGGAAGCAAGTGATTTAAAATTCATAATGAATAAGCGGATGCATCATGTAAAAGAGATGTTTGGTGTTGAGCAATCATTATGGAACAGGTGGCAAGCATGGATTGCTAATGAAGAAATGTGGCCTAATGAAACAGGTCTGATTCATGGTGACTTACACCCTGGGCACACTCTAGTCAACGAGGAGACAATGGTAACAGGGCTGATCGACTGGACAGAAGCGAAAATAGCTGATGTTTCAAATGATTTCGTCTTTTATTATATTGCTTTTGGTGAAAAAGGCTTAAATTCACTCATTGATTATTATCATAAAGCAGGGGGCAAAACATGGCCATTAATGAAAGAACATGTGGTGGAACACGTGGCGGCGTATCCAATCGAAATTGCCGAGTTTGCCATTGCATCTGGAACAGAAGAACATGAACAAATGGCAAAAAAATTATTAGGTGTATCTCCTATATTCCAAAGTATTGATAGCTAATTATTTTGAAAGTCAAAGTATTGTATGACATTTTTAATGAACTGATAATCTTAACATAGGGAGTAGGGCGATGAAGTGGGAATAGTTTAATTGCAGTAATTTACCAAATATTTATATGTGCAGCTTGATCTTTAATAACCAAATCTGGTTAAAAACTAACTGCGTTTAGTTCAGAATGAAAGTTGAATGAGAAGAAAATTGTTTAAATAAAATGAAAAAGTTGGTCACTATAAAATGAATAAGAAACTTCACACTAAGAATCGTTTATTCAACCAAGTGGTTGCAGAGCCTGTTGTAGATTCAGAGACCGGATAAGTGATCAGCAAATAAAGGTGATCGTTTGGAAAGAAAATTATTACCTGAATCCGTGATAACCGTATTGATACGCCATTAACTACTCGCTTTCACCTCTAGGCACAAGTGCGACATCTGTTCATACATCACTTCGTTTGCATTCACAATGTCTTCTTTGCCACGGACGAACGGTTGAGCTTCTTCGATCAAGCTCGAAGGGATCTACCTCGTCCGTTTTTCCGTAGGAAAAAGCATTGCCTTTTCGAAAATACATCGATTTGTCTCGACGGATAAACGACAGAGCCATAGTCTCGCAGTACCTTCCACCTTTTGATGACAACTTTATTTTCGTTATATCATCTACTATCTTATGTAATGGATACGAAATGAATATAAATATCTTAAATAACAAAGGCCCATTCCCATTTAAATGAGATACAATTTCCCACAACGTTTTTTCTATGTTATTAGTATGTCATTTAAATATCATCATGTACTCAATGTGGAAAAAACAGCACAATAGATTTCTCCATACACCCATTCATAGCCTTTTTGGTCCCGATTTTGGAAATGATCTGGTAACAATTTCCCGGAAGTAACTTCAACTATTTAAAATGAGCTGTCGAAACAACAGCTCATCGCTTACATAACTTTGAATACCGACTTAATGTGTGATTTTCAGTACAAACTTTTACAGTTTTCTGGTAGTTTGAAAGGATTTTCTTTATTCATACGCTCATAAAACATAATTCCATTCAGGTGATCTATTTCATGTTGAATAACAATAGAAGAATAGCCTTTAAGTTTTAATACTAATTCTTCTCCCTCTAAATTAACCCCTTTCACTTTAATCCTCTCATATCTTGGGACAAACCCTTTTATATCCCGATCAACAGAGAGGCAACCTTCGCTTGGTGGTAAATAAATCATAGAAACTGAATGGCTGATTATTTTCGGATTAATAAGGGTATATTCATGCTCTTTCCCCTTCTCATCAGTTAAATAAGCTACGAACATACGCTTATTCAAGCCAATCTGATTCGCTGATAAGCCAACTCCTGCACGCAATTTATATTTTTGGGATAGATCGGGGTCTTGACTATTTTTCAAGAAATTCATCATACAAGTTAATGTTTCCTTATCTTCATCAGATGGAGGTACCATTACTTCTTGTGTTGGTTGATGTAGGACATCATTTCTTTCCCTTACAATATCTTTCATTGTTATTATATAATTTGAATGAAATTTAATCATAAATAAACAATTCATCTACCTTTAATTTTAGCGTTTTTGATAATTTGAAAGCCAACTCCAGTGTGGGATCATATTTATCATTCTCTATACAGTTTATCGTTTGTCTAACAACTCCACACTCCTTTGCGAGTTGCTCTTGTGTTATCCCCAGTTTCTTTCGCATTGCTTTAATTTTATTTTTCAATAGTATCACCTATGTCAAAGATATTGGACATTATTATAACAATTTTTGCAAATGTGTCAATAAGGTTTGGACATTTTAAAAAATCTATTGGGTGGTTTTCCACACGATGGTCCGATTTTTATATTTATGAACATCAATGGGCGACAACATTTTTCCACACCATAATTCGAATACTAAATATGTATACTGGAAAGTAAAAATAGTTAATTATCAAGTAAAAAACTCTTAGCCAATTTTGGTTTAGAGTTCTTTTTTACTTTTGAGCCCCCTATCTGTGTTCTTTTAAATACGCTTATATAGACGGGTTCCTTCTGGTGGTGAGGTATCGATAGTCTAATTATTAAAGATATAACCTTGAATCAAAACCTGGATACACCAAAAAGTGTATCCAAGCCGGAAATTAATAATAAGGATAGTACGGAGGGTAGTAAGGGTAATAAGGTGGATAATATCCTCCATAATATGGACTAAATAAAGCACTACCGAGAAGCCCGCCTAAAACCCCTCCAAAAAATGGCGCTGGATAAAAAGATCTTCTCCCATAAAAATGAGGTCTTCTTCTTGGCGGTCTACCCCCAAAAGCGATGACACGCTCATCTTGATTTGGGTCGAACTGTCCAAAATTAGTTGAATCTTGATACACATCAATTCCTCCTTCATAATAGTAATGTGAATAATCTTTCCTTGCTTAAAATGATAGATTTTGTCTACGTGAGCAATTCGACTTCATTGTAAGAGTCAATCTTCGTAGGCGAAGGAAAAAACATTATGGAAACTTAGCCGCATATATACTGAACATGCTAGATGACATGACGATAATGGTTTAAAAAATGTTAACGCACCTTTTATTTGGTAACTAAAGACTACTACACCACAACATATGCAATAGATATATGTCCCGGAAAGACGAAAGCCTAATGATAGGGCAATTATCATGATCATTTTAAAATAACTTTCTAATAAAACTTCTATGGAAATGGGGGATGACATGATACAGATTGGTTTAACAGGTTGGGGAGATCATGACTCATTATATGAGCATATATCGTCAGCAAAAGAAAAACTTCCAGTATATGCAGGACACTTTCCGGTTGTTGAATTAGATGCATCGTTTTATGCGGTTCAGCCTGTGCGAAATATGGTTAAGTGGGTAAAGGAGACACCTAACTCTTTTCAGTTTGTAGTAAAAGCATATCAAGGGATAACCGGTCATCAGCGTGGTGATATTCCATTTTCAACGAAAAAAGAAATGTTTGAAGCCTATTTAGAATCAATTAAGCCTTTAAAAGAAGCAGGAAAATTAGCGATGACTTTATGTCAATTTCCACCCTGGTTTACATGTAAAAAAGAGCATGTTGATTACTTACGTTTTTGTAGAGAGTGGTTTAAAGATGAGGATGTAGCGTTAGAATTCCGCCACAACTCTTGGTTTGAAGATGAGTATTATGACAAAACTCTCAATTACATGAAGGAAGATAAATGGATTCATAGCATTTGTGATGAGCCACAAGCTGGAGAGCGTTCAATTCCATTTGTAGGAGAAGTGACAACAGAACATAAAACACTTGTCCGTTTTCACGGAAGGAATGTATACGGGTGGAACAAACCAGCAAATGGACAGGAATGGCGTGATGTACGGTATTTATACGATTACAATGATGAGGAGTTAGAAGCTCTCGGAAGGAAAGTGAAACAACTCTCAGAACATACAAATACGTGTTATGTTGTTTTTAACAATAACTCTGGTGGGCATGCAGCCGGTAATGCGAAGGATTTTATTGATAAATTAGGAATAAATTACGAAGGGCTTGCACCTCGACAGTTAGGACTGTTTGATGAATAATAAGGTATAAACGTTTATAGAAGAAATTGAACAGCAACGAAATATAGAAAGAAGGCATACTTCATGGAATGGATTTTATTATTGCTGCTCGGTCTCGTAGCAGCAATTTTAGGAAGTATTATGGGGTTAGGCGGGGGAATTATTATCGTGCCTGCTCTCATGATATTAAGCAGCTATACGACCGTTTTAGAAGGTATTACCCCGCAAGTAGCAGTAGGAACATCATTATTAGTTATGATCTTTACAGGGCTGTCATCAACATTAGCGTATATGAAGCAAAAGAAAGTCGATTATCAGAGCGGCTTAATCTTTTTTATTGGAAGCGGACCAGGAGCGCTTTTTGGTGTTTGGTTAAATAAAGATATTAATACTGATGCTTTTTTAGTTGGATTTGGTTTATTTATTATTGTTGTATCTTTTATTTTAATGGTAAGAAAATATATTAAGCCGTTAAAACGGATGAGTAAAGGTATCCAACGCAGTTACGAAAATGATCTAGGTGAAACAGTTGAATATGGCTACCAGCCAATTGTTGGAATTTTAATCGCTTTTGTTGTAGGAATGTGCTCAGGGTTATTTGGAATTGGCGGTGGCTCATTAATGGTTCCTGCAATGATTCTTTTATTTGGATTTCCGGCCCATCTTGCGGTAGCAACTTCTATGTTTTTAGTGTTTCTTTCAGCAATCATTAGTTCAATTTCGCACATTTACTTAGGAAACGTAGATTGGCTTTATGCATTGGCACTTATTCCAGGAGCCTGGCTTGGAGGAACAATCGGGGCAGCAATTAATAAACGAATGACAAGTGATTCTGTCGTAAACTTGCTACGTATCTTTTTAGTCATTATCGGAATTAGGTTGATTTACCAAGGAATTACAGGTTCGTAATCGAATTTTTCTTTTGCGTGTACGATTGGCTTAACCTCATTTGAAGCTAAGCCAATTTTCTTTATATAAAGATAAGAGTATAAAATTTCAATCTTTCGATTGCTGTCTAGACTTCAGGCACGAGCGTTTACAACACGAGCTTCCACACAGATGTGGTGACTTCGGCGTCCCGCAGGACGCGGGGGTTTTAGCCGAAGATCTTATGTTACGAGTTGTCTCGACGTATCTAGCTTCAAAGTGATACTAGAAGAGGAAGAGACAGCAGTTTTCGGCTCGAGGTCGCTTCGCCCCGCCATTTGAAGTCTAAGTTCGGACTTCTTCCTGTCGGTAGCCCCAAAGAGCATTTACATCACGAGCTTTCACACGGATGTGGTGACTTCGGCGTCCCCGCAGGACGCGGGGGTTTTAGCCGAAGATCTGATCTAGCGATTCGCCTCGACGGACAGGACGTCCTAATGCCGGGCATGCCACAGGACGTGGCGCATTGCCCGGTTGACGGATATAACCACAGAGCGATGCTAGAAGAGGAAGAGGCAGCGCTTGCTCCTGAGATTACTCGTCGCAGAAAAACAGTGCTCCTGCGATTACTCGTCGCAGACTGCGTGCTTCTTCCTCTGCAAGATTAATCGAAGAAGAGAATGCGTCGAAGCAGCTCGTAGAGAATTCAGCGAAGAATCGCTCGTTGCTCCTGCGATTACTCGTCGCAGAAAAACAGTGCTCCTGCGGTTACTCGTCGCAGGTAAAGAGTGTCGCCGATAGGCTGGCGCCTTGTGCTTTTCTTATTACTTAGTGACTGGATGTGAATAAGTTGCCTGTAAAAACGTTACGAATTCTTCATACGAATGATTTACATAGTCAATTAGAACATTGGCCTTCTGTGACAGCACTTATACAAGAGAAGAAAGCAGAGGCATCTGAGGCAGGTGAGGATCTTTTATTGTTTGATATCGGGGATCATGCTGATCGTGTCCATCCAATGACAGAAGGATTAGAAGGAAAGGGAAATGTTCAACTATTAAACGACTTAAACTATGATGCAGTCACGATCGGGAATAATGAGGGAATGACTTTTTCTAAAATGCAATTGAATGAACTGTACGAAAGCGCAAACTTCCCGGTTATATTAAGCAATTTGTATGATCAAAATGGACAGCGCCCAGAATGGTGCAAACCTTATCATATCATAACGACGGAGTCGGGGTTAACGGTTGGGATAACAGGTGTGACGGTTCCATTTTATTTGTTTTATGAATCTTTAGGATGGCGCATTATAGACCCATTTAAATCATTGGCAGAAACGCTTCCAATGCTGGAATATAAAGCAGACATTATCATTTGTTTATCCCACCTTGGACTTTTTGAAGATGAAAAAATGGCCGAACAATTTCCGCAATTTGATTTTATATTGGGGGCACATACTCATCATGTTTTAGAAAATGGAAAGCAAGAACACGGGACTTGGATAAATCAATCTGGCAGATCTGGGAAATATGTTGGAGAGATAAAACTGACATATGAAAAGGATGAGGATGGTGTGCACTCGCTGTCAACATCAGTTTTATCGGTTCCTGTCAATCTGGATCTAAAAGATGAACGAACGGTCATAAAGTTGGAAAAGTTAAAGAGCGAAGCAAAAGGAAACTTAGCTGCAGTGATTACTAGGTTAGAGACCCCTTTACATGTAAGCTGGTATGAAGAGTCTGATCTAGTCAAGTTACTTGCAGAAGCATTGAATGAATGGTGTGATGCTGACATTGGAATGGTGAATGCTGGTGTGCTGTTGGACGGGCTTCCTCAAGGTTTAATTACTTATGAGGACTTGCATCGTATTTGTCCGCACCCTATTAACCCAGCAACTGTAATTGTATCAGGAGAACAATTACTCGAATTAATTCGTCAAGCAAATAAAAGGGAGATGGTCGAATACAAACTGAAAGGATTTGGCTTTCGAGGTAAAATATTAGGCGTTATGGTATTTAATGAATTGATCATAGAACAGAAGCAAAGCTATATTCGTGAGCAGGATGTTATGATTAGAGGAGAACAGTTAAATAAGGAGAAACAGTATAAGCTTGCGACATTAGATATGTTTACATTCGGTCATTTATATCCTGATATTACAGCGATTCCTGAAAAAAAATATTTTATGCCGGAATTTTTACGGGATGTGCTCGCGTGGAAGCTAACACAAGGAAACGCTTAGACATTCATTTATGCACCGTTTATTGCCCATTGAATAAAATAATATTGACTCAATGAAAGAGGTGGGGGCAATGGTAGAAGTAGAACCAATGTTTATTGAAGGTAAACCTTTTACTGCAGTTAGTGTAAAGCTGCCTAAGACAAACTTACTTGTAGTAACGAACGAGCGAGGATATATTATGTGCGGAGCGCTTGATGTCGGATTGTTAAATGAAAAATTAAAAGATAGGAAAGTAATCGCAGGTCGTGCAGTAGGTGTAAAAACGATTGAGGAGTTGATTGAAGCTCCTTTGGAATCTGTTACTCTTGAAGCAGAACTAATAGGTGTCTTTAAAGGGATGAGCGGGAAAGAGGCACTTCTTAAGTTTTAACTACGAGCTATTGACTAGTAAGTGTAGCGAACCGATTTACGGCGACAATAACAATGTCGCCGTCTCACTGAAGTTGGACAAGCTTTAAATTCGTTTGTTAAATGTTCAACATGGCAACAATGGCTAATCTTGATTCTCCGTACTCTTTAGCAAAGGCGAGTATCATTGAATAATCGTACTTCTTCATATTATTTTTAAAATAGAAAGGAAGAGAACAGTGCAGCAATATTTAGATTTATGTAAACACGTTTTGGAAAATGGAACAAAGAAAGAGGATCGTACTGGGACAGGCACAATTAGTACATTCGGCTATCAAATGAGGTTTGATTTAAGCGAAGGCTTCCCGATATTGACGACTAAAAAGCTTGCATTAAGAGCTATCATTCATGAATTGCTATGGTTTATTAAAGGAGATACGAACATTCAATATTTAAAAGACAACAATGTGAGAATCTGGAATGAGTGGGCTGATGAAAATGGAGACTTAGGTCCTGTATATGGAGAGCAGTGGCGCTCTTGGCCCAAACGAGATGGAGGAAGGATTGATCAGCTCGGCGAAGTCATTGAGCAAATAAAGCAGAATCCTAACTCACGAAGGTTAGTCGTAAATGCATGGAATGTTGCTGATTTAGATAAAATGGCTTTATCGCCTTGTCACTGTCTCTTTCAGTTTTATGTTTCCGATGGCAAACTATCTTGTCAGCTCTACCAACGAAGTGCAGATTTATTTTTAGGAGTGCCGTTTAATATTGCTTCTTATTCTTTATTAACGATGATGATTGCACAAGAATGCGATCTTGAAGTAGGAGAGTTCATCCATACGTTTGGCGACGTTCATATTTACAATAACCATATTGACCAAGTGAAGCTTCAGCTTACGAGGGAGCCACGCTCGCTTCCAACGATGAAGCTAAACCGTGCAGTGGAAAAAATCGAGGACTTTAAGATTGATGATTTTGAGTTAGTCGACTATGATCCTCATCCACATATTAAGGGTGAGGTGTCTGTATGATTTCGATGATCGCTGCAATAGGTAAGGATCGTGTTATCGGAAAAGATGGGGATATGCCCTGGCACTTACCGAACGATTTAAAATATTTTAAAGAAGTGACGAGCGGTCACCCTGTCCTCATGGGAAGAACGACATATGAATCGATTGGGAAACCGCTGCCTAACCGGAGAAATCTTGTCTTATCGAAAAGGGAAGATTTTCATCCTGATGGAGTTGAAGTCATCAGCAACTTAAAAGATATTCAAAGCTTATCAGTTGATTCTGAAGAGTTTTTCGTCATTGGTGGAGCAACGATTTATGAACAGCTCATGCCAATAGCTGATCGTTTGTATATTACGTTCATTGAGGGAGAATTCGAAGGTGATACTTATTTTCCGGTAATTGACGAAAAGACGTGGAAGGTCATATCTTCCAAAGAAGGTACAGTCGATGAAAAAAATAAGCACCCCCATACATTTATCGTCTACGAAAGAAGATAGGGGGATGGCATACATTTCCATGTGCCTGGCACTTAACAAATATTGGTATGGATTTATGGTTGCTTTTTGAATGTGGATTTGCTAGAATCATTATCAGTTTGACAATTGAATGACGAAGTATGTAAGCCTCATCGCAGCTGGTGAGGTAGAGGCGCAAAGCTTATGAGTATGAAATGGGAGTTTGGACAACGAGGATCATTTCTGAAAGGGATCTTTGCCGAAGCAAGTAAATGATGTCCGTCATTGCTTAGCTGGGGTTACATTGAATAAATGTAACACTGTCACTTACGGTGAACCGTAGTGGAGGACTACTAAACGATTGTGGTGGGGAAATCATGAACTTGACTTTATTCAGGTGACGGAGTATTCCTCTGTCACCTTTTTATTTTGTATAAAATAAAGGTTTTATCTTTCATTTTATTAGGCGTTTTGATTTCTCCTCTTTTTCACACTCGGTAAATTGTCGAACACGATTAATCATCATAGTCATTATTTGACTGTCAGAAAACAAGGAGGAAAAGAGATGGAACATGGAATATTATCGTTATTGCCACCAATTTTAGCATTATTGATGGTCATTATTACGAAGCGCGTATTATTGTCTTTAGGGATTGGGATTATTGTTGGGGCTCTAATGGTCAATCAATCTGAAGAGCAATTTATTAATGAAACATTTAGTCAAATTATTACAATTGTAACCAATATTTTCGTCGTCGATGACGGCATAAATACATGGGAATTTTATATTCTTTTATTTTTATTAACTCTCGGAATGATTGCTGCGTTAATTACAATGACTGGCGGAAGCCGTGCATTCGGTGAGTGGGCATTGAGCAGAGTAAAAACGAGAGTCGGCGCCCAATTTGTCTCAGGTATTTTAGGTATACTTATTTTTATTGATGATTACTTTAATAGTTTAACAGTCGGGAATGTGAGTCGACCATTTACGGATCGTCATAAAGTATCTCGAGCAAAGCTAGCTTATACGGTGGACTCCACTGCAGCGGCAATGTGTGTACTCGTACCTTTATCAAGCTGGGGAGCATACATTATTACGATAATCGGAGATATTCTTGCTGAAAGTACAGCTGAATACTCAGCATTACAAGCATTTTTAATGATTGCTCCGATGAACTTTTATGCTGTTTTCGCTATTTTAATGGTGTTTGCCGTTGCTTATTTCAAACTGGACATTGGACCGATGAGAAAACACGAGCTTCATGCGATTCAAACAGGTGAACTTGTTGACGTAAATAAAGGGCCTGTTCCTGGTGAAAGTGATGATGCGAAGCCAGTAGTAGAAGGGCGTGTAGGAGATCTTTTATGGCCGATTACTACATTAATCGCAGCTACTGTACTCTTTATGATTATTACTGGTATTCAAGGCACTGAAGGACAAGCAGGACTTTTAGCAACATTTGAAAATACAGATGTCGCTGCTTCATTGTTATATGGAGGTTTAATTAGTTTAGTTGTCACAATAGGAATTGCTTTCATGCGCAGTTTACCGGTAAAGGATTTAGGAATTGGGCTTTGGGCAGGTATTAAATCGATGCTTCCTGCGATCTACATTTTAATATTTGCATGGACGATCATTGAAATTATTGGTGAACTTGGCACCGGAGAATATTTAGCAACAATTGTTGATGACCATATTCATCTTGGTTTGTTACCTGCATTATTATTTGTTATCGCTGGTTTTATGGCCTTTACGACCGGAACTTCATGGGGAACGTTTGGAATAATGCTGCCAATTGCTGGGCAAATGGCGATCGTAACAGATATAAGCTTATTATTGCCAGTCCTTGCAGCTGTACTTGCAGGAGCTATTTTCGGAGATCATTGTTCTCCTATATCTGATACTACGATTCTATCTTCCACAGGTGCTGGTAGCCATCATATTGACCACGTCTTAACTCAGCTTCCGTACGCATTAATGATTGGCGGAGTTGCAGTGACCGGCTTCCTCATCATTGGATTTACAGGAAGCTTGCTGCTTGCCTTATTAGGAGCAGCCGTGACGTTTGTCGTTACGATCCTCATATTGAAGCTTATGATCAATTTGTTCTATAACGGACCAGTTGAAAACGACTGAACATGATATATATAGTGCCTAGTCTCGATAAAAGGAGGCTGGGCATTTTTTTATAACAGCGGGGGAGGTTGGAATAAAAATTGTATAGATGTATATGTATACAGTAAAACGTATGGGGCTATTGTATATAGCACTATTTATCATTTAATTCAGATTTATATAAAATATTCCGAAAAAACTTTGACAAACTTTCATGAGATAATTA
Source organism: Evansella halocellulosilytica (assembly GCF_002335745.1). GTDB lineage: Bacteria > Bacillota > Bacilli > Bacillales > Salisediminibacteriaceae > Bacillus_CA > Bacillus_CA halocellulosilytica. The sequence goes on along the minus strand of NZ_NIST01000001.1, from coordinate 5,018,740 downwards.
TAATAAGACAACGTAATGAATATATTTTAATATGTCTAAAGTTGGAGGTGTTAAATTAAAAGGTAGACTGCTTTCTTTCTAATAGTCAGAAAAATAAAAACATTTAAACATTTAGGAAGGGGAAATTACTAATGGCAGAGCGCGAACAATGGGCCACGAGGCTGGGCTTTATATTAGCCGCAGTTGGTTCAGCAGTTGGTTTAGGTAACATTTGGCGTTTTTCTTATGTTGCCGGTGAAAACGGTGGAGCTGCTTTTTTACTCATTTATATTTTATGTATTCTTCTCATAGGCTTACCAGTCATCCTTGCTGAGTTTTCAATTGGTCGCAGGGGACAGTCTGATGTAGTCGGATCCTTTACGAAGATTGCTCCTGGCAAGCCTTGGGCGCTAGGTGGTATTTTTGGAGTCGTTTCAGCATTTACGATTCTTTCATTTTATGGAGTTATTGCAGGTTGGGTCGTTTATTTCTTATATGCTTACGTGACAGGTTTAGCCCAAGGAGTACAAGGTGGAACATACGATGAGTTCTTCGGAGGCTTCATCGGCGGAACCGCAGGACCACTTTTTTGGCAGTTCTTATTTATGGCTATCGTCATTTTTATTGTATTCTTCGGGGTCAAAAAAGGAATCGAACTTTCAAACCGTATTTTTATGCCGTTATTAGCACTTTTGATTATTATTCTTGCAGGTTACGCTCTAACACTTGACGGAGCTGGTGAAGGTTTAAGGTTCATGTTCAGCCCTGACTGGTCAGCTTTTGGTGAACCAGGTGTATATGCAGCTGCAATTGGTCAGGCATTCTTTACTCTTTCATTAGGTATGGGTGCTATGATTACGTATGCTAGTTATTTACCGAAAGAGACGAAATTGCCAAGTGCAGCAGGAACTGTTGTAACATTAGATACGTTATTTGCGATTGTAGCAGGTATAATGATCTTCCCTGCAGTATTTACTTTTGCGAATATTGATCCGACAGATGGAGCGGGATTGATCTTTATTGTCCTTCCAGAAGTCTTTAACTTAATGGGTGGAGCTGGTACATTCTTTGCGATTCTCTTCTTCTTCTTAGTCGCAATTGCTGCTTTATCCTCTGCGATTTCACTTTTAGAAGTAAGTGTTTCTTACGCAATGCGTCAATTCACGTGGAATCGTAAAAAAGCTACGATTGTTGCGGGTGTGATCGTTACACTATTTGGTGTACCTTCAGCACTTAGCCAAGGTGGACCATTAAGTGACTTCCTTATCTTTGGTTTACCTTTCTTAGATGCTGTGGATGCGTTAACTGACCGCTATTTGTTAGCACTTGGCGGCATGATTAGTGCACTATTTGTTGGGTGGGGCTGGAATAAAGTCGATGCCCTGCGTGAAACAGGTTTAACGGATTCAGTAATTGGTGTGGTTTGGCTATGGTTTATCCGTATCATTGCACCACTTGGAATCCTTTGGATTTTAATCTTGAATTTCTAAATCGCTAACAAGAAAAGCAGCTCATCGTTGGGCTGCTTTTCTCCATTATTTTTAGTCTAAGATAATTTTATGCAGTTGAGTGTATAAAAGAGTATTGATTTTGTTTACTTTTTCTTCTTACGCTCTCCTTTTTCCCAAGCTCGAAGTGATGGATAAGGGTCGAAGGACCATTCAATATATCCATTATCTTTATACATACCGTAATGAAGGTGGGGAGGGAATTTCCCTTGTGTTCCTGGTTTACCATAACCGGAGCTGCCACAATATCCGATCACAGTTCCAGGTTTTACGACAGTACCTCGTTCTATGTCTTTTTCAAAGCTACTCATATGTGCGAAGTAGTGATAAACATTATTTACATCTCGGATTCCAATTCTCCAGCCCCCATACTTATTCCATCCTTTTAACTCGACAATTCCATATGTGGTGGCACGAATCGGCGTACCGTGACCCGCAAATATATCCGTTCCTTCATGTATTCGGTTACCGCCCCACCCCCGTCGGTCACCCCATGTACTTCGGTAACTATGATTATATTGTAGTGGCATTGGAAATGCTCGTTCTCGGAGATCTAATGTGTCAAATGTGCGATAAACTTTAGCGTGGCCCATAATGAGTTCGACTGATTTATCACGCTGATAATAATCCCAAAGACCAATACGAATGTTTTCATCACTGCTTCCATACTTCGATAAGTGCTGAGCAAACGTATGGAGAACATCTTCATCGTTCGTTAATTCTGCTTTACCATCACCATCACCATCTAGGCCTATTCCATTAAACAATGATATGGAAACAGGGTTTGTATCCTCTTTATTTGGGTTTTGTTCACCAGCCCATGCTTCCTTAGTGAAATGAATCGCAATAAATCCTTCTTCTTGAGGGAGGTCTTTTCGTGCTTGACGAAGTCCTCTTTCATAACTATCTACAGCAGCAAGAAAATACCAAGGAATATGAGAAGATGCTTCCGTTTTCAAATATAATGCCATTCTTTCCTTATATACTTCTTCTGAAGATAAATCATGTACATTTGCAGTTGCTGCAAAAGTGTTGCTTTGCAACAGTATGAACAAAAAAGGAACGAGCAGCAAACTTCTCGTTAGCCATTTTTTCATTAGTAAATTTCCTCCTTTTCGGCACTACTGAATATAGTTTGCGAAAAAAAGGCATCATTTGATTCCGACAAATGTTGGAAATAAACAATCACTTTGAGATTTCTTAATTTTCATGTTAAAGTTACTAATGATTATGAGTTAAAATGGAATACTGAAAAAAGTTCATTTTATTTGAGCAACCATGCTTTTATACATAATGTAAATGACAGGAGCGTGAGTCGGAATGGCGAAAAAAGAGGAACATATTCGTAAGCCGGAATGGTTAAAAATTAAATTAAATACGAATGAATCATATACTGGCTTAAAAAAGATGATGCGTGAAAAGAAGTTACATACAGTTTGTGAAGAAGCTCGTTGTCCAAACATTCATGAGTGTTGGGCTGAGAGGAAAACTGCGACCTTTATGATTTTAGGAGATATTTGTACGAGAGCCTGCCGTTTTTGTGCCGTAAAGACAGGTTTACCTACTGAGCTCGACAGAGAAGAACCAGAGCGAGTAGCAGAGTCAGTTCATTTAATGGGGCTTAAACATGCGGTCATTACGGCTGTTGCTCGTGATGATCTAAAAGATGGCGGTGCTGAAATTTTTGCAGAAACGGTAAGAGCAATTCGAAGAAAAAGTCCTTTTACAACTGTAGAAGTTCTTCCTTCAGACATGGCAGGGAAAGAAGAAAACTTGAAAATATTAATGGACGCTCGTCCAGATATTCTTAACCATAACATTGAGACAGTGAGAAGTTTAACACCTAGAGTTCGTGCTAGAGCAACGTATGAGCGATCTTTAGAATTTTTAAGACGAGCAAAAGAAATGCAGCCAAAGATCCCGACAAAATCGAGTTTAATGATCGGACTTGGTGAAACGAAGGAAGAGATTATTCAGACGATGGACGATCTGCGTGCTGTCGATGTAGATATTATGACAATAGGACAGTATTTGCAGCCAACGAAAAGCCATTTGAAAATTAAAAAGTATTGGACTCCAGAAGAATTCGCAGAATTGAAGGAAATTGCTTTAAGTAAAGGTTTTAAACATTGTGAATCTGGTCCACTTGTTCGCTCTTCATACCATGCAGATGAACAAGTGAATGCCGCAGAACAAGCATAAATAATTAGCCGTCTCTTTTGTTGTTATTTAACAGACGATGTGAGACGGCTTTTATTAATATCATAATTAAAGTTTTCAATTCTTATATTGTTGTCCAGCATCAACATGAACATTTACATCATATGCTTCTCAAAGGACATTGCTGTTCTTTTGACGAATAGGAGGGGGAGTCCAGGAGACTCTTTCTCATCCTCACGCTCATAAAACAGACAGAACTCTTTACGATTGTTCATCGTTATTGCCTTGCACGGCGATTAGTATCTTCTTGTCCTTCTTGATCCATTCTGCTGTCTTCGTGGTCAAAATCATCGATTTCCAATGGTTCGCCTTGTGGGTACGTTTTCATTCGTTCAATAGTTTGCTCTAATGAATCTTGATAATGTTGTTCTTTCGGAGACAACCCTTGGAAGCGTTCAATTTCCTCAGCCATATTCGGATCGTCACTTACGTAAATATCGTAATAAGCGGGTACGAGTGAAAGTGCTGTTTGTTTCATTTGTTCAGCAACTTCTTCTCGACTTTCATCACCACTTTTTTCATAAGTCATTAAAACGTGTTGATCAGTTACTAAAACGGCGCAATCATCAACAGAGTCATTCGTTGTTGCCATTTTACTTATGCTTTCAGCAAGTAGTGGGCGATCATATGTTGCATAACCAGGTGCACTTTGTCCAGCATATGCGGTTTCTTTATTATTTCGGTTAAAACCAAAGCGATTATACTGTTCTGCATTACCTCTAATATTTCGATTGATCACAAAGTGTCGTTCTGGTTGCTGATACCCACGGAATAAATCTACTTGCTGTCCTTCAAGGTCACTTCCTTCATTCATTCCGCCACAGCCAGTCATCACAAAAGACAAACACATTCCGGTAAGAATCATAGATGGTAATTGTTTTCTCATCTGTATCACCTCCTATGAATAGCTTGACCGTTTTTTTTGTATATAGTGAGGTAATTTGTGGCTGTTTTAATCGTACAGCATTGAAATTTTTCGTGAAATAAGGCAATATAAAGAGAGTGAAGAGAGGTGGCTGTAAATGATTCGCATTCAAGGAAATACGTTTGAACTCGTTGAAGACGTAAGAGACGGATGGGTTGAAGAGGAATTTAAAAACCGATACAGTGATGTCTTAAATAAATATGATTATATTGTTGGTGATTGGGGATATGAACAATTGCGTTTGAAAGGCTTTTTCGATGATAAGCATAGAAAATCAAGCTTTGATGCAAAGATCAGTTCGCTCCCGGAATATTTATATGAATACTGCAATTTTGGTTGTGCTTATTTTGTAGTGCGCAAAGTGAAAGAAGACAAGAAGTCTTCATAAGTATATGAATCCTAAGCATAAAATCAATGCTGAGGTTTTAAAATACCTATAAATATCCAAAAATATCCAGGTGCCTGGCACCTGGATATTTTTGGTTTAGGATTTTCGGTATGGGTGCTGGTAGTCTGTTCGTTTATCATCGTGAGTCAGATGTGCCCCAGGGTCTTTTCGTTCGAGTCCTTGGTGCAATTCCTTATTTTCATATGCGAATGCGCTTGCTGTACGTTGGCCTTCTGTCCATGGAGTCGTTTTTTCAAACGTTTCTTCAATAGGAGAGCCATAAGCACCTTCAGGTGTTTGTTCAGCGATAAGTTCTTTCCGGTTTTTTTCGACAGTTATAAAGTCAGAATATTGGTCTTTTTGACGGCCGTGCTTATTGTTCATAAAGAAACCTCCTTACCATGTAGTATGGAAAGGAGGTAGGTACATTATTCTAGCCTTGATTTTCCTGAAAAAAGCTTATAAAATGACTTCGTATAAAAACTCACGCATTTCTTTGCCATCTTCTTCATCAATATCAAAAGTCCGTTCTAAGTAACCAGGTGCATCAAGGTCATCTTCACCAATAATGGCAAATCGGTTAGATTGCATATCCATGACTAGCTTTTTTCCGTAATAACGAGTTGTTGTTGTAATAGCTAAGTCAAACCTTTGACTCTCTCCCATAAAACTAACGAACCTCGTCTTCGTCTCTTCTATCTCATCGTAAAGAAAAAAACGTTCGCTCATAAATTGTATTCCTCCTCAATTATCTTCAGGCATGGAAAGATGCGGCTTTTGATTTAAACGGTGATGAGCTTTAATGTAACGAACTGTCCCTGTTTTTGCACGCATGACGATTGAATCTGTTTCGACAAGGTCACCACCTAAAAAGCGGACTCCTTCTAACAATTCACCTGTTGAGACGCCGGTTGCTGCAAAAATGGCATCATCACTTTTGACAAGATCATTTAAATGTAGCACTTGACTGACGTCTTCAATACCCATTTTTTTACACCGGTCGTGTTCTTCATTATTCATTGGAACGAGACGAGCTTGCATATCTCCGCCTAGCGCTTTAATGGCAGCAGCTGAAATGACCCCTTCTGGAGCACCACCTGTCCCGACAAACAAGTCAATTCCGGTACGTGGCATTGCAGTGGCGATTGAAGCACCTACATCGCCATCACCGAATAATTTTACACGCGCTCCTTTATCTCTAATACGGTTGACAAGTTCTTCATGGCGTTCGCGTTCTTGAATAATGACTGTTACGTCACGAACGCGCTTGTTCGTCATCTTGGCAACGATGTCAATTGTTTTCTCGATAGGATCATCTAAACGAACAAGTCCAGCTGCTTCAGGACCGACGACAAGCTTTTCCATATACATATCTGGTGCGTGAAGCAGTGTACCACGATCGGCAACAGCGATAACTGCCATAGCGTTTGGGTGTCCTTTTGCCACAATACTCGTACCTTCAAGCGGATCAACTGCAATATCAACCTCTGGACCATTTCCGGATCCTAGTTCTTCTCCGATGTATAACATAGGGGCTTCGTCTAATTCACCTTCCCCAATGACGACTGTTCCTTTCATATTAACAGAATCAAACATTTCGCGCATGGCGTTAGTAGCAGCATCATCTGCTTCATTTTTTAAACCTCGGCCCATCCATTGTGAAGATGCTAGTGATGCAGCTTCGGTAACCCGTACAATTTCTAACGCTAATTCCCTTTCCACAATCATTCCCCCAATTTCTCGTTGAATCTTTTCTTTAATTGATAAGAAGATAAAATTACAACCACTCGAACGCTGTCTAACCCCATAAAGCATTTACATCACAAGCTTCCGCACGGATGTGATAACTTCAACTTCGAACGTTCCCCCAGGATGGGGGATGTTATCCGAAGGTCTTATCTAACGAATTGTCTAGCCGGACAGTACGTCCTAATTCTGGGTATGCCACAGGACGTGGCATTTCAGCCAGTTGACGGAAAACTCCAGAGCAATTCTATTAGAGGAAGGGACAGACGCCAACGGCTCTAGATCGCTTCGTCCTGCCACTTGAAGTTTAAGTTTGGACTTTTTCATGTCAGGACTCTAGCGCTTTTCTTATTACTATGCTTATCGTTTAGCCGATTCATCATCTTTATCGTAAATATTGACTTTTTAGTAAGAAAGGTCGATGATAATGACAAAGAAGATTTATCGAATTATGACATAGCATTTATAAGGTCGAACAATTCTTCATCATAATAACAAAAATTCCATACGAAATAAATTGAAATCGCCAATTTGCCATTAGATTCCTTGAGAAATCGACTAATGTGTTATACTAATTGTGTTTATTTGAATGAAAAGAGGGGATTTGTATGTATTTTGTTGACAGAAAATTAATAGAAGAGCGCTTACAATATATGGAGCAATTGATTGAAACTTTTTCAAAAGAAAAGTCATTGGAGAGCAAGGATCAGCAATTCATGTTAGAAAGAATTGCTCATATGACGATTGAAGTGATGATCGATGTAGGGAATCAAATGATTGATGGGTTTATTATGAGAGATCCGGGCAGCTATGATGATGTCGTTGACATTTTATTAGATGAAAAGGTGATTTCAAAAGACGATGCGAACTCGATAAAGCAGTTAATTCCTTGGAGAAAAGCTTTACTTCAACAATATACGAAGGTTGATCATAATAGGTTATATCAAGCTTTTCATAAAGAGAGTGTTACCCTCCTTAATTTCCCGGGGAAAGTTCGAATATATTTAGAAAATGAATTAGGGCCGGTTTCAGCCTTTTTGCCTCAAAAAGATTAGAGCAGTATGTACACTAGTTAGAGAGTGCATTCACGATTATAAAAATGAAAGCGTACATATTGAAACGTCACTCCTCTGAGTGGCGATTCTTTTTCGGTAGATAAGCAAGTATATAATTTCAATCTTTCGATCATTGTCTTGTCTAGTTTCAGCGAAGAGCGTTTATATCACGCACTTCTACATGGATGTAGTGATTTCGGCGTTCCCGCAGGACGTAGGGGTTTTAGTCGAAGGGGAACTAGAGAGTTGCCTCGACGGAAAGAACGTCCTAATTCCGGGTAGGGCGTAGTACGTGGCGCTTTGTCCGACCAGTGTTCTTCGTCGATAACTGAGGGTGCTTGCGCTTTTATTACTTGCATCGTTGTATGAATTGATTTAGGCAAATATGGGAGATGGCAGTGAAGCCGTCGCTAAATCGGTGCAGTCGAGCTTGCCAACCGTTTCGAGTTGTGAATTCTAATTTATCGGCAAATCTTGATTATTACTTAACTGTTATCTGATTAAATTTATATACATATTAGGAGAGGTTTTAATGAAGCAATATAAAGGATATTTAGTTGACTTAGACGGAACGATGTACAGAGGTACAGAAAAGATTGAAGCGGCATCACATTTCATAAAACGATTAAAGGAAGCGAGCATTCCATATTTATTTGTCACAAATAACTCTTCAAAAACACCTGAACAAGTTTCTGATAAGTTAAATTCTATGGACATTCCAGCTGCACCTAAAGATATTATTACGTCAAGTATAGCAGCAGCAAATTACTTGCATGAACAAAAGCCTGGAGCAAATGTATATATGATAGGTGAGAAAGGATTAAGAAGTGCCCTTTTGAATAAAGGTTTTACGTTGACAGAAGAGGAAAATAAAGTGAATGCTGTCGTGATGGGCATTGACCACGAGATTACATACAAAAAGTTAAGTAAAGCTTGTTTGTCAGTGAGAGCAGGTGCAGCATTTTTATCAACGAATAGTGATGTAGCGATCCCAACAGAAAGAGGGTTACTGCCAGGTAATGGCTCTTTAACTTCTGTTGTCTCCGTGTCAACAGGGGTAAAACCTACGTTTATAGGAAAGCCAGAATCAATAATCGTTAATCAAGCACTTGAGATGTTAGGTACGTCATTGGAGGACTCCGTCATGGTCGGTGACAATTATCAAACAGATATTATGGCTGGTATTAACGCTGGTATGGATACAATCATTGTTCATACTGGAGTCACTTCTAAAGAGCAATTAGATGAACTAGAGGTTCAACCAACCTGGTCGATTCATTCATTGGACGAATGGCAAGTGTAGAAGTAAAGAAGTATATGTATAGATCCAAAAATTCCCAGGTGCCTGGCACCTGGGAATTTTTAGTGGTAATTTTTTTTTGAGTTTGATGTAGGTTAGGTTTTCTCTTATAACGGGTGCTGTTATTCAAGGTTTTTTACACTATGAGCGAGACGGCTCGACGCTGCGGCAGCTATAGCTCCTACGATGTCATCTAAGAAAGTGTGGCATCCTTGGCTTTTATCGTTCAATTTTTTTAATACCCCTGGTTTTTGCTTATCAATGTAACCATAGTTCGTAAATCCGATTGAACCGTACACATTCACGATCGATAAGGCAATAATCTCATCTACACCATATAACCCTTCATCGCGCTCAATGATACCTTGGAGCGGCTTTTCTAATTTGCCTTCTTCGGCAAGTCTATCTAACTGTATCCCAGTAATGATGGCATTTTGCACTTCTCGTTTAGACAATACACGGTCAATATTTTCCTTACATGTTTCTATTGAAAGATCTTCAACATAATTAGATTGTAAATAGTATACAAGCTCTGCGATGTCATCAATTGTAACACCTCTTTCTTGTAACCATTTCCTAGCTGTTAATTCAACTTCATCATAGTGTTCTTTCATCTCATCACCCTAAGTCCTTTTCCAAAAGTATATGCGGTCACGTTCTCATTGTTGTTTAAACAGTGTTACTTGATTATTTTTTACATGATGCAGCCGTTTATACGAATAAATGAACAGATTGGGCGGATATAACATACACTGTTTTAAGAGTTGCACGTATTGGAGGGACCAAGTGTGTTAGACAGACAACTATTTGACCACTTTCGAATTTATTTAGACGATGTCTTATACGTTGGAGATGATCTTGTCGTTTTAGCAAATGGTGATGAGTATTTAGTTCGAACGATTGATGAGCGAAATATGAATCAATTAGATGAACAAATCAATATGGCTAATTGGCTTCGATATTATGGAGAAAGAGGATTAGCTCAATACGTAAAGCCAGAAGGGGACCGAAAAGCTATTTCACATGATGGAGGAGAAGCCGTTTTATTCTCGATTGAAAAGCCTCATTTCCAAGATATAAATACGTTTAACGTCGATAAAATTGGAACAAGATTAGCAAAGTTTCATGAAAAAGGGATGACCTATTCACCGCAATATACGAAAAATACTGAGATGACTTTCGGCATAAGTGCTTGGAAATTAAAGTGGGAGCGAAGGTTGGATCAGCTAGAGAAATGGTATGTGCGAATGAGGCAGGAAAGAATGAAAACAGATTTAGATGAACAGTTTTTAATAAGCTTTCCTTATTATCTTGGTTTATGTGAGAATGCAATTCAAATGACTGCAGATTTATTAATAGATGAACCCGTTTTATCAGCAGGCGGAAACACAATCTGCCACCACCGTTTTAGAGAAAATACATGGCTTACGGTACATGAGCATGAGCTTTCTTCATTAAAAGTACCGACAGATTTTTTATATGATCATTATACACGTGATATTACAGAGTATGTCCGAAGCTATTGGATGAATGAGGAAGAGAGCAACCAGCTGCATATCATTAATGAATTTTTGAACGATTATGAAGCATATCATCCGCTTTCACTCTTTGATCAAAAATTACTTCTTGCAAGATGCATGTTCCCGACACATTATTTCGAACAAATAGAAGCATATTATCAAACTGTGTATAGTGAAGAGCGTGCAAGCATGAGACAGAACTGTATGAACTTATTTGACCGCTCTGCTGATTATGAAAAACTGTTTTTATATTTAACAACTCGTTATCCGCATCTTCAGAAGACGAACCATTGTCCTCTATGGTTTCAAACACCTTCGATCAAGCACAGCTCCTACGTATAATACAGCTGTGCTTTCGTTTTTAAGTCTGTAAATGGCCAAGCCCTCCGAAAAAATTGCTCATCTTTGACTGAAAGGTTTATAATGGTCGTGATATGAGAGGTAGAAGGGGAGACGTTTATGGAAAAACCATATGTTTATGTAACGAGACGAGTACCAGAAGAAGCACTTATACCATTGCGAGAGTATGCTGAGGTTAACGTTTGGCCGAAAGAGGAAGAACCTGTACCTCTTCAGGTTTTGTTAGAAGAGGCGAAAAAAGCAGATGGATTATTTACGATGTTGTCTGACCAAATTGACGCAGAACTGATCGAGCAAGCACCAAAATTAAAAGTTGTGGCCAATTTAGCTGTCGGCTTTGATAATATTGATGTTGAAGCAGCTTCTAAACACGGTATTGCCGTTTGCAATACACCAGACGTTTTAACAGACACGACTGCAGATTTAACATTCGCACTACTTATGGCGACCGGACGGCGGATTGTGGAATCAGCGGAATATATTAAGGATGGCAAATGGAAAAACTGGGGACCTTTATTATTAGCCGGAACTGATATTCATCATAAGACGATTGGGATTGTCGGAATGGGAAGAATAGGTTCTGCTGTAGCAAAAAGGGCGTCAGGATTTGATATGAACATTTTATACTATAACCGTTCAAGAAAAGAAGATGTTGAAAAAGCTCTTGATGCAACTTATACTCCATTTGATGAGCTCATTGAAATGTCCGATTACATCGTTTGTCTTGCGCCGCTGACTGATGAAACAAAAAATATGTTTACGGAAAACGTTTTTAAGCGTATGAAACCATCTGCGATTTTTATAAATGCTTCACGTGGAGGCGTAGTCGACGAAGAAGCCCTGACAAAAGCTTTAGCTGAAAAAGAGATTGCTGGTGCTGGATTAGATGTATTTAAAGAAGAACCGATCGGAGCTGATCACCCACTTCTTCAATTTCGTAATGTTGTCGCTTTGCCGCATATCGGAAGTGCGAGTGTTGAAACAAGATATGACATGGCTAAGCTTGCAAGCAGGAATATCGTAAATGTTTTACGGGGGGAACGACCGGAAGCGCTCCTAAATGAGGAGATTTTTTAGTGAACATTGGATTGTACTTAAAGTAAGCATATATGTCATATAAAAAACGGGGCTGGGACAAAACAGTCTCAAATTAAGTAAAAAACGGTGTCAATTATCGCTTTTCGATAGTTGGCACCGTTTTGTTGACCTAAAATAGGTTGATGAGACTGTCGGGCGGTGTACTTTCTCAAGTTCACCGCCATAAGTGCAAATCCTAATTCATTTTTTACCTTCTTCTTGCCTCTCACCGACGTTCGGGTGAAATGCAAATTAGCCTTCAGAAACCCGAAGACTGGCTCGACATCGATTTTACGTTTCCCGTAAATCTCGCCTGTTTTCTGTTCCGAAAGCACTTCACGAATATAAGCTTTTTGGTTCTCCCATTTTTCATTGTAATAAACCTTTCGGTTATTTCCCTCTTTGGCCTTTGTACATTGTGGACCTATGTCAAAAAAGTAGACACCTCATAACAGAATATTGGATACTCGTTTGAAGTACAGACCCTTCTTCACTTTTTAAAAGCTTAGATAATGTCGCGAATGCGTCAAGCCTAAACCGCTTGACCCTTTCGCTCTATTATCTGGTTGGTGGTTACGTGAAGAAGGACCTTTCTTGGCCTGTTTTTAAGCACTGATCTCTTGTCGATAAAAATGTTGAAAATAATAAGTTGGGGATACATACCCAAGACTACTGTGAATTCGTTTGCGGTTATAGAAGAACTCGATATAACGATATACTTCGGTGTAGGCTTTCTTCTTCGTCTTAAATCGTTGACCTTGCATTAATTCTTTTTTTTAGAAGGCTGAAGAACGATTCGGCACAAGCGTTATCATAACAGTTTCCAGTACGGCTCATACTCGCTTCCATACCGAAATCCTCTAGCTGTTGTCGGTACGCATGTGAAGCATATTGCGTACCACGATCCGAGTGATGAAGGAGCCCCTTTTCTGGCTTTCTTGCATGGTAAGCATCCTTTAAGGCATCAAGAACTAACTCGTTAGACATGTGGTTATCAAGTCGCCACCCCACAATTTCCCGTGTACATAGGTCTAAGATGGTTGCTAAATATTGACGTCCTTCTCGGCAGGGGATATATGTGATATCTGACACCCACACTTTGTTAGGAGCTGACACGGTAAACTGTTGATCCAATGTATTAGGAGCGATGGGATGGTTATGGTTCGAATCGGTAGTACGGACACGAAACTTCTTGACCACACAAGAGTGAACCCCTAAATCATTCATGTAGATCCCAACTGTGCGATCACTAATTTTATACCCCTCTTGAAGTAATAGTTCGGTAATTTTAGGAGCACCATATCGTTTCTCGGAATCATGATAATGGTAGAGGATACGTTCTTTCACCGCTTTTTCCCGCTGCTCTTGCGGACTAGGAGTGTGATTTCTCCACTTATGAAAACCGCTTCGCGACACGCCTAACACCTTGCACATCTTCGTCACAGAAAACTCGGCGCGATGGTTTTCTATAAATTCAAACCTTAATTGTTTGGATTGCTGAAGATGTGCACGGCCTTTTTTAAAATCGCCAACTGTTCCTGTGCGTCTGATGCTTCACGCTCTTTTTCTCGAAGACGCTGTTCCAATTCTTTTATGCGATCTACGCTTGCCACTGGCTCATTCTCAAATTCTCGGTATTGGGCTATCCACTCATATAGAGTACTTGTGGGAATTTTCAATTCTTCTGCAATGTCTGTCACTGTCTTCTTTTGTTCCTGAACAAATCGAACTGTCTGACGCTTAAATTCTTCATTATACCTTTGCCGTTGTTCACCCATGTGAACCCCTCCTTGTTAGATGTATTATCTCTTTTCTGTTAGAGGGTGTCCACTTTTTATTCTAACTGCATTGTGCCCGCAAGGGACACTCGGAACAGTCTTCACATTCATAAACCTTAAACGTGCGTTGAAACCCTGCTTTATCTGTCTTATTCGAAGTATACCGGAAATTTACTCTCTTACCATTTGGACAGATAAATGTTTCACCCTCCTGATCAAAATGCCAATTGGCTACGTTAAAAGCATTGTTTCTATACGCTTTTTTCTTCTCTTTTCGATACATGCTGTAGGTGATGAGTGGCATCCGTTGGCGGTTGTTTAACACATCATCATAATTCTGTTCGCTGCCATAACCGGCATCCGCAACGATAAATGATGGCAACGAAAAGAAACCTTTTTCAATTGTATTCAAAAAAGGGATCAACGTCAGCGTATCAGTTGGATTTGGAAATATGTCATAAGCGAGCGTATATTGTCCTTCGGTTGCAATTTGAAGATTATATCCGGCTTTCAGTTGACCATTCTTCATGTAGTCATCTTTCATCCGCATAAACGTGGCATCATGGTCTGTCTTGGAATAGCTGTTTCGATCTCCCAGGGTCGCAAGATCCTGCTTGTATTTTTGTTTACGCGCGGCAAAATCCTTGAACTTTTTACGCTACTGTTTAGGTGCTTTCCGTTCTGAGCGAAGTTGTTTTCGTTTCTGTGTGTCTTGAGTCGTTTCAATCCGGTTATCGTACCCTTCAATGGTTTCATCCAACTTCTGAACGACCTCTTCGAGCGCCTTGTTAGACAGTTCTTTTTGGCTATCCCGTTCTATTGCAGGAATGATCTCATGTTCTAGAAGTTCCTCATAGAGTTGATTGGATTTCTCAACTAAACGGGTGCTGTACCTTTCAACGGATTTACGCCAGACAAACGTAAACTCATTTGCATTTGCCTCAATCTTTGTGCCATCGATGAGATCGATTCATCTTCAATCACCTTTTCTTTAACCAGCTGACAACGGAATTGAACGAAACACTGACGTAGTAATTCTTGGACTTCATGGTGTACCCTAAAACGGTTGATCGTACGGTAGCTTGGGTCATACCCTTGCGCCAGCCACATCATCCGAACACTGTCTTTCAAAAGCTCCTCAATTTTTCTCCCAGAGAAGACAGATTGTGTATAGGCGCAAAGGATGATCTTCATCATCATTCTGGGATGATAGGCCGGACAGCCCGTTGTACGTAAAAATCCACTGACTGCCTCATCGGGGATGGCTTCTACCATATCATTCACGGCAAAAGCGATATCATTTTCCTGAAGTTTATAGGCTAAATCCATCGGCAAAATGATCTGATTCATGTTATAATCTTTATACATAAGGATACCTCCGATTCTGTTTTTGTGTGGATACTTTAACTTTATCAGAAGGTATCCTTTTTGTGTATACGTATAAACTAGACGGACTTATCCAAGTTGCGGGTCAAAATCACGAGACGCCTGCGGGAAAAGCAAGAGCTTTCTCTTGTGCGACGAGTAACCGCAGGAGCAGAAGATCCATCGGGGCGATTTTACCCCGATTAGCTGAAGCCGTGCCCGCGGCAAGCGAGTGTTTTTTGAAACAATCAACCCAAAATATAATATGAATAACTGAAAAAGAAGAAATGGCACTCACCGACGGTGAGTGCCACTCTTATTAACTGGGTTTTGTCCCAGCCTCGTTTATTAATTGAAAGTTAGAATACTTGTTCTAATTCTGTTACACCTGGAACTTCTTCAAGAAGTGCGCGTTCAATACCCGCTTTTAGTGTAATTGTTGAACTTGGGCAAGAACCACAAGCACCCATTAAACGTACTTTAACGACTCCTTCATCGATTCCTACTAGCTCAACATCCCCGCCATCACGTAGGAGGAATGGGCGTAATTTATCAAGTACTTCTTGCACTTGATCTTCCATAGTTGCATTTGTCATCGCACAACACTCCTTTCTTTATCTCTATTATAATATCCATAATAAAAAAAATCCATGAACTGAGCTTATTTATTTTATGATTGTATCCATTTTAATGTGTTTTTTCATGTCTGGGACGCTATAATAGCGGTATGTTAAAATAAAGAAGACAATTGTGAAAAGGGGAGATACCTCATATGGAACCAATTCATATTACCGTTTACGGAGCAGAAATAAAATGTGCAAGTTGTGTAAACTTACCAAGTGCGAAGGAAACGATGGAATGGTTAGAAGCTGCTTTAAATCGGAAATATTCGGATAAAAATATCGTTATGAACTATTGTGATATTTATACTCCTGCGACTGCAGAAGAAAAACAATATGCTGAAAAAATATTAGATGATGAATATTTTTACCCGCTCGTTGTTCTTAATGGAGAAGTGGTGGCAGAAGGGAATCCAAAGTTAAAAGTCATTTATCAAAAAATTGAACAATTATCATCATAAATATGAAAGGGCTTCCCTCATGCCGGTATTTGTTATCCTGATAATAGGAAGCCCTTTTTGATGCAAAAATATATGCTCTCGTTCTTATCTTAAAGGTTAAGCTACTCTTGCAACGGAAGCAAGTTGTAACCTAAGATACGAAAAGAGCTTGTTGTTTCATTACGACCCAGAATGATATTTATACATCCATAAGACACCAGACTTTAATACACGTGGAACTCGACCAGTTAATGGTTTTTCTCCCATTAATCCAAATCCGTGTTTTTTTCCTAATGAACCTAAAACACCTTTTAATTTAATTTTCGGCATTTCATCTGGGAACTCTTCGCCAGCCCACTTTTTCTCTAAAAGCATCGCAATTTGTTCCGCTTGGGCTTCAGCTAGCTGGGCGCTCGGTGCATGGTCTAACTTTGCACAGTCGCCGACAACAAATACATTGTCATACCCTGGTGCTTGGTGATGTTTCGTTACAACAACTCGCCCCATACCATCTTTTTCGACGTCTAATGAACGGACGAGGTGGTTTGCTTGTATCCCTGCTGTCCAAATAATCGCATCAGCAGAAACGGGTTCATCATGGTTATACAATATATGTTCTTCAACTTTGGTAATATTGGCTTCACTGACAATTTCTACACCATTATCAACGAGCCAGTTTGTCACGTAGTTGTACAGCTTGGGAGGGAACATGGAAAGGATATTTTTCCCTCGATCAAATAGCATTACTTTAAGATCGGGTCTGCTTTCACGAAGTTCACTCGCGAGTTCGACTCCACTTAGGCCGCCGCCAACGATTGCGACAGTGCCATTTGCTTTTACACTTTGTAGTGCTTCATACGTCTTTCGTGCTTTACGCATACTTTGAATACTTAACGTATGTTCCGGTGCTCCAGGTACGTTGTGATAGCGGTCTTCACAACCGAGACCGATAACGAGGTCATCGTAGGAAAGGTCTTCACCATCAGCAAGTTTTACTAGGTTTTCTTCTAAAACAATTTCGGAAACGGTTTCAAATTTCAATTCAAGACGGACATCGTTAGGAAATGACATTCTTAGATGTTTATCGGCAACCGTACCAGCAGCTAATGCATAAAATTCTGTTTTTAAGCTATGGTAAGGTTCTTTTTCAATCAAAGTAATGCTCGTATCATGCATTCCGCTTGATGAAAGCAGTTTTTGAATGACACGTAGTCCTCCATATCCGCCACCTAAGATGAGTAAATTTCGCACATGATCAGCCTCCTCTTCCTGTGCGACTCATAGTGCCCAGGTGGAAACAGATGTTATCTTCCATATCCACATTGGTAACAATAATAACGTCGGTTAATCAATTTAAATTTTATCAGTTATTTGTCGAAATAACAACATTTTTAAGAATCTTTTATTTTTCTTAAATATGCTTCATATAAAGCATTGTGACCATATTTTTGGTCGTCAGAAATACCAATTTATAGAAAATATGCGTGCTGCAGCGATTAGTTCAGTTGACAAAATGAAAAGCAGGCGTTAGGATGTTTGAGATGATCGTTTGGCACAGGAGTGAATGAAACATGAAACCAATTATTGAGTTTTGTGTTAGCAATTTAGCAAGCGGTACACAACAAGTAAAAGAGGAGCTTGAAAAAGATCCGAACCTGGATGTTATTGAATATGGTTGCTTAAGCTTTTGTGGACAATGTGCGATGACAAAGTTTGCCCTCGTAAACGGGGAAATGGTTAGCGGGGAGACAAACGAAGAATTGCTAACAAATATATATCAATTTTTAGAAGAGAATCCTATGTTTTAATTCGACTGCCGGAAACGATCCGGCAGTTTTTTATTTTCACTCCATATCATTTTAATTAATTCTAATTAATACTAATTAATACTAATTAATACTAATTAATTCCAAGTGCCAGGCACCTGGGGGAATATGGGAATTATTAGCCTTCATTTTCATCACTATTATGTGGTACATATGATAGAATAAATAAAATGAAATTCGATTTAGGTGGCGATGAGATGAAACCAATTCCTTTTGATCACACTTGGCCGTATGACTTGCAAATGGGAGAAGTATATTTATCACAATGTCCATATTGTGGTGAGTCAAATGTTTTAACGCATATGAGCAAGGAATCATTGTTACTTGCTAAAGATAAGGTGAAACAACGATTAAATCTTCCATGCTGTTTAAAAACGATGACGATATTAGAAGCAGATGACGATTATTTTTGGACAAATGAAAAGCTTAGAAGATAACGAAAGGAAGACCAGTATGAAATTTACGAAAATGCACGGATTAGGAAATCAATATATTTTTGTTAATACATTTGAAGAATCATTACAAGAAGATGAACTCGAATCATTAGCGATTGAAGTATCGAATATTCATACTGGAATCGGTTCTGACGGATTAATCCTAATAAGCCCTTCTGAAAAAGCAGATGTTCATATGCGAGTTTTTAACAAGGATGGTTCAGAAGCGAAAAATTGTGGAAATGGACTTCGGTGTGTAGCTAAATATGCCTATGAACATAAAATAGTCAATAATAAAACAATGAGCATTGAAACGTTAGGTGGAAATGTAACGGCGACGGTTAAAACAGACAAATCAGATGAGGCAGTAAAGGAAATTACGATTGATATGGGGAACCCGTCTTTTGATCCTACAAAGATTCCTTTAACAGGGGCAGTCAATAAACCAGTTGTGCGAGAGACGATTAAAGCTGAACAGCAAGAATATTTGATGACTGCTGTTTCAATGGGAAATCCGCACGCTGTTTTCTTTGTACCTGAAATTAATGAAGCCCCATTGATGAGTTTAGGTCCATTAATTGAAAAACATGAGCGATTCCCTGAAGGCGTCAATGTGGAATTTGTTGAGGTTGTCTCTTCAAATGAGATTATTTTCCGTGTATGGGAAAGAGGCTCTGGAGTGACAGAGGCATGTGGCACTGGAGCATGTGCAGCTGTTGTCGCATCCGTATTAAATGAATACAGTTCAAAAGGGGAAGAGGTCGTTGTTCACTTAGCCGGAGGAGATTTAACAATTATGTGGGCAGATGATGGGCGAGTATGGATGACAGGTCCAGCAGAGACGATTTGCACAGGCACTTATATGAAAAAAGCTGAACGACGATAACAGAATAAAAAGGACTGTCCATTGCGGACAGTCCTTTTAAAATTAATAAGTTTTTACTACGTTATAGAATGTATCTCTTTCAACTGGAACTTTATTTGCTCCTTTAATTAAATGAATTAATTCTTCTCGAGTTAATCCTTGAGAAGTTAGAGCCCCTGCTGAATGAGAAATTCTTTCTTCAATTAATGTACCATGAATATCTGAGCTTCCGAATGTTAGCGCCATTTGTGTCAGTTGTGGACCGATGTTAATCCAATAAGCTTTAATGTGATCGAAATTATCTAACATTAAACGGCTGATTGCAATTGTACGAAGATCATCATAAGCTGAAGTACGGCGTTTTAATCCAGCATTTACGCTTTTTGGCTGCATTGCAAGTGGAATAAATACCATGTATCCATTTGTACGATCTTGCAGCTCACGAAGGCGGTCCATATGAATAAGACGTTCTTCTTTTTTCTCTATAGAACCGTACAACATTGTTGCATGTGTTTTTAGTCCAAGGTTATGAGCAATTTCATGTGCTTCAAGCCATTCGTCAGTTGAAGCTTTTTCAGGACTCATCTTTGCCCGATAGCGCTCAGTTAATATTTCTGCACCACCGCCAGGTAACGTATCAAGCCCTGCTTTAATGAGTTCTTCAATTACCTCTTTCATTGATAAACCTGATAAGCGAGCGAAAAATTCAATTTCTGCCCCAGTATATGCTTTAACAGTACATTGAGGATAATGTTTCTTTAAAGTACGAATCGTATCTAAATAGTAGTCGAATGGAACTTCTGTGTTATGCCCGCCTACAATATGAAATTCACGAATGTTATCGTTCCAGCGCTCTTCTACATATTTTAATAAGTCTTCTTCATTCATTGTATAAGCGCCTTCTTCACCAGGCTTTCGTTTAAACCCGCAAAATGCACAGCTAGCTTCGCATACATTTGTAGGATTTATGTACATGTTTTGAATAAAATACACGTTATTTCCGTTTATTTTTTCATTCACTTGATTTGCTAGCTGGGCTACTGTCAATAAATCCGGAGTATCATAAAGTTTTAACCCGTCCTCAATTGTTAATCTTTCCCCATTCAATACTTTATCTTTTATATCCTGGAGACTTGGATCAAGTAAAATTGTACTCATAGTTTCTCCTCCCGAATGTTTAAATTCAACCTATGATGTTTAAATAAATTCTATGTGCGACAAAATTTCGTTTTACAAAATAAACTCATTACTTATCTTACCATCATTTTTACGAAAGTGACAAACAGAAGATATAGGTAAAATATATTATCATATAATATCCAGTGTCACTTCGGGATGGATGAATGGTAGCGGGATACGTATTGTGATCATAAAATATAGTTGAAACAGTTTCCTTGATGGTTCATGTAGAAAACGATATACTAACATTAACATCCAATCGAACAGAAGGGGTGAAGATGATGATTAAAATTAGTGAATCAGCCGTTTCACAAGTTAAGAAAATGATGGAAGATCAGGAGCAAAAAGATGCCTATTTAAGAGTAGGGGTTAAAGGTGGAGGTTGTACAGGTCTTTCATATGGAATGGGCTTTGATACTGAAGTGACAGATAAAGATAAAACGTTTGAACTTGAAGGCTTAAAGGTTGTCGTTGATGAAGAGAGTGCTCCAATGCTTGAAGGAGTAGAAATTGATTATAAACAAAATATGATGGGTGGAGGTTTTACACTAGACAATCCAAATGCGATTGCTTCTTGTGGTTGCGGTGCTTCATTCCGTACAGCAACAAATGCGGGAACTCCAGAAGACTGTTAATCCATCAATAGAGAAACAAAAGCTAATATTTAGCATAGTATAAATATGTTAAATGTTAGCTTTTTTTTAAGGTTAAGAAAGTATAAAATTTCAATCTCTTGGTTGCTGTCTAGACTAGCAGGCACGAGCGTTTACATCACGAGCTTCCACACGGACGTGGTGACTTCGGCGTTCCCGCAGGACGCGGGGGTTTTAGCCGAAGATCTTATCTTACGAGTTGTCTCGATGGACAGGACGTCCTAATGCCGGGTATGCCACTGGACGTGGCGTTTTTTCCGACCAGTTTTCTTCGTCGATAACCAAAGGCGCTTGCGCTTTTCTTTTGTCAGGCTTTGTTAAAGTATTTTTCACAAAAAAGAATAAGACCCCATCAATAAAGGGGTCTTTCATGAAAAGGTGCACATATTAGAGGGTGTTCAAAAAGTCTGGGAAAAACTTTCGTATCTCTACGTTGACTCGTTTCTCCGTTACTCGTGTATTACGCTCCGCGATTCAAAACTTCGTCACCTTGATCTACTTGCTCTTTTTGTCCTCCTTTTTGAACACGCACTATTAGTAAGAAATGTTTAAAACATGTGTGAACTGTGTCCAGGGAATACTTTTGCCTTTGGATCAATGAGCGCTTTAGCATTGTTAACAGCGATCGGAGCTTCTCCAAATCCGCAAGCGATAAGTTTTACCTTCCCATCGTATGTTGTAACGTCCCCTGCAGCATAAATTCCTTTAATGTTTGTTTCCATCTTTGTATTGACAACAATCGAATTTTTCTCGATTTCTAGGCCCCATTCCTTTATTGGACCTAAGGCAGAAACAAAACCGTAATTTACGATGACAGCATCGACTTCAATTGTTTGAATGTTGTCGCCATCTTTTTCCTTTATATCGACAGCGGTAATTTTTTCACCGTCGCCGTGAAGTTTATGAACAACATAAGGTGTACGAATCTTAATTTTTTCTGAAGAATGTAATTGCTCTACACTATGTTCATGGGCACGGAACTTATTTCTTCTATGGACTATCATAATATCTTCTGCAATATCTTCTAACATTAACGTCCAGTCTACCGCAGAATCACCACCGCCGGCTAATAGAACACGATCCCCAGCAAATTTATTTAAATCGCTGACGAAATAATGTAAGTTCTTTCCTTCGTATTGCTCAGCACCTTCAATTTGTAATTTTCTTGGCTGGAAAGCGCCTACTCCAGCAGTTATCACAACTGCCTTAGAATAGTGAGTTTCTTTATTTGTCTTAATCGTAAATATATCATCGTCACCTTTTTCAACATTTTCAACAGTTTGCTCCAATGAAATTGTAGGGGAGAACTGGTCAGCTTGTTCAACTAAATTGTCAATTAGTTCTTGGGCTCTGACCTTAGGGAAACCAGCAATATCATAAATATACTTCTCAGGATATAATGCGGATAATTGTCCACCTAATTGTGGCATTGCCTCAATGATTTTTACTTTTGCTTGCCGCATCCCGCCATAGAAAGCGGTGAAAAGTCCAGTTGGTCCTCCTCCAATAATTGTAATATCATATACTTCTCTTTCTGTAGACAAACCTGACACCTCCACACTTTATTTAAAACAACAATCATAACTCTATTTTATTATAATCATAAAATTAGTATGAAGAAAAGAGCTTGTGAATAATTAATCAAACAAATCTAAAAATTCCCAAAAAATCCCCTGTGTAATTGTTATATTTAAAAGTGAGTGAAGGATATAGGTGGAATTTACTACTATTTATGAAGAAAGTTCAAGAAATCGTCAAAAAGGAGTTGAAAAAAAGAAGATGAAGGAATATGATAGTATAGGGTAAATAAGTTATTCTCCGTAGTAATGGTTAATATTTGCTTTTTTACATTTTGTCATTATTATTATTAATTATTTTCATTGTGCAATAGTACGTGAATTATATCACAAACTTTTGAGTTTTTCATGGAAAAAAACACATGCGTGTTAAAGTTGGCCATTGGGGAAAATGGAGAATAAGTAAAGAAATTAAATGGAGTGAGAACCATGATTAAAAAGCCAAGAATTGTTATTTTAGGAGCAGGCTACGGGGGAATGATGACTGCTACTCGTTTACAAAAAGCGAATGCTCATCAGGATGCTGAGATTACTTTAGTCAATAAGCATAATTACCATTACCAAACGACATGGTTACATGAACCAGCAGCCGGTACATTACATCACGACAAAACAAGAATGCGTATTGAAAGCGTTCTTGATACGAACAAGATTAATTTCATAAAAGATTCTGTTGAAGAAATTAAAACAGAAGAAAAGAAAGTTATTTTAGGGGATCGTGAACTTGAGTATGACTATTTAGTTGTAGGTCTAGGTTCTGAACCAGAAACATTTGGGATTCCTGGTGTTACAGAGCATGCTTTTGCGATTCGCAGTGTGAACTCTGTCCGATTAATTCGCGAGCATATTGAATATAAGTTCGCAAGCTACAACAATGAAGATGAAAAGCATGATGAATATTTAACATTTGTCGTGGCAGGTGCAGGGTTTACCGGAATTGAATTTATTGGAGAGCTTTCCGAGCGAATTCCTGAGCTTTGCCAAGAGTATGATATTGACCGTGAAAAAGTGAAAGTTTATTCCGTTGAAGCAGCACCAACAGCTTTACCTGGCTTCGATGAAGAGTTAGTTGAGTATGCGATGAACTTATTAGAAAGCCGTGGAGTCGAATTTAGAATTAATACGCCGATTAAAGAAGTGAATGAAAATGGTGTTCTTTTAGATGACGGTGAGGAAATAAAAGCAGGAACTGTCGTTTGGACGACAGGTGTACGTGGAAACTCTGTCGTTGAAGAATCAGGTTTTGAAACGATGCGCGGTCGAATTAAAGTTGAGAAAGATCTTCGTGCTCCTGGATTTAATGATGTATTTATCATTGGTGACTGTGCACTTATTATTAACGAAGAGATTAACCGTCCATATCCTCCAACTGCACAAATCGCGATTCAGCAAGCATATACATGTGCGAACAACCTTCGTTCTCTAATTGCTGGTAAAGAGGATGCTTTAGAAGAATTTAAACCAGAAATTAAAGGGACAGTTGCGTCATTAGGTGGTAAAGAAGCGATCGGTGTTGTCGGATCAAGAAAGTTATACGGATCATCGGCATCAGCAATGAAGAAAATAATCGATAATAGATACCTTTACTTACTAGGCGGCATGCCATTAGTGCTAAAAAAAGGAAAACTCAACCTCTTTTAAAACCAATACAATACATTCTAAAAACTTCCAGGTGCCTGGCACCTGGAAGTTTTTTTCAGATTACAATAAATTTGTGAAAGAGTACTTACATTAGAGATATTTAGAGCATGTAGTCGATGATTGCGCTTACATGGGTGTTAGTGACAATTTTTCGGGCTTTTCTTACATTTTGAATCTTGTTATATTATCTGAAAGTTCAAACAATAACATCTGAGAAGGAGGAGTCTATATGGCTCTAAACAAGCAGAAGTTGAAAAGCAATGATTGCCCGTACTGCACAGGAAAAGGTTATTTTCAATTGTTGCTTGGCGGCTCAGAAACATGCGATCATTGTCAAGGTTCTGGTAAAAATCACCATACTAAATAAAATAGTTTATGAATTAACACTTGGTAAATATTACTAAGTGTTTTCTTTTTGCGTTTTATAGTGATGAAGTACTTTTCCTGTAATAACATTTTTTATATTAAAAAGGGGAAAGAATTGACGGAATGAGCAGAATTAAGTACACTTAAATTTGATTATTTGGGGGTGACAACACCAATGTTAAGCTTACCACAGCTCATTATTGCGTTTGTATTATATTTCGTTTTATTTTTTGGAATTGGATTTATCCTAAATATGCTTCTTCGTTCAACTTGGACAATGGCAGTGATATATCCTGTCGTTATTTTCTTTATTGTGAATGACACAAGCTTAGGAGCTTATTTTTCCCAACCTGGACAAGCTTTTTCAGATTTTGGATCTCAGCTAGTCGCTTTAAAAACGGCTGATATTATTATATTAGCGGCAGGGATGGGAGGAGCGATCCTTTCAGGTATTGCTAATAGGATGTTAAGAAACCGAGGTTACCAAATGTTCTAAGCTTTCCTTTTAGGGAAGCTTTTTTATTTTACTCTAGGTGAAATTTGGGTAAGTGAATAATTCTTTTACCCTCTTCTTTATCGTAGAACCTATTACATAAAATATCATTTCAGTTTATTATCAAAAAATAGTCGTACTCCTCTCGTTTTTTCATTCATTCCTTTAATTTCCAACGATTAATCGTATAAAAATGACGGAATGTGGAAAGGATGTCAAGATGAGAGGAGTGAAATAAAGAATGTTAAACATGAAAAGACAAAAGAAACGATTCGCAATCGCGATATTGTTTTTTAGTGCTATGTTTACAACGTTCTCTACTTTATCAAATGTAAATGCTGAACAAATGAAAGATTGGTTAATGGAAAAAGACCCTTTTTGGGATCGACGCCCTGTAACAATGTATGGTCATGATTTAGAAGGTAGAGAAACTGCTTTAAAGAGTAGAAATTTACCACTTGCTTATCAAGAGAGCAAGGTCATGTCTCATGAAGCGATTGAAGGTCAGCCTGTATCTTTGGATGAAATAGACGATTGGTCAAAGTACCCTTCTGTTGAAGTAGTTGCAACCGGATATACTGCGGGTTATGAATCAACTGGAAAAACAGAAAACCATCCACAGTATGGTGTAACCTTTTCCGGAGCAACTGTAAAAAGAGATTTATATTCAACGATTGCAGCAGACCCTAGTGTATTCCCGATTGGAACAATTTTATTTATCCCTGGTTACGGCTATGGTGTTGTTGCAGATACTGGTTCAGCTATAAAAGGAAATAAAATCGACCTTTATTATGAAACAGTCGAAGATGTTTATAATGAATGGGGAAAACAGTCAGTAGAGGTATTTGTTATCGAACGTGGGGATGGTCAAGTAACTGACGAGGATTTACTGAATCTTAATGAAGACGAAGCAGTTCAAGTTTTCCGAAGACAATTATCATTCGTTGATGCATCTTGATAGATGGATGCAAACGTACACATATAGCGAGGCTAACAATTTCCAAGAGATTGTTAGCCTTTTTTCATCGTTTAGGAAACTACACTAGCGTTGCATAAAATAAAATTCAATTTGTCAAGTTATTAGCGCCATGTAATTAAATGGGATTTATGGCAATTTCAAGTCTTTATGGATGCAAAAAAACTCCTTATAATTAGGTGGACAACGAAGATAGGTAGTCCTGTCCAAATCCTAATAATAAGGAGCTCAATCATGGACAAGAATACCATAAAAACAGTTTTAAAGGAATACATCCACCCGATTAATGAAAAAGTTTTTTCGGCAATGGTGGATCAAATGGAATTAGATAAATATACGAAAAAGCTCGATTGTCTCACATTCACAAAGGTATTTATCTATGCCGAATTGCTTCAAATAGATAGCCTTAAAAAAATTAGTTTCTAGGTAAAGCATAAAAAAAGATTGCAACGAGAACTAGGGTTAAGAAGTATTAGTAAATCACAACTTTCGAGAAAACTTTCAGACCTCCCACCAGAAATCTTCCAGGCTGTTATGCACCATCTCGTTCAACAGATTCACCAGGAATATGGGAAGAAAAAAGGAGAGCAATTATTAAAAAAAATTCATCTCATTGAGTCTTCGACCCTCTCTTTAACAATCAGCCAATATCGATGGGCAGATTTCCGAGAAACCAAAGCTGGCGTAAAAATTCATTCTCGTGTGGTTTTTTATGATGGAGAAACCGCTCCAGGTGAGATCATTGTCACCTCTGCAAGACCGGCAGATCTCACGCAATTGGATAACTTAATGGTGATAGAAAAAGATGCACTCCACGTCTTTGACCGAGGTTACTTTAGCTACTCAAAATTTGACTACTACTGTAGTAAGAACATTCGATTTTGTACACGAATAAAGGACAACACAGTCATTAAAGTGATTGAAGAGCTTCCCGTTGATCCATCTTCTGATATTGATCGTGAAGCTGTGGTCAAACTAGGAAACTTCGTATAGCATACATTATACGAGTTATACGAGAAAAGCGTGTCGTTTAAAGGTACTCTCCTAGAAATGATTGAATTCATAGGTGAGGACTGGTGGAGAAGCTTCTCCGTATTCATAAAGGAGCTATTTCGAAAACCAGATCGAACGTCAGCTGGTAGACAGAAGCTTGATCATGAGAAAGTTTTTCAAGAAACCGTGAAACAATTCGAACAAGCAGAGATTGAACATTTGAATGATTTAACATATGACCCTATCATCTAAAAACATTTGGTAAAAAGTGGATAAGGACTACCTTCGTAAGCCCCCCTTATCCTTTTGACTCTTTACCTCCAAAATACTATAAACTGAATATTCAGAATAACCATAAAAAGGAATATTATGGATGGCTTAACCAGCCGTTTTATGGTTGACATTATAAGAAAATTTTAATGCAACGCTAGTGAGGAAACTATAGATATAGATCTTGTGGATAAGTTCTCGAAATAGTTGTTATGTCTAGCTCAGCGACGAGCGTTCACATCAGGAATAAGCTTCGAGTTGTCTCAACGGACAGGACGTCCTAATGCCGGGCATGCCACAGGACGTGGCGTATTGCCCGGTTGACGGATATGCTTCGGAGCATTGCTAGTAGAGGAAGAGACAGCTATTTCCTTCGCTCGAGGTCACTTCGCCCTGTCAATTGAAGTCTAAGATCGGACTTCTTCTTTCCAGGCCTCCAGTGCTTGCTCCTGCGGTTACTCGTCGCAGGTAAAGAGTGTCGCTCGTGTGCAAGGCGCTTGCGCTTTTGTTCCTAAGTAAGAAAGTATAAAATTTCAATCTCTCGATTGCTGTCTAGACTAGCAGGCACGAGCGTTTCCTACACGAGCTTCCACACGGATGTGGTGACTTCGGCGTTCCCGCAGGACGCGGGGGTTTTAGCCGAAGATCTTATCTTGCCAGTAGTCTCGTCGGACAGGACGTCCTAATGCCGGGCATGCCACAGGACGTGGCGTATTGTCCGGTTGACGGATCTAGCTTCAAAGTGATACTAGAAGAGGAAGAGACAGCAGTTTTCAGCTCGAGGTCGTTCGCCCCGCCATTTAAAGTTTAAGTTCGGACTTCTTCCTGTCGGGACTCCAGCGCCTTGCGCTCTTCTTATGAAAGATTTTTGTTGTAACCTTAGTTAATGTAAAAGTGCATGTAAAATTAACGTTAAGATAATTCCTAACAGACCTCCGAAAAACACTTCAATTGGTTGATGTCCTAATAATTCTTTTAATTCTTTTCTCTTCTCTTGTTCTTCCTTATTTGGCCAATGCTTCATTTCCTCAACCATTTTATTAAAATCGAGCACTAACCTGTTTAAAACAGTTGCTTGCTCACCAGCATGTCTCCGAACCCCGGTTGCGTCAAACATGACAATAATCCCGAATATAGCTGAAATGGCAAATAAGTGCGAATCTAGACCGTGTTCTAATGCAATAGCTGTGGAGAGTGCAGTCACAGCCCCTGAATGTGAGCTTGGCATTCCGCCAGTACTAGTGAGGAGAGTCCAATCAAATTTTCGTGATGCGATATATTGCAGCGGTACTTTAATAAATTGGGCAAATCCAATCGCGAAAAGAGCAGCCCAGAGCGGGAAGTTAGTGAATAATTCCATTATGATCCTATGTCCTTTCCTTGTTCTTAAGGTGAATTTTTTAAGTAATAATAAACATGCTGACAGTCATGTCTGATGGAAACTGTTCATATATTTTCTTTACCCAGATTTTTATCGTTCAAAAATGAAAAAAGTCATTTCGTAAATGTTCGTTCATTTCTTCAGTGTTTGTTTATTATAACAAATTATTTAAATATTGATGAGAGTATTTCACGATGATTATCTGTTTTCTTATTATATGAAGAAGTATTCCCGCAACATGTACGATAAAATGATTTGATGATTTACTTTATCAGATAGTAGATCTCTTCTATTATAAGGTATCGTCGGAATCCTCGGATTAAGGGATTTTCGATTTACTCGCTGCTTTTAGACGGATAGGCCACCTAATTAATCGTAAATAGCTTTGAGAAATTTTAATATAGCCCATATAATTACCATTAAAAAATTTATGTTTAAATGGATCGAATTTCGGCTATTCGAAATTAGAATGTGATATTTGAGCATATGGCATCTATTAGAAGGTGAGGTGAGGATTTCTTCATTGTGACTATCCAATGTAAGGTCAGTGTAATATTTACAGAATAATCACGCTAAATGTAAAGCAATCCCTTTTGTAACAATTGGCCCATTGATATAACATATTTAATAGAGGCTCACTCGGAAAAAATAATGTAAACAAACTTGATTGTACATAAATGAAGGGTTTCATGCGGTATTACTCTCCAGCTAAATACCAAGTAAACAAGGCGGATAACTATGAAAACGCCTTTTATCTCAGGAAAAGGAGGCTAGGGCGTTGAAAAGTATTAAAAAGTGGCTAAGTATTATTTTTCGTGCTTTAGATGCAGGACTTCATACGGTAGAAAAATTTATTTTAAGCTGGTCGATCCTCATTATTACATTTATGACAGTTGGTAATGTCATAAATCGAATGATTACAGGTCAGAGCTGGCACTTTGCAGCTGAAATTAGCCGCTTGTCGATCATTGTTGCAACATTTATGGGGATAAGTTATGCAGCAAGAAAAGGAAGACATATTAGTATGTCTGCATTTTTTGATATTTCTCCTAAAAGGATAAAAAAAGTGTTAGCGATTGTTAACCCTCTCGTAACTGCTATTATCTTATTTGTTATGAGTTATTATGCGTATGATTACACGAAGGGTGTGTATGAAACAGGACGGACGACTGCAGCACTTGAATTTCCTTTCTGGCTCATGGTCGTAGCACTGCCAGTCGGAATGTTTATAGGCGGCATCCAGTTTTTACGAAATATGTGGGTCAATATCGTGAATAAAGAAGTTTATTTAGCTGAAGAAAAAAAGGATTATGATGAACAATAAACTAAAAATGTGAGGAATTAATTATGGCTTGGACAATGCTAGCAATTATGATTATTTTATTGCTTATGGGTTTGCCGATGATGATTCCATTAATAGTCGGTCCTCTCGTCATCCTATTTTTCTTCATGGATGGGCTGGATCCTACCATTATGATTCAACAAATGGTAGAAGGGATCTCATCATACGTATTACTTGCTGTTCCATTATTTATTTTTGCGGCAGATATTATGGCAACTGGACGAACCTCAAACCGGTTACTTGATTTTGTAGGAGCGTTCGTCGGACACCTTCGTGGTGGATATGCGATTACAACAGCTGCAGCATGTACGTTATTCGGTTCAATCTCTGGATCGACACAAGCTACCGTTGTTGCAATTGGTAAACCGATGAGGGAACGGTTATTGAAGGTAGGATATAAAGATTCGAGTGCAATTGCATTGATCATAAACGCCAGTGATGTAGCATTGCTTATCCCACCAAGTATAGGGATGATCATATACGCTTTAGTGACTGGTACTTCGGTAGGGGATCTTTTCGTAGCGGGGATTGGTCCTGGATTACTTATTTTTATATTTTTTGCAACGTACGCCTTTATTCATGCGAAAATGCATAATATTCCTTTAGCTGACAAACTGCCTTGGAGACAGCGAGGGAGTGTTACATTAAAGGCGCTGCTACCGTTAGGGTTTCCAGTCATCATTATCTATGGGATTTACGGCGGACATTTTACACCGACTGAGGCAGCAGGGATTTCAGTTCTGTATGCAATTATTTTAGAAGTTATCTTTTTCCGCTCAATAAAACTGAAGCAATTACCGAATATCGCTTTATCATCTGGGATTGTTACATCAGCAGTATTCGTGTTAGTTGCTGGAGGGCAAGCATTTTCATGGGTCATTTCATTTGCGAGAATCCCTCGACAAATGACAGATGCAGTTTTAGGTACGGACCCTTCAGCTTTATACGTATTGTTAATTGTTGCGTTATTTTTCTTCATAGGCTGTATGTTTGTTGATCCGATAGTTGTTATTTTAATTTTAACACCGATATTTGCTCCGGTAGCTTTTGAGGCAGGTGTTGACCCTGTTCATTTAGGGGTTGTCATTACATTCCAGGCAGCGTTAGGTTCAGCAACACCGCCTTTTGGAGTTGATATATTTACGGCTAGCGCCGTTTTCAACAAATCCTATTTGGATGTTATACGTGGAACACCGCCGTATATCATTATGTTACTGATCGTCGGCATGCTAGTTATACTGTTTGAAGATATTTCGCTATTCCTGATTAAATTATTTTAATTATGAGTAAATAGGAAAGAAAGCGAAAATCTTTAAAATAAATTTTTGATGGGGGTATTTACAACATGTTTAAAAAGAAAGGTTTATTCGCTAGTATATTATCACTTAGTCTCGTATTAGCTGCTTGTGGTGGCGGTGATGATGACGACACGAATGGTGATAATGGAGACACAGGTGACGATACTGATGAAGGAGCTGCTGAAGAAGTAGAAGCACAAGAATGGCGCTTCGTTACTGAAGAAACAGAAGGCCAAGTACAAAATGTATACGCTGAAGAATTTGCAGATTTAGTCCATGAAAAATCAGATGGACAAATTACAATTGACGTATATGGCTTTGGTGAGTTAGGAAGTGAAGTCGACTCTGTAGAATCTCTTGCTAATGGAGTTGTAGAATTTGCCATTATTTCACCAGGTTTTACGGGAACACTCGTACCTGAAGGGAATATCTTTGCACTTCAATTCTTATTCCCGGATGATCAAGAATTAAGTCAGCAAATTTTAAATGAAAGTGAAGCGATTAATGGTCTCCTTCGAGAAAAGTATGAAGAGCAAAACATTTTACCTTTAGCATTTTGGACTGAGGGTGCGATGCAATGGACTGGAAGCTCACCGCTTCATAACCCAGATGACTTTAACGGTTTCCAAATGAGAACACAAGAGTCTCCGTTAATTTTAGAATCTTATGAAGCATACGGTGCGAACCCGACAGCGATGAGCTGGGGAGAACTGTACACTGGCCTTTCACAAGGTGCTGTTGACGGGCAAGAAAACCCAATCTTTTTCATTGAAGATGCGAACTTCCATGAAGTACAAGATCACTTAACAATTTCTAACCATAACATGTATGTTACGATGACGACTGTAAACCCAGACTTCTATCATGGACTAGATGATGCAACAAGAGCGATTGTTGATGAAGCAGTCGAAGAAATGAGAGATCGCGCATTCGAAATTCAGGAAGAACAGAATGGTGCTGCTTTAGACTTGATTGAAGCTGCAACAGATACACCTACGGAAGTATATGAGCTTTCTGAAGATGAGCGTGAGCAGTTCCGTGAGTTAGCAGTAGATGTACGTGACTACTTCCGTGAAAACGGTGGAGATGACGCTGAAGAAATATTAGACTTACTAATAGAAGAAATAGAAGCAGCGCAATAATATAACTAAAGCACCCCCCTTAGCCTAGCCTAAGGGGGGATTGTTTTGCCAAAAAGTTCGGGTACCAGGTCCCCGAACTTTTTATGAATAGTATTGACAAAGCGGGGGAATGGTGGCATAATTATCACTGTTTTTATTAATATTTTATTTCGATAAAGTGATAAAGAAATAAAGTGAAGTCGTTTAGTATTTTTTTTTGGAGAGTAGGAGGCGGAATGATGAACGCGGTTGTAATTGCAGTTTTAGTGATGATTGTGTTGAGCTTACTTCGAATACATGTCGTTGTTGCGTTATTAGTAGGTGCATTAGCTGGCGGATTAGCAGCCGGATTTACGATGATTGAAACAATTGGGATTTTTACAAATGGATTAGGAACGAATGCAAATGTGGCATTAAGTTATGCGTTGCTAGGTGCGTTTGCTGTAGCAATTAATTATACAGGATTACCGAACTTACTCGTAAAAGGTGCGATTCGAATTGTTGGGAAAAAAGGTGAGGAAAGGCGTAAAACACTTACGAAAGTATTTATTTTACTCACCATTACTTTTATTGCATGTTTGTCTCAAAATGCCGTACCGGTGCACATAGCTTTCATTCCAATATTGGTTCCGCCACTTTTAAAAGTATTTAATGAGCTTGCGCTGGATCGCCGTGCTACAGCAACCGCTTTAACTTTTGGGCTGAAGGCTCCTTATATACTAATACCAGCTGGATATGGGCTGATTTTTCATGAAATCGTCGTCGAAAATATGAATGACAGTGGAGCATCTGTTGAAATGGGAATGATTCCTCAAGCGATGATTATTCCAGTAATCGGAATGTTTGCGGGCCTATTGTTTGCGATTTTTGTTTCATACAGGAAACCACGAGAGTATGAAAATAAAGAGCTTTCAGAGCAAACGAATACTGAAAATGAAGATTCATATTCAGTACCAGGTGTCATTCTAGGTGTCTTTTCTATTATCACAGTTCTATATGTACAAGTTGAAACAGAAAGCATGGTTTTAAGTTCTCTTTTTGGTTTATTAATATTATATGTCTATTTTATGATTCTTCACTTTCAAAAAAAGCTTTCCTTGCATATGTCGGTTGACTTAATGACTGACGGAATGAAAATGTTAGCATTTATTGCTTTTGTGATGATCGCAGCGGGAGGATTTGCAGAGGTTATTAGAGAAACGGGGCATGTAGATCTCCTTGTAAATGCCACAGCAGAAAGAATTGGCGGAAACTTGGCAATTGGTGCATTATTTATGCTTATTATCGGTTTATTTATTACGATGGGCATTGGATCTTCTTTTTCTACTATACCAATCATTGCTGTCATATTTGTCCCTTTGGCAGAATCGATAGGGTTTAGTCCGATGGCAACAATTGCACTAATCGGTACAGCTGGAGCATTAGGTGATGCAGGATCACCTGCATCTGACAGTACGTTAGGTCCTACAGCAGGTCTGAATGCAGATGGTCAGCATAATCATATTTGGGATACATGTGTACCTACATTTCTTCATTTTAATGTGCCTCTGATCATATTTGGCTGGTTGGCAGCTATGGTATTATAATGAAATTGAAAACGACCGTAATGTTTTTGTGAAAAAATGTTACGGTTTTTTACATTTGTGAAACTTTTTTAGAACATCATTCGTCTAATATAATAGAAGAATTTAATGAGTGGTGAGAAAAATATGAGTCGTACAACGAAAGTAAGAATGATATTTACCTTTATTTTAGTTAGCGTATGCTCTATTTACATATATACTTCTTTGTCGTCTTCAACAACACCAGCAGTGCACGGAGAGGAAGTCAAATTACAGTACTATGAGATTCTAGATCATGTAGAGGGTTTATATAGTAATCACAGTCAATTAGAAGGAAAATATTATAATGAAGAATTTTCCGATAAGGATGAAATAAAAAACTACTTATCTGAATACATGACAGAAAAAGCTTCCTATAAAGTGATCGATGAATTGTTTAAAGAGGAAGACCGAGCTTTATATAATGAATCGTTGCAAGAGTACTTGAAAGAACGAGACCCTGTTTTGCGGTCTGGAGAAGGAGAAACTTCGTTCTACTCTACTGTAAAACAAACAATTATTAATCCAGGATTGAAATTTGTTTTTGAAGAGGATATACAAGTAGAAATTAGTAATAATGAAGTTGTGTTGGAAGTAACTGATGCACCAGTTTATTTCTATGATCATGCTGATGTGAATACAAATAACTATGAAAGATATGGGTACCCATCTGAAGATAAAATATCTGTGAAGTTTTCTTTTGTGGAAAAAGATGGGCAGTTACTGTTAGACGATTATAAAATAAAAACAGAAAATGTAACTTCATAATAAAAAAGGAGAGTGAAGCCTATAAATGGTTTCACTCTCCTTTTTTATTATATGATTATGCTGATCGTTGCTTTGTTTGAAGGTTAGATGATGAATGAATGGCTCGAACTAATTGTGGAGACAATGTTGCAGCGAATACAGTTAAAACAGCATCTTTCACAAAAAATGGTCCCATTCCTAGGGCGGTGGCGACTAATGTCGCTTCGCTGACACCTAAGACGTTAACAGTGTACACATATAAATATGGGACACCGAATCCATAGTTTATCAATAGCCCGATAATTGATGCGAACAGGTATACAGGAAATGATGGCTTTTCAACTCTTTCAACAATAAATCCAACTGCGAATGCTAATAAGATAAAAGATAAAATAAAACCAAAGGTCGGAGAGCCGATAATATGTAAACCTCCTTGAAACCCTGCAAAAACAGGTACACCAATTAAACCTACAATAGCATATCCGATCATAGAAAAAGTACCAACTTTTTTACCTAAAAGTATACCAGCAAATATAGCAATAACTGTTTGGAATGTTAGTGGTACTGTTCCAATTGTGATGAAAGCCGTTAAATTAGCTCCGATTGCCATTAGGGCAATGAACATTGCTGCTTTCGTTAATTCAATGACACTAAACATAGATTTGTTTTCTTTTGACATACTCATAAAGATCCTCCTCATAAGATGTTAACTTATTAATAATACCAGTTAACAATATAATAGATTTAAGAACAACCTAATGTCAACCAATAAATGAAACAGGTAAACAATCTTTTATTTACTAACCTCGTTTCTTCATTTAGAAAAAGAGTCTGGGACAAAACCCAGTTAAAACGAGTGCCCCTCACTGTTTAGTTGATAAGAGTCATTTTTTATCTAATTGGGAATTATATTTTGGGGTTAATTATTCAAAAAAGACTCTCTTGCACTCAAGAGCACAAGTGCGACATCTACTCATGCTGTACTTTGTTTGTATTCGTAGTGTCCTCTTTGCCACGGGGAAGGTCGGGGTAAAATCGCCAGATGGATCTTCTGCTCCTGCGGTTACTCGTCGCAGACTCCATGCTTCTTCCTCTGCTCCTGCGGTTACTCGTCGCAGACTCCATGCTTCTTCCTCTGCTCCTGCGGTTACTCGTCGCAGACTCCATGCTTCTTCCTCTGCTCCTGCGGTTACTCGTCGCAGACTCCATGCTTCTTCCTCTGCAAGATTAATCGAAGAAGGGAATGCGTCGAAGCAGCTCATAGAGAAATCAGAGAAGAGTCGCTCGTTGCTCCTGCGGTTACTCGTCGCAGAAAAACCGTTGCTCCTGCTCCACTTTGTTTGCTCGTCGCAGAAGAGAAGGCTATAGTTTTTCTCGTAGCGTCTCGTCACTTTTGAACGCTCAACAGATAAACCTTCAGGTTTTAAAAAGGATACCTTCCTTCTAATAAGTGAGTCACCACAACATAAAGGAATCGGAGGTATCCGTATGTTTAAAGATTATAAGATGAATCAAGTTATTTTGCCGATGGATTTAGCCTATAAACTTTAGGAAAATGATATCGCTTTTGCTGTGAATGATATGGTAGAAGCTATTCCCAATGAAGCATTCAGTGGATTTTTGATAAGCTTGAGGTGTCCAGGATTTACTGGGCCAGTGTTTCGTTCAATTCCGTTGTGAGCTTGTTAAAAAAAAGGTGATTAAAGATGAGGCAATCTTCATTGGTGGTACAAAGATTGAGGCAAAACAGCACCGTAAGAAGTTTTTTATAATGTCTTTATTTTATTTTCATCATTTTAGACGGACTCTTTCACTCCAGAGCACAAGTGCGATATCTACTCGTGTTGGACTTCATTTGAATTCGGTGAAAAACAAGGATTCCGATATATAATAGAAGCTTTTCATTAATAAGAAAAAATTTAAAATAACCACTTGACCAAAATGGAGATGGTATTTATAATAGATCAAGTCGCGTTACAGAAGACTAAATGTAGATAAAAAAACAAAAAAAATAATCTTGCATTTCTAATGTTATTGTGATATATTATTATTCGTCGCTGTTAATAACCAGCAACAAAAAAACAAAAAAGTTATTGACAAATACAGTGGTTAAATGTTATATTTAAAAAGTCGCTGTTAAACGACAAATATCGATTTGACCTTTGAAAACTAAACAAAAAGCCAAGCGAAATGGGATATGAAAATATCCCGTCAATGAAATTTTTTAATGTAAGAGTTAAGGTACATCGGCTAATAACATCACATCCTGTGATAACACCGATGTTAGCGCATTCGTGCGCGTCAAACTCGTTAGATCTTTAACAGATCACACTTTATTGGAGAGTTTGATCCTGGCTCAGGACGAACGCTGGCGGCGTGCCTAATACATGCAAGTCGAGCGGACCAACTAAGAGCTTGCTCTTAAGAGGTCAGCGGCGGACGGGTGAGTAACACGTGGGCAACCTGCCTTGCAGACTGGGATAACTCCGGGAAACCGGGGCTAATACCGGATGATCAATGGAACTGCATAGTTCTATTGTAAAAGTGGGGATTTATCCTCACACTGCAAGATGGGCCCGCGGCGCATTAGCTAGTTGGTAAGGTAATGGCTTACCAAGGCGACGATGCGTAGCCGACCTGAGAGGGTGATCGGCCACACTGGAACTGAGACACGGTCCAGACTCCTACGGGAGGCAGCAGTAGGGAATCATCCGCAATGGGCGAAAGCCTGACGGTGCAACGCCGCGTGAGTGATGACGGTCTTCGGATTGTAAAGCTCTGTTGTTAGGGAAGAACAAGTGCTGTTCGAATAGGGCGGCACCTTGACGGTACCTAACCAGAAAGCCCCGGCTAACTACGTGCCAGCAGCCGCGGTAATACGTAGGGGGCAAGCGTTGTCCGGAATTATTGGGCGTAAAGCGCGCGCAGGCGGTCTCTTAAGTCTGATGTGAAAGCCCACGGCTCAACCGTGGAGGGTCATTGGAAACTGGGGGACTTGAGTGTAGGAGAGGAAAGTGGAATTCCACGTGTAGCGGTGAAATGCGTAGATATGTGGAGGAACACCAGTGGCGAAGGCGACTTTCTGGCCTATAACTGACGCTGAGGCGCGAAAGCGTGGGGAGCAAACAGGATTAGATACCCTGGTAGTCCACGCCGTAAACGTTGAGTGCTAGGTGTTAGGGGTTTCGATGCCCTTAGTGCCGAAGTTAACACATTAAGCACTCCGCCTGGGGAGTACGGCCGCAAGGCTGAAACTCAAAGGAATTGACGGGGGCCCGCACAAGCAGTGGAGCATGTGGTTTAATTCGAAGCAACGCGAAGAACCTTACCAGGTCTTGACATCCTCTGACCACCCTAGAGATAGGGCTTTCCCCTTCGGGGGACAGAGTGACAGGTGGTGCATGGTTGTCGTCAGCTCGTGTCGTGAGATGTTGGGTTAAGTCCCGCAACGAGCGCAACCCTTGATCTTAGTTGCCAGCATTAAGTTGGGCACTCTAAGGTGACTGCCGGTGACAAACCGGAGGAAGGTGGGGATGACGTCAAATCATCATGCCCCTTATGACCTGGGCTACACACGTGCTACAATGGATGGTACAAAGGGCAGCGAGACCGCGAGGTTGAGCGAATCCCATAAAGCCATTCTCAGTTCGGATTGCAGGCTGCAACTCGCCTGCATGAAGCCGGAATTGCTAGTAATCGCGGATCAGCATGCCGCGGTGAATACGTTCCCGGGCCTTGTACACACCGCCCGTCACACCACGAGAGCTTGTAACACCCGAAGTCGGTGCGGTAACCTTTTGGAGCCAGCCGCCGAAGGTGGGACAGGTGATTGGGGTGAAGTCGTAACAAGGTATCCCTACCGGAAGGTGGGGATGGATCACCTCCTTTCTAAGGAGCATATAGCTCATTACTTTATCGAC
The DNA here is from genome assembly GCF_002335745.1 of Evansella halocellulosilytica. GTDB lineage: Bacteria > Bacillota > Bacilli > Bacillales > Salisediminibacteriaceae > Bacillus_CA > Bacillus_CA halocellulosilytica. The sequence continues at coordinate 4,979,776 of NZ_NIST01000001.1, read as the reverse complement.
GTTTGCGCTTTTTGTTTAGTTTTGAGAGGTTATACTCTCAAAACCCTCTTTCTAACGAAAGAGCTTTTTATGTCCTTTGAAAACTAGATAACAGTAGAAAGACTGATTGATCTTCACCGGTTGTTTGAAGCGAATCCTAACGGATTCGAACGAGTACAACCGAGTGTCTTAGAAGGTTAAAAGACGCCATATGCAAAATTGCAAAACTCAAATTGAGTAGGTTTTGCAAGGAGGATCGAGTTGTTCAAGGAAGCAAGGAATTGAGCGACTGAGCGTATGAAATAGATACGTGACAGGAGCGAGAGACACAGCTGACACAGAAGAACGACGATCATCCGCCGCAAAATGGTTAAGTTATGAAGGGCGCACGGCGAATGCCTTGGCACTAGGAGCCGAAGAAGGACGGGACGAACACCGATATGCTTCGGGGAGCTGTAAGTAAGCTTTGATCCGAAGATTTCCGAATGGGGGAACCCACCACCTGTAATGAGGTGGTATCCATACCTGAATCCATAGGGTATGAGAAGGCAGACCTGGGGAACTGAAACATCTTAGTACCCAGAGGAAGAGAAAGAAACATCGATTTCCTGAGTAGCGGCGAGCGAAACGGAAAGAGCCCAAACCAAGAGGCTTGCCTCTTGGGGTTGTAGGACACTCCATACGGAGTTACAAAGAAACGGAGTAGATGAAGCGACCTGGAAAGGTCCGCGGGACAAGGTAAAAGCCCTGTAGTCGAAACTTCGTTTCCTCCGGAGTGGATCCTGAGTACGGCGGGACACGAGAAACCCCGTCGGAATCCGGGAGGACCATCTCCCAAGGCTAAATACTCCCTAGTGACCGATAGTGAACCAGTACCGTGAGGGAAAGGTGAAAAGCACCCCGGGAGGGGAGTGAAAGAGATCTTGAAACCGTGTGCCTACAAGTAGTCGGAGCCCGTTAATGGGTGACGGCGTGCCTTTTGTAGAATGAACCGGCGAGTTACGATTACGTGCAAGGTTAAGTTGAAAAGACGGAGCCGCAGCGAAAGCGAGTCTGAACAGGGCGAATGAGTACGTGGTTGTAGACCCGAAACCGTGTGATCTACCCATGTCCAGGGTGAAGTCCAGGTAACACTGGATGGAGGCCCGAACCCACGCACGTTGAAAAGTGCGGGGATGAGGTGTGGGTAGGGGTGAAATGCCAATCGAACTCGGAGATAGCTGGTTCTCCCCGAAATAGCTTTAGGGCTAGCCTCGAGGGAAGAGTATTGGAGGTAGAGCACTGATTGGACTAGGGGTCCCCACAGGATTACCGAATTCAGTCAAACTCCGAATGCCAAATACTTATCCTCGGGAGTCAGACTGCGAGTGCTAAGATCCGTAGTCAAGAGGGAAACAGCCCAGACCATCAGCTAAGGTCCCCAAGTATACGTTAAGTGGAAAAGGATGTGGAGTTGCTTAGACAACCAGGATGTTGGCTTAGAAGCAGCCATCATTGAAAGAGTGCGTAATAGCTCACTGGTCGAGTGACTCTGCGCCGAAAATGTACCGGGGCTAAACGTATCACCGAAGCTATGGATTGTCCTTACGGACAGTGGTAGGGGAGCGTTCCAAGGGCGTTGAAGCTCAACCGAGAGGATGGGTGGAGCGCTTGGAAGTGAGAATGCCGGTATGAGTAGCGAAAAGAGGGGTGAGAATCCCCTCCGTCGAAAGCCTAAGGTTTCCTGAGGAAGGCTCGTCCGCTCAGGGTTAGTCGGGACCTAAGCCGAGGCCGAAAGGCGTAGGCGATGGAAAACAGGTTGAAATTCCTGTACCACCACGTCACCGTTTGAACAACGGGGGGACGCAGGAAGGTAGGGTAAGCACGGCACTGGATGTCCGTGTCCAAGCAGTGAGGCTGGTAAGTAGGCAAATCCGCTTACCGTAAGGCTGAGCTGTGATGGCGAGCGAAATTTTAGTAGCGAAGTTCCTGATCCTACACTGCCTAGAAAAGCCTCTAGTGAGGTGACTGGTGCCCGTACCGCAAACCGACACAGGTAGGCGGGAAGAGAATTCTAAGACGCGCGGGAGAACTCTCGTTAAGGAACTCGGCAAAATGACCCCGTAACTTCGGGAGAAGGGGTGCTCTATTAGGGTGTATGCCCGAGAGAGCCGCAGTGAATAGGCCCAAACGACTGTTTATCAAAAACACAGGTCTCTGCCAAGCCGCAAGGCGACGTATAGGGGCTGACACCTGCCCGGTGCTGGAAGGTTAAGAGGAGGGGTTATCCCTTACGGGAGAAGCTCTGAATTGAAGCCCCAGTAAACGGCGGCCGTAACTATAACGGTCCTAAGGTAGCGAAATTCCTTGTCGGGTAAGTTCCGACCCGCACGAAAGGTGCAACGATTTGGGCACTGTCTCAACGAGAGACCCGGTGAAATTATATTACCTGTGAAGATGCAGGTTACCCGCGACAGGACGGAAAGACCCCATGGAGCTTTACTGTAGCTTGATATTGGATTTTGGTACAGCTTGTACAGGATAGGTAGGAGCCTTGGAAACCGGAGCGCCAGCTTCGGTGGAGGCATCGGTGGGATACTACCCTGGCTGTACTGGAATTCTAACCTCGAACCGTGATCCGGTTCAGGGACAGTGTCAGGTGGGCAGTTTGACTGGGGCGGTCGCCTCCTAAAGAGTAACGGAGGCGCCCAAAGGTTCCCTCAGAATGGTTGGAAATCATTCGCAGAGTGCAAAGGCATAAGGGAGCTTGACTGCGAGACATACAGGTCGAGCAGGGACGAAAGTCGGGCTTAGTGATCCGGCGGCACCGTATGGAAGGGCCGTCGCTCAACGGATAAAAGCTACCCTGGGGATAACAGGCTAATCTCCCCCAAGAGTCCACATCGACGGGGAGGTTTGGCACCTCGATGTCGGCTCATCGCATCCTGGGGCTGAAGTAGGTCCCAAGGGTTGGGCTGTTCGCCCATTAAAGCGGTACGCGAGCTGGGTTCAGAACGTCGTGAGACAGTTCGGTCCCTATCCGTCGCGGGCGTAGGAAATTTGAGAGGAGCTGTCCTTAGTACGAGAGGACCGGGATGGACACACCGCTGGTGTACCAGTTGTTCCGCCAGGAGCATCGCTGGGTAGCTACGTGTGGACGGGATAAGTGCTGAAAGCATCTAAGCATGAAGCCCCCCTCAAGATGAGATTTCCCATCACGTCAAGTGAGTAAGATCCCTCAGAGAAGATGAGGTTGATAGGTCTCATGTGGAAGCATGGCAACATGTGGAGCTGAGAGATACTAATCGATCGAGGGCTTAACCAATGTTTTATCAAACCTTCTAATACCGAAGGTCATCAGTCAAATGTTATCTAGTTTTGAGAGGATAAAGAAAAGTTGAATTGCCTTGTATGAGTAGGCAATGAAACAAGAGAACTTCTCAACATTTAAATAGTCCAGTGACGATAGCGGAGAGGTCACACCCGTTCCCATGCCGAACACGGAAGTTAAGCTCTCCAGCGCCGATGGTAGTTGGGGGATCTCCCCCTGTAAGAGTAGGACGTTGCTGGGCTAGTTACATACGGGGCCTTAGCTCAGCTGGGAGAGCGCCTGCTTTGCACGCAGGAGGTCAGCGGTTCGATCCCGCTAGGCTCCACCATCATATTTATCTTTTATTTGGCGGTGTAGCTCAGCTGGCTAGAGCGTACGGTTCATACCCGTGAGGTCGGGGGTTCGATTCCCTCCGCCGCTACCAAAATAAATTCGGAGGAGTACCCAAGTCTGGCTGAAGGGATCGGTCTTGAAAACCGACAGGGGCTTCACGGCCCGCGGGGGTTCGAATCCCTCCTCCTCCGCCATATTTTATTTTTAGGTCCCGTGGTGTAGCGGTTAACATGCCTGCCTGTCACGCAGGAGATCGCGGGTTCGATTCCCGTCGGGACCGCCATTATTATTAAACTTTAACAAAGCTTGAAGAGATTCGCAGCATATTGACAAGAACACGTGGAGGGGTAGCGAAGTGGCTAAACGCGGCGGACTGTAAATCCGCTCCCTCAGGGTTCGGCGGTTCGAATCCGTCCCCCTCCACCATTTTTTAGGGGTATAGTTTAATGGTAAAACGAAGGTCTCCAAAACCTTTGATGTGGGTTCGATTCCTACTACCCCTGCCATTTTATGGCGGTTGTGGCGAAGTGGTTAACGCACCGGATTGTGGTTCCGGCATTCGTGGGTTCGATTCCCATCAACCGCCCCATACAAAGAAGTAATAGGGCTATAGCCAAGCGGTAAGGCATCGGATTTTGATTCCGTGATTCGCAGGTTCGAATCCTGCTAGCCCTGCCAATAGATGCGGAAGTAGTTCAGTGGTAGAACACCACCTTGCCAAGGTGGGGGTCGCGGGTTCGAATCCCGTCTTCCGCTCCAGAGCGCCCGTAGCTCAATTGGATAGAGCGTTTGACTACGGATCAAAAGGTTAGGGGTTCGACTCCTCTCGGGCGCGCCATTATTATTTTAAAATAGATATATTATGCGGGTGTAGTTTAATGGTAAAACCTCAGCCACGAGCGAACCTTCACGAATAAGCTTCGAGTTGTCTCGACGGATAAAGCTGCAAAGCATGACTAGCAGAGGAAGAGACATGTAAGTGCGTGGTAATTATATAGAGGTTAAAGTAAATATATTATGCGGGTGTAGTTTAATGGTAAAACCTCAGCCTTCCAAGCTGATGACGAGGGTTCGATTCCCTTCACCCGCTCCATTTAATACATAAAATGGGCCTGTAGCTCAGCTGGTTAGAGCGCACGCCTGATAAGCGTGAGGTCGGTGGTTCAAGTCCACTCAGGCCCACCATTCCACAGTAGCTCAGTTGGTAGAGCAATCGGCTGTTAACCGATCGGTCGCAGGTTCGAGTCCTGCCTGTGGAGCCATTATTTGGAGAAGTACCCAAGTGGCTGAAGGGGCGCCCCTGCTAAGGGTGTAGGTCGTGTAAGCGGCGCGAGGGTTCAAATCCCTCCTTCTCCGCCACTTTAATTTTTTTTGGCCCGTTGGTCAAGTGGTTAAGACACCGCCCTTTCACGGCGGTAACAGGGGTTCGAATCCCCTACGGGTCACCATTTATTATTTTGAAATTGCATCAAATGAATAAGCTACGAGCCATTAGCTCAGTGACGAGCAAGACATCACCGAGCAAACAACGAGTTGTCTCGACGGATGAAACTACAAAGTACTACAAGTAGAGGAAGAGACAGGTAAGACGTCGAAGCAAAACATCGTCCGGAAGCTGCATGAAATTGCATCAAATGAATAAGCTACGAGCCATTAGCTCAGTTGGTAGAGCATCTGACTTTTAATCAGAGGGTCGAAGGTTCGAGTCCTTCATGGCTCACCATTTTTTAGACTTGTATAAACACAGGTCTTTTTATTTTTGTTTAAATTAGATTAATAGAACACCAGCGCCTCTATATCATTCCGAAAAGAATGGTACTATACTAAAAAATAAGCCTTTATATTATCTACTCTTGTTCCTTCATTCTTTGACTATCATCACTAACTTAACAATTCAAAATATGAGCGGAAACGACTATTTATATCATAAATATTTGTTTTTTGTGAGCATCTCAATTGTTTGTAAGAGTTTTCACATGTTTTAATAGACTCTGTTCAATTAAAAATTGTTCTTATTATTATTGAAACGGAGTGAATAACATGAGTTTATGTCATGAAGAGCGATTATATAAGTTTTTACACAACAATGAATGGAAAGAAAGTGATACTGGAGAAGTCATTCAGATTTTTTCACCTGACGATAAAAAAGTAGTTGGACAAGTTCCAGCGATGAGTCAACTAGAAGTAGATCAAGCGATTCAAGATACAGCAAATGTTCAAGAAGATTGGGCTCAACAAGAGGTGAACGATCGTGCTGAGCTTCTTCACCGTTGGGCAGACGAACTTGAAAAAATGACAGATGAAATTGGAGAAATGATTCATTTAGAAGTAGGCAAAACGTTGTCATCCGCAAAAGGAGAGGTAAAACGTACAGCTGAATTAGTGAGATATACTGCTGAAGAAGGTCTTCGTGTGGCTGGAGGATTTATGCAAGGTGGTTCCTTTCCTGGCGGGAAAAACGCAACGAAAGCAATCGTTGATAAAGTTCCTCACGGAGTTGTATTAGCTATTTCCCCATTTAATTATCCAGTTAATTTAGCAGCTGCAAAAATTGCTCCTGCATTAATTACAGGAAATACTGTCATTTTTAAACCTGCAACTCAAGGTGCCATTAGCGGATTATTAATGATTAAAGCGTTAGTTAAAGCTGGGTTACCTCAAAGCGTATTAAATACAGTAACGGGACGCGGCTCAGTTATTGGAGATTATGTTGTTCAGCATGAGAAAATCGATATGATCTCATTTACAGGTGGCACAGATACTGGCCAACATATTGCACAGAAAGCTTCAATGATTCCAGTAGTATTGGAGCTTGGTGGGAAAGACCCGGCAATCGTATTAGAAGATGCTGATTTAAAGAAAGCAGCTAAAGAAATTGTCAGTGGAGCATTAAGCTATTCTGGGCAGCGTTGTACAGCGATTAAACGTGTTATAGTTATGGACAGTGTAGCTGATGAGTTAGCGTCACTGATTAAAGAGGAAGTCGACTCATTAACTGTTGGAAAAGCGAGTGAAAGTGCTAATATAACCCCAATGATTAATGAGAAATCAGCACAATTTGTGGTCAATTTAATTGAAGACGCTAAGTCCAAAGGGGCAAGTGTGATTTCTGAAGGTGTCCGGGATGGTAACTTATTAGGAGCAACGGTTTTGGACAATGTAACAGAGGACATGGATGTTGCTTGGGAAGAACAATTCGGACCAGTTATTCCGATTATGAGAATAAACAGTGAGTTTGAAGCAATTCGTTTAGAGAAACAAAATAAGTACGGATTGCAAGCAAGTATTTTTACGAAAGATATTGAGAATGCTTTCGCAATTGCAGAAAAGCTTCATGTAGGTACAGTTCAAATTAACGGTAAAACATCACGCGGACCAGATCATTTCCCATTCTTAGGTGTGAAACAGTCAGGATTAGGTGTTCAAGGTATTGGTCGAAGTATTGATTCTATGCTCCGTGATAAAGTAACAGTGTTAAACTTTTCATAATGTAAGTCCCCTTTTCGGTTTGCGGAAAGGGGATTTTTTACATACAGAAGAGTCAATTTATACATATATTGTCATGTCTACCTATGTGAGTCATATTTTATAGGGAAGGAAATTTGTTAGCTTTTAAAGAGGTGAAGTGTAAATGGCTAATATGAATAATGAGTATTCGGATCGTATGAATCGTTTTGGCCAGATGCTTTACGAGATGCTTATTAATAAAGATGTAAATCATGTGTTTAGTCCTTATAGTATACATGCAGCATTATCAATGACATCGAGTGGTACAGCAGGGAAAACTTGCGAGGAGATGTTGCATGTCCTTCAAGCAGTTGATTTTCAAGATGATGTTCATGAGGTGCATAAAAGGTTATTAAATGTACTTCAGTTGGAAGGTCAATACGTAAAAATGAAAATTGCCAATTCGATCTGGGGGAAAGATGGGGTTTCATTTTGTGATGGTTTTGTCGAGGGTGTGTCTCAGTATTATGAAGCAAAATTAGATATTCTAACTAAAGTTAAGAAAGTAAATCATTGGATAAAAGAAGAGACAGAAGGTTATATTGATCATATCATTGACCATCTAGATGAAGATATCCTGTTGTTATTATTAAATATTGTTTATTTTAAAGGGAAGTGGAGTTATCCGTTCGAACCGTATATGACAGCTAACAAGTTATTTATCTCAGTTGATGGAGAAGAAAGTTATGTTCCATTTATGGGAAAAACAGAGCTTATTCCTTATTTAAAATCGGACGAATATGAATCTGTAAGCTTGTCTTATGGTGATGGTCAGTATGAAATGGATTTGTTATTACCGACTAAAGGAATCGAGCTTAAAACTGTAATAGAGAAACTAAGTAAAGGAGCATTACACTGGCTAGTTCCACATGAAAAGGAGTATATATCTTTATTTATCCCTAAATTTAATATATGTACTGAATGGGTTTTAAATGAACCATTGAAGAAGTTAGGAATGAAAGCTGCATTTCATTCAGAGGAGGCAGACTTATCGAAGATGGTTGCCGGGGCAACACATTTGTTTATGAATGAAGTAAAGCACATCTCTTATATTGAAATAAACGAGGAAGGCATTGAGGCAGCAGCTGCTACTTCTATAGGTGTAAGAGGTGAGTCTATGCCAATAGATGAAAAGAGCTTACAATTTAATCGTCCGTTTCTTTTTCGTGTGCGTCACAAGTTAACAGGTGTGAACATTTTTCAAGGTCATGTCGTTAAATTGGATTAAATAGGTCGTAGAAAATTCATAATAAAAAAGAAAAGTGCTAGGCAACTCCAAAGATTCCAGGAGAAAACCTAGCACTTTTTAACATTAAAATTCCCCTAAGAAGCCTTCGTCGCTAATTTCTTCGGCGTTTTCTAAAACTTCTTCTGGAATTTGTAGATCATCTAATTCATTAAACTGGCTTAAGATCATATGAGAGGTTTGTTCCAAAGTCATTGATTCTTCTTCAATATTCATTGTCATTTCCATATATACGTTTGCTTCCGTTTGATAATATGTCTCTTTATCAATAAAGATTTCATATTCTAAAGCATGGATTTCCATATCATTCCAAATGTCTTCGAAAAGTTCATCCATACCTTCTCCAGCCATTGTTGAAATTTGTTCTGCGAATGCTGACATGTCTGCGCCTTCACCTTTTAAACTAATCACATAATGGTCCTCTTCTTCTATAATGCTTAAATCGGAAATGTATTCTTTGAATGGCTTAAGCTGCTCTTCAGGGCTTAATTGTGCATCAGATAGAGCTAACGCCTCTTCCATCATTTCATCCATCACTGTGTTTGAAAATTTAGCCCATTCATTTGCAAATGGATCTTGCATAAAAAAGCCTTCTTCTTCAGAAAAATATGAGTCATATTCTAATGACATATCCATTCCCATGCCCATATCGCCAAGGTCAAAGGAAGTTTTTTGGAATAATGTTAAAGGTTCAAGAAGTAAGTCCATCTCAATTGATGATTCAATATCCATTGATTCCTCTTCGACAACCATACTTTGGGTTGAGTCCACTTTCATTGAATAGCTTGATAACTCTTCCATTGCATCAATTGAATCGTTTAATACAGATTCTACGTTTTGTGATACTTCTTCATCGTTACACGCAACCATTAACGTCATTAATGATGCGGCGATGATCATCATACTCTTTTTCATAAATACCCTCCAAAAATATATTTAGCATCAAAATAAGTCCCGTTTATAAGTACGTTTAAAGATGAAAATGGTTCCCAATTACGTTTCCTGTTTTCATAGTATGTGTGTCTTACAAAAATTAATCTATTTTGTTTTTAATCTATGAAACGATTATTTAACGTTTGTAGCCAGGAATATTAATAAATGTAGGATTATATAACATACAAGTGGCTAGATAATTTTATTCATCTTTAATCGCATAGATAAAAAAGGGAATGCCAATTAATATCCATTTTACCATTAAATGAGCAAAAAGAAAGAACTCTTTTGACTCATTTCAGGAAAATTAGTAGTCATATCTGTAACTTTTAAGAAGTCAAGCCTAGAAATAAAATTGTCACGGACCAGGTCCGTGACAATTTTGTGAACATTTTTGAGGAGTGATGAAACTATTGTCGGGCTTTGACGTAGAAAGGAAAGGGATGAAAATATGAACTTTTCAAGTAAATGTCTGTACGTAATGATGAGCGGGAAAAGGGGGATATTTGTGCTAGATGAAATTTTAAATAGTTTGGCAAGGGTTCCATGGGCTTTAGTTGCACCTGTTTTTGTTATTCAATTCATATTAATGGTTGTTGCATTCATTGATTGTTTTAAGCATAACAAGACGAATGGCCCACAATGGGTTTGGATTTTAGTGATCGTTTTTATTAATTTCCTCGGACCTATTCTTTATTTTATTTTTGGGAGGAGAAATGATTAATGAGTTTAATCGTAACGGAGAATTTATCTAAGTCATTTAAAGGGTCTTTGGCGGTAGAGAACATAAACCTTTCAATAAAAGAAGGAGTTTGTACAGCTCTTTTAGGTCCGAATGGAGCGGGAAAATCAACGACATTAAATATGGTGACAGGGTTAATGAGACCGACTAGAGGGAGGATAACGTTTGACCGTCGCTATACAGGAGATCGCCGGCAATATATTGGTTATTTACCTCAATATCCGAAATTTTACGGCTGGATGACTGGAGAAGAATACATCATTTTTTCAGGGGAGTTAGCAGGAAAATCAGCACAGGCATCAAAAGAAAAAAGTGAAGAACTGTTAGAGCTTGTCGGGCTCACAGAAGCAAAGAAAAAAAGAATACAAGGTTACTCTGGTGGAATGAAACAAAGGTTAGGTATCGCGCAAGCGCTCGTCCATGATCCGAAACTGATTATTCTTGATGAGCCTGTTTCGGCATTGGACCCGATTGGACGCAGAGAAGTGCTGAACTTAATGAAGAAGTTAAAAGAAAAAACATCGATTCTTTTTTCCACTCACGTACTTCATGATGCAGAGGAAGTGTGTGAGGAAATCTTTATTATGAAACATGGGAAAATTATCGTCGAAGGGAATCTTCATGAATTACAAAATGAATATCAGAAGCCGACATTTTATATAGAAACAGAAAATCCGCTTCAAGATTGGGCAAGAACGATAAAAAAAGCTGAATGGGTAAGACACATGAATGTAGAAGAGAAGAAAATGACCTTGACTGTCAAAGATATAGATGAGGCAAGGTCAATATTGTTAGCAGATGAAAACCTTCAGCAATTAAAATTATTAAAGTTTGAAGTTGTAAAAACAACATTAGAAGATTTATTTATGAGGGTGACACAATCATGAGCCAATGGATGACATTATTCAAAAAAGAATGGAAAGAGTCGTTGAGAAATTTCAAATGGTTATGGATTCCGCTCGTCTTTTTATTGTTAGGGATCATGCAACCTGTAACTACTTATTTTTTACCAGATATCATTGAACAGTTTGGCGGATTGCCGGAAGATACAGTGATCAATATTCCTGTCCCTTCAGGAGCTCAAGTCCTCTCGGAAACATTAGGTCAGTTTAGTCAAATTGGCTTTCTCGTAATCGTGCTGGCATTTATGGGGACAGTCGCATCAGAACGAAACAATGGTAGCATCATTATGGTGCTCGTTAAGCCTGTTTCTTACGTGTCTTACTTAACAGCGAAATGGGCTCATATAACTTTGTTATCACTTAGTTCTTATATTTTAGGCTTTAGCTTGTCTGTTTATTATACGTTCTTACTAATAGAACGAGTAGCAGCTGTCTTTGTTATAAAAGGAGCCCTTGTATATAGTGTTTGGGTTTTCTTTATTATAACGCTCGTCCTCTGTTTAAGTGCATTGCTGAAAAGTACAGCAGCAACCGCATTTTTAAGTATAGGTATAACTGTGACCATTAGCTTATTAAGTAGTTTAACTCCAGATCTGATGAAATGGTCACCAGGAATGTTAATGAATCACACGCAATTGCTGTTTCAGACAGGTGCAGTGGGAGAAAACTTCCTTCTAAATATGATGACAACGTTTATTATCATCTTCGCGATGATCTCTTTAACTAGCTACTTTTTTCAGCGAAAAGAGATGGCTATTCATACAACATAAAGGAAGAGGGTTGTCCAAATGTATATTGAGGACAACCTTTTTTTACTCTTTAAGGTAATTTGAAAGCTAACTCCGGACGCTTTCCACGTTACGGATATACCCGTTTTTTGAGTCTTTCTCTTAATCATTACTTCGCTTTGTTGCCCTCTATTGCCGATTCTTTCAGCTTTTCTGAGAACATCCTGAACTAAGTAGCATCAATATTCAAGGTCCCACATATTCATATAAAAAGTAGAAGATAGGAGCAAGCTGAGAAACATTTTACTTCAAAAAATAAAAGTGAAAATCACTTTCATTTTAAGAGAGAACAGCATATAAGATAGAAAGCACTTATAGGCATTTGCTCTTGAAAGGGAGGAGATACTTGTACATGTAATCGCTTCACATCAAACTTTTAGCTTCATGAACCATTTGCTGCTCACATCATATAAGTACGTAATTGTCCCGCAAAAAAATTTTCCGTGATTACGTGAAGCGTTGAACAAAAATAACTGTCTCGTTATGTAAGTGAATATATTCACAAATGGAATGTCAAGGAGAAAGAGGTGTAGGAATGTAATGAATATTCTCGTATGTATTAAGCAAGTTCCAGATACGAAAATCATTAAAATTAATCCAAAGACGAATACACTTGACCGCTCGAGTGCACCAGCTATTTTAAATCCTTATGACGCACACGCTGTCCAAGAAGCTGTTCGCCTAAGAGAAATTCATGAAGGAAAAGTGACTGTTTTGTCAATGGGACCGCCTCAAGCAAGGGAAGCTATCAAAAAATGTGTAGAAATAGGAGCGGACGAAGGCTATCTCATCTCTGACAGGCGTTTTGCTGGTGCAGATACACTTGCTACTAGTTATGCGTTGTATAAGGCGATTGAAAAACTTAGGAAGCTAGATGAGATTGATTTAGTTTTATGCGGAAAACATGCCATTGATGGTGATACCGGACAAACAGGCCCCGGAGTTGCTAGAAGAATGGAAATACCGCCGCTTACAAGTGTTATAAAAGTGGAAGAGGTCGATAAAGCAGAGCGACAAATTATCGTAAGAAGAAAAATAGAAAACGGGTATGAAAGAATCCAGTCAACGCTCCCATGCTTATTAACGATTGAAAAGGAAATTAATGAAGTAGCTTACTCTCCCCTCCCAAATATGCTGCGTGCTGCGAGATACTCACCGATTGTTTGGACCGTTGATGACTTAGATGACGTTAATATTAAACAGCTCGGATTAAAAGGCTCACCGACCATTGTAGGGAAGATGTGGCCACCTGAAAAAAGCAAAGGGGCTACAATGATTCAAGGAAGTGCTGAACAGCAATCGGAGGCTGTGTTCAACATTTTGATGGAACAAAGGGAACTTTTTGAAGTGAAGGGTGGTCAGGAAAATGATGAATAAAGATGAGTACAGAGGTGTCTGGGTTTTCATTGAACAGAGAGACCGTCAAATTGTTGATGTTGGAATCGAGCTGTTACGTGCAGGCCGAGATCTCGCTGATAAATTAGATGTTGATTTATGCGGTGTTTTATTAGGAAGTGGCGTGAAGGAATTACCAAAAACAGTATTTGAATACGGCGCCGACAAAGTATATGTCATCGATGACCCTATCCTCGATCAATACCGGACAGAAACGTATATGGTAGCTGTAGGCGACTTAGTACGGAAATACAAGCCTGAGATATTTTTGTATGGTGCGACAGCGAACGGTAAAGATTTAGCAAGTGCGGTTGCAACAGAAGTGTTAACAGGCTTAACAGCAGATACAACATTGCTCGATGTCAATGTAGAAAAACGGCTGTTTGAGGCAAGCAGGCCAGCATTCGGCGGGAATATTATGGCGACAATTTTATGTAAAAAGCACGTACCTCAAATGGCAACAGTACGACCTAAAGTCATTGCAAAACCAGATCGCCAGCCTGGGAGGACCGGGGAGGTTATTGAAGAACAAATTTCGATTAAAGAAGAAAGCTTAAAAACGAAAGTTCTTCAAATTGTCCGAGATACGAAAAAAGCGGTAAATTTAGAAGAAGCAAATGTCATTGTCTCAGCAGGCAAAGGAATTAAAGATGAGAAAGGCTTTCAAATGGTAAAAGAGCTTGCTAGCGTCCTGAATGCAACAGTCGGAGCGAGCCGGGATGTTGTCGAAGCAGGACTTTGTAAACACGAGCATCAAGTTGGTCAAACAGGTGCAACTGTAACACCGAAAATATATATTGCAATCGGGATATCAGGAGCGATTCAACATCTTGTTGGCATGCAAAACTCAGAATTGATTATCGCCATAAATAATGATCCGGATGCGGCTATTTTTCAAGCAGCCCATCATGGGGTCGTTGCAGACGCATTTGAAATTGTCCCACTGTTAACAGAGGAATTTCGCAAAGCTTTACAAGGTGAATCCAAAGCTGGAGGTGTAACGAATCATGCCTGAAAAATTTGATGTTATCGTTGTTGGAGCAGGACCTGCAGGAACGAGCTGTGCTTACACTTGTGCGAAAAATGGATTGAATGTGTTACTGATTGAACGAGGTGAATATCCCGGTGCCAAAAATGTGATGGGGGGAATATTATATAGAAAACAGATGGAAGAAATCATTCCAGAGTTTTGGAAGGAAGCCCCGTTAGAGCGTCCAGTTGTTGAACAACGATTTTGGTTTTTAGATAAAGAGTCGATGGTAACGACGAGTTATAAAGGTTTGGAATGGGGGAAAGAACCGTTTAATAACTTCACAGTGTTGCGAGCGAAATTTGATAAATGGTTTGCTTCAAAAGCAGTAGAGCAAGGAGCTATATTAATAAATGAAACCGTTGTCACAGAATGTATTGTAGAAGATGACTGTGTAATTGGTGTACGGACGGATCGACCAAATGGTGAATTGTATGCAGATGTCGTAGTCCTAGCTGACGGTGTAAACTCATTGCTAGCAAAACAGATAGGGTTTCACAAGGAATGGAAGCCTGATGAAGTCGCGTTAACGGTCATGGAAGTTTTAAAACTTCCGAAAAAAACGATTAATGAACGTTTTAACGTCGGTGATAAGGAAGGAGTATCAATTGAAATATTCGGTGATTCGACGCAGGGGCTTCTTGGAACGGCATTTCTGTATACGAACATCGACAGTCTCAATCTCGGTGTAGGGACGACATTATCAGGGATGATTAAGAAAAAGGTGAAGCCGTACGAATTGTTAGAGTATGTGAAAAACCACCCAATGGTCAAACCGTATATTGATGGAAGTGAGACGCAAGAATATTTAGCTCACTTGATCCCTGAAGGTGGTTACAAATCAATTCCTAAGCTTGTAGGGAATGGCGTATTAGTAGCAGGGGATGCGGCACAGCTTGTTAACGCAATCCATCGTGAAGGATCGAACATGGCAATGTCCTCAGGGAAAATGGCTGCAGAAACAATTATAAAAGCAAAAGATCTTGGAGAATTTACAGAACGAACACTGGATTCGTATCGAACGAATTTATATGACAGCTTTATCGGTAAAGATTTGAAGAAATATAAAGATGCCACACATACTTTTGAAGAAAACCCTCAATATTTTGAAGAATATGTTCCTCTTATGAATAAGGCGATGAATGCGTTCTTTACTGTTGACGGGACGTCAAAACGGGAAAAGCAAAAGAAGATTGTGAAGGACTTCACATCGGGAAGAGGTAAGTTTAGCGTTGCAAAAGATTTATATCGCGCATGGAGGGTGATGAAATAATGGCAAAAACGGTTGAAGAAAAGCAGTATCTCGTCCGTTTTCGGTGTGATGAAAAGTCACACTTAGAGATTAAAGATCATGATGTATGTAAAAATCACTGCCCTGATAAAGACTGTACGATTTTTTGTCCGGCAGAAGTTTATAAGTGGGAAGTCGATCGGATGTTTGTCGGGTTTGAAGGCTGTCACGAGTGTGGGAGCTGCAGAATCGGCTGTAAGTTTGACAATATTAAATGGGAGTATCCAAAAGGCGGACATGGAATCGTATTCCGACTTGCGTAAAGAAAAAGTGCTTTTACTCTTTCTAGAAGATGCCGTACTGACAGAATCGGCTCAAGTGAGGAAGAAATGAAGCGGGATATCGTATATGTAATTGAAAAATATGCCCTCGAGGAATGGGCTCCTTGAGGGCTATAAAAAGTGTGGAAGATATGGCAAAGTAATGATATAACTCTATCTTTATAGGAATTATAGCTGAACTTCTTTTTAGAGTAAATAGGTTTGGAAAATGATTGAAAATTCAGATTTACTAATAGACGAATGGCAAAAGCGTTTAAAACTAATTCCGCCATTCGTATTTTATTTTTTCTAAATCCAGTTGCTCAGAAGGTGTAGTGTCAGCTTTAAGCACCTTTTCCATCAGATCTATAGCTTTTACATTATCGTCTTTCTCATTTGAGGCAATACAGTCTTGCGGTAAATAAAGTTTGTACCCACGCATATAAGCATCATTAGCTGTAAACTGAACACACATATTTCCAGCCGCCCCCGTAATGATTAACGACTTTACGTTCAAATAGTCTAACAACAGCTCTAACGGAGTTAAGTAAAATGCAGAAAACTGCGGCTTTAGTACAAAGTAGTCATCATCGTCAGGTTCGATTAATTGTACAATGTCTTTACCACGGCTTTCCTTTCTTTTACAATGTTCAACGAGTTTGGCAAAATCAGATTGCCAGCGACCATAATTATCATTGATGTATAATACCGGGATATTAAGAACTTTTGCCCGTTTTTTTAATAATGCGATCTTTTGTGTCATCGGTTTGGCATGTTCTAACAATTTTTCCCCATCTTCAAAATTATAGTCATTAATGACGTCTATTAATAATAATGCGACATGCTCATATTCAACGACGTGAGGATTTGTGTTTTCACTCATTTTGGTGTGCTCCTTTTTAAAACTATAGGTATATCATCAGCAGTTAGTCATGTAAAATATGTAACAGAAAGGATTGGATAGGAAACACTTGTCGTACTTATTTCTGTAAACGTTAAAATAAAAGTAAAACAATTGTCCCTAGTACAATGACAGATCATTGTGTACAATACTTATCATTAGTTTCCCCTTTCGAACGATTCACAAACTAGAGGAGAGATGACCGATGACAGAAAGAGAAAAAGAGTTACTTCAATTAGTGGAAAAAGAAGGGCGGCTGCCAGCTGAAAAGCTTGGAAAAATGCTTGATCTACCAACAAATGATGTCGAAACGATGCTTGAAAATTTAGAGAGAAAGAAAATTATTTTAGGTTATGCAGCTGTTGTTGATTGGAATAAAGTAGTCCCAAATGAACGTGTTACGGCGATGATTGATGTGAAAGTTACACCGACACGAGGAGTAGGCTTTGATGGTGTAGCGGAACGAATATATAAATTTAAAGAAGTGAAGGCTTTATATTTAATGTCTGGTACATATGATTTATCAGTCGTTATTGAAGCAAATACGATGTCTGAAATTGCACGTTTTGTTTCAGAGAAATTATCGACGCTTGATTCAGTCATTTCTACTACGACACACTTCCAGTTAAAAAAATATAAGCATGATGGCGTAGTTTTTGATGATGGTGATCATGATCAACGGATTGTGGTTTCACCATGACACAATCTAAAAGCGTTCATAAACCTCACCTTTCAAAAGCGGTTAAACAAATTAAACCATCAGGGATTCGCCGCTTTTTTGACTTAGCATCTTCAATGGATCATGTAATTTCCCTAGGTGTAGGTGAGCCTGATTTTTCCACTCCATGGAATGTTACGGAAGCGAGTATTGCTTCATTGGAAAAAGGGCATACATCGTATACGGCAAATGCTGGGATGATTGAACTTCGGGAAGCAATAGCTGATTATTTATCGAAACGTTTTTTTACAAAGTATCGTCCTGAAAGTGAAATTATTGTTACAGTTGGAGCTAGTGAAGGGATTGATTTGGCGATTCGCTCGACGATCAATCCAGGTGATGAAGTGTTAATTGTAGAACCTTGTTTTGTCTCGTACGCACCGCTCGTTTCGTTAGCAGGTGGGGTACCTGTCGCAGTCCCAACGAAAATTGAGGATGACTTTAAAGTTTTGCCAGATGAGTTAGAGGCAAGGATCACACCGAAGACAAAAGCGGTGTTAATTTCTTATCCGAATAATCCGACTGGAGCGACGATGGACAAAGAGGAATTGGCGCAAATCGCAAAAGTCATACACAAATATGACTTAGTTGTTTATTCTGATGAGATTTATGCGGAGCTTTCGTATGATCATAAGCATATGAGCATCCCGGCACTTGATGAGATGTGGGAGAGGACAATTTTAATTTCGGGCTTTTCAAAATCATTTGCTATGACCGGATGGCGTGTCGGGTTTATCGCAGCACCAGAACCTTACTCTAAGGAAATGTTAAAGATCCATCAATATTCGATGATGTGTGCTTCTACAATGGCACAATATGCTGCATTAGAAGCATTATTAAACGGCAAAGATGAAATGGACGAAATGATTGTGAGCTACCGACAGCGGAGAAATTTCTTTGTTAAATCGTTACGGGAAATCGGGCTTGACTGTCATACACCTGGAGGAGCATTTTATGCGTTTCCTTCCGTTAAATCAACCGGATTAACATCTGAACAATTTGCAGAGAAACTATTATTAGAGAAACAAGTTGCAGCTGTACCCGGAAATGTGTTTGGACTCGGTGGAGAAGGACATTTACGTTGCTCATACGCAACATCAATGAGTCAGCTCGAAGAAGCAATCGAACGAATCGACCAGCTGTTAACAAGTATGAGAACGTCATAGATAACAAAATAAAAAGCAAAGTGTCGAGTCGAGCAGACACTTTGCCGAAAGGGGGAATACTAGGTTGTATACAACATAAGTATGTCCCCCGAGCTATCATGTTATACAAAAAAAATCATTGAGTGATAAATAACAAAAATATTCCAGGTGCCTGGCACCTGGAATATTTTGGATTAATTTTGGCTTTCTATTGTAGAATAAGGTCAAACAGACCGAGTACGTGTAAGAAAACGATAATAATGGCTATTGGTGTAACATATTTCAGCAGCACATACCATACATCAAAAACCGTCCTTTTAAATGTCGATCCTTTTCTCATTTCTTCGTAAAGTGCATCTTTTTTAAGCTTCAGTGGTGTAAAGATCGCAATGAGTAAAGCTCCTAACGGTAACATGATATTACTGACGATAAAATCCATTAAGTCAAAGAATGACATTCCGAAAAAGCTTATATCACTCATGACTCCGAATGATAATGCAGATGGAATCCCCATAACAAAAATGAGTAATCCAGCTACCCAAGCAGTTTTTCTTCGCTTGCCTTCTTCATTTTTCGTAATGGATGCAACTACCAACTCTAATAGCGAAAAGGCTGAAGTTAATGTTGCAAATAACAATAAGAACATAAATAAAATGAAGAATAAATTCCCAAATGGAATACTGCTAAATACAGCAGGCAATACGATAAATATAAGTGGCGGACCTTCTGCTGGCTCTAGACCGAATGAAAAGACAGCAGGGAATATCGCTAAACCTGCAAGAATTGAGATGAATATCGTGAGTCCGACAATGGACACAGCTGATCTTGGCAAACTCTCTCCAGATTTTAAATAGGAGCTGTATGTGACCATAATCGAGACCCCTAAGCTTAGCGAGAAAAAGGCTTGTCCAAGTGCAAAAAGAACGGTTTCTCCTGTTAATGATGAAAAGTCAGGCATAAGGAAAAATTGAATGCCTTCCATAGATCCTTCTAACGTGACGGATCGGATAACAATGACTAAAAATAGGATAAATAAAGCCGGCATCATTATTTTAGAAAAACGTTCGATCCCTTTTTGTACCCCGCCTTGGACGACTAATATCGTCATTACAATAAAAATAAAATGTGCAAATAGCACTAAATAGGGGTTACTAATTGTTTCCTCAAACATTTGGCCGAACTGTTCAACCTCTCTACCTTGTACCCCTTCAGTGAAGGCTCTTGACAAGTAGATAACAATCCAACCGCCAACCACACTGTAAAAAGAAAGCAATAGAAAAGATGTACTTACACCTAGTTTCCCGATCCAGTGCCAGAAGCTTCCTGGTGCAATCGTTCGGTAAGCTGAAATCGCTTCTTTTTGTGTATGCCTGCCAATTGTAAACTCAGCTAATAACAATGGAAGACCGAGGAAGATAGTGAATAATAGAAAAATTAAAAAGAAAGCTCCACCACCACTAGTTCCAGCAACGTAAGGAAGCTTCCAAATTGCTCCTAGTCCGATCGCTGATCCAGCTGCTGCTAAAATAAAGCCCAGCTTTGAGGTCCATTGTTCTTGCTTTTGTCCCATATAATTCCCTCCTTTTAAATAAGACTTTTAGGATATTTCATTACTATAAAGCGTTGCATTATTAATGTCAAACGAAGAAATGTCGAAAGAAGGCAGAAAGGCCTATCCATACTTATATAATTTTGTTGGATAAATTGTCAACGTTTTTTGTCACCTAGGCTAACATATGATATAATTGTTGAGTTAATAAATAGTTAGGAGTTGTTTTCATGTCAAGTCAATACGAAGTAGGTAGTATCGTTGAAGGTAAAGTGACTGGTATTAAGCCGTTTGGTGCATTTGTAGCATTAGACGATCAAAAGCAAGGTCTTGTTCATATTTCCCACATTGCTCATGGTTATGTAAAAGATATTAATGAACATCTTTCTGTCGGTGACGAAGTGAAAGTAAAGATTCTTTCTGTAGACGAAGAATCAGGTAAAATTTCACTTTCTATCCGTGAAACACAGCCTAAGCCAGAAGGACAAGAGCGTCGTGAGCGTCAAGACCGTCCAAAGCGTCAAAGTGGTGGAGGAAAGCGCCAAGAACAACAGCAAGCGCAAGGTTTTAACACGCTTGAAGAGAAGCTTAAAGGCTGGTTAAAACAATCTAATGAGATCCAACAAGATCTTAACAAACGCATCAAAAAATAAACGGCTTCAGTCCAATTACTGAAACGGCAAAGAGGCAGCTCACTCAATGAGCTGCCCCTTTCTTTTTTTCAGTTCGAATGGAATCATTCGAATGGTTTCATCTAAACTGAAAGAGTGATGTGACCATCTTATCGTTGAGGCTCTGGACTTCGTTCTAACTCTTCATCTGGTTTAAATAAGATGGAGATACAATATAACCCTGCCAATCCGACAATGGCATAGATGAAGCGGGAAAATCCAGCGGCTTGTCCACCAAAAATCGCAGCTACAAGGTCAAAACGGAAAAAGCCAATTAATCCCCAGTTGATCGCTCCGATAATCGCAAGTACAAGGGCTGTTCGTTGTATACCGCTCATGCACTCCTCACCTCCTTATAAGGGGTAAAATCGTAAAACAGAAGCAAAAACAAGCTCCTGATTTTAGAATGATATTTCTATGCAAACTTTATTCATCGTTTAGGAAAAAAGTTTTCAAACCTTCACCATTCTATCGAAGCCTTTCTTTTGATTTTTTCCGTTGTCGTGCGAGATAATATAGAATGAACATTAAATTAACGAATAAGGAGTTGTTCCAATTGGATAACTTTATTTACCAAAATCCAACAAGATTAATTTTTGGACAAGGACAAGTGAAAGAACAACTAATCGATCAATTATCAGCTTACGGAAAAAAAGTGCTGCTCGTTTATGGCGGTGGTAGTATAAAACGAAACGGTCTTTATGAAGAAGTGACCGGATTACTGAAAGAGGGCGATTTTGACGTTCATGAATTACCAGGTGTTGAACCGAACCCAAGGTTATCTACCGTACATAAAGGGGTTGACCTTTGTAAGTCAGAAGGGATCGAAGTCCTGTTAGCAGTTGGCGGGGGAAGTGTGATCGATTGTACGAAAGCAATTGCCGCAGGTGCAAAATATAATGGTGATGCTTGGGATTTAGTGACAAAAAAGGCGCCAGTAGAAGGTTCTCTTCCTTTTGGAACGATTTTAACATTGGCTGCGACTGGGTCAGAGATGAACTCAGGCTCTGTTATTACAAACTGGGAAACACATGAAAAATACGGTTGGGGAAGCCCACTTGTATTTCCAAAATTCTCGATTTTAGATCCAAAAAATACCGTGACTGTTCCGAAAGACCATACGGTGTACGGAATCGTAGATATGATGTCACACGTATTCGAACAATATTTCCATCAGCAGACAAACACACCACTTCAAGAGCATATGTGTGAAGCCGTATTAAAAACGGTCATTGAAGCTGGTCCGAAATTACTTAAAAATCTCGAAGACGTTGAACTCCGGGAAACGATTCTTTACTCAGGCACGATTGCGTTAAACGGAACGTTACAAATGGGAACTCGTGGAGACTGGGCATCACATAATATCGAACACGCTGTTTCTGCTGTATATGACATTCCTCATGCCGGCGGTTTGGCAATCCTCTTCCCTCAATGGATGAGATATCATAAACAATTAGGGGAACAAAAACTTGTTAACTTAGCTGTCCGCGTCTGGGGAATAGATCCGCAAGGAAAATCAAACGAAGAAATTGCTGAAGAAGGCATCCAACGTCTTGAACAGTTTTGGTCTAGTTTAGGTGCACCGAGCAAATTAGCGGATTACAATATCGATGGCAGCCAGCTCGATACGATGGCTGACAAAGCAATGGCAAATGGATCATTCGGTAACTTTAATAAGTTGAATAAAGAAGACGTACTTGCAATATTAAAAGCTTCCCTGTAACAACCATCGTAGCTCGATGTTAAATCGTGCATAATGACAACATCGTCCACAAAAAAAGGCTCTGCACAGACATGATGTGTTTGAGCCTTTTTATTGAGGTCCGAAATAATCTTCGAGTCCGTATTATGTATGATTAACAAGTTGAGATTGGAAAACGACTGTCAGGAAGTGTGTACCAATTAGACCTTCATCATCAGTTTGACCAACACTTGTATGAACTTTTTATTACTTACGTATTGTTTACTTATTTTTATAAACAATAATTTTTAATTGGATGCGTTTACATTTATGATTCAGCTTGATTAATCGAGACGCTTTTAATAAAGTGAAGAGTGGGAACTAGATCGTATAAATGGAGGAGATGTACCGATGACAAAAACGTTATCATTTGATTATTCAAAAGCATCGGCTTTTGTATCCCAACATGAACTAGATTATATGACTGATGCTATCAAAGTGGCTCATGAAGCATTACATACTGGTAGTGGCGCAGGAAACGAATTTTTAGGTTGGATGGACCTGCCTGTCAATTATGATAAAGAGGAATTTTCCCGCATTCAAAAAGCAGCCGAAAAAATAAAATCCGATTCTGATGTTCTGCTCGTTATTGGAATTGGCGGCTCCTATTTAGGTGCCCGTGCTGCGATTGAAGCACTTCAACATACGTTTTACAATGATTTGAAAAAAGAGGATCGTAACGCTCCGCAAATTTATTATGTCGGAAACAATATTAGCTCAACATACGTCAAGCATTTACTTCAAATAATTGAAGGAAAAGATGTCTCACTCAATGTCATTTCAAAGTCAGGAACGACGACAGAACCCGCGATTGCTTTCCGGATTTTCCGTGAATATGTTGAGAAAAAATACGGTGTTGAAGAAGCACGTAAACGTATTTATGCGACGACAGATCAAGCTAAAGGAGCATTAAAACAGCTTGCAACGGATGAAGGTTATGAATCGTTTGTGATCCCGGATAATGTCGGAGGTCGTTTTTCCGTATTAACAGCAGTAGGGTTATTACCGATTGCAGCTACTGGATTAAATATTGAAGCGATGATGAAAGGTGCTGCAGATGCGCGTGAAGCATACAGCAATGCTGACTTAGCAGAAAATGAATCATACCAATATGCTGCTGTTCGTAATGCTCTTTATAATAAAGGGAAAACAGTAGAGTTGATGGTCAATTATGAACCAGCACTTCATTATGTGTCAGAATGGTGGAAGCAGCTATACGGGGAAAGTGAAGGGAAGGACCAAAAAGGGATTTTCCCAGCGTCAGCTGATTTCTCAACAGATCTTCATTCACTAGGACAATATGTGCAAGATGGACGCCGTGATTTATTTGAAACCGTGTTACATGTAGGATCAGTGAAAGAAGAAGTGAAAATTGAGGAAGCAGAAAATAACTTAGATAACTTAAACTATTTAGCAGGCGAAACAATGGAATTTGTTAATCAAAAAGCGTACGAAGGAACGTTACTTGCTCACTTAGATGGCGGTGTACCGAACCTCATTCTAAATATTCCAGAATTAAATGAATATCACTTCGGATATTTAGTGTACTTCTTTGAAAAGGCGTGTGCAGTGAGCGGGTACTTGCTCGGCGTCAATCCATTTGATCAGCCAGGTGTAGAAGCATACAAAAAGAACATGTTCGCGCTCCTCGGAAAACCAGGATTTGAAGAACAAAAAGCACAGCTTGAAAAGCGCTTGAATGATAAATAAGACAAATTATAATTATAGAAAAACCAACTTTTCCCAGGTGCCTGGCACCTGGGAAAAGTTGGTTTTCGTTATTTATGTCCCATTCTGTTGTTTAAGATTAGTTTTCTTCGTTTCGGATAACCTAACATATAAATGAACGGAGGGATATTGATGATTGAAATGCCATCACAATTAGAGAATCAAGAATATAAACTTCATGATTTAGAGGAAAAGTTAAAGCCATTAGGATATACGATTGGCGGCGGCTGGGAATATGATCATGGATATTTTGATTATAAAATTGGTGAACAAGACAGCTATTTATACGTAAGGTTGCCATTTACGGCAGTTGATGGTGAACTAGATACAAAGGGGGTTCACGTAAAGCTTGGCAGGCCATTTTTACTTGCGCATAAATACAAAGAAGGCTTGGATGATCATGTTGAAGATCCAAACCCATGGGTGAACCAATTTGCAGAGCCAGAAGACAAGGATGCCTATTTCCCAACAGAAATGATCAATACTGGTCAAGAATATGTCCGTGAGCTAGAACAAGTCATCTTAAATGATATGGACGTTTCATCACGAGACAGCTAATGATCATTTGTCCGTATATAGAAAATCAGTTGATCACCCTTCAATAATGTTGATGATTTTGGGGGATGAAGGATCGTCTCCCCATCTCTTAAAATACCTAATAAAAAACAATCGTCATTTTGGAGTTTACGAATTGTTGCAGCAAAACTTTCATTTATACATTCAGAAGGAAGCGGTGAAAACTTAAGTTGATTATTTTCTTTGTGCTGCAGTACCTGGAAAACAACATCAGACATTCCGTGATTTGCAACACCATTAGTCATAAGTAAACTAATTTGTTTTGAACTCTCAATAATCTCATCTGCACCTGCTCGTTCGATGTTTTTTAACTGTTCGGTCGTTAACAATTCAACAATAGAATAAATTGTTGAATTCATTCCTTTTGCAGTAAGAAGTGTCACAACAGAGTTCGTATCTGCTGTTTTCTCGTCAATATGTAGATTTGCCGTGATTATGATCGTATGTGCTTCTGAAATATTTGCCCTTGCAAACGTATCATCAATCATCGGAGAACCTTTTACAAACGTGAGTCGATTGATAGTTTTAGGAGTGTGCTGCAACGTTCCATCAATGAGTACAAACTCAGCTTTCGGATATATTTTTGCCAACTGTTTAAGCAGCTCTTTACACCGTTCATTCCAGCCGACGATAATAAAATGTCCTGAACGGTGGAAGGCAAGCCCCCCTTTGTCACGTTCCTGCTTATTCGCAATCGCTGAGCTTGCAAGGTTTGTAATAAAAAATGAAAACAGTGCGATCCCTGAAACAATCAAAATCATTCCAATAATTCTCCCGATCGTTCCTTCAGGCACGAAATCCCCATAACCGACGGTTGAGATTGTTACTATTGCCCACCACATGCCGTCAAATATGCTTGGATAAACATCAGGTTCTAAGTAATGGATGACAACACCAACACTTACCATAAAAATAAAAACGATGCCAGACATCTTAAGCACCATTGTTAATTTAGAATTTGAATCTGTAATTAATTCAAAGCGAAACATGATGTTTCCCCTTCCATTCGTCTGCATTCCTCCTCACCATTATAGACAAAACTGAGTGCATCCCATTCATAAATTTGATACGATAAGAAAAGATGAAAGGGGAGGAAATCATGCTCGGAGCGATCACATTTGCGATTACGATTTTTATTGGCTGGGTTATCTTTGACGCAGTTAAACATAAAAAGGTTATTAAAGAAAACGTCTGGGCAGGACTCATTGCCGCTATTTTTGCCGGAATAGTTTGGTACATTTTGTTCGTCATATTTTAGCGATTTTCGATTTTAAAAAAAGAGCTTGATTTGCTCTTTTTTTGCATCTATAATTCATATTGTTAAGGGAAAACAGCCTGTTCAACAAGTGCCGTCAAGGCTGCTATTTCAATAAACGAGCAAGCTAGAATTAGAAAATTTCATTTGGTTATGGGGCATTAGCTCAGCTGGGAGAGCGTTTGGCTGGCAGCCAAAAGGTCAGCGGTTCGAGCCCGCTATGCTCCACCATACGGAATAAACCGCGTCACAACAGCGTTTGTGGCGTTTTTATATTTCCGGGAAATGTACGCAGTAAACAAGTCCTACACGGAACAGACAACCGCCCTCTTATTCGGATAATGTACGATGATTTATTTCGTCGACTATTCGGATAAGGGGGCTTTTTTCATGCGCATTTATAGACGGAACTTCGACCAGCCACGCAATAACTTGGAAGATAGAACGTTACACGGTATTTACTCGTTTGAAAAATTATTCGATGTTTTCTGCGAAATGAAAACGGCACAAGGTCGGTCGGCTGCGACTGTTAACCATTACCGCAGATCGTTCAAGTTATTGATCGACTTTTTAAACGAAAAAGGAATACGAAAAGATGTGCGCAACGTTAAAACGGAGCACTTACGGCAGTTTATTAATTGGATGATTACGGAACGCAAACGGCACCTAGATCATAGGTACAAGCCCGAGTCCGCGAAAAATAAACCTCTATCTAAACGGACAGCTTACGGCTACATAAAGAACATAAAGTCTTTTTACCGATTCTTAGTAGACGAATCTTATATTCATGAAAATCCTACGGAATTAATAGATAACGTGAAATACGTCGATAAAGACATCGAAATTATGACAGCAGACGAAGTTAGGGCATTGCTCTCAGTTCCGAACATTAGAAGGTACGCTGATTTTCGCGATTTTGTAATCATGCATCTTTTACTAGATTCAATTTGTAGAATTGGAGAAGCATTGTCTTTGAAAAGAAGTGACGTAGACATACAAGGGAGGACTGTTTATTTTCGGGGTGAAAATACGAAGTCAAAAAAGCCTCGTCTAGTTCCGATCAAAGCGAAGACTGCGAGATTAATAAAAGAATTGATCGAGGAGACGGATGATTTCGAGACCGATTATATATTTCTAGTTAATTATGGGGAACCGATGTCTACAGAAAGATTTCGCAAAAGGTTAGATATTATTACGAGGCAAGCCGGAATTAAAAGGAGCATAAACCCGCATCTTTTTAGACATACCGGCGCAACTATGTTTCTTGAGGCTGGAGGAGATATTCGTCATTTGCAGATGATACTCGGGCACTCGGATATGAGAATGGTTCAACGCTACACACATCTGACGACGAAATCAATTCTTAATCAACACGAGGAGTTCTCGCCACTTAATACGGTTGAAACGAAACTACAAAAAGAACGCAAAATACTGCGATAAAAAGACATAAAAAAAAGAGCGCCGACCACGCAAAGGCCGACACTGCTATCATCAATTACAGTGTATAACGTTTCTCTAGCGTGGTCAAGCGCAAAAAGGGAGACGTTTGTCATGAAATCCGAGTCGATCGCTTATTACGAAGAATATCGCCATCATGAGTCCTTTACGGACGTGGCGGAAATGAACGAAGCTGTACGCGCGCACATCGACCAGCACCGCGAACAGTTGAATAAAACGGCAGTGGCGGTGCTTAACTTGCTGTCGCGTTATAGCTGCGTTGTTAAGGGCGTCTCGTGGATGAAACGGGCGACTATTGCGGCACAGCTCGACGTTAGCGACAAAACGGTTAGCCGGGCGCTAAAACGGCTTGAGGACTGCGGCATTATTAAGCGTGTGCCGACGGTCAGAAAACGGGGCGGGCGCGGTTATGACCTAGTAATAATTCGTCGTGCTGCGCAAGACAGTCCAGTCGGGTTGTCCAGTCGGTCAAGCTGCGAAAGTCCTTGCGGCAGTAGCGCAAATAAGGGGGCGGTTCAAGAAGAAACCAACAGCATAAATAAAAATACATACGTAGGTGAGGCGCCGGCACTTAACGAGCTCGACGCGTCTTATACTCCGTCTAACGTGCCCGCAGCATTTACGAAAGCCGCTCGACCATTTTTTCGTGCTAACGAGATATTTGCGTTATGGCAACGGGTTAAAACCGCGTACAACCGCTGCGAGCTGGGCGCAAGTTTGCCGCAATTGGTCGATCGTGTGGTTAGCGTACTCAAAACGTCTATATTCGCGGCAAAACGAGGCATGATCCGTAAGACATTCCGCGGCTACTTCTATGCGTCGGTAGAGCGGACGTTTGACGATGTTTATATAGCAGAAACTGCGGAGTTGTTGCGAGCGATATAATACTCATCAACAATTTATATTATGGTAAAATAATTAGGAGGGGTTTGTGTGAATAACGAAATAGGAAAGTTTACCGGAACCGCGGGGATTGTCGTCATTGTGGCGGGGATTATACTATCGCTAATAATCGGATTTACGTTGAATATTGTGCCGGCTGAAACTTCGATAACAGGTCGTGTACTTGAGGAAGCAATTCCGCACCCGTTCCGATGGTTTTATGCAGGAGGACTCGCGATATTTACAACGATAATGGGGCTCGTATTAGTCGGAATTAGCGGTATAATACAGGAAGTTGAGCGTGTTAAGGACGGCGTATTACCGCAAAGTAGTAAATAAAGTCGATGAGTTGATCGCAAAGGGCGATTTTAATCCGCATAAATAACAAAAGAAAAAGCCCCCGGTTCATCATGAAGAAATAAGTAATATCAACATCAAAAATCATAGATATTTTCTCTAACATTTTGAGGCTAATTTTTCTCCTGCCGCTCTCTAAATGTCCCATATATGATTCTGAAAATCCTAACTTTTCTCCGAGCTCTTTTTGCGTTAACTTCCCCTTTCTTAATTCCTTAACTTTGTCCCCGATATCTTTATATAGCATCTTATTGCCCTCCTAAAAGACTAAGAAAGGACGGTTGCATCTTAGTCATTGCTGCCGTCCTCTTTTTTGATCGTAATTATTGAGTTTATATCGTCTATGTCTAGTTCTTCCGCAATCTTGGATAATACTTCACGGGGATATAGCTTTAATTTGTTATTACATAGTTCAGAAATAGTTGCTTCTCTGACTTCTATCTTTTCCGCGAGTTCCTTTTGTGTTAACCCTCGTTCTTTTAATACTTCTTTTAAATTTGATTTAATTGTTCTCATTTCGCTATCCCTCTCTATAACTCGTCCTTAGTCATCATTATAAATTATTTTTAAAAATTACGCAAAAAGTAATTGACAATTACGCAAAACGTAATTATAGTATAAGTATACCAGTTACGCTAAACGTAATTAAGGTGACTATCAACTAGAAATTTAAAGGAGAGGATTTACATGAAAAAAGTAAAAGTTGCTTATTATTGGGAAGAGTCGGACGGAGAAAGGGTATTTGAAGAGGGCCAAGGCTTCATGCTCACGGACACAATGGCGCTTATGGTCGATTATGACTTGCAACTCGTCCATATGGAGAATATCGAACCTAGCACGGAATATCCGGGTTATTACGAAAATGACGACAACTCACCGGGTTACATCGAATTTCCGATCAAATCCACGCCCGACTTTGCGAAAATGGACGGCATGACGGCGCTTAATTTGTTATCGAAAGGGGCGGTGTAATATGAAGGAAATAACGGTTCGATTCCGCGATACTGAGATCGATGGTTCGGAAATGCTCGAAGATGCTCCGGGCTTGTTGTTCGGGATGATTACGCAATATGTAAACTTCCGATGGTACAGACGTATTTCGTCAAAATTGACCGCGTCATTGCGACCGAGGACGAGGGCGTGTACGAGATAATTAACGATGCGTCATCGGCATGGCTCGGATTTGCACGGCAGGATATCGACCTTGCGGAGTTGATCGACCGACTAAATCAAATGTCGCTAATGGAGTTTCTTACGACTAGGCACGGAGCACTAGCGGAAAAAGGTAGCGAAACATACGGATTTGTTGAAGCGTTCGAAAAGGGGGCGTTATAAATGGCGGTAAAATGCGAGTGTTGCGGCGGTAGCCGAGACGTGACGGCGAATAATTATATCGGAGACGTGCCGTTTACATTATGCGCAGACTGTCGCGCAGTAGTGTTCGGCAATCGAAAAGGAGGTGTGCGCGATGGTTCGGGTTTCGTTTTTGTTAAAGTCCGCTAAAATTGGCGTGGGTATCGCGGTGTTCGAAGTTGGCGGTCGAACATACCACGTCACAACGGACATTTGGCGCGCTTTCGTGGGGCGAGCAACGGCTGAATTACCGGTTGAATTGCTCGACGACATGATCGATGAGATGAACGTTATATCAACCGTAAAACAGCCCGCAATCGGCAAATTGCAGGCGGCAGTATAACGGGCGGATGAGAAAGCTCGGCGTCATTAGGCGGGGCGCTGAGCGGTGAGAAAGCTCCGATGAACCGACGGTAGGGGCGACCATGGCGGCTGGCATTATCGTTCGGGCTACGGCAATAGCTCGCGAACATAGACGGAGGGAACGCATTGGCGGGCGTTCTTTTCTTATAAATAATAATAGAACAAATGTTCGTTAATGTCAAAAAAAGATTCTGAGTTATGATACACTATTTAAAAAACGAGCAATTTGGAATAGTAGAGACATTAATCAATGAGGAGGATTAGTTATGAAAAAAGGTGACGTCGTTTGGTTTAAAGGCTATAGGAAAGCAAGGGTTATACGGGTTGATGGTGAAAAAGTTATGATTCGTTTTATGTCCGGTGTCGGTAATGAAAGAGCGATAGTAAGACGAGAGAAAGTTTTTACAAATGAAAGTGCTAGAGCGAAGAAAGAAAGAGAAGAAATCGAAAAAGAAATGCGGATTGCTGATGGAATATTGCGTAAGTTAAAAAACGATAAACGACCGAAGAGAAAATAGCAAAGGCGATTGGTTGGGCGTAAGTTATAAAACTATCGAAAGGTGGACGAAACATTTTTCAGGTGGGACAGACGACACAACTGAAAAAACGGAAGGTTCCGACGGTAAACAATGTAATCACCGCGGAAATTAATTCGTATAAGCAAATCGCCGGCCGAGCAATATTCGAGATCGGTCGCCGGTTGAAACACGTCAAGGAACACGACCTCGCGCACGGTGAGTGGACGAGGTGGTTAGAAAGCGTCGATATTGTTCCGCAGACTGCGCGTAAGTTAATACAGGCGCATGAGCAATTTTCAAACCACGCGACGTCGAGCGTTTTGCCAGTCGGTAAAATATTCGAAATGTAATGTGCCAACTTTACGGCAAGCGAGCACTTTGTTTAAGTAAGGGACAAAAAAGTACCGGAAAGTTGAACCACATTTTTAATTTTGAGCACTTTGTTATAGTAGAGGAAATAATTCGATGAAGCCAGCGGGCGGAGAATTACAAATAAAAATTAATTTAAGGGAGAGATGAGTAATGGAAAAAACTTGGTACATGAGTTCAACGGAAGATTGTTTCCAGGGTGTAGCTAAATTTGAAAATGTGAAGCAACTAATGAGTATCATCGACTTAGAACAAGAAGTTAAGTTTATAATCAATGAAAATTTGTTTCACGAATGCTATAACTACCTTTTAAATTGCCCACTTGTTTGTGAAGAAGGGAAATTCATTTGGGATAGTAAACAAAGGAAATATAAAAAAGTAAAATAGTTCCACTCCGATGAAGCTGCGTTATGGCAACCGTAGCGGAGGACGATGCCTTCGTCAAATTACCGTAAGCGCGGTGAGCCTCGCAAACTTGCCGCGCAAATCTTTTTAAGGAGGGGCGATTATGAGCGACATTCAAACGATAGGAATCGGACAGCTACGTATTAAGCATTATCAGGTGTGGTCGGATATGGCGGACGAAACTTACGCAAAGCTTAAAGGCGATGTTAAGGCAAACGGTCAAATGTACCCGATCTTAGTAGACGAAGATTGCGCTATCTTAGACGGGCATCATCGGTACAAGGCGTGTAAAGACGTAGGACTAACTCAGGTAGTCGTAATAGTTTGTCGCAACCTTTCAGAAGAGGGCAAGCTGGCAATCGCGTATAAGATGAACGCCACCTCTCGTCCTATATCTCGCCAGGAGAAAATCGAGAAGGCGAAGAGATTACGAGACGAGGGCCGTAGTTATCGGCAAATCGCGGAATGGCTGGGCGTTGGTAAAAGCACAGTAGAGCGGTGGCTTAGTAATACTGCCGGCCGAGGTGTCCCAAACGGGACAGGCGCAAAGGTGGACGGGAAGGACGGGAAGACGTATCCGTCACAAAGCAGTAAAAGCCGGCAATACGAGGATGAAATCGACCAGCTTAAACGGAAAATATCCAACCTCGAACGAGAAAAGGAAGCGATCACACGGAGCTATCACGAGCAAAAAGACGAGATAAGACGACTTGAAAGGGAACGCGACGCGTATCTTATGTCTAGTATGTTCGGCGGCAGTGATAACGGACTGAAAATTTTTGCTCATTTCGTGGGACTACGCGAGACCGCAACAATTTCAGAAATAGAGAAAGAGTTTCGGAAGGCGCGAGGGAAAGTTCATCCCGACCGTGGAGGGAATACTTGGGCTTCCTCACGTTATAACGCAGGATACGATTTATTCAGAGAAATCTATAAGGGGGCGTAACAATGGTTATTAGTTCGCAAAATGTATTCGATAAGTCCGAACGGCGCGAGGGGGAATTTTTTATAAAACTGCCGTCTAACTTGCGGTGGTATATATTTGTGCCTGGCTACCGCGCAGAATACAACTATCTTTACGCTTTGATCGTTGATTTTTTCAGCGCGAAAAAGGGGTACGCATATCCATCAGTGCTTCGGCTAGCACGTGAATACGGAAAAACAGAGAAAACGACGAGCACTCACTTGCGGGCGTTAAAGGACGCGGGGCTGATCGATTACCCCGAAGATGGTCGCAGGTATTACGTGCCGCTTGAGCCATTGTCTCAGGAGGAATTATTCCGAGTGTGCCCGGAGGCTGAGCGAAACTATCGCAAAGCACTCGAAAAAGAAGCAGCCGAACGCGAACGAAGTGCGGAGAATTGGCTTGCGTTAAAAGGGTACCGGTAAATTTTACAGGTAGAAGGTGTAATTTTTACCAATGGCTAAGGCGTCAATCACCGGTTAACTATATTTACTTTAACGTAGATTTAACGAACAAGATTTAAAAAGATTGCCGTGCTAACGCACGGGCCTGCGTTCGCTTACGCTCACTTGGCTATATATTAAGTCGCGAATAATTAAATATAAAAGAATACGCGGTTATGTGTAAATACAAGTGATTGCGAGGAAGAGAATTCGAAGAAGAAGAGATTACGAGACAATATACCAACCGGCCTGTCCCGTTTGGGACACCACACAAAAAAGGGGGGATACCTATGAAACTGGCGAAAAGGTTGATCGAAGAGCAAGACGGCTACTGCGCATATTGCGACGAAAAAATTACGAAGGGGAAAATATATAATAACCGCGATCATGGCGTTATTTGCCGGTCGTGCTATGCGGAAATTGGCGTTGGTGAACGCAAGCTGCGAACGTTCGACGATCGTTTAATCGACATGATGAACGAAGGTTTAGACATATTCGCGGAATCTGTTCGGGCAAATAAAGAGAAATACCCGACAAAGGTTCGGAATAATGACTCGTTAGAAGATCGAGAGAATGTGTACTACACTTTGCGTGATGAAATGAGAGATTTACTAAAGGAGTATCGTATCAAAACAGGTGTGCGTCCTAACGGCGATCGATTAGAAGAACTCGGCAAATTACTAGATATCCAGGCGCAAAGGGTCGAACATAAACGGGCGACGGAGTTACAGCATTTATCACCGGAAGAGATTGCGGAATTAGAACGGGAGTTTACGGATATGCCGAGAATGGCCGAAAGCGTGCAGGATATGCAGGACAATTACTTAACGGCGTATGAGCGCGGGTTAATGACGGAGAAAGAATTAACGGAGGTACTGGCGAAATTTAAAGAGTGCGCTTATCGCTTTTGCTATGCTGCGATAGATACACGGAAGGTACACGGCAATACTCGCCACTGTTGCGACCAGCATCGGGAAGCTGATAAGAACGCAAACAGACGTTACGATAAAACCGGCACATACTTACCGGATTACGCGTATAGATCAAAAATGGTGCGGACGGTTGAAGAAGATTATCGTAAGCATGAAACGGCATTTAACGATGACTTTATCGGTATGTACTCGAAAGACGAAGGTGAGGCAATCGCGCAACGTCCGGGCGGTAAGTTAGATACACGCGGAGAAAGACGTAAGGTTAGGGAGCGAATGACACGCAACAGTCAAATACAGGAACAGCTTGAGAAATACGACGCATTTAAAGAAGGAGAAAATAACGAAATTTTTTCCGTAAATGTCGCTAGTGGCGCGAAGATGTGGGGTAAACGACCGTATAAAGATAGGAACGTTAGTTCGGTATTTTTGACTCCGTCTTTTTTAGCGGCGGAGGTAATAAAAGAATGTAATAGTAATAAAAAGGAGGTCATGAAATGAATTCTGAAACAGTGAAGGCGTTGAGGTATTATAAGGGGATGACACAGCAGCAACTTGCCGATGCAACTGGTTTTAGTCAATCATTAATCGCTAACGTGGAAAGTGGGGTGAAGAATGTCTCGCCTAGATTGCGTCATGAGTTATTAAAATTGATTGGCGATGACATAGGTTTCTTTGACGCGCTCGAAAAAGAACGTCAATTATTATTTTTTATTCGTGATTTTGAAGAAACTCATGTTTTCCCAACTAAATAATAACACATATAGAAAGTCAATGCAATATTTAATTTTCGGGGGAGTTAATTATGGGTTTAAAACAAGATTTACAGAAACTAGCACGCAACCAGTGCGCCACCTACGACCGCGACGGCCTTTGCTTACTCGAGCGCGGAGGCTGCCGAACATGTTTATATTTTCGCGATGATGTAGAGCTGCCGAGGTGCCCGTACTTTGAAAATAGCGTGCTGCCCGGCGTCGACACACTACACGCGCGTTATTGGCGTTTATTCAACGCAGACGGTTCAGGTAAGTATTGCGCCGAGCCAAGTTGCTCGAACGTTTTTGAGCCGAACAGCAATGCACAAAAGTATTGCGGAGAGTGTCGGGAACGTAGGCAAAAAGAACAAAGAAAACGCGAGAATCAACGGTACTATTTGAGGCGCAAAAGTAAGGGGGGAATCAGGGGGTAAACGGGCGAAAATCAGGCGTTTTTCGGCGTCTAGCGCTTGATTTTAGAAACGCCACCCTTTACCTAATATTAGAAGTCTTAAACGGAGAATATCGGGTTCTATTTACCCTTAAACAAACGAGAGGTGATTAGATAATGGATTACGGACAAAACGTTTTTCTCGAGGTAGTTTACCGCGGACACACCGGCAAACGTAGACCAGTCACCGTATGGCCCGACGGTTCAATAACGGAAGTTGAACAGCGCGACTGGCCGCCAACTGCCGCGGGTTATCGTGCGAAACTGAAAGTCGCTGTCGAACATGTCGTGCCGGAAGTGGACGAGGAACTAGGCAAGCGACCGCCACATTATTGGCTAGCAAAAATCGCGATTGTTGACACGGTGACAAACGAGACAGTTTCGGAATTTGAACGTAATCTTTATCAAACAAGGAAAGTCGAGTCTGCGACAAGTCAAGCTAACCAAGCCGGTAAACACCGGGCGTTTACTCTTGGTTATCGTGAAGTTATTCCGCATCGCTCTACGGAAGTGATTAAAAATGACCGATGAAACGGTGAATCTTGCAATACAAATAATGACGTTCGACGATAATTACGCGATAGCTGGCGTTATTTTTGCAAAACGACGCGCTGAAGGTGAGCGGCTGGAGCCGTTTAAAGTTGGCTCGGTATTTTTAACGGGCGTCTCGTCGGGCTATGAAGCTATTACTGCGTTGCTAGCTCGGTGCTGCGATGAAGTAGGCGAGGGCAATAAGCTAATAGTTGCGAGGTCGACCGTTGAGCATTTCCGCAGAAAGAGCAAGGTAGAAAATAAAATAAACGTAATCAGTAAAAATCGAGGTATCACTTTTAAGGTGTTTTTTGATCGAAAAATGCCCGAGCCGATACAAAAAGAATGTATGTTGCTCGCTAATGACGCACTAAAACGGAAAGATACTATATTCGCGGAGTTATAGGGGGAGGTGGACAGACATGGGGAAAATTCAATCACCCAATGACGAGCCGGAAAGACGGCGCGAGTACCTCGGCTGGAACGACAGGCGCGACAACGAACCTAAGTTACGTAGCTTGCGCAAAAAGTGGACGTTTGAGAAACGCGAAGAGGAGTTGAGGCGGAAACATGCGGGAAATAAAAAGTGCAATCGTCGTTCACCGCGTAGAACAAACGGCGGAAGCCAGCGAAATTAATACTTTAACGAAAGTTATCGACGAAACCACCGGGGAAATAATTGCGGAGAGTGGGCGAACATATACAGACGTTAGTCGGCCGATTGCCGCAAAGCTGGCGTTGGATAAAGCGTATGAACTTGCAAGGGATAACGGTTTTGAGCAGGTTGGCCGAGTGATTACGACAGAACCAATTTATTAAAAAACCAAAGGGGAGATTTTATTATGAGTAAGTATTTAGAAGGAGCAAGACAAGCACATTCAAAGATTCAAGAAATTCAAGGGAGCACAACTAGTAAAATTCGTGTTTTTACTGAAATGTTTAATGACTCAAAGCGTGAAATTCAATCTGACCGCACATTGTCGGCCGAAGGTAAAGATAAAAAAATGGATGAACTCAAGGCGAAGATGGGTAAACAACTACTTGAAACCCTTGCAAAAGAGCGCGATGAATATAGGCAGTCCGTAGTTAAGGCGGTAAATGAGTCGAAACGTGTGCTAGCTGAACCGCTGCCAAAACCGCACGAAACGGAACTTGCTTTACATGAACAAAAGGTACGCGATATTAGTTTAAATAGCGTATTTATGGGAGCTCGAGAAACTATCGACAGTATTTCGGAATACACGGAACAAATTGACGATCCATATCTAGCGAATTCATTACTCGATCAATTACCTTCGTTGTCCGATCGGATGTCTCAAAGCGCTACGATTACTCCGCAAGATAAATCGAAGCTCCGGTCTGTATATCAATCCCTAAAAACAAAGGCTGATACAGATGAGCGAAGGGAAGCGCGTAACATCTTATCATATAACGACGGCCGAGGCTTTGATAAATTATACGGACCAATCGAGGAAAACGCGATCCAGGAGAGGTTAGGCTCGGGTTATTCTCGTTATTTAAATGACCCGGAAATAAAACTAGCTCAATTAGAGGGAAATAACGAGTAAGTCAAGATAAAAAACAAAAGGAGAGGTTTAATAATGAGATTAAATTACTATAACGATCAACTAACAATCGATGGGGACGAGGATATTATTGCGAAAGCAGAAGGCGAAGACCTGTCCGGAGTAAAAATTAATGGACGTGTAGACGGCGACGCATTGGCTCGAGCCTATAATGACGCGGAAAAAGGTGGTCTAGAACGTGCTAAATACTATGCCGCGGTCAAAGAGGCGTTTGTTAAACAACATAAGCTCAGACATTCGGAGCCTGAAGACGAAAACGGCGATATCGAAGAATAATAATTTTACGCGATGAACGGCGGTATTACTCAGCCGCCCGGAGCATAGTATTTCTCCTTTAGGTGCCTCGGTTAGTCGCCGGGGCTAATAACAAATTTTACGGGGTGATTGTATGGCAGTAAACGAAGAAAAAGCAGCCGAAGTGTTTTCGGATACTTGGAAATTAGAGCTATATTTACGTCTAATAGACAAACTTTCCGTAAATGGAACATTAAACGAGTGGGTCGAGCTGCACGGGCAGGATTACGTTACAAATTTTCTGCTCGATGCGGTAATAAAAGAATCTAAAACATTGCGAGTCGTCCAATAGTGGGCGGCTTTTTTATTATGCAAATGGTCAAAGTTAGTCAAAGTCAAACTATGAAGCAGGAGGAATAAACATGTCAACGACACCAAATGCAGGTGAGATAAAAGCGCGCCTATAAGATTTGGGCAGCCCGTAGAAATACGCGGTTAAAAATACTCGGTGAATTCGGGGAAGGCTACGGCAAACGCTACGCTAATCCCGAGCCAAGCCGTATAGTGATGTACGGAAGGTGTAGAGACTAGGCGGAGTAAGCTAGATCAGTTGAAACGCCCACGAGCGCCGAGCGCCTTAACGTTAATGACGAAGGCGAAGATATAGTCCGATACTCGCGACGAAAGTCCGAGGGCGAGATAAAGAACTCGCCGTAACATATGAACGCTTGAATCTCAGGAGTTCCAGCGAGGCATGGACGAGGCGAAACGCCGGACAGAAGAAACGAACAAGAAGACGCAAAGTTACACGAAATCGATCAAGCAGGTTGAAAAAGGTGCGCTACTAATGAAAGGCGCCGTGGCGGGGGCGATCGGGGCTTCCGTAAGAGCTGCGGCAAACTTCGAGGAATCTCTCAGCCGTGTTGCGAGTGTGACCGGCGCGAGTACAGAGGAGCTTGAAAAGCTGGAAGCAACAGCGAGAGAGCTCGCCGCCTCAACCGCCTTTAGTGCGCCGGAGGTATCTGAAAATTTTCTGAAATTGGGAATGGCGGGCTTCAATGTAAACGAGATTTTAGCCGCTACCCCTTCGATACTCAACGCCGCGACCGCCTCGGCCACCGATTTAGGTACAACCGCCGATATCGTATCTAACGTTTTAAGCGGGTTTAATATGTCCGCCGAGGAAACAGACCGAGCCGTCGACGTGCTGGTATCGACTATTTCCAGCGCAAACACGGACTTGCCGCAACTTGGGCAAGCGCTCAGCTATGTTGGGCCGGTCGCTGCGAGTCTTGGTTACGATATTGAAGAAGCGGCGGCAGCCGTGGGCGTTTTAAGTGATAACGGGCTCGCCGGATCGCGCGCGGGAACGACGTTACGTCAGACGATGCTTTCGCTCGCCTCGCCTACGTCAGAGGCGGCTAGTACGATGGAGGAACTCGGCATTAACCTACTCGACGCTAATGAAGAAATGTTGCCGATGCCTGAAATCGTCGGAAATATATCCGACGCGATGGACGGCATGACAGACGCTCAAAAGACGCAGGTTGCTCAGACTTTAGTGGGGACGCAGGCAGCTTCGGGCTTCCTTACGTTAATTTCGCAGGGCGAGGACGCGCTTGCCGACTATACAGGTCAGTTGCGCGATAGTGAGGGCGCAGCGAGTGACATGGCGGCTATACAACAAGATAACCTTAACGGCGCATTCCGAGAATTTCAATCGGCAATGGGCGAGCTCGGAATCGCAATTGGACAGGAGTATCTGCCGGCTGTAAGACGGATGATTGAAAGAGCCACGGAGTTAACGAGGTGGTTTGGTGATCTAAATCCTGCGACGGTTACGCTCGGACTTAACTTTGTCGGAGCATCGGCAGGGATTGCGTTAGCAGTAACCGCAGCCCTACGGTTAGCGACGGCTTTAAGGGGGCTTGCTATGATGCATCCGGGCGGAATGTTAATAATGGGCTTATCGTTATTAGGTGGAGGCATCGTCGCGTTAAACAGGCATATGAGCGAGGGCCGAGAGGTAAATACGGAGTACGCAGAAAGCCTCGTCGAACAATCGGATTCTCTCGAAGATGTGACGTCGCGATATGACGAACTACGCCGTCGCTCCGGCTTAACTACTGAACAGATTGGCGATTTACTCGATATACAAAAACGAATGGAATCGGAGAGCGACCCGGAAGAACTCGAAAAACTCGAAAAAGCATACGAGGAAATTACGAAGCAAACGTCATTATCAAAAGACGAAATTAACGAGCTCCTTGAGGCTAATGACGCTATAATCGACCAAACTCCGCATGTTGAACAGACGTTTACTGATCGCGGTAACGCGGTAGTAGAAACGACTGACGCTGTCCACGATTATATCCAGTCTTTACGCGATATGGCGCTTGAAGAGCTGATGATTGAACGGCTCAAGGCGCTTGAAGATCACCGCGACCTCATCCGCGAAACAAACGAACTGATCGAAGAGCGAGAAGAAGTTGAGACGCAGATTACGCAAATACTCGAAGATCAGAAATTAAACGAAAGCGAAATTGGCGCAATACTCGATGAGATTAACGAGAAAAAACAAGAAGCTATTGCCAACGGTGAGGACATTATTGAGTTAGCGGAGGAAGAAGAATATTGGCAGTCGATACTTGACGGTCATGCGACAGAAGCGCTCGCCAACTTGCAAGAAAAGCACCGCGAATTACAAGCGAATATCGAGTTAAACGAGGAAGAGATCGGCCAGTTAGAAGAAATCGACGCTGCCATTGCGGGAATATACTTGAAAGAGCTTGAGATAAACGAGGCGGGCGAAGATGGTTTAAAAATTGCGGACGAAAAGCTCGAAAAACTTCGAGATGAAAAAGCCGAGGTAGAAGAACAAATCGCAAAAGAAGGCGATAAACACGGCATTTTACAAATGCACGTTGACGAACTTAACGAGCAAATCGGGAAACACGAGTCTATAATCGGACAGATCGAGGAGGAAACACGCCTAAGCTCGGAAGTTCTCGGTATTGAAGATGATCGAAACAGAAAGATCGAGCAAATGAACGACCGCCTTGCCGACCAAGAGCAGACGCAGCAAGACATCAACCGTGAAGCCGGCCGAATTAATGAAACAATAGCGGACGGCGTAACGGGTGCTCAAACAATGAATGACGAGTTGTCGCAGAGTATCGATAAACACGTCAATGTTACGGACAATGGTAGTATAGCTCGTTTGGACGATCGAGTGGCTCCTAAAAATGCAGAAACTAAACGGAGAGCTGTATGGGCTAGTGAGTTACTAGTTGAATTGAGTAGGGAGAGTGAGTAAGGATGTCGTTAATTATAGGAGCAACATTTAAGGATCAATTTGCGATGATGTCAGGCGATACAAAGACCGTGAAGGTGACTTACAGTCGGGATAAAGACGGGCATATTACAGGAGAACTTGGCGAAACTCCTACCGATATTAGAATGGAAAAAGTTCGTAAGTTAAGTAACTATGTGATTCTAGGACATGTCGGCTTACATTCGGTTTGTTGCCGAATAGAGGATGCGCTAATGACGAGAACAAAGCCGTCTGACGATTTAAGGACTTGCGCTGCGGTGTTAGCGGATATTATCGCGGAATTACGAGAGGAATCGGAGCAGGACTTCTGCCCTTTCCTCGATAGCCTAAACACCGAAACAGCCCCGTATGTAGGCGTAAGGCTGGTCGGCTTTTTCGAGAACGGGAATACCGGAGTCGCCGCGTTTGAAACCGGTCCGGACTCGCAGGTCGAAACGTTTGAATTTTCTGCGACTGCCGAATCATACCCGACGTTTTTACGCGGTGTAGGCGACGAGTTGATGGACGACGACACCCCCGATCCCTTTTACAACGGCGGTAAAGAAGTGACTGTGGACAATATGCGGGGGACGATCGGTATGATCCATACATGTATCTCTTTCGCAAATCCTGATTCCGTTTCGTCGGAATTACAGTTATTTACACTTACCAAGCCGAAGCAAGCCGGCGATCCACCGGTATTTACTTACGAGGAAATCGATACCGCTCCATTTCACGAGCGGTTAAACACATTAGCTAAGGGGAACGAATAAATGGGCAAATTAAACGAAAAGCAGTTGCAGGCAATCGAAATATTATCGACAGTACACGGCCTCGAGTACCAGGAAATCGCTGCAAAGCTGGGCGTAACTGGCGCAAAGATGGCGACTTTAACGACGAGCTCAAGCGGGCGATTGTGCGCAAGAGTGCCGACATGTTGCCGGAGGTAATGGAGTCAATACCGGAGCATATTATAAACGACGGCAACGCGGCTATGTTCCGCACGTTCTTGCAGGCACACGGTATGTTGACGGAAAAGCACGAGGTAGAAGCCGTAGGTAGTCCGCAGGTCGACAAGGTTGCGCAGTAATATAGTGGCACGGGTGGTTACGATCATCCGTGTAAACCTACATAGATACGGCTTAGACGGTACGGCGGAAATAGGGCGCGTACATATAAGGAGGAACTTGTATATACAACCGTCTTGAGCTTCCGTTAATTTCCGATAGAGCTACGTTTTAGCCCGTCCGTGCGTTGACACGTTACGAGGATACGGGCGGTTATAGCCCGCGACATGCCTCGGAAGGACGCCCCTTGCCGAAACTCAGGGGGTTATAGGGCGATACGGTCACACGGGCACACACGCATACATACGGATATGCGGCGGTATATCCTGCGACACCTTGCCGGCGGGCGGCGCTTCGAACGCTTTGGGGCGGATTTTATGCAACTTTTATGCAAAGTCGAGCGGAGAACAAACGTTGATTTAACGCGGTTTCCGAAAAATGTATAAAGCGGAATTGACGAGGATCGACGAAAATGGCTCAACGAAAGGGTTTCGACACATTTCGCAGTTTACGTAATGCAGATTATCGGAATCAAATTCCGTATACGAACGCATGAATATTCGTCGACCCCCAACGCCCCCTCAAATATTCCCTGCGCCTGATGCCCGCAAATTACGCACAAAAATTTTCATTTCGGAAATATTTTCCTTGCATACCGTAATCACTTCGTTATATAATCGGTGTAACATAATATATCGATAAGTTACGGAGGGGTAACGATGGCAAACGAAGTAAATCCGATTAAGGACCCGAAAGACATACGCAAAATGAAAGCCGCACTCGCCGGCCGTGACCGTTTAATGTTCGTGATGGGCGTTTCTCTAGGCTTACGAATCGGCGACCTTTTAACGTTAAAGCTCGGAGACTTACGCGGCAAAGAGGAGATAAAGCTCCGCGAACAGAAGACGGGTAAGCCCCGCAGAATTAAGCTGAGTAAAACGGTAAAGAACGAAGTTGAGAAGCTGGACGGTCGAAACGACGAGTATATATTTCGCAGTAGACAGGGCGGTAATAAAGCGATTAGTCGAGTGCAAGCCTACCGTATATTAAATGCGGCGGCCGAGCGGGCAGGCATTGCGGGTAAAATTGGCGCAGTAGGTACGCATACTTTGCGTAAAACTTTCGGGTATCAATTATATACGCAAGGGCACGACATAACCCGTATAATGGCGATATTAAACCACAGCACGCCGGCTATGACGCTAAAATACATCGGCATTACCCGCGATGAAATAGACGCGGCATACGATGCTATCGAGATATAATGCGGAAAAACGCTTATAGTGCTTGTCGCCAAGTGGTGCTACGTGCTATACTAACGAATATATCCGAATAAGATGTTCGCGGTAACAATGTTCGGCTGATTTTGCGCCGACTATCCGTTGGTAACGGGCTGGCAGCCAAAAGGTCAGCGGTTCGAGCCCGCTATGCTCCACCATAACATTCAAGCGCACACGAGCCACAAAACCTTTTTTGGTTGATCAAATTTAACGCACTTGTTTTGGAGATCTGGAATCCTTGATATATCAGACTGATTTAAACTTTGTATTAGCGATACTTGCATTATTGTAAACTACTTCTTTTTACATTTATTATTGCGGGAATAAGTAAATACAATGCATAAGCAAAAGACATCCATGCTGTAAAAGCGATAACCTGTGAATCATCTAAATGAGGAAAAAGAACATTATGGAATGATATACTAAACGTATCCAGTGCTAATCCTATAGTAGTTCCAATTACCCCGAACTTCAATGGTGCATAAACTGATTTATCAAAAAATAAATAAAGGTAGGTTACACCCCATAGTAGTATTCCTGTACCCACTATTAACAATGATAGGCTTATTCCGTAATTGATTGATCCAGGACTAAAGAGCACATATTCACCAAAAACAATGAAAAACATTGTCGCAATAAACCAAACTAATATTCCAAAAACGACAGTGAATGTATAGCCTGTCATTTATTTGTCCTCCCTATCTAATTGACTAAGCCCTTCGAACAACTGCTCTACCTCTTTGTAAGTCTTTTCTATTGGAAAGTCTTTTTGCAATAGTGCCTGCAATGCAATTCCATCAACAACAGCGTTCATAAGAATTCCCCAAGTCTCAAGAGTAACACCCTCCAAGGGAGATTCAGGCCACAATTTTGATAAACTTTCGCTTAATGCCTTATTTTCTTTATAAATAATTTCTCCTAGTTGACTTCTTATTTTGTCATTATTGAGACTTGATGCTATCAATGTAAAAAATAATTTATGAAAGAAAGAATCATGGGAACAACGGCTTTTTGCAGAATGTATTGCCTGACTTATAATATGTTGATTATTTTGCTGGGATATTTCAGTCCAAGTCTCTTCACAAACATTATGAACAATTTCTAACAATAACTGATCTTTCGTTCGAAAATGGTAGTATATTGTTCCTTGCGTTACTCCTGCTGTCTCTGCAACAGACCTTAAAGTAAACCTTTCTATTCCGTTGATCACCAAACTTTCCTTTGCAAATTGAATTAAGTCTTTCTTACTAATGACATTAGGTTTTGCCATTTTTTCACCACTTTCTTAGTTATTCGAATAACTAACTTATAGTATATATTACCACTAAATACTCGAATTTACAATGTTTTCTTTTGGTCGCTTAGTCGCGTTTTAAATTAGATGATAAGATATAAAATTAATTTTCTCCATTTTGTCATAAGAGAGAAAAACAGGGAATAGAATATTTTGGTCTAAAATTTACA
Source organism: Evansella halocellulosilytica (assembly GCF_002335745.1). Classification (GTDB taxonomy): domain Bacteria; phylum Bacillota; class Bacilli; order Bacillales; family Salisediminibacteriaceae; genus Bacillus_CA; species Bacillus_CA halocellulosilytica. Next base: position 4,935,054 of record NZ_NIST01000001.1, on the reverse strand, counting down.
TTGGTAAACGAATACTATAAAGAGGAGATTTAAACACGGGAAGTTTAGATGTTTTCAGGAAATTTTGCATCGTGGAGGTAAGCAATGATGAATGAAAATCAACTGATAAAAAAGGCATTTTATAAAACATACATGGACGAGCAAGAGAGCAGGCAGCCGCTTCAAGTACTTGGTGAAGCTTTTTTTACAGAACAAACAAAAGATGAGGCTGAGTTGTCTCCTATCCGTTTTGCGCAAGGGGAAATTTACTATCATAACAAAGATCTGGAAGCAGCAATTTATAAATGGGAGAATGTTAACAGCCCCCTAAAAGCATGGGCTAAAAAAAATATCGGTGATGCATATTACGAGCTTGGCTGGCTGAATGATGCAGAACAAATATATACATCGATTGAAACAGAAAATACAATGCTCTCCGTTGAAATTGCATTACAATTATTTTCTTTGTATGCTGAAAAAAACAATCGTGAACGGGTCTATCAATATATTAAAAAAGCAATTTCTATTGATCCGGACTATCCGAATGTAATGGAGCTTGCTCGTACTTTTTATGAAGAGCAGAATGACTATCAGAATGCAGTTGAACTGGCTGTCAACGAGACAATACGGACAGCATCGATACAATGGTTTGAAGTACTTAAAGGATACGTAGACAGAGGGTTTACGAAAGATTTTGTACCTGATTATTTTCTAGAAGCACTCAAGGTTATTTACGAAGTAGACGAGAGGATGTTTTCGCAGATTACAAAATCTCTTTGGAATAGTTATAAGAGGAGTGAGACAGTATTATCTTGGGTTCATACTGCCAATGTTCTTTTTTCAGAGATAGATATAGCGAACGGAAAATCTTCGTATGATGTATCAACGATTCACTACGAAAGCTACCTTGAGCTGATGAACGGTGAGTATTTACTTACAGAGATAGAATCAGTTGTTCCAAAATTGTTAAGCAACTGGTTAAAGTTTACAAATGAGAAGAGAGCGATATTCCCAGCTGCGGCAATTATGGCGTGGAGTGAATATTTTCCTTCCTCATTAAATGCTGACACTGTGTGGGAATCAGAGAGAGTTTTGTTTGATTTTGAGAATGTGGAGAACACGGATGAAGCTGTTGGCCTTTTGCAGAGCTTATTAACGTGGGTGGAATCAAATCAGCTGCAGATGGGTGAAAAGACAAAATGGATTGTTTCACGGTTTGCGGATTTGAATAAGAAATATATCTTGATGACAGGATCAGCCGAAAGTGGAAAATCACATATCATAAACGCTATCCTTCAGGAGACAATAGCTGGTGATGAGTCTGCAACAATGTTTATTAATAATTCTGAAGCGAGAGAATTAACGGAAGTCACTGAAGAAGGAATGAAGAAAGTTAATGACATTACAACTCTTCGGGACGATACGATCATAGAGCTTGAATGGCAGTCACCATTTTTGCAGCAGTTAGACTGTTCCCTAGTAAGCTCTCCAGAAATTGAGAACAGCCTTAAGAAAAATACTGTTTATCAATATTTAAACTTGGTAGATGGACTTCTATATATTATTGATGCACGTCATCAGTTCCGAGAAGAGGAGTTTCAGTTACTTCTCCAAATTTATGAGCACTCCCCTGATTTAAAGGTGCACTTTCTCTTGCATGATGATGGGACGTCATTGGAGAAAAGGAGGCTACAGGAAAGCCGTTCCAAAATAAATGAACTATTTCCGGAAGCGAGAGTATTTTCTTATTCCTCTTTTGATGCAGACTTTGCCAAAACAGAAGAGTTAGTGAGATTTATTAATGAAAGCTTTACTGTTCAACAACAATCTCACCACATGGAACAGGGAACAACTAGATTTCTATCTTTAATTCGTACTGTTTTAAAAGATTTAATAGAGAAACGTACTGCAATGGAGCATTCTTTTAATAAAAATGTCGTTTTTAATGAAGATATCATTGGCAGGCTTAAAGCGCTTGTGGAATCTCTCGATGAGACACAGCTTGAAAAAACACAAAGGATTACAGAATCATATAGAGCGGTCAAAGAAGGGGCAAAACACGATGTGAAAAATGCCCTGCCTAAACTGTTGCGTGAGTGTACAGATTATATAAAAGAAGACAGTGACTTCAGAACTCTACATGAAGAATTGAATGAGAAAATGAATGAAAAAATAAAAATTTATTTGCAGGAACAGATTATGCCAAAATTAAGAGGGCACTTGCAGGAATGGCTTGATGATTCGGAACAGGAACTTCGGGATATACAACAGTACCTTGATGAAATGAGCGAATCATTGAATACCTTATACGAAGAAAATAAAATCAAGCTAGAATGTGACTTTCAAACCCTTTCCGACTGGCGGAGAGATATTAACCGGTTAGCATACAGAATAGAAATTAAGAAAGAAAACATTATGAATCGCCAGAATCCAACACAGTTCTTTTTGAAAAGTGCAGGAAAACTATTTGGTAATATTCAGCAAAATAAAAATATGCTATTCAATCGATATAAAAAACATGTAGAACAAAGCAATTATGAGGATGTTACTGCTTCAGTTATGGATAAATTCTTTTTAGAGTTTGATCTGTTTGAAAAAGCTTTAAAAGCAGATGTAACTTTGTTTTTCCAGGAGCCTTTTCAGCAATTGTACAGAAGTATTACAGAAGCTGAATCTGAAAGCAAGGCTTTAAAAGCAAAGCTTGAAATAATGAAAGAGAATCCGCAGCTTTTCTATGATCCTATGAAAATATTTGAAGTAAGGCTGCTGCAGTGTGAAATGATGAAGAAAGTGAGTGAGAACTACCCTTATGTAACTTAATCATTTGTCATGCGGACATAGGGTTCGCTAAATGCACTGAAAAGGCAGAATTGCGCTGTTAATCGGCCATATGATCCTCTATTGAGTCAAAAAGTCGCTGATTTCATATGTTTTGGGGGAGATAACGGAACAGGTGTCCTCGAAGGTTGTGAAAGAGCTGTTTTGTGGTTATATAAGGAACCTGATGTCCGCGAAAAACATCTGCAATTGTAATCCATATTTTATGGTTGGACTTTTATAAATTCATAATATTGAGGATATAGTTATTTCATTAAATGATGTTGGTTAAACCCATAGGCAAACGAATATTCTAGAATTCAAATTTTTTACATTTAAGCGAGTAACGCCGCGGTTTTTCAAAAAGATTGAGAAACCGCGGCGTCTTTTGTTGCGTAGATAAAGTTACTTTTAAAACTACTGAATGCTGTAAGTCGATTGAGAGTATTCAAAACTGACTTTACAAAGCTTTTACGAGTCCTCCATCGACGAGCATAGCTTGACCAGTAATATATGTGTTTGCGCCTGAACATAAGAAGACGACAAACTTTGCAAATTCAGACGGTTTCCCGTAACGTCCAATTGGAATTTCCATTTCCTTTGATTTTTTTATTTCTTCATATGTGACCTCTTGTTTTATCGCATGTGACCTCTTGTTTTATCGCACTAATTGAATCTAATTCAGAAACACGGTCGGTTTCAATTCTTCCAGGTCCAATCGTATTAATTAAAATGTTGTCCTTTGCTAACTCTTGTGACAAACTCTTTGATAATCCTACAATTCCAGCACGGTAAGTATTAGATAGGATTAAATTATTGATTGTTTGTTTCATAGAAGAAGAGGCAATGTTTACAATATGCCCTCCTCCATCACTTTTTAGATGTGGCAGCGATTCACGAATTAATCGAGTAATACTTAATAAGTTCAACTCAAATGCTTTTTGCCAATCTTCATCCGTAATATTGTCAAATGTACCAGCTGGTGGACCGCCAGAATTATTTACTAAAACATCGATCGTGCCATGCAGATCAAGGGTATGATTGATTAGGCTTTTAATAGAATCATAGCTTGTAATATCACAAACGATTTGATGTACATTTTCATTTCCACTATCCTCTTTAATTTCACGTTGGGCTTTTTGGAGAGCTTCTTTATTTCTACTAGATATGACGATGTGGGCACCCTCTTTGGCAAATTGTAAAGCAATTGCTTTTCCTAAACCTTTACTTGCAGCTGTAACAAGAACTGATTTCCCTTTTAGATTTAAGTTCATATGGATATGATCCCTCCAAATTGTATTGAATTAGATTTAATTTAAAATAGTAGAAGCTCTTAGATCATTCACCTCCTTTTATTGAGAAACTTCAAAATCCTATTAGGCTTATATCTCTATATTTGACGAAACTAAAACATATCCTCCTCTTAAATTATAGCAAATTAACCTCTATAAATTCATCGAATTTCATGTATAATAATTATAGAATAAAAAATTAAGGGAATTTGACTAATATCGCAACAGGTGGTGTGCCGTGAATATTAAAACATTGGTGATTGCTCCATATAAGGGGTTGGCGGAGTTAATTAATTCGATGGAGCATGAGTTTGAAGAGTTTTCTATTACAAGTCATGTAGCTGATTTAAATCAAAGTTTAGTTTTATTGGAGAATTATAAAAGGTCAGGTGAAGAGTTTGATGTCATTATTAGTCGCGGAGGAACGGCAAAGGTATTAAGAGAGAACACTTCAATTCCAGTGATTGATATTCACATTTCCGGATACGATATTTTGAGAATATTGACATTACTCAAGAGCTATAATGTTAAAATTGGCATGGTTGGCTTTAAAAATGTAATTTATAGTTTTGAAGCAGTTTCTTCGGTTATTAATATAGATGTAGAATATCGAGTTGTTGATCACGAATCTGAAGTGAAGAATACCCTTGTAAAGATGAAGGAACAAGGAATTTCCATTATTGTTGGTGATGCAATCACAGTAAGGTTAGCAATCTCTCTTGGTATGCAAGGAGTCTTAATTACATCTGGAAAAGAGTCTGTTTACGAAGCATTTAATAAAGCAAAGGCATTGAAAACTGAAATAGAAAAGTATAGTTCTAAAGCGGAAACTTTTAACAATTTATTAAACCAATTGTCTAACCCGGTTTGTTTGATGAGAATGAATGGGGAACTTTATTTTAGCAATTTAGCATTTAAACAGCGTTTAGTGTCGACTGAAAAAAAGAATTTTTTCCATATTCATCCTAAACTACCTTTAGCATTTGATGAATCCTTTATGGATCTTCCTATCTCCTTCTACATGTATGAAGGTCATTTTAAGCAGCCGCCTCGGATGAACATAGGACGAGTAAGTGATTCAAAATTAACAACATACTTTTATTTAGAGTTAGAGAATGGCGATCTAAGTGTTGATAATGAAGTCAATGTTATTATGGCTGATGCTAATTTAGAACATGTTCCTCAATTAATTGCTTCGGATCGTTTATTTCAAGAAACGATGAACGATATTGAACAAAAAAAGGAACAGAACTCGATTACAATTATAGGTGAACGTGGGACGGGGAAAAGAATTTTTATTAAAATGCTTTGGGAAAAGGAACCTTTTTGTCAAGGCACAATGACCGAATTTCGTTTTAATCATCCTTCGACTAGGACATTTAATCGAATTATACAAATGCTTCAATCCTATAGTACTCACGATATTATTCATTTTAGTCAAATCGAGAACTTAACCGCTACACAACAGAAAAAGCTTCACGAAACGATTAAAAACTATTCGCTTCAAGCCATATATACGTTTTGCTGTGATAAATCAATTTTTCACGAAACAATCGAAAAGTTTGATCGTGCGATAAAGGATGAATTACTTCGAAATGCATACTATTTTCCACCGTTGAGAGAAAGGCAAGAAATGATTGAACATATGATTCGAACATTCATTCTCCATTTCAATGAACGGTATGGGAAGCAGGTTATCGGAGTAGAAGAAGGTGCATTAGAAACACTAATTAAATATCCTTGGTACGGCAATATTAGTGAATTAAGAAAAGCAGTAAAATTATTAGTAAAGAATTCAAGTGATATCCTCATTAAAGATGTAAAAAGTGTGTTAAAAACGGTCAAGATAGAAAACTCACAAGGAAATCAGTCGTTAATCCCAATCAATATTAATCAAACACTTTCTGAGATTGAAAGGGATATTATTGAGGAAGTATATTTGCAGGAAAACGAAAATCAATCAAAAGCCTCAAAAAGGCTAGGAATCAATCGTTCAACCCTTTGGAGAAAATTGAATTCGTAAATGAAATCCCTTGTCGGTGAAGACAAGGGTTATTTGTTGCAAAAATAAACAGAAATTCATATAAATTTTAATAAAATTAATAATTCAGAAAAAATGTTGATAATATTGCTTTGTTTCAATATATTATAACTAGATTGAGTGAAAGCGTTTAAAGTTAGGGGTGACGATGTGAATGCAGTAGTGGTTGCAGATGATTTAACCGGTGCAAATGATACAGGTGTACAATTTGCGAAGAAAGGTTTAAAAACAACAGTTTTGTTGGATCAGGATACAATATTAAAAAACGACGATATCGATGTCCTAGTTATTGAGACTGATAGTCGATCAGCATCGGAAACAGAGGCATATAAAAGTGTAGAAAAGGCTATAGAAGTAGCAAAAAAATATCATGTTGATATGATCTATAAAAAAGTCGATTCTACAATGAGAGGGAATGTAGGAACAGAATTGGATTCATTGATTGATCATAGTGATGCAAAATTTATCATCATTGCTCCCGGTTACCCAGATAATCAAAGGTTTGTAAAAAATGGTGAAATATATGTGGGAGAGTCACTTCTCGAGCATACTTATTTTGCGAGAGATGTAAGTACTCCAATTAATAGTTCGTCAATTGAAAAAATAATAACTCAATCATCTAAACGTAAAGTAGGAATTATTTCAATAGATGATATTGACTCGGGAAAAAGTTCTTTTCAACAAAAATTGCTTCAATTAAGGAAGTCTCAAGCAGAGTTTATTGTATGTGATACGAATTCCAATCACCATTTTCAAAAGTTAATAGAATATATGGATGATTATCAAGAGAAATTTATTTGGTGTGGGTCTGCAGGGCTCGCGGAGCAGATAGCAGAGAGGTGGCAAAATAAAAGTTCTACTATTGAACGAGATTCATTAGTAAGAAAAGGGCAAATTTTGTTTGTCATTGGGAGTGTACATGAATCTACTAGGGAGCAGTTGAATTATTTATTGATGCAAACATCGATTTGTGGAATAGAAGTAAACACAGGAGATATTGTTAAGTCGAAAGAATCGAAAGAAATTATAATGGAAAATGCCTTGAAGAATACAGTGGATGCCTTACAAAAAGGGAGAGATGTTGTTCTATATACTTCAGCAAATCCAGAAGAAATCAAAGCTTCAAGATTAAATGGTCAGAATAGTCATTTAACATCTGTTCAGATGAGTGATTTCATTTCAAATAGTCTTGGGGAATTAGTAGAAAAAGTGATCCGAGTAACGAATGTTCAAAAGAGTTTTTTAACGGGAGGAGATACAGCAAAAAAGGTTGCTGCACATATTAAGGCGAATGAATTCTATTTGTGTGATGAAGTCGAAGAAGGTATCCCAATCGGTATTTTAAAAGGTGAGAAAAATATGATTACCATTACAAAGGCAGGAGGATTTGGAACAAAAGAGACGCTATTTAAGTCATATAAGGCTTTAGGAGGTGAGTAGATGGTGAACAAACCGATAATAGGAGTTACGATGGGTGATGCTGCTGGAATTGGACCCGAAATCACATTGAAGGCAATAGCAGAAGGAAACATTCAAGAAATGTGTATTCCACTTGTGATTGGGGATGAAAAAATTCTCCGACGAGAAATCAAGAATCTCGGTTTACCTCTTATTGTAGAAGTTGTCCAACCTCCCTTACAGTTGAAAGAGGAGAAAGGAGTGGTCCACTGTATCGATCTCAATTTATTACCTGAAGAGCTTCCATATGGTGAAATTTCTGCAAAAGCCGGATATGCAGCCTATTCGTTTGTTGAAAAGGCAGTTGAGCTTGCAAAGGAGAGGGAAATTTCCGCTATTACAACAGCACCACTTAATAAAGAAGCGATGCAATTGGGAGGTCAACAATTCCCAGGACACACTGAAATTCTTGCAACATTAACAGGAACAAAAGATTATTCGATGATGCTTTCAACCCCTGATTTAAAAGTCATCCATTTGACTACACACATTGGATTAATCGAAGCTGTCAAACAGATTGATGCTGAAAGAACTTATAATGTTATAAAGTTGTCGTATGAAACGCTTGTTAACGCAGGGGTTCGAAATCCACGAATTGCAGTTTGCGGCATCAACCCGCATGCTGGAGAAAATGGTTTATTTGGATATGGGGAAGAAGAAGAAAAGCTAATCCCAGGTATCGAACGAGCAAAAAAAGAAGGAATCGAAGTGTCAGGACCTTATCCAGCTGATACATTATTCTTTCGAGCAGTAAGAGGCGATTTTGATATTGTTGTGGCGTGTTACCATGATCAAGGACATGGCCCAGTCAAGGTGCTTGGTTTAGAGTCAGGTGTTAATATTACTGTCGGTCTTAAAGGCGGGATGATACGTACATCTGTTGACCATGGAACAGCTTTTGATATAGCAGGAAAAGGGATTGCAAACTCAGGTTCAATGATTGAAGCAATCAAAATGGCCGTAGAACTATCTCCAAAACAAGAGGTGATTTAATGTTAAGTCCAAAAGGAATTATTCCAGCACTCGTAACCCCATTTAATAAGAATGATCAAATTGACAAGGAAGCACTCAAGAAATTAGTGAATCGAGCCATTGACGGTGGCTGTGATGGTTTATTTTGTTTAGGGAGTAATGGTGAATTTGCTTCGCTTAACAATAGTGAAAAGGTTGAGGTTGCACGAATTGTAGTCGAAGAAGCAAAGGGAAAGGTTCCTGTCTATGCTGGTACTGGAACAAATTCGACAACAGAGACGATTCGCTTGACCAATGAAATGGAACGTATCGGTGTAGATGCAGTATCCGTAATCACTCCTTATTATGTTACATTATCTCAAGAAGAGCTTACAGCTCATTTTAGAATGATTGCAGAACAAACGAATTTACCTATTATTTTGTATAACATTCCAAGAATTACGGGAAACACAATCCAGCCTGAAACCGTGAAGGAACTCGGAACCATTGATAGCATTGTAGCCATTAAGGATAGTAGCGGTAACTTAGATTTTACAATTAAACTAATTGAAATTAAAAATAGTGATTTTCAAGTTTTAATCGGGACTGATTCACTCATATTGCCTGGCTTGATGGCAGGAGCTGATGGTGCGATAGCTGCTACAGCAAATTATATGCCTCGGGTAGTGGCCAACATTTATACTTATTGGCGGCAAGGCAAGTATGAAGAAGCAAATGAGAATCAAAACAAATTAAAAGTGTTAAGAAGTGCATTCAGTTTGGGAACAATGCCTTCAGTTTTAAAGGCGGCAATCAATCAATCTGGATTAGATGTTGGGATACCAAGATTACCTGTTCAACCCCTTCCAGAAGATGTGAAGATTGAATTAAAGCAATTGTTAAGTGCTTATAAATCGGAAGAGTTGGTCTAATCAATATAAGGACAAGGAGATGAATGGTATGAAGAAAGCGAATAGATTGTTAAGTATTGTATTCGGTTTGGCTTTATTGGTTGCTTGTAATGGAGATAATGAAGCGGGAACTGAAGATCATGATAACCAAAATACGGATGAAAATGCTTCGAACGACAACAACGGCAGTCAAGGTGAAGAACTAGATTTTCCTACTCAAGAAGTGCGTATTATTGTTCCGTATGATCCGGGCGGTACGAGTGATTCTACTGGTCGTATTGTAAGCGATATCATCCGTGAGGAAGGATTATTACCAGAAAGCCTGACAGTGGTTAACCTTCCCGGTGCAAATACGAGAAATGGTTTAGAGGAAGTGCTTCATGCAGAACCTGATGGACATACACTTCTGCTTCACCATTCAACGTTAAATGCGATGAATGCAGTTGGACAGATCGATATTGGTTTCGAAGATTATGAACTGATTGCTCAAGTTTCTCATACACCTTCAGTACTTGTAGGCAGTAGTGATTCAGAATATTCAACATTTGAGGAGTATTTAGAGGCAGCGTTAGAAGAACCAGGCTCAATTTCTGTTGGTATTACGAATATTGGTTCAACAACCCATTTAGCTTATGAAGCGATGATGGAAGCCACTGGACATCCAGATGCATTTGAAGTCATTCCTTATCAAAGTGGTGCAGATTTAATTACAGCACATTTAGGAGGACAAGTAGATTTACGAATGGCGTCAACTCCTGATTCCATTCAATATGTTGAATCTGGAGATGCGGTACCTCTTGTAACATCAAGCTACGAAGAACACTTCCATTCTTTATTAGAAAATGCTGTATCATTCTCTGACTTAGGTGTAAGTACTGGTGTATCTGTTAGGTTTGGTTATTATGCTCCGTCAGGAACTCCTGAAGAGGTCATTCATTATTTAGAGGATGTATTTCAAGAAGTCGTTCAACATGAGGATTTTCAAAACTTTGCTGCTGATAACGGAGCTGAAGCTGAGTTTTTGGATCGTGAATCATTTATTCAAGTGAACGAAGAAGTACAAGAGGTATTTGATATGCTGTCAGAAAATATTGATATTGATTAATTCATTCATTTGGTGTAGCCCCAAAACCTCACTTGGGGCTACAAATGATAGTTACATGATTATTCAAGTCATCACAATACTAAGGATGATGGTTATGAGAGGGAAATATTCTATTCAAATAGTCATGATTCTTCTTGGACTCTTCTTTTTCATTACAGCCTTTCAAATCAGTGTTCGTGGTTTTCAAGGAGACGTGTTGAACCAGCGTGAATATGTCATTGTCTTGTCTATTCTATTAATAGGATTAGCTGTTGCTTCTATAGTAAAAGAAAAGATTGGTTCGAAGCAGTCGAACGAGGTCATACGAGAAGCTGAAGAAACAATGGAAGTGCCTGAGATTGAGAAGGAAGATGAAGTAGTCACACCAAGTGAGAGTCGAAGTAAACTTACGTTGATTGTAGATAAGTATCGAATTTATATTGCCATGATACTCGTCGTTCTATTTGCCTATGGATTTGCTTACGTTGGTTTTTTTGTTACATCTTTTGTGTTTGTCTTTCTTTTCACATGGATGGTTTATCGGTTTGATCGGGGTAAAATTTTGAACTCTTTTACTTTTAGTGTTGTTTTAAATGTCATTTTATACTTTTTGTTTGACTTGATCAGTGTGTACTTGCCTAATGCTTGGTTATTCTGATTTTGGGAGGAAATGGATGTGGATTTTCAAAGTTATCTTTCTGCTTTTGGAGATATTGTAACAAGCTCAGCCATAATCTATATAGCTATAGGGACGATACTAGGTGTGGTTTTTGGAGCGATTCCAGGCTTAACAGCTACGCTAGCAGTAGTCATCCTCCTCCCATTAACGTTTGGGATGGAGCCGGTAACGGGCTTGTCTACATTGTTAGCAGCCTATATTGGAGGCATCTCCGGGGGAGTAGTTGCCGCTATTTTAATCGGTATGCCAGGTACTCCATCTTCAGTGACGACTGTGTTTGATGGTTATCCGATGGCAAAGAAAGGGCAAGGCTCTAAAGCATTAGGAATGGGGGCTGTATCAAATTTAATAGGAGCGCTTATCTCCCTGTTTTTCCTTATTTTACTTGCACCTCAGCTCGCTACTATTGCGTTATCGTTCACGGCTTATGAGTATGCAATGGTTATGATTTTTGCATTTGTAACGGTTGCTGGACTTACAGGGAGTTTTTACAAAAGTTTGTTGATGACGGTTTTAGGACTCCTAATAGCAACATGGGGATATGATCCTATTAATGCGATGGATCGAAACCCAACTGGAATTGATTTTTTAAGAAACGGTATAGAAGCAGTTCCGGCAATGATCGGATTATTTGTTGTTTCTCGTGTATTCATTGAATTAGAGTCAGATTTTAACCAGCCTATTATACCAAAAAGTAAAAATGTGAAGGTGTTGCCTAAAATAAAAGAAATCAAAGACTCCTTTGTTAACTTTATTCGTTCAGGTGTTATAGGAACGATGATTGGTATTTTACCAGGTATTGGATCTTCATTGGCAACCTTTGTTGCTTATGATCAAGCGAAAAAAGCTGATAAGAATCCTTCTTCATTTGGAAAAGGTAATGTCCAAGGAGTCGTGAGTTCTGAAACTGCCAATAACGCAGTTATTGGTGGTGCTTTAATCCCGTTATTAGTATTAGGGATTCCAGGTGACGGTGTTACTGCTCTTCTATTAGGTGGATTACAAATGCACGGTCTACAACCAGGACCGCTATTATTTGTGAACCAACCTGAATTTCTCGTAGGTTTGTTTGTTGCTTTCTTTATTGCGGTCATTGTGATGTTTACTTTTATGGTAACAATCGGAGCAAGAATTTTTCCGAAACTATTAGCAATAAAAAAGGTTTATTTATTACCAATTGTCATGGTTATGAGTATTGCAGGGAGCTACAATATCGGGTATCGGATCTCGGATGTATGGATTATGGCGATATTCGGAGTGTTAGGATATTTCATGCATAAATGGAACTTCTCAGCACTGCCATTAGTGATCACCTTATTACTAGGGTTTAGCTTTGAACAGTATGTTCGTACGGGTCTCATCCAAAGTGGTGGTGATATTACACCATTCTTTACACGACCAATTGCGTTATTTTTCTTTATTTTGACAGTTCTTACTGTGTACTTTATCACTCGATCAAAGAAGAAAGGTTATTTAAAGAAGGCCAATGTTTAATTGGATTGTGAGTAAAGGCACTTATTGGTTTGTCTTAGTGTTACTTGTCACATATGTACTGGATGTTTTATTACCTTATGAACCTATCACTACTTGTTTGTTATTTTTGACAGTTGGAATCTATCTTCTTTCATTAAGGCATGCGATAAGGGGAGCGATTGTACTAAATATCATCTTCTTTGTGTCCGTTATGTTTCTCATTTATGTTTCGGAAATTCATTTTATAGAGTCCTTTTACGGCATTACAACAATGGTAGATTTATTGTTATTTATTTTATTTGTACCATTAATCTCTTCTCCGATTCATAAATATTTGCCGTCGGTTCACGCTGTATTAGAAAAAATGAGAGCAAAAGTCTCCACTCTCACTCTTTCGGAGTATTTTACGTTCATTATGAGCTTGATGATCAACTTGTCGAGCGTTCCACTTAATTCGAAGATATTTAGAAACGATGTTTCTGACTTGCATCAAGATCGATTGGTCCAAATACAAAATCGTTCATTTGCACTAGCAATGCTAATAACCCCTGTAGGGGCAGCGATTACGATTACGGTAAGTTATGTTGGGGTCAGTTACATTGAGCTTTTAAAGGTACAATTGGGTGTTGTCGTTTTTGCCTTTGTTTTATCTTATGTACTTGTGAAGCGGTACAAAGGAGTGGTAGATGAGAGGAATGAAGAGTCAAGTCAAGAGAAAATCGAAACGAAAATGATATTCAAACAGATCATGGCTATTTTCATCCCCTTTATTATGTTTGTCGCTATTTTAGTTTTTATTGATTCGGTGACAGATATGAACATGATGGAAGTGATCTTGTTTGTCATTATCCCTTATACTGCTCTGTGGAGTAGCTTTTCTGGACAATATAAGCAGTGGAAAAAGGATGTTATTTCTCAAATTAAAGGTGTGACAAGTTACTTTCAGCAATTTTCAGTAATACTGATCGCAGGCTGGTTTATCTTTACATTAAATTTGTATTTAGAAACGAGCAACTCACTTAGTTTCGTTCAACAAATAACAAATGCTTTGCCGATTTTCTTAGTGATGGCTTTGATTGTTGTATGTATGATTTTACTGTCACAAGTAGGCGTCCATCAATTTGTCATACTTGTGTTATTCTTAGAAGTCTTTACGAATTTGGACTATTTTTTACGGCCGGATTTATTAGGAAGTTTACTTATGATTGGATTTATTTGCGGAATGCTAGCCAGCCCTTATAGTGGGTTAAATCTAATGGTACAGTCTATATTTAATGAATATTCAAGTGGAGAGATTGCCAAGTTTCAAATGAGATTTGTCGTTTTTTTCTTGCTTGGTATCCTCACAATATTCACTTTAATAGCAATGCTATAATTTTTGAAATGAAATTATTTAAGGGGAGATGAAACGATGAATTTGAGTCAATTTCAAACTGCCGATCAATTGATCTTTGGTCAAAGGTCAATTGAAAAGCTACCTTCATTGATAGAGGAAGTTGCAGCCGTTAATCGAGTGTTAATCGTTACATCGAATTTTCTTCGCTCTTTTGACCAATTAAAGGTACTTGAAAAAGAATTGAATGAGCAAAATATAAACGTTGATATTCTAGATTCTGTTCAACCTGAGCCTACTATTGGCCATATTGAGGAACTCTCTTCAATATATCGAGCAAAAAACTATGATCTTGTTATTGGAATAGGGGGAGGCAGTGTATTAGATGTCACGAAACTACTCGCTGTGATGTTTAATAAGGAAGTAAATGTAAGGGACCTATTGGGGATCGGGAATGTCAAAGAAAGAGGCTTGCCAACAGTTTTAATTCCTACGACTTCTGGAACAGGAGCAGAAGTTACGCCAAATGCTATTGTAACTCTCCCGGATGAAGAATTAAAAGTAGGAGTGGTAAGTAAACATTTATTACCAAACTACGTCATCCTTGATCCTTTATTAACACTCAGCCTCCCCAAACCGATTACTGCTGCAACTGGAATGGATGCATTTACTCATTCCTTTGAATCTTACATTTCTAATAAAGCGAATCCGATTAGTGACTTATTCGCTATAGAATCTATGAAACTTATTGCAAAATCGATCCTAAAAGCATATCAAGAACCTTCTAACATTGAAGCGAGGGAGAATATGTTACTTGCATCCACATATGGCGGGATGGCGTTAACGGCAGCGGGTACTGCAGCTGTTCATGCATTAGCATATCCTCTCGGAGGGAAATATCATATTCCCCATGGAGAAGCAAATTCTATGTTATTACCACATGTCACGGAAAAGAACTTGGATGTGATTGAAGAGCGTATGGCAAAGATTGCGGTTGAATTGAATCTTGCAAAACAAGAAGATGATGTGGCATTAGGTGCAAGAACATTAATCAATGAAATAAAAAGGTGGACGGCAGAATTAAATATCCCACAAGACTTATCTAATTTTGGTATAACAGATGAGAACGTTGAAGAACTTGCAATTGCAGCATCAAAGGTCACTCGCTTAATGGATAATAATCCTAAAGAATTAAGTGTAGAAGATATAAAAGAGGTTTACTTGAAGTTATTATAAAGGGTGAAAAATTATGAAGGTACTTGTGACATCTCCTAGCTTTGGGAAATTTAATCCAGCTATTTTTCAAGAGTTAGAATCTCGAGGAATTGAGGTTGTTCGCTCGATCCCATTTAATAAAAGCGACCTCAATGATATAGATGGCTGGATTGTTGGATTAGAGTCAGTTGGTAAAGAAGAGTTAGATTTAGCGAAAAGGCTAAAAATCGTTGCAAAGCATGGTGTTGGCGTAGACAATATCGATCTCGACTATGCAAAGAAGCGAGGCATTGTTTGTACGAATACACCAGGAACGAACAATGATGCTGTTGCAGATATGGCATTTGGACTAATGCTTAGTACAGCAAGAATGATCCCACAAGCTTATCAAACGATGAACACCGGAGAATGGCAGAGATATGATGGAAGAAGTGTTTGGGGGAAGACTTTAGGTATCATTGGTCTAGGTGCGATTGGAAAAAGTGTTGCCAGAAGAGGAAAAGGTTTTTCGATGAATGTGTTGGGATATGATGTAAGTGATAGAAGTGAAGAAGAAAAGAAAATAGGTGTCACGCGTTCAAGTTTAGATGAAATATGGGAATCAGCAGATTATATTAGTCTTCATGCTCCATTAATAGATTCCACAAAACATATGATTAATCGGGATGTGCTCAGAAAAATGAAAAAGAGTGCCATCTTAATTAATACAGCGAGAGGTCCGTTAATTAAGGAAGAGGACCTTTATGAAGCGCTTGTGGATGGTGAAATCGCAGGATGCGGATTAGATGTATTTGAAAAGGAACCATTGTCTCAAACTTCGCCATTAAGAGGACTCGATAATGTTGTTATTACTCCACATATAGCAGCATATACCATTGAAGCGGGAGCGCTAGTAAGTGAAAAAGCGGCTCATAATATGATCAGCTACCTTCTTGATGGAAAAACAATAAATCCGGTTTAAATCTCGCAATTAGAAGATGAGGTTCAATAGTCAAGATGCGTGAGGTTTTGAAAAGAAACAGGGTCCCAATAAGGAGCCCTGTTTCTTTTTCGGAAATTAAGAGTATACCACTTATTCATTGGCTTGGGAGCTAACTGTTTTAATTTTTATTTTGAATAAGACCTTACTTTGTACCACTTTCATCCGTGAAATAAATAGCATTTCCAGAATGGTCAATCCCACTTAACCATAGTCCATCAGGTGTTTCACCAGGTTCCCCAGAAAACTTAATCTCCTCATTCATGGTTGAATAAATATGTCGAACAGAAGGGACTAAAAAGATAGGACCAGGCCCGTTTGAATCCGTTGTTTCGTCAACCATTAATTCCAAGTCTGATTCAGGTAGTTTGAATGCGACTGTCAAATCCCCTTCACGCCAAGATTCATTTAACCCCAGTGTGTCACGATAAAATTTCTTTGCTTGGGCAATATCATCGACAGGCATGTAGAAAAAAATAAGTTTTCCAACCATAATACAATCATCTCCTTATCATAGTAACATAATTGTGTTACTATAAACATAATCAAATTATGTTTTGGTGTCAACTGGAAAATTAGAAAGGAATGGAAAACAGCATGAGACTCCATAATGATATACCAATACCAGGTTCAACGAGACATAAATTGATTCAAGCTGGTTTGAATCAGTTCAGTAAACAATACTATGTTGACGTTGAAGTTGAGGAAATAGCAAAAGAAGCTGGTGTGACAGTGGGGGCTTTATATCACCACTTCAAATCTAAAGGATCCTTTTATGGACTAATTCGTGATGACATCACCATGAGGATCATTGACAGGGTCGAAGCAGCAGTTGAAAGCCATTCAAACGAGAAGGTTCTTTCAGTTGCGTGTACAGCTGTGTTTGATGGTGTTCTTCGTACCGGTGTCGGGAAGTTGTTCACAGAGCCTGATCCACGTAATCAACATGATCCTATTGAAAAATTTCTCGGTGACATAGCGAAGGAAATAGGAGAAGAAAATCCATACGAACTTGGAATTATTTTGTTGGAAGCAATTAAATCTGCTGTACGGCAGGTGATTCATGGAACATCTGAAAAAGAGAAGGTGAGGGCGGCTCTGCAGAGGTTGTTATAAAAACTAAATTATTTGAAGAGCACAAATTAGAAGCCATAAAGTCAGCAGTTTGAACTCGTTATGCTCTACCGTTACTAGTATTAATCATGTCACTCCGATGAGGAGGGGAACTTATTCCCCCCTTTATTACATTCTTCTTAAACCACAGGCTTAGCCTGTGTGAAAATAAACCTTTAAGGGTTGTAATCGTGAGATCTCTTTTATAGTAAATAGATGGAAGGTATTCTGTGCTTCTTCCTCTGCAAGATCAATCGAAGAAGAGAATGCATCGAAGGGGGAAATCATCAACAATTGAAGTTTGGTCCGATATCAATCGGAAAAGTTATTCATAATCATGGAATTGATAATGAACCATTCCCGACTTCCACGACCGTACCGCCTATTTTTATTTCTTTATAATGATCTTCTTGTTTAACGACTGTGATATCTATAAAACTCGGTCTACCCATTTCAACACCTTGCTCGCTTCTTATTTTATAATTTCCATTTTGCTGAGTAGTCACAATCCCGTGTTCGACGAGATACGCACCGAGTGGACCACTTGCGGCACCTGTTGCAGGATCTTCGGCAATGCCCATTGCAGGTGCAAACATACGACTGCGAACGATTGACTCTTCGTTTGCTTTATCTGTGGAAAATACGAAAATATGTTTTGTATACTCATTGTGCCGAAACATTTTTTTCCAAATCTCACTATTGAAGTTGATGTCCTTCATCGTTCGTGTTGATTTCACAGGAATAAATAAAAAAGGGACTCCAGTTGAAACGCTCTGAATCGGGAAACGAGTGTCAATATCAGTTTGGTTTAAAGAAAGAAGTTCAGCAGCGGAATCGATACGAGAAAAATAGTCTCCAAACTTTGGGAGTGGTTGGTTCATCTCAATGTGTTTTATTTCATTGTTTTCATTATGAACCGTTACTATTATATTCCCTACTCCTTCTTCAAACACTAACTGATTTGCTCCTTGTTTTGTTTTAATGATTGCATTAGAAGTTAGAACATAAGCTGTACCGATAGTTGGGTGTCCAGCCATCGGTAATTCTGTTTGAGGTGTGAAAAAACGTACTCTGTTATGATTTTCAGGGTTTGTAGCTTGAAAAACGAAGGCTGTTTCAGAAAGGTTTAACTCAGCTGCAATTTTCTGCATCAGCTGATCAGATAAGCCCTCGGCATTTGGAAGTACAGCAAGCTGATTTCCCCCGAACAGCCGATCTGTAAAGACGTCGACAAGTGAATAAGAATATTTTGTCATTATTTTCATCTCCTTGTGAATTAAGATTTTTTCGAAAAAATCTCCTCTTCAAGCGTGTGAATGGCAAATTCGAACAATCATTTCGTAAGGTAAGTACATAAATCTACTTATTTACTTGCAAGTTTATTTCTTAACTGCTTCGGTGTTTGTCCGTACTTTCCTTTAAAAATCCGATAAAAGTAACTTATATTGTCGTAACCAACTTGTACTGCGACCTCACCGATGGAAAGTTGAGTGGTCTCCAACAGTTCCTTTGCTTTCGTTAGTCTTTTTTCTTGAAGGAGCTCTTTAAAAGTTTGATTCGTTGCTTTTTTAATATTTTTACTTACTGCATATATTGGCTGATTCAAACGGTCGGCTAATACGTTTAAGGAAGCATCCTGATAGTGCTCATCTATATATTTTAAGCATGTTATGACAAAGTTCTTTTCAAAAGGAGTATTTTCCCTTTGGATAAGTTTATCCGAATGCTTAATTAGTTGTATTAGGAGGAGCCCCATATATAATTTCACCGTGGAATCAGACAATAGATTATGATGAAACAACTCTAAAATCATCTTCTCTAATATTTCTTGAATTTCGATTACACTAGAAACTTTAAAATACAAATATTCACCATTATGCGTATTGTAGTACAAACTATTTAATAGAAAATCAC
The DNA here is from genome assembly GCF_002335745.1 of Evansella halocellulosilytica. Classification (GTDB taxonomy): domain Bacteria; phylum Bacillota; class Bacilli; order Bacillales; family Salisediminibacteriaceae; genus Bacillus_CA; species Bacillus_CA halocellulosilytica. Next base: position 4,915,815 of record NZ_NIST01000001.1, on the reverse strand, counting down.
TGACCATGTTTTCCGTTGAGAGAAAAGAAAAGATGAATTTTAAAAAGTCTGGGTGAACAATGAAATTTAATATGATATCTTCTTTTTCACACGCTTCTATCTCATGCTCAATATGTTGATTTAAAAATAATAATTCACCTTGTTTTAACGTGATTTCAGTTTCTCCGACTTTCTGTTTTAACTGTCCGTTAAGAACATAATTGATTTCAATGTAATCGTGTCTATGCTTTGGAAAATCAACAAATCTAGTGTGCTTCCTGATCATGATCTTCTTTTCATTACTTAAAAACTTATCACTTTCAATGATGAATGGGGTTTGACTAGTATACAATTCCTTCGAAACTTCCTGTTTATGTTCCAAGATTGTTTGTTCTTCCTCCGTTATTTCCATTAGTTCGTGTAGAATTTGAAAAGTCATCAAACCACCTCGTTTATTAAATTGAATATTTCGATTTTTAGCACTCTTTTATTATAACAAAGAACATCGTTGTTAACTTGGTTCCACCATCAGCAAGTTTGTTATATCCATATTCATCCAGGTGCCTGGCACCTGGATGAATATGGAATTTATAAATGCTACATCGGCTTGCAAATAAGGACAATAAATAGGCGAATCAAGTTATATATTTTAATATACCTCCACGATATTATTAAATTAAGTAAGCGCTTTCTAGAGAGGGTGAGAAAATGGGTAAATCTAGTATAGCAGTAGATATAGGTGCATCAGGAGGAAGAATGATCCATGGATTAATAGAGGAAGAGAAAATAACGTTTCAGGAAATCCATCGGTTTGAAAACAAAATGATTCATAATGGAGAAAACTTTTGTTGGGAGATGGATAAACTTTTTGAAGAAATAAAAACGGGTTTGAAGAAATGTCATGACATAGGGATTCAACCAGATAGTATCGGTATCGATACGTGGGCAGTTGACTTTGTATTATTAGATGAAAATGACAACTTATTAACAGACGCAGTGGCATATCGTGACCCTAGAACCGATGGGATAATGGAGGAGGTATTTACGATTATCTCAAAGGAACGCTTATATTTGGAGACTGGGATTCAATTTCAAAAGTTTAATACTCTTTATCAGCTTTATTCCATCAAGAAAAATAATCCAGAAATATTAGAAAAGGCAAAAACTTTTTTAATGATTCCAGATTATCTTAACTACTTACTAACTGGAGTAAAAGTGAATGAGTATACGAATGCAACTTCCACTCAATTAGTCAATGCTTTTACAAAAAAGTGGGACCAACAATTATTGGATAAGTTAGGTATCAATAAACGGATGTTCCAGGACATTAAATTTCCAAAAACAGTATTAGGAGACGTAAAACAAGAAATTGTAAATGAAATTGGTTTTAATATTAACGTCGTTCTTCCCGCAACACACGATACTGCGTCTGCAGTCATTTCCATCCCAGAAACGGAAGGGACGATCTATTTAAGCTCTGGCACATGGTCACTCATTGGCGTAGAAAATCATTTTCCCATCTGTATAACAAAGGCACTTGATTATAACTTTACAAATGAAGGAGGCATTGATTGCCGTTATCGTTTTTTAAAAAATATTATGGGTCTATGGATGATTCAAGAAGTGAAACGAAACTTGGAAGATCAGTACTCCTATGAAGAATTAGTGAACCTATCTCATGAAGCTCCGGAGTTTACTTCCACAGTAAATGTGGACGATGAAAGGTTCCTTAAGCCAGCAAATATGATTGAGGAGATTCAACAATTCTGCAGTGAAACCTCTCAGGAAATACCACAAACCCCAAGTGAAATTGCAAAGTGTATTTTTGACAGTTTAGTTATTAGCTATCAATCTGCGATTAATCAAATAGAAGAAATCTATGAGAAAAAATTTGATCGTGTCAATGTTATCGGAGGTGGCAGTCAAAATGAATTGTTAAACCAACTTATTGCTGAAAAAACAAATAAAGCTGTGTACGCAGGACCAGTTGAGGCAACTGCAATTGGAAATATCGTCGCCCAGCTCATGACTTTAGGAGAATTAAACAACATTCGTGACGCACGTACAATAATAAAGGAATCTTTTGATGTGAAAAAATATACGAGTTTAGTAGAGGAGAGATAACGATGTCAGTAAAAGCAAATTTTGAAGCGGCAAAATTAGATTATGAAAAGTGGGGGATTGAAGTTGAACAAGCGTTAGAAATATTAAAAAAAGTCTCTATTTCCATTCATTGTTGGCAAGGCGATGATGTGACAGGGTTTGAAGTGAACCAACGGGAGCTATCTGGAGGAATTGATGTAACCGGAGATTATCCGGGTAAATCAAAAACTCCAGAGCAGCTGCGAATGGACCTCGAAAAAGCACTTTCCCTAATCCCTGGGAAACATCGTGTAAACTTACATGCTATCTATGCAGAAACAAATGGTGTAGAGGTGGAAAGGGACGAACTGAAGCCTAAGCACTTTGAAAACTGGGTGAAGTGGGCTAAGGAAAATGAGCTAGGTCTTGATTTTAATCCGACCCTTTTTTCCCATGAAAAAGCAGCTGATGGATTAACGTTATCTCATCCTGATGAAAAGATTCGTAAATTCTGGATTGAGCACTGTAAAGTTAGCCGTAAAATTGGAGAGTATTTTGGTAAAGAACTTGGAACACCAAGTTTAACTAACGTATGGATACCAGATGGCTACAAGGATATTCCGAGTGATCGCTTAACTCCAAGAAAACGTCTGAAGGAAGCGTTAGATGAAATTTTCACAGAAAAAATAGATGAAAAATATAACTTGGATGCCGTGGAAAGTAAAGTATTTGGAATCGGTTCTGAAGCCTATGTAGTTGGTTCACACGAATTTTACTTAAATTATGCATTGGAAAAAAATAAACTATGTTTGCTTGATACAGGACATTACCATCCGACAGAGACCGTTTCAAATAAAATTTCATCTATGCTGTTATTTAGTGAAAAACTAGCATTACATGTTTCAAGACCCGTTCGATGGGATAGTGACCACGTCGTTATTTTAGATGACGAGTTAAAAGAAATTGCATTAGAAATCGTGAGAAACGATGCGTTAAATAGAGTCATCATTGGATTAGATTTTTTTGATGCTAGCATCAATCGTATTGCAGCATGGACGATAGGTACAAGAAATATGATTAAGTCGTTACTATATGGGTTACTCATGCCAAACGAGAAACTAAAACAGTTACAAGAAGAGGGGAATTTCACAGAAAGGTTAGCGCTAATCGAAGAATTTAAAACATATCCATTCGGAGCTATATGGGATTATTATTGCGAGCAAATGGGAGTGCCAGTGAAAGAAACGTGGTTAGAGGAAGTGAAAAATTATGAAGAAGAAGTATTATTGAAACGGTAAAAGTCTGAAAAATCAAAATGCAGAATTATTCAAATGTAAACAAAACTATGATAAGGTAAAAAAACAGAAATAAACAAAAATATTCAAACTAAAACGGAGGTAGTTATGGTAAAAAATTTATGGGATAAACAAGAAGCAACAGATTTGCAAACGGGGTTAGATGAACTCGTATACCGCTCAAATTTAATTGGATCAGATCGAGCTGTTTGTAACTGGGGTGGTGGTAATACGTCGATGAAAACAATCGAAGAAGATTTTAGAGGTCGTGATATTGAAGTCATGTGGGTAAAAGGAAGCGGATCCGATTTAGCCACAATGAAACACCATAACTTTACTGGTTTAAAAATGGATGATATCCGTCCGTTAATGGAACGGGATGAAATGTCAGATGAAGAAATGGTCGAATACTTATCACATTGTATGATTAATAGTAAACATCCGAGAGCATCCATTGAAACACTCTTGCATGCCTTTTTACCATTTAAGCATGTCGACCATACTCATCCAGATGCAATTATTAGTCTTTGCTGTGCAGATAATGGAAAACAATTAGCAGAAGAAATCTTTGGTAACCGTTTTGTTTGGGTACCATATATCCGCCCAGGATTCACCCTTTCTAAGATGATTGCAGAGGGAGTTCAAAATAATCCGAATGCGGAACTCGTGTTAATGGAAAAACACGGATTAGTTGTATGGGGAGATACAGCTAAAGAGAGTTATGATAAAACGATCTCAGTTATTAATGAAGCAGAAGCCTATATTAACCATAAAATAGATAACGAGACCGTATTTGGCGGGCAAAAGTATCAATCGCTACCGTCTGAAGAACAAAAGGACATTTTGTCACAAGTATTACCTGTTATTCGCGGTGCAGTTAGTGGCGATAGGGAGATGCTATTAACCTATAATAGTGAAGATCATATACTCGAGTTTGTGAACAGTCATGATGCTTTAGAACTTTCCCAAGTTGGGGCAGCTTGTCCAGATCATTTAGTTCACACAAAACGAGTCCCTCTTTTCATCGACTGGGACCCTAAAACAAAAGACGTAGATCAGTTAATAACAGCAATCAAAACCGGAGTGGAGAGCTTTAAGGAAAAGTATAAAGCTTATTTTGAACGTAATAAAAATGAAGGGGACCAGATGATGGAGCCTGCTCCGCGAGTGATCTTAATCCCTGGTATTGGAATGGTGAACTCTGGTAAAAACGTCACGATGGCAAAGGTTAGTGGAGCTCTATATACCCGGGCGATCTCAGTGATGAAAGGATCTACTGCACTTGGGAACTTTGTATCTTTAAATGAAAACGAATCCTATAACATTGAGTATTGGCCACTAGAACTATATAAATTGTCTCTTGCTCCACCCGAAGCTGAGTTTTCTAGAAAGGTTGCTTTTATAACAGGTGGTGCAGGGGGAATTGGAAGTGCCACTGCCAGGAAATTTGTTTCAGAAGGTGCGCATGTCGTTTTAGCGGACTTAAACTTAGAAGGTGCTGAAAAAATAGCTGATGAAATAAGGGAAGAATATGGAGCAGATCGCGTATTAGCGATAAAAATGGACGTTACTAGTGAGGAGCAGGTTCAAGCTGCATTTAGAGCATCTGCATTAACTTATGGCGGGATAGACATTATCGTAAATAATGCAGGTCTAGCAACTTCCAATTCAATCGATGAAACGACGTTGAAAGAGTGGAATCTTAACATGAATGTTCTCGGCACTGGATATTTCTTAGTAGCTCGAGAAGCATTTAAACAAATGAAGGCACAAGCAATGGGGGGAAGCATGGTATTCGTAGGGTCGAAAAATTCTATTTATGCGGGGAAAAATGCAGCTGCATATAGCTCTGTTAAAGCATTGGAAACTCATTTAGCCCGGTGCATTGCAGCAGAGGGAGGAGAGTATGGTATACGTGTGAACTCTGTATTACCAGATGCGGTGCTACAAGGCTCTGCGATTTGGGGGTCACGATGGAGAGATGAGCGTGCAGCAGCTTATGGGATCGAGCCGAATCAGCTAGAGGAGCACTACCGTAAACGTACGACATTACTTGTAAACATTCTTCCTGAAGATATTGCAGATTCCATTGCTTTCTTCTCCTCTTCGAAAGCTGAAAAAACAACGGGTTGCATGATTACGGTTGATGGTGGGGTACCAGCAGCATTTACACGTTAAAATAGTATTAACGTTTTATCAATCAACAATAAATTCCTGTGAAAGAGAACGTTTCTTCACAGGAATTTCCTTTAAATAAGGAGAAGGAGACAGATATGAAAGTATCATTATTTATTACATGCTTAAGCGATATGTTCTATCCGAAAGTTGGCAAAGATACCGTTGAGCTCCTTGAAAGGTTAGGATGTGAAGTTGATTTTCCAAATGAACAAACTTGCTGTGGACAACCGGCATATAATAGTGGGTATCATAAAGAAACGAAAAAAGTTGCGAAGCATCTGATTGAAACATTTCGTTCGTCTGATTATGTCGTCTCTCCTTCAGGTTCTTGCGTAGCGATGGTACAAGAGTATGTTCATTTGTTTGACGGAGATGACGAAAAAAAATGGCAATATCAAGCGGAAGAACTCTCTAGGAAAACATTTGAATTAACCCAATTTATCGTTGATATTCTTAAACAGGAGGATGTCGGAGCCTCTCTATCTACTACTGCTACTTATCATACATCATGCCATATGACTAGATTACTAGGTGTAAAGGATGCTCCGTTAAAGCTTTTAGAAAATGTCAAAGGCTTAGAGTTTACCGACCTTCCAAATAAAGAGACTTGCTGTGGATTCGGTGGGACCTTTTCTGTAAAAATGGTTCCGATCTCTGAGCAAATGGTAAATGAAAAGATTAACCACATTGAACAGACCGAAGCGGAAGTATTAATTGGGGCAGATTGTGGATGTTTAATGAACATTGGTGGCAGAATCAATCGACAAGGAAAGCCAATTAAAGTTATGCATATTGCTGAAGTTCTGAATAGCGGACAGGAAAAATGAAGGGGGCTGACCGGAAATGCCAATGAAAATAGGGCAAGATGAATTTCACGGCCGAGTTGAGACAGGGCTCCAAAATTCTTTTATGAGAAATGCAGTTGTTTCAGCGCAAGAAAGACTAAAGAATGCTAAAAAGGTTGCGGAAGAAGAGCTTGGTGATTGGGAAGAATGGCGGAATCTATCTGAAGAAATTAGACAGCATACGTTAGAAAATCTTGACTACTATTTAGAGCAATTAGCAGAAAAGGTCACTAATCAAGGTGGGAATGTATTCTTTGCTGAGACAGCAGAAGAAGCGAATGAATATATCACAACAATTGTAAAAAAGAAGCAAGCAAAGAAAATCATTAAATCAAAATCGATGGTTACAGAAGAAATTAGTATGAATGATGCCCTTGAAGCTATCGGAGCAGAAGTGATTGAATCAGATCTTGGAGAGTATATCCTACAAGTAGACGACCATGATCCCCCTTCCCATATTGTGGCTCCTGCTTTGCACAAAAATAAAGATCAAATTCGGAATACGTTTCAGGAAAAGAAGGGCTATCGAAAGACATCCAAACCGGAAGAACTAGCTCTCTTCGCTCGAGAACAGCTGCGAAAGGAGTTTTTAACCGCAGATATTGGAATTACTGGCTGTAATTTTGCAGTAGCAGAGTCAGGGGCGATTTCATTAGTGACAAACGAAGGAAATGCCCGTTTAGCTACTACATTACCTAAAACACAAATAACTGTTATGGGAATGGAGCGAATTGTTCCAACTTGGGAAGAATTAGATATTTTAGTCAGTATGCTTTGCCGTAGTGCCGTTGGACAAAAGCTAACAAGTTATATTACTGGTTTAACTGGCGTAAGAGGAGATGAAGATGTAGACGGTCCTGAAGAGTTTCACTTAATTATTGTGGATAATGGTCGATCCAACATTCTAGGCACAGAATTTCAATCAGCGCTTCAATGTATTCGATGTGCAGCTTGTATTAATGTCTGTCCAATATATCGTCATATCGGTGGACATTCCTATGGATCTATTTATCCTGGACCAATCGGGGCTGTATTATCTCCGTTACTAGGCGGCTATGATGATTATAAAGAACTGCCGTATGCGTCAAGCTTATGCGCTGCCTGTACAGATGCATGCCCAGTAAAAATCCCATTACATGAACTTCTTATTAAGCACCGTCGAAATATTATTGAAAGGGAAAAGCGCGGGGGCTTTGGTGAAAAGCTTGCAATGAAAGGCTTTTCTTTAGCAGCCAGTTCTCCATCCATATATAATCTTGGCTCCAAAGTGGCGCCGACGATGTTTGGCCCATTAGGGAAGGATGGAAAAATTGAAAAAGGCCCCGGTCCGATGAAACCATGGACTGATATTCGTGATTTTCCTGAGCCTAGTAAAGAGTCGTTCAGAGATTGGATGAAGAATCGGCATAAAAAGGAAGGGGGAGGAACATTTTGAACGTAGGAGAAGTGTTTAATAAGGAGACGTTTTTGTCAAAAGTTGCTTCTAGTTTAGGAAGAGAAAGAAGGACATCCCCCATTGACCGTCCATCTTGGAAACATAACCCGCAGTATAAAGTTTTCGAAGGGTTAACACAAGAAGAATTAGTGAATGTATTCGTTCAACAGTGTACTAGAATTCACACTGATGTTGAGACGACAACGGTTACAGAGTTGAATAAAACATTGAGTATGGTGATGAATAAATATGAAGTGAAATCTATAGTAAGCTGGGATGATCCGCGTTTTCGGGAATATGAGGTGGATCATTATTATGAGGAGGCAACAGCTAGTGGAATAGATGTTCATATTTGGAATTCAGGAGAAGGCGAAGAAAATATTAAAATAGCAGAAAGAGCCGATGTGGGAATCACATTTTCAGATATGACACTGGCTGAGTCAGCGACGGTCGTTTTATTAAGTGGTAATGGAAAAGGGAGATCCGTGAGCTTACTTCCAAAGTATTATGTAGCTATCATTCCGAAAAGTACGATTGTTCCAAGGATGACACAGGCAGCAACAAAGATCCATCAGTTGGAACAGGATAAAGGGGATGTTCCTTCATGTGTTAATTTCATTTCAGGTCCAAGCAATAGTGCTGATATTGAAATGAATTTAGTTGTTGGAGTTCATGGTCCAATTAAAGTAACCTATATAATAGTCATGGATAAATAATCTTATAACACTATAATTGACCGCAATAGAAAGAAGGGTACATGATGCTTGCTGAAGAGAGGTATAAAAAAATTGTTGCACTCGTAAATGACCGAGGGAGTATCCGTGTCTCTGAATTAAGTCGAGCATTTGGAGTCACAGAAGAAACGATTAGGCGAGATTTAGGGAAGTTAGAAGAGGAAGGAAGATTAACAAGGAGTCACGGTGGAGCTGTTTCAGTGGAGACGAATGAGTCGGAAATCCCTTACTTTAAACGTGAAATACTAAATGTAGAGGAGAAAAAGAGTATTGCAATGGAAGCAATACATTTAATATCGGAAGAGGATCGGATTTTTCTTGATGCTAGCACAACCGCATGGTATGTGGCTGCAAGTTTACCGAATATAAAGCTAACGGTGTTAACAAATTCGATGAAAGTTGCTCTAGAGTTAAGTGAAAAGGAAAATATTAATGTGATCTGCATGGGAGGGTCATTAACGACTATCTCTCTTTCTTTTGTAGGCACATTAGCGGAAAAAGCTCTAGATTATTACTTTATTGATAAAGCATTTATTTCAAGTAAAGGGATAGATCTTAAACGAGGGTTAAGTGATTCAAATGACTTACAGGCTCGACTAAAGCAAAAGGTCATTGAGTTATCTGAGAAGGTCTATTATATGGCTGATTACAGTAAGTTTGGGAAACGGGCTTTAACGAAAGTCAGTGACATCAATAAAATTGATTCTGTTATTACGGATAAGAACACAGAGGAGACTATCGTCCAAAGCCTCAAAGAAAATGGGGTTCATGTCATTACGGCAAAATTTTAAGGCTTTGTTTTATGAATTTGTTGTCCTAGTGGCAAATTCTCGATTTGTAAACACTTTATTTCTTTTTGTGACCTTATAAACTCAATATATTTATTTATGTACAGACGTCCCTTATTCTTTAGAGTTTGGGGCGCCTTTTCATTTTCATCTAATTGTGTTTTTCAATTTCAAGGAGGAGAATGTGTTAATGTGAGAATGGAGAGATTAACTTTATTTAATACTTTAAGATAGTTTATTGATTTATCGTCATTATGCTATGTATACTGATATTGAGATGTTTTAGGCTTTTCCACGTTTTTTTCTGAAATAAAAATAAATTTGGCATAATTGTTGTTTTTGTTTAAATTTCATTGGGTTTTTATTTTGGTTTTTGTGAGGTGAGGAGATGGATATGCAGGATAAAATTAGAGGATTATTAAACCAAAGACAAAGATATATTATTGAAAAGGTAAAAGAAGAAGGAACTGTCAGGGTCTCCGCATTAAGTAATTCTTTTGAAGTATCAGAAGAGACGATTAGAAGGGATTTAGAAAAATTAGAAAATGAAGGGTTTGTACATCGGGTTCATGGTGGAGCCATAGGAAAAAGGCAGGATGGAATTGAAGTTCCTTTATTAAAACGAAAAGAAAAACATTACAAAGAAAAGATCGCATTAGCAAAAGAAGCTAGTAAGTGTATCGATGATGGTGACATCATTGGTATTGATGCTAGTACGACATGTGCCTTATTAGCCAAAGAAATCAAAGATCAGAATTTAACTGTCATTACAAATAGTATTGTGGTCGCTTTGGAGCTGGCAAATGCCCCAGCAGTATCCGTTATTGTAGTTGGAGGGCATTTAAGACAGGATTCATTATCTTTAGTTGGATTTACAACTGAGAATACGATAGAGAAGTATCATATAGACAAATTCTTTTTTTCATGTTCCGGATTCGATATTAAAAGGGGAGTAAGTGACCAACATGAACAACAAGCCCAAACTAAAAGTAAAATGATGTCAATATCAGAGAAGAATTATTTACTTGCTGATAGTAGTAAATTTGAAGTGAAATCTCTAGTACAAGTTTGTGACTTTGATTCTATCGATTGTTTATATACCGATAACAATATGGAGATCAGTAAAATCAGAAAATTAAATGAAGTCGGTATAGTGACCGAAATTGCAAAAGTCGAAGAGTAAACAATAAAAAGTTGTATGAGTTTGTTATCCAGACAGAAAACAAATGATCAATAGCAGTGTGCTGAATACAAATAACCCCCTTGGATGAACGTTCATCCAAGGGGGTTATTTGTGAATATTTATGATTTTTTTTGGTTTGAAAACAAAATACCACAAAAAAGTCATAAAAATATTTGTTTTTTTTATCTTTTGTGTTGAAAACCCAATTTCGTCTGTTATAATAATGGTTAAATATACAGAAAAATTTGAATAAAAAGTTATCTAATGATCCTTTTATTGATTTTATTTTGAAAGCGGTTACTGAAATCTCACTGGAAAATTGAGGTGAATTGTTTATGGCAAAAGTAGGTCCTTCTCTCATGTGTGCAAAACTAGATCATTTAAGAGACGAGATGAAAAGCTTAGAAGATGCAAAGGTAGATTATTATCATTTAGACATTATGGATGGACAATTTGTCCCTAACTTTACCCTTGGACCTGATTTAATACGGTCAGTAAGAGGAGTTACAAATAAGCCATTTGATCTTCATCTGATGGTGAATGATCCAGAAAGGTATATAGATATTTTTCATCATGTTGGGGCTGACATGATGTCGGTTCATCTTGAGGCAACTACACATATACACAGGACTTTAGAAAAGATTAAACAGCTAGGGATAAAAGCAGGTGTAGCGTTAAACCCTTCCACTTCAATCCAATCGATTGATTATATAGCAGATATGGTTGATTATGTGTGTGTCATGACTGTGAACCCTGGATTTTCTGGTCAAACGTTCATTCCAAGTATGTTTAAGAAGATAGAATTGCTAAAAAACTATAAAACTCAGCATAATTATAATTTTGAGATTCAGGTAGATGGAAATATAAGCTTTGAAAATATCCCAAAAGTAACCGAGCTTGGTGCTGATCTTTTGGTTTGTGGAACTTCCAGTTTATTTAATCAAAAAATAACGTATCAAGAAGGCGTTGAGAAGATTCGGAGTTATTGTAAAAGTCCAGTTGATAAAGAACTCTATACAAATTAGATGGGGGAGTGCAGGAGTGTCAAAAAAAATTACTGTTGTCGGTAGTATTAATGCTGACGTAGTAGCTACAACAGGAAAATATCCAATTAGAGGAGAAACGAAGTTTGGGAAAACCGTTAATACATTTCCAGGGGGAAAAGGAGCGAATCAAGCAACTGCCTGCCATCGGTTAGGGAAAGAAACATTTCTGGTAGGGGTTGTTGGAGATGATATGTTCGGTAGTCAAATTTTAAGTGATATTCAAAAAAGTGGTCTAGATACAAAATATATAAAAATGACGAAAGAAGCATCAACGGGTGTAGCGATGATCATGATAGATGAAACAGCAGAGAATACAATGCTAGTCATCAAAGGTGCAAATGACACGATGAAACCAGAAGATTTAAGACAAGTAGAACAGGCGATGAAAGAAAGTGAGATATTGTTATTACAAATGGAAGTACCTGAAGATGTTGTGATTCAGGCAATGATCAAAGCGAAAAGCATGAATAAACTAACCGTTTTAGATCCAGCGCCAGCTGATGGGATTACTTTTAGAGCGCTAAACTACTGTGATGTTATTATTCCGAATAAGCAAGAAACAAAGTTTCTAACGGGTGTTGACGTTCATAATACCGAATCAGCTAGAAGAGCAGCTCGTCATTTAGATGACTTAGGTGTAAAAAATATTATATTGAAGATGGGGGATAAAGGCTGTTTCGTTTATAAAGAAGGAAGAGAGGAAGTGATCCCAGCAATTAAAGTTGATCCAGTTGATACTGTTGGAGCTGGTGATTCATTTTCAGCAGCTGTCGCTTGTGCTCTTGCAGATGGGGTTGACTTATTTCAAGCAGCTGAATTTGCAGTAATTGTAAGCGGTTTAGCTGTGACACAAATCGGAGCTCAATCGGGCTTACCAACACTGGATGACGTATTGGAATATGCAAAAGAACATGATATTCATCATTATTTATTGAATTACCAATAGAGGAAGACATTGTTCTAAAAAGGAGGTAAGCTTGTGGACTACTTATTAGAAATGAGAAACATAAGTAAAACTTTTCCTGGTGTAAAAGCCCTAAACGACGTTGAATTATTAATAAAACCTGGAGAGGTTCATGCACTCATTGGTGAAAATGGCGCAGGGAAATCGACGTTAATAAAAATATTAGCTGGAGTCCATCAACCGGACGATGGAGCTGAATTTAAATTGGAAGGAAAGGCAGCTAATATTGAAAAACCTATCGATGCTACTTCAAAGGGAATATCAATTATTTATCAGGATTTGAGTTTATTTCCAAATTTAACAGTTGCCGAAAATATTAGCATTGGTAAAGATCAAGGCAAATCTATTCTTCATCGTATTAACTGGAATCATATAAAGAAAACGGCATCCAATGCATTAAAAGAAGTAGGGATCGACATTGATTTGAACACACCTGTTGAAAGATTAAGTATCGCGAAACAACAAATGGTAGCAATTGCAAGAGCGATTGCTTTTGACTCCAAGTTAATTGTCATGGATGAACCTACCTCTTCATTGTCATCATCTGAGATCGATATTCTTTATAGAATCATAGATAAATTAAAAAGCCAAGGTATTTCCATTATTTTTGTTAGTCATAAATTGAATGAACTTTTTCGAGTGTCTGACAGATTTACTGTTCTACGGGATGGAAATTATATCGGAACATATAAAAGTGAAGAGATGACAGAAGATAAGCTTATTTCCTTGATGGTAGGTAGAGAAATAAGAATAGAAAAATATGAAAGGAATCCTATTGGAGAACCTATTTTAGCAGTGGAGAACTTATCCAAAGAAGGTAATTTTAAAGATGTTTCCTTTACATTACATAAAGGAGAAGTTATCGGGATAACCGGGCTGGTAGGTTCCGGAAGAACCGAGTTAGTTCAATCACTCTTCGGATTAAACATACCCGATAAAGGAGAAATCTTGTTAGAGAGTAAAAAGTATTGGCCGAAGACATCAGAAAAAGCGCTCAAATTAGGATTAGCTTATGTGCCAGAGAACCGACAAAAAGAAGGAGTTGTCCTCTCTCAATCGATTATTGATAACGTTACGATAACAAATTTAAAACATTTAAAGAATAGATTAAAACTCATTGACAAAAAGAAAGAAAAGGCTTTGACCGATGAGTATATGGAAACTTATGATGTCAGGCCACGGATATCGACAATGTTAGCTGAGCAGCTATCAGGAGGGAACCAGCAAAAAGTAGTATTAGCTAAATGGATGGCAATTAACCCGAAAATATTAATTATAGATGAACCTACAAATGGAATTGATGTTGGAGCAAAATCAGAAATTCATAAATTACTTCGCACCTTAGCGAAAGAGGGAATGGGGATTATCATGGTCTCTTCTGAACTTCCTGAGGTTTTAAATGTCAGTGATCGAATACTAGTAATGAGACATGGAAGGATCCACGGAGAATTTGATGCAGAAACAGCAACTCAAGAAATGATCATGGGTGTTGCATTTAAAGGGAAGAATGGGGAAGAAGTGAAGGAAACAGAAAACGAGAGTCTGCAGAAACATTAAGGAGAGGTTCTCTTATGAAAAACTTATTAAAGTCAAAAGAAACAGGGATAGCAGCCATTATACTTATCGTCTGTATAACCATTACAATCATTAATCCAGTTTTTTTAACAGTGGACAATATTATGGATGTTATTAAAGCTAATACCGTTCTTGGAATCTTAGCACTTGGGGTTACTTTAATTATTATTACCGGTGGTATTGATGTGTCGGTTGCAGCTGTTACTTCTGCAGTGGCTGTATCAATCGGCTACTTAATGACTCATCTGCCTAATCATCCTATATCGTTGTTAATCGTCTTTATTGTAGCAGCTGTCATTGGAGTTGCTTTAGGCAGTCTGAATGGATTTTTTGTTGCAAAGTATAATATTCCTCCGATTGTCGTGACACTCGGAACGATGAGTATCATTAGCGGAATGGTTTTATTCATTACAAACGGAAATTATATGAGTGGTGCAAATTTTCCAGACGTTTTTACTAATTTTTCGAGGTTTACAATTTTTGGAGTTTCGATATTAATTTATATGCTTATTTTCTTTGCAATTTTAACGTGGGTTATTTTGAAGTATACAGTTATTGGCAGGTCCATTTATGCTTTTGGAGGTAACAAAGTATCAGCAGTAAGGGTAGGGATTAACGTAAAAAAAGTACAATATTTCATTTATGGTTATATGGGTTTTTTAGCAGGCATGGCTGCAATTGCTCAAACTGCCTATATAAGAGCAGTTGATCCGAATGGATTAATAGGATTTGAACTTACTGTAATAGCTGCAGTCGTTATTGGTGGAGCAAGTATTTTAGGAGGAAATGGGTCCATCATTGGGACGTTATTAGGAACGTTATTACTCGGAGTTATGCAAAATGGATTAATTTTAGCAAGTGTAGCTTCATATTGGCAAAATGTTGTAACTGGGGCCATAATCCTGATCGCTGTTTCATACGATCATATTCAAAAACGAAGATTGGATTCAACATTAACTCAAATAGAAGTCAAATAGAAAGGAAGGGGGCTGATGATGAATGGTGATAGGAAGAAGACTATCTAAAGAATCAATATTAGGCTTAGTATTTTTAACAATGTTTGTATGTATGGCTTTATTTGTACCTAATTTCTTAGGAGCAAGTAACCTTCGAAATATGATGTTTCAATTACCTGAATTCGGAATACTTGCATTAGCGATGATGGTTGTCATTTTAACTTCTGGAATTGATCTTTCATTAACTTATAAAGCGTCTTTATCTGGTGTAATTATTGCCTTAGCACTAAGTGTAGGATACCCTATTCCAATTGCGATTTTACTCGGGTTAGTTGTCGCTCTTCTATGTGGATTACTGAATGGTTTTTTTGTTGCCATTATAGGCGTGTCTCCGATATTAGTTACATTAGGGTCAATGATTTTGTTTGAAGGAATAGGATTAGGGATTACACGTGGAAGTTCGATTTCAGGTTTTCCTGAATCATATCGAGTTATTGGGAATGAAGCGATTGGTCCAATTCCTATTTCAATGATTATCTTTATTCTAGTAGCGATATTAACAGCCACTCTATTAAATAGAACAAAATGGGGAAGAAGTGTATACATGGTAGGGAGTAATCCAGTGGCTACATTATTCTCTGGTATTCATACGAAAAGAGTACTGATGTTTGTTTACTTTTACGGAGCACTCTTAGCATGTATCGCAGCTGTTATTATGACATCCAGATATAATGCCGGTAGAGTAGACACTGGTTCAGCTTACTTATTACAAAGTGTTGCTGCAGCTGTGTTAGGTGGAACTCAAATCCAAGGTGGTTACGGAAAAGTGTTAGGAACCGTCTATGCTGTTGGAATCTTTCAGTTAATTTCAAGTGGATTAAATTTATTAGGGACACCAAGAACATTTGTAAACGTTTTAATGGGGGCGATACTAATATTAGTTTTAATCATGAATTATTATTCGGATAAATTGCAACAAAAGAAAAGCTCTGCAAGCGCAGCCGCGTAATGTTGTTATCATACTGAATGTATGTAACATATAAATTCTATTTAATAGGGGGAACGATTCTATGAAAAAGTTTTTTTCTGTACTAGCAGTAGCACTACTTCTATTGTTTTTAACAGCGTGTGGGGATGAGGATACTGGAGCAGATTCTAACGATGCTGCTGAGGGGGGAGACTCTGGTGATGCAGGAGAGGAAGTAATTGTAGATGAAGATGCAATGACGATAGCTGTTGTTCCTAAATTAGTTGGGATTCCATACTTTAATGCCTCTGAAACAGGAGCTATTGAAGCTGGAGAAGAGTTGGGAGTAAATGTCATATATACAGGGCCGACAGAAGCAGATGCTGCTCAGCAAGTAAGTGTTATTGAGGATCTAATTAGTAGAGGGGTTGATGTGATTGCGGTTGCCCCAAATGACCCTGAAAGTCTTACACCAGTTTTGGAACGTGCGAAAGAAGAAGGGATAATTGTAGTAGATTGGGACACACCAGCAGACCAAAGTGTTGTTGACCTTTCAATAAGACAAATTGATGATCAGCAATTTGGTGAGCACATGATGGACGCTTTAGTCGAAAGTATGGGAACGGATGAAGGTGATATTGCCATTTTAACCGGTGGTCTGTCGGCTGCAAACTTAAATTCTTGGATTGATGCTGCAGAAGCCACGATTGAGGAAAAATATCCAAATATTAATGTCATACAAGATCGTATCCCGACAGATGAAAGACAACAAGAAGCCTATCAAATAACTTTAGATTTACTCAGGGCTAATCCGGATTTAGAAGGTGTTTTAGCAGTATCAACACCAGCTCCATTAGGTGCAGCACAGGCTGTGCAAGAGCGTGATTTAAATGATGAAGTTTCAGTTGTAGGGTCTGCATTACCGACGGACTCAGGACCATTTTTAGAAGATGGCTCTCTAGATGTAGCTTCACTTTGGAATCCAGAACACCTTGGCTATTTAACAGTTTATTTATCAAAAGAATTAGTAAATGGTAACAATCCACAAGATGGTGATGTTATTGCTGATGAAATAGGGCCAATAGAAGTACAAGATAAAATTGTTATTATGGGACCACCAGTAGATTACACAGTTGATAATTACGCAGGTTTTGATTTTTAAATCAATTTAAATAGAAATGACAGAAAGTAAAGTAGCCCCTAACATTTCAACTACAATGTGAGGGGCTACTGTATTAGCGATGAAACACGAGAATAATATATTTTATGGAAAGGGTGAGAGATTGGTGAAAGCTCAAAATTATCAATTGAAGTCTGAAAAAATAAAACATGCTTTTTTACAATTAAAAAAAGAGAAGCCAGAACTTTTTCAAAATCGTTTGAATTTATCTTGGAGTAATTGGGGATTTGGGTTGGAGCCGTTAGAAGCCTCTGTAATTAGGTTAAAGGGTGCTGGTATCAATTATATAGAACTTCATGGAAATCATTACGGTGAAGATCTAGGCTATGATGTTGAAAGCACTTTAGAAGTTTTAGAAAAACATCAAATGAAAGTTTCCGGGACATGTGGGATGTATTCAAAAGAAAACGATCTTTCTAGTAATATGCCTAGTAAAAGACAGGCTGCAATCAACTATATAAAACGTGAAATTGATTTTACAAGTAGAGTAGGGGGCTATTATCTATTAGTTGTTCCAGCAGCAGTTGGAAGACCGGACGCTTATGACGATACGGAATTTGAGAGAAGTGTGATGACACTTAGAAGCTTAGGGGATTTGTTTATGGAAAGAAAAATAAAAGCTGCAATTGAACCTGTGCGTTCAGCTGAAGTGAGTTTGATCCATACAATATTAGATGCAAAGAAATATATTCGAGCTATTAACCATAGTAGTATAAACCATATAAATGGAGATGTTTATCATATGCAATCTGAAGAAGCGCATATAGGCGAGGCGATTCTTGAAGCAGGTGATCAACTTGTTAATCTACATATGGCTGATAGCAATAGAGGGGCTCTTGGAGAAGGGAGTATGGATTTAGATACAATTATTATGGCACTATATTTAATTGGTTTTAATCAAGAAGGGAAGTTTGTGACACCAGAACCGCTCGGTCCGGGTGGAGATCCCTACCCTGCAATGAATGCAATCCCAGATAAAAGGAAACTGGATCAGATGGTCACGAAAACAGCAAAATACTTTAGAGAACGGGAAAATGAACTATTAGCGGATGTTATGTAAGTGATGAGGAAGTTTTAAATGAATGACTATATGATTTGATTGTGGTGTTTTGAAAGGTTTGCACAAAAATTTAAAAGATTTTAATTAAACACAATGTACTTGCTGAGAATCTCTTTAGTGATCAGCCAAGTTTTCCGTAAATTGACCCGCAATTGAGTGTTGTATCTTCTACAACTGAATAATGCCCACACAAATATGCGGGCATTATGTATAGGCAGAAAGCGGAGAGTAATGAGAAGGTTTTAGACTTATTCGTAAGTGTAAAAACCTTCACCCGTTTTTCTGCCGAGTTTATTTTCTTTATATTTTTGCTCAAGTGTGCGTGATGGTTTATCTTTTTCATCATTTGTTTCTTTATACATAATCTCCTTAATATGATAATTAACATCTATACCAGTAAGGTCAAGGAGCTCAAAAGGCCCAATTGGGTGGTTAAGCCCTTTTTTGCAGCCTAAATCAATATCCTTAAAATCTGCAATCCCATTTTCATATAACCATAATGCTTCATCGTTGATCGCATTTAAGATTCTATTTACGACGAAGCCTTGAACTTCTTTTTTTATAAGGATGGGGGTTTTTCCAATCCTCTTTGAGAAATCTACTACATGATTAGCTGTAGCTGTAGAAGTATGCTCCCCTTTCACAACTTCGACTAAATCCATGACAAGTGCAGGGTTGAAAAAGTGCATATTACATACTCGTTCAGACTTCTCCATAAAATTAGCTAACTTTGAACTAACGATGGTGGAGCTGTTAGTTGCTAAAATCGTCTCACTGCTTACTTTTTCTTCTAAACGTTTAAACAGGCTGATTTTTGCTTCAAGATTTTCGATAATGGCTTCAATCACGATGTCTGCTTCATGCACGGCATCATCGAAATTTATTGTAAATGTTATGTTTTGAAAAGCTTGCTTGACGTCTTGTTCTGAAAGCTTTCCTTTTTTGATTCGTCTTTTCATTAGAGATTGTAAGTTTCGTTTCGCTGTATCAAGACTTTCTTGTTCAATATCGTTTAAAACTACTTTGACTCCAGCTAAGGCACAAACCATGGCAATTTGAGAGCCCATTGCACCTGAACCGATTACAGCTGCTGATTGAACCATTTAACACACTCCTATTGATCATTTTCTAATAATAATGCAATACCTTGTCCACCGCCAATACAAGCTGTTACAATTCCTCTTTTCAAATTCCTTCTTCTTAATTCGTGCGCCAATTTTATGACTAAAATAGCTCCTGTTGCTCCAATGGGGTGTCCGTGTGCAATCGCACCTCCAGTAACATTTACTTTATGAGGGTCGATCTTTAAGTCGCGTAAACAAGCAAGAACTTGTACAGCAAATGCTTCATTTATTTCGATGAGGTCGATATCATCTAGTGTTAAATTTGTATGTTTAAGTAATTTTTGAGTAGCAGGGACTGGACCGATCCCCATGTAATGGGGGTCTACACCAGCAACTTCCCAGCCTGCCACTTTTACTAATGGCTTTAAGTTCCTCTCTAATGCATTGCGTTCACTCATCATGACTAATGCCCCAGCGCCATCATTTAAACCGGAGGCATTTCCAGCTGTGACCGTTCCATTTTCCTTGAAAACTGGAGTAAGCTTGGCAAGGCCTTCTATTGTTGTAGATGGACGAGGGTGTTCATCTGTATCAAAAAGTATTTGCTGATTATTTTCTACTACATGTATAGGGACAATTTGCTCTTTAAAATAGCCTTTACGTTGAGCTTCTTTCATTTTAAATTGACTGCTTAAAGCAAAATCATCTTGCTCTTCTCTAGAAATATCGTATTTCTCTCCGAGGTTTTCTGCAGTTATTCCCATGCTCGGATTGCCTATCGACTCAGGAGATAATGGTCTTGTTTCAAAAGTAGGGGTAGCATTAAGTCCTTTTGTTTTTGGTAATTGCATGAGAAATGGCTCATTTGTCATACTTTCTGTCCCGCCAGCAACAATGATTTGATCTTTTAAAGAAATAGCTTGTGCAGCTAATGAAACAGCATTTATTCCAGAACCACACTGTCGGTCGATTGTCATGCCCGGGACAGAGACATCTAGTCCTGCTTCAAGTAAAGATAGGCGGGCGATGTTTCCGCCGCCTGAGAGGCAATTTCCAATAATCACATCGTCGACATCCGTATGATCAAGCTTTCCTCTTGTTAATGCTTCACGTATACATATGGCTCCAAATTGAGCAGGATCCATCATTTTTAATTTTCCATTTTTTCTAGCAATCGGAGTTCGAGCGGTTGATACAATAACGGGTTGATTCATATGCACACCACCTAAAATTTACTGAGTTTTTAATAATCTTCTTAGTAGCTTTCCTGATGTCGTTTGGGGCAGTGAATCTACTAACTCTACATATCTAGGATATTTATAAGCTGCCATCTTTTCTTTCGACCAGCTGATAATATCTTCTGGAGTTATCTTATTTTTATATTCTTCATCGAGCACCACAAATGCTTTAACAGACTCGCCACGTTTATGATCAGGTACGCCGATAACTGCCGCTTTACTTATCGCATCGTGTCTTATCAACATTTTTTCAACTTCTTCTGGGAACACACTATATCCAGAGCATTTAATCATTTCTTTTGCTCTACCAGTAAAATGCAAGTATCCGTCTTGATCAAACTTTCCCATATCACCGGTGTAGAACCAGCCATCTTGGAGATCTTTGTTTGTTTCTTCTGGTTTATCTAGATATCCTTTAAAAACACTTGGACTTTTGATAGCAATTTCCCCTAATTCTCCTTGAGGTAATTCAATATTTTGATTTTCGAGCGAGACGATTTTTATTTGCGTTTCATACGTTGGCATTCCGACTGTCCCAAAGCGGATACGGTCTTTTGGCATCAGTGCATCCCCAGTATGAGTTTCACTCATTCCATAAGCAAATTCGAATAATTCAACTCCTGAAACCTCCTTCCATTGGTTTGAAATTTCCTCTGTCACTGGTAGTCCAAAGCTAGTAGCTAAATTGGCACGTAAATGCTCAAACTGAGTAACTTTACATAATGGATGTTTCATCATCTCTACATTCATTGGTGGGGTCGTATATGCTACTGTCACTTCGTAGTGGTTTATTGCCGATAGAGCGGCATTAGGTGCAAACCTAGTTAATAAAATAATTGTTCCTCCTGTCATGATCGGACCATTTAAGCCGACTAACATACCGGCGATATGAAAGATTGGCATAATACTTAGGTGAACATCATCAGGTGAGAAGTCATATGTTTTAACTAAACATTCAGTTTTAAAAGATGCATTATTGAAAGTGAGCATAGCTCCTTTTGGAGCACCGGTCGTGCCTGATGTATAAACGACTAATGAAACGTCTTCTTCCATGTTTATATCTACTTTTTGCGGAGTATGAAGAGAGTCATTATGAACGATTGATTTAAAAGACCAGCAACTTTCTATTTTGACGAATGGCTCTACCTTTTCGGGGAAAGGAATGTGTAACTCATCTGGTAAAAAGTCAAAGTAACTTGTTAAAAACACTTCTCTTACGCTTGTACTATGTTTGATTTTTTCATATATAGGATATAAATCATTTGCTAAAACAATTGCTTTTGCGGTTAAATCATTTAGCTGATACTCGAGCTCCCACTCCTTAAACATCGGGTTGCAAGGTCCAACAATTGCACCTATCTTTTGTATTCCGAAATGAGCAATGATGTATTGAGGGCTGTTTTGTAAAAAGAGAGCTACTCGATCACCTTTCTCAATCCCTTTATTTTGCAAGAAAGCTGCAAATCTATCAGAATATAGATCAAGTTCTTTGTAAGTAATGGCGTTTCCATAATAAACAATAGCCTTTTTATTCGGGGTTTCTTTTGCGTGCTGTCTTAATAGTTCATGAATTGGTATTCGCATTGTTATCGCTCCTTTATGTGTTATTTTCCTTTAAAAACCGGTTCTCTTTTTTCCTTGAATGCTTCATGACCTTCGACAAAGTCTTGGGTCATAAATGAAGCTGTTGTAGCGTAGGCTTGTTCATGCATCCCTTCTTCAAGAGTATAATTTGCACTTCTATTTAATGCTGATTTCATTAGTCCGATAGCTCTTGTAGCTCCATTAGCTAATTGAGAAGCTAACTGATTGACATCATCGTCTAATTCCTTCTCTATCGAGAGCCGATTGACAATACCAAGTTTTTTGGCTTCTTCACCTGTTATCGTTTCTCCGGTAAATAACATTTCACAAGCTTTATGATATCCTACATATTGCTGCAAAAGGTGGGTGCCTGCAGCAATCCCTCTTAAAACAAAAGGTAAACCGAATTTTGCATCTTTTGTAGAGATTAAAATGTCAGCACAGAGAGCAAGCTCGAAGCCAGCACCTAAAGCAAAACCATGGACTTTACATATAATTGGCTTTTCTATTGACTGCATTTTTAAAACTAATCTAGGATACCCTTCTTGAAATTCTTTTAATTTATCTTCAGGATTAGGGTGTTTTTCTGTACCCATCCCTTTTAAATCATCTCCAGCACAAAAACCTCTTCCTTTTCCTTCTAGTACAATGACTCTAATTTTTTCACCATATTGACACGTTTCAAAAGCATCCATTAACTCTGCAATGACATCATTATTTAATGCATTTAGAGATTTAGTCCGGTTAAGAGAGATTGTTCCAACTCCTTGATCAATAGTAAATGTTAAATAGTCATACATTAGATCTTCTCCTTCTTTATGATATGTTTTTACGAATTTGTTTTATATAACATGCAATATTCATGCCAATAATGCACGTAGATCAATGAGCGATTTCAGTATACACATATAAGCTAAGTGGTTATAAAAATAACCTTATAATATTGATTATTCTAAATATTATAACTATAATAGTTTAAAAGTGGCGGTTGATTTTACCACCGCGGTTAAAAAAATAACCAAAAAGAGGGGTCGTATGCTCAAAAAAGAAACGTTAATTGGAACAGCACTTTATAAAAATGGTAGTTGGGAAATAAAAAGTAAGTCTAAGTATCATTTTCAAAAGTATAAAGATAAACTTGTTCATTTATTAAGTAAATATTTGAAAAGTAATGAGGACTTATTTAATTGTTCTTTTGAAGGTGACAATCTTCGTGTAATGAAATTAGATTATCATGAGGCTACCGTATTCATTCTGATGAATGCTAATGAAATCGATTTGTTTTATCAAATGAAAGAAATAATAGAATTTTCAAGTGATGGCATTTACGTAGTTGATGGCCACGGATATACATTACTAGTGAATAAAGCATATGAAGAGATATCTGGGATCAAGAGGGGTCATCTTATAGGGAAACATATGGGTGAACTAATCGAAGGGGGTAAACTTGATAGATCGGTTTCATTGTCAGTATTAAAAGAAAAAAAAGAAATGACATTAGTACAAACAATTAATAAAAAAAATGAAGTGATCGTAACTGGCAGCCCTGTTTTTAATCATAATGGAGAAATAAATATGGTTGTGACGAGTGTAAGAGATGTGACTAGATTGAATAGGATGCAAGATAAAATTAAAAGGGCAGAAGAGATTTCTATGCTTACGAACAACACATATAGATATAAACAACAATCATCAGAAGAGGTTATTTTTAAAAGTGATAAAATGAAAGAAATTAACTTATTAGTTATGAAAGTAGCACCGTATCCAACGAGTATCCTTTTAAGAGGGGAAACAGGTGTAGGTAAAGAAGTGCTTGCAAATCAAATCCATAACTTTAGTAATCGGTATGATAAGCCTTTTATTAAAATTAATTGTGGTGCCTTACCGGAGAATTTGATTGAGTCGGAGTTATTCGGGTATGAAGCTGGTTCCTTTACTGGAGCAAAAAAGGACGGGAAAATGGGATTGATTGAGTTAGCGCATAAAGGAACGATTCTTTTAGATGAAATAGGAGATATGCCGCTGTCATTGCAAGTAAAATTGTTAAGAGTCTTGCAAGATAAAAGAATACAGCGTGTTGGCGGCACGAAGTATCGGGAAGTTGATATTCGACTCATTGCAGCGACGAATAGAGACTTGAAAAGGGCTGTATCTGAAGGAGAGTTTAGAGAGGATTTATATTATCGAATAGCAGTTCTAGAGATCGATATTCCTCCTTTAAGAGAAAGAAAAGAGGATATTAAAGAAATCCTCAATAGCTTTTTAAACCATTTTAATAAGAGATATAATTTAAATAAAAGTATATCAAATTCGGCTATGCAACTATTAGTTAACTATGAGTGGCCTGGAAATGTGAGAGAATTGAAAAACACGATTGAAAACCTAGTTGTATCTGTACATGATACCGTTATAGATAACAGGCATCTTAATATTTCAACATCTATTAAAGAGAAAGTAGTGACGGATTCTAGTTCTCCTTTAAAAGTGCAATTAAATCAATTAGAAAAACAGCTGATTGAAGATTCATTAGGGAGAACGAGTTCAATTAGGCAAGCAGCAAAACAACTAGGGATCCATCATGCGACTTTATTAAATAAAATAAAAAAACATCGAATTGAAGTGACGTTGTAGAGGATCTAGTAATGATGGTATAGAGAAGTGATTGAACAAAGGTCACTTCTTCTTTTTGTGTTTTAACTCCATTATTTTCCCTACTTCTTTCGGCCAATCATCCTCTTTAGTCTGTAAAGAGAAGTTCTCGATATTTTTTAATATAACGGATGGAAAGTTCGCAGGCTTTCTTGTCTTAAGATTAATCCCAATAAGCATCATTTCACATGATGATATCTTTTCACTTTTTTCGTTATTCATCACTAAGAATAGATGAATTCTTTTTTTATCATGCTGCAAAATTTGGCATGAAATCGAAAACTTCTTTCCTTCTTTTATCTCTTTTAAATATCGTACGTGAGATTCTAGTGTGAAGATGGAATAGTCCATTTCTTCCCTTCCTTTAGCATCTAATCCAATGGCATCCATGAAATGTTCGGTAGCAAGGCTGAACATTTTAAAGTAGGCAGCATCATTCATATGATTGTTGTAATCGACATACTCCTTCTTCACTTCATCTAAATAAATCGGACCATTCATAATTTTCCCTTCTCCTTTTTCATTTTTATTTATTAACCTAAAACAGAAATGCGCAATTGTCAAAAAACGATCACGTATGGTGATCCTCTAATGGCCAAAAGATGGTTCGAGAAATCACCGACGGTTAAAAATTTAACCGATATTCAAAAGGATGTAATAGACGGTAAATTCAGAAAATTTTAAAAGGATATCGGTTACAAAGTTAACCGCTCTATTAATTGATATTAACTAAAGCTTGTAAAACAAGGTTTTAGAGTTGGCATGAGTTTTGCATTGATTTTTAAAGTGAAAAGTATGAAAGTAGGTGAATAAATGAATATTCAGTCGCTGTCCATGTATACAGGGGGAGTCTGGTACGAAAAACAAGAGACATTTCCGCTTGTATCTCCAGTAGATCAGACTGTGATCGCTCATATTAGTAAAGGCGATCAAACTGATATAAAAGATGCGATTATTTCTGCACGAAAAGGTTATCAGTCATTAAAAAAAAGAAGTGCACATGAGCGAAGTATGATTTTAGAGCGTGTTAGTGAGTTAATAAAAAAAAATAAGGAAGAGCTGAGTAGGACAATTTCTTTAGAAACAGCAAAGCCTATAAAGGATTCAAGGAGTGAAATAGATAGAACGATTATTACTTATAAATTAGCAGCTGAAGAAGCAAAACGGTTGAATGGGGAAACGATTCCGATGGATGCGGTACCTGGAGGAGAAAATAGATTAGGTTATTCGATAAAAGAACCTTTAGGTATCATTGCAGCAATTACACCTTTTAATTTTCCCTTTAATTTAGTTGCTCATAAATTAGGTCCTGCGATTGCAGCTGGAAATGCAGTATTGTTTAAACCTGCCGAGCAAACACCGTTAAGTGCAATTAAAATTACGGAGATTTTTCTTGAGGCAGGTTTACCGAAAGAGGCAATCCAGTTAGTTACTGGATATGGTAAAGAACTAAGTGACTCGATCGTTAAGGACGAAGATATACAGAAAATAACCTTTACTGGAAGTGTTCCGGTAGGGAAGATTATTAAGGAAAATGCCGGTTTAAAAAGAACAACATTGGAGTTAGGATCAAATTCAGCATTAATTGTTGAACCAGATACTGATATAAAAAAAATGGCGCAAAAATGTGTGAAGGCTGCATTTACATTTTCGGGGCAAATTTGTATCTCACTTCAAAGAATTTTTGTGCATGAGTCATGTTATGACACCTTTTGCAATGAATTAGTTGAAAAAACAAAGGAATTAAGAATAGGATCGCCATTTGATGACAACACAGATGTTGCTGCGTTAATATCACCCGACTCATTTAATCGAATTAAAAATTGGGTTGAACAAGCGAAAAATTCAGGTGCAACAGTAGCTTTAGGTGGGAATGGAACTAATAATACGTTTGAACCAACCATTTTATTAAATACAGACCTTAGCTTAAATGTATGTTGTGAGGAAGTTTTTGGACCGGTTGTATCTGTTATTTCATATAAAAATTTGGAAGAAGCTATTTCAATGGTAAACGAATCACAGTTTGGACTGCATACTGGTTTATATACGAAAGATATGAATAGAGCTTTAAAAGCAGCGGGGCAAATTGAAAGTGGTGGTGTATTAATTAATGAAGTGCCAACCTTTCGGCTAGACCATATCCCATATGGCGGTGTGAAAAATAGTGGTTATGGCAGAGAGGGGATTAAATACGCCTTAGATGAAATGACGAAAACGAAATTTGTCATGGTTAATTTAAATGAGTAGGGGGATTCTTGTGACTTCAAAACTAATCTTTCCTTCCCTAAGTTATGTAGGTGAAGGAGCTTTGTCTAACCTTTCTTCAGAAATAGAGAAATTAGGCGTAAAAAAAATATTGGTCGTTACAGATCAAACACTTGTAGATATTGGCTTATGTGCAAAAGTGTTAAAAAGTATAGAGGAAAAGTATCACATTGATATTTATACGGATATTATTCCAGAGCCTCCACTTGAAGACGCAGAGAGGCTAGTAAAATTCACGAGAGAGGGGAATTTTGAATTAATCATAGGAATGGGGGGAGGAAGTGCAATTGATTTAGCAAAACTAGCAGCAGTTATTTCTGCAAATGAAGGGAAAGTCAGTGATTATTTAAATTTGACGGGTACAAAACAAATCAAAAAGAAAGGCCTTCCGAAAATGATGATTCCTACTACAGCTGGGACTGGCTCTGAAGTGACAGATATCTCTGTTCTTTCTCTCGATGGTACAAAAGATGTTATAACACATCCATATTTACTTTCAGATGTAGCGATTGTCGATCCGACTGTAACGTTGTCAGTACCGAAACGTGTTACTGCTGCTACAGGAATAGATGCATTAACACATGCAATAGAAGCTTATATTTCTGTCAATGCTAACTTAGTCACAGACGGAATATCTATGAAGGCCATTCAGTTAATCGGCAATTCATTAAAAACTGCTTATTTGAATGGAGATAATATGAAAGCAAGAGAAGAGATGATTACTGCTAGTTATTTAGCAGGAATGGCTTTTTATAATGCCGGTGTTGGCGGTGTCCACGCTCTTGCTTATCCGCTAGGGAATAAGTTTAAACTGCCGCATGGTGAATCAAATGCCGTATTGCTGCCTTATGTTGTCAAGCATATAAAAAAAAGCTGTGAAGAAAAACTAGCAAATGTCGTGACTAATCTAGATAGAAGTCATAAAAAACAATCCAATAACCTAGAAGATTTATCGATATCTTGTGTTCATACTTTATATCATCTCGTGCAATCATTAGACCTTCCTACGAGCTTACAAGAGTATGGAATCAAAGAAGAGGATTTATCAGGTTTAACAAAAGAAGCTTTAAAGCAAACGAGATTACTAGCTAGAAGTCCTTTAAAGCTAGAGGAAAATGATATTTATAAAATCTATTTATCAGCGTTTAATGGAGAGATCTCATTATAGCTTTTAAGGTGAGAGGATAGGAGGGATTGAATGTTTAGGAAAAGGATTGAACCACGTGTTTCCGAAACAGATGGTGCAGGTCATATTAACAATACGACTTTACCTATTTGGTTTGAGGCAGGAAGAGATGAGATCTTTAAGTTATTTACCCCAGACTTATCATTTTCAAATTGGAAGTGCGTCATTATTAAAATGAATGTTGAATATCTTCATCAAATTTATTATGGGAAAGAAGTGTTGATTAAAACGTTTATTTCCAAAGTGAAAAACTCTAGCTTTGAAGTATATGAAGAAGTACATCAAGATGGAATTTTATGTGCAAAAGGACAAGCAGTTTATGTGAACTTTAATTTTGAAAAACAAAAAGCAGAGCCTATACCAGATGGAATTAAAGAAAAATTAAATGAACATCTCATTCGACAAGATACTTAAATGAGGAGTGTTTCTATGTCATTTGATACCATTCATTTCAACGTTAAAGAGAATCATGCAACAATCACGATTAATCGTCCGAAAGTGAATAATGCTTTAAATCATAACGTAATAACTGAAATTGAAAGCGCTTTATGATTTGTTGAAGAAAACGATGATATTACTGCATTGGTTTTTACCGGGGCTGGAAATGATGCTTTTGCTGCAGGTGCTGATATAAAAGAATTAAGAGAGACATCTGGTTTAGATATTTTGTTAAATCCGAAAATACAAAATGTATATAACAAAATTGAAAGCTTTGAGAAACTAACTATTGCTAGAATTAATGGTTATGCATTAGGTGGAGGGTTCGAATTAGCCCTTGCGTGTGACATTAGAATAGCAGCTGAAAATGCAAAAGTCGGATTATCTGAATTAAATTTAGGAATCGTACCTGGAGCAGGTGGAACTCAAAGGTTAGCGAGACTTATTCCTAAAGGGAAAGCGTTGGAACTCATATTAACTGGAAAGATATTGAAGGCAGAAGAAGCTTATACGATGGGGCTCTTAACAGATTGTGTCGCTAAAGTTGAGCTTGATCAACAGTATTTGACATCATAAATCGTATAGGGGGAAAAGGCCCATTAGCTGTGAGACTAGCAAAGTTAGCGGTGCACAAAAGTTATGAGACGGACATTCATACAGGAATATTAATTGAAAGACTAATCCAATCTGTCTTATTTGAAACGACAGATAAAAAGGAGGGGATGGATTCATTTTTAGATAAAAGAACTCCACATTTTACTGGTCAATAGGAAGAAATAAGAATAAGGGGGTGATTAACTTGTTGTCATTTGGTATAAACCGATGGGAAGTTTACATTGGGCGTTCACCAGATCATTCTGTTCAAACATTAACGTCTGTTTTGCAAGAGCATGACATTCAATATGATTTAAAAAAGGCACCACCTCTTTATATGTACGACCCTACTAAAGAGCAAACTATCGTTAAAAATGAAAATATGAATATTTCTTTAATTTATGTTACTGCAGATCCTTTAACACGTTTCTTTTCTTCAATATTAGGTACAAAAGGTCATTTATCATCAGTTACATTATTGTCTGTCCAGTTTAACAAACACGCAAAAAGTGAAGTTTCCAATATACTACACAGCTTTGTAAAATCTTCACCTGAAAAGCCTTGGGAACTGAAAGGTCATACACGATTTCGATATGCTGTACTTTTGCGACTAATAAATAAATGGAAATGGAAAAGGTATTCGACAGTTATGTAAGTGAATGAATTTTTATTTTATATGAGGAGGTAAAAGTATGAAGGAAAATCGTAATTGGTACCCAATGCCACGTGGTGAAAAGTGGTATTTAATTGGATTAGTTCTATATGTAACATTATTTTTACTACCTTGGAGCTACCAAATCGAATTGCTAAATGTTTCATTAGTAGTCTGGGGTTCAATTTTATTATTTTTCATAGCACCTATTGCTGGCTTGTATCTTGTTTTGACTGAAAATTCAGAAAGAACATAAGGAGGAAAAAGAATGACTCTTGAGTTGTTTATTGTCATTTTATATTTGATATTTTGTGTCTATTTAGGCTTTATTTCTCAAAAAAGTATCGCCAAGTCCAGTTCAGGTGTAAGTGAATATTATGCAGCTGGACAAAAGATAGGTACAACCGTGAATGCTTTGGCGATGTTGTCTGCATTAGGGAGTGGTGGAACATTCTTAGCACTTGTAGGAACGTTATGGGGATTGGGAATGTCCTATGTTGGCTGGATGTTTGCTGGTGCTATTGTTGGCTTCCCGGTAGCGAGCATTCTTGTGGCTAGGGCACTAAGAAACAGCCAACAATTTACTGTTTCTGGTTTTTTAAATGACCGATTTTATGGGAGTAAATTTTTGAAGATAGCTGTACCATTAGTCATAGTCGTAGGTTCAGGCATGTACCTCATGTCTCAATTAACGGCTGGAGGACTTCTTACTATTTATGTTACAGGGTTATCCTACGAGTGGAGTCTTCTTATTATTAGTTTAGTATTTATCCTATATGTGTCGATGGGGGGAATGTTGGCTGTTACATGGACAAATGTTCTTCAAGGAGGAACGATTGTTTTAATTGTATTGTTAATTGGTGTTGTAGGTTTAATAAACTTACCTGAAAATTGGTCACAATTCTTTTTAGGAGCTGTGAGTGAAAATGAAGTTCTTGGAAGTCATGGGACAATATCTGCTAACTTAGGAGTCTTTATTACTTGGGCAGCGGCAGTATGTGTTGCACCACATTTGATTATGCGTGTGTTTACAGCATCGAATGTCAGATCTGCAAAACTTTCCATGAATATTAGTATGTTCATTTATGCTACTTTGTTGTTAGTCCCATTTTTAATAATGATTCCATATATACCTACATTAGGTGAGGAAACTTTAGCAAGCCATGCCTCAGATATGTGGTTGCTGCTTATTGTAGAACAATTTTTTGGTCCAATTATTATGGGAATTATCATTGCTGGACTATTAGCTGCCGTCATGTCTTCAACAGATGCCTTGTTGTTAGCAACAAGTAGCGCAGTTGCCTATGATTTATACAATAAAGTACTTAATCCCGATGCAAGCAGAGAAAAAATATTAAAAGTATCGATGATCAGCACATGGATTATAGGAATTATTGTTATGTTACTCGCATTAAACCCGCCGCCATTTTTAATTGTATTATATACAGCTGCAATCGGATTTATGGTTTGTGCTTTCCTCGCACCAATGCTTCTTGGGATTTGGTGGAAGAAAGCAAACACGAATGGAGCGATTGCTGGTTTAACTACAGGTGCTTTAACTTATCTCATTTCTTTCTTCTTTTTTGATATGACGAGTAATACTGAGATCTTAATTGCATTACCAATTTCATTTGCGTCTATGATTGTAGTCTCACTATTAACAAAAGATTCAACCGTCGAAGGTATTGCAGAAAATAAAAACTATCATAGAAATATAGAAGAAGTGTCATAGTTTCTACAATCACACCTAGTATTTACCATATGGACAAGCACATGACAGTATACTGCTGTTCTGTGGTATTTACTAGGTTTTTAAACTTTAGTATGTGGAATGAATATTGACAAAAAGGATGCATGAAGGCATACATAAATAGATACGAACAATAATGAGCAATCCAAAAATCCTGACTACCGTGCAATGTAACTTAATATAGCGCATTTTGTAGCAAGTATCTCCTTAATTAAGTAATGAATGATGCTCTGACTATATCATCTGTCGCAATGCTCCTAAATGATAAGCTGTATGTGCTAAAGTTTGCTGGGCAGTGTTTGCTTTTTCATCGGTCCACTCAACAACTTGCTCCACGTTTTCAATAAACGTTTCGTACTCATGGTAGAGATCTGTTTTTATCTGGTGCCATTCCTTCTCATTTGCTTTCCGCACTTTCCAACTGTCTTTATCATTATAATCAAGCGGACTATCTGTAAAATCTGAGTTTGAGATCATTAAATAATAGTATATATGGTAAATATGAGAAACGATCGGTGTGTCACTTGTCTTTGAAGGCTGTGAGGCATCATTTGCTGATAATGCATTTAACGTGCCGAATAGACCGGCCTCTGGTCGTGTTGTAATATAAAAACTGCCATCTTCTGATGGGCCTTCAAACGCTTCTTTCATCATTGTTTTCAAAGAATATACGAGCAATTCATCCGAATTCAAAAAAAATCACCTCCTCTAGTTAGTTGATGAAAGCACGGACTTTATGATTTCATCCCTTTTTGAAATCCTCAATGCGATTAAGCTCTCTTGTTAATTATAAATGGAATATTCTGAATTGCAAATATTTGTGTGGTGAGAGGTGGGGGAAATTCTAGATATTATTAGGGAAGACTTAATTGTAGTAAATATAAAAGGATGAGAGTTTATCCTTTTACCACTGTCACATTTACTAAACATTTTGCGCTTTTCACCAGATGGTAAAGTGGATGTCGATGCATGGGGAGGAGTAATGCCTCATGTTTTTACAAATGTTTTGTTGTTCGTTTTTTATGTAATTATAGATTGCTTGTAGAGAAGCAATATGGGAAGTTTCATGCCTATATGAAAGATTCTCATAAATCTACCATACTTTTAACCGAAATGGTTAAAAGTATGGTAAACTAAATGAATAAGATGGAGATTGAGAACGAGGGATGAGATTTGGAGAAAAAGACATGTACACTAAAGGAACTTTTTTATGTTTTTTTACGAATTGGTCCTGCTACATTCGGTGGAGGTTATGCGATGATTCCGATGATCGAACGGGAGGTTGTTGAGGAGAAGAAATGGCTCGATTTAGAAGATGTTTCCGATGTTTTTGCCATGGCTGAATCGGTTCCTGGAGCAATTGCGATTAATTCTGCGACATTCATTGGTCATAGAATTGCAGGAGTTGCAGGAGCAATTACGGCACTGCTCGGTGTATTAATGCCCACTTTTGGGAGTGTTTTATTCCTTAGTTTGTTGTACTTTCATTTTAGAGACCATGAATTTATGACTCTCTTTTTTGAGGGGGTAAGACCAGCCATTGTAGCTTTAATTGTCTATGCCGGAGTTAAAATTTCAAAAACAGCATTAATAGATTCATTCACAATCGGGCTGTTTGTTGTCATATTATTGTTGTTGTTATTTTCCGGAATGCATCCAATTCTTTTCATTATCATTGGTGGTATGATCGGCTATTGGAAACGGAGAAAAAAGTAAAGTCTCGAGTGGGGGCGCTGTATGTATATTGAGTTATTTATCATGTTTTTTAAAATAGGAGCATTTTCTTTCGGAGGGGGATATGCGATGCTCCCAATTATAGAAGCAGAGGTGACAAATAAAGGCTGGTTTACGACCCAGGAGTTTACCGATATAATTGCGGTAGCCGGCATGTCTCCAGGCCCTATTGCTACAAATAGTGCAACTGTCGTAGGGTATCACGTAGGAGGGATAAGCGGGGCAATTATTGCGAGTGTAGCGATGACATTACCGTCTTTAATGATCATTTTATTATTGTCATCCCTTATTTTAAAAATAAAAAACGGGAAGGTTTTAGGGGCTGTATTTTATGGCTTAAGGCCAGTCGTTCTAAGTTTGATTTGTTATGCAGCGATTAAGTTTGCGTTAGCTAATCAGCTTTTGGAATTTCAATTTTCTTTCAACCATTTCATGATCGCCATGATTTTTTTAGTGACATTAATAGGACTCATCAAATATAAAGTACATCCAGTCATATTCATTGTCGCTTCGGGGATTTGCGGCGTCATTTTATTATAATGCGAGGTGTAAATGAAAGATGGAAAAGAGTTGCTGTACACCAGTGAGAAAACAGAAAAGTGATCTCGAGCCTCAAAGATTTGAAAAGACTGAAGAAAAAAAGTCCGATGTTAAACATCGGTTTCAGAAAATAGCCGGTGGAACGGCATATTTAGGTACGAATTCGAAAGTAGGTTATCCAGCTGATTTTGAAACACCACAGCTGCAAAAAGACGTGTCCCCTTTTATGATCGATCAATGTGCGGTGTCGAACCGTAATTTCAAAACGTTTGTTGTGGAAACAGGTTATATAACGGAAGCTGAAAGGTTTGGCTGGTCTTTTGTGTTTCATTTATTTTTGAGTGAGAAAGATAAATCACGAGTCATACAAGTCGTGGAAAATACACCGTGGTGGTGTGTTGTTGAAGGAGCAAGCTGGAAACATCCAATGGGACCGGATTCTTCAATTGAAGGGAAGATGGATCACCCTGTTGTTCATGTGTCTTGGAATGATGCGCTTGCATACTGTGATTGGTCGGGTACTAGGCTGCCGACA
The DNA here is from genome assembly GCF_002335745.1 of Evansella halocellulosilytica. GTDB lineage: Bacteria > Bacillota > Bacilli > Bacillales > Salisediminibacteriaceae > Bacillus_CA > Bacillus_CA halocellulosilytica. The sequence goes on along the minus strand of NZ_NIST01000001.1, from coordinate 4,881,319 downwards.
GAGCTTGAATGGGAGCATGCTGCTCGCGGTGGGACTGTCGATACGATCCATCCATGGGGGGATGAATTCTTAATTGATGGAGAGCATCAATGTAATATTTGGCAAGGAAAGTTTCCAGTTTCAAATACAGGGGAGGACGGTTACATTGGGACAGCCCCAGTAGACGCTTATAAACCTAATAAGTACCGGTTATACAATATGATCGGAAATGTATGGGAATGGACCGACGATCATTTTTGTAATGAAAGTAAAGGGTTAAATGTTAAGGAAGCTCCTGGATTCATGGCATTAAAAGGTGGGTCTTATTTGTGTCACGATACGTATTGCAATCGATACCGCATTGCTGCAAGAATCGGAAACACGAAAGATTCTTCTACTGGGAATATGGGATTCCGAGTTGTAAAAAAAGATTAAATTTTCTTGTATATACAATTGACATTTCTCAAATAAAGAAGCATAATAATTTATGAAAAGGTTTTCAGAAAAGGTTTTCAAAGATCACTTTAAACCGAAATGAGTAAAAGTACATTTCAAAATGGAGGAGAAAAAGATCCGAGTAGATATAGGCGACGATATTTTGAGTCGCGAAGCGTATGGTGTTAATACGTAGGTAACGGAGAAACGAGTCAACGTAGAGATACAAAAGTTATTTTCCCGGACTTTTTTGAACATCCTCTAAAAAGGTTTAATTCCAACGATTTTATATAAAAATATTATCTCTATTTCGATACATGCTAGAAAGATAGAGATTTTATTTTCGGAAGTTTTGAAAACCTTTTCAAAAAAATCCGATTCCAGAATAAAGCTCTTTCATTTCTGAAATCGATTATTTGTGGCTGTAAAGCTTAAAAAATGAATGGGGGAATGAAACATGAAGAAAGCAGGTCTATGTTTATCCGTTTTACTCGGTACATCATTATTCCTTGCAGCTTGTGGTGGTGACAACAACGAGGATGCAGGTGACAGCGGCTCGAATAATGGAGAAGCAACAGGTGGTGCGGACAAAATTACGATCTTCCAAAGTAAAGTAGAAATCTCTGAACCGTTAGAAAGAATGGCTGAAGAATATGAAGAAGAGACAGGCGTAGAAGTTGAGATTTGGGGTACGACAGGTGACGATTACTTCCAACAGTTACAAATTCGTATGAATAGTGATCAAGGCCCATCTATTTTCACGATCGGTCATGCCTCTGAAGCACACCTAATCGATTCTTATATTTATGATATGAGTGATGAATCTTACGTAGAAAATATCGCAGAAAACATGGCGATGGAAATTAACGGGAAATTAGTTGGTGTACCATATGGTGTGGAAGGTTTCGGTTTAGTATATAACAAAGATTTGATTGACCCAGAAGACGTTGCTGATTATGACTCTTTCGTAAATACGTTAGCTCAATATGAGGGCGATGATATTGAAGGGTTATCCCTATCACAAGAAGGATACTTCCTTATTGGACATATGAGTAACTATCCGTTCTCACTTCAAGAAGATAACATTGAGTTTATGGAACAAGTTACTGATGGAGAAGTAGATTTTTCAGATGTTGAAGAGTTTAACGCATTTGCACAAATGCTTGAAGATATTCGCGAATACACTGTGAATCCATTAGAAATGAATTATGATTCACAAATTGGTGACTTTGCGACAGGAAGAACAGCGATGATTCACCAAGGGAACTGGGCTTACGGAATGTTTAATGACTACGAGTTAGATTTTGAAATTGGCATGCTGCCTGTTCCATTAATGGATAACGATAAACTAGCGGTAGGCGTTGGTCAAAACTGGGCAGTAAATGCGAATAAGGAAGATGATGAAATTCAAGCTGCATTAGACTTCTTAGAGTGGATGCATACGAGTGAAACAGGACATCGTTATATTGTTGAAGAATTCGATGCAATTCCAGCGTACACAAATATCGAAGCCCCTGATTTAGATCCACTGTCACAAACCGTTCTTGACTACACAAATGAAGGGCAAACGATTCCTTGGTCACAAGGGCATTATCCTGCAAACCTTGTAATTAATGACTGGGTACCAGTAGCGGAAGATTTCTTTATTGACGATTCAGTAACGGGTCAGGATGTCATTAACGCAATGTATGAAGCTTGGATGGCAACCGGTGAATAATTAGTTTATTTCGGGAGATAGACAAAGCAAACGAGCTTTGTTTATCTTCCACCTATTTATAGCTACTATTTTTAATATGGTACTGATGGAAAGTAGGGATAGACCGTGAAAAGTTGGAAGAATAAAGGCTGGTATATCTTATTTACAGTTCCGCTCATTTTGATATTTACGACAGTCGTACTTATTCCATTTGGGATGGGAATATTCTATTCATTTTTTAACTGGGATGGAATAAGTGCCAACCCGAAAATTTTTGTAGGTTTAGATAATTATATTCAATTATTAGGAGATTCGAGATTTATAGATTCCGGTATACTGACAATTAAATTTACTGTTCTCTCATTAATAACAGTAAATGTGATCGCGTTAGGATTAGCCCTTTTAGTAACGTCCAAATTAAAAACGGTAAATGCAGCAAGAGCGATGTTTTTTATGCCTAACTTAATTGGTGGGCTAATCTTAGGCTACATCTGGCAGTTTATTTTCTCTGATGCTTTCAGGATTATGGGGCAGTTAACAGGCTTTGAGTCAATCTTCTTTAATTGGCTGTTAAATCCTGATTATGCATTATATGCGTTAGTGTTTGTATTTACTTGGCAGATGGCTGGATACATGATGATTATTTACATTACTGGGCTACAAGGTATTTCTCATGAAGTTTTAGAAGCGTCGTATATTGATGGCGCAAACTGGTGGCAGAGGTTAAAAAACGTTATTTTTCCACTATTAATGCCTGCATTTACGATTTGTTTATTCTTAACTCTTTCATTCGGATTTAAAATTTATGATGTGAACTTGTCATTAACAGGAGGAGGACCTGTAAACTCGACAGAGCTATTCGCACTTCATATTTATAATGAAATTTTTGGCTATAGCAATTATGGATATGGACAAGCAAAAGCAGTTGTATTCTTTATATTAGTAGCAGGTATAACATTAACGCAAGTGTATATGACTAAGAAGCGGGAGGTAGAAATGTAATGAATAAAACATGGAAAATTGCTAGAGAAGTTCTCCTTTTACTAGGTGCCTTCATTTTCTTATCTCCCATTTACATTATGGTCGTTAACTCCTTTAAGACGAGATCAGAAATGTATGATAATGTTCTCGCCTTACCGGAGGAATTCAGTTTTCAATACTATGTAGAAGCAATGGAACGGATGAATTTTCTGAATGCATTTGGAAACTCCCTTTTTATTACGATTACTTCGGTCATATTCATTGTCATTTTATCATCAATGACAGCATGGATGTTAGCGCGTACAGATAACACGTTAAGTAAAGTGATTTTTATGGTTTTCATCGCAACAATGCTCATCCCGTTTCAGACGATTATGATGCCGTTACTACAGTTTATGGACCAAATTATGAAAGCTACAGGCATCCCAATGTTAAATACACACGGTGGATTAATCTTCATGCATGTTGGGTTTAATTCAAGTATGGCGATCTTTCTGTATCATGGATTCGTAAAATCGATTCCAGTTTCTCTTGAAGAAGCAGCAACAATTGATGGCTGTACAAAATTAGGCTTATTCTGGAGGATTGTATTCCCGATGTTAAAGCCGATTACAGTAACCGTCATCATTTTAAATGTGATTCAAATTTGGAATGACTTCCTATTACCATCTCTTGTTCTTACAAGTACAGATTTAAGAACGATTCCATTAACAACCTTTTATTTCTTTGGGCAATTTAATATCCAATGGAACATGGCAATGGCAGGCTTAACATTAACCGTAATCCCGGTCGTTATCTTTTATATTTTTGCTCAACGATTCATTATTAAAGGAATCGGTGAAGGTGCAGTTAAATAGAGTGCAGGGTATGAGAAGAGTATATGAATGAACGATTTTGAACGAAGAATTAAATGGGGGAAGGGAATATGCAACCTAGATCTGGTTTTATGGGCGGAATTCATATCATAGCTGATTGGATTATGAAGTTAAGTATCGTAAACCTTCTTTGGTTTATTGTGAATTTGCCTGTTCTTGCGATTGTTTTCTTTATCATCATCAGCCCAAGTATAAACGCGATGTTTATATTCGGTATTCCTTTAATCATTTCTCTACTCCTGCTCTTTTACCCTAGTACAATTGCAGTGTTTGCAATAGCCCGTGAATGGGTGATGAATAATGAAGGTGTCTCACTTTGGAAATCATTTTGGAGGCATTTTAGCGTCAATTACAAGCATTCATTGATCGCTGGACTCATTCTTACATCATTATGGATTGTCTGGGCAGTCGATATGTATTACTTTAATCAGCAACACGAAATATTTGGGGTCATCTTTACGATAATAGGTGTTTTCCTCTTTGCTTTCACGCTCATTTTCTTATCGATATACGTTCATTACGACATGGGCAGAAAAGCGCAGCTGAAAAATGCTTTCTTTGTAACGGTAGGCAGTCCGTTGCTTACCATTTTCATTTTAGTTTTACATTTGATTATCGTTTATATGAGTATCAGGTTTTGGTTTGTAGTCGCATTTTTCACAATGTCTGTAAGTGCGATTGTAACCTTCTATCTATTTTATCAATTTACATTAAAGGTGAAAGAAAAGGTAGGATCATAAAACTAGCTATTAACCACTTAATCTTGAAAATGACAGAAATGACAGATTCGTTCATATATAGATTCATTAAAAAAAGGAGAGACTCGGATGGCGAAAAAGGTGCAACCCAATATAGTATACATTATTACACATGATACTGGTACACATTTAGGATGTTACGGGAAGAAGGTGCAAACACCTGCAGTTGATGAGCTTGCAGAAAATGGGGTAAGGTTTGATAACTACTTTTGTTCCCAGCCGCAATGCAGCCCGAGCCGGGGAAGTATTTTAACAGGAAAATACAGTCATAACCATGGGATGATGGGGCTTGGACATCTCGGGTTCAGTATGAATGAGAATAATCAAACACTGCCTGGTGAATTAAGTAAATTAGGCTACGAAACACACTTATTTGGCTTTTTCCATGAAGCGATGGAAGGAGAACTCGACGCTTCCCGTTTAGGATATGAATATCATCATAAAGTGCCTGGTAACCCAGCAAAAGAGGTAACGGATACGTTTATTCGCTTTTTAGAAAATAGTTTGGATGAAAAAAAAGGTGATCAACCATTATTCTTGTCTTTAGGTTTTGAAGAGACACATCGTCCATTTGATGCCTTTGAGCAAGATGATGATGAATACGTAGATATCCCGCCATATTTGCCTGATACCCCTGAAGTACGTGAAGATATTGCCCGTTTTCAAGGGTCTGTAAAAGAAATGGATAAAGCGATCAAACGTATCACGGATGCAATCGAAGAATACGGGTTGCAGGAAAATACAATTGTCATTTTTACGACCGACCACGGTATTGCTTTTCCAAGAGCAAAAGGGACGTTAAAGGACTCGGGTCTCGAAACAGCATTAATTATGAAGTTTCCTGAAGGGCACGAAGCAACGAAGAGAGGGGGTTCCTCTGAACTTCTGTGTAATGTAGATTTAATGCCTACAATAATGGAAATTGTCGGTGGTAAGACTCCTAATAATATCGATGGCCATAGTTTCTACCCACTCCTGCAAGAGAGGGACGATTATGTAGAACGGGAAAACTTCTTCTGTGAATTAACTTGGCATGATAAGTATCACCCGATGCGGGGAGTAAGAACGAAGCAGTATAAGTATATCCGCAACTTTGAGGAAGGTCCTTCCGTCTATTTGCCACATGACTTACATGCAAGTCCTTCAGGCCAAGTCGTTCGCGATAAATACTATGTTCCAAATACAGAAGAAGAGTTATATGATCTTGAAAAAGATCCAGTTGAAGAAGTGAATGTTGCAGACCATCCGGAATATAAGGATGTACTGAAGAAGTTACGGCAAGATGTCATTGACTGGATGGAAGAAACCAATGACCCATTATTGAAAGGGCCAATACCAGGGAAAGATGCCCCAGAGTGGGAAGAAGAAATCAAGGCTGGCCGAGCTTATAATAGCAAGAAGTAAAGGTAAATGAGAACTGTTTCGTTATTTTATAAGTGAAACAGTTCTTTTAGAGGATGTTCAAAAAGTCTAGGAAAAATAGCTTTCGTATCTCTGCGTTGACTCGTTTCTACGTATCTCACGTATTAACACCATACGCTCCGCGACTCAAAACTTAGTCGCCTTGATTTACTCGGCTCTTTTTGTTTTCCTTTTTGAACGTGCATTTTAGAGTTTTTCCAAAATGAAGTTACTAGAGGTGTTGGCAGATGATTTGGAGTATAACGGATACAGAAATACAAGAAAGTGAACTGCTATTAAAAGAAACGTTGTTTTCATTAGGGAATGGGTATTTAGGTGTTAGAGGGAATTTTGAAGAAGGGTATAAAGAAGGGTTAAACTCGATCAGAGGCACTTACATTAATGCATTCCATGATAAAACAGATATAAAATATGGGGAAAAGTTGCACGGTTTTCCTGACCAACAGGAGAAACTATTAAATATTATTGATGCACAAACGATCCAAATTTTTATTAATGAAGAACAATTCTCTTTGTTTGATGGAGAGATTTTAGAATATAAACGAGAGCTTTATTTTGACCAAGGGTATGTTGAGAGGACTGTGCGCTGGCGATCTAATAAAGGAGATGTGGTCAATATTACATTTAGAAGGCTCGTCTCTTTTGTGACGAAAGAGTTATTCGCTGTACACGTAAAGGTTGAGCCAGTGAACAATAACATGAATATCCGAATTGTGTCTAAAGTTAACGGGAATGTATCGAACTATGTTGACAAAGGTGACCCGAGGATTGCTTCAGGTCACGCGAAGCGTTTACGTGTGATTCAATCAGGATATGAAAATGGTCGTTCAAATGTCGTTGATGAAACGTATGAAACAAAGTTTAAAGTAGCAGCAGCTGCGAAAACGAACTTAATAGACTGTTCATATGAACATCAAGTAGATGCCTGTGTAGGAGAAGGGGTTACAGAAACGTATCGTTTTGATATGAGTGAGCGAGTTGAGTTTCAAAAGTTTACGATTTTCACAGATACGATTAGACATGGAGAGAACCTTGTGGAAGCGGGAAACGAACTGCTTGACGGAGTACTTGATTTAACTTTTGATCAGCTTCTTGAAAAGCAAAAAGAATATTTGGAGGAGTTCTGGACTATTTCTGATATCGAAATTGACGGCGACGATCAGCTCCAAGAAGGAATCCGCTTTAATTTATATCATCTTTTACAATCCGTAGGAAAAGACGAAAAAAGTAATATTGCAGCAAAAGGGTTATCCGGAGAAGGCTATGAAGGACATTACTTCTGGGATACAGAAATTTATATGTTCCCGGTTTTTTTAATGACAAATCCAAAGATTGCAAGAAACTTGCTACTTAACCGTTATGGTATATTAGAATCAGCAAAAGCAAGAGCGAAGGAAGTCGGACATACAAAAGGTGCATTATTTCCGTGGCGGACAATTAACGGAGGAGAAAGCTCAGCATTTTTTCCAGCTGGAACAGCACAATACCATATTAGTGCAGATATAGCCTACAGTTTTATTCAATTTTATCAAGTCACGAAAGATGACGAGTTCTTTAAAAATTACAGTGCTGAACTTCTCATTGAGACTGCGCGTTTATGGATGGATACAGGGCACTTCTATAAAGGGAAATTCCGCATTGATGATGTGACAGGACCTGACGAGTACACTTGTATCGTGAATAATAACTATTATACGAACGCAATGGCCAAATATAATTTAGAGTGGGCTGTGAAAGCATATTCGATTTTGCAAGAAGATATCGACATGTTTAATAAAGTACAAGAAAAAACGTCAGTGACCGCGGAAGAAGTAACCGAATGGCAGAAAGCTGCAGAGAAGATGTACTTGCCTTATAATGACGAACTGCAAATTAATGCACAGGATGATACGTTCCTTCAAAAGAAAAAATGGGATTTAAGCAATACCCCTCAGGAAAAATTTCCATTATTATTAAACTATCATCCGTTAACATTATATAGATATCAAGTATGTAAGCAGGCAGATACAGTGTTAGCACATTTTCTTTTAGATGATATTGAAAGTCTTGATGTGATGAAGCGATCCTATGATTATTATGAGAAAGTGACGACACATGACTCATCGCTTTCCTATTGTATTTTTAGTGTGATGGCCTCGAAGTTTGGTTATGATGATAAAGCGTATCAGTACTTTAATAAAACGGCCAGATTAGATATTGATAATATTCATAAAAATACGAAAGACGGTTTACACATGGCAAATATGGGGGGGACTTGGCTGGCGATTGTTTATGGTTTTGCGGGTCTACGGATTAAAAATGGGGAACTTCATTTAAATCCTCACCTCCCTGAAAAATGGAAGAACTTATCTTTTAAACTCGTATATCTTGGGGCGCTGCTTAAGATTGACATGTCTCAAGATCGTGTAACTTATTCGCTTGAAAAAGGAGAGGAACTAGAGCTGTTCCACCGTAAAGAAAAGCTCGTTCTGAAAGAAAAGGGATCAATTAATAGATAATTTGAAAGCAAAGAAGTGATAGGTATGAGTCCAACAATTAGAGATGTAGCGAAAAGGTCTGGAGTTTCGGTCAGTACAGTGTCACGTGTGATGAACTCACCTGACACTGTAAAGGAAGAAAAAAGAAAAAAAGTGCTCGCAGCGATTCAGGAATTAAATTATTCGCCAAATGCTCTTGCAAGAGGCCTGATTTATAAAAAAACACAAACAATCGGCGCGTTAATTCCTGATATCTCCAACCCTTACGTATCAGAAGTCATACTAGGCATGGAGAATGCAGCGAATCGATTGAATCTTAATTTAATGTTATGCAACACCGATAGAAACGAAGAAAGAACATTAAACTATTTAAAAGCGCTAAAAGAAAAACAGGCAGATGGTGTCATTTTTACGAGTGAGGCTTTAACTGACTGTTATTATGAGTTTTGTAAAACTTCAAATCTTCCGATCGTATTAGCATCGACTGAAAGCCAGGTACATGATCTTCCGACGGTTAGAATAAATGATGTACAGGCTGGGTATGATGCAGCTTCATATTTAATTCATAAAAAGCATAGATCGATTGGGATGATCAGCGGTCCATTGGACGATCCAATTGCAGGGTATACGAGGCACCAAGGGTTTTGCGCGCGTCTTAGTGAAGCGGGATTACCTTCTAATGATATAGAATGTGGCGATTTCCGGTTCGAAGACGGCTATCAAGCTATGGAACGTTTGTATAAAAAAAATCCTCATTTAACAGCTGTGTTTACAGCAAGTGACGAGATGGCAGTAGGGGCGATCACTTATTTAAATCAAATAGGTATAAACGTTCCTGAGCAAGTCTCAGTCCTAGGCTTTGATAATACGAAAATAGCACGAATGTTTATCCCGAAGCTTACTACGGTAGCGCAGCCAATGTATGAGATTGGTGATCAGGCAGTCGTTAAGCTAAACAGTATCTTGAATGGGGAAAAATTCGATACGAAAACTTACTTGCCACATGAGATTTACGAAAGAGAGTCTGTTCGAGAATTTACGATTTAAATCAATTATCTCAAAAGTATATCAAGAGGACAAATACCGCCTTCGTTCGTATATGAATCCTTAGTAAGCGAAAAATTGGCTTACTGATGAACTAGATAAAGGATGAGGTTCCATTCGTTTCGTCATCCAATTAGCAGGTGAAAAGCATGTTAAAACAATTTCTTGAAGACGATCAATTAAAAAACACATTAAAAAAACAAATCTACTTCTATATTCAGACAAATGGAGAAACCTCCAAAAATGAACTTAAGGAGCATTTCAAGATTCCTCAAACGACACTTTCGAGAATTTTGGATTCATTGGAGGAAGATCAGCTCATTTTTATTTCCGGACCTGGGACAACGAGCGGAGGACGTCCACCAATGCTATATCGTATTACACCAACGTCTGGGTATTATTTTGGTGTGGATTTATCTAGGACGCACGTGAAAACAGTCTTGTTGAATGCAAACTTTACAATGCTCGCGGAGTCTACTTTTAAGATGGATCGTTCGTATACACCTGAAAAAACAACAGCAGAGATCATCGAACAAATTGAGCGGTTAAAAAACCAATTCATTGGTAGTCATCATTTAATAGTCGGTATAGGTGTTGGAGCAGTGGGACCAATTGACCGTGAAAGAGGAGTGGTTCTTTTACCTGAAGGATTTCAAGCGAGTGGGTGGGAAAATGTGGCGATTTCTTCTATGTTATATGAAGCATTGGAAATTCCAGTATATTTAAGTAATGGAGTCGATACTGCTGGTCTTTCTGAATATTATTTCGGCTCATATCATGACGAGAAATTATTATACATGATAAATGGTTACGGGATTAGAGGCGCTTTTATCGAGAATGGGATTTCAAGCAATGTAAACCCTGGAGATGCAAGTGCTTGGGGGCATATGATTATTGAAAGAAACGGGAAACTGTGCGTATGTGGAAATCGCGGCTGTTTAATGGCGTATTCATCCATCGGTGCGATTATAAATGAAATTCATGAAGTATTTCCTAACATTGATATTAAACATGTTGACGACCTTGTTCCTATGGTGAATGAGGGACATGGAGAAATAGAGAGAATCGTGAAAAGAGCTGGTGAATATTATGGAATCGGTGTGGCCAATATGGTCAACATTTTACATCCAGAGGTTGTCATTTTGCATGGCAAATTCATTTACGAATGCGAAAGTTACTTTGAAAAAGTTAAAGAAACAATTGAACAATCCAGATATCAGAAGGATCGGCCGTTGACAATAAGAAGAGGGTTCCTTGGGGAACTTGCGGCTGCCGTCGGAGCTGGCATCGAAGTATTTTACCGTCTCGTGAAGTAAAGGTAAAGAAAAGAGGAATGATTATGGGAAATCAAATAAGTGCTTTTATTTTTGATCTCGACGGAGTTATTACTGATACTGCAGAATACCATTTCGAGGCATGGAGTGCATTGGCAGAAGAGATCGGGATTGAAATAGATGAGGAGTTTAATGAACAGCTTAAAGGTGTTTCCCGGATTGAATCACTTCAGCGTATTCTAAAACACGGCCGGAAAGAGAACGATTTCACTATGGAGGAAATAACAGACTTAGCTGCAAAGAAAAACGATCATTATAAAAAGCTCATTGCCAAGATCACCCCTGAAGACATTCTTCCGGGAATTTTAGATTTACTTGAAGACATTAAACAAGCACGAATTCCTATTGCTTTAGGTTCTGCTAGTAAAAATGCACCGTTTATTATCGATCAATTAAAATTATATCGCTATTTTGATTATATCGTTGATGCTGGGGAAGTGATGAACGGGAAGCCTCATCCGGAAACGTTCCTAACTGCTGCTGATCATCTCGGTGTTTCTTACGAGACTTGTATAGGCATTGAAGATGCAGAAGCGGGCGTCACAGCGATTAAGGCAGCTATGATGTTTGCAGTGGGCATTGGATCAAAAGAAATCCTTGATGAAGCAGACATCATATTTCCAGAAACAAAAACATTATCTTTCGAGAAAATAAAAGCTGCATTTTACAGCGCAAATAAATAAACAGACTTTTGATAGCGCTTTTAGGAGGGGAATATGGATAACTTTGTATTAAGAGACCAAGATTTATTTTTAATTGCGAATGCAGAAGGGGAAATTGACCCGGCTGTTGAAGGTGCGGGTTTATATACGAAAGATACTAGGTTTCTAAGTGAAAATACATTCCTCGTTAATGGGGCACGACCGAAGTTGCTGTCAAAACACGCCCAATTAAATCATCTAACGTCATTTCGCTATTTGCATGAAGTTCATGACGAGGGCGCTGTTGAAATAATGAGAGAGCCACTTATTTCTAATGGAGTTTTTTATGAAAAATTTACTTTCACTAATTATTTTTCAACCAATTATCAATTCGAGCCTGAGATAAAATTTGATGCTAATTTTACGGATATGTTTATTGTACGTGGTTTCCGAGGTGGAGATGTTGGTGAACTTATTGGAGTAACTGAGAGTGGGAACTCTCTTTTATTTTCGTACAAAGGGATAGATGAATTGGTGCGAAAAACAAAAATATCCTGGGATACTCAGTTACGTTCAACTGTAACTGGGACGAGTGTTCATTTTGAAGTGAGCTTAAAACCGAAAGAGTCTGTGACATTAGTTGTACAAGTTGTACCACTTTTTGACGGTGATACAGCAGAAGTTGAGGTTGTCACTTATGATCATGCTAAAAGTGCTTTGAAGAATAAGTATAAGAACTGGCATGCTTCATTGCCATCTATTGAAGCTGATGACCCGCAATTTATGAAGATGTACCAACAAGCCGTTGATGATATGCAAATGCTTTTAACGGATATAGGTTATGGTGACATGGCTGTAGCAGGCATTCCATGGTATGCAGTCCCATTCGGAAGAGACAGTATGATCACGGCCTTGTTTATGCTGTCTGTTAAGCCGGATATTGCAAAGAATACGTTGAAAACATTAGCAGCGTATCAAGGGAAAGAACATAACGATGTAAAAGATGAAGAGCCAGGGAAAATTATGCATGAACTGAGGTTTGGCGAACTTTCAAATACTCGGCAGGTACCATTTACCCCGTATTACGGAACAGTGGATGCAACACCTTTATTCCTTATACTAGCGTCAAAATATTATCACTGGACAAAAGATGACAACTTTATGAAGGAGCTCAAACCTAATCTTGATGCTGCTCTTGGATGGATACGCAATAAAGAAAAGGACGGAGAAAATCCTTTCGTTCAATATAAGAAAAATGCAGAGAAAGGAATTCCGAACCAAGGTTGGAAAGACTCTTCGAATTCCATGATTCATCAAGACGGGACCTTTGCAGAGTCACCTATTGCCTTAGTCGAAGTGCAAGGATATGTTTACGCGGCGAAAAAAGAGTTAAGTGCTGTATATGCTGAGTTAGGCTTTTCTGATGAAAGCGAAGCAATGGCAAAGGAAGCGAATGCAATGCACTCACACATTGAAGAACATTTCTGGATGGAGGAATCTGGATATTATGCGATGGCTTTAGATGGGAAGAATGAACAGGTGCAATCGATATCTTCCAATACTGGGCACCTTCTTTTCGCTGAAGTTGAAAAAAAAGAAGCGATTGTTAGCCGGTTATTCCAAGAAGACTTAAACAATGGTTACGGTGTTAGAACGATGAGTTCAGGTGAAGCTGGATATTACCCTATGAGTTATCATAATGGAAGTGTATGGCCTCATGATAACGGCATGATCCTTCTCGGACTGCAAAAACATCATTTTAACTCAGAGTGCGGTAAACTAATGAGACAGCTGTTAGATGCTTCAATACAGTTTGCAGACCAGCGTCTACCGGAATTATACTGTGGATATGAACGAGGAGAAGATGATCTGCTAGTTCCTTATTTGACAACTTGTTCTCCACAAGCATGGGCAGCAGCAACAGCGCTTCTTTATGTGCAGCTTATGTCAGGAGTAAAACCAGATGGAATTAACAAAACAATAGACATTAATCCAAATTTGTTGGATTCAATCAATGAGTTAACGATTCAAAATATGCAAATCGGTACTGGCTATCTTTCTTTAAACATTTATCGAGACTCAAATGGAGCAGTCATGTTTGACGTCCTTAAAAATAGTACCGGTTATGAATTGGCAAACGACTATTAGTGGTTGTCCTTTGATGCATAGTGTTTTGTGTAAGAGCACTTATTCATCTAGTTAGTTTTTCGCATATGTTGTTGCGGCCAAGAGGTTCGTTATTTGTGTCGAAAAGAGCTATTTCTAAGGTTAAGCGGCCACCGGTTCCGTTAATGAAGGAAAAAGCAGCACGAAACGGATGATTTTAGGTAAATAGGGTACTCAGTGTCCTCTCACACAACGAATCTAGCGGTTTTGGTGGGAATAACGGATCTGATGTCCGCCAAAAAAGCGAAGTATACAATAAGTTAAAAGCGGTACAGTCTCACATCTATCGTGGGACTGTGCCGTTTATTATTTAGAAGACTAATTAAAGATTTTCATTTGGGACCTAAGAGAGGAAAAAGGACTAGATATACTTGTATCTTTTTTACATATTCCTTTATTAAAAGAGGATTTAACACTTTTATAGAACTATATACCTATTTAAAGAGAGTTTTATGTATGTTAAATTCTTAAGTGGTATAGTAGTCATGATTCTATAGTACTTGTTATTGGGTGTTTTAAGATGAATATAAGAGATTATTGTTGGAATTGAATGTTCTTCCGATAATGGCAAACCTATTTGAAAGATAGGGACGCAAAGCTACGGGCCTAAGTCTAATAGATATGGCAGCCGAGTTACCGAAGAAGGAGAGGGAGTAAACAATACACGTGTTAATGCCCACCCTTTTTTGGGTGGCTTTTTTAGTGTTAGGAAAACGAGGCAAAGGCTGTGGGGGACTTCGGTAGGCAAGCATTAGCTGTCATAAAAATGATCGTCGGAAACGATGGTGAAAATATGAAAAATGGGAGAGGTAGTAAATGGGTTTAGGAAGTGTATTAGTAAAAGGCGTAGGAATGTATTTACCTAGTAATGAAGTATCGAATGAGGAAATGGCTAGCCATTTTAGTGAAAGAGGTATTAGCGTTAATGGTTTATATGAATCGGTAGGAAGAAAGACGAGATTTTTTAAAGATGAAGATGAGACGAGTACGACAATGTCTTTTAAAGCGGCTGAAAATGTCATAAAGAAGTTGGGAGTCAATAAAGACTCGATAGACGGTGTCATTTATGTATCAGATAGCCCGGAGTATACTTCACCAAGTAATGCGATCGTTTTACATAAGTGGCTTGGTTTAAAAAATGCTCACTTTGTTTTAGATATGAATCAAAATTGCACGGGGGTCATTACTGCATTAGATGTAGTGACGAAGTATATGAAAGGGAGCAGTCGGCTAAATAGAGTTTTAGTAACTGGCGCATTTAATGCAAGTCAGATGGCACATAAAGATAACCCGGTTACTTATGGCGTTTTGTCTGATGGTTCATCTGCTGTAATTGTTGATAAAGTGAATGATCAAGAAAAGGGAATTATTGATTCTGGTTATCATACAGATTCATCCCATTTTGAAATGATGATGTATCCAAAGTGCGGTTACAGCAACATATCAAGCGAACAAATAGATGAAGAAAGTAAAAAGTTAAATTGGGATCATGAAAGTGATGAATTTATACCGGGAGAGTTTGTAAAAGTGATTGAGCCATTATTAGAGCGAAATGGTTTGACACCTAACGACGTTCAACATTATATCGCATCTCAATTTTCGAAGAAGCTTATTCATGTTACAAGCGAAAAGCTTGGTGTGAGCGCGGATAAGTTTACATTTGTGTCTGACAAGTTTGGTTATTGTGGTAATGCAAGCCCAATGTTTGCTTTCGGAGATTTATTAGAAAAAGGAAGTGCAAAAGAAGGCGATTTTGCGTTAATTTTTTCAATTGGCTCAGGTCATGTCGTGTCAGTCGTTCTATACCGATTTTAATCACTAAAAATCGGTTTTAATAGAAAAAATAAAAATATAAGGAAGTGGAACATATGTATAAGTTTGATGTGGATAAGACGAATAAGAAAATGGTTGTTACTGTAGGAGGAATGTTTACTTCAGATGAGGGAGCGCAGTATATAGAAGATTTTAAAAAAGAAGTGGCGGGTATTTCAGCGAACGAATATTCACTCGTTTTGGATGGCAAAGAATTAAAGGTGTCTTCAGCAGAGATCGTTGATATGTTAAATCAAGCTGTACAAATGTATTTTGAAACAGGATTTAAAAAAATCTACCTTGTGAAGCTTGATTCTGCTGTTGCAATGATGCAAATTAAGAGAATTCCATCTTTCATTGATAAAGTAACATTAATTGATAGTGTTGCAGACGCATCGTAAGTGACTGCTGTTTTTATTAGAAAAGTAGAACCAAATAAAAATGAAGGAAAGCATCTGTGAAAGCAGGTGTTTTCTATTGTTAATCCAAAGTGTGAAGGTTTCCATTTCTATGTACATTAAACGTTTATTTTTTGAAAATGGAGAAGTTGAAAGGTGAATTGATTATGAAGGAAATTTCCGATTTATACCCGAGCCAAGATGGAAATAAAAATAAAAGAGAAGAAATAATAAACTTAATGAATCATCTTTTATCAAATATGGATCAGATGAAAAATGAACATTCACCTTTATTAAATAGTAAAGAAAAAGATCGTCACCCTAACTACTATGAGCAAATAACAAACGATACAGTTATTCCGAATATAGGTGAAGATTATTCTACGATTGTAAAGGAAATGACGCATTTATTGGATGGTCATCCATACCCGAATAAAAACTTTTTTGGGAATGTGGTGACAACTCCCTCTATTGCGAGTTTAATAGGAACTTTAACGATGTGTTTATCGAATGGTAATAGTATTTGGGATGCTTATGGTACGGCTGCTGCTGAAGCAGAAATTAAGGTGACTGCGATGTTGTCTGAACTAGTTGGTTACAACAGACAAGAAAGTCTTGGCTACTCGACTTGGGGCGGACAAGGTGCTGTTTTTTCTAGTTTAAGAATGGCTATTGCAAGACATGCACCGAATTATAAAGAAGAAGGCATTCCAAATAATTTATACTGCTTTGCATCAGAACTTTCGCATTATAGTCTTTTACGCTCCATTGAAGCTACAGGTATTGGCACCAACCATTTAATGAAAGTAAAGGTGAATGAAGACCATTCAATGAACATCGATGATTTATCGGAAAAAATTGAAAAAGTTATTCAAAAAGGCGGTACACCATTATATATTGCTGCGACAACTGGCACAACAGATACTTTTGGAATCGATCATATGAAAGAAGTAAAGGAAACTTGTATTCACCTGGAAAACAAATACGCGATCGATCCTATTTTTATTCATGCTGATTCAGCTATGGGCGGATTTTATGCTTTCTTTAATAATTATGATTTCAATAACAATCCACTTGCATTTTCCAACGATACATTAGATGCTTTGATAACGATTCAAGATCGGTTACAACATCTCCATTTAGCTGACAGTGTATGTTTTGACTTTCATAAATTAGGTCAAACACCGTATGTGAATAGTTTTTTATTAGCGAAAGATAAAAAAGATGTAAGCAGGCTTTCGATCAGTAAAGAAGACAGTCCATATATTGGTGACCGTAGCTATGGGAATTATCATACGAGCTATACGTTCGAATGTTCACGCTCTGGGAGTTCGATTGTCATGTATGCGACGTTATTGGAATTTGGTATAGAAGGTTACCAAAAGCTTTTAGGTCATTTCTTAGACTTTAATTTAAAATTAAGGAGCCGATTAACAAGTATTTTTCCTAATCTTGCGATTACGAACAAATTTTCACCTGGTCCGATTACGACGTTTAGAATTTATCAAGGGTCGGAAAACTGGGATTTGGAAAGAAAGGGCTTATTAACTGAGGGAGAAATCAATCAAACAAATGACCTGAATAAGAAAATATTTGAATATATGGGAGAAGTAAGAGATAAAATTCTTTGGGGTGATACGAGTAAAGTTTGTTATGCTGAAGCAAAGGATACAGGGTGCCTCGTTCCAATTGCTTCGACAAAGTTATTTATTACTTCTCCATTCACGACAACGGATGAAATTGATACGATTGTTTTTGAATTAGAGCAAATTTTAAAGAAAGCAAGAAAGCACTCAGAAGCTGAAAAAGGTGACTATGTACTTGTTTAGTTGAAGATTATGTTAGAGGATAAGGTAAGGCATATCGTGTCCGGGCTATAAGGAGCAAGTATTTGGCGGCCAATCCGAATCTAGCGTTTTTAGTGAAAATAACGGACCTGATGACCGCGTAGAATATAGCACAAATTTGGCGGCCAAGAGATCCGTTAATCGTATGGATAAGAGCTATTTTGAAGGTTAAGCGGCCACCGGTTCCGTTAATGAAAGAAAAAGAAGCTCAAAACAGATGATTTCAGGTAAATAAGGAACTGAGTGTCCTCGAAGACTGCAAAAGCAAAGGTTTAGGTGGAAATAACGGATTTGATGTCCGCCAAAAGTAGGGTAATGTAAAGAAGGGGAAATCAATTATTAGTCTACTACTAGTTTAATAGAACGATAAACTAGATTCAATTGAAATCATTAGGTGCTGTGACTTTTGTGTCGATGCGAGCAGGATGCTGATCCTAGTTATGTGTTGGATCGTCCATTAATTCTCGAGATAGTCTTTATCAGCAGTAAACAGAATACTGGTCAACGAGCAAGGCTACTATTTTTTTGGAATAATTGAAAATATGTCACTGGCTTTCACTGACGTTCACTGACTGTCACTCAGTGAGGTAAGCTCTTCTCATCGCCACTCAGTAGGTTTGGGTGAAATATTTTCCACGTGATATGCTGTTCTTCAAGTGCAAGAAAGTATATGACAAGGGGGAAATAAGTCTAATGACAAATAATAAAAAGCTGCATTTAATTGATACGGATATTCATGAACGAGTGCAATATAAAGATTTACTTCCTTATTTAGATCAGCCGTACAAACGATATATCGAAGACTGCCATTGGATTCAGGAGAAGCATATGCCGTTTACACAACCCGCGGTAGCTGGGGTAGATCGGGCTGATGCGGTCGTACCAGATGGACGTCCTGCAGGATCTGATCTACCTTTTATGCAAAAGCAGCTATTAGACCCGATCGGTCATGAAATAGGGGTTTTAACTGGGGCACTCGATCCATCTCCATCATCGATGCATGGATGGTATGAGATGGCGACAGCACTTGCAACTGCATATAACGATTGGCAAATTGATCATTGGTTAAATAAAGATGAGCGACTCTATGGATCTGTTCATATTGCTGCGCAAGACCCTCAAGGAGCTGCACGCGAAATAGAGAGGGTTGGTTCTCACAAAAAAATGATCCAAGTGTTGTTACCGATTGATGATAAATTATGGGGTGATCCTTATTATCACCCGATCTTTGAAGCAGCAGAGAGACACAATTTGATGATTGGCATGCATCATAATGAACCGCCGATTCATTACGGAAGCTGGCCAAAATATTTTATCGAATGGCATACGCTCATTCCGATCTCCCACATGACGATGGTAACAAACATGGTATTTAATGGTGTGTTCGAAAAGTTCCCAAAATTGAAACTAATGATGATTGAAGGAGGTTTTACTTACGTTCCATTTTTAATGCGAAAAATGGATCAACAATATAAAGACCTTCGACACGAAGTACCGTGGATTCAACGGATGCCGAGTGATATTATTCGTCAGCATCTTTGTTTTACGACACAACCGTTAGAAGAAATGACGAAAAAAGAGTTTTTACAAACGATCGAGCAAATGGGTTCAGATGAAATCGTGTCATTCTCGACAGATTATCCACATTGGGATTATGATTCACCGTTTGAAGCTTTGCCACCGGGCTTAGATGAGGGATTACAACGTAAGCTATTTTCTGAAAATGCACGTAACTTTTATCCGAAGCTTCCCCAATCAAGGAGGGATAAATAATGGAAGAAGTTGTCTGTCATAAGGAAGACCTTCAACCAGGTGAAATGTTGGAAAGTACATTTGGCCGGCATTCAATCATAGTTTGTCGTGCTTCTGATGGGCATTATTATGCATTTTTAAACCGATGTATCCACCAAGGAGCGCCATTATCGAAAGGTAAGCTTTGTGGTGCTCCGGAGCCTACTGACAATATTGGGGAATATAACTTTGGAAAAGAAGGGGATATTCTTCGTTGTCCTTGGCATGGGCGTGAATTTGATATTAAAAAGAATGGATGTATGGTGGCGAATGAAAAGTTCAAAATTAAACATTTTAATGTAGCCGTCAAAAACGAGAAAGTGGTTGTTTATAAATAGAGTGACAATTGGAGTGAGCGAATGTGAAAAAAATGTTTATTGATGGACAGTGGATTGAATCGCAATCAAAGGAAACCCGTGACATAATCAATCCCTTTAACGGAGAAGTCATAGAAGTTGTCACTGAAGGTGATGAAGAAGATGCTAAAATGGCGATTGCTGCTGCTCGCGAGGCATTTGATCACGGTGAATGGGAGGCAATTTCTGCAACAGAACGGGGACAACTTCTTTATAAAGTAGCTGATTTGATCGAACGAGATAAACAGGAGTTAATGAAATTAGAAACCTTGGATACAGGAAAAACCTTAACAGAAAGTGAAACAGATATGGACGATATAGTTAGAGTCTTTCGATATTATGCAGGACTCGCTGATAAGTATGCTGGAGAAATTATTGATTCACCGATTCCGAATTCAAAGAGCCGCGTTGTCCGAGAGCCTGTTGGTGTGTGCAGCCAGATTACCCCGTGGAATTATCCGCTTTTACAAGCAGCATGGAAGCTAGCACCAGCTTTAGCATCAGGGAATACGCTCGTCATGAAACCGAGTGAAATTACTCCGCTTACAACGATTAAAGTGTTCGAGCTGATGGAAGAAGCAGGATTTCCAAAAGGGGTCATAAATCTTGTGTTAGGTCCATGATCATCAGTAGGAAATGAGCTAGCGGTAAGTCATGATGTTGACCTTATTTCATTTACTGGCGGTATTGTGACTGGTAAAAAATTAGGCGGGAAAAATCCAAATATCATATTTGCAGATTGTAAATTTGAAACTGCAGTGGATCAGGCATTAAACGCAGTTTATTTTCATGCGGGGCAAGTATGCTCTGCAGGTGCTAGATTAATCATTGAGGATGTCATTCACGATGAATTTGTTGAAGCACTAGTGGAACGAGTGAAAAACATTAAGTTAGGAAATGGAATGGATGCAGAGACACAATCAGGTCCATTAATTTCTGAACAACACCGTGAGAAAGTGGAACAATTCGTCGAAATCGGGATAAAAGAAAGCGCGAACCTTCTTATTGGTGGAAAGCGACCTGATGATCCAGAACTTGCGAACGGATTCTTCTATTTACCGACGATTTTTACAGGTTGTACTTCTGAAATGACGATTGTACAAGAAGAGGTATTTGGTCCCGTTCTGACGATTGAGCGATTTAAAACAGAACGAGAAGCGACTACACTTGGAAATGATTCAATTTATGGGTTGGCAGGGGCAGTATGGACAATGGATATTACAAAAGCAGAACGAGTCGCAGCTAAGCTTCGTATGGGAACGGTTTGGATTAATGATTTTCACCCATATATCCCACATGCCCCGTGGGGAGGCTACAAACAATCTGGTATAGGAAGAGAATTAGGACTTTCAGGGTTAGAAGAATATACAGAACAAAAGCACATCTTTCAAAATATGAATCCTGAACCGTTACATTGGTTTAAATAGATAGTAGAAAAGTATAAATTATTTCGTATGAATGAAGAAAAACGTTTATGATATAACGATTATCGGTGGCGCCTGTCAGTTTATTACGCCTTTTATAGTGTAGTATGCGTCAAATGAAAGTTAAAGTAATTGATCGTTTACTTGAACTAGGAAGGCAACTTTCGATCCTCTAGCCAGAAAAATATAATGATAATATTACGAGCCCAACTATTGGTAGGTTATTTAGTTTTTTTTGAATCAACCGTGCATGAGCGAAAGTGGTAAAAACTGAGAATAAAAAGGGAACTTGGCTTAAATTCGCCATGTTCCTTTTTGTTTTAAAAGCCTAAAGTGTTTCGTACACTCTGTACATAACTTTGGCTTATCGCAAGTTTCGTTCCGTTGTGATCTTTTAATTTCACCTCTAAGTTAGATGAGATATCGCGAGAGAACTGTTTAATATATGCAATATTTACAATAAAAGAGCGGTGAATACGAAGAAACGAGTCTGATAACTGCTGCTCCAATATTTTTAGTGGGAATTTTGAATGAAAGCAATCATCCTTCGTATAAATAATCGTTTTCTTTTGGTGACTTTCTATGTAAATAATATCCTCGACACGTATCGGGACCCAAATATCTTCGAGTCTACCTACGATAAAAGACAAAGGTTCAGGCTTTTTCTTTGGATATTCTGGTGGCAGAATAACAGTTAATGCCCCACAGAAGCCTGTATCTTGATCTTCAATCGGATAACCGACTCCATAATAAGGAACACCAAACACGGACTTATCAACGAAAGATTCGACTTTACTCTTTTGCATATAAACACGCTCAGTAATACTCCCTGAAGGAATAGGTTGACCTTGATTAATACGGATATCATGCTTTCCAGGAATGTAATTAATATATTTATCGCCACCTGCAATGGCAATTGAAGCCTCTTCTGGAACCCAATCTTCAATGAATGTAGAAAATTGATGAATAACATTACTCCTCAATTTTTTTCTCATCCTCCTATGACTTTTTATTGTGTGAATTTTTTGATTAATCGGATTTATTTTTATTTTATCTAGTTATATTGTGTTCTGTCAATTTATTGACACATGATATTCGAACTCCTATACAATTAACAAATATATTCATCGTGGAAATAGTGGAAATATATGAGATCGTGGGTTTAGAAAAGGGACCCAGTATTACTTTATGGACAATGGTGACTATTTTTTGCTGAGAATGTAAGCGCTTTACCTCAGGAGAGGATGTCCTGCTAAAAAGGGCTATTGATTAAGGAGGCTATAAAAATGGTAGAACAAACACTTTCGACAAAGGACACAAATTCTATTCTAGGAAATTACGCTAAGGTATATGATTCGTTTGATTGGTCGCAAGTAGAAGAACAATTTTCTTGGAACATAACCGGACGTGTCAACATCGCATATGAGGCGATTGATCGTCATGCAGAATCTGAAAAAGGGAATAAGGTAGCGCTATACTATTCTGATCAAGACAGAAAAGAAGAATATACGTTTAACGAAATGAAGAACTTCTCTAATAAAGCAGGTAATGTGTTAAAGGATATTGGTGTTACTAAAGGAGAACGGGTCTTCATTTTTATGCCGCGCACGCCTGAACTTTATTTCGTTTTACTAGGTGCGATTAAACTCGGGGCTGTCGTTGGTCCGCTATTTGAAGCGTTTATGAAAGGCGCGGTAAAGGATCGTTTGGAGGACAGTAGTGCAAAGGTACTTGTCACAACCCCAGACTTACTTGGGCGTGTTCCAGTTAATGAGCTGCCGGATCTTGAGAAAATCGTTGTTGTCGGTCACGACGTAAAAGAGGATAGAAAGATTGTTGACTTCTATCACCAGTTTGAAAATGCTAGCCAATCACTAAATATAGAATGGGTCGATCGAGAAGACGGAATGATTCTTCATTATACATCAGGTTCGACTGGAAAACCTAAAGGCGTGTTACATGTTCATAATGCGATGATTCAACATTACCAAACAGCGAAATGGGTCCTCGATTTAAAAGATGATGATGTGTATTGGTGTACTGCAGACCCTGGCTGGGTAACAGGAACATCTTACGGAATATTTGCGCCATGGCTTGTAGGTGTTTCTAATGTGATCCGAGGTGGGCGATTTAGCCCTGATGATTGGTATCAAACACTTGAAGATTATCAAGTTTCTGTTTGGTATAGTGCGCCAACAGCTTTCCGTATGTTGATGGGTGCCGGTGATAACATCCTTAACAAATACAATTTGTCCTCTTTAAGACATGTGTTAAGTGTCGGAGAGCCATTAAATCCCGAAGTTGTACGCTGGGGAATACAAGTAATGGACTTAAGAATTCATGATACGTGGTGGATGACGGAAACAGGAGCTCAGCTTATCTGTAATTATCCATCAATGGAGATTAAACCAGGTTCCATGGGTAAACCAATTCCAGGTGTGAAAGCGGCAATCGTTGATGACGAAGGGAATGAACTTCCTCCAAATCGTATGGGGAATCTCGCCATTAAAAAGGGCTGGCCTTCAATGATGAGAGCCATTTGGAATCGCCCTGAAAAATTCGAGTCGTATTTCCTTGCTGGAGATTGGTATGTTTCTGGTGACTCGGCTTACATGGATGATGACGGTTATTTCTGGTTCCAAGGACGCGTTGATGATGTCATCATGACAGCTGGTGAACGTGTCGGTCCGTTCGAAATTGAAAGCAAACTTGTTGAACACCCAGCCGTTGCAGAAGCAGGGGTAATTGGGAAGCCAGATGATGTTCGTGGAGAAATTATAAAAGCTTTTATTTCATTAAGAGACGGGTATGAACTGAGTGATGAACTTCAAGAAGATATTCGAAACTATGTAAAGAAAGGGTTAGCTGCACACGCAGCTCCAAGAGAAATTGAAGTGAAGGAAAGTTTGCCAAAGACTCGTAGTGGCAAGATTATGAGACGCGTGTTAAAAGCTTGGGAGCTTGATCTTCCAACCGGCGACTTATCGACAATGGAAAAATAAGATATATATTTGAAAATAAAGCTCATGACGAGCAGATCATTCCCTACTCAAGCATGAGTGAACAAGAACTGTTATCGATCAAATCGTTACGCTTCTGAACCTTATTTTTAGATGAAATAAGAACAAGGGAGGAATCAATATGAATATCTCGAAAAACAGGTGGCTCATCGCTTTATCTGCAATCGCGATTCATTTATCTATCGGTGCTGCTTACGCATATAGTGTTTATACGAATCCGATTCACGATACGATGGGATGGTCAACGACAGGAATTACGTTATCGTTTACGATTATGATGGCACTTGCAGGATTTGCAGCTGCATTTTTTGGTCCTTTTGTTGAAAAAAAGGGACCAAGAAAGTCGGCGATTTTTGCAGCCATTTTATTCGGTTTAGGTCAAGCGGGGGCTGGTGTAGCTGTTGCTATTGATTCACTATTCCTATTTATTTTCACCTATGGATTTGCAAGCGGGCTCGGTATGGGGATTGGTTATATTGCACCTGTGTCTACACTCGTAAAATGGTTCCCTGACCGGCGAGGGTTAGCGACAGGGATGGCGGTACTTGGATTTGGTACAGGCGCACTAATTACAGCTCCTGTTGCTGCTAGTTTAATGGAAATGATCAATATTCCGATCACGTTTTACATTCTCGGCTTGAGTTACTTCGTACTCATGTTGATAGGGGCATCTTATATCGCCCCACCTCCAGAAGGTTGGATGCCTGAAGGAATGAAAAAAGACATTGCGTCAGGGAAAAAAACAGTAAAAAAAGATTTGTCACAGTTAACCGCAAAAGAAGCTGTGAGAACGAGACGTTTTTGGTTGCTATGGAGTAT
This sequence comes from Evansella halocellulosilytica, assembly GCF_002335745.1. Lineage (GTDB taxonomy): Bacteria > Bacillota > Bacilli > Bacillales > Salisediminibacteriaceae > Bacillus_CA > Bacillus_CA halocellulosilytica. The sequence continues at coordinate 4,856,044 of NZ_NIST01000001.1, read as the reverse complement.
GATGCTCATAAATGTTACAGCTGGAATTATGATGATTTCTGTTGCTTCACCTATGGCGCAGGAAGTCGTTGGTTTATCAGCAGCAGGAGCCGCCACGATGGTCGGGATAATGGGGATCTTTAACGGCGGCGGTAGACTAGGTTGGGCAGCGATTTCAGATTATCTCGGTCGTCCGGTCGTATTTATTACGTTTTTCGTCCTTCAATTAATCGCCTTCTTGACTATGCCGAATATGACGAATGTTCTCTTGTTTCAAGCGCTCGTATTTATCGTCGTCAGCTGTTATGGAGGTGGATTTTCGAACCTCCCTGCGTTTATTGGCGATTTGTTTGGGACAAAGCAGCTCGGTGCAATACACGGGTATCTTTTAACAACATGGTCATTAGGAGGAATTTTCGGACCACTCATTGTCACACAAATTAGAGAAAGTACGCAAAGCTACATTCCGGTATTTTATGTATTTACGGGGTTAATCTTTTTAGCGTTACTAATGTCAATCTTCCTGCAGCTTGACATTAAGAAACTTGAGAAAGAAAAACAGAATCGCCAACAAGAGATTGCATCATAACTATTTAGAGAACACTATAAAAAAATGTTAACATATTTCTTGAGAAAAGTTGCTCATTGATACAGTTAATCTAAATAACATAAAGATGGCACAATTTTTGCAAACGAAAATTGTGTCTTTCGCGAGTGGCAGCACATGTGCTAAAGGGTGAAAGTCCCGAATGCATCGACTAGCCGGCAAGCATTAGCTGACAGGTAGTGCGTTGACTGTGAAGTAGCGTGCGGAGGATCTGAAGGCAAACCTCTGAACAGAGCTGATATCCCATGTTGGCACGAGAGTTGGATGACTGTGCAAGACAACAGAAAGTCCGAATAGTTAGAAACTCAAAGTGTTATGAGGGCTGGGTTAGAGGGAAAGTACATGATGTGACCCATTGAGATCTCCCTGCTTCCTAAAGTAGGTACTGATGTCACAAGGCTAAGCCAAGGACACAGGATGAGCTTTAAAGGGAGAAGTCAGAGATCGCCATAGTAGTGAAGAAGCACATGCCAATGACCTACTGGCGACAGTAGCGAGGACAGCACATGAGTGAAACTGTACATAGATACAGTTGCGAACCTATACTCAAAAGGTAGGGATTCGTGCGAAGGGCGTGACCCATAGAAGAACAATGTGAGTAGGCTTACTTATGACTGCGGAAGTAGACAGAAGCTGGACAAGAGCCAAGGGGGCTGATGCCAGGGTGGAACAGAAGGGTACACCGTCTACCGCCAAATGAGATGCACAAGTTATTGCCGTGAGCTATCAACCTTGTAGAATCACATTTATATGGGGAAGCAGAAACAAAGGAAGAAGCGAAAGCAATGGCGTAAGGGGAATAACAGATGAAAAGACGTGTATGGTACAGTTTGTATGACAAAGTGTACAAGAAAGCGAATCTAGTAAGTGCCTTCTATCAAGTGAAGAAGAATAAAGGTGCACCAGGGGTTGATAAGGTAACAATTGAAGGCTATGAAGCAAAGCTGGAGGACAATCTAGAAGTGCTCCAACAGAAGCTAAAAGATAAACAATATCGACCCAAACCTGTTCGACGAAAGATGATCGACAAAGATAATGGCAAGAAACAACGTCCACTAGGGATACCAACGGTGGAAGATCGCATCGTACAAGCTTCTCTTCGAAATGTATTGGAACCGATCTTCGAAGAAGAATTCCTTCCGTGTAGCTATGGTTTTCGGCCCGGAATAAGTGCTCATATGGCTTTAGACAAAGTCACTGAACACTTGAATGCAGGATACCATTATGTCATCGATGCCGACTTACAATCCTACTTTGACACGATCCCACATGATAAACTGGAACATCAAATAAGGAAACGAGTGACAGATGGGTCTATAATCAAACTCATTCACCGTTTTCTCAGAGCAGGTGTCATGGTAGGAGATCG
>NZ_NIST01000001.1:4682190-4854079 GCF_002335745.1 Evansella halocellulosilytica | reverse complement strand
AAGCCAAGGACACAGGATGAGCTTTAAAGGGAGAAGTCAGAGATCGCCATAGTAGTGAAGAAGCACATGCCAATGACCTACTGGCGACAGTAGCGAGGACAGCACATGAGTGAAACTGTACATAGATACAGTTGCGAACCTATACTCAAAAGGTAGGGATTCGTGCGAAGGGCGTGACCCATAGAAGAACAATGTGAGTAGGCTTACTTATGACTGCGGAAGTAGACAGAAGCTGGACAAGAGCCAAGGGGGCTGATGCCAGGGTGGAACAGAAGGGTACACCGTCTACCGCCAAATGAGATGCACAAGTTATTGCCGTGAGCTATCAACCTTGTAGAATCACATTTATATGGGGAAGCAGAAACAAAGGAAGAAGCGAAAGCAATGGCGTAAGGGGAATAACAGATGAAAAGACGTGTATGGTACAGTTTGTATGACAAAGTGTACAAGAAAGCGAATCTAGTAAGTGCCTTCTATCAAGTGAAGAAGAATAAAGGTGCACCAGGGGTTGATAAGGTAACAATTGAAGGCTATGAAGCAAAGCTGGAGGACAATCTAGAAGTGCTCCAACAGAAGCTAAAAGATAAACAATATCGACCCAAACCTGTTCGACGAAAGATGATCGACAAAGATAATGGCAAGAAACAACGTCCACTAGGGATACCAACGGTGGAAGATCGCATCGTACAAGCTTCTCTTCGAAATGTATTGGAACCGATCTTCGAAGAAGAATTCCTTCCGTGTAGCTATGGTTTTCGGCCCGGAATAAGTGCTCATATGGCTTTAGACAAAGTCACTGAACACTTGAATGCAGGATACCATTATGTCATCGATGCCGACTTACAATCCTACTTTGACACGATCCCACATGATAAACTGGAACATCAAATAAGGAAACGAGTGACAGATGGGTCTATAATCAAACTCATTCACCGTTTTCTCAGAGCAGGTGTCATGGTAGGAGATCGATACGAAGATACCCCTGAGGGAGCTCCGCAGGGTGGCGTGCTAAGTCCATTACTTTCGAACATCTACTTACATCAGCTTGATCAACTGATGACTGAGCGAGGTCACCGAATCGTCCGTTTTGCGGATGATTTTATCATTCTTTGTAAAAGTTCAAAAGGCGCAGAAAGAGTTATGCGAAGTGTCTCAAGATTTCTTGAGGAAGAGCTAAGTCTAACTGTGAATCAAGAAAAGACTAAAGTTGTCAACGCCAACAAAGAGCCATTTACATTCTTAGGCTATGAATTCATCGGAGATATTCGAAGAATAGACCCTAAGAAAGAGGCGACATTCAAGGAACGAGTGAAAGAAATGACTCGTCGAAACCAAACAGTTGATATTCAACTACTTATCCAAGACAAATTAAATCCATACATTCGAGGTTGGGCAAATTATTTTCGTTATGGAAATGTGAAGAACAAATTCAAAGTATGGGATAGCTGGATAAGAAGACGGTTACGAATGGTACAACTAAGAAGCTGGAGACATATAAAGAACCTCCACCGCCTTCTGAGAAGAAAGGGATGGAGGGAAGAAAACCTTAGAGGAATCCGTATGTTTGCTTGGCGAAGTTCCAAAAGTCCAATGGTTCATGCGGCACTAGACAATAAGTTCTTTTCAGAACTTGGACTCGTTAGTTTATCATCTGTTTATGATGAACGTTATCTCTAAAAGGGATATATGGGAAGAGCCACATGCGAAGATCCGCACGTGTGTGCTCTGTGAGAGGCGTGGTCAGTAATGGCGACGCCTACTCGGTTTTTATTTAAATAGAAAACAAGTTCAATGGATTGTATCCTTTTACCTACATACCCTAACTCCATAAACTATTATCACACCTTATATCCTGCACCTTATATCCTATAGTAAAACAAATTTTAGTGAATATTCACTTTCTTCTAAAAATATTTTAATATAGAAAAGTATGCTATTATACTAATATTATGTGTGTGTAAAAAATAATAAATATTATTTTGAGAAACTTATTGAAAGATAAGGACGCAAATATACAGGTCTAAAGTATGGATTTGCTATAACAGCTGAGTTGCACAAAGGATTAGGTATTTTTACCTAACGTTAAACCCTTTTGGTCTTTGTGTCAAAAGGGTTTTTTCCATTAATTGAGACAAATAATCTTGATTAATGATCAATCCATCAGTTGTTTTCGTAACTAGAGCCCAGTATTACGTCTCTGACGTCTAATTTTCAATCAACCTACTATAAACATTATTTTTCAACAATCTTTTATTTTTTCAAGGGGTGGAATATATGGAACTGCACAAGGTTAAATCTCTTTTCCCGAGTGAAGATGGTAATCTACAGCAACAAGAGCAGCTGTTAAAATTAATTGAGAAATTAGTGTCCACGATGGATTCATATAAAGATCCTAATAAAACGTCATTAGGGGCAATGAAAGAACAAGGGAGTCACTTTTATAAAGAAATGGTTGAACAAAGTGAAATACCAAGTTCAGGAGAGCCGTTATCTGAAGTAGTCGATGATTTACTTGAGATGGTAAAAGGACATCCATATCAGACGAGAAAGTACGCAACGAATGCGATCCCAATGGCGAGTATTCCAGGTCTGTTAGGCATGTTAACAACAACGTTAGTGAATTCCAACAGTTTATGGGATGTCTATTCGCCGATAGGAGCGGAAGCTGAAGTGAAAGTAGCTTCAATGATGGCAAATCTTGTAGGTTATAATCCTAAAAAGAGCTTAGGATATACAACATGGGGTGGCCAAGGTGCTGTTTTTACAAGTCTCCGTCTAGCTATTGCAAAACAATTTCCAAATGCAAAAGAGAAAGGACTTCCGCAAAACCTTTACTGTTTTGCATCTCCAGGAGCCCACTACAGTTTACTAAAATCGGTTGAAGCAACAGGGATCGGCAGCAATCAGTTAATCAGTGTAAATACGAAAAAAGACCATACTATGGATGAAGAAGATTTAAAGCGAAAAATGATTGAGGTTATTAATAAAGGTGGAGTGCCTCTCTACATAGCTGCGACGACTGGGACAACTGATTCTTTTGCGATTGATCACGTGAAAGCGATAAAAGAAACAGCTGATGAAGTGACAAATCAATATGAACTAAATCGTGTATTTATTCATGCAGACTCCGCAATGGGTGGATTTTACAGCTTCTTTAATGAATATGATTATGACAACAATCCACTATCTTTTAGTGGAGAAATGCTCAACGAATTGTTAACAATTAAAGCACGCATGCAACATTTACATATGGCTGACAGTGTTTGCTTTGATTTTCATAAGCTAGGACAAACTCCTTATGTATCAAGCTTGTTCTTAGCAAAGGAAGGAAAAGATTTATCACTTCTTGATTTAAAAGAATTTGACACGCCTTATGTTGGAAACCGGGGGTATGGTAGCTACCATACTGGGTATACATTAGAATGCTCGAGGATGGCAAGCTCAATTTCGATGTATGCGACGTTGTTAGCGTTTGGTACTGAAGGTTATCAAAAATTGCTAGCAAAATATGTTGAGCTGAATCTTTATTTTCGCCAATTAATCGAAAAGAAGATCCCACAAGCGGCAATCGTTAATCAAGAGAATCCAGGTCCAATTACGTTATTTAGGATTTATCCAAGTGATGTTATGTGGGAAAAAGAGAGTCATGGAGAATCGACGATTGATGAAATTCTAAAGGTAAACCAGTTAAATGATCAATTGTTCGAGTCTCTCGGGAAAGACCGTGAACAAGTATTTCTCGGTGATACGAAAAAAGTCTGTTTAGTTAAAGCTGCAGATCATCATGAACATGTACCTATATATGCAGGAAAATTTTTCTCAATATCTCCGTATACACAATTAGAAGATGTAGAGGAAATGGTCGACTTTATTGAAAGACATATAAAAAAGATTGTTGGAGGGAAAGACCTTGCAGTTCAATACTAAGAAAAAAACGAAATCGATCTATAAAAAAATATTGTTAAGCTTTATTCTTTCATTTGTAGCTATTTCAATTATTTTTAGTTCAACACTGTATGTATTTTCTAAAAATTTGGTTGAACAGCATGTCATTCAACAGTTCGAAGAAAATTTAAACACGCAGATAGGCGGATTATCCAATCAGATTGAGCCGAATATAGTAGAATTGGCGATTCAAGGAGATCATGCTAGTTATGAACAGTTATACAACGTTTTAACTGATTTTAGTGAAGAACAAAGCATCGAATTAGCCTATGTTTTAGTCCAAGATGGTGAAGAGGAGAGAATCGTTGCAGTAGGTGGAGAAAATGAATTGCGTGGTGAAGAATACCCATTTACAGAGGAAATGATTGAGGCTATTCATGGTACTACTGCGTTAAGTGATATATATGAAGATGAATATGGTGTACATAAGTCGATTTTTACACCGATTCAAGGGCAAAATGCCATTATTGGCATTGATATGGATGCTTCATTTATTAATAGTTTATTAACACAAATTATTTACATTTCGGTCGGTATTACATTGCTCGTACTCGTTGCCGGGGTGGTGATTGCAACGGTGATTAGTAAACGAATTTCGAGTCCGATCCGTCAACTTGTCCAATATGTAAAAACGTTATCGACAGGTGATTTCACGATGAAAGCACCTGAAGTAAAATCTAAGGATGAGATTTGGGAGCTATCAAACAGTTTAGATCGTATGGTTGATGATTTAACGAACATGTTTAATCAAGTGAAAAGTGAATCCGAGAGTGTTGCTGCAACCTCTCAGCAGTTGTTATCAAGTACTGAAGAAACAAGCCAGGCGATGAATATGATTACGACTTCAATTGGGGAAGTCGCAGCTGGTTCGGAACAACAAACATCTCAAATTCAAGAAGTGAATGTCGCTGTCAATTCTATTTCTGAAAGCTTTAATGATATAACAGCAAGTACGATTGACGTGACGAACCGTTCACAAGAAACGTTACAGACAGCTGAAAAAGGTTCGGAAGTCGTAGGAAGTGCAATTGAACAGATGGACGTCATTGATAAAATGGTAAGTGAAGCAAAAGATGTCGTCGTCCATTTAAATGAGAACTCAAAGCAAATTGAAGAAATTGTGACGTTAATAACAGCCATTTCCGATCAAACAAACTTGCTTGCACTTAATGCATCGATTGAAGCAGCACGTGCAGGAGAGCATGGAAAAGGCTTTGCAATTGTTGCAGATGAAGTGCGAAAGTTAGCCGAACAGTCAGGAAATGCTGCAAATAAGATTACTGAAAAAATTGAAGATATGCAAAAGCAATCTGTCCATGCTGTCGAAACGATGACAAAAGGATATCTTGCGGTCCAGAGCGGTTTGAATACGGTGAATGAGGCAGGAACATCTTTTCATGATATTCGATCTTCTGTAAATGACGTTACATTACAAATTGGCACTGTGAAAAACAATGTAGAAGATATAAATAAAGGAACTGAATCAATTGTTGTAGCAATGGATGAAATCTCTTCGTCATTAAGTAAAGTAAACGGCAATGCCCAAACCGTTTCAGCTGCATCTGAAGAACAAAATGCCATTATTGATGAAGTTGTCATCGCTTCAGGGAATCTTTCGAAAATGAGTAAAAGTCTTCAAGAAGCAACGAAAAATTTCAAAATGTAGTGATGTAAAGGCAACCTTCATGAGTTCGTTTTGTAATTGTCAAGTACAATAAAGAACAAAGAGACCGACAAAAGTCTCGTATATGATGCCACTTATAAAGGAAATGATTTTCGTCCCGTGCTTATATAGTCATATTGTACATGACCACTAAGAACATTAATTTTTTTTTCAAAGTCGCTTTCATGTGCCTAAGTGGATGGTAATATAGTACTAACTACAAATTGGTAATATGACATGAGGAGGTACTTATGAAAAAAATAGGGACGAAACTATTTTTAGGTTTTTTGGTAGTCATTTTATTATTTTATTCTGGTATGGTCGTCATTGGTTTCTTACAAACAAATATTCAGCAGTCCTCTGAACGAGTAGAAAATTCATCAAGAGAACATATTCTTGCTTCAGAATTACGTAATACAACGCTTGAAAAAAATATCTATTTACTCGATTACATCATTTCAAGTGACGAACAGTTTATTGATGAATATGAAGGAATCGTGAATGAACAAGGACGAGTGCTTGATGAATTAACGATGTTTATGGAGTCGGAAGAACAGAAAGAATTAATTAACGTACTAAAACATGAACTATCATCGATTGATGAATCGTTTTTTGATTTACTCGTACCCGCAGTGAAGTCCGGAGATATTGAGAGAGCAATTGAAATCGACGGTACAATTATTGAGGAAGCAGAGGCACAGATAGAAAGTAGTGTCCAAAGGATTATTGACATTGCTGAGGAAGATGCTCTTACAGCACAAGAACAACAGGATGACTATCTTTATCAGGCACAGTTGACTTCCTATATTGTACCAACCGCCTCTCTTATTGTCGGGATCATCATTGCTTTTTCTATTGGAAGACGCATTACGAGACCAATTAAAGACATTCAAACATTTAGTACGAGGATTGCGAATGGTGATTTAACAGCTGAGCATCTCGAAGTTAAATCAAAAGATGAAGTTGGTCAGTTGACGCATGACATAAACATGATGAGTGATAGTATTAAAAAACTGATAATGCAAACTTCGGACATTTCTGATAAAGTTTCAGCATCTAGTGAGGAGTTGTCTGCTTCATCGAAAGAATTTTTAGAAGGAATCGAGCAAGTTTCTGCTACATCTGAGGAAATAGCTTCCGGTGCAAACGAGCAAGCAACAAAAGCTGCTGATACACTAAAACTCGTCCAACATGTATCAGAAGATATGACCCAGATTCATAGTGACTTAGAAGTCATGGAAGAAGCGACTAAAGATACAGAGTATTCATCGAACAAGGGGGAAGAAAGTGTTAAAAATTCGATTAATCAAATGAAGGTGATTAGAGAAAAAGTTGCTTTCACTGCTAGTACAATCGAAGGATTAAATATAAAATCCGAGAATATAAATGAAATCATCCAAGTGATTGAAGACATCTCTTCGCAAACGAACTTATTAGCTTTAAATGCTGCGATAGAAGCAGCGAGAGCTGGCGAGCAAGGTAAAGGCTTTGCTGTGGTTGCCGACGAAGTAAGAAAACTAGCTGAGGAAGCTACGAATTCAACTCAAGAAATAAAAGAGATTATTCAATCTGTTCAAGATGAATCAAAACGGGCAACAATGGATATGAAAGATGTTGAAAAAGAAGTAAAGCAAGGTGAAACTGTTATAACTGGAAGTGGACAATCGTTTAATGACATTGCCAAAAATGTTAAAGAGCTTTCAGACAAAATAACAGTTATCTCATCTTCAACAAAGCAAATTAATGAAAGAAGTAAGCAAGCTTTACAATATGTTGAGGATATTGCAAGTGTGACTGAACAATCATCAGCAGGGACAGAAGAGTTATCTGCGACAGTTGAGCAACAAAATGCATCGATGCAGGAAATGAGTAATATGGCTGATGAACTGTCTAAAATGGCTGAACAACTGACACAGCACATTTCAACATTTAAATATTAATAACAAGGTTTGTTATAGTCGCCAGAGCACAACTTGTGCACTGGCTAATTTTTTTGATCGATTGAGCGAGGGGGGGCTTGAGCGGGCAGAGGAACAACGAAAACAGAACAGTGCTAGGGTTTACGCGTGCATAGGGTCAACAGGAATATAGCAGGGACTTGAGCGTACATAGGGTCAATGGAAACATAACAGTGCTAGGATTTACGCGGACATCAGATCCGTTATATCGACAAAAACGACTATTCTTGCAGCGTAAGAGGACAGTGAGTACGTTATTTAGGCAAAATCATCCGTTTTGAGCTGTATTTTAAAAAATTAAAGGAACCGATGTCCGCATAATCATGAAAATAGCTCAAATTGGTATGGATAACGGACCTCATGTCCTCCAAAACAGAGCGAGAGTTTACGCCGCGGACACTAGGTCAACGAAAACAGAACAAGAGCCTGAAGAGACACTGGATCAGCTAAATAGGAACTCTTTTTCAATGATTTAGCAATCTAAAAGAAATGTAAAAAGGTGATTCCATTATAATAGAATGTGAAACCTAGATAATTGGGGGAATCAACTTTGGGTAATGTAGTGTTAGATATGTCAATGTCGCTTGATGGTTTTGTTGCTGGGGAAAATGATCATTCAGAACAGCCGCTTGGTGATAACGGATCCATTTTACACAACTGGCTGTTCAGTGGTGAGATGGTTAGCAAATATAATGACTTCTTTAAACTGTCAAGCAGTAGTCGAGTAGTTTTCGATGAATCCATTGAAAAAACGGGAGCGATTTTAGTAGGAAGAAGAACGTATGATATTGTTGGTGGATGGGGTGGAAGCCACCCAAGCGGGGTGCCGGTCCACGTTCTTACTCATAACGTACCAAATGAAGTTCCGGTTGGATCAACTCCGTTTCACTTTGAAACGAATGGAATACATCGTGCTGTTGAACGAGCTAAAGAAACGTCTGGTGAGAAACATGTTGGTGTAGCAGGTGCAACAGTCACGCAGCAATGTATAAAACACGGATTGCTTGATGAAATTCATCTTCATGTAGCTCCTGTATTACTTGGAAAGGGAGTACGTTTATTTGATCATATCGGTGATGAAAGCGTTAGGTTAGAAAAGTTGGATGTCGTTGATTCTCAAGGTGTGACTCATGTAAAATATCGAGTCTTAAAATGAGAACATAGTTTAAAGCAGCTGTTACGTTATTAGCAGCTGCTTTTCTATGATAAAATAAAGAAAAATGATATTTTAGGTGTGATCGTATGGGGCAAGTGAACAATGTGAAATGTCCAATTTGTCAAAATAACAATGGGTGTACCAAAGACTCATCCTGCTGGTGTAACGACGAGTCTTTTCCGCGAGACATATTCAAACTAGTACCGTCAGAGTATCAACGGAAGATGTGTATTTGTAAGTCGTGTCTTGACTCATATAAGGAAAGCATAAAACCATCAGATAAAAATAATCGTCACTCTGACTGTTAATCCATTAACCACATTCTGTCCAAGTGCCGATTTCCTAGCAAAATAAAATAGATTCTTTAATTCTTTTTCTCTTTTTTCACACTGACTCCACACATAAGTAAGCGCATCATCACTTCTGTATGATCTCGCGTCGTGTATTCTTTACTGTTTCTGTTCCCGATTAACTTATCGCCTTCACGTCTGATCGGACGTAATAAATGATTAAAGCTGCTAAAAAAACATCCGCTTCTGGCAAGCTATCGTGTTAAAAGTCTTATCCAAAGTACAGTGAATCGTAAACCTTAAAAAGGGGAAAAATGGGAGATAAAATGTTCAGTAAAGAAAAAACAGCTTTACAATGGGCAGAGGAAGCATGCAGAAATTTAATGAGTCATTATGAACCTGTAAAGCATTATCATCAAGGAGTTTTTCTTTGCGGAATGCATGACGTATGGCAAGTGACGAAAGAAGAAGAATATTACTTTTATTTTAAAGAATATGTTGATAAGCTCGTTGATGAGGAAGGTAACTTTTTATTTAGACGAAGTGAATTGGACGCGATTCAACCAGAGTTGCTCTTATTTCCATTATATAAAAGAACTGGCTTAGAAAAATATAAGACAGCCGCTACTAAGCTGCGGAACCTTTTAAAAATTAAATCGAACGAAGGAAGGTGGTTTTTGGCATAAAGATAAGTCCCCTTACCAAATGTGGCTAGACGGATTATATATGGCTGGTCCATTTACGGTTACATATGACAGCATCGATTTTAGGACGACTGTTCATTAAAAAGAAAGAAACGAAAGAAGTAAGGTTAACTCAAATTGCAAACTGACGATAAATATTCATAACTCAAAAAACAAAAAAAGCAGGTGGGATAAAGTGAAGGAAACAAACGTTGAAAGATTGCAAAGAGAAAAGCTTGTAGCAATTATTAGAGGGATTTCATATGAATCTGGAGAACCTACAGCTCAAGCATTATTAAACGGAGGAATTTCATTATTAGAAGTGACGCTTAATACAGACGGAGCATTGAAGATGATTTCAAATTGGAAAGAAAAATTTGGTGAGCGTGCTTGTATAGGAGCTGGGACCGTTCTTGATCTTAATATGGCAAAAGATGCTGTTTCAGCGGGTGCTGAATATTTAGTTTCGCCTAATCTTGATGAGAGAGTCATAGATTATGGAATATCAAAAGGGGTCGATGTTTGGCCGGGGTCGATGACTCCGACTGAAGTCGTTCGTGCTTATCAAGCTGGAGCAACAGCAGTAAAGTTATTTCCTGCTGGAACTTTAGGGATTCAGTATTTTAAAGACATTCGAGGTCCTTTAAATCATATTCCAATGATGGTGACAGGTGGGGTCAATTTAGACAATATGAAGGATTTTTTATCTGCTGGTGCCATTGCTGTTGGCTTAGGCGGGAATCTCGTTCATAAGCAGCTTATTCATGAAAAGAAATTTGATGAAATCACGAATCTTGCAAGACAGTTTACAGAAAAAGTAAAGGGGGAATGAGAGGATGAATCACTTACCTAAAGTAGATGTCGTAACGATCGGTGAAAGTATGGTTTTATTTCAGCCAGCATTAACTGAAGGGGCGATTACGTATGCTCCCCTTTTTGCAAAGTCAGTCGGTGGAGCGGAATCGAATGTTGCTATGGCATTAACACGGTTAGGTAAAAAAGTCCGCTGGATTAGTCGTTTAGGGGATGATCCGTTCGGAGACATGATTTTATCTACATTAGCAGGCGAGGGTGTTGATGTTTCATACGTAATCAAAGATCAGACATCACCTACTGCAGTATTTTTCAAAGAATCAAAAGGATATGGAGATCCGAATGTTTACTATTATCGAAAGCATTCTGCTGCAAGTAAGCTTTCGGACGAAGATATGAAGCTGGATTGGTTTAAAGGTGCCCGACATTTACATATAACAGGAATTACCCCGGCTTTAGGTGAGAATACAACGATGATGGTTCAAAAAGCAATGATCCAGGCGAAAGAACAAGGTTTAACCGTTTCATATGATCCAAATTTACGAAAAAAACTATGGGGCGAATCAGAAGCACGGGAAACATTGCTTTCATACATTCCTTATTGTGATATTTTTATGCCTGGTATTGAGGAAGCAGAGTTTTTAATTGGTGAGAAATCACCAGAGCAGTTTTGTGAACAGTTTCAGGAAATGGGAGTCAAAGTTGTTTTATTAAAATTAGGAACGAACGGGTCAATGGCAAAGTTTGATGACACGATGGTAAAAGCAGAGCCGTACAGAGTTGAGACAACTATCGATACTGTTGGTGCTGGAGATGCCTTTGCTGCTGGTTTTTTATCGGTGTTTCTTGATGATGAACAGCCGTTAAAAAGTAATCGCTTAATAGAACGGTTACCAGATGCTTTAAAACGAGCGAACATCATGGGTGCGTTAGCTACTCAGTTTAAAGGAGATTGGGAAGGGAATCCAACGTTAAGTGAATTAGAAAGGATTGAAGCTGGTAAGCAACACGTAACGAGATAAATCGAATTTCCTTAAAGACCATATGCACGAAATTAAAAAATACTTAAACGCAAGAAATGCTTATTTAGTGAGATTTCTGCATATGAAATAATGAAACTTTAAGTTCTGCAATATCATTTGTGGTATCACACAAACTAAAATATAACCGCCACACGACAACCAAAATAACAAAAACTTCTTTAGCACCATACACTAGCCTGCGCTCATATATGTGCGGGTTAGTTTCATTTTGCAGATAAATCAAATGACAATAATTCTCATTCTAGCGTTACTGAATCGTTCTTAAGTAACTCTTAGTTTAAAGATTTTCGGCTGAATGATAATGACGTTACGATGAGCAAAAAGGTGAGGATATAGATAATGATTAATCTAATAATTATACTAATAGTTAAACTTCTATCAGCAGTTCTATCACCTCTAACATTTTATATAATACTTATATTGCTCGAAATCATTAAATCGATCGTTATAAGGAGCAGCATCGTTATCAGTTTTGGGGGTCTTGGTTTTGTGTATATTTATGCCCTCCCAGTTTATTTGTTGCTTGCAGTTCCAGTTTCAATAATTATTGATAAAATAAATCCTAAATGGAAAATTCCATACTATGCGATAGCAGGGTTATTTGGAGGTATACTTGTAGTATTATTATTTTCTGTTGTAGGTACAAATGACTTCGATTTTGATATTAAAATGGGTGTTGGCTATATGATTGCGGGAATTGCTTTTTATTTATCCGAAATGCTTCTAAAAAAATTGCTAAAAATATAACATCCTGAGGAGAGGCTTACATTGATTTCATTTATTGTTACTATTCTTTTCTGATAAACAGACAATTTTCATGTGAATAATCGCAATTTAGCAGCCAATAAAGGCTGTTTTTCTTTTGATTAGAAAATATAGCAATTGATAAGAAATAAATCATCTTATTTGTTGATAGAATAAATACAACAGATTTGTTGATAGAATAAATGCAGCAGAAAGTAATGTTGAAAGGAGTTAGGCACTATATGATACGAAAAGCGATTCAAATAACGATTTTTGTTCGTGACATCGAAAAAGCAAAGAAATTTTACACCGAAAGTTTAGGATTTGTAATCGTTGATGAGGAAGAGTTTGCACCTGGATGGATTTATTTGACTGTTTCTCCTCAAAAACATAATGAGACCGTACTTGAATTAGTAAAAGCAGATACCCCTGAACATGAAGCGTTAATTGGGAAGCAGGCAGGGGAGCATATTATCGTCATGTTCGAGTCTGATGACATTGAAGCCGATTATAAAAATATGAAAACACGCGGAGTTGTATTTCACGGCGAGCCTAAATCTGTCCCAGGAGGAAAAGGAGTTGGCTTTCAAGACTTATACGGAAATCAATTTGATTTATTTGAAAAAGATGAATCGTTTAAAAGGAAGGACACGTTTTAAAATGAAGTGCTAGGGGAGAAACTCAATGGGAAAAGTAATTTATTCACAAATGGTATCTGTCGATGGCTTTATCGAAGGAGAAAATGGTGAGATTGACTGGGGAACTCCTGATGATGAATTATTTCGTTTCATCAATGATCAGGAGAGCAAGGTAGGGATGCATTTATACGGACGGAGAACGTATGAGAATATGGCTGGCTATTGGCCAAAGGCAGATAAAAAAACCACAGTAACAAAGTATGATATTCATTATGCGAATGTATGGAGAAATATACCGAAAGTCGTCTTTTCAAAGACGTTAACGAATGTACAGTGGAATAGCCGGCTTATGAAAGAACCGATAATTGAGGAAATAACAAAACTGAAAAATGAAAATGAGGGTAGCCTCTTACTTGGTGGAGCTGGACTTGCATCGTCGTTCATGCAGCGGGAATTAATTGATGAATTTCAACTTTATATCCATCCAATAGTTTTAGGCGGAGGGAAACGGTTATTTCCAACACCTGGACCTCAATTTTATCTTTCGTTTGCCGATGTCCGTCAATTTACGTCAGGAGTCGTATTTCTTCGTTATCAAACAAAGGGAGTTGACCATTAAATGGCTAAAGTAATCTCACAAATGATGGTGTCTCTAGATGGCTATATAGAAGGAAAGAATAAAGAAATAGATTGGCATAACGTCGATGAAGAATATAATACGTATGCAGCTCGTTTACTTGATTCTGCAGATGTTCTTTTGTTCGGAAAAAACACGTATCAACTGATGGAAAATTATTGGCCAACACGTGAAGCTGTTTTAAATGACCCAATTATTGCTGAAAAAATGAATCAATTAACGAAAATTGCTTTTTCTACTAGTCTTAAAAAAGCTAAATGGCAAAATACGAGAATTGTTAGTGAGAATGTAACAGAAGAAATCTTACAGCTTAAGAAACAATCTACGAAAGACATTGTTATTTTAGGCAGTACGCACCTCGTTTCATATTTAACGAAAATGAAGTTAATTGATGAATTTCAAATCATGATCAACCCCATTGTTTTAGGGAGCGGCACATCATACTTTATAGATGTAGAAGAGAAGCTGCACTTAACCCTCGTAAAAACGAAGAGGTTCGCTTCTGGCAATGTATTGCTATGCTACCAAACTTGATGAATAAAATGTTTTGCCCCGTCCGGCACGAGGACGCGGCGTTTCTATTGCGGAGTTGGATATTGTGACGAAACGGAGAGTTACTACGACAAAATGTGGAGAAGTTGCGACTAAACGATGAATTACTAAAATGAAACCTGAAGTTACCATTTTTTATAATATAAACCTTAAGTCTTATATCGAAATACAGCTAAGGCATCTTCATTCGGATCTCGTTTCTCTTTATCATAAAGAAAGATTTTACATTTTCTTTATAGGAGAAATAAGATGGATACTCAAAACATATACATTTTGTTAACCGATACAGGAACAATGTTTACACGAACGATTAAGCTTTTTACGAAAGAACCTTACAATCATGCATCAATATCTTTTGATTCAGATTTGGATGAGGTATATAGCTTTGGACGAAAAACAGCCCGAAATCCATTTATCGGAGGATTTGTCAAAGAAGATATTCGAGGGAGTATTTTTAAACATGCGAATGGTGCGATATACAGATGCAATGTAACGAAAGAGCAGCTAGTCGTCATGAAAGATTTTATAAAGCATATTGAAAAACAGAAAGAGTGTTATCGTTATAACCTTTTAGGCTTATTTGCGATTCTTATCGATAAGCAAATAACCCGAAACAATGCCTTTTTCTGTTCCCAATTTGTTGCAACGATCTTACAAACAAGTGAAGTCATTCACTTTAATAAACCACTCTCTCATGTAACTCCGAGAGATGTTATAGCGGGACATGAATTTGAGCGAATATATGAAGGACCGCTTTCACAATATATTGAACGAACGAACGCTGCTAATACGGTGAAAATAAGATACATGAATCGTGATACACAGCTTTTATCGCGGACTTCGTGTAGATAGAATCAAAAGCGGACTAAGTCTAAACAAGTCATTATTTAGGAAATGCTAACGTCACTTTTACTGGCAAATGGTCTGAGGCATAAGGAAGAATTGAGACAACCTCTGCATTCGTTACTTTGAATCTGTTACTGCAAAAAATATAGTCTAGGCGCATTTGCGGATGAGATGAGGGAAATGTGCTTCCGTTCCCTCTTCCAGATAAAACCCATGGATCTTGAAGGTGTTCGGTCATTTTTTTCCATCCAGATGAATTCGGTCTCATATTCCAATCTCCCATCACGACGACCGGAAATGGAGAACGTTGAATTTGGTTTATAATAAAATGTGATTGTTTTTTATGGAGAAAAGGGTTTAAGCATAAATGTGTGATGTACACTTGAAACGGTTTGTTTTCGCTTTGAATCGTTGCTTCTAATAATGACCTTCCTTCAATAAATCCTTTCATAAAGTGAAGTGGGTAGCTGTTACTCGATAGGATTGGTAATCGTGAAAGAAGAGCATTTCCGTATTGCCTTACTTGATTTGCTTTTCGGGATTTTAACGTAAGGGATGGACTGTAATCGTGTTCCATGTTTAATTGCGATGCAAGCCATTTAATTTGATCTTCGTAATGACTTCGTTTAGAAAAATGTCTATCAACCTCATTTAAACCGATAACGTCAGCGTCACTTTTCTCGATTACTTCCCCAATTCTTTCTAAGTCGACTTTTCGATCTAACCCTTTTCCGTGATGAATATTAAAGGTCATTACGTTTATTTCCATATCGATCCTCTCCCGGCTAACAGTTTATTATTGTTATGTACATAAAACACTTTATTTATTTGAGTACACTTGGCCGTAGGAAAGAATATTCTCCTTCTAAAATACATCGATTTGTTTCGACCATAAACGACAGATCCATATTAGTAGAGGGAGGAACAGTCTCGTAGTATCTCCATCTTTTGATAACAACATTGCCTAGGGATAGCGTCTACCATAAGCGATTCGTGCAACATTAGTGCTAAAAAAGGTGTGACAGCCCCTATGTCGGTAAAGTGCCCTTATAGAGCGAAATTAAAACCGCTCGTTTTACGGGCGGATTACTTATTGTGAGACTTGGCGAGATTCACTATAGGATGAAACAATTCGCTATTTCGCAAGGTCGATAAAAGAAGTTTTGTTTACAAAGGTGGGAAACTCTCATATAATAATTTTTAGGACAAAAAAACGAATAGGATACAAAAAAGGTTTCTGACAAGGCCATAAGCTAGAATGGATGTGTCAGATGAAAAGGGAAGTTGGTGAAAATCCAACACGGTCCCGCCACTGTGAACGTTTTAGGAAGGCTGCAACATATTCCACTGTGCAATCCTTTGTATGGGAAGGAGCAGCTTACTGATGAAGCGTGAGTCAGGAGACCTGCCTTTTTTTGTTTAATATAGAAATGTTCCAATGAACTGAATGGGGACTTTCTATTTTAAAACACCTTCGAGGAAAAGGATGTTTAACGTGCATTTAGAAATCTTTACATAACGATGCACTTTGACACTTTGCGCTTTTCCTGTGGAATAGCGTTTTTTTGTTGTGAAGAAAATATAGGGGGATATAAAAATGGGGAAAGAATTTTTGAAAAAATGGGGACCTTTAAGCCTGCTCTTTATTTTATTGATAGTTGTAATGGCTGGCTGTGGTTCAGAAGAAGAAGGAACAGAGCCTCAAGATGAAAACGGTAATGAAGAAACATCATCTGAAGAAAGCAGTGATGGAGAAGGCGGAGCTGAAGATGGACACTTCCCTGTTACATTAACAGATGATGCTGGTAATGAGCTGACAATTGAAGAAGAACCAGAAACAATTGCTTCGTTGCAGCCGAGTAATACTGAAATTACATTTGCTTTAGGTCTAGGAGATAAAGTCGTTGGTGTATCAGAATTTTGTAATTTCCCTGAAGAAGTGATGGACATTGATACGATCGGAGCACAAGAAATCGATGCAGAACAGATTTTAACAATACTACCTGACGTACTTCTCGTAACTGACTATCACTGGAATAATCACGAGGAAGTACTAGAGCAATTTACCGATGCTGGCATTCACGTCATTGTTATTGGTGATGACTCATCGTTTGCTGACGTATACGAATCAATTGAATTAATCGCCGAAGGAACAGGAGCAGTTGTTGAAGCGGAAGAGCTTATTGTAGACATGAAAGAGCGCCACAACATGATTATTGAAAAAGCTGAGGAAGTAACAGAGGAAAAAACAGTATGGGTAGAGGTCGCACCATCTCCTGACATCTTTACAACGGGACAAAAAACATTTTTACATGAAATGCTGGAGTCGATCCAAGCAACGAATGCAGCCGAGGATCATGAAGGATGGGTGAATATTACAGAAGAAGAAATCGTTCAATTGAACCCAGATGTCATCATTACAACATATGGCTATTATGTTGAAGATCCACTGAATGAGGTAATGTCAAGAGATGGCTGGGAAGAGGTACCTGCTGTTAAAAATGAACAAGTTTTCGATGTTGATAACGATACAGTGACTAGACCAGGTCCTCGTCTCATTGAAGGAGTGGAAACACTTGCAGAACTTATCTACCCGGAAGTTTTTGAGTAATAAAACATTTTGGCTATATGTGATTTGCGGAGGGTTTGTACTATGTACAGCCCTCCTAGGTTTATTCATAAGCAGTGTGACAATCCCGATATCGAGCATCATAAGTATTATTTTGGACAACAGCTTAGGGATAACCTGGAAAGAAGATATTCCAAAAAATGAAGAAATGATCATTTGGAACATTCGGCTCCCAAGAGTCTTACTTGCACTCTTCGTAGGAGCTTCATTAGCGTTAGCTGGTGCTGCATTTCAAGGGTTGTTACGTAATCCTTTAGCAGACCCGTATACAATTGGAGTTTCATCCGGAGCTGCACTTGGAGCTGTAATCGTCTTGTTTTTCCAAGTAACAATCGTATGGTTAGGAAGCTTCACGTTACCAATTGTTGCGATACTAAGTGGTTTTTTGACTTTGATTGTCGTCTTTGGTTTAGTTAGGCTAAGCAGCAGAAATTTAGCGATCGAAACGATTATATTAGCTGGTATTATCGTCAGTGCATTTGTGGGCGCAATCATTTCACTAATTATTGCATTAAGTGATCAAGACTCGATGACGCAAATTATTTATTGGCTTTACGGCAGTGTCAGCATGAGAGGCTGGAGTCATGTGCAACTGATTTTACCATTTATGATTATTGGGACGTTTATGCTTATTTTTCATTATCGTGAGTTGAATGCTTTAGCATTAGGGGAAGATGCAGCCGATCATATAGGTGTAAATGTGAATAGAGGGAAAATTCTCATTTTAATTGGTGCGTCATTGCTAACCGGTGCAGCAGTAGCGGTATCAGGGACGATCGGATTTGTTGGACTCGTTATCCCTCATTTAGTCCGTCTCATTACAGGTCCGAATCACCGTTATGTCTTGCCTCTTTCAATGCTTGTAGGGGGAGCTTTCCTAGTGTGTGCTGATTTAATCGCAAGAACGATCATCGCCCCAAAGGAGCTGCCGATTGGTGTCATTACAGCGTTAATAGGAGCGCCAGTATTTGCTTTACTCTTAGTTAGAGAAAGAATTGGAAGGAGAAAAGGACATGTTGAAAGTTGATCATTTAACAGGCGGATACGGGAATCGACCGATTATTGATGACCTTAGTTTTGAGATTAACAAAGGTGAGTTTTTTTCTCTTCTCGGTCCTAATGGAAGCGGGAAAACAACACTTTTTAATTTAATAACTGGACGTCTACCTGTAAAAAGTGGCGGCATTTTCATTTCTGGCCAATCTCTTTTCTCAATGCCAAAAATAGAAAAAGCAAAGAAAGTGGCGGTACTCACGCAAGAAGTTCATATTTCCTTTGATTATACAGTTGAAGAAATAGTGAGTCTCGGACGATACCCTCACCAAACAGGCATTCTGAAAAGGCTCTCAAGAACAGATAGAGACATCATAGACCGAGTCATGGACGCCACAGGCGTAAAGAAGTTTCGCAACAGCCAATTTCAAATGATTAGCGGCGGAGAAAAACAACGCGTTTTATTAGCGAAAGCTTTAGCTCAGGAACCAGAAATTCTTTTACTCGATGAACCAACGAACCATTTAGATATCAAACATACATTTGATATTTTAGATCTATTAAAAGAATGGCAGCACCAAAAAGGATTAACGATTTTTGCAATCTTACATGATTTGAATGTAGCTTCCCTTTATGCAGACCGTATTGCTCTTTTACATGAAGGGACATTTTTAGACGTCGGTAATGTCGATACATTAAGGAAAGTGGATCAACTTGAAAAGGTGTATCGTGTTTCTGTAAACGCCCATTCTCATCCGCTCGTTCCGAAACCGCAAATAATGATGACTCCGAATTATATGACACGGGATGGAAATCGTCATCAGACTTTACTCGAAAATGTTTGTATCGAAAAAAATGAGAAATACATTTACTTGCAATTTGATGAACCATTACGAACGATTTCAAATAGTTTCTTAGGTGAAGGGATTCAGTGGTTAAAACATTTCATTAATTTTCATGTGGAAAACGTTGATCATAATCCAGCATCTGAAAGTGATCTTGAGAAATGGATGGCTGATGAAGGAATTCCGCCAGAGCAGGCATCCACGATGATGACAGCTGTGGAAATGGACGATGTCGTGTTCGTAGAAAAGACAGTCAATAATATGAATATGTTTGTCGTCGTAACCGCAGGAATTGGTAATGCCCGAGATATTTCTAAAGAAGGTATTCATAGATCTATCAGTCATATCGGAACAATTAACACGATGGTCTTCATCGATGCTCATTTTACAGATGGTGCACTTATTCATGGATATATGACAGCTACAGAAGCGAAAGCGAAAGCGTTGCAAGACCTTCAAATTAAAGATCCTCACACAAATTCGATTGCAACAGGGACTTCTACGGATTGCCTGTTGCTTGCTCTTACCCAGAAAGGAGAAAGAACTTGTAGTGCTGGTTCTGGATCGGAAGTAGGGGAAGAAATTGGTGCAATTGTTTATGAAGCGACAGTAGAAGCGGTGAAAAAGTACCTAAAAAGGATTAAGTGATTATTAATCATCTTTTTTATTTATATTTTATTCGTATAAATGATAATCTAACAGTAATGGATAGAAAGGAAGGGGAATATCAGGTGAAAAAAATTATCGTGGGATTGTTCGCTTCGGTTTTCGCAATTCTGATTATGACCGGGTGTACAAGCACTGATCAAAGTAATGAGTACAATCAAGAGGATTATGATTTTTCACTGTTAACAACAGATGGAATTGAACTAAATCCTTTTGCAGAAAATGATAAAGTTCTGTTCTTATATTTTACTGGTGTTGACTGACAAGTCTGCCTTAGTCAGCTAGTTGAGCTGAATGAATATATTGAACAAATTAATGAGATCGGCTATACCGTGTATGGTATCAGTCCAAGTGATCCTGAAAGTCACAGTTTACTTGCAGAGAATGAGCAATTACAGTTCGAATTACTTTCAGATTGGGAAGTCCAATTCGGGGAGCATTTTGAGTTTGTTGATGTAGAAGAACAATTGATTTACAGAGGATATACGGCTGTGAATGCGGAAACAGAAAGTCAAGTCACTGAAGTTGATTACCTTGTCGGTGAAAACGTCGATGAAGTGCTAGAAGTATTATCTGAGTTATAAGAAATAGGAGTAAGAAGGAGGTCTACCATGAACGAATATGCTGATCAAACTAGGGAACTTCATATCGATACAGCAACATTCGGAATGGGCTGATTTTGGGGTCCTGATGCCCGGTTCGGTCTTCTGAAAGGTGTCATAAGAACACGAGTCGGATTTGGAGGCGGAACTACAGTAAACCCAGACTACCGTCATATGGGAATCACATTGAAACCGTGCAAATTGATTTTATCCCAAGCATCATTCTTATGAATAACTGTTAGACGTGTTTTGGGAAATCATTCCGGTGTCTTACACGGTTACGGTGGACGTCAATATATGTCACTCCTTCTTTATCATAACGATGAGCAACAAGCGTTAGCCTATGAGCAGAAACATCAAATAGAATCCGGTTTTAACCGAAAACTCGAAACAGAAAAGACTCCTTGCTCAACGTTTTATACAGCTGAAGATTATCATCAAAAATATAATTTAAAACGATGGAAACATGCGTTTACAATGCTTTCTTCGTTTTATCCTTCTCACCAAGAGCTGAATATCTCTACGCTTGCA
Source organism: Evansella halocellulosilytica (assembly GCF_002335745.1). GTDB lineage: Bacteria > Bacillota > Bacilli > Bacillales > Salisediminibacteriaceae > Bacillus_CA > Bacillus_CA halocellulosilytica. The sequence continues at coordinate 4,832,845 of NZ_NIST01000001.1, read as the reverse complement.
GTAAGGTTAAGTGGATTTGTTCAAGGGTTCGGAACGATTACCGATATAAAAGCGGAGATAGAAAGTTCCAATCTAGGAGAAGAAAAGAAACGAGAAATGATTGATTTGATTAAACAAATAAAATGGTAAAGTCATTTATTCGAAGATACTGACTTAAAGGATAGCTGTCGGTGAACTTTAAGTCAGTCATTTTTGTATGATCAGAATTTAAGCGAGCATCATTCGCTTGCTGAGAACCTCTATAACGATAAGCCGAGTTTTGCTTATGCTTTGACAAGCTGTTTACCTTTCGTTAATAATTATGCCAATACCTGTTCTCTTCTCGTCCTGATGCCTCGAATATTGTCTTGAGCCACTTAACCCTCGCTTTATGATCTCTAACTCGAAGCTTAGTTTCTTTACAAGACAATTTGATCGTGCTAACGTTATTTTAATAAAATGGCAGTTGAGGTGGTGCGAATTGAATAGGAAGAGTGTGTCATATTTCCTGTTTAACTCCCTACTGTAAGATGAGGTGTATCAGTATTGAAAAAAGTACCAAAGCAAATTTTTATTTTTGTAACGAGTATCTTTCTTTTCACAAGTTGTGCTTCAGAAAGTGAAACTTCCGAACAAACGAGTGAAGACGTGTTTGAAGTGGCGGTTATTCCTGCTCAGTCAATTGGGGAAATGCAAAATGGCTTGGATCGTTTAGAAGAAGAGTTAGCAAATAAATTAGATCGTAATGTGTCGGTTGATCATTACCCGAGCTATAATGCAGTAGTGGAAGCAATTAATTACAGTCATATTGATCTTGCATTCCTTGGACCGCTTACATATTTAATTGCCCATGAACATAGTGGTGCACAAGCGATTTTGACACAATTAATCGATGGTGAACCTTATTATTATTCATATATGATTTCTCGTGTTGATCAGCCTTGGGATACGTTAGAAGAAGCTTTAGAAAATCCCGGCTCTAATGAACTTGATTTTGCATTTGGCAGTATCTCCTCAACATCTGGTTCCCTTATTCCTGGGATAGAGCTTGTCAATAGAGGGGTTTTTGAGGATGAGAATCAACATGATTTTTCGTCAGTACGTTACACAGGATCACATGATATAACAGCACAACTAGTCGAAAATCAAACTGTACATATCGGAGCGGTAGACAGTGCAATCTATGATGCGCTTGTAGATGAAGGAGCGGTTGATGACGATTTAATGAAAGTCATTTGGCAGTCAGAAAAACTTTATCAATATCCATGGGTTGTTCCGCACGATATGGATGAAGAACTCATTCAACTTGTCCAACAATCGTTTATTGATATTGACGATCCGGAGATATTAGCTATTTTTGGCGGAGCATCTGCTTTCATAGAGGTTGATGATGCACAATATGAAGATGTATTGGAAGCAGCGAGGGAATTTGACATGCTTGATCCTGAGTCACTTGATTAGCAAGTCGGGAATGAGAAGTTTTTCTCATTCCTTTTTTAAATGTTAAGAAAGTATAAAATATCAATCTCTCGATTGCTGTCTAGCTTCAGTGCCCATTGACTTGAGAAACTTCCCTCACCTCGTCTACGTTAAATCGTGAGCGACGAGCGTTCACATCACGCAAGACTTCGAGTTGTCTCGACGGGATACACTCCAAAGCAATTTTAGTAGAGGCAGAGACAAAGACAAGCCTTCGACACTCCTTTATCTCACTCGGCTCATTCCAGTTTTCTTCGTCGATAACCAAAGATGCTTGCGCTTTTCTTATTAAGATAAGAAAGTATAAAATATCAATCTCGATTGCTGTTTAGACTTCAGGCACGAGCGTTTGCTACACGAGTAGGCTACGAGTTGTCTCGATGGATATGCTTCGGAGTGTTGCTAGTAGAGGAAGAGACAGCTATTTCCTTCGCTCGAGGTCGCTTCGCCCTGCCACTAGAAGTCTAAGTTCGGACTTCTTCCTGTCGGTAGCCCCAAAGAGCATTTACATCACGAATAAGCTTCGATTTGCCTCGACGGATATAACTACAGAGCGATGCTAGAAGAGGAAGAGGCAGCGCTTTTCGCCGATAGGCGGGCGCCTTGCGCTTTTCTTAATACGATGAGAATATATAAAACCATGGATGATCGTATAGCAGAAACTAAGATTCCACAGGACGAAAGTGTAAAAGGTTTTAGGCAAGAACCATTCGTTTGCTAAGAATCACTTTAACGATAAGTCAAGTTTTGTTTTAAGTTACGATTTTTAGAAGTGAAAGGGACGAGCAAACTTTTTTGTCAAAATTGAAGGAATGTGCTTTCCTGCTTGCAGAGATTTGTTATCGGAAAGGGGGCGATAAGATGGTCTGGTTTAGAAAAAGATATATTATTTATGCATTCATCATACTGTTTATTACGCTATTTAGTATGGAAATAACCGAGTTTCAATGGTGGATATTTCCATCCTTATCATATGTATTTTCATTCATCGAGTCTCGATTTTTCCCGCCAGACTGGTCGATTCTCCCATTATTATTACAGGAAACGCTCGTAACATTCGGGATTGCTTTTTTAGGGACATTTATTGCATTACTTGTAGCCATTCCACTTAGCTTTGCAGCAGCCTCTAATACGAGTATGAACAATTATATCTATTATTTGAATCGGTTTTCGTTATCAGGCTTACGATCGATTCCTGAAATCGTTTTTGGCTTGGTTTTTGTTGTTGCAATCGGATTAGGCCCATTTGCAGCAGTACTTGCTATATTACTACATAATGTCGGCGTACTTGGCAAGCTTATTTCAGAATTAATCGAAGCCTCGGATAAAGGGCCGCAAGAAGCGATGAAGTCTGTTGGAGCGACACCAAGGATCGCAAACACATTTTCAATCGTCCCGCAAATTTGGCCAAATGTGTTATCGCACTATTTCTACCGTTTTGAAGTCGCGATCCGGACGTCTTTAATCCTTGGCTTTGTCGGAGGCGGAGGGATTGGACAACAAATTTTTAACCAATACCAGAGCTTTTATTATGACGGAATGGCGATGTCAATTATCGTCATTATTGTATTCGTTATCTTCGTAGATATGTTCGGCTCATTCGTTAGAAAGCGTGTGATATAGTTTTTCGATTTGAATTTAATCGGAGGTGGAGTGAAATGATAACTTTAGATCGTGTTTCAGTAAAATATACAAAAACAGCGGATTACGCGTTAAAAAATGTCAATGTTACGTTTGAAAAAGGGGAGTTTATTTGTATTGTCGGGAGGAGTGGGGCAGGAAAATCTACGTTACTTAGGACGCTAAACGGACTTCAGCCACTCTCATCTGGTGAAGTATATGTAGACGAGATGAAGATTCATCAATTAAACCAAAAGGATCAAAGAAGACTTCGCTCTAACATCGGAATGATCTTTCAGCATTTTCATCTAATTCCACGCTTAACTGTACGTCATAACGTACTAACTGGCTACTTTGGTAAAAAGAAAGCTTACGAAAACTTGCTTGGATTATTTTCTGCTGAAGAAAAAGAAAAAGCGGATCACTACATAAAAGAAGTTCATTTAGCTAAATTCGCGGACAGAAAAGTGGAGCATTTGAGTGGCGGTCAAAAACAACGGGTAGGAATCGCTCGTGCCCTTATGCAAGAGCCAATGGTATTTTTAGCGGATGAGCCTGTTGCAAGTCTAGATCCAAGTACAGCAAAAGAGATTTTTCGATTGCTGCAAATGATTCATATCGACAAAGGACTCCTAACGATTGCCAATGTTCATGACGTAGAGCTTGCAAAGGAATTCGCAACGAGAATGATTGGCTTAAAAAATGGACAGATCATTTTTGATGGCAACCCTTCTCATTTCGATAATGATGTCTATCGTCGTATATACGCTTAACTAACGATGAAGATACAAAAAGTAGTGCTACTATGCCTTATGGCTGTTGAAAATGTCTCAGGAGCTTTTTTATTCACTTGCCGTTGATTTAAAATTAGACTCGTTTTCACCCCAGGGAATAATTGCGACTTCCATTCTTCTTTCACTTCGTTAAAAATATCAATGGCCTGTCCAAAATCATTTTAGTTGGAAAGCAATTTCATGGTGAAAATTTGTAACTTTTCATGCCCGCTTGCGTCCAATGAGTAAAAGAAGAGGAGGGACTATCTTGAGATTATTTAAACGTATTTTTACATGTGTAACGATTGCTGTTGTCTTAGCAGTTTTTCCTGCAGGAGTTTTAGCAGATGAAGATGATTCATTTACGAATCAAATAGAAGAGTGGGAAGAACAGGGAATTGATCCGAATCATACTGAAGTCATTGATGAGATTCGGGCGTATATTTCTGAACATATTGAAGACGATGTTTTTTCAAGTTTGCATATTGATCGGGATAAAAGTGACTTAGGAGTCATCGTCCTTTCATTTACTGAAGAGCTGAATTCTGAGCATGAAGCAGAAATGAAACAATTAGTAACAGAGCCCGCAGAAGTTGAGATTCGATACGTAGAGTTTTCTGAAGAAGAATTGATGTCGAAACAACAAGAAATTGATTCAAATGGCTTTGAATATGATCGATTTACGATTCACTTTACTGGTGTCGATGTGACAGAAAATGCCGTGAAAGTTGGAATTGAACCGTATAACGAAGAAAATAGCCAAGTTATTTATGATCAATACGGTTCTGAAATGGTAAATGTCGTTGAAGGTGAGCAGCCTGTTTTATTAGATGATTCAAGTGAAAATATGGCGGGCGATGTTAGCAGCGAAACGATAGAAGCAACAGAAAATGACCGTAACTTCATTCAAAATATTTTTCATTCGGTAAAAAATTGGTTTTCAAACCTCTTTTAAAGTATAGCTAATTTTCGTAGATAAATCGGTAATCATAAAAGGAACAGGTTGTTTATAACAATCTGTTCTTTTTTTGATCCGATTTTAAATTCGACGACTTTATAAGGAGAAGTTGCGTCAAAGTAAGGAGAAGTTGCGTCAAAGTAAGGAGAAGTTGCGTCAAAGTAAGGGGAAGTTGCGCCTAGGTAAGGAGAAGTTGCGCCTAGGCAAGTAGAAGTTGCGCCTAGGCAAGTAGAAGTTGCGTCTAGGCAAGGAGAAGTTGCGACTAAACCGAGAACTACTACGACGAAGTGTAGTTCTCTTCACTCGATTTGACATACTATCAAAAAGAGTATAAAGTATTAAATGTTCAAGTTGTATTAAACAAATTAAATAAAATGGATAAAAAAGAAGGTGAATTATTTGAAAAAAAGTGAAGACATGAAAAAGGTAGAAGAAGCCCGGGATGTAATGGTTAGCGCTCTCGCGCAAACGATGGTTATTTATGGTGTTACACCTTCAGTCGGAAGGATATACGGAGTACTTTATTTTGCTGAAGAACCGATGTCACTTGATGATATTAAAGAGGAAGTTGCGATGAGTAAAGCAAGCGTAAGTAATGGAATGCGTGAGCTTTTGGAAACGGAAATGGTGATCAAAGTTTGGAAAAAGGGAGATAGAAAAGATCATTTTATCGCTGAAAAGGACTTTATGCGTAACTTTATAAACTTTTTTGTGAAAAACCTAAGACAAGAAAGAAGTTTAATCATGAAAGCGAATGAACAAGCAAAACCAATATTAAAGGAGATTGCCGAAAACTCATCTGGAGAGGCGAGTCAGGTAGCTAAACGGGATTTAGAAAGTTTGAATAACTCACTTGCTTATTTTGATTGGACTATGAGGCTTGCAAATGCTTTGGAATCGAATGAAATCTTTAACTATATACCGAAAACTGAAAAGAAATAAATGTGGAGGGAAATTCATTTGGATGTAACAAAATCAGCATTAGTATTAATAGATTTACAAAAAGAAAGTAATTTTGGAATCGCAGGAGTGGAGAATGTTATTAGACAAACAAAAGAATTGATTAAAACGTGCCGCGAGCAAAAGATTCCAATTATTTATACACGTCAAATAAACCGTGATGATACAGTCGGGTTATCAGATGAAGAACCGTTAAAAGAGGATGGGACACCTGTGTATTATTCAACCGATACAGACAATTACAAAATATTTGATGAGATTGCTCCAGAAGAGGGAGATATTGTTATTGATAAGTATCGGTGGAGTGCATTTTATGCAACAAACTTAGATTTAATTTTGAGAAATCTTGGTGTTAAGCACATTATGATCGGTGGGTTTGTGACCGACGGCTGTCTGATGACTTCTGTTTTTGACGGGTATTTCCGAGACTACCAAATTAATCTCGTAAAAGATATTTGTGGCGCCTCTAATGAAGGATCACACATGGCAGCCATATTAATGATGGCTAATTGGGTGTATAACCTTCATATTTATAACACAGATCAATTAGTAAAAAAATTAAACAATGAAACGTACCGAGTGTGGAAATCTCCTGGACCTGATTCAGTCCAGTTCACTCCAGAAAATATGAGAGAAGTGTTTAAGCAATTATCTTAATTTACGGAAGGTGAACAATCATGAAAAAGCATACAGCACTTTTATTTTTTAGTATGATGTTAGTCTTATTAGCAGCATGTGGTAATACGAATGAAGCGAAAGACGATACAGATGAACAAGCAGAGGAAACTGTAGAGGGGGAAACGATTGTATTTGGTTTGACAACTTGGACGAGTACGGAAGCTCCATCAAATATTGCGAAATTAATTTTGGAAGAGGCAGGGTATAATGTTGAGTTTTCATTATTAGATCAACCTGTTATTTTTGAAGGCTTAGTAAATAAAGATGTACATTTCTTCATGGACGCATGGCTGCCGTATACAGAGGCTGAGCTTTGGGCCAATTATGAAGATGACTTACAAAAGGTAGCAACAAGCTATTCTGATGTTCCATTAGGCTGGGTAGTACCTTCTTATGTAGAGGAGGACACGATTGATGATCTAATAGGAAATGCTGAAAAGTTCGATGAGCAAGTACTTACGATTGATCCTGGCGCTGGAATTGTCACTCTTTCAGAAGAACTAATAAAGGAATATGGAATTGAAGATGAGTATTCGCTGACTACTTCGAGTGAATTTGCAATGATAGCAGAAGCAGAGGAAAAAATTGAAAATGAAGAACCGATTATTATTACGGGTTGGAGACCCCATTCGATGTTTGCTGCATTCGATCTTAAGTTTTTAGAAGATGAAAAAGATATTTTTAAATCAGATAATGTCTATGTCATTTCTTATGATGGAATTGAAGAAGAGTACCAAAGAGCTTATGATATTTTATCTAAATGGAGCATAGAAGTGGAAGACCTTGAAGAAATGATGCTTGCATATGAAGAAGAAGGCAGATCATTTGAAGAACTTGCAGAAGAATGGATTAATGAAAATCGAGACCAAGTAGATGAGATGTTAGAATAGGAATAATGATTGAAGGGGAACTGCATTTTCAGACTCCCCTTTCTTTTTATTTCTATGAAAAGAAGTTGCGTCTAGGCAAGGAGAAGTTGCATCAAAGCGCAGAGAAGTTGCGTCTAGGCAAGGAGAAGTTGCGTCAAAGCGCGGAGAAGTTGCGCCTAGGCAAGGGGAAGTTGCGTCAAAGCGCAGGGAAGTTGCGCCTAGGCAAGGGGAAGTTGCGTCAAAGCGCAGGGAAGTTGCGCCTAGGCAAGAGGAAGTTGCGCCTATGCGAGGAGAAGTTGCGCCTAGGCAAGGGGAAGTTGCGTCAAAGCGCAGGGAAGTTGCGCCTAGGCAAGGGGAAGTTGCGCCTATGCGCGGAGAAGTTGCGTCAAAGAAAAGAGAAGTTACGATGAAAATAAGAAAGGAAAGATTCTTTATGTTAATTGAAGTCATTGTGCAACACCCTGATGATGCGAGAGATGCAGAAAAATACGGAGTGGACCGATTAGAGTTAGTGACAGCTATCGGTGAAGGGGGGCTTACACCGAGCTATGGAATGATGATTAAGAGTGTTATCGATCAAGTGAATATCCCAGTTCAGGTGATGGTCAGACCTCATAGTCGCTCTTTTATCTATACACAAGAAGAGTTGAATATTATAAAAGAAGACATCAACATAATGAAGAACATCGGTGTTCAAGGCATCGTCTTTGGCTGTCTTGATCAGCATGGAATGATTGACGAACAGACGCTTCAGCAAGTGTTAGAAGTGACTGGAGACATGGATGTAACATTTCATCGTGCTTTTGATGAAGCAAAAGATTTGGTTCGTTCTTATAAGACTCTATGTAAATATAAAAATCAGATTAGCCGTGTGTTAACTTCTGGGGGACAAGCTACTGTTAAAGAAACCGATCCTCTTACGACGTTGATCGAGTTGCAAAAAGAGTTAAATGGACCTGAAATTCTAGTTGGGAGTGGACTTAAACAGTCAACATTTAAACAGATCGCACAAAAAATCAATGCGAACGAATATCATTTCGGATCTGGTGTGAGAGTGGACGGTTCGTTTGTAGAGCCGATTGATGAAAAGAAGGTGAGATCGTTTCGAGAAGTGGGCGACCTTATACGGAGATCATCTGGCTCGAAATAGGTGTTTTCCCATTATAAGGAGAAACTTGTATTTAAAAAACGGTGGTGCCTCAAAAGGTCATTTTAAGGCACCACCGTGGGTTTTACTAAATAGTCATATTACTTATAATTGTGGATCTTCGTAATAATAATCAACTGGCTGTGGTGCGACTTGTGAACGCTCTAATGCAGGCGTATCCGGTCTTGCTGCGTGGTATACAGCAGCACCAACGATCTTTGTGACATCTTCTAGCTTATCAATGTCGATGTTTTCAATCGTATCATCAGGTGTATGATACCAAGGCTCAAGTGGTGTATGGATGAATAATGCTGCTGGAATACCCCGTTCATAAAATGGAACATGGTCACTGCGGCCAAGCATGCTAAACGGAGGAATGTCGTTTTGCGATACGCGCGCACCTGCAGAAGCTGCAAGGTCTGTGACGGTATTTTGTTCTCCATCAACAGTAAACATCGTTAAATCACCAGCATCGGCACTACCAATCATATCTAGTTGGAACATTCCTACTGTTCTTTCGACTTCATCTTCTGTCATAGTAGAAGCGTAATGGCGCGATCCAACGAGTCCTCTCTCTTCTGCACCAAATGCGATAAAGCGAACTTCGCTATCAACAGGAGCATTCGACATGACACGAGCTAGCTCTAATAATGCCCCAGTGCCGGATGCATCATCATTTGCACCTGGGGAACCTGGTACAGTGTCATGGTGTGCACCGACAATTAAAATTTGTCCACTGTCTTGGTTCGGATTGTTCGGTGTTTTCGTTGCAATGACGTTGTAGGAAGTGAATCCTAATTGGTCAAATGGCTGAACTTCAACGTTGTCATAGCCATAACTTTCGAACTCTTCCACTAAATAATCGACAGTTTCAAGCTCGGCTTCTGTTCCAGCTACACGTGGCCCAATGACTTCGGATAAATGGTAAACGTGATCATAGACATTGTCGACATCAATTTGTTTAATGATGCGGTTATCGAATGCTTGCCCTGAGTTTCCATTTGGTGGAGCCGCAAAAGCAGACATTTGAAAAGTAGAAAGCATGAATGCCAAAATGAGTACAACCTTCAGTTGTTTTTTCATCATCTTATCACCTCTTCTAAACGTTTATCTTCATTTAATTGATAGTCTTCTTGGTTCATAGATTTTTTCAAATTAGAATTTCCGCTCTGCCCCGGTATATCTTTTCGTGCAAAATCATAGATGGCAGAACCGATCAGCTCTCCAGCCTCTTGAATGCGGTCTTGACTAATTTTATCTATCGTATCAAATGGCGTGTGGTACCAAGGCTCAAGTGCAGCAGTTTCTGGTTCTCTTCGGATGAAGTTGGCCGCATCAATACCTGCTTCATAAAAAGCTACGTGATCAGAGGCACCTCGTTCAAAAAGTACGAGTGTATCATTCCCTAATCTTTCAGCTGCTGCACTAGCAGACTGCCAAACTTCATTTGGGGCACCGTCTACTACATTGACATATAAACTAGTTGCATTTTCCCAATTCGTACCGACCATATCTAAATTAAAGTTTGCCGCACTTCGGGTAATTTCTTGTTCATCTAGCTGACTTACATAATATCTGGATCCTACTAAGCCAATTTCCTCAGCACCAGCAAAAACGAAGCGTATTTCTTTTTCAGTAGGGTAGGCTTCCATAATTCTAGCAAACTCCAGAACGACTGACGTTCCTGATGCATTATCATTTGCCCCAGGTGAGTACGGAACGCTATCATAGTGTGCTGTAACGTAAACAATTTCAGGATCTTCTACAGGTTTTCCTTTCGGTTCTTTCACTGCAATGATGTTTTGAGACTGTTGACTTGTCACAGCACTAATTGTAATTGTTGCCGTAACATGATCTTCAGAAAGAAGCATCTCACCATCTGCTTGAGTGACAGCGATGACAGGAATAGGTGCTTCGTTACCGCCTAAACTAGGTGTAGGAGGGACAAGACCTTCGCTATTGTCATAAATAATGACACCGGCAGCATCTGCATTGATTGCATTCTCCGTTTTTTCCCAGAAACTGAATTCTCCTCGTTCAATTAGGGCGATGTTCCCTTCAACTTCAGCTGGGAAATCCTCTTCATAGCCTAGGCCAGCATGAATTACTTGTCCACTTACACCTTCTTCATCAGTAGATGCTGAGCCTGTCCCAATCCGAATTGCAAGTTCTTCATCTGAAAGTGATACGTGCAATTGTCCTTCTAGACGATCTGCAATATCAAACGTTTGCGATGAGACCTCATAACCATATTGCTCCAGTTCAGATTGAATGTAATCTGCTGCTTCTTGTTCCTCATCGGTTCCTGCTACACGTGGACCAATCTCTTCGGAAAAATGAGAAATATGATCCATCACATTATCGGAATTAAATCGAGCAGTAATTTTCCGGTCAAATGGAGATCCTGATTTCCCGTTTTCTTCTGCGGAAACCGTTGATCCTGTAAGTCCTCCTAAACTTTGGGGGATAGAGATAAACCCAGAAAACAATAGCAATGTACCTAAGAAAAGAATCGTCATTTTTTTAGTCATAGAAACTTGACCTCCTATTTGTAGTAAGATCGAAACAGTTCTAAAATGAATAGAAAAAGGTCTCTCATTCGTCAAATTTTGCGATTTGCGAGGAAACTACTAAAATGAAAGGTACCTTTCAAGAATCTACAAGAAGTTCTTAGCTAAATCCCTTGACTCCTCTCTTCAAAAGTTTAGTAAAGCGAAAAATAATAGAATATAGCATAATTGTCTAAAATTAGGGTAATTTTGCCAATAGGGCGAAATTCCTTTTTCAGAATATTAAGATATATATACTGGCGTATTTTTCTAGTTCGAAAGTTTGTAAAGGAAGCATTTTCATAGTTTAGAAAACTGCTTTTCTTTAACAGAAAAGAAAGTATAAAATTTCAATCTCTCGGTTGCTGTCTAGACTAGCAGGCACGAGCGTTTCCTACACGAGCTTCCACACGGATGTGGTGACTTCGGCGTTCCCGCAGGACGCGGAGGTTTTAGCAGAAGATCTGATCTAGCGATTTGCGTCGACGGACAGGACGTCCTAATGCCGGGCATGCCACAGGACGTGGCGCATTGCCCGGTTGACGGATATAACGACAGAGCGATGCTAGAAGAGGAAGAGGCAGCGCTTTTCACCGATAGGCGGGCGCCTTGTGCTTTTCTTATCATCTAGCAATGAAAGGCTTATATTTCCAAATTTTTAGGTTGTTTTAATAATGAGGAAGGAAGATTGTGTAGATCTTTGACATTTAAAGGGAGAATGAGTGCCCTTTTTATAGAAAAGTCGTGTAAATCGTCTTATTCGATTGTATTTGTATCTATGAATAGGGTGAATCGGCCTCACATAATCATATCATCAATAAATTCTACAAATCATTCTGTACAGTTTTTTCAGTTTATGTTGAATTATGTTTTAATTAGAAAGTATTTGTTGAAATGATCGAATTACAGAAAAGAGATAATCTAAGGAGTGTTTATCGTTTTGGATCAAAGTGATAGGTCAATTTTAAAAGTTTCGGTCGGCATAGCTGTCGTATTTGTCTTAATTGGAGTGATTATTCCTGAACAATTAGCTTTTACGATGGAAGTCGCTCAAGGATTTGTTCTTGAGTCATTCGGCTGGTTTTACCAATTAGTTGCAACGTTCTTTATTGGATTCGCGATTTTTATGATCTTTAGTAAATATGGGAAAATAAAATTAGGTAAGCCTGATTCCAAACCTGATTATAATCGTATAACGTGGTTTGCCATGCTTTTTTCAGCCGGGATGGGGATTGGACTTTTATTCTATGGGGTATCTGAACCAATTTCACACTTTGCAGTACCGCCAACCGGTGAGGGAAATACAGATGAAGCTGCGACACTTGGAATGAGTTATACATGGTTACATTGGGGATTACATGCATGGGCGATTTATGCGATTGTTGCATTAGCACTTGCTTACCAGAAGTTTAGAAAAGGAGCACCAGGGTTAATGAGTGCGACTCTTCAGCCAGTACTTGGTGAGAAGGTGAAAGGTCCAATTGGAAAGACAATTGATGTTGTTGCTGTGTTTGCGACACTATTTGGTGTTGCTGCATCACTCGGTTTAGGTGCTCAGCAAATTAATGCTGGATTAGAGTATTTAATCGGGATACCGAACAACTTAGGAGTACAAATGATTATAATGGCAATCATTACAGTACTTTTCATTGTCTCAGCAAGTACAGGTATATCACGAGGAATTAAATATTTAAGTAATGCAAATATGGCAATTGCTACGTTGTTATTACTTACTGTTCTTATTGTAGGTCCAACGGTCTTCTTATTAAATATGTTTACGACGAGCTTAGGAAGCTATGTTCAAAATGTTGCGTTTATGGGGCTCAGACTATCGCCATTCGATGCTGAAGAGCTGACTTGGACGCAGGACTGGACGATTTTCTATTGGGCATGGTGGATTTCTTGGACACCGTTTGTCGGTATGTTTATTGCACGTGTGTCAAAAGGTAGAACGATCCGTGAATTTACAGTTGCTGTTCTTCTCGTCCCTACACTTGTCTGTGGGTTATGGTTTACTGTTTTTGGCGGAACAGGAATTTATTTAGAGCAATTTCAAGGATTAGAGATTTCTGGACAAGGTCTAGAAACAGCACTGTTTTTTGTTTATGAACACCTTCCTTTAACAGCGATATTATCTGTGCTAACTGTCGCTCTAATTACAACTTTCTTTGTTACGTCTGCTGATTCTGCAACTTTTGTTCTAGGGATGCAAACGACAGGCGGGAAATTAAACCCTTCAAATCGTATTAAAATTACTTGGGGCCTTATTTTAGTAGCTTCTACATTGGTACTCATGTATTCAGGAGGACTTGCTGGATTACAAACAGCGATAATCGTTAGTGCTTTACCACTAGCATTCATAATACTCGTTATGTGTTACGGGCTAATAAAAGTTAAATAAAGATTTAATACAAGCAGGAAAAAGTAAAAAAGAAATACAAGAAAATAAGAAAAAAGTAAGTTAAAAGACTTATTCAAAAACCCCCAGGTGCCAGGCACCTGGGGGTTTTTGGGAATTTGTAAGCATATTTTCATATATATGTTTGTTATTAATTAAGAAACTACTATATATTGATTTTAGTTAGGTCTTATGATATAGTACAAAGATCAGATGTTGTTGAAACTCGACATTTATTGTCGGATTACAGAGAATTAATCTTATAAGGGCAAACTGCTTGAAAAAGCAGGACGCAAAACTAAAGGGGCTAAATCTTAAATAAGATATGCCAGCCAGTTGCACTTCTAGTAAAGCTGCCCTTATATACGTATGTATGGCAGCTTTTTATTATAACTTCATAGTCACTATTACATAGAAAAGAGGTGAAGCGAAAAGGGCAAAGCTGCGGAAACGTAGTGACGCAAAACTATAAAGCTAGCGCCATGTCAGCCAGTTGCCGTTTCAATGAATATAATTCTTTATGATTAGTTATTGAATAGGAATTAAGGAGGAGTAATAATGCTTGGAGTGAAAGAGAAAGTCCAAACGAAAAATGCAAAAATTGTTTATATTGACCCAAAAATGGAATTCCCGGATGCAACAAAAGCAAATATTTCAAAGCTTTTAAAGGAAATTTACTTAAAAAACAGTGTTCCTGCTATCACAAAGGAAGGGCATACATGGATAGTCTATTTAATAGATCGCTTTTCAACCCAGTCCTTTAATGAACTAGAAGGTAGACTCCAATCTTATAATCAAGAAAAATCAACGGTATTATTAGTAAGTAAAGAAGCAATTGACAAGGAAGTATTTCACTTTTTATCTTTACCGATAAACGGAATCGTCTCTTTATCATATTTACAAAATAATTATCAAATAATCATGAATGCATTAGTTGATAAACGAGCCTTTCTTGAACCAGAAATACATAGAGACCTTTCATTAGAGATCGAAAATAAAAAGATGAGGTTTAAACCGATAAAAAAGCTAATGTTAAACAAAGAAAAGGTCGCAGGAATATTAACCGAACGAGAACATGTGATTTTAGAGCTAATTTTAGATGGAAATAATAATAGTCAAATTGCAGAAAAACTATATTTTGCACACTCTACTGTAACGACAGTTATTAGCAGTATATTAAAGAAGATAGGAGCGAACGATCGCACTGATGCAATGGTAAAAGCGATTCGAAATGGATGGGTTGATGCTCAAAGATAGTGAAAAGTCCAGTTTAGAGAAACTGGACTTTTTTAGTGTGATTAAAAAAACTAAATTAGGTGATTATGCTGAACTGCAATTATAATGTTCGTGCTTTCATGTGGGAGAGTATATTGATCAAAGAAATAATCGGGAATGAAAGTACAGTTGGTGGTGTTATTATTCACGGAAAAATAAATAGTAAGGAAGCTGGTGATATAAGGTGTGAGTCTTTTGTTTGCAATGGTTTTAGTAAAATTAAGGGCTCTATTTCATAAATTGATACTTAAATACATCGATTAAACAACAGCTACAAGGGGAAGATTTAAAAGTAGAACGTTTTCTTAAAGTAAGTAATGATATCGAGGTGCAACAAGCGAAATATTTTGGAGCTGTGAATGTGAGAGGGTTATTGAATGCTATAGATTATAGTAAAGCATATTTTCAGATACTTGAAGTTAAAAAGGCAATTCATATCTGATCTTCCTTTCATCCCATTCCTGAAAGACGCTCTAAAAAATTTCATGAGATTTCCCGTTCGGAAAACCTGGAGGAAGACACACAAACTTTCTCTTCTTCCGTAATTCGTGCCTATTAAGGTGGTTGTTGATATCGAAAAAGTTGATGATTATATCGTGGATTCTGTTTAAGTTGCTTGAAATTGGAATAAAAATATTTGTTTTTTCTATTTACAACCACCTCCATAATTCGTTAAAGTAGAAAACGTTGCTTTTATATATTATAGAACGTTTTCATATTAAAGAAAGCGATTTCAAAATAACAACAAGAGGTGCTATAGATGGATATTTTATGGGGAATTTTTGGTATATTAACTGTACTTACGATCGCTTTTGTACTGTCTACGAATCGAAAAGCGATTAAGCTAAGAACGGTTATAGGCGGTTTATTAATTCAATTTACATTTGCATTTATAGTGTTGAAGTGGGAACTTGGACAAGCTGGATTGGAACAACTTACACTTGGAATAAATGCGATAATTGATTACGCAAATGAAGGGATCGGCTTTTTGTTTGGTGGTCTGTTTGAAGCGGAAAACGTCGGAATGATTTTTGCTATAGAAGTGTTAGGGGTTATTATCTTTTTCTCATCTCTCATTTCCGTGCTCTATTATCTTGGAGTTATGCAGTGGGTTATTAAATTAATTGGTGGCGGTCTAGCAAAATTATTAGGTACGAGCCAAACAGAATCACTTTCTGCTGCAGCGAATATTTTTGTAGGACAAACAGAGGCTCCCCTTGTTGTAAAACCTTATTTACCAAAAATGACTCGCTCCGAATTATTTGCGGTCATGACAGGCGGACTTGCATCAGTAGCCGGTTCGATTTTAATTGGAATCTCACTTTTAGGGGTCCCACTTGAGTATTTACTTGCAGCAAGTTTCATGGCTGCTCCAGCTGGTTTAGTAATGGCAAAAATAATGATGCCTGAAACAGAACAGTCTGATACATCGGATAAGTTAGATATGGATAAAGATACTGAGTCAGCAAATGTGATTGACGCTGCTGCAAAAGGTGCAAGTACTGGTTTGACATTAGCTTTAAATATTGGTGCTATGCTTCTTGCCTTTATCGCCCTTATTGCATTAGTTAATGGTCTGTTAGGGTTTGTAGGCGGTTGGTTTAATTACGATTCCTTAACATTAGAACAAATTTTAGGCTTTTTATTTGCTCCTATTGCATTTGCAGCAGGTGTACCTTGGTCAGAAGCTATAACTGCAGGTAGTTTTATTGGACAAAAGCTCGTATTGAATGAGTTTGTCGCTTATACTTCTTTTGCTCCAGTAATGGAAGAGTTAAGTCCGAAAACAGTTGTAGTAGTTAGTTTTGCATTATGCGGATTTGCCAACATTTCATCGTTAGCAATCTTGTTAGGTGGACTAGGGAAATTAGCACCTAGCCGCCGTGAAGATATTGCGAAGATGGGTGTGCGTGCAGTCGCTGCAGGGATGTTAGCATCATTATTAAGTGCATCAATGGCAGGTATGCTCATTTAAACTATGATGAAACAACCTATCGAATAAAGTGAAAACGGCCGATGAGTGACTATTGCTCATCGGTCGCTTTATTGATTGGAACTTGGTTTAGTTTCCATATTTTTGAGGCATATTCTTGAATGGTACGATCACTTGAAAACTTGCCTGAATAAGCGATGTTCGTCACACTTTTGTTTAACCATGTAGTCCGATCACGATAAGCCTGCTCGACGAGTTCATGGATTTCAATATAAGGATCAAAATCTTTCAGTACAAAGTACGGGTCATTGTGATATAAAATGTTATAGTAAATATCTTTAAACTCTATTTCCTGGGAGCCAAATACTCCTTCATTTAATTGATTCAAGATCCGCCTTACACGTTCATCTGTGTTGTAAATGTCCCTAGCATTGTAACCGCCGTATTCGTAATATGCTAAAACTTCATCAGCCGTTAATCCGAACATAAAAATATGCTGGTCACCGACAAGGTCACGTATTTCAATATTTGCTCCATCCATCGTGCCGACCGTTAAAGCCCCATTCATCATCATTTTCATATTTCCAGTCCCGGAAGCTTCTTTACTTGCAGTAGAAATCTGTTCGCTAATATCAGCTGCTGGAATAATTTTTTCTGCCAGGCTTACATTATAGTTTTCGAGAAAAACGACTTTTAATTTTCCAGCGATATCAGGATCATAATTCACAAGTGAAGCAACTGTGTGTATTAACTTAATGACTTCTTTTGCCAAGTGATAGCTCGGAGCTGCTTTTGCACCAAAAATAAACGTTCTTGGAGTAATGTCCAATGTTGGATTATCTTTTAATTCATTGTAAAGGTAAATGACATGAAAAATATTTAGCAACTGGCGTTTGTACTCATGAAGCCGTTTAATTTGTACATCAAAAATCGAATATTCATCGACTGCAATTCCTGTGCGATCGTAAATAAATTGTGCTAGTTCTCGTTTATTATGAAGCTTCACTTTGTCGACTTCCTCTAAAAAGGCTGAATCCTTTGAATATCGTAGCAGACTAATTAACTGATTTGGACGTTGAATCCAGTTCGTACCAATGACTTCAGTAATTAACCTAGATAATCCTCGGTTAATTTGAAGAAGCCATCTTCGATGGGTAATGCCATTTGTTTTATTATTAAATCGATCTGGGAAAAGGCAGTAGAAATTTTTCATTTCTTTTTTCTTAAGAATCTCTGTATGGAGACGTGCGACCCCATTTACGCTAAAGCTGCCTACAATAGCAAGGCGAGCCATATGAACTTGGTCGTCTGCGATAATAGCAAGCTCAGGAATCACATTTCTTAACTCGGGATGGTCAAACCATAATCCTCGACAAAATCGTTCGTTAATCTCATTAATAATCATATATATACGTGGAAGAAGGCGTTCTACCATTGTTTTTGGCCATTTCTCCAAAGCTTCAGATAATGTTGTATGATTTGTATAAGCGATCGTCTTGTTTGTTATTTTCCATGCATCGTCCCAACCATAATGTTCGTCATCCATAAGCAAACGCATTAATTCGGGAATGGCGAGGCTTGGATGTGTATCATTAATTTGAATGACGACATGTTCTGGAAGATTTGTTAACGGTCCACGCTGCTGTTTTTTATATTGGCGTAAAATATGTTGAATACTCGCTGAAACGAGAAAATATTGCTGTTTTAACCGGAGCTCTTTCCCCTCATAGCTTGAGTCATCCGGATATAAAAAGCCGGAAATTTGCTCAATAGAATGTTTATGATCCAAATGATGATAATATTGAGATTGTTGACTCGTCAAATAATCTTTTTCACGAGTAATCGATTCTGCACTCCAAAGACGTAATGTATTAACCGTCTCATTCTTGTAACCTACGACAGGGATATCATAAGGGACGGCCATCACTTGATCGGTGTTTTCATATCGAAACTCAAGAGAACCATCGATTCGCTTATGCATATGTACGTCACCGCGAAAATGGATTTTGAAACTCTCGTCTCCTTTTCTCGTTTCCCAGGGGTAATCTTCTTTTAACCAATAATCAGGCAGTTCAATTTGGTGTCCGTGAATAATTCTTTGCTCAAATAATCCATAGCGGTAACGAATACCGCAGCCGTGTCCCGGATAATTCAAAGATGCTAACGAATCGAGAAAGCAGGCAGCTAATCGGCCAAGCCCGCCATTACCTAATCCAGCGTCATGTTCATGTGCATACACACGTTTAGGCTCGAAGCCTATTTTTTTTATTGCTTCATTCGTTACATCGAGGAGTCCACCATTCAATAAATTACTTTCAAGGAGACGTCCAACTAAAAATTCCATTGATAAATAATACACTTGCTTTACTTTTTCTTTTTCATAAGTGTCACTTGTACGAATCCATTTGTGCTTGATTTCATCGTTAACAATCGATGCAACTCCAACGTATACATCTCTTTCTGAAGCTTCGTCTATCGTTTTACCACTAACAGTTTCGATCTTGTCAGAGATCCGTTTGATAAAATCATCGACATGATGATTGGTCAATTCTGTGTCACTCCCTTTATCCCGCAGACAGTTTCATATAGGTGTTTGTATTCTTTCGCTGATTGCCGCCAGTCATATTTGACTTTGTTCACATTTTTTGCGAGCTTTTTCCAATGTTGTTCATCATGATAGATTGCGAGGGTGTATTTAAGAACAGCTAACAAGTCATGAGCGTTATAGTTTGTAAAACTAAAACCGTTACCTTCTCCAGTATTTTCATTATAAGGAATAACAGTATCTTTTAACCCTCCTGTTTCTCGAACAATCGGAACTGTTTTATATTGGAGGGCAATTAATTGAGATAGTCCGCATGGTTCAAATTTTGAAGGCATGATGAAAAAGTCACCACTTGCATAAAGCTTGCGGGAAAGTGCTTCATTAAATGTAAGTTTAGCGACAACTTTTTCAGAATATCGGTGGGCTATATATGAAAAATAGTCTTCAAATTCAGCCTCACCAGTACCGAGAATGACGAACTGAACATCATCTTGTAAAAACTCTTCTAAAATATGCTGAACGAGGTGGAGCCCCTTTTGTTCAACTAAACGAGTGACCATTACGTATAGCGGTGTTGATTCATTGATTGGGATTCCTAACTGTTTTTGCAGTTCTACTTTATTTTCTTGTTTCTTTGAACGAGAATAACGGTAATTCACATCTACATGAGGGTCTTTCAATGGGTGATATTCATCCGTATCAACTCCATTTAAAATCCCAATGAAGTCTACTTGGCGATCTTGCAAAACAGGGTGAAGCCCTTCGCTAAAGTAAGGATCTTTTAGCTCTTCTGCGTAAGTTGGACTGACCGTTGTAACTTTATCTGCATGGAAAATTCCAGCTTTTAAACAATTAATCATGCCATCCCACTCCATTCCGCTAAGGTGTTCAGGTGGAAGACTGAATAAATCATCATACATCTCATTTGGGATAACACCTTGATATTTCATATTATGAATCGTAAAAATTGTTTTTAAATGTTTAATAGGCTGATAAATTTTTGCAAAGGCGACAGTCAGCCCTGCCTGCCAATCATGGGCATGTAGAATATCTGGAACGATATCCAAATATTCAAGTGAAGTGATGACTGCTTTACTAAAAAACACGAATCGTTCTCCATCATCGTAATAACCGTAAACACCTTTACGGGTGAAGTAAAAAGAATTAGCGATAAAATAATACATTATTCCTTCGTGATCGAGTGTGTAGAGCTCAGCTGTTTGGTTGCGCCATCCTACTTCTACTGGAATAATCGCTTTAAACTTCATTTCATTTTTCCATTCTTCTGCGATCTCATCGTACAAAGGGAGTATGACACGTACGTTCATCTTTTCATTCGTCGATAAAGCACTTGGGAGAGACCCGATGACATCGGCTAATCCTCCTGTCTTTATAAATGGTGTACATTCTGAAGCGACATATAAAACATTTTCCATCCGATCTCTGCTCCTTTCAATTTTTATTCAGTGAAAAAGAAGTTACTGTTATAGCAAAGCTGCATCGTCGATGACCAAGGTACTTCCGTTTTTCTTAAAGAATAAGAAAGTAAAACACTCTATCTCTCGATAGATGTCTAGCTTCAGTACCTATCGCCTTGAGAAACTTCCTTCATCTCGTCTACGATAAGTCGAAAACGAAAGACAAGCTTTCGATTCTCCTTTATCTCACTCAATTCAGTCCAGTTTTCTTCGTCGATGACCAAGGTACTTCCGCTTTTCTTATTACATGACTTTTCGTTTTGCGACGACATATGGTTGTTCTTTGCATCCGATCAATGTCTGACCTTCGGTAATTCTGACATCTTTATCTAATATGACGTTTTCTAAGTAAACATTTGATTCGATCGCGCACCTTTGCATAATAATTGAATTTTTTATTTTTGCTCCTTCTTTCACTTTTACACCACGAAACAGCAAGCTGTTTTCCACTTCACCATGAATGTCACAGCCATTTGCAATTAAAGAAGAATGAACTTCTGCTTGTTCGCGATATTTCGTTGGCGGCTCGTTACTTATTTTTGTAAGGATAAATGGTTTTTTGTAAAATAAGTTCCGATAATTTTCTGACGAAAGTAGTTTCATATTGTTACGATAAAAGCTTTCAATAGAATTAATAAAAGCAGAGTATCCTTTATGTTCAAACGTTTGTATCT
The DNA here is from genome assembly GCF_002335745.1 of Evansella halocellulosilytica. GTDB lineage: Bacteria > Bacillota > Bacilli > Bacillales > Salisediminibacteriaceae > Bacillus_CA > Bacillus_CA halocellulosilytica. The sequence continues at coordinate 4,811,530 of NZ_NIST01000001.1, read as the reverse complement.
TTAACTTATCGATGTTTTCAATAAGTCCATTTAACAAAATATGATCTTTATTATAGGCGATACAGTCATTGACTAGTTCCATTAATAGTTTTTTATTAATGATGTACACTCCGGTAAAGAGAAGCGGATTATGAGAATCATTCGTCACCTTCGTTACCCAATTTTCTTCATCTTTTTCTATTCGTAAGTATGGTTGGTGTTCAGATTTTAAATTTTCAACAGTCGTTGTAATAAAGGTAATATCGGCTTTTCGTTCTAAATGAAGTTGAAAGGCTTTTTGATAATTACTGTTAGAAACGAATTGACTGCCGCTCACTAAAACGAAATTTGAATTGCTACGTTCAAAAAAATCACGGTTATTATGAAAATGCCTGAGGTCTCCTTTGGAAACATCTGTCGGATCATTCCAATCTGGCGGGAGTATGAACAATCCACCGTGTCTTCGGTCTAGTTCCCAGTCAGCACCTGTACCGAGGTGGTCCATTAATGAACGGTATTTTTTCCTTGTAAAAATGGCGATTTCTTGAATATGTGACTTCACCATGTTTGACAATGTAAAATCAATGAGTCGGTACCGTCCGGCAAATGGTACAGCTGCTCCACAGCGGAAATAGGTAAGCTCATTTAAAAAGTCATGTTCATTTTCTAAGTTAATTAGTCCCATCATCGATTCCATTTTTAACTCCTCCCTGCAGGAAACATTTATGATTTCGACATCATTAGTTCTAAACTATTTTGGTCGATTACTAACGGTTCATGATCAGACGGAGATGTAATATGAAGACCTTCAGGAATCTCCGTATTTTCCATTACGATTGCACGTTCTAATGTAGCGTTTTTTCCTATCTTTACATTAGGATGCAAAATTGAATATTTTATAGAGGCTCCATCATCGACGGATACATTCGTAAAAAGAACTGAATGATGAACAGATCCGGAAATCCAGCACCCTGAATTAATTAATGAATGGGTGACGACCGCATGGCTTTCTATAAACTGCGGTGGATAATTTGTATCGTGAGAAAATGTACGCCAGTTTTTATTATTCAAAGAGAGGGATAAATCTTCTTCTAACAAATCCATATTTGCTTCCCAGTAACTTTGTACTGTCCCAACATCTTTCCAATATCCTTCGAAGCGGTAAGCAAACAATTTTTGTTCATTTTGCAGCATTGCTGGGATAATATCTTTACCAAAGTCGTGGGCTGAATCAATTTTTTTATTGTCCTCAATTAAATATGACTTTAAGGTTTTCCAGTTAAAAATATAAATTCCCATAGAGGCTAAGTTACTTTTCGGGTTCTGTGGTTTTTCGTCAAACTCATAAATCTGCATCGTATCAGTCGTATTTAAAATTCCGAAACGTGAGGCTTCTGCCCATGGAACTTCCATGACAGATATCGTTGCATCCGCACCTGTTGCTTTATGTTGGTACAACAAGTTTTGGTAGTTCATTTGATAAATGTGATCTCCTGAAATGACTAATACATATTCAGGATCATACTGTTCGATAAAATGAATATTTTTATAAATGGCATCCGCAGTTCCAGAATACCAACTGCCTCCTTCTTTTGCTGTGTATGGCGAAAGAATTGATACTCCATCGTACTGGCGGTCTAAATCCCATGGTTTGCCTATGCCGATATGCTTGTTAAGCTCGAAAGGAGAATATTGTGTAAGAACACCAACGGTATGAATTCCTGAATGAGTGCAATTACTTAATGTAAAATCAATGATTCGGTATTTCCCACCGAAATGAACGGCAGGTTTTGCTAATTTCTTTGTTAATAATCCAAGACGTTTGCCTTCTCCTCCAGCTAATAACATTCCGACACATTCTTTTTTCATTTCATAACCCCCTTGGTGATGATCAATGTGATAAGTTGTATAATGCCCAGAGTGTTTTGAGAATTACTTTTGCCTATCCTGTCATTCTCCAAGGCGGCGTTCCGCCGCACTTTCCTCTGAAGCGAATTGCTTACTCGGGTTCTTTTTGTCTTCTATTTGAACAGTTCTTTTAAATATGGAGACAGCTAATGGCGGGATTTTTATTTTTATATGCTGATCAAAACCGTGCCATCTTTTAGGAAAGCTAAAGTGACTTCCTTCGTTTAGTTGATTAGATCCTGCATACATTTTTGCGTCAGAATTAAACACTTCCAGATAAGTTCCGGGTTTAGGCACTCCGATTTTATAATCGTAATACACGTTTGGTGTGAAATTGCATACAACAATTAATTCATTATGAGTGGAAGAACCTCGTCTTAGAAATGTGATAATACTTTGATCAGGATTATGAGGATCAATCCATTCATAGCCGCCAGGGTTGTGGTCACCTTCATATAAAGAGGATTCTTGTAAATAAAATTGATTTAAAGCTTTGACATATTCAAACATTGAGCGGTGTAAAGGATAATCTAGCAAGTGCCAATCAAGTTGTTCCTTGTCTTTCCATTCTGCATATTGTCCAAATTCACCGCCCATAAATAAAAGCTTTTTTCCAGGGTGAGTCATCATATATCCATATAATAAACGTAGGTTAGCGAATTGCTGCCATTGATCACCTGGCATTTTATCGAGTAAAGATTTCTTCCCATGGACGACTTCATCGTGTGACAAGGGGAGAAGGAAGTTTTCTGAGTACGTGTACATAATGGGAAATGTCAAATTCTCGTGATGCCATTTGCGATATACTGGATCACGTTCTATATATTCAAGCGTATCGTTCATCCAACCCATGTTCCATTTGAAGTTAAAACCTAGTCCGCCTAAATAAGTAGGTGACGTGATTAATGGCAAATCGGAACTATCTTCGGCCATCATTAGTGTGTTTGGCTTATAATGAAAAATAATTTCATTTAATTTTTTTAATAATGCAGTTGCTTCAAGGTTTTCTTCACCCCCGTAATAGTTATATATTTTTTCATCTTCCGCTTTTTTATCGAAATTTAAGTAGATCATACTGGCAACTGCGTCAACTCTTAAACCATCTATATGGAACTCATCAAGCCAGTAAAGGGCATTTGAAATTAAGTAGCTTTGAACTTCAGGTCTTCCGAAATCAAATGTTAACGTTCCCCACTGCGTTTTCTCCGCTTTTCTCTCATCTGCATATTCATATAACGGAGTACCATCAAATAGTCGCAGCCCTTGCTCATCTTTACAAAAATGCCCAGGCACCCAGTCTAATATGACTCCAATATTCTCCTGATGACACTGATCAATAAAAAATTTAAAATCATCTCGATGGCCGTAACGGGATGTAACTGAATAATAGCCAGTTTGTTGATAACCCCAAGATAAATCAAATGGGTGTTCTCCGATTGGCAGGAGCTCTATATGTGTATAGCCTAGAGATTTGACATACGGAATGAGCTCTGCTGCAAGTTCTTTATAGGTTAAAAGCGAGCCATCATCATGTTTTTTCCACGAGCCTGCATGAACTTCATAGATATTGATCGGTTCCGAGAGCGGGTCAGATTCTGCTTTTTTTGTTGTCCAATCAGCATCATCCCATACGTATGAAGAAAGCGGTGTTGTCACAGATGCAGTTGCAGGTCTAAGTTCAGATTGAAATGCATAAGGATCTGCTTTTAATTGCTGTATTCCTTTTGGTGTCGTGATTTCGTATTTGTAAGCAGCTCCGCTTGGAATTGATTCAAAAAAGCGAAACCATATTCCTTCAGCATTCACTTTTCTTAATTCATAGCCAGAGCCATCCCAATTGTTAAAATGACCGACAAGACGAACTTGAGCAGCATTCGGTGCCCAAACTGAAAAGCAATAGCCTTTCTTTCCATTGAATATTCCTTCATGGCTACCGAGAAATCTGTAGCTGTAGTAATGGGTTCCTTGGTGAAATAAATAGAGATCCTCTGCAGAAATGTGATCATTCATATGGTCCTAAAACTCCTTTCGCGCGCAATGGATAGAAGAATGAATAAGAATGAATAGTTGTCTCATTGTATTTATATACGTTCGTAAAATAATGTTAAGTTAAAATTAATATGTATTGAAAAATAATTTATATCATTTTTTAAAATTAATGATTATTTATTATAACGGAAATTACGGTACATTTATTGCAAAAGTTTATGACAATTTCAACAGGGAAATAGGGGGTTATGTCACTTTGTGACGAAGAAATTATTTGATTATAGTAATGCATATATATACGGATTTGTAGAATGTTTTTGTTTTAATGAAACGGAATAAGTTTATGATGAAAAAACATGTTTTCGCAATGACAATAAGCGGCAATTGAGTGATACGGATTGAATGGAAAGTGAATAAAGTAAACATATAATGACATTTGATGAAAAGAGGAATGTCCTGTGTCTGTACAAGTAGCATGGTTAGATGGCGTCCACGAAATTATAATTGATTCTGATCAATTAAAAGGAATAAGAATTGGTGATAAACCGATTGTAAGATATGGAAAAAAGGAATTTGCTGCTCATTTCGAAGGTTATACTGAAAGAGATGAAGCAAAATTTTCAGTAGGAAACGAACTCCCATTAGGAGAGGAACTCGTACTATATATAGAGAGTAAACGCTTTCAAATCTATCCTAGGAAAGTGATTCATACAACTTGGTTTGAAGAGAATTATACTGCTGCAAATACACAATTGGGGACTTTATATAGAAAGGAAGCTACATCATTTACAATATGGGCACCGATAGCAACTTCGGTAAAGTTATTTTTGGATAATAATATTTTTTACATGAAAAAATTATCAAGAGGTGTTTGGAAAGCGGACATACTAGGTGATTGGCACGGGGCAGTCTATGAATATGAGCTCATCGTTAATGGGGAACTGGTTCGTGTAAATGATCCTTATACGAAAGGGATGTTAGCGAACAGTGAGAAAGGGGTTGTCATTGATTTAGAGCGTACAAATTCTCCTTTTATCAATAACCAGGAAAGGCCTTCATTAACACGTGCTCAAGATGCAGTGATTTATGAATTACACGTTCGAGATGCATCGATTCACGAAAACAGTGGTGTAACACATAAAGGAAAATTTTTAGGGTTGGCTGAAAAAGAGACAAAGACAGCGAATGGTTACTCCACCGGACTTTCTTATATAAAGGAATTAGGTGTTACACATGTTCAATTGTTACCGATTAATGATTTTGCAAGAGTCGATGAAAATGATCCAGCTCAACATTACAATTGGGGATATGACCCACTGTTTTTTCAAGTACCAGAAGGAAGCTATGCAACAGATCCTAATGATCCAGTAGCGCGTATTCGTGAATGTAAAGAAATGATTGCAGCTTTTCATGAACTACGTCTTGGTGTCATTATCGATGTTGTGTTCAATCACGTATTTATAAGAGAAGAATCTCCTTTCGAAAAAATTGTACCGGGTTATTATTTTAGGTATCATGCTGACGGGACAATTAGTAATGGGACTGGGGTTGGGAATGATCTTGCCACAGAGAAAGTGATGGTTCAAAAGTTCATCATTGATACAATTGACTATTGGCTTACTGAATATAAAGTAGATGGGTTTCGGTTTGATTTAATGGGGGCGATTGATCTTGATACGATGCAAAAAATAGAACACCGTTGTTCAATGGAAGAGTCGAAAATCCTCTTGCTAGGCGAAGGATGGGACCTTCCGACTGCATTACATCATTCATTAAAGACGACAGCGAATCAGTCGAATCAAATTAAGGGGATTGCGTTTTTTAATGATTTTTTCCGTGATTCGCTAAAAGGACATTTATTTAACTTAGAGGAGAAAGGATTTGTTAATGGAAGTGGTCGTTTTAGTGAAAAGATGCCTCATCTCGTGACTGGCTCGGTTTTGGATATGTATGGAGAACCATTTGTGTCGCACGTATCTCAATCTGTTAACTATGTAGAATGCCATGACAACCACACGTTATGGGATCGGCTGCAACATTCAAACTCTAACGATAAGGAGTTTGAAAGGAAGCGAATCCATCAATTAGCAACCGGACTGACGCTATTAAGTCAAGGCATCCCTTTTCTTCATGCGGGTCAAGAGTGGTTCAGGTCGAAGAAAGGTGATGGGAACAGCTATATTTCAGGTGATCATATTAACATGCTCGATTGGGGGAGACGAGAATTAGAAGATAAAACGATTGAATTTATTCGAACGTTAATAAAGGTTAGAAAAACGTATAACGTTTTTCGTTTATCGTCTAAAGAAGAGATACAACATCATATTCATATGTTAGAGACAGAGGGAACTGTATTCGGCTTTACTCTTTTTGATGCCTGCGAAGACCTTGCAGTTTATGTTAATCCAACATCAACGATGCATAAGCTTCGATTACCTTCAGCAGGCACATGGGAAATTCTAGCATCCAATTCAGAGCCTACTAGGAAAACACACCAATTTATAGGAGAATTCGGTTTTATTGATCATTATGAGCTGTTAGTGATTAAAAAAAGCCGGTGTAGTAACTAGAACCTTTCTATTTGTCTGTTTCATCGTTTTACTCACTTGTGAGAGTGCATGACTTGAAAATGCCGAACAGCTTTTGAACCAGGGGCAGTATCTCCTGGCTCAAAAGCAATTTCCTCTCATAGAATTATGAAGCATCTTTTAATTGTTTTTTTGCTATTTTAATCGCTTCTTTGTATTTGTTTCTGTCACTCGTGCTGATTTTCTTATCAGCATATCGTACTGACTGATACGTATGTAATATGATGTGTTTTACAGTATTTTCAACAGGAAGTCTGAACATCCATTCAGCCAATGTTTCTGAATATCGTCGGCCATACCCGTGTTTAGCACAATTGACTTCTAATTCGTACAATAATTTTCGCACTTCATTGTTTGATAGAAAGCGATTTTTTATTTTTTCAATGAAATGAGGAGTGTGTACAGGTTCAATAGCAGAGTCTGTAGACGATTCTTTCGCTTCATCCTCATTTTTAAAACGCCATTTCATTTTAATGATGTAGATAAAAGCGATAATGAGGAGAATACTTAATACAATCCAGTAAAACATCATTGACCCGATAAACGTATCATCTACATTTGTTTGTCTCATTTCTTCAATGAATTCGCCATAACCATCATAGATTTGTTCACTCTCGTCACTTGCTCCCCCTTCATCTTCTCTTCCAATTAATCCGAAGCTATAAAGGATGGGGCGTGATACTACATAAGACAGTTGTACGATTAAACCGACAATAGAAAGAAATAACGCCTTAACAACAGGGGATAGCATTCCTAAAAAAACTGAAATGCTGCCCAGTCCAATGATCGTGCCGATTAGCCATTTTAAGTATGAGCTTGATCGTTCATTCTCCTTGGAGGTTTTAAAAATAGCATGTACGGCTTTATACAGTAAAACGAATAGGAATTGAGTGAAGATAATGACAATAAAAAAGTAATTTGAATCGACTTGGTAAAACAACAGATAAAATAAAAGGCCAAATCCAAAAGTGAATGAAAACAGTTTTAAATCATGATCTTGTTCCGATTCTTCATAAAGTGTTAAGACTCGCCAAAATAAAATGACTGACAGGAGTGCGGCCAGATAGTATTCGAACCCTAAAATCATCCCTAAAAGAAAGATGAATGGAACAGCTGCAGCAGTATATTTGACTGATTTCGTTTTTCCGACTATGAGCCTGTAGGTACAGGCACTGACAATACATATGATCATAAATGGAATTAAATAAGCGGCAGTCCCTTCAAAGATATAAAGCGCATAAATGATTAAGTAAACGAACGTCATTTCGATAAGGAAGAACATCCAGCGGGAAACTTCAGTTTGCCAAGGCTTCATGGCGGTCACCTCCACTGTCTTGAAGGTTATCATCTGTTTCAAAGAAAGGTATGCGGTGAATCTGAAGACCAAGCTGTTTGGCCAACGAGTAGTATGACCCTTCTTCCTCTCCAAATGTTCCGAAATGGAATAAAACAGAATAATGACCAGGGTCTGATACAATAGAAGAGAGCGCCTTGTCAATCGGTGTTGTCATATTTGCCTTTCTGATTCGTGACAAAATTTCTAACGCTCTCATTAAATGTCTTTTCCCGTGACCTGCGGGGAGGTAAAGACCGATTGTTGAATTCGGAATTCTTAAGTTGACATAAAGGTCATAATGAATATTATTTTTTGTCGCAAACTGACAAGCAAAAGCAACTTGACTGAGCACTTTCTCTAACTGTAGCAATGTTGGCTGTAAAGGGTTCTCATCGCGAATGTTCACAACAAATGTCCAGCGTGAAATCGTCACTTTCTCGTATACTTTCGTTTGCAGTTGATCAGTACGTGCAGATGCTTTCCAATTAATTCTGTTAAATGGATCACTTGAGACGTATTCTCTAGTACCACGCGTAAGCATCGTTTCCTCATGTAATGAAAAATGCTGAGGCTGATATCCTCGTTCGTTCTGTATTACTTTTGCCAATGAATCTACAACTGTAAATGAAGGATAGACAATCGCTTCTTCACGAAACGGACCTTCATATTGCATTCGTACAGCGTTTATTTTAAAGAGGTCATAAATGACGACTTCAATAGAGCGTACTTGGGCAATCCCTCTTTTCTGTGCTCTTATCGGTATTAGAAACTCTCTTTTCGTTAAAGGAGGGAGAGAAAAGGCTTGTTGATACGTAAAGTTATTCTCTTCAAATTGTCGATTATTCATCACTTTTATTGACTCATCGGAGTCGTACAAGTTAAACCACCATTTTCCACTTATAATCGGTATTTTACCGACATTTTCAAAAGGAATAACGAGTTCACTTTCATCATTCGGAAACAACCTTTTCGTTTGTGAATGGTTGATTACATGAATTTGCTTTTTAACGTAAGATAAATACCATTTATTCAGCAAAATGATAAAGGCGAAAAAGAAGGCGATACTTAACAATAAAATCTCATTTGTCATTATTCCTAAAATGATTAAAAATGGAATCGCAGCATTGAGAAGGTGATCAAACTTTGCTGAATCTACTTGATGACGCCAATGCTTCCTCATTTGATATTCCCTGCCTCAACGGGTACTTCAACTTTATTCTCAACAATGGTATGTAAAACGTCTTCTTTTGATTTTTTCATCGAGCTGTCAAGGGTTAGGACGAGTCGATGGGCAAGAACGTATGGAGCGAGTCGTTTTACATCGTCAGGAATGACGTAATTTCTACCGTGTAAATAAGCGAGCGCCTGTGAACTATACATGAGTGCAAGTGTTCCTCGCGGGCTTACTCCGATTTCGGTATCCTCTGATTCTCTTGTTGCTTGAACAATCGCTAATAAGTAGTTTTCTACGGTGTCATTTACAGTCACTTTTTTTACCTCTGATTGCATTTGTTTAATATCCTCTAATGTGATGACAGGTTTAATCTTATCAATTGGTGACTTTTCCTTATACATTTTTAACATTTGCTGCTCTTCTTCAACAGTTGGATAACCGGCACGAATTTGCATTAGAAACCTGTCCATTTGTGCTTCTGGAAGATAGAAAGTTCCTTGTTGTGATTCAACCGGATTTTGAGTCGCAATCACAATAAACGGTTCAGGGAGCTGGAGCGTTTCCCCATCAATCGTCACTTGTCCTTCTTCCATCACCTCAAGTAAACTTGACTGTGTTCTCGGTGTTGCACGGTTAATTTCATCCGTTAATAATATGTTTGTCATGACTGGACCTGGACGAAGTTCAAAATTTTTATCTTTCGGATTAAAAAATTGAATACCAGTTACATCATTTGGCAGGACATCCGGAGTAAATTGAATTCTTTTAAACGACGCATCGATACATTTTGCAATCGTTTTTGCAAACATGGTCTTTCCTGTACCTGGAACATCTTCTAGTAAAATATGTCCCTTACTTAATAACGAGACTAACATCATTTCGGTCATTTGTTCTTTACCTACTAACACATTACTAATTGATGTAGTGATAGATTTCAAGATATTTTGTTGCTTGTTATTCACATGAAGTCCCCCTTGTATATGTACTAATATTTTTCTTTTTATTGTACTTCAATATTTCGTGAAAGTGTCGAATAATTTTGAAATTAACGAGCTTAATTTTACAATTAAATGACAAAAATTGAATGGAAGATCATTTATTATACGAAAAAAGTATTCAGATAGTTTCAAAATATTTGTAAAATATAAGGGATATTTCCTTATAGTGTTCATTTAAAAGATGGAGGGTGAGTCATGGGTACCGTGGGTTCTCAAAAATTTATTTCGGATTGCGAAATAATTATATTTGTGTGAAAATAAAGAAAATATCGCATTGGAGGACAATTATGTTTAAAGAACAGTTTTATGAACAGTTAAAAGAAGTAGCAGCAATCCAAGGTAGTCCTGGTCATGAAAAACACATTGTTAGGAAGTTAGTCGATTTATTCGAACCATATTCAGACGACCTTGAAATTGATCATATGGGCAATATTTATGCATATAAGAAAGGGAGTCATCCGGGTCCGAAAATCATGGTATCTGCTCATTCAGATGAGATTGGCTGTGTTGTCAGGGATATTGATGAGAATGGTTTTATACGTATCGAACGTACTGGCGGGATGCTTGAAGCTCTCATGATCGGAAGAAAGGTAAATGTAAATGGACATTTTGGAGTGATTGGTGTAAAAGCCGGACACCTTCAAACTATGGAAGAACGCAAAGTTGTGCCGTCCATCTATGACTTATATGTTGATGTCGGTGCATCATCACGTGATGAAGTTTCAAAGCTTGGTATAACAATAGGCGATCCAATTACATATATTAGTGAACTAGAACGTTTTACAAATACCGATTTAATTTGTGGCAAGGCGATTGATAACAGGAGCTGCTGTATTCTGTTGTTAGAGCTGTTTAAGGCATTGGATGAAAAGGAGTTTTCAGGGACAGTAGTTGGGGTTATTGCTGTTCAAGAGGAGGTAGGGTTAAGAGGAGCAAAAACAGCTGCATATAAAGTAAATCCAGATTTTGCTTTCGTATTGGATACAATTCCATGTGCAGATACACCAGACAGCATGGGAACTGGATATCCTGTCGGGATTGGTAAAGGTCCGGTCATCCCTGCACTAGCCGGCGGAGCAGTCAGAGGAAATATTATGTCTGCACAAATGAAGGAATTGATCGTACAAACTGCGGATAATGAGAAGATTCCGATTCAATTAGCAGTCATGAGCGGTGCAACAACTGATTTAGCAGCTGTCCACTTAGAACGAGAAGGAATTTTAGGAGGAGCAATTACGTTTGCAAGGAGATATTCGCATTCACCAGTCGAGGTAGCGAACTTAACTGATTTTGAACAAGGTTTACAACTATTAAAATCATTGATTCTTTCACAAAATGATTGGGGGAGTATGTCCTTTATTTAAGCGGACAATCGTTCAGTTAAACAACCTTTTATAAAAAGAGCAGTATCGAGGTCATACAGGACTCTATGTCCGCTTAAAATATTTCTTTATTCGATCATTGTCATTTTCTGGTTACAGATAAAGTGATGGTGGGGTGGTTAAATGATATATGAAAAGTTTATCGTTATGTTAAAAGCAACTGTTTTATCATTGATCGTAATTCCTTTGGTCCTTGCAATTGACCTTAACAGTCCTTTTCAACATTTCAGTTTCGAAAATTATCTGCAATACTTTTTATTCTTTGCTATTATAGGAACGTTGTTAATGTTTGTTTTTGGGTTTCCGACAACGATGTTAGCAGGGGTTATTACAGAAAAACTTACTGGAAAAATAAGATTCTTTGTAAATGTCATATTTCATATTCTTATTGCTGCATCCATTGGATATATCCTTTTTAATGAAACTTATTTATTTATCGTTTTGACTATATTAGTTGCAACAATTGTCATCGTATTTGATGAAGTGAAACGATTGAAAAAACCGACTCATAAAGTGATCCTTTCATTATCTCCGATTCTATTATTTTTCTTATTATATTCTTTGTAAATCACAGGCTCTGCCTGTGAAAATAAATCTTTAAGGATTGTATTCGTGATCTCTCTTTAAAAGTAACGAATAATCGAAGAAGTGAATGCCACGAAGCAGCTCGACTGCTTTTCCTACCGCCAAGGGACTCGAAATCTTCTCTTGACGGTCCTTTTTCTGCTTTTCCTACCGTCAAGGGTCACGAAATCTTCTCTTGACGGTACTATTAGAGAAATCAGCGAAGAGTCGCTCGTTGCTCCTGCGGTTACTCGTCGCACGAAAAGATATGCTCCTGCGGTTACTCGTCGCACGAAAAGATATGCTCCTGCGGTTACTCGTCGCACGAAAAGATATGCTCCTGCGGTTACTCGTCGCACGAAAAGATATGCTCCTGCGGTTACTCGTCGCACGAAAAGATATGCTCCTGCGGTTACTCGTCGCACGAAAAGATATGCTCCTGCGGTTACTTGTCGCACGAAAAGATATGCTCCTGCGGTTACTCGTCGCAGTAGCTTTTGCTTGTTTTCACCTCAGGGCACAAGTGCGACATCCGCTCTTGCGCAACTTCTCCATGCTTTGACGCAACTTCAAGCTCGAAGGGTATCTCAACTCGCCGTTTTTCCGTAGGAAAGAGCATTGCTTCTTCGAAATACACCGATTTGTCTCGACGGATAATCGGCAGAGCCATACTAGTAGAGGAAGAGACAGTCTCAGTATCTTCCACCTTTTGATGATAACTTTATTTGCGTCATGTCATTTATGATCTTAAATGATGGATACGAAATGAACATAAATATCTTTGATAACAAAAGCCCATTTCCATTTAAATGAGATAAAATGAGCTGAGATACAACTTCCCACAACGTTTTTTCTGCTATTAGCATGTCATTTAACTATTATCATGTACTCGAAAGAGCGCTAGGCGGTGACTCAGGCGGGAAAATCAATCGTCGAAAATCCCCTAAGTGCCACAAGGTGTGACACCTAGGAAGTTGAGGCATTGCCCACAGCAAAGAAGACACTACGAATGCAAACGAAGTGCAGCACGAGTAGATGTCGCACTTGTGCTTTGGAGTGAAAGCGTCCGCCTATAGCGATTTCGAATGCTATTTGATGATGAAAAGGGATATCCTCGAAAAACTCACGGACCAAATTAAATAAAGTCCCTTAAGGGGCTCTGGTGGTTAAGTGAAATTAAAAGGGGCTAGACAAAACAGTATCAAATTAAGTAAAAAACGGTGTCCATTATCGCTTTTTGATAGTTGGCACCGTTTTGTTGATTTAAAATAGGTTGATGAAACTGTCAAGCGGTGTACTTTCTCAAGTTCACCGCCATTAGGGCAAACCCTATTTCGTTTTTAACCTGTTCTTTGCCCCTCACCGACATTCGGGTGAAATGCAAATTAGCCTTCAGAAATCCGAAGACAGGCTTTTAGATAGGCAAAGGGATAGAATCGCACCTAAATATAAAAACAATTGAGAGTAAATTAACGGCAAATTTGCTCTTTTTTTCTCATAGATACGAAACAAGTTGTCGAGCAATGGTCGTTAAGTTTCACTGAAGAAGTTAGAACCTGATTTTAATAGGAACAATTAACACTTGGTATTAATTGCAAATACTTGTATAATAAAACTATTCTTGAATGCGTTAACATATAGAGAAGGGATGAGGGGATGAAGAAAAAGAGAGTGGCTTGGGTTACAGATAGTACTGCCTTTTTGACAGAGGATTTAAAGAATCATCCTGATGTGTTTACTTTGCCTATCGGTATTATTTTTGAAGACGGGGCATATGATGACGGGATTGATTTAACGACAGATCAATTATATGAACATATTCGGTCAAATAAGGAAGTACCGAAAACGTCTCAGCCTTCTGCTGGGAGGTTTGCACAATTATATGAAACACTTAAAGAGGATTATGATCAAGCGATTGCGATACATATTTCTAGTAAATTGAGTGGGACATTAGACAGTTCAACTTCAGGAGCAAAAATGGCGGAGTTTGATGTGAAGGTGGTCGACTCTCTTTCAATGTCTTATGCCATTACAACGTTATTGGAAAAAGGAATGGAGAAGGAAAGGGAAGGGAACTCTGCAGAAGAAATTGCAAAAGACTTAAGAAGCGAAGCGGGAAAATCTGAAAACTTCATTTTACTCGGAAGCTTAGAGCAATTTTATAAAGGTGGAAGGATGACAGGAGCACAATACTTATTAGGGAATCTTTTGCAAATTAAACCGGTAATCCGAATTAATAAAACTGGTGAATTTAAATTGTTTCAGAAAATCCGTTCTGAAAAGAAAGCTGTGAATAGATTAATAGAGTTGCTGAAGGAATCGTATGATACATATGTCATCAAGCAAGTAAATATTATGCATGGAAATGTTATGGAGGAAGCACAAGAACTAAAAACGAAGCTGAATGAGCAAATGCCGGATTTGAAGGTGTTTATTGGTGATATAAGTTCTTCGATTGCCGTACATGCTGGTGAGGGGACACTTGCATTAGTGTGGCACAATGAATATAAGAAGTAGTCGATAAACGTTGCAACTATGCAGCGTTTCTTTTGTTTTAATAACTAGAAGTGGTTAATGATACTAGATTGATTAAAAGTCAGAAAAATATGATAATATAAAAGGACTATGCAATGATCGAATAAATAGGGGGGAGATATTGTGAACGCTCGTCACGCTCACACAATTCATCGACATTGTCATCATGTTGTCTGGGATCAAAGCATTGAACCAGCTCTATCTGTTTCTTCAGGAAAAAGTGTTCATTTTGAAGTTTTAGATGCTTCTGGAGGACAACTTTCAAAAACATCAACATCAGAAGACGTTCCACTTTTAGATTTTGCAAAGGTGAACCCAGTAACAGGTCCTGTTTATATTGAAGGGGCAAAACCAGGTGATACGTTAGAGGTTGAAATTGAAGGATTTGGTCCGCAGAGCTGGGGCTGGACAGCGATTATACCTGGTTTCGGGTTGTTAAACGATGAATTTATTGATCCATACTTGAAAATTTGGGACCTTGAAAAAAATAAGAAGGCAGAGTTTCTACCTGGGATTGAACTACCTACTAACCCTTTTCCCGGTACGATCGGTGTCGCGCTTCCTGAAGCAGGGGCGCATAGTGTTGTTCCTCCAAGAAAGAATGGTGGGAATATGGATATTCGTCATTTAACAAAAGGTACAAAGCTCTATCTTCCTGTATGGGTTGAAGGTGCACTATTTTCAGTAGGAGATACTCATGCTGCCCAAGGAGATGGTGAAGTTTGCGGAACAGCTATTGAAGCGCCTATGGACATTCAGTTACGATTTAAGCTTCATAAAGGAAAGCAAATAAAAGAGCCTCAGTTTACGACTCCAGGCCCTTTAAAATCAGGGCAAAGTGAAAAAGGATACTATGTGACAACGGGTTATGGTGAAGATTTAATGATTGCAACGAAGAAATCAATCAGCTATATGATCGAACATCTGATAAGTGTATATGGATTAACTGACAATGAAGCTTATGCATTGTGCAGTGTGGCAGTTGATGTGAAAATTAGTGAAGTAGTCGATGTGCCTCATTATCTCGTATCTGCGTTTTTACCATTAGATATATTTAAATAATCAAGTATGTCAAAGTCAGCTAGTTGTTACGTTATGGCTGGCTTTTTTCAATGGCAAGAATTAATAGAACGGAGGTAGATGTCAAGAGGATGGTAATTAAAACATGAGACCGTAACTGATGAGAATAACTGTTATACATTGAAGAATATTCGTAAGCGAGAATCATATTAGAGTGAAGCGCATTTTCGAGCGGCAAACTTTTCGTGAAATGATGAAGTTCTTTTGAATCCTCTCGTTTTCCTACATCATACCCTTCAACAACGATCTTCTAACCTTCGTCCATTATAGCTATATGTTATCCGTAACGGGACTCCTTTCCAAACCCTTGGCTTATTGTACCTTTTCCCCAATGCTCTCCAAATAATATTGGGTCAAAAAACTCTCGTTTAATTCCTGTCCACTCTTTGATTGTTATAACTTTTATGAATGGTGTAAATTAATTGGTGTCTCGTTTTTCAGGCATCAATTTCTTTTCGTTATGTAGAGTGCGGTTTAGATTGTTCATACGGATCCTTTCATTTCAAAGTTTTTGGATACGGCACATACACTAAAGGTTCGGATAAGTGGGTGTACGGGTCTGGATGTTTTCCCGAAAATATTGTATGGCTCACTAGTATTGTCTTATTTGTTTTATCTGGTATAAAAATAACAAAGTATTTCATTTTTACTATTGGCAGCAAAATAAATTCTCCCCTATTTTTCAATTGGAAGGTTGTTAAAATTCAGTAATTGTGCTGTTTTACTAATGGTTAGAGAGAACCTTCCACCCCTTATTCCATCAATATCTTAAATAATGTCACTTTTAAATGTGACAAAGATGTGACATGGAAAGATAGAAGTGCCATCTTCCCGTTGATAGAATGAAAGCGTATTCAATTTATATTCTGAAAATTACGAAATGGAAGGGGAATCGGAATGAGAAAAAAATGGCTATTGAGTTTAGGTTGCATGTTGACGTTTTTTCTGGTTGCTTGTAACGGAGAAGATGGAGAGGTTACTGCTGATCAAGAAAATACGCCTCCAGCTCCTGGGGGAGGAGATGATACCGCATTTGAAACGGATCCAGATGCACTAACGATTGCGACGGTAAACAACCCTGACATGCAAATCATGCAAGATATGGCTCCGGAATTTGAAGAAGAGTTTGGTATTGATGTTGAGTTTATCGTTTTACCGGAAAATGAACTGCGTCGAACAGTAACTGAGGACGTGGCACTAGGCTCTGGTCAATTTGATATCGTGACGATTGGTACGTATGATGCACCCATTTGGGCAGCGAATGAATGGGTAGTTTCTTTAGAGGATCACTTTGCTGGAATGAGTGCTGAAGAAGCAGATACATATGACAGGGATGATATCTTCGACTCGTTAAAAGATGCTCTATCTTATGAAGGTGAACTTTATGCGCTCCCGTTCTATGGAGAAAGCAGTATTTTATATTACAACAAGGAAATGGTTGAAAATGCAGGAGTAGAAGTGCCACTCAACCCTACTTGGGAAGAGGTACGTAATATCGCTGCTGCGATCCAAGAAGCAAATGATGTACCAGGAATTATCCTTCGTGGTTTACCTGGTTGGGGAGAAATGTTTGCTCCGTTAAATACAATTGTGAATGCTTTTGGTGGTAAATGGTATGACACGGATTGGAATGCACAATTAACGAATGATGAATTCGTCGATGCGATTGAATTTTATGTAGACCTAGTAAATGACTATGGTCAATCAGGTGCAACAAGTACAGGGTTTACAGAAGCGTTAACGTTGATGTCGACTGAGCGTGCTGGAATGTGGTATGACGCAACTGTAGCTGCAGGTTTTTTAAATAATCCAGATGACTCAGATGTCGTTGATAAGATAGGTTATGCATTTGCACCTTCTCAAGCAAAGGAAGACAATGGCTGGTTATGGGCTTGGTCTCTAGCAATTGGTGCAGCGAGTGAAAACAAAGACGATGCCTTTAAATTTATTACTTGGGCTACAAGCCGTGAGTACGTAGAAAAAGTAGGTGAAGAAAAAGGATGGGTTGTTGCACCGCCTGGAACACGTCAATCTACTTACGAAAATCCTGAATATCAAGAAGTAGCCCCTTTTGCTGAGATTGTTCTTGAGTCGATGGAACGTACAGACTTTAGAAATCCAACGGTTGACCCTGTTCCGTATTATGGCATTCAGTATGTTGCTATTCCAGAATTTCAACAGCTCGGTACAGAAGTGAGTCAAGAAATTGCTTCCGCTCTTGCAGGACAGCAATCTGTACAGGAAGCTCTGGAAACGGGGCAAGCAATTGCTGAACGAGTTGCTGAAGAAGGCGGATATAAAAACTAATAGTTTAACGTGTTGGTTACTAAGTTGACATGATGTTAAAGGAGAGGAGAGGAGGATCAAATCTCTCCTTTACATTCACCTTTTATCTAAAAAGTAAGATTGTCTTAATAAGGGGGATCGATAAATGAAAAGTACAGAAATTGAACAACAAACTTCCGTGCCAGTAAAGGAAGAAAAGAAGGCCGCTTCAAAAAAACGAAAGCCACCTATTAAGAGGCTCTTACTTCCAGCTTTTATCTTTGTTTTCATTGTTACGCAAATACCGTTTATCGTAACGATCTATTTTAGTTTCCAACGGTGGAATATTATGCGCCCGGACTTAGGTGTCACGTTTAATGGTTGGGGAAATTACCAAAGAATTTTAACAGAGTCGGCGTTTTGGCAAGTCGTCTCTAACACACTTTTACTTACATCAGCATCTCTTTTCCTGTGTCTTGTCCTCGGTATGACGTTTGCTTTATTAATGAACCGGGATTTTATTGGAAGAGGAATGGTCCGTACGATGTTGGTCACACCGTTTTTTGTTATGCCAGCTGTATCCGGTATTGTTTGGAAAAATTTAGTGATGAATCCTAACTATGGGTTAACGGAATATTTTGCTAGTTTAATAGGTACACGACCAGTAGATTTGTTAGCCCAGTATCCATTATTAACGATCATTATTATTGTAACATGGATGTGGACACCATTTTTTATGCTGATTTTACTTGCTGGTCTCCAGTCGGTCTCGAAAGAACTAATTGAGTCAGCTCAGTTAGATGGGGCTAACAAGCTGCAAACGTTCTTTTACATAGTTATTCCGCACTTACTTCGATACATCGAAGTGGTGTTACTGTTAGGGTTAATCTTTATTTTACAAATTTTTGGTAAGCTATACGTAACGACATCTGGTGGACCGGGTTACTCTTCAACGAACTTATCCTTTTATACTTTTCGAACTGCCTTTCAAAGCTGGGATATTGGAGGAGCCGCGACCATAGGTGTCATTACGGTTGTCATGACGATTGCTGTCATGATGGTTCTATTCCTATTCTTACGTCGAACATTTAAGGGGGAATTATCATGAGGAAAAAACTACAATCTCATGGAACGACAGCTATAACGTATTTGTTAGCATTTTTGTTCTTTTTTCCGATTCTATGGTTATTAACGACAGGGTTTAAAACAGAATCAGAAGCAATTGTTATGCCCCCTTCTCTCTTATTCCAACCGATCTTTGATAACTTTGTGACGGTTTGGAGTGCAGGGGCTCAAGGATATATGACCAACTCTATCATTGTCACATTGGCATCAACCGCATTGTCGTTGTTATTAGGAGTACCGGCGGCTTTTGCATTAGCGATGTACCAACTGAAAAGAGCAAATGATATTTTGTTTTGGTTTATTTCAACGAAGTTTTTACCGATTGCTGGGGTTATCATTCCTATTTACCTTATTTTCCAAAGTATCAATTTATTAGATACATTAACAGGATTGATTATCTTGTATGCAGGAATGAATACACCTCTTGTCGTATGGATGATGAGGTCGTTTTTTAAAGAAGTTACATACGAGTTAATTGAAGCAGCTCAGGTCGATGGTGCCACGGGAATTCAAACGTTTTTCAAAATCGTTTTCCCACTTGTTCGGCCAGGCCTTGTGTCAACGGCATTGCTGTGTATGGTATTTGCTTGGAATGAGTTCTTCTTCTCGATTAGTTTGTCTTATACAAATGCAGGGACTTTGCCTGTATACATGGCTGGATATATGACACAAGAAGGGCTTTTCTGGGCGAAAATGTCAGCTGCAGCAACAATCTCAATTCTACCTGTCATCATTCTTGGCTGGTTTACGCAGAAACAGCTCGTTCGTGGACTCACTATGGGAGCCGTGAAGGGATAATTTAAAACAGATAGGGAGTGATCTAGTGGTAAAGAAAACAATGAATGCAGCTATCCTTGATAAACCATTTTCTATAGATGTGAATGAAATAAAGATTCCTGTACCGAAAAAAAATGAAGCATTAGTCAGGGTTCGTTGTATCGGCATATGTGGATCAGATGTTCATTATTATGAGTACGGGAAGATTGGCCGATATGTGGTCAAACAGCCACTTATCCTAGGGCATGAATTAGCCGGAGATGTTGTTGAAGTAGGGGCAGATGTTAAAGACGTTGTTCCTGGTGATCGTGTTGCCGTAGAACCAGGGGTTATATGCGGTACTTGTGATTTTTGTAAGAGCGGTCGCTATAACCTCTGTCCTGACGTCGAATTTATGGCCACACCTCCGATTGACGGGGCTTGGGCAGAGTATGTGACAGTTCGCAGTGACTTCTTGCATAAATTACCTGACTCCCTTTCCTATGAGGAAGGAGCGTTGTTAGAGCCATTATCAGTTGGTTTTCATGCTTTAAATCGTGCGAATGTAAAGCCGTTTGACCGCATATTAGTAACAGGCCTTGGCCCAATTGGTTTGTTAACAATAAAAGCGGCTCAGGCTTATGGAGTCAATGAAATATATGCGAGTGATGTTGTCCCCTACCGGTTACAAAAGGCGAAAGAATTAGGTGTCACGGCAACTATCAATCCACTAGAAGATTCAGTAGAAGAGTTTCTAACAAAGGCGACCGATCATAAAGGGGTAGATGTCGTTGTTGAAACGTCTGGAAACAGTAAAGTTATTTCCTCAACAATCGAGCTGGTAAAGCGAGGTGGCCGCGTTGTTCTCGTAGGCCTCCCAACAACAGAGAAAACGGAAATGAATATTTCTCATTTCATCGATTCAGAAATCGATCTATACGGTGTGTTTCGTTATGCAAATACTTATCCTAGTGCTATTCAGGCTTTAAAAGGTTCGTCACACAATATTGAAGATGTTATAACTCACAAGTATTCACTATGTGAAATTAAGGAAGCTGTTGAACTAGCAAGAACCGATAAAGGTTCGAGTATAAAAATCATGATTTATCCAAGCGGGGTGGAAGAATGAAAGCATTAGTGATTGAAGAACCAGGAAAAGCAGTTATTAAAGACGTTCCTTATCCAAAACCAGGTCTGGGGGAAGTAACAGTAAAGGTCAGTCAAGTCGGGATTTGTGGAACGGATGTTCATATCTATAAAGGGGAATTTTTATCTCCTTATCCGATCATACCGGGACATGAGTTTTCAGGTATTATTCATGAAGTTGGGGAAGGGGTCCCTTCTTTCCAAAAAGGGCAGCGAGTTGCTGCAGACCCATCATTATTTTGCGGTAAATGTGAGTATTGTATGACCAATAGAGGGAACCATTGTGAAAATTGGGGAGCATTAGGAAACACTGTAGATGGAAGTATGGCTGAATATGTTAAAGTTCCTTATAAAAATTTGGTGGTTCTCCCTGAGGAGATGTCCTTTGAAGAAGGTGCTTTTATAGAGCCACTTGCATGTGTTGTTTATGCGATGCACCGACTCCAAATGAAAGTAGGGGACCAAGTGCTGCTATTTGGAGCAGGTGCGATGGGGCAACAATTAGTCCAGTCGTTCAAAGCTGCAGGTGCCTCTCAGTTAGTTGTTGTTGATATCTCTGAAGAAAAACTGCAGCTAGCAAAAGAATGGGGAGCTACCCATGTTTTTACGAGTGCACAACTAGAAGAGGCTAGAACCATACAGCCAAGAGGCTTTGATATCGTTGTCGATGCTACGGGGATTCCGAACGTGATAGAAGAAGCATTAACTTTTATTGGACCAGTCGGCAAATATCTACAGTTTGGAGTAACACCAACAGATGCAAAAATTAAGATGAATCCTTTTGACCTATATTATAAAGATTGGACATTGATCGGCTCGATGGCTATTAACCATACATTTATCCCTGCCTTCAATTGGTTAAAGGAAAAAAGGATCGATGTTAGTCCGTTAGTTTCAAAGAGTATCTCATTAGAAGAAATGCCATCATTCTTAGAAGGTCCAAGAGATAAGAATTTATTAAAAGTTCAGGTGAAAATTTCCTGATATATCATTGAATAAGGAATAACCAAGTAGTTGGATAAGAGGGGATTTGCATTTTAACTGATTGGCTTTGTTAATAATAATTGTTGATTATAAAGACACAAAAGGGGGAAGGTAATGGTTTTCTGCTAGAATCTTCTCGTCCTAAGGAAAAACTGAAGTCCTCCCAAGAACAATAAAACTTAATAATTTGTTATTCTGCTATATATTTTACAGAATGTTTAGTAAAATTACAATCAAACGCTAGTATTAGGGGATGATTGCTTCATGATTGGTACTAGACAAAAACAGATACTACTAAAAATGTTAGAACAACAAAAACCAATTTTCCAAAGAGAGCTTGCTGAATCCTTACAGGTCAGTGTTAGAACGATACAACGTGAAATTCAAGGCCTTCCTAGACTATTAGAATCTTTTGACTGTTTGTTAGAAAAAAAATTTCGTAAAGGATTATTTATAGATGGAAGTCCTGAATCAATAGAGCAGCTAAAAGGTTACCTATCGAATGAGGAAGATATCGTTTACCTTTCGCCTAAGGAACGACAAAAAGGCCTTACTATAGATCTACTTTTAGCAACGGAGCCGATTAAGCTCTTTGCTTTAAGCCGAAAGTATATGGTGACAGAAGGCACGATTAGTTACGATTTAGGTGTCATTGAAGAATGGTTTCAGTCTGTAAATGTAAAGCTCATTAGAAAGCCTGGGACAGGGGTATACATTAAAGGGGGAGAGAGGCAGATTCGACGTGCTGTCTCCCTTTTTCTTCATAATGAAGCAACTGTAGAAGAATGGCTGGAATTGTTCCATCATATTGAAGATGGTGACTTAAACGAACACAAGTTTTTACAGATTGTAAACTCTTCTTTAATTAAAGCAACGAAAGATTCGGTAATAAAAGTACTGGAAAATAAAGAAGAGAAGCTCACCCTTTCTGACCGAAGTTATGTCAATTTAATCGTTCATTTAAGTTTAGCAATTGAGAGGGTATTACATGGTGAAAATATTTATAAAGATGAAGAGTCATTAGAAGAACTTATTGACCACGAATCACTGTATTTAGCAAAAGAGATTAGTGATGAGATTGAACAGTCACTTGAAATGAACTTACCTCATGAAGAAGTTTATTATATTGCGCTACATTTACAAGGAGCGTTAATAAGCGGACGCAAGGAAATGGGGTTAGAACGAAGTGGGGATGAGTTATATTGGGAAGACCTTGCGAGATACTTTACGAAATTAGTAGAAAAAGAAAGTGGACTCTCTTTATCTCATGATTTGTACTTAATTCAAGGTCTTGTGTCACATTTTATTCCTACCGTACAGAGGCTAAAGCTCGGCTTGGAAATTCACAATCCATTAATTGGGCAAATTCAGTTAGAGTATCAAGATATATATAAAGATTGTGAAAAAGCAGCAGCTAAACTTTCTGAAAGAATCGGATATACGATCCCGAAGTCTGATGTTGGTTTTTTAACGATGCATGTTGGTGCGTCAATATTAAGAGCTAAAGAAAAAGATACGTTCACTGCTTTAGTTGTATGTGCTAGTGGGTTAGGTACATCTAGTTATTTAGCGATGAAACTATCGAAAGAATTTGAGAACATCAAAATCATCGATAAAGTTTCTTACCAAAAGGTCGAACAATGGCTCGATACCCATTCATCAGTAGACATTGTCATTTCTACAGTGCAGTTACCAACAGTAAAACACGATCATATATGCACCGTTTCTCCACTATTACAAGAAAATGATTATGAGATCATTCAACAGCAGCTAGCAATCATTCAATCAAGCCAAACAGAAAGTGAAATGACTTTCCGAAATCTTGTTATAAACCAGACAGAGTACGGAAAAGCGATTTTGCAAATGCTAAAAAACTTTACATTTCAAAAGATTGAATCGATCAGTCCAGATATGGTAATACCGACCTTAGCAGAACAAGTGAAAGATCATGCTGGAGTTGTTGACTTTGGTGAATTAGCCGCTGACTTGTTCGAACGTGAGCAATTGGGGGCATTTGTACTAGGTTCTTTAGCCACCCTCCATGCTAAAACAAGTGGGGTAGGTGAATTGTTTATCGGAGTATTCCCAGTTGAAGAGTCGATGAAATGGGGAGAAGAAGAAAAAGAAGTCAATCGATTTCTTGTGTTAGCTACTCCAAATAATGCTTCGGATGAATACGTTGAAATGATGAGTGAAGTTAGTGCTAGCTTAGTTGATGACGAGTTTTTACGTGTGATGTGTTTAGGTGATAAAGAACAAGTTAAAAATGAGCTAGGAAAAATATTGTTCGCTTATTATCATACGACTGCTTCATCCAAACAAGGAGCCCATTATGAATAGGTTTGGACGTCTATTAAGTGCAATTCTTTTTCAAAACATCGCAATTATTCTTACCATCGGTTTGATACGTGTCATCTTTGGAGAGTACGGCTGGTTTCCGAATCAAGAAATATCGCAATTCATTGAACCGCTGTTTTATTATTTGCTACCTTTACTCATTGCCTATACAGGAGGAAAGATGGTCGGTAACCAGAGAGGCGGAGTGATAGCTGCGATTGTTATCCTAAGCTTTATTAGTGTTAGTGTTTATCCGATGATCATTGTAGCTATGTTCATTGGTCCATTAATTGGACTTTTAGTGAAAAAAATCGATCAATATTTAGAGCCGAATTTGCCCTTAGGAATGGAACTACTAATTCAAAACTTTGTTGCTGCTTTTGTGGCATCGGTCTTTTCAATCATCGGTCTCTTATTTATGGGGCCATTATTATCATTAGGGTTGGAAATTGTCAATAATACGATTCAACAATTCATCTACTCTGAATGGCTGTTACTCATATCTTTGATCATTGAGCCAGGGAAGGTTCTGTTCTTTAATAATGTGATGAACCATGGCATCTTAAGTCCGCTTGGTATCCAGGAGTCAAGAGAAATAGGGAAGTCCATGTTTTTTATGCTAGAGTCGAACCCAGGCCCTGGAATCGGGTTGTTAACAGCGTATTACTTTATTTCAAAAGGGAAAGAAAAAAATGGTGTGAAATTGTCTTTTGGGATCCATGCTATTGGAGGTATTCATGAAGTTTACTTTCCGTATGTTTTAAGGAAACCAATCCTTATTTTAGGAATGATCATTGGTGGAATGACAGGCGTTCTTTTCTTTCAAACGACAGGAGCGGGCCTCGTTTCGACTCCCTCACCAGGAAGTGTAATTGTCTTTATTACCCTCGCTTCACGTGAAGATCTCATATTTGTTATTACCGGAATATTAATATCAGCAACTGTGACTTTCCTCATTTCTTACGGTTTGCTTAAAGTAAAAGGGATGACAATTGAAAGTAATGAAGAAGAGGAAATAACGCCGCCAAAGAGCAAAGATAAACAATTAGAGAAAATAGAGAAAGTAGCCTTCGCTTGTGATGCAGGAATGGGCTCAAGTGCAATGGGAGCAGCTTTGATACGGAAGAGGTTCAATCAACGAGGCATAGACGTTAAAGTTGTCCACTCATCTGTAGATGAAGTTCCTGACGATGTTGATCTTATTGTGGCTCATGAGAGACTGCGAAAACGTGCAAAAGAAGTACAACCGGATGTTTATTTTTACGGCTTATCATCTTTAACAGACTATAGCAGTTATAATGATGTCGTATCGTTGGTAGAGAGATGGAAAAATCCACCTTTACTTAACAGTGACCATATCGTATTAGGCGAACAAGCAAAATCTATAGAAGATGCTATTACAAAAGTTGGGGCGATCATGCATCGTCTTGGATTAACAACGGAGGGGTATACTTCTGAGATGCTACAAAGAGAAAGAGAAATGTCTACGTACCTTGGAAACGGTGTCGCTGTTCCACACGGAATTAGTCGAAACAGTGATTCGATTAAAAATGATGGAATTGTCGTAGTACAATTTCCCGAAGGCGTTCCTTACGAGGAAGGGGAAGCTTATTTATTTGTAGGGATTGCTGGAGGAAACGAAAAACAAGTAAAAATCCTTTCAGAAATTGCGGCGATTATTGAAAATGAAGAACACATTTCATTACTTGTAAACTCACAACGAAAACAAGATTTTGTGGAGCGTTTTGAAAAACTTATAGATTGGAACGAAGATGAATGATTGAAAAAAATGTAATAATTAAACACTGCGAAGGTATTCATTTACGCTTAGGGACTGAGCTCATCAAGGTTATTGAGTCCCATCAGTCACAAGTGAAGATTTTTTATAAAGGAACGTGGACCCCGGTAAATAGTTTAATTCAATTAATGAAACTAGGAATAGAGGGAGGCGCGATCGTAACCCTTCAAGCAGTCGGTCCAGACGCCGAAAAAGTTGTTGAGCAGGTAACGATGAAGTTAGGGAACTAGTTTAGTAGGAGTGCTATTGAGACTTTTTCATGTCGTGACAATAGCACTTTTCTTATTATTTACAGAAAAAAGGAACTTTTTTTACAATTGGACGTATCTATAATAGCTGTTTTATTTTACAATAAATGGAGTCGTGTTTCAGAGGGGGAATAGAGTTGATTAATGAAGCTACACTTATTATTTCTTTATTAGTAATCTTTTTTCTTATATTTGTCAGTGTCGGATACCTTTTCTTTGTTTTTATTGAGAGATTAGAGTTTACTGGAAAAAAAACAACGGTTTATATTACAGTACAAGTAATAGGGACGATTTTGTTAACATTGATTATTTACCATTTTATCAGCCCTTTTGTCGATCCATCAGGGATGTATATCGAGAACTTACGAAATTACAGCTTTTATTATGTGATAGGTTGGAATGTATTCTTTAGTATTATGGCATTGATTTTTATTGTAAATGCGATTGTTCACCACATTTATGCCCGTAAAAAAGAAAGAGAATGGGAAAATCAGCACACGTAAAGATGAAAAGTGGAGCTATCTCAAAAGCGGTAAAAATGAGAAAGGCGAGCTGGGAATTTACTAAAAATATCCTAGCTCTTTTTTCTATGCGATTCACGATTAAACCCGTTAAAGGTTTATTTTCACACAGGCAGAGACCCGTGGCTTAAAAAAGATTATAATAAAAAAAGAGCGCCTTTTTGGACGCTCTTCTAAAGAGGTTGCCATGTCATGTCGTGTCAAGTGGTTTATTTGACGAATGATGCACCAATGATTACGAGAAGGACGAACAGAACGACTAATAAAGTAAATCCGCTTCCTCCATAAGAAGGTTGGTATCCATAGCCATAACCAGCATCAGCACTACAGCCACAGCCGCAACCATAACCATAACCTCCATAACCGTAATCGCTATAATATCCCATCATTGCACCACCTTTCACCGTGGATAATATACGTTATGCGACTATGGACATGATGGAATGGAGCAGGTGCGGAATTTGTTTGAAAATAGACGTGTATATCCTTCAGGTCGTGCAACCCTCGATAAAATAGTGTTGACAGAAAAAATAGCAAAAGGCTATAATATGTCTATTCATAATAATCCGTAAGATAAGTAATAGGAATCTCAAGTCCAAGTCTACTTTAGCAGACCGTTAATTTTTATTAAATTGACTGTGTGAAAAAGGAATGACAAGGTTAAGGTTCAGATTATGATAAGGCGGTATATTTCATTTGCCCATTTTATGGTGGAAAATGAGATATACCGCTTTTTTTATACGATTAGAATTTATAAAAACTACGAATGATCGTATAACTACAACTAAGACTTTCGCCATTAAACGGTTACAAAAGCATACGAGTGTTTATGCAAGCATCATTCGCATGCTGAGAACCACTTTAACGAAAAGCGAGGTTTAGTTTAGGGAGGTACAAATAGTGGACAATAAAAAATGGACAAAAGGATCATTGGAAGCTGAGATAAGTAAAACTTTAACGCAATGGGAAAAGGATTATTTAGGTCGAGGTTCAGTGTCGGTAAAAACAGATATCCTTAGGGATATGGTGATCGTTGCTTTAAATGGAATCCTCACACCTGCAGAGTACAAGCTTTGTGACACACATGAAGGATTATTGTCAGTAAAGAAAATCCGTTCTGACTTAGTGGAATCTGGTCGAGAACAACTGAGCAAACTGGTAGGGGATTTGACAGGTGAAGAAGTGCAAAGTTTTCACACGGATATTAGTACCCGCACCGGTGAACGAATCATGGTTTTAAGATTATCAAGTGATTTACAAAAGAAATTGTCATAAGAAATTGGGCGACTTTCAAAACATGGAAATGAGTTGAAGGTAAACCGGTATCATTTTAGCTATTTGACGATGTACGTTATATGGCTATTAATACCGGTTTTTTTATTGAGGAAAAAAAGCATAAAGAGGATTGATCAAAAAATGTACGATATCGTTTTGCAGAATTTATTATCACCAGTAGTATTATTTTTTGTATTAGGTATTATCGCTGCTTTATTTAAATCAGATTTGAAATTTCCTAATGGACTCAGTGAAGCTTTAAGTATCTACCTTTTAATTGCGATTGGGATTAAAGGTGGAATTGAACTCTCTCATTATGATATAGGTACCGTCATGAAGCCGATTATGGCAGCTTTGTTTTTGGGAATGACCATTCCTGTACTGTCACTAATGGTGCTTCGTATTATGAAAATGGATCTTCATAATGCGATAGGGGTAGCTGCGACATACGGGTCGGTCAGTATTGTAACTTATGGAGCTGGCGTATCTTTTCTCGATCAGAATGGAATTAATTATGAAGGGTTTATGAATGTTTTAGTCGTGTTAATGGAGAGTCCGGCCATTTTCATATCCTTGCTTTTGTTAAGGGTTATACAGAAAAAACCGATTGACCGAAAAGTAGTTACTCGTCAATTAGGGATAACGGCAGGAAACTCTTCTATAATGAATGGATTGTTTGATAAGGAGTTAATTAAAGAAAGTTTATTTGGAAAAAGTGTATTGCTTTTAATAGGCAGTCTCCTAATCGGTTGGTTTGTTGGCCAAGATGCTTTACCTACTGTAAAACCATTGTTTATTGATCTTTATGGAAGCATCTTAATTTTATTTTTATTAAATATGGGATTAATCGTAGGGCAACGTCTTCCTGAAGTTCGAAAACAAGGATGGGGCATATTGTTATTTGGGATCTGTATGCCAATTGTTGGAGGAACCTTTGGCGTTATGGTCGGGAGTGTGATTGGACTTTCGCTTGGAGGCAGCATGTTATTAGGCGTACTTGGAGGAAGTGCCTCTTACATTGCAGCACCCGCTGCTTTAAGGTCCTCCGTTCCCGAAGCCAATCCATCGATTTATCTAGGATTAGCTCTTGGAGTGACATTTCCGTTTAATTTGATTGTTGGAATACCGCTATATTATGCCATCGCACAAATCCTGCAATAGTGTTTTTATTAAAGAATGTGGAATTTATAAATTTTGGTGCGAGCATTTTATACCGTTTGAGTATGAATAAGGCAAAAGAGGGGTTTTTCCCCTCTTTTTAAAACCGTAAATAAAATAAGAGTTTCCTTTTACAAAAAAATGGAATAGGAATGAAGGGAGTGAATGTTTAGAAGGTGTCATTCGTACTGTACAATGATTTTTTTCGATTTTTACATAACTAGTCATCATTGAAAATATATATGTAAAACGAGAATGAGTGTACAGTGCTTGCTCCTTCGAGTACGTGATGTTTCTGGGTGGTTATGTATTTATAAAAGCTATCAGGAGCGGTGTATATGGAATCAACGGTAATCGTGGTCATGACAATATGTATTCCGATGCTTTTATTGTTTATAGGTGGATACTTGATTTTAAATAAAGGAATGTATGACTTAATTTCTGGCTATGCGTTAAAAAATATGAAAGAAAAAGAAGCGTTAGCGAAAAGAGGATATCCTCAAGCAGTAGGTAAAGTGTTGATTTACAGCGGACTTATCTTATTCATAGGGATGCTACTCTATTTAGCAAACATACCATTTGCGGTTCAAGGTGCATTTTTAACAGTCGTTGTCTACATGTTTACTCATTTATTATTAATCAACAAAACAGATGTAAAGAAAAACAAAGTAAGAACGATGATTATTTTAATCTTTACACAGTTTATTACAATTAGTATTATTGTGTTTGTTTTTACGGCTAGTTACGAAAGAAACGAAATAGAAGTGAGTGACAAAGTTTTTAGTATTACCGGTTATTATGGGGATGAGTGGTTAATTGAAGACATTACGAATGTAGAGTTGGTCGATCAGTTGCCTGATGTGCAAGCACGAGCACACGGTTTTACATTTGGTCACCGTGCAAAGGGAAGGTATTACCTTGAAGGGGTGGGGAGTGGTCATCTATTCGTATACAAAAATGAACCGCCCTTTATTTTCGTGCAAATGAATGATGAATATTTGTTTATTAATTCAAAAAGCGAAAAAGAAACAATAGAATGGTATGATGAGCTTTTAAACAATTGGCTTACAAACATTAACATTCAGCAGTGATCCGAAAGGTCATTACGTACTCTGTATATCAATTTTCATAAAAATACTTCTTTTTTGGTTTCAAACATAAGTACACACCACTTTTTACGTAAAAATATGATAAGATGTAAAACGATGAAGTCGTTTTTAATGATGGTTAAAGCAAGTATTCTAACCATTAACATTGTAGAGGATATGTGAATTTAAGAAATGATGGGAAAAATTATTTTTCAACCATTGTCCCTTGTTCACATTTATAGGTTAAAATAGCATATACAACATAAAGTTTAGTTAAGTTAAACAACGAAGGATATAAAAATAGATATATATACGAATATTTTCGTGTCTTTACTATTGCTACATAATTATTTCATACACTTTGTGAGGAGCGGAAGTCATGTTTGTTGAGATAAATAATATGAAACTGCATTATATATGTGAGGGTGAAGGTACACCGGTCATTTTGCTACACGGCTGGGGGGCAAATATTCAAGCGTTTGCTCCAGTTCATAATCATTTAAAGAAATACCATCAAGTATATACGCTGGATTTACCTGGCTTTGGTGAAAGTGACGAACCGCCAGAACAGTGGGGAATAGAAGATTATACTGATTTTTTAAAAGCGTTTATTGAAAAATTGGAGATTGAGCAACCTATTTTAATAGGACATTCATTTGGCGGAAGAATGTCTATTTGTTATTCAGCTAAATACGGGAATATCAAAAAAGTCATCCTCGTTGGCAGTGCTGGCATTAAGCCGAAGCGAAAGCCTAATTATTATGTTAAAGTGTATACGTTTAAAGCTGCAAAAAACATATTAAAGCTCCCTGGTTTAAATCGCTATTCTGACGATATTTTAACGAAAGTAAAATCAAAGCTCGGTTCAAGTGACTATAAAAATTCAAGTGGTGTCATGCAGCAAACGATGGTGAAAGTTGTCAATGAAGATTTACAGCATTTGATGCCGGAAATAAAGGTACCTACATTACTTGTGTTTGGAGAAAATGATACGGCTACTCCTGTTTCAGATGGTCAACGAATGGAAGAACTTATCCCGGACTCAGGACTAGTCGTCTTAAAAAATGCAGGTCATTATGCTTATTTGGATCAACTCCAACAATTTTTAGTCATCGTTGATAAATTTTTAGAGAATGAAAGAAAGGGATAGACAGTTATGATACTATTATTCACCTTATTATTCATTGCGATCTGGTTCATACCGGTGATTGCAAAAACAATCAAAAGTATCCACATGCTTCAACTAAATTCATATCGAAATGAACGTTATATACGTTGGATTTCAAAAAATAAAGGAAAAGTGATTCAAAAGCGGGAGCTTCTCCTGACCGTTCCGATTATTCTCGCACTTTTTATGTCAGAGTTGGTCCCAGTTTTAACAGCTGTTGCCATACTCGTCCTGTTATTTTTAACGAGATCGAAGGAAATCGAGAAGAAGAAACTCGTTTACACACCGCGTGTGAAGCGTCTATTAACGACAGCGATTATTTTATTTGTCCTAATTGCTGCAGTCTCGTTTATCTTACAGCAAGCAAATATGGAATTTGTGATGATGCTGCTTTTACTAGGTAGTTATGTCATCACCTATTATGTTGTTTTATTAGCCAATACGATCAACTTACCGATTGAAAAACGTATTAGTGAATACTACGTTAATGATGCAAAAAAGCTTGTTCGTTCTTCAAAAGACTTAAAAGTTATTGGGATTACCGGAAGTTTTGGGAAAACGAGTGTCAAACACTTCGTACATGCGGTATTGTCTGCGAAATATAATGTGTTAATGACACCAGAAAGCTATAACACGAAACTTGGTGTCACCCGGACGATTCGTGAGCAGTTAAAGCCATATCACGATATTTTTATTGCTGAAATGGGAGCAAAACAAAAAGGCGACATCGAAGAAATATGTGAACTCGTCAACCAACATTACGGTGTGTTGACAGCTATTGGTGAACAACATTTAGAAACCTTTAAAAGCTTAGAAAATATTAAGAAAACGAAATATGAAATTATTGAAACACTTCCGGAAAACGGAGTAGGGATCTTAAACAAAGATGATGAAAATATCATGTCATACAGTCCGAATAACAATTGCCGCAAAGTATATTACGGCATCGATGCTGAAGATGTAGATATTAAAGCATCAAATGTTACGTTTAGCAGAAAAGGAATGGAGTTTACTGTAAAGCTTAAAAGCGGTGAAGAAGAACGATTCCGTACAAAGCTGCTCGGTAAACATAATGTGTATAACATTTTAGCTGCGATTGCTTTAGGGTTAGAGATGAAAATGACTTTAAAGGATATGGCTAAGCCGATCCGGAACTTAGCTCCTGTTCCACATCGCCTTGAGCTGAAAAGATCAAATGGAAATATTACGATTATTGATGATAGTTTTAATTCAAATCCAGTCGGTTCAAAAATGGCAGTCGATGTTCTTGGCAGTATGGAAGAACAGCGGGTGCTTGTAACACCAGGGATGATTGAATTAGGAGATAAGGAATACGAACTAAACAAAGAGTGGGCAAAATATGCCGCTAATAAATGCGATTATATTATATTAGTCGGAAAAAGACAGACAAAACCACTTCAAGACGGCCTTAAAGAAGCTGGTTATCCTGAAGATAAACTATATGTTGCAGATCATTTGCAAGATGCGTTAAGTGAAATGCACAAAGTCGCAACAAAACCGACAATGGTTTTACTAGAGAATGATTTACCAGATACTTTTAATGAATAGGATGGTGTAAAGATGAAAACAAGAGTCGCGGTTATTTTCGGGGGCGTCTCCGTTGAACATGAAGTTTCTGTTATTTCTGCCCTGCAAGCCATTCAACATATGGATGATACAAAATATGAGGTCATCCCCCTCTATATTTCAAAAGACCGTACGTGGTACACAGGTGAAGATCTTTTAGATATTGACAATTACAAGGACTTAAAAGGATTGCTACAGCGTTCGCAAAAGGTGATATTATCAAGAGGTGGAAACAACAGTGTAGAGTTGCACAAAGATCCAAAGCCGCGCTTCGGCAAAAGCTATATCGGTGAAATTGATGTAGCATTTCCGATTATCCATGGAACATTTGGTGAAGATGGTGTTTTACAAGGATATTTAGAATTGTTAAATCTTCCATACGTCGGCTGTGACGTCTTATCATCAAGTACTGGCATGGATAAAGTCGCAATGAAACACATTTATCGCGATTCAGGACTACCGATTCTTGATTACGTCTGGTTCTACTCTACTGAGTGGAATGAAGACCAAGACAGCTTAGTGAAGAAAATCGAGAATACTCTCTCCTACCCAGTGATCGTCAAGCCAGCAAACTTAGGTTCCAGCGTTGGAATAAGCAAAGCTGCTAACGTGGATGAATTAGAAGAAGCAGTAGAGTTAGCTTCAGAGTTTACAACGAAAATCGTTGTGGAAAAAATGGTACAAAATATGACAGAAGTGAACTGCTCTGTTCTAGGTGATTATGAAGCTGCTGAAGCTTCTGTATGTGAAGAAGTGTTAGGCAGTGATGAAATTTTATCATATGAAGATAAGTATACCGGAGGAGGGGCTTCGAAAGATAGCGGGGCAAGTAAAGGAATGGAATCTACAAATAGAGTCATTCCAGCTGAAATTGGTGAAGAAAAAACGCGTGAAATTCAGGAGATTGCTGTTAAAAGCTTTCAATTGTTAGGCTGCAGCGGTGTATCAAGAATCGACTTTATGATCGATAAAGGTGAAGATAAAGTATACATTAATGAAATTAATACGATCCCAGGCTCACTTTCCTTTTATTTATGGGAGCCGACTGGAAAGCCGTATAAGCAATTAACAGATGAGTTAATACAACTAGCGCTAAAACGCCAGCGTGAACGTGAAAAATTAATGTTCTCGATTGACTCAAACCTTTTCTCGATGAGTAATTTAAGCGGAGGGAAAGGATCGAAAAAATAAGCTTTTCTTATAGGGCATATTGGTTAATAGCAGGGTTGTTCCAAAGTTTTAACTTTGAGAACGACTCTGCTTTTCTTTTAGCTCTTGTAGAAACCTTTATCGGAGTATAATTGGTGAGGTGTGTTGTCGAAGACGCTCGTACTCTCTTTCGAAGATATGATCATAGAAAAACGAGCTAGAACCGTTTAAATCTCGTTTCTTTTTTCTCATAAAAAAAAGACTTTTAACCGAGATCAGAAGCTTCATAATGAATGGCAAAAGTTTTGATTGTTTGGAACTTTCTTTGTGAAAATTATATTTAAACCATAACTTTTTGTAGGTTTTTAGTCTTAATATCATGATAAAATTGAATTAAAAGGAAATGTTTTGTATATTTTGGAGGGGGGATGAACTTGATTTCTCATATTTGTCAGAAAGATAATCCAGGGACTGAATTGTTAGATTTAGATGAACGATTAATCTTTTAGTGCGAATATAAAGTGCACATCGCTTTACAGGAAGGTTCGCACCATATTTTTCGAAGTTTATCATGATTTTCCTTTAATAGATTAAAGGGAATGATCATTTTTAATAAAGTATAGGCATGAATGAAGCTATTTAATAGCCTTTATGCCTGTATTTCGCAGTCGCATCCCTCGTGGATGCGTGGATTGAAATCTTAGTTGAAGAATAGAATTGCTTGTGCCATTACGTCGCATCCCTCGTGGATGCGTGGATTGAAATGTTTAAAATATCCAATTCATAATATCGCTCCATAGTCGCATCCCTCGTGGATGCGTGGATTGAAATTCCTGGAGGAGATGTGTTTGAGTCAATTTCGATGTCGCATCCCTCGTGGATGCGTGGATTGAAATTTCGTTTCAACCGCCCGATCTCTTACATACCTAGTCGCATCCCTCGTGGATGCGTGGATTGAAATTATTTTGTGCATTCGTTATTGAATTAGTGATCCTGTCGCATCCCTCGTGGATGCGTGGATTGAAATACTTCCTCATCAATTGGCATGTCTGACCCCCTAAGTCGCATCCCTCGTGGATGCGTGGATTGAAATATGGAGAGTGTTCGCTGCATCATCTTGCATGTTGTCGCATCCCTCGTGGATGCGTGGATTGAAATTTTAGCATTGTCAAAGTCCTCGATACCTAGTTGTGTCGCATCCCTCGTGGATGCGTGGATTGAAATAAACTGTTTACTATGTATCCCTATCACTAATAAAAGTCGCATCCCTCGTGGATGCGTGGATTGAAATCAAGCTCGTCGAGGTATCGCGGTGGATGGCATTGGTCGCATCCCTCGTGGATGCGTGGATTGAAATTTCTGGCAAATGTTTTGTAAACAAGCCGTGCTTTTGTCGCATCCCTCGTGGATGCGTGGATTGAAATAGCATGAAGATGAGTGATGCAAATCGTCCAAAGGGTCGCATCCCTCGTGGATGCGTGGATTGAAATTTCTGGCAAATGTTTTGTAAACAAGCCGTGCTTTTGTCGCATCCCTCGTGGATGCGTGGATTGAAATAGCATGAAGATGAGTGATGCAAATCGTCCAAAGGGTCGCATCCCTCGTGGATGCGTGGATTGAAATATCAAAAATGCTTGGACTAATGAATGATGATCTTGTCGCATCCCTCGTGGATGCGTGGATTGAAATCCCTTTTTATTAAACCAAAAATCGGAGTGACCAGAGTCGCATCCCTCGTGGATGCGTGGATTGAAATATGTAGATGCTTTAGCAGCATCGATAGCAAGTGTCGTCGCATCCCTCGTGGATGCGTGGATTGAAATGAATCTCTCTTTCTACTACCACGTCTTGACGACAGGTCGCATCCCTCGTGGATGCGTGGATTGAAATACACGCTCTACAACAATGTCTGTATACGCCTCACAGTCGCATCCCTCGTGGATGCGTGGATTGAAATAGGAGTCGGGATGACTTGAGCACGCATCAGTGTTGTCGCATCCCTCGTGGATGCGTGGATTGAAATACCAGTTTGAAGATTTTTTAAAAGTTTGTGAGCGTCGCATCCCTCGTGGATGCGTGGATTGAAATATCCTTAATAGGTTTGGCTTACATTATAAAAAAAGTCGCATCCCTCGTGGATGCGTGGATTGAAATTCCATACCGATTTTATTTAATCAACTACAACGCAGTCGCATCCCTCGTGGATGCGTGGATTGAAATTTCTTATCCTGGTGGGCAGTGGAGTCATGGGTGGAGTCGCATCCCTCGTGGATGCGTGGATTGAAATTTTGGAATCCGTAAGTGTAACGCCATATCACAAGTCGCATCCCTCGTGGATGCGTGGATTGAAATTTTGGAATCCGTAAGTGTAACGCCATATCACAAGTCGCATCCCTCGTGGATGCGTGGATTGAAATAAAATGATTATCCCGACTATGACATTTATCGTTTGTCGCATCCCTCGTGGATGCGTGGATTGAAATTCTATTTGAAGGTTGATGGAATTAATGCGTAGCTCGTCGCATCCCTCGTGGATGCGTGGATTGAAATGATGATATTTGGAATTATAACGAAACAAAACAACGTCGCATCCCTCGTGGATGCGTGGATTGAAATCGTCCGATTTGAAACCCAACAAGAATATCGTAATGTCGCATCCCTCGTGGATGCGTGGATTGAAATAACTTTATTTGCAGGGATTAACCTACAAATAAACCGTCGCATCCCTCGTGGATGCGTGGATTGAAATAACTTGAATGTTCATGTTTTTTTTCACCTCCTCGTCGCATCCCTCGTGGATGCGTGGATTGAAATCTCCAGTAGTACCTCATGTAACAACTTGACTGCAGTCGCATCCCTCGTGGATGCGTGGATTGAAATTGCATCAATTGATTTAATGTTTTCGATTGTCATTGGTCGCATCCCTCGTGGATGCGTGGATTGAAATTTTGAAAATATTTATAAATTTTATTGGAAATATTGTCGCATCCCTCGTGGATGCGTGGATTGAAATAGCAATTGAATAAACGAGATAATACATCGAATACAGTCGCATCCCTCGTGGATGCGTGAATTGAAATAATACGCATTATTAATTGTTTCCAATTATTTATTGTCGCATC
The DNA here is from genome assembly GCF_002335745.1 of Evansella halocellulosilytica. Taxonomy (GTDB): domain Bacteria; phylum Bacillota; class Bacilli; order Bacillales; family Salisediminibacteriaceae; genus Bacillus_CA; species Bacillus_CA halocellulosilytica. Next base: position 4,774,270 of record NZ_NIST01000001.1, on the reverse strand, counting down.
CCTCGTGGATGCGTGGATTGAAATGCTATTAAGTTTTAGATTACCCGAACCCTTACAAGTCGCATCCCTCGTGGATGCGTGGATTGAAATATGAAAGGAAAAGGGATAGTCGCTTGTGGCTATCCGTCGCATCCCTCGTGGATGCGTGGATTGAAATACCTTATGGGCGGTGTGTAGCAGAGTATGGTGAGTCGCATCCCTCGTGGATGCGTGGATTGAAATAGTATTTTGCGAAAGAACAAACCCGAATCAACACCGTCGAACCCTTCCTGGATCAGTGAATTGAAATATTAATTGAAAAAGTGTGTCCTTAGAATCAGATCTTAACAGTATAACTTCGATTAAAGTCCCGGAATTCTAAAGGAAACATTGAACTTACTACATCCTTGTGACAGTTCGTGAAAAAAATATTAGCCGCTACAATCACTACCTGTCGCTCTTGTGAGCACCTGAAGTTGGAAAAGTTCATAAATATGAGTTACAAAAGAATTATTTTGTCGAACTTTCTTATGAGAATTTTATCTAAAACACAATTTTTATAGGTTATAAGACCTAATATTGTGATAATATTGAATTTAAAGGAAATATTATGTATATATTGGAGGGGAGTTATGGAATCGATTGCGCATATTCGTGAAAATGACAAGACAGTTCAAACGGTGGAACAACATTTGCATGAAGCGAAAGCTCTAGCTGAAGGTTATGGCAGCAATGTTAATATGAAGCATATTTGCGGTTTAGCAGCTTTGTTACATGATGCAGGAAAGCTAACAGAGGAATTTAGAAATTACATATTAAAAGCTGTGAATGATCCGGAATTTTCTCCAAAACGAGGAAGTGTTGACCACTCTACTGCAGGTGGAAAATTGTTGTTTGATCATTTCCATACGGAGGATAGATCAAACCCTTATTATTTAATACTTGCAGAAGTAGTCGGGAATGCGATCATTTCTCACCATTCATACCTTCATGACTATCTTGACTCACACTTAGAATCACCATTTTTAAGGAGAGTCCGTGATAAAGAGTTAACAAACTATGATCAGGCTAACCAATTATTCTTTGAAAAAGTTACAAGTGAACAGACTTATAAAGAGTATGTCACTAAAGCCGTAGGTGAATTGGAAGCACTACTGAAGCACACACCTCCAGAGAACTACCCCAAGACTCTTCATTTTATCACCAAATTTGTTTTTAGCACCCTAATTGATGCTGACAGAACGAATACTCGCCTTTTTGAAGAAAATAAAAAGCCTGAATGTGTCGATATTCAATCACTTATGTCTACCTATTATGACAAACTTGTGCATAAATTAAATGAATTTAAATCCCACCCACAATCGAGTAATCCGATTAATCAATTAAGAGCGTCGATGTCAGATCAATGCGATAAGTTTGCGGAAAAACCTTCTGATATTTATACGTTATCGATTCCAACAGGAGGTGGGAAAACACTCGCAAGTCTACGATATGCTTTAAAACACGCCAAATTATACAAGAAGAAACGAATCATTTACATCGTTCCTTTCACGACCATCATTGAACAGAATGCACAGGAAGTAAGAGACATCCTTCAGGATGATGAACACATTCTTGAGCATCATAGCAATGTTATGACAGATATGGCAGAAGATCATGAACATTTGGATGGTATAACCTCTGTTGAAGAAAAGCTAAGACTGGCAAAAGACAACTGGGATGCTCCAATTATTTTTACAACGATGGTCCAATTTTTGAATGTCTTTTATGAAAAAGGCAGTCGAAATGTGAGAAGACTGCACCGGTTAAGTGATGCTGTGATCATCTTTGATGAAGTACAGAAAGTACCTGTCAACTGTATTTCACTGTTTAATGAGTCCTTAAATTTTCTTAAAAACACATGCAAGTCGAGCATCGTATTATGTACGGCGACACAGCCTGCTCTTAATTTTGTAGATTACAAACTAGATGTTCCAAAAGAAAATGAGATGATTAAGGAAATTGAAAAAGTTAATGAAGCGTTTAAACGAACAACCATTATTGACCAATCATCTGAAGGACCTATGGATCTAAATGGATTACATGAATTTGTCACTAATAAGGTGCAGACAGAAAATAGTTTACTAGTCATTTTAAATACGAAATCAACAGTAAAGGATCTCTATTTATTATTGAAAGAATCTCGTCACGATGTGCTGATCTATCATTTAAGCACTTCTATGTGTGCAGCCCATAGAAAACAATTACTTAAAGAAATTCGTGAAAGACTGGATAATAATGAGCGTTTCATCTGTGTTACCACGCAACTAATTGAAGCAGGAGTTGATGTCGATTTTGACTGTGTGATTCGTTCGATTGCTGGACTGGATTCTATTGCTCAGGCAGCTGGAAGGTGTAACAGGCATGGTAAAAAAGAAGTGAAACACGTCTATTTAATTGACTGCCAAGATGAAAAGTTAACTAGGTTAAAAGAAATACAAAAAGGTAAAGACATTTCGAGAAAGCTGTTAAAAGGATTGAGTACAGTACCTGAAGATGCTGGGGAAGATATTCTTTCACACTCGGTGATGGAACGATATTTCCAAGAATTTTATACCGACCTAAGGCAAGACCTTGACTACCACATTCCAAATTTAGACGTAAAGATGACAGATTTGCTATTTAATGATAGGAATGAAAGCGAGTGGGTGAGCAGTCTATTAAGTAAAAGAAATGTGGCTCCGGCAACGTATCTAGTAACGAGTTACAGAACAGCAGCAGAACATTTTAAGGTCATCGACAATTTAACTACATCTGTGCTTGTACCTTATCAAGATGGTGAAGAGTTGATAGCCGATTTAAACGGGAATGATTCACTTGAAGATTTATCAAGGCTTATAAAGAAAGCACAGCATTATTCGATTAATATATATAGTCATCAAAAACAAGAGTTAGAAAGGTTGGGTGCTTTAGTGTCGTACTTGGATGGTTCTGTACTCGTCCTGAAGGATGGGTTTTATGATCAAGAGTTTGGATTAGATATTGAAGGTGAGGGAGGAAGTGCAGAAGCCTATCTATTTTAAATAGATAGGCTCCAACAATATTACTTATCTCATACTATATTTTTCAATCCACGCTTTTTAATAAAGCGACATTATTATAATATCATAAGTAAAGTTCATTAATATATTTCATATAATATGAAATAAGTATTGACTTGTTAGGAAGGGAGGTATATATTGGAATTATCAGAAAACGGAGGTGGTAGTTTGAGAAATGCAATTGAATTTGAAGTAACAGGGGATTATGCCTTGTTTACAGATCCTTTAACGAAACTTGGTGGTGAAAAACTCAGTTATCAAGTCCCGACATATCAAGCATTGAAGGGGATTGTCGAATCAATTTATTGGAAGCCTACTATCATTGTATTTGTCGATGCGATTAGAATTATGAACCCGATTCGAATGGAGTCAAAAGGCATACGTCCTATTGAATACAGCAGCGACAAAAATACGTTAGCAAACTATACGTATTTACGAGATGTGTGTTATCAAGTAAAAGCGCATTTTGAATTTAATGAGTATCGTCCGGACTTAGCATACGACCGTAACGAACACAAACATCACAATATTATGAAACGTGCATTGAAAGCCGGTGGACGCCGGGATATTTTTCTTGGAACTCGTGAGTGCCAAGGCTATGTAGAACCGTGTACATTTGGCGAAGGTATAAGTTATTACGACAATTATGGTGAGCTGGCATTAGGGACGATGGTGCACGGGATCAATTATCCAGATGAAACAGGAAGAGACGATATGGAAGTACGACTGTGGAGTCCAGTCATGAAAGACGGAGTCATTCAATTTATTAGACCTGAAGAGTGCAACCATGTCCGTCACGTAAGAAAAATGAAGAACAAACATTTTGATGAAACGAATATGGAAGCAGTGGATGAATTATTAAACAGTCTAGGAGGTGAATAATGTGAGCTGGCTACAGCATCTCTATGAAACTTATGATTATAATGCTGATAAAATTGGCGTCATCGAGAAAAAAAGAAACGGACAGGAGTATACATTGCTTCCTGTTTCCCACACAACTCAAACAGCACACATAGAGGTAAACGTAACGGAAGATGGAAACTTCCATTCAGCATCAGTTGTGGAGAAAAATGATGCGAGTACAGTAATACCAGCGACAGAGAGTTCAGCAAACAGAGCAGGGTCTAAAGTTGCTCCTTACCCCCTCCATGATAAGCTTAGCTATACAGCAGGAGATTTTGTCCAATATGGTGGAGAGACTAAAAAAAATGAGCAGTATAAAGCCTATATTACACAGCTGGGGAAATGGGCTGAATCTTCACATTCAAATAAAAAAGTTAGAAGTATTTATAACTATTTAAAACAAGGATCATTAATTAATGACCTCGTTAAAGAAAAAGTCATCTATTTAGATGAATCTGAAAAACTGATCAATAAGTGGAATAAGAAATACGAAGAACTTCAGGATAAGAAACCACCAATATTTACTCTAGCTACTGGTGGACAAGAAAGTGCTTTTGTTCGCTTTAATGTTTACTCTACTGAAAAACTACTAACGAAAGTCTGGAATGACAAGGAAGTATATGACTCTTTTATCGGTTTCTATAAAGATCAACTAGGAGATATGGATTACTGTTTTGTCACAGGTCAACAAGGGCCGGCCACAACGATGCACGCAAATAAAATTCGTCACTCTGGTGACAAAGCAAAACTGATTTCCGCAAATGATAAAGCGGGCTTTACCTTTCGGGGGAGATTTAAAGAAAGTGAGGAGGTAGCTGCGATCAGTTATGACGCTTCTCAAAAAGCCCACAATGCGTTGAAATGGTTGATTCATAGGCAGGCAAAAGTTATTGATGAGCGAGTGTTCCTTTTATGGGAAAAAGGGCATAAGCCTCTCCCTCTAGATGAAGACAGCCTTAACTTGTTTGGTACAACTTCTGTACCGAAAGGGTACACGAATAAAGAATATGCAAGAGAATTTTCGATTGCAATCGAAGGTTATAAAGCAAATTTATCAACAAAATCAGAAAATATCCAAATTCTTGTGTTAGATTCTGCTACAACTGGAAGGCTAGCAGTTCTCTATTACAGATACCTTGATATAAAAGATTATATAGAACGAATTGAGAATTGGCACCTCTCATGCTGGTGGTGGCACACTTATCGCAAAGATGATGGAAAGACTATTGTATTTTCTGGTCCACCTGCAACGAAAGATATTGCTTTCGCGGCTTATGGCTCTCGGGCTAATGACAAAGTAGTGAAAGGTGTAATGGAACGGATGCTTCCATGTATTATTGATAAACGGCCAATCCCAGCAGATATTTTAAAAAGTGCCTATCATAGAGCGTCCAATCCAGTGTCAATGGAAATGTGGGAATGGGAGAAAACATTAAGTATTGCGTGTGCTTTAATTAACCATAAGGAGGGGTATGAAGTGAGATTAAACCATGAAGAGACAAACCGAGATTACTTGTTTGGTAGATTATTAGCTATTGCTGATGTACTTGAACGAAGATCGCTCGGAAAGGATGAAAGGCGAGCAACGAATGCCATTCGTTATATGAACTCTTTTTCAAGGCACCCTGCAAGGACGTGGAAAACGATTCAATCGAGTTTGCAGCCATATCAGGCTCGTCTTGGGGCAAATGCCGGGTATTTGTCAAGCATGATTGATGATGTAGCATCACAAATTGAGATCGAGGACTTTAATAACAAACCATTATCCGAAAAATACTTACTCGGTTTTTACAGTCAACGTCATGACTTGTATCAAAAAAAAGAAACGAAATTACAAACAATTGAGGAGGAATAATAATGAATGTATTAAATCACAAGATTGATTTTTCTGTTGTTATGTCGGTTACAAAAGCAAACCCTAATGGAGATCCCCTTAACGGAAACCGGCCAAGGCAAAACTATGATGGTTACGGTGAAATATCAGATGTAGCCATTAAGAGAAAAATCAGGAATCGGTTGCAAGATATGGAGGAGCCTATATTCGTACAGTCTAATGACAAGAGGACTGACTCATATAAAAGCTTAAAAGAACGAGCAGAATCAGTGGAGGAGCTTGCAGCGATTTTAAAATCAAAAGAAAGTAAGCCTGAAGAATTCGCTGAAACGGCCTGCAAAACATGGATTGATGTCCGTGCCTTCGGTCAAGTTTTTGCTTATAAAGGTTCCGGAAGTGGTACAGGTGTTTCTGTCGGAGTACGTGGACCTGTCTCTATTCACACTGCAACAAGTGTTGACCCAATTGATATTACAAGTATGCAAATAACGAAAAGTGTGAACTCAGAGCCAGGGAAAGAACGGGGATCTGACACAATGGGGATGAAGCATAGAGTTGATTTTGGAGTCTTCGTTTTTCACGGCAGCATCAATACTCAATTAGCTGAAAAAACAGGATTTACTGCAGAAGATAGCAATAAATTAAAGGAAGCACTTGTCACACTTTTTGAAAATGATGCATCTTCAGCAAGACCTGAGGGGAGTATGGAAGTTCATAAAGTGATTTGGTGGGAGCATAATTCGAAGCTTGGACAATACTCGGCAGCTAAAGTACACCGAGCACTAGAGGTGAAAAGTGAAGTACCTGATCCAAAATCAATTGACGATTATACTATTCATATTAACGATTTAAAAGGATTAAAGATGGAAGAGTTAAATGGCCTTTAAGAACGAAGAGCATTATTTGATGCTTTCTGGAATCCAGCACTTCAAGTTTTGTAAACGGCAATGGGCACTTATTCATATCGAGCAGCAGTGGGAGGAGAACGTAAAGACAGTTGAAGGGCAGCATTTACACAAGAAAGCCGATCAGCCGATGATTAAAGAAAAGCGTTTTGATAAAATCACTGTCAGAGCGTTGCCAATCCAGTCCCATGAACTTGAAATTACCGGTGTGTGTGATGTTGTTGAATTTAGGGAAGACGACAATGGTATTCCTATTCAGGGGATAGAAGGAACGTTCCTCCCTTTCCCTGTAGAATATAAAAGAGGGAAGCCGAAACAGGGAGAAGAAGATGTCTTACAATTGACCGCCCAGGCAATGTGTTTAGAAGAGATGCTCGTGTGTTCTGTAAATAAAGGATATTTATATTACGGGGAAACAAAGCACCGTGTGGCTGTTGATATCACCGAAAACGAACGTATCAAAGTGAAAGAAATAGTAAACGAGATGCACAGTTATTATAAAAAACGTCATACTCCAAGGGTGAAAACGGGGGCTTTCTGTAAGAGCTGCTCTTTACAGCATATTTGTCTGCCAAAGTTGATGAATAAGGAAACCGTTCAAAGATATATTGAAAGGAAACTTTCCTAAAATGAAGAAATTATTAAACACGTTATTTGTCACGCAACCTGACGTGTATTTGGCACTAAACGGTGAAAATGTGATTTTATTAAAGGATGAAGAGAAGCTGGGACGTATTCCGCTTCACAATTTGGAATCGATTGTAGCATTTGGCTATACAGGTGCCAGTCCAGCTTTAATGGGATACTGTGCAGAGAATAATATTTCATTATTGTTTTACACGATGACTGGACGATTTCTCGCCAAAGTTATTGGTGAGAGCAGAGGGAATGTGATTCTAAGGAAAACTCAGTACCGTCTTTCAGATAGTGAACAAGAGTCTGTGAAAATAGCACGGAATTTTATTCTTGGGAAACTGTATAACAATAAATGGATATTGGAAAGAGCCACACGTGACTATCCCCTTCGCCTTGATGTTTCAAAATTTAAAGAGGCTTCTAGGCAGTTAACAAATATCATGAGCGACGTAAAAGAATGTGATAATTTAGAGAGTCTAAGGGGGTTAGAAGGTCAAGGGGCTGTTGTATACAACAGACTGTTAGATGACTTAATCTTACACCAAAAAAAAGTTTTTTATTTCCGAAAGAGAAGTAGAAGACCACCAATGGATTCGTTTAATGCAATGCTGTCATTTGCGTATTCGCTTTTGGCAAATGATACAGCAGCTGCTCTCGAAGGTGTTGGTCTGGATTCATATGTTGGCTTTTTACATCGAGACAGGCCAGGGCGTGTTTCACTAGCACTTGATTTGATGGAGGAACTTCGTGGTTTATATGCTGATAAATTTGTACTTTCTCTCATAAACAAGAAAGTCTTTAATGAAAGTGACTTTTTAAAAAAAGAAAATGGTGCAGTATTATTTAAGGATGATGCAAGAAAAACATTTCTAAAAGCTTGGCAAACAAGAAAGCAAGACAAAATAACACATCCGTTTCTTGGCGAAAAAGTAGAATGGGGGCTTGTTCCCCATGTACAGTCATTATTACTTGCTCGATATTTACGTGGTGATCTTGATCAATACCCGCCATTTCTTTGGAAGTAGGTGAATCTTCTTTATGCTTGTTCTCATTACGTATGATGTGAGTACCATGAGTGGTACTGGGCAAAAAAGACTTCGTAAAGTTGCGAAGGTCTGTCAAAGGTACGGACAAAGAGTTCAAAACTCTGTTTTCGAGTGTGTCATTGATTCGACTCAATTTACTTCCCTAAAAATGGAGCTAAGTGACATTATTGATGAAACAGAAGATAGTCTCAGGTTTTACAAGTTAGGTAATAATTATAAATCGAAAGTAGAACATATTGGGGCTAAAGAATCATTAGACTTAGAAGACCCGTTAATCTTTTAGTGCGAATATACAGTGCACATATTTTTCTAGGGGGTTTCGCACCTTAATTTTAAAAGTTTTACGGGATTACTTTTTATCTTAATAAAGTGATTATCTCTTTTTATTGAAATGTAGGCAAAAATAATATCGTTAATCGGTTCTTTATACCTACATTTCGCAGTCGCATCCCTCGTGGATGCGTGGATTGAAATAAAAAGTTGAGAGAGATGAAGTGCATCCAGATCTGTCGCATCCCTCGTGGATGCGTGGATTGAAATCGTCTGCACTCGAATATCTACCCGAAATTTACCAGTCGCATCCCTCGTGGATGCGTGGATTGAAATCTGCCCTCACTACTGAACAGGATGAAGCCATACGGTCGCATCCCTCGTGGATGCGTGGATTGAAATTATGGGAAATTTGGAGAAGAAGTAATTAAACGTGGTCGCATCCCTCGTGGATGCGTGGATTGAAATATTTCGTATGGCTTGGGGTGCGTTAAGAACAGCGTGTCGCATCCCTCGTGGATGCGTGGATTGAAATAAAAATGGAGGTGTAGGTCGGTATAATACGTATAGTCGCATCCCTCGTGGATGCGTGGATTGAAATCTCCAGTTGTGCAATTGTTTCAGGGAGCTTACTGTCGCATCCCTCGTGGATGCGTGGATTGAAATCCTGTCATCACCGGGAACGGTGACTATCGAAAGATTGTCGCATCCCTCGTGGATGCGTGGATTGAAATCTGTAAGGAGGACTCAGAATGAAAAAATCACTAGTCGCATCCCTCGTGGATGCGTGGATTGAAATCTGGTTAATTAGATCTTTTAATGTACCGTCATCGTCGCATCCCTCGTGGATGCGTGGATTGAAATCAACTATAAAGCTACTGATAAAGTTGTGATTTATAGTCGCATCCCTCGTGGATGCGTGGATTGAAATCTGTAGGTGTACGTACAGTTCGTAAACTGTTCGTTGTCGCATCCCTCGTGGATGCGTGGATTGAAATCTGTTAACGCTCGTACATGGACGCCTAACACAACAGGTCGCATCCCTCGTGGATGCGTGGATTGAAATCTGCCCTCACTACTGAACAGGATGAAGCCATACGTCGCATCCCTCGTGGATGCGTGGATTGAAATGGAGAAGACGTAATTAAACGTGGTAAAACCCCGGTCGCATCCCTCGTGGATGCGTGGATTGAAATTTCTTGGTTTGGTTCAGAAAATCCTGCTTATTAGTCGCATCCCTCGTGGATGCGTGGATTGAAATATTTAAGACGTAGACAGGTAGACCTCGACGACGCTGTCGCATCCCTCGTGGATGCGTGGATTGAAATAACGGTTTACCGTTTGTCATTGTTGATGAAAAGCGTCGCATCCCTCGTGGATGCGTGGATTGAAATAAACACAAGTTTAAGGCACGTTGGAAAAGAATCAGTCGCATCCCTCGTGGATGCGTGGATTGAAATGGACGGTACGTACGCCTACAGGTAACAAGCTAGTGTCGCATCCCTCGTGGATGCGTGGATTGAAATCGATACCGTCATTAAGGTATGGTTCGAGTAAAGCTCCGTCGCATCCCTCGTGGATGCGTGGATTGAAATCGATAGCGTCTGATATTGACGTTGTTCGGTTTGTGTCGCATCCCTCGTGGATGCGTGGATTGAAATCGTCAGCGCTCGAATATCTTCCCGAAATTTACCGTCGCATCCCTCGTGGATGCGTGGATTGAAATATAAAAGGCATGTTTCGATAACGACGGATATTGGTCGCATCCCTCGTGGATGCGTGGATTGAAATAATCCAAGACGCTGGCAACCGTTATAGCAACCCCGTCGCATCCCTCGTGGATGCGTGGATTGAAATCTGATAAAGCAACTTACATTATTGATAGATTAAGTCGCATCCCTCGTGGATGCGTGGATTGAAATGATAATAGTTGTTCAAACATGGTATGACCTCCTTGTCGCATCCCTCGTGGATGCGTGGATTGAAATTCGTAGACTTTGACACTCAACTATTGGCATGGGCGTCGCATCCCTCGTGGATGCGTGGATTGAAATGAGGACAAGAAAACATGGAAGAAGGTGGAGAAGGTCGCATCCCTCGTGGATGCGTGGATTGAAATATGACGCATGTTACCACACATTGCAGAGATGGACGTCGCATCCCTCGTGGATGCGTGGATTGAAATACTCAAGGTGCCTCGGAACTCACACATATTGGTAATGTCGCATCCCTCGTGGATGCGTGGATTGAAATACAAAAACAACGACAACAAGATCAAATATAAGAAAGTCGCATCCCTCGTGGATGCGTGGATTGAAATGTACTATCTACCTCAAATATACCATCTTTTATAGGTCGCATCCCTCGTGGATGCGTGGATTGAAATAAACTGTTTACTATGTAAGCCTCTCAATGATTAAGTCGCATCCCTCGTGGATGCGTGGATTGAAATAGCTGTTGCTCAACACTCTGAAACTCTTGGAGATTACGTCGCATCCCTCGTGGATGCGTGGATTGAAATCTCGGCAAAATGAACACCTTGACCGTCTCCGATGTCGCATCCCTCGTGGATGCGTGGATTGAAATGTTCGCTGCTGCTAAAGCCATGCCTCCGAGTGCTGTCGCATCCCTCGTGGATGCGTGGATTGAAATAACGTAATCGCCTTGTACATTTTGCTTTAGTGCAGTCGCATCCCTCGTGGATGCGTGGATTGAAATGTCTTTCGGGATGAAGTAATTCGATCCCTTTAAGTCGCATCCCTCGTGGATGCGTGGATTGAAATGTAATGATGTAACCTAAAACCATAAACAGGCTGCAGTCGCATCCCTCGTGGATGCGTGGATTGAAATAACGGACTGCCGTTTGTCATTGTTGATGAAAAGCGTCGCATCCCTCGTGGATGCGTGGATTGAAATCATCGGCACTGGAATACTTACCCGAAATTTACCGTCGCATCCCTCGTGGATGCGTGGATTGAAATGGTCAAAAAATTTCTGTCACTGTACGAGGTCAGTCGCATCCCTCGTGGATGCGTGGATTGAAATCCTGCATTAACCACGGAACAGGATGAAGCCATACGTCGCATCCCTCGTGGATGCGTGGATTGAAATATTAACTATCACTCCTGTAAACGACTTAGACATGTCGCATCCCTCGTGGATGCGTGGATTGAAATGGTTGATTATTATCGTCTTGCTGCTTCGCTCCTGTCGCATCCCTCGTGGATGCGTGGATTGAAATCTCTGATTGTTGTTGGGAATCAGTACCCGATTTTGTCGCATCCCTCGTGGATGCGTGGATTGAAATAGATCTCCTGGATCTTTCGTTTTCAGTGATTCTAGTCGCATCCCTCGTGGATGCGTGGATTGAAATCTAAACAAAGCGTAAAGCAACCAAAAAGAAAAAGGTCGCATCCCTCGTGGATGCGTGGATTGAAATATCATAAAGAAGGATCTACGTCCAACTTTTACTTGTCGCATCCCTCGTGGATGCGTGGATTGAAATTATTTCTCGATGCTCAGATAGTGATTTGATCCCTGTCGCATCCCTCGTGGATGCGTGGATTGAAATATTTCCAGGAATTGGTATTTGCGCTAGATAACGTTGTCGCATCCCTCGTGGATGCGTGGATTGAAATGCTTTGTTACTTACTAGTTTAAACTAATCACTGGAGTCGCATCCCTCGTGGATGCGTGGATTGAAATAACCGTTCGATGAATCTGATATTTAAGAAAGACGCGTCGCATCCCTCGTGGATGCGTGGATTGAAATAAAACAACGTGAAAGAAAGATACTTAAATATCGTCGCATCCCTCGTGGATGCGTGGATTGAAATAAAACAACGTGAAAGAAAGATACTTAAATATCGTCGCATCCCTCGTGGATGCGTGGATTGAAATAAAACAACGTGAAAGAAAGATACTTAAATATCGTCGCATCCCTCGTGGATGCGTGGATTGAAATCTCTATGACTTTCTCGTTTGGGGTAGGTGCTTCACGTCGCATCCCTCGTGGATGCGTGGATTGAAATCTCTATGACTTTCTCGTTTGGGGTAGGTGCTTCACGTCGCATCCCTCGTGGATGCGTGGATTGAAATTTATTTTAGGTCTACCAGCATTGATGAATGAGATGTCGCATCCCTCGTGGATGCGTGGATTGAAATATCCCAAGTACCATAACTTGCATAAACATCAATAGTCGCATCCCTCGTGGATGCGTGGATTGAAATGCTTGTATGGTGGTGTTTTGGTTGTTAGAAGAAGGTCGCATCCCTCGTGGATGCGTGGATTGAAATATTAGTATCATCTTTAAATTTTGTCCATTCCGGGTCGCATCCCTCGTGGATGCGTGGATTGAAATATTTATTCTTTGAGAATATGCATGAGAAATGATTTAAAAGGGTATGAAAATATTAATAACGTATACATAGCTTAAATAACTGGTTTCCAACACATAATATTGGAGGATTGAATAATGAAACTCTTTAGTATCATTTTGAGTATGCTTTTATTAGTAGCTTGTGAGACTGATAGGACTGATATGGGAGATGATGTTCAGGACGACCCGACCATTGACGAGGAGGAAGAAAGCCAGTCGGAACAGCATGAAGAGAATGGTCATGATGATAGCGAAGAAGCAGAAAGATCATTAGAAGGTGTATCCACTGACAGCTGGGAAGTGGACGTTTTAGCAGAAAACTTGGAAATCCCTTGGAACATCAATATCGCTGGAGATCAAATATTTATTCCGGAACGAGGAGGGGCAGTCGCTCTCATTGAAAATGGAGAAGTCGAGCGACAGGAAGTGTCGACTTCTCACGACATTGCTCATCAAGGAGAAGGCGGGCTTTTAGGAATGGCACTGACTGACGACTTTGAGAGCAGTCAAGAGGCGTTTTTGTATTATACGTATGAAGATGAACAAGGAATTTTAGCGAATAAAGTAGTAACTGCTCGTTATGGGGACGGACAATGGCAAGAAGAGGATATACTTCTTGACGAAATTCCGGGTGATCGAATCCATAATGGTGGAAGAATCGAAATTGGTCTGGATGGATATTTGTATGTGACGACAGGAGATGCTAATGATCCTAACTTATCACAAGATCTAGATAATCTCGCAGGGAAGATTTTACGGATGACGACAAGTGGAGATATCCCAGAAGATAACCCATTTGATGATTCTTACATTTATTCTTACGGGCATCGAAATCCGCAAGGATTATCTTGGAACAGTGAAGGTGTCTTGTATAGTTCAGAACATGGACCGACAGGACACGATGAAATAAACATTATTGAGCCTGGGAACAACTATGGCTGGCCAGAAATAATCGGAGATGAACAAGCAGAAGGAATGGAAGCCCCGATCGTCCATTCAGGATCAGATACTTGGGCGCCATCCGGAATAACTTTTTTCGGTGAACACCTACTAATTGCTGGACTAAGAGGACAAGCTCTTTATTGGTGGAACGAAGGGGAAGATCAGATTGTCCCGGTTTTTGAAGGGGAAGGGCGTTTAAGGGACGTCATTTCACACGATGATGCACTATATGTTATTACGAATAACACAGATGGAAGAGGGCAGCCATCTGAAACAGATGACAGACTGCTTAAATTAACGTTGCATCAATAAAAGAAAGGAGCTCTTGCAAAGCGTTCAATTTTGCAAGAGCGTTTTTGTTTCGAATCAATGATGGTTTTTATGGTCTTTGCTCCCATGTTTCCAATGTTCCGACGACAGTTACTTTATTTTTATGCTTAATAGCCTCGATAACCCCGTTGGAAATTTCTTGATGAGTGAGCCACCTTGGTCGGTTTTGTTCGATGATAAATCCGAGTTGAACTTGTAAATAGTCACACGTCTCTGGAACAGTGAGACGCTGCTTGATTTTTGATAAATCAGCACTGCTTCCCGTTACATGATAGAGTGACCATCTTTTTGTTTGCAATGAATCAATCGTTGTGATGATCGTTGGCAATGCTTCTGGTGCGGTTGAATGGATCCAGGAGACGACAATGCTGATTGGTCCATTTTTTACAATCATTTCTTTAATATGATTTTTTAACAGCTCATTGTTTTGATAATTGATCGGCAAAAACGTAAGCTTTTCAGGGTGAGTCAGTTTTTCTTGAAGTCGTTGAAATTTTGTCTGATTTCGTGCAATCACCGTTGTATGATCAACATGTTCGGTCAACCATTCCGTTGCTCCTCCTAACATCCCTGTACCACCGATTATAAGAGCATTTGTCATCGTTTATCCCCCCTTATATTTGTTTTCCATGATTAATGTTATTGTAAATGATTGATGTCTTCATTAGAATGATTTTTGTTAGCGGGTAAATTGTATAAATCAATAGTTTCCGGATGAACGAGAGAAATGCCTCACTATTAATCAAATTAGTCTTGGACATTCTGGAAATTGTATATAAAATGGAAGAGAGGGAGAGGAGGAAATCGATTGTATCAATCTGTCATACAAAAAAGTCCTTCGAAGAAAAAGAGGATCGGTAAATGGTTTGTCATATTTTTAGGTGTTGTTCTCATTTTATGGGCTATCATTTATTTTTTTCCTGTATCTGAACGACCGTCTCATGCGTTTTTTGAAAATGATCGTCCTTTAGTTATTGCCCATCAAGGCGGGGAACATTTAGCCCCATCAAATACGCTTGTCGCTTTTGAACAGGCAAGAGAGCTTGGTGTTGACGTCATTGAATTTGATGTACATATGACACAAGACGGGCACCTTGTTGCGATTCATGATAATACTGTCGACCGGACAACCGACGGATCTGGAAAAGTGAACGATATGACGTTAGAAGAAATTAAAGCGCTCGATGCTGCGGACTACTTTCAAGATTTAGAAGGTGAATACTCATATCGTGGACAAGGAATAACCATTCCAACCGTGGAAGAGATTTTTGAGGAGTTTTCAAATATGCGCTTGAATATTGAACTGAAAGCGACAAATGACCCTGAGTTATATGAACCGATGAGTGAAAAAATGTGGGAGCTTATCGAACAATATGGCAATGCAGAACGTGTTTTAGTCGCTTCATTTGAACATGAGATTATTGAAATGTTTCAGGATATTTCTGAGGGGACTGTCCCTGTAAGTGGTGGTAGGGATGAAGTGACGAAGTTTGTCATTTTTCATAAAGCATTCTTAAACGGGTTATATCGAGCAAACGTTGATGCTGTACAAATTCCGACAGTGGAAGGCATCTTCGACCT
Source organism: Evansella halocellulosilytica (assembly GCF_002335745.1). Lineage (GTDB taxonomy): Bacteria > Bacillota > Bacilli > Bacillales > Salisediminibacteriaceae > Bacillus_CA > Bacillus_CA halocellulosilytica. The sequence continues at coordinate 4,758,385 of NZ_NIST01000001.1, read as the reverse complement.
TAAAGACGGGAAGCTGATTGGCGGCGCTGAACGTCGTGGAATGGATGTGCATTATTGGACGATAAACGATGCCGACACAATGAGAGAACTTATCGATTTAGGAGCAGATGGAATTATTACTGATCGTCCTGACTTATTAATAGACGTTTTAGAAGAATACTAATATGCGAAAATTGTCTTTATGTTCCTACTGCAAAGCTAATATAATACAGGTATAATAATGGATATGAGAATGGACAGAAAGCTTTCCCATTGGCAGGGAGAGCTTTTTACCAATTGATGTACATAGGAGGCATAAACATGGGATGGAAAGAAGAATATGAGCGTTGGATGAAGAGTCCGAGTATTGATGTAAACACAAAAAAGGAATTGGATGCGCTTACCTCTGATGAACTAATTGAAGATAGTTTTTATAAAACACTCGAATTTGGAACTGGCGGAATGAGAGGAGAGACCGGTCCAGGGACAAATCGAATGAACCGTTATACAGTGAGGAAAGCAACGACTGGTTTGGCCGAGATGATTAAACGAAAAGGGCAGAAAGCATGTGAAAAAGGGGTCGCGATTGCTTACGATGTCAGACATTATTCACGAGAGTTTGCTGAAGAAGCAGCACGTACGTTAGCCTATCATGGTATTCGTGTATATTTGTTTAAAGATGTTCAGCCAACACCTGTCCTTTCATTTGCAGTCCGTTATTGCAAGGCACAGGCTGGAATTGTCATTACTGCAAGTCACAATCCTCCTGAATATAACGGGTATAAAGTGTATGGGGATGATGGTGCTCAGTTAACCCCAGAATCTGCAAAAGAACTTATTGAAGATATCGTGAATATAGAAGATGAACTCTCTTTACCGATTGCAGAAGAGGCGAAGTTAGAAGATATTGAACAAGTTACGTTTATTGGCAAAGAAGTTTTAGATGCATACCAGGAAAATATCTCAAAAGTCATTTTAGACGAGCAGCTAGTCAAAGAAAATGGCAGTAAGCTATCTGTTGTGTTCACACCTTTACACGGAACGAGCTTTCAAACTGTAACAGAAGCGCTAAAAAACAATGGGTTTACAAATGTTCATTTAGTTGAAGAGCAAGTAACTGCAGATCCGGAATTTTCAACAGTTGCTTCCCCGAATCCAGAGGAACATGAAGCGTTTAAATTGGCCATTCAATACGGTGAAAAAGTAAATGGAGACGTTCTCATTGGGACAGACCCTGATGCGGACAGATTAGGGGTTGCAGTAAAAAATAATGAAGGAAACTATCAAGTTTTAACAGGCAATCAGACAGGTGCATTAATCTTACATTACTTACTAACGACTATGAAAGCACAAGGAAAGCTGCCACATAATGCGGTCATGTTAAAAACGATTGTGACATCTGATTTAGGTGAAAAGATTGCTGACAAGTTCGGCGTAAAGACTGTTGATACATTAACTGGTTTTAAATTTATCGGTGAAAAAATTAGACAGTATGAAGAAACAGGTGAAGCGACGTTTGTTTTCGGGTATGAGGAGAGCTACGGGTATTTAGTTCGACCGTTCGTACGTGATAAGGATGCAGTTCAAGTTGCTCTCTTTGTCTGTGAAGTTGCGGCATCATGGAAAGTAAAAGGAAAGACGTTGTTAGAGGGACTCGAAGAAATTTATCAACAATATGGCTACTTCCAAGAGCATTTGCATTCAATGACATTAAAAGGAAAGAAAGGTGTCGAGCAAATTACAGGTATGATGGAAAAACTTCGTAAAGACCCATTAAATTCGGCAGCAGGAATGCCAATTACACATATTGAAGACTATCAAGCTGGTATACGAATTGATGTATCTGCTCAAAAAGAGGATAAACTGACATTACCTTTAGCCAATGTCGTGAAATATTTCTTTGAAAATGGTTGGATTTGCTTCAGACCTTCAGGGACAGAGCCAAAAATGAAAGTTTATTTCTCATTAAAAGCGAACACGGATGAAGAAGGAAAAGACGTGTTAACACAATTGAAAGAGGATGTATTAGCTTACTTAAAATAGGCAATGACCTCGGATGACTTTATATGAGAAAGTTCGCGGATAAATAAAGATGTAAACTTGGATTATCGAGGATAAACCGTTATTTAACAGGATAAATCCAAATTTTCGCGGGTAAACGATAAAATTGAAGAGAGGGTGTCCTAAAATATACCTTTTAGTGACACCCTCTTCTTTGCATTTACATAATTTTATTAATGTGTAGCAAGTATTCACCGCGGTTGAGTGGATTCAATTGTCTTCGTATGTTTTTAGGGAAGTTCTCCTTTATGATCATGTAACCACCTGGTCTGATCGAGATTGTCCCTTCACCACTCGTTAACGAATGAAGCTCAGATCTTAGTATATCAACAGTACGGACTGGCATCGTCCCGTTTAAATGGACTGTTTTCCTTTGATAATATGCTTCTTGAAAAATACCTTCTAACACCGTTGCTCGAGATAAGACTTTACTTAAGTGTGATTCAGGAAGAATCAACTGGATACGGTTAGCTGGTTCATAAACATTCGTTTCAGCTTTACTTAAAGCATCCATTAGTACGAGTGGAACGAGATTTCTAAAATCACTTGCAGTCGTAAGGACACTATCGTAACCTGTATGTGTTAAAGTTACGACAATGTCTGTTACTTGCCAGCCATACAAACCTTCTTGCAAAACATCTTCAACCGTTTCTTTAATCGCTTTTTGGAAAGAGAGCAATAGTGAACCTAATTCTGCTTCTAAAACGTACTTAAGACCTGAACCTTGAGTATTATATTCGATGCGAAACCCTACGGTAGCGAGGAAAGGGTTATTCGAATCTCCGATATATTCCACAGCTTCGCCAGTAGAAATAGGTTTTTCAATACACATCACTTTAGGCGATGAACACAAAGCTTCGATTCCGTATTGCTGTTTTATCGTTTCGGTTAAAATTTCTTGCTGAACTTTACCGAATACATGGATCATGTTTTCTTTCGTTAATGAATCGTAGCGGTACTGTAAAAATGGGTCCTCGGCAGTGAGATTATGCAAAGCGTTGTGAAGTATTTGTTCGTCCTCACGATATTTAGCAGAAACGATTACTTGTATTGGTGGACTTTCAAAATGGATAACGTTCATCTTTTGAGAAAAAGTACCGATCACGTCTCCTACTTTTAAATGCCCTCCTTTAAGAATAGCGATGTCTCCCGCACCTACTTCATTCACTGATACCCATTTACCATTTTGTAAAGAATAAAGATGTTTTACTTTCAATGAAGAATGTTGTTCTTTGGAAATGACCGGTATCTCTTCACGAACCTGTATCATCCCTTCAAATAGTCGAATAAAGGTGACACGTTCACCTATAGGATTAATTTGAACTTTAAATACAATCCCAGATAACGGTTTCGCTTCACTTTCAGTCGTGTTATGAACAGGAAAAAAGTCATCTAAACTCGCGAGTAATTGCTCAACTCCAATCCCTTTCATTGCAGACCCGGCAAAGAGCGGATATACGTTGCCACTTTTCGTCTGCCTGCACAGCTCATCATTCAGCTGATCTTTTGTGATCGGTATAGAATGGACTAAGTCATAGAGTAGTGAATCATTTTTTAATGCTAATATGTCAAGCCATTGTGATTCTTCTGGATCGGCTCGTTTTATTCGAACACTCGAACTCCCAGCATCGATAACGTTGTTCATTTCACATATATGCTCATCTAATAACGTTTGAATCATTGTAACGATTTTTTTGTAATCTGCACCTATACGATCAATTTTGTTCATAAACAAAATCGTAGGGATTCGGTGTTCCTTTAATGTTTGCATCAATACTCTCGTTTGGGATTGAACTCCTTCAACTGCGGAGATAACTAAAATCGCACCGTCTAAAACATTTAAAGAGTGCTCCACTTCAGAAATAAAATCAGCATGGCCAGGTGTATCAATGACGTTCACTTTAAGATCGTTCAAGTAGAACGATACAGCTGCTGATTTTACAGTGATCCCTCTTCTTCGTTCAATCTCCAACGAATCCGTTAAAGTTGTTCCTTTATCAACAGAACCTACATGTTTAATGATGCCCGCCTGATATAAAATTTGTTCGGTTAAAGTTGTTTTACCAGCATCAACATGGGCTAAAACTCCAATATTGATTCTTTTCATAGATTATGCCCCTCTTAATTATCATTGTCTTTTGTCCTTTCATTTGGTTTTTTAAGTGAAATCTTTGCATAAAAAACGCCTCCTTTGTAAATTGTATATATCATATCACAATTTACAGTTATAGAAATAAATGTATATACGTGGTTGTCTAAATTACTTCTGTCGAAATTATCTTAGTAAATTATTTATAGAGATGGATAACTTTAAAATTAAGTAATTAAACAAGTGGATTTAAGAACACTTCTTCATTTAGGACTTTTGCATTATTTTATTAATATATTTTTTAAGCTGAAGAAGTTATATTCGAAATTTTCATAAGAATAGAGCAACATTTGAATCGTGTGACATTATGGGAATACTTTCACATTGTGAATCGTTGAGCTTGTTGCGGAAGGAGATAAAAACAAGGTAATATCAGCTTTTTAGCCGTTTTTAATATATTCGGAAGTATGATAGATTAAATAACGTTGTGCCGAAACGGAAGTTAGTAGAACGTCGTTGCCGTTACCGAAGAAGTTAAATCGAAGCAAATGTTTGAACATTTCTTATTACCGTACAGCACGATGAAATAACTAGGAGCTGATTTTTTGTAATGGAACTACAACATGATCCGACGTTATTATGGTTTATTGTTGCTTACGCGATCGTCATGATTGCGATCGGGATCTTCACATCAAAGAAAGTTTCTGGCAGTGAAGATTTTGTTTTGGCAGGTAAGAGTCTCGGACCATTAGTATTAATGGGGACACTACTTGCAACGTGGACTGGAAGTGGAAGTATTTCAGGTGGAGAAACGTCCATGGCTTACAGTTATGGAATTATTCCAGCTTTATTATTAATGCTTCCGACATTAGTTGGTATTCTAGTTCTTTATGTTATTGCACCTAAAATCCGTGAGTATGGGAAATTTACCGTCTCTGGAATATTAGAAGCGAAATATGGGACAACTTCCCGTAATATTGCGAGTGTCATTATTATCCTTGCTTATGTAGGGATCGTATCATATCAAATGCAAGGTTTAGGGTTTATATTGAATTTGACAACTGGGATTTCTGTAGAAACAGGGACGATTATTGGTGCTGCCATGATTATCTTTTTAGCGATGATTGGTGGGCTTCGGTCTGTTTCTCAAACAGATGCGATTAGTGGATTTTTAATGGTTGGCGGACTGATTATAGCTGTGCCAACAATTTTAGTTGTTGCAGGTGGATGGGATCAAATCGTTGCCAATGTTCCTGAGTCCCATATGACAACGACAGGCGGATTAACGAGTCTGCAGCTACTTGGATATTTATTACCGTCTCTCTTTTTATTACTAGGTGACCAAAATATGTACCAACGACTTGCATCGTCTAAAGGAGACCGTTCTGCTAAACGCGGTCAAATCGGTTGGTTTATCGCGATGTTAATTATTTCACCAGCGATTGGCTTTATCGCCTTTGCCTCACGTTCTATTTTCCCGGACATTGATCCTGGAATGGCACTGATGGCTACGACATTAGTGATGCCAGTAGTAGTAAGTGGACTGTTATTAGCTTCTGCTGCATCTTTCATTATTACAACAGGAAATTCATTTTTATTATCTGCAGCGACAAACTTAACATATGACGTCTATAAAAATTATATTAATCCTAATGCATCTGATGCGAGACAGCTTTGGATGACGCGTATGTTCATTGTTGTTTTAGGGGTACTATCATTTATCTTAATTAGCTACTTCCCAACCGTATTAAGTGTACAAATGTACGCTTACACCGTTTATGGTGCAGGGGTGACACCTGCCGTGTTAGCCGTTTTCTTCTGGAAAAAGGTCAATGCAATCGGGGGAATTTCTTCGATGATTGCTGGTGTGACAACAACCCTCCTTTGGGAAATTGTACTTGGACAGCCATATGAATTAAATGCGGCCGTTATCGCGGTACCGGTAGCGTTTATTGTTTTAATCGTTGTGACACTATTTACACAAGGGCGCGGGATTCATAAGCATGAAGTGTAAATAAAAACTGTTATGTATATAAAACGCACAAGGACCGCCATCCTCGTGCGTTTTTTTGTTACTAAGTAAGAAAGTATAAAATATCAATCTCTCGATTGCTGTCTAGACTTCAGGCGCCATCGGCTCGAGGTCGCTTCGCCCCGCCACTTGAAGTCTAAGTTCGAACTTCTTCCTGTCGGGACTCCATCGCTTGTCGCCGATAGGCGGGCGCCTTGCGCTTTTCTTATAATTTATGACACTTTTATTGAACGTTTTTCTTGGTCAAATGTGAACCCCTCTCCACCAACTTCTTTTACATCATTTACTGAGAAGAACGCATACGGGTCGATTTCATCAATTAGTTTTTTTAATTGAATGAGCTCGTTACGGTTGACAACACAATAAAGAATTTGTCTCTCATCTGATGTAAAGCTCCCTTTACCAGTTAAAACAGTTGAGCCTCTGGACATCCGTTGAATAATTGCTTTTGATAGTTCATCTGTTTTATTTGAGATAATCATCGCTGATTTTGCTGCACTTGCGCCTTCAATCATAAAATCGATGACACGAGAGCCGATAAATACAGTCACAAGTGTATACATAGCTAAGTCAATCGACAAATGAATCAATGAAGCGGATATGACGACCGCATCAAATGTAAACATAAATGTTCCTAAACTCATACCTGTATATTTATTTGCTAACCGAGCAAGAATATCGACGCCTCCTGTTGTTCCGCCTGCTCTGAAAATCATTCCAAGTCCGATTCCTGTACAAACACCTGCAAATAACGACACGAGAATCATATCATTTTGCAGCGGCAGTTCGGTTACAGGATATAACTCAAACAATCTTAAGGATGCTGAAAGAGCAACGGTTCCAATGATACTGTAAATTAGCATTAATCTGCCAAGTAATTTATAGCCGATAATAAACAGCGGAATATTCAAAACAAGGTTTGACAAAGAAGGCTCAATTGTAAATAGATAATAAAGGATTAGTGTGAGCCCAGTAAAGCCTCCGTGTGCAAGCCCATGCTGCATATTAAAATGGATAATACCGAAACCGAAAATTAACGTACCGAATAAAATGATCAAAATAGGTTTGATTTGAACCCCTTTAAATAATTGAGCCATCTTTACAACCTCCTTCAAAATATTGGACTGTCAACAATAGACATTTTATTTGTAGAAACTGTAATCAAGACCAGACGAAGTATAACATACCCGTATGAACTACCCAACAGCTTTTCTTGAAAAAGGAAAAAGTAAATATTTTCAAACAACAGCAATCGTTTTCATTACTTTCCTTGTAAACGACAGGATCTGAGATAAAATAATTTATTTATTTGTTGACCTAAATGAAATTAAGTGTTAATATTCAAATAATTCTAAAATGAATTATCAGATAGCTTAACATGAATACCTCTTATCAAGAGTGGCAGAGGGACTGGCCCGATGATGCCCGGCAACCAACTAATGATCAATAGTGAGGTGCCAAATCCTGCAAAGTGATAAAACTTTGGAAGATGAGAGAATATGCTTTTGCCTTTAAAAGCAATCCTCTCTGTTTTCCGGCAGGGAGGTTTTTATTTGGAAGAAAAAAGTTATTAAATATCGATTTCGAATAACCCATCGTAAATCCTGTTACATTTGTAAGAGAAAGAATGTCGCCATACTTTAATTATTCTGTGCAGTTTAAAATTAAATACCTTATCTAGAGAGGTGGAGGGACTGGCCCAATGAAACCCGGCAACCAGCATAATATCTTTTATGCCAGGTGCCAAATCCTGCAGAGTATCAAGCTCTGGAAGATAAGGAGAAGGAACGCGGAATCGTGAGCATAGAGAACCTTCTTCTTATAGGAGGGTCTCTTTTTTTACTAAAAAATAATAGGAGGAATTTTTATGACTACTAACGTTGAATTTCAAAAGCTGGATACAATTTTATTGCATGGAGGGCAAGAGCCGGACAGTGCAACAAATGCAAGGGCGGTACCGATTTATCAAACGACATCTTACGTTTTTGATGATGCTGAACATGCAGAAAGGCTATTTTCTTTACAAGAACCAGGAAATATTTATAGCAGAATTATGAATCCAACTGTCGATGTGTTTGAAAAAAGAGTTGCTCAATTAGAGGATGGCGTTGGAGCACTTGCCACATCTTCAGGAATGGCAGCTATTACGCTAACAATCTTGAATATTGCTAACGCTGGTGATGAAATTGTCGCAGCTTCGAATTTGTACGGCGGCACATACAATTTGTTTTCAAAGACATTGCCGAAGTACGGTATTAAGGTACGGTTTGTTGATGCGACCAACCCAGCGGAAATAAGAGGGGCCATTAACGAAAAAACGAAAGCGATATTTGCTGAAACGATTGGCAACCCAAGTTTATATGTGCTTGATTTTGACATAGTCTCTGATATCGCACATGATGCAGGGATTCCTCTTATTGTCGACAATACTTTTGCGACTCCAGTAACGTGTAAACCGTTGCAACATGGGGCTGATATTGTTATACATTCGGCAACAAAATGGATCGGAGGCCATGGAACGGCAATTGGAGGTATCGTTGTTGATGGTGGCAGGTTTAATTGGGATTCGGAAAAATTCCCTGGATTTACTGAACCTGACGATAGTTATCATGGGTTAGTTTATGCACGTGATCTAGGTTCTCAAGCCTTTATTTTAAAGCTACGTGTTCAATTAATGAGAGATGTAGGAGCATGCTTAAGCCCATTTAATGCCTTTTTATTATTGCAAGGATTAGAAACATTACAGCTTCGGTTCCAAAAACATCAAGATAATACGTTACGATTAGCTAACCGTTTAAAAGAACATCCGAGTGTGGAGTGGGTAGCCTATCCAGGGTTAGAGGAGCACCCCGCTCACGACCAGGCTAATAAATATTTAAAAAATGGATTTGGATCCATCTTAAACTTCGGAATTAAAGGCGGGATCGATGCTGGAAAAGAATTGATTAAACATGTAAATCTTTGGTCACACCTTGCAAATGTCGGTGATGCAAAAAGCCTTATTATTCACCCTGCAAGTACAACCCATCAACAATTGTCACAAGAAGAGATTGTTTCAACTGGTGTAACAGAGGATCTCGTTCGACTCTCTGTTGGAGTTGAAGATATTGACGATTTGGAACATGATCTTGCGCAAGCACTTAATAAAGCGACCGGTGTTGCCGAAACAAATACGAAGGAGAAACAGGTAAACCGATTGAAGGAGTGGGCAGTCTCTAGTGCGGTTGTGTATGAAAAAGAGGGACCGAGAAGAAAAGTGCTTTATGTTTTCGGACAATCAGCCGAAGTGAAGAAATGGAAAAGGTTAGGATATCAAATTGTTGTTCATGATTCTAGCACTCCTCAGAACGCTGACCTTATTTATATTTCATTAGACAGCGAGTTTGACAAAGTTTTCGCTGCAGTGAAGGATATTCATACTGCTGGTTTAGTTGTTCACCCTGATTTCAATCAAATAGGACGATTGAAAGACGGTTTTGATATTCCCGTACTTGAAGATCCGTTAGCAGAATCCCGGACAAAGGTTGAGTCAAACTAACTAGAAATATTGCTTCTAGTTAGAGGGTTGGGTTATTTGCTAGTAAAATAGAATGATTGTCATTTCGTCTACATTTATGTCTTTTTTCATTGTATAATGGACAAATAATGAAGGACGGGATGATTAATGGTAAAAAAAATGATCGTAAGTTTTTCAGCAATTACAATGTTTGTCTTCGTATTACTATTCCTTTTATTCCAGTTCGTGTCTGGAGCGACATACGGAGAAGTAAATGAAGAGGAAGAAGAGGAGTCTTTGCCCCTTTCATTTGAAGACGAATCATACTATTTTTACTTAACGGATGAAGAGCTTAATGAAGCGATAGAAGAAGGAACAGAGAGTGTTATATCTATTGAATCTTATATTTTGCCGAAAAAAGAGGAGACGGTTGATTCAGAAGATATTGCATTTGTGTATATGATTACGCCGTTTTTAAAAGCTCAACAATTAGCTCGAGAGACATTTGATCGATATGGAAGAACAGTCACTACAAAAGAAGTAAAAATGGATCTAATGGACCAATATATATCGTTTTCTGCACGTTTCAATGGCAATGCCGGTTATATTTATGATCTTGAACTTCAACAAGGAGACGAATCGATTATTCCAATGAATGAATCCATTTCTAGTAAAGGCACACTAAAAACAGTTTACTTTGATGTATCAGAACTATCATTTTCAGATGAAGCGGTTTTGGTGGTCCGAGACAGCGTTGATGAATCTATGTATGAATCGTTTGAGGTTGATTTTACACAATATAAATAAAGAGGCTGGGACAAAACAGTCTCAAATTAAGTAAAAAACGGTGTCAATTATCGCTTTTCGATAGTTGGCACCGTTTTGTTGACCTAAAATAGGTTGATGAGACTGTCGGGCGGTGTACTTTCTCAAGTTCACCGCCATAAGTGCAAATCCTAATTCATTTTTTACCTTCTTTTTGCCTCTCACCGACGTTCGGGTGAAATGCAAATTAGCCTTCAGAAACCCGAAGACTGGCTCGACATCGATTTTACGTTTCCCGTAAATCTCGCCTGTTTTCTGTTCCGAAAGCACTTCACGAATATAAGCTTTTTGGTTCTCCCATTTTTCATTGTAATAAACCTTTCGGTTATTTCCCTCTTTGGCCTTTGTACATTGTGCCCGCAAGGGACACTCGGAACAGTCTTCACATTCATAAACCTTAAACGTGCGTTGAAACCCTGCTTTATCTGTCTTATTCGAAGTATACCGGAAATTTACTCTCTTACCATTTGGACAGATAAATGTTTCACCCTCCTGATCAAAATGCCAATTGGCTACGTTAAAAGCATTGTTTCTATACGCTTTTTTCTTCTCTTTTCGATACATGCTGTAGGTGATGAGTGGCATCCGTTGGCGGTTGTTTAACACATCATCATAATTCTGTTCGCTGCCATAACCGGCATCCGCAACGATAAATGATGGCAACGAAAAGAAACCTTTTTCAATTGTATTCAAAAAAGGGATCAACGTCAGAGTATCAGTTGGATTTGGAAATATGTCATAAGCGAGCGTATATTGTCCTTCGGTTGCAATTTGAAGATTATATCCGGCTTTCAGTTGACCATTCTTCATGTAGTCATCTTTCATCCGCATAAACGTGGCATCATGGTCTGTCTTGGAATAGCTGTTTCGATCTCCCAGGGTCGCAAGATCCTGCTTGTATTTTTGTTTACGCGCGGCAAAATCCTTGAACTTTTTACGGTACTGTTTAGGTGCTTTCCGTTCTGAGCGAAGTTGTTTTCGTTTCTGTGTGTCTTGAGTCGTTTCAATCCGGTTATCGTAACCTTCAATGGTTTCATCCAACTTCTGAACGACCTCTTCGAGCTCCTTGTTAGACAGTTCTTTTTGGCTATCCCGTTCTATTGCAGGAATGATCTCATGTTCTAGAAGTTCCTCATAGAGTTGATTGGATTTCTCAACTAAACGGGTGCTGTACCTTTCAACGGATTTACGCCAGACAAACGTAAACTTATTTGCATTTGCCTCAATCTTTGTGCCATCGATGAAGATCGATTCATCTTCAATCACCTTTTCTTTAACCAGCTGACAACGGAATTGAACGAAACACTGACGTAGTAATTCTTGGACTTCATGGTGTACCCTAAAACGGTTGATCGTACGGTAGCTTGGTTCATACCCTTGCGCCAGCCACATCATCCGAACACTGTCTTTCAAAAGCTCCTCAATTTTTCTCCCAGAGAAGACAGATTGTGTATAGGCGCAAAGGATGATCTTCATCATCATTCTGGGATGATAGGCCGGACAGCCCGTTGTACGTAAAAATCCACTGAATGCCTCATCGGGGATGGCTTCTACCATATCATTCACGGCAAAAGCGATATCATTTTCCTGAAGTTTATAGGCTAAATCCATCGGCAAAATGATTTGATTCATGTTATAATCTTTATACATAAGGATACCTCCGATTCTGTTTTTGTGTGGATACTTTAACTTTATCAGAAGGTATCCTTTTTGTGTATACGTATAAACTAGACGGACTTATCCAAGTTGATTGTCAAAATCACGAGACGCCTGCGGGAAAAGCAAGAGCTTTCTCTTGTGCGACGAGTAACCGCAGGAGCAGAAGATCCATCGGGGCGATTTTACCCCGATTAGCTGAAGCCTTGCCCGCGGCAAGCGAGTGTTTTTTGAAACAATCAACCCAAAATATAATATGAATAACTGAAAAAGAAGAAATGGCACTCACCGACGGTGAGTGCCACTCTTATTAACTGGGTTTTGTCCCAGCCCCTTGTTTATGATTAATGGCTCTAAAATATATGTTGGGGTTTTCAAACATTTAAGCATAAAAAAACACGCAATCTCCAAAATCCTTTAAACTTGAGTTGTCGAAAAACAAGAACAAGGATAGGAGTTGCGTGCATATGCATTTTATCATGAATTTCCCTGGCTTAGAAGATATGATTGTAACAAAATCGGAAGTAGTTGAAGGAGCTCTCCATCTCCACGTGGAGATGGAAAGAAAACGCCACCGTTGCCCTGCCTGCAGTGAAGTGACAAGGCGTGTTCATGATTATCGAACTCAGAAGATTCAACACTTGAAAGTGTTTGAAAGAAATAGCTTTTTGTTCTATAGAAAACGGCGCTATGTATGTTCCTGTGGAAAGAAATTTCCTGAGAAGACACGTGTAGTTGAACGGTATCAGCGTCATTCTATGGAATGGAATCAGGCGCTGGGGCTTCGTATCATTCAAGCGAAGAACTTCAAGGATACAGCTCGACAGTTCCACACGTCACCAACAACTGTTATGAGACGGTTTGATCAGATTTCAACTCCGATGTTTAAAGAGGTAGAAGAACTTCCACAGGTAATCGCTATAGATGAGTACAAAGGGGATACAAACAAAGGTAAATACCAAGTGATCATAGCGAATGGGGAGACCGGTGAACCATTAGATATTCTACCGGATCGTTCGGTTAAGACTGTAAAAGATTATTTACTAAGAAAAGGCAGCCGGGTAAAGATGGTCGTTATGGATATGAGTTACTCATTTAAGTCCGCTGTTAAAAAGGCACTTGGTAGCCCTGTTATTATCGCAGATCGCTTTCATTTTTGTCGCTATATTTTTTGGGCGTTAGATCGTGTTAGAAGAAGAGTTCAAAAAGACTTTCATGACTACGACCGTAAGAAGTGTAAGAGAATGAAGCATGTGTTTAATAAAAAATTCGAAGAATTGACTGAAAGACAACATTGGTACTTAGAGAGATATTTGAACCTTTCCAGTGAGTTGAGAGATGCTTATAAGTTAAAAGAAGCCTTCAGATTATGGTTTGAAGAAGCGAAGCAAGCTGGCTCAAAAGAGGGACTAAGCGTGAAGCGAGGGCTACATAACTTTTATAAGCTAGTAGATGAGTCAGGAATGAAGGAGTTCACGAAAGCGATACAAACATTAAAAAACTGGGAAACAGAGATTATTAACAGTTTTACTTTCGGATTTACCAACGGCCCAATAGAAGGGCTGAACAACCAAACGAAAGTAATTAAGCGCAATGCATTTGGTTTTAAACGTTATGATCGTTTGCGAATGCGAGTACTATTACATCACCAATTAAAAGGAAAAACAATTCAAGTTGGATAAAGGGGAGGGAGATCGAGGCTCCCACCCCAACATTTGACTTAGAACCTGATTAATAGAATGTATAATACCTGTAGGTAATTTTCTAACAGCGACTAAGGGATTCAAGATAAGGATTAAGCAAGCTTAGGTAAGGAGAGTGCGCTTTTGTTCGTTACATTTCTTCTTCTAAAAATTGAGGGTTATTTTCGATAAGGTGATCCATGACATCCTGTTCAAACTCGTGGTAAACCCTAAACTCATATTCTTCTTCTGTTTCCCCTTCTTCCATACTCTCGTTTTGTTTGATTTGAGACTTTACTTCATTCCATATGAAAGACTTTAAGTATCTCGTTTCAAGGTTGCGTATTGCATGGAGCTCATGTTCAGTCTCTAATTCTTCTACTAAAACAAAAGCACTATTTTCCATATCTTCTTTAAATCCTTCTTCCTCTATAAAAGAGAGAAATCTGCTCTCATCGTATGTGAAGTTTCCATGTTCTTCGGCGATTTCTAACCAAGAGACTAATTCCTTTGATGATAGCTGGGCATCGAATTCAATCGTACCTTCTTCTAAAAATACTTCATCAATTAACATTGAATATTCTTGATTTAAGATTGCGTGGTCGTAAAAAGATTGTTCAGAAGGCTCTTCATACACAGATAAATTTGCCTCACGAATGGCAGTTTCAGCATGCTCACTATATTCACTCTCATCGATCTCCTCATCGTCATTCAATAAGTCACTCGAGTTTTCATCAGTTCCGTCAATATTGATATCTACTCCACCTTCCGACTCATCTGTTCCGTTTGCTTCTGCTGTTTCTTGTCCGTTCTCTCTTTCAGCTGGATTTGTTACCGGATCAGTATTGTATAAGTACAACAGCACTCCGCTTAAAATAACAATAACAGCTCCTCCAGCAACTATGTATAGCTTTTGACGGTTTGTCATCTTGTCACCTCGAATACATTTACGTCAGTAAAGATGTCCTTATTATAATTGATTATAACAAGAAACGAAATAGGATATTAAATCTACGCTTATGAAGTTGAGAAATAACGTTAATGGCTTTGGCTAAAAGGAGAGACTAAATGTTGCGGATGATGAGAAGTAATAGTCATAAGAAGAAAAAACAAAGAAACTATTTTAAAAAAGTGAATATTTGAGTTTTGAGCTACTTTATTAAAAAGGCTTTTTTAAATATGAGAAGTCTTTTTTTGTTGTCAGAAATATCTGAATTATAGAATGATTAAGTTATATTGTGCTTTAAACTAGTTTGAGGAGCGGCTTTGTCGAAAACATAGGACTAATTATTATAATTTTATTTTCAAATATATATTATTTTAATATACATAAGACTTTGGTATGATATTCCATAGAAAAATATATTTCATCGCTTTTCGTTACATACAAATTTTTAAGGGAGACAGAATATGTTAAAAAAATGGAGAAATTTTCGTATCCGTACGAAAATGTTGTTAGCATTGGGGTTTGTCATCGTTTTATTTTTAGCTGGTTTTTCGTTAAGTTTTTCTCAGCTGTATGTTATTGAATCTGAAGTCGGGGAAATGGATCGCACGAGACAAGTTGCTGATAGTGTAGAAGAGCTATCAGCAAATGTCCGGGATCAATTTATTATTTTATCAGACTCGATTCGTACTGGGTCGATTAGAGAAGACCAATATGAAGAGTATAATGATCAATTTACTCAGTATGTTGATTATTTACAAGATCAATTAACGAGAGAAGAAGACCAAATCTTATTATCTTCCTTTTTAGGCCATTATGATCAATTTGAAATCGTAGCGACACAAATATTGAATTCGACTACAGGTGGTTCAAATCGAGATGCGATGCAGCTTACACTGCACCGGGAAGATATGCTTAGTAATCTTGAGAAAATATTAGCGAACTTGGATAATGATGTTGAAATAGCTTCGAATCAGGTCTCAGAGTCGATAAGCATGACAAGACTGATTTTTGTCACCGCGACAGTTGTTGCAACAGTAATTGGTATAACTCTCTTTACCGTGATTAGTCAATTTATAACGAAAACGTTAAAACGTGTCGTGTTAACGACGAAAGAAGTGAGCGAAGGGAATTTACGAGTAAAAGAGCTTCGTGAAGACTCGAAAGACGAATTAGGTGAATTAGGATCAGCAGTGAATGAAATGGTTTATCGTCTAAGAGAATTGATTGAAAAAGTTGGTGGAATGTCTGATCAACTTGCTGCCTCTTCAGAACAAATGACAGCAAGTGCTCAAGAGTCAAGTCAAGCTTCTGAACAAATATCAGCATCCATTCAATCTGTTGCAGAAGGTGCTGAAACTCAAGTAAATTATGCAAATGATAATAAACTGATTGTCGAAGGCATTTCAAATGAGATAGTTGATTATGCAAATAAACTACAAACTGTAAACCATACATCTACACAATCAAATGAGGTTGCGGTCAGTGGAGAAAGTGTCGCGCGCGAAAGTATGGTGCAAATGGAACAAATTAAATTGATGACTGATAAAATGTCGCAATCTATAGCTCAACTTGCACAAAAATCAGGACAAATTGGCGAAATTGTTGAACTCATTTCAAATGTGGCAGAACAAACAAACTTACTCGCTTTAAATGCGGCAATTGAGGCAGCTCGAGCAGGAGAACATGGGAAAGGCTTTGCAGTCGTTGCTGACGAAGTAAGGAAACTTGCTGAACAAACGACAGATGCATCTGGTGAGATTAAAGGTATTATTGACACTATTCAAGAAGAGATTGAAACATCTGCAACATCGATGACAGCAGGGTATGAATCTGTAGAAAATGGAGAGAAAGCTGTAAGGAATGTAAGTGAGATGTTTGAAAAAGTTGCCTCTTCTATCAATAAAGTGACAGAGGAAGTAACAAACGTCGCTGAAGGGATTCAACTGTTAGGACAAAAAACAGAAAAAATGATTACAACAGCAAATCATAGCAATGATTTAGCGAAAGAAGCGATGAGTGAAACACAATCTGTTGCAGCAGCTTCAGAAGAACAGCATGCAACATTAGAAGAAATCAATGCTACTTCACAACAGCTTTCGAGCATGTCAGAAGACTTAATGCAATCATTGAATCAATTTAAAAAATAGTACTATTTACACCTAGAACTTTTCTAGGTGTTTTTCTTTTATGAATATTTTAATTATTATTAAAAACAGTATGGGTATTCGTATAAAAGGAATTATGACACTAGTGAAACATGATTAAACTTAAACGTAAAAGAAGTGCATAGGAAAAATGTAGTGATTAACACCTTCTTTTTGACTATTTTTTGTGTTAAGATAATTTTACTAATTATCTGTCAGTTTTTATCGATTTATTACATATTTTCTGTATTTAGACATGGGAAGGTCGGGGTGTGAGCATTGGAAAAACCATGTACCTTTTGATTTAATCTATGTTTTTTAACTTTGATTCATCATTTTATTTTTTCGTTCTCTAATTTGAACATAGAATGTATTGTAGTTTAAAAGTACTAGAATTATAGAAAGAAGGTTGAATAAGGTGATTAAACGCTTTTTAAGTAAGACGAAAAAAAGAGCAACAAAAGTAAAAACGAAAAAAAGGCAAAGGTTTTTGTCAAGTAAGTTTTCATTTTTGAAGAATTTTAGTATTCGAATGAAAATTTTAGGAGCATTCGGCTTAATTGTTCTTTTATTATTAGTTGGTGCAGGATTTAGTTTTCTGCAAATGAATGAGATTAGAAGTGAAATGGCTACTTTTTCTGCTCAAAGTGAACGAGCAGTTGTCGCAACTGATATTGGTTCGGTTATTCGTTCTAAATATATTATCGTTCAAGAGACTGTTCAGTCTAGATCGGTCATAGATACAGAACGTTATGATGAGCAAGAAGTCACTTTGCAAAATAATTTGGAACAATTGGATGGTCGCTTATATTCCCAGCATTCACTCAATTTATATCGTCAAATGACTGAACAGTTAAATGATTTTGAAGATAAAGTGATAGAAATTTTTGATACACGTGGGCCAGCACAGGAAAGAATGCTTAGTGAATTAGCAGATATTAGACATGGAATTATTGAAGATGCATTAGCCTTATCTGATTTGATTTTAGCAGAAGCTGAAGAGGCACAAGCAAGCGCAGAAAGCGTAATAAACTTTAATATGATTACACTTCTCGCCATGATTGGATTAATAATCGTTTTTGGGGTTGTCATTTTTACGTTTTTAGCAAATATGATATCTCGTCAGCTAAACCGGGTAGTCAAAACAACTGAAGAGATCAGTACAGGGAACCTTGCAGTTGAAAGACTTGACAGCAGGTCCAATGATGAAGTAGGACGGATGAGTGAAGCGGTCAACAATATGGTAGACAATTTACAACATATGATTACACAAATTGGTCATACATCAGAACAAGTAGCAGCAAGCTCAGAACAGTTACTCGCAAGTTCAAATGAAACGAGTAAAGCTTCAGAAGAAATTACCCAATCCATTCAAGAAGTTTCAAGTGGAGCTGAACTGCAAGTTGAAAAAGCATCACAAAATGAGAAAACTGTCGAGGACATGTCAAAAAATGTTGAGCAAATTTCTACAAGTATTCAAGATGTTAATGATGCATCACTTGAGTCTGCGAAAAAAGCTGAACACGGTACAGAAGTCATTCATTCCACAGTCGGTCAAATGAAAACGATTCATTCACTTACAGAGAAAATTGATACTTCTGTGAATGAGTTAGCCGTTCAGTCTAACAAAATTGGCTCCATCGTTTCTTTAATTACTGACGTTGCAGAGCAAACAAATCTTCTGGCATTGAACGCAGCAATTGAAGCAGCGAGAGCCGGTGAACACGGACGAGGTTTTGCTGTCGTTGCTGATGAGGTTAGAAAGTTAGCGGAACAAACTTCAAATGCAACGAGTGATATTTCAGACATCATCGCAAAAATTCAAGAGGACGTTAAAGAGTCAGTTGATTATACAAATGACGGAAGAAAAGCAGTTGAATCGGGCATGAATTATGTAGATGAGGCAGGAAAATCATTCGAGGATTTATCGAAAGCCATTCACGGTGTATCGAGCCAAATCCAAGGTGTTACGGCTGCTATCCAGCAAATCGATGCAGGCACTGAAGATGTTTTCAATTCATTAAAAGAAACGACATCAGTGGCACAGCAGTCAGCTGGACATACACAAAATGTTGCCGCTTCTGCAGAAGAGCAAAATGCGTCTATGGAAGAAGTCAGTGCATCAGCTAATCAATTATCGAAAATGTCGGAAGAGCTGCAACAAGTAGTTAGTAAATTTAAAACATCATAATATAAATGAAAGCTTGGGGAAACCCAAGCTTTTCAGGATGTTGAGAAAGTATTCTTAACAACCTTTTTTAAAAGAAAAGTATGATATCTCACGATCTCATCCCTCCCGGCGGACGCTTTCCATGGGGCTTGTCTTCAACTAATTCTGACTCAGCGAAGCATCGTCAGAATGGATTTTCAGACTGTGCTGATCCCATTGGAGTCGCCGGCCTTTCGTTCTTCAATCAACCTAGAACATCCATCGTTTCCTATTTAGACAGGAAACATACATGATTCCCTGCCGTATTGACCGTCAGATAAAGACATTTGGTTTTAATGTGGAAGCTGTCGGATTAGACGCGGGGCTACTTAACCATTCCCTTATGTAAAGGGTTAGAAGATCGCAAACCACCTCTCAGCGAGCTAAGAGGTGGTTTCGGCCATTCTTCACCGTAGGGTGAGCAAATTTCTTCTGACGAAAATAATAAAGAGAAACCCGCACTTCTCAAAAAAGTGTGGGTTTCTCGACAATCTGGAAACCCAAGCTTTTCATTATAGTCTTTTTAAACCACAGGCTCTGCCTGTGTGAAAATAAACCTTTAAGGCTTGTATTCGTGAAATCTCTTTAAAAGTAACGAATAGTTGGAAGGTATACTGTGCTTCTTCCTCTGTAAGATTAATCGAAGAAGAGAATGCGTCGAAGCAGCTCGTAGAGAATTCAGCGAAGAAACGCTCGTTGCTCCTGCGGTTACTCGTCGCAGACTATGTGCTTCTTCCTCTACAAGATTAATCGAAGAAGAGAATGCGTCGAAGCAGCTCGTAGAGAATTCAGCGAAGAAACACTCGTTGCTCCTGCGGTTACTCGTCGCTATTAAAATTATTCCCTGGTCAATTGTCAAAGTAGATTCATATGTTTGCAGGCTAAAGCCTGATTTTCATCCGCTCATGCCCACACTTTTTTTTCATTTAGGCATATGATGGCATTGGTGCAAAGAAGAGGGAGGGATTATGGAATGGATAATCAGTATGATGAGCAATATGATAACGAAGAAAGAGATGGGGAAGTAGCGTACGTTTCATTATGTGATCCTTTTGTTGTGCATACATTACAATCAATGATCGGAAACCGTGTAGTTGTGCAAACTACAAAAGGCAGTGTGAGAGGGAAGGTAGCAGACGTCAAGCCAGATCATGCTGTCATCCAAACTGGAGAAGCTTCATTTTTTATTCGGATTCAAGAGATTGTTTGGATTATGCCTTCTTAAACAGAGAATAGTATCGCCATCATACTGCAGTAAACTGATTATGAAATCAGGGCTGCAGTTTTTGTTTTTACATAGACTGAGGACTAGATGAGCGAGCACAATTGTAAGATTCTCGGATTACATGTATTTTTACAAAAGATTTGCATATAATCGATTGATTATATAAGTGAATCATTATATACTGTGTGAGGATGAAAAATGAATATTCAATGGAGGGGAAGACTGATGGAATTGTCGTCATACGCTAAGTTGTTTAAATGTTTAAGTGATCCGAACCGTTTAAAGTTGCTTTTATTATTAAAAGAGGAAGAGCTCTGTGTTTGCGAACTTCAAGAGGTTTTACAAATGAGTCAGCCTGCTGTTAGTCAGCATCTTCGTAAGTTAAAAGAAGAAGAATTAATTGTTGCTCGTCGTCAAAACCAGTGGCTTTTTTATCGATTAAACGAGCGTTCGGAGGACTATCCATTTTTGTATGAGATTCTTCAGCAATTACCTTCTCAAAAAGATTCAATCACAGCATTAAAGCACTCGGGCTTAAAAGTAAAATGTGAGTTAATAGGAGGTCAAACATGACATCAATTATTTTAGCATCTGTGATCTTTTTATTCACGCTGACACTTGTTATCTGGCAGCCAAAAGGATTATCGATTGGCTGGTCAGCAACGATTGGTGCTACCCTTGCGCTACTAGTCGGTGTAGTCGATTTTTATGATGTTGCAGAAGTGACTGGTATCGTTTGGAATGCTACTTTAACGTTTATTGCTATTATCATTATTTCATTAATTCTAGATGAAATCGGGTTCTTTGAATGGTCCGCCTTACATATGGCACGCGTAGCAAAAGGAAATGGCATTAAAATGTTTATTTACGTATCGGTGTTAGGATCTGTAGTAGCTGCATTTTTTGCAAATGATGGTGCAGCATTAATATTAACACCGATCGTATTAGCGATGGTCCGTGCTTTGCGTTTCAAAGAAGCGATGATTTTGCCGTTTATTATGGCAAGTGGTTTTATAGCAGATACGACGTCTTTACCATTAATTGTGAGTAACTTAGTCAATATTGTTTCAGCTGATTATTTTGGAATTGGCTTTGTTGAATATGCAACTTATATGATTGTACCGAACTTTTTTGCGTTAGGAGCGAGCATTTTAGTACTTTATTTATATTTCCGAAAAAGCATACCGAAAAAATATGAAATGGATATGTTGAAGGAGCCGAAAGAGGCGATAAAAGACCCGAAGATGTTTAAAGTGTCTTGGTTTGTATTAGGACTTCTTCTCATCGGATATTTTGCAAGTGAATTTATTCATATTACCGGACCGATTTCTGGAGAAGAACGGACATTCCCTGTGTCCTTTGTTGCCGGTGTAATCGCTATTTTCTTCTTAGTTATGGCTAAACGAAGCCCGGCTGTCAATACTGGAACTGTTATGAAAGGGGCACCATGGGCGATCGTCGTCTTTTCTATTGGCATGTATGTTGTCGTTTATGGCTTAAGAAATGTTGGATTAACCGATGTATTAGCAACCGTCTTAGAATCTGCGGCTGACCAAGGGATGTTTGTAGCGACAATTTCTATGGGCTTTATTGCTGCGATTTTATCGTCAGTCATGAACAACATGCCAACAGTTATGATAAATGCATTAGCAATTAATGATGCAGCGGTATCAGGTCCGATTAAGGATGCGTTTATTTATGCAAATGTCATCGGTTCGGATTTAGGACCAAAGATAACACCTATCGGTTCATTGGCTACATTGCTCTGGCTCCATGTTTTGTCGTTGAAAGGTGTAAAAATTTCGTGGGGGTATTACTTCAAAGTCGGCATTATTTTAACGATTCCAACTTTATTTATTACGTTAACCGGACTATATTTATGGATGCTCATTATTAGTTAATGTTCTTACGATCATACTGTTAATAGTAGCGCATAGAGACTGAAACTCCCCACTAGGCGGTATCATTACTAGGTTATTGCACCGCCTAGTTATGCTCAGTTCAGTTACTGTTTTTTCTACCGCCAAGGAACATGTCCTCTTCTGTTGGTGGTCAAAATAAAGCTTCTTGTACCGTCAAGGAGCACGGATTCATGTCTTGGCGGTCCAATAAAAGATTTTTGTACCGCCAAGAAGCGAGGATTCAACTCTTGACGGAACTAATAACGAGTTTTATACCACCATTCAAAAAAAGTTATATAAAATGCGAGCAACTACGACGAAATCAAGAGTTTCTATGACATGTTCGACCTGATGCGATCGATCGTTATGTAGTAGGTTTGGCTGCGACGATTATTCCTTTTCTTTGGAGAAGGAAAGCTTTGCTACTGCATCATGAAGATGAATAGATTCCTCATTTCTACACTCAACTTCAAAAGAGCGAATAAAGTTCAACTCATATAAGTCTGCTGCAATTAAACGACATAAATCTTCTACAAATCTAGGGTTCTCATATGCATGTTCTGTCACGATCTTCTCATCAGGACGTTTCAAAACAGGGTGTATGAGAGCACTTGCATTTGTTTCCACCGCATCTAGTAGTGTCTTTTTCCAATCAAAATGAACGAGCTCATATAAAGTAGCTTTGATCGTAACGATACCTCTTTGATTGTGTGCAGAATACTCGCTGATTTCCTTGGAGCATGGGCACAATGTCGTAACTGCTCCGGATATTCCGATAGAAGCTGTCGTGTTATCGCTTTCTGTGTCATAAGAAGATTTCATCCACATGTCTGCGTGCATGAGCCCGCTTTTTTCTGTTGCAGGGCTTTTGCGCTCAAAAAACCATGGAAAATGTACTTCAACATCGGCTTGGACTTGTTCCATTCGTTTTGTCATTTCCTTGCTGAATTCAGACAGATTGACAAGATCTAATTTCCATTTTTTCTCCTCGTATTCTTGCAAAAGCTCGGTCAGCCTGCTCATATTAATCCCTTTAGATTGTTGGAATAAGCTAGTTGTTAACGTAAATTGTCCTATTGTAGTTTGCTGTTCAGGACGCAGCTCAGAAGTGATGTGTATCGGATGTTTGACATTGCATATTCCTACATTTTCTATAGGGAAAAGGTAATCGTCCGATTTATTTTGTAAGTCGGGCATGTCTTCTTTTTTGGTTGATTTCGTTCCATTTATCGGTGGCACAGAACCAAACAGTTTATGTCGTTCTTGTTTATTTGGTAATGTCTTTTTAAGATGTAGTGGCATGTTTTTACTCCTTTGTTAATTGTTTATAACTAATAACGGTATTATATCGTAATGATTACGATTTGAGGAGATTTTTGCATGGAGAGATTTGACCAAGCATTGGAAATAAACTACATGGAATAAGTAATGATGGCTGACCTGATAATGAAAGAGAGTGGAAAGGTGTATTTATTTGATGATGAATAAATAGGCTTTGTCGAATTTGCTTGCTTTATTATATGTCCGGCTTTAGTGTGATAAATCGTTATTAAACTAAGGGCCGGAATTTTTTAATTTTTTTGGAAATTTCTACTTGAATCACACGTTACGTGCTATTTTATAATGAAACTGAAATTGGGAGGGGGGAGAAAAATGTATACGATTGGTCAGCTATCAAAAAAAACGGGAGTTACAGTGCGGACTTTAGATTACTACGATGAAATTAAGTTAATATCACCTTCGTCAACGACATCTGGAGGTCATCGATTGTATGAGGAAAAGGACGTTATTCGTTTACAACAAGTTTTAGCTTTGAAATATATGGGTTTTTCATTGCAAAAAATTAAAGCGATTTTAAAAGGGTCTGTACCAACGTGGAAGCATTCGGTAGAACAACAACTAGAATACGTACAAAGGAAAAAGGTGGAATTGTCTGTATTAGAACAATCATTGAAAGGGATCATGTATTCCATTGAATTTGAAAAAGAAGTAAAGTGGTCTGTCATTTTTGACATCATTCATGTGTTTCAAGAAAATCCAAACGGACCGTTTAAACTTTATGAAGAATATTTTAGCAAAGAAGAATTGGAGAAGATTATCACAATGCAAGATAAGCACTCGGATGACATGAATAAGGAGTGGATTGATATTATTCAAGAGGTTAAAGAACATCTTGATAAAGATCCCGCCTCGGAGGAATCCCAACGGATAGTAAAACGCTGGATGGAACAAGTTCATAAAATGTTTGGTCACGACGAACAGTTACTTTCAAAAATGTGGGCTGCTATGAAAGACCAAAAAGAAGGAATGGCTTCTTACCCAATGGACCAAGATGTCATGCAGTTTATTGAGAAAGCTATGGTGGTTTTAGACGAAAGGGAGAGTGAACATGGAGAATAAAGCAGTCATTGAAGTGTGCGGACTGACGAAAAAATATAAAAACGTCTTAGCGTTAGACGGGTTAAGCTTTTCAGTAAAACGTGGGGAAGTTTTCGGATTACTTGGACCGAACGGTGCCGGAAAATCATCTGCTGTAAAAATCATGACAACACTCGCTCAGCCTGATGGTGGCACAGTAACATTATTTGGAGTTGATGTAGTAAAAGAGCCAACGGAAGTCAGGAAAATGGTAGGTTACGTTGCTCAGCAGTCAGCTGTTGATGGTGACTTCTCTGCAATTGAAAATCTAATGTTACAAGGACGTTTATACGGGCTTAAGGGGAGTCAACTTAAAATGAGAGTTTCAGAAATGATCGATCGATTTGAATTATCACAATTTGCTAATCGGTTAAGTCGCACTTATTCGGGAGGAATGAAGAGAAAGTTAGATTTAGCGATGGGGCTTATTCATCGACCAAAAATTTTATTTCTTGATGAGCCAACGACCGGATTAGACCCTGAAGCGCGAGCCTCACTCTGGAAAACCATTCAACAACTAGCGAGAGAAGACGGACTTACTGTATTATTAACGACTCACTATTTAGAAGAAGCAGACCAACTTTCTGATCAATTGGCGATTATGGAACAAGGTAAGGTGATTGTAGAAGGCACTGCTGAGTCATTAAAAGGACAATTAGAGGGAGATACGTTACAAGTGGAAATGAAGGAAGGCGGTGCAGAGGATGCTGTAAAAGTTTTGGAGAAAATAGAGTGTATTCAAGAAGTGCTAGGGGAGGGGGCTTCTTTGTACCTTCGTTGTGCAAATGGTTCTGAGGCGATGCCCATTGTCATGAGCACATTAGAAAAGACGGGCATTTATGTCAATTCAGCAACGATTTCACGCCCTTCTCTTGACGATGTTTATTTGCGGTATACAGGACGTACGTTTCATGATGCACAAAAGAAAGAGGTGTTGATTACATGAAGGTGGTAACACTTTCTTGGTTTATGATGGCTAGGCAATTACGAGGGGTTTCTCGATCTCCGTTTTTAATTGGGATAAACTTAATTCAACCTATATTATGGCTTCTATTATTTAGTTCATTATTTAGCAGTATTGTACAAATACCAGGATTTTCCTCAAATTCGTATTTAGAATTTTTCAGCCCAGGAATCGTAGTGATGAGCACTCTTTTAGCTGGCAACTTTGTAGGGATGAGTACGGTTGTCGATTTGAAGCAAGGAGTGCTAAACCGTTTCCTCGTATCGCCTGTACAACGGACTCCGATTATTTTCGGACCCTTGTTACAAAATGGCGTTACGATGATCGTTCAAGCTCTGATCATTATCGGGTTAGCTTTTGCAATGGGAGCTAGATTTTCAGGTGGGATTTCCGGAATTGTCGTATTAATCGTCGCAAGTGTCCTGTTAGGGATGGCTTTTGGTGCTCTGTCTATTGCACTTAGCCTTGTAGTTCGAAAAGAAGAAGGAATTATTTCAGCTGGAAATTTATTAACGATGCCACTTATTTTTTTATCGAGTTTATTTATGCCTCTTGATCTTGTTCCGAAATGGATTCAGACGATGGCAAGTTTCAACCCGGTTAATTGGTCAATTGAAGCAGGGCGTGAAGCACTTGGAGCAACTGTTAATTGGAATGTTGTTTCATTAAACCTGACTTTATTAGCTACTTTCCTAGTTATAGCTGTTTTACTAGCAGTACGTATTTTTATAAATTACCAGCGGTCAGTATAAATGGCGTAGTTAAGTAAAGGTTTCATAGATGAGTATGATATATGCCAGGTTCCCATTTTTTTTCAAGGTAATGGGTCTGGCATATCATTTCAATTTATTCAATTAACTCATAGTCGTGAATGTGAACGAATTCGAACCCTTGCTCTTTTAACAGTGGAACTGCTTGCTTTACACCTTCAGCTGTCCCACTTTCAGGCTGATTCATATGAAGCAAGGGGATCGATCCTCGTTCAGATTGTAATAAGGCGTTTTTCACTTGGTTGCTTGAGTACGTTGCTCCTGCATCACCTAAAATATCATAATTGACGACTGTTAATCCTAAGTTCTCGACAATTTCGACCGCAATATCATCATAATAAGCTGTACCTGAACGGAAAAAACGAGGTATATCCCCTGTTATTTCAATAATTTTCTCTTGATTGATCATCACTTCATCAATGACTTCTTCCACTGAACTCGTTCCATCAATCCCCCATGCACCTCGCCCATGTATCGATAATGGTAAGTGTGCTGTCCCGTGATTTTCAATACGGAACAGTTCATCTTCAGATAAATCAATGAATTGTTCGGTATTTTCTTCAATCCACCGATAATTGATAAAAAGTGTTGCAGGAATTCGCTCTTGACGGAGAAACTCAATTAATTCCTCATCAAACCCGTTACCATATATCCCACCGCAAGCGTCAAAAGTTAAGGCAATGACTTGATCAGTCGTATGTAATCGGTTTTTTACACCTGAAACTTGTTCTCCCCATTCATTTGCACGAACATCACTGCTTGTCCACCGTTTTTTTACAGTTTGGACATCGACTTTTTCTTCCATATTGATCATGCCGAATTGAGGGAGCTCCCTTGTTTTCTTCATTCCTGTTAAATCTGCTGCAGGAAAATCACTAGGGGAATGGGTTGAACTTACATAATCGTAAAAAAAATAAACAAAAGCAAGTACAATAATAAGAATGACCGCTGTCATTTTTAATAATGATTGCAAACTAGTACCTCCTAAATTAACGATAATGACTAGTAGATTTGTCGGTTTCATTGTAGCTTACTTTCATGTAAAAACAAATATCGAGATTGCTTGACACCTTCATGAAAAAGCCCAATGAAATGACGGGAGTTGTTTTCTGAATATTCGAAAGGATTTTCAGGCAGAAAGATAGAAATTAGTAACATCATTTATTGTTTGTTAAAGTGAAAGTTATTTTACCCGGACTTTTGAACATCTTCTAAAAGAAAATGGTACGAGGAATATTCACAGGTTAAGAAACGTAAAAAGGTAAGGAGGGGGAATGTAAATGAAGCCGAATGTCGTGTCAGAACAATATATTGAATTGCAAAAAGGAATTATGAAAAAGCAAAATGAGATAAGGGAAACGATTCATGAAAAAATGAATATACGTTTAAATCCAGATGATTTTAATCAAACGATTCCGGTATTACCTCAATTAAATGTCAGTCCAGTTCCTGTACCATTATATAAAGATGCCGTTGAAACGATACGGACATTTTTACAAACGGGACACCCTGAGCTTGCCTACGACCTTACGGAAATAAAGAGTACATTAACAGATGAGGCTTTGACAGAGTGGATTAAAGCTGCAATCACTTTTAATACAGCATACTTTCATAACTTCTCTGAAGGGATTAATGTAGATCCTTGGCTGCCGCATTTTGTTGCTGAACAAGCGTTACGGCCATTTCTGCAAATTATTGGTGAAAAATGTGTCCCATTTCTCCACCAATGGAGTGTAATGGGGACTTGCCCATGCTGTGGTGAACCGCCCCGAATTGCTATGATTGAAGGAGAACAAGAGAAGCTTTTACTTTGCCCACGCTGTGAATCAAAATGGCACGGAAAACCTGTATCATGTATGCATTGCGGTGAAGATAGAAGTGACAATATCATTTATATTACGGTTGAAGAAGATAGTCAGGCAAAAATTGAAGTATGTAAAACGTGTAGAAATTACTTAAAAGCAATCGATTCAGATCAATTGTCTAAAGTGAAAGAGGCAGCTATGCTTGATTTGGAAACGATACACTTAGATTTTATTGCTCAACAAGAAGGTTATGGCGATGAGTAAAGAGAATGTTCCTCATTTAGAAAGTTTTGACACAAGGGGAAGCAGTAACGATTAACATCTCTTCAAAGAGTAATAGAAAACGAGATAGAAAGGCGTGTCTTGCTTGGAAAAGGTCACAGGAATCATTTTAGCAGGTGGAAAATCAAGCCGAATGGGGAGAGATAAAGCCTTGCTTTCAGTTGGAAATGCGACGAATATCGAACGAATAAAAAAAGAATTAGAAAGCTTTTCAAGTGAGATTGTGATCGCAGCGAACGATCAACAACCTTATGCCTTTTTAAATGTAAAAATCATAGGTGATGTTTATGAGGAGAAAGGACCGCTGGCAGGATTACATGCATGCCTTGAACAATCAAAAACAGAGTGGAATTTCTTTGCAGCGTGTGACTTGCCATTTTTCTCACAGAAGATTGCAGACTATATGGTTAGTAAAACGAAACATGAAGGAATAGAAGGTGTTGTACCATCTGTCAATGGAAGGGTTCACCCTTTATATGCTTTATATAAAACATCTGCAGCGCCTGCTTTTGAAAGACAGTTAAAAAGAAATCAATTAAAAATAAGAGAAGCACTTAATCAAATATTGATTTATTACGTTTCAAAGAATGAGTTGATTGATGCAGGCTTCAGTAATGAGGAGATTGAGCGGGCTTTTTATAATATGAATCATCCAGAAGAATTTGAATGGGTAACGAAACAATTTGATTAGAGCACCAAATTGATACGGACTCAAAAGGTGGGGGAGCAATGAATTTTTTTCGAGTACAATCTGTTGCAAAAATGAATCAGATAATTGATGAGATGGTTGAAGAGACGAATCAAATCGAGGACATTCCTTTAAAACAAGCTTTTCAAAGAGTACTTGGAGAAGATGTGTTAGCTAATGAAGACGTACCACCCTTCTCTAGATCTGTCGTTGATGGCTATGCAGTCGTTGCGAAAGATACGTTTGGTGTCAGCGAGTCTTTGCCTGGCTTCTTAACTTGTATAGGAGAAGTTGAAATGGGACAAGGCGTTCATAAATATGTGAAGCAAGGGGAAGCGATGTACGTGCCAACTGGCGGGATGCTTCCACCAGGAGCTGATGCTGTTGTCATGATTGAGGATTGTGAAGTAAACAGCGACCTTATAAATGTTCATCGGTCTGTTGCAAAACATGAAAACGTCATTTTTCAAGGCGAAGATGCTGCCAAAGGGGATACCATGCTCAAAAAGGGGAAGCGTCTTCGTGCTCAGGAAATAGGAGCATTGGCGTCAATGGGATATGCGAAAGTAAAAGTAAAGAAGCAAATAACGGTCGGATATCTATCATCCGGGGATGAAATTGTCCCTTTTCATGAAAAAGAGGTTAACGGTGGAAAGGTACGGGATGTGAACGGATTGACGATTCCAATACTTTCTGAGCAATGGGGATATCAAACGATTGTTAGTGATATCGCCAAAGATGATTATCCAGACTTTTACGAAAAAGCAAAGAAGCTTTTCGACATGTGTGATGCTATTGTCATTTCAGGAGGTAGTTCTGTCGGGACGAGAGACTACACAACAGAAGTCATTCAAGCTTTAGGGGATGGGAAGCCAGGAATTCTCGTTCACGGAGTCTCTGTAAGACCCGGAAAGCCGACGATTTTTTCGATGTCATCAAACAAGCCTGTCCTCGGATTACCAGGTCATCCTGCATCAGCAATGGTCATTTATCAGTTGTTCGGAAAGCGGATGTTAGCAAATTTGCAAGGTGAGAGCTTGTTACCAGCACCACTTATAACAAGAGCAATTGCTGCCCAAAACCTCCCATCATCACCTGGAAGGACGGACTACGTCAGAGTAAAGTTAACAAAAAGAGAGGATGGGTACTTCGATGCGTTCCCTGTTCTTGGGAAATCTGGACTAGTCAAAACGTTAGTCGATAGTGATGGATTGTTAGAAATTGAAGAAAAAAAGGAAGGTGTACGAAAAGGGGAAGTCGTTCCTGTACACTTTTTCACTTAGGTATGATTAACTATTCATCCAATTTCCTGGCACATAACACGAAGGAGTGAGTTGAATGGGATATGAGAGAACTGTCTATTTAGAAGATAAACCGAGGAGGGTTGCTCAGGAAGAATGTCTACAGCTGACGAATTTTCAAAGGATGGAAGAAACGATTCCTGTAACAGAGGCAGGCGGTCGAGTGACAGCCTCACCTATCTATGCACAGATGTCAAACCCTCATTTTCACGCCTCTGCTATGGATGGCATTGCTGTTTTAGCTGAAAAAACAGAATCGGCACATGAATCAAATCCAGTTTATTTAAAGGAGGGAATCGATTTTGAATATGTCGACACAGGAAACGCGATTCCACATCCATATAACGCAGTCATCATGATCGAAGATGTTAATGAAGTGGAGTCTGGAGTATTAGAAATTATCTCTCCAGCAACACCTTGGCAGCGAATAAGACCGGTAGGTGAAGACATCACATACGGTGAAATGTTGCTTCCTCAAGGGCACATACTGCGGCCAGTAGATGTTGGAGCTCTTTTGGCTGCCGGTCAAACGACCGTGTCAGTTATGAAAAAGCCGGTCGTACATATTTTACCATCTGGTAATGAACTCGTTTCTCCAGGGGAAAAAGTAGAGCGAGGGAAAATGATTGAATTTAACGGCTCGATATTTGCCCAGATGATTGAAGAATGGGGCGGCTTCCCACAATTGCAGCCGATTGTACGAGATAGCCCTGATGATATTCGTCATGCACTCATTGATAGTACAAAAGAAGCAGATATTGTTGTCATTAATGCAGGATCTTCTGCGGGTTCTAAGGATTATACTGTTCATATCATGAGAGAGCTTGGAGAAGTTGTGACACACGGGATAGCAACGAGACCCGGTAAACCTGTCAGTATTGCGAAAATAAATGATACGATCGTCATCGGTATTCCAGGTTATCCAGTAAGTGCATATTTAACGATGGAATGGTTTGTCCAACCATTAATTTGTCACTATCTGCATATTCCATTACAAAAACGGGAAACGATTACTGCTAAGGCAGGACGAAGAATTGTCTCGAATATGGGCTCCGAGGACTTTATTCGTGTTCATCTTGGAAAAGTAGACGGAGAATATGTTGCGAACCCATTAACAAGGTCTGCCAGTGTGACGATGTCATTAGTTAAAGCAGATGGGTTATTGGTTATTCCGCCAGAGCATTTAGGAGTAGAGCAAGGGGAAAAAATCGATGTAGAATTGTATAAAACACGAGAAGAAATCGATTCATCGATCCTTTTTTCAGGCAGCCATGATTTATGTATTGACGTACTGTCATCGATGCTGAAAGAGGAGGATGTATCCGCACAAATTACAGCAAGTCATACAGGCAGTATGGCAGGATTAATGGCCATCAAAAGGAAAGAAACCCATATTGCTGGGAGCCATTTGCTCGATCCAGAAACGGGAGTTTATAATGTCTCATATTTGGAACGGTATCTGCCTGGTGAGGACATCGTACTCATTCCGTTTTTAAAAAGGGAACAAGGGCTTATTGTTCCGAAGGGAAACCCATTAAATATTCAAGGGATACGATGTTTACTTAATAAAAATGTTGAATATGTGAACAGGCAGCGTGGTGCTGGAACGCGAATATTGTTTGATCACCTCTTAAACGAGCAAGAGATTGATTCTCATTGCATTAAGGGTTATGAGCGGGAAATGTTCACACATTTAAGTGTAGCAGCTGAGGTTAAAATGAATAAAGAAAGTGCTGGTATGGGCATTTATTCAGCTGCAAAAGCGATGGACCTAGATTTTGTTCCTGTCGGAGAAGAATCATATGACCTTGTTATGCGCTGTTCATTTTTTGAAAGTGAATTAGGTCAAAAGTTGATCAGTGTAATGAGCAGTCATGACTTTAAGAAAAAGATCGAAAGTTTAGGTGGTTATAAAGTTCAAGACACGATAGAACCGTATTTCTTAACAACTGTTTAACTTAACCGTTGATTAAAAATGGATCATGAAAAAATTTTTTTATCATATACTTTGACATCAAATAAAAACGATGGTATTATTTTCTTCAACTTCATAGTTTTCAAAAAATTTATGGAATTTTTTATCAAGAGAGGTGGAGGGACTGGCCCTGTGAAGCCCGGCAACCGGTACAATGTAATGTACAAGGTGCTAATTCCTGCAAAGCGAGAAGCTTTGGGAGATGAGAATGCTGCATTTCGTCCACTTCGAAATGACATTTACCATTCAATTAACCCCTTTGCTAACTCGTAAGCAAAGGGTTTTTTACTGGGAAATTTTTTTGAAATTGTGTAAAAATTTAATGGAAATGATTGACGTTAATAATTTAAAGTGTTAGTCTGTTAAAAGATTAACTTATTAAAATATTTTGAAAATGACCAAAAACAATATATATTATCTCTTATCAAGAGAGGCGGAGGGAGTGGCCCGATGAAGCCCGGCAACCAGCAGATGATCGACCTTTTATCATATGGTCGATACGATGTAAGGTGCCAATTCCTGCAAAGCAGATGCTTTGAAAGATGAGAGGGAGGCTCAGTATGTTTATCTCTCTGTTACTTTCAAGCAGAGAGATTTTTATTTTTCATAGTTTGAGGAGGTGGCAAGGTGAAAGTAAAACAAAAATTTGAAGTGAAAACGGGAGTCGTTACTCTTTCATCTCTTCAATTGGACTCTGGTCTTGAGCTGAAAAATGTCACCTTAGCTTATGAAAGAGCAGGACCGAAAATGGCTGATTCAATTCTCGTCTGCCACGCATTAACTGGAAACCAGCATACAGTTGGTTCTGATGAAGAACCTGGCTGGTGGAGAGGGTTAATTGATGATCAAGGATATGTTGATTTAAACACCAATCAAGTGATCACATTCAATGTGATTGGTGGATGTAACGGCTCAACTGGACCGACGACGATCAATCCAGCGACAGGTGATTTATATAAGGCACGCTTGCCATTCATTACTGTTCGAGATATGGTCCGTGCACAAGAGCAAGCTTTATCGCAGCTTGGGGTCACAAAATTAAAAGCAGTCATTGGCGGATCGCTAGGTGGGATGCAAGTCCTTGAGTGGGCGGTGATGTTTCCTGATAGAATAGATCGGGCTATCGTATTGGCAGCCACCCCTGCAATGAGTGACTATGGTATATCCTATAATGCGATTGCAAGAAAAGCGATTATCGATGATCCGAAATGGAATCAAGGAAACTATTCTGAATCAGATCCACCAGTGAACGGGTTGTCTGTTGCAAGAATGGTAGGGATGATCACCTATCGGTCTGACCGTCTCTTCAATCAACGGTTCCATCGTGAGCAAAAACATGAGTGGGGCAGTCAACATGATGAAGTCGCCTATCAAGTAGAATCGTATTTACTCTATCAAGGGGAAAAATTTACAAAACGGTTTGACCCAAACAGTTATTTATATTTGTTAAAGGCGATGGATCACCATGACCTTGAATATAATCGAGGTCCCCTTCATGAAGTGTTAAAAAGATATGGCAAAAATGTAGATTTAATTGCGTTTCAAGGTGACTTGCTTTATCCGCCAGAAGAGATGAGGCGGTTAGCAAATGTTTGGAAAGAAACCGGAGCTAATGTCCGTTTTCATGAAATAGAAACGATTTTCGGTCATGACGGGTTTTTAGCTGAATTTGAAAAATGGGGTGAGATTGTTCATTCTGCATTATAAAAATTGGCTCTGTTAAATTTCACTGTAGATCATGCAAAAACATAAAACAATTAGGTGTTGATGTGACGAGCGAAGGTGATTACACCTGCGGGAACAGCAACAAACAAAGTATCTTCGCTTCAAGATGAACTGCTTCGACGCAGATAGCAACAAAGCTAAACTAGTAGAGGAAGAAGCACGTGCCGAAAATCCCGCAGGCAGCGAAGAATGAGAGGAAGTTGGGACCATGCCCGCGGCAAGTGTTCACCGAAAGCGACATCACAAAACCAACAACAGAGACTAACAGAACAAAAAAATAAAATATCGTTTAACTCTTATCAAGAGAGGTGGAGGGACCGGCCCGATGAAGCCCGGCAACCAGTATGTTTTGACTTCCATTCTGAAGCAATCCATGCAAGGTGCCAATTCCTGCAAAGTTGTATGACTTTGAAAGATGAGAGAAAGGCAACATTGATTGATGAAAACCTTTCTCTATTCGGGAAAGGTTTTTCTTTTTCATACAGGATTAAAAAATAGTAGTGTTCTTAAATTTAAGGAGGAAGATGAAAAATGAGTAACGATCAAAACTATGAAACTTATAACTTAGAAACGGTCCTTTTACACGGTGGGCAGGCGCCAGATCCAACTACAGGATCACGTGCTGTTCCGATTTACCAAACGACATCTTACGTTTTCCATGATACAGATCACGCAGAAAGCTTGTTTTCACTTGATGAACCAGGGAATATTTACAGTCGAATTGGGAATCCGACGGTCGATGTGTTTGAAAAGCGTATCGCGTTATTAGAAGAAGGAGTTGCATCAGTAGCAACGTCATCAGGAATGGCTGGAATCGCCCTTTCAATCTTAAACATTGCAGATGCTGGTGATGAGATTGTTGCTGCAACAAACCTTTACGGAGGGACTTACAATTTATTTTCCATCACATTGCCGCGATACGGAATTAACGTACGTTTCGTAGACCCGACAGATCCTGAGAACTTTAAAAAAGCAATTAATGAGAAAACGAAAGCTGTTTTTGCTGAAACAATTGGGAATCCGAGTCTTCATGTTCTTGACATAAAGGCAGTTGCAGATGTTGCACATGAAGCAGGCATTCCTTTAATTATTGATAATACGTTTGCGACACCATATGTTTGTAAGCCGATTACTCAAGGCGCAGATATTGTTGTCCATTCGGCGACAAAGTGGATCGGCGGTCACGGGACATCGATCGGAGGGGTCGTTGTAGATGGAGGGAGATTTAATTGGCAGTCAGATAAATTTCCCCATTTTACAGAGCCTGATAGAAGTTATAATGGCGTCGTTTACGCAAAAGATTTCGGAACATTAGCATTTGCAACAAAATTAAGAGTTCAACTTTTACGAGATTTTGGTTCCTGCTTAAGCCCATTCAATGCTTTCCAATTGCTGCAAGGTTTAGAAACTCTTCACTTACGGGTTCAGCGGCACAATGAGAATGCACTGAAATTAGCTCATTATTTAGAGAAGCACCCTGCTGTCGATTGGGTTGCTTATCCAGGCTTAGAATCACATCCATCCTACGATCTTGCAAGTGAGGTGTTAGAAAATGGGTATGGATCAATCGTCAATTTTGGTATTAAAGGTGGCCGCGATTCAGGGAGGACGTTAATTAATCATATTTCACTCTGGTCGCATTTAGCGAATGTCGGTGACGCAAAAAGTTTAATTATTCATCCTGCATCTACGACACATCAGCAATTGTCTGATGAAGAGCTTGCTGCTACTGGGGTCACAGAAGATCTTGTCCGGTTATCTGTAGGAATAGAAAATGTTGAAGATTTATATAAAGATTTAGATCAAGCTCTTCAAAAAGCAACGGGTGAAGGGAATGAAAATAATAAAGTTATTAACGATGAAGGAGTAATTAAATGGGCTCTATCATCCGAATATACATCTGAGACAGTCAATGGTGAGTCTGTACAGCGACAAAAGACGTTAGCGATTGTCGGATTAAGTTCTAATGAAGCAAGACCCAGTCACCGTCTAGCAAAGAAAATGCAGCGGCTAGGATACAAAATTATTCCAGTTAATCCGAGAGAAATAGAGGTGCTAGGAGAACGAGCGTTTCCAAACCTAAAAAGTATTGAAGGTCCAATTGATATTGTGCAAATTTTCCGAAGCCCGGAAGCGGCAATCGAATTAGCGAAAGAAGCAGCAGTTGTTCAGCCGAAAATCTTTTGGCTTCAAGAAGGAGTAATTTCAGAAAAAGCAGCAATTATTGCGAAGGAAGCAGGTATAGATGTCGTTCATAACCGCTGCACGTATAAAGAGGCTCAACGGTTACGTGGAACGATCTCAACATTCGCTTGTGAAATATAAATGATCAACTAGTAGAGGAGATGTAAAAATGACAATGATTAAAAAATTTGGATTAATACTCACAGCAGTTATTGCTGTAATTTTCAGTACTGCATGCGGATCCTCTACGTCAGGGACAGACGGTTTACCAGATACGATTACATTAGATTATGCGTATTACTCACCTACGAGTTTAATCGTAAAAGAGTTCGGATGGCTAGAGGAAGAGTTTGAAGAAGAGGGGGTAGAGATTGATTTTGTCCTAAGCCAAGGAAGTAATCGTGCACTTGAATTTTTAAACAGTAACAGTGTCGATTTCGGTTCAACTGCAGGTGCTGCAGCTTTAATGGCAAAAGGGAATGATGCGCCAATTAAAAATGTGTACATTTATTCTCAGCCAGAGTGGACAGCACTCGTGACGGAATCAGGATCAGGTGTTCAATCAACTGCTGACTTAGCAGGAAAGACGATTGCCGCAACGTTAGGAACTGACCCATATATTTTTTTAGTTCGTGCTTTAAATGAACATGGCTTGAGTGTTGATGATGTTGAAGTCGTCAATTTACAGCACAGTGACGGGGCTAATGCATTATCAACAGGTCAAGTAGATGCATGGGCTGGACTTGATCCTCACATGGCACGTCAAGAATTAGAAACAGATGCTGAATTATTTTATCGAAACACTAGCTTTAATACGTACGGTTTTTTAAATGTGCGTGAGCAGTTTGCAGATGATTATCCTGACGCTGTGGAGCGAGTCATAGAAGTGTATGAAAAAGCAAGAAAATGGGTGCTGGATAACCCTGAAGATACGGTAGAAATTATGGCACGTGAAGCACAGATGGATCAAGCTGTTGCAGAACTTCAGTTAGAAAGAAATAATTTCTCAAATCCTACTCCGGGTGATGAGCATGTTGAAAGCTTGACAGAAGCAGGCTTCGTTTTACAAGAGGCTGGGGTGATGGAAGAAGAACTTGATATTGAAAGTTTAGTAGATTTATTAATTGATCCATCTTTTGCAGAACGGGTTATTGATTAGTAAGGAGGCGAGATGAATGGCACTTTCCCAAGCACAACAAAAAGGTGAGGGAAATGGACCGTCTAAGAAAAACGTGACGAGGCTTATAAAAGATCGGGATAAAGTTAAAGCAACGTTTTCTTGGGGAACGTTTTCGTTGTCTCTCCTTATCCCTACCCTTCTTATTCTCATTTGGGAGGGTGGGACGAGATTTGATTTCATTGATTCACGCCTTCTCCCTGCTCCATCAACAATTGTTCAAACGATTTGGTCAATGGGAGTTGATGGCAGTCTTTGGCAGCATACAGGGATCACTCTTTACCGGATTTTTTGGGGCTTTTTATGGGGAACGGCCGTTGCTGTCGTCTTTGGTTCTGTGATCGGTATGTTTAAAACAGCAGAAACGATGTTTGACCCAATCATTCAAGCTTTACGAGCGATCCCTTCATTAGCGTGGGTCCCATTATTTATATTGTGGCTCGGGATTGGAGAAGGGTCGAAGGTGACGTTAATTGCTGTCGGTGTATTTTTTCCAGTCTATTTAAATGTCATCGGAGGAATTCAATCAGTTGACCGAAAATTGATTGAGGTTGGGAAGGCCTATGGGTTAACGACATTTCAACTCATTCGAAGAATTATTTTACCAGCCTCCTTACCTTCGTTTTTCGTTGGATTACGAAGCGGTCTAGGGTTAGGTTGGATGTTTGTTGTCGCAGCAGAATTAATGGGAGCAAGCCAAGGACTCGGTTATTTGCTCGTACTTGGGCAAAATACATTGCAGCCTGAAGTCATTTTAGCTAGTATTCTTCTATTTGCGATTTTAGGGAAATTGACTGACGCTGTCTTAAAAAAGCTTCAAATAAGAGCTTTACATTGGCAAGATCAGATCGAAAAAGGAAATGAGAAATAAAGAGGAGGATTTGTAATGAGCTTATCAGTTGAGCAAGTCACTAGAAGTTTTCAAGGTGATGTCGCGGTTAAGAATGTTTCATTTGAAGCTGAAAAAGGTGAGATTATTGGACTCCTCGGAACGAGTGGATGTGGAAAGAGTACGATATTACGGGCAATATCAGGCTTAGATAATGGGTATGAAGGAACCGTCCGCATTGATGGAAATGAAAAGAAGTCTGTCACAAAAGAGCTTGGGATTATTTTTCAAGAACCTCGTTTAATGCCATGGTTAACCGTTGTCGAAAACGTTTATTTCGGCTTAGAAGGTGAGAAGCCAAAGAAGATCGACAGGGCAATGACACTGTTGAAGCAAGTTGGCTTGGACCGTTTTGCTCATTACTATCCGAAGCAGCTGTCAGGAGGAATGGCACAGCGTACTGCTATTGCAAGAGCACTTGTGACAGAACCTTCTACGTTATTACTTGATGAACCGTTCAGTGCACTAGATGCGTTTACAAAGATTCAGCTTCAAAACATGCTCCTCGATTTATGGGAAAGTTATCGACCGACGATGGTGCTTGTAACTCATGATATTGATGAAGCATTGGCATTATGTGACCGAATCGTTGTTTTAAAAGGTCAGCCAGGGGTTGTCTATGAAAACATCACGATCCGAAAAGCGAAACCACGTTCAAAAACAGATATCGAGCTAACAAAAATAAAAGAAAAAATCTTAAAAGCATTAGAAATCGAGAAAAATGCCGATTCCGAGGCAAAAGTGGCGATGAATTAAATCATAAAAACGTGTGCTGCATGAAACAAAAGCATACAACACTATTTAAGAGAAGGGGGCTTCCCTGCATGGCAGTAGATATAAAACGACAATTGATAATTGAACCGAACAATACGAGAAATCACAATCTGGAAAATTATGAAAAAATGGTCGAGGACTTTAGCTGGGAAGATGCGACATCTGAGCTAAGGAATGCACCGTATGGAAAGTGGAATGCAGCTTACGAGTGTATTGATCGCCATGTAGAGGAAGGACACGGAGAGAAAGTTGCTCTCTTATTTACGGAAGGTAGTAAAGAGGAGCGTTATACATTTTCTGAAATAAAAGAGAAGACAGATCAATATGCGCAAGTGCTCAAAAAGAATGGAGTCCGTGTCGGTGATCGTGTATTTATCTTTTTACCAAAGTCTCCTGACTGTTATTTTTCGATTTTAGCAGCGATAAAAGTTGGCGCAATTGCCGGACCGTTGTTTGAGGCATTTATGGAAGATGCTGTGAAGGAACGGATGGTCGACTGTGAGGCGCAATATTTAATTACAGATGATGATTTAGGCAAAAGAGTCCCTTATCACGACATTCCTTCGTTAATAAAGACGTGGAAAATGACAGATTTGCAACGAGAAGGAAAGCAATTAGAAGTAGAAGAAAGACCGGTTGTTTGGCTCGAAAAAGAAGATGGGATGTTAATTCATTACACGTCAGGGTCTACAGGTAAACCGAAAGGGGTCCTGCATGCACAGCGAACGATCTCCCATCATATCATTACCGGAAAATGGGTTTTGGATATACAAGATGATGATGTCTATTGGTGTACGTCACATCCAGGCTGGGTGACAGGGAGTATATACGGTGTATTTGCTCCATGGTTAAATCGTGCAACAGTTGTGATTCACGGCGGCAGGTTTGATGCAAGTGAGTGGTACCAGCTCATCGAACGGTTCGGAGTAACGATTTGGTATAGTGCTCCGACTGCTTTCCGAATGCTAATGAGCAAAGGTGATACTTATAAACAGTTCGATTTGTCTTCTTTGCGTCACTTGTTAAGTGTAGGTGAACCTTTGAACCCAGAAGTCATCCATTGGGCAAACGATGCGTTAAACGTCCGTATTCATGACACTTGGTGGATGACTGAAACTGGCGGACATTTAATTGTTAATTTTCCGTCGCAGCCAATTAAGCCAGGATCGATGGGAAGAGCTTTTCCAGGTGTTAAAGTTAGTATATTAGATGAAAACAATAAACCACTCCCAAAGGGAGAAGTTGGTAAGTTAGCCGTTAAAGCTCCGTGGCCAGGCTTAATGAAAGAAATATGGAAAAACGAGAAAAAGTATAACTCGTATTTTACTGACGATGGCTGGTACATTTCTGGTGATACTGCTTATAAGGATGAGGACGAATATATTTTTTTCCACGGTCGCGATGACGATTTAATTAATACTTCAGGGGAACGAGTTGGACCATTTGAAGTCGAAAGTAAGTTAATCGAGCACCCTGCAGTCGCAGAAGCTGGAGTTATTGGCAAACCTGATCCAGTTCGTGGTGAAATCATTAAAGCGTTTATAACGCTTCGGTCTGGGTTTGAAGATTCGCTGGACCAAATCGAAGACATTCGAGCTTTTGTAAAAAAGAATTTGGCTGCTCATGCAGCCCCTAGAGAGATTGAAGTGTTGCAAAAACTGCCAAAAACGAAAATTAGCGGGAAAATATTACGCCGTCTGTTAAAAGAAAACGAGTTGAATCAATGTAATCGGGAAGAGGAGGATTTGCGTCTATGAGTCATCCATCGTTTAAACTAGCGATTATTGGCTTTGGAACTGTCGGTGAAGGAGTATATCGGACGATTGAAAAGAAATCTGAGAAACTTGTGACATTACTAGGCAGATCTCTTGAAATTCCATATGTCATTGTAAAAAATACAGATAAAGAAAGAGAAGTTGGAGAAAAGACACTTGTAACGAATGAGTTCGATACAGTCATTAATGATCGAAGCCTTGATGTTGTCATTGAGGCAACTCCAGATGCAGAAACTGGCTTACCGTATGTAAAGCAGCTTTTACAAGAAGGCATATCAGTCGTATCTGCAAATAAAGAGCTTATTGCAACGTATGGTGATGAGCTATACGAGATCGCTTCAGATCACGGTTGCCATCTCCTGTTTGAAGCAGCAGTAGCAGGCGGAATTCCACTATTAAATACGTTACGTCATACTTTAAAAACGAATACAATCGATCGATTGGAAGGGATTGTAAACGGCACGTCTAATTTCATCCTGACAAAAATGAGACAAGAAGGAGCCCCATTTTCACAAGCATTGTCAGAAGCACAAGAAAAAGGATTTGCAGAAGCAGTCCCTGACAAAGATGTCGACGGATGGGACGCATATTTTAAAACGAACATATTAAGTCAATGGATTTACGGTCGTTCTCCTGTCTGGAACGATCAAGCTCCAATTGGGATTCGACACATTCACGTTGATGATCTCGTTCTTGCCCATCAGTTAAATGGGAAAATTAAACATATCGCAAAGTTACGAAAACATGGTGATCGTGTGGACGGTTCAGTGAAACCGAGCTTTGTACTTCATGATCACCCATTATATAGTGTCGAAGCTGAAAATAATGGAATTCATATCCAAGGGAGTATCGTCGGATCTGTAATGCTTCAAGGTCCGGGGGCTGGAAAGTATCCTACAGCAAGTGCTATTATCGAAGATGTCGTGAACTTATTATCTGGTAAGCATGAAACAGTGGAGCATGAAGGGATAGAGTTTGTCGAGCATGGTTTTGTTGAAAATGACGGAAAATCTGAAGAAGAGCGTTCATTATGGTTTGTAACCGGCGGTAGAAAACTTGAAAAATGCCTTAATTATGTTGATGCTGAACTTCTACATTCGCTCGTCAGAGAAAATCAAAAAGTAGCAACGATTGTTCACGAACACGAAGATAAAATGAAAGAACTTCAAGTGCTAGCGAAAGGAACGATACAAGTCTATCCGATTCTTGGAGATAAAGGCGACATATTATCGACACATTTGGAAGTTTTAAATAAAAATACAGTCTCTTTTTAACTTTGGGAAATCAAGCTTGGTCATACTTAGCCAAAATTAGTGAAATATGGTTCCAATCATCGTTATTAGATGGATGGAACCATTTTTGTTGGTTTTTTCTAGAGAAAAATTGTCCTTCATTCTTGTATAATGATAAAAGACCCTTTACATACATAGAGCCTACTGAAACCCCTTTATGAAAGCATTTCCGTTAAAAAAGTAGACTCCACTAGAATTTTCTTCACGAATAATCATCGAGTTGCTTCGACGGACAGGACGTCCTAATGCCGGACATGCCACAGGACGTGGAGTTTTGGCAGGATTTTTGAAAGGACATCATTACTTTTTCAGTAGATTCACATACACATAATGGTTTGTACGAATTGTGGTCATAATAATATTTGGACATTAGGTTTTGAGAACATTACAATATGAATTGAGACAAGCTGAAGTAAAAGGGAGTGATGGTCCTGAGACAACAAATTCAATTTAAAGATTATTATCACAATACCGTAACCTTTTCAACTGAAGACCATCCATTTTCAAAAGCTCCAAAACATGTTTGGATAGTGAGTAAATATCGTGGGAATTGGCTGTTAACGATCCATCCATCTCGAGGACTTGAGTTTCCAGGAGGGAAAGTAGAAGAAGGGGAAACGG
The DNA here is from genome assembly GCF_002335745.1 of Evansella halocellulosilytica. GTDB lineage: Bacteria > Bacillota > Bacilli > Bacillales > Salisediminibacteriaceae > Bacillus_CA > Bacillus_CA halocellulosilytica. The sequence continues at coordinate 4,715,497 of NZ_NIST01000001.1, read as the reverse complement.
CTGAAGAAGCGGCAGTTCGAGAAGTGTTTGAAGAAACTGGTGGTAAAGTGAGAGAACTACATTATATTGGTCAATATAAAGTCGATGGCAAAAAAGAAATGGTCATAAAAAATGTCTATTTTGCTATAGTTGATGACCTTATTACGAAAAGTAATTATTTTGAAACGAAAGGTCCGAAAATTTTAAAACAATTGCCTGAAGATGTCCGTGTGAATCGTGAATATAGTTTTATTATGAAAGACGATGTCCTGCCAAACAGCTTAATGGAGATCGAAAGAAGAAAACTGATGCTCTCAAGTGAACATTTATAAAGGAACTTGTGCTTTTATTATAGTCTTTTTAAACTACATGCTCTGCCTGTGTGAAAATAAACCTTTAAGGGTTGTAATCATGAGATATCTTTAAACGTACGAATAGATGGAAAATTCTATTTGATTATGAAAAGAGATGTCCTCAAAATACTTTTGGCATGGACCGAATTAATAAGGTCCCTTAAAGGACTCTGGTGGTAAAGTGCCCTTATAGAGCGAAATTAAAACCGCCCGTTTGACGGGCGGATAGTTACTTTCTGTGGCTTGGGATTAGTCTTTTCTCCAGTAGTTCGACTAGTTGATACATGCATGTAGCTAAAATCGCGATGATGATCAGTGACAGCATGACTAATGTAAAATTAAAGACTTGGAATCCATAAATAATCATATATCCTAGTCCTTGTTTTGAAACGAGAAATTCTCCAACGATTACGCCTACCCATGCAAGACCAACATTTACTTTTAAGGTTGAAATGATCGTTGGATACGAAGCAGGGAAAATGACAGAAAAAAACGACTGTCGTTTCGTCGCTCCGAACGATTGGATCACTTTAAGGTAGTTATCATCTACTCCTTTAAACGCGTTGTAGACAACGATCGTCGTAATAATAACAGATATGAGCGCCCCCATCGCAATGATCGAGCTGAAGTTTGGTCCTAAGCCAACAATTAACAACGGTCCGAGTGCGACTTTTGGCATCGAGTTTAAGACAACGAGGTACGGATCAGCCACACGAGAGATAAACGGGGACCACCACAAGATTGCAGCAAATAATGTTCCTAAAAACGTACCGAGTAAAAACCCAAGTATCGTCTCAAACAGGGTAATACTCATATGATTAAAGAGACTGCCATCCTGAATTCTACTTATAAACAACTCCCAAACCCTTGAAGGAGAGCTAAAGAGTAACGGATCAATCCAGCGCTGGCTTGCTGCAATTTCCCACATGCTGAAAAATAAGACAAGAATGCTAATTTGGGTCATGTGAATGAGGCGTTTTTCCTTTCTAAGGTGTTGAATATAAGCTGCATGCATTTCTTTAAGTTTATTGTTCAAGGGACTCCAGCTCCTTCCAAATGTCTTGGAACCACTCGTTAAAAAGCGGGTGACTACGAGCTTTAAATGGGAGTCTCGTTTTTAATTCGTCAGGTATATGAAAAGTTTTCTTAATGCTTCCTGGCCGGTGACCTAGTAAATATACTTTGTCACTCATCGCAATCGCCTCACCGATATCATGCGTGACTAAAATGGCTGTTTTTTCTTGCTCCTTAATTGTAGAAAAAACGAGATCTTCAAGTTTCAATTTCGTTTGATAATCTAAAGCTGAAAACGGCTCATCTAATAATAGCAGCTTCGGATCTGTTGAGAGCATTCGTACTAATGCGACGCGCTGCCTCATCCCGCCTGACAGCTGACTCGGATAATCATTTACTTTATCAATGAGTCCCATCTGGTCTAAAAGAAACCTTGCGTGTATCTTCTTTTCATGTGAAAGCTGCTTCATCGTTCTTAATCCGAGTGAGATATTATCTTCGATTTTCAGCCAAGGAAATAAATAATCTTGCTGCAGCATATAACCTGTAGCTGGTGTCGGCTTGCTTATAACTTTACCATCCAATTCGATTTTTCCTTCAGTTGGTTTAAGTAACCCTGATATGAGGGAAAGGAGCGTTGTTTTGCCACAGCCACTAGGTCCAATTAATGAGATAAATTCTCCTTTTTCAACTGAAAAACTCACATTCTCAACAGCGACTGTTACGGTTTCTTTTGAAAAAAAAGTTTTTTGGACGTTGGATAGTTTTAATAGTGCCAAATTTGACTCCTCCTCTCACCTGGTATTATTCATTCATGATTTTTGTTGGAATGTCCGTATTAACCAAATCTTCATAAGAAATTTCTTCTGGGAGTTCCCCTGCTTCGTCCATGATTGCCTGCAAGTGATACCAGGCATCTTCTTGAAGTAATGGTGATTCTGCAAATGAACCTTGATCACGATAACGTTCAACCACTTGCTCAATTACATCGAGTGGTGTGTCATCAAAGAAGTCAGCAATCGATTCGGCTACGACATCAGCAGGCTGCTCGTGTACCCACGCTTGTGCTCGATGCAGTGCTCGTGTAAAACGTTCAATCGTTTCAGAGTCTTCATCAATAAAGCTCTCTCTTGCCATGTAGACAGTATATGGGACGTTTCCAGATTGCGTTCCAAACGAATCGACGATATAACCGATACCTTCATCTTCAAACATCGTTGCTTGCGGCTCAAAGAGCTGTACGTAATCCCCAGTACCGGATGCAAAGGCAGATGGAATATTACCGAATTCGATATTTTGAATAAGCTCGAGATCTGAATGAGGGTCAATCCCGTTTTCTTTCAACACAAACTCCCCAACCATTTGTGGCATTCCACCAACTCGTTGACCGAGGAACGTACTGCCTTTTAAATCATCCCAAGAAAAGTCTTCAACAGGTTCACGAGAAACGAGGAATGTTCCATCTGTTTGCGTAAGTTGAGCAAAGTTAATCGCTGGGTCATTTGAGTCTTGTGCATACACATAAATCGAAGTTTCTGCACCTACTAACGCAATATCGGCACCGTCAGATAATAAGGCGACCATCGTGTTGTCGCCACCCCACGTCGTCGTCAAGTCGATGTCGAGCCCTTCTTCTTCAAAAAATCCTTCAGAGATGGCTACGTATTGTGGTGCATAAAATATGGAACGGGTAACTTCAGCGACACGAACTTCAGTCATGTCGTCGTCAGATCCACATCCAGAAACGATTAAGACCCCGATAAAGCAAAAAAGGGCCAATAATCCTATTTTTATGAATTTCATTTTCAACCCTCCTGAGAAAATTAGGTATACGCTGATATGATAAAATATGTTCGAATGAATAAATGTGTGCGGGAGAGCCTGTTGTCCTACGAAAAATAAGCTGAATAGGATCGGAGAGGGATCTGTTGAACTGATAAATAGGAAGGAATTAATGAAGAAACGTACACCTTACATCTATAAAAATGCTAAGTCGATTAATTAATAATATAATGAAAACAATGCTATCAAAATAAAAAAGACTAGGAGCTGTGCTCCAAGTCTATTTCTTAAACAAATGGTCCAGCGTTGATAATTTCTGCAGGAACATCCTCAAATTTTTTAAAATTAGCTTTAAACTTTTGAGCAAGTTCTTTCGCTTTTTGATCATAAGCTTCTTGATCTGTCCAAGTATCTCTTGGTTGAAGGACCTCATCTGGTACTCCAGGACAATGCTTAGGAACGTGTAAGCCAAATATTTGGTCAGTTACGGTTTCTGCTGAATTCAGTTCGCCTTCCAATGCAGCTTGCACCATTGCACGTGTATAAGGTAAATTCATTCGTTTACCGACACCGTAAGGGCCACCTGACCAGCCGGTATTAACGAGGAAGACTTCAACATTGTGTTCATTGATTTTTTCACCGAGCATTTTCGCGTAAGTCATCGCTGGAAGCGGTAAAAACGGAGATCCGAAGCACGTTGAGAACGTCGCTTCAGGCTCTGTAATTCCACGTTCAGTACCAGCAAGTTTGCTCGTATAGCCTGATAAGAAATGATACATCGCTTGTTCTTTCGTAAGCTTGCTAATCGGTGGAAGAACGCCAAATGCGTCAGCAGTTAAGAAAACGATCGTACTAGGATGTCCTGCGATGCTTGGCATGGACGAATTAGGAATTAATTCGATAGGGTAAGCTGCTCGAGTATTTTCAGTATAATAATTGTCATCATAGTCAGCCTCTCTCGTCTCATGATTGACAACGACATTTTCGAGCACCGAGCCAAATCGGATCGCATTAAAAATTTGCGGTTCTTTCTTTTTTGATAAATGAATGCATTTCGCATAACAGCCGCCTTCAATATTGAAGACACCGTTCGCAGACCAGCCGTGCTCATCGTCACCAATTAAACTTCTGTGTGGATCAGCTGAAAGCGTCGTTTTGCCGGTTCCTGATAAACCGAAAAATAAGGCTACGTCACCTTCTGTCCCGACATTTGCAGAACAGTGCATAGATAAGATACTTTTTTCAGGAAGTAAATAATTCATAATTGAGAAGATTGATTTCTTCATCTCGCCAGCATATTCTGTTCCGCCGATTAAAATGGTGCGCTTTTCTAAAGAAACGATAATGAATGCCTCTGATTTTGTACCATCCACTTCAGGGTTTGCTTTAAACCCAGGCGCTGAGACAATTGTAAATTCCGGTATAAGTGAGTTTAGTTCCTCTTCAGTTGGCCGAATAAACAATTGCTTAACAAATAAATTATGCCATGCAAATTCATTGACGATACGAATAGGCAGTCGGTGATTTTTATCTGCGCCAGCAAAACCGTGTCTCACAAACAATTCATCTTGATCGCCTAAATAGTGTAACACTTTTAAGTATAATCTTTCGAAAACATCGGAAGAAATCGGCTGATTAATGCTACCCCAATCAATTTTATCGACAGTTGAGCGCTCCTCTACAATGAATCTGTCTTTAGGAGACCGTCCAGTATATGTTCCAGTTGTTGCACGAAAAGCACCTGTTGATGTTAAGATACCTTCATTTCTTTCTAACGCTTTTTCAATTAAATGAGAAGTTGATAAGTCCTTATTCACATGATCGTTACGTAAGATGCGCTCAAGTTCAGTTTCGAAGTGGATCGTGCTCATGATTTTCTCATCCTTTCATTATGGCTAATCAGATCTATAAGTGGATGTTCAAAGTCTGGGAAAAAAGCTTTCGTACCTCTCGTTGACTCGTTTCTCCGTTACTCACGTATTAACATGATACGCTCCGCTACTCAAAACTTCGTCGGCTTGATCTATTCGCCTCTTTTTGTCCTCCTTTTTGAACACGCACTATTATGGGAAACTTGTTCTTATAATCTGTTAAATAGTATAACACATATTTTTAAATAGTCTATACTATTTGGGGTGAAATGTGCATCATTTTTTATGAGAGCTTTATTTTCTTAATTTAGGAATATGTTGTATCATATTTATATAGTCGCTCAATGAAAGTGGTGATCATTGTGAAGCACCAAATTTATTATGATGGTACATGTCCGTTATGTAGAAAAACGCGTAAAAAAATGATGAAATTAGACTGGTTAGCTAAAATAGAGTGGATCGACGGCTTTTCTAAAGAACATGTAGAGCTGCCTGCGGAAGTGGACAGGTATAAGTTAAATGAAGCGATGCACTTAGTGACGAATCAAGGGCATGTATATATTGGCTTTTCTGCTGTCCGGAGAATGTTATGGTTATTACCCGCAGCATGGGCTTTCGTTTGGATTTTATATTTACCATTGGCCAAAAAAATTGGGGACAAAGTGTATCATTGGATAGCTGCACGCCGTTATAAAATTGGGAACGGACAATGTGGCGGGGGAAGCTGTAACTTGCCTTAAAGATTGTACATTTTAAATAAACGAGCATCGGATTATTTCTTTGATTTTCCAAGCCTATTTATCGCCTATTTATAGGTCAATTTATTGACATGGCGGCGAAAATCAGTTATTCTTTTTCCGAACGGATACTCTTATCCCGAGTAGGCGGAGGGACAGGCCCGACGAAGCCCAGCAACCATCATCAGACGGAAAATGATGAACGGTGCTAACCTGCAAGACATATCTACGAGTATGTCTTGACCGATAAGAGGTGAAAGGCGAATGGGACGTAACCTTTTCCTCGCTAGGGAAAAGGTTTTTTTACTTTAACTGATAGAGATGGCTCAGGAAGTTTACTTCATTCTTTTTGACAAAACTCTTGGATTATTAGGAATAACATTAACGTTTTTTATTCCTACATTAAAGTAACGTAAAAACCGTTGCTTCAAACCATTCTGCCGGGAGAACGAGTACCGTCAATTCAATAAACATATCCTATAGGATAGAGATTTCGAAGGAGGTACGTACTGTGGCAGAGAAACGTCGTTTGTTTACTTCTGAATCAGTCACGGAAGGTCACCCGGATAAAATTTGTGACCAAATATCAGATGCAATTTTAGATGAAATTATGAAGAATGATCCGAATGCTCGTGTGGCGTGTGAAACATCGGTTAATACGGGACTTGTCCTTGTTGCTGGAGAGATTTCAACGTCTACGTATGTCGATATTCCAAAAATTGTTCGTGAAACAGTGAAAGGAATTGGCTATACTCGTGCTAAATATGGATTTGACTATGAAACGTGTGCTGTGCTCACATCAATTGATGAGCAGTCAGCAGATATTGCACAAGGGGTAGACCAAGCTCTTGAAGCGCGAGAAGGTCAAATGACAGAGGCAGAACTAGATGCGATTGGTGCAGGAGACCAAGGCTTAATGTTTGGTTATGCAGATAATCAAACAGAAGAGCTCATGCCATTGCCAATTTCATTGTCTCACAGGCTGTCTCGACGCTTAAGTGAAGTACGAAAAAACGAAACGATTGATTATTTACGTCCAGACGGTAAGACACAAGTAACCGTCGAATATGATGAAAATGATCAGCCGATAAGAGTCGATACAATTGTCATTTCAACACAGCATCATCCTGAAGTTCAACTTGAACAGATTAAAGAAGATCTTCATGAACATGTTATTAAGCCGGTTGTTCCAGCGGATTTACTAGATAATGAAACGAAATACTTCATTAATCCAACAGGTCGATTTGTTATTGGCGGACCTCAAGGTGATGCAGGATTAACTGGCAGAAAAATCATTGTCGACACTTACGGAGGATACGCACGTCACGGTGGTGGAGCGTTCTCAGGGAAAGATGCGACAAAAGTTGATCGATCAGCAGCATATGCTGCCAGATACGTAGCGAAAAACATTGTTGCATCTGGTTTAGCAGATCGCTGTGAAGTACAGCTGGCATATGCAATCGGGGTAGCTCAACCTGTCTCAATTGCGATTGATACATTCGGAACAGGTAAAGTATCTGAAGATGTATTAGCTGAAGTTGTTCGTAACAATTTTGACTTACGTCCAGCAGGCATTATTAAAATGCTCGATCTTCGCCGCCCAATTTACAAGCAGACAGCAGCTTACGGACATTTTGGCCGTACAGATATTGACTTGCCTTGGGAGCGCACGGATAAAGCAGATATCATTAAAGAGCAAGCAGCAAACGGTGTTGCGAAATAAAACGATTTAAAAAGAGGGAGCCTCTAAAGTATTTTGAGGACACCCTCTTTTTTGTTTACAAAAAAATAACCCAGTTCGATGAGAACTGAGGCATAAATTTAGTTTACTTTCAGCTTCCATATCCAACTAACACGAAGACTTTAAGTACAGTTACAAATTAAATAAGGTTTCTTAAGGGGCTCTGGTGGTAAAGTGCCCTTATAGGGCGAAATAAAACCGCCCGTTTTACGAGCGGATATTTATTTTAGCAATCACTTCTTTATAGTGCTGGCCTTTTTCAACATATTCACGTTGGATTCGTTCCATATCTTTTTTATCTTCGTCCGTTAGGTTTCGGACAACTTTGGCGGGTCTGCCGAATGCAAGTGAGTTTGACGGTATTTTTTTTCCTTGAGGGACAAGGCTGCCAGCACCGATAAAAGCACCCTCCCCGATTTCTGCACCGTCTAAAACGGTTGATCCCATACCGATTAACGCATTTTTTCGAATGATACAGCTATGTAACGTACATTGATGACCGACAGTTACCCCATCTTCAATAATTAATGGATTGTTCGGGCTTTGATGTAAAACACTATTGTCTTGCACATTAACATTTTTACCGATAATTGTCGGCGCAACATCACCACGAATGACTGTATTAAACCATAAACTCGATTTCTCGCCTATTTTTACATCGCCCGTCACAACAACACCATCTGCAATAAATACGGTTTGATCAATTTGTGGCCAAATATCTTTATAAGGATAAATCAAATCATTTCCCTCCTGCAATTCGTTATTCATGAAAACATTACCTATTATAAAGTGTAACAAATTTGTCAGTGGGAAAGAATATGATGTTTTTACTTGACGAAATCGTTGTCAATGGGGAATGATGGTAGTAAACGATGTTCATTGAGAGGATGGTGCTTCGTGTGGAAGTGGGAAGTAACAGAAGCTAAAGGTGTTTTTGTCATCGTTCATGGTGCAGGCGAGTACCATGTTCGTTATCATTGGGTCATTGAACAGCTGACTGAGCTTGGCTACAATGTCATAATGGGAGATTTGCCAGGACAAGGGACAACAGATGGTCCGCGTGGCCATGTTAACCGTTTCAGTGACTACGTAACGGTCGTAAAAGGCTGGTTACGTGAAGCGAGGAAATATAAACTTCCTGTCACTCTTCTCGGTCACAGTATGGGTGGACTCATTTCGATACATACGTTGATGAATTTATCCAAAAATGAGCTCCCGAATGTAGCAGTGCTTTCTTCTCCTTGTCTTGGTTTAGTAAATAACCCTACATTTTCTAAAAAAACAGCTAGTTATTTGCTCAACTACGTTGCTCCGAAAATTAGGTTTCCTTCCGGATTGGAACCTGGTTCGGGTACTCGCGATGAATGGATGAGGCAACGTGATTTTACGGACGACCTCCTCATTAAACGCGTAAGTGTGAGGTGGTATCGTGAACTTGCAAATGCGATTCGGACGGCTCAAGATAAACATGGTCAATTTCCGGCCATTCCTCTGCTCGTGACACAAGGCGGAGATGACCGGATCGTCAATAAAAATGAGGTGAAGCGCTGGTTTGATACGCTCACTTTAACGGATAAATATTATAAAGAGTGGGATTCTTTTTATCATGAAGTTTTAAATGATCCTGGTAAAGAAAAAGTGCTTGCTCATTTAATCGGCTTTGTCACTCTTCATGAAACGTGGTAAAGTGTGAGCAACTTATTTTATATTTTACACCGAAGCTTGTAACGGAGGTTTATTGTGAGTATTCCGACGAAGTCTTGGACAATCATGTATCGAATTTATAAAGAAGTCATTCCTGTTGTGCATGACTATTTGGATGACTGGAAAGAAAAAGCATTGCAAATTCCAAATGAAGAGCTGCGTACACAAGCGCTGGCGAGTATTGAGGCAAAAACGTTTCATTGTGAAGGTGGTGCGGTGTATGCACTTCTTTCAGGTGAACGGAAAAATGATGTCATTCGGTTTATTGTTGCATATCAAACGATCAGTGATTATTTAGATAACTTATGTGATCGAAGTACGTCATTAGATCCGAATGATTTTCATGCTCTTCATGAATCAATGCCAGACGCCTTAACTCCAGGGGAATCGGTGAAAGACTATTATCGTTTTCGAGAGCATAAGGATGATGGCGGGTATTTGAATTCATTAGTGAAAACTTGTCAAGACAGTCTTGCTAGCTTTCCGTCTTATTCATCCGTATTTGAAGAAAACATTTTTTTAGCATCGATTTATCGTGACTTACAAGTTCATAAACATGTCATTGAACATGAACGAGTCCCGCGACTAAAAAAGTGGTATGAAGTTTATCAAGATCAGTTTCCTCCGATGAGCTGGTATGAATTTTCTGCATCTGCAGGTTCAACGTTAGGGATTTTCTGTTTAACTGCCTATTCCGCTGCAAGAGAAAGCTTGACGACTCAGGAAGCTGAACAGATAAAGCGAGGATATTTTCCGTTTGTACAAGGGCTACATATTTTAATGGATTATTTTATTGACCAAGAAGAGGATCTCCAAGGCGGGGACTTAAACTTTTGTTTTTATTATCAAAATGATGAACAGATGATCGAACGTATGGAGTATTTCTTCAAAAAAGCTGATGAATCGCTCAGCGAGTTACCGGATCATAAGTTTCATAAACTCATAAATAACGGATTGCTAGCGATCTATTTAGCCGATGAAAAAGTGAAAAACGATCCAGACCTGAAAAGAAAAGGCAAACGCCTCATTAGAAAAGGCGGAGCTCAAACACTGTTTTTCTATGTGAACGGATGGATGTACCGTAAAAAGAGCGGCACATAAATACCATTGGCGAAAGTTTGAAAATCCAGAAATACCCAGGTGCCTGGCACCTGGGTATTTTTGGTTTTAGGTTTAAGTTTTTTGGTTTTATCTTTTTTCGATTGCGATGATAAATGGTGGGGAATTTTTCTGGTTTGTAAATCGATACTCTAATACGTGATATTCATCTTGTGGCAAACTTCGGACATAGGGGAGAAGCTTGTCTTTTTCAATTTTCCCTTCTTCGTGTCCGTGATAGACGACTAGGACGAGAATCCCTTCTGGAAGCAAATGGCTCAGGATTTTATGCACAGCTGTAATTGTCGTATCAGGAGTTGTTGTGACGGTCTTATCGCTTCCAGGCAAGTATCCTAAGTTAAAAATCGCCCCGTTTATTTTACCGAAATCATCTTCCTTTAAATAGCTTTCCACCGTTTCATGTCCATCATGAATGAGGTGAACTTGCTGATCAGCTTTATGAGTGAGTAGACGTTGTTTCGTTTTATCGATTGCTTGTGCTTGAATATCAAAACTATAAACGGTTCCTTCAGCTTGAACAAGGTTTGCTAAAAATAACGTATCGTGCCCGTTCCCGGCTGTCGCATCAATAGCAACACCGCCGTTAGAGACTGCTTTCTTTAATAATAATCGTGCAAAAGGGAGAATTCCATCCAGCTTCATTGTGAAGGAACCTCCTTTTTCATATTGTAATATTTACCTTGCCAGCTGTTGCGGCGCTGTAGTTCGCGATCTATCGAGTTTAAAACATCCCATTTGTTCATGCTCCACATCGGACCAATCATTAGATCAGCAGGCCCATCACCAGTAAGGCGGTGAACGATCATTGATGGCGGGAGTACTTCTAGTTGGTCACAAACAAGATTGACGTATTCCTCTAAGTTAAGAAAATCAACGAGACCTTTTTCATATTGTTTGACCATCGGTGTCTTTTTTAATAAATGAAGTAAATGGACTTTAATGCCTTGCACGTCTAGTTTCGCGACTTCACGCGCTGTTTCCATCATCATCTCATGATTTTCTAACGGTAATCCGTTAATGATATGTGAGCATACGCGGATGTTATGTTTACGCAGCTTTTTAACACCGTCTACGTAGCATTGATAATCATGTGCACGGTTTATTAAGTTTGCTGTTCGTTCGTGGACCGTTTGTAAACCGAGCTCGACCCAAAGGTACGTCCGATCATTCAGCTCGGCCAAATATTCCACAACTTCATCCGGAAGACAGTCGGGACGAGTAGCGATTGCAAGACCGACAACATCATCTTGCTGTAAAATAACCTCGTACATGTCACGCAGCTCTTCTACGGGAGCATACGTATTCGTATAAGCTTGGAAGTATCCAATATATTTTCCTTTTTTCCATTTTCGGTGAAGCTTGTCTTTAATCGTCGTAAATTGTGTGATGAGATCATCTTTTCGATCGCCGGCAAAATCACCAGACCCTCGTACACTGCAAAAAGTACAACCTCCACTTGCTACTTTGCCATCACGGTTAGGACAATCAAAGCCCCCGTCTAAGGGGACTTTAAAAACTTTTTCTCCGAACGTATGTTTTAAATGAGAGCTCCATGTGTGGTATCGTTTCTCCCCGAAATAATAAGGAGGTTGTTGTTCGTTCATAAGGAGGGAACATCCTTTCAAAGTTCTAATTGCTTTAATGTAGAAATGACCGTTTGAATATCGTCTTTTGTTACGTCACGATGTGTCGTGAATCGCACTGTCGTCGGTGAAAAAGCAACTGCTAAAATATGATGGTCTTTTAATACATTTAGCCATTGATCGGCACTTTTATTCGTTGATGTCGTATCAACTAAGATAATATTTGTCTCAACTTCATGAAGGACTTGAAGGTTCGTATGTTCCTCAAGACCTTTTGCAAGAATTTTTGCATTTTCATGATCTTCTGCTAACCGGTGAACACTCGTTTTTAATGCATGGAGTCCTGGAGCAGCAAGCACGCCTGCCTGTCTCAGCCCTCCTCCAAGCATTTTACGTTTTTTTCTTGCTACGTCAATAAATGGCTGGTCTCCGACAAGAATCGATCCGACTGGAGCGCCTAGTCCTTTTGATAAGCAAAACTGAACTGAATCTGCACATGCGGCTAGCTCTTTAACAGATACATTGTTTGCAACTGCCGCATTAAATAATCTTGCACCATCCACATGAACAGGAATGTTATACTTCTCGGCAACTTCTTGCACTTGCATCATATAGGAAAGTGGCAGCACTGAACCGCCGCTGCGGTTATGTGAGTTTTCCAGCCAAATGAGTCCTGTTTCAGGGAAGTGGACATCATCCGAGCGGACAGCCATTTCGATTTGTTCTACATCCATTTGACCGCGATCATGGGGGAGTGGTCGTGATTGAACACCAGCAAAAGCAGACGTCGCTGCTCCTTCATATAAAAACACATGAGCTTCAGTGTCCATAATAATTTCTTGCCCTGACTTCGTATGAGTAAGAATCGCTGCTTGGTTTCCTTGTGTGCCGCTCGTTACAAAAAGAGCAGCTTCTTTTCCAAGCATTTCAGCTGAATAAGCTTCTAATTCATTTACTGTTGGGTCTTCCCCGTACACGTCGTCACCAACAGCCGCTTCAGCCATTAATGTCCTCATTTCTTCTGTCGGTTTTGTCACTGTATCGCTTCTTAGATCGATCATTAAATCATCACTCTTTCATCATAATAATCCTTATATTTAAGTGTAGCACCTGACAAGGAAGGTGAAAAGCGATATCTTTTTCGGTGCCTGGCACCTGGGAGATAATGGTTTTTTATTATGGTATGAAGGGGGCGAGCTTAAAATGAATGAAAAGAATCAGCTTTATATTTTATGAATAATAAGAGAAATAGAATGATCATTGCCATTTCCGGTGCGGTAAAAATGAATGAAAAGAATCAGCTTTATACTTTATGAATAGCAAGAGAAATAGAATGATCATTGTCATTTCCGGTGTGGTAAAAATGAATGGAAAATTCCAGTAAATATATATTGCGAAAAAGACGTCGTTCCTCTAAAATTACTTAGAGAGACGAAATAAGATTTATACAGGAGGATCTGCTCATGCCTAGAGCTATATGGATTCTCGTCATTGGCATGGCCATTAATGTCACAGGGGCCTCTTTTTTATGGCCGCTAAATACGATATATATGAGTCAAGAGCTCGGTCAATCGTTAACTGTGGCAGGCACAGTCCTTATGTTTAATGCGGGAGCCGGAATAATCGGAAATTTGATTGGTGGTAAACTGTTTGATCGGATTGGCGGATATAAAACGATTATCATTGGTTTGACGATCACGATGAGCAGTGCTTTCGTTTTAGCTTTGCTTCATAGTTCGATGATCGCTTATGTCACGCTGCTCATCTGTCTTGGTTTTGGAGCTGGAATGATGATTCCGTGTATGTATGCGATGGCTGGAGCCGTTTGGCCGGAAGGAGGAAGACGGCCATTTAATGCCATGTATGTTGCACAAAATGTCGGTGTAGCTGCAGGAGCGGCTTTAGGTGGTTTATTAGCAAGCTACCGTTTTGACTTTGTCTTTTTTGGGAACGGAATCATGTACTTATCTTTCTTTATTCTTGCAATCTTGTTTTTTCGAAATTTACAATCAGCAGAAGATATTTCTGGATCGACGACAAATGTCTTTGAACAAACACAGCAAGTTGAAAATAAAAAGAGGTTTCATGCTTTATTAGTTTTATGTATTGGCTTTTTAATTTGCTGGATAGCCTATGTTCAATGGCAGTCGACGATTAGTGTCCATACACAAAACTTAGGAATTCCATTAACACATTATAGTATATTGTGGACGATAAACGGAGCGATGATCGTGTTCTGTCAGCCGTTTATTAAGTTTTTTATTGTCCGCTGGGTTCATTCATTAAAAGCACAAATTTATGTTGGCGTCGCTATTTTTATGGTTACTTACCTCGTTTTATCCCAAGCTGAAATCTTTACAGCATTTGTTACAGCAATGATTATTTTAACGATTGGGGAAATGTTCGTATGGCCAGCTATTCCGACGATCGCCCACCAGCTTGCTCCAGAAGGGAAGGCAGGTTTTTATCAAGGAATCGTTAATAGTGTCGGTACTGGCGGAAGGCTGCTCGGACCATTTATCGGTGGTGTACTAGCAGATTTATTCGGGATGACGATTCTGTTTTATGTACTTGTCGTATTGTTCATCATTCCATTTATTACAACATCTTTATTTGACCGCAATATAAAAGAGACGTTTAAACGCCCTGACGCTGCAGCATCGTAGCGATCATTTGTGATGAGAAATAAACGGGTATTCATATGCATGAAGCAGATTCTTAGGCAGTAGGGGTTAACCACTTGAAATATGGTTATAATGAGAAAAAGCCTTGACATGCGCATATTTCGTGCATACAATACAAAGTAATTAATAAATTTTGTATGTAAAGATGATGACAAGGAATAGTAGTGACCTATCGAGCCTCAGAGAGTTAACGGCTGGTGAAAGTTAACCTTGATACTCATGAACTCGCCTTCGAATCGCAAAAGGGAACAATGATTGCCTGAGCGCAACAAAGAGTACCTTTTGACGTCTCACCTACGTTACAGGTTTTAGAGTGAACACAGTTATTGTGTTAATTCGGGTGGTACCGCGGGAAGGATATTCAACCTCTCGTCCCTTGTAAATACTTGGGATGGGAGGTTTTTTTCATCTTTTCGTTTTAACAAATGGAGGATGAGTGAATAACAGAAAAAAATTATAAAAAATTTATCATTTAGTTAATCAAAATCAAATAAAGGAGGTTTTATTAATGGCCTTTGAACATAAAGCCATTGAACAAAAGTGGCAACACTATTGGGAAGAAAATAAAACATTTAAAACGGAAGAAGATACGACGAAAGAGAAATTTTATGCACTCGATATGTTTCCATATCCATCTGGAGCAGGGCTTCATGTCGGGCACCCGGAAGGGTATACAGCGACAGATATTTTGTCTCGTATGAAACGTATGCAAGGATATAATGTCCTGCATCCGATGGGATGGGATGCATTTGGATTACCTGCAGAACAATATGCTCTCGATACAGGTAATCATCCTAGAGAATTCACATTACAAAATGTCAACACATTCCGCAGACAAATAAAAGAACTCGGTTTTTCATATGATTGGGACCGTGAAGTGAATACGACAGATGAATCTTACTACAAGTGGACACAGTGGATTTTCCTAAAGCTATATGAAAAAGGGCTTGCTTATGTGGACGAAGTAGCTGTGAACTGGTGTCCTGCACTCGGTACAGTGCTTGCGAATGAAGAAGTCATTGACGGAAAAAGTGAGCGTGGTGGTCACCCTGTCGAACGACGTCCGATGAAACAGTGGATGCTTAAAATTACCGCTTATGCGGATCGTCTCCTAGAAGATCTTGAAGATCTTGATTGGCCAGAAAGTTTAAAAGACATGCAGCGTAACTGGATTGGTCGTTCTGAAGGATCTGATGTCCATTTCAAGATCGATGGCTTCGATGAAACGATTACAGTATTTACTACAAGACCTGATACGCTGTATGGTTCAACATACCTTGTGCTTGCACCAGAACATGCACTTGTTGATACGATTACGACGGCTGATCAAAAGCAAGCTATTTCTGATTATAAACAGAAGGTAGCAACAAAAAGTGACCTAGAGCGTACTGAATTAGCAAAAGAAAAAACAGGTGTTGCAACTGGAGCATATGCTCTTCACCCGGTCACTGGAGAAAAGCTACCAATTTGGATTGCTGACTACGTGCTTGTAAACTATGGTACTGGTGCGATTATGGCTGTTCCTGGTCACGATGAGCGAGACTATGAATTTGCGCAAACGTTCCATTTGCCAATTAAAGAAGTTGTATCGGGTGGCGACTTGACGAAAGAAGCTTATACTGGTGATGGACCTCATGTAAATTCTGATTTTCTTGATGGCTTAGAAAATGAAGAAGCGATTCGCAAAATGATCGATTGGCTTGAGGAAAATCGTAAAGGTGAACAGAAGGTCACATATCGCCTACGGGACTGGCTGTTCAGTCGTCAAAGGTATTGGGGAGAGCCAATACCAATCATCCACTTTGAAGATGGTTCGATGAAACCTGTCCCTGAAGAAGAGCTGCCAGTAACTCTTCCTGAGATGGATGAATTCTCACCTGCAGGTACTGGTGAGTCACCGCTTGCTAATAATGAAGATTGGCTTTATGTCAAAGACAAAGAGACAGGTAAGATCGGTCGTCGTGAAACGAATACGATGCCGCAATGGGCAGGGAGCTGCTGGTATTATTTGCGTTACATTGATCCAAACAATGATGAACAGCTTGCAGATCCAGAAAAATTGAAAAAATGGTTGCCAATTGATATTTATATTGGTGGCGCAGAGCACGCGGTGCTTCATCTTCTATATGCAAGGTTTTGGCACAAAGTCCTATATGACCTTGGTGTTGTTCCGACGAAGGAGCCTTTCCAAAAGCTTTTTAACCAAGGAATGATTCTTGGTGAAAATAATGAAAAAATGAGTAAGTCTAAAGGAAATGTCGTGAATCCAGACGATATTATTAAGACACATGGTGCTGATACGTTAAGGCTATATGAAATGTTTATGGGGCCTCTTGATGCATCGATTGCATGGAGTACGACAGGACTTGATGGTGCTCGTCGCTTCTTAGACCGGGTTTGGCGGTTGATTGTCACTGACGAAAATCAATTAAATCCTGCAATTATTGATGATGAAGTGAGTGAGTCGATGACTCGAACATATCATCAAACGGTGAAGAAAGTTACAGAGGATTTTGAAGCGCTTCGATTCAACACAGGGATTTCGCAAATGATGGTATATATTAATGAAGCGTATAAACAAGAAAAGCTGTCAAAATCACAATTAGAAGGATTCGTTAAACTTCTTTCTCCTGTTGCGCCTCATATCGCTGAAGAGCTTTGGAGCAAACTCGGTCATACAGAAACGATCACTTATCAATCATGGCCAGTGTATGATGAAACACTACTCGTCGAAAACGAAGTAGAAATCGTCGTTCAAGTGAATGGAAAAGTTCGTACGAAGCTCGTTATTGCAAAGGATGCAAATCGTGAGGAAATGGAACAAAAAGCCGTTTCTCTTGAAAAAATTCAAGAAGAAATCGAAGGGAAAACCGTTCGAAAAGTGATTGCTGTACCTGGAAAGCTAGTCAATATCGTTGCAAACTAATTACTACTGTAAAAAACGTATAAAGCACATGGTGTTCATAAAGAATACCATGTGCTTTTAGGTGCCAGGCACTTGTCGAATTTTCTTATGACTCCCACTGGTTCATTGCAGCTGCTCGTCCTGCTGTATAACCTGTAGAAAAGGCGACTGTAATATTATAGCCTCCTGTATATCCGTGTAAGTCTAAGACTTCGCCACAAAAGAACAAACCTTTTATTAATTTTGACTCCATTCTTTTCGGCTTCACCTCTTTAACCGAAACTCCTCCACCTGTTACGAAAGCTTTTTCAATCGATAATGTCCCTGTTGCAGAAACCGGAAAGTGTTTTAAAAGGTGAGTAAACGTTCGTTGTTTCTCTTTTGACAGTTCTGCTTTTACAGTTTGTGAGTCAATTGCAGCGAGTTCTAAAGTGATCGGAATGAGCCGTTCTGGTATAAATCCATTAAGTGCATTTTTTATCGCTTTTTTCGTTTGCCCATTTAACGTTTTTTCTAATTCTTTAAACAGATCTTCTTCATGCATGTTTGGAAAAAGGTCAATTTCTAATGGAATCTTTTTTAAGTTAAACTTTTTTTGTGCCTTTAAAACGAATTGACTGCAACGTAGGGCGATTGGTCCAGAGATACCGAAATGAGTGAAGAGCATATCTCCTTCATGTGTGATGATCGGTTTGTATTTTTTCGGGTCCATGACCGATAGTGTGACATCACGTAATGATAGGCCCTGTAATGCTTTGTTTTTGATGTAAGGATCATTTGCGGTTATTGGAACTTCTGTCGGGTACAATTCGGTAATCGTATGTCCAGCTTTTTTTGCCCAAGGATAGCCGTCACCGGTTGAACCGGTATGTGGGACTGATTTTCCTCCAACGGCAACGATGACATTTGAAGTTTCTAGAAGTTCACCGGATTTTAGTTGTACAGCCTGGACTTTATCGATCTCTTTGTCAAAACGAACATCTTCAACTTCTGTATTTGTGCGGATCTCGACATTCAGTGCTTTGACACGGTCGACCAATGTCCGGACGACCGTAATCGCCTTATCATTGACCGGAAACATGCGTCCTCGGTCTTCCTGTTTTAATTGAATCCCTAATTGTTCAAAGAAGGAAATAATATCCTCGTTGTTAAAAACGGAAAAAGGACTATACATAAATCGGCCGTTACCAGGTATGTTCTCAATAATTTCTTCCACAGCTGCACGGTTCGTGACATTGCATCGTCCGCCTCCAGAGATCGCAAGTTTTCTTCCTAATTTATTGCCTTTATCAAGAAGGAGAACCTTTGCACCGTGCTCACCTGCTGCAACAGATGCCATCAGTCCAGAAGGCCCTCCGCCAATTACAATAACGTCATACATATATAGGTCACCTTTCTCTAAAAAATACGCTAAATACTTTATTATTTTAGCACAAACAAAAGAAGATAAACCAAGCCATTTGCGAAGGTTCATCTTCGAATAGCATTTATTTAATTCGGATCAAAAGGAAAATGATCTTCGTTATGAATGTAATGCTGAATATTGTTATATTGAACTGACGTTCCTCCATTGGTTACATAAAAACCGTCACGGGCGATGACAACACCTTCAAAGGAACCGGAATCAAAAGATACTTTTCCATTAGGAGCAATTAGAACACCGCTAAGATTTATATGATTTGAAAGTGTAATATCGCCGTTTTCAGCAACGATGATGACATCTTCATATTTATTTTGTGAACCCGTATTTGAGAAGGCATACCCGTTCTTTGAAAAGACTTTTTGACCATCAGCTAATCCACCACCACGCTCATAACCGTTAGCATCAAACCAATTTCCTTGTCTTAAAGGAGGGGAAAGGAATTGGGATTGTTCGGTGTTATCAGTGATCATTCCACTTTCTAAAGGGAGGACATCCCCAATAATATTTTCTGGTTGGACTTCTCTTATATGTCCACTTACATAAATTGTCTCGGCTGTCAGTTTTCCAGACCAATTATCGAACGTGATGTCACCTTTTACATAAACGTTTCTGCCGTTTATTTCAGCACTATTATTAAAATATACGTCTCCTTCAATAAAAATGTCGTTCCCATTCATAACAGCAGCTCCATTATTTAAAATAACATTGCCTTTTAAATGAACAGTTTCTGTCGATTCATATAATCCTAATGTCGTACTATTGTTAAATATAATGTCGTTTCCTTGTTTATTTATAAAAATGTTCTTGAGATGTATAGAATTATTTCCATTAAATATTAAGTCTTGCTCATTCATGTTACGTAAAAGAATGATCCCATGAGCTGTCTCTGATGGAAGTATTGAAGTTGAACCAAATAGATCCAAATGGTCTCCGAAAAGGAAGACTTCTTCTGTTTTTAAGTAATCATAAAACCTATCACTTTTTTCAGCTCGGTTGTCTTGAGAAATATTGTGTCTTCCGATAACCGTATCTATTTCTAGCTGCTCCTCATTAGGACCGATTAAAGTGGCATGAAAAAATAATGGACGACTCGTATCTACGTTTTTACAATTTCCAGGATCTAAAGATGTCCTTTCAGATGAGAGGTTAACAGAATGAATGTCATGTAAAGCAAATGTAAATGCACCATCAGCTAATAAAAGATTAGAAGACGAGTCTAAGTAAAGGTTTTGATCATCACGATAGCAAAGTTGATAGTCATCTCCATCGTGCAAGTTATGTAATGTGGAGAGAACATAATGCGCTTCTTGGCGAATATCGATATGTGATTTCGTTTTTTCACTGTGGGCGATGGCATTAAAAAGAAATTGATAAGCGAGAGTTCCAATGATCGACACTATGACTAATGAGACAAGTAATTCTATCAATGTGATACCTTTTTCGCTTTTTAATCGTTCAATTGACATTTTACCCACCTGTATATTGAGACTTTTTAACTAAAATGTTGTAAAAAAATATCAAATATAAGATAATTTTATCATGAATAAGAACATAGGTGAGATGAAATCTAGTATTATATGTTTGCCCAATGATAGCGGGAGGGAGTATTGTTGCGACAATCACTTACATATATGAAAAACGGTAAAGGGTTTAGTATGCTTGAGGTGCTTGCTGCGATGACGATTCTAAGTATGATAGTGTTTGTTTTCTTAGGTTTTTTTCCAGTTTATGTTATTTTCAGTTAAATCAGAAAACAAGTTCACAGCCTCGAATCTCTCAGAAAAAGTGCTCTTTTTTCTTACGGAAGAGGTGAAGGAAGATATCGCTTATAGCGGTATCGATTTTGATCATGATATGAGCTCGTATTCGTGTAAGAACAATGCATTGCAAGGCATTGATTATTTTGCAATTCCAGATGATCATTTTTCAATCGAGCATGTTGGGAATTATGAAGGATACTACAACTTGAATAATGAACATTATTATGTTGATTACAGTGTTTGTAAACGCGAAGACTTCCTCTATGAAGCAGTAGTAAATATTGCGATTAAACAGGGAGACGGTGCGTTCAATACTGTCCATCATGAAAAACAGCAAATAGAGTTAGTAATAGAAAAATAATTTGGAAGTGGGGATTGGAATGAGAGGAAACAGTCAAAAAGGCTATGCTTTACTAGTCGTTTTGTTGACGATTACAGTGATTGGATTACTTTCATTACCACTTTTAAGCAGTGTCGTAAACAGTTCAGTACAAGTACATAAGGTCATTGAAAATAAAGAGAGAGAATTAATACAAGTGCACATTGAACATGAAGGGGGACATGATCTGATCCAACTGATCCGGAAGATCCTGGTGAAGAAAATGAAATTGGAAAAGGGTGTCCAGATTTTAATCAGAAAAATAACCAAATTAGAATTTCAGGCCAGAATACTTGTATATTAAATGGAAGTTTTGCAATAGAGCAGAATATAAAGGTTAGTGGTCAAGGTCAACTGATTATTTACGGTTCAGTCGTTTTCAATGAAAATGTAGAGGTTACCGGCCAAGGCAAACTAATCATACAAGGTTCTACAGTATTCCACAACAATGTTCGTGTTAGCGGAAACGGAATAATAGACATTCAAGGTAGTGGACTCTTTATAAATGAACCAATTACGAGCGGTAATGTTTCAATTAAAATTGACGATGAAGAATACACTCATTAATTTATCTAAAGCCTGTATGATTCGCGACTGACCATTTAAATGGTCAGTTTTTTACGTCCTGAATCCGTGAAACAGGTGTAGATATGCCATCCACCCATCTACTCGCTTTCACCTCTAGGGACAAATGCGACATCCGTTGTGCTTTGGAGTGAAAGCGTCCGCCAGTTACGGATTCGAGTATTTACTCCACCAAGTTAAATCGAAAGATTTTTAGGATTCATACAAAGTATAAATTATTCCTCACGGATTCAGGCACATTTTATAATCCTTTATAAATTTTCGTGATTTATGATAAATCCCTATTTAGAGTGATTATTTGCTATATATAACGATGAGATCGACTCAGTTTTAAAATTGTCTGTATTTTGTACGAAAACTCTATTTTATTTCTCTTTTTAATGTGATACACTTCTTGTGGGAAAATAATATAAAGGTTTTTGAAGGGAGGAGAAGCACATGTTTCAAACATTTAAAAGGAAGTTTGAAGCAAAACGTGCTGTGTGGGCAGAAGAAACACAGCAACGCATAGCTGCCTATGCAAAGCAAGAACAATTAGCGACATTGAAACGAATGAATGAGTTAGAAAAAGAACAGAATTTCTTAAATGTGGAGGTAGACAAATATTTAAAAACCGTTCATCCGACATTTTTATTGAAACCAGAAGTTTCTAACGCCATTTTGAACATGCTGCACGCTCGCTCTGAAGGTACAGTCAGCATCAATATAAATATGACAAAGGAAATGCGTAAAGCTTATTCTTTTTACCATAATGAATTAAAAGTTTTTTTACGCCTGCTTGAGCGAAAAGGATACAGAATCGAAGGGAAAGAAGAAGAATTCTTAACGACACTGTTAGCGAAACTTCGTGAAAAGAACTATCGTCAATGTTATGAACAATACGGAGATTTCATTTCAGATGATGCAACAATCTTTGAAGCATTCGAGCGATATTTCGAAGTTGTTGAACCTAAGTTCAAATATGACAGTGGTAATCTCGATTTTTTTGCCTCGTATTTAAATCAAAAAGGGATTGCTCACATTTCTTGGACAAAGTCGAAAATTAAACGAAGATTAAAGCAATTTGAACGAGCCAATAAAGACGAATTTAAAATAAAGCAGCTTGAAAGAAAGCTAGAAGATATTAGTTAATAAAAGAAAAACGCCCATTTTGGGCGTTCAGATTGTCGAGAAACCCACACTTTTTGAGAAGTGCGGGTTTCTCTTTATTATTTTCGTCAGAAGAATTTGCTCACCCTACGGTGAAGAATGGCCGAAACCACCTCTTAGCTCGCTGAGAGGTGGTTTGCGATCTTTGTGCTGCCGCTGTCATCAACGCTTGTTCTGATGCGCCCTTTAAGCTGCGTAACCGGCAGTAGCGAAGCCCGTGGAGCTGTTTGGCATCCGCGAAGCTTCGCTCAATGGTTTCTTTTCTTTTTTTATAGAGGAATTTCCCTGTTGCGGAAAGTCTATGCTCTCTCACTTTTTCCTTACTGTCTTCCCATACATGCCTTGTGAGAACTTTTTTATGATTTTTGGCTTTCGTACATTGGTTAAGCAGGGGACAGTTTACACATTCTGCAGGGTTTGAATGGTATTGACGATAGCCTTCGCGGTTCGTTGTAGCGTAAGATAAGGTGCTACCATTAGGGCATGTATAAGTATCCGTCTCTTTGTTATAGGTAAATTTCCACTTTGGCAAATACCCCTTTTTAGGTTTGAAGCGGCGATGTGCGATAACCCCCATAATATGGCGATCTTCTACCCCTTTACATAAGGGAATGGTTAAGTAGCCCGCGTCTAATCCGACAGCTTCCACATTGAAACCAAATGTCTTTATCTGACGGTCCAGTCGATTTAAATACGGCAGGGAATCATGGATATTTCCTGGTGTTAAATGAACATCAGTAATAATATTAAATTTCATGTCTGTTGTCCGATGGTCTAAATAAAAGAACCCTTCGGGCTTTCCATCCCTGAACATATAGCCGCTTTCTTTATCTGTCGTACTGACTTTAATCTCTTTTTCTTTTACCATCTCTTCTCTTTCCGGTAAGGGCTTTTTTCCATGTGCTTTTCGATCCTCCTCAACCGCTTTATTTAGATCTTCTATGTACTCGCGTGTTTCAACTTGAACCGTCTTCTTAGTGAATTTCCGCTTATTTGCATTGGCTTTAAGGTGGGTAGAATCAGTAAATAAAGCTCTCCCGCCAACCATACGATGCTTCATAGCCAGAAGAACGGTCTCATCAAATATCTCTTGAAAAATGTCTGTTTCTTTAAACCGTTTATGCCGATTGAAGCTTATGGTGGAATGGTGAGGAACCGAATCAGTTAGACTTAATCCTAAAAACCATCGATAAGCAATATTTGTCTCAATTTCTTTTTCTAACTGTCTTTCAGATCGGATACCGTAAAGGTATCCAATAAACATCATTTTAAAAAGCATAACCGGATCAATTGGTGGGCGACCGTTATCTTCACTGTAGTAAGGTTTTACTTTGTCATATATGAAGGAAAAATCAATTGTGGCATCAATTTTTCTTAGTAAGTGGTCGTCTGGGACTAACTGATCGATAGAGACCATTTCGAGTTCAACTTGTTTTGCACGAATGGGGCGTAACACACGATCACCTCACGAGTGGTTTTATCTATATGATACTATATTTACCTGAATAATCAGATAAAACTGTTGAAAAAATAACCATCATTTCTAAATAGGAAACGATGGATGTTCTAGGTTGATTGAAGAACGAAAGGCGGCGACTCCAATGGGATCAGTGCAGTCTGAAAATCCATTCTGACGATGCTTCGCTGAGTCAGAATTAGTTGAAGACAAGCCCCATGGAAAGCGTCCGCCGGGAGGGATGAGATCGTGAAATATCATACTTTTCTTTTAAAAAAAGGCTGTTGAGAAAACTTTCTCAACAGCCTGAACGCCCATTTTGGGCGTTTTTTGGCTTTACTTGTTGTTGATTTGAAAATTAGACACGGTTTCCTCGGACGAACTAATTCTCGCGAGCTCGAAGAGAACCCTCCAAACATTGAAAAAGGAGATTCTCGAACCTTACGCCCGTTTTGCGGACGTTTTGGATGAAGGAGGCTTCATCATATAAAACGTTCTGGTGAGAAAGAACCAATCGGAACAATTTCTTTTTTATTATCAAGCAGATCAGCAATAAGGTGTCCGGTAACCGGACTAAGTAAAATGCCATTCCGGTAATGGCCGGTTGCAAAGGTAATATGAGGAGCTTCTGATAACTTGCCAATGAGCGGAAAACCGTCTAACGTTGCTGGTCGTAAACCAGCCCAAGTGTGAAAGGGGCTTTCTTCTGCTAAAAAAGGCAGCAAATTTTTATTCCATTTCGTAAGGCGTTGAATCCCTTTTTCTGTAACAGTCGTATCAAATCCAGCTATATCTTCTGAAGCTCCATTTACGAGTGTGCCATTTCCTTTCGGTACGACATATCCTTGGCTTGAGAAAAGAATATGTTTTACCTTATTTTTCGGAGTATCGTAAGCACAAATTTGACCGCGGATTGGATGAACTGGTATCGAAATACCGAATATTTCTTCTAATTCAGCAGCCCAAGCACCAGAACAAATAATGAGTCTGTCTCCCGGAAATGTTTTTCCACTTTTCGAGGTTAATAAAATGTCTTCTTGCCAGTTCTTAATATCAACTTGTTCGAGATGGTCATAAATTGTCACACCAATATTGCGACAAGCTTGTTCTAATGCCAAAACATAATCAGGAGCATAGACGTGGCTTTCTTCAGGATAGTACATCGCTGCTATCACATCTTTAGAAAGCTCGGGCTCATGTCTAAATAGTTCATCACCTTGTAAAATGTACGATTCTGCTCCAAAATTTTGTTGCCATTGCTGCCTCGTTTGTAATGAGAGTAAATCAGCTTCATGGTAAACACAGTGTAAGCTCCCTGAATTCGTATATTCAAAATCAAGGTTTGCTTCCTTTTTAACGTCTTGCTGCCATGAAGGATACATTTTTAAACTTTGTAAACAAAGTGTGAAAAAGTCATCGGGATCTTCTCCGATTTCAGAGTAAGGGGCAAGCATTCCTGCAGCTGCACCTGATGCTTGCCCACCACAAGAAACCTTCTCTAATACGGTGACGTCATAACCACGTTTTTGACATTCAAAAGCAGTGGATAATCCAATAACTCCTCCACCTAATACAATTACACGCTCTCCCATCATGATCACTTCTTTCTATACAATCGATCATTTATTTAATCATTTGGTCTTCATAGCGGCTACTTGCTGTTGCGTAACGTTTCTTCGGTATTCGTCCCGCTAAATAAGATAATCGTCCTGACTCAATAGCAAGTTTCATTGCTCTTGCCATGTTAACCGGGTCTTTCGCTTTCGCAACGGGGGTGTTCATTAAGATTCCGTCAACACCTAACTCCATCGCTTGAACAACATCCTGTGCCGAGCCAATTCCAGCGTCTACAATAATCGGGACGTTTGCTTCTTCAACGATGAGGGACAAATGGTACGGGTTTAAAATTCCTAGTCCGGTTCCGATTGGAGCTGCTCCTGGCATAACTGCTGCTGCACCTGCTTCCTCTAAACGCTTGCATAAAACCGGATCATCAGAAGTATACGGGAGAACGACAAACCCTTCTTTCGCTAATACTTCTGTTGCTTTCAACGTCTCTATCGGATCAGGTAATAACGTCTTTTCATTGACACTAATTTCAATCTTAATCCAGTTACTAAGTCCAGAAGCTTTCGCAAGCCTTGCAATACGTATTGCCTCTTCAGCATTGCTTGCACCAGATGTATTTGGTAGATACGTATAATTTTTTCCATCAAGGTGTTGTAAAATCGCATCTTCATCTGGATCATCAAGATTAACTCTACGGATAGCAAACGTAAGAACATCTGAGCCAGAAGCTTTAATTGCTTCATTTTGTACAAAAGGATTTGGATAACGTCCAGTTCCGATAAAAAAACGTGAATTTAATTCTTTACCCTCAATCACTAATTTATCGTTATTTTTCATTTTATTGATCTACCTCCAGCTTATATAAAAAATAAAACGCTATTTGTTCGTTTAAGATTACATGTAATGGTATTCTAACATATCTTGATTTTCATCATAATGAAGAAAAGCTACCGTTCAGTTCAATGAATTCGAAGAACGTGTTATTGTAAATAGTAACGAAAAGGAGCTGAATGAAATGAAGAATACAAATCTACTTATTGTCGGGGCAGGGCGGATGGCTGAAGCGATTCTTTCAGGTTTAATAAACTCTCGGCACCCTGCTTTAGAAAAAATAACAATCACAAACAATACTGACGAAACGAGGTTAGCACAATTAAAACAATCCTATAACGTTCAAACGTCAAAAAATTGGCAGTCAGAAGTTCAGCATCATGATGTAATCTTATTCGCAGCACCTCCGAACACACATCATAACCTTTTCCAAAAGCTTAGTGAGCTGATCACGAATCAGCTTGTTATAACTGTTGCAGCAGGAATTGATCCTACATATATGGAAAAACGACTCCCAGAAGGGGTACCCGTTTGCTGGATTATGCCGAATACTGCCGCACAAGTTGGTCAGTCAATGTCTACATACGTTTGTGGGAAATATGTGAACGAAACTCATCGAAATATAATTTCATTAATACTATTATCCATTGGTGAAGCTGAAGAACTATCAGAACAGCAAGTGCATGATTTAACTGCGATAACTGGCAGTGCTCCAGCTTTTGTTTATGCTTTCGTTGAAGCTTTAGAAGAAGCTGCCATAGAAAATGGGGTAACACCGATTCAAGCGAGAAAACTAGTAAAAACGATGTTATCAGGTTCTGCAGCAATGATTGAATCTGGATATGAGCCAAGTGAGCTCCGGAACCAAGTCGCTTCTCCAGGCGGATCGACAGCTGAAGGCTTGAATAAACTTGAAGAAGGAGGCTTCAATACACTTGTGAAAGATGCAGTTCGTGCAACAAACGAACATGCGAGAAGCCAAGGAAATCACTAATTTGAGAATAAGGAGTGATCAGAATGTCTCTATTAAAAAAAGTATCATTAAAAACGAACGAACGTGATGAAATGATCGATGTCACACGTACCGTTAAAGACTTTGTTCGATCTGCTCATGTACAACATGGTGTCGTCTATATTTACTGTGCTCACACGACTGCAGGAATTACGATAAACGAAAATGCAGATCCAGATGTCCAGCATGATATGCTTATGCGACTTGATGAAGTGTATCCGTGGACACATGACAAATACAAGCATGGAGAAGGAAATTCAGCGTCTCATTTAAAAGCAAGTACTGTCGGAGCTTCGCAAATGGTCATAGTAGAAAACGGTGAGCTTATTTTAGGTACGTGGCAAGGAATCTACTTTTGTGAATTTGATGGTCCAAGAATGAGAAACTTCTATATGAAACTTATAGAAGGATAAAAGACTGACTCATATGTGCCAGGCCACTTCCAACGACAAGCGATTACAATCATAATTTAGATTTGGCGGGCCTGGCATGTGTTTAATTGAATTTATTCATTATTTTTGGACTGGCCATTCTTCAATGTTATAAGCCATATCAAAGAACATATATTCAAGCTGACAGCTCGTCATGAAATGATCTTTCATAAGTTGTCTTTCTTCATCTGATGCATGTTCAGCCACTTGGTCAAGCTTCTCTAAATATTTTTGCATTCTTGGCTCGGTTTGTACGCCATAAAATGAAATCCACTCGTAAAAAGGGTGATTTTCATCAGGCTTGTATTCTTCCATCATTCTCTCACCGATGTATAAGTAAATCCATGGGCAAGGCAACGTGACAGAAATGAGTTCCCCAATCGTTCCTTCATGAGCAACTTTTAACATATAATTTGAGTAATGTTGCGCAGTCGGTGCTAACTTATAACCTTGTAAATCTTCATACTCCACTTCAGCAACACGGCAGAAATTGTTGTGCGGGTGTATTTCGCTGTTTAAAATAAAGCCGATACTAGAATTAAACATTTCCATGTCTTCTCGATTTGAACTTTTGGCAATCCCTAATGCGCGTGCTTGAATCATCGCATTTAAATACTCGAAATCTTGTTTCACATAATGAATCAATTGTTCCTTCTTTAAGTGGCCTTCTGCAATGCCCTTTACAAACGGATGGTTGTAAGTAGCCTCAAAAATATAATCTGCTTCTTGACGTAACTGCTGTGAAAATGACATTTCTCCATTCCCCCTAAAAAAATTTTTATGAAGTCCGGAAAGGGTCAATAATGAAGTCGTTGACGTTTTGTAGAATATATTTAACAACGATCATTAAAAAAAGCCCCTCCGAAATGGAGCGACTCACAGCACAAAATCATTTGATTCATTGCTGTCATGTAACAATGATCAAATAAGGGTCACATGAACGTGACGATGCGTCGGCTCCACTTCCCTACGTTGGTACTAACCAAATCAGGTTCAAAGGGACAAAGGAAAACTCCTTATCTCAGCTATAAAAGCACCCCTAGTGGACTTCACTATGAAATTGATTTCAATATCAACCTTAATAAAATATAAAACGATTGTCAATTTTCAATTCAAGAGGATTTTCAAAAAGTCCAGTAAAAATAACTTTCGTATCCCTTTAATGACTCGTTTTTCCGTTCCATGGAAAAGAAAACTACTTTTCCTGGGAGAGATACGGAGTTTAGGGAGCATTCCTTATGCTCACGTATTATCACCTGATGCTCCGTGATTCAAAACTTTGTCGCCCTTGAAAACTCTGTCTCTTCCTCTACAAGTTAAGCTTTGTAGAATACCAGTCTATCGGACAAAACACCACGTCCTGTGGTATGTCCCGCATTAGGACATCTTGTCCGTCGGACAGCTCGTAAGATCAGATCTTCGGCTATTTCCCTACCTCAGCGTCCTGCGGGAACGCCGAAGTCATCACATCGTATGGAAGCTCGTGGCTCTTTTTGTCCTCCTTATTGAACACGCACTTCTATGAATTCTTTCGACAAATTCAATCGATAAACAACCTTATCCGTGCCATTTACAAAAAAACTATGATAAAATGCAAGCAGTGTGATTGAAAGGGAAGGGACTAAACATGTCTGATCAACAATTAATTAGAGGAACAATGGTATTAACAGCGAGTATTTTCATCACGAAAATGCTTGGGTTAATTTATGTTTTTCCATTTAAAGCAATTGTAGGTGCACAAGGCCTGGCGCTTTATCAATACGGGTATGCGCCATATACATTAATTTTAAGCTTGGCAACATTAGGAATTCCGTTAGCTGTGTCCAAGTTTGTCTCAAAATACAATGCACTTGGTGACTACCGGACAGGACAGCGTCTCTTCCGGTCAGGTTTAATTGTCATGTCTGTAACAGGACTCATTGCTTTTTTCATTTTATTTTTGCTCGCAAACCCAATTGCTCATCGGGTCATTGATCCAGATCAATTGGATGGGAATACGATCGAGGATGTTGTCTTCACAATTCGAATGGTCAGTGTTGCTTTGCTCGTTGTACCGATTATGTCCCTCATACGTGGTTATTTCCAAGGATTCGGTTCGATGGGGCCGACTGCAGTCTCACAAGTGATTGAGCAAATTATCCGAATTATTTTTATCCTCATTCTCACTTTTTTAATTATTGATGTGTGGGGCGGCGGTCTCGGAACGGCTGTTGGATTTGCTACTTTTGGTGCCTTTGTAGGCGGGGTAGGTGGACTAGCTGTTTTACTCGTTTATTGGAAAAAAAGGCAAGCCGGTCTTCATAAACAAGTAGTAGAAAGTACAATCGATCATCAAATTCCGTTACCTAAAATGTACAAAGAGTTACTGAGGTATGCCTTGCCGATTTCGTTTGTCGGTCTTGCGATTCCTTTATATCAAAACATCGATTTATTAACGTTTAACGGTGCACTGATGCAATCTGGAATGCAGCAGGAAATTGCGGAAACATACTTTGGAGTATTTTCTCAAGCATCACATAAATTAATTTTAATTCCAGTGTCGATTGCAACAGCGATGTCATTAACGATTTTACCGACAGTGACGAAATCATTTACGAATAATGATACAAGTTTGCTACAAAGACAAATTACTCAAACGTATCAAATTATTTTATTTTTGACTGTACCGGCAGCTGCAGGGTTATTGCTACTTAGTGACTCTGCTTATGGTGCGTTATTCGGTGTCGGTGATGACTTTTACATCGGCTCAGAGATGTTGTCGTACTATGCTCCGGTAGCGGTTTTATTTTCAATTTTTGCTGTTACTGCATCATTACTCCAAGGAATTAACAGGCAAAAATATGCCGTTATCGCTTTAATAGCCGGAATTGTTTTCAAACTAGCGACAAATTATTGGTTTATCGTTTGGTTTGGTCCCGGCGGAGCCGTTTTAAGTACAGCAATCGGTTATATTTTATCTGTTTCAATTAATGTCTGGGCTATTGGAAAGTTTGCACAATACGATTACACGTATTTGTTGAAGCGAATCTTACTGGTTTTCTTGTTTACAGTTACGATGGGTATCGCAGTCGTTATTATGAATGCAGGCTTACAGTTATGGTTTCCGTTAACGACCAGACTGAATGCGTTCATCGTCCTGATTCCTACTGTTTTAAGCGGAGTGATCGTTTATATGTATATGAGTATTCGTTCGGGGTTAGCAGGACAAATTTTAGGACATCGATTTAAAGTTTTAAACAAATAATGAGGAAAGAGGCTGGGACAAAACAGTCTCAAATTAAGTAAAAAACGGTGTCAATTATCGCTTTTCGATAGTTGGCACCGTTTTGTTGACCTAAAATAGGTTGATGAGACTGTCGGGCGGTGTACTTTCTCAAGTTCACCGCCATAAGTGCAAATCCTAATTCATTTTTTACCTTCTTTTTGCCTCTCACCGACGTTCGGGTGAAATGCAAATTAGCCTTCAGAAACCCGAAGACTGGCTCGACATCGATTTTACGTTTCCCGTAAATCTCGCCTGTTTTCTGTTCCGAAAGCACTTCACGAATATAAGCTTTTTGGTTCTCCCATTTTTCATTGTAATAAACCTTTCGGTTATTTCCCTCTTTGGCCTTTGTACATTGTGCCCGCAAGGGACACTCGGAACAGTCTTCACATTCATAAACCTTAAACGTGCGTTGAAACCCTGCTTTATCTGTCTTATTCGAAGTATACCGGAAATTTACTCTCTTACCATTTGGACAGATAAATGTTTCACCCTCCTGATCAAAATGCCAATTGGCTACGTTAAAAGCATTGTTTCTATACGCTTTTTTCTTCTCTTTTCGATACATGCTGTAGGTGATGAGTGGCATCCGTTGGCGGTTGTTTAACACATCATCATAATTCTGTTCGCTGCCATAACCGGCATCCGCAACGATAAATGATGGCAACGAAAAGAAACCTTTTTCAATTGTATTCAAAAAAGGGATCAACGTCAGAGTATCAGTTGGATTTGGAAATATGTCATAAGCGAGCGTATATTGTCCTTCGGTTGCAATTTGAAGATTATATCCGGCTTTCAGTTGACCATTCTTCATGTAGTCATCTTTCATCCGCATAAACGTGGCATCATGGTCTGTCTTGGAATAGCTGTTTCGATCTCCCAGGGTCGCAAGATCCTGCTTGTATTTTTGTTTACGCGCGGCAAAATCCTTGAACTTTTTACGGTACTGTTTAGGTGCTTTCCGTTCTGAGCGAAGTTGTTTTCGTTTCTGTGTGTCTTGAGTCGTTTCAATCCGGTTATCGTAACCTTCAATGGTTTCATCCAACTTCTGAACGACCTCTTCGAGCTCCTTGTTAGACAGTTCTTTTTGGCTATCCCGTTCTATTGCAGGAATGATCTCATGTTCTAGAAGTTCCTCATAGAGTTGATTGGATTTCTCAACTAAACGGGTGCTGTACCTTTCAACGGATTTACGCCAGACAAACGTAAACTTATTTGCATTTGCCTCAATCTTTGTGCCATCGATGAAGATCGATTCATCTTCAATCACCTTTTCTTTAACCAGCTGACAACGGAATTGAACGAAACACTGACGTAGTAATTCTTGGACTTCATGGTGTACCCTAAAACGGTTGATCGTACGGTAGCTTGGTTCATACCCTTGCGCCAGCCACATCATCCGAACACTGTCTTTCAAAAGCTCCTCAATTTTTCTCCCAGAGAAGACAGATTGTGTATAGGCGCAAAGGATGATCTTCATCATCATTCTGGGATGATAGGCCGGACAGCCCGTTGTACGTAAAAATCCACTGAATGCCTCATCGGGGATGGCTTCTACCATATCATTCACGGCAAAAGCGATATCATTTTCCTGAAGTTTATAGGCTAAATCCATCGGCAAAATGATTTGATTCATGTTATAATCTTTATACATAAGGATACCTCCGATTCTGTTTTTGTGTGGATACTTTAACTTTATCAGAAGGTATCCTTTTTGTGTATACGTATAAACTAGACGGACTTATCCAAGTTGATTGTCAAAATCACGAGACGCCTGCGGGAAAAGCAAGAGCTGAAGATCCATCGGGGCGATTTTACCCCGATTAGCTGAAGCCTTGCCCGCGGCAAAGAAGACACTACGAATGCAAACGAAGTGCAGCACGAGTAGATGTCGCACTTGTGCTCTGGAGTGCAAGCGAGTGTTTTTTGAAACAATCAACCCAAAATATAATATGAATAACTGAAAAAGAAGAAA
>NZ_NIST01000001.1:4664383-4681555 GCF_002335745.1 Evansella halocellulosilytica | reverse complement strand
CTTGAGTTGGCCATTACGCATATGGTCGTCTTTCATTCTCATAAAGCTGGCATCCGTATCCGTTTTAGAATAGCTGTTTCGCCCCGCCAGAATCTCTTTTTGTTTTTCATATTTTTCTTTTCGCGGAAGAAGGTCCTTCTCAAGCTGGCGCTTCGCTTTTTTAACCTCACGGTTTTTTGGTTCATCAACCAGTTTCTTTTCGAGATGGTTAATAGACTCTTTGATATCCTCTGAAGTAATTGGATCAGCCTCCAGTTTCTCTTGCTCGTCCAACTCTCCTGCGTGTTCCTCGTCTTGCTTGGTCACCTTTTCAATGCCCTGCATAATGGTGTGGTACTTTTCGTTGAGCTGACTGTCGTAGCGCTCTGTGGCTTTTCGCCAGACGAACGTATATTTATTGGCATTAGCTTCTACTTTGGTGCCATCAAGGAAGTAATCTTCTAACTTTACGAGGCCGTGATTCCGAAGGAGATCAACTATGGAAAAGAAAACTTCATAAATAATATCTTTCATCTTCTCGGAGCGAAAACGGTTGATCGTGCGAAAATCAGGCTTTTGATGACGGGCAAGCCACATAAAATAGATGTTTTCATTAAGTTGTTTTGCGATTTGTCTGGAGGAATAGATTTTCTGTGTATAGGCATAAAGGATAATCTTTAACATCATTTTGGGATGGTAAGGAGGACGGCCGCCGCCATCGTAACATTGATAGAGAATAGATTCATCCAGTTCTTCGACGGCTTGATTGACAATGCGGCAAACGTGATGGACAGGAATTTCTATTTCAAGATCCATTGGTAAGTATAGCTGATCCATGTTATAATCTTGGAAAGAAATATGATTATGTTTCATAAAGAAATCGCCTCCTGGTATGGTTTTGGTGTGGTGCTTTAATTATACCAAATGGGGCGATTTCTTTATTTTTCAATTTTATTAAAAAAGCTCGAAAGAGTGGCAGGCGGCGACTCCAGCGGGAAAAGCAACAGCTGAAGACCCCGCAGGGTGGTTTTCCCAAGGAGGCTGAAGTGTTGCCCGCGGAAAGCGTCCGCCTAGAGCGATTCGAGCGAACCTATTACATTTACTTCAATTAATTAGTTAAAACAAAGAGGGTGTCACCGAAAGCTAGGCTTTTGGGACACCCTCCTCTTATTAACTGGGTTTTGTCCCAGCCCCTTTAAATATACAGGAGGTTGATTCATACTCTTGTTGCTAAATTCGAATTATTTTAATTAGCGGATAAATCGTAATTTTTCGCGGCCAAATTAATTTCCTACAATATAGCTAATTAGAATCCCCCGACTCATACCAAAATGACAAGATCAATCACTGATTTCGCAGCTAAACCCCAATTTGCGAATCTGACATTTTAAAAGAATTGTCGCTAATTAAATACCGTAGCTAATCTTTTTGCTGCAAGTGCAGGGTTATTTGCCTTCGATATCGCAGAAATAACCGAGATCCCGTCTGCTTTATTTGCTGCTACTTTATGCGCATTATCGATGTTAATTCCACCAATGGCAACGATGGGGGCATCGATTCCTTTTTCACGTAACGTAGATATAAATCCAGGACCACATACAGCTTCTGTATCATTCTTCGTTGACGTTGGGAAAACAGGACCGATACCGAGGTAGTCTGCCCCATCATTTAATGCTTGTTGTGCTTCCTCATAAGAATGCGCTGAAACACCTAACATTTTATCACCAATTTTTTCTCGTACTATTCGAACTTCACCGTCATCTTGACCGACATGAACACCATCAGCATCGAGTGCTAATGCAAGCTCGACATCATCATTAACGATAAAAGGGATATTTGTCTTTTTACAAATTGATTGTAATTCTCTGCCGAGTGCGAGCTTCTCATTTCCAGTAAGTGCGTCACTTCCTTTTTCACGATATTGAAAAAGAGTTATCCCGCCTGCAATGGCCTTTGTTAAAACATCCGGGAGGTTTGTTGATACGTTCGAACTCCCTGAAATAAAATAAACGTTTAACAATTGTCTCATTTGGTGTGAATCGATTCTTGCCAAGTTAAAACCTCCTCAGTTTCATCATAATTTCGAAATGCTCCGTGATGAGTAGGTCCATGTCCTCCCCCAATGTTTAAAGAATGAACAATTGCAAGGTGGATAAATTGTTTTGCTTTTTTTATTGCAGAAAAGAATGGTGTTCCTTTCGCAAGCTCAGCCGTTACTGCAGATGCAAATGTACAGCCTGTCCCATGTGTATTTTTCGTTTCGATTCGAGCCGTTTTAAAAAAGTAAAAGGAGTCTCCATCAAATAATAAATCGACTACATCTGATGCTTCTTCTTCATCTGCATGACCACCTTTAACGACGACATTGTCTACCCCCATGTTTATAAAGTCTTGGGCGGCTTTTTTTCTGTCATCCAATGTTTTGATAGATCGTCCTGTAATGGCTTCTGCCTCTGGTAAGTTCGGTGTCGTGACAGTTGCTAATGGGAGTAAGTCTTCAATTAGGGCATTGGTTGATTGACTTGTAAGAAGAGAGGCTCCGCCTTTTGCTACCATAACAGGATCTATTACAACTTGGTTCCAGTTATAATAGCGGATTTTTTCGGAAACGAGACGAATACGCTCTTCATCAAATAACATGCCGGTTTTTACAGCATCGACACCAATGTCTTCTGCAACGGATGTCATTTGTTTTTCGAGTCCATCTAAATCAACAGGGTAAACACCATGGACTCCTAAAGTGTTCTGTGCAGTAATAGCTGTGATAGCAGACATACCGAACACATCTAGCTCCTGAAATGTTTTTAAATCAGCTTGAATACCAGCTCCTCCGCCACTATCAGATCCAGCAATCGTTAACGCACGTGGTATCATCGTTCAACACACCTTTCACATCATCTTTTTGAGTTATCACATAAAAAAACGTTCCAGCATAAAGTTGGAACGGTGAGTGTTGGAAGTCAAAATATCCGAATGGTTTCCGTTCCACTTTCCTACGCTGGTATGACCCAGATCAGGTTCAAAGGGATCAAGAAACCTTGTCTCAGCCAATCGGCACCCCTAGTGGAAATCTTTTTAATTATGTTTTTATGCTATCACACTTTATTTTTATATGTCGACGTTTTCATATGCTTTGTTGTTATTTTAACATGGCAGCTTGAACAAAAATTAGCGCCGTATTCCCATTTAAATTCTCTGAATTAGTGGGGTTTAGGCGCTAAGGTCTTACTTTCCTTGTTCCTCGAAATGTGCATATGATTGTATTGGCTAAATTTATTAGGTGGGCGTGCATCAAATACAAGATAGATATGAACCTCCTCGCCGCTCATCTCGATCATTTCGCCATTCCATTTATTAAATAAGTCCTCAGATTTTTCTTTTAACCTTTTCATCACATCCTCATTTATGCATTTGTGTCAGTATTTTGTCAGAACGACCAAGTGATATGTTAACTTAAAATAAGCGTGTCTATTCTTTTTATAATCAATTCCATTATGCAATATTAGACGTCTCGATACGTTGTCTTTTATTCTTGAGACTATCGACACTAAAATGAAATCTTGCAAGTTTTTTAGAGACGTCCGTTTTCAAAACACTTATATTTCATAAAACGTAAATGTTTGTTATCATAAATTCGTAAGTTCTGAAATGAATACGAAACAGCTAGGGGAGCCAGAAGTATTTACGGCTGAGAGGACGATTTGATTCGACCCTTTGAACCTGAATTGGTTAACGCCAACGGAGGGAAGCGCCAGAAACCTTGATGGGAATCAAGATGATCGAACGCTTACCTTTACTGAGTAAGTGTTTTTTTAAACGATACTATCATCTTGTTAACCTTAAACGTGTGTGAGGTGAGTAAGTGGACATACATGTAATCTCTAACGGAAAGCTTTCATTAGCGAAATTTGCTCATATTGCGAGCCAGATTAACGATTACGTTGATTATTTTCATCTTCGTGAAAAACACCGTCCTGCGGCAGAAATTGTTGAAGGAGTAATACAGTTACTTGATGAAGGCATTCCTCCACACAAAATAATTGTGAATGATAGAGTTGATGTCGCTGTTGCGGTAAATGCAACAGGTGTACAGCTTGCATATAACAGCTTATCTGTAGAAGCTGTAAAAAAAGCGTTTCCAAACTTATATGTCGGCAAGTCTATCCATTCGGTGTCTGAAGCTCAGGAAGCAGCATCAGCGGGAGCGGACTATGTTTTGTATGGTCATGTTTTCCGTACAGCATCAAAGGCTGGTTTATCAGCTCGCGGAATAACGAGTCTTAAGGAAGTAGTCAAATCAATCAACATACCTGTTATCGCGATAGGCGGGATCAAGCCAGAAAATGTACAGCAAGTGGTTGAAGCTGGTGTGAAAGGCATTGCGGTAATGTCAGGAGTGCTAGAAGCAGCGAACCCGCTTTCAGCTATTGAGAGCTATGTAATGGAAGGGGCGAAAGAAAAATGATTATTCAAGTAAATGGAAAGAAGAATGAAGTTCCTACAAACATAAATACAGTGGCAGATTTATTAAACTTTTATGAGCTTGATAAGAAAGTCATTATTGTTGAGTTAAATGAAACGATCATTGACAAAGAAAATCACGATCAAACATCCGTCAAAGAAGGGGATCACGTTGAGTTGGTTCAGTTTGTCGGTGGAGGTTAATCGTAAAGGGGAGCATACAGGGATGAACAGTCGTTATTCGAGACAGCAGTTATTTTCACCTATTGGTGATCAAGGCCAGGAAAAAATCAAAAATAAACACGTCTTAATCGTCGGTGCTGGTGCTTTAGGGACAGGTAATGCAGAAAATTTAGTTCGAGCAGGTGTTGGAACGGTTACGATCGTTGATCGTGATTATGTTGAGTTCAGTAACTTACAAAGGCAGCAGCTCTATAGTGAAACGGATGCTAAAGAGCGTATTCCGAAAGCGATCGCGGCAAAAAATCGTCTTTCACAAATTAACTCCGAAGTTGACATTCGTGCACATATCATCGATGTTACGAAAGAGGAGATGGAACAGCTCATACATGACGTTGATATGATCATTGATGCAACGGATAACTTTGACACACGTCTACTCATGAATGATATTGCTCAAAAATATGAAATTCCTTGGATTTACGGTGCATGTGTCAGTAGTTACGGCTTAAGTTATACGATAATTCCGGGGGAGACACCGTGTTTAAATTGTTTGTTAGAAAAAGTCCCTTTAGGAGGAGCAACGTGTGACACAGTCGGTGTGATTAGTCCAGCTGTTCAGATGGTAGTTGCTTATCAAACGACGGAAGCACTGAAACTTCTCGTTGAAGACGCTGAATCTCTTAGAAAAAAACTCGTTTGTTTTGATTTATGGAAGAATGAACATACTTCGATCAAAGTGGATGGGATTCGTAAAGATGATTGCCCGTCATGTGGGACAAATCGCACCTACCCGTTTTTGTCATATGATGCACAGACAAAGTCATCTGTCCTTTGTGGAAGAGACACGGTTCAAATTCGTCCTCCGAAGCGAGAAGACAGAGATTTGCATGCATTAGCTGAGCTTTTGTCACAACAAGAAGGAAACGTTGAGCAAAATCCGTATTTACTCTCTTACAGTGATCATAAAAATCGGATTGTCTTTTTTAAAGATGGACGTGTTCTGGTTCATGGAACAAATGACATCTCTGAAGCAAAATCATTATATCACCGTATCTTAGGATAGAATAGCTTATTCATACAAACACATTAATTTTCAATAAAAAACAGGACGTCTGTAACAAGATCGTCCTGTTTTTAATCCATCCATTTTTCTGCCCAATTTTGCAATTCGTTCATAGCTGGTTCTAATGCTTTTCCTTTTTCCGAAAGCTTGTACTCGATTTTGACAGGTGTCTCAGGATATACACTTCGTTCAACTAAACCTGCTTCTTCTAATTGTTTTAGTCTGTCAACGAGCATTTTATCACTCATATTAGGGATTACTGCTGATATATCTTTGAAACGTTGTGGTCCTTGAAGAAGAACACGTAAAATTAAACCGTTCCATCGTTTTCCTAACAGCTGAAAAGCGGACTCGAATCTGGGACATAAATTTATTTGAACCATCGGCAACATCTCCTTTTAGGCTTAGCCGAACATACAGTCTTTTTAGTGATTATATCATATTTCAATTAAGTTAAGTAAGTAGGTAACCTTTCCACCAATAGTCAAGTAACCTCATGTAATGGATCATGTTGCGTCAAAACAAGGAGAAGTTGCGCCTAAACGAAGAGTTGTTGCGTCTAAATAAGGAGTTGCGCCCAAATGAAGAGTTGTTGCGTCAAAACAAGGAGAAGTTGCGCCTAAACGAAGAGTTGTTGCGTCTAAATAAGAGTTGCGCCTAAACGAAGAGTTGTTGCGTCAAAACAAGGAGAAGTTGCGCCCAAATGAAGAGTTGTTGCGCATACTTTGTATGAATCCTAAAAATCTTTCGATTTAACTAGCATATCAACACCTGTTATCACCGAATCAGGTGAATAATAGAGTACACAAAACTGGTAAACATTCGATTTATTAAAATTGTAGAACGGTCATGAAGTCTCTTTTAGAGTGGTAGGGGTTCTGATATAATGAAAGAATTAATATAGGATGATATATAATGATAGTGATAGATGATTGATAGATCACCTTATAATAGGCAGGTGAATAATTTGGAAGAACAAGGTAGACGGAAGCTTTACATAGATTGGATTTTAATTGTTACAATGATACTACTTGCCGTATTTGGGTTAGTAATGATTTATAGTTCTAGCTTTGTACTTGGTTACCGAGATTTTGAGAATATTACTTATTATTTTGATAGGCAGCTGCAATGGATTATTATTTCTTCGGTATTATTTACGTTTTTTATGTTTTTTCCATACCGTCATTTTCGTAAATTAGCTCCTTTTATCGTACTAGGATCAATTTTATTACTTGCTCTTGTCAAAGTTCCACAAATAGGCGTTGGCGATTATGGAGCGACGAGGTGGATAAGAATTGCCGGTGTCCAAATTCAGCCGTCCGAGTTTGTGAAGCTTGGCTCAATCATATATTTAGCATATGTGTATTCTAAAAAACAAGCATACATTAATAAGTTTTTTAGTGGAGTATTGCCACCGTTAGTCGTCGTGATCATCTTTTTTGGCTTAATTATGCTGCAGCCAGACTTAGGAACAGCAACATCAATTGTCCTTGTGGCCGGACTGATTGCTTTTTGCTCGGGTGCTAGAAAGCTTCACATTATTTCGATAGGCAGTGTAGCGGTTTGGGCAGTATATCATTATGCTCAATCGGAAACTTATCGAATGAACCGCTTAATTGGCCACAGAAACCCATTTGAATTAGAGGCTGGTGTAGGGTACCAGCTTGTCCAGTCCTATATTGCGATTGCTCATGGCGGATTAACTGGGGCTGGGTTTGGTCAAAGTGTGCAAAAATTATTTTATTTACCAGAAGCACATACAGATTTTATTTTGGCAATCATTAGTGAAGAATTAGGGGTATTAGGAGTCGGTTTTGTATTTGCGTGTATGTTGATTATTATTATGAGGGGAGTTCTAATCGGGGCTAGATGCCGTGATGCTTTTGGAAGTTTATTAGCATTCGGGATCGTATTCCAGCTAAGTATACAAATGATTTTTAATGCTGGAGCGGTTAGTGGTGTCCTGCCAATAACCGGTATTCCATTCCCGTTTATTAGTTATGGAGGTTCCTCTCTTATGGTGACATTCGCCTCGATGGGGATACTAGCAAATATTTCGCGTAAAACCGAACGAGACCGGAAAGAAAATGATCAAGCCGAAGAGCATGAAGAGGAGAGCAATAATCCTCCAGTAGCATTTGGAAAAAAACATCTTCGTCCTGTTGGACAATTTGGAAGCAAATAGTAGGTGGAATAGAGATGCAAGAACGGAAAAGTTCTTTTCAACAATTAGATTTTTCATTATTATTTTTTCTGTTTGTTTTAATGTGTATTAGCTTAGTTGCGATTTATAGTGGAACAAATACAGAGTTTTATGGAGTCGACCAATCCCATTTTGTCACTAGACAGCTTATGTGGTTTGGAGTAGGGATCGTATTATTACTTGTGGCAATGAGCATTGACTACGAACTATTTAAAAACTTTTCGATTCCGTTATATGCAATTGGGATGGTCATGCTTGTAGCCGTTCATTTCTTTGGTGAAGAAAGGTTAGGTGCACAAAGGTGGCTGGACGTGTTCGGGGTATTTAGCTTTCAGCCTTCTGAATTCGTGAAAATCTTTGTGTTAATCGCCTTAGCACATTTGCTTTATCATATGAAAAAACCGAAAGAGAAATCGTTTAAAGCAGATTGTATTGTCGTCGGAAAAGTGATGGCTGTTGGACTACCGCCTTTTGCCTTTATATTAGTTCAGCCGGACTTAGGGACAGCACTTGTCATTGGCGCAACCATGTTCAGTATGATCATCTTATCTGGTGTAACGTATCGGATGATTGGACTTCTTATCAGTTTAGTCGGGTTAGCAATTGCGTTTCTCGTCTGGCTTCATAACAATTTCTTTCACATTTTTAATATGGTTATAAAGGATCATCAGCTTAGCCGAATTTACGCTTGGTTAGATCCAGCGGGAAATATTAGTGAAGAAGGATATCAGCTTTACCATGCGA
This sequence comes from Evansella halocellulosilytica, assembly GCF_002335745.1. Classification (GTDB taxonomy): domain Bacteria; phylum Bacillota; class Bacilli; order Bacillales; family Salisediminibacteriaceae; genus Bacillus_CA; species Bacillus_CA halocellulosilytica. The sequence goes on along the minus strand of NZ_NIST01000001.1, from coordinate 4,672,922 downwards.
TACAAGGGATCGGTGCCGGTCAATTGTACGGAAGCGGCTTCGGGCAAGGTGAAAAAACACAAAGCGGAATGATTCCAGAGCTCCATACTGACTTTATTTTTACGGTCATCGGTGAAGAATTCGGTTTTGTTGGAGCTACGATCTTAATCGTCGTCTATTTCTTGTTATTGTATCGAATGATTATTATTGCCTTTACGTGTAACAATACTTTCGGTTCCTATCTTGTCGCAGGTACGATCGGTTTAATCGTTTTCCAAGTGTTCCAAAATATTGGGATGACAATCGGTTTAATGCCAATCACCGGTTTAGCACTGCCGTTTGTAAGTTACGGAGGAAGTGCACTGATGACAAATATGATCGCGATTGGAATTGTCTTAAACGTGAATATTCGTACGAAACATTATATGTTTGGTGAAGAGGATTAAGAGGGAAGGGAGTTGATTGTTCAACTCTCTTTTTACTGTCATAATTTATAACATGTATGGCAGTATTTCGATAACGAACGCGTTCATTACTAAAGGAAAAAGCGTTTCCTTACCTTTGGATCTCTTTCACGATAGCCAAGCTTTATTTCACGTTTATCGTATACAATAAACGAGTAGGAGAGGTTATGATGACGTTATTTATTGGTTTTGGAAAACTGGCAAAAACACTTGCAATGCTATTAAAAGATAAAGATATTCATGTTTTTTCAAGAACGAAAGAAAAGGTCATTGATGATATAAACGAATTTGATCATCTACATTGGGCAGAACCGGAATCATTTAATTATAAGCGTGAAGTGTGGTTATTACTGCCATTAGAACAAATAAATCGATTTTTCGAAAGTTACCACCGTTATTTTCATGAAGATACGATTTTTTATTTTTGCGTGACTAAAGGTAGGGTTCATGATTATCAAGGCTGGCTAACAAAGCAGCAGAAAATGGTGCCAGTTAAATTTGTAACAGAAGCAAGGCAGCTGTTAAAAGATAAAAAGGGGATGGCAGCCATTCCAAAAGCTTACTCACATTATCAAGTACAGTTACAACAATGGTTTGGTAATTGTATGGATGTCGTCATTGCCGAAGAAGAGCAAGTGTACACAGTCAATAAAGCAGCGACAAAAAAAGCAATAGAACTATTAGTTGAATTACGTAACGATCTAAAAAAGGAACAAATACCAAATAGCCTAATTGATCATGCAAGTCAGCAAATTATCCTTGGTGTGATCGATTCATATTTAAAAGGCGACTTAGGCGGCTTTGGCAAACAAGTAGTAAATGAAATAAAAAAACGTCATAAATAATTGTTCATGAACTAAAAGGGGCTGAAAAAATGAGGTCAGATAAATTACTTGCAAATATGGGATATGGATCTAGAAAAGAAGTGAAAAAGCTGCTTAAAAAAGGCGGCTTAACTGTTAATGGAGAAAAAGTAACGGATGGGAAAACTCACGTAAACCCTCAGGAAGATGAAATTGAAATTTTTGGAGAGACAATCGATTATAAACCTTTCATTTATTTAATGATGAATAAACCTCAAGGGGTAATATCTGCGACAGAAGATAGATCAGAGGAGACCGTAGTAGATCTTTTAGAAATAGAGGATGCTCTATATGAACCATTTCCAGTAGGAAGGCTTGATAAAGATACGACTGGATTGCTGTTGTTGACAAATGATGGGAAACTCGCACACCAATTAACTTCTCCGAAAAAGAAAGTCGAAAAAACATATCGGGTACATATTGACGCACCTTTACAAGATGGGAATAAAGATGCATTAGAACAAGGTGTCATTTTAGATGATGGGTATGAAACGAAACCAGCTCGTTTAGAATATGTCAACGGTGAAAGGGGGACCTTAGTCAAGCTGACAATAACGGAAGGGAAATTCCATCAAGTGAAGCGGATGTTCCAAGCTAGAGGGAGAAACGTTATCGCATTAAAACGCGAGTCAATGGGGCCACTATTGTTAGATCCTCATTTAGATCCTGGTACATACCGAGAACTTACAGATGAGGAAATCGCCTTATTAAAAAATGACTCATAAAAAGAAAAACCTCACGTCGGAGGTTGAATATAAGTTTAAGATATTTTTGTTTTTCTAGCGGTTACGGTCCATTTACCGCGTTCAGGACTGTAAACGAGCTTATTAAATTCTAATACGTTAAGATCTCGCTGGATGGTACGCTGAGTTGTTCCGAATTCTTCAACCAGTTCCTTTGTGGACACGTTCCCCTTTCTTTTAATGTAAAGGTAAATGGATTTAATCCGAGTCAACATTCGGTCTGTTGAAGGTTTCAAAAAACCACTCCTTATTCATTTTTAAGGGTATTCTACTATGTGGGAAAAGTGTACAAATGGTGACTAACGCATACCCAAAGTTAACGATTCATTTTTTTGCCTGCAAGATTCATTACAATTGAATGTCAATATTTTTTCCAGCTGAAGGGTGTGGAGCCAGTTTCACGTCATTAGCTGACAACTCACCTTCATTTAGTTTTTCAAGCATTTTTATAGATTGGGCTGCCTGGGTTGATAATGTACTTTTCATTAAACTGATGTTTAATGTTTGGTGCATTTGTTTGGATTGCGCAGCCATCATCGAACTAATACTCAAAGAGTCTCCCTCCTTTTCTATAGTTTATCGTAGTTAGGTAGATGTCGTAAAGGTCTGACAACGTAAAAATTGTGAACTATCTGTCAATTTTGTATAAAATGATCCTTTCAAAAATAATGGAATGAAAATATACTAATTTATGGAATTTATTTTGTAGAAGGTCGTGTGTGAGGTGGAAGAAGGAAGTTGAGTAAAACTGAAAAAAGAACAATAAAAGAAATACATTCCATATAAGGTGAAGATGTTTGAGTTGTCGAAAGGACTTGGGAGCAAGCTCCATACGGATAGAAATATAAAATATATGATGGTTGTTACATAACGATTGATCGTAAGTTAGGATGGTAATGATGAAAAGTCATCAAAAGACAATTTTTAATATGAAATCTTTTTACTTTTTTTCTTTTTTTGCGATAGGAGGTCTTTTTCCACTCTTAAGCGTTTATTTACAAAATGAAGTTGGGTTAACTGGTTCGCAAATTGGTGTGATCATGTCTGTAGGACCAATTGTGATGCTTCTTTCACAGCCTGTTTGGGGAATCTTAAGTGATTATACGAGACAGCCTCGGAAGTTGTTAAGTGTTGCAGCAATTGGCACTGGTACTATGGGACTTATTTATTTATTTGCTGAACAATATTTATGGTTAGTCATGATAGCTGCTGGAGTCGCACTATTCCAAAGTGCGCTTGTCCCACTTTCAGACAGTATGGCGATGAATTACGTTCATGAAAAAGGCGGAGACTATGGAAACATCCGTCTTTGGGGAGCAGCTGGTTTTGCTATATCAGTTTTAATAATGGGAAGCTTATCTGATTGGGTTGGGCAGAGTGTCATTTTTTACGGGTTTGCGATCGTTCTGTTTATTAGTGCTTTTTATGCTTGGCGAATGCCAAAAGATTCGACAGTCGTTAGGGTAGAGCTTCGTAAAGAGATGAAACAACTCATGAAAGTTCCGCGGTTTCTTGTTTTTTTAGTTGTTACGTTTTTAGTGTTTGGTCCGATTATGGCAAATAATTTTTATTTCGGTTTACTCATCCAATTTGCAGGAGGTTCACTTGCTGGCGTCGGTTTTGCCTTTTTACTTGCTGCGGGTAGTGAGGTTCCTTTTATGCGTTGGGCTGGAGGATGGATTCAAAAGCGTGGAATAATTATGATTTTATTTTGTGCTGCTGCTGTCTCAGGATTTCGCTGGCTTTTTTATGCTGTAGGACCGAGTCCTTCATTGATTTATGTGACAACGGTCATTCAAGGTTTTTCTATCGGACTATTTATCCCTGCAGCGCTACAATACGTTACTTTTTTAGCGCCGAAAGAAGTAAAAGCGACTGCAGTTGCAATATATTCAGCCGTAGGAAATGGACTAGGTGCTTGGTTTTTTACCTATACAGCCGGACTCATCATCGATTGGCACAGTATATTAGGAGTCTATTTATTTTATGGAGTGATGACGTTAATAGGTGCGATGCTCATTTTGTTTTTGATGAGGAAAGAGCGGCATTCTCCCATAAGCGCGTAGATTTGGTCTGAAAAGAAGAAAAAGAAGTAACGAAAAGAGGTGTCACCAAAAGCTAGGCTTTCGTGACACCCTCAGGTTATGAATCATTTAGTTGATTAAAATCAAATAAGTCCGTAGACAAATATCGTTCGCCTGTATCACATGCGATCGCGACTACGACGTCATCTGGCGACAATCGTTTTGCCACTTGAAGTGCTGCATAACAAGCTGCACCGGAAGAAGGCCCGACAAGGATTCCTTCTTTTTGAGATAAGCCACGGCTTACTTCATACGCATCTTCATCTGAGATACAAAAAATCTCGCCATATACATCTTCATTTAAAATTGGCGGGATAAATCCAGGACTTGTTCCTACAAGCTTGTGTGGGCCAGGTTTCCCCCCTGATAGTACAGGTGAACCTTTAGGTTCAACGACGTGAACAGTCAAATCAGGGTATTTTTCTTTTAATACTTCGCCTGTTCCAGTAATCGTTCCGCCAGTACCTGAAGCGGCTACGAAGGCAGAGAGGGGTTTGCCAATTTGTTCCATTGATTCGATGATCTCCAAAGCTGTAGCCTTCCGATGAGCATCAGGATTAGCTGAGTTTTCGAACTGCATCGGCATAAAACTATTAGGAATTTCTTTTACTAATTCATGAGCTCTTTCAATCGCACCAGGCATTTTTTTCTCACCAGGTGTAAGAACAACTTCAGCTCCGTATGCTTTTAGTAAATTAATTCTTTCCTGTGACATTGTATCTGGCATTGTTAATATTGCGCGATACCCTTTTGCCGCACAATTCATAGCAAGTCCAATTCCAGTATTTCCTGAAGTCGGTTCAATAATGACAGTATCAGCATTCAATAATCCGTCTTTTTCAGCTTGGTCAATCATATTGAAGGCGGCACGGTCTTTTACACTCCCACTAGGATTCATAAACTCTAATTTTAAGTAAACGTCTGCACCACTTTTATCAGGAAGCTGCTGCAGTTTCACAAGAGGCGTATCGCCGATCAGTTCGGCCATATTATTTACGACACGCATCATGACACATCCTTTCAATCAACTTTACGAACTTGTTGCTATTCATGTTAAATCTGATTTGTTAAATCGGGATTAAGATACACTTAATTGTATCATATAAAATGACGATAAAAAAAGAAGGTGGATGAAATGAATCAAGCCCATTATTTTATCGGAGTACATACTTCGAGCGAAGTACAAAAGCACTTATCGTATATCCAAAAACAGACGGATCTTTTATCTTATTATAAAAAGCTGACATATGAGCAAGATTTTCATTTAACTTTATTATTTTTAGGAAGCTTTACTGAAGAAAAACGGAGTCAGCTTTGGAGCATGTTAAAGCAAGAAGTTATGACAATTCCAAGTTTTTCTTTAACATTAAGCAAAATAGGAACATTCGGGAATGAACAACTTCCGAGAGTTTATTGGGCAGGTGTTAAGGAAAATGATACGTTGAAGCGGCTTCACAAGTTAGTTGAGCAAAAGGCGAATACAGTGGGGTTTCAGGTTGAATCACGTCCGTTTCAACCTCATATTACGTTAGCAAAAACGTTACGGGACAAAGTAAATCAACGGATTTCAACAGAGGCACCTATGAAACAGCTATCATGGAATGTGGATAAGATCCACCTTTATAAAGTGAGACGAGGTCAAAAGCCTATGTATGAGTCTGTAACGTCTATTCCGCTTTTAAGTAAGTAGAACAAAGATTTAGTTAAGGTGAAGGAGGGGCTCATTTGGCACAATTAGTTAAGCTGTCCGATTATATATCTCGTTATGAAACTGATATATACCGTTATACGAGCAGGTTCAGCCGATTAAAGAAAGAACGTTGGGACAGAGCGAAATCTGAATGGTTAAAGATGAAAGAGCACGGCCATACGAGTATTTTTCATGATTTGGAAGAAGAGGAGCAAACGATTACGAGCCGAATTAAAAAGTTTCCATGGTTCAATAAAAAGAAAGATGGGGACAGGGATGAATTTGTTTTTGATCGTCATCAAATTCCAAAGTCAGAAGAAGATTTTAAGAGTGATTTTAAGAAAGAGATATTTCAATTTCAACTTAACTGGGCAAGCTCAACAATTTCCGAAAGGTCATTTATAAAACGAAGTATCAAATACAATACATGGCTTAATTATCTGCTTAAAGAATTGCCGGATTCCTATTTAATCTTTTTTGAACCGGTATTATTTCTAAAAAAAGCACCGGTTGATTTGGATATAATGATTTTGACTCCAACAGAGTTATGGTTAGTAACTCCGTTATCTGGAGATAAAAATACAATATATCAGATTGAATCAGAGCGTTTTTGGCTAAAAAAAGTTGGAGAGAGACAAGAGAAAATCCTTCATCCGTCAATTCAACTCAAAAGAATGAGATCTGTGGCAGAACACCTGCTGATTGATGCACAATTATCTTATCCGATTCGTACAGCTATTATAGCTAAAGACAGTTTTATCGATATTCCGCAAGAAAGTCAACGTATTAAATTAATTGATAAGAGGACGTTTCCTATCTGGGATGAGAAATTGAAGCAAAATCGTACGCCAATGAAACATCATCAATTAAAAGTCGGTGATCTATTTTTACAAAACTGTTTAACGATTTCTGAATCGAGAATGGAATTGGAAGAAGACATTGAAGAAGAGAATTCCGAATCATCTTCGTTCTAGGAATGTAAAAAAAGAAGGATTATGGCAAATTATGTAGAATAATATATGACAATTTTTATTTTTTACTGGAAAATTGCATCTTTAAGTTGAACAATGAGAAAATCTTTTTTACAATGATAAAAGGCTTTTTCACACGTTAAGAATGAAGTGGTCTAATGTGTTCAGAAGGCACTCTATCATGTAGTTTGAATGAGGAATAGCCATTGAATGTCTCTTAACTTCATTTTTCTTCTTTAAATTAGTTGCTAATAAGGTGTATAATAGAAACTTACTGTTAATTAAACGATAAAGATGCCATGGAAGTCGATGGATTAATTCGTATTGAGCCATTCACATACTTGGTATGAATGATAGAAAAGTCCTGATGAAAATGAGGGTGAAATGATTGAAACACTTAATGGGCGGAGAGTGGAAATTACACCCTGCAGGTGGTGCAACAGGTGAAGCGTATGTGGCACAGCAGGGAGACGAAAAAATCTTCATAAAAAGAAACTCTTCTCCATTTTTAGCCGTTTTGTCTGCTGAAGGGATTGTTCCAAAACTTCTATGGACAAAGCGTTTAGAAAATGGAGATGTGATTACAGCCCAGCGGTGGGTCAATGGTCGTGAGTTAAACTCATCCGAAATGAATGCAGGACGCGTTGCTAACTTATTATCCAGAATCCACCGATCGGGTGAATTACGCGATATGTATATGCGGATGGGGAACCACCCACTAACACCGCGGGATTTATATTATGAATTAAAGGGTCGTTCAGCGAGAATAGGCATTAAAGACCCATACATTCAACATGCAATGGATTGGCTTGACAGCAAAATCTCATGTATACAAACTTCTCAATATGTCGTTTGTCATGCAGATGTCAATCATAATAATTGGATGGTTTCACAAGAAGGCGGATTGTATTTAATCGATTGGGATGGTGCGATTGTAGCTGATCCAGCGTTAGACCTTGCTCCGCTCCTTTATTTATATGTTCCAAAAAGTGATTGGGACAGCTGGTTGTCACATTATGGTGAGCCATATACAAAGGAACTAGAGAAGCGCCTGCAGTGGTATATGATTGCTCAATGTGTTGAAGGAATGATTTGGCGTTTTGAACGTCAAGAATATCATGAGATTACGAAATGGTCTGATATTCTGACTGAAATATTAAAAGAAGCAGAATATCACTCACTATAAAAACTGTGCGGATAGCTCCGCACAGTTTTTACGTCTGTCTCATCACATAAAATATGGCTCTAAAATATATGTTGGGGTTTTCAAACATTTAAGCATAAAAAAACACGCAATCTCCAAAATCCTTTAAACTTGAGTTGTCGAAAAACAAGAACAAGGATAGGAGTTGCGTGCATATGCATTTTATCATGAATTTCCCTGGCTTAGAAGATATGATTGTAACAAAATCGGAAGTAGTTGAAGGAGCTCTCCATCTCCACGTGGAGATGGAAAGAAAACGCCACCGTTGCCCTGCCTGCAGTGAAGTGACAAGGCGTGTTCATGATTATCGAACTCAGAAGATTCAACACTTGAAAGTGTTTGAAAGAAATAGCTTTTTGTTCTATAGAAAACGGCGCTATGTATGTTCCTGTGGAAAGAAATTTCCTGAGAAGACACGTGTAGTTGAACGGTATCAGCGTCATTCTATGGAATGGAATCAGGCGCTGGGGCTTCGTATCATTCAAGCGAAGAACTTCAAGGATACAGCTCGACAGTTCCACACGTCACCAACATCGTATAA
>NZ_NIST01000001.1:4626618-4664259 GCF_002335745.1 Evansella halocellulosilytica | reverse complement strand
GCTGTTAAAAAGGCACTTGGTAGCCCTGTTATTATCGCAGATCGCTTTCATTTTTGTCGCTATATTTTTTGGGCGTTAGATCGTGTTAGAAGAAGAGTTCAAAAAGACTTTCATGACTACGACCGTAAGAAGTGTAAGAGAATGAAGCATGTGTTTAATAAAAAATTCGAAGAATTGACTGAAAGACAACATTGGTACTTAGAGAGATATTTGAACCTTTCCAGTGAGTTGAGAGATGCTTATAAGTTAAAAGAAGCCTTCAGATTATGGTTTGAAGAAGCGAAGCAAGCTGGCTCAAAAGAGGGACTAAGCGTGAAGCGAGGGCTACATAACTTTTATAAGCTAGTAGATGAGTCAGGAATGAAGGAGTTCACGAAAGCGATACAAACATTAAAAAACTGGGAAACAGAGATTATTAACAGTTTTACTTTCGGATTTACCAACGGCCCAATAGAAGGGCTGAACAACCAAACGAAAGTAATTAAGCGCAATGCATTTGGTTTTAAACGTTATGATCGTTTGCGAATGCGAGTACTATTACATCACCAATTAAAAGGAAAAACAATTCAAGTTGGATAAAGGGGAGGGAGATCGAGGCTCCCACCCCAACATTTGACTTAGAACCTAAAATATTGAGGAAAGCATCCGGCGACAGTAATGTCTAGTGCCAGGCACCAATTTTTCTTATAGGAAAGTCGAGTCACCTTGTGGCCGTTGTTCAGCCTGTTGAATCTCGTGAACATATTTTTGTAATTCCTGTATATTTACACTGTTGTGTTCGTTCGGTATATCATGATGATGAGCATAGTGCTGAATGTTTGCAGCGATTGATTTAATGTCCTCGGGTACAGTATGATTTTCGATAAGGGAGTTTGCAAGCCGTTCAACCTGCTCGTACTCATCATGTGTCCCGTAGTTTTCATCTTGCTGGTTTTGTAAAATGTCTACAAGAAGCTGTAATTGATGATGATAATTCATTGCCATACATGCCACATCCTCATTTCGTATTTATAGTGAGCGTTCAACAAGAGGACGAAAGAGCCATGGATTACAAGGCAGTCTAGCCTTTTACCAGGGTATTTTGACCATCCTCTTTGTTTAGTCTTTAAAAGGATGTGAATATTCGTCAAAATTATGCTTCGTGATTGCATTTCATTATGAAAATGGAATGCGGCGCTAATTTTTGTTCAATAAAATGCTATTTAAAATTGTGAGTAGGCTATATGATAAGAAATGTGTATAAATTGGAGTGTGAGTATAAAATGCGTTTACGTAATAAACCTTGGGCACGAGAAATGATTGAAAACAATCCGCATATTGTTGAACCAAATCCTCAAAGTTATAAAGGTCGATGGAACGATCTTTTTGGAAACGACTTTCCTTTACATGTTGAAGTCGGTACTGGGAAAGGACGTTTTGTTACGAAAATGGGGGAGAAGTTTCCAGACCGAAATATGATTGGTATTGAAAAATTTGATAGTGTTATAATTTCTGGAGTAGAGCGTTTGATTGAAAATCCTATGAAAAATGTCCGGCTTTTAAAAGAAGACGTTTCAGAACTAACCGATTTTTTTGCGAACAAAGAAATTGATCGATTATATATTAACTTTACTGATCCATGGCCCAAAAACAGACATGCGAAACGACGGTTAACTCATGAAGGATTTTTGCAGAAATACGCCGAAGTATTAAAGAATGATGGAGAAATCCATTTTAAAACAGATAACCAAGGCCTCTTTGAGTACTCAATTGAAAGTATGACCAGATTTGGATATAAATTAAAAAATGTCAGCCTTGACCTTCATCAAAGTGACATGGAGGATAATGTCATGACGGAATATGAAGAAAAATTTTCATCAAGGGGCATGAGAATATACCGCTTAGAGGCTTATCTGTAATACGCATCCTGCGAAGGAGGAATGATCATGGCTTTAGAGCAATGGGCAATCGGAGATATGAAAATGACATGGTTAAATGGTGGAGTGACACATATGGATGGTGGTGCAATGTTCGGTGTTGTACCTAAGCCTTTATGGTCAAAAAAGTATCCACTTAATGAAAATAATCAAATAGAACTTCGAACAGATCCAATCTTAATTCAAGTTAACGATGTAAATATTTTAATTGAGACGGGAATTGGGAATGAAAAGTTTTCTGATAAAGCAATGCGGAATTTTGGTATTACACAAGAAGCTAAAATTGAAGAAAGTCTAGCTGCATTAAATCTAACTGTAGAGGATATTGACCATGTGTTGATGACACATATGCATTTTGATCATGCTTGTGGAGCTACTAAGTGGAAGAATGGAGAAATAGTACCAACATTTCCGAACGCTACATTTTGGATACAGCAAACCGAATGGGATGAATTGAAGAACCCTAATATTCGTTCTCGAAACACATATTTTGAGGAAAACTGGAAGCCAATAGAGCATCAAGTTAAAAACTTCAAGAAGTCGGTTGAAGTAGTTAAAGGTATTCAGTTAATACATACAGGTGGTCATAGTGCCGGGCACTGTATCGTGAAAATTGACCGGGGCGGAGAATTGATTTACCATATGGCTGATTTAATGCCTACTCATGCACATCAAAATGTATTATGGGTACTTGCATATGATGATTATCCGATGGACTCGATTGGGGCAAAACAAAAATACTTACTTCCAGCAATCGAAAACGGTGCTGCATTTATTTTTTATCATGACTACAAATATCGCGTCATAAAGTGGGATAAGTCCGGTAAAAACATGGTCGAAACTGTCGTGCGTAACCGTGAAAATGAATAAAAAGAGAAAAGCTGACCTTCTCGATGCATTCGGGAAGGTTATTTATTATAGTTTTTAAAAGGTTAGGTTTGAGCTATTCTTCCTTAATAGTAAGGCCTAACAATTTTGAAAAACCAATTGCCTGTTCCCGTGATACTGTACATCCACTTAACTTTTCAAAGGACACATGTAGCTGGTTGAATGTACAATTACTAATATCAATTCCATTCATCTGTGTTCCGGTAAAATTACTTTTATCGAGATCACACTCATTAAACGTGATCCACTTTACTTTTGTCTCATAAAAATCAGCTTGATTAAGTATCGTGCGGTTAAAAGATATTTGTTTTAAGTCTGAATAACCGAGTGAAAGCATGTTTGCAAGACACTCTTCAAACTGAACATTACGTAATGTTGCACCTGATAAGTTGAACCCTAATAGTTTGCAATCCTTAAACAAAACACGATGAATAATCGCATCAGTAAAATCAACATTTGATAAGTCACATTTTTCAAAGGTAACGTCAATTAGTTCTACTTTTTCCAATGAATTCTCTTGAAAAGTGACATCACGAAAAACGGATTGTTCAAAATAGATTTGTGAATGGGTCATTTGAGTAACCGTACAATCTTGAATCAACACTTGTTCATATTGCTCTTCATATTCGGAAATTTCAGTTTGCTCAAGGATGTCGGGAATGTTAGGCTGTTGAATTTTACTCGTTTTGCTCAAGTTGATCACCTATTCGTTAATGATTTTAAAACTATCATACCGTTTGGATTAACGAAAAGTAAAGAAAAAGACATATGATAGAATATCAATTAATTGAGGCGTTGTCAGTAGTAAAGCAAACACAGTGGTTTAAAGTAAAGGCAGATGTTGCCTTTGTACAAAGATAAGAATTTATAAAATATCAATCTCTCGATTGATGTCTAGACTTCAGAAGCCATCGGCTCGAGGTCGCTTCGCCCCGCCACTTGAAGTCTAGTTCGGACTTCTTCCTGTCGGTAGCCCCAAAGAGCATTTACATCACGAGCTTTCACACGGAGGTGGTGATTTCGGCGTTCCCGCAGGACGCGGGGGGTTTTAGCCGAAGGTCTGATTTAGCGATTTGCCTCGACGGACAGGACGTCCTAATGCCGGGCATGCCACAGGACGTGGCGTATTGCCCGGTTGACGGATATAACCACAGATCGATGCTAGAAGAGGAAAAGGCAGCGCTTGCTCCTGCGGTTACTCGTCGCAGAAAAACAGTGCTCCTGCGGTTACTCGTCGCAGAAAAACAGTGCTCCTGCGGTTACTCGTCGCAGACTATGTGCTTCTTCCTCTACAAGATTAATCGAAGAAGAGAATGCGTCGAAGCAGCTCGTAGAGAATTCAGAGAAGAATCGCTCGTTGCTCCTGCGGTTACTCGTCGCAGACTATGTGCTTCTTCCTCTACAAGATTAATCGAAGAAGAGAATGCGTCGAAGCAGCTCGTAGAGAATTCAGAGAAGAATCGCTCGTTGCTCCTGCGGTTACTCGTCGCAGACTATGTGCTCCTTCCTCTACAAGATTAATCGAAGAAGAGAATGCGTCGAAGCAGCTCGTAGAGAATTCAGAGAAGAATCGCTCGTTGCTCCTGTGGTTACTCGTCGCAGACTATGTGCTTCTTCCTCTACAAGATTAATCGAAGAAGAGAATGCGTCGAAGTAGCTCGTAGAGAATTCAGAGAAGAATCGCTAAGTTAAAGAGTGTCGCCGATAGGCGGGCGCCTTGCGCTTTTCTTGCTAGAGGTGAAGGTCCATAGAGGCGATTTTCCCCGATTAGCTGGAACTTTGTCCGTAGCAAAGAAGACACTACGAATGCATACGAAGTACAGCACGAGTAGATGACGCACTTGTGCTCTGGAATGCAAGCGAGTGTACTTTTTGCACAATACCCATTACAAATAAGAAATGGTACCCACCAATACGGTAGGCACCACTCTTTTTAACTAGGGTTTGTCCAAGCCTCAACGGTTTAGTCTAAATCAAAATAGCCTAAAACCCATCCTTCTTCTTTATCATCTTTACCAACCCAAACGACAAATGCATATTCATCAGATGGTAAGACGATCGGTAGCAATGGCAAAATATTATTTGCATCAATTTGTACGTTGTTTTCCCCTGCAGGAAGGTCAGCTTCTTCAGCAATGATTGCTCCGGAATTTAGGTCTGAATTGTAAATCATAAAGTCGACATAATCGACATCTTTATTTAAATTTAAAGTGACATCGAATATGCCATCTTCAAGTGTAAAGCTTCCAGAGTCAAGAAGGTCGATTAGATCAAAAACTTCATAAGGATCTTGGACGAATAGAATAGTAGGGACTTCAATGACTTCATCCTCGTGTGTAAGTGTGATCATACCTTCATAATAACCAGGTTCCAATCCGCTAGCATTTACTTGTACGTTCATATTCACCTTTTGCGATTTACCAGACTGAACATTGAGGTTATTACTAGTATTCACACTGATATGTTCTCCCCCATCATAAAACTCTACATTCAGTGAATATCGTTTTCTTTCACTTGAAAGGTTCTTAATCTCAAAGTGCTGTCGTTCAACTTGTCGGCCGTTTTCTTTAACGAATGTCCCGTAAGAATACGAGCCTGGTGCAACAAGTGTTTCTGTATTTAATGCATCAACAATGCGGATACTTCCAGCACCTTGTGTATTAAATGGATAAACATCACCATTTATATCAATCATTGACTCAGCAGTATTCATTAATGCTGACTTCACATCTTGCGTATCCCAACCTGAATGCTTTTCAAGTAATACTGCAACAGCACCAGCTACATGTGGAGCTGCCATACTTGTACCTTGAAGAGAGGCATATCCATGTGGGTCATCTGAATCGTGTGTTGGAACAGTACTTAAAATATTTACTCCAGGAGCTGATACATCTGGTTTAATCATCCAAGTTCCCATTGCAGGTCCTCGAGAAGAGAAATCTGCGACCGTTTCCCCGACTTCTCCGACTGATTGAATATCAAATGTTACAGTATTGTTGCCATCTTCTAATTCTTGAAGCATTTTTAAACCGTCATCATTTGAAATTTTAATTGTTGGTACGGCTGTACCAGGAACATCTGGCTGAACACCAGCGACATTATTATAAATGACAGCACCGACAGCGCCTGCTTCATTTGCATTTGACGCTTTTTCTACGAACGGATATTCACCACGCTCGATTAAGGCAATTTTCCCATCAACATCAACATCTTCAAAATCTGACGCGCTGCCTAACCCAACATGAACAAATTCAAATTCCTGATCGTTTAATGAAAGTAACTCATTATCTCCAGGGTGTCCCATAACTGCGGCGGATGGATAATCGACACCATTAGACGTAAACATATCGGCTTCATATAAGAAGTAAGGGATCCTTGTTGCCCCAACTGAAATCGCTTCACGACTCGTACCAGGAGATCCGACTGTCCACTCATTAGGACCACTGTTTCCGTTAGATGTAACCGCTACGACTCCTTCTGCCATTGCCCAGTCAAGAGCAAGAGATGTTGCGAAATCAGGGTCATTAGAAGAATTTCCTAACGATAAGTTCATTACATCGGCACCGTCTTGAACAGCACGTTCAATCCCTGCAATGACATTGGCTGTAGTACCGCTTCCACCAGGTCCTAATACCCTGTAAGCAAGTAATGATGCATCAGGAGCGACACCTTTAATTTCCCCATTTGCTGCAACCGTACCTGCTACATGTGTACCATGGTTCGTAGAACCACCACGAGGGTCACCAGGAGGTGTTTCTTGAGGGTCATCGTTATTATCTACGAAATCCCAGCCTAAATAATCTCCAAATGCATGTTCAAGGTCAGGATGTGTATAGTCTACGCCTGTATCAATAACCGCTACAGTAACTCCCTCACCTGTATATCCAAGTTCCCATGCATCATTTGCACCGATAAATGGAGCAGTTTCCATCATTTCTGGAGAAACTTCATTTGCCCCAATTTCAATAGACTCAATTACTTCTGCCTCGTACGTGACGTTCGGATAAATTGCTTTGATTCCTGCAACTCCAGCGAGGTCACGGATTTCACTTTGTTTCAATTCGACAGAAAAGCCGCTAAATACATAGTCATACTCACGGCCTACTTCACTGCTTTCGGCAGCATTTTTAATATCTTCAATTACTTGTTCACGAACATTTTCTAGCTCATCTTTTGATTGATTTTTACCACTGTGCTTTGCTTCAACAATAGAAGGCTCATCTAATTCGACAATAATGGTTGTTAACTCATCAGAAGAAAAGTCATATTCACCCATTATAGTTGGCAGACGTTCTAGAGTGTTATTGTTGCCACCTTGTGTAGGATAGGAAAAGCCAGTTGAAAATAAAAGAAGCATCGTTAACATAAGTAATAATTGTTTGCTAAATGTTTTCTTCAAAAATAATCCCCCCATAAATTTTATGATGATTAAGTACGACTTCTGGCCAATTACACCTCCAGTAATATAAAAAATTGTAAAAAAAATCATACAATAGTAAAAATTCGTTTAGTTTACAAACTATTCCTTGGTACGAAAGTTTTAAAATTTAAAAAACTATGAAAAATTAACATAAATAACATTTGTTGATATGAGTGATTAATAGGTCAAAGTACTCATATTTATGACAAAAATCGAACTTATTTACTCGGACTTTCATACTTATTTTCGGGAATTTTCTACATGTTCGTTGTGTAGGGACTTTTGAGAAAAAAGAAGGAGAATAAATAGTGGAAAAATAAGAGGGTGTGTCGAAAGAGTTGATCTTACATGTGAAAAAGGATTACAAAGCAATAGTGCCCGGCACTCGCCGGGCACTAAGAAGGTTGCTTATGTTATCTTTTAGTCCTCATGTTTGTGTAGCTGCAAGATTGCACCTGTTGCGGCATCAACGAAAAATTCATACGCACTCATCTTATCGTCTTCATCAGTACAAGTGATACCGCCACGGTATACTTTATAAATTAACCCTTCTTTTTCAAGTTCCTCTGTAATCATATGAATCCATGA
This sequence comes from Evansella halocellulosilytica, assembly GCF_002335745.1. Classification (GTDB taxonomy): domain Bacteria; phylum Bacillota; class Bacilli; order Bacillales; family Salisediminibacteriaceae; genus Bacillus_CA; species Bacillus_CA halocellulosilytica. The sequence goes on along the minus strand of NZ_NIST01000001.1, from coordinate 4,656,447 downwards.
GCCATCAATTGTACCGAGTGATTTCGCTTTCTGTTTAACAAGTTTTAAAGCTTTTTCTGGTGAAAGCTGTTCTTGTCTTTTATCTAATTGACTTTTAGCTAACATCGTGACAGCGACTCCTGCTCCAACGCCGGCAGCAAAACGTTTCCATCCCATATAAACACCCTCTTTTTTTATGTATTCTATGCATTTGTTAACGGAATGCGTATGAACATGATTATTTATTTAGTATGACATGAAGAAGCAATATCCATTCCGCGGAGTTATTGCTTTTAAGTGTCATAAATAAATCGATCTATCCTTTATTTTACAATGAGGTATGCAAGAATAAAAGTACTATATAAGAGGATGTTAAAGAAGTTCGGAATTAATTTCAGTCGAAATGTCTGAAATTAAACTCTGTTTAGTTGATTTATTAAGTTTATAATAAGCATTTTTTATTTCGATTTTCGAAAAAAGTGGAAACCTGTCTGACAATTCGTTAAAATAAAACTAGCATACATAATAGTAATTGACGAATGGAAGGGGTTTATTATGAGAAAAGAGACGTTTGATATGTTTAATACACTGACTCAGCTTCCGGGTGCTCCTGGATTTGAACATGAAGTTCGTGCATATGTACGTGAAGAGTTAAAAAAGTATAGTGATGAAGTCATTCAAGACCGATTGGGCGGAATTTTTGGGGTGAAAAAAGGTGACGAGCAAGGACCAAGAGTCATGGTTGCAGGTCACATGGATGAAGTTGGCTTTATGGTTACACAAATTACCGATAAAGGTCTAATTCGCTTTCAAACGCTTGGAGGTTGGTGGAGCCAAGTATTACTAGCGCAACGTCTACAAATAATTACGGATAATGGTCCGGTTACAGGAGTTGTCGGTTCAATTCCACCTCACCTTTTAGATGAAGCAAAACGTAAAAAGCCAATGGAAATAAAAAATATGTACATTGATATTGGGGCAGACGACAAAGAGGATGCAGAAAGAATTGGAATAAAACCAGGTCAGCAAATTGTGCCAATCTGTCCATTAGAAAAAATGGCAAATGAAAAGAAGCTTCTTTCTAAAGCTTGGGATAATCGCTATGGTGTCGGTCTATCGATTGAACTGCTAAAAGAGCTTCAAGGTGAAAAAACACCGAATATGCTATTCTCTGGAGCAACTGTTCAAGAAGAAGTAGGGTTAAGAGGTGCGCAAGTCGCAGCAAATATGATTAATCCAGACCTTTTCTATGCACTTGATGCAAGTCCTGCAAATGATGCAACAGGTGACAAAGACGCTTTCGGGCATCTTGGAAAAGGTGCACTTTTGCGAATTTATGACCGTACAATGGTAACTCATCGAGGAATGCGTGAATTTATATTAGATACGGCAGAGACGAACGATATTCCATACCAATTTTTCATTTCACAAGGAGGAACAGATGCTGGAAGAGTCCATATTTCAGGAAGTGGAGTCCCATCTGCAGTAATTGGAGTATGTTCCCGTTATATTCATACTTCTGCATCTATTATCCATGTAGATGACTATGCTGCAGCAAAAGAGCTATTGACTACTCTAGTGAGAAAAACAGACAAAACATCTTTAGACAGTATTCGTGATAATGTGTAAAAACAAAGTGTGACAATCAGCGAATAGGCTGTCCTAAAAAACGAGCTGGAATTTTACTAATCATATCCCAGCTCGTTTTCTATGTGATTATGAAAAGAGATGTCTTCAAAATACTTTTAGCAAGAACCAAATTAATAAGGTCCCTTATAGGGTGGCCCGTTTTACGGGCGGATAGTTATTTCTCGAATGAGTGATAGGCGGTGACTCTGGAGATGGTGGGCGTATAGAACCGCCCTCTTTTTTCTACTTGGACGGCGATAGGAGGAGTGTTTTGGCGGACAACAGATCCCTTAATTGACTAAAAATCAGCTTTCTCGCAATCTTCGAGGACACCAGTTCCGTTATCCCCTCCAAAACACGAGTAATCAGCAACTTTTTCATTCAATAGCGGATCGTGTGGCCGCACAACACCGCTAATTAGCCTTTTCGTCACAAATAGAGGATCCTATGGCCGCATACGCCGCTTTTGGAGATTAGCTCAATTTAAGATATGATGAGTGCAATGCAAATGATGGAGGAAATACGTAATGATGAGAGTAGGAATTGGTTCAAAAAATCATGCAAAAGTAAAAGCAGTGAAAGAAGTTTTAAAAACTTCTTTTCAAATAGAATCTTTAGCTGTTCCAAGTTCAGTTTCAGAACAACCATTTTCTGATGTAGAAACGAAGCAAGGTGCGATAAATCGGGCAAAATATCTTGTCAACCACTTGTCTTTTGATATCGGAATTGGTTTAGAAGGAGGGGTCGTTGATGAGCACCATGAAATGACGATTTGTAATTGGGGCGCTTTAGCAACGAAAGAAGGAGATGTATTTGTAGCGGGAGGTGCAAGAATTCCTTTACCTGAGGAAATTGCTGAACAATTACGAGGTGGACATGAACTTGGGGATGTCATTGATCAATGGGCAAACAAAATTGATGTAAGGAAAAATGAAGGAACGGTTGGGATTTTAACGATGGGGCAAATAACGAGGGTGACGATGTTTGAACATGTTGTACGGTTACTAGTCGGTCAATGGCAGTTACAGAACCAAAAATAAAAGGCAGTGGGGGATCACTGCCTAACAATCAAAAAGCTAATTATTTTCCTTCAAAAATATAGGCTAATGCTTTTAACGCTTGGTCAACCGTTTCAACAGTAACTTGCGCTTTTTCAGAAATCTCTTTTAACGGATGATGGAGCTCTTCAGGGCGTATAAGGATAAGAGGTTTGTTTAGTGCAATAGCTGTTGAAGCATCCATTGCACTATTCCATTGTTTGTATTTTTCTCCAAAAAGTGCAATGACAACGTCTGATTTACTAAGTAAGACTTGAGTTCGCAAATTGTTAAACTTAGATGCAGCTTCGTCTTTGAATATTTTGTCTGGCTGTGTCCCTAATATTTCTTCACCAATATTGTCTGATCTGTCATGATTTTCCATCGGCCCAACAAAGTTTAGCGGTAAGTTGTTCGCTTTCGCTTTTTCTTTCACTTCTTCTCGCCAATCATCGTGAATCTGACCTGCTAAGTATACAGTAAGTTCCATACATTACCACTCCTATTCGGATTCAATTTGTTGTATCGTGGGTTCACATTTATTTTACTTGACATCAGGGGGAAAGAAAAATATTAACAACTATGAAAAGATGCAACATAGAAATTTCGACAAAAAACGAGAGAGAGTCTTTATTTTTATCCATTTATAGAACTTTTGGAACCGTTTTTAGAAAAAATATTAAAAAAAATGTAGAAATATATAGAAATTTTTAAAATCCATTCTCTTTCATTTCATATATTGTGTTAAAATGATACTAATTAATAAAGAGAAAGTACTAGGAGGGAGAAAGTTTGCTATTTAGAAAGTTAACAGGGATTTCCATACTGTTAGCAGCAACGATACTGTTAGCAGCTTGTAATGTTTCTGAAGCAAGTGTCGCAGAAGATAATGAAGAGATGTTTCAGGAAAAAATGGTTCAAGAAAAAATGGAACCTAACGTTGAAGAAGGCGACCTTTCCATATATATACCTGCTACATTAGATAGAGAAGTCGTAGATGAATTTAATATAGAGTTTACTCGTAATGACCAAGTTTTTCTATTGTTTTTAAATGATCAAACCGATTATGATTCAGAAGAAGCATTATTAGATGAACTTATGATAAATGAAGAAGATCCGATTACCCTTGAACTTGACGAAGAGGACGGTAAGTTTGGATATCTTGTCGTTGCGGAGTTTGATGAAGAAAGTTATCGAGTAGTCGTTGGTTATGAAGGGGCAAAATTGACAACAATAAGTTCATTAGAGAATGTCAACGATGATGCAGAAATGATGTTTGATATCGTAAAATCAATTGAACGATAATATGTGGAGGCTGGGACAAAACCCAGTAAAATAGAGTGGCCCTCACCGGTTTTGGTGAGAGCCATTTCTTTTCTAGCAAATGTTCTATTGGTGTTGATTGTTCAATAAAAAAAATCGGAGTATCCTTTATCAAACACGATCAATAGAATCTTTTTTGCTTTAAAGAGACTGTTTTGTCACAGCTTCTTCGTTTTTCTTCTATATTTATATTAAAATAAAGATTGAAATAATCAGTGGTGGTGAAAATATTGAAAGCGTTTTTAGATAGAAAAGGAGTCAAACCATCCTTTCATACATATGTCATACAAGCATTAAGTTTCATGGCTTTAGGTTTGTTTTCTTCGTTAATAATCGGATTGATCATGGAAACGATAGGTGACTTGTTAGGACTTGACCTTTTAAAATCAATGGGAGATATGGCAATGGGTCTATATGGCCCTGCAATAGGAGTGGCAGTCGCTTATGGACTTAAAGCACCTCGGCTAGTTTTATTTGCCGCAGTTATTAGTGGTGCAGCTGGAGCAGAGCTTGGTGGACCTGCAGGCAGCTTTATTGCAGCATTACTATCAACTGAAATCGGTAAGCTTGTGTCGAAAGAGACGAAGCTTGATATTATTGTTACCCCATTTATTACGATTTTTGTTGGTATTGGTACAGCAACATTGATTGGACCATCCATTGATTTTGGTCTCAGTCAGTTTGGAGACTTTTTGGAATGGGCAACGGAACAGCAGCCATTTATTATGGGAATCATTATTGCGATTTTTATGGGACTTGCATTAACAGCACCTATTTCGAGTGTAGCGATTGCGTTTATGATTGGTATTGAAGGGATTGCGGCTGGTGCAGCAACGGTTGGATGTGCCGCACAAATGATAGGATTTGCAACGAGCAGCTTTCGTGAGAACCGTTGGTCAGGATTTGTTGCACAAGGTATCGGAACATCAATGCTCCAAATCGGAAATATTATGAAAAACCCGTGGATTATCCTGCCCCCGACATTAACAGCTGCAATACTTGGTCCAATTGCTACAGTCGTCTTTCTAATGGAAAATAATGATGCTGGAGCTGGCATGGGAACGAGTGGATTAGTCGGACAAATAATGACTATTCACACGATGGGAAGCAGTATGTCAGTGTTACTATCAATTGCATTATTGCATTTTATTTTGCCTGCAGTTCTCAGTCTTATTTTCTCGGAATGGCTGCGGAAAACTGGTAAAATAAAAGCTGGAGATATGAAAATTGAACAATCATAGGAGGTGTATTTAATGAAAGATATTACATCAAACGAACAATTTAATGAAGTTGTTAATCATGAAAATGCTGTATTAATGTTTTCAGCAGGATGGTGCCCTGATTGTGTTGTTATTGAACCACATCTGCCTGAAATAGAGGAGCGTTTCAATCAATTTACCTTTTATAAAATAAATCGCGATGATTTTATTGAAACGTGCCAGGAGTATGACGTCTTTGGAATTCCGAGCTTTCTCGTATTTAAAAATGGAAAAGAAGTAGACCGCTTCGTAAGTAAAGATCGCAAGTCGAAAGAAGAAATTATTGATTTCTTAGAAAAAAACAAGTAACCGTATCGGAAAGAGCTGCCAATTGGCAGCTCTTTCTACCTGTTGAACGGACTTCACATTAGAGTGCGGATGATGATATCACTTTGGAGGACACTGAATCCGTTAATACTATCAAAAAGCTTAACACTGGAAGTTTCGCTGACACTCGTACCGCCAAGATAAGAGTATGAAGAGATATTCTCACGTTTTTCACATATAACACATCCTATGTCCTTAATCATGATACAAATAATTTTTTTTGACGATAACGGATCTTGTGTCTGTGAAAAGAAACGATACTGATCAATATATGAGATAAACATAGCAGATGAGACACAAGTAGCAAAGTGCATTGTCCAATAAGCATACCTGTTTTGGATAAGGTTGTTCTCATGTTAAAATGAGAAGTGTGAATTATAGGAGGTATGCAAAGGATGAAACCTATACAAATAAAGCGTGCAATTGAAAATGAAATAAACAATGAACATTGGATAACAAAGTTCGACCGTGAGAAAGAGACGCTTCGAATTGTTGATAAAAGGTTTGATAAAGGGGTTACCTTAAACCTTACTGCATTAAAAGATAAATTTAAGGAAGATGAAAGCAATGCCCTTGCAGAGACAATGAATTATGTAACGGAAGGGCTTAAATTACTCCATGAAAAGGTTCAAGTGAAAGGAAATGAAAAGAACGTTTACCCTGTCATTCGATCTACATCATTCCCGACTGAACTAGAGGATGGAAAGAAATTAGTATTTACCGATCATACGGCAGAGACTCGTATATTTTATGCTGTAGACCATGGTGCTTCCTTCTCGTTAATTGATGAAGAAACGTTAAATCAAGAAGGTAAAACGCTTAAGGAGCTTCAAGAGACGGCATTGTTTAATGTGAGATCATTAAATTACAACATGAAAAAAGACGAAGTTGCTGGAAATGTCTTTTATTTTGTGAATGCTGATGATGGTTATGATGCGAGTCGAATGTTAAATGAATCTTTAATGAGAGAGATGGAAAAGAAAGTGTCAGGTGAATTTGCTGTCGCTGTTCCTCATCAAGATGTGCTTATATTTGCTGATATTCGGAACGAAGTAGGGTACGATATATTAGCTCAAATGGTGTTTCAGTTCTTTTCAGAAGGTAGAGTTCCAATTACAGCATTGCCATTCGTCTATGAAGACGGTGAATTCGAACCTATATTTATTTTAGCTCAACGAAAACCTAAAGATTCGACAAAAAAATAAACTTACTTCGAATGTTATATGAGCAGGAGGATGAGAATCACCATAATAGGTGGTTCTTTTTCGATTTTTTCATAAGTTTCAAGAAGCAATTACACAATTTCTGATATACTTTGTTTCAGAGAGATTTATGTTATATGTTGAGAAACACCCTCTATTTTACCTGAAAATGAGTGCAGGACAGATAGCTTAAAAACTCTATCAATACAAAGGTAGAATATGACGCTGAGGCAAAAAAACATAACGAAATTGATGTTTGAACGTTGAAAGGTGATTATATTGAAAAAAAGACTACTTAGACATGTTTCTACGATAAAGGAATGGTTATTTCCAAAGGAAGACGGTAACGAAGGGATTGACCACGATCAAAGGCAATTTAATTTTAAACAGAACCTATCAAAGAAGGTTCCGCAATCTAAAACAGCTGAAGCGAAAATTATTAACCAATATCCGAAGCAAGGAACGTTTCGTTTCCCGGTTGTAAAAGATAATGAAGTGATTGGTAAAGCAGTACTGAACCAATCCCAATCGTTAAAAAAAGAGAGGACAACGAATACATCCAACACTCGTTCGTATGAAGTAAAGCAAGAGTCCAACGATGACTCCAGACAAAATGATACTAATAAGGTCAAAGAACACAGTTTAGAAAAAGAGAAGGATTCAATGATGTTTCAAGGAGTCGGGTTTCGCCCTCAAGAAACGCCTTCCCCAATTTATGGTTTTCGAAAAGCGCCAAGAAATGAATCACTAGAAGTCGAAGAGGAAGTCTCCGCAGGTATTACAAATGAAACAACATATTCTACATATACAAATAGCCAATATAATATGGAATACGAAGAAGATGTCATTGAAGAGAAAGATGATCAAGAAGAGATTGCATATAAGGGGTTAAATAGAGTAGAAAAAATCGAAAATGACTTAGCTGAGTTTCAAGAGACAGATGATCATGAAGAACCTGGATCTCTGGGGAAGACGCCTTTTGATCAGATTAAAGAAGAAAATGACAAAGTAAATCATTTAGGTAACCGTACGGAAAGCACTCCAATTCAGGAGCCGCAAAAGAAAACGCCTTTTGACCAGATTAAAGAAGAAAATGACAAAGTAAATCGTTTAAATAACCGTACGGAAAGCACTCCAATTCAGGAGCCGCTAAAGAAAACACCTTTTGATCAGATTAAAGAAGAGAATGACGATCAAGTAAGTCGGTTACTTAAGCGCGCTGAAAGCACTCAAGATCAGCAGACGACAAGTGATCCGGTTATACAAAAACGAGAGGAAGAAAAGGTTCAAAATCAAAGAAAAACAATCTCTGCTTCTGGACAATCATCCAAACTTAAACAGAACAAGGCAAATAAAATGGAAAAGAGGGGAACGCTAGATCATAACCAGACAATTACGCCATACAATGTGTTAATGCTTCCTAGCGATCGTAAAAAAGAGCAGCAGCGTCAAACTGAAAATGGCACAAGCTACGTGGCTCCAGGTCTACACTTACTCGATGTTCCACCGAGGAAAGAAAATCATGATGATGAGTGGCTTATGCAACAGTCAAAAAAGCTGGATGAAACGTTTGAATACTTCCACATCCGTGCAAAAGTCGTCCGTTTTACAAAAGGTCCATCTGTCACACGCTTTGAAATCCAGCCGGAACCAGGTGTTAAAGTTAGTAAAATAACGAACTTAACAGATGATTTGAAACTTAGTTTGGCAGCAAAGGAAATCCGGATAGAAGCACCTATTCCCGGAAAGACAACGGTAGGTATAGAAGTTCCAAATGAAAAATCTGAGCCAGTCTTTTTACGAGAAATACTTCATGCTCCAGTTTTTCAAAAATCATCGTCACCATTAACAGTTGCATTAGGAATGGATATTGCTGGTGAAGCAGTCGTGACAGATTTGCAAAAAATGCCTCACGGGCTTATTGCCGGAGCAACTGGTTCTGGAAAAAGTGTTTGTGTCAATTCTATTTTAGTCAGCTTGCTTTATAAAGCATCTCCGAAGGATGTTCGCTTACTTTTAATTGATCCGAAAATGGTTGAACTAGCTCCATATAATGATGTTCCACATCTTGCAGCGCCTGTTATAACTGATCCGAAGCAAGCGACTGAAGGGTTGAAATGGGCGGTAGCTGAAATGGAGCAACGCTATGAAAAATTAGCAGAATCGGGAACACGTGATATTGGACGCTTTAATCAAAAAATGAAAGAGCAAGGTAAAGAAGCTGATACATTACCTTATATAGTGATCGTCGTTGATGAACTGGCTGACTTAATGATGGTTTCTCCCTCTGATGTAGAAAGTGCTATTTGCCGGATTGCTCAAAAAGCGAGGGCGTGCGGTATTCATTTATTAGTTGCAACACAAAGACCTTCAGTAGATGTTATTACAGGGCTTATTAAAGCAAATATTCCAACGAGAATTGCATTTTCAGTATCCTCTCAAGCTGATTCAAGAACGATTCTTGATAGTGGCGGTGCGGAGAGACTGTTAGGTAGAGGCGATATGCTACTTCTCGAAAATGGCTCCTCAAAGCCGGTCAGGCTGCAAGGGACTTTTGTGACTGATGATGAAATCGATCGTGTAACGGAAGCAGTAAAGAAATCTGGAGAACAAAAGTTCTTATTTGAAAAAGAAGATTTAGACCAACAAATGGTTGATGAAGACAGTGATGAATTGTTCGACGAAGTTTGTGGATTTGTCGTGGAACAACAAGCAGCCTCCACTTCATTACTGCAACGTCATTTCCGAATGGGCTACAATCGAGCAGCGAGGTTAATTGACCTGTTAGAAGCACAAGGAATTGTTTCTCCAGCAAAAGGGAGTAAGCCGAGAGACGTTTATTTGACAAAAAACGATTTAAACGAAAAAATAATGACAAAAGAAGAATTTTAGACTACCAAGTTTACTTCTTTTTTTATACAATTGTAATGAAAGTTAATTTCTTATGAAGTTTGTAAAGGGCAAAAGACTTCATGTTTTGCTCAGGTGCTAACAAAATATTCAAAGTATGGAGACCCGTCAATTACTGATGGTCTGCTACACCATACTGGCAAGATGATGTTGAACTTTATAACCTTAGGAGGGATGTTTTCATGCAGCAAATTCCTTTGGCAAACTTGGTTCACCATGTATCACCAGAATGGATCCACCTGTTAACAGAACAAGAAAGAACACAATGGATTGTACTTCGAAATGGTATTCAGCACGTAAATGAAACAGATTTAGCTGAAATATTAGAAGCAGTAATTGAAGAACATCGAAAAAGCCCTTTTTATCACTAAGAAAAGACATTGTAACGTCTTAGTTATGCAAGGAGTATTAGAAATGGTTCCGACAAAAGAAATACAGCTTAAATTGCAAGGAAAGATTAACCGTCTAACGAATAAAACGTTTAAGTTTGATGAACGTGTAAGTGAAGGTTGGTTCTCGGCAGTTTATTTTTTGAAAACGAAAAAAATTGCTGAAAAGTATAAAAAAGATAACGTTGTGACGATGCAGTTTTTTCAAAAGAAAAATGCCGTCCTTTGTGGCACAGATGAAGTAATTGCGCTCATTCATACGTTTGCTGAAAAGCCGGAAGAATTAGAAATCTATTCTCTTAAAGACGGTGATAAAATTGAGCCTCATGAAACCGTATTAACGATACGGGGACCTTATCAAAATTTCGGATTTTTAGAAGGGCTCATTGATGGGATTTTAGCCCGTCGGACATCGGTAGCTACAAATGTTTATGAGGTTGTAAAAGCCGCTAAATCCTCCGGAAAAGAAAAACCGGTTATTTTTATGGGTGACCGTGATGACCATTTTACTCAACAAGCTGGAGATGGTTATGCAGCTTACATTGGTGGTTCTAAAGCACAAGCAACGCACGCGATGAATGAGTGGTGGGGAAAAAGGGGTATGGGTACGATGCCTCATGCTTTAATTCAATTGTTTGAAGGTGATGTTGTTGAGGCGTCAAGAGCCTATCACGAGACATTCCCAGATGATGAATTATTGGCGTTAGTTGACTATAACAATGATGTGATAACAGATTCCCTTAAAGTAGCAAGGGAATTTGGTGAGACGTTAAAAGGCGTTCGGGTAGATACATCTAAAAATTTGATTGATCAATACTTTACTCGTAATCCTGACGTTTTAGGGACATTTGACCCGAGAGGTGTGAATCCGAAACTGCTATTTGCCTTACGAGAAGCATTAGATGAAGAAGGATTTGACCACGTGAAAATTGTCGCTTCAGGTGGATTTGATGCTGAGCGTATTGCAGAATATGAAAAGCTCCATGTACCAGTCGACATGTATGGAGTTGGTAGCAGCTTATTAAAAATTCATATTGGTTTTACGGGAGATAATGTTTTATTAGATGATAAAGAAGAAGCAAAAACCGGACGAAAGTATCGTGAAAATCCTCGTTTGGAACGAATTGAATATCTCGGATAAGAAAAGAAGCAGGTCTGATATTCCATAATATATACGCTTCATCTTTGCTAAAGAAAAGTCGTATATGTGGAAACTCGGGCCTCTTCTTGTTTTAAAGAAGTACGATGAAGATCAGTAGCCGATGTTTACCAAGAATAAACTTATACTATAGTGCTGATATGGGCATTAGTACAGGAAAGGTTGGTAAAATTGGTACTACTATCAATGAATATTTGAATTCTGTGGTATCTTTTTCGTTAAAATTATAAAACTCTGGGCGCGTATGACGTCATCTAATGCTTGCATGAAAGCAAAAGAGTTTCTAGGCAAGCACATTATGCTTGCTGAGAACCATATAAACGAAAAGCAAAGTTTTGTTTATCGGTAATGTGCCGATGTGAACAGAGGAAAGATAAGGCAAATGGTTTTTTGTCCTTCTCCTTGGAACTGAGGTGATAATATGAAAAACGAAAAGGCGACCTTTCTTGTGGATTTTCAAAAAATGAAAGAAAAAAAGCAATCTGATGCTGAAAATACATTGCTCGATTTATATGAATCACTCTTTCAATATATCGAAAAGGAAGCGAACCTAAGGGAAAAAGTGCGAGCAAAACATATTTTTGCTCACAAGGTTGGAATACCGAAGGGTGAACCAATGGCTTCTGACATACATATGCATTTTGAGCACTGGTTTGCCTTTGATTATATAACAGTAGTAGGCTCTAGAATGTTCGATTTATTTATTCGTGATAAAAAAGAAACGATGTCAAAAAAGATGCTTGAACTTAGCAGCTTTTTACTGCTTATGACTTTTGAGCCTGTTCGCTTACAAGAGACGGAAAAAAACTATGTTAATTATAAATCAATCATAACGAAAGAAAATAAGCAAGCAACACCGTTTATTTTCCCGATAGAAGGAAAATATGACGACATTGTTCTCATACGAACCGTGCAAACAGGCTTTAAACAAATGATGATTGGGCCGACTATTCCACTAAACGATCATGGTGCAGCATTAATAACGAAAAAATTAGAAAATCATCAAAATAGTGTCATTCACAAAAGAAAATATTTAAAAGAATATGGAATTGATTATTTACGTTGAATGAATTTCATAATTATTGGCCCTTACAGGCCAAGGGTTTCAAGACATGAAAAAAGGAGTACCTCCCCAAATGTCGAATTTAGTAAGTAACGAGCAAACTAATTCGAAGGGGGAAAGACTCCTATGTCTATTGTACGACAAGAAAGTCTTTTTAGCATGCAAATTTTATTTGATTTAGAACCTACCCAACGTTACGATGAGATTTTTTCAGCCATTAATATCCATCCACTCCTTACCGTGGTATCAAAAAAATCCAATTTAGGCAGGCCCGTTAAATTAAACTATCCTGCCATGATTCAAGCACTTGTAGTAAGACTCGTTGAAAGAATTCCTGAAATACAACTTCTCATTAAACGTTTAAACTCGGATCTTAAGTTTAAGATAGATTGCGGTTTTTTAGTATCAGATCCTGTTCCTTCGGAAGCTTCGTTTTCAAGGATGATTACAAAGATCAAAGATACAAACGTTCTTGAAGAGGTCAATTCTCAAATAGTACTTGATGCGATTCAAGAAGAATTTATTACGAATTCCAATATCGCCATCGACTCTGGTCACTTTGAAGCGAGAGATCAGGCTCCTTCCAAGAAAGAAGAGAAACCAAAGCCTGAGCCAAAGAAACGTGGGCGTAAATCAAAGGCGGAACGCGAACAATGGTTAAAAGAGAAAGAAGCCATGGAAGCCTCTTTGTCCATTTTTGAAAAGAAAATTGAAGATCAGCTAGACGTTTCTTATGATGAACTTCATGGTCAGCTGCCTCTTGACCCTGCATGGGGCGTGAAGAAAAACAGTGAAGGTAAAAATGTGTTTTGGTACGGGTATAAAGGCCATTTGGCTGTGGATACAAAAACACAATTTATTCTCCAATCGACGATTTCTTCAGGCAGCCTAAACGATGGGAAAGCAGCTATCCCTTTATTAAAAGGAATAGAAAGTAACTTTCCGGAACTTAGGATGATCTTTGTCCTAATGGATGCAGGGTATGATTACGATGCCATCTATGAACAAGTCCATCGAATGAAAGGGCATTCCATCATTGCTTACAACAAAAAGAATGAATCAGAGCCAATTGGGTTTGATGAGAATTTCGCTCCAACCTGTGTCAGAGAACATTCGTATCGATATGATAGCTTTGATCAAAAGTATCAAACGCTAAAATATACTCGTCCAAAGGAATGTATAGACTGCCCACTAGCTGATGATTCCTTATGCCAAAAGGTTTACAAGATAAAAATAGAGTCTGATTTACGGCGGTATAGTGCACCTGCACGTGGTTCCATTGCCTGGAAAGAGCGATTCAAAGAACGGAGCTCCGTTGAACGGGTGATTGGATACCTCAAAGAATTTTTTCAGTTAAACAATGTAAGATATCGAACAGGAAAGCGAGCCAAAGTCCATTTTGATTTAGTTACCATGGTATATAATGGCATGAGATTAGCCAGCATGCGACTTGCTCAAAAACAAACTTCAACGAGTTTGGCAGCAGCTTAATAAAATGCAGGGAACCAGTGATTGTAGCGAAAGGTGCGAGACGCCTTCGGGAATAGCATTAGCTGAAGATCCCGCAGGGTGCTCTCCCCGAGGAAGCTGAAGCAATGCCCGAGGCAAGCGAGCGTCCTGAAGCGAAAATCAGCATCAATGTTAATAGATCGAATAATTTTTTAAAGGTATAACTTTTATTCTGAAAGTGTTTGCTTTTTTAAAAAAGTGAATTATGAAATTGGTTCACGTTATAAAAAGACATAATGATTAATAAATACATGTAATAGGGGAAGTTCAAATCCACAACATCTGACGTGATTTTTTGAGAAAATGTGGTACTAGTTAGCGTGGTAATTCCACCTTTTGCCCGGGGTAATGAGTGTGATAGCGTGATGACTTATTCTTTGCTATAATGACCTAGACGTATTAGAAATAGAGACAAAATTTAGACGTCCATTTTTTTACAGCCAGGTAGAATAATTATTAACTTTTTTACTTTTAATAAACCGAGAAAAAGGCTTTTAAAAAATTGAAATGACAAGCCTAATTCGCATTTGCTTATGATTAGGCATATAATTTAACGATAACTATTATGAGTGACCTAGTGATAGGGAGGGTCCTCAGGACCAATTGATTTGTGGAGGTTCAACAATGACAGTTTATCATTTTATTGGAATTAAAGGTTCTGGAATGAGCGCACTTGCGCAAATTTTAAGCGATATGCAATACGATGTCCAAGGCTCCGATGTAGATAAAGTTTTTTTCACACAAAAGCCGTTAGAGAAAAAGGGAATCCCGTTGCTGCCGTTTCAAAAGGAAAATATTCAAGAAGGTCAAACAGTAATTGCTTCTGCTGCTTACAATGAGGAGAATGAAGAAATACGAGAAGCAACGAATAAAAATATTCAAGTACATCAATATCCAACTTTTTTAGGCGATTTCATTCAGCAATTTACAAGTATTGCGATAACTGGTTCGCATGGTAAGACGACGACAACTGGTTTAATGGCACATGTGTTACAAGATGCCAAGCCGACTTCTTATTTGATTGGGGATGGAACCGGTAAAGGAGAACAAGGAAGCGAATATTTCGTTTTTGAAGCTTGTGAATACCGACGACATTTTCTTCACTACAATCCAGATTATGCGATTATGACAAACATTGATTTTGATCATCCTGATTATTTTAAAGACGTAGAAGATGTTTTTCAAGCATTCCAGGAAATGGCTATGCAAGTGAAAAAAGCAATTATCGCATGCGGTGATGATGAGCATTTACAGAAATTAACTGCACAAGTACCTGTTTTGTATTACGGATTTAATGAAGATAATGACTTTTATGCAAAAGATGTTACGACAGACGAGAATGGTACGCACTTTGATGCTTATGTAAGAAGCTCATTTTACGGTTCATTTACGATTCCTGGTTATGGAAGTCACCATGTATTAAATGCACTTTCTGTTATTGCTTTATGTCATTATGAAGAAGTTGAATTAGAAACGATACAAAAACGACTGCAAACGTTCCAAGGTGTAAAACGACGTTTTAGTGAAAAAACGTTCGGCAATCAAGTGTTAATCGATGACTATGCACACCACCCGACAGAAATTTCAGCAACGATTGAATCGGCGAAACAAAAGTATCCTGAAAAGGAAATTATCGCTATATTTCAGCCGCACACGTTTTCAAGAACGAAAACATTTTTGGATGAGTTTGCAAATAGTTTAAAATCAGCAGATCGCGTCTATTTATGTGATATCTTTTCATCCGCACGTGAAAAAAGTGGTGACTTAACGATTAATGATCTACTTGAGCGGATTCCTGATGCGGAGCAGATCCATGAAGACACGATGTATCGCTTATTGCGTCATGATCAAGGTGTGCTGTTATTCATGGGAGCGGGGGATGTGCAAAAATTCCAAGCCGCATATGAAAAAACAGCCGAAAAAGAAGGAGCTTAAATTTTCAAGAAAAGCGCAAGGCGCCTGAAGTCTAGACAGTAATCGAAAGATTGATATTTGATACTTTCTTATCTTTAAATAAAGCCGGTGTGAGTTTTTTTCACACCGGCTTTACTTAGGCACATTATTTTAAGTTTTCCGGGTTAAGCGGCAGCAGATCTTCAACGACGAACCGTCCATTTTCGCGAATCAGCTCACCGTCAAAGTAGATGTTGCCCCCACCGTATTCAGGGCGCTGAATGTTGACGATATCCCAATGAATGGCAGAATCATTTCCGTTATAAGCATTCTCATATGCTTGACCTGGTGTGAAGTGGAAACTGCCATCAATTTTTTCATCAAAAAGGATGTCTTGCATCGGGTGAAGAATATAAGGATTCACGCCGATTGCAAATTCACCGATATATTTTGCACCTTCATCTGTATTGAAAATTTCGTTAATTTTTTCGTTATGATTAGCAGATGCTTTTGCGATTTTTCCTTTTTCAAACGTGAGTTGAATGTTTTCAAATGTAATACCTTGATAAGGGGATGCCGTATTATACGTGATTGTCCCATTAACAGAATCTTTCACAGGAGCGGTATAAACTTCTCCATCCGGAATATTCATACGCCCTGCACATTTAATGGCAGGAATATCTTTAATCGAAAAAGTAAGGTCTGTACCTTCACCTGTAATTCTGACTTCATCCGTTTCATTCATCCGTGAGACGAGGGCTTCCATAGCTTTGTCCATTTTGCTGTAATCAAGATTACATACGTTAAAATAAAAATCTTCGAATCCTGCTGTGCTCATTTTTGCTAGTTGAGCCATTGAAGAACTTGGATAGCGGAGGACGACCCATTTTGTTTTCGGTACACGAATTTCTCTGTGAACTTTTGTTCCGACTGTTTTTTGATGCAAACTCATTTTCTCAGCAGGTACATCGGACAATTCATTAATGTTATCTCCTGCACGTAAGCCGATGTATGCATCCATTTCTTTCATGACAGTTGCTTCGAATTTAGCAGTGAGTTCCTGCTGTTCTTGGGAAGCACCGATTAATAATGATCGGTTTACTTCATGCTCTTTTAGGGAAACAAATGGAATACCACCAGCTTCATAAGCAGCTTCAACGAGAGCATTGATGAGTTCTTTTTGCAGTCCGAAATTTTCAATGAGAATTTTCTCACCTTTTTGTAAATCTACAGAATAATTAATCAAATTATTGGCTAATGTTTGAATACGTGGATCTCTCATTATTATTCTCCTCCTTAATTATGTATCTGTTTACAAAGCTTATTTTACACACGTTTTAACGAGGAGGCTAGTATGACTCATGAAAATGCGCATCATTATTCCAAAAAGGATGGGAGGGATTTTGTTGAAACGTGTAGAATATAGGTCGTAAGTAAGTATACGATGATATAATTGTATGGAGGAAGCAATATTCCTAATGATGTTTGAATTTGAGGAGGTGGATCAATCATGGAATGGCTTTTATATGTCAGTATAGCAATCATCGCAGTCGCATTTGCCTTTCTCGTTTTTTATCTAATACAAACGCTCATATCGATGCGTAAAACGATTGATAACGTAGGTTCAACGGTTGAAGGACTGCAAAAACAAGTGGATGATTTAAAGAAGGAATCCACAGAGTTATTACATAAGACGAATCGTTTAGCAGAAGATATTCAACAAAAGTCCGATTCGTTAAATAGTGTATTTTCGGCTGCCAAAGATTTAGGTGATTCATTGCAATCAGTTAACCAGTCAATACGTAAAGTATCGGATGCTGTTTCTAAAAAAGCAAATGAACAATCGGAACAAATGGCTCAAGCTGTACAATGGGGAAATGTTGCCTTAAAATTATGGGAGAAATGGAAAGTTAAAAAAGTTGAAAGTGAGCAAAACAACGCTGAAAAAACAAATCATAAGAAGGAGGAGTTATCATGAGTAACGATAATCAAGGATTAAACACAAAGGACTTTTTAATCGGTAGTTTACTTGGAGGAATCATTGGTGCTTCTACTGCCCTTTTACTTGCTCCGAAATCAGGAAAAGAGCTACGTCAAGACCTTAATGAACAAGCAAAAGTAGCAAAAGAAAAAACAGCTGACTGGACGACTCAAGCAGTTGAAAAAGGAAATGAGTTTGCTGCACAAGTGTCTGATCAATCTGTTACGTTAATTGATAAAGTGAAAGACGTTGCGAGGTCTGTCCGGAAAGACGTAGAGGAGTTAACTGAAAGTGCAGATTTTTCTACAGACTTGGAAGGTGTAAGCAAAGAAATTGCAGATTCAGTAAAAAAAGAAGTAGAAGATTTACAGCGTTCTGTCGAACAGTTAGTAAAGGAAGTTGAAGAAAAGGAAAGACAAAAAGCAGAAGAGAAGACGCCTGAAAACGAATAAAGGAGACGTATTGACATGAGCATCAAGAAAATTGATACAATTGAACAGTTTAATGAAATCTACAATAGTACGACAGCTTTCTTTCTATTGAAAAACAGTACGACTTGTCCAATTAGCGGGGAAGGTTATAATGAAGTAGAAAAATTCGCTAATGAACATGAAGATCTCCCTGTATTTTTTCTAAATGTACAAGAGTCACGTGATCTTTCAAACGATATTGCAGAAAAATTTGGAGTGAAGCATGAATCTCCACAAGCATTGCTTTTTGATGATGGAGACGTCATTTGGCATGACTCGCATTGGAACGTTACGAAAAAGAATTTAATGAATGCATGGTCAAACAAATAATATGAAAGAGTCTGGGATAAAACCTAGTAAAATAGAGTGGCCCTCACCGTGGTGAGAGCCATTTCTTATTTAACATGAATTATATATTGGGGTTGATGATTTCTTGCGACGAGCAATCGCGTGATTTTAGTCTTGCTCGCGGCAAAGAAGATACTACGAATGCAAACGAAGTGCAGCACGAGTAGATGTCGCACTTGTGCTCTGGAGTGCAAGCGAGTATGTTTTATAGATAACCAGTAGAACTTCCTGTTTAGTAAGTGTCAACCCATTTCAATATGAGGGAGTCACCATGGAAGATTGGTGATGAAAATGTTGTATCCTCATCATTTCTTAGGATGACGGGTTTTTTATTTTTTTCTATAGGACGTTCAACGTTCACTTTTGCGAAAATATCTTGAAAAATAAATGACACTTCCTCTTTCTCCGAAACTTTTAGTTCATCACCGTTATAAACTGCAGATTGTTCTGTCAGTTTTTCGCTTTTTCGATAAACCTCAAATAAAGACTTCTCTAATTTCACAGGCTGATCATTAAATGTTACTAATATTTCTTTCGATAGTGTCCATTCATACTTCTCGAACACTTCCTTTAAATGAAGCGTATTGTCTTTGCTGTCAACATATTCAAGATGGTCTCCGTGATTAATCACTGTTTCTAAAGTAGCGAGTTTCCCATTTAAAAACAGTTCACCTCCAGGCTTGGAGATGGTTACTTCTTCACGGTCAATAAACAGCTTCCACGTTTTAGTTGCGAAAATATCAGCATCTTTATTTATCGTGCTGAAAAGTTCATCAACCGTTTTTGGAAGGTGATGCTCGATTTGGTCACGATCATTCACTTCTCTGTTGATCTCACTTACTTCCCCATTTACTCGAATAACCGGTGGAATTTCTATATTTTCTTCATTGATTAGCAGCGAGAGGTTATTTGTGTCTTCAATGAAGTCTTTCACATATGCGGTAGCATCAGCACCATTTTTCCCTTTTTCCACATAAATGTCATCATTGTGGTGTAATGGTTCGTCTAATTGGGAAGGTTCACCATTCCTTTCGATCTTTGGAGGCGTACCGTGTTCTCCAGGAACAGATATAACGCGACCGTTCACATTCACCATCATAGCCATTCCAGGTTTACCATAAAGTTTTGACAGCTCTAATCCGCTAGATAACAAAGCATCGCCAATTGTAAGTTGTTTAATATCAAACAAACGAATATCTTGGTTATTTACTTTTACACTTACATACTCAACTGGACTCTCTTTTGCAGCAATAGCAATACCGATTGGTGTAACGAGTTCAGGTGATACTGCACAATCTGTATCAATTTTTAAATCTTTAATGGCATTTATATCACGAATTGCTACACGGTTAGCTGGGAGTGACAATTTATTTGCAAGAATCTCTGTAAGTTTCGGTGTTAAGCTCCCGCCGCCTACAAGCATAACGGCTTTTGGAGCTTTATTATTAAGTGCCAGTATTTCTTGGCTTATACGATCTGCTAACCGATGAACGGAACTTTCGATTGCCTGAATCACTTCTGATTTTTCATACTCAGTCTCAAATCCTAGAATATCTGTAAACGATACTTTTTCTTTTACGGTTAATTCTCTCTTTAATTTTTCAGCGTCAGGAAAATCTAATAAATATTGATCACTAATTGCTTCGGTAATTTCATCACCAGCCACTGGAACCATCCCGTATGCGGTTACAGTTCCTAAGTCAGTGATGGCAATATCGGAAGTCCCCGCCCCAATATCGACTAAAGCAACGTTTAGACGACGCATCGATGACGGAATTAAAACATTAATCGCTGCAATAGGTTCAAGGGTTAACGCTTCTAATTCAAGGTCAGCCCGCTTTAGTGCTGAGATTAAAGATTCAACGACGACTTTTGGTAGAAATGTTGCAATGACTTCTACTGATGCTTTTTCGCCTCTTTGATCCATTAAACTTCCTATCGGCTCATCATCAAGGCGATAGTCGATAACAGAATAACCTACACAATAATCATTTACTTTCTTTTGTTCGTCTGAGAGTGAATGAGCTAAGGCAAATTGGGCTTTTTGTACAGCACTTAATTCTAGGTGCAGGATCGATTGTTTATCAAAAATAGGTTTTCCTAGAATATCGATCTCAGCCTTTTCCCGTTGTGTTTTTAATGATCTACCCGCAGCAGCAACACATACCTTATGTAATGGTCCATGTTTCTCTTCAAGTGCTTGTTTGACTTGCTGAATCACTCTTGAAACTGCCATTACATTGTGAATTTGGCCATCAAGCATGGAACGTTCATCGTGTTCTAGACGTTCAACATCAATTACGTGATAGCCGTCTTCTTTTCTATGTAAAATGAGGCCAACGACAGAGTGGGTTCCAATATCTAATGCAAAAACTGTATCTTTTTTTTCTGTATAGTACAAAACGATGACACCTCGATTCAAAAACTGTTTACCTCATTATACAGCAAGAAAAATTTTTGTAGAGTAAAAATGTCGAATTCCGATACTATCAGTAGTTGGTATCGCTTACAAAACCACTTTATCACTTAAAAGCGTTTAATCAATAAAGAAAAGGTGGTGACATTATAACTTTCATCGTATATAATAGTCGATAATTAAAATTTTAAAATAGAGTTTGTTCAAAATGGAACGATAAGTGATGATTTAATATCTTTTGAACATCTCCTAATTAACAGACTGTGTTGCAGAGAGGAGTTTTTTTATGGGAAACGAACAGTTAGAAGAGTTGAGAGATCAATTGGATAATGTAAATCTCCAATTGGTGGAGCTGATTAATGAGAGAGCAAGATTAGCGCAAGAAATTGGGCGAGTAAAGAGTGCACAAGGTCTGAACCGTTTTGACCCTGTTCGAGAAAGAAAAATGCTTGATTTAATTGCGGCGAATAATCAAGGGCCATTTGAAACATCGACCCTTCAACATATTTTTAAACAAATTTTTAAAGCGAGTTTAGAAATACAAGAAGACGATCACCGTAAAGCATTACTTGTATCACGTAAAAAGCACCCCGATAATACGATCGTGTCTATTAAGGAAGAAACTGTCGGGGATGGAAAACAAAGGTTAATTGCCGGGCCTTGTTCGGTTGAAAGTTACGAGCAAGTAGAAGAAGTTGCGAGAGCATTGAAAAAACAAGGGCTTAAATTTTTACGCGGTGGTGCATTTAAACCGCGAACGTCCCCATATGATTTCCAAGGATTAGGTGAAGAAGGTTTACAAATATTACGAGATGTTGCTCAGAAACATGGACTCGCGGTAATTAGTGAAATCGTCAGTCCTCAAGATATTGATATGGCCTTACAATATGTTGATGTCATTCAAATTGGCGCTCGTAACATGCAAAATTTTGAGTTGCTTAAGGCAGCAGGAGATGTAAATAAACCTGTATTACTAAAGCGCGGATTGTCAGCGACAATTGAAGAGTTCATCAATGCAGCTGAATACATTCATTCAAAAGGTAATGGCAATATTATGTTATGTGAACGAGGAATTCGTACTTATGAAAAGGCAACAAGAAATACACTAGATATATCAGCTGTTCCAATATTAAAACAGGAAACACACCTTCCTGTTTGGGTTGATGTCACTCACTCAACTGGAAGAAGAGATTTATTATTACCAACTGCAAAAGCTGCACTTGCTATCGGTGCAGATGGTGTTATGACCGAGGTACATCCAGATCCTGCAGTGGCATTATCTGATTCAGCGCAACAAATGGATATTCCTCAATTCGAAGAGTTCATTTCTAAACTTGTTGATTCTGGATTGTATGAAAAAGAAAATGAGGTTGTAACAAAATAACGAAGATGATCTTGAGAGGATGTTCCACTTTGGAATATCCTCATTTTTCATTAAAGGTATTTATCAGAAAGGAGAATAGCGGTATAAGGAAATGTAAAATGACAAATCATAAAAAGAAACATCTTTACTAAAAAGGCTTAACAAGAATGATCATAACGACTCAGAAAAGAAGGCTTTATGAAAGTAGAAAAGTGCAAGGCGTCTGAAGTCTAGACAATCGAGAGATTGAAATTATATAAACTCTTCCACTTCTAAAAAAGGATAAGGGAATATTCAACTAAAAACTAGGTCTTTTTTCGATAAAAAACGATTATTTTTTCATGGGGCTCAAAAAAATTCATCTACATGTCGATATAATTAAAGAATTTGCGCCCCTTCTTAAAGTATCGTATCATATCATTACGTTATGAAAGTATGAAAGCCAATATTTTGAATTTATGAAGGAGGAGCAATAGATCAATGAATATTACGATTTATGATGTAGCACGTGAAGCAGGGGTGTCGATGGCGACTGTTTCGCGAGTCGTTAATGGGAATCCGAATGTAAAACCAACGACAAGAAAACGAGTTTTGGAAGCAATTGAGCGGTTAGGTTACAGACCAAATGCTGTAGCAAGAGGTCTCGCTAGTAAGCGGACGACAACTGTTGGTGTCATTATTCCTGACATCTCAAGTATTTTCTTTTCTGAGCTTGCACGCGGGATTGAAGACATTGCAACAATGTATAAATACAACATTATTTTATGTAATTCTGACCAAAACAAAGAAAAAGAAATTCATTTAGTAAACACATTATTAGAAAAACAAGTGGACGGTATCGTCTTTATGGGTGGAGAAATTACAGAAGAACATAAAGAAGCGTTTGAAAAGTCCCCAGTGCCGATCGTTTTATCTGCAACAATGGATGATAACAAAACCTTGCCATCAGTAAATATTAATTATGAGCAAGCTTCATTTGATGCGGTCACATCATTAATTGAGGATGGACATAAGAAAATTGCCATGCTATCTGGAACGTTAGAAGATCCGATCAATGGTTATCAAAAGTTTGCTGGTTATAAGCGAGCATTAGAAAGTGCCAAGATCTCAGTGAATGATGATTATATTGCTATTGGAGATTACACATACGATTCAGGCCTGGAAGCAATGGAGAAGTTGCTTGCACTACGGGACAAGCCAACAGCGATTTTTGCATCGACTGACGAAATGGCTTTAGGTGTCATTCATGGTGCACAGGATGCGGGATATCGTGTTCCTGATGATTATGAAGTCATTGGGTTTGATAATACTCGGTTAGCGACTATGGTTCGCCCGACTCTCACGTCTGTTGTACAGCCAATGTATGATATCGGTGCCGTATCAATGCGTTTACTTACGAAACTAATGAATAAAGAAGAGGTAGAGGAGCATGCTGTTCTATTACCTCACCGAATTGAATATCGCCAATCGACTAAAATAGAAGAATGACTAAAGATGGCTGACCAATAAGGAAGGATCTTTTCTCATGAATTGTTGTTTTATTGATCATGTGAAGAAGTGAATCCTTATGAAAAAAGAGAGAGATTTTTTGGTCAGTTTAGATTAAACGCTTTTTGCCGGGTTAGGGAGAGGATTATGAAGAAACTAGATTTACTTACACCAATTGGAATTTTTGTCGGGCTGACGAGTTTGTTATTAGCTGTTTACATGAATGCGATTGAAGGAGAGGGCAGTATTGCATTTCTTTTTCAATGGACATCAATTTTTATCGTTTTAGGGGGACTCATAGCTGCTATTTTTGTGAATTTTTCAATACGTGAACTAAAACTGTTGCCAAAGGTGTTTAAAGAGGCTTTTCAAACACGTGACAATAAATTAGAAGAGCTCATTGGAACATTTGTTGAATTATCAACAAAAGCACGCAGAGAAGGCTTACTAGCACTGGAAGCAGGTATTGAAGATGTGGAAGACCCATTTATTGAAAAAGGAGTTCTTTTAGCAGTTGATGGAATCGAACCAGATACGATAAAAGATATCATGATGGCTGAGGTTACAGCAATGGAAGAGCGCCACCGGAAAGGGAGGGCGATTATTGAAAAAGCAGGTGAATATGCACCAGCTTGGGGGATGATCGGGACTCTCGTCGGACTTGTTCTTATGCTTCAAAACTTAAATGACCCATCTACACTTGGTCCAAACATGGCTGTAGCCTTGTTGACAACACTTTATGGAACGCTCTTAGCTAATTTAGTATTTATTCCAATGGCGAATAAATTAGCAATTAGTACTGAAGAAGAAGTGTTTATTAAACAAATTATTGTCGAAGGTGTAATTGGTGTTCAATCTGGTCAAAATCCAAAGATACTTGAGGAAAAATTAAGTGCCTTCCTACCTAATCATTTGAAAGAAGAGGAAGTGGAAGAAGAGACAGGGGAGAATTTCAATGTATAAAAGGAGACAAGAACGAACAGACAAAGGTGCTCCGAAATGGATGGTTACTTTTTCTGATATGATGACACTCATTCTCGTTTTCTTTATTCTCCTATTTTCTATGTCAGTTGTTGATGCGAATAAATTCAGAGCGATTGCAGAATCTTTCCAAGAGAGAGCGATGTTTGAATTTTACCCGTCACTTATTCCTTTTGATAACCCTGCAGAAGACAGTGACGTAAAGGATGATCCGTTCGAAGAAGACGTTGACCCTTACGATAGTCACCTTGAACTAGAAGAGGAAGAATTGGATGAACAATTAGACCATTTGCTAGCAGAAGTCATTGAGTACTTAGAAGCGAATGAATTGACAGAACTCATAACTGCGACAAGGGATGATCGTGGGGTTGTGCTTGTTCTACAAGAACAGACGTTATTTCAAACGGCTAGTGCTGATATTATCCCTGATGCTGAACCTTTTTTAGAAAAAGTAGGAACATTATTAGAAACAATCCCTAACCTTGTAAAGGTTGAAGGGCATACTGACAGTCGCCCGATTAATACTGTTCAGTATCCTTCTAACTGGGAGCTTTCGGGTGCGAGAGCAAGCAGTGTCATTCGCCACCTTATTGCTGAACATGAGTTAGATCCACAGCGATTTATGTCAGTCGGCTACGGAGATACGAGACCAGTAGCTCCTAACACGACCGATGACAATTTACGGCAAAATCGTCGGGTAGTTGTCGTTATTTCTGACCCATCTTATGAGGAAGAAGATCTATACTAAATTGACTATTTCCGGGGAAATACCTCCGGAATTTGTTTTTGTCTGGAAATGATATAATTTACATTACTGGATAAACTGTCTATCGAGTCAAGAATACAATAAATTCCTAATGACATTCTTTGAGAAAAGGACTACGAACGATTAGTCATTCAAGAATCCACCTGTTACACCGTAAGGTATAGGGGTTGCGGCTTTAGCCGTGGGAGTCTCAAAGTAGTAAAGCTCTTTTTGGATACATAGAAAATAGTGTTGTTTTAACAACAGAAAGTAGGTGCATGATGAGAGTTGGAATTATCGGTGCGATGAAAGAAGAAATTCAATATTTTAAAGAAGAGACGGCTAATTTGAAAACTGAAAAGGTTGGTAATCGTGATTTTCTTGTAGGCAGATGGCAGGGGATTGAGGTTGTCATTGGCCAATGTGGTGTAGGGAAGGTAAATGCTGCAATAACAAGTCAAATGATGATTGATCATTTTCAAGTCGAGTTAATCATATTTACAGGTGTTGCTGGCGGGATGAACCCAAAATTGGAAATTGGAGATGTCGTTATTTCAACGAGTAGTCAACAACATGATATTGATGCTAGTTCATTAGGATTCTCGCAAGGAACGATTCCGATGTCAGATGGTCCATCTGACTTTTTAGCAGATGAGTCTTTAATAGAAAATGCTTTACAAAGTGCTAAAGAAGTATTGGCAGAAGAAGGAACGGTTATGGAAGGGAAAATTCTAAGTGGAGATCAATTTATATCAAATAAAGAAACGGTTCAACAGCTGAGAAAATTATTTAATGGTGATTGTGTAGAAATGGAAGGTGCAGCTGTTGCTCAAGTTGCTTATACGAATGATATTCCATACGTTATTATTCGTTCAATATCGGATAAAGCAAATGGAGAAGCGCCTACTAGCTTTGAAAGCTTCGTGAAATCATCTGCTGTCATTTCTGCAAAAATTGTCGGGAATATGATCAAACGTCTTTAGTATTCTTTTTATACGATCCAGTTTTGTAAAATTTCTCGACGGTCTTATATCGTTAACGAATACTTTCTCAAAAAAATAAGAGTCTCTAGGCACTATTCGTTTGTCCTAGAAACTCTATAACGATAAACCATTATAGTTTATAATTGAATTTTATTTTGAAAGTCGTATATAGGTTTTAATGCATTTTGTAAAGTCCGTTTATTTTTTTTCGTAATTTCCTCTTTTCTTGGAATATTCGGATAAATATTTTCGTCATCATACCAAGTTGTAGGTAATGTTACAGGTGCTTGTTGTTGCCACTTTTCAATCCACTTATCAGGTACAGTTTTTTTGGCAATGTCTGATTGACCAGTCATAATGAGCCAAATGAGCGACCATGCCCTCGGGACTACACGCCAAATATCATATCCGCCGCCACCGACTGCAATCCATCTGCCTTCACAATACTCATGGGCAAGTTCGTGAGCAAGCTTTGGGATTTCATGATAGATATTCATTGTGCAGCAAAGGTGGGTAAGGGGGTCAAAGTAATGAGCATCAGCACCATTTTGAGTCAGTATGACATCCGGCTGGAAATACTCTGTGACAGCTCTAAGTGACTCCTTATATGAATCGATAAAAGATTGATCTTCTGTAAATGCTTCAAATGGTATATTAAATGAATAACCGTGCCCTTCCCCGTGGCCTCTTTCATTTGCTTGACCTGTTCCTGGAAATAAGAAACGTCCACTTTCGTGAAGCGACAATGTACATACGTTAGGATCATCGTAAAATGCCCATTGAACACCGTCTCCGTGGTGAGCATCTGTATCTATATATAATACCCTCGCTTTATACTTATTTCTAATATATTGAATAGCGATAGAACTATCATTATAAATACAAAATCCTGATGCTTTGCCTCTAAAACCGTGGTGGAGTCCGCCACCTAAATGTAATGCATGCTTATAACCGTGTTCAAATACGAAATCCGCTGCTGTTAACGTTCCTCCTACAAGCCATGAGGCAGCTTCATGCATGTTTGCAAACGAAGGAGTATCTTCTGTCCCTATGCCATAGGTTGTTGCAAATGAAGATCTGTGTGTGCCACTACTAGCTTCTTTTACTGCATGTATATATTCAGGGTCATGAATTAACAATAGTTCCTCATCTGTTGCTTTCCTTGCCGGGAAAATCATCTTGTCTTGAAGGGCATTCGTTTTTTTAAGTAAATCGTTTGTTATGCTCAGCCGCTGTTGATTAAAGGGGTGATCGTCATTGAATTTATATGAAAGTTGCTCTTCTGAAAAAATATACACTGCTTCATTATTCATGATTTCAACTCCATATCAATTGGCCAAATAACATGATAGCCTTCTTTTCTTAAAGCTTTTGACAGCATGCGTAAATCCATCGTTTGTAATCTGAAGACAAGGATTTTTTTATATTCATCTTTTGAAGGGTAGACAAGAACACTTTGGATGTTAATATTGTATGATTTAATTAAGTTCGCAACTTCCCCAAGCATACCGCTTGTGTTCGGTACTTCAACTTCTAATCTCGAAGTGGGCTGATTTGCACCGGTTAATTTAACAAGTGTTTTTAATAAATCAGTTTCGGTGATAATTCCAATTAGTTTACCGTCTTCTTCAACTGGAAGACAACTGATTTGCTGTTCTATCATTGTATTGGCAGCTTCCTCGACAAAATCTGATGGAAGCGCTGTCAAAACATCTTTTATCATGAGTTCACTAATAGGCAATTCGTCGAGGTCATTTTTATTTTTTTGAAGCTTTGACGGGCTGGCTTCTTTTAAATCACGGTCAGAAATGATGCCGACTATTTCATAATCATCATTGATTACCGGCAAGTGTCTAATTCGGTTTTCTTGCATCATCGTTACCGCTGATTGAATCGAAGTTTCCTTTTTTGCCGTAATAACTGTCTTCTTCATAATTTCTTCAATAACCATATTGATAACTCCTTCCTTAATGGATAGTTTAGAAACTTTGTCATCTATAAGAAAGTAGTGAACCGTCCATCATGTTAAAACATGTATTTATGTTTAAAGCGAACACGGTTAAATTCATGGACAGCTTCAGGACCGACACGTTTTCCTATCCTGGCCATTAGACAGTTTGCAGGATGAGAACAGATTTCCGGATCATCTGTTGCATACCATTCTAAACCTCCAGAATTCATCACTTTTTCCATGACATCACGATACTCCCAAATGGATAATCCAGTTCCTTTTAAATCCCAATGCCAATAATACTCAGTAGTAATGATAATATAGTCTTCCATTGCATTATCCATCATTGAAACTTTTAATAAGTGCTTAGCTAGCTTATACCCACGGTAGTTAGCGGAAACCTCGATAGCCCCCAGCTCAAGCAAATTATCTAATTGAACTTCAGACCATCTTTCCATCGGATCAGGGTATAAATAGATGGAGTAACCAACAATTTTATCATCTTCTCTAGCTACAATAATTCTACTTTCAGGTAATTCTGCAACTTTTAATAATGCTTCTTTTTGTTTTTCGGGTGGACGAAAAGCGACTAAGCCTTGATCAAATTGGCACGCGGCTAAAATATCTTTACTTATCGGACCTTCAACTAAAAAGCGTTTATCCTTGTAAGGTACTTGTAATGATTGATAATTCTTTTTATGATTCATGCACATTCCACCTTCATCCATCAATAAAAAGGAGTTGAAGAGGTAGGTCAAAAAAGTCCGCGTATCCCTTCGTTCGTCTATATCTCCACTCCTACTTATTCAGAGTACATGTTCTGACTTGTTGATTTACTGCCTTTGTGCAATTCGGTCCAGCTTAAGTTTTTTAGAACAGACTCTTTTAATATCACTATACCATATGAAAGAAAATGCAGAGAAGGGAAAATGAATGTTATGCCATATTTGTCTGAAGAAACTTCCTTACGTGAGGTGAGATAACACTAGAGAGATAAATATTTATGGAAAGTATGCTCTCTTTTATTTCAAAGGTTAAGAAAGTATAAAATATCAATCTCTCGATTGATGCAGATTGTCGAGAAACCCACACTTTTTGAGAAGTGCGGGTTTCTCTTTATTATTTTCGTCAGAAGAATTTGCTCACCCTACGGTGAAGAATGGCCGAAACCACCTCTTAGCTCGCTGAGAGGTGGTTTGCGATCTTTTTTATGTTCTGTGCTGCCGCTGTCATCAACGCTTGTTCTGATGCGCCCTTTAAGCTGCGTAACCGGCAGTAGCGAAGCCCGTGGAGCTGTTTGGCATCCGCGAAGCTTCGCTCAATGGTTTCTTTTCTTTTTTTATAGAGGAATTTCCCTGTTGCGGAAAGTCTATGCTCTCTCACTTTTTCCTTACTGTCTTCCCATACATGCCTTGTGAGAACTT
>NZ_NIST01000001.1:4532006-4626130 GCF_002335745.1 Evansella halocellulosilytica | reverse complement strand
ATACTATATTTACCTGAATAATCAGATAAAACTGATGAAAAAATAACCATCATTTCTAAATAGGAAACGATGGATGTTCTAGGTTGATTGAAGAACGAAAGGCGGCGACTCCAATGGGATCAGCGCAGTCTGAAAATCCATTCTGACGATGCTTCGCTGAGTCAGAATTAGTTGAAGACAAGCCCCATGGAAAGCGTCCGCCGGGAGGGATGAGATCGTGAGATATCATACTTTTCTTTAAAAAAAAAAGGCTGTTGAGAAAACTTTCTCAACAGCCTGATCAATCTCTCGATTGATGTCTAGACTTCAGGCACCATCGGCTCGAGGTCGCTTCGCCCCGCCACTTGAAGTCTAAGTTCGGACTTCTTCCTGTCGGGACTCCAGCGCTTGTCGCCGATAGGCGGGTGCCTTGCGCTTTTCAGTATATAACTCGTATTTCTATTCATTTACACTTTTCCGTCAGTCATCGTTATTATCGTCATTCGGTTCATCGGTATCATCTTCAGGGTCCGGATTATTATTATCATCGTCGTTATGATCATCTTCATCATCGCGTGTCCCATTGCCATTACCATTACCGTTTCCATTACCGTTGCCATTTCCATTTCCATTGTCATTGCCGTTTCCATTACCGTTGTCATTATCAGAGTCATCGTCACGGTCATTGTCTCCGTCTTCATCTTCATCGTCGTCTCTTCCATCATCAGAAGAATCTTCATAATCACCGATAATGACTTGATCACTCGGATCAGATTCTCGACCTGAAACATCGACAGCGGTCACATAATAAGCACCATCATTTCCTGAATAACTTAGTGAGTCGTCCCAAATGACACTATCAACTTGGCTAAAGCTTGAACCTTCAGAAGGAGAATAATAAACGCGATACCCAATTACGTCACCTTCATGATGGTCATCCCACGAAATGGAACTGCTTGATGCTGATAATGAAGTAAGCTCATCTGGCGTTTTTCCATTATCCGGAGCTTCTTCATCTGGAATCAATGTATCCCAGCTATCTGGAATATATTCCGAGATATCTCCGCCATCTGCAAAATCAAAGTATTCTTCTTTTACAGATACCCCTTCTTTCGTAAATTCGCTTGGGGTAGACTCCAAAGCTTTATACAAACTATCGTTAACCTTTACATAGTTGACACGTTCGAGGCTATCATCAACTTCTGTAGGCACGAACTGTGAATTAAATAAATCTTCAGTGACTAACCCAGCTTCGCGGCATAAGTCAGATGGAAGTTTTCCAGAAATACCACAAATAGATTGGCGAACAATTCCACCTGGAGATTCGAAGCTCTCTGAAGGAGCGATTAAATCTGGATCGATATCATAAGTAGCATTTGCTAATCGTGCCCATAACATTTGTAAGCGAGGACCATAATTATAGCTACCTACCTGTCGGATTGGATCATTGTTATCATAACCGATCCATGCACTTAACGTGACATTAGGGTTAAATCCGACGAACCAATAGTCTTGTGGCCCTCCGGTTGTACCTGTTTTTCCTGCCCAGTCAGCCGAGAAATTTAATTGGCTCGGGAGGCCGGACGCTGTACCTGGGGAACGTAAGACGTCTCTCATCATATCGATCATTAAATAGTTTGTTTGCGGTGAAAAGACTTCAACTTCTTCAGATTCATGTTCGAAAAGAACATTCCCATTTGAGTCTTCAATACGCTCAATCATATAACTTTCGACACGCTTACCATTGTTCCCAAATAATGAGAAAGCGTTCGTATTTCTCTCAACAGTCATATCGATTGTACCTAGTGCTGATGCTTCATAAGGTTCACCACCAAGAAAGTAAGGTTCAAATCCCATATTAATTAACGCTTCTTGAGCAGTCGCATGATCAAGCTTTTTAAATTCTCTAACTGCAGGAGTATTTCGAGAGCGTTGTAACGCTTCTCGTGCAGTCATTAGTCCCATGTGGCGGTTGTCAAAGTTTGATACTGGATCTCCGCCATTCGAATAGTTAGTTGGAACATCAGGAGTAATAAATCCTGGCTGTAGGACACCAGTCTCAAAACCTACACCATACGTTAATAATGGCTTCATCGTTGAACCAGTTGGTCTCGTTGCTTGAGTTGCATGGTTATAATTTTGCTTCTCATAGTCACGTCCAGCAACAAAACTAATAATTTTCCCTGTCCGATTGTCTTGTAATACAGAAGCGGTTTCTTCTAAATAGGTCCTAGTTTCTTCTTCTCCTTCCTCATTCACAACAGTCTCTTCGACATCTGGACCAAAATAATCAAATTGAGAGACTATTTCATTGTGGGCGTCATAAATTTCTTTATGAATAGTCGTATGAACTCGGTATCCATCTCGATGTATAGACCTTTCAGCTTCTTCACGATAACGGTTGTACATTAGCTGTCTTTGGTCGTCATCTTCAATTTCGTCTAAAATGATCTCATCTTCTTCCATTAATATGTGTACTAATTTTTCCGTCGCACGACGGCGCACTTCATCTGTAATGAACGGATAATCTTCTAAACTAGATGATTGTGGTTCAACTAAATTCTCCTGAATATCATAAGTAAGTGCTTCCTCGTATTCTTCATCTGTAATATATCCACGTGAGTTCATCCGGCTTAACACCGTCTGCATCCGATTTAACCCTGCATCAAAACTATCCTTTTGCTGTCCTTGTGATGTAAAGGGAGTATACGCAAACGGGCTTTGAGGCAAACCTGCGATAAACGCAGCTTGTGGTATATTCAATTCAGAAACATCTACTCCAAAAATTCCTTGTGCGGCTGATTGAGCTCCAGCAATTTGTCTTCCAGATGAATTACGCCCGAATGGTACAACGTTTAAGTAGGCTTCTAAAATTTCATCTTTTTCAAAGAAGTTTTCGAGTCTCATCGCTAATAAAATTTCAGTAGCTTTACGGTCATGAGTGACTTCACTCGTTAAAATTTGGTTTTTTATTAGCTGCTGTGTCAGTGTACTACCGCCAGTTTGTGTTGCGGCACTAGAAAAATCTTGGTAAATTGCTCTAAAAAGGGCTTTAGGGACAATTCCGTCATGCTCATAAAAGTATTCATCTTCCGTAGCAATTACGGCATCAATGAGGTGCTGAGAAACGTTATCCAAGTCAACTTCTCGCCGTTCCAAAGGACTTGGTAAATCACCTAAGTATACATCATCGGCAAAATAGATTTCTGTTGCCTCTTCATAATCATATATATCTCGTTCCATATCCTCATAGCTCCGTATCGGCTCGTCTTTAACAAGTGAAGCAAAGTAACCTGCACCTGCTCCGCCTACGAAAAACACAGTCATAAGGCCGAGAATCGCAAAAACTAAAAATAAATTCCAAATTACATTAGAGGTGACTCGGACACCTTTTAAAAGACCTTGTGACTCTTTTCTATTTATTAATTTACGAAATGAAAATTTCTCATCGCTCATAATTGCCAACCCTCCTAAAAAGTCATGAATATTATAGCATAGAAAAAGAATGAATAAATAGCATCTGCGCATAAATATTAAGAGATAGTTGACAATAAATATAAAAATATGATAAAAAAATAAAATGACACTTACATAAATGAAGGCGTTGAATTGGATGAAGTAATTTTCGTCTCCCTGTCTCAGAGAGCCGGTGGCCGCTGTAAACCGGAACATAGGCGAACAATGAATTACACCCAAGGAGCTATTTCTAGTAAGCTTTCGTGATACTGTACGAGTATCACGGAATGCTAGAACGCAAATGAAGCGTTATTCATAAAGCCGGGAATACTTTCACTATTCCAATCAGGGTGGTACCGCGATCAATTCGTCCCTTTGTTTAGGGGCGTTTTTTTATTTCTCAGGCTCTGTTTAAATGGGAATGTTAAATTGTTCGAAGTAATATACAATAACAACTATAACACCTAGCCCAAATCATAACTGAGCCTATCAAAAAATATGAGGTGAATTTCGATGACATTATTAGAAGATTTACAGTATCGAGGTTTAGTTAATCAAATGACAGACGAGCGAGGATTAACAGAGCTATTAGACAACGAATCCGTAACGCTATACTGTGGCTTTGACCCGACTGGAGACAGTTTGCATATCGGGCATTTGCTTACAATTTTAACGTTAAGACGTTTTCAGCTATCAGGTCATAAGCCGCTTGCACTTGTGGGAGGCGCGACTGGACTTATTGGTGATCCGAGCGGGAAAAAGGCCGAGAGAACGTTAAATGAACAAGATACCGTTAAAGAATTTAGTAACAAAATTAAAGGCCAGCTATCTCGTTTTTTAGATTTCGACGGTGCTAGTCGTGCGAAGCTTGTGAACAATTACGACTGGATCGGATCGATGTCGGTAATTGACTTCTTGCGGGATGTCGGTAAAAACTTTGGATTAAATTACATGCTTGCCAAAGATTCCGTCGAGTCACGGATCTCATCCGGGATTTCTTTTACAGAATTTAGTTACATGATTCTTCAATCATACGATTTTTATGAGTTATATAAAAATGAAGAGTGCAAGCTGCAAATTGGCGGAAGTGACCAGTGGGGCAATATTACTGCAGGACTTGAATTAATTCGTAAAATGTATGGACAAGAAGAGGATGGAAAACCGAAAGCATTCGGCTTTACGATTCCACTTGTGACGAAAGCTGACGGGACAAAGTTCGGAAAAACAGAAGGAGGTGCGATCTGGCTTGACCCTGAAAAAACATCACCATATGAATTTTATCAGTTCTTAATTAATACGGATGACCAAGATGTCATTAAATTTTTGAAATACTTTACGTTTTTATCAAAAGAAGAAATTAGTGATTTAGAAGTCGAATTACAGGAAAGACCGCATGAAAGAGCGGCTCAGAAAAAACTTGCAGAAGAATTAACGAAATTTGTTCATGGTGAAAAAGCTGTGGAACAAGCAGAAAATATTACCTCTGCATTGTTTGGCGGAGGCGACTTAAAGAGTCTTACTGCAGAAGAGGTATTACAAGGATTTAAAGATGTGCCATCTTACACGGTAGAAGAGGTAGAAAAAGGGCTTATCGACCTTCTTGTAGACGCAAACATTTCCCAATCAAAACGTCAGGCTCGTGAAGATATAAAAAATGGTGCTGTTTATATTAATGGTGAACGCTGCCAGGAGTTAGAAAAGGTCATGAGTGATGAAGATAAGATTGATGATGCATTTACGATCGTTCGTCGTGGGAAGAAAAAGTTCTTTTTAATTCGATATGGGAAATAAGAAAAGACGCTAGAAGTTACAATGATAAATGAAAGAGAGAAGCCGGGACAAAAACCCAGTATAAAAGAGTGGCCAGCACCGTGTTAGTGAGAGCCACTTCTTTTTTTGTCAGGAATTTATATTGGGGTGATTGTTCCAAAAATACTCGCTTTTACTCCAAAGCACAAGTGCGACATCAGCTCTTACTTCACTAATGGTGACAAAAATGAACATAAAGTATCTTTGATAACAAAAGCCCTTTAATGAGATAAAATGAGCTGAGATACAACTTTCCACAACTCAGAGATACTTATTGATAGATTGATCACGTTTAATCATTATATTTTTTTAAGTAAGTGAGCGAACATGGCTGCGCGTTTCGGCAGTTCGTCAACGATAATATGTTCATTTTCAGCATGTGGACCTTCCCCTAACGCTCCGAGTCCGTCTAACGTCGGTACGCCAAGAATAGCCGTAAAATTACCGTCGCTTCCACCTCCAACAAGTTTTTCACCAATATGTAAACCTACTTCTCGTCCTGCTTCTTGAGCTTTGTTAAAGAGTTCTTGAGTGGATTCACTTTTTACCATAGGTGGACGGTTGAGTTCGCCAGTTATTTTGAGCTTCACATTGTCGGTAACAGGTTTTAAACTTTCTAATGTTTGAACAATTCGATCAGCTTCTTCCACAGTTTTGACTCGAAAATCGATGAGTGCTTCTGCATAATCAGGAACGACATTTCTTTTCGTTCCACCGCTCACTACGCCAACATTTACGGTTGTTCCTACTTCATAATTCGTTAATTTCTCAAGGTTGATAATTTGATGAGCAAGTTCATACACAGCACTATGACCATCTTCATGATGATTACCTGCATGCGATGCTTTTCCGTATACTTCTAAATTATAGATTCCAACCCCTTTTCTCGCCGTTTTTAAATCACCTGTTTTTGCGACAGGTGGTTCAGTGATGAAAACAATATCACTATTTTGTGCCTCCTGTTCAATTAATTTTTTGGACTTCTGACTTCCAAGCTCTTCATCAGAAGTGAATAGAAAAACGAGCTCAATATCCGGAAATTCATTTTTTTCTTTAAGAGCATTGACTGCCCATAGCGATTGGATAATACCACCTTTCATATCAATGGCACCTGGACCGAAAAACTTATTCTCGACTATTTTTATTGGAAGTCGACCTTTGTCCCAAACGGTATCAAAGTGCGCACAAACTAAAACGCGTTTGTCCCCATTCCCTACGGTAACTTTAAAATGGTCACCACGTTCCGCTTGTTCAAAGACTTCGAGGTCGCCTCCAATTAATTGTTTTGCCATGATTTGTAACGTTTGACCACAATGATCTACGAGTTCTTTCTGATTAGATGGTGATTCAGCAGTAACTAACGTATGTAAATCTGCTAACATTTCTTCCTGATGCTCTTCTAAATATT
This sequence comes from Evansella halocellulosilytica, assembly GCF_002335745.1. Classification (GTDB taxonomy): domain Bacteria; phylum Bacillota; class Bacilli; order Bacillales; family Salisediminibacteriaceae; genus Bacillus_CA; species Bacillus_CA halocellulosilytica. The sequence goes on along the minus strand of NZ_NIST01000001.1, from coordinate 4,619,478 downwards.
CTTTAATGATACTCACGTAAATCAATCCTTTCATCCATTAAAGTGCTGAACACATTCGGAATATTTAAAATTGACAAAATATTTTGATTGAATTATAGTAAATACTATCATATTTAAGGAATACTTACAGCTAATTTCCTTAAATAATAAAAAATTTTTAATGAGGTGATCTTTTGGACGAACTGTATAAGTATATTGAGGATCATCAAGATATGTACATCGCGTGGTTGCAGGAATTATGTCGAATTCCGAGTGTTGCAGCGCAAAATCGAGGAATGGAGGAAGCTGCAAAACAAGTCTTAGATAGTCTGAAATTACATAATAAGGCTCAAGCAATGCTCATTGATACGGATGGATATCCTGTTGTGTTTGGAGGAGTAAAAGGAAAGGGTAAACGAGTTCTTTCTTTTTACAATCATTATGATGTTCAACCTGAAGATCCAATTGATTTATGGGATTTACCGCCATTTGATAGTGAAATTGTTGATGGGAAATTAATCGCTCGTGGTTCTGCAGATAACAAAGGGAATTTAGTCGCTCGAATCGCTGCTGTCCATGCGTACCAACAAGTTTACGGAGAATTACCTATAAATATAAAGTTTATTGTTGAAGGTGAAGAAGAAATAGGAAGTCCTAATTTAGAAGGGTTTGCCGAAAAGAATGCAGACTTAATACAAGCAGATGGCTGTGTATGGGAATTTGGTTATAAGAATGCTGATGGGCGTCAACAGGTTAGCTTAGGAGTAAAGGGGATGGCTTATGTCGAGTTATCTTGTAAAGGTGCCAATACGGATTTACATTCAGCTAATGCAGCGGTAATCGAAAATCCAGCATGGCGGTTAATTTGGGCACTTCAATCAATGAAGGATGAAAGTAATAAAGTGAAAATTCCAGGTTTTTATGAAGATGTGTTAAATCCGACAGATAGAGATGCTCAATTAATACAAGAGTTAATATATAGTGAAAAAGAAATGAAAGAGCGTTTAGAAATTGACCATTTTGTTAATGGAGCCGAAGGTGAAGAATTAAAAACACAACTCATTTTTTCACCGACATGTAATATTTGTGGATTTGAGAGCGGGTATACGGGTGAAGGTGCTAAAACAGTTCTTCCATCTGAAGCGAAAGTCAAACTAGACTTTCGGTTAGTACCTAACCAAGACCCTTATAAGGTTGTAGAACAACTTAGAAGTCATTTAGATCATCATGGATTTAACGATATTGAGATTACACCTCTAGGATTGGAGTTTCCTGCAAGAACAGAGCCAAATGATCCCCTTGCTAAAAGTGTAATTTCAGCTACTAAAGATGTAATGGGGATGGACCCAACAGTTATGCCAATGTCGCCAGGGACAGGTCCAATGTATGAATTATGTCAGAAACTAGGAATCCCTGCAGTATCTGTCGGTGTTGGTCATTTTGCATCTAATAATCATGCTCCTAACGAGAACATATACATGAAAGACTTTATTGATGGAATCAAAATAATTGCGAAAGTCATTGATGACTTTTCAAAACACTAGGGGGGATATCGTGAATCAAATAATAGAGGAAGATGAGTTACTAGTTGAATCCAAAAACATGAAAGAAAATTTAGTAGCTTGGCGACGTGATTTCCACCAACACCCTGAATTAGGTTTTGAAGAAGTAAGAACTTCATCAATTGTAGCCGATTATTTGGAGTCATTAGGTCTTGAGGTTCAACGAGGAGTAGCAAAAACAGGAGTCATCGCACTATTAAAAGGAGATGAGCCTGGGCCAACTGTTGGATTAAGAGCCGATATGGATGCTTTACCAATTCATGATCAAAAAGATACAACTTATAAATCGACCATTGATGGAAAAATGCATGCATGTGGTCATGATGCTCATACAACGATCTTAATGGGAGCAGCGACTATTTTAACGAAAAAGGGTTTACAAAAAGGAAATATAAAATTTATATTTCAACCTGCAGAAGAAGGGCGTGGAGGAGCTGCTGCGATGATTGAAGCAGGATGTTTAGAGAATCCAAAAGTGGATGTCATGGCAGGGTTACATGTAAATACTGGGATTGATAGTGGACGTATAACCGTTACAAAAGACCGAGTAGGTTGTGGGTCAGCTGATTTTTTTAATATTGATATTATCGGAAGTGGTGGACATGCTGCTCACCCTCACCAAACTGTTGACTCGATAACGGTTGCGAGTGAAGTAATCTCAGCTTTACAACAAATTGTAAGCCGCCAAGTGGCGCCAAATGATGCGGCTGTCATCACAGTTGGGAAAATTGAAGGGGGATCAGCAAGTAATGTTATAGCTCCTTCTGTCAAAATGTCTGGAACCGTCAGAACACTAAATCCTGATGTACGTCATGACATTCCTAAAAAGATGGAACAAGTGATTTCTGGTGTGACGTCGGCGTTTGGAGCAAATTATGAGCTAGATTATCAATACATGTTCCCATCAATCTTAAATAATGAAGAGTTAAGAAGTATTGTCGAAGATGCTGCTGATGTCGTGTTAGGTGAAGGGTGTTGTACTCGTGAAAAGTCAGGATTAGGCGGAGAAGACTTTGCTTTTTATTCTGAGAAAGTTCCATCTATCTTTTTTCGGTTAGGTGTAGGAAATGATAATATGACTCGATATCCAGGTCATCACCCAATGTTTGATATTGATGAGAATGCACTGCCTTATGGGTCTGCGATGTTAGCACGATTTGCTCTAAGTTATCTCAATTCAAATAAAGGAGGAGTTTAAGTGAAATTAAAATTTACTATTTTTGCATTTATGATGATGTTATTCTTAGCTGCTTGTAACCCGGATAGTTCTGAAGTAGATACGGGAGATGGAGAAACGAGTGATGACGTTAGTGGAGAGGCTAATGGAGAGACATCTGAAGATGATGAATTAGTCATTGCTAATGGTTCAGATATGGTTACTTTTGATATTCATGACCATAACAATACATCTTCTGAAGCGATCCACGTAAATTTATTTAATTATTTAGTTAAAACAGACGGAGACGGAGGATTTGTTGGTGATTTAGCAGAGGACTGGGAGAATGTTGATGAACAAACATGGAAATTTAAACTCCGTGAAGATGTGACATTTCATAATGGAGAAGAATTTACAGCAGAAGATGTGAAATTCACATTAGAGAGAGTCGCAAATGATGATACTTTGTTAGAGCATGGAAACTACAATCAAATTGCAGAAGTGAATGTCATTAGTGATTATGAGTTAGAAATTATAACAGAAAACCCAGAACCAGCGTTACTAAATCGCTTATCGCGTTTAGGTTCAGGAATGCTTCCATCAGATTATATTAATGAAGAAGGATGGGAAACTTTCTTAGAAGAACCTGTAGGAACTGGACCTTATCAGTTTACTGAATGGGTGAAAGACGACCGTGTTGTTCTAGAACCATTTGCAGATTACTTTGGAGATGCTCCAAAGTGGAACAAAGTAACGTTTAGATCAATCCCTGAAGACTCTACTCGAGTTTCAGAATTATTAACGGGTGGTGTCGATATCGCTGCCAACGTTCCACCTGAAGATTGGGAACGAATTGAAGGTGACGATGGAGTCAAACTTGCTGATAGTCCATCACAACGTGTTATGTTGTTAGCTTTACGTACAGCTGAAGAAGAGCTGACTGGAGATCCGAAGGTGAGAGAGGCGATTGATTTAGCAATAGACAAAGAATCAATTGTTGAGAATTTGTATAACGGTGCTGCAACACCAACTCGGACTAGAGTAACCCCGGGGAATAACGGTGCTAATGAAGACTTGTATGATCAAAGTCTCTATGACCCAGATCGAGCACGTGAATTATTAGAAGAAGCTGGTTACGGTGATGGACTTGAAATTTCATTTGATGCTCCGAGTGGTCGTTATTTAAAAGACCGAGAAACTGCTGAATTAATTCAAGCAATGTTAGCAGAAGTCGGGATTACAGTAAATCTCCAATTTAACGAATGGAGTACTTTTTCAGAAAAATATTCTAGTAAAAGTTTTGACGAAATGTTCATGATTGCTTACGGTAACTCGATGTTTGATGCTGCATTAGCATTGGACCGGTTAACTCAAAGTCAAAACGAAGGTGAAACAGATTATATAAACGATGAAGTAGAGCAACTTTTAACAGAAGCTGAAAGTAATATGAATCAAGAAGAGCGCGTGGAGCAATATCAAAAAGCGCAAGAAATGATCGCTGAAGACCGTCCGCAAATCTACTTATTCCAAATGGACTCAGTATATGGACTTCAAGAGAATGTGGATTTTGAACCGCGTTTAGATGAGATGTTTTTTGTTGATGATATTTCCAAAAATTAAAATTTCTCTAAGATCAGCAAAGTAATTCATAGTTAAGCTGTCTGTAATTGAAGCTTGCAGACAGCTTTTCAACTTATATTTAAGGAGGGGCGGGGAAAATGAGATACTTTATATCAAGTATTTTAAAGATTATTCCTGTTTTATTTATTATTTCATTTATTGTGTTCTTTTTGATGCGATTAACTGGTGATCCTGTTTCCCTCATGCTCCCAGAAACAGCAACTGACCAACAACGCGAAGAACTACGTCAATCTTTAGGCTTAAATGATCCAATTTACATACAATATTTCACTTATATGGCTGATGTTTTTCGAGGAGATTTTGGTGAATCTTTTCGTTATAACCAACCCGCGATTAATATTGTTTTAGAAAGGTTACCTGCAAGTTTCACATTAGCTATTTCATCAATGATTATCGCCACACTAATAGCTGTTCCAGCAGGCATTTATTCTGCCATTAAACGAAATACATTTGCAGATTTAATTATTACAGGTAGTTCAGTTTTAGGAAAAGCGATGCCAAATTTTTGGTTAGGAATTATGTTAATTTTATTATTCGCAGTTCAATTGAATATTTTCCCAGTATCTGGGTCAGGCACAACCGCTCATCTCGTTCTTCCATCGATTACACTAGGTACTGCCATTGCGGCTGAGATGACGAGGTTAATTCGGTCCAGTATGTTAGAGGTCTTAGGTTCGGAATATATTCGAACGGCTAGAAGTAAAGGGTTAAGAGAAACGTTCGTTGTCAATAAACATGCTTTACGTAATGCATTAATCCCAGTTGTCACGATTATGGCCTTGCAAACAGCCACTTTAATTGGCGGTACATTAATTACTGAAACCGTCTTTTCTTGGCCTGGTATGGGACAATTACTAGTACAAGCTGTAAATATTAGAGATATGGCAGTTGTACAGGCAGCAACATTTATCATTGCTATCTTAGTTATACTCAGTAATTTAACAGCTGATTTAACTTACAGATTCTTAGATCCTCGAATTAAATATGAGGATTAGGAGGTGACACCTAATGAATGCGAATACTCAAGTTGATGAAATAGAAGTTGAGCAACAAATGAAGGAACGATCAAAAGGAAGCAAGCTGTTGAAACTATTATGGAAAAGTAAAACAGGAACAGTAGGACTGTTGATTGTTTTGTTAGTCACATTAGTGGCTATTTTGGCAAATTTTATTGCTCCATATGATCATACAGAAACGAATGTATCAATTAGATTACTGCCTCCATTTTGGATGGAGGGTGGGTCAACAGATTATCTATTAGGAACTGATAATTTAGGGAGAGATGTATTAAGCCGTATTATTATCGGATCAAAGGTGTCATTGCTAGTAGGGATCGCATCTGTAATTGTTGCTGGGGCAATTGGGTTATTTTTAGGTTTAGTTTCTGGTTATTACGGAAAATGGATTGATCAAATCATTATGAGATTAGTAGATTCATTTTTAGCTATACCGAATATCTTATTTATGTTAATTATTTTGGCCGTTATTGGACCGAGTCTAATTTCTATTATAATCGTGTTAGGTATTACGACTTGGGTTATTTATGCCCGAATGGTTCGAAGCGAAACATTAAGTATTAAAGAAAGAGCCTACGTCAAGTCTGCTAGAGCTGTAGGAGCTAGTGATTATCGTATTATAAAAAAGTATATATTACCGAACGTTATATCTTCTTTTATCGTTATTGCTACTCTAAATGTAGCGACAACGATCATTTTAGAATCTTCATTGAGCTTTTTAGGGTTAGGTATTCAATCACCTGATGTCTCTTGGGGACTTATGCTCAGTGACGGAAGAGATTATTTAGCGACTAGCTGGTGGGTTGCAACATTTCCCGGATTAGCAATCACGATCACGGTTTTAGGTATTATCTTTCTAGGAGACTGGTTACGCGACGTACTAGATCCAAAGACTAAGTAATGATAGAAGTGAGGTTATTTTATGGCGGAACCATTATTAGAGATAAAAAACTTACGTATTCATTTTCGCTCGGATGAGGGCACGGTCAAACCTGTTAATGGTGTTTCATTTCAGGTCAATGAAGGTGAAACCGTCGCGGTTGTAGGTGAATCAGGTTGTGGGAAGAGTTTGACCTCATTATCGATCTTAGGGTTAGTACCATCACCTGGCGAGATATTCGATGGTGAGATTCGGCTACAAGGCAGAGATTTGACAAAACTGAAGAAGAATCAGATGAGAAAATTAAGAGGAAATGAAATTTCAATGATTTTCCAAGAACCGATGACTTCATTAAATCCAGTTTTCACGATCGGGAATCAAATGACTGAAGTTTTTAAAATTCATCAACAATTAGATAAAAAGAATTCGATTAAAAAGGTCATTGAAATGCTAGATTTAGTAGGAATTCCAGAACCTGAACGAGTAGTGAGGCAATTTCCGCATCAGTTGTCAGGTGGAATGAGGCAACGTGTCATGATTGCAATGGCTTTATCTTGTAATCCTAAGCTATTAATTGCTGATGAACCTACAACAGCTTTAGATGTTACGATCCAAGCGCAAATTTTAAATTTAATGAAAAATCTTAAACAGGATTTTAATACTGGCGTCATCCTTATTACTCATGATTTAGGTGTGGTTGCAGAAGTAGCTGACCGAGTGGTAGTCATGTATGGGGGGGAAGTTGTAGAAGAAGCAAATGTAAGCGGAATTTTTGATCATCCTGTGCACCCATATACACGGGGACTTCTTTCTTCAGTACCTAAAATGACAGGGGCAGTTAAAGAGTTAGGAGCTATTCGAGGATCAGTCCCTACACCATCGAAAATGCCTAAAGGCTGTAAATTTCATCCGCGCTGCCCACTCGCTACAGATTTATGCCGAGAGGAGCACCCAGCCCTTGAAGAAACATCACCTAATCACTTTAAACGCTGTTTCCATGCGGAGGGAGGAACAATATATGAGCAGTACGAAAGAGAAACAACGACCTAATGTATTGATGGAAGTCAAAGGATTAAAGAAACACTTTGAAGTAAAAAAGGGATATTTCAAAAAGCAAATCAGTCATGTAAAAGCCGTCGATGGTGTAGACGTATCCATTTATGAAGGTGAGACTTTAGGAATAGTTGGAGAATCAGGATGTGGTAAATCAACGACTGGTGAAATGTTGTTAGGATTACTCAAACCATCAGAGGGATCAGTTAAATTTATGGGTAAAGATATTACTAATATGAGCAAAAAAGAACTTAGAGACATACGAAAAGACATACAGGTAATCTTTCAAGACCCCTTTGCCTCTTTAAACCCTCGTATGACGGTAGAAGAGTTAATTGGTGAACCTTTAGAAATTCATACTTCCATGTCCAATTCTGAGATAAGAAATAAAGTTATTGAACTTTTAGAGGTTGTTGGTTTAAATAGTGAACAAATCAAAAGGTATCCGCATGAGTTTAGTGGCGGCCAAAGGCAGCGCATTGGAATTGCAAGAGCATTAGCGTTAAACCCTAAAATGATTATTTGTGATGAACCGGTTTCTGCTTTAGATGTATCGATTCAAGCTCAAATATTAAATTTGTTAAAAAAGTTACAAAGAGAATATAATTTGACACTCGTATTTATCGCTCATGGTCTCCCAGCCATACGTAATATTAGTGATCGAATCGCCGTCATGTACCTCGGGAAGATTGTTGAAATAACAGATCGAGATCAATTATTTAATGAACCTATGCATCCGTACACAGAAGCGCTACTAAAATCGATTCCTATTGATCATCCAAAGCGGCGATCTGACTATGAACCTTTAAAAGGTGACTTACCGAACCCAGCTAACCCTCCTAGTGGCTGTGCTTTCCATACAAGATGCCCATATGTGCAAGACATATGTAAAAGTGAACGACCGAAATTAGAAGGAAATAAAGAAAATCATTTTGCTGCATGTCACTTTCCATTAACTAAATAAGGTGATTGCCTAGGCACCTCTATAAGAGGTGCCTTTGGATTGGAAAATAAAAAAAGATGTGTAGAGCTGTTCGTAAGGATGTATTATGATGGAAGGTGGACTAGTAATAAAGAATCACTTGAAATGGGTGTTTGGAATTAGGGGAAACATCCTGATTAGTTAAAAAATGTACATATTCTATCGAATTCCTTTAGATATAAGGCGGGTGAATAGTAAGTGAAATTTCAAATTGGAGTTATCGGTCCTAAAGATTCAATTGAAAAATTCATTGAAACTGGTAAAAGTTTTGATGATCTAGAATTAATTACTTTTCCTTATAAAAAAACAGAAGAAACAAAAGAGATTCTTGAAAATAATAAAAACCAATTCGACCATTGGTTATTATCAGGACCTGTTCCTTATAAATTTGCTATTGATAATAAGTTACTTAGACCGAATGATGCTCATTACGCAAGGCTGCACGGGTCGAGTTTATTTGGAACCTTATTAGAAGCGAATATAAAAGAGGGACGTGTCATTAAAAGTATTAGTTTAGATTCAATTGGCGAAGAAGAGATAAAACAAGTAGAAGATTCATATGCGGTTCAACATATCCGAATTCATTTGAAAGGGTCTAATACTTATATCCCATCAAGTGATTTAGCGGATTTCCACCAGGATTTATATGAATCAGGAGAAACAAATGTAGCATTGACTTGTATACGGTCAGTGTATTTGGAATTAAAAGAACGAGGAGTTCCCGTTTATAGAGTTTCGCAATCTGATTTATCGATTTATAGTGCATTAAGTCACCTTAGAGAACGTGCGTTTGCTAAGCAGTTCGAAAAGAAACAGGTCGTCATATTCGGCGTTGAGATTATTTATCCAAAAAAACTTGATAGTAAAAGCTATCCTTTTAAAATGATGAGACAAGAATTGGATCTAAATAGAATCCTTGTAGATTTTGTAGAAAAAATTAATGGTTCATTAGTTAATATGGGTAAAGGGTTATTTTACATATATACGACAAAAGGGGAAATCGAGCTTTTTCAAAAATATCACTCCCCTTTTCAATTAATCAAACAAATGGAATCAGCTAGTGGCCTATCTGTTCAAGTCGGTATAGGTTATGGCTCAACTGTGTTAGAAGCAAATGATCATGTTCAGTTAGCATTTAATTATGCGCAAAAAAATGATGAAGCTTCTATCGTAATCATTGATGAGGAAAAAAATGTAGTTGAATATAATACGGATGATGAACATTTGCAATATCAACTGAGAAGTTCTGTGTCCAAGTGGAAAGAGCAATTGCAGAGTGGAAATATTAGTGCTTCAAAGTTATCAAAGATTGAATCACTTGCTTATCATTATCAATGCTTTGAAATTACATCTAGTGATTTAGCACATTGGCTGAAGAGTACAGAACGTAATGCTCGAAGGCTGTTAACAGAAATGGAGCGTATTGGTGTAGTAGAAGCAATTGGAGATGAGGCAAATGGTAGAGGACGTCCTCGGAAAATTTATCAATTAAAATTTTAACTGACGATTCTTTGATTGATAGAATAGAAGTGATAGGATATTTTAAAATGTGGAAAGAAACTTGAAATGAAATTTTTAATATAGAAAGCAGGTAAAATAATGATTCCATTAGTATACGATCAGTTGAATGGTTGGGGAAAAGATGATGAATTTTTTTTAGCACTTTTAAAGAAAGTAAATGCAAAAGAAATTGCGGATTTAGGATGCGGAACAGGGAGACTAACATTACATTTTGTTGAAGAGGGATACCGCATTACAGCCATTGATCCAAATGTAGAAGCAATCCAAAAAGCGAAGGGGAAGGAGTTTGCAGATAAAGTAACTTGGATTGTCGGCGATAGTGCAGATTTAAAAACGAATGCCTATGATGTTGTCATCATGACAGCGAATGTTGCGCAAGTGTTTTTAACAGATAACAGCTGGCAACAAGTAATTGCTGATGCATATCGAGCACTTAAACATGGGGGCCACTTTATTTTTGATACGCGCAACCCGTTAGCGAAAGCATGGATAGAATGGCAAAAAGATATGACACCTGATATTGCAAAGGATCCAGTGAGTGGTAATCGACTTGAAATTTGGCAGGAATATGAAGGTCTTGAAGGAGATATTTTTACATTTTATGAAACTGTAAAAAAAGCACGAACAAATGAGATTTTAATTCGAGAAAAAATTCAATTAAAGTTTCGAACACAAGAAGAAATTGAGAAAACATTAGAACAAGCTGGATTTTCCAACGTACAATCTTATGGCGATTGGGCGTTTGAACGAGCAACTGCACAAGCAAAAGCGTTTATTTTTCATAGTGTGAAATAGTTTAAGTTTACGATCGATACTCTTAACGAACATTTATTTTACAACTTATAAGAAAAGTAAAACCCTGAAATTCCTTGTTCATCAAGGGTTTCAGGGTTTTTAGAAAAAATGAATTATAGAAAGCTAACTTATTAACGAGAGTAGAACTCAACGATAAGCTGTTCGCTGATTTCTGCTGGAAGTTCACTACGCTCAGGAAGGCGAGTGTAAGTCGCTTCTAGTTTTTCAGCATCGAAATCTAAGTAGCCTGGTACGAAGTCTGTTACTTCAACAGATTCTTTAACGATGTTAAGGTTACGAGATTTTTCGCGAATGCTGATTACTTGTCCAGGTGCTACACGATAAGATGGGATGTCAACACGACCTCCATCTACTGTTACGTGACCGTGGTTTACAAGCTGACGAGCTTGACGGCGAGTACGTGCTAAACCTGCACGGTAAACAAGGTTGTCAAGGCGAGATTCTAAAAGGATCATGAAGTTTTCACCTTGAATTCCTTCACGTTTACCAGCTTCTTCAAATAAACGACGGAATTGACGTTCGTTCATTCCGTACATGTGACGAAGCTTTTGCTTCTCTTGAAGCTGAAGTCCGTATTCAGACATTTTTTTACGTTGGTTTGGACCGTGTTCTCCTGGTCCATAAGGGCGCTTTTGAAGCTCTTTTCCAGTACCGCTAAGTGAAATTCCTAGACGGCGGGAAAGCTTCCAGCTTGGTCCTGTATAGCGAGCCATAATTAGCTCCTCCTTTATTATTTATATTCGTGAAAATAAATAACAGTGGCAATCCCAATCATACAGTCATTTTATTTTCATGCACCTTCGCCTCGACAGCTAGAGGTTACACGGTACACCTCGCAAATCACGGGAATAAAATGAACACTATGTTGTTTACCTTGGCTGTCTTATTTGCACAAAGTACAGTGTATAATTTTTCGGAACAGAAGTCAAGGTTTTATGCGAAAGAACGGTAGAAATATTATATTAAGAATGATTTTTAGTTAACTGTGTAAAAGGTACTGGTAAAATGTTCCCTTTTTTAGCTATAATAAACATATATATGTAGTACTTGTTTATACACGTTAGCTACAAGAGGTGTGGATGTCAAGGGTTCGTATAGTAAAAGCGTAAATATTTCCATTTCATCAAAGTAGCACCCAGTGTTCTAATGTATAGGGGATGTAACGGAAGGAGGGGGAAACGGTGGAAGAAAAGCATGGTGATGTTCGATTTTCTGAATTTTTACGACGGTTAGTTACTGATTACATTAAGGAGCTATTTAGTCCTGCTCTTTTATATATTCAAGGGAAGAATGGAGAAATAATTGCTAGTGAACAGCTAGGAAAGCTTACAATACATGCTAGTAACTTGGAAACGTGGTTAATCGAGCGAGAAGTTGATGAAAAGAAAGTACATATACCTGTTCATATCATGTTAAGTGATAAAAAGTGGGAAGGTCACTTAGGGTTAGTCACATTTAATGAGGAGCGGTCGCAAAAGGAAAGTTCGCTTTTATTGAAAGGGTTTATTTGTGGATTGAATGCAAATGACACTTATCGGGATATTTCTGTTGAGAAGGAGAGGCAAAGTTCACTGTTAAGGTTGAGTGAAACATTACATTCAACAATGAACATCCAAGAAATTATATCAGAGCTGCTCAGAGGGTTAGACGAAGCTTACCCTGCTTTTCATATTGATCTGCTGATTTCTCATGATTGGCAATTGGATCATGTGTTGCCGATTAAATCACTTGATTTTCAAAAATCTGGTGATAGTGATCTTGCATTAAAAGCTTATTTAACAGGCGATATCCAGTGTGAAGAAATGGAACGAAAACATATATTTTATATTCCGCTTAATGGAAAACAAGGTACATATGGTGTTTTTCAAATGACCGCCCCTGGCCAAGAAAGGTTATCTGATACCGACCTTGAATTTTTGAGAACTCTTTCTAATACGGGTGGAAATACAATTGAAAAGGCAGAGTTATATGATCAATCCCGCCAATATATAACCGATTTGCAATTAATTAATAAAACTTCTCAACAATTGAACTCAAAGTTAAAGTTAAAAGAGTTGATACCAGTCATTGTGAAACAAATGAAACAGTCCTTTCATGCAGATGAAGTTGGGTTTATCGTTTGGAAAGAAGATGGAGATGATAGGGTACGTGCCGAAGTGATGGATGGGAGTACAGATTTTTTTAAAACGAAAGAGTTTGATCAATGGATTCCACCACTGTCTACTTATTTATCAGATCATAAAGATGGTATGTTAAAGGGTGATGTGCAAAATGATAGTGTCATGTCAAGGTACCGTTCAATTATGGCAGTCCCAATGATGCAGGATGACACGATGATCGGATTCGTCGTCATCACTGGCGACAATCCTTATGCATTTAATTTCGATACGTTTAAATTGTTTCAGTCACTCGTACACCACTCAACACTTGCATTCGTGAATTCGATACTTCATGAAGAATTGGAGAAATCAGTCGTCACTGATTATTTAACGAATTTGTATACGAGAGCATATTTAGATGAAAAAGTAACAGCATCATTAGCAGAAGATTATAGTGGGTCATTTATATTATTGGACATCGATCGGTTTAAAGAAATTAATGATCAATTCGGTCATCAAACGGGAGATCGTGTTATTTTGCAAGTGGCTAAAGCTGTCAGGAAGTCAATTAATTCAGAAAATGATATTGCTGCAAGGTGGGGAGGAGAGGAGCTCGCAATTTATATGCGGAATACGGATTTAGAACGTGCAAGATCGGTAGCTGAACAGATCCGTCAATTCGTTGAGCATGAAACAACCCCAGTCGTTACGATCTCTGCGGGGGTGTCACACTGGAAAAGGGCAGATTCTGATATCGACTTAAATAAACTATTTCATACAGCTGACAAAGGTATGTATGAGGCGAAAGAAAATGGACGTAACCAAGTTTTTACCGTTCGTTCAGAGTGAGAAAAGCCGCCGTATTTTATTAATACGGCGGTTCAGATGACGACTTAACTTAAATATTTTTGCAGTGTCTGAACAAAAAGCTTCAGTCCCTCTTCATCTTCAGCAGTAAATCGTTTTTTTGAAGGGCTGTCAATATCAAGTACACCGTATAATTTTTCCTTTACGATAATTGGGACGACAATTTCCGAGTTTGATGCTGCATCACATGCTATATGTCCAGGAAATTCATGAACATCATCTACACGGAGTGTTTCTTTTTTAGCAGCTACAGTACCACAAACTCCTTTTCCTGACTTAATACGAACGCATGCAGGTAAACCTTGAAATGGGCCTAAGACAAGTTCATCTTCCTTCCAAATATAAAAGCCAACCCAATTTACATCATGTAAAAACTGATTTAGTAAAGATGAGGCATTACTTAAATTTGCAATCGAATCTTCTTCGCCGTCTAATAATGCTGCAAGTTGTTTTGAAAGAAACTGGTACTGTTCTTCTAATGTCCCTTTATACTCTTGTGCTTGAAACATGAAACATTCCCCCATAAAATAATGTCAAAGTATAATCTAAACCTGTTAACGTTTTATGAATTATATCACGTGCTGCGGCGAGATGAAAAAATCTAGACTTTCTGTCGATAAATATTTAAAGGGATAGAGAGATTTATTGATGAATTTATCATAATAAAAGCTTTTTTTAATTGAACCACAATGATATTGTCGAGAAAAGGTTGTTTTTTTAAACCGAACCTAATTTATATAAAAGATTGATGTAGTATAGCAAAAATCAGATTATTGTCAGGTGGTGAGCATCGTGAGAAAAAAAGCTTCAAAGGAAAAAGTGATGGAAGCTGCAATCGAATTGTTTAATGTAAATGGATATAGCGGAACGTCAGTCAGAGATATTGCGAATAAAGCAGAAGCTAATGTTGCATTGATTTCGTATTATTTTGGCTCTAAGCAAGGATTGTTAGAACAATTGATGGCAAACTTCCTTGAAGGATACCTTTCTTTAATTGAAAAACAGGTAGACATTGCAGAGAAAAAGCAAAATCATGCTTACGATTGTTTACTGCAAGCCATATGGGATGTCATGGTGTATCAGCAGGAAAACCATCACCTCGCAAGGTTTATCCATCGAGAAATTACGTTAGACTCAACGCTCATTCGTGAATTAATGTCAACCTATTTAGCGAAAGAAAAGCATTTATTTGAAACGCTTGTAGAAACCGGACATAAAAATGATGAAATTAAGTCACTGCCAAGTCCGTATTTTGTTTTACAGCTGCGAGGGATGATGACGATGCCATTTTTACATCCCCAATATATTAGGGAAGTTTATCATATGAAACCGCATGACAGAATGTTTCTTGATGAATATTTTTCAGAACTTGCGAAATGGATTGCGAGTCACTTTAAAGAAGGAGTGACTTTTATAGAAGAGACTTATAATATGCAGGAAAAATAAGTAGGAAGTATTTGACTAAAACTTCCAGTCTCTTTCATCGTGTTTATAACAGAACAGACTTAATTTTTTCCAACCCTTGACCTAATCCTTTTGAATGATGCGCATCTGAACCATAAACAAGTGGAATTCCAAATATTTTAGCTTTTTCTATCCAACTTTCCGGGGGATACGTTTCTTTACAATCTGGTTTGAAAAGTCCAGCACAGTTTACATCAAGAGAAAGTCGCTCATTTTTCATTTCAGCTAAAATCTCTTCAATTAACGTGGAGTCATCCATTGAGCGTGGAAACTTTTTTTGAAACTTCCTAATGAGTGTGATATGTCCGATCCGTTTAGGTTTGTATAACCCAAGGTCGGAAACAATTGATTTTTTTAACGTATCATAATAAAGCTTATATACTTCACTTGTAGAGCCTAGTTTTTCGATGATGTATTTGAAGCAGTCTGGACTATAATCAAGACAGACGTATTGATTATTAGGCAGCCTTAAAAAATGGACAGATAAAATACTGTCATCGAGAAGGTTTCCCCACTCGTTTAAAAATTGTTTTGTTTCTTCTTCAAAGCCTTCAATATAATCAAGTTCTAACCCCGCATTTATTTTTATTACATGATGATATTTTTCTTTCAACTTTGTTATTGATTGAAAATATCGAGCTAGGTCCTTTCGTTGCATCGCACTGTCCATAGTAGGCACAGGGTCTGTAAACTTTTCTGGAAGAGGAGCGTGTTCAGTAAACGTCATCTCTGTATAACCGAGTTCGATTGCTCGTTCAACGTATTGTTCAAAGGTATCGTTTGTACCATGTGGGCAAAATGGTGTATGAATGTGTCCATCGTATATGTTCATCGTAATCAGCTCCTAAAAAAAATAAAGGGAAAAATCCTACTAAAAATGTAAGAAAAATCATCCAAAATGAGTCTTTCCATGATATTATAAAAGGGAAGAAATATATCAAAAATAGATATATTTTGTAATTTTTTCAGACTATCTGTATTGTAAACGAAAAGTTGTTTATAAGATGCTGAAGAAGTTTATTTTTTTCCTAATAGAAACTTACATCTATTTAACTATACGATAGCATGATTAAAAAGAGATGAACACATGCTGAGCTTCCGTTTTTGATCGTAGTGAAACGGGAATAGGCATTCATTGCATATAACATCAATTAAGTAGAGGAGGCCTCATATGTATGCTTATATTATATATGGAATAGTAGTACTTTTAGTATGTATTGTTGTTTATGGGGCGTGGTCAAGAAAGAGAATTTATAAAGAAGTCGATCGCTTAGAAAACAAAAAGCTTCAATTAATGAATCGACCGGTTACCGAAGAACTTTCAAAAATAAAAGGGTTAAAGATGTCCGGCGAAACAGAGGACCGCTTTGAACAGTGGCGTTCTGAATGGGACGATATTGTCACGATACAACTTCCTGATATGGAAGAAAAACTGTTTGATATTGAAGAGCATGCAAATAAGTACCGGTTTAATAAGGCTAGAAAAATAATTGCTTTTGTCGATCAAGAGTTAATAAATCTTGAAAAACATATAGAACAAATGATTTCAGAAGTCGACCAGCTCATACATAGTGAAGAAGAAAATCGTGAGAACATTCATAAAGTGAAGGACCTTTATGACGAAACGAAAAAGAAACTGTGGGTTCAAAAAGGAACGTTAGGTAATGCTAGTCAAATGATTGAACGAAAATTAAAAGATATGCAGGAAGAATTTGCTCTTTTTGATGCTCATATGGAAGATGGAAATTATTTTCAAGCTAAAGAGCTTCTTCATCATCTAGATACAAGTTTAAAGCAGGAAATCGATACGATGGACGAGCTTCCACATTATCTTGTATTAATTGAAAAGGACTTGCCAAAACAAATTGAAGAACTTGAACATGGATTCAAGGAAATGGAAGCAGACGGATATATTTTGGATCACTTTTCATTTTCCTGGCAAGTGAATGAAATGAAAAAACGCTTATCTGCTCTTCTCCCACTCGTAGAGAATCTTAAATTATCAGAAGTAAAAGAGCCATTAGAGGCAATTCAAAAAGAACTTGATGAAATATATGAAAAATTAGAGCATGAAGTGTTATCGAGAAATGTTGTTGAAAATGAATTAACGGAATTGCAAGAAAAGGTTGACAGGCTGCCACTTCAATTTCAAGAACTGCGTACAGATACAGAAACAGTAAAGTTAAATTATCGAATTTCAGAAGATGAAGATAAAAAACAAATGAAAATGGAAAAGCAGCTTAAAGATTTATTAAGCCAATTTAGTGTTATAAAAGATGCAGCTCAGGAAAATAAGCAGTCTTTTACATCGTTGAGAAAAATGACACAACAATTAAGTGAAGATATTGAATCCTTTAATTCTGATCTTAAAGAAGCTAAAGAAGGGCTTAACGACATGAGAAGTGATGAAAGAAAAGCTTCAGAAATGATAAACGAACTAAGAAGCGAATTAGTCGAGGCACAAAAAAGGTTACAGAAAAGTAATTTACCTGGTGTGCCAGACACTTTAATTATGAATATGGATGACGCTGAAAAATCTTTAGTAAAAGCATCTGATAAGTTAAATGAAGTCCCTTTATCACTTGAAGAAGTGATCATGAAAGTGGATGACGCAAGATCTTATGTTCATCAATGTATTGAGAAATTAAATAAAACAATGGAAGAAGCAAATTTGGCTGAGCAAGTTATTCAGTTTGGAAATCGTTATCGAAGCCAAAATGATGAACTAAATATTAAGCTGCTTCAAGCAGAAGATAAATTTAGACATTATTACTATGATGAAGCACTAGAAATTGCCGTTCAAGCAATCGAACCAGTAGAACCAGATGTTCTTAATAAAGTGACGAAAGAAAGTCATTTCCAAGTAACTTATTAACACGGCCAGATTTTGTTGGAACGAGGAACGTTCCTCATTAGCTGAACGTTGAATAGAAAGGTGAGAGACATGAAAAAAAAGATATTAATGCTATCTGGAGCAACGGTTTTATGTGTTGCGGTATGGGCAGTCGTGTTTCTCTCTATTTTAAAACCAGCTGAGAGTGACATAACAATGAATGAACCTGAACGAGATGACGATTCTTACATAGCAGAATCGGATCAGTCAGTTGCAAATGTCGAAGAAGAAACTGGAACAGAAAACAGTGATTTTGCAGGAGAGAATAAAAGAAGCGAACTTATTTCATCTGAAATCTCTAGTACATCAGAGTTAGATAACGGGTTAAATATTCGTGAACGTGGAATTCATAAAGGAGATTTTGACCACATTGCTCCAGATCAGCTCATCTCGGTAGAAGAATTACTCGAGGAAATACTCGCTTTAGCTGAATTAGCTGAAGAATGATACTTTTGAAGAAACCTAATTGTTCTCCAATTTATGGAGGCAATTAGGTTTTTATCTAGGATGAGACATTCCGGGATCTGCCTTTTGAATATTTTCGCGGACACTGGTTCCGTAAATACTGTCAAAAAGCTTACTAATCGGAGTTAGGCGGACACACGTTCCGCAAAGCGGAGATTTTGAAGAGGTTCCCGTGTTTGTGAAAATAACGCATCCTATGTCCGTGGAAAATATTGATACCATTATAAATGAAACCGCTTATCTAGTTAAGTTAAGCGGTTTCATTTCCATCCATTTATTTACGTGTAATGATATAGCCGATTACACCACCTATTATTGCTGGAATGACCCATGAAACTCCCATTTCACCTAGTGGTAAAGCTAGGAGAAAGTCAGACAATACAGGACCAAGTGTTTCTGTATGACTTAGACCGTCAGGAATACTTATGATCGCAGCACCTATAACAGCCCCTTTGAATACTCCAGAATTTTCCTTTAAGAAATCTTTAAAAATTGTTAAGACAATTAAAACAATTGCAACTGGGTAAATCATGACAAGCATTGGTAAGGAGAATTGAATTAACTGTGTTAAGCCCATATTAGCCATTAGTAAACTAAACAGTGCAATAATACCTGTTGTAAGCGGATATGGGATTCGAGGCATTACTCTTTTTACATATTCACCAAATGCTGAAATTAAACCGACAGATGTCGTAATACAAGCAATTGTTATAACAAATGACAACATTAACAGTCCGGCAATTCCGAGCAATTCATCAGCAATGCCAGTTAAGATGGCTCCCCCATTTTCTTGGTAACCGATCGTACTAACACTCGTAGAACCCAAAAATGCTAACGATAAATATACGAGGATTAATCCGATTCCGGCAATTAGACCAACTTGAATCGATTTTTTCGTCATTTCTTCAGTAGAGGTGATACCGCGTTCCTTCATACGGGTAATGACAACGATTCCAAAAACGAGTGCAGCAATTGCATCCATCGTGAAATATCCTTCTTGAAATCCTTTGAAAAATGCAAATTGCTCGTACCCGCCAGTTGGTGCTTCAGGTGAGCCTAATGGAGAAACAATTCCAGTTACAGCTAATACTCCTAACAAAATAACAAGTATCGGAGTTAATACTTTCCCAATACGCCCAACAAGTTTAGATGGGTTTAGGCTTAGCCAATAACTCACACTAAAAAATATTAATGTGAAAATAAATAATGACAGCGCCGATGCTCCATCTGGTAAATAAGGTAATGCGCCGATTTCATAAGCGACTGAGCCAGTACGTGGAATCCCAAATAATGGTCCAATTGCTAAATATACAGCAAGAGAAAATATGATAGCAAATAATGGACTGACGCGTTCGGATACCTTTTGAAGATCTCCACCAGATTTTGCAATCGCAATAATCGCTAGGATCGGTAGTCCTACACCCGTTACTAAAAAGCCAATGGTTGCTGGCAATACAGAAGTACCTGCTTCTTGTCCTAGTGCGGGAGGGAATATAAGGTTTCCTGCTCCGAGGAATAATGCAAACATCATAAACCCGATCGCAATCGTCTCATTCATTGTAAATGTCTTGTTATTCACGATACACGATGCCTCCTTCTATGTGTAGTATGTTTTGCGTTTTAGAATTTATGTGATAGTAAAAAAACAATGACGAATGCATTTTACCATATTAACGAAGATTAATAACAGTAAAAATTATAAGAAAATAATATTATTCAAACATTTTAAGTGGATTATTACTTAATTTATTGGGAAATTTACAATCATTTAGGACTATCATCTATAAACAATAGGTGATCATCCTATGATGAAAAGCGTTGTCATCTCGAATTTTGTTATGGTATGATAAGTTGTTGCAGAGTGGAGAATAGTTCGGAACAAAGGAGCTTGAGCGATGATTTATTTTGATAATAGTGCAACGACTAAACCTTATGATGAGGTCGTTCAAACATATACAAAAGTAGCTACTGATTATTTTGGAAATCCATCTTCCTTACACCCCCTCGGAAAAGCATCAGAAAGGCTGCTCGTACAATCAAGAGAACGTATTGCTTCTTTACTCGATGTTAAACCAAATGAAGTGCTCTTTACTTCAGGAGGGACGGAAGGAAACAACTTAAGTATTAAAGGTACAGCACATCAATTAAAAAACAGAGGCACACATTTAATTACGACGAACATTGAACACGCTTCGACTATTGAAGCATTTCAACAGTTAGAAGAGCAAGGATTTACTGTAACCTATTTACAAGCGGATTCAACAGGAAAGATTACTGCTAGTCAAGTGAAAGAAGCAATCACAGACGACACGATTCTTGTTTCAATCATTCATGTTAATAATGAATTAGGAAGCATTCAACCTGTCGAAGAAATTGGAAAGTTATTATTAAATTATCCTAAAATTATTTTTCATATTGATCATGTTCAAGGGATTGCTAAAGTGCCATTATCATTGAAAGAGGCATCAATCGACCTTTGCACATTATCTGCTCATAAATTTCATGGGATGAAAGGGACTGGGATTCTTTACGTTCGTGATGGAGTAAGTATTTATCCATTACTTTCTGGAGGGAGTCAAGAGCTTGGTTTTCGAGCAGGAACAGAAAATGTTCCTGGAGTAGTCGCAATGGTGAAAGCACTGCGTATGAGCCTGGACAAATCGAAGGTAGATTTGGAGAATATCTTCAGAGTAACAGAGAAAATCAGATCTTATTGTGAAAAAATGCACGGGGTTGTCGTTAATTCACCAAGTGACAGTGCACCACATATATTAAATATTTCTGTTCCTAAAGTAAAACCGGAGGTCATTGTACAAGCTTTGGCAGAGAAGAATATTTATGTATCAACGAAATCAGCTTGCTCTTCCAAACAATCTGAACCAAGTCGCGTATTAATGGCAATTGGCTTGGATGACGAAGTGGCTGCAAGTGCGATCCGTATTTCACTTTCTTATGAAAATACATTGTCAGAAGCAGATCAATTTATAGATGTATTTCAAGAAATTGTTTCATCATTAAAAAAGGTGGTTGAAAAACAATGAAATATAACCATATTTTAATTCGATATGCCGAGCTTTCGTTAAAAGGAAAAAATAGAAAAGTCTTTGAGAAAAAATTACAAACGAATGTAAGAGAAGCACTAAACTCATTTGAAAATGTGAAAGTGAAGCGCTCCTTCGGTCGCATGTTTGTCGAATTAAATGGTCATAATGAAATCGACATAACAGCTCGGTTGAAAGATGTATTTGGTATATATTCTTTTAGTCCTGCATTAAAAGTTGAGCTGGATCAAGAGAAAATTAATGATGCAGCGCTATGGGCTGTAAAAGATGCTATATCTTCAAAAGGCACATTTAAAATGACTGTCAAGCGTCCGAATAAAGATTATCCTTACCGATCACAAGAGTTAAATCGCACAATTGGAGCTCACATATTAAAAAATACAGACCATCTTTCTGTAGATGTTCATAATCCGAATGTTGAAGTGAAAGTGGAAATAAGGCAAGAAGCAGCTTATGTTATGTGCAAAACGATTAAAGGTGCTGGAGGGTTACCGGTTGGAACAAGTGGTAAAGTCCTCCTTATGCTATCAGGAGGCATTGACAGTCCTGTAGCTGGATATCTCGCTTTAAAGCGAGGTGTAGACCTTGAAGCCGTTCACTTCCATAGTCCCCCTTTTACAAATGAACGAGCTAAACAGAAGGTGGAAGATTTAGCACGAGTTTTAACAAAATACGGGAGCTCGATTAAACTTCATATCGTCCCATTTACAGAGGCACAAAAGGCGATTCACCAACAAGTACCTGATAATTATGAAATGACAATTATGAGAAGGTTTATGCTAAGAATTGCGGAAAAGACAGCGGAAAAAAATGACGCGATCTCATTAGTAAATGGAGAAAGTTTAGGACAGGTAGCGAGTCAGACTCTAGAAAGTATGCATACGATTAATGAAGTAACAAATATGCCGGTTTTACGTCCGCTCATTACGATGGATAAAGAAGAAGTTGTCGATATTGCCAAACGAATCGGGACGTATGAGTTGTCAATTCTTCCTTTTGAAGATTGTTGCACGATTTTTCTACCACCACAAACGAAAACAAAGCCAAAACGTGAAAAGGCAAATGATTATGAGAAAAATTTAGATATTGGTTATTTTGTTGACCGTGCTGTAGAAGGGATTGAAACGATAGAAATCACTTCAGACACGGATATTGATCAAGAATTTGAAGAGCTGTTTTAATATTGGTTAATCTTTCTAATCTCTCCATAATTTTTATTTAATGAAATGAACCCTTTGTGCACATTCTATGTGTACAAGGGAGGTGAAAGATATGGCTAACAACAGAAGTTCCAATCAATTAGTAGTCCCTGGTGTCCAACAAGCGTTGGATCAAATGAAATACGAGATCGCTCAAGAGTTTGGTGTACAGCTTGGCCCTGATGCGACATCTCGTGCGAACGGTTCGGTAGGTGGAGAAATTACGAAGCGTTTAGTTCAACAAGCTGAACAACAATTCAGTGGTTCTCAGCAACAATAAAATAATTATGGATGAAAGGGCACTTCCGAATAGGGGAGTGCCCTATTAATTCGTTAATCATAAGTTTTGTAGAGACGATATAATATAGGGTATGATAAGGAGGAAAAGGTCAAAATTGGAATTTTTCATAATAACAGAATCATAAGTTAAGAAACATAGAGGCAAGGAGGAGAAACAATGGGAACGTTGTGGTATGGAGGAAAGGTTCGTACGTTAATCGATGAGGATGACATACAGGAAGCTGTTTTTGTAAAAGACGGAGTTATTCAAGATGTTGGTAATACCGATGAAATAAAAAAAAGATATAAACAATATATAACGAAGGAATATGACTTAACTGGAGCAACGATGTATCCAGGTTTCGTTGATAGTCACTTACATATGATCGGTCATGGGGAAAAGCTGTTGCGGCTTGATTTATCAAGTGTCAAAAGTATCGATGAACTGAAGGAAACGTTAAAAGCAGCTGCAAAAAAACTTGAAAAAGGGGAATGGTTAATTGGTGAAGGATTTAACGAAAATCTTTACACCGATAAAAGAGTTCCAGATCGCCATGTTTTAGATGAAGTAACAACAGAGCACCCTGTCATGTTAACGAGGGTTTGCAGACATGCACTAGTGACGAATACGATAGGGTTGACGATGGCAAATATTGATTCAGTGACGATCTCTCCTCCTGGTGGAAAAATTGAAAAAGACAATGATGGCATTCCGACTGGTTATTTACACGATCAAGCACAAGAACTTGTGAGAGCATTAATACCTGAAGAAGGATTTGACTATGTTAAAAGGGCACTAAAACGATCACTCGAAGATTTATATCGTCACGGATTTGTTGGAGCACATACTGAAGACCTTAATTATTATGGAGATGCAATTAAGACGTTAAAGACATTTCATGAAGTAATAGACGGAGAGATAAATAAATTCCGGGCGAATTTACTCGTGCATCATGAAGTCGCATTAGAAGTCTTTTCAAAACTTGACGATTTTTCATCCAACTCATTCATTGATATCGGGTCGGTGAAAATTTTTGCTGACGGTGCATTAGGCGGACGTACAGCATTATTAAGCAAACCATATGCAGACGACCGTAAAACGAGCGGGGTAGCGATACATGACCTAGCAACACTTGAAAAAATTGTTGCCGATGCACGGAAGCTGGATATGCCTGTTGCCATTCATGCTATTGGAGATTTGGCATTAGAATATGCGATTCAAGCGATTGAAAAGCATCCGGCACCACCGTTTAAAAGAGATCGTTTAATCCACATGCAAGTAGCTAGACGAGATCTAATTGATCGCTTAAAAAATCTACCTGTCATTTTAGATATTCAACCGCGTTTTGTCGCCTCTGATTTTCCTTGGGTCATGGACCGCCTTGGAGAAGAGCGACTTAATTATGCATTTGCATGGAAAACATTGTTAGATTCAGATCTAATTTGTGCAGGGGGATCAGATGCACCGATTGAACCTGTCAGTCCATTGTTAGGAATACATGCAGCTGTGACAAGGAGAAAGCCGGAAGAACAACATGAAGGTTATTTAGCAAAAGAAAAGCTTACATTATTTGAAGCACTGCAATTAATTACTATCGGAAGTGCGAAGGCAATCTGTCAGGAAGGAAACAGAGGATTGATAAAAAAAGGGTTTGTCGCTGATTTTACGGTTTTAGAAAATGATTTATTTGACCTCGAACCAGATGAATGGCTTGGAACGAAAGTGAATAAAACGATTGTGGATAATACCATTATGTATGATCGTACATAATTCATTAATTGAATAATGGGAGTCTGTGAGTGTTCATTCTAAACAATAAAGTAAAGCAATGCACAAATTTTGCGCATTGCTCTGTAAATAACTTATAAAAAACTTCGCTTCACTTTATGCAAGAACGAATTGTCTTTCATTTTTAACGTTTTAATTTGTTTATTTGCGAGCTTAATGCCAATCTCATGACAGTGCCGAATACTGAGCGCTTCGTTATCTGCGCCAATAATCGGATGATCGTTCCCATCTTGAATGACTTTTAATAGTAACTGTCGATCACCGCTTAAAAGGAGGGGAGATCCTAGTGTTCGATATTCATTATTATTTAATGAGGCGATTTCGGTGAGCTGCATCCCTTTTAAGCGCGGGTCAACGACAGCTCCCTTTAATGATTTATTATAGGCAGTACTTCCGGTAGGCGTCGAGATGACCATTCCATCTCCACGGAATGTTTCAAAATATAAATCGTCCACATAAACATCTAAAGCGAACGTTTTAATTATATTCGACCTGATCGAGCATTCATTCAGACAGTGGAATGTTTTCATGCCATCAACCGATACTTCTAGTACGGGGTATCGTAATACTTCAACAATATTTGATTGCATGGCATATTCAATGCGGCCCATATCTTCAAGGCTAAAATCGGTATAAAAGCCAAGATGACCGTCATTTATTCCTACATATAAGCAGTCATCACGGAAATCTGTTTTACGGATTGCTTGTAAAAAGCTACCATCGCCGCCAATACTGGCAATAATGTTTGCTTCTTTAGCGTCTGAAACTAGCTCGAAGCCATATTTTCTGCCAAGCGTTCGCAACTGTTCAATTTTTGAATCTAATTTTTCGGAAGGTTTGAAGTGGAGGTATACTTTTCTTCTGTCAGTCATGGCCATCTTCCTTTCTGTTAAAAATAAAGCTATATAACATGTATTCTCTATTTTTACCGCTCTTTCCTGCATAGCATCGTGAAATATCGATAAAAAGGATGATAACAAACATTTAATTTTTCAAGGAGGTACACATATGAACACGAAACGTTGGTTAGCTGTTTTAGCGGCAGCCGTATTATTTTTAGCCGGAAGTGCAGTATCATTAATAACAACTGTATTTTCAACTAATTTTGAGGATTTATTCTCAGTCCCTGAACAAGGTTTTGAAGAAAAGGTAATTGAATCAGGCAATGGTCAAGGGAAAATTGCTGTTATCCATTTAAATGGTGTCATTCAAAGTGATTATGATGCACCGTCACTGTTGCAATCTGCCGGTTATAATCATAGGACTTTCCTAAAAAAATTAGACAATGCTGCTGAGGATCCAAATGTCCATGGAGTGGTTATCCGAGTAAATACTCCGGGTGGTGGTGTTGTTGAAAGTCAGGAAATCCACGATATGATTGTTGACATACAAGATGATTATTCGAAACCAGTATATATTTCAATGGGAAGTATGGCAGCTAGTGGAGGATATTACATAGCAACTCCTGCTGAAAAGATTTATGCTAATCCTCAAACATTGACTGGTTCAATTGGAGTCATCATGCAGTCTATTAATATCGCTGAGTTAGCTGAAGATCTTGGGATTCATGAAGAAGTGATTAAAAGCGGTCCATACAAAGATATTATGTCTGTCACACGTGAAATGACGGATGATGAGCGTGAGATTCTGCAGGAGTTGATCGACGAATCGTATGAATTATTTGTCGATGTCATTGACAATGGTCGTGAAAATTTATCAAGAGATGAAGTATATGAACTTGCTGATGGACGGATTTATAGCGGATCTCAAGCATTAGATGCTGGTCTAATTGATGGGTTAGGACATTTTGAGGACGTACTTGATGAGATTCGTGAAGATATTGGAAGAGGAGATTTAGATGTTGTTGAATATGAATCGCATTTCGGATTACCATCCTTATTCTCGGTTACGGCAAGAAACGTATTCTCTGATCAGCTTGAGATAATAGGGATAAAAGAATGGATGCAGCAAAACCAAGGACCACAATTGTTGTATTTGTATACGAATTGAGGTGAATGCTGATGACTTATGATAATGAATCGTTAGAAGGCACCAATCATCAAGTTGTAGAAGAAGGTCAACATTATACACTTGCAGGTTTTTGGATGCGATTTTGGGCCTATATTGTTGATCTATTAATTGTAGCAAGTATAAATGGAATCGTTTTGTCACCTATTCTAACGTTTACGAATTTAAATGAACTAAATTGGGGAACGATTTTATCGTTTGGGGGGATCATGACAGCGATCGTCAGTTTTGGTTATTTTACGATCATGACGAAACTGTATCGTCAAACCGTCGGTAAAATGATCTTTGGCGTCAAAGTTCTATCACAAAAAGAGGAGCTTACATGGCTAGATGTCATCTTTCGTGAAGTAATTGGAAGATATATCCATCAATCGCTTTTTTTTATGAATCTGCTTTACTTAATTGTTGCTTTTCACCCTTTAAAAAAAGGCTTACACGATTATTTTGCAGATACTGTAGTCATATTGGAACCACGTAAAAAGAAAACGATCAAAACAGAATATTAAGCTATTCTTGAAATCGTATGTCTATCAATGAAGATGACATGCGATTTTTTCTGATAAGCGATTTCTCCCCTCCTCCCTTCCTTTCCTTCCATACCTATAAAATTTCCAGGTGCCTGGCACCTGGAAATTTTAGGTTTTTTGTATCGATTCATTAAATTGACTAATACTTGGTAATGGATGGTTTCTTTATTTTGTATGTCTTGTAAAGTAATGGACGATACTTTGATAAGGAGGGTTATCAAATGAATTGGCTAGTCATCATCGTCATTGTTATCATGTTCATTTTCATCATCATTCCGTTTTTGAAGCTGACTACGTATATAAAATATAGTCATAACGGGACAGATGATGAGTGTATAATTCAATTTCGTATCCTTTTTGGATTGATCCGTTACACCGTAAAAGTGCCTGTTTTAGCAATCGATAAAGAAAGCCCATCGCTCGTAGTTAAGGAAGAGACAGGCAATGACTCTGAAAAGAATGAGAAAAAGAGAAAAATAAATGTGTTTGAATTTATCTATGATCTTGAACAATTTCAACGCTTTTTAACTCATGTATTTGGATTTCATACAATTGTAAGAAACTTTATGGCAAAAATAAATGTAAATAAATTAAGTTGGTATACAGAAATAGGAACCGGTGATGCGGCAATTACTGGTTCGATTAGTGGGATTATTTGGGGAATTAAAGGAAACCTAATCGGGATTTTCTCAAATTTATTCCGGCTAGATGTATCCCCATCGATTGAAGTAATCCCGAAGTTTCAAGAGGTCGAGGTGGCTACCCAATTTGAATGCATGGTTTCTTATAGAATAGGACATGCTATCCTTGCAGGATTAAAGGTATTGAGCCATTGGAGAAAAGGCAAACCTTTTTTGAAAAATCCAGTACGGAACGCAAGGAGGGATATGAATGTCTGATCACCCGATTCAAGGTTTAATGAAGACAGCAATGGAAAATTTAAAAGAAATGGTTGACGTAAACACAATTATCGGCGACCCTGTTGAGACGCCTGATGGTAGTGTTATTCTCCCGGTTTCAAAAGTAGGTTTTGGTTTTGCAGCTGGCGGTAGTGAATTTGTTTTGAAGCATACGACAAATCACTCTTCTTCAAACTCAAATGAGAAAAAGCACCCATTTGGTGGAGGTAGCGGTGGAGGAGTATCGATTACACCGATTGCCTTTTTAGTAGTTGGAACTCATGGAGTGAAAATGATTCACTTAGACCAACAAGCTCATTTTTATGAAAAGCTGATGGAACTCACTCCTCAAGTTGTTGATAAGATTCAGCAAATGATTCAAACTTCTCCAACAGCAAAGAATCAGCAGTCGCGAACGCCACCACCACCGCCACCAAACCCAAATCAAGGTGACTCTCTCGAATTCTAACACTCGGTTTATCCGGGTGTTTTTATTTTGTTTACGATATTGAGAGGACTACAATCCGTTTAATCCCTCGAAACTTCTCATTTAACAAAATAATGGAACGGTGGAGCTCCAAACATAACTGATGAATCATTTAGCACTAAACGACCATATTTAAAGCCTCGGTTCCTTTTTGTCAAAATTCTTTGGAAGGTTATAAGGGTTATTACTGTTTAAACATAGGAAAGTTGTGGTATTTTAAATGTGTATGTCCATATTCAAAGAGGAGGAGATTTCTTAGATGGCAGAAGTAACTTTTAAAGGAAACAAAGTAACACTTGTCGGAAATGAAGTGAATGTAGGTGATCAAGCTCCTGACTTCACAGTACTTGCCAATGATTTGTCAGAAGTAACATTAGCAGACACAAAAGGGAAAGTTCGACTTATTAGCGTTGTGCCATCGATCGATACAGGCGTTTGTGAGCAACAAACTCGACGTTTTAATGAAGAAGCATCTCAATTAGATGGAGTTGAAGTGCTAACAATCAGCGTCGACTTACCATTTGCACAGAAGCGTTGGTGTGCAGCAGAAGGAATCGATAACGTACAAGTTCTTTCAGATCACCGCGAACTGTCTTTTGGTGAAAACTACGGTGTCGCGATCAAAGAATTAAGGTTATTATCCCGTTCAATCTTTGTCGTCGACAGTTCTGACAAAGTCACATATGTTGAATATGTACAAGAGGTAACTGAACACCCTGATTACGAAAAAGCATTAGAAGCGGCTAAAACTGCAAAATAATACAGTGAGGGAATGAGTATAAAAGCTCATTCCCTTATTTAATTGACTTCTTGGTACCGATTCCCTCGTTTTAATTAAAGAAGATACCGGCAAACTATTTTTAACAATGGTATGAGGAGTGAAGTGAATGAGAAAACGAAAAAGTCAAAGGAATGCAGCATTGACGAACAATCAAACCCCAGAAGAAAGTTTGCCAAATGTAAAAGAACAATATAAAAGAAGTAATCATAACCGTCCGAAAACCGGACCAGGTTCTAAAGGATAAGGGAATGGAGTGACCATTATGGATAAAAAGAAGCAAGAGAAAAAGAAGAAAACGGAAATTGAAAAAGTTGATATTCCGGAAATCGAACATGAAACACCTCATCCAGGAACAGAAGAATTCAATTTACAGAATGGTTCATACGATCCAGGAGAGAATCAATATTTAAATGAGCAAACCGGAACTGAGGATAAAAGGTGAAACATCAGCAAACAAAAGGAATAGACAAAAAGAAGAATAATTCTGTAACCAATTCAGACGTTTCTAGTTCAAAACATTCAAAGTCAAATAAAAAAACGCGTTTTTGCGGAGGGTTATGAGGCTGGGATAAAACAAGTCTCTTTAAAGGGAATAGAGAAGTTGCGTCAAAGCAAAGGGAAGTTGCGTCAAAGCAAAGAGAAGTTGCGCCAAAGCAAAGAGAAGTTGCGTCAAAGCAAAGAGAAGTTGCGCCAAAGCAAAGGGAAGTTGCGTCAAAGCAAAGGGAAGTTGCGTCAAAGCAAAGGGAAGTTGCGTCAAAGCAAAGAGAAGTTGCGCCAAAGCAAAGGGAAGTTGCGTCAAAGCAAAGAGAAGTTGCGCCAAAGCAAAGAGAAGTTGCGTCAAATGAATCTGATTATCCAATCGCGATAATTGGATTCTTTTTGATGATTTTTTAACATACGAATAAATTTCATACATCTGAATCTTTGCGACTCACCGTTTCTAAGACATGAAAAAAGGAGTAGCTTCCCATATACCGAATGTTAGATGATGGAAGCAGTTGAAAGCACGTAGACTCCTACGGGAATAGCTACCAAAGTGAGACCCCATAGAACGTAACAAGAGTGGAGTTCGAGGCTCACTAGTCATCCGCGGAAAGCGAAGTGTATTTCAACTTCAGTCCAAATAAATAGTGAAAATTAAAAAGATCAAAACACATGAGTGTTTCAATTCGCTTCATTTAAGCATAACCTAAGTATTTTTGGTACAATACTTGAATGAACAATGATGATAGGAGAGAGAGCGATGCATGCAGAAACAAATACTGAAAAAATGTTTGAAGTATTAGACGAAGGGGCTACGATTCTTAAAGAAGAATTGGACATCCCTTATTTAGATGCGCTAGGTGTAATGGGAGAAATACTTTTTCAAGGAGAAGTTGAACAAATAACTGATGAGATCAGAAAGAAAAAGCTCGAAAAATTAATTGACCAAGCTCCAACAAGTGACACAATACATAAAGAAGAAAGTCGAAGAGCAGTCCAGCTCGCTGTTTTAAAAGGGATGAAAGAAGGAACACAGCCGCATCATGCTATGACACCTGATGCTGTCAGCTTATTTGTCGGCTACTTAGTTGAAAAAGTTCTCAGTTATGAAAAAAGCAATGAAGTAACGATTGTATTAGATCCAGCTGTAGGAGCCGGGAACTTACTAACAGGTGTTATGAATCAATTAAAACGTTCATCACACGGAATCGGTGCGGAAGCTGATGAAACATTACTAAAATTAGCTTATGTTAATGCAAACCTACAATCACATCCTATCGACCTTTTTCATCAAGACAGTGTAGCGACACCGACTATTCGAAATGTGGATGTCGTTGTATCAGACCTTCCAGTCGGATTTTATCCTAATGATGATATTGCCGAATCATATCAATTAAAAGCAGATGAAGGGCATTCTTTTGTCCATCATTTATTAATTGAACAGTCGATGACTCACGTAAAAGAAGGCGGTTTTATGTTTTTCATTGTACCTAATTTCATTTTTGAATCAGCTGAAGCGAAAAAGCTTCATGAATATTTAAAATCAGATGGATACATTTATTCATTAATGCAACTGCCGAAATCAATGTTTAAAAATGAACAGTGGGGAAAAAGTATACTCATAGTACGAAAACGTACAAAAGGAATACAAGGACCAAAGCAAGCATTATTGGCGGAACTTCCTTCCTTTGCGAATGAACAATCTCTACAAGATATGATGAAGCGTATTTCAGACTGGTTTGATGAGCATTTGTCTACGTAACGGCAAATATTCATAAAACTGATACTATTCACAATATAACTGTTTCATTGTTTTTGTTTTGAAATATGAACAGATTATAATGAAACGTTTTTCAACCCTTTTTAATGAGACTTTTGTGATTTTTCTGTGTTATATTCTGTTAATGCGCTTTCATGAAACAGAGGTTGCAAAACTGTAAAACATAGTGTTTAATAGTGTATGGTGAAAACAATAGGAGACATTGGTTTTATAGAAGAGGTAAACCTCTTCTTCTTTCATGAAAACTAATCAATTTATTTTTTGATAAAAAGGAGCGGTTAACAGATGTCCAAAATTATCGCGATTAACGCGGGGAGCTCATCGTTAAAATTCCAACTGTTAGACATGCCTGAAGAAACAGTCGTTACAAAAGGTGTTGTTGAACGTATAGGCTTAAAAGATTCAATCTTTATGATTGAAGTAGATGGAGAAAAAAAGAAGGATATAGCTGACATTGAAGATCATGCAAAAGCAGTAAAAATTTTATTAGACAAGTTGATTACATTTCATATTATCACTTCACTTGACGAGATAGATGGAATTGGCCATCGTGTTGTTCACGGTGGCGAAAAATTCAACGATTCTGTTGTAATAAATGAAGAAGTGATTGCAGGTATTGAAGAAGTATCTGAACTTGCTCCACTTCATAATCCGGCTAACTTAGTTGGCATTCGTGCCTTCCAAGAAGTGCTGCCAAATGTACCGGCAGTAGCAGTATTTGATACAGCATTTCATCAAACAATGCCAAAAGAATCTTATTTATACAGCCTTCCTTATGAATATTATGAAGACTATGGTATACGTAAATACGGTTTCCACGGTACGTCGCATAAGTATGTTTCTCAACGTGCTTCAGAAATTCTTGGACGTCCACTGGAACACTTGCGGTTAATTTCTTGTCACTTAGGAAACGGTGCAAGTATCGCTGCGATTGATGGTGGGAAATCAATAGATACTTCTATGGGATTCACACCGTTAGCAGGGGTAACGATGGGAACTCGTTCAGGAAATATTGACCCGGCGCTCATCCCTTATATTATGGAAAAGACAAACCAAAGTGCAGAAGAAGTCATTCAAGTGTTGAATAAAAAAAGTGGCATGCTAGCCCTTTCAGGTTTTTCAAGTGACTTGCGTGATATTGAAATCCAAGCAGAAGAAGGAAATGAACGTGCAAAACTAGCACTTGAAGTATTTACTTCCCGAATTCATAAATATATTGGTTCTTATGCATCCCGTATGCACGGTCTTGATGCCGTTATTTTCACTGCTGGAATTGGTGAAAATAGTGACACGATTCGTGCTCAAGTATTAAAAGGCCTTGAGTTCATGGGCATTTATTGGGATCCTTCCTTAAATAAAGTACGAGGAAAAGAAGCATTTTTAAATTATCCTCATTCGCCTGTGAAAGTAATTGTCATTCCTACAAATGAAGAAGTAATGATAGCTCGTGATACAATTAGATTAACTCAATAATTGTATACTTATTTGCACCGGTAAAACTCCAATCATACCGGTGCTTTTTCTTTGTGGTAAATTAGGTCAAATTTTATAGCTATTGAAGGAAAGATGCTCATTGGTGAAGAATGTTTAATTATTGAACACGAAAAAAGGAGTTGGCAACTTAAAATGAGCTGGACAAACCGCGAAGAAACTGTTTGGAATGATATTATCCAATGGGAAACAAATGAGCTAGATCATACTGGAACCGACATATCCAAGACATATCAAAGGTGGCTCGATAAAAGTATAGAGATGCTGGACCCGAAATGGAAGAAAAAAATGCTTACAACGTTAGACAGTATCCTATTTCATCTTCA
This sequence comes from Evansella halocellulosilytica, assembly GCF_002335745.1. GTDB lineage: Bacteria > Bacillota > Bacilli > Bacillales > Salisediminibacteriaceae > Bacillus_CA > Bacillus_CA halocellulosilytica. The sequence continues at coordinate 4,585,953 of NZ_NIST01000001.1, read as the reverse complement.
TGCAACAGTACAGCAAGGTCGTTTTGACCAACAGGCAATGGATTTTATCCTTACACAGGCAAGAGTCTTCAACAGTCAAATTGAAACTGTTGAAGATATGAAAATGCTGTCGATTGATCAACTTCGTTTTATCGCAAAAAAGCAGCTAGCAAAACAACGATTGACATCGTTCGCCCAAGGAGGCTTAACTGGGATAGGAGGAATCGTTTTTACGCTAAGTGACCTTCCACTGATGCTTGCTATCAACTTAAGAACGGTACAACTGACATCATTGACGTATGGCTATGATTTGAGAAAACCTTACGAGATGATGCTCGTATTAAAGTTATTTCATGCGATTTCATTGCCGCAGCATTTGCGAAAACAAGCTTGGGATCAATTGATTAATGAGGTAAGTGCTAGCGGGGAGCAATTTATGTTTTACGAAGGTGAAGAAGATGTGACAACACAAGCGTGGCTGCAAAAACCTTTACACAATATTGCAAAGCTGGTGTTTTTATCTTTTGCCCGTAAAAAAGTTATTCAAGGTATTCCTGTTCTAGGCATTGCTTTAGGTGCAACGATGAATTATCAGTTTTCATATCTTATATCGGAGTCAGCTCATATGTTTTACCAAAAAAGGTTATTGTTAGAGCGAAAAGAATAAAAGAGAAATAATTTTGTTTTGTTCCAAAAGTCCTTTGGCTTAAAATCCCCTAGATGCACACAGTGTTCACCTAAGAAGCTTAAGCCTTGCCCGCGGCAATGAAGGCACTACGAAGTCCAGCACAAGAAGATGTCGAACTTGTGCTCTGGAGTGCAAGCGAGTTTTTTTAATCAACCCGAATTAAGTTCCTGTAAATAAGAAATGGCTCTCACGATGAGGGCCACTCTAATTTACTATGTTTTGTCCCCTCCTCCATATGGCCGGGAATTTTTGGTGCGTTTCTACTATTACTTAAAAATGTGTTTTCGATTCAGTAACAGATGCATTCGTTCTGTACCAAATCCATAGGTCATTAATGACTGAAGCTAACTCTGAGATTTGTTCATTGAGATGACAGCTTCTATCAAAATCATCTTCAATATATAACCTTTCTTGAAGCTGGTTAATTTCATGTTCAATTTCTTTTACTCGTTCAGGGATATCGCCTCGGTACGTTTCCCATTCAGAGATCGTATTTTCTTGTTGGGATTGACTTAGTGATTTCCATTCACAGCTGAGGTTCGGAATAGAAATCCCGAGGCGTTCGTCATAAACAAACGTAATTGACAAAGATATCCCTCCCATCTATTCGTTAGAATCTGTACGAACAATTAAGACATCACAACGTGCATGCCTTGCGATATGCTCTGACACACTTCCGATTAAAAATCGTTCCACCGCATTTAAACCAGTGGCCCCTGTAACAATGAGATCAATTTCATGTTTTTTAGCGACATCTTTAGCAATCTTTACTTTCGGAGAACCATAATCAATGACTAATGTTACATCTTTTACCCCGGCATCTAGTGCTTGTTGCTTATACTCTGCGAGCATGTTGTTCGCGTATTCTTCTGTTTCTGATAAAATCGTTCGGTCATAATGTTCTACAGATGCAAAGGTACGTGTATCGACAATATGGACAATAATTAACTTTGCACCATGCTCCGTACATAAAAGTGATGCTTTTTTAAATGCTCTTCTTGCCTCGTCTGACCCGTCGACTGCTACGAGAATGTTATGATAACGAACACTCATTTATCGTCAGCCTCCTTCGTAAAATAATCAGATGTTGCTTCTCTTATTATACCAAAATCATTGTATTTATACGAAATATCGTGATATTCGTCGATGATTTGACACATACTACTTGAGAAAAAGGGAGGGATATGAAAATGGAAAAACGGAAATATAATGATCAGAAGTTTACAGAAGAAGATGGACAAAACTATGTCCATGACCAGTTAATTAGTTCATATTATCAACATTCACAGTCTTTAACGAATGAAGAAGACGAACAACTGCAGCAAGAAGCGAATCTGGATGAAAAATGAAAAGTAACTAGGTGTAAAAATGACTTCCCAACAGTGCTCTCTTACGAATGTAAAAAATATAGAGGTATAAATTCAACATTTATCTATATTTTTATATTAGTGGAGTGGACATGTTCCATGGGAAGTCGTTTTTTTACTTAAGTTTTTAAAGTCACTGTTGGGTTTGGCTAGATGAAGCATTTGATATACCAGTCTTACTAAAAAAATGAACAGATAAAGAAATCGTGGTCAAGTTTTTTTACAAGAGAATGAACTTATAGATATAATAAAGACAATGAAGAAAAATGGGAAGAAAAATATGGGTGTTGTGGAGGAGTGAACCGATGCGGCATGCATTAATTACAGCAGGTTCAAAAGGATTAGGAAAGAAAGTAACAGAACAATTACTGCAAGAAGGTTACAGTGTTACAGTCCATTATCGTAGTGATGAGCGTGCTGTTAGTCAATTTAAAGAAGATTGGTCAACGCATCTAGAGCGAATTCAGTTCGTACAGGGAGATGTGACGAATAAGGGCGATATTAACCGCGTCATTGATGAAACATTACAACAATGGGGAAAAATTGATGTGTTAGTCATGAATGCCGGACCATATATTTTTGAACGAAAAAAACTTGCCGATTACTCAGAGGAAGAATGGCAAATGATGATTCACGGAAACTTGAATGCAGCATTTTATTTTTTTAAAAGAGTCATACCGATGATGAGAAAGCAAAATTATGGAAGGATTATTACTTATGGCTTTCAAGGAGCGGATCATTCACCAGGCTGGCTGTACCGGTCTGCGTTTGCTGCGGCGAAAGTCGGTTTAGCTTCATTGACGAAGACAGTGTCAATTGAAGAAGCAGAAAATGGGATTACTGCGAACATGGTTTGCCCAGGGAAGATTGTCGGTGATATGAAAGAATCTACGATTGAACAAGCGCGCGGGATGATAGATGATGAAACTCCGATTGGCCGGTCAGGCACGGGTGAAGATATTGCGCGTACAGTCAGCTTTTTAAGTCATGAAAATGCAGATATGATTACAGGATCCGTCATAGAAGTTACCGGCGGTATGGATGTATTACACCGATATAGATAATGATACATTGATAAAGGTATATTTTACTAATTTTCGTCTCAAACTATTAGTTGAGGTGAGAACAAAAATGCGAAAATGGATGATGATCTCGATCATATTACTTGGCATTTTCTTCACAGCTGATGAAACATTTGCCTTTGATTGGTATGAAAACATTGAGATGAAAGTAACGATTTGGGCAAACGACATCGAATATGAGTGGGAATATGAAAATCCTGATATGTTTGAATATGAAAAAGGAAATACGATTGTGAAAGGCGAAGAGGCAAAAGTGGAATACGAAAAGTTATTATCACATATAGACCTGTCTGAACCGAAGCTAACAAACGAACAAATACATGAATTAGAAAAACTAGACCTTCATGGAATAGAAAGGATGGAAATCCATTTACTTGACGGAAATCACCGCTATAAAACGTGGGTCTGGAAAAATCAATCATAAAATGGCCGGAAGCATAACTGTTTTCGGAAACATGCTGTTGAAAAAAAGTACCTCAACAACTTATTTATTTTTTAAAATGCTCCCGTAAGACAGCGACTTCGAATTCTATTTTATAAAATAAGTATCCGTCCGTAAAACGGGCGGTTTTAATTTCGCCCTATAAGGACACTTACCACCAGAGTCCCTTAAGGGACCTTATTTAATTTGGTCTGTGTCAAAAGTTTTTCGAGGATATCCCTTTTCATAATCATATAGAATTCGAAATCGCTATAGTCGAATGCTTTCACTCCAAAGTACAAGTGCGACATCTACTCGTGCGTGACTCTTGCGGTAGGAAAGACTGTAATAGTACCGTCAAGAGAAGGTTTCGTGATCCTTGGCGGTAGGAAAAGCAGTCAAGCTGCTTCGACGCATTCTCTTCTTCGATTAATCTTGCAGAGGAAGAAGCACAGTATACCTTCCAACTATTCGTTACATTTAAAGAGATTCACGAATACAACCCTTGAAAGTTTATTTTCACGCAGGCAGAGCTTGTGGTTTACAAAGAATATAATAAAAAAGGGCTGTCCGCAAAGTTGAAACTTTTGAGACAGCCCTTTATAACGTTGACTTATTTATCTGCTAGGTACAACGGTTAATGCTTTCGGGAATTGGGTTAACGTTTCAAAGCCTGTTTCCGTAATGACGACATCGTCTTCAATGCGTACTCCAAGCTGATTAGGAATATAAATTCCCGGTTCAATAGTAAATGTCATACCTGGCTGGAGAAGACTTTCGTTTTGGTCATTCATCGATGGGAATTCGTGTACTTCAATCCCTAAACCATGTCCGATACGATGAGGAAAGTAGTCGCCATAACCGTTGTTTGAAATGGTCTCTCTTGCAGTTTTATCAAGGAGAGCGATACGGTTTCCTGGTTTGCTCGCAAAAAGGGACGCTTCTTGTGCTTTAAGTACCGTTTCATAGACAGCTTGGTCTTCATCTTTTACGTGGTCAAAGAAAACCGTACGTGTAATATCAGAGCAGTAGCCTTCCCAAACGACACCTAAATCAAAAAGGACGGCATCTCCTTTTTTCAGTTTTCGGTCGCCAGGATTTCCGTGCGGGTCACCAGCCTTCTCCCCAAATAGAACCATCGTCGAAAACGACATTTCGCGTACACCTTTTTTCTTTAGTTCATATTCGATTTTTGCAAGAACTTCCATTTCAGTTACGCCTTCTTCTAAAGCAGCTACGCCTGTTTTTATACCGAAGTCTGCCAGCTTTGCAGCAGCTCGTAATATTTTCAGTTCATCTTCAGATTTGATAATTCGTTCATTTAAAATGGCTTCATCGACTTCGATAAGTTCAACGAGCGGAAAAATTCCTTCCACTTCTCTAACACGTTGCCATGATAATGCATTTTCAACAGCGATTTTTTTTGGGGAAATGTGAATCTTTTCAAACTGCTGTTGAATTTTCTCCCAAGGATTTTCGGAGTCACTATAGCCGACAATGTCTCCTTGTTGAAAGACATATTGAATTTGATTGACTTCCATCCCAGGACAAACGATAAACGGATTTTTATCTTGAAATAAAAAAACAGCTAATAGTCGTTCATGTGGATCAGTATCAAAACCTGTAATATAAAAGTTATTCGGTCTTGATTGGAGCATGATACTGTCGACATCATTGTTTTTCATCCATTGTTGTAAAGACACTATTCTATTTTTCCTCATAATGTGCACCTCCGAAAAGTTTAACTACTATGTATGTCATTTTATCTTATCACTATCTGGGAATCATTTAAACTAAGTCTGAAAAAATCGGTTGAATAAGAAGGAGTTTTTACGGGTATCTAGTAATTATGTGTAGGGAAGAAAAATATTTGTTCAAAAAGATTATTGAATTAAGAAGTCTTTCTTCTTCTCACTTTTTGGACATGTAATTAAAGGAGAGGATCATTGATGAAAGTTTCTTTTCATGGACATTCAGTTGTGAAAATTGAAACGAATGGGACGACCATTATTATTGACCCGTTTATAACAGGAAACGGAACGTCTGACTTGAAAGCTGATGAAGTCAAGGCGGACGTTATTTTACTAACACATGGTCATAATGATCATGTCGGAGATACAGTCGATATTGCGAAAGCGAATGATGCATTAGTAGTTGCTCCATTCGAATTGGCAACTTATTTAGGGTGGCAAGGAGTGAATACACACCCAATGCACATTGGCGGGGCACATGAATTTGACTTTGGGACAGTGAAACTTACACAAGCATTTCACGGTTCATCGTATACAGAAGAAGAAAATCAAAAAATTGTTTACACCGGTATGCCAGCAGGGATTGTTTTTAAAGCAGAAGGGAAGACGATCTACCATGCGGGAGATACAGCACTTTTCTCTGATATGAAGCTAATTGGTGGGCAACATGATCTTAATCTCGCTTTCTTGCCGATCGGCGACAACTTCACGATGGGACCGGAAGATGCATTGATCGCAGCAAAGTGGTTAGAGGCCGAGCGAGTAGTACCGATTCATTATAATACTTTCCCTGTTATTGAGCAGGATGCATCTGCTTTTGTGAAAAAAGTTTCGAAAGGAGAAGGGATCGTGTTACATGCAGGAGATGATTTGACCCTTTGATGAAAGGGACAAGTTGCTCATAGAAAAAAGCTGTTCTTAAAAGTTGGCTCTAATTAGAGCACTTTTGGAACAGCTTCTTCATGTTGCTTATTTTGTTTCCATATACTTGCGAACTTCTTCCTCATAGCGTTCTCCGAGATACACGCCGTCTAATCTCTCAGATGATTCATTACGATGTTTTTCAAGCAAGATTGGCATTAGCTTTTGCCATAAAACTGTGCGCTCAACATGGTCACGGTCGAACTCTCGTAAATACTCCTCTAGTGAAATATCAAGCCCTTTAGAAATTCCTTGAATTGCCGGCGGCAAATGATTACGATAAACCTCTAAATTATATTCAACTTGAGATTCTATTGCTTCTTCAGTAATCGTTACTCCGTACTGTAAGTAAGCGTAGTCTTTCCAAGCTTCTTCGAACTCTACGCGATCCTTAGATAATTTGATAATTTCATCTTCTGTCCATCTCTGTTGCATCTCTTCATTTTGAATATAATAACGAATAATCCACTTTTTCACTTTTTCATTGTAAATCGAATGTTCTTCCGAAAGTTCTATTGCTTCAGTGGTCATATCTTTATAATCTTCTTCGTTAAGAGAACTTACTTCATCTTCAAATACAATATTTACTTCTTCTCCACCAGTAACAATTAGAGGCGGTTCAGAACTTGACTGACTGCACGCAGATATTAAGAAAAAAGTCATGAGGAACGAGAAGAGTGTTAAAACCCTCATTTCGACGCCTCCTTAAAAAAATTGTTCTGTTAAAAGATCATGTAGGTGATAATGAAAATTGGCGAAACTCCTATGAAATTACGAGTCAACATTTATATCATCAAACTTTAACAGAACCAATATAAGAAATAAGTCACAGAATATCATGAGAATGTTGATCAAAAAAATGTCTATTCTTCCTATACCCTAAATTAATACATTCATACGTATTTGATCAACAGTCAACTTCATCAATTTCTGTTTATTTCATAAAATAATAAACAAACCTAAATCTCCTTGAAGTCCTCCATTGTCAAGATTATACTTGTAGTAGAACAGAAGACAAAAAATGATTAAACAGTTTAATGTTGAAAAGATGTGTATGATAAATGATTAGTGATCGTGTTCAATACAGAAGGGGAAATGAGTTAATCTCATCTATATCCTTGTACCTTAATTCTTTTTTGAACACCTTCTATCATAACTATAACATAGCCAAATGAAAAAGGATGTGGCAAGCTCGATGACAAAGCACGAGCAAATATTACAACATATACGTTCTCTTGAAGTTGGGAGCAAAATATCTGTTCGTCAAATCGCCAAAGCGTTAAATGTGAGTGAAGGTACAGCATACCGGGCGATTAAAGACGCAGAGAACCAAGGGCATGTAAGTACAATAGAACGTGTTGGAACGATTCGAATTGAAAAAAAACAAAAAGATAACTTTGAAAGATTAACGTATGCTGAAGTGATCAACATTGTTGATGGACAAGTACTCGGCGGCAGAGATGGTTTGTATAAAACGTTAAACAAGTTTGTTATTGGTGCGATGAAAGCAGAAGCGATGATGCGCTATGTCGAAGCTGGGAACTTACTGATTGTCGGTAACCGTGAACAAGTACATAAATTAGCTTTAGAAGAAGGTTCCGCAGTTTTAATAACTGGTGGATTTGATACAAGTGATGAAGTAAGACAATTAGCAGATGAGTTGCAGCTACCGATAATTTCGACTTCTTACGATACGTTTACGGTTGCGACGATGATTAACCGAGCGATTTATGATCAGCTGATCAAAAAAGAAATCATTCTTGTCGAGGATATATTAATTCCAATTGAACAAACTGATTTCATGACAACGAGTCATACTGTTGAAAAATGGCATGAGTTAAATAACCGTACAGGACATAGCCGTTACCCGATTATCGATGATGAGAATAAATTGCAAGGGATGGTCACAGCAAAAGATGTGATGGGGGTCGGTCCTTTTATTGAGATTGAAAAAGTCATGACCAAGCATCCAATCTCAGTAAATGCACAAACGTCTGTTGCGTCTGCAGCCCATATGATGGTTTGGGAAGGAATTGAAATGCTTCCAGTCGTCAATCATAATAAACGTCTTCTCGGCATTATTAGCAGGCAGGATGTATTAAAGGCATTACAAATGATTCAACGGCAACCTCATGTCGGGGAGACAATTGAGGATTTAGTTACTCGTCATTTTGAAGACCTTTCGACGTCTCAGGAACACCGTTTCCGTTTAGATGTGACGCCGCAAATGACGAATCATCTCGGAACGATATCATATGGGGTTATAACAACGATTGTGACAGAAGCGGGAAGCCGGGTATTAAGAAAATATAAAAAAGGCGATCTCGTTGTCGAGAATATTACGTTATTTTTTATAAAACCTGTTCAAATCGATAGTCAAATTGATGTTTGTCCAAAAGTAATGGAAGTAGGGAGGAAGTTTGGGAAAGTCGATGTCGAGTTATATCATGATTCACAAATCGTTGGAAAAGCGATGTTAATGGCTCAACTAATTGACAGATAGAATTTAGGAAAATGAGCAAATGGTCGTTTTAAAAAAGTAATGAGTATTATTGTTTATTCGGCTGCTAGTTGTTCGTTAGTAACGACGAAATATGGTTAAAAGTCAAAAAGACAGGCTGTCGAGACACTTTCTCAACAGCCCAAAGAACGGGGGATCCCGTTCTCATTACTTCTCTTTCGTTTCAGCTTTTTTCAGTTCTTCCGCTTCCTTTTGTGCATAGGGGAGATACGTTTTATAAAAACGGATACCGAATATGAGATTAATAAGGCCGAATGCAAAAAAGACAAGTGAGACGATCGCAGCAACGGTCGTTTCAAACCTTAAATATGAATTAATCGCAAAAGAAATAAAGAACACGCCTACAGCGATGCTTCCCTTTGAAGAATACCATCGCTTTTCCATCGGCCCTACGGCTCGAGCTTGCTGAACTTTAAAATAAACAAAAAAGACGAGTGATGTAAATATTAAAATGACCCAGATCATCGTTTGGACTCCTTTACAATCAAATGTAATTCCACTAAGTAAAGGTAGCATAAGGTATGATATAAATTCAAGCTTATTAAAACGTCTATGTTCAAAAAGGAGCTACCATCGTTCAAAAGAAGAATGAAGCTCCTTGACACGATGAGTTTTATGTCTCTTTAATAGACTATAAATTTTAACTACTATGAACATATACACTAAAGGAGTAAATAAATGAAACAACAAGTTTTAGATGCGATTGAAAAATATGAGTCGATTATTATTCACCGTCATGTCCGTCCGGACCCTGATGCATATGGGTCACAAGCCGGTTTAAAAGAACTGATTAAATCAAAATATCCAACGAAAAACGTTTATTTAGCAGGAGAGCATGAAGAGTCACTAACTTTTTTAGACAAGATGGATCAAATCGGTGACGAGACGTATAACAACTCACTAGTCATCGTTTGTGATACAGCTAATCGCGAGCGAATCGACGATCAAAGGTTTACAAAAGGTCAACTTTTAGTCAAAATTGACCATCACCCTGATGTTGATGTATACGGTGATATTTCTTGGGTCGATACAAAGGCAAGTTCAACAAGTGAAATGATATGTGAGTTATTTGCCGATGATTTAATTAAAGGTAACGCTGAATTGACAGAAGGAGCAAGGCTATTATATGCAGGGGTTATTGGAGATACTGGTCGTTTCCGATTCCCAAACACAACTGAGAGGACATTTTATTGGGCTGCGAACTTGATCCAATACTCATTTTCACGTGATGACCTTTACAATGAGCTATATAAAACGTCTTTACGTTTAACAAGGCTAGAAGGGTATGTATTAAGTGAAATGGAACTTCTTCCTTCTGGTGCAGCATATGTAAACCTGCCTATTGAAATTTTAAAGAAGTTCGAGGTATCGTCGAAAGAGGCAGCTGGAATTGTCAATACATTTTCAACATTAGAAGGTTTAAAAGCATGGGTATTCTTTGTCGAAGAAGAAGAAGAAGTGATCAGAGTACGGCTTCGCTCAAAAGGACCAGAGATTCATGAATTAGCAGGTAAATATAATGGAGGGGGCCATCCAATGGCCTCAGGCGCATCTGTACATTCTTGGGGAGAAGCGAAGCAATTACTTAATGAACTAAACGAATTGTGTGAGAAATATTAGCTGACTTTTCGATTATATGAATCACAATAAATAATAAAAAAGAGAGCGAGAGTTTTTTCGAAAACTCACGCTCTCTTTTTTGGGATGAACCAGTTTCCCAATGATGAAGTATCTTCAATCACGTCAATTCCTAAAGTTGATAATTCTTTTTTTATAAGTTTTGTCACTTCTTCTGTCTCAGCATAAGCAGAATATCCATCTTGAATCGATTTAACTTTCTCTTTTACTAACTTACTTCTACTCATTACTCTCATCTGCGTTTGCCTCCTTAATCTAGAAGATCATTACAAAATCAGATCATCAGTCTCTCTTTATTAAATAGCCTTAGGAATCGATTGTAAAGAATTTTGCATCAATTAAATCTATTTACTTATTTATGTTTATTATAACCGTTTAATGATGAAAACATTATGATTATGAAAAATGTTCACAGAAATGTAAAAGGTTTACGAGGGGTACCTTTTTGTTCATTCTAGATACCATATGCTAAATGCTAAAAAAATGATCCATCGTCTTATCGAATGATTTCGACAGAACCTATTTTAGGGAGTAGATGGATAATGATGGCATAGAAGTCAATGTTGGAGGTCGCAAATCCCGAGGGGACTTAATCCCCGCGGGATTTTTAGTATGGCTGATAGCTGATAGAGGAAAGTAAAGGTTTTATTATTCTGCAGATTCAATTCGTAAATAAAAATCAACGGTCGTATATAATATAAGCCGTTCTATTTTCAATTGATAGCGCTTATCGTTCCCTTTGATTGTAAATATTTTGTTTTCCACCGTTCGTTCTAAAAAATCTAACGAATTATAGACCGTTTCAATATTTTTATTTCGAATCAAATCTAGCTCACTTTCAACAGCACTTCGCAACTCATGAAGAGTTAGTTCACTTAATTTAATATCGTTTTCATTCACAAAATGAAGCTTAATATCTTGTACGGTTAACTTTCGTTGGTTTTCCTCATTTTGTTCATCTTGATCTTTTCGAAGAATTTCAATCGTATTTGCTTGACTTTCAATCTCCTTTTGCTGGTCATTAATTTTTAATACAAGTTTTTCATGAACGAGGCCGAACTGATAGAGAAAAAAGAGCCAACCGATAAGAATTCCTAGAAGAATTCCTGCAAAGAAGCGCTGCCAGCTTTTCTCTCTATAAAAAGGGGGGATTCGCATCAAACCCCCTCCTGAGTGAGCCATTGAATAATCACTGTGCCTGTATGTGCTCCGCTCAGAGCCGCAAATATCATGAGTAATGTTTTAAAAATATCAGCATGAGTCCCTTCAAAAATTCCTCTTTCTAGTGTGGAGATCGCATCGAAAGTACCACCGATCGCTGCAACGAGTGCCCAAATTTTTAAGCTTGAAGCTAAGTCATACATAACAGAAAGTGGTGGTTTACCGATTAAATAAGCACCAATTCCGCCGATAATCGTTCCCCCAATAATAACACCGAATGCAACGAAGTAATCAATGACTAAAGTCGCTAAAAATTCTTTATCTATCAAGTAAATCCCCTCTTTCTGCCCCCCTGAAGTTGGCAATAAACACGAAGTACGTAAACATCACTTTGTACATTTTTATGGACAACAAGATAAATATATGACTTGCAATGTATGAAACAATAATTGTACCGTGAAAAGAACAGATGTTTGCGTTACAATAGAGGTATACAGTGAAAGGATTCGAAAACGATATCCCACGTCTGCTAAAACAATAATTGACGCACGTAAACGTTTCTCCAATGACAGGAGGGAAAAGGAATGTCATTTGTTCATTTACATGTACATAGTGAATACAGCTTGTTACGAAGTACAGGAAAAATTAATGAATTAATAGAGGCAAGTGCAGCATCAGGGTTCGAAGCACTTGCTATAACAGATACTGATGCCATGTACGGTGTTATTCAATTTTATAAATGTTGCAAAGAAAATCATATTAAACCGATTATAGGTGTAGAGCTTGGTTTTACCTCTGAACGATTAGCAGATACGGAACAAGTATCTTCACGTATTGTTTTACTGGCAGAGAACCTTACTGGTTACCGGTCACTTTTGAAGCTGACATCACTCGCTCAACAAAAGCAAGTAAGGCAAGGCGTACATATTACAGCTGAGGAATTAGAAAAACATGCTGATGGCGTCATCATAATCATCCCGTTTGAAGACGGTGAAGTTGCCCAATACTTGATGAATGGACAGCCAGATAAAGCGAATGCAATCGTGGACAGGCTTCAGCAAATGACTAGTCATGAACATGTCTTTATCGAAATTCAGAATCATTGGAGAAAAGAGGAACGCGAAAAGCTTTTAGCTGTGACTAAATGGTGTGATATGACTAATAATCCCATGGTTGCAAGCAATCACGTTCATTTTACGAAAAAAGAACAAAGCGATGCTCACCGAGTGATACAAGCAGTTCGACTCGGTGAGCAATTGTCTACATTGCCGGAGAGCTATTCTTCAGAGCATTACTATTTGAAAACGAAAGAAGAGATGCTTGAACTGTTTCAAGCATGGCCAAATGCTGTTCAACAAACGGTTGAAATTGCCAAAAGGTGTAATGTCGAGCTAACTTTCGGTATACCGGTTTTGCCGCATTATCCGTTGCAACAACATTCATCAACAGAATATTTACGAATGTTATGTCACAAAGGGATTTCTGAGCGTTATGCATCACCAAGTAAAGAAATTTGGGATCGGCTAGATTATGAATTGACCGTTATCTCGAACATGCAGTATGAAGACTATTTTTTAATTGTTGCTGATTTTATGAACTATGCTCATAAACAAAAAATCTTAACTGGACCTGGAAGGGGATCGGCTGCTGGTTCTCTCGTTGCGTATGCATTGAAAATAACGAATGTCGATCCGATTAAATATGGGTTGTTATTTGAGCGGTTCTTAAACCCGGAGCGTGTTTCGATGCCCGATATTGATATCGACTTTCCAGATGACCAAAGAGATGAAGTGATCCATTATGTAAAAGATAAATACGGTATTGACCGTGTCGCGCAAATTGTTACGTTTGGAACGTTAGCTGCGAAAGCTGCGATTCGTGATGCGGGAAGAGTATTGGGAATTGACCTTAAAATAATTGACCGTGTCGCAAAAAAAATTCCTTCCCGGCCGAATATCCGTCTAAAAGAAGCAATCTCTGAATCTGAATCTTTACGAGAAATGATCCAAAGTGATCATGATGTTAAGGAACTTTTCCGAATTGCATGTGATGTAGAAGGTCTTCCGCGACATACGTCGATCCATGCAGCTGGTGTCGTCATGAGTAAGGAGCCACTAACGAATGTCGTTCCACTTCAGCAAGGAAATGACGGTATGAATTTAACGCAATTTCCAATGGGAGATTTAGAAGATCTTGGGTTATTAAAAATGGATTTTTTAGGATTGCGAAATTTGAGTTTTCTCGAAAGAATTATTCGATTAGTTCATCAACACCGAGGAGAATTGATCAACATTGACGACATTCCTTTTAATGACCATAAAACATTTGAATTATTAGGCAGAGGAGAAACGAGCGGGGTTTTTCAGCTGGAATCTTCTGGGATGAAAAGTGTATTGCGCCGATTAAAGCCGACAGAGTTTGAAGATATCGTTGCTGTCAATGCCCTTTATCGACCGGGTCCGATGGAAAATATCCCGGTATATATTAACCGGAAGAACCGAAATGAACCTGTGAAATATCTGCACCCAGATTTAGAAACAATTTTAAAGCCGACTTATGGTGTTCTCATCTACCAAGAGCAGATCATGCAAATAGCATCTAAAATGGCTGGGTATTCGTTAGGTGAAGCAGATATTTTAAGACGTGCTGTGGGGAAGAAAAAGCATGAGGATTTAATCCAAGGGCGAGAGCAGTTTGTCCAAGGTTCGTTAAATAAAGGATATTCTGAACAAGAAGCGAATGATATGTATGATACAATTGTCCGGTTTGCAAATTATGGTTTTAACCGGAGTCATGCTGTTGCGTACAGTATTATTGCTTATCAGCTCGCCTATTTAAAAGCGAATTATCCGTTAGAGTTTATGAGTGCTTTAATGGGAACAGTCGTACACCATCACGAAAAGCTTGCTGAATATATTTCTGAAGCAAGGAAGCAAGGAATGGTTGTGAAGGGGCCATCAATCAAACATAGTGAACCACAATTTACTGTTAAAGATCGTGTCATTTGGATCGGACTTGCAACGATAAAGAATGTTGGAAACCCGATCGTTCATGCAATTGCAAAAATAAGAAGAGAACATCAGATAGACAGCTTGTTTGATCTGTGCTATCGCGTTCCTGCAAAACTTTTGCCAAAACGAGCGTTAGAAGCTTTTATCGTGTCAGGAGCTCTTGATGATTTTGGTGTAGATCGTGCAAAAATGTTAGCTACTGTCGATACTGCCATTGAATATGGTGAAAAAGAGCGGGAAAAAGATGAGGGAAAACAAACTGCTTTGTTTTATGAGGAAGATAAGCCATTAGCGTACATCGATGTCCCTCCATTAAGAGATACAGACAAATTGAATTTTGAAAAGCAGGTGCTAGGCTTTTATGCCTCCGGTCACCCTGTAGAAGCAGAATTAAGTATTGTGAAGCCGTATGACAGAAAAGCGATCTATGAGGCTAAACAGCTAGACGTTCACAGCAGAGTCCGTTTGGCGGGGTTAATTGAGGGGAGCCGTACCATTCAAACGAAGAAAAAACAGCAAATGGCGTTTTTAAACATCTCTGATGAAACAGGGGAAGTTGATGTGACAGTATTTCCGGAAGCATATGAAAGGTACAGGACGAAGCTGAATAAAGGGGAGATGATCTTCGTTGAGGGGAAAATACAAGATCATCGTGGAGAAAAGAAAGTGATAATGGAAAAATGTATTACATTAAGTGATTTGAAACGTAAACATGAGAAAAATAAAAAGCCGGTTTTATATTTGAAAATATCCCATTTGCATGAGCATGAAGGATACTTAGACCGGTTAAAACGTATACTACAGGATGATCCTGGTGAAGTAAGTGTCGTACTTTTTTACGAGCGAACAGAAAAAGCAATTCATTTGTCTGAAATGTGGGATGTGTCAGGTGATGATAGTTTGCTAAACCGATTAAAGGCTTTACTCGGTCAAAAAAATGTTATTTTAAAAGAACAAAGGGTGTAACTTGTACATGTTTTTGTTATAATGATAGATGGCAAAAAGGGTGGTCAGACCACTCAAAAAGTAGAAAAGGGAGAGTGGGGAGTTTGGCGACATTACGCGAAGAAGCACTACATATGCATCGTATGAAAAAAGGGAAATTGGAAACGAAAACGAAAGTACCTGTTCGTAATGCACACGACCTGTCGTTAGCTTATTCACCAGGTGTAGCTGAGCCTTGTAAAGAAATATTTGAAGATCCACAATCAGTTTATGATTATACAGTAAAAGGAAACATGGTAGGTGTTGTTTCTGACGGAACAGCCGTTTTAGGTTTAGGGAATATTGGACCAGAAGCCGCAATGCCGGTCATGGAAGGAAAAGCTGTTTTGTTTAAGTCTTTTGCAGGAGTAGATGCTTTTCCAATTTGCTTAAATACAAACGACGTTGATCAAATCGTTCAAACTGTGAAATTGATGGAACCGACATTTGGCGGGATTAATTTAGAAGATATTGCAGCACCGAAATGTTTCGAAATTGAAGAACGCCTAAAACGAGAAATGAACATTCCTGTTTTTCATGATGACCAACATGGAACAGCGATTGTTACTGCAGCAGGTTTGTTAAATGCCCTAAAGATTACCGGAAAGTCAATGCAAGAAATAAAGGTCGTTATCAATGGGGCTGGTGCAGCTGGTATTGCGATTATTAAACTTTTAATGAGCATGGGATGTAAAGAGTTTATTCTCTGTGACTCAAAAGGTGCGATTTTTGAAGGACGACCATATGGTATGAACGATTTAAAAGACGAACTCGCCAAAGTGACAAATAAAGATAAAGTCGAAGGTTCGTTAGAAGAGGTTGTGAAAGGTACAGACGTCTTTATTGGTGTTTCAGTCGCTGGAGCTTTGACAAAAGAAATGGTTCAAAGTATGAATCCGGACCCGATTATTTTTGCAATGGCGAACCCTGTACCGGAAATCATGCCGGATGAAGCGAAAGAAGCAGGGGCAAGTGTCATTGGTACCGGAAGATCAGACTTCCCTAACCAAGTCAATAATGTGTTAGCCTTCCCTGGAATATTCAGAGGGGCACTAGATGTTTATGCAACTCATATAAATGAGGAAATGAAGGTTGCGGCAGTTAAAGCTATTGCGAATTTAGTAGGGGTAGACGAAGTAAATGGCGATTACGTCATTCCTGGCCCATTCGATACACGGGTAGCACCAGCAGTTGCGAAAAGTGTTGCAATTGCAGCGATGGAAACTGGTGTTGCGCGTCGGAAAGTCGATCCAGAAGCAGTTGAAAAAAGAACATATGATTTAACAATGATCGAGCAAGAGTAGAGGATCCAGTTCAGAGGATGAAGTGAGAAAAGCGGACTCTGAACTTTTTCTTTGCTGCACTCACATGAAGGAATCCCTCTGTTTATGCTAGAACGATGTTATGAAGGGAGCAGGAGTGTTCGTAATGAATGGGAATCAAAAGGTCTATTTAAATATTTTAAAAGAAATTGACCGGATCATCCATGAAGACAATCTTTCACCTGGGGATAAATTACCGTCAGAAAGAGAGTTAGCAGAACGGCTTCAAGCTGGTAGGTCATCTGTCAGGGAAGCGCTGCGTGCACTAGAGTTACTAGACTTGATTGAAACACGTAAAGGTGAAGGAACTTTCATGAGGCGTTCTGGAGGACATAGATTAGCTGAAGTATTAGCTGGCTTCTTTTTAAGAGATCATCAAGCAAGACAAGATGTAAAGGAAACGAGAAAAATTATTGAAATTGAAGCTGTTCGACTTGCTTGTCTTCGAGTAACAAAAGCTCAGTTAAAGAAAATGAGTGAATTAATTACGCAATCAAGATTACGATGGGGCGAAGGAAACATTCCGGTAGAAGAAGATTATTTATTTCATAAAACGTTAGTCGAATCAAGTCAAAATCGTTTAATGTTGAACATTTGGCGACCGCTAGTAGAGTATAGTAAAGTTGCCTTGAAAGAATCGTTGTCACGCCAAGGGCGAACAGGACATTCGATAGAAGAACATACTGCGATTTTTGAAGCAATTCAAAAAAATAATGAACAGTTGGCTGTTAAATCTTTGAAGAAACATCTAGAAAACAGTCGTTTTTAATCGAAAATTATTAGTACCAGTTCCTATTAGTTACTTTGAAATGAGAGAAAGAAAAGTGTATGATGAAAGAAATTTTCATATTATTTTTCTGCTATATTACTATTAATATTATTATTTTTTATTAAAGTACGTGTTCAATAAATAGTTTGGACATTCTTGTAAAGCATTTATTACTCTTAAAAAGAGGTGAAAACGTGTTTAAAGATTTATTTACAAAGAAGAAAAAGTATGCCACAATCCCTTCCGAACAAGCAAAAATGGATGTTCCTGAAGGGCTTATGACTAAATGTCCTGAATGTAAGACGATTATGTATACAAAAGAATTGCGTAAAAACTTGTTTGTATGTGAAAGCTGCGGCTACCACCACCGCTTAACGGCTTACGATCGTATTAATATGACTTTCGATGAAGGCAGCTTTCAAGAATTTGATGACCATTTAATTGCTGAAGATCCTTTAAACTTTCCATCGTATTTGGAAAAGTCCCAATCTGATCGTGAAAAAACAGGTTTAAATGAAGCGGTCGTAACCGGTTGTGGAACGATTAATGGCAATGAAACGGTTATCGGTGTTATGGACCCGCGTTTTAGAATGGCAAGTATGGGGTCGGTTGTTGGTGAAAAAATTACACGTGCTGTCGAAAGAGCAATTGAGGAAGAGAAACCATTTATTATGTTTGCGGCATCTGGCGGTGCTAGAATGCAAGAAGGACTATTTAGTTTAATGCAAATGGCGAAAACGAGTACTGCACTTAACAGGCTTCATGAAAGAGGTTTATTATTTATTAGTGTTATGACACACCCTACGACAGGAGGCGTTTCAGCAAGCTTTGCTTCTCTAGGTGATTATAACTTAGCAGAGCCGAATGCACTGATCGGATTTGCTGGGAGACGTGTTATTGAACAGACGGTAAGAGAAAAGCTTCCTGAGGACTTTCAAACTTCAGAATTTTTATTAAAACACGGACAGCTCGACCTTGTCGTGCCACGACATGATATGAAAGAAAAGCTAAGTCTGATTTTAGATATCCATGCTCCGGAGCATATCGGTAAAGGAGGGAAATAATATGGCTGAACAGCTTCCTTTTGAAAAACCTATTATTGAGTTGAAAAATAAAATTAGTGAATTGAAGACTTTTACTGCTGAAAAAGAGATTGACTTATCAGGTGAAATAGAAAAACTAGAAGCGCGTTTAGAACAGCTTGAAAAGGATATATATGGAAACCTGAATCCGTGGGAACGTGTACAAATTGCCCGTCATAGTCAGCGTCCGACAACTCTTGATTATATTGAACGAGTGTTTACTGACTTTTTAGAACTACACGGAGATCGCTTGCACGGGGATGATGAAGCGATTGTTGGTGGAGTCGCTAAGTTTGACGGAAAGCCTGTCACGATCATTGGACACCAGCGGGGGAAAGATACGAAAGAAAACATTCGTAGAAACTTCGGAATGCCTCACCCTGAAGGGTACCGTAAAGCATTAAGGTTAATGAAGCAGGCAGAGAAATTCCATCGTCCGATTATTTGTTTAATCGATACGAAGGGAGCATTTCCAGGAAGAGCAGCAGAAGAACGTGGCCAAAGTGAAGCGATTGCACGGAATTTAATTGAGATGGCCTCATTACGAGTACCAATTATTTGTGTTGTGATCGGAGAAGGAGGAAGCGGAGGAGCGTTAGCGCTAGGTGTTGGAGACCGGATTTATATGCTTGAAAATTCAACATACTCTGTCATTTCACCAGAAGGGGCAGCCTCAATCCTTTGGAAAGATGCATCATTAGCAAAAAAAGCTGCTGAAAGTATGAAAATTACAGCTCCCGATTTAAAAGAGTTAAAATTAATTGATGGAATTGTACCGGAAGTAAGAGGTGGCGCACATCGTGATGTTGACACACAAGCGGAAGAAATTCGTAAAATTTTAGCAAGTGCATTGCAGCAGTTAAGCGAGAAAGATGGCGAGCAGCTCGTAAATGAACGATATGAAAAATTTAATGAAATTGGGGAATTTACGGATGTAAACGGTACCATTGCTATAAAATAAGGAATGAGCTTTCTCTCTATTGAGAAAGCCTTTTTGTATGACGTCTGATCTCTATTGTTTTTAGTAAGTGAAAGTGTTATTTTTAACACATATTAAAAACATAGAAGCAAGAAAATAAGAGGTGAACGAAGATAATGAAACGAATTGGTGTATTAACAAGTGGTGGAGACTCACCGGGAATGAATGCTGCGATTCGTGCAGTTGTACGAAAGGCGATCTACCACGATTTAGAAGTATATGGAGTATATTATGGATATGCTGGATTAATTAATGGAGATATAAAAAAGCTGGAAATTGGTTCAGTAGGTGATATTATTCATCGCGGCGGAACGATGCTTTATACTGCTCGCTGTGAAGAGTTTAAAACACTAGAAGGACAGAAGAAGGGAATCGAACAACTAGAGAAGTTTGGTATTGATGCTTTAGTCGTAATTGGTGGTGACGGATCATTCCAAGGAGCGAAGAAGCTAGCAGAACATGGTTATCCAACAATTGGAGTTCCTGGTACGATCGACAATGATATTCCAGGCACCGATTTTACAATTGGTTTTGATACTGCATTAAACACTGTGATCGATGCAGTAGATAAAATCCGTGATACAGCCACTTCACATGAGCGTACATACGTAATTGAAGTCATGGGTCGAGATGCAGGAGACATCGCACTATGGTCAGGTTTAGCTGACGGTGCTGAAACGATTCTTATA
Source organism: Evansella halocellulosilytica (assembly GCF_002335745.1). Classification (GTDB taxonomy): domain Bacteria; phylum Bacillota; class Bacilli; order Bacillales; family Salisediminibacteriaceae; genus Bacillus_CA; species Bacillus_CA halocellulosilytica. The sequence goes on along the minus strand of NZ_NIST01000001.1, from coordinate 4,565,588 downwards.
CCTGAAGAGGACTATAGTATGGATGATGTCATCGCTCGATTAAAACGCGGCCATGAACGCGGTAAAAAACATAGTATTATTGTGGTAGCTGAAGGTGTCGGTTCAGGGGTTGAAATTGGTAAAGAAATTCAAAACGAAACAAAACTTGAGACACGAGTAACAGTACTTGGTCACATTCAACGTGGAGGTTCACCGACTGCTTCTGACCGGGTATTAGCGAGCAGACTAGGTGCTAAAGCAGTTGAACTGTTATTAAATGGTGAAGCTGGAAAAATGGTAGGAATTGAAAATAACGAGCTCGTATATCACGATATCGATGAAGCATTATCGAGAAAACATCGTGTCGATGCAGGCATGTATAAACTTTCAAAAGAACTTTCTATATAAATAAGAGTGGCAAGTTTTCAGTTGGCTGTATAGAACTTGAAGTTACCATATAGCCTATTCAATGAATAATACGTTCTCGTTATGAGCGTGATCTTATCGATCTAGTTCTTAAGCTAAGATACTCCGCCATAGTGGCCAAAGAATGTGACAGTTTTTGCTGGGACAAACTGTTTTTGTCCTAGCTTTCGTATGGGAATAGAAAACAAGGTCATTTTAATAAGAATACTTAAGATTTTTTACCTTCTACATTTTAAAATAAGTAGGAGTGTCAATAAACAGGGCTGTTTATTGTATAAAGAGGAGGATATATAGTGAGAAAAACAAAAATTGTTTGTACGATCGGACCAGCCAGTGAAAGTATTGAAAAATTAAAAGAGCTTATAGAAGCTGGGATGAATGTTGCACGATTAAACTTCTCCCACGGTGATTATGAAGAACATGGTGCACGTATTCAAAACATTCGTAACGCAGCTGAGGAGCTAGGGAAAAACGTTGCAATTCTACTTGACACGAAAGGACCGGAAATTCGTACTCAAACATTAAGAGAAGGAGAAGCTGAATTAACAAAAGGATCGACTGTGCGTGTTTCCATGACTGAAGTAGAAGGTGACGAAGCGCGAATTTCCGTCACATATCCTGGGCTAATAAATGATGTACATGTTGGTTCAACATTACTTTTAGATGACGGATTAATTGAGCTGAAAGTGACAGCAGTTGAAGAAAATGAGCTTGTCACTGAAGTGGTTAACAGCGGAACATTAAAAAATAAAAAAGGTGTTAACGTACCAAATGTGAGTGTTAATTTACCAGGAATCACTGAAAAAGATGCCAATGACATTATTTTTGGTATTGAACAAGATGTTGATTTCATTGCTGCCTCTTTCGTACGTCGTGCATCAGATGTGTTAGAAATCCGTGAGCTTCTAGAAAAGCATGGAGCAGAGCACATTCAAATTATCCCTAAAATTGAAAACCAAGAAGGGGTCGATAATATCGACGAAATTCTTGAAGTTTCTGACGGATTAATGGTGGCACGTGGTGATTTAGGTGTTGAAATTCCGGCTGAAGACGTACCGTTAGTGCAAAAAGACTTAATTAAAAAGTGTAATAAGTTCGGTAAGCCAGTTATTACTGCAACTCAAATGTTAGATTCTATGCAGCGTAATCCTCGCCCGACACGAGCAGAAGCGAGTGACGTTGCGAATGCAATCTTTGATGGTACAGATGCGATTATGTTATCTGGTGAAACGGCTGCAGGAAGTTACCCTGTTGAATCCGTTCAAACGATGAATAACATTGCGGTCAAAACAGAAACTGCTTTAAAATACGAAGATATGTTAAGAAAACAAAGTCGTGAGAGTGAACAAACAATTACCGATGCGATCAGTCAATCTGTTTCTCATACAGCTATGAACTTAAATGCAGGCGCAATTATTACTGCAACTGAAAGTGGCCATACTGCTAGAATGATTTCGAAATATCGCCCACAATCTCCTATCGTGGCGATTACGAGCAATGAACGTGTATATCGTACACTAGCATTAACTTGGGGAGTCCACCCGCAAGTAGGACCTAAAGCGACTACAACGGATGAAATGCTTCAGCTTTCTGTTGAAGAATCTTTAAAAACAAAGCTCGTAAACCATGGTGATCTTGTCGTCATTTCAGCTGGGGTTCCAGTCGGAGAAAAAGGTACGACGAACTTAATGAAAGTTCATGTTGTCGGTGAAGTAGCAGCAAAAGGGCAAGGTATTGGACGTAAAACTGCTACTGGACGTGTCGTTGTTGCACATACCGCTCAGGAAGCATTGGAAAAAACAAAAGAGGGAGATATTTTAATTACGACAAGTACTGACCGTGATATGATGGAAGCTTTTGAAAAAGCTTCAGCAGTTGTCACTGAACAAGGTGGTTTAACTTCTCATGCGGCAGTTGTTGGTTTAAATCTTGGTATCCCTGTTATTGTCGGTGTTGAAAATGCTACGTCTACGTTCGTGGATGAAGAAGTCGTGACTGTTGACGGGAAGCAAGGCAATATTTACAAAGGACAAGCAAGTGTCTTATAATATGATTGAACGAAATGGAGGAGGGGATAGACCCTTCTCCTTTTTACTAATCTTATTGAATAAGTTACGCGTACCTATGATGAAAGCAGCTGAAAAATAGCTTAGATTCATTAAGGAAGTCGCGACAAAATAAATGGTCATGTAAAGGCAGGAGAATAATATGGGCCGCATATTTTTATTATTGTTGATCATCGTTCCGGCAATGGAAATTGGGATATTAATTTTGTCAGGAAACACTATTGGAGTCATTCCAACGATTTTATTAATTATTTTAACAGGCATATTAGGAGCAGCTCTTGCAAAACGCGAAGGGTTGAATGCAATTCGATCAGCTCAAATGCAAGCCTCTCAAGGACAGTTGCCGAGTGATGTCATTTTAGATGGTATTTGTATATTAGTTGGAGGAGTCGTCCTATTAACACCTGGCTTTATTACTGACGCATTAGGGTTCTTTTTACTCATTCCGCAAACGAGAGCCTCTTTTAAAGGAATAATAAGACGGATCATTGAAAAAATGATGAAGTCAGGAAATGTGATTTATTTTTCAAACAGACGCTGGTAATATCGAAGTGCCTATTCCTCTGATGAGGTCCGGGCACTTTGTTTTATGTTTTGGGACCGTTCATGATGTAGTCTTTTATTTCTGGGAACACGTTTGCTCGGATAATTGATTGGATGATGATTAATATTGCCGGACCTAACAGCAGACCAACCATACCAAATAGCTGGTAACAAGCGAAGAGAGTGACGAGCAATGCTAAAGGGGAAATCCCCATATGTTGAGACATCACTTTCGGTTCCATTAACTGTCTTTGTATGATCGCTACCGCGTATAATATAGAGAGACCGATTGATAGTCCAAATTCACCTGTTACAAATGCGTAGATGATCCATGGCAGAAACACTATACCTGTCCCTAAATAGGGAAGCAAATCGACTAAAGCAATTAACAATGCGGTCGTCAATGCATACTTGACTCCAATAAGCCACAGACCAATTAAGACAATGCACCCTGTCATCGTAACTAACGTTAATTGAGCAAATACATAACCGACGATCGCTTCTTTCCATTGATCAACTAATTTACTAAACAAACTCTGAGCTCGCTGCGGTGTATGGTGACGCAGCCAGCTAACAATCTTTGGCCAATCTTTTGTGATGAAAAAAGAAGCTAATAAAGCAAAGAAAAAGACGGTCATTGCATTAGGTAATGATAGTAATAAATCAGCAAGGCTATTTAGTAGTTGCTGAATAAGCAAACCTATTTGTGCACCAGCATCTTGAAAGACACTTTCGAGTGAATGATGAATCGTTGTCTGCTGATCTGAGCTAAGTTGAGAGGTAATTGTCCGAAAGTTTTCATAAAGAGGCAAAATAATGCTATCAAACCATTGATGCATCAAATCAACCGCTTCATGAATGTAAAAAGGAAGCTCTTTCGTCAAGTAACTAAGGCCTACAACCATTTCTGCAATTAAAAAAGTAACGACAGATAAAAAAAATAGAACAAATGTGATCATGACGCTAAACACCGCAACAGAACGCTTCCAGTGAAAAGTTCTTTCTAAAAAATTGACGATTGGCAAGAAAATGAGAGAGCATAACAATCCAATAAAGAAAGGAAACATATACGTAACAAACAAATATATAAAAAGGATGAGAAACCCTGCTGAAAAAATAATGATTAAGGCGCGAAATAAGTGATTAAGTGATAATGAATTGAGCATAGATTAGCCTCCTGTAGACAAGCTGCATATATGATCAATCTATGCTTACATTCTTTCCCTCATGCCACTGTAGAGAGAATAAGGAAAATAAAATGGAATGAAGAATCAATATTTTTTTCTTCTGAGTGAGAATGTGTTACGATAAACGGAACAGGATGGTGGAAGTTTTGATCTCACAAGCAACTTTGTTTATGCTTATATTATTAGGAATTGGTATGTTTGCAAAAAACCAATCGTTAATTATAGCTGTCGTTTTTCTATTAATTGTGAAGTGGACCGGACTTGGAGACAAACTTTTTCCAATTGCTCAAGACAAAGGGATTCATATAGGTGTCACGATTATAACAATCGCTGTATTAGTTCCGATTGTTACAGGTGATATTGGTTTTAGAGAATTACAGGAAGCGATGAAGTCTTCCTATGCATGGATAGCCCTCGCATCAGGAATATTCGTAGCTTTAATTGCAGCAAGCGGAATTGATTTATTAAAAACTGATCCACATATTACAGCAGCTTTAGTTTTCGGGACCATTTTAGCTGTTGCGTTATTTAATGGTGTAGCCGTTGGCCCGTTAATCGGTGCCGGAATCGCTTATATGGCGATGAAAATCGTTCAATTTTTTTCTTCATTAGGCGGATAATCGCGCTAGTTAATGTGAATATTCTAACAAATTAAAATAATAATATAAGTCTTAATCTTGATTTGATTTAATAATTTTGCGTTCACAAAAGTTTGAAAAATGGTATAATAGTAGTCAAGTGGACTGAAAACTACATACTTTTCAATGATTTGACTCTTATATTTAGGTTTTTCGTAACCGCTTTCGTTTACTTGCCTGTACACGAAAGAATATGATTGCTTTTCTGAAATAGCATTATAGGAGTGTTAATAAGAATTTACTATGTGGTTCTTTTTTCACTATCTTGTAATAATAAGTGAGCCATCATCCCATAATTCTAGTTGAATAAACGAAAAACCATTGGGTAGGCGGAGTTTCTTAAGTCAACCTACCGAAACTTTTTTAACAAAGGAGAGGTTAAAATGAGTGGAACAAAAGGTTTAGAAGGTGTTGTAGCTACAACATCAAGTGTAAGCTCAATTATTGACGGCGTATTAACATACCGAGGATACAACATTGATGACTTAGCAGATCATGCAAGTTTTGAAGAAGTTGTTTATCTACTTTGGAACGATAAGCTTCCAACGGCGGAGGAGTTAGAATTGTTCCAAAAGCAATTAAACGAAGCTGCAAAAGTACCTCAAGAAGTACTAGATCAACTGAAAACGTTCCCTGTTGGCGACGTTCACCCAATGGCTGCTTTAAGAACAGCAGTGTCAAATTTAGCTTTATTTGACAGTGAAGCTGATGATACAAGTGAAGAGTCAAACAAGAGTAAAGCATTGAAGCTTCAAGCCCAAATCCCAACGATTGTAACAGCATTTTCCCGCATCCGTGAAGGAAAAGAGCCTGTTGCTCCAAAAGAAGGCTTAAGTTTTGCTGCTAATTTCTTATATATGTTAAATGGTGAAGACCCTGATAAAATATCAGTAAAGGCATTTAATAAAGCTTTAGTCCTTCATGCTGATCATGAATTAAATGCTTCTACGTTTACAGGACGTGTATGTGTAGCGACATTATCAGATATGTATTCAGGGGTAACTGCTGCGATTGGCGCTCTAAAAGGTCCATTACATGGTGGGGCAAACGAGCGCGTTATGAAAATGCTCACTGAAATTGGCGAAGTTGACAATGTAGCAAGCTATATAAAAGATGCCTTGGATCGTAAAGTGAAAATTATGGGCTTTGGTCACCGAGTTTATAAAAATGGAGACCCTCGTGCAAAGCATTTGCGTGAGATGTCCCGCCAGCTTACAGATATCACTGGTGAATCAAAATGGTATGAAATGAGTGTCAAGATCGACGAAATCGTCACGAACGAGAAAGGCTTGTTACCCAACGTAGATTTTTACTCTGCATCTGTCTATCACAGCTTGGGGATCGAACATGACTTATTTACACCAATATTTGCAGTAAGCCGTGTATCTGGGTGGATTGCCCATATCCTTGAGCAATATGACAACAATCGATTAATTCGTCCACGTGCAGAATATGTAGGTGCAGATAAGCAAGAATGGATTCCATTGGAAGAGAGATAATGAGATAATGTGACGGTGGGTGTGTGGAGTATTTATTTACAATTACCCACTGTCAATTACATAAATCAAGAATTTTAGGAGGTTTTTTTAATGGCAGGAGAGAAAATCACAGTACAAAATGGGGTATTAAACGTCCCGAATAATCCAGTTATTCCTTATATTGAAGGAGACGGAATTGGTCCAGATATTTGGGCAGCAGCTTCACGTGTTATTGAAGCAGCTGTTGAAAAAGCATACAACGGTGAAAAGAGCATTGTATGGAAAGAAATTTTAGCTGGAGAAAAAGCATACAATGAAACAGGTGAATGGCTTCCAACTGAAACATTAGATACAGTACGTGAGTATATTATCGGAATTAAAGGTCCTTTAACAACACCGATTGGCGGAGGGATTCGTTCTTTAAATGTTGCTCTCAGGCAAGAATTAGACCTTTATACATGCCTTCGTCCAGTACGTTGGTTCGAAGGTGTTCCTTCACCAGTTAAACGTCCACAAGATACAGACATGGTTATTTTCCGTGAAAATTCAGAAGATATTTATGCTGGTATTGAATATCAAAAAGGAACTGATGAAGCGAAGAAGCTGATTGACTTCTTGCAAAATGAAATGGGAGCAACGAAAATCCGCTTCCCTGAAACTTCTGGTATTGGTATTAAACCTGTTTCTGAAGAAGGTACACATCGATTAGTTCGTGCTGCTATTCAATATGCAATTGACGAAGGACGTAAGAGTGTAACTCTTGTTCATAAAGGAAACATCATGAAATTTACTGAAGGCTCATTCAAAAACTGGGGTTATGAACTGGCTGAAAAAGAATTCGGTGATAAAGTCTTTACTTGGGCTGAGTATGACAAGATTGTTGAAGAAAAAGGCCGTGATGCAGCGAATGATGCACAAGCAAAAGCTGAAGCAGAAGGAAAGATCATTGTAAAAGATTCAATCGCTGATATTTTCTTACAACAAATTTTAACTCGTCCTAAAGAGTTCGATGTAGTAGCAACAATGAACTTAAATGGTGATTACATCTCAGATGCACTTGCCGCACAAGTCGGTGGAATTGGAATTGCTCCAGGAGCTAACATCAACTATGCAACTGGACATGCAATTTTTGAAGCAACTCATGGAACAGCACCGAAATATGCAGGACTAGATAAAGTAAATCCATCTTCAGTTCTTCTTTCCGGAGTATTGATGCTGCGTCACTTAGGATGGAGTGAAGCCGCTGACATGGTAGAGTCATCCATGGATAAAACGATCGGCAGCAAAGTAGTTACTTATGACTTTGCCCGTTTGATGGAAGGCGCAACAGAAGTGAAATGCTCTGAATTTGCAGATGAACTAATTAAAAACCTTTAATTTATAATAAAAAGGAGGAGCCATAGCTTATATGGCTCGTCCTTTCCTTAGCTTTTAATTCATGCAATTTCATACGAATGATTGAGAGGAGAGTAAGGTATGGCTATCAAACGAAAAAAGATTACTGTAGTTGGTGGCGGGTTTACAGGTACGACGACTGCACTTATGGCAGCTCAAAAAGAACTTGGTGATGTCGTTCTTGTAGATATTCCTAACAATGAGGACCCAACTAAAGGTAAAGCGTTGGACATGCTTGAAGCGAGTCCTGTTCAAGGGTTTGACTCAAACATAATCGGAACTTCTGATTATAAGGACACAGAAGGATCGGATATCGTTGTTATAACTGCTGGACTTCCTCGTAAGCCAGGGATGAGCCGTGATGATTTAGTGAGCACGAATGCTAATATAATGAGACAAGTAACGAGAGAGGTTGTTAAATATTCACCTGATTGTTACATTATCGTGTTAACAAATCCTGTAGATGCTATGACTTATACAGTTTTCCAAGAGTCAGGCTTCCCAAAAAATCGTGTAATCGGTCAATCAGGAGTCTTGGATACTGCACGTTTCAGAACGTTTGTTGCACAGGAGTTAGGAGTGTCTGTTGAAGATGTATCAGGATTTGTTTTAGGTGGACATGGAGATGACATGGTGCCAATGCTAAGATATTCTTATGCGGGAGGCATTCCGCTGGAAAAGCTTATATCAAAAGACCGTTTAGACTCAATCGTTGAACGTACTCGAAAAGGTGGCGGAGAAATCGTGAATTTACTAGGTACGGGAAGTGCCTATTATGCACCTGCTGCTTCTATCGTCCAAATGGTCGAAGCTATCTTAAAAGATAAAAAACGAATTCTTCCTTCGATTGCATATTTAGAAGGAGAATACGGCTATGAGGATATGTACTTAGGAGTACCTTCAATTCTCGGTGGAGATGGAATTGAAAAAGTCATTGAACTAGATTTAAATGAAGATGAAAAAGCTCAGCTTGAACAATCTGCTGAATCTGTTCGAAACGTTATGAAGTTGCTGAAATAAAGGTTTGGAAAAATCCGGTTATAAAACCGGATTTATTCATAGCCTATATGTAAGCGCTTACTATATAAGAGTGATTTTGTTAACGTTAGGTAAGTTTACATCAAGGAGGGATTGACATGTTTACGAAAAAACGAAAGCTAGGTAGAACAATTGATGGACTGGAAATAGGAGAAAAGGTAGAAGTAACAAAAAAAATCGAGGATAAAGATATTTTGTTATATCTAGGGTATACAGACGATGCGAATCCGATTTATATTCAACATGATTATGCCTCACGTACACCTTTTCAAAAACCGATTGTTCCCCACGTATTAATGAATGGTTTTGTGTTTTCTACAGTGTCTATGTATTTACCTGGACCTGGTAGTGCAGTTATTTCACAAACACTGTCTTATCCAAAGCCACTCTATCATTATGGGAAGCTTGATTTAACTGTTGAAATTACTGAAATCAATGAAGAAAAACATATTGTCACATTAAGTGTAGTCGGAAAGGATGAACTCGGTGATACTGTCCTTGAAGGAAGTCTCGATGTTTGTCCGCCATATCCGATGAAACCGATGACATTTGATGAAGGAAATTTTGAAAACTTTTAAACAAAACTCATTTGGGTCGTCAAAAATTAATCGCTTGTACTCCAGAGTACGACATCAACTCGTGCTATACTTCGGTTGTATTCGTAGTGATAATCAAGACCAAAATAGAACATTGATTAAAAAGAAGGGGCTGAGACAAAACAGTCTCATTAAAGCAAAAAAAGAATCCGATTATCGATATTTGATAACCGGATTCTTTTTTTATGACCAAAATCATGTCCATGAAGCTTGTGGGCGGTGTACTTTCTCGAGTTCACCGTCATAAGTGCAAATCCTAATTCATTTTTTACCTTCTTTTAAAAAGACTATAATAAAAAGAAGCCAATCCTAATCAGTATAATTAAGAAAATAATCATCTAGACGAATAAAAGCTTAAACATAAAAGATTTACAGCCTTCTCTTTGTAATCATAAGCAACTATAGTAAAATGTAGATAGAATAGTTCACAGGGGATTAATGAATATAAGCTTTGGCAATTTATTACTACTTCAGGGGGGTCAAAGCACTTAGGAGGAAGTCAATTGTCACAGAAATTATTAATTGTTGATGATGAAGAATCTATTGTTACGTTGCTTCAATATAATTTGGAGCAAGGTGGATTTAATGTGACAACAGCAATGAACGGAAGAACAGCTTTACAAAAAGCGACAGAAGAATCTTTTGATTTAATTGTGCTCGATTTAATGCTACCTGAAATCGACGGATTAGAAGTTTGTAAGCAGTTGAGACAGAACAAAATTATGACCCCGATTTTAATGTTAACAGCGAAAGATGATGAATTTGATAAAGTACTAGGGCTTGAATTAGGGGCAGATGATTATTTGACAAAACCGTTCAGTCCTCGTGAAGTTGTTGCCCGAGTCAGAGCAATTTTAAGACGTTCACAAGTACATCAAGAACAAAAAAATGAAACATTGCAAGGAGCAGATCAAAAAATAACAATTGGAGACGTTGAAATTTTCCCAGAAAATTATGAAGTATATTTAAAGGGAGAACCGTTGGAGTTAACACCGAAAGAATTTGAATTACTTTTATATTTATTTAATCATAAAGGGCGTGTATTAACACGAGATCAATTGTTAAATGCAGTATGGAATTATGAGTTTGTCGGAGATACGCGAATCGTCGATGTTCATATTAGCCACCTTAGAGAAAAAATAGAGCCTTTCACAAAAAAGCCTGTGTATATTAAAACAGTTCGAGGCTTAGGGTATAAAATGGAGGCACCACCGAAAAATGAGTAGTTATCGAACACGCCTCATTTTTCCGCTTTCATTAATTATATTAGTCGTCCTTGCAATGCTAGGAGCAGTTCTAGGACCTCTTTTGAAAGAATTTTATTTTGAAAGAATGAGTGACCGAATTGAAAAGGAAGCGGAAGTGGTCTCTTATAATTTAGAAACGGTTCCCTTTTCGAATGAGGAGCAATTGCAAATGATTGCTGAGACGATGGCAGAACGGCTTGATGTACGAATTACGTTAATTAATCAAGAAGGAACGGTATTAGCAGAGACAGCTGCTAACCGTGAAACGATGGAAAATCATGCAGAACGTCCAGAGATCGTTGAAGCTATACAAACTGGATCAGGGCAGGAGATCAGGTATAGTACGACGGTTGAAGCAGATTTGTTATTTTATGTGACTGCGGTTGAGCAAAATGGTCAAACTGTCGGCTACATAAGGCTAGGAATGCCCGTTCAAGAGCTTAATACCGTTTATCAACATATATGGACGATTATCTTTATTAGCTTTTTTATTGCGTTTGTCATTATTGTTCTGTTAACGACGAAGTTAGCGAATCAAATGATAACACCAATTGAAGACGCGAGAAGAGTAGCGAACAGACTTGCTAAAGGGGATTATAAAGCAAGAACGTTTGAAGGCTCATTACATGAAACTGGCCAGCTGAATCGATCGATTAATGTGCTTGCTGAAAATTTAGAAGAAATTACGACGACATATCAAGTACAACAAGAGCGGCTCGAAACGTTAATCGAAAATATGGGAAGCGGATTGCTATTTATAAACGATAAAGGTGACATCACACTCGTTAACCGCTCATGCAAAGATATTTTTCAAGAAGATACAGATAGATGGCTCAATCAATTGTATTATAAAGTGATTAATCATAAACAAGTAAATAAAGTTATTCAAGAAATTTTTCTAATTGAACAGTCGCATCATAAGCAGATTAAACTTCAGATTGGTATTGAGATCCGCCATTTTGATGTATATGGTGCTCCAATTATCGGAAATGATCTGAAATTAAGAGGGATCGTTCTCGTATTTCATGATATTACGGATTTAAAAAAGCTCGAAAAAGCACGAAAGGATTTTGTTGCAAATGTGTCTCATGAGTTAAAAACACCAGTTACTTCTTTAAAGGGTTTTACAGAAACGTTACTGTCCGGTGCGATGGACGATGAAGAGCTCCGGAAAAAGTTTTTAACGATCATTGCAAATGAATCGGAACGGTTGGAGACGTTAATTTATGATTTGTTAGAGCTATCAAAGATTGAAGGTGAAAAATTCGAACTGAATTGGCAAACAATTCATGTAAACCTTATTATTGATGAAGTGTTCATGATTTTACAGGAAAAAGCAGATCAAAAAAGAATGACCTTGCAGAAAAAAATATCGGGGGATACAACGATAGAAGCAGATCCGCACAGGATAAAACAAATCCTTATAAACTTAATTAACAACGCAATCTTGTATACACCAGAGGGTGGCTCGGTGTTTGTTCGTTTTCGTGAACAGGTTGAAACAGTTATACTTGAAGTAGAAGATACAGGAATAGGAATAAGCAAAAAAGAATTGCCAAGAGTATTTGAAAGGTTTTACCGAGTCGATCGTGCTCGCAGCAGAAACTCAGGTGGAACCGGATTAGGTTTAGCGATTGTAAAGCATTTAGTAGAAGCTCACAAAGCGAAAATGGCAGTTGAAAGTGAAGTAGGTAAAGGGACTACATTCAGGATCACAATGTCGAAAAAACGAGCAGATAAAGACATCGATTCACCGGACACGTAACTTTACAAAACATTTACATTTTCTTCATGGGGATTTAATATGTTTGCGCTAAGATCAGAGTGTGAACTGTTTTATATACGTGTAATCTTTTTAAGTCTAAAATGCATCCCCGGGTTACCGGGTAATTATTACGCCTTTCAAAGATTACAGATTATTTCATCCCCTTTTCTGAACGAAAGTCTCCCCCTGAGCTTTCGTTCTTTTTTGATCGTGAAATTTTGGTGGCGGACACTGGATACGTGATGACTAACTTAAAGTCTTAAAATGGAAGCTTCTCATTCCTTTATGATGTAATGCCGGAGTCCTTTTCTCACGTTTTTCGTGAAATAATGGGCCTTATGTCCGTGAAAAGTTTCGGAGCTAATTATGAAGGTCTTAATACGTTAGATATCGAGACATGACTCCTACAGGAACCACGGTCAAATCGAAATACTATCCCTTTTACTTTTGAAAACATGACGATCTCGTTTGTAATGACAGGCTTTCATGATAAAATAGTCATATCATAAATGAACGAGGTGTTATGACGTGAATAAACTCGTCTTAGTAGATGGAAATAGTGTAGCGTATCGTGCATTTTTTGCACTCCCCCTTTTAAACAATGAAAAAGGGGTTTATACAAATGCCGTATATGGTTTTACGACGATGATATTGAAAATTCTTGAAGATGAAAAACCTTCCCATATGCTTGTTGCATTTGATGCAGGTAAAACGACATTCAGGCATAAAACGTTCAAGGAATATAAAGGGAAGAGAGAAAAAACTCCTCCAGAACTGGCAGAACAGCTTCCACTAATGCGTGATCTATTAAAGGCTTTTAACATTTCCCACTATGAGGTGGAAAACTTTGAAGCCGATGATATTATCGGGACATTAGCAAAACAAGCTTCTGAAAAAGACTGGAACGTGAAAATATATAGCGGCGATAAAGACCTTTTACAACTCGTATCAGAAAATGTTCATGTCTCTTTAACGAGAAAAGGGATTACGAACGTAGATACATATGACATAAAGGCGATCGATGAGAAGTATGGAATTACGCCAGACCAAATCATTGATATGAAAGGCTTGATGGGCGACAGTTCAGATAACATTCCAGGTGTTCCGGGCGTCGGTGAAAAAACAGCATTAAAATTGTTAAAACAATATGAAACTGTTGAAGGGGTATATGAATCACTTGGTGACGTATCTGGGAAAAAATTAAAGGAAAAGCTGGAAGCGAACGAAGAACAGGCGATAATGAGTAAAAAGCTTGCAACGATTGAAATAAATGCCCCTGTAGATGTCTCTTTTGATGACACGGTTGTTGGAGAGCCACATCAAGATGAACTCATTTCACTTTTTAAAGAGCTTGAATTTTCATCTTTACTTGATCGATTTGGCGGTAGTGAAGTCCAATCCGAAGAAATGGACGACTTAGAAGTAACGATTGTAAAAGACGTAAAAGAAGACATGTTTATTTCTCCTTCTGCTGTTGTCGTTGAAGTGTTAGATGAGAACTATCACCAGGCAGATATAATCGGAATAGCGGTTGCTAATGAAAACGGAAGATTTTATGTTCCAACTGATGTTGCTGCAGGCAGTGACATTTTTAAAGCGTGGGCTGCAGATGCAAATGAAAAAAAGTATATCTTTAATGCAAAAAGGGCCGTTGTTGCTCTAGGCTGGCAGGATATTATGCTCGATGGTGTAAGTTTTGATGTACAAATTGCATCCTATTTAATTGATCCAGCTTCTGGTTCACATGAACTGTCGGATATATCAAAGCGTAAAAACAGTATTTCTGTCCAACATGATGAGGCTGTATACGGTAAAGGGAAAAAACGACAAGTACCAACTGAAGAAGAATTATCTCAACATTTAGGAAGAAAAGCAGCCGCAGTATTTGATTTGAAACAATCTCTTGAACAAGAATTGAATGACAATGAACAGTACTCTCTTTTTAGCGACCTTGAAATGCCGCTTTCTGTTATCCTCGGACGGATGGAAATGAATGGTGTATCGGTTGATGTAAATGAACTAAAAGAGATGGGCGATAATTTAGCTGAAAAGCTCGATGCAATGGAAAAAGAAATTCACGAATTGGCGGGAACAGAATTTAATATAAATTCACCGAAACAATTAGGTGAAATTTTGTTTGAAAAGTTACAGCTACCGGTAGTGAAGAAAACGAAAACAGGTTATTCAACATCGGCCGATGTGTTAGAGAAACTAGCTGATCAACATGAAATCATCGGCAGGATTTTGCATTACCGACAGCTAGGTAAGTTAAATTCTACTTATATTGAGGGATTGTTGAAGGTCGTCCATAATAAGACTGGAAAAATTCATACGATTTTTAACCAAGCGATTACTCAAACTGGTCGATTGAGCTCAACGGAGCCTAACTTGCAAAATATTCCGATTCGTTTAGAGGAAGGGCGAAAAATTCGTCATGCTTTCGTACCCGAGCGTAAAGATGCTGTCATCTTTGCAGCAGATTATTCTCAAATTGAATTAAGGGTTCTCGCACATATTTCTCAAGATGAGAATTTGAAAAAAGCTTTTTCAGAAAATATGGATGTTCATACAAAAACGGCATCTGATGTCTTTCATGTCAAAGCAGATGAAGTAACTGGGAATATGAGAAGAACAGCTAAAGCTGTAAACTTTGGAATCGTATATGGCATCAGTGATTACGGTCTTTCTCAAAATTTAAATATAACGAGAAAAGAAGCGAAAACATTTATCGAACGTTACTTCAACAGTTTCCCAGGTGTAAAGGAATACATGGATCAAATTGTTGAAACGGCAAGAGAAAAGGGCTTCGTTACAACGATGCTGAACAGACGACGTTATTTACCGGAAATAACGAGCCGAAACTTCAACCAACGTAGTTTTGCAGAACGTACAGCGATGAATACACCTATCCAAGGTACTGCGGCTGATATTATTAAAAAAGCGATGGTCGATATGGCTGAAGAAATGGATAAAGAAAAGATGGAGTCACGTCTTCTTTTACAAGTACACGATGAATTGATTTTTGAAGTAGTAGAAGATGAGCTTGAAAAAATGAAGGAGCTCGTCCCGAAAGTGATGGAAAACGCTGTTCAATTAGATGTCCCGTTGACAGTTGATTATTCTTATGGTGACACATGGTACGATGCTAAATAAGAAATTTGAAATGGACGAGAAGGTGCACAACATGCCAGAATTACCAGAAGTCGAAACAGTAAGACGAACGTTAAGTCAGCTTATTTTAGGAGAGAAAATAAAGGATGTATTGGTTACGTGGCCAAAAATGGTAAAGTCTCCTGATGATGTGGAACAATTCAAAGTATCACTTACAGGACAAACGTTTCACAATATTAGGCGGCGAGGGAAATTCTTAATATTCGAGCTAGATGAACATGCACTCGTTTCACACTTAAGAATGGAAGGCCGGTACGGGATGTTTAATGACAAAGATGAACCAGATAAGCATACACACGTCCGTTTCCTTTTAGACGAAGGGAAAGAGCTGCGCTATCGCGATGTTCGTAAATTCGGAACAATGCACTTATTTCCTTTAGGTGAAGAGGAAGAGCATCTTCCCCTTTCTCAATTAGGAGTTGAACCTTTTTCAAATCAGTTTACGCCTGAACATTTAGCTGATTTTTTAAAAAAGACTTCAAGGAAAGTAAAGCCTGCATTGCTCGATCAAGTAGGTGTTGTAGGACTTGGAAATATTTATGTAGATGAAGCACTCTTTCGTGCTAGAGTGCATCCAGAAAAAGTGAGTAATGAGCTAAGTTCTGACGAGGTTGAACGTCTATATCCTGCGATTAGGGAAACATTAAAAGAAGCAATTGAAATGGGAGGATCCTCCATTAAAACGTATGTAAATGGGCAAGGAGAAATGGGGATGTTCCAGCAAACATTGAACGTTTACGGTCGTGCAGGAGAACCGTGTCACGTATGTGGTTCTGACATTGTCCGATCTGTTGTCGGCGGAAGAGGTACCCATACATGTTCTAAATGTCAGACATTATAATGTCATTCTTACGTTAAGAAAAAAGAGAATCATCAATCGGTGAGAAAAAAATAGGCATTTTACACGATTTTCGAGTACATTGGATGGGCTCCTGCCATATACTATCGTATCTACGGTAGGAAGGAGCTTATGCCGATGGTTGAGTTTGCATCGTTATTACTCCTCGCCTTTGCGGTTAGTATGGATAGCTTCGGCGTAGGACTGACATACGGATTAAGAAGGATGAAAATGCCTTTTATGTCACTGCTGTTCATTGCCGGCTGCTCTGCGCTGTCAATTCTTTTAGCAATGGTGATCGGAAGTGTTTTATTACAATTTATCTCACCGTCTCAAGCCGAGGCATTAGGTGGAATCATTCTAATTGGGATCGGGGGCTGGGCGATCTATCAAATTTATCGTCCTGCAAAATCTGATGAGAAGCAAACTAAAAAAGAAAAAGAAACGCTCATCAATTTAGAATTAGAAAAATTAGGTATTGTTATTAAAGTGCTGAGAAAACCAATGGTTGCTGACCTTGATAATTCTGGAACGATTACTGGAAGAGAAGCCTTTTTACTAGGAGTGGCTTTATCATTAGACGCTTTTGGAGCAGGAATTGGGGCTGCACTGATTGGCTTTTCACCATGGATAATGGCTATTAGCGTCGGTATCATGTGTGGAATGTTTGTCACATTAGGAATGAAGAGCGGCTGGTTGTTTTCAGAAACAAGGTGGATTAAACATTTTTCTTTTATACCAGGTCTTTTACTCATTATCCTCGGTGTTTGGAGGCTTTGACCTTTCAATACGATCAGCACGAGTAACGAGCGAAAGGATGTGTTGGTCATGATTATCGGCTTAACAGGTGGTATTGCGACTGGAAAATCGACAGTCGCCAAGATGATGCGGGAGAAGGGACTCCCGATTATTGATGCTGACCTAATCTCTCGTCAAGTTGTTGAACCAGGAGAGAAGGCATATAAAGAGATCGTTAAAACCTTTAGTAAATCAATATTAAATGAGAACCTTACAATTGACCGAAAAAAATTAGGTGCGATGATCTTTAATGATAAATCTAAGAGGGAGCGATTAAATAATATCGTTCATCCAGCTGTAAGAGAAGAAATGAAGCAGAAAGCAAAACGTTATTTGGAAAGTGGCAATGAAACAGTTGTAATGGATATACCGTTATTAGTTGAAAGTAAATTACATCACATGGTAGATCGGGTTTTACTCGTTTATATTCCTGAGGAATTACAGTTGGAGCGGCTGCTGAAACGCGATAACGCTGGGAAAGAAGATGCATTAAACCGCATTCAATCTCAAATTCCGATCGAAGAGAAAAAAACAGAGGCAGATGAGATTATTTACAATGACGGTACGTTACAAAATACGAAAGAACAACTAGAACGAATATTAACAAAATGGAACGTAAACGTAACATAAACTTAGAAAGCCGGCCAAAGTTGGTCGGTTTTTTCATGGACTTTTATTTATCGTGGAGTACAGAAGGGTTAAACGTCTGGCCCATATTGTTTAACAATATCTAAACAAATTCGAAAAAAATGTTTAGAAAAAAACACTCCTTTTGCATATTATATGTTATACTATATTACAGATTTTTGATAAAAAGTATGGCATAAATAGATGGAAGGGGTATCTCATATGACAAAAGTTGCGATTAATGGTTTTGGCAGAATCGGTCGAATGGTTTTTAGGAAAGCGATTACAGATCCTAATCTGGATGTAAAAGCAATTAATGCTAGCTATCCTGCCGAAACATTAGCTCATTTAATAAAATATGATACCGTTCACGGTCCTTTTTTTGGGGATGTTGAAGCAAAAGAAGACCACTTATTGGTCAATGGAAAAAAAGTTCATCTACTTTCATCGAGGGACCCTCGCGAATTACCTTGGGGAGAGATGAACATTGATATTATTGTAGAAGCAACTGGGAAATTTAAATCAAAAGAGACTGCATCATTACATTTAGAGGCGGGAGCGAAGAAAGTCATTATTACAGCACCAGGTAAAGATGAGGATGTCACAATTGTTGTCGGTGTAAATGATCATGAATATGAACCAAATCATCACCACATTCTCTCTAACGCTTCATGTACAACGAATTGCCTTGCTCCAGTAGCCAAAGTACTGGATGAACAATTTGGCATTGAGTCTGGAATGATGACAACAGTACATTCTTATACGAATGACCAAAAAAACATTGACAATCCACATAAAGATTTGCGAAGGGCGCGTGCTTGCGGACAATCGATTATTCCAACTACAACAGGCGCAGCAAAAGCACTTTCCAAAGTTCTTCCACAATTAAAAGGAAAAATGAACGGAATGGCATTACGGGTTCCAACACCAAATGTATCTTTAGTTGACCTCGTTGTAGATGTGAAAAGAGATGTAACAATGGAGGAAGTCAACGAAAAGTTACAAGCTGCTGCTAAAAATGAGTTATACGGTATACTTGATTATACGGAAGAACCACTCGTTTCAACAGATTTTAATGGAAATGAAAATTCCTCAATTATTGATGGTCTGTCAACGATGGTCATGAATGATCGCCAAGTAAAGGTGTTAGCTTGGTATGATAATGAATGGGGATATTCTTGCAGAGTTGTTAATTTAGTTCAACTCGTTGCCCATCACTTAAGACAAGAGTCACAAGTAAGTGCTTCATAATTGACTGGTAAATGGCACGAAACATATCATCCGAATTGCTATTTTATTCGGATGATATGTATTTTAGAGTTACCAATACTTTTTCGAAACTCCACAGAATAGCGGGAGCTTACCGTGTGTACGATAAGAATATCGGAAGTTGCATGCAACAAAGTAATTTTCGAAAAAAAGATTGCAAATCCATAACAAACGAAGTATACTATTTTCCGTGAACTTCACTAAAAGCAATCGGGAGATCCATTACGTAAAGAGTTTGTTCAAAAAAGGTGGACTACAAGAAGTTCTTCGGTAAAACGACGCAACAATGTAAATCCGAGGTTTTCTTGTGAAAATAACTACAGGAGCTTGTCCTGACATTGAACATTATGGATGAGAAGGTATTGAGGTGACAAAACGTTACACGACCTAGAAAGACATAATGATTCAACTGTTATTTATCCGGAACTTTTGGACATCCTTGTAAAGGGTTAGGACCTCTTTGGACTAACTTTCCCCCAGTAATGTATGTCCTCCATGCTTAAAGAAGGCATGAAATTTTGTTAATTAAAGGGGGATTTCTTATGGAAACCATGGGACGTCACGTGATTGCAGAACTATGGGATTGCAATATCGAAAAATTAAATAACATGGAATACATTGAGAAATTATTTGTAAACGCAGCATTAGAAGCAGGTGCAGAAGTTCGAGAGGTGGCTTTTCATAAGTTTGCTCCTCATGGTGTGAGTGGAGTTGTCATCATTAGTGAATCACACTTGACGATTCACAGTTTCCCTGAACACGGGTATGCAAGTATTGATGTGTATACTTGCGGCGACCGTATTGACCCGAACGTAGCTTCTAATTATATTGCTCAAGCATTGGACGCAAAAACGACAGAAGTGGTAGAAGTTCCTAGAGGACTTGGTCCAATTAAAGTCGGAGAAAGTAAAGCGTTCAAAACTTACCAACGTTAACAACAAGGAGGTGTTTTCCACCTCCTTTTTCTAATGGCATTAGTGAACCACAATACATCTCACGGATATAGGGTTCGTTATTTGATAAAAAAGTAGGAAAAAGCCGACCATAATTGCATAATAGAGGAACGTATGTCCATGCAACTATACATATAAGCTTTTTGATAGGAATAACAGATTCAGTGTCCGTCAAAGTCTTATTGAAGTTCGACCGAGAAAAAGTGGTCACAGGGCGAACGCTTCAAAACCCCGCTAAACGAGAGGACATTCAATGATCGTGATGATATTAAATATATCAGTGTAACATAACAGAAAAAATAATCATATGAATTTGGACATTTAAGATTGAATATCCCGCAATTTCTTGCTATTCTTAATAGTGGTAAGGTGGGATGTGAAGTGGGGATAAAACAAACTTTTAAACGTGTTTTTAGTACAAATACTGAAACATCAGAAAAGCACTACGATGAACATTTACGAACACACTATTATAAATCAACAAAAGACAAAGTTTTAAAAGAAGTTGAAACAATGTTTAACCAGCGAAATGGATTTACCGTCTCTTCTGTTTCTCAAGAACATGGAGAGGTAATTGTCCGAATTGAAAAGGGAAAGAAAGCATTGATCGTTGGTACGGTTATTATGGTGAAACCTTTTCGAACAGCGGTAGACTTTTCTGTTTCTACAGATACTTTTTTATTTACGGACTTTGGCTACAGCCGTAAAATCGCTCAAAGTTTATACAAAGATTTAAATAGCCGGTTGACCTTCGTAGGTACAGGCCTTGGAGAAAAATTAACTGACTCCTTTTAGTTCGTGATAAAACAGACAAGAATAACATCCTCTTTTAAAAACGCACAAAGTGGAGATGATCATTCATGAAATGTCCAAGCTGTCAGCATAATGGGACAAGGGTACTTGACTCACGCCCGAGTGACGAAGGCAAGTCTATTCGAAGACGTCGAGAGTGTGAGGAGTGCGGTTACCGTTATACGACCTTTGAAAGAGTTGAAAAAACGCCTTTAATTGTCGTAAAAAAAGATGGGAACCGAGAAGAATTCAGTCGTGAAAAAATGCTGCGCGGACTCATAAGAGCATGTGAAAAGCGGCCAGTTCCGTTAGAAAAGCTTGAAACAATTGTTGAAGAAGTGGAAAAAGACATTCGAAACCAGGGAGTATCTGAAGTAGATAGTCATTTAGTAGGCGAAATGGTGATGGAGCACCTAGCGAAACTTGATGACGTGGCTTACGTTCGGTTTGCTTCCGTTTACAGGCAGTTTAAAGATATTAACGTCTTCGTCGATGAACTAAAAGAGCTTTTGGATCGTGAAAACGGTAAAAACAATGAATAAAATGACTAATTAAATGGAGCGAAAAGGCTCCATTTTTCCGTATTTTATCCATCTGTCAAAGTGAGTACGAAAGAAACTAAGATTTTTTATGAGAAAGTATAGGTGACAAAAGGTGCATTGGAAAGAAATTCTCCCTTCAGATCGTTATATTGGTTGTATGAAAGAGCAGCTACATGAAACAGACCGCGATGTCCTTACTTTATTGTATCAACCATTAATTGGTTCGACTGCTTACAGTCTTTATATGACACTAGCGAGTGAAATTAATCGCAATCAAGGTAAAATGATTGAACGGACTCATAAAACGTTGATGATTTTTTCTGGTAAATCACTTGATATTATATTTGAAGAGCGCAAAAAGCTTGAAGCAATAGGATTGCTGAACGTTTATCGGAAAAAAATTGAAGATGAAATCATTTATTATTATGAACTTCAATCCCCGCTTTCTCCAAATTCATTTTTTCATGATGACATGTTAAGTGTCTTTTTATATAATCGAATGGGTAGTAAAGAACAATATATCCAAGTAAGAAATTATTTTAAAATAGATACAATTGACAGTGATGACCTAGAAGTGATGACGAGATCATTCGATCAAGTATTTACATCTGTTCACCCGTCAGAAATGAATAGCGCACATCCGGAAATGACCGAGGCGTTAGTTCATAAAGATACATTGGAAGGTCGTGGAAAAGAAAGTAAATATGAAATTGGTGATCATCAATTTAATTACACGGAATTCGTTGCAAACATGCCGCCATTTGTATCAAAGTCTGAACTTCAAAAAGAGGAAAATGTTTTTTTTATTAGGCAGATGGCCTTCCTCTATAAATTTAATCCTCATGAAATGTCAAAGGTTGTTCAAGATGCGATGCTGCATGCTGATGAATTGGATCAAGAAGAATTGAGAAAACAAGCGAAAAGACGATATCGTATGAATGAAAAAGATCAGCCGCCGAAGCTTGGGATGAGAACACAGCCTGAACATTTGCGAAAAAAAATGACGACACCAAAATCAGCGAAAGAAAAACAAATTCAATATTTTGAGACGATATCACCAATGGAATATCTTGAAGAATTGAGTGGCGGTGCAAAGGTGTATGAAGGTGAACTAGACATGGTTGAACGTCTCATGTTTGAATACAAATTGGAGCCAGGTGTTGTCAATGTTTTGCTCGAATACATTACGTTAGTAAATGACAAAAAAATCTCGAAGGCACTAGCTTTTACAATTGCCGGTCACTGGAGTCGCAAGAAAATCCAAACTGTCGAGCAAGCAATGGATTTAGCAAAACAGGAACACCAGAAAAGAGCGGATTTTAAACAGAATCAATCTTCTGCTAAGCCACAGTCAAAAAAATCTTATTCAAATGCTGTCAGAACGGAGCCACTCCCAAAGTGGATGACAGATGAAAATTGGAATAAAGAAAAAGAATCACCTGATAAATTGCTAGAGGCAAAAAAGAAAGCGGCAGAGTATAAAGAAAAATTAAAAAAGAAGAAGCAGCGAGAGGAGGGTTAATAGATGGATTCGATTGGTCATTCTCTAAAAAAAATGGCGGACACCAGTTTTGAAAAAAGGTTTTCGAAGATGAAAGCGGAAATTTTACAGAATAAACGTGTTCAATCATTTTTGCAGGTAAATAGTACAATGACGAATGAACAAGTTGAACGGGGAATGAATGAATTGTTTCAGTATAAATCGCAATGGGACAATTGTGATGAATGTCCGGGTTTAGATCAATGTCCCAATTTAATTCAAGGGCATCAGCCTGAATTGAACATCTATCATTCCGATCTGCAAATAACGTATAATGCTTGTCCATTAAAGAGAAAAGATGATGAAAGAAAACGACATTCATCGTTTATTAAAAGTTTATACATTCCTAAAGAAATTACGCAAGTTAGCTTTGATGATTTTCATGAGGATAACACTTCCCGTACGATGGCATTTGCAAAGGCAATGGAGTTTAGTGTCAACGTACAGCCAGGAGAAGAGGGGAAAGGGTTGTATATTCATGGCCCTTTTGGTGTAGGAAAAACTTTTCTAATAGGAGCCATTGCAAACGAATTGGCAGAACGTTCGATTGAAACGATGATTGTTTATGCTCCTGATTTTTTTCGTGAATTGAAAAATGGAATCAATGATGGTTCCTATCAAAAAAAGTTAGATGTTGTGAAAAATGCGAAGGTTCTTATCCTTGATGATATTGGCGCTGAGACGATGTCAAATTGGATTCGTGACGATATTTTAGGTGCAATGCTACAGTATCGAATGATGGAAAAACTGCCTACTCTCTACACATCTAATTTTGATCTTGAAGGCCTCGAAGAGCATTTGACGTATACGCAAAGAGGCGGAGTAGAAAAGATGGATAAATTAAAGGCAAAACGAATACTAGAGCGTATCCGCCACCTTAACGAAGTCATTGAGATGAAAGGTGATAATAAACGCGGCTAAATAAGATCCTGTTTCATTTATTGGAACAGGATTTTTTTCTTTCTTTTTTGGACGTGTTTTATTTTTTGCAATGTGTAACTACGAAATGGAGAGTAACTACGACGAAACGGAGAGTAAGAGATTGGGGTTATCGCAAATTCGGAAGACATTTTTTCAGCAAAATATCGTTGTTCTATGTTACGATAGTAAAAGAACAACGCAAAAGGCAGATAGACAAGGCAATTTTCATCGTTTGCAAGCGGATACTCCAGTATCCATCAATGATATGTATTTGTCCGCCACTACAAGATAAAAGGTTCACAAAGTTTTAATCAGGATGGGGGAGAAACGAATGAGTATTGATCATATTCTTGATCGTGCACGTAATGGAGAACGTATCTCTGTTGAAGACGCTGTGAAATTATACGAAAGTGATGAAGTTGAAAAGATGGGTGAGGTAGCAAATGAAATTATGCAAAAATGGCATCCAGATCCAATCACAACTTTCGTAATTGGAAGAAATGTTAACTATACAAATTTCTGCGATACATATTGTCGCTTTTGTGCATTTTACCGTCCGCCTGGGCATGAGGAAGGTTATGTGTTAGATGACAACCATATTTTTGAAAAGATTCAAGAAACGGTTGATGTTGACGGGACGGAGATTCTTATGCAGGGAGGAACGAATCCTGACTTACCGTTCAGCTATTATACGAACTTATTAAAAGAAATTAAAAAGCGATTTAATATAACGATGCACTCATTTTCACCAGCTGAGATTTATAAAATGGTTGAAGTTTCAGGACTTTCTTTAGAAGAAGTGTTAACACAGCTTCACGAAGCAGGTCTTGATTCAGTGCCTGGTGGAGGAGCAGAGATTCTTGATAACCGAACTCGTAAACGCATCAGCCGGTTAAAAGGAACATGGGAAGAATGGATCGACTGCATGAAGACGGTGAAAAAAGTAGGGATGCACGGAACCGCAACAATGGTTATCGGATTTGGCGAGACGTCTGAAGAGCGTGCTCTACATTTAAAACGTATTCGTGACGCTCAGGATGAAACAGAATGCTTTTTAGCATTTATTTCGTGGACTTTCCAGCCTGATAACACGAATATGAAAGCGGAAAAAGTGACACCGAGAGAGTATTTGAAAAACGTTGCAATTTCGCGTATTTTCTTAGATAACATTGCAAACTTCCAGTCGTCATGGGTAACGATGGGGGCTGAAACAGGTAAAAAATCTCTTTCTTACGGCTGTAACGACTTCGGAAGTACAATGATGGAAGAGAACGTTGTTTCTGTTGCAGGTGCAACTCATAAAGTAAATACAAACTTAATTCTACGCCTAATCCGTGAAGCAGGAAAAATTCCTGCGCAGCGTGATACGAAGTATAATACATTGCGTGTATTTGAAGGCGATTCTTCAGTAGAAAAAGACTTTATCATGCAAAACTAAAATGAATGCTTAAAACAATAGAGGATTTTTCTCTATTAGAACAGGAAAAACGAGGCTTCTCATTCAACTGAGTAGTCTCGTTTTCATTTTCAATAAGAGCAAAATTGTCACTGACCAGGTCCGTGACAATTTTGTGAACAAGCAGGGGAGACTTTTCTTTGATTCGATTCATAATTGGACAGCACCACCATATACATGTATTAGATGTTTGCAAAGAGTTGAATAACATAGATTAAGACATACATGATGACTCTCAACTCGATTTGCACGATTGGGAGGGGCTGCTGTTGTTAACGATTCAATTTAAAGATATTCAGTTATGTGAAGCCTTCTACGATCAACTATGCCTTTCACTACATACAACTGTTGGTGACAAGGAGTTTGCATTCATAGAAGATAAGGGGGATCATTCTTTATTAACGATAAAGCTGTCTACCTTAAAGCAAGGAGGGGCGAATTTTAGTCAAGTAGCTTCAGTGTTAACGAATGTAACGATTAAAGAACACCTCCCCCTTTGGCTAGCAGACTGGGTGAAGGAAGGCTTTTATTATGAAGACCCTTATGAAGTAGAAGCGATTGTTGATTATGCAAAACAACTATTTTTGAAGGAAAATGAACATGTACCTTTAAATCTTTCATTTAGAAAGTGGCAGCATGACATTTTCGAGCTGTTTTACCAGTTTATTCATCAGTCAATGCTGTTTTCCTTTGACTCGTTTCTTCGGTTTCGTTTGCGCAAAAAGAAGGAGGAACTTGTTGAAGTAGTTGAAAAAGCAATAGATGAATATAAACTTGAACATGAATACCAGCTAATGATTGCAGCATGCAGAGATTATTTACGTGATCATCCGCCTCGTATTCATACGATCCATTTATTACTTGATAAAACGATTGATATGTATGATCATCTTGGGAAAAAAATTAGTGAAAATCAATTAAGAAAATGGTGTTCTAACGACCTTTCTTTTGAGGCACCGTTACCTTTTTCACAATGGATCATCAGTCCAGTCGTCAGTATTGCACCTAAGAAACTCATTATTTATCCAAACTATGAGCACGATGGCATTATTCAAACGTTATTAACAATTTTTGAAGAAAGAGTGGAAATTCGTTCGGATAAAAGAGCATCTATATATTGAAAATATGAGAGGATTATGAATGAGTTTACTTGGAGGGACATAACCGTAATCTTTTACGAAATCACGAAGCATTTACACAGATTTACGAAAAAGGAGACTGGGACAAAATTGTCTCAAATTAAGTAAAAAACGGTGTCAATTATCGCTTTTCGATAGTTGGCACCGTTTTGTTGACCTAAAATAGGTTGATGAGACTGTCGGGCGGTGTACTTTCTCAAGTTCACCGCCATCAGGGCAAATCCTATTTCGTTTTTAACCTGTTCTTTGCCCCTCACCGACATTCGGGTGAAATGCAAATTAGTCTTCAGAAATCCGAAGACAGGCTCTACATCAATCTTACGCTTTCCGTAGATTTCGCCTGTTTCCGCTTCCGAAAGCACTTCCCGAGTAAAGGCTTTTTTGGCTCTCCCACTTTTCATTGTAATGAACCTTCCGATTTTTCAGGATGGACCCGAAAGCGATTGATCGTACGGTAACTTGGTTCATAACCCTGAGCCAGCCACATCATGCGAACGCTGTCTTTTAAAAGCCCATCGATTTTTCTTCCTGAGAAAGTAGATTGTGTGTAAGCGCAAAGGATCAGCTTCATCATCATTCTTGGGTGGTAGGCTGGACAGCCGGTTGAACGCAGGAAGGCACTGAATGCTTCATCAGGTATGGCTTCCACGAGATCGTTGACGGCAAAAGCAACGTCATTTTCCTGAAGTTTATAGGATAGGTCCATCGGCAGAACGACTTGATTCATGTTATAATCTTTAACATAAGGATACCTCCGATTCTGTTATGTTGTGGTGATTTAACTTTATCAGAAGGTATCCTTTTTGTGTACATATTCGTTGATTGTTCAAAAATCACGAGACGCCTGCGGGAAAAGCAAGAGCTTTCTCTTGTGCGACGAGTAACCGCAGGAGCAGAAGATCCGACGGGACGTTTTACCCCGGCTAGCTGAAGCCTTGCCCGCGGCAAAGAAGACACTACGAATGCAAACGAAGTGCAGCACGAGTAGATGTCGCACTTGTGCTCTGGAGTGCAAGCGAGTGTACTTTTGAACAATCAACCATAATGCTGCATACAAGAAAAGGATCTCACCGATGGTGAGGGCCCTTCTATTTAGCTGGGTTTTGTCCCAGCCTCTTCTTACCTACAGTCAAGTGATTTTTTCTTTTTTGTTTATGTTAGATGGAATTAATTTTGAGTGGGAGGGGTACCCCTCCCACTCAAAATTAATTTACGCATACCAAATAGACCTGACGAGTTACATTTTTTCGAAAGGCCATGTATGGTATAGTATAAATAACTATTTACGAACAGTTTTATGCTGCTTCGTAATTATAGGTGATGTTGTGTGTAATTAGATGAAATGCCACTTTCAAAAACTTATTCACACACGCAATTGACGCAACTTTGTGGGGTTTTCCTTGAGGTTGCGTTTTTAATTTGTCGTAGTACTCTACAATATGATTGTTAGTCTTCTTACGAAGTTTAATCATTGTCTGAATCATAAAGTACAAGATTTTTCGTAGCTTGTTATTTCCTCGTTTATTTATTTTATCTTTATAAAATGTATGGCCAGATTGATAACGCATGATATCAATCCCAACATATGCATTCAATTGTTTGTGGCTTTGAAAGCGTCGTAGATCCCCAAATTCTCCAATTAATCTTACAGCTGTAGCTTCACCAATCCCTGGAAATGAAAGTAAAACCTGATACTCGATACGTTCTTTGGAAAGGTCAACCATCTGTTTTATAAGTTGTTCTTTTTTCTCTTTTAAATCTGTAATACGTTTGGCATAATCACGTATTTGTTCACATCTAATATCTTCTTTCGAAATTGCTGGATAAGAGTCTATTGCTGCGTTAAGTAGCTCTAGAGCCTTTGCTTCGGCACGTGTAAGGGATATATTCTTTTTTGTATTTGCTTTTATTCGGTTTCGTATCACGGTTTTTGAACATGCCAATACTTCCTCTGGGTGTGGGTAAAGCTGAACGATATTTAAAAAGAGTGCAGAACGTTTGGAAAGGAGATGCTCTAATTCAGGGAAACTTAGCTGTAAAATAGCATGCATACGGCTATATAGGTTTGTTACTTCACTAGCTAATTCATCATAATAACGTGTTAGTGCACGCATTTGTTTAAAATAGTTGTCTTCCTGGTACGTCGTTGAACGTTCTATTCGAAAGTGGGATTTAGCGAGCTCATGAGCATCACTTTTATCCGTCTTATGACGGCGCATCGAAGCCGTTTGTAGATTCGCTTCTAACGGACTAACTCTATGATAGGTGTAGCCTTCTGTTTGAAAGAAGTATTCTAATGGTCTTGAGTAAACTCCTGATGCTTCAAATACAATTTCAGGTGCTTGACCATCCAGTTTAGTCATTTCACAAATCTTATCATTTAAGGCTTTAAAGGACGATTTATTATGATAAATTTCGCCTTCAAATTCACATTTCTTATAGTGGTTATAGATAACCATTGTACTTTTCCCCATACTAACATCGAACGCCAGTACATGTTTCATATCCATTTCTCCTTCTCTTGCCAATCATAGAAGCCCTCACATTGCCTTATCGATTCCACTTTCTTTTACTCGATCTCTATGGACCCAACATACTAAACTGATTCAAATAAGGGTGTGAAGTTGGCCGGTTTAAAATACGGACTCTTAAATGGTCCTAGAGGCTGGTCGGCCTTACTTCACTTCTACTATAAAAAAATAGTAGCACAAACCCTGGCCTGGGTCTGTACTACTAATGTTAGTATGTTTTTGTACTTAACTCTTCCTGTAAAGTATAACTTCGCTAGTATTCTTACAATTTTTTAAAAGATGGAATCCGACATAGTTATGGGTCTCTTCACAAACGCAATAACGTTCGCAAAAATGCTCCAATTTTTTCGTTTGAACAGACAAATTTGCAGCTATATTGCTTCACAAGTACCCAAAAAACGTAAAATGAAAAATAGGATCGTGCTGGAGCATGGAAAATAACAAACTATCTTGTTATTTTTACTATATCGTTATATAATAAAACAGTGTTATAAATTATAACACTGTTTTATTTCGTGGGTCGTTTATACTTTCCGGTGATGATTTTTCAGCGACGGTGTTATCTAACCGAAACGGTGGTTATCAATTCTCATAAGTAGGTGATTCAGTTGAATACAAGGTTTGAACGTGAACAAATTCGATTGCGGGAGGAGGTTTTAAACGCAGCGCTCAATATCGCTGCTTCAGACGGGTGGTCAGCCGTTAGTGTTCGTGGAATCGCTGATCGTATAGAGTATAGCACGACTAAAGTGTATGAACTTTTCAAGAACAAAAATGAGATTGTTCTCGAGCTCTTGCGGAGAGGGTTCTCATTATTAACCGAACAACTTGAGCAAGTGAGAGAGGCAAACATACCTCCCGTAGAAAAAGCAACTTCTCTGGCGGTTACGTATTGTCGGTTTGCATGGGAGCACGACGTATATTATCGCATTATGTACGGAATGGATGGTGTTCCTTTCGGCGTTGCTGAAACGTGGCAAGAAGGCATGCATATCGGCAAAATCTGCAGTGCAATCTTGAAGGAGTATCTTCCGGATTATCGTGATACAGAAATAGAGGAAGCTGTACATGCATGTTGGGGGACTTTACACGGTTTAGCTAGTTTGTATTTATCAGGTCGCATGTATACAGAACGAGAACAAGTAGAGAGGTTGGCTGTTCAATCAGTCATGGCCATTGTTCATAAATAACTGGAGGGATTATCATGCTAGCTAAAGTACAGTCCGATGAAATTGGAGTACAGGGGTGGGGGGGTCGATCGTTTACATATTGGTTAAGTCTACTTTTTTCTATCGGTTTAATCGCACTTGGTGTCAATGGTTTAGTTCAACCGGAGGCAGCTTCGAGGGCATTTGGTCTGGGCATTGTCGCTTCGCAAGACAGTGGAATGGTCATGGCCAAAGCGTTGCGTGATCTCGTTCTAGGCTTAACCATCGGGCTTTTTGTATGGTTGAAAATGAAAAAGACGTTAATGCTCCTTGCCTGTGTCTCAGCTGTTATCCCTATCGGAGATGGCATTCTAGTTCTGACACAGTACGGTGGAGAGACACAAGACAGTTGGCAACATTTCATTACCGCCTTTCTCGTATTGATGGCGGCCTTTCTATTATGGTATGAACGGAAGCGA
Source organism: Evansella halocellulosilytica (assembly GCF_002335745.1). GTDB lineage: Bacteria > Bacillota > Bacilli > Bacillales > Salisediminibacteriaceae > Bacillus_CA > Bacillus_CA halocellulosilytica. Next base: position 4,535,026 of record NZ_NIST01000001.1, on the reverse strand, counting down.
GCTTAGGTATTTTTAGAAAAAGGAAGGTCTGCTGAAACATTGTTTATGGATTTATTTAGGTGCCTACTTGATTTTCTGAAAACAGGTTATTATAATACTATCCATAGACATAACTATTCAAATGTATTTGAAAGATCTTATTTTAAAAATGAACGTGATGACGAGGACATGAGTCAGATCAACCGGCTTTCCAGAGAGGGAAACAATTGCTGTGAGTTTCCTAGTACGTGATACGGCTTACCACCTCAGAGCATCAGTACGGAACAAGAGATTCTTTATTATGTACTGACGGTCTCCCCGTTACGGAGCAAATGAAGCCAACATAATTTTGATTCATGTTGTTGGAAATTAGGGTGGAACCACGTGTGACACACTCGTCCCTTATTTTTAGGGACGGGTGTTTTTGTTTAAAGATAAGAATTTATAAAATATCAATCTCTCGATTGATGTCTAGACTTCAGGCGCCATCGGCTCGAGGTCGCTTCGCCCCGCCACTTGAAGTCTAAGTTCGGACTTCTTCCTGTCGGGACTCCAGCGCTTTTTGCCGATAGGCGGGCGCCTTGCGCTTTTCTTAATTTCTAGAGATAAATGGTTTGATCGACCGACTGGAAAAGTATAAAACAGAGCAACGTCCCAACTACATTTAAAAAAGGAGTGGATTTACGATGTCAGAAGTAGCTGAGCAAATTGTCATGACGTTCCCTGATGGGGCAAAAAAGGAGTTTGAAAAGGGGACCACAACAGAAGAGATTGCTGCTTCCATCTCTCCTGGGCTAAGAAAAAACTCACTTGCTGGAAAAGTAGATGGAGAATTAGTAGATCTTCGTACACCAATCGAAGAAAGTGGAAAGATTGAAATTGTCACATACGATTCTGAAGAAGGGCTCGAAATTCTTCGTCATAGTACTGCTCACTTAATGGCACAGGCAATCAAACGTCTTTATGATAATGTAAAGCTCGGGGTGGGTCCTGTCATAGATGGTGGCTTTTATTACGATATTGATATGGAGCATGCGTTAACGCCTGAAGACCTTCCGAAAATCGAGAAAGAAATGAAACGAATTGTCGATGAAAACCATGAAATCAAACGAATAGAAGTTTCTCGAGAAGAAGCTGTGAGACGTTATGAAGAAATAGGTGATGAGTTAAAACTCGAGCTGCTTGAAGATATTCCGGAAGGAGATACAATCAGCATTTATGAGCAAGGGGAATTCTTTGACCTTTGTCGTGGTGTTCATATCCCGTCAACGAGTAAAATTAAGAAGTTTCAGCTCATGCAAATTAATGGAGCATATTGGCGTGGAGACAGCAAAAATAAAATGCTGCAACGTATTTATGGAACAGCTTTCCCGAAACAATCTCAGCTTGAAGAGCACTTGCGTTTATTAGAAGAGGCAAAAGAACGTGATCATCGCAAGTTAGGGAAAGAATTAGACATCTTTACTGTCAATCAAAAAGTCGGGCAAGGGCTTCCATTATGGCTGCCAAAAGGAGCGACAATCCGCCGCACAATTGAACGCTATATCGTTGACATTGAAGAACGACTAGGATACGACCATGTGTATACTCCGGTTTTAGGAAGCGTGGAGCTTTACAAGACGTCAGGCCATTGGGACCACTATAATGAGGACATGTTCCCAACAATGGAAATGGACAACGAAGATTTAGTGTTACGTCCAATGAATTGTCCGCATCATATGATGATTTACAAAAATCAGCTGCACAGCTATCGTAATTTGCCTGTTCGAATTGCTGAACTCGGTATGATGCACCGCCATGAAATGTCTGGTGCATTAGCCGGGCTTCAAAGGGTTCGTGCAATGACGTTAAATGATGCCCATATTTTCTGCCGACCAGATCAAATGAAAGATGAATTTATTCGTGTCGTCGAGTTAATTGAGGCAGTGTATAAAGATTTCGGAATTGAAGACTATTATTTCCGTTTATCATACCGCGATCCTGAAGATAAAGAGAAATATGTTGACAACGATGAAATGTGGGAAAAAGCACAAGCACTTCTAAAAGAAGCGATGGATGACATGAAGGTGGAGTACGTTGAAGCAGAAGGTGAAGCCGCGTTTTATGGTCCTAAGCTGGACGTTCAAGTCAAGACTGCACTTGGAAAAGATGAAACGTTATCAACTGTACAGCTAGACTTCCATTTGCCAAATCGTTTCGACTTAACTTACGTTGGGGAAGATGGGAAAGAGCATCGTCCAGTTGTTATCCACCGTGGGGTCGTATCAACGATGGAACGCTTCGTCGCTTTTCTTATTGAAGAGTATAAAGGCGCGTTTCCAACATGGCTGGCTCCGGTTCAAGTTCAAGCGATTGCTGTCAGTGATGTGCATATGGACTACGTTCGAAAAGTAGAAGATGAACTGAGACAGGCAGGAGTACGTGTACATGTCGACACAAGAGATGAAAAACTCGGATATAAAATTCGTGAGGCACAAATGAAGAAAATCCCATACATTCTCGTCTTAGGAGATAAAGAAATTGAGGCAAATAGTGTCAATGTTCGACGTTATGGACAAAAAGAAACAGAAGTAGTCTCATTGGAAGACTTTAAACGGAGTATTATTGAAGAAAACGACAAAAAAACAAAATAATTGCAAGTCAGATGCAGCCGAAGTACAGCTTCGCGCTGCATCTTTCGTGCGCCCAGCATGGGTGTAATCTATAGGGTGAAAGTCCCGAACCACGAAGGCAGAAGTAGTGGTTAGCCAAACGCAAGGGTGTCCATGGTGACGTGGAATCTGAAGGAAGCGAGCGGCAGACCTCCGGTCTGAGGAACACGAACTTCATATGAGGCTAGGTATCACTGGATGAGTTTGCTAAACAAAACAAAGTCCGTTCTGCCGAAGGTGGTACAGAGTAAATGAAGCAGATAGGTGGAGGGAAAGATTGCACTCTTACCTGGGGAGGCCTGGCTGTAACGCCAAGCTCACTTGGTAACCTATTTAGTGATAAATAGCTGAACAGTCAGGAGTCAGCAGAGGCCATAGTACTTTGAATGA
>NZ_NIST01000001.1:4385409-4528882 GCF_002335745.1 Evansella halocellulosilytica | reverse complement strand
TATCGAGTGGATGACCCCATACTACTTAGGTTGATACGTAGGTATCTTCAATCTGGTGTGATGGAGAAAGGCCTTGTCAGTCCTAATACTGAAGGGACTCCGCAAGGAGGACCGCTTAGTCCCCTCCTGTCTAACATTGTTCTAGACGAACTTGACAAGGAACTGGAGGAAAGAGGTCTTGCCTTCGTACGCTATGCCGACGATTGTAATATCTACGTCCGCTCTAGAAGAGCAGGTGAACGGATAATGGAAAGTATTACAACGTTTATTGAGAAGAAACTCAAACTGAAGGTGAACAAAGAGAAGAGTGCAGTAGACCGACCATGGAGAAGAACATTCCTAGGCTTCACTTTCACCAACAACATTAAACAACCGAAAATTAGAGTATCCAAGCAAAGTATTCAACGTTTTAAACTGAGAATACGAAAACTCACCTCGAGGAAATGGTCAATTTCTATGGGGGAGAGGATAGAGAAAATCAACCGCTATCTGATCGGTTGGATGGGCTATTATCAACTAGCCGAAACTACCTCAGTCTTTAAAAGGATTGATGGTTGGCTTCGAAGAAGGTTGAGGATGATTCGATGGAAAGAGTGGAAGAAGATTAAAACGAAACAAAAGAATCTTAGGAAGCAAGGAATCAATGAACAACAGGCATGGGAGTGGGCTAATTCTAGACTAGGATACTGGCGTATAGCTAAAAGTCCTATATTAGATAGAGCCCTTGATAACCGATATTGGAATAATCAAGGGCTTAAAAGTCTACTTTTGAGATATCAATCGTTACGTTGGACTTAAATGAAACCGCCGTGTACCGAACGGTACGCACGGTGGTGTGAGAGGTCGGGGGTTAGTCACCCCCTCCTACTCGATTTATTTTCCACATTGATTTCCATATCAATTCCCATATAAGTCCCTTTACCAATTCCCATAATAATCCATGTGCCCAATGGCGTTGCATGAATTTAAATAAATTCCATCTTTTCAAAAATATGTATTTACATTCAATAAAAAAACTCCTATTGTAGATGTGTTGACCTTGTATTGTTCCCTAATACAAACAAGTCATCTACAAAAGGAGCTCCTAATGAATAAGAAAATTATAGGACGTGAAATGCTCATTTGTCAATGCTTATCTCTTCTTCCTTCGGAAGAGTTAGATTGTCCTTTATTAGATTATGGGAACTATAAGCTTTCAACCAAGGCTTTGTTAAAAATTCTTGTATCCGCTCAATTGGATCATTGGGATTCATATCGTCATATGGAAGAAAAACTAGAAGCTTATCCAAAGCTTCGGGAGGAAATCGGTATAAAGGAAATCAGCGGTTCTCAGATAAGCCGCAGGATTAATGATTTGCCAACTGAGTTAGTACAAAAGCTCTTTATGAAAGTTGTGGAAAAAATCGCCAAACTTACACAGGGGCTAAAGGGACTTCCGAACGGCTTAGGCTGGTTGCGAATTGTGGACTCTACTGAAATAAGGTTGCCACAAAATTTATGCGATTGGGCATACATTTCAAAGAACCAATCTGCAGTTAAAATGCATACTCGGCTAGTCGTTGCTTCACCCGATGTTGTTTATCCAGATAAAATTGTTCCGTCATCCGCAAAGTTAAGCGATTTCGAGAGTTCCGGTGTCATCATAGAAAAATCAAATTCTATTTACGTGATGGATCGTGGTTATCCTTCTAGAGAAAACCTTCAATCGTGGCATGAAAAAGATGGCTCATTTGTTGTGCGAGTGACGAAGTCACTTCGGTTAGGAATCTTAGAGGAATATGGTCCGACACACCCGTCTGTGCTTCAAGACGCTAAGGTATCGTATACTGTTTCTCAACCACCAGTACGCTACATTGAATTCGTCGATGATAAACAAAGAGTATATAGAATTCTAACGAATAGATTTGACCTCACAGATCAACAAATCATGGATATATATCGTGCACGGTGGATGATAGAGTTATTTTTCAAGTGGATTAAACAGCACCTAAGATTAACCAAAATTTGGAGTACAAAACCGCAAGGTATTTGGAATCAAATGTTTCTCTCTTTAATTGCATATGGATTATCTTTAATCGTCAAACTTCAAACAAACTCTAATAAGTCTGCTTGGGAATTCTTTAGACTCCTTCAAACTTATCTCTTTAAAACCGTTGGCTCATTTAAAAGAGCTTTAAAACGGAAAAAGAAAAGAACATCTAAGGGGAGACAAAAAGTGCCCATACCAAAGCCAAAAGTGAAGCCAGATTTTGGGGATGTAGCTCTAGATAAAACAGAATTAAAGAAGAAAAAGCACAAGTAACTTAATGATTTAGACAATTGTAAAAAAAGGGAACAAGGTCGAAACACTACCTCGTTTCCCTTTTTTCTTCATAAGGACAAAAGTTACTTGAAAAAATTTACATATATTGAATTTAAAAACAATTGTGCAACACTATTGCCATGTGCCAGGCACGTGGAAAACAAATGGAAAATGAATGGGGGATAAATATTGATAAATGGAGTAACCATTTACGACGGTATGTGTCATAATTTTGTGAGTGTATTGTGAATTGACTGAAAAGAGAGTAAAATAAATGACAAGTAGGAAAATTATGTCGAAATTCCCCGCAGATGAAGGTCGACTAATGAATACATAACAAAGAATACAGAACAATAAATACTAGTTTTCTTTTTTCTATATGATTATCATATTTATCTTTATAACCTCATGAATGATTTAGGTCTTATCAAAATCAACTGCTTCTGACCTAACTACTCCAAACATGTATGAGAATATCGCTGCAATATTTTAGGACTTATTATTGAGACATTTTTGATACACATGGAAGTGGGATCACATTTTAATTGGACAAGGAAGGGTCACTATGTTTAAGTCATTCGTTACACTTAATGGGCGAGTAGAAGAGTTTCGCCAACATTTACTTTCAGAACAGCGCACACTTACACACGAAACGGAAGAAATGCTTAATCAGCTTGGAGAGTTACTGCAAGTGATTGATGAAGCTTGTGCTCTTGTCATTACGGATCAACATGGAGTCCTTATAGAAGTAAGTGATAACTTTTGTAAGTTATCAGGTTACTCCCAGGAGGAACTTATTGGAAAACATGTACGAATTGTCAATTCAGGCTATCATCCGCCTGATTTTTTCCAAAAGATGTGGAAGAAAATACAGAACGGAGACATTTGGTCTGGAGAAGTTAAAAATAAAAGAAAAGATAATACTGATTTTTGGGTACAGCTTACGATTCTCCCGATATGCGACCATTCAGGTAAGCCAAAAAAATTCATATCCGTTAGTAAAGATATTACAGATGGAAGAATGGTAGAAAACCGAGTAAGGAAGTTATTGGAAGAAGATTATGCAACAATTATCAAACATATGCAAAATTGTGTGTTTAAACTTAGACTGACAAATGAAGAACAACAGAGCCATGTCATATCAATGATTGAAGGAAGGCTGCTTGAACAATTAGGGTTGAATGGGGATGAAGCTGAAGGAAAAGAGATTACTGACGTATTCGGCGATGAAAGTGAACATGTGATGATGATGAAAAGATTGCAAAAATGTTTTCAAGGTCACACCGTTCATTTTGATTTTAAGCACCGAACACGTTTTTTACACGCAACAATGTCTCCGGTTAATGAAAATGGACAGATTGTTGAAGTTATCGCATCGATTAATGATGTGACCGAATTAAAAAGATCTGAAATTGCTGTTAGAAATATGGCTTATCATGACTCATTAACCGGCCTTCCAAATCGGAGACTCCTTGAAGAGCAATTGGTGTATCAACTTTTAGATGCACAAATTGAAAATAAACGAGCAGCTCTTTTATTGTTAGATCTCGATGAATTTAAAAACATTAATGATACATTAGGCCATTCCGTAGGTGATCGGTTTATTATGATGATAGCCGAAAGGATGCAGCATCTGAATTTATCTTTGCTCACCGAAAAATCAAAGCTCTATCATTTAGGTGGGGATGAGTTTGTCTGGCTCTTATATGGTTTTTCTGAAATTGATTTAATAAAATCAGTTCAAAAAGTGCTTAGTGTATTAGATGAGCCCTTTCACTACAAAGGTGGTGAGTTTTACCAGCGTGGAAGTTTAGGCGTTTCTATTTATCCTAATTCTGCAGCATATGCAGAGGAATTGATGAAACATGCTGATATGGCATTATATGAGGCAAAACAAGCAGGAGGGCAGTCTTATTGTTTTTTCAGTTCGGATATGAAAGGAAACTTCCTTTCGAAAGTACAGCTGGAAAATGAACTTCGGCAAGCTGTTAAGTCAAATGATCAATTTCAGTTATATTATCAGCCGATCATTGAAGGAAAAGGAAAGGAGATTGTCTCGTGTGAAGCATTAATCCGTTGGATACATCCTGTAAATGGAATGGTTTCTCCTCTTCAGTTTATTAAGATTGCAGAAGAAACGGGACTGATAATCCCGATTGGTGAATGGGTCATCAAACAAACTTGTCGTGACTTAAAGCGCTGGGATGAATATGGAATTGAGCGGATGAAAGTATCGATTAATATTTCAGCTTATCAATTACAGCAATCTGATTTTGTCCGACGATTAAAACAAATTGTTGATTCAGAGCAAGTTGAACCGAGACGGTTACAATTAGAAATTACCGAAAACTCATTGATGGAAAATACAATTGATTCAATACGCACGTTGTCAAAATTACGTGACCTTGGTTTTACACTGGCCATTGATGATTTCGGAACAGGCTATTCATCATTAAGTTATTTAAAACAGTTTCCAGTCCATTGTCTAAAAGTTGATCAGTCGTTTATTAAAGATTTACCTGGAGACCGAGCAGACCGGGCAATCGTCTCTTCGACAATGCAATTAGGAAAAGATTTAGGCTTAGAAATGATCGCTGAAGGAGTAGAATTGGAAGAAGCTTACGAATACTTGCAATCAATCGAATGCCCGTTTATGCAAGGGTACTATTTCGATAAACCGATGCCGGTTGAAAACTTTTTGGAAAAATATGTGCTTTGCCAAAGGAATGCAAATCCAGTAAACTAAGCGTAGACATGTCATAGTAAAAATGCTTGTTTTAATAAATGTTGACACGCATTCATTCTTGTGATAATCTTTTCTAGTGAACGTTATAATGGAAACAAAGCAAGAAGAAGCGCCCGCTTCTCACCTGATTGACGCCATTGCAGTTGACAGGTTACGACTTAGATGAAACACGTATGCAGAAGTGTGGGCGATTTATGATCACCCACACTTTTTTATGATGTCATCATGACTTCGTTTAATAGAAATGAGGTTAACGGTGTTACGATCACGTCTTGCTTTGATCCGCAATATTTCATGGAGGTGGCTCAATATTAGTAAAGATATGATGGTCAATGAATCCATTCGTGCTCGTGAAGTACGTTTGGTCGGTGCAAACGGTGACCAAATTGGGGTTAAGTCAAAACAAGAAGCGTTAGAGATGGCGCAAAATGCAAACTTAGATCTTGTTATGGTTGCGCCAAATGCAAAACCGCCGGTATGCCGTATTATGGATTACGGTAAGTTCCGTTATGAGCAGCAAAAGAAAGAAAAAGAAGCTCGTAAAAAGCAAAAAGTCATTAATGTGAAGGAAGTAAGATTAAGTCCGAACATTGAAGAACATGACTTTAACACGAAACTTCGTAATGCACGTAAGTTCTTAACGAAAGGTGATAAAGTAAAAGCAGCGATCCGTTTCCGCGGTCGTGCGATTACTCACTCTGAACTTGGAAAAGAAGTGTTAGAACGCCTTGCAAAAGAGTGTGAAGATATTGCTTCTATCGAGTCGAAGCCGAAGATGGAAGGGCGCAGCATGTTCCTAGTCTTAGCTCCGACTGCTGAAAAATAAACCGATTTTTTAAGACAACAACCGACTATTTTCATTTTCGATTTAGTATGACTAAACGGGAACATTAAGTTTTTCAAGACAACAGACAACGAATACGCACATAGGGAGGAACCCAAGATGCCAAAAATGAAAACGCACAAAGGTGCAGCAAAGCGTTTCAAAAAGACAGGTACTGGCAAATTGAAGCGTGCACATGGATATACTAGCCACTTGGCTGCAAATAAAACACAAAAGCAAAAGCGTAAACTACGTAAAGGTACGCTAGTTCATAAAAGCGACCAAAAGCGTATCGGCCAAATGCTATAAATGATTTAGAAAGACGTTCAATTGAGGGACAGAGCAGTTATCGCCAATTAACTGTTGGTATGTTGTTCTTCCTAGACGATTGATCATGCTCGAAGTAAACCAACTTAGAATAGTGTAAAAGGAGGGATTACGATGGCTAGAGTAAAAGGCGGTTATGTAGCCCGTCGTCGTCGTAAAAAAGTATTAAAGCTTGCAAAAGGTTATCATGGTTCAAAGCATAGATTATTTAAAACTGCACAAGGTCAGGTAATGAAGTCACTTCAATACGCTTACCGCGACCGCAGACAGAAAAAGCGTGACTTCCGTAAATTATGGATTGCACGTATTAACGCTGCAGCACGTATGAACGGTCTTTCATACAACCGCTTCATGTTCGGTCTAAAGCAAGCGGGAATCGAAATGAACCGTAAAATGCTAGCTGATATTGCAATTAACGATGAAAAAGCATTTTCAGACTTAGCAGAAAAAGCAAAAGCTAACCTTAAGTAATAGTAATAAGGTGAAAACAGAAAGTCACTTTCCAGCCGGGGAGTGGCTTTCGTTATGATTATATTCTTTGTAAACCACAGGCTCTGCCTGTGTGAAAATAAACCTTTAAGGGTTGTATTCGTGAGATTTCTTTATAAGTAACGAATAGTTGGAAGGTATACTGCTTGCTTTCACCCCAGGGCACAAGTGCGACATCCGCTCTTACTTCACTTTGTTCGTATTCACGGTGTCTTCTTTGCCACGAACGAACGGTTGAGCTACTTCGGTCAAGCTCGAAGGGATCTCAACTCGTCCGTTTTTCCGTAGGAAAGAGCATTGCTTCTTCGAAAATACATCGATTTGTCTCGACGGATAAACAACAAAGCCATACTAGTAGAGGAAGAGACAGTCGCGCAGTACCTTCCACCTTTGATGACAACTTTATTTGCGTCATGTCATTTATTATCTTAAATGATGAATACGAAATGAACATAAATATCTTTGATAACAAAAGCCCATTCCCATTTAAATGAGATAAAAATGAGCTGAGATACAACTTCCCACAACGTTTTTTCTGCTATTAGTATGTCATTTAAATATTATCATGTACTCGAAAGAGCGCTAGGCGGTGACTCAGGCGGGAAAAGCAATAGGCGAAAATCCCCTAGGTGCATACAGTGTGGCACCTAGGAAGTTGAGGCATTGCCCGCTGCAAAGAAGACACTACGAATGCAAACGAAGTGCAGCACGAGTAGATGTCGCACTTGTGCTTTGGAGTGAAAGCGTCCGCCTTATAGCGATTTCGAATTCTATTTGATTATGAAAAGGGATGTCCTCAAAATTCTTTTGGCACGGACCAAATTAAATAAGGTCCTTTAAGAGACTCTGGTGGTAAAGTGCCCTTATAGGGCGAAATTAAAACCGCCCGTTTTACGGGCGGATACTTATTGATGAAGCAAGTGAAATGCAAGATCTATATTTGCATTGAAATTGCAATAGTTTTGCTCGCTTCATCGTCAACCTTATAACTAAAAAATAGGAGCACCATATTCAATAAAGGGAATAAAATTTAGGAAGGACATAACGAGATGAATAATGTAGCGATTATCGTCATTATTTATTATTTTATTTTGACTGTCATCGGCTTTACGATGATGGGAATTGATAAAAGACGAGCTAAGAAAAACGTATGGCGAACGAGTGAAAAATCATTATTGATGATTGCTCTATTAGGCGGTGTAATAGGGACGATTGTCGGTGGAAGAACCTTTCGCCACAAAACGAAGAAGCGGTTGTTTCGATTCGGACTACCAGTTATATTCATCCTACATGTTGCAGTCTGGATAATGCTCGTCAATCAATAAAATACTTGTTTACTTATAAGTTGTTAGTCTTTACACTTAGTATGTAACATCGTCATCATAGATTGTCTAGTTAAAACATAGACATGATTGAGGGAGGAGGATGAAACAGCTTGGAAATGTTCAACGAAGCGATTCCTCATGTCATCGAAGAAGCGGGTTGGTTAGCCCCTGCCTTATTTATCATCGTACATTTGTTACGGCCGTTTTTATTTATACCTGTTATTGTCGTATGTATTGCAGGAGGTTATTTGTTTGGATTCCTGCACGGAACGATTTATTCTATTATTGGGTTATCTTTAATGAGCCTGTTTTTTTATAAATTTGTCGATATTTTTCCATCCTTTCGGGCAAAAATTACGAGATTGAAGGAAAGGTTTTTTAAGGGGCGTTCCCTTACATTAGGGCAAGTTATGATTTTAAGAATGATGCCTTTTATACATTTCCATTTGCTTTCTCTTTATTTGATGGAGATGACATCAAATTTTAAAGAGTATATGCGGTATTCTATTGGCGGTGTTATTTTACCTGCTATGGTTTATACGTCTTTCGGTCAAGTGATTACAGAAATGCCGATTTATGTTTCACTTATCTTCTTTGGATTGTTAGCTGCATTCTTTTCATACCTCGGTAAAAGAGGAACTCAAACGTATAAATGGAACAAATTTTTTCCGAGAAAAGCAACTTCATCAGAGTAAGTACATGAGGTTAGGACTAAAACAGTCTTATTAAAGCAAAGAAAGAATCCGGTTATCATGATGAGATAATCGGATTCTTTTTTAGTTTTCTTATTTTTAACTAGGTTTTGGTCTAGCCTCTTAATGATTTTTTAGCTTATTGATTACTTTCGGAATCTGTTCGTTTTCAACTTGAAAATAGTTATTCATTGGGCATTGACGATTTTGTATGCGTTCAAGCATCGAAAAGATCGTATAGTTTTTTGGGGTAAGTTTATCATTTACTTCTTGCCATCGAAGTGGCACAGCTACGGTAGCATCGGGATTAACCCTTGTTGAATACGGGCAAATAATCGTTTTTCCACGCCAATGTTGCACAAAATCAATGTAAAGCTTCTTTCCGCGTTTTTTCTTCATCCGTTCGATCGTAAAATCATCTGAATGTTTTTCGACAAGGTAATGGGCCATAAATGATGTGAAAATTCTTGTATCTTCATAAGTAAGCGTACGGTCCGCAAAAGGGATATGAATTTGTAATCCTTTATTTCCAGAAAGCTTTGGAAAGCTTTCAATATCAAACATATCGAGTCGTTCCTTCATTTCTTTTGCTGCCTTAATAGCCATAGGGAAATGATCACCATCTGGAGGGTCTAGATCAAAGACGATTTCTCTAGGGTTATTACTTTCGGTTGTATTGAAAGGAATATGATACTCAATGGCTGCTTGATTCCCTAACCAAAGTAAAGTTGATAATTGATCGCAAACGATGTAATGGTTATCTTCAGCCTCATACGTTTTAATAAAATCAGGTGCATATTCAGGACAATTTTTTTGATAAAATTGTTCAGATGATATTCCTTCTGGAGCACGTTTTAGTGTTACAGGGCGATCCTGTAAAAAAGGGAGCATTCTCGGAGCGGCCTCTGTTAAGTAAGCGATATATTGATCTTTTGTGATCGAAGGTGCGTCCCATAACTGTTTATCTGGACTCGTGATTTGTACATGTGCGGATGAATTTCGAATGATTAAGTTTCCCCATGTACACTGCTGCCAGTCTACTTGCAATTGAAAGCTTAAAAAAGCTGGATTTAAGAGCTTGTTGCGGGAAAAACCATCGAATGACAATTCGACGCAAATAGTTGGTTTCAAGGAGATTTTTTGCTTTTTCCCGTCATTCGTCACTTTATTCATAATCGTATTCATTAACGCTGTTTTTTCCTCTTTTGATAATCCTTCGGTAAAAAAACCTGCTTCAACTACTTCTCCGTTTAGAATAAGACCAACATAGAACTGTTCTTTTGTCCGATGGAATCCGGTAAGAAAAAAAAATCCGTTAAAAGGAGCATTTTTATTTGAAAATATTGAGTGAGACAGTTTCATGGATCATTTTCCTTTACAAAAGTTGATGTTCAGCAGGAAGGATACATTCTTCTGCTGAGGTGTCAATGAATGCTTGTATACTTGGCTGCCTTATTGAACGTCCAGCTGGCCATTCAATATATTGAATTTTTACGACGAGTTCCGGTCTAATCCAAACGGCATGTTTTGCACGTTCAGGTTTTTCCTTAAAAGGTCGTTTTGTCACCTTTAAAGGTTCAATTAGCTTTGTGAGCTTGTTCCAGTCTGCTGCAGACAATTTCCCGGTTCCTGCATGTCCGACGTAGTGAAAATGGTTGTTGTTGTCAAACATTCCGAGGAGAAGAGAATTGACGGTATCACCACGATATGTCACACCTCCGACAACAGCATAAATATCTTGAAAGTTTTTTATTTTTACCCAGCGATCGTCCTTCGCTTTTATCGTGTAAGTACTTGTTAGATCTTTGCAAATAATTCCTTCCATTTTTTGTTCTTTAATCGCTTCAAAGAGCTGAGAACCGTCGTCATAATTTTTGACCAATTGGATTGTAGAATTTGCAGTTATCACGTCATTCATCATTTCTTGACGTCTTTTTAACGGCAGTTGAGTCAACCACTCTCCATTTAAATAGAGGATGTCAAAAATCATATAAGCAATAGGTATTTGGTGTCTTTTCATGTGAATCGAATTCTCAGAACGAAGCCCATCTCGTCTCATGACTTCAGAAAAAGAAGGCCGACCATCTTTAAACGCAATCACTTCGCCGTCTAAAATGATTGATTGAGCATGCTTGTAAATGCTTTTCTCCGTTATTTCCGGAAATTGTTTCGTTCGTTCATTTAATTTTCGATTATAAAGCTCTATGCTTTTTCCGTCATAATAGGTAAGGATCCGTACACCATCCCATTTAATTTGCGCAACCCATTCGTCACCATTTGGAATGATCTCTTTTTTTATTGGTTCAAAAGGGATGATTGGCTGTAAACTCATGATTGTCATTCCTATCTATCGTCATCTGTTTCGATCATAGTATTTCATTTTTCTAAAAAAATATCAGTTGGGATAAGAGGATGTTCAAAAAGTCTGGGAAAATAACTTTCGTATCTCTGCGTATCATACGCTCAGCGTCACAGAATGTCGTCGACTTGATCAATTTGGTTTTTTGTCTCCTTTTTGAACACGTACTCTAAATTCATTTTTGTCCAAGAAAATCGGCCGGGAAATGAAAGAAGCTGTCCTTCCTTGCATATAGATTAGCAGAGGGGGATAGATCAGCATGAAAAAATCACCGGTATTTCGTTTGAAAAGAAGAAAAAAAGGGCCATTGCCATTTCGATATGTGTTTCTCATTTCATTCATTATATTTTGTTTTTTAACGGTCCAAGGATTAATTATTGTCGAGGCAGGTATCCGACCGACATTGCTTGCGATTGCGAAAACAGAAACACAACGTATCGGTACGCTAGCTATTAATGATGCAATTTCTAAAAAAGTGTTAGAAGATATGAACATGGAAGAACTTGTTGAATTTCAATATGACAATAACGGAAATGTCCAGACGTATCAGGTGAATACAGCGATGCACAATAAAATAATGCGTGATACTGTTAAGCGGGTTCAAGATTTTTTAAATGATATCGAACATGGAAGAGTAGCTGACTACAGTTTGCCAACAGACGTAGATCTAGAGCGTGAAGGGGCAACGTTTGCAGAAGACGGAATTATTCATACGATTCCACTCGGGCAAGCAACAAACAATTCCTTATTGGCTCATTTAGGTCCACGGGTGCCAATACGACTATCGGCGATCGGCGAAGTGAAAGCAGATATTGGAGAAGAGATTTTGGAAAGAGGGATCAACAATACGTATATAAGACTCTCCGTAGATATTGAGGCCGATGTAAAAGTCGTTATCCCATTTGCGACTGATACACAAGTAGTCACAACGTCTATCCCAGTAGTTATCATCTTTATTCCAGGGGATGTTCCACAGTTTTATAGTAGCGGTGGAAACGCTGGAAGTGTTCCTCCGGCAATCATAGCACCGGATTCAGAAGACTTTGAAGATTTTAATGAAGGAGAGGTTACTGAAGAAGAGGTTACTGAAGAGGAGCTTGATATTGTCGAACCAGAAGGAAGTAACTAAATAAAGACAGCAACTGCCTCTTTCATTAATTCGAGGCAGTTGCTTTTTCTAGAACGATTTTTAAACTCTTGGACAATCAAATAGTTTGTTTTATTATTTTGCTTCTTTAGCTGGTTTTTTCGATGTTTTTGATTTTGCAGTTGTTTTTTTCGTTTGTGTCGTTTTCTTTTTTGAAGTAGACCGTTTTGTTGTTTTCTTTTGTTTAGGTTTTTCAGGCTTCGTTTTTTCAATACTCTTTTCTAATGCTTCCATTAAATCAATGACATTCGTCTGTTCTTGCTTCGATACACCTTCGTCTTCTTCTACTTTTTTACTTATTAATTCGAGCAGTTCAAGACGGTAGTCGTCAGTATATTTGGTTGGATCAAATTCAGCAGTGAGGTGTTCTACTAATGTTTTAGCTGTTTCAAGTTCTTTTTCTTTAATGTTAGTTTCATCTGGCACGTTCGGAACATTTTTCGCATCGCGAACTTCATCCGGAAAATGGAGTGTTTCCATAACGAGAGTATTACCATAAATTCGAATTGCCGCTAAGTTCTCTTTTGAACGAATCGTAATTTTTGCAATACCGATTTTCCCAGTATCTTGCAATGATTTTCTTAATAGTGCATATGCTTTAGATCCGCCTTCATTAGGGCTTAAATAGTAAGAGCGATCAAAATAAATCGGATCGATTTCTTTTAGTTCTACAAAATCAATGATTTCAACGGCCTTATCTTCTTGCTCTTTTTTTAACTTTGCCAGTTCTTCGTCGTCTAGAACGACGTATTTTCCTTCGGTATACTCATATGCTTTGACAATATCATCATTGTTTACTTCTTCTCCGCATTCTGAACATGTTCGCTCGTATTTAATTGGAGCGTGGCAGTCTTTATGCAAATTTCTTAGTTTAACATCTTTATTTTCGGTAGCGGCGTGGAGCTTTATAGGAATGTTTACGAGACCGAATGAAATCGATCCTTTCCAAATCGTATGCATAAGTCGGGAACCTCCTTAATTCAGGTTTTTCTTTAGTATGTTCAAGGAGGAACATGTAGATAACGGGAAATAATAACAAGTTGAACGTATAAAACCCAAAAAAAACCATGTGCCAGGCACCTAGGGGTTTTTTGGGTTTTCAGATTGTCGAGAAACCCACACTTTTTGAGAAGTGCGGGTTTCTCTTTATTATTTTCGTCAGAAGAATTTGCTCACCCTACGGTGAAGAATGGCCGAAACCACCTCTTAGCTCGCTGAGAGGTGGTTTGCGATCTTTTTATGTTCTGTGCTGCCGCTGTCATCAACGCTTGTTCTGATGCGCCCTTTAAGCTGCGTAACCGGCAGTAGCGAAGCCCGTGGAGCTGTTTGGCATCCGCGAAGCTTCGCTCAATGGTTTCTTTTCTTTTTTTATAGAGGAATTTCCCTGTTGCGGAAAGTCTATGCTCTCTCACTATTTCCTTACTGTCTTCCCATACATGCCTTGTGAGAACTTTTTTATGATTTTTGGCTTTCGTACATTGGTTAAGCAGGGGACAGTTTACACATTCTGCAGGGTTTGAATGGTATTGACGATAGCCTTCGCGGTTCGTTGTAGCGTAAGATAAGGTGCTACCATTAGGGCATGTATAAGTATCCGTCTCTTTGTTATAGGTAAATTTCCACTTTTGCAAATACCCCTTTTTAGGTTTGAAGCGGCGATGTGCGATAACCCCCATAATATGGCGATCTTCTACCCCTTTACATAAGGGAATGGTTAAGTAGCCCGCGTCTAATCCGACAGCGTCCACATTGAAACCAAATGTCTTTATCTGACGGTCCAGTCGATGCTGTTATCCGATGGTCTAAATAAAAGAACCCTTCGGGCTTTCCATCCCTGAACATATAGCTGCTTTCTTTATCTGTCGTACTGACTTTAATCTCTTTTTCTTTTATCTCTTTCCGGTAAGGGCTTTTTTCCATGTGCTTTTCGATCCTCCTCAACCGCTTTATTTAGATCTTCTATGTACACGCGTGTTTCAACTTGAACCGTCTTCTTAGTGAATTTCCGCTTATTTGCGTTGGCTTTAAGGTGGGTAGAATCAGTAAATAAAGCTCTCCCGCCAACCATACGATGCTTCATAGCCAGAAGAACGGTCTCATCAAATATCTCTTGAAAAATGTCTGTTTCTTTAAACCGTTTATGCCGATTGAAGCTTATGGTGGAATGGTGAGGAACCGAATCAGTTAGACTTAATCCTAAAAACCATCGATAAGCAATATTTGTCTCAATTTCTTTTTCTAACTGTCTTTCAGATCGGATACCGTAAAGGTATCCAATATGAAGGAAAAATCAATTCTGGCATCAATTTTTCTTAGTAAGTGGTCGTCTGGGACTAACTGATCGATAGAGACCATTTCGAGTTCAACTTGTTTTGCACGAATGGGGCGTAACACACGATCACCTCACGAGTGGTTTTATCTATATGACACTATATTTACCTGAATAATCAGATAAAACTGTTGAAAAAATAACCATCATTTCTAAATAGGAAACGATGGATGTTCTAGGTTGATTGAAGAACGAAAGGCGGCGACTCCAATGGGATCAGCGCAGTCTGAAAATCCATTCCACGATGCTTCGCTGAGTCAGAATTAGTTGAAGACAAGCCCCATGGAAAGCGTCCGCCGGGAGGGATGAGATCGTGAGATATTATACTTTTCGGTTTGATAATGATAACTGGGAATTGGGGGCAGTTTGTTAGTTGAACTGTCTGCCAAATATATTTAAATGCCCAAAATGGTAGGAGGCGTATACAGCTCCGAAGAAAACGACGACAAAGCCTGAAAGAAAAAGCCAGTCTCTTCGATTTACTTTCATTTCATAGTAGTGAGTCCGCTTCGTTGAACCAGTGAAGCCTTTTGATTCCATTGCTACAGCAACACGTTCGGCTTTGCGGATTGCATTCGCAAGCAGAGGAATCGCGTACCTGCGGATTTGATAAATTTTATCTTTAATTCCTCGTGCTCTGTCAACACCGCGGACACGGTGAGCTTGACGCAACACTTCAAACTCGTGGCGGAATGTCGGCAGGAACCGGTAACCGGCAAGGATACCGTATGTGAACTTTGGTGGCAATTTGCATTGCTGCATTAAACTAAGCATAAATTTCGTTGAATCAGTTGTTAACACAAACATCATCGATAATGCTACTAAACATAATGAACGTAGACCGAGACTTATTGCGACCATCATACTATCGTATGTGACCTCAAAAGACCAAAAAGAGAAAATGACCTGTCCTCCCGAAAAGGAATCAGCAGAATATAGTGCGGTCATCCAAGCAAAGCCGAGTGACATTAAAATGAATGGTGTAAAAATCATCACCCATTTTTTTATCGGTATATCGCTTAATAGAAACGTCATTAAAATTGTAAAAAGCAAATAAACGGCTGGAGTGAAAGGATCAAAAATAAATGCTAGCAAAAGACCAGGGACACAAACAGTAATAGCTTTGATTGAAGGGTTAATGGAGTTTAACATGTTCTCGTTGCACTCCTTTTTGACAAAGCTTTTTTTGCTCAAGGTTATTTTTTAGACGAACACGGAAAGGAAGCCGTAAATGTGATTCTTCTAAGAGGGAGCCTTTTTCCCACAATGAATCAGGGGAACCGTCGAAAGCAATGTTCCCTTGATGGAGAACAATCGATCTTTCACAATAATGATCGACAAGCTCCATGTCGTGCGTGACAAAGACGATCGTTGTCCCTTTTGCACGAAGAGCTGTTATAATGTCCATCAACTCGTTCGTTGTTTTAGCATCTTGACCAAAAGTCGGTTCATCAAACAATAAAATTTTCGGCGTTTCATTAAGCATCGTTGCGACACTTAATCGTCGTTTTTGACCGCCGCTTAACGAAAAAGGGTTACTCCACATTTTTCCTTCTAGTCGGAATCGGTGTAGCAAATGATCGATATTTTGTTGAATCGCTGTTTCGTCTGCGCCGTCTAATTTCATTCCGAAGGCTAGTTCATCATATACGGTATCGGTAATAAATTGGTGTTCCGGATTTTGAAAAACAAAGCCGATATTTTTTCGGACATCTCGTTCAGTCCACTGTTTGAAGTCTTTGCCTAGAAATAGGCGCTCCCCTTTTATTGGAGTTAAGAGTCCAGCCAGCAATTGCAAAAATGTCGACTTTCCAGCACCATTTTCTCCGACAATACCGACAAACTCCCCGGCATATAAATCAATTGATATATCGCGTAGAATGGAGTGTTTTTTCCTCCTGGAAGACGAGACATTTTTTAAAGAAATGACTAGTTCACGATTATTGACGGGAGGAGCTTTTAATGGTGCTTCTTCCTTTAATCGATCCGTTTTTCTAGCAAGAAAATGAGCTAAATCGTCCTCTGATAACGGCAAATTTGTATCAGCGTTTTGGACATATGGTAGGGCAGGTTCAATCACTTTCGGTAAGTGGATGCCTTCTTCTTTTAACTGCTCATTGAATGAATAAAAAACAGTACGTGGAGAACCTTCAATTAGCTTTTCTCCATTTTTCGTTAATGCGATCACTCGATCTGTTAAAGGAATCCAATCGTCAAGCTGATGTTCGATAATAAGGACAGCGACGTTACGTTTTACTTTTAATTGTTCAATCATGTCGATGAATTGTTTACGTGAGGATGGGTCTAAATTTGCTGTCGGTTCATCTAAAATGAGCAATTCAGGTTCTAAAAGCAGAACTGAGGCAAGAGCGACTTTTTGCTTTTGTCCGCCTGACAATTCATGAATTGGCCGTTTTAGTAATGGTTCAATCCCGACTGTACGAGCGACGGAATCAATTCGAGATTTCATTTTTGTGCGAGGAGTTTGAATATTTTCTAACGTAAAAGCAAGTTCATTTTCTACTGTTACCATGCAAAACTGGCTTTCAGGATCTTGAAAGACGACACCGATTTTTTGATTTAGCTCTCCTTTTTCAAATGATTCAACATCTTTATTTTCATAAAAGATGTGACCTTTCTTCCAACCTTCAATCACATCGGGATAGAGTCCATTCATGCATAAAGCGAGGGTACTTTTCCCTGAGCCGCTTGGTCCCATTAATAATACCGTTTCATTTTGCTTTATTTGAAAAGATAACTTGTTAATCGTTGGATTTTCACAGTCTGCTTCATAATCGAAGGAGAAGTCCTCTGCAGCTATGAGAGGACTTTCTTCTATCAACGCTTCCATAGAGTGTGGATATGTTAAAATGTTTGCATCATGAGCAGGACCTTTTTGATGATTAAGATGCTTTTTCACGTTTTTCCTGCCACTCCTTCCCAAGTGCATAGCTCCGTAATACACCTGTGTTAGCAAGTTGATCACTAATATATTTTCCTAATAGTCCAGCTAGTAATGCCCCGCTGATCAAGCGCACGATGAACATTGCTGTGACCATTTCTGTAGAGAGAGCAGCAAAGCCAGAAATATACCAGCCCCAAATAAAGCTAAATAATGCCGCAGACATCCCGGAAAGGACAAGGATTTTTGTCGTATAATTTTGCCATTTCGTTGCAGCGAAAACGGCTTCAGCACCTAAACCTTGAATAATTCCAGATATAATTAACCGAGGTCCGGCTGGAGTTCCAAGCAATACTTGGACTGTTGCTGCGATCGTTTCTGAAATCAATGCAGCCCCAGGTTTTCGAATAACATAAGCTGTAATAATCGAAACGATAAACCATATCCCGAAAATGACTTCATATCCGAAAGGACCTAATCCAAAAGGAGCTAAAACATTCGTTAATCCCATTCCGAAAAAATAAAAAAGGAGATAGATCACGGCGAAAACGACGCCAAAAATGGACATGAGTACAATTTCACGTAAATTCCATTTGTAATTCATCATAATCCCCCTTATCGATCTTTCTTGGACGGACTGTTAGCCGAAATCGCAGCCGTCATCGTTACATGACTACGTTCATTCGTTTTCGACGTATTAACAAACGCTTCTTCTAACGTTTTGAAAACTTGGTTTGCATCTCCGTCTAGACGAGAAGCATAATGAACCGCTTTCGTAAATGTCCCGTACTCAATTGCGACTTCAACCTGGTCTGCAATGATTTGCATATAATCAGGGTTGTTCAATGGATAAAGGGCAAATTGAGTCGCAACATCAACCTTTTCCATTTGTGAAGAGTTTTCGTTTAAGCGTACATCGTCCTCTGACATGTACGTATCGCCATCAGAATCACCTGGACATCCGATTGAAAAAGTTCCGTTAAACACGACGTGCACACCTGTTTTAGCAGCATGGATAAAAATCGCTTTAGTTACATCAAAAACGTGTTCACTTCGTCCGCGAATACACGTACTCACATCATCTGTATTCATCCACACTTTGCTCGTATCTACTTCGCTTAATGCCCCTTTAATCACTTCAACAAAGTTGTCTGTCATTGGGTAAATCGAAAAACGACAGCCAACAATTCTGCTTGTTCCACAACTTAATCCTTGCATGAAGCATCCTCCTATTTCTGTATTAGATTCAACATTATTCCTTATTTTCGCTGTTAGGGAAAAGCGGAAAGGACTTAGATATCGCCGATTCATAGCCAACCCCATTTATCCTTTCCTGAGAAAATAAAAAACTGCATTCCCAGCAGGAAATGCAGCGATAGTCATACGTTTAATCATGACGTCACTGGCACTTCCCCACGCTAGTATTATCTAGTTCGGGTTCAAAGGGTTAACAGGATTTTCACCTGTCTCTCAGCTTTACAGCACCCCTAGTGCGAAAATGGTTATGAATGTTGTTACAACTATTGTAACGATAAAAAAGCGATTTTGTAAAGAGGGTTGCAAAAGGTGTTTGTGTCAACTACTTGTGGGTGCTTTTTTAGGAAGCACTGTTATCGCTGAGTTTTGATTCTCAGAATCGCTCTTAAGCGGACTTCCATTAAACCTTTTACTCATACGCAAAAGGTTGATTGTAAGATAAGTGGGATTGAATGTAAAGACGTTCTATATAGCATGAGGAAGTGATATGTTAACATAGGTATAGATTTTGTACATGTAAAAAAGCTATCTTTTATTTTAAGTTAGAGGTGAAATTTTTTATGTCTGAACGAGTTTTCACGGAGGATAAAGTGAACACAAAGTCCGTCATTTCCTTAGTGATTGGGATTGCAGCACTTGCTGCGATCGTATTCGTCTGGATCGGAATTATACTTGGGCTGATCGGACTCGTTTTTAGTATCATTGCGTTAATGGATGTGCGAAAAACAGGGGGGAAAGGAAAGGTTATTGCGATTGTAGGATTAGTCTTAAATATTCTTGCGATTATTTTACCGATTATGATTATTTTGCTCATCTTTAGTATTTTTACAAGTTCTTTTTAAAGGAGCGAGAGGAAATGAAAAAAAGCCAGACTTTGGAGCGCCTGGCTCTTATTACTAATCGCTATTTTACTTCTTTTTTCATTTGCTTTAACAAGTCACTGATCGGACGTTTCCACTCTATTTTTGCTTTAGGATAACGAATCATAATTTCCTTTTCAATAAATTTAAAGTCCTTTTTGCTTAGTCCTTTAAGCCGATCAGTATTTTCTGTCCAAATCATAATCGATGTCACTTCAAATGACTCTTCTGTCGTCCCTAAAAACTTTTCGCCTTCGAACATGACATTACGATAAGTGAACAACAAATTTTTTCGGACATTATCTGGTTCATCAAGTAAATAAAATTCTCCTTGGCGGTGAGAGGCCTCAAGTTTTCGTCGTGGATCAATAAAATATTTAATTACACTATATATAATAATTCCGACAGCAATGAGAAGGAATAAACGAAATAATATAACGGTCATCGTAATCTCCCCTTAAAGAGCTCTGTTTTTTTCATACTTAAAACAGATTCTTATTTTTATATTCCCACAAACGTATGGATTCAAATCTGAAAATCATTTCTCGCTATGTTTACGAGTGGCTAAGAGAAAGGTTTCAAAATCGAGTATTTTCTCTGCTATAATAATGGAATGAGCGAAATAAAATCAATGAAAATCATGATTTTCATTGGAATTGAGAGAAGCTCATTGTTATTTTTTCGACACATATCCTTTTACGAACGGAGTGAAACGATGGACTTTACAACATTATATAAAAAACAAAAAGAGTTAGACACTCATATTGAGACAAAACACGGATTACAAAATGAGTCCTTACTTGATCGAAAATTAATGGCCTTACATGTCGAGTTAGCTGAACTAGCAAATGAAACGCGCTGTTTTAAATTTTGGAGTGAGAAAAGCCCTTCACCAAGAGGGAAAATTCTTGAAGAATACGTTGACGGCATTCACTTTATTTTGTCTGTTGGACTCAAATACGGATATGAAGATAAGGGAACCATTTCATTCAGAATAGAAGAGAAAAAAGAGGGAAATGCTCTCGTACCTTATTTCTTCTCAGTTATAGATGCAATCGGATTGTTAAGGGAAAATGGGAACCGAGGTCAATTTATAAGGTTATTTGAAGCTTATTTATCATTAGGGTCTGCTTTAGGTTTTTCAGAAAATGAGATTATCAATGCTTACAATGAGAAAAATGAAGTGAACCATGAACGACAAAATAGCGGGTATTAAAAGGTATATCTCCATTGAAAGGATTATTTCGAGAATCGAAAATTGAGATAATTGAATAATGTCGGTATAATGAAAGAAGTGACATAATTTTTAAACTTTTTTATTTCAATAGGGGGTACATAGGAGATGGAAGATATGTTGAAGATGCTGAAGGATCTAACAGATGCGAATGGGATCCCAGGCAATGAACGTGAAGCTCGTGATGTCATGAAAAAGTATATTTCGCCTTTTGCAGATGAAGTTGAGACTGATCACTTAGGGAGTTTAATTGCAAAGAAAACTGGAGATGCTGACGGTCCTAAGATCATGGTTGCAGGCCATTTAGATGAAATTGGTTTTATGGTAACGAACATCGATGACCGTGGATATTTGAAATTTCAATGTGTTGGCGGTTGGTGGGAGCAAGTGATGCTTGCCCAACGTGTAACGGTGATGACTCGAAATGGAAATGTACCTGGTGTGATTGGATCAAAACCACCTCATATTTTACCGCCAGAAGCACGTAAAAAATCGGTTGATAAAAAAGAAATGTTTATCGATATTGGTGCGACGAGTCGTGAAGAAGCGGAAGAGTTTGGTGTTCGTCCAGGAGATTCAGTTGTCCCAGTTTGCGAATTTACGGTGATGAAAAATGAAAAAATGCTGATGGCAAAAGCGTGGGACAATCGTATCGGCTGTGCGATTGCAATTGAGGTACTTCGCCGCTTAAAAGGTGAACAGCACCCAAATACTGTATACGGTGTAGGGACTGTTCAAGAAGAAATAGGCCTACGTGGAGCAAGAACGTCTGCACACCATATTCAGCCAGACATCGGCTTTGCCGTTGACGTTGGCATTGCAGGGGACACTCCAGGTGTAACAGATAAAGATGCTCTTGCCAAAATGGGCGATGGTCCGCAAATTATTATGTATGATGCATCGATGGTATCACATAAAGGGCTGCGTGATTTTGTGACAAATACAGCTGATGAAAAAGAAATTCCATACCAGTTTGACAGTGTACCTGGCGGTGGAACCGACTCGGGAGCGATTCATTTGACTGCAAATGGTGTACCGGCGTTATCGATTACAATTGCAACGCGCTATATTCATACACATGCAGCCATTCTCCATAGAGATGACTTCGAAAATGCTGTAAAACTCATCGTTGAAGTTATTAAAAAGCTTGACCGAAAGACAGTTGATGAGATTACATTTCAATAAAGCATAATAAAAGCTGATCCAATAAGGGTCAGCTTTTATATACATTCTATTTGATGAGCGTATGTGACATATTTTTTATTTTTGCAGCCCTTGAGAAATTTGATTCACTACTTCTTGCTTTTCTTGGTCACTTGCATTTTGCCAATATACTTCAAATAACACACCCAAACCAGGGAGCATTTTTTCCTCACCGCTTTGAACTGCATCGACAATTGTCGCTTCTACTTCTTCTTGATTACTCCCTTGTACGTTTTGCATAATGGCACCACGTAAGTTAAAGCTCATGTGGAATCTTCCTTTCATTATATAGTATCGATCGAAAGCCAATATCGAACTTGGCCATTTAATCTGTTATAGTATGTATGTTATCGGGTAAGATTATGACAAAGAAATGAATTTTTTTATACGATTCGTATTGATAAAACCTATAGACAATAGTATAACTGCAACTAAGGCTCTCGCCATTAAGACTGTTTTCATAATGATTATTCATTTAGTAATTGACATACTGAAGACACCTGCGGTAGCGGTAAATGAGATGAAAAGTGTTGTTCTATAAAGGACAAAGAATACTTACTGCTGTTCATAATAGAAAGGATCGAATGAAATGGAAATGATAGAATCATTACAAAACCCAAAAGTAAAAGCTTGGAAAAAGCTACAAACAAAAAAAGGCCGAGAAAAGTCCGGATTATTTTTGTTAGAAGGAACTCATTTAATTGAAGAAGCGTTGAAAGCTGACGTTCCGATAAAATCCCTCATCATCGCCGAAGGAAAAGAGCTTCCCTCACAATGGAAAGCCTTGAATTTAGAGCTTATCGAAGTGACGGATAAAGTGATGAGAGAAATATGTGAGACGGAAACGCCACAAGGCTTCGCTGCAATTTGTGAACTGCCGGACAATGAAAACCTTCCTTTGGAGGAAGGGAAGTTTCTTTTTATCGATGGTGTGCAGGATCCAGGGAACATAGGTGGTATGATTCGAACAGCAGATGCTGCAGGGCTGACAGGTGTTGTTCTAGGAGAAGGAACTGCTGATCCTTTTAACGGGAAAGTCATTCGTGCAACACAAGGGTCATTGTTCCATATACCTGTACAAAAAATGAATCTAGAAGAAGCTATTCAGATATGTAAAGAAAATGAAATTCCTGTTTTTGGCACATCATTGCAAGGGAGCACCTATACTGCGATACAGCCACAGGAACATTTCGCCCTCATTTTAGGCAATGAAGGAAGCGGGGTTCAAGAATCGTTGTTATCGATGTGTGATCAAAATTTATATATTCCGATTTTCGGTAACGCAGAGTCATTAAATGTAGGGGTTGCAGCTGGAATTCTTTTATATCACTTAAGAGAAAGCTGATCGTCTCAACTCGGAAACTAAGAATATATATAAATTCGGGCGCCTTGCACTTTTCTAAGATGTGTCTGTTTTTGCGAAATTTATTTGCGAATCGGAACAAAACCTTATATAATGTGTAACATAAATGTACAACGTCAATCATTATTTTAAAAACGATGAAAGAGAGTAGTACGCTGATCGTTCCCTTCCAGGGAGGATATGCCATAGACTGAAAGCATATCTACGTGGAGCCCGGCCGAATTCGCTCTGGAGTTGACATTGGACCGCAAGTGAATCTGCTTGCGAAGATGATCCGGTTTGAAGTCCGTTATCTTCTACTTGAGTGAATGTAAAAGCGAGAGTGTTCGTTTTTCATTAATAAGGGTGGTACCGCGAGCTTTCGTCCCTTTTGGGAGCGAAGGCTTTTTTGTCGTTAAAATGGTGCATGCCGCAAAATTTATACAAATATATGACGTGAAAATTATCGTGTCCTTAGACATTAAAGGAGGAAAAAAGTTATGTTAGACCGTCTGCAGCAATTGAGAGACGAAGCACTTCAAAAAGTTGAAGCTTCACAAACCGTAAACGACTTAAAAGAGTTAAAAGTTGCTTACTTAGGTAAAAAAGGTCCGATTACAGAAGTACTGAAAGGAATGGGGAAGCTGTCCAAAGAGGAGCGACCTGTCGTCGGACAAAAAGCAAATGAAGTACGCGGAGATGTTCAAAGTGCAATAGAATCAAAAGAACAGAAGCTTGAAGAAGCAGCATTAACTGAGCGACTTAAAGCTGAAAGTATCGATGTGACTCTTCCTGCACGCCCAGTAAACAAAGGAAGCCGTCATCCGCTTACGTCAGTTGTTGAAACGATCGAAGATATTTTTATCGGTATGGGGTTCAACGTAGCGGAAGGACCAGAAGTCGAAACAGACTATTATAATTTTGAATCATTAAATTTACCTAAGCATCATCCAGCACGAGATATGCAAGACACATTTTTCATCACGCCAGATTTACTGCTGCGTACGCAAACATCGCCAGTACAAACGAGAACGATGGAAAAACATGAAGGAAAAGGGCCAGTGAAAATCATTTGTCCAGGTAAAGTGTACCGCCGTGATGAGGACGATGCGACCCACTCTCATCAGTTTATGCAAATTGAAGGGCTCGTCGTTGATGAAGGAATTCAGATGAGCGACTTAAAAGGAATTTTTGAAACGTTTGTAAAACGTTATTTCGGTGAAGATCGTGAAATTCGTCTACGACCTAGCTTCTTCCCATTCACAGAACCTTCAGCAGAATTAGATATTTCTTGTGCCATTTGTCATGGTGAAGGATGCCGGACATGTAAGCAAACAGGCTGGATTGAAGTGTTAGGCTCAGGTATGGTTCATCCGAATGTACTTAGAATGAGCGGTTTTGATCCAGATAATTATTCTGGTTTCGCATTCGGAATGGGAGTTGAACGATTTGCGATGTTAAAATATGCGGTTGATGACATTCGTCATTTCTATACGAATGACACAAGATTTTTATCTCAATTTAAGCGAGTTTAATATTGAAAAAATAGAGTACAAGGAGGAACCAGCGTGCTAGTATCGTATCAATGGTTAAAAAAATATATCGAAATAGATGACCTTAGCGCTCATGAAGTTGCTGAAAAACTGACACGAAGCGGGGTTGAAGTTGACCTCGTTCATTCATTGAATCAAGGTGTAAAAAATGTTGTTGTCGGAAAGGTGCTCTCATGTGAGAAGCACCCGGAAGCAGATAAATTAAATTTATGTCAAGTTGACGTTGGTGAAGAAGAACCCGTACAAATTGTTTGTGGTGCGAAAAATGTAGCAAAAGACCAATTCGTTGCAGTCGCAAAAGTTGGTGCTCGCCTGCCTGGAGGCATGAAAATTAAACGGGCAAAACTCCGCGGTCAAACTTCAGAAGGGATGATTTGTTCCTTACAAGAGCTCGGATTTGAAGGTAAGCTTGTCTCTAAAGAGCTTTCAGAAGGAATTTTCGTTTTTCCATCTGATATGGTGCCTGGCGAGGATGCCCTTGAGCATTTAAATCTTCATGATGAAGTGTTAGAGCTTGACTTAACTGCAAACCGTGCTGACTGCTTAAGCATGATTGGCGTTGCATATGAAGTAGGTGCGATTCTTGGGCGTGAGGTAACATTGCCTGAAGTGCAAGTGAACGAAGGTGATGAACGAGCATCAGATTATATTTCAGTCGTTGTTAATGCAAAAGAAGATAACCCGTATTATGGTGCAACAATCATTAGAGATGTAACGATTGCGTCATCCCCGATGTGGCTGCAGACAAAACTGATGGCAGCAGGGATCCGTCCTATTAATAATGTCGTTGACGTCACGAACTTTGTACTGCTTGAATATGGTCAGCCGTTACACGCGTTTGATTACGAGCGCTTCGGATCAAAACAAGTACACGTACGCAGAGCTAACGATGGAGAAAAAATCGTATCGTTAGATGATGTCGAGCGCACGTTATCACCAGAACATCTCGTCATTACAAACGGTACAGAACCGATGGCGATTGCTGGCGTAATGGGCGGTGCAACATCAGAAGTACAAAATGATACTCAACATATTTTGTTAGAAGCAGCGTATTTTAAAGATACTGTTGTCCGCAAAACGTCTCGCGAGCTGGGCTTACGAAGTGATTCAAGTGCACGCTTTGAAAAGGGTATTGACCCGAACAGAGTGAAAAAAGCAGCACAACGTGCAGCACAATTAATTGCTGACCTCTCTGGCGGCACAGTACTTTCCGGTGTTGTGGCATATGACGAATTAGAAACAGACCCGCATGAGGTAAAGATTACTCTCGAAAAAATCAATGCGGTACTCGGAACAGATATTGACGTAAATACCGTCAAATCGATTTTACAAAAGCTGCAATTCCCATTTGACGAGCAAGGAGGAGCATTTAATATTTACGTTCCGACTCGTCGAAATGATATAAAAATTGAAGCAGATATTGTAGAAGAGGTTGCCCGTCTTTACGGCTATGATAACATTCCAACGACATTGCCAACGACACCAACGATACCAGGTGGCTTAACGTTGATTCAACAGAAAAAACGAAAAGCTCGCCGTTTTCTAGAAAGTACCGGTATTCACGAGGCAGTTAATTATTCGTTAACGACTGCTGAAAAAGAGGCTTATTTTGAAAGTGATGAAAAACCTCGCGTTAAAATTGCGTTACCGATGAGTGAGGAACGAAGTACATTACGTACAACGCTCGTACCTCATTTGCTTGATGCATTAAGCCATAACAAGAACCGCAATATGCTTGATGTTCATTTATACGAAATCGGCTCTGTATTCCAAACGGAAGAGACAACTGTTACTCGTCAACCAGATGAAAAGACGATGATTGCTGGCGCATTCATGGGTTCATGGTATATGCATAGCTGGCAAGCTGAAAAGAAATCGGTAGATTTTTTCGTCGTTAAAGGAATCGTCGAAGGACTGTTGTCTGAAATGAATGTGTCACGGGATGTTCAGTTTGTACAGGCCGAGCGCACAGGCTATCATCCAGGTAGAACGGCTGAATTATTAGTAGAAGGAGAAACAGTCGGTGTCATCGGCCAGCTTCATCCATCTGTTGCGAAAGCCTGGTCTTTGCCAGACACGTACACATTTGAACTTGACCTTCAAAAAGTAACTAGTCATGAAGCAGAATCGTTACGTTATACTCAGATTCCGAGGTACCCTGCGGTCGATCGTGACATTGCTCTTGTCGTTGATGAATCTGTTATAGCTGCAGATGTTGAACGTGTGATTGTTGAGCTAGGCGGTAACCTCCTTACTTCGATTTCACTATTTGATGTGTACCAAGGGGAACACTTAGAACGTGGCAAAAAATCTTTAGCTTTTTCACTGCGCTATCAAGACCCTGAAAAAACGTTAACCGAAGAAGATGTATCCTCTGTACACGAAAAAGTATTATCTGGACTTGAACAACAAATCGGAGCTACATTACGTTCATAACTTGCTGTTGCTGACTCAAAGTACTTGCTTTTGAGTCAGCTTTTGCATGTTTTATAACTGAAATGTGTTTAAGTAAATAGGGGTTGCATGATTGCGAGAAACAATAGAAAATAAATGATGTAGAGTTTAGAGTCGGGGTAAAACGATTTGTCATTAAGTGAATGGAGGAGATAACAATGAATTTCCTTTTAGCAGCTGCTTTAATTATTAGCCTTATTTATTTTTTAAAGCAGATTCAAAATACGAAGAAAAAAGAAGGGTCTGCTGGAGGTATCAAACGTTATTTAACATCGATTTGCTTTTTTATGATCGCGTTTGTCATTTTGGTTGCGATGACATTTGACTTGTTAGGGATCATTGTTTGGGGAATTGTTATCATATTCACCTTTTTAGCTGCTTATTTTACAAAGTTTTTTCCGACAAATGAAGATTATTCGCAAAATTGAAAGGAGAAACAGAATGTTTTCCAATAGTCAAGATAAACCGAAAAGACTTCAACCGTATTATGCAATTGATATTATCGTATTAATTAGTGCTCTTATTATATGGTTTCTATTTTTCTTAAATATTTTTTCACGAGAGCTTATGCCGCTTGTCATTGGTGTAATTTCTTTATCATTTTTTATCAGAACGATAGAGCAATGGAAGCTTAACAATAAATCATCGCTTACAGCTTATTTCATTGCTGCAGTCATTACACTCGTCTTGATGATTTTCTTTTTATTGTAAGCATCGATATTCACGGACGTAAGCCGATATAGATTTGCGTCAAAGGATAGGGAAGTTGCGTCAAAGGATAGAAAAGTTGCGTCAAAGGATAGGGAAGTTGCGTCAAAGGATAGAAAAGTTGCGTCAAAGGATAGGGAAGTTGCGTCAAAGGATAGGGAAGTTGCGTCAAAGGATAGGGAAGTTGCGTCAAAGGATAGGGAAGTTGCGTCAAAGGATAGGGAAGTTGCGTCAAAGGATAGGGAAGTTGCGTCAAAGGATAGGGAAGTTGCGTCAAAGGATAGGGAAGTTGCGTCAAAGGATAGGGAAGTTGCGTCAAAGGATAGAAAAGTTGCATCAAAGCATAGAGAAATTGCGATGCAAACGAAGTGCGGCAAGAGTTAGATGTTGCACTTGTGCTCTGAAATGAATACACCTGTCATAAGCGATTCGAATAAAAATTCACAAAATAACAAAAGAAGATGGCGTTCAGATTACCTACCTCAATAGCGGAATTAGATTCCACAAAATTAACGACAAAAAACGCTTAGTTCTGACCTCAGTCAAAATCTAAGCGTAATATCGTTAGCCTATTACTTTTTGAGTGTTACCGAAGTGCCACTTCGTACAAGAATATAATGTATCTTTTCCTTTTAAGCGGACGATTTCTTTTGCTGCTTGGTCGACTTTGCTGCCTGCTCCTTTTGGCAGAGGAAGCCCGACTTGCTGTTCTAATGCATCCATTTCTTTTAAAAATGAATAACGAGCAAGGACTGATGCAGCAGCTACTGCAGGATGAAGGTTTTCTGCCTTCGTTGCAAAGTATAACGGCTTCTCTGAACGCCATTGCTTTCCTTTTGAACGTAAATATTCAAAATAACGGTCAGGCTGTACAAACTGATCAATGAGAATTCCTTCAACGTTTAACTGTTCGTCTGCACATTTTTTCATGACATTCACAATAGCTTGATGATGAAGTAAGGCTTTCATTTGACCTTGGTTCATCCCTTTTTGCTGAAGGTCATTATATTTTTTATTTTTTAAAACGAGAAGGCTGTACGTACATTCTTTTACTAGTTTTGGCGCGATGTCTCGAATTGTAGTATCCGTAATTGTTTTGGAATCACGAATCCCCCAATGTTCGATCGTCTTCATTTGCTCAGGTGATAAATGGGTACAAACGACAGTCATCGGACCGAAATAATCGCCGGTACCTGTTTCGTCACTTCCTAAAAGAACAAGGTTGGCAACATCTTCCGGGGGCTGATATTTATGATTATTTACACTTTTTGTAGTGGATTTTTTCTTTGTCGGAGCCGCTTTACTTTCATTCCCCCACCTTTTCGCCTCAGTTGTAGCGTCTTTACCTTGGAAAAGGACTTTTCCTGACCGATAGCCTGTGATCGAACAACCTTTCGTTTTAGCGGCAAAAACCGCTCCTTGAGGGGGTTTTGCTTTTAGCGAATCGGAATATGTAAGTTTCATTTTTTCTAATATTGACTTATCAACTTGCACAACTTCGTAACTCATTAGAATCAAGCCTCTCTAAATATTTTGGTTCGAATACTATCGTTATCATAGACATTTTCGGGAAAGATGCGTATTAACTAGTATAGACAAACTCGTATTCTAAGTCATCTATTTTCTGTAATCAATAGTTTATATTTTCATACACGATCTGGCATGTTATGATAAATAATAGGATTTCTATGACGAATGGAGGCTTAGTAGTGGGAGAAGAACACGAAAAGCGTCGAACGAGTGTGACGATTTTTGGGCAGCAGTATAAAATTGTTGGGTCAGAAGATCCAGAGCATGTGAAAAAAGTTGCCAGACTCGTCGATCGAAAAATGAAAGAACTAAAAGGAAAGAATCCATATTTAGATTCAAATAAATTAGCTGTTTTAACAGCTGTCAATATAGGAAATGAATATTTAGATCTGCTTAAAAGGATAGAGGAAGATGAAAAGAAAGATGGGGATTTATAAAGATGCTTAGTTTTTTGTTGTTTATTGCTTTAATTATTAGCTTTTTTGTTGGATTTCGACGTGGATTTATTTTACAACTTATCCATTTACTAGGATTCGTAGTTGCCTTTATCGTTGCCTACTTATACTATCAAGATGTTGCACACTACATACGATTATGGATCCCGTTTCCGCAGCTTTCATCAGATTCAGGAATGAGCCTCCTTGTTGAAGCTTTTCATTTGGAGTCCGTTTACTACAATGGAATTGCTTTTGCTGCTCTTTTCATTATTACGAAGGTCGTCATGCATATTTTTGGATCGCTATTTGATTTTCTCGCACATTTACCGATATTAAACATGATTAATCGCTGGCTTGGGGGAGCATTAGGTTTTATTGAAGGTCTGCTTATTATTGTAGTACTTTTGCATTTAGCCGCTCTTATTCAGTTAGAGGCTGTTCAACAAGTGTTGCAAGGTTCTAGTTTTGCGCAAATGATTTTTGATTACACACCAATCTTATCAAATGAAATAAAAGAACTTTGGTCTGAAACGACTTAAGGTTAGCTTCTCGTTCATGCGAGGAGCTTTCTTTGCGACTACTGACATCATCAAAGTTGCTTTAATCTTACGATTATCGTTATGATGAGAATAGATATATGGACAAGGATCGATGAAAACGAGGTGAGCCGTTATGACAGCATTAAATAAAAAAGATATTATTCAAACATTAGAAAAAATCGCTGTTTATCTTGAAATAAAAGGAGAAAATGCGTTTAAAGTTTCTGCTTACAGAAAAGCAGCGCAAGCTCTTGAACGAGACGAACGTACGATTGGTGAAATTGAAGACCCTTCCAAGCTACAAGGTATAGGCAAAGGAACGGCCGCAATTATTGAAGAGCTTGTTCTAGAAGGGAAAAGCTCGACGCTGACAGAACTTGAGGAAGAACTTCCTGAAGGATTACTTCCATTATTAAAGCTTCCCGGACTAGGTGGAAAAAAGATTGGCAAGCTTTATCAGGAACTTGGAGTAGTTGATGTGGCGACATTGAGAACAGCCTGTGAAAAAAACAAAGTACAAAGGCTTCCAGGCTTTGGGGAGAAAACAGAAGAAAAGATATTAGCAGCCATCGATGAATTAGGGAAACGTCCAGAACGATTACCAATTGCACAAATGATTCCTGGCGTTGAGGAAATTAAGTCACGTCTTGATCGAATGACCGGAATACAGAGATATGAAATTGCTGGCAGCTTTCGCAGATGCCGTGAAATGGTTAAAGATCTTGACTTCATATTATCCACGGATGATCCTGTGCATGTAGGAGATCAATTAGTTTCGATGGAAAACATTATAGAAATTATCGGACATGGTGAGACAAAGGTCAGTATTGAACTGCAGCTTGATGACTTAATTGTTCCAATTGATTTCCGTATGGTTGAAGACAAAGCATTTGCTACAACCCTTCATCATTTTACAGGATCAAAAGATCATAATGTCCTTATGCGTCAACGTGCGAAGGAGAACGGAGAAAAAATCAGCGAGTATGGAGTCGAGAATGAAGAAACTGGTGAAGTGAAAACATTTGACTCAGAGAAAGACTTTTTCAAGCATTTCGGACTATCGTTTATTCCTCCAGAAGTTCGTGAAGGTTATGAAGAAATCGAACAGTTCGAGAAAGAGATGTCACTTGTTGAATTGAATGACATCAAAGGAGATCTTCATATGCATACGACGTGGAGTGATGGGGCACATTCAATTGCAGAGATGATCGAAGCATGCCGTTCAAAAGGGTATTCTTTTATGGCAGTAACAGATCACTCGCAATTTTTACGAGTTGCAAATGGGTTAACTGTAGAACGTTTGAAACGTCAGCATGAGGAAGTTCGTAAACAAAATGAGAAATACGATGGCTTTACGGTGTTTACAGGGATTGAGATGGATATATTACCAGATGGATCTTTAGATTATGATGATGAAATTCTTGAACATGTAGATTTTGTCATCGGCTCGATTCATTCTGCATTTAATCAAGATGAAAAAACGATTATGAAACGATTAAAAACAGCGCTATACAATCCTCACGTAGCAATGATCGCGCACCCAACTGGAAGGTTGATAGGAAGACGGAGTGGATATCCAGTGAACATGGATGAACTTTTTGAAGTTGCGGTTGAAACTAATACGATCTTAGAATTGAATGCGAATCCAAATAGGCTGGATTTATCGGCAGATTGGTTGAAAAAAGCACAGGACAAAGGTGTGAAATTTGCCGTAAACACGGATGCACACCGAATAGAGATGCTTGACCATATGCCAATCGGTGTGAAAGCGGCTCGACGTGGATGGTTGAAAAATGAAAATGTCGTGAATACGTGGACAGCTGAAGAACTAAAGGCATTCATTCAAAAAGGTCGGTAACAGACGGAGGTGACCCCTTGTGTTAGAAAGGGTTTGTCGCATATTAGAATATAACAAAATGAAAGAGCAATTAATCCAGCATGCTAGTTCCTCATTAGGAAAACAACGTGTAAAGAACTTAATGCCATCATTTAACATGGAAGAAATAGAACATGCACAGCAAAGCACATATGAAGGTGCAAATGTGCTCAGGCTGAAAGGACAAGTTCCATTAGGTGGACTTCGTGATATTCGAGCTAGCGTTAAACGTGCTCAAATCGGCGGTATGCTCAATGAACTAGAGTTACTGGACATTTCGTCCACGATTTACGGAAGTCGCCGTTTTAAAAGTTTTGTCGAAAGTATGCTTGAAGACGAGATTGAGTTAACGATCTTGCCTAACTTAGTGAATCAGATGGTTCCTTTAACAGATTTAGAAAGAGAAATCAAACAGTCAATTGATGAAAGCGGAGAAGTGTTAGATTCTGCGAGCTCTGCCCTGCGCAGTATACGTCAGCAAATCCGCTCACATGAATCGAATGTGCGCTCAAAATTAGAAAATATAACGCGATCATCAAGCGGTCGAAAAATGCTCTCTGATGCCATTATCACGATTCGAAATGATCGTTATGTCATTCCAGTAAAACAAGAGTATCGCAGCCACTTCGGCGGGATGGTTCATGATCAGTCAGCATCTGGAGCGACTTTATTTGTCGAACCAGAATCAGTCGTGCAAATTAACAATCAGCTCCGTGAAGCTCGGGTTAAAGAAAAGCAAGAAATAAACCGGATTTTAATATCTTTATCCGGACAAGTGAATGAATCTGCAAATGAATTATTAACTGTCATTCATATTATGACCGAAGTAGACTTTATCTTTGCAAAAGCACACTACAGTGCGGCAATTAAAGCGACACAGCCGAATTTAAATGAACAAGGCAAAATAAAAATGACGAAAGCCAGACATCCGCTGATTTCAGCTGATGAAATCGTCCCTATTGATATCGAATTAGGGACTGATTTTTCCTCGCTTGTGATTACCGGACCGAACACAGGAGGCAAGACGGTTACATTAAAAACGGTCGGATTATTAACGTTAATGGCTCAATCAGGGTTACAAATTCCTTGTGAAGAAGGTTCAATAGCTTCCGTGTTCCAGCAAATTTTTGCGGATATTGGTGATGAACAGTCAATCGAACAAAGCTTAAGTACTTTTTCGTCACATATGACGAACATTGTTGATATTTTAGAGCGGATTGACCACCAGTCTCTCGTCCTGTTTGATGAACTTGGTGCTGGTACGGATCCTACTGAAGGTGCGGCACTTGCCATATCAATTCTTGATTACGTATACAATGCTGGCGCAAAAGTAATCGCAACGACACATTATAGTGAATTGAAAGGATATGCGTACAATCGAGAAGGCGTGATGAATGCGAGTGTTGAATTTAATGTTGAAACATTAAAACCAACATATCGACTGCTTATCGGTGTGCCAGGGCGAAGTAATGCTTTTGCAATCAGTCGCAGGCTCGGGTTAAGTGATACAATTATAGATGATGCAAAAAGCCATATTGGCGCAGATACGAACAAAATTGAAAATATGATTGCTTCACTTGAAGACAGCCGAAAAGACGCTGAACAGCAAATGGAGGAAACAGAGATACTTCGAAAAGAAGCAGAGCGGCTTCACCGTGAATTGACTAACGAGTTTGATAAACTACAAACAGAAAAAGAGAAAGTATTGAAAGAAGCTGAAGAAAAAGCTGCCGAATCAGTGGAGAAAGCAAAAGCGGAAGCTGAACAAGTCATCCATGAACTTCGTGAAATGCAAAAAAATAATCCGGCCATTAAAGAACATGAGCTAATTGATGCGAAGAAACGATTAGAACGGGCTGAGCCAGAATTAGTGAATAAGAAAAAGCAAACAAAGAAACCTTTAAAGCAGCCAAAAGTAAATAAGCTTGTACCAGGTGATGAAGTGAAAGTGGTAAGTTTTGACCAAAAAGGTCATATCGTTGAAAAAGTCAATGATAACGAGTACTTCGTTCAGCTTGGAATGATGAAAATGAAAGTAAAAAAAGAAGACCTTCTTTATATTGACCGTCCGAAAGAAGTTGAAAAAAACCCGTTATCAACAATTCGTGGAAAAGGGTCCCATGTGAAATCGGAACTAGATTTACGAGGAGAACGCTTTGAAGATGCAATGAGAGAAGTCGAAAAATATCTAGATGATGCTGTCCTTGCCGGTTACCATCAAGTCTCAATTATTCATGGGCAAGGGACCGGGGCTCTTCGTAAAGGTGTACAAGAATTATTAAAAAAACATCGAAACGTAAAAGGGACACGCCTAGGTGGAGCTGGTGAAGGAGGATCAGGTGTAACAGTCGTATCGCTAAAATAATCACCTGTTCTCGATGAGGGGGAGAACCGATGGAAAACTTTTTTCAACATGATTATGTCTATACAGCAGGGATGTACAGTATTGTAGTCGTCGGGTTAATCATAGCTTTAGCTGTATTTGAGATCGTGACGAAATATAAAACTTGGGATGAAATCAAAAATGGAAATATAGCTGTATCTTTAGCAACAGGTGGAAAGATATTTGGAGTAGCAAACGTTTTCCGTCATTCCATTATGGCAAATGATTCGATATTGGAAATGCTAGGCTGGGGAGCGTTTGGCTTCACCCTCCTACTATTTGTTTATTTTATTTTTGAGTTTTTAACACCAGGATTTAAAGTCGATGAGGAACTTCAAAAAGATAATCGCTCCGTCGGCTTCATTTCATTTATCCTATCTGCAGCATTGTCTTATATTATTGGTGCAAGCATTCGCTAGATATTAAGGGGAAACTTTATTTTTATCACGTAATTAGGATTATATAGAATAAATGAAGGTGAGATCGTGTTATGGAAACATTATGGAAAGTATTAATTGTTCTTTGTGGTGGGTTTATTATTGCTGGAATGATCTTTTTACTATTCTTTACTTAAAAAAAAGCATGGTGATGAATAGTTCATCAATTATATGTTCATCTGTATCTTAAATGAAAGAGTATAAAGCTACACATAGAGGCAGCTAGTCGTCATGACTGGTTGTCTTTTTACTATTTCACAGCAACTAAAGAGCAGTTCATTCGGGCTCTAAAATATGGCTCTCTGTCAAATGTTGTGGTGCAACATTTTCCATTCACTATTCGTTTGCACCTTGAGTAACGGTTTTTATAATCTTCATTGACGTACCCTTTATTTGGAGATGCAAGGAGTGTTAGCCTTGTTTAGTGGCGACTCAGTTCTTTCCTGGCTCGCTCTTTGAGCTGGACAACACTCTTGCAGATGCTTCATGTAAAGGGGGGTAGATTTCTATCCTACTTCTGATTAAATGCTACCACAGGATCTTAGTGCGTAACCGTTCAAATCCGGTGCTGTTTTTATCTTTTTAACCTTGTTTGGTGATTGATTATAGTCTTTTAAACCACCGGCTCTGCCTGTGTGAAAAATAAACCTTTAAGGGTTGTATTCGTGAGATCTCTTTAAAAGTAACGAAAAGTAGGAAGGTATACCGTGCTTCTTTCTCTTCTAGTATATTCGAGGTTGTGAATGTGTCGAAGCAGCTTGACTGCTTTTCTTACCACCAAGGGACTCGGAATCTTCTCTTGGCGGTCCTATTAGAGAAATCAGCGAAGAGTCGCTCGTTGCTCCTGCGGTTACTCGTCGCAGAAAACATTTGCTCCTGCGATTATTCGTCGCAGACTATGTGCTTCTTCCTCTGCAAGATTAATCGAAGAAGAGAATGCGTCGAAGCAGCTCGTAGAGAAATCAGCGAAGAGTCGCTCGTTGCTCCTGCGGTTACTCGTCGCAGAAAAACAGTGCTCCTGCGGTTACTCGTCGCAGAAAACATTTGCTCCAGCGGTTACTCGTCGCAAAAGCATTTGCTTGCTTTCACCTCAGGGAACAAGTGCGATCCGCTCTTACTTCACTCTGTTCGTATTCGCGGTGTCTTCTTTGCCACGGACGAACGGTTGAGCTACTTCGATCAAGCTCGACACTACGAATGCAAATGAAGTGCAGCATGAGTAGATGTCGCACTTGTGCTTTGGAGTGAAAGGGTCCGCCTGTTAGTGAGGAAATCAAAGATTTCATTCGATAACACTATTTTGTTTATGATCAAAGCAAAACATTGACCTAATAAGGGTGATCACAACATTCATTATAGAACCATAAACCCTTGAAAAACGTATAATTGCAACTAAGAATTCCCCCATTAAAACTTGCACGAAAGAATAAGAGTTTCTAGAAAGCATAATTTGCTTGCTGAAAACCCTTTTAACATAAGTCATGATTTGTTAATACGTTCCCTATATGTGCTGCTAAATTTTAGTAATTAATTGTGTAGAGAACATTAACAACAAAAATTCTAAAAATTTAAACAAATGTGTTTTATTTTGAATCCGTTTTCATTACAATAGTACTAGAGGGGAGAATGCCTATCGATGAAAAGAGAACTCAATATGTATGAGATACGAAATAACGATTTTACGACTAGTTGGGTTTACTTTTCATCGAGCAAATCTTTTACAAAGGAGAGATCATTTTTTTAAGGGAGGAGAAAGGTATGGAAACATTAACGGAAAAGCCATGGTTTCAACATTACCCAAAGGAAATTCCAAAAACAGTTGAGTACGAGGTAGCCACATTACAAAGCTACTTAAAAAAAGCTGCAGAATCGTATCCAAATAAAACTGCATTTGATTTCATGGGTAAAGAAATGACGTACAATGAGGTTTATGAATCAGCTTTAAAATTAGCAAACCAATTACGCTCGATAGGTGTGGAGCAAGGGGACCGCGTTGCCATTATGTTAGCAAATTCTCCACAAGCAGTCATCTCATATTATGGTGCTTTATTTGCAGGTGCGGTCGTTGTTCAAACAAATCCACTTTATGTTGAACGTGAAATTGAGCATCAGTTGAATGATTCAGGTGCTAAAGTGATGATTTGTTTAGATCTCGTTTACCCAAGGGTTGCAAATGTAAAAGAAAAAACATCATTGGAACACATTATCGTTACTGGAATAAAAGATTATTTACCTTTCCCGAAGAACTTGATCTATCCTTTTATACAAAAGAAAAATACAGGCATCAAAGTAGATCTAGATTATCATGATAAGCTTCATTCTTTTACTCACTTCATAAATAAAGGAGAAGCGAAAGAAATTAAACTCGAGATCGATCCGAAAACAGATATCGCTTTACTTCAATATACTGGGGGGACGACTGGACCAGCAAAAGGAGTTATGCTGACTCACTACAACTTAGTTGTCAATACTCAGCAATGTGAAGTGTGGATGTATGATTTAAAAGCTGGGGAAGAAGTAATCCTTGCTGCTTTACCGTTTTTCCATGTGTATGGGATGACGACTGTTATGAATTTAGGGATTCGGATGGGCTTTAAAATGATCATCATGCCGAAGTTTGAGCCAAAAGATATTTTAAAGGCGATTGAAAAGCATAAAGCAACACTCTACCCAGGTGCTCCAACAATGTATATCGGACTGTTAAACCATCCAGAAATAAAAAATCATGATTTGTCATCAATCAAAGCGTGTATTAGCGGATCTGCTCCACTTCCTGTTGAAGTTCAGAATCAGTTCGAAAAGGTGACAAATGGC
The DNA here is from genome assembly GCF_002335745.1 of Evansella halocellulosilytica. Taxonomy (GTDB): domain Bacteria; phylum Bacillota; class Bacilli; order Bacillales; family Salisediminibacteriaceae; genus Bacillus_CA; species Bacillus_CA halocellulosilytica. The sequence goes on along the minus strand of NZ_NIST01000001.1, from coordinate 4,490,814 downwards.
CGTTTAGTAGAAGGTTATGGGTTAACAGAAACGTCTCCAGTCGCACTGTCGAATTTCATTTGGGATAATCGAAAGTCTGGAAGTATTGGAGTACCATGGCCAGATACAGACGTCGCTGTTTTATCTGCAGAAACGGGTGAAGAAGCAAAACCAAATGAAATTGGTGAAATCATGATTAAAGGACCACAAGTGATGAAAGGTTATTGGAACCGCCCTGAGGATTCAGCTGCTACCTTCAAAGATGACTGGTTTTTATCAGGAGACATGGGTTATATGGATGAAGACGGTTACTTTTATATCGTGGATCGTAAAAAAGATATGATTATCGCAGGGGGATTCAATATATACCCTCGTGAAATTGAGGAAGTTTTGTATGAACATGAAGATATACAAGAAGTTTGTGTAATCGGTGTACCAGACCCTTACCGTGGGGAGACGGTTAAGGCGTTTATCGTGCCAAAAGAAGGTCGTACAGTTGATGAAAATGCCCTTGATGAATACAGCCGAAAACATTTAGCAGCATACAAGGTACCTAAGCTTTATGAATTTCGAGAAGAACTTCCGAAAACGATGGTAGGAAAAATATTAAGGCGTGTTCTTGTTGAAGAGGAAAAAAAGAAGATAAAGGAATCAGCAGTAAAAGATGATTAAACGATAGCTATAAAGCTGGTACTCTCGTATAAAATAAAATGCGCGAGTACCATTTTTTATTGTGCTAAGAACCAACGATAAGCCAAGTATTGTTTAGGATACATTAAACCTCTTGTTATTTAAATATAAAATGAAGCATTTCACATATTGGGTGAATTTTTCACAAAAAAACACCTTCAAACCTTTTCTCCATAAGGATTAACCATTTTTTATAAAAAGAATAATGAAGTAAAATACTTTTTTTCTTGTTCTCTTACTATTACCTAATTATTCTATGAAAATAAAAAATTAAAAAAATTGTCACAAAAGCATTTCATTTTGAAGGCGTTTTCATTACAATAATTGATAGAGGGGTTTGAATGTCTCAACGGAAAGGGGAGACCAAAGGAGGACGTTTCATGAAAGCGCAACTGAAGAGACAATGGTTAACTCATTATCCAGAAGAGATTCCGAAACATATTGATTACGATGAAAAGACGCTCCAAGAATACTTAAGAGAAGGGGCAAACGAAGAACCGAATAAAGGTTTGCTTCATTTCATGGGGAAAGAAATGAGCTTCAAAGAAGTATATGAATCTTCGCTTCGATTTGCAAACAGCCTTCGAGAGCTTGGAATTGATAAAGGAGATCGTGTTGCAATTATGCTTGCAAACACTCCTCAATCTGTCATTAGCTATTATGGCGCACTTATGGCAGGGGCTATCGTTGTTCAGACGAACCCGCTATACGTTGAGAGAGAATTAGAGCATCAAATGGTCGATTCCGGAGCAAAAGTGATCATCTGTCTTGACCTTGTTTATCCTCGTGTCATGAATGTTCTAAGTAAAACAAAGCTGAATCATGTTATTGTTACACACATTAAAGATTATTTGCCTTTTCCGAAAAACGTTATTTATCCATTTATTCAAAAGAAGAACTCGGGCTTAAAGGTGGATGTGAATTACAATGAAAGCGTACACTCATTTGTTGAATTATTGAAGGCAGGGGATGCAAAAGAAATTCAGCTTGATATAAATCCGAAAGAAGATTTAGCACTTCTTCAGTATACAGGCGGTACGACAGGCGTAGCTAAAGGGGTCATGCTGACGCATCATAATCTTGTTGCGAATACGACACAATGTATCAAGTGGATGCACAAAATTGATCACGGAAACGAAGTCATTTTATGTGCACTTCCGTTTTTCCACGTATATGGGATGACGGTAGGCATGAACTTTTCGATTATGGATCGTTCCAAAATGGTCATTTTACCTCGTTTTGATACGAAACAAACACTAAAGGCAATCGAAAAACAAAAAGTGACGATTTTTCCAGGAGCACCGACAATGTACATCGGTTTAATTAATGATCCGAATGTCCAACGTTACGACCTTTCTTCAATTGATGTATGTATTAGTGGTTCAGCACCACTTCCAGTTGAAGTTCAGCAGCGCTTTGAAAATTTAACAGGCGGAAAACTGTCTGAAGGATTCGGTTTAACTGAAGCTTCACCAGTTACTCATTTTAATTTAATGTGGGGAAAACGCCCAACAGGCAGTATAGGTTTGCCATGGCCAGATACAGATGTCGCCATTTTATCTGCTGAAACGGGCGAACAAGCAGAAGTGGGGGAAATCGGTGAATTGATCATTCGCGGTCCTCAAGTAATGAAAGGTTATTGGAATCGCCCAGAAGAAACGGAAGCAACGTTTTTTCAAAAAGAATGGTTATTGACTGGTGATATGGGTTATATGGATGAAGAAGGCTTCTTTTACATTGTTGATCGTAAAAAAGATATGATTATTGCAGGGGGATTCAACATATACCCTCGTGAAATTGAAGAGGTTCTTTATGAGCATGAAGCGGTTCAAGAAGCGGTTGCAATCGGAGTACCTGACCCGTATCGTGGTGAAACAGTCAAAGCATTTGTCGTCTTAAAAGAAGGAGAAAAACTAACTGAAAATGAGCTGAACGAATATTGCCGTAAACATTTATCGGCATATAAAGTTCCGCGATTATATGAGCTTCGTGATCAATTGCCTAAAACAATGGTCGGGAAAGTGCTGCGACGCGCTTTAGTCGAGGAAGAAAAAGAAAAGCAGCAACAAAAAACGAGCTGAACATTCTAGCCGCGAGCTAGAATGTTTTTTACCAAAGAATCTTTTCGCATAGAATTTTGTTTTATTGAAAATTCGAAGAAGTGAAAGCGTCCACCAGTAACCGATTCAAACAATCATCTCATATGATCCAAAAGCAATAATCTTTAATAAAACAGCATTACTAAAAGAGTAGAACGGATCGTTTAACATAATATGAGTACTAGGTGAACAGTCGGAGATGCACTATGAGGGGATGGATGAGTTTTGAAGAAAATCTATTGAAAGGATATTTGGAAATCGCACAGCCCCCCACTCATATATACTGTTTCATAAACAACACAGCATACTAGACTCGTGTTTTATAAAGATGGGACTTCAAAGGTGATTGCATGATCTTTTTTGAATCTTCATTTGACAGAGCTATACTCTTCGACTAAAATAAGAGATATGAATGAACAATCATTCATTTTATTGAAGAAGATTGAGGAAGTGATTGTATGGCTAAAAAACGAGGTCAAAAGTATGAACAAATTATTGATGCAGCAGTTAAAGTAATCGCAGAAAACGGCTACCACCACTCGCAAGTGTCAAAAATTGCAAAAGAAGCTGGTGTCGCTGACGGGACAATTTATTTATATTTTAAAAATAAAGAAGATATTCTCATTTCATTGTTTGAAGAAAAAATGGGGAACTTCGTAGAAAAAAGCAGAGAACGTCTCGATGAAGAAACTTCAATTGAACGTAAAATGGCGATTCTTATCGAAATGCATTTAACTCAGCTAGAGGCCAATTATGAATTAGCCATCGTCACACAACTAGAATTAAGGCAATCAAATATAGCTTTACGAAATCGAATAAATGAAGTGTTAAAAGGCTACCTCGGTTTAATCGATTCAGTCTTAGTGGAAGGAATCGAAGCTGGACTATTCCCACAAGACCTAGATCGAAGAATAGCTAGACAAATTATTTTTGGGGCAATCGATGAAGTCGTTACAAATTGGGTTATGAAAGATCACCGTTACAGTCTTTCCGCCCTTGCAGAACCATTAAATAATACGTTACTAAATGGGCTGAAAAAATAATGGGGAACGACCTATGTTGCATAGGAAAATGATAGATAACGATGATGAGAGGAGTGAGTCATTTGACCGATTATACGTATGTACAATTACGTAAGGAAGAACAGGTTGCATTTGTCACATTAAATCATCCACCAGCTAATACATTGTCTCAGGCAATGTTCGATGACCTCAACCTCGCGTTAAGCGATATTGAAGGAGACGAAAACGTTAAGGCCGTAGTTATCCATGGGGAAGGACGATTCTTCGCAGCTGGAGCTGACATTAAAGAATTTACAATGGTTAATGGCAGTGATACATTCAGCGAAATGGCTAGTAAAGGTCAAAAAGTGTTCAAAAGAATAGAAGGGTTTTCAAAACCAGTTATCGCTTCTATTCATGGAGCTGCACTTGGTGGCGGACTTGAGCTTGCAATGGCTTGCCATATCCGACTTGTAGCTGAAGACGCAAAATTAGGGTTACCAGAATTGCAATTAGGCCTAATTCCAGGCTTTGCCGGAACACAACGCTTGCCGAAGCTCGTTGGTCGTGCAAAAGCGACTGAAATGTTGCTGACATCTGATCCGATTACAGGTGAGGAAGCAGTTAAATGGGGATTAGCTAACGATGCTTATCCACAGGAAACACTTTTAGATGAGGCAACGAAATTAGCGAAAAAAGTGTCACAAAAAGGTGCAATATCTGTTAAATATGCAATGGAATTGTTACAAGCATATGAAGACAAAACGTTTGATGAAGCATCTGAACTTGAGGCACAGAGGTTTGGCGATGTTTCTGCAACAATTGATGCAAAAGAAGGAATCCAAGCGTTTATTGAAAAACGAAAGCCAAATTTTAAAGGGAAATAAACGGTTATTTTTTTAGTATAAAAAATCGGAATATTTTTAAGAGAGATAACAATCGAGCACATTTGAAAGTTTAGAACGATCACTTTATTTATGGGAGGGACTTACATGAATATCTATGTCATTATGAAAAGAACATTTGACACTGAAGAAAAAATTCAAATTGAAAATGGCCAAATCGTTGAAGATGGTGCTGAATTCATCATTAACCCTTATGATGAGTATGCCATTGAAGAAGCAATTCAGCTTCGTGATGAGCATGGAGGTGAAGTAACGATTGTAACTGTCGGTGATGAAGAGGCAGAAAAGCAACTTCGCACAGGATTGGCAATGGGCGCAGATAAAGCTGTATTAATTGACGATGAAGATGTTGAAGCAGCTGATCAATATTCAACTCAAGCCATTTTAGCCGCATATTTTGCTGATAAAGAAGTCGACATTATTTTAGGTGGAAATGTTGCTGTTGATAATGCATCCGGTCAAATTGGACCACGTCTTGCAGAAAAATTAGGTATCAACCACGTTACATCAATTGTTAACATTGATGTTGCTGATGGAAAAGCAACAATTGAAAAGGACGTAGAAGGAGATCAAGAAATACTAGAGGTCAGCCTTCCTGTTCTCGTAACAGCACAGCAAGGGTTAAACGAGCCTCGTTATCCTTCATTACCAGGAATTATGAAAGCGAAGAAAAAGCCTTTAGAAACACTTGATATTGATGATTTAGACCTTGATGAAGAAGATGTAGAAGCGAAGACAACGACTGTTGAGCGCTTCCTACCACCTGAAAAACAAGCTGGTAAAGTTCTTGAAGGAGAGCTGGATGATCAAGTACAAGAATTAGTTACTTTACTAAAAAATGAGGCGAAAGTGATATAACAGGAGGGGTTGAACCATATGGCTAAGAAAATGTTAGTAATTGGGGAAATTCGAGATGGAGAATTTCGTAATGTCACCTTTGAATCGATTGCAGCAGCAAAAGAAATTTCTGCTGGCGGAGAAGTGGTCGGCACTTTATTAGGTGGAAATGTAAGCGGTTTAGCAAATACGATGTTTCATTATGGAGCAGATCGTGTTTTAACTGTTGAAAGTGATAAATTAGAACATTATACACCAGAAGGATTTTCACAAGCACTTCAAGCTGTTATTGAACAAGAAAATCCAGATGGGATCATTCTTGGGCATACAGCTATCGGTCGTGATGTAGCACCAAAACTAGCGGCAAGGTTAAACTCTGGGCTCGTATCTGATGCGGTTTCTTTAGAAGTAGCAGGTGATGAAGTCATCTTCACACGTCCGATTTATTCAGGGAAAGCCTTTGAAAAGAAAGTCATTAAAGATGGAATGATCTTTGCAACGATCCGTCCAAACAACGTTGCCGCATTGGAGAAAGATGAATCCCTTAGTGGGGAAGTCCAAAGTGTGAATGTTGATATTACTGATTTACAAACAATTATTAAAGATGTCGTGAAAAATACAACATCTGGCGTGGATTTGTCAGAAGCATCTGTCATTGTGGCAGGTGGACGTGGAATGAAAGGGTCGGAAAACTTTAAAATTCTAGATGAGCTAGCAGAGGTTTTAGGTGCAGCAGTTGGTGCATCAAGAGGTGCTTGTGATGCTGAATATTGTGACTATGCGTTGCAAATTGGGCAAACGGGTAAAGTTGTTACTCCTGATCTTTATATTGCAGTCGGGATCAGCGGTGCAATCCAGCACGTTGCCGGTATGTCAAACTCAAAAGTCATTGTAGCCATTAATAAAGATCCTGAAGCAGAAATCTTTAATATTGCTGATTACGGAATTGTCGGTGACTTGTTTGATGTCATTCCAAAATTAACAGAGGAATTCAAAAAAGTTTTAGTATAAAGCTTGTTAAGAGGGCCTGTTATGGTCCTCTTTCCGCTTTCTCAGTCACTCGAAAACGATAAGGGAAACCGAAGTCGGAATAGCTTTATTAAAAGTTGGTGATGACTAAAGGAGATCATCATTCGCAGCCATTCTAAACTTTCGAAAGAACAATAGATGCTTTCTTGAAAGAGCTTTTATAATAAAATCTTATTCTAAACAGGCAACATTTTTGCGTGAACGAGGTATGTTAGTTATTATAGGGTTAGTAAGGTTCATGTTCATCTTTTATCATTTGAGCTGATCCTGCACTGCAAAGTAACAAATAATGATAAACTAGAAATATGATGTGTGAATCACAAGGAGGAATTTTATAATGGCAATTGTAAATGCAACAGATCAAAACTTCGCAACTGAAACAGGTCAAGGCCTTGTCCTTGCAGACTTTTGGGCACCATGGTGTGGACCTTGTAAAATGATCGCACCAGTTCTTGAAGAGCTGGATGGCGAAATGGGTGACAAAGTAAAAATCGTAAAATTAGATGTTGACGAAAATCAAGAAACAGCTAGTAAATTTGGTGTGATGAGTATCCCAACACTACTTGTTTTAAAAAATGGAGAAGTTGTAGAACAAGTTGTTGGTTTTCAGCCGAAAGAAGCACTTGCTGAATTACTTAACAAACACGCTTAATGAACGCTATGACTAGGGCAGTATGAATAATTGTTACATTAAAGAAGGCTGACTCCGTATATGAGTTAGCCTTTTTTATACGATAGGTGCGTGTTCAAAAAGAGGACAAGTAGGTCAAGGCACAAAGTTATAGTCGCGGAGCGTAAGGATGTTAATATGTGAGTAATGGGGAAATTAGTTAACACTGATACGAAAGTTATTTTTCCCGGACTTATATAAACCTTTGGACAATCGAATAACTGCTTAGGCTGTCGCCATTAAGCCTCTTCGACAAGCCAAGTTTTGTTTACAGAGGATCGACATATGCTATAGTTTAAAAATGAATATAGATGTAATATATATGAAAAGAGTGATGCGAATTGAAAGCAAAAAAACTCTTTTAACAAAGCCAATCAATAAAGGAGCGACATCACATGTCGGATCTTAAGGAGAAAATTTCTTTAGTACCTGCTCAGCCAGGCTGCTATTTAATGAAAAATAAACACGATACGATCATTTATGTTGGGAAAGCGAAGCGCCTTCGCAATCGTGTCCGCTCATATTTTTCAGGATCACATGATAAAAAAACACAACGGCTCGTCAGTGAAATTCGTGACTTCGAATATATCGTGACATCTTCAGATATTGAAGCTCTCTTACTCGAACAAAACTTAATAAAGAAACACGAACCGAGATACAATGTCATGCTAAAGGATGACAAAAGTTATCCGTATTTAAAAATTACGAAAGAAGAGCACCCTCGCCTTATTACGACGAGAAAGGTAAAAAAAGACGGGGGGAAATATTTCGGTCCTTATCCAAACGCAGGAGCAGCAAATGAAACGAAAAAGCTACTCGATCGGCTTTATCCATTGCGGAAGTGCCGAACCCTTCCAGATCGTGTCTGTTTATATTATCACATCGGTCAGTGCCTTGCCCCTTGTGAATTTGATGTGAGCCAAGAACAAAATCGAGAGCTCGTCCAAGAAATTACACGCTTTCTCAGCGGAGGACATAAGGAAATTAAACAAGAGCTGACAAACAAAATGTTGCAAGCGTCAGAAGAGCTCAATTTTGAACGAGCAAAAGAATTAAGAGATCAAGTTCAGCATATTGAAGCAGTGATGGAAAAGCAAAAAATGTCAGTAAAGGACCGGGTGGATCGAGACGTCTTTGGGATTTCCTATGATAAAGGGTGGATGTGTGTTCAAGTATTTTTCGTTCGCCAAGGAAAGCTGATCGAACGTGACGTTACACTGTTTCCGATGTATCAAGAGCCTGAAGAAGACTTTTATACATTTATCGGCCAGTTTTATTTAGATGAGCAGCATAAAAAGCCAAAAGAAATATTTGTTCCTAAAGAAATCGACGAAAAGATGGTTTCCGAGTTTTTAAATGTGAAAACAATCAAGCCTATTCGAGGTCAAAAGAAGGAACTCGTCGAATTAGCGAATAAAAATGCCCGTATTGCTCTAAAAGAGAAGTTCGACCTCATAGAACGAGATGAGCAAAAAACAGTCATAGCTGTCGAAGAACTAGGGAAAGCGATGAAGATAGACACACCACATCGAATTGAAGCCTTCGATAATTCGAACATTCAAGGTGTAGATCCTGTATCTGCGATGGTATCGTTTATTGACGGAAAACCAGATAAGAAAAATTACCGGAAGTATAAAGTAAAAAGCGTTGAAGGTCCTGATGATTATGAATCAATGCGAGAAGTTGTTCGCCGCCGTTACACTCGCCTGTTGAAAGAAGAGCTCGCTCTCCCAGATTTAGTCGTTATTGACGGAGGCAAAGGACAAATTTCTGCAGCACAAAGTGTATTAGAAGATGAATTAGGTCTAGCAATCCCAGTGTGCGGACTCGTTAAAGATGAGAAACACCGGACATCACAGCTTATGATTGGAGACCCGCCAGAAGTCGTCATCTTAAAAAAAACGAGCCAAGCATTTTACTTGCTTCAGCGCATCCAAGACGAAGTACATCGCTTTGCGATCACATTTCATCGCAATGTCCGCAAAAAAACAATGTTCACTTCTATTCTTGATGACATTGATGGTATCGGGGAAAAAAGAAAACGGGGCCTCCTGAAACAATTCGGATCACTCAAACGGTTGAAAGAGGCATCGTTGGAAGAAATACGCTCCACCGGCATCCCGAAACCGGCTGCCGAAGCGCTCTTAAAAAAGATTCAAGAAGAGGAAAATGAATCATAACTGTGTAGAATGCTCTTATAGAGACGAGAGCAAGAATATTGCCAAAACTTCCAGAAAAATGATCATTGCCATCAAAGGTTATATCTGCTAAACTACTAAACAAGTTTGAAAAATGAATTCCATACTTCAGCTCATGGAGTGATGGTAGAGGTGCGAAGATAATTAGTACACTATGTGAGAATGTTGAGATTCGAAGACGATAGTGGAAAGGGATTTTCGCCGAAAAAGGATGCTGCTCAACCGTACCCTTTTGGACCTGTATTGAATAAATACAGGGCTGTCATACAGATGTGATCTGTATGGAGGACTATCTCACGGAGCGGCTTTTCTATGTTGATGAAAGAATAAAAGTCGTATTCGGCGGTAGGGACCTTCCTACTGCCGTTTTTATTTGTCTTCTATGTGCTTTAGAATTAAAGCAAAAAGGCAAATGTGCGGATGGTCTTTTCTCAAAGACTATGTTTTAGAGAAAAGAGGAGGAACTGACATTGGCAACAATTGTACAAAAGTTTGGTGGAACATCGGTAGGAGATGTAACAAAAATTAAGCGTGCAGCAGAAAAAGTGAAGCGTGAGTATGATGCTGGAAATCGCGTCGTAACAGTTGTATCAGCGATGGGGAAATCGACAGACACACTCGTCCAACTCGCAAATGATATAAGCGATTCTCCTGATAAACGTGAAATGGATATGCTGCTAAGCACAGGAGAGCAAGTGACGATTTCATTAATGGTGATGGCCCTTAAAGAAATGGGTATTGATGCGGTTTCATTAACAGGCTGGCAAGCAGGAATCAAAACAGAGCCTGTACATCAAAATGCAAGAATAACGAATATTGATACGGAGCGTCTTGAATCATACTTAGGTGATGGAAAAGTAGTCATCGTTGCAGGCTTTCAAGGGATGTCAGAAAACGGTGATATAACAACACTCGGTCGTGGAGGTTCTGATACAACAGCAGTTGCGATCGCTGCAGCTTTAAATGCAGAGTCTTGCTCAATTTTTACAGATGTAACCGGTGTTTATACTTGTGACCCTAGAGTTGCAAAAAAGGCACGTCAGCTTCAAAGTATTTCATATGATGAAATGTTGGAATTAGCTAACCTTGGAGCAGGTGTTTTGCATCCGAGGGCAGTAGAATTTGCAAAAAACTTTCAGCTACCGTTAATCGTTCGTTCAAGTACAGTAGATAAAGAAGGAACAATTGTTGAGGAGGAAGCATCAATGGAGCAAAATTTAGTTGTAAGAGGGCTGGCATTTGAAGGTGCCGTTACGAAAATCACGATTGAACGATTACCGAATCGTTTTCACACAATGTCTGACGTTTTCTCATCTTTAGCGGAATCAGGAATTGATGTGGACATCATTATTCAGCAAATGACAGGTGAAAATGAAATGAACGTCTCATTTTCATTAAATACTGAAAAGCTATCAGAAGCATTGCAAGTACTGGAAAATAATCGTGAACGTCTTGAATACAAGGCAATTCGTCATGAAGATTCGTTAGCAAAAGTATCGATTGTCGGTTCAGGCATGATTTCTAACCCTGGCGTAGCAGCTAATATGTTCCAAGTCCTTTCAGACAATGAGATTGAAATTAAAATGGTTAGTACTTCAGAAATTAAAGTATCCGTTGTCGTACCGGAAGAGAATATGGTAAATGCAATTGAGGTACTTCATACAGCGTTTGAACTTGATACACGTGAAGCATCAAAAGTGACAATTTCATAATGAATCAGCTAATGAGGCTGGGACAAAACAGTCTCAAATTAAGTAAAAACGGTGTCAATTATCGCTTTTCGATAGTTGGCACCGTTTTGTTGACCTAAAATAGGTTGATGAGACTGTCGGGCGGTGTATTTTCTCAAGTTCACCGCCATCAGGGCAAATCCTATTTCGTTTTTAACCTGTTCTTTGCCCCTCACCGACATTCGGGTGAAATGCAAATTAGCCTTCAGAAATCCGAAGACAGGCTCTACATCAATCTTACGCTTTCCGTAGATTTCGCCTGTTTCCGCTTCCGAAAGCACTTCCCGAGTAAAGGCTTTTTGGCTCTCCCACTTTTCATTGTAATGAACCTTCCGATTATTTCCCTCTTTAGCTTTCGTACATTGGGGACGTAGGGGACATTCAAAACAATCTTCACATTCATAAACCTTAAACGTTCGCTCAAATCCTGCTTTATCTGTCCTTTTCGACCAGTACTTAAAGTTCAATTTCTTATCATTCGGGCACGTAAAAGTGTCACTCTCTTGGTCAAAGTACCAGTTGGCTACGTTAAAAGCATTGTTTTTGTATGCTTTTTTCTTTTCTTTACGGTACATCCCATAGGTGATTAGGGGCGTCCGCTGGCGAATGTTTAAAACGTCATCGTAATTCTGTTCGCTTCCATATCCGGCATCGGCCACTATGTAAGAGGGCAACGAGAAGAACCATTTCTCAATTTTATTAAGAAAAGGAATAAACGTCAGCGTATCAGTAGGATTTGGAAAGATGTCATAAGCAAGCGTGTACTGTCCTTCAGTAGCAATTTGCAGATTATACCCTGTTTTCAGTTGACCATTTTTCATATAGTCATCTTTCATCCGCATAAACGTGGCATCATGATCTGTCTTCGAATAACTGTTTCGCTCTCCCAGGATCGCAAGGTCCTGCTTGTACTTTTGTTTACGTATAACAAAATCCTTAAATTGCTTGCGATACTGTTTTGGTGCTTTTCGTTCTGCTCGAAGCTGTTTGCGCTCCTTCGTGTCTTCCGCTTCTTCAATTCGTTTATCATAATCTTTAACGGTGTCGTCCAGTTTCTGAACGACCTCTTCGAGCTCTTCAGAAGATAATTCCTCAAGATTGTCCCGTTCGATGGCAGGAATGATATCCTGGTTCAGTAGCTCCTCATAAAGTTGATTGGACTTTTCTACTAAGCCGGCGCTGTATCTTTCAACGGATTTTCGCCAGACAAAAGTAAACTTATTTGCATTCGCCTTGACCTTCGTGCCATCAATGAAGATTGCCTCATCGTCAATCAGCTTTTCTTCTACCAGCTGACACCTGAATTGAACGAAGCAATGTCGCAATAATTCCTGAGATTCAGGATGGACCCGAAAGCGATTGATCGTACGGTAACTTGGTTCATACCCCTGAGCCAGCCACATCATGCGAACGCTGTCTTTTAAAAGCCCTTCGATTTTTCTTCCTGAGAAAGTAGATTGTGTGTAAGCGCAAAGGATCAGCTTCATCATCATTCTTGGGTGGTAGGCTGGACAGCCGGTTGAACGCAGGAAGGCACTGAATGCTTCATCAGGTATGGCTTCCACGAGATCGTTGACGGCAAAAGCAACGTCATTTTCCTGAAGTTTATAGGACAGGTCCATCGGCAGAACGACTTGATTCATGTTATAATCTTTAAACATAAGGATACCTCCGATTCTGTTATGTTGTGGTAATTTAACTTTATCAGAAGGTATCCTTTTTGTGTACATATTCGTTGATTGTTCAAAAATCACGAGACGCCTGCGGGAAAAGCAAGAGCTTTCTCTTGTGCGACGAGTAACCGCAGGAGCAGAAGATCCGCCGGGGCGTTTTACCCCGGCTAGCTGAAGCCTTGCCGCGGCAAAGAAGACACTACGAATGCAAACGAAGTGCAGCACAAGTAGATGTCGCACTTGTGCTCTGGAGTGCAAGCGAGTGTACTTTTGAACAATCAACCATAATGCTGCATACAAGAAAAGGCTCTCACCGATGGTGAGGGCCCTTCTATTTAGCTGGGTTTTGTCCCAGCCTCATTTTTTTTACAGAAGTAACTAGACATATATGTTAATATTGTTTTTAATTGGAATTTTTAACAATTTTAATGAAAGATGCTAGAGGAATAAAGAGGCTTGATGTAAAAGGAGTCTCATAGAGGGGGAATAAGATTGATTCGTTTAACGTCTCTTGAAAAAACAGAATGGCTCTACAAAATTCCAAATTTTAGCAGACTTTATGAAACGAGAGTTTCTGATGTGATGCCTGACCATTATGAAAGTTATGCAAAAGTGATGCAGCCAATCTATGTTGATAGAAGTATAAAAGATGAGCGTTTATTATGGAGTGAATGTGGACAAGACGAATCAATTGATCCAGTATACTTAAAAAAGGTCACATATAAGGAGATGGCTAAAAAGTATCAATTAGTCTATTCAGAAAAAATCTGTGCAGGCATCTTTGACCGTCATTTTAATAGCTGGCCGCGCTATATTGTTACATGTATGGGTGAGCTAGATGTTGATATTGCAAGAAAAATGATAGGCGTGCTGAATGACTGGACGTCGGGAGAGTGTTATTTTTTCTATGATATATTGAGCTTGCGTGCAATGGAGGCATTGTATTACGGCTCACTTTCAGAAGGATTTAAGCTTATTCAAAAGAACGATGCGCCTACTTTTTGGTGGGTAGAAGATCGCAGTTGGTGTGTTCATACTGACACGGATGCAGACTATTGCCTTATTGGCGGTAAAAAAGAGATGATCGATAAACTAATCTCCCTCACCGGTGTTGAAGCATTTGAAGTTGACCGGGCTATGAGAATTGATCACCGAGAGTAGTTTTTCTAGAAAGAAAGTGGAATCGGTAAGAAAAAGAACGTGTTTGGTGAAAAAGTGGCTGGTTTTACATATGAAACACGAAAAGCAGTGTATGCGGTTATATTAAATCGAGAACGGGATCGTTTTTTGACTGTTCAAAACGAGCAGGAACACTATTTCCTGCCGGGTGGCGGCATTAAAAGTGATGAAAGTCATAAAGAGTGCCTGCACAGAGAATTGTTAGAGGAAACAGGATATGAAATAAAGGTAAATGGATTATTAGGAGAAGCATCAAGAACTTTTATCACATCAAAAAATCAACCGATTATCAATGATGCTTCATTTTATTCTGCTGCTTTAATAACAAAAATTAAGGAGCCACTCGAAGCAGACAAGTATTGTGTAATCAATTCGATATAGGTCGGAATGGGGTGTTAAGTATCAAAAAATGGTGTGGTTCTGCAGGTGTTTGTATAAATGGTCGTCATGAAATATTAATGGTTTTACTAGGAAAGCAGGATGAGGAAAAAACGTGGTCAGTTCCTTCCGGAGGGAAAGAAAGTGGGGAAACATTTTCTCAATGATGTATATGAGAGGTTTATGAAGAAACGGGTTACGAAGCTGACATCATGAAGAAATTAAAGGTGAAAACAGGTACATATAAAGAGTTTGCGATTTATTATGAGGTTCATTATTTTCTTATAAAACTTGTCGGAGGAGAACAGAAAATTCAAGATCCTGATCATCTAATTTATGATATTTCTTGGGTTGCGGAGCTGGATCTAGAAAATTTAATATTATCTTTTCCAGAAGATAGACATTTTTTACTACGTTTGATTCAGGAACGAAAAATGAGAGGGAGTATAATAACTGAAAAATGGTTCCGAGGATGATTGTCAAAATCACGAGACGCCTGCGGGAAAAGCAAGAGCTTTCTCTTGTGCGACGAGTAACCGCAGGAGCAGAAGATCCGACGGGACGTTTTACCCCGGCTAGCTGAAGCCTTGCCCGCGGCAAAGAAGACACTACGAATGCAAACGAAGTGCAGCACAAGTAGATGTCGCACTTGTGCTCTGGAGTGCAAGCGAGTGTTTTTTGAAACAATCAACCCCAATATAAAATAAATACCTGAAAAAAAAGAAGAAATGGCACTCAACGACGGTGAGTGCCATTCCTTCTTAACTAGGTTTTGTTCCAGCCTAATTCATTAAAAGGAAAAGATTTTTTGACGAGCTCATATGCATTTTCAAATTTTTTGAGATAACCTTTCAAGATGATTGCACGGGGTCAGCAATGTCCCATTTTACGGTGATACGACAAGTATAAGGGTTTTTCTTTTTCATTTCATAGGAAGCTTCTGTGACATACCCTTGCTGTCTTTCGATTGCTTGTGCAAGAAATCCGCACTCTAATGAAATTGGCCTGCCTTTTTCCATTAATGGAGCTACAAGCTCATAAACACGAGTTGATTTTTTTTCTTTTACTAAAGATAAGGTTCCCCAATCTGCACGCTCAAAAAAGTTTTCTAAGTTGTCAAGTTCTTCAGAAGCAAGCTTTCTGGCAATCGATTTACCGCCCCAATATAAAATCATTTCTTCGTCTTCCCCTAAAAGTTCCGGAAGAAGTACATGCCGTAAAAGTTCGTAGCTAAAAGTTGTACTTTCAGGTGTTTCTTCTGACTGTCTCTCTAAGAGGTGTTGTTTTTTCATGTATGAATCCTTCCTTCACAAACAATTCTTTTTTCATATTACCACAATACAGACGATGAGAAAGTAAAAAAATCATGAAAAACTTGGGAAATAGTCATGGTAACGTTATAGCAATAATGGTATACTAAAGCCCGTATTTAGTTTGGGGGTCGTGCACGATGAACTTGGGAATGTCAAAGTTTTTAAGTCCTTTTAGAATTATCGTTATATCATATATAGTAGCGATGTTTGTGTTCAGTATATTTCTGTACTTACCTTTCTCATCTCAGCCAGGTGTAACGGTATCATACAGTGAAGCACTCTTCACATCAGTCAGTGCTGTCAGCGTTACCGGGTTGACTGTTGTAAATGTGTCTGAAACATACAGCGGCATCGGAATATTCTTTTTAGCAATGGCAATTCAGCTCGGAGGAATCGGGGTTATGACAATTGGGACATTCGTCTGGTTGATCTTTGGCAAAAAAATTGTGTTGTCTCAACGAATGTTAATTATGGTTGACCATAACCAAATTGCCTTTCAAGGGCTTGTAAAGCTTATGAAAGGAATCCTTGTCGTTGCGTTAGCGATCGAATTAATCGGAACACTTATTTTAGGAACGTATTACATAAATTATTTTGACACGATAGGTGAAGCATATTACCAAGGTGCATTCGGGGCATTATCTGCCTTTACGAATGCAGGATTTGACGTTACTGGTGCCTCATTAATACCGTTTGCTGATGATTATTTCGTACAGCTTGTCAGTATTCTACTAATTTTTGCCGGTGCGATCGGCTTTCCGGTCATAATGGAAATAAAAGAATATTTCACAGCAAAAAATCGTGAGTTCCGTTTTAGTTTATTTACTAAAATTGCAGTAAGTACTTATTTTATCGTTTTTGTGATAGGTGTTGCTGGTTTATGGTTATTAGAGCGAAATGAATATTATGACGGTCTAGCATGGCATCAGCAATTGTTTTTCTCACTTTTTAACTCAGCTACTGCTAGAAGTAGTGGATTAACAGTCATGGATGTGTCCGACTTAACGTTAGCAAGCTTATTACTTCTATCTGGGCTTATGATTATCGGTGCCAGTCCATCAAGTGTGGGTGGAGGGATCCGGACAACGACATTGGCCGTGATGTTTTTAACGATTCGCAGCTTTGCAATGGGTCGCAGTGATGTAAAAGCATTTGGCCGTGAAATCCACCCGGAAGATCGACAAAAAGCATTTATCGTCTTATCCGTTTTTGCAGTCGGTTTGTTTGCAGCTGTCATAATGCTCAGTGCATTTGAAGATAGTACCGAATTTGCTTTAATGGCGATTATTTTTGAGGTGAGTTCAGCATTTGGAACGTGCGGCCTCTCGATGGGAATTACCCCCGAATTATCACTGCCTAGTCAGATTACATTAATGGCTTTAATGCTGATCGGTCGAGTCGGTCTCGTTGCCTTTTTGTTCTCGATTCGTGCAAAGGAGAAGAAGACGCCATACAAGCATCCGACAGAACGAATTATTATAGGTTAATCATTGCACAAAAAGATATTGTAAGAAAATTAAGACATTTTGAAAATTAAACAAATATTCATAGTAATTTGATATGATATAGACATTGTTACGTTAAGAAACGTGTCTATATCATTTTTTATTAAGATATTTCTAATTTTTCAAAAATGAAAACGCTAAAGATTGTTAGTTGGAAAATTTGAACTTTTATTATACTTTGAGAACTTTTTAATAGTATTATTTAAAAAATAAGCTAAGTTAAAGTTACATTGATGATAATTGAGAATACGCTCATACACAGGTATTTCTCGTTTTTATCATCAACTTTATCAATAATGGATAACCTTTAACAAAGCAAAAGTATAAGAGAAGTACTAAGTTTTCATTGTTACAGGAAATAAACTTAGTTTTCTAAAATAATGATTGAATCCGCTTTCTTGACGGTCGTGCTGAGTGGGAGTAAAATGAAAATGTCACATTTTGTACAAAATTTGTGCAAAATAATATCTTTTTTTTAATCCAACAGCATGATGAAAAAGCTACATGAAAATCAAGGAGGTTTTGTTGAAGGAGACATGATCATTTCAACATGCAATCGCAAAATAATGAACACAGGGGGAGAGTTTCATGTCCACGAATCGTGAATTTATGTACCGCAGATTACATTCTTTACTTGGCGTTATTCCCATCGGTGGGTACCTAGTCCTTCACTTATTTGTCAATTCATTTGCAATGCGCGGTGAGGAAACGTATAACTCAGCTGTACATTTTATGGAAAATCTACCGTTCCGTTATTTTTTGGAAATATTCTTTATTTTCCTACCTATTATTTTCCATGCAATTTATGGCTTGTACATTGCCTTTCAAGCGAAACATAATACGAATACATACAGCTATTTCCGTAACTGGATGTTCCGCTTACAACGAGTAACAGGGGTCATAACAATAATCTTCATATCTTGGCACGTTTGGGATACACGTATTGCTTCCATGTTGGGACAAGAAGTGAATTACCAGATGGTGGCTGATATCGTTAGTAATCCAATAGCATTAACTGCTTATATTATTGGGATTACATCAGCAACATTCCACTTTGCTAATGGACTGTGGTCTTTTGCTGTTACATGGGGGATTACCGTTTCACCAAAATCCCAACACATTGCTACATACGTAACAATGGGTATATTCGTTGCAATGACAGGGTTAGGAATTCTTTCAATCTTAGCATTTGTGTAGTCCAAGAGAAGGAGTGTTTTGAATGAGTAAGGGTAAAGTTATCGTTGTCGGTGGTGGCCTTGCTGGCCTAATGGCGACGATTAAAGCAGCCGAAGCAGGCGTTCAAGTAGATTTATTTTCAGTTGTTCCAGTTAAACGATCTCACTCCGTCTGTGCACAGGGTGGAATTAATGGGGCGTTAAATACAATGGGTGAAGGTGACTCCACTTGGGAGCACTTTGATGACTCTGTTTATGGAGGGGACTTCTTAGCAAACCAACCTCCAGTTAAAGCGATGTGTGATGCAGCACCTGGAATTATTCATTTAATGGATCGAATGGGTGTTATGTTCAACCGTACACCTGAAGGGCTGTTAGCACTTAGACGATTCGGTGGCACACAGCATCACCGAACCGCATTTGCTGGTGCCACAACAGGACAGCAATTACTTTATGCATTAGATGAGCAAGTCCGTCGTCATGAAGTGAGCGGATTAGTAAAGAAATATGAAGGATGGGAATTCTTAAAAGCTGTACTTGATGATGAAGGAACTTGTCGTGGAATTACCGCACAAGAATTAAGTACTTCAGAAATCCATTCTTTTAAAGCGGATGCTGTCATTATGGCAACAGGCGGACCTGGAATCATTTTCGGTAAGTCAACGAATTCAATGATCAATACTGGGTATGCGGCTGCATCTGTATATGAGCAAGGTGCGTATTATGCGAATGGAGAGTTTATTCAGATTCATCCAACAGCGATTCCTGGAGACGATAAACTGCGACTCATGAGTGAATCAGCTCGTGGTGAAGGCGGACGAGTATGGACCTACGATGAAAATGGAAAGCCTTGGTACTTCTTAGAGGAAAAATATCCTGCGTATGGAAACCTCGTACCACGTGATATTGCAACACGAGAAATTTTCCACGTCTGTGTCGATTTAAAACGTGGAATTAACGGTGAAAACATGGTTTACCTTGATCTATCTCATAAAGATCCGAAAGAGCTTGATGTCAAGCTAGGTGGAATTATGGAAATTTACGAGAAGTTTATGGGAGATGATCCGCGTAAAGTTCCGATGAAAATTTTTCCAGCTGTTCACTACTCGATGGGTGGTATTTGGGTAGATTACAACCAAATGACAAACATCCCTGGTCTATTTGCAGCCGGTGAAGCTGATTACTCGATTCACGGTGCGAACAGACTCGGTGCGAACTCATTATTATCTTCTATTTACGGCGGTATGGTCGCGGGGCCAAAAGCGATTGAATACATTCAAGCACTTGAAAAAACGACAGAAGATATTTCTTCATCCGTTTATGAAGAGCAAGTGCAAAAAGATCAGCAGCAGTTTGATGATATCTTAAAGATGGATGGTAATGAAAATGCCTTCCAGCTTCATCAAGAACTTGGTAGTTGGATGACGGATAACGTCACGGTTGTCCGTGAAAATAACCGTCTTTTACAAACAGATGAAAAGCTGCAAGAGCTCCAGGAGCGCTTTAATAATATTAGTATTGATGACACATCTAAATGGAGTAACCAAAGTGCAGCATTTATCCGTCAGCTTGGCGGAATGCTTAATCTTGCACGTGTTATTACGCAAGGAGCTTACAACCGTAATGAAAGCCGTGGTGCTCATTACAAACCAGAGTTCCCAGATCGTAATGATGAAGAGTGGTTGAAAACAACAAAAGCAAAATACAATGCAGAGACAAATGCGCCTGAGTTTGAATATGAGGATGTTGACGTGTCTCTAATTGAGCCGCGTAAGCGTGACTACACTTCTAAGAAAAAGGCGGGTGAAAAGAAATGAGTGAAAAAAGCATTCGCTTAATTATTAAACGCCAAAAAGATATGGAAAGTGATTCTTATACAGAGGAATTTAAAATTCCATACCGAGAAAATATGAATGTTATCTCGGCTTTAATGGAAATTCGCCGTAATCCTGTCAATGCAAAAGGTGAAAAAACGACGGCCGTTTCTTGGGAAGCGAGCTGCCTTGAAGAAGTTTGTGGTGCCTGTTCTATGGTCATTAACGGAAAACCTCGTCAGTCCTGTACGGCACTCGTTGATCAACTCGAGCAGCCAATTCGTTTAGAACCTATGGGAACTTTCCCAGTTGTACGTGACTTAGTCGTTGATCGGAGCAGAATGTTTGATTCATTAAAACGAGTAAAAGCGTGGGTGCCAATTGATGGAACGTACGATCTTGGACCAGGTCCTCGTATGCCTGAAGCGAAACGTCAATGGGCATATGAGCTTTCAAAATGTATGACTTGCGGTGTTTGTTTAGAAGCCTGTCCAAATGTAAACAGTAAATCTGAATTCATTGGGCCAGCAGCTTTGTCACAAGTTCGTCTATTTAACCAACATCCAACAGGTGCGATGCATAAAGCTGAGCGTCTTGAAACATTAATGGATGGAGAAGGCGGATTAAGTAACTGTGGAAACTCTCAGAACTGTGTTCAAGCTTGTCCAAAGGGGATTCCTTTAACAACTTCAATTGCAGCGTTAAACCGCGATACAACACTTCAATCGTTTAAAAATTTCTTTGGTAGTGACCAAAACGTATAAAGCAATTATTTGAAAAGGGACGGGAAAGTCCCTTTTCGCTCAATTATTAATTGAATGATTATTCATTCATTATGATTGCTAATATTAATAGAGAGGTGATTAAATTGGCTTTACCTGCTTACATTGAAGACTTTAAATCATGGCAAGAGGAATTTCGTTACCGTTATCCGATTACCGTTCGTTTCTCAGAAACAGATGCATTTGGTCATATGAACAATACCGTTTCATTTGTTTATTTTGAGCATGCACGAATCAATTTTTTTAAAGACACAGGCCTTTCTCAGGAATGGTTTTCTAATGGTGGGACAACGATACCGGTTACGGCAGATCTGCATTGTGATTACTTAAAACAAGTATTTTTTGATGAGAAGCTTGACGTTTGCGTAAAAATTGCTCACATCGGGAATTCATCTGTCGACCTTCATTATTTAGTCGTGAATGAAAAAGGGGAAGCGTGTATGACTGGCAGGGGAAAAATGGTTCAAGTTGCAAGGGACACTGGTAAGCCATCTCCATGGAGTACGAGAGAAAAACAATTTTTAGAAAATGCAAAATGAAGTTGTAATCTAAGGGCATGGGAGATTCCTATGCTTTTTTTGTTTTAAATTTTCGAACTGTTTTGAGGAAATATATGTTAATATTTGTGTTGGTACGTTCTAATTTTAATTTCAGAGGTGATCAATGATGGAAGGACCATATTTTGTCGGTTGGGGAACGCTAGCACTCATTAATGCAGGGATCGCTCAAGGAAAAAACAGAACAGGGTTAAACTGGTTTTTATTATCGTTAGTTTTAGGTCCAGTTGCAACATTTTTATTGCTGATCGTAGAAAAAAGGTAGTAGTGTGCATAGGAAAGATTGAGAATATTAGATTCAGAGGAAAAAATGAAGTTTTCGAAACAAAAATTTGATATGGGTATTGATCATTCTTTTTTTAGCACCGCTATTTAAATGCATACGATGGAAAGTGTTAATATAGGATTAATCATTATCTCCGATGTCTTATCTTAAAATAAACATCCATAAAAAAGTGATAATGACAATTATACATAATAAGGAGATGAAAGCAGAATGTCTTAATGATTTCTTCATATTCTGCTTGTCTTGCCGCAACTTTACATTTTCAAAGTCAGGATCTCTTCTTTCGACTTGTCAATGTTGATTGCCTCCGTTATCCATCATAATTTTCCCCTCCAAATTGTTATTTATAAATTCAGTTATTTTTATTTTAACACAAAACAGACGTTGAATATGAAGGGGATAAGATAGAAAAAAACATCGAATGTCTAGTCCGGAAATGTCACGCAGTTTCGTTATACTACATAAGATAATGATGACTAAATACTAGCTGACTACATGCATCTTCGGACGTTCCAGGCCCATGCAAGAAAGGGTGAAACTATTGAAAGAACACGAGTTCCGACCAAAGCCGCTTTTAACGAAGCGAGAACGGGAAGTGTTTGAGTTACTTGTGCAGGACAAGACAACAAAAGAAATTGCAGCACAACTTTTCATCAGTGAAAAGACTGTTCGTAATCATATTTCCAATACGATGCAAAAGCTTGGGGTAAAGGGGCGCTCACAGGCTGTAATCGAATTGGTTCGATTAGGTGAACTGAAAATCTGATGTTGGCCGGCTTCTTAACTGAAGCCGGTTTTTGTCCAGTATATTTAGGCTACTTCCTTGACGAGAATATTGTCGAATCGCTATGATGAATATGAGTGATTACTTGAGGAAGGGAACTGACCTATGAATGCACCCTATACAGTTCATAAAGCGTTAAACAATAATGTCGTCATTGCAAGGGATGCCAACAATTCTGAAGTCATTTTAATTGGAAAAGGGATCGGTTTTGGCAAAAAGTTTGGTGATGAGCTTCAAGAAACAGGTTATGACAAAATCTTCGTTCTTGCTGATGAAGAAGAGCAGGAAAAATACAAAAGGCTCCTTTCAAATGAAGGCGGAGATATCATTTTAATTATTCATGAAGCGATTGAGAAGATTCACGAATGGACTGGCGTGGAACTTCACGAACGAATCCATTATGCGCTAACACAGCACCTTATTTTAGCGATACAGCGAACGAATGATGGAACTGAAATTCAAAATCCATTCCTTACTGAAACAAAGTGGCTTTATTTCGACACGTACAACATCGCTAAAGAAGTTGTCGAGTTTATACACAAGAAAACAGGCGTTTTGCTGCCAGAAGCCGAAGTAGGCTTTATTACGCTTCACGTACAAAGTGCTATTGGTGAACAGCCATATTCGCCTTTTAATAAAAAATCTGAATTAATTTCGCGTGCCATTTTATATGCCGAAGAAAAATTAGGTCAGTCCTTTAATAAAGAGAGTGTTCATTTCCAGCGGCTCATTCATTATTTAAAAGAAGTGATCGACCGCAGTTTATCCAGTGACTTAAAATATGAAAAAAAATTGATTCAATTGTTGAAGGAAGAGACAGATGTGTGCTATAATGTTGCTCGAAACATAATGCGAATGATCGAAAAAGCAACACATCAGTCGATTTCACAAATTGAAACGATGAACATCACGATTTATTTACATCGATTAATAGAAGATTAGCACTCATTTTTACGTGTTACTGACGAGATCAGGCATGAGTAGAAGGGTGTGTATGAATGTTTTTTGGAAATGATATTTACGTTCATATACAACTTTTACTCATGTCTTTTTTGTTTATATAAAACAAGTCTATTCGCGTGAAAAACATAAAAAGTGGGTAATAATACGTAATAGGTTTAGTGTTTAAAAAACGATCACTCGCAAATGAAAAAAAGATATTATATGAAGGAGTGTTTACACATGGCAGAAAAAACATTTACAATCACAGCAGAAACAGGAATCCACGCACGACCAGCTACACAGCTAGTAAACAAGGCGGGACAATATGAATCAGAAATCACACTTGAGTATAACGGAAAATCAGTAAACTTAAAGTCAATCATGGGGGTTATGTCTTTAGGTGTTGGTAAAGGTGCGGACGTAACAGTAAAAGCTGAAGGTCCAGATGAAAATGATGCATTGCAAGGAATTGAAGAAGTCATGAAAGAAGGTTTATCTGAGTAATGTCACAAACGTTAACTGGGATTGCAGCTTCAGCAGGAATTGCGATCGGAAAAGCATTCTCTTTGGAGATGCCAGACTTAACGGTAGAAAAACAGTCGAATGTAAATACCGATCAAGAAATTCAAGCTTTTGATGACGCGCTTGAAACGTCAAAAAGCGAGCTGGAGAAAATCAAAGAAAAAACAAAGCGAGATTTGGGAGACGAGCATGCAGAAATTTTCTCAGCACATTTACTCGTTCTAAGTGATCCGGAATTTGTTGATACGATTCGTAACAAAGTAAAGGATGAGAACATCAATGCATCTTTTGCATTGAAAGAAGTAGCTGATCAATTTGTAACGATGTTCGAATCAATGGACAATGATTACATGAAAGAACGCGCGGCAGATATTCGCGACGTTTCGACTCGTGTATTAGCTCACGTGCTTGGGAAACCGATTCCAACTTTAACAGAGATTGATGAAGAGGTTGTAATCATCGCAGACGACTTAACACCATCAGACACTGCACAATTAAACAAGCAGTTTGTGAAAGGGTTCGTGACAAACATCGGGGGACGTACGTCTCACTCAGCAATTATGGCACGTTCAATGGAAATTCCAGCAGTAGTTGGGACGAAAACAGTAACGGATGATATCATTAAAGATGTGATCGTCATTGTAGATGGCCTTGAAGGGGCTGTATTGATCGATCCATCTGAAGATGAATTAGCAGCTTACCGTGAGAAACAAAATCAATATGAAGAGCAAAAGAAGGAATGGGCAAAGCTTGTTCATGAACCTACGAAAACGAAAGATGGCGAACATGTCGAGCTCGTTGCTAATATTGGTACACCAAATGACCTTGATGGTATGAAAAATAATGGTGCTGAAGGCGTCGGTCTATATCGAACTGAATTTCTTTATATGGGACGTGATGACTTCCCGACAGAAGATGAGCAGTACGAAGCTTATAAAAAAGTAATAGAAGAAATGGACGGAAAGCCTGTCGTCATAAGAACGCTCGATATTGGTGGAGATAAAGAACTGCCTTACTTAGATTTACCGGAAGAGATGAATCCATTTTTAGGGTTCCGAGCGATTCGCCTTTGCTTAGAGAAGGATGACATGTTCCGTACACAGCTTCGTGCTTTACTAAGAGCGAGTTCATATGGGAATTTAAAAATTATGTTCCCGATGATTGCGACTCTCGATGAATTCCGACAAGCAAAAGCAATTCTTGAAGAAGAAAAAGAAAAGCTTGTTGCTCAAGAGGTTAAAGTAAGTGATGACATCGAAGTAGGAATCATGGTTGAAATACCATCAACCGCAGTTATGGCAAAACAATTTGCAAAAGAAGTTGACTTTTTCAGCATCGGTACGAACGATTTGATTCAATATACAATGGCAGCAGATCGTATGAATGAACAAGTGTCTTACTTGTATCAACCGTACAATCCAGCGATCTTAAATCTAGTAAAAATGGTTATTGATGCTTCACACGCAGAAGGAAAATGGACAGGGATGTGCGGAGAAATGGCAGGCGATGAAATCGCGATTCCATTGTTACTCGGTCTCGGTTTAGACGAGTTCTCCATGAGTGCAACTTCTGTTTTACCTGCGCGCAGTCAAATTTCAAAATTAACGAAAGAAGAAACAAAAGCTGCAGCGGAAAAAGCGTTAACTATGAATACGGCAGAAGAAGTCAAGCAATATGTTGAAGAAATGTTCATAAAATAAATATGAGTGTCTGGAGAAGCGAAATGTTGCTCTTCAGACACTTTTTTAACTCAAAGTGGAAATGAGTTTTTGCCCAAATAAAACAAATATTACAGAAAGACTTGAAATTCGATAAAAAAACTAGGAAAATAAAAGTAATATTGTGAGTTTAAAAATGTGGAGAATTTTGCCGAAGAATACACGTATTGTGGTCATAATCAGTTCACACGTATTTTAGGAATCCAATACAGTGAGAGCTCACAAAGTATAGACGAAGAAAAGACCATCGTTTTCGCTATATGCCAAAACAAGGTTTTTCTACAACATCTATAAACTGATGTTTCGATACTCGAAAGGAGGGAAGACAATGCCTGAGCAGCAAAAAGACATTACGATAGACCGACAGCAAGTCGCACATATTGAAAAATCTCTTCGCATGATTGCCGACATTGTCAAACAAAAAGGGAGAGAAATTCTGAATGAATTTCCGATTACCCCTCCACAGTTTGTCGCATTGCAGTGGCTCCATGAATATGGTGATATGACAATCGGAGAACTATCTAACAAAATGTATTTAGCTTGCAGTACGACGACAGACCTTGTTGACCGTATGGAAAAAAATGATCTAGTTGAGCGTGTAAAAGATTCAAATGACCGCCGTGTCGTACGTATTCATTTATTAGAAAAAGGTGCTACGATTATTCGTGAAGTGATAAATCGTAGACAAGGATACTTACAAGGTGTGTTGGAGAATTTTTCTAAAGATGATATTGACTTTTTAGAGAAAAGCTTAAGTTTCTTAAAAGATGAGATGAAACGCGACGCAAAAACGTGGAAATCCTTTTAATTGAATGCAATGAATGAATCTGTCGGTCATATTGTGAAATGACCGACATTTATATGTCTGTAAAAACGAAATATGAAGTGTAAACGAACAAGAATATGCCATAGTGCATAAATGAAATGAAGAAAAGAGAGAAGGACTTTACCTTGGATAAACCAATAGGAGTGATTGATTCAGGGGTCGGCGGCTTGACCGTTGTTTCTGAATTAATCCGTCAGCTACCAAAAGAAGAAATCATCTATATTGGTGATACTGCTCGTTGTCCTTACGGTCCAAGACCTGTTAACGAAGTAAGGCAGTACACGTGGGAAATGATTGACTATCTTCTTTTTCATGAAATTAAGATGCTTGTCATTGCTTGTAATACAGCAACAGCTGTTGTCTTGGAAGAAGCGCGAGATCGATTAACGATTCCGGTGATCGGGGTTATTCATCCAGGAGCGATCGCTGCAATCAAATCTACAAAAAATGATCATGTCGGTGTAATTGGGACTGAAGGGACGATTCATAGTGGTGCATATGAGCGGGAACTGACGAACATTAATCCACGAGTGAAAGTAGAGAGCTTAGCATGCCCAAAATTCGTTCCGTTAGTAGAGAAAGGCATTTTAAATGGAAAAGAAGCTCGTCAAGCTGTAGAAGAAACGTTACAGCCTATTTTGCAAACGACGATTGACAGTCTTATTCTCGGCTGTACTCATTATCCGCTTCTTGCTCCTGTTATTCATGAAATAGCCGGAAAAGATGTAGAAGTAATTAGTTCTGGCGATGAATCAGCACGAGAAGTTAGTGCACTGTTATACCATGAAAAGCTTCTTGCACAGAGTGAGAAAGAGCCTAATCATTCGTTTTATACGACAGGTCCAGGAACGACCTTTGAACTCGTTGCCAAAACGTGGCTAGACCTTGAAGATATTCAAGTAAAAAGAATTGACCTAGTGTGAACGATTCACTAGTTAGCTGCGCTTGAAGTAGGAGACTTCTTGGTTAAATTCTTTAAAAACACGAATAGAACTGGTTTTCCTACCGTCAAGGAAATTGGAATTTTCTCTTGGCGGTCCTTTTTCTGCTTTTCCCACCGTCAAGGAACTTGGAATAGTCTCTATGTGCGGATAATTTGTAGACATAAAGCCTGACTTTTTACAAACGTTTGAAAACATTTGACATGATAGTATGTAGCAGAATATAATGTGTGCAAGTAATTACTTACATTCATTGGAGGAATAGATGATGTCTAACAATCAGAAGAGCGTGGATAACAGGGAGAAACTAATGATGGCAGCGATTGATCTTATAGCTGAGAGAGGATACAACGGTGTTTCCACAAAAGAAATAGCAGCTGAGGCAAACGTGAATGAAGTTACACTGTTTCGTCAATTCGGAAGTAAACTAAACCTTTTCGAGTCTGCTTTTCACCGCTATCATTACGGTGAAGAAATGACAAAGCTGTTTCAGGAAAAATTAGTTTGGGAGTTAGAAACGGATTTGTTGCTTATTAGCAGGAAGTACCATGCGATTATGTCTCGAAACCGAAAGATGATCCAGATCACTTTGAAGGAAAATGCTGTGCTTTCGGAATTTAAAGTGAAAGCTAATTCACATCCGTTACAATTAAAGTCATTACTGACACATTATTTTACTGAGATGACTGACCGAGGGAAAATTGTCTGTTCCAACCCCGAACTTCAGGCGCTATCATTTATGTGGATGAATTACGGTGCTTTTATTAGTCAATTGAATTCGAAGGGATCATCTTTTCCTGGTGTGTTAATGGATGATTATATAAACGAAAGTGTTCACTTATTTACTAGGGCATTAACTCCCTAGTTCTTTTTTAAAAAATATGTAAGTAAGCACTTGCGTTCATTGGTAATTTTATTAAATAAGATTATCGAAAGGGGCTCTGAAAAAAAATGAAAGTAAAAGGTCACCGAAAAGAAGAAATATTATTAAACATTTTAGTTTTCACTTTGATTTTTTCAGTTATGAATGTTTTTTTATTTAACGTTGTCCTACCTGTTATTCGGAATGAGTTTGTATTGACGTCCTCTCAAGTAAGCTGGATGATGTCGAGTTATATGATCGTATACGCGACTGGCACGGTTTTTTACGGAAAGCTTGCGGATCAGTACCGCTTGAAGGATTTATTGACGTTTGGGTTACTTGTATTTGCCTTTGGTTCTCTTATTGGTGTTACGTCAGTAAATTACGGAATGGTTATTGCAGCACGAGTTTTACAGGCTGCCGGTGCAGCAGTCATTCCGACAATTGCAATGATTATACCGGTTCGTTACTTCCCGGAAGAAAAAAGAGGAAGAGCGCTCGGAACAATGGCAGTTGGAATGGCAATTGGCACAGCGCTTGGACCTGTTCTATCCGGATTTGTCTCAGAAGTTGTGAACTGGCGATATCTCTTTTGTATACCATTTTTGACTTTAATTACTGTTCCGCTCTTTCGAAAATATCTAGATGATGAACGAGGGGAGAGAGGAAAGGTTGATTTAATAGGGGGGGATATTGCTTACGTCAACAGTAGTTTTATCTCTTTTAGCGCTCACTCAGGAAAATTTCGTTCTCCTTTCTGCTGGAGCTTTTTCCGCAATTATGTTTTTAAAATGGATTTTCTTTGCAGAGAATCCATTTGTAAAGCCTGAACTTTTTCAAAACAAACGATATACAATAGGTTTAGGTGTAACATTTTTAGTAGCATTCCTAATTTTTGCGATTTCGTTTATGCCGCCCTTACTATTCGCTGATGTTAACAATCTGTCACCATTTATGATCGGTGCATTGATGTTTCCACCAGCAATTGCTGCAGCTGTGCTCGGCAAAAGAGGTGGGAGGTTGGCAGATGAAAAAGGTGATTTATACTTGGTTATGTTAGCTGTAGTACTGATTTTCCTCTGTTACAGCTTTCTGTTTGCTTTTACCGGCATCCCTCCAGTTCTTATCATGCTAATTTTAATGTTCGGAAATGTTGGTGCCACATTTATTAGAGTAGGGATGTCAAATACGATCTCCAAGACACTACCTGCAAAACAAACAGGGATTGGAATGGGTTTCTTTACGATGTTCAATTTTATTGCTGGTGCTGTGGCAACAACAGTTCTTGGTAAATTACTAGACATCGGTGTTTCTGGATTTAGTCTAAACCCTTTTTTAACAAATGAAATGATTGTGAAATATAGTAATATTTTCTTCATATTGGCACTTATGGCAGCTTTAGCAGGTTGTTTATATGTTCTGACGCTTGCTATTACTTTAAAAAAAGTGCGTTCAGCAAAAAATACAAATGCGGGCTTCTGAATTTTTTTCAAACAAATGAATAATGCTCGTCCATTATGCGTATAACAAATATGGAACTTGGAGAGCATGTATGAAATAAGATAGTAAAGAGGAGGATTTTCTTGTGAACAAGTCAGATTCGTCGAAAATGATGGAGAAAATGTTGAGCGATCAAAAAAAAGAAAATGATCGAGCAAGAGAAAAGGCGAAAAAAGCATTAAGCAAATAATATTCTACAATATGATAAGTAGATAAAACGAAAGAAAATGAGGTGGCGATGGCACACCTCATTTTCTTTCAGTTACGAAACGTTTTACCTTTTTTCTTTTTTCGAGTGTACTTATTTAACAGCTCACAACAAATCCATAAAAGTTCTTGAGTTATCGTTACATTTATTTTTCCAGCTTCCTCCGATAAATTAAATTTTTCTCTGTTGGATACATTTAAGTGTAACGATAAGATCCAATCACTGCCATCCTGTAACGTTCGTTTCCAAGAAATAAAGTCTTTCATAATTAGTGGGTCATGTTGTGTTTTATTTAATGATTGAATATATTTATTATCTGATTGATTGAAAGGAATGAATTTGTCCATTTCAGCTTTATTTATGCCATATGCATCGATAAATGTTAATCCTGTTTTTTCTACACGATATAATGAATAATTTGATCCGAAATTAATATTATCTAATGTGAATTGATCGTTCACTAATAAATTTAATTTTGATTTTAGTTCGTAAAGGAATTCCATTAACATTTCATACTTTTCTTTAAACAAATCGGCGGAGCTTTCCGTATCTTTTAATACTTGTAACAATTCTTGAATCGCTTCATCTTTTTCTTTTATGACCTCCTCACATCGTTGAAGCTCCTCCTCATATTCAGCAATTTGCTGCTTTACGTGTTGTTCGTTGTCGGTATCGCTTTCTAACCTTTTCTCCACTTCTTCTCGAATTGTATAAATATAATCTTTTTCCTTTGCTAATGAAATGAGTGACCGATATTCTTTTTTTCTTCGTTTTTCATACACGCCTAAATGGAATAAATCGCTGTCAATTGTACTCATCGCGTTTAATGTGATCATTCTTAAGATACTTACTAATAGGATGATGAGGATGAATGATAATAAAAGTTTTGAACTGAATGGCAAGTGGAGTATTCTTTGGAATGCATTTGTTGTTTCTGACAAAATCCAACTTGGAATCAAGACGATAAATATTCCTAAAATTCCTCGAAATCTGAGAAGACCTTTCAGCTTCCGGATCATCAAAATCATCGCATTTTTCATAATGAGCTTTTCGGAAACCTTTTCATACCGTTTCGATTCTTCATAGAGAACGTTTAATAGCTCATTAAGCTCGTTTGACAGATTTTTGAGTAAACGTTTTGGATTGGATTTCATTGTCTCTCTCCACTCCGAAAGTTGTTTTATACTATTATATCGACAGAACCTAACATATATGAGAATAAATGTTCTTAATTTTCCATTAATTATCAAAAGTTTTTAAAAAAAGGTTCGCTTAAGTGTGATTCATAGATATGATTGCTTCAGTAGGTGGTATATTATGTTAAAATTAAATAGTATGTATAACCGTGATCGAATATACGAGGAGTATATCGGAATATAAATTGGAGACGAAACCATTTCGAAAGGAGAGTATACCATGAAGGTGATTGAAACGGAGAGGTTGACTTTAAGAAAAATGACACTTGGTGATGAGGAACATTTAATGGAAATTTTTTCGGATCCCGTTGCCATGCAGTACTATCGTTCAACAAAAACGAACGATGAGGCAAGAAAATGGATTCACTGGAATCTAGACAACTATGAGAAGTCTGGTGTTGGTCTTTGGATATGTGAGTTAAAGGATGACGGTACGTTTGTCGGTCAGTGTGGAATCGTCCCACAAACGGTTGACGGACAAAATGAAATGGAGATCGGTTATTTATTTGCTCGAAAATATTGGGGGAAAGGTTATGCAACGGAGGCGGCTAACGCGTCAAAGGAGTATGGACAGAATGAATTGAACCAGTCACGGCTAATCTCGATGATATACATAGAAAACAAGCCATCAATTCGGGTCGCAAAACGAATTGGCATGGCCTTTGAAAAAGAAACGTTAATTTACGGGAGACCGACGTTTATCTATTCGGTTATAAAATAAATGGAGGAAATAGATGATTGAAGCAGTTTTTATCGACAGAGATGGAACAATAGGAGGGAACGACAAAATCGAATACCCTGGAGATTTTTCGCTTTATTCTTATTCCTTACGTTCAATTCAAAAATTGAAGCGCGAGAACATTAATATTATTTCTTTTACGAATCAGCCAGGGATCGCAAACGGAAAAGCTAAAAAAGAGCAGTTTGAAAATGAATTGTATTCATTTGGGTTTGATCATGTCTATTTATGCCCACATCGGCAAGGTGACGACTGTCATTGCCGCAAGCCCAATATTGGAATGCTAGAGCAAGCAGCAAGAGAAAAAGGTATTAACTTAAGCAACTGTGTTGTTATTGGTGATCGTTGGACGGATATGGTTGCAGCACATCGAGCTGGTTGCATCGCAATCTTAGTTAAAACGGGAGCGGGAAAAGAGGCATTGCGGAAATATTATAATCATGAGTATGACAGCTTGTGGAATGAGGCAGAGCCTAATTTCATTGCAGATAATTTGGAGAAAGCAGTGGAATGGTTATTATTGAAACAGCTATAAATGAGGCGGTTCATCTGAAGGCGATAAACGAACCTGTTTATTTGATTATTAAGTGAAAACCTATAGAGTTTAATACGTTCATTTTTGTCAAAATCGTGCTATTCATTTTTTCAAGAAGTTAATAACCTTTAGAGTTGATTACATCGCCATAATGAGGGTATAATAAAAACAAGAAGTCATAAAATGAAAATGACCGCTAGTGCTCCAACACTAACGGTCTGTAATAGTTCAGTTCCCTTCAAAGGGGATTGGCGTTAGGAATGAGATAAGACACCCCGTTTAGCCGTTAACTCATATTCGGGGGCTTATCTTTTTTGATGAAAAGACAGAATAGCAACAATCAAAATCCCAAATGAGATCATTAATGTCAGCGATTCCGAAACCGTCATCATAGGCATCACCTCCTTTCAAGGAGATGAGCCAACCCCCTATGAGCTTTCTAAACTACTACGTAACCCATTATAACAAAGATCCTCTCATAAATAGAGCCTGTTCTAAAAGGTAAGAAAAAAGACCTGCAAAGTGTCATTTTTGATCCCTGTACCATGAATATATTGTCATAACGTCTTCGATATTTATCTCCAGACTAGCGCTTGTATATTATATGCGATCAGACGCTAAATAATTTTTGTCCTCTTTTTATTATTATTCTCCCGAATTTAAGTATGTTGTAAGAAAATCATATGGGAGCTGGAAGCGTTCATTGTTAATATTCAATTGCTTTAGTTCGTCCTCTGGTTCGATTGCTTCCTTTAGATCATTTATTTCTCTGTGGATGTTCTCCATCTTTTTATCGAGAGCTGCTGCAGATGTAGCTGCTTCTTTTAATTCATTACTTAATCGATCAGGAATAGCCCCTTGATATTTATAATGAATTTTATGTTCTAAGCTCGCCCAAAAGTCCATGGCGATCGTCCTGATTTGTACTTCTACATAGACGAGATCTTCTCTATCTGACATAAAAATTGGGATTTGTAAAATTAAGTGCAGACTTTGGTAACCATTCGGTTTTGGATTTTCAATATAATCTTTACATTCAATCACATTAATATCTTTTTGTTGTTGAATCATCTCGCTTAATTCATAAATATCTGAAATAAATGAACAAGTAATTCGAACAGCAGCGATGTCACGAATATTCTCTTTTATAGATGGCAACGAAAGTTCATAGCCTTTCCTATGAACCTTTTTAACAATGCTTTCTGGTGATTTTACTCGCGATTTCACATGTTCAATTGGATTGTAGTCGTGAACATAGTGGAATTCTTGTTTTAAAATATCAATTTTTGTTGTCATTTCATCTAATGCAAATTTATAGGACATCATAAACCGAGTTAGTTCGGTTTTCAATGCCTTCAATTTTTTTAAATCAATCGATGTAGTAGGGTGTACCATGTAAATCTCCCTTTCAATAATCGTTATTTTTAGTTAGCGATACTAACGTCTTCCTCTGAAAATCATAATGAACTTAATTAATTGTAAAAGAGCGATTAATGTACTGGCTACATAAGTAAGTGCTGCAGCATTTAATACGTTGCCAACTCCTTTTTCTTCATTACTCGATATTAATCCCATCTCGATTAATTTGTCCTTCGCTCTGCTTGATGCATTGAACTCGACTGGGAGTGTGACAACTTGAAATAACACAGCACCAGCAAAAAATGCAATTCCTAGTCCAACTAAGTTCATGATGTTTAAAAGAAAACCGCCTATTAAGAGCATAGGTGCTAGCTGTGAACCAAGGTTTGCGAGAGGAAATAAACGGTGACGCAATACGAGCATCGGATATTTTGTATGATGTTGGATCGCATGACCAACCTCGTGAGCGGCAACGGACAATGCTGCAATGGAGTTGCCGTGATAAACAGGTTCTGACAGTCTAACTGTTTTAGAGCTTGGGTCGTAATGATCAGATAACGCACCATTTTTTGAAAGCTCAATGCGAACGTTATGAAGTCCTTCTTGATTTAGGATGTTCCGTGCAACCGCAGCCCCGTTCATCCCAGAGGATGCTCTTACGTTAGACCATCTCTCAAAGTTCGTTTTCACTTTCGATTGAGCCCACATCGCAAGCACAAATGCAATAATGATTAAAAAATCCATCGGATGAAAAAACATACGTTTCAATCTCCTTTTTATATCGTTCAAAATTTTCATATCGTTTCGACTGACCGTTCGTTCAATGTTATATTAACCGATTGATCATTGTCAGGTCAACATTATTAATGCAGATATATAGTGTTAATTGGCTTTTTTCCTATTTAACATAATTGTTTTGACCGGTCAGTCAAATATTGATATATTTAATCATGAAAAGTAGTTAGGTTTACTAATCAGTTCACAACTATGTAATTTAGCATAACGTGCGGAAAAAGGAGCGGAAAAGATGTTAACGAAAGATAAATTGATTATGGAAGCAGCGATAAAGTTGTTTTCAACGAAAGGTTATGATGCGACATCTATCAATGACATTGTCAGTGAATGTGGAATATCAAAAGGATCCTTTTATTCTTATTTTAAGTCAAAGAATACATTGCTTTTTGAAACGCTTTCCTATTGTTTCAACAACCTTCAAAAGAGGGTCGAATCAGTTGAAAAGCAAGATTTAGATCCGAGAACAAAATTTATTCAACAGTTAACTTGTTTTTTTGAAGGAGTAGTAGAGTATAAAGAATTTCTCATAATGCACGAGCAAACGATTCCATTAGGTGAATCTGTGAAAAAAGTGATTCTGCAAAAGCGGAATAAGATGAGAACTTATTATCGTGAAGGTCTTCTTTCCTTGTACGGTGATAAAATTACTGATTACTTATGGGATTTATCGATTATGATGGAAGGCATGTTTTATTCGTATATACGACTGTTTCTCATTGATGAAAAGAAATTAGAAATCGATCAGTTATCAACGTATATTATGAACAGAATGGACGATATTGTGGAAGGTCTTCAAAGAAGCGAGGAAAAGCCAATATTGTCTGAAAAGAAAGTAGGGCAGATTCATCATTTATTAGGTGAGTCTATTACGGACAAGCAAGCAGAATTGAACGAAGTTCTATATATTGTGAGAGAAGAGCTAAACAACCTTAGTGATAATGACGAATACATTGTTTCACTCGATGTTCTTGAAGAGGAATTATTACGAGAAAAAACGAGAAAACCTGTTTTGCAAGGGATGTTATCGAATTTAGAAGATGCTCCACAAATTGCTCAACATATTGAAAAATTGAAAGGGTTATTAATATAACAACAAATTATAGAGCCTTTAAAGTATGTTCATCTTATGTTCATTTTTGTGTGTTATTTTGTCATTGTTGATTAACCCAATATGAGACAGCTGAATGTTCAGTTGTTTAGAAGGGGATGGTATAAATGGCTTTAGAGTTATTGAATAAAAAAAATTCGATCGAACAAATTGTGAATAAATTGCAAAAGTTAGGGGTAAAAGCAGAAACTTGTAAAAGAACGAGTCAACTAAAAAGGGGGGAGAAGAGTGAGTGATGGAATGAAAGTGCTCATAGTAGAGGATGACCCAAATATTTGTGACTTACTACAATTGTACCTTGAAAAAGAAGGCTACAACGTCATCCAATCTTTTGATGGCGAAGAAGGACTAGCTAAATATTATGAGGAAAATCCTGATTTTGTCATTCTTGATATTATGCTGCCAAAAGTTGACGGGTGGGAAGTGTGTCAAGAAATACGGGATGACCGAGATATTCCCCTTTTAATGCTGACGGGCAAAGGAGAAAGCTATGATAAAGTAAAAGGTTTAGAGCTCGGAGCGGATGACTATGTCGTAAAGCCTTTTGATCCGAAAGAAATAATCGCGAGAATGAAGGCGATTTTAAGAAGGACAAACCCACACCTGAATTCACATGAGAATATCGATTTCCCGCAATTATTAATAAACATGAAAGAGTTTAAAGTATTCCGAAAGTCTAAAGATATTAATTTACCACCTAAAGAGTTAGAACTCCTCTATTTTTTAGCGTCACAGCCTAACCAAGTATTTACACGCCAACAGCTTCTGGAGAAAATATGGGGATTTGATTATGAGGGAGATGTTCGGACAATCGATGTGCACATTAAAAGAATTAGGGAAAAGCTTGGAGATGAGCTTCCCTATTGGTCATTAAAAACGATTCGAGGTGTTGGATACAAATTTGAGGTGAATCTTGGTGTTTAAACGAAGGGGTATGTTTGTAAAGTTATTCTTCACCTACTTAATTATTTTGTTTTTATCATTTATTTTTATCGGATTAGCTGTAAATACATTTGTTCAAAATGAAATTATTAACCGGTATCATAATACATTTGATCATCAGAAAGAGCAGATGGTTTCCTTTTTTGAATTAGCAGACTTGGAAGTGTGGGATGAGGATGTAATCGAATCGTCTCTCGAGTTAAGTATGAATCAGGAAGATCGGATGATTTTTTTATTTGATTCGAATGGAAAGATTCGTTACAACAAGAACCTGTACGAACAGTTTGATATGGAAATGGATATGGATGAACTCGTTTTAAACAATGATTATACAGCTGAACGTGTTCACGATAATAATAACTTTGTCTACTTAATTTCTTCTCCAATAGAAGTTTTATCAGAAGCTCATACAATGGTGATGATCTTTCATGAATTTGACAGGGAATCAAAGCAAGTTCAATCGATTCTTACGATGACCCTTTTGATTGGGATCGTGATCGCTGGATTGATCATATTTTTAACTTCTAGAAAAATGACTTCTCCACTTAGAGAAATGAATGATAGTGCCTTACAATTTGCAAAAGGAAACTTCTCGCACCGAGTAAAAATTAAAACGAAGGATGAAATTGGTCAGCTAGGAGAGACCTTTAATTATATGGCAAAAGAGCTTGGAAGTATTGATCAAATGAGAAAAGACTTTGTTGCAAATGTTTCCCATGATTTACGTTCACCATTAACCTCAATTAAAGGGTTTTTAGGTGCATTAATGGACGGAACGATACCTAGTGATCAGCAATATAAATATTTCTCGATAATGAAAAACGAAACAGAACGCTTGATGAAACTCGTTAATGATTTATTAGATATGGCTAGGTTAGAAGCAGGTCAAACGAAAATAAATCCTGTTTCGTATAATTTAACAGAGCAATTACGCCTAACGATTGCCAGGATGGAGCCTACGATTACACAGCAGCAAATAGAAATCGAACTAATGGCGGAAGAAGATGTGTTTGTCGTAGCCGATCCGAATCGTATTGATCAAGTATTAGTGAACCTCCTTCAAAATGCCGTTCAGTTTTCCAATAAGAAAAGTAAAGTTGACGTCAAGATCGATAAAGGGGTGGAAGAGGTAACCGTTCACATACGTGATTATGGTGTAGGCATGTGTGAAGAAGATTTGAATCACATATGGGAAAGGTTTTATAAAAAAGAAAAAGCTCGGTCCAATAAAGGCGGTACAGGTATTGGACTTTCAATTGTAAAACAAATTATCGACCTCCATGAAACGTCTATATCTGTTCATAGTGAATTAAATAAAGGTACGACAGTCACATTCACTTTACCAATTGATCATGAAAAGAAAGAATAATTAAAATTGATTTTTATAGCAATCTCCTTATAAATAAACAGAATCGATTGTAGACTTCTAATCATTTTAGAAGTCTACCTCTTTGTTCATCTTGTGTTCATATTCACATGTTAAGTTAGTTAAGAAATTAAATTATTAATGATCTTAACAGCAAGGCGGGGTGTTTATGGAAAAGGAAGTCATAATAAAGGAGCTAGAAGATGTCATATTAGATATTAATTTGTTTTTACGGCATGAATTTGGAAATGAGTTTACTAATGAATTTAAAAAGAAATTTATTAGTCTATCTACAAATCAGCAAATGGTATTATTTTTAGTTGACCAAAAAGGTCTAAATCATGTGAAGGATATCTCTCAATATTTAAATATATCTACTAGTGCAGTCAGTCAAATCGTAGCGAAGCTCGAAAGTATGGACATCCTGTATCGAACGGTAGATAAGAATAACCGTCGAAGTACATTAATTGAACTTGGGCCAAAAGGTAGAGAGTTACTAAGTGAAATGAATAAAATTAAATCAACGATTTTCCATACGTTCTTATCAAAAATGGAAAAAGAAGATTTGCTCATTTTTAAACATAGTTTTGAAAAATTTCTTCGAATTATTGCAGAAAATCAGGAGGATAAGAAATAATGAAAGTTACTAATTTTTCAATAAAAAGACCAGTGTTTACAATTGTAACGATGGTTTTATTCTTACTATTAGGGGTGATCTCGTTAACGAATATCCCGTTGAAGCTTATGCCGGATATTGACCCGCCAATTGGGGCGGTCGTGACGAGTTATCAAAATGCCGGTCCGGAAGAGGTGCTTGACAATGTATCCCAGCCAATGGAGAGCAGCTTATCAACGATCGAAGGGTTAAATAATATTAGCTCGATTTCGATGGAAGGTGCTTCTATGACTATTCTGGAGTTCTCTTGGGATACATCGATCGATGATGTAGAGAATGATATTATTAGCAGTATGAACCAAGCACAATTACCAGATGGTGCTGGATCACCATCTTTTTTAAAGTTCGACCCTTCCCAAATGCCAATAATTCAAATGTCACTTTCATCTACTGATGACGATAATTTGAGTGAATTAGCAGAAGATTTATCAATGGAACTTTCAAAACTTGAAGGTGTAGCGTCCATTGATATTACTGGTGAAACAGTTGACGAGATTGTCGTTCAGTTAGACCAAGAAGAATTGGAAGAGCATGGACTTGATCAAACAGACGTTGTTTCGACGATTCAAGCTCATAATGTGACTTCACCAGGTGGTATGGTAGAGAGTGGCGATTTAGAATATACGACACGTGTTTTATTTGAATTAAATAGTATTGAAGATATTGATAGTATCGTTTTAACTGTCGATCCGGAAACTGGAGATGAAATTACGGTTTCCGATGTAGCATCTGTTGAACTGTTGGCAGAAAACACAGAAGCGATTACGCGGACAAATCAAGAAGATGCTATCATGATGAGTGTGCAGCAGCAATCAGATGCGAACTTAGCTCAAGTGTCAACGGTGTTTAATGACCGTTTTAATGAGCTATTAGATGACGATAAATATAGTGACTTAGATATTGCAATGCTTTTTGACCAAGGTGAATATGTTGAAGAGGCGATTTCGAGTGTATCTGTAGCCTTAGTTGTCGGTGGGATTTTTGCGATCCTTGTATTATTCGGGTTTTTAAGAAACGTGAAAACACCACTAATTATCGGTATTGCAATTCCTTTTTCCGTCATTGTTACCTTTGTGCTAATTTACTTTACGAATCTTTCATTAAATATCATGACACTGGGTGGTTTAGCATTAGGTATCGGGATGTTAGTCGATAACTCGATTGTCGTGATTGAGAACATATATAGACATCTTTCGATGAGAAAGGAACCGAAGCAAGCAGCCTTTGATGGAACGAAAGAAGTTGGCGGAGCGATTACCGCATCTACGTTAACGACGATTTCTGTTTTCTTACCAGTCGTGTTTATTTCCGGTATTGTCGGCGATATCTTTATGGAATTTGCGCTAAGTGTATCTTTTAGTTTATTAGCATCACTAGCCGTTGCATTAACTGTCGTTCCGATGATTGCAAGCCGTATTCTAAAAACACCGAAAGAAAATATTGAAGAAAAGCGTCAGCAAAGTAAATTTATTCAAGTTGTAAATAGTACAATTAAATGGTCATTGAAGCACCGTTTTGGTGTATTATTCATCACTTTCTTGTTATTAGTTGGAGGTGCAGTCGGCGTTTCACAAGTGGGGGTTGAGTTTATCCCAGATACGGATGAAGGCTTCTTCCAAATTGATGTTGAAACAGAACGCGGAACACCACTTGAGGATACTCTAGCTGAAGTGGAAAGTATTGAAGAAGTCCTCGATGACGAAAGCGACATTTTATATTATATGAGTACGGTCGGTTCAAGTGGTGCTGAAGGTGCAATTTTTGGCGGATCTGGTTCTCATGAAGCCTCAATTTTTATTACGATGGTTCCGTTAAATGAGCGAAACATTTCAACACTTGATTTTGGTGATTCCATTCGCCGTGATGTCGAACGTGCAGCTCCAGATGCAGAAGTAACGGTCCAGCAACAAGCGATGATGGGCGGTGCACCAAATACGATTACTTTTAACGTAACTGACACCGATCCGACAAGACTTGAGGAAGTTGTTTTTGACATTACAGATGAATTTGAAGACATGAGTGAATTCAATGAAGTGACAAACGATTTAACGGAGACAGTAACAGAAATACAGTTTATTGTTGACGATGAAGCAGCAAGGGAAAATGGTTTTGCTCCTGCACAAATTGCCCAAATGGTTAATGAAAAAATGAACGGAGCACTAGCAACACAAATTGTAACGGAACAAAATGACATTTATGAAGTTCATGTCCGTTATGATGAAGAGTTTACAAATCATATAGATGATGTGGAGGAATTGTTGCTCCGCAATCAAAATGGGGAATACGTTGAACTTAATGAAGTTGTAGAAGTCGTTGAAGGAGAAGGTCCTGTAACGATCAATCGTATTAACCAAGAATCTGCTGTCCAATTTACACTCCAATATGGTAATGAGTATAACTTAGGGGAAATGTCTCAGCTCGTGCAAACGACAATTGATGATTTAGATCTCCCAAGTGAAACATCAGTCACCTATACTGGAGATCAAGAATTAATGGAAGATGCGATGAGTGATTTAACGCTAGCACTATTGCTTGCACTCGTCTTTATATATTTAGTACTAGCTGCACAATTTGAGTCATTTAAATATCCATTTGTGATTATGTTCAGTGTTCCATTAGTCGTTATTGGGGTTGCGTTAGGATTAACATTCACGTTAACACCATTAAGTGTGATGGCGTTTATTGGATTAATTGTCTTAGCCGGTATTGTTGTTAATAATGCGATCGTATTAGTTGATTACATTAACAAATTGAAAGAATCAGGCATGCGCAGTTATGACGCTATTGTCGAAGGTGTTAAGCACCGTGCGCGACCAATCTTAATGACTTCATTAACAACAATTTTAGGGTTAGTTCCATTAGCACTAGGAATGGGAGAAGGTTCAGAAATTCAACAACCGATGGCGATTACAGTAATCGGCGGGCTCATTAGTTCAACTTTCTTAACACTAGTCTTTATACCGGTTATCTACAGTTTCTTCGATCGTGAAACGAGAAACTTAAATCGTAAATATGTCACACCGGATGGAGAGCTCATTCCAGCGTATTTAATTGATGAAAAGTATTCAAAGGAAGAAGATGCAAACCGAAGAGCTCTACCTGAGAACGATGAAGAGCAATATCTTGATGAAGGAACGGATCGTTACGACACGTACCACGAGATATCTGAGCAAGATTACAGTGAAAAATCTGATGTCATTGAATATGACGATCAAGAAGATCACATTGAGTATGAATACGAAGAACAATCTCCTGATCAAGTAGATGAAGATAACAACAAGGTCTCTAGAGATGAATTGTTAGATTTATTAGAGGACGTATTAAATAAAGACAGGAATAACCGGAAAAAGGATAAATAAGGATTTTTAGTTAGAGAAGCCACCTCATCTTGTCACATGTTGTGACAGGAGAGGTGGTTTTTGTTGAAAAATAAGAAAGGATATAATTTTTCTCTTGGATAATTGTCTAGCTCCAGCGCCGACTCGCTCGAGGTCGCTTGCGCTTTTCTTGTTCAGTGCCTTTGCAAATGGAGGTTGGTGACTTTGTTTGAGTAAGTGTCCAAATAACCGAATTGTGTAAAAATTACTATAAAATTGAAGCTCTTTATTGTCGAATAGAATTCTGAATCATTAGAAAATATAGGTAAATATGATATAATCCGGATATGGTAAACTGTCCGTTTTTACGCGGATATTAATAAATTACATGAATAGAGGAGAAGTTCACGTGATTCATAAAATGCGCCTATTTGACGAACCTTTTCAAGCAATGAAGTCTGGCAAAAAAACAGTTGAAGTGCGATTAAATGATGAAAAGAGAAGAAATGTAGAGGTTGGTGATCAGATTCAATTTAGTAAGCTTCCTGAAGGAGATGAATCTTTAAATGTGGAGATTATAGCTTTAGACCGATATGGAACGTTTAGAGAGATGTATGAAGCAATACCTGCTGGAAAATTCGCTGCTGAAGAGCGAACGATCGATGAAATGGTCATGCGCACGTATGACATTTATTCGAAAGAACAAGAACAGATGTGGGGAACATTAGCAATTTCAGTAAAGCTGCTCAAGTAAATATGAAGTGGGGTAAAGTGATGGATCGATTGGAACGCATTCGTCTTGAAGAAAAGACTTATCACGATGTGTGCTATACAGAGCATGAATTGTTTAAAAAAGGAACTTGGCTTCATAAACCAGTAAAAACCGTGGTCGATTTGCTGCCTCGTTTTACCGGAAAAAAAGAAGTCAAAGTTCTTGATTTAGGCTGTGGTGTTGGAAGAAACAGTATTCCGATCGCGCAAGCGTTAAGAAACTCGTCAAGTCATGTTGTTTGTGTCGATTTTTTAGATTCTGCAATTACG
Organism: Evansella halocellulosilytica; assembly: GCF_002335745.1. GTDB lineage: Bacteria > Bacillota > Bacilli > Bacillales > Salisediminibacteriaceae > Bacillus_CA > Bacillus_CA halocellulosilytica. Next base: position 4,447,637 of record NZ_NIST01000001.1, on the reverse strand, counting down.
AACTTAAAAAAATATAGCGAACAGTTTGGTGTCGAACAGGTTATTCAAGCTGAGAAGAGCGATATTGCAACATTTGAGATTAGCAATCAAGAATACGATTTTATTGTAGCCGTATCCTCGCTTGAACATTTAGCATCAGAACATCAACTAGACGAAGTTCTTCAGCAAATGTCTCATGGGACTAAATCTCATGGCATAAATTGCATTATTGTGAACTCAGAGGTCGAGGAAATCAATGTTGAGACAAATGAACATATGGAACCGATGATGGAATTGAATTTTTCGACACCTACCATGATGGAGAAGTTAAATCAAGTATATCAAGATCAAGAGTGGAAAGTGCTGACGTCTCTAGTAAAACCACTGAAATTTCAGATCACAAGAAATGGAACCACTATTTTGTTAAAAACAAATGCGATTACATATGTTGTGAAAAAGAATTAAAGGTCTTATTTATGTGACAGAAATAAATTCGTGTTCATGCTAACGGACTTTTGTATTGCAATATGTAATCTAAATGTATTGTTATAAGTGAGTTGATCGTATTTGGACATACAAGCCTATTTAAATAAAATTGTTCATGTTTTTAGAGAAAGGTTAGACGAAAACTTAGTCGGTGTGTATTTACATGGATCATTAGCGATGGGCTGTTTTAATCCTGATAAAAGTGATGTCGACCTTCTAGTTATCATAAAAAATAAAATACCATATGAAAAGAAGAAATGTATTGTGAACGAATTCCTAAATGTAACTCGGGGCAGGAAAAATCAGTTAGAGATGAGTATCATTTTGGAGGACTATTTACACCATTTTGTCCACCCGACCCCGTTTGAACTTCATTACTTTCATTCTCAATATTTGACTGACAAAAATTATGTTTGCGGTGGAGATGGTTTTGATGACCCTGATTTAGCAGGCCATATCGTTGTTACATATGAACGTGGCATGACTTTGTATGGAGAAGAAATAAAGAAAATATTTAAACCGATTGAGCAAAAATATTATATTGATTCAATCGTAAATGATATAAAAGATGCGCCGGCCAAGATTGGAGACAATCCTGTATATTTCACCTTGAATTTATGCAGGGTTTTGTATTATTTAAAAGAAGGAGCTGTCTCGTCAAAGGCTGAAGCGGGAGAATGGGCTGTTGCTAATCTTCCTGGACAATATAGGAAGCTTGTAAACCATTTTTTATATGTATACAAAGGACAAAAAATTGATTCAATCAGTTTTAATAATAATGAGTTGACTGAATTTGCAAACTCGATGATCGATGAGATCTCAAAGCAGGTTACGAGGTGAAATATAATAGAAAGGAACTACGGTTTCTAGATTTGCTATGGAGGAGTTGGTAATCAAGGAGGGGGGAGTGAAAATGAAAAAAGAATACTTAAGTTTTATCGCAATTGTTGTTGTTATAGGAGCTGTATTTTTCTTTTTTAGAGAACCTGAAAATCAAGAAGTGAAGGAAGATAATGATATAGAATATAAAGAAAAGATTGAACAGCTTGAAAAAGAGAATCTTGAATTACAAATAGAGTTGTCGAGATTAGAAATCGAAAAAGACCGAGAAGTCATGGAAGTGAAGCATTCTAATGAACATTCTAGAACTGAAACGTATATAGAAATCTTTCAAAACGAACTCATTTTTGATGTATTTTTCAACCAAGAATCTGAAGATGTTCAATTTAAAGGTCATCACGATGATGATCTACTCCTGCTCTATGAAACGGACTCGATTACTTTGCTTATGATTAAACCTGAAGGAAATGGACCTGTTTTAATACTTCCACTAAGTGAGTCAACATTAAGGAATGAGGTGAACATCGCGCCGCCTAGAACGAGTGATAATGGTTTTATTATCGGTGGTGCTATCACTGATGATGAGATTGAAGTAATGATGCTATTGATTGATTCCCAAGAGTACGAAGGGGAAATTATGAACATCGGTAAAGATGAACGAATTTGGTATAAAACATTAAGCGAAGTCCCAATTCAGGAAGAAATAGTTATTGAAGCTGCAAATAGTAGTGATGAGATCATATGGACAGGTATTTTTATTACTGATTGGAACGCTCATTAAAATAAAAGTTACATGAGGTGATCGAAGTGGACATTATTTATTACGGAATATTAATGATTGTTTTTATCGTTGTCGTTATCTTTGCAATTAGAAAATCTTCATCGAATTTAGAAAAAAATGAACAAATAGTTGAGGAGGCGGCTAAATTAAGAATAGAACAATTAAGGCTGCAACAAGAAATGTTAAATGAAATAAAAGAGATGAATAGGAAGCTTGATTCTTTGAAAAACAATTAATGGTTTCACTTTTGTATAAAGATGATATGATCCTACAAACAAAACGCGACGATGAGAAGAGTAGGTAAAATGAAGCTTTACTCCGGAAGCTGAAACAGTGTAAATAATATTTAATAGAAGCAAGCCTCTGAACAGTACATTGGAACTTGTTTAGGAATGAAGTGAATTTAATAACTCTAACATCGAAGATGGTATCACACGCTCGCAGACTATATTTGAAATTTGGTAATCATAGTCCGTGGTTTCTAACATTTAAGCGAATATATTCAGCTTTTTCAACCTAACCCTTCTTTGTGATCATCTCATTTTTGCAGCTTACAAAAAGCATTTTATTGTGAGGCTTATTTAGTAAGCTTAAAAACAGTAATACAGAAGAGTATCGTTGGATATGACAGGAATCTACGAGACTCCTGCGGGAAAAGCAAGAGCTTTCTCTTGTGCGACGAGTAACCGCAGGAGCAGAAGATCCCGCAGGACGATTTGCCCGAGGAAGCTGAAGCCCTTGCCCGCGGAAAGCGAGTAGATGTATGGCATATCAACACGGTTATCACGGATTCAGGTAACACACATATTTACAGGATTTTGTAAAAGTATGGCGAATGAAAAAGAGTACGATATTTTCACAATCTCTTGAAAGAAGGAATGGAAATTGCGGCAAATCATTGCATTAGGTGGCGGCGGTTTTTCGATGGAACCAAATAATTTATTACTAGATAATTATATGCTGCAACAATCACCAAAAGAGAATCCAAAAGTATGTTTTCTTCCAACTGCAAGTGGAGATTCAGAAAACTATATTTCAAGGTTTTATTCCTCATTTAAGCACTTTGAATGTGAACCTTCACATCTATCATTATTTAAACCATCGACACGAGACATAGAGGATTTTGTTCTCGAAAAAGATATTATTTATGTTGGAGGAGGAAATACGAAAAATTTACTAGCCTTATGGAAGGACTGGCAGTTAGACAACATATTAAATAAAGCTTGGGAACAAGGGACGATCTTAGCAGGCTTAAGTGCAGGGTCGATATGCTGGTTTGAACAAGGATTGACGGATTCTTTTGGTGATCATCTCAAACCTATTCATTGTCTCGGTTATATAAAAGGAAGCAATTGTCCGCATTATGATAGCGAAAAAGAGCGAAGACCGTCATATCATAAACTTATCCAAATGAAGAAGATTGGAGCAGGTGTTGCAGCTGATGACGGCGTTGCTCTACATTATGTTGATCAACGAATTCGAAAGGTTGTAAGCTCGCGTCCGAATGCGAAAGCATACTATGTTTCAGTTAATAGTGAAGGAGTCGTAACCGAGGAACTCGTTCAACCCGATTATTTAGGAAATTTCCCCTAAATAGGATAGAAATAGTATAGTAGGTCGAGTTGTTTTGAAAGGTAGATTCTATAAGTTATTCGTAGGAGGAAGCCATGTTAAATGTTGTTGAACTTAATCATTCAGATCAAGAACTAGTTACTGCAGCAGAAACAGTAATTAAGAAAAATTATAAGTATGGAAAGCATCACATTGGTGCTGCTGTACGAACGAATTCAGGCAGCATTTATGCTGCGGTACATGTTGAAGCCAATGTCGGTCGCATGACTGTCTGTGCTGAAGCGATGGCAATTGGTAAAGCGATCTCTGAAGGAGAACATGATTTTCATACGATCGTTGCAGTAGCACACCCGCATCCTCATGAAAAAGAAGAACATTGCTGGGTTGTAGCTCCATGTGGAATGTGTCGTGAATTAATAAGTGATTATAGTCAGAATGCGAAGGTGATTCTTCCGTATCGTAGTGAAGTCGTGAAATGTGCTGTAATGGAATTACTTCCAGAAAAATATAAAAGTGAACAAATATGACACAGAGGTGATCGTTTTGAGCGAGAGAATGGTCAATGTCGGTGGTACGGAAATTTGGACGAAACGGATCGGAGAGGGTCAGCCAGTTTTGTTTATTAACGGAGGGCCAGGCTGCTGTCATTATTTGGATCCTTTAATGGAGATGGTCAGTGATTTTTGTGAGGCCATTACATTCGAGCCAAGAGGGTGCGGACGTTCTTCAATTGGAAGAGAAAACTATCATATGAAAAATGCCATTGAAGAAATTGAAATCATTAGGAAAGCATATGGTTTTAATGAATGGAATGTTATCGGCCATTCATGGGGAGCAGACTTGGCATTAGCTTATACGATTCAGTGTCCAAAGTCAGTCTCTCGCTTTATATCCATATCTGGAACGGGCATTCAAAATGACCGAGATTGGAAAGAAAGTTATAAAAAAAATAAAGCCGAAAAGGGTGAAGAAACACCTGAATTTTTTTCTGAAGTAAATAAAGTCGTTCATCGTTCGTTACTAGACTCGTGGAGAAAATGGATTAAACGTTCGACATTACTTAAAGAAATTTCAACGATTGATGTACCTGCTCTATTTATTTTTGGAGAAGACGATATTCGTCCTTCTTGGCCGGTAGAACAATTATCGGAGCTTATGAAACATGCTAGCTTTGTAAAAATTGACGGAGCTGAGCATTATATTTGGATGAAAAAGCAAGATGAGTTGAACGGACTAGTAAGAACGTTTATTAAAAACATTGAAAACTAAAAGGGGGGCTAATGATGCTTCATAAAGCGAGGCGTTTAATAGAAGAAAACAAAAATGAAGAAGCCAAACAGCTGTTGCTAGATTTAACCAAAGAATATCCAAATGATAAACAAGTACATTTTCATTGTGCAGAAGTACATGACGGATTAGGGCTAGAGCGAGAAGCGATCACTCATTATGAAAAAGCACTTGCTTTAGGAATTTTAGGAGAAGAACGAGAGCGTGCTTTTATCCAATTAGGCAGCAGTCTTAGATGTATAGGTCAATACGATGAAGCGATGAATATTTTGAAAGCTGGGTTAAAAGAGTTTCCAGAAAATCGTGCATTACACGTGTTTCTTGCGATGACTTTCTATAATGTGAATGATCATAAGCTAGCAGTAGAAACATTACTTAGTGAATTAATTGAAACGTCGTCTGATCAATGGATAAATAAATATAGTAGAGCTTTAACATTTTATTCGGAAAACTTAGATAAAACTTGGTGATAGATGGGAATGAAATTATATTGTAACGCACGATAGGACAATCACATCATACAAAGAATATATAACTGGCAAGAGCTTATCGAAAAATGATATTCCAGCAGAAACGGGAATGTACATCTTGCAAGTATGAATGTATTTACAAGTTAACAAGCTTTAAGGGGGAAGATCTTTGGATAACTATTACAAAATTACGTCTGGTGTTCTCGTAATGAATGAGAAACGTGAAATTTTGTTAAAAGAAGATCCAGTTAGAGGCTGGGAGCTTCCTGGAGGAGTAGTAGAACCTTATGAATCAATGAAGGATGCCGCAATACGAGAAGTAGAAGAGGAAATGGGAATTCATATTGAAATCCTCAAGTTTTGCGGGATATCCGATGAGGTTGATAATCATATAGAGCATATGTGGTGGTTGGGGAAGCCGGTATATGGAAGTTTGAAGACGAATCGTGAAAGCTTGAATGTAGGCTTTTTTCAAACAGAAAAAGCATTAAAATTAATAAAAATGAACAATTTCAAATAGAACTTAAAAAAATTTTAGATCATCACGAACACCCATTTTACCTTCAGTTTTAATGAAACGAAAAATTCTGAAATATTGAGGGGACTATCGTTTATGGATACAAAAGGTTTTATTTATGCTGCAAATATGACGAATGAACTCGCAACAGAAATCCCTGACGAAAAATGGGATCTCCGTTTATCAACAGAATTAGGAACACTAAGAAAATTATTTTCTCATATCATTCGTGTTAGAGATGTTTATGCAGAAGGGTTAAGGGAAGGAGAAATCCACTTTCCGGGTAAACTGCTCAGCACATCCGAAAAAGAGGCTATGAAATCATAATCATAACGAATCAATACTTAATTAACGAAAGGTTTATTAATCGGAGTCAATGTGAGGAGCTAACGACAAAAATGATTGATATGTTACGCGTTCATGATATAAATGTTTTGGATATCTTTTACTGTCCTCATGCAAGGGGTGAGGGGTGTGATTGCATGAAGCCGAATGACGGTATGATTAAGCAAGCTGTTAAAAAATATCCAGACATTGACCTTGAACAATCTTTTGTGATGGGTGATTCTAATGTCGACTTAGAATTAGCCTTAAATATGGATATGAAGGGATTTGGAATTGGTGTAGGTTCTACTATGGACCATCATCATATTTATAAGATTAATAGATAAGTCAATTAGTTGACTTCATATAGTAGTTTATCGCTCTTTTAAACCTTTCATCTAAAAATATCGAATGAAAATATTAATAGAGGTGATTTTCTTGGGGCAATCGCTAAAAGAGCGAAGAGGTTATAAAAAATTTAGAGCAATGGTTTTGTTTCAAATAAGTGAAATGGCAAAGCATCTCTTTGATGAAACACATTTAAAAGATGAACTAGTCCGGTCGGATGAAAAAATAGCAAAGAATAATCAAGGTCAAATGAAAACGGCATTTAAAGTGACAGAGAGAGAGGCATTGATTCGTGAAATTAAACGTTATCGCTAAACACATTTCGAAAGAATATATACAAAATCAAAAAGTAGATGCAGTCATTCTTACTGGTTCTGTTTCTCGAAATTGGGAAGATGAGTATTCAGATATAGAACTATTCCTATTGTGGAAAGAAAGCCCTACAGATGAGGAGCGTATGAAAGTGATTTATCAAGTAAATGGACGCCTCATTGATTTTTATCCTTATGAAGAAGAAGAATGGTCTGAATCGTATGTTTCACAAGGAATTAAATTGGAAATGAGTCACTTTTTAACAAAAACGATAGAAAAAGTCGTTCATGATGTAACTCATCATTTTCATACCGACTTGGATAAACAATGTTTAGTTGCTGCGATTCGAAATGGGGTATTGCTGGAAGAACGCTCGACACAAAAGGCAATACAGACCATGGTGCGTGGTTATCCAGATCGATTAACAGATGCAATGATAAAGGAATATAGCGACCTAGGAACTAGGTGGGGGAACCGTGAAGCTTTGTTAGAAAGGGAAGATTGGCTGTTACTTTATAAAGTAATCGTGTCTGTTCAAGAGCATTTGATGGCGATCCTCTTTAGCTTAAATAAAATGTACGTGCATCACCCTGGTTTTAAGTGGCAAAAGCATTCTCTATTAGAGATGAAGATAAAACCTCGCGATGCATATAATCGATTTGAGTCAATATTATTGAATCACCCAAAAAGGGGTTTAAGAGAGTTAGAAGTGATCGTACAAGAAGTATTTGAGTTGGTCAGAAAAGTACGCCCGTCATTAGATGTGAGCGAAGCTATCGAAAGGTCCTTATTGTTAAGACCTAAAGGACAGTAAAAAGGTCGGTTAAGATTACTTAGATTTCAAGGGATATAGGCTGTAAAAAAGAACTGCGGTAAAGTAGTTCTTTTTCATATTATTTTTGCCTGGGTGATTGCTGATCCACGATAAAAATCAATTGTAACGAGTCTTTTTTTATTAGGCTTACGTTTTTTACGTAGATTCAGAAAATAGCGAAACTTTTAAAATAAAACTACTTTGAGTACCTCCTGTGCTAAGATACGATTGTTAACTAGTTAGTACATAGCATCTATGATGGAGGTAATCGTTTTGTTTAATAAAATTAATACGAAAATGATCGTTTCATTTACTATTTTAATTGTTTTGATTTTAACATCAGTATCAGCAGTTACGTTTTTAATTAGTAAAAACTCGATTGAAGAAAATGCGATGGTCCAAGCAAATTCGAGTGTCCAAGAAATGAAAATGGTAACGGAATTATATTTGGATCAGTACAGTAAAAGCATTGATAGGTACAGCAGCAGTGATCTCGTTATCGAGTTTTTGCGTGAATCAGGAGATTCATCGGAAGGTATGAAACGAGATTTTGAAAAATATTTAGAATCATATCCTAATATAACGTTATCTTATATTGGTTCTCCGCATTTAGATGAAGTATATACGGTTCCTGAGATCGACTTGCCGGATGATTTTGATCCGACATTACAACCATGGTATGAAAAAGCTGTCGACAATCCAGGGGAAGTAATTTTTACAGAACCATATGTGGACAACAGTAATGGTGATTACGTATTAACGATTGCGAAGTCTATAACCGACCCCGAGACGAATCGTATTCTAGGTGTTGTAGCAAATGACTTGTCCTTAGATTCTTTGGATAACATTATTAGTGAAACGATTGTAGGATATGATGGGTATTCCTTTTTATTTGATGAAAATGGGATTGCAATGGTACACCCAGATGAAAGAGGAAACGATCTATCAGAATTAGATTTCATACAGGAAATGTTTGGTCTGGATGATTCAGGTCATTTTCAATACACGCATAATAATGATGAGCGAATATTATCATTTGGAACGATTGAACATACAGGGTGGAAAGTCGGAACGGTTTATTTAGAGGAGAGACTACTTAGTGAATCGAACCAATTATTAGTTGTTATTGCGATCGTTTCTGTTATTGGGATTCTTTTAGCTGTCGGTATCACATACATTTTGTCACAAAGTATTACAAAACCAATAAGTGCTTTAAAAGAGCAAGTAAATAAAGTGGCGAAGGGAGATTTAACCGTTCAGGTAAAATCAAAGTCGAAAGATGAAATCGGTGTATTGTCGAATCATTTTAATGCGATGGTTGATAGTATGAAAAATCTTATTTCTTCGGTTGAAGAATCAGTATCTGAAGTATCGCAAGCGTCAGAAAGCTTAAGTGCGTTGTCCGAAGAAACGACGGCTTCTAGCGAGGAAGTAGGAAAAGCCATCTCTGAAATTGCTGATGGAGCAAATGAACAAGCGTCTCAAATTGAGTCAGCAAATCAAATGTCAATGACGTTATCAGCACAAATTGAGAATGTCAGTGAACAAAATGAGCAAATGAATGCTTTATCAGCTGGTGCAAAACAATCAAGTGACCAAGGAGTTTCACAAATTTCGACACTTAAAAAGAAAACGAACGAATCAACGAAAGTCATTCAATCAGTGAATCATGTACTTTCGAACCTCGTTATTAAAATTAAAGAAGTCGATGGTGTTATTGGTACAATCAATGAAATTTCTGAACAAACGAACTTATTAGCTTTAAATGCGTCAATCGAGGCGGCGAGAGCTGGTGAGCATGGGCGAGGCTTTGCTGTTGTTGCTGATGAAGTTCGAAAGCTTGCCGAACAATCATCCGAAGCAACCGAGCAAGTAAGGCAAACAATTTTAGGAATTCAAGAAGAAAATAAAAATGCAACAGAAGCAATGGACCAGACGAATATCATTTCAGAGGAACAATTAAAGGTTGTTCATGATACTGAGCAGGTTTTTAATTCTATAGATCGTGATATTAGACAGATCATTCAATCAATTGACTCAATAAATCAGGGAATCACGGGAATGAATCATTCTAAAGATGATGTTATTGCTACTTTCCAGAACATTTCAGCTGTTGCAGAGGAGTCAGCAGCCTCAACAGAGCAAATTACAGCTTCTACAGATGAACAAATTAAAGCAATCTCGACAATTTCTCATTCTGCAGAAGTGTTAAATGGATCCAGTGAAAAACTGAATGAAATGATTAAAGTTTTTAAAATACGTTAGATTTTTTAAATGAGGGGAGTCCTATGACGCAATAGGGCTTCTTTTTGCTAATAGAATTTATTCATTTAGGATGAAAGTATAACTGCAACTAAGGCTTTCGCCATTGGACTCGCCAAAAAGCGAGATTTGTATCTTTGTAATAGTAGTAATTCAACTATTACAAATTATAATTTTAAGGTGAACATATATTTTTGAGACTCTAGTACTAATAGATCAAAACGAGCTCTCTCTATTATCGTCCGTTCTATTAATCTTTTCATTTCATAGAATGAAACTAAAGCGTTTAATAGAGAAAGGTGTTTTTCATGAAAAGAAAGTCAATCATAATCCAGGCAAAAGATTCAATTATTATTACATTCATTAGTATTGTTACATTGTTCATCATTGTAAGTGTCTTAACTGAAACAAATGTTTCTTCAGCAAATGTAAAGCAATGGGTAGCAAATATTACTGAAGAACATTTATTGTATGTGATGAGTTTTGAAAACCGGTATTTTGAACAAGCGTTGCCTGAAACGTTTGAGAAACCATCCCCTGCGCGTTTGACATTTCAATTGGCGACAAGCTTGGATCCTGGTGATGTTCGGAGCTTGCTAGGCCGAGAAATTCCAGGTCTAGCTACATTTAATACGAGAATCGTTGTAGCAGGTGAAGGTACCGACTTTACAACTTTACCGTATGAATCTTCCCCTCCATTAGAAGTATTAATGGAAGAAAGAGAAGCTTCTTATGAAGAGTCAGCAGATGAAAGTGAAGAAGGTAGTACTGAATCAGAAAGCTCAGACCAAGAAAGGGATTATACGCATATTGGAGATGATAAGCCTTCCGTACTCGTATATCATACACATAGCTGGGAATCGTACTTGCCTCATTTAAATGTAGGAAACGATGATCCGAATCTAGCAACTCATAATGAAGTGAATATTACGATGGTTGGAGAAGAATTCGGAAAGGAATTGGAGAAAAGAGGGTTTAACGTTATCGTCGATACGACGAATATGACGAACAAACTTCATGAACGAGAGTGGGAGACTCATCAATCATATGAACTGTCTAGAGAAATAGTAGATAGTACGCTAGAGGAGGATCCAGACATTGACTTTTTCTTTGATTTACATCGTGATTCCGTTAGAAGGGATGTAACGACTGTAGAGACAGACGGTCAAACGTTAGCACGTACTTTCTTTGTGATCGGTGAATCGCATGCTGAATATGAAAAAAATGAGCAGGTGGCGAATGAATTTCATGATCATATAGAAGATCTTTCACCTGGGCTTAGTAGAGGTTTGTTTTCGAGAGACAGAACCCAAGGGAATGGTGTATACAATCAAGACCTATCTGAATATTCGTTTCTATTAGAGATTGGTGGAGTCGATAATACGCTAGATGAATCTTATAAATCCGTTGAAGTAGTAGCAGAAGCATTTGCTAATTATTATTTAGAGCTTAAAGAAGAAGGACGAATCGAGTAGAAGACGAAAATCCCCTAAGTACACGAAGTGTAGTACCTAGGAAGTTGAGGCACTTCCCGCAGCAAATAAGACACCCGAATGCATGTAGTGCAGCATGAGTAGGTTTCGCACTTGTGCCCTGGGGTGAAAGCGTCCGGTGATAGTGATTTCGAATTTAATTAAAATATAAAAAGAAAGTAAGGGTACCAGGTCGGGTTTTACTGTCTTTGGATGTTTTAGTTAAGGAAATACAAGAGTTCATTCTAATGTTCGTCCAAATCTGTTGGTCTAATTTATAAAAAGGCTCGTATATATGGTAGTACAAACTGTCAAGGAGGGAAAAAAATGCGTCGCCTTACAACAAAATCAACGTGGTTGCTGCTAGCTGCTGCGGTCACACTTACTGCGTGTGGTGCTGATCCAGTTGATGAAACGTTAGAAGAGATGGATCCACCGCAAATAGACTTTCTCGAAGAGGATGAAGAACTTGATCTTGAAGTAATGGAAGAAGATGAGGACGGAGTCATTGGAGAAGGTGTTACGACAGAAGATGTAGAAGAAATTGGAGAAGTAGGTGAAGCTGATGAGGCTGAGGAAAAGGGAGGAGTCGCAGAAGAAGCTGCAGAAGAAACGGCGATGACAGAGCTTTACTTAGTAGACCGTAATGGGTTGGTAGCTCCTCAAACATTTAATCTGCCAGATTCAGAAAATGATGTTCAACAAACAGTGTCTTACTTAATTCAAGGTGGACCGATTTCAGAAATGCTTCCAAATGGTTTCCAAGCGAGCTTGCCTCCTGGAACAGAAGTGATTGATGCAACGGTAGATCAAGGTGTTGCCACAATCAACTTTAATGAAGAATTTACTGATTACAGACCTGAAGATGAATTACAAGTTCTTCAATCATTAACTTGGACGGTTACTCAAATAGAAGGTGTTGACCGTGTGAAATTACAAGTAGACGGTGAAAATATTGATACGATGCCACAACGAGGCACTCCAGTAGCCCAAGGTTATACGAGATCTCATGGCATTAATTTAGAAGAAAGCGATCACGCAGATATTGCGTCAACGAAATCTCTTGTCGTTTATTTCCTTGCACAAGACAGTGAGCAAACTTATTATGTCCCAGTCACTAGACGAGTTGACCAAAATACAGATGAATACGAAGCAGTTATGGCTGAATTGCTAAAAGGGCCGAATATGATGTCAAATCTTCTAACTGATTTTAGACAAGAAGTTGAACTTGTTGAAGAGCCGACACTGCAGGGTGGGACGCTAACATTAAACTTTAATGAAGCGGTCCTTAGCCAAATGGAAGGCACTGCAATGTCAGAAACTGTTCTAAATATGATCGTCTTGTCTATGACTGAACAAGATGAAGTCGAAAATGTAGCTGTCCAAGTTGAATCAGAAAGCGCTGTTCTTGTAAGCACAGGTGAAACACTGACTGAACCAGTCGCGAGACCTGATATGGTGAATACAGGTGAATATTAAGTCGTTTAATCAGATTTGAAATTCATGATATAAACAATTATGATTAAGGAGGTAGCCGGTGGCTGCCTCTTTTTCTAACTATGAAGATAGTTTATCTCGTTGTTCTTGTCTCGATTTTAAACAAGAAAGCGCCATGCTTTGTCGAGACATTGAAGTATACCAACGGTTATTCATGAATTCCGTTGAAACATGATCCATACATAATGTACATAATGAAGGAGTAGTGATACGATGCGTCCAGACGAACGTGAAACAAATGAATTACGAAAGGTAGAAATCATACCTAATTATATTAAACATCCAGAAGGGTCTGTCCTTATTTCATTCGGTGATACGAAAGTGATATGTTCTGCCAGCATCGAAGACCGTGTCCCACCATTTTTACGAGGACAAGGGAAAGGGTGGATTACTGCTGAATATTCCATGCTTCCACGTGCTACTGAACAGCGAAACATTCGTGAATCTTCAAAAGGAAAGCTTTCTGGACGGACGATGGAAATTCAGCGTCTTATTGGTAGAGCTTTGCGTTCGGTCGTTGACTTAGATGTCATAGGAGAACGGACAATTTGGATTGATTGTGATGTTATTCAGGCTGACGGCGGGACGAGAACAGCATCAATTACAGGTGCGTTTATTGCAATGGCCTTAGCATTTGAAAAACTCATGAATGATAAAGCTGTACAAAAAAATCCAGTGAAAGATTATTTAGCAGCAATTTCAGTCGGTGTTGATGAAAAAAATGGAGCGATTTTAGATTTAAATTATATAGAGGATTCAGAAGCTGATGTTGACATGAATGTCGTGATGACCGGTAATGGTGAATTCGTTGAAATTCAAGGAACAGGTGAAGAAGCAACGTTTTCACGCACTCAATTAAATGAGATGTTAGAACTTGCAGAGAAAGGCATACATGAATTATTTCAAATGCAAAAAGACGCAATAGGTGAATTTGCACAAAACATTGGCGATCTTTCTCTATTAAATGAAAATGAGGAGGCTTAACCTTGAATATTGATCAAGTCTTCATTGCTACGAAAAACAAAGGGAAAATAAATGAATTTGCAGCATTTTTTGAGAAAAAAGGTGTGAAAGTTAAGTCTTTGTTAGACCTTGAGAAAGATGTTGATGTTATAGAAGATGGGACAATCTTTGAAGAAAATGCAATAAAAAAAGCTGAAACAATTGGAAAACAGATAAATCAAGTTGTCATTTCAGATGATTCAGGATTAGAAGTTGACGCCTTAGGTGGGAAACCAGGGATTTATTCTGCACGATTTGCGGGAATAGAGAAAAATGACGATGCAAACAATGAGAAACTGTTAAAGGAACTGGTAGGTATACCTGAAGAGGAGAGACAGGCCCGGTTTGTCTGTGTACTCGCAGTCTTTATCCCTGGAGAAAAGACAAAAACGGTTCGCGGTACTTGTGAGGGATTAATTGCAACAGAACGTTCAGGTGATCATGGATTTGGGTATGACCCAATTTTTTACTTACCTCAACATAATAAAACGATGGCTGAACTAGAAAAGCATGAAAAAAATACAATTAGTCATCGAGCAAATGCCTTAAACATTTTAGCGAAACATTGGGATGAATGGGTACATTCATAAGTCAATCTAAACATACAAAGAAGACACTGTAACAAGGGGCGAAGATCATGAAAGCATTAATAATGAGTGACAGTCATGGTTGGGACGAGCAAGTTCAACAAGTCGTTGATCGCCATCAACATGAAGTCGATGCGATGTTTCATTGTGGTGATTCCGAGCTGAACGGACATGCAGAGCCTTTAAAAAATGTCATCACTGTTAGAGGGAATTGTGATTTTGGCAATGACTTTAAAGAAGAAGAAATAAAAGAGATCGAAGGAGTCAAATTTTTTATTGCGCACGGTCATTTATTAAATGTAAAAATGACAGAAATGAATATATTATTGAGGGGTGAAGAATCAGGGGCAGATGTGATTTGTTACGGTCACACACATGTTCCAGTAGCTGTTCAAGAAAAAGGCAAGGTTATTATTAACCCTGGAAGCATGCGACTTCCGCGTCGTTTTCATGTCGGAACTTATGTAATTGTCACAGTAGATGAAAATGAAGTTGTTGTTGATTTTTATGATGTAGCTGGAACAAAAGTTGAGGAACTTAGTAAAAGTTTTTCAAGAAATAGTTGACAATAAAGGAAGGATTGTATATATTAATCTATGTCGCTGTTAACAAACAATCCTTCTTTTTTCAAATTAACCCTTGAAAAAAATTGTTTTTCTAGTATAATGTACTACATAACTTTGTTTTAAAACTAACGCGTTTAAAGCGTGTGTAGTTTAATGGTAAAACCTCAGCCACGAGCTAAGCTTCACGAGTAATCTGCGAGTTGTCTCGACGGATATAACTGCGAAGCGATACTGGCAGAGGAAGAGACATGAAAGTATAAGCAAGCATGAAAAGAGATCTAAATATTATGCGGGTGTAGTTTAATGGTAAAACCTCAGCCACGAGCGAAGCTTCACGAGTAATCTGCGAGTTGTCTCGACGGATATTACTGCGAAGCGTTACTGGCAGAGGAAGAGACATGAAAGTATAAGCAAGCATGAAAAGAGATCTAAATATTATGCGTGTGTAGTTTAATGGTAAAACCTCAGCCACGAGCGAGGCTTCACGAGTAATCGACGAGTTGTCTCGACGGATATTACTGCGAAGCGTTACTGGCAGAGGAAGAGACATGAAAGTATAAGCAAGCATGAAAAGAGATCTAAATATTATGCGGGTGTAGTTTAATGGTAAAACCTCAGCCTTCCAAGCTGATGACGAGGGTTCGATTCCCTTCACCCGCTCCATAATTACAAAGTTTCCGATTAATATGATATTAATAAAATTTTGTCCCAGTAGCTCAGCTACGAGCGATACATCAAAGAAGATGCTGCGAGTTGTTACGACGCATTGTCATCATTGAGATGACTGGGAGAGGAAGAAACAGGATAAACCTTGATAAGAATTATACTTTGTCCCAGTAGCTCAGCTACGAGCGATACATCAAAGAAGATGCTGCGAGTTGTTACGACGCATTGCCATCATTGAGATAGCTGGGAGAGGAAGAAACAGGATAAAACTTGATAAGAATTATACTTTGTCCCAGTAGCTCAGCTACGAGCGATACATCAAAGAAGATGCTGCGCGAGTTGTTACGACGCATTGCCATCATTGAGATGACTGGGAGAGGAAGAAACAGGATAAACCTTGATAAGAATTATACTTTGTCCCAGTAGCTCAGCTACGAGCGATACATCAAAGAAGATGCTGCGAGTTGTTACGACGCATTGCCATCATTGAGATGACTGGGAGAGGAAGAAACAGGATAAAACTTGATAAGAATTATACTTTGTCCCAGTAGCTCAGCTGGATAGAGCAACGGCCTTCTAAGCCGTCGGTCGGGAGTTCGAATCTCTCCTGGGACGCCATTACATTACATATTTAAGCCTCTGAGATCATTCTCAGAGTTTTTTTTTATGAAACTAAATATATGCTGATACAGCGTGAAGAGTGTTTTATGTGATATGATGACTACTCTGCGTTTTTACAGTTATTACTATGATAATTGTTGTGTTGACTCGCTTCAGGAACTAGCATATTCCCCCTTTTAACACTTAAATCTATTTTATTTGCATAATTATATTGTTCACTACTACGTTTTTTATCATTTTTACGACTGTTTTGTATACAATAAAAACAAGTTATCATATATACTTTAATTTAAAACAGGAATATCAGGAATTTTCTGAAAAGTAAACAATTTACTCTTATACTATTTGTTTTTCAAAATTTGTATTGATAAACTAAAAGGAAGAATATTCGTTTTCAAAGGTGGTCACACAATCATGGGGAAGCAAGAGAATGGACATGAGGATAATGTTATTTTATTTCCGGGGCTTGTTGCAAAGCTAGTGGAAAAAGGCATGTCATCCTTAAAGGAAAAAAAGTATTACGATGCACTTCGTTATTTTCAGGAATCGACTGAACTGGAAGCAAGTCATCCCCAGGCTCGTTATGGACTTGTCATTACGAATATCGAATTAAACCGTCTTGAGGAAGCCCGGAATCATTGTGAGTCTATGTTACATGAAGGGATTGGACAATATTATGATGTCCTTCAAGTGTATGTCTCTCTTCTTGTACAGTTAGGCGACTATAAAGAAGTTGTTCACCTCTTGGAAACGGTTATTGCTGAAGATAGACTACCACCGAATATGGCAGAATCTTTTTATCAGCTTCTTGATTTTTCGAGGCAAATGGCGTCTGATCAAGCAGGAATTGAGGAAGACTATGATGATAGTGTAGATAACATAACAAATACGGAAGAGTTAATTCAAAAACTTGAAGGAGGTGACCCGGATCAGCAGTGGGGAGCCATTCAACGACTAAGCCAAATTAATTCACCGAGAGTTCAAGATGCTTATCAAAGTTTTTTAAAAGGAAAAGAAAATAATCCAGTTCTAAAAAGTTATCTCATTCAAATTTTAAAGGAATTACATAGTACAGATACATTTGAAGTACATAAATTTGGCGAGACGTTTGAAGTCAATATTAATCAATTAGAAGACATTTTTCATGAAAAATTTGGAGCGAATGTACTAAATCGGTTGAATGAGACATTGGCACAAAAAAGTCCATCATTATATGAGATGGTTCAACAAGTATGGTGGCACTATTTGTTTGCATTATATCCGAAATCACCGGTCCCATTACATACGGAAACATGGGCAGCTGCATTACATATTTTAGGATCCGCTTTAGTTGAAGGGGAAGAAACAGCAGAAGAGATTATCGATCAATATGACGTCGATGAAAAAGAAGTCGAATCAGCGGTCGTTCATATGAAAGAAATTGAGTCGCTGTTATTAACTTTGAACGAAAATCATACATAATGAAAGACTTCGCTCTCAAGAACGCTGCTTCTTATGGCAAGCTGTCAAGCGACAAAGAGAAATTATTGAAAACCTATTTTCGTGTGTTATAATAAGATGGTTGCAAATAGTGAAGAAAGTGCATATTATTTATTTTTTGATTGTTGGAGGGAAAGTATTCATGACTGCAAAATGGGAAAAACAAGAAGGTAACTCCGGCGTACTTACTGTAGAAGTTGACAGTGGACGTGTGGATCAAGCGTTAGATGAAGCATTTAAAAAAGTAGTGAAGAAAGTAAATGTACCTGGCTTCCGTAAAGGGAAGGTACCTCGAGGACTTTTCGAACAACGTTTTGGCGTCGAGTCACTTTATCAAGATGCTTTAGATATTCTACTTCCGCAAGCCTACTCAGAAGCTGTAGAAGAAGCAGGAATTGAACCTGTTGATCGTCCAGAGATTGATATCGATCAAATCGAAAAAGGTCAATCACTTATCTTTAAAGCGACAGTAACAGTGAAACCAGAAGTTCAATTAGGCGAATACAAAGGTCTTGAAGTTGAAGAACAAGACGTTACTGTAGCAGATGAAGATGTTGAAGAGGAAGTTAAACAACTACAAGAGCGTCACGCTGACTTAGTAGCGATCGAAGATGGTGAAGTAGCAGAAGGCGATACAGTTGTGATGGACTTTGAAGGGTTCGTTGACGGAGAAGCCTTCGAAGGTGGAAAGGCAGAAAACTACTCTTTAGAAATCGGGTCTAGTCAGTTTATTCCGGGCTTTGAAGAGCAGCTAGTCGGGGCAAAAGCTGGTGAAGAAACAGAAGTAAATGTTGAATTTCCAGAAGACTATCATTCTGAAGAATTAGCTGGAAAGCCTGCATTATTTAAAGTGAAAGTTCATGATGTAAAACGTAAAGAACTTCCTGAACTAGATGACGAATTTGCGAAAGATGCAAATGAAGATGTCGAAACACTTGATGAACTTAAAAAAGATATCCGGGAAAAACTTGAAAAAGGTAAAGAGCAGGAAGCAGATGCAGCAAAGCGTGATTCACTTGTAGAACAAGCTGCAGAGAACTCTGAGATCGACATTCCACAAGCGATGATTGATACAGAAGTAGACCGCATGCTCCAAGAATTTGGTCAGCGTCTGCAAGCTCAAGGTATGTCACTTGACATGTATTACCAATTTGCTCAAACAGACGAAGAAGGTATGAAAGCTCAGTTCCAGGACGATGCTGGAAAGCGTGTTCGCATGAACTTAACACTTGAAGCAATTGCTGAAGCTGAAAACTTAGAAGTATCTGATGAGGACGTCGATAAAGAGATCGATCAAATGGCTGAAACGTACCAACGCTCTGCTGATGAGATTAAACAAATTCTTGCTATGCAAGGTGGCGTTGATACATTAAAAGGTGACTTAAAAGTTCGCAAAGCGATTGATTTCTTAGTCGAGAATAGTAAAACTGCAAAATAATAATACGACCGTTTGGCAAGGCGCGACTAGATCGTGCCTTGCTTTATACATACTATAAATACTATTTCATTTAAAAACGAATCATTACATGAGATTCAGTATAATCTTCCATCATAATTTGAGCTTTTTTTACAAAGACTTTCGAAAGATGGAGAAATTTCTTTGGACATAAAACAAGGTAATCTGTTTTTTAATGTGGTATTGTATTAAAAAGCTCATTTCAAGAAGAAATGTTTTTATTGGTAGATTATAGAAGGAGACCTTTCTTCATAAATTGAGATAGTCAATCAATACATAATTAAGCGATCCGCTATAGGCGGAAAATAATGGACGTCCGGATAACCTCAAATTGTTTGACAGATTAGAAACGGTGATTTATTCTGATGAAACAATTAAATGTTTTTTCGCACACAATATCGAAGAAGGCTTGACTTTCGATTCACTGCATCATATGTGTTACAATTTTATAAGTGGTTGTTTGGCAAAATATCCCCAACCTTCCATTCGTTTATTTTGGACAGTCGTCCGTTTAAAATTTGGAACGGAAACGTACAATGTAAACATACGTATAAAGTGAATCACTTAAGAGTTGTCCAACTCGATAAAATAGGGGCTAAAAACCGGTAAACAACATATTTTTGAGTGATGAGCCGAATGTATATCGTCGTCAAATGTTGCGCTGTTCAAGCAACGTATCAATTGTTGTTGGCGAGGAAGGGCAATCCTCATTTTATAAGCGAAAAAGACAGAGCTTCGTTTAACATTACTGTTAGGGGTGAATTGAATGTTTAAATTTAATGAAGAAAAAGGACAGTTAAAATGTTCTTTTTGTGGGAAAACACAAGACCAAGTACGTAAACTAGTCGCTGGTCCTGGCGTATATATATGTGATGAGTGTATTGAATTGTGCACTGAGATCGTTGAAGAAGAATTGGGCAGTGAAGAAGAGGTGGAAATGGAAGACATTCCAAAACCACAAGAGATCCGTGATATATTGAACGATTATGTCATTGGTCAAGATCAAGCGAAAAAGACCTTATCTGTAGCTGTTTATAATCATTACAAACGTGTGAATTCTTCAAGTAAAAATGATGAAGTTGAGCTTGCTAAAAGTAATATTTGTTTAATCGGGCCGACAGGGAGCGGGAAAACGCTACTTGCTCAAACGTTAGCACGTATATTGAATGTGCCGTTTGCAATTGCTGATGCAACTTCTTTGACTGAAGCAGGTTATGTCGGTGAAGACGTTGAAAACATTTTACTTAAACTAATCCAAGCTGCGGATTATGACGTTGAAAAAGCAGAGCGTGGAATTATCTATATTGACGAAATTGATAAGGTTGCACGTAAATCTGAAAACCCATCTATTACTCGAGACGTATCTGGTGAAGGGGTACAGCAAGCGTTGCTAAAAATTCTTGAAGGAACTACCGCTAGCGTACCTCCACAAGGCGGACGTAAACATCCTCATCAAGAGTTCATTCAAATTGATACGACAAACGTTCTCTTTGTTTGCGGTGGTGCTTTCGATGGAATCGAACAAATTATTAAGCGTCGCTTAGGTAAGAAAGTGATCGGCTTTGGATCAGAGACAACTGAAGAAGATTTAAAAGACGGTGAATTTTTAGCAAAAATCTTACCAGAGGATTTACTTCGCTATGGTTTAATCCCTGAATTTATCGGGCGTTTACCGGTAATCTCAAGCTTACAGCCTTTAGATGAAGATGCGCTTGTAGAGATTTTAACGAAACCTAAAAATGCCCTTGTAAAGCAATATAAAAAATTGCTTGAACTTGACGATGTGGAACTTGAATTTACAGACGAAGCATTACGAGAAGTTGCTAAACAAGCAATTGAACGGAAAACAGGTGCTCGTGGTCTTCGATCCATCATTGAAGGTATTATGCTTGATGTCATGTATGAACTGCCATCACGTGAAGATATCGCTAAATGTGTTATTACAGATGAATCGGTCCGTGATAATAAACGTCCGACACTTGAATCGTCCGATGGTGAAATTATTGAAGAGCCAAAAGAAAGTGCTTAACTATTTGTGGAATGAATGAATTCAAAACCCCGATTATGTCGGGGTTTTTTATTATAGTCTTTTTAAACCACAGGCTCTGCCAGTGTGAAAATAAACCTTTAAGGATTGTATTCGTGAGATTTCTTTAAAAGTAACGAATAGTTGGAAGGTATACTGCTTGCTTTCCACGGACGAACGGTTGAGCTACTTCGACCAAGCTCGAAGGGATCTCAACTCGTCCGTTTTACGTAGGAAAGAGCATTGCTTCTTCGAAATACAGCGATTTGTCTCGACGGATAAACGACAGAGCTATACTAGTAGAGGAAGAGACAGTCGCGCAGTACCTTCCACCTTTGGATGAAAACTTTATTTGCGTCATGTCATTTATTATCTTAAATGATGGATACGAAATGAACATAAATATCTTTGATAACAAAAGCCCATTCCCATTTAAGTGAGATAAAAATGAGCTGAGATACAACTTCCCACAACGTTTTTTCTGGTATTAGTATGTCATTTAACTATTATCATGTACTCGAAAGAGCGCCTAGGCGGTGACTCAGGCGGGAAAAGCAATCGACGAAAATCCCCTAGGTGCATACAGTGTGGCACCTAGGAAGTTGAGGCATTGCCCGCTGCAAAGAAGACACTACGAATGCAAACGAAGTGCAGCACGAGTAGATGTCGCACTTGTGCTTTGGAGTGAAAGCGTCCGCCTTATAGCGATTTCGAATTCTATTTGATTAGAAAAGGGATGTCCTCAAAATTCTTTTGGCACGGACCAAATTAAATAAGGTCCCTTAAGGGACTCTGGTGGTAAAGTGCCCTTATAGGGCGAAATGAAAACCGCCCGTTTTACGGGCGGATACTTATTTGAAATAGAAAGTGAAAAATTCCCTTGCGTGGTAAGAGGTGGATGAATTCCCTATTTATTATGACCAATTATTGCCTCCTTTTTAAATCAAGATTATCCATGGGTGATCAGGAAATACTAAACACCACTAGCAAACATTTAGTGAGGAGGATTTAATATGGGTATTACTGGATTGGCTTTTTTTATCCAGCTATTTTTCGGTGTGATAATTGGTCTATACTTTTGGAACCTTTTAAAAAACCAGCGGACCCAGCGTGTGTCTGTTGATAAAGAATCACGTAAGGAGATGGAACAGCTTAGGAGGATGAGAGCAGTACGGTTAAGTGAACCACTTTCTGAAAAAATACGCCCAAAAACGTTCGATGATATAATCGGTCAGCGAGACGGTATACGTTCGTTGAAGGCAGCATTATGCGGTCCTAACCCGCAGCATGTCTTAATATATGGTCCGCCAGGTGTAGGGAAAACAGCTGCTGCACGGCTCGTTTTAGAAGAAGCAAAAAATAATGAGCACTCGCCATTTAAACGAAGCTCTGTTTTTGTAGAATTAGATGGGGCTACAGCAAGATTCGATGAAAGAGGGATTGCAGATCCGCTAATCGGTTCAGTACACGATCCGATATATCAAGGTGCTGGTGCGATGGGACAAGCTGGAATTCCACAGCCTAAACAAGGAGCTGTTACGAAGGCTCATGGTGGAATGCTTTTTATAGATGAAATTGGTGAACTTCACTCGATCCAAATGAATAAATTATTAAAAGTATTAGAAGATCGTCGTGTTTTTCTTGAAAGTGCATATTATAGTGAAGAGAATAATCAAATACCTGATCACATTCACGATATTTTTAAGAATGGTCTTCCAGCAGACTTTCGGTTAATAGGTGCTACGACACGGACACCAGAAGAAATCCCTCCAGCAATCAGGTCTCGTTGTATGGAAGTGTATTTTCGTCAGTTAACACCGCCGGAAATTTCGATTGTGGCAGAAAAAGCTGTAAAGAAGATTGGTGCAACGATTGAAAATGGTGTGTTAGAGCTTGTATCAAGATATGCTACGAACGGGAGAGAAGCTGTCAACATCATTCAAATTGCTGCAGGAATGGCGACAAGCGAAGATCGAAACAATATTACAGTTAAAGATGTAGAGTGGGTCATTCATTCGAGTCAGCGTCCGCCTAGACCAGAAAAAAGAATTCATCCGGAAAATAAAGTCGGTTTCGTAAACGGATTAGGTGTGTTCGGACCGAATATGGGTGCTGTGTTGGATATCGAAGTTACCGTTATGGAAAATCCAGGAAAAGGGACTATCAACATTACAGGAATTGCCGAAGAAGAAAGCACAGGAACTCATAATCGGCAAGTTAAACGTAAAAGCATGGCAAAAGGCTCAGTTGAAAATGTCTTAACTGTTTTGCGTAATATGGGAATCGAAACGTTTAATTACGATATACATGTAAACTTTCCTGGTGGTGTTCCAGTTGATGGACCTTCTGCGGGGATTTCGATGGCAACAGCAATCTATTCAGCCATTTACAACCTCCCTGTTTTTCACGAAGTGGCGATGACAGGGGAACTGGGGATTCACGGTCATGTTAAACCAGTCGGCGGTGTAGTCGCTAAAGTAGAAGCGGCAAAGTTAGCTGGGGCAACAAAAGTAATCATACCAAAAGGGAATTTCCAGTCAATTTTAAAAGATTTCGAAGGAATGGAAATTTACCCTGTAGAAACGTTAGAGGAAGTGTTTAAGCTGGCATTATTGAAGAAAGTAGATGTGGAAGATCTCGAGGAAAATCAAATGCTTCCTCCAGCTGCATCATTTGCATTGAACCAGTCAGGAGGATTAACATAATACCGGCATTGGAGGAGCCTTCGACCGGGCTCCTTCCTTCCTTTTCTATGTTTTTAAAGCACTGAAGGATATCATGAATAATACACAGTAAGCAAAAAAATCTTCCTTAATTGGAAACATTCCACAACGTTAGACAAAGTAGGTACAATAGGATAAAATTGAACAATAAAAGAGGTTGTTCACTTTTTCAAAAATTGAATCATCATAGTTTGAACAAAATCTTCATGACGTGATCTTGATTGAGGGAGCGTCCATTTTCATTTTTTCGGCGTTTTCAATAAAATCGTGGATGAATGAAGCATGATTTCATTTCTTTTCCAAACAATAAGTATACGGGGATGTTTATAAAGCTTCGGAGGATATAGTGACATCCTTTTTTTCCGACTCTTTTTGTCCTTTTTAACCATATACTTAAGTAAAACAGCCTTAATAAATGAGTCTATATAAACTAAAAGTGTAGGATTGTAACAGTGAATGTGGAGGTGTACTACATATGAGTGAAAATACTCAAAGAAAACTCCCGATGTTGCCATTACGAGGTTTGCTCGTTTATCCGACAATGGTACTTCATTTGGATGTAGGACGGGATAAATCCGTTCAAGCATTAGAACATGCAATGGTAGATGAACATGAGATTTTCTTGGCAACGCAGAAGGAAATTTCAATCGATGAACCTGATCAAAGTGATGTGTATAAGGTCGGTACGTTAGCTAAAGTCAATCAAATGTTGAAGCTACCGAACGGAACGATTCGTGTTCTTGTGGAAGGAATACAGCGTGGAAAAATAAACGAATTTATTGATCAAGATAAATTTTTCGAAGTGAATGTGGAATTGCTTGATGAGCGTCAGGAAGCAACAGTGGAAGAGCAAGCTCTTATGCGAAATGTGCTTGATCAGTTCGAACAGTATATTCAAATGTCAAAAAAGATTTCTCAAGAGACGTTAGCATCTGTCACTGATATTATCGAACCAGGTAGACTGGCAGATATTATCGCTTCTCATTTGCCATTGAAGGTTGCGCAAAAGCAAGATGTGTTAGAAACTTTTGACTTGCAAGAACGACTGCAAAAGATCTTGCGTGTATTAAGCAACGAGAAAGAAGTCCTTGGGCTAGAGAAGAAAATAGGACAGCGTGTGAAAAAATCAATGGAAAAAACGCAGAAAGAGTATTATTTGCGTGAACAAATGAAAGCTATTCAAAAAGAATTAGGGGAAAAAGAAGGAAAAGAGGGTGAAATTGCAGAACTGCGTGAAAAAATTGAAGCAGCAGATATGCCCGATGCAATAGAAGAAAAAGCTTATAAAGAATTAAAGCGTTATGATAAAATTCCTTCGAGTTCTGCTGAAAGCTCCGTCATTCGGAATTATATAGAATGGCTCGTCCAAATTCCTTGGAAAAATGAAACAGAAGACCTCCTGGATATTCACCGCTCTCAACAAATTTTGGATGAAGATCATTACGGTTTAGAAAAAGTAAAAGAGCGTGTTTTAGAATATTTAGCCGTTCAGCAACTGACGAATGAACTAAAAGGTCCGATTCTCTGCTTAGCGGGTCCCCCAGGGGTTGGGAAAACATCCTTAGCACGTTCCATTTCACGTTCGTTAGGGAGAAATTTTGTTCGAATGTCTCTAGGTGGCGTCAGGGACGAAGCTGAAATCCGTGGTCACCGCCGCACTTACGTGGGTGCAATGCCTGGACGTATTATTCAAGGGATGAAAAAAGCAGGATCTGTAAACCCGGTATTTTTATTAGATGAAATCGATAAAATGGCTAGTGATTTTAGAGGGGATCCTTCAGCTGCCATGCTTGAAGTACTTGACCCTGAGCAAAACAACAGCTTTAGTGATCATTTTATTGAGGAGCCGTACGATTTATCGAAAACAATGTTTGTGACGACAGCGAATAACATTGCTGCAATTCCTGCGCCATTAATGGACAGAATGGAAGTCATTCATATTGCCGGTTACACGGAAGTTGAGAAGCTTGAAATTGCAAAAGAGTATTTACTTCCAAAACAAGTGAAAGATCATGGCTTAACAAAAGGGAAGTTACAAGTAAAAGAAGAAGCGATCCGCAAAGTAATCCGTTTTTATACTCGAGAAGCTGGTGTACGTAATCTTGAACGTCAAATGGCAACGATTTGTCGAAAAGCAGCAAAGCTGATTGTTTCGGGTGAGAAAAAGCGGGTCATTGTTACTGAAAACACGATTGAAACGCTACTAGGTAAACCGAAATTTCGCTACGGAAAAGCAGAAGCAGAAGACCAAATCGGAGCGGCTACAGGGTTGGCTTACACAACTGGAGGAGGAGACACATTAACAATTGAAGTGTCACTTTCGCCAGGTAAAGGGAAGCTCACATTAACCGGAAAGCTCGGTGATGTGATGAAAGAATCTGCACAAGCTGCGTTCAGTTACATTCGTTCAAAGTCGGAAGAATTGTCAATTGATCCAGAATTTAATGAAAAAAATGATATTCATATACATGTTCCAGAAGGTGCTGTTCCGAAAGATGGCCCTTCAGCAGGGATTACGATGGCTACAGCATTAATTTCTGCCTTAACAGGACGGTCTGTACGAAAAGAAGTCGGTATGACAGGTGAAATTACGTTACGCGGACGAGTGCTGCCAATTGGTGGTTTAAAAGAAAAAGCGATGAGTGCGCACCGTGCTGGATTAACACATATTATTATGCCGAAAGAGAATGAAAAAGATTTAGAGGACATTCCGGAAAGTGTTCGAAAAGACTTAACCTTCATTCCTGTTTCGCATTTAGATGAAGTATTAAAGAGAGCGTTAGTGGGGAAAAAGAAATGAAAGTAACGAAAGCAGAGTTAGTCATTAGTGCAGCGAAAGCTTATCAGTTTCCGGAAGGGCCATTTCCTGAAGTGGCCCTTTCCGGTCGTTCCAATGTTGGAAAATCATCATTTATTAATACCGTTCTTAATCGAAAAGGATTGGCAAGAACGTCTCAACGTCCTGGAAAGACACAGACGTTAAATTTCTACAATATTAATGACCGGCTCCATTTTGTGGATGTACCGGGTTATGGTTATGCTAAAGTGTCCAAAAAAGAACGTGAAGCATGGGGCCGTCTGATGGAGCAGTACTTTCAAGAACGAGAACAGCTGAAAGGAGTCGTTCAACTCATTGATGTTCGGCATAAACCATCAGAAGACGATGTGTTAATGTACGACTGGTTAAAGCACCACGAAGTTCCCGTTATTGTTGTAGCCACGAAAGCTGATAAAATTTCAAAAGGAAAATGGGATAAGCATAAAAAAGTTATAAGAGATGAACTTAACTTAGATCCAAATGATACGATCATTCTTTTTTCTTCAGAAACAGGCCATGGAAAAGAGAAAGCGTGGAAAGAGATGGAAAAATTATTATTCTCATAATAGAAAAGCAGACCAGAATATTCCAGGTGCCTGGCACCTGGCAATGGCGTTGCATGAATTTAAATAAATTCCATCTTTTCAAAAATATGTATTTACATTCAATAAAAAAACTCCTATTGTAGATGTGTTGACCTTGTATTGTTCCCTAATACAAACAAGTCATCTACAAAAGGAGTTCCTAATGAATAAGAAAATTATAGGACGTGAAATGCTCATTTGTCAATGCTTATCTCTTCTTCCTTCGGAAGAGTTAGATTGTCCTTTATTAGATTATAGGAACTATAAGCTTTCAACCAAGGCTTTGTTAAAAATTCTTGTATCCGCTCAATTGGATCATTGGGATTCATATCGTCATATGGAAGAAAAACTAGAAGCTTATCCAAAGCTTCGGGAGGAAATCGGTATAAAGGAAATCAGCGGTTCTCAGATAAGCCGCAGGATTAATGATTTGCCAACTGAGTTAGTACAAAAGCTCTTTATGAAAGTTGTGGAAAAAATCGCCAAACTTACACAGGGGCTAAAGGGACTTCCGAACGGCTTAGGCTGGTTGCGAATTGTGGACTCTACTGAAATAAGGTTGCCACAAAATTTATGCGATTGGGCATACATTTCAAAGAACCAATCTGCAGTTAAAATGCATACTCGGCTAGTCGTTGCTTCACCCGATGTTGTTTATCCAGATAAAATTGTTCCGTCATCCGCAAAGTTAAGCGATTTCGAGAGTTCCGGTGTCATCATAGAAAAATCAAATTCTATTTACGTGATGGATCGCGGTTATCCTTCTAGAGAAAACCTTCAATCGTGGCAGGAAAAAGATGTCTCATTTGTTGTGCGAGTGACGAAGTCACTTCGGTTAGGCATCTTAGAGGAATATGGTCCGACACACCCGTCTGTGCTTCAAGACGCTAAGGTATCGTATACTGTTTCTCAACCACCAGTACGCTACATTGAATTCGTCGATGATAAACAAAGAGTATATAGAATTCTAACGAATAGATTTGACCTCACAGATCAACAAATCATGGATATATATCGTGCACGGTGGATGATAGAGTTATTTTTCAAGTGGATTAAACAGCACCTAAGATTAACCAAAATTTGGAGTACAAAACCGCAAGGTATTTGGAACCAAATGTTTCTCTCTTTAATTGCATATGGATTATCTTTAATCGTCAAACTTCAAACAAACTCTAATAAGTCTGCTTGGGAATTCTTTAGACTCCTTCAAACTTATCTCTTTAAAACCGTTGGCTCATTTAAAAGAGCTTTAAAACGGAAAAAGAAAAGAACATCTAAGGGGAGACAAAAAGTGCCCATACCAAAGCCAAAAGTGAAGCCAGATTTTGGGGATGTAGCTCTAGATAAAACAGAATTAAAGAAGAAAAAGCACAAGTAACTTAATGATTTAGACAATTGTAAAAAAAAGGGAACAAGGTCGAAACACTACCTCGTTTCCCTTTTTTCTTCATAAGGACAAAAGTTACTTGAAAAAATTTACATATATTGAATTTAAAAACAATTGTGCAACACCATTGGGCACCTGGAATATTCTGGTTTTTTATTACTTATACTGCTTTGTGAATATCTCGTTTATGAGATGAATACGGATAATAGAAAATGCTTGTCAATGCTTTATTTACATTGCAGAAAAGCTCCTGTACTGCGAAAAGAGCTAACTTAACAAAGGGGGAAAAATGAATATGAATTATTTTTGGAAAAAAGCTGCTCCACTCACTTTAGGAGCAACATTGCTTCTTACTGCTTGTGGGGAAAGTAATAATGGGGATAATGAAGATGATGCAGCTGGTGATGGTGAAGGAAATGCTGGAGAGGAATCTTTATTTTTAGAGGATGGAAAATTTGTTTATGCTCTTTCCGGTGAATATCGTCCTTTCAGTTTTGTAGATGAAAATGGTGAATTGACAGGATTTGACGTCGAGATTGGTTTGGCGATTGCAGAGGAGCTAGGAGTGGAAGGAGAGCCTTATCAAATTTCCTTCTCCGGGATTATTCCAGGTCTGCAAGATGATCGATATGATGCGATTATTGGCAGTATGGGGATTACTGATGAGCGAAAAGAATCTGTAGATTTTTCTGACCCATATTATGTCTCAGGTGCACAGTTATATGTTCGTCCTGATAGTGATATATCGTCAATTGATGATGTTGATGAAGATACGAATGTAGCTGTCGCGCTAGCAACGACTTATGAAGAGATGATCCAAGATTATACGTCTGATGTATCTACCTATGATTCCGATGTTGTTGCGCTGCAGTCACTTGCACAAGGACGGCACGATGCTGTCGTGACGGATCGCCTCGTAGGGTTAATTAATATTAATGAGCAGGATCTAGAACTAGAAATGACAGGTGACCTTATTGATACTGAATATATGGGAATAGCCGTGAAAAAAGAGAATGAAACATTACTTGAGGCAGTAAATGAAGCGCTTCAAGCAATTAAAGATAACGGAAAATATTTAGAAATCAGTGAAAAATACTTTAACGAAGACATTTCGCAAGAATAACAGTCATGAATATGAGGACAGGAGAGGCTGACTCATGAGCACATCGTTCTCTCTATATGTGAAGGAGCACGCTTTCGATTAAGTGAAAATGCTACTTTATGTAGGAGGAACAAACGATTAATTTTTGAGTCAGCCCTCTTTGATCCTTTAATAAGAGGTGACAGCATTGATTATTGGAGGAGTATTTGATTTTCAAACTTTTTATAGTGAGCTCATTCGTACTTGGCCATTTTTCTTTGAAGCAGCTTGGATCACCCTTCGTTTAACAATAGCCGCAGTCGTTATTGGGACCATTATTGGATTATTCATTGCGTTATTAAAACTATCAACCTTTCAACCTTTGAATTGGCTAGCTAATATTTATATTACAATTATTCGTGGAACACCGTTAATCGTTCAAATCTTCGTTTTATATTTCGGTCTGTCAGGAGGTCTTCAGCTCTCTGATTTTTGGGCAGTATCTCTCGCTTTAGCAATCCATAATTCAGCGTATATAGCAGAAATTTTCCGCGGAGCTATCCAATCCATTGATAAAGGGCAGATGGAAGCGGGGCGTTCACTCGGGATGACTCATAGTTTGACGATGCGGAGAATTATTATGCCACAGGCAAGCAGACGAGCCGTTCCGCCATTAGGAAATCAATTTATTATTGCATTAAAGGACTCGTCATTAGGAGCTTTTGTAGCAATGCCAGAATTATTCCGGACTGCCCAAAATATTGCTGCTGGAACGTTGAATACGATGGAGACGTTTATCATTGTTGCAATTTACTACCTCGTATTAGTGATGGCTCTTACACTAATCGTAAATAAAGTGGAAGATTGGCTTGCTAAGAGCGAAAAATAGGGGGATTATAGATGAGTGAGATGATTCGCGTAGAAAAACTGAATAAATCTTTTAGTGATCTACACGTACTCAAAGATGTTGATTTAACAGTAAATGAAAGTGATGTAGTCTGTTTAATTGGTGCAAGTGGCTCAGGTAAAAGTACATTATTGCGCTGTTTAAACTTTTTGGAAATGAAAGATGATGGAAAAGTTATTTTTGCCGGAAATGAAATTGATGAGAAGAAAGACAATTTAAATAAAGTGCGCGAAAAAGTAGGGATGGTATTTCAGCATTTTAATTTGTTCCCGCACAAAACAGTGTTAGAAAATGTAATCGAGGCCCCGATAATGGTAAAAAAAGTAGATAGGAAAATAGCAGAACAAGAAGGCAAAAAGCTTTTAGATAAAGTTGGTTTAAATGAAAAATATCATGTTTATCCATCGAAACTGTCTGGGGGACAAAAACAGCGTGTAGCGATAGCGAGGGCACTTGCGATGAAACCTGAAATTATGCTTTTTGATGAACCAACTTCAGCCCTCGATCCAGAACTAGTCGGCGAAGTGCTTGAAACGATGAAAACGTTAGCGAAAGAAGGGATGACGATGATTGTCGTTACCCATGAAATGGGGTTTGCAAAAGAGGTAGCTGATTACACAGCATATATGCATGACGGTCAAATCGTCGAGTACGGTTCTTCTATCGACTTATTTAATCATCCCCAAAAAGAAAGAACAAAAGAATTTTTAAGTAAAGTATTATAACTAAAACATACTGTCTCAAAAGGTCGCTGAATAGCGACCTTTAGTGGACGGCCTCTTTTCTATTTCGTTTAATTTTTTATTGTTTTAGGGGACGGGTGGCCTGTTATCCTGCCTTCTGCTCTCTCTTTTTTTCTTTTTGTTCTTTGAATTTAGAATGTCTTTCCCATTTTAGAAAGTTATGGGCAATACAAAGAAGACCCCATTCCAGCGTAGTTTTGGAAAGGCCTCTCAGATGGAACCGATCAAAGCCTCGGTTATATTTTATTTGTCCAAAAACAGGCTCTACATCACACTTTCGGCCCGGCTAAACAGCCTATCATGCCTGCACTCCAGATAAAGCCTACGCTATGCTCTTTTTTAGCGTTGTTAATCGAATAAGAAAATGAGAACTCATTTTCTTTATTAAAGGTGCCCAAATACAAATCTTTTAAAGAAATACCGCACCCTACTTGACAGTTTTGTTCATATCAGGCTGAAGTGTTGCCCGCGGCAAAGAAGACACTACGAATGCAAACGAAGTGCTGCATGAGTAGATGTCGCACTTGTGCTTTGGAGTGAAAGCGTCCGCCTAGAGCGATTCGAGCGAACCTATTACATTTACTTCAATTAATTAGTTAAAACAAAGAGGGTGTCACCAAAAGCTAGGCTTTTGGGACACCCTCTTTTCTTAACTTTAATTAATAAGAAATTGCTTATGAAGCAGATTTTATTTGTTTATTCTTTCTTTTATATTTCTTCATTAGTAAAGACATGACGTAGAAACTTAGCATGCCTCCAAGCGTATTTAATAGTAAGTCGTCAACATTAAATGTCCGAGTTATTGTCAGTCCTGTAAACGTGAAAATCAGTTGATACGTTTCAATTGTTAAACTCGAGAAGAATAAGATGAGGCAAGCTTTTCTCATTGACTGAATTTGAAAGAAACTTGCTAAATAAATCCCGAATGGAGCAAACATAATAAAGTTATAAAAAGATAATTTGATCGAATTCCAAAATTGCCAATCCGAGCCGCGAACTTCATAATGGCTGATCCATTCTGCTAAAAATGAAAATGGAATAAGCTGGATGCTTCCGGATGTGTCAACTGTTTGATGAAGCGGCGGAATATGAATACCACCTATTGTATAATGCACGATCCAGATGATATAAAATAAAAAACTGTATAATATAGTTCGATTGAGTAAATATCGATTTTGATGTTTTACGAAATCAAATATAATATAAATAAATAACATGATCGTACCTAGCGGTCCGAGAAATATTAGATATCCCATTAGATCCTCCATGATTAACTACTGATTCATAAATGAACTGTGATACCTTCGTGACCATTTTAAAAACGGTCGAGTAAATAAATTGATAATTGATGATAATTTTGGTTAATTGCAGAATTTTTTTATAAAATTTCGTATATATTACATATTTTACTATATTTCAGTCTTTCGTGAACATGGAATTTTTAAGAAGTGAGAAAGTACTAGATAAAGAGTATTGTCATAATCAAGCTAAATATTTATAAAAAGGTATGCCAAGTAGGACTAAGGAAATGCAAGATACCTATTTTAATATAGATGAAGTAATTTGAAGGGGGATGAAGAATGAAGTTTTCGACGAGAAGAGATCTGAAAATGATTCTTTTGGCTGTGTTCATTATCATATTAACAGGGTCCCCTGCAATCACTCCTATACTTGTAAGGCCGGTAAGCACAGCTGAATGGGTGATGTCATGGTTGGTTATTCTATTTTCTACCCTAATCACTTTATGTCTGAGTTGGATTTTTATCGACATGGAATATCGATTCGATGAAACTAGATTAGTCGCCAAGGCGGGGCCAATCCGAAGTAAAATTCCATATCATCAAATTACCAAGGTTCGTTCTACGTCAAACCCTTGGTTTGGCTATCGAATTATGGGGACGACTGAAGGGATTTCTGTTTATTATAAATATGCAGCATTTGGGTGTGTGAAGATTACTCCTGAAGATGAGGAAAGATTCATAGAAGAATTGTTTAAGCGGAACCCCAACATCGATGTTGATCTAAAATCAAAAAAGTCATAAGCTTATGAGCTTACGACTTTTTAGTCATTACTTTTTTCTGAAAAATAACAAGTACATACCTGCTCCAATTAGTACAACCGGCCAAAACATTTCAAAGCCTCCAGCAACTTGACGAATCCATGAGCTGACTTCAGATGAAAATAAAGCAAAAGCTGTGATAGCAAATAGTATGAAAGCTGGGATTAAACCTTCTCGTTTATTTACGGAATACTTCATTAAAAAGGCAATTCCGACGATGAGTGTAAAATAGCCCCAATGATAAGACCATTGCCCAAATGTGTGAACCCCGTGAAACAAGGTCCCGAGACCAAGTAAGGTAATTCCTGTAAACATCTTACTGTCATCACGGTTAGAGAATCCTTGATAAGCTGTAATAACACCTATTAATACTAGGATGGTCGGCCAAGAGAAAATGACAGAGGAATATGGAAAGCTAATTGAAAATTGTTGCAACAAAAAGTAAATTCCAATTCCAATTAGAATGACACCTGGAAGAAAACTATTTCGACGCATTTGATTCACTCCTTGTAATTCCAAAAATATTTATCTTTATTTTTTTATAACAGACTAAAATTCCCCTAGTTGGTCACAATAAATGAATATACGATCCACCGTTGATTCAGAGGAAACTTTATTTAAATAGTAACGCGGGCGCCTTGCACTTTTCTTAATCTTAGCATTCTTATTTTTCGGTCTAAAGGCACTGCCATAAGTTGTCACAGTTTCTTCAAACCTTTCATATGCCTTCTATACATAGAAATGTTATAATATTAAACGAGTTATCAGAACGTAATAATTTTTGAGCAATTTTATTGTTTTTTTATATTAAAAGTTGTAAAATACAGTCGGTTTTAATTTCTGGGGGGTGAAAGCATGCACATCCTTGTCGTCAGTTTGAATTATAAAACAACTCCAGTTGAAATACGAGAAAAATTTACGTTTCAAGAGGATTTGGATCGTGCGTTGACAAAGCTTCGCCAATCAAAGAGCATTCTCGAATGTGTGATTGTTTCGACTTGTAACCGGACAGAGGTTTATGTAGTTGCTGATCAGCTTCATACAGGTCGATATTATACAAAAGCATTTATGTCTGATTGGTTTGAGATTCCAAAAGAAGAATTTACACCTTATTTGCAAATCCGGGAAGACGAGCATGCCATTGAGCATTTGTTCCGTGTATCCTGCGGTTTAGATAGTATGGTTTTAGGTGAGACGCAAATTTTGGGACAAGTGCGTGAGGCGTTCAGCTGTGCACAACAAGTAAGCACAACGGGTACGATATTTAATCATTTATTTAAACAAGCTGTGACACTTGCAAAACGGGCTCATTCAGAAACGGCAATTGGTGAAAATGCGGTTTCAGTCAGTTATGCAGCGGTTGAGCTAGGGAAAAAGATTTTCGGGAATTTTAAAGATAAAAAAGTACTCATTATGGGTGCTGGAAAAATGAGTGAGTTAACAGCAAAGCACCTTACATCAAGTGGTGTAAACGATATAACAGTCATGAACCGTACGGTTGAAAAAGCAGAAGAACTTGCTGCTAAGTTCCACGGGAAAGCTGAGAGTATGGCGGCTGTTGAAGACACATTGCTAGAGTCAGATATATTAATAAGTTCGACGGGCTCAAAAAACTACGTCGTCACGAAAAATACGATTGAGAAGCTTATCAAAAAGCGTAATGGGCGTCCGTTATTTTTAGTTGATATTGCAGTTCCTCGTGATTTAGATCCTGCACTAGATGATTTAGAGAACGTATACTTATATGACATCGATGATTTACAAGGAATTGTCGCCGCAAACCTTGAAGAACGAAAAGTGGAAGCTGAAAAAATTGAGCTGATGATCGAAGAAGAGCTTGTTGATTTCAGTCAATGGCTGGACACGCTAGGTGTTGTCCCTGTTATTACGGCACTTCGCGGAAAGGCGCTGTCGGTGCAGGCACAAACGATGGAAAGCTTAGAGAGAAAGCTCGATCACCTATCAGAACGCGAAAAAAAGGTTATCAGAAAACATATGAAAAGTATTGTTAATCAGCTCTTACGTGATCCGATATCAGCGGTGAAAGAACTTCCTGACGAAGAAAATTCAGAAGAACTGTTAAGCTTCATTACGAAGGTGTTTGCATTGGAAGATGAATTAAAAGAGCAAGAACAGCTCCCACAATGCGAAATTCATATAGATAAAGTTGAACGTAAGTGGAATGTCGAAAAGCGAAAAGCAAAACTTGCTTGTCAAAATGAGGCTGTTGCCCGCTCTGTATAGAGAGGGGATTGCATTATGCTACTAAATATTTTATATATGTTAATTATCGTTTTTTACTCCTTAAGTTTGCTAGGATTTTTTATTGATTTCATTCAACACAACCAGAAGGTCAATCGGATTGCCTTCTGGTTGCTTTCTATTGTTTGGGTTTTTCAAACCATATTTTTTATCGTCAGAACAATTGAATATGGTAGGCTGCCTCTCATGACCATTTTTGAGGGGATGTTTCTATATGCATGGATACTCGTCACGTTTTCATTAGTCATCAATCGAATGAAGCGAGTGGACTTTCTTATCTTTTTTGTAAATTTAGTCGGTTTTGCTGTCATGACGATTAGTGTGTTTGCTCCTGCTGGTGATGTTTCACCGAGACTCACTGAGCTGTTAATTTTAGAACTTTTAGTCATTCATGTTACATTAGTATTGTTATCATACGGAGCGTTTACGATGTCATTTGCTTGTTCCTTCTTATATTTTTTACAGCATCATATGCTGAAGAAAAAAAAATGGGGGCAGCGGATGGGGCGGATCGGAAACTTATCGACATTAGAAAGATTTTCATTTATTTTTGCAGTGGTCGGGTTTCCGCTCATGATGCTTGGTATTATTTTAGGAATTGTTTGGGCATGGGTGAAATTTGAGATGGTTCCTTGGTTAGACTTAAAAGTAATTAGCTCGTTTATCGTCTTAACGGTGTACGGCTTTTACTTGTTTCAGCGTGCGGTGAAACATAAGCGAGGGTATAGCTTAGCACTTCTGAACATTGGTGCTTTCCTCGTTTTACTCATTAACTACTTTTTATCAAGTGCATTTTCAGATTTTCATCTATGGTAGCGGTTTGCCCATACAATCGAATGAAGTTTAGCAATGCCTTAATGAATTTAGTAATATGTATATATTAGTATTATTTAATTGGTGGAGGGACATATGAGAAAAATTGTAATCGGTTCAAGAAGAAGTAATTTAGCAATGACGCAAACACGCTGGGTCATTGATCAATTAAAAGCTCTGAATTTAGGCTATGAATTCGAAATTAAAGAAATCGTTACAAAAGGGGATAAAATTTTAGATGTCACCCTTTCTAAAGTAGGCGGAAAAGGACTTTTTGTTAAAGAAATCGAACAGGCGATGTACGATAAAGAAATTGACATGGCCGTTCACAGCATGAAGGATCTCCCATCAGAAATTGCAGAAGGGTTAACTGTTGGGGCTGTTCCTGAGAGAGTCGACCCTCGAGACGCATTTATTTCTAACAGTGGTCAACGTTTAATGGATCTTCCGTCTGGTTCTATTGTCGGAACGAGCAGTTTGCGCCGTGGAGCACAAGTATTAGCTAGACGACCTGATTTAGAAATTAAATGGATCCGCGGGAATATTGATACTCGATTAAAAAAATGTCGTGAAGAAGAGTACGATGCGATTATTTTAGCTGCTGCAGGGCTTGAGCGTGTCGGATGGACAAAAGACATTGTGACCGAATTTTTAGATCCGGACATTTGTTTACCGGCAGTCGGACAAGGTGCTCTCGGTATTGAATGTCGCGAGGATGATAAAGAAATCATCGAATTACTTGCAAAGATTAATCACGAGGAAACGGAAAAAACAGTAGCAGCAGAACGGGCGTTTCTACACTCCGTTGAAGGCGGTTGTCAAGTACCTGTTGCAGGATATGCAACCCTTCAGCAAGATGGGAACATTTCTTTAACTGCTCTCGTCGCTTCTCCTGATGGAAAACAAGTTTACAAAGATATGATTGCCGGAAGTGACCCAGTTGCAATTGGAAAAGAAATCGCGCAAAGTATGTTAAGTGAAGGGGCTAAAGAAGTGTTGGATAAAGTTAAGGAAGAGTTAGATCAGTAATGAATAAAAAGTGAACGGCAACCGTTCATTCTTTACGTTAACAGTTGCTGTACAATCACAGTGAAGGAGTTGATCCGTCAATGACATCACTCCAAGATTTAAGAATCTTAAATCCAAGAGCTGCGCATCAGGCTAATCCGTTAACAAAAGTCATTGAACGCCATGGTGGAATATCTGTTGAATTACCACTCATTCACATAAAGATGACTTCAAACATGGAGCCGGTTCGTCATAAATTACGATCACTCACTGAGTACGACTGGGTCGTATTTACAAGTGTGAACAGCATTCGGTTTCTTTTACAAGCGCTAGCAAAGGATCATATCGAAAGAGATATTCTTATGGAAAAACAGATCGCTGTTGTTGGAGAGAAAACAGAACAGTTCTTAATTGAGGCGGGATTAAAAGCGGACTTAGTTCCTCACACATATGATGCTGAACATTTAGCTCAAGAGTTAAAGAAAAAGCTCAGCGATGGAGAAAAAGTGTTTTTTCCTCGAGGGAATTTAGCACGAAATGTTATTGTTTATGAGCTCACACAAGCTGGTATCGATATCGATGAAGTAATCATCTATGAGACCGGTATTAATGAAGAAGCTGAGAAAGGACTTCATTCACTCATTATAAAAAATCAACTCGATGTCGTCCTTTTTACAAGTCCTTCAACAGTAAGAGCCTTTTTTTCTTTAATAAAAAAATCAGTGAAATCACAATTTCAAGACGAGGTTACCTTTGCTGTGATAGGAACGGTGACAGCGAATGAACTTCGAAAGCATGGTGTCACAAAGATGATCATTCCAAATGAATATACGATTGAAGGAATGATGGAAGCACTAAAGCAGAATTTTACGATGAATTAGAACATGTTTATACAAAGAGAGGACATTTACGATTGATGAGGAAGAAATATAGCAATTAAAAGGTTTATGTTCCTCCCGAAAGAGATGGAGAAATTGCAATCATATAGCTTCTATTTACGTTATTGTATAAATGGAAAAAGGAGGAGTTATTATCTATGAACAAATCAGATTTTAGACGTCACCGCCGTTTGCGTCGGACACCAAGTATACGGAACATTGTTCGAGAAACACATTTACATAAAGAGGATTTCATCTATCCGATTTTCGTTAAAGATGGTATGAATATTAAAAATGAAGTTCAATCTATGCCTGGAGTTTATCAATGGTCATTAGATCGTTTAGATGAAGAAGTAGACGAAGTCGTCAGTTTAGGCATTGAGTCGATTATTCTTTTTGGTGTCCCAGCAGAAAAAGATGATGTTGGTTCGTCTGCATATGATCATAATGGCATTGTCCAGCAGGCAACAAGACAAGTAAAGGAGAAATATCCACATTTGACAGTCATAGCTGATACGTGTTTATGTCAATTTACAGATCATGGTCATTGTGGTGTCGTACGAGATGGAGAAATTGTCAATGATGATTCATTAACTCTGCTTGCGAAGACTGCTGTATCACAAGCTGAAGCTGGAGCAGATATTATTGCACCTTCAAACATGATGGATGGATTTGTTACAGCGATTCGTCAAGGATTAGACGAAGCAGGTTTTGAAAATATACCGATTATGAGTTATGCGGTAAAATATGCTTCTGCGTTTTACGGTCCATTCCGTGACGCTGCACACAGTTCACCTAAATCTGGAGATAGAAAAACATATCAAATGGATCCTGCCAATCGGCTTGAAGCATTGCGTGAAGCTGAGTCGGATGTAGCAGAAGGGGCTGACTTTTTAATTGTAAAACCAGCGCTATCTTACCTAGATATTATTCGAGACGTCAAAGAACGCCACCCTTATCCAATCGTTGCATACAATGTAAGCGGTGAATATTCAATGATTAAAGGGGCAGCATTAAACGGCTGGATCAATGAAAAAGAAGTTGTACTAGAAAAATTACTCAGCATGAAGCGTGCGGGAGCGGACATTATTTTAACGTATTTTGCAAAAGATGCAGTAAAATGGCTAAATGAAAACTAAGGAGAAAGGTGGATATTTCTCATGAACTGGAAAAGATCAACGGAAGCGTTTGAACAAGCAAAAAAAGTGATGCCTGGCGGTGTGAATAGCCCGGTTCGCGCATTTAAATCGGTTAATATGGATCCGGTCTATATGGAACGAGGCGAAGGATCTCACATTTGGGATATTGATGGAAACGAATATATTGATTACGTTCTTTCTTGGGGACCACTCATTTTAGGACATGCAGATGAACATGTCGTCAGCTCTTTAAAGGAGATGACGGAAAAAGGGACGAGCTTCGGTGCACCTAGTGAAATTGAAACAACTTTAGCTGAACTCGTCATTGATCGTGTTCCTTCCATTAAGGTTGTGCGGATGGTGAATTCAGGAACAGAGGCAACGATGAGTGCTTTGCGTCTTGCTCGTGGCTTCACTGGGCGAAATAAAATTATAAAGTTTGAAGGATGCTATCATGGTCATGGCGATTCTTTATTAATTAAAGCGGGATCAGGAGTCGCAACATTAGGGCTGCCAGATAGTCCGGGTGTTCCTGAGTCTGTTGCAAAAAATACGTTAACGGTTCCTTACAATGATATTGAAAGTTTACAATTAGCATTTAAAGAATTCGGCGATGATATTGCCGCTGTTATTTTAGAACCTGTTGCTGGAAACATGGGGGTCGTCCCTCCTGAAGAAGGGTTTTTACAAGATGTTCGTAATATTACTGAGGAGCATGGGTCGTTAATGATTTTTGATGAGGTGATGACTGGTTTCCGAGTTGGTTATGAGTGTGCCCAAGGTGAACTCGGTGTAACTCCTGATTTAACTTGTTTAGGCAAGGTCATCGGAGGAGGAATGCCAGTCGGAGCTTACGGTGGAAAACGCGAAATTATGGAACAAATTGCACCAGCAGGACCGATTTATCAAGCAGGGACGTTATCAGGTAACCCACTTGCTATGACTGCAGGCTATGAAACACTCCGTCAATTAACACCTGAAAGCTATGAAGATTTTAAACAACTTGGAAAGCGTCTGGAAGATGGACTGCGCCAATCTGCAGAAAAATATGAGATTCCTCATTGGATTAATCGGGCAGGATCAATGGTTGGTTTCTTCTTTACGAATAATAAAGTTATGAATTATGAGACCGCTGCATCCTCAGATCTTGACATGTTTAAAAAGTATTTCCGTTATATGCTCGAAGAAGGGATTTCGATTCCACCTTCTCAATTTGAAGGTATGTTCCTATCAACAAAGCATACAGAAGAAGACATTGACAAAACGATTGCAGCAGCGGAACGAGCATTCAAACGTATACGAGAAGAATAAAATAAATGAATGGAAGCCATCCAGATGACTGGATGGCTTTTAATATACTCGATGAAAGAGGGATTCGGAAGAAGTTGCGTGAAACCCGAGAGAAGTTGCGTGAAACCCGAGAGAAGTTGCGTGAAACCCGAGAGAAGTTGCGTGAAACTCGAGAGAAGTTGCGTGTAACCCGAGAGAAGTTGCGTGAAACCCGAGAGAAGTTGCGTGAAACTCGAGAGAAGTTGCGTCGAAACGAGGAGTTATTGTGACGAAATAGAGGATTACTACGATGATCAGTAAATGTTGTTTTGCTGAAACGAATTTATAAGCATATTTCCCCCGTTATATACATACATCTGTATCGTAATGGGTCGCCGTATAATTGTGTATTTTGGATGTAGACGGTGAAGAAAAAGTACAACCTGCATTGTAATAGAAGCCATCTTACAATGTAGGACATCATGGTATGAACATACTTTAGTTTTTTATAAAGGGGGAAATGATGTTGAGTAATGAACAATCGTCGTCCTTATCTTTTTCGATTCAAGAAGCAGTTTGGTTGAACCGGGGGAAGGAGATTGACGAACTGCTCTCGTTAGCTCTAGAGCCTGATATTGCTATTCATGAGTCCGAAGACCACGTAAC
This sequence comes from Evansella halocellulosilytica, assembly GCF_002335745.1. Lineage (GTDB taxonomy): Bacteria > Bacillota > Bacilli > Bacillales > Salisediminibacteriaceae > Bacillus_CA > Bacillus_CA halocellulosilytica. The sequence goes on along the minus strand of NZ_NIST01000001.1, from coordinate 4,405,935 downwards.
TGTTAAAGGAGCATTAAAACTATTTGGAGAATATACTCCAAAAGAAGACAGATCTTATGAAGATGGGAAAGAGCCCGACAGTTTATCAGAGCAAATTGCTTTTCGTTCGGTTGAAGAAGTGAAATTATCTGAAGAAGGTGTTGGCCAGATTAGTCATTCTTTCCCGCTTGATGTAACGATTCCGAAAGAGCGAATTCACAAACTAGAAGATGTCTATGTGACAGTCGATGAATTTGACTACGATTTACCAGGTAAAGGTTGCATTGAGTTGAATGCTAACGTATCGGTCACTGGTATGAAAGCAGATGAGGTACAGTCAGAAAAACAAGAAGTTGCACCAACACCTTCTGCCAGTACAGAGGATCGCTCTTTCCACTTTGAAGAAGTACGACAGCCTGAGAAGGAAGACAATTCAGCAGAAGCTGAACCAGAAGTAGAGGAAGCAGAGGAAAATTTTGAGGATTACAATGTATATGATGAAGACGAAGAAGAAGAACAGCAAGAGCCAGTCGTTCATATGTCAAGACATTCAAAAACAGTGGATGAAAGTTATGACGAAGTAGCAGATAAGATGAATGAAGACGATGAAGCTCGTTCTGAATATGAAGAGGTCGAGGAAGAAGAAGTTGAAGCAGAGGAGAGCGAAGCCCCTGATAGGGACGAGGAAGTAGAAGAAAACGCACTTTATTTAACAAAAGTGTTAACACAAGGGGAGAATGGAGGGTTCGCGAAGCTGCGGATGTGCATCGTTCAAGATGGGGAGTCATTGGATGAGATTGCATCCAGGTATGGGATATCAACTAGCCAGCTCTTACGAATGAACCGTTTGAATGAAGAGCGTGTTTCAGAAGGACAAATATTATACATTCCCTCAGGAGCCTCATCCTCCAAAGATTCATAAAGGGGGGATCGTATGCTCAACATAGTCGATATTCAGGAAAGCTTCGGGTTTAAGGAAGCGACATGGAAAATTGAAGGGGAGCTCATCAACACAGAAAAAGGCTTAAAGCGCGTGATCGTATGGTCGGATGAACGAAAGTTAAGTTGGCATATGCTGTGGCGAGATGAGCTTTGCAAAAATACAGAATGTCTTTCGAATCGGATGATTCAGACGAAAATGGGAGATCGAGTTTTATTAACGAATGCAGGGTGGATCACTGTTCATGATGAGGTAACCACCTTGTTTTCTTATAAAGGGTTGGAAAAAGAATTTGGTGAATTTCTCGGAAAATATTTTTCTAACAAGGTGTCCACTAGAGATGTTGAAATATCAGATGTAACATTAAACACTCGTTCTGAGCATTGGAAGCTGTTAGCAAGCCAACATCATTTCCCGGAAGACCATCGATTTGTTTTAAAACAGCTGCAAAAAGAATCTCAGCGTCGATTGGAATCAGTAAATCGCTTGAGCAAAAAATATGAGTGGCCAATTCCACCTGTCGTTTCACCCATTCAGTCGTTAAATCAAGGAAAGCTTGTCTTTGAAAAGTTGTATTGGGAAAATCGGTCTTTAACGCCAGAAAAAGGATATCACTCAATGAAAGTTGTTCTTGTTGAATGGCTCCAACGTTATGGTAAAACCTCATTACGCAATCTATTAACAGCAGTAAATGCTCATTTTCCAGTTGAAGGTGAGCATGGAATTGCCTTGTTAGCGGAATGTTTATTGCCGAGAGAATTTTTATTATTTTTAAAGCAATACGGCGCAGCTGGTGAACAGTCATTTTCAGTGGCATATGAAGAGCTGAAAAGACAATGGAATACATCGTGTCAACTCGTGAACATCGTGAGCGAGTGGGTCGATCTTTCTCGAGAGAAGGTGGGCGTATGAACCTTCATATTCAACAAAAACCGATCGGAGCAGTATTATTTCAATATGATTTATATCCGGATAAGATCGAAACTTATGGGAAGGTAAGGAAAATCGATACTGCATATGGAAGCTATGGGTTAAAAAAAACAAAGATGACTCGTGAAGAGTCTGATTGGTTTGTTCATGTCATGCGTCGATTAGAAAGGATTGGCTTCCACTATTCAGTTCCGGTTTTACCTACGAAATACGGGGATTACATCGTTCGCTACGGAGATGATGCTTATTATTTAATGCCTTGGTATGAGGATCATAAACAATTTCGACATCCAATTCATCCTGAAGAAGTGATGGTTGAAGAATTAGCGAAACTTCATGGCTTAACGGAAAGAAGTCAAGAATATTCTGAGGAGCTGCTTCAAAAATCTTATAATAATTTAAAAAGACGATGGGAACGAAGGAAAATTGAAATGGAGCGTTATGCAGATCAAATTGAAGGAAAAACGTATTTTTCTCCATTTGAATTAACGTTTTTAACTCACTTTCAGCGTTCATTGCAAATGGCTAATGAAGCTGATGTCCATTTGTCATCATGGCTTGAAAAATCAAAAGAAAAGAAAAGTTTTCGTAGCGTGTTATGCCATGGTCGGCCAAACCGAAAGCATGCATGCTTTGATCAATACGGGTCTTGTTACTTTATTAATTTTGAAAAAGCCGTCCTTGATACACCGACAAGAGATGTCGCGTTACTTTTCCGTCACTTTTTTCATTCACGGCCTTGGGATGAACATGAAGGACGTCATTGGCTCCAGCTTTATGAAAAACATTTTGCCTTATTCGATGAAGAACGTCATCTACTTATGAGCTATTTGGCATTCCCAGAATCTGTTTATCAAACCGTTGATATGTATTCAAGACAGAAGGACCGTATAACCGAGTTTCAAGCAGTTACTCAGCTTGAACGGAAAATCCTCACAATGAATCGTGTAAGACGTTTTATGTTAAGTGTATTTAATACTGGTGATGATGTGCATCGACCAGACACATTCTCATAAATAGATAGTAAAAAGAAGATAATGTCAATAGAATTCACAAAATTGTGCGGGACCTGGTCCCGCACAATTTTTTAGAACCATTTGAAGGTGTGTGATAAGTAGATGATGAGGAGGGCAGTTAGAAGGATGACGTCAAGCGTTGTAGGTAAAAGCAGTGTACGAATGAGCTGAAAAATAATCAAAGGCAATAAAACTTGATAAAAAATATCAATAATCTTCTTTATAATCCGAGGAGGTCTAAAGTGTTTGAACATTCTTCGTCGTCGACGTCTCATTATGTTTTCCTCCTTCAACATCGTAATTCAATTAGTAAATTAAAAATGATTGTTTCGTTTTATTTTATGCATAGACGATTATTTGGTGTGAATTTTCATCCTAGATCACACTTATGATAATGGATTTCTCGCTTGGAAGATTTGTAAAAATGAGTTTCATTTTATGAAATAAAGCAAAAACAAAATCGTATAATCGAAAGAATTGCGGGAATAATAATCTGATACAGTCATAAATATTTATGAAACCAAAGATGAAATAATAGCTAGCTTCATTAATTCCAACAAGAAGATTTTAATCAAAACGATATTCCCCTATTGATTCTCGCTGAGAGAAAGGGTAAAATACGAATATAAAAATACAAGTTGGTAAAAATACGTACACATGTACCAGCGAATTGCATATGTTAACAAACAACGCAGAAAGGGAAGAGTACATCTCGAAACCATTAGAGAGGAAAACTATCACTCCATGGTGATGCTGAAAGGTTTTCTTGGATGTAAAGATGGAAGGTCGCCCTAGAGTTGCTTTTATGAACGACATTCAAATTGGCAAGTCCTCTAATAAACTTGCAGGCGTTTATTAGTAAAAGCCGCTTCAGCCCCGTTAAGGTTTTGAGTGTACAGCTGCCATTTGATCTTTATAAATGATGTAGCTGTGAAAAAAGGTGGTACCGCGAGGAATTCAGCTCCCTTCGTCCTTTGACGAACGGGAGCTTTTTATATTCACATAAAAGTTCGATGGCCAAAAGTTCACAGACCTGGTACCTGACAATTTCAGGGATTGTATTGACATTTTTAACGGGATTGATCTAGCACCGATACAATGCTGAGCTAACTTTGTGAATGAAAATCAACAATAAAAGTGAATGAACTGGTTGATGAATCCAACATCCAAAAGCGACGCACAATCGCATCATTTACTTAACAATAGAAGGAGGAACGAAAATGACTGAACAAAACCAAGAAATAACGATGCCGCCGAAGTATGACCCGAAGGCAACAGAAGCAAAGTGGTACCCATATTGGGTAAATGGAAAGTTTTTCGAAGCAACAAGTGATGAAAGTAAAGAGCCTTATACAATTGTGATTCCACCACCGAACGTAACAGGGAGACTTCACCTCGGACACGCATGGGATACAACACTTCAAGATATCTTAATTCGGACAAAGCGAATGCAAGGTTATGATGCACTTTGGCTACCTGGAATGGACCATGCGGGAATTGCCACGCAAGCAAAGGTAGAAGGTAAATTACGAGAAGAAGGTGTCTCGCGTTATGACCTTGGCCGAGAAAAATTCCTTGAAATGTCATGGGAGTGGAAAGAAGAGTATGCAGATTTTATCCGTAACCAATGGGCAAAATTAGGACTATCGCTTGACTATTCTCGTGAACGTTTTACCCTTGATGACGGTCTTTCCGATGCGGTCAAAGAAGTGTTTGTCCGTCTTTATGAAGAAGGTCTCATTTATCGCGGCGAATATATTATTAACTGGGATCCGCAAACGAAGACAGCACTGTCAGACATTGAAGTTATTTACAAAGATGTCCAAGGTGCGTTCTACCATATGAAATATCCGCTAGCTGATGGCAGTGGACATATTGAAGTTGCGACAACGCGTCCTGAAACGATGCTCGGAGATACAGCTGTTGCGGTTCATCCAGACGATGACCGATACAAGCATTTAATTGGCAAAAAAGTGAAGCTGCCAATCGTAGGACGAGAAATTGACATCGTTGCTGACGATTATGTCGATATGGAATTTGGCTCTGGTGCAGTAAAAATCACCCCAGCCCATGATCCGAATGACTTTGAAATTGGGGACCGACACAAATTAGAGCGAGTTCTTGTAATGGATGAAGGCGGTAAAATGAACGAAAATGCTGGGAAATATGATGGCATGGACCGTTTTGAATGCCGAAAACAAATCGTTGCTGATCTAAAGCAGCAAGGAGTTCTCTTTAAAGTTGAAGATCATACTCACAGTGTCGGTCATTCTGAGCGTAGTGGTGCCGTAGTTGAGCCATACCTTTCTACACAATGGTTCGTTAAGATGGGACCTTTAGCTGAACAGGCGATTGAATTACAAAAAACAGAAAACAAAGTAAACTTTGTTCCAGACCGATTCGAAAAAACGTATATGCATTGGATTGAAAATATTCGCGACTGGTGTATTTCTCGTCAACTATGGTGGGGACACCGAATTCCAGCTTGGTATCATAAAGAGACAGGTGAACTGTACGTTGGACGTACCGAACCTGACGATATCGAGAACTGGGAACAAGATGAAGACGTACTCGATACATGGTTTAGTTCTGCATTATGGCCGTTTTCGACTATGGGATGGCCAAATGAAGAAGCTGCCGACTATAAGCGCTATTACTCAACGGATGTACTCGTTACTGGATACGACATTATTTATTTCTGGGTAGCCCGTATGATTTTTCAAGGGCTTCAGTTTACTAACGATCGTCCATTTAAAGACGTACTTATTCACGGACTAGTTCGTGACGCAGAAGGTCGTAAAATGAGTAAATCTCTTGGAAACGGTGTTGACCCGATGGATGTGATCGATAAATACGGTGCAGACGCTCTTCGCTTTTTCTTATCAACAGGAAGTTCACCAGGAAACGATCTTCGATTTTATTGGGAAAAAGTTGAGGCGAACTGGAACTTCGGGAATAAAATTTGGAACGCGTCACGCTTTGCATTAATGAACATGGATGGATTGAAATACGAAGAGATTGACTTAACCGGGAAAAAGTCAATTGCTGATAAGTGGATTCTTACGCGCCTGCAAGAAACGATTGACCACGTAACGAAATTTATCGATGCATACGAATTTGGTGAAGTAGGGCGAGCCCTCTATAACTTCATTTGGGATGACTTCTGTGACTGGTATATCGAAATGGCGAAACTTCCATTAAATGGGGAAGACGAAGAAGCGAAAAAGACGACACGATCAGTTTTAGCATATGTCCTTGATCAAACGATGCGTCTCTTGCATCCGTTCATGCCATTTATTACAGAAGAAGTGTGGCAGCACTTACCGCACGAAGGGGAATCAATTACGGTTGCCTCCTGGCCAGAAAAACAAACGTCTTTAATCGACCAGCAAGCGGTGAAAGATATGGATTTGCTAACAGAGATCATCCGTTCTGTTCGTAATACTCGTGCTGAATTAGATGTACCGATGAGTAAGGAAATTACGCTTTATATTAATGCTTACGACGAAGAACGTCTTCAGCAGTTAGAAAGAGGAAAGGCATACATTGAACGTTTCTGCCGCCCAAGTGAACTGAAAATGGAAACAGGCATGAAAGCTCCGGAAAAATCAATGAGCTCAGTTCTATCTGGTGTCGAATTATACTTGCCATTAGCTGGCCTTCTTGATCTTGATGCTGAAATTGCTCGACTTGAAGGAGAAGTAAAACGTCTTGACGATGAAGTAAACCGAGTTCAGAAAAAATTAAGCAACGAAGGCTTTGTAGCGAAAGCTCCAGAAAAAGTAGTAGCAGCTGAACGTGAAAAAGAAAAAGGTTATCTCGAGCAGCGTGAAAAAGTGAAGGCACGTATTGCTGAGCTGAAAAACTAATGAACTCCCCCGTAACAACAGAAGTCCATCGTTACGGGGGTTCTTTTCGTGTAAAAGGGTGTTCAATTATTGATTATTTCTTCCCACTTCAGTACTTTCTTTAAAAAGACATAAAAAAAGTGATGTTTTGTTTCGAATGAAACAAGCATCATATGTTATGCTTGAAAAAAACATTCATCATTCAGTTATGAGGTGTTCATTATGAAAGAAATTGGCTACTATCAAAACCGTTTTGTCGATATTAATGACAAAGTCGTACCGATTCAAGAGCGAGGTCATCAATTTGGTGACGGTATTTACGAGGTGATTCGAGTCTATGATGGTAATTTGTTTACGTTTGAGGAACATATAGACCGGCTCGAACAGAGTGCTGAGGCGATTGAACTTGATCTCCCATATTCAAAAGAAGAAATACATAATATCGTGCAAGAAGGACTCGATCGTTCCGGAATAAAAGAAGCAGAAATTTATATTCAAATTACTCGTGGTATTTATAATCGTCAACACCATTATCCAGACGGACCTGCTGTATTTTCGATGACGGTGCGCCATGCTAGAAAAATTGATGAATCTACGAAAGAACGTGGGATTGATACTATTGTTTTAGACGATGTACGCTGGTTAAATTGTTATATAAAGTCATTAAATCTATTACCGAATGTCATGGCAAAACAAGCAGCAATGAAACAAGGTTGTGCCGAAGCCATTCTGCACCGTGATGGAATCGTAACGGAAGGATCAAGCAGCAACGTATTTATCGTCAAATCTGGAACTGTTTATACGCACCCTGCCACGAACCGGATCTTAAACGGAATTACTAGGCAAAAAGTTATTGAAATTGCCGAAAAACTTAGGATTCCGGTTGAAAAAGTTCATTTTGACCTTGAGATGCTTCGCAGTGCAGAGGAAGTATTTATGACGAATACAAGTATGGAAATTATGCCCGTACGAAAAATCGATGAAATCGAGCTGTCAACGGATCGTCCGATCACAATGAAGCTAATAGAAGAGTTTCAAAAGCTCATATAGTCTAACTAAGCACAGAAAAAAATCTTCTATTCTGTGCTTTTTCGTGTAGAAGGGGAGAGGGAATTTGATTTATTTTGTACGTCACTGTGAAGCGGAAGGACAGGCTCCTGAAGCAGAATTAACGAAGCTCGGTGTTCAACAAGCTGAAACGTTAGCAGACTTTTTCGCAGACAAAAGAATAGATGGTATCATCTCTAGTCCATTTAAGAGGGCACAGCGCTCAGTTGCTCCTTTATCGCATAAGCTAGGCGTCACAATAGAAGTAGACGAACGGCTTTCTGAAAGGGTGTTAAGTCATAAAAACTTGCACGACTGGCTTGAAAAGTTGCGTGATAGTTTTAATGATGTTCATTTAAAGCTCGAAGGCGGAGAATCCAGTCTCGAAGCAGCAGAAAGAGGACTATCAGTCGTAAGGGAAATTGAAAAGAGAAGCGAGGAAAATATCGTCATCGTTACTCATGGAAATTTACTAGCGTTAATGATCAGGGAGTTTGATCGCAAGTTCGGCTTTACTGAATGGAAGAACTTATCAAATCCTGATGTTTATTGCTTACATCATGGCCGTGTGGAACGGTTGTGGACAAATTAAATAGAGAAAAGGTAAAATGTTGGCATCAACGTTTTTTTACTCGATAATCTTGATTTTGTTTTAAAATAAGCCTCTAGTCTTAGAGAAAATATTCCTCCAGAACATGATGAAAAATGTACATCTTCGATAAAATAATAAGTAAGATGAATAGAAGGAGGCAAATCCATGAGTAATTTCTTATTATTTGTCGGCGCACTCATTGCGCTAATCGTTTTACTTGCGAATTTAGGCCCGTTGATCGTACTAGCAATCAGCTTAGTTTTACTATATGTTGTTTTTATTCAATTCAGTAAAAGCCGTTCAACTGCAGGAAAAGTTGTCTGGATTGCAATTGGTTTAATCGTCTTCAGTATCGCGTTCACGAACAGTTATTCTTTATTTGGAATCGTAGCAGCGCTTGCCCTTTATCTCATCTATAAAAAATGGAGTGAGAATCGCGTCGTCTCAAAAAGCGACTCAACGATCAATCTATAGAATTCGTTGAGAACAATTATGTAAGGTAGAAAGGGCGCGGGTATCGCGTCCTTTTAGAACGTACACCTTTGTAACACAAGAACAGTAATGATTCAGAATCTGGGAAAAATCATTTTTAAAAGTGAGCATAACGTACGATTGTTAAGAACAAGAAAGGAGATTGCCGATGTTTCAACATATGCCAACACATACGTTTAACTGGATATTTATGATCGGCATCTTCCTTTTTGTTTTAGAACTTTTATTTTTTGACCCAGGACTTGCCTTTTCAGCTATTTTAATGATTTTACTTACTTATTTCGGAAAGAAATATTATCACAATATAACTGGGAAGATATTGTTTTGGTTCGGGATAGTTAGCCTCTTTGCGACGTTTTTAAGTTTGATGGCGGTCCGTTTTTTATTTATTGCCATCATTGTCATGTTTTTCATACACTATCACCGTTCGAAAAATAATCCAGAATGGATCAAACCGCAGTTTGATGAAACGAAGACAAAGCCTAAAGAGTCTGTCGTTCACATTGAACCACTGTTTAAAAACCGCTTTTTTGGTAAGCAAAAAACGAGTCATGCTCCGTATCAGTGGCGTGATATCAATATTCACGGCGGTATTGGTGACAAGGTTATTGACTTAAGTAATACTGTAATTCGAGAAGACGCAGTGATTTCAATTCGTCATGGATTCGGAAATATTAAGATTTACGTTCCGTATGAGGTTGAAGTGAAAATTGATCATAGTGCTGTCTTTGGCCGGGCGATGATTTTTCAAGAAAAGCATGATTCATTGTTTAATAAAACATTGTCATATCAAACCGAAAATTATACAGATGGTGAACCGCGAGTGAAAATTGTGACATCCATTCTATCCGGAGATATTGAGGTGAAGCGGATATGAATGTGATCGTAAAACAAATTGTTTACGGGGTCGTCAGCTTCATACTTTTTGCACTTCTTTTACTCGTACCGACGTTCTTCGTTTTTCCAATCGAACGTTGGGCGTTACTGCTCGAACACCGGATCTTCGATTTACCGTATTTGTATTTTCTTTTACTCGTCATTATTTTAAGTGGTGCAGCAACAGGACTCATATCTGGAGCTGCTTTTCGGAAAAAAATAAAGTGGATACAAGAACAATTAGATTCTGTAACACGCGGTGAGCAACTTGTTAACGATGACCAAGCGAAAGATTTGGTAGAGATCCAGCAGCAATTTTTCAATTTACAAGAAAAGATACATGAACAAACGAAGATGGCTCAACGCCTTGCAAGTGAACGGGCACACGAACGGGAAAAAAGCTTGCAGGAAGTTGTTTTGCAAGAACGTAATCGGCTTGCTAGGGAACTACACGATTCAGTCAGTCAGCAGCTGTTTGCTGCATCAATGATGATGTCGACGATTAACGAAATGAATCCTCCTAATGATGAAGGAATGAAAAAACAGCTTCAATTAGTTGGGAAAATGATTGAACAATCACAATTAGAAATGCGTGCCTTGCTTTTGCACCTCCGTCCGGCAGCGTTAAAAGGGAAGTCGCTTCATGAAGGGATAGAAGAATTACTGCTTGAATTACAGCAAAAAGTGCCGATTGAGATCGAGAAAAAAATAGAGGAGCTTTCATTAGAAAAAGGGATTGAGGATCATTTGTTTAGAGTCCTCCAAGAGTCTATATCAAACACGCTGCGCCATGCTCAAGCAAGTCATTTACATGTATTACTCGTAGAAAGGGACAATTACGTTATTATGAGGGTGACAGATGACGGCGTCGGTTTTAACGTAGAAGAAACAAAAGCGAACAGTTCATACGGATTAGAAAATATGCGGGAACGAGCAGAGGAAATAGGCGGAACCTTTAAAGTTGTTAGTGTAAAAAGTGAAGGGACACGCTTAGAAGTAAAGGTGCCCGTTTTACGAAGAGGTGAGGAAGAGTGATTAACGTATTGTTTGCAGATGATCATGAAATGGTTCGTATTGGTGTTTCGGCCTATTTATCTGCACAAAAGGATATTAATGTGATTGCTGAAGCGGATGATGGTAAAGAGGCTATTCAGTTAGCGATGGAACTGAAGCCTGATGTGATCTTAATGGATCTCGTTATGAAAGAAATGGATGGAATTGAAGCGACTCGACAGATTATTGAACAATGGCCTGAGGCGAAAATCATCATTGTGACGAGTTTTTTAGATGATGAAAAAGTATACCCAGCTCTTGAAGCAGGGGCTACGAGCTATATGTTAAAAACGTCGAAAGCTAATGAAATTGCCGAAGCGATAAGAGCGACTTATCAAGGTCAATCAATACTAGAGCCTGAAGTGACAGGGAAGATTATGACGAAAATGCGCCAAACGAACGTGCCGCTTTTACATGAGCAATTAACAGAACGGGAAATGGAAGTATTAAAGCTCATGGCTGAAGGAAAGTCTAATCAAGATATCGCAGACGAATTATATATTGCATTAAAAACGACTAAAGTACACGTTAGTAACATTTTAAGTAAACTAGAAGTTCATGATCGTACACAAGCTGTTATTTATGCTTTCAAGCATGATTTAGTCGAGAAATAAAGATGTGAATGGGTCAGCTTTATATATTGTTCCTTACTGAACGAAGGGTCCTGTTTATAATACGCTCTTCGTTTTTGGTATTTTTAACATATTCTTCATTTTCTTTTTCATTTCGTCGTATCGTTGTATTTTTAACGGACGTAAACCGAAGGGAATTGATTTAATTATCCGTATACTGAGTGTCAGTTACACTCATACGTAACGATGAAAGGTTAATGAGCATTATCTCGAAATCTGCACATTGTGAAGCGTTACGAAACAACGTATAATTCATAATCGGTTTTACCATAACGTACATATATGGAACAGAAAGGAAGTTTTTTATGTTTGGAAAAAAGCTGACGATGTCTGCGATTTTATCACTAGCGTTAGTCTTGACCGCTTGTGGTGGCAGCGAAGAAAATGGTAATGAAGGAGAAGTTGAAGAAAAAGGATCAATTGAAATTGGTTTCAACAATTGGGCTGAAAATATTGCGATAACGAATATGTGGAAGTTGATTCTTGAAGAAGAAGGTTACGATGTTGAAATAACAATGTCTGAAAAAGCCCCGATCTGGACTGGGATTGCTAGTGGTAGTATCGACTTATCTTTAGAAGTTTGGCTGCCTACTACCGATGAGCCATTTTATGAGGAACATGGCGATAATTTGGAAATGCACGAAGTTTGGTTTGAAGGAACAGGTTTAGGGTTAGTTGTTCCTGAATATGTTGACATTGACAGTATTGAACAGTTAAATGAGCGTGCAGACGAATTTGAAGATCGAATCGTAGGAATTGATGCAGGTGCGAGCTTAACACGTTTAACAGAAGAAGCTGTCGAAGATTATGAGCTTGAACTGGAGTTTTTAGTTAGTTCCGAACCGGCAATGATAACAGAGTTAGACAGTGCATACAATCAAGAAGAGCCTGTCGTTGTCACCCTTTGGAATCCACACTGGGCATTTTCTGATTACGACATTAAGTATCTTGAAGATCCTCAAGGCGTATATGGTGAACCTGAAGATATTTACTATATGTCTCGTTTAGGCTTTGAAGATGATTATCCAGAAGTTATCGAATGGTTAAACAATTGGATGATGGACGATGATTCTCTCGGAGCGCTTATGTCAGCTATTAATCAACTAGAAGATGAAGAAGCAGGTGCACAGCAGTGGATTGATGAAAACCGCGATATGGTAGATGAGTGGTTAGGAAACGAATAATGCTTTAGTTAAGAGGCTGTCCTAAAATACTTTTTGGACACCTCTTTTTTCTAAAACTACTTACAGATTTTCCGAACGGGGAAGCCCCATTCTTAAGCAATGGAGTTTCAAAATATAACCTGAATTCGCGATAACAGGTGTTGATATGCCATCCATCTACTCGCTTGCACCTCAGTCACAAGTGCGACATCCGTTCATGCATCACTTCGTTTGCATTTGCAGTGTCTTCTTTACCGCGTGCGAACCGTGAGCCTCCTCAACCTCCACTCCGTTTCGTGGTCTCGCCTGGCCACGCCCGCTGAAAGCGTCCGCCAGTAATGGATTCGAGTCCTTGCTCCACCAAGTTAAATTGAAAGATTTTTAAGATTCATATAAAGAATAAATTCATTCATCGCGGATTCAGGTATAAGTGACAACTACATTTTTTAGGAACATTTAGTGTTCGAATCATATAATATCGAAAGGTAAGTCAAGAACGATGAGGAGGAGGAAAATGGGGGAGGAGGATATCGACTTTTCTGATCCGTACAGCTTATTAGCAAGTGATGAGGTGTGCGGAAACTTCACTGTCACCTGCGGACAAACCGACGTTATCGTTTGGAATACATCAGACGTGACATCAGCAGGCACAGTATCGATTTATTACGGAAGTGGTTGTGCAGATGAATTAATTGTAACAGTAGTCGATTCAGAAGCAATTGCCGATACTTTTTTGGTTCCTTCTCAAAACACTCGATCAAGAACTTATGCCAATATTGTTGAAGTAAGAGTGTCTTGTCCTCCTGGAGGCAATCAAACCTCATGTCACGGAAGATATTCAATCGACCTTCATTATCTCGTATAAACTCGTAAAATTGAAGTACCTAAAAGAGTCTGACACAAACCTCCATGCGTAAATAACCACCAAAAGAATGTTTAATTGGTGGTATTATTATTATAAATGTCGGTCTCTTTTTTTCTTGAAAAAAAGAGTGCGGAAAGTCTGTCTGAAAGGGAGACAAAGAAGTTCGCACTCATATTATTGAGTCAAGAGACATGATTTGTTTTGGATATCATGACGAGGCAAACAACTGACAGCTTGCACTTCAAGATTAACTTTTCCAACTACTTGAATCTCCAGGAAAAACTGCATCGTGATCATGATTTTATGATCCTTTTCCTTGGTGTCTCGTTCACATGACAGTTGAGGTTCAGAAGACACGTTCGTGACACGACATTCGACGGAAGTACCATTAGGAGCACAAAGGAAGAAAGTCTCAACGAAGTGAAAAGGTACAGTGCATAAACAATGGATTTTGCCACGACAAATGACTTTAGTTGTTACGAAGCCCTTTTTCAATATATTTACCTTTCGGATAGATGACTTTTCATTATTTTGATAAAGCTCTTTCTTCTCTCTGTTTCCATTTTGTTGGATATCCTTACATTGAATAGATTCAATAGGATTTCCATCTTGATCTGAAAGGTAACTAACAAGTAGACAGTCTTCTTCAAAGAAAAAAACTTGACCTAATCGATAATGTAAATTCAAGCAATACTTGCCGGTACAAAAGTCAGAACCATTCTTACAGCGAACTTCTACTGATTGTAAATGTAATGACGTAATCGATCGAGACTGTCCGTGGAAAACGGAGAATACCTTCTCTCCATTTATCAATACTTCCATCTCGTCACAGCCTGTTAGATGAGAGATCGTTACAGACCCTGAGACAGCTAAATTTGAAGGGGATCTCCATAACAAAGCAGGTGTACCACACCTAATATTGATGTGACCCGATACATAATCTGACACAAGTTTTTTTCTGTCTTTGATTCGTTTCATGACTTGGAATTCAAGCGGCCGCATAACCCAATCATAAACCTTAGTAACTTGGACGCAATGGAGATTTTCATTGTTTAAGCTCATGACTAACGCTTCCTTTATAAGGTTTTCAACTATAATACGTTACGAAATTAGTTGTCGGAACTAGAAAAAAAGAGAAAGTATTAATTTAATGAATTCGTACATGAACGGGTTATACTGCTCGTAAAAAGACAATTGAGCTATGTTTGTTCAGCAACGTATTTCATAAACAATGCGGCAATATCGATTTCACTATTCATATATAGACTACGGCATCCGACGGCATCCTCCATCTCATTAAAGGTTAGCTTTCCATTTTCATCAAGCAAGAAATCGAGACCGACAAAATCAGGCTTAAGGTGATCAATTATTTTATTTATTAGTGACTTTTCGTCTTCGTTTAATTCATAGATTTTTGAAGAGCCTCCTAAAGAGATGTTTGCTCTTAGTTCAGAATCAAATGATTCTCGTAACACAGCACCAATGATTTGGTTGCCAATTACAAAAACTCTGACATCTTTGCCAGGTGCGCTTCCTACAGGCTGGACGATTAATTCGTCATGAAGAGATGAGGACACCTCTTTTAAGGCATCAGCTGAGTCGATGAGATGAACATCAGTCCCACCTCTTCCAAAAGGATTCTTTACAACAAACGGAAAATCGAGAGGCGGATGTTCTACTAATGTTTCTTTTGACGTATGAATCGTTGTTAACATCGGAATGTCAATTTTACTTAATGTACTATGAGTGAGCCGTTTATCGTTGGCGATTCGTGCAATCTTAGCTGAATTGAATGAGCGGATTTCCTTGGATTCAGCAATTTCGTTTATCCAATGAGAAACAGAGCGGTTAATAATAAAGGATGGAAAAAGACTTTCTTCAGATTCAAGAAAAAGGTTAGACTCTGCAACTTGAAGAGCCATCTCTTCATATGTAATAAGCATTAACGGTCTATCGACGTCATAGCTTGCCTTCATGAGTAAATCAATAAATACTTTGTTACGAGCAATATCCTCTTTTCGATAAATAAGCATGCCATGTTTTTTATTCATTGTTTCTCTTCCTTCTCTAGGATTCACGTTCGATTTCTTTCTTTATATACTTCACCATTGAGTAAGTAACATCTACTCCTGTGCACTCATAAATACTGCGTAAATGAGGGTTAGAATTAATTTCACAAAGAATTGGACCTTTTTCTCCTATAAGAAGATCTACCCCTGCAAAATCAGCTCCAACAGCACGGGCAGCTTTCAATGCTAACTCGATTTCTTCGTTTGTTGGCGTATACGGTTCTGTTTTTCCTCCTGCTGTCACATTTGCTCTAAAGTCATGTTGAGATGTTCTCATCATCGCTGTCACTACATCAGCACCAACGACGTTCAATCTGAGATCTTTCCCAAAACTATTGTCGATTGGTTGCTGACATATATATTCTTTCCCACCAAGCCGATGAACATGTTCCATAAAAGCTTCTTTCGTCTCTATCCAATATACTTGCTGTCCAAAGGAGCCATAAGCTTCTTTTAAAATAAACGGGAAACCTAATGCTTGAATCATTAATTGTACATGAGTTGTCTCGTTTACTGATAATCCTTCATATATTTTCGGTGCGATGAACGTTTTTGGAACTGGAATGGCCTCATTCGATAAGGCTACGTGCATGTAAGCTTTATTATCACATCGTTCAATCGAATCAGCACTGTTAAATAAACGTAAGCCAATCGCTTCTAATTGACGTGCTAAGTGCAAGTCTTTATCTGCAAAATGAATAAAGTCAGGTTTTGGTAAAGGATTACCACATTCAGACATGATGAGAGAATTCTTTTGAGAAAAAGAGCTTGCCGATTTGCTTATCTTTTCAGCAGCAACGTCTCCGACTGTTACTTTGCCAATCCCATCCTCAATTGTAACGATTAGGTGATTGTTTGCTATTGCATCAATCTTTACGTTCTCGTGTAAGGCAGATTGTTGAAACCATGTGACATAATCTAAAAATTTTTCTGAATTTAAATTTCCGTTATAAATAATCCAGCCGTAACTTTCTATCATAACACTTCTCCTTTCTGACACTCGGATAAATATGTTAAAGTGATAAAGACTTATATGTGTCAAAAAATGTGCGGGGTTATATCCCGCACAATTTTGTGAACTTCTAATCATACTGATAATGGCACGTATAAGTAAAAAAATCAATGAAAAGAGTACATAGTTAGATAGTTAGAAAGGATGGTTTTTTATGTTTCAAACGTATCAAGATGCAGTAAAGTATGTTGAGGGAAAAAAAGAAGCAGGCATTGTTTATGATATTGAGCGGATGAAGCTGCTCATGAAGCACCTTCGTCATCCAGAAAGGCGAGTTAAAACCATTCATGTTGCAGGTACGAATGGGAAAGGATCAACAGTCACATTTTTACAAAATATGCTTCAGGAATCATCATTTTTCGTAGGAACATTTATGACGCCAGCGTTTGGTGATCCAAAAAATCAAATATCCATTAACGGTGAACCGATGTCTGAAACTGATTTCCTTAATGGGATAAATGCTATTTATGACAAGGTCGTACAAGTTGAGGAAAAAGCGAATCAGCCTTTTAGTTTTTTTGAAGTGATGACAACGCTTGCGCTGTATTTTTTCTCGACTCAAAAGCCAGTAGATATGGCGATTATTGAAACAGGAATGGGCGGCAGAAAAGATGCAACGAATGTCATTACACCACTTGTTTCAATCATTACGAATATATCTTTTGATCACGAAGCTTACTTAGGTGAATCAATTGAAGACATTGCTGCAGAAAAAGCTGGAATTATTAAAAGTGGTGTTCCCGTTATGACAGCAGCACAAAGTCCAGCTCTTGATATTTTGAAACGAGAAGCGGCTAATAAAAAATCAACCGTTTACTCCCTCCATGAACGAATTAAACTCGATTCAAGGATTGTAGAAGGGAAGCAACTGTTGGACTATGAAGCACCTTATCGAACGATGAAAGATATAGAATTGGGGATGTTTGGAGATCATCAAGGAGAAAATGCAGCACTTTGTTTGATGACACTCGATTATTTAAAACAGTTTTATGCAGTGATCGTAGACGATGAGCAAATTAAACAAGGTTTAAAGCAGGCTGCTATTCGAGGCAGATTTGAACAAGTGAATGAATCTCCCGTTATTATTTTAGATACAGCTCATAATCCTGCTGCTGTTAAGGTCTCAGTAACAGCATTAATACAAAAATATCCCAATCATACTATCCATGTCCTTTTTGGTGCAATGGAAGATAAAAATGTTGTAGAAATGTTAACAATTTTAGATCGTGCTGCTATAAAACTGAATGTGACTACATTCGATTCAGAGCGTGCTAAAAAACTTGATACATATGAAACATTAAACAATGATCATATGCCATTGAATAATGTAAAAGACCTACGTCACTTTCTGCTTGAATGGAAAAATAAATCTTCAGCTGACGAAGTTTTATTCGTCGTTGGATCCCATCATTTCATCGGTGAAGTGATTAATCGGACTGATTTATAAACATTGTTCGGTGTAGTGAATACTCAATTCATTTTAAAAGTTGCAGGAATATACTCCTTTTTGGAGAATGTTAAGTCATTCAGCAATATCGTTTACTTTTGGGAAATATGAAGGGGATTTTTTTAAAAAGATAAAGAAGATATTAACAAAATTTGGACAATGTAGTAAAATAGTACTTGTATTTTTTATGAAGAATCTGAATTTTCGTATGAATTTCAGATTTATTATTCTTCACAATCGAGTCTAAGACTCCCCATAATCATTGTATGTGACGCAATACAACTCCAATACTGCTGCTAATTAAGGATCGTACGAAAATAGTGATACGATTGACATACTTCAAATGACTTTAGCAATGCTAGATTCAGAAATGATGATCACTTTTTTATTCCTACAGCTTGGGATTCTATGGATATCTGGGAGGAGAAGCGGATGCCAAAAGAAATGAAACAAGGAATATGGGCCATTTGGTTTGTTAGTCTTCCCATCATAATCTTCATATTTATTGAGCAGACGTATTCCACCTTTCTAGATCAAGGTCTAGCAATTTTAGTGTTTTTATTACTAAGTATTATTGCTGCATGTTTCCCTATACGAATTCACTATACAAATATCGTGCCTTTGCACGGCATATCTTTAGCTGTATTTTTACAATTCGGTTTACTCGTAGAAGTAATGGTTACCCAACTAGCGCTGATTACTACTTTAGTCAGTCTTAGACTTTCAAGGAGTGAATTGTACCGTCTTCCATTAAACTCCTTAATCTTCTTAACTGTATCGTTAGTTTCTGGAGCCGTGTTTTATTTACTTGGAGGAACGACTGGGAATTTTTCGGAATCATCATTAGTTGACAGTATCCTACCGGTATTAGCGTATGCATTTACATATTTCTTCTTAAACAATTGGCTCGTACACCTTGCAAGAAAATATTTAGCAAAGGTGAAAGAAGTGAAATTTTTTGATCGGGGGCTCGCTTGGGAGTCAATTTCAGCGATTCTTATTATTCCTGTCGGCTTGACACTGACAATCTTGTTTAATCAAATTGGGTATATGGCTATTTTGTTAATGGGGATCCCGTTTATTAGTCTTTCACTTATTTTAAAGTTGTACAACCAAAGTGAAACGACGAATAGCCTCCTTAAAAAGGTTAGTTCCTATGGGTATAAAACGAACGAAAATTTATCAGTACAAGAAATTATTGATTTGTTTATTAAAACAGTCACAACTATTTTTCCAGCAGATCAAGCGTTTTTGTATGACAGAATCAATGGAGAATTAAAACCGATTCAAGTATCCCACTCTCGTAATAGAAGTGAAATCCATTATAAAAATGGAGATGGGATCAGCAGGAAAGTATTACAGAGCGGGAATTCTGTTTCTTTCCAATCGAAAAAAGAATGGGAAAATCTTGATGAGGAAGGAATATTAAATAATGTCCAATCGATTATGTGTGCTCCAGCGATTCGTAATCAAAAAGTAGAAGGTGTCATTACAGTCGTCTCTGAGAAGAAAAGAGTGTTTGAGAAGAGCCACCTCATGATTCTTGAGATTATGGCGAGTTATTTAGCAGTCGCGGTACAGAATGCTCGAAACTATGAAAAGAAGAAACGTGAAAGTGAACGGTGTCATTTAACGAACCTTTACAATTTCCGATACTTTGAAAATCTATTACTAGAGAAATATGAACAAAATGAAGCTTCTGAAGACTTTACGATTATTTTACTAGATTTAGATCACTTCAAACGAGTTAATGATACGTACGGGCATCAAAGTGGAAATGATGTACTCACACAGGTTGCGGACGTGTTAGTGAAAACAGTAGGTGGCGTTGGAACAGTAGCAAGGTATGGAGGAGAAGAGTTTGTCATCTTGTTAGAGAATGCGAATTTAACATACGGTGAACAGATGGCAGAAGAGATACGAAGTTCGATAGAATCACATATATTTAACGTTAGTGATGATCTGAATAACCGAGAACGAAAGTCAGTTCGAATAACAGCTAGTATTGGTGTTGCTAGTAAAGCTGAGCCTGATGATTCAGCAATGGCTGTGCTGCGGAATGCAGATAGAGCGATGTATACAGGTGCTAAGCAGCAAGGCCGTAACAAAGTGGCTCAATTCGGTTAATGTACTTAGTAAAAAGCTGTAAGCAGAGTTTTATTTCGAAAACGGACTAGTTGAGCTAGTTCGTTTCTTTCATTTAGTGCGCCCAGCATGGGTGTAATCTATAGGGTGAAAGTCC
This sequence comes from Evansella halocellulosilytica, assembly GCF_002335745.1. Lineage (GTDB taxonomy): Bacteria > Bacillota > Bacilli > Bacillales > Salisediminibacteriaceae > Bacillus_CA > Bacillus_CA halocellulosilytica. The sequence goes on along the minus strand of NZ_NIST01000001.1, from coordinate 4,385,732 downwards.
CGAACCACGAAGGCAGAAGTAGTGGTTAGCCAAACGCAAGGGTGTCCATGGTGACGTGGAATCTGAAGGAAGCGAGCGGCAGACCTCCGGTCTGAGGAACACGAACTTCATATGAGGCTAGGTATCACTGGATGAGTTTGCTAAACAAAACAAAGTCCGTTCTGCCGAAGGTGGTACAGAGTAAATGAAGCAGATAGGTGGAGGGAAAGATTGCACTCTTACCTGGGGAGGCCTGGCTGTAACGCCAAGCTCACTTGGTAACCTATTTAGTGATAAATAGCTGAACAGTCAGGAGTCAGCAGAGGCCATAGTACTTTGAATGA
>NZ_NIST01000001.1:3410353-4384949 GCF_002335745.1 Evansella halocellulosilytica | reverse complement strand
TATCGAGTGGATGACCCCATACTACTTAGGTTGATACGTAGGTATCTTCAATCTGGTGTGATGGAGAAAGGCCTTGTCAGTCCTAATACTGAAGGGACTCCGCAAGGAGGACCGCTTAGTCCCCTCCTGTCTAACATTGTTCTAGACGAACTTGACAAGGAACTGGAGGAAAGAGGTCTTGCCTTCGTACGCTATGCCGACGATTGTAATATCTACGTCCGCTCTAGAAGAGCAGGTGAACGGATAATGGAAAGTATTACAACGGATATTGAGAAGAAACTCAAACTGAAGGTGAACAAAGAGAAGAGTGCAGTAGACCGACCATGGAGAAGAACATTCCTAGGCTTCACTTTCACCAACAACATTAAACAACCGAAAATTAGAGTATCCAAGCAAAGTATTCAACGTTTTAAACTGAGAATACGAAAACTCACCTCGAGGAAATGGTCAATTTCTATGGGGGATAGGATAGAGAAAATCAACCGCTATCTGATCGGTTGGATGGGCTATTATCAACTAGCCGAAACTACCTCAGTCTTTAAAAGGATTGATGGTTGGCTTCGAAGAAGGTTGAGGATGATTCGATGGAAAGAGTGGAAGAAGATTAAAACGAAACAAAAGAATCTTAGGAAGCAAGGAATCAATGAACAACAGGCATGGGAGTGGGCTAATTCTAGACTAGGATACTGGCGTATAGCTAAAAGTCCTATATTAGATAGAGCCCTTGATAACCGATATTGGAATAATCAAGGGCTTAAAAGTCTACTTTTGAGATATCAATCGTTACGTTGGACTTAAATGAAACCGCCGTGTACCGAACGGTACGCACGGTGGTGTGAGAGGTCGGGGGTTAGTCACCCCCTCCTACTCGATTAACCTGAATCCGTGACGAAATAAGTCATTTCTGAGTATTTGCTAAAGACTCTTTATCTTTTGGTTAGTTGCGGTAATACTCGAATTCGTTACTGGCGGACGCTTTCCGTGGGCAACGCTTCAGTCTCCTCATTCGCATAAAACACACTCATTGCGGGGTCTTCAGTCGTTGCTTTTCCCACTGGAGTCGCCGCCGGAAAGCGAGTAGATGTATGGCATATCAACACGGTTATCACGGATTCAGGTTATAAGTAAGAAAGTATAAAATTTCAATCTCTCGATCAGATTCAGTGAAAATCAAGTCGTGTAGTACGATTGGAATAATCGATTGATGACAGGTGAAACATATTTGCTTATTTGAACAATTTGTACAAAGAAGAGATCGTTAGTTTTCACAAAGACTTTCAATTGGTATATACGTAGTATAAAATAATAGTAAAAGCAATTTTACAGATTTTGTACATACAAGATTTTCCTTCCATTTAAAAACCAGTGAAAATACCGAAGTAGGTGAATAGGAATGGATTTCCTCTTTTTGTTAATAGGTACGTTGATATTAATTCCATTACTGATGGCACTTCCATCAATTTTTCAACGGAAAGTTATTTTCTTATTAATCACTCTAGCTTCTCTATCAACTGTAGGCGCATACAGCATTTACCTGGTATATGGCTGGGAGGTCGCCTTAGCTTCACTGCTTTTATTGCTGCTTACCTTCTCCTATGTCGTTACAACTAAGGTGAATTTACAGGAGCCTGAACAAGATCAAGCTGGTTATGAACACGAACAAGATGAAAAGTTCCTTACTGAGCGGAGGATACCCCCTTTTCAAAAAGAAACCGAACTAAAATCGACAATATCAACTTCTCTTGTTAAACAAACGGGCTCATTAAATCAAGAGAGTATTGATGCTATGATACACGGTATGAACGAAGGTAAGCGAGATAATCAACAGGTTGAAATTGACAATCCTCTACGATATGAACGTCTTTTTGAAACCGAACAGCAGCGCGGCAATGACTTTACACAACAAAACGAGGAAAAATCGATGCGTACAGAGAAGATTCATATAGATGCTTCAGAAGGAAAGAACGATCCTCAAAACAGGATGTTGGATCATGATACATCGGATCATGAAAATACGATTGAAGAAGCAGATATTGAATCCATTTACGACGGTATTGAGAGAAAACATTTATTAGACCATAACGACAGACCGATTCATAAAAAAGATGGTTTCTCGGAAATTGATGAAGTGCTTCAAAATCGAAAGGTTTTAAACCTAGATGAACTGGAAGAGGGTGCGATACAGTCTGACAATAAAGAAGTTTTTTTAAAGCGCAGGAAGAAGCTGTTTGAACAATTAGAAGAACAGTGAGAAGTTGTCAGTGAGGGGGAGAGAAACTAGTGGGAACGAGACAATGGTTTGCTGCGGTTTTTTTAGTCATGTTAGGCAGTGCGATATTTTTATCGTTATTTACATATACTGGCTCACTCATGTATGAAGTTTGGTGGAAGGAAGAGCGGTTTGACCGTGAAACATATTTAGCATCTGTCGATATATCGGAAATGACCAAAAGTGAAGCGATAAATGCAGTTGAAGAGGAGCTTGAAGTATGGAAAAACGATATTGATATTCAAATTCGCTGGTTTGACTATACATATGAAGTGCCTTCCAATGTTGTTCACGTTCGATTGGAAGAATTGATAAATGAGTTACTAAACGAAAACAACTTTGAGCAAGCGGTTTTAATCGATGTCGCTGAACGAGATATTGCTCAAATCGTATCCGAGTTTCCGTTTTATGAAAACTTGGAGCAATATGTTGATTTAACGAGTTTTACAGAAAACATGAAAAACGAACTGACAACATTGCCTAATGGAACGGTTCAATTTTCCCTTCATCCTTATTTAGAGGAGACAATCATACCTAATGAAGCTGTAATAGCATCCGCAGTTAGACCTGGTCTAGCTTCACCAATGCTTGAGTCTATAGTCGAAAAGCTGAAAGTTGTTACGATACACCAAGATGAATCTTTTTCCTTCTTGACGATGCTGGAAGAGCATAACATCGAAGCTGTAAATGGTGAAAGTTTGCAAGTTTTAAGTTCTGCTATTTATGAAGTTCTTTTACAATCCAATTTCGATTTAATCGAACGGCATCAGCGTCACAAACTGTATGACAATATTCCTCTTGGTTACGATGCATTTATTGATTTAGATAGTTGTGACCTCGTATTTTTTAACCCGAATGATTATGAATATGAGCTTCATTTTTTGATGAATGAGCAAGGAGAATTGATGGTAGAACTAGTCGGTAATATGTTCCCATATGAAATTAATGTTGTAGTTGAACAATTAGCACAGATTGAACCGAAAACGAAGATTCGCTATGCTAGCGACGTGTCAGAAGGAAGTCAGCAAGTGATTGAAGCTGGTGAAGCGGGCTATCATGCGAAGACGATAAGGTCGATTATCAGCATTGACGGTGAACTCGAATATGAGAAAGTGATGGCAGAAGATTTTTATGCCCCACAGCACCGGTTAGAAATACATCGTATACAGGATCAACATAGGGATGAAGACGAAGAATCATCCGAAGACGACCTGGAAGAAAAACCTACGTTGGAAGATGTTCTGGAAGAGTATTTTAATGGGGGTGAAGATGAGAGTGAACTCTCAAATGGAGAAAATCATTCAAATTCGGATGAAGATCTTATTGATGACTCAAGTTCAAATCATCGCACAGAAGAGTTGGAGGGATCAGGAAATCGCGATACTAATAAAAATGAAGGTGATCGAGCAAACAATGGGGCTGATTCAACGAGTGATAAACGTGACCCGTTTAAGCCTATAGATGACGATGGGAACCCAATTAAAGGATATTAATGAACGATTGAAGAAGGAGGGGCGGCATGAAAAAAAGTAGACGGCTCGGTGATCTTCTCGTAGGAGCTGAATTGTTAACAAAAGAGCAAGTTGAAGAAACCGTAAAGAATAAACTGCAAGATCAGAAGCTAGGGGATGCGCTGTTAGAGCGCGGATATATTACAGAAAAACAGTTAATCGAAGTGCTTGAGTTTCAGCTTGGTATTCCTCACGTTACTTTAAACCGTCATCCTATTGACAGTCAATTGACATCAATTGTTCCAAAAGAGTTTGCAAGGCGGAATCTCGTTTTTCCAATGAAACGTACAGGAGAAAAGCTGCAAGTTGCAATGGCTGATCCGATGGATTACGTTGCCATTGATGATCTGCGCATGACGACTGGCTTTGATATTGATATTGCGATTGCGACGAAACAAGATATTCAGCAAGCCATTTACAAATATTACGATTTGGAACCATCTATGAAGGAGTTTTCAGTTGAGGATATAGATGAAGAGACGTTAAGCGGTAGCGATCTTTTAGATGATTCTGAAGATGCACCGGTTGTGAGAATCGTAAATCAGCTTTTTGTGTCAGCGTTGCAGCAAAAAGCAAGCGATATTCATATTGATCCTCAAGAGAAAAAAATGGTAGTCAGATACCGGGTTGATGGGGTGTTAAAAACGGACCAAGCTCTTCCGAAACATTTTCAAAATGCTTTAACCGCACGAATTAAAATTATGGCAAACTTAAACATTACTGAAACGAGAATGCCGCAAGGTGGGAGAGTAAAAGTATCATTCAATGATCGCCAAGTAGATTTAAGAATTTCTACAATGCCGACAGTCTTTGGAGAAAAAATTGTTGTTCGTGTTCTAGATTTAAGTCAAGTAATGACTAAAATTGATCAGCTTGATTTTAATAAATTCAATCAAGAAAACTTTAAAAAACTTTTAATAAAAACATCTGGAATGGTTCTGATTACAGGGCCGACTGGATCAGGTAAAACATCGACATTATATGCTGCGCTGAACCATTTAAATAATGATAAAGTGAACATCATTACAATTGAAGATCCTGTCGAGTATCAAATTGAAGGAGTTAATCAAGTACAAGTGAATCCGAAAATCGGGCTTACATTTGCAGAGGGACTGCGCTCCATGCTCCGTCAAGACCCGAATGTAGTCATGGTCGGGGAAATCCGTGATCGCGATACCGCAGAAATTGCGGTTCGTGCTTCACTAACTGGACATCTTGTATTCAGCACATTACATACAAATAGTTCAATTGCAACGATCCCTCGCCTTATAGATATGGGAATAGAACCATTTCTCGTCATGTCATCATTAACAGGTATCGTAGCCCAAAGGCTAGTTAGAAAAATTTGTCCTGCGTGTAAACAAGCTTATGAACCAACAAAAACAGAAAAAGAATGGTATATAAAACGTGGCTTTGACTGCGATGTTCTCTATCGTGGACAAGGTTGCATTAACTGTAATGAAACAGGATATAAAGGGAGAATGGCGATCCAGGAGGTACTTGTCATCGATGACATGATTAGAAAAATGGTCTTAAATAAAGAATCTTCATCCTTAATTCGAACTTACGCATTAGAAAAAGATATGATTTTTTTACTTGATGATGGATTGTTTAAAGCGAAAAAAGGTATGACGACAATTGAAGAAGTGTTTAGAGTTGCAGCAGAAGATTAATATGCTTTTCATAGGAGGTTGACGATGAAAGAAAGGCTTAATGAATTATTACATACAGCTTTTGAAATGGGTGCTTCAGATATCCACATAACTGTAGGAGTCCCTCCTGTATTCCGAGTAAATGGTGAACTGTTAAAATACGGAGAAACGTTTTTAAAGCCTGCTGATACAGAAGGGATGGCAAAGGCAATTATTCCCCAAACGTTATGGAGCAAGTTCGAGAAAAAAGGGGAGCTGGATTTTTCCTATGGCATTCCAAGGTTGTCCAGGTTTCGAGTCAATACATACTTTCAACGTTCCTGTGTTAGCATTGCCATTCGAGTCGTTCCGACGTCAATCCCTACTTTAGAAGAATTGAAGATGCCCGCTTCTCTAAAAGAAATTGCTGCAAAGCCTCAAGGACTCGTTTTAGTTACAGGACCGACCGGTTCAGGTAAGTCAACAACGCTAGCTTCAATGATCGATTTTATGAATCAAACGATGAAGCGACATATTATCACACTCGAGGACCCAATTGAATATTTACATAAACATCATGAGTCCGTCATTGACCAACGTGAAATTGGGTTTGATACTCAAAGCTTTGCGAATGCACTGAGATCCTCTCTTCGTCAAGATCCAGATGTCATCCTAGTTGGAGAGATGAGGGATCTCGAGACAATTAGCACAGCGATTACTGCTGCTGAAACTGGGCACCTTGTACTTGGAACATTGCATACGACAGACGCACCAGCAACGATTGATCGGATTATTGATGTCTTCCCTGCAGAGCAGCAAGGACAAATCCGTATTCAAGTTGCATCCGTTCTTACGTCTGTTGTCTCACAGCGGCTATTACGAACAGCGGATGGAACAGGACGTATAGCAGCGACGGAAATATTGTTGAATACAGCTGCTGTGAAAAACTTAATTCGTAACGAAAAAATTTATCAAATACCGAGTGTTATGCAAACGAGCAAGTCACAAGGCATGCACACGATGGAGATGTCGATCAATAACATGTTAAAAGCTGGAGAAATTTCAAATGAAACTGCATCCTATTATATAAGTGAGTGAATTGAATATGGCAATCTATCAATATGAAGGTCGAAACCGTGAAGGTATGATTGAGAGTGGTAAAATCAAATCTAATTCTGAGAGAGAAGCACGTGAAGCATTGAAGAAAAAAGGGGTTGCCATTTTGGAGATCACTTTACTTGAAGGCATCCTATATAAAGAAATTTCGTTATTTCAACGTGTGAAATCAAAAGAACTTGTCATCTTCCTCCGTCAGTTTTCAACATTACTGAAAGCAGGCATCTCACTTGTTGATAGTATTCATTTATTAGGTGAACAAACGAAAAACAAATTGTTAAAACAAACATTAGTAAAAGTAGAAGAGGATATTCGAGTCGGGACTTCATTTTCTGAAGCAGCAGAAAAGCACCGTCAAGTATTTCCCCCTCTGTTTACGAATAATGAAACGAGCTGAAACATAATCTTAGCTCGTTTTTCTATAATTATAATTATGTACTCGAAAGAGAGTCAAGCGGGAAAAGCAATAGTCATCTCTTGCGACGAGCAAACAAAGTGGCACAGGAGCACTGTTTTTCTGCGACGAGCAAACAAAGTGGCACAGGAACACTGTTTTTCTGCGACGAGCAAACAAAGTGGCACAGGAGCACTGTTTTTCTGCGACGAGCAAACAAAGTGGCACAGGAGCACTGTTTTTCTGCGACGAGCAAACAAAGTGGCACAGGAGCAACGAGCGATTCTTCGTTGAAATTCTCTGCTAGCTGCTTCGACGCATACTTTTCTTCGATTACACTTGCAGAGGAAGAAGCAAAAATCCTCTTGGTGCACACCGTGTGACACCTAGGAAGTTGAGGTATTGCCCGCTACAAAGAAGACACTACGAATGCAAACGAAGTGCAGTACGAGTAGATGTCGCACTTGTGTCCTGGAGTGGAAGCGTCCGCCTATAGCGATTTCGAATTAGATAAAAAAGAAGGGCTGTTCACAAAGTTAAAACTTGGGACAACCTCTTTTTTTCGTCCATTCAAGAATCTTTTATGAGCGCAAAATCCGACAAAAAGTGATGCAGAATTAAATACCCATCAAATGGAGAACAGATGAACGAAACTGCTTCACTATGTTGCGATCAAAAACTTAAATCATCCTCACATACAAAAAAACGAGATTTTCCTAAATATTCCTCAAATTACCTCATGTTTCGGTTTATTATGCACGTAAAAACTTCTATAATATAAGATAGGTTCCTAAAATTTAGAAGATCTATCATCATATCAATCTAATGAATATAGATCTCATATGAGCAGGCGGGATGGATGTAAATGGAAGTAGTTATATACATATATATTTTTTTTATTGGAATGACATTAGGTTCATTTTATAACGTTGTCGGAATACGAATGCCAAAAAGACAATCAATCGTTCGCCCGCGTTCGTATTGTTCGGTATGCAAACGAACATTACATCCAATCGAATTAATTCCGGTTTTTTCATACATATTTTTAAGAGCGAAATGCAATACATGTGGAACAAAAATCTCACTAATATATCCGTGTATTGAACTGTTAACAGGAGTCTTATTTGTAATAGCTTACTTACATTTTGGCTTTTCATCGGAATTGATTATCGCACTTTTATTCGTATCGTTGTTAATGATTATTACGGTGAGTGACTTAACGTCGTACCTTATTTTAGATAAAGTGTTACTCACTTTTATCGTTCCTATAATTATTCTTCGATTCACAATTGCTCCACTTGAACCGTTTTGGGATGCACTAGCTGGCAGTTTAGTTGGTTTTGGTCTGCTCTTTCTAATTGCAGTTGTCTCAAAGGGAGGAATGGGGGGCGGTGATATTAAATTATACGCTGTCATCGGACTCGTTCTCGGCTTAACTAACACGTTGCTCTCTATTTTTCTATCATCCTTTATTGGTGCTTTCATTGGTTTAATCGGAATGGTAGTTAAAAAGTGGGGACGAAAAAAAATACTACCGTTCGGTCCCTCGATAGTTGCTGGAAGTCTTATTGCTTACTTTTATGGAGAAGAATTGTTGACTTACTACTTCCAGCTCTTTTTGTTCTAGTTTCGACAATCAATTGAGGTGTCTCTATTACGGCGGAGTTATTACGACATCGCATTCAGCACCGACTGCGAGAAGGTCCCGAGTAATTAAAGCGACGTGATGAGTTATTATCGATATACATATGAAAAGGTAGGTTTTGTAAATGTTTCGACGAAATAAACATACACGGAACAGTTTGATCATTCAAGACCATGTCATTCGTTATGTTCGAGCAAAACGCCCTGAGTTAAATGCGATTATAGATTTTCAAGAGCGCTATCTACCGATTGGAGTCATTGAAAATGGCAAAATTGTTGAACATGAAACGTTAAGGACAATAATTGAAGAGTGTATGAGCACTTGGAAAATAAAAGGAGAAGAAGTGTTTTTCACAATTCCTGATTCTGTTGTCGTGCTTCGCCATCATCAAATTCCTGAGTCAATAAAGGAAGAGGAGATAATTGGGCACTTGTTTTTTGAACTAGGTGAAAAATTACATTTGCCTTTTGAAAACCCGTTAATGGATATTCATGATTTAGGATTAGTTGGCAAGATGCGAGAAGTATTAGTATTTGCCGCCCCTGAAGATACGGTATCCTATTTTGCTAATTTATTGGAAGAATGTAAAGCGAAACCGGTTGTAGCGGATTTATCCCCTTTATCTTACTTCCGTCTCTATTTCGAAACAGATTTATCGGAACGCTATGAACATATGATGCTCGTGCAATGTTATCGATCCCAAGTGAATGTAACGATCTTTCATGATCAAGTACCATTAATGATGAGAAGTTTAAAATGGGAATTATCAACTGAACGTTGGACGATAACTGAAGAAGCTTCAGTCAGCATTTATAAGTGGAACGGCGACGAGAATGATGTATACGGAGCATGGGAGGAAATTTTAAAAGATATCGAGAAGCTGATAAACTTTTATCGATTTACTTACCAAAAAGGAGAAGCAGGTGTAAACAACATTATTTTTACAGGGGACCATCCGTTTCTTCGAACATTTGAGGGATCCTGTGAAAAACGTTTTGATATTCCTGTGAAGTCTGTTGAAATCCTCGAGTGTATGACAATAGATCAGGAACAAATTCCGACCCGTTTTTATGAAGGAGTTGGCCTAGTGCTGAAAAAAGAGGTGTGATGATGCCAGTCGAAATTAACTTGTTACCTAAGAGGAAGAAAAAAGATCGGACGATCATTCGCTTAATTAGTATTGTGAGTACGTTAAGCCTATTGTCTGTTTTACTTATTACCGTATATGCAAAGCTAGTCGAGAGCGAAACAGAACAATTAGAACAACAATATGATGAGCTTCGTATCAAATCGGCACAGTTGCAAGGTGATATCGATGAAATGGATGATTCCGATGAAGCGAAGCTAATCTCCTTAATTAAAGAATTAGAAGATAAAGTTGTTCCAGCTTCTCAAGTATTACACGAAGTTGTTACCCGAATGCCTGAACAAGGTTATTTAATTGAATATGATTACCGATCCCCGTTTCATTTAGATCTAGAAATCGCTTTTATTGAAATGAAAGACCTTTCTTATTATTATGTTGAGCTTATGGATTCGCCGTTCGTAGACGATGTCAACGTTCAGTCGTTATTCGGTGATGAAATCACCATTGATGAAGAAGAGACACTACTTACAGAGGAATATTTGCCACATTATAAAACATATTTATCGATTACTTTAAATCCTGATGCTATAAAGGCGCACAATGAAAGTGGAGGAGAATTGGAAGACGATATCGAAGAGGTGGAGGGTGAGGACGTTGACGACGAATCGTAGAACCGTTTTTTATGGGGGCATCGGAGCTGCTGTTCTCCTCCTTTTCGTTGCACTTATGTATTTATTTTATTTATCGCCGATAATTGATAAGCGGAATTATACCATTTCAAACGTAGCTCAAGAGGAACAAGTTGTTCAGCAACTGGCTGAGAGAAAGCGTAAACTTGAAGAGGAAAGAGAGCAGCAGCAAGGTCAAACGACAGAACTGCAATACAAGCTGCCTGTTGTTCCACTGACAGATCAGTTTTTACTAGATATTAATCGTGCAGAAGAATTGGCAAATGTCCGGATTGTCGAGCTCGTTATGAACGATGATTTGCCGGTCTATCAAGCACCGGAAACAGCTTCACTAAATATAATTGAAGAAGATAACAGTGTGGAAGAAACGAGTGATGAAGGTGTGAGCGATAGTGAGGTCATTGATGCTGATTTATATAAACAACAAGCAAATATCGTTGTAAAAGTAAACACGTATGATTCTCTTTCACGCTTTATAGAGGAACTTGATTCGCTCATTCGAATTACGAATGTTGAGGAATTGTATTTTACGAGAGAAGATCGAACTGAGGACATCATTATCGACGGAGAAGATGCATTATTCTACCAACTTGTCGTCTCTTCCTATTATTTCCCAGCTATTGAACATTTGGAGCATGAAGCGCCGAAGATTGAATATCCAACGATGGAAGAGCGTGATCAGCCATTTTCTGACTAAGTTGATAATTGGATCTTTTCTCTTAAAAAAATCCGTTCTATCATTCTTCACTCGTTAATAGAATAGTATCAACGAGGATGATGAAAGGAAGGAGTCAGGTCGAAGTGGAAAAGAAAAATAGCGTATCGATCCGTCTCAACGGAAAAGAGAAGGAATTCTCAGAGCAAGTAAAGGACGAAGTAGCAGCAACAAGCGAAGATTTCCAAAATGATTGGGATACACTATATTCATCGAATGATCGGCCGAAAAAGAATAAAATTGTTGATCTTGGCAAGAAACGTAAGCGGAAACGCCAATTGTCACTTCCATTTTGGGATGATGGAAGGCGTGAACGAGGTCCGAAGCTTCCGCCAAAGCATCGTAAAAAAGGAAATCGCAATTCTTCACCATTTCAATATAGTTTCTTTTCAAACACGGTCTTACTTTCTGTCATTTCGGCGGTAGTTGTTGGTGGAGCTTTCGGTATGATGCTCCTTTATTTGTTTACGAGCAATGAACCAACACAAGTCGCCTCAGAAGCAGAGCAATCGCTAAATGGCAGTGTAGCAGAAGGAGAGGGGAACACGCAAACGGCTGTTGCTGAAAATGGTGTCCCGGCAGTCGATGTCCATCTCGTTCAAGCGGGTGCATTCTCATCTGTAGAAAAAGGGGACGAAATGAAGGGAATACTTGATGAGCAAGGAGTTCCAGGTGTAATTACAGAAAATACAGACCCTCATTTTTTATTTATTGGTGTAGGGAATAATCGTGAATCTGCCTCAACATTTGCTCAATATTATAATGATGCCGGTGTTGATACGTATGTGAAGCCTTATGCGGTTGTAGCCAATGGGTTAGACGTATCTGATCAATGGACAACCTTTATGAGCAATGGTGTAAACTGGATTACAGAGACGGTTGACAGAAGCGGAGAAGCATTTGTAAATGGTGGGGTTCCAGAAGATGAACTGAGTTCTCTCGTGGCCGCCGGTCAAGAATGGGAGGAGTCGTTTACACAGCTAGAAGAAAGCTCCGAATACTATGATAAAGCCGAGGAGTGGTATGAGCGAAGTTCTGCTGTATTTGATCAAGTAGCTGACGGGGAATTGTCTCGTGAAGGGTCTTTAAATTTACAAGCAACTGTCATGGAGTCAATATTATTATATGAAAACTTTATTACAGCTTTACATTCAACGAACGAATCTTAAAGGTGTGTTTAAAAAGTATTTTAATGATACCCTTTCTTTTTGTTTTATAATTTAAAAGGATTCGAAATATCCAGGAGCTTTCGAGAAGGAAATGCTAGTCGCTAGAGTCGCAGCCTGTCGCTCTTTCGAGGCATATGATGATCGTTAAACCGGATAGAAAAGCGAGCTGCGAATGTTTAGTAAATTCCAGCTCGTTTTTTCTCGAAATATAAGAATTTATAAAATATCAATCTCTCGATTGATGTCTAGACTTCAGGCGCCATCGGCTCGAGGTCGCTTCGCCCCGCCACTTGAAGTCTAAGTTCGGACTTCATCCTGTCGGGACTCCAGCGCTTTTCTTATTAAATAGCTTTTGAGACAGCCCTTTTTCTTATGTTTTTTAAAGTCGCAATAGATAAGTATGTAGTCTTCTATTATTTGGGAGACGATGATAGAATATTAAGAAAAAAACATAGGTGATCAAATGGAGTCTTTTCATCGAATGATCAAATTAATTGAGAACGAACTACTCGCATTTTGCTGTCAACTAACGAAAGATAAATGGATTGGGGAAGACTTATATCAAGAGGTAATCGTCAAAGCTTATATCGCATACGAAAAAATACCAGAACGGCCTTTAAAAAAAGCTTACTTCTATCAAATTGCGAGAACGACATGGATTGATATTTGCAGAAAAAAGAAAGATGAATCAATAGAGTCTATTGATAGATTACAAGTTGAAAAACCAACAGATATAGAATTAGCTGAGACATTTGAAGCACTTGCACAACTACTGCCTCCTAAGCCGTTTGTTATTTTATTATTAGTCGATGTTTATTTGTTTACCGGTAAAGAAACAGCAGAAATGCTTAAGGAATCAGAGAGCAATGTTCATACGACATTGCACAGGACGAGGAAAACATTGCGGGCTCTTCATGAAAAAACGGATATTGCTCATAAACACCGTCAATTGAGACGAGATTTTATACCAACGATTGAAATGCCTTATTTATTTCGTGATTTTTTACAAGCTTTTCGCTCGGGAAACCCTAAAGCGATCCAAGAAGCTTATTTGACTTTCCGTTATTTAAATTATGAAGTAAAGCATCTGAAAAAGAGCGGAAATTCGATTTACTTTCATATTCTTGACCCTGATGGACATGTTCTAACGATTACAACATAAATGTTTACGCTAATTGTAAGAATACTTCAATTAATTTCGTTTAATGGTAAATTGAGTATGAAAAGGAGGGGAGAAGATGAGCCTAGTTAAAAGAATTGATTCTGTTTTTTTACCAGTTCGTAATCTGAAACATTCAGAACAGTGGTATAAGAACCTTTTTGGACTTGAGCCGGTATTTCGAAGTGATGACGGACGATATGTCGGCTTCCGCTTTCCACAAGAGGAAGTCATTCAAACGGCGCTCACTCTTTATCAAGTAACTGATATTCCGAAATTGCCTGGGCAACTATTTAATTTTTATACTGAAGATGTCTATGCGACGTATGAAGCTTTGAAAGATAAAGGGGCAAATGTCTCTGCCATTCATACAGCTGAAGGGATGACATTTTTCGATATGACTGATCCTGACGGTCACGAAATAGGTGTTGTGACATTCCCTGAAAAGTGAATAAAGGATTCATGAGCCGAGATGCTGAGCTTCTCTTGTATAAAAGACATTTTAGGAAAAAGAGATGTAAATTATAAAATTCTGCTAAGTCTCAATCCGAGAAGAGTGTTTTCGTTCAGGCATTCTCGAAAATAGTCATTTACAGAACCGACCTCTCTCCGTAAAATAATAACGGGCAGCGTGTTTTATCGTATGAAAAACGATTATACTATCATTAGAACTTAGTGGAGAAGGAGCGAATATCGAATGTCTGAAGAAAAGCATCATATTCGAATTGAAAAAGATTTAATGGGAGAAAGAGAAGTGTCAGCAACAGCCTATTATGGAATTCAAACAATTCGTGCTAAAGAGAACTTTCCTATTACCGGGTATCCGCCACATAAGGAGTTAATTCGAGCATTTGGGTATGTTAAAAAGGCTGCAGCAAAGGCGAACGCTGAAGTCGGCGTACTAAATGAGCGAATAGCGAATGCGATTGTTGAAGCGGCAGATGATGTTATTGAAGGAAAGCTCGATGAACATTTTATCGTCGACAGTATCCAAGGTGGCGCAGGAACTTCTTTTAATATGAATGCAAATGAAGTCATTGCAAATAGGGCAATTGAAATATTAGGTGGTAAAAAAGGCGACTATATGATCGTAAGTCCAAACACCCATGTAAACATGGCTCAATCGACGAATGATACATTTCCCACTGCGATACATATAGCTTGTTTAAACTTATCTAAAGGGCTTATTAAGTCATTAAATGAATTAGTTGAGACAATGAGGAAAAAAGAGCGTGAGTTTGATGAAGTAATTAAAATGGGAAGAACACATTTACAAGATGCAGTACCCATTCGTCTTGGGCAAGAATTCGGCTCATACCGGCGTTTATTGAGCCGCGATCTTAAAAGAGTGCAACGGTCAGTTGACCAGCTTTATGAAGTGAATATGGGGGCAACGGCAGTTGGAACCGGATTAAATGCGATGCCGGAGTATATAGAGAGAGTGACTGAATATTTAGGTGAAGTGACCGAAATGCCATTCCATGGTGCGGAAGACCTCGTGGATGCAACACAAAACACAGACGCTTATACACAACTTTCTAGCGCAATGAAAATATTAGCTATTAATCTGTCTAAAATTGCGAATGATTTGCGACTTATGAGTTCAGGTCCACGTACGGGATTAAATGAAATTAATTTGCCACCGCGTCAAGCAGGTTCATCAATCATGCCAGGAAAAGTAAACCCTGTTATGTGTGAAGTCGTCAATCAAATTTCATTTCAAGTGATTGGGAATGATCATACGATCAGCTTAGCTTCAGAAGCAGGACAGCTTGAACTGAATGTCATGGAGCCAGTGCTTGTGTTTAATTTACTTCAGTCATTCACGATTTTACAAAATGGTATCCAAGTATTCCGTGAATATGCAGTTGAAGGGATTACAGCAAACATTGAACATTGTAAAGCACTCGTTGAACAAAGTGTCGGCATCATTACTGCAATCAATCCGCATATCGGTTATGAAACTGCAGCGAGAATTGCGAAAGAAGCGATTGTTTCCAATCGTCCAGTAAGGGAGATTTGTGAGGAAAGAGGGATTTTAACTAGTGAGGAGCTAGAACAGATTCTAGATCCGAAAGAAATGACTAATCCTGGAATCGCGGCGCAAGAATTAATTTTTGGCGAAAAATAAGCTTGTAAATTTGGAGAATATAGACCATTACAAAAAATAACAAAAAACGATTGTTTAAAAGGAGAGGATTTGCTATGATGAATACAACTCCTCTTCTTCATTAAGTTGGAGGAGGTCCGCATGAAACCTTTCATTTTAGCCTCGCAATCACCGCGAAGAAAACAACTACTAGAGCAAGTACAACTACCATTTTCAATCGAAAAAAGTCAGATTGAAGAGAAATTCGACCCAAAATTATCTCCTGAAGAACTAGTCGTCTCTTTAGCATTGCAAAAAGCAACCGATGTTTTTTCGCGTCATCAGGACCGAATTGTATTAGGTGCAGACACGGTCGTAACCATTGATGGGAACGTGTTAGGAAAGCCAACGGACAACATAGATGCTAAAAAAATGCTCCAGCAATTATCAGGTAAAAAACACGAAGTCATGACAGGTGTCGCAATCATCAGTAAAGAAAAGCATCTAACGTTTTATGAAAAAACTGCTGTCTATTTCTTTGAATTGAGTGAAAGTGATATTGATGCGTATATTGCAAGTGGTGAACCATTTGATAAAGCAGGGTCTTATGGAATTCAAGGTCTTGGAGCGGCATTAGTTGAAAAAATTGAAGGAGATTATTTTTCAGTCGTAGGCCTTCCTGTTGCGAGGGTCGTTCGTGCGTTTAAAGAAAACAATTTAATAAGTACACGTATGCCTTAAGACAGTATATTCATCATTGCTCATCCATTCAGTGCTTAAGCAGCATGGAGTACCGAAAGGAGAATGGGTGTTAACATGTCGATGATGATTAGAGATGTACCTAAGAGCGAAAGACCGAGGGAAAGACTTCTTCGAGAAGGTGCACAAGCACTGTCAAACCAAGAATTAATTGCACTTTTATTAGGATCGGGAACGAGGAATGAGTCAGTTATCCAACTGTCTGCACGTGTGTTGCAGCATTTTAATGGGTTACGACTTCTAAAAGAAGGATCTGTCAAAGAATTGCAGGAAATAAAGGGAATCGGTGAAGCAAAGGCGGTCTTATTGAAAGCTGCCCTTGAATTAGGAAAAAGAATTCGCCAGCTTCCTCCAGAAGATCGGTACGTCATTAAATCCCCAGAAGATGTGGCCGACTTTATGATGGAAGAAATGCGTCACCTTACTCAAGAGCACTTTGTTACGCTTTATTTGAATACGAAAAACCAAGTGATCCATAAGCAGACGATTTTTATCGGCAGCTTGAATGCGTCGATAGTCCACCCTCGTGAAGTATATAAAGAAGCATTTCGATATTCTGCAGCTTCCATTGTTTGTCTTCATAATCACCCGAGCGGAGAGCCGACCCCAAGTCATGAAGATATCGAAGTAACGAAGAGGCTTACAGAATGCGGCAGAATGATCGGCATTGAACTGTTAGATCACGTCATTATCGGCGATCAAAAGTATTGTTCGTTAAAAGAAAAAGGGTATGTATAATAGAAGGAGGCTGCTCTGATTTTGGGGTGAGCCTCCTACTTAATGCCTATCTCCTGTTGAGAATATGTAAGAAGTCTCGATATTCATGCATATATACATGTATATACTGTTATGTTAGGATAAAGTGGGAAAATAAGTTTTAAAGAATGAACGATCATTTCTGGGAAAAATAGATTGGAACGACATTTTCAAGTAGAAAAATGTGTATTTTTTCCTAAAAAAGTATGAATTTATATGGACTGTATGAAAATGCTACTCAATTGCGATGATATTGAGTATAATTAAAGGTATGGTTTTTCCATGTGCAAAATTTTAATGAATGTAAATTGATTTTTACGTTTTCAACAATGAAGGGAGATTACATAGATGTTTGGTGGATTTTCAAAAGATCTTGGAATTGATTTAGGTACGGCAAACACGCTAGTTTATGTGAAAGGAAAAGGTGTTATTTTACGCGAACCATCCGTTGTTGCTATTCGTAATGATGCTGGTTCTATTGAAGCAGTCGGTAATGATGCGAAAAATATGATAGGTCGTACACCGGGTAATATTGTCGCAATTCGTCCAATGAAAGATGGGGTTATTGCTGATTTTGATACGACAGCAACAATGATGAAACATTTTATTCAGCAAGCATTGCGATCACGAGGAATTTTTACGCGAAAGCCTAATGTCATGGTCTGTGTACCGTCAGGAATTACAGCGGTTGAAAAAAGAGCTGTAGAAGACGCCACAAAACAAGCAGGTGCTCGCGAAGCATATACTATTGAGGAACCATTTGCAGCAGCAATTGGTGCTGATTTACCTGTGTGGGAACCAACTGGAAGCATGATCGTTGACATCGGTGGGGGTACAACAGAAGTGGCGATCATTTCTCTTGGTGGAATTGTCACAAGCCAATCGATTCGTGTCGCTGGTGATGAAATGGATGAAGCAATTGTTCAGTATGTGAAGAAAACATATAATTTGATGATCGGGGAGCGGACAGCAGAGGCTATTAAATTTGAAATTGGCTCTGCAAGCAAACCAGATACAGTGGATGAGATGGAGATTCGTGGACGTGACCTTGTTTCTGGTTTGCCAAAAACAATCTCTATCTCTGCAGATGAAGTAGCAAATGCCTTAAATGATACAGTAACATCAATCGTTCAAGCTGTGAAAGATACGTTAGAGCAATCACCTCCAGAATTGGCAGCAGACATCATGGACCGTGGTATTGTCCTTACAGGTGGAGGCGCACTTTTACGTAACTTAGATCGTGTATTAAGTGACGAAACGAATATGCCTGTCCTCGTTTCTGAGAGTCCGCTTGATTGTGTAGCAGTTGGTACTGGACGTGCATTAGAAAACCTTCATTTGTTTAAATCAAAGGCTGGCATCACTGTCCGATCAAATAGAAAAGGGTAAGTAGGTGTCTTAAATGCCTTCATTTTTCTCAAATAGGCGTCTTATCGTCCTGCTAGTATGTATTATTTTGTTAGTAGCATTAATTGGGTTCTCAATGCGTGAACAACGCTCGATGTCATGGCCTGAACAATTCATTACGGACAGTGTGGGTTGGGCTCAGTCAGCATTTGCAAGGCCTGCGCATTTTTTCTCTAATTTTTTTGAGAGTGTTAGCGATATGAGAAACACGTATAAAGAAAACCAAATTTTAAAGTCCCATCTAGATGAGTATGCAGCTTTACAAGTTGAAGTAAATGAACTAAGACGCCATAATGAAGAACTTAAAGGTGCACTTGATCTTCAAGGAAATTTATTTGATTATACCGTCCGGCAGGCGCTTGTCATCCACCGTTCACCGGATAGATGGAATGAATATATCGGCATTAACAAAGGTGCACAGGACGGTGTTCGAGAAAATATGGCCGTTATGACATCTAAAGGTCTCATCGGAAAAGTTGATCAAGTATCTCAATTTTCTTCAACAATCCAATTGCTCAGTGACCAAGATCGTACGAATCGAATATCTGCCCAAATCTCAGCAGATGATTATACAGTTCAAGGCTTTATCGAAGGAATTCAAGAAGAAACAGGATATTTACATTTTTCAATGATTGATATTGATGCAGAAATTGAGGAAGGGGATACAGTTTCCACGTCAGGACTTGGTGGAGTCTTCCCGGAAGGACTGCCAATTGGAGAAGTCGTCTCCTTTGAAACTGATGAATTTGGTTTAACACAATCTGCATATATTGAGCCTTCCGCAGAATTTCACAATCTTGATTATGTGATGGTCATTGAACGTGGTTCCGATTCTTTAGAAGATGAGATCAATCCTGAAATCGAAGGCGATGACTCATGATTAGATATGCGTTCTTTATAACACTCTTTTTGTTATTTATTATGGAAGGAACCGTCTATCAAATTTTTGCACCTGACCAATATGGTGTTGAATATATTTTTGTACCTCGCTGGGTGTTCATGCTGATCATTTTTGCTGGTATTTTTCGTGGACGGGCTGTCGGAACGTTTTATGGAGTTATCTTTGGGGTCTTGTATGATGTCATATTTTCTTCAGCGCTTGGTATAAATACGTTTGCAATGGGATTTATAGCTTATTTGTTTTCGATTGCAATTCCATTTTTTCAACGTAATTTATTCGTTACCGTCATTATAACGATGATTGCGGTAACATTATTGGAATATTTTTCTTACGGAATGATGCTTTTGCTTGGGATGACAGAAATGGGTCATCACATGTTCTTATATGATCGATTTATTCCGACGTTCATAATGAATTTCGTCATCATTAGTGTTGCAGCTTATCCATTACGGAAGGGATTCTATTATTTAAAGAAGCGACTGGAAGAATTATAAGCTTTATTGAAAATGAGTTGATGTTGTTTCGTGAAGGGATACGCTCTGTGTATGTTGAATGTACCATAGATAGGAATGAGGTGAGAGACAATCCATGACTGATAAACAGGTGAAAAAACAAAATGTACTCATTAAAGGTACAAAGGATGGGTTAACATTTATCCTCAACGATGAGTGCACATTTGACACCCTACTAGAAGAATTAAAGGAAAAACTTTCAGAACGGATGACTGTAGCAGATCAAGGGGGCGGTTCTGTACGTGTCAAGCTCGTTACTGGAAAAAGATATATTAATAAATTAAATGTTGAGCAGCTTGAGCAAATCTTAATAGAGCATATTCAAGCAGTTATTGATACAATAGACTCAGATGTGATTACGAAAGAAGAAGCAGAAGCTCTTCGAAAAAAATTGGAAGTCACTCGCCTCGTAAGGGTTGTCAGATCAGGGCAAATTTTTGAAGTAGAAGGTGACCTTTTATTAATCGGTGATGTCAATCCAGGCGGTACAGTCAGAGCTACAGGAAATATTTTTGTAATGGGTGCCTTGCGCGGAGCGGCACATGCGGGGATAAGCGGCAATGAACAAGCTGTGATCTGTGCCTCCTCAATGTCTCCGACACAGCTTAAAATTGCAGAAATATTAAGACGTCCACCTGAAAAAGAAGAAGAACAAACAATACAAACGATGGAATGTGCATTTGTCAGTGAAGATGGGGAAATGCTGTTAGACCGACTTCAACGGCTAATCCACCTTCGACCGCACTTATCATCATCATTAGAAACGATAAATTAGAGACTACATATGTAAACTTTATCTCCTTTTTCTTTGAAACCATGGTAGAATAATTTCAGAGATTAGGAGAAATGGAATGCTGTTTTAGAAAGGGGAGAATCACGTGGGAGAAGCGATCGTTGTGACATCTGGAAAAGGCGGAGTTGGTAAGACAACGACTACAGCGAATATTGGTACCGCACTAGCACTATCCGGAAAAAAAGTCTGTTTAGTAGATACTGATATTGGCCTGAGGAATTTGGACGTTGTAATGGGACTTGAAAACCGCATTATTTATGATCTAGTTGATGTAGTGGAACAGCGTTGTAAACTTCATCAAGCCTTAATTAAAGATAAACGTTTTGATCATTTATATTTACTTCCAGCTGCACAAACTAAAGATAAGTCTGCCGTTACCCCGGAACAGATGAAGGAACTTGTTACAGACTTAAAGCAGGATTATGATTACGTATTGATTGACTGTCCTGCAGGTATTGAACAAGGGTTTAAAAATGCTGTCGCAGGTGCGGATCGTGCGATTGTCGTCACGACACCTGAAATTTCGTCGGTTCGTGATGCTGACCGGATTATTGGCTTACTAGAAAAAGAACCGACTGGAGCTCCGAAATTAGTCATAAACCGAATCCGTAATCATATGATGCAAAATGGCGATGCAATGGATGTTGAAGAGATTGTCTCTATCCTTGCTGTTGAATTATTAGGTATCGTTATTGATGACGACGATGTTATAAAAGCGACAAATCAAGGTGAGCCTGTTGCAATGGAACCGAAAAGCAAGGCATCCATTGCTTATCGAAATATTGCCCGCCGTATCGGCGGGGAGTCCGTCCCTCTCATGTCGTTGGACGAGCAAAAAGGTGTATTTACTAAAATGAAAAAGTTCCTCGGTATACGAGGATAAATACGAGAAGCCGTTAAGATTAAATCTTAATGGCTTTTCTTAATGTTATGAAAACATTATGTACGATCTTTTAGGGTTCTATTATGAATGTTGTGGTCACCCTTATTAGGTCAATGTTTCTCTCTTTTGTTAACCTTGAGTCACCACAACAATTGACAGAGTGCCTCTTTTTAGTTGTTACATTGATGAACAAATATTTACAGTGTGAATAAGATAAAATACCCCCTTAATTGATATAGATTTATTATGTCTTGCCTCCATATTTGATGTGGGGGCTTTTTTACGTATGCTCGATGTGATTATGAACTGACCGAAACTTTTCGTAGACATATGATCATTTATTGTCATAAAAATCGCTATTTTTATCGTGCTTAAGGACATACGATTCGTTATTTGATGATACAGCCGAAAAAAACACCATTGAGGAATAGAAGTCCGCTAAACTTCCAGAGTTATGCTTTTTTATAGTAAGAACGAATCCAGTGTCCGCCAAAATTTCAAAACGAGTAAAATCATGAAACGAATACAAAACGATGTCTTCATTTAAAGTTGGATCGTGTTGTCATATGTGGAGCAGACAAGTCATATATATGGACCAATAAGACAAGCGTATAGGAAAGGGACATGGATATGAAGAATCGTGTTGAGAAAATAAGGCGAAAACTGGATGCAAAAAGAAAGAAACGAATCTACTCATCTCATCAGGATCGAATCAAACATAGGGCACGTAGTGATGACTATCCTTATGTCAGTATGAGGCATGATGAAGAAAGAGAGGATACGTTATTCACATATGACAGCAACCGGCCACTTGGAAAAGGAAGGAGTGAACCATTTTTTCGGAAAGATTTGTTTATGATGCAAATACTGGCTAGTATTTGTTTGTTCTTCCTTATAGGAATTCTATTTCAAACGCAATCCCCGTCTCTCGCTGGAGTAAAAAATTATGTTCAACAATCATTCCAGGAAGACTTTCAGTTTGGAGCAGTGGCAACTTGGTATGAGGAATCATTTGGACGTCCTCTTGCACTATTTCCACCGCAACTCGACGTTGTAGCACCTGGTGATTTTGAAAATGAGCCGCAAGTAGATACTTATGCACTTCCTGCTTCTGGTACAGTAAAAGAATCTTTTGAGCAAAATGGACGAGGAATCTACGTCGAGACAGAATCTGATGAATCAGTAGAAGCGGTTCGAAATGGAATGGTTCGCTTTGTAGGGGAGGATGAAGAGAACGATTGGGGAAACATGATCATTGTCCGTCATTATGATGGATCTGAATCATGGTATGGAATGCTCGAGGATATTTCCGTACAGTTATATGATCATGTTGATATAGGAGATACTCTTGGACATGTGTCACAACACGAAGAAAAGGAAGCGGTCGGAGTTTACTATTTTGCCCTTAGGGAAGGGGATGTATTTGTCGACCCGATCGAAGTGATTACAGTTGATTAGTTTGTTAACAAAAGTCCATATCCACCCTGTCCTTTGGGTAGTTTTAGGCATAGGGATTGTTACCGGGATGTTTAAAGAGGTAATGATGTTATTTTTCATCGTATTTATGCACGAAATGGGCCATAGCTGGATGGCACATCGTTTTCGGTGGAGAATTAAAAAAATTCATTTGTTACCATTTGGAGGAATGGCAGAAACTGAAGAATATGGGAACAGACCTGTTAAGGAAGAAATACTTGTCACGATATTTGGTCCATTGCAACATTTATGGTTAATAGCAGCAAGTTACTTTCTCCTTTTTACACCATTTTGGACATTCGAGGATCATCAAATTTTTTTGTTTCATAATTTGACAATTCTTTTATTTAATCTCTTGCCGATTCTTCCTTTAGATGGTGGTAAATTACTTTATTCTTTAACGACGAGTTTTTTTCCATTCCATAGATCGTATTACGTAAGTTTTGCATCGTCTATCACGATTTTGAGCCTGCTTACATTTCTATGTCTGACGATTTTACCATTCCATTTAAATTTAATGATGATTGCCGCTTTTTTATGGGTTCATCATTATTTAGAATGGAAACAGCGTCACTACATGTTTTTACGATTTCTATTAGAAAGGAAGAGGTTAAAACCACAAGGAAAAGAAAAAGTCATACATGTTCCGTTGACAACAACTGTAGCTGAAGCAGTAAAAAATGTATACCGAGGGAAGGTTCACCTATTCTTTACAGATAAGCATGGTTGTCTCATTCATGAAGCGAACGTAATTGAAGCATTTTTTGACCGTGATAAGCGTAAACTACCAATCAAAAAAATACCGTAATCAACCATAAAATTCCATGTGCCAGGCACATGGAATTTTATGGTTGATTTTTCTGCTTTAATATTTACTGGATGGGTGGAGGGATTGGAAAAATGATCACATCTTCTATATAATAGTCGCAACGAGCAATGTAAGATGGGAGTCAGAAATTTTGCGGAAAATTATTTTAAATACGTTATTTGAGGAGAAACGCGGCGCGATATTGGAAAATGGACATGTCGTCGAATGGCTTTATAAGCATGAAAAAGGAGTTGCCTATTCTGGAAATATTATTAAGGGACAAGTAATCGATATCGTTCCGGGAATGGATGCTGCCTTTGTTGATCTTGGAGATGAGAAAAACGGGTATCTATACAAAAATGAACTCATCGCTTATCAAAAAGCTGTAGAAAATGATGAGCCAGTACCATCAATTACGAATCTCATTACAAAAGGGCAGTCAATCATTGTACAAGTGAAAAAAGAAGCAACTGGAACGAAAGGTGCTCGATTAACCGAACAGTACTCATTACCTGGGAAATACATTGTATACTTACCTTCAGGCAATTATGTTGCTGTCTCCAAAAAGATGAGTGACGATGCTGTACGAGAACAATGGCGAAACAAAGGAAAGGATTGGATCGAAGAGGGTGAAGGGCTCATCATTCGGACAAATGCAGAGCAGTCAGATGAGAGTATAGTTTACGATGAACTAATACGTTTACGAAACCAATACCATTTGATGCTTGAAAGAGGGGAAGCAATAAAAAAAGTACCCGCTCTTTTATATGATAACGATTCGTTATTTTTAAGAGTAACACGCGATTTTTCCAGTGACGGTAAAACGGAAATTATTGTTGATTCGGTTGAAGATTATCAATGGCTAAAAGAATGGGTGGATGAGAACAATAGTAAAAATATTCATCTGTATCAAGGAAAAGAGTCCATTTTTCATCATTATGGGTTAGAAAAGCAGTTAGAAAAATCGTTAAAACCAAATGTTTGGCTGAAAAATGGCTCATCACTTGTCATCGAAACAACTGAAGCGTTGACAGTAATAGATGTGAATACAGGTAAATATGTAGGGAAAGGGAATTTCCGAGATACGGTGCTGAATACGAATATTGAAGCAGCAAAGGTAGTGGCAGAACAACTCAGACTACGAGATATTGGCGGGATTATCATTATTGATTTTATAGAAATGAAAGAAGAGAATGATAAAGAAAAAGTGTTGCATACATTAAAAAACTCTTTAAAGTATGACAGAACGATTACGAATGTGGCAGGCTTTACAAAGCTTGGATTAGTTGAAATGACGAGAAAGAAAACGAGAAAATCATTAGCAGACTATTATTTGCAAAGCTGTCAAACGTGTTTTGGAAAAGGAAAAGAGTGGAGTTCGTCAGCTGTGATTGAATCATTAAGACGAGCTGCCTATGAGCATCGCTATTCAGATGATGAGGCGTTGCTCATCGAAATCACCCCACAACCAGCGAATGAATTGCTAAAAGATGGTGGGGAGAAGCTCAAACAAATCGAACAAGCTGTAAATAAAACGATTTATTTACTCGCGAAAGAGACGGTTGAAAATCGTATATTCGGATATACGATTCGATTAACTGGTGATCTACAAAGTATGAAAGAAGCGTGGCTGCGCAGGAGATAGACGAGAGATAATATTGACACGGATGTTTCTATTGTGGTATGATTTCCTTTGTTAGTTGTTTGGTAGCACCCAAAGAGCTACAACCGCACAGATCAGGTTTTTAAGCATCCATTTGCACCTGTCATGGCGAGTCTGAGTACTAAAGGAGGTGCCGTACGTGTACGCTATTATTGAAACTGGTGGAAAACAAGTGAAAGTTACTGAAGGCCAAGAGGTTTACATCGAAAAGGTTGATGTAGCTGAAGGTGAAACTGTTACATTTGACCAAGTCATCCTTGTAGGTGGAGACGAAACAAAAGTGGGAACTCCAACTGTAGAAGGTGCAACGGTTACTGGTAAAGTTGAAAAGCATGGCCGTGGCAAGAAGACGATCGTGTATAAGTTCAAAGCGAAAAAGAACTATCGTCGTAAGCAAGGTCATCGTCAACCTTACACTAAAGTAGTTATTGACAAAATCAACGCGTAAGGTGTCGCTATGATACATGTGCGTTTTGACCGTAATGAAGATGGAACGATTCATACGTTTACAATGGACGGACATGCAAATGCTGCTCCACATGGACAAGATCTTGTCTGTGCAGGCGCATCGGCTATTTCTTTCGGAAGTATCAATGCCATTGCAGCCATTTGCGAGACACGTTTAGATGTGAATATGGAAGATAACGGAGGCTTTCTCCGCTGTCGTGTTCCTAATAACCTTGATTCGGACACTTATGAGAAAGTTCAATTATTACTTGAGGGTATGTTCTATTCATTAAAAACGATGGAAGAACAGTACGGACAGTATATACGAATCGATAACTGATATTCAGGAGGTGAAGACCATGTTTTTAAATTTGGACCTTCAATTTTTCGCCCAAAAGAAGGGTGTAGGTAGTACAAAGAACGGTCGTGACTCTATCGCGAAGCGTCTTGGCACAAAGCGTGGAGACGGACAGTCAGTAACGGGCGGATCTATCCTTGTACGTCAACGTGGAACTCGCATTTACCCAGGTGTGAACGTTGGTAAAGGTGGAGACGATACGTTATTTGCGAAAGTAGACGGAGTCGTGAAATTTGAGCGTGTTGGACGTGACCGTAAGCGCGTAAGTGTTTACCCAGAAGTTCAAGAAGCGTAAAAAGGAGAATCCTTGTGGAGATTTGCTCTCTGCAGGGGTTTTTTGTTTAAAGATAAGGAAGTATAACATTTCAATCTCTCGATTGCTGTCTAGACTTCAGGCACGAGCGTTAACTACACGATCTTCCACACGGATGTGGTGACTTCGGTGTTCCCGCAGGATGCGGGGGTTTTAGCCGAAGATCTGATCTAGCGATTTGCCTCGACGGACAGGATGTCCTAATGCCAGGCATGCCACAGGACGTGGCGTATTGCCCGGTTGACGGATATAACCGCAGAGCGATGTAGAAGAGGAAGAGGCAGCGCTTTTCGCCGATAGGGCGCCTTCCGCTTTTCTTATCACCATACATAATTGCTCTTTTAGATTATTATTAGTTTTGATAAGGTAATCATAACAGTGAAAGGAGAATGCTCATGAAATTGACTGTGATCGGTTTTTGGGGAGCTTACCCTAGTATGAATGAAGCAACTTCTGCTTACTTAGTTGAAACTGAGGATACGAAAGTATTACTCGATTGTGGCAGCGGCAGTGTTGCTCGCCTGCAGCAGCATATTGATTTAAATCAACTAGATGCTTGTATTCTGACTCATTATCACCATGATCATATTGCGGATATCGGTGTTCTCCAATACAGTCGTGTCGTTGACATGAATTTAAAGCGTACGAATAAGCCGCTACAAATATATGGACATATCGAAGATGAGAAATCATTCCAAGCTCTCGGTAAGAAACCATATACAGAAGTGTATACGTATAATGCTAATAAAGAATTAAAAGTTGGCTCTTTAGCAATGACTTTTCACAAAACAACACATCCTGCTCCTTGTTACGCAGTAAAGGTCGTATCTGAAAAGGGAAGTAATTTTGTTTATACAGGTGATACTTCTTATGACGAAACAATAGTCCCTTTTATTCGTGGTACGGATTTACTCATAACGGAGTGTAGTTTTTACAAAGGAGAGGAAGCCAGTGCCTACGGGCATATGAACAGTGAAGAGGCAGCGACTCTTGCAAAAAAAGCCCGGGTGAAACAGCTCCTTCTCTCCCATTTGCCGCACTTCGGCAAACATAATCAGCTTCTCGATCAAGCTAAAGATATTTTTGAAGGGAAAGTAGAATTAGCTTCATCCAATTGGACGTGGGATTCCTAAAAAACATAACTACCCCTTACTTATAGAGGATCTTCAAAAAGTCTAGGAAAAATAGCTATCTATCTCTGCGTTGACTCCGTTTTTAGTTCCGATACACACCATACCTCAAAACTTCGTCGCCTTGAAAAACTTTGAATCTTCTTCTACAAGCTAAACTTTGTGGTTATCTTTCAACCGGACAAAACGCCACGTTCTGTGGATGTCAGCATTAGGACGTCCTGTCCATCGAGACACTTGTAAGATCAGATCTTCTGCTAAAACCCCCGCGTCCTGCGGGAACGCCGAAGTCACACATCTGTGTGGAAGCTTGTGATGTGACACTCATGGCTCTTTTTATCCTCCTTTTTGAACAAGCCATTATACAGGTTCAGTCTCAGGCTAGCCTGTATTTATTTATGAAGAAAAATAAATTTGGATGCTCAAACAAAGCTTTTTTGAAAAAATAATATGTTAAATATATACATAAATTGATGTGCCTCCCAATATTATTGTATAAAAAAAGGGTGGTTACATGAATTACCTTGACGGCAACTTTTCATCGTCGGCCGATGCTAGTGAAGCTACTAAATCTATGTTGAAACTAATAAAAAGTGGTCTGCCGAAAACAAATTCTCCTAAAAAAGTTATCATTTTAGGGGCGGGGATGGCCGGCCTCGTTTCTGGTTATTTATTAAAACAAGCAGGCCATAAAGTCACAATTCTAGAAGGGAATAAAAGAATAGGCGGCCGAGTTAACACAATCCGTGAGCCCTTTACAGGAGGAAATTACTTTGAAGCTGGTGCGATGCGGATATTAAGTCATCATTTTTTAACACTTGCGCTTATTGAACATTTTAATTTACCATTAAAACATTTCATTCATACTTCTCCAAATGATTTATTATTTGTAAACAACCAATTGATAAGAAAATATCAGTATGAACAACATCCGGAACTTTTACAGTTCCCTGTAGATGAAGAGGAACATAGCAGAAATGTTTTTGAACTGCTTCAATCTGCACTCGACCCATTTATTGAAACATTTTTACAGTCATCTGAACCAGAAAGAAGAAGGCTTATAAAACGTTTTGACAGGCATTCAATGTCTACGTTTTTACGGGAAAATCCGTTAGGGCCGAAGCTATCTCCAGCTGCAATTCAGAAAATAAAAGTTCTTATTGGAATAGAGGGGTTTCCTGATTTTTCATTTATTGATATTGTCCTAAATATAATAGGAACGATTTTTCATCCAGAAGCTGATTATAGAGAAATTGAAGGAGGAAACGATCAATTGCCTCAATCGTTTCTTCCACATCTTCATGATGACATAAAGCTTGGACAAATCGTAAAGCGAATTAAACAGCAAGAAAATGGAGGAGAGGTCTTTACTGCTAATGAAGCAGGCGAAGATGTTAGTTCATTTACTGGGGATTGCATCATTAATACGATTCCATTTTCGGTTTTCCAATTTATTGATGTGGAACCACACGATTCAATCTCTTTTTGGAAGTGGAAGACAATTCGTAATTTACATTATGTTCCATCCGTAAAAATAGGGATGGAGTTTTCAATGAAATTTTGGGAGGACCATGGGATGTTTGGGGGGAAGTTGACGACTGATCAACCACTGCAATTCGTATACTACCCTAGTCGTGAACATGGGCAACCTGGACCTGGTGTAATCCAAGCATGCTATTCGTGGGGAGATAAAGCAAGATTATGGGAGAAGCTCACGGAAGAGGAGCGAATGTCTCAAGCAAAAAAATATCTGTCTTTGATTCATGGTGATGTTGTTCAAGAGACCTTCATGAATGGACGCTCGTTTAGCTGGACACAGAATCGTTTTTCAGGGGGATGCTTTGCGATCTTTGCACCTTACCAAGCATATAACTATCCTGAAATTATTAGGAAGCGAGAGGGAATTATTCATTTTGCCGGTGAACATACTTCATTGCTTCATGGATGGATCGAAGGAGCTGTAGAGTCTGGCATAAGGGTTGCAAATGAAGTGAACATGCTTACTAGCTAAAAGTTTGTGATGAATGCGAAGTGCTCAACTGAAAAATTTATATATAGACACACGATTGTCAAAAGATGATCGTGTATTTTTTATTCTTTATGAACTTTACAAAGGATTAACAAACGATTTACATCACATTTATTTATCCTTAATATTCGTCAATTATACTTTGAACTGTGATCAAGGGATCACCGATTAATAGAAATGAAACAAATACACGAGGAGGACGTTGTCAGTGAAAAAGTTTAGCTTATCAATGATGATGGCAGGGCTTATGGCTTTGGCAGTTGCTTGTGGTGAAGGTGAAGAAAGTAATGCAAGTGAGAGCAACAATGATGATGAAGGAACAAATTCAGAAGAAAACAGTTCGGAAGAAAGCACATCAGAGGAACTTTCTGGAACAGTATTAATTGATGGATCTGGAACCGTATATCCACTAATGTCACGAATCGCCGAAGAATATATGGTAACAGAACAACAAGGCGTTAGTGTTGAAGTGAGCCGTGCGGGAACAAGTGCTGGTATGCAAAGGTTTGTTGCTGGTGAAACAGATTTATCAAATGCTTCTCGTGGTATTAGAGATGAAGAACTGGAAGAATTAGAAGCCAACGGGATTGAGACAGCAGAATTTAAAGTAGCTCTTGATGGCTTAACTTTAGTTATCCACCCAGATAATACATGGGCGACAGAGATGACAGAAGAAGAAATTAAAGAAATGTTTGTTACAGGTACTCATTCAGATGATGATGAATTTTTATGGTCTGATATTCGCTCTGATTGGCCGGACGAGCCTGTAAATTTATATGGACCGAATGAAAACCATGGAACAAATGAATTTTTCGTTGAAGAAATTATTGAAGAGCAAGATCTAGCTCAAACGATCAATCTTCAACAAGAATATTCCACATTAGTTAATCTAATTTCTGAAGATGTTAACGGAATCGCATTCTTTGGTTATGGATATTATGCGAACAATGATGATCAAATATCTGCTGTTCACGTGGACTTCGGTGATGGACCAGTAGCTCCTTCATTAGACACGATTAAGGAAGATGGGGATTATGCTCCATTTACACGTCCAGTGTTTACAAATTTAAGTATCAATTCTGCAAAAGAGAAGCCGGAAGTAAAAGATTTTGCTAAATATGTATTCTCTGTAGCAGATGAATTTGCTGGCGAAACAGGGTTTGCACCGCTACCAGAAGATGAGCTACAAGAAAGTATTGAATATATAGAGTCTATTGAATAAATAGTTTGACGAGTAAAGGGGGATGGTGAAGTGATAGTCGTACCTTCATCTTCCCTTTCATTTGTTAGATGTTTATGGTCTACGATGTCGGAAGGGGGACAGTTTTGTGTCTAAAACAGAAAGTGTCAGCGAGATGATTAGTCAAAAAAAGCAAGCAGGAAGTCGAACAACGGTGATAGAAAAAATTGTACCTGTATTATTATTTATAGGTGCCTCAATATCAATTTTAACAACTGTCGGTATATTATTTACACTTTTATATGAAACATTTTTATTTTTCTCCGAGGTATCTTTTAAAGAATTCTTTTTTAGTACAGAATTAAGACCTTTAAGTCCAGTAGAACCATCCTTTAGTATTCTACCGTTATTAACGGGTACGCTAATGACTTCGCTCGTTGCTATGCTGGTAGCTGTTCCAATTGGATTGACGACTGCCATTTACTTAAGTGAATATGCTTCAAGAAGCGCAAGAAAAATTTTGAAGCCCTTGGTTGAAGTTTTAGCAGGGATACCAACAATCGTATATGGTTTTTTTGCGTTTACATTTGTAACTCCTCTTTTAAGAGAGGTGATACCAGGCCTAGGTGCAACGAATGCATTAAGTCCAGGTATTGTCATGGGAATTATGATTATCCCGATTGTTGCCTCTCTATCTGAAGATGCGATGAATTCTGTACCAAACGCAATGAGAGAAGGGGCTTTAGCTATTGGTGCTACAAAGTTGGAGGTTACAGGTCGTGTTGTTATCCCTGCTGCAATTTCAGGGATTATTGCTTCATTCGTTTTAGGAATATCTCGAGCAATCGGTGAAACGATGATCGTGACGATTGCAAGTGGGAGTACGAAAAATTTTACGTTTGACGTTACTCAATCTATGCAAACAATGACGGCATATATCGTCGAGGTAACGAGTGGCGATGCTGCAAGTGGTACGACAGCCTATTACAGCTTATATGCAGTAGCATTTACATTATTTATTTTTACGTTAATGATGAACATGGTTGCACGTTACATCACGAAGAAATTTCGGGAGGTGTATTAACGTATGCGATATATCGATCATAATGCTGTCCGAAATAAAATGGGGAAAAGGCTCTTTCTAAACAAGTTAGTAAAAGTTCTTTTTGCCGGTGCTACGCTATTTGGCCTCGTCGTATTAGCAATACTATTATATCAAGTCATTATTGACAGTATCGGTTGGATCGATATGAACTTCCTAACGGGATTATTGTCTACAGATGCAGAGCGAGCAGGAATTAGAGGAGTTATAGTAGGGACGTTATGGCTTATGTTAATTGTCGGTCCAGTCACGATCACTCTCGGTGTTAGTACGGCCTTATATCTTGAAGAGTATGCAAAAAAAGGAAAAATACACTCATTTATACAGACAAATATTTCTAATTTAGCGGGAGTTCCCTCCATTGTATTTGGTCTATTAGGCTTAACGATTTTTGTTCGTGTACTAGGTTTTGGTACGAGTATTATTGCTGGAGGATTAACGATGTCTTTACTCGTTCTGCCAATTGTCGTTGTAGCTGCACAAGAAGCGATACGAACTGTTCCAAGTGAAATAAAGGAAGCTTCTTACGGAATGGGTGCGACAAAATGGCAAACGATAAAAAATATTATTTTACCGGCATCATTGCCAGGTATTTTAACTGGGATGATTCTTGCTATCTCGAGAGCAATTGGAGAAACAGCACCGCTAGTTGCAATCGGAATACCTGCACTGATTATTCCTGTACCTTCAAGTGCGTTTGATACGTTTACTGCACTGCCAATGCAAATCTATTACTGGACACTTGATTCTGTATTAGTAGATGAATATGCAAATTTAGCAGCTGCGACAATTATTGTGCTGCTAGTCGTGTTATTTGTATTAAACTCAATCGCAATTATTATACGAAATAAATTTCAAAAAAGATATTAGTGGTTAAGGAGGTATAAACATGTCAGCTCAAACCTCATTAAAAAAAGAAACACACTTACAAGAGGGGAAAAAAACAGGTGCAGACCGGATAGATAAAGAAGTGATTTATCATACGAAAAATTTGAACCTTTGGTATGGAGAAACGCATGCGTTAAAAGATATAAACCTTCCGATCTTAGAAAATGACGTTACAGCGATTATTGGTCCTTCTGGATGTGGGAAATCAACTTATATTAAAACACTTAATAGAATGGTAGAGCTCGTATCAAATGTGAAAGTTAGTGGTGATATTTTATACAGAGGGCAGAACATTTTTAACAAAGCATATCGCGTAGAAGAGTTAAGAACAAGAGTAGGAATGGTTTTTCAAAAACCAAATCCATTTCCAAAATCAATTTTTGATAACGTCTCTTACGGACCTAGAATCCATGGTATTCGAGATAAGAAATTATTAAAAGAAATTGTAGAAAAGAGTTTACGAGGTGCAGCTATTTGGGATGAAGTAAAAGACAGATTGAACGAAAATGCTTTCGGTTTATCCGGCGGACAACAGCAGCGACTTTGTATAGCACGATGTTTAGCCATTGAGCCAGACGTAATTTTAATGGATGAGCCAACGTCTGCACTAGATCCAAAATCTACATTAAAAGTCGAGGAGCTCGTCCAAGAGTTAAAAGAGAAGTACTCGATCATTATTGTGACTCATAACATGCAGCAAGCTGCTCGAATATCTGATAAAACAGCTTTCTTCCTTAACGGGGAAGTGATTGAATATGATGATACAAATGTAATTTTTTCAACCCCTTCAGATCAGCGGACAGAAGATTATATTACTGGGCGGTTTGGATAAAAAGAGGAGAGTGAATCAATGACAGTCAGAGGACAATTTACAAATGAACTTTATGGATTAAAAAAGGAAATTATGATTTTAGGAACAATGGTTGAAAAAGCATTATGCGATACGATGAACGCAATTAAACGAAAACAATATTCAAAGTTCGATGAGATTATTGAAAATGATATACAGGTAAATCAAATCGAGCTAGAAATTAATGAAAAAGCTACGTTAATGATTGCGAAACAACAGCCAGTCGCATCTGATTTAAGAAAAATCATTGTTTCATTAAAGGTTTCCAGTGACTTAGAAAGGGTTGGTGATTTGACAGTCGATATCGCTAAAGCAGCGAGTAGATTAAAAGACCATCAACATATGGTGCCATTCGAAAATGAACTGTTAACGATGGGAGAAAAGGCGCAAAGAATGCTTCAAGAATCATTGAAGGCATATCAAGAATCAAATGTATTAGCTGCTCAGCACATCGCAACAATGGATGATGAGGTTGATGAAGCATACGGATTATTTGTAAGAAATATTTTCGGTGTTGTCGTTTCTGAAAAAGGTGTGACAGAACAAGTGACACAAATGGCCTATATTTCTAGATATATTGAGCGGATTGCTGATTATTGTACGAATATAGCCGAATGGATCATCTATGAAGTGAATGGTAAAAGGTTTGATTTAAATTAATTCTCTAGTCTTTTCATGATTTACTGCTTCGTCTAGACGAGTTTATCTATTGAATATACTTCTCGTTTGCAATATTAATGTTTTACGTTTTAGCTTAAAGAGTACATTACATTGGTTTTGACTCACGTCTGAAGGATGGGGAGGACGTCGTGAAAAAATCCATACTCATTGTTGGCCATCAAAAAGCTGAAGTGAAGGTTATTCAAAACGGATTTGAAAATAGTGGTTTTCGTACGCATATTGCATATGATAGTGAGGAAGCTTTTAAACAATTGCAATCTATATCACCTGATGCAATTATAATCGAGCTTGAAATGCCACGGATAAGTGGTATTGATTTTTGCAGGGAATTACGGATTACGTATAAGGATTGGACGCCGCTTATTGTCATCTCTTCTAAAAATGAGGAGCTAGATCAAGTATTGAGTTTTGAACTTGGGGCAGATGACTATATGAGTAAACCTATAAGAATAAAGGAGCTCATTGCTAGAGTTAAATCAGTCATAAGGCGAGGGAGAATGTGTTGTGTAAATGAAAAAGAGCGAAGAATTGAAAATAGGAGCGAACAAATCGTTAATGGTGACCTCGTCTTAGATCCTGAACATTTTGTTGTTTATTTAAGCGGAAGAGCGATTGATTTAACTCGTAAGGAATATGAACTTATTTACTATTTATTTATGAATCAAGGTAAAGCGCTCTCTAGAACGGAGCTGCTTCACTCACTTTCTGGTGAAGATGCTGACATGGATGAGCGGATTATCGATGTATTCATTAGTAGAATCCGTCAAAAAATTGAACCGCATCCAAGGAATCCGACATATGTTAAAACAGTAAGAAATATAGGTTATATGATGAAAGAAATAGAAATAATAGACCAATTGAACAAACCAATTATTTAATTGTCAGGGACCAGGTCCCTGACAATTTTGTGAACAATGAAGGAATGAAAAGGAGTGTTTAAAACGATTTGCTTTGCCTATAGTAATAAATCGTTATCAATCTAGATGATCGAATGAATGGTTGTGCTTTACGTTTATGTCATTTTTTCGATATACTACTACTTAGAGTCTATATGACAAGGTCATACCTCAATATTTTGAAGAAATGAAAGGAGTAAAAGAAATGGCTGAACATTATTTTGCCTTTTTGCATAGCCACACGTTATTTTGGTTTATTACACTCGTGCTTTTTGTATTAACAGTATCTTTTATACGTGGAGGAAAAGGAAAAGTTAGTAAAATTTTACAAATGACATTGCGTTTGTTCTATGTACTTGTACTTATTACTGGTGGTGCATTAGTTCTCATACATATGAGCTTATTAGCGGTGATAAAAGGTGCTCTTGCATTCTGGTTAATTTTTGTAATGGAAATGATTACGAACCGGATGGCTAAAGGAACGTTAACTGGAAACAGCAAACGCATTTTTTGGATTCAGTTTGTTGTAGCGGTAGTACTAGTACTATATTTTGGATATTTCGTGATCGGGTAATATATTTGTTTGAAGAAGAAACTGTCTCTCAATGGCTAATGAAAGCTAGTGAGAGACAGCTTTTTTAGTTTCAGATCTTAGCGGATTTCCATTTTTAGAAACAGTTATTATAAATTTACAGAAAAGTGTTTACAAATCGTTCTAGTGAGAGTACAATAAGCAATGGAATAAAAAGAAATTATTGGAAAGGAGGCGTGAACAATGCGTAATGTCATTCAAACAAATTTAACACAACTTCATATTGTTCAATATCTTGCCTCCGTGTGGAAAAGCTGTCTGTAATCAGCTTTTCGATATTTTCTAAATGATTTATACATGCGCAGGTTAGATATCGACCTGTGCTTTTTTATGCACTATTTTACGTGGATTTGAATACTTTATTTCGTTACGTCGAACACAGGTCAATATAAACTTGTGTTCTTTTTAGTGTGATCATATCGATCCGATTTACAATCATGTAATTTGTAATGATGGCATAAAATCCAACGTGTATAAGAAAAACGTATGCAAACATCTTCGTTTTGTAATCAAAACGTTTAATTTTTGAAGGAGGTGAATGGTAATGACGGGCGTGAATAAAAGTTGTCATGATGATAATCGTGCACATAGAGGAGGTGATTTTATATGATGATTCATCTATTGTTCTTCACAATTATTATTAAAAAAAGGAAGTACTCTCCTGAAGAAGTTGAGATTGAACACCGCAGAAATAAGAGTCGTGAACAGCGTGAACAAATGAAAGCAAAACAAAGTCATTATCATCGAATGATTTAATGAATCATTCATATGAATAGGAGAGGTGAAAAGAAATGGTTATTAACTTATTGTTTTTTACAATTACCATTACGAAAAGACAAGTAACGGAAAAAGATATCCGTCATGCACAGCATGAAACAATGCAGCGCGAGCGGCGATTAATGCTTCAAGCGAAACAAAGTGAATACGTGAGAATGTTATAAAAAATACTTAAATAAGGAGGATGAATGATAATATGATATTTATACCGATTTTCACTTTAGTCAGATTGCCGCAGGGGAAAGGCTTTGTTTAGCAAAGCTTTTACCTTTTAAACGAAAATAAGGAAGGAAAGCGCAATGCGCCCATCGATGGCGCTTGCGCTTTTCTTAATCTCGAAGCTAAGACATGAATATTTCATAAAAATAAATCATCGATATCATTTTACATACAAAGTTTGGATAAAATCTATATCATTTGATCTGATTTTTGTTGTTTACAAAACCTTTACTTAGCATTTATTGAGTATGATGGTAGGCTGTGCTACATTTTAATTGAGGAGTACGATTCTGAATATTCTGATAATTAATACGTGTTACTAGTACGAGAAGGAGGTTTTATGAGGTGTTACAAAAAAATAAGATTTTGCCAGCTTTTTTACTTATGTTATTTTTTTTAATTCCACCAGTTTTGTCAAGTTCTGCGTTTCTAGTCGGGGAAGCTTACGATGCAACGAACGTTATTATTACAGAGGTTTATTATGATACACATGTTTCTTTTGAACCTGATGAATTTATAGCGGTAACCAACCCACTTGATGAAGACATTGATCTTTCTAGCTGGAGTATCGGAGACCTCAATACAGAAGCTGTTTTTCCAGATGGTACGTTTATTGAAGGAGGAGAGACGCTTTATATTGTAAGGGATGCGGATGTTGCAATTGAACACAATATCTTAAATGGTATGATGCCTGATTTTGAGTTCTCTGAAAATACGGTTTCTGATGTTCCGAATTTGGAAGGCAGCAACCCTCGTTTTGCTAATAATGGTGATGAAGTAGTTTTAAGGGATAACGAAGGAGAAAAGATTGATATTGTCATATATGGAAATTCCGATTACAGTGGAGATGGCTGGACGAGTGATCCTGTACCAACAGGGAGCTCTGGTGATCTCCTCGTTCGAAATCGAGATGAGGTAACAGGAGTGTGGATTGATACTGACAGTCGTTCTGATTGGGATAGCTTAAAGACGAATCCCCTTGCTGTAACGGACGATTTGCGCACATACAAACAAGCACAGTCGCGATTTGAGTTAGAAACCTTTGAATTTGAAGGGACTGTACGTCCGTATACGTCTCCTGATTCTACTTATGAAGTATTGTCAAGTCTGATCGATAGTGCACAAGAATCGATTGACTTAAGTGTATATGAGATGCATAGCCCTCATTTAACTGAGCATTTAGTTGAAGCAATAGAAAGGGGCGTAGAAGTAAGGACCCACTTTGACGGTGGACCCGTTGGCGGACTTCAGGATGAATCAAGGTGGGTATCACAGCAAATTTATGAAGCTGGTGGAGAGGTCCGCTATATTGTGATGGACCGTGACAATGACATTCATAAACGCTACCGCTGGGATCATTCCAAATATGGCATCATTGACGGAGAAACATTGTTTGTACAAAGTGAAAACTGGAAATCTAGCGGAACACCTGTCGACAGTTCCTTTGGTAACAGAGGCTGGGGAATTGTCATTGAAAATGAAGATGTTGCGAACTATTATTTAGATGTGTTCGAAACGGACTGGGATGACAACTTTCCTGATATCTTCGCACATACGCCTTCTCATGACCGGTGGGGTGACCCATCCAATGATTTTGAACCGGAATTTGAAATAACGACAGGATCGTATGAGGCACCATTTGAGAGTGAAGAAGTATCCGGGGCGTTTAGCGTTTCGCCTGTTATAGCTCCGGACACGAGTTTTAGACAGCAAGATTCAATACTAGGGATGATAAACAGTGCAGAAGAGTATGTATTCGTTGACCAAATGTACTCTCATAAATTTTGGGGAGGCCAAGACGATTCGTCTGAATCTCATCCGAATATCTATATGGAAGCCGTGATAGATGCGGCTAAAAACGGTGCCTCCGTTCGTTTTTCTTTAGGTGATGCGTGGCTTGATCCGGATAACCGACGTGATAACATCAATACGATAGACTACCTTAATGGCATTGCTGACGAGTATGACCTCGATATGGAAGCAAAGCTAATCAATACAGATGCTCTAGGCATAGAAATCACACATAACAAAGGAGTCATCGTTGATGATCAAGTTTTAGTCTCTAGTATTAATTGGTCAAAAAACAGTGGAAAGAATAATCGTGAGGCGGGCGTAATTATACAAAATCAAGAGGTTGCTGATTTTTATAAAGAAGTATTTTTATATGATTGGTATGGAGGAGAAGAGGCTGAATTTGAAGATTTTGAAGGTGCTACAAAAGGCTCCTATGCAGCCGGTGATGTAGAATTGGCAACAGGGTCTTGGCATTTTGATAATGCTTTACTCGGAGCTCGCAGTAGTGATAAAAGCTTTGGTAATAGGTCTGCGCGTATTCGTTCTGAAGGCTCGGTTTCGATGAACTTTGACTTGCCAGCAGCAGCTGAAGTGAGTTTCTATCATGCGAACTTCGGATCAGATTCTGGTGGAGAAATCACATTGCAAAAATCGTTTGATCAAGGATCTTCTTGGTGTGATGTAGAAGGACCATTCACAAGCCAAAATGACTTGGAAAAGGTAACTGTTGATATGGATGTATCCGAGGATGTGAGGTTCCGCCTTTTAGTCTCGGGTACTTCAGGGGTACGAATTAACATCGATAACTTTACAATCGTTCATTAACTGCATCCAAGTTCTTCCCAGTAAATCATCATGTAGTTGTTGTGACTTTTTTTTCACAACAACTATATGACCGAAGAAATTGAAGCATTGATGCGGAAAGAGGACACTGCTCATGCAAGGATCTTCAGCATGAGGAGATGCCGGACTTGAGCCCTAGGGTAAAAGCGTACACATGAAACGAAGAAATACAAGCAAAAAAAGGGTACCATAAGCAAGGCTTTTGGACACCCTCATACTTATTTGATTTTCGTTCACTAGACGATTTTTTTTCGAACATACGCACTTAAATAGTCAATGACGGTAACGATGATAATTATGATGATTAATGCCATACCGACTTCGTCCCAATTTCGGTTCATCGTTGAAATCTGTATCATCATTCCGATTCCACCAGCACCGACAAGACCAAGGATTGTTGATGATCTCACATCAATTTCATAACGATAAATGGCATAAGATAAAAATTCAGGTATGACTTGTGGAATGATGCCATAAAAAAGAATTTGCAGTTTATTTGCTCCGTTTGCTTCAAGTGTTTCGACGACATTCATATCGATTGACTCAATGACTTCGGAGTAAAGTTTTCCGAGCATTCCAATTGACCCGATTGCGATCGCAAGGACACCTGCAAAAGCCGATGGTCCGACAGCTGCAACGAAAATTAACGCAAGCATAATCTCCGGAAAAGCCCGTATCGCATCAAGTGCCCATTTAGAAGCAGTGTTCATTATTTTACTTTTAATCATATTTTTCGCTGCAAAAAAACCGAATGGAATAGCGAGAACAGCCGCTAACAATGTTCCTGTATAAGCCATTGCGAGCGTTTCAGCCATTAATAATGTGGCTTCAGCAGTAACGGACCAATCTGGTGCGAATAATTGTGGAATGACTCTTCCAACATTGTTTAATGTTTGATCACTGAAAACTCTACTCCAGTCGATTCCGATACTGGAAAAAGTCCATATATAAATGGCTAATAATGCGATACCAATGACCCAGTTTCTTATTGATTTTTTTACTGGCCGTTTCTTTTTTGGAGGTAAGATCAATGTCTCACTTTGTGCCATTATAAAATCTCCTCCCTAATTTTTCCACTAATGTACTCGATGATCACGACAGCGACAAAGATGATTAAAATGATCATCATCGCATTTCCATATTGGAAAAAGCTGATTGAACGCTGCAACAGTTGACCAATTCCACCAGCACCGACAAAACCGAGCACTAGTGAGGCCCGAACGTTTATTTCAAAAACGTAAAGAGAAAACGATGTATATTGCGGTAAAATTTGTGGGATGACTCCGTATACGATGACTTGTATTGTATTTCCCCCTGAGGCACGAATCGCTTCAAGAGGGTTTTTATCAATTGCTTCAATTGTTTCAGCTAGCAGTTTGGCTAATATTCCTAATGAAAAAATGATTAACGCGATAATTCCGGAAAAAACACCGATTCCGAAAATGCCGACAAAAATGACAGCAAGAAGCAAGTCAGGAATCGTCCGCAAAATATTCATAAACTGCTTCGTAATATTGTAAATGTATTTATTTGGTGCAATATTAGATGAAGCCATTAAACTAATTGGTATACATAAAATTGCGGCAACTGTCGTTGCAATTATCGCCATTTGGACTGTTTCTGCGAGACGTCCTGAGGCTTCACCTGCGTAACTCCAGTTTGGCGGAAATAACTCAGCGATCATTCTCCATACATTTGGGAGCCCGTCCCATAAATCTTTCGGCGACGATTCTGTATAAAGCGACGAAAACAGGTAAACAACTGCGACAATAATAAAGACAAAGGTTAGTTTCCATTTCGCTTTTTGAGCCCGAAGACCAGGAGGATTCGAAAGGGGATGATGTTCTGTTGAACTAATTGATGGCTTCATCATCTTCTCCTCCTACCATATCTTCCTCTCGAATTTTTCGTCCATATATTTCTTCAAACGTTTTTTCTGTCACAAGTTTAGCGTCACCATCAAAAACGACTTCTCCATTACGCATTCCGATAATACGGTCTGCATATTCCATC
This sequence comes from Evansella halocellulosilytica, assembly GCF_002335745.1. Taxonomy (GTDB): domain Bacteria; phylum Bacillota; class Bacilli; order Bacillales; family Salisediminibacteriaceae; genus Bacillus_CA; species Bacillus_CA halocellulosilytica. The sequence goes on along the minus strand of NZ_NIST01000001.1, from coordinate 4,343,405 downwards.
GCCATATCGATAAAATGCAAATTAACAATCGTAGTAATATTGTCTTCTTTATTCACTTTTCGTAAATAAGTCATCACTTGGTGTGAAGTAGGAGGATCAAGGCTTGCAACGGGTTCATCTGCTAAAATCACTTTCGGTTGTTGTGTTAACACCCTTGCAATACTGACACGTTGTTGCTGACCTCCACTAAGCTCATCAGCTCTTGCATGTACTTTATTACCGATATTAACTCGCTGTAGAGATTGATAAGCTAATGATAAGTCTTCTTTGCTGTAGAAGTTCAACACGCTTCGCAAAGTCCCCGTATGACCAAGGCGACCGGCGATTACATTTTTCATCACACTAGAGCGTTTAACAAGGTTGTAGTTTTGAAAGATCATCCCGACTTTTGTTCGTAGCTCTCGAAGCTTTTTGTTGTTATATGTGAGGATGTTCTCATCATCAACGATCAACTCTCCGCTAGTTGGTGTCACCATACGATTAATACTGCGTATGAGCGTTGACTTCCCTGCACCGGAAAGTCCGACAATCACGACAAATTCACCTTGTTTAATCGTTAAATCAATATGTTTTAATCCTTGTGTCCCATTCGGATAAACAAGTGACACATCTCTAAATTCAATCATTTCATTGTCCCCCTGTAATCAACGTTATAACTCTATTTCTTAGTTAAGAATAAAAGTGTAAGAGGATGTTCAAAAAGTGGGAAACTATCGTATCTCTGCGTTGACTCGTTTCTCCGTCGAGACAACTCGATCGATCAGATCTTCATCCAAACTCCCCGTGTCTAACGGGAACACCGAAGTCACCACATCCGTGTGGAGGAAGCGCCTTTTTGAACACACACTGTAAGTGAAATTGATTTGCTTACTTGCTGAGATTAGCAGCTGTATACACAATTGTTTAAAGACGTGCGAAAGAGGAGAAGAGTATCTCCCCCTCTTTTGCTAAAAAATGATTTGACATGTAAACGATGTCAGTTTAATGGGTCTACTTCATCAGCGAAGTTTTCATAAGCTTCACGCACTATGTCATATTCATTGTCTTCTGCTTCTGCAATTCCATCCCATCGATAAACTTCTTGCATAATGTTGATCATTTCCTCATCGTCATTGAATGCTAAAAACGCATTACGGATTTGGTCAACAAAGTCACTTGGTAATTCTTTAATTACTGAAATAGTATCGTTTGGAATTGGTTCTGTGTGGCCTAATACGACTAACCCATCTTGTTCATCAAATACTTCAGGGTAGTCATCTTCAATGATTTCTCTCGCATCTTCAAATGTCGTAGCAACATCGGCATTGCCTTCTAAAACAGTAATTAATGCATTGTCGTGAGAACCAGCTTCGAGTAAGTCACCGAAAAATTCATCCTCTGTAATGTCAAATTCATCTCTTATTTGCGTTGCAGGGAATAGGTAACCACTCGTTGAAGCAACATCTGGGAATGCCCATACTGTACCTTCAAGATCTTCTAACGATTCAATGCCCGAATCTGCACGAACGGAGTATTGTGCTCTATAGTTATCTTCACCATCACGAATGGACTTTAAGATAACATCAATATCATGGCGTTCATTTGCTAACACATATGCAAATGCAGGAATAAAACCGACTTGAACTTGTCCACTCCCCATCGCTTCGACAAGTGCTGAATAATTTGTCATGACACGGCCATCTACTGGAATTCCTAGCTCTTCAGATAGACGCTCTGCTAGCGGTTCGACTGTAGAAGCAATTTGGTCAGAATCAGTAGAAGGAACAAAACCTAATACAATCTCATCAGGAAGGTCTCCGTTTTCACCATTTGTATCTGCATCATCATCGTCTGCAACTTCTTCTGTCTGTTCATCATTGCCATCATCTTCATTGGATTCAGCAACTGCTTCTTCTTCATCTTCTCCACATGCAACTAACGACAAAGCTAGCACAGTAGAAAATAAACCTACCAACAATTTTTTCATGTTAACCCCTCACTTTTTATCTATTGTTGTCTTACAATTGTGATTATGCATGAGGGATTTGTGGAATACTATAGAATTTACCTTATTCTTACATAACCTTTACAAAGGCTGTTTTTTGTTTACATTTCGTTAAAGACCGATTCATATTTTGCTAAGAGAACTTCTGCTTGATGGAAGGGAGTCTTTGTATTACTCTTTATAGGAGGATGTCTTAACCATTTGTTTGCTATAAGAGGATGTTCAAAAAGTCCGGGAAAAACAGCTTTCGTATCTCTGCGTTGACTTGTTTCTCTGTTACTCACGTATTAACACGATACGCTTCTGCGACTCATAAATTTGTCCATTGATCTACTTGGCTCTTTCTGTCCTCCTTTTTGAACATGCACAATAAAGTAAGAAACATATCGGTATTTGATAAAGCCCAATCACACGAATACATAAAGGAAGTGAATGATGTTGAAAGGGAATTTATACATCTTTGATTTAGATGGAACATTGTATGAAGGAACAGATCACTTTGATTATTACGCAAAACGGCTGTTAACCGATGTCATAGCCGAAAAACAAGACGACTATTGGAATGACTACGATAAGATGAAAAAGGGCAATCATCCTGTAAAAATTGGGAAAGCGTATGATGTTCAAAGAGATTTAGCCGTAACAGTAGACCCAATGACGTTAACAGTCGTTGAAGCACATGATTGGGATGCAAATCCAATTGAGAACATAGGAGAATTGTATGGAAAAGACCAAATAAAGTTTGACTTTGAAAACATTGTTGCAATTGGGGACGGTTGGTGGCTACCATTTGCATGTGCAAAACACTATGGTGTAAAAGATTGTTACCGGCGTTATTTAGAGACAAAAGAATATATGGTCAGTGATGAATTTCAGCTTGATCAAATACCTGGGCTTCGTGAATTTTTATTGGAATTAAGAAAGTCTTCACCGACCGTACTAATGACGAACAGTGACCGTGAAGACGTTGGAAGATTATTGAAAGAATTAAACTTAGATCACGTATTTGAGCACATTATTACATCAGCGCAAAAGCCGACATTTACTGACGGATTATTTGGTGAACTTCAAAAGCAATATGAGGTCGACATGGGAGAGATCGTTTCAATTGGGGACAATTTTATTAATGAAATTGCACCTGCCTTACTTAAAGGAATGAAAGCTGTTTATATATCAGAACATCCGCATCAAGCTGAACACGAACGATTAACACATGTCAATAGAATTACGGATTGGATCGAGGCGATGAAAAAGTAAAGGAAGCCGAAATCCAGCCTAAATTTTTCACATAAAAAACGTGTTTATCCAAGGCTATCTCCCCACGTTCTTCAAGGAGCTAGCCTTTTAGTGCTCAGAGTGAAAGGTGAGGCAACATCCAATATGAACCGATCCAATAAAAAAGGCGAGGCTATCACGAAAAACGTTGATCTTTCCGTGATAGCCTCAAGTAGTGAATGATTAAATGGATAATGTTTCACGGACAGATTTGTATTCATAGCCCAAGTCACGTGCGACAGCCTCGTAAGTGACATATCCTTTTGCCGTATTGACTCCTTTTTCTAAAGGCATGCTATCCTTTAACGATTGAATGATTCCTTTGTTTGCAATTTGGAGTGCATAAGGAACCGTTACATTCGTTAAGGCAATCGTTGAAGTTCTCGGAACAGCACCAGGCATGTTTGCGACTGCGTAATGCACAACTCCATGTTTTGTGTATGTTGGATCATCATGCGTCGTAATTTTGTCAACGGTTTCGATAATTCCCCCTTGATCAATCGCAACGTCAACGACAACGGAACCGTGCATCATTTCTTGAATCATCTCTTCCGTGACTAGTTTCGGTGCTTTGGCACCAGGAATTAAGACGGCTCCGATAACAAGGTCAGATTCTTTAACGGCATTCGCAATATTTAACGGATTACTCATCAATGTATTAATTTCGGTCCCAAATATGTCATCTAGCTGACGAAGCCGTTCTGGACTTAAGTCGATAATTGTAACATCAGCCCCTAAGCCCATCGCAATTTTTGCTGCATTTGTGCCGACGACACCGCCGCCGATTACCGTAACTTTTCCACGTTTTACTCCAGGCACTCCAGATAGTAAAATACCACTACCGCCTTTAGGCTTTTCAAGAAATTGAGCGCCAATTTGTGCTGCCATTCTTCCGGCAACTTCACTCATTGGTGTAAGTAAAGGAAGTGTCCGATTCACTTCCACAGTTTCGTAAGCAATTGCTGTAACTTTCTTTTCGGTAAGTGCTTTTGCTAATTCAGGAACAGCAGCTAAATGCAAGTAAGTAAATAAAATCAACCCTTCACGAAAATAATCATACTCTGATGGAAGCGGTTCTTTTACTTTCATGACCATATCAGAGTGATCCCAAACTTCTTTAGCGGTCTCGAGTATGACAGCACCTGCTTCGGTATAATTGTCATTCGTGAAACCGCTTCCAATTCCGGCGTTTGTTTCAACATAAACATTGTGACCAGCCTGTACTAAAGTTAAAACGCCTGCTGGTGTCAGTGCAATACGGTTTTCATTGTTTTTCACTTCTCTAGGTACTCCAATTTTCACAATTAACCCCTCCTTATATGTAGGTTTTCGTTTACAACCTAAGATATCCAATTCTATTTTAACGAACTAACATTCGTTAAACCACTATTTTTTTCATGGTTTCTCAATACTTTCCACATTAAGAACATAGTACGCCACTCGTTAAATCATTCTGGCCAGATTCAATTAAAGGGGGAGCAGTCAGACGCCAAAGTTTTAAATGACATGAAGAAGACTCCCGCCTTTTTATCATGAACATTTACGCGATAAGTTAAACGGAAGTCCTTAATTAGTGAATAGGAAATTATCTGTCATTAATCATTGTCGATGGATAATTAGGTTGAATCCGGTCTTGAAAAAAATCAGAATAATTTTCACTTGATAATAAACCGATATAGTCAAGCTTATACACTTCATAATAAATCATATAGTCTCCATCTTTAAAGCGGACGTGTAATTCTCTTAAAGCTTCATCATAGGAGACTGATTTTAAATTTCCATGATTTAATTCGACAAACTCCATGATATATCCCCCTTTATTTAATGAGGTTTGGTAATAGAATACCCTGAAGGCTGAAAAAAGAAACAAAGAACATGAGAAAGATCGTGAACAGAATTTAAGGAAGATCCTTTTCTTAAAAGGAGTGTTAAATAACAAATTTACCGAAAAATTTCGTCAAAAATCTTGATTATTTGTTTGAAAAAATAATACAATGAAATTAGCAATATTTTCATATTATGAAATGATGTGATGAGGAAGCTATGAAAGCATATCTTCATGTGGGCACTTTGATATGCAGGAGCTAGTAGTGCAACCGACCTGAATAAAGGTCGGTTTTTGTGCATTTATGGAAAAAAATAAATATTTTATAAAGATCCTTTATTTCACACATGTCATAAATATGTGGATACTGTGATTGTGTCGTAAACGATCTGGGATAAACGGTCTGTCCCCCTAAGAAATGATCATGTAAAGAAGATGATCAGATCAAACAGTATGATTAGTAAATGACGTACAATGATGTGACGTCAACTTTCTGCAATTCGATCATCATCTAAAAGAACTTCATCCAGGGAGGGAAAAAATGAAGAATAAAGATGAAAGCATAAAAGTTCAACTGAACCGAGACGACATGGATTCTCATTTTCCAGATTGGTTTTCGAAAGTATGGTTTCAGGTAAATAAAGATGATGATAACAAAAACAGAGGATATCAGGAACTTATACATAAGTTAAAAGAAGCTTTAGAAAAAACATCGTTACTCGTAATTACAACAGGAGATGGGAAAATCGTATATGTGAGTCGTTCATTTACAGCATCGCTTGGATACGCTGAATATGAATTAATTGGTAGGGATTACGATTCGTCGTTTAACCTCAAAAAAAATGCCCAATTCGATGAAGGAAATCAACTTGTCTGGGAAGCTATATACGAAATGAAAAACGGTGATGTCGTCACATTCCAAACAGTCATGACCCCACTTTTTCCAGAAGATGGTGAAGGAGAGGGGTATCTTCTATTACACCGTGATATCACCGAATTGAAAGAAGCAAAAAAAACGATTGAAGAACTTGTCATTGCTGATAAATTAACCGGATTGCCGAACAGAGAAAAATTTGAGCAGGATATTCTTTTGCAAATAAACAAAGCGAAACATACAAACCGTTCATTTGCCGTTTTTTACATAGACTTAGATCGGTTTAAATTTTACAATGATACATTAGGTCATTTTACTGGTGATCAATTAATAAAAAAGATTGCAATGAGGCTGAAAGAGATTGAACAAATCAATGTTACGGTTTATCGATATGGAGGAGATGAATTTTCGATCTTATTGAATAATCCATCACACGAGCAGGAAGTACATGTATTTGCTGAGGAAATACTGGATTGTTTTCAAAAGCCCTTTGTCATTAATGGATATGAGCTATTTATTACTGCAAGTATCGGTATTTCTGATTACCCAGAGCATGGGAAAACTTATGGATCGATCGTTTATCAAGCCGAACTTGCCATGCATCATGCAAAAGAACGTGGAAAAGATGGTTATCAATGGTACACACCATCAATCAAAACGAAACATGTTGAAAGACTTAAGATCGAAAAGCGGTTAAGAATAGCAACCGAAAAAAAAGCTTTTTATTTATGTTATCAGCCGCAAATTGATTTAAAGAAAAAAAAAGTCATCGGAGTAGAAGCATTAATTAGATGGGATGATGAAGAGCTTGGGATCATTTCACCAGGTTCATTTATTCCATTAGCTGAAGAAACAGGTTTGATTGTACCGATAGGTGACTGGGTTCTTGAACAAGCGTGCAAACAAGCAAAAAAGTGGTTCGAACAAGGGATATCTCTTCGGATGGGCATTAATATTTCTCCCATTGAGTTCCAACGTCCTGACTTTGTCAGTAAAGTAAAAAAGGTTTTAAGTAAAACGGGTTTACCACCTCAATTACTTGATCTTGAAATTACAGAAAACGATTTATTGTATAATCGTGAAGAATGCTTTAAGACGTTAGAACAACTAAAAGAAATTGGGATAAGTATTTCAATCGATGATTTTGGAACGGGCTACTCCTCATTAGGATATTTGCGACGTTTTCCGATTGATACTTTAAAAATTGACCAGTCATTTATTCGAGAAGTGCTGGACAATACGAATGATCAAGCTATTGTTACTTCGATTATTCAGCTTGCCCATAATATGAATTTAAGAGTTATCGCTGAAGGAGTAGAAACATCTGATATGGTCGAATTTTTGAACAAACAACAGTGTGATGAAATGCAAGGTTTTTTATACAGCCGACCTTTGCCGTCAGACGAAGTCACTTCATTCATTAAGAAAACAACTCCGATGATGGTGCTCTAGCACGGGCAAATAGTTTATAAGGTTGCACTGCCTCAGAGGATGACTCCATAGCAAGTGCCTGGAAAACAGACACTACATGAGTCATCCTCTCGTTGTTGTAAGTTGGACTAAAAGCTTTATTTGGATTTCCCTAATCGAAAAGTCAACTTCTCTTGGAGTGCCATAAAAAAGGAAAGGTTTTACGGTGCTTCAAGGAATTTCAATATCTATATCAAATCATTAAATACACTAATGGCAAAGGTATGAGTGACGTTTTGGTGAATTATTAATCATATTTCTTTTCAAAACAAACAGTTCGTACTAAGATAGAAAAGCAAGACCTGTCCGAAATGAGGGAGAAGGATGAAAGATAAACAAGAAAAAATTGAACTAGCAATGTTTACTGCTTGGGGAATTGCTTTAATTGCAACACTTGGCTCGCTCTTCTTTTCAGAAGTACGAAATTATATTCCATGTGAGCTCTGCTGGGTGCAGCGAATTTTTATGTATCCTTTAGCAATCACTTTAGCAATCGCTGCAGTAAAAAAAGATGCGAAACAAGCCTTTTATACATTGCCTATTAGTGTAATCGGTGCAGGGTTTTCACTCTACCATTATTTAGTGCAAAAAATACCTGCTATAGGTGAAAATTCAACTGCTTGTGGTATCATTCCATGCAATCATCAATATATTAACTGGTTTGGATTTATGACGATTCCATTTTTAGCTTTTATTGCATTCATGAGTATCTCACTCATTATGGTATGGGTGATTAAATCATCAAAGGAGTGATTGTAAAATGAAGAAAATTATTATATTCGGTCTTATCGTGATTCTTATATTTGGTGCTTTAGCATTTTTAACTTCTTATCAAAACAAACAGCAGTCAGAAGGAAACCCATTTGGGAAAGAACGTCTATATCCTGAGACAATTGAACAGCTTGATGATCCTTTGTATTCGAATATAATTCTTCCGGACGAATTAGATGATAAGCTTGAGAATGAAGAAGATGTAACCGTGTATTTTTATAGTCCACAATGTGAGTATTGTAATGAAGCATCGCCAATTCTCATCCCTTTAGCGGATGAAACAGGAGTAGATCTAGAGCTTTATAACATCTTGGAATTTGAACAAGGATGGGATGACCATCAAATCTCTGCGACGCCTACTCTTATTCATTATAGAAATGGTGAGGAAGTAATGCGTATGGAAGGATTGCATGGAGAGGAAGAGTACCAAAATTTTTATGAGCATTTCGTATTAAATAATGGTTAAACTTAACGATCAAAAAGGCTGTTTTCTCGTAAAACAGCCTTTTTAATTTGAAATTCACTTCGAATTTTTATACACTTTGACTTGAAGTTTTACTAGAGATAAATTCATTTTCAAATGCAGCAGGAAGTTGAATGATAAATTCTGTTCCAATATCAACTTTACTGTTAACGGTTACTTGGCCGCCCCATGATCGAATAAGATTATATGTAATCATGAGACCAAGCCCAGTCCCTTTTTCTTTTGTCGAATAATAAGCAGTACCAAGCCGTTTTACTTGTTCATTCGTCATGCCGCAACCGGTATCTTTAACTTTTAATATGACATGGGACTCTTTTTGTGATCCTGTTAAAAATAAGCTGCCACCGTGTTCCATCGCTTCGATCCCATTTTTAGCTAAGTTTAATAATACTTGTGTCAGTTCTTTATCATCAGCTTTCACTTTTAAATGGGTCGGAACGTCTAAAAATACCGAAACGTTATTCATGAGCGCATAAGCTTGAACCGTGTGTCTAACCTTGTCCATTACATGATAAACGAGAACAGGCTCATTCACCTTTTCTTTTGGCTTTGCCAATGATAAATAATCGCTTATTATCGATTGAGCTCGGTCAAGTTCTGAAATGGTCAGTTGTAAATATTTTTTTTCATCATCAGTTAACTTCGAGTTTGAGTGAATCAACTGGATAAATCCTCTTGCTACAGTCATTGGGTTACGTACTTCATGGGCAACTGATGCAGCAAGTTCACTGACTAGTCGAAGCTGTTCACTTTTTTGTAAGTCTTTCTCTAACTGTTCACTTGTTTGTATCAGGTTAATTAAGGAGAGAATAAGTAATGCAATTAGCCCTGTTACACTTGCATATACGATCCCGACAATGAGAGATTCTCCTAACGGAAGCATCAATGGGTTAGTTGGGAAAAAAAGAATAATCATAATTGGAGAGAAAAAGACAGCTAAAGTGACAAGCGATCGCTTTTTCATCTCAAATTTATTGTATCTTAACGATATCCAATATGCTCCGAAAAAAATAAAGGTTGCTGCGCATAAGCCGAACAACATTACCTCTAAATCATAGAGAATGAAATTTGTTGATGATTGAACGATTATAAGCGGTATGCCATATATCCAACCTCCAAGCAAGGTAGCGACAAATATTGGGATGAACTGAAAGTCAAATGGAAGAATATTCTGCATGATCTCGACCCGAATCGGGAATAACATAATAAAGATGATCGTTACCATACATAAAAAAAAGAAAAATAATTTTGTCAAAGTCGTATGATGATGGAGTTTTAAGCCTTTCCAGAACATGACGTATAAGAAGATGGGTGTTAATAAAACGAATAAATTGAGTAAAAATTGTAGGAATATTTCCATATTGGGTCTCCTCCCAGTCTTCTTTCTCTAGTTACATTGTACGGATAATAAAGAACAATCTCAATAAATTGTTATAAAAGGTGAAAAATTTTGAAAAAGAATGGAGAGTAAAGAATGAAAAAATTAATTCAGTGTATCGGTATCGGAATATTTGTTGGTTGGGCAATCGCTTTAATCGTAAATTTCCCCATATATCAACATACTGCCTCACTAGCGACATTATTCCACCCGATTGTTGATGGCATATTATTTATGGGATTCATGTTATTGTTATATTTCGTCGTTTTTGGGCTATATAACAAGAAAGAGAAAGCAGCATCGGTCGGGTTATTCGTATTGGGCTCGATTTCCCTTGGGATTGCCGCAATGTTATACTTCTAAAAAACCTTGAGAACTTCATTGTTCTCAAGGTTTTTTTATGAAGATCAGATCTAGCGATTTGCCTCGACGGACAGGACGTTCTAATGCCGGGCATGCCACATGACGTGGCGTATTACCCGGTTGACGGATATATATAACCACAGAGCGATGCTAGAAGAGGCAGCGTTTTCTCCGATAGGCGGGCGCCTTGCGCTTATCTTGTTTCAATAAGAATTATTTCCTCTGAAATGAGAAATAAAAAGATGAAAACTTGATCGGTATAATCTAACTTTTCGTCTACAAAACGATGGAAAGATATCAGCAAGTCATTTAAGATAAGACATGGGAACATTATGAAAATTTCATTAATTTATAAAAGAAATTTATTCGGAGAGGTGTTCAACTTGCTGAAACTAATAAAAAACGGAGAATTATTTTCACCTGAATATTTAGGTGTAAAAGATATTTTAATAGCTGATGGAAAAATTGCAGCAATTGAAAAGGAGATTGAAATAACAGCATCAAAAAATCATTTAGAATTGATTGATGCAACAAATCAACTCATTACGCCAGGCTTGATTGATGGTCATGTACATATTACAGGTGGCGGAGGAGAAGGAAGTTTTAAAACTCGTACACCAGAACTAATGTTAACAGATTGTATAGAAGCAGGAATTACGACAGTTGTAGGTGTTATTGGCACAGATGGCACGACAAGAACGATGACGAATCTCGTTGCAAAGGCGAAAGGACTAAATGAAGAAGGAATCTCTTGTTATTGTATGAGTGGGAATTATCACGTTCCAGTAAAAACGTTAACAGGATCTGTAGAAAGTGACTTGATCCTCGTACAAGAAATCATTGGTGCAGGTGAAATTGCGATTTCCGACCACCGATCATCTCAACCGACAAAAGCGGAATTAGCCAGATTAGCTAGCGAGGCGAGAATTGGTGGAATATTGTCAGGAAAAGGTGGCGTTGTAAACATTCATGTCGGTGATGGAAAAGGGATGCTTACTCTACTTGAAGAAATAGTTGATGAGACGGAAATCCCAATTCAACAACTGTGGCCGACACATATAAATCGACATGCAGATCTTCTTGAGGCAGGGATTGTTTATGCTAAGAAAGGTGGATATATCGATTTTACAACGAGTAGTTTAAATCCAGATCTTGAGCACTCGGAATTAAAATGCAGCCGTATATTAAGAAGAGTACTAGAAGATGGTGTACCAATAAATCAAGTGACGTTTACTTCTGACGGCCAAGGAAGCTTACCAAAATTTAACGAGGATAAACAATTTATAGGACTTGGCGTTGGGAAAGTAAAGAGTTTATTTACAGAAGTTCGTGATGCTCATGTGAAAGAACAAATACCATTTGATCAAGCTCTTAAAGTGGCAACAGAAAATCCAGCAAATGTGTTGAAGTTAGATGCGAAAGGGACATTAAAGCCGAACAAAGATGCCGACATATTAATCCTTTCAAAAGATCATCTTGAAATAAATAGTGTGATTGCAAACGGTCGATGGCTTATGAAAGATAACGAATATGTCGTAAAAGGGACATTTGAATAATGATCTAAAGTGAATATTAACATGAATCGAATACGAGTAATTATAGCCAATAAAAGGTGCCTTTAAGGTACCTTTTATACGTTTATATCTTGTCTAACGGCAAGCGGAAGCGATAACATCAATCATTACATATAAGTGCAATAAGCCCAAAAGCACTGTCATTTCAATTAACAGTGTGTTCCTAAAATTTTTATCAGATCTTCAATAAATTTTCCTAACTATGTCAACCATATCCCCTTCAATAAATTGTCAATGATTTACCTTTCATTTTGTTGAAAAAAAGTTCAAGAATCTTTATAGTTAAGAAAGTTAATTATTTAAAAACTAATTATTTGAGGTGGACAATGAACAGAAGTGAAATGATGAAAGAAATTGAGGAACTTGTCGTAGATATCAGCCTCATGATCAATCATGAATTTAGTACTGAATACGACAACAAACTCTCATCAAATCAACAACTGCTTTTATTTTTGATCGGAAAAAAGGGAGTTAAGTATGTCAAAGACTTAGCCTATTATTTAAATGTATCAGCGAGTGCAGTAAGTCAAATGGTTGCTAAATTAGAGCAAATGGACATGGTTGCACGTGACATCGATCCAGCAAACAGAAGAAATACGATATTAAAACTTGGACCAGATGGGGAGCATTTATTAAAACTAATGGTCGAAAAGCGGGAATTGATTTTTTCAAAGTATTTATCGAAAATGAAACTTGAGGATTTAAGCAATCTTCAGCATTCATATAAACAATTTCGAGACATTATTTTAGCAGAAAGGAAGAAGGAGGAACGACGTGAAACTGACTAATTTTTCAATCAGAAGACCTGTATTTACAATTGTAGCAATGACATTGTTCTTACTATTAGGATTAATTTCACTAATTAATATTCCTTTAAAACTAATTCCAGACATTGATCCGCCAATTGGAGCTGTCGTAACGAGTTATGATGATGCTAGTCCGGAAGAAGTTGTTCAAAGAGTTTCACGTCCGCTTGAAGAAAGTTTAGCAACGTTACCCGGATTAAATAATATAAGCACGATCTCGATGGAAGGCTCTTCAATGACGATTCTTGAGTTTTCATGGACAACATCGATTGACGATGTCGAAAATGATATTATTACGAGAATGAATCAAGCACCATTACCATCAGACGCTGGTGATCCACGTTTTTTAAAATTTGATCCGTCACAATTCCCGATTATCCAGCTTTCACTAGCTACAGGAAACGAGGATGATCATTTAAGTGAACTCGTACATGATTTAGAGCAGGAGTTAGTGAAGATTAATGGTGTAGCGACAATTGATATTGTAGGTGATGCCATTGATGAGATTGTCGTTGAACTAAATCAAGATGAGCTTGAAGGTTTTGGACTCGAGCAGTCTGACGTAGTGAATGCTATTCAAGCTCATAACGTAACTGCACCAGGAGGAACAGTTCGAAGCGGGGATTATGAGTTAACAACCAGAGTCCTTTTTGAAATGAATGATTTAGAAGACATTGAGTCAATTGTATTAACCGTTGACCCAGAAACTGGTGACGAAATCACGGTAAATGATGTTGGTACAGTTGATATTATCCCTGAGGCAAGTAATGTCATTACTGAAACAAATCAAGATCCATCCGTATTGTTAAGTGTCCAGCAGCAATCTGATGCAAATACAGCAGATGTTTCTAGAGCGTTTAATGACAGGCTAAATGAATTGCTGGAAGATGAAAAGTATCGTGATTTAGATATAGCGATGTTGTTTGACCAAGGTGATTTCGTTGAAGAAGCGGTCAGTAATGTCTTTATGGCTCTTATTGCCGGCGGAATCATTGCGATGCTCGTGTTGTTCTTCTTTTTACGAAGCATGAAAACACCATTGTTAATTGGAATAGCGATACCGTTTTCTGTTATCGTGACGTTTGTATTACTTTATTTCACAAACTTTTCACTTAACATAATGACATTGGGCGGACTTGCATTAGGGATCGGGATGCTCGTCGATAATTCAATTGTCGTAATTGAAAACATCTATCGTCATTTATCAATGAAAAAAGAGCCGAAAACAGCTGCGATGGATGGTGCAAAAGAAGTCGCAGCAGCGATTACTGCATCTACATTAACGACAATTTCCGTTTTCTTGCCCGTCGTTTTTATATCAGGGATAGTCGGTAATTTATTTAGAGAGTTTGCTCTCACTGTTTCATTCAGTTTATTTGCCTCTCTTGCAGTTGCATTAACTGTCGTCCCGATGATTGCAAGCCGTATTTTAAAAGCACCTAAAGAAAATATTGAAAAGAAGCGAAGAGAGTCATCTTTTGTCAAAACATTTGACCGCTCTGCACGCTGGTCATTAAAAAATCGTACAGTTATTTTCATCATCACGCTTCTTTTGTTAGTTGGAGGAGGGTACGGTGTCACAACAGTCGGGACAGAATTTTTACCAGCTTCAGATGAAGGATTCTTTACTGTCGAAGTTGAAATGGAGCGAGGTACATCTTTAGAACAAACGCATGAATCGATTCAAAACATTGAGGAGATTCTTGATGATGAGGCAGATATCCGTGATTACCTAAGTATTACTGGATCAGCTGGCCAGGAAGCCTCGGTTTTTGGTACGAGTAACAGTCATGAAGCCTCCATTTATGTGACGATGCTTCCTTTAAATGAACGGAATGTATCAACGATGGATTTTGCTGAATCAATTCGACGTGACATTGAACGTGCTGCTCCTGATGCAGATATTTCAATAGAGTTTGAAGCATCATTTGGAAACAGTCCGAATACGTTTACTTTTAATGTGACAGATACAGATCCAAACCGTCTTGAAGAAGTTTCTGATGAACTTATGGCAGAATTTGAAGAAATGCCAGAGTTTAATGAAGTAATAAATGACTTGACTGACACAGTTCCGGAAGTGCAAATTCTCGTTGATGAAGAAGCTGCAAGAGATGAAGGATTCGCACCTGCTCAAGTTGCTGACCTTGTTAATAATAAGATGCGAGGTGCAATGGCTACACAAATCGTTACAAATAATAATGACATTTATGAAGTCCATGTTCAATATGAAGAGGAAGCCATTGATGATATTGATGCATTAGAAAATTTACGCTTACGAAATCAAAATGGAGAGTATATTTCCCTTGGTGATATTGCAACGATTGAAGAAGGTGAAGGACCAGCGACAATTAATCGTATTAACCAAGAGGATTCTGTTCAATTTACACTTCAATATGGAACACAATACCATCTTGGAGAGATATCAGATTTAGTTCAATTAACAATTGATGATCTCGATATTCCTTCTGAGACATCGATCTCATTTACTGGTGATCAAGAGTTGATGGAGGACGCAATCAATGATCTAACTCTTGCCCTTATATTAGCGATTGTGTTTGTGTATTTAGTAATGGCTGCACAATTTGAATCGTTTAAATATCCATTTGTTATTATGTTTAGTGTTCCGCTCGTACTTATTGGTGTAGCAATCGGGTTAACGGTGACAAGAACACCGATTAGTGTGACAGCTTTCATTGGGCTTATCGTTCTTGCTGGTATTGTCGTGAATAATGCGATTGTGCTAGTAGATTATATTAATCAGAAAAAAGCAGCTGGATATCGCAGCTATGAAGCGATTGTTGAAGCAGTAAAAGACCGTGCACGCCCGATCTTAATGACAGCTATGACGACGATTTTAGGACTTGTCCCGCTTGCATTAGGAATCGGGGAAGGAACAGAGTTGCAGCAGCCCATGGCGATTACAGTTATTGGCGGCATGATAAGTGCGACGTTTTTAACATTGTTCTTTATACCTGTTGTCTACAGCTTTTTCGACCGAGAAACGCGGAACTTAAACCGAAAATATGTCATGCCGGATGGTCAATTAATTCCTGCGTACTTGCTTGATGAAGCTTATACTACTGAACAAGGAAAAAGAAGAAACCATTACAAATTACAAGAGGCAGATAAAGATGATCGTGAAACAGACTTTAAAGAGTTTTATCGTGAAGTTGATGAAGAACAGCCGTTACATTTTGAAGAATCGTACAATGAACATGAGGAAATTCAAGATGTAAATGAAGAACGTTACGAAGAACCATTTATGTATGACGAGGAGAATCCGCCATCTTTACCCCCTCGCAAACAGCGTAAAAAGCGTACTGACATGTCGCGTGACGATCTGCTCGACTTATTAGAAAATATCGTAGAAAGAAATAAAAAGAGAGATCGAGATGATTAACGAAAAAGCTAGGATCCGTTGAGATCCTGGCTTTTTTTATAAAGGCATTTTTTAAAAGATAAGAAACAACCATGGCTACGCTTCTCGTATAAAATATCAATATTGCTGTCTAGACTTCAGGCACGAGCGTTTACTACACGAGCTTCCACACGGATGTGGTGATTTCGGCGTCCCCGCAGGACGCGGGGGTTTAGCCGAAGATCTGATCTAGCGATTTGCCTCGACGGACAGGACGTCCTAATGCCGGGCATGCCACAGGACGTGGTGTATTGCCCGGTTGACGGATATAACCACAGAGCGATGCTAGAAGAGGAAGAGGCAGCACTTTCTGCCGATAGGCGTGCGCCTTGCGCTTTTCTTATGATTTTCCGTAAAAATTGTCGTTTGCATCAACAGAGATGATAAAGGAGTAGCAATGAATACGAAAGGAGCTATTTTATAAAACTATATTTTTTTACAAACAGCATAAACATAATCAAAAAAAGCTAATTTACTTTCATTGAAGCTTAGATGCTGTTCCATAACCTTTTCTAAATCAGCTGTTATTTCTTCATCGAACATCATCTCTGGTATTGTTTTTTCTTCCTCATCAGAAAACAATTCGGTGCTTTCGTATGTGCGTAACAAAGTGAAACCACAACTTTCTATTAAAGATATCCAATCTTGTTTCGTGTTTAACGTAGAAAAATCATAGAATGTTTTATACTCATTTAATTGTGAAGGGGATAATCCTCCGTGATATACTGGTTCTAATAAATAGAGGGTTCCAGTTCTTTTAATCCAGTTTTTAAACAGTTGCAACACCTCTTTACTTGAAGTGAAAGATAAGACAGATTCACATATGATCGCCTCAAACGTTTCGTTTTCAAAATGTGCCTCAGAAATATCTTTTTGGACAAATGTAATGTTCTGAATATGCCGGTGACGCTGTTTCGCCTTTCGGATCATTTTTTCATGTGCATCAACTGCAATGACTTGAGAATTATACTGTTGTACGATTGTTTTACTCGTGTCACCAATCCCACAACCAACTTCTAAAACGTTAGAATGATGTTTAATTGGATATTCACTTAACACTTTCTTTGTTGAAATCTTTCCTCCAGGATGAGCAGATGCAATACCATAAGCTGCAAGCATATCAGTGTAATTTACCATCGGTTTTCCTCCCATTTTATAGTTTATGTATGCTAAATTCCTTATGAACGTGACGATTGTCCAAACCTTTTTCATTCATTGCAATACACTATAGATGAGGCAAGTTGAAGGAGGTGGACGCTACATGGCAAGTGCGTCACATTATTATGACTTATGCTGCCGACATCGAGGGCGTGTCGCTAGAATTACTGATCGACGGGGGAGAGAATATGTAGGGAGAATTGTAAATGTTGATAGGACCAATGTTTACCTACAACCTTTCGGTGGTTCCAGGCAGTATGGCTTCGGTTATGGTTATTATGGAGGATATAGTCCAGTTGTACCGATTGCTTTAGCGGCGATAGGTGGTTTCCTAGTAGGAACCGCATTTTTCTGGTAATTTTACATTTGTATGGAACTTTGCTTATGATGACTTATACCAATTCTATTTGAAAAGTAGGATTGGTTTTTTTCTAGTATTATAAGTAATAAAAAAAGCTTTTTTTCTGTCATTTTGTCAGAGTATTATTCTGCTATTGAGCTCTTTGAATAGATTCTGATATATAATACGACATCATCTTGCATAATTTCCCCCTTTTCAATGATTGGAAAAAAGTGATAAAATAAAATCGCTTTTATACATAGAAACGTTTCCTTCATAATAAATAAGGTATAATGAAGAGAAATAAAAATGTTTTCTAAATAAACTAAAGGGGTTCATTACTATGAAAAGGGTGGCTTTCATCATTCTCTTCTTCACTTTACCATTATTTACAGCATGTTCTGATGAAAATTCAAGTAGTGATCTTGAAGACTACGAAGATTATACTGACTCTGATATTGATACATTAATTTCTACAAATGAAAATCTTGCAAACCAATTAGAACAAGAACGTGAACAAATGAAAGAGATGTTAGATACAATCGATGAATTAAAGGAAGAGAACGCACAATTAAAAGATGATATTTTAACTTACAAACAACAAGTAATAGAAGTGGACAACTTAAGAGATACAGAGCGGCAATTGAGAAATGAACTTGATGAACGATCGAAAGAAATCTTTCAAGCGATGCATGAAGTGGATCATGTTAGTCTTGAAGAGCTAGTTGGCGATAATATTACGGTTTTTTCCGATAATGAGACAATTGAAATTGAAAATGAAGAAGGGATAGTGAATACCTTTCATTATTTGAAATTAGATCAAGTTAATTATGTCCGACAAACTCTTTTTCAATATCATGAAGAAGATGAGCTTTTTACACTTGAATACACATTTTTCACTGCTGGTGATAAAGATGTACGCTTTGATTTCGAAGTGATTTTAACTTATAAAAATGATGATGGTTGGAAGTTAAACTCAATAATGTATAATTAATGTCTTGTATGGTACAATGAACAAAATAAAAATAGGCACATACACATATTTGTGAAGGATAGATTTTGGCAAGATGAGAGGAGTTTTTACAGGTTGGGTAATACACATACTTTTACGAAGAAAGAAGAAATTGCTAACGCGATTACTCATGGAATCGGTATCGTTTTAGGCGTTGGTGCACTTGTCTTGTTAATTGTCTTCGCCAGTCTACATGGAACAGTCGGGCACGTGATCAGTTTTACAATATACGGAGTGACGTTTTTACTGTTGTATGTTTGTTCAACTTTGCTTCATAGTTTCCAAAAGGAAAAAGTGAAATCAGTTTTTGAAATACTAGATCACTCTGCAATATATCTATTTATAGCTGGCACATATACGCCGATTATGGTTATTGTCGTTGACGGTACAATTGGTTGGGTGCTGTTATCTGTAGTCTGGGCTTTAGCAGCAGCAGGAATTGTTTTTAAAATCTTTTTTGTAAAAAGGTTTATCGTCTTATCAACATTGTTTTATATAGGAATGGGATGGCTCGTTGTATTTGTTTTAAACCCAATTATGACAAAAGTTGCCTTACCAGGCGTGATTCTACTAATTACAGGCGGAGTACTTTATACAGTTGGTACAGTGTTTTACATTTGGAGAAAGTTCCGCTATCACCATGCTGTGTGGCATTTGTTCGTTTTAGCAGCAAGTATTACTCATTTCTTATCAATATTGCTCTACGTTTTACCAGTTAAATAATGAGGAACCACGGATCACGGTGATCTGTGGTTTTTTCTATAAGAATTTCAAAGCCTGTGGATATTCGTATAACTGTAACTAAAGATTTCGCCATTAAGACTTGCTCGAAAGCATAACTGCTTTGTGTATAGTTGTTCACTTTACAAAAAAATGAGTGATTCTTAAAAAGAAGTAGCAAATTAATGCGAACTCATATTTTCTTCTTTCTTTTTCATACTAAGTAAAAAGGAGGAAGAGCATCGATGACGAGGTTATGGTTATTCGTTCGATCAAGTTATTGGTTTATCCCGATGCTTTATGGTTTATTCTCAATCATTTTTGCATTTTTTTGCCGCAAGCTGGACATTTTTATGTGGAAGAATCCTCATTTCGCAGAAAGATTACCAGCGTTACTTTTTGTTGAACAGTCTTTAGCCCAAAATATATTTGGGACTATTTCTTCCTCTTTATTAACGATGACAACGATCTCTTTTTCATCGATTTTAGTTGTTTTAACAACTTATATCACTCAGTTTTCTGCTCGGACACTGCGGAATTTTATGAATGATCCACATACGAAACGGATTTTAGGAGTGTTTATTAGCGGCTTTGTTTTTTCACTGACTTTAATGCTTTTAGTGAATGAGTCTCATCCGGATGTATCGGATGCAAGACTTTATTTATCCCCCTTTGTTGCAGTCGTTGTTGCAATCATTAATGTCGGTTTTTTCGTATTTTTTATCCATCATGTGTCTAAATGGATTCAAGTGAGAAACCTTATTCAGCACATATATGAAAATACTGTCATAGTCATGGAAAAATATATGAAAGATCATGATGGAGAACAAAATGATCCTTGGGATCAATGGGAAAAAGGAGAACTGTTTGAACTAGTAGCTACACCGCTTTTTTCTCCAGAATCAGGTTATATACAGTGGATTAATAATAAAGGACTTGTTAAATTAACGAAAAGTGAAGATGCGATCGTGAAAGTTCATAAACAAATTGGCGAATATGTATCAGCACAGTCACCAGTTCTGACAGTTTATCGGAAAACAACAAAACCTGTTTCAAAGAAAAAGTATATGTCGATGCTCATCATAGGAGACGAAAGGGAAGCGGTACAAGATGTGAGATTTGGAATCATAAAGCTCGTAGAAATCGGTAATCGCTCACTATCTCCAGGAATTAATGACCCTCACACAGCGATGCAATGTATTGAGCATTTAGGTAATTTATTACGATTATTAAGTAATAAAGTACTGCATGATTCGGCAATTGAAGATGAAGAAGGCCAATTAAGGGTCATATTAATTCCGATGACCTTTAAAGATTATATTGAACTATGTTTTGCAGAATTAAGACATTACGGAAAAGAAGATGTCATGGTCGTGTTGGCATTGTTAAACAGTTTACAAAACATCGCACGATTTTTATCAAAGTCAAATGAACTAAAGAAGGACGTCTGGTCTTTTGCAGAACAAATCATTGAAAGTATAAAGCAACAGTCTTTTTTAAAAAATGAGATTGACAAACTTCAAGTACAAATTGATGAATTATCTGCTTTAACGGTCCATGCACCGAAAGAGAAGAGAAATATCATCCAGTCATATGAGCAGCCATAGAAATGAGCAGGTAAAGTACGTATGGAATACCAAATAAGTAAACGACTTTAAACAGTCTTTTTGTCCAAGTATCTAAATAATTAAGTAACGTTTCAACAGGAGGATCATTCAGCTCATGGTGAACATTACTACTTATTAATGGAGTCGTCGTGTTACGATTCTTCTTTTTCAAGTTATGTTCGATCACATTGAAACACCTCTTTCTAAAAGTGGACAAGCTTTCAAACTTAAAACCATTTCTATGAAAAAAATAAAGAAATAGACCTAAAACAATAAAAATATAAAAATCAATGAAACCAAAATACCTAAAAACGAACATACCAAAATAACCAAAAATATCCACGTGCCAGGCACCTGGTGAATTACTACCAGGTGCCTGGCACGTGGGTGAAATTGGAAGATTACGTTTCAAATTCACCGTAGTGAGTATCCAATTAATAATCAGTTTGTGTTACGTGTTCTTTCTTATGTTCGTCACGTATTCCTTGATTAACGGATCATTAGCAAGGTCTATCGAATGAGTCTTCATATGATTAGTACTAAGGTTTTTTTGACATGATAGATTATTGATTGAATAGACGACTTGATCAAGTTTTCGTTCAATACGATACAATAAATAAAATGTTATCACGATCGGAAAACCGAATTCACCAATCATCATCATCCATGACTCCATCGTTTCACCTCCTACGTTATTTTATAAAAGGCTGCAAGGAAGTGGTTTCCTTACAGCCTCAACTAGAAATAACTTCAATGTTATCGATTAGCTCAATTCAATTTCTTCAACTGTTCGATCCACGATACGAGCACCACGTTTTTCAGTAAGCTTTCCATTACTTGAAGTAAAGACATCTAAATCAATCATTTCATCCATGACAGAGGAAATGTGTTCTCCGTCTGCTGGCTCCACCGGTTCATCAAGCCCAATCGTTACGCTTGTACCACCTTCATTTACAAAAATAAGTTCTAATCTCTTTGCCATTTGATCACCTCCTTATTGACAGCTGCTTATCCTTATTCTGCTAAATCATACGTGTTAAATCGTTCAACCTTATCCAGTTCATATTGCTGTAGTGAGGCTAAAGAATTAGCCGCCTGCAGTAAGGCTGGACTTTCTGCAGCGGGCTGGATGTTACGAAAATGTCTCGTTAAAAAAATTTCAGCTCCTTCATCATCAAACCCGGTAACGAATGTTAACGTAAGGCGTGTGTCCATCGCTTCGTTGCTCATGCTTGATCACCTCCTTTCATAAAAATAAGTACGACATTTTGAACAAAAAGGATAGGATCGATCATTAGATTTTTAACTGAAAGATAGCAAAGTGGTGTGACCGAAAAGAAATATAGATAATAATAGATGTGAGAGGCATTTTAGCAATGAGTCGATGAAGCTACTTGAATTTATTCGAATGGAGGGAGAAAATAGAAAGGAGGTGATCCGACAATGAAAATATTATTATCAGGTTTTGAACCGTTTGGCGACCTACATACGAATCCAACGATGGAAATTATCGAACGTGCTAAGAAATGGGAATTTACGAATACAGAGCTCGAGACTGTCATTCTCCCTGTAGTATATGGAAAATGTGCAGATGAATTGATTGAAAGAATAAAAGAATTTGAGCCGGATATTGTAATCTGTTTAGGAGTTGCCGTTGGACGTGCGAATATTAGTTTTGAAAGAATTGGTATAAACGTTCAAGATATTCATAATACTGGTGGGAGAGCCGTTTCTGGAGATAATAGTGGAGACAAACCAGTCGATCGGCCAATTGACGAAAATGGTCCTGACGGTTTATTTGCGACTCTACCTAATAGAAGACTTATAGATGTGGTAAGAAAAGCAGAGATTCCAGCATCGATATCAAATACTGCAGGTACGTATATTTGTAACGATACACTGTATCGACTTTTGCTATTTATTGAGCGCAAAGAAGCACGAATGATTGGTGGTTTTATTCACGTACCAGCAAGCCCAAATATGGTTATGGAACAACCGAACCTCCCGAGTATGAGTATTGAAACACAAGAAAAAGCTATTTATAAAGTCGTTGAAACTCTCACAGAAATGGAAGAGGCGAGAAAATGAAAAAGGAACGATTACAATATTCAGAAGCAGCAGAAATTATCAAATTAATGAGTGATAAAACGAGACTGACGATGATGGCATTATTACATATTGAGGAGTTATGTGTCTGTGAATTCGTTGAAATTTTTCAATCGAGTCAACCTTCCGTGAGCCAGCATTTACGTAAACTTAAAGACAAAGACCTTGTCCGGGAACGGAGGAAAGGACAATGGATTTTCTATTCCATTAATGAAGATCACCACGGGATTGACCTCGTTAGAGCAATCATTAATGAAGTAACAGATGGTCAAATACTGTTAGACGAACTTGAAAAGAGTGGAAAGCGGGTTTGTTGTTAGTTCTTTATACTATAAGGGTTTATATAACCGATGGACAATCGTATAAAGGTAACGAAGGTTTTCACCATTAAGTCTTACACGAAAGCATGAGAGTTTTTAGGCAGCACATTTCGCTTTTCATAAGCAAATATTTGTTTACAAAATCTTAACATCCTTTTTGTTCGGAAAAATGCTTAGTTTATGGAAAGTATGATAGTATATAAGTATATTGTTATATGTTTATATGAAAGGGGCGTTTATTGATGTCAAAACGAGTCATTTATTTTTTGTGTACAGGCAATTCATGCCGAAGTCAAATGGCAGAAGCTTGGGGAAAACATTATTTAGGTGAAGAGTGGGATGTTTATTCAGCAGGTATTGAAGCCCACGGGGTTAATCCAAATGCGATCAAAGCGATGAATGAAGTAGGGATTGATATTTCAGGTCAAACTTCCGATGTCATTGACTCCGATTTATTAAATAAAGCCGATTTAGTCGTAACACTATGCGGTCATGCAAATGACGTTTGCCCAGCTACACCTCCTCATAAAGAAAGAGTCCATTGGGGGTTTGACGACCCAGCGAAAGCAGAAGGTACAGAAAAAGAAAAATGGGCGTTTTTCCAACGTGTAAGAGATGAAATTGGTGAACGTATAAAGACATTTAAAGAAGCAGGGAAATAATGAAAATGGAAAACGAGAGCCGACAAGTTTGTTATCGATAACGAACAGCTTGTTGAATATTTAAAAAAACGCTTAGTTCTAAGCGTTTCAGTCAAATACAATTCCATTTAATTAGATTTTTTTTCGAAATATGTATAGTTGGAGAGTAATTCTTCAACTTTTTCTTTTTCATCATTACGAATCGATGTTTTTATTTTTGTCCCTTTATCAAGTTCCATAATAAGTTGAGTTTTTTTACTTCTTTTTTTGCCCCATTTCAATGAGCGAATTTTGCCCCATTGTACATGATACCCCGCAAAAACAAGGGCATGCCCTCGTACTTCAAAGATCTTGTCCAAAGCAATTAGGACGGTTATCCCTAAAAAGAAAATAATCATAATTAATATGGTAGCCCGTTCAAAGCTTTGAAAAATTTCTACATAAAAAAAGATATTCACAAACAATAAAATATAAGCAAAGACGACGGAAACTTTATACAATTTTGAAGACGTCGATATTTTTTTAGGGTCTTTTAAATTAAATATGACATAATCCCTCATGTTTTTTCTTCTTTGGTGAGTGAATATATGATAAAGAGCAAGTACACCGAATATAGTTGCGGTAAATAAGTACAGCCATTGCATCGTTGCTTCCCTCCGATTGAAGTATATATGACGCTTATAATCCCATTTCATTTTACCACAGTGGCAGTTCAACAAAAACTAAAGGTGCAAATGATAAACGAAATTTAATTTTGTTTTACATTTTATAAACGTAATGATATATTGTTTATATAAAGGCTGGTGTAAAATGGAAAAAGGATTAAATAGGAGAGTAAGCGAGCTGAAAAATGGCTACTTCTTTCAAAAGAATACGGATTATTTCCATTGTCTTCATTGTAATTTTACGACAAAGCATGGAGTGATTTATAAACGGGAAGGAGAATTATTAGATGCAGAAAGGGAGATGAAAGAACACATTCTTCATGTGCACGGTTCACCCTTTCAAGCATTGATTGAGCTTGGCAAACGACATACTGGATTAAATGATCATCAAAAACAAATTTTGTCTGCTCTGTATGCGGGAAAGAAAGATACAGCCATTGCAGCTGAGCTGAATATTAATAGTGCTACTGTCAGACAGCATCGTTTTAAACTTCGTGAAAAAGCAAAACAGGCAAAAATATTTTTATCAATGATGGAATTGTTAGAGGAAGGGGGACTGACAGAATCTTTTATTGATGTTCATAAGGAGGCGACGATGGTGGATGACCGTTGGGCAATTACAGAAAATGAAGAACAAAAGATTTTGGATACGTATATTGAGCAAAGTACAGGGAAAGTAAAACAGTTTCCTGCAAAAGAAAAACGGAAGATTGTTATTTTAAAGTATATTTGTTCGAAGCTTGAAAAGGGGAGAACGTATACAGAACGTGAAATAAATGAAACGATTAAACAGTATTTTGATGATTATGTGACAATCCGCAGATATATAATTGAATACGGGTTTGTAGACCGGCATCAAGACGGATCTGCCTATTGGTTAAAATAACGTTTTTGAAAGAGGCTGGGACAAAACCCAGTAAATTAAAAATAGAGAGGCGCTCATCCCAATGTTTGGGTGGAGTGCCTCTCTTTATCTTTATACTCTGCTAAACTTTGTCGTTGATTTTCACTACAGGATGCTCGCTTGCCTCGGGCATTGCCTCAGCTTCCTCGTCGGGAAAACCGCCCTGCGGGATCTTCGCCGAATGCTTTTCCCGAAGGCGTCTCGCCCCTTTCGCTACAATCAACTAATTTTTTGAAACAAAAAGGACACTTTCTGATAAAATTAAAGTAACCACACAATAACTAAACCGGGGGTGTCCTTATGTTTAAATATTATAACATGGATCAAGTTATTTTGCCGTTAGATTTAGAAGTAAAGCTTCAGGAAAAGGATATTGCCTACACTGTAAATGATCTTGTGGAACAGATACCTGATGAAGCCTTCGCCAGTTTTTTGCGTGAAACGGGCAACCCAGCTTACCATCCAAGAATGATGATGAAAGTGATTTTATGTGCTTACACACAATCTGTTTTCTCAGGAAGAAAAATTGAGGCATTACTCAAAGATAGTATTCGTATGATGTGGCTGGCTCAAGGATATGAACCGAGTTATCGTACCATCAATCGATTCCGTGTTCATGAAGAAGTAAAGGAATTATTACGGCAGTGCTTCGTCCAGTTTCGCTGTCAACTTGTGAAAGAAAAATTGATAGAGGAAGAAGCTATCTTTCTTGACGGAACGAAGATCGAGGCGAATGAATCGGGAGTGCATCCCACTTATCACGTATAATATGTACCGTAAGGAGAAGAAAAAGAGGTATAAAAATAACAATTTCAACTCGGCCAATTGGGAGTATGACGAGGAAACAGATTCTTTTACATGCCCAAACGGGCAAAAGTTGATGTTCCGTTACCTATCGAATCGGAAAGATAAAAGTGGTTTTACACGAGCATTTAAAGTCTACGAGTGTGAGGATTGTTCAGGTTGCCCATTCTAAACGTAAGATTGATGTGGAGCCTGTCTTCGGATTTTTGAAGGCTAATTTGGGTTTCACTCGTATGTCAGTGAGAGGAAAAGAGAAGGTAAAAAAATGAATTAGGTTTTGCATTCATGGCGGTGAACTTGAGAAAGTACACCGCCATGAGCAGTTAATGGGACAACAGATGACGAAAATACAACTAAAAAGGTTCCGATCATCTTATTTTGATGATCGGAACCTTTTAACAATTACTTCTTAGCTAGATTTGTCCCAGCCTCTTCTTTAGGTTCATCATACTTTGATCATCACAAATTTGCTTTAAGGTTGCATCATGAGCTGAGCGTTTTCCATCTCTTTTAGATAAGAAAACTACGGAAAAGAGATCCCGTAGCTTAAAAGGTAAATGATTTTCACTCGTATTTCGAGTATGTAATGTCATATGCGTGAGCCGATTCAAAATCTTTTTGCGTTAATCCTCCGACGTCAAGGGTACTAAGTTTTACGCTTACTAGCGTGTGATCAATAATCAAGTAAGGATGATGTTGTCGATCTTCTGCGATTTTTGCGATGGCGTTTACAAAATGAATGGCTTTAGGATAACTTGAAAAACGATATTCCTTTTTAATCCATTGGTCATTTTCTAGTGACCATCCGTGAGAATCAGCGAGACTTGCTTGAACTTCTTCTTCCGTCATCGTCATCAAACACATCTCCTTTTATTAATTGATTAATTCAAATATTCTAACAATATCCGACATATTTATACTAACAAATGAGCTGTAAAAAAAACAATTCATCTTTCTAAATTAGTGTATATGTACTAGGAAAGGAAGATATGTTAAGGAAATTAATTAATGAGAGTCATTTCTTCTTATAACGATCATAATTGATAAAAAAGAGGGACTGATATAGTTGAACAAACAAATAACAGGTCTATTGATATAGGTATATACTCAAAAATTTGGATGAACGGAAATGAATTTAAGAGGTTGATGTTTAACTAGATTGTTAGTCCTATTTAATTTATACTATAAAAGACTGGTATTATAATTACTATTTTTTCCCTTCGCTTTATAAAAGTTAATACGGTGAATATAAGAGAGGGAGTTTGAAGGAAGGTGAATGGATGCAGACTTGTAATTTATGTACAACTACAACACCAATTATTCCGGAAGGATATTTATATTTGAAAGTAAGACAATCTGAATTAAAACAGAAAGTATTAGACCTCACTTATCATTGTAAAATGAAAGTTAACTCAAAGAATGAAGTGGTATCGGCATATTTTTCTGATTGGCAGCAATTAGAAAGAATTGTTAGCATGACGCAGTCTTCACTTCTTGATGATGAAATCGATCAAATAGAAGGATCTATATGTGATTGTCATCAAGACGTTTATTCTTTTGACTATATTCCGTTAACTCAACTAACATTACGCGTCATGAATCCGGAATTATTAAGAGTCATTGATGACCGTTTGTTTCATTCACTTATGCAGCCGATTGTCTATGCAGACACAGAGAGTATATACGGTTATGAATTTTTGTTACGACCTAAAAGTCAACTCTATACTTTTATCCCCGGAGAACTTTTTGCGTTTGCCCACCATACGGGATTGCAAGCGAAACTTGATAGTGATGCCCGCATTCAATCTATCCGTACAGGTTCTCTTATGCTAGAAAAGGGTATAAAACGTTTTATTAACTTTTTGTCATCGTCGATATCCGAACCAGAGCATTGTTTGAAAAGTACGTTTCAAGCAGTAAAAGATTATCGTGTTGATCCCGAAGATTTAGTCTTTGAAGTAGTCGAAACAGAGCGAGTTTTAAATATTAATCATTTAAAGGAAATTTTCCATGAATACCGAAAGTTCGGAATGAAAGTTGCGTTAGATGATATTGGTGCAAGGTTTTCTACACTTGAAGTCTTGCGTGAGCTGCAGCCTAACTATGCAAAAGTTGACAAACATCTAGTTCGCAATTGTCATCAAGATACTGCAAAGCTTGAACAAATTATGAAAATACACGATGAAGCAAAAATTATAGGAACAGAAATAATCGCAGAAGGGGTTGAAACAGCTGAGGAATGGGAAGCAATAAAGGCATATGTGGATTTTGGTCAAGGTTTTTTCTTCGGAAAACCTATAAAAACACCCATAAAAAGAGGCTGAATTGTAAGAAGCCTTATATGTATTTTCTTTTAATTTGCTGAGATATATGAGTAACATTTTTCCTTATTCTAGTCAGATGATAGAAGGATTAGAGATACGGTAATACATACATGATGAAAAATAAGTATAATAGACTATGAGCACATACATATAAAATAATGAACGAGAGGAGACTGGATATTGAGAGAATTTGAAATAGAAATATTACGTTTTTTCACCTCGATACAACAGCCAATATTCGATTACTTTGCCTGGTTTTTAACCTTTTTAGGGAATGAGGAATTTTACTTTATTATTTTACCTTTCGTTTATTGGTGCGTCTCAAAGCCGTTTGGTATTCGTCTGTTATATGTGTTTTTAATATCAGTATACTTGAATGCATGGTTAAAAGTTATTACTGCTATAACGAGACCAGTTGGTATTGAAGGTGTTCATTCTCTTTATGTAGATTCAGCCGAGGTAGGGACGAGATTTCCGCATGATAGTTTTCCGAGCGGTCATGCCCAAGGTTCTGCTACATTGTGGGGATATATTGCGTATGAAGTGAATCGAAGAAATATTTGGATTGCAGTAGCCTTATTAGTAGGTCTCATCTCTGTAGCACGACTTTATACAGGAGTTCATTGGCCACTTGATATTACTGCTGGTGTTTTACTCGCTTTAGTTATCATTGTTATTGCTCATTTTGCTGTAAAAAAAATAACCAAGCTTTCTTATAAGGTGAAAATGACATTAGCTATTGGCCTTCCTATTATCATGATGTTTCTATTTACTGATCCTGAGGGGGTTAAATACGCTGGCTTTATTTTAGGAGCAGGGGTCGGCTATTTATTAGAAACGAAGTACGTAAGAATGAAACTCGCAGCTTCTTGGTTGAACCGAATTGCTGGCTATTTTATCGGGCTTATCGGTATATTTGTTCTTCAAGAAGGATTGAAGATTCCGTTTCCTGATCACGCTTTCTTTGATGGGCTCCGTTACGCGATTATGGGAATTTGGGGGATTTTACTTGCTCCATTAGTCTTTGTAAAACTAAAACTTTACCCGCGTTCTTAATAGAAATTTTAATGTTTCAGTTAATATAGTATTTGTTTATAAAAGAAAGGGCTGGGACAAAACTCAGCTAAATAGAAGGGGCTCTCACCATCGGTGGGAGCCTTTTCTTGAAAGATAAGAAAGTGTAAAATTTCAACCTCTCGATGGCTGTCTAGACTTCAGCCACGAGCGTTTCCTACACGAGCTTCCACACAGATGTGGTTACTTCGGCGTTCCCGCAGGACACGGGGGTTTTAGCCGAAGATCTTATCTTACGAGTTCGACGGACAGGACGTCCTAATGCCGGGCATGCCACAGGATGTGGCGTATTGCCTGGATGACGGATATAACCACAGAACGATGCTAGAAGAGGAAGAGGCAGCGCTTTTCTTGTATTGAGCATTTTAATGGTTGATTGTTCAAAAGTACACTCGCTTGCTCTCTAGAGTGCAAGTGCGACATCCACTTTTACATCACTTTGTTCGTATTCACGGTGTCTTCTTTGTCGCGGACAAGAATTTAGCTAATCGAAGGAAAATCGCCTCAAAGTATCTTGAACTCACATGTCAATCAAGGTTAAACCGGAATCAAATATGCCATGTTTCCAGTGACTAATAGTAGTCCAAATAAGATTAATAAAACACCACTTATCATTGATAACAGTCGTACATGCCGTTGGAAAAATGCTAATAATTTTAAGCTTGATGAACTAATAAGAGCAATTAAAATAAATGGCATACCTAAGCCTAGTCCATAAATTAGTAACAGCCCTGAACCTTGCCACAGTGTATCGGAATCAGCAGCTAAAATTAAAATCGAGCTAAGCATCGGACCGATACATGGAGTCCAGCCGAATCCGAAAGCCATACCGATTATTCCGACACTAACAATACCGCCTTTATTTTGAAAGAGCCGATGAAAACGTACATCTTTGTGAAACAATTGAATGTTTAATAATCCGAGCAAATGAAACCCGAAAACGATAACAATAAAACCGAAAAACTGGGATAAGAAAGTCGATGTGGCTGGTGTCAAAGCATTTCCGAATGCTGTTGCTCCCATGCCGATCAACATAAGCGGGATCATTAATCCCGTAACAAAAGCAATCGTACGTGGCAGGATTTTAAATCGCTCTACCTGACGGCTATGTTTGAGTTCGGTCACTGAAAGTCCAGTAATAATCGCCATGTAACTCGGGATAAGCGGAAGAACACAAGCTGATGCAAAAGATAAAAAACCTGCTGTAAATGCAAGCCAAACACTCATCATGAAGCCTCGTCCTTATGATAGCTGTTATATGCCTCTTCGAAACGTTCGCCTAGTTCATCGCTCGTTGCAATAATATATGGATGGGAGCCCATATTATTGCCATCTTCATCAAAAAACACATATGTCGGAGAAAAATTAACATCATAATAGTTTGCAAGGTGGCGATCAAGGTCAATTCCCCACTCGTGTTTCGCTTCATATTCATTTAAAAACTTGTCTTTGATTTCAGCCTCACGACCGTAAAAGACAACCGTAATCACCTCGATTTCATCTTGCTGCTCAATAAATTCTTGAATAAATGGCATTGAATAGCTACAACATTCACAAGGAACCGCAACGAACTGAAGAATCGTCTTCTTTTCACCTATGTATTGTTCAAGTTCAATTGGTTCTTCAGCATGAATGCGTTCAATCACAGAAATGTCCCCCTCACTCGTACCCCCAAAAAATGAATACACTGTGTATCCCATCCCGAATAGGATGAAGACAATTAATAAAATTCCTACTTTGTTCATTGACTTGTCCCCCATTAAAAGTAGATGATAGTTTTATATATTCTATTGTCTATCTTTGTTACATATAACTATCATATCGAATAAAGGAGGGGACAATAGTGAGGAATATCGTCTATTTCATGACATTTGCAATAGCTCTATTACCCATGGCTGGCTGCAGTACAAGTGCACAAACAGAATTATATGAGATTATATTTGAAAATGAAGGTGAAACGATTGAAACTGGAGAATTTCAGACATATGAAGTGAAAATTAAAGGTCACGAAGGAGAACGTCAATCTGTTGACAGTGTGTATCTTTACATGAATATGGAACGAATGAATCATCCGATGGAAGGTACGATGGATGAAATAGAAAAAGGATATTATCAAATTGATTTACCATTAGCTATGGAAGGTGAATGGTATGCAGAGGTTACCGTAACAAATAATGGTGAGGAATCTATACAACGGTTCACATTGTTTGGAGAGGGGGACATGGTTATGGATTATATGAAAGGGTATAATGCTGACTATTAAAGTTGCAAACCTTAACGAAGGAGGCTATTCAATATGAACCATCTCGTCATTTTCATGCACTCTTCTACAGACAGTTTTAATGGTGCAATATTAGACAATTATGTGGCCGCTTTGAAAAAGAATGGAGATCATGTTTACGTTAGAAACCTTGCGGAACAATTATTTTATCCTTTATTAACAAAAAAAGAATATGAACAGTCATTAAATAGTGACTATGCTCGTGATGTGAAAGAAGAACAAACGTATATTGCTAAAGCAGATGTCATTACGTTTATTTTCCCGATGTGGTGGGGAGGGTTTCCTGCTATTGGTAAAGGATATATTGACCGTGTATTTTCATACGGCTTTGCATATCGTCTAAAAAATGAATCACCAATACCGCTTTTAAATGGAAAGAAGGGAAGGATAATTTTTACATCTGGTACTCCAGAAAAGGAAATGCATGAAACAGGATTGTATGACCATTTTGTTGATGGGGTCAATCAAAGTATATTTACATTTTGCGGAGTTGAGCTAGAAGGGGTATTGCATTTTGGCAATATTATTGAAACGTCTCCAAGCAGTCGCAAAAAAATGTTGGAGAAAGTAAGTGAGTTCGCAAATATGCCGAATAAATAAACGAATTTATCATCGAGCGTTTTTTCTCGAATGTTCTGGTAGAGAAAGAAGCAAGAGATGAAGATCTATCGGGGCGGTTTTGCCCCGAATAGCTAAAGTTTTGTCCGCGGCAAAGAAGACACTACTACTGCAAACGAAGTGCAGCACGATTAGATGTCGCACTTATGCTCTGGAGGGCAAGCGAGTACATTTTGCCAATCAACCCCTATACATTATTTCTATTTTATTAGGTTTTAGAATAGACAACATGTCATTAGTTGGATGGATGCCAACTGTTACCCACTTTGCTTTTGTAAAGGACGTGTCGGTGTTTCGACCTTCGACTTTACGTGGATGAGTAAAACAGCCGATAACACGAAAAGCATACCGATAAACTGCCATATCGTTAAGACATCATGGAAGATGAACACACCAATTAATGAGGCAACTACCGGCTCAACAGTTGCAGCAATCGATGCTTTACTAGATTCAACGTGCTCAAGACCTTTCGTATAGAGCAAATAAGCTAATACTGTCGGGAGCGCACCTAATCCAATACTAATGAATAAAGCTTCAACGGTGAACCAGTCAGTAAAATTGATTAGAAGTCCACTAGTAGGAAGGAGGGCAACAGTTGCAAATACGAACGTATAGAGCGTTGTAGTCAATGAAGAATAGGATGAAAGCGCGACTTTGCCAAATATACTATATAACGCATACCCGAAACCAGAGCCAAGACCTACGAGTAATCCATATAGAGTAAACAGCTCTGTGTTGAGCGGGAAAAGACCAATGACGAATATACACCCAACAAAAGTTCCGATTAGTGCGATCACTTTTTGAGGTGTAAGCCATTCTTTGAAAAAGACACGTGACATGAGCGTAACAAAAGCAGGTCCAGTATATAGCAATACCGCTGCAATAGATAAGTTCATTTCTTGAATGGCTGTAAAATACGCCCAATTAAAAAAGACAATGCTGCCAATGCCTGTCCCAATGAAAAAAGGAAGGTGTTTAACCTTCACTTTGAAAGCCGTTCGATTTTTTATCGAAACGATCATTAGCAAGAAAACAAGTGCCATCGTAACACGGAGCGTAACAACTTCAATGGGTGTAAAACCTAAGTCGTATAATGCTTGAACAAAAATACCAATTGTCCCCCATAAAGCAGCTCCGAGAATAATGAACAAAAAAGCTACTTTCGCCATTAGATCCCCTCCTTGTTTTTAGGACAAATTCATTCCTTTTTTATCGTCATAACGTGCTGATCATGTTGCTTAGGGTCATAATTTACGACAAAATAATAGTCTCCTTCAACGACATTGCCGTTGTTCATAAGAGATAAAACATCAAAAGTAAATTCTTCAATAATGAGGTGCTTCGCTAAGCTTCTTTCGGTATTAATACTTGAACAAACAGAAAGTTCAGAGAAGAGGTCTGTCATCAGTTTGTTTCGTTCACTTTTAGAAAGAGATTCATCCCACCATTTCTTTCGAGGCTTTTGCTCAAAATGAAGGAGGTAATCGACTTTCATCAGCCCTTCAATAATATGCATGCTCTGAGCTTTTATATGTTTTAAAAATGCTCGTAAGCGAAGAAATAAATCTTCGAACTGGTGACCGATTTTCCCCCATCCATGTTCGTCCCAAAAATCTCCAAACTGTTGGAAAAAATCAAAAGGAGTCTCAAAAATATGGTTAACTAAATATGTTACTGTTTGATCGAGACGATGGTCATTCCAATATTTCTCTAATATATCTTCTGTTCGTTTAATACGAATTAAATCCTCAAAAGATAAAACATTATTTGATAAAATTTCATACGGTGCATGGTCCATAAACGTATAATTGAACGTTTCAGCCATTGCACGCATCCCTGTACCGCGGAGCATTTTTAAAAAACCTAGCTGCAATTCTTCTGGGCGCAGTGCAAACACATCGTTAAACGTTTTTTTAAATGATTCATAATCTTCTTGAGGAAGTCCGGCGATTAAGTCTAAGTGCTGATCTATTTTACCGCCTTCCTTTACCATCGTTACGGTTCTCGCTAATTTTTTGAAATTCTGCCTTCGCTTCACGAGGTCATTCGTTTCATCATTCGTTGACTGAACCCCGATTTCAAATCGGAAGACACCGGCAGGTGCGTGTTCATTTAAAAACTGAAGGACTTCTGGACGCATAATGTCTGCCGTAATTTCAAATTGAAACTGACAGCCTTGATGATTATCAATCAAAAATTGAAAGATTTCCAGAGCGTAATCACGTTTAATGTTAAATGTCCGGTCAATAAACTTAACCATTTTTGCCCCATTATTGATAAGATAAAGCAAGTCATACTTCACTTTTTCAATGTCAAAATAACGAACCCCAACCTCGATTGACGAAAGGCAAAACTGACATTGGAACGGACCCCACGGCTCGTCTCAAAATAAACAACTCGTTTACCGAGTTCCGCTCGATCTTCTTCAAATCTGTATGGGGTTGGAATTGATAATATATCAAGATTCGGCCTTGAAGTTGTTAGCACTGGTTTCCCTTCCTTACGATAACCTAAGCCACTGACTAGATGGAAAGCGTGATCCGTTTTTAATTGGTGAAGAAGCTGTTTAAATGTTTCTTCGCCTTCCCCTTTCACGATAAAATCAATTTCCGGGACACGATCGAGCCACTCTTTCGTATCATACGAAACTTCAGGACCGCCAAGAACAATGTGTGTTTGAGGTAATACTTTTTTTAACATTTTCACGATTTGCAACGTTTTTTCTATATTCCAAATATAACAGCTGAATCCGATCACATCAGGTTTTTTCGCAAATAAGTCAGAAACAACATTCATTTCCGGATCTTTAATTGTATATTCAGTCATTTCTACATGAAATTCTGGGGCAGCATATGACTTTAATAACCGTAAAGCAAGACATGTATGGATATATTTCGCATTAAGCGAAGTTACGACGATATTCATCTCATACCTCCAGTTTCACAAATACTGTCAACGATTATCATATCATAAGTTGTCTATAAATAATAAATGATAAAGAGAGAATAGAGTCCAACCATAATGAAAGATCCGACTGTTGCATTTTTTTGAAGCCATTAAAAAGGTACCTATTTGATAGAAGGTACCTTCGTACATGTATTCATGAATGAACTTTAGGTAAGAAGTATCCCATTCGAATGATATTTTCATATTTTCCTGTATCTTTTTTCATAAACCGATGGATTTTTCCTTCAATATAAAAGCCTAATTGTTCGTATAATTTTATCGCTCTTTCGTTTGATTCAAGAACTTCTAATTCAATCTTTTCAAGCGTTGAGAAGTCATTTGCCCATTTTAACCCTTGGAGCATTAAAGCTTTTCCAATTCCTTGTGCCCGAAACGGTTTGTCAATCATAATGCCTAAAGTACCTCGGTGTAACGTTCGTAATAAACCATCAATATCGATCGTTAGCATCCCGATAATTTGTTCGTTCATAACGGCAAGTAGTTGTATTGAATTAGGGGTACGTATGCTTAAATCATTTTTGATCATTTGATCGTTAATCGACATTTGAAAATCGTTGAGACTCATAACGAGTCCTGTCCCTTCGTTCAATAACCTCCTTGTAAATCGGTGCATTTGTGCAGCGTCATTGACTTGTGCATGGCGAATAATATAGGGGCTACCGGATTTTGTATAGTTCATAATAGGGCTGAATATTCCCATCATTATAGTCCTCCACGTCTTGCAAGATATACGTTAATCTATGTGGATTGGATATCGAAAGTGCTAGTTTTATTCATAATTATTGGGACGTCTCCCTATAAGAATAGAAAGCTCAGATATTATCTGAAATGATAAATTCCTCTCGTTTTCCACCTTCAGCAACGTCTGTTCCTCTAGTTCAGGAAGAACACTATATCAATTTGTAAGAGCGCAATGCGGACTTTTTTCAGGATGGTGAACCCTCGATTCGTCAAAATGTTTCAGTCATTGTATCATAGATAAAAAGGGTGAAAGGTGTGTGATGCGATGAAGTTCGCTAGTTTTACATATGATGGAAAACACCATTACGGTCTTGTAAATGAAGTAAAGGGAGCTGTTCTCAGTTTATCTGACAAGATTGAGTTCCCTAATGAAATAACCGATTTCATTCAAGATGAGTATGCTCAGAAAAAAGCAAGGGAGTTACTTAACAATTGGTTATCTGAAACCGAAATCGGACTAGTATATGATATGAACCATGCATCTTTTTGCTGGCAAGCGCCAATCCCGAACCCTCGAAAAAACATTTTTGCAGTCGGGAGGAACTATTTAGATCATGCAAAAGAAATGGGTAGCTCTGAAGCACCAAAAAATCCTGTTATTTTTTCAAAAGCAACTTCAACAGTGATCGGTCATAAAGCTACAGTAAATCTCCACCATGATGTTACAGATGCGGTTGACTATGAAGGGGAACTTGGAGTTATAATTGGCAAGACAGCAACAAGGATCAAGAAAGAACAAGCTTTAGATTTTGTATTCGGCTTTACAATTATAAATGATGTAACTGCGAGAGATTTACAAAAAAAACATCAGCAATTTTTACTAGGTAAAAGTTTAGATACATTTTGCCCAATCGGTCCATGGATTGTTGAAAAAAATACGTTTCTCCCATTTGAAGAAAAAAGAGTAAAGACAACTGTAAACGGAGAGGAGAGACAAAACGGTGCGTTTTCAAATATGATTTTTTCTGTACCACAATTAATTGAAACGTTGAGCCAAGGGATGACACTTGAAGCAGGGGATATTATCGCAACTGGCACTCCAAAAGGGGTTGGAAAAGGATTTAATCCGCCGAAATTTTTAAAAGCAGGTGATGTCGTTGAAGTAGAAATAGAAGGTATTGGTACACTAAAAAATGTATTTATGTAATCATCCTGAATCCGTGATGAATTAATTTATTCTTTGTATGAATCCTAAAAATCTTTCGATTTAACTATATTGGATTATTACTCGAATCCGTTACTGGCGGATGCTTTCACTCCAAAGCACAAGTGCGACATCTACTCATGCAGCACTTCGTTTGCATTCGTAGTGTCTTCTTTGCCGCGGGCACTGCCTCAGCCTCCTCAACGCAAAGACCAGCGTCTGCGGGGTCTTCAGCTATTGCTCCTGTCTCTTCCTCTACGAGTCAAGCTTTGTAGCATATCCGTCGAGACAACTCGATGTATTTTCGAAGAAGCAATCCTCTTTCCTGCGGGAAAAGCGAGCCAGGCTCGCGGTTCGCCCGAGGAAAGCAAGTGGATGGATGGCATATCAACACCTGTTATCACGGATTCAGGATCATTTTAGGCAAATGCATTTAGTCATGATCCCGGCACGGCTTTTTTCATAGGTGAAGGTCACATTTATCGCCCTTTCTCATACAATAAACTGAATGTGAAATGAGATTAAACAGCAATGAGATGAAAGGGGTTCACATATGAACTGTAATTGCAGACCACCAAGAGGAATGCTGTCACGTCCAATGATGCATGGACCTACAGGACAGCATATGCCTTATGGGATGCCGACGCCTCACCACGATTATTCGTTTATGCACGGTTATCCTCAGCAGCCAATTCCACAACATATGATGCCTGGAATGGAGCACGGCCAAGCAGAAATGGGACAGCAAATGACAGGTTTTGCAGGAGGTGGGCCAGGACTGGGACCTAGCTTTGAACAGGAATATGGACCTGGAGAAGAACCTGTCATGCCACAGCAAGGGATGTCACCTCAGCATGGGGAAATGCCTGGAATGGGCCAACAGCCAGGAATGATGCCACCACAGAATGGAGGAACGCCTGGAATGGGCCAACAGCCAGGGATGATGCCACCACAGAATGGAGGAATGCCTGGAATGGGTCAACAGCCAGGGATGATGCCACCACAAAATGGAGGAATGCCTGGAATGGGCCAACAGCCAGGGATGATGCCACCACAAAATGGAGGAATGCCTGGAATGGGCCAACAGCCAGGGATGATGCAGCCACAGAATGGAGGAATGCCTGGAATGGGCCAACAGCCAGGGATGATGCAGCCACAGAATGGAGGAATGCCTGGAATGGGCCAACAGCCAGGGATGATGCAGCCACAGAATGGAGGAATGCCTGGAATGGGCCAACAGCCAGGGATGATGCCACCACAGAATGAAGGAATGCCTGGAATGGGCCAACAGCCAGGGATGATGCCACCACAGAATGAAGGAATGCCGGGAATGGATCAACAACCAGAAATGATGAATGATAATGGAATGCCTCATGTAGGTGGTTATATGCCAATAGAAGAAGATGATGACTTCGAGTAGAATAAGTAAAAGAGGTTGTTCAAAAATTCCGGTGAAAGTGACACATCGAATTTCTTCGTTGGCTTGCTTTTCCGTTCCTCACGTATGAATGGCATACGTTCCGGTACTCAAAACTACGGCGCCTCGAACTTCTCGGTCCTTTTCATCCTCCTTTTTGAACTCGCACTAAAAGTGCATGAAAAAGCGATTGACGTTAATCAATCGCTTTTTTCATGCAATGGTACAGTAAGTGAAAATCTCCATTCAGGCAGATGTACAGTCGTCCGATGAATTGAAAACTGTGATGGCAGTCTAATTTCTTGGGCAAATTCTAACTCTATTGATAATGTTTCATTAATAGATTCTATTCTAGTAAAAAGAGGATACACAGATTGTCCTTCGTCAATTTTATTAAACGTATAAGAAAGCTTTCTAGAAGATTGATCTGGATGTTCATCACGTAATTGAAACGATAATGTCTTTCCGTCAACTGATAAATGTGAGATTGAAATGTCACCAACAGAGAGCTGCCTGATATGATCTTCATGGACACGGAAAGGGTACCCTTCCTTAAAGAGTGAAGGAACAACATAAATTGGCAGTGTAATTGAGACATTCTCTTCTTCGGGAGGTGGAGTCAATGAGAGTTTAAGCAACATTTCGAACTCTTCAAATTGTTCTGATTCATAAGTATCTTCATATGTTTCCGCGTAAATCACTTCATATGGAACTTCATTTTCATCAAACAAATAATTAGCGATTTGAAACTCGTAATCGGCGCTAGAAATAGGAGATTCATCTGTGTGTGATACTAAAAAAAATAGTTGAAGCTCTGTATCTGTTGTAGAAGAATACAAATATGTAAAGTGAAAAGGTGTTTTTTCTATTGTTTTGTTTAGCAATAAATCTGAGTTATCTTTCACTTGAAAAGGGGAGTAGTTAGTAGAACAAGCTTGCAAAAAAAACATAATCAATAGAAAAGAAAATATTGTTGATGCCTTTTGCATTGTTACTCTCCTCCTCTTCTTAAAAATTATGTCTCTGTTTATTTTACTAGAAATCAGTTTTAATGAAAAAACTTTTTGTCGATTTAGAGCGAAAAGTCACAATTTTTCAGAAGAATGGAACGAATGAGCGAGTTTGTTAGTTAAATGAAGACGGTGAATATATAACAATGGCTGTCTATTAGGAAAAAGACAAATGCTGAATCAATTAAAAAAGGATGGACCGTTTCAGGTACATCCTCTTATTGTAACTTATGCTTTCTGCATCTCGATTTCTTTTATTTTTTCGTTCGCAGAGATTACTTTTTCTGTCTTCTTTTTTGGCTTTTCCCAATGCTCCTCATTGCCAGGAAGATCATCGAACCATGCCGCGTCTTTTGGACAGTCAAGAACCATGAACTTGCCATAGTTTCCGTCACGAGACTGATGATATTTTAAGTAAGCTTTTCCGTTATCTATTGCAAGAATTTCAATTTTTCCTGACGTGTGACTCATGGACAGGCGAACACGTTTTCCAAGACCGGATGTTTTAGCCTTTGCCTCTTCAACGAGGTTGTATGCCTCTTCTAATGTTAAGACGAAGTCATTGTTTCCGGCAACTGGTCTGTTAATAAAGAAGTAGTAAGGAGTCACTCCAGCCCATGATAGCTGATCTAATAGATCGGCTAATACATCTGAGTCATCGTTAATTCCTTTAAGTACTGGTGTTTGGTTCACGACGATTGCACCGGCATCATGCAGCGCCTGGAAGCCTTTTTTTGCTTCTTCAGTAATCTCATTCGGGTGGTTAATATGTGCCATTACGTATATGCGTTGCTCTGGAGTGGAGTATTCACGAATAAGGTCAAGCAAATCTTGGTCCTCATATATTCGCATTGGGTTAAATACAGGCATTTTTGAACCGAGTCGAATGATTTTTACGTGAGGAATCTCACGAAGCTGCTCGATAATTTTGCGGAGTTTTTTCGTTGCAAGAATGAGAGAATCACCGCCAGTCAAAAGAACATTACTAATCTCTGGATGTTCTTTAATGTACTCAATTCCAGGCTGTACATCAGCCATTGCTTCTTTAATATCATTACGGAATAACCGCTTACGGAAGCAGTATCTGCAATATGCACCGCACACCTCTGAGACGATTAACAATGCCGTTGCATCGTATTTGTGCTGACACCCAGGTGCTGCATAGTTCGTATCTTCATCAGATGCATCCCACCTGCCGTACTCTTCTAATTCCCCCTCATTTGGAATGATTAACTTTTTAATCGGATCATTTGGATCGTTCCAGTCAATTAAACTTAAATAGTAATCGTTTACACGAAAGACAAACTTTTCAGTGATTTCCTTTAATTTTTTTCGTTCTTCTTCAGGGATCTGTTCAATTTTGTCAATGTTCATAATGTACTTTGGTTGTGCCATATTAATCACCCTCCGTTTCAAAATTCTGAAAAGACGTTCTTTCTTCATTTAAACATAACAGCCAAAAATGGTCAAAAACGGAAGAGAACCTCTATTTTTTAATAGAAATGAAATAAATACTCCATATTACTCGTATTCTTTCAGTCATAATATGAAATTAATATTTCTCATTGGAATTTTATGAAATTTCCCCTTCACATCCAAGCTATTTTATCATAAAATGAAATAAATCCTTCATAAAAATGAAATGGAGAAATTAAGAAAGGAAGGGCTTAATGAAATGGCCATACAAAAGTTTGAACATCCTTTGATTCATTATGGGAATAAAACGAGAAAATCCTACGAGGTAATGAAGGAAGCTGAGAATTATTTACCTGGAGGTGTAACCGCCAATATTAAACATTTTCCTCCGTATCCTATTGTAATGGAAAAAGCGAATGGAGCATTGGTGGAAGATGTTGACGGCAATCAATATATAGATTATTTAATGGCATATGGTTCACTCGCTTTAGGGCACGGTGCTTCAGAAATAAAAAGTGCGATGATTGAACAAATCGACCAAGAAGGTACGAACTTGTTCGGCACGCCTCATAAGATGGAAATTACATTTGCTAAAAAGATTATGGAACATTACCCATCAATGGAAAAGGTTCGCTTTACGAACTCAGGTACAGAAGCAACATTATTGGCTGTAAGGTTAGCAACCGCATATACTGGCAAAAATAGAATTGCTAAATTTGAAGGACATTATCACGGAGGATACAATGACGTATTATATAGTATTAATCCACCTTTAAATGAAGCGGGGACTGAAGAGGAGCCAAATGCTGTTCCTGAGTCAGCTGGTTTAGATATGACAGGATTAAAGCCTTTAATTTTACCTTTTAATCAAGCAGAAGCAGCAG
This sequence comes from Evansella halocellulosilytica, assembly GCF_002335745.1. Taxonomy (GTDB): domain Bacteria; phylum Bacillota; class Bacilli; order Bacillales; family Salisediminibacteriaceae; genus Bacillus_CA; species Bacillus_CA halocellulosilytica. The sequence continues at coordinate 4,301,030 of NZ_NIST01000001.1, read as the reverse complement.
AGAAGCTGATTAGAGAACATGCAGATGAATTGGCTGCAATTATTATTGAGCCAGTTCAAGGGGGATTTATTCCTGCAGAACAATCGTTTATGACAAAACTTCGTGAAGTGACGAATGAACTTGGTATTATATTCATTTTTGATGAAGTAAAAACTGGCTATCGTGTCGCTCTAGGAGGGGCACAAGCTATATATCAAGTTAATCCTGATATGACAACATTAGGAAAAGTGATCGGAGGAGGATTCCCTGTTGGATTGGTCGGAGGAAAAGAAGAAATTTTAAATATAAGTTGTCCAAAAGCATCAGGTGATGTGTTTAATGCCAGTGAAAGTAAAACATCGACAGCAAAAGAAATTTTATTTCATAGTGGAACTTATAACGGTCACCCAACGATATTAGCAGCAGGACTTGCAACGATTCAACGTCTAGAAAAGGATTTTGCTAACGTCGTATCGAATACAAATATATTAAAAGCGAATATTGAGGATATTGGTAAAAAAGCTGGTGTTCCCCTTAAAGCAATCGGTGTTGGGTCGATATTTAGTGTTGTATGTACGACAGAAGCGAATATTCTCCACTACCGAGATCTTCAAAAGACAGATTTATCCCTCAGAAAAGAAATTGATTTCCACCTCATAAGTGAAGGGATTTATACAAAGCCGATGAATCGTTACAGTGTATCTACAGCTCATGGTGAAGAAGAACTGAAGAAAACGATTCAAGCTTATGAAAAGGTTTTATTTGATCGGTTAAGGGGGAGCAGTATATGATATAGTCGGGAGGAGGGAAGCAATCATGTTAGAAAATGAAGTTTATCAGCGGATGATTCAGCAACGGGAAAAAATGAGCAAGTCTCATAAGAAAATTGCCAATTATTTAATCGAAAATCATGAGACGGCACCATTTTTAACAGCGTCTAAGCTTGCGAAAAATGTGCAAGTAGGTGAAGCGACTGTCATTCGTTTTGCTTTTTTCCTCAACTATAAAGGGTATCCAGATTTACAAAGGCATTTACAAGAAGCGCTTCAACGAAAAATGACATCAGCTGAAGTGTTGGCGAGAACAACGGATGAAAATGATCAAACAGAACATGTCGTCAAAGAAGTGTTATCTGATGATATTCAAAATTTAAAAATGACTCTTAGTCAAGTTGATGCTTATCAGTTTGAAAGAGCTGTCCATGAATTAGTAACTGCGAAACGGATTTATATTATTGCTTATCGAAGTGCAACTAGTATTGGACAATTTTTAGAGTTTTATTTAGACCTTGTCCTTCAAAATACTGAATTAATCCGGCAAGCTGATGGTGTTTCAGAGCATTTACTTGATATTACAAATGAGGATGTCGTCATTGGACTCGGCTTTTCTCGTTATACGAAACGAACAGTGGAAGTATTAAAATATGTGAAACAGAGAGATGCGAAAACGATTGTTATTACTGATCATTTAATGAGTCCGCTCGTGCCTTACGGTGACATAAATTTAATTTCATCTACTGAAATTAATTCATTTATAGACTCTTTCTCCGCTCCTATGAGTATTGCTAGTGCACTCATTACTGCTTTAACTAGATCGGAACATAAGAATGTAGAAAAGCGGTTGAAGGAATTAGAAGGTTTATGGGATACATTTGATGTCTTTTATGATTAAGTTAGCAGAAATGAAATAAAGGCTGGGACAAAACCCAATTAAAAAGGTCCCTTAAGGGCTATGTTAGTAAAGTGACTTTTTATAAAGAGAAATTAAAACCGCCCAAAACGGGCGGTTTTAATGAATTATGCTGTCGATGGTTCTTGATTTCGATCGTTATCTTTCTTTTTACGCAAATATTGGATAAATCCGACTCCAATAAATAAGATTAAACCTGTTAACTCGATTGGTAAGTTTTCAGGGTAAATAAGCATGATCCCTGCAGCGAGTAAAATAATTCTTTCATACCAGAACGGTTTGTAAACGAAATATCCCATCATCGTTGCACTAACGGCAGCCATACCTAATAAGGCAGTCGCAAGCACCGGAACTAACGTCCAGAAGGTCGCATCTTGTAATAGTAAGACAGGATTAAATACGAAAACATACGGTATGATAAACGCTGCAATTGCTAACTTGAAGGCGGTCACCCCTGCCTTCATCGGATTTGCTCTTGCAATACCCGAACCGGCATAAGCAGCTAAACATACAGGTGGTGTAATATCTGCTACAATTCCAAAATAGAAAACGAAGAAATGAGCCGCAATATCTGGTACACCGTACGCAATTAAAGCTGGTGCAGCCATTGACGCAGTAACAACATAGTTTGCTGTTGTAGGAAGTCCCATACCTAGTAAAATACAAGCAATCATTGTAAAGAATAATAGAAGGAACAAGCTGTCTCCTGCAATATTTAATAGTCCACCAGCAATTTTTCCTCCTAAACCTGTAAAGACTACAACACCAACGATTATACCAGCCGTCGCACAGGCAGCGATTACTGGAAGCGCGATACGGGCACCTTGAATGAGGGCATCAACCATATCTCCTAGCCCCATTCTAGTATCCTTTCGTAAAAAGCTCACTGCAAAAGCAGCACCAATTCCCCAAAGGGCGGCTGTTGTAGGGGTAAACCCTTGTACGAGCAAGGTAATAATTGCAACAAGTGGTAATAACAAATCTAATCGTTTTAATATTCCTTTCAATGATGGTAATTCTTCTTTCGAGAGTCCGCTTATACCATGTTTTTTCGCTTCATAGTGTGTTCCCATGAATACACCTGTAAAATAAAGCAGTGCAGGAATAATACCGATAATGATGATATCACTGTAGGATACACTTGATACGTATTCAGCCATAATGAAGGCAGCAGCTCCCATAATCGGTGGCATAATTTGTCCGCCGGTTGAGGCTGAGGCTTCTGCAGCTGCAGCAAATTCAGGCCTGAATTTTGCCCTTTTCATCATTGGTATTGTAAATGAACCAGATGAAACGGTATTTGCTACCGAGCTACCTGTAACAGTTCCTTGCATTGCTGAGGCAGCAACGGCTGCTTTTGCTGTTCCTCCAGTAAAACGACCGGTTAAGCCGAATGCGAGGTCATTAAAATATTGACCGACACCTGTTTTTGTCAGCATGACCCCGAAGAATAAGAATAAGTAAATATAAGTTGATGAAATCTGAATCGGTGTACCGAATATCGCATCAGATGAGTAGAATAATCGTCTTGATAAGCCACTCCAATCAAATCCACCATGTCCAAAGTGTGGAATGTTTGTTCCAAATAATCCGTATAATATGGCTAGTGATGCAATGACTACAATAGGTAACCCGACAGCTCGTCTTGTTGCTTCTAATAGCAAAATAATCCCAATGGTAGCTACTAAAATATCAAATGAGGTGAAACCTTGTATTCTAGCAGCACCGGTAATCCAATCGTACCGGAATAAAATGTAATACATCGATGCCATTGAGAAAAAGGCAAGTGCTACATCATACCATGGGACTCCAGGTTTCTTTAATCCTTTTTTCGTTGCTGGATATAAAAGAAAAATAAGACCTAGTGCTGTACCTAAATGAACTGCCCCTTGTAATAGGTATACGAGAGGTCCGTTGCCGGGGTATGCACGCCATAAATGGAAGATCGTTAATGATATTGAAATAAAGGCAATAATAATAGCCCACTTTTTCGGATCTGTACGATAGGCAGATTCTTTATCATATTTAGCGAGTACTTCTTTTTGCTGTTCTTCTGTTAATATGTCTTTTTCTTTCATACGTTCACCACCCTCGGTTATTTCTTTGTGTACATGTAAATCGACGAAAAAGTAGGATTAGATAACGATCTTCCTGCGTTTTCGTCGATGTTCCGCCTCATAAAACTGTTCCTTTGGCGGAGCTTAAAAGGAACAATAAGAATAATTATTTTGTAACATAGTTTTTGCTATTAAACAATGGATACAATTGGTTTTTAAAAAGGCCGGACACTGCAAGGAGTCCGGCCTTGGTTCATGCATGTATGTTTTTAGTTTAAACCTTCTTCTTCGAAGTATCTTTCAGCACCAGGGTGAAGTGGAAGACCATCTGAACCGTTTAGTGCATTTTCTTTCGTTAAATGCTGTCCTTGGTCATGAGAAATGTCACCACTATTTTCAAATAGTGCTTTTGTAATTTCGTAGCCGAGGTCTTCGTCAATTAAATCAGTTGAGCCGACTAAGATGGCATACGCAGTAATTGCTTGGATATCTTCATCTAAGAAATCATAAGAATCTGCAGGAATTGTTAATCCTTCATATCCGCTGTTTTCTTCAATATAAGACAACCCTTCATCGCTAATAGGAATCATACGAATATCGCGTTGTACTTCTAATTCTTGAATGCTCCCAGCAGGTAATCCTAAAAGTCCAAATGAAGCATCTAAGTTACCATCCTGCAAACGACCAGCAGCGTCACCAAATCCTTCTTCGATAGCTGTGTAATCACCATCTTCAAGACCATAAGCTTCAAGGATCATTCGAGCAGCTGCTTGTGTACCAGATCCTGGAGGTCCAATTGCAACATCTTTACCTGCAAGGTCAGCGATTGATTCAATATCTGAATCAGCAGGTGTAACAATTTGCATGACTTCTGGGTAGATATGACCCATAAAGCCAAAGTTTTCAACTGCAACGCCTTCAAAATCTCCATCACCAGTTAAGGCATCTAAAGCAGGTAAATGAACTGACATACCTAATTCAAGTTCTCCTTGATTAATCATAGAGATGTTATCTACTGATGCTCCAGTAGAAACGGCACTAAGATCAAAGCCGTCATAACCTTCGATGTTCGCGTTTATGACATTAGCCATTTCTTGTCCAAGCGGATAGTAAGTCCCTCCAGTACTTCCAGTACCAATTTGAAGGTTACTTACGTTTACTTCTGTGTCTGCGTCTGTTTCAGTGTCAGTGTCACCATTTGCGTCTCCGCCTGCTTCACCGTTGTCTCCATCGTCTCCATCCCCACATGCTGCAAGCAGTAAACTTCCAGACAGGAGAAGTCCGAACATGGAATAAAACTTCTTCTTCAAATTTCATTCCCCCTTAAAAATATGTTTTTAAAGTGTGAAACATACCAACAACCGTATAAAAAATTGTTGATATCCTACTTTATTTAAGCAGAATTTTTAATGGTTGTCAAAAGATTACTAAAATAAACGAATTTTATAGGAAAAAGAGTATGTTAAAACATTGATAACAAAAGGATAAGTCAACGATTGTACAGGGGTCCGAATATTCTGACTAAGTGAATGTAATATTGGAAGTATTTTGAAATGAATATTTATTAATGATTTATACAAAAAAAGGTATAAAAAACTGTCAAATTGAGAGGGTGATAAATTTGACAGTTAACCGATATATATTCATTATATTTCGTTTTATATTAGATTATTCATATTGTAGAGAATGATCATGTTAATAGAACAGATTGACGGCTATCCAGCTTGCTTTTTTGACCCTTTACTAGTGTCATGGATAAATGACATTCTTTCCCATTTTCTTGATCTCCACCGTTGCAGCATAAACAGCCCTCGTATCCACTCGTCGAGAATCATAGCAATCCAAACTCCTATTAATCCAAGTCCCATGACAATACCTGCACCATAGGATATTGTCACCGAAACTCCCCACATTGAAGCGATACCGATATAGACCGGAAATTTCACATCACCTGCAGCTCTTAAACTATTAATTACGATAAGATTAAATGCTCTTCCAGGTTCAAGGATAATCGTTAAAAGAAGTAAAATACCACCTAATTGGATGATCTCAGAATTATTTGTGAAAATACTGATTATCTCATCTTTTAAGATAGCAAAGACAATCGCTCCGAACGTTGAGATTGTCATACCGATCCACAAACTTTTTAAGCAACGTTGGTAGGCTTCTTCTTTTTTCTTTTCCCCAATTAAATATCCGACTAAAATTTGTGTACCTTGGCCAATTGCGACCGAAAATAAGAAGGCGAACATAATAATATTTAAGACGTAGACTCTCGTTGTAAGTGCGGTCGTGCCCATCATTGCAATAAAATAAGTAATAACCATTTGTGAACCGTTATATGAAAGGTGTTCTCCTGCAGATGGAATACCGATTTTTAACAACTGACTAAGTTCCTTTTTAGGGAATTGCTTTTTCAAGAAATGCCATGGGAGGTCTCCACTGACTCTTTTATATAGTAAGACAAATAATACGATTAATCCGAGTGTCCTGCTTACAGAAGTACTTATGGCAACTCCGGTAGCTCCTAGAGAAGGAGCGCCAAAGGCACCGAAAATAAATACGTAGTTACCTAATACATTAAGTAAGTTCATTCCTAATGTGACGTACATGGCATCTTTTGTAAACCCGTGGCTTTTAACAATAGCTGAGAGCGTCATAATTAGTGATTGAACAAACGAAAATCCACCGACAATTTGTAAATATATAAGCGCGGTATCCATTAATTCTTCGGGTAAATTCATCGCTCTTAAAATCGGTTCACCAAACACAAAAAGGACTAAGCTTAATGCAATACCGAAAAGCAAGTTAGCGACAATGGACACGACAGCGATACGTCCTGCGCTTTCTTCCTTTTTTGCACCAATATATTGAGCAATTAATATCGTTGTTCCAGTAGCTATAAAACCGAACATGACAATGATGACACTCATGATTTGATTGGCTACGCCAACAGCAGCAACTGAGTCATCGTCATATTGGCTGAGCATCAATGTATCAGCATTACCCATTAACATATGTAGTAAAATCTCAATGAAGATCGGCCACGTTAATGCAAACAATGTCATCCTGCCGACGTTTTTCTTAGTTGTTTCTGTCATACTCATTCCCTCTTTAAATTGAAGATTTTCTTTCTTGGAGATAAAAGTGTAAATATCATTCACACATTGATAAAATAGACGTTATCTATATTGAGCATATACATCATAGTAAAGATTTTAAGAGGTTTGTAGCTGAAAAAAACGATTAGAATTGAACAAAAACGACATGGAGTTGACGGTTATGAATATGTTAACGTGTATCGTTCCACCAATGCCAACCTTTATTAAAGGCGGGAAGGCTACGTTTCATAAAGGAAGGAAGCATTTTCGCAGAACGTTTCATATTTTCGATCTTTTGTATGTTTCAAGAGGAACATTATATATGAAAGAAAGTGGCGTTCATTTTGAAATTAAGAAAGGTCAATATTTAATTTTGGCCCCTGGGTTTGAACATGCTGGTTCACAAAGGTGTTCAGAGGATACTGATTTTTATTGGATTCATTTTTCGATTCCGAATAACTATAAATTAATTGAAGAGAAAATAGTCGATTGGTCAGGAGTTTTTCTACACGATAGTACGTATACCGACCCGGCGACTTTTATGTTGCACTTACCACGGTATGGGAGTTTTCGCTCCGAAGAACGATGTGCTCAATTTATCGAACAACTTTTGTCGTTAAATGAATCTGGTGACCCAGCAATGAAATTAAAGCAGCAAATGATGTTTTCAGATTTTATCTTACTGTTACAAGAAGAAGTGATGGAAATTCCGACTTCCTCACAAACAGTCGTTGATCAAGTATTCCGGTATATTGAAGCGAACTTTCAAGATAGCAATTTTACAATAAAAAGTATGGCGAATGCTTTACTATATCATCCGGACTATATTACGCGGGCAATGAAGAAAGTAACGGGGATGACACCGATCCAACACCTTCATCATTACAGGTTAATGATTGCCAAACAAAAATTAGTAAATGAAAACGTCGACTTAGTAACAGTAAGTAATGAAACAGGATTTAAAGATGTAAGTTATTTTTCGCGTCTGTTTAAACAAAAAGAAGGGATCACTCCAGGTGAATTCCGTAGAATAAGACGAAATACGACATATTAATGGTTACGTTATATTTAGTTAGTTATATTGGGATTAAGGAGATAAATGCTTTACTTTGTTTTGAGATGTCCATTCATTTCTATATCATATTTTAATGCAAACGGTTGTCATCCATGTAATAATTTAAAGGTTATAATTGTGAAAATCCTCGACATAATCCCTTTAAAAGGGACAATGATAAAAACATTGAAATATTTCGAAAAAAATAGTTGTAATTTTTGGATGTATTAGTATAATAAAAATATAAGCAATGCAAACGATTTCACAGGGTGAGGTTTCTGTGGAATTGTTTTAGCAACACTTGTGCAAACGGTTGTCTTAAGTTGATTTAATTTGTAACAGTATAGACGAGGTGTATGATTTGTTTTTCTATTGAAAAAATAAAAAGGAATATATTGTATCAAGATAAACCGCATAAAACGAGAAATGGAAGCGGTTACTGTCTGGATATTATAAGTATTATTTTTCAATCGATCATCAATTCATACTTTAGGGCAAACGGATTGCACAAGAAATTTTTTAATTATCATTAAAGGGGGAAATGTCATGTTAAAAAGCAAGACGTTGTTACTTTCGCTTCTGCTTCTATTTATGATGTCTATTGTACTCGTTGCATGTGGTGGAGATGATGAACAAGAGGCACCGGAAGATGATGTGGAAACAGAGGAAGATACGGAGACAGATGAAGCAGCAGATGGTGATGAGCCTGAAAAACCAGATGAATTGACGATGTGGGTCAATGATGAAGAATCACAATTAGATGCCTATGAAGAAATTACAGAGAGATTTACAGAAGAATATGGCATTGACGTAAATATTGTAGAATTTTCTATGTTAGATCAAACAGATGCAATATCGTTAGATGGACCACAAGGTCTCGGTCCAGACTTATTTTTTCAGCCTCATGACCGAATGGGGGACATTTCTCTCCAAGGTTTAGCTGCTGAACTAGAATTAACAGAAGATCAATTAGCTCGTTTAGGTGAGTACAATGAAGAAGCTGTCACTTCTTTCAGTTATGAAGGTGTACAATATGGAATTCCAGCAGTTGTAGAAACATATGGCTTATTTTACAACACTGAATTAGTTCCAGAAGCGCCAGAAACGATGGATGAATTAATGGAAATTGCCCGTGATTTAACAGATGGATCTACTTATGGATTTTTAATGGAAGCAGCAAACTTCTACTTTACGTATCCGTTTTTAACGGGTCCTGGTGGATACGTATTTGCACAAGATGAGGAAGGCATTTATAACACAGATGATATCGGATTAGCTTCAGCAGGAGCTGTTGAAGGAGCTGAAACGATTAAAACGTGGTTTGATGAAGGTTTAATGCCTACCGGTATTGATGCAGATATTATGAACGGTTTATTCACAGATGGTCAAGCGGGTATGGTTGTTTCAGGACCATGGTCAATCCCAGATTATCGTGAAGCTCTTGGTGATAATCTAGGTGTTGCTCCTCTTCCTAGTTGGGATGGTGAGCCGTTAAACTCGTTTGCTGGAAATAAGGGCTGGTTAGTAAATTATTATTCTGAAGAGCAATATTGGGCGACTGAATTAGCGTTATTTATTACGAATGCTGAAAGCTCTGAAACGTACTTTGAAATAGCTGGGGAACTTCCAGCTCACACAGCAGTAGAAATTGATGATGAGTTTATGTCTCCATTCTTTGAACAAACTCAAGTAGCTACACCGATGCCGAACGTTCCAGAAATGTCACAAGTTTGGGATCCAATAGGGGACGCTTTACAATTTATTTCTCAAGGTGAAGATGCTCAAGAAGTTTTAGAAGAAGCGGTTGAACAAATTCAAGATCAAATTGCGATCATGAACTAATAAAAATAAATTAGGGTTGAGGAAGAAATTCCTCAATCCTCATTCTTTAAACCAGGAGGAAGTGAAAATGGCTACTAACGAAAAAGATCAACAACGAGAAACAGCTTTCGTCAACCGTAAACATAGTCCAAACGTAGCTGGATTGCTTTCAATCATTCCGGGGCTCGGTCAAATGTATAATAAGCGCTTTGTTAAAGGGACGACCTTGTTCATTCTCTTTGCTGCTTTTGTTGTCGTGATGTATGACTTCATCAGCTCCGGTCTACAAGGGTTGGTGTCACTAGGTGAGGTTGAAAGAGTAGATGATTCCCGAGTGTTTTTAAGTGAAGGAATTATTTCCATTTTAATATTCATCTTTTTCATAACGTTTTACGTCTTAAATATTCAAGATGCTAGAAAAGACGCAAAGAGAATTCAATTAGGTTGGACGGTTCCTAATATACGTGATGGATGGAAACATGCATGGGATACGAGCTTTCCGTATATTCTCATATCACCAGGACTGTTCTTATTAATTTTTGTCGTCGTATTCCCGTTATTGTTTATGGTTGCATTGGCATTTACAAACTATAACTTATACAATGCACCTCCGAGGCATTTGCTTGAATGGGTAGGCTTTGAAAATTTTATTCAATTGTTTACGATCCAAGAATGGAGATCGACATTTGTTAGTGTCTTATCTTGGACGTTAATTTGGACATTTGTGGCAACAACCTTACAAATTGCTCTAGCACTATTTTTAGCTATTATTGTGAATGATCCACGTGTTCGATTAAAGAAGCTTATTCGCACTGTATTTATACTCCCTTGGGCGGTTCCAGCTTTTGTTACAATCATCATTTTTTCTGCCATCTTTAACGATAACTTCGGTGCAGTCAATTTACAAATTCTCGAGCCGTTATTCGGTATTACGATTCCTTGGTTACAGGATCCGACTTGGACGAGGATTGCGTTAATACTCATACAAGTCTGGTTAGGCTTTCCTTTTGTTTTCGCTTTATTTACAGGTGTGCTTCAAAGTATTTCATCTGACTGGTATGAAGCAGCTGATATCGATGGAGCTAACCGCTGGCAAAAGTTTCGGAATATTACATTCCCACACGTCATGTTTGCAACAGCACCTCTACTAATTATGCAGTATTCGTTTAACTTTAATAACTTTAACATTATTTATCTCTTTAATCAGGGTGGACCTGCTGTAAGAGGGCAAACTGCTGGTGGTTCAGATATTTTAATTTCTTGGATATACGGCTTAACGTTTGATAATCAGCAGTACAACATGGCTGCCGCTATTTCGATAATTTTAGGATTGATGGTCGCAGCATTTGCTTTCTTCCAATTTAGACGTACTCGTTCATTTAAAGAGGAGGGGACTTTCTAATGAATACTTTGACAAAAACGAATAAAAGAAAGTCTTTAACAAAGAAACAAAAAAATTTCATTGAATTATTTGGGATTTATACGGTTATTGGCATCATGTTTATCATCATCTTATACCCTTTACTGTGGGCTTTCGGCTTGTCGTTGAATCCAGGGAGAGGGCTTTACGGTGCGTCAATGATTCCAGAAAATTGGTCATTCGTCCATTACGAATGGTTATTCTTTGACCCTCGAAGCAACTATTTGACATGGTATAAAAATTCATTAATTGTTGCATTGTCGACAGCATTTTTTGCCACATTTATCGTCGCTTTAACTGCATATGCATTTTCAAGATACCGTTTCAAAGGGCGAAAAAATGGGCTATATGCATTTTTGCTCTTGCAAATGTTTCCGGTGTTAATGGCGATGGTTGCGCTTTACATTTTATTAAATACTGTTGGGCTTCTTAACACACTAACAGGGCTGATTATCATATATGTTGGTGGGGCGATCCCGATGAATGCATTTTTAGTAAAAGGATACTTTGACACGATTCCAAGAGAGCTTGATGAATCTGCAAAAATAGATGGTGCAAGTCATTTTCGAATTTTCTTTACGATTATGCTTCCATTAGCGAAACCAATCTTAGCAGTCGTTGCACTATTTAATTTTATGGCACCTTTTATGGACTTTATATTACCTCGTATCGTTCTCAGAGATCCTGAGAAATTTACATTAGCGCTTGGGTTATTTAACTTTGTAAATGACCAGTTTGCCAATAACTTTACAAGGTTTGCCGCAGGTGCAATATTGATCGCTGTTCCAATCTCACTCGTCTACTTATTTTTGCAACGTTATCTGATTACTGGATTAACTTCAGGAGCAACGAAAGGTTAAATGCAAGAAAAGGAGCGAATAAAGGTACGGTGAAGGGAGGGATCCCTCTCACCTGTATCTTTTTATTTCTATTAATAGGTGATCATAAACTCACTTAAATGAAACCAGCATAGAAAACAAAACTTTGTAAATCAGGAGGAAAAACGAATGCAAGATACAAGTTTTGCAATCCATCCAGGAAAGAAAAAAGAAATAAAAGGTACGGACTTTCAAGATATCGGAAATGTTTTGTCATTTTCCGAACAAAACGGTGTATTCATGATTAAGTGTGAACATGGTTATGTTCATGTTACTTTTTACACAAACTCAATCGTCAGGGTAGTCATGAATCCAGATACAGAACCTTCGTTAACGACAAGTCCGGCGGTCATTAAAGAACGTGAACCTGTTTCTTACACTGTTAACAAGGGAAAAGAAGAAGTTGTTGTTGCAACAGAAAACATGACTTTAACAGTAAGAAAAAGTCCATTACGAATAAGCATTACGGATAAAGAAGGTTTAACGTTAGTGAATGAATCTGAAAAAGGTTTAGGCTCTAATGCAGCAGGTGAAGTAGTCTGTTTTAAAAATATGCATCAACATGACCATTACTATGGTTTTGGTGAAAAGACAGGGTTTCTAGATAAAAAAGGAAATCAATTAACGATGTGGAATTCTGATGTTTACGCACCTCACAATCCTGAAACGGACCCGTTGTACCAGTCTATTCCTTTTTTTATGACGTTGAGAGATGATCTTGCTTTTGGGATCTTTTTTGATAATACGGGAAAAACGCATTTTGATATGCGAGAAGAGGATGACACTTATTCATTCCGGGGAGAATCCGGTCAATTAGATTATTATGTATTTGCTGGGCCAACAATGAAGGATACGTTGACTCAATATACTGCATTGACAGGAAATATGCCACTGCCTCCAAAGTGGGCGCTAGGTTATCACCAATCGCGTTACAGCTATGAAACCGAAGAAGAAGTGAGAGAGCTCGTTCATAACTTTCTCGAAAAAGGAATACCGGTAGATGCCATTTATTTAGACATCCATTACATGGATGGATATCGAGTATTTACTTTTGATAAGAATCGTTTTCCAAATCCGAAAAAACTTTTACAGGACCTTCGTGATCAAGGTATTCGGGTTGTACCGATCGTTGACCCTGGTGTGAAAGAGGATTCAGAGTATTCGATTTACCAAGAAGGGGTTACACAAGATCGTTTCTGTAAATATATTGAAGGAACTATTTATTTCGGGGATGTTTGGCCAGGAAACAGTGCTTTTCCTGACTTTACGAATCGTGATGTACGGAAATGGTGGGGAGAAAAGCATCGCTTTTATTCTGATTTAGGTATTGAGGGAATATGGAACGATATGAATGAGCCTGCAGTTTTTAATGAAACGAAAACGATGGACACGAAAGTCATGCATGAAAATGATGGTGATCCGAAAACACATCGAGAGCTCCATAACATATATGGACTTTTGATGGGTGAAGCAACGTACGAAGGAATGAAACGCCAACTCAAAGGAAAACGTACGTTTTTGCTTACTCGTGCAGGATATGCAGGTGTTCAAAGGTATGGATCAGTATGGACAGGAGATAACCGAAGCTTTTGGGAACATTTACAAATGGCAATACCAATGTGTATGAATTTAGGAATGTCTGGTGTAGCCTTTTGCGGTCCTGACGTTGGCGGGTTTGCACATGATGCAACGGGTCAGCTATTGGCAAGGTGGACTCAATTTGGGACATTCACCCCATATTTTCGAAACCATAGTGCACTAGATGCAGCAAGACAGGAACCTTGGTCATTTGGCGAAAACATTGAAGAGATTGTTAAAAATTATATTCAGCTTCGCTATGTTTGGATGCCAGAATTGTACCGATTATTTAAAGAAGCTCATGAATCGGGGATTCCGGTCATGCGTCCACTCGTTTTAGAATATCCAACTGATAAACATACATTTAACTTATCAGATCAATTTATGATTGGTGACAATGTCATCATCGCTCCTGTGATGACACCTGATACAGAGCATCGTGTCGTCTACTTGCCAGAAGGAAGTTGGGTGAATTATTGGACAGAAGAGGTGTTAGAAGGTGGGCACCATCATCTCATCTATGCAGGTTTAGAAACATTACCAATTTTCGTTAAACAAAATACGGCAATCGCTCATGGAGCGATAAAATCAACAACTGAAGTGAAAGAAGAAAACTATCAAATTCATTTATACAAAGGCAAAGAAGGAAAGGTCGTTTACCGTATATATGAAGATGATGGCCAAACGTTCGATTATGAACAAGGAAAAGTGTATGAAAATGAATTGACTTTCCATTACTCAAGTGACAAGTTGGAATTGACAACAAACCGAACAGGAACTTATGAACCGGATTGGGAATCCTTCACGTTAGTCATTCATGGTGATGACGATCTTACTCAAATTATGATTGACGGAAAAGATGTGACCAAATTAGCAGAAGCTAAAGCCGGAAAGTATATCGTTCCTTTATCTATTTAATGAAAGTTATTGTTAAATTTTGAGAGGGACGATAAAATAAAGTTTAATGATAGTTAAAGAATTGGATGGAAAAGAGTAAATATGGGGCTTTTGCCCCTATATAACTTTTCTGCAAAAAATGCTTATTAATGAGTGTTCAAAAAGGAGGACAACTTTTTGAACATCCTCTCATAGAACGAGATGAACAAAGACCATTAAGTTTTAATTAAGAAGGGATGAACTACAGCCATGGCTATAACGATAAAAGATGTGGCAAAAAAAGCAGATGTCGCCCCTTCCACTGTTTCCCGGGTGATTGCGAATAGTCCAAGGATTAGTGAGAGGACTAAGGAAAAAGTCCGGGAAGCGATGAAAGAACTAGGATATCATCCTAACTTTAATGCGCGCAGCTTAGCCAATAAAAGTACGAAAACATTAGGAATTATTATGCCTAATTCAGCTAATAAAACGTTTCAAAATCCGTTTTTCCCAGAGGTTATTCGAGGGATTAGTACGAAAGCCCACCAATTAGAATATGGACTTTATTTGTCTACTGGTCAAACAGAAGATGAAATTTTTCAAGAAGTCCAAGATATGGTGCAGGGTAGCAGAGTAGATGGCATTATTTTACTCTATTCGCGAGTGAATGACAAAGTGATGACATATTTATATGAGCAAAAATTTCCTTTTACAGTGATCGGTCGTCCTTATGACGAAAATATGAAAGATATTACGTATGTAAATAATGATAATTTTAAAGCTGCAAAAACTGTGACAGAATATTTACTGTTGCTAGGACATAGAAACATTGCATTTATTGGCGGAAATTTAGATTTCGTTGTCACCGTTGACCATATGGAAGGTTATAAAAAAGCGTTAAATAATGCTGGATTAAATTTATCTGATCAATATATCGTGTTTCATGAAGAATTACAAGAAGGCGGTCAAGAGGCAGTCATTGATTTAATGTCATTGAATGAAAGGCCGACTGCATTAATCGTTGCAGATGATATTATGACTTTCGGTGTGATGAGGATGTTAAGTGAGATGGAGATTCGTGTCCCTGATGATATTTCGATTATTAGCTTTAACAATCTTATGATTTCAGAACTATCTTCACCACCTATGACGACAGTTGATATTCATATTTATAACCTAGGATATGAAGCTGCAAATTGTCTTATTGAAAAAATCCTTCACCCCGAAACCGAAGCGAAAAAAGTACTGATCCCACATAAAATGATTAAGCGCCAAACGTGTCAAAAATATTCAAATAAACTTGCCAAGTTTTAATAGTAATGCCCTGTTTTTCAATCGCAGGGTATTTTTTAATGACGACAATGTGAAAACCTAAACAATTTATGGAAATATGATATAATAAAAGGAGACAAATAAATAAATCTTATATGTATAAAATCATTTGCTAATGTCTTATCTATGATAGGATGGGCAAAGAAAGTCTTTGACATAACCGTTCTTTTTATGCTTTGTTAAAGATAAGAAATCTTGTTTAATAGAGAGTTGGTGGTAGATTGTGATAAATAATCGTTTTTTTCGTATTCTTATTGCTATTGCACTGATCCTGCTCATTGTATTTCTCGGATCACTCGTATCTTTTATATTTAGACCGATTGTCGTTTTTGTACAAACTTTGTTTTTCCCTTTTTTAATTGCAGGTGTACTTTATTATTTATTAAGACCAGTCGTGAATTTCTTACATAAAAGAAAACTACCCAAAGTACTATCCATTTTACTCATTTATTTAGGCTTAATAGGTGTAATAACTGGACTTGTCTTTCTTGTTGGACCGATTTTACAAAGGCAATTTACCAACCTAGTAGAAAATTTCCCTGGGTTAGTGAATGAACTGAATAAACTATTTATTGAAGTGCAAAATAATGAATGGTTTGCCCGTTTTCAGGAAACTGAAAATTTCTCGTTACAGGAATTAACTGATAATTTAATGGGATATTTAAGAGAAGGATTTGATATATTTACGACAAGTCTTACGAGTTTAATTGGTGCTGTCACGAACTTTGTTATAATGATCATCATTATTCCATTTGTGTTGTTCTATCTATTAAAAGATGGAACGAAAGCACCTAATCAAGTACTGCGATTCTTTCCGGAAAAACAGCAGGTTGAAGGAAAAAAAATCTTAAAAGATATGGATGAAGCATTAAGCTCTTACATTCAAGGGCAAATTATCGTCAGCTTTTGTGTAGGGGTATTAATGTATATTAGTTTCCTTATTATAGGGATTGACTATTCATTAATTCTTGCTCTCATCGCGATGTTTACGAACGTCATTCCTTTTATTGGACCTTGGATAGGTACAATACCAGCAGTTATTGTTGCGATAATTGATTCGCCGACGATGGTACTATGGGTACTTATTGCGATTGTAGTCGTTCAGCAAATTGAAAGTAACTTAATTTCTCCGCAAGTGATGGGGAAGAAGCTTTCTGTTCACCCTTTAACGATTATTTTACTTATTTTAGTAGTCGGAAGGTTTGCAGGGTTTCTCGGGTTAATTTTAGCTGTTCCGACATACGCTGTATTAAAAGTAGTTGTTAGTCACACATACCGTTTATTAAAGCTGAGGAAAAAGTCAGCTGATGAAATGAAAGATCAAAATACGGAAGAAAAACCGATCACTTGAAACTGAAGTTCTCGCGGTTTAAGATAAGGATCAAATACGTGTTCAAAGGTTTTACTTTTGTAGCATTAAATCAACTTGAGGTGATCTTCTATGAGTACTGAAAAAGATGGAATTAAACAAATTTATAAAGATGAATTACAAGTGTTGTTAGATGAAAAGAAGGAAGGAACCGTCATTATTGATGTGCGTGAGCCTGATGAGTATGAGGCAGCTCATATTCCTAGTGTTCCACTAATGCCGATGCATACAGTTCCAAGTTTAGTCGAAGGGTTTGATAAGAATAAAGAATATATTTTCATCTGCAGAAGCGGGAATCGTTCACAAAATGTATCTTTATTTTTAAAAGAGAATGGAATTGAGAACGTCGTAAACTTTAATGGTGGAATGCTTTCCTGGGATGGTGAAACGGCAGAAGGCGAAGAAACATCGGTTACTTCCGTTGAAGAGCTAAAAAATCTAAAGTAAAAGATTATCAAATAACGTAGTTTAAAAAGAAATCGCTCATGTGTACTTCACAAATCGTACTATGAAGAGCGGCTTCTTTTTTATTTCTATAAGAAAGGGCTCTCACCGGTGTGAGAGCCACTCTTTAACTGGATTTTGTCCCAGCCTCTTTTGTTCTAACTAGGTTTTTACTAGCCTCGTTTTATTCCTTAAATCCTCTGACCTATTGAATCATCGTTTACAAGTGATCGGGCTTCTTACTGTAAGAATGATGTGTTTGGTGTTGCCGGTTATTTTTCTCACTTTTATTTTTGTGTTCATTTAAAGCTTGGTTGTCCCGCTTCTTCTTATTGTTGTCTTTTGTAGGGTCCATCTCAACACCTCCTAAAATGGTAAAAGTTCAGGGACCAGGTCACCGAATATTTTGTGAACATCCTGTTATTTAATATGTGTAAATAATCGTGGGAAATATGCATTTGTTTATTTACGTATCAAGAAGGGTAAACGTATATTAATTACTCTTTCAGGGGGAATCGATAATGAATACGAGAAAAATGATGACGTCAACTGTTGTTGCAACAGCTGTTGCTGCGGGCACATATTATTTTGGGAAAGAAGAGAACCGTGAAAAAATCATGCATAATTTTAAGCGTTTAAAGTCGAAATTGCAAAATAAGACGAGAGAAGATCATGTTCCTTACTTAAGAGAGAAGGTCGGACATTCTGACCCACATGATGTTGAGGATAATTCAATGGTTGATGAAGGTGCCGTTTATTCTGTTAATTATTATAATGAAAATAGAGATCAATAATCGTCAAGTATCACAAAGTGCCTGGTTCTCTCCAGCGTTCTTCAAAGATAGAATACAAGCGTTTTATCTTTTGGAACGGAGAACCTGGCATTTCTTTTTAATATTAAGGAAACTTTTACTGCACTGAAATGAATAGTGTCCGTCGGGCTAAATGTTTCATAAAAAAGGTTTACTTTGTGTGAGTTTGTGATTATAATCATTTTCATTCATTATTACTGATAGTAATGGTACATTCTAAAATGAAAGGAGGAAGTCTATGTGTTAAAAAAGTTTGATGTAATGGAAGAAGGAAAGAAAATTTTAATTGCATTCATTAGTGGTATTTTACTTGCGGTCAGTTTAAATATCTTTTTAATTCCAGCCAATGTTTTTGCAAGTGGATTTACTGGTGTTGCCCAGATCTTCTCAGAATTAACCGGATTGCCGCCAGGATTTTTACTCTTATTATTAAATATACCAGTGGCAATATTAGGATGGAAAAAAGTCGGTAAAAGCTTTACTTTTTACAGTTTTATAAATGTCGCTTTTACGACTTTATTTTTAACGGTAATCCCTGTTCAACCTCTCTCTGAAGATATTATTTTAAATTCGGTTTTTGGAGGTGTAATGGGCGGTGCAGGAGCAGGTCTTATTTTAAAATGGGGGGCATCCTCAGGTGGAGTCGATATTCTAGCATTAATTTTAGCTCGTAAAAGTGACAGACCTTTAGGGGTTTACTTTTTTATTATGAATGCAATGATTGTTATTACAGCAGGATTAATGTTCGGTATGGAAGAAGCACTTTATACACTGCTCACGTTATATGTCACATCTCGAATTATTGATGCTATACATACGCGCCATGTCAAACTGACAGCGATGGTTGTAACGAGCAAACCTGATGAGTTACAATCAGCGTTTCACCGAAAGGTTACTCGCGGTGTGACAAGAATTCCTGCAAAAGGAGGATATACTAGAGAGGATAAAGAAGTTTTAATGATTGTGATTACTCGATATGAACTTTATTTATTGCAGCAAATTATTGAAGAAGTGGACCCAAGTGCATTTACAAACATTGTTCAGACGACAGGAATTTTCGGTATGTTTAGAAAAGATGAATAGCAAAATGTCATGAGAAGTCACACCCAGCCCTGAACATGATCGAAGAGAAGGAAGGTGCACGCTTTCCCTCTCATTTATCGGCATCTCTCAATACTTGTAACATTTATTTATTATTACCGACTAATCTTAAAAAGAGTGAGAAATAGGAGGAAAAGGAAATGACAAGAGCAAAATTCCTATTATGCTGTATGCTGAGCAGCATACTGTTTATTTCTGCTTGCGGCACAGGAGAAAGCCCAACAGATTCAGAACTCGATGACCATGGATCAGGAGCTGAAAATGGTGTAGATGAAGAGGAGGCTACAGAAGTGGTATACGAGGACTTAGTGTTTGATTTGGATGCTTCTATTGAAAATAACCGTGTTAACGTTCAAATGGCTTTGAAAAATGATGGAGATTCCCAAAAAACAGTTGATTTTTCTTCTGGTCAACAATTTGAAGTCATTATTTCTGCTGATGGTGAGCAGCTATACAAGTTTTCAGAAGGAAGGATGTTCACTCAAGCATTTATTACAGAAAAAATTGAACCTGGCGAGTCACTAACGTTTGAAGATGTATGGGAGTCAGATGCTATAGCAAAATTTGAAAGTTTAGACGTAAAAGCAGAGATTCTAGTTTATTCCATTGATGGTAAAGAAGTGTCCGATACACCATTTGAACAAACGATTTCAATTCAATAATTAGGTTTTTTAAATAGCAAAAAATGAGGAGGTCGCCAAAAGCTTGGCTTTTAATGACCTCCTCTTTTCAAATCTTTTAAGAACGTAATGTGAGCAACGATTCTAGTTCATCGTGAGACAGTTTCCATAACGGCAATGAATTTTGTTGCAGCAATTCCTCTGTCATCCACTCCTTTTCAGAAAGCATAACGGATATTTTCTCTTCTAGTGTCCCTTCAGTCGTAAACGTATGGACTCCGACAGGACGTTTTTGTCCGATCCGATACACTCTATCTGTCGCTTGATTTTCTACAGCGGGGTTCCACCACCGATCGTAATGAATGACCTCTGTTGCACTTGTTAAGTTTAGTCCCACTCCACCTGCGCGAAGTGAAATAATCATAAACGGAATGTGATCATTAGACTGAAAATCTTTCACTAAGTTCTGTCGCTCCTGTGTCGATAATGAACCATGGAAAAATGGTGTGTTCACATGAAATCTCTTACGTAAACCTTCTTCTAATAACATTCCCATATGACGGTAATGAGTGAAAATTAGTCCTTTCTTATTTTCAGCTAATAACGAACATAACAGTTTCATACATTCATCCCATTTGCCTGAACGATGATCTAAACTGGAAAATGAATGTTCCTTTAAAAAGTGTGCGGGGTGGTTACAAATTTGTTTTAGTTTCGTCATCGTCTGGAAAAGCTTCACCCTTTTTTCCATATGTGTTAATTCGTGATAGTCGTCAAGAAGGTTTTCCACGGTAGCTTCGTAAAGAAGTTTTTGTTCATTTGATAAAGAAACGTTGTATTGATATTTTGTTTTTTTAGGCAATGAAAGTTCACTTTGATAGCCCTGTTTCGTTCTTCTTAAAATAAATGGACTGATCAACTTGCGGAGGTTATCAAATTGATTTTCTGCGTTTCGATCGTGATGTAACTTATGTAAAAAGCGATCGTAAAACCAGGAATCGGTTTTTAAATAGCCTTTATTTAAAATATCCATAATACTCCAAATTTCCTTCGGATCATTTTCTACAGGAGTCCCTGTCAATGCGATTGTATGATATGCGGTGATTTCGCTAATAACATGCCGTTGTTTCGTCTCAATATTTTTTAACTTTTGTGCTTCATCTAAAATAAAACTATTCCACTGCTCATGCTGAAAATATTTTTTATCAATGACAGCGATCGGATATGAAGTTATGACGATATCTGCGCTATTTTTATTGTTTTTAAAAGAGTGATGCCTAGCTGTAGGTTTTCCTTCATGGACATAAACGTTAAGCCAAGGAGCAAACTGTTCGAGTTCATTTGCCCAGTTTGTAACTAAACTAGTTGGACTAACAATAAGTGCCGGTGTCTGCTCTTTCACTCCTAGAGATTTGACACAATCGATATAGGCAATTGTTTGAATCGTTTTACCTAACCCCATATCATCAGCTAAACAAGCTCCTAATTTCCGCTTTCTCATGTTTAATAACCATAAAAGACCTTCTTGCTGATACGGACGAAGCAACTCTTTCCAATGTCTATTGAAATTTTTAAGTTCGTTTAACGTTATTTCAGATGAAGAGGGGATATGAAACGTCCATTCGATAACAGATTCATCATGATCGTTAACACCTGTAGAAGTGATCCCTTCTTTTTGTTCGATATATTGCCGGTATGCATCGAAAAGTGCCTCTGAATGATTCGTTTTATAAGTTTGTTGATGTTGAAGTAGTTTTTCAGCATGTTTTAAATCCCAAATGACCCAATGATTTTGAACATAAATCATATGACGTTTATCTTCAACCCATTGTCGAAAGGTCACTTCATCAACAGCCGTACCGTTAATCAAGTACGTCCATGTGATGGAACTCCCTCTCCAAATATAAGTCTGTTCCTCTATGGCAGATTGCTCTGCAATGTCACCATGGAGTTTAGGAACGAGAGGCGGTTCTTGTAAGCTTTGTGGAACTAAAACAAATATTCCTGATAATTCCAACTTCTGACATTCATGAAGTAAAAATTGGTTGATTTCTTCATGATTCATCACGATTTCTGGCTGGGAAATCGTAAATTCACTTACAAATGATGATTTCTGTAAATGTTCGATTTGCTGATGAATAAAGCGAACTGGATTTTTTGTGAATGGGTGTTCACCTTTCAAAATTTTTTCGACAGAACATACATGTCCTGATTGCCATTCCTTTAATACTAATGAGACTCTCCACTCTTCACTTTCATTTGATGGTTCAGTAACAAGAAGCATCATTTGAAAATGGTTTTCTGTTGTTCCGCCAGTCCAAGCCATTAAGCAATGAGGATATAGCTCCTTTGATATCGAATATTGTTTAGTGGGATGTTGTAATGCGAATAGCCATGAACGGACGTGCTCGTTAGTTGATTTCTTTTGGACACGATTAATGAACGGAACAATATTGGTTTCAAAAAATGTAGTCTCAATGATTGAATGTTGCAGCCAATCATGTAGAAAATGACGAACGGTTCGGTTGAGTTCATTTTTATCAATCAAAGCTCTCTTTTCAAGAGACTGTTCACATTGCTGTACGATCGATATCGTTTCATGAATCTGTTCGTTTACATCACTCGTCCATTCCCAATTGCCTGTAGCCGTCGGAACGAATTGCTTATTTTTTACTTCTGCTTTCTTATGTATGAGTACAGAAAGAAGAGTTGAAAAAGTGTGTGACAGCTGAAAAGGTTTTTTTACGTTTTGGAATACAGTGAGACAAGTTGATAAATGAGTAAGTGGAATAAAAACTCCTTGTTTGATTTCCTTGTCAATATGATAGGTTTCGATATGATAGGCAAGTCCGTAACACGAAGTATCATCGTCTTGAAATAACCATTGTTTGATTAAAGTTATATCAGTAAAAGGAAGATTGATTTCATGATGAAGTGCCACTGTTAGCAACAACCCTTTCTGTTTATCAGTAAAGAAAAAGGAGGCATCGAGCGTAATCGATCCGTTACGATTCAAAACGTATCAGCTCCTTTTGTAAAGAATGATAGCGAGAATACCGACCTTTTAACAGGTTAATAACCGAGTAAAACTGTTCGCTTTTCCCGAGTGTTTGAAATAATTGCTGAAGCTCGTTTAAATATTCAATTGCTTTTGTATAATGTGAACGTGTTTTATGTTCCACAAGACGTTCGATAAATTGAATCAAAACCTTTACGGTTGATTCAGGGTGCTCAGATTTAATGAATGAAAGTAATTGCTCACCATGTATGCACAGTTTTAGCGGATCATGAACGTGTAATAAAAAATAATTTATACTTTCATAAGAGCATTTATGATAAGCGAGTAATTGAATAAATACTCGTCTAGTCGATTCTAAAAAAATACGTTCTTTTAAGATGAGGATCGCTTGATTTTTAAAGTGAACACGTAATTGTTCGTTTTTCGTTTTTTCATATTGGTTTATATATTTTTCTATATGAGGGCGCGAAACCCAATGTAACAGCCATTCATCAACGGCTGTCTTCGTTTTCAATTCATCATCATTCCTTGTTTCTTTCAGATTGAAAAGTTGTGGACAAAATTGTTTAACGGTATTTTTATCTTCTAACAATAATTTTGTCCAATTTGAATATGTATGTAGTAAGAAGGAATGGTTGGATTCATTCATTGATTTTACGATGTAAGGTTCAATAGACTTTTTTCGAAAGGAATATGTGCCAAGAGAAATCATCCTATGCCGAATTTGAATGAAGCTGTATAATAAAAACAATGGGAAGATGTCATTTGTTTCTTCTTTACTAAGACTTAATTGAGCCCCCCAACTTTGTGATTCACACCATGTTCTAAACGAGTTCAAACCGTTTTTTTGAAAGGAGAGGTTATGAGCTAAATAAGACCATTTATCGCTAAACTCATTTTGTAGCAACGTTTTTAACTGTTCTGACGATCGTTTATCCAATCTGCTCACCTCAATCATTTCATCTATGTATATTTTAATCTTGTCTAGGCAAATGGACAACCATAATGAAATATCAGAATATATAGAAAAATATCTTCTTTTTTTTCTTCAGCGTCATACGATAAATATAAAAACAGAAATGGAAAGGAGCGTGGTTATGAAGGAGAGTTGTTTTCAGGCTGAGTTCCAAGATTTATTTATCGAACTGCCTAGACCAGTACTGAAGTCCTTTATCCATAAATTGCTCCAGGCTCATTTTCGTATTACCTGGCGACATGATAATGATATTGTTGAATTAATTGTCCGTTCGCAGGAAGGTCAAGTCATGATTCCAATAAAACGGCCAACTGAAAATTTGACGGTTATTCAGCTAAAAGAGTTAAATATTTGGATGGAAGATCTTGCGATTATATTAGAAGAGCTTATTACCGAAACGAAAGGGAGAGCGATCGTTAAGACAGCAACAGACGGATGGATCTATGTGAGCTGTTTTGATAACGGGAAAATTGTTTCTGTCATGAAAATAGGTGGAGGTGAAAAAGCCGAGATGGCCTCATATCGAACGATTAAAAAGAAAGAGTTGGCGATAGATAAAGTTGACCCTGAAGTCAAAGCTTGTATGATCAAACTTGAAATCGATTATCACCTGATGGAATTGGCAGATGCATTAAATGAAAAAAACTCTGATGAGGTTACACGAATTAAAGGAAAATTAAAAGAGCTTTGCTATGAGAGAGAAAGATTGAGAAAAAGGTATGGATAACAAATAGAGCTCGGATTTGAAGTTCCGGGCTCTATTATTTTCGTATATAAGTTGATAGCCTACTTTATAGGGAGTAAAAAGATGTACATAATATATATAAATGCATAGAGGATTGAACGTAACGAAGGATGCTCCTTCATAAAGAATAAAGCAAATGATTACGATTACGAATTCATTTGTTTTTTTCGCTATTCGTGCATGTTATGATAAAGACAATTACATAAAGGAGGAATGTACAATGGCAATTGAAGTTAGAGGAGAACCAACTCCGAACCCTAATGCAATGAAATTTACTGCAAACCAAGTTTTATTTGAAGGATCAGGAAGTGCTTCTTTTAAAAAAGGTGATGATACAGATCATCCGTTAGCAAAAGAATTATTAGCACTTGAAGGTGTTGACAACATCTTCGGCTTTCAAGACTTCGTAACGGTTAATAAAGAAATGGACGCAGATTGGGATTCATTACTGCCGAAAATAGAAGAAGCATTCAACAAAGTATATCAATAATTGTGGACGAAGAGCATAACTAGCTCTTCGTTTTTTAAATTTGCTGCTGACACGATTAGTACTATACTCTAAACGGACATAGGATCTCTTATTGGTACAAAAAACGCTGTTATTAAAGCGTTTAAGGACACTGAGTTCCTTATTTATGCTAATCAACCTCGTTTGAGCTGCTTTCCCTCTACATAACGGAACCAATGGCCGCTTATTCATTAAAATCGTGCATTTTGATAGGGATAGCGGATCTCTTGTCCGCCAACATCATAGCATATGGCTTGTTACTTTTTGGGAAGACATACGATTCGTTATTTGGTGAAAAACATGAGATAAGCCTACTATAATTGCATGTTAGAGGAACGTGGCTCCGTGAAACTTCTATAGTTAAGCTTTTTAATAGGAATGTAACGTACCCAGTGGCCGACCATATATTATAAAATGGGCAAAAGGCGAGAAGCCCTACGCCATTACAACGCTCCAGCATGCGGGTCTCGAGCTTGGAAGAAGCTTTACAATGAACGTAGTTCAGTAGAACGCGTGATTGGATACTTAAAAGAATTCTTTCAGTTAAACAACGTAAGATACCGTACAGGAGAACGAGCAAAAGTCCATTTTGACCTCGTTACGATGGTTTATAACGGAATGAAACTGGCAAGCGCACGATTAACTCGGCAATCGAATATGGATGCCGCAGCTTAAATTTTAGATACAGATGAACAATATATTAGTTGATAGAAGCAGTAGAAATACGCGTAGACTCCTGCGGGAACAGCGCGAGCTGAAGATCCACTTTGGAAAGCTTTCCAAAGTTAGCTGAAGCTGTGCCCGCGGAAAGCGAAGTGTATGTATTTCAACTGCGATCCAAATAAAAAGTGTACAAATTAAAAAAGCAAAATAAACAAATTCTGAGACTGTAATCATTTTTAATAAGATGAATTATGAAATTGATTCAAATAATAAGTCTATCCAAGCTATTATATTACTTTAGTCATTTAAAACACTTAAGTCTTGACAGAGGAGTGGGGGTGAGGAGTAAAATGATATAAAATTTTCAATTTTTGAAAGAATGGAGACGTTACGATGGGGACAATCACGAATACATACGAAAGTGTTCACGTTTCAGCATTGCGAAAAGGAGTATTAGATGGAATTCCAATTGCGATCGGTTATATGCCTGTTGCACTAACATTTGGGTTAATCGCTGGTACGACAGGGTTAACAGTATTTGAAGCTGTGTTAATGAGTATGGTCGTTTTCGCAGGGGCAGCTCAATACATGGCTTTATCTATGATCGCATTAGGTTCTGGACCTTTAGAAGTCATTCTTGCAACCTTTATTGTGAATTTTCGCCATTTATTAATGAGTGCCTCTATACATGAAAGAGCTGAAAAATCTTCTAAGAAAATAAGGGCTTTTTATGCTTTTGGGTTGACCGATGAAGTATTTGCCGTTGCATCGACAAACGATCCACCTGTGCGTTCGGCTTCTATAATTGGAACAGCAGTAATTGCCTATATGAGCTGGGTTACCTTTACTGGGATCGGATTTTTTGCTGGTTCCTTTTTACCGAATATTTTACAAGAAAGTATGGCAATCGCTTTGTACGCTCTGTTCGTTGCCTTACTCGTTCCGGCAATTAAGAAGGAAGGGAAAGTAGTCGTGATCCTGGCAATTTTAGGCGGAATCTTTCACTCTATTTTTCACTTATGGATGTCTACAGG
This sequence comes from Evansella halocellulosilytica, assembly GCF_002335745.1. Classification (GTDB taxonomy): domain Bacteria; phylum Bacillota; class Bacilli; order Bacillales; family Salisediminibacteriaceae; genus Bacillus_CA; species Bacillus_CA halocellulosilytica. The sequence continues at coordinate 4,273,954 of NZ_NIST01000001.1, read as the reverse complement.
ATGGGCAATTATGTTTGCAACAATAGCTGCAGTCGTATTATTTGAAGTGATTGAGCAATCGTTTATTAAGGAGAAGGAGGCAGATGAAGCTTGAATATGTCCATTGTATTAATGATTATCGGGATGGGGATGGTCACATATATACCAAGAGTTATGCCTCTTATTATGCTACAAACAGAGTCATGGCCAAAATGGTCTAAGCGAATGCTTGCAAGGGTACCATATGCTGTTCTTGGAGCACTTATTTTTCCAGGGATCTTAACGTTTCATGATCATTTAGGATTTGCGATGGCAGGAGCAGGTATTGCTATTGGTTTAGCTTATGCTGGCGCGCCTTTAATCGTTGTAGTCGGAGGAGCGATAGGGGGCTTAGCGCTCGTAACTTACCTTTTCTAAAAAAGTGGAGAAAGGAAACGGAATTCTCATTATGCGAAAAAAGAGACTGACTCAAAATGAAGTGACCGGTTCACTCCAATGTCTACGAAATCGAATCATCGTGATTAAAAACGATTGGAGTGACTGGTCTTTTTGCTGTTGAGCAAGCCTCTTTTTGGCGAATGATTATAATTGTCTACCATACCTTTTTGAAATGATGTCGTAAAATCCTAATGAATTATATAATTTCTTTGTTGCAATATTGTTAATACCAGTTTCTAATTCAATTCCTTTAAAGTTTTCTTGTTCAGCCCAATACAATACTTTTAAGAGTAATTTTTTTGCAACACCTTGTCTTCGATATATTTTCTTAACGTATAAATCATTCAGCCAAATATATGGTCCGCCTTTATCTAAACCGATTCCTGAGTTAAGAAATGCACAGCCAATGACTTCATCATCCTTTTCGGCTATAAATATTTCTGCACCGGAATGTTCAGATAATGCAAGATCGATTGTTTTTAACAATTCTTCCTCACCCATGTTTACACTTAATGCATCCATCTGTTCCATCATAAGTGTAGTTATGTTTGACCTCATTTCTGGTGGTGCATTTTTGGACACTTTATAAATTTGCATTTTGTTCCTCCTCGAGTAAAAGTCACATTCTCCCCATTATATCTCTCGTATCGTCAATTGATAGCACTAAAATTTTAACATGTCTTCGCTGTAAGTTCGACTGCAATTCCAAAAAAAGAGCCTGCATTCAATGATGCGTGGCTCAAATCATTATATTATAGGTCTCCTTCAGTCAGATATTCTTGTGAAGTTTCGTAAAACGTATTTTGAAGCTCTGATAATTGCTCTTTTTCTGCAACAGAAGAATCCGCAAAAGCTTGTGACAGTGCTTGTTTTGCTCTCCTTACTTTTTCAGTTGCTTCTGCTTGAGCTTCAGGGGTATGGGCTTCTTTCATGGCTTCGTTAGCTGCATCTACTGCTTTATAAGCACGTTGAAATATTTGATTTGCCATTATGACCGTTTTCCTTTCCTATTTTTTTCATTTTCAGCATACGTATGGACATCTTCCCATCGTTCATTTTTCGGTGCAACAGCATCTTCACTCTGCTTTATAAAACGTTTTCCTCGTGAACGTTTACTCAAAGAAAGTCCTCCTCTCATTATTGTTTCACAATTAGGATGCACGAATTTATCTGAATAATGACCGGATTTTTTCGGACTGATAGGTTATAAAAAAGAGGACTCTTAAAAAAGAGCCTCTTGTTCATTAAATATTCATTTTTTTCGTATTAAAAGCAATGATTTATCAATTATACTTATATTTTGTTAGATCAAATTATAATTCAAAACGAAAACGTTCTGATAAAAATTCGGCGATTCCGTGTTCTTCATTCGTTGATGTTTGTTCATTAGCAATGGATTTTAATTCATGAATCGCATTTCCCATTGCAACACCACACCCGGCGTATTCAATCATTTCGAGATCATTGTCTTCATCTCCAAATGCAATAATGCGTTCTTTCGGGATTTGAAAGTATTGGGAAATTTCTTTAAGACCGACGGCTTTGTTCAGGCCAGCTTTCACAATTTCAATAACATGCCATGGTGCCCCCCAAGAACGTTGATCAATAACTTCTGCATGGGCTTCTTTAAGCAAAGCTCTTAGTTGTTGTTCATTGTTTTCTTCAGGGTGAATAAGAATGGATGTTGGGTCATCATTTAGCAGCTGGTGCAAATTTCCGTAATCAACAGGTGATTGCCCGAGTGTAAATGCATCAGCAAATCCTTTGTTTAAATAACGTAAATAATATTCATCCATGATCTCCACCATAATATTTTGAACTTGAAAAGATTCACACGTTTCGATAATTGTTTTTGCGAGATTTTTGTTTAAAGGAGTATGGATAGGTTGGAAGTCTTTTTCGTTTTTCGGGTGGTGAATAAATGCACCATTAAAGTTAACCATCGGTGTGTCTAAAAACAACTCTTCGTAGTAAGCTTTACTAGCACGATAAGGTCTGCCCGTGGCGATGACAACCTTATGGCCTAACTCTCTAACTTTTGCTAACGCTGTCCGGTTCTTTAATGAAATATTTTTGTCGTCTGTTAGCAATGTTCCGTCCAAATCGACAGCGATAATATGTGGTTGCACGATTAATGACCTCCTATGATTATGATAGATTGGCATATGGTAGTTGATTTCCAGCCGTTACTATTGTTTCCATAGTAATTATGTAGGATTTACAATGCAATCATGATATAAATATACTATACTTGGCTTGAGCCTTGTCAAAAATATTTATTTTTATATAATTATGTATCATTTGTTTATAAGTTGGTATTATGAATAAAATAAGTAATGAAATTTCTTTAATAAGGAGGAAGAACGATGGAGCAATTTTTTTCCACGTTCTCTGCATGGACGATCTGGACCCCGGAATTAATTATCGTACTAATGATGATTAGTGCATTATATTTTATGATAACAGGACCTTTGAGAAATAAATTTTCTAAGGATGCAGAGCCTGTATCGACTAAGCGGATAGTATATTTTCATCTTGGCCTCCTCGCTGTTTACTTTGGTTTTGGGGGACCTTTATACGTATTAGGGCATATTATGCTTAGTATGCATATGCTATCGATGGCAATTGTATACTTAATTGCCCCGCCGCTTTTATTATTAGGGTTACCATCTTGGTTTTTTAACTTTTTTGCACAGTTTAAATGGATTCGGAACTTTTTCCTAGTTGTCGGTTATCCGATATTAGGTCTTATTCTCTTTAATGCGTTATTCTCGTTTTATCATATGCCGTCTAACTTTGATAACTTATTAACAAATGAAGGCTGGCACAATGTTTATCAGCTCGGTATGCTATTTGCAGCAGCGATTATGTGGTGGCACTTAACACCGAGACTTGAGACGAGGTATGAACTATCTGAATTAAAAAAGATCGGTTATATGTTTGCAAATGGTGCTCTCATTACACCTGCTTGTGCGTTAATTATTTTTGCAGGTTCCCCTTTGTATGCTACATATACAGACCCGAACACTTGGGCAATGGCCATTAGCTATTGTATTCCGCCGGGAGCTGATATTCCATTTGAAGTATTTTCTGGTGAACAGTCAATTGCTCCCCTCTCACCGTTACATGATCAACAGCTTGGCGGTGCGCTAATGAAAGTAATTCAGGAACTTGTGTATGGGGTTGCGATTGGGTATATCTTTAAGCAATGGATGACTAGAGATAAATCATCTCGAAATGAAGTCGAATTTAAAGAATATGAGATGGTGCAGACGAGCAAATCATAATAGTCAAGATAGAGAAAGATTGGGGAGAAACATTGATGAGTTATTGGAAATCAGGATTGTTATTCATCAGTATGGTCTTTTTGTCAGGCTGTAGCTTCTTATATCAAGAACCACAGCCGCCAGAATCGAATGCGATCATTGATGTTACACAGTCAGAAGAAGACTTTGAAGTCACTGAATTTTCGGCAGTGAACCAAAATGGAGAAGAAATGACGAACGAAGATTTAGAAGGAGAATGGTGGCTGGCAAAAACGATTTTTACCCGATGCCCAACTGTTTGTATGACGATGACACCTAATATGGTCAGTTTACAGGAAGAGCTCATTGACAGAGATTTAGACGTTCGAATCGTTTCATTTACCGTAGACCCAGAGTTTGATACACCAGAGCGTCTCGAAGATTATGGTGAATCATATGGGGCAAACTTTGAAAATTGGGACTTTGTTACAGGTTACTCGGAAGAAGATCTTCAAGATTTCGTTCTGGCATCCTTTAAAGCAAATATTCAAGCAATCCCAGAACAAAATGATATTATGCATCCAACACGCTTTTATCTTATGAATCGTGACGGAGAAATTGTTCGTTTTTATGACGGAGACAGTAGTTTTGAATTAGACCCAATTATCGACGACATTGAATTTTTGTTAACAGCGGAAGAGTAACGTATAGAAGCACTGATTGTTCACATCAGTGCTTTTTATAGTACTATAAATAAACACTCCACGTACAAAGAAATCCCATATTATCCTAGGTACCTGGCACCGACACAATTTTGACACAATTCTGACACAAATTAGTACAGTTTAGAATATGTTTATAGTTTCATCTAATGGTTAACTACTGGTAAACTATCGTTAGAGTAGTTGAAAGGTGTGAAGAGGAACATGTTTGAAGAACGACAGCCAATATACGTAAACGATGCAATAAACCGAGTAATGGATTATCGAAAAACAGGTTCTATTGAGTATGTAGATATCGAGCACTGTGAAGGAAGGTATCTTGCAGAAAATATAAAAGCAGACCATAATATTCCGCCATTTGACCGTTCACCTCTCGATGGATTTGCTGTAAGAAGTGAAGATACGAAAAGTGCGAGCAAAGATAACCCCGTAATACTTGAAGTAATAGAAACGATCGGAGCTGGCGGGGTATCGTCTGAAAAGGTTAAACAAGGACAAGCAACCCGGGTTATGACAGGTACAATGATGCCCGAAGGCTGCGATGCTATTGTCATGTTTGAATTGGCAAGTGAACGGCAAGAGGAAAATAAATCATTTATTGAAATTAAACGGCCGTTTAAATCGGGTGATTTCGTTTCGTTTGAAGGAGAAGAAACGAAGAAGGGAGACAAACTAATCAAACCAGGTACAAAAATAAATGCTGGAACGATTGCTGTCCTCTCTACATTTGGATATAAAAACGTTCCTGTTGTAAAAAAACCGGTCATTGGTATTTATGCAACTGGAACAGAATTGTTAGACGTAGAAGAACCTCTTACTCCAGGGAAAATTCGAAATAGTAATGCTTATATGATTTCCTCACAAGTAAGGAAAGCTGGCGGGGAACCTCGTTATTTCGGAAAATTGATTGATGACTTTGATGAGTGCTATCGCGCAGTAAAGGAATCCTTAGAGAAAGTAGATATTTTAATAACAACTGGTGGAGTCTCAGTCGGTGACTTTGACTATTTACCGGAAATTTACTCAAAATTAGGAGCAAATGTTTTATTTAATAAAATTGCAATGCGTCCGGGCAGTGTGACGACAGTCGCTGAAAAAGATGGAAAACTGCTTTTCGGGTTGTCGGGGAATCCATCAGCATGTTTTGTTGGATTCGAAATGTATGCCCGTCCATGGATTAAATCATATTTGCTTTCCGAGCTTCCTTACATTGAAACCATTAGAGGAACGTTGGATAAAGACTTCCCGAAACCGAATCCTTTTACTCGATTTATTAGAAGTAAACTTCATTTTAAGGACGGAAAAGTGTTTGCTTCTCCAGTTGGGATGGATAAATCACAAGTTGTCACATCATTAGCTCATTCAGACTGTTTAGTTGCAGTACCGGGAGGAACACGTGGATATAAAGCGGGAGATGATGTCGATATCCTGTTGTTAAACTCTGAAGGAAGTGCTGTACCTTTTATGGACGAAAAGAAAAAAAGGAAATCAACATGACTACAAGTAAGAGAAAGATATTACAGGTAGTAGGTTTTTCTAATAGCGGTAAGACTACTTTTATTACAGAACTAATAAAAAGAGCTGTGCATTTGGGCTATTCGGCTGTTACGATCAAACACCATGGGCATGAATCAAAATTACGCTCGATTGACCAAGAAACCGATTCATTTAAGCATCGTCAAGCAGGGGCAGTCGGTTCCATTGTCGCTAGTTCGAATGAACTCCAAATCCAAGTAGAAGGGCGAAAGCTTTCGCTAGAACAGCTCATTCGATTTTACAGTGAAATTAGTTTTGACTTCTTATTGATTGAAGGTTTTAAAAAGGAGAAATATCAAAAAGTTCTTCTTCTTAAAAATGAACAAGATGCTCTACTCATAGAAGAGTGTGAAAATGTGAAATTCATCATTTGTTGGAAAGAGAATCAACGAGAGGCGTTAAAAAATAAACTATCAATTCCAGTTTTTCATATGTCTGAAAAAAATAACTATCTTGATACGATCATAACATCATTAATAGAGCAGGAGGAACATTAATGGAGACAGAAAAGTTATTTAACATTACTAATGATGACATTGTCATTCAAGATGTTTTAAACAAGGTTGTTGACCGGAATGCTGGTGCAATTAATACATTTATTGGTACCGTTAGAGAGATGACGAAGGGGAAACGAACATTATACTTAAAGTATGATGCCTATGTACCAATGGCTGAAAAAAAACTTTCACAAATTGGTGATGAAATAAAAGATCAATACCCAGATGCAAAAGTGGCCATTACACACCGAATTGGAGAACTGAATATTTCTGACATCGCTGTTGTTATTGCTGTTTCCACCCCACATCGTAATGATGCTTTTGCGGCGAGCCGTTATGCGATTGAACGAATAAAAGAAATTGTACCAATTTGGAAGAAGGAGCATTGGGAAGATGGGGAAAAGTGGATCGGTGATCAGCTCGAGAAAAAACCTTATCCGGAAGGAAAGCCGCGAGAGGAGGACGTAACATGATCCGAATATTATTATTTGCAGAGTTACAAGATATTGTTGGCCAAAGGGAACTTACGTTAGAGGCAACGGACATAAATGTTCAGGAGCTTAGACGTCATTTGCTAGAGCAATATCCTGAACTAACAGGAATAAACAATGCAATGGCTGCGATCAATGAAGAATATGCTGAAGAACAGACACCTGTACGAGATGGGGATGTCGTGGCATTTATTCCACCAGTGAGCGGAGGCTAAACAGTAAAACTGAAAAAAGGACGTTTTATCAATCTCAGTTTTCCAATAAACCTAATGGAGTTCATATTTTTCATGAGTCGTATAGATTTTGTACAATACATTCATAATTCCTCTCGTTTTAGACCTTACAATATGGGGAATATAAGAGAATAGATCTAATCAGCCAGGAGGGGATCATCTTGAAGATGACCGTAACAGACCAAGCAATAACGTGGTTTAAAGACGAACTACAATTAAATAAAGGCGATTTTGTCCAGTTTTTTGTAAGATATGGAGGCTGCGGGAATTTCCAAACAGGCTTTTCCTTAGGAGTAGCTGAAAAGGAGCCAGAGGATCCTGCTGTATCATTTGAAAAAGATGGAATTCAATTTTATGTGGAAAAAAAAGATGAATGGTATTTTGATAATGAAGACTTTTACGTTGATTATAATGAAGATAAAGAAGAAATCGAATACCTCCATAATGAAAATAAAAACTAACATAGCAGCTTTTCTTCTGTAGAATGATCGGCATATAGTAAACTACAGGGGGACTTAACCCCCTTTTAAAATGAGGAAAATGAGCTGGAATGTAACTTATTCCAACTCGTTTTGCGATTCGTATGTCATTAATATAAAATCATGTACTGGAAACAGCGAAAGTCGGTGATGCCAGTGGGAAAAGCAATGGTCAAAATCCCCTAAGTGCACACAGCGTTCCACCTAGGAAGTTGAGGCATTTCCCCCGCAGCAAAGAAATCACCGTGATTACAAACGAAGTGAAGTGAGCTCGGATGTTGTACTTGTGACTAGAGGTGAAGCGTCCGGTGATAGTGAATCTGAATACTATAAAAAAGTCGAAGGCTGCCCTTAAATACTATTAGGTTGCCTTCGACTTTTTTTATCTAGACTCATTGTGAATGGTTTGACTTAGGTTCAAAGATCACTTTCATCGTATTTTCTTTCTTCTTATTTGTAGCGGCTGCGATCGCTTCTCGATAATTTTCTAACGAAAAACAATGAGTCACAAGTGGAGAAAGATCAACTTTGCCTTCCTTCATTAAATCTACTGCAATTTGCAATGTTCGTTTTTGTTGTCCATGGTACATTTCAGTACTATAAGTGAAACTACCTTTAATTTCTAATTCATTTAACCAAATCATTGTCATATCAAGGTTTTCGATGAAGCTCGCTAATCCTAATAAAACTAATTTTCCCCCTTTACGGGTAAAACGGATGGCATCATGTAAACTCTTTTTATTACCGACACATTCATAGACAATATCTGCTCCTCCATGGACGATCGGTTCTCCAAATATCGGATGTAGCACGTGGGCATTCATTGATTGTGCTGCATTTGAAAGATAATCTTTTCCGCGGCTAATATAGATGACCTCATCAGCACCAAACTGTGAAGCGAGCTCCCCTTGAAACGGATATTTAACTAAAACAACAATATTGCACGAGTAATTTAATGCCCTCAATGCCGCAATTAAACAAATTCCAATAACTCCAGCACCGATAACAAGCACAATATCTGATTGTTTCGGTGGATTTTGCATAACAGTGTGCAATGCACAGCTGAACGGTTCAACTAAAACCCCATTCGTATTACTGACATTGTCCGGAAGTTTAATCACTTGACTTTCGTGTGCGACAATATAATTTCCCCAGCCTCCACCTGTATCTTTACAAGTACCAGTTAATAATCCAGGAGAGATCGTGCCGTCATTCATGTGATGACAAAGGTGATAGTTTCCTTTTTTACATTCTGGACATAGTGGATCTATACCTCTTACGCTGCAAGCGAGCAAAGGGTCGATCACAACTCGTTCCCCCACATGATGTCCTTTTACGAGTTTCCCTGTTTTTGATATCGTTCCGACAATTTCGTGCCCCATCGTAAATGGAAATGAGATAAAAGGAGACGTTGCTGGGCTATCTTTCAATGAGATTAGATTTAAATCACTACCGCATATTCCACCGTACTTTACTTTTACTTCTACCCAATGTTCATTGGGGAGAGGAGGAGGTTCAACATCTCTTAATTGAAGACAAGAGAGCGGTGAATTTACATAAAGCGATGGATTTACTTTGCCCATCGCTTTACTAATTGCATACTTAGGAATATTTAAGTCAAACTGTACAGCCTTCATTCCATCACCTCGTTCATGCTAATCAGAAATGGTTTATCATTATTGTTATTGCATTGGCACTTGCGGAATGATCTTCCCATCAATTCTTTCGAAAATATCTTCAAGGTTTCGCCCGGTAATCGTAAGTCCATGGTTTTTTAACCCAATTACAGCTCGGGTAGGATCTTCAGCTTCTTTAACTAACTGAGCGACAGAATTAGCTAAATCAACTGTGCCGCATGGATAATTAAATTCAGTTGCATCAATGCCATCCATCCAAGCGTGAATATGGACGATAGCTCCTACACCAGGATGTTCTTTATAGATCATCCAATGCTCAATTGCATCAACAGAAGCCCGTTTTGGTGTGACCTTAGGTGGAATACTTACTTTCATTGCATTTTTTTCAATATCATAGCCAGAAATATATAGAAAATCTTTTCCAACATGTTGCATGTTTGACTTATCAATACCACTAGCGCTCATCCAAAAATGGCTGTCATCTTTACGTGCACTTAAGTTACCGTAGCTTAAGCCGCCAATTCCATACAATTTCTTTAAATGGCGAATGTCTCGTGGAGTTAATACTTCTTCCAAAGGAAATGGAGCGGGAAGAAGATTCAGTCTGTCTAATTTTTTGCCAGATTCCCGTAAAGATTCAGTCACATCATCCCCTTGCCAAAGTGGTTCAGGTAAGTCTTCATAAAAATCATTGTTAATAACAAGTTTTGATGAAGCAAGAGGTTTAAGACGATTAAATATTTGTTTAAATAAATCACTGTCGTCATCTTCTTGTTTATTAAAGGATATGCTGTAACGCCCTTGTTCAGGAGTTAAAAAGTAAAACGTTATCACTTTTTCTGTTTTTACAATATACATTAAATGATTTGCTAAACTCCTGACTAAATAAGGGTAAGCCTCCCGGTGAATGTCTTCTGGGGTATCGTCTGCCTCTACAATTGATACAACGAATGTTCCTTGAGATTTCCTTCGGTATGGCTTTGGATTTTCGCGGTCAACGACATGAAAGACGAGGTTAATATCGTCTTCTGAGTTTGTGTGATATATATACTGATAATCAATAAATGTATGTCGAATTCCATCTAACAGCCATTCAATAAATGAGGTTTGTGTCTGTCCTGTAATCGTAAAAGAGTTCATATTGGCTCCCTCCTTGATGTTTTATGGAAAGAACTTAGTGAATTTCCATGTTTAGGAATAATATTTTCTAAAATAACTAAAATTATACATAGAATGTTTGATTCATGAGTAAATTATTATGTTGTCAAAATATTAAGGACGATTCATATTTTTATTGTTTTGCATAATATAGCTGTTTGGAGGATAAAAAATGATTGGATTTATTATAAATGGGACATCTGGAAATGGAAAAGGGTATCGAGTATGGAAGCGAGTGGAGCGGCTAATGACGAAAAAAGCTCATCCATTTTTAGCTCACTTTACTCATAGTCCGGATGATTGTAAAAAAGCAGTAAATGATCTTTTGACTCATGATGTTAAAACAATTATCGCTGTCGGTGGTGATGGGACAATTCATCACGTAGCAAATGAACTAGCTCATCGTGAAGTGGCGTTAGGAATGATACCTGCAGGATCAGGAAACGATTTTGCCCGATGTTTAGGAGTACCGATGAATTATATAGAGGCTTTGGAGAGAATTTTAACGAATAAGTGGAGGCAAGTGGATTTACTTCATGTTGGAAAACAATATTGTTTAACTGTAACAGGAATTGGATTAGACGGAAAAGTAGCAAATACAGTTAATCAATCCGTATACAAACGATATCTTAATCACTTTCGTTTAGGTGGTTTAACATATGCAATCAGTTTATTAGAAACACTTAAATCATATCATCCTACAACGATTCACTTAACGATAGATGGGACTGAAATGACTTTTGACGATGTTTGGCTTGTCGCTGTTGCAAATGCACCGAATTATGGCGGTGGAATTACGATCTGTCCCGATGCTTCTTTTGACGATGGATTCCTTGATCTTTGTATCGTAAAAGGGATGTCTAAATGGCAATTAATTAATTTGTTTCCGAAGGCGTATAAGGGAGAGCACATTAAAAAAGAAGACGTTATCTTGTTAAAAGGAAAAGAAGTTCTCGTTAGAAGTGAATCACCAATATTTATTCATAGCGATGGTGAACCAATGATGGAAAGCCCGGTAAATCTCCGTATTGAAAAGGATGCCCTTCGTGTTGTGTAGGGCACCCTGCCATCATTATTTTCAAATCAATCTACATTGCACCCCAACAAAAGCGATCTACTTTTCTGACCGCTGAGTATGTACATGAATAATCTCAGGCCTGTTAGACGTATGACTAGAGGCACGATAATTTTTATGAACGAAACTCTCATCGTTCATAATATGTTCATACTCGAAGGCGAAAATTGAAAAAATCGTTTCTCTTATATTTAATTTTAACGATTTTAGACATTTCTTTAATAAAGGTTTCATCTTAATCTCCCTTTCATTTTTTATAAAAACATTGATTCCAAAACGTTTAGTACGAATGTTAAAAATGGCGAAAAGAGCCTAATAAAGTCAATATTAAATGTAGTTTGGCCAAACTTTGCTTGAATTATGTAAATGGTGGGCATGAATGTTTCTGAAACACTTTCCTCGTTTTGAATGCAGAACAAATGTATCAATCCGAACACATTTTGGAAAGATACTGTTAAGAATGAGGAGGATGCTTGTGGTTATTAGGAAAGAGAGGAAATAACATGAAAGGGCGGCCATTAATTTTTTCTGCTTCGATTGGACAAGGTCATAATCAGGCAGCAAAAGCAATTCAGCAAGAATTTCTAAAGCAAGGTTATAATCCTCGAATCATTGATACGTTTCATGCGATTCATCCATTCCTTCATACGTTTATGGTGAGAAGTTATATTCAATTATTGAAGGTGACCCCATCTCTATGGGGGAGGATGTATTTTAAAGCAGAAAAGCAACCGTTATTCTTACTATTGGATCGTTTTGGAACTTTATTTGTTGATCATTTGTATTCGATGATGATAAAGGAAGAATGTCCATTTTTAATCTCTACACATCCATTTGTTACGGCATTTTTGACTAGAGTAAAGCAAGTAAAAAAAGTAAATATTCCTTTATATACGGTGATTACCGATTTCGTACTGCATCCTGCTTATTTAAGAGAAGAAATTGACGGTTATTTTACAGCTTCTAATGATATCGAACCTTTTGCTAACGTACACAATGTTCATTCACATCGCTTTTATTCAACAGGAATACCGATATGTGAAAATACCTGTTTTACGAAATCAAAAGCATATGTTAGAAATGAATTAGGTTTAGACAGACAGAGAAAAATAATCTTAATTGCGGGAGGTGGGATTGGCTTAACAGATTATGTAAAAGTCATCCAGTCTTTAGAATATATAAAAGATCAAATTCAAGTAATCTGTATGGTAGGGCATAATGAGAAAGTGAAAAAGAAAATTTTAAAACAGGAAACAAAGCATACAGTAAAAGTTGTTGGATTTACTAACCATTTTATGCAATATTTAAAAGCGTGTGATGCGATTATATCGAAAGCTGGAGGGCTTACTTTGAGTGAAGCGCTCGCTTGTGAAACACCTATGGTTATATACAAACCTGTACCAGGACATGAAGAACATAATGCACAATATTTATCACAGACAGGAGCAGCGATTAAGGTTGATCAAGATGACCAGCTTCCTAAAGTGATAGCAACTCTTTTATATGAGCAAGATGTTTATGAAGAAATGACATCGCTGGCAAAAAAAATAAAGAAGCCACATGCTGCTAATCATATTGTTGAAAAAATTCTCATGTTAACAGATAGAATGAATCTCTATGAAGCACAAAAAAGTTGAGACAAAATAAATGTCTCAACTTTTTCAATTATATTCTTTTTAAACCACAGGCTCTGCCTGTGTGAAAATAAACCTTTAAGGGTTGTATTCGTGAGAGCTCTTTAAAAGTAAGAATAGTTGGAAGGTATACTGCTTGCTTTCACCCCAGGGCACAAGTGCGACATCCGCTCTTACTTCACTTTGTTCGTATTCACGGTGTTTTCTTTGCCACGGACGAACGGTTGAGCTACTTCGATCAAGCTCGAAGGGATCTCAACTCGTCCGTCACGGACGAACGGTTGAGCTACTTCGATCAAGCTCGAAGGGATCTCAACTCGTCCGTTTTTCCGTAGGAGTCGCGCAGTACCTTCCACCTTTTGATGACAACTTTATTTGCGTTATGTCATTTATTATCTTAAATGATGGATACGAAATGAACATAAGTTTCTTTGATAACAAAAGCCCTTTAGCTGAGATACAACTTCCCCCAACTCGTTTTTTCTATGTATGCTATTAGAATGTTATTTAAATGTCATCATTTACTCGAAAGAGTGCCAGGCGGTGACTCAGGCGGGAAAAGCAATTGTCGAAAATCCCCTAGGTGCACACAGTGTGACACCTAGGAAGTTGAGGCATTGCCCGCTGCAAAGAAGACACTACGAATGCAAACGAAGTGCAGCACGAGTAGATGTCGCACTTGTGCTTTGGAGTGAAAGCGTCCGCCTATAGCGATTTCGAATTCTATATGATTATGAAAAGGGATATCCTCAAAAAACTTTTGACACGGACCAAATTAAATAAGGTACCTTAAGGGACTCTGGTGGTAAAGTGCCCTTATAGGGCGAAATTAAAACCGCCCGTTTTACGGGCGGATACTTATTTTTTATGCATAATGAACTCTGATCACATTATGGTTCATTCTGGCTATTTGTAAAAACATTTATAAACTGAGGCAGTACTTGAAAGTCATACTGTTTAATACTCGATTTATCTCCATCAAGGTTAATGTTAATATGTTGAGGTATCGTAAAAGAAGCCGACTCAACCTTTAAATGTTGAATGACCGTTTGTTTTAATGGTAAGTGGAGCATTTTATTGACTAATGCAATAAAGAAAGAAAAGCGATTTACGTTTTTGCAAATGATGAGGTGAAAGCAGCCATCGTTATCATCACTTTGATGAATAAGACGTTCAAATGGACCGACACCATTTCCTTTCATAATTAAAAATAATGAGAGGTCCTCAAAAGGATGTTTATGTTTCACCGTCTTAACAGAAATTGAATCCGCTTGTTTAGTCGTGAAAAATGTTTTGAAAAAATAAAGAATGTATGCAAACTCACCTAAATAAGATTTAAGGAATGGGGATGTTTCATACGTAATATCTGATAACCACCCTGCTGATGCAATATTTGCAAAATATTTATCACCGAATTTTCCGATATCAATCGTTCGAATTGATTTTTTAGCAATAATAGACAAAGCTCGATCGATTTTGGAAGGTATTTTAAGGAACTGAGCAAATTCGTTACTAGTTCCAAATGGGATAATGCCAATTGGTGGCCGGTATCTTTCAGCGGCAATTGTTTGAATGGTAAAGTTAATCGTCCCGTCGCCGCCAACTATGAAAATTGCATTAAATTTTTTACGGCACGCATTTCTGATTACTGGGTCATAACCACTAAAAGTGACTAATTGATGAATAGTTAAGTGATAACCAAACTTTGATAATGCTTCCTTTATGAAAGGAAATGTTTTGTGGTTCTTTTTTCGCCCAGAAGCGGGATTGTAGACGATTAAAGCTCGATTTTTATCCATAAAAACCTCATTTGTTGTTTGTATTTATCAAGTAATATTTATTTTTCACTATTAATAAATAGCCATACGTATATTTTCCTAATTGCGCGATAAGAAACGACTCGATGCATCGTTTCTTAAGCGGTGCCAAAGCAGCTCAAATCATTCATATTTTCAAGTAACTAAGGGAAACATAACGGTGAATTTGAGAAAAAGAGGTGAAAATATGGGGCAGCGGAGACAATTTAAGTCTGGCGCGAAAGCACCAAATAATGGTATTTATGTTGAAATTGGTGAATCGGGGAGCACTGTAAATGACCCGAGGCAAATAAAGTTAAAGGCAGGAGATACTTTCCCTGAAACATCGAATGAAAATCGAATTTGGACTTACAAGCGTAAACCTTGATGCAATGAAAAAATAGCCGCAGTGAATGAAACATTCAACTGCGGTGTTTTTGGTGTTATGAGAATGTGATTAAGTAAATAAAGTGAGGTAAACGAGGTGCAATAAAAATTAAACGGACCATTTTATGTTTGATAAAGAACAGGTTTATCTTTACTTGTATATCATAAATAATGGGAGCTTATATAACATGTTAGTGGAGAGGTTATCGATGGCTATTTATAAACGACATTTTCAAATTGAGGATGAAGAATGTCTGATCCATTTACCGACGAGACCAAATGGGTTTGCGATATTCATTTTAGGTGATCGTCAGCACTTCGTAAAAAATGGAACAAGCTATTGGCAGCAAAATTTCGAACGGCACAGCTTACTCAACATGCTCCTCGACGAAGGCTATACTATTTTCTATTCAAATCAACAAGGAATCCATTGGGGAAATGATCAATCTACATTACTTTCAGAACGAGCTATTCAACATGTCTTAAAAACGGAAATTTTAAATCCTTCGATTCATGTTTTTGCAGAAGGGATGGGGGCATTAATCGCGATGAAGCTCCTTAAACGAGGATATTTAAATTTACGCTCGGCGATCTTCATAAATCCATGTTTACATTTATTTCGGCAATATGAAGAGGAGAAGTCGAATAAATTTTTTTATAAGAAATTTATTCAGGAAATGACAAAGGCATATGAAATAGATGACAATAAAGTAGAAGATGTCCTACTTGTACAAAAAGATATTTACGAACAATGCTGCGGAAACATCCCTCTTCGAATGTATCAAGTTATTTATCAAGCACCTTATACACCTGAAGCCCATATTCGCCCATTTATTGAAGAGAAGAAAAATAAATTTCAGTCGCTTGATACGACATTTTACATGCCAGGGAAAACGATTGATCAGTTTTTACAAAGCTTTTTAAAATTTTTAAAGAAACATGAAACCTTTACGAACTTGAAATAATTGAAATTCAAGGAGCATAGGCAAATATAAAAACAGTTTAGTCACGAGGCTGCCCCAAAGTGTCAGCCTCTTTTTTAACATTAATTTTAATTTACTTGCTCGAATCGCATATGGCGGACGCTTTCACTCCAGAGCACAAGTGCGACATCTACTCGTGCTGCACTTCGTTTGCATTCGTAGTATCTTCCTTCTTTGCCGCGGGCAAGACTTCAGCCTCCTCACAAGCTACCAATAGACCTAAAAATCATAGGATAGGAAGGCCGTTGGGGCTTTTTTAGTTTACAAAAAATACCCTTTTTAAGGAAGAAAAGAGGCCGACATTCAGATCATCACACTTAATCAGTGCTCTTTTGAGACAGCTACTTTTTCTGTTTTGTCTCCTCGTTGCATGTAAAGAGTGTTGTAGATCGGCGGGAGCCTTGCGCTTTTCTTAAAATTTTCGACAAACAGTTATTAAATACTTGTCAACCCACTAACTCTTTGACATGATATCTAATAGAAAAGGAGGATTCAATTTGAAGCTTGTTTATGGAGTAGTGATATTTTCAGCAATGACGGTAGTCTCATACGTAGCATTGTCACAATTAACGCAATTACATACAGGTGTATTATTAGTTGGCTCATTTTTTATTGGTGGCTTAAGTGAGTGGTATTTTTACCGGAGAAAAAGATAGCTGATCAATATCATCATCGTTATTTTTTAAGAAAAAAGGAATGGACGTTGTTCGTGTCGAAATGTTTTACAAAGGTTTGTTAGTATGTGCAAAGTAAAAGACATGTATGAAAAATATCGGACATAAAATGATAGAAAAAAGTAGAGGAGCGTGTCAGCAAGAATGAAACAGTGGTGGTCTTGGATGATCCTCCTACTCATCATAGTTGCTGGGTGTGCTGAAGGGGATAGAAATGAGTTAAATAAAGTGGGGCTGCTCGTTTCCCACCCAGTTGATGACCAAGGCTGGAACAGTAAAGCATATCAAGGAATGTTAAATATTCAATCGAATTTAGAGGCAGAAGTTTATATTAAAGAAGATGTGAAAACATTGTCATCAATTACAGAAGCTGTCGAAGAATTTAGTGACCAAGGTGTTAGCCTTATTTTCGGTCATGGTATTTTGTTTGCAGAACATTTTATGGACTTGAAATCAGAATATCCGGATATTCATTTTGTTAGTTTTAATGGGGAAGTTTCGGGAGAAAACATTACGAGTTTACATTTTGAAGGGTATGCAATGGGATATTTTGCAGGAATGATTTCGAGTAAAATGTCCTCAACGAACAAGCTCGGGATTATTGCTGCATTCCCATATCAGCCCGAGGTAGACGGTTTTAAAGATGGAGCGGCATTTGATAATAGTGAAGTAGAAGTTGAAGTGGAATTTGTTGAAAGCTGGGTTAATACAGAAAAAGCGATTGATTATTTCTATAAATTAAAAGAAGAAGGTGTCGATGTTTTTTATCCTGCAGGTGATGGATATCATGTTCCTGTAGTTGAAGAAATAAAAAATGAAGGCTTATATGCGATTGGATACGTTGGCGATCACATTGACCTTGGCGAATCAACCGTTTTAACAAGTACTGTACAGCATGTTGAAAAGTTATATGAGTATGTAGCGCAAACTTATGAAGCCGGAGATCTTCATACTGGCAATCTTTATTATGATTTTAGTGATGGTGTGATAACATTAGGGGAATTCAGCCCTGAAATACCTCATGAAATCATTGAATGGATTGAAGATTATGTTGAAAGATACATTGAGACGGGCGAACTTCCACATGAAGTGAAAACGTCTTAAAATATAAAGCTTGATATGTTATCGATCTAATATTAAAGCAAATGATTAATTTCGTTTGCTTTTTTATTTCGGAACATTCATGATGAGACATAAGTATATTTGAGGAGGTATTTACCTTGGCAGAAAGACCGAAAGCATTAGAAAAAATGGCGAAAAGAGTCATTGAAGGATATGAAGCCGTTCATAATAAACAATATGACGAAGCAAGAGAAACGTTAGAACCGATACTTCCTTTTTTACACCAGGAGGAACGTCCTAATGTTAAGTTTTTATCATATTTAGCAATTGCCCAAATCGGGTCTAAAAAAATTGATGAATTTTTACAAACATATGAAGAACTTCAAAAGTTTAATGGGAAAAATGAAAAAGAAGAACGGTTAAAATCACGTGTTGATGAACTGTTTGTCGAGTTGATGGAATCATTAAATGAAAAAAGCTAGTCAAATGGAGTGAGACAGGCGCACAGAAAGGAATGTCCTCATATGCTAATAAGGAAAATCAGTTTATGAATGATTTGACTTACAGATAAAGGAGGTCATTTTGCATTGTCACACTCTCCTATGTATTATTCGCATTGGATGAGAAATCAAAGCGGAACTTCTAGTCATCACGGGGCAGGACCACATGGGCATGACCAAAGGTTTTTCCCATTTATCCCTTTTTTAGGTGGTTTAGCAG
Source organism: Evansella halocellulosilytica (assembly GCF_002335745.1). Lineage (GTDB taxonomy): Bacteria > Bacillota > Bacilli > Bacillales > Salisediminibacteriaceae > Bacillus_CA > Bacillus_CA halocellulosilytica. The sequence goes on along the minus strand of NZ_NIST01000001.1, from coordinate 4,255,208 downwards.
TTGGTTCAGTATTAACTGGTGCTTTTACTCGTCCTCCTTATGGCTACCAGCCTCCGTATTATTATAATCCATCATTTGGACCTTCCTACGGTCCTCAGTATGGTCCTCAGTACGGACCTAGTTATGGTCAAAGCTTCGGCCCATCATATGGTCCTCATTATGGGTCCCAGTATGGACCACAATATTAAAGGTGATTCTATTTGAAAGGCGACTGTCTTAAAAAGCCTCTCAATGAACGAAACATCAATCGTCATCATTGAATTTGGCGATTGGTGTTTCGTTTTTTTTTATCCTCTAGTGGCCGATGTTCGTAAAGTGCCCCTCGTTAAAATTCATCTTTTTTAAAGTTTCAAGTTGATAGTGAAAAACCATGAGTCGCCGGAGGGAAAAGCAAGAGGTGAAGGTCCATCGGGGGACCTTGATTAGCTGAAGCCTTGCCCGCAGCGAAGAAGACTCTACGAATGCAAACGATGTGTAGCACGAGTAGATGTCGCACGTGTACTTTGGAATGCAAGCGAGTCTTATTTGCTCAATCATCCCCTCATAAGGAAGACCTAGCACAATTCACCGGTAGCTTGCGCCTGACACTTTTGCATATAAAATCAAAAAATGTGAGCGTTGCATTTTTTTTAGTACTAGGTCATAATAATAACTATAAATATCATCTATTACATGGATGGAGGAGGAATAGGGATGCCAGCTGGAATTATAGGATTAGGTACTTATGTTCCTGAGACAGTTATTACTAACAAAGAATTAGAGAAAAAAATAGATACATCAGATGAATGGATTCGAACGCGTACTGGAATAAAAGAGAGAAGGATTGCGTCAGATGAAGTGAATACTTCACATATGGCTTATGAGGCATCGGTTGAGGCGATCAAAGATGCTGATATCTCTGCTGAGGATATTGATTTAATTTTAGTTGCGACAGTAACCCCAGACCGTCCATTTCCTTCAGTATCTACTATGCTTCAACATCAATTAGGGGCAACGAAAGCAGGAGCGATGGATGTTGGCGCAGCTTGTGCTGGCTTTATTTATGGAATCGTTACTGCCAAACAATTTATTGAAACAGGTGCTTATAAAAATATCCTCGTGATTGGTGTGGAGAAGCTTTCCAAAGTTGTTGACTGGAAAGATCGTAACACAGCAGTACTATTCGGTGACGGAGCAGGAGCAGTCGTTATTGGACCGGTTTCAGAAGGAAGAGGGATTCTTTCCTTTGAATTAGGTGCTGACGGAAGCGGTGGAGAGCATATAAAACAAGAAGAGTTTATTCAGATGAATGGTAGAGAAGTATTTAAATTTGCAGTAAGACAGATGGGGGAATCCTCCATGAATGTTGTTGAAAAAGCGGGGTTAACGAAAGAAGATGTAAATTTCTTAATTCCCCATCAAGCAAATATTCGAATTATGGAATCAGCCCGTCAGCGATTAGAACTGCCTGAAGAAAAAATGTCAAAAACAGTTGATCGCTATGGAAACACTTCATCAGCGTCGATTCCACTTTCATTAAAGTATGACGTCAATCGTGGTAAAATAAAAGAAGATGATCTAATCGTTCTCGTAGGATTCGGAGCAGGGCTCGTTTGGGGGTCAGTCGCGATTAGGTGGGGCCGTTAGGTCGAAAACGATATGAACTATTGGATATTTGAAAGGAGAAATCTTGACATGGAAAATAAGCGTGTCGTCGTAACAGGTGTAGGAGCAGTGACACCTTTAGCAAATGATTTACAAAGTACATGGGAGAGACTCGTTAACGGAGAATCTGGTATTGATAAAGTAACCAAGTTTGAGGAAGGACAATTTCCTACGGACGTTGCTGCGGAAGTAAAAGAATTTGATCCAGGTTCATTTATGGATCCAAAAGATGCACGAAAAATGGACCGCTTTACTCAATTTGCAGTTGCTAGCTCATTAATGGCAGTGAAAGATGCAAACTTAACAATCGATGATTCTAATGCTGATCGTATAGGTGTTTGGATTGGGTCAGGTATAGGCGGAATGGAAACGTATGAAAAACAATTTCGATTATATGAAAAACGTGGATATCGCCGAGTTAGTCCATTTTTTGTACCGATGATGATACCAGATATGGCATCTGGACAAGTATCAATTACATTAGGAGCAAAAGGTGTGAATTCTTGTACTGTCACAGCATGTGCATCAGGTGCAAACTCAATTGGAGATGCGTTTAAAGTTATCCAGCGTGGAGATGCTGACATTATGATTACTGGTGGTGCAGAAGCACCAATTACGGAAATGGCATTTGCCGGATTCAGTTCTGCGCGAGCGATGTCAACGAACCCAGATCCAGCAACGGCAAGTCGTCCATTTGATAAAGATCGTGACGGCTTTGTTATGGGTGAAGGCTCTGGAATACTAATATTAGAATCACTTGAATCTGCAAAAGCACGAGGTGCACATATTTATGCAGAAATAGTTGGTTATGGTTCAACGGGAGATGCTTACCATGTAACTGCTCCTGCTCCAGAAGGGGAGGGCGCAGTCCGGGCGATGAAGCAAGCTTTACAAGATGCAGACTTGAATCCGAATGAAGTAACTTACTTAAATGCACATGGTACAAGTACAGAATATAATGATAAATATGAAACACTGGCAGCCAAAAATGTCTTTGGTGAACATGCACATAAGTTAGCAATTAGTTCAACAAAATCGATGACTGGACATTTATTAGGTGCGGCAGGTGCTGTCGAAGCCATCTTTTCAGTAAAAGCGATTGAAGATAGCGTGATTCCGCCGACAATCAATATTAAAAACTTGGATCCTGAATGTGACCTCGATTATGTACAAAATGAAGCAAGAAAACAAGGTGTCAATGCGGTAATGAGTAATTCTTTAGGTTTTGGTGGGCATAACGTTGCATTAGTTTTTAAAAAATACAAATAATGTATACGACAATTTAACCTGAATCCGTGATGAAATAAATTGTACTTTGTAAGAACCTTAATAATCTTTCATTTAACATAATTGGATAATTGCTCGAATCCGTTACTGGTGGACGCTTTCCGCGGGCACGGCCTCAGCCTCCTCGACGCAAAAAACGCGTCTGCGGGGTCTTCAGCTCGCGCTGTTCCCGCTGGAGTCGCCACCATTCACTTCTTCGAGTAAACAGAAAATTCTAAATTAAATAGCCTGAATTTTGTTAGAATTAGAATAGGAACTATTATTTAGTACAAACTCTTGTTCACCAAGAGGGCTTTATGATGAAATTCATATCCGACCATAAACAATGATGATGTCATTAAATCTTATCTCGGAATTCTTAGTCAAAGTAAGAATGATATTGATTATGTAGAACCATTTAGACAAGATCCATTTTTAGATCGTGCATTAGATAGAAAAAATGTCCCATCCAGTCCAAGACTAAGTGCAGCACGAGTAGATGTCGCACTTGTGCTCTGGAGTGCAAGCGACTGTTTTTTGAACAATCAGCCCCAATATAAATACCTGACAAATAAGAAATAGCCCTCACTAAAACGGTGAAGGCCCCTCTATTTTACTGGGTTTTGTCCCAGCCACTCATTAATGAATATATCCTTTTTTAAAACGAATTTTATCAGTTTTCGGTTGACCCTTCGAATGAATCATCATACTCACCTGTTTCTGATTCAGATGGAAAGTCCGCATTATCAGGATTTTCTTCAAGGTTGTTATCTACATATTCACCTAATAAAAATTGGTGAAGTTCCTGCCTGTTTTGTTCTTTATTTATCTCTAATACTGCACCAGCATGAGGATAGTACTCGTCATAAAAACTTCCTTCGACTGGTAATGTCATCGTTTCAATTTCATCCACCGAGTTTAAGAAAAAGTCACGACCGTAGCTTAACATTTTTTGAGTACTGACATTTGTTTGAATATACGGTTCTATCGATCCGAGTACTTGAGGAATCCGTCGAACACCGCTTAAGCTCATAAGTTCCTCTTTTAAGATTGTCATCATTTGCTGCTGTCTTCTAACTCTCCCAAAGTCATTTTCATGGTCACTTCGGAAGCGGACATATTTTAATGCATCTTCACCATCCATTATTTGTAATCCGGGATAAAAATCGATTACCATCGAACCAGAGTTGTTTTCATAATACATTCTGCTTTCCACATCTACCTCAATGCCCTCTGGTGCTAACGTATCGATAACTCGTGTAAATCCATCAAAGTCAACTTGTGCAAAGTAATGGATATCGATTCCAAAATTTTCATCAATTGTTTGACGAAGCAGTTCAAGTCCACCTAAAGAATAAGAAGCATTAATTTTATTGTCGCCGTGACCAGGAATGGTGACATACATATCTCTCATAAATGAAACGAGACGCGCTTCCCCTTCACTTGGATGATATTGTGCGAGCATGATCGTATCGGTTCGTGCGTAATCTTCCTCATCATCTAAGCCGACTAGAAGTACATTTATGTAATCTAATTCATCATCAGATGCATGAAACTCAATCTCTTCATCATCTTCAATAGATTTGCCACTTTCTTCTAGGTCACTTATTGATTCCTGACGTGCTTGTTCATATTCATTTTTAGCGATTACTACTGTGATTAATCCTCCTAAAATCCCACCTAATATGACAAGGAGGAAAATCTTTTTCCCCATTGAAGACCGTTTCTTCGATTGTTTTTTCGTCATTTTTTGTCACCCTCATCTATTCACTATTGCGATTATAACAAAAGTAGGAAAATGTTTCATTCTACAATTATAAAAATACGACGACGTAGGAGAAAAAGTTCAGTCGAGCGATTGAGAAAAGAACAGTCTCTTGTCGGTTAAATGATCAATAAAGTAAGAGTTATGATGTTAGTAGGTTAAATAATGAGGAGGAACACCGATGAAGAAATTCAATATATTCTTTTCAACTACTTTATTTTTAAATTGTTCGATTAAGATGAAGTATGAACATTGTCGGATCCCGACTAAATCGTTGACGTTGTAAGAAAATACAGTATTCTAATATCAGTCGAAAGACGGAGAGAAGACCGATCTTCCGACTGTTTTCAGAAATGGATGAAAGAAATATGATGAATGAAGAAATCGTTTCTTGAGGAGGCAAAAGGATGGGAACAATCTTTGAGATTAAAAATGTCTCGAAAACATATAAAAAAGGAAAAGTGCAAGCAAATAGTCAAATATCATTTACGATCGAAAAAGGAGAAATTCTTGGGTTATTAGGTCCGAATGGAGCTGGGAAGTCCACGCTTATCAAACAAGTAGTTGCTCATGTAAGCCCGTCCGAAGGAGAAGTACTTTACAGGGGGAGCCCGGTGGAAAAACAAAGCCGCAAAGTAAGCCAAGAAGTATCCTATTATTCTCAAGATCCTGCATCATTAACGAGTATTAAAGTGAAAGAAGCTTTTTACTATACGGCAAGACTTCGTGGGATGAAGAGAGCTGCAGCGAAAGAAGAAACAAAAAAGTATATTGAAAAGCTTGAGTTATTTGAAGTCGAGAACAAATTGTTAAAAAGAATCTCAGGTGGACAAAAAAGGCTAGTCGGGATCGGAATGACACTTATTGGGTCTGCCCCTGTCTTGATTTTTGATGAGCCTACAAATGAACTTGATCCGAAGAAAAGGCGGCTAGTATGGGATTTAATTCAAGAAAAGAATCGAGAAGGAGCAACGATTATCTTAGTTACTCATAATATTTTGGAAGCAGAACAAGTTGTAGATCGTGTTGCTGTTATTAATCACGGAAAGCTACTAGCTATTGATTCGGTGGCGAAACTAAAAAAAGAAGTTGACCAGCGATTAAAACTGGAATTAACGATCGACCCGTTAAAACAAGAAGAGGTGATCCGTGAGATACACAACTGGGGAACGGTTGTCCCTCATACAGAGCATCGGCACCGAGTATTAATTGAAAAGCAACAAGCATCACATATTTTAACGATATTAAACGAAGGGGCTATGCCCGGAATTGAATCTTATTCACTTACACCCCCGAGCTTAGAAGATGTATATTTTCATATTGATAATGATTTGAAGGAGGAGGACGCGTATGCAACTGTCGGAAGCTGACATTTATGAAACTTCACGTTTGAAACAATTTTCTATCGAAGCTTGGACGTTATTTCGAATCCAATTGTCGATCATACGAGAACAGTGGCCGTTTATTTTAATCTTAGCATCGCTCTTTCCATTTACGACCCTTATGTTTTTGCATTTTTTTACTGTGAGTCCAACTGATGAAATGGTCATTCGGATTATAACAGGAAATATGTTGTTTGCTCTTCTTATTATGGGGATCACGTTTTTGGCTCAAGATATCTCTTGGCAAAAACATCAAGGACATTTTACGTTTTATGCGTCATTGCCGATTGCAAAAATGAATTTTGTTTTAGCAAACTTGTTAAGAGGCGGATTAATGAGTTTCCCTTCTTTCATTATTCTAGCCTTTGTTGGTCAATGGGCTTACGGTGTACAATTTCATTTTAGTATTGGCTTAATTCCTATTATTATCTTAACAATCATGAGTGTTGTAGGAGTAGGAGTTTTCCTAGGGTTCTGGTCACCTAATATGCAGTTGACGAATATGCTCGTCCAAGTATTAATGATGTTTATTGGTTTCATGTCACCGGTAATGGTCGATATGTCACAGCTTCCAGTCATTTTACAATGGATATCCTATATTTTTCCGACAACTTATGCTGCTGAGGCGTTAAGAGACCTTCTATCTGTCGGCTGGACGAACGCTGTTACGATGAATACACTTATTCTAATAGGTTTTACGGTCATTTCATTTATCCTTATTATGAAAAAAATTGATTGGCGAATGGAAAGCTAAACGATACAATAGAGATGGAAGGAAAAAAGTAGGAGGTTGACTTGCCTCCTATTATTCTTCTCTATCATAAAGGAGAATCTTGAAATGAAGAACATTATCGGCATATTAATCTTAACAACCGGAATTGTATTCTTACTATCAAATACAGGTGTTCTTAATACAGAGGCAGCTAGTATTATCACCACATTTTGGCCGGTCTTTATTATTCTTATTGGCTTGAAAGTTTTATTTGAAGGATTCATTTATTTTATTCATAGTTTACGTCGGGACAAATGGCATATCGGTAAAATGATCTGGGGAAGCATTATTCTCGCTATCGGTGTCATTATTTTAGGAAATAATGCAGGGTGGTTTGATTATGGTTTTCGAGAACTTTTTCATATCTTATGGCCGTTACTAATTGTTTACATTGGTGTTTCTATTCTTTTTAACAGAAAAACTGAAATTGTCGTTCAAACCAGAAATAAAGGCAAAAAGCAAACTAATTTTTTTGAAAATGAAACGAGTAATAAGAAAGGTTCGTATCGAAAGAGTCAAATGAATCATAAACAATTTATCGGTGATATACAGCTCGGAAAACAGGCTTGGGAACTTGATGGTGCTGACATTTCGATGGGTATCGGCAGTATAGACATCGACTTAACAACAGCCGTTTTAAAAGATGGTGAAAATGTGATTGATATAGATGGCTGGATTGGATCGATTGAAATTTTAGTACCGAGGGATATGGCTGTAAAAGCATTTGTAGATGTGCGAATTGGCGAGGTCACGCTTTTTGATGATACATATTCAGGGACGAGCCGCAAAGCAACATATACAAGTCCAAACTTTCATGATGCAGAGAAGCAGGTCGTTTTACATGTCAATCTAAATGTAGGGGATGTGGAGGTTTTAACCATTGATTAAACAAGGAAAAGATTTGTCTAACAAATGGTTGAAACGGAAAAAACAAAGGAGTAAAAAACTAAAAGGAATACTTTGGGACCTTCTTCGGATACAATTTAATATTACGTTGACAGCATCCATTATTTTGATCATTTCGTTTTTTATTCTTCAAAGCTTCATTAATACGAGTAACGAGATAGAAGGATCTTCCAGTACTTTAGCGCTTATTGCTCTTTTGACGGACCCGTTTCTCATGATTTCGATTATTGGTGTTTTTTTCCTTATCTTTTTAGTAACAAGCTGGTTTTACATGTATTCTTACGGCTCTTCGTTGAAACGAGCCATTACTCACATCATCCATCAGTTAAAGCAATTTCAACGAGGGTCGTTTCGCCAGCGTCTGCAACTTGAAAGAGATGACGAAGTAAATGAATTATCTGAGCAGATTAACGATTTAACAAAAGATGTTGAACAGCAAATTCGATCAATGAGACGTGTCCTAAACGAAAACGCAACCTTAATTTCTGAAGCAGAAAAGGCTGCGAGTTTAGAAGAAAGAAGAAAGTTGGCACGTGACCTTCATGATGCAGTAAGTCAAGAATTATTTGCTGTGTCTATGTCTTTAGGCGCAATGCCGAAAATAGTAGAAGGAGATCCCAGCAAAGCGAAAAAGCTATTTCAACAAACGGAAAAAATGGTCCTCCACGCTCAACAAGAACTCAGAGCTTTAATCATGCATTTACGCCCAGTCACGTTAGAAGGGAATGGGTTATCACATGCACTTGAAACGCTTCTCGAAGAACTAAAACGAAAACATCCGCATTTGAACGTAAATTGGACATTGGAGGATTTGTCAAAGCTTGAGCCAGGTGTTGAAGAGCAGTTGTTTCGTGTGATTCAAGAAGGAATTTCGAATGCATTACGTCATGCAAACCCTAATACATTAACATTAAAAGCGATACGAAAAACAGAACAGCTTTTACTCATTTTGGAAGATGACGGTGTTGGATTTGATATGGAAGCGATGAATCATAATATGAGGATGAGCTACGGACTTGCTTCAATGGAAGAAAGGGTAGTCGAGCTTGGTGGACATTTTTCTATTATATCTTTTCCACAAAAGGGGACGAAACTAGAATTTCGTATTCCTTTAACGGAAGGCCAAACGGGGGAATGAATGATGGGAGAGAAAATTAAAGTTCTTGTCGTAGATGACCATCAAATGGTCAGAATGGGACTTATCACCTATTTAACAGTGGAGGATGATCTTGACGTAGTAGGCGAGGCTTCTGATGGGAAAGAGGCGATACAAAAGGCAATTGAGCTTCAACCTGATGTCATATTGATGGATTTATTAATGGATGGGATGGACGGTATTGAAGCAACTAAGCAACTTCAAAACGAAAATAAGATGAAAATTATCGTGTTGACAAGTTATTTAGATGATGAAATGTTGTTTCCAGTCATTGAAGCAGGCGCATTCAGTTATATTTTAAAAACGTCAAGTGCTAACGAAATTGCTGATGCTATTCGAAAAGCACATAAAGGGGAGCCTACGTTCCAAGGACAAGTTACCCAAAAAATGCTGCACAGAATGAATTCAGCAAAAAAACATGAGACGTTAACGAATCGGGAAAGGGAAGTGCTAGCTCTCATCGGAAAAGGAATGTCGAACAAAGAAATAGCTGAAACCCTTTATATCGGAATTAAAACAGTAAAAACGCATGTAAGTCATATTTTTGCTAAGTTAGAGCTTGAAGACCGAACGCAAGCTGCAATCTACGCAAACAAGCACCATTTAACTTAATAATAAAGTACATAAAATTGAACTGTCTCACAATTGGCTTGAGACAGTTTTTATATATATTAAGGCAACTGTAAAACTAAGGAACTTTCGACAGAGTACACTTCCACGTTCAACGTGAGCGATCTTTCTCTTCTTAGCATAGTATATGATTAGAATGATACCTTGAACTAGAGAACGCGTTGACAAGGGGAGGAAAGTATGGCTTTTATACAAACGACAAAATGGATTCTACTCATGACTGAACAGCAACAGCGACAATCAGATCAACTGCCACCTTTTTCTAAATTAATGAAGCATATTCCAGAGTGGACAGAGGAAGGATGGCTCGAGTTTTTATATCGGAACGGACTTAAACCATTACATTCAATGACAAAAAAAGATGTAGCTATTTGGTATAGAAAACTCGCAATTCCTCAAATTGAGAAGCACTTTAAGCAACTATGTCAAACATTTTCTGGACCGGATGTGGATATATTTATTTTTCCAATCGACCAGAATAACACCTGGCTGATGAAAAATTTAAAAGGGAAAAATGGGCTGTCATTTCCGAATTTTATTCTTTTATTTATCGGTGAACATCTAACGCTAAATGAAAAGCTTGCCTTATTGACTCATGAATATCACCACGTATGCAGACTTCATCATCAAAAAAATTCAGAGGCAACCGTCTCTTTATTAGAATCCATGATCATGGAAGGACTTGCGGAAAATGAAGTGAAAAGAATGGTTGGTAAACAGTATTTAGCGCCTTGGACGAAAGTCTATACAATTGAAGAAGTGAAACATTGGTGGAGGTACTTACTTTCAAATAAAAAAGATGTAATAGGGAGAAATAATCATCAAATTTATATGTTTGGCGAGAAGTTTGGAATCCCAAAATGGATCGGTTATGCTGCAGGGTATGAAATCGTGAAGTCTTACGTTGAACAAAATAACAAAAAAGCTGATCCTCAAACACTACTGAAAATAAAAGCTAATGAACTGTTTCAACGGTCAACACTAGTGAAGCTTGATGTAATATAACGAAAAAACAAAGCTTATTTTCTGTGAAAAGGTCTTTTTTTCTACGTACCACTCATACATTTAAAATAGGACAGGCTGATGTTTAGATAAGGAAGGAGGAAGGGGGAGGAACGATCTATGGTTCGTTTTGTATTTCTATTTATCGGTTTTGGTCTAGCTGTCATCGGAGGAGTAAGTTTAGTCGCATATTTAAATTTATTAACTGTCGGATATACGGTTATTGAATATTTATTATTTCTTTTAGGTCGAATTGAATTTTACGTTTTTATTATCGGCTTGTTAATTGTGTGGGGAATGTTATATCTCCCCATTCGGATGAAATGAATTCATTTCTTAAAAAAACTGTGGAATAAATTGGTTTTCACCTGCCCATACTGTTCATAAAATGAATCGTATAAAGGAGTTGAGCTCATGCTCCATATGCGCGATGTATGGGTGAATTGGTTTGAAGGTGAAGAAAACGGATACAACGTTTGTGAGTTTTTTGAATGGCGAAAGGAAGACAAAATTGAATTAGTTGATCAATTAGCCGTCATTAAAATTTCAGAGGAACTATTTCATTATATTGAAAATACGCTTTTAGAGCTTCCGGAAGAATTGTTAGCAGACGTTTATAAACAAAGCTACGTACGAAGAAAAAGTCAGCGTGTTGAAATGGAATATTGTTTTTTAGCAACGGATGGAAATAAGGCGATCATTGTTGATACGATTGGTTATCATACTCCGATAAGAAAAAGCAGAATGGTGCCAAGACAGGAAGAGCAGCTGCATCAATTAGTTGCTTCTGAACCGGTAAGAGACTATTATATGGACTATTTAGATAGCCAAAAGCAATACCATATTCTCTCTCCTGACCCGTTATTAATGAAAGGACTTATTCGAAAAGAAAGGCAATTAAAGCAGCTTCTTTTTATGGCGTTAGACCAACTATATAAAGAAGCAGGAACCCCTGAAATTCGCTATTGGTACACGGAATGGGCACCTGATAAATATTTGCAAATTCAGCAAATGAGTTTTGAAGAAGCGTGGAAGGGCTTATATGAAGAAATCAAAGATGGCTGGTCACAAAAGCATGAAGATTATTGTTTTACGATGATTAAAGGACAGCCTTTCTTTGAAAAACTTTGGGAAATACAGGCGGGCGAAGGAAGGAAAGTTCAATAAATTGGACTAGTACATAAGCTCGTATTAAATTGTCCAGTGAAAAAGTTCCCCATAAGTGAGGGTTAACTTGATTTATTAAAGAGCCTATTGAACACCAAAAAATATTTAGGTACAAAAAGACGAGGCTGACACTTTTGGGACAGCCTCTCTTTCTTTTATCGTTTAGGAAACTACACTAGCGTTGCATAAAATAAAATTCAATTTGTCAAGTTATTAGCGCCATGTAATTAAATGGGATTTATGGCAATTTCAAGTCTTTATGGATGCAAAAAAACTCCTTATAATTAGGTGGACAACGAAGATAGGTAGTTCTGTCCAAATCCTAATAATAAGGAGCTCAACCATGGACAAGAATACCATAAAAACAGTTTTAAAGGAATATATCCACCCGATTAATGAAAAAGTTTTTTCTACAATGGTGGATCATATGGAATTAGATAAATATACGAAAAAGCTCGATTGTCTCACATTCACAAAGGTATTTATCTATGCCCAATTGCTTCAAATAGATAGCCTTAAAAAAATTAGTTTCAAGGTAAAGCATAAAAAAAGATTGCAACGAGAACTAGGGTTAAAAAGTATTAGTAAATCACAACTTTCGAGAAAACTTTCAGACCTCCCACCAGAAATCTTCCAGGCTGTTATGCACCATCTGGTTCAACAGATTCACCAGGAATATGGGAAGAAAAAAGGAGATCAATTATTAAAAAAAATTCATCTCATTGATTCTTCGACCCTCTCTTTAACAATCAGCCAATATCGATGGGCAGATTTCCGAGAAACCAAAGCTGGCGTGAAAATTCATTCTCGTGTGGTTTTTCATGATGGAGAAACCGCTCCAGGTGAGATCATTGTCACCTCTGCAAGACCGGCAGATCTCACGCAATTGGATAACTTAATGGTGATAGAAAAAGATGCACTCCACGTCTTTGACCGAGGTTACTTTAGCTACTCAAAATTTGACTACTACTGTAGTAAGAACATTCGATTTTGTACACGAATAAAGGACAACACAGTCATTAAAGTGATTGAAGAGCTTCCCGTTGATCCATCTTCTGATATTGATCGTGAAGCTGTGGTCAAACTAGGAAATATGAAGTACCCACTCAGGTTAATTGAAACAAAAGATAGCCAAGGGAATCCTATTGAAATCATTATTAATGATGCAAAAATGATTGCACAGGAAGTTAGTGACCTTTATCGAAATAGATGGCAAATTGAATTGTTCTTCAAATGGATGAAGCAACACCTCGTATTGAAAAAGTGTTATGGGAAGAGCAGAAATGCTGTGTACAACCAAATCTTTATAGCAATAATCACTTTCTGCTTAACTTTGTTAATGAAGAAAAGCGTGTCGTTTAAAGGTACTCTCCTAGAAATGATTGAATTCATAGGTGAGTACTGGTGGAGAAGCTTCTCCGTATTCATAAAGGAGCTATTTCGAAAACCAGATCGAACGACAGCTGGTAGACAGAAGCTTGATCATGAGAAAGTTTTTCAAGAAACCGTGAAACAATTCGAACAAGAAGAGATTGAACATTTGAATGATTTAACATATGACCCTATCATCTAAAAACATTTGGTAAAAAGTGGATAAGGACTACCTTCGTAAGCCCCCCTTATCCTTTTGACTCTTTACCTCCAAAATGCTATAAACTGAATATTCGGAATAACCATAAAAAGGAATATTATGGATGGCTTAACCAGCCGTTTTATGGTTGACATTATAAGAAAATTTTAATGCAACGCTAGTGAGGAAACTATAGATTTAGATCTTGTGGATAAGTTCTCGAAATAGTTGTTACGTCTAGATCAGCGACGAGCGTTTACATCACGAGCTTTCATACGGATGTGGTGGCTTCGGCGTTCTCGTAGGACGCGGGGCGTTTAGCCGAAGATCTGATCTAGCGGTTGTCTCGACGGACAGGACGTCCTAATGCCGGGCATGCCACAGGACGTGGCGTATTGCCCGGTTGACGGATACTCTACAAAGCTCTACTAGAAGAGGAAGAGACAAGGCGCTTGCGCTTTTGTTCTTGACTTCACAACTTAACAGAATCAAAAGAATCCTTTTATGTGTTACCTTTTTTTCCTGCCAAGCCCCATCGCTCTTTCAGCTTTTGCTAACATTTTTTTGGCATCCCGATTAGCCTTTTCTGCCCCTTGATCTAAAATACGATCAAGTTCTTCGGATTCAATTAACTCAAAATAACGTTCTTGAATTGGTTTTAAACTGTTAATAACAGCATGGGCGACATCTTCTTTAAATTCCCCATATCCTTTGCCAGCATACTTTTCTTCTAATGATTCAATCGCTTCTCCTGTACATAATGAATAAATGGAAAGAAGGTTTGCTACGCCTGGCTTATTCTCTTTGTCAAAACGTACCTCATTCTCTGAATCAGTGACGGCACTTTTGATTTTCTTTAAAATTTGTTTTTCATCATCGAGCATTGAGATAAAACTTTTCTGATTCGGATTCGATTTACTCATTTTTTTCGATGGATCATTTAATGACATGATTCTAGCACCGACTCTAGGGATTTTTACTTCTGGTATTGTAAAAATGTCATTATATTTACTATTAAAACGTTCAGCTAAATTACGAGTCAATTCTAAATGCTGCTTCTGGTCTTCCCCGACAGGGACGATATCTGTTTTATACAGGAGAATATCTGCTGCCATTAATGGTGGATAAGTTAATAATGAAGATGAAACACCTTCTTTACCTGCAGATTTATCTTTAAATTGTGTCATTCTTTCTAATTCCCCGATATAACTGACACATTGCATCATCCATCCTAACTGTGCGTGGGCGGGGACTTCAGACTGGATAAACAAAGTCGACTTATGAGGATCAATACCGACTGCTAAATATAAAGCAGCTAAGCTTCTAATATTTTTACGCAGTTGAAGACGGTCTTGCGGCACAGTAATAGCATGTTGATCGACAATACAGAAATAACAGCTATTTTCCTCTTGAAGCTCAACAAAATGTTTCATTGCCCCTAAGTAATTACCTAATGTTAGTGTTCCGCTTGGCTGAATGCCAGAAAAAATGGTTTTCATCATTTCACTACCTTTCTTGATTTAAATATGACATGGTGATGCTCATATCTTCTCAAATAACCAACACTTTCTTAATATAAGCATATAAAAAAGCCCATTCATCCCGAAATATAGGGACGAATGGACCGCGTTGCCACCCTGATTATTCCTTTAAAAAAGTTGTTTATAATAGCGAAAACACTCTATTTTTATAAACCGACTTTAAAGAAATCACTCAACATCCTCACCAAATTAACATAGTAAGGGGCCTCAAGATATCGTATGAGGAAAACGTCATCGCCTACTTAGTCAGGCTGTTCGGGATAATGGCTCAAAAGCCCATTCCTACTCGCCGCATGATCTGCTCCCAGCTAACGCAGACTCTCTGAACATGCTACAGGAGAAGTACTATTCTTTATCATTGCCAAAACAATATCAAGTTTTGCTAACTATTATATTCTTTTTTATAAAAGAATGCAAATAAAAGATTAACAGAAAATTTTGACTTTATAAAAAAGACTTGTCATAATGTAAAAAACGGTGCATGATGTTTACATATTAAAAAAAGAGGAACAAATGTCCGCTCAGGGCGGACTGTTTTTCTGTGGTGAATAGTGAGGAGGAAAAAGATGAAGCTTATTATTAAGTTAGTTTTAGGTATTATTATTGGTATAGCTATCGGATTGCTTCAAATTGAAGGATTAACGAGAGTATTACTCACTGTAAGCGATATTTTCGGAGAATTTATTGGATTTATGATTCCATTAATCATTCTATTTTTCATTGCCTCAGGGGTTTCGAAGTTAGGAACTGAGTCTGGAAAAATGGTAGGACTGACAGTAGGAACTGCCTATACGAGTACATTTTTAGCAGGACTTGCTGCATTTTTTATTGCTATTATCGTCATTCCTTTTATTTCATCTCAACAAACTGCTCCTGAAGAAGGAGCTGGTCTTACTGGATTTCTTGAAATACAAATTGACCCATTAATGGGAGTTATTACCGCTCTCGTATTAGCCTTCGTTTTTGGTATTAGCATGGCAAAGCTGAAAACGAATGTGTTAATTAATATGTTTGATGAAGGGAAAAATATAGTTGAATTAGTCATTAAAAAAATTATCATTCCATTTTTACCTGTCTACATTGCTGGTATATTTGCTGGATTAGCTGCAGAAGGAACCGTTTTTGAAACGTTGCAAGTGTTTGGAATTGTCCTTCTTGTCGCGATATTGACCCACTGGGCGTGGTTGACTGTTCAGTATGTCGTTGCTGGAATTGTGACGAAACGCAATCCATTTGCACTATTAAAAACGATGTTACCAGCTTACTTTACAGCACTAGGGACAATGAGCAGTGCAGCAACAATCCCTGTTACTTTAAGACAGGCTAAAGAAAACAAAGTGAAAGAAGAAGTGGCGAACTTCAGTATTCCGTTAAGTGCAACGATTCATCTATCTGGAAGTGTCATTACGATTGTGACATGTACGGTTGCAGTCATGTCTGTTTTAGATGGGTATGCGATTCCTTCAATTGGAGAAATGATACCGGTTATTTTAATGCTAGGGGTCATTATGATTGCAGCTCCAGGTGTTCCTGGTGGGGCGATTATGGCAGCAATTGGTGTATTATCTTCAATGTTAGGACTGTCTGAGGCGGCACTTGGATTAATGATCGCGCTTTACATGGCTCAAGACAGCTTTGGAACCGCTGCAAACGTCACTGGTGATGGAGCGATTTCACTTATTGTTGATAAAGTAGTATCTGAAAAAAATCAATAAAAATAGGTTGTACTATTCCCCTCTTTTTCGCATAAATTGTGAGAAAGGGGGGATGTCCGTGTTCAAAAAGAAAATGCAGTGGGTAATTCTAGCGTTTGTCCTTTTTGTCGGTGGTTTTATGTACGTGCAGTCCGACCATGAATGGGCGTTAACACAACGAGCAATGACAGAGGTTGCTGAAGGCGTATATGAAGGGGAGCAGTTTCCTTCGTTTACATTAGAAAATGTAGATGGCGAAGAAGTTGTCGTCACAGCTGACCATGATGAAAGAATGCTTCTTTTCTTTTTTACCTCGTGGTGTCATGTTTGTTCAAATCAGTGGGAGCAAATAAGTATAGCAAACGATGAAGGACTGTTGGAAAACGTAACGATTGTTCCTGTTAACTTAACTAGTTCAGAACAAAGTGAAGGCGATGTAGGACAATACATTGAGCAATTACCAGTCCCATCTGCGAATGTGTTACTCGATCGTGACGGAGATGTGCAAGACAAATATGAAGTATTTGGTGTTCCGACAGTGTTGTTTTTAAATGAAGAGGGCGTCATAGAAAAACGCTCACACGGCCTCATTACGTTAGATGATTTTAGAGAGTCTGACTTCTTTCATTAATCGTCTAGTTCGGGATGTCTCATTGAGACATCCTAATTTTTTCGTTGTCTAGAAAAGCTATAAATTTTGTGGATAAGTTCTCGAAATAGTTGTTACGTCTAGCTCAGCGACGAGCGTTTATATCACGAGCTTCCACACGGATGTGGTGACTTCGGCGTTCCCGCAGGACGCGGGGGTTTTAGCCAAAGATCTGATCTAGCGATTTGCCTCGACGGACAGGACGTCCTAACGCTGAGCATATCACAGGACGTGGCGTATTGCCCGGTTGACGGATATAACCACAGAGCCATGCTAGAAGAGGAAGAGGCACCGCTTTTCGCCGATAGGCAGACGCCTTGCGCTTTTCTTGATTATGTTGGACTCTTACGAAGAAGTTGCTCTCTAGCCGCCCATTGTAAAAATGAAGTATGTTGATAATCCATATATAATAACTAAAATAACAGATGGTGCAAGATAGGCGCGATTGCTGTTTATTGAAGATCGTAGAAATAAAATGGCACTAATAATGATGATATTGAGGACGATAACTGCAAATGCTGTAATAGAAGAAACTGAGCTTGAAGCATTTAAAATACTTCCGTCCCGATATAATAGATCTGTAAATGCTAAAATTAATAAGTTAAAAATGTTACTCCCAACAATATTCCCTACAGCTAAATTATAATTCAAAAGTTGAATGGCAACTAAAACGGTGACTACTTCAGGTAAAGAGGTTGCACCTGCAATTAAAAAACTGCCTACAAAGCTTGAGTTCATACCAGTTGATGCTGCAATGTGATCACCGGTAATTGTTAAAAGAGAACCCGTTAAAAAAATGAGAACGGAACAGATCACAAATCCAATTTTTGCTCTCCGCAGAGAAATTGCGCGTGTATGATGGTCCTCTTCTTCAGTTGCAGCTGCTTCAGATTCAGTAATGGCGGATTGCCCATTCGAAATCAACTTCATACTTCCAAAATAAAAAATAATTAGTAAATAGGACTCAATTCCTACCCCTAACAGTTCAAACCCAGTCGGTAAAACGATCGCAACAAATATTAATCCTGTTAGGCCAAGACTAATAATACTTGTCAGCATATGATCTTTATGAATATAGATCAGCATTCTTTTTTTACGGTAAACGATATCAAAAACCGCTAAAATTAACAGGTTAAACAAATTACTACCGAGAACATTTCCGACAGCAATGTCAGGATTATTAACAAACACAGCTGTTGCACTTGTTGTAACTTCGGGTAAAGAAGTAGCTCCAGCAAGTAATATTGTACCGACCATCATTCCTCCAAGAGAAGTTCGTTTACTTAAAACATCGGCGTACGTAGAAAGTTTGACAGCAAATAAAACAGTGACGAGCGCAGCTAACATAAAAATGACAAATACCATATTTATCGTCTCCTTTTTCTTAGGTGGCAGCACAACACAATGTAAACACAATGTAAGTCGTGTTATGACCACAAAAAAACAGACCTTTTTATGAAATGGTCTTCTCGTGAAGGATAGCCATTTCATAAAAAGGTCTTGCGTCCTTTGCAACGTGCAAAGTTTAATGAACCGAGCAGCGAATATGCTGCTGAAATGACGATTCATTAACCTACTTAATATAGGTCGCTACTCCCCTTTTTATAAATTAGTTGTTCAGTTGAACAACTAAAAAAAGGTTGTTTTTCTTTAATACGATAAATTTATCATGAATATTGAATTTCGTCAATTATTTGTCATCGTAATGTTATGAGGCAGGCTGGCCTTCTTGTTCAAACTTTTTAAAGGCTTCTGCAATTTTATTATCCAGTTTTTCTATTAATTGAACTGCTTTTGCTTCCTCAATGCTTTTATAATGATGGTTACCATTAGGCTCTTCATCAGATTGATCAGCTAAAGCGACAACTTCCTGTAATGGTTCAAGCTTAAGCTCACCAGATGGTAAATATGAATCTGTATGAAGGAGAATAGCAAGGGCAATTTTTTTGGCAGTTACATGATCTTCTCCTAACCGAATTAACAGCTTATGTGCCCGTTCAGCTCCCTTTATCGCATGAATGTCATTCTCATTATACAAATTATAATCCCACTTGCCATCACGATACCAGTTGTAATGGCCTATATCATGTAAAAACGCTGCTTTTACAGCTAAATCAGGATCAACATTCTTCTCGATTGCGTAATCATAAGCAAAGTAAGCGGTTGAGATAGCGTGAGATAACCCAGAACGTTTTACATATTTTTTCGTTATTGGATGTTCATAAATCTCATATAATGTTAAGCGTTTCACTTGTACAGACCTCCTTACTTTTTGACCAATAATTACTTTTAGTAACAGAGCGAAAGGGCAAAGAAGTATATTGTTCAATATTATAAAAAGATAGACCAAAGGTGTCAATAATTTTTTTTATTATTTTACATATAATTTTTGTACAGATTTTGGAAACGTAAACCAGAGAATAAATTTTCAATGTTATCTTTGTGTATGAAAAAATTGAAGGTGTCGAGTAAAAAGTTTTTGGGTAAACAACTTTTAGGAGAAATAGGAAAATTGTCGGCTTATGAAATTCCTGATAATTTATCGAACAATTTTACTTAATTCGATGTTAAAGTATGAATAGAGATAAATGTAATGATACATAACCCGACTCTGAACAACAGTTACCAGCATAATGGTTGTCCTTTTAAGACAACTTAGAAATACAGAAAAAGAAAAGGTAGTGAAAACGATGGGGAAAAAAATGAGATATTTTTCAGTTTTTGTATTATTTGTTAGTTTCTTTTCTTTCGTTTCGATAACAGTTGAAGCAGAAGAAGGAACAGATGAGCACTTAACCGCATCACATCACTCTGAAAAAGAAGTGCATTTAAAAGAACGAGAGTGGCCAGATAACATAGCAAGATTTGTGTTTGACTCAGGTTATACATTTGAATACCCAGATGCAGTTCGAGGTATTTATGTGACTGGACATACTGCTGGTGGTTCGCGATTTAATGAGCTCATTGATTTCGTTGATTCCACAGCATTAAACAGTATGGTCATTGACATTAAAGAAGATGATGGTTATTTAACATACCGTCCAGATGAACAATCACCTTATTATGATATTTCACAAAGAATGATTTCTGACCCGGAAGAGATGATGCGGACACTGGAAGAGCACGAAATATATCCAATCGCCCGAATTGTTGTCTTTAAAGATACGCTTTTAGCAGAAGAGCGTCCTGAGCTTTCCTTTACTCAAGATGGTGAAGTTTGGAAGAATAGTCGTGGTGAAGCTTTTACGAATCCATTTTTAAAAGAAGTTTGGGATTATAATGTCGATATGGCTAAAATGGCAGCTGAAATGGGGTTCAAGGAAATTCAATTTGACTATGTTCGTTTCCCTGAAGGGTTTGAGCGCCGAGACGAAGAATTAACGTATGACGTTGGTGACTATAAAGATGGGGAAGGTGACAACGTCCAAAAGCGAGTTGAAGCTGTAACGGACTTTGTAAAATATGCAAGAGAACAATTGCAGCCGTATGATGTCGATGTTTCTGTAGATATTTTTGGTTATACAGCAACATTACCTGAAGCACCTGGAATTGGACAAAACTTCACAAAAATCTCTGAAAATGTTGATGTTATTTCATCCATGATTTACCCAAGTCATTGGACCTCTTATTTTGATCTTGATAAACCTGACTTATATCCTTACGAGCTTGTTACAGAATATTCGAAAGTGGAAAATGCTAAATTAGAGGAATTAGATAACCCTCCGGTTTCTCGTCCATGGTTACAGGATTTTACTGCTTCTTATTTAGGGTCAGGAAATTATTTGAATTACGGTGTCGATGAAGTAGAAGCACAAATTAAAGCGTTGTATGAAAATGGTATTGATGAATTTTTGTTATGGAACGCAAGAAACAACTATACGGAAGGTGTAGACTATTTATTGGAGAACGATTGAGAACAGTGAGGGAGACATTCCCTTGCTGTTTTTCTTCTAAGCAGCTTCAAACAAGTAAAATTCAATAAAGTATGTAAAAAGTATACAAAAGGAAAGGATAAATTGACAATCAGACCTGGCACCTTGAATGACTAATAAAGAGAAACGTGAATGATTTCTTACTTAATTGCAGACGATAAGTGTAACCATACTTCTTTTTTAAAGCTATTGCAAGCTATTTTAAAAACAACTATGGTTGGCACTTCTAACCATCGATCACGATAGTTAATGAAGTAGGACGGGATATTAGCCACATTTATCAATCAATGGAATTCACATATAATAGAAGTAGAACGATTATTCACTTTTTTAAGAATATTAATCGGTTATAACTTATTGGAGGTTTATTAATTAATGAATTGGTATGAGAAATTAAATGAATATTTTCCGATTGAAGAGATGAAATCTCAAGAACATATGGAACTATTACTAAAAGAGAAAAAAGGGATTTACAAAAAAGATGAAAGTTCCAATCATGTCTTAATGTACGCTGAAACAGACGATTTTGTCTTTATCGATTATTTATTTGTATCTAAGAAAGCACGTGGACAAGGAATTGGAAGAAAGTTGATAGATAAGATGAAGAAAAAAGGCAAACCGATCATTTTAGAAGTAGAACCTGTTGATTATGATGATACGGATACAGAAAAAAGGCAGCGATTTTATAAGCGAGAAGGGTTTAAGCATGCTGAATCGATTGGGTATCGCCGAAGATCTCTAGATACTGGTAAAGTCAATGAAATGGAAATTTTATATTGGTCTCCTACAGATGAATCAGAAGAAAGCATCTATGAGAAGATGCGACACACTTATGAAACGATTCATACGTATAAAGATGAAGAACTTTACGGTGAATCGTATGATGATGTTGAGAAAGTGTTTACATTTGACCATTCACCAGAAAGTGAAAGAGAACCTGAAGCAACCCCATAACGTGTTCCCGTCTGGCGATCGCTGGACAGATAATAAATGGAGTTAAATAGCTTTTGACTTTCAGTGTTTTTAAATCAAAACACAGAAAGGAGAGTGTTTTGTAATGAAGGGCAAAACAAGAAAAAAGAGAAAGAAAAAATTACTATGGCAAGATTTGTTGAAACGGAAATGGGATGAAGTAAACCGGATTCCGAAAAGGGGACCTGTATCCCATTCAAAAACGATTGCCTGACGGAACAGTAGACTGTCTTGTGAAAGCAAGACAGTCTTTCTTATTCATAACAATGTTTTAAAAAAACGTCACATATTGTGAAACCTTTCTTGAAGTTAATCGTATATAATATATGTTGGCTAGTAAAAATGTTTTATTTATCAATAGTCGGGTATAGGTAAGTGTGGATTCTTCATACATGTACAACGCATATAGGACGTGTATAATATTTATTAAACCCACTACTCAAATTAGAATAATTATAGTATAATAAGTTTGTAGTAATTTTCACAAACACTGATTTTCACATACATGTCTAGTCAAAAGACAATTATACGAAGGGAGAATCGGTTTATGGTAACATTATTTACATCACCAAGCTGTACATCATGCCGTAAAGCTAAAGCATGGTTGCAAGAACATGATATTGAGTTTGTAGAAAGAAATATCT
Source organism: Evansella halocellulosilytica (assembly GCF_002335745.1). GTDB lineage: Bacteria > Bacillota > Bacilli > Bacillales > Salisediminibacteriaceae > Bacillus_CA > Bacillus_CA halocellulosilytica. The sequence goes on along the minus strand of NZ_NIST01000001.1, from coordinate 4,232,516 downwards.
TCTCGGAACCACTATCAGTTGAGGAAGTAAAAGAGGTCGTTCGTATGACTGAGGATGGAACGGATGAAATCATCTCCACGAGATCAAAAGTATTTCAAGATTTAGATGTGGAGTTAGATGCAATGCCATTGCAACAATTATTTCAGCTAATTAGTGATCACCCGGGACTACTTCGCAGACCGATCATTTTAGATGAAAAAAGAATTCAAGTTGGATATAACGAAGCAGAAATTCGTCGTTTCTTACCGAGAAAAGTAAGAACATTCCAGTTGCAAGAAGCAGCCAAAAAGTTAGTGAATGAATAATATTTAGCCTTCTACAAAGATGTAGAAGGCTTTCGTTTTTCAATTTCATCTGCATTTTATTTCTTCTTCCTAAACCGGAGTATATGGAAAATTTCAATTCCTTTTATGTGGTTCATGATCCAGCCTAGAAGTAATACAAAAATGACGAGCAGAAAGATAAAGGCATTTGTTGATATCCCCACAGATTCGATTGCAAGCTTAACAGCAGCTTCGTGCAAGATCATTTTTGCAGATGTGTAGATTAATATTGCAGCTCCAATATAAACGATAAACGGAAACTTTTTCATAAAATATAGAATAATTTTACTTCCCCAAATGATGATCGGAACGGAAATTAAAAGACCGATTAAAGCGATAAGTCCATTACCTTGTGCTACTCCTGCAATAGCAAGTACATTATCGAAACCCATTACAATGTCTGCTATAACAATCGTCTTTATTGCATCACTAATTCTAGGTTTGCTTGAAATATTATGCTCTTCTTCTGCAGAGACGAGCAATTTATATGCAATCCATAAAAGGAGGATTCCGCCAATTGTCATTAAATAGGGAATCGTTAACAGCTGTACTGCTAAAAGCGTAAGTATTCCACGAGCGGCTATGGCTAAAAGAATACCAGCAACAATCGCCTTATTCCTTAAGTGCGGAGGTAAATTTCGACAAGCAAGTGCGACCACAATCGCATTATCTCCTCCTAAAATAATGTCGATACCTATTATCATTAATAATGACGTAATGAATTCTGAGCTCAAAGGTTGATTCCCCCTAAGGTCTACAATTAAAATAGTTAAAGAAAGGTGAATCATAAACAAGACAGGACAAGGAGTTCATTTATATATATACAAGCATATTTAATAATAGAACATTGATATTTGTGTAAAACTAGTTTATACTGTCTGAAAAATCATTTATATTAGAAGTGAAATAAAGAGTCATACATTCGCATTTCTAGATATTCATTATTGAAGATTTCGGAAGCAATGTACCAAATATGAGGTAAATTAGTGGAGAATGTGTACTATTAACGATATTATAGTCATCTCAGTACTTTTGTCCTCTAAAATGAGTTATAACAAGGGTAAAAGGTCCTCTTTATTGTTTACTATCATTTGCTTAAAATAAATGATAAGAAAGCGACTGTAAGCGAAAGTTTATTGATTGACTACGGTGATCATTTTCATGGTTAGTTTTAAATAGGAATGGGTAATGAAGAGATAAGATGATTCACTTGTTTTATATATCATATTGATCAGTTTGAACGACTTTAATGAAACCTTCTTAATGTTAGAGCCTTTAAATAAGATGATTGTGAGATATTGTTCTCTATCAGCTTTAAAGAATTTAGAAAGGGTGAGAACAAATGGAAATCGAAAGAATCAATGATTCGACTGTAAAGTTTTTTATAACGTACCATGACATAGAACGTCGTGGATTTGATAAAGATGAAATTTGGTATAATCGCGAGCGTGGAGAAGAGCTATTCTTTGAAATGATGAGCGAAGTGAATGACCAAGAAAATTTAGAAATTTCCGGTCCTTTATGGGTGCAAGTTCATGCAATGGAAAAAGGATTAGAAGTCATTGTAACTCAAGGACAAATTAACGATGGCAATGTAAAACTTGAAATCCCAATGGAGGATGAAAAGGATGAGGTGCCTGTGGATAATAACATTGTAGATATGTTAGACAGCCAATTTGCGCAGGATCAAGATAATGATTTAGAAAAGGATTCTTCTCTTAGTGTCGTCATCGGATTTAATGATTTTGAGGATGTCATTTCTTTAAGCCACTCTTTCCAAGAGGATGTGCACACTAGTTTCTATTCATTTGAAAACACGTACTACATTTTCGTAACGTTAGATGAACGATATACAGATGAAGAACAGGATAATTTACTAAGTCGTATGCTTGAATATGGCTATGAATCAGATATAACGATTCACCGTATACAAGAATACGGTAAAACGATTATCGAAACGAATGCTTTACAAGAACTGAAAAAGCAGTTTGCTTAAATACATGACTGGCCTTTATTTTTAGGTCAGTCTTATTTAATTTGAGAAATTTTTATAAAAATTAGTTCTATAAAAAATGTTGTGGACATCCTTATTAAATCAATGTTTTGCTTAGATTGTGAAAAGGTCGTTCTGTTTGTTCTTTGGCTAAATTTCCCCCGTCCTGCGGGAACGACGAAGTTACGAAATCATTGTGGAAGCTCATGAAGAAAATGCTAGTCGCTGGAGTTGCCGCCTATCGTTCTTCAATCAATCATCAACAATGGACGATAACAGGATTAATAAGGAAAAATAGCCCCCCGGTTCTCCCTTTTTTGTACTATGAGTAATCGTTTATAACAACAGTCAATGATGTACTCTTTTTGAAGATGAAGAGTGTTCGCCTTGCTGGTGTATGCCCAATTTCATCGGACTATAGCTTGTATAATTTGACAGTACGAAGATAATTAGTATATACCTTTTATAAAGGGAGCATTACATAATGGTGCAAAAGGGGATATTTTATGTTAAAGCGTCTTCAAATCATCTTATTTTTAGTCATTATCATTACCATATTATTTGTTACGAGAGAGTATTGGGAAAGTTGGCTAGTAGGGGGATTAAGTATTATCTTTTCTCTCTCAGCATTTTTTATTGCTCTCGTCATATTTTTTGAAAACCGGAATCCAACTAAAACGATTACGTGGTTAATGGTGCTTGGAACATTTCCACTTGTAGGTTTCTTTTTTTATTTAATGTTCGGACAAAATCACAGAAAACGAAAATCCTTTACGAAAAAAGCGATTCTTGATGAGCAAGCTTTTTATCGAATTGAAGGAAATAAGCCACTTAATGAATCAAAGATCAATGAAATGAGAGATCATCAACAAAAACTTTTTCGTCTTGCGCATAAATTAGCAAATAACCCGGTTTCATTTCAAACAGAAACGAGAATATTAACTGATGGGAAAGAAACGTTTACACATATAAAACATGCTTTAAATAAAGCAGAGGACCATATACATCTTGAATATTATATCGTTCGCGATGATGAGATAGGTAAAGAAATAAAGGATATTCTTATGCGTAAAGCTGAGGACGGTGTAACAGTCAGGTTTTTGTATGACGCCGTGGGATGCTTTAAGTTGAGTAAATCATACATTAAGGAATTAAGAAATTCAGGGGTTCAAATGGTGCCGTTTTCTCCTGTAAGATTTCCTGTGTTTACGAACAAAATTAATTATCGAAACCATCGGAAAATTATCGTTGTTGATGCAAAGTGTGCGTTTATTGGTGGATTAAATATTGGGGATGAGTACTTAGGGAAAGATCGTTACTTCGGGCATTGGAGAGATACTCATCTTTTTGTTCAAGGAGAGGCAATAAGAAGTTTACAGCTGATCTTCTTAAGGGACTGGTATTATGCTACTGGAGAAGCTGCTCTAAAACAAAGCTATTTATCCCCTAGTTTACCGATAACAGATAGTGAAGGCGGCGTTCAAATGATTGCAAGTGGTCCTGACACTCGTTGGGAAATCCTTAAAAAGCTTTTTTTTACGATGATTACATCTGCTAAAAGGTCGATTTGGATTGCATCACCTTACTTTATTCCAGATGACGATATGCTCAGTGCGATAAAAATTGCAGCATTAAGTGGAATTGATGTACGAATTTTAGTTCCGAGCAGACCTGATAAACGAATTGTTTTTTATGCTTCACGTTCTTATTTTCCTGAATTATTAGATGCAGGAGTGAAAATTTATGAATATCATCGTGGGTTTATGCATAGTAAGATCATTATTGTTGATCACGAAATTGCATCAATCGGTACTGCGAACATGGATATGAGAAGTTTTCACTTAAATTTTGAAGCAAATGCTTTTTTATATCGAACGAGAAGTGTGGAAAAATTAGTAAGCGACTTTGTTTATGATATGGAACATTCCACGGTCATTCGGTATGAAGTATTTAAGAAACGAGCATTATCAAATAAAATGATTGAATCAACTTCACGACTGTTGTCGCCACTGTTATAAAAATGATCGCCTCAAAAGCTGCGAATGCTTTTGGGGTAAATACTAATGATAAGAGTGTGGTTAAAAAAATTGGTAAGAAAAAAATAAATTATCTATTGAACATATGTTCGTATTGTGTGTATAATTAAAAAAATGGAGGTGTTATCAAAGCATGTTTGTAGCCTTGCATCAAAAGGAAAAATTGATCCACATGCTGCATAAAAACTGGACAAGAGAAGAATTAAGAGAGCTTGAAAAGATCGATTCATTTAGGTGTCCAAACTGTCATGAAAAAGTCACCCTAAAACTTGGAATGAAGCAGATATGGCATTTTGCCCACAAAGTTGACTCACTTTGCCTTTTAAATGAAAGAAGTGGGGAGTCAGAAGAGCATAAAAAAGCGAAGGAAGTTCTTGGTGGATGGTTAAAACACGAAGGTTGTATGAGTGAAATCGAGAAATATTTTCCAACATCAAAACAACGAGCAGATGTCTTTTCAGTTATTGCACAACGGCGTATCGCTTTTGAACTACAACGATCTTCACTTACTTCTCAATTAATGATAAAGAGATCTGCAAATTATGAAAGGATGCATGTTGAACCTATATGGATTGGCTTTCAATCAAGCTTCCCAGAAACGAAAACGATACAATTTCCGCGTCATAATCTTCATCAAAGTCTCATAAAAGTAACTCCACAATTATATTCCCTTTATATTGATCCATTCAAAAAAAGTTGGCTTGTATTAACAAAATTTCGTTACTTTAACGGAAAAAAAATGATTGCAAAACCGACTACTTTACCATTGACGACTAAACCGCTCCACCTCATTGATTTATCACATACAGTAGCAAAAGCTGTCAATTTAGAAACGAAATTAGATGCTGACTACTTGAATTTATGGAAAAAAGAAGTTGAAAAAAAGAGAATAAAAAAATATTTATCTCTTTCAAGAACTGAGTCATTTATGTTAAAGCTATTTTTACGCTACCAATTAAATTTGAATTACTTCCCAGCATTAAGCAGCCTTCCTTTAAAAGGAAATTTCCTCTTTGATACTTCTCCTGTTTGGTGGCAGTCACACATTCTTCTTCATACGTTGAATAACCTCCCCTTGAATAGCAATATTCGAATATCAAAAATGATACACGTCTATCTTCCGTACGTCATGAACAATACATTTCCGATGGTAAACATTGCTGTCCATCCAAAAGAAATGCTACGAAAAGTTTTTATAGAATTTTTGGATGCTCTCTGCAACTTTGAAGTATTGAAAAAGTCCAGACCAGGTGTGTATATATTGTTGAATCATATTACTTGGAATAAATCGTTGGAGACATTATTTCATGATGATACATTTGTTCAAGATAGAATGGAAAGCATATTTCAAAATACAGAAGAAATTTATTTCGAGAATGAAAATATTTTTGTGAAATAAAAAGGAGATTTTTGTCGGATGACGAATATTTCAAGGGGAGTAAAATTATACTGACAAGAGAAACGTAATGATTATGGAGGTGTCCACATGGCAAGTCAATCAACAGCATTGCCAAAACGTGATGAAGTTCCTAAAGAGTTAACTTGGGACTTAGAAGATATTTATGAAACAGATGATGATTGGGAGAAGGAATTTCAAGAAATTAAAGAAATGCTGCCAAAACTTCAGCAATATAAGGGCAGTCTTGGAAATTCAGCTGACACATTATATGAGGCATTACAGTATCAGGATGACATTTCAAAGAAGCTAGGAAAACTTTATACATATGCCCATATGAGATATGACCAAGATACGACTAATTCGTTTTATCAAGGATTAGATGACCGTGCGAGCCAATTACTTTCGCAAGTCACGAATGCAGCTTCATTTGTTACTCCTGAGTTATTATCAATTTCTGAAGAAACAATTGCTAATTTCTTAAAAGATCATGAAGGCTTAAAGCTTTATGAGCACATGTTAGCACAGTTAAATAACAAACGCCCTCACGTATTAAGTGAAAAAGAAGAAGCACTTATGGCACAAGTGAGTGAAGTGACTAGCAATCCTTCAAATACTTTCGGCATGTTAAATAATGCAGATATGAAGTTTCCAAAAGTGAAAGATGAAAATGGGGATGAAACAGAAGTAACACATGGGCGCTATCTTCGTTTTTTAGAAAGTAAAGAACGGAGAGTTAGAGAAGAAGCATTCAAAGCGGTTTACGAAACATATGGCAAATTTAAAAATACGTTTTCTAGTACGGTAAGCGGTAATGTGAAAAATAATTTATTCAATGCTAACATTAGAAATTATGAATCTGCACGCCAAGCTGCATTAAGTAAAAACCATATTCCAGAAGTCGTTTACGATCAATTGGTCGATACGGTGAATGATCATTTACATTTGTTACATCGTTATGTCAGCTTAAGAAAGAAAGTTCTTGACGTAGATGAACTTCATATGTATGACCTTTATACACCGCTTATTAAAGACGTAGATATGAAGGTAACTTATGAAGAAGCAAAAGAACTAGTGAAAAAAGGGGTAGAACCTCTTGGTGAGGACTATGTCTCAATTGTTGAAGAAGGTTTTAACAATCGCTGGGTTGACGTAGAAGAGAATGTTGGAAAGAGAAGTGGTGCATATTCTTCGGGAGCGTATGGAACAAACCCATACATTTTAATGAACTGGCAAGATAACGTAAATAACTTATTTACGTTAACTCATGAATTTGGCCACTCAGTACACAGCTACTATACGAGAAAAACACAACCTTTCCCTTATGCGAATTATTCGATTTTCGTCGCAGAGGTGGCTTCAACGTGTAATGAAGCATTATTGAACGATTATTTATTGAAAGTAACAGATGATAAACAAAAACGATTATACCTTCTTAATCACTTCTTGGAAGGATTCCGTGGAACCGTCTTCCGTCAAACGATGTTTGCTGAGTTTGAACAGATGATGCATGAAAAAGCTGCTGGTGGAGAACCGTTAACACCAGATCTGTTAAGTGAGATGTATTATGAATTAAATAAAAAGTATTTTGGTGATGATATCGTCATCGATAAAGAGATTGCTTTAGAATGGGCCCGAATTCCTCACTTCTATTACAATTTTTACGTTTATCAATATGCAACTGGATACAGTGCAGCAACTGCTCTAGCAAAACAAATATTGAATGAAGGGCAACTGGCAGTTGATCGCTACTTGGACTTCTTAAAAGCAGGAAGCTCTGATTACCCGATTGAAGTGTTAAAGAAGGCGGGAGTTGATATGACTTCATCTGAGCCCATTAAACAAGCTTTGTCAGTGTTTGAGGAAACGCTAGATGAACTTGAATCCTTATTATCTTAATAGGGGCAATAAGAACGGTGAGACGCATGAGTTTTCAAAGTGAAAACTTATGCGTTTTTGTTGTTTGTAAGTAATGATTAAATATGTGTGTAATAGTTATCGTTATTACACCATAAGCGTCAAATATGAAGTACGTTATTTCCGTGGATATCAGACTCTCATGCATAGAGTAAGCTGACAACCTATACCGTAAAACCATTGTACTGATTTATTATTTTCTTTGTTGGAGGCTATGAAACCCTTTAAATTGATGACGACGGTTATAAGATTGGAAAGTATATAAGATAAAGCTAAGAAGGAGTGGCAATGCGATCCATTTTGGAAACAGGTTCATTAAACTAAGTAAAACGAAATAGAAACTAATAGCAATTCCGGAAATTCCAATCAAGTATTTAATCCACATATGTAAAACTCCTTTCTCCTCGAAGAAATGTATTAGACAAGTTCTTTTATAATGAATATGCAAAGACTTCGCTAACATGATGATATGTATACAAAAAAAGAATGACCATATTGATGATCATTCTGACGGTGAAACATTTATTACGTTTGAGTGAAAAACACCATATCTTTTAGTCAACATATTTCCATAATGTCCCGTACTTTACTGAAACTGGTTTTACTTTTTGTTGGATTTGGAGTTTTTTCATTTCTTTTTCAGCTTCTTCGATTGTCATATCAAAGACGACTGATATTTCTTTTTCAGCTACTAATGAGTAGAATTTAAGAAATTGTTCGATAGAAATCGGCGGACATTTTTCAGGTGCTGTCCCTAACATCTCATGTAAAATGTCTTCGTAAACTTTGTAATCATACAAGCCTGATACTTTTAAACCGGGTTCTTCGATATCATCATTAAAGAAAACTAATGTTGGAACAGACTTTACATCCATTTCTTTCGTCGTTTTAACGTCACATTTAAACGCTTTTGTAGCACTTTGTGAATGTAAATCCTGTTTGAATTCTTCAACGTCCATTCCTTTTGTATATTCGGCACATTCAATTAATACCGGCTCTTCAGCGATGTTTTGTTTATGAAGAAATAACGCTTCTCTAATGCGTCGCAAATATTTTGATCCGACAGCTTTACCTTGAAGCTCAGCAGCCTTAATCCCGATCATAACTGAGTATGGAGTCGTTAATTCATTTTCATGCCACACATCTCCGTCACATGGCATACCAGTGCGATTAGCAGTTTCATCATACACTTGAGCCATTTGGCGATAATGTGAAGACTGATTTGGCTGATTTAAACACTTTATTTCATTTCCAAGAAGTGTCCGGATCGTGAAATATGAAGAATACTCCATTTGTAACTTTTTGATTATCGGTTCTAAAGCCCAGCATTCAGGACAGAGTGGGTCAATAAACATATAAATTTCAATTGGTTTTTTTTCAGTAGGGTTTATATAAAATGATGCCGGTTCTTTTGGACAACATATCCCTGTTTCATCATCACATACAAATGTTTTATCGTTTGTACCCATTTTGATCCCCCTCCTATTAAAAGAGAGCATTTTACTCTTTAGTATTTATCATATGATGAGCAGTTTGTGTTAGACGATCGAAAATATGTGTTCTGACTGGATCTTGTATGTCTGTCTCTACCATTGCCTGTGCCATACAAGAGAGCCATGACTGAGCTCTTACTGGTGTGATTTTAAATGGCATATGTCTAGCTCGTAACATAGGATGCCCATGTTCGTCAGAATATAATGGCGGTCCGCCTAAAAATTGTGTAAGAAACTGCTTTTGTTTTCGTGCTGTTTCTGTTAAATCATTAGGAAAAATAGGAGCTAAATCCGGGTGTTCTGATACAAGCTCGTAAAACCTGTCAACTAGCTCTGACAGTTTCTCTTCTCCTATGAGATCAAATGGTGTTTGTTCGTTACTGTAATACATAGTAAACTCCTGTAATCATGATATGAGTATATAAGATCCTATTTCTGTCATTTTATTGTATCAATCGATTTATATCCCATCAACTAATGAGACTTGTCATATCAAAAAGATGCTTCTTTTATGTTAACAATATGTCATAATACATTCAAATGGTGAAAAATGCTACTAAAAAGACTTAAAAAGAAAAAATCCGCCTTATGAGACGGATTTTTTAAAAAAGAACCTATATAATTTGCACACTCTCGATAGTTGTCTCGACGGATATAACCACAGAGCGATGCTAGGCAGCGCTTTTCGCTTGTGAGAGAGGGCGCTTGCGCTTTCTTATGCCATAGTCGATGTGGACATATTATTTATCGTTGATAATACTTTAGGAACATAATTTTGTGTTTCTTTAAATGGTGGGACTCCTCCGTAACGGTCTACATTGCCAGGACCGGCATTATAGGCTGCAAGTGCAAGCTCTATATTATTGTCATAACGATCAAGCATTTGTTTTAAATATTTTGTACCGCCCTCAATGTTTTCTTTTGGGTCAAAAATGTTCTCTACGCCAAGCCCTTGTGCTGTAAGAGGCATTAATTGCATTAATCCTCTAGCACCAGCATGACTGACCGCTCGAGGGCGAAATCCAGATTCTTGCTGAATCACTGCATAGATGAGCTTTTCATCAACCCCATACTTTTTTGATGCTTCTTCAATATAAGGAGCAAAAGCTTTAGCATGCCCTGTAATATTTTCTATTGCTGAAGGATCAAGTGACCTAGCCATTGCCTGAACATCGTTGGAAATCGATGTCGTTAATGGTGTTGAAGAAGGTTTGATTTGTTCAGTTAATAGTTGCTGGAATGTGTCATTCATACCATTACCCTTTGCAGGATTCGTTTGTGAATTTGTCTGCTTCTCACCCCAAGAACGAAGTATTTGCCACTGATAAAAATCTTGTAATCCATTCATGTTCATTTACTACATACACCTCCCATTTAATTAAGTGTTCTTTCCTTCCAACTTCATTTTTAATTCAAAGAATCGGCGAATTTTATTCGGTGTGTGTCGACTACGTATATTATGTGTCTCAAGCAATTTATCAAATGCTTTTTTTCCAAGATGTACGTCATTACATTCGAATTCCAATTCATAGTCAATCATATGTAAATAGTGACTCTCATCTAATACGAGAAGTCCGCCTTCAACATTTCCTTCCATTCGAAATGTTGTCAGTTCACCTAACAAAACAAATTCAGTTTTCATGCTTTTTAGTTTATTTTGAACTTGATTTAATACATCACCAGAAGGAATTTTTCCTAATTTAATTGCTTCGTCTTTTTCGGTATTCGTTAATTTTTGATGAGTTTCTAACAATCCATCGTGATGAGGCTCTTTAAAGGTTAAGTAATATTCACCGGACTTTTCACGAATTCGAAGGGCACAGCCATGTTCCTTTAATGACATCCGACTATCATCAAAGTAATAATTCGTTTGTTTCTGTTTCTTACATAATTGAGAAGAATAGATCGTTGATAATTTGTTGTATTCATCTGTTGTAAGAAGATTTTTAAATTCTATTTCAATTTCTTGATTCATCGTATCACCTACTATATACATTGCATGATTTTATTATTTCATAGCTTTAGGAGAATAACAATCGACTTATGAGTAGGAAATTTGTCTATTTTTTTGAACAAATGATCACTAGTAATCCACTTGCTGGGAAAGCTACAATGTGTTTATCACAGCTTAAGGTGCTCGGGCTCATATATGAATGGCAAAAGAAGTGAGGTAACGTTTCTGAAAAAGATTTAAGTTTCGTTCAAGCTTGTTTCTATTTCCGGTGATATACATTTATATGATAAACTGTACGTGGAAAGTATCAATGTTGGAGGTCGAATTAATGATTCATTCATGGACAATACACGAACTAACAGTAACAGAAAATAAACTCTTTGCAACAACAAAAGCTGAAGAAACGATTGATTATTTACATACGTTACGACCAGAAGGACAAATGTTAGCCGATTCAGATAATCAAATGTTTATCTATTTACTAGAAGATCATGAATCTTTTGCGCATGTACGTTTTCCTGCTGCAACGTGGGAAGTACTTTCTGTTGCAAGGAACGATCATCATGATGTCATTCTCGTTTTTGAACAGGAATCTGGAAATGTCGAAATGACATTAGAGCAATTTTGGACTGAAATTGGGTACTTGGTCGAAAATATTAAGGGAAACAAAAATTATGGTGACGAGATGGTAAAGGCAGTTGAGAGCGCTTTTAACTAATGTAATAGGAATTATAAATAAAAGGATGAAAAGGCTAGTGCATCTCACTGCTCTCTGATGACTTCGACAAAAGGATGTTTAGCAAGAGCTTACGAGCTCTTATGTCCTCAATTTTACTCATGCGATTTCTTGAGGGAAAATAATATAACTACAATTAGCTGGGGTGGTGATTTCGTTGAAAGATTGGGATGTGATGCTCGCGCCATACAAACAAGCTGTAGATGAACTAAAAATCAAATTAAGAAGTGTTAGAGAACAGTATCAACTCTCGTCTAAACAAACCCCAATTGAATTTGTTACAGGAAGAGTCAAACCTGTATCCAGTATTTTGGAAAAGGCAAAACGAAAGAACATCCCTTTAAACGAATTAGAAGAACAAATGCAAGATATTGCAGGTGTACGGGTCATGTGCCAGTTTGTTGGTGACATCGATACGGTTGTTGAAATGATTCATTCGCGAACTGATTTTGAAATTGTTGAAGAGCGAGATTACATTAAACATAAGAAACAAAGTGGATATCGATCTTATCATATCGTTTTGCGGTACCCTGTTCAAACGATTGAAGGGGAAAAGCGACTTCTTGTTGAATTGCAAATTCGTACGTTGGCAATGAATTTTTGGGCAACAATTGAGCATTCACTACAGTATAAGTACGGAAGAGACATTCCTCCTGAAGTTGAAGGAAGACTTAAACGAGCAGCTGAAGCGGCTTTTCGGTTAGATGAAGAAATGACTCAAATAAGAGGTGAAGTCCAAGAAGCTCAACAAATCATCTCGAAAAAACAAGAGTCTATGCGAAAAAATAGGTGAGGAGGTTGAATACATATGAAGTTTACTGTCCGGTCACGTGGAGATCATGACTCGAACATGATTACGCAAAAAATTAAAAACTATTTACAAGAGTTTGAACTTACCTATGATCCTGAAGAGCCAAACATTGTGATTTCAGTTGGTGGAGACGGTACACTGTTAGAAGCTTTTCACGAGTATTTACACCGTTTAAATGACACCGCTTTTGTCGGTGTTCATACCGGACATCTAGGCTTTTATGCAGACTGGAAACCTGACGAAGTTGAAAAGCTTGTCATACATATTGCAAAGACCCCATTTAAAGTGGTTGAATATCCAGTATTAGAGGTAATTATTCGTCATAATGGAGATCAAAAATCTGAACGATTTCTCGCTTTAAATGAATGTTCAGTGAAGAGTACAGAAGGGTCCCTTGTGATGGATATAGAAATTAAAGGTGACTTGTTTGAAACATTTCGTGGTGACGGTTTATGTATTTCGACACCTTCAGGGAGTACAGCATACAACAAGGCTTTAGGTGGTGCAATCCTGCATCCTTCTTTAGCATCGATTCAGCTTGCTGAAATGGCATCGATAAATAATAGAGTATATCGAACAATTGGATCGCCGCTCGTGCTGCCGCAACACCACACATGTTTGTTAAAGCCGATTAATGATGTCGATTTTCAAGTGACAATTGATCATAAGACATTGTTACAAAAAGAAGTAAAGTCCATCCAATGCCGTGTTGCAGAAGAACAAGTACGTTTTGCCCGATTCAGGCCGTTCCCTTTTTGGAAAAGGGTGAAAGAATCATTCATCACAGGCTAATGTCCCGAATATCAATACGCTGGCACGTTGCTCCTGAAGAGGATGGACAGCTTCTTCGTGACTTTTTACGTAATAGTAAACAAATTTCCCGTAAAGCTCTTGCAGACATAAAATTTCAAGGTGGAGAAATGATCGTTAATGGTGAGGATGTAAATGTTCGTGCGATGGTAAAAAGCGGGGATGTAGTTGAAATCATTTTTCCGCCAGAAAATCGTAGTCAATACATAAAGCTTTCACCAGTACCGCTTACGATTATTTATGAAGATGAACATATGCTTGTCATCGATAAGCCGCACGGATTGCCGACTATTCCTCCTCAAAATAAAGATGAACCATCGTTAGCAGGAGCCATTTTATATTACTATGAGCAACATCATATCCCGACGACGTTTCATGCCGTAAATCGTTTAGATAAGGATACATCTGGTCTATTACTCATTGCGAAACATCGTTACGTGCACGATCAATTTGTCAGGTTGCAGCAAAAAAGAGGAATAAGTCGGACGTATCAAGCGCTCGTTCACGGAAACGTTGTGAGAAAAACAGGAACGATCAACAAGCCGATAGCTCGTAAAGATGGAAGCATCATCGAAAGAACTGTTTCACAAACTGGTCAAAGAGCGGTCACTCACTTCTCTGTTCTTGACCAAAAAATAAATGGTGCTCTCATTCAACTGAAGCTTGAAACAGGAAGGACTCATCAAATCCGTGTTCATATGAGTTCAATTGGTCACCCTTTATTCGGGGATTCGTTATATGGTGGATCTAATGAACAAATTGAACGTCAAGCTCTCCATGCATCCTCAATCACGTTTGAACATCCATTATTAAAGGAAACGATGCATTTTACAGCACCGCTTCCAGCTGATATGCATGATGCATACAAAGCCCTTACGTAGCAAAACGCGAGTAAGGGCTTCTTTTAATGCTGGTCGATCGGATTAAATTTTTCTGCAACATACGGTTGATTTGAAGGAACAGAGACAACATTTTTTTCAGGCCATTGGAGAGCCGTTAATTTATTTCCGAATACACATCCAGTATCTATATTTATTGTCTGACCTACTTTTCTTGCTTCTTTTACTGGTGTATGTCCGTATACGATAAAGCTGTCAAAATGATATTTACTCGACCAGTCTCTTCGTATTGGTCTTCCATCAGGATGCTTTTCCCCTGTAATGTCACCATATAAAACGAACGTTTTGACTTTTTTGTGATCTTTACCGATATAATCTGGTCGAATTCCAGCATGAGCAACGATGAGCTTGTTGTCATCAAGCTGTAAATATAATGGGGATTGCTCATAAAGCTCAATAAAACTAGAGGAAATTTTCTCGCGGTCATCATTGGATCGTTGCTGAAGTTCTTCCACAGTTGTTTCTAAACCGTTATTAATGACGACATTTCTACCTAACAAATATCGATAAAGTTTATTACAATGATTCCCCGGGCAATAGTAAGCTTGTCCATTTTTTACCCAGCGTGCGACACCTTTGATAACTGAAACCGATTGTGGACCACGATCCGTTAAATCTCCAAGAAATACAGGCTTTCGCTTGCTAGAGTGTATAAGTTCCCCCTTATACATGTGATAACCTAATTTTTGCAAAAGGTCGAGCATTTCATCATAACAACCATGGATATCTCCGATAATATCGTACAAGGACATTCCCTCCCAATTTTGTATTGACAATCAACCGATGCTCTACTATGATTGATGTCGTTTGTGAAAAACGTTTAGTCATTGTACCGTCATTCAACAACCGTATTCATCATAAAGATGAACGGTAAGGTACCTATATGATAAAAGAAATGGAGAAGGAGGAACATCATGGAAGAACATGCATCCGTCACATCATTAGTTATTGTCGTCTCCATCGCCTTTCTTATTCCTGTTCTACTGCACAAGTTAAAGTTGAGAGTTATACCTGTTGTTGTCGCAGAAATTATTGCGGGGATTGTGATTGGTAAAAGTGGCTTCAATATTGTAACGACAGATATATGGTTAGAATCATTGTCCTTATTAGGATTTATCTTTTTAATGTTTTTAAGCGGATTAGAAATTGATTTTACAGCTTTTGTTCGGAAGAAACAAAAGAATAATCAGTCAAAAGGAAATCCATTTTTCGCGGCAACAGTCATCTTTTTTGGGGTATTCGCCTTATCGTTATTGCTCTCTTATTTGTTAGTATGGCTAGGATTTGTTGATAATGCATTCCTGATGACATTAATTATATCAACGATTTCGTTAGGTGTTGTTGTTCCTACTTTGAAAGAAGCAAATATAATGGATAAACCAATCGGTCAAACGATTTTGCTCGTTGCTGTCATTGCTGATTTAGTTACGATGATTTTACTTGCTGTTTTTGTTTCGTTATATGCCGATGATGGAGGAAACATGTGGTTACTTCTCATTTTATTTGCAGTTGGTCTTTTCATTTATTGGCTAGCAAAGAAATACCAGCACCGCTCTTTCTTTGAAACGATGACAAAAGGGACGATACAAATTGATACACGTGCTATTTTTGCATTAATTATTTTTCTTGTTGCGCTATCAGAAACGGTTGGAGCAGAAAACATATTAGGCGCATTTTTAGCGGGTGTTCTCGTATCGTTATTAGCACCAAACAAAGAAATGGTTAAAAAGCTAGACTCATTTGGGTACGGATTCGTTATCCCGATCTTCTTTGTTATGGTAGGAGTAGACTTAGATTTATGGGCATTATTCAGTGATTCTCAAGTAATGCTGTTAATTCCGCTTTTACTATTAGCTTTATTAATTTCAAAAGTAATCCCGAGTTTGTTCTTACTAAAATGGTATAATTGGAAGGAAACAATCGGAGCAGGGTTTTTATTAACGTCCACATTAAGCTTAGTCATTGCTGCAGCTGCAATTGGTGAACGAATGGGTGTTATCGATGAAATTTTATCTTCAGCATTAATATTAGTCGCTGTATTATCTTGTATTTTAACACCGATCGTGTTTAAAAAGTTATACCCTCGCATGGA
Organism: Evansella halocellulosilytica; assembly: GCF_002335745.1. Classification (GTDB taxonomy): domain Bacteria; phylum Bacillota; class Bacilli; order Bacillales; family Salisediminibacteriaceae; genus Bacillus_CA; species Bacillus_CA halocellulosilytica. The sequence continues at coordinate 4,216,056 of NZ_NIST01000001.1, read as the reverse complement.
AGAGGACGATGTTCAAGAAGTGATGTTTGTCGGGGCAAATCAATTAACGATGCCTTTATCGTTAACGATTGATCCGGATCGCTTTAAAGCAAAGATCTTTCACCGAAGGCAAGATAAAATTGAAGAGTTTAATATTGACTCTTCATTTTCCGTAAATGAAATGAAGGACTTTTCAATTGAATCTCTTGAGGAGCATAGTGTTTTTGATGGAGATACGATTGTTGTCGCGACAGGTAATGAAGATAACAATTTACAAATTGCCAAATATGCGAAGGAATATGGTACTGAGCGGGTCATCGCACGAGTAGATATACCTGAATATAAAGAGGAACTTGAGCAGATCGGGGTTGACGTATTCTCTATGTTTTTCTCGACGCAGCTCGTTTTAAAAACGTTAATTGAATCACCGCATGTCGTTGAAATGTTTGAAAATCCTCAAAATGGACTTTCAGAAGTAGAATTAGAAAATGAAAGTATTGCAGGAACGCCTTTGAGGGAAATGCCAATTTTAGGGGATACTGTTTTTGTTCGGATCTTCAGAGGGAACGAATCGATCATCCCTCACGGTGATACGGTTTTAAATATAGGCGATCGAATGATCGTTTCAGGAAGCCAAAAGCATGTTACGCAATTAAGGGCGCTTTTTGAAAAGTAAATTTCGTTTAGATGATGCAGGAGATGTTTCTCCTGCATTTTTTAAAATATAAGAATTAATATAAATTTTAATCTCTCGATTGTTGTCTAGCTCCAAAGAACGTTACACTATGAATAAGCTGCGACTTACCATGTTTATTTCATGAAAAATTTAAGTTTATTCTTGGAATTTTTCGTTTTATCCGCGAAAATAGGTTTTTTTGTGAAAATCCGTGTTTATCCGCTAACTAGAATCATTCTAAATAAGTCCTCGAGAGCGAATGTATTTTTGAACAATCAACCCCAATAATAAACCTGATAAGTCAGAATGGACACTCATCAACCTTGAGGGCAACTCTTTTTAACTGTTTTTTCCATACTCATAATGATTACATATGGCTGTTGGTATGAGTGGTGTGAGAACAATGTTGACCTTGTCTACTTTTCAAGATAAAATTAAGACCAAGTACTAATAACAACATATAAAATGTTGAGGAGGAAATGTAAATGAAGATTGATTTAAGTCAGCGTACATATGTCATTATGGGAGTTGCAAATAAAAGAAGTATTGCTTGGGGGATTGCAGAATCATTATCAAAAGCAGGTGCCAGGTTAATTTTTACATATGCAGGTGAAAGACTAGAGAAAAATGTCCGCCAGTTGGCAGAAACGTTAGACCGAAATGATTCACTCATATTACCTTGTGATGTAACGAGTGACGAGGAAGTTGATAAAACGTTTCAACAAATTCAAGAAGAAGTCGGAGTTATCCACGGTTTAGCACATTGTATTGCTTTTGCTAACCGTGATGAGTTAATAGGTGAGTATTTGAACACGACACGCGATGGTTTTAAGTTAGCACATGACATTTCTGCATACTCATTAACAGCTGTAACGAAAGCAGCACGACCACTTATGACTGAAGGTGGAAGTATTGTTACATTAACATACTTAGGTGGAGAAAAAGTCGTGAAAAACTATAATGTCATGGGGGTAGCTAAAGCTTCACTTGATGCAAGTGTTAAATATTTAGCAAATGACTTAGGTAAGGAAAATATTAGGGTTAATGCGATTTCCGCTGGACCGATTCGAACTCTTGCTGCAAAAGGCATCGGTGGATTCAATGATGTATTAAAAGAAATGGAAGAAAATTCTCCACTCAAACGTACAGTTACACAGGAAGAGGTTGGTGATACAGCATTGTTTTTAATGAGTGACATGTCACGCGGAATAACTGGTGAGTTACTCCATGTGGACGGTGGATATAACACAATTGGGATGATGTAAATCATCTCTCATGAGGCTGGGACAAAACAATCACAATAAAGTAAAAAAAGATTCCGGTTATCGTGTTTGATAATCGGAATCTCTTTTTTGTCCAATTACATTCAGACCACTTGATCTGTCAACCATCGCACTTGTGCTCTAGGGTGCATGCGAGTGTATTTTTGCCCAATCACCACCAATATAAAAACCTAATAAATTTGAAATGGCTCTCACCAAAAGGTGAGGGTCATTTTTCATAACTGAGTTTTGTCCCAGTATATTTTTTGTTTTTCTGCTAAACAAAAACAAGGTACTTGCATAGTTATAGAAAGAAAGTGTTTGAAACAAGAGGATGGAGGTGAAAAAATGGGCTCTTACGACGGCTGAAGAAACTTTCTTTCAAAGAGTTCATGTCTTATGGAAATTACACCATTTGAATTTATCTTGTTTACAATTGCCGTTTTTCGGATGACGCATCTTTTCATTTATGATTCTATAACAGAGTTTATAAGGAGACCGTTTATAAAAGTAGAAGAGGAAACGAATGAACATGGAGAACTAGAAACGATTTATATTGTCGCTGATCATGGATGGAAGAAGTGGGTTGGTGAACTTTTAAGCTGTCATTGGTGTTTAGGAATATGGATGGCTGTATTTATGTATACCGGCTATATGTTATTTCCAACTGTGTTTACAGTTATGATTATTATTTTAGCAGCAGCTGGTGTTGCGGCCATGATAGAAGCGATTATTATCCAATGGTTATAATACTTATAAGAAAAGCGCAAGCGCGTCTTTGGTTATCGTCGATGAAAACTGGTCGGACAAAACTCCATGTCCTGTAGTATGCCCGGCATTAGGACGTCCTGTCCGTCGAGACAAATCGCTAGATCAGATCTTCGACTATACCTCCGCGTCCTGCATGGAACGCCAAAGTCACGACATTCGTGTGGGAACTCATGGTGTAATCGCTCTTCGCTAAAGCTAGTCATCTAACGAGTGATTGAAATTTTATAATCTACCCTTTAAATATGAAACCCAGAGTTCCTAATACGGACTCTGGGTTTGCTCTTAAAAAGTAAGAAAATAAAAATTTTGTTTTTATAGTTCAATACGAAGAATGTTAAAAATTGCTTTATGATAAAAAGATAGAGATAGAATTAGAGGAAGGTACACCTTGTTGAATTTCTTTTGAAAATACAAATCCTTCAACTAAATATTGTGATACACCTTCACTGGGCTCAAGAGTAAAGTCAAAGTTTGAAAAGGACTTCTTCTCTCCAGGTTGAATTTGTTGGAAGTGAAGCGGTCTTAACCAGTGCTCCCCTTTCGTTTTGATCCAGTCTCGAAAATCTTCTTGAATATAAGCCCACTCTTCCATCGGGGCAAATGCTTTATTTTGCGGCTGTTCTCTAAAACGTATTTTACCTGAAAGAAGGACTTGTTGAGCTGGTTTTATTCGAAAACAAATGAATGGATTATTTAACGGTTTTGTTCCAGTGTTTTCAATCGTAAAATGTCCGATTACATGAATATTAGGATCTTGCAAGTCACCTGAAGGGTCAGATGTATTCGGTAAAAACACTGAATGACTAAAGTAAGCTTTCATAGCAAAATCATTTTTTACGTTAGCTGAAGCTTTATCTCCATCGTTATATTCACTCGCTATCTTTTCATGATCGTTGTTTATTTTATCAGCGATTTTGCTTTCTTCGATCGCCTGCTTTTTCCTCAATCTCTTTTTTAATTGGTCGATTTCCGTTTCATACTTCTTTAATTCAGAGCGATAATAAATTAATTTTTGCTCTAACTGCAGCTTTGAAGTTTGTTTAGCGTTTGAAGAACGCTTCTGTTTCGATTTCATTTTCTCACCTCAGACAAATGCTATTTTAGTTCATCTATATGCATGAAATAGAATGTGAGAAGTAAAATTTTATTTTCCTTGCAAAAATCAGAAGATCGTTACAATATGCAATAAATGCAATACAGAACCGAATTCTATTGTTCATGAACGTGGCGATAGGTAAAATACTATTTTTGTATTCCCAGGTTACCAAAGTTATAGGGAAATCATATTGTAAAACCATGAATAGCTTTATGTTTTTAAAGGTAGTTCAACGAATTTTTACATGAGATGATCATGAGAAAATAAGTGAGGACTCTTTGCTAAAAAGTGCTCTCCGCACGGTGACCGGAAGGAGGAATATGCGTGAAAGGAGTTATTTTAGCAGGAGGTAAAGGGACGAGGCTCAGACCTGTAACAGAGATCATTAATAAGCATCTTTTACCTGTAGGAAATTATCCGATGATTTATTGGTCGATAAATAAATTAAAAGGCGCAGGGGTAAAAGATGTGATGATCGTGACAAATCAGGAAGATATAAGTGACTTTTTTCAACTTCTAGGTAATGGAGAAAAGTTTGGGATAAATATTTGTTACGAAATTCAAAATAGGGCAGATGGAATAGCGGATGCTTTATCTTATGCTGAAGCATTTGTTGAAGATAAATTCATCGTTTTATTAGGTGATAATATTTTTGAAGATTCATTGCTTCCATTTATTGAATCATTTAAAAAGCAAGCCGAAGGAGCGAAAATTCTATTGAAAGAAGTGGAGGACCCAGAACGTTTTGGGGTGGCGGTATTAAATCAAGAGAAAAACCTTGTATCTTCCATTATCGAAAAACCGAGAACGTGGATATCTCCATATTGTGTTACCGGTATCTATATGTACGATAGAGCAGTATTTGACATGATTAAAAATATAAAACCTTCTCATCGTGGTGAATTAGAAATTACCGATGTGAATAATTCATATATTCATAGGAGTCAAATGAACTTTAATCTCTTAAATGGTTGGTGGATTGATGCAGGAACTTTCGACTCCTTACAGATGGCAAGCCGTCTTGTTCAGAAAGAATTTGAGGTTGAATAGGGAGAGAGTATGAGATGAAACAACTTTTAGTTACAGGTGGAGCTGGGTTTATCGGATCAAATTTCATTGAGTACATGTTAGACCATCAGTCCTATCAAATAACAAACATTGATGCGTTTACGTATGCAGCAAATGAGGAGTATATTAAAAAGTTTAACGAGGTCCCTCATTATCGCTTAATAAAAGGCGATATTAGTAAGGAAGATGAGTTGGAACGAGCTTTGGACCGCCAATATGATGCTATCATCAACTTTGCTGCGGAAAGTCATGTTGATAGAAGCATTAATCGAGCTGACCAATTTTACGAATCAAATATTAAAGGTACTTTAAATTTGCTCTATGCTGTTTTAGAGAAAAAAGCAAACCGCCTCATCCAAATTTCTACGGATGAAGTATACGGATCTTTAGATAAATTTACTGCCCCATTTACTGAAAAATCTCCTCTTAAACCAAATAACCCATATTCAGCAAGTAAAGCAGGAGCTGACTTGTTAGTTAGGTCATTTGTTCAGACGTATAAGCTACCGTTAATTATTACGAGGTGCAGCAACAACTATGGTCCTCAACAAAACAAAGAAAAATTTATTCCAAAAGTGATTACAAATGCGATGAAAGGTGAACCGATTCCGCTTTACGGAGATGGAATGAATATACGAGATTGGATCCATGTAAGTGATCATTGCCGAGCTGTTCACTTTGTTTTGGAACGAGGAGTGCCAGGTGAAGTTTATAATATTGGAGGTCACGAAGAGAGAACGAATATTGATGTCATCAAAGCGATCTTAAAGTACCTTCGTAAAGATGAAGCTTTGATTGAATATGTTGACGATAGGAAAGGACATGATCGTCGCTACTCAATCGATTTTACGAAAATAAACACAGAGCTAGGCTGGGAGCCGAAAGTACAGTTTGAAGAAGGTATTATTGAAACGATTAAATGGTATCAAAATCAAGGTCAATTAGGTGGAAATGATGGTTAAGAAAAAATTAATGATTACAGGTGGTAAAGGACAACTCGGAAAAGAATTAGAGAAACAGCTTTCAATCAGCTACAACGTATACGCATATGGGAAAGACGAGTTAGACATTACAGTACCACAAAAAGTAGAAGAACGGGTTCAAGAAATCGACCCAGACATTATTATTCATGCAGCTGCCTATACTGCGGTCGATCATTGTGAATTAGATCGTCTAACCGCTTTTCGCATAAATGCTGTTGGAACAATGAATATTGCCCTAGCTGCTAAACGACATCAAACACGACTCATTTATATAAGTAGTGACTATGTTTTTAATGGTAAAAAAAGTGTGCCGTACACTGAAAAGGATGAGACAGACCCATTAAATATTTATGGGGTAAGTAAGTGTCTCGGAGAAGAAACTTGTCAGTCGGTTATCCGCAAAAATTGTACGATCGTTCGGACTTCTTGGGTGTTTGGACACGGCGGAAACAACTTTGTGAATACTATGTTACGTCTAGGAAAGAAACAGATCCCGATCAAGGTTGTCAATGATCAAATGGGTAGTCCTACTTATACAGCTGACCTTGTATCTGTTATTCGTACGTTAATCGAATTAGGCAAATCAGGTATATATCATGTTACGAATTCAGAAAGCTGCACCTGGTTTGAGTTTGCAAAATATATTTTCAATGAATCAGGTTATGATTCTAAATTGTTAGTACCTGTCTCGACAAAAGAATTTGGTTCATCTGCACCGAGACCACATTATTCCGTCTTGTCAAAAGATAAATTATTACGAGAAGGATTACCTTTACCTAGAAGCTGGCAAGATGCTGTTTCAGAGTACCTTAGAAAGGAGTTCATAAGATGATTGACGGAGTAAAAGTAAAAACCTTAATGAAACATTGTGATGACCGAGGTTTTTTTGCTGAAGTCTTACGAGATGATGAACAGTTATTGGAGCGATTTGGTCAGGCATCATGGTCCATGAGTTATCCAGGTGTCGTAAAAGCTTTTCATTATCATGAGAATCAAGATGATTTATGGTTTTTTCCATCAGGTAATGCACAAGTTGTCTTATATGATCTAAGGGAACAATCTCCAACGAAAGGTCAAACGGATGTGTATTATATGGGAGAAGAAAATCCGATTATTGTTCTCATTCCAAAAGGAGTCGCTCACGGATACCGTGTACTTGGCAGCAAACCAGCAACCATTATTTATTTTACGACGGAATCGTATAATGCTAAAAACCCTGATGAAAAAAGAATACCTTGGGATGATGCCCAGATAGGTTTTGATTGGGAGACAAAGAACCGCTAAAGGTTGTAGGAAAACAGACCGTCGTATATACGACCATGCGTAAAATAGATTGGAGTGAATAAATTTGAATGACTACTATCATTTTACAGGAAAAGAGAAAATCGTTATTCAGTCTATTTTCCCTAAAATTAAAAACAATTTTACGTATGAGTTTTTTGTTAAACCATCTGCTCCGATTACGATAAAAAAAGAATCGACGACAGGCGTTGCCGGGACGTTAGGTCAAAAATATATCATTGGAGCAGAAAATTGCTTGGATGCCGCATGTGCTGGAGTCGGACTGTCTGTTGGAACGAACGGTATTGTAGTCGTAGAGCATAGTGTCAACTATTTACCGATCACTCTTTCCCTTGCAGTACCGATTAATAACTGGATTCATATTGCAATCACTTATGATGAAAAAAGACCGAAATTGTACATTAATGGGGTATTGCGGAAAGTTGGACTCGTTAGTCCAAAGGAGTCTGTCTATGCATCTGGAATTATTGGTGGTTTATCTCCCTATGGATTTTTTCAAGGGTATATTCGCCAATTTCGACTTTGGGATCATCCGCTCGCTCCCGAAACGATTGCTCAAAAAATGGAAAAAAAAATTGAAGCAAAAGACAACGGGCTAATCGTTAACTATCAATTCAATGAAAAAAGTACACTCATTCTCGATCGAACTGGGCACCAACACCATGGATACATCTACGGACAAATGAAAAAAACAGCTGAAACAGCAGTAAAGAAAATCGGAGTAATTATGTCAAGTAGCAGTTATAGTGCTACTCGTTTTTTTGCAACTGCATTGTCGAAAGCGTTTGAACAATTAGGATACGATCTAATTATGATCGACTTAACAAAGCCTGATTATAATAAAAAAATTGAAACAATTTTAAGAGACAAAAATCTTTATTTTTTGTTCGGAATGAATGCACATGGGTATGAATATTTAAAACAAAGAATCAATGGATTACAAGTCCCGTTTTTCTGTTATCTAGTAGATCATCCGATCTATCATCAAAATCGTTTAGATTACAACTTAAAAGCTGAAAATTTAATCGTTTCATGTTTAGATAGGACACATGTTGATTATTTAAACAATTATTACAAAGGGACATTTACGAAAGCATTTATCCCGCATGGAGCTTCTTTAGGAAACATTTCTGAAATTCCTGCAAATTCATTAAATAAAAGAAATACCGATATTTTATTTACAGGAACATATACGGACCCTGTGAAACACCGAAATGTTTGGCTACAAGATCATGAATATAAGACGATGATCGATGAAATTGTTGAGAAGTCGTTGTATGAATCAAACATCCCATTGATCGACGTAGCTGAAGTAGTTTTACATTCGAAAGGAAAAAGGTTAACACCTGATCGACGTTTCACGAATTTATTAGTTCACGCAGATTACTATATTCGTGGTTATCGTCGGAAGAAAGTATTAGAATCATTTAAACATCTGTCCCTTATGATCTTTAACACAGACTGGCAATATTTAAAGAATAAAAATGGTCGCATCCAAATTTATCCTTCTATTGACTATTTAGAATTTCAATATAAATTACAGCATGCTAAAATGATCTTGAACATTTTACCCAATTTAGCTTACGGTGGACATGATCGCATTTTTACGGCGATGTTAACAGGTGGTGTAAGTTTAACTGATAAAAACAAGTTTTTAGAATCGAATTTCACTCATGGAGAAAATATATTGTTTTATGACCTAGACGATCCAAACCTTGAAGAAAAGGTTGTTTCTTATTTACAAGATGTTGATATGCTAGAGAGGATCGCATTAAAAGGAAGAGAGATTGCAAAAAAAAATCACACGTGGGAACAGAGAGCAAAGTCAATTTTAAATGTCATCAAGCTTCATTATGACAAAAACTAAATATGTGTCTAATACGTATAGTACACTTGATTAGCCTTCACTTTCTATCAAGAGGGACAACAATTAAATAGAGTGATGTCAACGAAATGTTCACTGAATATGTTCTTATGAAATGCTATAAAATGCAGTAAGATCTTTAACGATTGATCTTGCTGCATTGTTGTGATAAATAATTCGCTATTCTTGCGGAAGTTCCTTTTGTTTGATAAAAAATATCCTCGATCTTCTGTTTTTGCTGCGTTAATATTTCTTGCTTTTTGTTATTATTCGATTGAATTTGCTGCAACATTGATCGAAGTTCAGTCGTCGATGTTCCTGTCGTAAAAATGAGTTGCTTTTTTGTTGCTTCTTCGGATGTTGGGTGACAAATTTGGATAACAGGCTTTGAAAAAGCGGCAGCTTCAAAAATGGCTGTCGACGTGTCTCCTAAAACGATATCCGCCTGACGAATCAGTTGATATAAATCACCATTCTGAACGACTTGCTCTGGGCGTATTCGGCCATTTCGTACATATTCTTCTAAATGATGTATGGTAAAAGACGGGTGTAGTTTATACGTAACTTTCATTTGAGTCAGGTTTTGGACTGTTTGGACAAATAGGTCAAGGTTGTTTTTACTTTGCTTACTTATTTTTGGGGATTGAGAAAAAAGATAAAGAAGTTCAGTTTCATTGTTTACAAAATCATTCTCATCATAAGCGTTGTTTATTGCTGCTTCATATTGCTTCATTAAGCTTTCTAATTTTGGGTTTCCTAATATGACACTAGGTGGGCGATTAGAAAATTGTTTTAAGATACGTTCATGAAAATCTCCCCATAAAATTACCTCGTCTGAACCTCGAAAATCATGGTATTCTCCTAGAAAAAAGCCGTGCTGAATTAAAATGGTCTTAACCGGTATGGTGTGAGAATAGAATTGGATCGCATCACTACAACCAGGGTTCATGACATAATGAATCCCATACACAATCTTTGGACGGATATCAAGTAACATCATCGAAGTACTAATCAAATCTTGCGCATATTTAGTATAGAAATTTTTTAGCCATATTTTCTTAGCATGTGTGAGTCCTTCCATTTTTGACCAAGCATTGATATGTTGTAAGATTTGACTTGCATAAAATTGGGTGGATATGGATTCGATCGAATGGTTTTTTACGTATTCTTCTTTATTGATTACTTTTACTTTAGGGGATAGTGAAGGTGTTGAGGCGATTTGACTGGATGAGTCTAAAAGAAAGCTCACTGATTGTCCTTTTCGTATTAACTGATTAGCTACAGGAACGAGAAAATTTTGATAGTCATTTCGGTATAAACCTGGAAGAATAAATATATCAGATACATCTTTGGTATCGGTTTGTTTGTGTGCACGAATAAAAGGATCGACATGAATATGTGTTTGAACAGAATCAGGTTTGGTTGCATGTGAACGTGGTTGAATAATATTCCATCTACTTAGTATATCCGTATGTTTTTCTAGAATGGATGAGGACTCATTTACTCGTGTCGCATGAGACGTTTTTGGAAAACGCCATACTTTATATAATCCATTTTTTCCTTCTTCTAACACTAGGTTCATTTGTTTTTTAATTTCAATTTGCGTTCGAACCGTTATCCATAGCCGCAAATTGTATACGTGTCCTTTATAATAGCCATATGGATTAATACCACCGACAGTACCGGAAGCAAATACATGATCCACAGGGCTTTTTAAACCTCGTTTCACAAATGTCCCGTTAATATATAAAGAGGGAACTTTATTGTTGTAAACGACCGCAATGTGAGTCCAATCTAATATTTGCCCACGATACACGAGAACCGAAGGTAAATAATTGTGGGTATGTTCAAATACAGAAATCCCATTTGTTGCGACAGAAAATCCTACGCCTGCAGTATTTTTGTGATTTCCATGTCCAGGGGCAATTAAATACGTTTGCCCTTTAGTACCAAACGTTCCTCGAATTGTATCGATTCCAGTTGTGTGAGACCGTTCCGGTTTCACCCAGCACTCATAAGTAAACGTATTTTTTAATTCCTCATAAATGCCTTTATCGATGATTAATTGATCTCCATTTAAGCTTATTTTCAATTCATCCAACATCTTGGAATCCTCCTTTTTACAAGCACATAAACCTCCATATTCTTATACATATATTGCAGGTTTAGTGTGAAATATTCATGACGTGCTATTTTATATCGCTTTTCGTAGGAATCAGAGAAATAACTGGACAGTAACCGTTACTAGTCTAGTGGGAGGTTCATAGGATATAAAGGCACAAAAAGTTAGAAGGAAATCATGAATGTTTATGTCATGATGAGAGGAGGATTTACGATGTTTTTTAAAAATAAACGAATTTTAATCATTGGCGGAACCGGTACAATCGGGACCAATCTTCTCAAACAGATCATGCTAGAAGATCCGCAAGTCGTGAGAATTTTTAGCAGAGACGAATTTAAGCAACATCAACTACAAAATCAATATCGCCATCAGAAGAACCTTCGATTTTTAATTGGAGATGTTCGAGATTATACCCGTGTATATAGTGCTATGGAAGATATTGATTATGTTTTTCACACAGCTGCAATGAAACATGTTCCTGCATGTGAATATAATCCATATGAAGCGGTCATGACGAATATTAACGGAACGTATAATGTAATCAAAGCAGCGAATGCACAACAAGTAAAAAAAGTGGTTTTCACAAGTTCTGATAAAGCAATTTCACCAACAAATACGTATGGAGCAACAAAATTGACGGCTGAACGGTTAATATCTTCGGCACAATATAGTAATGGGAAAGGCAAAACAGTATTTGCAAGTGTAAGGTTTGGAAATGTCCTTGGTTCACGTGGCTCAGTCATTCCGTTGTTTAAAAAACAAATTATTCATGAGCAAAAAGTAACGGTCACAGATGTCCAGATGACTCGATTTATGATGACCGTTAATCAAGCAACAACACTGACAATAAAGGCGTTAAAGGAGTCGAAAGGCGGTGAAGTGTTCGTATTAAAAATGCCGATCATAAAACTAAAAGATTTAGTAACAGCGATTGTGAAAGAGACTTGTAAAAAGGAAGGGATGAACGAGGGAGTCTCCATCGAAGAAATCGGACTAAGGCTTGGTGAAAAAAGGTATGAGGAATTAATGACGTACGAAGAATCATTGGAGGCATGGGAGCTCAAAGACATGTTCATTATTCCAGGAATGTATGGAAAAGATGAAACATATGAACATGCGAAAAAAGCAAAACATCAAACGTACAGTTCAAATGATCACCCTCCATTAACGTATGAAGAAGTCGTTAAGCTTCTTCTGGAGGAGAACATCATCTAAAGGTAATAACATAAGTAGAGGTGGTTGATATTGGATGAAAGTACTAGTTACTGGTGGTGCTGGTTTTATAGGAAGATGGGTCGTACACAAATTATTAAAGGACGGTCACGATGTCTGGGTTCTAGATGATTTGTCAAATGGAAGAGTTGGTAATATACAGAACTTCATGAATCACAAGGAATTTAAAGAGCTTGTCATTGGTGACATTAAAGATATAGATCTTCTACGAAAACTTTTCACAAATCAATTTGACATTTGTTATCACTTAGCAGCAAGTATAAATGTTCAAGACAGTATCGATGATCCAAAAACAACTTTTGAAAATGATACAATTGGAACTTTTCACATGTTAGAGCTCTGCAAAAAAAATCACGTTAAAATCGTATTCATGAGCACTTGTATGGTTTACGAAAATGCCAGCAAAGAGAGCGGTATAAAAGAAACTGATCCGATCAAGCCGGCTTCCCCGTATGCAGGCTCAAAAATCGCAGCTGAAAACATGGTACTCTCCTACTATTTTGCGTACAATCTTCCTACTGTCGTCATTCGCCCATTTAACACGTATGGACCTTACCAAAAAACAGGTGGAGAAGGCGGCGTCGTCGCGATTTTTATTAAAAATAAACTCGATGGAAAACCGCTGAACATTTATGGTACAGGTACACAGACACGTGATTTGTTATTTGTTGAAGACTGTGCGGAATTCGTCGTGAGAACAGGTTATTCGGATAAAGCAAATGGAGAAATCATTAATGCAGGTTTAGGTAGAGATATTTCAATTAATGATTTAGCAAAGCTCGTAGTCAATGATCCATCACGAATACACCACGTCGCACACATTCACCCCCAAAGTGAAATACCCAAATTACTATGTAACTATGAAAAAGCGAAAAAATTGTTAGACTGGGAGCCTAAAATAACATTAGAAGAGGGGATTAAAAGAACTGAGAGCTGGATTAAGACTACAAATTTGATTTGATAAGGAGTAGACAATGGAGAGTAAAAATAGTTTAGCGATTCACGGAGGAGAACCTGTTAGACGATCTTATTTGCCATACGGCCGGCAATCGATAGATGAAGAGGATGTAAAAGCTGTGCTGAACGTTTTGAAAAGTGATTATGTCACACAAGGACCGAAAATAATTGAATTTGAACAGGAAGTTGCTCAATATACAAATGCAAAATTTGCAGTTGCGTTTTCAAGTGGAACTGCGGCTTTACATGCTGCTTGTTATGCTGCAGGGATTACAAACGGGGATGAAGTCATTACGACACCTATAACGTTTTCCGCAAGTGCGAATTGTGTACTCTATCAACATGGGGTCCCTATTTTTGCTGATATTCAGGAGGATTCGTTAAATATTTCGCCACAATCGATTGAACAAAAAATAACGAAAAAGACAAAAGCAATTATTCCAGTCGATTTTACCGGACGCCCTTCAAATTTAGATGAGATTAAGTCGATTGCGAAAAAATATGATTTAGTTGTAATTGAGGATGCAGCGCATGCACTGGGAGGTGTATATAAAGGGAATAAAATAGGGTCGATTAGTGATATGACGATGTTTAGTTTTCACCCAGTCAAACAAATTACGACAGGTGAAGGTGGAATGATTACAACGAATGATCGATCGTACTATGAAACATTGATGCAATTTCGAACGCACGGAATCACAAGAGATAGAAAGGATTTTCAGGAAGATCATGGAGCTTGGTATTACGAAATGCAAACGTTAGGGTTCAATTATCGTATGACAGATATTCAAGCTGAGCTTGGCAGAAGTCAGCTTAAGAAGCTAGATGATTTTATTGAAAAGCGTAAACAAATTGTCCAAATGTATCATCACGCTTTTTCAAAGATGAAAGAGCTGCAAATCCCGTCTCTGAAAGCTGGAGAACAATCCAGTTGGCATCTCTATGTCATTCGTTTGAACAAGAAGACATTAAGCGCAAGTAGAAAAATGATCTTCGATGCTTTGAAAAAAGAAAATATCGGTGTAAATGTCCATTATATTCCGGTTTATTGGCATCCATATTACGAAAAGCTCGGTTACAAAAAACAGACTTGTCCACATGCTGAAGTTTATTATGAAGAAGCCATAACGCTTCCCCTTTTCCCGGCGATGTCTAATGAAGATGTCAAAGATGTGATCAAAGCTGTCAACAAGGTCATCTTTTATTATTCAAAGGAAAAGAATGTATGAGAGAAGTGAAAATATGCAAAACGATCATACATCCGTTTTAACGTTAGGAACAGTGCAACTTGGAATGGAGTACGGAATTGGGAATACGATAGGGAAACCTAAGCGAAATCAAGCGCTGAATATGTTAAGGTATGCGTTTGCTAAAGGAATTAACTCTTTTGATACAGCTCCCAATTATGGAAGTAGCGAACGCATAATCGGCAAATTTATTTCAGAACTGAAAAAGCAAAAAAGCAAACAACCTCAGATTATGACAAAGGTCCCGAAGGTTTCACTTCCTGAACATAGTAGCGATTCTGAGGTTACTCATTTAGTTAAAGAGAGTCTTTATCAATCAATGAAAAGACTAAATGTATCACAAATAGATGTATGTTTTATGCATGACCCTCATAATATGACCTCTCACTCAAATAAAGTGATGAACAGTTTTATAAAAGTAAAGGAAGAAGGCTTAGTAAAGAGCATTGGTGTATCTGTTTATACACCAGAAGAAGTTAGGAAATTTTTATCTATCGATTGTTTTGATACGATCCAAGTTCCAGTCAATCTCTTTGATCAAAGGCTCATTCAGCTCGGTTTACTTGACCAATTAAAGGAAACTGGAGTAAACATCTACGCAAGAAGTATTTATTTACAAGGGTTGCTGTTATTACATGTTGATCAAGTGCCACAAAACTTGTCATCTGCACAGCCATATTTAAAAAAGCTTCATGAGATGTCAGAAAAATCAGGGTATACAGTTGCTGAGCTGGCATTGTTATTTGTAAGAGATTTAAAACAAATTGATCAAGTCGTTGTTGGGAGTGAAACAATCGAACAATTAAAGAACAATGTGAGAATGATTGAAAAACCGAAGCTACCAGATCATCTTTTACAAGAGTTATCTTTTCAGTTTCAACGTATACCGGAGAATGTTAGGAATCCCGTATTGTGGAATGGGGCGATAGAGTATGAAGGTAAATGAATGGTTTCATTTAAATGGAAAAACGGCGATTGTCACTGGAGGAGCAGGACATATCGGAACCGCACTTTCTGAAGCGTTAGCTGAAGCAGGAGCCAATGTTTACATCGTGAGTAGAAATGAAGAAAAGTGTCAATCACTTGCTAATAAACTAACACGTCACTCTAAGGGGAAAATTATAGGAAAAGGGGTCGATATTTCAGATGAGCAAAGCATACAATCTTGTATAAGAGAGATTATCAGTGACAATCAATCGATCGACATATTAGTAAATAATGCACATTTTGGAAGCGCGGGGGAAGTTACAACATTAACAGATGAGGAATGGAACTATAGTATTGAAGGGACAATTAACAGTGTTTTTAGGTGTACGAAAGCTGTACTGCCGAACATGGTTGAGCAGCAAAACGGAACAGTTATTAATATATCATCGATGTATGGAGTCGTTTCCCCAGATCCTCGTATTTATGGTGATAGTGGTTTGAATAACCCCCCGAATTATGGTGCTGGAAAAGCTGCAATCATTCAATTTACTAAATATATTGCCTGCCATTATGGTAATCAAGGAATTCGAGCGAATTCGATTTCTCCAGGGGCATTTCCAAACCATGAAGTACAAGAGAATCAAGAATTTATTCAGAGGTTGCAAGAAAAAAATCCTCTTGGACGGATTGGAACACCAGAAGATTTAAAAGGAGTGACCGTTTTTTTAGCCTCTCGTGCATCGGATTATGTGACAGGACAGAATGTATGTGTAGATGGAGGTTGGACAGCATGGTAACGCCTTATGTTAAGGAGGAAAACATAAATGACTGGCTCAGGGAAGGTTGCAATTGTCGTATCATGTAGAAGAGGCTCAAGCAGGTTACCAAATAAAGCTTTAAAACAAATACATGGCATATCAAGTATAGAGAGGTGTTTAATTAACTGTAAAGCGGCAACAAAGCCAGATTTCATTGTACTTGCAACGACAAAAAATCAAGAGGACAGGGTTCTGAAAAACATCGCTGATTCAAATCAAGTCAAGTTTTTTCAAGGAGCAGAACAAGATGTTCTCACTAGATATATCGAAGCAGCACATACTTATCAAATTCAAACAATTGCAAGAGTGACCGGCGATTCGCCGGTCGTTAGTTATGAATTAATTGACAATTTAGTTGATGAACACTTATCGAATCAAGCTGAGTATACGTATGTAGAGAATTCAGCGATCGGGATCGCAAGTGAAGTGATGGATGTGGCAGCGATGGAGCGTCTGAAACAGTTAACATCGACTTCAATGTCTGAATATATGACCTATTATTTTAAATGGAACCCGACGTATGTTCGGATTCACCAAGCAAAACTACCAGTTGAGATGAGGCATCCCGATATTAGAATTACTTTAGATGAAGAAGACGACCTTATATTGCTGAATAAAATCTTCCGCTTTTATAACAAGGGCAGAGAAGCAATAAGCTGGGGGGAGATTGAGCAGTATTTTAGACGATTCCCAGAAGATAAAAAACTGAATAACTTTATTAAACTAACATTTTTAGAAAATCAACAATTAATCAATCGAATAAAATCTGCTTGCATCATCAAAAAGAATTCTTCAGGAGAGTAAAGATGAACATTTTGTTTCGAACTGATGCATCGGTTGAAATTGGAACAGGTCATGTGATGCGGTGTTTAACTTTAGCAAAACAATTAAAGATGAAAAAGATCGAGATCGCCTTTATTTGTCGTCCACAACGAGGAGACTTCATAGAAACAATTGAAAAGGAAGGATTTCACGTTTATAAACTACCTGTTGAAAACAATAAACAGGTGAATTTGGATCGATCTGTCGTCCATTCACATTGGCTAAAAACAGATTGGAGAACGGATGTCGAGCAAACAAAGAGAGTGATAGAAGAGAATGATTTATATCCTGAATGGATGATTGTCGATCATTATGCTCTAGATTATAAATGGGAAAAGGCGATTCGTGCACATACGAGAAAAATGTTTATTATAGATGATTTAGCTGATCGATATCATCACTGTGACGTCCTTTTAGACACAAATACTACCGCTGACAAAGAAAAGCGATATCAGAAACTGCTGCCTAATGACTGTGTCCGGTTGTTCGGGCCACAATATGTTTTACTACGTGAAGAATTTATCGGAGCGAGAAAAGATGCTACAGTCAGAAGGAAGGTTCGCCGTATACTCGTGTTTTTTGGTGGAATTGATCCGACAGAGGAAACTGTAAAAACAATAAAAGCTTTACACAATATTAATATCGGTTCTATACGGGTTGACGTTGTAGTCGGTCATTCAAACCCGAAACGAGAAGAAATAAAAAATATTTGCTATGAGTTGCCAAATTTCTTTTACCATTGTCAGGTCGACTATATGGCAAAACTTATGTTACATGCAGATTTAGCCATCGGCTCAGGTGGTGGTGCGACATGGGAAAGGTGTTATTTAGGATTACCAACGTTAACGATACTATCGGCTGAAAATCAAACGGACATCATTTCTTTCGCTGAAAGTAAAGGAGCAATTGTTCATTTAGGTAAGAGTGAAGAGGTGAATGAGGGAGACATTCAAAAAGCATTTGAACATTTGCGGTCTAACCTTCATCAAATCGAAAAGATGTCAAAGTCTGCTCTTTCGTTTATGGAGGATAGAAGAAAGTTTAATAAAATGATAGAGATCATTTTTGGAGGATAAAACCATGCTGAAAATTGATGAGTATCAATTAAGAGATATGACCTACGACGATATAGAATTGGTATTAACGTGGCGAAATTCCGTTCGAGTGATGGCTTATATGTACACGGACCATCATATTACGAAATCTGAGCATGAAGAGTGGTTTACAAAAGTGTCTAACGATGAAAGTACAGTCGTTAAGTTATTTCTATATCGGGAGAAGCCAATAGGTTTGGTTAAATTTTCCCACATAGATAAAAGGCACAATAGGTGCTACTGGGGCTTTTATCTCGGTGAATCAAACCTTCCACGTGGTACGGGGAAAGTTCTCGGGTTATTATCACTACATTTTCTATTTAATTCGTTAAATATCCGTAAGCTGTGTGCTGAAGTCCTTAGCTTTAATCAAAAAAGTATCAACTATCATAAAATGTTAGGGTTTAAAGAAGAAGGGAGGTTTCTTAAGCACGTCAAAAAAAATGGAAAATATGTAGATGTTTTTTCATTCGCTTTGTTTTCACATGAATGGCCAGAAGTGAAGAAACGATTACAAAAGAAGGTGGAAGGGGAAGATGAATAAATTTAAAATAGCTGGACGGAACATCAGTCGAAATCATCGCCCGTTTATTATTGCAGAAATGTCAGGGAATCATAATCAATCTTTAGATCGTGCATTAGAAATCGTAGAAGTAGCAGCAGCAATTGGTGCAGATGCATTGAAACTTCAAACATATACGGCCGATACGATGACATTAAACATAGAGGATGGTGATTTTTTTATTGATGATGCTAAAAGCTTATGGAACAAACAGTCTTTGTACAAACTTTATGAGCAAGCGTATACACCATGGGAATGGCATAAGCCGATCTTTGAACATTGCCAAAAACTTGGGCTTATTTGCTTTAGTACGCCTTTTGATGAAACCGCCGTCGACTTTTTAGAAACGTTAGACGTTCCTTGTTATAAAATTGCTTCATTTGAAAATACTGATTTGCCACTGATTCGAAAAGCAGCGGCAACTGGGAAGCCTCTCATCATATCAACAGGAATGGCAACGGTTGCTGAAATAGCTGAAGCTGTAGATGTAGCTAAGGCAGAGGGGTGTAAAGATCTTGTCTTACTAAAATGCACAAGTACGTATCCAGCATCTCCGGAAAACACAAATATTATGACAATTCCTCATATGAAATCATTGTTTGACTGTCAAGTCGGTTTATCTGATCATACGATCGGTACAGGTACTGCTGTTGCGAGTATCGCACTAGGAGCAACGATAGTTGAAAAGCACTTGACCCTTTCTCGAGCAGAAGGAGGAGTAGATGCTGAATTCTCCATGGAACCTGAGGAAATGAGGATGCTTGTCAATGAGACTGAAAGGGCTTGGTTAGCACTCGGGAAGGTGAGTTATGGTTTGACAAAAAGTGAAGAACCATCAAAAAAATTCAGACGATCTCTTTATGTCGCAGAAGACATGAAACGTGGAGAGCGATTTACGAAGGAAAACTTACGTGCGATTCGTCCCGGTTATGGCTTACCTACAAAATATTATGACGTATTACTCGGCAAAAGGGTAAACAAACATGTGAAAAAAGGGACACCAGTAAGCTGGGATTTAATTTAATACTACTTTCGCTTAATTGGCAGTGACTGTCTTAATAGCGTTTTTTTGAATGGTAAGGCTAATAATTTCCAGACGGCTTTCTCCCATGATTTCGGAGAGTTTATCGAAGGTTTGATCTTGAGCTTTTTTCAATGGTCGGGATTTCCTATAATTCCGAGCATCCTACAGGACGTGGTGTCTCTCCCGGTTGACCATTGTGCAAGAGAGCGTCACAAGTAGAGGAAGAGATGGCACTCTGCTTCTTCCTCTGCAAGTGGATGGAGAAGAGTTACGTCGATGCAGCTTGTAGGATAATTACTTTTTTCTTAAACTAAGGTGGATTCAAAGATTTGAAGAATGTCTGTAACTCTATGTGTAAATAAATGTTCATTTAACGTTCGACGTCTAGCATTGGCTGCTATTTGATGGCGAAGGTTAGGGAAGTGGATATAGTAGTTAATGTTTTCAAAAAAGGACGCTTCATTATTAAAATGAATCATTTCCTCTTTCTCTTTATAGTATAACGATAATTCTGGACGTTGATCGATTAGCTGAAAGGCTTCACAAGCTGCGATATCGAATGTTCGGTTATTGATTGAACGAGGTTTAACCTTCAAGTCATTTTTATTTAGTTTTTCATCAAAGGGTCGGTGAATATTTAACACAACTTTTGCATTATTGTAGTACAAATTTACTTCTGTTGGAGGAATCCAGCTATCAATGATTTGCAAATAATGTTTCGTCTTTATGCTCGCGAGTGCTTGTGTCCATCCCCTCCCGGCAACAGTAATATGATATTGGGTTTTCATTAAAAGTAGCTTAATGAGTTCAACTCTATTTTTGTATGGGTAGCCAATGAGTGTTAAGTCACTTTCATAAGTACTATTTGACTCTATTTTAGGGAAATAATAAGTCTTGTCAGTACCTAGTGATACATGGTAGGTATGTTCATGTCCTGCATCCTCATATTGCTCTTTTGCTGCTGTATCGATAGTAAAAACATAATCAAAAAGATGAATGATTGGTAATGTAACATCCATGTAATATGGGTCTTCCGTCATCCAAATGGCTGTTTTAATATTATTTTTTTTTATCCATTTAAAGAGATCTGGGTCTATTCGTAATCCCGCCATAGTAAAAACAATATCTGGATTAATCTTTAGTATATTGCGTTTGAGTTCTACTACGTTCTTTACGGAAGGACTGGTGTATAGTTGGTGCGGAGATCGATCGAGTTCACGTGTGATAACACGATCAAAAAAGTGATAGATATATTTTTCACCGGAAGGTAAATAAAATATTTTCATTGTATGCTCCTTTCAGATGTCCCTATAAAAACAGAAAAATGTCATATAGTATTTATGTATGTTCAGCACCTAGAAAAAAATGACACTTCTTAGACTAACAATTTATGTTGAGATATAAGGGAATAGCAAAACAAGCTGACAGTTGTCAGCTTGCTCTGCTATCCCTAAGCTAGCATTTTTTATCGTTTTTGTCATCGTCATGAGCAGCTGGGAAGATTGTCGGACACTGAGGTGGAAAGATAATGTCTGGGCAGAAGTCTACCGGTAAAACAATATCTTCACGAGGTCGGCACTCTGCAGCTTCAATCTCTAAAATGACTTCAGTTTCTGATGTAACTGACTGACAGATTAATAGTGACACTGTCACAACAGCTTCCCCATTTACGCAGCATACGGCACCATCGACAACGACGTCAAAGACATCGCATTGTACGTCAATATCATCGGGAGCACATAGTAAGAAGCGTTCAGTAAAGCAGATTGTTTGTGGTTCAGAAAAAAGTGTGACAGGCGCTCCGCCTGTAGCTGGTATTCCTGTTAACGTAATTTGAAAGTTCGCTGTTTTCCTGATTGTCACTTCTTGCAGCTTAACATCTAACTCTTTAATAAATCGATCTGTTCTCGTGCCAACCGCTTCACATGTAACAGGTTCAATAGCAGGCGGAACAGCAAGAATATCTACTTCAACGTTTTCTGGATCCGCAAAGAACGTACATGGATTGACTGGAACAGCCCCTTTGGAGGAACTTGTTCTACAAAGAAGTCATCATCATATGTGATGTCTCTCGTCGTTGGACGGGTTACCCAGTCATACAGCTTTGTTGTTCGAATACATAAAGGGTGGAACTCTTCCATACGTTTATCATCCTTTCATTAGTCGTTTTGTTCGGGACTACTTCATTTTATGTACATTTGTGGAGAGTGTGCAGGTTCACTAAGAGAATTTATTAGGTTGGGCTTTTGAGCAAGTTTTTCACTTCTTAACATAGGATAGTGATAAAGGCTATAAATTGTGAGGGGGAAAAATATGAGTCGAAAAGAAAAGCTGACCAAAGTCCAATTAAAACAAAAGATTATTCACTTACAATCGGAGTCTGCCAAGTATATGAAGAAGCTTAAGGACTATGAAGAGAATTATCACTACAATTTATTAACTGAATTAAAGAGTGATAAGCAGAAATTGGAAGAAATGACTGAATCGTTAACGAACGAATTAAAAAAATCTGCTGAAGAGAAAAGGATTATAGAAAATGAAGTTGAAAATCAGGCGAAAAAAATGAAACGATTAGAAAACGAACTAGATGAACAAAAGAGGAAAAGTAAGGAATTCAGTAATAATGATCATAAAGTGAGAGCATTAGAAAAAGAGGTAATGGAAGTAACTGAAAAGTTGAAAAGTACTGAACAGCAGCTTCATGAAGAGAAAGCTCGAAGGAAACATTTAACGGATGAACAATCAGTAAAAGTACAAAAGCAGCAAGAACTGATGAGTCAGTTAGAAAGCAAAATGAAACAACTAGAGCAGGAAAATGCAGAACTGTTAAACGAACTCAATGATGACAAAAAAGCAAAAAGTAAAAACAATGCTACAAGTTTGCCTAACCAACCAACACCTGTCGAAAAGAAAAAGTTTCCTTTACCTGCAAGCAAGCCTCAAGAAGAAAATATGAAAAATGTTGTACAAAATCCAAATACGTCAGATTGGTTTAGAAATATGCAGGCAAAAAATAAAAATAAAAAATAATCGAAAACGACCTCACATATTTTCTACTTGTTCATAAATTGGTAAGAGAAAAAAATGAGGTGACGATGAATGAGGCCAACATTGCATACTAATCACCCTATGAAGGAAGGAAATCGAAGAAGGGTGAATAGAGCTAAGCTAAAATCGACGAGAACGAGAACGAAAAAAGGCGGATGTAATTGTGGAGGCGGACGAGTAAGGCAAAGCCGCTAATAAATACTGGAGAATTCCAAAAAAACCCAGGTGTCAGGCACCTGGGTTTTTTTGGAATGTGGTAGTGGCTGTGATAGTGTCATTGGTTATTGCATTTGTTTTTTAACTTCTGGGAATGCATTTAGAAATCTTGAAGGATACGCTCTTTTCCCTCGGCGGAAGTCTGTAACAGTCAGAGTAAGTGTCTCAATTGCTCTCGTCATAGCAACGTACAGTAAGCGGCGTTCTTCTTCTATATACTGTTTATCTCCTTCACGTAAGCAATCGAGTGCATACTCATGAGGGAGTGAACCGTCATTACAGCCAATCACATAGACGTGAGCGAATTCAAGCCCTTTTGATTGGTGAATGGACATGAGCTGTATCCCATACCGATCCTTTTCTGAACGTTTTTCTCGATGTGCCTGAGTAATGAATTCAATTCTTTCTAAAAATGAGGTAATGTGATCATGATTTTTAGTTACTGAAAGAAGCTCAGCCCAATCGTCCGATCCTTTATCATAACCATTTCCTTCTTTTCCGTTTTTACGAATATACTCTTTCATTCCCATGTCTTCATAGATCAGTTGCATCGCCGTACTTAATGGTGACCTCCTCAATTTACGAAATAGAGGAATTATTTTTCTCAGCTTATTAAATTGAAAGGAAGGTAAACCTTCTAAATGAGTTACGCATTGCAGCAAACTTTTATCATTTAAAATACTTAACTGCTCTAGTTCTTTTAATGTATTTCTTTTTAAAAACCATACTCTTAGCAGTTTTTCCATCGCATGAACGTCGTTTTCATTATGAAAGATATGAAAAAATGCTAAAGCGTGCTTGACAATAGATCTTTCGTAAAAAACTTCGCCCCCTTTATCGATTGTAAAAGGAAGATCTTCTTCGATCAATTGTTCAAACAAAGCTCGAGATTGTACATGAGTCCGATAAAGGATTGCAAAATCATCATCATTTTCTCCAGTTACATATTTACGTTTAATGTCTTCAATAATATACATTGCTTCTTCTTCTTCGTCATAAGGGAAAAAGAGGAGAGGGGGTTCATCCCCTTTCATTAAAGCATGCATGTCTTTCGCGTGTCTTTCCGTATTTTTCTTAATCACTTGATTGGCAGCGTCAACAATTTCGTAAGTGGATCGGTAATTGTTAGATAGTACAACTTTTTTCGCATCAGGAAACTCTTTTTGAAATTCTAGGATATACTTCGGGTGACTGCCGCGAAAACGATAAATAGATTGGTCATCATCACCGACCACGCAAAGCTGGTTTTGTGGCTTAGCAAGCATTTTCATAATTTCATATTGAACGAGATTAATATCTTGAAATTCATCAATCATGAAATGAGTGAAACGTTTTTGATAAAGCTGTAGTAAAGAATCGTTATTTTTTAACATGTGATAACAGCCAATGAGCATGTCATCGAAGTCGAATACATTTTCTCTTTTCTTATAATCCTCATATGCTCGGTAAAACTGCAGTGATTCTTCCTCTTCAGGATTGGCTGGTTCGATCATTTCTGGGAAAAGCAATTCATTTTTCCAAGCAGAAATACGTAGCATATGGATGTCGATGGGAACATCTTTTTCATCTAAATGTAATTGTAAAAGAATTTGTTGAAAGATTCGTTCTTGCTGCCATTTCTTAGAAAGTAGTCTGCTTTGCTGCCACATTCCTGGCTGATGGTGCATGAGCATTCGGTAAAATAAGGAGTGGAACGTCCCCATAACAAGCGATTGTATGGCAGTGGAAGGAAGTGAAAAATCAGAAGATAACCGCCGTTTCATCTCTTGAACTGCTTTCTGTGTAAACGTAACGAGCATGATCTGGTTGGGTAAA
Source organism: Evansella halocellulosilytica (assembly GCF_002335745.1). Taxonomy (GTDB): domain Bacteria; phylum Bacillota; class Bacilli; order Bacillales; family Salisediminibacteriaceae; genus Bacillus_CA; species Bacillus_CA halocellulosilytica. The sequence continues at coordinate 4,191,170 of NZ_NIST01000001.1, read as the reverse complement.
ACGAGGTTCTCTGAAATCATGTAAGCGGTTCTTGCCGTTAAAACTCTCGTTTTCCCACTTCCAGCCCCTGCAATAAGGAGGTTCGGTCCGGCAATACTTTTTACAGCCTGTATTTGCTCTCGGCTGAACGCCTTATCTTGAAAGGAAAAGCTTTTATCATACTTTTCCTCCCAGGGTGTTTTCGGGACAATCGCTGCTGGTTTTTTCCAGACAGTATGTACGAACGGTTCTGTCGACTGTTCAGTAATGGCTTTACGTTTTGGCAGTGTAATAACTGCGTTCGTTTCTTTTTTTTCAGTTACTTGCGACTCAGCTTTCTTTTTACTTTTTGTTTGTTCTTCAATACAAGAATCGGATAAGTCTTTATGAATAAATGCTGGTGGGTGATGGATAGATAAATTCAGTTTTACTTGTTTTTCGCAGTGTCCGCACGTTGCACCATATTTATTTATGAGCTTCAGGACTCTACCTAGCTCCCCTCGTTCTAGTGAAGATAGGTTGTATGTATGATTATTTATTTTAGCTATATTCATGATCGTCCTCCGTAAATAAATGCTCATTCCATCTTATCAAAAACGAGCATATACATATATAGAGGATGTTTAAAAAGTCCGGTAAAAATAGCTTTCGTATCTATATGTTGGCTCGTTTCTCCGTTACTCAAGTATTAACATCATACGCTTCACGTCTCAAAACTAAAGTTTGCTGAATATGTCGGTATTTGCGGTAGGAATAATAGAGGGTTTATTACGATACATATGGAAAAGTAAGAAGGAATATTATAATTACAATAAGGGTATATAGTTCTGTAAGAGGAGTGATTTACATGGGGTACATTCCATTAGTAAGAGATGAACAATCGATGCTTTACGGGAATCGTCAATTGTCTGACTCACCTATGATTACTGAAGTTCCTCCAGTCCAACGGGCAGAATTTTTTGAAGCACTGAAGGACCAAGCAAAGCAGAAAATGTATTTAGACCCACATACAAAATATTGTTCTTTAGCTGAAACGGTTAAATTCCATGAAAAAAAGATTACTGGAAAAGGAAAATTTTTTGACGAATCCATTTAATAATACCGGGATGACTTTGCTACAAAGTTCACTTTTTATTGAGAAAAGACCGATGCATGCCAGTAATGGCTGTACATCGGTCTTTTACCGTTTTATAAAACATAACTAGTCTTTATTATATTAATAAAACTTTGTCGACAGATTTAAAACATAGTAGGAAGACTGAGAATCCATGCGAACGACGCCATGAACAAAATCTCCTTCTTGAACAAATGGTTTGCGGTCGTCAAAAAAGTATAGCTTTAGAGGTTTCCTCCCGTCCGTTTGTTCCTGATCTCTCCAATGAAATGCCTCGATTTCTGAATAAGCTGGGCCTAAAAGTAAATAGTCCTCTTCAATGGATAAAACAACCCCACTAACGTTCTCAAAAATTTTTTTCTGCTGTTCTGCACTAGTTGAATCACTGTTAAACGCGTATCCGATGACAGCAAAGAATAGAATTGTTCCTAAAAAGACCCAAGTTCCTTTCACTTTCAAAGACCTCCTTAAATCATTATTGTAAAGAGACATATCATTTAAAATAACTTATATATTGTCATATTTCACGATTAAATGGAATTAAAACGATTTATTTCGATAATAACTTAATATAACTGTAAATATCTCTTTCTAACGGAATTATAAAATATGGAAAACAGAAATGGAAGAGGTTTTTGGAAAAAAAATTATAAATTTTTTTCGGGAGAAAAAACCTAGCCTACGAGACCGTTAGCTAGGTTTTGAACGTATTTTTTAAGATTTGGAAATGAGAAAATTTTTTTGGACATATTTTTATAAGTTTTAATACGTCTAACTATTGCAACAACGATTACATCACGAATATGCTGTATGTTCTTTCGATGAATGGAATTACACTTCACCATTAGGCGCTTTTGTCCTTTTGTTTTTCAACGAGTTCATGGTTTTTATATACGAAGCTGAATAGCCACCTTGCAAATAATGTAATCACTGTTAGACCGATAAATAAATTTGCGTATATCGTATGTTCGCCTTGACTCGTTAAAGGATTTAATGTGAATGAAACTTGTTGTAAATCTAAAAATGCTCCGAATACCGCACTCGCGATTGCACCAGCCAAAAAGTTAAGTAAGTTGAATAAGCCAATTCCAACACCTGTTCGTTCAGCAGGGATAATGTACGTTAATAAATTGGCTGTTGAACTTTGAATAAGCGGGAAGGCAATATATTGGACTAAAATACATAAACCGATAATCCATGCCGGAAAGCCGCTGAACGTCGAGATGAGAAAGGTTCCAATGATAACAAAGATAAAAGCAAGACGTATAACTGCGTAACTGCCTCTTTTCTCAAGGAGTGTCCCGCTATACTGTCCGATCAATCCAGCAGCCATTGCACCTGGGAAAAGTAGTAGACCGATTTGAGTCGTATTTAAATCGTATAGGTCTCTTGCCATAATTGGGATGACAAATATCATACCGAACATCGCCGTTGTACCTAAAAAGCTTGTCGCGATCGTTGTAGCATAATATTTACTTTTTAACATCGCTGGTTGTATAAACGGTTCTTTTACAGTCATCGTACGCCAGACAAATGTACCGAATGATAAAAGACCAAAAATACATGCCCATAAGCTGAATGTTGTAACAAACATTAGTAAACTACTAACAGTGAACGCGATCAGTACAGCTCCTAGTAAGTCAATATTTCCTTCTCGTTTCTTCTCATCAGGGATCCATTTTCGTAATAGTGGAACAGCTAAAACTGCCAACATTGAAAAAATGAATAGAAACCGCCAATTCAGAGCTCCACCAACAAGTCCACCTGCAATTGGCCCTACACCAGAAGCGAAGGCGACAGTTGAGGAGACGATCCCAAAAACTTTGCCTCTTTCGTTAGGCATAAAACGTGCAGGAATGATGAAAGCAAGAGCGGGGATCGTGGCACCGCCCATCGCCTGCAGCACTCTTGCTGCAAGTAATGTTGGATAATTTTGTGATAGGAAGCCTAGAGTTGCTCCTAAAGCAAACAACATCAGTCCAAATGTTAATAATGTTTTTATCGGATAAATATCAGCTAACTTTCCATACATTAAAGAGCCGACAGCAAAGACTAAAATATATCCTGTCATGACCCAGCTTACTTGAGAGGGGAGTAGGTTAAATTCTTCAGCTATGTCAGGAATCGCCACGTTAAACATAGTTCCATTCATTACAGTAAACGTTAATATAATACAAATGAGCAATGTTAAATTCGTTTTTTGTTTCTTTTCAAGTTGAAAAGAAACAGAACTCTTTTCATTTGCCATCATTCCGCCAACTTTCAATTTTATTTTAAAATAATATGTTTAGCATTATGATGATTTTCGCATCATTTATTTAGTCATCATTGTAGACAGAAATATACTCAATAGCTTAAACAATAATCAGTGTTTTCTTCATAAAAATAACGACGGTTAATAGAAGCCATCCGTCGAACGTATAAAAATATTTCGAGTGTGGAAATATCTCTACATCCATCATAAAAACACTAAGCTAGTTTGTCAAAAGAAAAATGTTTCCTTCATGATTGCTTAAATGTATAAAAGGGTATTATTTTATTAATTGGCTAAAATGAAAGTAACATCCTTTGATAAGAATGAATGATTAAATTTGCAGGTGAGAATATGAACGAAGAGAAGCTTAAAAGTGAATTAGAAGAGGCGATTGATAAAAATTTTCATAAAGAAATGGACGAGATTAATGAGATATTAGAGGATGAATGTATTCTTGCCTTTGTCGGTGATGTGAATACTGGAAAGTCTTCTACTTTAAACTTAATTTTTGAAGAACCTGTCACAGGGGTAGGAGCGCTGCCAGGGGAAACGACAACGATCAATATTATTCATTATAAAGAAAATATTGTGTTTGCAGATACTCCTGGACTCTCTGATATTGTCAGTAAACATTCAGAGGAAACGTGGAATTACTTTAAGAAAGCCGATGCTGTTCTATTTTTCTTAAATGCAGCAGGTACGGTTTTGTCCGATCGGGAAAAAGAGTCGTTGGAAAGGATCGAAAAGGAACATAAACGAATCATTATTATTCTCAATAAAATAGATGCAGCTGATGATGTAGAACAGCTTATCGATTACATTCGAATGCAGACGGACGGTCAATATGACGTAATCCCTGTATCTTCAAAAACGAAGGAAGGGGTTAGCAGGCTGGAAGATGCTATTCTTTCACTAATGAAAGAGAAAGATTTTGTGCTGGGGAGGCATTTACGAGCGAAAGGAAAAGCAGCAAAAAAAGTAATTAACAGGATGAGTGTAGCGGCAGCTAGTGTAGGTGCCTCCCCGGTTCCAGGCTCAGACTTCGTACTATTATCAGCTTTACAAATAAGAATGCTAATGAAGCTAGCGAATATATACGGGAAGAAAATGACGAAGTCACGCGCGAAAAATATGATTTTAACGACAATTACCGGAAACATTGGACGAACGGTTGCGAGGCAGTTGACAAAAGTCATTCCAGGTTATGGAATCGTGATTGGGGCAGGTGTGGCAGGATCGATGACTTTAGCGCTTGGCCGGTCTGTGAAATATATGTACGAGCGTAACCTCGACATTGACGACCGAACATTTAAAAATATATACAAAACGTACGTTGAAAAAGAAGAAAATAAAAAACAATAAGTTGCGCTCCTACTACTTTTAGAATAAAAAAAGAGCTGTCTTAAAAGCGATTTAAATAAGTATCCACCTGTTTTACGGGCGGATACTTATTTGTCCTTTTAATCCTCGATATTTTGCAATATCTTTATGTTAAACTTTTCGTAAATGAACTTTTTGTACCTCGTGGTTCGTTCCTTTTTCTAAGATTAAATCAGCACGATGCTTCGTCGGTAAAATATTTTCATACAAATTCTTTTCATTAATTTCTTTCCAAATTCGTGTAGCGATATCAGTAGCTTCCTCATCAGTTAAGGACGCATAACGTTTAAAATACGATTCAGGATTTTGAAACGCTGTGTTTCTTAACGTTTTAAAACGCTCAATATACCATTTATAAATATCACCTTTTTGTGCATCAACATAAATTGAGAAATCAAAGAAATCAGAGACGAACACGTCAGGTATTTCTTTTGTTACTCTGTCTTTTGAAACTTGAAGCACATTAATTCCTTCGACAATGACAATGTCTGCTTGTTCAATCGTTTGCTCTTTATCTGGTATGATATCGTAAACGAGGTGTGAATAAACAGGGGCAGAGACTGTTGAAACACCAGATTTTAGATCGGCTAAAAAGCGAACTAATTTCCCTGTATCATAGCTTTCTGGAAATCCTTTTCGGTTCATAATCCCTTTTTCTTCAAGTACGTGATTCGGATAAAGAAAACCATCAGTCGTAATGAGTTCAACTTTAGGGTGATTAGGCCATCGTGAAAGTAACGCTTGGATCACACGTGCCGTCGTACTCTTTCCAACAGCTACACTTCCAGCCATTCCAATAATATAAGGAACTTTCTTTGTTTTTTTATGAAGAAAGATGTTCGTAACAGAATGTAAGTCTTGAGATGCAGTTGTATATAAATTTAATAATCTAGATAAAGGTAGGTATACGTTCGATACTTCATCCATTGATAACGATTCATTAATTCCTTGAAGCTGCATAACTTCTTCACTTGTTAATGGCTGATTCTCACCAGGACTTAATTGTGCCCACTCTTCTCTAGGCAGCGTAATGTATGGCGAATACTGACCATGTTTGGTTTCTGTCATAATCATGTCTAGTCTCCTTGTACGCCGTAATAAACTTATTTCAAAAGTATAAACGGTTTCGTCAAAAATTACTATCCTTGCAACTTATACGTGACGTGTTCCATTTTAATAAATGTTATCGGAAATTTAAAGCGTTTTCAAAAAATAACACAATTTGCAAGACGATGATTTAGTTACACATACATATTGTAAAGTAAAAAAAAGATAAAGCATTACAGCGTTTATCAGTTAATTGACGTGCTTGTAAGCGATTTCTTTAATTGATAAAATATAGTCGGTTCAATAAATTTAGAATTATCAAACAATTCGAAAGGGGACTGTTTCATGAAAAGAAGAACTGCAGAGCCTTACAAAATTAAAGCAGTTGAACCGTTGAAAATGTTGAACTATGAAGAAAGGAAGCGTGCATTAAAAGAAGCCGGGTACAACACATTTTTAATTAATTCAGAGGATGTGTACATTGATTTGTTAACGGACAGTGGTACAACGGCGATGAGTGACCGCCAATGGGGAGCATTGATGACCGGGGATGAAGCTTATGCAGGAAGTAAAAGCTGGTTTACTCTTGAAAATGCGGTTAGAGAAATTTACGGTTACAAATACGTCATTCCAACCCATCAAGGCAGAGGAGCAGAAAACCTCTTATCTCAAATGAAAATAAAAGAAGGGGATTACGTACCTGGAAATATGTATTTTACAACAACGAGAGCGCATCAGGAATTAAATGGAGCAACGTTCGTAGACGTGATTATTGATGAAGCACATGATTCGTTGTTGGATTATCCATTTAAAGGGAATATCGATTTAACTAAGCTTGAAAAATTAATTCATGAAGTCGGAGCTGAAAAAATTCCGTATGTTTGTACAGCTGTAACGGTAAATCTTGCTGGTGGTCAGCCTGTAAGTATGCAAAATTTGAAAGAGGTTTATGATCTTTGTCAAAAGTATCATATTGACGTAATGTATGATGCCACACGTTGTGTAGAAAATGCCTTTTTCATCCAGGAGCGTGAAGAAGGGTATGAAAATAAATCGATCAAAGATATTTTAAAGGAAATGTTTACGTATTCTGACGGGTGTACGATGAGCGGGAAGAAAGACTGTTTAGTGAATATTGGCGGATTTTTAGCGATGAACGATGAAGATCTATATACGAGGGCAAGAGAGCTAGTCGTTTTATATGAAGGAATGCCTTCGTACGGAGGTCTGGCCGGACGAGATATGGAGGCGATGGCTCAAGGAATATATGAATCTGTCGATGATCACTATATTCAGCATCGCATTCATCAAGTAAGATACTTAGGGGAACAGTTAATTGATGCGGGCATACCAGTCGTAAAACCGATTGGCGGGCATGCTGTCTTTTTAGATGCGAAACAATTTTTACCGCATTTAAAGCATGAAGAATTGCCAGCTCAATCTCTAGCAGCATCCCTTTATTTAGATTCTGGAGTTCGATCGATGGAACGAGGGATCGTCTCAGGGGGCAGAAATAAAGTGACTGGAGAAAATAATAAGCCTAAATTAGAGCTCGTTCGTTTAACGATCCCAAGACGGGTTTATACGAATAATCATATGGACGTTGTCGCAGACTCGGTCATTCATTTATATGAGAAGCGTGAACAGATTACAGGTCTTGAAATGACTTACGAACCACCAACGTTACGCTTTTTCAATGCAAGGTTTAAGCCGCTAGCTGTAAATGGCGAATTGATCGGAAGTGAAGCATCCTCAACGACAACATAAAAGTTCCAGCTGTATATCGAGTACCAGGATCGCATAGATTCATCGGGTTAAAGAGAGTTACATTTCCTTTTTCCGATCCTGGTGCTTTTTTTAAAATTAAGAAAGTATATCATTTTTCTCCTGGATAGTTGTCTAGCTCCAGCACCCACTCGCTCGAGGTCGCTTCGAACCGTTATTTGAAGTCTAAGTTCGGACTTCTGCATGCCGGTAGCCCTAAAGAGCATTTACATCACGAGCTTCCACACGGATGTGGTGACTTCGGCGTTCCCGTAGGACGCGGGGGTTTTAGCCGAAGATCTGATCTAGCGATTTGCCTCGACGGACAGGACATCCTAATGCCGGGCATGCCACAGGACGTGGCGTATTGCCCGGTTGACTGATATAACCACAGAGCGATGCTAGAAGAGGAAGAGGCAGCGCTTTTCTTGTTGTATCAAATTAAAAATGAAAAGATTAGCTATGCAAACAGATGAGAGAATCGAAAGTAATGAACATATGCTTAAAAAATGATTCATCCGGAATCACTAAAGCAGCGCTTTAAAAAGGAATTTTAGGGATCGAAATAGAAGTAAAGAATCATCTCTTAAAATTGGAGGCGTAATAAAAGGTGAAACAAACAAAAGATACATATGACCAATTAGCGAAAACGTATGATGAAGATGTAGATACGAACAGTCCTTTCAATTCAGATTATGAAAGACCAGCAATGATGAATATGATTCCGGAAGATTTGCAAGGGTACTCGATTCTCGATGCAGGCTGCTCAGCTGGATGGTATACAGAAATGTTAACAGAGCGAGGGGCAAAAGTGACCGGAATAGACCTAAGCCCGAAGATGATTGCTGCAGCTAAGCGACGGTTAAAAGGAAGAGCAAATGTATTTTGTCATGATTTATCAGTCAAACTTCCATTTAATCATAACGAGTTTGACTTCATTATTTCATCGCTAACGTTACATTACTTAAAAGACTGGACATTTACGTTTAACGAGTTTAACCGAATATTAAAACCTCAAGGAACATTCCTATTTTCGACTCACCATCCATTTATGGATTTTACAAGATTTCAATGTGATGATTATTTCGAAACATCCTTATTACAAGATACGTGGCATAAGCCAAGTATTACGATTAACGTCAGCTTTTACAGGCGGTCATTACAAAAAATCATTCACGACACGAATAATTACTTTCAATTAGAAAAGCTTATTGAACCGCAAGGTCACGAACGAATGAAAAAAACAGCACCTAATCATTATGAATATGTGATGAAGAACCCTCATTTTTTAATTATTGAAGCGAAATCAAGAAAATCTTGAATGAATTGAGAGATACCTCTTTGGCAAAAATCTATTGTCATCCGTTTGAGCTTAAACTAGGAGGACCATTATGAAAAATGTATTAACAAAGAAGCTTGCACAAAAGGTTGAACGCTCTGAAATTGATGCATTACATTCAAGGCTTACTGCAGTTATGAAGCGAGCTGGTAATCCGATGGGTGTTCAAATAAAAGAATTCGGCAGGGCAACAGCTTTTACAGTTAAACATATTCCGGGTCCATCATTTAATAAAGTGTTAGGCCTTACCTCTGATGATACGGAATATATCGATCAAATCGTTGATTACTATAATGAAAAGGAGATTCCTGTTCGCTTTGATATTCCTCCGGCAAATTCATCGCAGCAATTACTTGCCTCCTTATCTGATCGGAGATTTGCCCAAAGTGATTTCCATACATCTTTATATCGGTTTTTACACGATTTTCAAGAAAAAGAAATGAACACAACAAATATAGCGATCCGTCCTTTACGGTTAGATGAATTTTCGCTTTTCGGTGATCTTTACGTACGAGCCTTTCAAATGCCACCATTTTTAAAAGAACCAATCGCGGAGAACAACGAGGTATTACATCATAACGATCATTGGACATTTTATTTAGCAGAATTAAATGGTAAACCTGCAGGTATCGGCGTTTTATTTAAGTATGATGGTGTTGCGACTCTCGCTGCTTCTGCAACTGTACCAGAATTTAGAAATAACGGTGTCCATCGAGCATTAATACAAACAAGGCTGAATGAAGCGAAGCAGTCTGGCTGTTATTTAGCTATTGGACAAGCAGCATATGCGAGTGTTAGTCAAAATAACATGGAAAGAGCTGGTATGAAAATCGCTTATACGAAAGCCATTTGGCAAAGCCAAAAGTAATGTCAGTCTTTATTAGTATATAAATATAAAATGCATCAAGTTGGAGGAGATCATTGTGGGGACAAAAGAAGGGTTTATCGACGTAGTTGGAGGAAAAGTATGGTATAAGAAAATTGAAAGTGAAATATCGAAACATAAAACACCTGTTCTCATTCTTCATGGAGGACCGGGTTCTTCTCATTACTCAATGCAGCGGTTAAATAAGTTGGCGAAAGATAGACCGGTTATTTTTTATGATCAGCTAGGGTGCGGTCATTCAGATCGACCGTCTAATCAATCACTTTGGAAGCTGGAACGATTTGTTGACGAGTTAAAGACTGTACGTGAAGCACTCCTGTTAGAAGATGTACACATACTCGGCCATTCGTGGGGGACGACGTTAGCTGCAGCATACCTTTTAACGAATCCTGATGGCGTGAAAAGTGTTATTTTCTCAAGCCCATGTTTGAGTGCTCCGCTGTGGGCTCGTGATCAAGACCATAATCGAAAAAAGCTGCCAGAGGACGTTCAGCAGACGTTAAAAGAATGTGAAGAGAATGGTATGACTGATTCTGAGCAATATAAAAAAGCTACTAAAGAATTTAACAAACGGTTCGTTTGCAGACTTGATCCTATCCCAGATATTTTAAAAGAGGCTGCAAAATTTAAAGGAAGACAATCGTATGTTACGATGTGGGGACCTTCAGAATTTCATGTTACTGGAAACTTAAAATCATTTGATTGTACCGAACGACTAAACGAATTACGGCTAACTGTATTATATACATGCGGGAAGTATGATGAAGCAACACCAGAAACGACAAAGTATTATCAATCTTTAACACCTAATGCTGAATTTCATCTGTTTGAAGACAGTGCGCATATTCCTTACTTAGAAGAAGAAGCGAAATATCTTCGTGTTATCGGTGAGTTTCTCGCTAACAACGATTAGTCATAATAATTAATTTACAGCACCTGTATGTGTTATTGCAGTGTGCTTTTGTTCTTTTTAGAGGAGATTCAAAAAGTCTTGGATAAATAGCTAAACTCCCCGCGTCCTGAGGGAGCGCTGATTTCACCACATCCGTGTGAAAGCTCGTGAGACGACGCTCATGGCTTTTTTTGTCCTCCTTTGAACATGCACATTTTGGAGAAAGCGGAGTGAGATTTAGCGATTTTCTATGGTTGATTTCATTGGAAATGCAAATAATACATTGTACATAGCTTTTCAGAAGAAATGGCGGTGTTTGGTGTGAAGAAACAATGGATCAACGTATTAAATGTGGATATTTATTGTGAACATATTTTAAATGGAAAACCACCAATTTTACTTATCCACGGTTTTTTATCTTCAACATACACATACAACCGGCTTATCCCGCTTCTAGAAAAATCATTCTCGATTGTAGCAATTGATTTACCGGGATTTGGGAGGAGTGAGAAATCAACCTCGTTTATCTATTCGTATGAAAAATATGGTGAGTTAGTTTCAGCGTGTATGGATTATTTTCATTTTGATCAAGTCACTATTGTTGGTCATTCAATGGGAGGACAAATTGCACTGAACGTATCAAAGTTGGTTCCTGAGAGAGTAAATAAGCTTATTTTATTATGTAGCTCAGGGTATTTAAAAAAAGCGAATAAACTGTTAATTTATAGCTCTTATTTGCCGTTCTTTCATCATCTCGTCGCGTTGCATGTCAAAAAGAAAGGGGTAAAAGCGAGTTTACAGAATGTATTATACAATCACGAACTTATTACAGAAGAAATGATGACAGAATATAAACGGCCATTTTTAGAAAAAGCTTTTTATAAATCGTTAGTGAGACTGTTAAGGTATCGTGAAGGAGATTTAACAACTGAACAATTAAAAGCTATTCAAATTCAGACATTACTGTTGTGGGGCGAAGAGGATAAAGTTGTTCCACTTGAAATAGGAAAACGTCTCGTTCAAGACTTACCGAATGCACAACTAATTAAGTTCAAAAATGCTGGTCATTTACTAACAGATGACATTCCAGAGCGCGTTTATGAAAATATAATGCATTTCATTTTTGGAGGAACAAACAAAAATGAAGACTTATACGTTGAAGCTCAAACGAACGGTTAAAATGACTATGTAGCGATTTTTAACAGATAAGAAATTATAAAATATCAATCTCTCGATTGTTGTCTAGACTTCAGGCACGAGCGTTTACTACACGAGCTTCCACACGGATGTGGTGAAATTTTAACAGAAAGAATTCTTTTGAGTACCCAGTCACGCGTTCATTGTACAGATTCTTCCTTTTTAGAAGGGTCTTGATCTCTCGTTTCAATATGTCCAGCATCAATAGCGACATTTGGATCATCTCTAACTCCTTATTTTTTTGGGGACTCTTTTTTCATGTCATAGAACCGTTGGGCCGTAAAGGCTCAAATTTATGAAATTCATTCATATGCCTAATTTTTGTCGGAAAATGCACTTAATTTGCCTTCTTTTCGTACGATGTGATTGTACGAAGGAGGGGTTTTTATGGTCAAAATGATAAAAAAACGATTTCCTTTTATCGTAGCTTTTGTTCTTGTTATGATGACAAGCTTTGCGTTTATTGTGTATAGTACGCAAGACGATGCTATATTCGTAGGGGCAAGTGATTCAGGTGAAGAGCCACATAATCAATCAGATGTTGATAGCCAAGTAGATAATCAAATAGAAAACAATATTAATAGTGATGGTGCGCAAATAGATAGTTCGATTGAAAATCATATAAGTGGTCAAAGTGAAATTGACAACTCCATTAAAAATGAGATTGATGGAGAGAAAGTGAATAACCAACTCGTTAACGAAATTGACAGTGATGGCTCAAACATTGAAAATATTTTGGAAAATGAAATTATTGGTGCAAATGGTGCAGATATAAATAATGATCTTCAAAATGAAATAAATGGCGGTTCAAATAATCAGATCACAAATAACATTACAAACAATATTGAAGTCAATATAAATGTAGACTCTAATGGTGGAAATGAAACAGAAAATGATAATGGTGATAAAAACGGCAGTGATTCTAACGATAATGGAGAAAATGGTAATGGTGAAGTACCTGAAAGTATATGGGGCGTTGACTCAGCAAGCTTAACTGATGAGGATATGCTTGCATGTGTACGTGAAAACTTTGGAGACCCCGAAATCTGGGCGCGTTATTTAGGTGATAAAGAAGGAGTCTCCTACGGATTAACAAATGAAGAAATTGAGTTACTCCACTCTAATGATATTGACATTATGGTTATTTGGAATCATTTTGAAGATGCAACTGGATATGAAAAAGGCCAAAGTGAAGCAAGTGATGCCATTGAGATGGCACAAGATTTAGATATACCAGAAGGTGTGGCACTTTTTGCCAATGTCGAGCCGATATACCCAGTAGACTCAGATTTCATTTTAGGGTGGTATGATACACTTGCAGAATCAGAGTATAACTCTGGTGTGTACGGTATTTTTGATCCTGACGAAGAATTGTACGTTGCATATGAAGAAGCAGCTAATGAAAACTCCGACTTACTTGATCATAATTACGTCTGGACATCTTCTCCTGAAGAAGGGATTACGACTGAAGGAAACGCCCCGGAATATAATCCAGAAGCACCGGAAGGATCGCTTTTAGCAGGATGGCAGTATGGTATTGATGCTGAAACATGTAACATCGATACAAATCTATTTGACGGAGAAGTATTAGATGTGCTTTGGACAAATGATTAAACTAAAGTCGGCTTTTTCACCTTAATATTGAATTTCCTTGTTCATTTAAGAGAAGCCAATTCTCAGCTTAAACAATTGTGTAATTAAAATATCGATAGCATTGAAACAGGCATGGAGGACAGAATTTCCATGCCTGTTTTCGATAATAACTGTTATGTTAATCTTATTAAATGAGGGATAAGTGATCTGATGGTTGGTAGCGATAATCTTCGCGGACATAAGGTGCCTTAACGTCGCAAAAAACGCTTTATTTTTAGTTTTCACGGACAGAGGAGGCTCTATTCGGTGAAAAAGATAAGAAAAGACCTACATAATCGCATCATAGAGAAATTGTGTCCGCTTAAGTACGTTTTGACAGTGATAACGAATTCAGTGTCCTCCATACTTATTTAAAAAAATGCCTGGCTCAAAGCACATCATAATTGTTACAGTTAACCACGTCACAATATTGTAGATATGCTTACGAGTCTAGACATTTTTAGCTCCTTATTACAAACGATCTAATGAATGGGGAAAGAGGGATGACAATCCTGTTAACTATTACCGACCAAAGGTACAAGCACATCCGATAATGACTAACAGGATAAATAAAACTAATATTAGAGGGTAACCTGTATACCCAGTACTCATAAGAGCACCTCCTTAATAAGGATTAGTACATCTTATGCTTTAATTACCAAATGTGTATTAGGCGGGTGTCTTGTATTAGGAAAATAGGTCGAAATCATCATGTGACTAAAAAATTGTTTTTTACACTTTTCGCTCCCCAATCTTTCAACTGGTGTGCTCCATTCTACAACTATTCTCTGTATCATAAGTTTGTATTTTAAAGAGTCTTATTATCCAACGAGCTCGTTTTTATGTTAGTTGTACAATATCATTTTGAATTGACAGAATATAAAGAAAATAATAAAATGATGGTAAGACCAGTTTTGTTAAATTGGTAATACCAAAGACGATTATGAATATCATTAAAATGAGGTATCGTTCATGAAAATAAAACCGGTAAATAAAGAACGGTCATCTGACATACTTGAAAAAAAATTAATTAAAGGAATTTTAGAAGGTGAATTTCCTAAAGGAAGTACTTTGCCGTCAGAAAGGGAACTTGCGAGCTGTTATGGAGTAGGTCGTCCATCAGTAAGAGAGGTATTACAGCGCTTAGAGGGGGGAGGATGGATTACAAGAAGAACGGGATTACCTGCAACAGTGAATAACTTCTGGGAAGAAGGGAACATGACAACTCTCGTAAGTATGATCGAGATAGAAGAAGCAGTAACAGATCATTTTATACAACATTTATTAGAACTTAGAGTTTCACTTGCACCAACATATATACGGGACGCTGTGAAGGTAAACCAAGCGAAAGTTGTTGCTCTGCTTGCAAATTTAGAGGATTTAGATGATGAAGCGTCAGATTATGCACATTTTGATTGGAGTTTGCAAAAAAAGCTAGCAAGATTATCTCCTAACCCTGTGTATGTATTAATTTTAAATAGTTTAGATTCAATTTATATTAAGATGGCTGAACAGTATTTTAACGTTGATGAACATAGGATGATGTCACGTCGCTATTACTTTAAATTATTAGAGCTAGCATTAAAAGGAAATGAGAAGGAAGTCGAACAATTAGTAAAAAAAACGATGTTACAAAGTTTAGAAGTGTGGAAAAGGAATTCGAGTGGAGGCTGACATATGAAGCTGAAATATGTAAAAGAATTTTTCTTCTTTCCGGATATCCTCGTAATCAGTTTTATTTTTTTCATTAGTGTGGCAATAACAATTGTGCATATCAGTTCGATTTATACGTGGGTAGCTCTGTTCATTGGAGTTGGGATGTATACCTTATCAGAGTATACAACTCATCGCTTTCTTTTTCATATGAAACCGCCTAAAAATACAATTTTACTAAAATTAATTAAACGACTACATTA
Source organism: Evansella halocellulosilytica (assembly GCF_002335745.1). GTDB lineage: Bacteria > Bacillota > Bacilli > Bacillales > Salisediminibacteriaceae > Bacillus_CA > Bacillus_CA halocellulosilytica. Next base: position 4,175,770 of record NZ_NIST01000001.1, on the reverse strand, counting down.
TGATCACCATACAAATCCCAATGATCTCCATTTATTATTTCTTCCTCTTTGGTATACGTTACCGCAGCTTATCATCGTTTCAACTATCATTTATCTTATTACGAGCAGCTTAATTATGACGAACTCAGTTATGACAGGAGTTATCCTCTCATTATTATATTATGAATGGAAACATTATATTGCTCATCGTCCGTTACAACCGTGGACTGTTTGGGGGAGATGGATGAAAAAAAATCACTTATTACATCATTTTAAAAATGAAAATTATTGGTATGGTGTCACGAATCCATCAATGGATTTTATAATGGGGACATTTAAGGACGAAAAAAATGTAAAGAAAAGTGAGACTGCTAACAACCTTGAAGCAAGAAAGGTAGATAAAGAAAGCAAGTCCTTCATTTATAAATCAAAGCAAACGGATGATTAGAAGTTAAAAACAGGCTGTTGAAACTTACTCAACAGCCTGATCTTAAACCTTTTTAATTATTCGATATCGCTAATTTCCCAAATTGCTTGACCTGAAGTGAATGGATTCTCGAAAATGAACTCATATACATCAGAGTCATTTACATCAAAAGCGACTTCACCACGATTATCTCTGTCAGGGCCGATTTCACCATCTAAGCTACCTTGTGTATCAGTGAAAAGTGCTACATCATGTGTATACCCTTCTTCATCCTGAAGACCCATTTGTAACAAAGTAGAAATATTTGCTGATTCATCAGTCGTATTTTCAATTGTTAAATCAAGAATGACATAGTGGTCATTACTAGGAGTTTCAAAATCATTTCCAGAAGACGTATATGCATCATTTAATGTGATGTGAAGTCCATCGAAGTTTACTGTGTCTCCGATAGAGATGGAATCTTCCTCTTGTCCTTCTTCCTCCGTTGACTCTTCTTCATCTTCAGTCGCTTCATCATCTATAGCTTCATCGTCAGAAGTGTTTTCTTCTACTTCTTCAACATCTTCTTCTTCATCGTCCGCGTCTACTTGCTCTACTGAAGACTCTTCACCACAAGCAGAAAGAACTAAAACTGCAGATAAAGATAAAGTCGTGATAAATTTTTTCATTTGTATTACCCCCGAGTATTTAATTTTTATATGGCAATTGCGCCATCAATATTTATACCATAATCAATCAAATTATGACAATATTAAACAAAAATAAGAGGGAAAAGAACTAGGTATATTATACTTTTTTGCATGTGGGGAATTTTACGTAAATAAGAATATAGTTAGGGATGAACCTTTTTAATTTTTAAGTCTAGTATTTTTTATACTATACCTGAATCCGTGATGAAAAAAATTGTACTTTGTAAGAACCTTAATAATCTTTCGATTTAACATAATTGGATAATGTCTCGAATCCGTTACTGGTGGACGCTTTCACTCCAAAGCACAAGTGCGACATCTACTCATGCAGCACTTGTGCCTAGAGGTGAAAGCGAGCAGATGGATGGCATATCAACATCTATTATCACGGATTCAGGCTATTAGGATTTATCCAATCTATGACAATCGTATAACTTCAACTAAGGCTTTCGCCATGAAGATTTGCACGAAAGTATAAGAGCATCTAGGCAAGCATAATTCCCTTGCTGAGAACCTCCTTAACGACAAGTCAAGTTTTGTATATTAGATAATCTGTGTTAAAATAATCCCTAAAAATTTTATTGGTCAAAATATTCAGTAAAGTAAAGAGGGGGAAGCGATGAATTATACAGTAAAAGATGGTCATAAGACAAAGGGGAAAGTTGAAGCACAGGATATTAGGAATGCTCTCAATTTTGTTCATGAGGCTGCGGTTCGTACGCCATTGCTGAGGGACGATATTTTATCTCAGCACTATGAATGTAACGTATACTTAAAGCGTGAAGATTTACAGCCCGTCCGATCCTTTAAAATACGGGGCGCATATAATTTCATTCAAAGTTTAACTGCGGTTGAGAGAAGAAATGGAGTTGTTTGTGCAAGTGCAGGGAATCATGCTCAGGGGGTCGCTTTTTCATGTAATAAATTAGGAATTGAAGGGAAAATTTTTATGCCGTCAACAACACCTAGGCAAAAAGTTTCTCAAGTAAAATTCTTTGGTGGAAAATGGACGGAAGTGATCCTTACTGGTGATACATTTGACGATTCTTATAACGAAGCGATGAAAATGTGCAAAAAGGAAAAGATGACATTTATTCATCCGTTTGATGATCACCGAACGATCGCAGGGCAAGGTACTGCCGGTTTGGAAATAGTTGAAGATATGCCAAATCCATTTTCGCACGTATTTATGAGTATTGGTGGAGGGGGCTTAGCATCAGGTGTCGCAACTTATTTAAAGGAAACAGCGCCATCTGTGAAAATAGTAGGTGTTGAACCATCTGGGGCTCCTGCAATGAAAGAGTCATTAAAAAATGGAGAGGTTGTTTCACTAAATCAAATTGAAAAATTTGTAGATGGCGCGTCTGTTAAACGAGTAGGAGATTTAACTTTTGAAATCCTGAAGGACTTGATTGACGATGTGACACTCGTTCCAGAAGGAAAAGTATGTACCACAATTCTCAAATTGTATAATGAACATGCGATTATTGCTGAGCCAGCTGCTGCATTGCCGATTGCAGCACTTGATTTTTACAAAGAAGAAATTAAAGGAAAAACGATTGTTTGTATTATAAGCGGTGGAAATAATGATATTGATCGTATGCAAGAAATAAAGGAACGGTCACTTATCTACGAGGGGTTAAAACATTATTTTATTGTGAATTTCCCTCAACGAGCTGGTGCATTAAGAGAGTTTATGCTCAAAGTGTTAGGAGAAACGGATGATATTACGCGGTTTGAATACACGAAAAAAAACAACCGTGAAAAGGGACCTGTGTTAGTTGGGATAGAATTAAAGCACCAAAATGATTACGATCCACTAATAGAAAGAATGGAAAATGAAGGCTTCTCATTTATTGAACTTAATAAGGATCCCGATCTTTTTAATTTATTAATTTAAAAGCGAAAAACGAAACAAATAAGTATAAATATACATCTTTGTGCATGCATATGAATTTCCGTGTAAGATTTTCTTCCAAAAAAAGACACTTCCAAAAGTGTCTTTTTTTATTATTTATTAAATAAAAGCGTTAAAGTGGAAAAATTAAAAAAATAAAAAATTTTTTTCGAGAAGTTTGTGAAAGCGTATACACCCTTGTGAGACAACTATAAAAGCGCTTACAATTAGTCTGTATTTTCTGAAAAATCTGACTTGACTAGATTATGAGCTGGTATTAAAATAGCAAACAATTTAATACAGATGATTTGAAATGAACAGCAAAGCAGTGTTCCAAATCAGAAGGGTATCTAGGGTTCCGGCCAATGTATGAACATACATTGACGTCTGGTCCAAGCGATACTAGCATCATGTTACGTAAATGATGTACACCGCGAGGAAAAAAGCCTCTGCGGATAGGTTCTGATACTACCAAGGAAAAACTATTTGGTATGTCTGCCAATCCGCAGGGGCTTTTTTATACCCTGCATTTATCTGAAAAGTCTAATTAATAAAGAGAGGAGAATGAGGATGAGCCGATGGGTTTTTATTAATGGTGAGTTTTTAGAAAAGGAACATGCGAAAATTTCAGTTTATGACCATGGTCTCTTATATGGAGATGGGATTTTCGAAGGTATTCGAATGTATGGAGGAAATGTTTTCAGGTTACGAGAGCACTTAGAAAGGTTATTTGATTCGGCGAAATCCATTCTTCTAGAAATTCCTTACACGATTGAAGAACTTGAACAAATCGTAGTTGAAACGTTGCGTATGAATAATTTTAAGGATCGAGCATATATTCGCCTCGTCGTTTCACGAGGAGTTGGAGATTTAGGGCTGGATCCATATAAATGTCATGAGCCACAGCTCATTATTATGGCTGAGCAGTTAGCCCTTTTCTCAAGTGACTTGTACGATAAAGGCATTGAAATGGTCACGGTACCAACAAGAAGAAACAGACCTGACGTTTTAAGTCCTATGGTAAAGTCACTAAACTATTTAAACAACATTATGCTAAAGGTCGAGGCAAGAAAAGCTGGGGCAGACGAAGCCTTAACACTCAATACTGAAGGGTATGTTGCAGAAGGGTCTGGCCAAAACATTTTTATTATGAAAAAAAGAGTTCTTTACACTCCTCCTAGTTATGTCGGTGCCCTTGAAGGAATTACTCGGAATGCGATTATCGATATTTCTAAGGAGCTAGGTTATGAAGTAAAAGAAGTTCCATTTACAAGACATGATGTTTATGTAGCTGAAGAAGTATTTTTAACAGGGACTGCCGCCGAAGTTGTTCCAGTTGTCAAACTGGATGGCAGAGAGATTTCCGATGGAAAGCCTGGGAATCATACACACGTATTATTGAAAGCATTTCGTGAATTAGTACTACGTGATGGAGTAAATGTATATTCTGCTGAAAAAAATTATGCAGGATGATGAAATTAAATCATGATTTGAGGAGTGGAAGAATGAGAAGTCATACGATCAAGAAAGGGATTGACCGAGCACCTCATCGGAGTTTATTGCATGCTGCTGGCGTCCCCCCCGAAGATATGGATAAACCGTTTATTGGTGTTTGTAACTCATATGTTGATATCATTCCAGGCCATATGCACCTTAATAAATTTGCAGAAGTTGTAAAAGAAGCGATTCGAGAAGCCGGAGGGGTACCATTTGAATTTAATACGATCGGTGTCGATGACGGAATTGCAATGGGCCATATTGGGATGAGGTATTCATTACCGAGCCGGGAGTTAATTGCTGATTCAGCAGAAACGGTTATTAATGCTCACTGGTTCGATGGAGTTTTTTACATTCCAAACTGTGACAAAATTACGCCTGGAATGCTAATGGCTTCCGTTCGAACGAATGTCCCATCAGTATTTGTATCAGGAGGTCCAATGGAGGCAGGTCGTTCTAAAGATGGGAGTTCATTGTCATTAGCATCTGTATTTGAAGGGGTTGGCGGTTACTTATCTGGGAAAATGACCAGGGAAGAACTATTAGAGCTGGAGACGAGTGCGTGTCCAACATGTGGATCGTGCTCTGGGATGTTTACAGCGAACTCAATGAATACACTGATGGAAATGCTCGGTGTCGCTCTTCCTGGAAACGGAACGATCGTTGCGACGTCGGATGAGCGTCATCAATTAATAAAAGATGCAGCTAAACACCTCATTAGACTAGTAAAAGAAGATGTGCGTCCTAGAGACTTAATTACAAAAGAAACGGTTGATGATGCGTTTGCTCTTGATATGGCGATGGGAGGATCGACGAATACCGTTTTACACACGTTAGCGATTGCTCATGAAGCCGGAATTGAATATAGCATGGAGGAAATTAATCACATTGCAGAACGAGTCCCTTATTTATGTAAAATCAGTCCTGCATCTGATTATTCAATGCAAGATGTACATGAAGCAGGAGGGGTAAGTGCAATCATTAAAGAGCTATGCAGCATTGAAGGAGCGATTCACCCGGAGAGAGTGACGATATCAGGAAAAACGATTCGTGAAACGACAGAGGATGCTGAAATTGTGAACGGTGATGTCATTCGAACGGAAGATACAGCTTACAGTTCAGTCGGCGGTTTATCCGCATTATTTGGCAATTTAGCTCCTAATGGGTCGGTTATCAAAGTTGGAGCAGTAGATCCTTCGATCCGGTATTTTGAAGGTGAAGCGATTATTTATGAATCACAAGATGAAGCGCAAGAAGGGATTAACAGCGGAGAAGTAAAGGAAGGTCACGTCGTTGTCATTAGATATGAAGGACCTAAAGGTGGTCCAGGAATGCCAGAGATGCTTGCACCTACATCTGCGATTGCAGGCAGAGGGTTATCAACAAAAGTCGCTTTATTAACTGATGGCCGTTTTTCAGGAGCAACTAGAGGGATTTCAATTGGTCATGTTTCTCCAGAGGCTGCTGAAGGCGGGCCGATCGCATATGTACAAAATGGTGACCGGATTCAAATCGATCTTACCGAACGTACGATACACTTAGATGTTTCAGATAAAGAATTGGAAGTGAGAAAACGAAGTTGGCAGCCACCAGAGCCAAAGGTGAAGTCAGGGTATTTAGTCCGTTATGCAAAACTAGTTACTTCTGCTAATACAGGTGGTGTCTTAAAAGTTTAATCCGACTCGTTTAGGGAGGAATAAGAAATGGATCTTATGACAGAGGAGGCACATCCGGATAAAACAGGTCAGATGATGTCTTGCTCAAAAATGATTGTAGAAGCTTTAAAACAAGAAAAGGTTGAGGTCGTGTTTGGTTATCCTGGAGGAGCTGTGTTAAACATATATGATGCTTTATATGACGGTGGCATTCCACATATTTTACCTCGTCATGAACAAGGAGCGATTCATGCAGCTGAAGGGTATGCACGAGTTACAGGAAAACCAGGAGTTGTGATTGCTACATCAGGACCCGGAGCAACGAACATTGTGACCGGCTTAGCTGATGCGATGATGGATTCCTTGCCTGTCATCGTTTTTACAGGGCAAGTGAACTCACATGCCTTAGGTTCAGATGCTTTCCAAGAAGCACCTACTCTTGGAATTTCGATGCCGATTACGAAACACAATTATCAATTACAACATGTAAAGGATTTACCTCGGATTATAAAAGAAGCTTTTCATATCGCGACTACTGGTAGACCTGGCCCAGTTTTAATTGATATTCCGAAAGATTTTTCAGCCGAAACAGGTCATTTTGATTATTCATTGCCTGTTCACCTTCCGGGCTATCAAGTGAAAAAGAAGCCAGCTAAAGAATCGGTAGAGCAAGTAATATCAGCTATTAAAGGAGCAGAGAAGCCCGTCATCCTTGCCGGAGCAGGAGTCCTTCATTCAGAAGCGACTTTTGAATTGAAACAGTTTGCAGAAAGGTACCAGCTTCCTGTCACAAGTACACTGCTAGGATTAGGAAGCTTTCCAGCAAGCCATCGGCTTTTTCTAGGAATGGCTGGTATGCATGGTACGTATGCTGCGAATATGTCCCTTTATGAAACAGATCTTCTGATTAATATTGGAGCGCGTTTCGATGACCGGCTTACAGGAAATTTAAAGCATTTTGCGCCACATGCCAAAGTTGTTCATATCGATATTGACCCTGCTGAAGTAGGGAAGAATGTCCCAACTCATATTCCGGTAATCGGGGATGCAAAAGAATCACTTCAACTACTCTTAGCTGAACCGAAAGAGGAAAACGATAACAGTGTTTGGAGAAAAAAACTTCAATATTATAAAGACGAGTATCCGCTCTGGTACAAAGAAGACTTTCAAACAATTAAGCCTCAACGGTTAGTTGAACTCGTCCATGAATGGACACATGGCGATGCTGCAATAGCGACAGATGTTGGTCAGCATCAAATGTGGTCAGCACAATTTTATCCTCTAGAAAGTCCAAATAAATGGATCACTTCTGGCGGATTAGGAACGATGGGATTTGGTCTCCCAGCAGCGATAGGTGCACAAATTGGTCTGCCAAATACGACAGTTGTAGCCCTATTAGGAGATGCAGGCTTTCAAATGACGCTGCAAGAGTTAGCTCTATTAAAAGAGTATAGTCTGCCTGTAAAAATCATTATCGTAAACAATGAAGCAATGGGAATGGTACGTCAATGGCAGCAACTTTTTTATAAAGAAAGATACTCAGAATCACTTCTTCCGAATCAACCTGATTATGTAAAGCTTGCAGACGCTTATGGGATAAAAGGGGAAAAAGTTGATCGGGAGGAAGACTTTGTCCGAGTTCTTAAGGAGTCGCTTTCCGTCAAGGAGCCTTTTGTCATTGATTGCCGCGTAACACCAGATGAAAACGTCTACCCAATGATTGCTCCAGGAAAGGGGATACAAGAAATGGTAGGGATGAAACCATGAAACGAACGTTGTCGGTCGTCGTAACGAATCAGCTTGGTGTATTAAACAGAGTAACGAGTTTATTTTTAAAAAAAGGTTTCAATATCGATAGCCTGTCAGTTGCTCCGATTGATGATCAGCAAACATCATTGATGACGATTGTTGTAAATGTACAGGAAGAAAAAGTCGTTCAACAAATCAAAAAGCAGCTAGATAAACAAATAGATGTGATCAACATTACAGATGTATCTGAGCAGCTATCAGAGCTAACGATGCAACAAGGCTAATAATGATAAATAGTAGATTTTCTAAAATTGAGAGGAGAATTCACATGGTAAAGATGTATTATGACCAAGATCTTTCACTTAACCTATTAAATAATAAAAAGGTAGCCGTCATTGGTTACGGTTCTCAAGGCCATGCACATGCAAAGAACCTTCGAGATAATGGCATTGATGTCCGGATTGGACTTCGCAAAGGGCGATCTTGGGTGAAAGCTGAAGAAGATGGATTCAAGGTGGCTGCCGTTTCAGAAGCAGTCGCTGAAGCCGAAGTTGTTATGGTTCTTGTTCCCGATGAAAAACAACCTGAAATTTATACATCAGAAATCGAGCCGAACTTGACGAGTGGAAAAGCTTTAGCTTTTGCACACGGATTTAACATTCACTTTAATCAAGTCGTGCCTCCAAAGGATGTTGATGTCTTTTTAGTCGCTCCTAAAGGTCCCGGTCATTTAGTGCGGCGTGTTTTTGAAGAAGGTGGCGGAGTACCTGCTTTGTTCGCTGTTTATCAAGATGCGACAAATGAAGCAAGAGATGTGGCACTCGCTTACAGTAAAGGTATAGGTGCTGGGCGTGCTGCAGTTATTGAAACGACATTTAAAGAGGAGACCGAAACAGATTTGTTTGGGGAACAAGCAGTTTTATGCGGAGGCACGACAGCCCTTATAAAAGCAGGCTTTGAAACGTTAACTGAAGCTGGTTACCAGCCAGAAGTTGCGTACTTTGAGTGCTTACATGAGCTGAAATTAATCGTTGATCTTTTATATGAAGAAGGCTTAGCAGGGATGCGCTACTCGATTTCTGATACAGCGCAATGGGGAGATTTTACAGCAGGTCCGAAAGTCGTAACAGAAGATACGAAAAAAGCAATGAAACATCTCTTGGATGATATTCAATCCGGTAAATTTGCAAAAGGCTGGGTTCTTGAAAATCAAGCGAATCGCCCGATGTTTACAGCTATAAACAAACGAGAAAATCAGCATCCTATTGAAGTTGTCGGACGTTCACTACGTGAAAAAATGCCATTTGTTCAAGAGAAGAAAAGGGAGATGGTCGTGAATGCGAAAGGTTGATGTGTTTGATACGACACTTAGAGACGGTGAGCAATCGGCTGGTGTAAATCTCCATCCGCATGAAAAACTAGAGATTGCCCAACAACTAGAACGATTTGGAGTAGATGTGATTGAGGCTGGATTTCCAGCCTCTTCTCAAGGAGATTTTCAATCTGTTAAACAAATTGCAGAGCATATTAAAAACTCAACCGTAGTAGGTCTAGCTCGTTCCACAAAAAAAGATATTGATGCTGTTTGGGAAGCTGTAAAAAGAGCTGAAAAGCCAGGTATCCATATCTTTCTTGCCACTTCTCCAGTGCATATGCAATACAAACTCCAAATGGAACCGAAAGAAGTGATCAAAACAGCAGTAGACTCTGTCCGTTATGCTGCCCAATACTTCACTCATATTCAATGGTCTGCAGAAGATGCTACTCGAAGCGAGTGGTCTTTTTTAACTACTATTATTGAAAAAGTGATTGATGAAGGAGCAACTGTCATAAATCTTCCTGACACGGTTGGCTATACTACGCCAGAGGAGTATGGTAAGTTGTTTCAGTATATTCAAGAAAATGTCCGTAATATTGATCGAGTAAAGCTGTCTGCCCACTGCCATGATGATTTAGGGATGGCTGTATCGAATACGTTATCAGCGATCCAACATGGGGTAAATCAAGTTGAAGGTACAATAAATGGAATAGGTGAACGAGCAGGAAATGCTTCATTGGAAGAGATCGCTGTTGCCCTTAAAATTAGACCGGATATATACGATGTTGAGACGCAAATTAATTTAAAACAAACTGTTCGAACGAGTAAGTTAGTTAGTAAATTAACGGGGATGGTTATTCCTCAAAATAAAGCAGTAGTTGGAACAAATGCTTTTGCACATGAATCAGGCATACACCAAGATGGTGTACTTAAAAATAAGCAGACGTATGAAATTATTGAACCAGAAATGGTTGGGCTAAGTTCAAATAAAATGATATTAGGAAAACATTCTGGTAGTCATGCCTTTAAAGAAAAATGCAAAGAATTAGGAATCTATTTAAATGACGAAGACGGGAAAAAGCTGTTCTTTGCGTTTAAAGAGCTAACAGCGAAGAAAAAAGAAGTGACAGAGGATGACATTTTTGCATTAATGATGGATTCTTCCATGCAAGGAACAAGCCGAACGTATCAATTAGAGTTTTTACAAGTTTCATATGGGTCCCGAGTAGTACCAACTACGACAATAGGAATTCGTACACCTGAAGGAGAGATTGTTCAAGAGTCTGCAACCGGAAAAGGCAGTATAGAGTCGGTTTACAATACGATTGATCGTATAATAAATCAGCCTATTACATTAATCGATTATCGTATACAGTCAACAACAGTCGGAAATGATTCATTGGCAGAGGTGTACGTTCAAGTAGAAATTAAAGGTGTCTCAAGTAGTGGCAGGGGAATCGAACACGATGTACTTGAAGCATCAGCTAAAGCCTATATAGACGCTATCAACCGTCTCCAAGTGAAAGAATACTTTGGAGAACAGGAGAAAGGAGTGAGCTCTCTTTAATGATGAAGATTACAATTCTAGCTGGTGACGGAATAGGACCGGAAATTACGAGAGAAGCTGTTCTCCTTTTAGAAGAAGTTGCGAATCAATTTGGTCATCATTTTGATTTTCAATATGGCAAAATCGGAGGTATTGCTGTAGACGAAGAAGGCACACCTCTGCCAGAAAAAACGATCAGGCTTTGTCAGGAAAGTGATGCGATTTTACTCGGTGCTGTCGGTGGTCCAAAGTGGGACCATGAAGAACCTTCACGAAAACCGGAGACAGGTTTGTTACAGTTGAGAAAAACGTTACAGCTCTTTGCGAATCTTCGACCGGTCAATGTTTTCCCCGCTATACTTGATTCTTCGCCCCTAAAGCCAGAGGTCGTCAACGGGGCGAATTTTCTAATCGTTCGTGAATTGACGAGCGGGCTTTATTTTGGAAAACCGCGCGGAAGAAAGATTGGTGAGCTAGGGACTGAAGTCATTGACACACTATATTACAGCGAATTCGAGATTGAGAGAATTTTACGTCAAGCATTTGAATTAGCTAGACTAAGAGAGAAAAAAGTCACTTCAGTAGATAAAGCAAATGTACTAGAGAGCAGTAGGTTATGGAGAGAGACAGCGGAGCGTGTAGCAGAGGGATATCCAGATGTTTATCTTGAACATATGCTTGTCGATAACGCAGCAATGCAATTAATTCGAGAACCGAACCAATTTGACGTTATCGTTACTGAAAATATGTTCGGAGACATCTTAAGTGATGAAGCATCGATGATTACTGGGTCATTAGGTATGCTGCCATCTGCCAGCCTAGGTGATGGTCCAGGCTTATATGAACCTGTTCATGGATCAGCTCCAGACATAGCTGGTCTTAATATCGCAAATCCTCTTGCAACATTCGCATCAGTTGCGATGCTTTTAAAATATTCATTGCAGTTAACGAAAGAGGCTGATTATGTCGAGCAAGCGATTGAAAAGACATTAAATGAAGGATACAGAACGAAGGATATTGCTACTGATAAAGAAAGAAGCTATACGACACAAGAAATAGGCGAGGTCGTAAGAAAGCACTTAGCAGCTCGTGACTCTACAACAATTGGGGTGAAAAAGTAATGGTGAAAAGGACGCTCTTTGAGAAAATATGGGACCAGCACGTTGTAATAGCAGAAGAACAAAAGCCTTCTCTCCTATATATTGATTTGCATATGGTCCATGAGGTGACGTCTCCTCAAGCTTTTGAAGGGTTACGTCTTACAGGGCGAAAAGTAAGAAGACCAGAACTGACTTTTGCTACAATGGATCACAACGTCCCTACAGTGAATCCGTTCATCATTCAAGATGAAATTGCAGCAAAACAAATGAAAACGTTAGAAGAGAATTGTAATGAATTTAATATACAGCTAGCTGATTTACAGAGTGATGAGCAGGGGATCGTTCATGTTATTGGTCCAGAATTAGGGTTGACCTTGCCTGGAAAAACAATTGTATGCGGTGATAGTCATACTTCTACCCACGGAGCTTTCGGAGCACTCGCTTTTGGAATTGGTACGAGTGAAGTCGAACACGTTCTAGCTACGCAAACATTGTGGCAGTCAAAGCCAAAGACATTAAAAGTAGACATCCATGGTCAAAAACCGTTAGGTATTACTGCAAAGGACATTATCCTCGGCTTAATTGCAAAATATGGGATTGATTTCGGTACTGGGTACGTGATTGAGTTTACGGGAGAAGCTGTGAAAGCAATGAGCATGGAAGAGAGAATGACCGTATGTAATATGTCGATTGAAGCAGGAGCTCGGGCAGGGTTAATTGAACCTGATGAAACAACGTTTGAATATTTAAGAGGCCGTAAATATGCACCAAAAGAAGCTAATTTTGAAAAAGCTATTGAGGAATGGGAAAAGCTGAGAACTGACGATGGAGCATCATACGATCACGTCATAACGTTTGACGTAGCTTCTTTAGAGCCTCAAGTAACGTGGGGAACAAATCCATCAATGGGCGTCGGGATAAATGATCGTATTCCTGACCCGGAATTGATGGATAATGATGTAAAAAGAGAATCCGCATATCAAGCTTTAGCATACATGGATTTAAAGCCAGGAATGAAAATGACCGATATAGAGATTGATTATGTATTTATCGGTTCTTGTACAAATTCACGAATAGAAGATTTACGTGAAGCTGCAAAAGTGATTCGCGGACATAGAGTCAACCCGAAAGTAACAGCAATGATTGTTCCAGGATCGAAACAAGTGAAAAAACAAGCAGAGGAAGAAAAGCTGGATCAAGTATTTAAGGAAGCGGGATTTGATTGGAGAGAATCTGGATGCAGTATGTGCTTAAGTATGAACCCGGATGTCGTTCCTCCTGGAAAACGATGTGCATCAACGTCTAACCGTAACTTTGAGGGCAGGCAGGGGAGAGGAGCAAGAACCCATTTAGTCAGTCCAGTTTCAGCAGCAGCTGCAGCGATAAAAGGACATTTCTGCACGGCTGATGAATTATCTTCAGTTGGGAGTGAACGTTAATGGAACCACTAACAAAACATACAGGATTAGCAGCTCCTCTTGATAAAGCGAATGTAGATACAGATCAAATTATCCCGAAACAATTTTTAAAACGGGTTGAACGTACAGGGTTCGGGCAATTTTTATTTTATGATTGGCGGTTCAATGATGATCAACAAATAAATGAGAACTTTGTCTTAAATAAACCTAAGATGAAAGGAGCCAGTATTTTATTAGCGAGAAACAATTTTGGCTGTGGGTCATCACGAGAGCATGCGCCATGGGCATTGCTTGATTACGGAATAAAAGTCATTATTGCCCCTTCTTTTGCGGATATTTTTTATAATAATTGCTTTAAAAATGGTATTTTACCTATTAAATTGTCCGAAGCTGAAGTAGAAGTTCTATTCAAAAAATCTCAAGATTATGACATGAAACTAACGGTTGATTTAGAAAAACAAATTGTGACGGATAATTCTGGTCTATCGTATTCATTTGAAACCGATTCATACCGTAAAAGTATGCTTCTAAAAGGGCTTGATGATATCGCTTTAACTGAAAAATACGATCAACAGATTTTCTCTTATGAACAGAACAAAAAGAAAGTATACCAACATGTTGTACATTCATAAAAGCATGTATGTCGACACTTAATGATTTTGCTGGAGACAACAAAACGATTGTGCATGAGATTTCGCTTGAAGTCTCATGCTTTTTTAGTGCGCCCAGCATGGGTGTAATCTATAGGGTGAAAGTCCCGAACCACGAAGGCAGAAGTAGTGGTTAGCCAAACGCAAGGGTGTCCATGGTGACGTGGAATCTGAAGGAAGCGAGCGGCAGACCTCCGGTCTGAGGAACACGAACTTCATATGAGGCTAGGTATCACTGGATGAGTTTGCTAAACAAAACAAAGTCCGTTCTGCCGAAGGTGGTACAGAGTAAATGAAGCAGATAGGTGGAGGGAAAGATTGCACTCTTACCTGGGGAGGCCTGGCTGTAACGCCAAGCTCACTTGGTAACCTATTTAGTGATAAATAGCTGAACAGTCAGGAGTCAGCAGAGGCCATAGTACTTTGAATGATCTAGAGATTTAAGGGAAGGGCCGAATCATTTAAGAAGAATTAGCGCTTGGCGTACGTATTACTCAATGAAGCAGAAACATATAATCCTTCCTAATGGAGGACGTGGTGAATCCCACAGGGGACATAAGAAGGGCTGAGAGTAATACCACACAAGAAGATGATCTAATTCACGTAGGAGATTGATAAGAATGTTGGAACGAGTTCTATCACGGCAAAATTTAAATCGCGCACTCGAAAGAGTGGAGCGTAATAAAGGAAGTCACGGTGTAGATGGGATGAACGTACAAAACCTACGACCTTATCTTCATGAACACTGGGCATCCCTGCGAGCTCAGCTCGAAAGTGGTACCTATCAACCTCAACCTGTTCGCCGAGTCGAAATCCCGAAACCGAGCGGAGGTAAGAGGAAATTAGGAATCCCGACTGTGATAGACCGTTTCATACAACAGGCTATTGCACAAACACTGAGTGAGGTTTATGACCCAACATTCTCCACCAAAAGTTTTGGGTTCCGACCAGACAAACGTGCTCACGACGCTGTTCGACAAGCTAGGGGGTATATTAAAGAGGGTTGTCGCTGGGTCGTGGACATTGACCTAGAGAAATTCTTCGATAAGGTAAACCATGATAGATTAATGAGAACAATAAGTTATCGAGTGGATGACCCCATACTACTTAGGTTGATACGTAGGTATCTTCAATCTGGTGTGATGGAGAAAGGCCTTGTCAGTCCTAATACTGAAGGGACTCCGCAAGGAGGACCGCTTAGTCCCCTCCTGTCTAACATTGTTCTAGACGAACTTGACAAGGAACTGGAGGAAAGAGGTCTTGCCTTCGTACGCTATGCCGACGATTGTAATATCTACGTCCGCTCTAGAAGAGCAGGTGAACGGATAATGGAAAGTATTACAACGTTTATTGAGAAGAAACTCAAACTGAAGGTGAACAAAGAGAAGAGTGCAGTAGACCGACCATGGAGAAGAACATTCCTAGGCTTCACTTTCACCAACAACATTAAACAACCGAAAATTAGAGTATCCAAGCAAAGTATTCAACGTTTTAAACTGAGAATACGAAAACTCACCTCGAGGAAATGGTCAATTTCTATGGGGGATAGGATAGAGAAAATCAACCGCTATCTGATCGGTTGGATGGGCTATTATCAACTAGCCGAAACTACCTCAGTCTTTAAAAGGATTGATGGTTGGCTTCGAAGAAGGTTGAGGATGATTCGATGGAAAGAGTGGAAGAAGATTAAAACGAAACAAAAGAATCTTAGGAAGCAAGGAATCAATGAACAACAGGCATGGGAGTGGGCTAATTCTAGACTAGGATACTGGCGTATAGCTAAAAGTCCTATATTAGATAGAGCCCTTGATAACCGATATTGGAATAATCAAGGGCTTAAAAGTCTACTTTTGAGATATCAATCGTTACGTTGGACTTAAATGAAACCGCCGTGTACCGAACGGTACGCACGGTGGTGTGAGAGGTCGGGGGTTAGTCACCCCCTCCTACTCGATTGGTTAAAAATAAGGCAGGTATTTAAACACCTGCCTGAGTATCGAACGATTAATTTTTAAGGAGGAATTACCTAAATAGCCATTTCCTAATAGCTATTTGCACACGCACAACCGATAATAACTAACAGGATGAAAAGAACTAAAATTAATGGAAAATGGTTAAACCCACCAGCATAACCCATATAAAGCACCTCCTTTTATTCCGATAGTGTATTTTATGTTTTGTGATAGACAAGGTATAGTTCATCTGCCTCTGTAATTAGAAAATAGATGTTTTAACACGGTAGTGAGTCTAAATGTATATATGTTATAAAAGAAAAAAGACGGATTTGTAGGGGAAGCAGTGGGAAAGCCTTTTTTTCGTATTGGAACGATCCAACGTAAATTAAATAACATTCTTAAATTAATTCGGTAAATCGTATTAAGAGAAGTCATTCATCCTCACATCTTAGTTATGTAAAAAAAGCAGGAAACTGTACGTAACCTGCTCTAAAGTAGACCTCTTAACTGTTTGTAAGGAGGAATTTTGAGATACTAATTAGTATCCAAATCCAGCACAAGCACATCCAATTAATACTAACAGGATAAAGAGAACTAGAATTAAAGGAAATCCATGAAATCCTGCATACCCACCACTCATATGAAGCACCTCCTTTAGTACAGTTGGTATATGTTATGTTTGTTTAACCACTAGGTATAGTGCAAATGCCGTGAAAAATAAAAATTAGATATTTGTACTTAATTAATGGGAGGAATTGAGTTTAGGGTGGAGGAGGTAGCATCAAAAAGCAACCGTCCAATTTTAGGAGGTTTTTCTTTGTTTCATATTTAAAGTAATGAAATATTAGGTTAAAAAGGGCAAAGTAAAATATTCTCTAGATTATCACACAAGACAAATTAGCAGGTGGCTTCGCTACTGCTCAGAATGATTCAATTTTGCTCATTTCCTCTTTTAAAGTTGCCCGTTATCTTTGCGATTATTAATTGTGATGCTTTTTCATTTTCTGCACCGCTCATTTTCTTTAAAATTTTTTTTGCATCTTTAACATTTGAAATTTTCACTTGTTTACCATAATACTTTATAAAAACTGTATTATATTTATTTATCTGATAACTGAATGGAGCATCGGTTTCTTTTATCTATCTTTCTCATATTCATCTCCTCGTTTTCTTTTCTATATATTTTTTGGTTGCGTATAATGTACTGCTCTATGCAGCTCTGTTGTACTGCATCTACTCACTTTTACTCCAGGGCACAAGTGCGACATCCGTTCTTACTTCACTCTTTCGTATTCACGGTATCTTCTTGTCATGAACCTATTTATGTAGGACACTGCATAACGGTTCAACTTTCAAGTATTCCATTTAATTACTGGTGCTTTATTCATATTATTCACCTTTAAAATCTAAAGAAAAGTCTGTTATATAAATTATCCTTAAATTCGCTAATGGACTCTTCTTTTCCGGTAACTATTTCTGTTACAATTTCACTAACAATTGTGGAGAATTTAAAATTGAAACTTGCAGTATGATTTATGCGTTTGTGGAATAAGAGCAAGTTTGTAAATTACATATAACTATAAAGTCAGCTCTTTAATAAAGGAACTGACGTTTAAAACTAATTTTTTGCTGCAATCATTTTTATAAAAGTAAAGAGTTCATCTTCATCTGCTGCAAGTAAGCCATACTCATTAAGAAAGAGCGCAATTCTTATTACAGAAAAGCGCTCTTAAATGGAATAACTAGTATATTGATTCTAAAATCATTTAACACTTCTTCAACACACAAGTAAGTTAAAGTGCCTTAAATCTAACTCTTTTATCATTTTTAGTTGAATATCTATATCTTTTGCAGTGAAATATAGGTAGAAACCATTCAGTCCGTTTTTAGCTTGGAATAAATATTGAGGTCAATTAATTTCCCTTTAGATTTTTCACTTTGTCTTAATGTTCCCTCGAATGTAAAGTTCAACTTTTTTAGGACTTTGATAGAATTTACATTTCCAGGCTCTACTTTCGCTTCAACTCTATTGAGGTTTAAGGAGTCGAATGCGTAATTTTTTAGAGCGTAAATAACTTCTGGTGCGTAGCCATTTCCCCAATATGATTTAGCGATGTCGTATCCGATTTCTGTCTTTTCATTTTCGAAGTCTAAAGAATTATATCCACAAGAACCGATAATTTCATTGGATTTTAATTCAACTATAGTGAAACGAATAGCTTGATTATCTTGAGCCAGTTTTTCAAGATAAGAGATCATTTCCATAGCTTGATTTTCATCGGTGAAGTTACGGACGTTCATAAATTTAGTAACATCTGGATCAGACCAAACTTTAAATAAGCTAGGTGCATCATCAGTTGTCATTTTTCTTAAATGTAATCTTTCTGTAAACAAATCTGTCGTCAATACTTTTACCTCCTAATTTGATTTTATTATAGGTTAAAAATATTGATATCTGCGCATAGTTCAGTCCCTTCAATTTACAAAATTAGTTTAATTATACAAGGTTATTTAAGAAAGTAAATCATAAGGCATGTTAACTTATATTTCAGTTCGACAAAAAATCAATGATGTTGGTGAGTTACATAGTAAAGAAAAACTACAGAAAAAACCCTTATGTATAAAGGGTTTGCGCGTGTATTTTATGGTGTCCCGTACTGGGCTCGAACCAGTGACCTCTACCCTGTCAAGGTAGCGCTCTCCCAACTGAGCTAACGGAACTTGTTTTATTTGCTGCGACAATTAATAATATATATCAAAGGGCAAAGAAAGTCAATAAGATTTATGGATTTTTTTATAAAGAAATTATATTAATAGAATTTACTCGTCATATGTATATCGAACAACATATCTGTCGTTTTTAATTTTTCGAATCTCAACCCAAGGTGGAATTTCATAGCCGTTTTGCCAATTATCTTCAAGTTTTGCCTTTAAGCAGCTTGCTTGAAATTTAGAGTCAAATATTTGTTTTAGATAAATCCATCTAGGTTTAATTTGTTTGTTTGGGAGCTTTTCCATTGATTTTCACCTCAATGTGTTACGGTCATGTTCAAAAGAATACCATTTAAATTTTAAAGAATCAAGCAAATGACCGGAACAGAAGGGGAGCGACATCACCACTTTTTAGTGAAACAGCATTAATGATCCTTGTGCTGTGAAAAAAACAACGCTTGTTCGTAACCTATGCTGATCTGATCATGTTTAATGACATATAGCAGCTACTGTTATGCATATTAAAACACCGGGCAAAAGAGCTTGCCCGGTGTTTTCCTACCCGATTCGTTCTTCTTCATCTTTTCGGCGTATTTCTTCTTCGCGCAGCTGCTCTTCACGGTCTCTTAAACGATGGGCTAACCGGCTAGATGCATTTGCCGCTATACTGCAAAGTAAATCATCGAGAAACGTATTAACGGATGAATCTGTTTTCGTATCCAATTCTTTAATAATTCCTACTTTTTCCTTATCTAAATATCCAAATGTTGTAACAGCGATACTGCCGTACCCAAATACTGAACCGAGGGCAATCGTTTCATCGACACCAAATAACCCTTCGTCATCTTCTACTATGGACTGCAATGGCTCAGACAATTGCTTCTTTTCAGCTAATTTATCTAATTCGATTCCAACGAGGATAGCATGTTGGATTTCCCGCTTTTCTAATACTTTATCAACACTTTCCATACAATCTTCCATTTTTAAATGACGATTATATTCAATTTGCATATCATAGACAATTTTTGCGATGTCTGAAATGTCTACACCACGTTCTTTAAGAAGGTTCCTTGCAGCACTTTCGACGACATGACAATGTACAGGTGCTCTCTTTGACATTTGCTATCACTCCTTTGTGAAATACTGTCCATTTGACTAGTATTCTAACATACTTTAATGTAATAGTAGAGATTCATGCTGTGATGAAAGGAAACTACTATTGACCTTAACCGTAATTGAAAAGATTTTTTTCGATAAAATTAAAGGATATTTAAGGAGAAATGTAGAATTTTTTACTGACATGCAGAATAAGTGTGTATCGTGCAAACCTCTGTTTGAAAACAGGCGGTTTGGGAAAAATAATGGAAGATAATGATGCCACAGCATTTATTTGAAAGAAGGAGGGAATGAAATGAGATACGGGATCGCAGTATTTCCATCAAAAAAATTGCAAGATATCGCAAATTCATATCGAAAAAGGTATGATTCACATTATGCAAAAATACCACCTCATTTGACGCTGAAAGAACCATTTGAAGCTGATGAAGAGGAGGTTCCAGAATATATCGAAACGATTCGAAAGGTTGCAGAAGCATCAAAACCTTTTATTCTCGAAGTTTATAAATTCAGTTCTTTCCACCCGGTAACGAATACAATTTATATGAAAGTGAAAGAAAACGAAGAGTTACTTACACTACAAGAGCGGTTAAACAGTGGGAAATTGAGTCAGGAACAAGAGTACCAGTTTGTTCCTCATATTACGATTGGTCAAGACATTGAAAATGATGAGTGCTCTGATGTGTTTGGACGGCTTAGACTAGAATCTATTTCACATCAGGAAGAGATAGACCGTTTTTCACTACTCTATCAATTAGAAAACGGAACATGGACAGTGTATGAAACGTTCCGTCTTAATAAGGATGAATAGATGTGGACGTGACAGTAAAGGTAGTTAATACAGCAGAGGAGAGCAAGGATGCTTTCTTTGTAAGGAAAACGGTATTTATTGAAGAACAAAACGTTCCTGAGGAAATTGAGGTTGATCAATATGAAGATGAATCAATCCATTTTGTAGCCTATGAAAAAGGAAGTCCTGTAGGGGCAGGAAGATTGCGAATACTCGGCAGTTATGGGAAGGTAGAGCGAATTTGTGTTCTTAAAAGTGTAAGAAGTCATGGAGTCGGTGAAAAGCTCATGTCGTATTTAGAGCAGGTAGCCAAAGAGGAACACATAACTGAGTTACGGTTAAATGCTCAAATACGTGCAGAACGTTTTTATAAGAGGCTCGGGTATGATACGTATTCAGATCAGTTCTTTGATGCAGGGATCCCACATGTGTCAATGAAAAAAATATTATAAATTGAACGAAAGAGCAGCAGATGGTGGCTGTTCTTTTTTTATAGAAGATATTCAAAAGTCTGGGGAAAATAGCTTCCGTATCTCTGCGTTGACTCGTTTCTCCGTTACTCACGTTTTAACAACACCTTACCTCCGCTACTCAAAACTTCGTTGCCTTGAAAAACTCTGTCTCTTCCTCTACAAGCTAAGCTTTGTCTTGTATCCGTCAACCCGGCAAAAATGCCACGTCCTGCGGGAACGCCGAAATCCCCACATCCATGTGGAAGCTCGTGATGTGACGCTCGTGTCTCTTTTTGTCCTCTTTTTGAACACGAACTTTATAGGAATTCTTATGTAGAATAAGATTAAAATTGTACCGCTAAGTGAAGAGTTTGGGTACCTTGACGGTAGCAAAAGACGATAATTGTACGGTCAAGAGAGGAGATTGGGCACTTTGATGGATACAACCCTTTAACGATAAGCCTAATTTTGAACAAAAAAATTAGCGACGCATTCCCCTTCAAAATCTATTGATTTAGTGGGGATTAGTCGCTAAAGTCTTATTCTCCCTGTTCTTGAATGTATTTTTTTATTACATCGATTGTTGCTCCGCCAGTCGTTAATATCATATAACTTCTGCTCCAAAAATACGGTTTCCAATAGTATTTACTCAGGTAATTTTGGAATTCTTTGCGAATATATCGAGAAGTGACGGTTTTAAAGCTATTGATGGTGTTTGCTAGATTTATTTGAGGAGGTGCGTCGAAAAGGATATGTATGTGGTCTTCTTCACCGTTCATCTCGATCATCTCGCAATTCCATTTCGAAAATAAATCTTCTGATATTTCCTTCAACCTTTTCATCACATCATCATTGATGCATTTATGTCTGTATTTTGTAACGACAACTAAATGATAAGTCAACTTAAAATATGCGTGTCTATTCTTTTTATAATCAGTCATTTTAATCCCTCCCGTTTCTATTTACAACTAAATTTGATTTTGATATGATAAATATATCATATAAATGAAAGTTTTGGAAGGAGGGTTTGATGATGAAAATAGCTAAAACGTTATCTCACAAGATTACGAATCATTCTCGCATCTTCGATGCTACGTTAGAAGTGTATAATCATGCTTTATCTTTCATTATTGATATCATCGAAAAAGAGTTTGATCATCTTGATGATATGACGACGAAATCTATCGTTCCGTTGGTAGAAAAGCTCATTCATACAACGAAATCAAACCCTCTTCCGAAATACCGAGAGTTTGACTCTCTTTTTTATAAATTTCCTTCGTATTTCCGTAGAGGAGCAATTGCAACAGCTTTTGGCAAGGTCAAAAGTTATCGTTCTCATTACCGTAATTGGGAAGAAGAAAAAGCAATCGTCCTTTCCGAAGGAAAGAAATTTAAGAAAAAGCCACCACGTTTGCAACTCGAACATAAGGAGTTTCCTGTGTTTTACCGTGGCAACATGTTCGAGAGAACATCAGATACAACAGCTCAAATCAAGGTTTTTCATAAAAACGATTGGGTTTGGGTGGAGATCGAATTCAAAAAACAAGATTTATATAAACGCGGTGTTTGGGATTGGAAAGAAAATAACCCCAAGCTAGTTAAAGTTGGAAAAAAGTATTTCCTTCATTTTAGTTATCAATCAAAAGTAACATTATCAAAAACTAAAATGAAAGACCAAAAAGCATGTGCTGTCGACCTTGGAGTGAATAACTCTGCGGTTTGTTCGGTCATCGATGCAAATGGAACTGTCTTGGCTAGAAAGTTTATGATTCAACCCAAAGAAAAAGACCAATTGTACACGATGACGAACAAATTACGCAAAGTTCAACGTAATTCAGGTTGGATATCTGCACCGAATTTTTGGCGTAGAATAAATGGATTACAAAAGCAAATTGTAAACAATACTTCACACGAAATTGTGAAGTTTGCAAATGAACATCATTGTGATGTTATTGTGTTTGAGTACCTTGACAAAATGAAAGTTCCAAAGGGGGTTTGGGGAGCAAAGAAACTTCGTTTCAAGCTGCGTTATTGGAGAAAGAAAGGCATTCAAAACAAAGTAGAAGAAATGGCACACTATTTAGGTATGCGCATCTCTAGAGTAAACGCTCGTAATACGAGCGCCCTTGCATATGATGGGTCTGGATTCGTCGAAAGAAACGACAAAAAAGACCTTGCCATGTTTACAACAGGCAAAGTCTATCATGCGGATTTATCAGCTTCGTACAACATTGGAGCTCGATATTTTATTCGAGGCATCCAAAAATCCATTTCTGAAAAGAAGTGGTTGGCTCTTCAGGCAAAAGTTCCTGAGTTGTCAAAAAGGACAAATACGACCTTGTCTTCATTAATTAGCCTTAATCTGGCACAGTAGTTCCTGAAGGGAATTACACTGCGAGATATTGAGCTGTATGTAAGATAAGGGATGCTCCATCAAAATCTTCGATTTAGTTGGAGAGGTTCACTATGATAAACATTCGTGGTAGATGGTAATGAGCCCAATTTATCAGGTTTAGTTGTAAATAGAAACGTATGTTCGTATAATGGAGGGAGAATCCCTTTAGGAGGCGAATTTTATGGATGGTTTATTGTTACGGGAGAAATCCAAAGGCCGGCCAATAGAGATTATGTATATGTCGACGAAAGGGCTCGTGACGAAGAGAACCGTATCGGTCATTAAAGTAAACAAACAATCTTTATATGGATATTGCCATCTTCGTAATGAAGTTCGTCATTTCAAGAAAGAAAATATTCTTGCTGTTTTACCGAAAACAACATTAAAACGAAATCAATCGATGTTTTGAGTATATTTAGTATGAATACTCATGTTAAAGAAGAGAGGGTGTCTCAAAAGTCTAATGCTTTTGATGACACCCTCTTGAATCATTATTCATTGTCTAAAGCTTGTTTTAAATCTTGAATAAGGTCTTCTGCATCTTCAATACCGACAGATGCACGAATGAGACCGTCGGTAATACCTAATTCTAATCTTCTTTCTCTAGGAATGGAAGCATGAGTCATCTTAGCTGGAAGGCTAATTAAACTTTCAACTGCTCCTAGACTTTCTGCTAATGTGAAATACTTCGTTTTTCTCAACACCCGCTCTGCACGTTCGCCGCTACCAACGTCAAAGGAAATCATACCTCCAAACCCAGTCGCTTGCTGTTTGTGTGTGTCATGACCTTTGTGGTTTGCAAGACCAGGGTAATAAATATTTACGATGTCATCTCGCTCAGACAAAAAGTCTACGATTTTCTTCGTCGATTTTTCGGTTTGTTCCATTCTAAGTCCGAGCGTTTTCATTCCTCTCATAAGTAGCCAGGAATCATGAGGGCCTAATATACCTCCTGAAGAATTTTGAATGAAGTGTACTTCTTCAGCGAGTTTTTCTGAATTGACAACGACAAGCCCAGCAACGACATCACTATGTCCACCAAGATATTTCGTAGCACTGTGAAGCACAATATCAGAACCAAAAGAAATTGGGTTTTGGAAATAAGGTGTACTGAATGTATTGTCTACGATAAAAAGAATGTCGTGTTTTTTAGCAATTGCATTTACCTCGTTAAAGTCTGTAACTTTTAAAAGAGGGTTTGTCGGTGTTTCTACATAAATGGCAACTGTATTGTCTTGAATCGCATCTTTTACTTGATCTATATCACTCGTATCAACGAAAGTGACCTCAAGGTTAAAGCGATTCATCAGTTTACTCATTAACCGGTATGTTCCGCCATAAACATCATCGGTAAAAATGACGTGATCACCGCTTTTGAATAACGACATCACTGCAGTTATGGCAGCCATACCAGACCCAAAGGCAAAACCTGCATGTCCTCCTTCTAAATCGCGAATAAGTGATTCCAATGCTTCTCGTGTAGGATTGCCAGTTCTTGAATATTCGTAAGCGAAATTACCGACGCCTTCTTGTTTATACGTGCTCACTTGGTAGATTGGTACAGATACAGCGCCAGTATGCTTATCTCCAACAATCCCTCCATGAATTAATTGTGTTTTTTTCTTCATATTAATCCTTACCTCCATAAATTCCGGTACTCAAATAACGCTCACTGCTATCAGGAAATACCGTGACAATCTTTGCTCCAGGCTTTGCTGTTTCTGCTTCTTTCAGGGCTGCTGCAAATGCAGCACCTGATGAACTCCCAACTAATAAGCCTTCTTTTTTCGTCAGTTCTAACACGAATTGAAATGCTTCTTTATCAGAAATCGTATGAATCGAATCAAAATAGGATGTATCCATATACGGTGGTAAAAACTCCATCCCAATTCCTTCGGTTCGGTGTGGACCAGCTTCGCCACCGTTTAAAATCGACCCTTCAGGTTCCACGATAACGGTTTTTATGGATGAATTGAATTCTTTTAAATATTTAGCTGTTCCCATAAATGTACCGCCTGTACCTGCACCTGCGATAAAAACGTCAAGATCGCCATGAAGATCCTTCATAATTTCCGGGCCTAATGTCTTATAGTACGTGTTTGGATTTGCTTCATTTTGAAATTGCGCAGGTGAGTAAGAGTCCGGAATTTCAGTTAATAGTTGCGCTGCTTTTTTAATTGCCCCGACCATTCCATCTTCTGTTGGCGTATTGATAACAGTTGCTCCTAAAGAACGCATGAGCATCTGTTTTTCCTGGCTGAACTTTTTAGGCACGACGAAAATCACTTTTACATCCGTTCCTACTGCAGCCAGCGCAAGTCCAATACCAGTATTTCCTGCTGTCGGTTCAATAAGTGTACCTTTAGGTGTAATGTGTCCATGATCAATTGCACTACGGATGAGTTCTTGCCCTAGTCTGTCTTTTACACTGCCGCCAGGATTAAAATATTCTAACTTTGCATAAATGTTCACTTCATTTGGCAACGGAACATTCGTAATTTCATATAAAGGGGTGTTTCCAACGAGAGAGTGAATACCACGATAAATAGTCATGTTCGGTACCACCTTTAGTTGGAATCATCAGCAAAAACTTGCGTCCATTCATCCTTTTTCTGAAGCATATTTGCAGCTAGCTCTTTTGCGCCTTCTAGAGAGTGAGAGGCAGCCCAACCACATTGGATTTCATTACAAGCAGGAACTTCGTCCGCTTTTAATACGTCATTTAACGTTTTCTCTAATAAATCAAGGACGTTATCATAGCTTTCATCATTAATAATTGATAAATAAAATCCTGTTTGGCATCCCATCGGGCTAATATCAACTATTTGAGAATGATGGTTTCGGCTTAGTTCTGCCATTAAATGCTCTAATGAATGAAGAGAGGGCATTTTCATATGCTCTTTATTTGGCTGGGAAAAACGAATATCGTATTTGAATATTTTATCTCCATTTATTCCCTCTGTTGTTCCTGCTAGACGCACGTACGGTGCTTTTACTTTTGTGTGGTCTAAATTAAAGCTTTCAACATTCATTTTTTTGGTCATTGTTTATTCCTCCACTTATTATCGTTTTGTTGCTTCTAATATCCAAACGAATGTATTCATCGCTTGGAAGGATACATCAAAATTAGACTCTTCAAAGATGTCTGTTAACATCGGGATCGTTGTGTAATACTCAGTTTGCAGGTCTTCAGCTAAATTTAAATGGTCTTTCTTTTTTGCATCTATGATGATCTCGTTTTTGGCATCATCGTTTATAAACATTGTATCAGCGAAGACGACCTTATGACCAGTATTTAATAATTCACTATACAGGTTTGCTGCTTCACGTTTTTCTTCATCCGTCAAATGATGGAACGCATAAGTAGACACAATCGTTTCTACTTGTTTATCAAGAGAAGGAAAGTGTAAAAAGTCACCTGGTAATATCGTGTGATTAAGTTTTTTTGTAGCAATCAAACGCATTTTCTCAGACGGTTCAATGCCGGTAAAATCGTCTGTTTTCGCTAATAAAAGAGAGGATAAGTTTCCTGTTCCTACTCCAAATTCTAAAATGTGTCCCGAGGAACGCTTTGCTACCTCATTTAAAATTTGTCCATAGCCTTCGAAAACTTCTTTATATTCTTCATCAACACCTGCGACTGTTTGATCGTAAGATTCAGCCCAACGGTCGAATAAATCAACAAATTCAAGTCCCATTGATATCACTTCCTTTTCTAAACCTTATAATTCGCATTAAAATAATAGGAATTAATGTTATTATATCATATGAAATAATTTGTAAAAAGGGAAGAGTTTTTTGACAGCTAAGGGTAGGGAGGAAGACGGCGTAGTTATATGAAATACATATTGGCACTTGAATGAGGTAAAAAAGAAAGGCTGTCCCAATTCTAAAACTAGGGTTGGGACAGCTTCATTTTATGTCTTTTTTAATCCAGTACTTTCGATATATGCTTTCATCTGCATTCTCTTAGGCACTGCGAGCATATTGGCGATTTGTTCAGTCCAGCGGTCATTTCGTTTCCCGCCCGTTCGCAGTTCATAATAAGCGGACACGGTTTCGTTAAATGCTTCTAATTGTGCTAAATATTCTTGCTTGTCTTTGTTGTACGTATCTTCGTGATAAACATGTTCTAATGGTAATCTCGGTTTTTTATTTGAAGCGTTCTCAGGAACACCAACAGCTAACCCGAATAATGGAATGACATAAGGAGGGAGGTTTAATAATTGTCCGACTTTTTCAATTTCATTTCTTAAGCCTCCAATATAACAAATGCCGAGATCCATAGATTCAGCTGCAATGACTGCATTTTGTGCAGCGAGTGATGCATCGATAACCGAGACAAGAAATTTTTCTGTACTTTCAATTGATTGCTTCACATCGATATGTTCTAATTCCCCAGCTAATTTATGGCGATATAAATCTGCACAAAACACAAAGAAATGACCATTTTTCGCAACGTAATTCTGATTCCCTGCAAGTTCCGCCAGACGCTCCTTTTTTGTGGCATCTTTTATTCCTATAATCGAATATGCTTGTATGTAACTTGAGGTAGAAGCCATTTGAGCAGCTTCAATAATCGTCTTAATTTGTTTTTGTGACAAACTTTTGTCTTTAAATTTACGGATGGACCTGTGGTTTAATAACGTTTCAATTGTATCATTCATATTTCCACTCCTTCATTTTATTGCTTTCTACTTTTATACCATACACAATCTCTCGGTGCTAAACATAACACTTTGTATAAAGGAAAAATAAAATAGAGAATAATCAAGTGAAAAAGGAAAAACGGGCTTTGCCCGTTTTGATTCGATTCCATATCCCTTTTTTATTTTTTGGTTTGGTTAAAACTCATTGATGATGGTTGAAATAGCTCGCTTTTCCACAGAGTCTCGGTATTTTTCAACATAAACAAGTCAAAAATCAACATTTTTATTTAACAGAGCCTATTTTTTAATAAAGAATCCGCCAACTTGTTTGACGATAGGGCTAATTTGGTTCGCTGTTTTTACTACTTGATCGACCGTTGTCATTGCTTTGTTAATATCAAATTTTCCATCTGGAGTTTGAAATGCAGAGATAATTCCATTTAGTGTGGAATTACCTGGATTTTGATTAGTCTGATGAGAGTTCCCATGCCAATTATGGAACTGGTTCGGTCCGTGCCAGTAATGCTGTTGGTTTGGACGAGGGGACATCCCTTGATGATATGGCGGTCTTTGCTCTGGCCTTCTTGGTGGAAATAACATTTGATCATATCCCTCCTTTAATCAATTTGGATTGGTTTCTTTTTATTCGGGATTCGAATTTTTAATACACCATCTTTCAATTGTGCCTTTACTTCAGATTCGTTTACAGCAAATGGAAGTTGTATTGTTTTTTCTGACCTTTCGAATGATGTACTTTGTTTAAATACTTGTGTTTTTGAATCTTTTACTTCTTCAAAGTCTTCATATGAAACAGCTATTTTAATAAAATTATGATAAATATCTAATGTGATTTGGTCTTTTTTTACTCCTGGTATTTCTGCTTCGATAATGTACTCTGTTTTCGTTTCATACCGGTATACAGGTATTGAACGAGGGATGTGGAAGTTACGAACCGTATCTTGAAAAAAAGAATCAATGGACTGTAAAATATCACCGAAAGGCCTCTCATGGATAGGCTGATTTTTTCTTTTGTCTTTGCTCATAAGAGATCACCTCACTATTCTTTCCCCTAATATCATATGAAAGATTGATATGAACGTTTAGGCAGGAGTCTAATATTTTTTTATACTTTCGCCTTTTCTCAAAAATGTACCCTTTCTATATAAATAATGATTCTAGATTTTAACGAAATAAATTGGCATAATGAAGGTATAAAAATGTTTTTATTGTTCAAGTTGTAATTAGGGGTGTGACAAATGGAAAAATTACATAAATTTTTTATTATATTATTATTGGCAGGTTCAGCTTCTATTGTCGTTATTTACACGGTTTTAACCATTTTAGCAATTGTTAATAGCGGTAATACATAATATCCGGCAGAATGCCCGATCGATGCGTTAAAAAGCTCGTTAAAGTGAGCTGTTGAAATTGACCGATAAGATGACTAAAAAAGAAATGCCTCCCAATTTTAGACACATCTAAAATTGGGAGGCATTTCATAACAGAGTCTTTTCAAAAGTGTAACCATATTTTACTGAATAGCTCTATTTTCACCGCTGCATGTTAATTTACAGTTTTCGAGCATGTAAATTTTATCTGCAAACTCTTTAATGCTGTCATCATTACTAACAATGATAACAGTAGAACCATTCTTTTTAGCGAATCGCAGCAACATTGATAACACTTCCTGTCCATCAATACCTGTTAACTGTTTGGTGGGCTCATCAGCTAAAATGAGCTTCGGTTTAGTCATTAATATGCGAGCGATAGTTGCTAATACTTGTTCTTTACTATCCAACCCTTCAAGGGTCTCATTCATCTTTTCTTTAGAAAAGCCTAATTCACTTAAAATCCTTTCCGCTTCCTCTTCCGTTCGTTTATAATTCGAATGATCAGATGGTGTTCCTAGTAACAAATTTTGCTTCGTTGTAAGAAATGGGATTAAACAGCCTTCGTCAGTTATAAAGCCGATATGCTCTAAACGCCATTCAGTTCGATGCTTGATCGTTAATAAATCTTTTCCGAAGACTTCAACTGTTCCTTTGTTTGGTGGTGTCATTGCAGCAATCATCTTCAAAAGAGTTGTTTTACCGGTACGATCTCCTCCAGATACGACAATGAGTTCTCCCTCGTGAACTTGCAAGTTCATTTCATCGAATAATACATTTAATCCCGTACCATCAGCGAACCGCTTTAAAACGTTCTTCAATTCAACAGCATACATCGTTACTTCACCCCCAGAAAGTATTAACAATAGTATTGACCACTCCCCTTATTAATATATTAAACCATGTAAACAAAAATTATGAAACCGCTCTCAAATAAAAATTTTGATAATTTAGTAAAATCAAAAAATTCCACTCAGGTGTATAACGTGAGAAGTTTGATATGATATGATGTTTTTCATTAACGTGTGACTGTGTGAATCGATTTGTCATCATATCCTAATTAAAACGAAAGCATTGTCTCTGAATAGACGTTCATCCGGTTGAGGAGTGACATCTACTTTATCGTCATCCTTTCCTAAGATAATGGTAAAGCTATAGTTCGATCGAACGTCTACTGTTATTCGATTTTAGTCATGATGATCGACTTCATATACATTTACACTCTTCAATTTTCAAGTTAATATAAAAATGAAATGAAAATCGAACACGACTTTTACTAATAAGTTGAGAGTAGGTTTGAGATAAATAAACACTATATAAACATAAAGAGTTATGCTGAAAGGAGCATAAAATGGATTTTATAAATGAAGCAATGCCTTTTACATGGAAACAAGTAGGGTATGCTGTAGTGATCATCATCATCTTTTTAGGTTTCCGCAAAATATTTACTAATTATTTGTTCAAAATGGTTTTACGCTTCTCAAAGAAAGCACCGACAGATATTATTACCAATATATTGTTAGCATTTGAAAAGCCGTTACGTGTGTTTTTCGTCATTATTGGTTTTTATTTCGCCTTATTATATTTACCTTTAAGTGAAGCATTTAATGAGCCGATGATTAAAATGTTCCGTTCGGTTATCGTTATATTAATGGGTTGGGGGTTGTTCAATTTAGCAGCATCATCGTCAACTGTTTTTACGAAAGTTGGAGAGCGGCTCGACATCGAATTGGACGATATTTTACTCCCTTTTTTGTCTAAACTCGTTCGTTTTGCCGTTGTTGCAATGGCAATCGCAATGATTGCAGATGTATGGGACTATAACGTAAGTGGGTTTATTGCCGGCCTTGGGTTAGGAGGACTAGCGTTTGCATTAGCAGCTCAAGACTCATTAAGTAACTTTTTTGGCGGTGTTGTCATTATTACAGAAAAGCCGTTTACGATAGGAGATTGGATTAGCACACCGAGTGTGGAAGGGATCGTTGAAGATATCACGTTCCGGAGTACAAAAATTAGAACGTTTGCTGATACGCTTATTACTGTACCGAACTCGACGTTAGCTAATGAATCGATTCAAAACCATTCCAGGATGGGTAAGCGGCAAATTACATATAATCTTGGTGTCACTTATTCGACACCGAGAGAAAAAGTAGAAGCCTGTGTTCAGCGTATTGATCAAATGCTCCGTCAGCATGAAGAGGTCGATCAAGAGTTAATCATGGTTCGATTTACTGAGTTTAATTCGAGTAGTTTGGATATTTTTCTATACTTCTTTACGAAAACGACTGAGTGGGCAGAACATTTAGAGGTTAAAGAGGATATCAATTTAAAAGTGATGAAAATCCTTGAAGAAGAAGGGGTTTCAATCGCTTTCCCAAGCCGAAGTGTATATTTGGAACAAGGCAGCAAAAATGAGTCAGACATGAACGAAGCAAATTAAGGAGTTCAGGATAGAGATCTCCAGATTGCCGAGAAAAGGCATCCTAAAAGGAATAACTTTTGGTGACGGCCTCTTCTTTTTTATCCCAAAATGTTTTCGATTCAATATTAAATGATTTTGCTGAATCCGTACATACTCATTTAATTGGTAAATGAAAAAGGAGGATGTCTTTCATTTCTCACATGGGTCTTTCGCTTTATCATCATTCGATTTGTAGAATATTCGGCAAGTTTCATGTAAATTGAAAGGTATTGGACGAAACGTTCCGATTTAATTATGTACGATAGAAAACGAATTCATTAATTGAGGGATGTCAATGAGATATGTATCAGTTGAATCAGTAAAACAAGGTGAAAAGCTTGCTAAACATATATTTGCAAGTGATGGACGTATCTTATTAAATGAAGGTGTCCCGCTTACAGTAGGATTAATTTCAAAGCTGAGAGCCATGGGAGTTACTGCACTGTTTGTAAAAGATTCACGGTTTGAGGATATTGAGGTAGAGGATGTCGTCTCAGAATCGACAAAAAAGAAATTAATTGCTACGTTAATCCAATCTATTCAATACGTTCAAGAAGATAAAAGCCTCGATGGAAAAGCAATAAGTAGGTCCGTACGTACACTAATTGAAGAAGTGATGTTAAATAAAGATGTTCTCTTACATTTAACTGATATTCGTACGAAAGACAATGATTTATTTTTGCATTCTGTGAACGTTTGTATCATTTCAGTGATGGTAGGCGTACAAATTGGACTGTCGTCAAATCGCATTCACGAGCTTGCTGCAGGAGCACTTTTGCACGATATAGGGAAACATGTAGCAAACGTGGATAAGAAAGATATTCCTTTAGGATTCGAAGATGATAAGAAGCTACCTTTTCATCATTCATGGAAAGGGTTTAATCTGTTAAGGAAATCGTCTGAGATTAGTACACTTTCTGCGCACATTGCATTAACTCATCATGAAAATGTAGACGGAACCGGGGAACCACGGCAAATGAAAGATAAAGACATTCATTTGTTATCGAAAATTGTAGCTGTCGCAAATGACTATGATCATCTATTGTTTGATCGTAATCGTACAAATATGAAAGAACCTATGTACCCATATGAAGCGTGTGAACGACTGATGGGGATGACAAATAGGAGGTATGACCATAAAGTGGTGTGGAAATTTTTGCGCTGTGTTGCTTTTTATCCTACAGGGAGTCAAGTGAAGCTAAGCAATGGTCACATTGGTGTTGTCGTTGCCCAACATAGAGGTTTACCGCAAAGGCCAATTATACGAACTTTTGATCCTGACGGTGAGAATGTGACATTCGAAGAAATTGATTTAGCAAAAGAAACGACATTGTTTATAAAAAAAATACTAGTCTAAATAGATAGTCAGGGGTTCTCACCCTTGACTTTTTTATGTTGCCCTTTTAAAACTTGAAACTTTCTTCTATGTTAAAACGTCTTATAGTATATAAAGAAGTGGTGGGATGGACAGGTTTTCACCTGTAATGCCATGCTTAGTGAAAAGCGTGACATTGCTTTGGCAGCTACATCCCATACCACTTGTCATTATTCCTTTTAACGTAAGAAATATACATATAAATCAATTTTGCAAGCATAGGAGTTTAGAAGTGACTTCATTAAAAATTGACAGAATGAGTCATAGTTTAGCGTTTGTCTCATAGTTATGATAGCGATTCATTATAAGCATACTAATATAAAGCTGATGTCAAAAAATGATTACAATTCTCTGTAATAGGGAAACAAATTTGTAAAGGAGGGGACAACATGAAAAAGTCAAAAATTTGGATAATACCAGCTATTATGATGATTTTTGCTCTTAGTACATTTTGGTCATTTTCTTATGCAGCGAATGAAGTTGACACCACTGAACTTCTTGTAAACGAAAACAAAACAATTGTACGAGAGAAGAAAAACATTCATGTTGAATTAAATGAAGAAAATATAAAGAATAAAGAAAACACTGAGAATGAAGAACGACACATATCAACTGTGGAAAGTGTTTTTTTCAATGAAGGTGTAGATATTGGCGATAGTCAGGACAAGCTTTATGAAGTGGTAGGAGAGCCAACAGAAGAGGGGATGTATGAAGGCGGAATCTTTGCTGATTACGGCCATACAACGTTTTTTATGAATCCGGAATCAAAGATTATTAATGCAATCGCTATTCCAGCTGAAGAAATCAAACAAGAAACATTAGCTGAAATTGAAGCAAGCCTCCAGGACCACCTTATTGAAGAATCATTTAATGAAATGGATAACTTATGGATGGAATTATACAATTGGAACGAATATGACATCATGATTGAGAGAATAGATGAAGTTTCTCCGCCATTTTATATTTGGTTAACAGAAGATGGATTATTTACAAAATAGAATGTGAAAAATGGTTACATTAGGCCACAGCAACGTGCTTGTGGTTTTTTATTTGTTGTAAAACGTATTGAGGATGAAAAATGAAGTGAACACAGGGGAAATACATTGGCAATTTGAATAATCAATCATGAACTTTAATAGAGAGATATTTGGATTATACTCTTTTTATCTGATATATTCATTTCATTGCATTTTTTATATGAAATGTCTATCATTAAGAATGTGTTATATGAATAATTAAGGAGGAACGAATAATGAAAATGATGGATGCAAATGAAATTATTAACTTTATCTCAAACAGTGAAAAATCAACACCTGTTAAGGTTCATATAAAAGGTGAGCTTGAAGGCATTGATTTTGGAAGTGAAACGAAAAGTTTTATCCAAGGAAATACTGGAGTTCTTTTTGGTGAGTGGAAGGATATCCAAACGGCTATTAAAGAAAACGAACAAAAAATAGAAGACTTTGTCGTAGAAAATGACCGTCGCAACTCGGCAATTCCGTTACTTGACATGAAAAATATTAAAGCTCGTATCGAGCCAGGTGCGATCATTCGTGATCAAGTCGAAATTGGTGATAGTGCAGTAATTATGATGGGTGCATCAATTAACATCGGTTCTGTCGTTGGTGAAGGAACGATGATTGACATGAACGCTGTACTAGGTGGTCGTGCTACAGTTGGGAAAAATTGCCACATCGGTGCTGGAGCAGTATTGGCAGGGGTGATTGAGCCGCCTTCAGCTAAACCTGTCGTTGTTGAAGATGGTGTTGTCGTAGGTGCAAATGCTGTTATTTTAGAAGGTGTAACGGTAGGTGAAGGTTCTGTTGTTGCAGCAGGAGCAATTGTCACACAAGATGTACCTCCTCATACAGTCGTTGCAGGAACACCAGCAAGAGTCATCAAAGAAATTGATGAACAGACGAAGGGCAAAACAGAAATTAAACAAGAATTACGTAAATTAAATGAGGAATAATAATAATGACTCGAATCGATCACAATGATTCAGCTAAATATGTGCAGATCCGCAGGGATCTGCACAAAATTCCTGAAAGAGGTTTTTTGGAAAATAAAACGCAAGCGTACCTTTTAAACTATATTCATTCTCTACCACAGCAGTTTATAACAATAGAAACGTGGCGGACTGGAATATTGGTAAAAATAGAAGGAAGTTCTCCTGAAAAGACTATTGGTTATCGGACAGATATTGATGGTCTTCCAATTACTGAAGAAACAGGTCTTTCTTTTACATCAACGCATGAAGGGATGATGCATGCTTGTGGCCATGATATTCATATGAGTATTGCATTAGGTATCCTTACGTATTTTTCAAATAATCAGCCTAAAAATCATCTCGTTTTTATTTTTCAACCTGCAGAAGAAGGGCCAGGAGGAGCAGAACCGATGCTTCAATCTGAGGAATTTCAGCAAATGAAACCTGATGAAATGATTGCTCTTCATATTGCACCGGACCTGCCGACAGGTACGATAGGGACGAAGCCAGGTCTATTGTTTGCTAATACGAGTGAGCTTTTTATTGATCTGAAAGGAAGAGGCGGTCATGCTGCTTATCCGCACTTAGCCAATGATATGGTTGTAGCGGCTAGTCATCTTGTGACTCAGCTCCATACGATTGTCTCTCGAAATATTACCCCGCTAGATTCTTCTGTTCTTACGATCGGAAAAATACACGGGGGAACGAAACAAAATATTATTGCCGAACACGCTAGGGTCGAAGGGACCATCCGGACATTGAATCTTGATTCTATGAAAAATGTAAAGAAACGAATAGAAAACATATGTCGTGGTATCGAAGAAAGTTTTGAATGTCAAATTACGATTGATTACGGTGCGAACTACTGTCAAGTTTATAATGATGAAAAATTAACGAAACAATTTATTGATTTTGTAAAACGAAACGGTTCCGTACAATTCGTACAAAGTGAAAAGGCGATGACAGGAGAAGACTTTGGTTACTTTTTAGAAGAGATTCCTGGGTTTATGTTTTGGTTAGGGGTTAATAGTGAAAGCGGGCTACATTCTTCAAAACTAAATGCAGATGAAGACGCTATACACGTAGCAATTAACTTAATCATTGAATATATAGAGAGATGAGGCTGTCTGAATGTCAGTCTCTTTTCTACCTTTAAAAGGGGATTTTTGTAAACTAAAAAGCCTTAATGGCCTTCCTATCCTCCGATTTTTAGGTCGCCCTTTTGAGACACCATTTTTTCTGAGGTTATGAATGATAGCTCCATATTAATTCGAGACCTAATTTACCGGAATATTTTCCAATATGTTGGTTACATTATCAAATGTAACCAAATAAAGGAGGAATTTGTATGGCTCGAATTGGTGTGGAACAATCATTATCGGACGTCCAGCAAGAACTGCAAGCAAGAGGTCATGAGATTGTTCAGTTGCAACAAGAACAAGATGCAGAGGGGTGTGACTGCTGCGTCATCACTGGTCAAGATCAAAATGTAATGGGGGAGCAGCAAACCGCAATAGAGGGTGCTGTCATTAACGCTCATGGATTAACTGCTGAAGAAGTGTGCCAACAAGTTGAAAGTCGGGTAAATCCACAACAGTAGAGAAAATAAAAAGGGTTGTTTAAAAATAAGTAGTTCCTACTTCATTTTTGAACAGCCCTTTCATTTTATTATAACCTATGAACAATCGTATAACTCCTAACTAAACCTTTTACCATTAAGGCTTGCACGAAAGCATAAGAGGTTCTAGGTACGCAAGCCAAGTTTTGATTAATATTTATCAATCGGTATTTTTTTATGCATCTTTTTGAATGTACACTTGGTGTGGAAAAGGAATTTCAATATTATTATTATCAAGTGCTTGTTTTAACACTTTACGCAATTCGCGTTCAACAGCCCATTGTTCCATATTTGCAGTTTTGGCTAAAATTCTGATAACTACATCACTGTCACCTAAGCTTTGTACACCAAGTACATCTGGACCTTCCTTCACGACATCATTTTCATTGGCAAAACGGTCACATGCTTCTTGCAATACTTGAATCGCCTCATCTACATTTTCATCATAGCTTATACTAATATCTACAAGAGCTCGCATATTAGAACGAGAATGGTTACTTAAGCTACCAATTTCTCTGTTTGGTATATAATGCAACGTCCCATCAAAGCTGCGGATCTTTGTCGTTCTTAATCCAACCTCTTCAACGATACCATCAATACCAGCAACTGTGACATATTCTTCGACTTCTAACTGCTTTTCTAGTAATATGAAAAAACCTGTTACGATATCACTTACTAATCCTTGGGCACCGAAACCAATAGCTAATCCGACAATACCGGCACCGGCAATTAGTGCTGTGACATCATATTCGAAGATTCCCACGATGAAAGTAATTAAAATAAATAACAATATGTAGGAGAATGCATTTGATGCAAGTTTCTCTAATGTTTTAGATCGTCCAGCAGACATACCACGTTGCTGACTCATACGTTCAAAACTATTTGTTATAATTCTCCTTCCAATTGCTCTGACAACGAAAAATACGATGAGTATTGCAATTAACTGTAATGAGACAGTTAAAGCTTTCGTACCTATTGCTGTCCAATTAATTGCTTCAATCCATTCGCTCATTTTGTTATCTCCTTTCTTAAAATACAGCTTTAGTAGTTGTTATTTAATCTAGAAGATTTTATAGCTGTATTTATAGAGTTTACCACAACACTATATGAGGTTAAACCTATAAGTTTAAGGCTTTTTATTTTGATTTTATATTAAATTGGTTATAATAGTGGATGGTTCATACAAAAGATTATTTTAGAATATTATTCAGAGCCTCGAATTGGTTGACTGATCATATTAGTTATCTTATAATCATCATTGTTTGAACAAGCATATTTTATTTTGGAGGGATTACATATGTCAGAAAAGCGTATGGTAGCAAAGCAAGCACCTCGTTTTGAAATGGACGCGGTTTTACCTAACAAAGAATTTGGTAAAGTAAGCCTTGAGGAAAACATGAAAAACGATAAGTGGACCGTTCTTTATTTCTATCCAATGGATTTCACTTTCGTATGTCCAACTGAGATTACTGCACTAAGTGACCGTTTCGATGAGTTTGAAGATTTAGATGCAGAAGTTATTGGTGTATCTACAGATACGATTCACACACACTTAGCTTGGATCAACACGAGTCGTGATGACAATGGACTTGAGCAGTTAGCTTATCCTTTAGCTGCTGACACAAATCATGAAGTTTCTCGTGAGTATGGTGTGTTAATTGAAGAAGAAGGTGTTGCTCTTCGCGGGTTGTTCATTATTAGTCCAGAAGGTGAATTAATGTATTCTGTTGTTAACCATAACAACATTGGCCGTGATGTAGATGAAACACTACGTGTACTACAAGCGCTACAAACTGGTGGCCTTTGCCCTGCGAACTGGAAACCAGGACAAGATACACTAAAAGTATAATAACGAGTAATTAGCCTAACATTTAATGGTTAGGCTTTTTTCTTTTTAATTGTGTTCCATCGGATTTCGGATGAATTCCTACTGAAAAGGGGATAGTTTTTTTGTGCAAGTCATCTGAAGACTAGGTGAAGACGCACTAAAAAAGAGGCTGGGACAAAACCCAGTAAATAAAAATAGAGAGGCGCTCATCCAAATGTTTGGGTGGAGTGCCTCTCTTTATTTTTATACTCTGCTGAACTTTGTCGTTGATTTTCGCTACAGGATGCTCGCTTGCCTCAGCTTCCTCGGGAAAACCGCCCTGCGGGATCTTCGCCGAATGCTTTTCCCGAAGGCGTCTCGCACCTTTCGCTACAATCAACTAATTTTTTGAAACAAAAAGGATACCTTCTGATAAAATTAAAGTAACCACACAATAACTAAACCGGGGGTGTCCTTATGTTTAAATATTATAACATGGATCAAGTTATTTTGCCGTTAGATTTAGAAGTAAAGCTTCAGGAAAAGGATATTGCCTACACTGTAATGATCTTGTGGAACAGATACCTGATGAAGCCTTCGCCAGTTTTTTTGCGTGATACGGGCAACCCAGCTTACCATCCAACGGTCTTCGGATTTTTGAAGGCTAATTTGGGCTTCACTCGAATGTCCGTGAGAGGCAAAGAGAAAGTAAAAAATGAATTAGGGTTTGCATTCATAGCGGTGAACTTGAGGAAG
The DNA here is from genome assembly GCF_002335745.1 of Evansella halocellulosilytica. Lineage (GTDB taxonomy): Bacteria > Bacillota > Bacilli > Bacillales > Salisediminibacteriaceae > Bacillus_CA > Bacillus_CA halocellulosilytica. Next base: position 4,136,381 of record NZ_NIST01000001.1, on the reverse strand, counting down.
TACACCGCTAGAACACCTCATTCATCCATAGACAATAAAAACAATCCAACAAAAAATGGTTCCAATCATCAGTTATTGATGTTTGGAACCATTTTTCATTATTTTTGGCTAGTTATGTCCCAGCCCCTTTTCCTTATACTTCCATAATGATCGGGAGGATCATTGGTTTACGTTTGGTTTTTTCATATAAAAATGGTCCTAATGTATCTGTAATCTCATTTTTAATTTCTGACCATTGAGACGTTTTCTTTTCCATAAGCTCGTCTAAATGGGCGGAAAGCTTCACTTGCGCCTCGTTAATAAGGTCGCCTGACTCTCTCATATAAACAAAGCCACGAGAAATAATGTCTGGTCCAGATGCGACTTTAAATTCTTTCATATTCAAGCTGACTACAACGACAACTAAACCTTCTTCAGAAAGAATTCGACGATCTCTAAGAACGATATTTCCAATATCACCAATCCCATTTCCGTCGACATAAACCGATCCGGAAGGGACTTTCCCTGCAAGTCGTCCTTCGTTTTTATCTAGAGCTAATACGTCTCCATTGTCCATTAAGAAACAGTTTTCCTCAAGTACACCACAATCAATTGCTAATTTCGAATGCATTTTTAACATTCTAAATTCACCATGGATAGGCATGAAATATTTTGGTTTCATGAGTCGGAGCATTAGTTTTTGCTCTTCTTGTCCACCGTGTCCGGATGTATGAATGTCATTTAAAGAACCGTGGATGACTTCAGCACCGGCTTTATACAGCTGGTTGATTGTTTTACTTACACTAAGTGTATTGCCCGGAATTGGTGAAGATGAAAAGACAACTGTATCTCCAGGAATAATTTGAATTTGTCTGTGAGTACCAAAGGCAATTCTTGATAAAGCAGCCATCGGTTCGCCTTGACTGCCTGTACATAGGATAGCAACTTGATCATTAGGAATTTTATTCAATTGAGAAGCATCAATAAACGTATTTTTGGGTGCTTTTATATAGCCTAGGTCTAATCCGATGCTAATTGCAGACTCCATACTCCGACCGAAAACAACAATCTTTCTTCGATATTTTACAGCAGCTTCTACAGCTTGTTGTAACCGATAGATGTTTGATGCAAAAGTTGCAAAAATAATGCGGCCTTCTACACTTCGGAATATTTGATCGATACTTTCTCCGACTTTACTTTCTGACATCGTAAATCCAGGAATTTCACTGTTTGTACTATCTGAAAGTAAGCATAATACTCCTTCTTCACCGATCTTTGCCATTTTTGTTAAATTGGCAGGATCTCCAACTGGGGTAAAATCAAACTTAAAGTCACCAGTATGAACGATATTTCCAGAAGGTGTCTTAACGACAATTCCGTATGAATCCGGGATACTGTGTGTCGTTCGGAAAAAAGTAACAGACGTTTTTTGGAATTTAATGACTTGATCTTCGTGGATCTCTCTTAGTTGAGCTTTACGAAGCAATCCATGTTCCTCCAACTTATTACGGATAAGTCCTAAAGCTAATTTCCCACCATAAATTGGTACATTAATTTCACGAAGTAAATATGGTACACCGCCGATGTGGTCCTCGTGTCCATGTGTAATAAAAAGCCCTTTAATTTTGTCCTGATTATTTACCAAGTACGTATAATCAGGAATGACATAATCAATTCCTAACAATTCATCTTCAGGAAATTTAATCCCTGCATCGATTAAAATGATTTCATCTTGGAATTGAACAGCATATGTGTTTTTTCCGATTTCACCCAATCCCCCGAGGGCAAAAACCGCAGCTTGGTGATTTTTAGCTTTCATGTATATTACACCGTTTCAACACGAAAGTCTTCATGCTGTTGTTCATATTCCAAGTGATCGCTTGACATGGGGGTGACAAATTCAATGTTGTATTGGCGATCTGCTAACTTTTTGCGGACATCTTCTTCTGACTCCGCTTCAATATACAATGAGTTTGTTTCTTCTCGAACAGGGACTTCATTGATCGTTTTTTGATAATACACTTTAAAAATCAAGTATATCCTCTCCTTTGTATTTAAATTTTTAATAGGACTTTATAAGGGCTTTTAATGTTTCGTGAAAAAATATATTTTAACCATCCTATGTATGTTATCCTCTTGTACATAAACAAAAATCACTGTTTTTATGATTCTATATGATAAAGGATAATCCTTCTTTTCCCTTGTGAGAAAGAAGGATTGAGACGATTAAGCGTATAATTGTTTAGGAAGTAAATCCCGACATCGTTTCAATATTCGTTCTCTCCACCTTTTCAACATTTTAAACCCTCCTTCAACGATATTCAAGAGTCAGCCTTCTTTTTTATCGTTAGTGTTTGTTTGATTGACGAGAATTTGTAAGGGAATCGTTGGGAATTAAAGAATTTAAAAGTTATTTTTATTTTTATTGTTAATAAAGTTGAAGGGGAGCAACAGAGTATTTTTTGTTCTCTTTAGTAAACGGTTATCTCTTTACATTTTTGAGCATCTTTAGTAGCTTTATTACCAAGTTTAATTTTAGTAAAAAGAAAAGAGGAAGATGACGTTAAATGAATAATAAAGTTGTATTCTTAGATATTGATGGGACGATATTAAACGAAAATAAGGAAATTCCCGAGTCTACGAAAGAGGCAGTAAGTAAGCTTCAGGAAAACGGTGTCTATGTTGCGATTGCAACAGGAAGAGCTCCGTTTATGTTTAAAGATATTTTAAAAGAATTAAATATTACTACGTATGTAAGTTTTAACGGTTCGTATGTTGTTTTTGATGGAGAAGTATTATTTACCCATCCTTTAGATAAAGACCAATTGCTCGAACTTGAAAAAACAGCCTTTACATATCGACATCCAATGGTTTTCTTAAACGAAAACCTAGCAGTTTCGAACTGGGATAATCATCCATTTATCGAGGAAAGCATGAGCTCGCTAAAAATGAGTCATCCGGAAAAGGATGAACACTTCCATCATAACAATGAAGTATACCAAGCATTACTATTTACCCAAGTGGAAGAGGGCGAGAAATTTCCAACTACTCATAACCATTTTGACTATGTCAGATGGCATCCGAAAGCACTCGATGTTCTCCCTAAAGGAGGATCAAAGGCACGTGGTATACAAGAGTTACTACATAAGTTAAATATTCCAGTTGAAAATACGTATGCCTTTGGTGATGCTCTTAATGACTTGGAAATGCTTGAATATGTAGGGTGTGGGATCGCGATGGGAAATGGTGTTCCAGAAGCAAAAGAAGCTGCTGACTTCATTACGACTCACGTCGATGAAAATGGAATTTATAACGGCTTAAAAAAAGTAGGACTAATCTAAAAAAGCGCAAGATGCCTAGGGGACTAGACATGATCGAAAGCTCGGATCTTCTTATTGTATGCTTAAAAGAGCGACAGGCAATAACGATTTCGAATTGTATTAGGAAAGAAATGGTGCCCCAAAAAATACTTTTGAGGCACCTCCTTTTTGACTTAATTTTAATAACTCTTACGCTCATATATCACGCTAATGGACCGTCGTATTCGTTCCGTTTAATGACTTCATTAGGCGGAAGAGGTTGTTTATAAGGGTCATCTTCTTCGATACGATCGTAAAACATAATGCCGTTTAAATGGTCGATTTCATGCTGAAACACAATAGCAGGTAATCCTTTGAGCTTTAAGGTTATTTCCTCACCATCAATATTTGTTCCTTGGACTTTAACTCGTGAATAGCGGGGAACTATGCCTGGTACAGCTCGGTCAACAGATAAACAGCCCTCGCCATTTTCTAAGTAAGTTGTCTCGGCAGAGTGACTAATAATTTTGGGGTTAAAAAGGCCGACTTCGATAAGTTCATCCTTATGATCAGTAACACTAACTGCAATCATACGTTTACTTATATTAATTTGTGGTGCAGCTAACCCTACTCCAGGACGCAAATTATATTTTTCTGCAGTCTCTGGATCTTGACTATGTACTAGAAACTCCAACATTTGTTTTAATGTTTCTTTATCTTCGTCAGAAGCTGGGAGTTGTACAAAAGAGGCAACTTTACGTAAAACTGGATCTCCTTCTCTAACGATATCGTCCATTGTTAACAATGGAATCTCTCCTTTCATTAAATGGATTTAATACTTAAAAGTTAGGAAAACTAAACTTAAATAAAGTACAAGTTTTCCAAAGCAGATATTCATTTCTTGTCCTAATTAAAACATTACTATCATATATTATAATGGACAAAATGAAAAGAAACGAGAGCTGGATCACTCTCGTTTCATTATGAAGGTGAATTAATATCCGAATTTAGATGCACCAACAATAATTAATAAAATGAAGAGGACGACAATTAATGCAAACCCTCTTCCAGGTCCAGCATAAGCTGGCGCAACATGATCGTAAGCTGGGGCACCGTATCCATATCCACCTACACCACAAGGATCAAAGCAACATCCACCACCATATCCGTACATGGCAATTCCTCCTTTTTGATAAATCAACCGCCTTGGCAGCGATGTAATACTATGCTATGCACCTGATTTTATATGGAGTGGATGAATACCCAGTTTTTAAGGAGTAATTATTGGGCATTTATAAAATATTCGGTTTTTAATTATTATAAAAGCCTTGTCAAATAAAAGAATATAAGATAGTTTGTTAATGTATCTTTTTTTGAATAAAGAACGTGGTCCGAATGTTTGACAAGTAGTGCCTCGATATGACACTGGCATACTGTTATTTTGTTTTGGCACTTTTACATATTATATTCAGGGGGGAAAACAGTTGAAGAAAATGTCCGTTATCTTTTTATCTGTAATTCTAGGAGTTATCCTTACTGCATGTGGCGGCGAAGAGCCAGCCGAATTTATTTATGAACATTTAGAGGAAGCTGTACAAATAGAACATAGTGTAGCAGATAAGCAAGGTCCGTTAACTGAAGCTGAACAACTTGAACATGAGTGGTATGAAGAAATGCTTGCTTTATCGGATGAAGATGAAATCCAGGAGCTTTCTCAACAAGCAATTGAGTCGGCTGAAGAGCGGAGAACATTAATGAATGACGAAAAAGTAATCATTGAAGAGGCGTATGAAGAATTTCAGCAATCTAAAGAGTTTATAACAGAACTAGATGAAGAGGTTGCTACACACGCAGTTCAGCTCGTGCAAACGATGGAAGAGCGTTATGAATTGTATGAACAGCTGTTTAATAAATATAATGAAACGATTGAACTTGATATTGAATTGTACGAGTTAATTGCACAAGAAGATTTAACTGTTGAAGAATTGCAAGAACAGCATGATTTAGTTAATGAAGCGTATGAAGAAATTAATGAGTTAAACAACAATTTTAACGAAAAAACTGTACAATACAATGAGGAAAAGAGAGAATTTTATGAAGTAGCAGAATTAAACGTCGTATATGAAGATGCTTAAGCTCAAGCGCCACAGAAATGTGGCGTTTTCTTTTTACATTCTCATCATGTATTCGAAAGAGCGACGGACGGCGACTCAGGCGGGAAAAACAATTGTTGAAAGTCCCCTAGGTGCACACAGTGTGGCACCTAGGAAGTTAAGGCATTGCTGCTACAAAGAAGACACTACGAATACAAACGAAGTGCAGCACGAGGAGATGTCGCACTTGTGCCCTGGAGTGAAAGCGTCCTGCATTAGCAATTTCGAATTCTATTTGATTATGAAAAGGGATGTCCTCAAAATACATTTGGCACGGACCATATTAAAAAGGTCCCTTAAGGGACTCTGGTAGTTAAGTGCCCTTATAGAGCGAAGTTAAAACCGCCTGTTTTACAGACGGATATAGTTATTGCTCCATGCAGTTATTTAAGAAATAAAATAAAAAGAAACGGTGCTTGTTCATTATATAACAGAAGAAAATGTCTTTGTATAACAGTTATACAGGAGTGGAACTTTAACTATTTTAAATAATTGATAAAAAACCGATAAAATCAAGTTCAAAATGATTGACGGATGATCTTTGTATCATGTAAACTTAGTTTCGAATAGAAGGTTGTACTAGTCTTTGTACGATAATATTAAGACAGATACTTAGTAAGTGCTACAAAAACAGATTAATGATAAGGGCGATTGGGTATACAACCTTTAAAGTGTGAATTCGGCTTCATACAAAATCACATTGTTTTGTTTATGATGGGTATCCTATTGATGGCTGATAATTTTTTACGTTTTAACACATTAACATTATCCAATTGCAAGCAGAAAGGAAGAGGTGAAAGGATTCATGGAAAAAACAAAGACTTTGCAAAACATTGAAAGTCAATTTGAAACTTTCCAAATTCTAAACGAAGAAGGGGAAGTCGTAAACGAAGATGCGATGCCTGACCTCTCTGATGAGGACTTAAAAGAGTTAATGACTCGTATGGTTTATACGCGTATATGGGATCAGCGCGCGATCTCTTTAAACAGACAAGGACGCTTAGGTTTCTATGCACCAGTTGCTGGACAAGAAGCTTCTATGCTTGGTTCACAGTATGCTTTAGAAAAGCAAGACTGGATTTTACCAGGGTACCGTGACATTCCACAAGTCGTTTATCATGGTATTCCTCTAGATCAAGCTTTCCTATGGTCACGTGGTCACTTTCAAGGTGGTCAAATGCCTGAAGGGGTTAACGTAATGATGCCTCAAATTATCATTGGTGCACAGATTACACAAACTGCTGGTGTGGCAATGGGACTAAAGCGCAAGAAAAAAGACGCAGTTGCAATTACTTACACTGGTGATGGCGGTGCTTCACAAGGTGATTTCTACGAAGGAATTAACTTCGCGGGTGCGTACAACGTTCCTGGAATCTTTGTCGTTCAAAACAACCGTTTTGCCATTTCGGTACCTGTTGAAAAACAGTCTGCAGCGAAAACAATTGCTCAAAAAGCAGTTGCAGCAGGAATTCATGGGGTACAAGTTGATGGAATGGACGTATTAGCTGTATATGCTGTAACAAAAGAAGCTCGTGAACGTGGATTGGAAGGCAATGGACCAACTTTAATTGAAACATTAACTTACAGATATGGTCCGCACACAATGGCTGGAGATGATCCAACTCGTTACCGTTCGTCTGACCTTGATGACAAGTGGGAAAAGAAAGATCCGCTTGTTCGTTTTCGTAAGTTCCTTGAGTCGAAAGACCTTTGGACTGAAGAGGAAGAGAATAAGATTGTTGAACAAGCGAAAGAAGATATTAAAAGTGCAATTAAACAAGCAGATGATGCTCCTAAACAAAAGGTAACTGATCTCATTGGATTTATGGGCGAAGAGCTTCCTTCAAACTTAAAGGAGCAAATGGAAGAATATAAAGAAAAGGAGTCGAAGTAAGCTATGGCGCAAATGACAATGATCCAAGCAATCACCGATGCCATGCGTAACGAATTAAAGAACAACGAAGATGTTCTCGTGTTCGGAGAAGACGTTGGTCAAAACGGCGGGGTGTTCCGTGCAACAGAAGGATTACAAAAAGAATTCGGCGAAGACCGAGTTTTTGATACACCGCTTGCAGAGTCAGGGATTGGTGGACTAGCAGCAGGGTTAGGTGTAACAGATTTTCGTCCAGTAATGGAAATACAGTTCTTTGGGTTCGTCTTCGAAACATTTGATGCAGTTGCAGCACAAATGGCTCGTATGCGCTATCGTTCAGGTGGTGTATACCACTCTCCTGTAACGATTCGTTCTCCTTTCGGTGGAGGAGTGAAAACTCCGGAGCTGCATGCTGACAGTTTAGAAGGGTTGATGGCTCAAACTCCTGGAGTGAAAGTTGTAATCCCATCTACTCCTTACGATGCAAAAGGATTATTAATTTCAGCAATTCGTGATAATGATCCTGTCGTATTTTTAGAACATATGAAATTATATCGCTCATTCCGTGAAGAAGTTCCTGAAGAGGAGTATACAATTCCTTTAGGTAAAGCGGATGTTAAACGTGAAGGGAAAGATGTATCGATTATCACTTACGGTGCTATGGTTCACTCTTCATTAAAAGCTGCAGAAGAGTTAGCGAAAGATGGTATTGAAGCAGAGGTCATTGACTTGAGAACAGTAAGCCCGCTAGATATTGATACAATTATTGCTTCTGTTGAAAAAACGAATCGTGCAATTGTTGTACAAGAAGCACAAAAGCAAGCAGGAGTCGCGGCAAATGTTGTCGCTGAAATTAACGACCGTGCGATCCTCAGCTTAGAAGCACCTGTATTACGTGTAACTGCACCAGATACAGTTTATCCGTTTGCTTCTGCTGAAGACACTTGGCTACCTAGCTATAAAGACATCGTTGAAAAAGCACAGCAAGTGATTAATTTTTAAAACAGATTATTAGACTGAGAAGGGGTTCCTTTTCAGTCCTCCTTGCTTTATATCGCTTTGTTCAAAAGGTTCGTGTAAGGAATTAAAAATTCACGAACAATAATGGAAGAACTAAAGCAAAGGTTGTGTGTTCAAAAGGACAAGTGAAGTTATCATACCGAGTAAATTAAACCGAATTTTAATCTTACACAGCTCACTGATACTTTCATGCAGTGAATAGGGTGAGAATGAACATTCATTGTCCATCTGATTTCTGTTTATCAGCTTTTTGAACACCTTTTATTTGAAGTACAATCGAAACGGAGGCGTTAATCGTGGCATATGAATTTAAGATGCCGGATATCGGTGAAGGTATCCACGAAGGTGAAATTGTGAAATGGGAAGTTAAAGAAGGTGACGAAGTTAAAGAAGATGACGTCCTATGTGAAGTTCAGAATGATAAAGCAGTTGTAGAAATTCCTTCTCCAGTCGATGGAACGATTAAAAAACTTCACGTTGATGAAGGTGTTGTTACTACTGTAGGTAGTGTCATTATTACTTTTGAAACAGATGCGGAGCCGCCAGCTGATGCACATGGTGGAGGCGAAGAGGAAGCACCAGCAGAAGAGCCTAAAGCTGAAGAGAAAGAAGAAACAGCGGAAACACAAGCTGAGCCTTCTAAGCAACAAGAAGAGGTTGATGAAAATCGACGTATCATTGCAATGCCTTCAGTACGAAAATATGCACGTGAAAAAGGTGCTGATATTCGTAAAGTAACTGGTACAGGAAAAAATGGCCGTATATTGAAAGAAGATATTGAAAGTTTCTTATCTGGAGACCAAAAAGTTGCTGAAGATACTGCTACTCCAGAAAAGACTGAAACGACAGAAAAACAGTCAGTTCCTGCATATACACCTGCTCAATCCGATGCAGAAACGCGTGAAAAAATGTCTGGCATTCGTAAAGCTATTTCAAAAGCAATGGTCAATTCCAAGCATACTGCTCCACATGTTACGTTAATGGATGAAATTGATGTAACTGATTTAGTAGCACATCGTAAGAAGTTTAAAGCGGTCGGGCAAGAAAAAGGCATTAAATTAACATACTTGCCTTATGTCGTAAAAGCTTTAACATCTGCTTTACGAGAATACCCAATCTTAAATGCTTCTCTTGACGATGCTAACGAAGAAATTGTTTACAAACATTATTTCAATATTGGAATTGCAGCTGATACAGATAAAGGACTATTTGTTCCCGTCGTGAAAGATGCAGATCGAAAGTCAATTTTTGCGATTTCTGATGAAATAAATCAACTTGCAACGAAAGCAAGAGAAGGTACGCTTTCTTCTGATGAAATGAAAGGCGCTTCTTCAACAATTACGAATATCGGTTCAGCAGGAGGCCAATGGTTCACACCAGTAATTAATCACCCAGAAGTAGCCATTTTAGGTCTTGGCAGAATTCAAGAAAAAGCAATTGTTAAAGATGGAGAAATTGTCGTAGCTCCAGTTCTTGCCTTGTCATTAAGCTTCGATCATCGTATCATTGATGGTGCAACTGCTCAACACGCGCTTAACCACATTAAACGTTTGTTGAATGATCCACAATTAATCGTAATGGAGGGCTAAACACATGGTAGTAGGAGATTTTCCGGTAGAAGTTGATACGCTCGTTATTGGTTCAGGTCCAGGAGGATATGTTGCAGCAATCCGTGCCGCACAACTTGGACAAAAGGTAACTATTGTAGAAAAAGATACTTTGGGAGGAGTATGCTTAAATGTTGGTTGTATTCCTTCAAAAGCACTAATTGAAGCGGGACACCGTTATCATAATGCAAATAATTCAGAGGATATGGGGATCTCTGTTGGAGAAATTAACTTAGATTTCTCTAAAGTACAAGAATGGAAGCAATCTGTAGTAAAAAAGCTAACTGGCGGAGTCGAAGGGTTACTTAAAGGTAATAATGTAGATATCGTCCAAGGTGAAGCTTATTTTGTCGATGATTCGACTGTACGCATTATGGATGAAAAAAATTCACAGACTTACAAGTTCAACAACTGTATCGTAGCAACTGGTTCTCATCCAATTGAATTGCCAGCATTTAAATGGAGTGAGCGTGTTGTTTCATCAACTGGAGCACTTGCATTGAAAGAAGTTCCGAAAAAATTGATTGTTATCGGTGGAGGATATATCGGAACAGAACTAGGGTCTGCATACGCTGATTTAGGTTCTGAAGTAACGATCCTTGAAGGATCAAAAACGATTCTTCCAGGATTTGAAAAGCAAATGAGCCAGCTAGTGGCAAAACGCCTGAAGAAAAATGGTGTAACAATTAAGACAGAAGCATTTGCACAAAGCATGGAAGAAACAGACACAGGTGTGAAAATTAAGGCTGAAGTAAAAGGTAAGGAAGAAGAATTTGAGGGAGATATTCTTCTTGTCACTGTTGGTCGTAAGCCAAACACAGAAGAGTTAGGTTTAGAACAAGCCGGTGTAGAGTTAGATGATCGTGGTTTAATTAAGACTGATAAGCAATGCCGTACTTCTTCACAAAATATTTTTGCGATCGGTGATATTGTTGATGGACCGCAATTAGCACATAAAGCATCTTATGAAGGAAAAGTAGCTGCTGAAGCAATTGCTGGTGAACCAGCTGAAATTGATTACACTGCGATTCCAGCTGTCGTATTCTCAGCCCCTGAACTAGCTACAGTTGGCTTGACAGAAAAGGATGCCAAAGAGGAAGGATACGACGTTACCGTTGCGAAGTTCCCATTTGCAGCAAATGGGCGAGCATTATCCTTAAATGAATCTGAAGGATTTGTGAAAATGGTTACTCGTAAAGAAGATGGCTTAGTGTTAGGAGTTCAAATTGCTGGTGCGAATGCATCTGATATGATTTCTGAAGCGTGTGTAGCAATTGAAGCAGGAATGACTGCTGAAGATCTTGCACTAACGATTCATGCACACCCATCTTTAGGTGAAATCACGATGGAAACGGCAGAAGTTGCAATCGGAATGCCTGTTCATATCGTAAAATAATTATTTAAAAGAATAAAAAAAGACAGTCGTCCTGACTGTCTTTTTTTATTTGGTGCATATGGTGATCGTAACGTTGACGATGTCTTTAAAGCGCTTTCAATATGATTGTACATCATAAGCATTTTGCTATGGTAGTCAATAGCATTCGTTCTGTCATAGAATATCAATTAAAAAGTCTCTTCTTCATTTGACAAATTTAAGCTGGCCTCAAGCTCGAGGAATATTTCAGACGAATCCTTTAACCCTTCTATTCTTAGTAATACGTCGACATCATCTATAATTAATAAAGTAGGGAAAGTATGTATATCATAGTAGCTGACTAAACTTGTTTCTTCTGATGAAACGACGTTTATTGATTCTAAATGTTCAGGATGAGTTTGTTTGAAATCTAAAAGTGCTTCATAATAACTACTTTCATTTTCGATATTATGGTCATTAGAAAACAATACGGTGACTGGAGTATTACCTTTAACTTCTAAAAAAGGGTAATTTGCACGAATATCAGTTGATTGACAGCCATTCATTGTGCATATTGACAAAATGAATAATACGGTTAAAATACCTTTCATTTATAGTCATCCCTTCAGTTCGTATTCAGAAAAGCTTCACTTTATATTATCATTGTTTTGATTGTTATATTGCTTCGTAATCAAACTGTTACACAAATGAAAGCAGATCATAAAGAACTAAAAACAAGCCCACTGAATGTCTCAGTGGGCTAAAATAGTTATTTATTCATCATACTTTTTAGGTTTTCTTGGCGGGATTTTTTCAGCTCGAAGTGCCCTTAGTAAACTAATAATCATAAAGATCATAATAATCGCAAATGGGAAGGCTGCGATAATGGATGCTGTTTGCAGTGCATCTAGCCCACCAGACCATAATAAAATCGCTGCTGTAGCTGACTGTATGATCCCCCATATGAACTTCACTGTATTAGGTGGGTTTAAGCTTCCATTTGTCGTCTGCATACCTAGGACGAAAGTTGCTGAATCAGCTGAAGTAATAAAAAATGATGCAATTAATAAAATCGCAATGATTGACATAATGACACCAAAGTTAAACTCTTGTAAAACAACAAATAAAGCCGTTTCCATTCCTGCAGATTCTATGACGCCCATAATGTCCACACCTTGGTAGAAGTCTAAGTTTATCGCTGTTCCGCCAAACACGGAAAACCAAAGTGCTCCAAATATAGTAGGGACGGCAATGACCCCAAGAACAAATTCTCGAATCGTCCTTCCTCGTGATACTCTCGCGATAAAGGTTCCAACGAATGGTGCCCAAGCAATCCACCAAGCCCAATAAAAGATCGTCCAATCCTCAACCCACGTTTGGTCGAAGTTAAATGTATCTAATCTAAAGCTCATCCCGATTAGATTTTGAATATAGCTTCCTAACGTTTGTGTGAATGAATTCATGATGAAGTTTGTCGGACCTGAAAATAACAAAAATAGCATTAAAATAATTGCTAAATAAATATTTGTTTTACTTAATATTCGAATTCCAACATTTAACCCTGTTTGAGAGGATGTCATATAAAAAATTGTAATAACGAGTATAATCATCATTTGCAAAAAGAGTGAATTATCGATTCCAGTTAAGTTTGAAATCCCCCCGCCAATTTGAGTTGTTCCAAATCCTAGTGAAGTGGCGACACCGAATACAGTCGCAAAGACGACAATCACGTTTATTGTCGTTCCAATTCCTCCGTTTACTTTGTCGCCTAGAAGCGGTTCAAAGGCAGCACTTAACACACCAGGTGATCCTTTACGATACTTAAAGTAAGCTAAAGCTAATGCTACGACAGAATAAATAGCCCAAGGATGAAGCCCCCAATGAAAGAAAGAATAACGGAGAGCGACTCCGGCAGCTCCGGATTCATCAAGGTTCCCTTCAGCTGGGGGAGGGGTGTAGAAGTGATACATAGGCTCTGATACTCCCCAAAATACTAAACCAATTCCCATTCCGGCTGTAAAAAGGAATGAAAACCACGTTAAATAGTTATATTCAGGTTCTTCGTTTTCCTTTCCTAATTTAATTCTGCCGATCGGGCTGAGGATAAGGAAGATAGCGAAGGCTAAAAAGCCCGTTGCAGCGAGTAAATAAAACCATCCGAATTGGTCCGTGAGAAACCCTTGGATGTTCGTCGTTACTTCTTCTAAGTGGTTAGGAGCAATTACGCCCCATAAAATAAACGCAACCGCAATGATAACTGAAATAATAAATACAGGTGTTAATTTCTTCACATACATACCCCTTTCATTTTATTTTTTAATCTGCCGATCTAAAAAGCGCCAGTATGTATTATCTTAAAAAATTAGACAAAATTCAAGAAAAAATGCTACTTTCACCCTTTTTTACCATACCCACCTATTTCATCTATCAAACAGTAAAGTGGTTTAACTTACCATCATTATGTGTACTTGTATCGTTTCTATACAATTGCTGAACTAAACAGAAAGTATTATTTTTTATCCATATTAATTGTGTTAAAATGCAAGAGAATCTGTTGAGAAGAGAGGATATGATATGTTTGAATCGTACTAGAATGATCTTTTGTATGTTCATTTTAGCTTTAGTCACTGCATGTAATGATAATGGACAAACAATCGATGAATTAGACGAAGATAATGAGGATGAAGAAATAGATGAAGAGGAGAAAGAGATGAAAGAGAAACGGAATGAAGAAGAAATAGATGAAGGCAAAACAGATCACGAAGAAATAGACGAACAAAATGAAACTGAGGAAGTAGCGGATCAATTTGATCCAATGTATGAACTCGCAGAAGATCATACAGTCCAGCCGATTGATGATGCAAATGAAAAGGTTGTATTATTAACAATTGATGATGCTCCTGATTCTTATAGTGCAGAGATGGCCAATATTTTAGCTGATTTAGATGCAGGTGCGATCTTTTTTGTGAATGGCCATTTTTTACAATCGGAGGAAGGCAAAGCGCAGTTACAAGAAATCTATGAATTAGGTTTTGAAATTGGGAACCATACGATGACGCACGCAAATTTATCAGATTTAACAGAGGAAGAACAAATAGATGAAATCGTTGAATTAAATGATCTTGTAGAAGAGATCATCGGAGAGCGGCCTCGCTTTTTCAGGGCACCATTCGGAGTCAATACAGATGTATCAAAGCGTATTGTTGAAGAAGAGAACATGCAATGGATGAATTGGACGTATGGATACGACTTTGTTGAAGGGTATATGGAAACTGACGCTTTAACAGAAATTATGGTTGAAGCCCCTGAGCTTAGAAGTGGTGCCAATTTATTAATGCATGATCGCGAATTTACGAAAGAGGCTCTTGCAGATATCGTTGAAGGGTTACGTGAAAAAGACTATGAAATTGTTGATCCTTCATTAATCAAGTAATCATTAGACAACTTAGACAAGGATGAGTCATTATGAAAAAGTATTTATTATGTATTTTTACAGTATTATTATTAACAGGCTGTCAACAATCGCCTGAAGAGGTTACAGAAGATGATTCCAACGACCAAGAAGATGAAAGCCCTGTAGTAGAAAATAGTGATGATATAGATGAAGAAGTACATGAAGAAGAAGTAATGGCTACGATAACGATTGATACGTTCGATGTTAATAATAAAGAAGTGATTCCTGTTGAACAGTTAATGGATGAACTAGAAGGGGAGTTTTCGTTCGATGATATTAACCGAACATTATCTATGTCCGTTTCAGGACGTGATTTTTATCTAGTCTATGAAGTTCCTGTATTGGAGCGTGACGGTGAATATTTACCGACTGATGAAGTGTTATTAGTACTTGATGATGAATCCGCCCCTTACGTTACGAAAGAATTCATTGAACATGGGCTAGAAACTGATTATGAAGTTCTTGAAAGTAATGAGCTTGAATTTGTTTGGGAAGATGAAGTGATTCAAGCATGGGCTCCGCCTAGTCGAGACGATTTTGATTTGGATGCTTTCACAGTTGATGAGATGATTGAATACTTGTCATTTTTACACGATCCGATCGAAGGTGCACAAGTAAGCATGGTCGAAAGCCATTTACCTGGAGCACCACGTGATTATAGAAACGGAACACACGAAGGAATCGATTGGTACGCGTACGGTGCAGGAGTGTCAATAACAACAGAAACACCGATTTATGCAATGGCTGAAGGAACGGTTGTTCGAGTAGATCATGATTTTGAAGAATACGAATCAGCTGAAGTAAGAAATGAAGATTTGGAACTTGCTCACGAAATGGGTTTAACACCCGAGTATATTTTAGATCGACTCCGTGGCCAGCAAGTCTGGGTTCAATATGACAATGGGGTCATGAACAGATTTGCACACTTAGATGATATTCCTGAAGATCTAGAATTAGGTAGTACGGTAGATGAAAATACAATTATTGGATATGTTGGTAACTCTGGAACTAGTCACGCATTTACGGATGAAAATGGGGGGTTACACTTACATCAGGATCTTCTTATATATGGTGAAATGTTTTGGGAACCATATGATCCAGAAGAAGTGACTCAAATATTAAATGGAATATGGGGCAGTGAATAAAGAAAAGGTTAAATGCCTTTTCTTTTTTTTCGGTTCTTGTAAACCACAGGCTCTACCAGTGTGAAAATAACCCTTTAAGGGTTGTATTCGTGAGATCTCTTTAAAAGTAACGAATAGTTGGAAGGTATACTGTGCTTCTTCCTCTGCAAGGTTAATCGAAGAAGAGAATGCGTCGAAGCAGCTCGATTGCTTTTCCTACCGCCAAGGGACTCGAAATCATCTCTTGGCGGTACTTTTTCTGCTTTTCCTACCGCCAAGGGACTCGAAATCATCTCTTGGCGGTACTTTTTCTGCTTTTCCTACCGTCAAGGAACTCGAAATCATCTCTTGACGGTACTATGACTGCTTTTCCTACCGTCAAGGAACTCGGAATCTTCTCTTGATGTTACTATTAGAGAATTCAGCGAAGGAACGCTCGTTGCTCCTGCGCGAC
Source organism: Evansella halocellulosilytica (assembly GCF_002335745.1). GTDB lineage: Bacteria > Bacillota > Bacilli > Bacillales > Salisediminibacteriaceae > Bacillus_CA > Bacillus_CA halocellulosilytica. The sequence goes on along the minus strand of NZ_NIST01000001.1, from coordinate 4,120,064 downwards.
TTGTTTGCTCGTCGCAGAAAAACGTTACTCCTGCGGTTTTGACACGGACCGAATTAAATAAAATCCCTTAAGGCACTCTGGTGGTAAAGTGCCCTTATAGGGCGAAATTAAAACCGCCCGTTTTAAGGGCGGGAAACTTATTTATTCTATTGACAAAAGGCGACAACCATCTTGATATCATTATGCTATACTGTATAACAACTTTATTTATGAACGTTATGTAGTAACGAAAAGTGAGGTGCAGATCTATGAGAAAATCCGATCTGTTAGATCAATTAAGGCTGGAAGTTGGTCTTGCCTATGATTATTCAGCAAACTCTACTGATTTTATGAAAAAAGTACTGAATGCCATATATACAACGGTTAATAAAAAATGTATGATATCCATTTATCAATATAATCAACATTCCAATACATATAGAAGGACGTTTTTGTTGGAAAATGGTGAACGGACAAATACGAAAGAACACTTTGGCCTAGGTTTTATAAAAGTTTGTCATCTGCAAGCATCTATATTATTGAAGAAAAATGGAGAGCAAGCTACAATTGCTCCTGTATATGAAGATGGTATATTAAAATATGCTATATGTTTTAATATATTAGAATCTGATTATCCGATTACGAATCAAGATTTAGAATTTGTAAACGAGGTAGTCCGTTTTATTGAGGCGAAGCGGCTGACATTTTAAATCATTAAGTGCAGCACGAGAAGATGTCGCACTTGTACTTTGGAGTGAAAGCGTCCACCAGTAACGGATGCGAGTCATTATCCAATTATGTTAAATCGAAAGATTATTAAGGTTCTTACAAAGTACAATTTACTTCATCACGGATTCAGGTCATTATTATTAACCCGGTATAATCGGGTTTTTCTTTTTGCCTACAATAAGTGATACTAAGCAGTAGGAAAATATTATTAAAATGGACACATTTCCCTTAAATGTGATATACAAAATGGATTGACATTCAGAATGTGACATACTAAAATAAAGATAACGGTAAAACGCTTTCATTTTAAAGAAAAGGAGTGTCATTCATGGGAAGCATCATCTGTCAAACTTGTGATCAAATCATCGAATGGTACGAAGATGAAAAAGTATCTGTTTTATATGGAAGTTGTTGCAATTGTGGAGAAGAAAAGCAAGTAGATACTAACGAGGCATAATAAATGTTGAGTCCGTCCTAGCAAAATTGAGATGGGAAAAACGAGCTGGAAATGTATGAATCATATCCCAGCTCGTTTTTCTATGAGGTTTAAATATCAACATATGTCGGTAAAAACGTCCGCAATAGCGACGTCGAATTTTATAAAAGGCTGGGACATAACTAGTCCAAAATAACTAAAAAATGGTTCCAATCATCGTTTTAGATTTTTAAGTTGATTGTCAAAAAAGCGCTGAAGATCCATCGGAGTGGTTTCCCCCGATTAGCTGAAGCTCTGCCCGTAGAAAGAAGGCACTACGAATGCAAATGAAGTGCAGCACGATGTCACACTTGTGCTCAGGATTGCAAGCGAGTGTATTTAAATAATCACAATCAATCGAGAATGGCCTTCACCAAACGGTGGGGTGGCCAGTCTATTTCTCGAGACTTTATTAAACGATTGGTTTTCGTTCATTTATTACTCTTATCGTTTTTAAAGTCGGATCTTCAGGTCCTTGTACAGGAAGGCCAGCTTCGATATTTTTAGCAATGTAATCTAAGTTTTCTTTATCGATAATTTCGCCCGGAATTAATATGGGAATACCTGGCGGATATACCATTACAAATTCAGCACTAACTCTTCCATCTGAATTTTCAAGTACGATAAGTTCAGTTTCAGCATAGAAGGCATCCCGAGGGGAGAATGACAATGTTGGAATGTTAGGAACATATACGTTAACGTGTTTACGCTCCTTCTTCTCAATTATACCTAATTGCTCCAGTGACAATTTTGTTAATGCTTCGATTAATTTGTTCGTTTTCTCTTCGGTATCACCGAAAGTAATGATACACAAAATATTGTATAAATCACTTAGTTCGACTTCAATTTGATAATTCTCTCTAAGCCACACTTCAACATCGTAGCCTGAAACACCAAGGTCTTTTACAGATATAATGATTTTCGTTGGGTCAACATCAAAGATTGCCTTATCATCTAAAAGCTCATTTCCAGGACAATAGATCCCATTAATTCGATTGAGCGCATTTCGTGTTTTATAGGCTAGTGATATCGTTTCTGATAACAGCTCTTCGCCATTCATGACGAGATGCCGTCTTGCTGCGTCTAACGATGCTAATAAAATATACGAAGTGGAGGTTGTCGTCAGCATACTAATGATACTTTGGACTCTGTGTTTAGATACTCTATCTCCTTGAATATTTAGTACAGAGCTCTGCGTTAAAGATCCGCCTAATTTATGAACACTTGTTGCTGCCATATCTGCTCCAGCCTGCATCGCTGAGAGTGGCAGTTTATCATGAAAGTGTATATGAACACCGTGTGCCTCATCCACAAGTACTGGAATGTCGTAACTGTGGGCGAGTGAAACGATTGCTTTTAAATTTGCAGAAACACCGAAATAAGTAGGATTGATAACTAGCAGCCCTTTAGCATCTGGATGAGCATGCAGCGCTTTTTTAACCGCTTCTACCGTGATTCCGTGTGAGATCCCTAACGTTTTATCAATTTCAGGATGAATAAAAATCGGTGTTGCACCTGAAAAAACGATTGCTGACATAATCGATTTATGAACGTTACGAGGTACGATAATTTTTTCCCCCGGTCCGCATACACTCATAATCATCGTCATAATTGCACCGCTTGTCCCTTGAACAGAAAAAAAAGTTTCGTCTGCTCCGAAAGCATCGGCAGCTAATTGTTGTGCTTCCTTAATAATCCCGTCTGGATGGTGGAGATCATCTAACGGAGAAATGTTAATTAAATCTAAGGATAGTGCGTTAGATCCGATAAATTCCCTGAAAGAAGGATCCATTCCAGCCCCACCTTTATGCCCGGGGATATGAAATTGGATTGGATTTTGTTGAATATGTTGCAAAAGACCATCAAATAATGGGGTCTTCATTTGATTTCTGTTCAAAACTATCACCTCATACTTTTTAGCGTACGCTTCCTTTATGTTTCTAAACTTTTATGATCAAGTTATTTTGGTAAATATAGAAAGGAAATGTCGTTCATGTTAAAATGCAGTTGTTTCATAAAAACAAACTTGAGTATATCAAAATGTTAACGAAAAGCAAATAGACATATTTGGGGTGTTTCAGATGAAAAATGAAGTGAGTTTTCCTATTTCCTACGATTGGTCAAAAGATGAAGTAGTAGATGTGATTCATTTTTATGAAGCTGTTGATCAAGCTTATAAAAAAGGAGTAGACCGCGATTTATTAATCGGCCTTTATCGGAGGTTTAAAGAAATTGTTCCATCAAAATCTGAGGAAAAACAATCGTTTAAGGATTATCAAGATCAAACTGGTCAATCGCCGTATCATGTCGTTCAACAAGCTAAAAAGGAAGAACCTGAAACAATTGTTAAAATGTAATAAAAGAAGCGTCGGAGTAGTTACTTTTGACGCTTCTTTTTGGTGAGACATATTTTATTCTTATCTCATCGACATTTTATATAATGGTGTTAACGTTTTAAACGTGTTTAGAATATAACTTATAAGTTCTTTTCCGTTTTGTAAAATTGGATCATCTGCCTTAATATGACGCCCGATTAAAAATTCTGCTTTTTTCACATCGCGGAACCGTTCTAATGCATGCTGCAAGTCAATTGTACCAAGTGATTCAGCATCTTTTTTCATATGATCTAACGATATGACGTAATCACTAGGGACATTTTCGATAATGGAATCTTGATCTTCTAAAAATGTTTGAGCAATATTCGATTTATTTGGTAACTCATAAATAAAAGCGAGCCAAATAAACAGATGGTCATCGAAAAGGCCTACTTGAAAGTGGGGGTGTTTTTTATACCCTCGTCTGTTATGACAATAAGCTGACCAAGTATCGTTTGGTGGGTTTACTTTTCTTCTTGCATGCCGTGCTACATGTAAATACATTTCATTGCCAACAAATTCAGATAGATCAGAATTAATCTCCGCTGCAATTGCTTCAAATTTAGGCTGAATACGCTTTTGAATGCCTTCCATTCTTGCTTCAAGACCTTCGATATGAAATACGTCAAAGTCTTCTTTATGAAATCCTGAAAATTGTGTCATCTATATTCAACTCCTTTATTCGACATCTTTTGCTTACATCGTTATGTTAGCTGTTTCACTTTCAAACTTCAAATCATACGATTTGATAAGGTGGTAATTTTTATTACCGTGAATATGGAACTGTCTCAAGAGGTTTAAGCTAGTGCTCATTGTGGTATTTAAAAATTAACAAATAAGAAAGCGTACCAAAATCATAAGCTGCTTCATATTCTATATTAATTACCACTGAAGTCGTGTTTGGTTCACATATCGTACGTTATTAGGATTGGTTGAAAGTGAAATCGAAAAGGGGTGTAAATCTTGGAAAAGGTCATTCAAACGTTAAAAAGAAGAGACGGTGAAAGGCGGATCCCCGTTTTGAAAATGGAGATTGACTATGAGCTAATGACGTTGCATGATGCAATAAAAGCAAATGAGAGAGAACAAATTGAAGCTAGTATTAAGAAGCTTGAAAAACTTAGGTGTGAATGGCTTCGACTGGAACCTTAATCATTTATTCTGTTTCGTATGCAGCAATATTTCATGATTGATGAATGGGGAACATCTATCTATTAAAACCACTTGAACAAGGACTAACCTTCATATGAAGGCTCGGCAATCGCCGGGTTTTCTTTCTGTGCACGAATTAATTTTTAACCGGTGTCATTTTAGACATACTAATATTTGTACAGAGAGCCGAATGTGTGATATATGTATAAGATGTTCTATGTATAGAGGAGGCAGATGTTTTCGTGACTAAACAAGAGTGGAATCAGATTTATAATCAAGCGATCAATTGGACGAAAGAGGCAGGACAATACATAAAATCTGAAATGGTGAAAAGCTTCCATATTTCTACAAAAGCTCATCAGCATGATTTAGTTACAGATGTTGATAAAGGGGTAGAGCGTTTTTTTCAAAAGAAATTAATGGATTCTTTTCCAAGTCATCGATTAATGGGCGAAGAGGGGACTGCTCAACATATTCACGACTTAAATGAAACTGTCTGGATTTTAGACCCGATAGATGGGACAGTTAATTTTGTCCACCAGGAAAGTTACTTTGCTGTTTCAGTAGGAATCTACCACGAAGGGATCGGCAAAATCGGCATTGTATATGATGTCATGCATGATGAGATGTTTACTGCATTGCAAGGAGAAGGGGCTTATTTAAATGATCGGAAACTAAAGCCTTTAGATAAAGTGAATATGGAAGAATCAATTTTAAGCTTTAATGCTGGATGGATGTTAAAAGACCGGCGTTTAGAAAAGCTAGTAGAGAATTCACGCGGTTTACGATCTTATGGTGCGGCTTCGTTGGAAATGGCTTATGTTGCCGCTGGAAGACTGGATGCATATATTAGTTTTAATTTAGCCCCATGGGACATGGCAGCAGGAGCAGTGTTAATCAAAGAGGTCGGTGGAAAAGCAACGAATTATCGAGGTGATCGTTTAACATTTTTAAGTAAAGACACGTTGTTAGCAGCTAGCCCTGAGATTCATAGTACAATATTAAATGAAATTCATAAAGAATAAAAAAGACGAGCTTTATGCTCGTCCTTCTTCTCTAATCTTTTTCTTACGTGCAAATCCTCCACCAAGTGTTACGATAAACACAACAATTGATGCTAAAATAATAAGAACACTTTCCTCAGCAATCCCGATTCCAACCCCGAGCAAGCCTGCAGTACCAAATAACGCTAGTAAGAAGAATATTATATCAAATGATCTCATGAATCAAACCTCCCTTTCTATATTTTATACGAAAACGAATACATATAAAAGATGTTAGGCGAGTATCATCGCTGTTTCATCTTATGATATAATAATCAGGTAGTCTAATATTGACAAAAATTATTGACTGAAATAATAGGAGTGACATTCATGTTTCTTGCAACAAGCACTCTTGAGAGTGCGCCGAATATGACCCCGATTGCAGAATGGTTAGGTGCGACAAACCCTGAAAATTTCTTGTTTGCCTTTACTGTTTTATACATTATGACCAATGTATTAACGATTATTGTTTTTAACTTAGGATTTGCTCGAAAACTGCCGATATTAAAGACCGTCATCGTTTACGTCATGATGCTTTTTGGAAACATCTTTATTACCTTTTTAGCATTAACACTACCGATTATTGAATCTTTATTCGTAGCAGCATTAGTACTTGGTGTGTATAAACTGCAGTTAAGAAGACATAAAAAAGAAGAATTGGCAGAAGAGAAAAGAGGCTGACTTTTGGTCAACCTCTTTTTTTGAGTATCAGCAGAAGGGGAAACGTACTTTAAATAAACTCTTCTTCATTGTCTTGACTTTTATATAATCTGAAGTTTCCTGTATCTTTTCGTTCCTCTGTCCTTTGTTCAATTCGCGAAGAACATGATTGACACATATACGTATGAATTGGTCTGTTTCTCAACTTTTTTGCTAAAGGTGAGTAGTCATCAATATTTTCAATAATGTCGCAAATTACACATTTTACTCTCATAATTCACCTCGTTTTTTAGGGTAATGTATATAAATGATAAGTTTTGATGGACAAGTTTTCATTATTATAACATGTAATCATCGAAATCGTGAATGAACGATTAATATCAGTGAAAACTGGATGTTTAAAAAAGGTGGTAGCTCTAAATGAGGAAGTCATGAAAGCTCAAAGCATACTCCAATGTATCATTCTTTATAAAAAGATCATTTTTGGTGGTTTTATCTTTATAAGAAGATAGGTATAGTAGTATTATAAGAAATGAGAAGGAGTGATCCTGATATGGCAAATCAAGTTGAAACAGAATTAACTGATGAGCTTTTACCGCTTTTAAGACAAGAAAGGTATGTCACTATCGCCACGGTCGATCATGAAAATGGAGGGCCAAATGTAAATGCCATTTCATGGGTTTACGGTCATGACTCAAAATCAGTGCGTTTTTCAGTTGATAATCGCTCCCGGATCGTTGAAAATATAAGAAAAGAGCCTCGCGTTACGTTAACAGTAATTGGTGCAGGGTCTACATATGCGATTGCTGGGGAAGCTAAAATCATTCATGAAAAAATTGAAGGTGTTCCTTTAAAGTTAGCACTTGTTGAAATATCTGTTGCTGAAGTCAGAGACGTTATGTTTTATGGAGCACGAATAACAACAGAGCCAAAATATGAAAAAACATATGATAAGGATGCTGCAGATAAGCTTGATAGACAAGTGATGGCAGCAATAAAAAAAGGGTAATAAAATTAGAGGGTGTCCCAATTGTATAGCTTTTGGTGACACCCTCTTTCGTTATTTATGTTTTAGACTACGCTTGCTTATACACCTAACTAATCATGACGCTTCTTATCGCTGATTCTTCCATCACTTTGCTCGTCCTGGATATCTTCTAGTTCATTTCCTTCAGGTTCAGATGTCTGCTTTTGATTAGATTCTATCGGATCTGCTTGTTGATGTTCCTCACTAGGTACGACAGGTATTAATCTGCCTACTATCGCTGCTAATTCATCAGCAATGGCGGTCAGCGGTCTGCCTTGTCCCATTTCGACTCGCATTTCTTCAATACGGTTTACAATATCAGCATCAGCTGTTACAGCAGCTTGGGCACCATATGGGTCATCAGATAATGCCTCAGCTACTTGATATTTAATAGAACCGACTTCGGATTGGTCGATTTCGCCTTCAACATTAATGCCTACTAACGCATAAGGACCAAGAACAATAGCCGTAGCACTGTTTACGTCTGGAACTTGTGTACTAATATTTGCAAGGTGATTAGCTATTTCATTTGCTGACATTTCTTGACCACCATATCCACCGTACTGTTGAGCTTCTATCGGGTTCGTATCTGTTCCGTATTCTGGAGCTCGACATCCGATGAATAATAATATTGGCACAAGAAAGAAAATCAAGCTTTTTCTCATAAATACTCCTCACTTTCTTTCAATATTAATTGTATTGTTCGTTTTAGCGTCTATCTTTATTCGACCGTTCATACATTGTATTAAATGAAATAGAGATAAAAATGTTTTTAGGAGGCGAGAGATTGGAAAAGCGTCGCTACATTATTGATACAAATGTGTTGCTGCAAGATCCGATGGCGATTTATTCATTTGATATTCATGAAGTAGTTATCCCAGCTGTCGTTTTAGAAGAAGTTGATTCGAAAAAGAGGTATATGGATGAAGTAGGGCGCAACGCAAGGTATGTTGCCAGGCTTTTAGATGAATTAAGAGAAAAAGGAAAATTGCATTTAGGGGTATCATTACCAAATAGAGGAACGTTACGGGTTGAATTAAATCATCGATCCTTTAAAAAAATGAAAGAGCATTTTATGGAACCGACAAATGACAACCGCATTTTAGCAGTAGCTTTAAATATGAGTCAGGAGGAAGAAGAAAAAAATTCTGGAATCCGGGTAACGTTAGTAAGTAAGGATGCATTGTTGCGAGTAAAAGCTGATGCACTCGGACTTAATACAGAAGATTTTTTAAGTGACAGAGTCGTACAATATGACCGAATGTACCAAGGGTATAAGGAAGTATGGTTTCCTCCGGAAATGATTGATCAACTATTTCAAGATCGAACATTGCCAATTGGTAAAATTGATGTTCATCCTGTTTATCCAAATCAATTTTATATATTAAAAGATGATACGAATGCATCACGATCGGCTTTAGCGATGACAAATAAATCTGGGGATCAATTGCAATTATTCGTATCAAATGATGAAACTGTATGGGGAATTAGACCTAGGAATGTACAACAAAGAATGGCTTTTGAATTATTGACGAGAGAGGACATACCACTTGTCACATTAGCAGGAAAAGCAGGAACCGGTAAAACGCTTCTATCGTTAGCTGCAGGCCTCTACTTAACGGAAGACTTACAAAGGTACAAGAAACTTCTTGTCGCTAGGCCAGTTGTACCTGTTGGAAAAGATATTGGTTTTTTGCCAGGTGAGAAAGAAGAAAAGTTGAGGCCATGGATGCAACCAATATTTGACAATCTGGAGTTTTTATTTAATACTAAAAAGCCAGGGGAATTGGAGCAAATTCTTGCAGGTATGGGGTCAATTCAAGTAGAAGCATTAACGTATATACGCGGGCGGAGTATCCCGGATCAATTCATCATCATCGATGAAGCTCAAAATTTAACGAAGCATGAGGTAAAAACGATCTTAACACGTGTAGGCGAAGGAAGTAAAATTGTCTTAATGGGTGATCCAAAACAAATTGATCATCCATATCTAGATGAATATACGAATGGATTAACATACGTTACCGAGAGGTTGAAACATTTAGGAGAAACAGGGCATATGAAACTTCATAAAGGTGAACGCTCTGGTCTTGCGCAAATGGCTGCGGATTTATTGTAAAAGAAAGAATAGGCTGTACCATAATCGAACAATTTGCAATGATCATTGCTTTCAGAGAGATACTTTATTAAGCAGCTGTATCTATGCAATCATCTTAGTATAAACAAATTCATTTATGGGACAGCCTCGTTGCTTATTTAGATAAGTTTTATAATATTTCAATTTTTTATTCTCAAGAAGCTATCGGCTCATGGTCGCTTCGTATTTCTACATCACAACGATTTGTTCAATAGACGTAATTGGTGAATCTTGATTTGAGCCATCACGGTAATAAAAGTGAACCGGTCCGTCTTCTCGTAAAGGCATGCCTTTATGGGAAAAGCCTAAGATTCCTTCTCTCGCCTCTGCAAGTGGAATTTTAATCTCTTTCCCATCTTTACACTTAAAGGCAACATATTCAGAATTAGCATTTGGAACGGCATTCTCTAAAAATGGGTATAAAGGAATACCATAAGAAGATTCTGCTATTTCTTTTCGGCTCATTTTCACATCATTGCCGTTCGAAAAAGGATTTGAACCTTCCCTTCTTTGCTTATCCCATGCTTTGCCAAGCTCATTTAATTCGCTATTTTGAGAACTTAGATTTTCTTCGGAAAAATATGTATGGAGGTCCACTTTTCGATTATCAAAAATCCAAACCCCAGGATCTAAAGTAATCGTATGTTTCACATTTCCATTAATCGTTAAAATCATTATGACAACACTCCTTTAACAAGCTTGTGAATTAAAAAGGAAAATATTCTGCATGACCAACCTTAGTCGACGAAAAGATGATCCCGTGTATGCTAGGTTGTAGAATGTAGGATACTATACTAGTCATTTTTATTCCTTTATAATCACTTTCTTTCAGTATAAATTGAATGAAAGCGTTTGTCACGAGTTGAGGGAGAGCTTTAAGGAGGGTTTTTGATATGAGCATCTGTCAAGATAAAGAAGCAATTGATGTGATGGTAGAAGAAGCAAAATCTTATACTCAGTATGGAAAAGTTGCGGATTACATCCCCGCATTAAAAGTTGCAGATCCAGATATGCTGTCGCTTGCTATTTATGAAAATGATGAAACTTGTGTAACAGCAGGAAATACAGAAGAAACGTTTACATTACAAAGTATATCCAAAGTTATTACCTTAGCATTAGCTTTAATGGATAGGGGAGAAGAGGAAGTGTTTTCTCGTGTCGGTATGGAACCGACAGGTGATCCTTTTAATTCCATTATTAAACTTGAAACACACTCACCTTCCAAACCATTGAATCCGATGATCAATGCTGGAGCATTAGCAGTAACCTCGATGATTTACGGTTCGTCTATAGATGAGAAACTCGGCAGACTGCTAACCTTTATTCACGAAATAACTGGTAATTCCTCAATCAGATATGATGATACGGTTGCAAGGTCAGAATATGAGACAGCAAATTTAAACCGATCACTTTGCTATTATATGAAACAGCACAATGTAATTGATGATAACGTTGAACATTTATTAGAATTGTACACAAAGCAGTGTGCAATCGAAGTCAGTTGTAAAGATTTGGCTAAAATTGGCTACGTTATCGCAAATGAAGGTAAACACGTTCAATCGCAACGTCCAATTATTCCGCTCCATATTGCCCGGATTTTAAAAACATTTATGGTAACGTGTGGCATGTATAATGCATCTGGTGAATTTGCTATTCGAGTCGGTATTCCAGCGAAAAGTGGTGTGTCGGGAGGGATCATGGCTTCAGTTCCGTACGGAGTAGGCATAGGTATATATGGACCGGCATTAGATGATAAAGGAAACAGCATGGCAGGGATGAAATTATTAGAATCCCTATCTCAACGGTTTGATTTAAGTATTTTTTAACTCATTTGATGACTTTCTTAAAGAGGAGTTTCATAACGTTTTTGAAAAAACATTCGTCTCTCATTGATAACTCGTTTCTCTGTTCCTTGGAAAAGAAAACGACTTTTCCTGCGTGCGAAACAGATTCTAGGGTGATTCCTAATGCGTACGTATTAACACCATGAGCTCCGCTACTTATACCTTTGTCGCCTTGATCTATTCAGCTCATATTGTCCTCATTTTTGAACACACACTTTTAAAAAGATATCATTAATATAGCATTCACTTAATATCATGTTGATAGATAAAAGTGATTTAGCTTGTTCCAATCTATTGCAATTTATTGAAATAGGAGATAATATGTATAAATAGGAACAGTTTTAATGTAGGAGGGATTCAAATGTCAGTTGAGACCCTGTCCGGACAGAGCGAGAAAGCATATGCCCTTCTAAAAGAAGATGCTCAAAAGATCCTAAAACTGATTGAAGTCCAAATGGCTAACTTAACTATGCCACAATGTCCTTTATATGAGGAAGTTTTAGATACACAAATGTTCGGCTTATCGAGAGAAATTGATTTTGCGATTCGATTAAATTTAATTCGTGAAGAAGAAGGGAAGCAATTATTAGATCAACTTGAAAAACAGCTTACGGCACTTCATGAAGCATCGATGAAAAAATCATAGTGTACTTTAACAACCAAGCGACATCCATCGTTTGGTTTTTTAATTTTTGCCTGAATCCGTGATAACCGTGTTGATATGCCATACATCTACTCGCTTTCCGCGGGCAAGGCTTCAGCTTCCTCGGGCAAATCGTCCTGCGGGATCTTCTGCTCCTGCGGTTACTCGTCGCACAAGAGAAAGCTCTTGCTTTTCCCGCAGGAAAGAGGATTGCTTCTTCGAAAATACATCGATTTGTCTCGACGGATATACGACAGAGCCATACTAGTAGAGGAAGAGACAGTCTCGTAGATTCCTGTCAAATCAACGATACTCTTCTGTATTACTGTTTTAAAGCTTACTAAATAAGCCTCACAATAAAATGCTTTTGGTAAGCTGCAAAAATGATATGATCACAAAGAAGGGTTAGGTTAAAAAAGCTGAATATATTCGCTTAAATGTTAGAAACCATGGGCTATGATTACCAAATTTCAAATAGAGCCTGCGAGCGTGTGATACCACCTTCGATGCTAGAGTTATTAAATTTTGGACCACTGTTTTCACTCGTCGACGTAACACTGTTTTCTTCAGTGGGGCATCTTCTTCTTTCAGGCTCTCTTGTCCAATGATACGTAGTAAATTATAAGTGAAGCACCCTAAATGTAAAATGAGGTCATTGGTACAAAACTTTCCCGAAGTAATCGTTCTAAATCTAAGTCCGTTTTCAATTCACGATGGAATTGTTCGCAAGTGCCGTGTTCATGGTAAAGTGCTATTACTTCTTCAGGTTCAATGTCTAATGTAGTCCAGTATCTTTCAAATTTAACTTCTGGAATGATGAGAATTTGACCATGTTTATCTATCGTTCTTTCAACTACTTTATACACTTGACGTAAAGGATTCTTCATACCTTTTGGTGTTACTGGAACAGAGCCATAATAGATACGTTTACCACCTCTTGATGGAGCTTGGTTCCCTTTCTGTCCTACAATCATTAACCAAGTTTCTGGCTTCTCTCGTCGAGGATTTCTTTTGATGATAAAATCTGCTTTTTCATACACAGACTTTAAGATTATCGATACGATCATTTCCCCCGTCCGCGCGGACGAGTAAAGGCATGTTGGTTAATTCTTTGGCGTAACGAATCGATTCTTTTAAGAAAACATCTGTATCTTTTTGTACATGGGTTTTCCCTTCACGCAGTTCTACATTAACAACATAGCCTTCTTGACCAATGTAATTTAAGCTGGTTAAACGAGTGGAGAGTTCCGTTTTTGATAAAAGTAAACTAATTAGACCTAATCCAGAATGAGTGGATAAAGTTTCATCAGAAGCTTCTAAAATAAATTTCATCATAACACCATCCTGGTGAATAAGAATTTGAACAAAAACAATTCCTATTCTTATTATAGCAAGGTTCGAAGAACCTTTTTGTTAGATTACTCGAAGAAGTGATTGGCGGCGACTCCAGTGGGAAAAGCAACGACTGAAGACCCCGCAATGAGTGTGTTTTATGCGAATGAGGAGGCTGAAGTGTTGCCCACGGAAAGCGTCCGCCAGTAACGAATTCGAGTATTACCGCAACTAACCAAAAGATAAAGAGTCTTTAGCAAATACTCAGAAATGACTTATTTCGTCACGGATTCAGGTTTTGCTCAAAATATTAAGTTGCTCCCTGCACATTTTTCTAAAAATATTGAAATTATGACAAAGTGATGAAATGAATAATTATAAATAGTCGTAATTATCTAACCTTTGTCACAGGCGAATTGTCTCGTTTTTTCCTTTGTTAATTCTTATGTCACATAATGATTTGTCATTAAATAGATGAAAAGACGATATGAAAATGATAATATAGGTTTAAGTTTTTACAAATCACGATGCATATCCAAACAACATTAGGTAAGGGGGACGTACTAGAGATGAAAAGACTTGAGCGCATTAATAAAGTATTAGTAGCGAATCGAGGAGAGATTGCAATTCGAATCTTCCGCGCCTGTACAGAGCTTAATATAAGGACAGTAGCGATTTATTCAAAGGAAGATACAGGTGCTTTTCACCGTTATAAAGCCGATGAAGCATATTTAGTAGGCGAAGGAAAAAAACCTATCGATGCATATCTCGATATTGAGGGCATTATTGAAATTGCTAAGCGGAATGGAGTCGATGCCATCCACCCTGGTTACGGTTTTTTATCTGAAAATATTGAATTTGCAAGACGCTGTGAAGAGGCAGGGATTATTTTTATAGGCCCGTCCATTGAACATTTACATATGTTTGGTGACAAAGTTCAAGCTAGAAAAACAGCAATCGCGGCGAACACCCCGGTTATTCCAGGTACAGATGGTCCCGTTACATCATTAGATGAAGTGACAAATTTTGCTAATGAACATGGTTTTCCATTAATAATTAAAGCAGCTCTTGGTGGTGGCGGACGTGGCATGAGAATAGTCCGTAATGAAGGGGAATTAAAGGAAGCCTTTGACCGAGCAAGATCAGAAGCAAAAGCATCATTCGGAAATGATGCTGTTTACGTTGAGAAATTTGTAGAAAATCCTAAACATATTGAAGTACAAATCCTTGGGGATCACCATGGGAATCTTGTTCATTTATATGAAAGAGACTGTTCAGTGCAACGTAGACATCAAAAAGTGGTTGAGGTTGCCCCGAGTGTTTCATTATCAGAAGAAGCTAGACAGAAGATTTGTGATTCGGCTTTACAGTTAATGAAAAACATTCAGTACATAAATGCTGGGACTGTGGAGTATTTAGTTAACGATGATGAAGAGTTTTATTTTATTGAAGTAAATCCACGTATTCAAGTTGAACATACAATAACAGAGATGATTACTGGGATTGACATTGTACAATCACAAATTTTTGTTGCAGACGGCAAAGAACTTCATAGTCCTGAAGTTGGTATCCCAGAACAGGAGGATATTTCTACACATGGGTATGCAATTCAATCTCGTGTAACGACTGAAGATCCGCAAAACCAGTTTATGCCTGATACAGGAAGGATTATGGCTTATCGAACTGGTGGGGGTTTTGGTGTAAGGCTCGACGCAGGCAATGGATTCCAGGGAGCGATTATTTCACCTCATTATGATTCTTTATTAGTGAAAGTATCAACATGGGCACTTTCATTTGATAATGCTGCTCATAAAATGGTTCGTAACTTAAAAGAATTCCGGATCAGAGGTATTAAAACAAACATTTCGTTTTTAGAAAATGTTGTTCGACATGAAAAGTTTTTAAATGGCGAATACAGTACGTCATTTATCGATTCAACTCCAGAATTATTTGTGTTCCCGAAGCGGAAAGACCGAGGAACAAAAATGTTGTCATTTATTGCGAACACAACTGTGAATGGTTACCCTGGAATTGGCAGAAAGAAAAAGCCTGTTTTTGAAAAGAGACGTGTACCAAAAGTTTCCTATGTTGAACCGATTCCAAATGGGACGAAACAAATTTTGGATGAACATGGTCCTGAAGGGGTAGCACAATGGGTAAAACAACAAAATGAAGTATTACTGACAGATACGACGTTTCGTGATGCTCATCAATCCTTACTTGCAACAAGAGTTCGATCGACTGATTTAAACCAAATTGCAGAACCGACTGTTAGAATGCTCCCGAATTTATTCTCTTTGGAGATGTGGGGAGGAGCTACTTTTGATGTATCGATGAGGTTTCTTCATGAAGACCCATGGAAAAGGTTAATTCATTTAAGAGAAAAAGCACCGAACGTCCTATTTCAAATGTTGCTAAGAGCTTCAAATGCAGTTGGGTATAAAAATTATCCTGACAACTTAATTGAAGAATTTGTTGCAAAATCTGGAGATGCGGGTATAGATGTATTTCGAATTTTTGACAGCTTAAATTGGGTACAAGGCATGCGACCGGCAATTGAATCGGTGAGAAAAGCAGGGAAAATTGCAGAGGCAAGTATTTGTTACACAGGTGACATTTTAGACCCAGATCGGACGAAATATGACCTTGACTATTACTTATCGATTGCTAAAGAGCTTGAAGAGTCAGGTGCTCATATATTAGGAATTAAAGATATGGCTGGATTGTTAAAACCTAAGGCTGCCTATGAATTAATATCTGCATTAAAAGATTCAATTCGTATTCCGATTCACCTCCATACTCATGATACGAGCGGAAATGGAATATTTACGTATGCTAGAGCGATCGATGCCGGTGTAGATATTGTTGACACAGCGATTTCAGCAATGTCAGGTTTAACGAGTCAGCCTAGTATGAATTCGTTGTACCACGCGTTAAGCGGACACGAAAGAAAACCAGAAATCAATATTGAAAATGTAGAAAAGCTGAATGGATTTTGGGAGGATACGAGACAGTACTACCAAGATTTTGAGAGTGGGATGATGTCGCCTCATTCTGAAATCTATTTGCACGAAATGCCTGGCGGACAATATAGTAATTTACAGCAGCAAGCGAAAGCAGTCGGACTAGGTGACCGGTGGGATGAAGTAAAATCAATGTACCGGAAAGTTAATGATATGTTTGGTGATATCGTAAAAGTGACGCCTTCTTCCAAAGTTGTTGGAGATATGGCATTGTTTATGGTACAAAACGATTTAACTGAGGAACTCGTCTATGAGAAAGGACATTCACTCGATTTTCCTGACTCTGTTATTGAGTTTTTCCAAGGACATTTAGGTCAACCTTATCAAGGGTTCCCTCAAAAGTTACAAGAGGTGGTCTTAAAAGGGAGAGAAGTGATCACTGAACGACCTGGAGAAAATATGGACCCTGTTGATTTTGATGAAATACGTGAAACCCTTTATAAAAAGCTAGGAAGACAAGTAACGATACATGACATACTGTCTTATGCCCTTTATCCGAAAGTATATTTAGATAATCAGGCATTTACTGAGCATTTCGGTGATGTATCAGTTCTTGACACACCAACGTTCTTTTACGGACTTCGATTAGGTGAGGAAATTGAAGTTGAAATTGAACAAGGAAAAACGTTAATCGTAAAGTTAGTCTCAATTGGAGAAGCCCAAAAAGATGGTACACGAGTCATTTACTTTGAGCTGAATGGACAGCCTCGAGAAGTGGTCGTCCGTGATGAAAACGTAGAGTCAGTCGTTTCTGTAAAAGCGAAGGCTGACAAAAATGATGAAAAACACATTGGTGCGTCCATGCCAGGAACAGTCGTAAAAACATTAGTTGAAAAAGGTGATAAGGTGAGAAAAGGAGATCATTTAATGATCACTGAATCGATGAAGATGGAAACGACCGTTCAAGCACCTTATGATGGAACGATAAAACAAATCCATGTTTCAAATAGTGAAGCGATCCAAGCTGGCGATCTTTTAGTTGAGTTTGAATAAGAATTTCTGATGAAAAAGGGCTGTCCGCAAAGTTAAAACTTTTGTGACAGCCCTTTTCACGTTTAAAGTGATCGTTCAAGTAATGACTTGAATGTAAACGTAAAAAGAACGAGTCGGCATTATGATCCTACTCGTAAAAAAAATGTTTAGAACCTCTCATTTTCGGGGAATTAAATAAATGAACATAAATTAAGGGAGTTGATCATCATGCCTCATGAAAAACAAACTGAAATTTTAAACAGACATGTTGCCAATTGGAATGTATTGTTTGTGAAATTACATAATTACCATTGGTATGTAAAAGGACCGCATTTTTTTACGCTCCATGAGAAATTTGAAGAATTATACAATGAAGCGGCTGGCTACATTGATGAACTGGCGGAGCGTTTACTAGCGTTAAAAGAGAAACCAGTTGCTACGATGCGAGAGTATTTGGATATTTCTACGATAAATGAGTCGGAAGCAGGGGAATCTTTATCTGCTGAACAGATGGTGAAAAACCTCGTTCAAGATTTTAATGAAGTAGATAATGAACTTAAAGCTGATATTGAAACGTTAGAGGAAGCCGGGGACGAAGCAACAGCTGATATGCTTATTGAAATTCGTCAGTCTGTTGAAAAGCACAATTGGATGTTCCGAGCATTTTTAGGGGAATAAATAATGAGAAGCTAGCCATCTAGAGGTGGCTAGCTTCATTGTTTCCAAAGGAATTATTTTGCTCGGTATGCAAGAAGTGTCGTGTAACTGACTGCACCGAATAACAAGCTGATGAAGAAGGCGTGGAACATTGTAGCTTCCAAAGTAAGACCAGACAATACAACATAAGCACCGCTTAACACTTGAATCGTTACTAAGATTAAGCTGACAAGTCCTGAATAAAGTAAAGGTTTGTTTGCTTTGTGCTGTTTTACAATTCGGATAAACATAACGACAATAACAAGAAATAAAATACCTGCAAACACACGGTGAGCAAATTGAATCGAGATCGTATAATTGTCAAATGATGGAATGACCTGTCCGTTACATAATGGCCATCCTGTACAGCCTGCACTTGAATCGGTGTGACGGACGTATGCACCGGTATATACGACGATATAAATGTAAATAAGTACGAAATAAATATAATTTTTCAGCCCTCTTTTAATAGATGGAGCGAGTAATTCTTGTGGTTTACTGCTTTCGAATGCGAGAATCGTTAACAATAAAACACTCGTAAATGAAACTAATGAAAACCCGAAGTGAAGGGCCATAACTGCGTTCGATTGTCCCCATACAACGGCTGCAGCTCCTAATAATCCTTGTAAAATAATAAACAGTACCGCTATAATCGCAAAGAATTTTGTTTCTTTTATGTGACTGAGCTTTTTCCAGCTCCAGATGGAAAGAATAATAACCATAATTCCTAGTAATCCAGATACAAGTCTGTGGGTATATTCAATCATCGTCTGAATTGTTGGAGATTCGGGGAAGATTTGTCCATAGCAGAGCGGCCATTCTGCACCGCAGGCATCTCCGGATCCTGTTTGTGTCACTAAAGCTCCTTGAATGAGTACGACAAGCATTCCTAGGGTCGTAATAATCCCGTAAGCTTTTAAAGCTCTAAGCATGAATAAAGTCACCGACTTTCTAAATATAAAATTAAAATAATTTTAGAAAATAATGTTAATAGTATCTATGAGGGGAAAATTATCGCTCATCGAGATGAATATGATTTATAGTATTATTGCAATACTCGACATTCATTTTATGGATATCAAAAATAAAAGTCAATTTTAATCATAATTAAAAAAAGGTGAATTTTTAAGATGTGAAGGTTTTGTTCAAAAAATCGTCACTTTTTAAAGTGGGTTTTATTCATAATTTATTCATATTAAAAACGTGATTATGGTAAAATGTATATGGTTTGTATAGGACCTTGAATGTAATCGTTTTTTTGTAATGAAAATCACTGAATGATCGTTTATAATGTGTTTGAAGGTCTAATAATTTTTATTGTGAACTTGTAAATAGTTTTCAAGAATAATATTATATGGTGAAGAAAACTTCACTTTGATAACATGTTTTCTAAGGAGTGTAATGTAGGTTACATTCTATTTTTAATGAATAGCAGGTTATATGAATTATTAGACTAAACGATAACCTTTGAAATGTGGTATAGTAAGTATTCTGTCTGGGGGGTGAAACAATTGAATAAGATGAGCTCGATTACATCTTCAGAAGCAATTAATGAAAATGTTGAACAAGACGTTAAGCAAGTGTCATGGAAATCATACTTAGCAATTTCAAAGACTGGTATCGTAATGTCAAATTTAATCACGACTTTTGCTGGTCTTTATCTTGCTGCATACTACACTGGTAGTACGCTTCATAGTGATCCATTAACAGCTTTACTGGCACTCGCTGGATCCGCTTTAATTATTGCTGGAGGTTGTGCATTAAATAACTATATTGATCGTGATATTGATCTATATATGGAAAGAACGAAGGAACGTCCATCTGTAAGCGGTGAACTATCAGGAAGGCAAATATTGACATATGGATTATCGATTTCCCTTTTAGGGACGATCTTCTTGGCGATGACAACACTCATGGCTGCGATAATCGGTTTAGCGGGTTTAGTTACTTATGTAGTTTTATATACAATGTGGACAAAGCGTACAACGACGTTAAATACGATTGTTGGGAGCTTTGCTGGAGCGGTACCGCCTTTAATTGGCTGGGCTGCGATTGATCCAGGTTTACATCCTATTGCTTGGTCGATGTTCTTAATCATGTTTATATGGCAGCCGCCTCATTTCTTAGCATTAGCGATGAGACGGGCTGATGAATATAAGCGTGCTGGAATTCCAATGCTTCCGGTAGTTGCCGGTTTTGCAATGACCAAAAGACAGATAATCTGGTATGTTGCTACATTAATTCCTGTTTCTTTAACGGTTGCACACTTTGGAGTGGTTTACACAACCGTTGCAACAATTCTGGGAGTCGGTTGGTTAGCCTTAGGCTTAGCTGGCTACAAATATAAAGATGATCTTAAATGGGCGAAGCAAATGTTTGTGTATTCATTAAATTATTTAACGATTTTGTTTGTCCTTATGGTCATTGTTCACATGTTTTAAGATTATTTAAAGACAGAAAGAGGGGTTTGTAACGAGATGAAATACTTTTGGCGACTATTTCCATTATCTTTCATCTTGCTGATGTCTGGTTGCGGAATGCAGAACTTATCTGCGCTTGACCCACAAGGTCCAGTAGCGGAAAGTCAATTTTCCTTAATTATGCTCAGCTTGTATATTATGATTTTCGTAATCGTGGTCGTCTTCGTGATTTATGTGATTGTCTTACTTCGCTTCCGTGAGCGACCTGGAGATACACACATTCCGAAGCAAGTACACGGAAATCGTGGTCTGGAATTTGTTTGGACGATTATTCCAATTTTCTTACTAATCATTTTAGCTGTACCGAACGTCATGGAGACGTTTACATTAGCTGATGTTGAAGTACAAGAAGATGAAGATGCGATTACTGTAAAAGTTACCGGGCACCAATTCTGGTGGGAATTTGAATACCTTGACTATGATGTTGTTGCTGGTCAGGATTTATATATTCCTACAGATACGAGAGTCATTTTTGAATTGGAATCAAGTGATGTTATTCATGCATTCTGGGTTCCTGCATTAGCAGGTAAACAAGATAATGTACCTGGAATTACGAATGACTTATGGTTTGAAGCACCAAATGAAGGTGTATATCGTGGAAAATGTGCCGAGCTTTGTGGTGAAGGCCATGCATGGATGGACTTTAGAGTCGTTGCAGTAGACCCGGATACATTTGACACATGGATAGCGAATATGGAAGAACCTCCAGCCCAGGTAAATGAGCCTCAATCAGAGGTTGCGGTTGAGGGACGTGAAGTATTTGAGCAAAACTGTATTAGTTGTCATGCTGTCGGAGAAGAGGGCGGAAACATCGGTCCGAACCTGACGAATTTTGGTGAAAGACAAAATATTGCTGGGTTCATTGAATACGGTGATGAAAACTTAGAAGAATGGCTTCGTTATCCGCAAGAATTAAAACCTGGAAATGAAATGCCCGGTTTTAATCACGACACAATTAACGACGAAGAAATGAACGCACTTATTGAATATTTAAACGACTTAAAAGTATTAGAAGATTAACTTCTTACACAAGGGGGTAAATTAACGTGTCTTATGCGAAGGCTCAGTCAAAAAGTGCGCTTTGGGACTGGATGACGACGGTAGACCATAAAAAAATTGGTATTATGTATTTCGTCGCCGGTGCATTTTTCTTTGCTCTAGGTGGACTAGAAGCAATATTAATGCGTATCCAGCTCATGTTTCCTGAAGCGTCTTTCTTACCAGCGCAGACGTTTAACGAATTGTTAACGATGCACGGTACAACGATGATATTCTTGGCAGCAATGCCGTTACTATTCGGTTTCATGAACTACATAATTCCGCTACAAATAGGGGCGAGAGATGTTGCTTTTCCATTTTTAAACTCTCTAGGCTTCTGGCTGTTCTTTTTCGGTGGAATTTTATTAAATCTCAGCTGGTTTTTAGGTGGAGCTCCTGATGCGGGGTGGACTGCTTATGTACCGTTATCAAGTGAATACTCTGGTACTGGGATTGATTATTATGTATTAGGACTTCAAGTAAGTGGTGCTGGTACATTAATCGCCGGGATTAACTTCCTTGTAACCATTATCAATATGCGTGCACCAGGCATGAGCATGATGAGAATGCCATTGTTTACTTGGAGCTCATTTGTCGCATCGATTTTAATCTTATTCGCTTTTCCAGCATTAACAATTGGTTTATTACTATTAATGCTTGAAAGAATCTTTGGAGCAACATTCTTTGCTGTGGACTTTGGTGGAAATGTCGTTATTTGGCAGCATCTATTCTGGATCTTTGGACATCCGGAAGTTTATATCCTTATTTTACCAGCGTTCGGTATCTTTTCTGAGATTATTCCGACTTTCGCAAAGAAGCGTCTTTTTGGATACTCAGCAATGGTTTTTGCAACATTAATTATCGGATTTTTAGGGTTCATGGTTTGGGCTCACCATATGTTTACAGTAGGTATGGGGCCAGTAGCGAACTCGATCTTTGCTGTTGCAACGATGGCAATCGCTGTTCCAACAGGGATTAAAATCTTTAACTGGTTGTTAACCTTGTGGGGCGGTAGAATTAAGTTTACAACAGCGAATTTATTTGCATTAGGTTTTATCCCGTCATTCGTTATGGGTGGGGTTACCGGTGTTATGCTTGCAACAAGTGCAGCGAACTATCAGTTCCATGACACTTATTTCGTTGTAGCTCACTTCCACTACGTTATTATTGGTGGTGTCGTACTCGGAATTTTCGGTGGTGCGTTCTACTGGTGGCCAAGAATGTTCGGTTATTCATTAAACGAAACGTTAGGAAAATGGTTCTTCTGGTTATTCCTAATTGGTTTCCATTTAACATTCTTTGTCCAGCACTTTCTAGGATTAATGGGAATGCAACGAAGAATTGCAACTTACTTTGGAGATCAAGGGTTTAATACAATGAATATGATTAGTACGATTGGTGCATTCCTAATGGGGATTGCCTTTATCATATTTGTCATTACGATTTTCGTATCAATGAAAAACAAAGAAACGACTGGAGATCCTTGGGATGGACGTACACTTGAGTGGTCAATTCCATCACCTACTCCGGAGTATAACTTTGCACAAACACCGCTTATCCGTGACATGGATCCATTATGGTATGAAAAACATGAAGGTGAAGGGAAAATTAAAGCAGCTGAACCACTTGGAGATATTCACATGCCAAATGGTTCAATTATTCCAATGTTTATGTCTGTTGGTTTATTCATTGCAAGTTTTGGTTTCATATACCACCCAACGACAGAATATGGTTGGGTAGTTGCAGTTATCGGTTTAGCGATTACATTCGGTTCCATGTTTGTTCGTTCAATTAAAGAAGACCATGGATATCACATTCCAGTTGATGAAATAAAACGTGATAAGGAGGTTAGGTAGTTATGGCAAATGATCAAGCTGTACAAAATCACACCTTGCCACCTAACCCTGAAAAAGCGACGTTAGAAGGGAAGAATAAGTTTCTAGGCTTTTGGTTCTTTCTAGGTGGAGAAACGGTACTCTTTGCAAGCTTATTCGGAACTCATCTAGGGTTACGCGGAGGTACTATGGATGGACCTGGTCCTGCAGATTTGTTCCATCTGCCTCTAGTATTTATAATGACGATGTTTCTTTTGACAAGTAGTTTAACGAGTGTCTTTGCGATAATTTCCATGAAAAAAGGGAACTATAAAGGTCTCCTAGCATGGATGTGGGTAACCGTATTCCTTGGTATGCTCTTCTTAGGATTTGAGATTTATGAGTTCGTTGAGTATTATCATTATGGCTTAGGTTTTACAACAAGTGCATTTGCATCATCTTTCTATACACTTGTTGGTACTCACGGAGCCCACGTCGCTTTTGGTATTTGCTGGATCATTACGTTGCTCATTCGTTACCGTAAAACAGGGCTAACTTTAACGAACGCACCGAAGTTTTATGTAGCCGTACTTTACTGGCACTTTATTGATGTTGTGTGGGTATTTATCTTTACAGCAGTATACTTAATGGGACTAGGAGGGTAAATAAATGGCTGATCATGGTATCGATCCAAGTGCACCATTAACAGGTGAACCTACAAAGAAAACGAAACGTAAGTTAGCAAAAGAATTAAGAACACAACTTATTTCATTTGTTTTTGTAATCTTTATGACATCAATTGCATTTGTTTCAATTGCAAGTGATGCAATCCCTAATACCTTCGCAGTACCATTTATTTTAATCCTTGCTGTTGTGAACGTATTAATTCAATTGTATGTGTTCATGCACTTGAATGAGCGTGGCAACGGTTGGCCGAATACAATGATTTGGTCAGGGGTTATTGTAGCTATTCCGACTATTGCATCGTTAATGTTGCTTCTTGGAATTGTAAAGTATTAAGGAGAAAGAAACCCTCGCATCATGCGAGGGTTTCTTTATTACATTCTTCGTAAACCACAGGTACTGCCTGTGTGAAAATCAACCTTTAGAGACTACGTGCTTCTTCCTCTGCAAGATTAACCGAAGAAGAAAATGCGTCGAAGCAGCTCGTAGAGAAATCAGCGAAGAAATGCTCGTTGCTCCTGCGGTTACTCGTCGCAGACTATGTGCTTCTTCCTCTGCAAGATTAATCGAAGAAGAGAATGCGTCGAAGCAGCTCGTAGAGAATTCAGCGAAGAAATGCTCGTTGCTCCTGCGGTTACTCGTCGCAGACTATGTGCTTCTTCCTCTGCAAGATTAATCGAAGAAGAGAATGCGTCGAAGCAGCTCGTAGAGAATTCAGCGAAGAAATGCTCGTTGCTCCTGCGGTTACTCGTCGCAGACTATGTGCTTCTTCCTCTGCAAGATTAATCGAAGAAGAGAATGCGTCGAAGCAGCTCGTAGAGAATTCAGAGAAGAATCGCTCGTTGCTCCTGCGGTTACTCGTCGCAGAAAACATTTGCTCCTGCGGTTACTCGTCGCAGAAAATACTGGGTGCACACAGTGTGTCACCTAGGAAGTTGAGGCATTATCCGCTGCAAAGAAGACACTACAAATGTGCAGCACGAGTAGATATCGCAATTGTACTCTGGAGTGAAAGCGTCCGCCTATAGCGATTTCGAATTCTATTTGATTGCATTCATAGGATAAGTTGTCTTATCCTTAATATACTCAATTGTAATCAAATCTTCACAACTTTCATTTCCATTTAATTATGAATCGAATTATAATATATCTGGGATAAGCTTAAGGTCTTAGAAAGGATGACAACATTTTGGCAACGTTTTTACCGTTTATAAGCACTGTATTTATTGCATTGAGTGCCATTTTCGTAGCTGCAGGCTGGTATTTAGTTGCAAAACGAAAAATTGAAGCACATAAAAAAGTGATGTTTTGGGCAGCAATATTAGCGACTATATTTTTTATAACGTATTTGGCGAAGACAATTTTTGTAGGGAGCACTGCGTTTGGGGGACCAGAGCATGTAGCAACCTATTATCAAGTGTTTCTTCTTTTTCACATTACTTTAGCAACTGTTGCAGCTGTATTAGGAATCATAACATTAATAACTGGATATAAAAATAAACTTTCAACCCACGTAAGGCTTGGACCGCTCACATCGATTATTTGGTTCGGCTCAGCAAGTACTGGAGTTGTTGTTTACTTACTTCTTTATGTCATTTATCCACCAGGTGAAACAACAAACCTGTTTAGGGCAATTATCGGTTTTTAGTTTATATAACGAATAAAAAAATCCCTGCTGATCTAACGGGTTCACTTGTGAGGTGCAAAACTAAAAAACACAGATATATTCACAGGCTAAATTGCATTGAAAAAAGGACGAAGAGCATTTCTTCGTCCTTTAAATTATCATATTCGCCAGTCGAACTAACGCACCTGTTTAATAATGTTCTTCACACTAGGTTGAATTGATGTACAAAAACATCGATCAATTTCTGCTAATCGATAATCATTTCAACAACTTGTTTCGCAAAAGAAGTATAGGGTTTGATTAGATCAGGATTCGATCAATAGCCCACCTGAGATTATTGAAAGCCTTTAATAATAGCAAATGTCTCATGTCAGCAAAGTCTTTTACACTTACTCCGTACCCGTCTAAAAACGCTTTGAATTCCTCAATATTTGGGTCTTCTCCTAGTCCTAGTATTAGGTACTGCATCAATTAAATAACACTTCCATGCGGGTACCACACTTACTTCTGCATGGCCCCAATCCAACAATATAACTTGATCTACCTGAGTGATTACTCCATGTTTAATCAACGGATCATACTCCGTCAAACTATTTATATTATATTGAATATCCCCCTTGCCAACTGCCATTTGATCCTACGTGAGAAGGTGTCCGAAACTTACCATGGACAGGATCAATTAAATTTTTTCCAAACTCTTTTACTTGAATCGAATCAATAAGCTAGGTATATTCGCCAAGTTACCTCCAAACACCGGATTTTTGAACCGTACTATCTAACCCGTTGACGCCATATATAAAAGTTTGAATCATGTATGCTGTTTCATCAACTATACCAAGCGGACAACACCTCAGGTCCAGGAATGCCAACAGCGGCTGCTTGCTCAATACACCATTTTTCTTTGACAAAGCTCGGAAATGTATCTTGATCGTTCATGCGGATAACAACTTTACGACTCTCAGTTTCGACTACGCAAACCTGATTTATGTTGCCTTTACCTACTACATTGGTTATGGATCTTTGGCAAAATAGTATAATATGGGTAGCCAGACCCCTATACGTGACTGGGTAAACGTTTATAAGACTCAAGGGTAGAAGGGTTAAAATAAAGAAAAACAACAAGAAATGTATTATGGGGGAGAATTAGTAAGCCATGAAGAATTAAAAACGCAGATTGAAGAGTATATCTACTGGTACAATCATGAACGATCAAAAGGAAAATTGGCTGGATTAAGTCCAGTTGAATACCGAACACAACCCAGCCATCAGTTGCATAATAAAAACTCTAACTTTTAGGGGTAACCACCGATTTTCGCTTTGAAAATCCATGCGTTATTACTTCGAATAGCTTGTCTGCACCTCTGAAGGAAATCCGTTACGCTGATTCGATGGCTACTTAAGAAAGGAAACTTATATTTTAAAGTTCAATTTAATAATTCCGGCTTCTTTAGCACTTGTAAATAGGATGACAAGCAGTGGTCCGAGTATAAAACCGAGTATACCGATTAATTGCAGCCCGATAAACAACGAGATGAGTGTAGCAAGCGGTGACAGACCGATATGGTGCCCCATCACTTTTGGTTCTACAGTACGCCTAATCGTAAGTAATACGGCAGCGAGTATAAGTAATTGAATCGCTAATGGAGTATTCCCTGCAATTAAATGGTATGTAGCCCAAGGTGCAAGAACTGCTATAGACCCTATTATCGGAATAAAATCGATAATCCATATAAACAACGACATTAAAAAGGCCACTTCAGGTGCGATAAATAAAAGCGCGACAAATGTTACAATAAAAATGATAATACTAACTAAAAATTGAGCTTTGAAAAAACCAAAGATGACGTATGATAAGCGCGAAGACATGAAACGAACCTTCTCAGCTGTTTTCTCAGTCATATAATTGAATACTTTCGTTTTCAGCCTTGGTAATTCAAGCAAAAATAAGTATAGTGCAATTAAATAAACTAAAAATGAAACGAGATATGAAGGGATTTTAATTAATATGGCTGATACATAGCCAAAGATATCAAGATCTTGCAAATCAGTTCTCAATCCAACAAGCTGCTGAGTCACAGCTCTGTCGATTTCATTCACAATATCTTGGGAGTAATGGCCAAATTGTGTTTTTAAATTTTCTAAAAAGTTAATCCAAGCAATATTTAACTCATTAATTGTCATCGGCAAGTTTTCAACAAATTGATTTAATTGAGTCATTGCTCTAGTCAACGTAAAGTAACTTAATATGCTAATAATTGAAAGAAAAATAATAAATACAATGAAAACAGATAGGCTACGTGAAAGTTTCACTTTTTTATGTAATGCATTTACTGCTGGTGATAAGAAAAGAGCTGAAACAAATGCAACGATAATTGGTACAGATACAGGTAATACGAAATATATAAATAGGGCAGCAAGAATGACCCCAATAATAATATAAATATATTTTTTGAAGTTTTGCGACGTCAATGGAATGCCCCTCTCTATTGAATAGAAAATGATATCAGCTTTTAATGGTTCAGGTTCTTAAGTTCAAGTTAAGTTCGGTTTTCCAATAGGTACATAGACAATAAAAGCTGTGACCCTACGGGAATTTTATTTTATTCACACGTTAAATCATCATATAAGGCTACTAATATACATTATATTATGAAAATGAAGGGAATAACAGGGTTATTTATTACTTTTAGGGCAGAATCATTGATTATTTGTGTCAAAGTCATAGGTATTTCTTTTTTTCAAAAATCGAAGTTATGTATAAAAATTTTCGCTATGTAGCTGATGAAGTTTTTATTCAGATGGGCCGAGTTAAAAAAGAATGCCTCCGACAAACTACTCATGTGAAATATGAGTAAATTTGATCGAAAGCATCGTCTTTTCCAAACATCACCATCATATATGTATTTGTTTTATAGAGCTTCAGCTTTTATATTTTCTGTGATGTTCTTTAATTTTTTGTTGCACTTATCAATGATTTTCTGTGAAAATTCTTCATCGTACTCAATACCATGCGGATAATAATGTTTACCTAAAATCGGCTTCATTAATTTAACAGTACTGTGTGGATTAGGAACTTCACCATCAGTTGCGAAAGCTTGAACACGGAAGTAATAAATATCATCTTTTACTTGATCGATGATTTTATAGTCAAATGTCACGCGTTCATAATCATATACGTAATGAAATCCTGCATTCTCCATAATGTCTTCTAAAGCATGAAATTCAATTGATACACCTTCTAAACCTGTTTCTTCAAACTTCATTTTTTTACCTCCTAGCTTACTCAAACAAACTTATTCTTCATTATGATATTACGAAATGACTCAGGATGCAACGATATGCCGGTGATCTGACAAAATAAATAATTATGTATGGTATATGATGATCTGTAAAATAATAAAAACGTATGATTAAATAAGGAGGAAATATCGTGAAAACACTAAAAGACATAATGACAAGTAATGTAGATACCTGTACTCCACAAGATAATGTATATGAAGTTGCGGTCAAAATGAAGGAGTTAAACGTAGGGGCGATTCCGATCTGTGAAAATCAGCATCTTCTAGGGATGATTACAGATCGTGATATCGTCATTAGAGGTGTAGCCGAAAAGAAAGAGAATTCTGCTCAAGTTACAGATGTCATGAGTGAGCATTTACTTACAGCAGAACCTAATATGAGTGTTGATGATGCTGCAAAAATGATGGCTGAAAAACAAATACGTCGTTTACCAATCGTAGAAAACAGCAGGTTAGTAGGAATCGTTTCATTAGGAGATTTAGCTGTCCATACGTCAACTGAAGATGATGCTGCGTTTGCTCTATCCGAAATTTCTGAACGTCCGGAAGTTCATCATTAAGCCAAGGCGAATGTCAAAAAAAGTCTGTGCATATCGTGCAGGCTTTTTGTATTGTTTGTAGATATTCGGAAGAATCTAACAAATAATAAGAACCATTGTCATCTAGCAGGAAGCCTCTTTTTATCTCTAGAATTGAGTATGGACTAGAGTTTGTGGAGAGGAGACCGCTATGAAGCTGATTATTTCTTTTATCATTTCATTTTTACTTGTATTTGGCTTGTTAACTATATTTCTTTATGAAGAAGAAACAAAAATGGAAGAGGAAGAGTCTGTAAACGAAGAGACGTCGTCTTCAAGTAAAGAAGAAGAAAGTAAAGAAGAAAACGAAACAACGAGTATAGATGAACCAATCATTGATGAGGCAGGTTTACATGATTGGATCGGGAAATCGGAAGAGGATATTATAGAACAATTTGGAGAGCCTGAGAGAATTGATTTATCTCCATATGGCTATGAGTGGTTAATATACAATGATGATACGTATTTACAAATTGCAATATTAGATGATGAAGTAGTATCAATTTTCACGAATTATCACGATTTGGATAATGGAAGTATCGAGATTGGTCAAGATTATGAAGAAGTGGATGATATCTTTTCATTTCATGAACATGTTTCGTTAAGTGGCTCATATTCTTCTTACCAATTTGAATTGACATCTCAGGAATTGAACATGCGGCCATTAGCAAAAATAAATGAAGAAATTTATGTCCAATTTTACTTCGACACAATCGAAGAGGAATTATCTTCGATTCGTTATATTACGCCAGAGCTTTTATTACTGCATCGCCCATATTCAATCGTTTACCGAGGCGAACTGCCTGAACCTGTTGAGTTAACGGATGATGAATGGACACGTGTACAAGAAGGTCAAGCTAAACAAATTTATGATATTACAAATGTTATTAGAAGTAGACATGGCTTATCTGAATTGGAATGGGATGAGGAAACGGCATATGTAGCATACTTACACAGCGAAGATATGGAACAAAACGAATATTTCTCGCATACATCACCCGAAGCGGGGGAGCTAAATGACCGTTTAGAGGCTGAAGACATTTATTATCAACTTGCTGCAGAAAATATAGCAGCAAAATATGTGGACGGTATTGCAGCAGTTGAAGGATGGTTAAATAGCGAAGGACATCGAGTGAATTTATTAAATGATGAATTCACACACTTAGGAGTAGGGGTATACAGAGACTATTACACACAAAATTTTATTACACCGTGGTAATTTTGGGCGCACCTTCTATTGAAGTCGTTTGTATGATGTAGTAACAAGTAATATAGACATATGACTAGGAGGTGCCATTGTGAAAGACTCCCTCCATCCTGACGTTCAAAAATTTAAGCAATTTGTCAAAAAACATCCTTACGTTTTACGTGATGTGAAATCTGGTGAAAAATCATTACAAGATTTATTTGAAGAATGGTCATTGTTTGGGGAAGATGATGAGATATGGGAAACGTATAAAGCGAATCGTACAAACAAGCGTCAATCGGAATCCAATGCATCAGATGAAGAAAACGTTAAATCAGAAAAGAACGGCAACAATGAAAATGTTTCTGCTCAAGATTTATTATCAATGTTTAAAAGGATGAATTTAAATGATTTACAAAATCATTTAGCACAGTTTAATGGGGTATTGACTTCAGTTCAGGAACTTCTAGGTCAGTTTAAACAAAATCCTACTGGAGGGTCAGGAGCGCAAGATGAGCAGCAAAGCTCCCCATTTTCTTTCCGTGAAGATTAATTGATCGGAGTGGGCATGATGAGAGGAGAAGTATATCAATACATTCGCAGTCAACCAGATTTGCATAAGTTTTTACGAAGCCACCCTAACTGGTATCGAAGACTGTCACGAAACCCTTACGATATACCAAAGATGGAACAAGAGGCTAAATTGTTTTACGGTAAAACGTTCCCGCAAAGGATGGAAAAGATCGAAAATAATATGAATTTAGCGATGATGATGATTGAAATGATGAAATCATTTAACCAGCAAAGCTGAAGAGGAGGATACCTCTTCTTTTTTTTATACTAAAGGCTGTTATTTTAAAGATTGTTGCTTTT
This sequence comes from Evansella halocellulosilytica, assembly GCF_002335745.1. Lineage (GTDB taxonomy): Bacteria > Bacillota > Bacilli > Bacillales > Salisediminibacteriaceae > Bacillus_CA > Bacillus_CA halocellulosilytica. Next base: position 4,088,398 of record NZ_NIST01000001.1, on the reverse strand, counting down.
GGATCATATTATAGGATTATTCGAATCCATTATGGCAGACGCTTGCGCTTTCATATAATGATCGTTTTTCTGACCATGTATAGAATGAATCTTTAATTATCACAATATGACTAGCAGTTCATATGAGGTGAGAAATGTTATGAAACAACAACCGCTCTATCTCCAGGAAGACGGGCTTATCTATTTTAATTCAGTACACCCAGAAGCAAACATTGCCCATCCATTTATTAGTAAATTCGCCCATTTAAAACAATCCCCTTCTGAAATGCACATTTACGAGTTATCTCAATATTCGGTATGGTATGCATTTGATCAAGGGATAACTAGTGAGGAAATCATTACATTTTTAATTTCTTTTTCAAATCCGCCTGTTCCATCATCTCTTATGAATAAGATTAGAGGTTGGGAAGATTCTAGTCGAAAATTTATTATGAAAAATATTGAAGGAGAAGGCCCATGTCTTTTTTGTGAATCGATACAAATGATCGAGGAATGTTTTCCTGAAAGAAGTGATGGCATTTTTCGACATGAACAAGGGGCGGCCATGAGAATGTCAATGACTGAAAGAGGAACATTAAAACATCGGCTGATCAAAGGTGGTTATCCAGTTCTTGACTATTTGTTAATTGACGAAGGAGAGCATTTACCTATTACTTTGAACAATCATGTTCGTTTAAGACCTTATCAAAAAGAAGCAGTTGAAGCGTTTATAAAACCTAAAAGTTATGAAAAAGGGAATGGTTTTATTATATTGCCTTGTGGTTCTGGAAAAACGTTGGTTGGCATTGGGGTTATGTCTAAAATAAATGAAGAGACGTTAATTATTGCTCCGAATGATACTTCGCTTCATCAATGGAGAGCTGAGATCTTTGCAAATACGAATTTAGGCAATTCTGATATTGGGTTATATGCGAGTTCAGAGAAAAATGTACGGCCAGTAACATTGACAACGTATCAAATGTTGACTTACAGAGGGGAGAGCAAGAACAATTTATACCCTCACTTCCGACTCTTTCAAGAACGGAACTGGGGATTAATCATTTATGATGAAGTACATTTGCTTCCTGCACCGTTATTTCGGATGACTTCATATATGCAAGGGAAACGGAGACTCGGTTTAACAGCAACATTCGTCAGGGAAGACGGCCGAGAAGATGATATATATAGTTTAATAGGTCCAAAACGATATGAGTTAGGAATTAAAGAATTAGAACATAACGATTGGATAGCAAAACCGATATGCAAAGAATATAAAGTTCATTTTAGCGAGGATCATTGGGAGAAATATTTACAGTCTTCAAAAAAAGAAAAGTATAAAATGGCCAGTGTAAACGATGAAAAACTGAACGTATTGAACGTATTAGTTGAAAAACATCGGGAAGATCATATATTAATCATCGGTCAGTATATCGAGCAGTTGGAAAAAATAGCTGCTCATTTCTCAATCCCGATTATTACAGGTAAAACGAAAAAGTCTGAACGAGAGAATATATACAAGCAGTTTCGTGCTGGAAAGATAAAAGCTTTAGTCGTTAGCAAAGTTGCAAATATGGCTGTGAACTTACCGTCTGCAAATGTTGCCATTCAAGTTTCTGGAGTATACGGATCAAGACAAGAAGAGGCTCAACGGATAGGAAGGCTGTTAAGACCAAGTTCAGAAAGAAAGCCCGTTTATTTTTATTCACTCGTTACTGCTATGACGCAAGAGGAAGAAAGGGCATCAAATCGTCAATTATTTATGAAGGAACAAGGATATCATTATGAATGGGAAGAGTGGTCATTATGTTCGTACAGTCAATATTAAATAAAGTTATCGACCATCAATGGATCGAAGAGAAGTGGTCGAACTTAACGTTATCAGAAAAAGAGCTGCTCACAGAAATGGTCATGATAATCGATAAACGAAAAAGTGTTATCGATGAACTCGTGAAAAATAAGTACGGTCCATTTTTATATTATAAAATGATCCACAATTTGTTAGAAAGCAACCTAGTTTTTATTTTAGAACAACACCAAAAAGTATTTTATCTCGTTCCCCGGGAAGTAGACTTTTTTATCATTTGGAACAAAACAGTAGAGAGAGGAGGAAAGACAGAAGGTCATAATATTTTTGAATTGTACATTCGCTTTTGTATAAAAGTCAATGATCAGATTCATGGAACGTCATTGTCGTCAGGAGAAAAGAATGATGATGTTCATACTAACAATATTGCTTCAACAGTAACCTCTTATTTTAAAAAATGGTCTGACAAACCTTACACACTGATTACAACGTGGATTGAAGAAAGGTTCGATGATTTTCTTGAATTGCTTGTTTATTCAAATGCAGAAAATCAGCTGCTGACCAATGAGAGACAAGATAGCATGGAATTGAAAAAACATTTTTATCAGCTCTCAGAAAGAAAGGTGGAAGAGTGCTGTTCATTGTTGGATGAAATGCTCAACAAAGGTAAAGGCGATAAAAAGATTGTTCAAGTCCATGAACAGCAATGGCTATTTCCGAGGGACGATCATTACTTTACGTTATGGATAGCTAGTATTTTTGGAGAAATAAAAAGTATTGGGTCGATGGTTACGATAAATTTTTCTGAATCAACAGTTCAAAAAGGAAAATCAATTTGTGCATCTTATCGGCTTTATCAACATTTGCTTCATCGTTTATTCCCTCAAGAAGGAGCTAGCTTTGAAACGTTTGACAACTGGTGGCAAGGATCGTCAGCTATATTTAAAGAAGGATCATTTGTCTTTTATTCCATTCGATCACAACCATTAATGAAGCAACTCTTGAAAATGAGTGAGAAAAAGTTCGGTTCTAAAAAAGTCATGGGATCAAAAAAGGGAATGTTTATTTCAACTGAGATTGTCCGGCAATGGGAGCGAGAAATAAAAAAAATGGAAATTAACATAACATCTTCTTCAAGAGAATTTGAGAAGCATGATAAGGAACAGATGACTATTAGCGGGACGCTCGAATTTCCGAACGAGTGGAAAGAAGTCCAACAACTCCCTGAAGTAACGTTTACGTTAATGACATATAAGGGGAATTTTTTGAGAAGGCTCGTAAGGCAGAGTCAAATTATGAAAATACCACTACTCATTGAAGAGATCGATGGTAAGCAAATGGTTGTTGAGGTTAAGCGATTAATAGAAGAAGGGGACAATGTTTCACTGAAAACATATGATCAACGGACAATTGATCAAAGCTCGATTCGAAGAATTGCTTTGTATAATCCACTTAATGATATTAAATCGGTACACGAATGATTCGTTTTTACTTTGAACATGTTATAATGAATTTGGAGGTGATTAAATGCTCACAACCATGACAAATGTCGACGTCTTACAAGAAGCATTAGACTTTGGAGAAATCATAACTTCCTCTGAAGTATTTGATTCATATATTCAGTCAAAAGAGGCTTTAGATCAAAATAAGGAAGCGCAGCATTTGATCAAACATTTCCAACAGCTGAAAGAAAAATATGATGAAGTTCAGCGCTTTGGGAAGTATCATCCTGACTTTAAAACGGTAACATCTGAAGTTAGAGAATGGAAAAGGAAACTCGATACACATGATGCGATCGTTGAATATAAACAAGCTGAAGAAGAGTTACACCAATTACTAATTGATGTAAGTCAAATGATTGCACAAGCAGTTTCCCCACAAATTAAAGTTCCTACTGGTAATCCATTTTTTGACCAGGATGGGTGCGGTGGCGGATGTGGATCAGGCGGAAGCTGCGGCTGTTCTTAAAAGCATTTATTGATTTCTTCCATTTTACGTGCTAGACTGTTGGCAAAGAAGCTATTAAACGATGTTGTTTATAAAGGAGATTATCATCATGGTCGGAAATCGAGTAGGACTTGCCATCTGGGTGCATTCCTTGAAACAAGTAAAACAATTAAAGCGATTAGGGAATGTACATTATGTCTCCCGAAAAATGAAATACATTATCATGTACTGTGATGCAGACCTTGTCGAAACGACAATCGAAAAAATAGAATCGTTCCACTTTGTAAAAGAAGTGTCCATGTCAATGAGGCCATGGATAAAAACGGAATATCAAAACGCTGTTCCTGAAAAGGAAAAAGAGTACGATTATAAAATGGGAATATAAATGCTGAACGTATGAACCTCTAACATTTGTTGGAGGTTCTTTATTTAGTTAAAATAGTTGATTGTCAAAATTAAGACGCCAGCGGGAAAAGCAAGAGTGTTCTTTTGTGCGACGAGTAACCGCAGAAGCAACGAGCGTTTCACGATCTCTTTCTTTATTTTGGTTTGAAATTTCGTCACTCGAAATATATAATAGAATCATAGACAAAGGAAGTGAAGATGTATGCCCCGTTGGAAGAGGAGTTTATTTATTTTAATGGGATGTCAATTTTTAGTGATGGGCTCTATGACGATGATCATCCCATTTTTACCACTATACTTACAAGAACTAGGGGTAACCGATCCACAAGCTTTAAGTCGCTGGACTGGAATTATTTTTGGAGCGAATTTTTTAACAGCTTTTTTATTTTCTCCAATGTGGGGGAGACTGGCTGATCGGCACGGACGTAAGCTAATGCTTCTTAGGTCTGGGTTCGGAATGGCAATTGTTATTACGTTAACAGGATTTGCCACAGGACCATGGTCATTGCTTTTATTAAGGTTGTTGAACGGTGTCATTTCTGGATTTATCCCAGCTTCGATCGCCTTAACATCAATGAACACTCCTAAGAAAGAAGCAGGCTATGCACTTGGGATGTTACAAGCTGGAGCTGTAGCAGGAGGAATATGTGGACCATTATTCGGTGGTTTAATGGCTGACATAATGGGTTACCGGATGATTTTTTATGTTACAGGTGCTGCCATTCTCATAGCTGCTTTTGTTGTGTTAATGTTTGTCCATGATCAATTTGAGAAAAAAGAAACGACGAAGAAAACGAATACGGTACAAGATTTTAAAACGATTATTCGTACATCACCAATCCTATCACTTTTTTTCGTCATGTTTGTTGTACAATGTGCATTAATTGGGGTAAACCCGCTTCTTTCAATTTTTGTCCAAGAACTATCACCCTCGCAAAACATCGCTTTTTTTGCAGGTTTGGCGATGTCGATTATGGGTATTGCGAATATGACAGCAAGTCCGTTTTTAGGAAAACTAAGTGATAAAAAAGGGGCTCAATACGTCTTATTTGGTTCGTTACTGTTTGCAGCATTGGCATCACTTCCGCAAGCTTTTGTAGATAACTATTGGCAATTAATTGGATTCCGCTTTCTCTTAGGTCTGTCTTTAGGAGGGTTATTACCAGCTCTGAATACGTTAATTAGGCACCTTGCCCCTGAAGGGATGGAAAGTCGTACATACGGTTTTTCCAATAGTGCAATGTATTTGGGGAATATGCTAGGTCCAATATTAGGAGGATGGTTATCGTCATTTGCAGGGATACGCAGCTTATTTATAGCGTCAGGAGTGTTGCTGCTAATAAATTCTTTCGTCGTAAAAACGAAAGTAATTCCATTAATAAAAGAAAATCGATCACGTCAAAATACAAGCTGACGTGGTCTGTTCTTTTCGTATCTTCTTGTGTATACGAATAGAAGATTGACAATTTTCGTATGTTGATTGTCAAAAATGACGAGACGCCAGCGGGAAAAGCAAGAGAAGAAGATCCATCGGGGGATTTTCCCGCGATTAGCTGAAGTCTTGCCCGCGGCAAAGAAGAACCGATGAATGAAAACGAAGTGCAGCACGAGTAGATGTCGCACTTGTGCTCTGGAGTGCAAGCGAGTAATATTTTGACCAATCTCCCCTCATTTATCATTCCCTTTTAAAAAGCTTTATAAAAGCAAAAAAAACCCGCAGAATTTTCTGCGGGTTGCCTCATTATAAAGGATAAATGTGTTGTTAAACACGCTCTTTCCTTTATAAAGGCTATGGGAGAGGAGAAACCGGAGGAAGAACTTATGGGGAAACGTAAGCCTTCTCCGCGGTTGTCAGCAACATGATCTTTCATGTTGCTATCTTTATTATGGAAAAACTGAAACTCGTTTATACATAAAGAGGAAGAGTAAGAATCTTTTGACCACTTTTAATTTCCTCTCTGAGTCGTTTTATGGTAGGATATGAATGCAAAAACATACATAATATAAGGTGAAAAATATGAGAGTAATTAGTGGAACAAGAAAAGGTATTACGTTAAAAGCAGTACCTGGCCAGTCAACTAGACCGACAACTGATAAAGTGAAAGAATCTATTTTTAATATGGTCGGTCCATATTTTCAAGGTGGAACGATCTTAGATTTATATGGTGGAAGCGGGGCTATTGCAATTGAAGCAATTAGCCGTGGAATGGAACATGCTGTTATTGTTGACCGCGATAAAAAAGCGATTTCTACTATATATCATAATACGAAAATAAGTGATGTACAGGAGAAGGTTGAAATTTTTCGAAATGATTCTAAACGTGCATTACGAGCGATCGCAAAGAAAGAACGGAAATTTGATCTTGTTTTTTTAGACCCACCTTATGCAGATCAACGGCTTCATGAGGAATTACTCTTCTTATCAGAACATGAGGTAGTAAGAGAAGGAGGGACGATTGTCGTTGAACATGGAGCAGGTGTTCACCTGCAAACGGAATACGAGAATATTGTTGAGAAAAAAAATGAACAATATGGAGATACAATGATCCGTATTTTTAGAAGAGTAAGGGAGGAAAAATAAATGGGCAGTATCGCTGTATGTCCTGGAAGCTTTGATCCGGTGACGCTTGGACATTTAGATATTATCACGAGAGGTTCGAAAATCTTTGATAAAGTCATCGTTTCCGTATTAAATAATAGAAGTAAAAACCCGCTTTTTTCAGTAGAAGAACGCATTGAGCTCTTAAAAGAAACAACAAATCATTTGCCGAACGTAGAGGTTGATCACTTTGACGGACTATTGATCGACTACGTTAAAAAGAAACAAGCGAACGCGATCATCAAAGGCTTGCGTGCAGTATCAGACTTCGAATATGAATTACAAATGGCGTCAATTAATCGAAAATTGGATGAAGAAGTAGAAACGTTTTTCATGATGACAAATAACCATTATTCTTATTTAAGTTCGAGTATTGTCAAAGAGTTAGCGAAGTACGAAGCTTCAGTAAATGATCTCGTTCCACCTGCAGTTGAAAAGGCTTTACGAAATAAAAACCGTATGTAACGTTCAAAAAGAGATATTCTTATGTAACACTATCGTATCTAAAGTTTTGGACGAAGAAGCAGTTTGCTTCTAATCCGTGTACTTCAGGAGGTTGTGATGAATCGCTTGATAGGAAAAAATAGAACTTGATCATACGGATAAAAAGGCTGCAGATAATTCGTGCAGTTTTTTATATAAAAGTTTTTTTAGGATTGGTATTCTTACATTGTCTAAACAGCAACAAAAGTAACGAATAGTTGGAAGGTATACTGCTTGCTTTCACCCCAGGGCACAAGTGCGACATCCGCTCTTACTTCACTTTGTTCGTATTCACGGTGTCTTCTTTGCCACGGACGAACGGTTGAGCTACTTCGATCAAGCTCGAAGGGATCTCAACTCGTCCGTTTTTCCGTAGGAAAGAGCATTGCTTCTTCGAAAATACATCGATTTGTCTCGACGGATAAACAACAAAGCCATACTAGTAGAGGAAGAGACAGTCGCGCAGTACCTTCCACCTTTTGATGCCAACTTTATTTGCGTGATGTCATTTATAATCTTAAAAGATGGATACGATATGAACATAAATATCTTTGATAACAAAAGCCCATTCCCATTTAAATGAGATAAAAAATGAGCAGAGATCAACTTCCCACAACGTTTTTCTGCTATTAGTATGTCATTTAACTATTATCATGTACTCGAAAGAGCGCTAGGCGGTGACTCAGGCGGGAAAAGTAATCGTCGAAAATCCCCTAGGTGCATACAGTGTGGCACCTAGGAAGTTGAGGGATTGCCCGCTGCAAAGAAGACACTACGAATGCAAACGAAGTGCAGCACGAGTAGATGTCGCACTTGTGCTCTGGAGTGAAAGCGTCCGCCTTATAGCGATTTCGAATTCTATTTGATGATGAAAAGGGATGTCCTCAAAATTCTTTTGGCACGGACCAAATTAAATAGGTCCCTTAAGGGACTCTTGTGGTAAAGTGCCCTTATAGGGTGAAATTAAAACAGCCCGTTTTACGGGCGGATACTTATTAACGAGAAAGTGTTGTGCTGTTTAATGCTTGATAACTCGTATAGCAAATATAAATAATGAGTGAGCTGAGTGTAATATAACCTCCCCAATGGAGGAACCATTCGTACAATTGAATCATAGAGGATGAAAATGACTCACCTTTCATGAGAGGAAGGAAAACCGTGCTGTCTCCTCCGTCCTCTTGATATAGTCGCTCAAATAAAAGGGCAGCTAGACCTGCAGCAAAGAGTCCGTGAAGACAACGCCCTAGAAAAAAAGGCTTGAAACGGATATCTGTTTCAGCGAGGATACTCGCGACTTGAGCTTGGACACTAAAACCGTTAAAGGCTAAAATAAAGCTTGTAATAATGACTTGCTCATATAAGCTTGTTTGTATCGTATTACTAATTAATTGGCTTCCTAATGTTATTTCAAATAAGCCGGAAACGATAGGTGTACTTAATTCATCAGGCATTTGGATGAGCCCAAGTAACATCGTAATGAAAAATGAAAAAATTGCAGAGATATGAATCAATGCTAAAATTTGATTTAAGACAGAAAAAAGAATAATAAATCCACCGATCATTAGTAATGTTTGAATCGCTGACTGTATAGCATCTCCCATCAATTTTCCGATCGGCCTTTGATCTTTAAGACGTTCCTTATGCATAGACGCAATCGCATAAGAAAGTGAAAATCTTTTTTTATTCCTGCTTCTCAGTTCTTCTTTCCGGCCATAAAATCTCATCGCAAGCCCGACAAGCAGGTTGCCGCCGTAATGAGAAGCAGCTAAGACGACACCGAGTGCAGGATTATGAAAAAACCCTACTGCAATCGCACCAAAAATAAATAACGGATTAGAAGCATTTGAAAATGAAACGAGTCTTTCTCCTTCAATAGCTGTAATTTTGTTTTCCTGTCGTAAGCGGGCTGTTAACTTTGCTCCAGCTGGAAAACCAGATGCTAGTCCCATTGCCCAAACAAATCCTCCAGATCCAGGAACGCGGAATAATGGGCGCATAATTGGTTCAAAAAGCGCACCAATAAAAGAGACAACTCCGTATCTTATTAAAAATTCTGAGATAATGAAAAATGGAAGTAGAGATGGAAAGACGACATCCCACCACATAGAGAGACCGCGAACCGAAGCTTCATATGCTTCTTTAGGAAAGATCATAAATGAGACTGCCAAAATTGATACTGAACTGGCATATAGAATCGTTTTAATATAAGCGGAATAAGAATGCATTGTGAACTCCTTTTCTAAAGTTGTATTAGCCATTTTCATTTTGTTCAAATCGTATATATGTTCGCTTTCGTTAACATGTACCACGTACATAAGAAAATCTGAAACATAAACTTGTCCTTAGTAAAATATACGTATGTTAGGTGAAAGTAGACCTTGAATTCGTTTCGGTACTTGGAGGGGAGTAACTGAATGAACCCGAAAATTGGTTTAGCATTAGGTTCAGGTGGATCTCGAGGCTTTGCTCATATCGGGGTCTTAAAAGTGTTAGAGGAGACAGGAATAGAAGTTGACTATATTGCGGGAAGTAGTATGGGAGCTTTAATTGGTGTATTATTTGGTGCAGGCCATTCTTCAACTATGTTAGAAAAAATGGCTATTCAATTTCGCAGAAAATATTTTCTTGATTTTACCGTTCCGAAAATGGGGTTTATTAAAGGAGATAAAGCAAAGCAAGTCATTCATATGCTAACGAAGTATAAAAATATTGAAGACTTATCACCCGAAATTGCTGTCGTAGCAACGGATTTGTTGAAAGGAGAAAAAGTCGTTTTTACAAAAGGCAATGCCGCAGATGCTGTTCGAGCAAGTATCGCGATCCCTGGTATTGTCGTTCCTGAAAAACTAAATGGGACATTATATGTTGATGGCGGAGTAATTGATCGTGTTCCGGTTAGTGTCTTGAAGAAAATGGGTGCTGATATTATTATTGCTGTGGACGTATCATTTTTTAATTCTGAACCTGATATTTCAACGATATATGATGTGATTATGCAGAGTATGGATATAATGGAAAAAGAAATGGTAAGATATCGTGAAATTCAATCAGATGTGATGATCCGTCCGATACTTAAACATATAAAAGCAACACAGTTTACCGATGTAGAAGAGATCATAAAAGTAGGGGAAATCGAAACAAGAAAATATATGCAGCAGTTGAAAAAGAGGATACAGGAGTGGAAGGAGCAACATCATGAGTCATGAAAATCGAGTTTCTAGAAGATCAATCATAAGATGGGTCATCCTATTTGCTATTTTGCTTTTTATAAACTTTTATGAGTTACCGTATTATTTTACGATTCCAGGTGATGCGAAAGTATTAAGCGAAGTGATTGAAGTTGAAGATAAAAATGAATACGCAGGTACGTTTATGCTTACGACAGTTAGAATGGGGAAAGCAAATGTCGTGAATTATGTTTGGTCGATGTTTAGTGATCAGAGAGAAATCATCCCAGAGGACCAAATAAGGCCAGAAGGAGAGACTGACGAAGAGTACCACCACAGGCAAATGATGATGATGGCAGGATCACAAGAACTAGCTGTCCTTGTAGCCTATAATTATGCTGGAAGAGAGGCATATTTTGAAAATTATGGTGTATTAGTCACGTCGATTATTCCGAAAATGGATGCAGAGGGAAAGCTGCAAATGGGTGACAGAATCATTGCAGTAAATGATGTAGAAGTATTAGAGGTTGAAACGCTTTTTGAATTATTAGGTCAACATGAGATTGGTGATCAAGTGAAAATCACGGTTGAACGGGAAGAAGAAATACATGACTACTCATTAGCTGTTCAACCATTCCCTGAGGAAATTGACCCTGAAGGTGATCGGGGTGGTGTAGGGATTGCTAACCCTGTTACTGATCGCGTATTAGTTAATAGACCGGATGTGTTCATTGATACGGCAACAATTGGAGGTCCGTCAGCAGGTTTGATGTTTTCTTTAGAAATATATAATCAGCTTGTTGAAGAAGATATTACGAAAGGTCAACATATTGCTGGAACTGGATCGATTGATGAAGATGGAAACGTAGGGCGTATAGGCGGTGTGAGACAAAAAATTATTGCTGCTGATCAAGCGGGTGCATCTGCATTCCTTGTCCCGAATGAACGAGGAGCGATTGAATCGAACTATGAAATTGCGCTAGAGACTGCTGAAAATATTGATTCAAATATGGAAATTGTTCCAATTGATACGTTTGAAGAAGCGTTGCAATATTTAAATGAATTACCACCAGCATCCTAGAGCAAGAATTTACGAAACAGATCTTTAAAATTTTCTTATTACGTCTGAAGAAAAAGGAACCTTTATCATTAATGAAAGGTTCCTTTTTCTTCGTTATATCGAATTGGCCGTTGGTTATATTCATTCATAAATGCATCTGAACCGATTATAGGTAAATTACGTAATTGCGCAGCTTGGATTTCTTTTTGCAGTACAGGAAGGTGTTTCCCTTGACTAGCCGTCGTAATGAGTGGAATGTTTAATGATTTCTTTTTAGCTGATAAATAATGCTGCCCTTTACTGCTCATCCCTAGAATACGAATATACGTTGGCTGCAATGGATTGGAATGCTCATCCATAAATTGTTTAGACGTATTCATAATGAGATGAACGAGCAACCTTTGAATTCTTGTCCACGTATACCGCTTTGTTTTTACTAAGTCAACAAACTGGTAAAAGCTGTCCGCTTTTGTAATCATCTTTTTTAAACGATATTCAATTCCTTCCGTACATTCATAAATTCGATTTAGCGAATGAATGTCTTCAGTCAGTAATTTGTATTGTAACAAAGGAAACAGAGTTTCCCATGAAGCAAAATGCTCACCGTTTTTAATAAGGTTTAGAAGCTCTTCTGTCGTTGCCACCGGTAAAAATGGTGCAACTTCCTTCACATCTTTATTTTCTACTAAAAGTTGATTGCGTATTGCCGTAGCACTCGTTATTTTGTGATCTGTTGGAACAATATCATGATATCCGGCTTTTTCTCGCTTGATTGTTGCTGGTGTAATTGATGAAGATAGTTTTTTTATTGATAAAACATAATGGTAACCTAATATATTATTCGGTTTAGAGAGGTCGATTGTATCATCTGCTTTACAAACTTGCTGAAATGCTTTCGCAAATGCTGCAGGATAGCTGTTCCCTTCTTTTATAAATGTTTGAATAACGGAGTCAATATGATCTCTATGTTGATGAATATGTTCAACAGTGTTGATGAAACGGGTGATATTCCCTTCTTCACTGCCGAAACAAAGCTCATCTATACCAAGTGTATGTAACAGTGCAACTGCTGCATCAGAAAATACTTCTGCTTTATGCGCGGAATAAAGATATGGCAGTTCGACAATGAGATCTACTCCAGCTTTTAAGGCCATTTTCGTTCGGCTCCATTTATTCGCAATTGCAGGCTCACCGCGTTGTAAGAAAGACCCACTCATCACTGCAACAGTTACATCAGCGTTCGTATGTTTTTTTGAAGCTTGCAAATGATATAAATGTCCATTATGAAAAGGGTTATATTCTACAACAACTCCTAATGACTTCATTTTTGTATCACTCCTTACTAATTAGGAAGGTTATGACTATACCTTTAAAACTTGGACCATATGTCCATTCTATACAGAAATGAAGAAAAAAACACGATTTCGATCAAATATCCTCCCTTTAAACAAGGGGGAATCTATGATATTCTAACAATTAATGACCTTTGATTAAAGGATAAAAATGGAAGAAGCTCTCGTTAAATTCGGCAAGATAAGTCGTGATCTTTTTGTCCTCTTTTTTGAACATGCACTTTAAATAATAATGTAAAGAAGTTACCTTGACAAAAGGATACACGAAGGATATAATTACATTTGTTGTCTTGAGGTGAAAAACCTATGAAATGGTCGGTTCAGCAATTAGCAGCCTTTAAAAATAAAGGATTGCATATCGAAGAATCGGTAGATGTTAGCGAAGTAAAAGAGATTGACCGTGAAATTCGTGAAATAACTCCTGTTCAAGTAAAAGGAGATGGTTATTTTTCCAGTAAGACGGTTACTTTCAACCTTGAAATTTCTGGATCAATGACTCTTCCTTGTGCAAGAACATTGAATGATGTGGAGTATCCTTTCACCATTAATGCCAGAGAGATTTTTCAGCTGGATGAATGGGCCACCTTCGAAGAGGATGACGAAGTTCATGAATTGGAAGATAACACGGTTGATTTATTACCTTACGTAAAAGAACGTATTTTATTAGAAAAACCAATGCGGGTCTTCAGTGAGGAAGACGAAGGTCCAGCCCCGAAATCCGGCAAGGATTGGGAACTGAAGACGAAAGATGAGGACCAAACAAAAATGGATCCTCGTTTAAAGGAACTTGAAAAGTTCTTTGATAACAATTAACTTCTTCTTAATGAGGATGTTTGAAGATCTCCAAGGAGGTGGGACTCATGGCAGTACCTTTTAGAAAAACGAGTAAAACTCGCAAAAGAAAGCGTCGTACACATTTTAAATTAACTGTACCTGGTATGGTGAAATGTCCTGAATGTGGTGAACCAAAACTTTCACACCGCGTATGTAAAGAGTGCGGTTCATATAAAGGACGAGACGTAGTAAACAAATAATAAAGTAAAACAGGAGGGATCTTTCCCTCCTCAGGCTGTTGAGAAAGTTTTCTCAACAGCCTTTTTTTAAAAGAAAAGTATGATATCTCACGATCTCATCCCTCCCGGCGGCCGCTTTCCATGGGGCTTGTCTTCAACTAATTCTGACTCAGCGAAGCATCGTCAGAATGGATTTTCAGACTGCGCTGATCCCATTGGAGTCGCCGCCTTTCGTTCTTCAATCAACCTAGAACATCCATCGTTTCCTATTTAGAAATGATGGTTATTTTTTCATCAGTTTTATCTGATTATTCAGGTAAATATAGTATCATATAGATAAAACCACTCGTGAGGTGATCGTGTGTTACGCCCCATTCGTGCACAACAAGTTGAACTCGAAATGGTCTCTATCGATCAGTTAGTCCCAGACGACCACTTACTAAGAAAAATTGATGCCACAATTGATTTTTCCTTCATATATGACAAAGTAAAACCTTACTACAGTGAAGATAACGGTCGCCCACCAATTGATCCGGTTATGCTTTTTAAAATGATGTTTATTGGATACCTTTACGGTATCCGATCTGAAAGACAGTTAGAAAAAGAAATTGAGACAAATATTGCTTATCGATGGTTTTTAGGATTAAGTCTAACTGATTCGGTTCCTCACCATTCCACCATAAGCTTCAATCGGCATAAACGGTTTAAAGAAACAGACATTTTTCAAGAGATATTTGATGAGACCGTTCTTCTGGCTATGAAGCATCGTATGGTTGGCGGGAGAGCTTTATTTACTGATTCTACCCACCTTAAAGCCAATGCAAATAAGCGGAAATTCACTAAGAAGACGGTTCAAGTTGAAACACGCGAGTACATAGAAGATCTAAATAAAGCGGTTGAGGAGGATCGAAAAGCACATGGAAAAAAGCCCTTACCGGAAAGAGAAGAGATGGTAAAAGAAAAAGAGATTAAAGTCAGTATGACAGATAAAGAAAGCGGCTATATGTTCAGGGATGGAAAGCCCGAAGGGTTCTTTTATTTAGACCATCGGACAACAGACATGAAATTTAATATTATTACTGATGTTCATTTAACACCAGGAAATATCCATGATTCCCTGCCGTATTTAAATCGACTGGACCGTCAGATAAAGACATTTGGTTTCAATGTGGAAGCTGTCGGATTAGACGCGGGCTACTTAACCATTCTCTTATGTAAAGGGTTAGAAGATCGCCATATTATGGGGGTTATCGCACACCGCCGCTTCAAACCTAAAAAGGGGGATTTGCCAAAGTGGAAATTTACCTATAACAAAGAGACGGATACTTATACATGCCCTAATGGTAGCACCTTATCTTACGCTACAACGAACCGCGAAGGCTATCGTCAATACCATTCAAACCCTGCAGAATGTGTAAACTGTCCCCTGCTTAACCAATGTACGAAAGCCAAAAATCATAAAGAAGTTCTCACAAGGCATGTATGGGAAGACAGTAAGGAAAAAGTGAGAGAGCATAGACTTTCCGCAACAGGGAAATTCCTCTATAAAAAAAGAAAAGAAACCATTGAGCGAAGCTTCGCGGATGCCAAACAGCTCCACGGGCTTCGCTACTGCCGGTTACGCAGCTTAAAGGGCGCATCAGAACAAGCGTTGGCAGCACAGAACATAAAAAAGATCGCAAACCACCTCTCAGCGAGCTAAGAGGTGGTTTCGGCCATTCTTCACCGTAGGGTGAGCAAATTCTTCTGACGAAAATAATAAAGAGAAACCCGCACTTCTCAAAAAGTGTGGGTTTCTCGACAATCTGAGGAGGGATCTTTCCCTCCTGATTTTTACGTTTGATTCTTTCGGTGGTGGATGTGGTCTAGCGGAACTGTAACGAAGTAAATATAGAAAAAATGGCTATTTTTTTAGTATTTCAACTTGAATTAGCAACAAAGTATACTGTAAGAGTGATATTAAATGAAAAGGCTGTTACTGAAAGGAGAGGGGCGTATGAAAGTCGTATGTCGTTATGTAAATGAAAATATGGCAGAACTAATATTGAATCGTCCAAAACAAAAAAATGCTGTCGATATGGAGGTTGTCCATCAATTATTAGAGCATCTGAAGCGTTTATCTGAAAATGAGAATCTCACAATCTTAATGATTAGAGGTGAAGGTGGGGCTTTTTGCAGTGGTGGAGATTTGCAAGCCTTTCACGAATTAAGGTCGAAAGATGATGCGTTAACGATGTTAAAGCCTATGTGTCAAGTACTAAAAAAAATTGTTGCATTACCTGCTGTTACTGTTTCATTTATAGATGGACCTGCAGTGGGAGGGGGAGCAGAAATTGCTGCATCTACTGACTTTCGTATTGCTACTAAAAGGTCTAAAGTAGGTTTTATTCAAGGGCGATTGCATTTAACGACAGGATGGGGCGGAACATCGATTTTAAAGAGAAGAGTAGGGGAAGTAGTGGCATTGCAAATGACGGGGACTGCTCATATTTATACAGCTGAAGAAGTTAAGGATATAGGATTTATTAATAAAATTGTCCCATCAATAAGCGAGGCTTATCTATGGGCAGAGCGATGGATCACCGCTCCAGCAGTGATCCGAAACTATAAATCGATTTTAAGTATCGATAAAGAGAAGTTATATACAGAAATGAACCGTGAGGTTGACATCTGTTCGTCCTTGTGGGAGTCCGAAGAACACCACGAAGCAGTAGAATGTTTTTTGAGAAAAGAGAAAAAGTAATCAATTCTACGCGATTTGACTAGCTTTGAAAGAATGTCGTCCTTCTTATCTGTTTATACTAGTTGTAGCTAACGATATGGAAATTAATCATAGGATGTCTATGAAATATGCTCGAATCATAGTCAAGTTATAGATAAACAAGAAAAATTCAATTGCTTATAGTAAAAAAAGTCTATCGTTTCTACTAATTGCATACATATATTTTGAACATATGTGAAGGAGGGGTTATTTCATTGGTTAGGCAAGATGCGTGGAACCAAGATGAAGATTTATTATTAGCAGAAGTCGTTCTAAGACATATCCGTGAAGGAAGTACCCAATTATCAGCATTTGAAGAAGTAGGAGAAAAGCTATCGAGGACTCCAGCGGCGTGTGGGTTTCGTTGGAACTCATCAATACGAAAAAAATATGATTCAGCTATCCAACTGGCCAAAAAACAACGTAGAGACTTAAAAGGGAAGGATTTTAAAGAATCGGATGTGGAAACGTCAACGAAGACGAGTCAAAAGGTAAATGGAACTGATGATGAGCAAGACCTTATCGAATCAATTGAGCACGTGATTGCATTTTTGTTAAACCGAAAAGAAGAGTTGCTTAACGAACAGGAAAATACCGAGGAAGATGTTGAATTATTAAAAGAAGAAAATCAGTCATTACAATTGGAACTGAGAAGGTTAAAGGAAGAATATGAATTTATTAAGAGTGATTATCAGCTTATGATTAATGTCGTAGAACGAGCTTCAAAACGAAAAGGTGAAGAATCCTTTTTGAAATAGAAAAGGATCCGAACATCTAGCTTGGCGATTAATATAAATATAATTGGCGATGTACTTGTCTCGTATTTATATTTGACTGTGCCGAGGTAAATGATTTTATTTTGACGTGTATTTTAATTGTCTTTCAGGACGTAAAAAAGGAAGTACTCCGTGCAATTGACACTTGGGGTACTTCCTTTTTTGATGTGTTAATAAATAAGGGCTTTAAACATGAAATTAAAGTTAAGAAATTTTTTGTTCGGAAGCGCCTTCAGAAAACCATACAAATGGGTTTTCACCACGGTCACGGTCTGTTTGATACGTAATAGGTTCAAATTGCATCTTCTTCCAAAATTCATCTGACCGTTGTCTCGCATTTGTTTTAATTGGCAGATTTAAGCTTTTAGCATAATCCACAAGTGCTTTTCCGATACCTCTGCCTTGGTATGCTGGTAAAACTTCTAGCTTCCATAATTCATAATAGTCCTGTGGGGGCTCGAAATATCGATCAAATTTAGCTTCAATTTTGTATAAGCTCATTCGAGCAACGAGCTTGTTACCAAAATATATACCGTAAAAAGGCGATTCACTATCATTATCTATAATATTTCCTTCTAAATCTTCTTTCATAGAGAGTTCCTGCTGTCCATATTCTCGGAAATTTTCAAATTCTTCAAGTGTTTTAAAGTTAATTTTGAGTCTGACAACTTCATACTTATCCATAAGCTTCCCCTCCAGTGTATCTATAAAAAATAATTATCTATATATTATTATAATTTAAAAAAGATAAAAAAGAAAAGGGTTTCAAATGCGGTAAAGATAAACTTTTTTATTTTATCGTATTCATGTACTGAACTGAAGGAATTTTCAGCTATATTGGTAATTTTTATGATAATATAAGGAGAGCAAAAGTCCTGACAATTATGTTCAAAAAAGGATCAACGAGTCATTCTTCTTTGATTGTGCTTCGTGTTGCTCACTTCTTTCTCCAAAATATAGAGACATAGACTAATATTAGTAAGGATTCGAGCGTATTTAAGCCAACGCAGAGATACGACAAAATTTTTTTTGCGGACTTTTTGAACATTTTATTTAAGGTTGTGAACGTATGAAAATATTAGTTGTTGGCGGAGGGTCTATCGGATTACTTGTTTCATCATACTTACAAATGGAAGGGCATGATGTATCTGTCGTAACGAGATTAGAAAACCAAGCAAAGGTAATAAATCGTGACGGTTTAATTATGATTAACAAAAATCGTAAGTATGTTGTGCGTGTTCAAGCTTTTCATGATATAAGTTATAAAAAGAATTCATATGACGTCGCGGCGATTGCGTTAAAACAGACACATTTAAACCGTTTTTTTGATGATCATTTACCTTATTTATCCGAATCCGCATTGCTATTTTTACAAAATGGAATGGGACATATGGAAAAAGCTGAATTGCAAACAGACAATCGCTTGTTTGCAGGTATTGTTACACACGGTGCATTAAAACTAAATGATAATAAAGTAAAGCATACGGGGAATGGAGGAATTTCGGTTGGATCATGGAAGAACAGCAATGATCAATTAAACGAAGTGACGAACGGCAAGCTTTTAGGCTGGAAGCAATCAAACAACATTCACGTCAACATGAAAGAAAAACTATTGATAAATTTAGTTGTTAACCCATTAACCGCTTTATACAAAGTACGTAACGGTGCGTTGCTGGACGACCCATATATAGCTCAAGTGAAGGCGTTATTTGAGGAAGGTAAACAGCTTTTGAAAATAAATGATGACTATTTCCCAACTATATTAAATGTAATACGAAGCACTTCAAAAAATAAATCGTCGATGTATCAGGATGTTCAAATGAAACGAAAAACAGAAATAGAATCGATTACAGGTTATTTATTAATACAAGCAAAAAAACAACATATTCATGTTCCGAATATTATGTTCGTTCATAACGCGATTAAAGACCTGGAAAGGAGTTGGGGAGATGTCTAATATTTTTATTGTTATTATTGCATCGATTGTTACAGTACCGCTGTTAGGATTTTATCTCATCTATATTATTACAATGAAAAGCACAAAAAATAAAGTGTTTTCTATAAAACTTGCTGCAGACCTTACCGTTATTTTGTTCATGACTTCTATCTATTTTATCGTGTTAGAAATATGGGGATTTTCAATTATATGGCTATTTATCTTATTCTTTTTAATAACAGCTGTTTTCTTTACGTTTCTCCATTGGAAAACGAACGATGATATATCGATTCATAAAGTATTGAAAGGTGTTTGGAGGTTTCAGTTTTTTGTTTTTTTCTTGGTCTACTTCTTTTTAGTAATATATGGGTTCATTTCTAATATTGCTGCTATTTAAGAACTGAGAGTAATTTCTAGAAAAAATCTAGTAGTCCCGGTACTGATTTCTTTACAACCGTATTTGTCGAGACGGTTCTGATCAGGCAGTGGTGACGATTCACATATCTCGCTCCTCTTTGTCTACTTGATTTCATATATACTTTCAAGTCATCTTCATTGGTAACCTGAAATAACTTTGCTATAATTAGAGTCGATTTATTTGGAAGGTCGAAATAACTTCACCTATCGAAAGTGAGAGGTTGAATCAGATGAAATTCGTTTGGGAAGAAGCGCAAAATACTGGATTTATAAACGAGTATTTACATAATGAAAAAGAGGCAGAATCCTTTTTTGATTATTCTTTAGAGGATAAATCATATTTATTAAGATATGGTGACTTAAAAACGCGTACATTTAAAAGAAAAGAATTAGTTGATGTACTCACAAATTTTAATAAAAAGCATCATGCAGATGATGCGACAATAGAGATGATCAATAAGCTTCAGGATGAACGATCTGTCGCAGTCGTAGGAGGTCAACAGGCAGGTTTATTAACAGGTCCGCTTTATACAATTAATAAAATAGTTTCGATCATAAAATATGCATCAGATATTGAGCGGAAACATCAGATTCCTGTCGTCCCTATTTTTTGGATAGCCGGTGAAGACCACGATATTGATGAAGTGAATCATACATTTCTCCATTATGAAGATCAAATTAAAAAGGTCCGTATTGGAGAAAGAAATGATGTAAAGTATCCTGTTTCAAATAGACGGATTTCTTCAGTGGACGGCCATGCGATCATTCAGGAGTTGTTCCAATTTTTACAGGAAACAGAATATACACGCAAGCTCTACGATGAATTAGTAGCAGATATCAATACGGATATAACTTATGTTGATTGGTGTGCCAAAATCATTCATCGAATATTCAAAGGTACAGGGATCATATTAATGGATGCTGCCTGTCCGGACATTAGAAAAATAGAGAGTGATTATTTTAAACAACTAATCCGTAAAAACGATCAATTACGTGGTGCATTTATAGAAGGTGCTTTGCGGTATAAAAAGGTTTATCAAGAAGAACCGATCGACATCGATGAAAATAATGCTCATCTCTTTATACATGACCAAGGTCAAAGGTATTTATTGTCTAAAGAAAGAGAGGTCTTTCTTGAAAAAGACAGCAATCGTCACTGGACTGAGGAAGAACTTCTTAATGAAATTAGTATTGACCCGAATTCTCTTAGTAATAATGTTGTATCACGTCCGTTAATGCAAGAGTTTTTACTGCCGGTTCTTTCGTTTGTTGCAGGTCCAGGAGAATTAAAATATTGGGCAACTTTAAAAGAAGTGTTTCATACTTTTCAAATGCGAATGCCTATTGTTCAGCCAAGGCTGCACTTTACCTTTATTTCAAGGCAAAGTGAAAAAAACTTGGTTAAACTAAGGTTGGATGATAAAAGTGTAACAAAAAAAGGGGTAGAAAAAGAGAAAGAACAATGGTTAATAGAACAAGAAAAAGCTCCTTACAAAGAACAATTTCAACATGCTGTTGAACAGATAGATGAAATTTTCTCCCACCTGTCTCCCACTTTTCAAAAATACGGGGAGGAATTTGAATCGTTACAGGAGACGTATAGAGAGAAAGCAAAAACTTATATGACTCAATTAGAAACAAAGTTTACTGCTCAATTGAAGAAACAAAATGAATCTGGTTTAAGACGATTTGATGTTGTACAATGCGAAATGAAGCCGAACGGGAACTTGCAAGAAAGGCAATTAAATATTTTTCCGTATTTAAATATATATGGACCAGACTTAATTGAACGAATGTTACAAACTGTTTTAGAAGAAGTCTGTCAACCCGGCCAACATGGATATATTTATTTATAATTAGTGTGTAAAAGTCCTGCAGGAAGCAGGGCTTTTTTTATTTTGTTTATATGACTAAGTTCAATGTCATTGATGAAGCTGACACACCACTCTTGCTATCAAGAAGGGGACTCGTAAGGTAACTTTTAGCGCTCGCCTGTCAGGTGTTTACGCTTTTCAAAAAAATATTTGAAATTGAAGTGGTAAGAAGTGGGGAGATGTGGTAAATTAGTGTTATAAAGTGGAGGAGGTGGAGATCCATGTTCATGGGAGAGTTTCATCACAATGTTGATGAGAAAGGAAGAATGATCATTCCAGCAAAATTCCGTGAAGACTTGGGATCCACCTTCGTCGTTACTAGAGGAATGGATAAATGTTTATTTGTTTATCCTGAGCATGAATGGAGACAATTAGAACAAAAGCTAAAATCACTTCCTTTCACGAAAAAAGATGCACGAGCGTTTACTCGCTTTTTCTTTTCAGGCGCAACTGAAAGTGAGTTAGACAAGCAAGGCCGAGTTAACTTGCCTTCTACATTGCGTACATATGCAAAATTAGAAAAAGAATGTGTCGTAATCGGTGTATCCAATCGAGTTGAAATATGGAGTAAGGAAGTGTGGGAAGAGTATTTTGCAGAATCAGAAGAATCTTTTGCAGAAATCGCAGAAAATATCGTGGACTTTGAATTGTAGTGAGATAGGAGGAGGACTTCTTTGTTTGAACACGTAACCGTTCTGAAAGAAGAAACAGTAGCAGGATTAAACATCAAGCGAGACGGAATTTATGTTGATTGCACTCTTGGTGGTGGTGGACATAGTGAACGAATCCTTTCAGAACTTAATGAAGAAGGACGCTTAATTGCATTTGACCAAGATGAAACGGCACTTCTCCATGCAAAAGAACGTCTTGCATCTTATGAAGGAAACGTACATTTCGTCCATAGTAATTTTAAATATGTAAAAAAGGAACTTGAGCTGTTAGGGATCGATAAGGTAGACGGAATTGTCTTTGACCTTGGCGTATCTTCTCCGCAGTTTGATGAACCAGAACGTGGGTTCAGTTATCGTTTTGACGCACCATTAGATATGAGGATGAATCGAAACGAAGCTCTAACGGCATATGAAGTCGTTAATGAATGGTCGTTTCAAGACATTATGAAAATCATCTCAAAATATGGTGAAGAACGATTTGCGAAACAAATCGCTCGAAAGATTGAACAGGCTAGAGAAATAGAGCCTATCGCGACAACATTTCAACTTGTTGAAGTGATTAAAGAAGCGATCCCTGCTCCTGCTAGAAGAAAAGGAGGACACCCGGCTAAACGTACGTTTCAAGCGATTCGAATAGCTGTTAATGATGAGCTGAATGTTTTTGATCATGCTCTTAACGATGGGATCGATATGCTGAAACAAGGTGGCCGTATTGCTGTTATTACGTTCCATTCTCTAGAAGATCGAATATGTAAGCAAGTCTTTAAAAGGAGAGGTACACCACCTGAATTACCGAAAGGATTACCTGTTGTACCTGAAGGGTTTGAGCCGGAATTAACACTTGTGAACAGAAAGCCGATTGTCGCTAAAGAGGATGAACTAGAACTAAACCAACGAGCCCATTCAGCAAAACTTAGAATTGCTGAAAAAAATAAGGAGGAATGAAGATGAGTCCATTAGTACAAAGGCAGGAACAACAATGGAACCCGCAACCAAAACGGGAGACAAAAACCGTTAAACAAAAAGTGTTTAATGGTGGGATTACAAAAGGGGAGAAGTTGATTTATTTTGCAGCTCTTGCTGCAGTCGTATTTGGACTTTATCTTGTGATATCAAATTATGCCTCTATGTATATCGTAAACCATCAAATTCAACAAACAGAAAGTGACATTGCCCAGCAGGCGAGCATCAACCAAGGGCTGGAACTACAAGTGAAAGAGCTTTCAGACCCAGACAGAATATTAGCAGAAGCAGAGGCAATGGGGATGGAGCTTCGTGTAGAAGATGTAAGAAGCATTCATGATTAACACCTTCCCCTTGTTCGCTTTTTGGAGGTGACGAATTGTTTGTTAGAGAAAAATAAAAGTGTAGTCGTAACAAAGCGTGGACTCTATATATTGTTAGCCATTTTAATTGGGATAACAATTATGTTTTCGCGCTTTGTCTACATACAAGCAGCAAAAGAAGTACAAGGTCAGGATTTACAAGAATTATTAGAACAAAGGTGGTCCCAGTCAAGAGTGATCGATGGGCAGAGGGGGACCATATATGATCGTAATGGCGAAGCGTTAGCTGAAGAAATTCCTTCTTATTCAATCGTTGCTATTGTGAATGACACGTACGATGACTATGTGAGTGACCCTCAATTTACTGCACAACAATTAAGTACAGTGTTAGATATCGATACGCAGGTGATTGAAAGACTTTTATCTGAGGGAATTCAAAATGAAAAGGTCCAAGTAGAGTTAGGACCTCAAACAAAATTCTTAAGCTATGAAAAAATGGAAGAAGTTGAGGAACTAGAACTTGATGGAATCACTTTTAGAGAAGATGCCCGGAGATATTACCCGAAGCAGATGTTTGCCTCTCATGTTCTCGGTTATACAGAAAGAGACATGTCGGAAGCAAGAATGGGACTTGAGAATAGTTTAAATGAATATTTACAAGAAGAGGATGGGCGGATCACGTATCAAAAGGACGCGCTTAATCGTTCATTAGTAAATGCAAACGAAGTGATCGAAGAACCGAAAAACGGTGATCAAGTTTTTTTAACATTAGATTCGAGAATTCAAATGTCCATTGAACAAACGATGAACCAAGTAGAAGAGGAATACGAACCAGAACGGATGATGGCTGTCGTTGCCGATGCTAAAACAGGTGAAATACTAGGGATGTCAAACCGTCCTAGTTTTAATCCGAATCAATATGAATCAATTGAAAACTATACGAACTTTAACGTCTCAACCCATTTTGAACCTGGTTCAACAATGAAAGTTTTCTCGCTTGCTGCTGCTGTCGATGCTGGAGTCTATAACGGAGAAGCTACATTCAAGTCAGGTTCTTACACAATTGGTCCACACACAATTCGTGACCATCATCGTGGTGGGTGGGGAGAGATTACGTTTAATGAAGGAGTGCAACGTTCATCGAACGTAGCTTTCTCCATTCTTGCTTTAGAAAAATTAGGTCAAGAAAATTTATATCAATATTTAACTTCATTTGGTTTTACTGAACCAACAGGGATTGACCTTCCAAATGAAACGGGTGGGGTTCTTGCAAATTCATGGTATGGTGATGCTGCATATACTGCATTTGGACAAGCTTCAGCGGTAACGCCAATTCAACAAATCCAAGCAGCATCGGCTATTGCAAATGAAGGGAAAATGATGAAACCTTATATCATAGACCGAATTGTGAATGACGAAGATGGTGAAGTGATTACGAATAATGAGCCTGAAATTGTAGGCGAACCAATCTCATCTGAAACTTCTAGAGAAGTTCTAGATATATTAGAAACGGTCGTTTCATCAGAAGATGGAACCGGTACTCCTTATGCCATTGAAGGATTTAATATAGCCGGAAAAACCGGGACAGCTGAAATTCCAGATCCAGAAGGTAATGGGTATTTAAATGGACATGGAAAAAATATCTTTTCTTTTCTAGGTATGGCTCCTGCAGAAGATCCTGAAGTTATTGTTTATGTTGCTGTCGATCGCCCACAACTAGAGGAGTCAGAATCAGGTTCAACACCTGTTTCATTAATTTTTAAACCAGTCATGCAGCAAAGCTTACAATATTTAAACATTTCGCCGACAGAGGAAATTGGCGATGAGAACATGTCGCATGGAATAGAGATGGAAGACTACATTGGAGAAAATATACAAGAAGCTGTAGAGCAACTAGAATCAGATGGTCAGCAAGTCTTTGTTGTTGGTGATGGGAGTACTGTTGAAGCGCAAATTCCGCGTCCAGAAGTAGAGATTATTCCTGGTGAGAAGGTTTTACTCAAAACGGATGGAAACGGTGGTGAATTCCCGGATATGACAAATTGGTCAATGAGACAGCTGTTTGCTTTCAGAGACTTAACGGGAATAGATATCGATTTCGATGGCAGCGGGTTTGTTCGGGATCAAAGTCCATCGCCAGGTGAGTCGATTGAAGGCGTTACGAAGATGATCGTGACATTAACGGAA
Source organism: Evansella halocellulosilytica (assembly GCF_002335745.1). Taxonomy (GTDB): domain Bacteria; phylum Bacillota; class Bacilli; order Bacillales; family Salisediminibacteriaceae; genus Bacillus_CA; species Bacillus_CA halocellulosilytica. Next base: position 4,062,681 of record NZ_NIST01000001.1, on the reverse strand, counting down.
CCTTTTGATGAAGAAGTTGAACGAGAAGCTGACCAAGATGTTCATGATGATGAGGACGATGAAGAATTAGAAGATGATGAGTTTTTCATGGATTAAAGAAACGATTCGATACATTGTATAAAAGTTCTTATGGACAGGTTCTAACCTGTCCATTTTTTTCATATTACTGAACCAAGCCAAAGTGTTTAGACAACGGGGGGTTCATGATGAAAAGAGTATCGAATGTTACCGTACGTAAAAGGTTAATTTTTGCATTAGGTGTCGGACTTATCGTTTTCTTTGTAATGATCATTAGACTAGGTTACGTTCAATTAGCAATGGGAGATGAACTCTCAGATAAAGCAGAAGACTTGTGGAGCAGGAATATCCCATTTGAAGCGAAGCGTGGGGAAATATTAGATAGAAATGGTGTACCTCTTGCGACGAATATTAGTGCTCCGTCTGTCTTAGTAGTACCAAGGCAAATAACAGATCCAGCAGATGTCTCAGCGAAGCTTGCAGAAGTATTGAAGATGGAAGAACAAAAAGTGTATGAGCTTGTGACAAAAAATTCTTCCATTGAACGAATTAATCCTGAAGGTAGAAAAATAAGTAATGAACTAGCAGCAGAAGTAAGAGAGCTTGGCATCGAAGGCGTTTATATAGCTGAAGATAATAAAAGGCATTACCCATTTGGGAATTATTTATCACATGTGTTAGGTTTTGCAGGCATTGATAACCAAGGACTAACCGGACTTGAGCTTTATTATGATGAAAAGCTTGCTGGCGAACAAGGCCATGTCTCCTTTTACTCAGATGCAAAAGGAAGGCGAATGCCAAATCTTGCTGATGAATATACCGCGCCAAAAAATGGTCAACATTTAAAATTAACAGTCGATTCAAGAATTCAAACGATTATTGAAAGAGAATTAGATATTGCTGAAGCGACATATAATCCAGATGGTGCAATGGCGATTGCGATGAACCCTAATACAGGCGAAATTCTTGGTATGTCTTCTCGTCCTGATTATGACCCTGAACGTTTCCGTGAAGTGCCTCCTGAAATTTACAACCAAAACAAACCTGTTTGGAGTCAGTATGAACCGGGTTCTACATTTAAAATTATTACACTAGCCGCAGCACTTGAGGAAGGAAAAGTAGATCTTCATGCGGATTCATTCCATGATCCGGGGTATATTGAAGTAGCTGGTCATAGACTAAGGTGCTGGAAAAAAGGTGGTCACGGTTCCCAAACATTTTTAGAAGTCGTACAAAATTCTTGTAACCCTGGGTTTGTCGCATTGGGGGAAAGATTAGGGAAAGAGGCTTTATTCCAATACATTCATGATTTTGGGTTTGGTAGTAAAACCGGTATTGACCTTCAAGGTGAAGGAACCGGAATTTTATTTGATGTAGAGGAAGTAAAACCGCTTGAATTAGCGACAACGGCATTCGGGCAAGGGGTATCTGTTACTCCGATACAACAAGTAACAGCTGTCGCGGCTGCTATTAACGGAGGTTACTTATATCAGCCGTATTTTGCACATGAATGGCTTGATGGCGAAACAGGAGAAGTGATTTCAAGAACGAATCCGACGATGAAGCAACAGGTCATCTCAGAAGAAACATCAACTGAGGTAAGAAATGCGCTTGAACACGTTGTTGCAAAAGGTACAGGACGCGGTGCATATGTTGATGGCTATCGTGTAGGAGGAAAAACAGGGACAGCTCAAAAAGCAAAAGACGGTCGATACTTGGAGAATAACCATATCGTGTCTTTTATAGGATTTGCCCCTGCTGATGATCCGCAAATTGTTGTTTATGTTGCAGTTGATAACCCGAAAGGTACGGTTCAATTTGGTGGAACAGTAGCAGCACCTATTGTCGGTAACATTATGGAAGACGGTTTAAGAGCATTAGGAGTAGAAAAAAGAGATGAACAAATTGAAAAAGAACGGATGTGGAACGATGTCCCGCTCGTAGAAGTACCTGATTTAGTAGGGAGGACAATAAATGATATTAATCAAGCTTATTATGACTTGAGTCTTGATGCTTCCGGGGAAGGGAAAGAAGTAGTGCTTCAATCTCCTGAACCTGGAACAAAAGTAAGTGCGGGTTCAACAATTCGTGTATATATGGGTGACAAACAAGAAGATGAACAGTAAAATAGTAAAGAACAATATTTGTGAAAATGTTTCAGGAAACATAATCTAACTATGGGCTGACTCAAAAGTATAATGGGAAGCACAAATGAGTCAGCTACAGTATAGAAATCGTTGAATATGAAGAATTGATAACGAGATTGAAGGAGTAGTGACAATGTATTTACATGATTTAGTAGCATTATTGCCAGCATATTCTCTACCAAATGAGAGTAATCCATTCATTCAAGACCTCCACATGGACTCGCGTGAAGTCACAGAAGGAAGTCTTTTCTTTTGTGTCCCAGGTTATACAGTTGATGGGCATGATTATGCTGAGCAAGCCATTTCAAATGGTGCAGTTGCACTAGTTGCTGAGAAACCATTGGATGTCGACATTCCTGTTGTAATAGTAAAAGATTCAAAGCGTGCAATGGCAATCGTATCAGCGGCTTATTATGAATATCCGACGAAGAATTTACACATGATCGGTGTCACTGGTACAAATGGTAAAACGACAACGACTCATTTAATCGAAAAAATTTTAACGGATGCACAAAAAAATATCGGTATGATCGGTACGATGTATATGAGGTACGCCGAGAAAGAAGTGCCGGTTAAAAATACAACTCCTGAATCACTCGTTTTACAAAAGGAGTTTGCGAACATGGTTCGTGAAGGGGTAGATACGATAACAATGGAAGTCTCTTCACATGCACTAGAACAAGGAAGAGTTCACGGTTGTGAATTTAATATTGCAGTGTTTACAAATTTGTCGCAAGATCATTTAGATTTTCACGGAACGATGGAGCGTTACGGTTACGCAAAAGGGCTGTTATTTGCCCAATTAGGAAATGCCTATGACCAGAACAAATATAAAATGGCTGTTATTAATAATGATGATGAAGCTTCTGAGCGTATTAAAATGATGACAGCTGTACCAGTTTTAACATATGGAATCCATTCAGATGCTGACGTCAAGGCGACAAATATCAATGTACATGAAACAGGAACCGATTTTCACGTAAACATTGGTGAACATTCAATGCCTGTTCGTTTAAAGATGGCCGGGACCTTTTCTGTTTATAATGCACTAGCCGCATTAGCTGCTGCGTATGCTTCCGGTATAAGCTTGGAAAGCATCTGTACGAGTTTAGAAGAAGTGAAAGGTGTGTCTGGTCGATTTGAGCGAGTGGAAATGAATAGCCCATACCATGTCATTGTCGACTATGCCCACACTCCTGACAGCTTAAAAAATGTGTTAGAGACGATTAGAGAGTTTGCAAAAGGTAAAGTGACTGTTGTTGTCGGATGTGGCGGTGACCGTGATAAAACAAAACGTCCTAAGATGGCTGCAGTTGCTGAGCAATTGGCTGACTTCGTCTATTTAACTTCGGATAACCCACGAACGGAGGATCCACTGAAAATCTTAGAAGATATGGAAACAGGTATGAAAGGGACGGATTATAAAGTCATTGAAAACCGGAAATCAGCTATTGAAACAGCTGTACAATCAGCACAGCGAGATGAAGTTATCTTGATTGCCGGGAAAGGACATGAAACGTATCAAACAATTGGAACGACGAACTATCATTTTGATGATCGAGTTATTGCGAAAAAGGCAGCCGAGGAGGCAAAATAAGATGTTGTCAACGATTGATTTACACTTATTAAAATCAGTATCTTTAACGACAGCAGGCGATGTTCCCCTTACGTTTATTGCACAAGGAGCAAGTGTTCATAGTGATAGTATTCAGAAAGGCCATTTATATATTCCGTTAGAGACGGAGACGTTTGATGGCCACCGGTTTTTGGAGGCTGCTATTGAAGGAGGAGCGAGTGCGGCTCTATGGCAGCAAAATAAGCCTATCCCTGAAACCGTTCCTAATACATTCCCTTTATTTCTCGTAGAAAATACATCGAAAGCTTTACATGAATTATCAAACATGTACTTAAAAGAAATTGACCCGATTGTGATCTGCGTTACAAGTAGCGACGGAAAGAGGATGACAAAAGATATCGTTACATCGATTTTGACAAAACAATTTCATGTTCATCAAACAACCGAGGTTCTTCAAGGATATGAAGATATTTCATTAGCTGCTTTAAATATGTCAAGGGAAGCAGATGCATTCGTATTCGAATTACCAGTTGAAACCAAGGTCGACATCCAATTGCTTAAGCAAATTATCGTTCCGAACTACTTGATCATCACTAGTAATCAAAACAAGGAATCAGTTCGTTCACAGGCTTCGGAAATTGATTTTGCGATTGAAGTTGAAAGTGCCATGAAAGCAAGTTCAGTTTTAATCCTTGACGGAGACGAGCCTTTATTAAGAAGAGATTGGAGAGCAGACCCTCTCTATTGTGGCTTTCATAAAGATTCTTTGTTTCATATTGATCATGTCGTTAAAAGCCAGACAGAGGTAAACTTCACATTATCAGGTGTAAGGATGACTTTTACCCTTCCATTAGTTTCAGAACCGCTCGTGAAAAATGCCGTCTTTGCTATTGCGCTTTCCGTTCACCTAGGTGTAATGCCTGAAAAAATTGCAGAGACATTAAAAGAGTATAGAGAAAAAGTCAATTGACACTCTTTTTAATAAGCGGTAAACTTTCCTTTTTTGGAATGCAGAGGCATTAAATAGGACGGAAGGCGATAAAATAAAAATAAGCCATTATATATAACCCATGAATCACTTTTTCAAAGAATGTAAGCTTCATATGTCAAAACAAACATACAGTTTTATAAAAACTGCTCGACAGTAAATGAATAAATACATCAAAGAATTGAGTTGTTGTTAGAAAGGAGTTCCAAAAATTATGCTGGAACAAGGATTATTATTTACATTAATTTTATCATTTTTAATTACGGTGCTTTTATCACCCATTTTTATCCCATTTTTAAGAAGGTTGAAGTTTGGTCAAAGTATTAGGGATGAAGGTCCGAAATCACATCAGAAAAAAACAGGAACACCAACAATGGGTGGAATTATGATCGTCCTATCAATTGTAGCCTCGACATTAATATTAGCAGGACAATTCCATTCCATTAATGTTGAAATTTGGATGCTTATCTTCGTTACACTTGGATTTGGATTACTAGGATTTTTAGATGATTTTATCAAGGTTGTCAAAAAACGTAATTTAGGACTAACATCAAAACAAAAGTTTCTCGGCCAAGTGTTTATTTCAACTATTGTATATTTCGTTTTAGTCCAGCACGGATTACCGACTGACATAACCGTTCCCGGAACGAACTTGTCTGTTGAATTAGGTTGGCTTTATTTCCCACTTATGATTATTATTTTAGTCGGTGCTTCTAATGCTGTGAACTTAACTGATGGATTAGATGGTCTTGTTGCTGGTACTTCAGCGATTGCATTTGGTGCATTTGCTATTATTGCATATTCATTATCGATGTATTCTGTTTCGCTTTTCTCTATTGCAGTTGTTGGAGCAGTACTTGGCTTTTTAGTATTTAATGCACATCCAGCTAAAGTATTTATGGGTGACACGGGCTCTCTAGCACTAGGTGGAGCAATCGGGTTAATCGCAATTTTAACGAAAATGGAATTACTCCTCGTTATTATTGGCGGTGTATTTGTTATCGAAACATTATCAGTCATCATTCAAGTTGTTTCTTTTAAAACAACAGGAAAACGGATTTTTAAGATGAGCCCATTACACCACCATTATGAGTTATCGGGGTGGAGTGAATGGAGAGTAGTCGTTACATTTTGGCTTGTCGGCTTCTTATTTGCCATCATTGGAGTTTATATTGAGGTGTGGTTATAAATGAAAGAAACAACTCGTTTTCAAGGTAAACATGTACTCGTGCTAGGGCTTGCAAAAAGTGGAACAGCTGCGGCTAAGCTGCTTTTAAAGCTTGGGGCGAATGTGACGGTTAATGACCGTCTCCCATTAGAAGAAAATAAACAAGCACAACAATTAGAGGAAATGGGGGCAGAAGTCATTTGTGGCTCACACCCATTACAGTTAATTCATGAGCAAATCGATTATGTCGTTAAGAACCCGGGGATTCCGTATTCGAATCCACTAATTGAAAAAGCATTACAACAAAAGGTTCCTGTTATTACAGAAATAGAGCTCGCTTCGCAAATTAGTGAAGCAGAAATAATCGGAATTACTGGTTCAAACGGTAAAACGACAACAACTACCTATTTATATGAAATGCTTAATGGAGGAAAGAAAAGCCCTTTAATTGCAGGAAATATCGGAGATGTTGCTTGTGAAGTTGCGGAACATGCAACTGAGGATGATGTACTCGTTACTGAGCTGTCAAGTTTTCAATTAATGGGTGTTGAAACGTTTAAACCTTATATCGCGATGATTTTAAATATCGTGGAAGCCCATATTGATTACCACGGTTCGTTTGAAAACTATCAAGAAGCAAAAAGCCGAATTATGGAAAATCAAACGTCTGAGGATTATCTTATTTATAACGCAGATGATAACCAAGTAGTTCACATCGTTAAAAGTGGACAAGCAAAAAAAATCCCATTTTCTCTTACACAACGTATAGAGAATGGTGCATACTTAGATCGTGATGGCTGGCTTGTCATCTTCGGAGATAGATTCATTCATAAAGAAGAAATGTCTCTTCCTGGTGAACATAACATTGCGAATGCACTAGCTGCTACTGCTGCTGCAGTATTGGCAGGAGGGTCAAAAGAACAAATCATCCATACCCTTAAAACATTTAGTGGTGTAAAACACCGGTTACAATTTGTCGATTCCTTTAATGGGAGATTATTTTATAACAATTCAAAAGCAACGAACATTCCTGCAACGATTACTTCTTTAAAAGCATTTGAACAGCCAGTCGTATTAATTGCCGGCGGGTTAGATCGTGGTGTGTCATTTGATGATTTAATTCCATATTTTAAGAAGCGCGTAAAAGCAGTTGTGACGTACGGAGAAACAGCAGACATGATAGCAGAAACGGCAAAGCAAGCAGGGGTTACTAAGGTTGAGAAAACGTCGCATCTCAATGAAGCAGTCGAAACAGCATATCAATGTTCTGAGTCGGGCGATGTTATTTTATTATCACCTGCTTGTGCATCATGGGATCAATTCAAAACATTTGAGCAGCGCGGAGAGTGTTTCATAGAAGCTGTAGAAAAGATTATACAATAAAGTCATGTTTGTCCAACTCGGACATAAAAATAGGTAATAGAGATTCTGTCCAAAATCGGAGGTGCACTCTATTGCCTAAAGTTAGGTCAGCTCCAGATTTATTGTTAATAGGAGCAACAGTAAGCTTATTAATTGTTGGATTAATCATGGTTTTTAGTGCTAGTGCAGTATGGGCCGATTATAGATTCGATGATTCTTTCTTTTTCCTGAAACGTCAATTGTTTTTTGCTGGTCTAGGACTCATCGCTATGTTTTTTATGATGAATATTGATTATTGGAACTGGCGTGAAATGGCTAAGATTTTTTTGATCATCTGTTTCGGCTTGCTAATTTTAGTATTAATACCTGGAGTTGGGCTCGTTAGAGGCGGTGCTCAAAGTTGGTTAGGGGTAGGCGCATTTTCGATTCAGCCTTCAGAGTTTATGAAAATTGCGATGATCTTTTTTCTAGCCAAGTATTTATCAGATAAACAAAAGTATGTGACGACGTGGAAGAAAGGGCTTTTTCCGACACTAGGACTTGTCATGCTTGCTTTTGCTTTGATTATGCTTCAGCCAGACTTAGGGACTGGTGCAGTCATGGTATTAACATGTGTGGTTATGATCTTTATTGCCGGGGCACAAATAAGTCATTTTGTATACTTAGGAATGATTGGTGTTGTCGGCTTAGTTGGACTAATTATATCAGCGCCGTATCGACTTGAACGAATTACTTCTTTTCTTGACCCTTGGCAGGACCCTCTAGGGAGTGGCTTTCAAATTATTCAGTCATTATATGCTATTGGCCCTGGAGGGTTTTTAGGGTTAGGTCTTGGGGCGAGCAGGCAAAAATATTTCTATCTTCCTGAACCGCAAACCGATTTTATTTTTGCGATTCTATCAGAGGAGCTTGGCTTTATCGGGGGGGCATTTGTCCTTGCGTGTTTTGCAATCCTTTTGTGGAGAGGCTTAAGAATTGCTTTATTTGCCCCGGATCTATATGGAAGCTTAATGGCCACAGGTATTATCGGGATGATAGCTATTCAAGTTATGATTAATATTGGAGTTGTTATCGGTCTTATGCCTGTTACAGGAATTACTTTGCCATTACTTAGTTACGGGGGGTCATCATTAACCTTAATGTTAACCTCAATCGGCGTTCTACTGAATATTAGCCGGCATATGCGTTAACATTTGAACGGTTCAAATTCTTTAAACACGAGGAAGTTGAAGCATTGCCGAAGGGAAAGAAGACGTAACGAATGCAAACGAAAATGCAGCACGAGTAGATGTCGCACTTGTGCCCTGAAGTGAATGCTCTGGTGATAGCAATTTCGAATATTTGATTATAAAATGAAAGAAAGGGTGTCCTCAAAATACTTTTGAGACACCCTCTATTTTTCTTTTCATAAAAATGATGAATTCGTAACATCAAGACAACTATTTTTAAGATATAATATTATGTGAGGTAAATTTAGTGGTGATGATTACATAGGAACAGTTAATCGTTCATGAAGGTCATAGTGGAAAAAGGGAACAATGTTTATTGGTTGCTTTGAATGTCCATTATGAAAATGTAATAGCAATAAAAATGCATAACAGCCATATTAAATGAACGAATTGATATATACGCAGGGTCTTACATGGAAACGGTAAGGAGGTTTTATGATGGAGAACATAAAGAAGTATTTTGAACGGTTAGAAGGTAGTGTAATTGAAGGGGAGCCGTTAAAAAATCACACAACTTGGAAAATTGGCGGACCTGCGGCACTTTTCTTTGAACCTTATACTGTGGATGCACTTAAGCAAGCTATAGCATATATAAATAAAGAAAATATTCCTTGGTTTCCTTTAGGAAGAGGTTCCAACTTACTTATATCAGACAAAGGGATTAATGGTGTTGTTATTAAACTTAGTGAAAAACTTAGTGATTACTCAGTTCAGGGGACAACATTAAGAGTAGGTGCCGGCTATTCGTTAATCAAGCTTGCCACGATCATTAGTAAAAAAGGACTTTCCGGATTAGAATTTGCAGCTGGTATTCCAGGAACGGTCGGTGGGGCAATCTTTATGAACGCTGGTGCTCATGGATCAGATATGTCAAACATTTTAATACGTGCTCATATATTATATCCAGATGGGACTTTTAAATGGATCAATTGTGATAAAATGTCATTTTCCTATCGGACTTCTCGCCTACAATCAGAAGAGGGGATTGTAGTCGAAGCTGAATTCGAACTAAATGAAGGAGATCCTGAAACTATCAAACAAGAACTACAAAAAAATAAAGATTATCGTAGAGATACACAACCGTGGAACTTTCCGTGCTGTGGCAGTGTGTTTCGGAATCCTCTTCCTTACTATGCTGGTCAGCTAATAGAAAAGTCTGGATTAAAAGGGTATTCTATTGGCGGGGCACAAGTATCGGAAGTCCATGCTAACTTTATTGTGAACAAAGGAGATGCAACTTCAAAAGATGTAATAGACCTTATTAAGCACATTCAGAAGACCATTTTTGAAAAATATGAAGTAAAGATGGAAACAGAGGTTGAACAAGTGGGGATTACCGATTAAAATCAAATAGTAGGCTGTTAAGCAGGGCAGGGCTAACCTGCCTTTTCGAAATTATAAGTAGGTAAATTTCTAAAAAAAAAATAGGAATTATTACCTAGAATCTTCCTTGTAGCTAAACAGGTCATTTGTCTATTTTTTTAAATGCGAGTATATGTATATTTTTTCCCTGATTCCTTTGCTATACAATGGAGGATAATGAAATGAATCATAAAAAAGTAGTTGAAATAGAAGAACGTATTCCAACATTAAAAGAAAGACGCAAACAACGAGCAAATAGAAGACTAATCATTTATGTTTCTACCTTCTTTTTGTTAATGACGATCGTCATTTACTTTCAAACTTCATTTTCAAATGTACAACAAGTCGAAGTGAATGGAAACATTTATACAGAAGAGGAATGGATTATCGATACTTCTGCCCTTTTAAATGATGTAAATATGTGGACGATAGACAGGGATACTGTCATCGGTAACGTTGAAGAACACCCGCTTATTAACGAAGCCGCAATTCAGCGTCAATGGCCAAATACAGTATCAATTAATGTGGAGGAGTATGAAATCGTTGCTTACATAAAGGATGGCCATGAGTTTCTTCCCCTTATTGAAACAGGTGAAACGCTACCGGAACCATTCATTCATTCACCTTTCCCATATGATGCTCCGATCTTAAATGACTTTAGTGATGAAGATCAATTGTTAACTTTATTTGCTGAAGAATTGAGTAAAGTGAAAGATCACTTACGTTACCATATGTCAGAGATATATTTAACACCTACTGAAAATGATCAGACAAGGCTCATGATCTATATGAATGATGGGTTTGTCGTTAGTACAACGATACGTGATTTTGCTGAACGTATTGCCCCATATCCTTCTGTTGTTGAGCAGCTAGATCCAAATGAAGAAGGAATTGTGCATATGAGAATGAACCCATATTTTGAAAGTTTCCATGAAGAGGAGGATGAAGAGGTTGAAGGTGAAGGGTAGTCACGTTATATTTGCTTTCGTTCTATTAGTGACTGGATTTATCGTTGCCCTGAGTTACCAGTTTACGAACAGTCAAACTGACTCATCTCCAAACATGTCTAGCAGTCAATGGAGAATGGAAGATGATCTTCGTAATCAAGTTTTAATGGAACAGCAAATAAATCGCAATTTAACAGAAGAGTTGAGGTTACTTCAGCAGCAAATCACTGAAATAGAAGAGGAAGTCGCTCATCGCGAACGAACGTATTTTAACTTAGTAGAAGATTTAGACCGGTTAAGAATGATTACTGGTGAAGTAGGAGTTCAAGGTGAAGGAATCGTTGTATCCTTAGATGATTCTGACTATATACATGAAGAGGAAAACCCAAACAACTACATTGTTCACGAACAGCATCTTCAAATGGTGATAGACGAGCTTCTTGTTACGGGTGCTGAAGCTATTGCGATTAATGGTCATCGAATAAACCACCAATCTTATATTCAATGTATTGGACCTGTCATTGAAGTAGACGGCCATACTTCTTACGCTCCATTTGAAATTACTGCTATCGGTGATAGTGAAACGTTAAACTCGTCATTAAACATGGTTGGAGGCGTAAAAGACCTCCTCGTCGGAGAAAACATTGAAGTAAGGATTGAAAAAAAGAATGATATCGTTCTTGATCCGTACTATGCAGAGAAAGGATGACATCTATGAAGGATCGAATGATTACATTTACGATTGTCACGATGATAATAGGGTTCATGGTCGCCATCCAATTCCAAATTACGAAAGAGCCAGAAGTACGGGATACACGGAATGTAAATGAATTAAGACAAGCTCTTACCGTTGAAAAAGAAAGGCAAAAAGAGTTAAATGAGGAAATAGATAGACAGATTGAGCTTTTAAATGAATTAGAACAGTCAGAAAATGTTGAGGATGTTATTTCAGATGTGATTGAAGAATTAAGTGAAAGTGCTGGGTTGACAGAAAAAAGCGGAGCAGGTGTTGTTATAGAAATTAGTCCGCATTTTGATGAAAATTATTCAGGTGGTGCAATACGGTCAGTCCCACCGCATTTACTACGAATGTTAATTAATGAGCTGAATATTAACGGGGCAGAAGAAATAGCAATTGGTCATCAAAGAATTGTTTCAAATTCTGCGATCCGTGAAGCAAATGGAGTTACTTTAGTTAATGGAAGCCGAATGACCCAATTTCCGTTGAAGGTTCGTGTAATAACTGATGATCCTGAACAGCTGCACCATGCCATTATGTCCTCTCAATCAAAGGAATATTTTTCATATGACAACTTCAACATTGAATCACAGCCAATTAACTACTTAACAATTCCGGCATATGAAAGAACATACCGAGTTCGTTACATGACTCCGGTAAAGGAGGATTCATAAAATGTGGCTTCCAATCGTAGGTCTTTTAATTGGGGTTCTATTAGGTCTATTTTCGGAATTTCAAATTCCAGATGAATATAGTAACTACTTGTCAATAGCTGTACTTGCTGCATTAGATACGTTATTTGGAGGCATTCGCGCACATCTGGAAAATGTATTTAATGAACAGGTATTTTTAACAGGTTTTTTTACGAACATCATTTTAGCAGCGGGTTTGGCTTTTCTAGGCGTTCATCTTGGTGTAGACTTGTATTTAGTCGCTGTATTTGCTTTCGGCGTTCGGCTTTTCCATAACATTGCGATGATTCGTCGCATGTTGCTAGAAAGATGGATGAGTAGAAGGAATAAACAAGTTGAATGAAAACTATTTTCCTCTAGTACATCTAAGAGATAAACGTTACAATTAATATAAATGTAGTTAAACTTGCGTAAGTCATCTCTCGATAACAAATTTTTCAGATTTAATTTAAAAATTAGCTTTTAAAAAAAGGGATAATGACATCGTTGTTGAATAAGTTTCATATCTATCTCGTTTTATTGTTAATGAAATAAGGGAAATCACTTAATATGTGTAAATGTATGCTTTAAAGGAGGTGCCAGCCAATGAACAACCAAGAAATATACGTAACATTAGATATAGGCACATCAAGCGTCCGTGTCATTATCGGAGAAATGTCGAACGGAACGCTGAACATCATTGGTGTTGGAGAGACGAGTTCTAAAGGAATCAAAAAAGGTTCTATTGTTGATATAGATGAAACCGTACAGTCGATTCAAAATGCCGTTGATAAAGCAGAAAGAATGATTGGATTATCGATTAACCATGTTATTGTGGGGATTACAGGTAATCATATTCAACTGCAGCCATGCCATGGTGTTGTAGCCGTATCAAGTGAAGATAGAGAAATTGGTGATGAAGATGTCACACGTGTAATCGATGCAGCTCAAGTTATTTCGATTCCTCCTGAAAGAGAAATTATCGACGTCATTCCAAAACAGTTTATTGTTGATGGCTTAGACGAAATCAATGATCCACGAGGAATGATAGGTGTTCGTCTTGAAATGGAAGGAACAATTATTACTGGCTCAAAAACAATGTTACATAATATTTTACGTTGTGTTGAAAAAGCTGGATTAAAAGTTGCTGATATAGTATTACAGCCGCTGTCAGCTGGTTCAATTGCATTATCAAAAGATGAAAAAAGTTTAGGAGTAGCCTTAATAGATTTAGGTGGAGGTTCTACAACTGTCTCTGTATTTGAAAATGGCGTTCTTCAAGGCACAACACAAATTCCAATAGGTGGAGATCATATTACAAATGATATATCTGTTGGCTTAAGGACGTCTACAGAAGAAGCTGAACTTGTAAAGAAAGAGTATGGACATGCTTTTGTTGATCATGCCTCCGATGATGAAACTTTCGAAGTTTCGGAGATTGGTAGTGATCAAAAACAAGAATTTTCTCAATGGCAAATTGCCAACATTATTGAACCTAGAATTGAAGAGGTTCTTCAATTCGTCCAAAAAGAAATTCAGCGTCTAGGCTATCGCGAGTTAGCCGGAGGCTATGTGTTAACTGGCGGAACAGTAAAAATGCAAGGGGTACTTGAGCTAGCAAGAGATGTATTGCAAAAGAATGTACGTGTAGCAATACCGGATTACATAGGGGTAAGGGAACCTCAATACACAAATGGTGTCGGTATTATTACATTTGCTCATCGAAACTTGCGTATTCAAGGAAAAGAACTGCCATCTGCACTTGCAACTGGAGAAGGCGGCGGTTATGAAGAGGAAAGAAATGAAAGAAATGAACGAAAAGATCGTAAAGAACGGGTTGCGAAACAAAAAACACAACCGGAAGGACCAGGGGTGAAGAAGAAAGTTTCAAACTGGTTCAAAGTATTCTTTGAATAGGATTAAAATTGTGAACCAAGATGGATTGGGGGATCGAAAATGTTAGAATTTGAAATGGATATGGAACAACTAGCAACAATAAAAGTTATCGGTGTAGGTGGCGGTGGAAGTAACGCTGTTAACCGCATGATTGAAAATGGATTACAAGGTGTCGATTTCATTGCTGTGAATACAGACGCTCAAGCATTACACTTATCAAAAGCGGAAACGAAGCTCCAACTCGGAGGGAAACTGACGAGAGGGCTAGGAGCAGGTGCGAATCCTGAAGTAGGTAAAAAAGCAGCAGAAGAAAGCAGAGAACAACTTGAAGAAGTGTTAAGCGGAGCAGATATGGTATTTATTACTGCTGGAATGGGCGGAGGAACTGGTACAGGTGCTGCCCCTGTAATTGCTGAAATAGCAAAAGAAGCAGGAGCATTAACTGTTGGTGTCGTTACACGTCCGTTTACATTCGAAGGCCGCAAGCGAATGGTACAAGCTGGCGGCGGCATTGGTGCACTAAAAGAAAAAGTCGACACGTTAATTGTTATTCCAAATGACCGTTTACTTGAAATAGTTGATAAAAATACACCTATGCTTGAAGCTTTTAGAGAGGCAGATAACGTCTTACGCCAAGGTGTACAAGGTATTTCCGACCTTATTGCAGTTCCAGGACTTATTAACTTAGACTTTGCAGACGTAAAAACGATCATGAGTGAGAAAGGTTCAGCACTAATGGGGATCGGAATCGCAACAGGTGAGAGTCGTGCGGCAGAGGCTGCGAAAAAAGCGATTTCCTCACCTTTATTAGAAACATCAATTGATGGTGCTCAAGGTGTGTTAATGAACATTACTGGTGGTGCTAACTTAAGTTTATTCGAAGTTCATGAAGCTGCAGAAATTGTGTCGACAGCTTCAGATAGTGAAGTTAATATGATCTTTGGTTCTGTTATTAATGAAAATTTAAAAGATGAGATTGTTGTGACTGTTATTGCTACAGGATTTGATGATGATCCTGAAAAGGTGCAAGGCAGTCATCAGCAGCCATCTATACAACGTACAAAGCCTGTGAATCGTACAGAATCTGTTTCTGCACAACAACAACAACATCAACAACCTTCTACTCCACCGAAAAAACAATCCACTTCGTCTGAAGAAGACCTGGATACACTAGACATTCCGACGTTCTTAAGAAATCGTAAGCGTCGTAACTAAATACGGAGTAAAAAAATTGAAAGAGGCTGTCTCAAAAGGTCGCTGAATAGCGACCTTTAGTAGACGACCTCTTTTCTATTTCGTTTAATTTTTTATAGTTTTAGAGGACAGGTGGCCTGTTATCCTGCCTTCTGCTCTCTCTTTTTTTCTTTTTGTTCTTTGAATTTAGAATGTCTTTCCCATTTTAGAAAGTGATGGGCAATACAAATCCTCATCTATTGGAGATTTTCCACCCGTCCAACCTGATTTTTGAACTTTTTAGTCTGTTCTTTATCAAGCGTACTGTATTTCACAAAAGCTTCCATTTGCTTCTCTTCACAAAAGGAGTAATTTTCCTCGCTACCGTATCCTGAGTCGGCTATCAGATGCTCCGGCAGTGGTCGTCCGTATTTCTCTAAAAGTTCAAAATGGGGTTTTAGGCAACCAGGATCACCGGCACGCTGATGAAGACTAAACCCGGTAATAAACTGGTTTTCGGTTCCTGTCTGAATGTTGTAACCTGGCTTGAGTTGGCCATTACGCATATGGTCGTCTTTCATTCTCATAAAGCTGGCATCCGTATCCGTTTTAGAATAGCTGTTTCGTCCCGCCAGAATCTCTTTTTGTTTTTCATATTTTTCTTTTCGCGGAAGAAGGTCCTTCTCAAGCTGGCGCTTCGCTTTTTTAACCTCACGGTTTTTTGGTTCATCAACCAGTTTCTTTTCGAGATGGTTAATAGACTCTTTGATATCCTCTGAAGTAATTGGATCAAGCCTCCAGTTTCTCTTGCTCGTCCAACTCTCCTGCGTGTTCCTCGTCTTGCTTGGTCATCTTTTCAATGCCCTGCATAATGGTGTGGTACTTTTCGTTGAGCTGACTGTTGTAGCGCTCTGTGGCTTTTCGCTAGACGAACGTATATTTATTGGCATTAGCTTATACTTTGGTGCCATCAAGGAAGTAATCTTCTAACTTTACGAGGCCGTGATTCCGAAGGAGATCAACTATGGAAAAGAAATCTTCATAAATAATATCTTCATCTTCTCGGAGCGAAAACGGTTGATAGTGCGAAAATCACCCGTTTTACCGGCGGATACGTATTTTCTTTCAAGTTTATATAAGTCTATGAAGGGTGAACCTTGTTCGAACTTGTTTATAACGACACGTTGACAAGATCAGTGATAAGGTGGCAAAAATAGTGTTTTTTTCTACTCAAGATGTGACAGACATACAGCTTTGTGTACGCTATACTATTTTCAAATTCCTAATCGGACGGTGGGAGCAGTGCAAATATATTTAGATGTGATCTGGCTGTTAAACTTATTTGTAGATTTCATGTTACTGCTGTTAACCGCCATCGTTTTGAAACGCGATTTACGCAAATTCCGCTTAATATTAGGGGCATTTTTCGCCTCTTTTTATGTCATTTTTTTATTTACGCCATTTCAGGAGGTTGCAGTAAATCCGTTTGCAAAAGGGTTCTATTCCATTTTAATCGTTTTGATTACATTTGGCTTTCACCGTTTCCGCCTATTTATTCAAGCATGGCTAATGTTTTATTTTGTTAACTTCGCAGTAGGAGGTGGGCTATTAGGTTTACATTACTTTATACAAGCTGATATGGACTTTATCCATGGAACCTTTGCGACACAAACTAGCGGCTTTGGAAGCCCAATAAGCTGGGCTTTTGTCCTTATCGGATTACCGATTATGTATTATTATTCGAAAAAAAGGTTCGAAGCAGTTGAAACGGAAAAAATTCGTTACGATGAAGTATACGCCGTCAAAATAACAATCGCTCATATTGAATTACAACTGCACGGGTTTGTTGATAGTGGTAACAGATTGGAGGATCCAATAACGAGAAAACCTGTCATAGTAATAGATATGTCAGAAGTTGGAGATCAATTCCCTAATTCCATACAAAAGTTAATAAAGGGTCAGGCCTTTTCGAAAATGGATGATGTTCCAGTCGAGTTTCAGAATAAACTGACATTGCTTCCTTTTAGAACGGTAGGTGAATCGGAGCAGTTTATGTGGGCGGTTCGTCCCGATAGTGTAACAATATATGATCAAAATGAAGCTTATAACTGCTATTCAGTCTTAATTGGTTTAAGTCAGTCTACACTTTCAGACCGTAAAGATTATCAATGCTTACTGCACCCTAGAATCATGCAACAAAAGAAAAGGATAGCATTTGCATAGATCATAATCATAAGGGGGAAGAAGCATGAGTAAATGGAAATTAAAGCTACGTCTTTTCATTCATAAAGTTTTAATGAAACTAGGAATCAAGTCAGATGAAGTATATTACATAGGCGGTAGTGAAGCATTGCCGCCCCCTTTAACGAAAGAAGAAGAAGCGTATTTGTTAAAAAAGCTTCCAAATGGTGATGAATCCGTTCGAGCTATGCTGATCGAACGAAATCTTCGCTTAGTCGTATATATCGCCCGTAAATTTGAAAACACTGGTATTAATATTGAAGATTTAATTAGTATCGGGACTATCGGATTGATTAAAGCTGTAAATACATTTGATCCGGAAAAGAAAATTAAGCTGGCAACTTATGCATCGCGGTGTATCGAAAACGAAATTTTAATGTATTTAAGGAGAAACAATAAAATCCGTTCAGAAGTGTCATTTGATGAACCTTTGAACATTGATTGGGACGGTAATGAACTTTTACTTTCAGATGTTTTAGGGACTGAAGAAGATATTATTACCCGTGGAATTGAAGATAAAGTAGACAGAAGGCTTTTAGTGAAAGCATTGGAAACGTTGAATGATCGAGAAAAACAAATTATGGAGCTGCGATTTGGCTTAGCAGGGGATGAAGAAAAGACACAAAAAGATGTTGCTGACATGCTTGGAATCTCACAATCTTATATATCTAGGTTAGAAAAAAGGATCATTAAGCGTCTGAGAAAAGAATTTAATAAAATGTTGTAAGAAAAAAATGGGAAGTATCAAGGCTTGATCTCAATCAAGCCTTTTTCTATTGATCTATTTCTGCATAAATTTCCCTCCTGAGGAGATACTGAATCCTGTACATCAGTTCCTTAAGGGGGGACAACATTGACACGAAATAAAGTTGAGATTTGCGGTGTAGATACATCGAAGCTTCCAGTTTTAAAGAACAAAGAAATGCGAGTTCTGTTTGAACAAATGCAAGGTGGAGATGAAACTGCAAGAGAAAAGCTCGTGAATGGAAATTTACGTTTAGTTTTAAGTGTCATCCAACGGTTTAATAATCGTGGAGAGTACGTAGATGATCTGTTTCAAGTTGGCTGTATTGGGTTAATGAAGTCGATTGATAACTTTGATTTAAGTCAGAACGTTAAATTTTCGACATATGCTGTTCCGATGATCATAGGTGAAATTCGACGGTATTTACGTGATAATAACCCAATTCGCGTATCGAGATCTCTACGGGATATTGCTTACAAAGCTCTTCAAGTAAGAGACAACTTAATGAGCGAAAAAACTCGTGAAAGAGAGCCGACAGTACAAGAAATTGCAAAAGTGTTAGACGTTCCAAAAGAGGATATTGTTTTCGCATTAGATGCTATCCAAGATCCCGTGTCATTATTTGAGCCTATTTATAATGATGGCGGTGATCCAATTTATGTCGTTGATCAAATAAGTGATGATAAACAGAAAGATATTCAATGGATTGAAGAAATCGCTTTAAAGGAAGCGATGATCCGATTAAATGACAGAGAAAAGATGATTCTGGATATGCGCTTTTTCCAAGGAAAGACACAAATGGAGGTCGCAGATGAAATAGGAATATCACAAGCACAAGTGTCGCGTTTAGAAAAAGCAGCGATTCAGCAGATGAACAAACATGCAAAAGAATAAATAAGAATTATGTATATTTTTACTACATGGGCATGCGATTCAATATTGAATCACATGCCTTTTTCATGGTTATCAAGAAGGCAACATTCGTGTTTTCGATTCTAAGCTTTATTTTATTATCGTTCGTACCGGATCAAGTAATAAAAATCGTAACATCTTCATAATAAACAGATATATCAGTACATTCATGTGCATAAAATGTACGGAAGAGGAGGGGACGAGGATGTTAAAAATATCAGATATTCAATCAAAAGATATTGTTAACCTAGCTGATGGGCGTTTGTTAGGGCACATATCAGACTTAGATATTAACCTTGAAAACGGTCGTGTTGAAGCAATCATTCTAGGTGGTGGAAAAATGATGAATCTGTTTAGCAGGGAAGAAGAGATTATTATCCCTTGGAAGAATATAGTGAAAATTGGCTCAGATGTCATCTTAGTTCGCTATCAAGGGTCTGGTCATTTTCAAATGACTGCTGATGAACAAGAAAATTAGTAAAATGAACCGCAGTTATGGTTCATTTTTATTTAAATTAAGAAAGTATAAAATTTCAATGTCTAACCTCAAAGAGCGTTTACATCGACCTTTGTTGCAATTGAAGTGTGTGATAAAGTCAGCACAATAATTAGACTTCTGCAGTCCAAGCACCTTCCCACTGAGGAACAAGTGTTTCGTATGAATACCATTAACGTAGATAATGGAACTAATACATTCATTCAACTATATGGTAAATCGCGCCACTTTAACAAATCGTAGAAGAAGTGGATGGAAACTTGGACTGTTCTATAAATTTTCACAGACTTTTTCATAAAAAGATGTGATTTTATTCCCCTCTTTTTATGAAATCATTGCTTGATGCGACAAGATTCTTTATGATAAAGGGAGAATAATGTTTTAACATGTAAGTTGGAAGGAGTCGCTCAAGTGTCTGTTAAGAATCAATTAAATCAAGTTCGTGCTGCTATAGAAGAATCCTGCAGTAAAAGTAATCGAAATCCAGCTGAAATAAACATTGTAGCTGTAACGAAATATGTTTCTATAGAAAAGACAAAAGAAGCGTTAGAAGCTGGTGTAAAACATATTGGTGAAAATAGAACAGAAGAAGGTATGAAAAAGTGGGACGAGCTGGGGAAGCAAGGTATATGGCATTTCATCGGGAACCTCCAGACTCGCAAAGTGAAAGATATTATTCATGCTTTTGATTATATTCATTCACTAGATCGTGAGTCATTAGCTAAAGAAATCCAGAAACGTACATCAGAGGGAAGTAAAAAGAAATGTTTTGTGCAAGTAAATGTGTCTGGTGAGCAAACGAAATCTGGCTTATCTGTTGAAGAAACGATTCCTTTTATAAAAAGTTTACATAAGTATCCAGCTATAGAAGTTGTCGGTCTGATGACAATGGCTCCGTTTGTTGAAAATGCTGAAGAAGTTCGGCCATATTTTCGACAGCTTCGTCAATTAAAGGAAGAAATTGAACAAATGAACTTACATCACGCCCCATGCAGTCATTTATCAATGGGAATGTCAAATGACTATACAGTTGCAGTCGAAGAAGGGGCAACGTTTATCCGGATTGGATCATCGTTAGTAGGCACGAAAGAAATTTGATTCGAATAGAGGTGGAAACAAATGAGTATGAAAAGAAAATTCAAACGTTTTTTTGAGCTAGAGGATGAATATAGTGATGCAGAAGTTGCTGTAGATAACATGGATGAAATCGAACCAGTGCAAACGAAAAAAGAAACGCGTTTTGAAGACCATAAAAAAGATCAGAAAGGAAATATCGTTAGCCTTTCGAGTGTACAGAGTCAAGCTAAAGTCATATTAATTGAACCACACAGCTATGACGAAGTTCAGGAAATAGCTGATCATTTAAAAAACCGGAAAGCTACTGTCATTAACTTGCAGCGACTGCCGAGAGACCAAGCAAAACGAATAGTAGATTTTTTGAGCGGAACTGTTTATGCTATTGGTGGGGACATACAAAAACTAGGGATCAATATTTTTTTATGCACGCCTGATAATGTAGACGTAACAGGGAATATCTCAGAAATGATGCAAGAATACGAATAACCGTAAGGATGGTGAACAACATGCTACACACAATCGAAACATTTATACTTAATTTAATGATGATTTATTTAATCATGTGTGTGATCTATATTTTTATGTCATGGTTTCCAAACTCAAGAGAATCAGGCTTTGGAAAGTTCATAGGCAGAATGGTAGAACCTTATTTAGCACCTTTTCGTCAAATTATTCCTCCTTTAGGTATGATTGACATTTCTCCAATTGTTGCTATTTTTGCTTTGAATCTTGCGATGTCAGGCGTCCGGTTTTTATTCAGTATACTCGGATAAGGGGATTTATAAGAATCGGAGTGAAAAACATGAGTATTTATGATCACTTCAGAAAGGACGAGCATCCTTTCGTTGATCAAGTTATCGAGTGGAAGTTTATCGTAGAAGAACAATACCGGCCAAAACTGACCGACTTTTTAGACCCTCGGCAGCAAGCAATTGCAAAAACAATTATAGGAGAAAATGAAGAAGTAAAAATTTCCTTTTGGGGTGGTCATGATCAGTCAGAACGAACAAGAGCATTATTATTTCCTGCATATTACGTTCCAGATGCAAATGATTTTGAAATAAGAGTATTTTCCATTGATTATCCCCGGAAATTCATTACGATAGAACATCGGCAAATATTAGGTGCACTTATGAATATTGGTCTTATTCGAGAAAAATTTGGTGATATTTTGAATAATGACGGTGTCTATCAAGCAATTGTTGCGAATGAAGTGTCTGATTTTGTTCAATGGAACTTAACTTCAGTTGGAAAAACAAAGGTGAGTCTTAAAGAAATTGAGCAAAATGAAATCATTGAACCGAAAGAGCAAGTTGAGTTCAAAGACGTGACTGTCTCATCTTTAAGACTCGATACGATCATTTCTGAAGCGTATCACATGTCACGGTCAAAGGTGAAACCGTTGATTGAAGCAAGTCTGGTCAAAGTTAATTGGAAAACCGTAGAAGATCCTAGTTATCAGATTCAAGTTCAAGATGTATTGTCTGTTCGGGGAAAAGGCAGATGTATGATTAAAGCATCTGATGGACAAACGAAAAAGGGGAAGTGGAGACTAACGATCGGCTTTCCAAAATAAATAATTTTGTCAGAGAAGCAGGAACTCAAATAGACATTGTCGAAATACGTTTACATAAAGCTAGATACGTAGGGAGTACTAGGATAAAGTATTTGTATAAATTATGTTGGAGGTGGCTTACATATGCCGTTAACACCGCTTGATATTCATAACAAAGAATTTACGCGTGGGTTTCGCGGATACGATGAAGATGAAGTAAATGAGTTTTTAGACCAGGTTATAAAGGATTATGAAATCGTGATTCGTGAAAAAAAGGAGTTAACTGACCGGGTTCATGAATTAGAGGAAAAGCTAAAGCACTTCTCAAATATTGAGACAACTTTAAATAAATCAATTCTCGTAGCTCAAGAAACTGCAGAAGATGTCAAGAGAAATGCAGATAAAGAAGCCAAACTGATTATTAAAGAATCAGAAAAGAATGCTGATCGAATTGTCAACGAAGCATTATCAAAATCCAGAAAAATTGCACTAGAAATAGAAGAGTTGAAAAAGCAGTCTTCTGTATATCGTACTCGATTCAAAATGCTTTTAGAAGCACAATTAGAATTGTTAAATAATGATGATTGGGACCAGTTAAATAAAAATATTGAAGATGAAATTGAAACGAATGATCCTTACGATTCTTATGAAAATGTAAAAGGATAATCTTGACGCTTATTTCATTTATGTCATATACTTTTATATGTAATTTTATTTATACGTTTTAATTTATATTAATTGGTCAAAAATAATAATTATATGCCGACGTTGACAGGGAGAGTACTTTTTTCAGTTTGTCAAAGCGAGCCAGAGTTGGTGTGAGTCTGGTGCAAACGAAAAAAGGAAAATCACCCTCGAGTTACACACTGAAAATGTTCATGAGTAGGATGTGTCGGGTCATTTGCCGTTATCAAATGCTTTAAGTGAACAGCTGTTATGAATAGATTATCCGGTTGTTTATAAGGGTGGTACCGCGGGTTCCTTCTCGTCCCTTTTGTGGATGAGAAGGATTTTTATTTTTGATTGAATTTTATAATCGTAGACGTGAAGGAGGAGTATGCAATGGATTATAAAGATACACTGTTAATGCCAAAGACAGACTTTCCAATGCGAGGTAATTTACCAAATCGTGAACCGAAAATGCAACAAGAATGGAATGAACAAGATATTTATTCCAAAGTTCAAGAAAGGACGAAAGGACGTCCGATGTTCGTCCTTCATGATGGTCCTCCATATGCGAACGGTGATCTTCATATGGGGCATGCATTAAACAAAATCTTAAAAGACTTCATTGTTCGTTATAAATCAATGACAGGTTTTCACGCACCATATGTTCCTGGCTGGGATACTCATGGTCTGCCGATTGAAACGGCGCTTACAAAAAAGGGGAAAGTGAACAGGAAGAAATTAAGTATTGCTGAATTCCGTCAAAAGTGTGAAGAATATGCTTTACAGCAAATTGACAACCAAAGAGAACAATTTAAACGATTAGGAGTTAGAGGCGATTGGGATAACCCTTATATTACCCTTTCACATGAATATGAAGCACAACAAATTCGCGTATTCGGTGAAATGGCTAAGCGCGGCTACATTTATAAAGGGAAAAAACCAGTCTATTGGTCGCCTTCCTCCGAATCAGCTTTAGCTGAAGCTGAAATTGAATACCATGATAAACGCTCCCCTTCGATTTACGTCGCATTTGATGTGAAAGATGGGAAAGAGGTATTAGATGGCGATGAAAAGTTCGTTATTTGGACGACTACACCATGGACGATTCCTGCCAATTTAGCGATCACGCTTCATCCAGAATTGACGTACGCAACAGTTAAAGTGAATGATGCTAAATACATTGTTGCAGAAGGTTTATTAGAGCAGTTAGAAAGTGAACTCGATTGGTCAGGTTATGAAATTATTCGAACGAATAAAGGAGCACAATTAGAAAACATTGTGACGAAACACCCATTCTATGAACGGAAATCACTTATTATTTTAGGAGATCATGTAACATTAGACGCAGGTACAGGGTGTGTACACACAGCACCTGGTCATGGGGAAGATGACTACATTGTCGGCCAAAAGTATGGTTTAGATGTATTATGCCCTGTAAACGACAAAGGTGTGTTTACAGAAGAAGCTCCAATGTTTGAAGGTTTGTTCTACGATGCAGCAAATAAACCGATCACGGAAAAGTTAGACGAAGTAGGGGCATTACTTAAGTTAAACTTTATGACTCATTCGTATCCACATGATTGGAGAACGAAAAAACCAGTCATTTTCCGGGCTACTGCACAATGGTTTGCATCAATTAAAGATTTTAGAGAAAACTTATTAAATGAAATTAAAGCAGTAAACTGGCTGCCGAAGTGGGGAGAAACCCGATTGTATAACATGGTGCGTGATCGTGGTGACTGGTGTATTTCACGGCAACGTGCTTGGGGTGTTCCGATCCCAATCTTCTATGGTGAAGACGGTGAACCGATTATCTCGGATGAAACGATTGAGCATGTTTCAAGCTTATTCCGTGAACACGGATCAAACATTTGGTTTGAATGGGAGACGAAAGATCTTTTACCAGAAGGGTTTACGTCAGAACATAGTCCTAACGGAGAATTTACGAAAGAAATGGATATTATGGATGTATGGTTCGATTCTGGCTCCTCCCATCAGTCTGTATTAGAAGAGAGAGATGACCTTGTCCGACCGGCAGACCTTTACTTAGAAGGTTCAGATCAGTATCGAGGTTGGTTTAATTCTTCTTTATCTACTGCAGTTGCTGTGACAGGAAAAGCACCTTATAAAGGTATTTTAAGCCATGGATTTACATTGGATGGCGAAGGAAGAAAGATGAGTAAGTCTTTAGGGAATGTCATCATTCCTGATAAAGTGATGAAACAGCTTGGAGCGGATATTTTACGATTATGGGTTGCTTCTGTTGATTATCAAGCAGATGTTCGTGTATCAGATAATATTTTAAAGCAAGTAGCAGAAGTTTACCGTAAAATCCGGAACACATTCCGTTTCTTACTCGGTAATATTCATGACTTTAATCCAGAAACTGATGCAGTCGAATATGAAAACTTATCCGAACTTGACCAATACATGCTTGTGAAATTAAACAATCTTGTTACCGAAGTGAAAAGTGGCTATGAAGAGTACCAATTTGCTTCAGTATATAATAAAGTACACAACTTCTGTACAATAGAATTAAGTTCGTTTTATATGGATATTGCCAAAGATACACTTTATATTCAGCATGCAGATGACAAAGACCGACGAGCGATTCAAACAGTCATGTATGAAACGTTAGTGACGCTAACGAAACTGACTGCACCCATTTTAGCTCATACGACTGATGAGGTATGGACGCATATTCCAAACGTAACATCCGAAAGTGTCCAGCTTACGGATATGCCGGAAGTCAAAACATTTGAGGGAACCGAAGAGTTAGAAAGTAAATGGGATCGTTTTATGGTTCTTCGTGATGATGTATTAAAAGCACTTGAAGAAGCGAGAAATGAAAAAGAAATTAAGAAAAGTCTTCAAGCACAAGTACATTTATATGCAGATGGAGAAGATTATCATTTGTTAAAGGGCATCTCGAATCTTAACAAACTGTTCATTACTTCAGCTGCATCTCTTTCCGGAGAAATGAAGGATGCTCCATCTGAAGCAAAACGATATGAAGAAATGAGCGTCTATATAGATTTTGCAGAAGGTGATAAGTGTGAGCGCTGCTGGATCATCACACCGTCGCTTGGTAAAAACGAAAATCACCCTCATCTATGTGAAAGCTGTACAGATATTGTCGTTAACCATTACGAATAATTGATAGGGGGCTGTCTCTAAAGTGTTTATTATAATACTGTTGAGACAGCCTTATTTACGTTGATCATGTCATCTTCGTAATATGTAGTCGAGATAGTTAAAGGACGAAATAAATTGTCTGGAATGGCCGGCTGTGCTAAAATGCATAGGGACACAATTGTTTTTGAAATGGAGGAAACAAGGTGGTTTATTACCTTATAGCAATCGTTATTATCATTCTTGATCAATGGACAAAATGGTTAGTGGATAAAAATATGGAGCTTAGAGAAAGCATTCCGATTATTGACGGGGTCTTACATTTAACATCACACCGAAATGCTGGTGCTGCATTTGGGATGATGCAAGGGCAAATGTGGCTGTTTTTTATTGCTACGATTATCGTCGTTGCTGTTGTCATCTATCTTATCCAATTTAAAACGAACAACAGCAAATGGTTCGGTACATTATTAGGGCTCGTTTTAGGAGGAGCAATTGGTAATTTTATTGACCGTATGTTTCGTGGCGAAGTCGTAGACTTTATAGACGTATACATTTTTACATATAACTTCCCAATTTTTAATGTGGCCGATATGGCGCTCGTTACTGGAGTTATTATGTGGGTTATTCACGCTTTTAAAGAAGAAAAAAAAGCAAAGGAAGTCAAAAGTTAATGAATGAATTTACAATAAAAGCAGAATCATCAGGGGTTCGTATCGACAAATTTATATCAGACCAGTTTCCACAATGGTCGAGATCACTCATCCAACAGTGGATTCGTGACGGTCATATCGTTGTGAACGACAAGAGAACGAAAAGTAATTATAAGGTGACGGTAGATGATGAAATTCATATAACTGAACCAGAACCTGAACCATTAGACATTAAAGCGGAAGAAATGGATTTACAGATCGTATATGAAGATGATGATGTCATCGTTGTCAATAAACAACGCGGAATGGTTGTACATCCTGCACCTGGACATTACGAAGGGACGCTCGTGAATGGATTAATGGCTCATTGTCATGACCTTTCAGGTATTAATGGTGTGATGCGTCCAGGGATTGTCCACCGAATCGATAAAGATACTTCAGGATTACTAATGGTTGCAAAAAATGATTTAGCCCATGAGTCATTAGTGAATCAATTAAAAAATAAAGAGACGAAACGACGTTATTTAGCGATCGTTACAGGAGTCATTTCACATGAAACCGGAACGGTAGATGCTCCGATCGGACGTGATGAAAAAGATCGTCAAAGTATGACAGTGACAGAGAAAAACAGTAAAGATGCAGTCACTCATTTTCATGTTATTGAGAGATTCAAAAACCATACACTTGTTGCGTGTGATCTAGAAACAGGCAGAACACATCAAATTCGGGTGCATATGAAATATATCGGATTTCCGATCGTTGGTGACCCTAAATACGGTCCCCGAAAAAAACAGCATTTACCGATAGAAGGACAAGCTTTGCATGCAGAAACAATTGGCTTTAAGCATCCGAGAACGAATGAGCAATTAACATTCCATGCACCATTGCCAAATGATATGGAAGCGTGTTTATCAGAGCTTCGCAAAAATTAACATTGACTTTTGGATAGGAAAATGACACAATATGATAAGAATCGCATAACGGACACCTTTAATATCAGTCCCGTGAGGCTGAGAAGGGATCAAACTTCATTCAGGTGAAGTCTATCAATTTTTGGATACCCCTCTCATCATAACGGTGAGAGGTTTTTTTGATCCAAGGGTCCTCACATAAAAAGGGGGAATGTTTATGTCAAAAGCAATACTGGACGATCAAGCTGTTAGACGGGCTTTAACACGAATTGCTCACGAAATTATTGAAAGAAATAAAGGGATTGACGACCTTATTCTTGTAGGAATCAAAACGAGAGGAATTTATATTGCTCGCCGTCTTGCTGAAAAGATTGAACAAATTGAAGGCGAAATAGTGGCTGTAGGGGACATCGATATTACACTTTACCGTGATGACCTTACGACAAAAACGAAAGATGAAGAACCAGAATTAAAAGGCACTCATATTCGTACTGATATAAATGATAAAAAAGTCATCCTTGTAGATGATGTATTATATACTGGACGAACTGTCCGAGCAGCGTTAGATGCGTTAATAGATTTAGGAAGACCTTCACAAATTCAGCTAGCTGTCTTAATCGACCGCGGTCATCGTGAACTTCCAATCAGACCAGACTTTATCGGTAAGAATGTTCCAACTTCAAAATCTGAAGTTGTAGAAGCAAGATTAAGTGAAGTTGATCAAGTAGATGAAGTCATTATTAAGCAAAAAACCTCCCTTTAAACCAGTCCCGTGAGGCTGACAAGGGGTATACTCCTCTCCTGCATGACGTTTCGTGCAGGCTTGTGACGATACCTCTTTGTACAGCAAAGAGGTTTTTTGTCGGTCTAAATTACTGCTCGTTTATGTAGGTTGAATAGGCTTCGGAAGATGGAAATCGTTCCCAAACCTATAACTGGTAGTAATAGCAGACCTGGACGGGTGCCAAACACCGTTCTGTTAGCGAAAAAAAGAGGAGGAAAGACGATGAATAATAAAACTGTTGAAATTAATGAAGTACCGAGGTTAGATAAATGGATCGTTCTTAGTATCCAGCATCTTTTTGCAATGTTTGGTGCAACGATTCTCGTTCCAATGCTCGTAGGGTTAAGTCCTGCTGTCGCATTAGTATCAAGCGGTCTTGGAACACTTGCATATTTAGTTATAACGAGAGGGCAAATTCCGGCGTATTTAGGATCTTCTTTTGCATTTATTATGCCGATTATTGCTGCGATTTCAACTGGTGGTCCAGAAGGGGCGATGATCGGAAGTTTCTTTGCCGGGCTTGTATATGGAATCGTAGCTCTGATCATTAAAGCAACAGGTGTGAACTGGTTAATGGCACTTTTACCGCCGATTGTCGTTGGCCCTGTCATCATGGTCATTGGCTTAGGGTTAGCCGGAGTAGCCATTGACATGGCAATGAATGATGCCGAAGGGTACTATAACGGAGCATATTTTAGTGTTGCACTTATTACATTGTTTATTACGATTATTGCCTCTATCTTCTTTAAAGGATTTTTCGGACTTATCCCAATATTAATTGGAATTGTTGGCGGTTATATTACTGCGGTTTTTCAAGGGTTAGTAGACTTTTCTCCCGTACGAGAAGCAAACTGGATACAAACACCTGAATTTATCGTACCTTATGTCACATACACACCATCGTTTTCTTGGGAAATTCTATTCATCATGGTTCCCGTAGCACTCGTAACGTTGTCAGAGCATATCGGTGATCAGATGGTGTTAAGTAAAATTGTTAAAAGAAACTTTGTCAAAAAACCAGGTTTACACCGTTCAATATTGGGCGATGGAATTGCGACAATCATTAGCTCCTTCATAGGTGGACCGCCAAATACGACTTATGGTGAAAACATCGGTGTCGTTGCTTTAACAAGAGTGTTTAGTGTATTCGTTATCGGTGGTGCGGCTATCATTGCAGTAGCATTCGGTTTTATTGGAAAATTTTCAGCTCTCATTACGACGATCCCTTCACCGGTTATGGGAGGAGTATCGATCCTTCTATTCGGGATTATTGCATCGAACGGTTTAAGAATGCTTATCGATAACAATGTGGACATCGGGAAAAAAAGAAATTTAATTATTTCTTCCGTAATCCTCGTTATTGGTATCGGAGGAGCGCTTATCCAAGTGAAAGATAACGTTGAAGTTGCCGGAATGGCACTTGCAGCAATCATTGGTATTATTTTGAACTTCCTATTACCTGGCCGTGAAAAGGTAAAAGATACAGATGCAATGTTTGATGTAGAAAAGAGTGAGCAAGCGAGTAATAAAAGCGCAGTATAAATTTCATACATCCTTTAATGAAGTCCAGAGAGGCTTGCAAGGGTGATTCAGAGAGTCACAATGATGACTCTTCTCTTTTGTGGTATGTACAAAAGAGTTAGTGAGCACCCGTGTATGTAAGCCGGGTGCTCTTTTTTTGGGATCAATGCACGCGATAATGAAATAACAATGATTGGTTGGTGATCAAAATGGTTCAGTTCACAACATTAAATGAAATATCAAATGAAACGATTATGCAATTGCTTAAGAGAGCAGAACGAGGGATCGACATGCTGTCTATGTCGGGGAGTAAAAGATTTACCGTTGCAAATCTATTTTATGAGCCGAGTACGAGGACAAAATCGAGCTTTGAAATGGCACAAAAAGAATTAAATATTCATTCATTGCATTTCGATGTTACCTCTTCAAGTGTACAAAAAGGGGAATCTTTATATGACACAGTGAAAACACTTGAAGCGATAGGCTGCGATGCACTCGTGATTAGGCATCCATTAAAAGCTTTTTATAAAGAGCTCCAGGATGTGAACATTCCGATCATAAACGGTGGGGATGGAGCTGGTGATCACCCTACACAATCTTTATTAGACTTATTAACGATCTACCAGGAATTTAAAACGTTTAAAGATATTCATGTCGTGATCTCCGGAGATATCCGCCATAGCAGGGTAGCGAGAACGAATGCAGCAATATTAAGAAGACTTGGAGCGAACGTCTCATTTTCTGGTCCTGACGAATGGATGGATTATGACATCACTTATTCAAACGTTGTACCAGTCGATCAAGCTGTGAAAGCGGCAGATGTCATGATGCTATTGCGCATTCAAACAGAACGTCATGGTCAAAATGGATTCATCGATCAAGAAAATTACCACCACCTATACGGTTTAACGATAGAACGTGAGCAGCAAATGAAAGATCATTCGATTATTATGCATCCAGCACCTGTGAACAGAAATGTAGAAATTGCAAGTGAATTAGTCGAATGCTCTCGGTCACGAATTTTTAAGCAGATGACAAATGGTGTGAAGGTAAGAAAAGCTGTACTTGAACACGTTTTAAAAACGAAAGGGGAAGTCAAGTATGAAAACATTGTATAAAAATGGTAAATCCATTACAGAAAGTGGAGAAATGAACAGCATCTATCTCGTTATTGATGAAGAGACGAAAAAAATCACTCAAGTAGGTGAGCATAATCCATCAGTGGATTACGATCGTACAGTTGATTTGAATGGAAAGCTTGTCTTACCAGGTTTTGTTGATGTTCACGTTCACTTAAGAGAACCGGGTGGTGAAGCGAAAGAAACGATTGAAACAGGAACGCTAGCAGCTGCACGTGGGGGATTTACAACGATTGCGGCAATGCCAAACACTCGCCCAGTACCTGATACGAAAGAGCACCTCGCACAAATCTATGATGCTATGAAAACGAAAGGTCACGTTCGTGTGCTGCCATACGCGGCGATTACAGAGCGACAACTAGGTGAAACGATTACGAATATGGAGGAGCTAGCAGCAAAAGGTGCATTTGCGTTTACTGATGATGGTGTTGGTGTACAAGAGGCTGGAAAAATGTATGAAGCGATGCAGCAAGCTGCACAAGTTGGTAAATCGATTGTCGCACACTGTGAGGACAATTCACTTTTGTATGGCGGTGCTGTTCATAAGGGAAGATTCTCTGAAAAAAGTGGCATTCGGGGAATTCTTTCCGTCTCTGAATCAGTGCACATCGCTCGAGATGTTCTACTAGCTGAAGCTACCGGAGCTCACTATCATGTGTGTCACGTAAGCACGAAAGAATCGGTCAGAGTGATAAGAGATGCGAAAAGAGCAGGCATCCATGTGACGGCTGAAGTTACTCCTCATCATTTATTATTATGTGATGATGATATCCCTGGAAACGATGCGAACTATAAAATGAATCCACCATTAAGAAGTCAAGAGGATCGACAAGCCCTTATTGATGGACTTTTAGATGGAACGATTGATTTTATTGCAACAGATCATGCACCTCATACAGCAGAGGAGAAGTCATTACCAATGGAGGAATCTCCTTTTGGCATCGTCGGATTAGAAATCGCCTTTCCTCTTCTTTATACGAAGTTTGTAAAAACGAATATATTCAGCTTATCACAGTTAATTAACTGGTTGACAAAAGCACCCGCTGACGTTTTCCGTTTACCATATGGAAGGTTAACAGAAGGGTCTTCAGCTGATTTTACAATTGTTGATTTACATCATGAACAAAGAGTAGAAGCTGATCAGCTTTTATCTAAAGGAAAAAACACACCATTCATTGGGGAAACGTTAATAGGATGGCCGACAGCAACTGTATATGAAGGACATGTGGCTTGGCAGGAAGAGGAGGAATTGTAATATGAAACGGATGCTTATTTTAGAAAATGGAGAAGTATTTTACGGGAAAGCGTTAGGCAGTCAAAAAGAGCAAACAGGAGAAGTTGTCTTTAATACGAGTATGACTGGATATCAGGAAATCATGTCGGACCCTTCCTATTGTGATCAAATCATAACAATGACATATCCGTTGATTGGGAACTACGGGATTAATCGTGATGATTTTGAAAGTATTATTCCAAATATTAAAGGAATGATTGTGAAAGAAGCAGCCGACATTCCAAGTCATTTTCGTTCGCGCCTGTCGTTAGACGAATGGTTAAAACAACATGATATCCCTGGAATACAACGTATTGATACGAGAAGGCTAACGAAGTTAATTAGAGAAACTGGAACGTTAAAAGGGAAAATTTGCAGCGGAGAAGTGAATATTGAGCAAGTCGTCAAAGAATTACAAAATACACATTTTCGAACTGACCAAGTGTCAAGAGTGTCAACAAAAAGTGAGTTTATTAATCCAGGAACGAAAGAACGTGTCGTCTTAATTGATTTTGGAGCAAAAAAAGGCATTATAAAAGATTTAGTGGCAAAAGGATATGAAGTGATCGTCGTTCCATATAACACGACTGCAGATAAAATTTTATCGATGGCTCCTGATAGTGTCGTTCTAAGTAATGGCCCTGGAGATCCAACAGATGTACCAGATGCGATAACGACAGTACGAAATCTCCTCGGTCATGTGCCAATTTTCGGCATTTGTTTAGGACATCAGCTGTTAGCTTTAGCATGCGGTGCGAAAACAGGAAAAATGAAATTTGGGCATCGCGGCGCCAACCATCCTGTAAAAGATTTAAGGACTGGACAAATAACGATGTCTTCACAAAATCACGGTTACACGGTCATTGCGGAATCGGTGAAAGATACACCGCTAGAAATTACTCATATCAATGTCAATGACGGCACAGTCGAAGGATTAAAACATAAAGATCTACTTGCATTTAGTGTACAGTACCATCCTGAAGCATCTCCTGGGCCGGAAGATGCGAAAGGGTTATTTAATGAGTTGCAATCGATGATGGACGAGAAGAAAGGGGAAACAGCATATGCCTAAACGTACAGATATTCATAAAATCCTAGTTATCGGATCTGGTCCGATTGTCATTGGTCAAGCAGCAGAATTTGATTATGCAGGTACACAAGCTTGTCAAGCATTAATGGATGAAGGATATGAAGTCGTTCTTATCAATTCAAACCCAGCGACGATTATGACCGATGAAACGACAGCACATAAAGTTTTTATTGAGCCATTGACATTAGAGTTCGTCAGTCGGATCATCCGCCAGGAACGTCCGGATGGATTGTTAGCCACTTTAGGTGGTCAAACTGGTTTGAATTTAGCAGTAGAACTTTCTGAATCAGGTATTTTAAAGGATTATGATGTAGAGCTGTTAGGAACAAAGCTAGCAGCAATTGAACAAGCAGAAGATCGTGAGCTGTTCCGTTCTTTAATGAATGAATTAAATGAACCCGTTCCCCCAAGTGAGATCGTTCATACATTTGAAGAAGCTAGACAATTTGCAAACCGGATTGGTTATCCTGTCATCATTCGTCCTGCTTATACGCTTGGTGGAACCGGTGGCGGAATTGCAAACAATGAAAAGGAACTAAAGGTGTTCACAGATAGTGGAATAAGTAATAGCCCTGTCAATCAATGCTTAATTGAAAAAAGCATTGCCGGTTTTAAAGAAATTGAGTATGAAGTGATGCGTGATAGCAATGACCAGGCGATTGTCGTTTGTAATATGGAAAATATCGATCCTGTCGGCATTCATACAGGTGATTCAATCGTCGTAGCACCGAGTCAAACATTAACGGACCGTGAATATCAAATTTTAAGAAACTCATCTTTAAAAATTATTCGTGCTCTCGGAATTGAAGGGGGCTGTAACGTTCAATGTGCCCTTGATCCATACAGTGAGAATTATTACATCATTGAGGTGAATCCGCGTGTAAGCCGGTCATCTGCCCTTGCTTCGAAAGCGACTGGCTATCCAATCGCAAAACTATCAGCAAAAATAGCGGTCGGCTATCATTTGGATGAATGTATAAACCCAATTACGAAAACAACCTATGCCAGCTTTGAGCCTGCACTAGACTATGTCGTTACGAAAATACCACGTTGGCCATTTGATAAGTTTGATTCTGCAAACCGTAAGCTTGGAACGCAAATGAAAGCAACTGGTGAAGTAATGGCGATCGGCCGCAACATTAGTGAATCCCTTCTTAAAGCAATCCGCTCGACTGAAGTAGGATTCGATCATTTGCAAGTGAAAGATGATACGTTGAACCATGAAGAACTAAGAAAACGTCTTGTCACCGCAGATGATGAACGGATTCTCCTTGTTGCACAAGCTTTTCGCCTAGGATACGATATTGAAGAATTGTATGCGATGACGAAAATCGACCGTTTCTTTCTCTATGAAATTGAGCGTATCGTGAAGCTCGAAGGTTTGCTGCAAAACAAGCGTTGGAATGAAGAGAACGTCCGAGATGCAAAAGAAAGAGGCTTTTCCGATCGGGCAATTGCAACTTTGCTCAATACTTCTGAACGTGAAGTCGAGCAGTACCGCCAAGAGCATCACATTCAGCCAGTTTTTAAAATGGTTGATACGTGTGCTGCTGAATTCCAATCTGAAACACCTTATTATTACAGCAGCTATGAGTTTGAAAATGAGTCGGTTGTAACGAAGAGGCCATCTATTCTAGTCTTAG
Source organism: Evansella halocellulosilytica (assembly GCF_002335745.1). Lineage (GTDB taxonomy): Bacteria > Bacillota > Bacilli > Bacillales > Salisediminibacteriaceae > Bacillus_CA > Bacillus_CA halocellulosilytica. The sequence continues at coordinate 4,027,564 of NZ_NIST01000001.1, read as the reverse complement.
GATCTGGTCCGATTCGGATTGGCCAAGGTATAGAATTTGATTATGCGACTGTGCATACCGTCCAAGCGATTCAGGAAGCTGGCTATGAAGCGATTATTATAAACAACAATCCTGAAACGGTTTCTACAGACTTTGAAGTATCAGATAAGTTATATTTTGAACCTCTTACGACAGAAGATGTCATGAACGTTGTTAACCACGAAAAACCTGAAGGTGTCATCGTTCAGTTTGGAGGTCAAACAGCATTAAATTTAGCGTCGTCATTAGAAGAGCGAGGCGTGAAAATAATCGGAACGTCGTTAGAAAATATGGACAGTGCAGAAGATCGAGATAAATTTGAACAAACGTTACTTCAGCTAGACATTCCTCAACCCGAAGGAAAAACAGCGACATCTGTTACAGAAGCAGTCGAAATTGCAAATGGAATTGGGTATCCGGTACTCGTTAGACCGTCTTATGTTCTTGGCGGACGTGCAATGGAAATCGTTTATAACGAATATGATTTATTAAAATATATGGATCGTGCAGTTAAGGTAAATGAAAAGCATCCAGTCTTAATTGATCGTTACTTAACTGGAAAAGAAATAGAAGTCGATGCAATCTCCGATGGGGAGACGGTTGTTATACCTGGGATTATGGAACATATCGAACGAGCAGGAGTTCATTCCGGCGATTCGATAGCTGTATATCCGACACAAAATATTTCTAAGAAATTAAAGGAACAAATAATTGATTATACAATCAGACTAGCAAGAGGATTTGAAATCATCGGTTTATTAAACATCCAGTTTGTCATTCATAAAAATGAACTGTATGTATTAGAAGTGAACCCTAGATCAAGTAGAACAGTTCCATTTTTGAGTAAGATCACCGGTATTAATATGGCGAATGTTGCGACGAAGACGATATTAGGAACGCCATTAAATGAGTTAGGGTATAAAACAGGGTGTTTACGAGAGCCTGACCTTGTCTCAGTCAAAGTACCTGTATTTTCTTTTGCAAAACTTCGCAGTGTCGATATTACACTTGGACCTGAAATGAAATCAACAGGGGAAGTGATGGGAAGAGACTACACGCTTGAAAAAGCACTATTTAAAGGATTAGTAGCATCAGGAATGAACATACCAACTCATGGTTCTGTCTTATTTACTATTGCTGATAAAGATAAAGAGGAAGCAATGAGACTCGCTCGCCGCTTCCATCGAATCGGGTATCAATTACTAGCGACAGAAGGAACGGCAACGAGATTACAAGCAGAAAATATTCCTGTAACGGTCGTCTCAAAAGTTGGTGGGAAAGCTCCAGACATGCTTCAAGTCATTGAAGAAGGCAGGGCACAATTTATAATTAATACGTTGACGAAAGGAAAGCAGCCTGCAAGAGACGGCTTCAGAATTCGCCGGGAAGCAGTGGAACACGGTGTCGTCTGTATGACATCGATGGATACAGCCGAAGCATTATTACGTGTCATCGAGATGATTACATTTTCCGCAGAAGCAATCGGAAATCATAACGGGTCGAAACGTGGGGTGACGGTTTGAAAACTGAAAATATGACTATCGTCAACCAAGATGAGCTTGCACCTAATATATATAAAATCGAAATAAAAGGTACTCTTACGAAAGAAATGACTGAAGCTGGACAATTCGTACATCTCCGTATTGAAAACTCATTAGAACATACTTTACGACGACCGATTAGTATTTGTGATGTCGATATGATGAATGAAACGTTTTCGATGATTTACAGAATTGAAGGAAAAGGAACAGCTAGATTAAAAGATAAATGTTCTGGAAGTAAAGTGAATGTACTTGGCCCGTTAGGGCATGGGTTCCCAACAGAACAAATTCAGCAAGGCGATAATTGTTTACTCGTAGGAGGAGGAGTTGGGATCCCTCCCCTCTACTACTTAGCAAAAAAGCTTGTAGAAAAAGGGGCTAAAGTAATGACGATTCTAGGGTTTAGGAAAGAAAAAGATATTTTTCTAGAATCAGAGTTTGAGAAGCTTGGAGATCTATACATTACGACAGAAGATGGTTCAAAAGGAATAAAAGGGTTTGTCACTCATGCAATGGATGAGGTGAACGGGAATTATCAAACATTTTACAGCTGTGGTCCTCGTCCGATGTTACGGGCGGTTGAAAAGAAAGCAAATACTGAAGGATACGTGTCTTTAGAGGAACGAATGGGATGCGGAGTTGGAGCTTGTTTAGCATGTGTATGTGATGTACATGAAGATGCTATTAGTGATCTTAAACGAACCTATCGGAAAGTCTGCAGTGATGGACCAGTATTTAAAACAGGGGAGGTCATTGTATGAATCGTTTACAAGTAGAATTGCCAGGGCTTACAATGAAAAATCCTGTTATGCCTGCTTCAGGATGCTTCGGATTCGGTCAAGAGTATAGTCAATTTTATAACTTGAATGAATTAGGGGCTATTTGTGTTAAAGCCGTTACCGTGGAAAGTAGAACTGGAAATCCGACTCCTAGAGTAGCAGAGACGAGTAGTGGAATGCTAAATGCGATCGGGTTACAGAATCCTGGTTTAGATCACGTTATCGCCAATGAATTGCCATGGCTAGAACAATATGACACTCCTGTAATTGTGAATATTGCAGGAAATACACCAGAAGATTACATGACAGTTGCTGAAAAAGTGTCAGAAGTTCGAAATGTTCATGCACTAGAGTTAAATATTTCTTGCCCGAATGTGAAAGAAGGTGGACTTACGTTTGGTACGAATCCAGATTTAGCAGCAGACGTAACGGAAAAAGTAAAGTCTGTTTCACAAGTACCTGTTTATGTGAAATTATCACCAAATGTGACAGACATTGTGCAAATGGCAAAATCAGTACAAACAGCAGGTGCTGACGGGTTAAGTATGATAAACACATTGCTTGGCATGAGAATTGACGTGCATTCTGCTTCTCCTGTCATTGCGAATAAAACTGGTGGACTGTCAGGAGCAGCGATCAAACCTGTCGCAATTCGAATGATCCATGAAGTAAGTCAGCACGTGAACATTCCAATCATCGGAATGGGTGGAATTCATGAAGTGGATGATATTCTGGAATTTATGATGGCTGGTGCATCAGCTGTTGCCATTGGTACCGCAAACTTTGTTGATCCTTATGTATGCCCTTCATTAATCGGACAGTTAGAGAAGCGGATGGAGGAGCTAGAGATTGATCAACTTTCATCAATCATCGGGAGGAGCTGGAAAACTTGCAAAGTAACCCATTAATTATTGCATTAGATTTTGCAGATAAAAAAGACGTGGATTCTTTTTTGAACCGTTTTGATGATGAGAAATTATTTGTAAAAGTAGGAATGGAACTATTTTATCGTGAAGGTCCATCTCTCGTTTATTCGCTGAAAGAGATGGGGCACCACGTATTTCTCGATTTAAAACTTCATGATATTCCTCATACAGTCAAACGAGCGATGACACAATTAGCGAAACTAGAAGTAGACTTAGTGAACGTTCACGCAATGGGCGGTGTGGCGATGATGGAAGCAGCTGCTGAAGGACTTGACATAGGCACACAGAGTGGACAAAAAACGATGTGTATTGCTGTTACCCAACTTACGAGTACGTCAGAAGAAGTGATGAAAAACGAACAAGGGATAACAGGTTCATTACCAGACCACGTGCTTCATTTGTGTAAACAAGTAAGAAAAGCAAAGTTAGACGGAGTCGTCTGCTCTGCATTGGAAGTCCCGATGATTCAAGCAGCAGTTGGTTCACCTTTATATACTGTAACACCTGGAATTCGAAGAATCAGTGACCGTAACAATGATCAGCATCGTGTCGTCACACCTCAACAAGCAAGGGAATACGGAAGCGATGCGATTGTTGTAGGAAGGGGAGTCACGAGAGCGGAAGATCCGTTAACTGCTTATAAATTGTACGAAACAGAATGGAGGGAATTTATCTATGACAGAGAAAATTGCTAATCTGCTATTAAATATTAAAGCTATTACATTAAGTCCAAATTCACCATATACGTGGAGCTCAGGTTTGAAATCACCTATTTATTGTGATAATCGACTTGTTATCTCACACCCCGAAGAAAGAGAACAAGTTATTCATGCATTTGTTCAAATTATTAAAGAAAAATATAGCGGTGTGGAAATCATAGCTGGTACTTCAACAGCAGGAATTCCTCACGCAGCGTGGATTGCTGACCGACTAGGGTTGCCAATGGTTTACATTCGTTCGAAAGCGAAAGGTCACGGAAAAGAAAATTTAATTGAAGGTACTTTCAGTGAAGGAAATAGAGTACTCGTTATCGAAGATCTCATATCTACAGGAGGTTCTTCTCTACAAGCTGCTGAAGCAGTATCAAAAGCAGGGGGACAAGTTATAGGGGTATGTTCGATTTTTACATACGAGCTGCCAAAAGCGAAACAAGCATTTCAGGATGCGAAAATTTCGAATCATTCGTTAACAACATTTTCAATATTATTAAAGACAGCGTTAAAAAATGACGAAATATCACAAGAAGATTATTTTTTGCTTGAGAAATGGCGGCAAGATCCAGAAAGCTGGCTTACAAACTAAAACGAGGTGATTCATTTTGCGTAAAATGACTGGGGAGGAATTTGATGAAAAGGTAAAGTTTTTTGATCAAATGGCAATGTCTTCTTGGTTGTCGGCCATTCATGAACATTTCCTTGACCAATTGGGAACGTGGGAAGATAAGCAAGTGTTAGATGTTGGCTGCGGTACTGGAAGATTACTTATGAAAGGGACGACCAAATCGACCGACGTAGTTGGAATTGATTTATCTAAAAACATGATTAAACATGCTGAACAACTGTTTACTCGTTCAGTCAATCCACGTTCCTTTTCATTTCAAGTAGCCGATGCAGAAAAGCTTCCATTTCATGAACAATCATTTGACATCGTATGTTCAACGTGTGTTGTTTTTCTTATTCCTGACCCAGAAAAAGTCGTAAAAGAAATGTTCCGAGTTCTAAAGCCTAGCGGCTGTTTAGGATTAATAAACCCGAGCTCGAAACTAAATGTACGTGTAGCAGAGCAGTACGTTCAAATGTGGAACTTGCAAGATATTGAAGCAGATGCACTTATTCAATGGGGACGTATCTCAGAACGAAGGCATACGTTTCATATGAATGAATTCGAACAGCTACTTAAAAATTGTGGATTTAAAGACGTTGAACAGTTTACATATTTGGAAGATCTCTCACTCATAACAATTGCCCAAAAATAAATTTATTTGTTTCCTGACCCCGTGGTAACATGGTGTTGATATGTCATCATCCATCTACATAGGATTGAAGGCTCGTATATTTAAAATCTTTCATATAAAATAACAATATGAGTAAAATGATGAAGGAGAAATAAACACGGTCATAAATAATTATTAAAATCACTTTATCATAAGAGTAGATCTTTTAAAATAAGGATGATTCGGGAGAATTATAGAGAAACTTTGGTAAAAAGTAGTATATACCTAGCGAAATAGGCATAATCAGTTGAATATAACAGTAAATCATACAAATAGGGGATAGATAAATATTTCGGAAACCGATATATTATTACTATTCCCTTTCTTTTCTATTTAAATGTCTGAATTTTTTCATTTGGGCTAATTTAGTGTCTTTTCTATCTATGGGAAATTCAATCGCAAAAGAACGATTAGGAGGTGACCCGATTGAATACGTTTAAGCGTTTAAAAGAGTTTTACTGGCCATTTAAAAAGTACTTTATTTTATCGATTCTCTTTTTACTCGCCGTAACAGGTATCACGGTTGTGTATCCTGTTATTTTACAAATTACGATTGACCACATTATCTTAGGTGAAAACTATGAGCTCGTTCCATATGTTTCGATAGGATTCCTGCTCTTAATGGGTCTGAAAGGGGTAGCTACTTACTTCCATCAGTACTTAGGAGATTTATTTGGAATAAGATCGGTATATGAGCTGCGGAATGCATTATATCGAAAACTTCAATTTTTACCATTTCGATATTATGATAACGCACGAACGGGGGACCTCATGTCACGCTTGACAGCTGATGTAGAGGGATTCCGTTTCTTTTTGTCTTTTGGCTTTGCTCAATTAATCAATTTAATCATGCTCGTCGGTTTGAGTATGGGAATTATGCTATATTACAGCCCGTCATTAGCTGTTGTGACGTTAATTTCTATGCCGTTTTTAATTGTTACAGTGAAGCGTTTTGACAAAAAAGTACATCCTGCTTTCACTAGTATTCGAAAGTCACTTGCAAGTATGACAACGAAAGTACAAGAAAACATTAGCGGAATGAATACTGTTAAGTCGTTATCAAAAGAAGATTTTGAAATTGGAAGGTTTGACGATAAAAATACTGATTACAAGGACAAATATATTTACACGTCTAATATATGGGCGCGCTATTTTCCTATTATGGAATTAATCGGACAAATATGTGTTGTCGCTTTACTTGGCTATGGAGGCTGGCTCGTTATTAATAACCAGCTAGCTCCAGGTGTTCTCGTTGCCTTCTTTAGTTTAATTTGGTATATTATCGGCCCTTTAATGAATTTAGGGTTTATCATTAACACGTTTTCACAGTCAAAAGCTTCAGGGGAACGTTTGTTACAAGTTTTAGATGAAAAAGAAGATATTTTTGACAACCCAAATGCGATAGTAAAAGAGCGTTTGGACGGTCATGTCCAATTTAATCATGTCACTCACTACTATGACAGCGAAGATGAATGTGCTTTAAATAACATCACTTTCGATGCTCCTCCTGGAAAAACGATCGGCCTTATCGGTGCTACCGGTTCTGGTAAAACGTCCATTACTCAGTTAATATCACGATTTTATGAGCCAAATCGAGGAGAAGTATTAATTGACGGCCGCTCAATCCAAGATTATACATTAAAATCCATTCGAAAGAATATTGGGGTCGTGCTCCAAGAATCTTTCCTATTTTCTTCGACAATAAAAGATAATATTTCTTATGGTAATCCTGATGCAACGGAAGAACAAATTATTGATGCTGCAAAAAGGGCTCAAGCGCATGATTTTATTATGAACTTACCAGATGGTTATGACACGATATTAGGGGAAAGAGGAATGGGATTGTCTGGTGGACAAAAGCAGCGAATTGCGATTGCGAGATCAATTTGTATTGATCCGAGTATCTTGATTCTTGATGATGCAACAAGTGCAGTTGACATGGAGACGGAAGGAAAAATCCAGCAAGCATTTCAGGAAGTGATGAAAGGGAGAACAACATTTATCATTGCTCACAGGATTTCTTCGTTAATGCATGCCGATGAAATACTTGTCTTGGACAATGGCGAGATTGTCGAACGAGGGACACATGATGAATTATTGTTATTAAAAGACGGACATTATCGACATATTTATGATATTCAATTTAAAGACCGACATGCTGTTTTACAGGAAGCGAAGTAACGGGGGTGAGCGAAAGTGCCAGATAATGAAATGAAAACGAATGATACGAGGATTAATAAACGGTTTCATTACTCTACCGACCAAGCGATCGAAAAGCCTTTTAACTGGAAACAAATGTTGCGCTTGTTGACTTATATGAAACCGTATGCTAAAACGATCTTACCAATTGCAATATTCGGCATGATCTTATCTACAGCAGTTAGATTGTTAGCTCCAGTTTTAATCGGTAGTTATGCTTTAGACAACATTATTGACCATCGTGACTTGAACTTTTTATGGATCATGGTCGGGATTATTGCCGTGATGTACTTAATTGCATGGATAGGAAATGTGTTGAGGATTAAATACATGAACAAAGTAGGTCAATATATTATATTTGACTTAAGAAAAAGCTTGTTCGATCATATTCAGCGGCTTTCACACCGTTTTTTCGATCAACGTTCAGCAGGGTCAATTTTAGTTCGAATTACAAATGATGTGAACTCTTTACAAGATTTATTTACAAACGGGGTTATCAATTTATTAATGGATCTGCTTATGCTGTTTGGGATTATTTTCATTCTCTTTATGATTAGTCCTGAATTGACTTTAGCGATTATGATTGTTTTACCGCTCATGTTCTTCATCTCAACGAAACTGCGAAGAAATATCCGTAGAGCATGGCAAGATGTCAGGATCAAACAATCGATGATAAATTCTCACTTAAATGAGAGCATTCAAGGAATCCGTGTAACACAATCATTTACACAAGAAAAAGAGAACATCGGATTTTTTCGAAATATGAATAAACACAATTACGAAGCATGGAGAAATGCAACACAAAAGAACGCACTCTTTCGCCCATTTGTAGAGATGAGTAGTGCAGTTGGAGTCGCTGTACTATTATGGTTTGGCGTTTATTTAATCCAGGCTGATGGTGGGATTACAATTGGTCAGTTTTTTGCGTTTTCACTTTACTTAGGGATGTTCTGGGAGCCGATTTCAAGGCTTGGGCAAGTATACAATCAGTTACTCGTCGGTATGGCATCATCAGAACGAATATTTGAATTTTTAGATGAACAACCTTCTGTTCCTGAAAGTGACAAAGCAATAGAGCTCGGTGACATTAAAGGTGAAATTAAGTTTGAAAATGTTGAATTTGCCTATGATGAAGATCGTAAAGCGTTAAAGGGGATTAATTTAATGATGGAGCCAGGGCAAACTGTTGCACTCGTTGGACATACGGGAAGCGGAAAGACGACGATTGTCAACTTGATCAGCCGATTTTATGATCCTACAAAAGGTCGGGTATTAATTGATGGACATGACTTAAGAGACATAGCTTTAAATAGCCTTCGGCATAAAGTGAGTATCGTCCTGCAAGATACGTTTATTTTCTCTGGGTCAATAAAAGATAATATTCGCTTCGGACGCCCTGGTGCAACAGATGAAGAAGTGATTGAAGCAGCAAAAACAGTCGGAGCACATCCATTTATTTCAAATTTAAAAAATGGTTACGACACTGAAGTTGAAGAACGCGGAAACGTCTTATCTGTTGGTGAGAGACAGTTAATATCGTTTGCACGCTGTTTGTTAGCAGATCCTCAAATCTTAATATTAGATGAGGCAACAGCATCCATAGATACGGAGACAGAGCAATTGATACAAAAAGCATTAAGGAGACTACTACACGGACGAACTGCGATTATGATTGCTCACCGTCTGTCAACGATTCGAGAAGCGGATAATATCTTTGTGCTTGAACAAGGAAACATCATTGAACATGGAAATCATGAAGAACTAATGAACCAAAAGGGTGAATATTACGGATTAGTAAAAGCACAATTCAAAGTATTAAATACAGGATAATGAGTGAATGATGAAGAAAAAGAGGTTACCTATGTTTGAACTGTCCTTGTCAAATAGGCAAGGACAGTCAATATTTAGGTTCATCCTCTTTTTTTGTTTTACTATTATGATGCGATTGTTTAGCAGGCTCTGGTCGATTACAAGGTTCGGGTTTACTTCTTTTGTTTCAGTGTAAGGACGAGATCTTCATCAGGTGTTGCATACAATGTTGCTTGATTATCATAAATCACATATCCTGGCTTTGCCCCACTTGGCTTTTTCACATGACGTATCAATGTGTAATCTACTGGAACTTGTCCAGAGTTTCTTGCTTTACTGAAATAAGCGGCTAAATTGGCTGCTTCGTGAAGCGTTGTTTCATTAAATGTATCACTTCTAATAACGACGTGTGATCCAGGAATATCTTTTGTATGAAGCCAAGTATCATTTTGTCTTGCAAGTCGATTTGTTAAATACTCGTTCTGTTTATTGTTTTTACCAACGTAAATTTCAATCCCTTCAGAGGAAAGATATTTTTCGAGTTGTGGTTTATCATTTTTTTTCTTTTTCTTTGTAGCAGCTCTTTTCTTTAAATAGCCTTCGTCTTGAAGTTCTTCTCTTATATCCTCAATATCACTTGGAGAAGCTGATTCAATTTGCTGAATCACTTGGTCTAAATAAGTCATTTCCTCGACAGCTTTATTGATTTGATCTTTGACGACTGCAACTGAATTTTTCAGTTTATGATATTTTTTAAAATATTGTTGAGCATTTTCTGACGGAGTCTTTCTCGGATCAAGAGGTATAACGACTGTTTTCTGATCAGGATCGTAATAATCAATAACTTCTACTTCATGATCACCGTTGTTAATGAGGTGCATATGGGCGGTGACAAGTTCTCCGTATCGTTGCTGTTTTTTCGCTTTATCTGCATCTGTTAACGTTTTTTCGAGTTTCTTAATCTTCTTCTTGTTTTTATTATACTCATTACGTAGCATCCGCTCTAAGTCATGAGCTTGCTGCTTTACACGGTCTCGTTCAGCCTTACCGTAAAAGTACCGATCGAGCAGTTCATGGACAGAAGCGAATGATTTTCTTGTCCCTTCCTTATGAGTAAGCGGGATGACTGTAAATGCTTCTCCTGTTTTATCACTGATTAGTTCAGGGACATATTCATGATTTTTGACTGGTGTTAATGTTTGAATAAATGTTGGCGGTATCGTCTCCACGTTTGCAAATTTTGCTCTATATAATATTTCTTCAACAACTTGAGGAGATAATCCACTAAACGTATCAATCAGTTGTTGAGACATTTTTCCTTGGTGAAAGTTCAATTTACGTTTAAGTGTTTCTTCATCCATATTTAAAGGGTTTTCTTTGTCCTGGTGAGGGGGTTCTTTATACGGCTGCCCTGGTAAAACGGTACGGTACGATGATACAGAAGGCGGCACATGCTTAATACTGTCCAAAATCGTGTTTTTTTCAGTATCAACAAGGAGAATGTTACTATGTCTACCCATCAGCTCAATGATCAATTTTTTGTAAGAAACATCCCCTAATTCGTTTCTGCCTCTGAATGAAAACGTAATAATTCTTTCCAACCCTTTTTGCTCAATTTTTTCAAGAAGGCTCCCTTCAAGATGCTTTCTTAACAGCATGCAAAACATTGGTGGTTCTTTAGGGTTTTCATATTTTTCATTTGTTAGGTGAAACCGCGCAAATGATGAGTTTGCAGAAAATAATAGGGAATAGTTCTTTCCATTTGCCCGAATGGTAAAAATTAATTCTGTTTTATATGGTTGGTGAATTTTTACGATACGTCCACTTTCTATTATTTGTTGTAAATCGTGTGTAACTGCTCTTGTCATAATCCCATCGAATGACATGTCAGCACCTCCTTGTAGGAAATCTATTCAAAATATATGTATACAATTAGCTAAGAGTTCCTTTTTTGAATCCTTCATCAATAAGAATAACATGTTTTTAGAAAGAACGTACTATTTACGAGTGCATTGTAGAATATTAGCAGATTATATGATATCATTCAAAGTTCAATAAAATAAATGGAAGAAAAATGAAAAATTCAATGTTCAATAAAAGAATGTTTCCTTCTCTCTTGTTGTTCAACTTAAAATTGTATAAAATAGACTTGTGGATGTGATAGAAATGATCGTAAGTATGACAGGATTTGGTCGCTCATTTAAGGAAATCGCGGATTATGAGGTTACAGTCGAAATGAAGGCAGTTAATCACCGATTTTGTGAAATAAACATTCGGATGCCGCGGCAGTTTTTCTTTATGGAGGACCAACTGAAAAAGAAAATCTCTCAATATGTACAAAGAGGGAAAGTTGACGTGTTTATTCACTTAAAAGGAGAAGGGATCGTCAACAGGTCACTTCAAGTTGATTGGGATCTTTTTCATGAATATCACGAAACATTTTCAAAAATGACTGAACGAACGACATCTTCCAATCCATTTCCGGTAGACCAGCTGCTTCTTCATGAACACATTGTAGAAGTGCAAGAGAGTGAAGAAGTATCTGAAGGTTTGAAGAACCTGCTTCTTACTGCTGTTGAAGAAGCCTCACTTCAACTGAAAGAAATGAGAGTACAAGAAGGGAAAGAACTATTTGCAGACGTCACAAAGCGAATAGAGAAAATGTCTGACTGGACTGAGAAATTAAGAGAATTAGCTCCGCGTGTACAAGAAAACTACCGTGAAAAACTTAAAATTCGTGTAGAAGAGTTTATTAATGGTAAAATAGATATTGATGATTCGCGTATGTTAACAGAAGTCGCTGTCTATGCTGATAAAGCAGATATTCAAGAAGAACTGACACGAATAGAAAGTCACTTAAAACAAATTCAACAAATTATAAAGCAAAATGATGTTGTTGGTAGAAAGTTAGACTTCCTCGTTCAGGAATTAAATCGAGAAACAAATACGATTGGTTCAAAAGCAAATGATATACAAATTAGTCAACTCGTTGTCGATCTAAAGTCTGAGTTAGAGAAAGTTCGCGAACAAGTACAAAATATAGAATAACGAATAAGGTAGCTTGTATAATCTCGTGTTCTCATATAGGCGCAGAAACGAAAAAAGTTTCAGCGTTCTAATACTGCAGACTTGTAATAATAAAAATCATCTATTTACAAAAGCAAACGAAGAAACGACAAGAAATGTTAGGGGAAATGAAGATGGATATTAAATTAATTAATATTGGCTTTGGAAATATTGTTTCAGCAAACCGAATTATTTCCATTGTCAGTCCGGAATCAGCACCAATTAAACGTATCATTACTGAAGCTAGAGACAGAAATATGTTAATTGATGCTACGTATGGAAGAAGGACACGCGCAGTCATTATTGCTGATAGTGATCATGTTATATTGTCTGCTGTACAGCCAGAAACAGTCGCTCAACGAGTGATTAGTAATAAAGAAGATGCGACAGAAGAATAATCGTACGTTTACACATTGCCATCGGATCTTCCGGTGGCTTCATCATTCAATTTATGGACTTGAATTATTTTTACAAAAATGATAAATATGATACATAAATAAGAAAAGCACTGCCTCTACCTCTACGAGCAACGTTCTGTAGCGCGCACCTGCCAACGGGGCAAAGCGCCACGTCCTGTGGTATGTCAGGCATTAGGAGGTCCTGTCCGTCGAGGCAAATCGCTGATCAGATCTTCGGCTACACCAACCGCTTCCTGCGGGAACGCCGTAGTCACAACATCCGGATGAAAGCTCATGATGTAAACGCTCTGTGGGGTTAGAAAACAATAGAGAGATTGAAATTTTATAATTTCTTATCTCAAAAATGAAAGACTGAATGAGATCGTATCATTATTTCAAATGAAGGAAACGATAATGAAGTCTTTATCGTCATGAAACAGTCGTCATTCATAAGAATTACGTTGAAAGACTTATTATTGAAGGAATGCTGGAGGTTTATATGAAAAGGGAAAAAGGTTTATTAATTGTTTTATCCGGGCCTTCTGGGGTAGGAAAAGGTACCGTCTGCGGTGCATTAAGGCAGCATGATACACATATTCAATATTCTGTCTCTGCTACAACTCGAAATCCACGAGAAGGCGAAGTTGACGGAGTCAATTACTTTTTTAAATCAAAAGAAGAGTTTAAGCGGATGATTGAAGAAAATGAGTTGTTGGAATGGGCTCAATATGTTGACAATTATTACGGCACACCGCGTAAATACGTCGAAGAGACGTTAGCCTCGGGCAAGGATGTTATTTTAGAAATTGAGGTTCAAGGTGCTTTACAAGTGAAAAAGACATTCCCAGAAGGTGTTTTTATCTTTTTGATGCCTCCGAGCTTAAAAGAGTTAAGAAGTCGTATTGAAGGAAGAGGGACAGAAACGAAAGATTTAATTGACAGCCGTATGACGATCGCAAAAGAAGAAATAGACTTAATGGATAAATACGACTACGTTGTAGAAAATGATGAAGTCGAGTTAGCTGTTGAAAGAATTAAATCGATTGTTACTGCAGAAAATTGTAAAAAAGAAAGACTCATTCATATTTATAAAGAACTTGTTGAGGAGTGATTACATGTTAAATCCATCGATTGATTCATTAATGACAAAAATTAATTCGAAGTATACTCTCGTGACAGTATCATCACACAGAGCTCGTCAGCTTCGCGAAAACCCCGAGTTGTTTCAAAAACCAGAAAAGTCAAAGTCTGTCAATTTTGTCGGTAAAGCATTAGAAGAAATTGATGCAGAAAAATTAACATATGAGAGTGCAAAGAATGAAAACAGCCTTGTATAAGGTTGTTTTTCTTTTTTTTCACAGCTTTTTTCGGTATCGTTAGTATATAGTAGAAGCAATAGAGGAAATATGTTGGAGGCGAACATAGATGGAAAAGAAAAAAGTATTATTATGTGTTAGCGGTGGAATTGCTGTTTTTAAAGCAGCAGCATTAACGAGCAAGCTTGTTCAAAACGGTTACGATGTTAAAGTCATGATGACATCATCGGCACAACAGTTTGTGACCCCATTAACATTTCAAGCTTTATCTCGTGATCGCGTTTATACAAATACATTTGAAGAAAAAGATCCAGCGAAAATCGCCCATATCGATGTTGCAGATTGGGCTGATTTAGTTGTCATTGCTCCGGCAACTGCAAATATTATCGGAAAATTAGCGAATGGTATTGCTGATGACATGATAACGACGACATTATTAGCAACTAGAGCGCCTGTCATGGTCGCACCAGCGATGAATGTCAACATGTATGCTCACCCAGCTGTGTTAAGAAATATGCAAACATTAGAAGGTTACGGTTATACATTTGTTGAGCCGAATGAAGGCTACTTGGCATGTGGGTACGAAGGAAAAGGAAGAATGACTGAACCAGAAGATTTAATAGAAATGATTGACTATCACTTTACGAAATTAGCGTACAAGAATTGGAACGGTAAAAAGGTTTTAGTTACAGCAGGAGCAACGAGGGAAAAGGTTGACCCCGTCCGCTTTTTTACAAACCGTTCGACAGGAAAAATGGGTTATGCAATTGCTAATGAAGCAGCGAAAAGAGGGGCTGAAGTTATCTTAATATCTGGACAAACCTCATTAACCCCTCCACATGGCGTTCGAGTCATAAATGTTCAATCAGCAGAAGAAATGTATGAGGCAGTGATGAGGGCATTTCCTGACCAGGATATTGTGATTAAATCTGCCGCAGTAGCAGATTACAAGCCGAAAATGACATTTGAGCAAAAAATGAAGAAACAGGAAGGTCCTTGGAAAATAGAAATGGAGCGGACGAAAGATATATTAAAAGAGTTAGGTGAAAAGAGGACAAAACAAATCCTTATCGGTTTTGCAGCAGAATCGGAAAATATAGAAAAATATGCAAGGAAAAAGCTCGAGTCTAAAAAAGTAGATATGATTGCGGCAAATTCAATTTCCAGTCCTGGTTCTGGATTTGAAGGTGATACCAATGAGGTCATTCTGTTTAAACGTACTGGTGATAGCGTCACGATTCCAATGTCCACTAAAACTGAAGTTGCAAAAATATTGCTAGATGAAGCACTGACGTTCCAGAAAGGATCAATAGAATGATTGCACGTGTTGTTGTTGATGTAGCCGCGAATCAAACTGACCGTCAATTTGATTATCTTATTCCGGAGGTCTATGAAGAAACGACGGTACCTGGAGTCAGAGTTGTTGTTCCGTTCGGGCCGCGAAAGGTACAAGGCTTTGTCGTCGACATTGTTCAATCAAGTGATTATGAACTAAAAAAAATGAGATCTATTATCGAAGTGGTCGATGTCGAGCCTCCGTTAACAGATGAGTTGTTATCATTGAGCTGGTGGTTGAAAGAGAAGACACTGTCTTTTCATATAGCCGCTTTGAAAGTCATGCTTCCTGCCGCGATGAGAGCAAAATATAAAAAAGAAATTACGATTAACCCAGAATTTGACCAGCGGAAATTACCGGAAGAGCTGAAAGAAATGTTTCGAAATCCGACAAACAAACTCGATTGGGATGAAATCCATAAGCAGCTCTCAGAGCAATTAAGAAAACAGCTTACAAAAGCAATAAAAAATGGACACCTAGTTGTGGAATCGATCGTCGGAACAAATGAAACAAAGAAGAAAAGAAAAGTGATAAAACGAAATAAGCCAATAAGTGACTTACAAAAGCTGATAGAAGATTTACCAAAAAATGCAGAGAAACAAAAGGAACTTTTGACGTTTATCATCAATGAACAAGCTGAATTATGGCCGGTAGTCGAGCTCATAGAAAGAGCAAACGTATCAAGAGCAACTGTTCAATCGCTAGTAAAAAAAGAGTTATTACTTGAAGAGGAAATGGCATTCAATCGTGACCCTTATGAAGGAAGAACGTTTAAAAAAAGTGAATCTTTATCACTGACCGAAGAGCAGCAGCTATCATTATCACCAATTATCTCAGCAATGGAACAGCATATCCATCGCACATTTTTACTGCGTGGTGTCACTGGAAGCGGAAAAACAGAAGTATACTTACAGGCAATTGAACATGCTCTATCGTCTGGAAAAGAAGCCATTGTGTTAGTCCCGGAAATTTCATTGACTCCGCAAATGGTTACTCGTTTTAAGGAGAGGTTCGGGTCACTAGTTGCTGTTCTTCATAGTGCACTATCTAAGGGAGAAAAGTATGATGAATGGCGTAAAATCCGAAATAAAGAAGTTAGCGTCGTAGTAGGAGCGCGTTCAGCTATATTTGCTCCCTTTGAAAATATCGGAATTATTATTATTGATGAAGAACACGAAACGAGTTATAAGCAGGAAGAATCTCCGAGATATCATGCAAGAGATGTTGCGATTAAACGGGGAGACTATTTTAACTGTCCGGTCATATTAGGGAGTGCGACTCCTTCATTAGAAAGTTATGCAAGAGGCCAGAAAGAAGTTTATCATTTGTTAACGATGGATAAACGAGTAAACGATGTTAAGATGCCTGATGTTAACATCATTGACATGCGTGAAGAATTAAAAGTCGGCAACCGGTCAATGTTTTCCAATAAATTGTTAGAAGCAATGCTTGAAAGGAAAGAAAAGAATGAGCAAATCGTACTGTTTTTAAACCGTAGAGGGTATTCGACATTTATAATGTGTCGAGACTGTGGGTACGTTTCACAATGTCCTCACTGTGATATTTCTCTCACATATCATCGTACGAACCAATCGCTCCAATGTCATTATTGCGGTTACGGTGAAACGGTCCCAACGATTTGCCCGGAGTGTGAAAGTGACTCTATTCGTTTTTTCGGCTCAGGTACACAAAAGGTCGAGGAAGAAATAAAAAAAGCGATACCCGGGATCGAAGTGATTCGGATGGATGTTGATACGACCCGTAAAAAAGGAGCGCATGAAAAGTTATTAAGCCAGTTTGGCAGTGGTCAAGGTGATGTGCTACTAGGAACACAGATGATTGCAAAAGGATTAGACTTCCCAAACATTACGTTAGTCGGTGTCCTCGCAGCCGATTCGATGCTTCACCTTCCTGATTTTCGCTCTTCAGAAAGAACGTTTCAATTATTAACTCAAGTGAGCGGAAGAGCGGGCAGACATGAAAAGCATGGGGAAGTCATCATACAATCTTACACTCCTGACCATTACAGCATTCAGGACGTAAAAGAGCATGACTACGTCTCATTTTTCCAAAAAGAAATGCACATAAGAAAACAAGGAGGATATCCTCCATATTACTATTTAACATTAATTCATATAAGTGATACTGATTTACAAAAAGCTATATCAGTAACGGAAAAGATCGTTCAATTTTTAAAAGGAAATTTATCTGAGAACACGATCACTTATGGTCCGGTAGCATCAGCGATTCCACGAATCAAAGATAGATATCGCTACCAATGCATGGTAAAATACAAAGTTGAGCCAAAGTTGATAACAGTATTGCAAGATATTATTAAAACGTATCAAGGTGAAATGAGCCGTACAGACTTATCAATCATTATTGATACGAATCCTTATATGATGCTTTAACGATTTTTTAAATGGAAAGTAGAACTTTTATGTTTTAACTAAAGGACTTTTCGCATAGATTTTAGTTTTATTGATCATTCGAAGAAGTGAAAGGCGGGGACTCCAGCGACTAGTATTTCTTCACGAGCTTCCACAAGGATGTTGTGGACTTCGGCGTTCCCGCAGGGCGCGGGAGGGGGAGTCGAAGATCTGCTCTAACGAGTTGCTTCGACGTCAGGACGTCCTAATGCCTGACATGCCACAGGACGTGGCGTTTTGGTCGGATGACGCAGACAGCTACAGAGCACAGGACAAGCAATAGTCGAAAATCCCCTAGGTGCATACAGTGTGGCACATAAGGCATTGCCAATGGCAACTGAGAATGCAAATGAAGTGCAGCATGAGAAGATGTCGAACTTGTGCCATGGGATGAAAGCGTCCACCAGTAGCGGGTTCGAACAACCATATATATCCAAAAGCAACAATCTTTTTTAAAACAGCTTAAGGAAATGAAAGCGAGATTTTTCGAATATCTATAAACATTCGTAAAGTAGAAAGAGAGGAATGCAAATGAGAGTCGTTTTTATGGGAACACCCGATTTCGCAGTACCAGTACTAAATACATTAGTGAAGAATGGCTATGAACTAGTAATGGTTGTCACACAGCCAGACCGTCCAAAAGGGCGTAAAAAAGAACTGACTCCTCCCCCTGTTAAAGTAGCAGCAGAGAAGCATGGAATTCCTGTATTCCAACCTGAAAAAATTAAGTTAGAGGACGAATGGAAACAAGTAGAAAAAGTAAATCCTGATATTATTGTAACAGCTGCTTTCGGTCAAATTTTACCGAGAGAATTATTAGATATCCCACCGTTAGGGTGCATTAATGTCCACGCTTCATTACTGCCTGAATATCGTGGCGGTGCCCCGATTCATCAAGCTGTTATAGATGGAAAAAAAGAAACGGGTATTACAATCATGTATATGGTTGAGAAATTAGATGCCGGAGATATTTTGACACAAGAATCTATTGCAATTGAGGAAAAGGATACAACAGGTACTATGCATGATAAGTTAAGTCAGTTAGGTGCAGATTTATTGTTAAAAACATTACCAATGATTGAAGAAGGTACAATTCAAGCGGTAGAGCAAGACGAAACGGAAGTTACTTATTCTCCGAATATTTCGAAAGAACAAGAAAAAGTAGTTTGGAGCAAAACAGCTGAGCAAATTTATAATCAAATACGCGGGTTGGCCCCATGGCCTGTTGCTTATACGACTTTAAATGAGAAGCGGCTGAAAATATGGTGGTCTGAAAAAACAAATGAAACGACGAGTGAAAGACCGGGAATGATAATAAAATTAGCTGAAGAATCAATCTATGTAGCCTGTGGAGAAGGAACTGTCATAATGCTGAAGGAAGTACAACCATCTGGTAAGAAAAAAATGGATGTTCACACCTTTCTTCACGGAGCAGGAAGTTCGATTTCAATAGGGACTTTGTTAGGAGATTAGCATGAAACAACAACAAGTAAATGTTCGAGAAGTAGCATTAGAAACACTTTTAAAAATCGAAAAAAATCAAGCATACAGTCACCTGCTTTTAAATGACATGATTACAAAATCTAAGTTAAATAAAAGAGATGTCCCGCTTTTAACAGAAATCGTCTATGGAACGATCCAACGTCAAAAGACGTTAGATTTTTATTTAACTCCTTTTTCAAAAAGGCCACTTCATAAATTGGAAGACTGGGTGCGGATTTTATTAAGGCTCACATTATATCAATTCGTATTTTTAGAGCGAATTCCCGATCATGCTGCGATAAATGAGGCTGTACAAATAGCGAAGAAAAGAGGCCATAAAGGTATATCAGGGATGGTCAATGGAATATTACGTTCGGTCCAGCGGGAAGGTTTGCCAAATGTAGACGATGTACTTGACGAAATTGAAAAAGTAGCTGTAAAAACAAGCCATCCGTATTGGTTAATTGATCGTTGGACAAATCAATACGGCCTTGAAAAGACTGAGAGAATGGCAGCAAGTAATTTATTACATCCAACTCATTCAGCACGAGTAAATGTAAGTCGTGTAACGGTAGATGAAGTGTTACACTCACTTTCAGAAGAGGGAATTGAAGCGAGGAAAAGTGATCTTCTGCCAGAAAGCATTATTATACAAAAAGGTTCGTTAAGTCATACGCAAGCATTTAAACATGGTTGGATTACGATTCAAGATGAAGGTTCGATGCTAGTTGCTCATGCTCTTGGTGTTCAACAAGATGAACATATTTTAGATGCATGTGCAGCTCCTGGAGGGAAAACGACCCATATCGCAGAAATGTTAGATCATACGGGAGAAATTCATGCATTAGATATTCATCCACATAAAGTAAAATTAATTATGCAGCAAGTCGAACGGCTGGAGATAAAAAATGTGACGGCACAATCATTAGATGCAAGAAAGGCAAGCGATCAGTTTGAAGTGGAAAGCTTTGACCGTATATTAGTTGATGCACCTTGTTCTGGTTTAGGAGTCATACAGCGAAAACCTGATATCAAATGGACGAAGAAAGAAGAAGATATCTATCAATTGGCAGAAATCCAAAAGGAGATACTTCACTCAGTTTGGCCATTGTTGAAAACAAACGGTACACTTGTATATAGTACATGTACTGTTGATCAAGAAGAAAATGAAGAAAATATACGTTCCTTTATTCATTCTTGTCCAAATGCACATATAGATGAAACGTTAAAAGATCGACTACCAGTTGAAGTCCAACGTACTATGAATGAAAACAGAGGAATGATACAGCTGTTCCCGGGTGACTATGGAACTGATGGATTTTTTATTTCTGCACTAGTAAAGAAATAATTGATTTATTATGAGCAAATAAAATAGCTGAATTTACTAATAAATCAAAGGAATTCTTCATTTTATTGACGAATGAGTAACGTTAATGGTTATCTCAGTTATGAAAACGAATGATGCTCATATTTGCTCATAATATTTAGCGGAAACAAATGAACTTTTTCAAAATAGGTGTTCGAATTGTAAATTGAAAGAAGCGTAAAGAAGAAGTGAGGGGATAAGGAATATGGAAGCAGTCTTTCGCACAGATGTAGGGCAAATACGCCGTCACAATGAAGATGATGGGGCTTTTTCAAAAAAAGATTGGGGGCAAACGATCGTTCTAGTAGCAGATGGAATGGGAGGTCATCAAGCGGGTGATGTGGCAAGTCAGATGACAAAAGAGCTTATGCTTGAAAAATGGAATCAAGTACATGAGCCGCTTACACCGAAAGAGACAGAAGAATGGTTACATAATGCTATTTCGGATGTAAACGAACGACTATTTAATCATGCCCAACAGAATGAAAATTGTGAAGGTATGGGAACGACTTTAGTGGTGGCAGTATGCAATGAAGACTTTATTTCAATTGGTCATGTCGGTGATTCACGTGTTTATTTGAAAAGTACGAATGAAGAGATGAAGCAACTGACAAATGATCATTCACTAGTCGGAGAACTCGTTAGGACTGGTCAAATTACAGAAGACGAAGCAGTGAATCATCCTCGTAAAAATGTGGTGTTGCGGGCGTTAGGCACAGAACGGTCTGTCAAAGTTGATGTTCATACGATGGATTGGGAAAAAGGGTCATGGCTCCTTCTCTGTTCTGATGGGCTGACAGATATGATGGGCGATGCTGATATTTCAAGTGAACTTAAAGATGATAAAACTTTATCAGAAATAGCTGACAGACTTATCACACTTGCAAATGAACGTGGTGGCGAAGATAATGTATCGATTGCAATTGTCCGATATAGATATACGCCAGAGGAAGTGAATAAAGCATGAGGGATGAACGAATTAATGAACGTTATGAAATAATAAAGCCAATTGGCGGCGGAGGCATGGCAGATGTATATTTAGCCCATGACATCATACTAGACCGCAAAGTTGCTGTTAAAGTATTGAAATCCCAGTTCTCTAGGGACGATGAGTTCATTCGCCGTTTTCGTAGAGAGGCTCAAGCAGCAACAAGCTTATCTCATCCGAATGTTGTGAATATATACGATGTTGGTGAAGAAAAAGACCTTTATTATATTGTCATGGAGTATGTCGAAGGACTTACATTAAAAGATTATATCAATCAAAGAGGCAAAATTAATGTTCATGAAGCTGTTGCGTTTATGGAACAAATTGCATCAGCTGTTTCACATGCCCATGAAAATCATATTATTCATCGTGATTTGAAACCACATAACATATTAATTAGTCAAGATGGACAGGCAAAAGTAACGGATTTCGGAATTGCGAGAGCGATAAGCGAAGCAACGATCACACATACGAATTCTGTGTTAGGTTCCGTCCATTATTTGTCACCGGAACAAGCACGTGGTGGAAATGTTACGTATCAGTCGGACATTTATTCTTTGGGTATTGTTATGTATGAAATGTTAATGGGTGAAGTGCCGTTTCAAGGTGATACAGCTGTTTCTGTTGCGATTAAACACCTTCAAACTCCGTTGCCTTTACTAAAAGAACGAGATCCATCGTTACTGCAAAGTGTAGAAAATGTAGTTCTAAAAGCAACGGCAAAGGATCCGTCAGTCCGATTCTTGTCAGCGGATGAATTGTTAGAAGACTTGCATACAGTTTTTAGTTCTTATCGTGCATCAGAGAAACGTTTTGAACTCCCACAACCTTCAGAAGATGCAACAAAAGCGATGCCTGTTATAAAAGATGAACAAGTAGATGACGAAAATAAAACATTCATTCATGATCAAAAGACAAAAGTATCGAATGAACCGAAAAATGACCCACCTAAGAAAAAGAAAAAAGGCGTAAAATATTGGCTAATTGCAATTATTTTATCAATCTTGTTTTTGTTCGGAGCATTATATGTAGCCTTTGCATTAATCCCGAGCTGGCTTCATGTCGATGATGTGACAATCCCAGATGACTTAGTCGGGATAGAAGCTGAGGAAGCGGCAGAACAATTACGTGAATTAAATTTAGAAGTTGAGGAAGAATGGCGTTATGACGATGAGATAGAAGAAGGATTAGTGCTCTCTCACAATCCTCGTGCCGGTGCAACGGTAAAAGAAGGTACGAGAATAACCTTGTATGTCAGTGAAGGAGTTGAACCGAAAGAGATGACAGATGTAGTCGGTCATTCTCTTGAAAGAGCTGAGAGGGAACTGGAAGAATTTGAGGATATCGAAATCGAGTTTCGGGAAACATCTGATTATGATGATGATACAGTATTATCACAATCCCCGGATGCTGGTGACTTAATTATTCCTCATGAGACAGTCGTAACACTAGTTGTAAGTGAACGGCCAACATATATTATGGATAATTTATCAGGAATGACACGAGATGAAGTTGCAAATACGATAGGATCAAATGCATTACTTGATTTAAATTTTGAAGACGAGCATCATCCGACGATAGAAGAAGGTAAAGTTATTTCTCAAGATCCGCAAAGAGGTACGGAGATTCGTGAAAGAACAGATGTGACGGTAGTCTTTTCTCTCGGTCCAGAGCCAGAAGAAGAACCTGAGGAAGAGCCAATTTCAGTAAATGTGCCATTCAGAGTTGAATTGGATGGTAATGATAATGGTGACGAAACCTTTCGAGTGCAAATATCTGTCATGGATATGATGAATAGTGAACCTCGAATGATTATTGATCGTGATATTAGGGAAACTGAACGTTTTGAATTACCGATGACAGTAGCGCCAGGGGAATCAGGCTATTTATTACTCTATATAAATGAAGAGCAATATGAAGCATCACCTTATGAATATACGTATGAAGAATTAAAACAATATCAATAAAGGTCTCACCAACTGGGATAAACGAGCTTATGGAAGCATGGCAATCGTGAGTATGTAAACTGCGATAAGAAAATAGCAACAAAGGAAAAGGTATGGAAGAGCCTAAGGTAATTAAACGATTATTTCCTAACTATAATAGGTTTGTACATCGTATACACGTTATAATGAAAGAGGTGACTTTGGCATTCGATCGAGGCTTAAAGCCAAAGTTATCTAAGAACTTTGCGGGAGAGCTAAAGTTCGGATTATAAGGAGGATTGAATGGGCAAAGGAAGAATTATTAAAGCGTTAAGCGGGTTTTACTATGTGGAAAATGAAGACGGCACTTTCCAATGCAGAGGAAGAGGAAACTTTCGTAAAAGGAAGATTACTCCGCTAGTAGGGGACTGGGTTGAATTTGAAGCAGAAAATAAGACGGACGGATATGTTTTACATGTAGACGAGAGAACGAATGAACTTGTTCGCCCGCCGATTGCTAATGTTGAACAAGCTGTTCTTGTGTTTTCAACTGAAGAGCCGTCGTTTAGCTCATTATTATTAGACCGTTTTTTAGTTCATGTTGAGGCAAATAACATTGAGCCGATTATATGTTTATCAAAGATTGATCTACTTGAAGATGAAACGGAAAAAGCAATCCAATTATATGAAAAAACGTATCGCGAGATTGGCTATGAAGTCGTAAATACTTCAATCTATGTCGACGAAACGATCGAAACACTCCGTCCCTATTTGTCAGGGAAGGTATCTGTTTTTGCAGGACAATCAGGTGTTGGAAAATCATCATTATTGAACGCATTAATGCCTGATTTAAACATAGAAACGAACCCAATTTCTAAAAGTCTTGGCCGCGGAAAACATACGACAAGACATGTTGAGCTAATTAAAGTTGAAAATGGTTATGTTGCCGATACACCAGGCTTCAGCTCACTAGATTTTAATGGAATAGAAGTGGAAGAACTCGGCTTTCTATTTCCAGAGATGAGAGAACGATCAAAAGGTTGTAAATTTCGTGGCTGTACACATGTAAATGAACCGAAGTGTGCAGTAAAAGCAGCACTTGAATTAGGTGAGATTGCTCAGCACCGTTATGACCACTACGTTCAATTTATTGATGAAATTAAATCACAAAAACGGAGGTACTAATCATGATCAAAATAGCACCTTCCATCTTATCAGCAGATTTTTCAAAGCTAGGCGATGAGATAAAAGATGTTGAAAACGGTGGAGCAGATTATATACATGTAGATGTGATGGACGGGCACTTCGTCCCGAATATAACAATTGGTCCGTTAATTGTTGAAGCAATACGTCCTGTTACAACACTGCCTTTAGATGTTCATTTAATGATTGAAAATCCTGATCAATATATTCCTGCATTTGCAAAGGCTGGAGCAGATATTATTAGTGTGCATGCAGAAGCATCTGCTCATTTACATCGAACCATCCATTTAATAAAAGAAACAGGAGTAAAAGCAGGAGTTGTTATTAATCCTGCGACACCAGTAGACATGATCAAACACGTTATTGAAGATGTTGATCTTATTCTATTAATGACTGTGAATCCAGGTTTCGGGGGGCAATCATTTATTCATGCTGTCCTTCCTAAAATCTCTCAAGTAAGAAAACTCGTTGACGAATCAGGTAAGAGTATCGATATTGAAGTTGATGGCGGAGTGAACAAAGAGACGGCAAAGCTCTGTATCGATGCTGGTGCAAATGTACTAGTTGCAGGTTCAGCAGTGTATAATCAGCCAAATCGGAAAGAAGCAATTGAAACGATAAGAGGAAACATGTAAAATAAAGTTAACGTAAATAAGAGCCACGAGGGGAGTCCTTAGAAGGACTGAGAGGAAGCTGTACGCTTCGACCCTTTGAACCTGTAAGTTGATACTTGCGTAGGGATGTGGAGGCATTCACATGATGAAGCCGATGCATATCTATGCATTGGTTTTTTTGTGTCTAGATACACGACATAAGAAATAATGTATAGCTTTTATTTAAAAAGACACGTAAATCAATCAGTTTACAACGTTTGTTTATAGGGTGCTTATTTATGAGTAATGGTTGGGAACAGCCAAATGGAGGGAATTTGATGAAAAATCGAAGAAAAAGAATGACGATCATGGCCGAAGTTGCAATCATGGCCGCATTAGCCTTTATTTTAGACTTTTTTTCATTTAAAATCTGGGCACAAGGAGGATCTGTTTCATTAACGATGCTGCCAATTTTCGTAATGGCCTTTAGAAGAGGCTTAATTGCTAGTTTAGCTACTGGATTAATCGTAGGACTTTTGAACATGATGTACAATCCGTACATTGTTCATTGGCTTCAAGGGTTGATTGATTATCCGATTGCATTTTTAGTCGTAGGTTTTGCAGGATTATTCTATTTTAATAAAGGCGTATCTAACAGTCGGAAAATCATAAGTATCACTGTTGGTGTTTTCGTAGGTAGCCTGCTACGATATTTAGCGCATTTTACTGCAGGAGTTGTTTGGTTTGGAGAGTTTGCTCCAGAAGGCACACCGGTACTAGTTTATTCATTCACTTACAATTTGACTTATATGGGACCTGCATTCATTTTATGTCTGATCGTTGTCTTATTGTTAAATAAATCTAGTGACCGCATCCTCCACCAAGCAAATTAATCTATGGAATTAGGGGAGTGTCAGATGATTTATTTGATCGTTGCGGGTGGACCGGTTAAAAATATTCCATCACTGTCTTCTATTCAAACATCATATGAAAAAAGTGAAGTAAGGTGGATAGGAGTAGACCGTGGAGTTTATTATTTACTAAAAGAAAAGATCGATCCAGATTTTGCGTTTGGTGATTTTGATTCATTGTCAGACAAGGAAAGAGGATGGATCGAAGAAAAAGCTGTTCATTTGAAGGTGTATCCTGAACAAAAAGATGAAACCGACCTTGAGATTGCTGTAAATTGGGCATTACAACAAAAACCTGATAAGATTGTCATCTACGGAGGAACAGGCGGACGTTTAGATCATCTTTTTGTAAACGCCCAGCTATTGTTAAAGGGGTTAGACAAAAAGATCCCAATCATTTTGGAAGACCGGTGGAACAAAATGTTCTTGAAATCGCCAGGAGCATATACTGTAAAAAGCAGCAATGCACGGTATGTTTCGTTTCTGCCAATGTCGGATTCTATAACAGGACTGACGTTAAAAAAGTTTCGTTACCCACTAGAGAATGCTTTCATTAAACAAGGCAGCAGTCTGTGTATAAGTAATGAATTAATTGCAGACGAAGGATTTTATTCGTTTGAAAAAGGACTGTTGATGGTTTTTCAAACAAATGACCAATCGTAAAACAACATGTGATCTGTCGTTCCAACATTTTTTCGTTGATTAGCAAACCTGCTTTCACAAAAAATTAGGTACTATTTTCTCTGAGCTGAATATAATGGGTAATAACGAAGCACGTTTTTATGTATACGTTATAACGTCCCGAGGCGGCACCTTATTAGAGGAGGGGGAAAAATGAAGTTTTACACGATTAAGTTACCTAGGTTTATTGGAGGTTTTGTTAAGGCAGTACTTGGAACTTTTCGAAAAGGTTAATCGATATAATCACGTGAGAAGCTGACAATAGTAAAGTGCAGAGGTCCTATATGTATCTATTTGTAATGCGAAGGTATCGTGTAGGTGGTGGAGAGCCAGGCACTTCTAAGTCAGCTTCTTTAACGTTGGTTGTGTATGAAAGGAAAAAACGGCGCGGGAGGGCGCCGTTTTTTAGTACAACTTTCATATTAAACGCGTTGAACTTTTCCTGATTTTAGTGCTTTTGCTGAAACGTATACACGTTTCGGCTTTCCATCAACCAAGATACGTACTTTTTGTACGTTAGCACCCCAGCGGCGCTTATTCGCGTTCATCGCGTGAGAACGTTGGTTTCCTGAGCGTGGTCCTCTTCCTGTTACTACGCATTTACGTGCCATGATTCTCCCTCCTTCTGACACACGATGAGATCATCTGTTCTTTTAGTAGATGTTCAAAAATTCATGGAAAAGTAACCGTCTATTTTCTAACACGGATCAGTTATTCTGATTGTTGTTCAATCTGTTGCTTCGAAAGTCTTTAACCAAAATAATCCGCTGGCGGTCCTTTTGTCATCCTTTTTAAACATACTCATTTTCTTTTGAACTATTTCAATTCAAATACTTCGTAATCTTAGCATAAGGACTACGAGATTTCAAGTAATTTTATATAAACTTTCAAGGGAAAAGGCTTGACAGCGTCTTATGGAATATGTTTTCTTATCTAATGTGGGTTTAATTCACTAAATTAAATTCATGGCTATTATATTACCCTACATAATATTACGAGCTTTTAGGGATTGGGTCCTATGTGTTCTTTTAAATTGTGCACCTTTATAGTAAAATGACGGTAGCCATAAGAGAAATACCTAAAGGAGGCATTTTCATGACCATCGAGATGAAAACGAATTATGGAAGAATTGACGTTTCAAAGGAAGTTGTTGCTGTTATCGCAGGGGGAGCTGCAATCGATTGTTATGGGATTGTAGGTATGGCTTCACAAAAACAATTGAAAGATGGCATAACAGACCTATTAGGAAAAGAAAATTTAGGTCGCGGGGTTGTAATTCGTGAAGAATCTGATGAGCAGGTCCATATTGATATGTATATCATCGTTAGTTACGGGACAAAGATTTCTGAAGTGGCGCATAATGTACAGTCAAAAGTAAAATATCAATTAGAACAAATGTTAGGTTTAGTTGTCGACTCTGTTAATATTTTTGTTCAAGGAGTCCGTGTAACAAACCCTTAGGAAGAGTAAGGAGGAGCATTCGTGACGATCAAGCAAATTGAAGGAGAAAAGTTTGCCCATATGTTAATTGAAGGAGCAAACAATTTATCCAACAATTCGAAAACTATTGATGCATTAAACGTATTTCCTGTACCAGATGGAGATACCGGAACAAACATGAATTTAACGATTACTTCTGGAGTAAAGGAAGTAAAAGGCCAGAGTACCGACCATGTCGGTCAAATTGCAGGCTCCTTTGCAAAAGGATTGCTTATGGGGGCTAGAGGGAATTCAGGCGTCATTCTTTCTCAGTTATTTCGCGGTTTTTCAAAATCCGTGGAGGGGAAAGAAACTCTTTCAGCGAATGATTTGAGTAAAGCATTTGAATACGGGGTTGATATGGCATATAAAGCTGTAATGAAACCAGTTGAAGGTACGATTTTAACTGTTGCAAAAGATTCAGCTAAAAAGGGTGCCGAGTATGCAAAGAGAAATGATGATGTGATTGGCTTAATGGAAGCGGTTTTAAAAGAAGCTAAAGCATCTCTTGAAAGAACTCCCGACCTTCTCCCAGTTTTAAAAGAAGTGGGAGTTGTAGATTCAGGCGGACAAGGCTTAGTTACGATCTATGAAGGTTTTTTAGCAGTTTTAAAAGGGGAAAAAGTTGTTGATATCGTTCAACATGTACCTAACATGGACGAGCTGGTAAAAGTTGAACACCATCAATCAGCTCAAAGCCATATGGCAACAGAGGATATTGAATTCGGTTATTGTACAGAAGTGATGGTTAAATTTGACCAGGATAAAGTGAAACAAAATCCATTCAGCGAAGATCAGTTCCGGAAATCGTTAAGCGAGTACGGTGATTCTTTATTAGTCGTTTCAGATGAAGATTTGTTAAAAGTCCACATACATGCAGAGTATCCAGGAAATGTATTAACCGAAGCCCAAAAGTTTGGATCACTTGTGAACGTGAAGATTGAAAATATGCGTGAACAGCACACAAGTATTTTAGAACAAGAAGGTATTGAAGTTCCAGCAAGTGGTCAGAGTATTGAAGTAGAAAAAACTGAATACGGTATAATCACTGTTGCGATGGGAGACGGCATTGCCAAACTGTTTAAAGGGTTAGGCGCAAAAGTCGTTATTGAAGGCGGTCAAACGATGAATCCATCGACTGAAGACTTTGTAAAAGCGATCAATGAATCCAATGCAGATAAATTAATTTTGTTACCGAATAACAGTAATATTGTGATGGCTGCCGAGCAAGCTGCTGAAGTGGCTGATCGAAAAGTTGTCATCGTCCCTTCAAAATCGGTGCCACAAGGATTAGCTGCATTATTAGCCTACAATCCAACGGATGGACTTGATGAGAATAAAGCTGAAATGACAGAGGCGTTGAACACAGTGAAAACCGGAGAAGTAACGTATGCTGTTCGTGATACAAGCATAAATGGCGTCGAAATTAACAAAGGTGACTACATGGGTATTTTTGGAAAAAATATCGTTACGACCGGTTCTTCTGTACAAAAGGTAGCACAGGATCTGTTAAACAAAATGATTGATGATAATAGTGAAATCGTAACTATTATTAGAGGAGAAGACCGATCAGAACAAGAAGCCGATGAACTTGTCGACTTTATTGAAAACGAACACGAAGACGTTGAAGTTGAAGTTCATGAAGGGAACCAACCATTATATTCTTACATTATCTCTGTCGAATAAGGTGGTTGAAAAATAAAGGGGGTTGCGATTTATGGGGCAAGTAAAAATAGTAACTGATTCAACTGCGGATATTCCTGAATCACTAGTGAAAGATTTAAACATTTCAGTTGTACCATTAAAAGTACACTTCGGTGAAGAGACGTTTGAAGACGGTGTTGATTTAAATGCTTCGCAGTTTTATGACAAACTAAAAAGTGCAAATATTATTCCGACCACATCACAGCCAACCCCGCATCAATTTGAAACGGAATACCGTCGCATTCATGAAGAATGGCCTCAAGATGACATTATATCGATTCATTTATCTTCAAAATTGAGTGGTACTTTTCAGTCTGCATATATTGCTTCACAAACATTAGGAGATGAAGTACCATTAACCGTTATAGATTCAAGAAGAGCCTCCTATGCAATTGGTATTATCGTAGTTGAAGTGGCCAAGCTGGCAAAAGCAGGTGCAACGAAGGAAGAGTGCTTAAAACGAATTGACGAACTCCTTGAAGATACTACTGTATATTTTATGGTTGATACATTAGAATTTCTTGAAAAGAACGGAAGAATAGGAAAGGCTTCCGCTGTATTAGGTTCACTATTAAAAATAAAACCAATCCTTTCTTTAAACGAGGAAGGCGAAGTATATCCGTTTGAAAAAGTAAGAGGGAATAAAAAAGCAGTTTCTAAAATTATCCAAGAATTTCAAAATAAATATGGCAATGACCCAGTTCATATCGGTATTTCTCATGCAGATGCAGAAGATGAAGCAGAAAAGTTAATGGTAAAAATGAAAGAAACTTTTAATATGAAAGAGTCAGTCATTACAAACATTGGTCCGGTCATAGGCACTCACGTTGGACCAGGGACGATCTCTGTTTCAATTACGAAAGTAAAGTAAACAAATGAAAAATTAGCAGCACTTTCACATATATGCCAGGTTCACTCCGTTTTTTTTAATAGAGAAAGGATCAATTTTTCTCTTTAATGATGGAGGTGCCTGGTACTTTTTATTGATAAGTTAAGAAAGTATAAAATTTCAATCTCTCGATTGCTGTCTAGGGTAGCAGTTTTCAGCTCGAGGTCGCTTTGCCCCGTCACTTGAAGTCTAAGTTCGGACATCTTCCTGTCGTGACTCCAGCGGTTACTCGTCGCAGGTAAAGAGTGTCGCCGATAGGCGGGCGCCTTGCGCTAAATTGCACCTTGCATCGTATCTTGTACTAGTATTAAGTGAGAACATGAAAGGACGAGTGAAGAAAGACTGGCTTTTTCCAATAAGAAATGATAGCCCTTTCACGAATCGTTTGTTAACATATATTTAGTAGTATATAAGCAATAATTTTGTATGTAAGAAGGAGGAAACAGCGATGAAATATCGCAGTGTATTCGATATAATCGGTCCAGTAATGGTAGGACCATCAAGTTCACATACAGCCGGTGCTGCAAGGATCGGTCTCGTTGCAAGACAGTTATTTCAAAAAGAACCAGAGTGGGTATCATTTCACCTTTATGGTTCATTTGCAAAAACATATCAAGGTCATGGGACAGATGTTGCTCTACTTGGTGGAGTGCTAGGATTTGATACGTTTGATATCCGCATACCGAAATCTTTTGATCTAGCAAAAGAAAGAAACATCGATGTATCATTTCATGAAGAAGATGCGAATATGGAACATCCTAATACGGTTAAAGTAAAGCTAGGTGATAAAGAACATAGTATGGAATTAATTGGAGTTTCAATTGGAGGAGGAAAAGTAGAAATAAAAGAATTAAACGGATTCCAATTGAAATTGAGTGGCAATCACCCTGCAATATTAGTTGTCCACAATGATCGATATGGTGCGATTGCTTCTGTATCAACTGTTTTAGCAATGCACGAAGTTAATATTGGGCATATGGAAGTTTCCCGAAAAGAAGTCGGACAAGAAGCTTTAATGGTCATTGAAGTCGATCAAAATATTGGTGAAGAAGTTTTAAACGAAATCAACAAGTTAGATAATGTAGAAAAAGTAACGAAAATTCATGATTAATGCATCTAGAATGGAGGTTGCATCATGTTTAGAAATGTTCAGGAATTGTTAGAAATCGCTCAAAACGAAAATCTTCCGATCTCGGAAATAATGATAAAACAGGAAATGGATATACATGATCGTACGAGGGAAGAGATATTTGCACAAATGGAGAAAAACTTAGAAGTGATGGAGAAGGCTGTAGATAGAGGGATTAAGGAGCAAGTAAAATCCGTTTCAGGGTTAACAGGTGGTGACGGTAAAAAGCTTTATGAATATATTCAAAATCATGATACGCTTTCCGGAACACAACTGTTAGATGCTGTAGCTAAAGCGATGGCTACAAATGAAGTGAATGCTGCAATGGGAACGATTTGTGCAACACCGACCGCAGGATCTGCTGGTGTTGTGCCAGGTGTATTATTTTCAGTAAAAAATAAATTGAATCCAACGAAAGAACAAATGGTCCGGTTTCTCTTTACTAGCGGTGCATTCGGATACGTAGTCGCGAACAATGCATCGATTTCAGGTGCTGCAGGAGGGTGCCAGGCAGAAGTAGGTTCTGCAACAGGAATGGCTGCAGCAGCTGTCGTTGAGATGGCAGGAGGGACTCCTGAACAGTCAGCTCAAGCAATGGCGATTGCACTTAAGAATATGCTAGGATTAGTATGTGATCCTGTAGCTGGATTAGTAGAGGTTCCGTGTGTGAAACGGAATGCATTTGGTGCATCAAATGCTATCGTTGCTGCAGACTTAGCTTTAGCCGGAATTGAGAGTCGAATTCCTTGTGATGAGGTAATTGATGCAATGTACCGGATTGGTGAAACGATGCCATCTGCTTTAAGAGAAACTGCAGAAGGTGGATTAGCAGCAACACCTACAGGAAGGAAATACCAAGAACAAATTTTTGGTTCCTCAAAGTAAGAGAGGGTGGTGTTCAAAAGTCCGGGAAAAAGCTTTCTTGAAATACTCGACATTTTTGAACAAACTCTAAAAAGGTGTGAAAGAAAATGAACGACTCATTAACAAATATTACTGGAATTGGTCCAAGGACATTGGAACAGTTAGAAACGATGGGGATTCATACGATAAAAGACTTGTTAGAATATTTCCCATTTCGTTATGAAGATCATGCGATCCGTCCTTTATCAGAAGTTCAGCATGATGAAAGAGTAACGGTGCGAGGAACGGTCCATAGTGAACCGAACCTTCGCTTTTTCGGTAAAAAGAAATCAAGATTGACCGTTCGCGTGCTCGTGGACGGTCTATTAGTTCAAGGTATATTTTTCAATCAGCCTTATTTAAAAAAACATGTAAAACTTGGCGAAGAGATTATTTTCAGCGGGAAATTCGACCGACATCGTCTGATGATTACTGGTGGAACAATGAAAACACAAGATGCTTCCTCACAAGGGTTAGAACCTGTTTATTCAGTCAAAGGGAACATAAAAGTTTATCACCTTAGGAAATACATAAAACAAGCCTTTGAACAATATCGTAATCAAATGTGTGAGAACCTTCCAGAACAATTGTTAACTACATATAAATTATTGAACAGAAGAGAAGCACTTTATAACCTTCATTTTCCTAGCTCAGCAAAACAGCTAATACAAGCAAAGCGTAGAATGTCCTATGAAGAACTGCTTCTATTTCAATTGAAAATGCAATATTTCAGAAAAAAAGAGCGTGAAGCAGATGAAGGACAAGCTAAAAAGATAGATGATGATATGGTTGAAACGTTTGTTCATGAACTTCCTTTCCCGTTAACTAACGCTCAAACGAGGGTTTTGAAAGAAATTATCGATGATCTTACTTCAGATTATCGGATGAACCGGCTCTTGCAAGGAGATGTTGGCTCAGGGAAAACCGTGATAGCAGCATGTGCGCTCTTTGCAGTCGTCAGGTCAGGTTTCCAAGGTGCTCTTATGGTTCCTACAGAAATTTTGGCTGAACAGCACCTTTCCTCGTTAAAAGATTTACTTGAACCGTTCGATATGAAAGTTGCATTACTGTCAGGTTCGGCACGTGTAAAAGAACGTAGGGAAATTCTACATCAACTAGAAAGTGGCGATATAAATATTATCGTTGGAACACATGCGCTCATTCAAGAAGGTGTGAACTTTCATAATCTTGGTTTAGTCATTACTGATGAACAGCACCGTTTCGGTGTTGAACAAAGAAGAGTCTTAAGAAGGAAAGGGATACGCCCTGACGTCTTGTTTATGACCGCAACACCGATCCCACGTACGTTAGCAATCTCCGCATTTGGCGATATGGATGTTTCAATCATTGATGAAATGCCAAAAGGTCGTAAGCCGATCGAAACTCATTGGGCAAAACCACATATGCTCAGCCGTGTCATTGATTTTATGAAGAAGGAACTAAAAAAGGGCAGGCAAGCTTATGTCATTTGTCCGCTAATTGAAGAATCAGACAAGCTGGATGTCCAAAATGCAATTGATGTACATGCTCAGCTATCTCAAGCATTAAGCGATCATCAAGTCGGATTAATGCACGGACGACTTCATGCGGATGAAAAAGAGGCAGTCATGAATGACTTTGCAGAAAATAAAATAAATATGCTCGTATCAACAACAGTTGTCGAAGTAGGGGTAAACGTACCTAATGCAACAGTTATGGTTATATATGATGCAGAGCGATTTGGATTAGCACAACTGCATCAGCTTCGAGGTCGTGTTGGGAGAGGCAGTGAACAATCGTACTGTATTTTGCTTGCTGACCCTAAGTCTGATGTCGGTAAAGAACGAATGAAGATCATGACCGAAACAAACGATGGGTTTGAACTTTCGGAAAGGGACCTGGAATTACGAGGTCCTGGAGACTTTTTCGGAGCGAAGCAGAGCGGGTTACCAGAATTTAAAGTAGCTAATATTGTAGAAGATTACCGGACATTAGAAGTGGCAAGACAAGATGCAGCTAAACTTATCTATTCAGAAGTATTTTGGAACGGTGATGATTACAAAGCATTAAAAGAGGCATTAGAGGCAGAAGGTGTTTTTAATAATGATAAGCTTGATTAATCTTCCTATTTTTTAGTTGAAAATTAAAAGTAGCAATTATATACTACTATTAGTACCTAGTCATATGAGTGTGGACGTGATAATATTGAAGCTGTCAAAAAAACAGAGACAACCATTATTAAAGGAAAAAATTGAAGAAAACCCTTTCGTAACTGATGAAGCACTGGCAAATCATTTTAGTGTTAGTGTTCAAACCATTCGTCTTGACCGTTTAGAGTTAAACATCCCTGAAGTTCGTGAACGGATAAAGGATGTGGCTAAACAGCAATACGACACGGTCAAAGCACTGCCCATTGAAGAGGTAATTGGCGAGGTGATTGATCTGGAATTGGACAAGTATGCCATTTCCATTTTGGATATCCGTGAAGAACACGTTTTTTCAAGAAACCAAATCGCACGTGGACATCATTTATTTGCACAAGCGAACTCGTTAGCTGTAGCAATTATTGATGATGAATTAGCACTGACAACGAAGGCAGAAGTTTCTTTTAAACGTCAAGTAAAAGCGGGGGAACGTGTTGTAGCGAAAGCACGTGTCGTTGAGATTAAAGAATCTAGAACGACAGTAGAAGTTGTCAGCTACGTTGAACAAGAAATCGTTTTCCGTGGGGACTTCTTCATGTTCCGCCAAGATCAATCATTAGAGGAAGGTGTTTAATATGAAACTCGCAGTTGATGCGATGGGTGGAGACCACGCACCGGAAAGTATTTTAAAAGGGTGTGCGGAAGCTTTAAATACTTATAAAGATTTGGCAATCACTTTAATAGGTGATGAAGCTAAAATAAAGCAGCACATTGAAATGTCTGATCGTATTGAAATTTTACATACTGCTGTGAAGATTGATGCTGAAGATTCACCAGTGAAAGCAGTTCGGAGGAAGAAAGATTCTTCAATGGTATTAGCTGTACAACAAGTAAAAGACGGGAAGGCCGATGCAGCAATATCTGCAGGTAATACGGGAGCATTAATGACTGCGGGCTTATTAATTATCGGCAGAATTAAGGGTATCGAGCGTCCGGCATTATCACCGATGCTGCCAACTCTTGGTGGAGACGGTTTTTTATTGTTAGATGTAGGCGCAAATATGGAAGCGAAGCCATCTCACCTCTATCAATATGGGGTAATGGGAAATGTTTATATGAAAAAAGTGCGGAACATAGAGAAGCCAAGAATTGGCTTAATGAATGTTGGCACAGAGGCTGGGAAAGGTACTGATCTTACAAAAGAAGTTTATTACATGCTGGAAAACAGCGACATGGAATTTGTTGGAAATGTCGAAGCCCGTGACTTATTAGAAGGAGCGGCAGATGTTGTTGTATGTGATGGTTTCTCAGGAAATCTCGTGCTTAAGTCAATTGAGGGAACTGCACTATCATTATTTTCTTTATTAAAAGAAGAACTTACATCTTCAGTCAAAAACAAACTAGCTGCAGGAGTCTTGAAACCTTCATTTAAAAGAGTAAAGCAAAAGATGGATTACTCAGAGTACGGCGGGGCAGGATTGTTCGGGTTAAATGCTCCAGTTATAAAAGCACACGGCTCTTCGGACGATCGTGCGTTTTTTAGTGCTATTAGACAAGCGAAGCGAATGCACGATGAAAAAGTAGTAGATACAATTAAAGATGCGGTTCGTGTATCTGAAACGAAAAAGGAGATGTAACGATGGGAAAAACAGCTTTCTTGTTTCCGGGACAAGGATCTCAGCAAGTTGGTATGGGGAAGGAATTAGCTGAAACATACTCAACGTGTTTAAATGTATTTAAAAAAGCAGATAATGTGTTAAATGAACAGTTTACGGAGTTGATTTTTCAAGGAAATGAAGAAGAACTCAAACGAACCGAAAATACTCAACCTGCTTTATTAACAACGAGTGTTGCTATTTGGTCACTACTCGATGAGCAAGGAATCGAAAGTGACTTTGTAGCAGGTCATAGTTTAGGAGAATATTCTGCCCTTGTGGCAAGTGGAAGTATGTCATTTGAAGAAGCATGTTTGGCTGTTAGGAAAAGAGGTCAATGGATGGAGGAAGCTGTACCTGCAGGTGAAGGAACGATGGCAGCGATCCTCGGTATGGAACGTGAATCTCTGTTGAAAGTCACGGAACAGGCTACATTAGATGCAGGGGTAGTTGAACCTGCAAACTTTAACAGTCCTGGACAAATCGTCATTTCCGGTTCGGCTGAAGGGGTAATGAGAGCAGGAGAGCTAGCAAAGGAGCAAGGAGCAAAGCGTGTGATCCCACTTACGGTTAGCGGACCATTCCATTCCTCGTTAATGAAACCTGCCGCAGAAAAAATGAAAGACCATTTGTCTACTATTCACTTTACAGATCCTAATACGAAAGTAGTTGCGAACGTGACTGCTGATGTAGTTGAGAACTCAGAGCAAATAAAAGATTTACTCTATAAACAAATCTACTCCCCAGTGTTATGGGAAGATACAGTTCGTAAACTTGTAGATGAAGGTGTTGATACATTTATAGAAGTAGGTCCAGGTAAAGTGTTGAGCGGTCTAGTGAAAAAAGTATCGCGCCGGGCAACTGTACTTCCGGTTTATGATAATGAGACACTGGATAAAGCAGTAGCCACAATTAAAGGAGAGTGACCATGATGAAAGGACAAAATGCATTAGTGACTGGAGGATCTAGAGGGATAGGAAGAGCTATTTCTTTAGAATTAGCTAAGCAAGGTGTAAATGTCGCAATTAATTATGCAGGAAATAAGGAAAAAGCAGAGGCAGTGGCAGAAGAGTGTCGTTCGTTAGGAGTTAACTCGATGGCACTTCAAGGAAATGTAGCTGATTCCGAAGCAGTCCAATCTATGGTGAAGACCGTTGTAGACGAGTTTGGCTCCATTGACATTTTAGTAAATAATGCAGGGATCACAAGAGATACACTTGTTATGAGAATGAAGGAAGAGGACTTTGATGCAGTTATTGAAACAAACTTAAAAGGTGTGTTTAATTGCTCAAAAGCAGTTACACGACCAATGATGAAACAGAGGTATGGCCGGATCATTAACATCTCTTCTGTAGTCGGTGTTTTAGGTAATGCAGGACAAGCGAATTACGTAGCGAGTAAAGCTGGAGTAATTGGGTTAACAAAATCTTTGGCACGTGAACTTGCTAACCGTAATATTCATGTGAATTCTATCGCCCCAGGCTTTATCGAAACGGATATGACAGATGAACTTTCGGAAAATGTGAAAGAAGAGATGTTAAAGCAAATTCCGTTAGGGAAATTAGGGTCACCTGAGCAAGTAGCATCCGTTGTCGTTTTCTTAGCAAGTGAAGCATCAGGATATATGACCGGACAAACACTCCATGTAGATGGCGGTATGGTGATGTAAGGAAAAAAGGGAAATACAATGAAAAACTCTAGTTTTTTCATAAACTTTATCCTATAATGTCTGAGAGGAGGTGAAGTAAATGGCTTCAACGATCGATCGTATTGCAAAAATCGTATCTGAACGTCTTGGCGTAGATGAGTCCGAAGTGAAACCGGAAGCTACGTTTAAAGAAGACTTAGGTGCAGACTCCTTGGATGTTGTTGAACTTGTTATGGAACTTGAAGACGAGTTTGATTTAGAAATTTCCGATGAAGATGCAGAAAAAATCTCTACTGTAGGTGATGTAATTAATTACATAGATAATCACCAATAGTATTTAACCCAAGCCCTATACAAAGGGCTTGGGATTTCAAGTTTAATTCAAAATTACTGATAGAAGCGATGGGGGTTCTCATGCAACAATCAAGAAAGATCCAAAGAAGGGGAATGAAACGTCAAGCAAAAAAAATGCAAATGACGAATACACAGAAAGCAAAATACCGTCAATTTCTAAAATCGATTCATATCGCTTACAAAAACGAAGACTTATTTATCCAATCATTTACCCATTCTTCATACGTTAACGAACATAGAATTCGCCCTCACGATGACAATGAAAGACTCGAATTTTTAGGCGATGCTGTTTTGGAATTGGCCATCTCACAATATTTATTTAAGTACTTTGAAAATATGAGTGAAGGAGAGATGACCAAACTCAGAGCTGCCATCGTATGCGAACCATCATTAGCAAAGATTGCTGATGAACTGAATTTCGGTGAATATGTCTTATTAGGTAAAGGCGAAGAAATGACTGGAGGCCGTAAACGACCTGCATTGCTTGCAGATGTATTTGAAGCCTTCGTAGGAGCGTTGTATCTTGACTTAGGAATGGACGCTGTATACGGATTTTTGGATCAATATATATATCCAAAAATAAAAGAAGGCGCCTTCTCTCATATGATGGATTTCAAAAGTCAGCTCCAAGAACTCATTCAGCGAGAAGCACACGGGCATATACAGTACAAAATTGTTCAAGAAAAAGGTCCAGCACACTGCCGCGAATTTGTATCAGAAGTGTGGCTTGAAGACACTCAGCTAGGCATCGGCACAGGAAGATCAAAGAAAGAAGCCGAGCAGCAAGCCGCCCAAAAAGCATTAGAAAAACTCAACTCATAACCAAAAAACTGTTCGTCAAGTCAGCCTTTTCGAACTGGCTCCAGGACAAATTCATTTGTCCAAAAAGCCAGTTTCAAAAGGCGCTATTACGTGAAGCGTAACGAGGCAAGAAATTGCCTCGCTTGACGAACAGTTTTTTCAATATGAGGAACGAATCTAATGCGCCCCTCCCCCTGCGACGAGCAAAGTTTGAAAGCGACGAAAGGAGCAATCAAACTGGCGCAGGAGCAAGCGAAACACTCGATAAGTAAAAAAAGGCATTCTCATCTCGAAAGAGAGGAAGAAAAGGCGCTATTACGTGAAGCGTAACGAGGCAAGAAATTGCCTCGCTTGACGAACAGTTTTTTCAATATGAGGAACGAATCTAATGCGCCCCTCCCCCCTGCGACGAGCAAAGTTTGAAAGCGACGAAAGGAGCAATCAAACTGGCGCAGGAACGAGCGAAACATCTTGAATCATCAGCGAGTTGCCTCGACGGATGGACAAACAGAGGGAAGCTAGAAGAGGAAGAGGCAGCAGCGTGACCACGCCAAAATTTCCCCCAAGAAGAGAAACACTCGATAAGTAAAAAAAGGCATTCTCATCTCGAAAGAGAGGAAGAAAAGGCGCTATTACGCGAAGCGTAACGAGGCAAGAAATTGCCTCGCTTGACGAACAGTTTTTTCAATAAGAGGAACGAATCTAATGCGCCCCTCCCCCTGCGACGAGCAAAGTTTGAAAGCGACGAAAGGAGCAATCAAACTGGCGCAGGAACGAGCGAAACATCTTGAATCATCAGCGAGTTGCCTCGACGGATGGAAAACAGAGGAAAGCTAGAAGAGTAATTGCGAGCAGCGTGACCACGCCAAAATTTCCCCCAAGAAGAGAAACACTCGATAAGTAAAAAAAGGCATTCTCATCTCGAAAGA
Organism: Evansella halocellulosilytica; assembly: GCF_002335745.1. Classification (GTDB taxonomy): domain Bacteria; phylum Bacillota; class Bacilli; order Bacillales; family Salisediminibacteriaceae; genus Bacillus_CA; species Bacillus_CA halocellulosilytica. Next base: position 3,986,991 of record NZ_NIST01000001.1, on the reverse strand, counting down.
GAGGAAGAAAAGGCGCTATTACGCGAAGCGTAACGAGGCAAGAAATTGCCTCGCTTGACGAACAGTTTTTTCAATATGAGGAACGAATCTAATGCGCCCCTCCCCCCTGCGACGAGCAAAGTTTGAAAGCGACGAAAGGAGCAATCAAACTGGCGCAGGAACGAGCGAAACATCTTGAATCATCAGCGAGTTGCCTCGACGGATGGACAAACAGAGGGAAGCTAGAAGAGGAAGAGGCAGCAGCGTGACCACGCCAAAAATCCCCATGAAAAAGAGAAAAATTCGATAAGTAAAAAAAGGCATTCTCATCTCGAAAGAGAGGAAGAAAAGGCGCTATTACGCGAAGCGTAACGAGGCAAGAAATTGCCTCGCTTGACGAACAGTTTTTTCAATATGAGGAACGAATCTAATGCGCCCCTCCCCCCCCTGCGACGAGCAAAGTTTGAAAGCGACGAAAGGAGCAATCAAACTGGCGCAGGAACGAGCGAAACATCTTGAATCATCAGCGAGTTGCCTCGACGGATGGACAAACAGAGGGAAGCTCGCAGATGCACTTTGACAGCTACGCGGACATACGATCCGCTAATACTACCTAAAACGGTGACAGTAGCAAGTTCACGGACATCAAATCCGTTATCAGTAGACTTTAAGGGCTATTTTTGCTGAATTACTAGCAATAAGGGATCTGGTGTCCTCAAAAGGCTTGATTTCGCCTCCTTTCGATGATTTAACGGATCTCATGTCCGTCAAACGTCCAAGCCACCACCGAAACGACCAAGCCGGTCCGTCAAACGTCCAAACCACCATCGAATCAGCCAACAACACCTATACACCTTTAAGGAAAACAAAACGGGCATAGAGAAACGTTCTCCATACCCGATCATACTAGCATTACTTTTGTTATTTCTTATCTCTCATTGATCCGAGTTCCGTTACAATCGCATCCATTTCACTGACACTAAAAGAAGGCTTCTTCATAACCATCGTATGAATTTCTTGCACATCTTCAAAACGATCTAATGAATAATCTTCTGGTCGAATAGCCCCGGCATTTACTACTTTTAATTGAGAAATAATTTCCTCAATCATTAACGTCATGTTTTCACGATTCTTTTCCATATTGTACACCCTCTCAGTCCAGACTTTCTTTACATTATACACGCACATTCACTATCAAGAATGTTCAAATGTATGATTCCGATGACATGAACCTAATTTCTATTTTTAACTATTTAAAAGCTCTCTTTATTGTAACATGTTCATAACAAAACGCCATCATTTCTGGAAATACATTTAACCGAATCGTATCTTTATGGTAAAATAATTAAGTTAAGGTCATAGTTTATACAGAAGAAAAATTGAGGTGAATGTCATTGTTTCTTAAACGATTGGACCTCGTTGGGTTTAAATCTTTTGCTGAAAGACTTTCGATCGACTTCGTTCAAGGTGTAACAGCGGTTGTCGGCCCGAACGGGAGTGGAAAGAGTAATATCTCAGATTCAATCCGCTGGGTATTAGGAGAACAATCAGCAAAAAACTTACGAGGATCAAAAATGGAAGACATCATTTTTTCAGGAAGTGATAGTCGTCCTCCATTAAATATGGCTGAAATCACCCTCGTTTTGGATAATGAAGATCAGCACCTCTCTGTTGACTATAGTGAAGTCGCAGTCACTAGGCGTGTTTATCGATCAGGTGATAGTGAATATTTAATTAATAAACAACCTTGCCGGTTAAAAGATATCGTTGATTTATTTATGGATTCTGGTTTAGGGAAAGAGTCCTTTTCTATTATTGGGCAAGGCCGTGTAGAAGAAATTTTAAGCAGTAAATCTGAAGAGAGACGCGCGATTTTTGAAGAGGCAGCAGGGGTTTTAAAATATAAACATAGAAAAATTAAATCTGAAAAAAAACTAGCGGATACTCAAGATAATTTAAATCGTGTTAAAGATATTCTCCATGAATTAGAAGGACAAGTTGAACCACTAAAAGAACAAGCTTCGATTGCAAAAGAGTATTTAGAAAAAAAAGATGAGTTGAAAGAGTTTGAGGTCGGAGTCTTAGTAAAAGAAATTGAAGAGCTTCATGAAAAGTGGACGAAAGAAAAAGAAGAGCTTGAAAATCTCCAGGATAAAGAGGGGTCTCTTCAAGCAGTTGTAAAACAGCAAGAAGCCAAAGTGGAGCGACTCCGTTCAGATATGCAAACGATGGATGAATCGATCAATGATCTTCAAGATGTACTATTAACGACGAGTGAAGAATTAGAAAAACAGGAAGGACAAAAAGAAGTTTGGAGAGAACGAAAGAAAAACTTCGCACATAATAAAGATCAGTTTTTACAAGAGATGTCGCAATTAAAAGAGAAAAAAGAAAAACTGCAAATGACCCTTTCTGAACAAGAAACACAAGTAAAAAATAATAAAGAAAAGCTGGATGCGACAGCATCGAAAATAGAGGGAAAATCGAAGCAGTTAGCTGATTTAGAACAGAACAGTGAAGAAAAATTAGAACAGCTGAAATCAGAGTACATAGAGTGGCTAAATGAACAAGCTTCTAAGAAAAATGAAATGAAGTATATTGAGGAGCAGCTGTCGAAAGAACGTGAAAAGCAAGCGAGATTAGAAAAAGATAATGTCGGTCTCGTTGAAAAAAGAAATGAAATTAGAGAACAACTTTCAACTGCGAAAGCTGAATGGGAAACAAAAAGAAAGTTGATCGATGAAAAATTACAGTCATATCAGAAAATGAAGCGAGAGATAGAGAAGGTGGAAACAGACCTTCAGAAAAAAGAATCATTATTATATGAAGCATATCGACATTTACAGCAGCTTCAATCAAGAAAAGAAGTATTAGAAGATATGCAAAATGATTATTCTGGTTTTTTCCAAGGTGTTAAAGAAATACTTAAAGAACGTGACAGACATTTTAAAGGGATTCAAGGAGCAGTTGCCGAGCTGTTACAAGTGGAGAAAACACATCAAACTGCCATTGATATTGCTTTAGGCGCTTCACAACAGCACGTTGTTGTAAATGATGAAGAAACTGGAAGGAAAGCGATTCAGTTCTTGAAGCAACGGCGATTAGGTCGAGCGACATTTCTGCCAATGAATGTCATAAAACCTCGTTATGTAAATCATACTGATTTATCAGAAGCAAAGGAAATTGAAGGTTTTATAGGGGTTGCGAAAGATCTCGTAAAATATGATCCGATGTATGAAAATGTTTTTTCACACATTTTAGGAAACATTCTCATAACCGAAGATATGGTAAGTGCGAATAAAGTAGCAAATCGTACGAAGTATCGTGTTAGAATCGTCACCCTCGAAGGAGATGTGATTAACCCGGGCGGAGCGATGACAGGTGGAAGTATAAAGCAAAAACAAAGTCAGATTCTCGGTCGTCAGCAGGAGCTTTCGACCGTATCCAAAAACTTAGAAAAACTAGAAAAAGACTCAGACCACTTGCAAAAACAAGTGAAATCGCTAAAACATGAAAAAGAGACACTCGATAAAAGTATGAAAGAAGCTCAGCTTGAAGGTGAGCAGCTCCGTGAGCAAGAACAGGAGAAAAAAGCGGTTTTAAATGAACTTGAACTTTCCGAACAAACAGTGAGTGAACGTTTGAAGTTATATGATTTAGAAAAGAATGAGTATGATGAAGACGAAACGAGTAAAAAAGATCGACTTGCTCTGTTAGAAAAAGAACTTAGCCACTGCGATGAAAAAATTAACTCATTAAATGATGAAATGGAGCGGCTATCAAAACAGCAGGAGGAGACAAAAAACTCCGAGGAAACAATACGCGAAGAACTGACGAATTTAAAAGTGAACTTGGCGAAAGAAGAAGAACAGTTGCACAATAGTGAAGACCGCTATGAAAGGTTAAAGCTTGAATATGAGGAAACATCTGGACTTTTATCTCAAAAAGAGAAGGAATATTTCCAGCTTGAAAAAGAAATGTCTTCGCAAAGTACAAATGCAGAGAGTTTAGAAGATGAAATTGATAAGCGAAGAAAAGAAAAAGATCGAACAATCCAGTTAATTTCTAAAAGACGATCAGAAAGATTGGCCGTTCAGCAAAATCAGGAAGATATTGAAAATGAACTAAAAGAGCAGCGCCGTCAGCTTAAATTTACATCATCTACTCTTCATGAAACAGAAGTAAAAGTTAACCGGTTAGATGTTGAGTTAGATAACCGTCTCAATAAACTTGAAGGGGAATACGAACTGACATTTGATGCTGCAAAAGAACAATTCCCATTACAAATTGACCTTTCTGAAGCGAAAAAGAACGTAAAGTTGATTAAAATGGCTATTGATGAACTAGGATCTGTAAATGTTGGTGCGATTGAGGAATACGAACGTGTGAAAGAAAGACATGACTTCCTTCTCGAACAAAAAAGTGATTTGGAAGAAGCGAAAGAAACATTGCATCAAGTCATTAATGAAATGGATGATGAAATGACAAAACGCTTTAAAGAAACATTTGATGAGATTCAATCACACTTCCATATCATTTTTAAGGAATTATTCGGTGGCGGAAAAGCTGATTTAAGATTATCGAATCCTGAAGACTTGCTGAATACTGGTGTTGATATTGTTGCACAGCCACCAGGTAAAAAGCTTCAGCACTTAGCCTTATTATCTGGTGGAGAGCGAGCTTTAACTGCGATTGCTTTGTTGTTCTCAATCTTAAAAACCCGTCCTGTCCCTTTTTGCGTATTAGACGAAGTTGAAGCGGCGTTAGATGAAGCAAACGTCGTACGTTTTGCCCAATTTTTAAAGGACTTCAGTCATGAAACACAATTTATCGTTGTCACTCATCGGAAAGGGACAATGGAAGAGGCTGATGTATTATATGGCGTAACCATGCAAGAATCAGGTGTATCGAAATTAGTATCAGTCAAACTTGAAGAAACGGAAGAACTGGTTCAAATGACATAAGATTGCCGAAGAAATGGAGGAGCAACGATGAGCTTTTTTAAAAAATTAAAAGAGAAAATTACCTATCAAACAGATACAGTAACTGAAAAATTTAAAGGTGGATTAACGAAAACAAGAGAATCATTTGTCGGAAAGATGAATGACCTTGTAAAAAACTACCGTAAAGTAGATGAAGAGTTTTTTGAAGAACTTGAAGATATTTTAATATCAGCTGATGTTGGTGTTCATACTGTAATGGAGTTAATTGATCAACTGAAGGATGAAGCTCGCTCAAGAAATATTTCCGAGGCTGTTGATATCCAGCCGATTATTTCAGAAAAGCTGGCAGAGCTACTGCAAAAATCCGAAGAAGAAACAAAACTTAACATGCAAGAAGAGGACTTAACCGTTATATTATTTGTTGGAGTAAACGGTGTCGGGAAAACGACGACAATCGGTAAAATGGCACATAAATTTAAGCAAGAAGGAAAAAAAGTACTTCTTGCCGCAGGGGATACGTTCCGTGCAGGAGCAATTGAACAATTGGAAGTTTGGGGAAAACGCGTAGGTGTTGACACGATTAAACAACAAGAGGGATCAGACCCAGCAGCTGTCATGTATGATGCAATCCAGTCTGCAAAATCGAAAAAAGCGGATGTTTTATTATGTGATACAGCTGGACGTTTACAAAACAAAGTGAACCTTATGAAAGAGCTGGAGAAAGTAAAGCGTGTCATTACGAGAGAAATCCCGAACGCGCCTCATGAAGTACTACTCGTTTTAGATGCTACAACAGGGCAAAATGCGATGAGTCAGGCAAAAACTTTCGGTGAAGCGACTGATGTCTCCGGAATTGTCCTGACTAAGCTAGATGGCACAGCAAAAGGTGGAATCGTGTTAGCGATTCGTAATGAGCTCGATATTCCTGTTAAGTTTGTCGGCCTGGGAGAAGGTATGGACGACTTGCAAGAGTTTTATGCAGAACAATATGTTCACGGTTTATTTTCGGAGGTATTAGCTCAGGCAGAAGAAACAGCTGAAGATCAATCTTCATAATCGATACATGACAAGATTTTTTCTTGACAGTCTTCCGTCTCTCTTGTATCATAATGAATTGTAAAGTCAAATCCCTTAACAAGGTGGTGAGACGTTTGATAGATAAAACGGTTCGAATCAACTATTTATATGATTTTTATCAAGATCTCTTAACAGATAAACAAAACCAATACATGTCAATGTATTATTTAGATGATTGGTCGCTCGGTGAGATTGCTGAACATTTTGAGGTAAGCCGACAAGCAGTATATGATAATATCAAACGGACAGAATCCTTGTTAGAAGAGTATGAAGAGAAGTTAAAGCTTCTTCATCGTTATGGACATCGACAAAAACTTTACGAACAACTAAAGCAAGTCATTCAAGAGAGTGGAAGTCCCGAAATGATGATCGAGATTGTAAGGAAGCTCGAGAAACTTGAATAGGGGGCAAATCAAATGGCATTTGAAGGTTTAGCAGAACGTCTGCAAGGGACCTTAAATAAAATCCGCGGCAAAGGTAAAGTCTCGGAGCAAGATGTAAAAGAAATGATGCGGGAAGTCCGCCTTGCACTTTTAGAAGCAGATGTAAACTTTAAAGTTGTAAAGCAATTTATTTCTCGCGTTAAAGAGCGTGCTGTCGGTCAAGAAGTGCTAGAAAGCTTAACACCTGGTCAGCAAGTTATTAAAGTTGTAAATGAAGAATTAACCGAGCTAATGGGCGGGGAGCAAAGTAAAATAGCGGTTGCTGCCAAATCACCGACAGTTGTGATGATGGTCGGTCTACAAGGGGCAGGTAAAACGACATCGACAGGGAAACTAGCCAATCATTTACGTAAACAGCATAATCGTAACCCGTTAATGGTTGCCGCTGATATTTACCGTCCTGCTGCGATTAAACAGCTAGAAACACTCGGTAAACAATTGAACATGCCGGTGTTTTCAATGGGGGATCAAGTAAGCCCTGTTGAAATTGCCAAAAATGCTTTAGAGAAAGCGAAAGAAGATCACCATGATTACGTATTAATTGATACAGCAGGTCGTCTGCATGTCGATGAAGACTTAATGAATGAATTAGATGACATTAAGCAATTGGCCAATCCGGATGAAATTCTTTTAGTTGTAGATGCAATGACCGGGCAGGATGCAGTTAATGTAGCAGAGAGTTTTAATGAACGGTTAGGCATTACTGGCGTTGTGTTAACGAAACTTGATGGAGACACTCGTGGTGGTGCAGCATTGTCAGTAAAATCTGTAACAGATACACCGATTAAGTTCGTAGGTATGGGTGAAAAAACAGATGCTTTAGAACCTTTTTATCCAGATCGGATGGCATCAAGAATTCTTGGCATGGGTGATGTCCTTACTCTAATAGAAAAGGCGCAAACAAACGTAGATGAACAGAAGGCAAAAGAGCTTGAACGTAAAATGCGGACAAATGATTTAACATTTGATGATTTCTTAGAGCAATTGGATCAAGTGAAAAACATGGGGCCGTTAGATGAGCTCCTTAACATGATGCCAGGTGCAAATAAGATGAAAGGTTTAAAAAATGTTCAAGTTGATGACAAGCAGCTTTCACACATTGAAGCGATCGTACAATCAATGACGAAAGCTGAAAAACAAGACCCATCCTTGTTAAATGCTAGCCGCAGACGAAGAATTGCAAAAGGAAGTGGGACATCCATTCAAGAAGTAAACCGCCTGATCAAGCAATTTGGTGATATGAAAAAGATGATGAAGCAAATGTCCGGTATGCAAAAAGGGAAGAAAAAAGGCGGCTTTAAATTACCATTTATGTAAAGAGAGAATATGAGTAGTTTTTTTAATAGGTCGTGGACAAGGCGTATACACTTTAAAAATCTGTTAAGGTTTTTTACTTTACTGGGGTTGTCCTTCAGTATAGTTTATGATAATATATGTAACTGTGTTAATGAAATTTGGAGGTGAAACACATGGCAGTTAAAATTCGTTTAAAGCGAATGGGAGCAAAGAAATCTCCTTTCTATCGTGTCGTAGTAGCGAACTCTCGCTCACCACGTGATGGTCGTTTTATTGAAGAAATCGGTACTTATAATCCATTGAAAAACCCAGTGGAATTTAACGTAGATGAAGATAAAGCGTTGAAGTGGATGATGGATGGTGCAAAACCTTCCGACACTGTTCGCAACTTATTCTCAAACGTAGGCTTAATGGAAAAGCTACACAATGCGAAGAACGAAAAATAAGTTCAACGCGAGTAAATAATGAAAAAGGTGAGTGACATGAGAGAATTAGTGGAATCTATTGCAAAAGCCCTTGTCGATCATCCAGATGACGTCCGTGTTTCCGAAGTGGAAAATGGTAAATCACTCACATTAAAGTTAGAAGTACACGCGGACGATATGGGTAAAGTGATCGGGAAACAAGGCCGTATTGCAAAAGCGATCCGTTCTGTTGTGAATGCAGCAGGAACGAATCAAAACAAACGCATTAATTTAGAAATTGGTTAAAGGGTGGGGTGTGTCCTCTCCCTTTTTCCATATGTAATTTTAATGAACGTTCAAAGATCGAACGAAGTTTCGATAAATTCTATGCGGAGGTGGCATAGTGGAGATTATAAAGAAAGTTGTCGTTAAGCAAATTTTAACTAAGCAAAGTAAGAAAAGGCTCACTGAACAGTTTTTAAGTAAGCAGTACCAATTAAATAAAGAAATTCAGCAACTAGACTTCGTGCTACATAAAAAGCTTAAAGAAAATAAGAATAATGTGAATTACCAAACGTCATTGAAAGAAAGCTTTAAGCGGGAAGTAGCCCGACGAAAAGACCGTCTGCGACAAATTGAGCTGAAACTCGGTCAGTTAGAAGAACTTGAATTAGGAGCAGAAGTTAGGGAAGGCTCTATTCAAATGATTGAAACAGTCGAAGAGGGAGACAATTGGGAAGAAGTTATGAAAGGAACAGAGATTGTCATTAAAGACGGTGTCGTTCATGAGTTACGCCAAGGAGGCATGGAGGATGACTGATTGGTTAAACGTGGGGAAAATTGTGAACACTCACGGTATTCATGGTGAAGTCCGAGTGATCTCAAAAACTGATTTTCCGGAAACACGTTATGCCATAGGGAATAAATTGTTTATTTTCGATGGTGAATCTAATCATCATCCTGTGACCATCAAATCTTGGAGACGGCATAAACAATTTGATTTATTGAGCTTCGAGGAATATGGAAATGTGAATGATGTAGAACGGTTTAAAGACCATCTTCTTCAAGTGCAAAAAGAGGATCTTCATGATGATTTATATGAAGGTGAATACTATTATCATGAAATAATCGGCTTACACGTTTATACAAATTCAGGATTGCATGTAGGGAAGATAAAAGAAATTTTATCACCCGGTGCAAATGACGTTTGGGTTGTAAAGCCTGTTGCCGGCAAAAAAGATATCCTTATTCCATATATTGATGAAGTGATAAAAGAGGTCGATTTAGACGAGGGGAACGTCATTATTAACCCGATGGAAGGACTGTTAGATGAATGAACATATCAATCTTAACGTTGTTTCCTGATATGTTTTCAGGTGTCTTTCACCAGTCAATTTTAAAACAGGCCCAAGAACGAGGTGTCGTGACGTATGATGTGAAAAACTTTCGTGAGTATACAAACGATAAACATAACCGTGTTGATGACTACCCATATGGCGGAGGAGGCGGAATGGTATTAACACCTCAACCAATATTCGATGCAGTGGCCGATTTAAAAGGAAAAAGCTCGTCAAGTAAACCGCCACGAATTATTCTTCTTTGTCCGCAAGGTGAACGTTATAATCAAAAAAAAGCTGAAGAGTTCTCAAAAGAGGACCATCTTATCTTAATATGCGGTCATTATGAGGGCTATGACGAGCGGATACGAGAACACCTTATTACTGATGAAATTTCAATAGGTGACTATGTTTTAACAGGTGGAGAGATAGGGGCAATGGTCGTAGCTGACAGTGTGACAAGGCTACTTCCTGGAGCATTAGGCAATGAAACGTCAGCTGTAACAGACTCGTACAGTACTGGACTGTTAGAACATCCTCACTATACGAGACCTGCTGTATATGAAGGCTATAAAGTACCGGATGTCCTATTATCCGGTCATCATGAAAAAATAAATCAGTGGAGGCGCGAACAATCTTTGAGAAGAACGTATGAAAGACGCCCTGATTTATTAGAGAAACTAGATTTGTCAGAAGCGGATAAACATTTTATTCGTTCACTGAGAGGCGATCCAAAAAAGAGTTGAGATCATACTCATCCTATGGTAATATAATCGTTGTGGCTTTTAGCCATTATCAAGATGTTCCGCTGTTTTTATTAATATATGTAACATGAACGTCTGGAGGGAAGGAGGCGAACAGAAAATGGAACATATCATTCGCGATATTACGAAAGAACAATTGAAATCTGATCTTCCAGAGTTCCGTGCTGGAGACACTGTACGTGTACACGTTAAAGTTGTTGAAGGAACACGAGAACGTATCCAGGTATTTGAAGGTGTTGTAATTAAACGCCGTGGTTCTGGAATCAGCGAAACATTCACTGTTCGTAAAATTTCTTACGGTGTTGGAGTGGAACGTGCATTCCCGGTTCACTCACCACGTATCGACAAGCTAGAAGTAACTCGTCGAGGTAAAGTACGCCGTGCGAAGCTATACTACTTGCGTGCACTACGCGGTAAAGCAGCTCGTATTAAAGAAAGATAATGTTGTAAAAAGGAGCTTAATGTCAAGCTCCTTTTTTCGTTTCAAATAAGTCGTTATGAGATTGATTTAATAAAGCAGTTTTCGAATAACGATATTTATATAATACTGGTCTCTAGAAATTTAATCGATTCCTCCTACAGAAAAATGTACAAAGATATGGTAGTATATAGTTTAAAGTAGAATGGAGTCTTTCTGCGGAAATGTGGATTTTTTATGACCCATTTCGCTTTTTTTGAAAATGATAAACAACAGTTTGCTATAAAAAGACTTAATAAAAAGATCTTGTTGTTGAAAGATAGATGGAGGATGACAAAGACATGGCAAAATCAGAATCATGGGAGTGGCTAAAAGCGATTGTCGTCGCATTATTACTAGCAGTCGTCATTCGTTTTTTCTTTTTTGCACCTATTGTAGTAGATGGGCAGTCAATGATGCCTACATTGGAACACAATGACCGAATGATTGTGAACAAAATTGGTTATAACATAGGTGAACCTGATCGATTTGATATTATTGTATTTCATGCACCACAAAACAAAGACTATATTAAAAGAGTAATTGGATTACCAGGCGATACCATTTATTATGAAAATGATGTATTATACATCAATGGGGAAGCGGTTGAAGAACCTTACTTAAATGAATATAAAGAAAGTGCATCAAAACTGCCTTTTACACAAGATTTTCATATAAAAGACATTACTGGTTATGAAACAGTCCCTGAAGGACATGTGTTTGTACTAGGTGATAATCGTCAACATAGTAAGGACAGCAGGCATATTGGAATGGTTCCTTATGATGAAGTTGTCGGTAAAGCCAATTTTGTGTTCTGGCCATTTTCTGATGTGCGTCTAGTGGACTAGGAGGCATTTATAAGTGACAATTCAATGGTATCCAGGCCATATGGCTAAAGCACGCCGAGAAGCTGTTGAGAAACTGAAATTGATCGATGTCGTTATTGAATTAATTGATGCTAGGATCCCATTATCTTCGAGGAACCCTGTTATTGATGAAATTGCGCATGGGAAACCTCGGCTTATTTTACTCAATAAAGCTGACTTATCTGACCCGGTAAAAACGGAGAAATGGATAACGTTTTTTGAGAAAAAAGGACATGCCGTTTTAGCAATCGATGCTCAACGAGGCAAAGGCATTAAAAAAATCTCAGAAAAGGTTCAATTGCTAGCGAAGCCAATAACAGATAAGATGAGAGCGAAGGGGATGAACCCACGTGCTGTACGTGCCTTAATTCTCGGTATTCCAAATGTTGGTAAATCGACAATCATCAATCGGTTAGCGAACAAAAAGATTGCCAAAATCGGTGATAAGCCAGGGGTAACGAAGGCGCAGCAATGGATTAAAGTTGGTAAAGAAATGGAACTTCTTGATACTCCAGGAATTTTATGGCCGAAATTTGAAGATGAAGAAGTAGGTTACAGATTAGCACTCACTGGTGCAATAAAAGAAGAAATTTTTGACTTTGAACAAACAACGGTATTTCTTTTACGATATTTAAGTGAAGAATATCCCGAACGTTTAAAAGAACGGTATAAGTTAGATGTCATTCCTGATGGCGTTGTAGAATTGTTTGATGAAATTGGTAAAAAAAGAGGTTGCCTCATTTCCGGAGGACATATTGATTATGACAGAGTTTCAGAAATTGTTTTTCGTGATTTCAGAACTGGAAAAATGGGAACAATTACGTTAGAAACTCCATAACAATCGTTAAAAGTAAACAATTTGTTTATAAAGGCGCGCATAAATGCGTGTCTTTTCTTTGAAGGTTAAGAAAGTATAAAATTACAATCTCTCGATTGTTGTCTAGCTTCAGCGAAGAGCGATACATCACGAGCTTCCACACGGATGTGGTGACTTCGGCGTTCTCGTAGGACGCGGGGCGTTTAGCCGAAGATCTAATCTAGTGGTTGCCTCGGCGGACATACTACGAAGCAACTCAGGTAGAGGAAGAGGCAGCATGAACGACTTGAGAAACTTCCCTCACCTCGTCTACGATAAGTCGAGAGCGAAAGCGTTTACATCACGCAAGACTTCGAGTTGTCTCGACGGACAGGACGTCCTAATGCCGGGCATGCCACAGGACGTGGCGTATTGCCCGGTTGACGGATGCACTCCAGAGCAATTCTAATAGAGGAAGAGACAAAGACAAGCTTTCGACACTTCTTTATCTCACTCGGCTCAGTCCGACGAACACGAACGTTTTAGTGTCGGGGATGCCACAGGACGTGGCGTTTTGTCCGACCGGTTTTCTCTTCGATAACCGAATGCGCTTGTGCTTTTTTGTTATATATACATTCATTTACACTCAATGTAGGTGAACATTATTCCGATATTATTGAGAGAGGGCAAGGAGTTGAATACTATGAAATCAAAATATACGATTAATGAGATTAAAGAGAAACTAAAATACATAAATGATGAGGATGATCCATTTTTTATAGAAGTTCATCAAGATACTCGTAAAGGGGTACAACATGTCATACAGTTATGGAATAAAAAGAGAGAGCAGGAGCGAGCTTTAAAAGAACAGTTTTACGACATGAGACGTTACGAAGAGTCGTTATGGAAGGAAGGCTATCAATTTATTGGAGGAGTGGATGAAGTAGGGAGAGGACCGTTGGCAGGCCCAGTCATTGCATCGTGTGTGATCTTGTCAGAAGACTTTTTTTTACCGGGGTTAACGGATTCAAAAAAATTAACAAAAGCAAAAAGAGAACATTACTACGAAGTCATAAAGGAACATGCAAAAGCGGTAGGGGTCGGTACTGCTTCTGCAGCAGAGATTGATAAACATAATATATACGAAGCTACGAAACTAGCAATGCAGAGGGCAATTGAAAATACAAACGTAAACATAGATTATTTATTATTAGATGCAATGAGCTTGCCAAATACAATTCCACAAACTCCACTCGTAAAAGGAGATGCTAAAAGCATTAGTATTGCTGCAAGTTCAGTAGTAGCAAAAGTAACAAGAGATCATTATATGACAGCTTTAGGTCGCGAGTATCCAGAGTATGGATTTGAAAATCATATGGGATATGGAACGAGCGACCATCTAACAGCACTACATAAATATGGCATTGTAGAAAATGAGCACCGTTTGTCATTTACCCCCGTTAAAGCAATCATTTCTTAATAAACATAAATCGTTCATAATCGTTTGTAAATGAGAGGTGAACCTGGTGTTTCAAACACATATGATCAATCAATTTGTTCAAGGGCTCGATCCTATCCATGCGAAGTCTGTTCAACTGAAGCCTGGTCAAATTTTTCAAGGAACGATTTCTACATTGTACCCAGGTCAACTAGCCCAGCTTCAAATCGGAACGATGTCATTAACTGCAAAGCTAGAAGCACAATTAGAAAAGGGAGAAAGGTACTGGTTCCGTGTATTAAGAGGTGATGGAGTACCTCGATTAAAAGTATTAGAATCAACTCCTTTAATGAAGCAGGAGGCAAAACAAGGTTCACTCCCTCTTCAGCAGTTAGGGCTAGAAAATTCTAGAGCAAATCAATTGTTAATACAGCGGCTTATCCAAGAGAACCTCCCCTTTACAGCACAAAATATACGTGAAGGAGGGGCATTATTAGAACACTCGCGACACTCCCAACAGCAGTCCCTACATGTCATTGTCTCGATGGTTCAACGTGAATTCCCTTTAACAAAAGTAACGTTTGATAGTTTAATGTCACTACAACACCCTCAACCGACTGCTGCAATGATGGAAACATTACTACATGGATTAAGAGGACAGATAACATCTAGTCAAGTGAACAACGACCTGTCACAGCTGTTATCAACCATTCTAGAGAATGGAAATACAAAGAATACACAAAATCAAGTGCAAACACTCTTTCAATCACTCCAAGGAAAGCCTGAAAATGCTTTAGCAGCGTTGCGTGAAGCAGGAGCAGTTCCTGTCTCCATGTCAGATTATGAAGTGTATACACGTGTTCGTCATGCTTTTTTCAAAGATGATAACAGTCAATTAGTGAGAGAATTATGGCCAAGGCTTAGCTTGAATCAAAGTTCGCTGCAATCGTTGGAACCACGTGTTATTTTTTCACTATTGATGAAGTCTATAAATTTAAATACTACCTCTGACGTTAGTCACTTACTCAATTTATTGCAGTCAAATGGTACATCTGAACAAGCATTACGACATTTTCCGATACAAGCTATTCTTCAATTGCTAGGAATCCAGCATGAGACAAATTTAAAAACGAATGTCGAGCAAAATCAGCCACTGCAACATCAACAGACTTTAAAATCATTACTCTTGCAATTTGTCCAACAACCGTTTCAATTTCATGGCGGTTTAAAAGATCAAGCAGATCTGTTGCTGCAAAGAATAACAGGGAATCAGCTTCTAGCTTCAGAAACGCATGGACCGATTCATCATATTGGTGTACAAATCCCAGTGAAGTTGATGAATAAATATCAAGATATGACAATTCAATGGGAAGGGAGAAAGCTTAACAATGGACAATTGGATAAAGATCATTGCAGAATATTATTTTATTTACAATTAGAATCGTTAAAAGATACAGTTGTTGACGTACAAATTCAGAACAAAGTTATTTCAATTCAAGTGTTTAATGAGCATGAGAAACCGGCTACGCTTCAACACATATGGTTTCCACTCCTGAAAGAAAAATTACACGAACTAAACTACGAATTATCAGCTGTAAAATGGACAAAATCTCTTGATCATAACAACCGTTCCAACATTCAACCTGAACACGATCATGAATACCCATCTTATAAAGGAGTGGACGTTCGGATATGAATGGGAATTACTACAATCAAAAAAGTGAAGAAAAGAAGGAACATATCCGCAAAAAACGAGCAATTGCATTAGGTTATGAATCTTCTGTAGACTATGCACCAGTTGTGAAAGCAAAAGGTAAAGGCTATGTAGCAGAGGAGATTATTAAAAGAGCGAAAGAAGAGCAAATTCCTATACAAGAAGATCATTCATTAGTGGAAGTGTTGTCACAACTTGAAATAAACGAAAAAATCCCTCCAGAATTGTATAGTGTAGTAGCAGAAATTTTTGCCTTTATTTATCAATTAGATCGAGAGAAAGGAAAAATTTCCTAAGTTTTCTCTTTCATAAAGTGGTCATCCTAAAGAACAAAGGAGGGATGATCGTGAATAAACGGTCGAAGTTAATTGTTGATGGTGTAGAAGACTATATGAATCAATACCGAGAGGAAATAGCTCAAGAGTTCGGTATTTTTCATAGTGCAACACAGACGGATCAGCAAGGGAAAATGGGATCAGCTACTAGAAGAATCTTACAACAAAAAGACAAAAAATAACTCAATTAGCAATTGGTTGAACGTCAATGACAGCCAATATTATTCTTACGGTAAATGTACTTCTACTTAATCAAAGGGCTTCAAAACGAGTGTACCTCGTTTTTAAAAGTAAAGCAGATACTCACATTTACCATATCATTTCGTCAATTAGGAAAAACTGGCTCAAAAGGGAAATGACTCAAAACGAATAAGGGTCTGCCTTTTTGGGGCAGTTTTTTCGTCTTTAAAAAGAATAGAACTATGAGACTCTAAATTATCGGATAATGACAATTTTGTCGAAAATCAGTGATGTTTCTGTATTTCATAAATTTTTATAAATTTTTGAGCGTATTATTCACAAAATTGTCGAAAAGTATAGTAGAATAAATATTGTGTGATTATAACGTCATGAAAGTTAGTTTTGACGTGTCACACGGTTTTAATTTTTCTCAACATTTATATTTTTAAAAAAGGGTTTGTGAAAAACTTCGCGAATTCTTTGTATGGTAGCAGAAGCTGCCATACAAGATCTCATTTACTCAGTAAGGAGGATGGCTATGAATATCCATGAGTATCAAGGTAAAGAAATTTTAAGAAGCTACGGTGTAGCCGTTCCTAATGGAAAGGTAGCTTTTACTGTAGAAGAAGCAGTAGAAGCAGCGAAATCTTTAGGAACTGATGTAAACGTTGTCAAAGCACAAATTCACGCGGGTGGTCGCGGAAAAGCTGGAGGAGTAAAGGTTGCAAAGAACTTAGATGAGGTTCGTACATATGCCGATGAAATTTTAGGCAAAACCTTAGTAACGCATCAAACTGGACCAGCAGGAAAAGAAGTAAAACGCTTACTAATTGAAGAAGGGTGCGACATTCAAAGCGAATATTATATCGGGCTTGTTGTTGATCGTGCAACTTCAAGTGTCGTTATGATGGCATCTGAAGAAGGCGGTACTGAAATTGAAGAAGTTGCTGCTGAGACGCCAGAGAAAATCTTTAAAGAAGTCGTTGACCCGGTTGTCGGATTAATGCCTTACCAAGCTAGAAGACTAGCATTTAACATTAATATCCCAAAAGAATTAGTACGAGATGCAGTCAAATTCATGATGGGACTATACAAAGTATTTATTGAAAAGGATTGCTCAATTGCTGAAATTAATCCGCTAGTTACTACAGGTGATGGAAAAGTGATGGCACTTGATGCAAAATTAAACTTTGATTCAAACGCATTATATCGTCAAAAAGATATTTTAGAATATCGTGATTTAGATGAGGAAGATCCAAAAGAAATTGAAGCATCAAAATATGACTTAAGTTATATTTCACTTGATGGAAACATTGGATGTATGGTAAATGGTGCGGGTCTTGCAATGTCTACGATGGACATTATTAAACACTACAATGGAGACCCTGCGAACTTCCTTGATGTTGGAGGCGGGGCAACGAAAGAAAAAGTAACAGAAGCATTTAAAATTATCCTTTCTGATGAAAACGTTAAAGGAATTTACGTGAATATTTTTGGCGGCATTATGAAATGTGATGTCATTGCCGATGGTGTTGTCGCTGCGACAAAACAGGTTGGTTTAGAAATTCCTTTAGTCGTTCGTTTAGAAGGGACAAATGTTGAATTAGGGAAGAAAATTCTAGAGGAATCTGGATTAAATATTACTGCTGCTGACTCAATGGCAGACGGTGCAGAAAAAATTGTTTCACTAGTTAAAGGGTAAAGAAAGGCGGGGTTTAAATGAGCATCTTGATCAATAAAGATACGAAAGTCATTGTTCAAGGAATTACCGGTGCAACAGGGTTATTCCATACGAAGCAAGCAATTGAATATGGAACGAACATTGTTGGCGGTGTAACTCCTGGTAAAGGTGGTACAGAGGTCGAAGGTATTCCTGTATTTGATACAGTAACTGATGCTGTAGAAAAAACAGGGGCAAATGCTTCTGTAGTTTATGTCCCACCTGCATTTGCTGCAGATGCCATTATGGAAGCAGCTGATTCTGGTATTGAGTTAGTTATAACGATTACAGAAGGTATTCCTGTTTCAGATATGGTGAAAGTAAAGCGTTATTTAGAAGGTAAAAGTACTCGTTTAATTGGACCTAACTGCCCTGGAGTCATCACTCCTGAGGAATGTAAAATTGGTATTATGCCTGGGTACATTCATAAAAAAGGTCATGTCGGTGTCGTGTCACGCTCTGGTACATTAACGTATGAAGCGGTACACCAATTATCAACAGAAGGAATCGGCCAATCTTCAGCAGTAGGTATTGGCGGGGATCCTGTAAACGGAACAGACTTTATTGATGTATTAAAGCTCTTCAATGAAGATCCAGAAACGTATGCAGTGATCATGATCGGTGAAATCGGCGGTACTGCAGAAGAAGAAGCTGCTGAATGGATTAAAGAAAATATGACAAAGCCTGTTGTCGGCTTCATTGGCGGTCAAACGGCGCCTCCTGGTAAGCGTATGGGCCACGCAGGTGCGATAATTTCTGGCGGTAAGGGAACTGCTGCAGAAAAGATTAAAACACTGGAAGGTGCTGGCGTAAAAGTTGCCGAAACCCCTGCTGTTATGGGAGAGACACTTATTTCAGTACTAAAAGAGCAAGGTATATTTGAAAAGTGTGTGACACATAAATAAAGAATATAGGACCACCCTCACGAAATGAGTGAGGGTGGGCTTTCATATTATATTAAACCCTCTTATCCCCTCGAAAAGATCCTCTTGAAAGGAAAGGTGACAAATGCATACACGTAAAGAAAAACTCCTCCATATGCACTACTGTTCGTATGGTGACTTCAGGCTCATAAAAAAAATATATGACCTAGATCCTTCATTTACTAAAATTTATGATTTACATTCAGATGAAGTACAGTCGTTCTTTAAATTAACAGGAAAACAATCAGCGATAATGAAACAAAATATGAACCGTTTTTCGATTGAACAAATATCAGAGTCACTAGAGGTTAAAAAAATTAATGTGACGACAATTTTTGACAAAGAATATCCGTCATTATTAAAACAAATTTATGATCCTCCATGGGTCCTGTATTGTAAAGGCAATTTATCATTATTAGCACACCCAATGTTGTTAAGCGTTGTCGGAACAAGACACCCGACAAAGTATGCATATGATGAGTTGAAAATTCTCCTTCCCCCCCTTATTGAAAAAAATATAACCATTGTCAGCGGTCTTGCTATAGGGATTGATCAGTATGCACACGAAATAACATTAAACGCTCTTGGTAAAACGATCGCCGTTTGTGCATTTGGTTTTGACCATATTTATCCCCGCTCAAATGCCACACTTTTTCACACATTGAGTGATAGCCAATTAGTCCTTTCTGAATACCCTCCATTTGTAAAAGCAAAAAAATGGCATTTTCCAGAACGTAATCGAATTATTAGCGGATTATCATTATCCACATTAATTGTTGAAGCGAAAGAGCGAAGCGGGTCACTCATTACAGCTGACACAGCATTGCAGCAAAATCGTGACGTTTTTGCTCTTCCTGGACGCTTGTCACAAGAAGAATCGCTTGGAACAAACCACCTTATACAACAAGGTGCAAAACTTATTTTATCTGCCGATAATATTTTAGAGGAATATTTTTAGGTGAATTCGTGGAATACAAATAAGAATAGAATATTTCTTGATCTTTTTCTTTGAAATATTCGAAAATTATTTATAGTAAAAAAACGTTGTTATGAGCGCTCTCATTGCATGAATTTATTCAAATTTTTTCATTCAATGTTTGACAAATGCTAAAAGTGTGTTTAATAATAGGGAAGATTTTAAATTACCTCTAAGGGGGAGGAAATTGGGTATGTCCGATTACTTAGTGATCGTTGAATCGCCCGCTAAAGCGAAAACAATCGGAAAATATTTAGGGAAAAAGTACACAGTTAAAGCATCAATGGGACATGTTATTGACTTGCCAAAAAGTCAAATGGGGGTTGATGTTGAAAAAGAATATACACCTAAATATATTACGATTCGCGGAAAAGGGCCAATATTAAAAGAATTAAAAACAGCAGCAAAGAAAGCAAAACGTGTATATCTCGCTGCCGACCCCGATCGTGAAGGGGAAGCGATTGCCTGGCATTTGGCAGACAGTTTAAATATAGACAAAAGTTCTGAGTGCCGTGTCGTTTTTAACGAAATTACAAAACAAGCAATAAAAGATTCCTTTAAACAACCTAGAACTATTGATATGAATTTGGTTGATGCACAACAAGCTCGCCGTGTGCTCGACCGATTAGTAGGGTATAATATTAGTCCCTTACTATGGAAAAAAGTAAAAAAAGGCCTTAGTGCCGGTAGAGTTCAGTCTGTAGCTGTAAAAATGATAATTGATCGTGAAAATGAAATTAAACAGTTCCAGCCTGAAGAGTATTGGACGATTGAAGCAAACTTTACGAAAGATGGGGAGCCATTTGAAGCAAAGTTTGTTGCAATTGACCAAAAGAAAAAAGAGCTAAAATCAAAAGAAGATGTAGAAGCGGTATTAGAAAAAATTTCTGGAAATGATTTTCATATTAATGAAGTAAAAAAGAAAGAAAGAAAAAGAAATCCTGTCGTCCCGTTTACAACTTCTTCATTACAGCAGGAATCAGCAAGGAAATTAAACTTCAGAGCAAAAAAGACGATGATGTTAGCTCAACAACTGTATGAAGGAATTGACATAGGTAAAGAGGGAACAGTTGGTTTAATTACTTATATGAGAACCGACTCAACAAGGTTATCTGAAACTGCTCAGAAAGAAGCGCAAGAATATATTGAATCACATTACGGTAAAGAGTACCATAACAAAACGAAACCTAAATCAAAGCAAACGAACAAAACACAGGATGCACACGAAGCAATCCGTCCGACATCAGTCATGAAAGATCCAAAATCGGTAAAACCTTATTTAAGCAGAGATCAGTTTCGCCTTTATAAACTGATTTGGGAACGGATGGTTGCAAGTCAAATGGCACCTGCAATTATGGATACGATGTCAGTTGATTTAGAAAATCACGGTGTGATATTTAGAGCAACTGGATCAAAGTTAAAATTCCCTGGGTTTATGAAAGTTTATATTGAAGGAAATGATGACGGGAAGAAAGAAGAAGATCGATTGCTCCCAGATATGAGTGAAGGTGAAACTGCGAAAGCTGAAAATATAGAGCCGAACCAGCATTTCACACAACCCCCACCACGATATACGGAGGCAAGACTCGTAAAAACAATGGAAGAGCTAGGAATAGGCAGACCTTCAACGTATGCTCCGACGCTTGATACGATCCAGCGTAGAGGCTACGTTGCTTTAGAAGAGCGTCGATTTGTTCCGACAGAGTTAGGTGAAATTGTTTTAGAACTAATTCAGGAATTCTTCCCAGAAATTTTAAATGTTGAATTTACTGCAAAGATGGAGACAGACTTAGACTCCATTGAAGATGGTAAAGAAAATTGGGTTCGTGTCATTGATATGTTCTATCGTGATTTTGAAGTACGGTTGAAAAAAGCAGAAGAAGAGATGGAAGAAGTTGAAATTCGCGATGAACCAGCTGGTGAAGATTGTGAAAAGTGTGGACATGAAATGGTATACAAAATGGGCAGGTTCGGAAAGTTTATGGCATGCTCCAATTTTCCTGACTGCCGTAACACGAAAGCGATCGTCAAGCAAATTGGTGTAACATGTCCAAGTTGTCATAAAGGGAACATCGTTGAGAGGAAAAGTAAAAAACGACGTATTTTTTACGGGTGTGACCGATATCCAGACTGCGAGTTTATTTCGTGGGATAAACCAATTGCACGAACATGTCCAAAATGTGAAAGCATGCTCGTAGAGAAAAAATCGAAAAAAGGTACACAAGTTCATTGTTCATCATGTGATTATAAAGAAGAAAAAAATTAAGGGTAATTGCTTGAATCTTTATTCTTTATAAGGTATATTTGCCAACGGAAAGATTGATTAAGTGGAGGAATTCCCGTTGAAACAACATGTCATTGTCATCGACGCTGGTATAGCAGGAATTAAAGCCGCTTGGCATCTAGCTAAGCGGGGAATTCCTGTTCATTTATACGAGATGATCACGGCAAAACATTTGCAGGCTCATCATATAAATAAATTCGTTGACCTTGTCTGCAGTAATTCAATAAGAGTGAATACGATTACAAATGGTTTTTTTGAACTTTTCCCTCCATTTGAACCTCGAATTCGAAATAAAAAAGAGCGTAAAAAGAAGTATGCAGAACTAGTATCGACCACAATTCAGAATTTTGTGAAAAAAGTGTAAAATTTATTGAAAGGGCTACTAAATTGTGATAATATTTAGTAGCTCTTAATCATGGTAAAGGGTGTAGGTATAAATGATTACAAATTGGACCAAACAGTTTATACAATACTTGCAAATTGAAAAGAATGCATCTATACACACGATTACCCATTACCAAAAGGATATAGCTGACTTTTTAAAGTTTGTCGAGCAGCAGAACATTCATACAATCACTGCTGTTTCATATGTGGAAATTCGTGTATATTTAACCACTCTTCATGAGAAAGAATATTCACGAAAAACAGTTTCTCGTAAAATTTCATCATTACGCTCTTTTTTTGACTATTTAGTTAGAGAAGAACGAATAGAAACGAATCCATTTAAAATGGTATCTGTTCCAAAGGGGGAAAGTCGTTTACCTACTTTTTTCTTTGAAGAAGAAATGGTTAAATTGTTTGAGTCAATCAACTTCGACAGCCCATTAGGTAAACGGAATTTAGCGATATTAGAACTCTTATATGCTACGGGGATTCGTGTCAGTGAATGTGTAAACTTGAACATAGCTGACTACGATCAACAATTAGGAACGCTCTTCGTAAAAGGAAAAGGTCGTAAAGAAAGGTACGTCCCAGTCGGAAGTTACGCAATGGATGCACTTGACCTTTATTTACAAAAGGGGCGTCCTTATTTAGGGAAAAGCGGGAAAGACGATCAAGCCTTGTTTCTAAATTACCGTGGAGGCAGATTAACAGATCGTAGTATAAGAAAAATCTTAAATTCTCTTGTAGAAGAAGCCTCAATTTCATCGAGGATGAGTCCGCATGTCATACGTCATACATTTGCAACACATTTGTTAAATGAAGGAGCCGATTTAAGAACGGTGCAAGAACTTTTAGGGCATAGCCACCTTTCATCGACTCAAATTTATACCCATGTAACGAAAGACAGGTTGCGAGAAGTTTATCGTCACACTCATCCGAGAGCATAAGTCAAGGAGGATACGAATGGAACAAATACGGGGTACGACTATTTTTGCAGTACAACATAAAGGTCAATGTGCAATGGCTGGAGACGGCCAAGTTACATTTGGCAATGCAGTAGTGATGAAACATACAGCTAGGAAAGTTCGTAAGTTGTATCGTGGTAAAGTAATAGCCGGTTTTGCAGGGTCGGTTGCAGACGCATTTACTTTATATGAAAAATTCGAATCAAAGCTTGAAGAATTTGGCGGAAATCTTCAACGAGCAGCAGTTGAGTTAGCGAAGGAATGGAGAAGTGATCGTGTCCTTCGAAAATTAGAAGCAATGTTGATAGTTATGGATCAGTCAAACCTATATTTAATTGCAGGAACAGGTGAAGTCATTGAACCTGATGATGGAATCCTTGCGATAGGTTCAGGTGGCAATTATGCTCTTTCTGCTGGCAGAGCGTTAAAGGAACATGCACAACATTTGTCAGCGAAAGAAATGGCTTATGCTTCATTAAAGACTGCTGCAAATATTTGTGTATATACGAATGATTCGATTATTGTTGAGGAACTTGGTGAATAAATAAATAAGTTCACTAGCTAAAAGAGATGAAGGACTCTTATTCACATTCCCGATTTAAAAGGGTGTAGTTTGAGATAAAATCCTTTAATGGATTACTCGAGACTCAGCTTTTTGAACAAGGACTTGTACAGGAGGTTTATTGAATGAGTGAAAAGCTAACACCACGTGAAATAGTAGAAAAACTTGATCAATACATCGTAGGACAAACGAATGCTAAAAAGTCAGTCGCAGTTGCACTTCGAAATCGTTACCGTCGAAGTCAATTAGAAGATGCACTGAAAGAAGAAATTACACCGAAAAATATTTTAATGATTGGTCCAACTGGAGTAGGAAAAACTGAAATTGCTCGAAGATTAGCGAAACTTGTCGGCGCTCCGTTCGTAAAAGTAGAAGCGACAAAATTTACGGAAGTAGGTTATGTCGGTAGAGATGTGGAGTCGATGGTTCGAGACCTTGTAGAGACGTCTGTTAGAATCGTAAAAGAAGAAAAGATGCACGATGTCAAAGATTTAGCAGAGAAGAATGCTAATAAGCGACTCGTCGAATTATTAGTTCCGAAGGCTAAAAAACAATCGAACTATCGAAATCCATTTGAAATGTTATTTCAAGGAGGTCAGCAAGACGATCAAGGACAGCAGGAATCTGAGCAAGAAGAAGAAAGTGTCCGCGATCGGAGGAAAAAAGTTGCTTCTCAACTAGCTGCAGGAGAACTTGAAGATGAATATGTAACCGTTGAGGTCGATGAAAGCAACCAAGGGAATTTGTTCGATATGTTCCAAGGTTCAGGCATGGAACAAATGGGAATGAATATGCAGGATATGCTCGGCAATATGATGCCGAAAAAGAAAAAGAATCGCAAACTTCAAGTAAAAGACGCGCGTAACGTTTTAATAGAAGATGAAGCTCAAAAACTGATCGATATGGATGAGGTTACGCAAGCAGCTGTTTCAAAAGCTGAACAATTGGGAATTATCTTTATTGATGAGATTGATAAAGTGGCAGCCAAAAATCAGCAGCAGTCTGCCGATGTCTCTCGTGAAGGTGTACAGCGTGATATTTTACCGATTGTTGAAGGTTCTACCGTTGTAACAAAGCATGGACCGGTAAAAACAGACCATATGTTATTTGTTGCTGCAGGAGCATTTCACTTTTCAAAACCGTCAGATTTGATTCCTGAGCTACAAGGGCGCTTTCCGATCAGAGTAGAACTTTCTAGTTTAACCGTTGACGACTTCGTACGCATCCTAGTTGAACCAGATAACGCTTTATCGAAACAATATGAAGCTCTTTTACAAACTGAAGGAATAAAATTGAAATTTTCTGACGATGCTATTCGTAGAATTGCTGTGATCGCTACAGAAGTAAACGAGGAAACCGAGAACATAGGTGCCAGACGACTCCATACAATTTTGGAAAAGCTGCTCGAAGATTTATCGTTTGAAGCTTCTGAAATTACATTAGAAGAAATTGTTATCACACCTGAATATGTAGAAGAGAAATTACAAGATGTAGTGAAAAATCGAGACTTAAGTCAATATATTCTTTAGGAGGATGTAGAAATGGATTTATTATCAAAAACGAGAAAGATTAATGAGTTATTACAAAAGAGCGGAGGTCAATCTGTAAACTTTAAAGATGTTGCAGTTACATTAAGAGATGTTATTGAATCAAATATCTTTATTGTAAGCCGACGCGGAAAGTTATTAGGCTATGCGATTAAACAGGAAATTGAAAATGAGCGTATGAAGCAAATGCTAGAGGATCGTCAATTTCCAGAAGAATATACGAGTGGATTATTTAAAATTGAAGAAACATCTTCTAACTTGGACATTAGCAGCGAATTTACAGCATTTCCTGTAGAAAATAAAGATTTATTTTCAGCAGGGTTAACGACGGTCGTTCCTATTCAAGGTGGAGGGCAGCGTTTAGGTACATTAATTCTTGCGCGTCTGCAAGATTCGTTTGACAATGACGATCTATTATTAGCTGAATATGCTTCTACCGTTGTCGGAATGGAAATACTACATGAAAAAACTGAAGAAATTGAACAAGAAGCAAGAAGTAAAGCAGTTGTTCAAATGGCGATCAGTTCATTATCTTATAGTGAATTAGAAGCAGTAGAGCACATTTTTGAAGAATTAGATGGCAACGAAGGATTGCTAGTTGCAAGTAAAATTGCTGACAGAGTAGGCATAACTAGATCGGTTATCGTAAATGCTCTCAGAAAATTAGAAAGTGCTGGTGTCATTGAGTCTCGTTCGTTAGGAATGAAAGGGACGTACATTAAAGTACTTAACAATAAATTCTTAGTTGAACTGGACAAGTTAAAAAATTCATAATGTCAATTAAAGTGTGTGTTTAAAAAGGAGGACAAAAAGAGCCACGAGCTTCCACACGGATGTGGTGACTTCGTCGTTCCTACAGGACACCAGGGCTTTAGCCGAAGGTGGTCTACTCTTACGAGTTGTCACGAATGATAGAACATCCTAATGCCGGATATGCAACAGGACGTGGATTTTGTTCGGTTAAAGGATACACGACAAAGCTTAGCTTGTACTTGTAAAGGAAGAGATAGTGTGTTTTCAAGTCGACGAAGTTTTGATTAGCTGAGCATATCGTGTTAATACGTGAAGAACGAAGAAACGAGTCAACTCAGAGGCTCGAAAGCTACCTTTCCTAGACTTTTTGAACATCCCCTCAGCGAGGTATTCTTAATAAGTACGATCGTACTTGTTAAGGGTACCTCTTTTCTTTGAAGGTTAAGAAAGGATAAAATTTCAATCTCTCGATCGTTGTCTAGCTTCAGCGAAGAGCGTTACATCACGAGCTTCCACACGGATGTGGTGACTTCGGCGTTCTCGTAGGACACGGGGGGTTAGCAGAAGATCTGATCTAGCGATTTACCTCGACGGACATACTACGAAGCAACTCAGGTAGAGGAAGAGGCAACATGAACGACTTGAGATACTTCCATCACCTCTCACTCGGGCCAGTCCGAAGAACAGGACATTCTAGTGTCGGGTATGCCACAGAACGTGGTGTTTAGTAGTCCAACCAGTTTTCTTCGTCGATAACCGAAGGCGCTTGCGCTTTTCTTATTTTCCCCAGACTGATCCAATATCCCTATGAAAAGAGATATTTATCACATAAATGATTATCGATTGCGAGTTTTAACAGAAGGTAAAACGGTTTTCGGAAAATATTTTAGTCAATTTGGAGAAATTGAATAATTCTGTCGAAATTTGTGCTAGAATTTTAGGTAAAAGGACATGTATGATAAATGCCTTCTTTTTTGGAATGGAACATGATTTATCGATAGTAAAGACATATTTCCTATGTTGAGACTATATTCTTAAATTTTATTAGGTCTTTTTTATCGAACTAAACACATTGCCTGAGACTGTTAGACAATTACTAGATTATTATATAAAATACATCTGTACAGGTAAAAAAAGGCGATTTTTGAAGAATTATAAATAAAAAGGGGAGTATATCCGTGAATATTATCAATAATTCGACAAATTCACTTATCCAAACAGGACTCTCTGCTTCTATGACACGACAAAATACGATTGCGCAAAACATTGCGAATGTCGATACTCCGAACTATAAGGCTAAGAAAACACTATTTTCACATGAGTTGGATCGAGCATCGTCTCACACAAATCTTCAAGCCCATAGAACGGATGAAAGACATAGTCATTTTGGCGGTGTTACGAATTCAGAAGCTGCTAGAGTTGTTCAGCAAAATAATACGATGTATAACCACAACGGAAATAATGTTGATATTGACAAAGAAATGGCAGAGCTTGCACAAAATCAAATTTACTATAATGCTCTGATTGATCGTATGAACGGTCGATTCAACAGTGTGCGCACTGTCTTAGGACAAGGGGGATAATGAGGAATGAGTATTTTTAATGGAATGAATACATCCGCCTCTGCATTAACATCCCAAAGACTTAGAATGGATGTTGTCTCTGCAAATATGTCAAATGCAGATTCGACACGAGGTAGAATGGTTGATGGAGAATGGGAACCTTACCGCAGAAAGATGGTTGTCATGGAACCGAATCAAAAGTCATCATTTACTTCACATTTAAGCCGTGCAATGGGGCGTTCAGGCGGCACGGGTGATGGTGTGAAAATTCGCGAAGTCATTGAAGACGAAACACCGTTCAGACAAGTTTATCAGCCGGATCATCCTGATGCGAATGAGGATGGCTATGTCGAAATGCCTAATGTTGATCCATTAAAGGAAATGATTGATCTTATGAGTGCAACACGATCCTATGAAGCGAATGTTACAGTACTTGACGGACATAAAAATATGTTGTTAAAAGCACTTGAAATAGGCAGATAAAACGATCAAAAGATGAGGTGAGTAAAATGGATGGAAACATAAATCAAGTAACAAATATTATGAGACCAATTCAACAAACCCCTGAGCAACCGAAAATTGCTCCGAACGAAGCGCAAGAAACCTTTAAAAGCTGGTTAGATGAAGCGATTAAAGATGTAAACCAAGCTCAAGTTGACTCTGCAAATATGACCGAAAAGCTTGCACGCGGTGAAAATGTTGATTTGCATGATGTGATGATTACCGGTCAAAAAGCAAGTATTGCACTGCAAACTACAGTAGAAGTTCGTAATAAAGTAATCGAAGCCTACCAAGAGATAATGAGAATGCAAGTTTAATTGTCTTTTTTTGTTCAAAATAGTGAATTTATTTGATTGAACATTGTTCTTTAATACATATATACGTGAGAACAATTCTGTTTTTGTCGGTCTTATCTACTTTATCGGAATTTTTTTTGAGATGTTAATAGAATTTTAATTTTATATTTGTTTCATTGCCTTCTAAAAAGATGGTAAGTAATTTTATGGCTGGTTCAGCAGAGACAATTTAAAGCAGTGGTGCGGGAGGAAACATGAACGAAAAGCTTATACATTACAGAGATAAAACAACTGAATTTTGGCAATCAAGAACGACGAATCAAAAAGGGTTATTAGTCGGTTCTATAGTCCTCGTACTCCTCCTATTTTTATCTTTTGTTTGGTTTGGGGCAAGAACGAATCATGTTCCTTTATATACAAACCTAACACCTCAAGAAACAGGTGAGATTAAAGGTACTTTAGACAACAGGGGGATATCGTCAGAAATTACAAATGATGGGACGACGATTCTAGTTCCAGAAACGATGGTGGATGACCTAAAAGTAGATTTAGCTGCGGAAGGTATACCTCAGTCTGGAAGAATCGATTATGGAACTTTTCGAGATAATATGGGTTTTGGAACGACTGATAATGAGTTCAGCTTATTAGAAAGAGCGGCATTACAAACGACATTAGAGGACTTAATTCGAAATGTAGACGGTGTCCAATCGTCACAAGTGATGATTACACTTCCAGAAGAAAGTATTTGGCTTTCAGATGAACCAGAACAAGCAACAGCTTCTGTTTTGTTGAATTTACAGCCTGGATACAATCTGGACCAAGGTCAAATAAGAGCGCTTCATCATCTTGTTTCTAAAAGTGTTCCAGATCTGCCGGTAGAAAACATTGTCATTATGGACCAAATGTCAAACTACTTAGAACTTCATGATGATCCTTCAATGGTCGGAGACACGACACTTTCAGTTTATGAGCAGCATCGTAAAATTCAGCAGGACGTTGAACGAGACATTCAAAGACAAATACAACAAATGCTCGGCACAATGATGGGACCAGATAAAGTTCTAGTGTCAGTTTCGACTGATATAGACTTCACGCAAGAGAACAGGCAAGAACAACTAGTAACACCTGTGGACGAAGAAAACATGGAAGGAATTTCAGTAAGTGTCGAACGTATTACTGAAACGTATACAGGCGATGAAGTTGCTGAAGGAGGAGTACCTGGTGCAGGCGAAACAGACATACCGGGATACCCTGGTGTAGTAGGTGGCGGCTCAGGAGATTATGAACTAATTGAAGAACGGATTAATAACGATGTGAATCGAATTCAAAGGGATATCGTAGAAAGTCCTTATAAAGTACGCGATATCGGGATTCAAGTTATGGTTGAGCCTCCAGACCCAGAAGATCCAAATTCTTTACCACCGAACCGGTTGGATGATATCCAACAAATATTAGGGCAAATTGTCAGAACGTCTATTGATACTGATGTGACTGCGGAATGGGGAGCGAATGAGCTTGAAGAAAGAATTTACGTATCATCACAGCCTTTTTATGGAAAAGTGGAGTTTGACGATATTGCCTCCGGAACACCGTGGTGGTATTACGCACTTGGAGGGCTATCGCTACTCGTAATCTTGCTGCTATTCCTTCTATTTAGAAATAAACGAAAATCAGACGAAGATGAAGAAGTCGTCGAAAGTGAACAAACGATGATAGACATTCCAGATATTGGGGATGACGTCGATTCAGAGGAAAAAGCTAGACGTCGCCAATTAGAAAAACTTGCAAAAGAGAAGCCGGAAGAGTTTTCAAAATTAGTAAGAACCTGGCTTTCAGAGGACTAAGGAGTGAAAGAATAAGTGGCGAAAAAAAAAGGGCTAACGGGTAGAGAGAAAGCCGCTATTTTACTCATCTCTCTAGGTCCGGATGTTTCAGCACAAGTATATAAGCATTTAACTGAAGAAGAGATTGAAAAGCTTACGTTAGAAATAGCAGGCGTTAGAAAAGTTGATGCAAATACGAAAGAAGAAATTTTAGAACAATTTCATCAATTAGCATTAGCACAAGATTATATTACGCAAGGCGGCATCGGTTACGCAAAGGATGTTCTTGAAAAAGCGTTAGGAGAGTCAGAGGCGATGCAAATTATAAACCGCCTCACTTCAACGCTTCAAGTAAGACCTTTTGATTTTGCAAGAAAAGCTGAGCCTGGACAAATTTTAAACTTTATCCAAAATGAACATCCACAAACTATTGCTCTTATTTTATCTTATTTAGATAGTGAACCGGCAGGCCAGATTTTATCTGAATTGCCACAAGAAGTACAAGCAGATGTAGCTAAACGAATTGCCGTTATGGATAGTACGTCACCGGAAATTGTTAATGAGGTTGAAGCTATATTAGAAAGGAAGCTCTCAGCAACAGTGACCCAAGATTACACTCAAGCAGGCGGTATTGAATCGGTAGTTGAAGTTCTTAATGGGGTTGACCGAAGTACAGAAAGAACAATATTGGACGCTCTTGAAATACAAGACCCAGAGCTTGCAGAAGAAATTAAGAAAAGGATGTTCGTATTTGAAGATATCGTCACTCTCGATAATCGTTCAATTCAGAGAGTGATAAGAGATGTTGAAAATGAAGACTTACAATTGTCTTTAAAAGTTGCTAGTGATGAAGTAAAAGATATCGTCTTTAATAATATGTCACAGCGAATGGCAGAAACGTTTAAAGACGAGATGGAATTTATGGGGCCTGTCCGCCTGCGTGATGTCGAAGAAGCCCAAACAAGAATTGTTGCTATCATTCGCCGTCTAGAGGAAGCAGGTGAAATCGTCATCGCACGTGGTGGAGGAGATGATATCATTGTCTAAGCTAATTAAATCAGCCAATGCGAAGGAGTTAGACGATTCGGTTAAGACGATTAATGTTCGACAAGTATTCGTTGCTTCTCATGAAGACCAAATAGATATTCATGAAGATCAGCAGGATACCGGAAAGAATGTTCACTATAAAGAACCGGAAAAGCTTTTAATAGAGGCACAGCAGCATGCAGGTGCTTTATTAAATGAAGCATATGACGAAATAGCAGCTAAAAGAATGGAACTTGAACAATATGAAAAAAATGTTCTCAATGAAGCTGAGAAAAAATTCACTGAAGCAGAAAAATCTGGAAGAAAACAAGGATATGAAGCCGGGGTATTGGAAGGCAGACAGTCATATGATGAGCTAATTAAAAAGGCAGAAAATGCCGTTCGAAAAGCACAAGAAGATTATTTTTTAAAGGTCGAAAAAGCAGAATCCGATTTGTTAGACCTTGCATTAAAAGTTGCCGAAAAAATAATTGGAGAATCAATCGTAAAAGATCACAATGCATGGATACATCTCGTAAAAGAGGCTGTAAAAGAAGTAAGAGAACAAGAAGAAGTGAAAATATATGTACCGGTAAGTGCATATGAGCTTACATTACAACACGAGCAGGAAATCAAAGAAATTGCCTTACACACAAGGCACTTATACATATATCCTGACTCTTCGTTACTCAAACACAGCTGTATTATTGAGACTCCTTTTGGGAAAGTGAATGCATCGATAGATAGTCAGCTTGAAGAAATGAAAAAGGCACTCCATGAAATGTTAAAAGCAGGGGATCAAGATGAATATTCGTGACCTTATTCCACAAGTGAATGACATTAATACATTTAAACAATATGGAAAAGTGTCTCAAGTTGTCGGCCTCATGATTGAATCAAAAGGTCCGCAAGTGTCGGTAGGAGAAATTTGCCATATTTTAATTGGTGATCATTCACACAGGAAAATTAAAGTTGAAGTTGTCGGCTTTCGCGATGAAAATGTGTTGCTTATGCCATTTGACCACGTTAATGACATTGCACCTGGCTCTTTAGTAGAAGCAACGAATAGACCTCTAGAAATTAAAGTTGGGACAGATTTAATCGGTAAAGTCGTCGATGGTATAGGCAGACCATTTGACGGTGGCGCATTTGATAATCGTTTATTTTCTTACCCAACTGATAATCCGCCACCTAACCCGTTAAAGCGTCCGAGAATACATGAACCGCTTAGCCTTGGAGTACGGGCAATTGATGGATTGTTTACAGTTGGAAAAGGGCAAAGAGTTGGGATTTTTGCCGGCAGTGGCGTCGGAAAAAGTACATTAATGGCGATGATTTCAAAAAATTCTGAAGCGGATTTGAATATCATTGCGCTCATTGGAGAGCGGGGCAGAGAAGTAAGAGATTTTATTGAGCGAGATTTAGGAACAGAAGGATTGAAAAATACGATTGTTGTCGTAGCTACATCGGATCAGCCAGCACTTATGAGGATAAAAGGTGCGATGACCGCAACAGCAATTGCCGAATATTTTCGTAATCAAGGGCTCAATGTCACACTCATGATGGATTCCGTTACACGAGTTGCAATGGCTCAAAGGGAGATTGGACTAGCTGTAGGAGAACCTCCTACTACTAAAGGGTATACTCCTTCCGTATTTGCTTTGTTACCACGACTTTTAGAGCGGAGCGGTACAAATGAATTTGGTTCAATTACTGCCTTTTATACGGTTCTTGTTGACGGAGATGACCTTTCTGAGCCAATTGCCGATACGGTTCGGGGGATACTAGATGGTCATTTAGTACTAGACCGTAAATTAGCTAATAAAGGGCAGTTTCCTGCAATAAATGTATTAACTAGTATAAGCCGGATTATGAATGACATCGTTCCTAGGGAGCATAGAGCAGCTGCAGACCATTTACGCCATTTGTTAGCTTTATACTCAGATTCAGAAGATTTGATCAGTATTGGTGCTTATAAGCGGGGGTCAAATAAAGAAGTTGATGCTGCAATAAAAGAACATCCTAATATTATCAATTATTTAAAGCAAAGTACGGATGAAAAAGTGTCTTATGAAGAATCGGTAGAAAAGTTAGTCAATGCATACGGAAGAGGTGGGAAATCTTGAGTTTTCAATTCACGCTTGAAAAAGTATTAGAAGTAAAAGAGCACGAAAAGTCAGAAGCTGAATCCAAGTATACAGAGGCGATGAAACAATTCGAAGATGTCGCAACAAAACTGTATCACTACATGAAAGAGAAGGAAGAACTAGAAGATTACTATAATGACAAAATACAAACAGGTACATCGATATTAGCGATTCAGCAAACTCAGCAGACGATATCCCACCTGAAACGTGAAATAGATAAATTGCAGTATGAGACTCAAAAAGCAAGAAATCGAATGAATGATCAAGAACAGTTTTTAATGTTTAAATCGATTGACGTAAAAAAATATGAAAAAATGAAATCACGTAAATACGAGCAGTATATTGAGGCAGAAAAAGTAAAAGAGAACAAATTTCTAGATGAAATTTCTGTTCAACAGTTTTTGAAGCGATGAAATAAGGTGAACATATGAGCGAAAATCAAAAACAAAGTAAATTACAATTGTTCTTTATGGTCGTATTAATCCCAGCAATTTTTGCAGTCGTTTTAGCAGTCGTTTTACTTTACTACATGGGGATTAACGTTAGTGATAGTGTGAAAAGTGCCTTTTCAGCTTTGCCTTTCATTTCTGATGAAAATGATGATGAATTGAGTGATGGTTCGAGGGAAGAAAGACTCGTTCAATTAGAACACGAGAATGAAAACTATTTATCGCAAATTGAACAATTGGAATATGAGTTAGCAATGAAAGATGAGGAAATCAGTCAACTTGAATTAGAAATTCAATCTTATATAGAGAATGAGAATAATGAGGAAGATCAAGAGGAAGAAAGACCAGACTTACAGGAAGTAGTCCGGACGTTGGAAGGGATGACAGCCTCGAAAGCTGCAAGTATTATGAGTGAGTTGTCACAAGATGAAGCTGTCATGTATTTACAGTTAATGAGCTTAGACTCAAGGTCGCAAATTTTAGCCAGAATGGATGCAGAAGAAGCAGCACAAATCGTTAGTCAGTTATCTAATTAACGATGAAGCTAGCTGAAAGGGGGTGAGAAAATGAATGCAATCGTTCAAATGATGGCAAGCCTGCAGCAAATGAATGGATCACTTACAGAACAGAAACTGTCGAAAGAAGGAAAAACAGATGCAGATAGCAAGTTTTTACTTTCATTGCAAAAAGTATTAGGCAGTGAAGAGACTGAATATGACTTGCAAACGTATATCGATGTTTTAGAAGAGGATGAGACATTTGATGTTGCACAATTATTAAGGATGATTGAGGAATTGCTAGAAGAGATTCCTTATGAAGATGGTTATTTACACATGGGGATGTTGGAGTTAGACGAAAATAAACGATTGCTCAACGTTTTTCCGACCGAGATTCAAGAAGCTGTAAAAGCACTTTTTGAAGAAGGGACACCTCTTGAGGAATTAGTTGATGAAATGTCGTTTGTGAATGAACCATTACAATTGATCGCCTTCATGATAGCAATCGCTTATCAAGAGAAAAATGAGGCCGTGGACATTGACCAACCGACTATACGTCAATTTGAACAAATGATAAGTAAAGCATTCCCGAACTTCCAACAGCTATCAACTTCTAGTTCAGTTCGAGAATTAAATGAAGCATTAGCAAAAGATCTCGAACGATTTATGAAGTCTGAACAATCAGGTCCGCACCGTTCGTTACAGCCAGATGAATGGACGCGAAGACTAACACAACAAATGAATGAAAAGCGAATAGCGGAACAAGTATATCAACAGCATGCCACACAGCGTGATTCAAAAACATTATCTAATGTATTGCCGACAATGAATGTAGACTTATCTAACAGTCATATGTCAAGATTGCAGCAATTTATCGTACACGCTGGGGAACAACAAGCTGATCGACCATCTGAACAGCAGTTTTTACGCCAGTTTCAAAATATTTTAGCGCGGAGTCAATTTCAAAACTTAGGAAATGGTGTACAGCAACTAAATATTAAGCTGCACCCAGAATCCCTTGGGAGACTTGATATTACGATCCAACAAATAAATGGTGTGCTCGTTGCAAAAATGATGACGACAACTGCTGTAGCTAGAGAATTAATTGAAGGGCAGTTACAACACTTGCGTAATGCTTTTCAAGCTCAACAAATACAAGTTGATAAAATCGAAGTGTCTCAGCAGCAAACTGCTCAGCAACATTCATTAAAAGATCAGACTAATGATGAGTCAGCAAACAAAGAAGAGACTTTGAAAGACGATACGAATGAAGAAGAAGCGCAAGGGGAAGAGAGCTTTGCTGACTTTTTAGAAGAAACGATAAATATGGAAGTATAGGGTGATAAATGATGCCGGTTCAAATGACTGACAGTTTGTATTTACAGGACTACCAAAAAAGAATGCAAGAGCATGGAAACTCTGACCTCGATAAAGATGCATTTTTAAAAATATTAATTACACAGTTACAAAATCAAGATCCATTAAATCCGATGGAAGATAAAGAGTTTATTGCTCAAATGGCACAATTTTCATCACTTGAACAAATGACAAATATGAGTGAGTCTATGGCGAAGCTAGTTGATCAAATGCAAAATGATCAATTTATCACCCACAGTGATCTCATTGGGAAAAGTGTCGAATGGGAACAAGAAGTTGAAAGTGATAACGGTAATAAAAGGGTTGAACTTTTGGAGGGTATCGTTACATCTGTTGTTTTCAAAGAAGGAAAAGCAGAATTAATTATAGATGATGACCATACTGTTTCGACGGATGATATAAGGTCCGTTTCATTACCAAACATAGTTGAATAGGAAAATGGAGGTGAACATTATGGGACATAAAATCATGCCCCATCACCTGCAGCAACCGTTACCGAAGCCAGCGATAAAATCGACAAATAAACAATCGAAGCCATCCGTCTCTTTCCAGAAGCTCTTAAACGAATCACTCGATCACAAAAATGATTTAAAAATTAGTAAGCATGCAGAAAAGAGACTTCAAGATCGAGGAATTGACATACGACCTGAAACGTGGGAAGAAATTCACGATAAAGTAAAGGCAGCGAAAGATAAAGGAGTCGTAGACTCACTAGTGGTAACGAATAGCGCGGCGTTAATCGTTAGTGCGAAAAACGAAACGGTCATTACTGCTATGGACCGTGAAGAAGCTGAAACACAAGTGTTTACAAATATTAACGGAGCTATCTTAATTGATGGCTAAAACTAGCTGGACCGAAAGGAAGCTAGCAGCTGTGGAATGACTGAAGCAGTGAAATTAAACGGATCTGAAAGGGGCACAAACACATGTTACGTTCTATGTATTCTGGTATCGGTGGAATGAATAACTTCCAAACAAAGCTTGATACGATTGGTAATAACATTGCTAACGTTAATACATTCGGATATAAGAAAGGTCGAACAACTTTTAAAGATTTAGTAAGTCAACAATTATCCGGTGCGAGTACAGCAGGAGATAATCGTGGGGGAACAAATCCTCAACAAGTCGGACTAGGCAGCAGCTTAGCATCAATTGATGCAATCCATACGCAAGGTTCTTTACAAACGACAGGAAGAGATCTCGATATGGGAATCTCGGGAGATGGCTTCTTTATCGTGAATGATGGAGAACAATCTTATTATACGAGAGCAGGTAACTTTTATTTAGATGAGCAAGGAAACTTGGTCAATTCAGACGGCTTAAGAGTTCAAGGCTACGGTGTTGATGCTGATGGAAATATTAATGAAGCTGCAGGAATTGGAAACTTAGAAATTGCTGCAGGCGAATTGATGGCGCCACAAGCAACTGATTCTATTGAATTTAGAGGGAACTTAAATGCAGATACAGAGACTGGTGAAGAAATTACAGTTCCTTATGAATTTGTCGATTCGCTAGGGAGAATTCATGAATTAGAGTTAGGTTTTCGTAAAGAAGAAGGCAATGCATGGACAGTCGGAATTGTTGATGCTGATGGAGGGTTTGACGCTATAGGTGATGTAGGCGGATTACAATTCAACTCTTCTGGTGAAGTGGTTGCAGGAGGCACACTGGACCTTACGATTACAGATGGCCTTTATGGTATAGACTTGGATGATGCAGATGACTTGGAGATTGAAATGAATCTATCAAACATGTCCCAGTTTGCTCGAAATACAACAGCTGATGTTTATCACATTTCAGGAAATATGGACGGCACCCTTGAAAGCTATAACATATCTGCGACTGGCGAGATAAATGGTGTATTCTCTAACGGTGAAGTGAGGATACTTGGACAAATTGCGTTAGCAAACTTTAATAACCCAGGTGGACTGTCAAAAGCAGGCAATAATTTGTATGAAGTGTCAAACAACTCAGGTGCTCCACAAGTTGGTTTTGCTGGAGACGGAGGACGAGGTACGTTGACAGGGGCAGCACTTGAAATGTCAAATGTTGATCTCTCTGAAGAATTTGCTGAAATGATCGTGGCACAACGCGGTTTCCAAGCAAATACAAGAATGATTACGACATCAGATGAAATCCTCCAAGAACTTGTTAACTTAAAACGATAAGAAGGGAACAGGCTTAGTGTGGCGTTCGCACTAAGCCCCCCCATTTTATTAAAAGGAGGAAAGGTGTTGAGAAAACACCGTTAAAAACACAATGGTGGAATTAACTAGACTAAATAACCAAATATTCACATTAAATGCTGTTTTCATTGAGCAAATACAATCACTCCCTGATACAACAGTGACTTTGATAAATGGGAAGAAAATAGTCGTAAAGGAATCAGAAGTAGAAGTAGTTGAAAAAGTAAAAGCATTTTATCAAAAAATAGGACTTGCAGGAGTAGCTGTACAGAATACATCTGTACTTAAAGAAAAGGAGGGTTAAACATTGTTTCAAAATCGATTAGTTAACATCATGCTTATTATGCTCGTTGCATTAACGCTTATTGGTGTTTTAACCCTTGTATTGTATACTCAGTTTTTTCAACAAACGAGTGCAGAAGGGGAACCGACAATTGATGAAGTGTTGAAAGTTTCTGCAGAAACAGAAGAAATTACTACGAACTTATTATCTAATAATATTGTCCGCACAACGTTTGTTGTACAACTTGAGAACCGAAATGCAAAAGATGAGTTTACGAAAAGAGATTTCCAAGTTAAAAACATTATCATTCAAGAATTGTCCGACTTAAGAGAAGGTGATCTTCAAGGTGCAGAAGGAATCCGCGGATTAGAAGAGCAGATTCGTTCTAGAGTCAATGAAGTGATGCAAGAAGGAAATGTTGAAAAAGTTTATGTGAAAGATTTAGTGATTCAATAAAATTACGCTAGAAACGAAAAAGAGAGGTGAGGCTCTTTGGCAGATGTATTATCACAAGGAGAAATTGACGCCCTCCTTTCTGCATTATCTACAGGTGAAATGGATGCAGATGAATTAAAAAAAGAGGAAAGCGAAAGAAAAATAAAGGTTTACGATTTTAAAAGAGCACTTCGCTTTTCAAAAGATCAAATTCGAAGCATAACAAGAATACATGAAAATTTTGCGCGTCTTTTAACAACTCAGCTTTCAGCACAACTGAGAACATTTGTTCAAATACATGTTGCTTCTGTTGACCAACTGCCATATGACGAGTTTATCCGCTCAATACCAAAGATGACATTACTAAGTGTATTTGAGCCATATCCGCTTGAGGGAAGATTTGTCATGGAATTTAATCCGAATGTTGGTTATGCGATGCTTGACAGAATGCTAGGCGGCAAAGGAGAAGCATTAAATAAAGTTGAGAACTTAACAGAAATTGAAACGAAAATTATGACACAATTATTTCAACGGACGCTTGAAACGTTCCGCGAATCTTGGGAATCAGTTGAGGAAATTGATCCAGTGATGGATGATTTAGAAGTAAATCCTCAGTTTTTACAGCTCGTATCTCCTAATGAAACTGTCGTTGTCATTTCTTTATCAACGACGATTGGCGAAACGTCCGGTATGATAAACTTATGTATTCCTCATGTTGTCATTGAATCAATCTTGCCTAAATTGTCTGTTCATTTATGGATGCAAACAAAGAAAAAAGAGCGACAACCGGGTGAAATTGAATCGTTAGAAACAAACTTAAAAAAAGCACCATTAGATGTTGTTGTCGAGTTAGGTACTTCACAAATTTCTATCAACGAGTTTTTACATTTAACTGAAGGAGATATTATCGAACTCGATCAATCAATCGAAGATCCATTACTTGTCAGGGTTGGCGATCATTCGAAATTTAAAGCACAGCCAGGGAAAAAGAAATCCAACACAGCAGTTCAAATCACTGACATCATTGATGAGGAGGGGAACGAAGATGAATGATGATATGCTCTCACAAGAAGAGATTAATGCATTATTAAATGGGATGGATGAAGACGATTCAGCGGGAAATGAAACATCTTCAGATCTAATTGTTGAAAATTATTTATCAGGAATTGAACAGGATGCCTTAGGTGAGATTGGTAATATCTCATTTGGAAGCGCAGCAACTGCACTATCTACTCTGCTTAATCAAAAGGTAGATATTACGACACCTAGAGTATCAGTTGTAAAACATGATGAATTGGAGAAAGAGTTCCCACAGCCACACGTTGCTGTCTCTGTTCAATATACAGAGGGGTTTCAAGGGAAAAACTTACTCGTAATTAAAAGCAGAGATGCTGCAGTCATTGCAGATTTAATGCTAGGAAATGACGGATCAAATGTAAATGAAGAGCTTGGTGAAATGGAATTGAGTGCTGTTCAAGAAGCAATGAACCAAATGATGGGTTCTGCCTCTACATCGATGTCAACGATCTTCAACAAACGAGTTGATATATCACCACCAGATATTGACGCATTAAATTTACAAGAAGATCCTGACGGTGTAGACATTCCAGATGATGATATATTAATTCGAATTTCATTCGATTTAAAAGTTGGCAGTTTAATTGATTCAAAGATTATGCAACTAGTTACTGTAAACTTTGCGAAAACAATGGTAGAGCAACTAATGAATCCTGAAGAAGGGGTTCAAGAGAACCAATCATTGGACAGTCATGAAAAGGAAACAGCGCCACACTCACAACAAACTCAAGAAGCAGTTTCATCCGAGTCAAATGAAGATAGATTAGCTCAACAAGGTGGTGCTTCGCAATTGCAAGAAAGAAATCAACCTCAGCATTTATCATCTGGACCGAAACAGTCTGAACGGTCAGCTAATGTTCAACCTGCTGAATTCTCAAACTTTGATACACCATCATTAACTGGTTCTGAAGTGAAAAATTTAGATATGCTTTTAGATATCCCTCTAGAAGTGACGGTAGAGCTAGGAAGAACGAAGCGATCAATTAAAGATATTTTAGAGCTCAGCCAAGGGTCAATTATTGAGTTAGACAAATTAGCAGGTGAACCGATTGATATATTAGTGAACCAAAGGTTAATTGCAAAAGGTGAAGTCGTCGTTATTGATGAAAACTTTGGTGTACGATTAACTGACATCGTCAGTCCGAAAGATCGTTTAAAAAAATTAAGATAATGGAACTAACACGTATAGCTAGGAGGAATTAGAAAAATGACAAAAGTACTTATTGTTGATGATGCTGCATTCATGAGAATGATGATCAAAGATATTTTAACGAAAAATGATTTTGAAGTAGTAGGGGAAGCGGGAGATGGAGCTCAAGCTGTAGAGATGTATAAAGAGCAGTCACCTGATTTAGTTACGATGGATATTACAATGCCTGAAATGGATGGGATTACGGCGTTGAAAGAAATTCGAAAGCATGATCCTAATGCAAAAGTGATAATGTGTTCAGCAATGGGGCAACAAGCAATGGTTATCGATGCGATTCAAGCAGGTGCAAAAGACTTTATTGTGAAGCCTTTCCAAGCCGATCGCGTGTTAGAAGCGATTAATAAAACATTAGGATAAGATCGCTTCAGAGGAGTGTAAATGTTGAAAGCAATTGGAAGAACGATATTTA
The DNA here is from genome assembly GCF_002335745.1 of Evansella halocellulosilytica. Lineage (GTDB taxonomy): Bacteria > Bacillota > Bacilli > Bacillales > Salisediminibacteriaceae > Bacillus_CA > Bacillus_CA halocellulosilytica. The sequence goes on along the minus strand of NZ_NIST01000001.1, from coordinate 3,945,570 downwards.
TTTTTGTCATATGCTTTGCCTTTTCCATCCCTACCTTCTCATTTGCTGAGCAGTTCGGAGAAGGTGACGGTAAAGTTGGGGATATGTTTGAAATTGAAAATGTTGAGCAGCATGAAGATTCATTAATTGATCAGGATGAACACGTAGAGGACCGAGCTGATGAAACAACGTATGATTCGGATGAAGAATCTAGTGAGGTAGCCGGAATAGGTGAACAAAACTTATTTTTGTTATCTATGCAAATGTTCTTGGCACTTGGTGTTGTCATATTCCTCATTTACGGTCTGTTGAAATTTGTAAATAACCGCTCTAAATCATTTCGGAGCCATTCAACAATCGAAAGTATAGGCGGAGTAGGGTTAGGGGCGAACCGGTCGATACAGCTTGTCAGAATTGGAGATAAGCTATTCGTTGTCGGCGTTGGAGAAACAGTGCAGTTATTAAAAGAAATTGAAGATGAAGATGAGATCGAAAAAATTCTTGAAGAGCATAAGCCAACTGAAGGTCTTGAACAACCGATAAAAAAATTATCTACATGGATGCAAAAACGTCGAGGTTCTGAAAATCAGTCATCTGAATCGTTTCATAGCTTGTTAGATAATAAGTTGAAAGAAGTTAAAGACTCTCAAGAAAAAGCTCACTCGTCATTTAAGGAGAAAGACAGATGGTAGAAATTCCAGCGCTAGATATTTTTAGTGACGACCCGGAAAATTTAACAGCAACCGTACAGCTGCTCCTACTTTTAACAGTTTTAGCGATTGCACCAGGTATATTGATCTTAATGACTTGTTTTACAAGAATCGTTGTTGTTCTATCATTCGTACGGTCCGGTCTTGCAACACAGCAAATGCCACCGAACCAAGTGCTGATCGGTTTGGCCTTATTTATTACATTTTTTATTATGGCACCTGTATTTGCGGAGGTAAATGAAGAAGCACTTCAACCATTGTTTGAAGGTGAAATAAACCAAGAAGAGGCATTTGATGCCGCAGCGTTACCAATGAAAGAATTTATGGCACAGCATACACGAGAAAAAGATCTTGCTTTATTTATGGGCTATGCAGGATTGGACAGGCCGGAATCATTAGAAGATATTCCGTTAACTTCTTTAGTTCCTGCGTTTGCCATTAGTGAACTTAAAACAGCCTTTCAAATTGGTTTTATGATATTTATTCCTTTTCTAGTCATTGATATGGTTGTTGCCAGTGTTTTAATGTCGATGGGGATGATGATGTTACCACCAGTAATGATTTCATTGCCATTTAAAATACTCCTGTTCGTGATGGTCGATGGCTGGCATCTTGTTGTCAGGTCATTGTTACTTAGTTTTTAAAGGGTGGTTCGAATGAGTGCAGAAATGGTTATAAGTTTAGCGGAGCGTGGGGTATTTACTGTGATTTTAGTAGCGGGTCCACTGTTAATAACGGCTTTAGGACTCGGTTTAATCGTCAGTATATTCCAGGCAACGACACAAATCCAGGAGCAGACATTAGCATTTATCCCGAAAATAGTCGGAGTATTACTCGCGTTAGTTATTTTTGGACCATGGATGCTCTCTCAAGTGCTGGCATTTGCTCAACAGATATACAGTAACTTGCATCAGTTTGTAGGATAAATCCAATGATTGAAATATTTGAATGGTTTCCAGCATTTTTACTCATTTTCGTTCGTATCACCGCTTTTTTAGTCACGTTACCTTTTTTTTCGTATCAAAACATTCCAGCGCCATTAAAAATTGGCATCGGAGTTTTTATAAGTTGGTTAGTTTTTTTTACAGGTGATTGGCCAGTTTTTGAAATCAATTACGAATATTTTTTACTTATTATAAAAGAAGCACTCGTAGGTTTGACAGTAGGTTTAGTTGCAACAATTATTTTATATGCAATACAAGTAGCTGGTGGTTTCATCGATATAAAAATGGGTTTTATGATTGCCAATGTTATTGATCCGCAAACGGGAGCACAAAGCCCTCTAACTGGTGGTTATTTATATACATTTGCCTTATTGTTTTTACTTGCGACAGATGCACATCATTTATTATTGGACGGTGTGTTTTTCAGTTATCAGTTCGTCCCTTTAGAGCAATTGTTTCTACCAATAGGAGATGAATCTGTAATGAATCATGTCGTTACTAGCTTTAATACGATGTTTATTATTGCCTTCCAAATGGCGATGCCCATTGTCGGTTCTCTGTTTTTAGTTGATGTAGCCTTAGGGATGGTTTCCCGGACGGTTCCTCAAGTAAACGTTTTTGTTGTAGGTTTGCCTTTAAAGATTATTGCAGGTTTTATTATTCTCTTTTTAGTCATGGCTCCGTTCTTCGTGTTAGTTCAATATTTAATCGAAACGATGACATTGACAATGAGAACATTGATGGAACTTTATGGAGGAGTTTAGGGATGTATCTTTCCCTCGATTTACAATTTTTCGCTCAAGAGAAAACTGAAAAGGCAACACCGAAAAAAAGACAAGAGTCTCGAAAAAAAGGTCAAGTAGCGAAAAGTACTGATGTCAATACAGCATTTATATTATTATTTGTCTTTTTATTATTTTGGTTTATTGGAAGTTTTGCAGCAGAGCAGATGTTTGGAATTGCGAGGTTTACTTATGAAGAATATCTTTTACTTGATTTAACAGAACAAAATGTTCATTCGATGTTTTTAAACTATACATATCAAGCTGTGATTATCGTTGCACCAATTATGTTCATTGCAATGGTTGCCGGAATCTTCAGCAACTATGTGCAAGTTGGATTTTTATTTGCACCAGAAGCTATTAAAATGAAGCTTAGTAAAATTGATCCAATTAAAGGTGCAAAGCGAATTTTTTCAATTCGTGCGCTTGTAGAATTTTTAAAATCTATGTTGAAAATAACACTCGTCGGTATTGTCACGTTTACTGTCATCTGGGTGTTTTTTGATGAAATATTAAAATTAGGTTTATATTCGGTCGGAGAAGGTGTTCGCTTAATTGGTAATTTGACTGTCATTATGGGACTGTCTGTTGCTTTCTTACTTATTTTTCTATCAATCTTAGATTATATGTATCAAAAATACGACCACGAAAAAAATATTCGAATGTCAAAACAAGATGTGAAAGATGAGTATAAAAAAACAGAAGGTGACCCGCTGATCAAATCCAAAATTAAAGAAAAACAAAAACAAATGGCGATGAGCAGGATGATGCAAGAAGTACCAAAAGCTGATGTCGTCATTACGAACCCGACTCATTATGCCGTAGCACTAAAATATGACGATTCAAAAATGGATGCTCCGGTCGTCGTAGCAAAAGGTGTTGACTACATTGCCTTAAAAGTGATCAACGTTGCTAAAAACAATCATGTCGTAACAGTTGAGAATCGTCCGCTCGCAAGAGCCTTATATGCTCAAGCAGAAATAGGGGATCAAGTACCAGAAGATCTATTTAAAGCGGTAGCAGAGGTACTAGCATATGTATATCGCATTCAAAAGAAATTATAAGATCGTTTAATGTATTTCGATATTAGAAGGAGAGAAGCGCAATGGCACCTAGAGATTTAAGTATATTATTAGGAGTTATACTTATCGTAATCATGTTAATTATTCCACTGCCAACTGGAATGATTGACTTTTTAATCATTATTAATATCTCCTTTGCGCTCTTAATTATACTCGTTTCAATGAATACAAGAGAACCGCTGCAGTTCTCAATATTTCCAACATTATTATTACTTGTGACGTTGTTCCGTCTCGGTCTTAATGTATCTACAACTAGAGCAATCTTAGGAAATCACGGAGATGCAGGAAATGTCATTGAGACGTTTGGAGACTTTGTTGTTGGAGGAAATGCACTTGTCGGTTTTGTTGTATTTATTATTTTAGTCGTCATCCAGTTTGTCGTCATTACAAAAGGGGCTGAACGTGTCTCAGAAGTCGGCGCGCGATTTACATTAGATGCGATGCCAGGAAAGCAAATGAGTATTGATGCAGACTTAAATGCAGGGATGATTTCTGATTCTGAAGCGAGAGAACGTAGAAAGAAAATTGAACAAGAAGCAGATTTTTACGGTTCGATGGATGGTGCAAGTAAATTTGTTAAAGGGGACGCAATTGCTGGGATCGTCATCGTCTTAATTAACATTATTTTTGGTTTAGTCATTGGAATGATACAAGAAGGATTAGACCTTACGTCAGCAGCAAATAAATATACGCTGCTAACAGTCGGAGATGGACTTGTTAGTCAAATTCCAGCACTTCTTGTTTCTACGGCTACAGGAATCGTCGTGACGAGAGCTGCCTCTGAAGGAAACCTTGGTCACGATGTAACACGTCAGTTGTTCGCGTACCCTAAAATGCTTTATGTCGCAGGAGCTACCATTGCACTTTTAGGTTTTTTAACACCTATTGATCCAATTATTACAACGATTGTCGCAGTTATTTTAGGTGCTGGAGGCTTCTTCCTTGAAAGAAATGAGAAGAAGATGCTTGAAGTGGAAAACGTAGAAGAGGAAGAACCAGTTGGAAAAGAAGAGGATATTAAATCTCCAGAGAGTGTCGTGAATTTATTGCAAGTTGATCCCATTGAATTTGAATTTGGTTATGGATTAATCCCATTAGCTGACGCCAACCAAGGAGGGGATCTCCTAGACCGCGTCGTGATGATTAGAAGGCAACTGGCATTAGAAATGGGAATGGTTGTACCAGTCATTCGTATCCGGGATAATATTCAACTTCAACCAAATGAATATTCAATAAAAATAAAAGGCAATGAAGTAGCGAAAGGTGAGCTGCTGTTAGACCATTTTATGGCGATGAGCCCAGGAGTTGAAGATGAGTCAGTGACTGGTATAGAGACGATCGAACCTGCATTCGGACTTCCGGCTCTTTGGATATCAGAGGAATTAAAGGATCAAGCTGAATTATCAGGCTATACAGTTGTAGACCCACCTTCCGTTGTTTCTACTCATTTAACAGAAGTAATTAAGCGTCACGCTCATGAATTACTTGGCCGACAAGAAACGAAGCAGCTTATTGACCATTTAAATGAGTCGTATCCAACGCTTGTCGAAGACGTAACACCGAACCCACTGTCAACTGGGGAAATTCAGAAGGTGTTAAGTAATTTATTAAAAGAAAAGGTTTCAATTCGAAATTTACCTGTCATATTTGAAACATTGGCAGATTACGGTCAAATGTCAAAAGATACCGATTTATTAACTGAATATGTCCGACAATCATTGTCAAGACAAATCTCCAAGCAGTATACGGCTGAAAATGAGCCATTATACGTCATTACTGTCGGTGGATCCGTAGAAAAGACGATAGCAGATGCTGTTCAACAAACAGAACATGGAAACTTTTTGAACTTAGATCCTAATACGATGCAATCTGTTATTGAGACGACAATGAAGGAAGTTGAGCGAATGCAAGAAACAGGTCAAATGCCGGTCATCCTTTGTTCACCAGCTGTTCGAATGTATGTTCGTAACTTGATTGAGCGGTATATTCCTCAAGTTCCAGTGTTATCTTACAATGAGTTGGAGCCGCATATAGAAGTACAAAGTGTCGGGGTGGTGAATGGGTCATGAAGATAAAAAAATATATAGCGAAAAATATGCAGGAAGCGATGACAAAGATTGGTCAAGAATTAGGAAAGGATGCAGTCATTTTAAATTCAAAACAGGTCGAAACTGGCGGGATATTAGGTTTTTTTACAAAAAAAAATATTGAAGTGATCGCAGCGATTGACCCTGATGCAATACGAAAGACAAAAGTGATTCGAAAAGGACCAGTAAAAGCAAGTCCTGAAAAATCTCCTTTTCCTTCAACTGAACGTAAACATCACCTGAAATCGGAGATCGAAAATATTAAAAAAATGATTGAAGCGATGAATAGAAGTCATTTACGAAGTCACGAAGAATATCCTGAAGCGTTAAATGAGATCAATGAGGTCCTTGTTGATCAGGAACTTAATGAAGTCAATCGATTGAATGTCATGAAGAATCTATTAAAACGATGGTATAAACATGAGGGAGAAACAAAAGAAAAGGAAGAAATAATGGACTGGACAGTAGAAGAACTAAAGGAACTGATTCGTGATATCCCTAATGGCGGAGTTTCTTATAATAAAAAGTTTTTAAATCTAGTCGGTCCTACAGGTGTTGGGAAAACGACAACAATCGCTAAAATTGCAGCGAAAGCATCCATACAAGATGGAAAAAAAGTTGCGTTTATTACTACTGATACATACCGTATTGCTGCCATAGAACAATTGAAAACGTATGCGAAAATTTTACATGCACCAATTGAAGTTGCTTACTCAATAGAGGATTTTCAACAAGCGAAATTAAGGTTCAAAGACTGCGATTTCATACTAGTTGATTCAGCAGGACGTAATTTTAGAAATTCACTATATGTTCAGCAGCTTAGTCAAGTCATCGATTTTAATGAAGAAATGGAAACTCACCTTGTCTTATCATTAACGTCAAAATATCGCGATATGAAAAAAATCGTTGAACAATTTAACCATATTAATATAAATAAATTTATTTTTACTAAAGCAGATGAAACCGATTCTCTTGGGGCTATGATCAACGTCATCGCCGAGAGTGGAATAGGCTTATCTTATATTACAACAGGACAAAATGTCCCAGATGACATTACTGAAGCTAACGTTAGCGACATTGTTCATAAGGTCTTAAGGAGAAACAAATGATGAAAGACCAAGCGGATGCTTTAAGAAACAGAGTCACTATAGCGCGTAAGTCTCGGTCGGTAATCGAAAGGGATGAGACTAAAGTTATAGGTGTCGTAAGCGGAAAAGGAGGGGTCGGCAAGTCAAATTTTGTCGTCAACTTTTCCTTAGAGCTTCAAAATCAGGGGCAAAACGTGTTAATATTTGATTTAGACATAGGGATGGCGAATATTGATATTTTATTGGGACAAACGTCTAGGTTATCGATCGTTGATCTTCTAGAAGGAGAGTTGCCGATCTGGGATATAGTCGAAAAGACCCCTGATGGTATTTCTTATATCGCTGGCGGTTCAGGGTTACGAGATGTCTTTGAGATGAATGATCATCGTAAAGAGCATTTTATGAGTCAATTACAAGTCATGAATGAGCATTATGATTATATTATTTTTGACATGGGTGCAGGGGCGAGTAAAAGTTCTTTCCAGTTTTTATTAGCTGCTCATGAAATTATTCTTTTGACAACGCCGGAGCCGACATCTGTAACAGATGCTTATGCGATGATTAAGCACATTCACGTTGAAGATGAAGAGGTTCCGTTATCGATCGTTGTTAATCGGACACTCAATAAAAATGAAGGAAATACAACAGCTCAAAACATTCTAAATGTGAGCACCCGTTTTTTACAGAAAGAAGTTCATTATTTAGGAGCAATCCCTGATGATAATTCAGTTCGTAAAGCTGTCCGTTCACAAAGGCCGTTCATTTTGGACGCACCTAACTCCAAACCAGCGGCCGCGATAAAGAAAATCGCAAAAAATTATACAGCAAGCAAGTATGAAGAAGAAATTGATCGGTATCAATATTTTCTATCAAAAGTAAAAAGGTTATTTAAATCATAAATCTATCAAACATATCTTACTTAAAGTCGTTCGGAAAAGGATGACATTCACGAAAAAAATATAAAGGGGGTACGCCAATGATTAACGTTCTAGTCGTCGACGATTCTGCATTTATGAGAAAAATGATTAGTGATTTCCTTGAAGAAGATTCTGCGATAAACGTTATCGCTAAAGCTCGTAATGGAGAAGATGCTTTAGAGAAGATCGTTCAATATAAACCTGATGTCGTCACATTAGACGTAGAAATGCCAGTTATGAACGGAATCCATGCTTTAAAAGTAATTATGGAAAAGTACCCCACACCAACAATTATGCTTTCCAGTACGACGAAGGAAGGCGCCGAAACGACAATTGAAGCAATGGAATTAGGCGCCTTTGATTTCATTCCTAAACCGTCAGGTCCAATCTCTCTAGATATACATAAAGTAAAGAGTAGTTTAGTCGAAAAGGTAAAATGGGCTGCGAAAACGAAAGTAACGAAGCTCTCTAAATTTGAAAGGAAAAAATCGCTTCCTCATAGTCATGATATAAAACAGATCAATAAGAGATTTTCGAGTAAGAGTGAAACAAAAACGGTCGTAGCAATTGGCACATCAACCGGTGGTCCGAAGGCATTGCAAGAAGTTCTGCCGGTCATTCCAGAATGTTTTCCGCATCCGATATTAATCGTTCAGCATATGCCTAAAGGATTTACAAAATCATTAAGCCAACGGTTAAACTCTCTTTCAAAAATTACGGTGAAGGAAGCAGAAGATGGAGAGATTTTAAAGCAAGGAGTTGCTTATATTGCCCCTGGAGGGTACCACTTATTAGCGAAAAAAATGGGAACTTCCATTGTAATTAAATTAGACGTGTCTGAACCGGTTAATGGTCACCGACCATCTGTTGACACAATGTTCAACTCTCTCTGTCAATTGAATGTAAAAGTCATTGCTGCAATCCTAACAGGAATGGGTTCTGATGGAACGAAAGGACTTTTGAATTTAAAAATGAACACACAGACATGTAGTATTGCTGAGTCAGAAATGACGTCGATTGTTTATGGAATGCCGAGATCAGCTGTTGAAACGAGAAAAGTAGATTTTGTCCTAGATTTAGAAGATGTCGCACCAAAAATTGTGAGTGAATGTAACTAGAGGAGGTAAGGTTGTGGAGAGTAACCAATATTTGGACATGTTTATTGATGAAAGCAACGAGCATTTACAAGCGATGAATGAAAATCTATTATCGTTAGAAAAAAATCCAAGTGATACATCAATTGTCAATGAAGTTTTCCGGTCAGCGCACACGTTAAAAGGAATGGCTGCTACGATGGGATTTGAAGATTTAGCAAGCTTAACTCACCAGATGGAAAATGTGCTGGATGGGATTCGTAATAATCAAATTTCAGCAACGAGTGAATTGATGGATGTCGTTTTTGAATCTGTCGATTATTTAGAAGAAATGGTTGAAGACATCTCAAATAACGGTTCAGGTAAAAAGAATGTTAAAGCAATTGTTGACAAGCTTGAGCGAATTGAAAAAGGCGAAGCTGTACAAGAAATAGCAGCAACGACTGCTACACAGGAACATAAAAGTCAGACCGAAGTTGCCTCAGAACTTCGATTTGATGATTTTGAATTAACCGTTTTATCACAATCTAAAGAACAAGGTTTCTCGTCATTTAATCTCTCCATTCATTTGAGAGAAGATTGTATATTAAAAGCCGCTAGAGTGTTTATGGTTTTTGAAGTTTTAGAACAAATTGGTGAAGTAATCAAGTCAAATCCTACAGTTGAACAGTTGGAAGAGGAGAAGTTCGAAACATCATTTATCGTTACACTCGTTACAAAAGAATCGGCAAATGAGGTCAAAGAACGTGTTATGAAGGTGTCTGAAATTGAAAAAGTCGTGATAGATGAATTAAATCTTGATGCAATAAATAACATTACAGACAACTACGATCATGATTCTTCTGCAGACTCTTTAACAGAAAAGTTATCTGAGAAGGATGATAATTCAGGTGAAAATAATCAAGAAAAAGAAAGTGACAAACAAAAAGCAGCACCGTCAGCAAATAAAACAATAAGGGTGAATATTGAACGCCTCGATACATTAATGAACTTATTCGAGGAACTCGTTATTGATCGAGGAAGATTAGAGCAAATTTCAAAAGAAGTTAACAGTAACGAATTAACAGAAACTGTTGAACATATGTCTCGTATTTCTGGTGATTTACAAAATATTATTTTAAATATGCGAATGGTCCCTGTCGAGCAAGTATTTAACAGATTTCCGAGAATGGTTCGGGGACTGTCAAAAGATTTAAATAAGGATGTCCATTTAGAAATCATCGGTGCTGAAACAGAATTAGACCGGACGGTTATCGATGAAATTGGCGATCCGCTCGTCCATCTATTAAGAAACTCGATTGATCATGGGGTGGAAGACCCAGAGACGAGAAAAAAGAACGGGAAACCAGCTCAAGGTAACATCACGCTTAATGCTTATCATAGTGGAAACCATGTATTTATTGAAGTGTCTGATGATGGTGCAGGTATTAATGGTGAAAAAGTCTTAAATAAAGCGATTGATCGCGGTGTCGTATCGAAAGAGAATGCCTCGTCGTTAACTGATAAACAAGTGTATGAACTTCTGTTTTCGAGTGGATTAAGTACAGCAGACCAAATATCTGATATTTCAGGTAGAGGTGTTGGGTTGGATGTTGTAAAAAGCAAAATTGAATCATTAGGCGGAAACGTTTCAGTAGATTCAGAGCCTGGTTATGGGACTGAATTTTTAATTCAATTACCGCTCACTTTATCGATCATATCAGTAATGCTCACAGAAGTGGAAGATGAAATTTTTGCGATTCCTTTATCATCGATTATTGAAACGGCAATTATTAAAGATGAAGAAATTTTGGCTGCCCATAATCAGAAGGTAATCGATTTTAGAGGCAGTGTCGTTCCGTTAATTTATTTAAATGAATTTTTCGACGTTCCGAAAACGACAGAGAAAGGCAAGTATCATTCAATTGTGATTGTTCGCAAAGGGGAGAAAATGGCTGCTCTCGTCGTTGACTCATTCATTGGTCAGCAAGAGATTGTTTTAAAATCATTAGGGAATTATTTAACAAATGTCTTTGCTATATCCGGGGCAACTATTTTAGGGAATGGACAAGTTGCACTTATTGTTGATTGTAATTCGTTAATCAAATCGTAATGGATGATTTAGGAAACTTGTAAGTGATTATGAAAGATTTTATATTAGGAGGTCGTAAACGTGACGGATTTAAAAGTAATTGTATTTCAATTGAAGGATGAAGAATACGGAGTTGAAGTTGAGCAAGTGAAGTCCATTGAGCGTGTCCAGCATATTACACGTGTGCCAAATACACCACCATTTGTTAAAGGAGTCATTAATTTAAGAGGGGTTGTAACACCAATTATAGACTTAAGGTCTCGATTTGGGATAGAACCTGCAGAAGAGACAAATGCGACAAGGATTATTATTATTTCATATGAAGAAATGGAAGTAGGGTTAATTGTTGATGCTGCTAATGATGTCATCGACATAAGAGGCGAGGCGATTGAACCTCCACCTGAAGTGGTTGGCGGTCTTGAAGCTGATTATATTAGAGGTGTAGCAAAACTAGATAAGCGTCTTTTAATATTGCTAAACTTAGATAAAGTGTTAAATCATCAAGAAATAAATGAATTACATGAGATTGAGGCTCATGGCTAATGAGTTACTTAGATAACATTAAAGATTATCATTTAGATACGTTAAAAGAAGTAGGTAATATTGGAGCGGGACATGCTGCGACTGCTTTATCAAATTTATTAAATAAGGAAATTGAAATGCAAGTCCCGTCTGTCAATGTAGTTCCTTTTAATGAAATAAGTGATACTCTTGGTGGTGAAGAAACGGTTGTTGCGGGCATTTTTTTAAGAATTCAAGGAGATGCCCCAGGAAATATGTTTTTTATGCTTCCTGTTGAAGAAGCATCTGTGCTCATTCAGCATTTAACTGGTGATGAAAGTATAGATTTAACAGCACCTCCTTATTCGGAAATGGGTTTATCAGCACTAAATGAAATGGGGAATATTCTCGCAGGTTCATACTTATCGGCACTGGCTGATTTTACGAAACTGAATTTACAGCCGACCCCTCCAGAAGTAGCAATTGATATGATGATGGCTATTATTAGTCACGGGTTAATCGAAATCTCCAGAACTGGTGACTATGCAATCGTGATCGATACCGAAATAGACGAAAAGGATGAAGAAAATATTACTAAAACGAAAGGTCACTTTTTTCTATTACCGGATCCTGACTCCTTTCAAAAAATCTTTGAATCTTTAGGAGTACCAGTCGATGAATAGCGTATTATCAGCTCAAGTTATTAAAGTAGGAATGGCAGATTTAAAACTTACAACCCCCCCTAATACGATTCGTACATCAGGTCTAGGCTCTTGCGTTGGAATCATTATATTTGATGAGCGCAAGAAACTAGCTGGGATGGCACATATTATGCTCCCTGATTCATCATTAGCAAAATCAGGCGCAATAAATCGAGCAAAATATGCGAATACAGCTATTCAAGATTTAGTTAGCGGATTAATGAAAGAAGGTGCTACTGTTATCCGATTAAAAGCCAAAATAGCTGGAGGCGCACAAATGTTTAAATTTTCTACACATAATGAAGTGATGAGGGTCGGACCGAGAAATGTTGAAGCAGTAAAACAAGCCTTGGACGCACATAAGATCCCGATCGTAAGTGAAGATGTAGGCGGGAACAGTGGTAGAACAATTGAATTTAACCCAAGCACGATGGTACTAGAAATTCGAACTGTAAATAAAGGAGTGAAGGAGATCTAATGATTCAAGGGAACATCAAATGGTTTTTTCACTTTTCACTCATCGGGTTAGTCACCGTGTTTTTATCATCTATATTTATAAATACTTTTTTAACATCTGTAATCCGAAGCCTAATGGGTTCAATCATAGGTGGAGTAATTGGTATCTTCCTTTACTGGTCTTATAAATATGTTTTTGCTGAAAAACAGCATTCACAAAAAGAAAGTCGTCTATTAAAGGAAGAAAATCAACCTGAAGAATTAGAAGAACAGATTGCTGAAATGAAGCAAGGTCAAAGCGAACGAGAAGCTGAATTTCAAAAAGACGAAGTGAAGAAAACGAGTGGTTATGTAAAACAATTATTGAATGAGTAGGAGGGTTCCGATGCCTCAAGTTCATGTTACAAAGAAACTAATAGAAGACTGGGATCGCTGGACATCAGATCGCGATACTGTTGCGGGTGACCAACTTGTCCATGCATACACTCCGTTAGTTGAATATCATGTTCAACGAATTGGAGCAACCCTTCCGAAAAATGTTCATTTAGATGATTTACGGAGCCATGGGATGTTCGGTTTGTATGATGCATTAGAAAAGTTTGATCACTCAAGAGATCTTAAATTTGATACGTATGCTTCTTTTCGAATTCGCGGTGCAATTATAGATGGGTTGCGGCAGGAAGATTGGCTTCCGCGATCTCTACGTGAAAAGTCAAAGAAAATCGAACAAACGATCGAAAAACTAGAACAAGAATTAGGGAGGACACCTTCTTCTACTGAAGTCGCAGAACAGATATCGATGAAAGAGGAAGATGTTCTTCATATTATGAATGAGAGTTTTTTAGCGAATCAGTTGTCAATTGATGAACCGACACAAGATAGTGAAAGAGAAGAATCTTATTCCTCAACCATTGTTGATCGGAACACTTTAACTCCTGAACAAAGTCTTGTAAAAAAAGCACAAATGGGAGAATTAGAAGAAGTCATCAAGCAGCTGTCTGAAAAGGAGCAGCTTGTGATCAGTTTATTTTATTTTGAAGAATTATCATTAACTGAAATAGGTGAAGTCTTAAAGCTATCGACATCTAGAATTTCTCAAATACATTCTAAAACGCTGTTTAAATTACAACAAAAATTGTTAAAGAAAAAAGAACACATATAAGATACTAATTTAGTATCTGCCAAATAGATGTCTAGTAAACATTTAAGGGATGATACCAATGATTGAATTAAATGATATTTTTGAAATTGAGATAAGTGATGATCATTTAAAAGCCTATGTTAAACTGAAGTCGACAGCAAATGAACAAGTAAGTTTAGACGAAATAGAACAGTTTATCAATGAACACGGAATTAAATACGGGATTCATCAAAATATTGTTGAAGATATGAAAGATGGAAAAGTTACATCTCCAGTCATCGTAGCAGAAGGGAAGAAGGCAGTTGATGGAGAAGATGCTTATTTAAAGCCGATAATTCCGTTAAATAAAAATGAGAATATTGCTCTAGATGATACAGTAAAAGTAGATTTAAAACAAGTAATCGAAATCCCATCCGTTACTCAAGGAACGGTAGTAGGTGAAAAAGTTCCTAGTAAGGACGGAATATCGGGTATGAACGTACTAGGGGTAGAATTAAAACCGAAGCCGGGCAAAGATATGAAGCTAAGACCCGGAAAAAATACGAGAATTAATAAAGAAGGGACGAAAGTTATTGCTACGGTAGATGGCCAGTTGTCTGTTGATCGTAAAGTTATTCACGTCTATCCAGTATACGAAGTGAATGGTGATTTGGATTTAAAAGTAGGAAATATCGATTTTGTCGGCAATGTCAATATACGAGGGAATGTTCCAGAAGGCTTTCGTATTAAAGCGGCGGGAGATATCAGAATTCACGGATCCGTGGAAGGAGTTACATTAGAAGCTGGGGGCTCTATTTTTATTCATCAAGGTGTAGTAGCTCAAGGAAAAGGAATCATCGAAGCAAAAGGTGACTTTACTACGTCTTTTATTAATCAAGGGAATGTAAGGGTTTCCAGAGATGTCGTCGTTTCACAATCAATTTTACATAGTCATATAGAAGCGCAGGGGTATGTTTATTGTAAACATGGCCGCGGTAATATAGTTGGAGGCAGCATTTCTGCAGGTAAAGGCATTGAAGTAAATGAAGTAGGAAATAATATGAACACACCTACCTCTCTTTATTTAGGAATTGGACAACATGCTATCGAAAAAGAAAAGCTTTTAAAGGTTCAATTAGAAACGTTACAATCAGATGTACAAAAGCTGGGATTGTTATATAAAAAATTAATACAAAAAGAAAAGCAAAGTCAATTGAGCAGCCAAGACCGGATTATGAAACTGCGGGTGCAAAACTCATTTAAAGAAACACAACAGAACATTGAAGAGATAAAAGATGAGCTCGCCGATTTAGAGGTTGTTTTTCAAAGTCAGTCCAATAGTCAAATTCGTATTTTTAATGAACTTTACCCGAATACAAATATCCATTTTGGTAAATATAGACGGAAAATCGTTACGAAACACAAATATGTTATGTTCCGATTAGACCAACGGGAAATCAGCTTTGAATCACTGTAAATATTGTTAACGAGAGATTTTAAGGAGGGAACGGTTATGGGAGGAGTAAAGTCACTCGGAATGCAAGTAGCTTTGCCTCGTACTCAGACAGCCGGGAAAATCCAAGATCAATTACAGCAGCGTGGACAAATCACCCAAGGATATATTGCTAAAAGTAAAGAGGAAGAGGAACAAAAAAAGAAGAAGTCAGTTACAGAATCTGAACATTCTCAAAAGAAGAATCTTAACAATGAAGACGATGGACAAAAGCGTGGCAAAGATCAAATGTTTACATATGAACATAGAAAAAAAGGCAAAGAAGAAGAGGAAAATGAGCATCACCCATATAAAGGTAAGAATTTTGACGCATCATGGTAAAGGGGAAAAGTATGTATGGTATATTTATTAATTGTAAGCTTAATGTTACATTTTATTAGTTTCTTCTTCATTGTCATCCTATTCCAAAGACAAAATGAGCAGCATCCAAACGATCACAAGAAAACGGTAAAAGAGATGGAAGATTTATTAATCGCCTATACGACCGAAATGAAGGACAATAACGACAGGCTTGCACGACGGATGAATCATTTAAATATTCAACATGAAGGTCATCCTAATGTACAAAACAGCGTTCATACGAACTTACAACCGGAAGAGCATACAAATACAGTCGAGGACCAGGCACAAGTGTCTACGGCAAATGTCGATCATAAAAGCAGTGATTCTAAAAGTTATGCAAATGAGCGTGTAAAGGAGCATGAAGATTTTGAAGATGTAAAGTACTCATTATACGAACCTCCCTCTCCTCAAGAAGAAACTGCACATAAATATGTAGAAACTTCCACAACTTCAAAGGTCCTTTCATTATATGAAAAAGGTTACAACGTACACGATATTGCCAAACAACTAGATATGGGAGCAGGAGAAGTAGAACTACTGTTAAAGTTTAATAAACAATTATAACGAGAGCCCTTGTCATAAGATGAACAATATGGTATATTATTTCTCGGTGTTAATCACACACGTTTGCTGATTTAAGTGGTGGTGCTGCATTTCTTGCAGTTTCACTTAAAGGAGATGCGAACGGAGGAAAAAAAACCAAGAGGAGGTGAGTGAAGTGGCAGTGATCTCCATGAAACAATTATTAGAAGCAGGGGTGCACTTCGGTCATCAAACACGCCGTTGGAACCCAAAGATGGATCGCTACATCTTCACCGAAAGAAACGGAATTTACATTATTGACTTGCAAAAAACAGTCAAAAAAGTTGACGAAGCGTTCAACTTTGTTCGTGACCTAGGAGCACAAGGTGGAACAATCTTGTTCGTAGGAACGAAAAAACAAGCCCAAGACGCTGTGAAAGAAGAAGCAGAGCGTTGTGGCATGTACTACATTAACCAGCGTTGGTTAGGTGGAACATTAACGAACTTTGATACGATTCGTAAACGTATCGGTCGTTTAATTGAAATTGAGACGATGGAAGAAGATGGAACATTTGACGTCCTTCCTAAAAAAGAAGTTGTTCTTCTTAATAAAGAAAAAGATCGTCTTAACAAGTTCTTAGGTGGAATTAAAGAAATGGATAAGCTTCCTGATGCTTTATTCATTATTGATCCACGTAAAGAGCGTATTGCTGTTGCGGAAGCTCATAAGCTGAACATCCCAATCGTTGCTATTGTTGACACGAACTGTGATCCAGATGAAGTAGACTACGTTATCCCTGGTAACGATGATGCGATCCGTGCTGTTCGTTTACTAACAGCGAAAATGGCAGATGCAATCATTGAAGCAAACCAAGGTGAAGAAACTACGGCTTAATACAGCTGTCGAAAAGGGTGATAGAGGGCTAGACCCTTATCACCCTTTTTTTAAAGCAAGTTCGTTAAAAAGATTGTACTTTATGAATAAATTAGATTGATTACCCTGTTGATTGACAATACTTTTACATAGGGGTAAAAATGAGAGTGTTCCTAATAAAGTTACGACATAATTTCCATTTAACATTTAAGGAGGAATTCCAATGGCAATTTCAGCGAAAATGGTAAAAGAATTGCGTGAACAAACAGGTGCAGGTATGATGGACTGCAAAAAAGCGTTAACTGAAACGGATGGCGATATGGAGAAAGCAGTCGACTTCCTTAGAGAAAAAGGGATTGCTAAAGCTGCGAAAAAAGCAGATCGTGTTGCTGCAGAAGGTTTAGCTCATATTAAGACTGAAGGAAATAAAGCAGTTTTAGTGGAAATTAACTCAGAAACAGACTTCGTAGCGAAAAATGAAAACTTTATTAACCTTGTCGATCAAATAGCTACACATCTACTAAAAAACGCTCCATCTTCCGTAGAAGAAGCTTTAGGACAAGACTTTGATGCAGAAGGAACGTTAGAGAATTTCATCAACAATCAAATTGCGAAAATTGGTGAAAAAATCTCACTTCGCCGTTTTGAAATTGTTGAGAGTGGCGATAACGAGACTTTTGGTGCATACATCCATATGGGTGGACGTATCGGAGTGTTAACAGTTCTTGAAGGAACGACAGATGAACAAGTAGCAAAAGATGTTGCAATGCATGTTGCTGCAATTAACCCTAAATATGTAAGCCGCGACGAAGTATCTGAAGAAGAAGTAAATCGTGAGCGTGAAGTTCTTAAACAACAAGCAATGAACGAAGGTAAGCCTGAGCATATTGTTGATAAAATGGTTGAAGGCCGTCTAAGCAAGTACTTCGAAGAAATTTGTTTAAATGATCAAGCATTTGTAAAAGATGGAGATCAAAAAGTAGGTAAGTACGTTGCGTCTAAAAATGCAAAAGTTAAAACTTTCTACCGTTATGAAGTAGGAGAAGGTCTAGAAAAGCGTGAAGATAACTTTGCTGAAGAAGTTATGTCTCAAGTGAAAAAATAAGTATTTTTTAAAAGGGACACCGTTGTGTCCCTTTTTTCCAAAGACTTTTTAATTCAAACAGATGTAAATGAGTGCAATAATAATATTCATCATGAATGATCATCAAATTGGGAATTGATCGTATTGGAGGGTACCATGGAAAAGCCTAAATACAATCGGATTGTCTTGAAATTAAGTGGAGAAGCTTTAGCGGGCGATCAAGGATACGGAATCGATCCATCTGTCATTCAATCCATCGCCAAACAAATCGGTGAAATTATTGAATTAGACGTAGAAGTAGCGATTATTGTCGGCGGAGGGAATATTTGGAGAGGTATGGCCGGCAGTGCGAAAGGAATGGACCGTGCGACAGCTGATTATATGGGGATGCTTGCAACGGTAATGAATTCATTAGCTCTCCAAGACAGCCTTGAAAACATTGGTGTACAAACTCGTGTCCAAACATCCATTGAGATGAGACAAGTGGCAGAACCTTACATAAGAAGAAGAGCTATCCGTCACCTTGAGAAAAAACGAGTCGTTATATTTGCAGCTGGAACTGGAAATCCGTATTTTTCAACAGATACAACGGCTGCATTAAGAGCAGCTGAAATTGAAGCTGATGTCATCTTGATGGCTAAAAACAAAGTGGATGGAGTTTACAGCGCAGATCCATCAGTAGATACGAATGCGAAAAAATATGAAACATTGACTTATTTAGATTTATTAAAAGACGGTCTAGCCGTAATGGATTCAACTGCTTCATCGTTATGTATGGATAATGACATTCCATTAATTGTATTCTCCATTACTGAAGAAGGTAATATTAAAAGAGCTGTTGAAGGTGAAGACATTGGAACAATTATAAGGGGGAAAGAATGATGACAAACGAAATTTTAAATCAATCAAAAGAACGAATGAACAAGTCAGTCGATTCTTATCGAAAAGAATTAGCAACAATCCGTGCAGGTCGAGCGAATCCGTCTATTTTAGACAAAGTACAAGTTGAGTATTACGGAATGATGACACCGCTAAATCAACTCGCAACAATCTCTGTTCCAGAAGCACGCATGCTAACAATCCAACCATTTGATAAATCATCTGTTTCAGATATCGAAAAAGCGATCCAAAAAGCGGACCTCGGTTTATCACCTTCTAGTGACGGGAATATTATTCGAATTTCTATTCCTGCTTTAACAGAAGAGCGCCGTAAAGAGTTGACTAAATTAGTCGGGCGATACTCAGAAGATGCGAAGGTAGCTGTACGAAATATTCGACGTGATGCGAACGATGAATTAAAGAAAGTTCAAAAAGATGGCGAGATTACCGAAGATGAGCTACGCCGCGGTCAAGATGATGTCCAAAAGCTAACAGATAACGTAATTAGCCAAATTGAAGAGATTGCAAAAGCAAAAGAAGAAGAAATCATGGAAGTGTAACGCAAAAACATGTAAAATAAAGATGCAAAAGACCCTCTTTTCTCAGGGGGTTTTTTTACAATTTCTATACTACGTCTATATAAAGAATAGAAGTAAGCCATAAGCTCAGTGAACAAAAGTATTTTTATAAAACAGGGATTTACAAAGCTGTTTTCTAAAAGTCTGTTGCTAGTCCATTTCACACTTCTCTATAAATAGAATAACAAAGGTTATTTTCCTGAGCTTTTAACACTCTCTTTTTTATGGTATATAAATTGTTTAAAAAAAAGTGTATGATGGATAAAATGATAAGATAAGTGAAAGATTAAAACGCTCCTTCGCGAAACATTCATACATAATGATATGTCCTGAAAAGGTATGGGGCATTTTAAGTATTTTGGGGGATAAACAATGCTAAGAAAACTTACAGGTCGTAAGACAAAACAACTTGTCGATATGGAGACTTCAATTTCATATGAAATTGAAAACTTGCCAAAACATATAGCCATTATTATGGATGGTAATGGACGCTGGGCTAAGAAAAGAGGACTCCCGCGAGTTGCTGGTCATAGAGAAGGAATGAACGTGATTCGTAAAATTGTTCGGCAAGCGAATAAACTCGGAATTGAAGCGTTAACGTTATATGCCTTCTCGACAGAAAATTGGAAACGACCGAAAGGTGAAGTAGACTTTTTAATGAGGTTACCAGAACGTTTTTTAAATGTAGAGCTTCCGAAGTTAGTGAAAGAAAATGTTGTTGTTCGATTGACTGGATCAAAAGAAAATTTACCTAGTCATACAATAAAAGCGGTAGAACGTGCAGTTGAAGAAACGAGAGGCAATGACGGTTTGACATTAAACTTCGCTTTAAATTATGGCAGCCGTCATGAAATCATTGAAGCGGTCAAAAAGGTTTACCGAGAAGTTGAAGAGAAGAAGATGTCCATTGACGAGATTAATGAAGAGATGTTATCGGAACATTTAATGACTGGCAACTTATCAGATCCGGACCTCCTCATTAGAACGAGCGGTGAAATTCGCCTCAGCAATTTCATGTTATGGCAGTTAGCTTACTCTGAATTTTGGTTTACAGATGTATTATGGCCAGATTTTACAGAAGAACATTTATTAGAAGCGATTCACGTTTATCAGAAGCGTACGAGAAGATATGGTGGAGTCTAGAAAGGTGGAGGAATATGAAACAGCGCATTATAACGGGTGTGATTGCAGGTGCTGGCTTTATTGGCCTTGTCGTCATCGGTAACCTCCCCTTTACACTATTAATGATCGCTCTGGCAACAATCGCAATGGGAGAAATACTAAAAATGAAACAAATTTCTCCATTTTCGATTCAAGGTCTGTTGAGCTTTTTCCTTATGTGGCTTTTGCTCATACCGGACATGTACTTTACTTTAGATTGGTTACATATGACCAAAATGGAATTATTTTTATTATTCATATTCATTTTACTAGCATTTACGGTCATTACGAAAAATTCATTTAGCTTTGATGAAGCGGGATTTACAATTTTAGCCTCAGTTTATATAGGGCTTGGCTTTCATTATTTTATGTATACACGCTTTTTAGATGATGGACTAGCTCTCTTATTTTTCATTATTATTTTAGTATGGTCAACAGATTCTGGCGCTTATTTTGCAGGAAGAAGTCTTGGAAAAAGGAAGCTTTGGCCAGAAATTAGTCCAAAGAAAACGATAGAAGGAGCGATTGGCGGAATCGTTTTAGCCTTTATCATCGGCATCGTTTATGTTCAGTTTGTTCCTCTGTTTGATTCTTTCTATAAAACAATTATATTTATACTCGTCGTATCTGTAGCAGGACAAATGGGGGATTTGGTCGAGTCTGCACTAAAAAGACATTATTCGGTAAAAGATTCGGGACAAGTTTTACCTGGGCATGGTGGGATTCTTGATCGCTTTGACAGTTTGATCTTTGTTATGCCTGTCTTATTTTTATTCGCCTTAATATAAGTCATTCTCTTGATCGATATAGTTTTAGAAAATGACGATTAAAATTTTTATGCAATAAGAGGAGCATCTCGATGAAAAAAATTAGTTTATTAGGGTCAACTGGGTCTATAGGAACTCAAACGTTAGACATTATTCGTTCTCATTCAAATATATTTCAATTAAGTGCAATGAGTTTTGGTACAAACATGACAGAAGGACTCAAGCAAATTCATGAGTTTAAACCAGAAGTTGTCAGTGTTAAAACGAAAGAGATTGCGGACGAGGTACAAAAACTTGTTCCAACTTCTGTAAACGTCGTTTATGGAAAGAAAGGATTAATCGAAGTTGCAGCACATACAGATGCAGAGATTGTTGTCAATGCCGTAATGGGCAGCATCGGACTAGAGCCTACTTTAGCTGCAATTGAAGCGAAGAAGAAAGTTGCGATTGCAAATAAAGAGACACTCGTAACTGCTGGTCACCTTGTAACAGAAAAAGCAAAAAAATTCGGGGTAGAATTAATTCCCGTTGATAGCGAACATTCAGCGATTTATCAATGTTTAGAAGGTAACGTTGAAAAGGAAGTCAAAAAAATAATTTTAACAGCCTCTGGCGGTAGTTTTCGTGATCGGACGAGAGGAGATTTGGAAGGGGTTACGGTTAAAGATGCACTGAATCACCCAAACTGGTCGATGGGCGCTAAAATTACAATTGATTCGGCGACGATGATGAATAAAGGGTTAGAAGTGATTGAAGCAAAATGGTTATTTAATATAGATTATGAAAAAATTGATGTTATTTTACATAAAGAAAGTATTATACATTCTATGGTAGAATATATTGATGGTAGTGTACTAGCCCATCTTGGTACCCCGGATATGAAAGTGCCGATTCAATACGCGTTATCAAAGCCTTCTCGCCTAGAAGTACATGGTGGAAAGCCGTTAAACTTATGGGAAATTGGCGCACTTCATTTTGAAAAACCAAGCTTTGAGCGATTTAGGTGTTTGCAGTTAGCGTTCGACGCAGGTAGAGCGGGCGGAACGATGCCGACTGTATTAAACGCAGCCAACGAAGTAGCTGTGGAGGCTTTTCTAAATAATCAACTCTCCTTTTTGCAAATAGAGGAGGTTGTTGAAAGAGCTTTAAACGATCACACCAAAATTTCAAACCCTACGCTCGAAGAAATAATTTCGGTTGATGAAGATATTCGAAATGTTGTAAAAACCTATATGAATTAGAGGATGTGAATCCATGAATACATTGATTGCAATAATCATCATTTTTGGCTTGCTCGTGTTTATTCATGAGTTAGGTCACCTCATCTTTGCTAAAAGAGCAGGGATACTTTGCCGAGAGTTTGCTATTGGTTTCGGTCCGAAAATCTTCTCATTTAAAAAAGATGAAACGACATATACGATCCGTCTCCTGCCGTTAGGAGGTTTTGTCAGAATGGCCGGAGAAGATCCGGAAATGATTCAAATTAAACCTGGTTATGAAGTTGGCCTGCTATTTAACAGAGACGGTAAAGTAAATAAAATTATTATTAATAATAAGTCAAAACATCCAGATTGTAAGGTCATTTCAGTAGAAAAAATTGATATGGAGAAAGACCTTTTTGTACAAGGGTATTTGAATGATGAAGAAGGAATTGTTACGTACAAAATTGACGAAAAAGCTGAGTATGTCTATGATGAGCAGGCTACTCAAATCGCTCCTTACGACAGACAATTCGGTTCAAAAACAATTCCCCAGCGTGCAATGGCCATATTTGCAGGTCCTTTAATGAACTTCGTTTTAGCAGCTGTCATTTTAATGGCCTATGCACTTATTGCAGGGATGCCTGTAGATGAATCTGTTGTAGGCGGTGTGACAGATGATGGAGTAGCGATACAAGCAGGACTAGAAACCGGTGACAGAATTGTTTCCATTGAAGGTGAATCGGTAGAAACGTGGGAAGAGATGACGACCATCATTCAAGCGAGCCCGAATGAACCATTACAATTTGAGGTTGAGAGGGGTTCTGAAACATTTAATGTGTCCATGACACCACAAGAACGGATCAACCCAGAAGAAGAGGTTGATGGAGTTGTTGGCATTTACCCTCCAACAGAAAAGAATGTGTTAGGGGCAATCGGATTTGGTTTTACCCAAACATACGAATACACAGTGCTGATTATTGAAGCACTAGGGATGCTCATAACCGGACAGTTTAGCCTGGACCATCTTGCTGGCCCTGTAGGAATATACAGCTATACCGGGGAAGTCGCTGCGATGGGAATTCTCGTTTTAATGCAATGGGCTGCGATTCTCAGTGTGAATTTAGGAATCGTTAACTTACTCCCACTTCCAGCGTTAGACGGAGGACGTCTCATGTTTATTGGATTAGAAGCTGTTCGCGGCAAGCCTATTGACCCACAAAAAGAAGGACTCGTCCATTTTATCGGTTTTGCATTGTTAATGTTATTAATGCTCGTTGTTACTTGGAATGACATTAATAAATTCTTCTTATAAGAAAAGCGCAAGGCGCCCGCCTATCGGCGAAAAGCGATGCCTCTTCCTCTTCTAGCATTGCTCTGTGGTGATATCCGTCAACCGGGCAATACGCCACGTCCTGTGGCATGCCCCGCATTAGGACGTCCTGTCCGTCGAGGCAAATCGCTAGATCAGATCTTCGGCTAAAACCCCCGCGTCCTGCGGGGACGCCGAAGTCACCACATCCGTGTGAAAGCTCGTGATGTAAATGCTCTTTGGGGCTACCGACAGGAAGAAGTCCGAACTTAGACTTCAAGTGGTGGGGCGAAGCGACCTCGAGCCGAAAACAGCTGTCTCTTCCCCTTCTAGTATCACTTTAAAGCTAGATCCGTCAACCGGGCAGTACGCAACGTCCTGGGGCATGCCCGGCATTAGGACGTCCTGTCCATCGAGACAACTCGCTAGATCAGATCTTCGGCTAAAAGCCCCGCGTCCTGCGGGAACGCCGAAGTCACCACATCCTTGTGGAAGCTCGTGTAGGAAACGCTCGTTCCTGAAGTCTAGACATCAATCGAGAGATTGATATTTTATACTTTCTTATCTTATAAGAAAAGCGCAAGGCGTCCGCCTATCGGCGACACTCTTTACCAGCAACGATGGACCAATATAGAAATAGAGGTGACTGATTGATGAAACAAAGTACGTATTTATCACCAACATTAAGAGATATACCAAGCGATGCTGAAGTAAAAAGTCATCAATTAATGTTGCGTACCGGACTTATTAGGCAAAGTACATCTGGAGTATATTCATTTTTGCCACTTGGCCTTAAAGCTTTGCAAAAAGTTGAAGCGATCATTCGGGAGGAAATGAATCATTCTGGCGCACAGGAACTGTTAATGCCAGCTATTCAATCAGCTGAATTATGGCAAGAATCAGGACGATGGGAAGCGTACGGACCTGAACTAATGCGACTTAATGACCGACATAACCGAGAATTCGCACTAGGCCCGACCCATGAAGAGGTGATTACGACATTAGTGCGTGATGATGTCCGTTCGTATAAAAAATTACCGATGACGCTATATCAAATACAAAATAAATATAGAGATGAACGAAGACCGCGATTCGGTGTATTAAGAGCGAGAGAATTTTTAATGAAAGATGCTTATTCGTTTGATACAAGTTTTGAAGGGTTAGATGAAAGTTATCAGAAAATGTATGATGCATATACTCAAATTTTTACACGGTGCGGTTTAGATTTCCGTGCTGTTGTTGCCGACTCCGGTGCAATGGGTGGGAAAGATACACATGAATTTATGGTATTGTCAGACATTGGTGAAGATACAATTGCCTATTCAGATGAATCGGATTTTGCAGCTAACATTGAAATTGCTCCTGTCGTATGTGACTATAAAAATTCTGACGAGCCGGTTAAGGAATTAGAAGAAAAAGCTACGCCTGAACAAAAAACGATTGAAGACATTACTTCGTTTTTGCAGATAGATGAGAAAAAATGTATTAAATCAGTATTATTTATCGTAGACGATGAACCTGTATTAGTTCTTGTGCGTGGTGATCATCAAGTAAATGATGTGAAAATCAAACACGTATTTGATGCACAAATTGTTGAGGTTGCTACTAATGAAGAGACGAAAAAATGGATGAAGTGTGTCCCTGGATTTATTGGCCCTGTCAGAGCGGATGAGCGCATTAAAGTCGTAGCAGATCATGCTGTAGAATATATTGTGAATGGTGTATGCGGGGGAAATAAAGAACATACTCACCTTTTAAATGTGAACCCTGGACGTGATTTTACTGTCAATGACTATTACGATTTACGTAACATTCAAGAAGGTGACCCTTCCCCAGACGGTAAAGGGACGATTATGTTTAAAGAAGGTATTGAAGTTGGACATGTATTTAAATTAGGGACGAGATACAGTGAAGCGATGAATGCAACGTTCCTAGATGACCAAGGGAAATCGAAGCCAATGATCATGGGGTGTTATGGAATCGGTGTCTCGCGTACGTTAGCAGCTGTCATCGAACAGCACCATGATGAAAATGGCATTGTGTGGCCAGCATCCGTCTCACCATTTGATGTTCATCTTATACCAGTAAATATAAAGCAAGAAGATCAAAAGCAATTAGCTGATGAATTGTATAATCAATTACAAGGAGAACGATTAGATGTCTTGTATGATGACCGTACAGAAAGACCGGGAGTAAAGTTTAAAGACTCTGATTTGTTTGGGTTTCCTGTTCGAATCACCGTTGGGAAAAAAGCTGCCGAAGGAATTGTTGAATTGAAGCTGCGAAAAACGGGCGAAGTGATTGAAGTTCATAAAGATGAACTGATTCAAACAGTTAAAGGTTATTTACGTTAATTGTCTGATGTACTCTTCATTTCTCCACATGATGAAGCAAAGGTAGTCTTTTAAAGTGCCTGGCTTTCTCCATAAATGCAAAATATAGTCGCGAATTCTTTCTGTATTTTGTAATTGGAGCTGCCTGGCACTTTACTTTTGCATCAGCTCTATCCCATAGAGGATGATAGAATTCAAGAATATAGGAGGGCCTGACATGAATGATGAACGGCAAATTAGAAAAGAACGATTTCAACTTTTGCTAGAACAGGTCGTCATGCCAGATGATCTTATTCAGAACCATTTAAAGGATGGCTGGATAAAAAAGCTAGAAGTTTACAAAAGTGAAAAACGTTGGGATTTCACGATTCAGCTCCCAAAGCCGCTTCCTTTTTCGGCTTTTCAACTATTTCAGCACCAAATTGTAAATGGATTAGAACATATTGCAAAAGTAAATGTAATCCTTACTTATGATGAGATTATACCTTCAGATCATATTAGCTCTTATTGGCCATTTATCGTTGAACGTCTTCGTTCTTCAACGAACGGCTTAATAAAAAGACTGCAAGAGCAAACACCTTATATGGAAGGGAATAAGCTCACCCTTGCAGTCATGAATGAAACAGAAGGAGAAATGATTCATAGACGCATTAATGAACCGTTGCAGCAAGTGTTTTATGAACTAGGTTTCGGTAAAGTTACGGTTCAAACGACTGTAAAAGAGTCGAAAGAAGCGATTGAAAAGTTTAACGAGCAAAAAAAAGAAGAAGACCACTCAAAAGTAATCGAAGCGATGATCGAGAAGAAAAAGCAAGAAAACAAAGCGAAAGATTTATCAAGTGGCACATCTCTGTCTCTCGGTCTTGCTATTAAAAATGACATTCGACCGATCGAAGAAATTGTCGAAGAAGAACGACGCTTTGCTGTTCAAGGGTACATTTTTGATGCTGAAACGAGAGAACTTCGCAGCGGCCGTACGTTATTAACGTTTAAAATTACCGACTATACCGATTCGATCCTTGTAAAAATGTTCTCAAATGATAAAGAAGATGTTCCAGTATTTGAAGCAATTAAAAAAGGAATGTGGGTAAAAGTACGTGGACAAATCCAACATGATACATTTGTTCGTGATCTCGTCATGATAGCAAAAGACTTACAGCAAGTTACTCCAGTCGAACGAAAAGATGAAGCACCCGAAGGAGAAAAGAGAGTTGAACTACACCTCCATACTCCAATGAGTCAAATGGATGCAGTAACATCTGTTTCGAAATATGTTGAACAAGCGAAGAAGTGGGGACACAAAGCGATCGGTTTAACTGACCACGGAGTTTTGCAATCATACCCAGAAGCATATGGTGCAGGAAAGAAGAATGATATTAAGATTTTATACGGTTTAGAGGCAAATATAGTCAATGACGGTGTCGCCATTGCTTATAATGAACAACCACGGGAACTATTAACAGACACATACGTCGTCTTTGACGTTGAGACGACAGGGTTGTCAGCTGTTTATAATACGATTATCGAATTAGCAGCAGTGAAAATAAAAGACGGAGAAGTGATTGACCGCTTTGAATCCTTTGCTAATCCACATGAGAAATTAAGTCCGACAATTATTGATTTGACTGGAATTACAGATGATATGGTAGAGGATGCACCAGAAGTGGAAGAGGTTCTACGCAAGTTCAATGATTGGATTGGGGACGATATATTAGTTGCCCATAACGCGAGCTTTGATATGGCTTTTATTAATGCAGGATTCAAGAAGAGCGGTTTAGAAAAAGCAACGAATCCTGTCATTGATACACTAGAACTTGGTCGTTTATTATACCCACAGTTTAAGAATCACCGACTAAATACGTTATGTAAAAAGTTTAATATTGAGCTTGTTTCTCACCACCGTGCGATCTATGACGCGGAAGCTACAGGACATTTACTATGGAAAATGGTCAAAGACGCTACCGAACAAAATATTTATATGCATCATGAATTAAATGAGCAAACGACTTCCGATGATTATAAAAAAGGTCGTCCGTCTCACTGTATTATTTACGCAAAGAATAAAGAAGGATTAAAGAATTTATATAAACTCGTCTCATTATCGCATATAGACTATTTCTACCGTGTTCCTAGAATTCCTAAATCTGTCTTAAAAAAGTACAGAGAAGGATTGATAGTTGGGTCAGGGTGTGATAAAGGCGAAGTATTCGATGCGATGATGCAAAAAGCACCAGATGAAGTAGAGGAGATCGCTGAATTTTACGATTATATCGAAGTACAGCCTCCAGGAAATTACTATCATCTTATTGAAAAGGAAATTGTCCGTGACGAACTTGAATTAAAAGATATTATTCGTAAATTAATTGATTTAGGTGAAAAGCTAAATAAAAAAGTAGTCGCGACAGGAAACGTCCACTACTTAAATAAAAATGATTACATTTACAGAAAGATTTTAATAGGTTCTCAAGGAGGGGCGAACCCGTTAAATAAACAAACGCTCCCACAAGTTCATTTTCGCTCGACTGATGAAATGCTCGAATGCTTTAGTTTTTTACCGAAGGAGAAAGCAAAAGAGATTGTTGTAGACAATACACAGTGGGTCGCAAATGAAATCGACGAAATTCAGCCGATCCCAGATGATCTTTACACCCCTCATATAGAAGGGGCGGATGAAGAAATGCGTGACATGTGCTACAACCGCGCCCGTAGCATATATGGAGAAGAGCTTCCGGAGCTTGTCGTTTCAAGACTTGAAAAAGAATTAAATAGTATTATTAGTAATGGATTCTCTGTTATTTATTTAATCTCTCAAAAGCTAGTAAAAAAATCATTAGACGATGGCTATTTAGTTGGATCGCGTGGTTCAGTCGGCTCCAGCTTCGTTGCGACAATGACTGAAATAACCGAAGTAAACCCACTGCCGCCTCACTATGTATGTCCAAACTGCCATCATTCAGTCTTTTTTAATGATGGATCAGTCGGGTCAGGCTTCGACTTGCCTGATAAAGATTGTGAAAAGTGCGGGACGACATATAAAAAAGATGGACATGATATTCCTTTTGAAACGTTTTTAGGTTTTAAAGGGGATAAAGTACCGGATATTGATTTAAACTTCTCTGGAGAATACCAGCCTGTTGCACATAATTATACGAAGGAACTTTTCGGTGAAGAATACGTATACCGTGCTGGTACGATAGGAACCGTAGCTGAGAAAACGGCTTATGGATTTGTAAAAGGATATGAGGATGATTATCAGCTACAGCTTCGAGGAGCAGAAATAGACCGGCTTGTCTCTGGATGTACTGGCGTAAAAAGAACGACAGGCCAACATCCAGGCGGGATTATCGTCGTTCCTGATCATTTAGATATATATGACTTTACCCCTATCCAATATCCTGCAGATGATCGGTCATCAGAATGGAAAACGACTCACTACGATTTCCATTCCATTCATGATAATCTGTTGAAGCTCGATATTTTAGGACACGATGACCCGACAGTTATCCGTATGCTTCAAGATTTAAGTGGTATTGATCCACAAGATATTCCAGTTGATGACCATGAGGTATTTAAATTGTTTAGTGGAACAGAATCACTAGGTGTAACAGAGGAACAGATTATGTGTAAAACTGGAACATATGGTATTCCGGAATTTGGAACTCGCTTCGTAAGACAGATGTTAGAAGATACGAAACCGAGTACATTTAGTGAACTCGTACAAATTTCCGGGTTATCTCACGGGACCGATGTGTGGTTAAACAATGCAGCAGATTTAATTGCAGAAGGTACATGTGTCTTAAAAGATGTTATCGGTTGTCGTGATGATATTATGGTTTACTTAATGCATAAAGGATTGGAAGATTCATTAGCATTTAAAATTATGGAATTTGTTCGGAAAGGGAAAGGTCTTCAGGAAGAATGGATTGAGGAGATGAAGAAGCACGGAGTACCTGACTGGTACATTAGTTCCTGCTTAAAGATCAAATATATGTTCCCGAAGGCACATGCTGCAGCATACGTACTTATGGCAGTAAGAATTGCATATTTTAAAGTGTATCATCCAATTCTCTTTTATGCAGCATATTTCACAGTAAGGGCTGATGATTTTGAACTGGATACAATGGTTAGAGGTTCTGCGAGTATTCGAAAACGAATAGAAGAGATATATGCGAAAGGAAATGATGCACCGCCAAAAGAAAAGAGCTTAGTAACCGTTCTTGAATTGGCTTTGGAAATGAGTGAACGCGGGTTATCGTTTAAAAAGGTGGATTTATACCGCTCGAAAGCATCAGAATTTATCGTTGAAGGAGATTCACTCATCCCACCATTTAATGCCTTATCAGGCGTTGGGACAAATGCAGCTATAAATATCGTTAAAGCAAGAGAGGCGGGAGAATTCCTTTCAAAAGAAGACTTACGTGAACGCAGTAAAATTACGAAAACGGTCTTAGAACATCTCGATGAACACGGCTGTCTAGCAGGGATGCCAGAATCTAACCAGCTATCATTATTTTAAGCATAAAAATGTATAAACATGTTTCATACGTCAAATCACCGCTCGAATGGTATGAGTAAAATGTTAGAGCAGTTGGATGGAATCGGCGAGACACCTTCGGAAAAACGGGGCAGACGAGACCCCGCAAGGCGTTTTTCCTATGGATGCTCGGTGGTTCGTCCGCGGCAAAGAAGACACTGTGAATGCAAACGAAGTGATGCATGAACGGATGTGGCCTAGAGGTGAATGCGAGCAGATGCAGTCCAACAGAGCTACATGAGATACCAATTTACGAAATTGATCCAACAAAACAAAAAAAGGTATTCTAACCTTTTAAAAAAGTTGTCCACTAATAGTTGATGCAAACGCTCGAATATGTGAATTTGCAAGGTTTTAATGTTTATGGTATAGTAAAATGGAAATACTAAGAATAGCTACTTACGGAAAGAGTGGGGCAAACCCACTCTTTCTTTTGCCATCATTTACTGTTTTTTAAAAGTTTTAGCTGAAGGCAGATAAATTATCACAACATAGAGGCATCATACATTTATAATCGCTTTTCTCAAATAATAGATGTAGTTGAGCATGAATGGTAGGTTAAAGGAGGTTATAGTCGAATGGCAGGCAATGTTAAAGAAAAAACGGAAGAACTTGTAATACCAATCCTTGAAGAACTTTCACTTGAATTAGTTGATGTTGAGTTCAAAAAAGAAGGAAAAAGCTGGTTTCTCAGAGTATATATTGATGGAGAAAATGGTGTAGACTTAGACGACTGTACGAGAGTAAGCGAACAATTAAGTGAAGCTTTGGATCAATCTGATCCGATAGAGCAAGCTTATTACCTTGAGGTTTCTTCGCCAGGAGCAGAAAGACCTTTGAAAAAGGAGAAAGATTACTATAAATCAATTGGTAAGCACGTGAATGTAACTACATATGCACCGATTGACGGTGAGAAAACGTTTGAAGGCAAGCTTTTAAATTATGACGGTGAAACATTGACAGTCGAGTTAAAGGTGAAAACGAGAACGAAAGAAGTCACAATTCCATTAGAAAAAGTAGCTAAAGCACGACTTGCAGTCGTTTTTTAATATTTGAAAGGGGGAACAGAAAT
Source organism: Evansella halocellulosilytica (assembly GCF_002335745.1). Classification (GTDB taxonomy): domain Bacteria; phylum Bacillota; class Bacilli; order Bacillales; family Salisediminibacteriaceae; genus Bacillus_CA; species Bacillus_CA halocellulosilytica. Next base: position 3,913,868 of record NZ_NIST01000001.1, on the reverse strand, counting down.
TCATGAATAGTGAATTTATGGATGCATTAACGACGATTGAAAAAGATAAAGGTATTGATAAGGAAATTATTTTAGAAGCAATTGAACAAGCGTTAATTACTGGTTATAAAAGAAACTTTAATTCTGCGCAAAATGTTCGTGTAGACATCGACAGAGATACCGGGGTTATCCGTGTATTTGCTCGAAAAGAAGTAGTCGAAGAAGTATTCGATGCAAGGCTAGAGATTTCAGTAGAAGCAGCGAAAGCGATTCACCCGCAGTATGAAGTAGACGATATTGTTGAAATCGAAGTTACTCCAAGGAATTTCGGAAGAATTGCAGCTCAAACAGCGAAGCAGGTTGTGACTCAACGAGTACGCGAGGCAGAGAGAGGCATCATCTATTCTGATTTTATTGATCGAGAAGAAGACATTATGACGGGGATCGTTCAACGCCAAGACCACCGCTTTATTTATGTCGACCTTGGCCGTGTTGAAGCATTGATGCCATTAAATGAACAAATGCCAAATGAATCGTATAAACATAATGACCGAATTAAAGCATTTATTACGAAAGTGGAAAAAACGACAAAAGGTCCTCAAATTATGATTTCACGTACACATCCAGGCTTATTAAAACGATTATTTGAGTTAGAAGTTCCGGAAATTTATGATGGGACTGTAGAGATTAAATCTGTATCAAGAGAAGCTGGGGACCGCTCGAAAATTTCTGTTCATGCAGAAGATCCAGAGGTGGATCCAGTCGGATCATGTGTCGGTCCGAAAGGTCAACGGGTGCAAACAATTGTCAATGAGTTGAAAGGGGAAAAGATTGATATTGTACGTTGGTCTGAGGATCCTAAAGTTTATGTCGCAAACGCATTAAGCCCATCCAAGGTTCTCCAAGTAACCGTTGATGAGGAAGAAAAAATGACCCAAGTGATTGTTCCGGATTATCAATTGTCATTAGCCATCGGCAAAAGAGGGCAAAATGCTCGATTAGCAGCGAAGCTTACTGGGTGGAAAATTGATATTAAAAGTCAAAGTGAAGCTGAAGAGCTTGGACTTTATGATCCTAACGCTCCGCAAACGTATGATGATTTCTCCGGTGATGAAATAGAGGAACCAGCATATGAACATGATACTGATGCTGACTTAACAGAATATGAGGAAGAGCGCGAAGATTAAAGGAGGCAGCACACATGGCTAGTAAGAAAAAAATACCTTTGCGAAAGTGTGTCGTTTCAAATGAAATGAAGCCTAAAAAAGACCTAATCCGCGTCGTAAGATCACCAGAAGGTAATGTGTTCGTTGACCCTACTTCTAAAAAATCCGGTCGTGGGGCTTATATTTCGAATGATGAAAACATCGTATTAGAAGCAAAAAAGAAAAATATTTTATCGAGACATTTAAAGGCTAATGTAACTGATGAATTATATGATCAGCTTCTAGAAGAAGTAAATAAAGGTTCTAAAGCATGACAATGGATGATAAATGGATACGTTTATTAGGGTTAGTTTATCGGGCGAAAAAATTAGTTGCTGGGGAAGAATTAGTGATAAAAGCGATTCAGTATAACAAGGTTCACTTTGTTATTATTTCCGCTGATGCATCAAGCAACACGATGAAGAAACTAACAGATAAATGCAAGTATTATAAAGTACCTTATGCTGTTATGAGTGATCGTCAAACGATTGGTCAGGCAATCGGTAAAGGAGAACGAGTCGTAGTTGCAGTACAAGATAAAGGATTCGCACAAAAGATGAAATCTTTAATTGAATAACTTTATAGTGTGACGATCCTTATTTGGGATTACGCAGTGTAAAGGTGGGAGGTTAGTATATGAGTAAAATTCGAATTTATGAATATGCAAAACAAAAAAATAAAACAAGTAAAGAAATTATTGAACAATTAAAAAGTTTAGGGGTTGAAGTTTCAAACCACATGAGCGTTATAACTGAAGAAACAATTCAAAAGATTGAGGGGAATCAATCGAAGCCAGCAACAGATAAATCATCACAACGAGACAAGAAGAATGAGAGCAACAAGAAAGCTCAAAAACCTTCTTCCGGACGTAAGGATGGAAAAAATCAGTCAAATAATTCGACTCAAAAAAATCATTCACCACAAAATAATCACGACAAAAAGCGTGGAAAAAAGCGTGACCAAAATAAACGTCGTCATCAGCAGCAAAATCAGCAAAAACAAAATCTTCATCAGCCAAAAGTAAAAGAAACGCCATCTAAAGTATTATATACAACACCAATTACTGTTGGTGAGTTCGCTGAAAAAATTAATAAAGAACCTTCTGAAATTATAAAGAAACTAATGTTTTTAGGTGTCATGGCAACAATCAACCAAGAGCTTGATAAAGATTCAATTGAGCTTCTTGCTGAGGACTTTGGTATTGAAGTAGAAGAGGAAATTGTCATTGATGAAACAGAGTTCGAAAATTTCGAGGAAAATGATGACCCAGCTCTATTACAAGAGCGTCCGCCAGTTGTTACGATTATGGGGCACGTAGACCACGGAAAAACAACATTGTTAGACAGCATTCGTCACACGAAAGTAACTGCTGGTGAAGCTGGTGGAATCACTCAGCACATCGGCGCTTATCAAGTTGAAGAAAATGACAAAAAAATTACGTTTTTAGATACACCAGGACATGCCGCATTTACAACAATGCGTGCTCGTGGTGCACAAGTAACAGACATTACGATCCTTGTTGTTGCTGCAGATGATGGAGTCATGCCGCAAACAGTAGAAGCGATTAATCATGCGAAGGCTGCTGACGTGCCAATTATAGTAGCGGTGAATAAGATTGATAAAGAAGGAGCCAACCCTGACCGAGTGATGCAAGAGCTTACTGAGCATCAATTAGTAGCTGAGGCTTGGGGTGGCGATACTATCTTTGTGAACGTGTCAGCACTTTCAGGGACAGGTATCGATGAATTGTTAGAAATGGTTTTGCTTGTAGCAGAAGTACAAGAACTAAAAGCAAACCCAACTAAAGCTGCAAGAGGGTCTGTCGTCGAAGCAGAATTAGACCGAGGTCGCGGAGCAGTTGCAACACTATTAGTTCAATCAGGAACGTTAAAAGTTGGTGACCCGATCGTTGTAGGAAACGCCTATGGACGCGTTAGAGCAATGGTTAATGATCTTGGCCGCCGAGTAAAGGAAGCTGGTCCATCTACTCCAGTGGAAATTACAGGCTTAAACTCAGTTCCTCAAGCTGGGGATCAATTTATGGTATTTAAAGATGAGAAAAAAGCTCGTTCCATCGGTGAAGCCCGTGCGACGAAACAAAAAGAAGCGGACCGCCGTGAAACTTCAAAGGTAAGTCTTGATGACCTATTTGAACAAATCCAACAAGGTGATGTTAAAGAAATCAACATTATCGTTAAGGCAGATGTTCAAGGTTCTGTTGAAGCAATGAAAGGTTCATTAGAGAAAATTGAAGTAGAAGGCGTAAAAGTGAATATTATACACACAGGTGTTGGAGCGATCGCTGAATCAGACATCATTTTAGCTAGCGCATCAAACGCAATCGTTATTGGTTTTAACGTCCGTCCTGATGCAAATGCAAAGCGTACAGCTGAATTAGAAAATGTCGATATTCGTCTGCACCGAGTTATCTATAATGCGATTGAAGAAGTAGAAGCAGCTATGACAGGGATGCTGGATCCAGAATATGAAGAAAAGGTCATCGGTCAAGCTGAAGTCCGTCAAACATTTAAAGTATCGAAAGTTGGAACGATTGCTGGCTCATATGTGACAGAAGGAAAAATATCTCGTGACTCTACAGTAAGGTTAATTAGAGACGGTGTTGTCATTCATGAAGGAAAAATCGATGCATTAAAGAGGTTTAAGGATGACGTAAAAGAAGTTGCGAGAAACTATGAATGTGGTATTACGTTAGAAAACTTTAATGATATTAAAGAAGGCGACGTATTTGAAGCGTATATTATGGAGGAAATTAAACGTTGATCATTGGTACGTTAACTGTTGAAGCTTTACTTTATGATCCGCAATCTTTAAAAGAAAAGCGCTAGATCATTAAAAGTGTGACGACAAAAATACGTCAGCGCTTCAATGTTTCGATTACAGAAAGTGCTCACCAAAATGTTTGGCAGCGAACAGAGTGGGTCATTGTTTCTGTAAGTACGGATAAAGTGCAAGTTGAAAAAGAATTAACACGCTCCTTATCTGTAATAGACGTACACGAAAGTGTTGAAGTAAGTCAAGTAACGTGGGAATGGTATTAACACTTCTTATTTAAAATACAAATGAGTTACTTGATGATAATATTAAAGGAAACTGCAAAACCTTATGAACAGGGGTGTTTATATTTATGAGTAATGTTCGTGCTAACCGTGTTGGAGAACAGATAAAAAAAGAATTAACTGAGATTATCCAGCGTGAGATGAAAGATCCACGTATCGGATTTGTTACTATCACTGCAGTTGAAGTAACTGGTGATTTACAACAGGCGACAGCATTTTTGACTGTCTATGGCGAAGATGAACAACGCTCTAAAACTCTCGAAGGATTATCGAAAGCAAAGGGCTTTATTCGTTCTGAACTTGGTCAGCGCATTAAGCTTCGAAAAACACCCGAACTCTTTTTTAAGTTTGATGAGAGCATTGAACGCGGTAATCGTATTGAAGAATTAATACGCAAATTAAATGACAATGATAAATAAGAAAACAGTATATGTTCTTATTTAAACGAAGAGGGGTTGTCCCAAAAGAATTTTGAGGACACCCTTTCTTTCATTTTATAAAGAATTCGAAATCGCTATCGTCGGACGCTTTCACTCCAGAGCACAAGTGCGACATTTACTCGTGCAGCACTTCTGTTGCATTCGTAGTGTCTTCTTTGCCGTGGACAATGCCTGGACTTCCTCGGTGCAACACAGTGTGCACCAATGAGATTCTCATCTATTGCTTTTCCTACTTCTTTCTCTTCAGTATTGCTCTGAAGCTGTCTGCGTCAACCGGTCAAAATGCCAAGTCCTGTGGAATGTTGGCATTAGGACGTCCTGTCCGATAAAGCAACTCGTTTAGGGTAGATCTTCGGCTAAAACCCCGCGTCCTGCTGGAACGCCGATGTCACCACAACCTTGTGGAGGCTTGTGAAAAATATGATAGTCGTGGGAGTCGCTGACTGGCGCTCTTTCGAATACATAATGATATTAAAATGACATACTAAACATATTAAAAAGAGTTGGGGTAAGTTGATTCCGGCTCATTTATCTCATTGTAAAAGGACTTTTGAAATAATCCCTTTTCCCTTCATACATAGCTTAGGTAAAATCAAGATCGAGTAGGTGGAGTAGATGAATAAAACGGATGGTGTACTGCCATTATGGAAACCGAGAGGGATGACCTCTTTTAAAGCAGTTTTAGAAGTAAAAAAGTTATTTCAAACGAAAAAAGCTGGTCATACAGGAACATTAGATCCTGATGTTGACGGCGTGCTGCCTATTTGTTTAGGACGAGGCACAAAAATTGTTGAATATTTAACTGCAGATCGAAAAACGTATGTTGGTGAGGTGACATTAGGGTATTCGACAACAACAGAAGATGCTTCTGGTGAACTTGTTGAAGAAAAGATAGTTGACCGTCACGTATCTAAGGACGAAATCGAGCGCTTATTTCAATCATTAATAGGTGAAATAGAACAAATACCACCGATGTATTCTGCTGTCAAAGTAAAAGGAAAAAAATTATATGAATATGCCCGTGAAGGGAAAACGGTCGAAAGACCAGTACGAAATGTACACATATATGAGTTGAAATTATTATCTGATATTGAAGTTACGAATGAAAACCTTGTTCGATTTCAGTTTGAGGTAACGTGCAGCAAAGGGACATATATTCGAACATTGTCGGTCATGATCGGTGAGATGCTTGGATACCCTGCCCATATGTCTCTTTTAACGAGAACAGCTTCGGGTCAATTTTCCAAAGAGCAATGCTATACATTTGAACAATTGGTTGAACGAAGGGAAAGTGAAAATCTTTTAGAGACACTGCTTCCACTTGAATATGCTTTAAACAATTATCTGCGAGAAGAAGTTAATGAAGAAACAGAAAAGAAAGTAATGAATGGCGCCATTTTACCTCTTTCAGAAAAGATCGTAGACGAAAGGTTATTAGCTCTGTATAATCGACATGGGGAATGTTTAGCATTATATGAAAAACATCCAAAGCGACATGGAATGATGAAACCAGCAAAAATGCTGAAAACGAACAATGAATAGAATGTGTGAAAGAAAACAAAAGGGTCGATTATAAAACCAGAGGCTAGAATATGTAAAAGCTTATGTTTTAAAGGAAAAGACAGAAGCTATAATAGGTGAAAGCCTCGCTAACCGAGCTTTCAAGAAGCCTCAAAGAATGTTTTCCTGACTAACTAACATCCTTTCATATCATCACTCCATAGCTAAAATAGAGGTGGCAGCATGGAAACGATATATATATCGCACCCCCATCAGTTAACGGGGATGCCTTCAATAGTTCTTGCATTAGGATTTTTTGATGGTGTTCATAAAGGACATCAAAAAGTAATTGTAACGGCAAAGGAAGAAGCTAATAAACGAGGTTGCAAAGCTGGAGTAATGACCTTTTTCCCTCATCCGAAAGAGGTTCTCCGTAAAGGGAATGGGATTAAATATTTAACGCCTCTAAAACGGAAAGAAGAGCTCATCGAATCACTAGGGATCGATTATTTGTTTGTCATTACATTTAACAAGCCATTTTCTGAACTTACTCCTCAACAATTTGTTGACCGTTATTTAATAGATTTAAATGTAGAGCATGTTGTTGCTGGATTTGATTACACATACGGTAGGTTGGGGAAAGGTACGATGGAAACCCTCCCTTTTCATTCTAGAAATAAAATTTCGTCAACAACGATTCCGCCAGTTGAAGATAAAGGAGAAAAAATCAGTTCAACAAGAATTCGAGAAGCATTGGAAAATGGAAGTATGGGAGAGATATGTCATTTACTAGGCCGCAGATATGAAACGTCTGGCATTGTCGTACAAGGTGAGCAGCGTGGAAGAACGATCGGCTTTCCGACGGCAAATATTAAACCACTAAAGCAATCACACCTTCCTGCAGTCGGAGTGTATGCTGTTGAAGGTGAGGTTGACGGTGAACACTTTAAAGGGGTCTGTAACATTGGCTATAAACCAACATTCCATGATCAAAAACCGAGCGAGCCTTCAATAGAAGTTCACATATTTGACTTTAATAGCAATGTTTATGGTAAAGAAATAACGATTTACTGGGTTTCGCATATAAGAGGGGAAAAGAAATTTGAATCAGTTGATCAATTGATCACTCAAATTAATTCAGATGCAGAAGTAGCGAAAGTAATATTAAATTAAACCTAAAAAAGGACATAATTTTTATTCATACTTGAAATTATAATTGAAAACTAGTATGCTATATAATGTTCATAACCAATGCTTGGCGACACGATTCACCAACGTTTGCTAGGCAGATGGGGATTTTACAGAAGGAGGTGGAAAGGATGGCATTAACTCAAGAACGCAAAAATGAAATTATTCAAGATTTCAAAACTCATGAGAACGACACTGGTTCTCCAGAAGTACAAGTAGCTATCCTAACTGAGCAAATCAACACGCTTAACGAGCATTTGCGTACACATAAGAAAGATCACCATTCACGTCGTGGTCTTCTTAAAATGGTCGGTCAGCGTCGTAATTTACTTACGTACTTACGTAACAAAGATGTTACACGTTACCGTCAGCTTGTTGACAAACTTGGTTTACGTCGATAATAACTAAGAAAGCGGGCTTCGCCCCGCTTTTTTTCGTGTAATTAGAAAGGCATTACAGTTAATTCGCATTCATCATCCTTTAGGGGAAAGTAGTGCATTTAGTAGCAGAGAGGGTCTCTAGACGTTCGGTCATTTATATGATTTATATAACAGCAATCAGTGAAAATATTTTTGACACGGGCACATGTCGTCTTTGGGGCAAATGACAAACTATTTCTTCTTTCATTATTTTTTGTTATGATAAGTCTTAGGGAAATTTCAATAGGTGATTGTTTCCATATTCATACACGTACAACAATTTTCAGATCAACATGTTTAGTACATAAAAAAAAGCCAACAATATTCATAGTAGGCGAATTAAAAGGACGAGAGGGGTACTCGTAAAGATGGAACAAGAAAAACAAATATTCTCAATGGAATGGGCCGGTAGAACGCTATCGTTTGAAGTCGGTGCATTCGCAAAACAAGCAAACGGAGCTGTGATGGTTCGATATGGTGATACGGCAGTATTATCAACAGCTACAGCATCTAAAGAACCAAAAGATTTACCGTTTTTTCCGTTAACTGTAAACTATGAAGAGCGCTTATATGCAGCGGGAAAAATACCTGGAGGGTTTATCAAACGTGAGGGCCGTCCGAGTGATCATGCTGTATTAACAAGTCGTTTAATTGATAGACCTATCAGACCATTATTTCCAAATGGATTTCGAAATGACGTACAAGTTATCAGTATTGTCATGAGTAATGACCAAGATTGTTCTCCAGAAATGGCTGCAATGATCGGCTCCTCTTTAGCACTATCGGTTTCAGATATTCCATTCGAAGGACCAATAGCAGGCGTAACTGTTGGGCGATTAAATAATGAATTTGTCATAAACCCAACCCCTGCTCAATTAGAAGAAAGTGACCTTGAGTTAGTCGTTGCTGGAACAAAAGATGCGATTAATATGGTAGAAGCTGGAGCGAAAGAAGTTCCTGAAGAAACAATGCTCGAAGCGATCATGTTTGGTCATGATGAGATTAAACGATTAATTGCTTTCCAAGAAAAAATTATTGAAGAAGTTGGAAAAGAAAAATTTGATGTTCAATTGATGCAGGTAGATCAAGACTTTGAAACGGAAATTCGCGGGAAAGCTGAAGCAGACTTAAAAGAAGCAGCGATGGTCGTAGAAAAACATGCGAGAGAAGCTGCAATTAAAGACGTCATTGACCGTGTTACTGAGGAATATGTAACAGACGAGGATGATCGTTCAGGTGAAGCAAAAGAGGTTTTAGATAAAATCTTAAAAGAAGTAGTTCGAAAATTAATAACGAAAGATAAGGTTAGACCTGACGGCCGTAAAATTGACGAAATTCGCCCACTATCTTCAGAAGTAGATATTTTAGCTCGAACACACGGTTCTGGATTGTTTACACGGGGGCAAACACAAGCATTGAGTGTATGTACTCTTGGTGCACTCGGAGATGTACAAGTACTAGATGGCCTAGGTATTGAAGAGTCAAAACGATTTATGCACCATTATAACTTCCCGCAATTTAGTGTTGGTGAAACTGGACCGATTCGTGGACCGGGACGACGTGAAATTGGACATGGTGCATTGGGAGAGCGCGCACTTGAACAAGTGATTCCATCAGAGGAAGAGTTTCCTTATACAATTCGTCTTGTATCTGAAGTATTGGAGTCAAATGGCTCTACTTCACAAGCGAGTATTTGTGCAAGTACTCTAGCAATGATGGCCGCAGGTGTACCAATGAAAGCACCAGTTGCCGGAATTGCAATGGGACTCGTTAAAGATGGAGAAGACGTCTCTGTGTTGACAGACATTCAAGGAATGGAAGATGCTTTAGGTGATATGGACTTTAAGGTAGCCGGTACAGCAAATGGTGTCACAGCCTTACAGATGGATATTAAGATCGAAGGTATTGATCGAAATGTTTTAGAAGAAGCACTTGCTCAAGCGAAAGACGGCCGCATGAAAATTCTTGACAATATGCTAGCAGCAATCCCAGAGCCTCGTCAAGAATTGAGTGACTATGCCCCTAAAATCTTAACAATGAAGATCCATCCTGATAAAATTAGAGACGTCATTGGACCGAGCGGGAAAATGATTAATCAAATTATTGAAGATACTGGTGTTAAGATTGATATTGAACAAGATGGTACAGTCTATATTTCTTCGACTGACCAACAAATGAATGAGAAAGCTAAGCAGACGATTGAAGATATTATTCGTGAAGTCGAAGTTGGACAGACATATTTAGGGAAAGTGAAACGAATCGAGAAATTTGGCGCATTTGTTGAACTTTTCAAAGGAAAAGATGGTCTTGTTCACATTTCACAGTTAGCGAAAGAGCGTGTGAAAAAAGTCGAAGATGTCGTATCGATCGGAGATGAAATCCTCGTTAAAGTAACTGAGATTGATGGACAAGGTCGGGTAAATTTATCACGTAAAGCTGTTCTTCCAGACGAAGAGAAGAGCGAATAATATGAGACTGGGATCATTCCCGGTCTCTTTCTATACATATAAACTTAAGATTTGATTCGTTCTATACTCCTTGCCTCATGCATAGTTTAATGGTGAGGAGGGACAAGGTATGTTTAAAAAATGGATTATACAATTATGTACATTTGCTATGATTTTTATTATTACTTTTTCTAGCACACAACATCCAATAACTAAAGGATATATTATGGAACTCCATGACCGGGCAGAAGTTGTTATGAAGAATGAAGACCCGCTTTATTTAGAAATATTAAGTAAAAAGCAACAATATGAAATTGCTCCTCAAGATGCTGTCATCGATAAAGTATGGAAAGCCATCCCTGGTTATAATGGCTTAAAAATAAATGTACCTGAAACGTATGAAAAAATGAAGAAAGCAGGAAGCTTTAATGAAGGCGATATTGTGTTTGACCAGGTCAAACCGGAAGTTACATTAAATGATTTGCCCCCATCACCGGTTTATAGAGGGAATCAGGATAAACCGATGGTTTCGTTTATGGTTAATGTTGCCTGGGGAAATGAGTATATTCCTGATCTTTTAAAGATATTAAACGAAAACGAAATTTCGAGTACATTTTATTTAGATGGCTCTTGGGTGAAGAACAATCCAAAACTTGCTAAGATGATTGTTGAAGAAGGTCATGAGATAGGAAATCACGCTTATTCACACCCTAATATGAAAAATTTATCTAGAGATCGAATTGAAGAAGAAATTTCGAAAACAAATCAAATGATTGAGGCAACCTTAAATATTAAACCTGACTGGTTTGCTCCACCTAGTGGAAGTTATCGTCAAGACGTTGTAGATATCGCAAGAGATTTGGATCTTTTTACAATACTATGGACTGTAGATACAGTCGATTGGAAAAAGCCCAATCCACAAGATATGGCCAGTCGTGTTATAAATAAAACAGAAGCTGGTTCATTAATATTAATGCACCCGACTTCATCTACTGTAAACGGGTTACAAATGATGATTGACGGTATCCAGGATAAAGGACTGACAATAGGTCCAGTTGGAGAAACATTAAGTGAAAAGAGATTAAATTTCGCTACTCAATAATAGTGAGCAAAAATTTAGGAGGTTCATTGTGATTAAACGCTTCGTAGGAGAGAATGGCTTAAGAATAATTTTTGAACCTAATCATACAGTACGATCTGTTTCAATCGGTATTTGGATAGGAACTGGTTCGAGATTCGAAAACAAAGATGAAAATGGTGTTTCACACTTTTTAGAACATATGTTTTTTAAAGGAACAAAAAATCGAACAGCTCAACAGATTGCAGAATCCTTTGATTCTATTGGTGGCCATGTAAATGCATTTACGTCTAAGGAATATACTTGCTACTATGCGAAAGTATTAGATACACACGCTGAGCATGCAGTAGATGTGTTATCTGACATGTATTTCAATTCGACGTTTGAAGCAAATGAGTTGCTAAAGGAAAAAGGTGTTGTGCTTGAAGAAATTAAAATGTGCGAAGATACTCCAGATGATATTATCCATGATTTATTAAGTAAGGCATGTTATGGAGACCATTCACTTGGCTATCCCATTTTAGGTACGGAAGAGACGTTGCAAAGCTTTTCTAGCGATTCATTAAGACATTATATGGAACAATATTATCACGCAGACAATGTCGTTATTTCGATTTGCGGCAATGTTGATGAATCCTTTGTAGAATACGTTCAGAACGTTTTTTCCTTGATGAAAGGTTCATCATTGAAGAAACGTTTACAAAAGCCTCAGTTCAAACAACAATATTTGACGCGAAAGAAAGATACTGAGCAAGCTCATTTTTGTATAGGATATGAAGGAATTCCGGTTGAGAATAAAGATATTTACAGTTTAATTCTCTTAAACAATACTCTTGGAGGTTCTATGAGCAGTCGGCTTTTTCAAGAAGTTAGAGAAAAAAGAGGGCTTGCCTATTCCGTCTTTTCCTATCATTCTTCCTTTCATGATTCTGGAATGCTAACGATTTATGCTGGTGCTGCTCAAGAGCAGGTAGATGAATTGTTTAATGTTATGATGCATACTGTCGGTGAATTAAAAGAAAATGGAATCTCAGAAAAAGAATTAAACAATGGGAAAGAACAATTGAAAGGTAGTCTTATGCTTGGATTAGAAAGTACAAACAGCAGAATGAGCAGAAATGGAAAAAATGAATTAATGCTGGGGCGTCACCGCACACTAGATGAAATTACACAAGAAATTGATCTGGTAACAACTGATCAAGTCCAGAAAACGGCTAAAAGTATTTTTAATCATCCATATGCTTTAACATTAATTAGTCAAGAAGGAAAACTGCCGAAAAATGTTCACTAATTATTCATTTAACGAAACAGAGCATGTTTCAAGCTTAATATCATATGATGGTAAAAACAACATGAGGGGGCCGTCATAATGAGATTAAGTGAAATAAGCAATAAAGAAATTATTGATTATTCAAAAGGGCAGCGTCTTGGCGTGTTAGGTCAGACTGATTTATTAATTGATGAAAATAACGGTCAAATTGAAGCTTTTGTTATTCCTACCTTGAAGTGGTTCGGTTTAGGAAAGCGTGAAAAAGAAGTGACAGTGTATTGGAACCAAATAAAAAAAATCGGTACAGATATGATTATAATCGATGTATAAAGTGGTTTTTTAGCACATCAGGCTGTTGAGAAAGTTATCTCAACAGCCTGTTTTTTTATGTCTATTAGTCAGATTATTCAGATATTTATAGTGTAATAAAGATAGCTCTTCGAGCAAATAAAAAAAGAGTACAATCTGCATTCACTATAGACGGACGCTTTCCGCAGGTAACGCTATTGATGAGATTGTTCTCTTAGCTATGGAACACCGTATGGTTGGAGGACGTTCCTTATTTACCGAGAGAGTCCACCAAAACTTTACTGGAAAACGTAAAAATTCCCCGCAACGTTAAGAGAAAGAACTGAGCAAAGAAATTATCAACGAAATAAAAAACAGTGAATAATCGTTTGTCCATGTCTCACATGAACCATGACCTATACATAAGATGTTGTGAGTTGTCATCGTAAGCAAGTTCCCTTTCGTATAAAAAATGATGTTAAGAAAGGGGAGAAAAAGAGATTGTTGACAGATATGCACATTGTCATTGTAGGCGGAGATGCAAGACAATTAGAAGTCATCAGAAAATTGTCGGAACAAGATGCAAAAATTACGCTCATCGGCTTTGATCAATTAGATGATGGTTTTGCCGGTGCGAATAAACACACATTTTTATCAGTCGATCCAAAAAGCGTTCACGCCATCGTTTTACCAGTAAGCGGAGCGAATCAAGAAGGAGAAATTGAATCAATCTTTACTGGTGAAAAATTGATGTTAAATGAAAAATGGGTGAATGAAACTCCAGAAGAAACGGTTATTTATTCAGGTATCGCGAATCATTATTTAAAGAAACTTTCAGAGCAATCCGGCCATACATTAGTAGAACTTTTTGACAGGGATGATGTAGCAATCTATAACTCGGTTCCAACTGCCGAGGGAACTGTCATGATGGTTATTCAGCATACAGATATGACAATTCATGACTCGAATGTTCTCGTGACAGGCTTCGGCCGAGTAGGCACTACAGTTGCCAGAACGTTTCAAAACTTAGGTGCCCATGTATCTGTTGCAGCAAATGAACCAGAATTGCAGGCAAGAGCTTTTGAAATGGGGTTTACATCGTTCGGACTTGAAAAATTAAAGGGTCATGTTCAAGATATGGATGTCGTTATAAATACGATTCCGGCGCTAATATTAAAAGGCGAAATTTTATCAAAGATGCACCCGCATACATTGGTTGTCGATTTAGCTTCTAAACCCGGAGGAACAGATTTCAGATATGCAGAAAAAAGAGGTATAAAAGCGTTGTTAGCACCAGGATTACCAGGTATCGTTGCTCCAAAAACAGCTGGTCAAATTATTGCAAATGTTCTTTCATCCCTATTACTTGAACAATGGGAAACGCATAAAGGAGGAACGTAATCAATGTCATTAAAAGGTAAGCACATTGGTTTTGGACTAACGGGGTCACATTGTACGTATGATGAAGTCATTCCAGAAATAGAGAAACTAGTTGAATTAGGTGCGAAAGTTACACCTTTCGTAAGTTATACAGTACAATCGACCGATACAAAGTTTGGAAAAAGTGAAGATTGGCTCGAAAAGATAATGAGTATTACAAATGAACCACTAGTGAATTCAATTGTTAAAGCAGAACCTTTCGGGCCTCAAACTCCGCTCGATTGTATGGTCGTTGCACCATTAACAGGAAACTCAACGAGTAAATTAGCGAATGCATTAACTGATTCTCCTGTATTAATGGGAGCAAAAGCAACTCTAAGAACTGGAAAGCCTGTTGTATTAGGGATATCGACGAATGACGCATTAGGGTTAAATGGAATGAATGTCATGAAATTAATGGCGACAAAAAATATTTACTTTGTTCCGTTCGGTCAAGATCATCCGTTTAAAAAACCAAATTCTCTCGTTGCAGACATGACAAAGATTCAAGAAACAGTTGAAGCAGCTCTTGAAGGAAAACAATTTCAGCCCGTTCTAATAGAAAGATATAAAGAATAGTGAAAAATAATGCAATTACTGATAAAATAAAAACATGAAATAGGGTGAGCATACAAATTCTCGTAGTTAAGGTTTATCCTTAACTACTTTATATTTTTTCAATTGAGAACGATTAAATAGCTCACTAAATGAACCTTACGCGATATAAGTATAGGTAATGAATTAGTATTATTACAGTTGAGAGGAGAATAGGAGATGACAAAACATAACGGATATCATGTTGCAGTTGTAGGCGCTACAGGAGCGGTCGGGCAAAAAATGTTAGAAACGCTTGAAAGATTGGACTTTCCGGTTGCTTCCTTACTTCCTTTATCATCGAAACGTTCAGCCGGAAAAAAGGTTGTTTTTAAAGGTGAAGAGATTACGATCCAGGAAGCAACTCCTGAATCATTTGAAGGTGTTCAACTAGCGTTATTCAGTGCTGGGGGATCAGTTTCAAAAGCACTTGCACATGAAGCAGTAAAACGAGGTGCGATCGTAGTTGATAATACGAGTGCCTTTAGAATGGATACAGACGTACCATTAGTTGTTCCAGAAGTAAACGAAGCTGATTTAAACGATCATAATGGCATTATTAGTAACCCTAATTGTTCAACAATCCAGATGGTTGCAGCTTTAGAACCGATTCGACAAGCGTTTGGTTTAAAGCGCATCATCGTTTCGACGTATCAAGCTGTTTCTGGTGCTGGTGCTGATGCGATAAATGAAATGTATGAACAGTCTAAACAAGTGCAAGATGGAAAAGAGTTAACGAAAGAAATTTTGCCAACAGCAGGAGATAAAAAGCATTATCAAATTGCTTATAATGCAATTCCTCAAATTGATAATTTTGAAGATAATGGTTACACCTTTGAAGAATTAAAAATGATGAATGAAACAAAAAAAATTATGCACGATGATAACCTGCATGTTGCAGCAACTTGTGTCAGATTACCAATAGAAACCGGACATTCTGAGTCAGTATTCATCGAAATAGATAAAGAAGATGTCACTGTCCAAGATCTTCATAACGTTTTAAAAGATGCACCAGGAATTACTTTGCAGGATGATCCTAACAATCAAGTTTATCCAATGGCAGTAGACGCAATGAATAAAGATGATGTATTTGTAGGAAGAATCCGTCAAGATTTAGATAAGAATAATGGTTTTCATTTATGGATTGTGGCAGATAACTTATTAAAAGGTGCTGCGCTTAACTCCGTACAAATCGCTTTCTCACTAAAAAAATTAGGTCTATTAGATAAATAATTCGTTTATGCAGGATAAAAGAGGTGCCAATAAACTAGGTTAGCTGATGGTTAGAAGCACGATGATGAGCTTTTAAGATGTCGGCTAACCAGGTTTCTTTTTATCCTCCTTTTTAAGCAGAATTAAATTTTAGTAAATAAAACACGAGGTGAAACATGAAGATCATCGTTCAAAAATTCGGGGGAACATCACTTAAAACGGAAGAGCTACGAAATAGAGCGGCAGAACATGTTATGCAAGTGTTAAAAGACGGAAAAAAAGTCGTTGTTGTCGTATCTGCAATAGGAAGAACTGGAGACCCTTATGCAACAGATACGTTATTAGAACTTGTTGGAGGCGTTCAAAATCATGCTTCTAAACGAGAGCTTGACTTATTAGTATCATGTGGAGAAACCATTTCAGCAGTTGTTTTTTCACACCTTCTCCAAGAAAAAGGAGTAAAGTCAATTGCGTTAACGGGTGCTCAAGCAGGATTTCGCACGACAGAAGAATATACCGATGCTAAGATTACTGAGATGAAAGTCGATATGTTAAAAAGTGAGTTAGAAGAATTCGATGTCGTTGTTGTGACTGGCTTCCAAGGTGAAACACCTAAAGGAACAGTTGCAACACTTGGAAGAAGTGGCAGTGACACTTCAGCAACAGCGTTAGGTGCCGCTCTAAATGCGGAAGTTGTCGATATTTTTACAGATGTTAAGGGCGTCATGACAGCGGATCCTAGAATTGTTGAAAAGGCACAAACACTTAACGTCGTGACTTATAATGAAATTTGTAATATGGCATATCAAGGAGCGAAAGTGATTCATCCACGCGCTGTTGAGATCGCCATGCAAGCAAAAGTTCCAATTCGGATTCGATCTACTGAGACAGATGATGAAGGAACGCTCATTACATCAAGTACGACAAATTTAGTTGGAAGAGATGTTGAAGAGCGTCCTGTCACAGGAATTGCCCATGTAAATAATGTGACTCAAATAAAAGTATTTGCTAAAGAAGGTCAATATGACATACAAGCAAAAGTATTCAAAGCGATGGCAAAAGAGGACATATCTGTTGACTTCATTAATATTCATCCGATGGGTGTCGTGTATACTGTAAGTGATGATGTAGCGGACCGAGCAATTGAAGTGTTAAAAGAAATGGATTTTACACCTGAAGCCATTAAACAATGTGCGAAAGTTTCTGCTGTTGGAGCAGGGATGACGGG
Source organism: Evansella halocellulosilytica (assembly GCF_002335745.1). GTDB lineage: Bacteria > Bacillota > Bacilli > Bacillales > Salisediminibacteriaceae > Bacillus_CA > Bacillus_CA halocellulosilytica. The sequence goes on along the minus strand of NZ_NIST01000001.1, from coordinate 3,896,524 downwards.
TGTACCAGGGGTAACCGCTAAAATTGTCGAATCACTAGTAAAGAAAAACATCCAGATATTACAATCTGCTGACTCACATACGACGATTTGGGTCCTTGTAAAAGGGCAAGATATGAAAGAAGCTGTTAATGCTTTACACGAAATGTTTTTAGGAAAAAAAGAAATGTAAAGGTTGTTCAAAAAGTCTGCTAATAATAGCTGTTTGTACCTCTTGGTTGGCTTGCATGGGTACCTGTCTCTCAACTGCAAATAGGCTCTGCAGAATATCAATCGAGACAGCCCTTAGCTTATCGTGCGGTAACGCTCGTTACTCCTCACGTATTAAAAGCTACGTGCATGGGCTAGATGCTTCGCCTCCTAGATCTACTCGGCTCTTTAAATACGTGCGATTACTCGTCGCAGTTTTCGTGCTTCTTCCTTTGCAAGAAAAATAAGAGAAGAGCATGGCGTCGAAGCAGCTCGTTGAGGAATCAGCGAAGAATCGCTCGTTACTCCTGCGGTTACTCAGCGCAGGAAAAACGTAGCTCCTTTTTGAACACGCACTAATATGTAAAAGGAGTTGTTTTTATGGAATTTGGAGCAGTAGTGACTGCGATGGTTACTCCATTTGATTCAAAAGGAAATATTGATTTTCCAAAAACAACAAAGTTAATTGAGTATTTAATAGATCACGGTTCAGATGCCATCGTTGTTGGAGGAACAACAGGTGAGTCTCCTACGTTATCATCTGAGGAAAAGCTTGCGTTGTTCGAACATTCAGCAAAAGTAGTAAACGGGCGAATTCCTGTCATAGCAGGCACGGGATCAAATAACACATACGCGTCGGTTGAATTTACAAAAAAAGCTGAGAAAACGGGAATTGATGCAGCGATGCTCGTTGTTCCTTATTACAATAAACCATCACAAAAAGGGATGTATGCCCACTTTAAAACAATTGCAGAAAAGACATCATTACCAATCATCCTTTACAATGTACCTGGTAGAACAGTGGTGAATATGTTACCAGAAACAGTAATTGCTCTGTCTAAAATTAAAAATATCGTCGCAATCAAAGAATCAAGCGGTGATTTAGAGCAAATGACGAAAATAATTGCCGATACACCAGACGATTTTGCGTTATATTCTGGTGATGACGGGTTAACATTACCTGTCATGTCTATTGGCGGAAAAGGGATTGTTTCTGTTGCGAGTCATATCATTGGTGATGAAATGCAACAAATGATTGCTCATTTCTTAGAAGGAAACGTCAAACAAGCTGCTAAGATTCATCAAGAAACTTTGCCGCTAATGAATGGAATGTTTATAGCACCGAATCCAACCCCAGTTAAAACCGCATTGCAAATGAAAGGGTTAGATGTAGGTGGTGTACGCTTACCATTAGTGCCGTTAACTTCTGATGAACGAAGTATTTTAGCGGATTTACTTCATATTAACAAACAATAAATTGAAATAAAGCAGCTGATTCAAGTAAAAGCCGATGGCTAAGCCACCAAAAGATACGATTAGGCAACTCGTTATAATGACGTATTTTTACACACGTGGAGAAAGCACAGGCAGCTTGAGTCAGCCTTTTTCATTGTTATGACGAATTTTCGGCGTATTATATACATTAAATATGAGATTTGATTCCATACTACATTTTAGAAGGCTTAAAGAATCAAGAGGACATTAAAGGTTCCAGCCTTTAGAAAGGAATGGTTCAAATGAATAATGAAACGCCGAATACACAGCCATCGACACAACCGGCTCCTCAGCCACCACAACAGCCATCAAACCCAGATGAAAAAAAACCAGGTTCGAAAGATGGCGGGATCATGGATAAAATCCAACAACTGGGTCAAACGAACGTCCCTCAAATGGAACAGTCAAATATTCATGTTCTCACGATTGTCGGTCAAATTGAAGGACATATGCAGCTTCCACCTCAAAATAAAACAACAAAATATGAGCATGTAATCCCGCAATTAGTCGCAGCTGAACAAAATGCAAAAATTGAAGGCTTACTGATTATACTTAACACAGTTGGAGGAGATGTGGAAGCAGGTTTAGCTTTATCTGAAATGATTTCATCTATATCAAAACCGACAGTGACTCTCGTTTTAGGCGGAGGACATTCAATAGGGGTCCCGATTGCGGTAGCGGCTGACTATAGTTTTATAGCAGAAACTGCGACAATGACGATTCATCCTGTCCGGCTAACTGGTCTTGTAATTGGAGTTCCACAAACGTTTGAGTATTTAGATAAAATGCAAGATCGTGTCATTAATTTTGTAACAAAGCACTCAAATATTTCAGAAGAAGATTTTAAGGAACTTATGCTTTCCAAAGGGAATTTAACGAGAGACATTGGAACAAATGTGATCGGAAAAGATGCAGTTGCGTCTGGAATTATTAACGAAGTCGGTGGGATTGGTCAAGCAATGAAAAAATTAAATGAACTTATTGAACAAAATAAGCCGGATGAAAAGAAGGATGTTGTCCAATGATTTTATATACGTATCAGCCGCAAGAATCGATTTTTCCGGTTGAGGCAGACGCCTATACTAAACAGGAGATGGTCTCCATTCCTGGTGGTCAATTATTAGTGGAACGACAAGAAGACCAATCTTATCGTATTGTTAGATTATTTTCAACTGACCCCAATCTATATCTGAACTCTGAATATGAGCCAGGACAACCATTTCAAAAAAAGATCTAACGACCGTGGAAAAATAACAAATGAGTATGATATAATAATGAAAACAAGCGTTCGATAAAAAAATGAGTTCTATTTCAAAACATTGGTTATTCAATGATGTGAGTATTGAAAAATTGAGGCAGGGGGGGCGAAAACAGACGACGTTCACGAACTTGTCGTCCCCTCTACTAAAAAATAATCAGCACAATATAAAAACACATAACAGCAGCCGGCAGAACGGCTGCTGCTTCACTTTGTATTTCAGTTTGGGGTGAAACGATGGCTAAAAAAAGACGTAAAAAAAATCAAAAATGGAAGAAACAACTAACCTTTGAGCTATTCGGACTATTTCTTATTATCGTATCGCTTATTACATTTGCTAGATTAGGAATTGTTGGGGAAGGACTAGTTCAATTGTTCCGATTCTTCTTAGGCAGCTGGCATATTGCACTAGCTATCGCTCTATTTGTATTCGCAAGCTATTTAATGATCAAGCGTAAATTACCTTACATATGGACAAGAAAATTAATTGGCCTTTATTTACTTATTTTTTCGTTCGCTTTATTAAGTCATGTAAGTCTCTTTAGAGAGCTTTCTAATTATACGGAATTTGCAGATCGATCCGTCATCCGTAATACTTGGCAATTATTTTGGCTCCAGCTTCAAGGACAAGCTGTCACAGATGATATTGGTGGTGGAATGATTGGTGCTTTAGGGTTTGCAGCGACTCATTTTCTATTTTCTTCTGGAGGTACGATTGTTTTTGCGATTGGATTAATTATAACGTCCGTTATGTTAATTACTGGTAAATCTGTTGTCGATGCGTTAAAGAAGAGCGGAGGTGACTCTGCAACTTTCTTTCAAAAAATCATTGAAAATATAAAAACGTCACTTATGACGAGTTGGCAAACAGTAAAAGACAGGTTTGCTGAAAAGAAAGCAAAAAATGCTGTTGAAAAGAAAAAGAAACAAGAAGAACGAGAACTAGAAACGACTATTCCTTCTGAAGAAGAACCGATCATTTACGATTTTTCTACGAAAGCATATGAAGAAGGTGAAGAAGTAACGAATGATTCCAAAAAGGTTGAATCTGTTCTAGGTGAAGATAAACGGAAACCTGAAACGATTACAGTGACACCTGAGTCGGCTGAACCTGCTGATAAAGAAGAAGAACCTACTTCATCTTTTGTAGTTAGGGCAGAGGAAAATGAAGATTATGAGAAACCGACCCTTGACTTATTAGCGAATCCATCAAAAGTGAATCAATCACGGGAACATTCCATGCTGTCCAAAAACGCCAGAAAATTAGAGAGAACTCTTGAAAGCTTCGGAGTTAGTGCGAAAGTAACGAGAGTACATTTAGGACCATCAGTCACAAAGTACGAAGTGTACCCTAGTACAGGTGTTAAAGTAAGTAAAATTGTTAACTTAACTGATGATTTAGCATTGGCATTAGCAGCAAAAGATATTCGTATGGAAGCTCCGATACCAGGAAAATCTGCGATCGGAATCGAAGTACCGAATCAGGAAGTATCACTCGTTACGTTAAGAGAAGTACTTGATTCTCAAACGATGCAAGACACTACAAATAAACTTGCGATCGCATTAGGGAGAGACATATCAGGTGAGGCGGTCATTGCCGAACTGAACAAAATGCCGCACTTACTAGTTGCAGGTGCGACCGGGAGCGGGAAAAGTGTTTGTATAAACGGAATTATTATTAGCATTTTAATGAGGAGTAAACCACACGAAGTGAAACTCATGATGATCGATCCGAAAATGGTTGAATTGAATGTCTATAATGGAATTCCACATTTGTTATCTCCGGTCGTCACCGATCCGAAGAAAGCATCACAGGCATTAAAAAAAGTTGTTAATGAAATGGAAAGAAGATATGAATTATTTGCCTATTCAGGTACACGAAATATCGAAGGATATAATCAGCATGTCGAGAAAGAAAATAAAAAGCGTGAGGATGAAAATCAACAACAGTTACTCCCTTATATCGTCGTCATTGTAGACGAACTGGCTGATTTAATGATGGTTGCTTCTTCTGATGTAGAAGATTCGATTACGAGGTTAGCACAAATGGCTCGAGCGGCTGGAATTCATTTAATCATAGCCACTCAGCGCCCTTCAGTAGACGTGATTACAGGTGTTATTAAAGCGAACATTCCTTCACGGATTGCTTTCGGAGTATCAAGTTCAACCGATTCAAGAACGATTCTTGATGGAAACGGAGCAGAAAAACTGTTAGGTCGTGGTGATATGTTGTTTTTACCAGTTGGAGCTAATAAAGCTACGAGAATTCAAGGAGCATTTCTATCGGATGATGAAGTGGAAAGGATCGTCATGCATTGTATCGAACAGCAAAAAGCACAATATGCAGAAGAAATGATTCCAGAAGAAGGGAGCGAAGTCGTTAATTCGGAAGTCGATGATGATCTTTATGATGATGCTGTTCAACTGATTGCTGAAATGCAGACGGCATCTGTTTCAATGCTACAACGTCGCTTCAGAATTGGCTATACTAGAGCTGCGCGTTTGATTGATGAAATGGAAGCGCGTGGGATTGTTGGTCCTTATGAGGGGAGTAAACCACGTGAAGTATTAATTTCTAAATCAGAAGAAAAAGAAGCATCTAACGAATAACCTTATGTGTATACACAGGGGAGACTATATAACAAGAAAAGTGCACGTAAATTCCAAAATGAATTTTCATGCGCTTTTCTTACAAAAGAATTCATAGGCTGTTTTATATAAGATTGTTGCTTTCGGATATATATTATGATTGTTCGAATCTGCTACTAGCGGACGCTTTCGTCTTCGGGTACAAGTACGACATCTACTCATGCTGCATTCGTTTGCATTCGCAGTGGCTCCTTTGCCCGGGCAATGCTTCAACTTCCTATGTGCACACTCTGGACAGCTAGGGGATATTCTGCTTCTTCCTCTGCAAGCTTATTCGAAGGAGTGTGTCCGTCGAAGCAGCCGGTAGGAAATACAGCGAAGAATCGCTCGTTGCTCCTGCGGTTACTCGTCGCAGAAAAACAATGCTCCTGCGGTTACTCGTCGCAGAAAAACAATGCTCCTGCGGTTACTCGTCGCAGACTGTGTGCTTCTTCCTCTGCAAGCTTATTCGAAGGAGTGTGTCCGTCGAAGCAGCTCGTAGAGAATTCAGCGAAGAATCGCTCGTTGCTCCTGCGGTTACTCGTCGCAGAAAAACAATGCTCCTGCGGTTACTCGTCGCAGAAAAATATTTTGTCACCCCTTATCACTTCTTCGAATTATCAATTAACAACAATCTATATGAAAAAAGCGAATTTATAAGATTTCGTCCTATTTTGATTATCTGTTGGTAAAGAGCGACAGGAATTTGTAAACGTTTTAAAAAATGATAGAATTAATTGTGAAAAACATGTTACATTACATATATCAAAAAAATGAGTTGTTGTTTTCGGAAGAGGGAGTGTAATGAAAGATGATAAAATCGGACCATCGTCCATTGTATTTACAAGTGATTGATAAAATTAAAAATGACATAGAAGAAGGAACTTTTGAAGCTGGTGAAAGGCTTCCATCAGAATTTGAACTGTCAAAACAGCTCGGAGTCAGTCGTGCTACGTTAAGGGAAGCTTTACGTATGCTTGAAGATGAAAGTGTCGTCATCCGCCGGCACGGTGTTGGTACGTTTGTAAATAGCAGACCGTTATTTTCATCAGGAATTGAACAACTCTCGAGTGTTACCGGAATGATCGAAAAAGCAAATATGAAACCAGGGACAATTTTTTTGTCCTCATCCATCGTACAGGCTGTTGAAGATGATCACAGACGATTTCAAGATGATAGCTTAGAGGAATTAATGATGATCGAGCGTGTACGTACAGCCGATGGTGAACCGGTTGTGTATTGTTTAGATAAAATTCCTAAAGACCTTCTTCCAGACTATGTATCTCATGAACGTCAATCCATATTTGAACAGCTCGAAGGAGCGGGAACGAGAATCTCCTATGCGATTGCTGAGATTGAACCGATCGGCTTTCATGAACGAATATCTGAAATGTTAAATTGTGAGCCTGAAACGTCATTACTCGTCCTAAAACAAATGCATTATGATGAAAGTGAAAAGCCTGTGCTATATTCAATCAATTACTTTCGAGCAGATAAATTCAAATTTCACGTTTTAAGGAAGCGGTTATCTTAATACAATAATGCCTGTACCAATGGTTCTAATGAAAAAATCGAAGTAATGGCTCTCACTACGGTGAGGGCCATTTTATTATAGTCTTTTTAAACCACAGGCTTTGCCTGTGTGAAAATAAACCTTTAAGGGTCGTAATCGTGAGATCTCTTTAAAAGTAACGAATAGTTGGAAGGGATTCTGTGCTTCTTCCTCTGCAAGGTTAATCGAAGAAGAGAATGCGTCGAAGCAGCTTGACTGCTTTTCCTACCGCCAAGGGACTCGAAATCTTCTCTTGACGGTACTTTTTGCGAATACTTATTTTCCTAGGTTTTGAATTGATGAATGTTGAAATTGGCTAGGGCGGAAGTTTATTTCCGAAATAAAACAGTTAATCTTTGCAATAAAGGTTTTTTTTTCCTAAAATCAAAGTATTCATGTATTAAGAGAATAAAGTTTTCTAACAATATGAATGTATACCTAGTTTTTAAATAAGGAGGGAAACGAATTGAACGATAAACAAATGCATACCTTTACCTCAGGTCCGCTCCAAGTGCATGTCTTACCATCAAAAACATATAAAACAAATACGATCCTTATTCATATGAGAGCGCCACTTGATGAAGAGACAGTGACGAAACGAGCACTATTGCCTTACGTATTACAAAATGGGACAGAACGACACCCTTCTAGACAGCATATAAGAAGAGCGTTAGACGAGTTATACGGTGCAACGCTAAATGTCGATGTTAGTAAAAAAGGTGAATCCCACTTAATGACGATTCGTTTAGATGTTGCAAATGAAAAATTCCTAAAAGATAAAGAACCTTTATTAGAAAAAGGAATTGAACTGCTTGCGTCCGTACTTCTTTCTCCGACAGGTGATAATGATCGCTTAGATAAAGAAATTGTTGAAGGTGAAAAGCGGACATTAAAACAAAAGCTTGATTCGGTTTATGACGACAAAATGCGATATGCAAATAAACGATTAACAGAAGTTATGTGTGAGAAAGAACCATTCGGTCTTTTTGTATTAGGGGATAAAAATAAAGTCGACGACATTGATGAGAAGTCGCTTTATGAATATTATGAACACGTATTATTAAATGACGTTATTGATATGTACGTATTAGGTGATGTTAATGAAAACGACATGAAAAATATGATCGAGAAATATTTTATTTTCCCAGAAGGTAGTAAGCGACCGAGTGAAAAAAATAAAAAAGTCGAACATAAAGCGATCGAAGACGCAAAAGAAGTGATTGAAGACGAAGATATTTCTCAAGGGAAGCTCCATATCGGTTACAGAACAGGCGTTACTTTCGGTGACGATGATTATTTCGCTCTTCAGCTTTTTAATGGTATTTTCGGTGCCTTTTCTCATTCTAAGCTTTTCGTTAATGTGAGGGAAAAAGCGAGCTTAGCTTATTATGCAGCTTCAAGAGTTGAAAGTCATAAAGGTTTATTAATCGTCATGTCTGGAATTGAATCAAATAAATACGATGATGCAACTGAGATTATTTTTAAACAAATGGAAGATATGAAAAATGGTCAATTTACTGAGGATGATATAGAGCAAACGAAAGCGGTGTACAAAAATCAACTGCTTGAAACGATGGATGTACCACGAGGATTAATCGAGCTTACTTATCATAATGAGCTGACTGAAAATATAAAGCCGATTAGTGAGTGGATGTCTGAAATCGACAAAGTGAACAAAGAGGATATCGTGCGTGTTGCCGAAAAGGTACAGCTTGATACGGTTTACTTCTTAAAAGGGAAAGGAGGTCATTCTAATGAATAGAGTTACCTTTGACCAACTGCAAGAGACACTTTATGAAGAAAAGCTGCCAAATGGATTACAAGTATACGTCCTACCAAAAGAAGGATTTAATAAAACATTTGCAACGTTTACGACGAAATATGGTTCCATTGATAACAACTTTATTCCGTTAGGAAAAGAAGAGGCTGTAAAAGTTCCTGATGGAATTGCACATTTTCTTGAGCATAAATTGTTTGAGGATGAAGAAGGTGATGTTTTTCACCAATTTAGTAAACAAGGGGCTTCTGCAAACGCATTTACGAGCTTTACGAGAACGGCCTATTTATTTTCAAGTACAATGAACATACAACAAAATATTGAGACACTATTAAATTTTGTACAAAAACCTTATTTTACTGATGAATCCGTTGAAAAAGAGAAAGGAATTATCGAACAAGAAATAAAAATGTATGAAGATAATTCTGATTGGCGGAACTACTTCGGGTTAATCAGTAACTTATACGAATATCACCCTGTTAAGATTGATATAGCCGGCACGGTAGACTCGATATATAAAATTACAAAAGAGCTTCTATACACTTGCTATGAAACGTTTTATCATCCGAGTAATATGGTCATGTTCGTTGTTGGGAAAATCGATCCAGAAGAAGTGTTAACATTAATTAGAGAAAATCAAGAAGGCAAGTCGTTCGAAGAACCAAAAAAAATTGAACGTTTTTTTGAGGCAGAGCCTCCAGAAGTTCATAAGAAAAAAGAAATTATTAAAATGAATGTCAATACAGGCAAATGCCTTGTCGGATATAAAGACAGAGAGCCTAAACGACAAGGGGAAGAGTTGTTAAAGCATGAACTATCGATTCAACTCTTACTTGAAATGGTGTTCGGACAGAGTTCAGAAAATTATCAAACGTTGTATAAAGAAGGGTTGATTGACGACTCATTTTCTTTTGACTATTCTGGTGAATATGGCTTTGGATTCTCAGTAATCGGTGGTGATACTCATAAGCCAGAGGAATTAGCAGAAAGAATTAACGAAATGGTGACTGAATTTATGGATAGTGAACTTGATGATAACCTTTTGGAGAGTATACGTAAAAAGAAAATCGGAAACTTCCTCCGATCTTTAAACTCTCCTGAATTCATTGCAAACCAATTTACGAGGTACCAATTTAATGATATGAACCTTTTTGATGTCATTCCTGCATTAGAAAAAATAACGAAGGACGATTTACTTTCAGCGAGGAAAGAGCACTTTAACGTTGACACGCAAATGAGTCAATGTTTCGTCGTACCAAAAGGGGAATAGAAAAGATTGAAACAGACAGTCTTAATTATGGGAGCAAGTGGAGATATTGGGGGCGCGATTGCACGAAATTTAGCTGAAGCTGGATATTCCCTCATATTGCACTATAACCGCAACGAGCATGCTGTCAAGCAGTTAACTGAGTACCTATATGAAACATTCAATGGAGAGTATTTCTTATTTCAAGCAGATTTTAATGACCCCTATCATGTAGCAGAACGAGTAAAACAGTTGCCGATATCCCCTGATATTGTTATTTATAACAGTGGTGCTTCACATGTTGGGTTAATAACGGATGTAAATAAAGAAGAGGTAATTGAGCAAATTAATATCGGGTTAACAAGTCCGTTTTTTATTACTCAATCGATCTTGCCGCATATGATCCAAAAGAAAAAAGGGAAAATCATTGTTGTTTCTTCAGTATGGGGGTTAACAGGTGCTTCGTGCGAAGTGTTATATTCAATGATCAAAGGCGGGATGAACACCTTTGTTAAAGCCTTAGCTAAAGAGGTAGCAATCAGTGGGATCCAAGTAAATGCTGTTGCCCCTGGTGCTATTGATACGAAAATGCTTGCACACTATACAGCAGAAGAGATAAATGATCTTGAGGCAGATATTCCTGCTGGAAGGCTTGGTTATCCAGAGGAAGTTGCGCACCTTGTTACATTTTTATGCTCAAGTCGAGCTGAGTATATTAATGGTCAAGTGATTTCTGTAAACGGAGCATGGTACACATAAATCATTTCATGTTTATGTATATCTTTCCTTTCTTGTGAAAAACTAAGATCGAAATTACTACAAGGAGGAAAGAACTATGTCTGTTTTAGATAATTGGGAGCAATGGAAACACTTTTTAGGTGACCGTCTTGATCAAGGAAAACATGAAGGTATGAACAATCAAGTGATCTCAGATGTAGCATATCAAGTTGGTGAATATTTGGCAGAACAAGTTGAACCAAAGAATGAACAAGAAAAAGTGTTATCTGACTTATGGCATGTTGCTTCTGAAGAAGAGCAGCATGCAATTGCGAATATGATGGTAAAACTCGTCCAGCAAAATCAGTAATTATTGAAAAGTGTCGTCTAAAAACGACACTTTTCTTCAGTTTGGTTTTCGAATTTATTTATTGTATATACTCTTATGAACCTGTTAATTTCGTTTTTTGTAAAGTAGCTGTTCATTTTATATGAATCACAATTACTAGTGCTCGGGTTATTATTACTAATAAGGGATACGAATCATTCGAAATTGGAATAATGGGTAATTTCTGTCATTTTGTCGGTCATTCATCATAAATTGTGGAAAAATGTATAGATTTGCAATTCTATTTAAGAAATCTCTTTTAATAAATGAAAAAATCAATTATGATTAGTGGTAAGAAGGAGTCCCTTGAAAATCTCTCTCAATTAGGAAGGGGTTTGATGATGGAAGAAAAAGAGTGGTATTTAGAATATCAGATCCATGAAAACAGGCCAGGTTTACTAGGGGAAATAGCCTCATTATTAGGTATGCTTCGAATTAACATTATTACGATAAACGGGGTTGAACATCGTCGCCGTGGAATGCTAATTAAAAGCCAAAATGATGAAGCAATTATGCGCTTAAAGTATATATTACAAACGATGGATGTTATTACTCTAAGAAAGATTAGAGAACCAAAACTGAGAGACCGCTTAGCTGTCCGCCATGGACGTTATATTGAGCGAGATGAGGATGAAAAAAAGATCTTTCGTTTTGTACGTGATGAATTAGGTCTGCTCGTTGATTTTATGGCTGAATTGTTTAAGAAGGACGGGCATCGGCTAATTGGTATTCGAGGGATGCCTCGAGTTGGAAAAACGGAATCAGTCGTGGCTTCAAGTGTTTGTGCAAGCAAGCGGTGGTCATTTCTATCGTCGACATTGTTAAGACAAACAATTCGTAGTCAATTGGCAGATGACGAGTTATCAGAAGATCACATTTATATTATCGATGGGATTGTATCAACGATGAGAGCGTCGGAACGTCATCATATGCTCGTAAGTGAAATTATGAGGTTGCCAGCAACAAAGGTAGTTGAACATCCGGATATTTTCGTGAGAGAAACTGAATATACACTCGATGATTTTGATTACATTATTGAGCTGAGAAGCGAAGAAGGCGAAGAAATTACATATGAAGCTGTAGATTCAAGCTTTTCGTCTTTTGATATTAGTTAGTTGGTAGGTGTTAGGATTGTCTGAATTAGGTCAACGATTAAAAGCTGCAAGAGAAGAAAATGGGTTTTCATTAGAAGAGTTGCAGACAAGAACAAAAATTCAAAAGAGATATTTAATAGCCATGGAAGATGGAGACTTTTCAAGACTGCCCGGGGAGTTTTATGCTAGGGCATTTGTGAAAAGTTATGCAGAAGCTGTAGGTCTGAATCCTGAAGTGCTCTTTGAAGAACATAAGGATGAACTTCCTCAGCCGAAAAAAGAACCGGCAGAGTTACCTACAAGAGTGAATCGTTCGAAACCGAAAGTTGTTAAAAAGAAATCAAAAACGGCAACTCTTGTACCTACTCTCATTGCTGTCTTATTTATTCTTTTAATTTTAGGTGGAGTATGGATGTACGGTCAAAATAATGATACAGACCCTACTGGGGTTTCTCGGGATGAGTCGCAGGGAGATTCGTCTGTTGATATTGACGATACCATTACAGATGACGATGATGATGAGACAGAAGAAGAGGATGAAAACGAAGAATCAGCTGCTGAAAGCGAAGAAGATGATGCAGAAGAGGAAGAAGATCATGAAGAGCAACCTCAAGTCATCACTCTCGAATCAACTGAAGGGTATACTTCAACGTTTACACTTTCAGATACTGATGAATTTGACGTACGTATGGAAGTAACTGGTCAGAGCTGGATCGAAGTTCGAGACTCCGATAATTCTGCTTTAGTATCACAAACGTATGATGACGGTGATGAAATCACGTTCGATTTTAGTGATGAGTCAGAAATTGTATTTAATTTAGGTAGTGCAGCTACTGTAGATATTTACATTAATGATGAGCTATTTGAATACCCAATTGAAAACACTCGTCAATACATTATCATTGAGTTTGAACAGTAATCTGCGAAAAAGCCGTTTCTCTTAACGGCTTTTTTTCGTCGATAGAAAGTTCATATTCTAGTTGTCCTTCATAGGTGTCTTAATCACCCTTTTATAACTAACATTCGCAATATAGTTGTTATTTTGGTAAAATTAATAAAGCTTATGAAGCTTCTGGAAAAAATACAGTTTAGAATGTAAAATCTTTCTTAACCTAACTTTAAAGTGACGGCGAATTGTTTTATAAATTCTTATAGTATAAAATAATTGTCTTTAACGATTACAAGGAGGAATACTGTGAACGTACCAAATCAGATTACAATATCTCGAATTTTTTTAATCCCTGCATTTATGATTTTATTAATTGGTCCTTTTCAGTGGGGAACAATTGATTTATTTGGTGCGGAAATTCCGTTACATCATTTTATTGCTGCGATCATTTTTATCATTGCAGCGTCTACAGACTGGCTTGATGGATACTATGCAAGAAGGTTTAACCTTGTAACAAATATGGGGAAATTTTTAGACCCATTAGCAGACAAGCTTCTCATTACTGCTGCATTTGTTTCATTAGTCGGAATCGATATGTTTCCTGCTTGGGCAGCGGTGTTAATTTTAACACGAGAATTTGCAGTTACAGGACTTCGATTAGTTGCATCAGGTGAGGGAGTTGTCATTGCTGCCAGTAAATGGGGCAAATGGAAAACAGTTAGTCAAATCGTTGCAGCAGCAGCGATAATGCTGCATAATATAATATTTGAATTAATAAACATTCCATTCGATACGTTAATGGTTTACGTAACAGTTGTGCTCACTGTATGGTCTGGAATCGATTATTTCTTAAAGAATATGCATGTCTTTCAACAAACGAAGTAAATAAGGGTGGAGAATAGATGAACGCTGAAATTGTTGCAGTAGGTTCAGAGTTACTGCTTGGACAAATTGATAATACAAATGCAACATATTTGTCAAAGCAGTTAAACCAATTAGGGATCAATGTTTATCACCATACTGTTGTAGGTGATAATATGGAACGACTTCATGATGTACTACATACAGCAATCAATCGGTCAGACCTTGTCATTACTACAGGTGGACTCGGTCCGACAAAAGATGATTTAACGAAAGAAACATTGTCTAAACTGTTAGACAGGCGATTGATCTATGATGAATCGACTGAGCAGAAAATTACCCGCTATTTTCAAGAACGAGAGAAAGAAATGACTGCTAATAATCGAAAACAAGCGTTAGTGATTGAAGGGTCAACAATTATCGCTAACAATTTCGGCTTAGCGTGCGGCATGTTTTTGAAGCATGAGGGATCAGCGATTATAATGTTGCCAGGACCTCCGAAAGAACTGATCCCAATGTTTGAAAATGAATGCATTCCTCTTATAAACGAGCGATTCACAAAAACTGAACAAATACAATCTCGTATCCTTCGTTTTTTTGATATAGGTGAATCAAAATTAGTTGATATCCTTGATAACCTTATAGAAAAACAAGAAAACCCAACGATTGCACCACTTGCTTCTGATGGAGAGGTGACATTGAGGCTAACAGTTAAAGGTTCGAATGAAATGAACAACAAAAAAATGTTAGACGATCTGCAAAAAACGATTGTACGTCGAGTGGGTCAGTATTTTTATGGAACTGGTGATGGTTCGCTACGTGAATCAGTTATTGCAGAATTACGAAAAAAGAATTTAACGTTGTCATCTGCGGAAAGCTTAACTGGGGGCTTGTTTGCTGCTGAGATGACTTCTGTAAGCGGAGCAAGTGAATGTTTCGTGGGAGGGCTTGTTACTTACACTAATAAGTTGAAGCAGGAGCAACTTAGTGTTTCCGAAGAACTTTTAAATACGCATGGAGCGATAAGTCATGAGTGTGCAAAAGAAATGGCTGACAAAGCTAGAATAAAAACCGGAAGTGACCTCGCTGTTAGTTTCACTGGTGTTGCTGGGCCAAAAGAAGCCGAGAAAAAATCACCAGGATTAGTCTACATAGGATTATCGTCAAAAGATGAAACTACATCTTTTGAATTGCATCTAGCAGGTCATCGTTCTGTGATTCGTGAGCGTTCTGTTAAGTATGGACTTTATAATCTGTTAAAATGGTTACGGAAGGACTCATAATAACTATTAATCAATATTTTCGTATGAAAAATGTTTTCATGCTATTTCACAACTGTGACAGTTAGTCGATATTAGTGGAGGAAAAATGAAACGTATCCACGTGACTATTATGATATAAGACAATTAAAAAGGTGGATGAATAAATGATGAAATTTGAAGACTTTCAAATCTCAAATGATATTAAAAAAGCAATTAAAGATATGGGGTTTGAAGCCCCTTCTCCAATTCAAGAGCGAGTAATTCCTGAAATCTTGAAGCGTGTTGACGTAATTGGTCAGGCTCAAACAGGGACAGGGAAAACGGCTGCTTTTGGGATACCGCTTCTAGAACATGTTAAAGATACACGAAATATCCAATCATTAATACTTACTCCGACAAGGGAGTTAGCCATACAAGTAGCTGGAGAATTACAAAAGCTATCAAAGTATAAAAAAGTTCAAACATTACCGATTTATGGCGGACAATCAATTGGTCACCAAATTCGTGCTTTAAAACGTGGTGTACAAGTCGTTGTCGGAACACCTGGTCGAGTACTTGATCATTTAAACCGTGGTACATTAAAGCTTCAGCAAATTCATACACTCATATTAGATGAAGCTGATGAAATGCTTGATATGGGCTTCATAGATGATATTGAAAAGATTTTGCACCAGGTAAACCGTGAGCGTCAAACGCTTCTCTTTTCAGCGACAATGCCGCCGCCTATCCGAAAACTTTCAAATAAATATATGAAACAGCCGAAGCAGGTTACGATTAGTAAAGGCGAAGTAACAGCTCCTTCAATTAATCAAGTGTATTATAAAGTGTTAGAGAAAAATAAGATTGATTCTTTATGTCGGATTATAGATAGTGAAACGATTGATTTAGGAATTATTTTCTGCCGCACGAAAAAAGGGGTAGCAGAATTAACAGAAGCACTTCAGGCAAGAGGCTATATGGCCGATGGTTTACATGGAGACTTAACTCAATCCCAGCGTGATGGAGTAATGAAGAAGTTCCGTGACTCATCGATTGAATTTCTAATTGCGACAGATGTTGCAGCAAGAGGAATTGACGTTGATAACGTATCACATGTCATTAATTACGATATTCCTCAAGACCCGGAGAGCTATGTACACCGAATCGGCCGAACAGGTAGAGCTGGGCGTGAAGGATTTGCTCTCACTCTAGTTACACCAAGAGAAATGAAACATTTACGTTCGATTGAATCAGAAATTAAGATGTCTATTCCAACTCAAGGTCTTCCTTCTGTAGAAGAAGTTGTTGAGAAACAACAACATACGTGGAAAAAGCAGATTATTGATTTAATGGGAGAAAATGAAGAAGTAAACCTTTATGATGACCTAGTCAATGAATTATTAGAGGACCACCCGCCTAAGGAAATTATTTCTTCATTAATGAAGCTAGCATTTTACAGTCATACAGACCTTGATGATGATGGATACGATTTCGGAGATACAGGTGCACAAAAAGGTATGACCCGTTTCTTTATTAATGTTGGACGTAACGTCGAATTAACACCGAAAAAAATCGTAGAAGAAGTATCCCAGTTAGTCGGAATTTCTCAAAAAGCTATTGGTCGAATTGATATTTTTGATAACTTCACCTTCCTTGAAGTTCCAGAAGAAGTAGCGCCTTTTGTATATGAAGGACTTAAATATTCACGATTGAACGGAGCAAGGATTAACCTAGAGCCTGCAAAGCCTAGACCGAAAAGAAAATAAAATAAATAATTATATTCACGCTGGCTGTAACCGGCAGCTCTTTCAAGGACGTGCGTTTGTAAGAGCATTGTCGGTTAAAGTCAGCTTTTATTTGCAATTTTACATGTATATGATAAAAAATACGAACGAATGTTTGCAAATCTATTGGCAAATAGAATAAAAAGAGTTAAGATATACGTAGACAAAAACAAAAAGTACTACCACTTTATATACATAAAGGAGAGAGATAAATGTCAGAACGAAAACAAGCATTAGATATGGCATTGCGTCAAATAGAAAAGCAGTTTGGTAAAGGGTCCATTATGAAGCTTGGTGAACAGACAGATCAGCGTGTCTCGACTGTCTCCAGCGGAGCATTGGCACTGGATATCGCATTAGGAGTTGGCGGCTATCCGAGAGGGAGAATTGTTGAGATTTATGGACCAGAATCTTCTGGTAAAACGACCGTAGCATTACACGCAATTGCAGAAATTCAACGAAATGGCGGACAAGCGGCATTTATTGATGCAGAACATGCATTAGATCCAGTTTACGCACAAAAACTAGGGGTAAATATTGATGAGCTCTTACTATCTCAACCTGATACTGGAGAACAAGCACTTGAAATAGCGGAAGCGCTCGTAAGAAGTGGAGCGGTAGATATGATTGTTATCGATTCCGTTGCTGCCTTAGTACCGAAAGCGGAAATTGAAGGGGAAATGGGCGACAGTCATGTCGGACTGCAAGCTCGATTAATGTCACAGGCATTAAGAAAGCTGTCTGGGGCTGTGAACAAATCAAAAACGATTGCTGTATTTATTAACCAAATCCGTGAAAAAGTCGGCGTAATGTTTGGAAACCCTGAAACGACTCCCGGCGGTCGCGCTTTAAAATTCTATTCCTCTGTCCGTCTTGAAGTTCGACGTGCTGAGACGTTGAAACAAGGAAATGATATGATCGGGAACAAAACAAAAATTAAAATTGTAAAGAATAAAGTTGCGCCTCCTTTTAAAACAGCAGAAGTTGATATTATGTATGGTGAAGGAATTTCGCGCGAAGGCTCACTTATTGATATCGCAGCGGATCTTGATATTGTCCAAAAGAGCGGTGCTTGGTATTCTTACGACGGTGAGCGCCTTGGCCAAGGGCGAGAGAATGCGAAGCAATTTTTAAAAGAGAATGCTGACCTCACAAGTACGATTGAAAGACAGATTCGCGAATACCACGAGTTGGATTCACCAAAGGAAATACCTGCAGAAGACCAGGTTGATGAGCAGGAAGACTTATCGTTAGACTTAAAATAAAAGGAACACACTATATACGTAAAAAATAAGCACAATAAAGTGCTTCAGATTGTCGAGAAGGGGCTGGGACAAAACAGTCTCAAATTAAGTAAAAAACGGTGTCAATTATCGCTTTTCGATAGTTGGCACCGTTTTGTTGACCTAAAATAGGTTGATGAGACTGTCGGGCGGTGTACTTTCTCAAGTTCACCGCCATAAGTGCAAATCCTAATTCATTTTTTACCTTCTTTTTGCCTCTCACCGACGTTCGGGTGAAATGCAAATTAGCCTTCAGAAACCCGAAGACTGGCTCGACATCGATTTTACGTTTCCCGTAAATCTCGCCTGTTTTCTGTTCCGAAAGCACTTCACGAATATAAGCTTTTTGGTTCTCCCATTTTTCATTGTAATAAACCTTTCGGTTATTTCCCTCTTTGGCCTTTGTACATTGTGCCCGCAAGGGACACTCGGAACAGTCTTCACATTCATAAACCTTAAACGTGCGTTGAAACCCTGCTTTATCTGTCTTATTCGAAGTATACCGGAAATTTACTCTCTTACCATTTGGACAGATAAATGTTTCACCCTCCTGATCAAAATGCCAATTGGCTACGTTAAAAGCATTGTTTCTATACGCTTTTTTCTTCTCTTTTCGATACATGCTGTAGGTGATGAGTGGCATCCGTTGGCGGTTGTTTAACACATCATCATAATTCTGTTCGCTGCCATAACCGGCATCCGCAACGATAAATGATGGCAACGAAAAGAAACCTTTTTCAATTGTATTCAAAAAAGGGATCAACGTCAGAGTATCAGTTGGATTTGGAAATATGTCATAAGCGAGCGTATATTGTCCTTCGGTTGCAATTTGAAGATTATATCCGGCTTTCAGTTGACCATTCTTCATGTAGTCATCTTTCATCCGCATAAACGTGGCATCATGGTCTGTCTTGGAATAGCTGTTTCGATCTCCCAGGGTCGCAAGATCCTGCTTGTATTTTTGTTTACGCGCGGCAAAATCCTTGAACTTTTTACGGTACTGTTTAGGTGCTTTCCGTTCTGAGCGAAGTTGTTTTCGTTTCTGTGTGTCTTGAGTCGTTTCAATCCGGTTATCGTAACCTTCAATGGTTTCATCCAACTTCTGAACGACCTCTTCGAGCTCCTTGTTAGACAGTTCTTTTTGGCTATCCCGTTCTATTGCAGGAATGATCTCATGTTCTAGAAGTTCCTCATAGAGTTGATTGGATTTCTCAACTAAACGGGTGCTGTACCTTTCAACGGATTTACGCCAGACAAACGTAAACTTATTTGCATTTGCCTCAATCTTTGTGCCATCGATGAAGATCGATTCATCTTCAATCACCTTTTCTTTAACCAGCTGACAACGGAATTGAACGAAACACTGACGTAGTAATTCTTGGACTTCATGGTGTACCCTAAAACGGTTGATCGTACGGTAGCTTGGTTCATACCCTTGCGCCAGCCACATCATCCGAACACTGTCTTCCCATACATGCCTTGTGAGAACTTTTTTATGATTTTTGGCTTTCGTACATTGGTTAAGCAGGGGACAGTTTACACATTCTGCAGGGTTTGAATGGTATTAACGATAGCCTTCGCGGTTCGTTGTAGCGTAAGATAAGGTGCTACCATTAGGGCATGTATAAGTATCCGTCTCTTTGTTATAGGTAAATTTCCACTTTGGCAAATACCCCTTTTTAGGTATGAAGCGGCGATGTGCGATAACCCCCATAATATGGCGATCTTCTAACCCTTTACATAAGGGAATGGTTAAGTAGCCCGCGTCTAATCCGACAGCTTGCACATTGAAACCAAATGTCTTTATCTGACGGTCCAGTCGATTTAAATACGGCAGGGAATCATGGATATTTCCTGGTGTTAAATGAACATCAGTAATAATATTAAATTTCATGTCTGTTGTCCGATGGTCTAAATAAAAGAACCCTTCGGGCTTTCCATCCCTGAACATATCGCCGCTTTCTTTATCTGTCGTACTGACTTTAATCTCTTTTTCTTTTATCTCTTTCCGGTAAGGGCTTTTTTCCATGTGCTTTTCGATCCTCCTCAACCGCTTTATTTAGATCTTCTATGTACACGCGTGTTTCAACTTGAACCGTCTTCTTAGTGAATTTCCGCTTATTTGCGTTGGCTTTAAGGTGGGTAGAATCAGTAAATAGAGCTCTCCCGCCAACCATACGATGCTGCATAGCCAGAAGAACGGTCTCATCAAATATCTCTTGAAAAAGTCTGTTTCTTTAAACCGTTTATGCCGATTGAAGCTTATGGTGGAATGGTGAGGAACCGAATCAGTTAGACTTAATCCTAAAAACCATCGATAAGCAATATTTGTCTCAATTTCTTTTTCTAACTGTCTTTCAGATCGGATACCGTAAAGGTATCCAATAAACAGCATTTTAAAAAGCATAACCGGATCAATTGGTGGGCGACCGTTATCTTCACTGTAGTAAGGTTTTACTTTGTCATATATGAAGGAAAAATCAATTGTGGCATCAATTTTTCTTAGTAAGTGGTCGTCTGGGACTAACTGATCGATAGAGACCATTTCGAGTTCAACTTGTTTTGCACGAATGGGGCGTAACACACGCTCACCTCACGAGTGGTTTTATCTATATTATACTATATTTACCTGAATAATCAGATAAAACTGATGAAAAAATAACCATCATTTCTAAATAGGAAACGATGGATGTTCTAGGTTGATTGAAGAACGAAAGGCGGCGACTCCAATGGGATCAGCGCAGTCTGAAAATCCATTCTGAGGATGCTTCGCTGAGTCAGAATTAGTTGAAGACAAGCCCCATGGAAAGCGTCCGCCGGGAGGGATGAGATCGTGAGATATCATACTTTTCTTTAAAAAAAAAGGCTGTTGAGAAAACTTTCTCAACAGCCTGGAGCACAATAAAGTGCTTATTTTTTACGTTATTTTTAACCATTGTGTCAACTAACCTAAAAGGTTTAAAGTATTTAACTAGAGCAAAAGTCATCGTATTCTCTGAAAATGTTGAAACGGTATAACAGATTAGGTGTATCAATCTTACCAATGCTTGACATTGTTACATATGAAGCATACAATTAGAAAGAATACTGCCTTAACCATACTCATACTGTATGAGCTGTGCTGGATGTATGCATAATTTTGTAATATGAAGGCTCTGTTATAGGTGGCTGTTGATTGTTCGTATTGATATTATTAGTGCAAATTCCGACATTATACGTAAAGGTATAGTATGATGTAACTTTATGATTGACGCTAAAGTTAACAAAAAAGCTCGGTGACAAGTGCTTAATAAATTTTCCGACACGGGCAAAACAACAGTAATTTTAACACAGCTAAATGAAAACGAAGAAACAAATGAAACTAGTTCCAACAAGAAATAGCATGAGGAGGTGAATCAGTCTTGGATAGCCTGATCGTTCAAATCCTCATTTTGCTATTCACTGCAGTAATCGTTTTCTTGATCGGATACTTCGTTCGCAAATCCATCGCAGAAGCCAAAATCTCCAGTGCGGAGCAGCTGGCACGTCAAACGATAGAAGATGCTCGGCGAGAAGCAGATTCCAGTAAAAAGGAAGCGGTTTTGGAAGCGAAAGATGAAGCTCATAAAATCCGTATGGAAGCAGAGCGTGAAGTTCGCGACCGCCGAAACGATGTTCAAAAGCAGGAAAATCGATTAGTTCAAAAAGAAGAAGTATTGGACCGTAAAAGTGAAACGTTAGACAAAAAGGAAGAGTCTCTCGAAAAAAGAGAAGATGAATTGTCAAAACGTCAAAAAGAAATCGACGAGATGAATAGCAAAGTCGAGGAGTTGCTTAAAGAACAAAAACAAGAATTAGAACGTATTTCTGGCTTTACGAAAGACGAAGCACGTGAAATCATTATGAAAACGATGGAAGATGAACTAATCCATGAGAAAGCAATAATGATTAAAGATGCCGTTACGAAAGCAAAAGAAGAGGCTGATAAGAAAGCGAAAGAAATCTTATCATTGTCTATTCAACGTTGTGCTGCTGATCACGTAGCTGAAACGACCGTATCTGTTGTTAACTTACCTAACGATGAAATGAAAGGTCGAATCATCGGTCGAGAAGGGCGTAATATACGTGCACTTGAAACATTAACAGGAATCGATTTAATAATCGATGATACACCTGAAGCCGTCATATTGTCTGGATTTGACCCGATTCGCCGTGAAATTGCAAAAACAACACTCGAAAAACTTGTTCAAGATGGACGTATTCACCCTGCTCGAATAGAAGAGACAGTGGACAAGTCTAGAAGAGAAGTAGACGAAATGATCCGTGAATATGGTGAACAGACGACTTTTGAAATGGGAATTCACAATTTGCATCCTGACCTTATAAAAATATTAGGTCGTTTGAAATTCCGTACAAGTTATGGTCAAAATGTGCTTAAACATTCCATGGAAGTTGCCCACCTTGCTGGCTTGATGGCCTCTGAACTTGGTGAAGATGTTCAACTTGCACGTAGAGCAGGACTTTTACATGATTTAGGGAAAGCAATTGATCATGAAGTTGAAGGAAGTCATGTTGAAATTGGTGTTGAACTCGCAACAAAATATAAAGAACATCCAGTGGTAATTAACAGTATCGCTTCCCATCACGGAGATACAGAAGCAACATCTGTTATTGCAACGTTAGTAGCTGCAGCGGATGCCTTATCGGCAGCAAGGCCAGGTGCCCGCCGTGAAACACTAGAAACTTACATTAAACGACTTGAGAAGCTAGAAGAAATTTCTGAGTCGTTTGAAGGTGTAGAAAAAACATATGCAATTCAAGCAGGTCGTGAAGTACGTATAATGGTGAAGCCTGACTTCATTAATGATGAAGATTCGTATCGACTCGCTCGAGAGATTACAAAGAAAATTGAAGAGGAGCTCGATTATCCTGGGCACATTAAAGTAACCGTCATTCGTGAAACAAGGGCAGTTGAGTATGCAAAATAAAGTGGCAAATTGCCACTTTATTTTTATACATAAAATGACTTGATCTAATCTTTATTTAAACGTTTATAGGATACGAACTTGCCTTATACTATATTCAAATTGAGTTATACATATTTATAATCGTATACGTTAAAACATATGATGTGGACTTATCATTTTTATGATTAAAAGGAGCTATTAATAATGAAAATCATGTTTATAGGTGATGTTGTTGGATCGCCAGGCAGAAATGCTTTAAAGGAGTATTTACCGAAATTAAAAAGTAAACACCGACCAGATTTAACGATTGTAAATGGGGAAAACGCTGCTGGAGGTAAAGGGATTACTGATAAGATTTATCATGAAATCAAGCAATGTGGTGCTGACGTTATTACACTTGGTAACCATGCTTGGGATAAAAAAGAAATTTTTGATTTTATTGATGATGTTGACGATCTCGTCAGACCGGCCAATTTCCCGGAAGGAATACCAGGTAAAGGATTTTTAATTAAAAAAGTAGGCAACCAAAAAGTGGCAGTTGTGAATGCACAAGGCAGAGTATTTATGAATGACAATGATTGCCCATTTCGTAAATTAGAATCGATCGTAAATGAAGTAAAGAAATCAACACCGATTATTTTTATCGACTTTCATGCTGAAGCAACGAGTGAAAAACAAGCAGTCAGCTGGTTTTTAGATGGTCAAGTTTCTGCTGTAATTGGAACTCATACACACGTGCAAACGGCAGATGAGCGTATACTACCTAAAGGAACGGCATATTTATCGGACGTTGGAATGACAGGCCCGTATGATGGTATATTAGGCATGGAACGAGAAGTGATCGTAAATCGATTTTTGACAAATTTACCAGCAAGGTTTGAAGTAGCTAAAGGTCGGGTACAATGTAATGGAGTCATTATAAATGTAAATAGTAAAAGTGGTGATGCTGAATCAATTCAAAGAATATCAATCAATGAGGATCGCCCATTTTTTGATTAAACATCATAAAAAGTTAATGTTTTGAATATATACAAAAAGAGGAACAAATACACTAATCAGTCTGCTCATTATCATCATAGACGTAATAGAGGTTTCTATTTCGCTATGTAGATATGACTTATAAACCACCATTTAATCCAATAAGGAGGTACTGAAGTGGAAGTATTAAAAGTTTCAGCAAAATCCAATCCTAATTCTGTTGCCGGTGCTTTAGCTGGAGTCATTCGTGAAAGGGGAGCTGCAGAGATTCAAGCCATAGGTGCAGGGGCACTAAACCAATCGGTTAAAGCAATTGCTATAGCTAGAGGGTTTGTTGCTCCAAGCGGGATTGATCTCGTTTGCATCCCAGCATTTACAGACATTCAAATTGATGGTGATGAGCGTACAGCGATTAAATTAATTGTTGAACCTCGATAAAAAAGTTGAACCTGCTCTTATCATTTAGCAGGTTCTTTTCTTTCGGATAAGAATGGTTATAATTGCAATAATTAAATAGCAACAAAGAAGGATAAAAACCTTTGTGAAAAAATAGGACATCCCCTCATTCTATCTTTCGGACCATTTTTATTTAATGGCAATGGATATGTAAAGTCCAATCAACTGTATGAAACTTCGAATATAATAAAGGAGTGTGCATATCAATCGTCAATATAGAGGGAATTTCGAGCTTTAAGTACGGTTGAAAAATGTGGTACAATAAGATTGCTAAAACAGATAATTTGAAGGTAAATGCTTCAACAAGAATCATATATCATCCATGTGTACTTTTACTTTTATTTCTGTTTATTAAAGCCGTTTTGCAGTGTTCGGTGAAAAATCAAGGTTCATTAAAACACTGAAAAACTGATCGGTTCTAACAGTAATAGGTTGGATAAACATGCAAATGAATGTGTTCACATTCACATGTGAGAGATTGTAGTATTGCTAGATTAGAAGGGGTGGAGGAAAACATGATCAATCAACTTTCATGGAAAGTTGGCGGACAGCAAGGTGAGGGAATTGAAAGTACGGGAGAAATATTTTCTACCGCGCTGAATCGACTAGGCTATTATTTATATGGATATCGCCACTTTTCATCTCGAATTAAAGGGGGGCATACGAATAATAAAATTCGTGTAAGTACAGCACCCACTAATTCAATTTCTGATGATTTAGATATCCTTGTGGCATTTGATCAAGAAACGATTGATGTTAACCATCATGAGCTAGTAGCAGGGGGAGTCATTATTGGGGACAGTAAGTTCTCACCGATTTTACCAGAAGGAAGTAATGCTATCTTATTTTCAGTTCCGTTCACAGAAATTGCATCTGAATTAGGGACCTCATTAATGAAAAATATGGTCGCAGTTGGAGCTTCTGGAGCTTTATTAGGGATAAAAGCTGAGGCTTTTAAGTCTGTTGTTGAACAAATTTTTTCAAAAAAAGGTGCATCTGTCGTTGAGAAAAACATGTTGGCGATTGAAGAAGGAATGAATTACTTTTTGAAAGAATCAGAAGGCGCAATAGGAGATTTTCAACTAGCAAAAGCAGACGGGGAAAACCGGATGTTTATGATTGGTAACGATGCGGTAGCTTTAGGAGCTCTAGCTGGCGGGGCGAGATTTATGCCAGCTTACCCGATAACGCCTGCTTCTGAAATTATGGAATATTTAATTAAGAAATTGCCTGAGTACGGTGGAACAGTCATTCAGACAGAAGATGAAATCGCCGCATGTACAATGGCTATCGGAGCCAATTACACAGGTGTTCGATCATTAACTGCTTCAGCAGGTCCGGGATTGTCATTAATGATGGAAGCGATCGGTTTAAGTGGAATGACAGAAACACCACTCGTTGTTGTAGATACACAAAGGGGCGGTCCAAGTACTGGTTTACCGACAAAACAAGAACAATCTGATATTCTAGCAATGATTTTCGGTACTCACGGTGAGATTCCGAAAGTTGTTTTTGCACCGTCTACGGTAGAAGAAGCTTTTTACGATACAGTAGAAGCATTTAACATTGCAGAAGAATATCAAGTTCCGGTTATTATTATGACTGATCTAGCTCTCTCATTGGGAAAACAAACAGTCGAACCGTTAGACTTTAGTAAAGTGGAAATCCGCAGAGGAAAACTTGAATTAAATGACTTACCCGAACAAGAAAATAAAGAATATTATAAGCGGTATGCTTTAACAGATGATGGGATCTCTCAGCGTGTCTTGCCTGGGACAAAAAATGGATTACACCATGTAACAGGTGTAGAACATAATGAGCAGGGCAAACCGTCTGAAAGTGCAGTGAATCGAAAAGAGCAAATGGATAAACGAATGAGAAAGCTATCCACATTAGTTAAACACTTTCCAACACCGGTTTATAAAGATGAAAAGCACGATGAAGCCGATTTATTAATATTAGGATTTAATTCTACACGCGGGACGATTCAAGAAGCAATTCCACGTTTAGAAAAAGACGGATTGAAAGTCAATCACGGCCAAGTCAGATTATTACATCCATTCCCGACTGAAGAAGTGGAAAGTATGATTAAAAAAGCGAAAAAAGTTGTCGTTGTAGAGAACAATGCAACTGGTCAATTATCTCAGCTCGTAAAAATGAACTTATGTTACCCTCATATACAATCGGTCTTAAAATACGACGGAAACCCATTTTTACCAAAAGAAATTTATCAACAATGTAAGGAGTTGTTTTAAAAATGGCCACATTCAAAGACTTTCGAAATAATGTGAAGCCTAACTGGTGTCCTGGGTGTGGTGACTTTTCAGTACAAGCGGCAATTCAAAGAGCTGCTGCAAATGTCGGGGTTGTACCTGAAGATTTAGCTGTCGTGTCTGGTATCGGATGTTCTGGTAGAATATCAGGGTATATTAATTCTTACGGGTTCCACGGTATTCACGGAAGATCTTTACCGATTGCTCAAGGAGTGAAAATGGCAAATCGTGACCTTACTGTCATTGCATCTGGAGGAGACGGTGACGGTTTTGCAATTGGAATGGGTCATACGGTACATGCTATTCGCAGAAATATTGATGTCACGTATATTGTGATGGATAATCAAATTTATGGGTTAACGAAAGGTCAAACATCACCTCGAAGTGACATGGGCTTTAAAACGAAAAGTACACCAGACGGTGCAATTGAGTCTGCATTAAATGTTATGGAATTAGCGATCTCCTCTGGTGCTGGATTTGTCGCACAAAGTTTTTCACGAGATTTAAAAGAGTTAACATCACTCATCGAACAAGGGATCAACCATAAAGGCTTTTCATTAATCAATGTATTTAGCCCGTGTGTCACATTTAATAAAGTAAATACGTATGACTGGTTTAAAGAAAACTTAACATCTTTAGCTGAGGTCGATGATTATGATCCACATGATCGTACGAAAGCTATGAATACATTAATGAATTACAATGGCTTAGTGACAGGTCTCATTTACCAAGATAAAGAGAAACCATCTTATGACTCCTTAGTAAAAGGGTATAAAGATGAACCTCTTTCCGATCAGTCGCTTGAGCTCGAAGAAGAGCAATTTAACAAGTTAGTTTCTGAATTTATGTAATCAAAGAACTAAATCAAATGAATGGGCTGTCCTAGTATTTTGAGGGCAGCCCATTTTTATTATATTCTTTGTAAACCACAGGCTATGCCTGTGTGAAAATAAACCTTTAAGGGTTGTATTCGTAAGATCTCTTGCGCGAAAATGGAAGCGCTTACTTAAACCATTTTGTATACGTGAGATGGACTGTTCTGTTTACGAGAACAAAAGATCATGCTAAAATAAACATAGTTTAAGTTTGCTATCTTTTGTAAATGTAAATGCTTACAAAGATTATTAGTTTATTATAATTGGAAGGCGTGAAGCACAGTGACAAAAATGATGAAAGCGATCGTTAAAGAAGGGCGTGCACCAGGCGCTACTTTAAAAGAAGTCCCTGTCCCGACGATTGGGGACCAAGAAGTATTAATTCAAGTGAAAGCTACTTCCATCTGTGGTACAGATGTTCATATTTATGCTTGGGATGAATGGTCCCAAAGCCGTGTAAATCCTCCTTACGTTTTTGGTCACGAGTTTTCTGGAGTCGTTGTAGAAAAAGGAAAACTCGTTAATAATGTAGAAGTAGGTGACCATGTATCTGCGGAAACCCATATCGTTTGTGGCCATTGTCCGCAATGTTTAACAGGGCAAGCGCATATTTGTGCGAATACAGAAATTATTGGAGTAGATCGTGATGGATGTTTTGCCGAGTATGTGGCACTGCCAGCAGAGAATATGTGGAAAAACGACCCTGAACTACCTTTTGATGTCGCTAGTGTTCAAGAGCCAATGGGAAATGCTGTACACACCGTACTAGCAGGTGATGTTGTCGGTAAAACAGTAGCGGTTATTGGCTGTGGACCGATTGGTATTATGGCAGTTGGTGTTGCAAAAGCAGCAGGTGCATCACAAGTTATTGCTTTTGACTTAAATGATTATCGACTGGAGTTAGCAAAAAATATGGGAGCAACGACTGTCGTTAATTCAATGAACGAAAACCCGCTCTCTGTTGTAAACAAATTGACTAAAGGTCAAGGTGTTGATGTCGTCTGTGAAATGAGCGGACATCCAGTTGCAATGGATCAAGGTTTTAAAATGGTTACAAATGGAGGAAGAGTCTCTATTTTAAGTCTCCCTGTAAAGCCGGTAGAAATCGATGTTACAAACGATATCGTATTTAAAGGTATTACTGTTCAAGGGATAACAGGACGGCGTATGTATGAAACATGGCAGCAAGTATCTGGATTACTTGAATCTGGCCAAGTTGACGTGAAACCAATGATCACTCACCATTTTTCACTAGAAGAGTTCGAAAAAGGGTTCGATTTAATGATTAAAGGTGCATGTGGGAAAGTGGTATTACACCCTTAAGTTGTGAAGAAAACTTTCTTAAAAATGTTAGGCACTGTTATAATGTGAATGTTGATTTTAGCAACAAGAGTGAACAGAGCTGAATGTAAAAATGTAAAATGGGAGGAAACATGAATGAAGGGCTTTGAATATTTACAAGAAGAATTAAATGAAATGAAAGAGGAAGGGGTATTTCGTTCTCTCGTACCATTAGAATCTGATCAAGGTGCTAAAGTAACGATTAACGGAAAAGAAGTCATTCAACTCTCTTCAAACAACTATTTAGGCTTGACTACACACCCTCGTATGAAAGAAGCAGCATTAAAAGCTGTTGAAAAATACGGAGCAGGTACAGGTTCTGTTCGAACAATTGCTGGAACATTTTCCATGCACGAACAGTTCGAAAAGAAACTAGCAGAGTTCAAGCATACAGAAGCAACGTTAGTGCTACAATCTGGTTTTACCGCAAATCAGGCAATTTTATCTTCTATTTTAACGAAAGAAGATGTCGTTATTTCTGACGAACTAAACCATGCATCCATTATAGATGGGATTCGTTTAACTAAAGCAGCGCGTAAAATTTATAAACACGTTGATATGGAAAGCTTAGAAGAAGCATTAAAAGATACACAGCAATACCGAAAGCGTCTAGTCGTAACAGATGGTGTGTTCTCAATGGACGGTAACATTGCTCCTCTTCCTGAGATTGTCGAGCTATGTGAAAAATATGATGCACTCATTATGGTAGACGACGCTCATGCGAGCGGTGTATTAGGTCGAAATGGTCGAGGTACTGTTGATCACTTCGATTTAAACGGTCGTGTTCATATTCAAGTCGGTACATTAAGTAAAGCAATCGGTGTACTCGGTGGATATATTGCAAGTACTCAAACTGTCAGAGACTATCTTATTCATAAAGGCAGACCGTTCTTATTCAGTACATCCCATCCGCCAGCGGTAACAGCTGCTTGCTCAGAAGCGATTGATATTTTACTTGAGGAACCAGAACGAATTGACCGTTTATGGGAAAATACAAAATTCTTTAAAGATGGCCTTCACGCACTTGGCTTTGATACAGGTAAAAGTGAAACACCTGTCACACCAGTCATTATAGGTGACGGTGCAAAAGCGCATCAATTATCAGACAAGCTTTTACAATATGGAGTATTTGCTCAAGGAATCGCTTTCCCTACAGTTCCGAAAGGTCAAGCACGTGTTCGAACGATCGTGACTGCAGACCATACGAAAGAGCTTTTACAGGAAGCATTAGACGCATTTGAAAAAGCAGGTAAAGAACTTGAGATTATTTAATGCTAGAAGACGGTGGATGAAATCCATCGTCTTTTTACAAAAATAAGAAAGTATATCATTTTTCTCATGGATAGTTGTCTAGCTCTAAAGAGCATTTACATCACGAGCTTCCACACGGATGTGGGGACTTCGGCGTTCCCGTAGGACGCGGGGGTTTTAGCCGAAGATCTGTTCTAACGATTTGCGTATTGCACAGTTGACGGATATAACCACAGAGCGATGCTAGAAGAGGAAGAGGCAGCGGCACTCGCTCGAGGTCGTTTGCGCTTTTCTTAAAAAAGCAAGGAATTCTTTCAATCAACTTCCCGGTCTATCATGAGCAGCTCCTAGTGATTTTAAGTATTGTCACAATTGATTTGCCCCATCTATTGTGAAACGGTAAAAAATTCTTTATACTAAACAGTTGTGGGAAATTGTTTTTCCACGTAAGAATAGGTGTGAAATGACAAAGCCTCTCATGTTTAAAAGAGTATCGATTCTCTAAAACTTTGAACATCCTAATTAACGAAATATTAAAGGAGCAGCGATATACATGAATGAAGAACAACGAAAAATGCAAACTCAAGCTTCTGATAATTCTTTATCTGCGGACAAAAAATCCGTACAGAAAAAGGATTATTCTCAATATTTTCAAACGACCTATATTCCTCCAAATTTAAAACAAGCAAA
Source organism: Evansella halocellulosilytica (assembly GCF_002335745.1). Classification (GTDB taxonomy): domain Bacteria; phylum Bacillota; class Bacilli; order Bacillales; family Salisediminibacteriaceae; genus Bacillus_CA; species Bacillus_CA halocellulosilytica. The sequence goes on along the minus strand of NZ_NIST01000001.1, from coordinate 3,865,535 downwards.
AAAACGCGGAAAAGAGGATGTAGAAATTCATTATGATTTTGATATTCCTGAAGATATGCAAGGAATAGGGATAGGGAAGAAGTTTTTAATTCGCACATACGGCTGTCAAATGAATGAACATGATTCTGAAAACATGGCAGGTATTTTAATGAACATGGGTTTTGAATCGACGACAGAAACAGACGATGCAGATATTATTCTCTTAAATACGTGTGCGATCCGCGAAAATGCCGAAAATAAAGTTTTTGGTGAAATCGGTCACTTAAAAACGTTAAAGCGTGAGCGTCCGGAATTAATACTAGGTGTATGCGGCTGTATGTCACAAGAAGAGTCTGTCGTAAATAAAATTCTCGAAAAGCATCAGCAAGTCGATTTAATTTTCGGTACACACAACATTCACAGATTACCTACTTTAATTAAAAATGCGATTTTTAATAAAGAAATGGTCATTGAAGTTTGGTCTAAAGAAGGCGACATAATTGAAAACATGCCTCGTGCACGTAAAGGTAAAATTCAAGGCTGGGTCAATATTATGTACGGTTGTGACAAATTCTGTACGTATTGTATCGTTCCATATACACGCGGAAAAGAACGCAGCCGCCGCCCAGAAGATATTATTGAAGAAGTTCGCCACCTTGCCCGAAACGGATATAAAGAAATTACGTTACTTGGACAAAATGTAAATGCGTACGGAAAAGATTTAGTTGATATGGATTATGGATTAGGCGATTTAATGGATGAAATTCGTAAGATTGATATTCCACGAGTTCGCTTTACGACTAGTCACCCACGTGATTTTGATGATCACTTAATTGATGTACTTGCAAAAGGTGGGAACTTGGTCGAACATATTCACTTGCCAGTACAAAGTGGGAATAGTGACGTACTGAAATTAATGGCTCGAAAGTATACTCGTGAGCACTATGTTGAACTTGCAAACAAAATAAAAGAAAAGATTCCTCATGCATCATTTACGACTGACATTATCGTTGGTTTTCCAAATGAAACAGAGGAACAATTTGAAGATACACTATCACTTGTAAAAGAAATGGAGTATGATACAGCCTTTACGTACATTTACTCCCCGCGTGATGGTACACCAGCTGCTAAGATGGAAGATAACATTCCGATGGAAGTAAAAAAGGATCGTTTACGCCGCCTAAATGAAGTTGTTAATGACTTGGCAGCGAAAAAGAATAAGCCATATGAAGGTCAAGTAGTGGAAGTGTTAGTGGAAGGCGAGAGTAAAAAGAATCCTGACGTATTGACGGGACGTACTCGAACGAACCGACTTGTTAATTTAAGAGCACCTAAATCGGCAATCGGGCAATTAGTGAACGTAAAAATAACAGAAGCGAAAACATGGTCTTTAGATGGTCATGTTGTAGAAACTGCAGAGGTGACAAGCTCATGACAAAATTATATACAAAAGCAGAAGTGAAAGAGAAGGCGAAAGAATTAGCGAATATGATTGCCGAAACAGAAGAAGTAGACTTTTTTAAACGGGCAGAACTGCAAATCAATGATCATTTGAAAGTACAAGAGATTATCGGCCAAATAAAGTCACTGCAAAAAGAAGCTGTGAATTTGAAGCATTATGAAAAGCACGAAGCTTTAAAAGCAGTGGAAGATAAAATTGATGCTTTACAAGATGAACTTGATAACATTCCGTTAGTAAGAGAATTTAAACAATCTCAAACAGACGTGAATAGCTTGCTTCAACTCGTGAGTACTACAATTTCAAACACAGTCACAAATAAAATTATTGAATCAACGGGTGGAGATCCCCTCCAAGGCACGACAAAGAAAAATCCTCTAAACAATGGCTGTTAATAAATAAGCAAACTGTCCCGAAACATCTACAAGCGTTTTGGGGCAGTTTTTTACCCTAATAAACCGTCATGCAAAGCTTCTTATATTATTTCACGTACCAAATTAGAAATAGATAAAAGAAAATCAAAAATCTCATTCATGAACCTCGTCTTGAATACATATACATAATTGAACTATGGATTAAGATTTAGCAAACGTCATAATTCCATTCATCCTTTTCACCTCTGACGAGTCATCATAAGAATTGTTGCCACGGTCTCAAATGCTTATTACTTCACTAAAGAATATGACTCATTTGAGACTAAATACTGTTTTAGAAAATGAAATGATCATCGCTCTATTTTTATTTGCTGGCGCTGCATGACAGTGAGATTCAAAGGGTTTACAAAGAATCTCGAAAAGCAGTAGCTGGGGAACGAACCAAACTATATTTATACTTTCTTGCCTATCTAGTAAAGGAAGTAATGATTAGGAAAGGGGACAGATCTAATTTTTCTAAACAAACTTGCTGATCGCCATATCCGATGGCAGAAACCTTAGTGAAAGTTATACTATCGCCTTTTTATTATTAAATCTTGATAGTATAAAAAAAATCTAGGTTTATCGGAACTATTCATTACTCACTATCATAGGGTAGAGTAGTCAGTTATTTCATTCACACTAGTCATTTGTCATGCATATCATGCAATTGAAACCGTCTTGATTTAATGGGTTCGTTTGCTGAGCGTCAATAATTGTTTGAGGAGGGAAAAGCATGTCACCAGCAGACAGAGAGCTAAATTACAGAGAGATTATAACGAAAGCCGTATGTGGAAAAGGTAGAAAATTTTCTCAAGCTAGTCATTCCATATCTCCTGCACAAAAACCGACTAGTATTTTAGGTTGTTGGATCATAAATCACAAATATGATGCAACCAAAAAAGGTGATGCCATAGAGGTTCAAGGGAAATATGACATCAATATATGGTATTCATACAGCAATAATACGAAGACAAACGTAGCGACAGAAACAGTGGCGTACACAGACATCGTACCGCTTGCAATGCAAGACAAAAATGTTTTGTCTGAAGAGTTGGAAGTAATTGCTCGTGCAATTCAACAACCGAACACACTTGAAGCAACAATTGCAACGAATGGAACAGACGTTGACATTCAAGTCGAAAGAGAGTTCCTCGTTGAAGTGATTGGGGAGACGAAAGTGTGTGTATATGTTAATCCTGATGGTATTAGCGATGACTGGGATGAAAAAGTTTGGGATTATGATGTAGAAGATGAAGAGTTTGAAGACCTTGATCCGAACTTCCTCATGGGTGATTTAGAAGAATAACTAGAGCGGGAAGAAGACGTCTCTTCTTCCTTATTTCTTTTCTTTCGAATTTCTAGTTACGAACATAGTACCCGTATTTCATGATATGAAGGGAGGAAAAGAATGGAACTCGAGCCCTGGATTGTACACAAGCTAAAAACGAAAGAACCTATGAAAAATGCGTTTCAATTAATGATTTCCGGTGTTGAATTTGTTCCGGATCGTATTCGTATAAAGGAGTCTTTCCAAGCGGATTTCAAAGAAATAACAGTTGAACAACTTACGTCCTTTTATTTAGGACAAGAGTTATTAGATATTGGTGTTCAAGCTGCATATTATGCACGAATACGTTATTTTTCCGTTCATTTACAGCGACTTGGAAAAGATATTAGCATTATTTCTGTTACTGAAGATTTCACACGGTCAGCAGCACGAATATGCGATACAAAAGGTGCGGTGCTTCTAGGCTCTGATCTTGAAATTATGATAAAAAATGCTGAAACAAACAAATTTGCTTCATTACCGATGAGGAAAGACGACGGACAGAGGATCGGTACAGATCGTACGTTAGTCCGCAAAGGAAATTCTTTTTCTCACCCTATTATTGAACTTCGGACAAAACCGGTAAAGACGGGAAACGACCTTTACAATGAATGTTTACATTTGCAGGGAAAATTGGAGAGAAAGTTATCTTCAAACAACTTATCCGTCGTTTCAAATGGTCATCCTTTCGGACGCTTTTTTTTAGGAGGGCACTTACATATTTCAAACAAAAAGCCATCCAACCAATTAATTCAGCAACTAGATCAGCTTCTTGCTATTCCGCTAGCAGCGATAAGTGATGAAAAAGATGTGAGGCGCAGAGATTCTTTCGGCAGGTTAGGATCTGTTCGTTTGAATCGATTTAACGGGTTTGAATATCGGACTCTTCCTTCATGGTATCACTATATTCGTGAAGGAAGAGCATTTTTTGAATGGATCGAAACGGTCTTTTTTCAGAACATTTCAATTAGAGATTCGTTAAATAAACGTGTTATTAAAGCGTATTATGATGGAGGCAGATCGGTGTTATGGAAAGAAACTGTTCATCAATTTTTACAGCTAAAGCGGTCTAGCAGTCCCATTGTACGACAACGTGCGGACAACTTCTTCGCATGGTTGAAACAGAACAAACTAGATTAATAAACGTAGCGACGTATGTTATAATAGACCCGTTATAGAGATTGTTCAATAAATGAGGCTCATTTTTTGAACTTGCATGTACAGAACGAGTGAAATACGGGGGAGAATAACGAATGGCAAAACAAACGCCGATGATGGAGCAATATTTACGAATCAAGGCAGAGCATGAGGATGCCTTTTTATTTTTTCGTTTAGGGGATTTTTACGAACTGTTTTTTGATGATGCTCAAAAAGCAGCAAAAGAGCTTGAAATTACATTAACGAAACGAGGAAAAGGCGATGAAGCGATTCCAATGTGCGGAGTGCCTTATCATTCCTCAGAACAATACATAACACAGCTAATTGAAAAAGGATATAAAGTGGCGATTTGTGAGCAAACTGAAGATCCTCAACAAGCAAAAGGGGTTGTAAAAAGAGAAGTCGTTCAAATTATAACTCCTGGGACGGTCATGGAAGGGAAGGCGATTTCTGATCGAGAAAACAACTATCTCCTTTCGATCACTGATTTTTCGGAAACAGAATATGGACTAGCAGCGATTGATATGACAACTGGACAGCTGTTAACGACAATCATTACAACAAGTTTTGAAGATGTCTCTCATGAAGCAGCAAGTTTCCGGCCAAAAGAAATCGTTGTGCCATCTTTTTTAGGTGAAGAAAAACAGAAATTGTTAACATCCCGTTTAGGTGTGACAATCTCATACGAGGACAACTGCGAACAGATCGAAAGTATGGGAGAGTATGTCAATCATTTGGAAGATTATCGGACAAAGATGACGTGCCAGCGACTGCTCACTTATATTTATCGCACGACGAAACGAGCGTTAGACCATATCCAACAAGCGACTTATTATTTACCGAATGAATATATGACGATTGACTCGTATTCAAAACGCAATTTGGAATTAGTCGAAACGATCCGAGAAAAAAAGAAGCAAGGTTCACTTCTATGGGTTCTAGACAAAACGGCAACAGCGATGGGGGCAAGAGCACTAAAGCAATGGGTTGAGCGTCCGTTAATTCGTAAGGAACACATTGCAGAGCGGTTAAGTCTAGTTGATTCGTTTATCGAACATTATTTTGAACGTGAAGCGGTGCGCGAGCATTTAATCGGTGTCTATGACCTTGAACGTCTATCAGGTAAGGTAGCGTTTGGGAATGTAAATGCAAGAGATCTCATTCAATTAAAACGATCGCTTGAAGAAGTGCCTCGGTTATTTGATATCGTTCAAAGTTTAAGAAATGACTTTGCCAACAAATTATTGCAGCAAACCGACCATTGTGAACAATTAAAAGAGCTTCTCCAGAAAAGCATCCATGAAGATCCGCCTGTTTCGATTACCGAAGGAAATATTATTAAAGACGGCTACAATGCTGATCTTGACGAATATCGTCATGCGATGCGAAACGGAAAATCTTGGATTGCTTCAATGGAGAAAAAAGAGCGGGAAGAAACCGGAATTAAATCATTAAAAGTCGGTTTTAACAAAGTGTTCGGTTATTATATTGAAGTGACAAAGGCAAATTTGCATTTATTACCTGAAGGTCGTTACGAACGCAAGCAAACGTTAACGAACGCTGAACGGTATATTAGTGAGGAGTTAAAGGAAAAAGAGGCTTTAATACTAGAAGCAGAAGAGAATAGTGAGAAGCTGGAATACGAACTGTTTATGGAAGTTCGTGAGAACGTTAAGGAATATATTCGACCTTTACAGGAGCTAGCTAACATTGTGAGCACGATCGATGTGCTGCAAAGCTTTGCTGTTGTAGCAGAACAAAACCATTACGTTAAACCGATAATCACCCCTGAAGGGGACGTCGATATTAAGGAAGGACGTCATCCTGTCGTTGAAAAAGTGATCGACAGCGGGGAGTATGTCTCTAATAACTTGACACTAAATAGAGAAAGAGAATTATTATTAATTACAGGTCCGAATATGGCTGGTAAAAGTACGTATATGAGGCAGTTAGCGTTAATTTCAATCATGGCTCAAATCGGCTCCTACGTCCCTGCTGATGAGGCGACACTACCTATTTTTGACCAAATCTTTACCCGGATTGGTGCAGCCGATGATTTAGCACAAGGACAAAGTACGTTTATGGTTGAAATGCTTGAAACGAAACACGCGGTATCAAAAGCTACAAAAAACAGTTTAATTTTACTAGATGAGATCGGACGAGGCACATCTACATACGACGGGATGGCGCTTGCACAGTCGATCATTGAGTATATTCATAATGAAATAGGTGCAAAAACGTTGTTCTCGACGCATTACCATGAATTAACGACATTAGAACAGCATTGTGAACGACTTAAAAATGTTCACGTTTCCGCAATCGAAGAAGATGGTAAAGTCGTCTTTTTACATAAAGTTGTGGATGGTTCAGCCGATCGCAGTTATGGGATTTACGTCGCAGAACTTGCTGAGCTCCCAGAAAAGCTAATCACACGAGCAAAAGAAATTTTATATGATTTTGAGAATGGACAAGCTCAATTGCAGCAAGGAACTGAAAATGAAAAAGCAATTTCGGTTGAACAAAAACCTTCATATAGTACGAATGAACAGCTTACTTTATTTGAAGAGGATAATTTAGGCTCTGAAGCGACAAATAAAAAAGAAGCCATTACAAATCAGGAAGCAGCGATTATTCAAGAGTTAAAAGGTGTAAATTTATTGCATGTCTCACCTATTAAGGCGATTGAACTTCTTGATCAATTACAAAGAAAATTGAAATAATCACCTTTTATATCGATAAAAAGGAAGATAGGTAATCGGAAGTCATCATAAACTTACACCATTTGTATTTTTAAACGAGAGGAGGTTGTACGGCATGGGGAAAATTCATCAACTGGATGATTTGTTATCTAATAAAATCGCAGCAGGTGAGGTTGTTGAACGACCAGCATCGGTTGTTAAAGAGTTAGTAGAAAATTCGTTAGATGCAAAAAGTACAAATATACGGGTTGAGATTGAAGAAGGTGGACTCTCACTCATTCGGGTTCTTGATAATGGCGAAGGAATTGAAGAGGACGACATTGAAACAGCTTTTTATCGGCATGCAACGAGTAAAATTCGGGAAGACCTAGATTTATTCCGTATTGCAACGTTAGGATTTCGAGGGGAAGCATTGCCGAGTATTGCCTCCGTCTCTAAGCTCACTTTAAAAACGAGTGATGGTACAAAAGAAGGGCAAGAAATTCAATTAGAAGGCGGAAAAGTAGTGCACAAAGGAGCTACTTCCTCTAGAAAAGGAACCGAAATACAAGTATCTGAACTGTTTTATAATACTCCTGCAAGACTGAAGTATTTAAGAACGATCCATACAGAGCTCGGCCACATATCGGATGTGATCAACCGAATGGCTCTTGCTCATCCGAGTGTAGCCTTTCATTTGACTCATAACGGAAAAACGTTATTAAAAACGATGGGAAATGGAGATTTATTACGTGTGATCGCTGCCATTTACGGTACGAATATTGCCAAAAGCATGATCCCTTTTGAAGCCGAAACTTTAGATTTTAAAGTGAAAGGGTTTATTGCAAAGCCAGAAGTGACGAGGTCGAACCGTTCATATATTTCCACCATTATTAATGGTCGTTATATTCGAAATTATTCTCTCGTCAGAGCGATCCAAGAAGGATATCATACTTTATTACCAATTGGTAAAAATCCAATTGTCGTCCTGCACATTGATATGGATGCTGTGTTAGTTGATGTCAATGTGCATCCTTCTAAATTAGAAGTTCGGATTAGTAAAGAGCAGGCGCTGCAAGAACTTTTGACAACAGAAATTAAACAATTGTTTAAACAAACACGACTTATTCCTGAAGTAAAGAAAACGACCTATGAAAAACCAAAATCAGAACAAATCTCATTTGATCTTCAGCATCGTGAAGTGAAACAAGATGGGTCAAAACTCCAGTTTACTCAACATCAAGAAAATGAACACCAAGGTTATGTAAAGGAAACAGTCGGTAGCCCAGTAAACGAAACGATTGCGGAGCAGCGGGATACAATCTCTGATTCGATAAATCATTCACAAATAAATACGGTTGACGTTCGAGATGAAGATGCACAAATTCAGAATTCTAAAGAAGATACTCCCGTTGTGGGTAATGGACGAAAAGAAGTCGTAGAAACAGCTAACGGCTTAAATGAGAATGAAGTTCCAGTTATTTATCCAATCGGACAGCTTCATGGGACGTATATTCTTGCACAAAATGACCAAGGCTTATATATTGTTGACCAACATGCAGCGCAAGAACGAATAAAATATGAATATTTTAGAGACAAAGTTAGAAAAGTGGATCATACATTACAGGACTTACTCGTTCCACTTACATTCGAGTTTACTCAAAAAGAAGAAGAACTTATAAAGGAAAAGACAGATGTATTTAAAGAAGTAGGAGTTCACTTAGAACCGTTTGGAACGAGGACGTATATTGTTCGTTCCCACCCTACATGGTTTCCAAAAGGTCAAGAACAAGAAATTATTGAAGAAATGATTGAACAGCTAACCGAACATAAAATGGTTGATATCGGAAAGATACGAGACGATGCCGCGATTTTAATGTCATGTAAAGCGGCGATTAAAGCGAATCGTTACTTAACACAAGATGAGATGTTCCAATTACTTGAAACGTTAAGGACGTGTGAAGAACCGTATACATGTCCGCACGGACGTCCAATTATTCTTCATTATTCTACGTACGAGATGGAGAGAATGTTCAAAAGAGTGATGTAAACAAAACTTGGCTTATCGCCAAACGATGGCGAAAGCCTTAGTTGAAGTTATACTATCGTCGGCATCTTTTATCATGCTGATCGTATAAAAGAGGATGAGTGTTATTGGAACAGTCAGTCATTACTACTGCAAGCCGACCAACTTCTTTTACGGTAACGAAGGCAAAGCAAACTGCTTTGTCTTTATCGGCTCGCTATGTCGAGCGGAATGAGAAGCCTATTAATCAACTCACGCGAGAGCATCGGTCACCTGTGGTCGTAGTAGGAAAAGAAAGGATCGAATTATATAATGAAGGGAACGAGCACCCTTTCTTTTTTCATCCGAATGCCGCAATGTTTCGAGCGAAGCATTGGTTAAAGACGAATGAAGATCCACTCATCAAGGCATGTCAGTTAAAAAAGGGTGATACTTTCTTTGATGGTACGTTAGGGCTAGGATCTGATGCGATATTAGCTAGTCTCGCTATTGGAGAAAAGGGAAAAGTAATTGGCTGCGAATCATCAAAATTGTTAGCTTACCTTGTTCAGTCCGGGTTAAAGTCATACAATTCTCATCATGATCAAATAGACAATGCAATGAGGCGCATTATTGTTCATCATGACCACCATTTAGCTTGGCTAAAAAAGCAGAAAAGTAAAAGTATTGATGTTGTCTATTTTGACCCGATGTTTGAGGAAAAAGTAAAAGGGTCTGCTGGATTTGATGCAATGAGGCCGATGACAGTTAACCATGAGCTGACTTATGATACAATCGAAGAGGCAAAAAGAGTCGCAAGAAAAAGAGTTGTATTAAAAGATCATTTTAGAAGTACTCGCTTTGATAAGTTTGGATTTACCGTACAGGTTCGTCCTTCTGCAACGTACCATTTTGGCATTATTGATCATTTTTAACGCATATGAGACCAACTCTTGATAATAAAGTTTTGAATATGTATATTAAAGAAACTTAAGGTGGATATGATGAAGAAACTAATCGTCCTAGTAGGTCCTACTGCTGTTGGTAAAACTGCAACAAGTATTTCACTTGCGAAAGCTTTTCATGGAGAGATTATTAGCGGGGATTCGATGCAAGTGTATCGTCAAATGAATATAGGAACAGCAAAAATTAAGCAAGATGAGATGGACGACATTCCTCATCACTTGATTGATATAAAGGATCCAACAGAAAACTTTTCGGTTGCAGAATTTCAATCAAAGGCAAAAAAACTGATCGATGACATACACGATAGAAATAAACTTCCGTTTATCGTAGGTGGGACGGGGCTATACGTGAACTCAGTCATTTATGACTATGATTTCTCTTCTTCTGACAGTGATCAGACATACCGTATGGATATGGAAAACTATGCCAATACTTATGGAGAAATAGCTTTACATGAAAAATTAAAAAGAATCGACCCTGACAGTTATCTTGAAATACATCCTAACAATGTTCGAAGGGTCATTCGTGCTTTGGAAGTTTATCATGTCACTGGTAAAAAATTCAGTGAACATAATCACCAATCTAAAGTTTCCCCATATGATGTGACAGTGATCGGTCTAACGATGGAGCGTGAGCTGTTATATGAGCGAATAAATAAACGTGTCGATCATATGATTGAAGAGGGGTTAATTGAAGAGGCAAAATTATTATATAAAAATGGTGTTCACCATTGTCAATCTGTCCAAGCGATTGGTTACAAAGAAATTTATGATTACATTGAAGGTCGTTTATCAAAAGAAGATGCAATTGAAACGCTTAAACAAAATTCTAGGCGCTATGCAAAACGGCAGCTGACTTGGTTTCGAAATAAAATGAATATTGAATGGTTTGACATGTCGACCGATCGGGAAAAAAAGCTTAAAGAAATTCATGAATTTATAGAAGGAAAGCTGTTTTAAATCGCGAATATAGATAATAATGTGATAAGAGGGAGGCCTATGTGTCATGAAACAACAAACAGTAAATATTCAAGATCAATTTTTGAACCAGTTGAGAAAAGAGAATATCCCCGTAACAGTTTTCTTGTTAAATGGATTTCAACTGCGAGGCTTTGTAAAAAGCTTTGATAATTTTACAATTATTCTTGATACAGATGGGAAACAGCAGCTCGTTTATAAACACGCGATTTCTACATTTTCTCCGCAGCGCAATGTTCAACTGAACCAAGACAATAGTTAACTTTACTGCTGAACATGAGGAAGCTCGAAGGATGGATCTGTGATCGATCATTTTTATGATCTGTTGTATTAGAATTTGACGACAACGACTATAATGATTTTGATGAGGCTGTTCCTAGTGAGGAACAGCCTTCGTAACTTTGATAAGAAGTTGTCAATGCGTTACTCTACATCATTATTCAAAAACGTACTCTTTTAAGTTTTTATTAAAATAAGCAATGTGTAGAATGGACACTGTAATTTCATTCATTGAGTGATTCGATGAATCTAACGTATGGATCTAATGGCTGTGTCGTTTTAAAAGCTAATTCTTTTTGAAGATCTTCCTTAGATTTTCCACTTAAAAGTTGTTGGAAAATATACGTTTTTCTTAAGCTACTCGCAGAGTAATGCTTCTTCAAACCTGCGCGTCTCATTTCTGTGCGAATCATTTTTTGAATAGCGACGACGGATAGAGCTTTAGGTTCATCGTTTGTATAATTCCACCTGTAAGTCCCTCTTTGGTAATCAAAAGCGATAAAAAAAGCGTGTTTATCATACCGGTTAGGCCTGATTGGTTCAGGTATTGACAGAAAATAATGATAGAGACTCTCTTTATCACTTTTGCTAATTGAAATAGTTCGTATTTGCTGCTTCCTCGTTTGAACGCCAATCATGTTTGAGGTGAAGTGAATATTGTTTACAGTTATATTTGCTATTTCTTGTACAGATAACCCGTAATTTAACATGAGATTTATAATCATCTCATTTCGGTATAGGAATTTATGCCGGAATTTTTTTTGGTGATCGGTAAGTCCTTTATCACTTTTAAATGTTTGAAAAAGTAGGTGAATGTCATCTGGAAAAAGAATGTCACTCTTTTCAATCTTTCGTATTAAGTGCTGTTCTTGAATAAGTGCTTCAATGGTCTTGACAGCTTCTTTATGACCAATAAAAAGAAAATATTGTTTTAAAACGGCAAAAACACGTCGAATACTATTTTTGGAATAGCGTTGATTGTCCAATAAATAGGTATAGTATAAATGGAGGTCATCAATCGATTGAAAAGAACGACCTGTTGATTTCAGCCAAGAAAAAAATTGGACTAAGTCATATTCATAGCGCTTTACAGTGCTCTGTTGGTGTTTTGCTTTTATCTTTTGTAAATATGTAAGTATACTTTCTTCCATTTGTATCACCTTCACGTTAAGTTTATGAAGCGTGTAAACGTTATGTCCTTTATGTATAAAAGTAGAAAAACTTTATTTATTATTGTAGCATGATTTTTTTATGTAAAGGGAATAGGCATTTGTCACGTGTTTGAAGCTTTTGCGTATAGTAGTTGTGACAGGATTCTTTCCACTATACAATAGAGGACGGTGACCTCATTGGAACAGTCAAAAATGAAGCGAAAAGGTCAGATAAATATCGTTTTAAAAAATACATCAGCAAGTCAGGAAATCTCAGAACGTGAGTCGAATGTGCTGCATGAGCCGAAGCACGCTGCTTTTAAAGATATTGAAGCTGATTTAGAGAAGTTTATTGGTTTAAACCATATTAAACAATTTATTAAAGAAATATATGCTTGGATCTATTTAAATGAAAAGCGGAAAGAAGAAGGATTAAAAGCTGGAAAACAAGTTCTGCATATGGTGTTTAAAGGTAATCCTGGTACAGGTAAAACAACGGTTGCCAGGTTAATAGCCAAATTGTTTAAAGAAATGGGTGTGTTAGAAAAAGGTCATTTAATTGAAGCGGAACGGGCTGATCTAGTAGGAGAATACATTGGTCATACAGCTCAAAAGACACGGGACCTTATTCAAAAGGCAATTGGTGGTATACTATTTGTGGATGAAGCCTATTCTTTAGCACGAGGCGGAGAAAAAGACTTCGGAAAAGAAGCGATTGACACGCTAGTCAAAGCAATGGAAGACCAACAGCATAGTTTTGTACTCATTTTAGCTGGATATCCAAAAGAAATGGACCGGTTTTTAAAGCTGAATCCTGGACTGCCGTCAAGGTTTCCAATGAAGCTTACGTTCCCAAACTACTCCGTAAATGAATTGATGATGATTGCGAACCAAATGATCAAAGAGCGGGAGTATGAGCTGAATGAGGATGCGGAAAATGTGTTACGGCAACTGTTAATTGAAGCGAAACAAGAAGAGTATGAGCATTTTAGTAATGGACGGTTTATCCGAAATTTGTTGGAGAAAAGTATTCGTGCTCAGGCGGTACGTTTATTAGAAGAAGATAATTATCATAAAAAGAAGCTGATGACATTAACAAGTAAAGATTTGAGAAAAGCTTATTATTTTACGAATGAGTCATTTTAGACAGTCATTTTTAGGAGGAAAACATATTGAACGAACAATGGAATGTTGAAGATGAAAAAGTACTGATCGTCGGTGTGAAAAGCCAAGACATCGACGAAGAGTCTTTTTTATATCGTATGGAAGAATTAAGAGCCTTAACGAAAACGGCTGGAGGAACCGTCGTGATGGAAGTGACGCAAAATCGCGAAAAGCCTGATTCAGCAACGTACATCGGGAAAGGTAAAGTAAATGAACTGAAAGTGCTTATCGATGAATATGAGGTAGAGCTAATTATTTTTAATGATGAACTGTCACCCTCGCAATTGCGCAATATGACGTCATCATTAGACGTAAAAGTGATTGACAGAACTCAATTAATTTTAGATATTTTTGCAAGCCGTGCAGGTTCAAAAGAAGGGAAATTACAAGTAGAACTTGCACAATTAAGCTATTTATTACCTCGATTACGCGGGCAAGGACAAATGCTGTCTCGTTTAGGGGGCGGAATTGGAACGAGAGGACCTGGTGAAACACAATTAGAAGTCGATCAACGCCACATTCGTAATCGAATGACTGATATAAAACGACAATTAGAGAACATCGTTTCTCATCGAGAACGTTACCGTAGTAGAAGGAAAAAGAATCAAGCGTTTCAAATTGCTTTAGCTGGTTATACAAATGCAGGGAAATCAACATTGCTGCATCGTCTTTCTGAAGCGGATGTATACGTAGAAAATCAATTGTTCGCTACATTAGATCCGACGACGAAAAAAATGAAGTTACCATCAGGAATGGAAGTACTGTTAACAGATACTGTTGGGTTCATTCAACAGCTGCCAACATCACTCATAGCGGCGTTCCGTTCAACATTAGAGGAAGTGAAGGAGGCTGATTTAATTATTCATGTTGTCGATGCATCCAATGCTGATTTTCCAAATCATGAAAAAACGGTGTACAGCTTGTTAGAAGAATTAGAAGCAGACAAGCTTCCTATATTGACTGTATACAATAAACGGGATGCTTTATATGGAGATTTCTTCCCTTATACGAAAGGACCATCTATCTTAATTAGTGCGCATGATGATAGTGACTTAGATAAACTGAAAGAAAAAATTGAATCAGTTATGGAAGAACAGTTTTCGCCTTATATTGTGTACCTTGAAGGAAATGAAGGGAAGCTCCTTCACCGGTTACAGCAAGAGACTATCCAAATTGAAAGATATTTTGACGAAGACAGAGAGCAGTATTTTGTTCGCGGCTATGCTTCTCCGGATTCAGCGATTTACCATGAAATGCAAGCAAGACATGAAAATGATGATTAAAGGAGTACAATCATGAATAAAGACATAAAAAAACTTGAAGATATGCGCGAACAAACAGAAAAGGCACTCCAACCGTATTTTCTAAAAAGAGATGAAGTTAGTGAGTACAATCAGCGAAAAGTATTAAGCGCTTTTAAGAATCACGAAGTTTCAGACTTTCATTTTCAAGCTTCTACTGGATATGGATATGATGATCCTGGCCGTGATACACTTGAGCGAATATATGCTGAAGTTTTCGGTGGTGAAAAAGCGATCGTCCGTCCTCAGATCGTTTCTGGTACACATGCAATCAGTACTGCTTTATTCGGGGTGCTTAGACCAGGAGATGAACTGCTATACATAACAGGAAAGCCGTACGATACACTTGAGGAAGTTGTAGGTGTTAGAGGGGAACAATCTGGGTCATTGAAAGAATTTGGTATTGATTATCGTTATGTGCCGTTAAAAGAAGAAGCAGTTGATTATGAGCTCATTCAACAGACCATTCGCTCGAATACGAAAGTGATAGGGATTCAACGATCAAAAGGCTATGACTCCCGTCCGTCATTTACAATCAATCAGATAAAGGAAATGATTCGTTTTGTAAAAGAAATTGACGAGACGATCATCGTATTTGTAGACAATTGTTACGGAGAATTTGTAGAAAAGCAAGAGCCAACTGATGTAGGTGCTGATTTAATTGCAGGTTCGTTAATTAAAAATCCTGGCGGTGGAATCGTCAAAACAGGTGGATATCTAGTTGGGAAAAAGAAGTATATTGATTTGTGCGGCTACCGTCTTACTGCACCTGGAATTGGTTTAGAAGGCGGGGCTTCACTTTACAGTTTACTAGAAATGTATCAAGGCTTTTTCTTAGCCCCTCATATCGTCAATCAAGCGGTGAAAGGAGCTTTGTTTACGGCAAAGTTTCTTGAAGAAATCGGAATGGAAACATCACCTAGCTGGACTGAAGAACGTACTGATCTTATTCAATCTGTTAATTTTCCTACGAAAGAAACGATGATATCATTTTGTCAGGCGATCCAAGGAGCTTCTCCAGTAGATGCACATGTAAAGCCGCAGCCTAGTTATATGCCGGGTTATAAAGATGACGTTATTATGGCTGCCGGAACATTTATTCAAGGTGCAAGTATTGAGTTAACAGCTGATGGTCCAATTCGTCCACCCTATACAGCATACGTCCAAGGCGGACTAACATATGAGCACGTAAAAATTAGCGTTTTTGATGCAGTTAAGTCCTTGTTTGATCAAGGGTTATGCTCTTTACGTGAAAAGCAAGATTAAAAGAGTGGATATGATGTCCATTCTTTTTTTACATGAATATGATTTATTTAATTAAGCGAATTGGAGGGAATGATAATCTAGGAGAGAAATGGTTAACATAATCAATATAATAAAATCACTACTTACTTAAATTTTATATGGTTTCCGTTATAATGCAGGAATAACGAGACGATATTCATTTTTCGGAAAATTTCTTTGTCAGATTATCTAACATAGTATGACATGCAACACGGAATATTCGTTACGATGTGTATAACGTAAGAGAGCAGAATATGATCGGAGTTGGCTATAAAATGCAGCTGCACATTTTTGCTTGAGTAAGTTGGCTTTTATTCTAAAAGACTGTTGCTATTTCTATGTCTTAGGGTTTCAACTGCGATGTTAAAAGTAGAAACAGTATACAGAAAAAAGCCAGAAAGAAAAAGGTAAACAACGTAAGCAAATGCTTTGTAAAGCATTGAATATTTTAAGGAGGAGAAATGTAGATGAGTAAGTATTCAAAAGAAGACATTACGAGAATGGCTGAAGAAGAAAATGTACGATTTATCAGACTACAATTTACAGATTTGCTAGGAATTATTAAGAACGTAGAAATTCCAGTAGACCAACTCCCAAAAGCATTAGATAATTTAATGATGTTTGACGGTTCGTCAATTGAAGGATTCGTTCGAATTGAAGAATCTGATATGTATTTATATCCAGATTTAGATACATGGGTGATTTTCCCTTGGACTCCGGAAAAAGGAAAAGTTGCACGTTTAATTTGTGACGTTTATAACCCAGATGGAACACCATTTGACGGCGATCCACGCGGCGTATTAAAACGCGTTTTAAAAGAAGCAGAGGAATTAGGATTTTCAGATTTTAATATTGGTCCAGAACCGGAGTTTTTCCTTTTCAAAAATGATGAAAAAGGTGAACCAACTTTAGAATTAAACGACAAAGGCGGATACTTCGACTTAGCACCGACAGATCTAGGGGAAAACTGCCGTCGTGATATCGTATTAGAATTAGAAGATATGGGATTTGAAATAGAAGCTTCTCACCATGAGGTTGCACCAGGGCAACATGAGATTGACTTTAAATATGCTGATGCAGTCACGACATGTGATAACATTCAAACGTTTAAGCTTGTCGTAAAAACAATTGCACGTAAGCATGGATTGCACGCAACATTTATGCCGAAACCATTGTTTGGAGTTAATGGGAGCGGGATGCATGCAAATATGTCTCTATTCAGAGGAGAAAAAGAAAATGCATTCTACGATCCAAATACGCCAAACCAACTAAGTGAAACGGCTATGCAATTCTTAGCTGGAATACTTAATCATGCAGATGCATTTACTGCCATTACAAACCCAACAGTTAACTCGTATAAACGATTAGTACCAGGCTATGAAGCGCCATGTTACATTGCTTGGTCGATGAGAAACCGTTCTCCGTTAGTACGTATTCCATCTTCAAGAGGACTAAGTACTCGTATTGAGGTCCGCAGTCCAGATCCATCTGCGAATCCGTACTTAGCAATGGCAGCACTGTTAGCTGCTGGCCTTGACGGGGTACGTCAAGAAATGACACCTCCGAAAGAGACGAACCGAAATATTTATGCAATGGATGAAGCTGAGCGTGAATCAGAAGGGATCCGTGCATTACCGGCAACATTAAAGGGTGCCATTGATGCATTGAAAACGAATGAAACAATTACAAAATCTCTAGGTGAGCACGCTTTAGAGCACTTTATTGAAGCGAAAGAAATTGAGTGGGATATGTTCCGTACCCAAGTTCACCCATGGGAGAGAGAGCAATATTTAAGCACATATTAAAAAATGAAACCGTTAGATCCGAAATGGTTCTAACGGTTTTTCGTTTGAGAAGGTTTATTAATCATAAATTGTATAATAATATACGACTAAAGGAAGGCAAGGCCAGAGCTGGTCTTGCCTTCTTGCGTTATAGGAGAAGTGATAAGAAAAAGTGCTAGTTTAATGGATCGTACGGAAGACGCCGATAACTTTACCTAAAATATGAACATTTCTTAAAATAATTGGCTCAAGCGTAGAGTTTTCTGGCTGCAGCCGAATGTGGTCTCTTTCTTTAAAAAATCTTTTTACCGTTGCTTCATCATCTTCAGTCATCGCAACAACGATGTCACCGTTGTTTGCACTTTGCTGTTGTCTGACAACAACATAATCCCCGTCGAAAATACCTGCTTCAATCATAGAATCCCCTTGAATTTCTAAGATGAACGAATTTTCGTCACCTGCTAAATGTGCAGGCATAGGTAAGTATTCCTCAATATTTTCAATCGCAGTAATCGGTGAACCGGCCGTAACTTTACCGATGACAGGAATGTATAAAGAAGGGGATTCTGAGACGTGAGAAGTTTCCTTTTCTAATCCAATTACTTCAATTGCCCGCGGCTTAGTTGGATCACGACGTATGTAGCCCTTTTTTTCTAGTCGGGATAAGTGTCCATGAACAGTAGAGCTAGAAGCTAGTCCAACTGCTTCGCCAATTTCCCTCACAGAAGGTGGATAGCCTTTTTCTTTTACTTTGTCTTTTATGAAAGAAAGTATATCTTGCTGTCTTTTTGATAATTTCGTCATTTGATGCACCTCTTTGTATAAAGTGAATTTATCAATGGATTTATTTAAGGAATCTATTTTCACTGACTACTCTAGTTCAGGAACATTATACCATGGACAGAAATGGTATGCAAACATTCGTTCTCTTTTTTGTTGTTGACACGAACACCTGTTCTTGATATTATATGTACGAACAAACATTCGATTAATGGAGTGATAACAATGAAAGCTGTATCAAAAGTTAAAAAAGGATTAGATTGTTCGATTTTTATCTTAATTTTATCTGTTGGTCTGTTTATTTGGACGACAGCTACTGCAAGTGAATCTACCATTAATGACGGAATATTATTTGAAGAAAAAGTTGTGCAAGAGGGCGATTCCTTATGGTCTATTGCTTCTGAGCAAACAAAACATATAGATGCACCTATACAGAACGTAGTATTATGGATGAAAGAACATAATGAATTAAGCGGGTCACATATTTACCCAGGGCAGAAAATTACTGTCCCCTTACAACTGGAGGCATATGTTACAGAATGAGTTTGCGAGCAATTATTTACACACGAGTAAGTACTGACAAAGGTACTCAAGAGACTTCTTTAAAAAGGCAGCAGCAGGAATTACTGAGAGGCGCACAAGAATGGAAGATGAATGTTGTCGACGTGATCGAAGAAAAGGCGAGTGGTTATGATATAGACCGGCAAGGTGTATTAAACATGCTGTCAAAATTCAAAAGTGGACAAGCCGATGCTTTATTAATCCAAGACGATACGAGACTGGGGCGTGGCAATGCAAAAGTTGCCTTAATACATCAGCTTCATAAGTGGGGAATTCAAATATATACGATCGAAGATATGGGAACGATTGTCCTATCAGAAACAGATACGATGATACTAGATATCGTATCTATTGTAGAAGAGTATCAAAGAAAGCTTCATAATTTAAAAATAAAACGTGGAATGAAAAAAGCTGTTGAAGAGGGGTATAACCCAGCTGAAAACTTGCGCTATAAACAACATGCTGGAGGAAGAAAGAAAAAAGAAGTACCAATTGAAGAAATTGTTCGCTTGAAATCTAACGGTTTAACCTTTCATGAAGTTGCTGCCACGTTAAGAGGATTTGGTTATTCTTTGTCAAAAGCGACAGCCCATCGCAGGTACCAGCAATACATGCGTGAAGCTGAAAATTCAAAAACTTGAAACCTCCAATAATGTTATGTACGATAGAAATACTGAATATTGGAGGGTTAAAAATGTTAAGCAAAGACAAGATTCAACGTATAAATGAATTATCAAGGAAATCCAAATCTGAAGGGTTAACCTTGAAAGAGCAAAAAGAGCAAAAAGAACTGAGAGAAGCTTATTTAAAAAACGTCCGAAAATCTTTCAAAAATCAGTTGAAATCCGTTAAGGTTGTCGATGATGAAGGAAATGACGTAACTCCTGAGAAGTTAAAAAGAGAAAAAGGTGGAGACGGAATGACTCATTAATCAATGGTCATTTTGTCTTTTTTTATTGTTTTGGAAACTATAGATTTATCTTGTAGATAAGTTCTCGAAATAGTTGTTACGTCTAGCTCAGCGACTAGCGTTTACATCACGAGTTTCCACACGGATGTGGTGACTTCGGCGTTTCCGTAGGACAAAATGAAGGTCGAGAAGTTAAGGTGAGTGGATGCCGTACACTCCTGATTGATGGCAAGGAGTATTGGTTTATGGATCCGTACAGTAAGTGTAGGTGGAATCCTGTTACAACAGACGAAATTAAAACGTCAAAAGTGATCAATATAAAAGTTCATGACTTTCACAAAATTGTCACTTTATTTATGTAGAAAGTTTTGGAGTTCTCATGACAGATAATGATATGGAAACCATTTAATTCAAAATGAAATGAACGGGGATTAAGATTATGTTAAATTAAGCACAAACTCTTCGATTAACGCTTGTTTTCAAGATAAAATAAGTATATGATTGACTTGAAGTTGTCAACATTTGAAAACGAAAGGATGAACATTCATGTCAGGCAATATTGATACGTTATCAATTAATACGATACGAACACTAGCAATTGATAGTATCGAAAAAGCACAATCAGGCCACCCTGGGATGCCGATGGGGGCTGCACCAATGGCTTACAAACTTTTTTCAACATTTATGAATCACAACCCTAAAAACCCGGATTGGTTTAACCGTGACAGATTTGTATTATCAGCAGGTCATGGATCGATGCTCCTTTACAGCTTGTTACATCTACATGGGTATGATGTTTCAATGGAAGATTTAAAAAACTTCCGTCAATGGGATAGTAAAACACCAGGACACCCTGAATTCGGTCATACACCAGGGGTGGAAGCTACTACTGGTCCATTAGGTCAAGGTGTTGCGATGGCTGTCGGAATGGCAATGGCAGAAAGACATCTAGCCGCAACATATAATCGTGATCAATTCAATATTATTGACCATTATACATATTCGATTTGTGGTGATGGTGACTTAATGGAAGGTGTTTCTGCTGAGGCAGCATCCTTAGCTGGACATTTAAAGCTAGGTCATCTCGTCGTATTATATGATTCAAATGATATTTCTCTCGATGGAGATCTACACCAATCGTTTTCTGAAAGTGTTGAAGACCGCTTTAAATCATACGGTTGGCAAGTCATTCGCGTAGAAGATGGTAATGATTTAGAAGAACTTTCAAATGCGCTTCAATCTGCAAAGGGAGACGAGCGTCCTACATTGATTGAAGTAAAAACGACAATCGGTTACGGAGCTCCGAATAAAAGCGGTAAATCTGCATCTCACGGAGCGCCGCTTGGAGAAGATGAAGCAAAACTAGCGAAAGAAAACTACAAATGGACATTTGAACAAGACTTCCACGTTCCTGATGAAGTACGAGACCATTATAAACAGTTGGCAGATGAAGGAGCGAAAAAAGAAGAAGCTTGGAACGATCTATTTAATGAATACGAGAAAGCATACCCAGAGCTTGCTGAGCAATTATCGTTAGCCATTAAAGGAGAACTTCCGGTTGACTGGGATGCACATATTCCAACTTACAGTGTAGGCGATAAAGCAGCGACACGCGCGACTGGCGGAGAAGTTTTAAATGCTATTGCGAAAAATGTTCCAAGCTTGTTTGGAGGCTCTGCAGACTTAGCGTCATCAAACAAAACGATGCTAAAAGATGAAGATGATTTTTCAAGAAATAACTACGCAGGTCGTAACATTTGGTTTGGTGTTCGTGAATTTGCTATGGCAGCAGCTGTAAATGGTATGGCTTTACACGGAGGCGTTAAGCCATATGCTGCAACGTTCTTCGTCTTTTCTGATTATCTTCGTCCAGCTATGCGCTTATCTTCATTAATGAACATACCAGTGACGTATGTCTTTACTCATGATAGTATTGCTGTTGGTGAAGATGGTCCGACACACGAACCAGTCGAACAACTTCCTGCATTACGTGCAATGCCTGGATTATCATTAATTCGTCCAGCTGACGGGAACGAAACGGCTGCAGCGTGGAAACTAGCTTTAGAGAGCACGGATCATCCAACTGCACTCGTTTTAACACGCCAAGGGCTACCGACACTTGAACACACTGCGGAAAAAGCATATGAAGGTGTTAAAAAAGGTGCCTACATCGTTTCTGAAGCAAATGGCAATGTTGACGGTTTATTGTTAGCATCTGGATCCGAAGTAGCATTAGCAGTAGAAGCACAAAAGACACTTGAAAAAGAGGGAATTTATGTTTCTGTTGTCAGTATGCCAAGCTGGGATCGTTTTGAAAAACAATCTAATGAATATAAAGATCAAGTATTAGATCCAAATGTTAAAGTACGATTAGGGATTGAAATGGCTGCATCATTTGGCTGGGAGCGTTATACAGGTGACCATGGTTCTGTATTAGGCATTGACCGTTTTGGAGCTTCTGCACCAGGAGATCGAATTATGAAAGAATATGGCTTTACAGTTGAAAACGTTGCAGCACAATTTAAACAGTTATTAAATAAATAATCAGTAAAAACCGTACAATTCATGAACTGCACCTCAATTTTTAGATAGAATCTAATAATTGGAGGTGCAGTTTTTAAAATATCACTCCGAATTAAAGTGAAATTCCCGAATAATGAAACGCAATTTGTTTTTAGTGGTAAATTGTATGGTTTAAGTGTTATTTTGGATAAAACTATTGAAAATCACCGATGTAAGTGCTGACTTACATCGGTGATTCCCTCAATTTAACGTCAATTTTCTAAGGCAGATTTAGCTGCCAAGAAACACCAAATCGATCATTCACCCAGCCAAACTTTTTACTCATACCGTAGTCATCTAATGGCATAAGCGCTTTACCATCCACTAATAATTTGTCAAAGAGCTTATTCATCTCTGCTTCATCTTTGCAGTTTACATAAAGTGAGACTCCAGGAGTAATCTCCCATTCATGCTTAAAAATGCTGTCAATACACATAAATTCTTGTCCATTAAGCGAAAACGTAGCATGTCGTACACTTCCCTCTTTACCAGGCTCATTGGCACCGTAACGAGAGATGTTTTTTATTTCCGAGTTTTCAAATAAAGAAGTATAAAAGTTCATAGCTTCTTCAGCTTTTCCTTCGAAAGTGATAAAAGTGGTAATTTTTTGATTAGGAATTCCCATATTTATCTAACCTCCTTATACGAGATTTTATGAAAGGTAAATAGCCATCTTCTAAACATCTCAGGGTTAAGCCATGCATCAAACGCTCTCTCCGGAGATGAATCAAAACGCCTTGTCATCGTAAGTATTGTGGTAGACTTATCAACCACTCTATCCCTCCTTTAATTTGGTGAAAATATCCTTTAATTAATTCTTAATGTTCCTCCTTTATTGCATTTTCAACTCACGTTCAAGAGCATCAAATTGACTGTTCCAAAACTGTTCATAAAAAAGAACACTCTGTAGCTACAAATAATGATTATGCAATCAGGCGACAAGTATATGTACACCCTTTTATGTTCCTTTCCAGCAAGCCTACTCGTTCTAACACTTTTATATGTTTAGAAATCGCAGCTAAAGAGTGTCAGGTAGTTCTGCTAACTAGAAACGGTAAACTCCTTAGATGCAATGAGTTGAACAACTTCTCTACGGGTTTAATCAGCCAACGCATGAAAAATATTATCCAATGTTATCATTATATTCAACCATATGGTTAAATATAATGCATTAATTGCTAATTGTCAACCAATTGGTTAAATAATAAATTTAGTATGAATCACGTTGTTTATTGTTGTATCTAAAACGAATGTTTTTGAGACGAATTTAAAGATTGATACACAATCCGACAAAACAAGTCTTTTTTTGTGTCAAAATAAGACATGCCTCTTTATGCTTGTCTACTATAATGAAAGAAAATAAGGAGGGTGGGTTCGATGAGGGAATATAATGTGTATATTATACGTGAAGAATTTGCGTCAATTTATTACGGATTGGAATCGAAACTTTTCCACTTATTTATAGAGAATTATGAATCAAAAGGAAAATTAAAAGAAATCACTACTTTGCAAATTAACTATATAAGTGAGCAAATTGATAAAGCAAATTTGGATAAATATTTGACCAGACATTTACTGAAAAATAAAGGTTACATCACGGATGAACAGAAGCATTTTTTAAAAGAGAAAAATGATCGTAGCTTTGCTCAGTTAGTGGTGGAGAATCATTGTGTCAAAATAAAAGCGAACGGATTATATGATGCTGAAGTAACATTCTTTGAACTTCTGCGGAACTACCATTCATACTTTTTAGCGATGGATTATCGAAGTGGTCGTTACGGCTGGTTAAAACCAATAAAAACATTAAAATATGCCAATCATTCTTAATGAATTTTTTTGAAGTTTAATAAACATCCCTTTAATTGTCCTAGTGAATGGGTTATAATGTATAAGGTTCCAATAGACGAAAAGGGATAGTTGGAAGATCAGCAAGAAGGAGGGTCACCGTAGCATGGAATTGTGGTTATCAATCGTTCTCATCGTTGTAGCACTGTTGGCAGGGATCGCGCTCGGCTTCTTTATCGCTCGACAGTATATGATGAGCTATATGAAGAAAAATCCACCCATTAACGAAAAAATGCTTCGTGTCATGATGATGCAAATGGGTATGAACCCATCACAAAAAAAGATCAATCAAATGATGAAAGCTATGCAAAATAATACGAAGTAAAAAAGACACTCCAGTTCGGGGTGTTTTTTATTTTAACAACTAGCAACAACCCAAACATAAGACGAAAATATTATTCTGTATTCATTAATGATTCAAGATGGATAGTTTTCGAAATTATTTTAGAAAAAAATATCTGTTATATTTTTGAAAATTTTGATATGATGAGATTGGTCTTTTTCGCTTTCAGAATATTATAAGTTTTATATATTGGGGGCCCGGATATGAGGGTTTTTATTGATTTAATGTGGTATTTCAAAAAAGAAAAATGGAATTATGGAGGAGGAATTCTCGTATTAGCACTCGTATCCTTACTTTCTCTTCTTCCTCCATATGTTGTCGGAGTTATTGTCGATCATATTAATGAAGCAACGTTAACCGAAAAAATATTGTTACAATGGGTGCTCATTTTATTTGCTCTTGCTATCATGGTTTATATTTTAAGGTACATATGGAGAATTATGATTTTTGGCTCAGCGATTCGTTTAGCCAGACTGCTCAGAAATCAGCTGTATGATCATTTTTCGAAAATGTCTGCGTCTTTTTTCCAAAAGCGCAGAACTGGTGACTTAATGGCACATGCTACAAATGATATTCGGGCGATCGAACAAACGGCGGGAGCAGGTGTGCTTACATTAGTGGATTCAATTACGATGGGTGGGTTCGTCATTATTACGATGGCGTTAACGATCAGCTGGGAGTTGACATTAATTGCCCTTATCCCTATGCCATTTATGGCGTTAGCTACGAGCAAGTACGGTTCAATGCTTCATAAACGGTTTGCGAAAGCACAAGCTGCATTTTCATCTTTAAATGATAAAGTGCAAGAAAGTATGTCTGGAATTCGTGTCACGAAAACGTTTGGTTACGAAAATGAAGAGGTTTCTTCATTTAAAAAGGAATCAGATGACGTCGTAGATAAAAATATTCAAGTCGCAAAAGTCGATGCGTTGTTTGATCCGACAATTTCTTTGATTGTAGGGCTTTCTTATTTTCTTTCAATTGCTTTCGGAGCACGCTATGTCGTAATGGATGAAATGACTATTGGACAGTTAACGAGCTTTACTGTTTATTTAGGCTTGCTCATTTGGCCGATGCTTGCGTTCGGTTGGCTGTTTAACATTGTAGAACGAGGAAGGGCGTCATATGAACGTGTTTCTCAATTGTTAAAAGTAAAGCAAGAAATTATAGATATAAATGAAGCCATTCAATCTTCTCCTCAAGGGGATATTACCTTTAATATTGATCATTTCAGTTACGGAGATGAGAACGAACGAGCCCTTGAAGACATTTCATTTACATTAAAGCGCGGTGAAACTGTCGGGATTGCTGGGAGGACGGGAAGCGGGAAATCGACACTTGTAAAAACGATGGTTAGAGATTTTGATATTGAACACGGCAAGATCGATTTTGATGGTCACGACCTGAAGCACTACTCTCTCGATGCATTAAGAAAATCAATTGGCTATGTCCCACAAGACCATTTTCTGTTTTCTGCAACGATTGCAGATAATATTAGTTTTGCAAAGCCTGATGCGACGTATCAGGAAATAATTGAAGCCGCCAAATTAGCGAATATACACGAAGATATCATTCGGTTTGATGAAGGCTACGAAACGATTGTCGGTGAAAGAGGTGTAACCTTATCTGGTGGCCAAAAGCAGAGAATGTCGATCGCTCGCGCGTTAATGAGTAATCCGGAAGTCTTAATTTTGGACGACTCTCTTTCAGCAGTTGATGCTAAAACGGAAGAACAAATCCTTCATGCACTTCGTGATATTCGTAAAGGGAAAACAACGTTCATTACGGCTCACCGTTTAAGTGCAATTAAACATGCTGATTTAATTATTGTATTAGATCAAGGGAGAATTGTGGAAGAAGGAACTCATGAACAATTAATGAGTCATGGCGGCTGGTATAAGCAAATGTATGAACACCAGCAACTTGAATCACTTGTTGAGAGAGGAGGGGGAGTGAATGATTGACCGCCATAAGCATTTATTAACTCCCTTACCTCAAGGTCAAGTGTTTAAAAGGTTGTTGACATATACGAAGCCCCACTTAAAGTGGATCTCCATAGCATTAATTTTATTAATAGGTGGAACGAGTGCAGAAATTTTAGGTCCAATTTTAATAAAAATATTTATTGATGATTTCTTAACTCCAAGAATTTTTGACTTACAGCCGCTATTATGGTTAGGTTTTGGATTTATTTTTCTTTATATATGTGCAGCAGTGATGAACTATGCCCAAGGACTACTCTTTCAGAAAATCGCCTTAAAAATCATACAGCAGTTAAGAATTGATGTGTTTAATAAAGTAGAAAAGCTCGGGTTGTCCTTTTTTGATCAATTTCCGACAGGTGGGCTCGTCTCACGGATCACAAATGATACAGAGCAAGTAAAAGAGTTATATGTAAGTGTTATGGCAATATTTATACAAAATATCGTCTTTTTAGTAGGAGTATTCATCGCGATGTTCGCTTTGAATGTTCAACTAGCTTTATTTTGTTTAGGTATCTTACCGATCCTTCTGCTCGTTATGCAATTGTATCGTCGCTTCAGCTCGAAATATTATGCTGAAATGAGTGAAAAGCTCAGCCAGTTAAATGCGAGGTTAAATGAGTCGATACAAGGGATGGCGATTATCCAAGTGTTCAGACAAGAACGCAGGATGAACAAAGAATTCCAAAAAACGAATCAGGAGCATCATGAAGCATGGTTTAAAAGCATTAAATTAGACGGGTTGCTACTTCGTCCTGCTGTTGACTTTATTTCGATCATAGCCCTCGTACTCGTGTTAAGTTTTTTCGGAATAACATCTTTAAACAGTCCTGTTGAAATCGGCGTGTTATATGCATTTGTAAATTATTTAGACCGTTTCTTCGAACCCGTCAATCAAGTCATGCAGCGTCTCTCAATTTTTCAGCAAGCGATTATTTCTGCAGGTCGTGTCTTCCGGTTAATGGATCATAATGAACTTGCACCTGTAAAAGAAGGAACAGCTGATCCAAAAATTACAGATGGAGTTATTGAATTTAATGATGTGACATTTAGTTATGACGGAAAACAAGATGTGTTAAAAAATATTGACTTTAAAGTAAACGAAGGGGAAACGTTAGCACTTGTAGGTCATACTGGCAGTGGAAAAAGTTCAATTATAAATTTATTAATGAGATTTTATTCAATTCAGCAAGGTGAAATAAAAATTGACGGAGAGCCAATTGAACAATACAGTGATGAAGAGTTGCGTACAAAAATGGGCCTCGTGTTGCAAGATCCCTTTTTATTCGTAGGCGATATTGAGTATAATATTCGCTTATATGATGAGAGTATTAGTGAAACGGACGTGAGAGAAGCGGCACAATTTGTCCATGCGGATTCGTTTATCAATCGTTTACCCCGTGGATATAAAGAGAAAGTAGGAGAAAGAGGGTCAACTTTTTCTAGCGGGCAGCGGCAATTAATCTCGTTTGCAAGAACGATGGCGAAAAAGCCGAAAATTCTCGTACTTGATGAAGCGACTGCAAGTGTTGATACAGAGACTGAAACAGAAATCCAAGCAGCTTTAGAGAAAATGCGTCGGGGAAGAACGACCATCGCGATTGCTCACAGGCTTTCTACTATAAAAGATGCCGATCACATTTTAGTATTACACCAAGGTGAAATCGTTGAATATGGTACACATCCTCAATTGTTGGCAAAAGAAGGACTATATCATAAAATGTACTTATTACAGCAAGGAGCAGATAAATTAGAAATTCCAGCAGCAGAGTGAATGATTTGGAAGTTAAAATGTATGGAGGTATGTTGCTTTGGCAGATTTTCATGAAGAAGTGATAATCAACGAAACAATTGATGATGTCTATCGGTTTATTGCAAACCCGAAGAACGCAACGTATTATTTTGCAAATGTTGTTGAAGTCGAAAAGTTGTCTGAAGGGCAAGTGGAAGTCGGCAGCCGGTATAAAGAGTTCCGACATCTAGCAAATCGGAAAGTTGGTGCTGTTCTTGAAGTAACAGAGTATGAACCGGAAAAATCATACGGGGTAAAAAGTGATGCGAATGGGTTGGAAGTTACGTATCACTATTCCTTTCAAGAAGTTGATCAAAAAACGAAAGTGACTTTTAATGGAAATGTCATTGCAAAAAAATGGACGATGAAATTAATGCGCCCTTTACTTGTCAAAATGATTAACCGTGAAGACGGCGATCACTTAAAGAGTATAAAAAAAGTATTAGAAGATGTTGAATAAACACCAATTTTAAATTATGAAAGAGTGTCACAGTTGTGATGCTCTTTTTTCATGATAGACTTTGTTAAAAAGAGGGTCTTCAAGGGTTCGACAAGGATATGAACATTTTCTAATAAAAGAGAACAAAAACGTGATATACTTGGCACGTCAAATTATGGACAGAGGGGTACATATAAAATGACTATATTAAAACGAATATGGTTTATTATCGCTAGTATATCGGTTATTTTCTTCATCGGGATGGATCAAAGAGATGAACAAGGGGCAGTCCGAGGGGAGCTCGTCCAAATTGGACATAAGGCTCCAAACTTTACTCTAAGTGAAATATCGACTGAAGAGGAAGTCACCTTATATAATGACGGAGCTGAGTACGACGGGACGATCGTTTATTTTTGGACTTCGTGGTGTCCATATTGTGAAGCTTCGATGACAGCCTTACAAAAAGCATCAGCTGAACTGACGAATATTCGAATTTTAGGCATCAATGTAACATCACAAGACCGAATAGAAAATGCGAAAGCTTTTATCAATAATCACGATATTACGTTTTTAAATGGTTTGGATGAGCAGGGAGAGGTATCTCAAAAGTATTTCGTTCCTCCCGTACCAACGACGTTATTTATTCAGCATGATGGAACGATTGTACATCGCAAAGTTGGAGCATTAACAAACGCTGATATAAGCCAAGGTGTACAACAAATGAAAGGAGAATAAATAACGATGTTTGAACCATTTGAAACGATCAATTTAGGTCCAATATCATTATCTTATATGTTATTATTTCTAATTGTTTCAATCGCAGCTGGTTATTTTTCAGTACAGATGTATTTAAAAACGTACAGTAAAGCGGAGAAGGAGTCTGTTTCAGATGCTTTGATCGTAGCGATCATTCTTTCTTTAATCGTTTATAAAAGCTGGCCATTTATCCTTGAACCAAGTCTCATCACATCATTTCAGCAATTACTTTATTACTCTGGAGGTCCATATGCTATACTTGCAGCAAGTACAGTAGCTGTTACGTATTTTGGATTTCAGTATTATCGAAAGAAATGGTCTTCGAAAACAATCGATAGTATCGTTTTCGGTAGTGCTCTTACATTATTTACGTATTCAATATTTATAAAAGAGTATGGGGCAGTCAGCTCATTATCGTTCGGCTATACGATTGGCGATCTTACATACCACATGGTAAATGTTTATTATGCATGGTTCCTTATGCTCATTATTGTTGGTGCATTTCTATTTGTTTCGTCTAGAAAAAGACTGGGACGAAGTTTATTTATTGTTATTGGCTTTCTATTTGCATATGTTATCGTTAGCCCATTTCAACTCTAACAGAGGACGATAGAAAAATTTTATATTAAAATGATGACTTATGATATAATACGGATGGAACATCGATAGAAAGAACGGGGTTGTGAATCATGTATGCAACGATATTTACAGTATTAGCGTTAATTATGGCAGTTATTGCTATATTTATACGAATGAAAGCGATGAAAAAACCAGCAAATGTTAAAAAGATCATCATTCCTCCAGTAGCGATGTCGACTGGATTTTTAATGTTTTTATATCCGCCGACACGGCCTCCTGCGTGGGAAGTCATACTAGCCCTTGCTGTAGGTATGGTGTTTTCGATCGTTTTAATTAAAACGTCTTCATTTATCATTAAAGACAAAGCAATTTTTATGAAAAGGTCCGTTGCTTTCCCTTTTATATTATTTGGATTGCTCGGAATACGGTTAAGTTTTAAGCTTACATTTGGAATCCATTTCGAATATGAAGTACTGGCCGGATTGTTTTTCATTCTAGCATTTGGCATGATTTTACCGTGGCGGATTGCCATGCTTATGAAGTTTAAAGACGTAGAGCGGGAGTTAAAACAACAAACAATCGAACAACCAATACATGTTCAACGAGAAAACCCAACGACTTAGCAGACGTAAGCTAAACGTTGGGTTTTTCTTATACTAATAGGAATTATGGACAATCGTATAACGTTAACTAAGGTTTTTCCAATAAATTTGCGGAAAGCCAAGTTTTGTTTATGCTTGGAAATAAGAATTGTAAGCAGTATAGTCTATATTTTTTTCTTTTAGCTTTTTAATGAGAAATTTATGATCACGCTTTGGTGTAGCTGCGATATATCCTTTAATAATTAAGTCTTGAGTCATTTCCTCAGCATTTTCTTCTAACGCAAATTCACCTATTTTACCAGCTATTTTTCCTTTTGCGACATCTCGAAAAATCTCAGGTACTGGTTCGACAAGTTCGTTCAAAAAAGCTTTATGTTCATCTGTCCATAAGTGGAGCGTTTCATTAATATAATGTTCCTGCCAATCTAAGACCGATTTCCCATCTTCTTTCGGCATCTTCTTTAAAAACTTTCGAAACATAAAATACCCGCCGATACCAACTGTTACCATTAGAAATACAGACCAAAGGGCAATCATCCACATAAACAGATCATTTGGCATCAGACATCACCTCTTTTCTTCTCTGCTATCTATTTTACGATAATCTTCTAAGAATGAAAAGACAGGAATTACATGACGATAATAATATTATGTTTACTTGCTATAGATCTTGTGTATAGAGATCGTACAATAAATTAATATATTCATTAATATTATACGATGCTTTTAAAAAGTAGAGGAAAGTGCATTTTGTTTAATAAGTTTGAGTAATTCATATTTATTCGTAAATTTATAAGAAAGACATGATTAAGATGTAGGAATATACCTAGCCCTTTTAGACGGAAAATAGGAAAATATTCTCATGAGTTACGATGTTGATTTTTATAATATTAATTTAATTATAAATATATTAATAAATATATTTATTAATATATGTAAGCGGTTTATTTTTAAGTAGATGTCAAATCCATAGGGGGACGGAGACGCAGTATGTAAAATGTAGTATTTCCAAAGCATGACAAAAAACGAAGGCATCAAGATTTTTCCTTACTATTATATATTCGTTTAATGAAAAGGGATATATAGTCTCGTAAATAAGATTTCATATGGATGAAAGGAGAATGATTTCATGAGAAAAGGAGCAGTAAAGAAAATGACCTTTGTTTTCCTGATTATATTACTCATGATACCACTTACTGTTATGGCTTCTGGCAAGGGAAATGTCCCTTCAAACGAAAACAACAATAAACCTCACTTAGACGAAGAGGGGGAGCATATCGACTTTGAGAATGCCTCTGTACATGATCCGTCTATCATTAAATCTGATGGCATGTACTACGTTTATGGATCTCATATTGCTGGAGCTAAATCTGAGGAC
The DNA here is from genome assembly GCF_002335745.1 of Evansella halocellulosilytica. Classification (GTDB taxonomy): domain Bacteria; phylum Bacillota; class Bacilli; order Bacillales; family Salisediminibacteriaceae; genus Bacillus_CA; species Bacillus_CA halocellulosilytica. The sequence goes on along the minus strand of NZ_NIST01000001.1, from coordinate 3,833,078 downwards.
TTAATAAATTGGTCTAACTTTACGAATGGTTACACTACTCCAGGGAATGATGTATATGGTGATTTATCTGAAAACTTGTCAGAATCTTTTGAATGGGCAGGTGAAGACGATGCGGATAGTTTAGGAGGATATGCTGTATGGGCACCAGAGATTTTTTGGAATGAACATTATGTGAACGATGATGGGACAACAGGTGCATACATGATGTATTACAGTGTATCATCTACTTACATTCGTTCGGCAATTGGTTATGCTGTTTCACAAGATATTGAAGGACCATTTGAATATGTTGATACAGTAATGTATTCGGGGTTTTATGATCATGAAGCTTATGATAACAACAGTACAGTGAATAAGCACTTTGAAAATACGAATATACCATCACTTATAGAAGAAGGAGTTTTTGAAGAACCGAACCCGGATTGGTTTACAGAAGAAGGGGGTTATAACTACCGTCTTTTCACTAACTCTATTGATGCGAACTTATTCTTCGATGAAGATGGAAGTTTATGGATGACCTATGGTTCGTGGGCAGGGGGGATTTTCATTTTAGAAGTAGACCCGGCTACAGGTCAACTCATTTATCCTGGGGAAGATGGAACGACAGAAGACGGGAGAATGGTCGATCGTTATTTTGGAACGAAGATTGCAGGAGGATATGGACATTCAGTAGAAGGTCCGTATGTTCAATATGATCAAGAAATGGGTTATTATTTCCTATATGTCACTTATGGCGGACTAGCGTCTGATGGTGGATACCAAATGAGAGTGTTCCGATCTGAAGATCCTGAAGGACCTTATGAGGATGTTGCTGGGGAGCCTGCATATTTTCCGGAAGACCTCGATGATGGAACCGTTCGAAACAAAGTAGGCGATTACTCCCATGAAGTATATGGGAACAAATTAATGGGGAATTTCTTATTTGACAGACAGTTAGGCGATCCGGGAACAGGAAACGGCTACGGGTATGTTTCACCAGGTCACAACTCTGTTTATACGGATCCTGATACCGGTGAAAGGTTTCTAGTATTCCATACGCGTTTCCCAGAAAGAGGGGAATTGCATGAAGTACGTGTCCATCAAATGTTTATGACCGACTCCGAATGGCCTGTCGTTGCACCTTATAGGTATACAGGTGAAACGTTAGAAAAGATCAACAGACAAGATGTAATTGGAGAATATAAATTTATTAATCATGGAAAAGACATCACATCCTCGATAACATCATCAAAATTTATTACATTAAATAAAAATAATACCATCTCAGGTAGTGTTGACGGAACTTGGAGGTCTAAAGGGCATAATCGAGCAGAATTAACGATTGATGGTACGACTTATGAAGGAGTATTCCTCCGACAATATGATCCTGCTTCAGAGAGAAATGTCATGACCTTTACGGCAATGTCAAATGACGGTGTTGCGGTATGGGGCAGTAAAATGTTACAGAGGACTGATGAGGAAATCGTTGAGGATGTCGTAAATGATATTGATTTAGGTGATTTAAACAGCGTCATTGCTGATTTAGATTTACCAACTGAAGGTACGCGAAATACTGAAATATCATGGGAGTCGTCAGATGATACTGTTATCACAAATATAGGAGAAATTACCCGACCAGAGACAGTTGAAGAAGATGCTACTGCTACACTTACTGCAACGGTAACGAAAGGGGAGATTACATCTACGAAAACCTTTGAAATTACTGTGCTCGCATTAAGAGAAGCCGGTCTCATAGCTCATTATGATTTTGATGGTAACTTAGATGACAGTGAAGGAAACTTTGAACCCGGTACAGTGACAGGAAATAGAATGAATATACAGGTGGCTCGATTTCATTTGCTGAAGGCGTGTTAGGTCAAGCAGCTTATTTTGACGGAGAGTCTGGAGTTAGGCTAGCAGATGGTTTAATTTCGAGTAACTCGTATTCCGTATCATTCTGGCTAAAACCAGAACAATTAACAACGTACACGACTACGTTCTTTGGTGCGAGAGATGATAGTCATTGGGTTAGTGTACTTCCGAGTGGTCCTGTCGGCGGACAAACGATGGTCTGGTCAGGAAGTGTAAACTGGTATGATGCTCTAACAGGAACAACAATTCCTACCGAAGAATGGACACATGTTGCGCTAACAGTAGATGAAGGAAATATAAACGTTTTTCTTAATGGTGCTGTATTATTTAGCGGGACAGATTTTCCGAATATTTTCACAAATACTCAAGGAAGCTTCAGCCTAGGAGTAAATTGGTGGGATCCGCCTTATAAAGGTTTAATCGATGATTTGCAAATATATGAAGGCGCACTATCGTCAGACGAAATTGCAGCAATATCTCAGTAGAGAAAATAATGAAAACTCGTACGGACTTTTTCCCCGTACGAGTTTCTCTCTTCTGTTTTTAATTAATAATAGAGAAATACGAGGTGAAACATATGCCAATCACTATCTTACGTGAAGGAATGTTTAAAGAATCTCAAGAGAAGGGGAAAGAATATTTAATTTATCTCGATGTTGATCGACTTTTAGCACCTTTTTATGAAGCTGTGAATAAACAACCGAAAAAACCTCGTTATGGTGGCTGGGAGTCAGCGGGGATTAGTGGTCATTCTCTAGGTCATTGGTTATCAGCAGCATCACATATGTATGACGTAACAAAAGACGAAAAACTAATACAGAAGTTACACTATGCATTAGATGAACTTACTAAAATTCAAAGCTATGAAATAGATGGTTATCTCGGCGGATTTCCGAGAACTTGTTTTGATAGAGCTTTTACAGGTAAATTTGAAGTAGACAACTTTAGTTTAGCTGGACAATGGGTACCGTGGTACAGCCTTCACAAAGTGTTTGCAGGACTTATTGATGCGTATACCTTTACTGGAATAACGAGTGCTTTAACCATTGTTGAGAGACTCGCAGATTGGGCGGTAGCAGGAACTGAAAACTTAACAGCTGAACAGTTTGAAAGAATGCTAACTTGTGAACATGGCGGAATGAATGAAGCGATGGCTGATCTTTATTTGTTAACGAAAAAAGATGCATACTTAAAGCTTGCGATTCGATTCTGTCATGAAGCAGTTCTTGAACCTTTAGCAAGAGGGATAGATGAGCTGGAAGGTAGACATGCAAATACCCAAATTCCGAAAGTGATTGGTGCAGCGAAACTATATAACATAACAGGAGATCAAATTTATAAAAATATCGCCTTGTTTTTTTGGGATCAAGTAACAAAAACAAGATCATATATCATTGGCGGCAATAGTATTAACGAACACTTTGGACCAATAGATCAAGAAAAACTAGGTGTTCAGTCAGCGGAAACGTGTAATACATATAACATGTTAAAGCTTACGGAAATCATATATGGCTGGTCTTATGATTCAGCATATATCGATTTTTATGAGAGGGCTTTATATAACCATATTCTCGCTTCTCAAGACCCTGATTCAGGGATGAAGACGTATTTCGTTTCTACAGAACCGGGACATTTTAAAGTCTATTGTTCACCTGATCATTCTTTTTGGTGTTGCACAGGTACTGGGATGGAAAATCCAGCTCGATATACTCGCAATATATATAAGGAGAACCAAGAAGAGTTGTATGTAAATTTATTTATTGATTCAGACATACATTTATCTGATGGAAAGACAGTTTTAAGACAAGAGACTGATTTTCCGAAAACCGATAAGACAACGTTAACGTTCATTGAGGGCGACCGCCGTTTTTTACAGCTTCATATACGTGTTCCTTATTGGGTCGCAGGGAAAGTTTGTGTAAACGTAAATGGTAAGAAGGAAATACCGCTGAATAGTGATAATCGTTATGTAACTATTGGAAAGGAATGGGGGATTGGTGATACGGTTGAGGTTCAGCTACCTATGGATTTACATCTTTACGAGGCAAAAGATGATTCTTCTAATGTTGGAATCATGTACGGACCACTTGTTTTAGCAGGCGTATTAGGCAGAGACCACTTTCCTGAAAGTGATATTGTGACAGATCATTTAAAGCTTAATAATCATCCGTTAATCGACATTCCTACGATTGTAGTCGATAAGAAGGACCCTAATGAATGGGTAAAGAAGGTAAAAAGTGAAAATTTGAGATTTATGACAGAAGCAGTTGGACAACCCGGCAATAAAGAATTAACATTACGTCCATTTTATAACGTCCATCACGAACGTTATTCATTATATTGGAGAATGATGATGGAAGAAGAATATAACAACTTTGAAAGGAACCGAGTAGGGGTATCGCAATTGCAAGAAGTTGTCATTGATGAAGTCCAGCCTTATGAACAGCAATCCGAAGTAGAACACGGAATCAGAAAAGAAAATTCTAATGCAGGTTATTCAAAAATTGTTCAAAGCGGCTGGAGAGAGACGCGCGGCCGAGGATTTTTCAGCTATGAAATGGCTGTTAATCCTAATGAGAGCGCGATTTTAGAAGTTGGTTATTTTGGCGGGGACAAGGCGATTGTGGATGAGGGAACAACCTATCATCGTCATTTTGATATATTAATCGATGGTACAATCATAGCGAATCAACTGTTAGAAAATAGCGGTCCTCCTGCTAGTACTTTTGCTGTTCGTTATCCGATTCCTGAATATTTGACGAAAGGAAACAGGAAAGTTGAAGTATGTTTTGCTTCTGAGGAAGGGTATGCTGCAGGAGGGATTTATTTCGTTAAAATAGTAAGCCCGAATTAAGTAAAAAGAAAGGAATTCATAGAATTAATTGAGTAAGAAATACAAGTCATAATTTGTCATATATGACTTGTATTTTTTTCGTTATATGAATTTATTCTTGTTCTATCAGGTGTTCCACAAAATGCAGTGAATGATCCTGATTATTTTCGGAGCGGGAGTGAAGCGCCAAAATGATATTTTCATCTGTCGTTATGTCGCTGTCATTAAACAAACTGTGGTTCGAAATATCTAGACCAAGAAGTTCCTTTTGTTCTTGATCATTATATACATAAACAAGCTTTTCTTCATGAACCGAATCTTTCAATACGCTTTCAAATGTTCCAAAGGAATAAAATAAACCTTGTTCAGCTAAATGACTAAACTGAGGCATATCGACAATAAACAAATCAGACTCGTCCTCCATAAGTTCGATCATACTTCTTTGTTGTTCACCAAAACTATATTGACTAGTCATTTCATTGGGAGAAGTAATGACATTGACAATAACACGCTCCCATTCGGGAAACAAAGAGAGAATCTCGTCTTCTACTTTTGTTGAGTCGACATCCCGAAATTCACCGTAAAAAGTAATGGTCAAATCAGCGGGAGGTAAGCTATTTAAATATCGTTGTTCCTGCCATGCTTGTAATGAAGTCCTTGTTAAACTAGTTAAAATAAACATCGCGATAAGTCCAAATATAATATGAAGCTTATAATAGTCCCAAATATGTTCTGCCTTTTCTCTGAATCGGCTTTTACGAGGAGAGTTCTCTGTCATTTTCGCTAATTCATCTTGGTCGAAATGATCTTGAATGACGTTATATGCCTTATTTATTTCATCGATATTAAGCAGGTCATTTTGTTGTTGGTCCAATTGGTTTTTATATCTTCTTATGAGAATGAAATATTTTTCTTCTATCTCTTCTTTAGATGCATCTTCTGAAATGTTTAGCGTTTTAAATGCTTTATTTAATTCCAACATAAACCACCCCTTTATTATCTCCATTTCACTCTATACTCGGTTCACTTTTATTCTAAACGACGTACTATTTATCTATCAACAAATAATAAACAAATCTATTATTAATCTAATCGTAACAGATTATGAAAAATAAGTAATGGGTTCATACATATCCGTACAAAAATATATAAATAATAACCACTTAACTTACATATAAAACGTCTTGTTATTAACTAAAATATTAATCATATGAAGAGTCCTAATATTTTTAACTCCCTTCATTCAAACACTTTATAACCTAGTATATTAGGTACTTTCTGCTTACAACTAGGGACAAAAAAGGATTAGAAAAGTCAGAAAATATTCCATTGACATTTGTTTATTTAATAAATATAATGACATCAAGGTTAATGTACGTACCAATTATTAATGATAACGTTAACAATAGATAATTATCCGTATAAGTATGAAGCGTACCCAACTTCAATGATGAAATCTAACATCTTTGTTCCTCAGTTGGTACCTTTACCTTAATAAATTGATTGTCATTAGGTTTTTATATGAAATGGGGGTGGTAGTTTTAGAGATTTATTTATTCACATTGAAAGCGTTACCAATCATTTGTCTTTCAATGGGATTTGTAGTATTCGGAGTAGTGTTTAGTACTTAAAACAGGGGGGAATAAAATGAAAATCAAATCAAACGTCTTTTTCTTATTTTCTTTACTTGTACTTTTTCTAGCAGGCTGCGGTAATAGTGAAGATCCTAATACCATTCAATTTTGGACACCTTTAACTGGCGATGACGGTGCAAACATGGATGCATTAGTTGCAGAGTACAATGAAACAGATCCGGAGTTTCCAGTGAACCATGTTATAACATCCGATTTGTATACGAACTTATACACTGTATTGAACTCAGGGAGCGGTATTCCAGACTTAACACTTATACACGCTGACCGCGTCCCGAATTTTGTTAAGCAAGACTTGTTAGTACCTATGGATGATATTATAGAACAGCAGCCGGAGTTAAGGGAAGAAAATTACATTGAAGAGGCTTGGACTTCAGGACTTATTGATGGTACACAATTTACAATTCCATTAGATATTCACGGTAGTGCGATGTACTACAATAGAGAATTACTCGCTTATTATGGTGTGGAACATTGGTTGGATGATGATGTAGTTACCTTTGATGAAATGCTATCCTTACAAGGTCAGTTAGATGAGGGACACTACGTTTTAAATGATGCACTATTAACTTGGGTTATTTTTGCACAAATTCAAAATTTAGGTGGAGATATCGAAGATGAGAATGGTGACCCAGCGATAGATACTCCTGAAATGAGAGAAGCCATTTTATCGATAAAAGAACTTGCTGACGCAGGGATTATGACTCCTTTTGGGGATGATGGATACTTAATGTTCCAATCTGGTGACGTTTTATTTTCAACAGATGGAACGTGGAGTTCGTTAGGTCATGCTCAAGTTGAGGATTTAGATTTTGGTGTAACAAATATATATGCGTATGAACCAGACACGTTCCACAACCGCGCTTCATCACATTTATTTTCGATGTTAAGAAGTGAAGAAAGAACGGAAGAGAAAGTAGAAGGAATTGGTGAGTTTTTAGAGTTCATTCGTGAAAACTCGATTGAGTGGGCTGAAGCTGGACAAATTGTAGCGAGTGTTGATGTGATTGAAAGTCCAGAATATGAAAATTATATGCAATCATTCTTCACGTCCACTGAAGAACAAACTGATTCACTATACATCTACACTTATGAGCACTACCCATATATTTCGGAAGCATTAGACACATATGCGGCAGACATTGTACATGGAGAGATGGATATTGATGAAGGTTTAGCAGAAATGCATTCATTTGTAGTAGATAGAGTGGCAGAAGGCGCATTGGATCTCGATACCGTTATTGAAGAATTAGAAGAGGAAGAAGAATAAACAACAGCAATAGAGTAATGTACCAATTTTTATTGGTACATTACTTTTAAACAAAGGAGGTTTCGTAACGGTGAAGAAGAAAATGAATTTAGCGCCTGTTTTCTTTATCGGACCACATATCATACTTTTCATTGTATTTATCCTCATCCCATCTGTGTACGGTATTTACGCTTCTTTTACTAGATGGAACTTAGTAAGTGATCCGGTGTGGGTCGGGTTAGAAAACTACCGTACGATTCTGTTTAATGAAGAATCTACTTTTTCTCGTCAATTTTTTAATGGTATGAAAAATACGTTTATTTTTGTTGGAGCAAGTGTTCCATTAATGATCGTCATACCATTAATGATTGCTGTTTCCTTAGAACATAAAGAAGTAAAAATGAAAAATTTCTTTCAAACACTTATTTTTATACCAGGACTCATTTCCATTTCTGCTGCTGCACTCATTTGGTCACTGATTTTTAATAGACAACTAGGAGTCGTTAATAATGTGTTTGGCTCTGAAGCTGTTTGGGCATCCACTCAACCGTATGCCTGGATAATCATTATTGTGATTACGATTTGGGCAGGGATAGGTGGAAATATGATCATTTACCGTGCTTCGATCAACGGTGTCTCAGAGGATTTATATGAATCTGCAGAAATAGATGGAGCAGGACCGGTTCGGAAGTTTTTCCACGTAACCTTACCTTCTATTCGTTTCCCATTAATTTATACACTCATTATGTCAACCGCTGGTGCGTTTAATGTGTTTGCACAACCATTAATGATGACAGATGGTGGACCGAGACAAAGTACAACCGTATTAATGATGTATATTCGAGATTTAGCCTTTAGTCATGGTGAATCAATAGCAGGAATAGCATCAGCAATGGCGGTATTGCTTGGGCTAGTCATACTCGTTATCTCAGCCATCCAATACTACTTGATGAGCCGTAACACAGCTTAAGACTATGAGTGAGTTCTATTGATAGGAACTAGAAAGGTAGGTTTAAAAAATGAGAAATACTTTAAAAATATCGAAGTATTTATCGTACTTATTTTTAATTACGGTTAGTGCGATATGGGTTGTGCCTGTTCTTTATGGGATTACGACTTCCTTTCGATCCCAATCAGAAGTTGTGAATGAAGGCTTCAGGCTGCTGCCTGTTAACTGGATTATTGATAATTATGTGACCATTTTGGAAAATACATCAACTGCACCAATTATGCAGTGGATATGGAACTCCATATTTATTGCGACTACTCATACTTTACTAGTCGTGATCGTTATATCGATCACGGGATATGGGTATACACGGATGAAATTTAAAGGGAGAGATGTGTTATTTTTCACTCTATTAGCGATTTCATTCTTTCCGAACGTCGTAAATATTATTCCATCATATATGATTGTTGACATGCTAGGGTGGGTGAATACACCTTGGGCAATGATCGTTCCTGGTTTAGCCGGAATGGCAAATATTTTCCTTGTCAGGCAGTTTATGAAAGGGATCCCTAGAGAATTAGATGAATCTGCACGTGTAGATGGTGCAAGTGATTTTCAAATATTCACGAGGATTATTTTGCCACTCATTAAGCCGATTTTAATCGTATGCGGTTTATTTTCATTTGTTGGGTCATGGAACGATTTCTTATGGCCGGTAATCGTTTATACAGATGTTCAAAAAATGCCTGTAACAGCAGGTTTGCTCTTACTCCAAGATGTATACGGTAACTACCGAATGATTGGACAACTAATGGGATCAGCTATTTTAGCGATTATTCCGACACTGTTACTATTCTTCTTTGCACAAAAATACTTTGTCCAAGCTATTAAATTGAATGCGGGAATTAAAGGTTAGCAATCTAAATCTTTTTGGAAAACCGATAAAAAGTGAGGAATGACTATGAACAGGGGTTTAGAACGAAAATTGTTAATAACAGGGTCACTTTGGAATTTAATTACAGCTTTATTAACGATGTTCAGTTATTATACATGGTTCAAAAGAGAAGGTGCACAACGGTTAGAGCTGGTAGACCAAAGTACTGCACTGGCAGGGTCTCAAATGGTAAATAATATACTTGATGTCATTTTACTTTTCGGAATATTTATGCTTGTTGGTGCGATCGTAAATTTCATCATTGCTATTAAAATGAAGGATAATCAGATTCAAAATAAGGTCATTATATGGATTGGAATATGGGGAGCCGTTCAATTATTGTCCATGGACTTGATTGGTTTTGCGATATTTTCGATCGCGTTCGTCATATATCTAGCAAAAAATAAAGCCGTAAGGTTGTCACAAGAGGCTGCGGCTTAATGAGACGATAAAACTTTGAAATCATGCCCTGTTTATAAAAATCGTTTTTTTTTCTGTATTCTATTCATCACTTGTTTAAAACAGTATCTATATAGAAGTTAGTAATTGGTACACTTGTAGAGATGTAAAGTCGATAAAGAATGATTAATAAAAGAGAGGATGAGCATCATGGTAGTTTTACAAAAAGCGAAAATGATTGTAGACAAAGACTTTCGTGTTTCTGAAATAGATGAACGTATTTACGGTTCATTTATCGAACATTTAGGCCGGGCGGTATATGGAGGAGTTTATGAACCTGATCACCCTGATGCAGATGAGAATGGATTCCGAAAAGATGTGATCGAGTTAGTTAAAGAACTTCAAGTACCAATTGTTCGTTATCCCGGAGGAAATATGGTTTCTGCATACAATTGGGAAGACGGAGTAGGACCTAAAGAAGAACGACCGAGACGATTAGAGTTAGCTTGGAGAACGATTGAGACGAATGAAGTTGGAACGAATGAATTTGTTGATTGGGCAAATTTAGTTCATTCTGAAGTTATGATGGCAGTAAACTTAGGAACACGTGGTATTGATGCAGCTCGAAATTTTATTGAATATTGTAACCATCCAGGAGGAACGTATTATAGTGACCTCCGGAAAAATCATGGCTACGAAAAACCTCATAATATAAAGACGTGGTGCTTAGGGAATGAAATGGATGGTCCGTGGCAAGTTGGGCACAAAACGGCAGAAGAGTATGGAAGACTAGCATTAGAAACAGCCAAAGCAATGAGATTAGTAGATCCTACGATTGAGCTTGTCGCTTGTGGAAGCTCTAACACTAGTATGCCGACTTTTCCGGAATATGAAGCGACTACATTAGAGCACACATACGAAGCAATCGATTATATCTCGTTACACCAATATTATGGAAATCGAAATAATGACACAGCGAACTATTTAGCGAAATCGATGGATATGGAACATTTTATTAAAACAATCATTTCCACATGTGATTATATGAAAGCCAAGAAACGCAGCAAGAAAACGATTAACTTAAGTTTTGATGAGTGGAATGTATGGTATCACTCGAACGATCAAGATAAACAGATTGAGCCTTGGTCGATTGCACCTCCTCAATTAGAAGATGTTTATAATTTTGAGGATGCATTGCTTGTTGGATCGATGTTATTGACATTTTTACGTCATTCAGATCGTGTGAAAATTGCTTGTATGGCCCAATTAGTCAATGTTATTGCTCCAATTATGACAGAAAATGATGGTAAAGCATGGAAGCAATCGATTTTTTACCCGTATGCACATGTATCCACTTTTGGAAGAGGGGTGGCGTTACGCCCGGTAGTATCATCACCAAAATATGATAGTAAAGATTTTACTGATGTGCCGTATATTGACTCTGCTGCCGTATATAACGAAGAAAAGGAAGAAGTTACGATTTTTGCGGTTAACCGTCATTTAGAAGAAGCGCTTGTACTTGATGCTGACGTACGGAGTTTTGAAGGGTATGAGTTAATCGAACATATTGTGCTAGAAAATGATGATTTAAAAGCTGTCAATACAGCAACGTCAGAAAATATTCGACCGCATTTGAATGGTATATCAACTCTTCATGATGGATTTGTTGAAGCGAAGTTATCTAAAGCTTCTTGGAATGTGATTCGCTTAAAAAAGGTAAAACGATAAAAGAAAGTATGAAATCGTCAAGTATATAGACGTGCTTTTACATGATGACAAAAAATGCCATAAATATTCACTTTTATGGCATTTGCTCATCATTTTCATTATATGTTTCTTTTGTGTAGAACAGCCTGAATAAAATGTCTTGATTATAGTTTCCAAAGCTGGTTCCGAAGATTGTTACACCACCAACATTTTCAGCATCATCTTCAACGGCAATACGGAATGACCACTGTTTGTCACGAATGTATACATCATGAATCGTCACATCAGAAATTTTATTCCCGTCTATGAACGTGCCGTTTTTTGTAATACGAATAAACTTTAGTATGCCATATTGATTAATGACTTTTGGCCACCAATCAGGTGTATACTTTCCTAATCTGTCGCCAAAATCACCAGGGCTGGTCCATTTTCCTACCTTCACATTGTTAAAGAAAAATGAAATGTCAGATGGCCAGTTTTCATTTGTAAAAGGAGCTTCTGATGACAATTCTAATGAGATTTCAAGCTCTTTTGGTTGATGGGTAGGTTTGATAAAGTTCGGGACTTTGTACTCGATGTACCCTTTACTAAACCAGAGGATTTTCGCATTTACTCTTTCTGGATCTAGAAAATAACGAGGTTCATCAAATTCACCGACAATCTTTTCTTGGGTAGCTAGTCCACAAGTTGGTTCAACATTAAAATCAGTATAATGGCCAACAGAAAGTTCAGTTTGGTGATATTCTGTCATATTCGATTCTTTTTTCGGAAATTGGATGTCGATTTGATCGACGTTCAGAATACATAATTTTTGCATACCTGCTTTTCCAGGAACCATATCTGTTCGAATAATTTTTGCTTTTTCAAGCTTTTTTATATGCATTGTCATAATCGCACTGCTAAGCCCAACAGCTTCTGCAAGTTCTCTAATATTCATCGAACGAACGGTTAAATGTTGAATGATCGATAGTCTTACTTTACTAGCAAGTGCTTCATAAACAGGCAGTGAATTCATTGATATGTCTACTTTCACATTCGTTCCTCCTATCACGCGCTACGATGAGAGATAGATGACTTATAATAAATATTTATAAAAATATAATACATCTTTGTTAATTCATAAACAAGTTTATTAATGTAAGGAAAGAAGGGGAAGTTGCATGACTTAGAGAAAGTCATGTTTTCATTTTTCTTCAGTTAAAATAAAGTATAATCCTTTACTAAAATATAAGAAATAAAATATAGTTGTACGTATCAATTATATTTTTAAAGAGTGGAGGAGATTGTATGGAAATGAATATGAATGGCATGTCAGAACAAGTTAAAAAGTGTCAGTGTGGTTTACATCATTATGATATAAATATTGAGAAAATGGTCATTCACAATGACGCATTTCAAGATGCAGTTTCATTTATTCAACAAAAAACAACGGGGCATGTCATGATTGTAGCAGATTGTACAACAAATGAAATAGCAGGTGAAAACCTTCGTGACATTCTTGAAAGAAACGGGATTGAAGTAGATGTTTGTTTAGTTCAGCCTGATGACCAAGGCGACGTCGTTGCTGATGCTGAATCAATTGTTCAAGTGATGTTAGCAGTATCGAAGAGAACAGATATTTTACTAGCTGTTGGGGCCGGAACGATTCATGATATTACGAGAATTGTCAGCTATAAAATGAACAAGGAATTTATCTCGATTCCTACGGCTCCATCTGTAGATGGATTTAATTCGATGGGGGCGCCGATCATCGTCCGCGGGGTAAAAAAGACATATCAAACACAGGCACCGATTGCCTTGTTCGCGAACCTCACGATTTTAAAGCAAGCTCCTAAAAAAATGATTGCTGCAGGTTTCGGGGATATGTTAGGAAAAAGTACTTCTTTAGCTGACTGGAAATTTAGTCATCTCATTGGTGACGAAATATTTTGTCCATTAGCTTATGAGATGACAAAAAGTGCGTTAGAAGACTGTGTTACTAATGTTAGCTCGATTGCAAATGGAGAGGAAGAAGGAATCCAAACGCTTACTGAGGCTTTAATCAAATCAGGTCTTGCGATGCTTCTCATCGGTCATTCTCATCCTGCATCCGGAGCTGAACATCACCTCTCACATTATTGGGAAATGGACTTTATCCGTCGAAACAAGCAACAAGTAATGCACGGAGCAAAAGTAAGTATTTCCTGTTCGATTATCGCAGATTTATATAAAGAAGAGGTTCGAAAGCTCGTTTCCAATGTCAGTGTATTAAATGAACATAGCGATGAAGAACATGTCCAAAAAGTGTTAAATCACAGAGAAGAAGTCATGGAAATCATTAATGAAATTCCAAAATCGAGCAGTATTAAAGAGATGATTTCGACCCTGGGAGGAGAAGTGGAGCCAATTGAATTAGGCATTGAAACGGAACTTTTAAAAAAGAGCTTAAAAGAAGCTCATCTTCTAAGAGATCGGTACACGTTCTTGAAATTTTTTAACACTATGATGACTCGTATAAACAATAAGGTCATCTGAGAGGGAGTTTATCATGATCACGGCGAAGGAGATACGGGCAGCTTATTTTTTTGACTTAGATGATACGATATATGATCAATTGTTACCGTTTAAAGATGCTGTTCGTACAACGTTAAATATTGAGCATGATTTCCCTTATGAATCTTTCTTTATAAAGGTGAGGGAAGCGAGTGATCTCCTTTGGACGAGATACAAAGAAGGGGAAATAACTTTAACTGAGTTAAGGTTACAGAGGCTCGTTCACTCATTTAACTTGTTTGGTGAAACAATCACTGTCCATGACGCAGAGAAAATCCAAGCAGAATATGAGAAAAGGCAACATAACATCTATTGTTTTGAAGGTTTTATCCCGTTCATTACTGAATTGATAAAAAAAGATTGTGTAGTTGGGTTAATTACAAATGGTCCTGTCAAACATCAAATGAAAAAAGTGTATGCTCTCAAGCTATTACATTATATTTCTAAAGAGAATATTTTTATCTCTGATGCTGTTGGTTTTGCAAAGCCCGATAAACGAATCTTTCATCATGTAACAGAGAAAATAGGATTTGCTCCTAAACATTGTTATTACATTGGAGATTCCTGGACGAATGATGTTGTCGCTTCGAGTGAAGCTGGATGGAATAGTATTTGGTTTAATTATCGTCATAAACATCGTAAAACGGACCATACCCCTTATGAGACAATTAAGAGTTATCATACTGCACTAAATTTTTTATAAAGCAAAGGCTTTTTTCATAGATTGTTGTTTAGTTGAAAATGCGAAGAAGTAAACAGTGGCGACTCAAGCAGTATAAGCAATAGTCGAAAATTTCCTAGGGAACACAGTGTAGAGCATAGGAAGTTGAGACATTGTCCGTTGCAAAAAAGCCACTACGTATGCAAACGAAGTGCAAGCGAGAGTAGATGTAACACTTGTGCTCTGAGTGAAAGCGTCTGCCAGTAACGGGTTCGAACAATCATATAATATGATCCAAAAGCAACAATCTTTAATAAAGCAGCCAAAACAAAAAAAAGGACAGCATAGGAGCTGATGAAAAAGTGAAAGTGACGCAAGAAAAATTTGGAGAATATCAAGGGAAAGATGTAACAGCTTATACGTTAACGAATAACAATGGCTATGAGGTAACTTGTTTAGACTATGGATGTATTATCTCAAAATTGTTAGTACCAGATCAAAATGGAACATTTGAAAATGTCGTATTAGGTTTTGATCGTTTAGAAGATTATCATAACTATTCTTCCTATTTTGGAGCAACAATCGGTAGAGTAGCTGGAAGAATCGATAAAGCAGCATTTCAATTAGATGGTGAAACTTATAAATTACCGGTCAATGATGGACAAAACCATCTGCATGGAGGACATAAAGGGTTCGATAAAGTCATATGGGATACAAGAGTCATCGATCAAAAAGATAAAGTAGGCTTAGAATTTAGCTATTTCAGTCCAGATGGAGAAGAAGGCTATCCAGGGAATTTACGTGTGAAAGTCATCTACACGTTAAATGATCTTAACGAATTTTCAATCGCTTATGAAGGAGAAGCAGATCAAACAACACTGCTTAATTTAACGAATCATACTTACTTTAATTTAAGTGGTCATTTAAAACGAGATGTACTCAATCATTATTTAACGATGGATGCTTCGGCTTATTTGCCATTAACAAAACAATTAATTCCTATGGGGGAATTGGCTTCTGTAGAAAATACGGACTTCGATTTTCGTAAGAGAAGACAAATTATAAGCGGAGCGCAATCGAATCATGAACAAAACATCCTTGCAGGAAATGGTTATGATCACCCTTTCGTATTAAATACGAATCATCAACAAGAAATTGTTTTGGAAGATCGAGAAAGCGGGCGTAATTTAGTCGTTGAAACGGATGAACCTTGTGTCGTTCTTTATACAGGCAATCAATTAGGAGATGACTTTTCAATTAGGGGAGTTCAATCGAAAAAATATCTAGGTCTTTGCTTAGAAACACAAAAACATCCCGATGCCATCAATCATCCATCCTTTCCGTCAATTATGTTGAAGCAAGGGGATGTATATCAATCGACGACAACTTATTCATTTAATATAAATATCTAAAAGTTGTACGTACAGAGTTCCCCTTTATTTGAATAGATATTCGAGAAGAAAGAATAATCTTACCTAAAATTATCTGATCGAATAAATAAAAAAAGAGAAAATAACTATGGGAAAATGTCCGTACAAGTGTATAATGGAATTATATAATGAGTGAAAAGGAAAGGAGTATTTACATGTTAGAGCAACTAAAAGAAACCGTATTCAAAGCGAATCTTGCTTTACCTAAGCACCATTTAGTTACCTTTACATGGGGAAACGTCAGTGGCATTGACCGTGAAAAGGAAGTTATTGTCATTAAGCCTAGTGGTCTAGAATACTTTGAAATGCGTAGTAAAGATATGGTAGTCGTTGATTTTGATGGGAACATAGTGGAAGGGGACTTAAGACCATCATCTGATACTGCTACACACCTTGCTCTTTATAATGCTTTCCCTCACATAGGCGGAATTGTCCATACTCATTCTACAGTTGCAACAAGTTGGGCACAAGCAGGCAAACCTATACCTGCATACGGTACGACACAAGCAGATTACTTTTATGGGGAGATACCATGTACTCGACCGATGACCGAAGATGAAATAAATGGGAAATACGAGTTAGAAACAGGGAATGTGATTGTAGAGTGTTTTCAATCAAGAAATATCGACCCTATGCAGATTCCAGGTGTATTAGTACATTCCCACGCTCCTTTCGCTTGGGGAGAGGATCCACAAAATGCCGTTCATAATGCTGTTGTTTTAGAGGAAGTAGCAAAGATGGCATGGAAGACGCTATCAATTAATCCAAATACAAAACCGATGGATCAAACGTTATTAGATCGGCATTTTCTACGCAAACACGGCAAAAATGCTTATTACGGACAAAAATAAGAGATTCATAGAAAGGTAGGGTTGCAGGATGAGTAAAAAATATACGATTGGTGTTGATTACGGTACTGAATCTGGTCGTGCAGTGCTTGTTGATTTATCAGATGGATCTGAAATTGCAGATCATGTAACCGTTTACGATCATGGGGTGATTGATGAAGAGCTACCTGAATCTAGAGTTAAATTAGATCATGAATGGGCACTCCAGCACCCGCTTGATTATATTAACGTTTTAGCGTCATCGATTCCAGCAGTCATAAAGGAATCAGGAGTGGATCCAGCAGATGTGATCGGTCTTGGGATTGATTTTACAGCGTGTACGATGTTGCCTGTTGATAAAGTTGGGGAACCATTATGCCTTTATCCTGAATTAAAAGATCGACCTCATAGTTGGGTGAAACTGTGGAAGCACCACGCAGCTCAAGGTGAAGCGAACTTGATCAATGAAATTGCAGAAAAAAGAGGTGAAGAGTTCCTTCCACGTTACGGAGGGAAAATATCTTCAGAATGGATGATTGCGAAAGTATGGCAAATTTTAAACGAAGACCGTGATATATACGATAAGACGGACCGTTTTCTTGAAGCAACGGATTGGGTCATTTCTAAGCTGACCGGAAATATTACGAAGAACAGTTGTACAGCAGGATATAAAGCGATCTGGCATAAAAAAGAAGGTTATCCGTCTAAACAATTTTTTAAATCACTTGATCCACGGTTGGAAGATTTAGTAGAAACAAAGTTACGAGGCGATATTCTTCCTCTTGGAACAAAAGCAGGGGAACTAACCGAACAAATGGCAAATGCTGTCGGATTGCTCCCAGGAACAGCTGTTGCTGTAGGGAACGTGGATGCACACGCTGCTGTTCCGGCAGTTGGCGTCGTTACACCTGGCAAACTAGTTATGGCGATGGGGACTTCAATATGCCACATGCTTTTAGGTACAGAAGAGAAAAAGGTAGAAGGTATGTGTGGTGTCGTCGAAGATGGAATCATTCCTGGTTACCTCGGATATGAAGCGGGGCAGTCAGCCGTAGGCGATATCTTTGCATGGTATGTGGATCAAGGTGTACCGGCTTATATTAAAGAAGAAGCCGAAAAAGCTGGCTTAGATGTTCACGTATTACTAGAACAAAAGGCTACTAAGTATAAGCCAGGCGAAACCGGCCTGCTTGCTTTAGATTGGTGGAATGGCAACCGTTCTGTACTTGTCGATACAGATTTGACGGGTGTTTTACTTGGATACAATCTTCTTACAAAACCGGAGGAAGTTTATCGCGCATTGCTTGAGGCAACTGCATTTGGGACAAGAAAAATCGTAGATGCCTTTCATCATAACGGTGTACCGGTAGACGAATTATACGCTTGTGGCGGGTTACCGCAAAAAAATAAATTACTGATGCAAATTTATGCAGATGTTACGAATCGAGAAATTAAGGTAGCGGCATCAAAACAAACCCCTGCACTTGGAGCTGCGATGTTTGGCGCAGTAGCAGCGGGAAGTGAACAAGGTGGATATGAGACGATTACAGATGCAGCTAAAACAATGGGGAGAGTGAAAGAAGAAACATTTAAGCCAATCCCTGAAAATGTCGCGGTTTATGAAAAGCTGTATCAAGAATATACAAGGTTGCATGATTACTTTGGGCGCGGCGAAAATGACGTCATGAAAAGGTTAAAAGCACTAAAGGAACAATGAGTAACACCGAGATTACAGAAGTTTTAAGGAGGAGGAGTAGGAACATGTTGAAAATAAAGAAATACGAATTTTGGTTTGTAACAGGAAGTCAACACTTGTACGGTCCAGAAACGATTGAAGAAGTACAAGAGCACTCTCGTCAAATTGTCGCACGGTTAAACAGTGACGAAAACCTTCCATATGAAATCGTCCTAAAGCCAGTACTAACGACTGCAGATAGTATTCATAAACTATGTATTGATGCGAATACAGATGAAAATTGTGCTGGGCTTATCACTTGGATGCACACATTTTCACCAGCAAAAATGTGGATCGCAGGGCTTTCACAATTAAATAAGCCGCTGCTACATTTACATACGCAATTTAATCGTGAAATCCCATGGGATCATATAGACATGGACTTCATGAATACGAATCAATCTGCACACGGTGATCGTGAATATGGGTTTATCGGTGCTCGTATGAACATTGCTCGTAAAGTTGTTGTTGGTCATTGGGAAAATGAAGAAGTGAGGGAGCGTTTAGTAAATTGGATGAGAACGGCAATAGCTGTAACGGATGGTCTAAACTTGAAGGTAGCTCGCTTCGGTGACAATATGCGTAATGTAGCCGTTACAGAAGGAGATAAAGTAGAAGCGCAAATAAAATTCGGTTGGACGACAACTGCTTTTGGTATTGGTGATCTTGTCCAACGAATGAATGAAATTTCTGAAGAGGATGTTCAAGCACTCTATAAAGAATATAAAGAATTATACGATATAAACCGTGAAGCAGAGACTTCAGAAGCTTATCGTGACTCAATTTTATACCAAGCTCGTATTGAATTAGGAATGAAGTCCTTTTTAGAAGAAGGCGGTTTTACAGCCTTCACGACAAACTTTGAAGATCTACACGGTATGAAGCAATTACCTGGTCTTGCTGTACAACGATTAATGGCTCAAGGATATGGGTTTGGTGGAGAAGGCGATTGGAAAACGGCAGCCTTAACTCGTATGATGAAGATTATTGCAGATGGTAAAGGAACGTCCTTTATGGAAGATTATACGTACCACTTGGAAAAAGGAAACGAGCTCGTATTAGGGTCACATATGCTTGAAGTTTGTCCTACTATTGCTGCAACGAAGCCGCAAATTGAAGTTCATCCTTTAGGGATTGGTGGTAAAGAGGACCCAGCACGTATGGTATTTAATGGGGCTGAAGGTCGTGCTTTAAACGCATCGATTATTGATCTAGGACACCGTTTCCGGCTTGTCGTGAATGAAGTAGAAGCAGTAAAACCTGTGAAGGAAATGCCGAAACTGCCAGTTGCACAAATTCTTTGGAAGCCGCAACCATCTCTTAGTGAGTCAGCTGAGGCATGGATTCACGCAGGCGGGGCGCACCATACTGTGTTCTCATTTGAAGTAACACCTGAGCAACTATATGATTGGGCAACAATGACAGATATTGAATGTGTTTTTATTAATGAATCTACAAATGTCATGCAATTCCAAAATGAATTAAAGTGGAATGATATTGCCCGAAGGTTTTAAAATAGAATGATAAAATTAATAATTAATACGGAGCTTTGATTTCATGAAAGCTCCGTATTTTATAAATTCGAAAGTAAATTCTCTTTTAAAAAATGGAAAAACAAGCATTTTTTAAATACTCGTTAAATGTGTTAATCTATACACATTAAGTAGATATGAGCTAATAGTGAATTGGGGTATAGAACATGCAAACAAAATACAGCAAAGTGAAGCAAGTGATTAAATCACGGATTTTAGATGGGAGTTATGTAGCTCATCAAAAAATAAGTTCAGAAAATGAAATGATGAAGGAATTTGATGTTAGTCGTCATACGATCAGAACAGCAATTGGCGAGCTAGTAAATGAAGGCTGGCTGTATCGTGAACAAGGGGCAGGGACATTTTGTGCAGATCGTTCCGATGCGAATGAAATAAAACAGTCGAATAAAAAAAACATTGCGATTATTACAACGTATATTTCCGATTATATTTTTCCGTCTATCATTCGCGGTGCAGAGTCTTATTTAAGTGAGATGGGTTACCAAGTTAGCCTATACAGCACAAACAATGATTTAGCTACTGAGAAACGTATTTTAGAAAATATTTTGACTCAAAATGTTGATGGGATTATTATTGAGCCAACTAAAAGTGCCTTCTCAAACCCTAATATCAATTACTACTTTAATTTAGAACGTTTAAATATCCCTTATATTATGATCAATGCCTTTTATGATGAATTAGAGCCACTTTGTCTCATTGTAGACGATGAAAAAGGTGGCTACCTTCAAACGGAACATTTAATTCAAAATGGTCATACGAACATTGCTGGATTTTTTAAAACAGATGATCTACAAGGGGTCAAACGAATGAAAGGCTATATAAAAGCACACCGGCATAATCAAATTCCGATTAATCCAAAAAATATTATTAACTATTCCTCTGAAGAAAAATTTACGAAGCCGGTAGAAGAATTAAAGAAGTTATTACATTCACAAACAGATGTTCCAACTGCATTAGTTTGTTATAACGATGAACTAGCCCTAATGCTTCTAGATATTTTAAGGCAATATAAAATATCTGTACCGAAAAATTTGTCTTTTGTAGGTTTTGATGACTCCTTTTTAGCTCAAGCTTCAGAAATCAAATTTACGACGGTTTCACATCCTAAAATGGAGATGGGAGAAAGAGCAGCTAAAATGATTGTAGATTTAGTTGAAAATCAAAAAGTATCGAATAATAAAGAGAGTAAGAAAGTAGAGTCGGTCGTATATCAACCGAAATTAATTGTCCGCCAGTCCACGGCAAAACGTAATGAAAAGTCTTGATGGACGATTTATAATAAGGAGTTTCGATACTTCAGATACCCTGTCAAAAAACGCTTGGTTTAAATAGTAGCCAAGCGTTTTTCAGTTTTTAATTTGTTGTTCTTGTGGCGTCGCTTTCGGTGAATGCTTGCCGCGGGCATGGCCGAAACTTCCTCGGTAGCTCACTCTTCGCTTCCTGCGGGATTTTCGGCTCGCGCTGTTCCCTTAGGCTTCGTCACCTTCGCTTTTCAATGATCAACAATGAGCCAACCGTAGAGGAGTTTAGTTCATTATGACCATTATTATTAGTGAGTGTTCAAAATGGAGGACAACTGAGCAAAGTAGATCAAGGCGACGAAGTTTTGAGTCGCGGACGTATGGTGATATTACGTGAGAAAAAGAGAAAAGCTATTTTCCCAGACTTTTTCCACACCGACTACTATTTTTTCTACCCTCGTCATGGCTTTCTACAGGCATCTTTGTTCCAGTAAACGGATTTAATTCATATGTCATATCTCGGTTATGTTTTTTTTCTGTTTCTCGTACATTCTTCCCTAATGCCATGAAGTAAAATATAAAAGGCAAGAAAAGCAATATTAAAATAAGTCGGATAAACCAATCCATCTTTCACCCTCCAATACTTATATACTAACTTTACGTTTTTATTAAAACTAGGTTTCATTTCTTTCGATAACCCCCTTTGTCAGATTAAGTACAAAAATTAACAATCTCTATCATGCATTTTAAAGAGAAATTAACCATATATTCAGAGAATTCGATACAAATTAGTTTTCAATAAAATGACTTGCGATTTTCTTTTTAGAATTTTGTGAAAGATCTTGTCAAACATAAAGACAAAGTATACAATAATAAATGTACGTACAAGTAGAGGTATTTTTATTTTTTTATATGTAATATGTACATACAATTTGTGCAGCTTTTGGAAATACGTAATTCGTGTTCGTTGATAAACTACTAATAAGGGGAATGGTAGATGAGTATTGAGCAAACGGCAATTAATAGTATCCGAACGTTAGCGATTGACATGGTTGAAAAAGCAAATTCAGGTCACCCTGGTATGCCGATGGGTGCTGCTCCTATGGCATATGAGCTTTGGGTCAATCATCTGAAACATAATCCAGCAAATCCACACTTCTTTGACAGGGATCGCTTTGTATTATCAGCTGGCCATGGATCGGCATTGCTTTACAGTCTCCTTCATTTAACTCATTATGATTTACCGATAGAAGAATTAAAGAACTTTCGTCAACTAGGAAGTAAAACGCCGGGACATCCGGAATATGGGCATACAGTAGGAGTAGAAGCAACGACAGGACCACTCGGTCAAGGGATTTCATCGGCTGTCGGGATGGCAATGGCTGAAGCTCATTTAGCAGCCACCTATAATCAAAAAGGCTTTAACCTTATCGACCACTTTACATATGCAATATGTGGCGATGGTGACTTAATGGAAGGAGTATCGTCAGAAGCTGCATCAATGGCGGGACATATGGGTCTAGGAAAATTAATCGTTCTTTATGACTCTAACGATATTTCATTAGATGGTGACCTTCATCTATCCTTTTCTGAAAACGTTGAACAAAGGTTTATATCGTATGGATGGCAATATGTAAAAGTTGAAGATGGCACGAATATTAAGGAGATTGGTGAAGCAATTAAAAAAGGCAAGTCGGAGTTAAGTAGACCGACTTTAATAGAAATAAAAACGACGATTGGTCATGGAAGTCCGAACAAGTCTGGTTCATCGTCCTCACATGGATCTCCGCTAGGGAGCGAAGAAGCGCGCTTAACTAAACACAGTTATGGCTGGAAGCATGAACCGTTCGAAATTCCAGAAGAAGTGATAAACCATTTTTACTGTGTAAAGGAAAAAGGAACGACCATTGAGGGGGAGTGGAATAAACGTTTTGACGCTTACAAAAAGGAATATCCAGAGCTTGCACACCAATTTGAGCAAGCGATAAACCATGAACTTCCTTCGGGTTGGGATCGAGATTTACCGGTGTATTTTACAGACTCTTCAAATGTTGCAACAAGGCAGTCATCAGGTGAGGCATTGAATGCGATTGCTCGAAGTGTACCAGCTGTATTCGGAGGATCTGCAGATTTAGCAGGATCAAATAATACAACTTTAAAGGATTATTCGATTTTTCATAAAGATGATTATGCTGGAAAAAACGTATGGTTTGGAGTACGTGAGCATGCAATGGGAGCTGCGTTAAATGGACTCGCTCTTCATGGGGGAATAAGGCCATATGGTGGGACATTCCTCGTATTTTCTGATTATCTTCGCCCGTCTATTCGGTTAGCTTCCATGATGAACCAGCCTGTCATCTACGTTTTCACACATGACAGTATTGCTGTAGGTGAAGATGGACCAACACATGAACCAGTTGAACAGCTTCCAGCCTTGCGTGTGATTCCTGGTTTAACCGTGATCCGTCCAGCTGATGCAAACGAAACGACTGAAGCGTATCGATATGCCTTCGATCAAAAGGAAGGACCTGTA
Source organism: Evansella halocellulosilytica (assembly GCF_002335745.1). Lineage (GTDB taxonomy): Bacteria > Bacillota > Bacilli > Bacillales > Salisediminibacteriaceae > Bacillus_CA > Bacillus_CA halocellulosilytica. Next base: position 3,808,992 of record NZ_NIST01000001.1, on the reverse strand, counting down.
GCAATGGTATTAACTCGCCAAGCGTTACCAGTTTTACAAGGGACAGAAGACCTCGCAAGAGAAGGCATTAAGAAAGGGGCTTACGTTTTATCGGAATCTGAAAAAGGGGCAGATGTGATAGTAATCGCGACAGGTTCAGAAGTGAGTCTTGCTGTGGAGGCAAAAGAACAATTAGAAAGACAAGGCATAGGAGTAAGAATCGTAAGTATGCCGAGCTGGGAATTATTTGAACAACAATCAGACGAGTATAAAGAATCTATTTTACCAGATTCAAAGAAAGTGAGAGTAGCTATTGAAATGGCCTCACCACTTGGCTGGGAGCGCTATGTAGGAGAGCACGGTTCTATTATCGGAATGAACACATTCGGTGCGTCTGGAAAAGGAAATGTTGTCGTTCGAAAATATGGTTTTCATGCTGAAAATGTAGTCAGTCATATTGAAAGATTATTAGAATCTGTTAAGTAAATCGGTCATGTAAAGCTACAAAACTAGGAGGGAATGTTATGACAAATAAAGTCGTTGTTAATACAGATATTGAAAAAGGGAAAATTAACAAAAATATATATGGTCACTTCTCTGAGCATTTAGGAAGATGTATTTATGAAGGATTCTGGGTTGGGGAAGATTCACCGATCCCTAACACAAACGGGATCCGTAATGATACGGTTGAAGCACTGAAAAATATTAATATTCCTGTATTACGTTGGCCAGGTGGATGTTTTGCGGATGAATATCACTGGAAGGACGGTGTAGGTCCGCGCGAAAATAGAAAAAGAATGGTGAATACGCACTGGGGCGGCGTTGTCGAAAATAACCATTTTGGAACTCATGAATTTATGATGCTTTGTGAGATGCTGGAAACGGAACCGTACATCTGCGGGAACGTAGGCAGCGGAACGGTTCAAGAAATGTCTGAATGGGTCGAGTATATGACATTTGATGGAGAATCTCCCATGGCGAACTGGCGAAAGGAAAATGGAAGAGAAAAGCCATGGGCATTAACGTATTTTGGTGTCGGAAATGAAAATTGGGGATGCGGAGGAAATATGCGTCCAGAATATTATGCCGACTTGTATCGCCGTTATCAGACGTATGTAAGAAATTACGGGGATAATAAAATTTACAAAATTGCTGGTGGTGCAAATGTTGATGACTATCGTTGGACAGAAGTGCTTATGCGAGAAGCTCACTGGTTAATGGATGGTTTAAGTCTCCATTACTATACGATACCTGGTGATTTCTGGAAAGGGAAAGGTTCTGCTTTAGATCCGAGAGAGGAAGAATGGTTCATTACACTGAAGAAAGCTCTTCATATTGATGAATTAATTACGAAACATTCCACGATCATGGATAAATATGACCCTGAGAAGCGAATTGGCATGATTATTGATGAATGGGGAACGTGGTTTGACGTGGAACCTGGAACAAACCCTGGATTCCTCTATCAACAAAACACGATTCGCGATGCACTCGTTGCAGCGTTACACTTTCACATTTTCCATGATCATTGTGATCGTGTTCAAATGGCAAACATTGCTCAAACGATTAACGTCCTTCAAGCGATGATCTTAACTGAAGGTGAGAAGATGATTCTTACTCCGACGTATCACGTATTCGAGATGTTTAAAGTGCACCAGGACGCAGAAAATCTAGACATGGATATCAAGAGTGATACATATGAATTAAATGGTGAACAATTACCTTCAGTCAGCACTTCTGCTTCAAAAGATAAGGATGGTAATATTCACATAAGTTTATGTAACTTAAACCATAAAGAAGAGTCTACTATTACGGTTGAGCTTCGTGGTTTAGCTGATCAAGTTGGTAAAGTTTCCGGAAGATTATTAACTGCCGGTGAAACGAATGCACATAATACGTTCGATGAGCCAGAAAACGTAAAACCTGTACATTTAGAAAGTGTTACGGTCGAAAACAATGTATTGACAGTAACGTTACCAGCGATGTCTGTTGCGATCGTAACAATTGGATAATGAAAGCAAGGATCAATAAATGAGTAGAACGAACGAATGTAAAAGCTGTGGAATACATGTAAATGTCGATATGGACAGCTTACTTATTGATAAGGAAAAGTCTGTTAGTGATGACACATACGAACAACGACTCGCCATCTGTATGGAGTGTCCATCGTTACAATACGGAACGACTTGTCAGCATTCTGGTGAAATCGTCTCATATCGAGCACTCTTTAAAGAAAAAAGCTGCCCATACCCGGCAGCTCCTAAATGGTGATAAAATATTCCTGTCTCATCGTAGTGATGACTTACTGCGTGAGGCAGGTTTTTTGTGTCAAACACCTTCTAATATAGATAGGTTGGAATTTTAATCTTCAATTATGATAAATCAAAACAAATAAACTACACGCTATTCTTTCTTTTTAGCTGCTTTTGTTGCATATCCGGATTTCATGACGGCTTCTCGAATGTTTGGAACTACTTGGTCGTTAAATACACCTGGGATAATGTAATCTTCATTTAATTCATTTTCATTGATTGTAGAGGCGATTGCTTTTGCAGCTGCGAGTTTCATCTCTTCATTAATATCTGAAGCTCTGCAGTCAAGAGCACCTCGAAAAATACCAGGGAAACATAAAACATTATTTACTTGGTTTGGGTAATCTGATCTGCCAGTCGCCATGACTTTGACATACGGTTTTGCGAGTTCAGGGTCAATTTCAGGGTTTGGATTAGCAAGAGCAAAAACGATTGGCTGAGCGGCCATTCTTTTAACGTCTTCTACGTTAAGAACATTCGGGGCAGATACGCCAATAAATACATCTGCTCCGTCCATAACAGAAGGCAATGCCCCTTTTTCATTATGAGGGTTCGTGTTATTGGCATACCAATTCCAGGCTTCGTTCTCATAGTTCTCGTCACGTGATAAAGCCCCATTGCGATCAACTCCAATCACGTTTTTTGCTCCAGCTGTCAGGAGCATTTTTGTGATTGCGATTCCTGCAGCACCAATACCGCAAACGATAATTTTACAATCTTTTAATTCTTTGTTTGTTACTTTAAGAGCATTTAATAGTCCTGCGAGTGTAACGATGGCTGTTCCATGCTGGTCATCATGAAACACAGGGATATCGATTTCTTTCTTTAATCGTTCTTCAATATCAAAACATTGAGGAGATGCAATATCCTCTAGGTTGATTCCACCAAAAGAAGGACTGAGTGCTTTAATAATCTGAATGATTTCCTCCGTATTTTTGGATTCAAGACAAAGAGGATATGCGTCAATACCAGCTAGTTGTTTAAATAACATCGCTTTTCCTTCCATCACCGGCATCGCTGCCTCTGGTTTAATTTTACCTAATCCTAAGACCGCTGTTGCATTTGATATAACAGCTACTGCATTTTTCTTTATCGTTAAATTGTATGCAAGTGAAGGTTCTTCATCAATTGCCATACATATTCTAGCGACTTCGGGTGTATAAACATGAGATAGTTCTTCTCGATTATCAATCGTATTTTTTGATCTTACTTCAATTTTTCCGCCTAAATGAAGTAAGAATGTTCGATCTGATACATGCCTGATACTAACTCCAGGTAATTGATGGATTGATTCAATAATCGATTGTTGTTTTTCTTCACTTATGATATTTATACTAATGTCACGAACTGTCATTTCTGGACTTTCTTTTATCACATCAATCGCAACCATATCCCCACCAGATCTACTAATAACGGTAGCAATCTCACCAAATGAAATTTTCTTTTTATGTATTTCCAACCTTAAAATGATCGTCATATTCGTACGTACCATTCCACTCAATCCTTTTTTAACAAAATTTAAAAAATAAAAAGTCAAAGGTAGTATCTCTTAAACAATTTGATTTTATAAATGGTGACCGTGTTTTTTTCGGTTACCTATGAGCGAGGTTTAACTTGAAGTGCATGCACTCAAAGTGGGTGCATGTAATAATGTTAAAAATCAATGATAGATAGTGTTATATAAGTAATTATAGTGAATGCACTTGAATTACTTCTGGTTGGTCCCCTTTATAGAAAAATGTACCACCTCTGACAAAGCACTTACAACCAACTGATTTAAATGTAAATAATATAGATTTAATGTAAAAATCATATCAATATCTTTAAAGAATTGACTTGTACTTTTATTCTGATAATTATTAGTATGAAGAGCTTTATCGTTTTGGAGTGCGCTTTAATGTAAGCGTTTTTATGTTTTCCTAAGGGGGTGGATAATAGCTGGGAGACCAGCTATGACAAACTTATTCTTTAACCTAATCTAGGAGGGATTTTATGAGACAGAGAGATTATTTTTTATTAACTTCACTAATTGTTTTGTCTTTTTTCTTACTTCCAGGAGCCACATTAGCTAGTCAACCAGAATCATCTTACTGGTACCCTGATCAGTTATTGGATTGGAGCCCGGAGACAGATCCCCACGCAAAATACAACCGTAGTACAGTCCCGCTGGCTGAGAGGGAAGTGTTATTTCCAGTTAATGAAACACAGCAAACAGATGCAAAGTTAGTAGCCCTGTCTGCACTGAATTCCAATACGAGTGGAGTTCCTTCGCAAGGAAATAATGATTTCTTTGCCAATACGTTCAGTTACTGGCATTATGTTGATTTAATGGTCTATTGGGCAGGTTCTGCAGGGGAGGGAATTATTACTCCACCGAGTGCGGATGTTATTGATGCCTCTCATCGAAATGGTGTGCCAATTTTGGGAAACGTCTTTTTCCCGCCACAAGTATACGGTGGTCAAGAGGAATGGGTAGACCAAATGTTGGCTAAACGGGTGGATGGGTCATTCCCAGCTGCAGACAAATTGTTGGAAGTAGCGGAGTACTACGGATTTGATGGATGGTTTATCAATCAGGAAACTGAGGGAGGAACTTTGGAGACAGCATTGAAGATGCAAGAGTTTCTCATTTATTTACAAAATAATAAGCCAGAGGATATGCATATTATGTGGTATGACTCGATGATTTCCTCTGGAGAAATTCGTTGGCAAAACTATTTAAACGACAATAACAAAATGTTTTTACAAGAGGCAGACACTAGAGTTACTGATAGTATGTTCCTGAATTTCTGGTGGTGGAATAATAGTCAAAAGAGCTCTCATGATAAGGCATTGGAACTGGGAAGAAGTCCATATGACCTGTACTCAGGTATTGATGTAGAGGCTAATGGTACGGATACGTATGTAAACTGGGCTAACTTGTTTCCAGAAGGTGGGTCAGCCTATACGTCTTTAGGAATCTATAGACCAGACTGGGCATTTAAAGAAGCAGATAATATGCAAGAATTTTATGCAAAGGAACAGGAGTTTTGGGTAGGACAATCTGGGGATCCTACGAAAACAGAGCACAATCCAGACAGTTGGAAAGGGATGGCCCATTATTTCACTGAAACGACGGTTATCAACGAAAAGCCGTTTGTGACACACTTTAATACAGGGAGTGGTCAATTCTTTTCCGTAGAAGGGGATGTGAAATCAGAACACTCGTGGAGTAATCGAAGCTTACAGGATGTACTTCCTACATGGCGTTGGATTCGGGAGAGTGATGGTGAAGCACTTTCTGTCGATTTTGATTGGGAAGAAGCCTATTTCGGGGGAAGTTCCTTAAAGGTGTATGGAGAGTTATCACCAGAAAATGCAACTCATATTAAATTATATAAAACGAATTTAGAAGTTGATAGAGATACTGAGATTTTTATAACTTATAAAGCATCAACGAAGAAACCGAATATGAAAGTAGGGGTAAGCTTTGAGGGAGACGAGGATGAGTTTGAATTCTTCAATCTTCGTAGGCAAAGTCATAATGATTGGGTAACAGAACGGATTAAGTTGAAAAAATATGATGGGGAAACGATTGCAGCCATATCCTTATTTTTCGATAGCGACGAAGTAATTCATAACTATCACCTAAATGTTGGGGAATTGAAGGTTACTAGTAAAAATCAAGATAAGGTGGTCCCTGCAACTCCAGAAAATCTTGATATAGGTACAACGTTTACTGAAGGTTTATATGCAGACATTTCCTTGTCTTGGGAAGGTACCGGAGACTCACGTCATTATGAAGTTTACCGTTACTCTGAGAATGGTGACAAAGAGTTTCTAGGGGCAACACCTAATAATGTGTTATTTGTACCGGACTTAAGAAGAGACGGATATGAAAATTCCACTGTCATTGAAGTAGTCGCTGTTAGCAAGGATTTCATTAGAGGTGCAGGAGTAACCAAGTCATATGAATGGCCGCCATACCCAAAACCAAAGGCAGATTTTGCGGTGAATCAAACTTTTGCTGCACCAGGCGATGAAATACAGTTCTTTAACCATTCCTCAGAAGCTACAGAGGATGTAGAGTGGTTCTTTGAAGGAGCAACACCTTCCATAAGTAAGGAACTGAATCCAACGGTCGTCTATGAAGAGGAAGGGACATACAGTGTTCAATTAATTGCAAGTAATAGTCAAGGAGAAGATATAATATTAAGAGAAGACTTTATTACTATTTCAGAAGATGCCAGTGAAATTAGAAATCTTGCTTTGAATAAGGAGGCCACAGCAAGTGGACAATGTACTCCAAGTGAGGGTCCAAGTTATGCAGTAGATGGAAAAGTATCGGACAACAGCAAATGGTGTGCAATAGGGCTGGACCACTGGATCATGGTGGATCTCGGTGATGTCTATCGGATATCACAATTTGTAATTAAACATGCTGAAGCCGGAGGGGAACCTGCAGCATTTAATACTAGAGCATTTACTATTGAAACGAGTATGGATGGAGAGGTTTGGGAAGATACAGTATCAGTAACTAACAATACTTTAGGGGGGAGTGAACATTCGATTCCATTAACGGAAGCAAGGTATGTCCGTTTGACGGTTCATCAACCGACACAAGGTGGGGACCAGGCGGCAAGAATATATGAATTTGAAACATATGGTTTTTAGTTAAGATCTTAAAATTGTTTAATAAAAAGTAAACAAATAATATAAGTTTCAGAAAAAAATTTAATGTCAATATTAAAGTTTTTCTGTGTTTATTAAAGGACTTAGATGAAATATATTCAAAGTCCTTTTTTTTCTTTATATGATGAGTGTATGGATATGTAAGCGATTTCCTAACGAAAAGGGGGTAATGATGTGAACAATAGATTCCCAGAGGGCTTTTTGTGGGGTGCAGCTGCATCGGGGCCACAATTAGAAGGTGCAGGAAGTAAGCATGGAAAAGGGAAAACAGTTTGGGATTACTGGTTTGAGGCGGATCCTGGAAAGTTCTACCAACAGATTGGTCCAGAAACGACTTCAAACTTTTACAACCAATATAAAGAAGATATCTTATCGATGAATGAAATCGGTTTCAATTCATTTCGTACGTCAATCTCGTGGGCGAGATTACTACCGGATGGTACGACAATCAATCCAGAAGCGGTTACTTTTTACCGAGAGGTATTTAGTAGATTAAGAGATCACGGGGTCAAGTCTATCGTTAATTTATACCACTTTGACATGCCGTATCGCCTTCATTTGAAAGGTGGCTGGGAAAATCGGGAAACAGTAGAGGAATTTACACATTACGCGAAAATAGCATTCGAAACTTTCGGGGACCTCGTTAATACATGGACAACATTTAATGAACCAATTGTACCGGTTGAGATGGGTTACTTAAATGATAAGCATCTCCCTGGTGTTTATGATTTGAAGCGGGCAGCTCATGCGGCATATTTCACCTTGCTAGCCCATGTGAAGGCAATAAGTGTTTTTCGGGAGTCAGGCCATTGTGGTGAGATAGGAATCATTTTAAATTTAACACCAAGTTATCCGAGGAGTGACTTTCCCGAGGACAAGGAAGCTGCGAAGTGGGCCGACCTTCTCTTTAATCGAAGCTTCCTGGATCCGGTGGTGTTAGGCCGGTATCCATTGGAAATGGCGGAGTTTTTAGAGCTGGAAGCAATCGATGTTCCCTACAAAAACACGGAATTAGATTTGATTAAGGACAATACCATTGACTTTTTGGGAGTGAATTATTACCAGCCAAGGAGAGTACAGGCGGGGGATAAAGGAATAGGGGTTGGCTTAGATAAGTATTTTAAGCCATATCAGTGGCCGGAGGCAAAGATAAACCCTTATCGGGGCTGGGAGATTTATGAGAAAGGGTTGTATGAGATTTCCTTGAACATTCGAGATAATTATAGGAATATTCCGTGGTATGTCGCTGAAAATGGCATCGGAGTTGAAGGCGAAGAGGCATTTTTAGACGAGGAAGGGGAAGTCCAGGATGACTACCGTATCACCTTCATGGAAGACCACCTTCGCTGGCTTCAAAAGGGGATGGTGGAAGGCTCCAACTGTTTTGGATATCATGTATGGACCTTCATTGATAATTGGTCCTGGCTGAATGAATATAAAAACAGATATGGTTTGATACGGCTCGATTTAAAGACGCAAACTCGAAGGAAGAAAAAGAGCGCTTATTGGTTTAAACAAGTAGCAGTAAAAAATAGACTTCCCGAAAAGTGGTGAGTATAGTGGTTTGTTTATTGACAATTGACATTGGCGGTACGTTTACAAAATTTGGACTAGTTTCAACGGAAGGGGTGCTTACGGAAAGGCAGGAGCACCCAACTCCTGATACATCTAGACAATTTCTTTCCATAGTAGATGCTTATTTCCAACAACAAAGAAACCGTTTAACGATTCAGGGTATCGCTATCAGCCACCCGGGAAGTGCATCAGAATCAGGAGAGGTACACGGATACAGTGCCGTTCCTTTCTTGCATGAGGGGAATTTCCGGGAGAGAGTGGAGCATTATTTTCAGCTCCCTACTACAATAGAAAATGATGCCAATTGTGTTGCCCTTGGGGAGATGTGGAACGGGGCGGCAAAAGGGTTGAGTACCTTTGCATGTATCGTTTGTGGTACGGGAATTGGAGGGAGCATCGTCATAAATAGGCAACTTCATAAAGGAGCAAATTTACATGGCGGAGAATTTGGATATGTTCCTCTTTCGAACACCACAAATGAGGAATTTCACACTTGGAGTGAGATCGGCTCATCTTCCGCTCTTACGAGAAGACTAAGGCAGACAGCTCCTTTCTATGAGAATTGGACAGGACCACTTGTATTTGAACACGCTGGAGACCACGAACAGGCGAAGGAATCAATCAATATCTTTTTTCGAACTTTGGCCACTGGAGTTTTTGCGATTCAGTACATGATTGATCCGGAAGAAATAATCATCGGTGGCGGAATTACCCGCCAAGCAAGTTTTATGGAGAAATTAACTGCCCATCTAGATATTTTGTTTGATGCGAAGCCGTTTGCGAAAATTCGACCAAAAGTGTCAGTCTGTCATCACTTGGATAAAGCACAGCTATTCGGGGCTGCGTATGTCTGGATGGAGAAGTACAAAAGAGGTGATCAAGTTGTTTAATCATATAGGAAGTTTCTTTACCGAAGCCAGTTTTTGGATTTGGAGAATGATGCAATTGAATTGGTTGTGGTTGAGTCATATATTACTAGGTGCTGTAGTGCTGGGGATGTTCCCGGCAACCGTGGCTATGTTTGCCATTACAAGGAAGTGGCTTCAGGGAGGTCTAGACCGACCTTTATTTCGAGAATACCACCGTTATTATCGACAAAATTTCTGGAAGGTCAATGGGTTGGGATGGATTTATTTAGCGACAGGAGCATTCCTTGCATTTGACCTTTATCTGGTGACTCAAATTAACGGTATGATTGCCTTGTTGAGCAGTATGTTACTAATAGTTATGTCACTGATTTATTTATTCTCTTTCTTTTACCTGTTTTCTTATTACGTTCATTTTAACCAAACATTTAAAAACTATTTAATACAACCATTTATTCTTACACTTTTAAGCTTTAAACAAAACCTACTTATTGCAATCGGATTAACTTTAGTAGGCTATTTAATCTATCAAATACCAGGGTTAATCCTGTTTACTCTTGGAGTCATGCCATCCTATTGGGTGATGAAGGTCTCCTTAAATCGTTTTCGAGAATTACAGGAACAATCGGAATCTATTATTGGAGGGACGTCATAATGCAAAAGAAAACAGCGCATATTATATCCCACTCCCATTGGGACCGGGAATGGTATATGTCATTAGAAGAACACAGGTACTATTTAGTAAAATTAATTGATGACTTGCTAGAAAAACTTAGGGAAGACACTAACTTTCATAGCTTTCATTTAGATGGTCAGACGATCATGATTGACGATTATCTTGAAGTCCGACCTGAGAAAGAAGAGGAAGTGAAAAAATATATCTTGGAAGGAAGATTAATTATTGGGCCTTGGTATATTTTGCAGGACGCATTTTTAACAAGTTCAGAAGCAAATGTGAGAAACCTTCTATATGGGATGAAAACAACCAAGGAATTTGGACAAAGTGGAAATCTTGGTTACTATCCTGACACGTTTGGAATTTACGGCCAAGCACCTCAGTTATTAAAACAGGCAAAAATTGATGTGGCCGCATTTGGGAGAGGAGTGACACCGACAGGTTTTAATAACCAGGTATTTCATCATGATGGTTATTCTTCTCCGTATTCTGAATTAAACTGGGAATCTCCAGATGGGTCATCTGTACTGGGAATATTATTTGCAAATTGGTATTCCAATGGAAATGAGATACCCGAGGATCGGGAAAAGGCGAAAGAATATTGGGATAAAAAACTAAAGGAGTCGGAAAAATTTGCTTCAACTTCAAAACTCCTTTATATGAATGGATGTGACCACCAACCTTTACAGAAAAATGTCACAAATGCGATCAAAGTGGCAAATGAACTTTTTCCAGAGGTGGAATTTAAACATTCCAGTTTTCAGCAATATATCGAGGAAGTAAAGCAGGAACTTCCGGAAAACCTGCAAACTATACGGGGAGAATTACGCAATCAAAAAACAGATGGATGGTCTACCCTTGTGAATACAGCATCATCAAGAATTTACTTAAAGCAGGCTAATGACCGCTGTCAAACGTTATTGGAACGGGTGCTGGAGCCATTAGGATTGCTCGTTTCCGATAAGCAATTTCATCGGGACTTCGCAGAGTTTTACTGGAAACTGTTGATGGAGAATCATCCACATGACAGCATTTGTGGTTGTAGTGTTGACTCTGTGCATCGTGAAATGACTACTAGGTTTGAGAAGGTGGAAAAGGGAGCTTTAAAGTTCGTGGAGGAGCAGGCTAGGGAAATTTCCAATGACATTGACACGGTCCATGAAAGGGAGGACGCGATTCCGTTAGTAATCTTCCAAACGGCGGGAATACCGATGACGGAAGTGATCAAGAAAAAGATCGAGGTTAAGAAAATATACTTTGATGAAATGCCTTTTCAAGAAATACCTGAACAACTCAAAAAGGATCGACTATCTTCATATAATTTGGAACGTGCGGATCAATCCTTTTTCCCGGTTAAGATAAAAGATTTAGGTGTAAAGTTTGGATATGAACTTCCTCAAGATGGATTCAGAAGACCTTATTACGCCCGCGAAGTGGAAGTTACATTCTTGTACCGTTCATCCAATACGGTAGGGTATGAAAGATGCTTCCTCGTTCCAGCCGAGCAAGGAAATAAGGAAGAAGAGGCAGCTTTTATTTGGAATGAAGAAGAAAATAAACTTGAGAATGAAAACATTATTGTTCAGTTTCATGACAATGGCTCTTATACCCTAGTAGATAAAGGGTCTGGCATGGAGTATAAACCACTTGGTATCTTGGAGGATATCGGAGATATTGGTAATGAGTACATGTTTAAAGCTTCTGATGATAGTAAAATCATTACAACTGAGAACAGCGATATAACGATAAAAGTACTTGAGAATACTAGAGATATCGCTTCTATTGAGGTAACATCTTATCTTTTTGTTCCGAAGGAGGCTGACGAACGTTTAAAAGATGAAAGAGAAAACCTTGTTTGGCATCCAGAACGGAAAGCTGGCAGAAGCGATGAAGTGGAACAACTAATGATTAAAACTGTTATGACTCTAGAGAGGGAAGGCAAAGGGTTAAAACTAAAAGTTACCATGAATAATCATGCGAAAGATCATCGTGTTCGCGTTTTATTCCCAATTGGTGAGGGGAACTCCCATCACTATGCTGATAGCATTTATGAACTGGTGGAGCGTCCAAATAATCCTGAAAGTCAGTGGATAAACCCATCTTTCGACCATCATATGCAGCGGTTTGTGAGTTTAAATAATTCGGAAAAAGGGTTAACTGTTGCTACAAAGGGGCTTCATGAATACGAAATTAAAGACGGTAACACGATTTCGGTAACATTATTAAGGTCAGTTGGCGAACTGGGAGACTGGGGAGTATTTGACACCCCAGAAGCACAATGTCTAGGAGAGAATGAGGCTGAATTTATGTTGATTCCTCATCAAAAGGACATTCTCTCATCTGGAGCTTACTTAACTGCCTATCATTATCCATTAGCATCAACTGTCATACAAACGAAGCAAAAGCAAGGGAGCGCTCCCAAAGAAAAAGAGCTGTTCGAGTGGGAAGGAGAAAAACTAGTTATTGCAGCTTGCAAGCCATCCCTTGAAGGAACAGGAATGATCATCCGCTGGTTTAACCCTGGTTGTGAATCAAAACAGCTTTTTCTAAAAGCGGAAGCTGGCAATCATATTTATCGATCTACAATATTAGAAGAAAAGTTGGATTCAGTAGGGGAAGGCACGGCGGAAATTAATGTGAAACCATATGAAATAGTAACGCTATTAATAGAAGAGTAATGGACTAATATTACTGAAAATAAAACAGCAAGGGGAAATGTGAGATGACAATAGAACAAAAGAAAATTCCAGCATCCTTACAAAGGATCATAGATCAAGTAAAGGATATGTACCCAAACGACAAAGAAATACAAAAACTGTTTGAAAATTGCTTTATTAACACATATGAAACTACTTTAAAGCAAGACGAAGCGGGGACATTTGTCATTACTGGTGATATCCCAGCAATGTGGTTAAGGGATTCCTCTGCACAAGTACGTCCCTATTTAACAGTAGCATCTAAGGATCAGGAAATTGCTTCGATACTCAAGCAAGTAATTGAGCGACAATGGAAGTATATCCTTCATGACCCTTACGCCAATGCGTTTAATCGGACGGAAGATAATAAGGGACATCAACAGGACAAAACAGAAATGAGCCCGTGGATATGGGAGCGAAAATATGAAGTGGATTCCTTATGCTATCCGATTCAATTAACGTATTTGTATTGGAAGGCAACGGGAGACAACACGATTTTAAATCCAACCTTGATGAAAGTTTTGGAAGTAATTTATGAGGTATGGAAGGTGGAACAGAATCACGAGGAGAATTCCCCTTATTTGTTTGAACGAGATGATTGCCGCGTTTCAGATACCTTGCTTCGAAATGGCAAGGGTGGATACTCTGTTAAAACGGGGATGACATGGTCTGGATTCCGTCCAAGTGATGATGCCTGTCTGTACGGTTACATAATCCCCGCCAATATGTTTGCGGTGGTAGTATTAGAATACGCAAGAGAGATGTTAACTGTAATGGATGAGACAGAACTAGCTGAAAAAGTTATGGAACTTTCCCATGAAATAAAAGAAGGCATTGAAACATATGGAAAAGTTGACCACCCTGTATTTGGGGAAATCTATGCGTATGAAACAGATGGCGACGGAAATGTAAATCTGATGGATGATGCAAATGTTCCAAGCTTACTGTCGATCCCTTATCTTGGATTTACTACATCGATGGATCAAACCTACTTAAATACGAGAGAGTTTATTTTAAGCCGACATAATCCTTATTATTATGAGGGTGAAAAGGCATCTGGAATCGGTAGCCCTCATACCCCAGATCATTATATATGGCATATCGCTTTAGCCATTCAAGGAATGACTGCCGTTGAAAGAGAAGAGAAGGATTGTATTATAGATACATTTAAAAACACTCATGGGTCTACTTATTATATGCATGAGGGATTTGATGCGGATAGACCGGAGAACTATACTCGCTCTTGGTTTGCCTGGGCTAATTCCATGTTCAGTGAATTTATTTTAAGCGAAATTGGTGTCTATGTACCAGGAAGTCCTTTAGAACGTCAAAAAGGTATGGAGGTAGAATAACCGTGTTTTATAAGATCGAAAAACTGCAGAATCGTGTAAATGAATTGGATCGATACCGCTACCGTGATTCAAAAACCATTGACTTTTTCCACCTGTATGAGCCAGAGGCAGGGAAGGAGACGATCCTTCCTGAATCCTACACAGATAAAAAAATGAAGGCGAACGACTGCTGGCGTGGAAGGGATACGTATATTTGGCTAAATAGAACATTGGAGATACCGAAAGAGTGGTCAGGGAAAAAGGTCGTCGCATATCTTGATTTAGGACGGACAGGAGGAGGGAATAACTCTGGGTTTGAATCCCTTCTTTATGTCAATAAAGAACCATTCCAAGGAGTAGATTCCAATCACCAAGAAGTGATTTTACCAGCTGATGTTGCTGGAACAACAGTAGAACTCGACATTATGATGTGGTCTGGCTTGGAAGGTGGGGGCCACCCGCAAAAGCAGTTTTACCGTTTGAAAGAAGCGTGGTATGGTTTTTTGGATGATAAGGTAGATGAACTGTACTATAAGTCCAAAGCCATCGTTGATACTCTCGGGAGACAAGATACGAACGACCCGGCATATGCTTCTGTACTTGCAAGCCTGGACACTGCTTTCAAAGAAGTGGATTGGTTGTACCCTGGAAGCGAACAATTCTATTCCTCCCTTGAGCAAGCGTTGATCTTACTCAACAAAAATATGGGGGAAATCGAAAAACACGATGTTGTTACAGTTCATACGATCGGTCACTCCCATATTGATCTTGCCTGGCTGTGGCGGACAAAGCACACAAAAGAAAAGGCAAAACGAACTTTTTCAACTGTATTACGATTGATGGAGCTGTATCCAGATTATACGTATTTACAAAGCCAGCCGCAATTGTACGACTGGATCAAGGAAGAAGAGCCGGAGCTGTTTGAAGCGATAAAGGAAAAAGTGAAGGAAGGTCAATGGGAAGTAGAAGGCGGTATGTGGGTAGAATCTGATTGTAATATTCCATCAGGAGAATCCCTCGTCCGCCAGCTGCTCTATGGTAAGAATTTCTTTAAGAAGGAGTTTGGAAAAATAAATAAAGTCCTTTGGCTGCCAGATGTGTTTGGCTATAGCTGGTCGTTACCTCAAATTTTGAAGAAATCTGGAATTGATACGTTTATGACAACAAAGATCAGCTGGAATCAGTATAACAGGATGCCCCATGACACCTTTTATTGGCGTGGGATCGATGGGACGGAAATATTAACCCATTTTATTACAACACCAGAACCGGGAAGAGAGGAGAAATCTTGGTTTTATACATACAATGGTCTCATCAGTGCCGAAACAGTAAAGGGGATCTGGAATAACTACCGTGATAAGGAAATCAACCAAGATTTGCTTCTAGCCTATGGTTATGGTGATGGAGGAGGTGGAGTTAATCGGGAGATGCTGGAGTTGAAGCGCCAGTATAATGACATCCCTAGTCTGCCAAAGGTTACCTCGACGAAAGTGGGAGATTACTTTGAGAAACTGCATGATAATGTAATGAGCACTGATCTGTATATTCATACATGGGACGGTGAGCTATACTTGGAGTATCACCGTGGAACATATACAAGCCAAGCAAAAATGAAAGAAATGAACCGGAAGTTAGAAATAGCCCTAAGAAAAACAGAAATCTTATCCGCGTGGAACAGCCTTGAAAATGGTTGGAGAAACTATCCAAGCGCTGCCTTGGAAAAGGCCTGGAAAACGTTACTCTTGAACCAATTCCACGATATTATTCCTGGATCCTCCATTACTGAGGTGTATGAAGAGTCCCATGTGGAATATAACGAGGTTGTTAGAGCGAATAAGGAAATCGTTGAGACCCAACAACTAGAAATGGTTCAAGAGGCGGAGGATAGCTTAGTTTTCGCTCACCTTCATCAGTATAATAGCTCAATTCTTGTGACGGTACCGAATGGCTACGAGAATCATGGATTTGAAGTGGGGGGAAAGAATCTAGTAAGTCAGGCGACAGATAATGGAGAATCTCTTCTGTTAATTGAAGAGAGTAAGCCTTTCTCTTTACAAGAGATTCGTCTAAAGAAAACGGAAAAGGAACAGACGAATTCAGCACTTAGCGAAGTTTCCCTTGAAGCACGTACATGGGATACAACTTATTACAAGATCCAGTGGAATGTAAACGGTCAGATTACTAGTATTTTTGATAGGAATTCCAACCGGGAATTAATTGAGGCTGGAAAAGTAGGAAATCACCTAAAATTATATGAAGATAAGCCTATGGCACATGATGCTTGGGATATTGATTTATATTACTATGAAAAATTCTCTACTATAGAGGAACTAAAAGAGTGTAAAATAATAGATAATGGGCCATTAAGAACAACACTTCGTTTTACTTGGAAACAAGGGGACTTAGAAGTAAAACAACATATCCATTGCTATCATCATACGAGAAGGATTGATTTTGAAACGGAAGTGGATTGGTCTTTACGCCAAAGTTTATTAAAAGTGGAATTTCCAATTGCAGTACGTACGACGGAAGCTATCTACGACATTCAGTTTGGAAATGTGAAGCGTCCAACTCATTGGAATACATCTTGGGACATGGCGAGGTTTGAAACAGTAGGCCATAAATGGGCGGCCCTTGCTGAGCCGAATTACGGTGTAAGCTTAATGAATGACAGCAAGTACGGGTACTCTATTAAAGATAATGTCATGGCACTTTCCTTATTAAAAGGTGCGATACATCCAGACCCTGAAGCTGATAAAGGGATTCACCAGTTTACTTACTCTTTATATCCCTTCTCAGGTGTTGCTCATAAGCAAGACGTGGAACGGGAAGCCATTTATTTAAACAATAATCTTGTAGCTAAGCCTGGAACGGTTAAGACACCGTTTACAGAGTCTCTTTTAAAGATTTCAAGTGACCAAGTGTTTATTGATGCAGTAAAAAAATCAGAAGACAGTAATCACTTAATAGTAAGGCTTCATGAGATAGAAGGAGCTCAGGTACAGATTCAGCTTGATAGTTATTATAAAGTGAAACAATGGCGTGAAGTAACGTTAATGGAGGAGGAGTATTCGTCGACTCCACAGGGGAAATTCACTGACACAATAATAGAACTGAATTTTACCCCATATGAAATAAAAACGCTGGAAATTGTAATTTGATATTCTGATAGGGAAATGAAACAGAGGCTAGCATCTAGTCTCTTTTCCCTTTCATTCGGATGTTAGGAGAAGTAAGTATGAAAACATTACGTTTTTTTCGGAAAATAAGCGGCAAACTATTTCACAGAGTGTTTTTTACCTATTCTACAATCATATTCCTGACGATGGCCAGCTTATTTTTGTTTCTCTCCAATTATTATTCGGATTTTATTGTTCAGAGAGAGGTAGATAAGCATGGTGCGATAATAGATGAAATAAAATCAGATTTTCTTGAGAAGCATCAATTTGTATCCCAGGGAGTCCGTAATTTATATCTTGAGAAAGATTTAATACAAGATTTGGCATTTGCCCTCCAGCATGATTATGAGGAGTATATAGGTTACAGGCTCGATAAATTTGCAAATAGTGACTCGTTTGTTCCGTACAACTTTGATATTTATGTGAAAAACTATTTTTCTAGAGATGACACGGTTGTTGCTCTTGATATTAAGAATGATACTCTTGGTACAGAATATTTTTATATGTTTAATCACTTACGTTGGTATGAAAATACACAAAAAGGATCTGAGAAAAAGGATCTGAATTTTAATGAAAAGGGAAATTCGACCTTCTATACAGTGAATGAAATAATTAATGATCCTATTTATTTAGAGAGATTAGGTACACTCTCCATTCATTTTACCTACGAGAATGTTGAACGGATCCTCTCTCTTCAAGAGGGTTCCATTCAAGGAACCTTTCTCGTTACTGATGAAGATATGAATGTGTATTTTTCTTATGGGGATTTAGCGGATGGTATCTTGGAAGAGATAGTTTTTGGAACTGTACAGAAGGAGGTAAAGTTAGATGATCTATATTATATTCAAACGTCTGTGGAACCAGTAAGCAATCTAATGATTATGTCGATTATTCCAAGAAAGGAATTAGCATCATTATTCACCTATAAAATTACTATATTATTAATCATAATGGCTTTAACAGTAATCGCTATCATACTACCTTATTTTTCTCTTAGGAGGCACTCAAAGCGTGTAGATCAAATTGTCACAAAAATGCGTGAGGTTCAAGATGGTAATTTAGATTTAAAGATCGATACCGGGAAAGTAAATGATGACTTAAGTGTTATTTCTGTGACGTTTAATGAGACGTTGGATGAATTGAATAATTACATTAATAAAGTGTATACATCGAAAATAAAACAGAAGGAGGCTGAGCTCGCTAGCCTTCAGGCACAGATAAATCCCCACTTCTTATACAATACGTTAGAGGCAATCAGAATGAAATCATTAACTGAAGGTAGTCGAACGACTGCAAAGATGATAGTTCAGTTATCTGAATTATTTCGTTATTCTTTAAGAACAGCAGAATTAGTTACATTGGAGGAGGAACAGAATCATGCCCGTCAATATATCGAATTGTTTAAAGTCAGATTTCCAGGACAACTTAGCTGTCATTTTGTTGGGAATGAAAGTCTGAACCGTTATTTAATTCCACCTTTTATTTTACAGCCTCTTATCGAAAATTTTTTACTCCATGGATTTAAACAGAACAGCAATGATAATATAATCGAAATTAAAATGTGTGAAAAGAATGAAACATTATGGATTGAAATAGAAGATAATGGAAAGGGGATTAGTAAAGATAAATTAGAGCAGATAAAATGTAAACTGGACAAGGGGGAGAGCTCAACTAACTCTATCGGTTTAATTAATGTAAATGAGCGGATCAGACTAAAATATGGGGCGAATTATGGTGTTATGGTTCAGAGTATTCCAGAAGTTAAAACAGTTGTATCTGTGAGATTGCCCGGGATAGAGAGGTGACGAATCATGATAAGAGTAATGCTTGTTGATGATGAACCGTTAATTCTGGAGGGCTTAAGAAACATCATTGAATGGGAATCACTTGGATTTCAAGTGGTTGCAACCGCGAAAAATGGTTTGGAGGCGTTAGAAAAGTCTCAGAAAGAACCACTTGATGTGTTAATTACAGATATTAAGATGCCGGAGATGACAGGTCTTCAGCTGACTCGTCGCTTGCGAGACCAACAGAAAAATATGAAGGTGATCGTATTATCAGGTTTCCAGGAGTTCGGATTAGTTAAGGAAGGGCTACAATTAGGAATCGAAAACTACCTTTTGAAACCCATTAATGAAGAAGAATTAATTTCTTCCCTTGAACTTGTAAAGGAGAAACTAAATCAAATGGTGTTGGAAGAGGAGTCAGTACTAGTGTTAAGGGATCATTCCATCTGGCGCTGGGTTGTTGGAAAAATGAGTTATGAAGCGTTAAGACAAAGGATATCTTTTTATCCAGAGTTACAGATAGGAGCCCCATTATGGATGGGGTTATTGAAAGTAGATGAGGACGAGCAGAATGATAAGAATTGGCAAACGTGGAGAAAGGCCTTCGAACGTGAAGAGAATGTTGTTACCGTTATTACTCCATCTGGAGATTGCCTTTTCTTATGGTCAAAGGTTGATGAAGTAGATTGTGAAGGGAAAATGGATAAAATACATCATCTAATTGGTAAAGTACAAATAATTGAAGATTATGTTTTTGTTCACAGTAAAAAAATTGATGATCTAAGTCAAATTCAGGATGTTTATCGAGAATTAGAAATGGTAAGTGAATTAAGGTTGCTTCTTCCGGAAAAGGAACATAATCTTGCCGAGCAATTAAACATTGTATCAGAAGGATATGAGCAATCGAAAAAGTATACGAGTAACTATGTGTCTCACGTAATCATGGAGCAACTTGCTAATCAGGATTATGAAGCAGTGAAAACATCAATGAAACAAACATTATCTAAGTTTGAACAAGATCGACCATTACTTATGAAAAGTGTTTTATTGGAGTTCTTTTTTCAAGTGAAAAACAGCTTCTCCCTCCATATTGATTATGAGCTTTATGTGGAGATGTTACAAAAGATATTATATATTGAAGGACTGACGGATGCCCTGAAATTATTGGATAAATGTCTCGAAATGATGGAAATGAATTATACACAGAAAGATCAGGAGTATAGCCCTATTATTCAAACCGTGTTGAATTTTATCCATCAGAATTTGTCAGAAGAGATGTCTCTTAAAACATTAGGTAACAGCTTTCATATTAATCCAATCTATTTAGGGCAATTGTTTCAAAAAGAGGTGAATTACTCCTTTACGAAATATTTAAATAAACTAAGAGTTGATAAGGCGAAAAAATTACTTCTCTATTCACATGAAAAGGCAGGTGCGATTGGGAAAAAAGTGGGGTATACGGATTCAGCCTATTTTTATAAACAGTTTAAAAAGCTGGAAGGTGTTACCCCATCTAAATGGAGAAAAGAAAGAAGATGATCAGAGAGTGGTTCACAAGGTACAAAATTAACCTTTGAGTCGCTCTCTTTTGTTAACTTTGATATTTTCATTTGTATTTATTTTAGCCAGTAAATCTAAGATATATCAACTTTAGGTGTTGAAAGGGTTTTCATATAATTGAATTAGGTTAAAGAAAGTCAGATCTGGAAGGGGGATGAAGATGCAGCGCTTAAGGAAATTTGGAAAAAACTTATACGACAATCGAATCTGGCTTTTAATGATAATGCCTGGATTTATCTGGCTCATCATCATGAAGTACTTACCGATGTTTGGTCAGGTGATGGCGTTTAAAGATTTCAGATTCCATCCGGATGGGTTTTTCGCCAGTGTTTATCACAGTGAATGGGTAGGATTTGAAAACTTCAGGTTTTTATTCAGTACAAATGATGCTTATATCATCACAAGGAACACAGTTTTTTATAACTTAGTTTTTATCATTTTAGGACTTTTTTTGGCAGTTGGTGTCGCTATCATTTTAAGTGAATTAACGAAACAAAAGCTTGCTAAAATTTATCAAACTGGAATGTTGTTTCCACACTTTTTATCCTGGGTAGTTGTTAGTTATTTTGTATTCGCTTTCCTGAGTGTTGATCGAGGATTGTTTAACAGTGTATTGGAAATGTTCAATATGGATCCAGTATCATGGTATAACGAATCCGCCTATTGGCCTTATTTTCTTGTCGCAATCAGCCAATGGAAGGGTGTAGGGTTTGGAAGCATTGTATACCTGGCAGCTATTGTAGGGATTGATAGAACGTATTACGAAGCGGCAATGATCGATGGGGCTAGCAAGTGGCAACAGATTTGGCGTATTACCATTCCGATGATTATGCCTTTAATTATCATTTTAACTATTTTAAATATAGGAAGTATTTTTAGTGCAGACTTTGGATTGTTCTATCAGGTTCCGCGGGATTCAGGGCCATTATATTCTGTGACGAACGTAATCGATACGTATGTTTATCGTGGACTTATGTCAATGGGGGATATTGGAATGAGTACTGCAGCTGGTTTATATCAGGCGACAGTAGGTTTCATCTTAATATTACTGACGAATTACGTTGTTAGAAAAATAGACGAAGAAAATGCACTATTTTGAAGAATAATTAGGTGGAAGGAGAGTGATAAAGTTGGATATCCCACCAAAATCAGCCGAGTCAACTGAACATAAAAAAACCCTTCCTCCAAGGAAAAAGAAAAAATTTAATCCATATGGCTTTTCGGGCAAGACGAGTGTAGTGATGCATATTTTACTAGGTTCGTTTGCATTCCTCTGTATATTTCCATTCATTTATGTCATCATCATCTCCCTGTCGAGTGAACAGTCATTGTCCTTGCACGGATATCGACTTATACCGGAGGAATGGAGCTTAGAAGCTTATAAGTATTTATGGCAAGTGAGGTCACAGATTTTTCGTGCTTATGGCGTGACACTTTTTGTTACGATTGTTGGTACGATCCTGAGTGTATCCGTGATAGCACTTTACGCTTACGCAATATCAAGGAAACAGTTTTTGTATAGAAAGCAGTTTACGTTTATCGCTTTTTTCACCATGCTATTCAGTGGTGGTATGGTACCTTTCTATATTGTGATGACACAATTTTTAGGGTTAAAAAACTCCGTATGGGCATTAATATTGCCGATGACTGTTAATGCCTTTTACGTCATTATAATGAGGACATTTTTCCAGCGATCAGTTCCTGAGGCAATTCTCGAATCGGCACGTATTGATGGGGCAGGAGAATTTCGAATTTTCTTAACGATTGTATTGCCTCTGGCTATTCCAGGTATTGCAACAATCGCTTTATTTAATACACTTGCATACTGGAATGATTGGTTTAATGCTTTGCTTTTCATAGATGACCCGAGTTTGGTGCCATTACAGTCTTTATTAATGAGGATTGAAAATAACTTAGATTTTATACGGCAAAATGCCATGTTATCTACTCAGAATGGTAGTATATTAGCATCTATACCACAAGACTCTGCAAGGATGGCGATGGTTGTAATTGCAACTTTACCAATCGCTTTGTCTTATCCCTTCTTCCAAAAGTATTTTGTAAAGGGATTGACAATTGGAAGTGTCAAAGAATAGTTCTTGAACTGCTCATTAAAGGAAGTTACTATAGTTTTTTCCTATGTTTCTTCCTTTGATAAAAAAACTAAGTGGGGGAAAGAAATGAAAAAAATACTTTTACTACTAGTAATGTTAGTCGGTTTTGTTGGTTTGTTGGTAGCTTGTAGTGGTGAAGAAGAGGCAGAAAGTAACTCTGGTGAAAGTGAAGAAGGCACTCCAGAAACAGGTGAGGCAGACGATGAGTTAGACCCAGTTACACTAACTTGGTACTTAATTGGAACTCCACAACAAGACCTTGATGTAGTTATGGAGGAAGTTAATGAGTATACTGAAGAAAAAATTAATGCAACTATTGATCTTAGATTACTCGACTGGGGAGAATTTGATGAGAGGATGCAAGTGATCACCACTTCCGGTGAAGAGTATGATATTGCATTTACAAGTTCATGGGCAAATAACTATTCCCTGAATGCACGTCGTGGTGCGTTTGTTGGATTAAATGATTTAATGGATGAATATGGACAAGAAATGAAAGAGTTAATTGATCCTTCATTTTTAGAAGGAGCTCAAATTGACGGAGAACTCTATGCTGTCCCAACGAATAAAGAAGTAGGTCAGCAAGCTGTCCTTTCATTTAATAATGAATTAGTTGAAAAACACAACTTAGACATTTCAACAGTTAACTCATTGGCAGATATAGAGCCACTTCTAGCTGTAATTAAAGAAGAGGAATCGGATGTAACACCGATTGCAACATTTGATGCATACCTTCCTTTTGATTCAATTCTTCAGGAGGAAATGCCTTTTGCTTTCAGATTAGATGGGAATACGGATGAAGTAGTTAATAAATATGAAGAAGATGTGACGATGGAAACACTAAAAGTTATGCATGATTACTATAAAAAAGGTTACATTCGTCCAGACGCTGCAACAAGCACAGACTCATGGCCGTTAGAAACTCCAAACTGGTTTGTACGTAAAGAGCTCTATCAGCCTTATGCAGAACTTGTATGGTCTAGATCAGCGGGGTATGAAATTGCAACACGTCCTCTTCATGAGCCATATGTGTTTAATAACTCAGTAACTGGTTCGATGCAAGCGATTTCAACCACTTCTCAGAATCCAGAACGAGCTATGATGTTCTTAAATTTACTTAACTCTGATCCTTATTTAAGAAACTTAATCGACAAAGGGATCGAAGGTGTTCACTACGAAGAAAATGAAGATGGGACCATCAATGACTTACCTGCACGTGTTGAAAGGTTTAACATGCCGAGCTTCGCAATTGGAAACCAATTACTTTTGAAGCTGTATGAAGATGAGCCAGCAGATAAATGGGATGCTTTTGAAGAGTTTAACGAAAACTCCATTCCTTCTCCCGTATTAGGGTTCTACTTTGACTCTAGCCCGGTTCGTACAGAAATTGCGGCAATCAGTAACGTTACAAGTGAATTTTCACCAGCGCTGTTAAAAGGTGCGGTAGATCCGGAAGAATACATTCCAGCATTCAATGAGAAATTATATGAGGCAGGAATGGAAAAAGTATTAGAGGAAATTCAAAGTCAATACGATGAGTGGAAGGAAAACCAATAGTTACCAACTAGTCAATATTTCCTGTTTAGTTAAGCTACTATATTTTGTTAGTTAGAAGAGGGGTACCCAAAATTCATATATGGGTACCTTTCTAATTATACGGAGGGGTAAACATGACGTTTGGAGCGATTGAGGCAGGGGGGACAAAGTTTGTTTGTGCAGTGGGAAATCAAGATGGAGAGATTATTGAAAAAATCACTCTTCTCACAAAAGAACCAAAAACTACGTTGTCTGAGATATATCCTTTTTTTGATAACTATCGATTAACAGCCATTGGAATCGGCAGTTTTGGACCAGTTGAATTAAATGAAAAGAAAGAAAATTATGGGGAAATCTTGAATACACCGAAGTTGCCATGGAAGAACTTTAATATTTTTGAAGCATTTGCAAAGCGATATAAGGTTCCAACATTTCTTAGTACTGATGTCAATGCAGCAGCACTAGGGGAATATCGCTGGGGGCTGCTAAGAAGGCGCATAGCTGTTTATACATTACAGTTGGTACAGGGATAGGAGCAGGGTTTGTAAATAATGGAGAGATTTTAAACGCGTGGACTCATCCTGAAATGGGACATATTCAAGTACCTCGCCATCAAAATGACTATTTCGAGGGGAGCTGTCCCTACCATAAAGATTGCTTAGAAGGTCTTGCGTCGGGGAGTGCTATTGAAGCTAGGTATAACCATAAAGGAAATGAATTAGGGGAGCGAAGGGAGGTTTGGCAACTAGAAGGTTATTATTTAGCACAAGCAATTATGAATTATGCATTAATACTCGGTCCGGAAAAAATCATTCTAGGTGGCGGTGTCATGAAACAACAGTCACTCTATTCAATCATTAGAGGTGAACTACCGCAGATGCTTAATGATTATATCACCACCCCGAAAATGGAGGAATACATCACCTCCCCTTCCCTCAACGATAATCAAGGGATTATGGGGGCATTAGCTTTGGTAGTGGGTGGATATGTTAAGAAAAATAATGGAGGGCCTGTATATAAGTAAAGGTCCAAAGGAGAGGCGGTTCAAAGTGAAGGTGACAGTTTGGAATGAAAATATTCATGAACAAACGAATCAAACTGTTAAGGAAATTTATCCAAAAGGCATTCACGGACTCTTGGCACAAGTGATAGCGGATAACGGGTTTGATGTGAAGACGGCAACGTTAGAAGAGCCATCTCACGGTTTAAGCGATAAGCTACTTGAAGAAACGGATGTATTACTTTGGTGGGGGCATGTAGCCCATGAACAAGTAGAGGACAGCATTGTAGAAAAAATACATCAACGTGTACTCGATGGAATGGGCATAATTGTACTACATTCTGGACATTTTTCCAAAATATTTAAACGGTTGATGGGAACGAGTTGTGAATTGAAGTGGAGGGACATTGGAGAGAAAGAATACCTCTGGGTGGTCGACCCAACACATCCAATAGCAGAAGGAATTGATGAAAAAATTATATTATCTCAAGAAGAGATGTATGGAGAGCATTTTGACATCCCTTCTCCAGATGAAGTTATTTTTGTCGGATGGTTTGAAGGTGGTGAAGTCTTTCGAAGTGGTGTTACCTATCAAAGAGGAAAGGGCAAGATTTTTTACTTTCAGCCGGGGCATGAGACTTTTCCAACTTTTCATCAAAAAGACATACAGCAGGTCATCATAAATGCTATTAAATGGGCACAACCAGACTTTGGTAAGGAAATAAAATATGGTTATACAAATCCACTACAGAACATAGGTCAAACAAAGGAGAATGTAGATGCATAAGATTAGAATAGGGGTTATTGGCTGTGGAAATATCGCAATACACCGTCACTTGCCAGGATATCAACAGAATAATGATGTAAAAATTAGTGCAGTTAGTGATATGAACTACGAAAGAGCAAAGGAAATAGCTGAAGTCTACGGGGCTCGTGCTTATAGTAACTACAAAGAGTTGTTGACGGATAAAGATATAGATGCTGTTAGTATTTGTACACCAAATGCCATGCATGCGTCTTATTCAATTGAAGCTATGTCAGAAGGAAAACATGTTTTATGTGAAAAACCTATGGCAACTACTCTAGATGAAGCGAAGGAGATGGTTGAGGTAAGTCAAAGAACTGGGAAAAAGTTAATGATTGCCCACAATCAAAGGTTTATACCTTCTCATCAAAAAGCAAAACAATTAATTGAATCAGGGGCTATTGGAAAAGTAGTCAGTTTTCGCACGACCTTTGGACATGCTGGCCCGGATGCTGGAGCTAGGGAAGGAGAAAATACTTGGTTTTTTAATAAAGGGGAAGCAGGTCTAGGGGTTATGGGTGACTTAGGGGTTCATAAAGTAGATTTGCTTCGCTATATGTTGGGACAAGAAATAACAAAAGTTGCAGCGTTCATAAAGACTTTAGCTAAAAAGCAAAGTGCAGTCGATGATAATGCTGTATGTATTCTAGAGACTGATAGAGGGGTTGTTGGAACGTTAGCAGCTAGCTGGTCTTATTATAATGGTGAGGAGAATGCAACAGTTATCTATGGTGAGAAGGGAACTCTTAGAATTGAAGAAGATCCTAATCATCCACTTATCGCACTTTATAATAGTGGTGAAATTGTAAGGCACTCTTTCGATAACATGGCGTATAACATTGCAAATACTGAAGTGGTAAGGCAGTTTATCATATCAATATTAAAGGATGAAGTTCCGCCGACTTCAGGTGATGATGCATTTAAATCTTTACAAGTAATTATTAATGCATTTGAGTCAAGCAATTTAGAGAAGTTTATAGATGAAATAGATCCGCTATAACTAAATTTTAAAAGATTTTTTAAAGGGAGCAGAAATCGATAAAGAAATTAGCGGTAATTGGACCTAATGCAAATTCGGTTTATAACTTATTAGGGGATTATACTGCTACTCAGAAAGACGGCAAGGTAACTACGGTACTTCATGCTATACAACAACAAGCTCCAAAAGAAATGACCATCGCTTATACTAAAGGATGTGGAATTTTAGATGAAAGTAAAGATGGATTTTCCGAAGCATTAGAACTTGCAAATCATTCGGATGCAGTACTTTTAGTACTTGGAGGAAGTAGCTCTCGAAACTTTAATATACAATTTGATCATAATGGTGCAGCAATACTTGGAGATCAACCTGTAGATATGGATTGTGGTGAAGGTGTCGATGTTGCTGATTTAAAACTTGGTGGTGTTCAGAATGAGCTTATTAATGAGATTGCGACACTTGGAAAGCCTATGATTGGGGTTGTAGTACAAGGAAGACCGTATGCGATCAGAAACCTTGTAGATGCATGTCAAAGCGTATTATGTTGCTGGTACCCAGGGGAAGAAGGAGGGAAAGCAATTGCAGATGTTTTATTTGGAAAAATAAATCCTAGTGGAAAGTTACCGGTTTCCATCCCAAGATCTTCAAATCAATTACCTGTATATTATAATAAAAAAGATATGGGGCAGAAACTGGATTATCAAGACTTAGATTCATCTCCTTTATACCCTTTCGGATTTGGACTTAGTTATACAACTTTTAACTTTAGCAATATAAACCTATCAAAAGAATTTATCTCTATAGCTGACCTTGAAAATGGGGAGAAAGTATCTATCGATGTCACTGTTGAAAATAATGGTGAGTATCCCGGTGCTGAAGTGATTCAGCTATATCGATATGATAAGGAATCTAGTATAACGAAACGAGTAAGAGAACTGAAAAAGTTTAAGAAGATATACTTGGAACCAGGTGAAAAGAAAACGATCACATTTTCCATTGGTAAAGAAGATATGTGTATTTGGAATAAGGAGATGGGCGATTGCTTAGAGCCAAAAACAATTTATTGGTATATTGGAAATGACTCTACAGCAACCTATAAAGTTTCTACTACTCTTATCGAATAACATCGTGCGGTTTAGGTTTACAGTTTTGTACTGTACTCTACTGAGTGGGCTAAGACAATTCCTAGAAAGATTGGTTCATGGCATTGCTTTGATTGCCATGGACCTTTTAACTGGTCAATTTTTTTCAATAAATGATTTTCTGTATATAAAGTATTTTTAGTGGCAGTTGCATGTTAATTATTTCTACAGAAGAGAAGTGCGAGAAGTTACGCTGAAGGATTAGAAGCGAAGAAATTTATTCTGATAGAGGGTATGGAGCTGGCGAAGTTAATGATCGATCATAATGTTGGAGTTGATATTAAATGGACATTTGTGGTTTAGTCAATTGATAATGACTATCCTAAAGATAAATAGCATTTGTTTCTTTTAATAAAGGAGAATTATATCTATTTTCAAATATACATCTTTTAAATTTAATAAGAAAAGTGGGGAAAAAGAAGCAACAAGCGATGCTCTGGAAGTTATTATTCCAAAAATCTCGTCCAAATCATCGGAATATCAGCGCAATCCCTTACGAGAGTATGGAGTGGATTTGGCGGGACCGTGTGGGAATCGAACCCACCGGAGACGTCACGCGCCTCCCTGAAGGTTTTGAAGACCTCGAGGGACACCAGTACCCTATCCGACCCCATCGATAAATCACAAATTCCATTATAAACAGTTCTTGTCCGAGTTTCAATGATAATCAGTAAAATGAAAAAATACGATTTTTGAATAGATGGGAACTACATTAATCACAAAAAAGATCGGTCAGTTCATGATTCTGACGTGATCTTTTTTCTACATAACTTCCTTTTTTGTAAAGGGTCGTTAGAGCAATGTAATAAATCGCCCATACAAGGAGGTAGAGGCTAAGATAAAGGGTTGAGAAACTAAGGTTTTCACCATGAATAATCATTACGTAAAAATAAAATCCTAACGGCAGTACTAAAATGAGAATAAGTATTTTTCGAATGGACTGGACGATCTTTAACCTTTTTTTATTCATTCTGCTTTTGAAGTACCAAAATAATAAGATACTTCCAACCAACAACTTGAGAATGAAAGCTAATTGAGAACCACTATTGTATGACCCTTGAATGATTGGAAGAGCCATAGCTCCGAATGGGGTGAACAGACACATCAGCGTGATCATGAACCCAAAATCGTTTTGTTCCACCGTTAAATTGTTATTTGCCTCGTATTTTTCCACTTTTCGATACCTGCCTTTTTGACTATTAAAAAAAATGTATTTTCATCGTCTGATCAAAAAACGACCATATTTAATCATGACATATATCTTTTAAATAGTGCTTACCTTACTTATGATTTTCCGTATTCTTACAATTTTAGTGTATCATATGATTTTTACATGTGTTATAAAAAACCCTTTAGAGCAAGATAGTAATCCCCTTTCAAAATACATCTTTGACGCTATGTGTGCGTGTTCAAAAAGGAGGGTCAAGGCGACGAAGTTTCGAGTAGCGGTGTGTATAGTGTTCATACGTTATCTGCGGAGAAACTAGTCAATGCAGAGATACGAAAGCATCTTTTCCCGGCCTTTTTAAACATCCTCGATATGTATCCGCGAATGACTCATGACGCACATCTAATGACAAATGTCACTACAAATGTTTCATCTTAAAAGTCATACTAATGATAACAACTTACGGAGAGGTGAAGGAAGATGGCAATAGCAAAAATGGAAGGAATCGTAAAAAGGTACGGAAATGCGCTTGCGCTTGATCACGTAACCCTTGAGATCCATGAAGGAGAGATTGTCGGGTTGCTCGGGCCGAACGGGGCAGGAAAAACGACACTTATCCATACATTAATGGGAATGATCCCATTTGATAAAGGGAGTATTCAAATTTTTGGAAGTGAGAAAAAAGCGTTCAGCAATGAAAATAAGCAAAAAATGGGGCTTGTCACACAAGAATTGACCATATTTGAAGAATTGACAGCAAAAGAAAACTTAGAATTTTTTGCAGGTGTATATGGATTAAAGGGAAAGGAACGTAAACAACGTGTCCAAGAAGCACTAGAATTTGTCGGTCTTTCATCAAATGCAAATAAGCCACCGAGTAAATTTTCTGGCGGAATGAAGCGGAGACTAAACATCGCTTGTGCGCTCACTCATCGACCGAAGCTGCTTATTATGGATGAGCCAACGGTCGGTATCGACCCACAATCGAGAAATCACATTTTAGAAACGGTTAAGAAGCTGCAAAAACAAGGGACGACAATCCTTTATACGACCCATTACATGGAAGAGGTCCAATCGATTGCTTCTCGAGTCGTTATCGTAGATCAAGGCCAAGTAATTACAGAAGGAACTGTTGATGAGCTAATTAAAAACATTCAGCACGAAGAAAAGGTTCAGATTGAAGTAAATGATCCAACTAACCTTCCAGTATCGCGCCTAAAAAACTTGGAAGGTGTCAAAAATGTTCACGTAAATGGTTCTTCTATTCAAATCATTTCAAATTTCGGCTCAGGTAATCTTGATCGAGCATTGTCGATTGTAAAAGAAACGAGTGGGGTTGTCGGTATTCAAGCAGATAAACCAAACCTTGAAGATGTCTTTCTTACGCTTACAGGCAAACAGCTGCGAGACGGGGAGGATGGTGAAGTATGAGAGAGCTATATACAATAAGGTTTACGGCACTAAGGATGATGAGAGATTACATTACAATGTTATTATTATTCATCGTGCCAGTCGTACTCATCACGTTTTTCTTATTCATCCTTGGAGATTCCGAACAACAGGCTGGTGTTCCAGCTATGGATGAGATGACGATCACAATGGTGTTAGTATTTCAATTGTTTGGCGGGGCAATCGTCATGTCCTTGATCCACGTAGATTTCTTCTCAGAAAGACGCTATCGAATTCAATCGCTACCAATTAACACGAGTTTATACGGATTTATGATCATGCTTGCAGGAACATTGTATTCGATCATTCTAGGGCTCCTTTTAATGGTTTATACAATTGTTATCTGGGATGTCAATTGGGGAAACATTGCGTGGTCATTACTCGTCATCGGGCTAATGGCAATACTATCTAGTGTAATCTGTCTCGTGTTCACTTTTTCTGTGAAAAACTTTAAGATTGCTGAACGGTTAAGTGAAGTTTATGGAATAGGTGCTGTCATATTAGCTGGCTTATTTTTTCCGATGCCTGATGTTGCTGTCATCCATTGGATAAACGATTATGTAAACCCACTTACTCTTGCTGCTACTGCAATCGATCATTTTAAAGCGGCAAACTTTTTAGAGGCGTGGATAAATGCTGGTATTCTTGCCGGGTTCATTATTGTTTTCTTCGTTATCATGCTTGCTACAGGCAGGAGAAGAATGCCATGACGATATTTAATTTTGCCCTAAAACGAAGTTTCAGAAACAAGACAAATTTAATTTTCTTGACAATGTTCCCGGTGGCAGCAATTTTTTTACCATTACAAGAATATTGGCCGCTAGTACCGCTAGGCTACCAATACTTCGGTATACTTTTATTATTTGTTAGTATCCGTCTTACTGGAATTATGATTGAAGACCATCAAAAAGGTGTTGTAAAACGGCTAGCTGCTGCACCGATTACCCATTTTCACTATTTATCGCAGAATTTGCTCGCTTTTGCAGTTATTACGATTGCTCAAAGCTCAATCTTTATCTTTGGTGGTGTCTTATACGGACACGAACTCTACAAGCCACTGAGCTTGCTTATCTTGTACATCGTCTTTAGTTTTTCCGCAATTGCCCTTTGTCTTGCGTGGAACTCATTGTACAGAAGCAAAGAGTCATCTTTTCTCGTCTTCATGTCTGTCATTGTCCTTATGGCCTTACTCGGAGGAATGATTGTACCTAGCGAAATATTACCAGAATCTCTTGAGAAGATTGCTGTGGTTTTCCCGACATACTGGCTGTCAGAAGGCATTGAATGGGTCGTTCGTGGTGAGAGTATAACAGGTTTTCTACTCATTAATGGAGTGCTTCTTCTCTATACGTTCCTTTTCTTAATAGTCGGCAGCATTCGGAGAATTAACTAAGGAACATTTCACGTTTTCGGGACAGCCTCACCATAAGATAAATTTCAAATCACTTGCATCATTGCCTTCAGCCTTGAGCTGGAGGTTTTGTGCACTTATAATATGAGCATAGAGGTGAACGGTGATGGTGAACGTATGGCGCTTTGTAAATATCTTATTTCTTCTAATCTTATGGACGTTACATGATGGAAGCTCTGTAAGT
Organism: Evansella halocellulosilytica; assembly: GCF_002335745.1. Lineage (GTDB taxonomy): Bacteria > Bacillota > Bacilli > Bacillales > Salisediminibacteriaceae > Bacillus_CA > Bacillus_CA halocellulosilytica. The sequence goes on along the minus strand of NZ_NIST01000001.1, from coordinate 3,776,572 downwards.
TTTCTTTTCGTCGTATCCCTTGCAACGCTTGCCTGTATGCGTTGGCGTTATGAGGTTCCTTCATGGACAATTCTTATCGATCTTCTTCTTTGTGCGATGTTTATTCCAGTTTGGGGCGGCAGTGTATTTGGACTTATCTTTCCTGTTTACGAAATATTTGCTCACAGAAGGTATAGGATGGTCATTCTCGTACTGATTGTTATCGCTGTTTATCAAGTGATGTCTTTCATGTTGTTCTGGCTTCTTTTTCAAGCCGGAATTTTAGGTGCGTTAACGGTTCAATGGCATAAACAACGCGAATCATACATATCTGAAGCAGATCGTGAACGTCATGCTCGTTACTCACTTGAGAACATGAAAGATGAGCTGTTAAAAGCGAATCATAAAACAGCTCAACTCGCGGAAATCACAGAAAGAAACAGGATTGCCCGAGACCTTCATGATCATGTCGGCCACGACTTGACCGGTGCAAACCTTGCTTTGGAAGCTTATGAACACCTCGAAGGTGACGAAGCGAAGGAAATGCTCCAAGAAGTAAAGCTTCGTATTTCGAGAAGTACAGCCATGCTTCGAGATACTGTTCATGACATGACCCCTGTAACAAGAATGGGTGCTGATGTTTTGGAGTACATCGTTCAAGGGTTTACGCATTCAGAGACGTCTTTTCAAAAATCAGGTAATATGGATCTTGTACCAGTTCATTATTGGAGTTTACTAGAGCCGTGTTTAAAGGAAGCACTTACGAATGTTGCTCGTCATAGTGATGCAACGAAAGTTGATGTACAATTGGATGTCACGAACAAAATCGTAAGACTTAGCGTGCAGGACAATGGCAAAAGTGCAAATGATCTTTCAGAGGGGAGCGGAATCCGTAATTTAAAACAGCGGGCTCGTGCAAATGGTGGAAGTTTATCTGTGAATTCGAAATCAGGTTATCTTGTTGTTTGTGTACTACCGATAGAGGAGGGAACCGTATGAAAATTGTAATCGTTGATGATGATCCACTCGTTCGCCAAAGCTTGAAGCTATTACTTGAGAAAGAGTCTGATATTGAAGTGATCGGTGTAGCTGCAGACGGTCAAGAGGCAATTGAACAATGTGAAAAAGCTTTGCCGGAAATTGTGCTGATGGACATCCGGATGCCAAATATGGACGGAATCGAAAGTACGAAACAAATTAATCAAAGATGGCCAGAAGTTCGAATCATGATGCTGACTACGTTTAAGGATGAGCAAAATATCCGTTTAGCACTACGGGCAGGAGCAGAAGGTTATTTGCTTAAATCGACAGCTGTTGAAAATATGGCACAGCAAGTGCGCGCTTTAATGGCAGGAGGATCTGTGCTTGATTCAGAAGTGCTGCATGAAATTATGAATCCCGAGCAAGGAAACGGAGACCTCACAGGATTGACTGACCGTGAAAATGACATTGCCTCTGCAATTGCCCAAGGATTATCAAATAAAGAAATTGCTGATTCACTATATTTAAGTGTCGGTACTGTTCGTAACACATTGTCTGTCATTCTTGATAAGCTCGAACTTCGTGATCGAACCCAACTCGCAATCTATTATTGGCAGCGGAAAAACAAATCGTGACGAGAATGATATATGATCGCTCGTCATGGGTCGTTTTTTTTAGAAAAAGTTTAAGACTAAAAAGTGTACGACCTCTTTCATATATACGATTGAATTATGTCCGCTAACCTCGAGTTTTCCTCTTGATAAATTACACTATTAACTCTCTATCCCAGTTATTCAACATTGACAACCTCTGACTATTAACTTCATTTTTATTTTTATTACAAGGAATTGCGTTTCAATGATTTTCTGCCTATCATTGAAAGAGATCGACATTTTCTTAATTAGAAATATATTATATAGGAATGAAGGTGAAGTTATGCCAACAGACCGTTACTATACGCTAGGAATGGCAGGACATATCGATCATGGGAAGACAACATTAACAAAAGCGTTAACGAATATAGACACAGATCGTTTAAAGGAAGAAAAAGAACGTGCGATATCAATAGAACTTGGGTATGCTCCATTAAAGCTAACAGAAGACATGCACGCTTCTATTATCGATGTACCTGGACATGAAAAGTTTATTAGGCAAATGATTGCAGGAGTTGCTGGTATAGATCTTGTCTTACTAGTCGTTGCAGCAGATGAAGGGGTTATGCCACAAACAGTGGAGCATCTTGAAATCTTGCATTTACTTGGAATACATAAAGGGCTTGTTGTCGTTACGAAATCAGATTTCATTGATGAAGAAATGGTTGAACTTGTTGAAGCCGACATTCACGATCAGGTGAAAGGAACTTTTTTTGAAGATACTGACATTTTATTTGTGGACAGTGTGACAAAGAAGGGGATTGACGAATTAAAGCAAAAAATCGAGAATGTTTTACACGATGTACCGATAAGAGATGCTTCTGGAGCGTTTAGACTTCCAATCGATCAAGCGTTTACTGTTCATGGACAAGGTACTGTCGTTAGAGGAACAGTTTATGAAGGGGAGGTACGTGAAGGAGAAACGTTAGAATTATTGCCGCAAAGAAAAAAAGTGAGAGCGAGACAGCTTCAAGTTCATAATGAGCCACAATTTAAAGGAAGAGCTGGTCAACGAGTTGCGATTAACATTGCAGGAGTAACGAAAAATGATGTTCAGCGTGGGAATGTGCTCGTATCAACACAGTATTATTCAACTACAAAAACGATTGACATCCTTTTACATACTGCTCATAAACTGAAATTCCCTTTAAAACAGCGGGGATATATAAAGCTTCATATCGGTACAGCAGAAGTATATGGCAAAATCGTGTTCTTTGATCGTAATGAATTAGTTGAAGGGGAAAATATATTATGCCAACTTCGTTTAGACAAACCGATTGTGACGAAAAGAGGAGATCGTTTTATCCTTAGGAGACCTACGCCTGCAGAAACGATCGGCGGCGGTACCGTCGTCGATGCGAATGGTGCAAAATATAAATTCGGACCAGAAACAATTGCGATGCTAGCGTTAAAAAATGAAGGGACTCCAGAAGAACGAATGATCGATGTTTTGAAAAGTAAGAAGGCGATGACAAAAACGGAGCTATTTAAAGAAGTTGGTCTGGAAAATCAAGCTGGGGAAGAGCATATTTACGACCTGTTAGAGAAAGGTTTGCTTGTTCAACTCGGTAGTCTCGTCACGCTTCAATCAATTGTAGAAGAAATCATCGAACTAGTAATTGAAGAACTTCGACATTTTCATGAGAAATTTCCGCTAAGAGAAGGGAAGAACAAAGCAGAAATCATAAATGAATTCAGCCTTTATGGTAAAGGTTTATTAGAAGAAGTCATTGAGGAAGCTGCTCGTCTTCACCGTTTAAGAAAACAAGGACAGTACGTGTCAGAGGCAGCATTTACGCCGTCATTCCCAGTTCAATGGGCGAAAAGGATGACACAAGTTGTGCAGTCGCTTTCTGAGCAAGGATTAAAAGTTGATCCTTTTGATAAAGTTTCAGTGGAAGCAGGATTGCCAGATGACATGAAAAATGAACTGTTTCATTATTTACTACGGACAGAAAAGATGTTGACATTAGATGAAAAACATCTAGTGCCCAATGATCAATTCTATGAATCTGCGATATATTTATATGAAAATACAGGAGATCAATTTTCTTTACAAGATGCTAAAAGTATACTCGGATTAACGAGAAAGCATTTAGTTCCATTTATAGAGAAGCTCGATCATTTACAACTGACGAAGCGAAGTGAAAATGAGCGAGTTTGGATATCTAACCCTGCTAATTCAAAAGGATTATAAATTGATGATTCATCACGAGCCCTGGTTGAAAGCATCCTCTTAAAACGAAATTAAATAAAGATAATATAAAAGAAACTGTTGAAACTTTCTCAACAGTGTGAGGGGGGCCGCTATAGCCCCCTATTTTACGTAGATCGATTTTGATTTTTTTTCTGTAACTGTTCCTATTGCAACAGCTTTTGTTGCTCTTAATTGATTAACTTTCTCCATGTATGCTTTTGCATCGTTCTCCGGAAGACTTATGAGTAATCCTCCAGATGTAATCGTATCACAAAGTAACAGTTGTTCAGCTTCAGTCAAATCGTATCGATAGTCTACTTCATTCAGTAACCATTGATGGTTTGCTTTTGTGCCTCCTGGAACAACGTTGTTTTTAGCATGGGTTAATGCCCCTTCTAAAACAGGGATACTGTCATAATCAAATTCGAAGGAAACATTGCTGCCACTAGCCATTTCGTAAGCATGACCAATCAAGCCGAAGCCTGTAACGTCAGTGACTGCATGAACATCGAAGGAAGAAAGGCACTCACAAGCAATTCGATTCAACTCTGCCATCGTTTCGATGACCGATTTCTCTTCAGAATCAGTCGTTTTTTTCCCTTTAATTGCCGTCGTTAAAATACCAACTCCAATTGGTTTCGTTAAAATTAAACAGTCTCCAGGCTGAGCACCGATATTTTTCATCACGTTATCAGGATGTACAGTACCTGTTACACTTAAGCCGAATTTAGGCTCAATATCATCGATAGAATGCCCTCCAACTGTTACAGCGCCAGCTTCATCCACTTTATCTGCTGCCCCTTTTAATATATCGGTTAACATATGGTGCGGAAGCTTTTTAATCGGGAAACCGACTATATTTAATACTGTCGCTGGGGTACCTCCCATTGCATAAACATCACTTAACGCATTGGCAGCGGCTATTTGACCGAACATATACGGATCATCAACGATTGGCGTGAAGTAATCGACTGTTTGAATTAAGGCGATCTCATCCGTTATTTTATATACTCCTCCATCATCAGATGTTTCATGACCGACGAGTAATCGTTCATCCTTCTTTTTTTCAGGTAAATGACGCAAAACTTGCGCCAGGTCTCCAGGACCAAGTTTACAGCCTCAACCACCTTTTTTTGTTTGTTCTGTTAACCGGATGATTTGGTCTCTTTCGTTGTTTGATGACAAGATAAACACCTCCTTATTCGTGTACATAGAGGAGGATAAGCAATATGACGTATACTTGGATGCATAATTAGGTGCGAAACGTTGAACGATACGAATAAAAATGAATATCGTAATAGGGTATTGATGAGAATCGCCAGCTAATATTCCAAGAGGGTTGAACATCCTCCAATTATTTATAGTATAAGCTTCCATTTTGATCTATGACAAATAATAAGATAAAATAGCTATAGGCTCGTTCACAAAATTTTCACAAAAGGAGATGCATTTTATGAGCATGAAAGTAACTGTAGAGTTTTGCATGCAGTGAAACTACGCACCAAAAGCTGCGAGTTTCGCAGAAGAATTGTTTAACCATTTCAAGTCTGACATTACGTCAATGGAACTGATTCCATCATCAGGAGGGGCTTTTGAAGTAACAGTTAATGGTGAGAAAATGTACTCAAAACTGGAAACGAAAGAATTTCCAGATACTGATGAAGTCATTAAGAAATTAGAAAACAAATAATACGTAAGGCTGAACCAACCATATAAAGCAGGTTCAGCCTTTTTTGAATACAGGGACATTGAAGCAATTTGATCTACATACATTCACATCATCATTCTCCAAAGAAGAATAGCACGAACATTGTTCAAAGATTAATAACTTTTGTATAATAAAAATAAATAGTGCAAGAAATGAATGTAGTACTCAAGTCATCAGAACATAGAAAAAAAGGTGGTCCGGGTTGACCACCTTTTTATTAGAGATACTGGCTTTGTCTGGGGTAAAGTCGATGTGTGTCTTTCGTAAACACCTCATTTTTTCGTCAATAAGAATCCTTGAACGTGTATACGTTCGCTTGTTACTTGTACAAGCTAACCACCCCTCCAAGGGAACAATGGACGTCGAAAACCCTAATATCCTGTATCTCCTTTTTGAAGAAGAAGTGGATAACCTCTTCTTCATCCATTATGATGACCAGCAAGCCTACTTGATATGAATGGAAATATATTGAATGTTCTAGCGGAGTGATAACGATGAGCAACAAAGAAAAATTAAGGATGATACCGGCTGTGCATGAGATACAGCATTTAAAGCGTTACGAGGAAATAAAACAGAAATGGAACTTGCCTGATGCATACTTAAAGGAATCTGTCCAAGAATTAACGAATGAAATTCGAAACGACATGTTGACTGATGGCATTGCTTTTAATGAGTATTCCCGGAAAGACTTTATTAACTATATAATCTCTTCAATTGAAACAAAAGCTGCAAGTACTCAGCCATATAAGCTGAGACGGGTTTTAAATGGAACAGGAACTGTTTTACATACGAATTTAGGAAGAGCTCGCCTAAGTGAAAAAGCGATTGAACGAGTCGTTGAAACATCAAGACATTACAGCAATCTTGAATATGATGTTGAAAAAGGGGAGCGCGGGTCAAGACACGCGATCGTCGATCAATTAATAAAAAAAGTAACCGGAGCAGAAGCTGCGATGGTCGTAAATAACAATGCTGCGGCGGTATATCTTGTGTTACGTGCTTTGACGAAAGGAAAAGAAGTCATCGTCTCCAGAGGTGAACTAGTCGAGATTGGCGGGTCATTTAGAATATCGACAATTATGGAAGAAAGTGATGCAAAATTAGTGGAAGTTGGGACAACAAATAAAACACATCTATACGATTACGAACATGCCGTGACACCTAATACAGCCATGTTCATGAAAGTACATACGAGTAATTTCAAAACAATCGGTTTTACGAAAGAAGTGTTGACAAGTCAACTAAAAGAATTATCAAACGAACGTGAACAGCCTATTATTGTTTATGAGGATTTAGGCAGCGGTTCCTTATATCCATTTAAGCATGATGGCATCGGTGATGAGCCAGTTGTCAAAGAGGCAATAAAAAAAGGTGCGGACATCGTCTCTTTCAGCGGCGATAAACTGCTCGGAGGACCGCAAGCTGGTGTCATTACCGGTAAAAAGGAATATATAGATATTTTAAAAAAACATTCTTTAGCGCGTGTACTGCGTGTTGATAAAATGACGTTAGCTGCTTTAGAAGCAACTTTACAACAGTATTTATATGAACGTACTGAACTCGAAAAGCTTCCAACAAATAGAGATATTCTTCAAACAATAGATGTTATCCGGGCAAAGGTTGAGGTTTTCCTTAAAGGTATAGATCCTCTTTCCTTGAACGTCACGTTCGAACAAAAAGAAGTGACTTCACATGTAGGAGGGGGGACGATGCCAGGTGTGGAGATTCCTTCGATTGGGGTAAAATTGATACACAAGTCATTGTCCGCAATGCAATTAGAAGAAAAGTTAAGGTCTTTGACTACCCCGATCATAACGAGGATTGTTGACGGAGAAGTCTTTATCGATTTTCGGACAATTGCGTATGAAGAAATCGATTTGCTTTTCCAAAGTATGCAAGAACTTGAAAAGTATTAAGAACTGTAAATGAGTAAAAAACAAAGGTTTTGTCAGTTAATAAACGTATAAAGAACCAAACATATTCTTCATCTCTAATATGTTTGGTTCAACTGTTTATATTTGTAGAAGGCTCTTTTATCCTTCACCGTCCGTTTGAGACACATGATTTTTCTTTTTTACTTTATGCGAACCTGACATCGGTTCAGGTTGACTATTACTCCGCTCATTTTTAGGTGAATTTTTTCTCTGACTTTTATATGTGTTTTTCTCCATAAAAATCCCTCCTTTCCTGTTATCATGAACAAACATTGGGCTTTTCATCCAGAATTACAATGCATCAATAACAGAAAAACCTTCCTCGTATATTCTCTTATTTATGGAAAAAAATAATGAGGAAGCAAATTCAAAGGGGGACTTCTTCATGCCGTATCATAAGAATAAACGACAGTCATTTGAAGCTGCTCAGCAAGCATTTGTCCAATTACAGGAAGCGATGGAGGACTTGCATCCTGAAGATGCCGATTACGGCCACCATTATAAAATTGCAGCACAAGAACTCGATGAAGCAGCACAGGTGATTGAAAAAGCACATCTAAATGCTTCTGAACATCAACGAAAACAGCTTTATCAATACACAGATGAACTCGAGAAGTATAAGCAGCAACTAATGGAATAGATGCTATATTTATCCTTTAAATACCTAATAAAAGGGCTGTCCAAAAGTCTAAACGCTTTATGACAGCCCTAATTATATTGATGATACATTTTACTGTCTTTTCTTCGTCTTTTTATTAAATTGTCTTTCTTTTGACGTTAACTCGTCGTTTTCATGTCCTTCCTCATACCCTGCCCCTCTGCCTTGAGCAGCCGCATCATTCATGCTTGGACGAATATGATTTGCTTTTTTCTTAGTCATTTATACCCACCTCCTAAATCTAGGTTTTACATCGAAGAATATTTTATGAAAATCGAAGTTGTAAAATTGATGAAAGGGGTTATTGTTTGAAAATTTCGTTATTTTAAAAAAATGATTTTATGACAAATTTTCGAATAAAGGTTTTAGACAATTTAAAAAATCTAGTATATGATAGTAGTTGAAGGAGGGAATACATATGTCAAAAGAAAACAATACATTGTACAATTCCAAACGTACGTTTGAAGCAAGTGGAAAAACGTATCATTACTATGATTTAAAGGCTATTGAAGAGGCTGGAGTTGGAAACGTTACCAACCTTCCTTATTCAATTAAAGTGCTTTTAGAGTCTGTTTTACGTCAATATGACGGAAAAGTAATTAAAGAGGAACACGTGGAAAATCTAGCAAAATGGGGAACTGAAGACGTAAAAAATATTGATGTTCCATTTAAACCTTCACGTGTAATTTTGCAAGACTTCACTGGGGTACCAGCTGTAGTGGACTTAGCTTCATTGCGTAAAGCGATGGCAGATTTCGGTGGAGACCCTAAGCGTATTAATCCGGCAATTCCAGTTGACCTTGTCGTTGACCACTCGGTACAAGTCGACGACTTCGGTGGTGCAAACTCACTCCTTCGCAACATGGAATTAGAATTTGAACGTAATGAAGAGCGTTATAAATTTTTAAGCTGGGCACAAAATTCATTTAATAATTATCGTGCAGTACCTCCTGCAACGGGTATCGTTCACCAAGTGAACTTGGAGTACTTAGCAAATGTTGTCCAAAATGAAGAAAATGATTCAGGTGAAACAGTTGCATTCCCTGACTCACTTGTCGGTACTGATTCACATACAACTATGATTAATGGACTTGGCGTTTTAGGCTGGGGCGTTGGCGGTATTGAAGCTGAAGCTGGCATGCTTCAACAGCCATCATACTTCCCTGTTCCAGAAGTTATTGGTGTTAAACTAGTCGGTGCAATGCCAGAAGGGGCAACTGCCACGGACTTAGCGCTAAAAGTGACTCAAGTATTGCGTGAAAAGAATGTTGTCGGCAAATTTGTAGAATATTTCGGACCAGGTTTGTCAGATATGACATTAGCTGATCGAGCAACAATTTCAAACATGGCACCAGAATACGGTGCAACATGTGGATTCTTCCCTGTAGATGATGAAACCCTTAATTACTTACGTTTCACAGGCAGAAGCGAAGAATTAGTCTCACTTGTTGAAGAGTATTGTAAAGCAAACGGCATGTTCTATACTCCAGGACAAGAAGATCCAACATTTACAGACGTTGTTGAAATTAATCTTTCTACTATCGAACCAAATTTATCCGGACCGAAACGTCCACAAGACTTAATTCCATTATCTAAAATGAAAGATGAGTGGAGAAAATCATTAAGTGCCCCTGTTGGAAACCAAGGGTTCGGTCTTGCTCCTGAGGAGATAAAGAAGGAAGTAGACATTCAGCATCCTAATGGAAAAACGTCTACATTAAAAACAGGTTCAGTTACAATTGCTGCGATTACAAGCTGTACAAACACTTCGAATCCTCACGTCATGATCGGTGCAGGGCTGCTTGCTAAAAATGCTGTGGAAAAAGGGCTCGAAGTACCTGAGTATGTAAAAACAAGTTTAGCACCAGGATCAAAAGTTGTAACAGGATACCTTGAAGGTGCAGGATTAATGACTTACCTCGATAAGTTAGGCTTTAATTTAGTTGGGTACGGCTGTACGACTTGTATCGGAAACAGTGGACCGCTGCCTGATGAAATTGAAAAAGGAATTGCAGAAAATGACTTAACAGTTGCTTCTGTATTAAGTGGAAATCGAAACTTCGAAGGTCGTATTCATCCGCTCGTAAAAGCTAATTACTTAGCTTCTCCACCATTAGTAGTGGCATATGCACTTGCGGGAACGGTTGACATTGACGTTCATTCAGAGCCAATTGGCAAAGATAAAGATGGAAATGACGTTTATTTTAAAGATATTTGGCCAAGCAATGAAGAAATTCAAGCTGCAATGGAAAAAGCTGTTGCACCGGAATTATTCAAGAAAGAATATGAGCGCGTGTTCGAAAGTAACGAAGAATGGAACAACCTTGAAACAACTGAAGGGGACTTATACAACTGGGATGAGGAGTCTACTTACATTCAAAATCCTCCATTCTTTGAGAACTTATCTGCTGAGCCTGAAGATGTTAAGGAACTATCAAGTCTTCGTGCTGTTGCAAAATTAGGCGATTCAGTCACGACGGACCACATTTCTCCAGCTGGCTCGATTGCGAAAGATAGTCCTGCAGGTAAATATTTAATGGAAAAAGGTTTAACTCCTGCGCAGTTTAACTCTTACGGTTCCCGACGCGGAAACCATGAAGTCATGATGCGTGGAACATTCGCAAACATTCGTATTAAAAACCAATTAGCGCCAGGTACAGAAGGCGGTTATACAACTTACTGGCCAACTGGCGAAGTGATGGCGATATACGATGCGGCGATGAAATATAAAGAAGAAAACACTGGTTTACTCGTAATGGCTGGTAAAGACTATGGGATGGGAAGCTCTCGTGACTGGGCAGCAAAAGGTACGAACCTTTTAGGCATTAAAACAGTTATTGCCGAAAGCTTCGAGCGAATCCACCGTAGTAACCTCGTATTAATGGGTGTTCTTCCGCTTCAGTTTAAAGAAGGAGAGAACGCTGAAACACTAGGATTAACCGGTAAAGAACATTTTGATGTAAAAGTAACAAATGATATTCAGCCGCGTGATTATGTATCGGTTGTTGCGAAAGATGAAGTAACAGGCAAAGAAACAACATTTGAAGTACTTGCTCGTTTTGATAGTGAAGTTGAAATTGACTACTACCGTCACGGTGGTATTCTTCAAATGGTATTGCGTAACGCAATGGCTGAAAATAAATAAGGTAAACAAACAGCAGCCCCTCCATCACGGAACCGTGAAGGAGGGGCTTTTCATATTTACAAAATGATGAAATAGCATTTTACATCACATCATTCGAAACGTATTAAGAGAAGATTTTGTACATACTTTTTTCAATCCTTGCCATACTAAAAAATATTCATTTTCACGATTGAAAGGAGATTTTCAAATGGGCCGACAAAAGAAAGGTAACGCAAACGCACAAAGAAATGAAAACAAGAAGGCACAAGGAAAACGGAATCATGCATCAGAGTTAGAGACGTTTGCTGATTATGAAGTAAAGAAAATGAGGAATGACCGTCAGCAATAACGGCTTAAAAGGTAAGTAGGTGACATGGATGCTTGATTTAGATTTCTGGCAGGGTGCTCAAGATTTACCTGTTTATGGATACATAATCAGAGCAACGATTGTTTATATTTATGTTTTTATCCTGATTAAAGTATTAGGTCAACGCTCCATGACTTCGATTAATCCGATAGATTTTATATTCGGGGTGATCATTGGTGATGTTGTAGGTGAACCGTTGTCTGACGGGGAGATGTCTCTTGGCGGCCCTTTAGCAGCCGCGTCTCTAATAGGTGGCTTTCATCTATTTTTATCCTATATTTCTTTGAAGTTACCTAGGTTTCGACGAGTCATTGAGGATGAACCGATTATTTTAATTGAAAAAGGCAAAATCAATCATAAAGAGATGGCAAAAGTAAAATTAACTGTTGAATCTTTGTTAATGGATTTAAGGCTCAATAGTGCGATCGATCTTACCGAAGTCGATTATGCAATATTAGAATCAAACGGCCAGGTTAGTGTCATTAAAAAATCTATGTATGATAGTGCAACACCGAATGACCTCAATTTAACTCCTATGTCTAAAGGTTACCCTTCTGTTATTATCCAGGACGGTCACATTATCCATGCGAATTTGAAGAAAGTTGGTAACTTAGACTGGTTACGTGAAACATTATTGGTACACGGTTTTGAATCACCTGAGGACGTATTTTTAATGACAGCTGATGAAGCTGGGACGATCTATATAAGTCAGAAAATGTCTGAGGAAGGTGCTAATTAGTTCTATATATGTATGAATGGTTCAGATTGTGGAAATAGATGGTAACAAACAGTGTTGAGGTGAAAAAGATGAGAAAAAAGAAAAAAGTAAGATTTGAGGAACTATTCCAAGAAAATAAACAAGCATTATTAAAAGATCCGAAAGAAATTGAGAAGATTGAATTAAAGCTGGAAAAGCGTCATGTAGATCGATTATATTCTTAACTCAAACCTTCCTATACTTAGTATAGTGCCTCCAATATCGGACATATTAAGTGTATGGAAGGAGGGGGAACAATGGCTGGCAAGCATAGCTTTGATAAATTTAGACCGAATCATTTAGGAACTCAACCGAGAAAAAGTGATTCAAACAAAGGAAAACAAATGAATATGAAGGATAATGAAAATCCTGATTATATTCCACCTAAAGGGAAACACTAGACATTTACGTTCTGTAAATGTCTTTTTTATGGTGAAGAATGACAAAAAAGCTATCGATACTAGAATACCCTCGAATTCCTAATGTAAAATTAATGTTTTTATTATATATTCTTGCGATTCTTTATTCGGCATAAGATAATAAGAATTATATATTTGGGTTAATAGATTTGGGGTGTCAACATCGTTGGGTAAACAAGAGGAAAAGAATACGAAAAAAAAGCGATCAAAATTTTTAAACTGGATGTTTTTTATTTATTTACTTATGCTCTTTTATGTAACGTTATTTGCTTGGAACTATGGCGCATCACTTGGAGATGCAGGTCCTGGGGGAAGAAATTATAATTTATCACCATTTTTTAGTATATATAGAATTTATACGTTTAGTCCGGATATGAAAGATCCTATCAGAATATTAGGCGGAAACATTTTATTATTCGTTCCATTCGGCCTGCTATTTCCGTTGTTTTTGGATTATTTCAAAAAGAAAAAGAAAGCTGTGTCAATCGTCTTCGTTACGATAACAGGTATGTTTATTTCTATTTTCATCGAAGTAAACCAATTTATTTTTACATACCGTGTAGCAAATATTGATGATGTTATCTTAAATACTTTAGGTGCGTTTATCGGTGCAATAATCTATAAGGTTACGACTTGGATACGAATTATATAAATGATGAATGGCATGTATAATAAAAAAGCAGCCACATTTTATATTTCAGATGGCTGCTTTTCTTGTATTCGATGCTCTTGCTCTATTTTTTTCGTCCATAATCGGTACCCTGTATAGACAATCGCTAGGAAAATACTATAAATAATGATCATGTATAGAAGCTCAATTGGATTTGTCACAATCGTATGTCCGACTAATGCAAATAATGTCATTGCAGGCACTTTCCCTAATCCTGAAGCGACAGAGTAACGAACAAACCCTACTCGACTAAGAGCTGCATATGCGTTGATTAATATTGAAGGAATAACAGGAATCATTCTCAGTATGGTAATAGACATGAATGCATTTCTCTCAAACAATAAGGTCACTTTTTTCGTTGCTGAATATTTAAGGAGAATTTTAGTTCCCCATTTATGAAAGCCGCCGTATCGAACCATTGCAAAAAAGATCATCGAGGCAAAGGTTGAACCCATCCATATGACGAACGCCCCTAGTGCCGGACCGTAGGCTGCACCGATAACACCACCGACGATTGGGTATGGGATAACAGGAAATAAAGACATCAATGTTGCAATCACCGTCGTTAAAAATAAATGATCACGCTCATTATGTTGGATCCAATGTAAAAAGGATTCATGATAAATATATATAAAACTAACAATAAAAACCATCAGTAGTAAAACGAGAGATTTTCGCATCATCATTTATTTCTCCTCTAATATGTGTCAGAAATCATCCTCGCATGAGTCATATTTGCAAGGGAGAGATAACCCTCTATAAACTCAAGTGAGTCCATCGTCATTATACAATAAATTGTCGTTCAATAGAATCAATGATCGAATTTGTAAATTTTCTATCATCGGACATTCTTGCCTTGCGTACGATAAAACGATGGAAATTTGCAGGAGGGATGAGAAGATGCAGATTCATATTGTACAGGAAGGTCAGTCTTTAACTAGTATTGCAAATGCCTATAATACATCGGTAGAAGATATCGTAACTGCAAACGAGCTTCCGGACCCTGATCGTTTAGTAACAGGTCAAAGTATTGTAATCCCGATTGTCGGAAGTTTTTATTGGGTACAGCCTGGTGATAGTTTATACTCGATCAGTCAACAGTTTGGTATCCCGTTTCAAGAACTTGCAGAAATTAACCAAATATCACCAGATGAACCATTGGAGGCAGGGTTAAGGCTTTATATACCACCACGTCCAAAAGTAGAAACAGAAGTCAATGCCTATGTTGAACCAATCGGAGATACTGTGTCAGAAGAGCTAGAGGAATCAGCACGAGCTAGAGCACCCTACTTAACTTATCTTGCTCCATTTAGTTATGAAGTGAATCGAGATGGAACGTTAACACCGCCTCCTTTGAACGATTTTCCGGCGATCGCTGAACAGAATGATGCGGGACTTATGCTCGTTGTGACGAACCTTGAAGAGGGAGCGTTCAGTGATGAGTTAGGGGCTGCGATCTTAACGGATGAAGCTGTTCAAGATCAATTAATTGAAAATATTATTGAAGAAGCACACAGAGTCGGATACAGAGATGTTCATTTTGATTTTGAGTTTTTAAGGGTTGAGGACAGAGAACGATATAATGAATTTTTAAGAAAAGCAGCTGCTAGGTTAAGAGAAGAAGATTTATTAATCTCAACAGCTTTAGCACCTAAAACAGATCCTGACCAAGAAGGACAATGGTATGAACCTCATGATTATGCAGCACACGGAGAAATTGTCGATTTCGTTGTCATTATGACGTATGAATGGGGATATGGCGGCGGGCCTCCTATGGCCGTATCACCGATTAACCCGGTAAGAGAGGTACTTGAATATGCATTAACAGAAATGCCAGCAGATAAAATTATGATGGGCCAGAATTTATATGGCTATGACTGGACACTTCCATATGAACCGGAAGGTGAGTTTGCTGAAGCATTGAGCCCGAATCGAGCAATTCAGTTAGCTTTTGAAAGGAATGTTCCGATTCAGTTTGACGAAGAATCACAGGCTCCATTTTTTGAGTATGTTGATGATGAAGGCAATGAACATGTTGTTTGGTTTGAAGACGCGAGAAGCATTCAAGCAAAATTTGATCTTATGAAAGAATTAGGCTTGAGAGGGATCAGTTATTGGAAACTCGGACTTCCATTTCCACAAAACTGGATGCTCCTAACAGACCAATTTGATATTGTTAAATTTAATGAGTAGATTAGAAACGAAGCGTTTATGAGAGTGGATGAATCACATTCACTCTTTTTTAGTTACAGTCAAACGTTGCACTAATATTTATTAAATATAGATTATTGAAGGTTTATTTTGTGAATTATAGAATATGCAATTGTAAGGTTTTATATGTTAGAATATTCGTAGAATTGAATACGACCTTCGGGGTCGGGTGAAAGTCCCAACCGGCGGTGATAATTTTTTGTTTAAGCCCGCGACTCGTAGTGGTTTCCTCTGCGACTGACTCAGTGAAAATCTGAGGCCGACGGTATAGTCCGGATGGGAGAAGGTGAAATAGTCGTTACGAAAAAAATGAAAGGTCGTAACGTTTATTTCTTGAGCCCAGAAATCATATCTGGGTCTTTTCTTTTAGGTTGATTCAGTTCAAAAACTTTAATGGAGGGTTTTTGAATGACTCAAACAGCAGTAAAGAATGTAGAAAAGGCAATCAATCAAGTTCAAAAAGGAGGCATTGTGATCATCCAGGATGATAAAAGCCGTGAAAACGAAGGGGATCTTGTCATGGCAGCAGAGATGGTCACAGGGGAAAAAGTTAACTTTTTTGCCCGTTATGGATGTGGGTTAATTTGTACACCGATGCTAGAAGAACGGCTTAATGAGCTAAGTCTCCCTCAGATGGTGGAGAAAAACGAAGAGTCAATGCGAACGGCGTTTACGGTTTCTGTAGATGCTATTGAAGGTGTACATACAGGGATTTCTGCATATGAACGAGCGATTACGATTCAAAAATTAATTGATCCAAAAGCAAGAGCATCCGATTTTGTCCGGCCAGGACATATTTTTCCGTTGCGTGCCCGTCCAAACGGGGTATTCGAAAGAAGAGGACAGACAGAAGCTTCGATTGATTTAATACGTATTGCAGGTCTATTTCCTGCCTCGATGATTTGCGAGATTATGAATGAAGATGGGACAATGGCGCGAAGCGAGGATTTATCAGTCTATGCAGAAAAGCATCAGCTTCCATTGATAACGGTACAAGACATAGTTGATTATAGAAATGAAAAAGGATTAATTAGCATGTAGTCACTTACTAGGAAGAATACTACAAAATAATAAACGAGTAATTGTTATAGCACGAGTATAAATCGTTACCAAAAGAAGACAATAAAAGGGTTGTTATGAGATAATTTAGAGTAATGACGTATAGTGTTTGATGAGTAAATGATATTTTGACATAATAATGAATTTCAATGGAAGGAGGATACGATGACAAAAAAGAATGAAACGATCGAATTGGGCTGGAACTTTGACAACAGTTATGCTCGGCTCCCAGAAATGCTTTTTGAGACGTTGGAGCTAAATCCTGTTCAATCGCCGGAATTGATTTTTTTGAATGAATCGTTGGCGACATCATTAGGGTTAAACATTCAAGAATTAAAAAGCAATAATGGCGTACAAGTGTTTGCAGGAAATGGTATTCCTGAAGGGGCTATGCCTCTTGCTCAAGCATATGCCGGTCATCAGTTCGGGCATTTTACGATGCTTGGAGATGGGAGGGCAATGCTCCTTGGCGAGCAAATAACTCCCGAAAATAAACGGATTGATATTCAGCTAAAAGGGTCTGGACGAACACCTTATTCACGTGGAGGTGATGGTCGTGCGTCGCTTGGACCGATGCTGCGTGAATATATCATGAGTGAAGCGATGTATGCACTCGGTATTCCAACGAATCGAAGTTTGGCTGTTGTGACTACAGGTGAATCCGTGATCCGCGAGACAGAATTGCCCGGGGCAATCTTAACGAGAACCGCTTCAAGCCATCTACGTGTAGGAACCTTTGAATATGTATCAAAGTGGGGCACTGAAGAAGATCTCCGGACTTTGGCAGATTATACGTTACAAAGACACTTTTCAGGTTTTGAAGATGAATCGAACCGTTATCTTTTCTTACTTAAAGAAGTCATTAAGCGTCAGGCGGAATTAATTGCGAAATGGCAGCTAGTTGGGTTTATCCATGGGGTTATGAACACGGACAATATGACGATTAGTGGAGAAACGATTGATTACGGACCATGTGCATTTATGGATACTTATGATCCGAAAACGGTATTCAGTTCGATTGATATGAACGGAAGGTATGCGTATGGAAATCAACCGATTATTGGCGGATGGAATCTTGCGAGGTTTGCTGAAACATTATTGCCGCTATTACATGATGATCAGAAGGAGGCGGTTGATCAAGCGCAAGAGGCAGTAACAGGTTATAAAAAATTACATCATAATCACTGGCTCGCTGGAATGAAGGCAAAACTGGGGATTTTCAATGAGGAGCAAGAGGATGAGACACTTATTGGCGACCTCTTAAGTGTCATGCAAAAATCGAGTGCTGATTTTACGAATACGTTCCGTGCGCTAACGTTTGAAAAGACTGAAGATACAGCTATAAATGGTTCTGATGAATTTGCTCAGTGGTATAAGCGTTGGCAGGAGAGGTTAAGTAGGCAGCAGGAGTCGAAAGCTGCTTCACACGAATTAATGCGCAGCAGCAATCCTGCTATTATTCCTCGTAACCATCGAGTGGAAGAAGCATTAGATGCTGCTGTTGAACAAGGGGATTATCGTGTCATGGAACGCCTTCTGAATGTATTGTCTGACCCTTACGCACATTCTGAAGAACAGGAAGAGTACACGACATTACCTGAACCGTCAGATCGTCCTTATCGAACCTTTTGTGGGACATAAATGAATAAATATTTTAAAGCGTTTCTGCATTTGCAGAGCGCTTTTTTACACTGTTCGAATTTATAAAACCTATTGATGATCATATAACAGCAACTAAGGCTTTCATTATTAAAAATTGCACGAATGCATAAGAGCTTCTAGGAAAGCGCAATTCGCTTACTGAGAACTTCTTTAACGACAAGCCAAGATTTGTTTACGCTCAACTAGTTAAATAAAAGGAAAAGAATGTTAAAATTGTAGAGAAACTTAACAATGTTAATTATTCAACGATCAAGGCTTTTATTTTCATAATAAAAGGGGCTGTCAGGATGGCATTGTGGAGCAAAAAAATCGTCAAGACTAATCGTGGCCAATTTGAAGTGTTTATGAAAGGTAAAGGAGAACCAATATGTGTAACACATCATTATTCTGAATTTAATCACACAGGTGACTATTTTGCAGAAACGTTTACAAAAGCACATAAAGTATTTCTAGTAAATTTGCGTGAAGCGGGTCAATCAGAGAAGGCGTTTGAACCATATCAGCTTAGTATGCTGGAAACGATCTTAGATTTAGAAGCAATACGTGAAGCATTAGGATACCGTAAATGGGGCTTCGCAGGCCATTCAACTGGCGGGATGTTAGGCATTTTGTACGGAATTTATTATTCAAATAAGTTAAGCTTTTCTATCATTGTAGGAGCAGCTGCAAGAGAATATGCGACTTTTTCACCTAATTGTATTTACCATCGTGATCATCCAGATTTTCGTAGGATGCAGGAGCTGATGAATACTTTATCCAATCCAACCTTATCGGAAGAACAAAGAAAGTGGTACACGATTGAAAGAACAAAGCTCTCATTATATGAACCAGAAAAGTACCATAAGTTATTCAATCTGCCTATTAGTAAGAACATATGCGTATCTCGACTTCATTTTTTTAACCGGGAGTTGAAGGTTTTTGATGTTACAAAAAAGTTAAGTTTGAGCACTACACCAACATTAATTATTTGCGGGAAATATGATGTTCAATGTCCTGTAGAATATTCGATCGAAATGGATGAATCACTTCCAAATTCACAGTTAGTCATTTTCCATGCAAGCAATCATTATCCTTATTTAGAGGAGCCAACTCTATTTTATAAGGAATTAGACAGCTTTTTAAATGAATTGAGTGTGTGTGAAAGTGGTGGTGAGAGGAGAGGTTTTTGTGATTTCCGAATTAAAGAAGAAAGATTTTTATAAATGTCATCACTTAATAGTGGGACAAGCGTTGATAGAAACAAAGGCGATTATAAATGGAAACAATCCTGGGCGTATTTTTGTCGATCATACAGATTCTCCGCAATCAGGGCTTATTTGGTTAGGGAGTCATGATGGGTTTATCTTTATTGGTAATGAACAAAATGAGATATTTAATCATGAACTGAATGACTTTATTAATAGAGTGATAGAACCGGAAGCGAAGCAAGCTGGGTTAACCTGGTTTGAAGGAATTGGAAACGATAAAAAATGGAATAGACAAATTGAAATGATGTTCAAACACCGGAATGTCGCAAGCTGGAACCAAAAAGTTTTCACATTATCAGTAGCAAACTATAGCAGAGAAAATGAGCTTAAAATAGATTCAGCTTATACTGTTTTGAAAATAAGCAAAGTTTTTGATGGGAGTAATATGTTTCAAAATATTGATTTTGTCGAAGCGAAAATATTATCATTTTGGGATTCATTAGACAGTTTTTTTCAAAAAGGAATCGGCTATTGTATCGTTCATCAAAATAGAATTGTAAGTATGTGTTTGTCTGTGTACGTCGCAGAAAATGTACATAGTATTGACATTGAAACCCTGGAGGCTCATCAAGGGAGAAAGCTAGCACAAAAAGCGGCACATTGCTTTGTGACAGAATGTTTCGCTCATGGCTCCACTCCATATTGGGATTGTATGGAAGATAATAAACCGTCGATCGTAATAGCTGAAAATATCGGTTTTACAAATGTATTCAACTATGTCGGTGACGAATTTCCTTTCCTATCATCAGATAAATGAAGACAGTTTAAGGAGTGATACTATGATCAAAAAGGTCTATTATATTTTCGTTTTTGTTAGTATGGTTGTGTTGCTTTATTTCATTGGTGAAACGTACTTAGCCCTTCAAAGAGCAATTGATGAACGTATTCAAACCCCATATCCTTATTTGATGATGAGTCTTTTTGGCTTTTTGTTTGGAATGTTTATTGAATGGGAGAAACTTTTTCAAATTCTAAGAGGAAATATTCAAGTACGATGGACTTTAGTTCCTTCTTTACTGTTACTCATGTTATGTATGGTGCCGTCTTACTATTGGTTGATTTGGTATCATTACGGAACTAATTTTAGTCACAACCTATTGTTTAACAATGTCATTAATATGATGCTCGTCATGTTCGCAGGAATTCTATTTGTCAGGTCTATCAGTAGAAATGATTGATTTTAGAGGTATTGCAAAGTTGGCGTGAAAAGTATGTCAGTTACGTAATGATATTAATAGAGGTATCATCAAAAAGGCTTTAACATTTGCTGCGACTTGTTGTCGGTTTACTCATCATTTTTGCATTTGTGTGAAATCATGAGATTCAATGTTGTTATGAAGCCGATGTTATAAAAAAAATGGAGGTGAATCATTTGTTTTACACAAGAATACTTGATAAACATAGTGAACGTGACTTGCAATTTTTATTAGTTATGTTGTATGAATCTATTCATATTCCAGAAAATAAGCCGGCAAAAGAAAAACTGCTAAATTCACCATCAATCAAAAAATATAGTGACGGATGGGGAAGGCAAGGAGACAGAGCAGTAATAGCTCTGAGTGAGGATAACATGCTTGTAGGTGCTGCTTGGTACCGGCTATTTACAGAAAATCAAAAAGGTTATGGATATGTAGACAGTAACACACCGGAAATAGGGATAGCTGTCAAAGATGATGTAAGAGGGAACGGTATAGGTACTTTGTTGCTGAAAAAGTTATTCGAAACAGCATTAGAAGATGGCTATACATCACTGTCTTTGAGTGTTGACCCTAACAATACTGAGGCTGTACAACTTTATCGTAAACTAGGATTTAAACAATGTGGTACATCAGGAACATCTTGGACTATGGTATGTCATATTCCTCAAAGTTTATAAAATTTTGAGGAGGAACATTTTTTATTGAATCTAAAAGCGTACACGATAAATTCTTATGGATGAACATAGCAATTATGAGATCTTCCATGGAGTCATGTCATGAGATATAGACTAATTACTTTCAAAGCTTAATTTCGTATCGACTTGAGAAAAAATAAAATGAGTCACTGTAGATGCATAAGGATTTATTGTATTAATAAATGACTCAGCATCAGAAAAGCTTACAAATTGAACCTTTAGCATGTAACAAGCGTTACCTGCTATTCGATAACAAAACTCAATATTAGAGAATTTCTGAATGAACCTCATAAAAGAGTCGTAATCGCCGTTTTTCACTGTAGCTTCGATGATACATTGTATCGGGAGACCGATTTTTTCGTAATAGATGTCTAAAGTATATTTTTTAATAATACCAAATGACTCCATTTGTCTCACTCTTTCAGTAACAGATGGAGAAGATAATTGTACTCTCCGCCCGAGTTCACTCATAGATAAGCGGCTGTTTTCTCTTAATTCAGCTAATATTTTTTTATCAATTTCATCTATTTTCATTTTTAATTAATCCCTTCAAAAAACGTTAATTTACGAAATATTTTCGTATGGATACTTTAGAAAATTAATGTCAAATTGCGTATGGATATCGTATGATTAATGTTACAAGGAGGGAAGAGCAATGGCAAGGATAAAAAAATCAATTCACGGTCAAACTCCGTTTCAAAACCTTTTAGGGCATCATCTAAAAGTAATGGAAGCATGGTCAAATTTAGGAGAAGAGTTAGAAAAAGGTGGGCATCTTTCAGCTGAATTGAAGGAACAAGTGAGGAGAACATTAGCCCAAGAGAATGGCTGTGAATATTGTAAAGCGAAAGGTAAACCGGACCCGAATAAAATCGATGAAAAAACGTCTATCGCAATCGGTTTTGCAGACTTGTTTACAAAACAAAAAAGCACAATATCGAACTCGACATTTAATATTCTTAAACAATTTTTTTCAGATGAGGAAATAAGCGAGTTATGTGCGTTCATCTGCTTTATGACTGCACAACAATATTTTGGTGCAATGTTAAATTTAAATGCAGATGCTGATACTCGCTAATGACTTAATGAATTATTATTAATAGTTGTCAAAAACTCTTCGAGGATATAGCATATGTAATCTTTAGAAAAAAGCTATTATTATTGTATTTACGAACATGGGATTTGTTATTTGTTGAAAAAGGTGAGGAAAGTCTTTGATATTCGTATCATAGGGGAACGAAAGTCCGTGAAACTTCTATATTAAGGCTTTTAACGAGTCGTAACGGATCCAGTGTCCGCGGATACTTAATCATCTGACACTTAATAAATATAAATGATCAATAGGTACAATGCGTAAAAAGCAGTAATCAGCATCATCGCAGTACTCATAATAATGACAATAAACTTAGAAGAACGGAATGTCTGGTTATTGATTCCTCTTCTCTTCATTAAATAACTGTACAAGGAGAAGCCTAATGCAAACATTCCTAAACTGAGTGAAACAGTGCCTATATAGATCGTCATATTTGAGCTGAAGATTCCCATATCAGCTTGATTTTCTGCATAATAAGCGATGGCGACAAAACCGATTCCAATAATCGCTCCGGCAGTTCGTATCCAGGCAAGAAATGTTCTTTCATTTGCTAAATGCTCATTCACAAATCGATTTTCCGGTTCTACTTTCTTCGATACACGATTGTCTTCGTTCATCAAGTACGCCTCCGTATGCCTTCTATCTGTATTATTTTTACCCGCTCATCGAGTAACCAATACATTTTCCGTTATATGAAAAATTGTAAAAATATAAATACAGGCTAGAAAATTTCTAATAATTAATGTATATTTCGTATATCGAAAGAATCTTAAACATTAGAGAAAACTAGGTGAGTGCTGATGGAGAAACGACCTTGGTTTATTTATGCCATGATTGCATTTGCAACGAGTAGCTGGGGAAGTGCTTTTATAGCAGGCAATTTTGCGACAAGAGACTTTGAACCGATTACAGTTGCTTTTTTACGATTTTTTTTTGCTGCTATCATTTTAATTCCGATTATGGTCATAAAACAGAAAAATTTAAAACTGCCAAACTTGAAAGAATGGCTTCTTCTTAGTTCATTAGGTTTAACTGGAATTGCGTTATATAACATATGCTTTTTTATTGCGACAAAAGAGGCACCTATTGTAAAAAGCTCACTATTTATCGCTTCAAATCCAGTGTTAATCATTCTTTTATCTGCACTGTTTTTAAAAGAAGCAATTACGAAAAGGAATGTGATTGGTCTTATTTTAGCGTTATTTGGCGCTTCTTTAATTATTACTGAAGGTCAATGGGCAGAAGTTATACGTACTGGATTTGAACCAATTGACTTCATTTTATTTACAGCTGTTATTTGCTGGGCATTATACAGTGTGCTAGGAAAAGTCGCTTTACGAAGGTTTAGTTCCCTTGAAAGTACGACATATGCGGTTTCAATCGGAACAGTCATGCTGTTACCGTTCGCTGCATTAGAGATGAGCTGGACGCAAGTAACGGAAGCAAGTTTAGTAACTTGGTCATCGATTTTACATATGAGTGTTATTGTCTCTGTCGTCAGTTTCATCATGTATTACCAAGGAATCAAACTAATTGGTGCTGGCAAAGCGTCGATCTTTATTAATTTAATGCCTTTATCAGCTGTCATTCTTGCAGTTGTTTTTCTCGGAGAACCACTTTTACCGATTCATCTCATAGGAGCGGTGTTTGTCCTTCTTGGCGTGACATATGGAACAACAAAGGCAAAAAAAATGCAGCCGGTTGCGGTTACGAATAAAGCAGGTTAATCTTTTATGGCACTCGATCAGACAGTCATTTTCACATCCATTTTGTTTGACGAATACATTATAAAAAATACAGCATAAGGTGTGGTGTTCAGGTGCCAAGCCAAATTTATGAGCAGTTATCAGAAGAAGAACTCATTGATTACTACTTATGGGTGAAAGATTATATTAAAAGGGGCTTTCAAGTAGAAGGTTTAAAGGATGAATTACAAATGATTTATAATACGATTGAAGTAAAGGTAACAACGAGTGATAAAGATGTATATTTGAATGAAATAAAGCAGCTAATGAACGAGGTGAATTATTAAATTGTTGTTAAGTGATATGATACGAAGATAGAGGCTAGCCAATTCGAGCTAGCCCCTTTCACGTTTGAGCATATTTACTGTTTATTTCATCGCTTTACCTTTCGTTAAATGGCATGGAACTCCATTCCCGATCGCACCTGGCTTTGCCATCTTTTCTAGGTATCGAATTCCACGGGAACATTGCGTCGGGCATACTTCACATTTATGACTAAGGACGATTTTCAACGTGTGTTCATACTTATCTTCTCTAGATTGTGCTTTCTTTTTCTTCCCCATCATTAGTAGCTCCTTTTTCTTTTTATCCAAAGCATGACAGATGTTTTCCTTCATCATATGCTCAGTTTAAGGAAGAGAACCTGTCTTGTTTCTCTTTTATTTCTCTGGAATGATACAATAATGGTAAGATCGTAAGAATGGGTGATGAACGTGAATCGACAAAATCATAGAGAAATACTTTTAAAGGATAAAATAGATACTTGGAAGCGAGCATCTCATTCAAAACTGAAAGAAGCTGACATTGTTCGAGAGCTTCAACTCGTAACAGCGAACGGAGTAGAACAATCAGGTATAACTGATCATGACTACATTGATTTGCTTGCCCTTGCTGCATTTTCTAGGTATCAAAGAATTCAGTCAGCTGATCCAAAAATGCGTGCTTGGTTAAATGAAGCGTGGGAAATGGATAAGGACCATCCTTTTTTAGCAAGGATTTATGTTGATATCTTTTTCCCACAACTAAATAAAGCGATGTTACCGACAACGTTGCCAAGGATTCGGGAAACCGATCACGGACAAGGTAAGAAAAATACAATAGACCGCATAGTGACAGCAGTTGAGGAGACTTCTTCTTTAATCGATGAAACGTTAATAGATGTTGAACGTTTAGAAAAAGCGGCGAATCTATTGGATAAGCAATCACAATATGAAAAGATTTCCGAGGTGAAACGTATACTCACCAATATGAAGGCGATTGCTAGACAACTATGCCATACAGCTCAGGAATATAAAGAGACGATTTCTGGAATTTATTATTCGAAAGAAAAGCAGGCTGCTTTTAATGAAACATTTGCTGAATTTGATCATGTTCAAGAGAAGTGGGACAAGTTGCGTGAAGAAATGGACTTTGAAAATAAAAACCCATTGACAGAACTATATTCGATGATTGGACTTGAAGAAGTGAAATTAAAGGTCCATCAATACTATTATTATTTACGTTATGAACAAGAACGGAAGAAACAAGGCTATCTTTTTCAAGATGAACGAAATCTGAATATGATTTTTACTGGGAATCCGGGGACAGGAAAAACGACGATTGCACGTTTATTAGCAAAAATCTATCACGATTTAGGAGTCTTGCCGAAGGAAAAAGTCGTTGAGGTTGACCGGTCTCATTTAGTCGGTGCCTATTTAGGACAAACTGAAGAAAAAACGACAGAAGTCATTAAACAAGCGATTGGTGGAGTGTTGTTTATTGATGAAGCGTACAGTTTGAAAAGGGAAGGCGCTAGCGGGAATGATTATGGCCAAACAGCCATTGATACACTCGTATCATCGATGACGAGCGGAGAATATGCAGGGAAGTTTTCAGTGATATTAGCTGGGTATCCAGAAGAAATGAGAACCTTTTTATGGGCGAATCCTGGTCTAAGAAGCCGATTTCCTGAGAGTAATCATATACACATTCATGATTTTTCGCTAAATGAATTATTAGAAATTGCTGAGCAAATTGCTCTTGATAATGATTTTACGATTTCAGATGAAGGAATGGTTGAATTAAAAAGAAGAATTGAAAAGGAACAAGTAGACGAAAGTTTCGGCAATGCTAGAACTGTAAAAAACATCGTTTTAGATGCAATTTTTAATAAAGGGGCTAAAACAGGAGAAACGAAAGACTATACAAAAGAAAACTTTACGATATTAACGAAAGATGATTTCGTTGAAAACGAAGAGTTTGCACGTGAAGAGATCAGCGGGGAGGAACAATTACAAAATCTCATAGGTCTGCATGACGTAAAAAAGGAAGTTAAAACGTTAACGTCTTTCGTGAAAATACAGAAAATGAGAGAGGAGCAGCAGCTTCCAAAAGTTCCGCTTCAACTGCATGCAGTGTTCTCTGGACCACCTGGTACAGGAAAAACGACTGTAGCAAAGATTTACGGAAAAATTCTACATGAGATCGGGCTATTAAAAAGAGGTCACTTAGTTGTAGCCGGGAGAAGTGACCTAGTTGCCGGTTATGTTGGCCAGACAGCAATTAAGACGAAACAGAAAATAAAAGAAGCACTCGGCGGTGTATTATTCATTGACGAAGCGTATTCATTATTGTCTAAAAGCGAACAAGATTTTGGGAAAGAGGCGATTGATACGCTCGTTGAGGAAATGACGAAGCATGAAGATCATTTAGTTGTCATTTTAGCCGGATATACGGAGAAGATCGAACAATTGTTACACAGTAATCCGGGGCTGCCGTCGCGTTTTAAAAAGATGATTCCGTTTCCTCAATATACAACGGAGGAATTAATAAATATTGTAAAATATTATATCTATGACTATAATTATACAATTGATGAGAACACAATTAAAAAACTTGCTAATGCGGTAGAGAAAAAAAGGCCCTCCGGCAATGCACGAGCCATGAAAGACCTTGTCGAAGAAGCGATAAAACAACAAGCATATCGGATAGCGACTACGGATGCGGAGGAAATTAACACAGAGTCGTTAAAAACATTAACAGAAGGCGATTTTCAAATTTTTACTCGAGGTGTTGAGGAGGATGAAATATGATCGTGTCCACAACTACAATTAACGTACGTTATGCAGAAACTGATCAAATGGGTGTCGTTTACCACGCAAACTATTTAGTATGGTGTGAAATCGGCAGAACAAAACTGATTGAAGAGCTAGGATTCCAATATGCTCAAATGGAAAAAGAAGGAGTTCTTGCGCCGGTGACGAATATTAACTTAAATTACAAGCATCCAGCAAGGTACCCTGATACGATCACTGTGAATACATGGATCGAAAAATATACGGGAATTCGTGTGACGTATGGATATGAAATTTTGAATGAATCAGGTGATATATGTGTTTCTGGAACGAGTGAACACGTATGTGTTGATGCAGAAACATTTAAGCCGATCTCGATAAAAAAGAAGTTTCCTGCATGGCATGAAGCTTATGAATATAATAAAAAATAGCCAACATGTTTATGCAAAGGAAGGCATAGACGGTCGATGAATGTTTTTCCAGAATTTCTGAACATCCTCTTATCCATTCGTATAGAAATAACCTCCTTGAACAAACTAGTTTTGTACAATTTTAAAGGAGGTTGTCATGATGGCAAAAAAAGATAATCGATCAGACAATGTGGAAAAGCTGAGAGAGATGGCAGAGAATACGAAAGAAAATATTGAAGCAGCTGAAGAAACGTTGCAAAATGATGATTTATCAGAACAGGAAAAGCAAGAAATTAAGCAAAAGAATGAACGAAGAGAAGAAAGTATCCATAGCTTTCAATCAGAAATTGAGGATGAAAAATCAGATCGAGAACATGGCCGAATTTAAATACAAAAAAGGGTGCCCTTTGAAGCGATATAGCTGCTGGCACTCTTTCTTTGTATTTTAAAATGAAGTGTAAATTTTCGAATAACGGGAAAATACTTTGTAAGATCATTTCACAATTGTATGTGTTTGGATTGATAAATTGTCTTCATTCATTTTAAATAGATAGTGGAAGGGGATTACATGTTACATGGCATTTGGGATTACAAAAGAAGAGTTAGAAGCATGGAAGCAAAAAGCGAAAATGGGTCAAATATCAATGATTACCCACTATTGGTATGACCCTCGTTTCCCGCAGTATAAAACCGTCACGAAAGTAGCCTGTGCGAATCGGAAGAAATTAATGGACTGGGGCAAGAAATATGGGCTAAAGCCGGAATGGATCCATGAACGGAATGAATACCCTCATTTCGATCTCATCGGCGAAAATGAACAGCATATTCTTTATAAAGAAGGTTTAGCCCATCAGTTAGAACGTTTCAAGTTTAAATGAAAGGGTGATTCACATGATAAAACTGCAAGACGAAATTATTTCTGAATTAAAAGTCAAATCTACGATCGAACCTAAAGAAGAGATAAAAAGTAGAATTGATTTATTAAAAGCTTATTTAAAAAAGACAGGAATGAAAGGGTATGTATTAGGTATTTCCGGTGGACAAGATTCTACCTTAACTGGAAAGCTCATTCAAATGGCAATGGAAGAATTAAATAAGGAAGAAGGAACGGATAAGTATACGTTTTATGCAGTTCGTCTTCCTTATGGTATACAAAAAGATGAAGACGATGCACAAATAGCTTTAGATTTTATAAAGCCGTACCACCGAATAGCGGTCAATATAAAGCCTGCCGTTGATGCGTCGTACAGTCAATTTGAAGAAGCGACAGGGGAAAATCTTTCTGACTTTGTGAAAGGGAATACGAAAGCACGTGAACGTATGAAAGTACAATATGATTTAGCAGCACACTATCGCTGTTTAGTTGCTGGAACCGACCATGCCGCAGAAGCTGTAACTGGCTTTTATACGAAATATGGTGATGGTGCGTGTGATATCGCGCCATTATTCGGTTTAAATAAAAGACAAGGGAAAATGCTCCTTCAACACTTACAAGCTCCTTCTTCATTAATAGAAAAAGTTCCGACTGCAGATTTAGAAGATGATCAACCGCAGCTTCCAGATGAAGAAGCATTAGGCATCACATACAACAAGATCGACAATTATTTAGAAGGTAAAGAAATAAGTAAGGATGCGAAAGCGAACCTTGAGAAAAAATATTTGCAAACGGAGCATAAAAGGCAGCTTCCAGTTACACTTTATGACCACTGGTGGCAGTAAAAAGGAAGGGATCAAATGTCTCAACAAGATATGCTAGCCGATGTCCATATGCATTCTACAGTGTCCGACGGAGGTTATTCCCCGAAGGAATTAATGAAAAAATGTGCGGAGGCAAAGTTAAAAATCATTGCTTTAACAGATCATGATTCGACTGCTGGTGTAAAAGATGCAAAAGAAGCAGCTATACAATATCAAATGACATTGATCCCTGGTATTGAATTGTCGACGAGAATAAAGAGGACGAATGTAGATATACTTGGGTATGGTATCAATGTTGAAGACGAGCAGTTACAGCACATCTTATCTCACCATCGAAAAATGCGGCATAATCGAATGATCCAGATGATTGCTAAATGTCAGGATATAGGATTGAATATTAATTTAAATGATGTTGAAAAGCAAGTGACAGGTGAAACATTTTCCCGCCCGCACTTGGCAAAGGCTTTAATTGATAAAGGCTATGTCCAATCCGTACAAGAATCCTTTGAACGATATTTAAGCCAGGATAAGCCTTGCTTTGTTCCAAAGCCTGAAGAACTTACTCCGAGAGAAGCGATTGAACTGATCCATGGAGCTGGCGGTGTAGCTATTGTCGCTCACCCTGTCTTTTATTCATTGGATGAAGAAATCATTTCTTGGATTCGAGATTATAAGCTCGATGGAATCGAGGTGTATCACCGAGACCATGATGAGAATGCCGTGAAACGTTTTCTAAAGTTAGCTGAACGGGCTGAGCGGGAATCAGGGAGGAAATTAATCAAAACGGGCGGCAGCGATTTTCATCACGAATCATATGGCCGTCCAGGTGAGCTGTTAGGCAAGACAAAGCTTCCGTATCATGAAGCCGAGTTTCTATTATCTTCAATAAAGATATTATAAATAGTCTTAATGTTGTTGATTTTCCAGAACGTTTTATTAAGACTAAGCAAATAAAGATAGATTTTAATGAAAGGGCATTACAAATTTAAAATGACTGAATATGTAATGTCCTTTCATGATAAAGAGTGTCATGTGAGATTGCAAAAAAATATATATATTGATTTATAATATCTTTGTCATATATAGACTGTTTGGATCATCCTCGTAATCGGAAAAAGGCTCGCAGTATTGAAAGCCAAAACTATTATACAGTTTTCTCGCTGGTTCAAAAGCTTCCATTGCGCCTGTTTCCAAACTTAGCCGGGAATACCCACGCCGTATGGATTCTTCAATGATGTGTTGAAGAATTCGTTTTGCGACACCTTTTCTCAGGTGTGATGTTGATGTTCGCATCGATTTTATTTCTCCATGTCGACTATTTAATTGTTTAAGTGCCCCGCATCCAAGTAATTCGTTTCCTTCCCATGCACTCCAGAATGTAATATCTGGTCTTCTCAATTCCTCAAGATTTAATGCATGTATACTTTCAGGAGGAGAATTCAATCTCATACTTAATAGATGTTCCTTCACCAAATCAGCAACTTTCGTTCCAGTTAAATCATCAGTTTTTATATTCATAAAAAAACCTCCATATTTATTTATCATATAAAATTCTATTCATAATCGAATTAATTTTAAGCAAAAATGTAAGGTAATCTATCATTGTTTCTTAAGATACGATAACTGAATGACAAGTCTTACGAGATTGTTGATTTCATAAAGTTTCAATTCTATACGGAAACCCTCATCCTCATTTTCAAATATTTCACGAAATAGGCGGTTGTGAATAAACTATAGTGCATGAAAAAGGAGGGGGGATATTGTGATCCGTAAATATTTTATTAATGGTCACACTAGCTTAGGTCATTATAGTTTATTAGACCAATTTTGGGAGGACAATGACGTTTGGGTTGTGACAGGTGGTTCCTCGAAAATACAAGCAATGGTGTTTGAGTCATTCTTAGAAAAAGCAGGAAATCAGGCTGTTGAAGTATTTATAGACCCTACAGACACAAAGACGCTAGAAGGAATGTATTTTCCTGAGAGTCAATTACTTGTAATCGGGGATAAAGAGCCTGTTTACTTATCAAAGCGCTATCCTTCAATGGAAAATAAACTGTTTCATTTAAACGATTGTTTAAATGAAACTGAACTTCGTCATCACCGTTCTGAAATCAGAAAATTGAGTGATGAAAAATCAGCTTCTCTACAATTAAGTTATACGTATTTTAAAGAAGGACGAAAAGTACACGAAGAAAAGGAAAAGATTTATTTGTCTGCAATGAATTTTCAACAAGCTGATCAAGTTGCTGATGAATTGATGGCAAAATTGTTTCGTGATTCTTTACAAGAGGAGAGTATCTCCGGCTCACTAAATTGTAAAAGGTTTTTCGGAGCAGCGTCTGCTTATGGACCTGTCAACTTCATTGATGAGCTTACATCAGACTTGAATGAACGAGTAATCATTAAAGGACGTTCCGGAAGCGGCAAATCAACTCTGATGAGAAAAGTGATAGAAAAGGCCAATGCGCAATCTTTTTCAACGATTTCCTTTCCATGTGCATTAGACCCTAACAGCATCGATATGGTTATTATACCTCAACTCTCTTTTTGCATAGTAGACGGTACTGCCCCTCATGTCATCAATCCGGATCGAGAAGGTGATCGGGTAGTAGATATGTTTGAGAGGTGTATGGATCAATCCGTTGAAGTTGAGTATGAACAACAATTAGCAGATCTGACCACGGAATACAAGGAAATTATGACAAAGGGAACAGCAGCTTTATTTGACGCTTATGAAAAAGAGAAGCATATTAACAAATATTTCGAAGACGAATTGCAAAAAGATAAACTTGCAAACGTCGTCAATCAGCTTTTTCATTGTTTCAAAGAGCGACACGGACAGTTGTAAAACCATTCTTACACTTGCTTTTTTAGAAGGTAGAAGTCTTAAGGAAAGGAAAAGAAGTTGTGGCTTTGAAATAAAGTCACGACGTATAAAAAAAGAAGCACATTGAACCCCCTTTAGATATTGTTATTTAAAGGGGGATTTTTCATGGCGGAACATCTGAATTGAGTTTTCTGAAAATAAATAATAGTATATTCGTAATAAATGAACCAGTTGGTGATTAAAATTTATGAATAGAGCTTAACAGCGCAGTCCGATGGAGCTGCATGAGATACCAATTTACGAAAATGATCCAACAAAACAAAAAAAGGCATTCTAACCTTTTAAAAAAGTAGCCCACTAATAGTTGACACAAACAATTTTATTGATTCAAGTAATAATCGTTGGTTTAATGATATAATGATAAATGATTCCTATTTATAAGGTAGATGTTTAAAAAGATTGGAACAAATAGCAATCAGGCAGGAGAGAGCCACGACTAATAGTACACATACTTAAAAGGAGATTAATATGGATCCATTAAAAGTAATGATGAATAAATCGACAGTTTTCCCAGTTTTTCAGCCTGTCTTTAATTTAGAGCAGTTTGAAGTGATTGGATATGAAGTGCTAGGAAATATTCAAATTGACGATAAAAACCTGAGTCTAGGTTCTTTTTTTATGGATTCTTCGGTACCGGCAGAATATAAGTGGGAAATTGAGGAACTCATTCAAGAGAAAACAATTAAGATGTTTTTAGAATCGAATGATGAATGGCCTAGTTTGTTTTTTAACATCGATCCGAATGCTCTCTATCATGAAAATAACCACGACTTATTTATCCAGAGAATTGAAAAGTTTGAAAAAGACGGATTTCCGAGAAAGAATATCGTATTATACGTTAACGCACATCAATTTGACGGAGAAGTAGACGAATTAAGCCATATCTTTCGCTATTTGAAAGCAAATGACTTAAAATTAGGGTTGGCAGATTTAGGTAGAGAAGGAAATGATTTAGACACATTCTCTCAGTTAGAGCCAAATATGTTTAAAGTAAATATGGAAAAAATGAAGGAAACTTCAGCTGTACATTCAATTAGAGACGTTTTGGACGCCTTGACGTTCTTTGCACGTAAAATTGGTGCTGTTGTTACTTTTGAAGGAATTTCTGACCCACACCATCTATATACAGCCTGGAAGCATGGCGGACGCTTTATTCAAGGTGATTTGCTTAGTACGAAAACGAATAATGCTGTTGATCGAAATTACCGCCAACAATTGCTAGCATCTCAAGTAACATCTTTTGTAAATTATGATAAGAAGAGAATGAATGAACAATGGAAGTTCGTGCAAATGCTAGATAATAAGATTACGAACATACAAGAAGAATTAGAAAATGAAGAGCTGCTGCTTGAAGAAGTGACGAAATTCATTTCATCATGGGCATTTCGTGCATACATTTGTGATTCTAACGGTTACCAGAAGAGCCCTAACTACTTAAAGGGAGATCAAGAGTGGCAGATCGATGAAGCGTCTAAAGGGAAAAACTGGAGCTGGCGTTCGTACTTTCTAGAAAACTTAGTAAAGATGGAACATGGGAATACTGGGATTTTGTCTGACAGTTATCGGGATATTGATTCAAATGAACTAATTCGCACATACTCCTTCCAGATTAATCACGACCTATTTTTATTCATCGATATGAATCAAGATTTTTTATATGAAAAAGACTGGTTAAGATAGCTGGCTTTTTCGTTTGCAGAAGGGAACAAAATGTATGAATTCAATATGGAAATTAAAAGGGATGCTATTTTTCTTTCATTCCTCGATGACAATTATCATTAGCTATTTACCAGTATATTTTCAGGAAATGGGTTTAACAGGTTCAGAGATTGGAATATTACTAGCTGTAGGGCCTGCTGCAGCGATTGTTGCTCAGCCGTTTTGGGGATTTATGAGTGATAAATATAAGACGGTAAAAAGAATTTTGCTTATTTGTCTTACAGGTGCACTGGCGATTGGATTTATCGTTTTCCAAGCAGCGGAATTTATGATTTTAATCCCGTTATTATATTTATTTTTTTCATTTATGTCCCCTTCCGGTGCATTAGGTGACAGTTTGGCACAAAAAGTTTCCGTTCAGCAAGGTGTATCGTTTGGGAGTATAAGAATGTGGGGATCGCTCGGTTTCGGAACAGCTTCATTAGTTAGCGGATATATTTTAACCCAGATCGGGATAAGCAATATGTATTACTTATATGCGACATTTATTTGTATCGCTCTCGTCTTTTGTTATTTAGCCCCTGACAGTGTTCCGTCGAAAAAGCCGGTCGTTTTAACGAGTGCTTTAAAGCTTTTAAAAAATGGAAAGCTTGCGATCTTTTTATTAATGATTTTGGCAATTAGCCTTACTCATCGTATGAACGATTCGTTCATGGGTTTATACATTATCGAGCTCGGTGGAAATGAGTCTTACATTGGATTGTCTTGGTTTATTGGGGTATTTGCTGAAGCAATCGTGTTTGCTTTCAGTGTATATTGGTTTAGGCGCTTCCACGCACTTACTTTTATAACAGTTGCAGGATTTCTTTATGCTGTAAGGTGGTTGCTCATGTCGTTTGCTCCAGACCCTCAAATCGTTTTAATTATTCAAGTATTACATGGAATGACCTTCGCCATGTTCTATTTGACAGCATTTCAATTCGTTACGAAACTCGTTCCGGAAGAATTGGAATCTACCGGGCACTTGCTGTTCATCTCTGTATTCTTCGGAATCTCAGGTGTTATCGGTTCAATACTAGGAGGAAGTGTCATTCATGTATTCGCTGTAAGAGATTTGTATATAGTTATGTTTTTCTTATCTGTCATCGGTTTTGTAGGTGCGCTTATGTACCGTTATTTCTATTTTAAAACAGGAGATGGCATGAAAGAGAAAGAAAAAATGATATCAGCAAATGGGTAAAGGCGAGAGAAATTCTGTCTCGCCTTTTCCTATGTATTAAAGGATAAATTTACGTATATGTCGAAGAAAGTCAAATATTCGTTTTCCTCGTTTAATACCCGTCTGCTCGAATCGTTATCATGAAGAAAAAGGTGATTTTGTGAAAAGCGCACTACTTTTTATTCTTTTGATTGTTATTTTATTTATTTTCATAGATTCAGAATGGATTCAGCAGCTTCGAAGTGAAAATATTGATTATTTTACGAATGAACTGTTTGATGAAATGGGATATGGGATGTTGTTCGTTACTATTCCTTTAATGGCTGTACAAGGAGTTCTTACTTTTTTTCCGGTCATCGTCTTGATCATCATCCACTTTTTTGTCTTTGGTATTGTCGAAGGTTTTCTCTTTAGTATGGTAGGTACAAGTCTAGGGGCATTATTTTGTTTTTGGCTTTCGAGATCTTTGAGTGAACGATATGTAAATCGAATGTGGAAAAAGAAGACGAAGACACTTCAAAAACTGATGTACGCGATTTCTCAGTACGGTGTTTTTATTATCGTTTTTTTACGAAGTCTCCCGTTTATGCCGAGTAACCTCA
Organism: Evansella halocellulosilytica; assembly: GCF_002335745.1. Taxonomy (GTDB): domain Bacteria; phylum Bacillota; class Bacilli; order Bacillales; family Salisediminibacteriaceae; genus Bacillus_CA; species Bacillus_CA halocellulosilytica. The sequence continues at coordinate 3,740,683 of NZ_NIST01000001.1, read as the reverse complement.
TTTCGATAGCTGCAGCGTTTAGCCCGATTAATTCACGCCAATACATCCTGTCAACAATTTTCGGCAATCTTTCAATGGTATGGTTGTTAAGTATATTAGCATTACCTCTCTGGTACGGCGGTGAATCCAGTTCGACATACGTAATTGCGTATTTGGTTTATGCTGCTTTGCTCGTAGGAATACTTGCCATTCAATTCTTTAGAAAAGATGTTCAAAAAGTGAGAGAGAAATAATACAAAAAGTAAAATAATATGGTTCTACTTGAGTTGTTTTCGTTCGTATTAATTGTTAAGGAGGGGAGATTAATGGAGATAGTCCAGGTCGTTTCTTTCATTCTCTTTATTTTGCTCAGTTCTATAGCAGTTTTTATTATATGGAATCTAGTCAGGAAGAAAAGAAACCCGAAAGGTACAAAAGAAGAGCTTGAAGTTAGTATGGGTGATCTCGATACGTTCCCGCCTCTTATTGCGCAATTTATCGATGGAAAAGGAGCTTCTACACGTCATATTACAGCCGGGCTGATCGCTTTAGTAAAAAAAAGAGTGCTGAAATTATCGTTCGATGACCAGGTCAACGAATATTGTTTTACAGACCTTCAAAATAATGAAGTCAGCTTATCAAAAGAAGAGTCGTTTTTACATGAATGGTTCTTATATGAGATAGGCAATCACGGCGTCTTTTATGCTAGTGATTTGGAACATTACACAAAAGAGGATGAGAAACGAGAAGAGTTTATTCAGTATCTATATGAATGGGAGAAGGTTATGACAGAAAGGTTACGAGAAATCGGGTATGAAGTAGCGTTTCCTGTTCGAAAAAAGCAGCTGTTAATAATCGGTTCGGTTATGTTGTTAATCGGAAGTTCATTACTATTTTTTTATCCATTTGTTAGTCTTCTTTATTTAGTTAGTGCGGTTGTTACGAGTACGTCTGCCTTTATCTTTCCGAACATTTCAGATCAAGGGTGGTCGGCCTTTCATCGTTGGACTGCCTATAAAGATAAGATAACCGAATCACCTCCAGTGAATTTCTCTGAGTCTGACAAAATGACAGCCGGTTTTATATTTGCACTGGCGTTTGGGATAAAAGATCAGTTCATTGAAAAGTTTGCGATACGTGATGCCTCACAAATTTCCCTTAACCAGGAGCATTTTCCTCTTTATTTTGCAATGGCTCCAGGTTCTGCAGCACTTTCTGCAGAAAGCATCAAAGCTGTAGATGAGGTAGAAGCTGTAACAGAAAAAGTGATCTCTCCGGTTGGCTATTTTTCTGACGGTGATGTCGTTGACGGAGATAGTACGTAAACAAAATCACACGATGGTTTTGTTGGATTGAGCAAATCGTTTCATAACGAACGCATGAATCGGACTTTGACTTCGTAAATAAACAGGCCAAGGAAGGGATGGGCGAAAATGAACTAATGCTGTATAAAGGTTGCTTCTGTCCGGAGAAAGGAGAAACCAAAATCGTCCATTTTTCATCGTTAATGAGCGATCTTTATTCAGAACGCCACCGTTAATGATAAACTCTGCTGTCAAAGGGTCATGACGAAAAGCGCTATTCTCTTTTAATTGTAGCAGCGCAGTTTGTGCGAATCTGACCTTGAAAGAATATTCTCCATCGCTTTCATCGATATATATGAGCTTCGTAAAAAGCTCGAGCCAGGAAAAGTATTGTTTACTCATTTGCTCTGCTGTCAGATCGTTTTTGACTTTTATTTTCTGTATGGAAGTAACAGTATGGGTGTGAGGAGTATACATCTTTTTTTTATCGGTTAAGCTTGCAAGCTTTCGGAATGGTGCTCCGTCCCCATTGGTGATTTCAACTAACTGCTGCCTGTCATTTACATAATAAAGCTTCTTTTTAAACTTTCGTGCAAAAGTATAAAACAATAAAGTGAGAAAGCCGGATACGTGTGAGTGAGTACCTTGTATCAAATGATCGCCTGTATGATTGGTTTTAAAAAGGATCACATGGTCATATTGTTTAAAATATAAAGCTAAATGCTCTGATGTAAGAGGAATCGATTGACGATCAAGTCCAATTTGAAAAACAGGAACCGATCGTAAATTGGTTGGCAGTATTGATGTTATTCCGTTGTATGAGGTGAAAATAACAGCATTCGTTTTCATATTTTTTCTTCCTTTTTAATCGCTCGAATATCTATACGCTAATGGCCTGTGCACATTTATGATAATTGAACCGTTAATAAACGTCTTTTGTCAAATATATTATGTTCTTTTTTCATTGAAAACGAATAATCGAACGAATCACAATGTGGCAAATTTCAACATGACAATGAGGAAAGTTGAAGGGTTTTTGCAAAATGTGACGAATTGAAAAAAAGGAGGTACAATAACAGGAAACAGCTGGAGGTGGAAATATTGAAAACGTTTAAACTTTGCTCTTTAGCAATTCTTTTTGATGATGAGCATAATGAACAAAGTGAAATTAAAGGAAAAGAGATTCCGTTAGTAGAAGGATTAATTATTAATAAAGAAGAAGCGAAGAAAAATTGGCTCATTGAAGCTGTTGTCACTCCTGAATGGAAAGAGTACTTCGAGGAATACAGCCAAAGTAATCAGACCTTTATGGCTGAAGTAACCATTACTAAACGGACAAATGACCCAGCTACTTTAGTTTGCCAAGTGAATGCGATTCATGAATTACGTGATCATCTTAGTATACATCTAGATGGAATCATTGTCGCTAAAAAAGATGATCTTTCTGATATGCTGTTAAAAAATTTAGTTGACGAAGGCTATTCGGGCGAAGATTTATACGAAGAATTCAAACGCCGTAAGAAGGACAGAGGTCAGGCTATACAAGGGATTTTAACGAATGCTTATGAACAAGCAAAGGAGAAAGGCTATTACGATTCAGAGCAAAAGTAAGAGCGAGGACGTCTTCTGTTCAAAGATAAGAACTTATATAATTTCAATCTCTCGATCGTTGTCTAGCCCAATGAGCGTTCATCAGGAGCTTCCACACGAGTGTGGTGATTTCGGCGTTCGGGAGCGTTAGTCGAAGACCTTCTCTATCATTTTGCCCGGTTGACGGATATATAACGGAGCGATGCTAGAAGCGAAAGAGAGAGCGCTAGTCGCCAATAGGTGGGTGCCTTGCTTTTGCCCTAGGTGAAAGCTACCGCTAGTAACGGAGTCGAACAATTATATGATAGATTCAAAAGCAACATCCTTTAATAAAACAGCCTTTTAGAAATAACATCGTATTGACTGAAAGGAGGATGTATCAATGACAGTAAAATCAGTAGATGAAGTGAATGTTGTACAATATCATTCTGAACTTGCGAGTGCAGTTGCTCATATGTGGAATGAAAGCCGCGAAGGATGGGGTGGACACTCCAATATAAAAACAGCAGAAGATGTGCAAATGGAAGAAGAGAACTCAACAAATTTGTTCACGTTTATTGCCATGATTGGTGAAGAAGCTGTTGGTTATTGCGGTCTTTCTGAATATCGTGATGATCACGGAGCCTTATACATTCCACTGCTAAACGTTCGAACAGATTTTCATGGGAAGAAAATTGGTAAAAAACTTGTATTAACTGCACTTGAAGAAACGATGAAAAGAAAGTGGCCGAGATTAGACTTGTACACGTGGCCAGGAAATATAAAAGCTGTTCCTCTTTATAAAAAATGCGGCTTTTTCTGGGAAAAGCGGGATGATTCGGTACATTTAATGAATTTTATCCCCTCAGTTTTAACTGTTCCTGCCTTTCAGCCACTCTTCGCTCAATTAGATTGGTATATTGATAGTCAGCGTGAGATCCGCGTTGAGCCTGACGGTGAAAAGAAAAATGGATTTGATTATTACGATTATCATTGGGAAAATGAACACCAATGTTTAAAGGTTCGTTTTGAAAGAACGGGACGCGGGATTTGTGCTGCAGAAACAAATGACTATGCGATTCAATTAGAAGTAGACCAGCATAAAAATATTTTCGGTAAGTCTTATCCCGTTCGCTTGAAAGTAACAAATAAAACGCCAGATCAGCTTAATGTTCATGTGGAAGGACAGAAAAACTCAATTATTGATACAGATTTTAATGATAAGAGGATGGTTACGGGTGATGAGATCCTTGAAGGCTCTTTTTATATCCATCCGACTGATGTGAAGCAAGATTCAAAAAAGACGCACCCATCAGTAGAAGTGAATGTCTCTTTAAATGGAGAAGTTATTCCATTAAAGCTAGGAGTGCTGCCGAAAGAGCCGGTTTCGATCCAGTGTTATTTGGCAGGAAATATGAGCTTCGAGCAAGCTTCGGAAACGGCTTACATGAGTTTTGAAAATCAATTTGATACGGCGGCAAATGTGTTATTTAAGCTTCCGGATGATGAATCCGTTCATTTTCATAATGAAATAGTTGAAATGGCTTTATCCGCAGGAGAAAAGAAAACGGTTCCTATTAAGGCAGAGATCTTATCTGCCGCTTTTTACAGTGAAGTTGTCACGATCCATGTTCAAGCAGAAAAGGGCAGATCGATTACATTTAATCAACAGATCTCTTTTCCTTTTAATACACTCGGCAGCAGTATTTATGGAGAGTGCCCTGAATACTACCATTTATTTAATGGGGTCGCACACGCGGCATTGAAAAAGGAAAACAATCATTTATTATTTGAGCGTGGAAGGCAAAACGAAAGTGATTATATTTTCTTATATCCTAAGCTCGGAAAGCCTTTTTCTGAGGAATTTTCAATTAAAAAGCCTGAGAGCATTTATTTTTATGAACGTGGGGCTACTATAGGGATGAAATTAAGTTATCTCTCTCGCGATTTTGATGACGTGATGTTGAACAGGATCGTTGAATTGACTTCAGAAGGCTTAATGAGTCAGCATTATGAAATAGAGAATCGCGGAGATCAAACTGTAGAATCGATTTCCCTTAATACTCCTTTCTCTTTTTCATTAGCTAATACGTATCTTCCGTACGGAGGAGAGATACTTTTTAATCAAGGTACGTATTATCATGAAGTTGATGCATGGGACGATAAAAAGTTGACTGAAAATTGGCTTTTTACAAAGGATGATGATCATTGTGTTTCTTTAGTCTGGGATGAACGGCAAAAACTCCATTTTCATACTTGGCACCGCATGTATTTTGAAGAGACGTGGGACAAAGTTGAATGTGGAAAAACGGTAGCCACTTCAAGCGTTCATTTCGGAATAAATCTCTTTTCTAATACGAAGGAAGTTAAGGAATTTGCTCTAAAAAAACCGGTTGTTCAAGTACAGTTGCCCCAGTCTTCATTCGTTTTTCGACCAAAAGATGGCAATCCGTTTATTGAAGACGAAACGATCTTAACTTTTTCACAAAATGTTCTTCAGCAATCTGAAACGAATTTACAAATAACTGGAGATCAAAATGAGAGGATCGGACAGTTTCAAAAGCCAGATTCAGAAAGCTGGGAATCATGGGAAACAGTCGTAAAAATGGATCCGCATTCAAATGCTCGCGTTCGTCATTTTCAATTGTCAGGTCGTTTATCAAGTCAGACAATACATGAAGATGTTCTTCTCTATCCTGTACAAGGAGATGATGTGAAAAAAGATATCGTTGTTGAGGATGATCATGAAGTGTTTATTCTTGATAATGGCTACTTGTCTGTGAAAGGAGCACCTAGTTTTTATCCTGGTTTTTATTCATTGAAAGCAAATGGAACGGAATGGCTTGATTCTTCTTTTCCAACGCCTTCATCAAGATCATGGTGGAATCCTTGGGTTGGCGGGGTGAACTACTCACTCAATCAACTGCTTCAGCGGAAGATTCTTGAATCTCATTCAACTTGCCAGTTTGTGTCGTTAGATGATTCATTCAGTGGGCGATGGGAAGGGCTGAAAATGTCAACCGAAATAAAAGATCATTCATTATATGATGGGCTTACTTTTCATCAATATGTAGCGACTCGTCCTGGAACTCCTGTATTAGCAACGTTTACGGAATTTGAGCAAAATACAGGCTTTGACTTTCATGGAACGAAACAAACGAGCATGTTTAATTTGTGTACCGGGGACGAACAAGGCCATATTCGGGTATATGCAGACGGAGATGAAACGAACTCTTTTGTACATCACCGCCATGAAACCGAGCTGTACGGGCTATCTTACGCTGTTTTCGAGCAAAATGGCAGGAATGAAAAACTTCACTTTATTCCGAACAATGATTTAAATGATTTAGAAGTATATATGAATCGTGACGTTGTTAGTATTTTTATGGAGCAGCCTCTACATGTTAAAAATAAGGCTACTCATATGATTGCTCCGCATTTCTTTCTTTTCTCCGATCAGTTACATTCATTGGATGTAATGAATCCGTTGAGAGCAATTAGGTTTTTCCATCATCAGAGAGGTGCAAAGAATGAAAATTATTGACGCACATATTCATTTATCTCACATAGAGTCCTTTCAACATACAGCGAGACGTCTTTCACATATTGATTATTCTGTTGAGGGTCTGCATAAAGAGATGAAAGAAAATAATGTGGTGTTAGCAATTGGGATGGGCCTTCGGGAAGTGGAGGGGGGAGAAGGTTTTCCTGACTCTGTTCCCCCCACTCCTATGGGGGTAGATATGTTAACGACTTCAGCCCCGAACGTCGTTTATTGTCCAGGTGTTAATCCGTACCGTTTAGGAAAGCGTGAACTTTCTCAGCTTGAAAAAGCGCTATTACAGCCAGAAGCTGTAGGGATTAAAATTTACTTAGGCTATTACCCTTTTTACGCGTATGACAAAGTGTATGAACCGGTATATGAAATTGCAAAGGGATTTGATGTTCCGGTTGTATTTCATACTGGTGATACATATTCAGAGCGAGGTCTGCTAAAGTATGCACACCCCCTCACATTAGATGAAGTCGCTGTTCGTCATCGGGATGTCACGTTCGTTATGGCTCACTTCGGCGATCCGTGGATGATTGATGCTGCAGAAGTCGTCTATAAAAACAGCAACATGTTTGCCGATATGTCTGGTCTGATCGTCGGAGATCGTACCGAGGTCAGCCGGATTGTGAATACGCCGCATTTTTTTGATCATTTAAAACATGCGGTTGCTTTTTGCGACCACTATGAGAAATTTATGTTTGGAACAGACTGGCCTTTAGTTCAAATCGAGCCATATATTGAATTTATGAAAGGCTATTTCCCGTCTTCCGCGTGGGATGATTTGTTTTATCATACGGCAACGAACGTGTTCAAAAAAATAAAGCCTTTTTTATCATGATATTACAAATGCTCATCGTCGATCGGTAGTGTGAAGGAATGGTATTAATGAAACGGGTGCCGACCTTCGTTTTTGGAAGGGGTAAACAATCGGGCAATTTGGTCACTTACTTGATTTTTTAAATGAGCGTTTAAGTACTTTGCGGTAAGAACATAGCCGCGAAAGAAGATCGTATATTCGGAAAATGTCTCATCATGGTCATTTAGCTGAACCTTGATTCCCATCTGTTTCATTTTCGATTTTGTTTTGTACAGTTCTTTGCTGAGCTCGTGAAGGGTATGCTCTAACAGGTGGAAATAAGGATCTTTTAATTTCAAAGGAGCTTCTTCCAATTTTTTTAAATCCTTTTCTAATACTTTCCGGGCCAACTCGGACAGGATGTATGATTCACTTAGGCGCTCTTCTTCAACAGTGAGCTTGGCCATCGCTGCTCCCTCCTTACATTTATAGGCGCTATGTTAAACGGTAAAGTTATGTGGATGATGAAAAATGGCAATGCTCCTGCGGAAAAACGAGCCAAGCGGGCCCCCGCAGAGAGGGACGAGCGATGAGGCTCGCGGGTGAGTCCGCTGAAAGCGACCAATTTGCATCATCAACAAGGAAGTTTAACAGAGCCACATCGAAGCGAACGTTTGTTCTACTTATTATTGTACGGATGAACGGAAAATAGTCAAGAAAAAATCCGGAAGAACGTTCCCCATTTTTCGCCATGTAAAGATTTTCTATTTATATCTTGGAAAAAGAAGGGGTATCCGGTAATGATAGGAATATTCGTCACATTTCTCTGTTTAAAAAATGTAATCTGTTATTCAAAAATGTGTACAAGCCCTTATTGTAGAGGTAAAATCAATAAAGGTGCTGGTTACATAAAACGAAGCTCAAGCTCGTCTTATAGGTGAGGAGGGTCTGACAGAGGGATATGTGTACGAACGCATTATGAAGGATTACGCAAAGATAGGAGATGTTCAACGTGAAAAAACAAACGATGATAATGCTATTACTAAGTATAACTTGCCTGCTCATTATTGCAGCTTGTAACGGGGAAGAACAAGCAGGCTCCTCCACTGATTATCCGCAATTAAATGATGAAGTTGCTGAAGATGAAAGAGAAGCAGTTATTAAAACGAACAAGGGAGATATCCACGTAAAACTGTTCCCGGAGTTCGCACCAAAAGCAGTTGAAAACTTTTTATCTTTAAGTGAAGAAGGATACTACGATGGAGTCATTTTCCACCGAGTTATTGAAGACTTTATGATTCAAGGCGGAGACCCTAATGGGGATGGAACGGGTGGAGAAAGCATATATGGAGAAGCGTTTGAAGATGAGTTTTCAGATGCATTAGGCCACTTTAAAGGAGCACTTGCAATGGCGAACAGTGGACCAAACACGAACGGAAGTCAATTTTATATCGTTCAAGCACCTCCGTTCGATCAAGAAGTACTAGACATGATTATGGATCAGCATAACTTAGAAATTCCGGAAGAGAAACAAGAGCATTATAAGGAATTAGGCGGGACTCCTCACCTTGACCCAGGGCATACTGTCTTTGGTCACGTCATCGAGGGGCTCGATGTCGTAGATGAAATTGCACAATTAGAAACAGACATGCAGGATAAGCCTATCGAGGATGTGGTGATCGAAACGGTTGAGGTTATCGACTAATATGCCAGCCATTTTTTTGTTGTAAAAAGATATACATCACCATAAAAAAGAGGAAGAGGGTGTCGCCAAAAGCATAGACTTTGGGACACCCTCTTCTTTGTCCATTATAGGTTAGTCACGAAATGCATAATAGATCATAATGATAACTGTTGCAAAAGCTAAAATGATAAATGGCCCTTCCATTAATGCACCGCCGCCATTCTCACCGTCTTCTGCTGCTGCTAATGCAGTTGCAAATGGTGTGAATACAAACATAATCGTTAATAAAGACCAAGGCAACAATCGTTTAAGCATACTTATATCCTCCTAACATTATTACTATAAAAGGTTGTTCAAAAGTTTGAAATAAAGGTCAACGTCACTTATGAGTGTGATCTAGTGATAGTCATGAAGTTCGTTGAAAGGAAATTATGTAGCAAATTCAGATACTATAAACAGATTAAACGTCTTATCGGGAACGAAGTTCAACAAACTGCTTTTTGCAGTTATCAATTCATATCTGTATGAGTACCTATAAAATATTTCTAGCTTTTGAACATACACAACTATACATCAATTTTAATTATAGTGTTGTTTTCTTATTCTCGCAATTGAAAAAGAAAAATATTCACAGGTCAAAACAGGTCGATTGTATATAGCGCAAACACGGAAAAAGTGGTATGATTTTCATGGGTAAAAAGAATCTATAGTGATAATCGGGTGGGTTGAGGAGGAAGAAAGTATGACGATAGACAGTGGAATCCTGCTGGAAAGTGGTACAAATGAGTTAGAAATCATTGATTTTCAAATAGGGGAAGGGTTATTTGGGATTAATGTGATGAAAGTGAGAGAAATTATTCAGCCGTTACCTATAACAAAAATCCCCCATTCACACCCGCATGTAGAAGGGGTTATTCGATTAAGGGAGGAAATTATTCCTGTTATTCAATTAGCCAAAGCAATTGGATTTACTGAACCAACAGATTCAAAGCAAAGTAAATTGATTGTTTCTGAATTGAATCAAATGAAGGTCGCTTTTCACGTAGGCTGTGTATCAAAAATTCACCGCTTATCTTGGGAACAGATAGAAAAACCAACAGAGCTTAGTGAGGGACTACAGGCATTAACGGTCGGGGTCGTTAAAATGGATGAAAGAATGATTCTGCTTTTAGATTTTGAAAAGATCGTTTATGATATTATTCCCGGAGCGAAATTAACCATGAATTCTTCAAAAGTGGCCAACAAAACGGAGCGCGGAAAAAGAAAAATTTTAATTGCTGAAGATTCTTCGGTATTACGTCAATTGCTGCAAAATACGTTAAATGTAGCTGGTTATACGCAATTAACATTTTCAGAGGATGGAAAAGAAGCTTGGGCACAGTTGGAAAGCATGAAAGAAGGGAAAACTCTCTTTGACGGGGTCATTACCGATATAGAAATGCCTCAAATGGATGGACATCATTTAACAAAACGAGTCAAAGAAGACGTACAGTTAAAAGACTTACCAGTAGTCATTTTTTCATCATTAATTTCAGGTGATTTATTTCATAAAGGTGAGAAAGTTGGAGCTGATTACCAAGTAAGCAAACCAGACATTGAAAAAATAGTAAATGCTTTAGATGAGTTGTTACATATATAATTAAAATTCAAGGGTGGACGCACCTTTGAATTTTTTTTGGGATTTATTTAATAATGTCGTGACATATTGACCTTACTGTTATATAATAATAAAAAATAATAGGTATCTGTTTATAACAAAATTAGAGTGGAAGGCATAGTATGTAGTAGTTAAGTTTAGTATATACGTGTCTGTTTACAGGGTTATGGTTACTCTTGTACTGTTTTTATGGTCTTTGTTGGATTCTGTTATAAGACAATTCGTGGACTTGAAGGAGGGGAAAACAAATATGTTAATTCCTAGTACTGAGTTTTTTAAAAACCTGCCGCCAAAAGAGTGTGTAAAATGTGGGGATAAAATCGATGAAATGCACGATTGCTATTCTCATAAATGTGATAACTGCGAAAAGGAAATTCATTAAATGACAATTCATTCGTACCAGGCATATCCAATTGTTGCAGATTGATGATCTGTAAGGATAATTGGAGTGTCTGGTATTTTTTCGTTCATATTTAATTAAAAATAAAAGAAAGAAGAGAAGTTGCGTCAAACCCAAGAGAAGTTGCGCCAAACTCGAGAGAAGTTGCGTCAAACCCAAGAGAAGTTGCGTCAAACCCAAGAGAAGTTGCGCCAAACTCAAGAGAAGTTGCGCCAAACTCGAGAGAAGTTGCGTCAAACCCAAGAGAAGTTGCGCCAAACTCGAGAGAAGCTGCGTCAAACCCAAGAGAAGTTGCGCCAAACTCGAGAGAAGCTGCGTCAAACCCAAGAGAAGTTGCGTCAAACCCAAGAGAAGTTGCGCCAAACTCGAGAGAAGTTGCGTCAAACCCAAGAGAAGTTGCGCCAAACCTAAGAGAAGTTGTATAAAAGTGGAGGAAATGGTTGTTTCGTTCATAAACTAGAATATATGATGATTTATAAAGAAGTTTGAGTTATTGATCAAGTTGGAGGTGACATAATCCATTGATTGTAAGGGAAAGGCAGCATTCGTTTATACTCATTGAGCAGCATGAACATGCACTTATTTCTGGACTGTTCGCTCAGTTATGGAAAGACGCTTATTTCCTTCAGCACGAACGAAGAAAAGATGTAAACTTCGCCATTCAACAACATGATGTAAGTTGGGTGCCGCTTGATGATCATCCGATATATTTGTTAGACGAAGATCGACCGGCAGCTTTTACAGAATATCCTCTTGAAAAAAAGCTCCATGCATATAAGCGAGGAGTGGACCAAGTAAGTGCTGAAAATTTATATGCAGGTTATTTAATTAGTTTGCACTATACAAGTTTTTTTGAGGGGAAAAAAGACCCGCGAGCTCTTACGTTTAAACATTTTGAAGAATGTCGCCAACAAAGAATTGAAAAAGAATTACAGTTACATGTTCAAGAAGTCTCAGAGCCCATACAATTTCATTTTGACTTATTACAGTTTTGTGATGATTTATCTCTTTTTCTTTGCATGAATGAATGGGGAGTGTCAAAAGAAAATGAGTTTTCATGGTTTAAAGAGGGATTTCGACAACGTTTTGCTCCATTGAACGATGACAAGCATTGTGCCAACTGGGATGGAGAGAATACCGTACAACTCACTTCCTTTCCTTTTGAAAAAGAATTTAATATTGACATTCCTTATAAAGAGTTGATGAAAAATCGAATAAACAAAGAGGAATTTCCAATGTATTATCAGCAAGAAAAAAAACAATACCATTCCGTGACGATAAGGTGTCATACGTAGCGGTTAAAAAAGGTGTTTCCAACGTATCATGTGGATCCAACTTTTTTTATTACAATTTCCTTGCAGTACCTTCTATCTTTTGCTGACAACATTGTCCGTGCTACGTCATTTATTATCCTAAATAATGATAACAGAATGACGTACACGGGCACTCTTTTTACATGGGGTTTATCCCAGCCGTCCACTTAACACATTTAAAAGGGTTATGATTTTACTTAACTGATATAGGACGATAAGATAAAAGAGAGAAAACTCTATATTGGAGGAAACAGATGAGAGGATATATCGTCAAAACAGAAGAAATGGTAAAGGATTTTTTTAAGGATGATTCAACGGGGCATGACTGGTTTCATACAGATCGTGTTCGGAAAAATGCTTTGCACATTGCAAAACAGGAAAAAGCAGATCCGTTTATTTGTGAAATGGCAGCTCTCTTACACGATGTTGCTGATGATAAATTTCATTCGAGTGAAGAGGAAGGTCTTCAACTTGTACAAGCGTGGTTAACAGAATTAGAGATTGACGAAAGCAAGAAGAGCAATATCATTCAATCGATTAAAACAGTATCCTTTAAAGGTGGCAACAATACGTCTCCTGTCAATATAGAAGGAGAAGTAGTCCAAGATGCCGATCGGTTAGATGCGATAGGAGCGATCGGAATCGCTAGAACGTTCATGTTTGCAGGTGCTCATGCAGACTCGATGTATTTACCAGATCTTGAGGTTCGAGATGAGATGACAGTTGAACAATATCGCCAGCAGCGCTCTTCTGCTATTCATCATTTCTACGAAAAACTGTTGAAATTGAGAGGTGGAATAAAGACAGCGACCGGGAAAAAAATGGCAGAAGAAAGACATCAATTTTTAGAAGATTTCCTTACGCAGTTTTTGGAAGAATGGGAAGGAAAACGTTAAAAAAGTGAAACCTTTGCCTATCTTTCATCGTCAAATAAAGAGAATATACATAAACAAAACTTTACTTGTCGTTCATGTTGTTCGCAGTAAGCGAATTGCCTAGAAATTCTTAATCCTTCGTGCAAATAAAAAGGTCAGTCGCTCGTTAGCGATGACCTTTCAACTTCATTATTTTAATACCTTTTTGCACCTAAATAGCGGGACTGCCAATAATCCTCACTTAAATTTGACACTGTCACACCTGAAGAGGTACCAGTATGAATAAAGTCTCCATCACCTAAATAAATGCCAGCATGAGATGGTCCGTTAGTATACGTTTGGAAAAACACGAAATCTCCCCTTTGCGGTGAAGAGACAGATGTACTGGCATCCCAAATATCGCTGACAGTACGTGGGAGTGATATCCCATTATTTTCATACACATAAACGAGAAAGCCGCTGCAATCAAAGCCGGATGGTGAAGTGCCACCCCAAACATACGGTGAACCGATTAATTGTTTAGCACTTGAAATAACACTTTCAACTGAAGAAGAGCTTTTACTTTCAGAGCTGTTTGATTCATCTTTTTCTTTTGATTCATTTTTTTCTGATGAGGTATTTTCCTTTTCTTGTGCTGCTCTTTCTTCTTTAATTTTCTTTAAGTTATTTGATGATAAAAACTCTTTAACCTCATTTCCTGCTAAGCCATCAACGGAAAGGCCATGTTCGCGTTGCAGCATTCTTATCGCCTGTTGTGTTTCACTGCCGAAGTGGCCATCAATCGAGCCGTTATAATATCCCGCTTTTTGCAACTGCTTTTGTAGTGATTCGATTTCTTCACCTTTGTCTCCGTGCTGGTAGTAGTTACGTTCTTCTGCTTCTTCTGTCTGTGAAGTGTTCTCAGACATTGTATACACAGTCGGAATATGCTCTTGCTGACCAGGAACAAAAACAGGGTTTAGTTTTTGCCTTCCATCAATAGCTGAGTAATTGATTTTCTTTTTGATTCCTAGAATGTGTTTGGCGGTTTCTTCTCCAACAATACCGTCAATTTTTAAGCCATGATCGCGTTGGTAGTGTTTAACGGCATCCTTCGTCTTTTCGCCAAAAACGCCGTCAATGGAAGTGACATAGTATCCGCTGTCAGATAAATTCTTTTGAATCGTCTTGACTTTTTCTCCTTGATCACCGACTGATAAAAGAGTATCCTTGGGCCAAGGCGACTCGAGAGATGTATGATTTAAGTCACGATCTTGATTGAACTTTTCTTGATCTTCTCTTGAGAGTTCCTTGCTTCTTAGCGTCGTCTGTCTCGGAACTAATGAGAGGGAAATCTCAGAACTTGTTTTTATTTGTTTGTCAGTGCGGTTCGTTTGTTGAATAACTGGAGGTACTAATGCCATACTTTGTCGGTAAGGATGAGCTTCTACTTTAGACGAAGGAAACAATAGCTCAAACTCATTGATTGAGCTTTGCTCTTTGTCTTCTACAGATGCCTGATTTACGAGGATAGGAGCTAAGGCAGCACTGGTGACAACAGATGTAAAAACAACCTTTCCTTTACGGCTTTTCAGTTTAGACATGCATAAACCTCCTATTTTTCGTCCAAGTAAAATCTCGTACTGAAAATATTTTATGACCAATATTTATTGAGTAGAACATTGAGAAGATGATTGAACAAGTTAAATATAGGGAAGAGTACAAAATAGCAATAATGACCTAGTAAGGAATCTCGCGTAAAAGTTGTAAGCTCTTTTCGCATAGATTGTTGTTTTATTGAGCATTCGAAGAAGTGAAAGAGTACGCCAGTAACGGTTCGTACAATCATATTATATTATCCAAAAGCAACAATCTTTAATAAAACAGCCAAAACATAAGTGAACGGAAGAAAGGATGAAACAAATGCAATTAAAAGAGAAAAAAGTATTAACAATCGTTGACCATGAATTTGAAGACTTAGAGCTCATGTATCCTCACCTTCGTTTAAAAGAAGAAGGTGCAATTGCTCATATTGCCGGGAATAAATCAAATGAAACGTATATAGGAAAATATGGTGTCCCGGTAACACCTGATTACCATTTTGACCAAGTGAATATTGAAGAATATGATGGATTACTCGTTCCAGGTGGATGGGCACCTGATAAATTAAGACGGTATGATAAAGTGTTAGAAATGGTTCATTATATGAATGAACAAAAACGTGTCATTGGACAAATATGCCATGCTGGTTGGGTACTAATTTCAGCAGATATTTTGAAGGGTAAAAAAGTCACTTCAACCCCTGGCATTAAACATGACATGATGAACGCAGGTGCAGAGTGGTACAATGAAGAAGTGATTGTGGACGGCCATATCATTTCGAGCAGACGTCCGCCCGATTTACCTGCTTATGGAAAAGCGTTGGCAGATGCCTTGAAAAAATCAAAATAACTGCGTTAGCTGTAGAAGACGCAGTCTTAATATATGGTGCTAAGCTGCTCAGAAGGTTCGAAAGTGGCTGGCACTTTGTTTCGTTGTAGCTTGTCATATACTATGAACATCAAAGCCGTCGGAGGGCGAAAAAGGAATGAATACAGAAGCCAAGTTTCAATGGGTAGACGAAATAAAAGAATCAACCTTTCTCTTACATGAAAAAAATCCACATTTTCATCATGAAGGATTACAAGACTATTTATCTTACTATCGTTTTTCTGTCCAGCATATTGAGGAATACCGATGCGGGAGCATTACAGTTAATGGGAAAAAACAATTTTTACAACTCTTTTTAAGAAATAATCCTAAAGGAACTGTCTTTTTTGTTCACGGATACTTAGATCACAGCGGCGGACTAAGCCGAACAGTTAATCATTTATTAGAAGAGAACTATCAAGTAGTCATGCTTGATTTACCCGGACACGGGTTTTCAGAAGGAGAGGAAGGTGTCATTTCTGACTTCGAGGATTATGTTCTGGCGATTGAAGAAGGCTACACGTATATATGTGACACACTGCGAGTCAATTCAGTCATTGGTTTAGGACATAGTACAGGGGCGGCGATTTTATTTCACGCAAGCACTGAAAAAAAAGTGACTTTATCCAGGCTCATTTTAGTTGCACCACTTTATATACCTTACCGTTGGAATTTATTTAAAGGTTTTTTGCTGTCCTTAGGCAAAATATTACCGAAGAAAAAGCGAGCTTTTAAGAAGAATTCGGATGATTTCTTTTACAAAAATTTTATCCGAAATGATCCTTTACAAGTACAGATGTTAAAAGCAGACTGGCTTGTAGCACTAGAGGATTGGCGCATAAAGATCCTTGATTGTCCGAATGAAACGGTGCCGACATATTTATTACAAGGAACAAAAGATACAACAGTAGAGTGGAGAAGAAATATAAAATTTTATAAACAAAAGTGTTCTCACTTTCAAGCTGCCTTATTTGAAGGAGGCAGGCACCAGCTGCTGAATGAGCGAATTGAAATTCGCGAACATGTACATAAAAGAATCAGTTCGTTTTTAAATGAGAGGTACTGAAATTTTCATGTGACGATTCATCTAATTGTACAGGAAAACCAGAAGCGATTGCTGAAAGAACTGCCCCAGATGCTTGGATCCAAGATCCGAGAACAGCTATGAAGGGATCGTTTATTTCAAAGTCTCGAATGTATACGATCGCTTGCAATAAAGCACCGACAGACTGAAGTGCATTACCTTTTATATTTAAACGTTCAGACAACGTTATTGCTTCTTGTGCTTTAATCACATTCATTTCAATATATGCTCCGAGTGATTGAAGGGCGTTTCCTAAAAACAACATATTTTCGTCTAGTATATTAGTGGGCACGTTCTTAAGTTCTTCTGATACAATCAGTGTGTTCCCGGACGCTCCAATAATATTGCCGCTAATACTTACTCGTGTAAAACGATTAGCAAGATCCTCTTCAATCGCTTTGCCTGATGCTTGAATAAGGTTGCCGATAGCTTGAAAACTTTGTCCTATTATCATCTCATTGCGAATATTTACTTGTTTATTTTTAGCTTGAACCGTACTTGCCGTAGCGGCAATGATGTTTCCGACTGCTTGTGTCCACCCGCCTACTATTTCGTAAACAGAATTCGTCATTATTTACTCACCAATCTTCCGAACCATCTTCTTTATCGTATTCATACAAATTGATCGTTGTTCGGGAGTAAGCCGGTATACAACTAAGAAAAAATGAGTACAAGTTCCATTGTATGGATTTCTTGTACTCACTTTTTCTATCTCTCGTAAGGGATATTTAAGATTTCAGGTACTGTAACAAATTCGTACCCTTGTTCTTGCAACTCCGGTATAATCTGGTGAAGTGCTTCAATCGTTTCTGTTTGATCACCGTCTGCATCTGCTCCATCATGCATAAGTACAATTGCACCTGGATGAATTTCATTAAACACATTTTGGGCAATTTCATCAGGTGTAAGCTCTTGCCAATCAAGTGAATCAACTGACCATCCGATTACTGAATATTCCAGTTCAGCCAGTCTTTCAACGAGCTCCTGGAATAAGAACCCATATGGAGGGCGGAATAATGTTGTTCGGTAGTTAATAATTGCTGCAAGTGTATCATCTGTTCTGCTAACTTCTCTTTCTAATACTGCAACCTCGCCTTGTTCAACAAGGTCAGGATGCCAGTATGTATGGTTTCCGACAATGTGACCTTCATCGACGACTCTTCTTGCTAAATCAGGATATGCTTCCGCTCTTGCTCCCATTAAGAAAAACGTAGCTGGAACACCATACTCGTTTAAAACATCTAAAATTTGTGGAGTAAACCGCGGATCTGGACCATCATCAAATGTCAACGCAATTTGATTCTCTGTAGTCGGTCCATGTAAAAATACCGTGTCAGGAAACATTTGCTGCAAAGTTGTTAATGGGATAGGATCAAGTGACCGGTTTTCGTCTTCTGGTCCACCTTTAAAATCAGGGGGACCTTCCGGATTTGCTTTGTCTTTTTTCCACCACCAAGCAAATTCTGCATTATTTCCAGCTTCTTGATGAGCATAAACATTAACCATTGCGATTGTTTGGATACAAACGATTAACGCTACGACAGTGAAAAACTTTATCATGTTTCTGTTCATGTTTTCATCTCCTTATTCTATTTTTCAATGTTATTTTTAGAAGTTCATGACGATTTATTCATTTCATACGATTCAGAGCGAAAGAATAGGAAGCGGAACAAAAAGTGTGAAAGCCCTTCACTTTCTATTATCACGTCAATTTTGTATAATCAATATAAGAACAAACATTCGGTTAAGTTCTAATTATTACAGATCAATGCCGAAATATTTTATAACGAAAATCTAAGCGACCGCAGGTGATAACATGTTCTTAAAAAGAATTAAGCTTCTACATGAACATCTTCCTTCTAATAATAAGTATCCATTTTCAATTCCCTCAATTAAAAACTTGGATCAATTGGAGTTGAATAACAGTGTTACTTTTTTTGTTGGGGAAAATGGTTCAGGTAAATCGACGTTGTTGGAAGCAATTGCAGATAAATGCGAATTTAATACAGCAGGAGGAGGTCGTAATAACGCTTTTAATCTTCATGCATCTCAAGCAGCACTTGGCGAATACATAAGGCTTTCCTGGCTCCCTAAAGTTACGAATGGCTTCTTTCTTCGTGCAGAGTCCGAGTCCTTTTACAACTTTGCTTCTCATATAGAAGAAATTGGAGCTGAAGATGTATATGGTGGAATCTCTTTACATGATCAATCACATGGGGAATCTTTTTTATCTCTTTTTTTAAACCGATTTCAAGGGAGAGGGATTTATCTGCTAGATGAACCAGAGGCAGCATTGTCACCGCAACGACAACTCTCTTTTTTAAAAATCTTGCATGATTCCGTCTTATCTGGTGATAGGCAGTTTATTATTGCTACACATTCTCCAATCCTTTTAGGTTATCCTCATGCGACCATATTCAGTTTTGATAATGGCAAAATCCATGAGGTCGATTATGAGTCGACAGACCATTATCAAATTACAAAATATTTTTTACTACATAGAAAAAAGTTTTTGCAAGAGATTTTAGATCAGTAATATCACTAAATGATAGAAACTTCCCTACCTCGATTTTAGAAGATCTTTTATGCAAATGTTGATTCATGTTTAAAATAGCCCTTATAAAATGGTACAATTTCATTGATAGAATGATAAAGGAAATATAATCATTCCTATAATAAACAATGAGTGACTGGGACATTTTCGTGGAGGGATTTGAATGGGAGAAAAGAAAGACATGTCAAAAATGAAATTATTTACATTAAACTCAAATGTCGCTTTAGCTGAAGAGATTGCCGAGCATATCGGAGTTGATATAGGAAAGAGTTCGGTCCGAAAGTTCAGTGATGGCGAGATCCAAATGAATATTGAAGAAAGTATTCGAGGTTGTGATGTTTATCTCATTCAATCAACTTCCCAGCCAGGTAACGATTACTTAATGGAACTGCTCATAATGATCGATGCGATGAAGAGGGCATCAGCTGAAACGATCAATTGTGTTATTCCTTATTTCGGCTATTCACGGCAAGACCGAAAAGCACGATCCAGAGAGCCGATTACAGCGAAGTTAATTGCGAATTTATTACAAAAAGCAGGTGCCTCACGAGTCATGACAGTTGATCTGCATTCACCTCAAGTACAAGGATTTTTTAATATCCCTGTCGATCAATTACTCGCGTTGCCGATCTTGTCACAATACTTTATCGATAAGTCTTTAGATGACATCGTCATCGTTGCCCCAGAAAATACTGGGGTCGTCCGAGCAAGACAGCTAGCGAATGTACTACATGCACCTATTGCCTTACTCGATCGAAACCGTATACAACCAAACGCTTCCCGAGGAACAGATATTATCGGAGATGTCAAAGGGAAAACAGCTATTATTATTGATGATATGGTTGATACTGCTAGAACGATAAAATCTGCTTCGAAAGCTCTTATAGCAAAAGGTGCGAAAGAAGTGTATGCTTGCTGTACTCACCCCGTACTTTCTGAACCTGCAGTTACGTGGATTCAGGAATCGGAGATCAAAGAGTTAGTTACAACGAACACGATCGATATACCTGAGGAAAAGAAAATTGAAAAATTAACGACACTATCGATTGCCCCGCTTTTAGCTGAAATGATTCTAAAAGTACAAAAAAATGAATCAGTCAGCCCTTTGTTTGAAACAAAGAGCAAACAATAGAACAATGTATTGATAAAAATATGCCATGACTACGTACAAGATATCCTTTCATATAGGAATTTTGATCGTAGTCTTTTTTTGATTAATTAAAGTGTAAAATTCATCGGAAAACGTGCTCTTTATTTAATAATCATGACAGCACAGTTAGCTCTTTTGGCAACTTTATGACTAACGCTTCCGAGAACGAGCTCCTGAAGTCGATTACGTCCGCGACTGCCAAGAACGACGATATCAAAGTTATTTTCATTTGCGTGTTTAACGATCGCAGGACCTGGTTCGCCTCTTAAATACTCCACTTCATAACAGAGGTTCGCTTCTTTTATTTTTTCCTCAGTAGGTTTCAGTTTATCAATCTGCTTTTCATGGAAAGACTCTATATTCCATTGATCAAACTCCTCTGTGTTGGATCGATCTACAACATAGACGATATGAACGATAGTCTCTGGATCACATTTCGCAATATCTATCGCTTTTAATGTTGCTCGAAGTGCGTATTCAGATCCGTCCGAGGCCAATAATATTTTCTTAAACATCACAACCACCTTATTTCATACGGTTAAATGATTTCCGCAGTTTTTCTTCACACGATTCCTCTTCATAGTTTTTTCTAATCAAGAGACAATGAAACGTCTTTTACGTATCTTTCTTCTAATAGATTACCTTTTATACAATCGATGAACGATAAAGACGTTGTCAAAGTGGAAGGAAACATTTACTGAATATATATATGGAAAAAATTAACTGTAGGCTTTTTCGGTCATCTTGGTTACTACTATTAAAAATTGTAGGATTTGAAAGGAGAAGCTCAATGAAAAGGAATCGCTGGTTAATTGCACTTTCTGCGATATTTATTCATTTATCAATTGGTTCTGTATATGCCTACAGTGTTTTTCAAACCCCTTTAAGAGATGAATTAGGGTGGGACGGGACGACTGTAACGGTCGCATTTACAATTGCTATCTTTTTTTTAGGAACATCAGCTGCTTTTTTCGGGAAGTTTGTTGAAAAAAGAGGTCCACGTGTCTCAGCATTTGTGGCAGCAGTATTATTTAGCAGCGGTTTAATTGGAACGGGTCTATCGATTGGTGCAGGCTCGTTATACGGGTTTTACGTAACATATGGGGTTATCGGTGGGTTTGGACTTGGTATCGGTTATATTGCCCCCGTTTCAACACTTGTGAAGTGGTTCCCAGATCGTCGCGGTTTAGCAACAGGTATGGCTGTTTTCGGTTTTGGAGCAGGCTCACTTATCGCGAGTCCGGTCGCAGCTCAATTAATTGAAACAATCGGTTTAACGACAACCTTTTACTTATTAGGAGGGACATACTTTATTTTGATGGCACTAGGTGCAGTTTATATTACAAGACCGCCGGAAGGGTGGATGCCTGCATCTCAAAAGGAAGAAACCGATGATGGGAAATTAGAAGAAAAAGAAGATCTGTCACAATTGACTGCGAATGAAGCAATCAAAACGAAGCGATTCTGGCTTTTATGGTGGATGATGTTTATTAATATTTCTGCCGGGATTATGCTCATTGCTGTTGCATCCCCGATGGCACAGGAAACAGTTGGAATGACCGCAATTACTGCAGCTACAATGGTCGGCGTAATGGGACTTTTTAACGGTGGAGGAAGGATTGCATGGGCATCGTTCTCTGATTATATCGGCAGGGAAAATATTTATCTCTTATTTTTTATCGTCCAGCTAGTTGCATTCTTCATTTTACCGTGGATTACGAATGCGATTCTTTTTCAAATAGTAATGTATTTAATCGTTTCAATGTACGGTGGCGGTTTTGCTTCTTTGCCAGCATTCATTGGTGATTTGTTTGGGACAAAGCAACTAGGTGCGATTCATGGTTATTTATTAACCTCATGGGCACTTGCGGGTGTCGTAGGACCATTAATTGTCTCTTCGATTCGTGAAACGATGGGCTCTTATGATTCGGCCTTTTACATTTTTGCTGGATTACTCGCTTCAGCATTAGGGGCTTCATTACTAATGAAACGAGACATAAAAGGTATCCAAAAGGAAAAGTTAATTTTAGCTGATCAACGTTAGGAAAAGATAGCCTAAGTTCGATGAAGATGCAGATTGAATCATTTTTATGAATATATGATGACAGAAAGAGCAGCGTGAAATGTAGAAAATAAAGCTTGAATGGAAGGTGAATCGAATTGAACAAAGGAAGCTTTACCGTCCAAATAAATGGTGAAATATTTGAAGCAAAACCTGGACAATCGATTTTTGAAGTAGCAAAAAATCGTGATTTATATATTCCGGCTATTTGTTCTTCACAGCCTGATCTTGGGTTTGGTACCGTTCAAACGTGTGATACGTGTTTCGTTGAAGTGAATGGTGAACTAAAACGTTCTTGTTCAACAGAAGCTGAACCTGATATGGTTGTCAAAACATTATCTGAACGTGCAAAAGCTGCACAGAAAGAAGGGATGCAGCGGATCCTCAAAAACCATGAGCTTTACTGCACTGTTTGTGACAATAATAATGGAAACTGTGTTGTTCATAATACAGCAGAATATTTAGGAATTGAACACCAGAAATATGAATTTAAGCCGAAACCTTATCCTCCGGACAATTCTCATCCGATGTATCGCTATGAACCGGATCAATGTATTTTATGCGGATTATGTGTAGAGGCATGCCAAGACTTACAAGTAAGTGAAGTGTTAAGCATCGATTGGAAGCGTGAAAAGCCAAGAGTGATCTGGGATAATGATGTGCCAATTAATGAATCCTCGTGTGTGTCATGCGGACATTGCGTATCGGTTTGTCCATGTAATGCGCTTATGGAAAAGTCAATGTTAGGAAAAGCAGGTTATATGACTGGAATGTCCAAAAATGTCCTTGAACCATTAATTGATTTAACGAAGGAAGTTGAGCCAGGATATAAAGAAATTTTTGCGATTTCGAATGTGGAAGCAACGATGCGTGAGGATCGGATTAAAAAAACGAAAACTGTCTGTACATACTGTGGTGTCGGCTGCAGCTTTGAAGTGTGGACAAAAGGTCGTGACATATTAAAAGTACAACCTGAACCTGATGCGCCAGTAAATGGCATCTCTACTTGTGTAAAAGGGAAGTGGGGCTGGGATTTTGTCAATAGTGAAGAACGTCTGAAGAAACCATTAATTCGTAAAGAGAATACATTTGTTGAAGCGACATGGGAAGAAGCGTTAAGTCTTGTTGCTACAAAATTAGCTGAGACGAAGGAAACGTATGGACCAGATTCATTAGGGTTTATCGCGTCTTCTAAATGTTCAAATGAAGAAAATTATTTGTTCCAAAAACTGTCTAGAGCTGTGATGCAAACAAACAATGTCGACAACTGTTCACGTTATTGTCAATCCCCAGCTACTGCAGGGTTGATGCGTACAGTCGGAATTGGCGGTGATGCGGGAACGATTGACGACCTTTCAAAAACAGATTTAGTGTTTGTGATCGGTGCAAACCCGGCCGAATCTCACCCCGTACTCGCAACGCGTATAAAACGGGCACATAAATTACGCGGACAAAAATTAGTCGTTGCAGATTTGCGTAAACATGAGCTAGCCATTATGTCAGACTTATTTCTTCATCCGAAGCCTTCGACAGATATCATTTGGATTCAAGCGGTTACGAAGTACATGATTGATCAAGGCTGGGCAGATGAAGCCTTTATTCATGAACGAGTCAACGGTTTTGAAGATTATGTAAAGTCGATTGATAAATATACACTTGAATATGCAGAACAAGAGACAGGGTTAAGCAAAGATGAACTAATTGAACTAGCTAATGTCATTCACGAAGCTGAAACGATGTGTATTTGCTGGGCAATGGGCGTCACGCAACATATCGGAGGTACTGAAACGAGTACAGCTATTTCTAACTTACTGTTAGTTACTGGTAATTATGGAAAACCTGGAACAGGTGCCTATCCATTAAGAGGACATAATAATGTCCAAGGAGCTTGTGATTTCGGTACGATGCCAGCATGGCTTCCGGGTTATGAGCCAGTTGAAAATGATGAAGTTCGTGCGAGATATGAAGAGGCCTGGGGCGTCACAATTCCGAAAAAGCCGGGACTAAACAATCATCAAATTGTTGAAGCGATTCATAATGGCAAGGTAAAAGGGATGTATTTGTTTGGCGAAGAAATGGGACTTGTTGATTCAAACATCAATTATGTTCATGAAGCGTTTGAGAAACTAGAATTTTTCGTCGTTCAAGATATCTTTTTCTCGAAAACGGCTCAGTTTGCAGACGTCGTTTTACCAGCTTCACCAAGTCTAGAAAAAGAAGGCACATTTACAAATACTGAACGAAGAATTCAACGTTTTTATCAAGTATTGGAACCACTAGGAGAAAGTAAGCCGGATTGGAAAATTTTCCAAGAGATTGCCAACCGACTTGGAGAGAATTGGCGTTATGAACATCCGAGTGAAATTATGGATGAAGCGGCCAGTTTAGCACCGATTTTTTCCGGAGTCCGTTATGACCGTTTAGAAAACTGGAAAAGTCAGCTATGGCCTGTAAAGAAAGATGGTTCTAGTACACAACTGCTATACACTGAAAAATTTGCATTCTCTGATGGAAAGGCTAGATTATTCCCGGTTGAATGGCGGGAACCGTTTGTTCCGGGAGAAGAATATGACCTTCATTTAAACAACGGCCGGTTGTTGGAGCATTTCCATGAAGGGAATATGACGTATCGTTCAGAGGCAATCACTCATAAAGTTCCGGGCACTTGGCTAGAAGTTTCTCCTGAACTTGCTGAAGAACGTGGAATAAAAACTGGGGCACTTGTCAAACTTATCTCACCGTATGGAGAAGTGAAGGTTCGTGTACTCGTTACTGAACGTGTAAAAGGGAAAGAAATTTATTTACCGATGAATACGACTGTTCAATCAGAAGCCGTGAATGCGTTGACGAGCAGCTACCACGACAAAATTACTCATACACCGGCTTATAAAGAAATGAGTGTCAAAATGGATGTTCTTGAACGTGAAGGTGAATCGCCTCTGCCTAGACAAAATTACCGATTTGGAAACCGGCAGCCACAATTCGGTGTAAATGTTGAAGATAAGTGGAAGAGGGATGACTTTACTCCGATCTCTGAACTAATTGAAAGTGAGGGAGATGCATATGGCCAAACAGATCAGCGACATTGAAAAACAAACGTTGAGCGAACAAGAAGAAAGAGCGGAAGCGTTAAGTAAAATACTAGATATGACTGCTGATAACTACGATGGAATCATGACATTGCTTGAAATAATTGAAGAGCTGCAAGAAACAGGTGTCTTAGACATGTTGAAAGGTTTTTTAAGGACGAGAGATAAAGTAGGGGCATTAGCTGTAGAACAGCTAAATCAGCCAATGATGCACCGTGTAATAAAAAATGGAACGAATGCTTTTCAATTTCTAGGTGGAATTGACCCAGCTCAACTGCAAACGATAATGAATGGAATATCTCAAGGCATGGATAACTCAGCAGTGCGGATGACAAGTGATGATCAAACCATTGGTTTATGGGGCATGATGAAAAAGATGCGAGATCCGGATGTTTCTGCATCAATGAAGACGATATTAGGATTTATGGAAGGGATGGGACAAGAGTTTAATAATAAAAAAACAGTTCAATAATTAAAAGCAAGAATGGAGTAGCTTAGGACGGCACTTCTCAATAGGAAAGGAGGATTCGTTTAATTGGAAACAAAAAAAATAACAATTACGAATATGGCAACGGATGCAGATGCTGAGAAAATAAAAAACATTTTATTAGACGTATGGGGAATTCGGTCAGTTGATATTAGCTTAAAAAGAGGGGAAGCCGTTCTCACATTTAATGACGATGCAGCATCATTTATCGATTTTGAACAAGCAGTTGCTGATTGTGGATTTCACATTGAAAATCCAGAGGGAGCTATTAAACAAAATGAATGGTAGGAGGTGACAAGTGTGCACAGAATTTGCGAAGTTTGCGGCAGAATGGAAGAAGTTATTGAAGAACCTGTCGATCATGACATCCTTGATGTTTGTGGCACTTGTACAGATGAGTTAACTGCACATACAAACACATATATCGAGTCTTAATTCGTATATAAAAAACTTAGCGGAACAGAGCGTTCCACTAAGTTTTTTTACGAAAACGCGGTTGATCGTGCGTTTAATAATGGGTTAGCGAACTTCCGAAAAAATCGATAATTTCATCAATATCCTTCTCTGCATTTTGTCCTTTTACATTAATAATAAATTGTTTACCTGCTTCAGCTGTTAATAAAACGCCAACCATACTAATGATGCTTTTTGCATTAAAGCGTTGGTTGTTATTTATAAGGTAAACATCACTTTTAAACATACTGTTTAATTGGACGAATTCGATTATTTTTTGGTAAGTTAGCCGCTCACTTGGCATATTTAAAATAATGTTTTTTTCCATGCCAAACCCTCCTATCCGTTTCTTTGGAACAATGATATGCAAAAAGTACTCGTCCCTCTACAAATCTGTGAGAACATCTAACGCTTTTTAGTTTGTAATCCATTTATGGCTGTTCGAAAATTGGTTGTATAAAATATTAAGGGGATCCGTTCATATGATTGGTATGATCTGCTTATTGTATATTAAACGAATGATCACATTTTCTTGCCAAAAGATCTGAATTTGAGTAAAGTACAAATAAATTTGAAACTTATTTACATAAGAACAAATTACTGCATAGTAAAGATTATAAGGGAAGATAAATCTACTTCAACATGTTAGAGAGCAGATCAGTTACTTCAGAAAAGGGATGGGGAAAATGGAAGAGAAAGTATTAATTGTCGAAGGAACGAGTGATCGCAAGCGTGTGAAAGCTGTGCTTGACGAACCTGTTGATATTATTTGTACGTATGGAACTTTAAGTGATGAAAAACTGGAAACGTTAATTTTACCAATCGAAGATCATGATGTTTATATTCTTGTCGATGCTGATCATGCGGGTGAAAGTTTGAGGAAGCAACTAAAGCGAGAATTGCCAAATGCAACTCATCTATACACACAAAAAGGCTATGGCCAGGTCGAGACAACACCATTAGATTATCTCACACAAATATTAAGAGGTTATTTTCATGTGAAGGAGATCAAATAATGGATTTTCTTCGATGTTTTACAAAAAACAATGAGTGGTGTTTAGGTGGAGCGAATAAATATAGGGGCTCGCCTGTTTTCTGTTCCGAAAGCACTTCACGAATATAAACTAGACGGACTTATCCAAGTTGATTGTCAAAATCACGAGACGCCTGCGGGAAAAGCAAGAGCTTTCTCTTGTGCGACGAGTAACCGTAGGAGCAGAAGATCCATCGGGGCGATTTTACCCCGATTAGATGAAGCCTTGCCCGCGGCAAAGAAGACACTACGAATGCAAACGAAGTGCAGCACGAGTAGATGTCGCACTATTGTTTTTTTAAACAATCAACCCAAAATATATTATGAATAACTGAAAAAAGAAGAAATGGCACTCACCGACGGTGAGTGCCACCAGGCTGTTGAGAAAGTTTTCTCAACAGCCTTTTTTTAAAAGAAAAGTATGATATCTCACGATCTCATCCCTCCCGGCGGACGCTTTCCATGGGGCTTGTCTTCAACTAATTCTGACTCAGCGAAGCATCGTCAGAATGGATTTTCAGACTGCGCTGATCCCATTGGAGTCACCGCCTTTCGTTCTTCAATCAACCTAGAACATCCATCGTTTCCTATTTAGAAATGATGGTTATTTTTTCATCTTGAAAGACAGTTAGAAAAAGAAATTGAGACAAATATTGCTTATCGATGGTTTTTAGGATTAAGTCTAACTGATTCGGTTCCTCACCATTCCACCATAAGCTTCAATCGGCATAAACGGTTTAAAGAAACAGACATTTTTCAAGAGATATTTGATGAGACCGTTCTTCTGGCTATGAAGCATCGTATGGTTGGCGGGAGAGCTTTATTTACTGATTCTCCCCACCTTAAAGCCAACGCAAATAAGCGGAAATTCACTAAGAAGACGGTACAAGTTGAAACACGCGAGTACATAGAAGATCTAAATAAAGCGGTTGAGGAGGATCGAAAAGCACATGGAAAAAAGCCCTTACCGGTAAGAGATAAAAGAAAAAGAGATTAAAGTCAGTACGACAGATAAAGAAAGCGGCTATATGTTCAGGGATGGAATGCCCGAAGGGTTCTTTTATTTAGACCATCGGACAACAGACATGAAATTTAATATTATTACTGATGTTCATTTAACACCAGGAAATATCCATGATTCCCTGCCGTATTTAAATCGACTGGACCGTCAGATAAAGACATTTGGTTTCAATGTGGAAGCTGTCGGATTAGACGCGGGCTACTTAACCATTCCCTTATGTAAAGGGTTAGAAGATCGCCATATTATGGGGGTTATCGCACATGGCCGCTTCAAACCTAAAAAGGGGTATTTGCCAAAGTGGAAATTTACCTATAACAAAGAGACAGATACTTATACATGCCCTAATGGTAGCACCTTATGTTACGCTACAACGAACCGCGAAGGCTATCGTTAATACCATTCAAACCCTGCAGAATGTGTAAACTGTCCCCTGCTTAACCAATGTACGAAAGCCAAAAATCATAAAAAAGTTCTCTCAAGGCATGTATGGGAAGACAGTAAGGAAAAAGTGAGAGAGCATAGACTTTCCGCAACAGGGAAATTCCTCTATAAAAAAAGAAAAGAAACCATTGAGCGAAGCTTCGCGGATGCCAAACAGCTCCACGGGCTTCGCTACTGCCGGTTACGCAGCTTAAAGGGCGCATCAGAACAAGCGTTGATGACAGCGGCAGCACAGAACATAAAGAAGGTCGCAAACCACCTCTCAGCGATCTAAGAGGTGGTTTCGGCGATTTTTCACCGTAGGGTGAGCAAATTTCTTCTGACGAAAATAATAAGGAGAAACCCGCACTTCTCAAAAAGTGTGGGTTTCTCGACAATCTGATGGCACTCACCGATGGTGAGTGCCACTCTTATTAACTGGGTTTTGTCCCAGCTTCTATTTATATGATCGGCATTGGCAATATGTCTTTATCGAAAGGTCCTACATAAAAGCGTAAAATAAAGGGTAAACAATTTAAAGAGAAGGGAGGAAAAGATGTTGAAAAAAAAAAAGGTAGAAACACGACACCAAACATATCTGGAAGCTTTCAAGTGACAAGTGGGAAACAGCAAAAAGAAGTAAAGAAAGTGAAAGATGAAAATAAGTTGGATGAAGAATCCCTTTATTATGCACGCCTGTTTATGGAAGATTAACTGACGCAAAATGGACAGAAAAACGTTTCGGATGCATATACAAAACAATGATTGAAAAACTAATGATGAGCCAATTTTAAGGAGGTAACGTCATGGGGCGCGGGAAAAGCTTAAACCATAAAAGAAAAAGTCATCCAGGTGATTTTCCGAAAGAGAGTGAAAGGAGAAGAGAGAAACACAATTCAAATGAAAAGGAATACTTGGTTACTAATGAAGCATTTAAAAACCGTATAACGGAAGACGAGCAATAAAAATCGTTATAAAAGTGCCCGCATTTTACTATTGGCAGGCACTTTTTTTTATAGATGACGTTTTGCAATTTTTAATTAAGAAATGAAGTAGTCTTACTTAAGTTTCAGCTTCGCTAATGCATCGGCTAGTGCTGGATTAAATGGTTCGTCATCTTGCTTATTTTGCTGCTTCATATATTTAGAAACTTCTCGTTTCGATACTTTTGAGTTTTTCTCTTTCTTTTTCCTTTCGTTAAACGTAGAGAGTTTTTCTTTATGGCCGCATTTACAAACGAATATTTGTCCTTCACCTTGGCCTCTGAGTTCTAACTTTTTCTTACATTTTGGGCAACGCGCGTTCGTGGCTTTAGAAATGTTTTTACGATGACCGCATTCGTGATCCTGACAAACGTACATTTTCCCTTTTTTATTGTTTACTTCAAGCATATTCTTGCCGCATTCCGGACATTTCGTACCTGTCAGGTTCGTATGTTTATATTTCTTTGTACTATTTTTTATTTCATGAACGACTGTGCTTGCATAATTTTGCATATCATGAATAAACGTCTGTTTATTTAACTTTCCTTTTGCAATCGCCTCAAGCTTTTGCTCCCACTCAGCTGTCAAAGCCGGGGATCGTAAGTCTACTGGAACGAGATCAAGAAGCTGTTTTCCTTTAGACGTTAAATGAATATCCTTTTCTTTTTTCTCAATCAGGAATGAGTTAAATAGTTTTTCAATGATATCGGCTCGAGTCGCAACGGTACCAAGTCCGCCGGATTTTTGTAAAGTTTTCGCTAAACCCTTCGTTTCCTCAGACATAAATTTAGATGGGTCTTCCATTGCTGATAATAACGTTGCTTCGTTAAATCGTGCAGGAGGTTTTGTTTCCCCAGATGTTTGTTTGACTGATACGAGCTTCAGTGTATCTCCTTCAGTAAGTTGCGGAAGTAGTTGTTCTTTCATTTCACTTGTGCTACCCTCATCTTCGAATTGATTTTCATATACTTCTTTCCATCCTATTGACACGACTGTTTTTCCTTTAGCAACAAATGATTCATTTGCAATATCCGCTTTTATCGTTGTTTGTTCATATTCAAATGGTGGAAACATGACTGCTAAAAAGCGTTTCACAACTAAATCATAAATTTTTTGTTCTTTATCCGATAATTTAGCAAGAATGGCAGTTTCTTCTGTTGGAATAATGGCATGGTGATCAGACACTTTTTGATTATCAACGAAGGATTTGTTCGTTTTGATCGGTTTTTGTAACAGTTTATGAGCTAACTTCGTATACGGGCGATTATTTTTGCATGCTTTAATTCGTTCTTTTAACGTATCGATCATATCAGTAGATAAATATCTTGAATCTGTCCGAGGATAAGTGACGACTTTATGGTGTTCATAGAGCTTTTGCAAGATGGATAGTGTTTCTTTTGCCGAGAAGTGAAATGCTTTATTTGCTTCACGTTGGAGCTCGGTTAAATCATATAGCTGTGGTGCAAAGCTTTTTTTCTGCTTCTTATCAATTGAAATGATTTTTGCCTGCTTCTGTGTCGTTTTCGTTAATAATTGATCCGCTTTTTCTTTTGAAAACGTTCGGATATCCTTCGTATTTTTGTCTTGCCAAGTGAATGTTAAGTTGTTATCTGTTTCTGACTTGATACCGTAAAACGGTTTTGATTTGAAGTTGCGTATTTCTTCTTCGCGTTTGGCGATCATCGCAACTGTAGGGGTTTGTACTCGTCCACATGAGAGTTGAGCATTAAACTTGCACGTCAGTGCTCTCGTTGCATTCAAACCAATATACCAGTCTGCCTCAGAGCGGGCAACTGCTGAATCGTAGAGATTTTCATAATCTTTGCCGTTCTTTAAGTTTTTGAAACCTTCTTTGATCGCTTTGTCTGTAACAGAAGAAATCCAAAGGCGTTTAATCGGTTTGTTCACCTTCGCTTTTTTGATGATCCACCGTGCAACAAGCTCACCTTCACGAGCAGCATCTGTTGCAATGATGATCTCTCCAACATCAGAACGATGCAGCTGGCTTTTTACCGCGTGAAATTGTTTGCCAGTTTTTTTGATGACGACAAGCTTTAGCTGCTTTGGGATCATCGGTAAATCTTCAATTTTCCACGCTTTATACTTATCGTCATAGGCCTCAGGATCAGCTAAAGTTACCAGGTGTCCTAATGCCCACGTAATAATATATTTGTCTCCTTCTATAAAACCATTTCCTTTTTTGTGGCAATTCAAGACTCGGGCAATATCACGAGCGACAGACGGTTTTTCTGCGATTACAACACTTTTTTTCATTTATATATACATCCTTTCAGATAAAACAATCAGCTTAAATATAGCATACAATCTCATAAATTGCAGAACGAGAGAAAAGAATAAAGTATGTGAACTTGTGTTATTTTGCCGTGGAACATTTTGAGAAACAAGATTATTCGGGAAGTGACAGGCACATAATAGGGATGGAGGGATATAGATGAAGACAGAAGTGAACGGTTTATCAATTTTTGCATTAGGTGGATTAAATGAAATCGGCAAAAATATGTACGCCATACAATATGATGATGAAATCATCATCATCGACTGTGGTAATAAGTTTCCGGATGAAAGTTTATTAGGCATTGATTTAATTATTCCTGACATTACATATTTACTTGAAAATAAAGAAAAGGTTAAAGGGTTAATCGTAACTCACGGGCATGAAGATCATATTGGCGGCATTCCATTTTTCCTGAAAAAACTGAATGTTCCTGTGTACGCAACACGTTTCACTCTAGGATTAATTGAATTGAAACTAAAAGAACATAAGTTGAGGAGGGAAACGACATTAATTGAAATAGATGCACTTTCACACGTGTCGTTTGAACAAATAGGTGTAAGCTTTTTTAAAGTGACTCATAGTATCCCAGACTGCTTAGGGATTGTATTTCAAACACCTGAAGGAAATATCGTTCATACAGGGGACTTTAAGTTTGATTTAACACCTGCAATGAACGAACACTCAGACATCCATAAAATGGCTGAAATCGGAAAAGGCGGAGTATTGCTTTTATTGTCAGAAAGTACGAACGCTGAACGTCCAGGTTTAACACCGTCGGAACAAATGGTCGGTGATCATGTCGAAGAGGCTTTTAAGAAAGCAGAAGGAAAAGTCATTCTCTCAACTTTTGCTTCAAATGTTAGCCGCGTACAGCAAGCGGTAGATGCCGCAAGGAAAACGAATCGAAAGCTTGCATTACTAGGACGAAGTATGGTCAATGTCGTAAACGTTGCGATGGAGCGGGGCTACTTAGACGTTCCGGATCAAATGCTAATCGATCAAAAGGAAATTAATGATTTCGTTCCCGAAGAGGTTGCGATTTTATGTACCGGCAGTCAAGGGGAGCCGTTAGCTGCTCTGTCAAGACTTTCGACTGGAAGTTTCCGAGGTGTAGAAGTTTTAGCAGGAGATACGGTTATTTTAGCAGCAGGACCGATACCGGGAAATGAACGAGCTGTTACGAGAATTGTAGACAACTTATTTACACTTGGTGCGAAAGTAATTTATGGAACAGGTAGCTCGTCTGGCATGCACGTATCCGGACATGGCTATCAAGAAGATTTAAAATTGATGCTCACTCTCATGAAACCGAGATATTTTATTCCGATTCATGGGGAATATAGAATGCTGCACCATCATCAGCTGTTAGCTGAATCTGTCGGTGTAAAAGAGGGTAATACATTTATTATGAAAAATGGTGATGTCGTCGATGTGAATGGCGGTGTTGCTAGACAAACGAGAAAAATACGAGCAGGGAATACATTCGTTGATGGCATCGGTGTTGGTGATACCGGCGAAATCGTCTTAAGAGACCGCAAACAGCTTTCTGAAGATGGCATGCTCGTCATCATCTTAACGATGAGTAAAACCGAAAAGCAGCTCGTATCCAATCCAGACACGGTTTCACGTGGGTTCGTTTATGTTAGGGAAGCTGAAGAATTGATTCAGAATGTGAATGAGCTCATTACAAATACGGTGAACGAACTAGAGGATGAGGATAAAAAAGAGTGGGGCATGATTAAACAACACGTGAAAAAGTCGGTTGGACAATATTTATTTAAACAAACGAAGAAAAAGCCGATGATCCTTCCAATTATTATTGAAGTATAACTTTGTAGTCATTGTGTGTGTGAAACAAGATTATTCGGGAAGTGACTGGCACTTAGCCAAAAAATGGGCTGTCCTAAAAGTGGAGACTTCTAGGGCAGCCCATTCAATTAACTTACTTTTTTCATATTTGTGGATGCAGCTTTAAAGTGATTATTAAAGTAATCATTCGTCTCACGCACAACAACTTTACTTAATAAAATAAGTGCAATTAAGTTCGGAATCATCATGAGTGCGTTTGCCATATCAGCAAATGCCCAAACGGTTGTTAAGTTCGCAACTGCACCGATACCACAAGCGAGAATGTATACAGCACGATAGCTGCTAATCCCTTTTGTACCCGCAATATATTCAAAACATTTTTCTCCATAAACATACCAGCCGACAATGGTTGAAAAGCCGAAGAAAATGATCGAGAAAGCGACAATATATTCGCCGACTGCCCCAAGAACAGATGCAAACGCTGCACTCGTCAAGGCACCGCCATCCAGTCCTGCCTCGTGAGCAACACCTGAAATCTGTCCGCCAGTTGGATCCCAAAAACCAGAAATGACAAGGACTAAACCAGTCATCGTACAGACGATAATCGTCACGATAAACGTTCCAGTCATAGCAACGAGGGCCTGTTTAACAGGATGATCTGTTTTTGCATTACCGGCAATAAGTGCTGCTGTACCTAGACCTGCTTCATTTGAGAAAATTCCTCGTGCAACACCATTTCGAATTGCTTCAGATACAACGACACCTACGAATCCGCCAGCTGCGGCAACTGGATTGAATGCATAGTAAAAAATCGTTTGAAATGCGGGAATGATTTGATCAAAATTTAATAATAAGATAATCACTGCACCCGTAATATAAAAGACTGCCATAATTGGAACGAAAAATCCTGCAACTTTACTTATACGCTGCAAGCCACCAAAAATAATTAAAGCAGCAAGTCCAGCTAATAAAAACCCTGTTACGACATTACTTACACCGAAAGACGTTTCCATCACATCAGCAATTGTGTTTGACTGAACGCTATTTCCAATACCTAAAGCAGCAAATGCACCAAATAATGCAAAGGCAATCGCTAACCATTTAAACTTCTTCCCTAAACCTCTCTCGACATAATACATCGGGCCACTTGAATATTCACCATTCTCATTTTTTACACGATATTTCATCGCTAATAAAGCTTCAGCATATTTTGTTGCCATTCCTAAAAGACCGACAATCCACATCCAAAAGATTGCACCAGGACCACCGAGAGTGATTGCAGTTGCAACACCGGCAATATTCCCGTTACCGATCGTTCCGGCTAGTGCGGTCATTAACGCTTTAAAGTTACTTACATCTCCTTCATCTTTGGAACTAGCTTGTCCTTCTTTCGTAAACGCAAGTTTGAAGGCATACAATAATCGCCTGAATTGTAATCCTCTCAGCATAAATGTTAACAGAAGACCCGTTCCAAATAATAAAACTAAACTAGGCGTTCCCCATAAAACGCCATTAATTCTGTCTAAAATTGCGAGTAAATCCACTTGATGTCCTCCTCACTGATGTTAACGCTTTCAGAAAAAGTGTTCTACAATTTTATCATTTTTGTGAACGATTCGTTTTGTGGAATTACTAAAATATCATATCATTTATTTGTTTAATATAACAATCGGAAATATTGGTAAATTCATAGCTTCCTATTTTTTGCCCTGAATATTAAGAGGAAGATAGAAAAGATAGATAGATCTAGGTTACAATATGACTAAGTATATTTTATAAGAAACGATTCGTTTTAATTTGCTTATATTGAGGAGTTTAATGATGAGTAAAAACCAGTTTGATTACGATCCATTTAAAGGGTCATTTGGTAGTTTAGAAAATTTAGTAGATAAAATTAGTGAAGTTTTGGAATGTCCTGTTACGATTGAAGACGGGAATCACCGGCTTTTAGCATACAGTTTACATGATGATCGTACTGACTCAGCAAGAATTGCAACAATCATGGGGCGGAGAGTACCTGAAAAAGTCATCAACAGTTTATGGAGAGAAGGAATTATTCCGAAGCTTAATTATAGTGATGATCCTGTGCGGATTTCTGAAATTACCGGAGTTGGACTTGGTAACCGAGTTGCGGTAGCGATTCGATCAAAAGAGGAAGTTTTAGGTTATATATGGGTAGTTGAAATCGATCATAAGCTCTCAGAGAAAGATATGATTCTGTTAAAATACGCTGCGCAATCGGCCAAAAATCAATTATTACAATTAAAGGTGCGGAAAAAAAAGAAAGAAGAAGGGTATAAAGAATTTTTTTGGCAATTATTAACGGGTCATTTAAAAAACCATGATGAAATTATTCATCACTTAGAACAGTTTAATATGATCCCTCCATCTCCAATAGCTGTTTTCGTTTTTCAGTTTGATGAAGAAATAACAGAAAACATTGAACCATATATTTCTTACATGCTTACGACGACTCAACAGGTGCGCGTCATTTTTTATGTCATAGACCGTAATGATCTCATATTATTGTGTTCGTCTCATTCATCTCAAGGAGAAAAAATAGAGGCAGAACCATTTATTAACGACTTTATTTCTCAAATGAATAAACGTTTTCAAGTGAATCAAATAAAAGGAGCATGCGGAAATAGTTATGAAAGCTACGGGAAAATTGAAGCAAGTTATCAGCAAGCCTTAACGATCTTACGCTTAAAAAATTCATTCCCTGACGACGTTGGAAACGCACATACGTTCCAAGAACTTGGTATTTATCGTTATCTTGAGTTCTTGCTTCAAAGGAATCAAGAAGATTATTACGAAAATGTAGCTCTTGAAAAACTTAAAAACTACGATAATGCTCATAACACCCATCTTTTGGAGTCACTAGAAGTTTTTCTAAATCATGATAGTAACGTAAATGAAGCTGCAAAAAGTTTGCATGTTCATACAAACACATTGAATTATCGTTTAAAAAGGATATCAGAAATCAGCGGAATAGACTTAAAAAGTCCTAATCAAAAGATTGCTTTATTTCTAGACATGAAACTGAATAAATTGAAGAAGCACCCCCATTTGTAAAATTAAACAAATGCGGGTGCTTTTTTTCTCTGTTTTTCATAATGAAAAAAGAAAGATGAGAATTTATACTCTGAGTATCACAAGTTACAAATTAGGATGAGGAGGACATTTTATTATGTTAATTGGAGTACCTAAAGAAATTAAAAATAACGAAAACAGAGTCGCAATTACACCATCAGGGGTTGATGCATTAATAAAATCTGGTCATGAAGTCATCATTGAAACAAATGCTGGAATTGGAAGCGGTTTCGCGGATGAAGATTATGTCCAAGAAGGAGCGACAATCGTAGAAACGGCAAAAGAAGCTTGGTCTGCGGAAATGGTAATGAAAGTAAAAGAACCATTAGCTTCAGAGTATGATTACTTTAGAGAAGGTTTGATCCTATTCACGTATTTACACCTTGCGGCTGAGCCTGAGCTTGCGCGTGCATTAACAGAAAAAGGTGTGACGGCAATTGCGTATGAAACGGTTGAACAAAATCGTACATTACCACTTCTTACACCAATGAGTGAAGTTGCAGGACGTATGTCGACGCAAATTGGAGCACAATTTTTACAAAAATATAATGGCGGAAAAGGCGTTTTATTAGCGGGTGTACCTGGAGTAAAGCGTGGTAAAGTAACGATTATCGGTGGAGGAGTTGTCGGTACAAACGCCGCCAAAATGGCGATTGGCCTCGGCGCAGAAGTTACGATTATTGACTTAAATCCAGAAAGACTACGTGAATTAGATGATATTTTTGGAAATGACATTCAAACATTAATGTCTAATCCATTAAATATTGCTCATGCTGTCGCTGAGTCCGATTTAGTAATCGGTGCAGTATTAATTCCTGGTGCTAAAGCTCCGAAGCTTGTGAAGGATGACATGATCGCAGCAATGACTCCAGGGTCAGTGATCGTAGACGTTGCGATTGATCAAGGTGGCATTTTCGAAACAGTTGATCGCATTACAACTCATGATAACCCAACGTATGAAAAACACGGAGTCGTACATTATGCGGTTGCAAATATGCCAGGAGCTGTACCGAGAACGTCAACAATTGCTTTAACAAACGTAACAGTACCTTTTGCACTGCAAATTGCAAATAAAGGTGTAAACAAAGCTGTTGCTGACAATGCTGCCCTTAAACTAGGTGTTAATGTTGCAGCTGGCAGCATCACATATGAAGCAGTAGCGAAAGACTTAGGCTATGAGTATGTTTCAGTAGAGCAGGCTCTTGAAAAAACAGCATCTTCGATCTAATAGAGAGCATGTTCTAAAAGGAGAACTCATAAATCCGAGACTATGAAAAAATATAAGAGGCACTAATGCTCTTGAGAATAACGTTTCGTAAGCAGGAGGATACCCAGAATCAGAGGTATCCTTTTTGTGTACACAATTTACAGTCTGACGTTTTTTCCTTGAAAATTGACAAAAATCACAAGAGGCCTATAGAAAAATCAAGAGCTTAATTTTGTTCGAGGCTTCATTTCAGGAGCAACGAGCGAATCTTCACTTAATTCTCTAGGAGCATTCACTTGCTCGAGTATAATAGAAGAGAGGTAAGAAGCACGGAGTTTGCGACGAGTAACCGCAGGAGAAGAGATCCACCGGGACGATTTTCCCCGGTTAGCTGTGGACGACCTTGCGTAACAGCGAATGTCTTTGAACAGCCAACCTTAATATATCATTCCTGTTAAATAAGAAAAGTCTCTCACAAACGAGAGTCATTTTTATAACTAGGTTTTCCCCGGCCTCATTTAGTCTTAATCCCACTTGACAGAAAGATTCCACTCCCCATAACATAGGGATAATCGAATAAAAGAGGGAATTTTCTGATTTGCGTGAGTTGTACAACTGACTGAAAACAAGGGGATGGAGAGATGCAGAAATTTCAAATGGCAAACGTGATGCAAAACTTACCGAAACAATATTTTGCGGAACTAACGAAAAAAATTGGTAAATTAAAGGATGAAGGGAAAGATGTCATTTTATTAGGGCAGGGCAATCCAGATCAGCCGACACCTAAACATATTGTTAATCGATTAAAAGAGGGTGCGAACAATCCTCAATTTCATAAATATCCGCCTTTTCGAGGCTTTTCTTTTTTAAAAGAAGCTATAGCAACCTATTATGAAAGAGAGTATGGAGTAAATGTAGATCCAGAAAGTGAAGTGTGTATATTATTTGGCGGTAAAGGAGGTCTTGTTGAAATAAGTCAGTGTATGTTGAATGAAGGTGATGCAGCGCTCGTACCAGATCCAGGTTATCCAGATTATTGGTCTGGGATCGCGTTAGCGAAAGCGAAGATGAACATGATGCCTTTACATAAAGAACATGAGTTCCTCCCTGATTATCGCATGTTAACAAAAGAGAAACTAGATGAGAGTAAACTCATGTTTTTGAACTATCCAAACAACCCAACCGGTGCGATGGCTAATAAGCAGTTCTTTGAAGAAACGGTTACCTTAGCAAAGGAGCACAACATTTGTGTCGTTCATGATTTTGCCTACGGTGCGATTGGCTACGATCAACAGAAGCCGACGAGTTTTCTACAAGCAGATGGTGCAAAAGACGTCGGGATTGAAATTAATACATTATCAAAAACATACAATATGGCAGGATGGCGTATTGGCTTTGCCGTTGGGAATCCGTCTGTTATCGAAATGCTTAATGTATACCAAGATCATATGTATGTAAGTATATTTGGCGCTGTTCAACAGGCAGCAGCCACTGCTTTGCTTGAATCACAACAATGTGTTACAGACCTTGTCAATCTATATGAAGAGCGACGAGATCTATTAGTTGAAGGCTTGCAATCGATTGGCTGGGAAGTAACTGCACCTAAAGGATCATTTTTTGCATGGTTTCCTTGTCCAAAAGGGATGAGTTCAGATGAATTTGCTGAAAAACTACTATATGATGCTCATGTAGCTGTTGCTCCAGGAAGAGGCTTTGGTGAAAAAGGTGAAGGTTTTGTTCGCGTAGGGCTTTTAGAAGAATCGGAAAGGTTGTATGAGGCAGTTGAACGTATCGACAAATTAAAGCTCTTTTAAAGAGGGGGGACTGTAGATGAATATAGCAGCTTATCAGATGGATATTATGAATGGAGAGCCAGCAAAAAACCGGAAGAAAGTAGAGAGATGGATAGCTGATGTTAGAGCAAAAGGTAAGGCTGACATCCTTGTCTTGCCTGAAATGTGGACGACTGCTTACACTCTTACCGAGTTAGAACATTTAGCAGAAAATGAAGAAGAAGTAACGTTAACTTTTTTAAAAACATTAGCACTAAAACATGATGTTCATCTTGTTGCAGGGTCAATAGCGACAAAAGTGAATGACGATATTTTTAATCGTGCTTATGTCATTAACGACAAAGGCAAGCTTATTTATCATTATGACAAAATTCATCTCGTTCCAATGCTTGACGAACCACGTTATTTGACAGGTGGAAAAAAACAAGTTCAAAGCTTTGAATTAAATGGTGTGAAAATGGGTGTCATTATTTGTTTCGACTTACGTTTTCCAGAAATCACTCGTCAATTGGCACTTGAAGGAGTGGAAGTCCTTTTCGTCTTAGGTGAATGGCCGGCAGCTAGGAAAGATCATTGGACAACGCTCCTAAAAGCAAGGGCGATAGAAAATCAAATGTATGTCATTTCATCTAATCGAATCGGATCATACAACAATGTTGAATTTGCCGGAAACTCAATGATAGTCGACCCATGGGGAGAAGTCATTATCCAAGGAAGTGATGATCAAGAGGAAACACTGCTTGCATCCATCGAAACAGAAAAGGTGAAAGCGGTGAGGAAAGACGTACCAGTTTTTAAGTGTCGCGTGCCATCATTATATACAAAGAGCAAAAAGGATCATCGTTAAGGTGAAAAATAATGTTCAGACATTAACTGGAGACTTTAGGCTATACTCTGTAGTTTGTAGTAAAAATCCGCTTTGGGCGGATTTTTTATAAGGGAAAATAATTCATATAATTGAAGGGTACAATGAACATAATTATCAATTTTAAGAGCTAAAATGCTCTATTTACCTTCTTCTCACTCATTTATTTTAGAACATTTAAGGTGGTTTTAACGTGAAGGTTACTATTCATTTTACTTATAAAACAAAAAAAGGAACAGAAGCAACGATGAGTACTGAAGAAATGAGTGACGAAAAAGCGGTCCTAGTAGCTGAAGACCTCCAAAAAACAGGGAGGATTAAACATATCGTTTTCTATGATGAAC
Organism: Evansella halocellulosilytica; assembly: GCF_002335745.1. Lineage (GTDB taxonomy): Bacteria > Bacillota > Bacilli > Bacillales > Salisediminibacteriaceae > Bacillus_CA > Bacillus_CA halocellulosilytica. The sequence goes on along the minus strand of NZ_NIST01000001.1, from coordinate 3,699,362 downwards.
AAAACACGACTTGGAGCTTTAAAGAAATCGTGAAATATTTGAAGGAGGTTGAAACGGAACCGCACAATATTACTGTTTATTTCGATGGCGGTTTTGACCATAACACAAAAAGGTCCGGATTAGGTTGCGTGATTTATTACGAGCAAAATGGAAAATCATTTCGCCTTCGAAAAAATCGTGTAGTGGAGGAACTTGACTCGAACAATGAAGCAGAATATGCTGCTTTATCTTTCAGTATCGAACAATTAGAGTTTTAGGTGTCCACCATTTACAAGTTCATTTCTCCGGTGACTCTCAAGTTGTGATTAATCAGCTACTCGGGGAGTGGCCATGTCTGGAACAACAACTTAATAGATGGGCGGATCGGATTGAGGATAAGCTTCATCATTTAGGAATTCGTCCTGAATATTCAGCGATTTCACGGAAAAAGAATGAGGAAGCTGATCAATTAGCCTCCCAAGCGTTAAGAGAAGTAGAAATAACGAGCACTGTTGAGCTTCCACATAAAGAAGGATTATCATAATTCCAATTATTGATCAGTTTAGATCTGTTGACAGATTTTAGTCCAATCATATAAAATAACGTTTTGGCTCGCCTGTTTATCAGGAAGGAGCGGGTAGGGAGAGGGCTAATCAAATAGTTAGGTCGATAAAGATGAAAAAGTGGATAAAAGACCCTTTTCAGCTTGAAGCGAATGAAACGACAGTGAAAAAAGAAGTCGCTGCCGGGACGATTGGTTTCTTTACGATTGTCTATATTATTGCTGTCAATTCTTTAATTCTATCGGAAGCTGGTATTCCAATAGAAGCAGCAATTATCGCGACAATCCTTACATCGATTGTTGGTTGCGTGTTCATGGGACTATGGGCAAATGCTCCAATCATTATTGTGCCAGGAATGGGAATTAATGCGCTATTCTCATATACGATGGTTCACTCGATGGGGTTATCGTGGCAGGAAGCATTAGCTGTAGTGTTTGTTTCGGGGATTATTTTTATTGTCGTTGCGTTTACACGTTTCGCGAAGCAACTAAGTGAAGCGATACCTTCGTCATTAAAAGAAGCGATTACGGTCGGACTAGGATTGTTTTTAATGTTAATTGGCCTTGAAAAAGGCGGAATTGTCGAAAAGGGAACGAATTCTCTCATTACGCTTGGAGATCTTAGCAATCCGCAAGTAATCGTAACGGTATTAACGTTTTTCATTGCGATTATTCTGTTTATGCGCAATGTACCTGGCAACTTTTTAATAACGATAGTGGTTGGAACAACGCTTGCCTGGGCATTAGGCTTGATCGATCGTACACAACCGACAGAGGAAGGATCGTTTAACGTTGCGGATTACATGGAAGTATTTGGTGCTATGTCCTTTGATAGTATCGTTTCACTCACTTTCTGGATCGCTGTATTTTCATTGACGATGGTCCTCGTTTTTGAAAACATCGGATTAGTCCATGGCCACGTTACATTTTTGAAAAAGCCAGAACGATTTAAACGTGCTTTTCAAGCGAATTCGATTTCTGCTATGCTATCAGGAGTTTTTGGTACGAGTCCAACAGTATCAACAGTAGAAAGTACAGCAAGTATGGCATCTGGTGGCAGAACAGGGTTAACTGCCGTAACGACAGGGTTGCTATTTTTCGCTGCTGTCTTTTTTATTCCTGTTATTAAGCTGATTCCGAATAGTGCGATCGCACCGATCTTAATTATCATCGGTGGCTTAATGCTCCAAAACCTTCGTCACCTCGATATGAAGGATATGAGTGAGAGCTTTCCAGCTTTTTTCATTATTGCAATGATTCCTTTCACATACAGTATTGCTGATGGAATTGCCATTGGATTTATTCTGTATCCAATTATAAAAATTGCAATTGGTAAAGCTAAGGAAGTTTCGCTATCGCTCTATGTTATTGCTTTATTATTTTTATTTAATTTTGTTTTTCATGTGATAAGTTAAATATGTCTCTGAGGCGAAGGCAGCAAAAATCGGTATAGGTTTTTGCTGCCTTAATAGTTTTTTAGAATACGATGTGAAATGGTCCTTACTTTGGTGAGAGCCATTTTTTTGTGATCGATTAGCTCTGGCTCAGCAATGGTATATTAGGTTGAGTGTGTAAAATACACTTCTAGTGCTGCACTTCGTTTGCATTCGCAGTGTATTCTTTACCGCGGGCAAGGCCTCAACTTCCTTAGTGTTCTACTGTCGCACCAAGGAAATTTTCTATTGCTATTCCCGTAGGCGTCTCGTGATTTTTTGTGCCATAATAATGAAACTATTTCCGATCAACTCCGTAATGATAAATAACAGGAGTAAAAGTGAGATACCTAGATTGTGGGCATTATCATTTTTTACATAGAAAACAGGAGGATGGAATATGATATACGTCATTAGGCATGGGGAAACAAATTTAAACAAACAAGGGAGGTTGCAAGGAAGGTGGGGGTTGCCGTTAAATGAAGAGGGGATAAAACAAGCCGAATCTTTAAAGGACGAACTGAAGGAAGTTACGTTTAATTATGTCATTTCTTCACCACAAGAAAGAGCTGTACAAACAGCAGAGATTGCGACCGGTTTAAAAGCAATTACTGATGAGAGACTAGATGTTTTTGATCTAGGACAAGCAGATAGATTAAAAGTGGAAGAAGTAGTCATGTCTGGAATCGTTCCGGATTCAAATGTTTATAAAGGGGTTGAAAACATTCAACAATATATGAAAAGGGTATTTGCTTTTATGACAGAATTAGAAGACAAGTATAAGAACAAAGGCGTGAACATCTTATTATCAGGACATAAATGTACGACTGGAAGTGTGGGAGCGTATTTTAATGGTATACCTGAAGATGGGAATATTTTGAAACACTCATCAAAAAACGGTGAATACAACATCTATGAGTTTTAATCATCAATCATCATATTGTTGATAAAATCTAAGCGTATTTTAAGAGGAGCGTAGAGGTGAATATTTTGCAAAGTCATTGTAATCGATTATTACAAATTGCGAAATCTTATCTAACTCAATCGAATATGGAATTTATTTTTGCTGGCGTTGGAGGGTCAGTTGGTAGAGGAGAAGCAGATGAGTATAGTGACATAGATTTAATCGTATATCTAGACGATCGGGTTTCTCTTCACAAAGTGGATCTGGAGTATAATGGTGAGATTATACAATTAGAAATACATAGTAAAAATGATGTACCAAGTAAAGGTGATATTGTACAATCATCTTGGGAAAACCGATTTATAGCTGAACAGAAAATCATAATAGATACAAACGATGAATTCCGTAAGTTACAAGACTGGACCACATCGTATCTATATTCGAATGCAGGCAAGAAAAAGATCGTTAATCAAGTCTCAAAGATCGTTAACGAAAGGGTCGAGTTTTCTCTTAAATGTATAGAGATGAAAAAGCATTATTCAGCAAGCTTGGCTGCAATGGGGGCTTGGTCAGAAGCAGCTTTCCTATTCACATTTGTTTATGATCACTCTTTTTCTACAAGTAATGTCATCACTCAACTACGAACTTTACCACATCACCTCGAAAGGTTTCAAAAATTTTCACCACTTTCTTTAAGTGAAGATATGTATGAAGTTTATAACATTGTAAGGAACTTTAGAAAATATTTAAAAGGCCAGGGACATACAAACAGTGAGTTAGCTGATATCCACGACATTTTATGTGAGAGAAAAATGAAACGGTTAGAAAATAGAAATGAAAAACTGAATCTCGTATGGCAAATGTATGGTGAAGCAGTAGGACTTTATTTTAAAACGTCAAATGGATTAACTGTTGAACAATATTTTCAACAATTACCTGACCAAATTCAAGAAGAGTTGTCAAGAATCGGGTTTATGCCTTTGGAAGAAGACAGAATCGAACAATTAAATGAGCTAAGTAAAGAATTAATTTCAATAGCGAGTAAGACCGTAGTAGAAAATTAAGCAAATAAGGTCAAGAAAAACCTAGCTTTAAGTATTTTATTAATAAGTGGGAGGTTCATCTATTACAAGTAGATGCATCTGCTACCTAGCGAACGATTCCAAGAAAGTGTTTCTATAAACGAATCAATGTTAAAATAAGACGAAATCAAGTTTTACATATAATTATAGGGAGCTATTGATAAGTACTAAAACTAGCAACGGTTTACGTTTAGAAAAGATGAGTGAGAACGACACACTAGGACTAATTACATTATCAAAGGGGCAGGAAAAGTGGCACAAGAACTTTTTGTCGAAATAAATGGTTTTAAGCTGTTTGCTAAATTATGTGGAGAAAATAAAGGGAAACCAGCGGTCATAATGGAAGCTGGATATGGTGATACATCAACTACTTGGGATCCAATCCTCCATGAAATTTCAAACCGAACCGAAGTACTCGTTTATGATAGAGCAGGAGTAGGAAAGAGTGAAAAAAGCCCCAACTCTAGAACAAGCAAAGATATGGTATCAGAATTGAACCTTCTTATTAAAAAGTTAGAACTTAAACGACCATTCATTTTTGTAGGTCATTCTTTTGGTGGAGTGAATGTCAGATTATTTGCTTCTCAATATCCTGATAAGGTTTGTGGATTGATTTTAGTTGATTCAACTCCTGCAGATTATGTTGAAAGGTTTCTCCCGACTATGTCAGAAGATTTTCAAAAAGCGTATAAAAATCAATTCTTTTATGAAGGTGATTTTGAAGAGATGATGATCAGCTTAAATCAACTAAAAGAAAATAAGAGGGTACTATCGGTTCCATTAACCGTTCTTTCAGCGGGGAACAAAGCCCATTATTCTAAAGCTTCACAAAAACTATGGAATGACATGCAAAAAGACATAGTTAACATCTCTTCGAACAGCGAGATCATTGTAGCTGAAAAAAGTTCCCATTATATTCATCATGATGAACCGGAAGTTGTAATAAGAGCGATCAACCGAATCATTGATCAAGCTTAATTTCATACATTTTTTTCAAATTAAGATATTTTTGGTTTATCCGGAGAAAACATTTTAAAAGGAATGATCGAATGAGTTTTCTAAATAAAATAGTCGTTGAATTATATAGCTGGGTAAAAGCGATATTTATTGCACTTTTACTAGCAGTACTTATAAGCGTTTTTATTATCCAACCTTATTCTGTTGATGGTGGCTCGATGGAACCGTCATTTCAAGGCTTAACAAGTGATAAATCCTCTAGTGGTGATCGGGTTATTGCTTTTAAAACGCCTTATTTGCTAGGTAGTTCACCTGACTTTGGCGAAATTGTGATTATCGATAGCAGAGTAGAAAATGAAAGAACGTTAAAAGATGAATTTCTTGAAAGCAATCTTTTATCTTTTATAAGCAATACAAATGATCAGCATCAGTGGATTAAGCGGGTCATTGGAGTTCCAGGAGATAAAATCGAAATAAAGAATGGCTCGGTATATCGTAACGGAGAAATTTTGGAAGAAGGTTATATAAAAGAAAGCCTTGATAATGATTTACAGGAGATTACCGTACCTGAAGATTCTGTCTTTGTAATGGGGGATAATCGAAACAACAGTATAGATAGCAGAAATATTGGTCCAATCCCAGTGGAAAATGTGATTGGAAAGGTTGTATTAAGATATTATCCGTTTGATAAGATCGACCTTTTTTAAGGTTTTCTTTTCATAATGGAATGCTCAGCGGTTGACATTCTCGAAGATTCATCGATCAAAATGTGCCCCCTTAGAGGCGGGTATGCATCTATGAATATACTTTTTTATGATTAATAAAGGAAATGAACAAATGGTACCGAATATTCTTTTATTATGTCAATTAAAGGAGCGAGAGGACATGTCTAATAATTCGTTACATCAAATAAGTGTTAAGGAGTTAACTGAATTAAAATTAGTCGGAATTCGTGTCGTTTGTGAAGGAGAAAAGTACATTGAAGAAATTCCGAAAGCTGCAAAATTGCTTCAAAAAAGAACGAATGAAATACAGCATGTCTTGAACGGTGGGAATCAAATAGGTGCTTTTGTCGTGGAAGAATCTTCTCCTGAGGAGGACGGCTATTGGGTAGGAGTAGAAGTGAGTAAATATGAAGAAATCCCTGATGATATGGTTACATTAACGATTCCTGCTCAAAAGTACGCTTCAATCCTCCACACCGGTCCGAATGATAAAATAAAAGAAAGTTATGAACTTATGCATCGGTGGATTGCAGAAGAAGGGCTAAAGCGTGCAAACAACAGTTGGAACTTAGAAATTTATCAGAGGGGAAATAACCCTGATCATCCAGATGATGTGAGAGTACAATTGCTAGATTCAATCTATTAAGGTGTAAGTCTATGATAAATTGCTTATTTTTTCTCACAAAGCCTATTATATGAAAAGAAAGAATGGCTATGTTACGGTAGCCATTCTTTCTTTGTTTTAAAGTCTGTTAAATATAGTTAATTGATCTTTTTTCTTCTTTCAGCTATCTTTTTTTTCTATGAGGATGCAGAAGTGTAGGGGGAATGCACTTAGAGAAATGAAGGTTTATAATGAAAGTAATGGACAAATCGTTAAATGCAGCAGGGGGGGAGAAGACGATGAAAAAACAGATCAGGTTGTTACATAGCAACGATTATCCGTATTTTGAAGCGATGGATACGTTATTAGAAGATGATTACGTAGGACGTATCTTTCAACGACTGACAATCGGCAATCACCGATTGTACGGGCTATTCATCGACGATCAAATGGTTAGTATGGGTGGGTATTCAGTCTTTAATCGACATTATGCAATGTTAGGTCGATTACGGAGCGATCGCAAGTATAGAGGGAATGATTTTGCAACGGAATTAACCGCTCATATTATGAACGAAGCGTTTAATGTTAGTGAAATTCAATGGGTAGGTGCAAATACCCAGGAAGAGAACAAAGCTGCACGTCGTGTCATTGAAAAACTTGGCTTAACTCCACTTACGACATTATACGGTGCTGTGACAAAAGAGACATCAAGTCTAGAGTTTGGTGCGAAACGATGGAATCAGGTCAACTCTCTTGATCGAAAGAAGCGCTGGCTAGAACAAGTTTACATTGAATCGAAATCCATTTTTCCATACGAATGTTATTACTCTTTTCCAGCTTCTGATCCTTTATTTACAGAGGATGATATCAAAAAATGGTCTTTTTATGAAAATAGCGATCAAACGAGAGTTCTTATTACAAAGTACGACCAAAAGAAGCATCATTATTTACATGCTGTTTATCCATGGGACGACGTCATGTCACAAAAAGGACTATGGGAAACAATCTCAAACGATTACCGAAAGCTAAAAAGGCAAACAGAAGGTGACACCTACATATGGATTGATTTAACGAAGGAGGCTGTTCAGTCTTTACCGTCAGCACACACATTTGAATTGCCGTCACCTTGGGTTTTATACGGAGTAACCAAAGCGCAATCTGTAAAACTGAAAGTGTAATTACCAATTATCTCCATGTGCCAGGCATATGGAGATAATTGGTAATGACGTTTGTAACATGATTTGTGGAATTTTTGATAAATTATCCCTTTGTCACCCAAACGTATATTCGCTATAATGACTATGAGTAGGAGGGAAATAGATGTTTGGTAAGAAGACGATTAATCAGTTAATCGATGATTTAAAAAAAGACAGGCATATTGCCCATTGGCATGAGATAGACGAAGAACAAGCGAAAACAGCTTCATTTCCAGTGAATTTGGATGGACGAATTCAGAATGCGTTAATGAAGCGGGGGATTCACGAATTATATACACATCAAGCGTCAGCATTTGATGCGGTCATGAAGAAAGAACATGTTGTCGCTGTCACTCCGACGGCTTCAGGTAAGACCTTTTGTTATAATTTACCGGTTTTACAACGTCATATTGATAACAGGGAAAGCAGGGCTCTTTATATTTTTCCGACAAAGGCACTTGCTCAGGATCAAAAAAGTGAACTAAATGAAATGATAGACAACCTTGACGTTCATATTAATAGTTATACATATGACGGTGATACCCCAGCAAACATCCGCCAAGTAGTGAGAAAAGCAGGACATATTGTCATTACAAACCCAGATATGCTTCATTCAGCCATTTTACCTCATCATACGAAATGGATTTCTTTGTTTGAAAACTTGGAGACAGTCGTCATTGATGAACTTCACACATACCGTGGCGTATTTGGTTCACATGTCGCCAATGTTATTCGCAGACTTAAGCGAATCTGTGCTTACTATGGCAGCAATCCGACATTTATTTGCACTTCAGCAACTATTGCGAATCCGGAAGAACTATGCAGTGAACTAATAGGTGAAAACGTACAGCTAATTAATAATAATGGAGCTCCTAAAGGGAAGAAGCATTTCGTCCTTTATAATCCACCTGTTGTTAACCAACAGTTAAATATCCGAAAAAGTGCAACAAAAGTAGTCAATGAAATCGCTTCGAGTTTTTTAAAAGAACGAATTCAAACAATCGTATTTGCGAGAAGCCGTGTGAGAGTTGAAATTATTTTAAGTCATTTACAAGAGCTCGTTAAAAACGAACTGAATAAAAAATCTATTAGAGGGTATCGCGGCGGTTATTTGCCAAATCAGCGAAGAGAAATTGAAAAAAGTCTTCGTAGCGGAGAAACTGTAGGTGTAGTTAGTACGAATGCACTTGAATTAGGCGTCGATATCGGGCAGCTTCAAGTTTGCGTTATGAGCGGATATCCAGGATCTGTTGCCTCTAGCTGGCAGCAAGCGGGAAGAGCGGGAAGAAGGCAAGATGAATCGATTGTGATCATGGTTGCGAACTCAACGTCAATTGACCAATATATTTTCCAGCATCCTGAGTTTTTCTTTGAAAGTTCTCCAGAAACAGCGAGAATTAATAAAGACAATTTAATCATTTTAGTTGACCACATTAAATGTGCTGCTTATGAATTGCCATTTAAGCAGGGAGAGACGTTTGACGGAACAGTGATCGAAAAAATTTTGGAATATTTAACAGAGGAAAGAGTCCTTCATGTACAAGGCAATCAATGGTTTTGGATGAATGATGCGTTTCCCGCTCATAATATTAGTCTTCGTTCTGCGGCACAGGAAAATGTCGTCATTATTGACCAGACAAAAATTGAAAAACATCGTGTCATCGGGGAAATGGATACGTTCAGCGCCATGACGTTACTTCATGATGAAGCGATCTATTTACATGAAGGTACACAGTATCAAGTAGAATACCTTGATTGGCATGAAAAAAAAGCGTTCGTTCGTGAAGTTGATGTCGAATACTTTACCGATGCCAATTTAGCTGTTCAGCTAAAAGTATTAGAGATTGATGAAGAGCGTGCAATCGGTACACAAAAGCTCCAATATGGAGATGTTATGGTGACAGCAATGGCAACGATTTTTAAAAAGATAAAGCTGGAGACCTTTGAAAACATTGGCTCTGGACCGATTCATCTACCTGAGCAAGAACTGCATTCAAACGGGATCGTATTAACGTTCCAAGAAGATACATTCGAACATTGGCATGAAAATAAAATCGAACAAGTGCTTATGGGGATGGCACATGTCTTTCAACACGTCGCTTGTGTAAAAGTGATGTGTGATAAAAATGATCTCCATGCTGTCCCCGAGGTAAAAGCGATTCACTCACAACAGCCAACGATCTTTTTATATGACAGATACCCCGGCGGAATCGGTTTAAGCAAAAGTGTTTACGAGCAAATGGAGCCGATTCTTTTTGACGCCCTTCAGTTTATTGGGTCATGCCCATGCGAATCCGGCTGTCCGACTTGTGTTGGTATAGGCGGTGCGAGTGGTGATATGAACGTTAAAACTGAGGTCAAAAAGTTAATCCAGTCAAGTATGGTGTCACATCAATAAAGAATATAAAAAGAAGCTGTGAAAAGGAAAAAAATTCCTTTATACACAGCTTTTTTTAATGAGTAAGATTGTGTGATCATTTCAAAAAGATATAAATATAAAACATTAAACGGTTAAACGTAACATTATTAATAAGCCTGTTCTTTAAATCTTTTTTGTGCGTTGTTTATATGTTCAGTAATAGATTTATGGCCGATTGCGTTGGAGAGGCCGAATTTCGTCATATTTCCATACAGAGTTTCATAGTTTCCTTGTGGAACGATATACGTTTCATGATATATTCCTACTGAATCGTTATTTCCGATCTTTTTATTGAAATTTTCCCACGCTTTTAAATGCTTTTGTCCCTTTGCATAAGATAGAAGATCTTCAGACGAACGCCAATACTGCACCAATAACGTCGTTCTTAGTCCAAAAAAGGACTCCATTGATAAACAACCTAATTCTTTGTTGGCTGATAACTCTTTCATCATCGGTGGCATCGCAGTAAACACTGGCCACCACTTGTGAACAGCGGTAAATTTATTAATCCGCATCCCGATAATAAATACAACAACCTCGCCATTTTGGCCAGCCGTGTACCTTCCTGGAAAAATTTCTTTTTTACTCATCTTTCTCCTCCTCATTTGATTTAATTTGACGAATTGTCCGTTCACACCATTCCATTGCTGCTGTTGTTGTATGTTTACCGTAATCGAGCGTCATGAGCCAATATGTTGCATCTTCAGCTGACTGGTGATGAATTTGAATCATTTCCTCAATCGATTGATAGGTGTGGAGACGCTCTCGGAGTTTCTTAAAATAATCATTTAAAAGCGTCAATGTTGAGTCTTGATCTTGGTGTCTGCTAAAGAACAATTTTAAAAGAAGTTCATTTTTTTCAACTGGAAGGTTGTTAAGAGGGGTTTGCAACCACTTTTGTAACGCAACCTCACCTTTTTTTGTAATGAGATATTCTTTTCTATCAGGTTTTCCATCTTGAGTTTTTGTAGAAACTGTGACGAGCTCATTATCTGTTAGCGTCTTTAATGTCGGATAAATTTGCCCGTAGCTAATTTTCCAGAAGTGATTTAGGCTGTTGTCAATCATTTGTTTTATTTCATAACCAGTGTTACATCCAGTAGTAAGAAGTCCGAGTATCGCAAATATCGTATCGTTCCATTTCATAGTCATTTTCAACACCTTATATCAATTAGATATATATCTTTTAGATATATTATACTGAATGTTTTTATATTTGCAAGTGAAATGAAAAATAGCTAAGAAAAGAATATTCAATGAATGAAGTTCATACGATAGCTTTGATAAAAAATATTTAAAATATACACGTCCCAAGGAATGTAACGATTGTCCTCGAGCAGAAGATTCATTATGCCAAAAGGTCTTCAAGATAAAAATAAAATCTGATTTACTGCGCTATAGTGTACCAGCACGTGGTTCCATCGCCTGGAAAGAGCGATTCAAGGAACGTAGTTCCGTTGAAAGAGTCATTAGATACCTCAGTTGAACAATGTAAGATATCGAACAGGAATAAGAGCCAAAGTCCATTTTGTTTTAGTTACCATGGTATACAATGGCATGAAATTAGCTAGCATGAGACTTGCTCAAAAACACTCTTCATCGAGTTTAGATACAGCTTAAATTTTGATAATCAATGTTGGTTATAGCGTTGATTGTAGCGACAGTAGCGAGACTCCTGCGGGAAAAGCAACAGCTTTCTCTTGTGCGACGAGTAACCGCAGGAGCAGAAGACCCCACAGGGACGAGGAGGCTGAAGCGTTGCCCTCGGAAAGCGAGCATCCGGAAGCGAAAATCAACACCAAAGTTAATAGATCAAATTTTTAAAAGGTATAACTTTATTCTGAGAATGTTTGCTCTTTTTAAAAGTGAATTATGAAATTGATTCAATACGAAAAGGCCGATTCGTTTAGCTGCTTCTGAAAGCAACTTTTCAAATCAGCCTAGTTGTTATTCTTCTACACCCGTCTCAGTAATGACAACATCAAGATGTACGTTGATCGGGACATCAGGATATTGTTCTTCCCATTCTTCAACATCAAAGCTAGGGTCTTTTGCTTTGACCTTTGCACCAAAGCCAACTGGGTCGATGTTCTTTTCTTGTAAAACAGCAATGAGTGAACTCATTTCGTTAGAAATCGTCTTTGTTAATGAGTTTTTAATTTCTTCTATTTTTTCTTCATCAAGGGTGGGGCCTGAATATTCATTAATCTTCCCTCTTAATTTGATAGTCACGTCAATCGTTGGTAATGATTGAGATAAGTCGATTTTATAGTGACTTTCTGATCGAATATTTCGAATCACTGCATACTCATCTTGTTCTTCGTCTATTGTCAGTTCATATGTTCCTTCTCTTGCTGGTTCTATGAGTAATTTAACGAGAAAGGATTCACGCAAGCTTATTTTATGGACAGCTCTATCGTCTTGAAAAAGCGTTAAACCTGATACGGTCATCTGTTCATCCTGCAGCTGAATATTAGGTAAAAAGGGGTCTTGTCCTTCACCGAAAAAATTCGAAATAAATACGAAAAAATTAGCTTCTGGAATCGATTGCCGGTCAATGTTTTGCTCAATTAATTCTTCCAAGTAAGTGGCAGTATCGTCTTCAATGTTATACTCCTTAGATAATAAATCCTTTGCTGTTCCGTGATCCACGGTCGTAAAGTAAATCCGCAAACCTAAGGTAGGATCGCGAAGAAAAGTATCAATGATTGACATTAACCCTCTTTCTGCTAATTCGTAATCAAACAATACCGATTTTACTTTCCCTCCAAAAAGTGGCTTTGATGATTTTGCTTCTAAAAGTGTACGTATATCTCTTGACGTTTTAGCAGTTGCTGATAATGTAACGCTTTCAACTTCCTCTTCTGTTTTATATATTGGTATTGAAAACGTTCCTTCAATTAAGTCATCTTCTTTTAAATCATACCCTATAGCAAACATTAATTGCTGCTCATCCAAAATACGCTGTTCAATGCAGCCGGTTTGTAATAATAGCAAAATGATCAAGATCCATTTTTTACATAGATGTTTGTTGATCTTCATTGGATCGGTTCCTCCATTTATGAATCATGGCTGTCACGATGAATAGGGTAGGAAGATATACGTAAATAATGTAAAATCCAGTTGTTGCTACATGGTCATTTAACATATCAACTTTTTGTCTCGTATCTAATGGGATGAGTAATAGGATAAGTAAGACAGCTAGAAAAATGAGAGCAGTTTTATGTGTAACTTGAAAGGTTTGTTTCATCGTTCGACTTGCAGCCCATAAAAATAACGTAATATTAGGTAGAACGACAATTAACCAAAAAGAAATTCCAATGTATTCAAAACGTTCAATAAAAGGAAGCTCTAATATTTTCCACATGCTTAATGTCGGATAAATAACCCTTTCGAGGTGGTTTTCTGTATAAAATAAAAATGTCACAATCGTGATTAGTAAGTAAATAGCTGTTGTAAATAAATTTCCGAATTGTGCCCACTTTTGTGATTTCACTCCATTCTGAATGAATGGGTAATAAATGAGCAAAGCTTCTACCCCTACATAGCTAAGTGTCATTGTTCTAATTGCTGTTAATTGGTCACCTATATTCGTATGAAAAAGAGGCAATAAATTGTCAACTTCGGCAAATTCCAATGGTGCGACGATCGTTGTTAATAGAATCAATGGGACGATAACACCTAAATATGCAAGCCCTGTCACGACTCGAAAACCGTACCAAATACAATATAATGAAATTAAAACAATTGGAATTCCGAGTTCAACCGTAAACAATCGAGGGAACATCCATATTTGGATTACTTCTATATATGTTCTTAATACAGTAAGAGCGGCAGTAAAGAAGTATAAAGTGAATAAAAAACTCATAATACCACCAAGCGTTTTTCCGAAATAAAACCGGTGTATTTTTGTTAAGTCATTGAGTTTATCACTTCGATTTAAAAGTTTGTACATCATCCAAATCACGATATGAATGAGCGCGCCGGTAATTAGGACACTGATCCAAGCGCGATATCCGGCATCTTGGGCAATGTAACGAGGGAACCCTAACACTCCTACTCCGACTTGAGTAGAGCAAATGAGAAAAAAGACTAGAAAAGGAGACACATGGCTCATTGATTTCTGTTGTTCCATCTTTGACTCCTCCTTTACGTGTTAATTAATGTTTTCATCAATATCATTTTTCTTTTTTCCCTCAACTGTGGGAAACCTAGTATCGTCTTTCGTTTGTGTGAATGTTGGACGTTCCCGTTGGAAACTAAAAGGAAGTCTTATAAAAGAGTCACGTAAATCTTTCCAGTTAGGTGGATAGATCGGCTCTAAATATGGCCGCCCTAACGATTTTAAATTAACGAGGTGAACTAGGTTAAATGTCATTAACATAACGACCCCAACTAGTCCCCAAATTTGAGCAATAATTAAATATGGAAAACGGATAAGGCGAATCGTATTACCGATTCGATAAATCGGTGTTGTAAACGAAGCAAGAGCCGCTAGTGCGACGATAATTAATAACACATTGCTCGTGAGTCCCGCTTCAACAGCAGCCGTCCCGATCACAATACCGCCTACGATACCGATCGTTTGACCGACTTTTGTAGGCAGTCTTGCACCAGCCTCACGTAAAAGTTCGATCGTCAGTTCTAGAAATAACGCTTCAATAATTGGAGGAAACGGAATTTGTTCTCTCGATAAAATTAATGTAGCCATTAAGTCTTTCGGAATGAGTTCAACATGATACGTTAGTACGGCAACATAAACGGGTGTAGCAAAAACCGAGAAAAGGACAGCAAACAAACGAATGAGCCGAAAAGCAGAAGCCATATGCCAAGCGATGTAATAATCTTCAAACGCTGAAAAGAATTCGATCAGTGTCGTAGGTGCAGTGATCGCAGATGGAGACCCATCTACTAATACTACAATTTTGCCTTCAGATAGCACACCGGCAACCCGGTCAGGTCGTTCTGTATCCATCGTTTGTGGAAATGGACTGTTACTATCATCTTCAATAAATTGTGCTAAATAAGAGCTATCTTCGATTTCGTCATAATCAATGTCTTGAATGCGCTGGAGCATCGTTTGAACATTTTCATCATTGGCAATTGATTTTAAGTACATAATCGCTACATCTGTTTGCGATCGATACCCGACCTTAATTTTTTTTACTATAAAATCAGCGGAAGGCACACGTTTCCGGACAAGATTTAAGTTCACTTCTAAATTTTCAACGAACGACTCTTTAGGGCCGATAACACTATACTCAACTTCAGGAATACTAATTTCACGTTTTTCGTTGACGGTTAAAATGACTAGCAGACCGTACGGATCGTGCTCACCTAATTGAATGAGCACTTTGCCCCCCATTAACCCATCTTCAAGCTCTTCTGGTGTCGCGACAATTTTCATTTCATCAAACGGAAGATATTCGTATACGTCGTGTAATGTTTCATACTTTCTTTCTTTTAAAATCTCAATGACTTTCTCTTGCAAAAGTGTATCTTCTATTAACGTTTCAAAATATTTAAGATAAAAAGGTTGATACGGACTTTTAATTTCTTCTTGAGTAAAGTCATCAGATTCATTACATGCTTTTATAACGTCTTCCCAAGTTTTATGTTGTTCTTGTTTACTATTCTTAGACAACAAAATATGCTCCTTTATACGAAGTAAACTACTGCTTTATGTTAGTATGTAAAAAAAGAGACATTTTCTATTCATAGAGTATAAAAATTGATAAGAAGTATGGTGATCGAATGAGCTTAAAAGCGAAATTAAATAGAATGAAATCTCATTTACAGTCGGATGAATCGACAGCGAATATAAGTAGAAATCACAAGGACAATGTAAAATCACCGGAATCAGGATTAGAACCGTTAATGAAAAAGTGGAAAGAAGTAGGATTTTCCCCTGTACAATTCGAAGAGGAAGTATCTTATCTTCGAAAAACCGTTTATTCAAATAAACATATTTATCAAGAGTTAAGAGACATCCAACAGTTATGGGAACGGTTCGATATCGATCATCCTCTTTCCTCGAACGGACTACCGATAGAGAGAATGTTATTTTTTGATACTGAGACGACTGGTTTATCAACAGGAGCTGGAAATACAATCTTTTTGATCGGTTACGCTAAAGTATTGAAAGACGGCATTGAAGTGACCCAACACATCTTACCTGATCCGGCTTCAGAAGCTGCTTTTATGTATTCTTTTTTACAGGATTTCAGAGAGGATGACTTTTTAGTCAGTTATAATGGGAAATCTTTTGATTGGCCGCAAGTGAAGTCAAGACATGCATTTGTTCGAGATCGAGTACCGAAGCTTCCTAAATTCGGTCACATTGACTTACTTCATGCAGCGAGAAGGTTGTGGAAAAAGGAGTTGCCTTCTTGTCGGTTAGCTGTCGTTGAGGAAGAGAAATTACGAGTTCCGAGATCGAATGATACACCTGGTAGTATGGCACCGCTACTTTACTTTGATTATTTACAAGATCGTAACCCGGAACAGTTAACTGGAATTATAAACCATAACGATCAAGACGTTCGCTCGCTCGTTCATTTATATATTGATTTGTGCAAAAGGTTGTTCCAAATTCATGACGAGCCTCTGTCCAGTAATGAATTATTTGAATCTGGCAAGTGGTTTGAACAAGTGAATGCAACCGAATATGCTATGAAATGTTACTTAGTTGCTGCGGATAAAAGAGGTACTGGGCAAGCTTCTGCATTGTACAGATTAGGTTTGCTAGAGAAGAAAAATAAAAATATAGAAGCAGCAGAACGGTACTTTTTACGATGTCTTTCTCTTCATTCAGAAAGTATGATTGACGGTTATATCGAACTTGCAAAGATCGCAGAGCATCACGAGAAAAACATTGAAAAAGCGTATCAATATGCGAAACAAGCATTAACGGAAGTTAATCGTGTCGATCAAATCATCTTATCAAAAGGGAAAATAAGAGGAATTGAAAAAAGACTGACTCGGTTAAGCGAGAAAATAGGCAACGGGTAAAGGAGGAAAATGAGGTGGACAATCATCAAGATTATGAGCAACTTATTAGAGCAACATACCCGTTTGACTTATTGACAAACGATCAATTTCAGCAAATTTTTACACAATCAAAGCGAATGACATTTCAAGAAAATGAATTTGTTTTTCATGAAGATGATGAAGAAGTCGAAGTGTACTTTTTATTAAGCGGTCTTGCAAAAAACATTTTACACAAGGATGATGGACAGCAAATTTCCGTTCGCTTTTACTACCCCGGAGACTTGATTGGAATGTTGATTTTATTAGCTGGTGGTCAGATGAACTTTTCGGTCCAAGCTCTTGAAACGTGTGAAACCGTACGATTTAAAAAGAGTGCTTTCTTAAAAGTAATGACAGAAAATAAAATGTTCTCAGATGTGATCCTCTCAGGAATCGGCAGCCGAATGAAATCGCTGTACGACGAAATCAAAAAAGAGAGGGCTGTTTCAGATGCAGAAAATATTGCATTGTTCAGAACGCGAGTGAGAATGATGATGGAAAAAGCAAGAACGATCACAAAAAAGACAACGTTAAACGAAGCAGCTAAGGTCTTATTACAATGGAATACATCAGGTTTAGTGGTCGTCCATCAAAATCAGGAACTTTGTGGCGTGTTAACACAACAGCAAGTGATCCGTGGATTAATGTTAGGAAATGGTGAGGAGTCCGTATTAAAATGGATGGATGAAGACCCTGTTTATACGCAAGAAGATGCATTTAGTTATGAAGTATTAACCTTTTTTAAAGATGACCACATTGACCTTGTCCCCGTGCTAAAACAACAAGTCGTTGTTGGAGTGTTAACTGCCGAAGCATTTTTACAATTACAGGATTCAAAATATATAAACCTCTCTTACAGACTTCAACATGCAAAGCAGCTAAATGAATTGGCAGCATTGTCACCTACAAATAATGAGGATTTTTATACATTTGCGGAAGCTCTTCTCGAGGAACGAACACACCCTTCAGAAGTTTGTGAATTAATATCAAATTATAATGATACGTTGCATCGGAAAGTTATTAAATTTGCGATAGATGAAATGAAAAGAGAAGGACACGGGCAACCGCCAATTAACTATTGTTTTATCGTAATGGGAAGTCAGGGGCGAAAAGAACAAGCATTTAGTACAGATCAAGATAATGGTTTTATACTTGATAATTATGAGCATTTGCCGAATAAGCGAGCAATAGAGACCTACTTTCAACGCTTCGCTGAAAAGATTAATGATGGATTAGTAAGAGTAGGTTTTCCCGAGTGTACTGGGGGAATTATGGCAAAAGAAAAAAAGTGGATGCGTAGTTTAAATCAATGGGTCCAAGAAGTGAATCGCTGGGTAAAGGAGACAGATGCTGAAGAAGTTAGAGACTTTACGATTTTTATTGATTATCGTCCGTTATTTGGTGATTTTCACCTAGCAGAACAGTTAAGGGAACGTACAATAAACACGATTCAAAAAGGTAAAATATTACATGCACTTCTGATGAAAGATACAATTCGTTTCCGTGTTCCGATTACTCCGCTTGGAACAATATCGACAAAAGGGAAAGAACGAGTCATTGATATTAAAAAACAAGCGATGATGCAAATCGTAAATGGGGTCAGGATCTTCTCGATCAAATATGGGATCGTAGCTGTCAGCACATTACAAAGGCTGAAACAACTTCAAGAAAAAGAGATATTCCATCCAAGAGATGTTAAAAATGTAAAGTTAGCGTTAGATTACTTACATTACTTCCGAATGAAAGAACATATATCGCAATTAAGACGGCAAATTCCTTTAACGAATCAAGTTCCAACAGTACGAATGACGAAAGAAGAAAAGAAGCAGTTAAAAGAAGCATTACTGGTTGCAAAGCGACTTCAGCAAATGAGTGAGTTAAGCTTTGCTAAGAATCGGGGGATCTAATAAATGGAAGTATCAGCATTACGGATCATGAAGTATCTTCTTTTCGATTTCTACCGATTTGAATACGATAAACGAAAGTGGTTGAAAGAAAATAAAGCTTTTTATGGTGAAATAGTAAAGGAAATCCAGAAAATGCCCCAAAGTGACATTGATTGTACGACATCTTTAGAGGATATGACGTATACGGTCTTTGATTTAGAGACAACAGGGTTATATTCAACATTAGGTGATGAAGTTGTGTCGTTAGGAGCTGTCAAAATAAATATGAATGATATACAATTTCCTGAGCAATTTTATGAGATCATTTCCCCCATTAAACGTGTTCCTAAAGAGATATTAATGCTAACGGGTTTATCTAGAGAGGAAATTAATCATTCAGGCCAACCATTTCCGTACAGCTTTAAAAAATTTCTGGAGTTTTCTTATGAGACCGTCGTCGTTGCTCACCCGTCAAGCTTTGACGTGAATTTCTTAAAAGAGCTTTGCAAGAAGTGGGAACTACCTGATTACCGTCCACAGTCGATTGACTCTTACGAGGTTGCAAACTTTTTATATCCAGGAGAGCGGAATCAAATAGATGATTTAATAAAGAGGTTTGATATCGATAAGAGGGAGCGCCACCATGCATTAAATGATGCATACATGACTGCGGAAGTGTTTGAAAAACTCATTACAAAATTAAAAGAAAGAAATATTCATACGTTAGAGGATTGGTTAACTGTAAGAAAAAGACGCAAAGACTAAGTCCTTGCGTCATACCTTTTATTGCTCTGGTCTTGGTCCAGCATCCATACCGGAAGAGGAAACCGTTCTTTCCGGTTTAACTGTTACGTCATCATTCACATACACTTGACAAGATAATCGACAAGAATCATCTAACCCTTTTTTCTCAAAAATGGAGCTTTCTACTTCAGTAAGTGGACCAAAATCACCTTCAACGACTTCCACTCTGCAAGTTGTACATTTGGCTTTGCCTCCACAACGATGAAGAATATCGACTCCATTGTCTTCAAGAGCTAGGACGAGCTTCGTTCCTTTTTCAACTTCAAACGGGTCTTTTCCAGGAACTTTTACTTTTGGCATTGATCATCACTCTCCAAATTAGAATTTATGTATGATTCTAGGTGAAACCTTTTATAAGAGTATAACGTATATTTCCTAACATAATCGAGTATAAACCTTTATTTATTTCCCAGGTAAGCGCATAAATCGCATGTTTTCGAGCTTTTGGAGTCGAAAGCCATGTAAAATATAGCACAACGATATCGAATATGACGAATCATGGCGAAAAAGGAAATAAAACCTTCTTGCAATATTTCCTAGATCTTTTAAAATATTATCGATGGATAAATAAAGGAGAGAAGGTCATGGCTAAAATCGTTATGCTCATGTTTTTTGTTGTGATTGGCATGACAATACTGTTGTTTCAATAATTTCAATGTGAAATTAGGTTTTCTCACTAGTACATGTTTAGGGAAATGAACATAGGTTGATATTGAATCAAATAATAAAGGAGGAAACCTTATGAATTGTCACCACCCTAGACGACGTCATGTACAACAGATGCCGCCAAAATATTGCCCAACACAACACAGTGTAACTGAACAAGATTGTGATTATATTGTCCCAGTTGTTCACCCAAGTCATACAACGAATGTGGTTAACCATAACTATAAATACTTCCACTCGTATCCTCATACTGAATCTACTGTAAATCGTATAACATCTCAGCAGTTCGCTGCTGGCCCGAGACCACAAGTAGCAGGGATTGCTACACCGAGGCCACCTGTAGCAGGTTATGGACCAGGACCACAAGTAGCCGGGTATGGGCCTGGACCAGGGCATCAAGTTGCAGGGGCTGCTACACCGGGACCAGGGCATCAAGTTGCAGGGTATGGACCTAATGTAGGACCACAAGTAGGTGGATATGGCGGCCCGGGTTGCGGCCGATAGTAGCCAAAAATGAAATGTGAACGGACCAGATTTCTGGTCCGTTTTAACGAGATAGGATAGAAGGGTTATCATAACTTAAACAGGTGTTTAAAAGGAAAGGAGCACATATGTACTCAGTTCTAGCAGTTACGGGTTATAAACCGCACGAATTAGGCATATTTAATGAAAAACATGATCATCTCCCTTTTTTAAAACGGGCAATAAAGAAAAAACTCAAACAATTGAAAGAAGAATATGATATTGAATGGATCATTACGAGCGGTCAGCCTGGTGTTGAACTATGGGCTGCTGAAGCAGCTCTAGAGTTAAAACAGGAGCTATATAATGATATGAAAGTTGCGACATTAGCACCGTTTTTTGAGCAGGAAGAACGTTGGAACGGTCCAGTCAAAGATTTATATTTAAACATATGGCAACGAAGTGATTATAAAGATTACATAACGAAGCGGAAATATGACAATCCGGCACAATTAAAGATGAAAAACCAGTTTATTATCGATAAAAGTGATGCAATATTAGTACTATATGACGAGTATACACAAGGCTCGCCTGAATACTATTTAACATATGCAAAGAAGAAAGAATCTGCAACAGGCTATCCGGTCATCTATTTAACTCCTGATGAGATTGAAGATACGATTAGAGAGGAAGCGGATGATCATAGTTGGAATTGACAAGACAAGCTCTTTCTGAAAGAATATAATCAATAATCAATTAGAGGAAGTTCAATAAAGGTAAAAAATCTTGTCGTTATTCATTGCTGGATTTCTTTCTCATTAAAAGAATGAATTAATAGGACTAATAGAGGTGAAAGCCGTTGGGACAAAAACGTATTTCTCGACTTACTCAAAAGGAAATATTAGAAAAAGATTTTAAGACTGGAATTCGTGGTTATAATCAAGATGAAGTGGATCAGTTTTTAGATACGATCATTAAAGACTATGATGCATTCGAAAATCGTATTGAATGGCTTGAAAAAGAAGTAGAGCGATTGAAAAAAGAAACGGCTACGTTAAGTGAGCATACTAAACGTCATCAGCCACAAACGCAGCCGCAGCCTCAATCACAAGCGGGGAACACAAACTATGATATACTGCGCCGATTATCGAATTTAGAAAAACATGTGTTCGGAAGTAAACTTTATGATTAATTGAGGTTGTTAACAAGACTATGCAACATAGGTGAAGAAACTTATCGCTAGTATGTTTACGTGTGCTCGTAAGGGGTTGCTCTATACAACTTTTTAAAAGGAGATGCAAGTTTGATAGAAGTATATATTGATGGTGCAAGTGCTGGAGATCCAGGTCCTTCTGGAGCAGGTATTTATATTAAAGGAAATGGTGTCCACCTTTCAAACTGTATACCTTTACGTACCATGTCTAATCACGAGGCTGAATTTCATGCTTTTGTACATGCTTTAGAAATTTGTAAAAAACATGGATTTACATTAATTTCTGTAAGGACAGACTCTAAATTGTTAGACGAAGCATTCGATAAAAAGTATGTAAAAAATGAACCGTACAAATCGTTGTTATCGCATGCGTTACAAGTCGTTGAGAACCATTTCGATTATGTCTTTATGAAGTGGATCCCGAGTAAGCAAAATAAACAAGCAGACCAATTAGCTAAAAAAGCGATACAACAATTATTGGATAAAAATGTCACTTGATCCTGTGTTATTTCTTGTGGTATAATAAATTTTGTCGCTCAAAAGACAACCATTTGTGTTTGGATAATCGCTGCACGTTTTCGTGTAGAGGAAAGTCCATGCTCACACAGTCTGCGATGACTGTAGTGTTCGTGCCTAGCGAAGTCATAAGCTAGGGTAGTTCGGTTATGACTGAACTAACGGCAGGGAATATACCTAAGTTCCTATGAATATGGTATATATACCTTGAAAGTGCCACAGTGACGAAGTCTGATTAGAAATGATCAGAGTGGAACGAGGTAAACCCCACGAGTGAGAAACCCAAAATTTGGTAGGGGCACCCTCAGGAAGGAATTGAACAGAATGAGGGACAGACAATGAGGAGTTGTCTGTAGATAGATGATTATCACTTTCGTACGAGGGATGACTGCCCGTTTGCAGTACGAAAGCACAGAACATGGCTTATAAAACACACTTGGTGTCGTAACAAAGCTCCTCGACTAATTCGTGGAGTTTTCTTTTACATAAAATAGTTCATCATTTATAATCTGTATATTAAGCTCGGCATATTGCCGAGCTTTCTTTAAAGATTCATTTTCATAACGGAATGTATCACTGGTTTATAATAAAAAGATGATATGTGTAAGCATTTGAATTAAAGTAGGTGAAAAAGTGAAAACAGTTAAATTAATTGCAACTGCAGCAATGGGGTTAGAGGCGATTGTTGCAAATGAAGTTCGTGAGCTAGGCTATGAAAATGTACAAGTTGAAAATGGGAAAGTTATTTTTGAAACAGATTCTGTCGGAATAGCACGTGCAAACTTATGGCTACGTACTGCTGATCGCATAAAGGTGATTATTGGAGAGTTCCATGCCGAAACATTTGAAGAATTGTTTGAAAAGACGAAAGCGTTACCTTGGTCTGAATACATTACAAAAGATGCAGAATTTCCTGTAATCGGCCGTTCCGTCAAGTCAAAGTTATTCAGTATTTCTGACTGCCAGGCTATCGTAAAAAAAGCTGTTGTCGAAAGCTTAAAGCAAAGTTACCATATTGACTGGTTTGAAGAGCAAGGACCGCTGCACCGTATCGAGGTTGCATTATTAAAAGACAAAGCGACATTAACGATTGATGCAAGTGGAACAGGCCTTCATAAACGAGGGTATCGTTATTTACATAATGAAGCTCCTTTAAAAGAGACGTTAGCTGCAGCAATGATTAAATTAACGAATTGGCATCCTGACCGGCCATTTTATGACCCATTTTGCGGATCAGGTACTTTGGCAATTGAAGCGGCGATGATAGGGCAAAATATTGCTCCTGGAATTAATCGTGACTTTGCTTTTGAACAGTGGGATTGGTATGAACAAGGATGGATCGACCGTGCATTGGAAGAAGCAGAAGATTTAGCAAAGTATGATCAACCTCTTAATATTGTAGGTTCTGATAACGATCATAAAATGATTGAACTAGCAAAGAACAATGCAATCGAAGCCGGATTTCCTGATTTAATCCAATTTAAGCAAATGCAAGTAAAAGATTTTCGAACAAATGAGGAATATGGAGTGATCGTTGGAAACCCTCCTTATGGTGAACGGATGAATGAACGAGCGTATGTGGAAAATTTATACCGCCAGATGGGGATGACATTTAAACCACTCAACACATGGTCAGTATACATCATTACTTCGTACCCTCATTTTGAAAAAGTGTACGGACAAAAAGCAACGAAAAAAAGAAAGCTGTATAATGGAAACATCAGGACTGATTACTATCAGTATTGGGGGAAGCGGCCTCCAAAGTTAAATAAATAATTTATATTGAAGACTGTCTCGTAAGCGTAAAAAATTTGCTTGAGCCAGTCTTTTTTTTATTTGGCTGTTTAAAGAGTCTTTTATTCTGATAAAGGTATAATGATTGAGACTTCCACTGCAAATGCTACAAACCTTTCATCTCACAAACTTTTCGTTTTGTAGTCCAAATACTCATCCGACTCCTGAACATTTATTTTCTTAAATGATGGATACGAAATGAACATAAGTTTCTTTGATAACAAAAGCCCTTTAATGAGATACAACTTCCCCCAACTCGTTTTTTCTATGTATGCTAATCGGATGTTAAATGCCATCATTAAGAGCGCCAGGCGGTGACTCAGGCGGGAAAAGCAATCGTCGAAAATCCCCTAGGTGCACACAGTGTGACATCTAGGAAGTTGAAGCATTGCCCGCAGCAAAGAAGACACTACGAATGCAAACGAAGTGCAGCACGAGTAGATGTCGCACTTGTGCTTTGGAGTGAAAGCGTCCGCCTATAGCGATTACGAATTCTATATGATTATGAAAAGGGATATCCTCGAAAAATTAATGACACGGACCAACTTAAATAAGGTCCCTTAAGGGACTCGGGTGGTAAAGTGCCCTTATAGGGCGAAATTAAAACTGCCCGTTTTACGGGCGGATACTTAATTAAATAGTATGAATGACATGTTTTTGGAAACTATATGTAAAAGATCTTTTTAAAGAGAGGAAGATGAAAATGTCAGAGCCTTTTAATAATATTCAGCAAATAGAAATGGCTATTAAAGCAGCTCAAAAAATGGTTGGAAGTGCGACAATGAGTATGGACCCAGATCAACTGCAAACAGCTACTAAAGCCCTTGATGATGCAAAGAACCAATTAGAAATGGCAAAAAAATATGATCTTGATCATCAATTTGTAGATTACTCATCAACGCTAATTGAACAACTTGAAAACCAAGTTGAAGAAGCAAAACGATAATGAAGTAGTACAAATTTGCCTTTGAAAACATATAAAACTTAAAACCCCTCTTTAACTGCTTTATTGGAACAAGTATAATAAAGGTGTTAAGGGGGGAAGGTCATGAAATCAATATTAAAAGATCGCCTTGGCAGACCTTTGAGGGATTTAAGAATATCAGTGACGGATCGTTGTAATTTTCGCTGTCGCTATTGTATGCCACCTGAAATTTTTGATAAAGATTATCAATTTCTTCCTAAAAAGGAGATATTATCTTTTGAAGAAATAGCGTATTTGTCTAGATTGTTTGTGAAAATAGCCGGGGTAAAGAAATTACGTATTACAGGAGGAGAGCCATTAATGCGTAAAGACTTGCCTTTATTAATGAAACAACTAAATGAAATCGATGGCATCGACGACATCGCGATGACGACAAACGGGTCACTATTGCCCCGTTATGCAGCTGAGCTAAAGGAAGCAGGTCTCCATCGAGTTACGATTAGTTTAGACTCTTTAAACGACGAAAAATTCCGTTATATTAATGGTCGGGATATTGGTGTTAGTCAAGTGTTAGCAGGGATTGACGACGCTTTAGAACACGGGATGCAAGTGAAAGTTAATATGGTCGTAAAACGCGGGATGAATGATGATGATATTTTACCGATGGCTCGTCACTTTAAAGAAACGAAAGCAATTTTACGTTTCATTGAATACATGGATGTAGGCAATACGAATGGCTGGAAGTTAGATCATGTCATTAGCAAAAAAGAAATATTTAATATGATCCATGCAGAAATGCCTCTTGAACCTGTTGATCCGAACTATACTGGGGAAGTTGCCGATCGCTTTAAATATAAAGGATCAGACCATGAAATTGGTATCATTTCATCTGTTACAGATGCATTTTGTTCAACATGCTCAAGAGCAAGACTATCTGCTGATGGAAAACTAGTCACTTGCTTATTTGCATCAGATGGTCATGATCTTCGTCATATATTACGCTCCGGTGCGACCGAAGAGCAACTCGTTTCTTACATTCAATCGATTTGGGAAAAAAGAGATGATCGTTATTCTGAAGAGCGTCTTAAGCATACGGAAAGTCAAGAATTTAAAAAAATTGAAATGAGTCATATAGGAGGATAATAAAACCGGGCGTATGTTTGACGCCCGGTTTTAATTAGGATTTGTGACATCTTCTATTTTGTGATTCGTAAAAGTCATCTCTTGTTTATCTGAATTATAATCGATAACCATCCCATCGAAATACCACTCATCATCTTCACTTACACAGAAGGAAATGCCATGAATGATTTGTTGTTTATATTCGTTATCAGGCTTGCCTTGATAAACGCCCGCAGAAAATCCACCAGATCCAACTCCCCCAACTCTGACAAACAAAGTTAAGAAATCACCTTTTTGCAATTGCATTTCATGTTTATAAAAATTTATGGCTGATTGTGTGACCGTTAAATCCATTTGGTTTCCTCCTCATTATGAATGTGAAACAACATCAAAATTCTATTATAGGCTATGAAGAAGCGTTATACAAACTACAAACACAAAGTTAAATATACTGAAATATAAATCAATTTAGGTTATGATTATAAAAGGAGTAAAACTAAATATATGAGGAGGAACTATTTTGGGAAAAGAATCAGTCGAGCAGTTTAAAAGCTATGTAAAGAAAATGATGGACTTTCAAGAAGCTGCTGGGTTAGCAGCATGGGATCTTCGAACAGGAGCTCCGAGAAAAGGGGTACCGCAGAGGTCAGAAGTACTTGGTACGCTGTCTTCTGAAGTTTTCCGCATGTCGACTTCAGAGCAAATGAAGCAGTACATAAAGAATCTTAAAGAGGCAAATACGTGGAATGAATTAGAAGATGTTACGAAAGCATCTGTATTAGAGTGTGAGAAGCGCCTAAAGAAATTTGAAAATATTCCCGAAAAAGAATATCAAGATTATGTTGTGTTAACAGCAAATGCTGAAGCAGCATGGGAACAATCGAAAGGGAAAGGAGATTTTGCTTCTTTTCAAGATTACTTGGAAAAAATTGTCGATTATAATCGGAAATATGTTGAGTGGGTCGGTTACGAAGGGAATAAATACAATGCGTTATTAGATGATTATGAACCAGGCTTAACTGTAGAAACGATTGACAGAGTATTTGGTCAGTTGAAAGAGGGGATTGTTCCTTTAGTAAAGGTCGTGACCGAAGCAACAAATAAGCCAGAGACTGACTTTTTATTCAAGCCTTTCTCGGAGAAAAACCAGGAAGCATTAAATAAAGAAATATTAAAAGCGATGAATTATGATTTTGAAGCAGGACGATTAGATACAACCGTGCACCCATTTGCTATCAGCTTAAATCCTGGTGATGTTCGTGTGACAACAAAGTATGATGAAAATGATTTTAGAACAGCGGTATTTGGTACGATTCACGAAGGCGGACACGCGCTTTATGAGCAAAATATTGATACGAAATTTGTTGGAACACCTTTATGCAGAGGTACATCGATGGGAATCCATGAATCACAGTCACTATTTTGGGAAAACTTCGTAGGAAGAAATAAAGCATTCTGGGAAAAATATTATGATCTATTAAAGGAGTCTGCTCCTGGACAGTTTGATAATATCGACCTTGAAACGTATTATCGCGGGATTAATGTAGCTGGTCCGTCGCTAATTCGTATTGAAGCGGACGAGATGACGTATTCTTTGCATATTATTTTAAGGTATGAATTAGAGAAAGCACTAATAAATGGAGAACTAGAAGTAAAAGACTTACCAGAAGCATGGAATAATAAAATGGAAGAGCTTCTTGGTATCCGACCATCACATGATGGAGAAGGTGTATTACAAGATGTACATTGGTCTGGTGGATTATTCGGATACTTCCCATCCTATGCTCTCGGATATGTTTATGCTGCACAGCTTAAAAACGCAATGGATAAAGATATCGAAAACTTTGATGAATTGCTACGTCAAGGTAATCTATCTCCAATTAAAGAATGGCTCACTAAGCACGTTCATCAATATGGAAAGAGCAAAGAGCCATTAGAGATATTAAAGGATACAACTGGAGAAGAGATCAACGCCTCTTACTTAATTAATTATTTACGAGATAAATATCACGCTGTTTATCATCTTTAATCATAAAGATTATGAATATACGAAAAACACATGTGTTCTCATATTGAAAACTCATGTGTTTTTTGTTTTTTCATTTTAACTAAGAGGTGAAGTCATGAAATTCCAAAGTAATATTTCACGTACCGTAATTGAATATCAAATTATACTCAAAAAAGCTAAGGAAAAGCACAAAAAAATCAGTAAGAGAAAAGACTAACAATCATTTATTTAAAAATGCAATAATATCAAGTTTTTTTATAGGACATATTTAAATAAAATAATCCAATTGTACCAGCGATAAAAACAGGAAGTGATAAATAGACAATAGGCATGAACCCTAGTAATAAACCAACAAGGTTACCAATACCAGAAATTAAATAAACGATCGCTAATACAATGATAAATGAACGTTTTTTTAACATTTCCTACCTCCGAATAAAAGGTTGTCTCTTCATAAAAAGAGTTTAGTATTGTATTCAATGTGATATAAAAAGATGATATTATTTTTTACAAGAGGATGTTCAAAAAGTCCGGGAAAAATTGCTTTCGTATCTCTAAGTTGTCTCGTATCTCCGTTACTCACGTTATAACACCATACGTTCCGCGACTCAAAACTTAGTGGCCTTGATATACTCGCTTTTTTTGTCACCCTTTTTGAACACGCACTACAAGAATATAGATTAACATTTTTTCACTCATTTTTACATGGATAGGTGCACTTGAAAGGAGTCGTAATCATGATCAACTTTACAGGAGTGAAGAAAACGTTTCCAGACGGCACTGAAGCAATTAAAGGAATTGACTTTACAGTGAAGGAAGGAGACTTCTTTGTTTTAATTGGACCGAGCGGTTGTGGAAAAACGACAACAATGAAAATGGTCAACAGGCTTATTGACCCTACTGAAGGTTCTATAAAAATTAACGGCGAAAACATTCAAGAAATGGATATAAAAAAACTTCGTTGGAATATAGGCTATGTACTTCAGCAAATTGCCCTTTTTCCACATATGACGATTGAAGAAAACATTGCGGTTGTTCCTGAGTTAAAAAAATGGCCTAAAGCAAATATTCGTCAACGTGTTGATGAATTAATGTCGATGGTTGGGCTGGACCTGGATACATATCGGACAAAAAAACCAAATGAGTTATCAGGTGGCCAACAGCAGCGTGTCGGTGTAATCCGCGCGTTGGCAGGTGATCCTGATATTATTTTAATGGATGAACCATTTAGTGCGTTAGACCCTATAAGTCGTGAACAATTACAAAAAGATATAAGACAGCTTCAAAAAGAAATAAAAAAAACGATCCTATTTGTCACACACGATATGGATGAAGCCTTAGCATTAGGAGATACAATTTGTGTCATGAAAGAGGGCGGAATTGTTCAAATCGATACTCCTGAACAGTTGTTACATGAACCAAAAGATGAATTTGTAAATGAATTTTTAGGAGACAGAAAGGATCCCTTACATGTAAAACTAAAACATCTTCTTCTTGAAGAATCACACTGGGTTGTGAGTGAAGAAGGTTTATCATCCGTTTCACCTAACGATCAAAAATTTGTAGCAGATTCTAGCGGAGCTTTTGTTGGTTTGTACAATGAAGGAGTGATAAACACCGATTTTGAACAAACTTTACATGAGGATAGTACATTAAGAGACGCAATACGTGCGTTTAAGAAGACTGATATGGTCGTTTTGCCCGTTACAAGAAATGATAAGTTGACAGGAACGGTTTCCTTAAAGGATATTACCTTTTATTTAGAAGGGGAACTTCATGATGGGAGGCTTGTCTAAATGGGACAAATACAAACATTTTGGAACTTGCTTCTGCAGCGTAACGACTTATTGGTTCAGGCTTCATGGGAACACATACATATGTCATTAATTTCTTTGCTTCTAGCAGTATTTATTGCTGTTCCATTAGGTATTTACTTATCAAAACAAAAACGATTTGCCGAATCTGTAATAGGAACATCTGCTGTTTTACAAACGATACCAAGTTTAGCTTTGTTAGGCTTTATGATTCCTTTGCTTGGCATTGGGACAGCTCCTGCGATCGTCGCTTTAACTGCATACGGATTATTGCCTATTTTACGAAATACATATACAGGTATTAATGAAGTAGATCCATCACTAATGGAAGCCTCTAGAGGTATGGGTATGGGTACATTTAAACAACTGAATAAAATTCAACTCCCGCTTGCAATGCCGATGATTATGGCTGGTATTCGTACGTCTATGGTTTTAATTGTCGGAACTGCAACTTTAGCTGCCTTAATCGGTGCAGGTGGCTTAGGCGACCTGATCATGTTAGGGATACAAAGAAATAACAGTTATTATATTTTGTTAGGTGCGATTCCAGCAGCATTACTCGCACTTTTCTTTGATGCAGTATTAAGGTTTACTGAAAAAAAGTCTGCTGGCCGAACAATTAAACCATTTATCATCGTTGTATCAGTAGCAGTCCTTGTTGTTTTAAGTCCAGTGTTGCGAGATATTACTTTTTCGTCTGGAGACCATCATGAAGAGATGATCGTTATTGGAGGAAAGCTCGGTGCAGAACCAGAAATTATTATTAACATGTACAAACTGTTAATTGAAAATGAATCTGATATCTCGGTCGAAATTGAACCTCGATTAGGGAATACAGACATCGTTTTCCAAGCATTACTCAATGGGGATTTGGATGGGTACTTCGAGTTTACTGGAACAGCGATTGCGAATTTATTAGAAGAAGATATTGAGAGTAATGATCCAATGGAAGCTTTTGCTCATGCTAGAGATGGAATGTACGACGAATATAATCTTGTTTTTCTAGAACCGTTTGGCTATCAAAACACGTATGCTTTAGCTGTTACAGAGGAAGTTGCTGAAGAACATCAATTAGAAACAATTTCAGATTTAACCGAAGTTGAAGACGAACTTACTGCTGGTTTTACTCATGAGTTCTCTGACCGTATGGACGGCTATTTAGGTGTTCAACAATTATATGACTTAGATCTTGCGAATGTCCAAACAATGGATGCTGGTTTGCGTTCAGGAGCTTTAGTCTCTGGAGATGTCCAAGTTATCGATGCGTACTCAACAGATGCATATATGATTGAATATAATCTAGTCGTATTACAGGATGATCTAAATTTCTTTCCGCCTTATAATGGCGCCCCATTGTTTAGAGAAGAAGTTCTAGAAGAGCACCCTGAGATTGAAGAAATTCTAAATAAATTGTCTGGTAAAATCTCAGAACGTGAAATGCAAGAGATGAATTACAGAGTTGATTATGACGACGATGATGCATATATTGTTGCAAGGGACTATTTAGAAAAAGAAGGATTAATAAGTGAATAAATCGAATAAAATAGGGAAAAGGAAATAGGGGTGACACATCACCTCTTTTTTTCATTAACGACTGCAAAAGTTCTAGGGGATGAAAAAAGTTACCCCTTAGAGGAGGGATTGATATGTTCGAAAAGATTTTATTAGCGGCTGACGGTTCAAGTCATTCCCAACGTGCTGCAGATAAGGCGATATTTATTGCTGAAAAAGTTGAAAAATCAATGATTACACTCATTCATGTCATTGATGAACTCCCCTCAAGTTCACGTATGTTCGATGAAGAAATTCCTCCTCGTGCAGTACCGGAACAAAGTAAGAAAAGAGTAGAATTAATCGAACAGAAATTAATAAATGCTGGAATTTTTTTTAAAGTGAAGCATTTATTAGGGGAACCAGGTCCAACAATCGTTCGTGAAGCTAATGAAGGGAATTACGATCTAGTCGTTATCGGGAGCAGAGGTTTAAACCAGTTTCAAGTAATGGTATTAGGAAGTGTCAGTCATAAAGTAGCAAAACGTGTGAAAGTTCCTGTTATGATTGTGAAATAATCGTTTATACTATCATAAGTCCCTATAAGATAATGTTAAAAAAGTTCTTTTAGAACACGCAATATAACTGTTTAATGTGAAAAGGAGTTAAAAAAATGGATAATCCAACTCAAGAACAAATTAAATGTATACTGGAAAATGCAAAACGAATTGCGATCGTAGGTTTGTCTGATAATGAAGCTAGAACATCTTATCAAATTGCGGAAGCTCTTCAACAAGCAGGATACGAGATTATTCCGGTAAATCCGAATGTTGATGAAGTGTTAGGAGTAAAGTCTGTCGCCTCGTTAAAAGATATTGATGGACATATTGATATTATTAACATTTTTAGAAGAAGCGAGTATTTACCTGAAGTCGCAAAAGATGCACAAGGTATTGATGCAGACGTATTTTGGGCACAACTTGGCTTATATAATGAAGAAGCGTATAATATAGCAGAGCAGTCAGGGTTTACAGTCATCATGGATCGTTGTATTAAAGTCGATCATGCATTATTAGTGAAATAGTGATTTTTAAGACATTGTTTTTATTAGTATGGTAATGACAGATCATGATAGTCTATGAAGGCACTTCATTGAGAAGTGTCTTTATCATTTATGAGGTCCAAATAAAAGGTCGTACTTGTTTAAAATCATAACAATAATTGACAAACTTTACCTTCTTTTTATACATTAATATGTGCCTTATGTACACAGATTGAAGTTTTTTCAACGTTATTTATCGAAACAGTGCTGTAGTTGTGGTATGTTATATATTAGCTTATAGAGTAGATTCACAAGATCAGGGGATATTTGGTAAACATATACACACAGAGTGGTACCTAGAAAGTTGAGGCATTGCTCTGTGGTTATATCCGTCAACCGGGCAATATGCCACGTCCTGTGGCATGACGGGCATTAGGACGTCCTGTCCGTCGAGGCAAATCGCTAGATCAGATCTTCGGCTAAAACCCCCGCGTCCTGCGGGGACGCCGGAGTCACCACATCCGTGTGAAAGCTCGTGTAGGAAACGCTCGTGTCTGCTAGTCTAGATAGCAATCGAGAGATTGAAATTTTATACTTTCTTATCTTTTAAAAGAAAGGGTGTCCTCGAAAAAACGTTAGGATAACCATGTATAATTTCATGAGTACGAATTAGAAAGGAGAAATAATCATTGCCGACAAAATCTACATTTGAATATAATGATGATGCTATTCAAGTTCTGGAAGGTCTTGATGCAGTTCGAAAAAGACCGGGGATGTATATCGGTAGTACTGATCACCGAGGGCTACATCATCTCGTTTTTGAAATTGTTGATAACTCCGTAGATGAAGCATTAGCGGGCTATGGAAATAAAATTACTGTAAAAATACATAAAGATGAAAGTATTAGTGTGCAGGATGAAGGGCGAGGCTATCCGACAGGCATGCACCAAACAGGCCGACCTACTCCGGAGGTCATTTTAACCGTGTTACATGCCGGAGGAAAATTTGGTCAAGGCGGTTATAAGACGAGCGGCGGTCTTCATGGTGTTGGAGCGTCCGTCGTAAACGCACTTTCAGAATGGCTGGAAGTGACCATTCACCGTGATGGAAATATATATAAACAACGCTTTGAAAAAGGTGGTAAACCTGTTACGACATTAGAAAAAATCGGAACTACTAGAAAAACGGGGACGACTGTACACTTCAAACCGGACCCGTCAATCTTTAGTACAACAACATATCAGTACGATACGTTAGCAGAACGTTTACGTGAATCGGCTTTCTTATTAAAAGGAATCGAAATCCAGCTAATTGATGATCGCCCAAATAAAGAGACGACCGGTGAAACGTTTTACTTTGAAACTGGAATCGAAGCCTTTGTAGATTTTTTAAATGAAGATAAAGAAACACTTCATCCGGTTATTTCTTTTCAAGGAGAACATGAAGGAATTGAAGTGGACTTTGCTTTTCAATATAATGACGCTTACACAGAAAATGTTCTCTCATTCGTCAATAACGTCCGAACAAAAGATGGTGGAACTCACGAACTAGGTGCAAAATCAGCTGTCACGAGAATCGTGAACGAACATGCTCGCAAATTGCAGCTTTTAAAAGAACGTGATAAAAACTTAGACGGTAATGATATACGAGAAGGATTTACTGCGATTATTTCGGTTCGTGTTCCTGAAGAGAAGCTGCAATTTGAAGGACAAACGAAAGGGAAACTTGGTACTCATGAAGCACGGGCTGCAGTAGACAATGTCGTAGCTGAGAAGCTTACTTACTTTTTAGAAGAAAACCCTGATTTCAGTAACACACTTATTCGTAAAGCAATTAAAGCTTCACAAGCTCGTGAAGCAGCAAGAAAAGCGCGTGAAGATGCTCGTAGCGGAAAGAAAAATAAACGAAAAGATGCGATGCTTAGTGGGAAGCTTACACCAGCGCAATCAAAGAACGCGAGTAAAAATGAGTTGTATTTAGTTGAGGGTGATTCTGCGGGGGGCTCTGCCAAACAAGGGCGCGATCGTAAATTCCAAGCTGTCTTACCACTTCGTGGAAAGGTTATAAATACAGAGAAAGCAAAGCTTGCAGATATTATGAAGAATGAAGAAATCAGGACGATTATTTATGCAATTGGCGGTGATGTCGGAGCTGATTTTGATATTGAAAATATTAATTATGACAAGATTATTATTATGACCGATGCTGATACGGATGGAGCTCATATACAAGTCTTGTTGCTAACGTTTTTTTACAGATATATGCGTCCACTTATAGAAGCTGGAAAAGTGTATATCGCGCTGCCACCTCTTTACAAAGTGAGTAAAGGAGCAGGCAAAAAAGAAAAAATTGAATATGCATGGGACGAAGACGGACTAAAAGGTGCGATTGATAAAGTAGGTAAAGGTTATACATTGCAACGCTATAAAGGTCTTGGAGAAATGGATGCAACACAACTTTGGGAAACGACGATGAATCCTGAAACAAGAACGTTAGTCCGTGTTCGAATCGACGATATCGCCAGAGCAGAACGCCACGTATCTACGTTAATGGGAGATAAAGTAGAACCACGCAGAAAGTGGATCGAATCACATGTTGCGTTCGGTTTAGACGAAGAAACAAATATACTAGACAATGATAATTTACTTGTCACAGAGGAGGAGTAATCCTTGCAAGAGAAAGATCGTTATTTAGACCTGCCTCTTGAAGAAGTGATTGGAGACAGGTTTGGACGTTACAGTAAATATATAATTCAAGATCGTGCATTACCTGATGCACGTGACGGGTTAAAGCCTGTTCAGAGAAGGATTTTATATGCGATGCATATGGATCGGAACACGGCTGATAAACCTTTTCGAAAATCTGCTAAAACAGTCGGTAACGTGATTGGTAACTATCACCCGCACGGAGATACGTCTGTTTATGATGCGATGATCAGGCAAAGTCAAGACTGGAAAATGAGACATATGCTCGTTGAGATGCACGGAAATAACGGGTCGATTGATGGAGATCCACCGGCAGCGATGCGTTATACCGAGGCACGTTTATCGGCGATATCTCAAGAAATGCTGTCAGATATTGAAAAAGAAACCGTTGACTTTATGCCAAACTTTGATGATTCTCAAGAAGAACCTGTTGTGCTTCCTTCACGTTTTCCAAACTTGCTAGTGAACGGGTCAACTGGGATTTCCAGTGGGTATGCAACAGATATCCCGCCTCATAACTTGAGTGAAGTCATAGATGCTGCGATTCATCAAATGGAACATCCGAATTGTGATATCGATACATTAATAAAGTATATTAAAGGTCCTGACTTCCCGACTGGGGGCACAATTCAAGGAATTGAAGGGCTGAAAAAAGCTTATGAAACCGGCAAAGGGAAAATTGTTGTACGAGGAAAAGCAGATATTGAAGACATTCGCGGAGGAAAACAGCAAATTATCATAACTGAAATTCCATTTGAGATTAACAAAGCAAACCTTGTTAAAAAAATGGACGAGCTGCGTATTGATAAAAAAGTTGACGGTATAGCTGAAGTACGTGATGATACGGATCGTACGGGATTGAGAGTTGTAATTGAGTTAAAGAAAGATGCAGATGCAAAAGGTGTCTTAAACTATTTATACAAAAATACAGATCTGCAAATATCATATAATTTTAATATGGTTGCAATTTTTAATAAAACCCCGAAACTTCTCGGCCTTAAGCAGATGCTTCATTCTTATATCCAACATCAGAAGGAAGTTGTAACGAGAAGAACATCATACGACTTGAATAAAGCAAAAGAACGTGCTCATATTGTTGAAGGGTTAATTAAAGCCATTTCTGTGTTAGATGAAGTTATTGATACGATCCGGGCATCGAAAGATAAACGGGATGCAAAAGAGCGAATTCAAGAGAAATTCGGCTTTACTGAGGCGCAATCTGAAGCAATTGTTAATTTGCAGCTATATCGCCTTACAAATACAGATGTTACAACTCTTCAACAAGAATCAGAAGAACTATCAAAGCAAATAGAATTATTCGAAAGTATACTTGCAAGTGAAGAAAAGTTAATAAATGTCATTAAAAAAGAATTACGTGCGATTAAGAAGAAATTTGCAGACGAACGAAGAACGAATATTGAAGCAGAGATAGAAGATCTAAAGATTAACTTGGAAGTTGTCGTACCTTCTGAAGATGTCATGGTTTCCGTGACAAAAGACGGGTATGTTAAACGTTCAAGTATTCGCTCGTACACAGCTTCAAACGGAGAGCCTCCCGGCATGAAAGAGACAGACAGGTTGCTAAAGTCGGTTGAAATGAATACGACTGACACATTATTACTGTTTACGAAAGGCGGATCTTATTTGTATCTGCCAGTTCATCATCTACCCGAAGGACGGTGGAAGGATAATGGTCAGCATGTAGCTAACATCGTCTCAATGGATCAAGAGGACACTGTCATTGATGTCATCCCTATAAAAGAATTTAAAGATGATCAATATTTAGTATTTGCTACGAAAAACGGGATGATCAAGCGATCGATTTTGTCTGATTATAAGGCTCAGCGACACTCCCGTTCATTGATGGCTGTAAAATTAAAACAGAATGATGAAGTCATTCAAGTCATGTTGACGGACGGAAAACAAGATTTATTTTTTGCTACACAATTAGGGTATGGCCTTTGGTATTCAGAAGATGAAGTGAGTATTACTGGACAGCGTACAGCTGGAGTGAAAGCAATTAACTTGAAAAAGGAAGATTTTGTTGTGGCTTGTCAGTCTATCAAGGAAGACGAACAACCAGGATTGTTGTTAATTACCCAAAGAGCTGCTTATAAGAAAATGAAATTAAATGTATTCGAAAAAACAAGCCGAGCAAAACGTGGATTACTCATGTTAAAAGAGCTTAAACGACAGCCGCATCGTGTCGTAAAACTTTTCGCAGTTATTTCAGATGATCGAATTAAAGTACAGCCAGAAAATGGTGAAATGGAATCAATTACAGTAAGAGATGTACGGTTTAATGACCGATATACGAATGGCTCGTTTCTTTATGATGTTACCGATAAGGGAGTCATTGTCGATGCTTGGGTTGAACGAGGTGTCGTTCAATCACCATCGAATTCCAAAGAAAATGACGATATAGATATAGATGATGATGGCAGTGACCCGTCAAATCAGACATCTTTATTTTAAATAAGTCTAAAGAGGCTGGACAAAACCCAGTAAATTAAAAATAGAGAGGCGCTCATCCCAATGTTTGGGTGGAGTGCCTCTCTTTATTTTTATACTCTGCTGAACTTTGTCGTTGATTTTCGCTACAGGATGCTCGCTTGCCTCGGGCATTGCCTCAGCTTCCTCGGGAAAACCGCCCTGCGGGATCTTCGCCGAATGCTTTTCCCGAAGGCGTCTCGCCCCTTTCGCTACAATCAACTAATTTTTTGAAACAAAAAGGACACCTTCAGATAAAATTAAAGTAACCACACAATAACTAAACCGGGGGTGTCCTTATGTTTAAATATTATAACATGGATCAAGTTATTTTGCCGTTAGATTTAGAAGTAAAGCTTCAGGAAAAGGATATTGCCTACACTGTAAATGATCTTGTGGAACAGATACCTGATGAAGCCTTCGCCAGTTTTTTGCGTGAAACGGGCAACCTAGCTTACCATCCAAGAATGATGATGAAAGTGATTTTATGTGCTTACACACAATCTGTTTTCTCAGGAAGAAAAATTGAGGCATTACTCAAAGATAGTAATCGTATGATGTGGCTGGCTCAAGGATATGAACCGAGTTATCGTACCATCAATCGATTCCGTGTTCATGAAGAAGTAAAGGAATTATTACGGCAGTGCTTCGTCCAGTTTCGCTGTCAACTTGTGAAAGAAAAATTGATAGAGGAAGAAGCTATCTTTCTTGACGGAACGAAGATCGAGGCGAATGAATCGGGAGTGCATCCCTGTACCGTAAGGAGAAGAAAAAGAGGTATAAAAATAACAATTTCAACTCGGCCAATTGGGAATATGACGAGGAAACAGATTCTTTTACATGCCCAAACGGGCAAAAGTTGCTGTTCCGTTACCTATCGAATCGGAAAGATAAAAGTGGTGAGGATTGTTCAGGTTGCCCGTTCCGTTCTCAATGCACTAAAGCGAAAGAAGGCCATAACCGAAAAATACAATATTGAAAAATGGGAACAGCAAAAGGAATATATCAGACAAAAGCTTTCGGATGAGAAAACTGGCGAGATCTACGGTAAACGTAAGATTGATGTGGAGCCTGTCTTCGGATTTTTGAAGGCTAATTTGGGTTTCACTCGTATGTCAGTGAGAGGAAAGAGAAGGTAAAAAATGAATTAGGTTTTGCATTCATGGCGGTGAACTTGAGAAAGTACACCGCCATGAGCAGTTAATGGGACAAGAGATGACGAAAATACAACTAAAAAGGTTCCGATCATCTTATTTTGATGATCGGAACCTTTTACCAATTACTTCTTAACTAGATTTGTCCCAGCCTCTTTTTTGAGTATAGGAAAACTTGAAAAAAATAGTTGACTATTTTCTATGTTTAAATTAGTATCTTATGTGTACTATTTAAAGTAATACACATAACACATATAATATCGTGCATACGATTAGGAGGTTTTGCAATGATTCATGTACATCATTTGTATTATTCTTATAAGATTGGAAAAAAAGGAAAAGAAACGACTGTACCGGTACTTAAAGATGTGAATATGGAAGTTAATCCTGGGGAAATTGTATCGATCGTCGGAAAAAGTGGTTCAGGGAAATCAACATTGTTAAACTTGCTTTCAGGATATATTACACCTGAGTCTGGTTTTATTGAATATATGGAAACGGATATGACCCCTTTTAATGAAAAGGATTGGGCTGAATTTCGTTTAGAGCACCTCGGTTTTGTTTTTCAAAACTACGAGCTTATCCCTAGCTTAACTGCCTTTGAAAATATTGAACTGCCATTAACACTAAAGGGGATACAAAAACATGAACGAAAAAAGCTTGTCCTGCAGATGCTTGACCGGATTGGACTGGATACACACGCCAATCATTATCCGAATGAGCTGTCCGGGGGACAGCAACAACGTGTCAGTATCGGCAGGGCGTTAATAACGAATCCGAAAATGATCTTTGCTGATGAACCTACAGGAAGCTTAGATTCAGAGACAGAAGAGACGATCCTTGATTTTATTAAGGAATTAAATAGAGAAGAAGGGATTACATTTTTAATCATTACACACGATGTAGAAGTTGCAAAAATTGCTAACCGGACATTGACACTACATGATGGAGTTTTAACACAAGAAAGAGGTGTGGTCAATTGAAGTTAAATGATCAAATACGAATGGTGCGAAGCAATATGAAGAAGAACAAACTAAGAGTCTTTATGACGATTTTAGCAACAACGATGGGCTGTTCATTTCTTATCGTTTTAGCTTCAATAGGTTTTGGTCTACAAGGAAGCATCATGGATGAAGCAACGTCATATCAATCATTAACAGAAGTAAGTATTTATGGAAAAGAAGAAACTAACGAGCATGAGCGATTAAGTACAGAAGATGTTAACGTAATTGAACAGACAGAACATGTAGTGGCTGTTTTAACGACAGATTCTTTATCATCCGGTGTTACGGTATCGTTAAATGAAGAGTATGAAGGCATGACACGCGTAGAACTTATCAATATGGATAAAGCTGAACAAGCAAATGTAAAATTGATTGAAGGGGAGTATCCTAAAGCAAAAGATGAAGTGATCGTTGGATATGATTTTAGAGAAGTTTTAATGGATCAAGATGAAGAACCTTCAAGTACAGAGCAAGATGATCAAATACCGACATATGAAGGAGAGTTACTCGGTGAAACGATTCAAGTTACTTTGCAAGACCTTGAATCTGGAGATGAAGTTGAGACATATGAATTTACGATTGTTGGAGTGAAAGAGGAGCCAACAAGAGATTGGATGGAAGACCGCGGACTCTATACATCCCAGGAGTGGAAAGAAGAGTTTTTAACAGTAACAAATGATGCGGAAGAGAGATTTGATACTTTTGACAATGTTGCAGCACATGTAGGTAATATTGAACATGTTGAATCGGTAACCTCAGCATTGAAGGAACATGGTTTTTACGTTTATTCAATATCAGAAGAAATAAGCAATATGAATTTATTTTTTAATGCATTTAAAGCAGGATTAATTTTTGTTGGAACGATTGCTGTATTAATTGCTTCCATTGGAATTTTCAATACAATGACGATGGCTGTAACCGAACGAACACATGAGATAGGAGTGATGAAAGCATTAGGAGCGAATCCAGCACATATTAAAAAAATGTTTTTAATGGAAAGTGCATATATTGGTATTATCGGATCGGTATTTGGTGTTCTTATCTCCTACGTAGTCAGTTATGCTGCAAACTTTATTATTCCACTCATATTAGAATCAGTGACCGATACACCAGAA
Organism: Evansella halocellulosilytica; assembly: GCF_002335745.1. Classification (GTDB taxonomy): domain Bacteria; phylum Bacillota; class Bacilli; order Bacillales; family Salisediminibacteriaceae; genus Bacillus_CA; species Bacillus_CA halocellulosilytica. The sequence goes on along the minus strand of NZ_NIST01000001.1, from coordinate 3,658,261 downwards.
ATTGACTTTGTATTTTCTTCAATACCGATTGAACTTGTCATTATCTCTGTGTTGATTAGTGTTGGAGTTGCGATGATTTCTGGATATCGACCAGCATCGAAGGCAACAAATGTCAATGTATTATCTGCATTAAGAAGAGAAGCATAAAGTTCTTTACAATTTTATAGAAAGACCATAATATTATTATGTAAACTAATAAAACAAAAGGTGAGGAAAGTGAAAGCAAACTTAGTAAAAGTCATTTTTACTTTTGGATTGTTAACATGGGCAGCGATAATTGGTTATGTCATTCTACAATTTTCTTAATCAATTAAAAGTAGAGAGAGAGGGGAAGCACTAGTTGTTCTAGTGTAAAAATGTTAAGAAACCTCAAGCTAAATAAAGCTTGGGGTTTTTGTTCATGTATATGATTAAGAGATTAGAGTTTCGTATATAGTGAGAGCTCAACTGTCTATCTTGTTTATTCAACAATTGGATCCATATAATTAGGAATGTGAGGTGTGTCCTAAGGTAAGTAAAAGAGTTGTTTAAGAAGGGATATGGAATTATATATATAATAATATATAAGGGATTTATTTTGCCTGTGTAGGTTGTCATTCTAATGAAGCGCCAGAAGTAATGGAAGAAAGTAATGTAACCTGAATAGAAAATAGCGTGGATATTATGCTGTATAAATAGAGGAAAGGTAGAAAGGTTATGTTTCTCATCATTCAATCAACTTGCTGTCAAGAGAATGTGGTATAAACATTGATCTCGAAGCTTTTAATAGGGCAGATGAGAGTATTAGAAAAGAAGAAAGTCGGGAGGCTATGTTTTACTAAAATAAACAGACGAATAAGTAAACAATAATAATATTATGTAAACTAAAATGTTTAAAGAGGGGGAGAGGGTTATGAATATTGAATTTGATCATCTCGTTCATTTTATCGATCGTTCACCTGAAGATGCAAAAGAAGTTTTAAGAAATTTTGGACTTCATGCGGTTAATGGCGGAAATCATCACATTTGGGGAACTCATAACAGTTTATATTATAGTAAAACGAGCTATTTAGAATTTTTAGCTGTTAACGATGAAGCGGTTGCAAAACGTTCAACAAATCCGTTAATTTCAAGACTGTGCAATGATATAACAATTAGTGAAGGATTAGGACAATTATGTTTTAGAACAAATAACCTTCATCAGTTAAGAGAAAACCTTCATGGGAAAGGATTCGGCCAGACAGAGATTTTTAATGGTGAAAGAAAAACGTCAAATGGAGATTGGATTTATTGGCAAATGCTTTTTATTATTCAGCATGATGCATTAACATTACCGTTGCCATTTTACATACAATGGGAACAAACTGACGCAGAACGTTTCAAAGCTTTAAAAGAACATACCATTATCACGAATGAAAATGAATCAAGAGCGATACAAGCAATTGATTTTGTCGTGAACGATGCAGCGAATACAGCAAATCAATGGTGTTTATTATTTAATGATTCATATAAAATTGTTAAAACTAAAATAAATGCCTGGAATGAACAAGGAATGAATATTCAAGTAAATGAAGTAAACTATCGATTTTTCACTGCAAAGAATAATGATTATTTGAAACAAATTATTCGTACTAAAGGTGAACGACCATTTGCAGTATCGTATGATCCGAAAATTAGTGCAAAGCCAATCGAAATTTACGGTGCGTATTATTATTAAAATGACTTAGATAAATACAGGAAAAATTTTTCATTTTGTCTCAAAACTTTAAGTATACTTTTCAATTGAGACTAAATATTATTTTAATCAATTGGTTCCTATAATATATATTATGTAAACTAAAGTCGAAACTCAACAGAGAGCAATAACAACTTCCTCAAGTTCTAATAATTTTCATTTTAAGAACTTCTTCCCCTCCCAAAAAGTTGACGATAATCTTGGTGACCGTTTAGATAACTTACGATCACGTCCTCTCAATTCCTATGTCCGGGATATAATATGTATTGGATCGTCCAAATAATTATACATTTTGGAGGTCGTATCTCATGCAATTTCAGCGAGCCATGGATGAGTTTCTTCCAGCTGTCTTACCTGCACCATTTGGACCTAGAAGAGCATATAATTCTCCTGTTCTTACCTTAAGGTTCATTCCAATCGTTTTACTTCGTAATAGAAATCGTTCATAAAGTGTACAATTTTCCCTCATATTCCCTTAACAAATTCCATTATTATTATTATTAAGAATATAATTAATAATAAAAAATAGAAAAAGGAGATTCGATATGAAAAATAGCCCGAACGGTAGATCGATGCGTTTTCATGTTATGTATCACTTTTATTACCGCACCCCTAGCGATTATTGTGCTAGTATGGTCTGTTGTCAATTGGATTCAGGTTCTAAGCAGTGAACAAAACATCGCAAATGCCTCCCTTCTCTTACTTTTCTCCCTGTGTCTCGTTTTTGCAGTAACAATCATCAGAAGGTACGCGACTAAAACCCAAGATCGGATAATTCGTATGGAAGAGCAGTTTCGACATTATCGATTAACCGGACAAGAACTTAGCCCTATGCTCAAAATTTCCCAGATCATCGCACTCCGAAATTCATCAGATGATGAATTTCCAGAATTGTGTGAACGTGCAGCAGCTGAGAATTTAAATTCTGCTGAAATACGTTCTAATATTAAACATTGGCGCTCAGACACAATGAGAATATAAAATACGACCCAAAATTAAAAATACGCGCATTCTCCTAAAGAGTTTGCGGGTGAATGTTTGCTTGAAGTGTAGCAAGCTTAAACTGATGATTTATGTATTGCCAGGGATAAAAAAACCTTTCGGAACCAAGGTGAACGATGTGCCAAACCCTATTCTAGTACACTTTTTGTATAGCTAGCTCGTAAGTTCTCTAGAATTTACTTTTTACTTCGTTATTTCCCTGCAGCGATATTGTTTTTCATTTCTTCAACACTTTCAACTTCAAACCCTAAATCTAGCAGCATCTGATGATCTTCCGAATCTTCTTGACCTGCGGTGGTTAAGTAATCTCCTACAAAAATAGAGTTTGCTGCGTAAAGTCCTAGAGGCTGTAACGAGCGTAAGTTTACTTCTCTTCCACCTGAAATGCGAATTTCCTTCGTAGGGTTAACAAATCGGAAAAGTGCTAACACCTTTAAGCAATACATTGGGGTTAATTCATTTACTCCTTCTAACGGTGTCCCATCGACTGCGTGTAAAAAGTTAACTGGAATTGAATCTGCATCTAACTCTTTTAAACTATTTGCCATATCAATGACATCTTGCTTCGATTCTTTCATCCCAACAATGACACCTGAGCAAGGAGATATACCGGAACTTTTTACTATTTCGACCGTGTTGACTCGATCGTCATACGTATGTGAAGTCGTGATATTCAAATGATTTCTTTCCGAAGTATTAAGATTATGGTTGTATCGGTCAACTCCTGCTTCTTTAAGCTGTAACGCTTGCTCAGGCTTTAATAATCCAAGACAGGCACAGATTTTCAATCCATATCGTTCTTTTATTTCTTTTACTGCGTCTACGACCTTATCGATCTCTTTATTTGAAGGCCCACGTCCACTTGCGACAATACAATATGTACCGATATTTAAATCGTGTGCTCGCTTTGCTCCCTTAAACAGCGTCTCTTTATCTACCATTTTATATGTATCAATTGGTGCGTTTGAAATGGAGGATTGAGAACAATATCCACAATTCTCAGGACAAAGGCCTGATTTAGCATTCATGATCATATTCAGTTTTACTTTATTCCCAAAGTACCGTTTTCTAACTTGAAATGAAGCATGCATCAGTTGTAAAACATCATCGTTCGGGCATTCTAATATTGAAAGTGCCTCTTCATTTGTTATACTCTCACCGCTTAAAACCTTATTTGCAAGCTCCACCCATCTATTCATTTCATAACCTCCATTTGACTTAATAAGTTTTGGTGAAATTATTTTTTTACATCATTTGCCTCGTCTGATCTCAGTGACTTCATAATTCTTAAAGATAAATAGATCTCCTTTGTAGCTAGAAATATGCATTGTAAACCGATTTTATTTTCATGTTAACATATTACAAATGTAAAGAATGTTAACGTGAATTGTCAATAGGTTAACGGAAAGTTTTTAGGTTCATGAAAGAAAAATTAAGAAAAAGACACATCTATAACTAAAAAAGATCCCGCTATGGCGAGATCGTCAATATGTTAAAAGTATTTTCCCTTTATGATGGCTCGGTGATTCAGCAATCTGAACAGCTTTGTTAACATCCTCTAACTTATACTTAGCTCGTGAGTACTTTAGTTGTAAATGATCACCTTTGAGCAGTGTGATTATATGATTGAATGTGTCTTGCCACGTTTGGACGGATACTTTCGCGTTCCAGTATCGAAGGTGGAACAATTTAACCTCAATATTTGTCCTTTTTGAAATATCACTCCAGTTTATTGGTATACCAGATAATAAACCAATCGTTAAAAAAACTCCGTTTGGTCGAACGCAAAAAGCTAATTCTGAACCATCTTTACCACCTACGGAATCAATAGCCGCTGTCGCACCTACTCCTTTTGTTAATTCCATCACGGTATTGTATAACGGTGTCACTGACGTATTGATGACATGAGACGCACCAAGTTTAAGCAATTCTTTTGTATAATCGTCATTTCTCGTAATAGCAATAAGACGAAACCCTAGTATGTTAGATAATTGTACGAAAATATGTCCGATAGCAGATCCACATGCATTTACTAGTAACGTATCATCTGGTTTTAATTTTAAAGTTTCTGTACATGTAAGCCAAGCTGTTACTGGATTGATGTATAATTGTGCTGCAAGATCATCATCAATTGTCGCAGGTATTTGAATGGCATATTTTGCTGATGTTTTAACGTATTCCTGCCACGTCCCTTCTCCTCTAAGAGGAAGGACACGTTTACCAATAAGACTTTTCGGAACGGAGCGACCAACATCAACGACAATACCAACACCTTCATATCCAGGTATATGAGGTAAATCAATACGATGAGAATATGCACCAGTTATTGGGATGAGATCAGATGGGTTAATTGGTGCAGTTATCATACGCACAAGGATTTCCTCTTCTAATAATGGATTAATACCCCGCTTCTCCATTTTTAATACATCTTTCGGATTGCCAAAGTTATAATATCGAATGCAATTTCCTTCCAAAATAAAGCTCTCCTTTAGTTATCTACCTATGGTAACTAGTTGATCAAAATCTAAATTATAGTATACTTCTTTTTATGTTAAATGACATTTATGAATACTTCATTGGTTTTACACAGCCCCTTTTTTAAAAAAATAAAAGACAATTCACTCGATGAGCAAATTGTCTTCTACATGAAGTAAAAAACTTTGATAGAGTTAAATAGATTTTATAGAATCCTTTAATGCTTTCGCTCCAGTTACGACTTGAAACTCTTTTCCAATCGTAGACTCATTTTCTAAACTTGCAACGATGACATTAGCCACGTCTTCTCTCGGAATTTCAGCAACATCCAAATCATGTCCTACTTCTACTTGTCCTGTTGCTTTATCATTTGTTAGCATGCCAGGATGTATGATCGTATAATCCAAATTTGTTGCCTTCAACCATTCATCTGCATAATGTTTTGCGGCAACATACGGTGAAAAGGACGATGGAGCTTCTTGGATTGCTTCACGTCTTGTGTCAAACGAGCTAATCATAATAAACCGCTTCACTCCAGCAACTTTAGCTGCTTCAATGGTTTTTACAGCACCATCCAAGTCGATTAAAATTGTTTTATCTTTTCCTGTATGTGGCCCAGAACCTGCTGTGAATACGACCGCATCACATCCCTCGGCAGCTTTTGCAATCGTGTCAATGTCGTCTTCGAGATCGACGACTACAGTTTCAGCTCCTAAATTTTCAAAAAAGGATGCCTGCTCCTGCTTACGAATCATTGCTTTTGCTTCTAGGTTATTGCTTCCCTGAATATATGATACAAGATGTTTGCCAATTTGGCCATTTGCTCCAACAATAAGAACTTTCATCATTGTCACCCTTTCTATATGAACGAAATAAGCTTTTTTTACGATAAAGTTTCCCTACTATTGTTGAACTCTTTATCGATGAACTATACCACTATTTTAATGTTTTAAAACCTATCGTATAGGAGTTCTATAAGATACCTGTAAAAACAGGGGTGATGGTAATATTTGTATGTGTATAACTGTTAAAGGTCCGTACATTCTTTTATTTATTGTTTAACAATCGCGTCCTTAATGGAGATACACACTTATATAGAAAGATTTAGTTAAAGAAGACCTCAAAGGAGTATCAATCAAATAAACGAAGCTTCGATCGAAGACCTCTTTGATGCTGTTAATCAAATTTAAGCACCTGTATTGTTATGGTTAGAAAACTTGCTACTTTTCACAAGAAAACATTCAAAATAGTGCAATCCTCATTTGACGTTTATATTCACTTTCACTATTACATTGTTCAATTTTAGGAGTATCTTCTCTAATATTGTCAATCTTAACCCCACTTGCTTTAACAGTTGAAACTATTCTTCAATTTTTCGATGATATTTAACTACTATTTTATTGATTCACTGTTCAACTCGCTCACCACATTAAAAAAATCTTTAACAATCCAATTTGTTTTAGTTGTAGAAGCAGATGCACTTTTTTATTGATGAAAGTATAACAGGATGCTGAATACTAAATATGATTTCTCTGTTTCCTCTAGGGTATTATGAACACGTTGAAATACTTCATTTAAATCGGCTAGATAATGGAAGGCTAATCTAGAAATAACTTGATCATATTGTTTCTCTTTAAAATTTTGGGTTACCATCAACGAAAATTGAACTTTCCCTACTGTTCCACTGAGGTTTTTATTCGCTTCTTTGACCATATTTTCCTGAGCTTTCTACACCATCATAAGAGATATATAATTTTGGTGAAAGTCCCCCAATTAGCATCACCAATCATTTCAAGCAATAAATATTGGTTTTTCAATCATATTGTTTGGACTTACTTCTTGATTTCTCCTACTAACTTTTGAAAAATTGATCATCATTATAAGCTGATGCACCTTTATACTCCATTAAAATCCACCTAGTAGAATCAGCAACTGTGACAACGATGAACACTTCTTCACAATCCCTTGCCAATATTAATCAAACATATCCAATCGACTGCTATTTTTCCCGCACTTTTTGAACATCCTCTTTAAGTAGTTAAAATAACAGATTTATTAATAAATCTATCAATCGCATATAAAAACGCGTTCACCAAATTCTACGAATAATTATTTTATGGCAGCACATGTTAATGAAAATAAAATCAAATTTAAAGGTAAGAGGTGAATAGAACCTATGGGAGAAGAAGAGCTGCTAGACCGAGTAATGGGATTCATGCCTTCACGTCAAGTATTTTGGGTAGCGGTCTTTACTATGCTGTTCATTGTTGCTAATCAATACATCTTCGAGTGGTTGGTGCGAATCACTAGGCAACCATGGATGTACGAACATAACCAGAAGAAGCGTAAAGAGTTACTAGAGAAACAACGAAACGAACGAGTATCGATGCGTAAGTAGCATAGTCGTCAAGTATGTTCATAGTAAATCATGCTCAGTAATGGTTGCTAACGGAAATTTGTAGCTGCAAGGAGGGGCCAAATGAATAACCAAGATAAATATGTTATTTCCCCCCTGGAAATGAGCATCTCCTTGATCGCCTTTATTATCGGTGTTGGGGTTTTAACGATACCAGGGACTTTGGCCGATACGTTAGATACTGCTGATGGGTGGATAACCATCATAGTATCTGGTTTTATGGTCATGGTATTAGTCTTCTTGTTTGTTCACCTGCAAAAACATTTTCCTGGACAGACATTTCTGGAATATTTGAGACAAGGCGCAGTCGGTAAATGGTGGGCTTTTATTTTCGCTGTTTTATTTATCGTCTACTTTGTCACTTTACTAGGTTTTGAAGTACGTGTATTGTCTATCGTCACCGGATTGTATTTAATTGATCGTACACCTACAGTTGTAATTGTATCTAGTATTTTACTTGTAACAAGCTATGCCGTGAGTAAAGGGGTTTCTGGTATTATCCATCTAAATGTACTGTTTACCCCGATTATTTTACTTGTATTACTGGGCGTTCTCTCGTTTAACGTCGATCATTTCGAATTAGGTCCTCTACTTCCACTAGTCCCAAAAGGAGTCTTTCATATGTTTAAAGCGGTACCAGATGTCGCACTCGCTTTTGTTGGAATTGAGATTTTATTTTTTTTCATGGCGCATATGAAAGCAGATAAGCTGTACGCACTTCCATTAAACATCGGGATTGGGGTTATTATGCTTTCTTATGTTTTTGTTACTTTAATCACTTATACTGTGTTTAGTGTGGATGAATCAAAGGTAATCGCATTTACCACGGTTGAGCTGGCCAAAGCAATCGAAATTCCAGGTGGTTTCTTTGAACGGATTGAATCCATGATGATCACCGTATGGACAATGTCTATTTTTAATACAGCTGCCATGTCTCAATTGTTGGCTGTGCACATACTGGAAGATCAATTTTTCTCCCAGATCTCCCCGACGAATCGACCACCAAAAAAAAGCAAATGGCTAGCAGCAGTCATTGTTTTTTTTGCCATCATCTTCGCATTCATTCCCGAATCGGTTACAGAAACGATGCAGTTCGGGGATTGGATAGGAATGTTGGGGATGGGACTATTTCTTTGTGGCATCGTTGTCGGCTATTTCACTGTTTGGTGGAGAAAAAAAGATTCCATTCATACATAATCTTGGTAGCTCTACACATAATGAAACAAATGGGGGTATGTATCATGGATAACCAAGGTAAGTATGTCGCCTCTCCTCTGGAAATAAGCACCAGCTTACTTGCTTATTTTATCGGAGTTGCGATTTTAACTTTTCCAGGACCACTGGCTGTTACACTAGATACAGCCGATGGGTGGTTAACTCTCATCATTGCCGGTCTCGTCACAATGGTGCCGATCGTTCTTTATGTTCATATGCAAAAACATTTTCCAGGGAAAACACTACTGCAATACTTAAAACAAGGGGCACTTGGGAAATGGTGGGCTTTTATTTTTGCTGTTTTATTTTTTGTATACTTTGTCACCTTACTCGGATGGGAAGCTCGTATGTTAAACATTGTACTGGATATGTATCTGTTAGATCGTACCCCAGCTACTGCGATCGTAGCCAGCATTTTGATAGTAACTAGTTATGCAGTCACGAAAGGGTTACCAGGCATCGTGCATATGAACCTTATTTTCGTCCCGATTATCTTAATTGTTTTGCTGTTCGTTTTTCTACTTAATATTGACCAAGTTGAACTTGATGCCTTGCGCCCTATAGCTCCAAAAGGAATTGGTCATGTTTTAAAGGCTTTTCCAGATGTGCTGCTCGGCCTAGTTGGAAGTGAAATATTAATGTTTTTCGTGGCACATATGAAAACAGACCAACTACGTGCTTGGCCAATGAATATAGCTGTTGCAGTAGCCACTCTGTCCTATATCTTAGTCACCATCTTTACATATTTCGTGTTCAGTGTCGATGAGGCAAAAGTGATTCCATTTACAACAATCGAATTGGCTAAGGCAATCGAATTTCCAGGCGGTTTCTTTGAGCATATAGAATCTCTAATGATTACCATATGGACGCTGTCTTTGTTCACGACAATGATCATTTGCCAGTTGCTCGCTATCCATATCATTAAGGATCAATTTTATTCTCAGCCTGACTCGATGAATCCTCATCCAAAAGAGGGAAAATGGCTGACGGCAATTATTGTCTTTGTCGCTTTTATTGTTGCATTCATACCCGAATCAATCACCGAAGCACTTCAATTGGGAGATTGGATCGGAATACTTGCCTTGTTCCTATGGATTACTGGCCTCTTAATTGGTTACATTACCATTTTGTGGCGAAAGAGAGAGACTGGCAAAGTAAAGGAGCAGCGCACCTTATGAAAAGGTTATTTTTTACGCTGTCACTATCCACCTTTGTTTTTTTATTAATTGGATGCTGGGATCGTACGGAAATTGAAGATGTCGGATTTGTGATGGGTGTAGCCTTTGATCCCGTGGAAAATGAAGAGCAAGAAATAGCACAAATCGAACGTGAAATTGGGGAAACCATTCCCGATGAACAGCGCCAGCATTTGTTCCGTCTCTCGCACCAAATTGCTATCCCAGATCGTCTCGGTGAGGCAGGAAACGAAGGCAAAGGAGACGCAACCAACCAAGCTCATTATAATGTCGTCTCCACGAATATAACCAATATGGATGCAGCACGGAGAGTTGCCGCAAAAATGAGCCGTAAATTAAACTTTGAGCATTTAAATATTTTGGTGATTAATGAAGAGCTTGCACGTCAGGGTATGATCATGCATTTAATGGACTTTTATATCCGTGATCATAAAATGCGCCGTCGTACTCACGTCTTGATTTCCCAAGGAGACGCGAAAGCGATTCTAGAGCAACCCGTTCCGCTTGACAATATGCCATCTTTGTTTATCGAGAGATTGATCGAGAATGAATCTCATGTGCTACAAATGCCTAGAATCCGAGAAGTTGGTGATATATCCGAACGGCTCATCGGCAAACGCAGCTATATTATTCCCCGTATTACAACGAGTGGAAATGAAGGAGAATTTGTTGTAGCTGGAGCTGCTGTCATCCATGGCATCGAGAATAAAATGATTGGATGGTTAGGTGAGTATGATATAAAAGGATACAACTGGGTAATGGGGGAAGCCGAAAACGGCGTGCTGAGAGTGAAAGTTGATCGTGAGGAACTGGATGTAGGATCCTATATCATCTTTGAAACGGATGAAATGGCAACAGAAGTAGAATATGAACGCAAAAATGACCAGAACATTTTCAATCTTGAGATTAAAGTCGAAGGCATGTTAACGGAAAGCTGGATGCATGATGTAGATATCAATGACCAAGGGACCCTCCGCCAGTTGGAAGCTGAAGTTGAAGAGACAATCGAAAAGCAGGCTCGAGATGTCATTGACAAAGGGCAGCATGAGTTTCATACTGATGTGTTTGACTTTATAGAACAGGTTAAACACAAAGAATATGATTATTGGGAAGAAATACGTGAGACGTGGGACGGTGAGGATCAAGCGTTTCAACAAGCTCGGGTTTCTATAAATGCCACCGTGAAAATACGACATTACATGCTTCAGGAAAATTTGGATTGACACAGGATAAGTACGGAAAGAGGTGTAAATCAATGTTGAAGAAGCTATTCAAAAAATTAAACACCTATGAAGTACGTGAACAAGATGAGTATAATGTCATTCTTTCTCCCCACCTTCAGGCTACGATTAATTCCGTGCAGAACATTGTCGGGGAAAGTGACGATGTTGTCCTCCGGGATCTGATCATTGGCGACTCTATTCCTGCGGGATTGTTTTATATTAAAGGGGTGTGCGATGAAGAAACGATCGAAGACGATGTGCTTAAACCTCTCATTCACCTATCTAAAGAAAAATTAAAAGACGTGAATACAAAAGACCTTCCCAATGTATTAAGCGAGAAAATCCTGTCCGTTCTTTCTGTATCTGTTTATGATACGTTTGATGAAGCGTTACTTCCATTTATGTCCGGTGATGCCATACTTGTTGTTGATGGGGTTGAAAAACTTATAACGTTAGATACACAGCATTCCGAAAAACGTAGCGTTGAAGAGCCTGAAACTGAAGTAGTGGTTCGTGGGCCGAGAGACGGTTTTATCGAAAACGTCCTAACGAATATTTCTTTGATACGTTCCCGAATTAAAGATCCAAATTTCACGGTGCAATTAGGTGAAATTGGCCGTCGATCAAAAAGTAAATTTGCTATCATTTTTATGAAAGGTATTACGAATGACGATTTAGTGGAGGAAGTTCGTTACCGTATTGCTTGTATTGATACGGACATCGTACCAGAATCCGGCGTTTTGGAACAGCTTGTGCAGGACAATGTTTTTACGGTATTTCCACAGTTTTTATATACAGAACGCCCCGATAAAGTCGTGCGTGCTCTGATGGAAGGTCATGTGGTTATATTACTTGATGGGACACCGTTTGCACTCATCACTCCTATGACGCTTCAAGGATTACTCAAATCACCGGAAGATTATTATGAGAACTGGTTAATAGGTTCACTGATTCGCGTTTTACGTTACGGTGCAGCATTTATATCGATCTTTTTACCAGCTTTATATATAGCTGTGGTCTCGTTCCATCAAGGAATGATCCCTACACAACTCGCCCTTTCCATTGCTGCAGCTCGAGAAGGTGTACCTTTCCCTTCCTTTGTGGAGGCGATTATCATGGAGATCTCATTAGAATTGCTACGTGAAGCCGGTGTTCGCCTGCCGCGCATCGTCGGCTCTACTATCGGGATTGTTGGAGGCATAATCATAGGAGAAGCAGCGGTTCGAGCAGGGTTCGTCAGTCCGATTATGGTCATTGTCGTTGCAATAACGGCTATTTCCTCTTTCGCTCTTCCAGCGTACAATGTAAGCATTGCTTTTCGTATTTTACGATTTATCATGATGTTAGCTGCGGCAACGATCGGTCTATACGGAATGGTTCTCGTATTTATATGTATCATTATCCACCTTGTCGGCCTGCGCAGTTTCGGGAGTTATTATCTCTCTCCTTTTGCCCCATTCCACATAATGGACTGGCTTGATCTCATCTTCCGTGCGCCGATGTCGGTTATGAAAAATCGGCCATCGGAACCCCAAAATATCGATCAAAAAAAGCAGGTTTAGCATTCAGATGTTCATACACTTCCGCTACGTAAGGTGCTCTGGATTTTGAAAAGGTAGGAGTAAACATATGAGTTAATAGGAGAATGTCTCCTTTTTTGGACCTAGATCTACAAGTTTACCCTCATTTGTATGATGACTAGATCGTATTCTTTTGCTGCTTCTACCATTATGATGGGAAAAAGCTTAAATAGTTATATAGTGACGTTACAGGAAGTTTTTAGACACGATTAGCAGACTGATTTTACCTCCCCTGCAACATGGAAAAGGTATTATTTTAAATTTTAGAGTCGATAAGGAGTTGAAACAAGTAGATGCCGTATGCCAAGGAAAAACGTCAACCATCTATTTATTATGAAAAGATAGGAAAAGGAACTCCAGTTATTTTTATTCCTCCACCAGGTGTTGGCCACCTTACATTTCGTTATCAAGTACCTTTACTGAATGAATGTAAGTTAATCATGTTTGATATAAGAGGTGATGGTCGCAGTGGTAGAAGTTCTGTACCGATGACAATGTCACAGCTTGCTTATGATGTGAAACGAGTTTTAGATTCTAACAAAGTGAGAAAAGCGGTAATTTGTGGCTACTCAAACGGGGCACTCATCGCCCAAGAATTTGCGCTCACATTTCCTGAACGAACAATGGGTCTCATACTCATTGGAGGCTACCCTGCAGTAAAAAGCTTTTTGTTGGAAAAAGAATATCAAATCGGCATATGGGCCGCGAAAAATGCGCTAAAGACCCTTTTAGGATCAGCTCTTGCTAAAAGTCATTTCACTGACAATCAACATGCAGAGGAATTATATCATGAAATGAAACGAACAGATTCAAATATGTTGGCAAAGCAATATGATCTTGGCTTACATTACAACTGCATAGATCGGCTACACCATATAAGTGTACCTTTATTATTAATTTACGGTGCTAATGATCATTACATCCAATCATATCAATATGTTTATCGACAATTACTCCGAGATGTTGAAGTTGTACATGTCGAAAAAACAAAACATCAAGTTCCAACAAAGTCCCCTCAAGCGTGTAATGCTTTAATGAGAGAATGGATGAGACGGAAGAACTTAATTCCAGCATATTAGCATTACCAAAGGTGGTTTACTACGTTCTTTAAACGATCGTTTAAATGATCATAAACAGGCTTCTATTTATAACCGATAATGACTGAAAAGGTCCATAACATAAATACGATATATTTAAGAAGACCAATGGTTATTGTTTATTGGTCTTTCATCACTTCGCTATTTATTGAATTCTCCCTTTAGCGAATATTATTATGTTACATTTACTTTTTCATCTTCCTCTTCCTCTTTTTTCAATTTCCATAACCGATATAGATGAGTGACAAAAACTTTTGAAATGGCATATGTCGGTATAACCAGAACCATTCCAACTATCCCGATAAAACGACCTGCAACTAATACTAAAATTAAAACCGTTACCGGGTGGATCGACATTTTCTTTCCAATGATTTGAGGTTGAACAAAAATACTCTCGATTTGTTGAATGACAACAACAATGATTAAAACGAGTAGCGCCTGTAAAGGAGAGTGTAGCAGACCAACAATAACAGATGGAATTGCACCGATCCATGGCCCCACATAAGGGATGACATTTGTAATCATACCGATAATCGCAAGGATCAATGCGTACTCGATCCCTATACTTACAAAACCAATATAGTAAAGGAATCCAATAAAGAAACAAACAATTAGTACCCCTTGAATGTAATTACTTATTGTCTTATCCATGTTTGTTAAGATTGGTTGAACCAAGATTTGTTTTTCTTTACTAAAAAATTTTAGTAAATAATTAGGGAATTTCTCCCCTTCCTTTAATAAATAGAAAAGGATAAAAGGTACAATAATTAAAAGGAGTAACATACTAAATATTGTACCGATAAAATCAATCGTATTTGCAACAAGATCACCTAAAATCACACTTACAAAAGCACCAAATTGTTCAAGTTGTTCTTCCAAATTAAAGAACGCTTCTAAACCAAAACGTTGTACAAGTTCAATATCCTGAATACTCACGAGTAATAATTGTAAGTCTGTAATAATATTGGGGATGCTGTTAATTAAGTTTGTAATTTGTTTTTGCAATTCAGGTCCAATAATTGAAATGAGACCAATTCCTAATCCAAGTAGAGATACATATAATATCAATATTGCCAGCGCTCTTGGTGCTTTTTTACTTAAAAAATGAACGGCAGGTCTAAATAAATAGTAGAGTATTCCTGAGAGAAGGATTGGAACAAATAAAGTTTGGACAAACACAATTAAAGGCCTAAATACCCAATCAATTAAACCTCCTAAATAGAAAATGAGAAATATCATTAAAATAATTGAACCGGCTTTCAAAATATTTAAATACACGTAGAAAATTCCCTTCTTTTACTGCAACTATATTATGTACTTGTTTAAGACGTCAGTCGTTAACATTATGATGCTTCTTAACTATTTATTTAGAACGGCTAAGATTTTGATTTAGTTTATTTGTATATTTATTTCCCTACTCCCTGTTAACGATACTGTAATCGTTAATATTTTTTCATCACGTACTCAAAAGAGTGACAGACGGCGATTGCCCATCTTATTCGAATAGTGCTGTGCAGTTTATTCGCAGATAGAGATTTCGAATTTTATTGGATTATATAATGAAAAAAGAGGTGGTGTTCTCCAGACACCTCCTCTCTTGGCCTTCGTGTTTCCTTATCAAGCTGACCGATTGTTTCCTGACTCTTTTTCGTTCGGTCGCTGCCTTTTACGAATGTGACGCTTTTTTAATATATCTTCCAAGTAACCTGTACCGAAAAGAACTCCTAATACAATGAATAAGAAACCAATCGTTTGAGATAAAAATATCGGTTCTCCTAAAAAGAAGAAGGAGCCAATCAAAGCAAAAAATGGGACAAAGTTATTAAATATGGCCGTTTGCCCCGCTCCGATTTGATTAATGGCAGCATTATAAAGAATATGGCCGAGCCCTGTAGCGAATATAGCAGAAAGGAGAAAAACAGACCAGACGATAACTGACCCATTTTTGAACTCCTGAAAACCACCAGGCTCGAAAATAAAGCTTGTTACAAGTAAGAACATTGAGCCGATTAGCAGCATAATTGCAGTCATCTGTCTAGATGATAACGTCGATGTTACCTTTTTAATGACGATGAAACTAAACGCTTGTGCAAGCATAGAAATAAAAATGAGGACATCTCCTCTGGATACTGTATCGACAGGTCCACTATTAAATACAACGATAGCCACCCCCGTGAAACCGAAGATAATCCCTACTGTTCGAAGCCATGTTAACACATCACGAAAAAAGATGATCGCGAAAATTGAAGTGGCAAGTGGTATTAAACCGAGTATTAAAGCAGCATTTGATGCTGTAGTTTCCATTAATCCTATTGCTAGCAATGAATGATGAGCTAACTGGCCAAAGATCGCAGCACATATCGTATAACGCCATTCAGTCCTCGTTAGCTTCCGTAAATCTTTCAAAAAATATAAAACAATCAATGCGCATAAACCAGCTAAAAATATTCGCGAACTTTGCATCGCAACAGGAGGAAAATAGTCTATTAAAAATTTTACCGCAACTACATTCAGTCCCCATATAAACATAACGCCAATAAGTAAAATGTAAGTACCTGACCGTGACAGCTTTACCCCTTCTTCCTACTATGAATCTGAGTTTAAGCGGATGCTAAGTTAATTAAACTTCGGATATATCGAAATGCAGTTATAAAGTCATGCGCTTCGAAGCGATGGGTATCGGCATGAACTTTTTCAACGATAGGCAGGATTTCCGCTGCATCAGCAAACCCTGTATGTACGTATGTTAAATCGACTACGTATGGTCCATCGATTTTAAATGGTTGAACATCATTACGTTTTTCTAAGGCTGAGATCATCTTTTGCTTTATGAGTGATTGTGACTTTTCCGGTGTGAAATTACGAGCGGTAACACGGTTTATCGTTTGTTTGACTATCGCAGTTTCAATTGAAGGAATCAATTCCTTTGCCTCTTCTCCTGCATATTGACACCCAGTTACTAAAATTGTAGGCACACCGAATGTCCCAGCAATTGCTGCATTTATCCCAATTTCACCATAATCAACTCCGTTAATACGAATGTTGCGGACGACCCTGCCGTTAAAAGAATGATTTAATATACCTGGTTGCCCCATTCTTGCGTGATGTCCTAATAATATCGCAGCATCAAAGCTTTCATCAATCCCCTCCATCATAGCTAGAATTTTAGGAGATCCAATGATGTACTCTGCATTTGAGTGGAGTAACTCAGGTATTAAGTTTCTCATCGTACCGTGCGAATCATTGACAATGATTTCTTTCGCCCCGGCTTCAAGTGCACCTTCAATTGCCGCATTTACTTCCTCTGTCAATAGTTTTCTTGCACGGTCATGCTCTATTCCGCTTCTGCCAGTATGTTCTTGATGAACGACCCCCGCTACTCCTTCCATATCTGCAGAAATAAATACTTTCATTTCGCTACACCCTTTCAATTTTATCATTTCGTATTCTTCTTAACATTCTCGATCCATTAAACAGCGCCCACGGTTTTTCTTTTTCTTCACGAAAATAAAACCGAAGTGGCTTTTCATTTTTTATCATAACGAGTGTGTCTCGTCCACTTGCTCGAAGTGCCATTTCTTCACCGTCTATGTAAGCGAATAATTGGTCATAATTGCGATAGATTGAAACAGGTCCACTTTCCTTTGAAACGTATTCACCTTCAAATTTGACTTGCTCTTCAATCGGCATTGGGTATACCGGTTCTTTGTATTTTTTATAATCGAGAGGGAGCGATAGTGCTGCATTTACTGCAGCATGCCAAATATCCCCTGCGCTAACACCTCCGACATTCGTTAATACGGAAACGACTAACTTTTCTTCTGGGACAAAGCCAAAATGAGATGACACACCAGGTTGTCCTCCTCCATGCTGGACAATCGTATATTTGTCAGCATATGCAGGAGTTACGTTAAATCCAAATCCGTAATATGTACCTCTGCCAGTTTCGTGAACGGGCTCCCACATTTTTTGAGTGAATGGATACTCGCCATTTACATAGATTTGACCATATTTTAATAGGTCGACAACCGTTGAACGGATTCCCCCGCCAGTTTCATATGTCCCTAGTGCTGGCCACTGTGAGATAGTCCATTCATGTGTTTTCCGGTTCATGTTGTACGGAATAGAGACGTTACTAAATTTATTCACTTCTTCTAAGCTAAAAGTTGACCTTGTCATATTTAATAGTTCGAGATATTGATTCGTTATATAGCGTCTGAATAACTTGCCTGTTAATTTTTCAATGATTGCACCTAACAATAAAAATGTATCATTGCAATAGCTGAAATAATCTCCTGGTTTGCCAAGGAGTTCGTATTGCGCAGATTTGATATATGAAAGGTGTTCGTTATAAGTTTCGATTTGTTCTCTTCGTTCCATTGGTGGCATACCTGTTGTATGAGATAGAAGGTGAGAGATTTTGATCGTAGTCATATCTTCCACTCCATTTAAATAAAACTCAGGTAGGTGTTTCACGACAGGATCA
This sequence comes from Evansella halocellulosilytica, assembly GCF_002335745.1. Taxonomy (GTDB): domain Bacteria; phylum Bacillota; class Bacilli; order Bacillales; family Salisediminibacteriaceae; genus Bacillus_CA; species Bacillus_CA halocellulosilytica. The sequence continues at coordinate 3,639,857 of NZ_NIST01000001.1, read as the reverse complement.
TGTATAGATAATAATCCGATGTTTTCCAATTCAAGTATTGCTAGAGCAGTAACTGATTTCGTAACCGAAGCAATTCCGAACATTGTTTCGGGGGTTGCGGGCAATTGTTTGTTCACATCTCTAAAGCCGAATCCTTTTTGAAAAAGGGTGTCTCCTCCTTTAGATATTCCGATTGTTAATCCGGGTATATGCTCTATTTCCATTATATTTCTTATGTAATCCTCTAATTGAGTCCATCCGTTATTCAACATTGAGTTACCTCCTATCTATCTATTACATTCAACATATGTCTTTCGTTTTCCTTTAAGTGTGTGTTCAAAAAGGAGGACAATAAAGAGGCGAGTAGATCAAGGGACGAAGTTTTGAGTAGCGAAGCGTATGGTGTTCATACTTGAGTCACGGAGAAACGAGTCAACGAAGAGATACGAAAGCTATTTTTCCCGGACTTTTTGAACCTCTTCATGAATCGTTTAGAGCATTGATTTAATAAAAATAGATAAACAGAGTTGGATCACAATTATGATGAACTTTCGTCAAACAAAAAAAGACTCGTGAGGGCCTGGTAACTTAAGTTGCCACCACACGTTACCAGGCACTTTCGATTGAGTCCTCCTATCGAATGTTATTGTATTTATTTACATAATGACTTAATGCAAGGAGTGGCCAAATATAATTATAACTGTAGTAATAAAAATAAAAGTAGCCAGGAAGACCTCCCCCGGTAGGATATGTGTACGTCCAATCATTATCATACAGTTTTCCGATTAAATGATAGATACCACGGTTTATTGAATCTGTAGGCTGCTCATATACAGATATTAACGCATCAACTGCCCAAGCGGTCTGAGATAAAGTGCCCTCTCCTAATGCAATAAATGTTTTCTTTATGTCGCTTTTACACGATTCCCCCCAACCTCCGTCATCATTTTGAATACTCATTAACCAGTGAACAGCTTTTTGGATAGAAGCATGATCCGATCTCACTCCTGTAGCTGTCATTCCTGTTATCGCTGCCCAAGTTCCGTATATATAACATATCCCCCAGCGCCCATACCATGAACCATCTCTTTCTTGATTGTTTAATAACCACCGGACACCCCTATTTACTTGGTGATGTTGTTTAAATAGACGAGCATATCGCCCTAAAAAATGTAACGTGCGCCCCGTTAAATCTGCTGAAGAAGGATCAATGCTTGCATCTTTTGCTCCGAATATAGGCACGAATGTTAATATACGTTTATCTGTATTTTTTTCAAATGCTGGCCAGCCTCCATCATCATTTTGCATCGAAAGTACCCAATTAATCCCTCTATACCAATACTCTCTGTAACTCGGAATCTGTTCAACCGTTCTTCTTAATGATCTTAATGCTGCAGTCGTATCATCAACGTCAGGATTAATCGTATTTATATTTGAAAAGCCCCATCCGCCCGGTAATGCTAGAGGGTTATGGATAACCCAGTCACCGTAGCGGGTATGCTGTCTTTTAATTAAATAGTCATTCGCTTTTTGAATCATTGAAGAATGGAAAGGAACACCCGCTGATTGCAGTGAGTCTGATATTAGTGCAGTATTCCATATAGTAGAAGTTGTATGCTGCAGATGATGACCACTATTTGTACGGCAAGTCAATGATTTTAATCCATTAACAGCATTTTGGATAACAGGACTCCTTGTTGAATAGCCTAAAGACAGTAACGCATAAATCATTAAAAACGTCGTCGTAAAGTAGCTGTAAAGTGTACCGTCACGCTCAATTCTGTTTAACATAAATCGTTCAGCTTTTTTTAATGCCATTTGATGAAGTTCGTTTGGTGAACCTATCAACCTTTCAATGCTTTGACGAAGAAAAGAAATAAATGATCGTGCCTCTTCGGATTGAAATTCATCAAAAAAGTCGTTCGTTTTTCTGTCGCTCATTAAGTGAGACAAGTTTGGGGTATCGTTTCTTTTTAATACGAATTTTTGATCTGCGATTACTAACATAGGCGCAATGTGTACTCTTGCATATCCTGAAAAATCAAAGAAATTAAGCGGTGAAGCTTGAGGCAGCAAAAGAAACTCGATCGGGATTGGAAATCGTTTTGGCCATGGTAGTGGTCCAGTGACGGTCAATACCATTTTTGTTAAAGATAGAGCTTTAGAAATTCCACCATGGGTATGAATAAAGTGTTCAGCCTTTTTCATTTCCGGGTCATGTTTTTGTTTATAACCGGAATAGAGGAGAGCGTAGTAAGCTTCAATCGTCAGTGATAAATTTCCTTCATTTTCATCTTCGTAAATTTTCCACGCGCCATTTTCTAACTGCCTATTAATCATTCTTTTGACTAATTCGATGATAAGTTCTTCCTCATTTTTCATGTTTAAAGACCGTAATAGTATGATCATATAGGCATCAGTCGTTGGACTAGACTCAAAACAAAACTTCCACGATCCATCCTCTGCCTGGAGTTCTTGTAATCGTTGTATGAGACGGTTTACTTCTGGTTCTATCAGTTTCTTCATACATAATCCGCCCTTCTATACTGTATTATAAATTACCTTTATTCATGAAATGACCAATTATTCATATCGAGTCAATTCATCGAATAGGATGATTTAGTAATGAGAAGAGCTGAGGTGGATAGATGAAAAGGAGATGTCTACGTCATAAATTGCCTCCATCATTAAAAATAATAAAGAAGCAGTTAAAAAAGATAGATGGAAAACATATACTACTAGAATCGTTAAATGAAGAGGAACTGAAACTGATCACAGCTATCCGAAAAAAAACAGCGGATAAAAATAAAAACAATGTAACTAGAACAGAAGCTTATTTACATTACTATCGAAATAACCCTGAAATTCACTGGGCTTTATTAGGCCATATGGTTTCGCGAAATGGCGGTTGGAATATGACCGATTTAAAAGGTGATTTACTGACGAAACTGCTGACCGAGAAAGAGCAAAGAAACTTCTTTTCCTTTTTAGAGCGTGGAAATTGGCTTATCTTTCAAGATGTATATCCGCAATTGTTGTTATATGAGGAAAGCCAAATCAGGCAAAAAAAATTATTTTATCTTCTGCCAATCTTTAAAGTATCAGCCTTTATGGAAGTCATCTGGAACTTTTATTATGAGAACAAAGATGACTATCTCTTAGCGATGGCTCTCGTCGTAAACGAGCAAAATTATTTGGAAAAAAGAGTGATTCAAAACAGCCATTATAAAACGTCTGTTCTAGAGACATTAAAATTCAAATTACAAGATATTCTCAGTTTAAATCAAGTTCTTTTTCCATACATAGATGGTACAAACATCAAGATAACAGGACAGACGATTCACCATTTTGCTGCCTTACACGAACGTATTTTATTAGGAAAAAGACTATATGAATTATTATTTAATGATCATATGCTGCCAAAAATGCTTAAGTGGTCTTACAAACAGCGCCATACTGGTTCACGTAAAGATTATTGGCCGCAGTTATACAATACTACGAATGATTCGATACCTGGAAAAACGTATAAGCGCCGTACAAAAAATTGTTCGTTAATTACTGGTTCACACCGGATTTACAGTCCCTCATTAAGTCAAGCATGGAACAATGTAAAGCATAAAAAAGCAGCAGAAGATGATTGGTATTCGTATTCAGACTGGAAAGTCGTGCATTATTTAAAAAGTTCAAAGATAAATGTGAATGGGGAAATTTCAAATGAGTACTGTGAAACGTTGGAGAAAATTGAACTTGCAATCCTTGCAAAAGAAGGACTATTTAAAAAATAAAACACAAATAAAGGCATATGTGAGTACATCCATCCTAGCTACTTTCTTGGCAACTTATTTAGATCTTTGGTTTATTGGGAAAGAATTTTATACCTTTCCCCACCGGCCCTTCCCGACTATTTTTTCTATTAATGTCTATTTTACATTGGTGTTTATACCGATATTTACTATTATTGTAATTTCTATTTTAAAGCGCTTGAGTCCATTGCTTATATTTTTGTTTATCGCCCTGTTAAGTCTACTCACACCTATTATGGAGCAAATTGCCGAACAAATAGGAATGTTTCAACATTCCTCTCAATGGCAGCATTATTATTCTATTATTGGTTATTTTGTTTTCATCTTTATAATATGGAAGTTTTATAACTGGATGATGAATGAATAGTACCTTTATTATTGTGAAGTCAATTGGGAATTTAGAAAAAATGAAGGGGAGCTGGTATGTATGAATAATGATTATCATAACATGATGAACGATTATTACAGTAAAATAAGGGAAACAAACTATCTACATTATTGGTACAATTTAGCCAATACTCATGCAAGAGAAGGTCGATTAAAAGAAGCATTGCATACAATTGATATTGCCTTAACGTTTCCGGCCCCTTACCCTTCAAGGGAAGTACTGCTAGCAATGAAATCGAACATTGAACCCCTACTCACTAGACAAATGCATGCACCCCTCCCTTTTATCATCGATACAAAATATGGTGATATTGATGGAGACTCGCTTACCGATACTGTTTTACTTACTGGTCATCAAACTGCTGATAGTCCTTTCATACAAGATATTACAGTGCTCATCCATAATGGGAGAGCTGGTCAATATGAACAAATTTCTTTACAAAATGACGCGGGATACAATCCGACGCTTTTTCTTGGTGATTTTACGGGAAATCGAGTTGCTGATATTTTAGTCGTGATCGATACAGGTGGCAGCGGTGGAGCAATATATGCCTATATCTTTTCTCATTTGAACGGTCATATGAGAGAGGTTTTTAATTCTGATCAATTTAATGCAAGCTACCAATATGATGTCAATTATGAAAATCTATATAAAGCATCATTAACTAGTCACCACGAGAATGAACAGTTTATCATTGATTTAACATATAAAGGAACAGATTATTTAAATGAGGTTTATGACGAAAATGGTAGATTAAGATCGCCGGTAGAAGGATGGGTAAATCCTTTATCAGGTCTATACCCTGTTGACTTTAACAGAGATGATACGTATGAACTTGAAGCTTATCAAAGAGCTGCAGGAAGGTATAATGCTGATTCACTTGGATATGTCATCACTGTGTTGAAGTGGGACGGACAACGTTTTGTTTCTGAGCGTCAAAATGTCGCTATATTTGGCGAGAAATTATAAATGTAGTCATTAATGTTTGTCATTTCGTTTCATTTTTTTCTGCTGTTTATTCAAGCCTTAGTACACGGCTCTGCCTATGTGCTAAGGCTTGTAATCGTAATACCTCTTAAAAAGTAACAAGAATTAATAAGTCTCCTTAATGGACTATGTTCGTATAGTGACCTTATAAGGCGAATTTAATAAAACCGCTTGTTTTATATGGAGATGGTTATTTTTATGGAAATGGTTCATGTTTCTCCACTTAATGGTAACCATATTAAATATGGAGAATGCTTCTAAGTAAAGTAACAAGGAGAGAATAATGAAGAACACTGACCAATTCCGTACGGAAAAAGATGCTTTAGGTAATGTGATGGTTCCAGTTGAAGCCTATTATGGCTCTCAAACTCAACGGGCGGTTGATAACTTTCCAATTAGCGGGAAAAAGTTGCCTCGACCTTTTATTAAAGCGCAAGGGATTATTAAGGCTGCTGCTGCAGAAACAAACATGGAATTAGGAGTCCTTCCGAATAATCTCGGGAAGCCGATTGTCGAAGCAGCCGAAGAGGTGATACAAGGAAAATGGGATCACCAATTTGTCGTTGATGTATATCAAGCTGGCGCAGGTACTTCACAAAATATGAATGCAAATGAAGTCATTGCAAGCCGAGCTACCGAATTATTAGGAGAATCAATGGCAGATTTTCGCATTCACCCGCACAATCATGTAAATATGGCACAATCGACGAACGATACATTTCCTTCTGCTCTTCATATCGCGGCAGTAGAAATGATTGTCCATCGGCTCCTTCCTGCTGTTTTGCAATTACAACAGGAGCTCCATAAGAAATCGATTGAATTAATGCCAATAAGGAAGGCTGGTCGAACACATCTACATGATGCACTGCCAATCAGATTAGGGCAAGAATTTTCTGGTTATGCAGGAACGATTAGTGCTCTATATTCTCAAATTGAGGCGTCGTTAGACTCTCTCTATCAAATAGGATTAGGTGGTAATGCCATCGGTACACTTATCAACACTCATCCTAAATATCCGCAAAATGTTATTTCAAAAATATGTGATCGGACTCAACTGCCTTTTCGTAAACCTGATAACCAATTTAGCTTTATGCAAAATAGGAATGCTGCGATCCATACGATCATGGTGTTAAAAGAACTATCCCTTCACTTAATTAAAATAACAAGCGATTTACGGTTATTAAGTTCAGGTCCAAGAACAGGTTTAGCTGAAATTACGCTCCCTCCTGTACAGCCAGGATCTACGATTATGCCTGGGAAAGTAAATCCAGCTATTTTAGAGATGGTTCATATGGTCAGCTGTCAAGTAATCGGTTATGAAAAGACAATCGCAACTGCAGGTATTGCAAGTCAATTAGAAATCAATGTGATGATGCCTGTCATTGCCTACTCTTTGCTTGAATCAATTGAGATTCTCTCAAATGCAATTTCTACATTAGTGACAAAGTGTATTACTGGAATTGAAGCAAATGAACAAATTTGTAAAAATTGGATGGAAGCTTCCCTTTCGGTCGTTACCGGACTAAATCCGATTATGGGTTTTGATCTTGCCTCACAAATTGGGATGCAGGCAGATACACAAAATAAAACGATAAAGCAAGTGATTACTGAGTTAGGGCTTATGACTCCAGAAGTTCAGCAGGCTATTGATCCTTATGGGATGGTATAAATGAATGGGGTTTAAATAAGTATCCGCCCGTAAAACGGGCGGTTTTCATTTCGCCCTATAAGGGCACTTTACAACCAGAGTCCCTTAAGGGACCTTATTTAAATTGGTCCGTGTTTTTTTGCGACGAGTAACCGCAGGAGCAACGAGCGATTCTTCGCTGAATTCTCTACGAGCTGCTTCGACGCATTCTCTTCTTCGGTTAATCTTGCAGAGGAAGAAGCACGCAGTCTGCGACGAGTAATCGCAGGAGCACTGTTTTTCTGCGACGAGTAATCGCAGGAGCAACGAGCGATCCTTCGCTGAATTCTCTACGAGCTGCTTCGACGCATTCTCTTCTTCGGTTAATCTTGCAGAGGAAGAAGCACGCAGTCTGCGACGAGTAATCGCAGGAGCACTGTTTTTCTGCGACGAGTAATCGCAGGAGCACTGTTTTTCTGCGACGAGTAATCGCAGGAGCACTGTTTTTCTGCGACGAGTAATCGCAGGAGCAACGAGCGATTCTTCGCTGATTTCTCTAATAGTACCGCCAAGAGAAGATTTCGAGTCCCTTGGCGTAAGAAAAGCAATCAAGCTGCTTCGATGCATTCTCTTCTTCGTTTAACCTTGCAGAGGAAGAAGCACAGTATACCTTCCAACTATTCGTTACTTTTAAAGAGATCTCACGAATACAACCTTTAAAGGAATTTTCACACAGGCAGAGCCTGTAGTTAACAAATAATGTAATGAAGAAAGCGGTGTTTACAAGAAACATCGCTTTTTATAATGGATTTAACAAATATTGTATGAATATATAGGACTTTTACCTGAAACTTTTCTCTTGTTAGTAAAAAAGTTTATGTTTTTTTACGAAGTACAGTTTTCCCTATGAGAACAACGTCGTTTTATATCCAAGTTGGTCGAATAATTTCAATTTGTTCGAATTCGTACAAATTTCAGAGATATTTAATAGATAAACCTTCTCATATCCTCGCATCTGTATTAAGCGATGTATATTGCGTTTAATACTTGTTAAACGCGTTTGATAATCTAACAGTCTCTTACTATCCTTATAGATGTTGTTTCACAAAACCTTTAAAGGAGAGGATGTAAATTATTAATGACAAGTCGCTTTCTCAAAAACAGAGAAACGCTCTAGACAAAGGATCGGTTGCAACACTTGAAAACGAAGAAGTCGTATTTGAAAAACCTGCCATAGATGATGGGGCTGAAATGTGGCAGTTAGTTAAAGAGTCAACATTGGATTTAAATTCCCCGTATAAATACTTGATGATGTGTGAGTTTTTCACAGAGACGTGTGTCGTTGCTAAAGAAAACGACCACTTGGTAGGTTTTATTACTGCTTTTATTCCTCCAGAACGTTCAGACGTCATTTTTATTTGGCAAGTCGGAGTCGATGCTTCTCAAAGAGGTAAAGGGATAGGATCGAAAATGCTAAATGAATTGCTTTCTAGAAAAGCATGTAAAGATGTCAGATACTTAGAAGCGACGGTAACACCATCAAATGAAGCATCACAGTCTTTATTTAGACGGTTAGCAAGGGATCATAACGCTAGCTGTATCGTGACTCCCTGCTTCCCTGCTGATGTGTTCCCAGGCAATGAACATGAGAGTGAACTGACTTATCGAATTGGTCCACTTTAAAATACATGAATAACATACGTTTTAAAATAATTCTGGAGGGATATTAGACATGACAAAAAATAACTTATCGATTTTTGATGAATTAGAATCAAGTGTAAGAAGCTATGTGAGAAGCTTTCCTGCAGTGTTTACGAAAGCAAAAGGGTCAAAAATGTGGGATGAAGAAGGCAAAGAATATTTAGACTTTTTTGCAGGAGCTGGTGCATTAAACTATGGGCATAATGAGCCAAAAATGAAGGAACAGCTTATTGAATATATTTCAAATGATGGAATTACTCATTCTCTTGATAAAGCAACAACTGCGAAAGGTGAATTTCTAAAGAAATTTAACGAAGTGATTTTAAAGCCGAGAAACATGGATTATAAAGTGATGTTCCCTGGTCCTACAGGTACAAATACAGTAGAATCTGCATTAAAAATTGCACGTAAAGTAACTGGTAGAACGGATGTTATTAGTTTTACGAATGGTTTTCACGGGATGACAATAGGTTCTTTATCAGTTACGGGAAATGCTATGAAGCGTAAAGGCGCTGGAATTCCACTAACTAATACGGTTACGATGCCATTTGATCAATTTGCACAAGAGGATGATCATTTATCAAGTTTAGACTATCTCGAAAGCTTCTTGGAAGACAGTGGGAGTGGCGTTGCGATTCCAGCAGCAATGATACTTGAGACGGTTCAAGGTGAAGGCGGAATAAATGCAGCGAGATTCGAATGGTTAAAACGAGTTGAAGAAATTTGCAGAAAGTGGGATATTCTTCTTATTATTGATGACGTTCAAGCAGGTGTTGGACGTACAGGTACATTCTTCTCATTCGAACCTGCGGGGATTCAGCCAGATATCATCTGTCTTTCTAAGTCAATTGGAGGTTACGGATTACCGCTTGCATTAACATTAATTAGACCAGATCTCGATATTTGGAGTCCTGGTGAACATAATGGGACGTTTAGAGGAAACAACCATGCATTTATCACTGCAGGAGTTTCTCTCTCTTATTGGGAAGATGATTCATTTGAGAAAAGTATCCAAAAAAAGTCAGCTGAAATAACAGACTTCTTAGAAGGTTTAGTAAATAAATATCCTGAAATAAAAGGCAAAGTGCGCGGGAGAGGATTTATGCAAGGAATTGCTTCTGAAGTCGAAGGTTTTTCCTCAAAAGTCGCTGAAGAAGCATTTAACAGAGGCTTGATCATGGAAACGTCCGGAAGTAATGATGAAGTGTTCAAGCTCTTCCCTGCGTTAAATATCGATGAGAATGAACTGAAACAAGGATTTATGATTATTGAAGAAAGTGTGAAAGCAGTACTTGCGGAAAAATTAGTATCTAACTAAAAGGAGGAAAACAACATGAAAGTCGTAAAACTAGAGGATGTAATTAATACAGAACAAGAAGTCAAAGGTGAAAATTGGACCAGCCGCCGGTTAATTTTAAAAGATGTAGGTATGGGATATTCTGTACATGATACGATAATTAAAGCAGGAACAGAAACGCATATTTGGTATCAAAACCATTTAGAAGCCGTGTACTGTATCGAAGGTGAAGGAGAAGTTGTCACGTTGAAAGATGAAAAGGTTCATCCGATTTCTGCAAATACTTTGTATGCGCTAGATGAACATGATGAGCACTTGCTGCGTGCAACGACAGATATGCGTATGGTGTGTGTGTTCAACCCGCCGATTACTGGGCGTGAGACGCACGATAAAAATGGCGTATACCCATTAGTTGATTAATACGAAAAAGTTGAACGAAATTTTAGCGCCCACTCCCCATCAGTAGTGGGGAGTGGGCGCTTTTTTAATGTTAATTATCACTCCATATTTCTATGAAGTTTCCATTAGGATCTTCAAGTAAAGCACAATAACCGAGTTCGTTACCAATTTATGGTTGTTTAATAAGCTTTAGCCCAATAAACGAAATGTTTGGCATCATGGCTGCAGCATACGCATTTGTCAGAAATCACTTCCCCTTCAAATGGTATACAGCGTGAAGTAGCCCCTGTAACTTCTTTTATCTTACTTTCACAAGTTTCCTCCCCGCACCACATTGCCTTAATAAAGCCTTTTTTAGTTTCCATAACCTCTTTAAATTGTTCAAAGCTTCTTACTTCGTAAGTGTTGTGATCACGGTGCTTTTTTGCTTGAGTAAAAAGATGGTGTTGTATGTCATTGAGAATTTCTTCAATTTTTGTTTCCAGTTGTTCAATCGGTACAGTTATTTTCTCATTCGTGTCCCGTCTTACAAGAATAACTTTCTGATCTTTAATATCTCGTGGTCCGATTTCTAATCGAAGTGGTATTCCTTTCATTTCATACTCATTAAATTTCCAGCCAGGTTTTTTACTACTTGCATCAATCTCTGTACGAGCATAATTTGAAAGTTTCTCTTTTAATTGATAAGCATGGTCGAGCACACCTTCTTTATGGTGAGCAATTGGAATAATCATCACTTGTACTGGTGCTACTTTCGGTGGGATGACCAAACCTCTGTTATCACCGTGAACCATAATCATTGCCCCGATAATCCTAGTCGTAAAACCCCAAGAGGTTTGATGTACATATTGAAGACTGCCGTTCCGGTCTGTAAATTGTATGTTTAGTGCCTTTGCAAATTCATTGCCAAAATGATGTGATGTTCCTGATTGTAATGCCTTTCCATCGTGCATAAAGCTTTCAATCGTATAAGTAGATTTCGCACCTGCAAACTTTTCTTTTTCTGTTTTCTTTCCTTTTAACACTGGGATCGCTAATATGTCCTCACATAATGTAGCGTATACGTTTAGCATGTTCATTGTTTCTTCAAATGCTTCTTCCTCTGTTTCATGACAAGTATGTCCCTCTTGCCATAAAAATTCTAACGTACGTAAAAATGGTCGGGTAGTTTTCTCCCACCGGACGACATTCGACCATTGATTGTACAGTTTCGGTAAATCACGATACGAATGTATAATATTTTTAAAATGCTCACCAAAGAGAACTTCAGAAGTCGGACGTATACATAATCGTTCGGTTAATTCTTCCTCACCACCATGTGTGACCCAAGCGACTTCAGGTGCAAATCCTTTTATGTGATCTTTCTCTTTTTGAAGTAAACTTTCAGGAATAAGCAAAGGCATGTACACATTCTCATGACCTGTGTCTTTTATTTTTTGATCCAGTTCATTTTTAATATTCTCCCAAATGGCATTTCCGTAAGGGCGGATAATCATCGAACCGCGAACACTTGAATAGTCGATCAAATCTGCTTTTGTTACTACATCTGTATACCACTGAGCAAAATTTTCATCCATATCCGTAATTCGTTGGACAAATTCCTTTCCCATAATTTCACCCCTATTTTAGATTTATTTTGAAATCACAAAAAACCTTGCCGAAACTAGGGACCACAAGCTGGCGGTACCACCCTAATTTAAAGCAAAGCTTTACACTCTTTCATGATAACGGTATTTAACCGCTATACCTTTTCGGGTATAGAACTCAAAGGCAGGTTCAAGTGAATGTCAATAGAAGCCTTTCAGCTAAAAGCTCCCTCTCTGGAAAAGACTAATACACTTTACTAATCCTCATCAACGTATCTATTATTTCGATGATTATATAGTTAATGTTAGAAAATGTCAACCTCTAATATTTTATTTTATGTAATATATATTGGTTGATGGAATGATAGTAATGATTATGGTTTAATCTTGTTATTGCTTTGTGTAGAAAGACTTTACTGTAACCTAATCATTGTTAAGCTTGCACCTGAGCCGGATTGAAGTGTGGCAGTTCCTAATAATCCAAACAACTGGACAGAAACTGTTGAGTTTGCAGGTAATGTTAATATGACATTACTCGAAAATAATGTCGTTGATAATACCGCATTTATCGTCGCTTGTGGAACAGGACTTCCGTTCACTACTAATCTTGCTCCTAAAAGTAATGCTGCAGTTAATCTAATATTAAACGTAATAAAATATCTCCCGGCTGGTCCGATTGTAAATACTGTATTGGCAGCATTTGGCGTGATGTCAGGTGAAAGGTTTTGTTGACTAGGTAGTGGAACTGGTGTTCCACCTAATATGACGGCTATAGCTGCTCCTGTAGTACTCCCAGCGTATCCCGAAGTCCCTGTTACAGTTGGTCCTTGTGGTCCCGGAGGTCCTTGAGGCCCCTGTTCACCTTGAGGCCCTTCAGGTCCAGGAGGTCCTTCTTTCCCTTGGAACCCTTGAGGCCCTTGAGGTCCGCGGGGGCCACGTTCTCCTCTTGAGGTCCTTGTGCACCTCGTGGCCCTTTAGGTCCCTCAGGTCCAGGAGGTCCTTGTATTTTATGATTAGAACACAATTTCATCACACCTTTGTATTGAGTCATTGTATTCTATATTTACGATTTAAGAGTAAGAATTAGAAGTTTTCAGAAAGCGATGTTCATTAATAAACTTAAAAAATTCTCATAAATTTAGGGATCAAAAATACGACCTCTTCGGAAGTGATGAGGTCGATTTTATTAGAACTAAGGGCGAACTGTTTGGAATATATTTATAGAAACTTGACCAATGACAGTTTCTCCATCGGTAGAGAAAACATAAAGTTCAGTAAGATTTGGAACAAAGACTGTGAAGCTATTTCCTGGATCAATATCCCCAGCTAATATTACCGTACCATCAGCAGTTGAACTTAAAGATACTGGTCCGCCACTTCCGGTAAAATTCGTAATTGTTACATAGCCTGATGCACTTCCTTCTGCTTGCTCAAAAATTTGTAATGCATCTGCTGCTAATACATCTGTATCAAATGTATTACACATTGATGATGTGACTACTTGAGGCTCTGGACAACAGGAGATGAACTCACCTCCTTTTGTTTCATTACACATTACTATTAAATGATTAAAATGTTTGGACTGCTTGGACGAATACCATTTATTTAGAATATTTAATTATGAGGTTAAGTTAGGGGATTTTAGTTCGAAAATATGAAAGTTCTCTCATACAGAAAGTCTCCTTCTCATCTTTGTGAATAAAGTAAATGGCATATTCCGAGTAGAATTCAAAAAGACTGCAGTTGCAGCCTTTTCGTTGTATAAATTATTTAATTTTACACGATTTATTGTTCATTTCTTGTCGCAAAATCGGTAACGTACAACACCGGAAAGAACCGCCTGATTTGATGATTTCAGTAATATCGACTTCAATTACTTCAAATCCTCGTTGCTGAAGCTGTTTATTGACTCCTTTGTTTATCGGGAGGCTCAAAATCTTTTTCTCCCCTAGCCCTAATACATTTGTCCCAAGAGTAAATTGTTCTTCTTTGGACACTTCAATTAACTCATAATTAGAAGCAAAAAAATCATAATCCTGTTTGGATAATGCCTCAGGATAAATGAGGGCAATATCAGGCGAAATGACATTAAATACACAGTCTAAATGTAAATACTTTTCTTTAAAAGAGATAGAAGTAACATTAAATTGGGTAAGCAAGCTTTGTAAATGGTCTACAGCTGCTTGATTTGTTCGATTGCTCAATCCGATATAGATGTTGTCACGATCAATAATGACATCTCCTCCTTCTATCTCGTCTCCAATTAAATTATAATAAGACATTCCTTCATCTTCTAGCCATTGTCTTAAAATGTCTTCTTCTCCTTTTCGAACATCACTCTTCATTTCTGCTACGAAGGTCGTTTGTCCTAATGTAAAACCGATATCTCTTGTAAATACTTGCTCGGGGTATTTTTTATGATATGGGAGTAATATGACTTCAATATCGTGACTTTTCAATGTATTAATTAAATTTTGATGTTGTTCTAACGCTTTTTCAATATGGATTCCTTCATCTTGGAAATGTTCCTGAGTCTCATTAATAACTTCACGCATTGTCATATATTGAGGTTGACATAAAATGACCCGCTTAAGCACATCGTATTCACTAAAGCAGTATGTTTTTTGTTGAGGTGTTTCCATCGTAAGGTCCTCCTCATAATCTCCATTATATTTTAACTATTTTTTCCAACGTCTTTCATTTTATGTATTTCCCGATATTATTTACTTTTACACCACAGCTTCCCTAGTTTTGCTTCGATAAGACGAATCAAAATACATTGTTTTCCATTATGGAAATATAAAAAAACAGACACTAGTTCATTCAACAGTGTCTGTTTGAGTAGTTTTAATAAGAATTAATTGCCAAAGATTGTTTTAATAAATAGGCGGACAACATCTGATCCACCGATAATTGTTCCTAAAGTACTGCCTATGTTTGCAAGAATAACGACTAGTAAAATACGTGTAACTTTATTTCTCCAAAAGCCTTTTGCACTCGTAACATCGTCAGGCAAACTTTCAAAATCAGCAACATTAGGTCGTTTAATAAAGGCTTGTACAATGCCGGCAAACCACCCTGCTGCCATCAATGGATTTAAGGAACTTAATGGTGCAACGACAAAAGCTGTTATAACTGTCAGTGGGTGTCCTAGAGCAATGGCAGTTCCTAGTGCTGACAAGGAACCGTTCCACAATACCCAACTCATTGTTTGCTGCATGCCAGCACTTGGGTTTGCATAAAACGTATATCCAATGATGCTTAAAATTAGCAAAGGTATGAACCACGCGATCAATTTCGGCCACTTTGATTTTAGAGGCTTTTTAGACAATGCCTTTAAATTGTGTTCTTTATGGATTTCAACCTTAACGCCAGGAACGTGTGCTGCTCCTAATACTGCAACAACTTTTTCACCAGGAGCTTCTTTAATTTTTTGAGCTAAATACTGATCTCGTTCATCAATGAGACGGTGCTTTAATTCGGGAAATGACTCGGTAAATTCTTTTAACATCGTATCGAGAGCATCTTGTGACTTCATTTTCTCCAATTCTTCTTCTGAAATATTATCATTATTAAAAATACTAACAAATATCTCAAGTAGAAGCTTTACTTTTCCACGGAGACCTAAACCGTGCCAAACGCGTGAAAAGGTAATTTGAATATTTCGATCAGCAAGAACGAGTGTAGCTCCAGTTTCATCTGCTGATTCAATCCCCTGAATCATCTCTTGACCAGGTTTGATCCCAAAATTCTTTGCTAATTTTTTTTGGAAGGAGGATATAACAAGGTTCATTAATAGAAAAGTAGCTTTTTTTTCTTTAATTACTTTGAAAATATCCATTTTTGCCCATTGGTCTTTAGATACAATCGATTGATATCGCTGATCATCTAATTCAACACAGACTGAATTGGGTTTTTCGGCTTCAATGACCTCTTTTACTTGTTCGGCACTTTTTTTAGATACGTGGGCTGTCCCTATTATAATTAATTCTTTATCTTCTAAATGTATTCTAGTAATGTTTTCTTCCAACGCACAACTACCTTCCTTTTTGAACTTTGTATTATCTTTCGCATTCACGATTTACTTTATTGTATCAAAAATTAGCTACACGTTATAAAATACTAATACCTTTTTATTATACTAGACTTTTTTTAGTCGTCCATGATTAATTTATCGTCAAGTTCATACCAGCATATTCGCCTTCTTTTGTCTATTCTAGGTGAAAAATTTTTTAAAAAGAATTCGCTTGAAAACGTGCAGTTTAATTTCACCCTTTAAGAACAACTTTACCAACATACTATTTTGAGGACACCCATTTATTTTCATTTTATAATCAAATAAAATTTGAAATCACTATAGCTGAAGTGCAAGAGAGTGTAATTGACCCATACAAACAAATATCTTATTAATAAGAAATGGCTCTCAACGACTAAACGGTGAGGGCCACGCTTATTAGCTGGGTTATGTCCCAGCCTCATGAACACTTTATTATTTTCTTGTCTGAAGTTCTGCAAGTATGATTGGGTATGTTTTGTCGATTTTAAATAACCATAATAGAATAACTTTGATGACGCCAAATGCTAAAGGGATATAAAGATTAAGTGCCAATATCATGTGAATCGCTAATGATGATTGTTCGGCAGCACCACCAATATATCCACCAAAGCCAAGAAGCCATCCTATTAAAGCTAAACCAATTCCAGTACCTACTTTAATACCAAAACTCGCTCCGCTATTCACTAACCCTTCTGTCCTGATCCCTGATTTCAATTCTCCATATTCAATCGTATCATTAATCATTGCAAATGTTAGGGCGATGGCAGGCATAATTCCAATTCCAACTAATACATGTCCGGAAAGAAAAATGGTTAAATTTGTTGGGTCAATGAGCTTTATTAGCTGACCTGTTATAAAGATAAATGCTCCGGAAATGGCGATATTTCTTTTCCCGAACTTTTTTACAAAGGGGCCGATAAAAAATACACCTATTAACATTGGTAAAGCTGAAGCAAGACCGATAAACGGAAAATAACGAACATTACCAATAATATACTGGGCATAATACATGGCTGCACCTTGTGTCAGACCAATTGTTGCATAAAAGGTAACACAGTATAAAGTAATAATAAACCAATATTTGTTTTTCATTAATGCTTTAAATCCTGCATTAAACGGGACTTTTTCTATTTCTTTTTTATGAGCAGGGGTAGCAGCTCTTTCTTTCACAAAAAAGAACGTAATATAGAGGGAAGCGACGGTCATCACACCATATATTACGGAAAGAGCCGTCCAGCCAATTGAAGCCGCTAGTGGTTGTGTTAATGTAACAACGATAAGGTTCCCAATCATAATAAATATTCCTGCATATATGTTAGACTGTGATCGACTATGTTGGTGTTGTGTCATTACACCGAGTAATGTTTTATAAGGAATTGAAACGGATGTGTAAATAAAAACGAAAAACAAGTACGTTATATATGCGTAAATGATTTTACCTGTTGCACTAATATCTGGAACCGAAAAAAGCATGACAGTCATAATCCCTAAAGGAACTGACATCCATAATATCCAAGGGCGTGTTTTACCAAATTTTGATTTTGTTTTATCAACAATTGAGCCCATACCAATATCTGTTACACCGTCGAAAAGTCTCGCTATTAGCATTAATGTGCCGACAACACCTGCTGCAATACCAGCTACATCTGTGTAGTAATAAGTTAAAAATGAACTCATTAAACTCCATACAGCAAAAATACCGAAGCTACCTATTCCATAAGTCCACATTTCTTTCTTACTAGGCTTTTCCACATTTAACAGCTTGTTATCGGCTTTATTTAATATCATACTTTTTATCCCCTTTTCTATTAATGAGGCATTGCTTACCGCATTAAAAGTAATAGTATTCATTATGACTTTTGTGAAGGTATATCCACTATCAAAACATAATTGTAAGGGCTTACATTTAACTGCAGTCAAATGAGTCCAGAAAAGAGGTTCATTGACGTAATATGTTATTAAACTTGTTCAAGTAATAGGGCCATTCCTTGCCCGCCTCCTACACAAAGTGCTGCAAGTCCATATCTTTCTTTTCTTCTATTCATTTCATAAATAAGTGACGTAACGATCTTACAGCCAGTTGCACCTAACGGATGACCGAGGGCGATGGCTCCTCCGTTTACATTGACAATTTGTTCATTCAGCTGCAAATTTCTTATGACAGCTAATGCTTGTGCAGCAAAAGCCTCGTTTAACTCAATTAAACCAACCTCAGAGAGGGAAATCCCTGTTTTCTTTAGTAGTTTATTTATTGCTGGAACAGGTCCAATACCCATTATATCGGGTGATACACCAGCTGTTGTCCAATCTGCAATTTTCGCTAACGGCTTCAATTGAAGAGCTCTCGCTTTTTCATGTTTCATTAAAACGATGGCAGCTGCTCCATCATTTCTTCCACATGAATTACCTGGTGTTACCGTCCCATGTTGTTTAAACACGGGCTTTAACTGGTTTAATTTATCAATAGTTGTATCTGGTCTAGGGAATTCATCTACATCGAATGAAACAGTCCCCTTCTTTTCCATCACTTGTACAGGGACGATTTCATCTTTGAACTTTCCACTCTGAATAGCTTCTGCTGCTTTTTTTTGACTTTGAAAGGCAAACTTATCTTGAGCAGACCTAGATATGTCATACCGTTCTGCAACATTTTCGGCTGTTATTCCCATACTTAATTGACTGCTATATATTTCTTGCGGCTGCTGACCATTTTCTAAATTAGAATCTACGAGTGTTGAATTTCCTTCGCCAAAGCGTGATTGTCGTAGATAAATAGGAGCTTGACTCATACTTTCTGTTCCTCCCGCTAACACGATATCCGCTTGATTTGCCCATATTTGCTGGACACCAGAAGTAATTGCCTGCATCCCAGAAGCACAAAGTCGATTGACCGTATACGCCGTTGCAGTTTCTGGAATACCAGCCCGAAGTGCAGCAACACGAGCGACGTTTGATGATTCGGTTGTTTGTCTAACTTCACCTAGAATGACTTCATCCACAAAGTGTGGTGAAATACCCCCCTTCCTTAATACGTTAATTATTACTGTTGCTGCTAGCTGTCCTGAGTTTAGAGATCGTAATGTTCCGCCATATCGACCAACCGCAGTTCGACCAGTACTGACAACGACAACTTCATTATCCAATGATCATCACCCCTTCATCTCGAAAATTTAACTGTACTCCTTACGTAATTGCCTGGAAATAATATTTTTTTGAATTTCAGAAGTCCCTTCATAAATCTTTGTAATTCTAGCATCACGGAAGTATCGTTCAATCGGATAATCGGTTATATATCCTATACCACCATGAATTTGCACCGCTTTATCAGCAACCCGGTTATATACTTCAGAACCGAATAACTTTAACATAGCAGCTTCTTTAATGACTTTTTCATCTTGATCAACCATCCAGGCAACACGATATGTAAAAGAACGAAGTGCTTCAATATCCATCGCTATTTCTGCAATCATATGAGCAACGGCTTGATGTTCAATAATCGGAACGTTGAATTGTTTTCGTTCTTCAACAAACGCCATACATAAATCTAATAGCTTTTGACTTGAGCCAAGATTTCTCGCAGCGAGCCCCGCTCTTCCATTTGCTAATATTTTTAGTGCATTGACATATCCTTGACCTACCTCACCGAGAACATTTTCTACAGGAATCTCGCAATTTTCAAAAAATATTTCTGCTGATTGTGATCCTTTAAGACCCATTTTTTTTCAATGGCACCAACTTGAAATCCTGGAGAGTCTTTTTCAACAATAAAAGATGTGATTCCTTTAGCACCTTTCTCTCGGTCAGTAACAGCCATAACAGTAAACACATCTGCAATTGGCGCATTTGTTATATAATGCTTAGATCCGTTAAGAATATAAGTATCTCCTCTTTTAACTGCAGTTGTTTTTAAATTCGTCGCGTGAGAACCTGCCGAGGGCTCACTTAACGCAAAGGCTCCGAGTTTTTCTCCACTTGCAAGCTGTGGCAAATATTTTTCCTTTTGTTTCTCATTACCCATTTCAACAATACCGACGGTCCCGATCCCGGTATGCGCACCGATTAAAGTTGTAAAGCCGTTATGTGTTTTGCCGAGTTCTTCATAAAGAGCACACTTACCAACCATTCCGATCCCTAAACCTCCATATTCTTCGGGGATACTCAACCCGAATAGACCGAGTTCCTTTGACATTTGTACGATTGAAGAAGGGATTTCATCTGTTTCTTCAATTTGGTTAGCAAATGGATCAACTTCATGCTTAACGAAATCACGTATGTTGCTCTTTAATAATTGAATATCGTTATTCAAATAAAAATCCATCGTTACACCCTCTTTATGTTGAATACGTATAAAAACCTTTGCCTGACTTTCTTCCTAACCTTCCTGCTTTTACATATTTGACTAATAGTGGACATGGACGATATTTTTCACCTAACGTTTGATGTAGATATTCCATATTGTGAAGGCGTGTATCTAAGCCAACTAAATCAGCTAATTCAAGCGGACCCATCGGATGATTCAATCCGAGTTTCATCGCTTTGTCAATGCCTTCAACGGATGAAACACCTTCCATAAGCATTGTCATCGCTTCGTTGCCAATTAGGCAATTCATTCTGCTTACAGCAAATCCAGGAAATTCATTGATCTTTACACACTCTTTATTCATCATTTTCCCAACTTCAAAAATACGGTTGATCGTCTGTTCAGATGTTTCTAAGCCGCAAATCACTTCAATTAACTTCATCTTAGGAACTGGATTGAAGAAATGCATCGCAATACACCGGTCAGGACGATTCGTTTGTGCAGCAATTTCAGTTGGACTCATTGTCGAAGTATTTGTCGCTAATATCGTATGGTTAGGCGTTATTTGATCAAGCTCTTGAAATAATATTGTTTTCAATTCCATTACTTCAGGTATTGCTTCAATGACGAGATCGGTATCTTTTGTGGCTTCTTGCAATTCGGTAGTGAAGGAAATATTTTGTTTCGCGTTGCGAACATCATTTTCGTTCACGGTACTTCGAGCATGACTTTTTTCAATTTGTTCATCAAAATAGGCTCTCGCTTTGTTCAAAGACTCTTCACTTATGTCTTGAATTCGCACGTTGAATCCTGAGATTGCAGCCGTTAAACCAATTCCTTTCCCCATTGTTCCAGACCCTATAACTGTAATCGTTCGAATCACTTTATTCCTCCTTCATTAGATTTTATTTACCATAAAATTGTGGTTTCCGTTTTTCTAGAAAGGCTTTTGTACCTTCTACTTTGTCTTCAGAGGAAAATAAGATTGCTTGAGATAGTTTTTCGACCATGAGTCCGGTTTTTAAATCAGTTTCTGCGCCTAAGTTAATAGATAATTTTGCAAGTTTAACAGCAAGTGGTCCCTTTGCAAGGATTTGCTTAGCTACTTCTTCTGTTTTCTTTTGTAACTGTTCCGGTTCAACTAACTCACTGATGAGACCGATGAGCTCAGCTTCTTTCCCGTCTATTATTTTTCCAGTTAAAATCAATTCCAATGCTTTTCCTTTTCCAACAAGTCTTGTCAACCGTTGTGTACCACCAGCACCTGGGATAATGGACAAATTTAATTCTGGAAGACCAAATTTCGCATTTGTCGATGCAATTCTAATATCACAAGCCATCGCTAATTCACAGCCCCCTCCTAGTGCAAATCCATTTATCATTGCAATTGTCGGCTTTTCATAATTTTCGATTTCGTCATATACTTGTTGCATTCCACCTTTTTTTAAGGCATCAATCATCGTTTTTTGTTGGAGCTGGCCAATATCAGCGCCTGCCGCAAAGGATTTGTCACCAGAGCCGCTAAAAACGACACAGCCTACTTGATCATCTATTTTCAATGAATGTAAAGCATCAACCATTTCGTCCAATGTTTTTTTGTTTAATGCGTTTCGTACTTCAGGTCGATCGATGTAAATGTAAGCTATTTGTCCGCTTCTTTCAATTTGAATGGTTTCGTAAGACATTGGTGTTCTCCCCTTTTATTGAAATTGAACGTTTATGTTTATGAAGTGTACGTATAAAACCCTTTACCAGATTTTCTTCCTAGTTCCCCACGCTTTACTTTATCTTTAATGATTTGTGAAGGCATATCATCTTCATTACCAGATTCATAGTATCTTTGCATCCTAACATTGTAATGAACATCTAAACCGGTTAAATCCATCAATGCAAACGGTCCGATTGGATGATTTAACGCTTTTGTACAAGCAAGGTCAATTTCTTCAGCAGAAGCAATTTCATTTTCTAGTAAAAAAATCGCTTCGTTCATTATTTTTCCGAGAATACGATTTGCGACAAACCCATTGATTTCCTTTTTTAGTAGGATTGGTGTTTTGTTTAAACGTTTCGTTAACTCGACAGTTATATCAGCCGTTTCTCGTGAGGTATGCTCTCCTTGAACAACTTCGACGAGCTCCATCACTAATGCTGGATTGAAAAAATGCATATTACAAACTTTCTCAGGACGGTCTGTTGCTATAGCGATTTGTGAACTGATGATCGATGAGCTATTTGATGATAAAATAGTATGAGATGGTGCTAATTCATCTAATTGTTTAAACAACTGTTGTTTTACATCTAATTTTTCAATAATCGCTTCAATGACGAAGTCTGTATTCTTTACAGCTTCTTCTAGTGAACTTGTAAATTTCAGCTTTTGAAAAGCATCATTTACTTCATTCTCTGTTAATTTTCCCTTTTGTAAACGGCGGTTCATTTGATATGTCAGTGTTTCTTTTGCCTTCGTTAAACTCTTTTCTTGAATGTCTTGTAAGTAGACGTTATATCCAGCTAATGCACATACCATCGCAATTTGAGCCCCCATTGCCCCTGAACCGATGACACCTATGGTTTTGATTTGATCGATGTTCATAGTCATCACTCCTCTTCCTTGTTTTTAACTCTTTCCTTGAATATTCTGTTCTGTTTCTTCTTCAACGAGTTTATACCGCAAAACTTTACCTACTGCTGTTTTCGGAAGCTCCTTCCTAAACGAAATCTGTTTTGGTACTTTATAAGCGGCTAAGCGCTTTGACATCCACGTCATGATATCTCGCTCGGTCATGTGATGATCCTTTTTAAGAACAATGACTGCTTTCACTGTTTCACCGCGATATGGGTCTGGAATGCCAAATACACAAACTTCGTCAATACTTGGGTGTTGATATAACAACTCTTCAATTTCAGCTGGATAAACATTATATCCGCTAGCAATGATTAAATCTTTCTTCCTTCCAACGATAAAGAAATAACCATCGTTATCCATCGTTGCTAAATCTCCTGTATAAAGCCACCCATCTCTAATAGCAATACGATTTTCTTTTTCGTTCTCCCAGTATCCCTTCATCACTTGAGGACCTTTAATAATTAGTTCACCGACTTCCCCTGGAGGTAGTTCAGTTGTACCGGTTGCTTGATCGACAACTTTACTATCAGTATTTGGTAAAGGAATCCCGATACTTCCTTGTTTTTTAATTCCTGTGACCGGATTGCGGTGCGTAATTGGTGCAGTTTCTGAGAGTCCATATCCTTCAACAATGATAGATCCGGTTTTTGATTCGAACTCCTTCATGACTTCAATTGGCATTGGAGCAGATCCGCTATTACATACTTTTAAGGATGATAATATTTCTGGGGTAGAATCAGGGTGTTTTAACAGAGCTAAATACATTGTTGGAACACCAGGAAAAAAAGTAGGTCGATACTTTTTTATGAAGCTTATCGCTTCCTCAATTTGAAAACGCTTCATGCAAATGATCGTTCCTGCTGCAAAAATCGTCAGGTTCATAGCACCTGTCATTCCGTAAACATGAAAAAATGGTATTACACTTAAAATTCGTTCACCAGGTCTTTTAAAAAAGCCATCTGAGAACTCAAAGCTTTGATGAATGTTGGCAATTAAGTTGTAATGCGTAAGCATCACTCCTTTACTACGGCCGGTCGTTCCACCAGTATATTGAATGACAGCAACATCTTCTTTTGCATCGATATTTATATCAGGTAGGTTTATCGTTTTCTCATTTGTTAATAATTCGTAAAAATGATAGACTTGCTCATCCTTTGGTGTTACTTCGTGGGACACATAAATAGTTGTTATACATTTTGAATAAGGAATAGCAGTTAATTTTTTTTGCTGAACATCATTTCCAACAAACCATGTCGATCGTGAATTCGTCAAAAGATACTCTAATTCAGAGACTTGATATAAAGGATTAGCCTGAACGACGATACCGCCCAATCGAAGAGTTGCATAATAGGTGATCATGTATTCAACTGTATTCGGCAGCATTAATGCAACACGATCCCCAGGTTTAAAGCCTAAGCTGTAAAGTGAAGCGGCGAATTGATCGACAGAGTTCTTTAGTTCTTTGTAGGACCACTCTTTTTCCCCATCAATGACGGCTCTTTGATCAGGATAATCTTCTACTGTCCTTTCTAGTACTTGATATAAAGTGGTCGAAGGAATTTCAATCATTTCGGAAACGGTTTCAGGGTAAAAATTTAGCCATCTTTTCTTATTCACAATTTAACCTCCCTATACTTCGTCTAAAACATGACGTGCTACGATCATTCTTTGAATCTCGTTCGTTCCTTCGTATATTTTCGTTATCCGTGCATCGCGATAAAACCGCTCAATGGGATAATCAGCTACATATCCCATTCCACCATGTATTTGTACAGCATGATCGGCGACTTTATTAAAGACTTCTGTTGCATTCATTTTTGCCATGGATGCTTCTTTTATTGCCTTCTTACCGCTATCGATTAATTGAGCGGCTAAAAACGTTAGTTGTCTAGCAGCTTCTGTTTCCGTCGCCATATTTGCGAGCATCCATTGAATGGCTTGGTTATTCGCGATAGGTTTTCCAAACTGGATCCGATCTTTCGCATATTTAGCAGACATCTCAATTAATTTATTCGCAGATCCTACAGAGCGGGCGGCCAGTCCAACACGTCCTTCACCTAAAATC
Source organism: Evansella halocellulosilytica (assembly GCF_002335745.1). GTDB lineage: Bacteria > Bacillota > Bacilli > Bacillales > Salisediminibacteriaceae > Bacillus_CA > Bacillus_CA halocellulosilytica. The sequence continues at coordinate 3,615,042 of NZ_NIST01000001.1, read as the reverse complement.
GTTAGAGCAGAGATGTAGCCCATCCCAACCTCTCCAATCACGTTTTCTTCTGGCACTTCACAATCTTCAAAAATCACTTGCGATGTATATGATCCTCTTAACCCCATTTTTTTGTCTTTGGCACCTATAAACAGTCCCGGATAGTTTTTCTCAATTAAAAATGCAGTTATACCTCCTTTTGCCCCTTTCTCTTTATCTGTTACTGCAAAAACAGTAAATAAATCAGCAATAGGTGCATTCGTTATAAAATGTTTCGAACCATTAATAATCCACTTATCTCCTTTTTTCACAGCAGTAGTAGCTAGATTCGTAGCATCTGAACCGGCTCCAGGTTCTGATAAAGCAAAACAGGCAATTTTCTCACCAGCAGCCATTTCAGGAAGATATTTTTGTTTTAATGATTCGGATGCCAGCTTTACTAATCCAGTACTCCCAATACCGGTATGTGCACTGATTAGTGATACGTATCCATTATGTGTATGACCAAGCTGTTCTAATACGACGGTTTTACTTAAGGTGTTTAAACCTATGCCACCATACTTTTCAGGGATACTCATTCCGAACAAACCAAGTTTTTTCGCTTTATTAATTAAATGTGGCGGAATACAGTCATCTTCTTCAATTTGTTGTGCAAAAGGTTCGATTTCTTTTTCTACAAATTGTTTAATCATATTCTTCATTTGTGTCATTTCATCCGTCATTACGGACATTTGACCACCTCACGTTTTCCTTTGTCTGTTTTTTGAAATCCCTGCTCACTTAACGACAAGGACTTTCTCAATGATTAGTTGTAATGTTTATGGTTTTTTCTGAATGTCTTGTATCAAACCTATTGCATAGAAAATGGGTCTTTTATTGATGGACTTTATCAAATGATCAATTTAATCGTTCTTTTCAATCATTCTTGAAATAACTAACCGTTGAATCTCGGCAGTCCCTTCCCATATTTGATATATTTTTGCATCACGCAGCCATTTTTCAACTGGATATTCTCTACTGTATCCGTAGCCGCCCATAATTTGGATGGCCTCAAGAGCCGTTTTCACAGCTGTATCTCCCGCATATAATTTCGCCATACTTCCTTCGCCACGTTTGAAAGGTTGATCGTTTTGGACAAGCCAACCTGCTCTCCAAAGTAATAAACGTGATGCATCAATTTCTGTCGCCATATCGGCCAATTTAAAAGAAATCGCTTGATTTTTAATAATCGGTTTTCCAAATTGCTTACGTTCCCTTGCGTAATCTAGAGCGTATTCATAAGCTGCTCTAGCGATCCCTAAAGCAGCTGCACCTACAGAAGGCCTAGTTGCTTCTAGCATTTTTAAAGCGGCTAAACCACTTATGTGCGTTGGATCACCAGGCTCGCCCCCTAACCTGTTTTCTAAAGGAATTCGACAGTCTTCTAAGATAACTTGAGCTGTATGTGAGGCACGAACCCCCATTTTTACCTCTTTTTTGCCCATTTTTAATCCTGGTGTATCTTTATCAATAATGAAAGCTGCAATTCCTTCCCATCCTTTTTCTTTATCTGTTTGGGCAAAAATAACATGGACATCAGCAATCCCACCATTTGTAATAAATTGCTTCGTTCCATTAAGAACGTATTCATTTCCATCTCGGACTGCTGTCGTTTTCATAGACGATACATCAGAACCAGCGCTCGGTTCGGTAAGTCCCATTGCCCCTAACCGCGGATGATCTTGGTCACAAAACAAAGGAATATATTTTTTCTTTTGCTCCTCAGTTCCTGCAACCATAATTCCGGTTGCTGCAAGGCCGGTGCCGTTTATTGCTGTCCCAATACCGGCACAACCCCAGTATATTTCTTCGGTCATAAGTAACGAGGTAACTGGATCGGTTATTCCTAAACCACCATATTCAGTTGGGTAGCGATAAGATGTTAATCCTAGTTTTGCGGCTTTCTTAATCACATCCCAAGGAATTTCCTCGGTTTCGTCGTAAATATGCGCAACTGGTCTAATTTCGTTTCTGGCAAAATCTTTAGCGAGTTTTTGGAATTCCAGCTGCTCATTAGTTAAAGAAAAATCGATCGTCATACATCAGTCCTCCAAAATTAATAGTAAAAAATATATTTATTTTTCCTGTTTAACTTTAAATGCAAATGTCATGCCAAAATAAAAAAGCGCTAATAAAAGCGCTTCCATATTAAAGAAAATAAAATAATTCAATAATGAATGAAAATGACGTAAGTAGCGATACAAAATTGAATTATAATACAATTTTGTATTATTACTTTTTCAAATTGTATTTTTGTAGTTTTCTTACAATAGTAGCCTGACTTGTTTGCAGGTGTTTTGCTATTTTATAAGTTGACTTCCATCTTTTTAGTGCTTCTCTGAGCAATTTCTTTTCTGTGTGTTCAACGGCTTCGTTTAAAGGCACGATTTTAGTCTTTTCTAGTTCATACTCAGAAAGGAAGTCTGTCCGATATTCTTCTGGTAAGTCCGAGATCGTAATGATTTTTGTAGGGATTGTAAGCAACAGTCGTTCAACTAAATTTGATAGCTCACGGACATTCCCAGGCCAATCGTAATCGTAAAAAAATTCTTTCAGTTCCTTGTCAAAACTCTTTTGTATGTCATATTTTTCTGTATATTCATTTAAAAAATATTGAATAAGCGGTAGTATATCGTCTCTTCTTTCTCGTAAAGGAGGAATAGAAACAGGAACAACATTCAAACGGTAGTACAAATCTTCTCTAAATGTTCCTTTCTTGACCATCTTTTTTAAGTCCTTATTAGTAGCTGCAATGATACGAACGTCGACTTTTTTTACACGCGTGCCGCCAATTCGTTGAATTTCTTTTTCCTGAAGAACACGAAGCAGCTTTACTTGGAGTGTCAACGATAGCTCTCCAACCTCATCTAAAAATAAAAAACCACTGTCTGCTATTTCAAACATTCCTGGTTTTCCATTACGGCTTGCACCAGAAAATGCACCGCTTTCATATCCAAATAACTCTGATTCAAGTAAATCCTTCGGAATAGCACCGCAATTGACTTTAATCAATTTTCCTTTATCATAACGGTCGCTAACACGGTAAAGGTGCCGAGCGAATACATCTTTTCCGACTCCCGTTTCACCTAATATTAAGATGGTTGTATCAACATTTGCAAGACGTTCAGCAACTTGAAATAGTTCTTGCATTTTATCACTCTTTAAGATGATATCTGGATCATCGTTTTTATGTGCTTTTAATCGCTCAAGCTCATGTTTATACTTGTCATTTAACTTTTGAACTTTACATAATTCCTTATGTAATTGGTTTAGTTCAGTAAGATCCCGAATATTTGTGACAATTTTTTCAATTTCTCCTTCCTCATTAAATATAGGACTTCCAGTTAACAATGTTTCCTTTTGGTTATGGTTCATTTGAATAAGCGAAACACTTTCTTTTTGCTCAAGCACCTTTAGTGTCACCGATTCTTTTAAAATACCACGACGTAATAAATCGTTTATATTTTTTCCTATATAATAATCCTTTGGTATACCTGTAATTCTTTCAATAGCAGAGTTAGCTTTTAATGTATTTCCTTCATTGTCTGTAATATAAAAGCCATCATAAGAACTTTCAATGATCGCATCTAATTCTCTGTTATATTTATCTAATTCTTGAACCTTTTCAATTAAATGAAAGTAATGTTCACCATTAAATAAAAGGTAAAAATGTTTTGATTCCATTTTTAAACGAATAAGCAAATGTTTTTCATCTTTATAAGAGCCTAAATAAAAATTGCCGCTTTTCTCGAATGTATCAAAAAGGCGATCAAAAGATACACCTTTAGCAATTGGAGAGGTTTTAATATGTTCAGCATGTTCGTTGAAATCAATAACAACGAGCTCCTCGTTAGTAATAATAATAGGCAGAGGAAACGTTACAGCTTCCTGAGTTCGTATATTCATCGAATCACTCTCCATTTCATATTTCCAGTACAATCTTATTCTTCGATGAAATAAGCTCATTTCCTCTTTTAGATGGATGATCATTCATTCCTTGACGGTGAGAACATTCCTTTTAACAACAAAATTTATTACTTGATTCGAACCATGTCTTATGGATGCACATATGATATTACAAATCAATAGAAAGGAGGTAATGTCTGATGTCATTCGCTCTTTCGGGATTTATGCTTTATACGATGTGGGTAGTACTCGCAGCTATTGGGGTTAACTTTTTATTAGGGATCATTAATTCTTTCCGACAAAACACGTTCGCATTATCTAATTTAGCTGAATTTTTAAATGGTATTCTTTACTCCGTTTTTCCGTTATTTATATTAGTTAATTTAATGACCTTAGATCCTACAAGCTGGCTATTTTTAACAGCCTATTATATCGGAGCAGTCGGTGTGATTTTTAAATATTTGTATGAGATTCAAGAGAAGTTATAATTTTTCCCTAACTTTTGAACAACCTCTACAATAGATGAAATTGAGTGGCTGTCCTAAAATCTACGATACGTATGTTACGATCAACCATTGGTGATCATTGAACTTTCTTCTTTTTAGGAGAGCCTTTTTCTAGCTATTCGTTCCGTTTTAGCAAGCCCTCAATCCTTTATTAATGGAGTGAAGGCTCACTTTTTTGAATACTTATTGAATTTTTATCTCGTAAATTGCTTTTTCTGTATCAATGATCATACTATTTTGTTGTTCGGTTATTGAAATGTCACCGATAAGAGGAATTTCAAAAACACTTTGAGGTAATGCTACATAACCACGTTCACTTTGAATTTGACCATCCCCTTGGAGAATTAACTCTTGATCTGCTAAATAATCATCACGGTCATGACGTTCAATTTTGCGTACGGATATGCCTTGTAAAAAAAGCTGTATTTGGTCCTCGTCAATCATTTCTAGTTTTCCAGTACTCCGTTCTTGTTTAGAGATTTGTAATGTATGTTGCTTATTATTTTCTAACCATGTAGTTAATTGTTGAATTGATTGATTCATCGTCACCATCCCTCGTTTTCTTTGCCGTCACTATGTAATGTTTCCACAAAAAAATGAATCATTCCACTAAAATGAATGTGAAGGAGAACCTCGTGATTGAAACAAGTGCACTAAAAGGAGATCGCTCCCCGTCTTTCATTATTATTTATCTCGTAAGAAAAGCACTTGTAACCAATCGGTGATTACAAGTGCTCTGTCTTTACATCATTTGTTTATTTGATTTACTGCTTGAGTTAGTGTATTCGTAATGAATTCTAAATCTTCCTCTGTAATGCACAATGGCGGTGCAACGGTTATAACATTCGTATAACCTGCAACAGTAGCTCCATTCTTTCCTATAATTAATTTGTTATTCTTACAATGAGCAATGACTTTATTCATCACACTTTCATGAATTGGTTCTTTTGTTTTTTTATCTGAAACAAGTTCTATCCCTAATAATAACCCTTTCCCACGCACATCTCCTACATTGGGATGGTTTTGTAATCTTACCGTTAATTCCGATTTAAGTTGTTCACCTAATATTTTTGAGCGATCATACAAGTTTTCCTCTTCCATCAATTCGAGGTTTTTCAATGCTAGTGCACACGAAGCAGGACTGCCGCCGAATGTGTTCACGTGACGAAGATAGTCGTATTCTTCAGAACCTTTAAACGCGTCATATATTTCTTTACGCACGGCAGTTGCTGATAATGGAAGATATGCACTCGTAATTCCTTTAGCCATCGTAATAATATCTGGTTTTACGTCATAATTCATAAAGCCAAATGGTTTCCCGGTACGGCCAAATCCACAAATGACTTCATCTACAATAAGCAACGCCCCATGCCTCTCACATACTTGTTTTGCTGCTGACATATAGTTATCTGGTGGCAATAAAACACCTCCGCCAGTAATAATAGGCTCCATAATGAATCCGGCAATCGTTTCACTTAATTCCCATGTCATTACTTGGTCAATCTCCTTCACAGATTGAAGGTCTTCGGCTTTCGTGTCAAGTTGTTCGTTAGACCGATATAAGTCCGGGGGCGCGACATGGATAAATCCAGGTGCTAGCGGTTCATATCTATATTTTCGTTGAGCTTGCCCTGTTGCAGCAAGGGAACCGAGCGTATTACCGTGATAAGACCGATACCTTGAGATAAACTTATACCTGCTATGCTCTCCCTTTTGTTGATAATATTGCCTGGCGATTTTAAAAGCTGTTTCGTTCGCTTCAGAACCGCTGTTAGAGAAATATATAACATACTCATCGCCCAGCATTTCATTTATCTTTTCCCCTAATTTAATGGCAGGCAAATGACTTTGTGTTAACGGAAAATAAGCTAACTCTTTTAATTGTTTATAGGCTGCCTCTGCTAATTCATGACGCCCATATCCAATATTCACACACCAAAGTCCTGACATAGCATCTAAATATTTTTCATCATTAATATCAGTTACCCAAGCCCCTTCCGCTTCTTTCACAACCATTGTGGAGTCTGGATTATATGGTTTCATTGAATGCCATATATATCGATTATCCTTGTTCAAGGAAGATTGATGATGTTCAATTTTTTCCATATGAAAACCTCCTACCCTTCCGACTTTTAAAAGTCAAATCTTGACGTAATCATTTTCTTTCGTGTATAAAAATTAACACCGTCTTTACCATTTACATGGAGATCTCCGTAGAAGGAATCTTTCCAGCCTGAAAAAGGGAAAAAAGCCATCGTTGCAGGAACTCCAACGTTAATCCCAAGCATGCCCGCATCAGCTTCTTCTCTAAACTGACGTACTGCATTTGCATCTTTTGTATAAATGGTAGCACCGTTTCCGAATCGTGATTGACGGATATACTCAAGACCTTCATCTAAATCTTTTGCTCTTAATAAGCTAAGGACAGGTGCAAAGATTTCATCTTTTGCAATTGTCATATTAGGTGTTACATGATCAAAAATCGTCGGTCCTAAATAGTTCCCTTGTTTATATTCGTCCATCTCAATACGGCCATCGCGAATAAGGGAAGCTCCTTCTTTAACTCCGGCTTTAATATAATCTAACGTTCGTTCTCTATGGGTTTTTCTTATTACGGGCGTTAGGAGGACATCATCATCTAACCCATTCCCAATTGTGAGTTCATCCGCTTTTTCTTTTAATTGATTGACAAACTCATCTCCGGCACCGACTACAACAACAGCACTGCATGCCATACAACGTTGGCCAGCACTACCATATGTGGAGCTAATAATATGTTGAACGGCCTTTTCCATATTTGCATCAGGCATTACGATGTGATGATTTTTAGCTCCAGCGAGCGCTTGAACTCTTTTACCATTTGCGGCAGCTCGTTCATACACATACTTTGCAACTGGTTGCGAGCCAACGAATGAGACTGCTTTAATATCATTGTGATCTAACAAACCGTTTACGACTTCGTGAGCACCATGTACGACATTTAATGTTCCGTCTGGGGCACCTGCTTCTGTAAATAATTCAGCAAGTTTATTAGCAAGTAACGGAGTTCGTTCTGACGGTTTTAATACAAACGTATTTCCACAAGCGATAGCAAGCGGGAACATCCATAGAGGAACCATCATAGGAAAATTAAATGGAGCGATCCCTCCGACAACACCTAATGGATACCGGAACATTTCAGAGTCGATTCCTTCAGCAATTCCTGATAACGTCTCTCCCATCATTAATGTCGGAGTGCCAGCAGCAAACTCGACACATTCAATTCCCCGTTGCACTTCACCGTAAGCTTCTTTGTATGCTTTTCCGTTTTCTTGTACGATAAGCTTAGCAATTTCTTCATGGCTTTCAGTTAATAAATAATGATACGTATATAATATTCGTGCTCGTTTAGGAACTGGTACGTCTTTCCACGTTTTAAAGGCTTTGTTTGCAGCTTTCACAGCTTCATCGACGTCTTCTTTTGATGAAATCGGAACGTACGCTAATATTTCTCCAGTTGCTGGATTGGGAATTTCTAATGACTCTTTTGACGTTGAATGAACCCATTGGCCGTTAATATAGTTCTTTAATATGTTCGTTTCGTTTTTTATAACTGACATGTAATACCTCCTTAGTTGATTCGGAATATTCACACATTTCATCCTTGTATTTATTATGTATGAATTGTCATCCTGTTTCATTAGACACAATGTAAAACTAATCAGATTGTAAGTTCTACATTATGAACAACACGATTTCCTCATGCGAAAATATGTCACAAAAAAGAGGATGTCCTCTTTGGGACAACCTCGGGCAAAAAATTATTGAGTAGTATGATTTTGCTTTTCTTTCATTTTTATTAAATAATCATAGGCGACCGTCATTAATTCAAGAATAATTCTATTTTCTGGCTGCATAAATTTTTCTCCAAGCAGTTTTTCTAACTTATCTATTCTGTGATATAACGTTTGCCGTACGATAAATAATTTTTTCGCCGTTTCTTGTTTTGAACCGTTACAAGCTAAATACGCTTTTAACGTTTCTAATAATGCACCGTTATATTTTTTGTCATATTCTATGACGGGTTTTAAACTTTCCATCACCATTTCATTTAAATCTGTATGTTTATTCATTATCGTAATAATTCGATATAATTGTAATTCATCATAGTAATAACTTTTACTTTCCTCAGGTACATTTTTTTGTATGAATAACGTTTCCTTTGCCGTCTGATAACTTTTATCGAGCTCATTTAATTTGTTAACATATTTACCAACTCCAAATGATAAGGAATTTACATTCAATTTTCCCGAGCGATCCGTTTTTATTTTTGAGAACCCTTTTTGCATTCTTTCTTTCCAATTTGGAAGAGATCTTTGGTTCACTAATATAAAGATCAATTGATTTCTTATCTCGGCAGTATAAATATAAAATCCATGTTGTTCAAATGCTGTTCTGAAAAGTAGTTTGAAATAGGTAAGGTCCATATTTTTCGCTTTAAAACTTGAATGGAACTTACAGACGCAAACAATACCTCCATAAACACGTATATCAGATTGGTGGTATGAAATAAAATCAATAATATCCTGCTCAGTATGGCGGCCATCAAGCCAGTCGACCATCCATTCATTTTCCTCCATCCGTTTTTTTTCTTCTATAAACAGGTTACGCAAAAAGTGTTGAGCAAGTGCAGTTGATGTACGATCCAGCAATAAATAATCATAATCGGTAATTTCTCTTGTTTCACTTACAACTATTAATTCTGCATACTTATTGCCCAAAATTTGTACCGTTTGTTTTGCTACTTGCTGACTAGATGATGTGACGCTCCCCTTAAGTATATCGGTAATCTTTTTTTTCTTCTCTTCTAGCAGGTCAGGAAACAACATCCTTTCATTTTCATTGAATTGGACGATAATTTGTAAGTCTAAATATTTTTGAAGGAATTTTAGAATGTCTTCATAATCATTAATTTCAAGTAATTTTTTGTTTAATTGCTGTGAATAGCTTTCTAAATCAGAAATCATTTTGTACTGCCTATTAATGAGTAGTGAGTGAATATCTTGTGTAATTTCTACAAAAGGCACTTCTTTGTTGAAAATAATGATAGGAAACTTATGCTTATTTGCTTTCTGAATAATTTCAGGAGGGACACTTGACGTATTTGTCCCCATTTCTAAACATAAGCCAGACGCATTGCTTTCGATTAATTGTTCAATGAGTGACATAAATAAGTGCTTGTCTTTTTTCCAGCCTAGTCCGGTTGTTAAAATAAGTTCATAACCGTTTAACAATTTTTTAATTTGAATGACTTCGACGACATGAACCCACTTGACCTGTTTGTTTAACCCTTTTGCACCTGCTATGACTTCAATACTTTCAAAGTGTTTCCGGTGCAGTATTTCACGTATGGTTAAATAAGATTCCATCATAAAGCACCTCTTCTATCTCTTAGCACGGAAGAGAACTCATTTTTTAATCACTTATATTTATTATAGTATGGAAATGGATTTCAGTTAAGAAAATTATGACAATTCACCAAATGTATTTATGAATAAAACCTGAATCCGTCCTGTGGCCGCTGCGCTGGATGATTAACTTTCGATGACATGAGATCCGCTATTTGTGAACAAAACAGCACTCTTCCAAAGTTAGCGGACATCAGGTTCGCTATTGCTTAAAAATAGCCTTCATTTCGCTAATTTTGATGGTAATAAGGGATCTCATGGCCGCTAAATTGATAAAATGGCTCAAATTTATCAAATAAGGGATCATGTGGCCGCTTGCTTTCATGACCAAGATAAAACTAGCACCTGTGAAATAAATAAACAGGGGTACACCCCCTGTTTTAAAAAATTGATATAGATGATTTACGAGTTTTGTTTAATCATTAATGTGGAAAAATACTTCCTAGCATCAGCGTTCAATATATGCAATGTTTCAGTCTGGTTTTCTCCGTTTTTATTTAATTCGAACTCGACAAAGGCACCACTTAAGTTTTCTATTACGGACTTAATCGAATAGCCCTGTTCAATTAAATGATCAATTTTATCCCTTTCATTTAAAAATTGTTGATATTCAGCCATTTACATGCTCCCCCTATTCAGATTTATATAAGTGAAAAGAAATTATGAACCGTCTGAGATGATCGCTTTTTTTTCTTGTTTTTCATCATCTACATTCCAATCTCGACCAACAGTAATGCCCAAGTACTTCTCATCATCTGGATCTTCAATTTCCGCTTGTTTATATTTTTTAAACCACCAGTACTTTGTAAGGAAATAATAGACAGCTCCCCCAACGATAAATCCTACTATAAATGAATAATTCGTAAGAACATAAGCAGCAACACCACCAGTAATCCAAGCGATAAAACCAGCAATATTGATCCCGTTCAAATATTTGTATTGTCCGTTTGTTTTGTATAGATCATGGACATTTACGCGGCGTTTACGGAGGATATAATAATCAGTAAATAAGATCCCGACAATCGCTGAGAGAATTCCGCCGACAACTAATAGAATCGGAATTAAAATGTCGAAAAGATTCCAAGGTTGCACGATAGATCCAGCAATTCCTGCCATAAACACGCCAGCCCAAAACGGTACTTTTGGACCACCAACATTTGAAAAGATCGTCGCTGCAGGGACTAAATTTGCGGCAATATTTGTCGACCATTGTGCAAAAACAATCATGACTAGTAATATGACAAGAACGAAACCGCCAGCAGCTTCTTGTAAAGCGACGATCGGATCGTAGTCTGAAACAGCAATATAAGAAACAGCACCGATGACGATTATGAACGTTTGAGCAATTGGCATGGCAACCACACTGCCTAGTAAAGAAGCTTTGTTTCTTTTAAACCAATTTCTCTCGAATTTTGGTGCTTTAATGAAACGAGAAATCGACGGAATATCAGCAGCCAATGTTGCCCAAAAACCCATTACACTAAATATAACAATAAAGAAAGCTGTCGCTGCCGCACCCCCGGAAGCCGGTGACTCAACCCAAGTCCAGACATCTCTACCTTGTTCAAGAGCTCTTCCTGATAAAGTAGAATAGATCCATATTGAGATAATGATGATCGTCGGTGCAGCTAGATCAGCAAAACGTTCAATTGCTTTGATTCCTAGTGCTGTATTAAATAATTGAACAATTGCAAAGATGATAAAACAGAGGAACCAATTATCAAAGGAAAACAAAACAAATAGTATTCCGTTAATAGCTGTTGCACCGAAAAATGTGTTAATTCCAAACCAAAATGATGCGGCTAAACCTCGCACAACAGAAGGAACATGAGTACCTACTGTTCCGAATGGAGCACGCATATAAACCGGAAAAGATAGGCCATGTTCAATACCGATATCACCGATTATCGTAATAAACAAACCTATTGCGATACAGCCAATTAACCCTGCGAGTATGACCATACTTAATGGTAAGCTTTCTACACCTGCACCACCGATGGCGAAGGCTGCTAATACAACCGCCATTCCGACCCACATAATCATAAAACCGAAGGAACTAATCTTTTTCCCAGAATGTTTGACAGGCAACAAATCTGGAGATTTTAAATACTCGTTTTCCTTACTCATCACAATCCCCCCCTCTCATTTGCACAGATGAGAATAATAGATATATAACAATAGCTTGACTCAATCGTAGTTAAGTCAAGCTATTAATGTTTAGTGATGTCATTATACTTTTGGTTTGTAAATAAACTCTTCGCGAATGATATAACTGATCTGTTACGTTGTTAACTTTTTCTGTTCTACCTCTTCATTTGACATATATTTTTTACGTTTTACATACTTTCCATCCCCTGGATTTCCGACAAACTGCTCGTCTTTTATGACGAATTCTCCTCTTGACATTACAGTTACTGGTTGACCTGTTATTTTCATTCCTTCAAAAGCATTGTAATCAACCGCCATATGATGAGTTTCAGCAGAAATAGTTCTTTCAAGTGTTGGATCAAAAATGACGATATCCGCATCAGCACCTACTGTAATTGTCCCTTTTTCAGGAAATAAGCCAAATAACTTTGCTACTCTAGTTGACGTAATATCTACAAACTGATTTAACGTAATTTTTCCTTTTTTAACACCTTCAGAAAAAAGGATACTGACACGATCCTCAATCATCGGACCACCATTCGGAATTTTTGAGAAATCCCCTTTCCCTAAATCCTTTTGACCGTTGAAATCGAATGAGCATTGATCAGAACCTAACGTTTGCAATTGTCCACTCTTTAACGCGTTCCATAATACTTCTTGATGTGCTTTTTCACGTAAAGGTGGAGACCATACATATTTTGCCCCTTCAAAATGAGGTTTTTCCAAGTACGTTTGATCTAAAACGAGATATTGAGGACATGTTTCGCCCCAAACGTCGTATCCTTTTGAGCGTGCATTCGAAATTTGTTCAACAGCTTCAGCACAAGATACGTGAACAACATATAATTGAGAGTTAGATAAACCTGTTAATTGTGCTGCTCTGCCTGTCGCTTCTCCTTCTGCTTCTGGTGGTCTCGTAAGAGCATGATAAATAGGATCTGTTTTCCCTTCAGATAGTGCTTTTTTAACTAAATATTCAATGACATCACCGTTTTCTGCGTGAACCATGACGAGTCCACCAAGTTCTTTCGCTGTAACGAGTGTTCGAAACAGAGTTTCATCATCGGCTTGAAAAACATTTTTATAAGCCATAAAAACTTTAAACGAGGTAATTCCTTCCTCTTCGATCACTTGTGGAAGCTCATTTAAGACATTTTCATTTATTTCACCGATCATCAAATGAAAACTATAATCGATCACCGCTTTATCTTTTGACTTGTCATGCCACGTTTGAATCGCATTTTTAAGTGGTTCTCCTTTATTTGTTAAACAAAAATCGATTACGGTTGTCGTTCCGCCGAATGCAGCAGCGATCGTTCCTGTTTCAAAATCATCTCTTGATACTGTTCCACCAAATGGCATTTCTAAGTGTGTATGAGGGTCTATCCCACCAGGAAATACATAACACCCTTTTGCATCGACAACCTCTACTTCTTCTTCTGAAATGTTTTCGCCTATTGCTGAGATTTTCCCGTTTTCGATTAATATGTCAGCTTGATAAGTGTCTGAAGCCGTTACAATTATCCCATTTTTGATTACTTTCTTCATTGTTAGCCTCCTTATTTTACAAAGCTTTCACTCGATATATCTGTTGCTCGGATCACAGCTTGGCGCTCGTTCCATGTCATTGGTTGTTCGCTTGGAATATCAATCATATCGATCGCTCCGTCGACCGGACAAACGATCGAACATAAATTACAACCTACGCAATCTTCTTCCCTAACTTTTAAGTATTCTTTACCATCGCTGTCTTTTAACATATCAATACATTGATGAGAGGCATCCTCACAAGCAATATGACACTTATTGCAGTTTATACACGTATCATTATTAATTCTGGCAACGACTTTATGATTTAGATCTAAATTTCCCCAGTCTGAATATTTAGGTACTGACTTACCAATCAAATCGTTCACAGATGAAAGTTTTTTTTCGTCTAAATAATTTTCAAGGCCTTCAATCATATCTTCTACAATACTAAAACCATGGTGCATAACAGCTGTACATACTTGGACTCCTGTAGCGCCCATGAGCATAAATTCTACCGCGTTTTGCCAGTTAGAAATACCGCCTATTCCTGATATCGGAACATGAATATTTGTATTACGTGCACATTCACCTACCATATTCAATGCGATAGGCTTCACTGCCGGGCCGCAGTATCCGCCATGAGCTCCTTTTCCAGCGACGTGAGGTACTGTATTCCAAGTATCTAAATCGACAGCTGCTAAACTGTTAATCGTATTAATCATACTGACAGCATCCGCACCGCCTTGAACAGCAGACTCTGCGGTCACTGTAATATCTGTAATATTCGGTGTCAGTTTTACAATGACAGGCGTTTCGGCAACTTCTTTTACCCAATAAGTTTGCTTTTCGACTAATTCTGGTACTTGACCTGAGGCAGATCCCATTCCGCGTTCTGCCATACCGTGTGGACAACCAAAATTCAGCTCAAGTCCATCGACTCCAACTTCTTCAACTCGTTTCACAATTTCATGCCATTTTTCTTGTTTAGGTTCAACCATGAGTGATGCAATTATGGCATGGTCGGGGAATTTCTTTTTCGTTTCATAGATTTCCTGTAAATTGACTTCGAGCGGTCTGTCTGTTATTAATTCAATATTATTAAACCCTACAACTTTTTGACCATTAAAGTCCATTGCGGCAAATCTTGAAGTTACATTCAAAATAGGGTCACCTAACGTTTTCCATACTGCACCTCCCCAGCCAGCATCGAAGGCTCTTTGAACTTGGTAACCTGAGTTAGTTGGAGGAGCGGACGCAAGCCAAAAAGGGTTAGGTGATTTAATTCCTGCAAGATCAATGCTTAAATCAGCCATGATATGACCTCCTCAATACGTATTCACGTAATGTCGTTTAAAAAATTTAATGGGAAATGTAAATTACTTCATTCTTAGCGGAGTGTTTATGCTGATTCAGTTGAATGACTAAGTAATCTCTTGTGGATTGCATATGCAGTTTGTTTTCCTTGTTGAGCGGCTGTGACAACCATCGCTTCCCCTTGCCCTTTTCCGAATATGACATCACCACATGAATAAACATTTGGATTAGAAGTTTGGAAGGTGTTTTCGCACACTGTTACGACACCATTACGATGGTCAAGTCCGAAACTTTCAATTAGTTCAGTATAGCGAGATTGTCCGATGGCTTTAATGACAGTGTCCACTTCAAGAGTAAATTCTGAACCTTCTATCGGGACGGGAAGGCGTCTGCCATCTTCACTTGGATTCCCTAATTTCATTTTGTAACATTCGATCGCTTTGACCCTTCCGTTTTCATCACCTATGATTTTTTTAGGTGCTGTTAACCAACGGAACTCTACACCATCTTGCTTAGCAAATTCGTATTCAAAGTCATAAGCAGTCATTTCTTTTTCAGTTCGTCGGTACAGTATTTTTACATTTTCAGCACCTAATCGAACTGAACAGGTCGCACCGTCAATTGCTGTATTGCCAGCACCGATCACAGCAACACGACTCCCGGTAAATTCATTGTTTAGAGGCTTCGTTTTCGTTGCCTTCACAAACTCAATCGCATCATAAACACCGATCAATTCTTCTCCTTCGATTCCGAGATTCGGTACTCTCCCCATACCTACGGCTAAAATGACGGTATCGTATTGATTAAGTAAATCCTCTGGACTAATATCTTTTCCGACTCTCGTATTTGTCTGGATCGTGACATCTAACTGTTTAACTTGATTGACTTCCCAAAATGAAATGGCTTGTGGCAATCTAAAGGAAACAATCCCATAAGTATTTAATCCGCCTGCTTCATTTTCTGCTTCAAAAATCGTCACGTGATAACCTAATCGTGCTAACTCTCTCGCTGCTGACAGCCCTGCGGGTCCGCTTCCGACGATGGCAACTGACTTACCATTTTTCTTTCCAGACTTAAACAGAACTTGTTCATTTTTTATTGCCCAGTCTGTCGCATAGCGCTGCAAATCACCAATCATAATCGGTTTAGTCGAATGATTAAGTACGCATGCACCTTCGCAAAGCTCTTCAGTTGGACAAACTCGAGCACAGCTTGCCCCAACGGGATTAGCGGTCATAATTGTTTTTGCAGAACCTTTTATGTTCCCTGAAGCGATTTTCTTAATGAATTTTGGTATATCTATATCCGTTGGACAAGCTTTTATACAGGGAGCGTCGTAACAATAGAGACAACGGTTCGCCTCCTCAAGTGCCTCTTGTTTAGACAAACCTGCGTTCACTTCTTCAAAATTTAATTGTAGATCGTGTAAAGATAGATTTTGAAGGTCGCTCACTCGTAATACCTCCTTCTTTAACTCATATCAGTAGTGTTTGAAAGCGGCTTTATACTGTTACTTAAGGTAGGAGTGCAGTCATCTTGTCATATGTTTCTGGACGACGATCTCTGTAAAATTGCCACGTATCACGTACTTCTCGAATCATTTTTTTATTCATGTCACCAATGATAACCTCATCTTGGTCACGGCTTCCAATGGATACCATACTTCCTCTTGGATCAACTAAATATGATTGACCGTAAAATTCGCCCATATTCCAAGGTGCTTCTACCCCTACTCGGTTGATTGCCCCGATATAATAGCCATTAGCTACTGCATGGGCAGGTTGTTCAAGTTTCCATAAATATTCAGATAATCCAGCAACTGTTGCGGAAGGATTAAAGACAATTTCTGCACCATTTAATCCTAGTAATCTAGCTCCTTCTGGGAAATGCCTGTCATAACAAATATAAACGCCTACTTTGGCAAACGCTGTATCAAATACTGGATACCCTAAGTTTCCTGGTTTAAAATAAAATTTCTCCCAAAATCCGTAGCCTTGATCACCTACACCGACATGGGGAATATGCTGTTTACGGTACTTTCCTAAATACGAGCCATCAGCATCAATAACAGCTGCTGTATTGTAATATGTTGCAATCCCTTCTTTTTCATAAATTGGTAGTACGATCACGACTTCTAACTCTCTAGCTAAATCTTGAAATCGTTTTGTAGTTGGGCCATTGGGAATTTCTTCTGCAGAGTCGTACCATTTTGTCGTTTGTTCTGAACAAAAATATGGTCCATAAAAGATTTCTTGCAAACAAATAATTTGTGCGCCTTTTTGTTTCGCCTCTTTTACAAGTTTAATATGTTTTTCGATTGCTTTTTCTTTATGGACATATACTGGTTCATCACCATGCACATCATTTTTAGCTTGTATTAAACCAATCTGCACGTTATCAGACATAGAAAATCCTCCCTTAAAGGTTTATAATATGTTTCTATAAAATGTTTATATAAAGGAACTTCATCTTTCACGTTGATGGATATTGAATTCTATCTACCTCCCCCAAAACAATAATGTTGAAAATTGTAAATAAACAGAATATTCCGAAGTTAATTAAATTGTACGTGGAATATTGAGTTAATACATTATACATAATGTTAAATTGTCAGCGAATATGAATGTTCAAATTGTAAAATCGTTAATGCGTAAATGTTCCGCGATATATAAAGATTAAACCGACAAGCATAAACATGACGCCTATGATCCTCTTTACATTAATTGAAATTGGCCTCGCTCCGAATAAACCGAAGTGATCGATAATAAGGCTGATAAGTATTTGCCCCAAAATAGCTGCGAAAATCGTTAAAGCTACACCAATGTTAGGTACAGCGAAAATAATAAAAGAAACAAACAATGCACCAAGGATTCCTCCGATTAGCTGCCATTTAGGTAATGAAAATATTTGGGTAACTTGTCCTTTTCCGGTGAAAATCATACATAACGTCAAAAAGACTGTACCAATAAAAAAAGAGAAAAACGCAGCTTCAATACTACCTATCTTTTTCCCTAATTCACCGTTTATAGAAGCTTGTGTACCTGCTAGCATCCCGCCAATGACAGCTATTATGATAAAATAAAACTTTACCACACTACGATCACCACCATTCAATTTAATAGTTTCATTTATATCACATTTAATGTGCGAAAAATGTAAAAATTTGAAAATAACAGAAACTATTGTAGAGCTTCTGTTTTTGTTTGATTAAGCCAGTCGATTAATACAGAAACAAATTGACTAGGGTTATCAAGCATTCCCATGTGACTTGTATCTGTTTTTACTTTCGTAATAAATGAAGAGGTCGATAAAAATGGCATTTCTACTAGATCGTTTTTCCCTTCTATAAATAGTAATGGTATTTTTGACTGATTAACCATATTGACTTGATCTGGCCGGTCTTTCATTGCATATGTTGCAGCAATTGCTCCTTCAATCGTTGTATGTTCTGCATGTTTATAAGCTTCTTCAAGATCTCTTTCATTTGATTGTGCAGCGAAGTATTTCGGAAGTTGATCCTGGATGAATGTTTTTAACCCTTTTGTTCTCATTGTTTCAATTTGTTGCAGCCGTTGATGTTTCCCTTTAACGGTATCTGCAACAGGTGAAGAATAAGCAAATACAGCTCGTTTTACATAAGGCAAGTATTTTTCAACAGCCGCCATCGTAATGTATCCCCCCATCGAATGTCCGATCCATGTAGCCTGTAGGATATTTAAGGAGGAGAGTAAATGAATGATTTTATCGGTATAGTCATAAATCGTTTTTTCATTCGTGAATGGAGATTGCCCGTGACCAGGCAAATCAACTGCGATAACATCATAATGCTTGATCAAATCAGAAATTACTTTATCATAAACGTGGTATGTACTAAGAAAACCATGAATTAATATAATCGTTTCTCCATTTCCTTTACGATCATAATATAACAATTTTTTCCACACCCCTAATAAACTAAATCAACTACACATACATTGTTAGCGAAACCTTTCTTTTCTATGTATCTTGAATAGTAGTCTCTGTTTGTTGCTTCATTCAAACAATATCTGTGTTTTGCCAAGCTTTAATGGAGAAAGCGTTCGTTCGTTTAAGGTTGGTCCATCGGCTTATCGTACAAAAATACACTTAAATGGATTGGAGATGAATCCATTTAAGTGTATCGACTGAACGTCATTAAAATTTCTATATTTTTAATTAAGGTCCTGTATCCGAAAACAAACCACTTTTGATTCTGTCATTGCATTAATAGCTGAGCGGATACCTTCTCTACCAAGACCGGAACCTTTTACCCCGCCAAATGGCATAGCATCAATCCGATAATCACTACTGTCATTAATCATCACTCCACCAACATCTAAGTGTTTTATCGTATAAAAGGCACTGTTTATATTAGACGTGAAGATTCCAGCATGTAAACCGTAATTCACCTCATTTGAACGGGTGACGGCTTCAGATAACTGATTAAAAGAATAAATGAGCACGACTGGACCAAATACTTCTTCTTGAGCAATCGTTACATGTTCAGGTACATCGGTTAATACAGTAGGTTCATAAAATGCCCCTTTCCGATTTCCTCCCGTTCTAATTATTGCCCCTTCCAGCTTTGCTTCATTTACCCATGATTCTACTCTAATAGCTTCAGTTTCATTAATCATCGGCCCGATATCTGTTAATTCAGACATTTTTTTGCCGATATTTAGCTCACGTGTACGTTCTACAAATGCTTCAATAAATGGTTGATACGTACTATTTTGTACAAAAATACGTTGCACTCCGATACAATTTTGCCCTACAGCGGAAAATGCTCCTGATACACATGCTTGAACAGCATCTTGTATGTCCGCATCATCCATAACAATAACTGGAGAGTTCGACCCTAGCTCCATATTCACCTTTTTAATACCTGTTTGGTGAGCGATTTTTTCACCAGCTTTTAATCCACCAGTAAAAGATACCATTTTAATATAAGGATGAGTAATTAATGTTTCGCCAATTTCACTTCCCGATCCAGGAATAACGGACAAATAACCGTCTGGCAGTTCAGCATGAGCAAAGGCTTCTGCTAATAGAAGAGCACTTAACGGTGTCGCAGAAGCTGGTTTTACGACAATCGGATTTCCAGCAGCGATTGCGGGACCTATTTTATGTGCAACAAGGTTTAACGGGTCGTTAAACGGAGTGATTGCAGCAATAACTCCGATAGGAAACTGGTAATGGTATCCTACTCGGTTTTCACTTCCATCATTTTGATCAAAATTAATCGTTTCTCCATTGATTCTTCTTGCTTCCTCAGCACTTATTGTAAGCGTCTGGATCGTTCGTTTTACTTCACCGCGAGCTTCATTGATCGTTTTGCTGCCTTCGAGTGCAATTGTCAAAGCATACTTTTCTTTATGTTCTTTAATATAATTAGCTGTTCGCTGCAGAACACGAATTCTTTCATGCGTCGGCCATGAGTGTAAATGCTGAAATACATTAAACGCTTTTTCGATCGCCTCTCTTACATCTGAACCTGTTGCGGAAGGGACTTTTGCGATCAGTTTATTATCTTCAGGGTCAAAGACATCGAATGTTCTCTCTGTACTTCTCCACTTCCCTGCAATGAACATTTTTTCATCAATCACTTTTGTTTTCATAATATAAAGCACCACCTTCCTTAACTAATTAATGAGGTACCTTATGCGTGTTGATTAATCGTTGAAGTAGAATATTTGTTAAAATTTATGAGATCAATCATAAGGGAGTATGCAGTTTCTGTTAATCCTGCACCTGCACCAGTAAGCATAATAGGTCCTGCAAGATCACAATTATAAATAATCGCATTCGTTGCACCGGTTACATTAGCAAGCGGATGATTTTTGTCTAGTTTCTCAGGCTTTACCGTCACCTTTACTGAATTTCCATCCTTTTTTATTCGAGTAATGAACCGCCACTTTTTTCTTTCTAATGCAGCTTGCTCAATTAACTCATTTGTGATGGAAGTTATTCCATTCGTTTCCATTTTTGTTAAGTCAACTTTTGTTCCCATGACGTGATTGGCTAAAATAACTGCTTTATACATTGCATCATATCCTTCAACATCACTTGTTGGATCTGCTTCAGCATATCCTAGTTGCTGAGCTTTTTTTAAAGCTTCGTCATATGATTTTCCTTTTTCCATTTCTGTAAGCATATAATTTGTCGTACCATTTAAAATCCCGATTATCTCTTTTACTTCATTTCCTGTGAGGCTAGTAACGGGCATTCTGAGTGCTGGTGTTCCACTCATGACTGTACCTTCAAACCCCCAGAAGACATTGTTTTCTTTTGCTAATTGTGATAGTTCATTATAAGCTAATGCAACTGGTCCTTTATTTGTTGTAATCACATTCTTTTTATTCTCAAACGCCATACGACAATGATCAATAGCTGGCTGACCAGTTTGCACATTCGTGTAAGTAACTTCAATGATTGTATCGGCATTCGTTTGTTTAATAGTTTGAAAACTGTCTAATCCTTTCGTAACTCTTTCGTTCATTGGATAACTCTCTACCAACCCTGTTTCATTTAAAACGGCTTTTAATTTTTCTATATCCAATCCTTTTGGATCGTAAACCGCTCCTTTATTTACATCAGTTACGGCAACAATAACGGGGTTCAATGCCTCAGTTTCGATTAAATATTCTCTTCTTTTGTGCAACAGTTCAGCTAATGCTTGCCCGACACCGCCAAATCCAATGATAGCAATCTTCATGATTCGTTCACCTCCTGGTGAGGAGAAGTTCGCATATTTTCAGGTAGTGACTGAAATGCTTGATCTAAATCAGCGATTAAGTCTTCAAGATCTTCAATACCAGAAGAGTAACGAACAAGTCCTTCAGGAATTCCAAGTGATGCTCTTTCTTCAGGTGTACATTCTACATGACTTGTTGTTCTTGCAGGTCCTACTACTGTTTCAACTGAACCTAAGTTTGCTGCACGGTTAGCAAAGACCAGTTTCGGCAGTAAGTGACGAACGGCTTCCATACCTCCCTTTAGAGAAAAACTGAGCATCCCCCCAAAGCCATTCATTTGTTTTTTCGCTATCTCGTGTCCAGGATGTTCTTCAAGACCAGGGTAGAATACTGCATCTACTTCATTTACTGTCTTTAAATAGCGGGCAATGCCCATAGCATTTTCATTTTGTTTATCAATTCTTAGTTTTAATGTTTTCATCCCTCGAAGGAGCAAGTACGCTGCCATTGGATCTAAACTTGCACCATTTATTTCTCGGTAATGATAGATTTGTTCAACGAGTTTTTTGTCTCCGCATACCGCGCCGCCTAGCGCATCAGCATGACCGCCTAAATATTTCGTAGCGCTGTGGATGACGAGATCAGCACCGAATGTCAAAGGGTTTTGATTAATCGGAGTTGCAAATGTATTGTCTACAACAACGACTGCGCCAACATTTTTCGCGGCTTCTGCCATACGTTTTAAATCCGTAATTTTAACAGTTGGATTTGTTGGTGTTTCTAGATATAATACGTCGCATCCATTTAAGATTTCCTTTTCTAATTGCTCATGATGCCCAGTTTCGCATAACACTACGTCTACGTGTTGGTTTGGCAAAAATTCACTAAAAATTTTATTTGTTCCCCCGTACGTGTCTTTTATTGAGATAACTTTATCACCAGGGCGCAGGAGTGTTGAAAGTGTATTGCTTATCGCTGCCATCCCAGTCGAAAAACTAGTAACTGCTTCTGCATTTTCGAGGTTTTTAATCTTCTCCTCAAATGCATGAACGGTAGGGTTTGTGTTTCGTCCATAAATATGACCTGACTTTTTCCCAACTGCTACATCCAGCCATTCGTCCATATCTTCATAACCAAAGGAGACGCTGTGCACAACAGGCACCTGAGTTGCACCAAAGGCTAGAAAATCCTTTTCCCCTGACCAAACTGCACTCGTTGACAATTTTTTATTTTTCAACATTATTCAGCTCCTCTCTCAATTGGTTATATTTCAGTTCATCAATTAGCTGATCTTACCATCATGAGGATTTATGTGGTAAGGCGATTGAACGATCAGCTCACGTGGGTACGTTGTAAATGTTTCACATCCATTGTCAGTGACACGGAATGATTCGCTTATCTCAATTCCATAATGATCAAACCATAATCCGGGTATGAGGTGGAAAGTCATATTCGGCTTTAATATTGTTGAATCTCCATTACGAATACTTGCCGTATGCTCTCCCCAATCTGGAGGATAATTTAATCCAACAGAATATCCGAGTCTGGATTCTTTTTCTATCCCATATTTATGAATGGTTTTCCTCCAAGCATTTTCTAATTCTTCACACGTCGTACCTGGCTTTACAACATTTAAAACTTCATTGATTCCTTCGACAACGATTGGGGCTAATTGTTTTAATTGTTCTGAAGATTGACCAATCGAAACAGTTCTAGCTAATGGCACGTGGTATCGTTTATAACAACCTGCTAATTCGATAATGACTGCTTCTCCTTCTTTAAATGCTTTTTCTGACCAAGTAAGGTGTGGAATCCCTGTATTTTCTCCTGATGGAAGAAGCGGGACAATTGAAGGATAATCACCACCATACTCCTTTGTCCCTGAAACAATATGGTAATAAATGTTTGCTGCTGTGTCGCACTCTCTTCGCCCGATACGTACAGATTCAACTCCTTTATACATTGCTTGATCTGCGATTTGTGCCGCACGCTTCATATATTCTATTTCCTGGTCTGACTTGATCATTCTTACATAATTCACAAGGAGATCGGCATTTTTAAACGTAGCATTAGGAAGGCCTTTTCTTAAACGCTCATAAGCTTTTGCAGTAAAATAATAACAATCCATTTCAACACCGATGTTTCGTTTACCTTGACCGATTTGTGTTAGTATATCTGCAATAAAGTCCATTGGGTGATAGTCATTTGAATTAACATAATAATCTGGATATCCGATAACGTTATCATCATAAATCCACGTCGTTGACATCGCACCTTTCGAATCTTGAAGACGTCCTACCCATATAGGCTGTGTTTCATCGATAATGACGACGAGCATTTGATGGACGTAAAATGACCAAGCATCGTATCCTGAAAGATAGTTCATGTTTGCAGGATCTGTAATGAGTAAAACATCGATTCCTTTTTCCGCCATCCGTTTTTTTGTTTTTGACAATCGACTTTGATATTCTAAAATATCAAATGGAAGCATTAAGTTAGCCCCCTCTCCTTTGTTCAGAATATTAAATCTACTTTTGTTACTTTTATTTTACGCAAATTCATAACTAAATGTAATGTTCAAAGTGTATGAACTTTCTTTACCCTTTTTTATACAACTTGAAAAAAGTGTTATAAACGATTTTGATAGCGTTTATAACACCTAGGATTAATCGGTTAGATTTTTTTTAACATCCAAAGTCGAACACTTAAATCTAGTAAAAATAAATCATCAGAATCTACTAATGATAGACCTGTTAGAGATTCAATATTTCTTAGCCGATGAAGCAGTGATTGACGATGTAAATTTAATGCACGCGCAGTTTGACTTACATTTCCTTTATATTTGTTATAGACCATGAACGTATAAATGAGGTCTGTCTGCCTTTTTTTATCATATTCCAGCAATGGTTCGAGTGTATCTTTAACGATTTCGGAAATCTCCTTTTTATGTGATAAAGCCATTAATAGTCGGTTCATTTTCGTATCACTAAAAAAGGTTCGCTCTCCGGTTCCATGATTTTTTCTTCCAATATCTAGTGCGGTTCTCGCTTCTTCATAACTTTCATAAAATACGAAGTGACCGTCTTTATGGGTAGCAATCCCCCAAGATAGCTCAATATCTGGGAGAAGCTCATTAACTCTTCTCTCAATTAAATCTAAAAACTGATTCGCTGTTTCCATATAAGGGTGATGATCTGCTTCGACATAAATGATGACTTCACCTTCATCAAATGTCGCCATTGTTCTTCGATGAAGTACTTTTCCAGCGTTCGTTATTTCTTTTTGTAAATAGTAGTTCATACTTTGTAAAGATGACCTTGGCTGCATATCTTTTTCTTCTGTCGGGGTCTTTTGAGCCTTTGTCTCATTTATCGATATTTCACCAGCGATACATAAATAAGGTCTAGACAAATCATATCCTAGTAACTGTGCTTTCGCGATTAGTTGATCATTTACTTCGTTGTGATGTTTAGCTAAATTTAAAATAAAATTGTCTTTTAATCGTATTTCTGTCATTTCGATTGCGTTTTCTTTCAAAAAATAAAGTGCACATGCTGTCAACGCATGTTCAAGCACATTCATTACATACCAGGATAACTGGTGGCGGTCTTCGGGATTTATTAATAAGCTACCTTGTTTTTTATGGTTATTTACGATGGTTAGTTGAAAACACATTTGTTGTTCAATCATATATTCGTCCATGTGATGATAAAGAGGGTGCTCACTGTTTAGTACTTCTGATTGGGGAATTAATTGACGAATTCCTGATTTATTCATAATGAACACATTTAATGTTTTCTCGTTAAATTTTTCGTTGGCACGAATTGTATTCAGATTATCGGTTATCGCTATTGGGATTTTTATATGGTTATATAATATTTTCGCGATATCTTGCAATTCTTTATTTTGGAGAACGCAATTAATTAATTCCTGACGTATTTCCTCTGCTTGCTGTCGTTCTTCCTGTCTATCTGCATGGATCTCTTGTAATACGGTTTCTAAAATATCTCCAAAACGGACTTCCCATGGAATGTCAATTATAACAAATTGATGATTTTTTGCTACTTGAAGGACACGATCTGGAATATGATAAATATATCTGCCAGTTGCAAATGCTAATACCGATGCACCTGAATCAATAACATCTTTAACAAACTGCTCTAATAAAACAGGGTCATCCTCACAGCCGATACCTGTACTTAAAACATATTCATTTTTACGAACAAAGTTCTCTACCGGTACTTCAATAACGGATATCCATTCAACCCATTTTTCGCCTAATAATTCTTTTCCTGTTTTCACTTTTGCTGTTTCCATAACCGGCAGCTGCAAGATATCACGAACTGTTATCCCATAGAATCCCTCCTACTCATAATTTGATTCATGATCATTTATTATTAAATAAGATCATTTTTACAATATTTATTTAAAATTATGTCATCACACGATAATATTTACAAATTTTTCGAAGATTCCTTCGTTGTTTATCGAATGTAGGTGTTAACGCCGGAAGAAAAACATAAAAAAGAATGGCCCCACTGTAGGAGCCATTAGTTTTGTGTTGATTGTTCAAAATGCGTTCGCTTCCTGCATGTAACTTGTAATTTTGACAAGCAACATGTAAAAAACGTTCATCTGTATTCGTAAACACAAAGAGATCTTTATCTCTATTTAACAGATAAATGTTCTTCAATTTTATCGAGCTTTTCTTGAACTTGCTCCTCTGTTAAATTTTGTTCCTCTACGTAACGGTTTCTAGGATGGGTGCGGCATTCATGTGTGCATCCACGTAAGAAAAAATGTTCATTTTCTTCGGAACATAAAATCTGTTTATTACATTCAGGATTCGCGCAATTAACATAACGTTCGCAAGGCTCGTTTGTAAAGTGATCCTTCCCTACTACGACATGCTCGACTTGGTTCACAGGTACACTAATTCTCTCATCAAATACGTAGCACTTTCCGTTCCATAACTGTCCTTTTACCTCAGGGTCTTTCCCATAACTGACAATTCCTCCGTGCAATTGGCCAACATCTTCAAATCCTTCTTTTTTTAACCATCCAGAGAACTTTTCACAACGAATTCCGCCAGTACAATATGTGAGTACTTTCTTATTTTGGAACTTCTCTTTATTTTCTCGGATCCACTGTGGCAATTCACGGAATGAATGGATATCCGGTCTGATCGCACCTTTAAAATGGCCAAGATCATATTCATAATCATTACGTGCATCTATGACGACTGTATCAGGTGATTGCATTTCTTCATAAAACTCTTTTGGAGATAAATAGTCACCTGTTATTTCATTCGGATTTATATCTTCATCTAATCGTAATGTTACGACTTCTTTTCGATAGCGTACGTGCATCTTTTTAAAAGCATGTTGATCTGCTTCATCTATTTTAAATACCATATCTTTAAAACGGGGATCTTCCTTCATAGCCTCCATATATTTATCTGTTTGCTCGATAGTACCAGAAACTGTCCCGTTAATCCCCTCGTCAGCAATTAAGATTCTCCCTTTTAAGCCCAATCCCTTACAGAATTCAAGATGCTCTTGGGTAAAATCTTCAGCATGATCAATGGAGACATATTTATAATAAAGTAACACTCTATATGAATTACTCATATGAATAACCACCTTTAAATAATATTGTCATTTAATTTTTAAGACCAAAACATTATTACATTATAACAAAGAATACGTATGAATGACAAAATATACGTGCATTTTTTCTGGGGATACTAGGAGGGTTAATAAGACACTATATATGATCATTATAAACGTAGCTATACATATCTCTGCAATTGATCGTAAATCAAATGTATATAATCTTTATTGGTGATTATTGTTTAATAAACGAAGAATCCACGGCTTAAGATCTATAATACGCTCATGTTCTGGCAATACTTCCGTTCCAGCAACAATCATTGGGACTAATGATTCCTGTTTATGGAGTGAACCGTGAGCCGCTCCGCCTACATGTAAGGGTGATGATTTTTCTTTAAATTCATATCCAGGTTTTGCTGTAACGACTATGTAGTCGCCACCGTGTGAATGTAAGCTGCTCGATAATCTCGCAAGGGCATCTGGATAATGATTATAAATAATTTCATTACTTTTAATCGCTAGATTCAATAACTTTTCATTCCCTTCAATCGTCCACGATTGTCCAAACTGATCAAAAAAAGTTCCTCCCTTGTAAAAAGAGAAGGTTCCGCTTTGTTCACCTGAGACAACATTCGTTTTATTATCTTCATACCATGCGATAATGTCTAATCGAGTATCATCCTTCAATTGTTCAATAACACTTTTTTTATTAATCTCCTTTTTTAAGCAATATATAAATGCAGTTCTTTGATTCACTGCAAGAGCCAGTTCATTTTTTTCGCTGGCAAATGTCCCGCGCATAATTGAATAACCTCTTAGAAGCTTCCTCAAATCAATGACATAAGGCTCTTTCTTTTTCCCCATTGAAGCGTGCCCATTGTCAGATAAAATGACCCATGTACATTCATTAATTGCATCTTCCCAACTCGGAAACAAATTTAGAACGTTTTGCAATTCACGGTCAATTTTTTTTATTCCTTTTAAATCCATTGGACCTTTAATGTGTACCCGTAAATCAAGATCTTGTATCACACAGAGGGTAAAATCTGTAAGTAACCCATTACGAATTAAATATTTTAATTCCTGAAAACCTGCTTTATAATTGCCTGAGAATTTTTGCGGTGTTTTTGTCGATGAGCTGAATTTTGAAAATGAACCTAAAGACCATAATGTTGGTGCTTTAACTTCCCAAATCTCATTATAACGAGTAAACGCTTGGATAAGTTTTGGTAAGTGCATCTTGTGAATCGTATTTCCACGATATACAAACGCATTTATAGATGCACTAGATTGTCCTCGGTCGGCTAATTCTTCATGTATCGTTTTAACTTGTTCGTTTAAGTGTTTATTGTTTAAGTTGTAAAACATATCTTTTACAAATTGGGAAAAGCCCGTTTTCATGACTTCCTTAACTCCAGTACCATAATTGATAATCCGCTTTTCTTTTTCATGAAACCAAATAAGAGCTGGAATGAGATGTGAATCAGAGTATGTACCAGTTAGTAAACTGCTTTCAATTGTTACAGACATAGTTGGAAATGAGCTAACAATATTAGGAAAATAACTTCCTTTTTGCATAAAAAATTGTAATGCCGGCGCCATCCCCGTTTGTACTGCTTCTTCTAACGGTGTGGACATTAACGTATCGATAATGATTAAAATGATTGGTTTTACTCTTCGTTCCATAATAACCTCCTTACGAAACATAA
Organism: Evansella halocellulosilytica; assembly: GCF_002335745.1. Taxonomy (GTDB): domain Bacteria; phylum Bacillota; class Bacilli; order Bacillales; family Salisediminibacteriaceae; genus Bacillus_CA; species Bacillus_CA halocellulosilytica. Next base: position 3,586,139 of record NZ_NIST01000001.1, on the reverse strand, counting down.
CTTTTATATAAATTCATAATGAAAGACTCCATTTGTGGAGCCTTTATGCGTTAAAATTGTTCATCAGGATGTAAATTGTTCTGCATGTTTTCTTGCACTTTCCCGATTTCTTTCTTTGTAGCAACGGTTCCTTTGTACCAGCCTTTCTCATTCATAAATTCATAAAGTTTTTTTTGATTAGAAAGAGCCGTTTCAAAACACTGGTGATAAATGTCTCTAAGTTCTTCATGGCTAGTTTCTACCATTGTGTTACTTACGCTCCGGCACCGGCTTTTCTCTAATTCTAAACAAAGTTGGAGCATTTCTCTGTCAGTCAATCCGCGCCCTTCGATGTTATTAGGCATATGTCAGTCCTCCTAATCTTTGTTATTGGATCATCCCCGAACGGTTAAAGTATTGGGAAATATCAGCAATTCTCAATTGGTGTTGTTCTGCTAGTTGTTCTAGAAATCGTTTAATATCAGGGTTTTTACATTGAGCAGCACACCAATTCATCGTTTTCGCTGTTATTTCTTCTGCTCTTATTTCATCTTCGATATAAGACAACTCTTTTGTAGTTAATTGATACATTGCTCACACCTCCAAGTGTTCTTATTAGTATTCATTAATGTATGATTTTTATCCGTGCTACTTTCAGTAAAATCGTTGTTTTATACTATTTTTAGCTGTGAAATAAATAAAAGTACTAGCTATTCCGAATATCATACTAAGACGGAAATGACTAGCACTTTACAAGCCGATATAGAAATTTAGTCAACAACGAGGTAGGCAATCATCGGCCCATTATCATCAATTGAAGCGTGTGCAGTACAAATAAGGCGATAAATGCCCTCCTCTTTAAAATGTAAATTCACTAACGTTTCTTCCCCTTTCTTAACTGTTCCAGAGACGTCTGTACCTTCAATAATAAATGGATGTTCTTTTCCGTTTACACCATAAATACTTAAAGTAACAGGTTTGTCTTTTGGAAGATGAATCGTTCCAGGATCCCAACGATATGATTCGATTTCGCTACATCCTCGTTTTTTGTACTAAATTCACTCGTAATCATATTAATTCTGAATTCCTCATTCGTTGAGACGGTTTGTTCGGCTCCATACTCCGTCGTTAAAGGGATAAACACAAATAGACATAAAGCTAAAACGATACAAATGACTGTAGCTATAAGCCATTTCTTTTTTACTACTAGAAACAAGTGTATGCCTCCTCTCAATAAAATTAACACTCTTCTTATACATACGTTATGAAAGAGAAAACTTGTCTATAAATTTGTACAAGAGTTATGCGATTTAATCGAGAGTGTGTACACATCATAATGTTTTTATAAACAAAACTAAGGCTTACAGCTATTTTTTAACCGCGAAAGCCTTAGTTAACGTTATAAGATCATCCTAAAGTTATATATATTTAAATCGTATGAGAAAACGTTTGAATGGATAATGTCTCGGTGTTCTGACTATATTACAATCATTAATCGTTTTCAAATAATTTCTCACCTTTAAAAAGTCTCATTGCGATCGTTGCAGTGTGGGGGATTTCACGTGATGTTGGCGCATGTGCAGCTAAATATCTTGTCATTGCTATAATCATCGTGTTTTTAGCTTTCGTCGCAATTCGACTGTTTTCCTGTTCCCAATTTTTATACTCAATGAGTGCGGCTTCATACATTTGAAATGAATGAAATTCTGCATCTTCACGAAGTAAGGCATGACCAAGTGTATTAAACAGTTGTTGTGTGTCTCCTCCAGATGACAAATAATTCATCACCCATTTGGCAGCTTGGTCTGTTTGCTGTTGTTCATTTAATAAGTTGAGTAATTCATTAGGGTCGGTTGATGTTTGATTATTTTTCTCACCTGTTGGTATTCTTGCTGATGGAATATTTAAGAAACGGTCTAAATAAATACTCATTGCACTATGAAAAATAGCACGAGTTAATTCAGGGGTTGTCGAACGTTTTAAAGCTTCATGAACAGCATGGATATGTGTGAATGTATGAAGTACAGTTATCCAATCACGAAATTCATTTTGAATATGAAACCTTGCGACACGTTCTGCTGCTGCGAGAGTGACTAACTTTGCAAGCCTTATAGGAGAAATGTGATGTAAAGCTTCAGTTAAAGCTTGAATCGTCTCAACAGGTTTATCACTAAGAATTTGATTGACTAGTAATTCCTCATCGATGAGTTCAGATTCGTTTAAGCCAATTTGTTCGTGAACAATATGAGGGAGTTGTTCGAATGCTGCATGTAAAGGTTCTACTAAATTAATTGGTGATTGCCAGCTATGAAGTTCTTCACTTCTCGTTGCATCACGTAATTCTGGAAGAACAGAAGTCAATACTTGCTCTTGGTGGCGATCACCGATGTGACCGAGAATTTCGAAAGCTTTATTATGAAAATCTAACGTGTGACCTACATTCATATAAAAATGGTCAGTAATCGCATTCATCATCATATTTGAAAGTTGTTCCGTTGTCGCCCCGATGCTGATTGCTGTTCGGAGGACTCGCTCAGCACCTTGGACATCTCTTACTTCTATATTATTACGGTACCATTTTGACAGCTGTTCAAATGTCGGAAGGTCGGCATTTTTATCTACCGGTAGTGGTTCTAAAAGAAATCTTGTCCCCATTCTTTCACTTTCTCTTGCTACGTGGACGAGCCCTTGATAAAGTGCGAGTATTTTACCTTTTTTATTTAAATAAGGTAAAACATTTGTCATCGCAGTTAAGATTGTTAATCCAGATCGCCAGCCATTCTGCCTATGTTTTGTACCAAACTCTACACCAATTCGGGCAATTTCCTTTTCAGTCTCTCCTAATTCGATTAAACCGACAACTGCCTTAGCGATTACGAGACTAAGGCTTTGTTCTAAGCCTTCTCGCAAACGTTTACGGTAGGATTCCACATCTCTTTGTTTACGAGGAACAGGCTTTACCCAGACCTCATTATTATCTATTTTTACTGGATAAGTAGGGACATCATCAGCCCAAGGGTCCATTGTTCCCCCGCTTTTTATGTCAAATCTAGCATGATGCCAATGACATGTTAAGATCCCGTCACACGTACTCCCCATATGAAGCGGAAATCCTAAATGTGGACACCGGTTATCAACTGCGTAAAAGTTTCCTTCGCTAAAAAGGATTGCTATACCGTGTTTTCCCCCTTTTACTACTTTAGCCCCGGTATCCTTTAATTCTTGAACGTTACCAGCATAAATATAATCTGCCATCTTCTATCTCCTCCTATAAATTAGAATGTGCACGATTACCTCCATACTTTCTATTCCTTTCAATCATAAAATAACGCTTTCAAGAAAATGAGATTTCAGTATTTTATATATATGATATTGACATCTATCAGTCAAAAAAATCTACTAGAAAGACATCCTTATAATCGTTCAATGATTTTCATCCTTCGTCACTGCTATTGGATGATTTTTATATGAAATCCAGTCACTCCAGCTGCCTGCATATAATCGTGATTGAATCCCTATTTCAGCTAAGGCTAAAATATTTGTACAAGCTGTTACACCTGAACCGCAATAAACGATAATCTCTTTGTTTGTATGACGATACTTTTTAAAGTCTTCCTTTATTTGATTTTTAGATTTCCACTCCCCAGTAGCTAATAATCGGTTTTGCCAGTCTTCATTTACTGCTCCTGGGATGTGTCCGGCGACAGGATCAACCTCTTCTTTTTCTCCGGTATAACGTACATGGGCGCGAGAATCAATAAGAAGTGTTTGATTATTACGAAGTTTCTCTTTAACATCGTCTTTTGTCACTAACATCTGATGTTGAATAACAGGAGTGAAATTTGTAGCTGTTTGAGATGGAATATGTGCTGTCACTGGATAGCCCTGTTTTTTCCACACCGTAAACCCAACCTCCAAAATTGATACGTTTTGATGCCCGACATACTTTAACATCCACCATAACCGAGACGCCATTGCTCCCCCTTGGTTATCATAGCAAATGACATGCTTAGTTGAATCAATTCCTAATCGATTTAAAGTATTTACAAAATGATTTATCGATGGTAAAGGGTGCCTGCCACCGTGCTTTTTTACGTTTGATGACAGATCCTTTTCAAGGTCTACGTAAACAGCGCCTGGTATGTGCTCTCTCACGTAAGCTTGATGACCTATATCAGGATTTCTAAGATCGAAGCTGCAATCAACGATTGTTATATTCTTTTCTTCTAAATGGTCATTTAACCATTGTGGACTGACTAAGTTTGATGACAAAATAATACTCCTCCCTTCTATCATTCTTAAAGTTTATAAATTATTGATTTATTCCTTGGTTTATATATGGAATGTCTGATGTAATGAAAGGTTTCACGCCATTAGGATGATAGGGCATTAATTTGTTTGCTTCTTTTACGCTTACCCACCTTACTTCTGAAATACCGCCTCGATCTTGGATTGAAATATCACCCCCAACAATTTTTGCTTTAAATGTAATAAATAGAGCATGGTTGTTATCGTTTTTCATAAATGCCTCATTCACACTAACGATATGCTTACATTCGATGTTTAATCCGGTTTCTTCAAAGGCTTCTCGAACAGCAGCTTCATCTAATGTTTCTCCTTGTTCAACAGATCCTCCTGGCAATGACCAATTGTTATATTTCTTGTTTTTCACCATTAAAACTTCATGCTTTTGCTCGTCATAAATAAAAGCATAGACAACATCTACTCTTTTCATCGTCTTGTTCCCCTTCTCTAATATTGTCATATCAATCACTCATAACCTTTTATCTGGAGTATCGTATTATATAGCTAATTAGATTGTTTTTGACATATGTGTACAATCGCCATCATTTAAATAGTCAATATATCCACTAGAATGATAAAGGCTAAGTGCACTTTTCCAACGATTATTTGTCTCGATAACAATCACTCGATATCCCTTATTTTTAGCAGCGTCTTCGAGTTCTCTAAGCAGCCTCCGAGCAATACCCCTTCCTCTATATTCCTTCTTCACAGACATTCGAACGATTCGACCTACTGTATTCTTCTCTTCAACTAGAGCGCCTGTACAAACGAGTGTATCATCAATAAATCCAGTTAAAAATAACCGATTATTTTGAGAGTAATAATCAAACATTTTGTGTAGATCAGGATTTAAAGTATGGTCAATAAATCCAAAACGTTCTTTTAACCCTAATAGAATAAGTTCTTTACATTTTTCTTCGTTTTCTTCATTTAAAATCTGTATAACGAGCCTATCCCTCATGATCCACTCTACTTTCTATTCTTGAGATCTATATATGAGCCATAAAATCGAGTAGGAGGGGGTGACTAACCCCCGACCTCTCACACCACCGTGCGTACCGTTCGGTACACGGCGGTTTCATTTAAGTCCAACGTAACGATTGATATCTCAAAAGTAGACTTTTAAGCCCTTGATTATTCCAATATCGGTTATCAAGGGCTCTATCTAATATAGGACTTTTAGCTATACGCCAGTATCCTAGTCTAGAATTAGCCCACTCCCATGCCTGTTGTTCATTGATTCCTTGCTTCCTAAGATTCTTTTGTTTCGTTTTAATCTTCTTCCACTCTTTCCATCGAATCATCCTCAACCTTCTTCGAAGCCAACCATCAATCCTTTTAAAGACTGAGGTAGTTTCGGCTAGTTGATAATAGCCCATCCAACCGATCAGATAGCGGTTGATTTTCTCTATCCTATCCCCCATAGAAATTGACCATTTCCTCGAGGTGAGTTTTCGTATTCTCAGTTTAAAACGTTGAATACTTTGCTTGGATACTCTAATTTTCGGTTGTTTAATGTTGTTGGTGAAAGTGAAGCCTAGGAATGTTCTTCTCCATGGTCGGTCTACTGCACTCTTCTCTTTGTTCACCTTCAGTTTGAGTTTCTTCTCAATAAACGTTGTAATACTTTCCATTATCCGTTCACCTGCTCTTCTAGAGCGGACGTAGATATTACAATCGTCGGCATAGCGTACGAAGGCAAGACCTCTTTCCTCCAGTTCCTTGTCAAGTTCGTCTAGAACAATGTTAGACAGGAGGGGACTAAGCGGTCCTCCTTACGGAGTCCCTTCAGTATTAGGACTGACAAGGCCTTTCTCCATCACACCAGATTGAAGATACCTACGTATCAACCTAAGTAGTATGGGGTCATCCACTCGATAACTTATTGTTCTCATTAATCTATCATGGTTTACCTTATCGAAGAATTTCTCTAGGTCAATGTCCACGACCCAGCGACAACCCTCTTTAATATACCCCCTAGCTTGTCGAACAGCGTCGTGAGCACGTTTGTCTGGTCGGAACCCAAAACTTTTGGTGGAGAATGTTGGGTCATAAACCTCACTCAGTGTTTGTGCAATAGCCTGTTGTATGAAACGGTCTATCACAGTCGGGATTCCTAATTTCCTCTTACCTCCGCTCGGTTTCGGGATTTCGACTCGGCGAACAGGTTGAGGTTGATAGGTACCACTTTCGAGCTGAGCTCGCAGGGATGCCCAGTGTTCATGAAGATAAGGTCGTAGGTTTTGTACGTTCATCCCATCTACACCGTGACTTCCTTTATTACGCTCCACTCTTTCGAGTGCGCGATTTAAATTTTGCCGTGATAGAACTCGTTCCAACATTCTTATCAATCTCCTACGTGAATTAGATCATCTTCTTGTGTGGTATTACTCTCAGCCCTTCTTATGTCCCCTGTGGGATTCACCACGTCCTCCATTAGGAAGGATTATATGTTTCTGCTTCATTGAGTAATACGTACGCCAAGCGCTAATTCTTCTTAAATGATTCGGCCCTTCCCTTAAATCTCTAGATCATTCAAAGTACTATGGCCTCTGCTGACTCCTGACTGTTCAGCTATTTATCACTAAATAGGTTACCAAGTGAGCTTGGCGTTACAGCCAGGCCTCCCCAGGTAAGAGTGCAATCTTTCCCTCCACCTATCTGCTTCATTTACTCTGTACCACCTTCGGCAGAACGGACTTTGTTTTGTTTAGCAAACTCATCCAGTGATACCTAGCCTCATATGAAGTTCGTGTTCCTCAGACCGGAGGTCTGCCGCTCGCTTCCTTCAGATTCCACGTCACCATGGACACCCTTGCGTTTGGCTAACCACTACTTCTGCCTTCGTGGTTCGGGACTTTCACCCTATAGATTACACCCATGCTGGGCGCACTAAACAAGCACCACAGAAAATTGATTATGTGATGCTTGTTTTTTGTAACTTAGTTGAATTGACTTTCAATTTCCTTCATAACATCGTATGCGCCAGATTCTTTATTTGATGAAATAACAAGTTGAAGGTCCAAAGATGGATAAACAGCTGAGTGAAAGCTTATACCTGGATCATATCCCATAACATGATATTTATAGACTTTGTCTTCTCTTTTTGTCATCCATACGCCATAGCCATAATACTCATCCTCATCTACATGAATGTGAGGATATAAAAGCAGACTCGTATACTCTTCTCCTAGAAGTTTATTAGATTGCAACGCTTTCCAGCACTTTATCATATCTGAAGATGAAATAAATGCTCCGCCGTCAGCTCCCCCAACAATCGGCACAGAGTATATGTTCGTTCTCCACTCTCCGGTTTCTGTATCATCAATATATCCGAGTGCACAATTTTGTGGTAGTCGGTCTAACGAAAAATACCCAGAATTCACCATACCTGCTTTTTTAAAAATATTCGTCTCAACATAATGAGTAAACGTCATATTTGTGTGCTGTTCGACAATTAACCCTAAGATGATATAGCCAGCATTATTGTAATGAAACTTTTCTCCTGGATTAAACTTCATTGATTCATTTTGAAACATCGGCAAAAAATCGTTTAAACGTTTTATTAAGTAAACAGGTCTTTCTTGCCATAGTTGTTCATAATCGTCCATTACTTCTTCATCAAAATAGTCAGGAATTCCTGAACTGTGAGTTAATAATTGGTGCACGGTTATGTTACTGTCAAAATGAGGGAAATCGATATTTAAACAATCTTTTAAACGCATGTCAAATGAGAGTTTCTTTTCTTCTACTAATTGGCAAACAGCAATAGCTGTAAACAATTTGCAACCGGAAGCAATTCCAAACCTAGTATCCATGTTATTAGCAATTTGTTCAGATCGGTTCGCATAACTAGCTGCAACTTCGATCTTCATATGATTCCCTTGCTTTACTAATACAGTTCCTGAAAAATCAATTTGCTGTATGACACGTTGAAGCTTTTCATTTAAGTTATCTTTTACATTCATTTTTTTCGACTCCTTCACCTAATTTCTGCTACTATACACGAGCTCTTATCGGTTCAGGACTCACTCTAAAAATACCATACCATAAATTATCAGAAAAGGCGATTAATTCAATCATCGTTTTATAGTATTGACCTAAACCATGATACAGATGACATTTTTTCGAAAAGCACTATTTTTAAATTTTCATTTATTGAAAGGTTGTTCTATCTTATTGATGATTGTCGGTGTATTGTATTTATCCAAACATTTTATTACTTTTTTGATTGTGATGAATTTGATAATCGCGTAAATCTTTTTGGTGAAAAGCAATGAGTGCTGATAATAAATACATAATTCCGGCAAACATTTGAGAAATAAACAATTTAATGAAATTTGGTTTTTTCCAAATATGTTCTACATTTTTGTCCATCCTATGTTCCTCATCTTTTTTGCTAAAATAGCGGTATTTATTTTCACTTGAAAACGTTTTTAATCGTATTCATCTAGTATTGTTACTTATTATTTCATCACAAATGTTTCATAAAGAAGAACAACTGAAGTATGAACTTTACGTAGACTTTAGTCGTAGAAAGAAGTAAATCACGTTCATGCATGTGCATGAAAAACATTCTCTGCTATGATATCTATAAATCTTATTAATGGAATGCCATTATCGTGGAAATTACTATAACCTGAAGTATATGGGGGAATTTTCATGTATCGAGCAAAGGTTGTGAAATTAATTGGTTTAATAGCGATTATTGTCACTTTTTCATTGTTAATCATTTACTTATTTTTTTATCTCTTTCAAAATCGTTTTCTCTTTTACCCACAGCCGATAACAGAAGCAAGAGTAGATATGATAAATGAGCAGTACGAAGAGGTTGAGGAGATTGAAATAGGCGTTACAGAAGATAAAACGATTCACGGATGGTTTATTAATCGTAATGATCATAAGGTTAGCCCCCCACTGATCATTTATTTTGGTGGTAATGCTGAAGAGGTTTCTCACCTTATTGAAGACATGATAAGCTTGGATCCATATTCTGTTATATTGATGAATTATCGTGGTTACGGAATGAGTGAGGGCTCTCCTAGTGAAGAAGCAATGTTCAATGATGCGCTTGCTATCTATGACTATGCAATAGAAAACTTTCGTATAGATCCCTCTTCAATTGCTGTGATTGGAAGAAGTATGGGAACTGGACCTGCTGTTTATTTGAGTCGGCATCGGGATGTTAAAGGCACTGTGTTAGTATCTCCATACGATAGTTTAACGGAAGTTGCTAAGGACAGATATCCGCTTATTCCAGTAAGTGTTTTATTAAAGCATAATTTTAACAACATATCAAAAGCTGACAAGATCACATCTCCATTGCTTACAATGATTGCAAATGATGATGAAGTCATCCCTCCTATCCATTCGAAGAAGTTATATGAACGTTGGCAAGGTCATGCTGAAAAAATTATTTTCGAAGGAAAACATCATAATAACATTCAGACGAGTGATCAATATTGGGCAAATATAAAACAGTTTTTAAACAAATTAAACAACTAAAGTATATACATCGTAATCGAAAGTCTAAAACAGAAAAATTAGTTATTTATTTTATGCTGAATCGATTTGCTCACAATGGACCAAGGCATTATTGATTTTAAAAAGATTGCTAATTTAACACCTCTACCAATTTGATAGCGAAATTTTGGATAATCAGATGAACAAATTTTATGAATTAGTTGAATAACTTCTGATGGATCTGCTGCGTTTCTAGATGTTTTCTCTGCTTCGTCCATAAGTTTGTTCATTAGTATCTCATAATCATTTTCTATTGAACGCTCCACATTTGATAAAGCTTTTTGCCAAATATTTGTTTTGTAAGAGCCAGCTTCAATTAAGCTCACATGAATATTAAATGGGGCCATTTCAAAGTATAATGATTCACTAAACCCAGCAAGAGCGAACTTAGAGGCAGCATATGGTCCCATTCCAGGCAATCCAATTCGTCCACTTATACTCCCGACGTTTATAATCTTCCCTTCTCTCCTTTCTCTCATAAATGGTAAGACCGCTTTCGTCACTCTGACTACACCAAATAAATTCGTATCAAATTGCTCCTTCCACCTGTCAATATGTGTATTTTCAATTAAGCCTCCTTGACTGTATCCAGCATTATTAATAAGTACATCAATTCGACCGTATTTATGTTTGATCTCGTTAATACGTGCGTCTATTTGCTTGTCATCCGTCACATCGAGTAAAAAAGTATCTACTTGATGTAATAATTTTTCTTTTTTGATTTCTTCCAATAATGATATTTCTTTTGCTTTATTTCTCATTGTAGCAATGACAAAATACCCCTTTTCTGCCAAATTGCGTACTGCTAATTTTCCGAACCCGCTGCTGGCTCCTGTTATTAAAACTATTTTTTTATCCATTTTTTCACCCATTTCGAAAATCAACTTATGTTATATACAATTTTAGATTTCATCCAATTCGTTAGTCAAGAATGAGTGAGTATATATATAGCTCTATTCCAAAAGATTTTAATGAAAGACTTTTTATTAAGTTTGTAAAAAACGTTTTTCACCTGCGACGAGGTATCGCAGGTGAAAATGAATACAGCACTATTCGCTTATGAACATTTGCGTCCAATAGTTTCCGTTTTCAACATAGCCGACGCCTATGTGTGTAAAGTTACCGTTTAATATATTTTGCCGATGACCTTCACTTTCCATCCATGCTTGAACAACTTGTTCAGGAGTTTGTTGGCCTTGAGCGATATTCTCTCGCTACACCGCTTAATGTCTCGTGTGTTTCAAGATCTGAAAGACCATTATTTCTACGTTCTTGATTTGTTAACTCAATGACTTGGCGTTCTGCATCATTCAGTTGTCCATCTAGATCCTCCTGTTGTGGGGTATCCTCTTCTGGTTCCTCTTGCTCCTCTTGTTCAGGCTCCGGCTGCTCTGGTTCAGCTGGATCTGGCTCAGTAGGAGCAGGTTCTGGTGCTGGTTGTCCTGGTTGAGCTTGATCTGGCTCAGGTGCAGGCTCTCGAGTTGGTTGTCCGGGCTGGCCCTGTTCTGGTGCTGGCTCTTGAGGCTGACCATCTTGTCTTCTTTCTAATTCAATATTTAGTTCATCCTGTATTAAATCATATAAGTGTTCAGGATGTAGCTGATTTGGGTCGACTTCAAACTCAAATTTAGCTTGCTGTATTTGTCTTGCTTTCGTATGCGGAAATTCTTTACTTTGAATGTTCGTACTATCACTTGAAATCGTATCCATTGGGCTATAATGTCCACCTTCTGGATAAGGTTCCGCATAGTTTCTATACTCAAGTGCATTATCTTCTTGACCATTACATCCAAATAAAAACACACATATACAGCTAAGGCAAAGTATTCCATAAATTTTTTTCATTGGACCTTTCCTCCTATATTTTATTCACTACTAGTCTTCATAAAATGGAATAAAATATAATTGGTAAATAACGTGAAAAATGGAATACGTATTATTAATCATTTGGAAATGGGAAAGCTTTTACATATCTATCGTTTCTACCTTTCGTACTATTTGCTTGCAATAAGGAATTTAATATTGCTTCCTCCGTAATGTCAGCTGCAGCAGTGAAAAAGGAATTCATTACTCCCGCATCTTCTCGAACGAATGTATGCTGTTCGAGATGCAAGCCTGTATGATGCGATATCTTATTGGCTGTAGAAAATGCAATTACGATATCTCCGCTTCCGTGACTGAGCTGACTCCCTGTTCGCCCCAATCCAACAGTTGATCTTTTAGCAATTCTTAATAATTGCCTGTCATTAACAGGAGCGTCAGTAGCAATAATGATCATAATTGAACCATCTGAAACGTCTTTTACATCATGATGATCTTTAATTAATTGATAAATAAACTCTTCCTTTTTTCCGAAATTAGTTAAAACAAGAGCACCAATGACATATTCATCTTTTACACCCTTATTATTAATGAGTCTGGAGGCTGTTCCAATCCCTCCTTTATATCCGAAACAAACCATCCCTTTACCAGCTCCGATTGCTCCCTCTGCAGCACGTTCTGATGTTGCTTGCTTTATCGCTTCAATTGCATGCTCAGGTTTTACTTGCAGCTCTCTTATAGAATTTAAATAACTATCATTACACTCACCTGTAACTAAATTTATCGTCGAAGTGCTGTCGCCAATATCTTTGTTATGATCTAGCATGTATTGTAGTGTTCCTTGTGAGACAGCAGGTACACTAAACGTGTTCGTAAGCATAATCGGTGATTCTAAGAGGCCAAGCTCATTAAGTTGAATTAACCCAGTTGTTTTGCCAAACCCATTTATTACATAGCTTGCAGCTGGCACTTTCTCGCGAAATAAGTTTCCAGAATGAGGTAATATCGCTGTTACACCAGTACAAGCATATTTTTGTTGCTCTTCATCAATCGAATAGTCTAAGGTCCTATGTCCAACTTTAACGCCTTGAACATCTGTAATACAGTTTTTCTCCCCAGAAGGCAATGTTCCAACCTTTATTCTTGTGTGATCGTTTCGATTCAATGATTATTCCTCCTTTTACAAAAATTCTCTATTATTTACCTCTATCTTAATAGTAACAGGAATTTAGTTTCGATCACGATATCGGTTTAAGATATCAATTAGTATAAGTTATAATTATAATGTATAGGAAGGGGATTAATGCATGAATAATACGAATCATATTCAGCAGCAAGTCATCGACAATTATAAAAAAGATGAAAATATGATGATTCTTGTATTTGCTCAATGGTGTGTAAATCACGAATTAGATCCGAAAGATGTTTATAAAGAGGCATACCCTGAACAAAATGATAACACTGCTTTGAACGAAGTAATTAACTTAACTGTATCAAAAGAAGAAGCAGGTCCTATTTCAAATGAAACATTGTTAGCTGTGTTAGGGTTATTTGGGAATCATGATCTTGCTTTAATCATCACTGAAAAAATAAAAAAAATGAAGTAGTCGAAACGAAAGGAGCGAATGTAAATGTCGCTCCTTTCGTTTCCAATGATTTATAATGGCCTTTATGTGCATATAAAACCACCTACAATTGATTCATTGCAGGTGGAAATATGTTAATGATAATTGTTTCTCTTATTAGCGCTTCCGCTCGTTTTATGCTTTGGACTAGAGTCATTCTTGTTTTTATGTTTCACATTATGATTTTGTTTATTTTTACTCAATGAAACCACCCTTTCTGTTCAAAAAAAAATTGTCTTGCAATAATTAAGTTATCCATCATTAGCTCGTCTATTCATCATAAGGTATTACAAAAATATTGTTTTATGCTAATGGTTCGTATGAACATAATAGTCATGTTTTTTTCAGAAAACGACCTCATGTGGAATAAAGAGGAAAGCTTTTTAAGCAATCGAGAAGAAACTTTAGGAGACATATGTGATAAATTTGAAAAATAGGAGGTATGAGATATGAAGATCCAAAGAATAGATCATGTGGGTGTAATCGTAAATGATCTTCCTGCTGCTAAAGCTTTTTTTCTTGACCTTGGACTTGAAGTGTTAGGGGAAACAGATGTGAAAGGGGAGTGGGTGGAACGGATAATTGGGCTTAATGACGTTAGAGAGACGGTTGTAATGTTTGGAATGCCAGACGGCGAGGCAACTTTGGAGCTGGTCAAATTCCATACGCCGTCAGATGAAAAAGGTATTCAGCAATCTTTTGCAAATACTTTGGGTATCAGGCATATTGCATTTGCTGTTGAAGATATTGAAGCCATTGTTGCTAAATTAAAAAAGAAAGACGTAGAACTTTTTGGTGAGATACAAAACTACAAAAACGCATATAAATTATGCTACGTTCGTGGACCAGAAGGAATTATTTTAGAGTTAGCGGAGCAAGTCAAATAAATATTGAGGGGAGATATTAAATGTAAAACGCCCGATTTACGGGCGAATATGTTTTGCTCATCTTCATTTTTTATCTCCCAATCTCAATCCCTACTTCACTTTAGACATGGCACAATTAAAGTAAGCTGCTGATCAATTATTCACTATGATTTTTGTTTTCTAATTCTACCGATTCCTAAGTCTTTTCCCTCTTTATAAATCGATTTTAGAAAACTTAATGTCATTAATCCCATAATGATCGAAAATGGCAATGCGGCTATAATCATTGTGTTTTCTAACGCTTGTAATCCACCAGTGTAGAGGAGTACAAGTGCTGTAGCTGAAAGCATCACTCCCCATATCATTTTAATTCTTGTTCCAGGTGAGTGAGAGCCATTCGTTGTCATCATCCCAATTACGTACGTACCAGAATCTGCAGAGGTAATGAAAAACGTACTGATTAGAATCATTGCAATGATAGAAGCAATGAGTCCAATAAAAGGAAATTGGTCAAAAACAGCAAATAATGCTTCCTCAGTCGCATATTGTGAAATCATTTCAATCCCTTCATGTTCAAGCATTATCGCAGATCCTCCAAATGTAGAAAACCATAAGAAGCCGACAATGGAAGGAACAAATAATACACCAAATACAAATTCACGGATGGACCTTCCTTTTGAAACTCGAGCAATAAAGATCCCGACAAACGGTGACCAAGCAATCCACCATGCCCCACTAGCGTTGCATTAAAATTTTCTTATAATGTCAACCATAAAACGGCTGGTTAAGCCATCCATAATATTCCTTTTTATGGTTATTCTGAATATTCAGTTTATAGTATTTTGGAGGTAAAGAGTCAAAAGGATAAGGGGGGCTTACGAAGGTAGTCCTTATCCACTTTTTACCAAATGTTTTTAGATGATAGGGTCATATGTTAAATCATTCAAATGTTCAATCTCTTCTTGTTCGAATTGTTTCACGGTTTCTTGAAAAACTTTCTCATGATCAAGCTTCTGTCTACCAGCTGTCGTTCGATCTGGTTTTCGAAATAGCTCCTTTATGAATACGGAGAAGCTTCTCCACCAGTACTCACCTATGAATTCAATCATTTCTAGGAGAGTACCTTTAAACGACACGCTTTTCTTCATTAACAAAGTTAAGCAGAAAGTGATTATTGCTATAAAGATTTGGTTGTACACAGCATTTCTGCTCTTCCCATAACACTTTTTCAATACGAGGTGTTGCTTCATCCATTTGAAGAACAATTCAATTTGCCATCTATTTCGATAAAGGTCACTAACTTCCTGTGCAATCATTTTTGCATCATTAATAATGATTTCAATAGGATTCCCTTGGCTATCTTTTGTTTCAATTAACCTGAGTGGGTACTTCATATTTCCTAGTTTGACCACAGCTTCACGATCAATATCAGAAGATGGATCAACGGGAAGCTCTTCAATCACTTTAATGACTGTGTTGTCCTTTATTCGTGTACAAAATCGAATGTTCTTACTACAGTAGTAGTCAAATTTTGAGTAGCTAAAGTAACCTCGGTCAAAGACGTGGAGTGCATCTTTTTCTATCACCATTAAGTTATCCAATTGCGTGAGATCTGCCGGTCTTGCAGAGGTGACAATGATCTCACCTGGAGCGGTTTCTCCATCATAAAAAACCACACGAGAATGAATTTTTACGCCAGCTTTGGTTTCTCGGAAATCTGCCCATCGATATTGGCTGATTGTTAAAGAGAGGGTCGAAGAATCAATGAGATGAATTTTTTTTAATAATTGATCTCCTTTTTTCTTCCCATATTCCTGGTGAATCTGTTGAACGAGATGGTGCATAACAGCCTGGAAGATTTCTGGTGGGAGGTCTGAAAGTTTTCTCGAAAGTTGTGATTTACTAATACTTTTTAACCCTAGTTCTCGTTGCAATCTTTTTTTATGCTTTACCTTGAAACTAATTTTTTTAAGGCTATCTATTTGAAGCAATTGGGCATAGATAAATACCTTTGTGAATGTGAGACAATCGAGCTTTTTCGTATATTTATCTAATTCCATTTGATCCACCATTGCCGAAAAAACTTTTTCATTAATCGGGTGGATGTATTCCTTTAAAACTGTTTTTATGGTATTCTTGTCCATGATTGAGCTCCTTATTATTAGGATTTGGACAGGACTACCTATCTTCGTTGTCCACCTAATTATAAGGAGTTTTTTTGCATCCATAAAGACTTGAAATTGCCATAAATCCCATTTAATTACATGGCGCTAATAACTTGACAAATTGAATTTTATTTTATGCAACGCTAGTGACCATGCCCAGTAAAATATAGTCCAGCTATCGATCCATTCACGTAAGTCGTCATCTAATGGATGAATTCTGAAACTCATCGCAGGTAAATTTTGGACGTAAGTGCCGATTGAATGCGTAAAGATATCTAAAATAAACAAAGTTGGTCCAACGATAAATAAAATAAGAAATAAAAGAGTAGCAAGCCCCATATTCACATTACTTAAAATTTTGATTCCTCTTTTTAAGCCTGACCAAGCCGAAATTAAAAAGAGAACTGTTACAACTAATACGATGATAAATTGAACGGAAATAGTTGATGGTACACCGAATAAATAAGAAATCCAGCCATTAATTTGGACAGCTCCAAATCCTAGTGTTGTGGCTACACCAACAACAGTTGCCAATACGGCCAAAATGTCTATCACTTTACCTGTCGTTCCTTCCGCCAGCTTCCCTAATACAGGTTTTAATGTTGCACTAATTAACCCTCTTTCACCATGACGAAAATTGAAATAAGCTAATACTAACGCTACAATCCCGTAAATACCCCATGCATGAATTCCCCAATGAAAGAATGTAAATCTCATTGCATCAAAAATTGCTTCATCTGAACCAACCTCACCTGTTGGTGAACTGACTGCATAGTGACTAATTGGCTCTGCAGTCCCCCAAAAAACGAGTCCAATCCCCATCCCTGCACTAAATAACATCGCAAACCAAGTTGGTCGAGAAAATTCTGGCTCATCACCTTCCTTTCCTAATTTAATTTTACCTAGTGGGCTAATTAAGAAATATAAACAAATAATTGTAATCAATGTAACTACAATTAAGTAATACCAACCAAATGCGCTTGATGTCAGAAGCCATATTAAATGACGGTTCTTTCGGAAACGTCACTGTCGTTGACTAACTTCCTTCGGAACCGCCATTTCGTTTTCCTTCTTTTAACCGCCACTTTTTTGTCAGCTATAAAAAATCCCCGTCTTTAAGACGAGGGAGATAATTATAATAATAATTTCATTTCTATATGCTCTCTATGCTTTTAAATTGCTTTGATTAACTCTTTGTTTTGCTTCTTTAATTCTTCATTTTCTTTTTCTATTTGTTTAAGCAGTTCCATCTTGTCATCCATGCTCATGCTTTTTATGGTAATGGTACTTAATTTGGTCTCCATTAAATTAACCCTTTCCGAAGTCAAATTGTTTATTTAATATCTCTGGTCAGCGATTACTCTTTCTACGGTATCTTCGTCAACTAACTTATCTTTTCTCGCAACGCAATCTAATAAACACTCTGTACATAAACGATTTGTTAATCGTAAAATTCCTTTTGTGTACGTATAAATATTCTTCATGGCAGCTTCCGTAAATATTTGTCTTTCTTCGCCTGCAACTTTCAAATGATGCTCTATATATTCTTTCATTTCATCATACGTTAATCCTACTAAATGAAAACGAGTTGTAATTCGTTGAGAAATAGCTTCTAGACTTCGAAGGCGTATTTTATCACGTAATTCTGGTTGCCCCACTAAAATAAGTGCTAAAGGGGATAATGAGTCAATTTCAAAGTTTGTTAAGAAACGAATTTCTTGCAACATTGTAGGCGATAAAAGGTGTGCTTCATCGATCACTACAATCGGTGTTTTTTCCTTGTTTTGATATAAGTCTAGTAGAGCGGCTTTGAATTGTCTTTTCAGATCACTTGCTAAAAACATTGGTTCAATCCCAACTTGCACAAGCATCTCTCGGTAAAAATCCCTTGGTTTTAAAGATGAATCTGATAAATAAAGAAAAACATGTTCACTTGATACAAGACGGTCATGCAAAGCCCGTAGGGCGGTTGTTTTTCCTGCACCAACTTCTCCTGTGATAAGGCCGAATTCTCTTTGGTTAATCATGAATTCGAGTCTTGCTTGCATTTCTTCGAACTGTTCGGATTGGAATAAATCATGCGTTAATATTTGTTTTTGAAAAGGGGTTTTTTCCCACCCAAAATAAGCTGCTATCATTTGTCTTCACCTCTTATAATGGAACTGTAACTTAAGCGTCCCAATTGCTCTTTCTTTTTCTTTTCATGCTCAGGAAGGATGAGTTCTAAAAAGTTATATTGTGTTTTTATTTCTTCTTGTGTTTCTTCTTCCATAATGAACCGTCTATCAATTGTTCGATGAACTTCCAAAGCGTTTGCCATACCAAAGCTTTTTCCATCGTGCCACACTTCAAGATGATTTAAATCGATTGGGTCGTATCGAACAATAATTTCACTGCCACTAAGCACAGAATCTACTTCATATTTATTATTTTGAAAGGATATACACCCTGTCTTATCTACCTTTCTCTTTTCCTCCCATAAGAATGCTTGCTTCATTTCTTCTAATGTGGGAAAAACGAGTGGATGATCATTTTCTTCAAAACGCTCTCTAGGTGTTTGCTTTGTTTCTCCATGTTTGCGTTCATGATAGAACGTACCTAACCAAATTTGAAAATAATGATTTAGTTCCTCAATGGTTTGTATTTTTCCAGATTCGATTAAGTCATAAGCTTCAACTTTAAAAGAGGTATCGACAAACTGGAAAAAGCGCTCTAATTTCCCACGTCCTTCAGGACGTCCAGGTTTAGAGTGGGAAAGTTTAATCCCTAACTTTGCACATGCAAGTTTTAAAATATCCGATCGATATACTGCTCCGTTATCGACGTAAATTTGTTCAGGCTTCCCTTGAGAAATCATTGCTTTTTGTAAACAGTCTTCTAATTGTGGTCCTCGTTCCTGAAAGTAAAATTCGCCATGGACGATGGACCTTGAATAGTCATCCATGAATGCAATGAGTTTCGCAGTGAGTCTACGCTCTGGTTTATTAGG
This sequence comes from Evansella halocellulosilytica, assembly GCF_002335745.1. Lineage (GTDB taxonomy): Bacteria > Bacillota > Bacilli > Bacillales > Salisediminibacteriaceae > Bacillus_CA > Bacillus_CA halocellulosilytica. The sequence continues at coordinate 3,566,866 of NZ_NIST01000001.1, read as the reverse complement.
ATCTGGAAGATAAAGTGTATGTTGAACATCCCCTTGCCAACATGCATTTCGATAAGGGAACTCAAAACGACGATAACTCCCCGACTTTGATCCTCTTAATTTCTTTCTCGTAATATTTAGCTTTCTTAATTGTTTCGATAACGTACTCTCTGATATTTCTCCTTGTTTAATAACACCTGCTAACTCTAGAATACGAATGATTTGCTCGACAGAGCGTTCAGGCTTTTCCTTTTTCAATCTAATCGCTTTCGTTAATACTTCTTCTCCAATCACTCTTGATGTACATGTTGCACGTTTACTAGGTTTTAGTGCTTCGAAGCCTCCTTGACGATAAAGTTGAAGATAACGTTCGAGTGTTCGTTTGCTAATGGTTTGCTCTTCTCCATATGCATTGATGTGCTTTTGATTGGATATAGATCTTAGATGTTGTGATAATTCTCCTTTTTCCAAGGTTCTGGTTACAACGTTTGATATTAAACCAAACCGAAATAGTGCGATGTTTGTTCTCAGTTGTTCGTCCATCTCCTGCCTCCTTTAAATAAAATGTCTTTTCTATTTTCTTATAAAGGGGCTCAATTGAAGAGGGGACAAGTTCTGTGGGATTTCACGACCCTTATTGGAACTTTATGGTTATTATTAGCCGTATTTTAGGCGAATACAAAATGGCATTGATGATGTCGGTGAAAGACTTCCTGAAGGAAATTCCATTGCGAGGCATTTATTCTTGTATAAGCAAATTTATCCATGGGAGAAAACCGTAGAAGGGGTAAGGATTCGAAGGATGAACTTTTTTCCAAACGGTTAAGATGAGTTGAATAAGAGTCTCCGCCACATTCGGGTGACGGACCTTTGATCCAACATTGAAGGCAGGATACACCCTTAATAACATTTTTAACATTTGCTGGGTGAGACGTTGAAGTTGTTTATTACATTGTCGTTTCCAACGTTTCAAGGTTCCCTTTGGTATAAGATAAGGGTAGCCACGTGTTATCTTTAGATTAGCACTTTGATACGTTTCTCTTTTATGAAAAATCCTCAAAAAGAAACTCTCATAGATCAATGTGTAATGAGCTCGATATGGTATTAAAAAGTCAGGGAGAATAGAGATTGTTTGTCTACAAGTTTGATTCGAGCATCTCCAGCGATAAATCCGAAGGATATAACTCTTTGACTTTGTAAGGACTGTTCTTTTGTAATAACCATGTTTATGAAGGTTACTTCCACATAATGGGCATGGTTCATTATAGACGGGTGGTACTTCATGGTAATTCCTCAAGTACCCCTTGATAGATTTAGAGATATGTTTTATGATAATCATGGTTTTTGAAAATGTTTTTGCCTCAAAGAGACGGTCATCTCTTTGGGGCTTTTATTTTGCCTTTCTTCCGTAATGGATATTTTTCTCAAAAATCCATTGTCACATATAATCTACCTCATGTAACGTCAATATTAATTCCTAAAATGTCAAAATCCGCCGTCATTGGAAATGGCGGCGGACAGCTTGAGATGAATCCTTGGATAGAAGTTGTTAATTGTTCTAATGTGTCTGGGAGTGCAACTCCTGCAATGACTAATAATATTAAGACAGCAATTGATACATAAAATACGATAGAAACTTTTTTCATATGTAGAACTCCTCGCTTATATTTGAAGTTTCGTTGCTATTATTTATGAGAGCTACCTTAGTTTGAACGAATCTCCTTAAATTTATAACGAGGATTACGTACCTTGAATGAAAAACGTAAGCGCCTCGTCTCTTCCTCTACTAGCAACGCTCCGAAGCATATCCGTCACCCGGGCAATACGCCACGTCCTGTGGCATGCCCACAATTAGGACGTCCTGTCCGTCGAGACAATTCGTTAGATCAGAACTTCAACAACAAAAAAATCCTCTAAAAATTTAGAGGATGTAATACTTGTTCCATTAGGGGTAGCGTCAGGAAAATGCGGAATTACAACGATAAGGAAATCCCCATATTAAAAAGCCCAATTTCTCAACATTTGTATTGAGAAATTGGGCTTTTTCGTTGCTCCGTTAAAAAGTTTGAGGAATAATTCTTTATTGTTTTTTAAAAATATCCTTTAAAATCTTTGTGTCTTCTGAAGATATGTCAAAGCCATTTTGTTCGTGACCAACATACATTACTCAGCTTTTTTCTCCTGTATTCCCAAGCACAAGGTGCAATCCGTGAGTTTCCCCATTTTCATAGCGAATTAAAATATCATAATCAGGCTTTTCAGTATCGACATTAACTTTCTGTTCCCTACCTTCTGCATCTTTCAAAGCCTCTTTAAACCTTGAAATGGTTGTGTCGTTATCAATTGTTGCAATATAATTTTCGTTTATTCCACCATAGCCACTAGATTTAGATATGGAAATCGATGAAATATCATCTAACATCATCATTTCCTTTTCTTGAGATTGACAAGCAAATAAAAGTAATGTACAAAAAGATAACAATAATATAAAAAGTATTTTTTTCAAAATGTCTCCCCCTGTATGGATAATCACATTTCTCCAATTCCATAAGCAAGGACACTAAATAAAAAACTAATGATTGTTAAGCCTCCAACGGGAATAGAAAAAAACTTGTTGTTTTTGAATTCAACGATAGCCGTGATTGCCCCCCCTACACACAGCACCAACCATATAGGCACAAACAATGCATCGGCAACGTCCATTGGTAGTAAACTGTATCCATTAATCAAGAAAAAGAGCCATTGAAAAATTAATAGTCCTACTATTATATAAGAAATCTTATAAGGACGTTTTCCCTTTTCACTTTTTCTAATAGCCAAAATTGCAGGCACAATAAACGTTGTAAGTACAATGACACCAAAAATCACCAAAAGTATTAATGAAATAGTAATGATTAACACTTCCTTTCAATTTATGAACAAGTACCGGCTCCGATTTCATTTCCGATCTTGATTGTCTAATCCCTTCGATATTCAAGAATATCCCCCGGCTGACAATCCAATGCCTTGCAAATTGATTCTAAAGTAGATAATCGAATCGCTTTTGCTTTTCCATTTTTTAAAATAGATATGTTAGCCATTGTGATTCCAACCTTTTCGGATAATTCTGTTACACTCATTTTTCTTTTTGCCAACATCACGTCAATATTGATTATAATTGCCACTATTTTCACCTCAGACCGTTAAATCATTTTCTGATTTTATATCTAAAGCACTTTTCAACAACTTCTGAAGAACCATTGTGAAGACTGCAATAACAACGGAACTAAAAATAATTGTAAATATGATAATTGCTATTCCGGGATGTAAAGCGTTTTGTGCCAATAAGAAGATAGTCCCTATTGCATATAAACAACTAATTGTTATTGCACAGTATTTTATATATCTTAATGCATTTACAGACAGCTCCGAGAAGGCATTGTTTTTATCAATGTAGGTTAAAAGTTTCAAAGCTTTATACAAAGCAAAGTAAAACGGGATTCCTGTTACATACAAACCGATTAAAATGGGAAATCGTAAATAGGAAAACTCCGGAAACATTTCTGCTGTATCGTTTGCTAATCTAGGTAACCAAAATATAAACAAGGCAAGTACCATAATCCCAATAAAATAAACGGCTATTCTTAAAAAGAGTGTTGTTCCTCTTTGCATTAAAAGCACCTCACTTAATTATCATCATTGTAATGATAACACATAAATTTATCGTATTTCAATAAAAATATATTTACTTTTAATGTATTGTTATTGATTATTGACATAAAAAAGCATCTTTGATTAAACAAAGATACTTTTCAAAAATATTGTGAGCCTAAATAATACCTCATTGTTTCAACACAGCCTTATTCCACAATCGTGGTCCCTTTAATGGAATAAGGAACGATTATTGTCTCCCTTCTGACAGCTTTCTATATAATGAAGCTCTAGACACATTTGTAATTTCACAAATTTGATTTACAGTCATATTTCCTTCTCTATAAAGCTTTACTGCATAATTCATTCCCGCATGATTTTTATGATACTTCTTTAACCGGCCTTTAAACTTGCCTTCTTTCTTAGCCAGCTCAATCCCTTCACGTTGACGCATACGGATTAAATCTCGTTCTAATTGGTTAACACCAGCCATTACTGTGATTAAGAATTGGCTGTATGGGTTAGCTTCTGACAAATCTAGCCATGTATCCTTGAGTGATTTTAAGCTTGCCTTTTTACTCCGTATTAAATCAATCAATTCAAATAAATCCTGCGTACTACGAGTAATACGAGTTAGGTCTGTAACATAAATAATGTCACCTTCCTGTAAATCCTCTAACATTTTTTGAAGTTGTTCACGATCTTTTGTGGCTCCTGAAATTTTTTCTTCATAAATAATATCCATTCCAATTTCGTTCAATTGCCGAAATTGCCTTGAAGGATTTTGGCTAGTCGAACTGACGCGTACATAACCGATTTTCTGCAAAATTTCACCTCGTTTTTGAGACAAGTCTTATGAGACACTCTTAACTATGATTTTATCAGTCTACTATACTTGTATCAATAGAGTACACTCTATTGATATATAATTAAACTAATTAACTGAAAAATTACAGAAATGGGATGAGACTACATGAATATTGCGAGAGGTAGAGAATTACTTACACCAGATCAGAGACTTGCTTTAATGCAAATCCCTGAAGATGAATGGGTATTGGGAACCTACTACACTTTTTCCAAACGAGATTTAGAAATTATAAATAAGCGAAGGAGAGAAGAAAATCGTTTAGGCTTCGCAGTTCAATTGGCCGTTCTTCGGTATCCCGGATGGCCATACACTCATATCAAAAGCATCCCAGATTCCGTCATACATTATATATCGAAACAAATCGGTGCCATACCATCCACGATTAGTCTTTATCCTCAAAGAGAAAATACACTTTGGGATCATTTGAAAGAAATTCGAAGTGAATACGACTTTGTAACCTTTACCCTAAAAGAATATCGAATGACATTTAAGCATCTTCATCAAGTAGCTTTGGAAAATGGTGATGCCATACATTTACTACATGAATGCATAGATTTTCTAAGAAAAAATAAAATCATATTACCTGCTTTCACCACACTTGAGAGAATGGTGTGGGAGGCAAGGGCAAGGGCTGAAAAGAAGCTATTTAATATGGTTAATCAATCTCTAACAAAAAAGCAAAAAGAAAAGCTGGAAGAGGTCATTACTTCGCAGCATCCATCCGAATCCAATAAAACGATATTGGGTTGGTTAAAGGAACCACCAGGTCATCCTTCACCCGAAACATTTCTAAAAGTAATAGAACGACTCGAATACATACGAGGAATGGAGTTAGAAACGGTACAAATTAGTCATTTGCATCGCAATCGCCTGTTACAGCTATCTCGCTTAGGTTCAAGATATGAGCCTTATGCATTTCGTGACTTTCAAGAAAATAAACGATATTCGATATTAACCGTCTATTTATTACATCTTACTCAGGAGTTAACGGATAAGGCATTTGAAATTCATGACAGACAAATACTAAGTCTGTTATCAAAAGGCCGTAAGGCACAAGAAGAAATTCAGAAACAAAACGGTAAAAAGCTAAATGAGAAGGTTATACACTTTACGAACATCGGACAGGCTTTAATCAAAGCAAAAAAGGATAAATTAGATGTTTTTGAGGTTTTGGAATCTGTTATTAAATGGAATTCTTTTGTTTCTTCTGTAGAAGAAGCTCAGGAGCTTGCACGTCCTGCTGACTATGATTATTTAGACTTACTGCAAAAACGCTTTTATTCACTTAGAAAATATACTCCAACGCTATTAAGAGTATTAGACTTTCATTCTACAAAGGCAAATGAGCCACTTTTACAAGCTGTAGAGATTATCCGAGGAATGAACGAATCTGGAAAGCGAAAAGTACCTGATGACTCACCAGTGGATTTTATTTCAAAACGCTGGAAAAGGCATTTATACGAGGACGATGGTACAACAATTAACCGTCATTACTATGAAATGGCTGTTTTAACGGAACTGCGGGAGCATGTTCGGGCAGGAGATGTTTCCATTGTTGGTAGCAGGCAATATAGAGATTTTGAGGAATATTTGTTTTCAGAAGATACATGGAATGAAGCGAAGGAGAATACGAGATTATCAGTTAGTTTATCATTCGAAGATTATATGACGGAGAGAACCAAAAGTCTTAATGAAAGGCTAAAGTGGTTAGCTGCCAATTCTGTCAAGTTGGACGGAGTTTCTCTTGAAAAAGGAAAGATATCAATTGCACGCTTGGAAAAAGATGTTCCGGAAGAAGCAAAAAAATTTAGTGCGAGCCTGTATCAGATGCTCCCAAGAATAAAATTAACCGATTTACTCATGGATGTTGCTTATATAACAGGATTTCATGAACAATTCACTCATGCTTCCAATAGTCGAAAACCGGATAAAGAAGAAACGATTATTATTATGGCAGCCCTTTTAGGAATGGGAATGAATATTGGTTTGAGTAAGATGGCTGAAGCAACACCCGGACTTACATATAAGCAACTAGCCAATGTATCTCAATGGCGCATGTATGAAGATGCCATGAATAAAGCACAAGCAGTATTAGTAAATTTTCATCATAAATTACAATTGTCTTCCTATTGGGGCGACGGTACAACATCCTCATCGGATGGTATGAGAATGCAGCTAGGTGTTTCATCACTACATGCAGATGCAAATCCACATTATGGAACCGGAAAAGGAGCAACCATCTATCGTTTTACTAGTGATCAATTCTCTTCTTACTACACAAAGATTATTCATACTAATTCAAGGGATGCGATTCATGTTTTAGATGGTTTGTTGCACCATGAGACGGATTTAAACATAGAAGAGCATTATACAGACACAGCTGGTTATCAATACCTTTTTATAAAAAAATTAGAATTATAATGTGATCTTTCATTGTAGACATGTATTTAAAGAATGATTTAAAAATGACTAACGATTCAAAGTCGTTAGCCATCATCTTCTGCAATCGCGCCCGATTGCGGAAGACTCGATTTCGAGATAACTTATATATGTTCTTCGATTAAAACTCCGAGATTGTTTAAGGCGTGATCTGGAGATATCAAATAGTCTAGTCCCTTTAAAATCAATTTATTACTCTGATTAATACCACTCTCTCCTATGTTCACGAATGAATTCTATATCCTTTTCATAATGCTCAAGGTGTCCTTCGGCTATCATTTTTTGAAATGCAGTGTCTCCTTCGTTGGATTTTCTCTTTATGTATTTACATAACCCTTCTAACCGTAACAATACCATCTCTAAATAGTCTTCATCTATACCTTCAATATCGTAAGAGTTAAAGAACAACTTGATTCTTGTTTTGATCCTTTCTGCATCATATAAAGTATTATAATTGACTGTCTCACCTTTTTCATTATGATAAAGTCTGCTTAAAGGAACGCATATATAGAGGGTGTAAGCTATGTCCCAAAGTCTTGGGCCGGGAGCTGCAACATCAAAGTCAATAATGCCTACTGGCTGTTCATGATTAAAAATAATATTGTACACAGCAAAATCATTATGACAAAGGACCTCTCTATTTATAGGAGTATTGTCAATTGGAATCCATTCATCAAACAAAGGAAAGTCACTAACTGCGTCATGGTAAAGACGAAGCATATGTGCTATTTCTTTTAACACATCATTTGACCACATATATTTTTTCAAAGGGTAATTTCCAGCCTATCCTTCAATGAAGGATAATATCTCCCTGTATTTTTCATCAATACCCAAAAACTTCGGAGCATAATTAAAACCTTTGCTCTCTAAGTGCTGCAATAATTTATGTATTTTCAAACTATTAGGTTTTATTTCTCGTCGAACAGTATCTTCAAATCGATATACATTTGAGACATTCCCTCCAGCTAACTTTTCTTCTTCCTTAGAGTTTGACATTGTATTCATCTCCCTTACTAACAATTAAGGCACTCTATATTACCTCCTATCATTCGTTGTTAGAAGAAAAAACGATTGCCTATATTGAACAATCGCTCCATTTAAACGGAATAAAGAAAAAGGTGTAGATTTTACATGCTCTCCAGAGGGATATCTAAACCACAAAAAAACCGGGATGATATATCACCCCGGTTGGATTATAATAACTTTTCTTTATGGTTTTAGTGGTACATAAAACCTACCCCTCGTTTCCAAGATCCATCTTTACCTGTTAATATAAATCTGTAACTTGATAAAATCTGCACACCAAAAGTAGCCTCTGTAGTTGCTAGCTTAGGGTATGTCCTACTACCCATGAAGGCACCGTCGCTTACTCTATATAGGTTGAAAGTTACTGGCAAATTTATGGTTGTTTGTATTCTAACTTTTAAAGTGCTAGTCGTAGCGCTTATATGATTCCTACCAGGAAGAGAGGGACCGAGGAAATCAAATTCAAAACCAACATTTTGGATGGAGAAATCATCTTCCTTAACTGGAGAAGCATTGAAAACCTTATCTGGATTGTTTTTTTGATCGCGCTCAACTCTTTTGGAAAGTTGTTTAGATTCTTCTTCTGTTAAGTCGCCTTCTTTACTTAATAGTTCAATAAATCTCTCATCGCTTATAATAGGTTCTTCTACTGGAGAAGCGTACATTACTTTGTCTGGGTTAGCTTCCATATCCCTTTTGACTTGTTCAGCTAATCTTATTGCTTCTTCTCTATCAATGTCTTTGTCTGTTAAGATTTCACTAGCTTCCCCGCACAAACGTCACCATTTCCAATTGATGGTGAAGAAGTAGTAGATGTTGCCGTTACCATTGGTCCAAAGGCAAAAAAAACAATGAAAATAAAAATTCCACTTTTGATCAGTGGAATGGCATATGGGATTGCACTTAGTGAACAAGCAAGGCTTTCTTTGGCGGAAGCAGCAAAAAAGACAGGAACTGCGATTAATTCAGTTCAGGTTTTGAATTTGCTGAAATGGTGTTAAACAAAGCCCTTCGTAATTTCCGAAAAGAGATTTTGTTTTGCATAATTCTCCGCAAAACGTCCGAAAGAAATAATTTTGGTTTTATCCTCGGAAATTTCCAAGTTAAATTTCTTTAATCTGCATTTTAATGATTGGAATTGCCATAGTTTCCTGAATATAATAGATCCATAAATTTGTTATTTCTGCAGAAGTTAATCTTTTTTTAATCAAATCCAATCTTTCAAATCCTTTCGTTGTAAACTTTTGCTTTTAAAATTTTATTAATAATGTGCTACTAATGAAAGTTTTTTATTCCATTGTCAACTGAAACAAAATTATTAAGTCATTTTTAAAGCTTTGTAAATTATCCTGTTCGTTTTGTTGTTGACTTTAACAATTTAAACAATTTTTTATACACTCTCGTGAATTTTTTTCAGCTTCAAGGCTAAACTATGCAAGTAATTATAATTAGCTGATTTTAAGGTGGTTTTCCATGAATCAAAAGATGATTCAAGCTGTTCATATTTATATCTTATTTATTATGTCTACAGGATTCATGGTACATGTTCTAATTATCCCAGCTATATTATCAACCGCTAACAGGGATGCCTGGTTAAGTGTCATTTTCAGTACGATACCATTTATCCTCTGGATTCTGCTTGTTTTTCATATTTATAAAAAATTAAATACTCATGATGATATTCTCTCTTTACTTAAACGAAAATTATCTCAATCCGGGGTTTTTATAATATTTTCAATAGTATTCGGAGCCTATTTTCTAATTTCTGCCTTTATTACTCTTAAGTATACTTTTTTTTGGGCAAATGCTAATTATACTTTTGAGGTCCCTAATTTTGTCAGTGTATTGTTATTCGGACTCATTTGCTTGTATGCGTCTGTGAAAGGAATACGAACGATAAGTACGATTGCTTTTCTAGTGTTTCCATTAGTGTCATTTTTCGGATTTTTAGTAGGTTTCGGAAATTCGAAAAATAAGAATTATGAACTGTTATTTCCGATATTTGAGAATGGATACATAGATTTTCTTCATGGTTTAGTGTATAGCTGTGCTGGTTTGTTTGAAATGATCTTTCTTTTGTTTTTAACGTCTTTTATTAAAGACAGATTAAAGATTAAATGGCTTATATTGGTTGGGATCATCCTTGTGTTTTTAATCTTAGGTCCACTTGTGGGAGCCATTTCACAATTTGGTCCAGAAGAAGCAACAAAATTGAAGAATCCAGCTTATGAGCAGTGGAAGCTTTTAGAAATTAGCGAGCATATTACTCGACTTGATTTTCTTTCAATCTTTCAATGGCTCTCTGGAGCATTTGTTCGGATAAGCTTATCATTATTTATTGCAGACAAACTATTTTTATCAAACAAAAGGAAAAAATGGGGTCTTCCTATCCTTTATTTACTATTAATCATTGGTGCCTCCATTCCTTGGAATGCTACCTCATTTTTTTACTTTTTACAAAATTATTTTTTCCCTTTTAGCCTTATTTTTCAAATTTGCACGCTACTGATTTTTTTACTAATCATTCATTTAAAAGGAGATCAACATGAAGAAAGTTCAACCTAATAAAAAAGTCGTCAGCATAGAACAATTGAAAATTTGGTTTGAAGGTTCTTCTGATACCGTGATAAAAACGAGGGACTATCAAGATCATACTTTGGATTTTTTGTATTGTCCTCAATTAGTAGATATGAAATTTATAAATGAGGTTATTTTTCCAACTATTAATGAAGTTATAGAAAAGAACGGTCACTTAAATTTTGAATTATTAAATAATGTTCTGGAGGCCAATAAGCTTAAAGATATACATACCGTTAAAACAGAGACAGAGGAAAAACTATTTTCAGGTGAATTAATCATATTTAATCATCATTTAAACGATCTTTACTTTCTACCCGTATCAAATCTTCCAAAACGAGGTCCTGAAGAATCTAACATGGAATCCTCAATTAGAGGGCCAAGGGATGGATTAGTAGAAAATATATCGGATAATATGGCATTAATTCGTCAGAGATTAAAAACATCATCATTAAAAAGCATTGATTATACAATTGGTGAAAGAAGCAGAACGAAAATCTTATTACTTTATATAAATGATATTATGAATCCTTCTATTCTTGAAGATGTCAAAAAGCGATTAGATTCCATAAAGGTAGATAGTGTCGCTAGCAGTTACGAAATTGAGGAATTCCTATATGACAAAACCTTTTCACTATTCCCTTTGATGGAGAATTCAGGCAGACCAGACTTTGCTGTTCAATCCTTAACACAAGGAAGATTTGTGATCATAGTAGATGGAAATCCGACTTGCCTAATAGGACCCGCAAATTTAAATCAACTATTATATTCACCAGAAGACGCTCATGATAGTTTTTTTTACGTTAGTATGGTCCGTGTTCTGCGGTTTTTGGCTATATCTACGACGATTTTCTTACCTGGTTTTTATATTTCGTTAATAACCTTTCAACTTGATCAAATTCCTTATTCACTTATCGCAACAATATCTGCCTCTAGAATTGGCTTGCCTATATCTGCGCCTATGGAAGTTTTTATTATGCTTGTTTTATTTGAATTATTTAAAGAAGCCGGGGTACGCCTACCTAAGGCTGTTGGACAAACTGTTGCTGTTTTAGGCGGATTATTTATTGGTGATGCTGCGATTCGTGCAGGGTTAACATCTCCATCCTGTTTGGTCATTGTTGCTGTTACAGTGATATCAGGTTATATCCTAAGTAATCAAACCCTGGCAGGCAATCTCGTGATTCTGCGATTTCTAGTTTTAGCCTTTTCAGGTCTATTTGGATTATATGGCTTCTTTATTTCTTTTTTTCTCATTCTAACAAACGTGGTTTCATTAGAAAGCTTTGGTCAGCCGTATATGTCGTATTTATCCAAACCCCATGGAGCAGATATCATTAAAAATATGTTGAAGTTGCCTTATCGATTTATGAAGAAGCGAAATCAAGCATACCAACCTATTGATAGCGATAGTCAAAAGGAGTAATATATGAAAAAGATTTTATTGATCATCATGATAAGCAGTCAGATTTTTTTCCTGACTGGGTGCTGGGGTGCAAAAGAAATACAAAGTCAAACTTATATTACAGCTTTAGGACTAGATTACGCTGAAGGAGAATTTATCGCCTATATTCAAGCCTTGAATTTTGCCAATATCGCGAAGCAAGAAGGCGCTTCTTCTCTACAGCAAGCCTCCCCCATCTTAATTGGAGAAGCTAAAGGAAAAACAATACAGGCCGCTTTAAGCAAATTAGAACAAAAGTCGGCATTACCTCTCTATTACGGGCATGTTGAATCCATTCTTTTAAGTGAAAATCTTATAAAGGAGCAAATGAAGTCCGTCATCGAATTTATTGGACAAAATTCTTTACTTAGATACAATATATGGCTTTTTGGTACGGAACAGGATATTAAACAAATTTTAACAAGTGAGAGCTTTTTTAATTTCCCATCTTTATATACAATCATCCATAATCCCAAAACCCTAACTGAAAACAACTTTTTTATTCCCATTGAAAAGTATAATAAATTTATCTCGACCTATTCCCAGCCAGTTGGTACACAGATCATACCTTCATTAGAAATGAATAAAACTCATTACTCAGAGGATGAAGAAAAGAAAAATATTGCTGTTGTTACCGGAGGATTTGTCATTTCACAGAAACAATATAAAGGATGGGTAAATAAAAAAGACCTAGTTGGCTTAAAATGGTTTTCTAAAAAAGCTACTAATATCCCTCTCTCCCTCTTTGAAGAAAAAGTAAGTGTAATCATACAGAAACCTAAAAAAACAATTGAAGTAGTAAATGGTTATAAACCTTCCTATCACTTAATTGTAAAAGCCAATGCAGTATTGATTCAAAATGAGGAAGATATTAGTATAGATAAAATTAAAAAAGTATTAGAAAAGAAAATTAAAAGGGAAATATTAAAGACGATGGAGAAAAGTGAAGAAATAAATGCAGATTTGTTAAATATAAGTGAAAAAACATATCGATATCATCTGAAAAAGTGGGATGTAAGTGCAATTAATTCGATTGATAAAGAATCTATAGAACATATTGAAGTAAAGATACACATTGAACAAAATATAAACTATAAACATTAAAAGGACAATATTTGAAACATGGAAGATGCAATTGCTTTGCTCACTTAACAAAATTAATAGTCATACTTTTTATTTATTTCTAATACGACATTAATGGTCTTTATCCATTATTCGATCTTCAACAATCTGGCCAGATTGCGGAATACAACTTATCTTTTAAATGGCATTGTCATATTACACAAAAAAATCAATCAGGGAAGGGAAAATCGTAGGAACTTAAATTCCCTCATAAATCTTCCCAAATTGAATTTTCAATTGTTCTTTAATTTCTTTATTTTCATTTTCTAAATCCTTGACTCGCTTCCGTAAGGAAGCAATAATTACATCTTTTGATGCGTCACTCATATTCCTTTTAACTTGTTTTATTGAGGAGAGACCTTCTTGTTGTTTGCGAAGTGTTTCGATTCGATCTCGGAGCTCTGTATTTCTGTATAGAAATGCCTTTGAAACCCCTGATTCTGCAGATACAGAGTTAAAATTGATTTTTATTTGTTTTTTTATCATCTTTTTGATCGTTTCTTCAACTTTTTGAATGGTCTTTTCCGTTTTCAACTTCGCATGTTTTATAATACCTTCGGTATTTGGGCTTTCATTAGACATTTTGCATCACCTTTTCACGTTCATTTCCAACATACTCACGTCTAGTTTTATCCAAACCAAAGATACCACCAGTATGTAGTAAACCACTTGCTAATTCTTTATATCTCTTTAATTTGGGTTCGATTAACTCAATAGAACGTAACCTTCCGGATTTTTTGTATACTTCAATATCAGCTTCCATTTTAGATATTTGATCTTGATAATAGCCGAGAAAAGTCTTGTCAACGTGAAAACTTCTGCAGTTATTTTTAATACACGGTGGTTCCAATGTCTGTTCAAGAAAATCACAATGAAGTTTTGGGCTTTTTACACAAAACCCATGATCTAAACGAATGGAGTCCATGTTGTGCCGTATCCACTCCAGTTCAACTCCATTTTCTTCAGCCTGTTGAGCTAAATCAGCGACAATAACTTCTCCATGAGTATCTAGTCTTACTGCACCATTATCTCGAGCCTTTTCCCATTCATCACGTAGTGTTTTATCATGAATTTGGGCATAGACTAATGTCATTTCAGGACTGGCATGTGCCATCAGTTTTTGAACATGAAGGATATTCATTCCGTTATTAATCAAATTAACACCGTAACGGTGTCGAAATGCATGATTTTTAAACCAATAAATTTCTCCATCCTTGTCCTTAATATTACATCTATTAGCTAGTTTATTAAGGTTCAGCTTAATGGAATCCTGTGATATGGGATTACCCATCCTTTTCCCTTTTAGTATTGGAAACAAATATTTCTTAGGGTTCGTGTCCGAAGTTGATCTCTTTTTTGTAAGTTCTTGCTGCGCTAAGACCACATTAGCAATTTCTTCTGAAATAGGAACTTTATGATTTTTATAACTTACTTTTCTTTGATCTCCGATAATCCACCAACCATCTTCTTGATTTACTAAGCAGTCAATTTTAAGTGATAAAACGTCACTTATTCGAAAACCTGTAGCTTCCATTAGAAGAATTATAGGTATATGATCTGAGGAAAGTTGGTTAATATGGTAAACTAACTGTTCCCATACTTCATCCGGAATATATTTAATTTCATCAGCTTTTGCTCTTTTCTTTTTAGGGATATCTTCAATTGACAATAGTGAAATTACTGACTTTGTCGGAGCTTCTTCCCATTCGAATTTCTGTATGTATGAGATAAACGTTTTAAGGTCTATTAAAAAACGATTTACATAATTGTGATCTGGATTAATTAAATATTTTCCCTTTTTAATAGTGGAATGTCGCAAGTATTCAATGTACTCCTCGATATCCATTCTGGATAGCTGGTTTAATTCTTTCCACTCAGGATGTTTATCCTTCAAAAAGGTGAAGAAAAACGAAAGTCTATTTAAATAACATACGGCTGTAGAAAAGCTAATGGATTGCTGAAAAACTAGGCGAGTCTTTATATATTTTTTAAATAATTGTCTATAAGGTTGCGGAACCTTCGAAAAGTCTAATGAATATCTACTGATTGTATTGTTATAATTAATCTTCAATTTTCGAACATCCCAACAATCCTTATCTGTTTCTTCACGTTCATCATAAAGGTGATAATAAAATTCATAAACTTGAAGAAATAGTCTAATATACAAGGATGGTTGAACTGTTGGTGATATCCATGGTGATGACTTTTTCCGGTGTATAATTTCAACTGATTTTCCATTCTCTACAAGAAATGTTCGATATTCTGTTAGAAACTTTTCTTTCGGTATATCAATAATAGAATCTAAATTAGCATAATATCGAGAGATGAATTCTGTAAAAACTTTAAGACATGGAGAATAATGCATAAAAGCATAGGTAATCGAAATCCTTGTCTCCTGTAACCCCTTATAAAAATAATATTTTAGTTCATTTTTTAATCCAAGATTTTGTACCTTATCAAAAATCAATTTTCTATTCCAATCATAGTGTTTATCCAAGAAGGGACATTCTTGTACATTCCACACATCATTTGCCCAATATCCAAGTAATGGTTCATTTATCTGTTCCAGATGGTGGGGAAGGGGTTTAATTTCCAATGCACTCTGTATCATTATTTATCTCTTCTTCCCATTTTTTTATTTGATTGAGCTTGTTCCCAGCTTCCACGTATGGTTTCATCGGATGCATGGATATAAGTCTGTATGGTTGTTTGAACGTGTGCATGCCCTAATAACCTCTGTATGATGGCAATATCTACTCCTGCTTCATGTAACTCTGTAGCATATGTATGCCGAAGCATATGAGGGGTAAAATCTATTCCTGTTTTTTTCTTCATCCGTTTAATTAAAGAACGTACAGAACCATCAGTCATTGGCTTACCACGATTTGGTCCAGTTAAGGTGATAAAAACATAATTGCTATCAATTTCGTAAGAATGAAAGTCTATTAGATAATCTTGAAAGAGATTCATAGTCTCAATAGATACATAAATTTTTCGTTTTTCCCCATCGGATGTTTTGGATTTCCTCACCGTAATAGCATTTTTACCTATATCAAAATCCTCTACCCACAGAGAAAGGGCCTCTCCAATACGTAATCCCCCTTCATATAATATACGGAATAATAATTCATCCCGTATATTGCTGCAAGCATCATGGATCACTTGGATTTGATTTTTACTCAAAGTTTTGATTAAACGCTTTGGTTCCTTAATCTTTAAAATGTTTTTATCGTATGAATTCCCTTTTGTAATGTGGTGGAGGAAAGGTTTAAAAGTCTTAAAACGCCCTGGGGCTTGTTTTTTTAACTGATCATTTACATTTCCTCCGTAATCCTCATTACGAGTCAAATAGTCATAGAACCCCATGACACATGTTATGACGGTATTGACCGTTTTTTCTGATCGTTTTGCTAAGGTTTCTTCAAAATAAATGACTTTTGTAGATTGATCAGGAATTCTCAGCCATCCGATGAACTGAGCCAAAATATCAAGGTTTACTTCTTGATATTCTAATCCACACTCCTCTAGGAATTGAAAGTAAAGCTTTAGATGGTAACAGTATGATTTTAGTGTGTTTTCAGCTTTTCCAACGTTATCTAAATACTTTATATACTTTGCAACCGGTATGACAGGATAGCCATCCTTGTCAATTAACAGATATCTTTTCTTCTCTTGAATAAGAACCTCTTGTACTTTCAACATTACCACCCCCTGGTTTCTTAGGATACTTTATATACATAAATTTCATAGTACAGATAATGATTCTATAAGGAAATAAAAAAGAAGTAGTTGTTATCGTAAGATACGTTAATAACTACTTCTAATGATAGTACAATTAAAGCCGGTTATACAGACCAAATATTCGGACTGACTCATTTATTAGGATTTAATTTTGCTCCAAGAATAAGAGATTTATCAGATTCGAAATTATTTACAATAGATAAAGCAAGTGAATATCCAAAATTAGAAGCCATTTTACGTGGACAAATAAATACAAAGGTCATTAAAGAAAATTATGAGGATGTTTTGCGATTAGCTCATTCTATAAGAGAAGGAACAGTTTCAGCATCCCTTATTATGGGGAAATTAGGTTCTTATTCAAGACAAAACAGCCTAGCTACAGCCTTACGTGAGATGGGCCGAATAGAAAAAACTATCTTTATTCTTAATTATATTTCAGATGAATCTTTAAGAAGAAAAATACAAAGAGGATTGAATAAAGGAGAATCTATGAATGGACTGGCACGAGCTATTTTCTTCGGAAAGCAAGGAGAGCTTAGGGAACGAACCATACAGCATCAATTGCAAAGAGCCAGTGCCTTAAACATAATCATCAATGCCATCAGTATCTGGAATACTTTACATCTAACAAAAGCAGTTGAATATCAAAAACGGTCAGATAGTTTAAATGAAGAATTATTGCACCATATGTCACCTCTAGGTTGGGAACATATTAATTTATTAGGAGAATACCATTTTAATTCCGATAAAATAGTTTCGTTAGATTCTTTAAGACCATTGAAACTTTCTTAACGTTGTTAAAAATAGAGAATTCGTCAGGAAAATAGGCTTATCGTTGTAAATCCGCATTTTCCTGACGCTACCCCCATTATGGATGAATAAAAACGGGGGTTCCAATCGGCACTATACTAGCTAACTCTTCAACATCGTTATTATGCATCCGGATACATCCGCGAGATACAGCTTTTCCTATAGAGGAAGGGTCATTTGTTCCATGAATACCGTAATGCTTTTTAGAAAGTGACATCCACATCGTTCCGAAAGGACCGCCAGGATTTGGCGCTTTGTTTATGATGACAAAATTACCTACAGGCGTTTCAGATAATATTTTACCTACTGCAATCGGATATGTTTGGATATTGTTTCCATTCTCATTTAACGTTAATCTTCGTTCACTTAGTGAAACAACTATTTTATATGGAAGAAGATCAGGGTCAGGCAGTCCGGGAATGACAATTTGCTGTCCTTCAATAATTACATTAGGATCGATATTTTCATTTGCTTGTAAAAGTTCTTGGTAAGGTACTCTATAATCTTCTGAGATTGAAAATAACGTCTCACCTCTTTGTACAGTATGAAAATACATTGCGTCCTCCTTAAACATATTTTTATTATAGAATATGTTCTAAAAAGGAGAAATTGTTTGTACGTCTCTTATAATATGGATTTACCTTCATTTTCCACATATAGAAGTCAAGTTTAAAAGGTAAAGATGCCAACATCATGGCTTCTCTACCTTTCTTTTAAATATACTTTTTCAAGTCCAGGGACAGGTTCCTTCCTGTCCCTGGTGTCCTAGGAAGATCAATATTGGACGACTTGTGATTCTTTTAATTCGTTTATTTCTTCTTTTGTGTAACCTAATCTTGCTAAAATTTCTTTTGTATGTTCACCCAATAAAGGTGGGTGGTCACGATAAGTACCAGGTGTTTTGTTAAATTTAATAGGTATTCCTAGAACTTTAAGCTTTCCTTCTGTTGGATGATCCATTTCTACAATCATCTTGTTATGTTGTACTTGTGGATCATTAACTAGGTCATCATAATCATATACTGGACCTGCCCAATAATTATGCTTATCAAGTATTTCGATCCATTCAGCTGTTGTTTTAGATAATAATATACTGGAAACAATGCGATATATTTCATCACGGTGAATCATGCCATCATTCCATTCGGTAAACGAACGTAAGCGATCACTATCAAGTGCCTCACCTAAGACATCGATTGGTCCTATCGACAAAGTCATATAGCCATCCTTTGTTTGGTAGATTCCATATGGTGCAGTCAGTAATGTATGGGCTAATGGTTCTTCAGTTCTTTCTGGTTTTATTCCTCCTGTGAGGTAAACCGATAATTCTTGTACTTGCATATCCATAATGGCATTTAACATATTCACTTCTACTTTTTGACCTTTGCCATGCTTCTGTCGATAAAAGAGTGCAGATAAAATACCTTCGACTGCATTATGAGCTGCCGTTGCATCACAAGCATATAAAGGAATTGGCTGTGGTGGATCACCCTGCTTACCTGTATTCCATAAAGCACCACTATACCCTTGTAGGACGAGGTCTTGGCCTGGTCTGTTTACATAAGGACCTGTTTCTCCGTAACCAGAAATACTACAATAGATAATTTCCTTATTTAGCTTCGAAACAGTATCATAGTCCAAACCTAACCTTTTCACAACTCCTGGACGAAAATTTTGTAAAATAACATCTGCCTCTTTTACTAATTGATAAACTACTTTCCTTCCTTCATCCGATTTTAAATTTACAGATAAGCTCTTTTTATTTCGGTTAAACGATATGAAAGAGGAATTAAGCTTATTGACCCATGCATTAGCTGCAGGTCGAGTTCTGTGCCATTCCCCATTACCTGTAGGTTCGATTTTTATAATTTCTGCTCCCATGTCCCCTAACTTTTGAGCAGCGAAAGGGCCAGACATGGCTAGTGAACAGTCTAATACTATAATTCCATCTAAAGGTCCGTTACTCATCCATTATCCTCCTCGATTTTGACAAAACGCTTCCCCTTATTTCCCTTTAAAATTTGGACTTCTTTTTTCTAGAAAAGCTTGTATGCCTTCTTCTTTATCCTCTGTATAGAAGGAGAGGGCTTGTAAATCACGTTCATACAAAATACCTGCTTCTAATGGTACACTTAGCGCCATCCTGCAGGAATGCTTTGCAGACTGAAGTGCTATTGGGGAGTATTCAGCAATTTTATGGGCATAGTCATACGTATATTTCTCTAATTCATCATAAGGAACAACCACTTCGACTAACCCATCCTTGTAAGCCTCGTCAGCTGATATCATATCCCCAGACAAAATCATTTTCATTGCTTTCCCATAACCGATTAAATTAGTTAATAATTGAGTGACTCCCCCACCACCAATCCAACCTAACTTTATCTCTACTGCGCCTAATTTTGCATTTTTTGCAGCAAAGCGCATATCTGCACATAGCGCTAATTCCAAACCACCTCCTACTGCGTATCCATTCACCATAGCAATAAGAGGTTTTTTAATACTTCTTAATACATCACAGTATTCTAAGCGGTTTCGATACTTCCAGTTATCACCATATTCATCTAATATACTAATATCGCTTCCTGCTGAAAACGCTTTTTCTCCAGTACCAGTCAAAACTACTACACGAATATTATCATCATTATTTACTTTATGAACGGCATTTAATAACTGGGATGCCATCTCTTTTGTCATCGTGTTTAATTTTTCAGGCCGATTAAATGTAATCGTGGCAATGTGATGATCCTTTATAAAATCAACGGATGCCATTAACTCACCTCTCTCACAGTATTAAAATCCTATAAAATACCTACATTTAGTAGCATATTTGCAGCAATGTTGTTTCCTTCAAAAATTACCTATTATAACTGATTTGAACTTACCCTTTAATAAAAACAGTTTTAATAGAAGTAAAGAATTCTTTAGCAGCTTCCCCTTGCTCCCTAGAGTGGGAACTTGATTGTTTCATACCACCAAATGGTACTTGAAGCTCAACTCCTGCAGTTTCTGCATTGATCCGGACTAAGCCTGCATCCATATCTTCAATGAAGTTAAGCATCTTTTGGATATTGGTTGTAAAAATCGATGCACTTAAGCCATAGTCAACATCATTTGCTATTCTTATCGCTTCCTCCAAGGAATCTACCTTCATTAAAGCAAGAACGGGACCGAAGATTTCCTCCTGAGCTATGGTCATAGACGATGTAACATGTTCAAAGACGGTTGGTTGCAAAAAATATCCGTTCCTTAGTCTTTCATCCTCAATCTTTTCACCACCACAAACTAAGGTCGCCCCTTCTTCTTTTCCCTTTTCAATATAAGAGAGAACTGTACGATATTGGCTTTCATTGACAGAAGGTCCCATCCAAGTTCCTTCTTGCATGCCATCTCCTATTTTCAATCCCTTAATTTTCGACACTAATTTAGTCTTAAAAGCATCGTATATATCTGACTGAACAATTACCCTACTTGTTGCAGTACACTTTTGACCTGTTGAGCGAAGCCCGCCAGTAATGGTTGCTTCAACAGCTAAGTCAAGGTCTGCATCATTTGTTACGATTACAGGATTCTTTCCTCCCATTTCTAATTGGTACTTAATTCCTCGCGCAAGCGCACCCTGCCCAATCTGTTTGCCAATTTCATTAGAGCCTGTAAAGGTAATGCCTTGAATATCCTTATGATCAATTATTCCTTGGCCAATTACAGAGCCTGATCCCGTAACAAGATTAACGACTCCTGCTGGTAATCCAGCCTCATGAAAACATTCGATAACCTTTACTGCTGTCACCGCTCCTTCTCTTGCCGGTTTTAAAACGACTGTATTTCCATATATTAAGGCTGGTGCCACCTTCCAAATTGGAATAGCAACAGGAAAATTCCACGGAGTAATCACTCCGACAACGCCTAAAGGTGCTCTTGTCGTCAACATGAGCGCATCCTTATCAGTAGACGGAATCACATCACCTACCTTTCGCATTCCTTCACCAGCAAAATATTTTAAAATAGCTATCCCTCTTGCTGTCTCTCCCTTTGCCTCCGGAAGTGTTTTTCCCATTTCCTTTGTCATGGTCTCTGCAATTTCATCCGCCCTCGTTTCCATAACGGAGGCCACTTTATATAAAAATTCCCCTCGTTCAGCCCCCGCCAGTTTCCTCCATGATGTTCGTGCATGTTTAGCTGATGTTACTGCTTGATCTAAATCCTCCATAGTGGATTTCTGGGTATACCCTACCACCTCATTAACGTTAGCTGGATTTACACTAGTAATTCGATCATTACTTACACTAGGTATCCATTGCCCGTTCACATAATTATCAAAAACTGCTCCTTCTTTTTGTAAAGCCAAATTAATTCACACCTTTCATTTACCTTTTTATCCCTTTCATGACATAGATATGTCCGATATTTGCACCACCTTTTTGACGATATTGATCAAAACACCAATTCCATCAATTTCAATTTCGATCTGATCATCCTCTTGCAATGAGAAATCATTTGGTGGAACAATACATGTGCCTGTTAAGAGAACAGTCCCTTCAAAAACGGTATTGTCAAGCGTTAGATAAGTAACGAGCTCATCATATGTCCGCTTCAACTGACCCGTATTCGCATCCCCTTCAAAAACACAGGATCCATCCCGATAAATTCGGCAGGTTATAGTCAAATCATAGGGGTTTGGAACCGTCTCTGCTAAGCGAACCGCTGGGCCTATGGAGCATGATTGTTTCCAAATTTTAGCCTGTGGCAAATATAATGGATTTTCCCCTTCAATATCCCGACAGCTCATATCATTGCCAATCGTATAGCCAATGATTTTTCCTTCATTTCCAATTACGAGACCGAGTTCAGGTTCTGGAATTTGCCAAGTTGAATCTGACCTCAAACAGACGTCTTGATTTGGCCCAACTGTACGCTCCTTTGTTGATTTGAAGAAAATTTCAGGACGTTTTGCATCATACACCTTGTCATAAAAGGTCTTCGCATTTAGCTTCCCACCTGTTGCTTCATAGTTTCTAGCTTCCATACTTTTTTGGTACGTTACACCCGCTGCCCATACTTCCGGGGCTTCTATGGGGGTAAGCAACTCCAGATCATGAAGTTTCTCACTTAGTGGAAAACTTGACGTAATTATTTCTTCTATTAATGAAGCTGGGGGGCAATTACATTCCTCCGCCCGGTGTACGATATCTAGTAGACTCGTAAAAGGAAGATTGTATATTTCCCCCTCTTCCGTATAGGCAGCAAGTATTGTATTCGAATGTTCATCTTTATATCGTATGATTCGCAAGATCACTCACCCTTTATATATATAATTTTTATTTCGTATTTATAAAACACTAAAGAAAAGACCGAATATATCGGCCTGTTTTCTCTTTAATTACCTTAACAACCGTTTTCTTTTAATTTACCGTCTAAAAACTTTTTCGCTCTTGGAATATCCTTTTCATCTAAGTGCTCAATAATGATTGGGATGTTTGGATGTTTTTCAGCTAGTCTTTTTACAAATAAATCGTAGTTTAAATCCCCTAAGCCTGGTGCTGGTAATTCTACTGAACCCGCACCTCTAAATGTATGAGATTCTACTGCATCAATATTTGCATGCTTCTCCGACGTATCCTCGGCTAATTTACAATCCTTCGCATGAGCGATTTTGATCTTATCTCCAAGGATATCAAACATTCGATTAATCTCCTTATCCACATCACCTATATTACTTTCTGTGAAATAGTTTGTTGGATCCATTAGTAGACCTAATCCTGGATGGTTGATATCTGATATAAGTCTAGATACTTCCTCAACAGATCCAATCACATTGTTTACATAGTTTTCAATAAGGAATACGGAACCATGGTCATAGGCAAACTTGGACAAGTCTAAAATCGTTTCTGCTACTTCCTCGTATGCTTCTTCTGTATCATTTCTCGGGTGATGTACCCAATCACTTTCTTCATTATATGTCCCTGTTTCACTGATAACATATGGAGTACCTAAGTCACGAGCAAACTTTAACAATTGTTTTAAACCAAATAAATTTTCCTCTCGTTTCGTCGAATCTGGATGAATAATATTCGTATACCCAGAAATCGAAACAATCGGTAGGTTTGCCTCTCTAAAAGCATCACGAATCTTGTGACATTTCTCTGTAGTTAGCGACTCAAGGGCTAAATCCATGTCCTTAAAAGATAGATCTAACTGGACAGATGTGAATCCATCTTTTTTTATTCTAGCAATCGTTTCATCCAACGTGTACGGGTAATACCCGTTAAATATACCTACAGAAATCATATTTTAATACCCCCATCTATATTATTTTTAATTTGTGAAAAATCAATTGTCTTCTTCTCACCAATAGACTGATAACATGCATCGATAGCAGCCATTGTTTTCAAATTATCTCTTCCACCAATTTCAGGCTCTTCATCGTTTTCCACCGCACATAGCAACTGAGACATCGTTCCTAAAAAGGCATCGGGGAACCAAGTCCGATCCATTTTAGGTCGTACCCACTGGTTTGGTACTTTTTTTGATGTAAACTCTATTGTACTAGGACAACGATCTGGAAACTTCGGCCAGAAAAACTTACCTTGAGCCATTCCATCAATACCCTCTACTCTCCACTTAATGTAGATGTCTTCTTCTGTACCTTCCCCCTGCCATGCCCAAACATCATCAAGACTTGTTGCCATTAAATCATTTTCATATTGGAAGGTGTATTGGGAAATCCCATCAATATGATCAAAGGTTGTACGTGGGTCCTTCCTAGTTAGGGCTGTAATATACTTCGGATCACCAAATAAGTATCGGAAAATATCAATATGGTGAATCCCCATATTTAAAATTTCAATGGTCTGATATTGATGTAAGAAATCTTGCCAGTGCGGAATCGCTCGCATTTCAATCGTTGCGAGAACGATCTTGCCTAAATAGCCCTCATCGATAATTGATTTCAGCGCACGCATTGATGAGTCGTAGCGCATATTTGAGTTCACACCTAATTTGGTACCAGCCTTCTCACAAAGTTCGACCATCTCTAGTGCTTCTTCATAATTCATCGCTAAAGGCTTCTGGCAGAGAATCCCTTTAATATGATCGTGTTTAACAGCTTCCTTTACAACCTCTAATTACTTATCTGGAGGAATGGCAATATCTAAAATTTCAATGTTTGGATCTTTAACTAGCTCCTTCCATGACTGATAAACATTTGGGATATGATGCATCTCTGCAACCTCTTTTGCATTTTCATATGTTCTTGATGCAATTCCATAAGCGTTAAGACCACCATCTTTGTATGCTACCAAATGGCAGTCACGCATGATGAACCCAGAACCGATACAACCGATGCGATAATCTTTACGTTTTGGAAGTTCTGGTTCAACATTTAGTTCCAGCTGTAAATCCTCTAACTTCATATAATGGTTCCCTCCTGTACTTTTTATATTTACCCCATGCATCTATGCCTAAGCCAAACGATCCTCCCTTCCGATTCGAACTGTAGATGTCTACAACCTGAATTTAGCTAGGTCACTTGTATGGATAAATGAAAATCAATTTGCTCACTTGGCTTTATCCCCTTTACTCCAGTTCTATCGTGAGACCAAGGCAAATTAAATCCATCAGTAACATAAGAATAGGGCTCTAATGATATCGCAGAAGTCCAGTCAGGCTTAAAAATAACTAGAAAAGGAAAAGCCTTCGAATCTAGTTTGTATGTCAATTTTTTACCTGTATTTGTGTAATAGATTTCACAGATCGCATCCTCATCTTGATCAAGGGATATTAGCCAGCAATCTAAAGCATTAACTCCCTCTAAGGTCATTCCTTTCGCTACTGCTTGACTAAAGTTAGTTTCCCGCGGTAGTCCTTCAACAAAAGCTTCATTAGTGACAGGCCATTCTTGGATGGCTGGCACACGAAGGTGAACTTGCTCCTCATTTCCCTTTGGTATTGGAAAATACGGATGAAATCCTAATGCATAAGGAGACTCATCCTCACCTTGATTTTCTACCATTCCTGTAAGTTCAAGTATTCCGTCTTTTAGTACATACGTTAGCGTGAATGTTAAATCATGGGGAAAATAATTCATCATAGTTGGATGGTGTTGCAATTTAAACTGAGATGTAATGGAACAGCCATTTGATTCATCACACGAAGTGTCTACCACCTGCCAAGGTTTAAAGCAAAGCTCCCCATGCAAATGATTTGGGTCCTCATTTTTCGGTAAATGATAGGTTTTGTTTTGATATGAAAAAGTTGCCTTTTTAACACGATTAGGTGGAAATAAAATAGCACTTCCATATTGATAACAGGTCACTTCGTCTTTCATTTTCTTAACACTTGGCGGTATTGAGATAAAAGACTCTCCCTGATGACTGAACCGAATTAGGTTATTCCCAATACTTGGTACAATTTCACATTCGGTATGTGTTTCTTTATCGGTTAAAACTAACGTTTCAATCCCCTCTACTACTTTTTTAGTTAGTTTATATCGCAATAGTAACCCCTCCTTTCTATTAATCTTCTTTAGTTGTGAGCAGTGAAGTGCTATGTAGTTGATTTAACTGTTGAATAATCGTGCTAGGCTCTTCTTTATATTTTTTTAAAAAATGATGAATAAGTTCACCAGCACGTTTTTGAAACTCAACATATCCGTAGTATCGAGGCCGGATATAAGATAAATCCATTGATTGTAATGTGTTGCTAAAAAAGTCATTGGTTCGATCGTTGCTTTCCTTCATTAACCAAGCTTTTCGATAGGCAGGTTGGCCATCACTTTCTAGATAAACCCCACATTGACAATCTTCACTCGTTACATATTCCATAAATTGCACGGATTCCTGTTTATGCTTAGACTTGGATGACAGGGCAATGCCAACACCCCCTAAAATACTTCCACTAGGCTTAGAATGTGCTGATGGAATATTTGCAAATCGGATGATGTTCGATTGATTCCTCCCATAGTTCGAATAACCAAAGATAAATGGCACATATAAAATCTCATTTGTCGTGGTCATGTAATCTAGAATTTGAATGGGATTTGAATCTATTGAAATGGGATGAGCTTTCTCTTTCCACTTTTTTAATTTTTGAAGAACCGGAATGCCGATCTCTTCTTTAAAACCTTTCCCTTCCTTGTAAAAATCGGCTCCCCCAATGTTTGCTGATATCGTGATAAAACTTAAAAAGGAATGGGTTGGATTTAACGGGATGCCCATTTGATAGTTACTCGGAAGAAAGGTAATCAAATTATCTATTTCCTCTAGTGCTACAGGAGGTAATGATAGTCCAACTTTAGTAAATAAATCTTGACGGTAAGCAGAAACTTGGGAAGCTGCGTCAATTGGTAATGCCCACTGCCTTCCCTCCCATGTATAGCTCTCATAGCTGCCACCAACACTATTCTTCTTTTGGTTGCTTAAAAATTCAGTACTTATCCATTGATTTAAAGGTTCAAGAGCTTGTTTCGTTACACCTGTCCCGATACAGGGATGATCGAGCAATATCATGTCATACGAATTTGCTAATTTATCAATCGGATAATCTTCAAAATCTTCAAGTGAGCGAGAGTCCCATGTAATTTTTACGTCTAGCCTTTTCTTCATAAACGCTTCTGATGCTGCTACTAATGGATTAATACCCCTTTTGTGATTCCATGTCATACCTTTTAAATGAATCATATTCTACGCTCCTACCTTTTTTTTCTTATCCCATTGCCCAGCCACCGTCGACTAATAGACTTTGACCTGATATGAATCCGCTTTCATTACTTGCAA
Organism: Evansella halocellulosilytica; assembly: GCF_002335745.1. GTDB lineage: Bacteria > Bacillota > Bacilli > Bacillales > Salisediminibacteriaceae > Bacillus_CA > Bacillus_CA halocellulosilytica. Next base: position 3,539,457 of record NZ_NIST01000001.1, on the reverse strand, counting down.
AGAATAAGACCGTATTTGCAATATCATCAGGATTTCCTCTTCTTTTAATGCTTTGATTATCTAGAATCTTTTGATTATATGCCTCTCGATCTGGATGAATTTCTTCAGCAGCTGTTGGAAAAGCACCTGGAGCAATACTATTTACGGTAATCCCGTGCTTCCCTACCTCCCGTGCAAGTGCACGAGTAAATCCAATAGCGGCACCTTTGGTAGATACATAATGAACGAGATCTTTAAAGCCTAGAAAATACGTAATAGATGAAATGTTAACAATTCTTCCCCAGCGTTTATTTTTCATGTATGTAAGCACCTCCTTTGCACATAGGAAGTAACCTCTGGAGTTCACCGCAAAAACTTGATCCCACTCTTCTACATCCACTTCCTCAAAGGGTTTACTTGGATAAATAGCGGCACTATTGATTAGAATGTCTACACCACCGTATAGTTGGTTAGTTTTTTTCACCATATTTTTTACACTAGATTTACTTGATACATCTGTTTCAATAGCTAGCGCACTCCCTCCAGCATCTTTAATTTCATTCTCTGTTTCCTGAATGGATGGACCATCATTGGAGGCTAGAATAACAGTGGCCCCATTTTCTGCAAAGCGTTTGCTTGTTTGTTTGCCAAGGCCAGTTCCTCCTCCAGTTACAACAACGACTTTTCCTGAAAATTGATTTGGTGAAAACATTTTTTACAGACCTCCCCATTTTGCTTTCCAATATGGTATAGTCCCATTCATAATGCATTCTACTTGTTGTTTGGCTTCCAAGTCTTTTAAATGCGCATAAACAGGGCCCACTAGTTCTACCATCATTACATTGAAGCTGCCCACTTTCTCATTTGTTTTCTCAAGGATTTCTGAAAGTGATAAAGCTTCAAGACTTTTGTTCAGGATTTCAAGGATACTCTTTTCAACAGTCGTTACAAATTCCTTACTCTCCTGTAGAAATTGTTTTGCATCTTCGCCAGTCATTACGTCATAATGTCCGGTTAGTAACACGTCAATATCAAGCGACATAATCTTTTCAATCGATTTTAGATAAGAAGAAATGGTGTAGTACGGTGGTGGACTGACAATCTTTTTCTCTACATCATATAGTCCCTTCCACAATATAGCGTCTAGGATGATACATGCACGATTTTTTCGATCATAAAAGGAAAGATGACCTGGAGTATGTCCTGGAGTATGTATAATATCTATGTACCGATCAGATCCTAGGTGTATCGATTCATTCCCATTTAATTGAATATCTACATTTGTTTCCTGCAGTCCATCTTTAAACCATTGCTTCGTTTCCTCATCATGAGAAACACCGAACGGTTCATAATAAAAATATCGTTCTTCCATGATTTTCTTCTTTGATTCTATCCATGGGGCATCTCGCTTGTGTGCCATTAATGTGACATGCTTAGCTAAATCCTTTAGACTAGCACCCCCACTAAAATGATCCACATCCGCATGAGAGATAACTACTGTTTTTAATTGATTCATAGATAAATCTAATTCTTGTAAAGCAGGTTGAAGAACTTCTGTAGGTGTTTCTTTCATTCCAACATCAATTAATAGAACGCTTTCATTTTCAACCATTAAATACTGATGGATATACCGAACACCTAAAGGACTACTAATTTGATAAAGGCCTTGTTTTATATCGGTTACTTTGTAGGACATTTCGATTCTCCTTTCCTTTTATATCTTGTATGTTTTAGGTTGTTCCCTTTGAATAATATGGTCTTTCTTCAATAAGTCGATTTTCTCCTCACTGTACCCTAACTCTCTCAAAATATCAGCATTGTGCTCCCCTAAGTCTGGAGGCCCCATTTGATAAGAAACAGGTGTGTCCGAAAATGTAATTGGATTGGCTACTACTTTTAAATCCCCGTATTTTGGATGGTGTACGACTTGTATGGTTTTATTATGTTGAATTTGTGGATCAGCTTCTACTTCTTCATAGGTATAGACAGGACCACACCACACATCATGTGCATCCAGCTGTTCAATCCATTCACTCGTGTTTTTCGTTTCTAGCACTTTAGAAACAATGTTAAAAATCTCATCCTTGTACGTTTGACCATCGACCCATTTTTGATAAGTCATTAGTTCGTTACACTCTAATGCTTTTGATAGTTTTTCAAATGGTGTCATCGCTAATGCTAAATAGCCATCCTTTGTTTTGTGAATACCATAAGGACTATTAATAAAAGGATGACCCATGATTTCATCACTCCGCTGAGGCAATATCCCACAATTAAGATAGGTTGTAAATTCTTGAATTTGCACATCCATTATAGAACTTAATAAATTTACTTCAATTTTTTGTCCTTTTCCGGTTTTTTCACGGCTGTATAAAGCAGTCGTAATCCCTGCTAATGCAAGATTTCCCGTTGCAGCATCAATGACAAATGTTCCAAGTGGGATTGGAGGGTCACTCTTTCTCCCAGAATTCCAAACGACCCCGGATAATGCCTGAATGATGAGATCTTGTCCTGGTCTCTTTTCATATGGCCTGTTTCACCATAGCCTGTTATGGAACAGTAAATGATCCTTGAATTGATTTCCTTTACGGTCTCATAGTCCGTTCCAAGCCGTTTATGTACTGTTGGGCGATAGTTACTAACAATAATGTCGGATTTTTTTACGAGGTCATAAAAAATATTCAACCCTTGCTTAGATTTAAGATTTAGTGTGATACTCTTTTTGTTTCGATTTAAAGCAATAAGAGAGGAATTGATTTCCCCTACCCAAGCATTGCCAATCGGTCTTGACCGTGTCCACTCACCTAGACCAGGCGGCTCTACCTTAATCACTTCTGCCCCCATATCTCCAAGCTTTTGTGTTGCAATTGGACCTGCCATGTGATGTGCAATTTCCAAAACTCGAAGCCCTTTCAACGCACCATCTTCCAATCCTTCCACCCTCCTATTTTATATATATAAAATTAATTTTTTATTTGTAAAAATATCTTATTGGAATAATACAACACATTTCCTTTCGTTGTCAATGTAAATAATCAAATTTTTCTAAAAATAAAAAATTCGACATAATACTTTAAAATACTTTAATAAGAAAAAGCAAAAAAGAGCTTCTTTCCATCTATTTGAAAGAAGCTCTCCGAGAAGTGAACAGCTATAAATTTGTTTAAACCTATCTTCTTAACAGCTCAGATATTCTTTCTGCTGAAACTTTTACTTCAGGTATAATTTGCGGAATAAGATTCTTCATTCGATCGATAGGACCCGCAACACTCATAGCAGCAATCACATTTCCTTGATAATCATTAATGGGTACACTAACTGACGAAGCACCGTCACCCATCTCATCTTCGGTAATAGCATACCCCTGCTGTTTAATTTTCTCTAATTCATTTTTTAACTCTTCTGCTTGCGTAATGGTGTTTTCAGTATATTTGTAAAATGAAACAGTTTGAAGGTATTCTTCTAGTTCTGCAGGTGACAAACCCGATAATAAGGACTTTCCTGTTGCAGAAGCATATAGAGGAACTCTACTTCCTATTGACCTTACTACTGTAACCGTTTTTAGACTTTCTATTTTATCTAAAACCACACCCTCGTAAGTGCTCTTGTCAATACTAGATAAATAGCTCGTTTCTCCAAACTTATTTACTAGGTCCTTCATGACGGGGTGGGCAATTATCCGAATATCAATCTTTTCATAGATTTCCATTCCTAATCTCATTAAGGTTAAACCTAGAGAATAACGGGCAGTTAATGAATCCTTTTCTACCAAACCTCTGTTTTGTAAAGTATTTAGAATGTTATAGCAAGTGCTCATAGAAAAGCCTAAAGTTTCGACAACTTGATTTAAAGACAAATTTGGATTTTCACTTAACAACATGAGCACATCAATCGCCTTGTCTACGGATGGAACCGTATACTTTTTATTCGGCTTTGCACACATCACACATATCCCTTTCTATATAAAAAATGATTTTTACTATTATAACATACTGTGTCGGACAAAGGGGAGAAATGGAAGTTTGGGAGTGTTGGCCTCAAGGAGGATCAACACTCCCCAAATGTAACGGAACCCGTTATCATAATCAACAATTTTCTAATCATGTTAAGGTCACTTTTAACATGTTTTACTTTTCAAGAAACTCCATCTTCCAACTAAAAAATTCGTTATCAGAATTTTTCTCATAACGTAAATTAGCATCAAACTTATTACCTTTTTTACTCGTTAGTCCTTTAACCAAAACGACTCCATTTTTTAAAAGACTTTTTACCATTGTTTTTGTTGGTTTCTTTTTCATCGACGCTAAATATTTATCATTTTTCCAAATGACATATTTACAGCCATTTTTCCAGTTGCTGCATCCAAAGCCTTTTTTTCCTTCAATAATTCCATTCCTACAAAGAGGACACTTTCCAAGAACCTCAATTGATTTCCTTTCATTTGATATTTTATTAATAATGATGTCTTTTTCATTTTTAATTGTTTTAACAGCATCAGTTGTAAAATCAAAAATTAAGTTCAAGAAACTTTCCTTTGTAAACTTGTGCTTTTCAATATCAGACAATGTTTTTTCCAATCTACCAGTGAATTCTAAATCAAATAATTCCTTTACTGGAAATGTTTCAACTAACTTTTTCCCTAGTTCTGTGCAGGTTAAATTTTTATTTTGAATAGCTATATAGCCAACAACTTTTAGTTTTTTAATTGTTTCAGCCCTTGTAGCTGGTGTACCTATACTATAGCCACTTAATATATTCTCCATCATTACTACACTTTCTTCATCCTCTTTGCCTTTACCGCATGTTTCCATTACTCTAAGTAACGTTTTTTCCGTATGATGTTTTGGTGGTTTTGTCACATGAGAAGTCAATTTTTGATCTATAATGCTAACAACTTCATCTATTTTTACTTGAGGGAGGATAGTATCCTTAGATTCAATTTTCTCAACCTTTTTCCACCCTTCAACCAACTGTACTTTTCCTTTTGATATAAACAAACCTTTTATATCATCCATATTTGCTTTAGTCATTATTTTAGTTTCTTCATGTTTAGCAATAGGCATAAACTGCATAATAAAACGATTTTTGATTGCATTATACACAATTTCCTCATCCTTCGTTAAGGATTTTGGAAGTAAATATGTCGGAGTTATTGCACTGTGACTTTCTACCTTTGAGTTATCAAAAACACGTTTTTTCTTTGCAAATGTAATTTCGTTTTCATATGGTAATCCTTTTTTTAAGTTATTTAGTACCTTTGCTGCCTTATCTACTAAGCTTTCTTCCAATACTACACTGGCAGTACGTGGATATGTAATATATTTCTTTTCATAAAGAGATTGAGCCACTTTAAGAACTTTGTCAGAAGTCCAGCCTTTATATTTATTCGTTATAAACCCCTGTAAGTTTGAAAGATTAAATAAATATGGGGGATATTCTTTTTTTAGTTCAACTTTTTTGTCTAAAATTGTGGCTGTTTGATTAATTAGAGCTTTTTGTATTAACTCCAACGTTTCCTTATTCTTAAATTTATCCTCTTCATATTCCACATATGTCCCTTCGTACTCATTACCATCTTTTGTTTTAAATTTAGCTGCTAATTTAAAATAATCTTTAGGTACAAAGTTTTCAATTTCTTTATCTCGATCATAAATTATTTTTAAGGTTGGAAGTAGCACTCTTCCAATGTTCAGTGCCTTACCAGAACCTTTTTGATACTTCAATGTTGCCACAGAAGTTAAATTAATTCCGATGACCCAATCTGCCCATTGTCGGCTTATACCTGCATCTTGAAGTGATTTCATTTCTTTATTTGGTTTTATGCTTCGGATTCCTTTTAACACTTCATCTGGTGTCCATTCGTTTAGTAATAAGCGATACACCTTCTTTTGAGTCTTAAGGTTGTAAATAATCGTGTCCCCAATTATTTGTCCTTCCCGATCAAAATCACAAGCAGATATAACAGTATCTACGTCATTTCGATTGATTAAACTGTATATGATTTTCAACTGCTTTTTGGCACGAAAATCTTCTTTCCCTTTATTTCGGGGATCACTTTTAACTTTATAACGAAAATTGGAAGGGATAAAAGGAAAGTTGTCCATATTCCACCTTGTCATACCCTTATCGTAATCTTTGGCGTCATAAAGCTGTAATAAATGGCCAAAAGCCCATGTAACAATATAATCCTTTCCTTCAAAGTACCCTTCCTTCTTAGACTTAATCTTTAACGCATCCGCAATATTTTTAGCAACAGAAGGTTTCTCTGAAATTATAACACTAAGCATGTTCTCCCCCCTCAATTGTTATGTATCCTTGCATTTTTTTACATGGAAATGGAGCAGCTAATTTAACACCTTGATCAGGCTTTTCTGCAACTAATATCATAATGGCATCACCTAGTTCTATAGAAATTTTGGATGGGAATGCAGTTTACTGACTAAGCGGGAGTGAATGAGGGATCGAACGAATGTTTGTTCTTATTTTATCATAATTCCGTAAAATATCATAATAAATTCACGATTAATTACGACCATAGAAAAGCTAGCGTCCTTAAACTAATTTTTGCGACACCCCCAATTAAATAGGTCCCTTAAGGGAATCTGGTCGTAAAGTGCCCGTATAGGGCGAAATTAAAACCGCCCGTTTTACAGGCGGATAGTTATTTCAAAAATGTCTTCCCATTTTTTTGTTCAATTTTCTTTTCTTTCATGAGTTTACCTAATGCTCTTTTAAAGGCGGATTTACTAATTTTGAACGTTTCTCGGATCGTATTAGCATCACTTTTATCTCCAAAAGGCATCTCACCTTCGTTCTCTTGTAAATATGTTAAAATGCGGTTAGCGTCTTCATCCATTGCAGGAACTTTTTCTGACCTTAGTGAGATATTAATTGTTCCATCATCCTTGACACCGATAATTCTCCCTTCTACATATTCACCGAGACGTGGCTCTTCTTTTCGCTCTGTGTAATGGATAAATCCACGATACCCTTCTTCTGTAAGAACAAATGTGCCAATTTTTGTTGATCGATACACACGTCCGTTTACTTCATGATGAATAATTTTTTTCTCGGCGTGTGTCATTTGTTTCACGATATCATATTCACCTGCTGGTAATGCAAGCAACCGTCCTTTTTTATCAAGACCTAACTTAACAAATAATTGGTCGCCAGCAACTGGCCAAACATTTTCTTTTAATGGAAGGTCATCCTTTGATACAAGAACTTCCTTTGCTGTGCCGATATTAACAAATACACCTAGATTATCAACTCGATCAACAACATCCGCCCAGCCAAACTGGTCAAAAGAAACGAAAGGTATTTTCATTGTTGGGGCAATTTTGCCATCTTTATTTAAATAGAAAAATACGGTAATTTCATCACCCTTGTTTATCGGATCTGTTATTTCAAAAAAAGGAAGGATTGTCTCATTACTACCATTTGACAAATGAAAACCATTTTTAGTTTTGTGGATCACTTTAAGTGTATGTAATTCTCCTACTTGAAACTGCATAATCATAAAAACCTACTTTCAACATATTTTCTGCAATTTACAGCTTTGTAAAATATTATAGCTGATAAATCAACGGTTAGTAAAATGCTATTTAAATGAAGCGTTCTGTATTTGCTCACACTTTTTCACATCAATACATCAAAGTTAAACGCGGTTATGTAAGTATTTGTCACATTCGCTAAATCGAACATAATATGTTTACGTCGAAATACTGTACCGCAAGCTAGCGAAAAACATGTAGCATAATACAATCATCGTTAAACGCATAATTGATGAGGTTGTCTCAAATGATGACGCTTTGGACTACTGGATGAAAGCGTCAGGTGATAGCGGTTTTGAATTTTTTTAGATCTAATAAATGAAAATAAGGCTTTCTCAAAACTTTTTGGACAGCCCCCATTATTATTTATTAGTGTTCACTTTTGTCAGTTTTTAAGCAGTCGTTTAATGTTAATCTACCTTCGTCATAACGAATAGATAGTCGATCAATATGTTTAGCAACGCAGTTTTGATATATAAAGGTTAGCCCATCAATAATTAAATAATGATCGTCTTTATTTAACTCATCCAGAGTTAAGTTGAATTTTGACTTTCCTCATGTACTCTTTTCATTAAATCCAATACGAAATGCTTTTTTCGGTTGTTTATCTGCAAGCTTCTTCAGAAATACACTTGCATCATTAGTTAACTTCATCCGTCTCACCTCAAAATTATTCCGTTCGCATCTATTATTTTAACACTTCCCGTGACATAAGTAGAAAATTAATGAGGACTGCCCGTTCATGTTCAAACGACCATACATCACTATTTAGACGATTGGAACACGATTGACAGTCCGTCAGCCCTTCTTTATAAAAGATATTTATATAATTGTTCAAGTTCTTCTTCTAATAAGCTTTGCGACTGTTTATCCAGCAGAGCTTCAGAATGTTTTAGTTCATGTTGTAGTAAATGAATTAATTTATTTTTCAAATTGTTTTCTAGCTCCACGAGAACACTATCTAAATTGTTTGTGAAAGCTTCAGCAAAATGTGAAATGAGCTTGCTTGATTCATCAGTACCTTTTTGAACTAATTGTTCTTTTAATTGTTTTATCGTTCCGCCTTCAAAAAAATCCTTTTTAGATTTTATATATGAAGTGAAATTTTCTAATTGAATATTCAACTTCCAGTTTGGCATTGTTAGCGATAAATCTTTTGTGAAATCCGCATCGCTATGGTCAAGTGTAATAGTCGGTATCTGTTTTTGAATACCTCTCATTTCCTCATTCAGCCACAAAACGGCTCTTTCAGACATTTTAGCTTCCAGCCTTACAGATGTTGCTTCAAGCTCTTGTTTTAAAAAATATTCCCCTAGTCCTTTCCATTCCTTCATTGCTCCGATAAGTTGAGTTTGCAATTCTCTTTTCGTATTTCCATTAACCGTTGCCACATTTATCGCTGCAGGAAAATAATCATTTAAAACAAATTTCATTCTTTCACGCAAGTATAATGTTAATTGATCAAACTCTTGTAATAAGTCTCGATGAACGAAATCAAAAGAGGATTCTTTCACTTCCGCAGTCGTTGCTTTCACTATTTGTTGCATCTCTTCATATCGTTTTTGCTTAACTGCTTCATCTTCGTTCAAAAATTGAATACTTTCATCGAGTTTTTCTCTATATTGTTCAGATTGATTGACGATCATATTGTAACTAAGTGCTTTTAATTCTAAAATTGTTTGTTGATAAAATGCCGCTTCGAACTTTGAAAAACTGGAACTTCTTTGATCCATTCCATTTTTAGCTTGCAGCCCTTGCTTGCTTGATAAATCATATAATCGAGGACTGTTAATTCCATTTCTTAACAGCTGGTCATAAACGTGCTTTTTCACACCGTTTAACTCATTTTCATTTGCTGCCAAATCGGAAGCGTTAATAATAAAATATAATTTGTCAAATGCAAAGCTTTCGTTCACTTTTCCTATTTGTTGCAGGAAATATTCATCTGCTTTAGAAAAGGCATGATTATAATACGTTAAATAAAAGATAGCATCAGATTTTTTCATTTGTTGAAAGGCGACATTTGTATGTCGACCATGTATCGAATTTACTCCTGGAGTATCTACTAAAACTATACCTTTATTTGTCAAATCACAATCATAGTAAATGGTCGTTTCTTGAATTAAACAAGCAACCTCTTCATTTGTAACGTAATGATCTAATTCCTTCAAATCTTTTGTAATCGTTTCCCCTAAGGTGTATGGAGTATGCTTGATGCTTTTTTGTAATGTTAATAAATAGTCGACATATGTTTTTTCCCAGCTTGTTTGGTGTTTGCTTTTATCCGGAGTCCAGTTTAGAAGCGAGTCGATTGAAAAAGACTCATCGATTTGATTACTTACTGTTTTTATTTCTTCATTCAATTGTTCCCTAGACTTAAACGAAATTTTTGCTGATCTATGAGCATGGTTATCATCTGATTTCTTTACAGTATTAATCGTTGCTGTAGTTGGATTAGGTGATACAGGTAAAATGCTTTCTCCAATTAAAGCATTAGCAAAGCTTGATTTACCAGCACTAAAAGCACCAAACAGCGAAATAACAAATGATTGGTTTTCATAACGCGCAATACGGCTAAGTAATCGCTCACGTTCTTCAGATAATAACGTATTGGTCGTAAATGACTGAATCGCACTTTTAACTGTTGTTATCCATTGGAATGTGTCATCTTCAGAAAAATCAGGGATATTTTCCGATTCATCCACTTGCCACTCTGTATCAATCACGCCGTCACTAGGTAGAGTCATTCTTGCTAAAGAATTAGATGTATGAGTAGGAAAGTCTTTGTTAGTAATAAGGGATAACTCTTTTGTGAACAGCGAATACGAAAATGTAGGGAGCATCGTTTGAATGTCTTCAATATACGTGTCATATGTTTGATTAATTAGCTGCAACTTCTCATCATATGCATATATTTTTTTCAATTGTTCGATTTGTTTTTCGATCGTTCTTTGTTTTTTCTCCATGTATTCTTTCATTTCATCTATTTGGATTTCAAGTGTTTTCTTTGCTTTTCCTTTAATATCTCTAGAGATGATCTCGGTTATCTCTTTCGTAAAAGTATAAACATAATCTCTATTTGTATAATCTGTTTTCACATGACTCTTTAACAGCTCGTTTGGTACGTCATAATTAAGTTCATTTACAGATTTCTCAAATCTTTCCTTATTTATCAAAGTAGAACGATCCACTTGCTGAAAATAGCTTTGAATATGAAAAAGCAACTGTGTTTTGATTTTATCTTGCAAATCTTCTATTAAACGAGTCAACCTTTTTTCCCGCTCTTCTTCTGTTTTCTTTTTAGAAAATAAGATACCGACCTTAAAGCCTGGTTTTAAGCTTTCTATCCACTGCCTCGTTAAATCAGTTGTCGTAAATGGAAATAAAGTAACATTGTTGAACAGTTTTCCTATATGATGATGAAAATCATCTGTTATGTCATCTTGATAATTTTTTATGAAGTGTAGTTGTTTTTCTAATTCCTCTTTTTCTGAAAGCTGGTTAAAACTATATCCTTCAGTCTCCATTTGCTGCTTCAAACGATTCACTTTTTCGAGCTTCTCTTCTTGTAATCGATTTTCCATCGCATAATAAAAACTAGATATGATTGCGTCGTGAGATGAGCTAATCATTTCGTGACTATTGTATAATAACGATTTCAGCTCTCTCTCAAATGAAGAATATTGATTTAATGGGTGGTCCATCTGCTTCATGGAAGTAAAAAATAGTTTTACATATTGAATTCCCCACCGTTTTAATACATGATTTAATGATTGACGGAAGGTTGTAAACGGGATTTCAGTTTCTTGATGCTTATCAATTTGATTAATGACTATATAAATTGGTTTTCTTTCCTGTGATAGCTGCTTTAAAAAGTATAGGTTCGTTTCGGATTGAACGTGATTATAATCCATGACATACACAACGGCATCTGTCGTATATAGTTTTCCCACTGTCACAGATTCATGAGAACGGTCAGTAGAATCAACTCCAGGTGTATCGACTATCGAGCTGTTCGCTCCTAAGAAAGGAAAGTCTGCCTTTATTGTAATTTCAGAAATGTTGTGACCATCCATTCCCCATTGGCGTACTTCATTCCATGGAATTTCCCCTGCCCATGTTTTGTTCTTTCCATCGTTTGACTTAACCGATAAACCTAACTGCCCATTCTCAACTCGTATAATATTTGCACTCGTTGGAATTGGACTTGTTGGTAACAATTCTGCTCCGAGTAAACGATTTAATAATGATGATTTACCAGCAGAAAAGTGTCCACAAAATGCGATCTCAAATGTGTGATTGTTTTGCTTTTCCTCTAATAATTGTAAACGATCTTTCTCTTCATCAGAATATGGAAGAGAATCAAGCTGCCATTTATCTTGTACTATTGACATGCGTCCTTCCCCTTTCTACCAATTAACACTATAACGAACTTTGAATTAAAATAGAAGAGTTTATGGTCGAAAAAAACTGAAAAAACTAATTGTAGTAGCGGGGAAATGAGTTAACACAAAGATACAAAAGTTATTATTCCCGGACTTTTGGGCATCTTCTAGTAGGTAAATATCCCGGATAACCTAAAAAGCATTGTAAAAGATCATCGCTTTTACGAAGGTTCCGGGATATTAAAATAAGGTTATTCGTCTAATAAAGTTTGAACGGTCACGAATGAGTAGCCTTGCGCTCTTAGCTTATCAATCATTTGTGGTAATGCTTCTACAGTCCCGTCTAATAAATGTGGATTTGTATCAATATTATGTTGCAGAACAATTCCTCCAGGAGAAATATCTCGTTCGACGATTTCTAAAATATTCTCTGCAGCTAATCCTGTATAGTCGAGCGTATCGACAGACCATAGCACAATGCGGAAACCGTAATCATGAAGCACTTGCTCATCGGCTTTCGTTAACATGCCATATGGTGGACGAAACAAGTCTGGTCTTCGTCCTACAGTATCAGATATTGCTTCTTGTGTTGTTAAAAGTTCTTCAGTCACTTCTGCAGTCGTTTGATTCGGTAGTTTCGGATGAGAGAAAGTATGGTTACCTAATGCGTGTCCTTCTTTAACAATTCTTTGCATCATCTCAGGATATTTTTGAATTTGATTTCCGACAACGAAGAACGTAGCTTTTACACCTTTATCTTTTAAGATATCTAATATTTGCGGCGTATACGTTAGATCTGGTCCATCATCAAATGTTAAAGCAACAAGTTTTTCTTTCGTGCCCCCCGAACCGATTCGTTTTCCTACTCTTGGAATATTCGTTTGGATGATCGTTCTTTTTAAGTCGGGGCGATAATGAACATTAAACCCGAGCTCATTTGCGATTTCTCTTAATGGAACGAATGTTTGTCCATTCGCGCTTAACGGGGAAACTGATAGTTCACCTCGTTCCCACTGCCTCGTGTCTGGATTAAAAATGTCGGTATACGTCTTTCCGATTGGTGCAGCAACTTTCTTTTCACCAACTTGGAAAACAACGGATTCGAATTGTTCATTCCAATTTACTTTTGCACCAGTATTCTTAAAAAATAAGGCAGGAACCATTAAATGACCATCTCTTAGTAAGTATTTTGTATCAATGTCTTGATTATCGATATTTATAGGTGCCTCTAATAGGCTCGATTCCTGTGCTGCAACGATTAAACTAGGGAATAAATTGATCATGATTATTATCGCAGATAGAGCAATACTTATTTTAATGAGAGGATTTTGTTTTAAATGGGATTGTTTCATATTAAAGTAATCTCCTTCTTTATAGTTTCAGTCGTATGTTTCCCAATAATAAGGAGAAATACTTCAAATCGATATATCTTTGACAAATTTTTAATTACAAATGAAAGGTACAGATATAGCTTAAAGTAAATTCCTCTTATTAATACAATCGAGATGAAATTTAAATAGAGATCTAATGGAATAGTTTTGAATAACCCGTAAACTTGCGACACGAGTAATCGCAGGAGCAACGAGCGATTCTTCGTTGAATTCTCTACGAGCTGCTTCGACGCATTCTCTTCTTTGATTTATCTTGCAGAGGAAGAAGCACGTAGTCTGCGACGAGTAATCGCAGGAGCAACGAGCGATTCTTCGCTGAATTCTCTACGAGCTGCTTCGACGCATTCTCTTCTTTGATTTATCTTGCAGAGGAAGAAGCACGGAGTCTGCGACGAGTAATCGCAGGAGCATTGTTTTTCTGCGACGAGTAATCGCAGGAGCATTGTTTTTCTGCGACGAGTAATCGCAGGAGCAACGAGCGATTCTTCGCTGAATTCTCTACGAGTTGCTTCGAACTATTCGCCCCTTTTAAATAGTTCCGATGATTACAACCCTTAAAAGTTTTTTCACACAGCCAAAGCCTGTGGTTTAAAGAATGAAATTAGCACAAAATTAAAATTCAGCTAATCACCTCGGTACTTTGTCCATACCGTTGTTTCTTTTATGCATATTTTAATCATGCAAAAAACTTTAAAGGAGGAATAATATTGAATATTCATGAAGTGAAAATTGAAGTTGAATTAGTTAATGGGGAAGAGCTTGAGTTTGAACACAGTATTACAGAAAATGAAGTCAACTTTGTAAAGAAAACCGATCAAGGTGATGAGGAACTTTCTGAAGATCTTATTAATTACAGCATGTTTGATGAATTAAATTTTCATGCTGATATGAGTGAAGAGGACATCCTTGATTCAGTCCAAAAAGCAATCGGTTCATTGGACTTTCTTAACATTGAAGTTCAATTTGAACTAGAAGATGGCAGTGAAATAGTGTACGATTTTGAAAAACAAAGTGAATTTGGTGAAGATGATGATGAAAACGACGAAGATGATAATGACGACGTAAATGAAGATGTTGCCGGAGTTGATCAACCAATATTCATAAGAGAAGAAGAATAGACTTTAACCATAGGACTTTATATGCTAGGCTTTTTTTCGTGATGCCGGATGATTTTTGTTATGTTGATTCGGTATCATAGGAGAGGTCTGGCATTTTTTAATTCTAACTTGTTATTTAGGTATTTGATGACATTGTCAATAATCTAGTTTTTTTTATATTTACAGGTTATCTATCTAGTCATTATCTCGAGGTGTGAATACATTGGAAGGAGAACATGGATCAAAGGAGGGACTTTATGACGACAGAATTGATTACTCCATGGGATTTAGATGGGTCATTAGGTGAATTTTTTATACCTGAATATATTGAACAAATGACACATCAAGTATTAGAAAACTATGATCTAAATGCTAAATCAATGGAGGTAGTAACTACGAAAGCAGACAAAGGCGGTGCTATTTGGAAGGTAGAAACGGACCAAGGACCTTACAGTTTAAAGTTATTGCATCGCCGACCGACGAGAAGTTTATTTAGCTTAGGAGCACAAGATTATTTAGTGGAAGAAAAAGGCGCTAGAGTACCACCAATCATTAAGACGAGAGACGGGAAGAACCATGTTGAAATGGGTGGAAAGCTTTGGTTTGTTGCTGAATGGATTGAACCATTAAATCCCGTTTCAAAAGATTTAGAAGGGGCAAAGCAACTTTGTCATGCAATTGGAGAATTTCATGTATTGACAAAAGGGTATATCCCTCCTGCTGGTGCTGAAAATGCAAGTAGGCTTTACCGATGGCCGAAAACTTATAAAAAAGTAGTAAATAAGATGGAGTGGTTCAGGAATATTGCGAATGCCTATTCTGAAATGCCTGCAAGCAAAACAATACTCTCAGTCATTGATATGTTTGAATTACAAGCAATTGAAGCTCTACAAAATCTTGAAAACTCCCCTTACGAAAAACTTATTAGTATAGGAAATGTTGAGTGGGGGTTAGTACATCAAGATTATGGGTGGTCAAATGGTCAAATGGGACCAGGTGGAGTATGGATTATTGATTTAGATGGTGTTGCTTATGATTTAGGAATAAGAGATTTACGAAAATTGATTACAGGAACTATGGATGACTTAGGGACATGGGATGTGACATGGATGAAAGAAATGATTAAAGCTTATCATGAAGCAAATCCAATCGACGCCGACTTGTTTGAAGTATTAATTGTTGATATGACATTGCCTAACTTATTTTATAAAAATGTAAAAGAAATTTTATTTGAACCAACAATATTTATGGATGGAGAACTTGATGCACTCTGTAACCGTATCGTAGAATCTGATAAAACAAAGTGGCCTGCTATTGAAGAGTTAAAGCAGTCATTTAAAGGAGGCACATTTGAATGAAAGTTTTAATAGTTTGTACGGAAAAATTACCAGTCCCACCGATTCGTGGTGGAGCCATACAAACGTATATTGCTGGTGCCCTCCCCACTTTAAGTAAAAATCACGAGATTACTGTTTTAGGAAGGTCGGATGAATCTTTACCTAATAATGAAACAGTTGATGGAATTAACTATGTACGTGTTCAAGGAGGTCTTCTGGAGACGTATCAACAAGGTGTAGTAAAATATATTCAAAATGAACAATTTGACGTTATTCACATATTTAATCGTCCTCGTTTAGTCGGTCCGATAAGGGAAGTCGCACCAACATCTCGGCTTATATTAAGCATGCATAACGATATGTTTAAACGAGAGAAAATTAGTCAAGAAGAAGGTGCACGTGCAGTTCAAGAAGTTGAGAAAATTATTACGATTAGCAACTATATTGGTGAGACGATTGTAAGTTTGTTTCCAGAAGCTGAAGGAAAAACGAAAACAATTTATTCTGGTGTTGATTTAGATAAATTCGTACCGGCTTATACGTCGACAGGTAAGAAAATAAGGAATGAAATCCGTTCTGCCCATGACTTGCTAAATAAAAAAGTTATTTTATTTGCTGGCCGTCTTTCTGCAAATAAAGGTGCAGATATTCTTATTCAAGCACTTCCGGATTTATCAAAAAAACACCCCGATCTTGCCGTAGTTTTAGTAGGTAGTAAATGGTTCAGTGATGATAAAGTAACTGACTATGTTGCATATGTAAGGGCACTTGCAGAAAGAATGCCGTTACCGGTAATTACTACTGGTTTTGTATCACCAGAAGAAATTCATAAATGGTTTGCGGCAGCAGATATATTTGTTTGCCCTTCCCAATGGCAAGAACCACTTGCTAGAGTGCATTACGAAGCAATGGCAGCAGGGCTACCGATTATCACGACAGCTAGAGGAGGTAATCCAGAAGTAATTGAAAATGGAAAAAACGGATTTATAGTTGATAATCCTGAAGACCCACAAAGCTTTGTCGACCATTTATCGCCTCTATTATCCGATGATTCCTTTCGAACAAAAATGGGTAAATATGGGCGGTCACTTGCAGAACAACAATTTCATTGGAGTCGTGTCGTGAATGATATAATGGAAGTATGGAATGAAGTCGAGTCTAATATTGCGAACAATTCGCCACTTGGAGGAGGTACTGTTACACTAGAAGAAGGTTCTCAAGCAAATAAAATTAATGAACAAGAAATTAATTCAGACACTATGCTACAATCGTCATTGGATGAAGAGTCTTCAGTTAAAGATGAATTAGAAGTTAATTTAGAGTTAGCAAATAATCATAATGGAGGCATGGAATTGAATGAACCAATGAATGAGGAAACGATTCCAGAAAGAACTTATCAGTATGAAAACAATCCTCCAACCTCTCCTTTCTTAATGATTCGTTCGTATAAAAAGAAAAAAAAACGTCTTGTAAGAAGAAGATGATAAGTTATAAAAGAAGAGGTATTTGAAAATCTAAAAAACAGTTGCAGATGATGAGGCTACCACATAATGGCAGCCTCTTTCTATATCTTGATGCTCTGAACGATACTTCTATTGTATTGTTCTAAGTGCTCCTTTCAAATTTGTAATCAACAATATTAAAGCTCATAAATATGACGACTACTATATAACCTTAATATATATACAATTGAAAATACGTTATATTAATTTTTATGGAAACATGTTTCATAGACATCTGTCAATCTTCTTGATACATGCTTAAATTGAAAATTTGCTTCAACGAATTCCCGGCCTTTTCTAATAATCCAGCTCGTCATTTCTGGTTGTGAAAAATAAAAATCGATGGCTTTTGCATATGACAGAGGCTTTTTATAATCGTCTACAATATATCCATTCATTTTATGTGTGATGACCTCAGCATTTCCACCACGATTTGTTGTAATAATTGGAGTACCGCTAGCCATCGCTTCATAATGAACCCTAGCTAAAGGCTCCTCCCATTGTGAAGAGCATATAAATACATCAGCCATTAATAATAAGGAAGGAATTTCATCTGGTGGAACGTATTTCGTAAAGATAATTTTATCTTGCAGTGGCTTTGCTAACGAATACAATGATTTTACATACTGGTTCAATCCATCATCGCTAAACCACTTCCCACCTACAATTACTAATATAGCATTCGAATACTTTTTCAACACGTATTTCATTGCTTTTATAAGGAGGTGTGGTCCTTTGGTTTTTGTTAACCTTCCGACAAATAGTAAGACTTTCTTCCCTGTAAGGTTATATTTTTTACGATAGCACTCTCTCACTTCTCTTCCAGTATTGTCCCATGAAGGATGATGTTTTTCGAGGTCAACTCCACTGTAAACGACGGTCGTTTTATGAACTGCTTCTGAAAAACGTGTGACAACTTTTTGTTTAATAAAATGACTGATCGTAACGATGTGATCAACAATTTGAATGACTTCTGTACCTTTATGAATGCTAATTTTTTCATCTGATAGCATGTCATTGTGTAATCCTAGTACAAATTTACTTTCCGGTGAAGCTTGCTTGTATGCTAATACATTATGTGGTCTGTTAAAAACGTGGATTAAGTCATAATATGTCTCTTGAATAGAATGGTAAACTTTTATTTCATACTGATCCTTAGGAAAACGAATATATTCTACCCTGTCTACCCATTCATGTTCTGCTAATTCAGGATCTGTAATCGAAAATACAGTTAATTGAAATGCTTCAGCTACAAATTTAGATACACCGTCGATCATGATTTGAATAGCTCCTCCGTTAATTGCAGGAGCTGGAAGGCTTTCAGTACAGATCATGGCGATTTTCAAACGAATACCTCCCTCTAACGCTTGTTATAAATGATATTTCAGATTTGTTGACGATTTTTCTTTTGCTGATTTTGCTCATAATAGTTTATTTGATTCATAAATCTTGTGTGATGCTGAAGTAGTCACTTATACCAAAATTGGGTGTTTTACCACCAGTTAAAGTCAGATAATAGTATGAAAAATCACCGTTACATAGCCCTTTTTTGTCCGGACAAACTACGTTGTACTCCTTTATAGAATAAATAAAAGTAAGGGATGAAAGGGGTATATATTATGATAAAAAAAGCCATTATTCCAGCTGCAGGTTATGGAACACGGAACCTCCCTATTACAAAAGTATTACCGAAGGAGATGTTTCCGATAGCCGGGAAACCTGCTATTCATTATATTGTTGAAGAAGCAGTATCATCAGGGGTGGAAGAAATATTAATCGTCGTTTCCAGAAATAAAAATATGATTTTAGACTATTTTGATCGGTCGATTGAACTAGAAACATTTCTAGAACTAAAAAATAAACAGCATTTGTTAAATAAGTTAGATTTTAAAGATGTCCATATTCAATATGTACGGCAAGCTTTTGCAAATGGACTAGGTGATGCGATTCTTCAAGGGGAATTGTTTACAAAGGATGAACCTTTTGCGGTGCTACTTCCAGATGATTTATTCTCGGTTCAAAACAGGACAGCATTATCTCAATTAATTGAATCATTTGAATTAACGAAATCAACGACAATTGCTGTCCAAGAAGTTAAACAAGAAGAGCTTCATCAATATGGTGTCATCAAAGCAAATCAAGTGAATAATCATGTGTCAAAGATTTTAGACATCATAGAAAAGCCTAAAACGTCTCCACCATCAAATTTAGCAGTTTGTGGTCGTTATGTATTTACGCCAAGCATTTATAAACATTTAAAAAACCTTTCACCTTCAATAGGTGGTGAAATACAGTTAACCGATGCGATTCAATATATATTAAGTGATGAAGGTTGTTTTGGCGTTCAAATTGAAGGGAAAAGGTATGATATTGGCAAAGAGGAAGATTATTTTCAATTAATTAACGAGATGCACAATTATGATGAAATCAATTGAGAACGTAAAAACGACCACCGATTAGTAAGTTTCGGTGGTGTCTTTTTATTATAAAAATTTATTAAAAAGTTCACGATGCAAACGAGGCTTAGCAGAAAATACAGAGGAATGATTAAATGGATCTATAAATGTATTGGCTATTGTCGTCGTAATCCCCCCTACTTCATTTAACAAGACGTAACCTGCTGCAAAATCCCAAGGACCTAAGCCGACCGCAAGAGAAGCATCTAACCTTCCGCAAGCAACATATGCTAATTCCAATGCCGCCGAGCCTATACAGCGAACACCACGCACTTCACTGACCATACATTGTAACTTTTTATGATCTACATATTCATTAGGTACTAACCATAAAGAATTCATACTGATCAATGTTTCTTCAATGGTGCTTACATTTAATCGTTCGAGCATCTCGTCGTTTAAAAATGCTCCATTTCCACTTAGTGTATGAAAGCATTCATCCGCTATTGGATCATAAATAATTCCGATTAGAGGATTTCCTTCATCAAATATACCTACAGAAATAGTGAAATTACGCTTTTGATGTACAAAATTTGTTGTGCCATCAATCGGATCAATCATCCATACTACTTCTTTATTCGGATCATAGTTCCGTTGCTCAGAAGCTGTTCCTTCTTCTCCTAAAATAAAATGGTCTGGGAAGGTATCATTTATTTTTTCAACGAAAAATTTTTCAATTTGACGGTCTTTCTCTGTCACTAGATCTGCTGCAGACGTTTTGTATTCAACATGTAATGAGTCAGATAATGTTTTCTTTAGCATTTTTCCAGCTTCTAATACCCACATTTTCGCACAGCGATAGATCTCTTCATTGTATTTATTCATGAGACAATCCCCTCTCGTTCATTTCTATAATAATGCCAGCTATTGAAATAGAATAAAAAACAGGAGAACTTCAGCAAACGTCCTTCAAGTGTGATGATTCACACTGACATGTTTGAAGAAGTCTCCTTTTTTGCAAATTGAACAAACTGTTAGCCTATACGATTCGCTTACGAATATAACCACTTATATAATCGATGAGACTAACAAAAATGATGACAACAATAAGAATCATACCTACATCTTCCCAGTTACGCTGATTCGTCGCCAACAGTAATGGAGCTCCAATTCCACCAGCTCCAACAATCCCTAATACAGTTGAAGCACGTACATCAATTTCAAATCGATAAATTGCATATGATGAAAATTCAGGCAATACTTGAGGTAAAACACCGTACCACATTGCTTGGATACGATTCCCTCCACTTGCTTTAATCGCATCAACTTTTTGCATGTCAATCGATTCAATAACTTCAGCATATAATTTACCTAGCATACCAATTGAATTAATACTAATCGCTAAAACACCGGCATATGGCCCCATCCCTACTGCTGCTACAAATATAATCGCAAAGATAAGTTCAGGGATTGCCCGAATAGCATTTAATATTGCTTTTCCAATATAGGAATACTTTTTTGCCATGTTTCTAGCCGCTAAAAAACCGACTGGTATCGCAAGAATTGCTGCAATACTTAAACCTGCATAAGCAATCGCGATTGTCTCCAACATGTAACCAATATACATTGGATATTCACTATACAAAGACGGATCAATTATCGGATCTATAAACATTCTTTTTAACGTTTCTAAAGATGAAGCAGATGATGCACGGACATCAAAATCTGTAGAAATTAACGCAACGATATATAAACCACTTAAGAACAATAATACGAGCAAAAATCTAATACGTAACTTGGTGTTTTTCGGTTTCTGTACAGGTAACTTAGTTGTATTATTATTCATTCTAACCGCTCCCTTACGCGATTACTTATGAAGTCAATAATTGTAATCGTTATAAAAATCATAATAATAATCGTTGATACATTAGCAAAGTTAAACATATTTAATTGCTGGCGTAAAATAAGTCCGATACCCCCAGCTCCAACAAAACCTAAAACAACGGAAGCTTTTACATTAATTTCTAACACATATAACGTATACGAAGCATATTGTGGTAATATTTGTGGCATCACCCCAAAAGCAATAACTTGAAAAACATTACCGCCAGAAGCCCGAATTGCTTCAATTGGACCTGGATCAATAGATTCTACTGTTTCACTAATCAATTTTGCTAAAATCCCTAAAGAAAAAACAGTTAAGGCAAGGATACCTGAAACAGCTCCTAAACCAACGACCGCTACGAATAGAACTGCTAAAATAATTTCAGGAATCGTACGTAAAAAATTCAAGAAACTACGAATAAATTGATAAAAATATTTATTTTTATTTAAATTTGCTGCAGCTAAAAAACTAAAAGGCAATGAAAGTATCGCTGCAAAAGTCGTACTTAATAATGCGATATTCCATGTTTCAAGCAAACTTAAGGCAACAGTAGGCAAGTAATTCCAATTTGGTGGAATTAAATCATCTACGACGAAGTAATAAATAATTGGAAAGCCTTCAATTACTCGATCAGGAAATGCTTCTGTCTGATAAGCGGCTATTATGTATAAAGCTACTACTAAAAAGAGAATTGAAGATAAATACCACTTCAACCCTTTAGGAGTAACTGGAATCCGCCCATTATTTCCTTTCACCAGATTATTCTCTTTGGTCATCCTTATTCATCTCCTCCGAGTAAATCATCTTCTTTAATCGGTCTACCGTAAATATCTTCGAACGTTTTTTCGGTTACTTGATCTGCCGGACCGTCGAAAACGACTTCCCCGTCCCTTAAACCGATAATACGATCCGCGTATTCTTGGGCCATATCAATGAAATGGAGATTAACAAGAGTCGTTAAATTATCTTCTCTGCTTATTCTTTTTAAGTCTTTCATAACGACGTGTGACGTGGGTGGGTCAAGACTTGCAACAGGTTCATCAGCGAGAATAACCGACGGTTTTTGTGTAACTACACGTGCAATACTTACTCTCTGCTGCTGACCGCCGCTTAAACGATCCGCACGTTCATACGCTTTATTCATAATACCGACACGATCTAAGTTGTCTAATGCTAGCTTCACATCTTCTTGAGGGAACATCCCTAACATACTGCGGATAGTTCCTGTATGACCTAATCTTCCTGCTAAAACATTACGAAGGACAGACATCCTGTTTACAAGGTTGTAATTTTGAAAAATCATGCCCGCTTTCGTCCGGAGTTTTCTTAATTTTCGTTCGTTATATTTTAAAATGTCTTCACCATCTACTAATAACTCACCTTCTGTTGGTGTAACTAATCGGTTAATACTGCGAATTAAAGTTGATTTACCAGCACCTGATAATCCAACTACGACGATAAATTCACCGTCATTAATCGTTAAGTTGATGTTTTTTAATCCTTGATGGCCATTCGGATACGTTAATGACACATTTTTAAACTCAATCATTCTGTTCACCTTCCTGAACTTTGATTACTTGAACGGATATTGTTCATAAAAAAAGATTATCTAACCATGACTATACCCAAGGATATTACAGCTAGGTTTTGTGTAAATATAAAGCTTTTATCCTAGTGTGTAATAAATCTCCTTGGGTACAGTAAATGTATAGATAACTTCTTTTAAGAGGCTGTTCAAAAAGCGAGAGAACAATAGCTTTCGTATCTCTGCGTTGACTCGTTTTTTCTGTTACTCACGTATGAACACCATACGCTATGCTACACAAAACTTCGCCGCGCCTTGATCTACTCGCCTCTTTTTATCCTCATTTTGAACACACACTTTAAGATTTTTATATCTTCGTTTTTGTAAGTTTAAAATGAATTTATTCTTCTGCTAATTCGTCTTCAAACTCAGCGAAAACGTCACGAACGATATCGTATTCCTCTGATGTAGCTTCAGCGATACCTGTCCAAGTGTAAATGTCGTGTAATACTTCTAACATTTCTTCATCATCATTAAAGCTTAAGAAAGCTTGTTTAATATCTTCTTTTAATTCATCAGAAAGATCACTACGTAAAGAGATCGTATCATTCGGAATTGGATCTGTATAACCGATGACTCGGATATCATCATAAACATCTGGGAATTCATCTGCAACTGCATCACGAGCATCTTCAAATGTTGTTGCAAAGTCTGCAGCGCCGTCTAATACTGCGATCATTGCGTTATCGTGTCCTCCGACAGTCGTACGTGTGAAGTGATTTTCAAGATCTTCTACGCCCATCGCTCTTAATTGAGAAGCTGGGAATAAATATCCGGAAGTAGATAAGTCATCAGAATAAGCCCAGACAAGGTCTTCCATTTCTACTAAATCTTCAATGCTTTCGATATCAGAATCAGCTGCTACATTGTATTGGGCTACATATGACGTCTCACCATCACGTTCAGCTTTCAAAATAACTTCAACATCAGCACGATCTTCAGCTTGGACAAAGCCAAATGGATTTAAAAATCCGATATCAACTTGTTGTGTTCTCATTGCTTCCACAAGTCCAACAAAGTCTGTCATGACTTCTGCTTTTACTTCAATTCCAAGCTCTTCGGACAACTTTTCTGCTAATGGCTCAGCAGTCGTTGCAATCTCACTCGCATCTTGTGACGGGATGAAACCCATTGTCAATTCTTCTTGCTCTCCATCTCCCGAGCCAGAACCGCATGCTACCATTGTCGTTAAACCTAATACAAAAATTGAACTTAAAAAGATACGTCTAAACAAAATGACCCCTCCAAAAAATTGTTATTTTTTTATTTTGTAACTTCAGATGTTACTGAACGCCGTGACATAATGGTTACAGATGTATTTTAGGCCAAAAAATATCCAGGCCCGTATAAAGTATATAACTTAGGTGCCTGGAGTGAGAGTCGAATTTTGTTTATAGGATTATGTATAGTCTGACCTATAAATGATCGTCCTCCCCTCGTAGAAAAACTATTTATGGTAGTTTTGTAGAAACAGTTGGGCCGTATTCCCAAATATATACGACGGGGTTAATACATCTATGAAGTTACTATCCAAATTATTAATCTTTATTCATAAATTGTCAACATACTTTTACAAATTCCAACGAAAATATAACATAAATCTAGTTAATGTTACACTTTTATTAAAGCTACAGCTCGGTTCGTATGTCCCATAGTTCCGGAAAAAAGCGGTGTTCCAAAACACCTTTCAAGTAGCCTACACCGGATGAACCACCTGTACCTCGTTTAAAGCCGATAATTCTTTCGACAGTTTTCATATGTCTAAATCTCCATTGCTGAAGCCAATCTTCAATATCTACAAGCTTTTCGGCTAACTGGTACAAATCCCAATATTTTTCAATGTTATGATAAACAGTTAACCAAGCTTTTTTTACAGATTCGTCTGCAGTATATGTTTGTGTATAATCCCGATTAACGAGGTCTGGGTTTATTGCGAATCCAGTGTTTGCTAATGAATTGATTGCGACATCATATAAGCCTGGTCTCTTATAAGCTTCTGTTAATTGTTCTAATAATACGGGATCTTTCTGATAAATTTTTAAAACGTGATCTGTTTTATACCCGAGAGCGAATTCAATCATTCTATATTGATAAGACTGAAATCCTGAAGCTTGTCCAAGTTTATCTCTAAACTCCATGTATTCTGATGGAGTCAAGGTAGACAAAACATCCCACGCTTGAATGATTTGCGATTGCGTTTTTGAAACACGTGCCAATTGTTTAAATGAAGTTTGAAAATCCCCTTTATCAATAGAATCAACAGCAGCATGTAACTCGTGTAAAATTAGCTTCATCCATAGTTCACTTACTTGATGGATGATAATAAATAACATTTCATCATGGTGATCTGACAACCTTTGTTGTCCAGATAAGATTTGATCTAGCTTTAAATATTCTCCGTAAGTCATATTGTTTGTAAAATCGGTATGTATTCCATTTTCATTATTCTCCTTCACAAATAGCGCCTCCTAAGCCTTTAATTAGGTTACACTATTAATTTAACTGATAATTATCAAAATAAAAACCCTTTAAGAGAATGTTCAAAAAGTCCAGGAAAACTACTTTAGTATCTCTGAGTTGACTCGTCTCCCCGTTACTCACGTATGAACACCATATGCTCCGCGGATTCAAGATTTATTGAAATACAATACAACTTCCCAAACTCATTTTCTTCTATGAGATTTCCTTATAGGGCGAAATTAAAACCGCCCGTTATACGGGCGGATATTTATTGAAAGTCATTGATTCAAAATTATTCGTTAGTTTTGAATAGCATTGACAGATCGGACGAGTCCATGACCATAAAAATTACTATTGCCTAAATTTAGAGCTGTATTTTGCAATGTTTGTCTAAGTTGACTGTTTGATAAATAAGGTTTAGCTTGCCACGTAAGCGCAGCTACTCCAGCAACGTGCGGCGAAGCCATCGATGTCCCGTTATACGATTGGTGACCGTTACCAGGGACAGTACTTAAAACATTTACTCCTGGTGCTGACAATTCAACTGCTGGTCCATGACTAGAGAAAGAAGCGCGGTTATTGTTTTGATCTGTCGCTGCAACTGCAATGACTGAATCATATTTTGCTGGATAAGCAACAGTATCACCGATCCCCCAAGCATTCCCACTGTTTCCTGCAGCAGCAACGACAAGAATTCCTTCATTGTATGCTAAATTAGAATAAGCTTCTAATATAGAACTATGAGCTGATCCGCCAAGGCTCATATTTATAATATCCATGTCGTTATTTATTGACCATTCAATCCCTTGAGCGATACCAGAATAAGAACCTCCGCCATTATTATCTAGTACTTTAACAGCGTATAAATCTGCTTGGTGAGAAACGCCTAATACACCACCACCATTATTTGCTGCAGCTACCGTTCCTGCAACGTGTGTGCCATGACCATCTCCATCGTAAAACGGATTATTATTTGCACTATCTGAAAAAACTGAGTATCCACCTTGGACATTCGCTTGCAAGTCTGGGTGGGAAGCATCGATTCCAGTATCTAAAATGGCTACTTTTACACCATTTCCACTATATCCCATCTGGTGTGCATCTGGTGCTTGTACTCTAGTAATTCCCCATGGAGTAGTTTGTGAGAAAGCTTCTGCTCGTGCATCTTCTTCCACAAATTTGATTTGCGGGTGGTTTTTTAGTCCTTTTGCTTGTTCAGTTGATAAATCTAAGTGCATGACAGGCAACAAGTCAAATTCATGTAAAATATCACTCTCTTTGACTCCGAAGGCATTTAAAATACCTGCTTCAGCAGGACCATCGAACATTACTAAATAACGTTCACTTTGTTTGTCTGTCGAATCTTGAGCAAAAACACCTGGAATGAACAACAAACTAACAATCAATAAAGAAGCAAAACTAAACAAAATTCTCTTCACTTTAAACTCCTCCTTAGTATTTTTTTGTCGTGTGTATCTTGGTGCCCAATCTTTGGCCAAAGATTTACTTACATATTTCGTATTTTCCAATCGAGAAACCTTTAAAATTGACGAAGTTCAGCAAGGGATCTAAAAATGTTGAATTTTATTATAAAAAAATTCCTTTGCTTGTCCGGAAACAAACAAAGGAATTTTGGTCACTTCTTTCAAAATACGATGATTCTATAACTCTATCTCAATCGAAGTCGGTTCTGGCACATCCGGATACGGTCGTGCTTCATCACTTAAAGCTAAAAAATTTAATGAAATAACAAGTAAACTTGCAGTCATCAAAATCGCAAACAGTTTAATCATTTAATAATCCCCCTTTCTCATATAAATATTGGTTTGCCTTTAACGCTAATTGTGAATAGTTAAAAGCAAGTTTATATTTTAAATTGTTACCTAAATATTGCGAGTATTCCTCGGTCAAATCTTTTACTTTCCTCCAACTTCTTAACGTTGTGTAATAATGAATCAACTCGTTCATTAGTTCCTCATATTCGCAAAATTGGTTTTCTAAATATAAGATTTTCGCATCATATATATCTAGATTCTTAGAGTCCTCCTCTTTTTTCACATAATTTCTGGCACCGATTAATACTCCTTTAGCTTGGTCAATTTGATCAATTTCCAAGTAAAGATCTATTAAATTACAGTAAGTAATTATAACTGATTCATAATTTGTATTTAATTTTGCTTCGATACTTTTTTCTAAAAAATGAATACAGTAATCATAGTTATTTTCCGATTGATATATCAATGCTAGGTTGTGGTAAATACTACCTTTTAGTTCTTCATAATCGTGAGCGTTTCCAAGGTCTAAAGCTTTTTTCATGTTATTTTTTGCATCTTCAATATTGCTCATTTCCCAATAGTTTATTCCTAATAATAAATAAGATTTCGTTGCTTCAAACCATTTATGTTCTGTCAACTGTATTTGCAGGGAACGTTTCGCAAAATTGATCGCCTGATAATTTTGAAGGCAACCATATGATGCAAGAGCTAAATTGTAATAAATATTACCTTTTTCGATTTCATTATCACATTCATTTAGACAGTACTGAAATGATTCATAGCTTAATGGAAAAACTGATTGACAATAATACCAAAGCCCCATTACATAATGATAGATAAAAGCAAGTTCTGCCGTTAATTGAGAAGGATCGTCAACGTATACATTTAATTCTTCCATCACATTCGTACACGTTTTATGTTGCTTCGTCTGGATCAAAAAATAACAGATAAGAATATTAAAGTGCAGTTCTTGTTCATAAGAAAAGATGTATGGAAAGTTGGTTCGAATGTTCGAAATGACTCTCCTTGCGTGATCATACTCTCTGTCTTGAATAAACTGGTACAAGACTCTAAGATTTTCAGCAAGATTAGACTGTTTATCTTTCGTACCATACAAATATTCGAATGGAACATTTAACTCTGCAGCAAGCAATTCGATAATGTCGTCAGAGGCTTTATATCTTCCAGATTCTATATTACTGTAATGACCTCTTGAGATAATCCCTTTTGATATCCCTTCCTGAGAGAGTCCTTTCCTTTTTCTTAGTAAAAATAGACGTTTTCCAATATGCATATAATAGCCCCCCACCTATTCACTATTTTCAAGTAAACTAATAGGAATACTTTGTAGAAAACTATTCTACTTTTTTATGAGTTATCCTGTATTTTCCTTTAATCTATAAATATTGCCCTTCTATTTCCTAATCGAAAACAATCATTAGTCATATATTTATGTTAAAATTAACCATTTTTTAGTAATTGTTAATTGTGGTGTTAAGCTAGATAATCTTGAACATTTATTCACTCGTATGCCCATTGTCGCTAATACATTCATGATAAAATAATGAAAATCCTTTAAATCATTATAAAATCAACAACTACAATTGCTATACCCATGAATTGTTAGGAAACATGTATCCGCTTGCTATTTGACAAACATTCCTCAAAAAACAACAAACTAATGCGAGATGTTTTCTAACTCAAACGAATATATTCCTCAAATATCAATTTAAAGCTGCTGGAAATCTCAATCAATTTCATAAAAATGTGTAAATCGATGTAAATGTTTGCTTGTGAATTGAAAAATGTTCTGATGCTTCATACGATAGGATGATAGGAAACTGTATTCCAATTTGCTGCTTCTAAATCCTTTTTAAGTGAAGTTCGATATTGGAATATCTATAATACAAATTATTGGTGGGGAAAATATGATAAAAGAGGTATTTTTTTTAAGGAGTATCGCATGCTTGTGCATCGTTTTTCTGCATGCAATATCAACTGGTTTAAGTACAATCCCATCCGCTGAAATCAGTGTTTTTTCCTACAATTTATTTGATTCTATAAATGTATTTTTATATTTTGGAACACCTTTGTTTATCTTTATTTCTGAAATGATTATTGCATATTCATATCGTAATAAGGAGATTCCACATCACTTTTTAAACAAACGGTTCAAATATATTTTTGTTCCATTTTTACTGATGGCGATGTTTTATGCAATTCCCCATGTTCGTTCCGTGACTGACTTAGGGCACCAATTTTTTCTAAACGCTGTTATTGGAGATTTTCATGGTTATTTTGTCTTGATAATTTTTCAATTTTACTGTATTCATTTGCTCTTTCATCGTTTCTTAAAGAATCAAAAGCCGATTAACATGATCATGATTACTTTGTTTATAAACATCGCATATTTAGCCATATTTAATTTTACTACTCCGCCAAACATCCCATTCGGAGAGTATATTTGGACACGATTTTATTGGGTACCGTTTTTAGGATGGATTTTTTATTTTACTTTAGGGTATTATTGTGGCCATTATTATGAGTCATTTATCAGGTTGTTAAAGAAATATCGCTATTCTGTCCTGTTAGCACCGGTGTTATCTAGTGGAATATTGCTATTTTTTTACCACTCTGAGATACTTGCGGTTCACAGTTCTAAACGGGTAGATATTATTTTTCATACGACTGCAATAATTTTCTTTATGTTTTATGTAACGCACCAGTTAAGGCGCATCCCAGATTTTCTTATAAAAATTAGTCAATATTCATTTGGCATTTATTTGCTTCATATGTTTTATATTTCTGTCATTGATTTCATTTACAGCTATTACCCTGTTTCGTTAGGATTTAATTATATAATTATTTTATTTGCATTTAGTACATTTTTGTCGATTGTGACAATCATTTATTTAAATAAATGGAGGTTCGGCAATTATGTGGTCGGAAAAATTGGTGTTGAATATAGAAATAAAGAAACAGCCTCTCAGCAAAATGTAACAGCAGAGGAAGGATTAAAGTATACATCCTAGATTATGAAAAAACACCTTGTGTATGATAATCACAGGGTGTTTTTTGTTTAGGAATCAACAATTTATCTCTTTCATTTCTTATTTTTTTGCATCTACTACTTTCTTCAATAACGTTAGTCTTTGATCTTGACTTACTCCGCGATTAAATAAACCAAATGCCATTGAATTCGAATCTACGCGATGAACAAATACTAAGTCCAAAGCTGGAATAATATCGATAGATTGCCCATATCTCCCTATTGCAGAATACATATCTAACTCGGCAAAATAGCCTTCTGTTGCTGGCCACCACATATAACCGTAGTCATATACATCATTAAAAGCTACTTCTGCCTGAGGCTTCGTGCTCTTTTGAATCCATTCTTTCGGAATAATTTGTTCACCATTCCATTCACCTTCTTGTAGATAAAGCTGACCAAAACGGGCCATATCCCTAGTCGAGATTTGAAATAAATAAGATGGATGAACAGACCTTCTTAATTCATGTTTATACTTTGTATTATTGAGGGAAAAATCTTCCATTTCAAGCGGATCAGCAATTTCTTCATAAAATACACGAAACAAATCGTTATCAGTTTGCTCATTAAAAATCGTGCCGAGTACGTTAAAATCCCAATTATTATAATAAAAATTTGTTCCTGGCGGATGGCTCCCACGATGCGGTCTAGCACGTCTCATCGTCCACGACTCTTCCCCCGCAGTATGATACACACCGGAACTAGAAGAAAGCAAATCGGTGATGATTGCCGTTCTTTCTAATGCTGTTAAAGAATTTCGATCATCAATATTTAATTCATCTAATGTGGATTGTAAATGGATGTCTCCCCTGCTTTCATATATCCCATACAGGGAGCTGAGAAAACTTTTCCTGACAGAATGCGCATTCGTATTTTTTGCGACGTTTCCCCATGTAAACAATACTTTTCCTTTATAAATAGCCATTGCAGAAGTAGAGTTGATTGACTGATAATAATCCTTTGCATCATCAAGCTTTTCAGATGACCAACCTGCATCTTCTGGTGAATCGTAGGACTCCCAGCTTGAGAACAACATAATTTGAGGTGATTGGATCATAATGATATACACTCCAATAATAAGGATCAATATTCCGAATATGACAGCCGTTAGTCCCTTTCTAGTCACAAAGAAAAACCCTTCCTCAATCATATCGCTTTTCATATTTCTTACACTAAAGGGTGTTTAAAAAGCATTAAATAAAGATTTTTATTAATGTATGAATATTTAACGTAACACAATTATAAGGTTTTAAACAAGAACGATATATATCGTGTAAGTATTGATAACTTGAAGAATTATCCTGATGATTGGCCTTGTCAGGTCTCATAGACCAAAAGGTTATACGCAATTAAGTTAGTTCAATCAGTGAATAAAATAAGACCCTTTCAATTTTATGAAAGGGTCTTAATTGGAGTTACAATTATTTTTGAACGTTTGCAGCTTGAGGTCCACGCTGACCTTGTTCGATGTCAAAACTTACTGTTTGACCTTCTTCTAGTGTTTTGAAACCGTCACCTTGAATAGCTGAGAAATGTACGAATACATCGTCTTGCCCTTCAACTTCAATAAATCCAAAACCTTTTTCTGCATTAAACCATTTAACTGTACCTTGAGTCATAACTTATTTCCTCCTGCACGGGTTTTTCCCGCATATTTATTACTATTTTTGCTCTCATACTCATTCAAGATGAAACTCACTCATAAAAAGCCATTTCTTCCTTCACTCATATCCGAACATAAATAATTAAACTCAGTATAGCATATGCAAACATAAAAAGATACCACCTTTTGCAAAATAACTTTTACCTCGCACTCGTGCATATGCTTTACTTCTAGTATTAACAGCCCCTTCAAGATTATACATCTTTTTTTAAAATTGTTGATACATTCATTATAAACCTCACGCTCTGCTTGCGGGAAAGCATACGTTTTTTGAACAATCAATCTCAAGATATTCAATGTTCATAACCTGATAACCCCTCCAAGCAGATGTTTATATTGATGGTGTTAAACCGTACTATTCAAGGGAAAATCAATAATTTAAATTCACTCGGGAACAATGATAAATAATTGCGAATGTAATTGTTGTATGTTTCTTTTCTTCATTTATGCTATAATTGACGAGTTGAAGAATAATTTGGAAGTCGTGAGATAGGAGAGAAAAATAGATCATGATTAATCGATTAGATTTAAGAAATATCGCGATTATTGCACACGTTGATCACGGTAAAACAACATTAGTTGATCAGCTATTAAAGCAGTCAGGAACATTTCGTGAAAACGAACAAGTGGATGAACGTGCAATGGATAATAACGATATAGAAAAAGAACGTGGTATTACGATATTAGCAAAAAATACTGCAGTAAAGTATAAGAAAACAAGAATAAATATTATGGATACACCTGGTCATGCCGATTTTGGCGGTGAAGTGGAACGTATTTTAAAAATGGTTGATGGTGTTCTTTTAGTTGTGGATGCTTATGAAGGCTGTATGCCACAAACACGCTTTGTTTTGAAGAAAGCATTAGAACAAAAGCTCACCCCTGTCGTCGTATTAAATAAAATTGATCGGGAAATGGCCCGTCCTGAAGAAGTTGTTGATGAAGTATTAGACTTGTTTATTGAACTTGGTGCGGATGAAGATCAACTTGATTTCCCTGTTGTTTATGCTTCGGCAATCAAAGGGACTGCAAGTGAAGATCCATACAAGCAAGACGAAGATATGACTGTTTTATTTGAAGCTATTGTTAAAAATGTCCCTGCCCCAGTCGATAATAGTCAAGAGCCATTCCAATTCCAAGTTACAATGTTAGACTATAATGATTACCTTGGCAGAATTGGAGTAGGTCGTGTGTTTCGAGGTACGATCCGTACTGGAGATCAAGCGGCTCTTATTAAATCGGATGGGACAATTAAGAAATTCCGTATTAATAAATTGTTCGGTTTCTTAGGGTTGAAAAAATTGGAGATTGACGAAGCGTCTGCTGGTGATTTAATTGCTATAACTGGTATCGATGATATTATGGTTGGGGATACGATCTGCCCTGTGGATCACCAAGAAGCTCTAGAGCCTGTACGAATCGATGAACCAACTTTACAAATGACATTTTTAGTTAATAACAGTCCGTTTGCTGGCCGTGAAGGTGACTATGTGACGAGTCGTAAAATTGAAGAGCGCTTAAAAACACAACTTGAAACTGATGTAAGCTTAAGAGTCGAAAATACTAGCTCACCAGATGTATGGAAAGTATCCGGTCGTGGAGAACTTCACCTGTCAATTTTAATCGAGAACCTTCGAAGAGAAGGTTATGAGTTACAAGTATCTAAACCTGAAGTTATTACAAAAGAAGTTGACGGAGTCCTTTGCGAGCCAGTGGAAAGAGCACAAGTTGATGTCCCAGATGAGTATACAGGTGCAATTATGGAGTCGTTAGGTGAACGAAAAGGCGAAATGATTGACATGGTTAATAAAGGGGATGGTCAAGTTCGCATGGACTTTATCGTCCCTTCAAGAGGTTTAATCGGTTATTCAACTGAATTTATGGCTCAAACGAAAGGTTATGGAATATTAAATCATAGTTTTGATGGATACAGACCTGTAGCTGAAGGCTATGTGGGCGGCAGACGTCAAGGGGTGCTCGTTTCTATGGAAACAGGTAAGGCTACTCCTTATGGAATGTTACAAGTGGAAGATCGAGGTACACTATTTGTTGAACCAGGTACGGAAATATATGAAGGGATGATTGTTGGTGAACATAATCGTGACAATGATTTAACTGTCAATATTACGAAGATGAAACAACAAACAAACATTCGTTCAGCAACGAAAGAGAATACAGTTACAATGAAACGTCCAAAGATTTTAACGCTTGAAGAAGCGTTAGAATACTTAAATGACGATGAATATTGTGAAGTAACACCTCATTCAATCAGGTTGAGAAAGAAAATATTGGAAAAAAGCTTCAGAGAACGTGAAGAAAAACGAAAAAAGTTAGCAAAACAAAACGCTCATTAGATCATACTGTTCATATTGAAAAGCTTAGCTGTTAAATCGCTAAGCTTTTTTTCTATATCGACCATAATACGATCTACTTACTTCTTATTTGTTCGTCCAACTTTTATCATGAAAATTTTAGTCTTCATCAGGTTCGATTAATGAAGGGACATTATTCTCGTCTAAATAATCTTCGTATTTCTCATGACCAACTGATACACCGCTGTAATTCCCGTGAATATCTGAAGTAAGAATATTTTCGACATCTTCAACATATCCAATACGCTCATCAGATTCTACATACATTTCATTATAGCTTTTTTCAGATTCAACCATCTCTTGTGGCGTTTCTGATGTCCCGTACTGACTTACTTCTTGCCACGTATCTTCTGCATCATAAAATGTTTGACCTTTTTCACTCTCATCATAATCATATTTCCCAAACGGAGGTGTCAATGCCTCCTCCTCAACAGGTCGATCATGAGAATTGCGGTGTTCAGCATGTTCAATACAACGTGTCGTCGTTGGAATCGTCTCTAATCTTTCGGGAGAGATATCAGCCCCGCAGACTTCACAAACACCAAACTCCCCTTTTTCCATTCTTGCCAACGTATCATTGATTTGTTGTAAATACGTTTCGGCGTGCTCTTCTAATGAAATATCCTTTTCTCTTTCATACAATTCCGTACCACCATCAGCTGGATGGTTATCATAATTCGATAATTCCCCTACTGACTCCTGTATATGAGCACGGTTGAGATCGTAATGGTCCTCGTTTAATCTTTGCAATAATGAATCACGTTCCTGAATCAATCCCTTTTTTATATCATTAAACTGTTCTTCGTTTAACAAAACAATAACACCTCCAATACAGTCATAGTATATGGAGGTGTTAAAGTTTCTCCCTAAATAGATAATGGAAGTTTTTCATTTTAAAGCCAAAACTTATTTCATTTGAAAACATGATTGATTAACAAGTTCGAAATCAGTTTTCTCTTTAATCTCATTCATTAGTTGGAATAAGGCATGATCTTTTCGTTTTGCCTCGATCATGCAGTCGATCCGTGGGACAGTTCCATTAATTTCATTTAAAAAATTAATAAACATGTCAATGTCAATGAAATCTGCATGATGCCGGAATTGTTTTTCTGTCTTTGGGCTTGATATATGCATTTTAAGTGGCAATGGAGAATATTTCCAAGTAGATATAACACGCTCCCATTCTTTTTGCCAATTTTCATCCATATGATTTGCCAAGTGGTGGTGATAATCAAATACTAATGGTATATTTAACTTTTCACATAAAAAAAGTGTATCGTTCAAATTAAATGTTTTATCATCATTTTCCAACATGAGTGTTTGTTGAATATTTTTTGGTACTGTTTGCCAGTTTTCAATAAAACGCTCCAATGCTAAGGCTTTATTATTATATCTGCCGCCAACATGCATAACACATCGGTGCTTCAGATCAATGTTCATTCCATTTAATAATTGTATATGGAGTTTTAGTGTTTTTAGCGACTCAACAAGCACTTCTTTCTTTGGTGAGTTTAAAAGGACGAAGTGGTCAGGGTGAAAATCGATTCGCATTTTATTTTGTTTTATAAAATCGCCGATTTCCATTAATTTATCTTGTAGTGGATTTATATAGTCCCATCCATTTAACTCAGGATGTGTAGCGAGTGGAACGATTTTCGAACTAAAGCGAAAAAAAGTAATATCGTGTGCTTTATTATGTTTTAAAAGACGTAAACAATTTTCTAAATTTGATAATGCAATCCGTTCAAGTTTCCTTCGTGCAGCGTCAAGATCATTATACTTTTTATAATGTGTATAAGTCATTGTTTGTGATGGTGAACTGTTTTTAAGTTCAACGCTCATAGCTACATATCCGAGCCTAACTAAGGTCATAAAAATCATTCTCCCCTGTTTTATCAATAGTCATTTTCTTAAATGGGAAGTTTTATGTATGATTTACGTGACGATCTATTAGTGGGTCTTTTTCTTTTTCATGAAACGGCGGATAAATATCCGGATGTAAAATATGGGCTATTTTTTTTAAGCCTATAATAAGGCGTGGTGATGGTCTGCAAAAAAACGGTTCTTCTAATACATACAATTGATTGTTTTTTATTGCATTCATTTCACTCCATCCTGGTCGCTTCATGACTACACTAGGCTTCACTTTATTTTGTTGTACACCAACCCATACTAATGAAATGACGTCTGGGTCTCTTTGCTTAACATCATCCCAATTCGTTTGAACATTCGCTTCTTGATAATCTGTAAAGGCATTTTTTGCGCCTGCTAATTCACTCATTTCAGTCAGCCAATTTCCTTTGCCAGGAGTAAATACAGGCTTTGGCCACCACTCCCAATAGATAGAACGGACTTCCTTCACTTGCTTACTTAACTTGCGGTATCTTTCAAGAATACGAAGGTACTTTTCATGAATTTTATTAGCTTTTTCTTCATGATTCGTCCATTTACCTATAAGCTTCAATTGATTTCCGATCTCTTCGAATGTTGTAGGATTTGGAACAATTTTATAAGGAATGTGACGTTCCTTCAGTTTCTCAATGTTTTTTTCCATTCCGGGTACAGTTAATGATGCTAATACGAGGTCTGGCTTGAGCGATTCGACACGATCCATATTAATATTCAAATCTGGACCGAGTCTTGGCAAATCATGTATTTCCTTCGGCCAATCGGAATAATCATCAACACCAATAAGTGATTTAGTTAAACCTAAATATGCAAGGAGTTCTGTATTACTTGGGCAGATTGAAATGATATTCATTCTTAAGTATCCTCCCTATTTTGAAAAAGATGTTTACAGCTCGTTTTATCATTTTTATAATACATGAAGGAAGGGGGAATTTGTTATGAAAAATTATCATTGTTGCGCTACTTGTATTCATTTCCATGCAGAAAAAAAGAAAGATGGGATGAACTACTTTTGTATTCGTTTAGGGTACGAAACGAAACCAGCTTACAAATTTAATTGTTGGGCCCCAAAAGAAAATGTCATAAAGTTAATAAATAAAGATAAAAATAATGATTAAATATTCGTTGAACGACTCATTAAAAAAATACTCGTTAGCTAACTTCCCTCATATAAATTAGTTTAACATACTAAATATTTACTTAGTCACTATTTGAGCACATTAGCAAATTATTAGAATTATTTTTTTAAACCAATTAAAACGAATCCGACCCCGAGCCCGATAAAGAGAAGTTTCGAGAATGATAATTTATCTGCAATATGAATGATCCCTATTGTCATACTGCTAATAAAAATTATCGGTCCAGCTATAGCGAGTATTGCATTTACCATTAAAGCTTTTTCGATGCTATTAAATTTTAGTATTAAGAAACCTGCAAGGATTTCTAACGTTCCTGAAAATAAGCGCAACCCTGCCATAATGAGAATGATTTTATCTATTAAAATAAACATCCGATCCCTCCTGGATAGTCATTTGAATTTAGAGCTTGTACATTTTATGCCGACAAAAGAGCTTCAATTCCATTTACTCCGTCATGATCCATATAAAAATGTGCCTTCATAATTAAAGACACATTCATTAGCTACAGACGAATATTTAATTGGATGTCGTTTAACCCTTGACGTATAATGGATTCATCATTGTGAAAATGTAATTCATCAAAGAGTAATTGTTCAATTTCTTCAATTTCGCAAATAATTTTTGCTAATTCTTTACTTATAAATGTCGATTCTTTCCCATCGTTAAGTTTCTTCTTATAACGACTATATTTTTGGTCCAATTCTTCAATTTGTTCAAATACGCGCTCTATTGAGCCGTATTGTTGGATAAGCGGTAAGGCAGATTTTTCTCCAACACCAGGGCACCCCGGTATATTATCACTTCTATCTCCTAAAAGAGCTTTAACATCTATCCATTGATTAGCATTTATTCCATACTCTTCTTTAAAGTGGTCAATTGTATAAACCGTTTCTTGCTTTTTTAATGAAAGTATTTGTGAAACATTTGGTTTTAATAGTTGAAACAAGTCTTTATCATTACTATAGATATAGCATGCTCCTGTCATTTCATTGCACCATTTTGAAGAGATGGCTCCAATTACATCATCTGCCTCATAAGAAGGAACCGTTAATTGTGTAATTCCAACCTTATCTAAGACTTCAGTACATGTATGATATTGTTCGATTAGAGGTTCAGGTAAATCATTTCGCTGCGCTTTATAAAATTCGTGCATTTGACTTCGTTTTGTTTCATTTCTTTTTACGTCCCATGCCACTGCCACATGGGTCGCTTCGTGCTCAGAAATTAAATTAAATAATTTTTGAAAGAATACTCTTAATCCGTTTATATATTTCCCATCACTATTTTTTTGAAGGTCATCATCATTTTTCCCATAAGATGTAGCGAAGTATCCCCTACTTAGTAAATTAAAGCCATCAATTAATAATAAAGTCTGTCGTTCCATTCAATTTAACTCCTTCATTTACATATCTATTTTTAGTCTTCTTAATCATACCATGATATCTCAAGCATATCATTTAATTGTTTGCTACTAATACGTCATGAGCCCTCATATTTATATTAACGAATGGTTCAACTTCTGTTAGTATGAAAATAAATGTATTAAGCCATTTTTTCACATGTACTATTAAAAGAAATCTCATATTATACTTATAAATTGTCCGTAGCAGTCAGAAGTAATAGAGGTGATAGGTCGTATGGAAAAACTTAAAGAGCTGGATTTATTGAAGGAAATATCAGAAATTTTGAACAAAGAAACCGACCGTCAAAAGATGCTCCATTCTGTACTTGAACATTTACTTTCTCTCACTCATTTAGAGACTGGATGGATTTTTACTTTTGACCAATTTGGAAAGATGGAACTTTCATCATCGGTTCACCTTCCTGAGGCACTTTGTTATGAAAATAAACGTTATATGTGTGAAGGAGGTTGCCGCTGTGTTGAACAATATAATAGTGGACGGTTAAATAAAGCGACAAACATTATTGAATGTAAGCGAATTGAAGAAGCAGAAAAGTTTAACAGAGGTGACACAGAAGGTATCACTCACCATGCCTCTATTCCATTAAAGGCAGGAGAAAAAATGTACGGAATATTAAACGTAGCCTCGCCAAACAAGCTGACATTTACAAATAAAGAATTAGCTGTCCTTGAATCAGTCGCTTTTCAAGTTGGTAGTGCGATTCAACGGTTGGAACTATTTGAGAACGAAAAAAAACTACATTTAATCGAAGAACGGAATCGGTTAGCCCGTGACTTGCATGATCAAGTGAATCAACTTCTTTTTTCGATTATGTATATTGCTAATGGAACGAAATCATTAACATCAAATGACGATATTTTACATAGCTTAGGAAAAATTCAACAGATGTCACAAGATGCATTAACAGAGATGAAATCACTTATTTGGAATTTAAAAGCCGATCTATCGAAAGATGGATTTGAAAAATCAATTAAAACATATGCCTCAAAAATTGGTGTGAGCATACAATGCAAGACTGAATACCGGGATCCACTGCCAGAATATATTCAAATAGTGTTATACCGTATTGCTCAAGAATCCTTAAATAATATAAAAAAACATAGTCAATGTTTAACCGGATTGATCTCCTTAAGAGAAACAAAACTTCAGCTGATTATGGTCATCAAAGACTACGGAGTTGGATTCGCATCGGAAAATAATAGTGGATTAGGATTTTTAAGTATGAAAGAAAGGGCAGCCTCTATTGGAGGAACATGTAAGATTACAAGTAAAGAAAATGCTGGAACAACTGTTACAGTAATCGTTCCCTTTAAAAAATGAAGTAGGTGAGAAATTTGAACATAAAATTAATTGTAGTAGATGACCATCATGTTGTTCGACAAGGCCTCATCTTTTTTCTTGAAAAAAATAGTCATTTCTCGATTGTTGGTGAAGCCAGTAATGGCAAAGAATTACTCGGACTTTTAGAAGAATGTGAGACGCCAGATGTTATTTTACTAGATTTATCGATGCCAATTTTAGACGGAACTTTAACAACAAAGAAATTAAAAGCACAGTATCCGGAAATTTCGATTCTCATTTTAACAAGTTTTGAAGGAGAGGAACATGTCATCCCTGCTATTCAAGCTGGTGCTGACGGGTATTGTATAAAGGATACTACTCCTGAAGATTTAGTAACAGCCATTGAAAACGTTTATGAAGGGAAGAAAAATATTGACCCTAAAGTGGCTTCCCACCTTTTAAAACATGTTCAAAAACCGTCTGATGAAGAAGTTTTAGCGATCGAAAGCTTGACGAGGCGTGAACGTGAAGTGTTAATTGAAATTGCCAGCGGAAAAAACAATAGAGAAATAGCAGAATGTTTATATATTACCGAAAAAACCGTTAAAACTCATATAACAAATATCTTCTCTAAATTACCTGTTCATGACCGTACTCAAGCTGCTTTATTTGCGGTGAAACATCAAATCAAATAAATTTCTGCCCGTTTTTCACGTGATCTATTCAAGTATTTCAGACTTAAGTTGTAAAAATGTTCAACCGATGGAATGATCAAAAATACACTTATAAACTGACGATTTGCAACCTTTCTTTCATTACACTATGTGTAAGAAATAAAGAAAGGTGGAAAAACATGAAAACAATATTAGCTATTTGTGGCTCACATAGAAAAGTGAAACAGTTGATGGCAGATGTACCTTTTTTCGATAAAAAAAACAGAAAGCACACTGAAAGAATTCACCCTCGTGATAAGCATCCCAATATATTTATAAGAAATATATACCGACTTTAATCATAAAAGGCTGTCCCTTACTTATTGACGAGACAGCTTCTCCCCTTTTAATTTCTACATCCTAGAATCCTAAGAAAAACTCACTGAATATGGTGATCAGCATAAACTGTACTGATAACCATGATTATTAGTTTGAACAAAAAGGGAGAATTGTGTAGTGAACTTACCAGGAACTCACATTTTGCATACTGTACAAACCGGTGATACATTATATTCATTAGCAACAAGGTACAATAGTAGTGTTGATGATATTGTTCGTTCAAATGGCATTTATCCGCCTTTTACAGATCCTGGTCTTATTTATCCTGGACATTTATTAGTAATCTCTGTAGCACATTTAAATAGGAATGAAGTTCTTTATGTAGTTCAAAGAGAAGATACAATATATCAAATTGCCAATAAGTTTCAAAGTTATCCTGACCTTATAGCAGGGATCTCTTCTGGCATACAAAATGCAAACTTTATCTTCCCTAATCAACAAGTAAGAGTACCTGTTATGATTTATTTCATACAGGAAGGAGACACACTAAATCATATTTCTGAAAGGACGGACGTTTCAGTTAACGATATGATAGCAGTAAATGAAGGACGTCCTAGTATTTCTCCAGACTTAATTTATGAAGGGATTAAGCTCATAATTCCTCTACCTACTTCTGAAAATATTGCTGTGTTTTCCCCTTTGCCTGGGGATAACGTCCAACAAACTGTTAATGTAGAAGGGTATGCACGTGCGTTCGAAGCGAATGTTCTGTTACAAATTGTCGATGCTAGGGGAAATTCTCTAACTGGAGAACAATTTACAACAGCAGCTTATGCAGGTCCTGCCTTTGCTCCTTTTCGTACGGATCTCCAAATTGAACAAGAACCAGAAACGACTTTTGGGTACTTACAAGTATATACTCGAAGTGCAAAAGATGGCAGTATACAAGATTTAACACAAATTAAAATTTATTTTAATTAACCATCCAGCCAAAAAACAGACTGCTTTATTCAGTAAGTCTGTTTTTTGGCTAAAATATACCGTACAAACCACTGGAAAGGCTTAACACTTTCCTTTCGAGAAAACTCCCCAGTGAAAATCGTAATAAGCTGTTCAGTTGGCGCGACAAAAATATACTGCCCGCCATTCCCTGCAGCATAATAAAAATAAGGCTGTTTTTCTTTTAAAGCTGGACTGTACCACCAATGATAGCCATATTGTTGACTACCTATATTCGTTTCAGTATAAGGTTGTGTCGATTCATATATCCAAAACGTAGGTAAAATTTCTTCTCCATTCCAATTCCCGCCATCTAAATAAAGCTTCCCTAATGCTAATAAATCAACAGGCTTCATATGCAGACCAAATCCTCCAGTCGTTATTCCTTGAGGATCTTCATCCCATCTAAAGTCTTTGATCCCCATTGGTTGAAATAAAAATTCCCTTGCGTAATCAGCTGTTTTCATGCCTGTTTCCATTTGGAGGATTGCACTTAATAGATGTGAATTCGCACAGCAATATTTCATTTCTTTACCAGGTATTTGTACTATCGGAAGATTTAAAATATAGTTTATCCAGTGATCACTGTTTTTCATTTTTGCATTGCCTGACCAGTATAACCCAGAGCGCATCGTTAATAAAT
Organism: Evansella halocellulosilytica; assembly: GCF_002335745.1. Classification (GTDB taxonomy): domain Bacteria; phylum Bacillota; class Bacilli; order Bacillales; family Salisediminibacteriaceae; genus Bacillus_CA; species Bacillus_CA halocellulosilytica. The sequence goes on along the minus strand of NZ_NIST01000001.1, from coordinate 3,496,642 downwards.
GTTCAAGTGTTATGTCTTTTTTCTCTTGGTCGACGCTCGGGAAGTAGTGATCAATCGAGTTGCTTAAATGACTTATGTCTCCTCTATTTAAGGCGATTCCATATAACATAGATATAACGCTTTTTGTAATCGAATTTACTTTCTGGATTTGATTTATCATGCTTTGATTGAATTCAAATAAAGTCTCGTCATGCTGATGAATGATACACGTTTTTACTTGGCTGTTCGTTAAGACTTGATTCAATTTTTCATACGGCATTCTTATCCTATCCTTCTCTATTTACTTTGATCTTAGGAGATATGATTGTTTTTTAAATTGGTAATATAAAAAACATCCGACACAAAACCCTAACAGTGCAACTGTTGCTGCAACTGTTACCATGCCCGTTATGACCCATGTCAACCAATGATTTGTAAAAATGTATAAAATGATGGCAATTGTAATGAGTGAAGCAGCAATTGATTGATTAAATCGAGTTAATACTGCGGATTCTGTGTCATCTTTTGACAGGTCTATCGTTGTCAGTTGTTTTGTAATGATAAATGCTACATTCGCCTTCGGTCCAAATGCTAACGATGTATAAATGAAAATGGCAGTGATTACAAGTAGCCAAATGCTTTGAAAAATAATTGCGAGCAACGTTAAAATGACCATCATCCATTGATTCGCTCTCACTAATGTTTGCGGGATTTCCTTCATAGACACATATAACCTCCCATCTAAAGATCATTAAATATTTTATATTACAAATATAACAGAAAACGTCTGCTTCTAAATAATATTCTATTCCGATCCTTTTAATTAGTGATGGTTGACCAATAAAAAAAGCCAAGCTTCTCACCCAAAGTGTGTAAAGCAAGGCTTTCTTTAAAAGCATTTCATTCACTTTTTCACATGTAATTCAACGTCTATATTACCTCTCGTTGCTTTTGAATAAGGGCAAAAATCGTGTGCTTTCTTCATTAAATCTTCAGCTTCTACATGTGATACACCTTGTATTTGAGCGTGAAGTACAACACTAATTTTAAAGCCGCAATCACTGTCATCATTTTCGAGACTAACTTCTGCTTCTATAGAAGAAGTGATTTTCTTCTTTTCTTTTGCAGCCATCGCATTTAGTGCACCATCGAAACATGCCGCATACCCTGCAGCAAATAATTGTTCCGGGTTGGTTGCATCTTCTCGTATGACTCCTCCTTTCGGCATAGCTAGCGGCAAATCAATGACTCCGTTATCAGATTTAACGGTTCCTTCTCTACCTCCCGATGCCTTTGCTTTTGCTGTCAATATAATATCTGTCATTTTTTCACTCCTACCTTTATTTATTTTTACTTCAGTTATCTTTAGTATTCATACAAATAATGAATTCCATGTGCTTTTGACAGGTATAACTTTACGTCTACTAGTAACGATACTCGGTTAATAACTATCCGCCTGTAAAACGGGCCGTTTTAATTTCGCCCTATAACGGCACCAGAGTCCCTTAAGGGACCTTATTCAGATGGTTTTGCCAAAAGTATTTCTTTATGTCAAAGCTACACCTGGACTACTTTTACCATTTGTCGAATAGCTCCAAGATGATATGCTGAATGAGCCAAAGATGCTACCACGGTGGCAGATTGTTCATTCCATTCAATGGTGTCAATCGATTCCAAAAGTGTTAAGTATTCATTTTGTAATCCTCCTTGAATACGGTTCCATTGCTGTTCATCTACTGAATGAATATCCCAGCTCTTTCCCCAATCCATTTCCGGTTGTATCCCCTTTTTTAAGATGCCATTGGTTCCCCACATGTGATAGCGGACGTGATCAGTATGTGCAGCCAATGTTGTTCCATGAACTGACATTGATGCTTGATCGCAAGACAATCCCTCTAGTACACCGAAAATTCCTGAATTCGGTTCAACGGTTGTGAACCAAGTTCCTTCTACAGGAGTCGGGGGGCCTTCGAATGTTTCCTTTATCATCGCTTTAATCGAGTTTCTTAATGCTTCACTCATCTTTTAATCCCTCCAATAAATTTTGTTATGCATACATACAACTGCCAATTGTGTCTTTCTCGCCAGTACATACACCAACACCTTAACAGGCTCCATGTTTACTGACACCATGCTATCGTTCTGGAGTCAACGGATGGATGTCAAATTTCATTTTTAGCCGTTCATTCAAAAACTTCAAAATAATTGATTTACCTTTAGTAGGCGATATCCTTTACGAACAGATTTCAAAGATACTTTAGCAAAACGACTTTCCAGTGAAATGAGTACATTGCTTCTCGTTTTATATAACCTTCTATAGTTATTTTGATGGTTATATTATGAAGTAGTTGATTCTAACTGTCAATACCTTTTATAATGGTTATAAGAGAAAATTCAAAGAAATATGGCCCGGACTGTTCAAATATTTACGATAAGACAAGGAGAAGTCACATGTCTGATATAAATAAAGATGTACACAAGCATGCTCTCCTCGGTGGACGCTTATGTTTGGATTTTGCCAATACAGTAAGTTGGCACGATAGCAGTGAGAAATCACAGGAGTTGTTGACGAGTTACGAGAAGCTGGTTGACTGGAGTATGCATGCAAATATTCTTAAGGAAGAACAATCGCTTTCACTACTAAAAAAAGCAGAAAATCAACCTTCTAAGGCAAAAGATGTGCTCCAACAAGCTATTGAGCTGCGGGAATCGATTTACGAAATTTTTAGTCTAGTATCAAACAATGAAACACTAGCTTCTATAGATCTTTCTATTTTAAATGAAGCCTTAGGCAATGCTTACGGGATGATGCGAGTAGTCCCTGGTGAAAAAAATTTTTCATTGGAATTTTCGAATTGTGAAGAAGCATTAGACGGAATGCTTCCACCGATTGTTCAATCTGCTATAGACATTCTTATTTCTGAAAAAGAACTAAGTAGAGTGAAAAAGTGTGAAGGGGATCCGTGTGGTTGGCTGTTTTTGGATACAACCCGCAATCGTAGCAGACGTTGGTGTTCGATGGCAGACTGCGGGAATCGTGCAAAAGCAAAGCGATTTTATCATAATAAAAAATGACGGCTGAGGTATAAAAGTATTCTTATATGATGCTCACAATCACAAAAAGCCGTCAAGATCGCCTAAAGTCAAACGATCTTGACGGGCTTTATTTAATGAACACTAGCTTGCTTCATCAACCTCTTCTCCTTTCCCCTCTTCTATTTGATCCCTATCTCCTTTTGTTTGCGGTTTTCCTGTCATGATCAGCTGCATTCGTTCTTCATTCTCAGTCTTTCCAACTTCATTTTCCGCTACGGCAATCAAAAAGTGATTCCCGTTTTGCATATCGAGAATAGCTTCGAACCTACCTCCTTCATCGGATTCGACCGTTTCTAATCGTGTACGGTTTTGTCCTCGTTCCTCGTACACATGTACAGTTGTATTCGGGTCTGCTGTTCCAGTAAGAGCAACCGGACGTTCATTTGTACGACGTTTTGTCTCATCCCATACCGGTGCAGATGGAACTTCTGGCTCTTCGATCTCTGTTTCTGCTTCCATCGTCCATTCAATAGCCTCTACAAACAACTGACGCCCGTCCTCGGTCCAGCCGTAATCGGGGCCAATCATATTTGTAACTGCAAAGCTAGATAAGAATACGTGAAGATGATCTTCTCCTCTAAATTCATAAGAGATTGCATCTCCTTTTTCAGCTTCATCTACAACGAGCTGTCCGATAACTTCGCCTGGCATACCCAAGTAAGTCGCAAAGGGACTTCGCTCACTATGAATGAGAATCACTTCATCATCAAAAGCTTCAAAAATTGGGTGATCTATAGCAACATCTAAGTACACGGCACCTTCGTCATACCCGTGCTGGTTAAGAGACGGTGCGCCATAAACGTCTTTGTAAAGTGGAATTGACCCTTCAGCAACACCGTAAGTACCTAAGAAAATGAGGCTCACTGCTGCTTCGTCAGCTGCATCAACTAAGGCCACCATCTCTTCCTCAGATCCTTTGTTCGAGTTTACAACAATCGTGTTGTATGCTGATAGATCACTAGCTACATCCCAACCTCGCTCTTCAACATATAATTCGTGATCTGCTAGGAAGTTTGCCAACACATCATTTAAATCACCAATGACCGCAAGCTCATAAGGGTGTAGTCCTATATCCATTAGGACATCCTCTCCCTCGATTGTGACGGTTTCATTCACTTCAGCATAGCCTTCACGTACGATTAATAGCTCGTAATCACCGTCCCACAAATTAGCAAACTGGTAGTTCCCTTTTTCATCTGTTTCCATTTCATCGACAATCTCATCTTCAGCTACAGAGCGAAGAGTTACGTTTGCTCCTGCTATGTTGTCTTCTGTTTGATTATTCACGACTTGTCCAGAAAGTGTTGCACCTTCCAATGCTTTAAGAATGATATCGACTTCTACAGTGTCACCGACGTTTTCAACCGTTACTTCTAATTGTGTCGATTCAAACCCTCGTTGTCTTATTTCAAGCGTATACGTGCCTTCACCGACACCAAAACGAAATTGACCGTTGCTTCCTGTATTTGTTTCCATATTATTTTCTAAGATAGAGACCGTTGCACTTGAAACTGCCTCTCCTTCTTCATTCGTTACTTTCCCTCTTATCTCACCTAAGCTCGCGGAAATTCCCCAGTCAATCGCATTCAAGTAAAGTTGTTTTGCGTCATTCGTCCAGCGAGTTTCTGGTGCACCATACGTACTGGCGGCAAATCCACTCATTAAAATGTGGACACTATTCGCTGTCCGGTAACTGTAACCAATACCTTCACCAATGACACCTTTATCAGTGTGGGACAAAGACCCGATTGTTGCTCCACTGTAGTTGTCATAAACGGAATATTGCTGGTTACTCGTTCCATTATTTAAAATTTCAACTTCATCGCCAACATGATAGCCACTAAAAATAGGGTGGCTTTCTTCTACTGTGACATTAATCGCCTGACTTTCAAAGCCTTGACGAACATTTTCAGGATCCCCAAATGTACTTACAAGGTAACGGATCGTGCCACTGCCAAATTGAGACGGGAATAGGATACTCGTTTCTGCTTCATCTGCTGCCTCTACAAAAGCTTCTAACTCATCATCTGACTTTGACAAGTCCTTGTCGTTATAAATGACGAGGGCATAGTTAGCGAGGCTTTCTTGTAGGTCAGCATACTCCCCTCTATCATAGAATGAAAGCTCATACCCTTCGCCTTCTAAAAACTCACTCAACCGATTGTAGTTCAAGGATGTAGCCAAAATCGCAATCGCTTCTGGGTTACCTAGCGCAACCGTTACCTCTGTCTCCTCTCCTGCCACAACGGTAATGTCGTTCAATTGCTCTGGTGAGTAGCCCGCTGCTGTAATTCTTACATTGTATTCACCTTCAGGTAGAGACAAGCTGAAGTCGCCGTTTTCATCGGTCGTTGTCTGTCTCGGGGTTCCGAGCACTTGCACATTCGCTCCTTCAAGCGTATCTCCGGATGAATCGGCTGACACTTGACCGGATAGAACACCGGCATTTTCAGATTGTAAAACGTAAGCCTCTTCATGCTGTTCACCATTATCTACCGTGACTGATACCGTTTTATTAACGTGACCATATGCTGATAACGTCAGCTCATAAGTCCCTTCTTCAAGTCCAAGAAAGAACTCCCCATTTTCATCGGTCATTATCGTTTGCCCCGTCTCACTCACTGACACCTCGCCTGAAACAGCTAATTCCTGATCATTAATTAACGATCCATGAAGCTCACCGACGAGTGCTTCATCTTGCTCAAGGGCATACGTAAGCGCATTTTGAAAAATTGTCTCTCTGTTTTCATCAAATTCATCAAGACCTGGATGCCACGAATGACTGAAGGTCATATTGGCAAGTAAAATTTCAACAGAATCAATTGTCCGTCCTTTATAGCCAACCATCGCTCCGACTCTTTCATCAGAACGATTCAATACATCAGCAATCGTCGTACCTCGGTATCCGTCAAAGGTGTAATAATAGTTGGATCGTGCATTCAATTCAAAGGTTTCTTCCACAGTCAAACCTTCAACTAGAGGATGTTCGTCCAAAACGATACCTTGCATACCTGCTTGTGATCCCCCAGTCACTTCATTAGGATCACCCTCATATTGCTCAAGGAAACGAATACTTCCCCGTCCGCCATGCTGCCCTGTCCATATCACTGGCGTTCTTGATGCATCAAGTTCACTTAGGAACAAATTGAAAACTTCCTCTGAAGGGATTAAATCGTTATTATAGTCAGAGTTTGCGATTACGACATCCACTTCATTCAATTGATCAGTTTCATCATAGAAGAAATGTTCAACGAGATAACCTCTGTCTGTAAGGTATTCGTCTAATGAAACAGCATTTGACGATGTTGTATCAACTATGACACCTACTGTAGGCGATGGTTTTAATTCGAGCTGGAGCTGTTTTTCCTCAGACGGTGAAAGCTCCACACTCAATTCTTTTACTACGTATCCATCTGCTTCAATAACGAAATCATAGTTACCTGGCATCATTCGTGATAGTTCGTAGCTGCCGTTCTCATTACTTGTCGTTTCACGTGGAATATTGATAATGTCAATATGTGCACCGTCAATGGCTTGACCATTTGATTCATCAACGATCACGCCAGAAATACTTGCAGCATCTGCATCAACAACCATCTCGATTGTAAATGGCTCTGTTTCTTCACTTACTTCCACTTCTTGAACAACAGTGTCATAACCATACGCACTAACCTCAATGTGGTACGTTCCTTCGTTAATCGCGATTGAAAATGTACCTGCTTCAGAATTGGTTTCAGTTCCAAACCCTTCGCCAACGACTTCAACAGATGCCAAGAGAGGTTCACCATCTGAATCAGTAACAGTTCCTTGGATCGTATTAAACCGTTCATATGCAGCCCAGATCATCGTCTGAGCTAACAGATCTTTCGCGTTATCTGTGTAATGACCTCCGTGATGAGTGAAGGAAAAGCCGTGTCCTGACATTAACACTTCAACACTGTTTGCGGTTCTCGGTTTGTAAGCTATGCCTAAACCGTACGCTTCCTCTTGGTCTTCATGCTTGATATCAGCTAACGGATATCCACTGTACTCATCAAAATAAGTAACCGAGCTTTGCGACGGAAGCAGCAACTCAATGAATTCATCTGCTTCCCTTCCATTAAAGATTGGATGCTCTTCATGGACTACATACCCTGCAGCAGAAGACGTATCTGACACCTGCTCCCGAACACCCGGATCTCCACGACGTTCTTTCAGTTGGTTTACACCAGACTGTGTCCAATAAGTATCACCAAAGACGAGACTCGTTTCGTATTCATCTGCTCTTTTTAAAAGCTCATTAAGCCTTTCTTGTGCTGGATTTCCTGAGATTTCATTAACGAAAATGACTTCGTAGTTTCCAATTTCGTCAATGGCTTCATTCATCGTCAAATGATCGACCTCAACACCGCGCTCAGCAAAAACAGCTTGGAAGTTCGTCCCCGAAGAGAAATAATCTCCTAAGACGGCCATCTCCGGTACCGGATAAAGCTTTACCGATAGTTCTCCATCTAAACGATTAAGGTCTACCGTTTCCTCATAGCTGAAGAAATCTTCTTTTTCAAACGTCAGTGTGTATTGTTCGTCCGTTAATTCAGAGAATGTGAAGCGACCATTCGACCCGGTCACACTTTCTTCTATCACTTCTTCGTCAAGATCGGTTAACGTTACTTCTACTCCTTCATTCACCTGATTCGTTTGACCATTGACGACCGTTCCGGTAATCGTTCCTCCATCACTGCCACCTAACACGATTTCAAACTCAGATGGCTCACCATGAGAAAAAGTTACTTCCTGAGTGACCGTCTCATAGCCAGGTGCTCGTGTCTCAAGTGTATAGGCCCCCTCGTCATGAAAGACGTTAAACTGCATCAAATCGCCCGCTTCCTCTGGTGAGAAAGTGACGCCAGTTTCTAAAATTTCGAATTGAGCTTCTACTGGTTCCCCAGTTTCATTTTCCACTGTACCCGTCAATTCACCAAATTCAGTATTTAACAAGAAGTCAATGCCATTAAAGAAAATATCCTGTTGTGGGGATAGCCACCCTTGAAGAGGTGAAATCCACGGTGCCGCACCGTGACTTGCCAATAGTAAATGGGCACTATTTTCAGAAACCGCTTGATAAGCAACCCCCGAGCCCATAAACCCTTGCGATGTACTGCCAACACTTGCTAAATGGCGTCCTGTATAGTGATTAAACCAGGCAAAGTCACCAGTACGCTCATAAACTGTGAAGCGATCGCCATTTTCATAGCCTTCAAAAATCGGGTGTTGTTCATCGACTTGAATACGAACACTTCCCGTCCCGAAATGGTGAGCGATCTCTCTTGGGTTGCCGAGATAATTTGTAAGCTGACGAATCGACCCGTAATTTCCTCCCCAAGCATCGGCAAACACAATGCTTACATCTCGTTCCTTCGCAGCATCTACAAGATCTATAAACAACTCTTCATCCGGTTGCCACCCACCAGAACCGTATGCACCGTTTAGAAGTAAAATCTCATATTTTTCTATTTCATCAATGACATCCCACTCTCGTTCTTCAGCTGTATATCCGTTCACGTTAAGCGTCGTTGTCATCTCGGACTCATAATCATTTAAAACAGCAATATCGATCGGTACAAGAGAAACCGTAATCTCCGTCTGTTCACCAGCGGTAATGACAACCTCTTCTTCATAGGTGACATACCCGCCATTCGAGCCTGTGAGCTTATAGATTCCTTCATACATACTGTTAACTTCAAATTCTCCGTCTTTATCGCTTACTCCTTCAACCGGCGTATCCTTAAACGTGAGATTCACCCCTTCAAGAGCCTTTCCATTCTGTTCGTCTACTGCAGAAACAATAACCGAACCTGTACCTGCTTTAGGAAGTTCATAGGATCGTTCTTCTTCATATCCTGAAATGAATGTAACTGTTTCTTCACGCTGTTGATATCCATATTGTCCAACTCGAACTGTATACTCTCCAGGCTCATGGTCCAAACGGAACATTCCATCTTTATCAGCTTCGACTTTCTTTCCAGTTTCTGTAACAAGGGTAAACCCTTCAATTGGTTCTCCAGATGAGGATGTGATCTCTCCTGTTAGTACACCAGGTGCGTCAAAACTATAAATACCCGAACGATGCGGAACAATCAGCCTTCCAGACGTCACAGCAATCCCCGAAGTACTATAATCAGAAAGTGACATATCATACATACGTTCCCCGGTGAGAACATCTAAGCCGTATAAAATACCGTTTGTATTCGTAATGTATAACGTTCCATCGGCTGTAACTGCACCATTATGCAACGACATCCCGACATCACGGTTCACCCACACTTCGTCTCCTGTTTCTCGGTCAAATGCACGAACGACCGGTTGAGCCGCAGAACCAATGACAACAAGATCCTCATAGACAATCGGCGATCCCGCTTGTGTGTCACCGACCGAACTATTTTGCCAAATGGCATTACCAGAAGCCGCATCAATGACATGAAGTGTACCTTGTCCGTTACCAAAGTTTGTACTAGCGACATAGAGTTTGCCGTCTTCATAAACAGGACGTGATGCAAATCCTTGATTTTCTAAAGTGATTTGCCACACTTCTTCTCCATCCTCTAAAGATAGTGCCCTAAGTGTCCGGTTATCATAGCTTCCGATATACAAATAACCTTCTCCGATACTTCCGCCAAAGTAAGTAGGGGAACCTAAAGGTTGCTGCCATCTTATCTCACCACTCTCTGCATCTAACGCAGTCACCACGGCATCATCAGATAGTCCTGAGCTTACATAAACCGTACCATTATCATACAAGGGAGATTCATAGATTGCGGGAGATCCTACATCAACGCTCCACAGCACACGCCCTGTCGTAAGCTCTAATGCATAAATTTGACCATTATTACCGCCCGATAAATAAACAACGCCTTCCTCGATTGTAGGTGAGGAGCGGTTGGTGTTGCCCATTCGCACGCTCCATACTTCATCGCCCGTTCGTTTATCTAACGTCGTAATCCAGCCCCGGTCAGTCACAAACACAACCTTGCCTTCCCCAACAGCCGGGGTGGAAAAGAGAATCTGACCTTTTGAACGATCGTCATAGCTCCACGTTTCAGACAAACGATCGACATCAATCGCATTAGCAGATATGGCATTTCGATTCAAGTTATTGTTCGCGGTTTTCCAATCCCGCTTGGCAGCAGTCTGCTCCGTATGAACGATAATGTCAATTTCCTCGTCGCTTTCTAGTGTTACTTCTACTATTTTCCTAGAAATGCCTTCTCCACTTACATGAAGAACGTAGTCATCTGTAGGTAAATCGGTGATTTCAAATTGACCAGACTGATCGGTTCTAACTGCTGTTAAAGGTGTATCTTCAACCCTAATATAAGCAAAAGCAGCCGGCTCTCCTTCTATTGTCGCAACCGAACCGGATAATGTATGACGAGGTGACGCTTCTAGTGTAAACGCCACGTCCATTTCTTCACCTTGAACGATTGTAACTTCTGTTTCTAACGTTTCATATCCAAAGCTCGCAACCTGCACATCGTAGGTTCCTTCACGAACACTAAAGGAAAATTGTCCTGTTTCGCCTACTTCATATTCCATAGACTGCGCAGGAATACGAACAATCCCTTCAAGCGGATGCCCCTCTTCATCTGACAGCGTTCCTGTTAATTGTCCGGAAAACGAAGCTTCGGTAACGGCTTGATAAATATTCATAATACCGTGACCGTACAAGTCATTCGGTAGTGTCCCCATATGCCCCTCTCCACGAGCTGTAACCTCTAACAACTCAACTACCTCATCGAGTGAGAGCTCCGGCTTTGCTTGGAGTAAAAGCGCAATCGCCCCTGCGACATGCGGGGTTGCCATTGACGTTCCACTAATTGTATTGTACGCCCCCTCTCCGCGAGCGGTCGGCCACGCTGAATATATTTCATGACCCGGAGCAGAAACCTCAGGCTTTAAGTAACGCTTCCGTTCACCGTCTCCATCATCCCAAAACACCGGTCCACGACTTGAAAAACCAGCAATCTGATCATTTACGTCTGTTGCTCCGATCGCAAATGATTCGGGAAAACTTGCCGGTGAACCAATCGTCTCCGAACCTGGTCCGTTATTCCCTGCTGCAAACAATGGGAATATCCCAGCAGCAACCCAAGCTTGAACACCATCGTAAAACTCTGTGTTATACGAATTCGCATTCCCCCATGAGTTATTTACCACATGCGGTGCCATCTCCGGGTCTCCCCCAGGTGCCATAAACCACTCAAACGCTGCGTGAATCGCAGACGTGGTAGTTGATCCTGCATCATTAAATATTTTTGCTGCAATCCATTCTGCTTCAGGTGCAACACCAATAGGCTCTCCGGAACCACCTCCAACAGCAGAGCCAGCTACGTGAGTCCCATGTCCATTACCATCTTGAGGCGTGCCATACCCTTGTCCAGAAAAATCCGCCCACGAATACGTATGGTCACCATCTCGCCCACGGTAATTATGCTTTAATGCTTCATGATCCCCTTCAACACCCGTATCCATTATCCCAACGACAATCCCGTCACCTTTAAGACCATACTCTCCCCACACTTGTGGAGCATTTATTTTCTCTAACCCCCACTCTGGCAATCGCGGCTCGGAGTCCTCAACTGTAATTTCCGGTAATTCAATTTCCCGGTCCAACGTAATCTTCTTCACGTCTTCGCGGTTTTGCAATTCCTTTAACCCATCCTCTGTTACAGAAGCAGCAATCCCGTTAATAATCCAGTACGACTGCTTCACCTCACCATGACCGCGCTCTTCCAACCTTTGAAAAGTCTGCTTAATACCCTGCTGAGAAGCTTTTGCATTATCTTTCAACCTTTCCTGAACAAACTCGATCCGCTCCGAGCGCGAATCTAACCCACGGGCTTGCACGTATAACCCTTCAACCATAGTCTCTTCGGCATCCTTTAAGCGGACAATCACATCCACTGTCTCGCTCTCTTTTAACACATCAGCTACTTCACTTTCTATCTTTTCCGACACACCCACGTCTTCAAAGTCCGGAGTCTCCAACTCAAGGCCTGATAAAACTGTAGCTAATTCATCCTCTTCAACAGCATCTGCTTCATCACTTCCCTCGAAAAAAGTGTCCTCCCGCTCTTTTTCAACCCTCTCATCTTCAGCCTGTAGATCTACAATCTCTCCTTGCTCAGCTCCTGCTAAATTAGGAAATATCGTAGAAAACGTTAGTAGACATACAAAAAACACTAGGATCAACTTCCTTAACACGGCTCCCTCTCGCAAAAAAGCAACCCCCTTCATTATCATTCATTTAAAAATTCTGGAAAAAACGACGATCCCCTCTAAAATTCTGATTTTTCTGATAAAAATAAGCCCGAAGCAATGGTGGAACTGTCGAATTTTAAGAAATGGTGGCATTTAACGAAAGGCATAAGTAAAGACCTGGGTCTAAAAGCATAGTTATGCTGGCATTCACTCTGTTTGTCCAATAATCGATGAATGGGCTATACTATAGAAATAAGTTGTTTAGGAGTAGATCAAAGTGAGCCAATCGAAGAAAGTCATTCGCGAAGAAGTTTGGGGAAACATGGAGAAAGAAAAAGTCGGCCGTTTTCCTTCCCTTTGAAAGATAGAATCCCTGATTTCAAAGGGGCAGAAGCTGCAGCATAACATATCTTTCAACTAGATAGCCCATGTCCTCAGCGTACAGGAATTCAAGTATTTAAGGTTGAAATTTGCTAGCGTACAAAATTCGATATGTTGAAGGAAATGTGATATCAAGCTTTATGAAGGGACAAAAAGACGAGACTGTCACTTTTGGGACAGCCTCTCTACTTTACTAGTTTTTTCCAGAAGCACGTTCATTTTCATCATTTTGAAAGCTACGTTTTTCTTATAAATCGTCAAAGCCATTGTCTTCAGATACTTTTGTGTACTGTCTTGATTTCTGCTCAAAGAAATCTGTTTTTCCACTGTTCATATCTTCATACACTTTGATCCAACGCATTGGATTAGATCGATAACCATCGAATGGTCTTTCAACTCCTAGTTCATTTACCCGTTTATTCGCCATAAATTTAATATAGTTTTCTAAATCAGAAAGAGGTATTCCAGGGAATTTATTACCGATTATATAATTCGCCCATTTTGTTTCGAGCTCTGCTGCTTTAATAAACGTGCTTTGAACGAACTTATCTATTTCTTCGCCTTGAAGTTCTGGAAATTCTTTGCGAACTTCTTTAAAGATATTAGCAAACAAATAAACATGTAATTGTTCATCTCTGTTTATATAATTAATCATCGTTGAAGTAGAGACCATTTTTTGTTCTCTTGCCAAATGATAGAAAAAGCTGAAACCAGAATAAAAATTTAATCCTTCTAATATGACATCATATACGATTGATTGTAAAAATGTCTTCGGTGTTGGATTTTGGACAAAATTTTCGTATCCTTCCGCTATGAAGTCATTACGTTCTCTTAAAACTTCATCATGTTTCCAGTATTCAAAAATTTCATCTTGTTCGCTTTTCTTTACTAGACTTGATAAAACGTAAGAATAGCTTTGGTTATGAACAACTTCTTGGAATGATAATACTGTCATTAAGGCCGATAAACTAGAATCAGTTAAATATCGTGCGACATGCATCGAGTAGTCAGTCTGGATACTATCTAGAAATGCAAGAAGACCGATAATTTTTTTGAAAGATTCCTGCTCTTCATCAGATAGGGTGAGAAATTGCTTCGCATCAGTTGACATATTTATTTCAAACGGTGTCCAAAAGTTGCCTAGCATATTTTTATATAACGGATATGCCCAAGTAAACCTTACATCGTCCCAATTTAGTACGTTCGAACTTTCCCCGTTGATAATTTTTGTTGACGCATTCGGTGCATGTACATCGTATAATTTTCTTTCTTTTAATTTTTCCATTGAAAATCCCCCTCTTGTCACTTAGCTTGAACAACTCTCGCAATCCTCAAGGTTGCTTGAAGTCGATCGAACATAATAAGTTGTTTTTAGCTCGTGACTCCATGCTGTTAAGTGCAAATGTAGCAGCTCTTTTGCTTTAATCGTATTTTGTACGTATAGATTAAAGGATACAGATTGATCAATATGCTTCTGTCTTGCTGCGTTTTGTTTTATGCTCCACTCTTGGTCAATTAGATGAGCTGGCTTATAATACCATGTTGTTTCTGGCGATAAGTCAGGTGCAGTTACTGGTATTTTGTAGTTCTTTTTTTCTTCCGCATATTCTTTATTGAAAATTGGATCAATCGAAGCGGTAGAACCCGCAATGATTGACGTACTTGAATTAGGTGCAACTGCCATTAAATAGCCGTTTCTTAAACCGTGTACTTTTATTTCCTCTTGAAGTCCTTTCCATCTATCTGATTTGTCATGTTTACGCTCAAAATAAGTCCCGTTCTCCCAATCAGAACCTTTAAAATACGAATAAGCTCCCTTTTCTTTTGCAATTTTCATACTAGCTTTAATTGTGTAATATTCGATTTCCTCATATAGTTCATCTGCATATGCGACTGCTTCATCTGACTCCCATTTTATATTATTTATAGCGAGCAAATGATGCCACCCAAATGTTCCTAAGCCAATCGCGCGATATCTGTTATTTGTTAAATGTGCTTGAGGTACATCAAGCGAATTAATATCAATGACATTATCAAGCATTCTTACTTGAATGTTGATTAATCGCTCTAATACGTTCGCTTTTAATGTTCTTACAAGAGCAATCGAACTTAAATTACAAACAACGTAATCGCCTGGTTTTTTACGAGTAATAATCTCTCCATTGTCAATCGTTTCTTCAATGACAGTTGTTGCACTCATATTTTGCATAATTTCTGTACATAAATTTGAAGCATACACCATTCCTTGATGTTTATTTGGATTTGCCCGATTAACGTTATCACGATAAAACATATAAGGTGTACCCGTTTCAAGCTGTGAGATCATTATTCTCTTCATAATGTCAATCGCTGGGACTTTTTCATAAGTTAGTTCATTAGATAACACACATGCTTCATACTTCTCTCTGAAGCTGCCACTCCCTTTTTCTTCATCGTAATAATCTTCTAGTGAAAAGCCCATCACTTCTCTCACTTCATGTGGGTCAAATAAATACCAATCCTCTCTTGACTCCACTTTTTCCATAAAGAGGTCAGGCAAACATACACCGGTAAATAAATCATGTGTTCGTTGTCGTTCATCACCGTTATTTAGTTTTGCATCTAAAAAGGAGAATATATCTTTATGCCACACATCAAGATAAACAGCGATTGCACCTTGACGTTGCCCTAATTGATCGACACTGACTGCGGTGTTATTTAATTGCTTCATCCAAGGGAGTACACCGGATGAATTCCCTTTAAACCCTTTAATCGAACTCCCTTTTGCACGGACCTTCCCTAAATAAATTCCTAGACCTCCCCCGTTTTTACTCACTGTTGCAGCATCAGTATTACTGTCAAAAATTCCGCGGAGACTATCATCAACTGTATCGATAAAGCAGCTGGAAAGTTGCCCGTGAGTTTTACCTGCATTTGCTAACGTTGGTGTTGCAACTGTCATGTATAAATTCGAAAGAGCCCAATAAGCTTCTTTCACTAATTCAAGACGCTGATCTTTTTTTTCGTTCATCATTAATGTCATTGCGATGATGAGGAAACGCTCTTGAGGTAACTCAACAATATTTCCATCATGATCTTTACATAAATAACGATCAGCAATCGTTTTTAGCCCGATATATGTAAACAAATGATCTTTTTCGCTATTTAATTGATTTCCTAACGTACGGATTTCATCTGAACTGTATAATGACATTAATTGATCACTGTATAATTTTTTTTCTGTCAAATATACTAATAAACTGTGAAAGTCATCATAAGCTTTCATACGACGGCTATTTTCGACATTAGTATAAAGTTGAGTTAAAAATAATCGTGCTGCAACAAACGTCCAATCAGACTCCTCAGCAGTCAGTTGATCTAATGCTGTCATGACGATTTGATCAGAAATGTTATGAATACTCGCTAGTTCAATGTTTTTATTTTTTAGCCGCTCGTGAAAATGATCCCATGAAAGTGAGGGATACTGATTTGCTAATTCATTCGTTAATTCAGTTATTCGATTGATAGTTTTTAACATATTGAACACCTGCTTCACTAAAATTTTTAATAAAAAAACCTTCCACTATATGGAAGGTTGAGAATACGGCAATAGAATGTAAAAAACGGATGTTTTTTAATCGTGTCGCCGTTTCAATATCTCACCCCCCGAAGACTAGAAACTTTAGGAAAACAGGTAGGTCTCCTGGCTTATGCTTCATACTACTCTGAACCTTCCCGTATAAGCTGCTTTTATACAAACTTATACAGTGGTCATTCATTTCGTCCACATTTACAGTTGCGGGGACAGCTCCGGAGTTACACCGGATTCCCTATTATGCCTAGAATAGGCGCCTGTTCTTCCTCAATATCGAATTGTAGTTACACTATATATAGTGTAATTTCAAGGAATTAACATCTATATATTGTACTCTATCATACATCTTTTTATTTTTAATTACAATAGGAAAATTTCATTCCTGTTAAAAAAATATTCATGAAAGTAGAGAACCGACACTCAATAAAACAGCTGTATTGTATTTTACAACCACTCTATATAGTAATTCATACTACTAATTATCTTAGTCGTATTTTTCGGTAATCACAACATTGCATTCTAGTTCATTTTCTAGTAAAATTGCAAACTTGTGAGCTGAAATATGTTGTGTATATTTCGTAATTGAAGCATTAGAGAGATCTACATGTAATATGATGTTTTTGAAAGGAGAATTTCTTTGTTTTTATCAGCAGCTGCATTTGAAAGAAAAGAAGATAAAAAGAAAGAAACACTCATTGAGGAATATGATGATCTTGAGTTTCAAATCTTTCGAATGCAAGAAAATATGAAAAAAATCTCGAAAAAATGGAATATATTAGGTATAGACCAAACAAAAGATGATAAATGGGTAATCGTCTATTCAGCAGACGATGGTCATATTTGCAAGATTATGTTGCATAATTGTGAAACACCCTTTAATGGTTCCTGGGATTTTTCGATCCATGCTCAATATGATGAACAAATGAATATAAAGATCGATGACATACGAGGTGAAGAAAACCGCGGGTTCGGATCCATATGTATGAAATTTCTAAAAGAGCATGCGTTAAATCAAAATATCGCATGCATTAAAGGAGATCTCGTTGAGCGCGATTGGGATCACCTCGATCGGTTAGTTCATTTTTATGAAAAGCATCATTTTCATGTGGCCATCGAACACGAAACACAAACTGGCCTTATTTATTGGCAGCCTTCTGTTTAAACTTATAAGGAATATTCGCGGCGATATTCTTTTTTTGCTTTAGCATTCGTAACTATTTTTACAACTATTGTTAACAATAATATAGCAAATGACGAAATGATAAAAATGAAACCAGTTATAAATAAAACCATCCCAATAGTGCTTGGAATCAATAAACTAACAATAAGCTTCATTCCCCCAGTACTCAAAAACGATAAAGGAATCCAATTTGTTTTATATGAAGCAGGTAATTGAGTTTTAGAGAAATAAATAAGGACTGCTTGAACAAATGTAACTGATAACAATAAATACAAAATAAACATTTTACTCACCTCTACTTCGGCCTTTTTTGCAGTATGAACGAAGCAGAACATGTTTAAACGTCATATTATAATAGTGCCGCCAATTAAAGCGGCACTATGCATCATGATCATGCAAAGTTCACTCATGAAAGAACAATTTAACGTTCAAAATCAGCATGGATTTTGCTATGAAGGTACTTCTATTTTTTTTAATAATTGATGAACATTGACGCCTAGATTCTCCATGTGTTGAGTGAGGTAAGCAAAATATTCCTTTGATACTCGGCCTTTAGCCCCTCTTAAAATTTCTATCGCATAATGATCAGGCGGGGTTAATTCATTTTTCTTATTAATGACAGTAAATGATAATACATTAATAAACTGTTTTTCACCGATAGTAATATCGACGAATATCGGACGATACATCCCTGTGTAAACCCCTTCCCTTTCATATAAATATTGTAATGCTTCGTAGGGTAAATAATAGACGATTCCTTCTAACTCTTTCCCCGTTTCAGATATATCCGCTCTACCACCATCAGGACGGTGGATTCGATAGCAGATTTCATAGTTTGGAAGCTTTCCAGCCCCAGTTACATTCGAAAATAGATGATCAACTTCGGCTATTTTCATCCTTTCCATGTCCATACATGAGCCAAAGGCAAAATAATAGAAATAAGGAGTGTTATTTCGTTCAAACTCATATCGTTTCCAATCCCCACTATCTATTTTATTCCTTAGCATCTCATCGTTTTTTTCAGACATATAGTAAACGATCGCTTTATAATCACCTCGATCGGACCTTATACTGCTTATTGTCCTTTCGTATAAATTCTCGTCTCTCCATTGTTCATAGCCTTCTAACATATCAATCGAAGCTAAAAGGATATCATCAACTTCATACAGTTCACCATAGACATTTTCATGACCATTAAAGCGTAAAGCTGGATATCCCGATTCAGTATCGTAAAGCTCGCCCTTTGTTCTAGCTTGCTCTGCAACTAGTGTTGCTCCCTTTAGAAAGTGATGATTCGTGCAATGTTTTCTTAACGTTCCGTAGACAAATAGTAAATGTTTATTCCCCACTGAAAATCTCCCCTTTATTTATAGAGCCCATTTTCGATCAGTTGTAAAAGTAATGGTTAGCCACGGATCAGGATGAAAAGATTGAAGTTTAACTAATAGTTCTTCTCTAACACAGTCTTGGTCGGCAACATGAGATACTTTCGAATGTTTCGTCACGATAAAATCGATATCAATATACATCCCACTGCCTGCTTTCGTAATTCGTACGAATGACTCATTAAAACCATACTTCGCTTCACTATTTTTAACGATTGATTGAATATCTTGACTTATACTTTCGGGTGGAGCCATTCCGATAATTTCTCGTGTATTTGAAATGATAGAGCTTAATGGAACTTTTAGGAAAATAGCTGCAACAATAAATACCATAAAAGGATCGATATATGGAACGATGTATGCATAGTTTGTACCCGCAAGTAATTGAGCTGCGAAGAACCCGATAAAAACTCCTAAGCTTAAATAACCGTCCATTAACCATTGGTTCATTTCAGCTCTTATAAATCCAGTTATTTTCTGTTTGTTTTTTACTTTAATATATATGACGAAGACGAAGCAACCAATTGTCGAAAATATCGAATATATGATTGCTGAATTGAGGGAAACGTCTCTCCCGCCTGAAAACAGGTCAATAACTGCTATAATACCAGCAGATAAAACGATGATCGCAATAATAAAGTATTTGATTAAAATAACGAATGGTTCAATCATTAATTTACCATACGGGAATCGTTTTTGATCGTTTTTACGAATATACTTCGCCGCTAAAAGTGTCATTAAAGATAGTAAAACACTAATAAAGGAGTAGACTCCATCAAATAAGATCATTTGTGAATTTGCAAGGCCCCCCCAAATCAGACCGATTACAGCAAAAATAAGAGCTCCTACTACAGATAAAAGTAAAAATAAATCTTCCATTTTATTTTTCATTATGAACACCTCTCTGAATGACTATCAGTCATTTTTCACCTTAAAAAAATTCCTCATTGTCTATTGAGGAACTTTATTCTTTCAGTGTTTTTTCTAAAAAGATAAACACTTGCCTTTTTAATTCAGATACTTTCTCCTCATTTTGTTCATCGTTGTTTGAGAAATAGTAATTCTCAGCAGTATTTTCAATCGCATTGACAATCATTTTAACGTAATCAAATGTGTGAATATCAATCGAAATTCCATGTTCTTCAATATAAGATGTTAAACGCTGTTCCACCCAATCGTAATACGGTTTATAAATTTCTTCCCATCGATGAAACGAATGGAAAAATGCAATTCCAGAATAACAGAAAATAATCACTTCTTTATATTTGTACGTCATTTCAAATGTGACATCTATCATTACGTTTAACGTTTCAAGGAATGTATGCTCTGATTTGTTACGACTTTTAATTTCGTTCATTTGTTCATTAAAAATTCGTTCTGCGATTGCAGGTATGATTTCGCTTTTAGAAGAAAAGTACAAATAAAACGTCCCTTGAGCGACACCAGCCTCTTTTACAATTTGGGAAACAGCTGTTTTCTCAAAGCCTTTCTCCGTCATCACCTTAATTGCTGAATCAAGTAGCAGTTCATATTTACGTTCCTTATTTTGCAATGGTACTCCCCTCACTTTCGTGACTGACTGTCAGTCATTTTATCATTCCTAATTGCAAAGGTCAAATGTTTGATGTATTTAAGTATGACTCGAAAAGGGAGGGAATATGATGAACTGCATCTAGTTTTCGTAATAGAGAAAAGTAAGATCACGATAACAAAAGTAAAGAAGCCAAGGAAATCTTGACTTCTTTACTACTTTACTCATCTTCATTTATAACTTTATCAAGAATAGTTGTATCGACAAACCCGTCTAAATCAGGCTCTTGATCCATAAATTGTAGGTCATAAGACGCTGTTGCCCACGCTTGTAGAGCATCACCATGTGTTTCAGTTGTAATAACCATACGCTCCCAAGCTTTTTCTAACACATGCTCAGGTAATCTAGATTGAGTTAAATCATAAATTAAATCATTTACTGTTTCTAACGTATCATCTACATTCTCTTGTGCAAATTTAACAGAACGCTGGTGAGCTTTCATCGCTTGCTCCACTACTTCAGGATTCTCCTCTAAAAATTCACTCGTCGTTACGAACACAACACTTGCAAGTTCTTCCCCTAAAAATACTTCATTCCATTCTGTGACAACATTTGCATTATGCTCTTCAACGAGCAACGTTCCCCAAGGTTCAGGTGCTGCTGCTGCATCAATTTGGCCTTGTTCAAACATCGCAACCATACTAGCTGGATTTACGCGTGACTGATGTTCAACTGTTCCACCTAGACGGTTTGATTCTAGTCCAAGTTCTTGTAACATAATTTCTAACTGGACATTATGTGTACATCCATTTCCTGGAGTACAAAATGAACTTCCATCAAAGTCTTCTAACGTATGAATTCCTGAATCTTCACGGGAGACGATTAATGTCGCTCCGTTAGCAGCAGAACCAACGACGACGACATCACCACCAGATAAATAATAATTAATGGCAGGTCCTGGTCCCACATACCCCATATCAATGACGCCCGTATCTAACGCATCTACAAAATCATTGCCGTTAGGATAATTAATAAAGTCAACGTCATATCCTTCAATTTCATCTGCAAAATAACCTTTTTCTTTCCCAATGATCCCTGCAGCATGATCTAAATTCGGGAAATATCCGATATTGATTTCCCCGTCAGATTCATTGCTTTGTGCACCTTCACCACCTGATGTCTCCCCTTCACCACAAGCAGTAAAAACGGCTGTACTTGCGGCTATTAATAATACACCTAACATTTTTTTCATCTATGCTCCTCCTCTTTATTACGATGCAGATTTTGATAGTCCCCAACGTGAAAGAACTGTTTTTTCAATTTTGCTAAATATAAAATATTCAACAATTAATCCTATAACTGAAATGATAATCATAATCGCGACGACAAGATCCATATTAAAGAAATCACGAGCATCCATTAATGTTCGGCCTAATCCACCACTGCCAATAAGTTCAGCTGCCATTAGAGCACGCCATCCAAAGGCCCATGCTAGCCTTGCACCTGTTAAGGCAGACGGGATAGATGCCGGAATCATCACTTTCCAAATTAATTCTGTATGATTGTATCCCATCGTTTTAGCAGCACGTATTAATATCGGCTGAACATTTTTAATGCCCATCCTCATATTCAAGGTCATCGCCCATGTTCCACCGAGAATAACAACAAAATAGATCGCTGCTGGACCTCCTTGAAAAACGACAAGAGCTATCGGCAACCAGACAATACTTGGTACTGACTGTAAGGCAATTACTAGAGAACCGAGTGTCTCGTCAGCTATTTTAGAAACTCCTAATAATATCCCTAGAAAAGCTCCAATGATCACAGCTAATGCAAAACCAATCGCAATCCGTTGTAAACTTTCACCTAATGCAACAGTGAGAATACCTGTTTCAAAGAATCCGATATACAGTTGTTCTATTGCACCTAACGGAGAGGGAAATAGTGTTGTTTCTTGTGAATAAATTCTAAATATGATCTCCCAAATTACGATGAGTACCGTAAAGAAGGCTAGCCTTCTTAGAATTGAAATCATCGCCCATCTCCTCCCTCATCACTTTTTCAATTTCTCCACCTAATATAGACATAATATCCTGTTCAAGTTTAATAAATTCAGGAGAAGAAGGAACTCTCGGTCTCGGAAGATTCACATGAAAAATCTCCCTAATTCCGCCTGGTCTTGTTCCCATCAGAACAATACGATCTGATAGCATAATAGATTCACGAATGTTATGAGTAACAAATAAAATCGTCTTTTTCGTCTCTTCCCAAATGTAATGTACTTCTTGATGGAGCATTGTTCTTGTTTGCTCATCTAATGCACCGAATGGTTCATCCATTAATAAGACTTGTGGATCCATCGCTAACGCTCTTGCAATTGCAACACGCTGTTTCATTCCACCTGATAATTCATGTGGATATGAATGTAAAAATTTACTTAAATGAACTAATTTTATATACTTTTTCGCACGTTCACTTGCTTCCGATTTGTTCATTTTCTTCCGTAATGCAAACATGACGTTTTCTAATACATTCTGCCATGGCATTAGTGCAGCCTCTTGAAAAACGACTCCCCTATCAGAACCTGGGCCTTTGATTCGTTTACCATCAATGTAAACGTCACCGTTTGTTGCTTCATCTAATCCAGCTACGATATTGAGCAACGTTGATTTGCCACAGCCTGACGGTCCCAACAGTGATACAAATTCACTATCTTCAATTGAGAGAGAGAGATTTTCAAAAACGGTAAAGGAATATTTCTCCTTTTTATTAACGAACGTTTTTTCAACGTCTTTTATCGAAACGCGTTCCATACAACTCCCCCTTAATGATCATTTTCTATAAATCATATTATTTTTGTCGGATTAATATGTTTTAGTATATGATGCCTTATATATAAGTGTCAACAATTCTTTCGTGCCATAAAAGAAATCCTTTTTTTGTATTCTTACTACACATATTTGTTACTTTTATAGTTGATTTCTGAAATATCATACTTTTCTATTACTTTATGTTGTACAATAAAAATATTAATTCGTTAAGCGAAATAATTTAAAGGAGATGAAAATATGGCAATTGAGTTAACAAAACGTGACGAAGTAAATATTGAAGAAACATGGCAACTTGAAGATTTGTATACGACAGAACAGGAATGGCATTCCGAATTGAATGACATTGACAAAATGTTACCTGAAATTACGTCTTATAAAGGTAAGTTACATGAAGGCCCCTCTTATTTATTATCATGCTTAAAGCTAAAAGAACAACTACAAGAAAAATTAATCCTTTTGTTTGCTTATGCAAATTTAAAGTTAGCTGAAGATGGTACAAATCCTCTATCCCAATCGAATTTTGCCAAAGTAAGACAAATTCAAACTAATCTTGAAGCAGAAACGTCTTTTATAGAATCAGAGATTTTGTCTTTACCCGATACTAAGGTTAACGTATATTTTGAACAGGAAACTGAACTTAAAAACTACAAACGACAAATCGATCAAATATTAGAAAAGAAGCCCTACTCACTTTCACCTGAAACGGAACAAGTGTTAGCCTCTTTAGGTGAAGTACATTCTGCTCCTTACAAAATTTATTCTACGAGTAAATTATCAGATATGAGTTTTTCAACATTTATTGATCATAACGGTGTCGAAAAGCCTTTATCTTTTGCTTTATTTGAAGATCAGTATGAATTGTCTCCACATTCTGGAGAACGACGTAACTCATATAAGTCTTTTGTGGAAACATTAAATAAATATAAAAATACATATGCTGCCACCTACTCGACAGAGGTGATAAAACATGTCACTATCGCAAAAGCTCGAAATTATGATTCAGTTACTGACATGTTATTACACCCACAGAAAGTCACGAGAGAAATGTATCATAATCAGCTAGACATTATTTATCATGAACTAGCACCACATATGCAACGCCTTGCCAAACTGAAAAAGAGAGTACTAAACTTAGATGAAATGAAGTTTTGCGATCTGAAGGCTCCTTTAGACACGGAATTTCAACCCGAAACTTCTTACGAAAAAGTTTCTGAGCATATATTAAAATCTTTAGAGATAATGGGTCCTGAGTATGTAGAAATCATGAAGAAAGGATTAACAGAACGATGGGTTGACAGAGCGGATAATGTCGGGAAGATGACAGGTGCTTTTTGCGCAAGTCCGTATGGGGCGCATCCGTATATTCTTATGACTTGGAAAGGAACAATGCGAGGTGCATTTATATTAGCACATGAACTTGGTCATGCAGGGCATTTCTATTTGGCCAACAAACACCAGCGAATCGGTGATACGAGACCATCAACATATTTTGTTGAAGCCCCATCTACGATGAATGAAATGCTCTTAAGCCACCATTTACTAAGTGAAACGACAGACCCTAGAATGAAGAGGTGGGTTATATTACAGCTATTAGGTACTTATTATCATAACTTTGTGACTCATTTGCTTGAAGGAGAATTCCAAAGACGAGTATACGACCATGCTGAACAAGGTAAACCGCATACTGCTAACACATTAACAAAAATCAAGCATGATGTTCTTGCAGGTTTTTGGCAAGATGCCGTTGTCTTGGATGATGATGCAGGATTAACTTGGATGAGACAGCCTCATTATTATATGGGATTGTATCCTTACACGTATTCGGCTGGGTTGACCGCATCTACAATTGTATCAAAGAAAATCGTTGAAGAAGGTCAGCCTGTTGTCGATCGCTGGTTAGAAGTATTGAAAGCCGGAGGAACAATGAAACCGTTGGAATTAATGAAACATGCTGGTGTTGATATGGAGAATAAAGATACCATAAGACAAGCTGTCGCATATGTTGGCTCACTTATTGACCAACTTGAAGAAAGCTATGAATAAATGAAACTGATAGTCGAAACGTTGTCCGCGGCAAAGAAGACATAGCGGAAGCCAACGAAATCCAGTATGAGTAGATCTTACACTTGTGCCCTGGGGTGAAAGCAAGCAAATGCTTTTGCTACGAGTAACCGCAGGAGCACTGTTTTTCTGCGACGAGTAACCGCAGGAGCACTGTTTTTCTGCGACGAGTAACCGCAGGAGCACTGTTTTTCTGCGACGAGTAACCGCAGGAGCACTGTTTTTCTGCGACGAGTAACCGCAGGAGCAACGAGCGACTCTTCGCTGAATTCTCTACGAGCTGCTTCGACGCATTCTCTTCTTCGATTAACCTTACAGAGAAAGAAGCACAGTATACCTTCCAACTATTCGTTACTTTAAAGAAATCTCACGAAGGTTTATTTTCACACAGGCAGAGCCTGTGGTTTACAAAGAATATAATAAAATAAAAGAAGGGTTATTCTCAAAGTTAGACTTGAGACAGCCCTTCTTTTTATTCTGTTCTATAATCTGATTAGTTTTTTTCAAAACTCGTCTTTTCCCTTTGAAAATGTTATAATTTCCTAGACTTTAAATGAAGAGGATGAAGTGAAAATGATAACTGTATCAAACGTCAGCTTACGATTTGGAGATCGCAAGTTGTTTGAAGATGTGAACATTAAATTTACTCCTGGGAACTGTTACGGTTTAATAGGAGCAAACGGAGCTGGTAAATCAACATTTCTCAACATTTTATCTGGTGAAATCGAGGCACAGACAGGCGATGTTTCTTTACCTCCCGATCATAGAATGGCGGTATTAAAACAAAATCACTTTGAATATGAACAAGAACAAGTGATTGACGTCGTTATTATGGGGCATCAACGTTTGTACGATGTCATGAAAGAAAAAGATGCTATTTATATGAAACCTGATTTCTCTGATGAAGATGGTATGAAAGCAGCAGAGTTAGAAGGTGAATTTGCTGAAATGAATGGCTATGAAGCCGAATCTGATGCTGCCGTCTTATTGAAAGGATTAGGAATTAATGAAGATCTTCATCATAAAAAAATGGAAGAGCTTACAGGTGGAGAAAAAGTAAAAGTGCTTTTAGCTCAAGCACTTTTTGGAAATCCTGATGTTTTACTTCTTGATGAGCCGACTAACCACTTGGATATCGAAGCAATTCAATGGCTTGAAGAGTTTTTAATTAACTTTGAAAATACGGTCATCGTCGTTTCCCATGATCGTTACTTCTTAAATAAAGTTTGTACACATATTGCAGACTTAGACTTTGGGAAAATTCAAATTTATGTCGGAAACTATGATTTCTGGTATGAATCAAGCCAGCTTGCACTAAAAATGGCTCAGGAACAAAACAAAAAGAAGGAAGAAAAAATAAAAGAGCTGCAAAACTTTGTTGCAAGGTTCAGTGCAAATGCATCAAAATCAAAACAGGCAACCTCTCGAAAAAAAATGCTTGATAAAATTGAACTAGATGATATTAAGCCATCTTCCCGGCGTTACCCGTTCGTTCATTTTAAGCCTAACCGTGAAATTGGTAACGACCTACTTCAAGTTGAAGGACTGTCTAAAACAGTAGATGGAGTAAAAGTGTTAAATAACGTAAGCTTTACGTTAAATAAAGACGATAAAGTCGCACTTGTCGGTGTTAATGAAATTGCGAAAACAACATTAATGAAAATATTAATGGGTGAAATCGAACCAGACAATGGGACATTCAAATGGGGAATTACGACGTCACAAGCCTACTTCCCGAAAGATAACTCTAAGTACTTTGAAAACGGAAACTTAGATTTAGTTGATTGGCTCCGTCAATACTCTCCAGAAGATCAAACGGAAACGTTTTTACGTGGCTTCCTCGGCCGAATGCTGTTTTCAGGAGAGGAAGCGAAGAAAAAAGCAAATGTCCTATCTGGTGGTGAAAAAGTTCGTTGTATGCTTTCAAAAATGATGTTGTCTGGTGCAAATGTTTTGCTATTGGACGAGCCGACTAACCACTTAGACTTAGAATCGATTACAGCACTGAATAATGGCCTTATCAATTTCAAAGGCTCGATTATCTTCAGCTCTCATGACCATCAGTTTAACCAATCGATTGCTAATCGCATTATCGAAATTCAAGAAGATGGAGTATTTGATAAAGAAATCACATATGATGAGTACGTTGAGTTAAAAACAACAGCGAAATAGCTATAAGGTAATGGGAAACCCCAGTAAAATAGAGTGGCCCTCACCGTTGGTGAGAGCCACTTCTTCGTTACTTTTTATTTTTTATCATTAAGTGCATACTGTATCCCTTTAATGACACCTATATGCAAACTTTCGTGAACGACTAAAAATTGCAGTAGTTCTTCTCCAGATTCGATTCCGCGAAAATCTGCAGTTAACGGTTCGTTACAAATTTTTTCAAAATTCGATTGGATCGTTTGTTCTTGCTTATTAAGCTTTTGAATGACTTCATGAAGCGAAGGTACATTTTTGTTTTGCCATTGATTGGGTGATGTTCCATTTAAAAACGCATTATAATAGCGCTCGTCCAATTCGCGATCTTGTCCGACGTATACATGCAACTTTTCATCCATGTTCGCCACGATATGACCAGAATTCCAATGAATATTATTATTAAAACCGTCTGGAATGATCACTGCTTGTTCTACACTTGACTTTTCAATCGTCTTAATAGCTACATTTCTCCAAAACTGAAAAAGTTTTAAACTTCCGGACATCATATTCTTCCTCCTTTTAAGCTCTTCTTCTCCATCATGAAAAAGTAAAATCTCTTCCACTACATCTCCTCCATATGAATGCAGCTTCCTTTTCCACCAGGTTCAGAAGGTGTTACGATTAACTTTCTTGGTAATCTTTCACGGAGCTCTGGGACATGACTAATGACACCGACAGATAATTGTTCAGAATGGAGCTTTTCAAGTGATGTTATGACTGTCTCTAATAATTCTTGGTCAAGGGTACCAAATCCTTCATCTAAAAAGAAAAACTCTAATGGATGTTCTCCTTTCAGCTGAATCGAAGTTGACAAAGATAATGCTAGTGCAAGTGAAGTGAGGAAGGTTTCTCCTCCAGATAATGTCGACACTGGTCTTTTCACTCCGCCATTGGCATCATCACGAATAATAAATCCGCCATTTGAATCAACTTCAATTGCATACCTGCCTCTCGTTAAATGATGAAGTCGCTTAGATGCAAGACGGCTTACTTGGTTAAGCTGTTCTTCTGCAATGAACTCTACAAATGCTTTTCCACGAAAGACTCCGTCTAATTTTACTAATTTTGAATGGTCTTCACTTAACTTTGTTCGTTTCTTCTCTAATTCCTCATACCTTGCTGCACGATGTTTCATTTCGATGACACTCGTTTCATAACCGCCTTTTTTCGAGTGTAGTTCATCAAGCTCTTTTTTTAGCTTTATTAACAGGTTTTCTGTTTCACGGAATAACTCTTCAGAAACCTCTTCACCATTTAGCCATTCTGTTTTCCGTTTAATTTCATATTCAAGCTCTCGTTTTTTCTGTTCAAATGATGTCAACTCCGATTCCATTGCTTGTATCTCTCTTTCCGTTTTTGCAAGAGATTTTGCTTGACTTACAGAGTCTATTGACGTTTTATGAACTTGATTTTCCCACTGCTCTTTCGCTCGTTCCAACCGCTGTTTTGCCTCAATCATCGATTGTTTTGTGATCGTTTCTTCATGTTCTGCTTCTTTTAATTGCTGATCGGCAGCTGCTGACTCTTTTTCCGCTTGTGTAAAAGTTTCAGTTAGTTGCTTTAACTTCTGTTCTACTTTACGAATATTCGCTTCAATATCTTCACCATTTAATTGTTCCTGTAGCTGTGCTTTCTTCTCAGAACACCATTTACGTTTCTCTTCTACTTGTGCTAATAAAGAGGACCGTTTAAGTGCATACTCTTGACTCGATTCTTGTAACCTCTCAATTTCTATCTTTTTATTATTTATATGTGGTTTACTCTTTTCAATTCGCTTACGTAATGTTTCAACTTGCTCCTCGTTTTCTTTTACATCATTGATTGTCGTTACCAATTCATCGATGTTTAAATCAGAATACTTCTCTTGCCACTGGCGATATATTGAACCATAATTTTTTTGACGATTTTCGTATAATGTAGCCTCTTCCTTTAGGCGTTTTTCTAAAGTGGAAAGGTCACGTTGCAGTCCAGTTAGCTGATCTTGCTGCTTCTCCAATATAGCTTTTTCCTTTTGCAATGCTTCATATAGTTTATTGACCGTTTCCATTTCTTTTTCAAGTTTATGATTAAATGATTTCCACTCAGACGTCCAGTTCTCCCCTTTTAGTGAAAATGAACTGGAATTGTTTTTTTCTTCTTCAATTAATTGATTTTCATCATATGTTTTTATAAGGTTACTTAGTAAAGAGGCTTGCTGCTCTAATGACCATTTCTCTTTATCTAATATCCGTTCTCTTTCATTGATTTGATCGAACATGTCATCCAATGGATGATCTAAACTATTTTTATTCAAATGTTGATCGGTATGCTTAATATTGTTTAAGTTATGCTCTATTGAACCGCAAACGAGACACGGTTTATTTTCTTGCAATTCTTCTCTTAAAACAGCTGCTAATTCATCGAATTTTTTCTGTTTTTGCTCGTTATTGATACTCTGTAAATATCGTTTAAAGTCATGGAGATCACGAATTTTTTCAGAAAAGTGATTGTACCAATAAATTAATTGAGAAAAGCGGTGTTGAAGCGATTGCTTTTTTGATTCCAAGTCATTTTGGCCGTTTTCAATTTGTTCGTTTAACTGTTTTATTTGTGAATGAATTGATTCGACTGATTCTTTCTTTTCCTTCATCAGCTGATACGCATGATCGATCTTTTGTTTCTGTTCATAAGCTTCATAAACATAGCTTTTCCATTTAGAAGAAACTTCGATATTTGTAAGTTCAGCTTCGAGAGTTTGTTTTGCCTCTTCATACGTTTGTAAATCCTGATTCGCTCTTCTTTTCTGTTCATTAATGTCATTGAGAGATTGATCTATTTGTGCTAGCTCATTCGTTAATGAATGAATTTGTTTTTCTTCATCCTCAATTTGTTGACGTTCATTTTTCATACGAGTAAAGTCATTTAATTTAATTTGTAATGGTGATTCTTCTTCGCTTTTTTCTTTTTTTGCCCTTTCAAAAATTTCTGCTGCTTTTGAGGCAATTTTCTTCATATCCATAAGACGTTTTGAAAGTTTCTCGAAGGTGATTAGCCATTCATTGTATGAATGATCACTTTCTTCAAGCTCTTTTACATAAGGAGCTAATAAGGAAGCTTCTTTTGCATATACGATCATTTTTTTTAGGTTTTCCATCTCGTCTAGTTTTTGTAAATGAATACTTAATTCGTTTTCATGCGCTGCTTTTTCATCCATCCATTTGCGGATATTCTTTTCTTTTTCATATTGGAACTCGGTATTTTTTATTTTTAACGTGGATGTTTTAATAAGCTCTTTTGTTTCTTCAAGCTGCTTTTCTGCCTGTTCGACAGCTTCTTTAGAACAATCACCGAGACCTAATTGCTCTTTTTCAATTAAATCGATCTCATGTACTGTTTTGTTCATGCGTTCTTTTAACTTCTTGTTTAGTTCATCACCATACTTTTCTAAATGAAAGAGTCTTTGCAGCATTTGTCTGCGGTCAGCGCCTTTCAGTGATAAAAATTCAGAGAATTTCCCTTGTGGTAAGACGACCGCTCTCGTGAAGTCATCGATTGATAACCCTAATAAGTTTTCGATCCCTTGATTCACTTCCCCTGTTTTATCTGCAAGAACGACGGGTTCCCTTGTTAAATCTATTAACCTTGCTGTCGCTGAACGGATATTTACATCACCGGTACGCTTAAACATCCTCTCAACTTTATATGTTTTTCCGTCAGTTTTTCCGCCCAATTGAAATTGAAACGATACGTTTAATACATCCTCTGCATGATTAATAATACCTTGTGTGTTGTTGGGGGCTCGTTCGACCTTTCCATATAATGCTAATGTCATCGCGTCGAGTAATGAAGACTTCCCGCTTCCTGTTGGGCCAAATATCCCAAATACACCACCTTGACATAACGCGTCAAAATCTACCGTTTGTTTTTCTCGAAAACTATGTAAACCTTTGACCGATAAAGAAATTGGCTTCATGAGTGAGAGCCCCCTTCCTCATTTACGAGTTCCAAAAATAATTGAACGATATCATCTTCAGGAGCTGCTCCACCTGTTTGACGCTTATAAAAACGTTGAAACATTTCATCAATCGGGACTTGCTTTTGCGCTAGTTCCCTCTCCTCTATAGCAGATTCAGGAAAAATCGGACGGATCGTTACAATACCTGGGTAATTTTTTTTCATTTTATGAATTTCTTCCATTGTAGGTGTATGATCCATATATACGTCCAACTCGATCCAAGCATTAGCATCACGTTTTTCGTCCATCCACTGGAATACTTGCTTCATCCCTTCAGTTGCTTTCCAACGAACTAATGGTTTTCCAGCAGACAAGAAAATTTCACTGTCAATTGCCTTTTCGCCTGGTTCAACATCAACAATCGTTACTGACTTGGCGTATCCTGCTTCTGAAAAACTAAATGCAAGTGGAGAACCAGAGTAACGCGCTAATGATGGAGACCTCTTTATATATTGCGGTCGATGTAAGTGACCGAGTGCCGTGTATTGAACTTCGGATGGGAGGTTTGTTGCCCGAATTGTATAAGCACCGCCTACTTCAATTGGCCTTTCTGATTCGGTCGCGCTGCCTCCTGCAACAAACAGATGGCTCATTGCAACGTTAATATCATTTTCGGAGAAATATTTTGTCAGTTGTGAAAAGATATATTGAATTCGATCGTCATACGCTTCTCTAATTGCTAGTTCATCCGATTCTTCTACAAACCTGTCTTTTAATCTAGACTCTGAAGGGTACGGAAGTGCTGCGATATTTAATAAGTAATCACTATTATTCGGTCTAATTTTTACTGATTGTGTACGAGGGTAGCCTAAAATATGAACACTTTGGTTTTTTACGAGAGTCCTTGCTGCTTGAAGGCGATCTGGATGATCGTGATTTCCTGCGATGATCATAATCGGCCTTTTACCATTATCAGTAAGTCTTGCAACACTTTCATAAAACAGCTCTTCCGCTTTTGCAGGCGGGTTCACAGAATCAAACACATCACCTGCCATAAGGATTGCATCTACTTTTTCACTTTCAACGATCTCTTGCAATTCATCAAAGAATTGCTCATGTTCGAAAAGGCGATCCCTCCCTTCGAGGGTTCGCCCGATATGCCAATCTGCTGTATGAAGCAATCTCATCATTACACACCTTCTTTCACTCTTAAAACATGGCCGCCATCGAAAAAGTAAAGCAAGCATTCATCCATTGTCTTATTCCATATTTCTTGTAACGCTTTAGAATATATCGAAAGCTGCAATTGGTAGCGAGCCAGTAAAACTGCCCTTGCGTCTTCAAAACTTTGATATTTCCCGTTAATCGTGTCAGTTTTGTAATCGATTAATATTAACTTTCCTTCTGAATCTTCAAATACACAATCAATCACGCCTTGAAGAAGAACAGATTCTTCAGCTTTATTTTGATCAGCATTCCAAGATGGATATGCAGCTGATGCTGGAAGACCATAACTAAAAGGAATTTCTCTCTCAATCCAATTTGCATTTAATAGTTTTAAACCGAGCTCACTTTGAAAAAATTCAACGATTTGATTCTCCTCAATCGCCTCTATTTGTCCTTTCGTTAATAACTCTTTTTCATACATATTGATTAATAATCGATCGACCGTTTCTCGTGTAGGTTGTTCGTTTAAAGGAATATGCTGCATGACGGTATGCATCACAGTTCCTAGTTCGGTCGCACTTAACCCCTTTTCTTGCAAAAATTGTGGTCTATCTGCATAAGCAGATTGAAATGTTTTCGTCACACCGAACATTTGCTCACTATAGTTATCTTCTAACTCACGTTTCATTTCACTGACTGTCTGTTTAGAACGGTGCATTGTAGATTGTAACCACTCATATTGCCAACTGAGTTTTTGATCAACCCATGCGTTATTCCCTGATGTCGGGACAAGTTGGAATTCAGATAGAGAATTCATCTTTCCATTCTGCTCTTCTTCCTTTTCTTCCTCGTATGTTAGTAAAGTATTTTTTTCAATTATTTCCATCGACCATTTTGATTGATCAGTTGTTACTTCATTCATATTTAACTCCGTGTCGCTTCCGTGATATGAACTAGAAGAACGGTGTCTTAGAACCGCAGGACCAACCCAGTCCAAAAATTTGCTGCTTCGTTGTCTTTCCATCGTTGGAAGAAGCCAGTCTTCTTCAGCCAGCAAGTCCATCCAATTTTCTAATGACTTTTCTGCGTTTTGAACAGTTCCAATCATATAAAGCTTTTCCTTAGCACGTGTTAAAGCTACATAAAGAACTCTCATTTCTTCAGCTAAACTTTCCATATGCATCCGCTTTTTTATTGCAAGCTGTGGGATGCTTGGATAAGAAATACGTAACTTTGGATCAATATATTTAGAACCAAACCCTAATTCTTTATGAAGCAAATAGGAGGCATTCATATCTTGCATATTAAACTTCTTATTCATGCCAGCGACAAATACGACTGGAAATTCCAAGCCTTTACTTTTATGAATCGTCATAATACGTACGACATCTTCCTTTTCCCCTAATGCTCTTGCAGTACCAAGGTCATCGCCACGCTCTTGCATTCGATCAATAAAACGTAGAAACCGAAATAAACCGCGGAAAGAGGTTGATTCATAGGAACGAGCACGATCATATAAGGCACGTAAATTTGCTTGTCTCTGCTTTCCCCCAGGCATTCCACCTACATAATCAAAATAACCGGTAGCCCGATAAATCTTCCAAATTAGTTCGGCAAGTGATCCAGAACGTGCATTCGTTCGCCAATTTGCCAATTTCGTCATGAACGATTCAGCCTTTTCTTTTAATGTTGTATCTGGAGATTCTTCTGCAGTTGATTTTAATGCCTCGTAATAAGTCCCCTCTTTATTCATTATTCGTATATGTGCAAGCTCTTGTTCATTTAAGCCGACGATCGGTGAACGTAGAACAGAGGCAAGTGGAATATCTTGATAAGGATTATCAATGACCTTTAATAAAGACATGATTATTTGTACTTCAATCGCACTAAAATAGCCTGTCGAAAGGTCCGCATAAACAGGTATTCCCTCCTGTTTACATTCATCCATCATCGTTGAAGCCCAAGGCATCGATCTCATTAAAATAACAATGTCACGATATGTGACCGGGCGCTGAGCTTTCATGTCTTTGTCGTAAACTAAATGTTGTTCTTTTATAAGCTTTTTTATTTGTTTAATAATATATCTCGTTTCAAGCTGAGACGTTTCCAAGTCCTCTTCTAATAGTTGTGCTTGATCTTGCGGGTCTTTTACTTCTAGCGGATCTCCTTTATTAATGACCGCTAACTCAGCCTCTAGTCCGCCTTGTTCTGGATAATCGAGATTGCCTAAATGTAACTCTGCGTCATTATCATAAGGAATTTCCCCAACACTTTCATCCATAATTTGACGAAAGATAAAGTTTGTTGCGTCTAATATTTCACTTCTACTTCGAAAATTTTTTGACAAATCAATTCTCCAGCCTTCACCGTCTCCGTCTTTGACATATGTTTTATATTTATGAAGGAACAAATATGGTTCAGCTAAGCGAAAGCGGTAAATACTTTGTTTGACATCACCTACCATAAATCGGTTGTTCTCTTTAGCTAATAAATATAAAATCGTTTCCTGTACGAGATTCGTATCTTGGTATTCGTCAGTTAACACTTCGGCGAAATGGTCTTTATATTCCAATGCTGCTTTTGATGGTGTTAACTCATCATGTTCACTCTGCTGAAGAACCTTCAAACATAAGTGCTCAAGGTCATTAAAATCTAGGACGGCTTTTTCTTTTTTCGCCTCCATGTAACGTGCGGCAAATTTCTTCACTAAGCTAACAGTTTTAGCGACTGTCGGTGCCATTTCTTTTAGTTCTTTCATAAAGGTTTCAGGGTCTTTTGAAAAGTAGTCTTTTTGAATTCCTTCCACAACTTTTTTAACTGTTTCACGATATTTTTTTGCACGCTCTTTTAATTGTTCATCGACTGCATCTTTTTTTGTAATTGACTTTAGCTTCCCGAATTTCATTCGCTCAAATGCTTTATACAGAGAAGTCCAAGTTGTACACTTTCTTAATGAATAGATCAGCTTTAAATCATCCTCGAAGTTTTCTGCGTACTTATATGGACCAGCTGGCTGTTTCGTTAGTTCCATTCCTTTCTTAAGCCATGATTCTACTCCAGCTAACTGTTGATGGATATCATTGAAAAGCTCTTTCGTCCAAATTAAGTCTTCCATCATTTCAACTTTGTCCATTTCATATGCATGTATGAGATCGTCTAACCATTTGTCTGGATATGGGTGCGAGCGAGAAAAGTCATATAATTTGCGAATTAGTCCTCTTAGCGCATCATCACTTCGATCATTTGTATATCTGTCAACGACATCGTAGAATTCTTGGTTGTTTTCTTTCCCGTACTCCTCTTCAAAAAGGTCATCGATCACTTCTTCACGAATTAGCTCGCCTTCCGTTTCATCTAAAAGGCGGAAGTTTGGGTCTACTTCTACTTCAAAATAATACTTTTTTATCACTTTCATACAAAATGAGTGAAGTGTAGAAATATTCGCTCGGTTTAATAACGTTAATTGTCTGCGAAGATGCAGGGAAGCTGGATCCTTCATTAACTCTTTTTCGATCGCCTCACCAATACGTGTTCTCATCTCTGCTGCCGCCGCATTGGTGAACGTAACAATTAATAAACGATCTACGTCAACTTGATGATCAACGATCGATCGAATAATCCGTTCAACTAACACAGCTGTTTTTCCACTTCCTGCAGCTGCAGCAACTAATATATTGTTTCCTCTAGCATCAATCGCTTTCCATTGGTCATCAGTCCAAGTGACGTCATGAGGTTTAGGATTTACCTTCATCCAAATCTCCCCCTTCTTCGTTCATTTTTTGTAAAATATCTTCATCTTTTATCTTGTTTAACGTATGATAATCGTTCGTTTCAAGCGTTGGATCAAATTGGCAGAATGAGCCGTAAGGACAGAACGTACAAGCGGTTTGCTGTTTATTTTTTACTGGTGTAATATCGATATTCCCTTCGGTTAGCGATTTACCGACATGCTCGATTTGTTTACGCAAATACTTTCGTACGACTTCATAATCTGCATCAGAGATGACAGAAGAATTTGAGTATAAACTCCCATCTTGTTTTAATCCAGCAGGAACGATATTTGAATGCCCTTTTTCTAATGTCGTATCCATTTGTTTTATAATTTCAGGGTTTGCCTGTAGCAGTCCTTTCATTTTAAATTGCTTGAAAATTTCATCCTCAATCTGTTCTATCGTTAGTGGCTTATTGGATTTAATAAGCGGATTGTGGACATGGAAATAGAGTACTCCAGCAGGAGAAGCTTGTTTTCCGAGCCATTGATTCGAATGAGATAATACGACATCTAAATATATTAACATTTGAATAGCAAGACCGTAATATACGTCTAATAGATTAATGTCTTTTTGACTTGACTTATAATCAATAATTCGAAGCATTAATCCGTGATCGGTTTCAGACTTGTCCACTCTATCAATACGGCCGACCAATTCCATTTTCACTCCATTGTCTAATGTAAAAGATAACGGTGGTAGATCTTCTTTTGGACCAAAACCGACCTCTAGTCCAATCGGTGAAAAACCGGACGACTTTGATTGCTCGGCTAAAATAGACGAAGCTCTTGCAACGACTTCCTCTAACTTTTGCTTAATATATGAATAACGGTTCGAACTGAGTAAAATTTCTCGCTGAATTTTTGGAGCAAGTTGATCAATGATTTGTTTTGAAAGAACCTTGCACTCATCTTTCGTTAATTGTGCAAAATCTCTACCTTCATTTTTTAAGTGGTCGGCCATTTCTTTGAGTGCTGCATGAAATAAAGTCCCCACATCCGGTGCTTCCAATTTATATGTTTCACGTTCTTTTAAGGACAAACCGTAGCTTGCAAATTGTGAGAATGGACATGATTGAAACTTTTCAATTCTTGATACGCTAGTTTTTATTTCATCACCGTAAATCCGTTGGCTCGTTTCTTTTGAAAGAGGAGCTGGTTTATTTTCGTAAAATAAGCTTTTTAAAACGTACTTTGCTTTTTTTCTCCACGTTGGATGTTGAACAAACCAATTGTATACATCCCACCAGAAATCGGCAATTTCATACCCCTTTTTCCAAGCTTGGAGCTGGTAAGTTAAATACGACAGTGTAACAGCTGGATTTTGAACAAAGCTTGGTTGGTCACTATAAGACACTTCAACTGGTTCATTAAACCATAACTTTTCCTCAATTAATGGGAACGTATCTCTCATTCTATTTAATAAAATGGAAGGCTGCATACTGCGCCCTTCTTCGTCTGCTAACGGATAAGTGAAATAAAGTCGGTCTGATGGAGTTGACTGTGACATGTAGATGAGAAATGATTCATTTAATAATTGCTTTGTGCTGCCAGGAGCTAATGTTAAGCCTTGATTACTTAATAACTCTCTTTCTTCTTCTGATACAATTCCACCTTCTGTCGATTTAGCTGGTAGAACCCCTTCGTTTACTCCAAGTATAAAAGCGACTTTTATGTCACTTAACCTCGAATGCTCCATATCAGCAACAATCACTTGGTCTAATGCTGGTGGTATGATCGAAAATTGCATACTTTCTACCCCTGTTTCGATCATCTTCCGGAACAATGAGAATGATGTCTCTTCATCACCTGTTAATTCAACCATTTCGTCTAAAAGCTCAATGACAGCATTCCATACTTGGTCATGCTCTCTTGCACGATCAAGGTCATGATTCGTTATTGCTTGATCTCGCAGCCATTCTAGTTTTTGTGGAACTTTGCACTCTTCTAAAAAATGGTAGATGACGTAACACTTGTCACGCGTCGTTTTTGCTTTTTTTATTCGATTTTGTAGCTGTACAATGGGAGCTGTTAGCACATTTTTTAAATCATTAATTTCTCTTTCAAATTGCTGTTCATATTGATTCTGTTTTCTGTCACCTTCTGCTGTTGTCCGAACACGCTGGTATGACCAAAATTCATTTTGATACCATTTAGCGCCTTGAATGCCGTACGATAAAACATAGTTTTCCAGCTTGTCAACCTTCTCTCTCATCTCAAAGGTGTTTTCATTTAGCGGAAATAATAAGTCTGTTTTAAAGCTACGAAACACCGCTTCATAACGCCAGTTTCCATCAATGATGTCCAAAGCTGAGCGAATTAGTTCAATGACTGGATGGTTCAACATCGAGCGTTTTTGATCCATAAAAATCGGTATCGCATAGTCTCTGCTTACTGTTTCAATGAGGTCTGCATAACTACCAATATTACGTAGTAAAAGAGTTATATCACTAAATTTGTAGCCTTTATTTCTAACTAAGTTTAATATC
The DNA here is from genome assembly GCF_002335745.1 of Evansella halocellulosilytica. Taxonomy (GTDB): domain Bacteria; phylum Bacillota; class Bacilli; order Bacillales; family Salisediminibacteriaceae; genus Bacillus_CA; species Bacillus_CA halocellulosilytica. The sequence goes on along the minus strand of NZ_NIST01000001.1, from coordinate 3,457,823 downwards.
TCTCTGGCTACTCCTTCGACTTCTGCTCTCTTATGGACAGCTGCAATCATTTCAATCCCGTCATTTTCATCGCAAGCTACCGGTGGACGAACTTCTCCGAATTTCTCTAAATGCTTTAACGCTTTTGAACGAAATCTTTTTGTCTCTGAAAAAATGACAGGATCATTGATGTGTAAGCCTGCCTCTTTTGCCACGAATAACAGCTGCTGATACGTATTCCCAGTTTCATGAAAAAGGTCTAATTCATGAATCAATTCATCTGTTTCATAATGTCGATCAAGAGTTACAGCAACCTTCACATGTTCTGATTGCTTAAATAGTTCTTGAATGACATTAAGCTCTAATGGTGTGAAACTATGAAATCCGTCAATGTAAATATTAGCATTGTGTAAATAAGCGGACTTCGGTATTTGTTTAGCAAGTAATGCTAAATAGTCTTCCGAACAGAGATACTGATTAGCTAGTTCTTTTTCTAGCTCATTAAAAACGAGCTTTACATCGTGCAGTTTATTTAATAGCACAGCTTCTTGAGGACTTTTTTCTTGCTTGTCTTGTAACTGCGCTTCATATTGTTCAAGCGTTTCACTACTCACATCATACCGCTTTAATTCAGTCATCATTTGCTCTAATTCATCAATAAACCCATTTGTTTCTGTTGCTCGTTTAAATACTGAAAAATGATTTTTTTGCTGCTCGACGATTTTTCGAATAAGCATATTTAATCCAGTTTTTTGAATGTGATGCCGGGAAATTCCGCCTGTTTCTTGTAGAATTCTTAGTGCAAGCCTAGAAAAACTAAAAACTTGTGCTCGTGTCATTCCAGGGATAGATTGAATAAAATTCATTTCAGATTGAAAGGTCATTTGATCGGGGACTAAATAAATGATCGGATCCCCCGTTGGTGCAGATTGTAATGTATGTATAATTTCTTGCTGGAACGACTTTGTCTTACCAGAACCTGATCGGCCTATATAAAATGTTATTGACATCATGTCACCTCTTCAATATGATAATTGCAATCATATGTTCGTACTTCTATTTTAAAGTAAATTCTCAGTTTTATAAAGGTAATTGTTTTATTGTTCTTCATTCATTAAATAGCTGAAGCTGAGTGTTCCATTGTTTTCTCAGCATAATTTTAGGCTTTATGCGTTTCATCTTATTGTGATCAACTTTCACGCACCAAAATGTACCAAATACAAATGACGGTCGTTAACTATGCTAATCCTGAATCCGTGATAATAGATGTTGATATGCCATCCATCTGCCCGCGGCAAAGAAAACACTACGAATGCAAACGAAGTGCTGCATGAGTAGATGTCCCACTTGTGCTTTGGGGTGAAAGCGTCCACTAGTAACGGATTCGATTCATTATCCAATTATGTTAAATCGAAAGATTATTAAGGTTCTTACAAAGTACAATTTATTTCATCACGGATCCAGGCTAATAATAACGCAAGTATTTTTTAAACAATTTTCCAAAACATTGTGATATGTTAATAATAGTAAAATGAACAAATTGGAAGTATTTTAAAAATTCATTTTAAATCGTTGATTCATAAGAAAAACAATATATCAGCTGAGTCTTTAAAACGTTTTAACAGAACTTTGATTATGAATCGATCTATAAGGATGTTACGACTTAAACAGTTAGGAGTGCTCCCTATGAATCATAAAACAGAATCAGACATAAAATGGGGAATTATATCAGGGAGCTCTGCTTATTTTTTGTGGGGGCTGCTTCCTTTATATTGGAAGCTTATTGATCATATTCCATCAGAAGAAGTACTTGCCCATCGGATTATTTGGTCGTTCGTTTTCATGAGCATCATGATTGTGCTATCACGAAAACATCGGTCCTGTATGACTGAAGTGAAATTGATGTTCAAAAATAAAAGGTTACTCACTGCGATCATTTTAGCTTCTTTATTTATCGCGACAAACTGGTATGTTTACATATGGGCAGTTGCAAACGATCAAGTAGTTCAAGCGAGTCTAGGTTACTATATTAATCCGCTCATCAGTGTTTTATTAGGAGTAATCTTTTTAAAAGAAAAATTAACAAGATTGCAAACAGTTTCTGTTATCCTTGCATTAACTGCTGTCATGTTACTGACAATATCAGCTGGGGTTTTTCCGTTTGTGTCACTCGGCTTAGCGGTTAGTTTTGGATTATACGGATTAATGAAAAAGGTCGCTGCGATCGGTACGATGACAGGTGTTGCTTTCGAATCACTTCTCGTATTGCCTATTGCTGTATTGTTTTTATTTTTGCAGCACGGTGCAAGCTCATCTGTATTGTATGTCCATGAACCATTATCCATTGTTTTATTGTTAGGTGCTGGTGCCGTAACCGCTGTACCGTTACTTTTGTTTAGTGCCGGTGCACGGCGAATTCCGCTATCTCTAATTGGTTTCTTACAATATATTGCACCGACAATCATGCTTATCATTGGTGTTGTCTTATTTAAAGAGCCATTTACTGTGACTCATATCGTTTCGTTTTCACTCATATGGATCGCGCTTATCATGTTTACTTACAGTCGTTACAGAGAATTAAAAAAATCAAAGGTAACCGAACCTGAAATTCTGCTTACTGAGAGAAAGGCGAATTAGTCGTGAAGGATTATCTCGTCATTTTCTTTTTATTTCTACTTGCGATTAGCATCTTGTTCTTCACTATAGACAACAGTATATACGAATATCCATATTTCATCGCTGCAACACTTATACTTATGGTAAATTTAGGTGTATTCTTTACGTTTCTTGCTTCGCTTACATGGTCTATGTTCGCACCAATGAGTCTAGTTAACATCGTTGCTGTTAGTCTCATTCCTTTTATCGAAGGATTTGAATGGATGTGGGTGACGGTTCTTTATTTTGTTATTATTTCGTTCATGATTATTGGATTTCAACTATTTAAACTGAAAAAATAAACATAGGCTGGGACAAAATCCATTTAATAAGAGTGGTCCTCACCGGTGAAAGACATTTCTTATTTAATAGAACATTGTTGCCACAAAGATTGAGCCAAATGCGAATAAATTTACGTTTTTCTATCGCAATTTTGCGGGAGTTTTTGGGGCATTCGCCCCTCTTTTTGCTTTTTTGGTAAACACTTCGTATTCCAACAAGAAATAAGTTGGGACCAGCCGTAAATCGATTGCTTCTGTCCCACTAATAACTCCCCACAAAATCAAAGTTCTTCATCTGGAAGTAAATCAACGCGAATGTTTTTCTTTTCAAGTCTTTTACGAATGATGACAGGTACTGAAAAAGCAATTAAAAACAACATGCTAGTGACAAAAACCATTATTACATTTAATTCAACAAATGTCGCTCCTAAAAAATTAAATGCTAAAGTTCCTGGAATGATCCCTACCATTGTCGCACCAATATATTTTCGAAAAGAAATTCTTGATAGCCCAGATAAGTAGCTGACAAAATCAAAATTAATGACAGGTATAATCCGTAATGCTAGCACGTAGAAAAAACCATTGTCTTCGATCCGTTCTTGAAGGTGTGTCCCTTTCCCTTGCCACTCTTTTTGAATAAATGAGTGGCCTAATTTTCGTACGAAAAGAAAGGACAAGGAAGCTCCTGACAATGAGCCGATGTACGTTACGACAGGACCAATAAGCGGACCGAATGACAATCCTCCAGCGATTGCTAAAATGGATGCAGGAAAGAGGACAAACGGTCGAACTGCAAACATAACAATAAACACGAGTGGAGCCCAAAAGCCAAATGATAGTACCGTTTTTTGAATTTGGTCGGGATGCAAATTCAAAAACGAATGATTCAACCAAAAAAGAAAGAGAATGATCAGTAGAAAAACGACAATTTTAATTAATAGCTTCGTTGGCATAGATGAACGAGACTCCTTTTGATATGCAATTAAATATTGTATTAATTATATAACCTAACATTTAAAGGGTTAAGCCGCAAATGCTATTAAAAAACAGGGATAACTCAAACATTTGTTGGCCAAGTTGTAAAAACTCTTTATTTTCGTAAGTGAGCCAGTTTCATAATTCAACATTTTTAATGCTAAAAGTACAGAATTTGCTCTGTGCCCTTTTTGAAATTTGGTGTGTTTAGCGTTGATTTTAAAATTACAACTCGCTTTCCGTAGGCAACGCTTCAGCTTCCTCAGGAAAATCTCCCTGAGGGATCTTCTGCTCCTGCGGATACTCGTCGTACAAGAGAAAGCTGTTGCTTTCCCACAGGAATCTCGTGGATTTTTACTAAATTCGACATTTGGGGAGGTACTCCTTTTTTCATGTCTTTAAACCCTTGGCCCATAAAGGCCTATATTTATGATATTCATTCAACTAAAGTTCAAAAAAAATATAATTTTTTTTGTATTTTTAATAGCGCTTACATTGCTTTCGTGTTAGGTTTCCCTCATTTTTATCCCTTTTCTCCTTTACTGCGGTGATGTGAGGTTATCTATCAAAACCCCTTTTTAAATTTAAAGAATATGCCATAATTTACACCAACTTATTCCCCTTTGTTATTTTCTGAAAATAAAAAACAAACAAAATACTCAGTAAGGAGGATTTTGGAAAATGAAAGTAATGGACATTTTTAAATTTAAAAATGAACGAATGAAAGTTTTGCATTTAACGTGGATTGCATTTTTTGTCTCCTTCTTCACTTGGTTTAATATGGCTCCGTTAGCGACAACAATGCTTGAATCGAGTGATTGGTTGACAAATGAACACATCGCAGCATTAGGAATTATAAATGTTGCCTTAACCATCCCTGCAAGAATTGTAATCGGTATGTTAATTGACCGATACGGTCCAAGAGTTGTCTACTCCGGCCTATTGATATTAATGTCCATTCCAACTTTCATATTCGCATTTGGTGACTCATGGACACAATTAATGATATCCAGACTGTTACTAAGTAGTATCGGTGCAAGCTTTGTTATCGGAATACGGATGGTTTCAGAATGGTTCCCTCCTAAGGATGTTGGTTTTGCGGAAGGCATATACGGAGGATGGGGAAATTTCGGTTCTGCCGCTGGAGCTATGCTATTACCTTGGTTTGCATTATCGATGTTCGGTGGAGATGATGGCTGGAGATATGCTGTTGCTCTAACGGGGTTATGCTGTTTCGTTTACGGCATAATCTATTATTTGGCAGTAAGAGATACACCCGAATCAAAAGAATTCGTTGTTCCTAAAAAATCTGGAGCTATGGAGGTTAGTAGTTGGAAAGATTTAGTTCAACTTATTTTATGGACACTTCCATTAGGCGGGGCTCTAGCGATATTAGCATGGCGGCTAGAAGGAATGGGGTTCATTTCCTCAACTACACTTTACATGATTTATACAATCGTCATAATCGTGATGATTTATCAAATCTATAAAATATTACAAGTGAACGTTCCTATCTTACGAAAAGGTGTACCCGAGGATGATCAATATAAATTTAAAAACGTGGCTGCACTAAATAGCACTTATTTTGCTAACTTTGGGGCTGAATTAGCCATTGTATCGATGCTCCCGATGTTTTTTCAGCTTACCTTCTCATTAAGTGCCACCTCAGCAGGTATGATTGCAGCTTCTTTTGCCTTTATTAATTTAGTAGCAAGACCTCTTGGTGGTATGTTATCAGATCGAATGGGGAACAGAAAAAACGTCATGCTTATTTACATGGTTGGTATTACATTAGGATTGTTAGCAATGGGCTTTATCGATTCTGGATGGCCATTGATGTTAGCTGTCATTCTTACAGTCGTTACTTCGGTCTTTGTCCAAGGGGCTGAAGGTGCTACGTTTGCGATTATTCCGATGATTAAAAAGCGAATAACCGGACAAGTTGCTGGAATGGCAGGTGCTTATGGAAATGTCGGTTCTACCATTTATTTAACTTTATATACGCTCGTTACTTCACAGCAGTTTTTCTTTATTTTAGCCGGTGGTGCATTTGTCAGCTTCATTATTTGTTTCTTTTGGTTAGAAGAACCTGAAAATTCCTTTGCTGTTGATTACTATGAATCTTCCGTTGATAAAGAAAATTCATTGGACTCTTCTGAATTAGATTTAGCTGTAAAAAAAGTTGCCGTTAACAAATAACATTCAAATTGATTATTTACGTAAGAAATAATTTTTCATTGGAGGGTTACGCCTTATGTCAAAAAGAAAATTAGTATTCGTTGGTAATGGTATGGCTGGTATACGATGCCTCGAAGAAATTTTAAAACTTAATCCCGACCGCTTTGAAATTACCGTATTTGGATCAGAACCTCATCCAAACTATAACCGGATCATGCTCTCTTCTGTTTTACAGGGAGACACGACAGTGAATGATATTGTACTAAATTCCTATGAATGGTATGAAAAAAATAACATCTCTCTGTTTACTAGTGAAACAGTAGAAAATATCGATAAGAAAAAGCAAATCGTCCATACAGATAAAGGTCGTACAGTACAATACGATGACCTTATTTTAGCAACAGGCTCTCACCCATTCATGCTCCCCTTACCAGGAGCTGATAAAGAAGGTGTAATAGCCTTTCGAAATATTGAAGACTGTGAAGAAATGATTCATGCTTCTAACAAATATAAACGTGCCGTTGTTATTGGCGGTGGTTTACTCGGGTTAGAAGCAGCCAGAGGTTTATTGAACCTCGGAATGGAAGTAGATGTAGTTCATATAATTGATTATTTAATGGAAAGACAGTTGGACCCTACAGCATCGACATTGTTAAAACAGGAATTAGAAAAGCAAGGAATGAACTTCCTCATGAATCATCAAACAGAAGCGATCCTTGGAGAAACTCGAGTAGAAAAAGTTGTTTTTAAAAATGGAAAGGTCGTTAATGCCGACCTTGTCGTCATGGCAGTTGGGATTAAGCCAAATGTTGATGTAGCCAAAGCGAGCGGTATCGAAACAAACCGTGGAATTATTGTAAATGACTATATGGAAACAAGTGCGCCTAATATTTATGCTCTTGGAGAGTGTGCGGAACACCGGGAAATGGTATACGGTCTCGTTGCCCCTCTTTATGAGCAAGGTAAAGTGTTAGCTAAAAAGATTTGTAATCAAAACCTTGAAAATGGCTATCAGGGGTCAGTGCTCTCTACGAAGTTAAAAGTTAGCGGTGTCGATGTATTTTCTGCAGGTGACTTTATGGATCATCCAACCAATAAAGCGATTCGTGTTCAAGACGAATTCAAAGGAGTTTACAAAAAAATCGTTGTGCGAGGTGACAAAGTCGTTGGTGCTGTTCTTTTCGGTGATACAACCGAAGGATCCAGATTACTTAATATGATCAACAACAAAGAAAATATTTCCAATTTAAGTGAAGTTCGTATCCTTGATTCTCAAACAGAAAAGTCTGGAAGCCTTGTCGCAGAAATGGCGAATAGTGAAATCATTTGTGGCTGTAACGGTGTTTCTAAAGGAGATATTGTTACAGCGATTCAGAATGAAGGGTTAACCTCCATTGAAGAAGTAAAGAACTGTACGAATGCTTCCCGATCATGTGGGACTTGTAAAGGGTTAGTTGGGGATTTACTCGAGCATACTCTTGGGAATGACTTCCAGCATGTGAACGAAAAGGAAACGATTTGTGCTTGTACCGACTTATCTCATGATGAAGTCGTTGAGGAAATCAAAGCAAAAGGCTTAACGATGACAAAAGAAGTCATGAATGTATTAGGTTGGAAGTCTGATGAAGGCTGCTCCAAATGCCGCCCAGCAATTAACTACTACCTTGGAATGATTCATCCTACCGACTACGAAGATGAACGGGAATCTCGATTCGTAAACGAAAGAATGCATGCAAACATTCAAAACGACGGGACGTATTCTGTTGTTCCGAGGATGTATGGTGGTGTGACAAACGCAAAAGACTTACGAAAAATTGCCGATGTAGCTGATAAATATGAAGTACCACTAGTGAAACTGACAGGTGGGCAGCGGATTGACTTATTAGGCATTAAAAAAGACGATCTTCCTAATGTTTGGAAGGATTTAGATATGCCTTCAGGGTATGCGTATGGTAAAGCAATCCGAACCGTTAAAACATGCGTCGGTGAAAATTTCTGCCGCTTCGGTACTCAAGATGCTATTGGGATGGGAATCGCTCTTGAGAAAAAATTTGAACGTTTAAATACTCCACATAAAGTAAAAATGGGTGTATCTGCATGTCCGAGAAACTGTGCTGAATCAGGGATAAAAGATGTTGGGATTGTTGGTGTGGAAGGTTCTTGGGAAGTGTATGTAGGTGGAAACGGTGGCACCGAACTCCGTAAAGGAGATCTTCTATGTAAAGTAGAAACGATGGATGAAGTGCTTGAAACTGTCGCTGCATATTTACAGTTCTATCGTGAAGATGCACGTTATTTAGAGCGTACGTCCCACTGGATTGAGCGAGTTGGACTTGATCACATAAAATCAGTCGTAATCGAAGATTCAGAAATGAAAAGTGTTCTTGTGGATCGTATGGAAATTGCGTTAAATGCATTACCTAAAGATCCTTGGAAAGAAATGATTGAAAATACGAGTACAAAGGAGAATCTTTTTTCAAATATCGATGTTACCGAAGTACCTTAAAAAGGAAGGAGCAAGATATAAATGAGTAAAACAATGGAGCGAACATTGATTGAGGTTGCCAAAATACATGACCTTCCCATTCAAGTCGGAAAAGAAGTGAATGTTAGAGGACGAGAAATTGCCCTGTTCCGTTTAACAAACGGGAAAGTAAAAGCAGTTGAAAATAAATGTCCACATAAAGAAGGTCCACTTTCTCAAGGGCTAGTTAGCGGAGAGTTTGTCTTTTGCCCTCTTCACGATTGGAAAATCGATCTTGATAATGGCCTTGTACAGAAGCCTGATGACGGATGTGTACAAACCTTTGAAATAAAAGTGATTGACGACACTGTTTTTATACGAATTTAGTCATGCAACTACTTCCCTAAGAAAGGCTGAGTTAAATTGAGTGATTTTTTAGACTATTTCAGATCGAAACAGCTAGGTAAAGGTACAGAAAAGGTAATGCGAACACAGTGTCCTTACTGTAGCGTTCAGTGCTCTCTAGATTTAATCGAAGAAACAGTCGTAACCCGGAAACGATTTAAAACAAAGCCTAATAAACAAGATCCGACTTCGCAAGGTCGTCTGTGTATAAAAGGAGCAAACGCTCACCAACACGTGTTTCATGGTGAGCGTGTGACCCATCCCTTAATTAAAATTGACGGGGAATTTGTGAGAATTCCTTGGGAGCTTGCCTTAGAATATATTGCTGATAAATTTAGAAACCTTCAAAAAGAAATTGGTAAAGATACGATAGGTGTCTACGGCGGTGGTTCACTTACGAATGAGGAAGCTTATTTGCTTGGGAAATTTGCTCGAGTGGCTTTGAAAACAAAACATATCGATTATAATGGCCGTTTTTGTATGAGTGCTGCAGCGACTGCAATGAATGATGGGTTCGGTATTGATCGAGGACTTACGAATAGCCTTTCAGAAATACCTGATACGAAATGCATTATTTTAGTTGGAACGAATATCGCTGAATGTCAACCGACGATTCTCCCTTATTTTAGACAAGCGAAAAAGAATGGTGCTTTTATTATCGTCATTGATCCTCGAGAAACGGCAACAGCAAAACTTGCAGATTTACACCTTCAAGTACAGCCAGGAATGGACGCATATGTAGCTAATGGCATACTAAAAGTCATTTTAGATGAAGGATATGCAGACAAAGAATTCATTGATAATCGAACGAATGGTTTTAAGGACCTTGAGGATTTAGCTAAGAACATGAATCTAGAAGAAACAGCTCGCTTAGCTGGTGTACCTGTAGAACACATTTATGAAGCTGCACGAAAATACGGACAGGCAGAAACAGGGATGTTATTCACTGCACGAGGTGTGGAGCAGCATGCACATGGATATGAAAATGTTCGTCAGTTTATCAATCTCGTTTTAGCAACTGGAAAAATAGGAAGATATGCATCTGGGTACGGAGCTATTACTGGTCAAGGAAACGGCCAAGGGGGTCGAGAACACGGTCAAAAAGCTGACCAACTTCCTGGTTATCGTTCTATAGAAAATGATGAGGACCGAAAATATATTGCAAAAGTTTGGGGAGTTGAAGAATCAGAATTACCTAGAAAAGGAGTTTCTGCCTATGAAATGATGGAGAAAATTGAACAGGAGGAGATAACCGGATTATTTGTGATGGCATCTAATCCTGTTGTCTCTAATCCTAACGCTATTTTTGTAGAAAAGGCATTAAATAAGCTTAAATTCCTCGTCGTGGCTGATATGTTTGTATCTGAAACTGCTAGAATGGCAGATTTAATCCTCCCCTCCTCTTCTTATCTAGAGGATGAAGGAACAATGACAAACTTGGAAGGGCGTGTCGTATTACGAAAAGCAGAGCGCAAAGCACTTAGTCATGTAAGACACGATTGGGAAATTTTAAGTGAATTAGCGGAAGAACTCGGTTATGGAGAAGCTTTTGATTATGAGTCTTCTGAAGATATATTTAACGAACTACGTTTAGCTAGCAAGGGAGGAAAAGCAGATTATTTCGGAATTACATATGACCGGCTGAACGAAGAAGGTGTTTTTTGGCCATGCCCGGAAGAAAGGCATCCTGGCACTTCACGATTATTCGATAGTTCCTTCGGCCATGAAGATGGGAAAGCCTTGTTTTATCCGATAAAGAAACCATATTTACTAGAGTCCGCATCAACAAAATTCCCTTTATATTTAACAACGGGCCGAATTATGGATCACTATTTATCCGGAACGCAAACGCGAAGAAGTCCTGATTTAATTAAACGGGTCAAGGAACCACTGCTCGAAATACATCCTGATACAGCTGCTGACTATGGGATTGAAGATGGGGCCTTGTTTCAGCTTCAATCGAAGCGAGGAAGCATGCTGATTAGAAGTAAATTTAGTAGAAAAATTCGTCGGGATACAATTTTTGCTCCGTTTCATTGGGGAGATTCCCAGTCAATAAACCGTATCACTGACCCAGTACTAGATCCATTTTGCAAAATGCCTCAGTTTAAAGTGTGTGCTGTAAAGATCACCCCGTTAATAGAAAGAGAGTTCGTACATCAAGGTCAAGGAGGGAACGCTTTTGAAACAGTGGATTAAAGAAATCGCAAAAGGTAAAAAACGAGCAAAGGATCTGACGTATGAAGAAGCTACCCTTGCTTCTCAGTCTGTAATAAACGGTGATGCTTCAGATGTTCAAATTGCTGCTTTCTTAATTGCTGAGAGGTTGAAAACTGAATCACCTGATGAAGTTGCCGCATTTGTTCATTCATTTCGAGAGTCAGCATCAAAGATTCATTTACCTCAAGAAATTTCTAGTAGATTAATTGACTTTTCCGGTCCATATGATGGGAGAAAAACGTTTGCAGCAACGATTCCAGTCTCAATGTTACTAGCAGAAAAAGGAATCCCCGTCTATTTACACGGAAGTGATACATTGCCGCCAAAATACGGTACTTCCTTAAAAGATATTTTTCAAAGTATGGGTATTCCTGTTCAATTAACGGCAAGTCAAATTGCACAGTCCATTGAAAAAAACAATATTGGCTTTGCTTGGACAGAATACCTCTGTCCCCCGCTCGCAAGAATCCGAACTGTTCGAGAAGAGATCGAAGTCCGATCCTTTATTAACATCGCCGAGAAACTATTAAATTTAGCAGATTCACAAGGCATTAATCTAGGAATTTTTCACAAAACAGTATTAAATACAAATGTCGCAATCTTAAGACGGTTAGGCTTTCAAAAAGCTTACATTGTGCAAGGAGCTGAAGGATCTGAAGACCTTCCAATCCATAGAAAGAGTTTCGTTTATGAAGTGACAGCAAATGAGGTAAAACCTTTCGATTTAAATCCAGACGATTATGGTCTGTTTTGCAGGAAAGATCCTTCCAAAGAAGTCATAACAGCTGAGAGGCAAACAAAATTGATCACTGCTATTTTAGAAGGTAACACTTCTGAAAACTTAGACTACTACCGAAACCAAGTGATTTTTAACACTGCTGTCAGGTATTTTTTATACGGTTATGCTACTTCAATCGATCAGGGAATTACGTTTACTTTAGAGCAATTGAGAGCTGGCAAAGGTGCAAGACATTTAAATAAATGGCGCAACTTTTCACGAAATATCCTAGACCTTTCTCAAAAGTTTCAGTTTAGTGATAAGGTGGTAGCTCACTAAACAACGGTAGAATCGCTCGCAGGCTGAATTGCAATGTTAAGTATAAAATGAAAGGAGCAATCCGATGAACATAGGAAAAGTAATTCTCGTAGGTGCAGGCCCTGGAGACCCGGAGTTATTAACGATAAAAGGAATGAAAGCGATTATGAAGGCGAATGTCATTGTGTACGATCGTCTTGTGAACAAAGAATTACTTCGCTATGCTGATCGGAAGGCAAAACTGATTTACTGTGGAAAAATGCCTGATCGTCATATGATTCCGCAGGAGGACATCAATAACATTCTCGTTGAGTATGCCTATAATGGTGAGATCGTTGTTCGCCTTAAAGGAGGCGATCCTAGTATTTTTGGCAGAGTTGGTGAAGAAGCAGAGCATTGTGCAGAACACGATGTTCCCTTCGAAATTGTACCAGGGATCACCTCAGGTATCGGTGCAGCAACTTATGCTGGAATTCCGTTAACTCACCGTGATTTCAGCTCCTCTTGTGCATTTATCACTGGACACAAGCGAGCAGATCAAGTAGAAAAACAAATTCAATGGGAAAAACTCGCTACCTCTATTGATACACTCGTTTTTTATATGGGTGTCGGTAATCTTAATATGATCCAGCAGCAGTTAACATTCCATGGACGTTCTATCCATACTCCTGTTGCACTCGTTCGCTGGGGAACAATGGAACAACAGGAAACAATCATTGGAGATCTCGGTAATATTGTTGAAAAAGTGGAAGCAGCAAATTTTAAGTCCCCTGCAATTATTATCGTAGGTGAAGTCGTTCGCCTGCGAGAAAAACTAGCCTGGTTTACAGAAAAGGCTTCGGAAGAACTAAAATTAACTCATGTTTAAGACTTTCATGACATTCATTTAAATGAGTTATCATTTACGATCAGCTGGATATTCAAGGCCGATTTGTTTCCTTGCTTCTTCCATTATTTCTGATGTAATGAGTGATTTATCATACGAATTAACGTTCGACTCTACTCTGTTGTTTTTTATTAAATGTATAAACTCATCCACTTCATAGTACATAGAGTTTTTAAGTTGTTGTTCCTGGAATACTTCATTCGAACCGTCACGATATTGAATTTCTACACGTTCTGGCGGATTGAGTTTATCGATAATCATTGTTCCATATTCTCCTTGGATTTCAGACGGAAGCGAAGAGTCTGTTATTTTAGAATGGAAAATAACCGATTCCATTTCGTCATACTTTAATAGCAGGCTTCCTTCTCCATCTACCCCAGAAGACAATAAATACCCAGTAGCTTTTACTTCATTTGGTTGTCCAAAAAACACGACTGATGGATAAATACAGTAAACACCGATATCCATTAAAGATCCATTTGAATAGGTAGGATCAAAGGCATTTAATGTGTTTCCCTTTTTAAATGCCTCGTAACGAGACGAATATTGACAATAAGAAGATACGAATCTCCGAATTGGTCCTAATTTATGCATATGTTTTCCTATGATTTTAAAGTTTGGGACAAAGGTTGATTTGACAGCTTCCATTAATAATACATCGTTCTTTTTGGCTGTATCAATCATCTTCTGTACCTCATTTGCATTTGATGCCATTGGTTTTTCAACTAGAACATGCTTTCCATGATTCATGAAAAGGCATGCTTGTTCAGCGTGACATGAATTGGGACTCGCAATATAGACAGCATCTATATGGTCGCTAGCGGCCATAGCTTCTAGAGATGTAAACGTATCGTTCACGTGGTATTTATGAGCGAATTGTTCTGCTTTTTCTTTTGTTCTTGAGTATACTGCAGACAGGTCAAAGTCAGTTTGTTGACGAGCAGCATCAATAAACTGTTCTGTTATCCAATTTGTTCCTATTATTCCAAATCGTATCAACTTTCTCCCCCCCCCATTATGTTATAATATTTTTCTTGAATTTTATGAATCATTTTGTGAATATACAAGTCAAGTATATAACTAGATCGATTACATTTAAATATAATCATTTTCCGTTACCTAAAGGAAATAGGTGATTCGTACAACAAACAGAAAAAAGAAAGAGTACATCCAAAAGGTGTGATAACCTTTCTAGACATACCCTCGAAATATTTTCTCATTTAAAACTATTTTTTCAGACGATATTCATTTTCTACCCCTTCTTTTTCCTCTACACCATTATTTTCTCCAGATTCTTCTTCCTTATCTTCTTCGTTTGCAACGGGGACTGGTTTTAGGCGCAACTTCTCTTTACTTAGACGCAACTTCTCTTTACTTAGGCGCAACTTCTCTTTACTACTGTATCTTTCTCTATCAGCTGGTAACTCATCAGCCGTTACATCTTTCTCATAAAGACGCCATCAACTGTTGATCGAATAACACTTATATCTTGTTCCTCTGCTTGTTTGACTAGCATGCCTCTTGATGCCTGGCCTACTTCTGTATCTGTTTGACCTCGGATTTCAATCAACAGACTTCCAGCCCCAGCTATTCCATATGCATTTCTTGCGATATCATGAAAGTCTCCACCTGGGTATCTTGTTACATTAGCAAAGCCAAATTGATCCATATGATCCTTTTCTCTTAATTCACTCATTAAATAAATTGAATATTAAAAATAATGAAACGTGAATAAACTTATAATAGCTAATGTACTGATTTATTTTATAGTTTTTTGAAGCGTGTGAACTTTTCCGTATTTACTATTTGGTTACTTTTACAGCCTTAACATTTTTAATCCTGCTACCAATAAATGTAATCCCCTCGACCTCACCACCTTTTATGAGAAATTCTACGATATAAGGAAAGAAGACATTAATAACAAACTTATGATCACCTATTTGATAAAGTGCCTGATCTCCATTTCTAGAGTGTGAGAGGTGTAAACTACCCTCTTTTTCAATGACATGATACGATGTATCGAGCTCCCTGCTTTCGTATTTTCCTTTATAAATCGAACTTTCAGTTGGCTGAAACGGCTTCAGTTTTTTCAGAGGGATAAGATTACCTTTTGTTTTAACCACACTATTTTTACCTAAATATAAATCTAGGTTTAACTGCTCAACTTTAAAATGGTTACCAGATATATGGACTAAAGGTGCCTCTCCATAGGAGTTCTTCATATAGGGGATACCACCAATATTCGATATATGAAAGGTCATGAACATGGAATCTGATGAAAGAAGATAGTAGCCTTCAACACCTTCTATATTATTTTCATCACGATACTCTATTGGCTGCTCTTCACCTCTTTTATTTTCTTCATATTTGAAGACAGCGTCTGCCACAGCTAGTACTGCATCTTTCATCAATATGTTTTGCGTATTTGAAAAGATGATTATATCTATATCATCATCTGGAAATCTCATAGTTGCACTTCTGTAAGCCGCATCTGCCCCACCATGCTGGATATAGCGATGTCCTTTATATTCTCCGACAAATAGACCGCCAGCATAGCTGTTTTCTGTTCCGTCCATTAATTTCCTGGTTTCAGACATCAAGTCTACTGTTTCATGACTGCAGATTACTGGTTGTTTAAAGTTCTCGAACCATTTTAGAAAATCTGCAGCTGTTGTGTTAAGAGATGTCGCACCGTATGTACCATAGTTCAGAACACTGTACACAAAATGTCCTGATCCATCATCATAATAGGAATTCGCCCTTCTTGGAATAACCTTCCAATAATTTTCTTTAAAAAATGTGCTATCCATTCCTAACGGTTTAAAGATTCTTTCTGTAGCAAATTCATTTAATGTTTTATCTGATATCCGTTCAACAATCTCTGCAAGCAATGTAAAATTAGAGTTGCTGTAAAGCATTTCGGACTGGGGCTGAAAATTTAGGTGTTCTTGTCTGCTAATCAACGATAGAACGTCTCGTTGTGTGATAGTATCTACAATTCTTACACCACATAAGTCTAACAGTTCCCATTGATCTCTGATCCCGCTTACGTTGTTCATCAATTGCCGTATCGTCACAGACTCTTCAAAGTTTATGTATTCATTTACGTATTTTCTCACATCATCTTCAATGTGTAACTTCCCGTCTTCTTGGAGTAATAGGATACACATAACGGTTATCTGCTTTGATACGGAAGCAACATGTCCGCCGCCATTTCCAATGACGGCGGATTTTGACATTTTAGGAATTAATATTGACGTTACATGAGGTAGATTATATGTGACAATGGATTTTTGAGAAAAATATCCATTACGGAAGAAAGGCAAAATAAAAGCCCCAAAGAGATGACCGTCTCTTTGAGGCAAAAACATTTTCAAAAACCATGATTATCATAAAACATATCTCTAAATCTATCAAGGGGTACTTGAGGAATTACCATGAAGTACCACCCGTCTATAATGAACCATGCCCATTATGTGGAAGTAACCTTCATAAACATGGTTATTACAAAAGAACAGTCCTTACAAAGTCAAAGAGTTATATCCTTCGGATTTATCGCTGGAGATGCTCGAATCAAACTTGTAGACAAACAATCTCTATTCTCCCTGACTTTTTAATACCATATCGAGCTCATTACACATTGATCTATGAGAGTTTCTTTTTGAGGATTTTTCATAAAAGAGAAACGTATCAAAGTGCTAATCTAAAGATAACACGTGGCTACCCTTATCTTATACCAAAGGGAACCTTGAAACGTTGGAAACGACAATGTAATAAACAACTTCAACGTCTCACCCAGCAAATGTTAAAAATGTTATTAAGGGTGTATCCTGCCTTCAATGTTGGATCAAAGGTCCGTCACCCGAATGTGGCGGAGACTCTTATTCAACTCATCTTAACCGTTTGGAAAAAAGTTCATCCTTCGAATCCTTACCCCTTCTACGGTTTTCTCCCATGGATAAATTTGCTTATACAAGAATAAATGCCTCGCAATGGAATTTCCTTCAGGAAGTCTTTCACCGACATCATCAATGCCATTTTGTATTCGCCTAAAATACGGCTAATAATAACCATAAAGTTCCAATAAGGGTCGTGAAATCCCACAGAACTTGTCCCCTCTTCAATTGAGCCCCTTTATAAGAAAATAGAAAAGACATTTTATTTAAAGGAGGCAGGAGATGGACGAACAACTGAGAACAAACATCGCACTATTTCGGTTTGGTTTAATATCAAACGTTGTAACCAGAACCTTGGAAAAAGGAGAATTATCACAACATCTAAGATCTATATCCAATCAAAAGCACATCAATGCATATGGAGAAGAGCAAACCATTAGCAAACGAACACTCGAACGTTATCTTCAACTTTATCGTCAAGGAGGCTTCGAAGCACTAAAACCTAGTAAACGTGCAACATGTACATCAAGAGTGATTGGAGAAGAAGTATTAACGAAAGCGATTAGATTGAAAAAGGAAAAGCCTGAACGCTCTGTCGAGCAAATCATTCGTATTCTAGAGTTAGCAGGTGTTATTAAACAAGGAGAAATATCAGAGAGTACGTTATCGAAACAATTAAGAAAGCTAAATATTACGAGAAAGAAATTAAGAGGATCAAAGTCGGGGAGTTATCGTCGTTTTGAGTTCCCTTATCGAAATGCATGTTGGCAAGGGGATGTTCAACATACACTTTATCTTCCAGATCCTAATAAACCAGAGCGTAGACTCACTGCGAAACTCATTGCATTCATGGATGACTATTCAAGGTCCATCGTCCATGGCGAATTTTACTTTCAGGAACGAGGACCACAATTAGAAGACTGTTTACAAAAAGCAATGATTTCTCAAGGGAAGCCTGAACAAATTTACGTCGATAACGGAGCAGTATATCGATCGGATATTTTAAAACTTGCATGTGCAAAGTTAGGGATTAAACTTTCCCACTCTAAACCTGGACGTCCTGAAGGACGTGGGAAATTAGAGCGCTTTTTCCAGTTTGTCGATACCTCTTTTAAAGTTGAAGCTTATGACTTAATCGAATCTGGAAAAATACAAACCATTGAGGAACTAAATCATTATTTTCAAATTTGGTTAGGTACGTTCTATCATGAACGCAAACATGGAGAAACAAAGCAAACACCTAGAGAGCGTTTTGAAGAAAATGATCATCCACTCGTTTTTCCCACATTAGAAGAAATGAAGCAAGCATTCTTATGGGAGGAAAAGAGAAAGGTAGATAAGACAGGGTGTATATCCTTTCAAAATAATAAATATGAAGTAGATTCTGTGCTTAGTGGCAGTGAAATTATTGTTCGATACGACCCAATCGATTTAAATCATCTTGAAGTGTGGCACGATGGAAAAAGCTTTGGTATGGCAAACGCTTTGGAAGTTCATCGAACAATTGATAGACGGTTCATTATGGAAGAAGAAACACAAGAAGAAATAAAAACACAATATAACTTTTTAGAACTCATCCTTCCTGAGCATGAAAAGAAAAAGAAAGAGCAATTGGGACGCTTAAGTTACAGTTCCATTATAAGAGGTGAAGACAAATGATAGCAGCTTATTTTGGGTGGGAAAAAACCCCTTTTCAAAAACAAATATTAACGCATGATTTATTCCAATCCGAACAGTTCGAAGAAATGCAAGCAAGACTCGAATTCATGATTAACCAAAGAGAATTCGGCCTTATCACAGGAGAAGTTGGTGCAGGAAAAACAACCGCCCTACGGGCTTTGCATGACCGTCTTGTATCAAGTGAACATGTTTTTCTTTATTTATCAGATTCATCTTTAAAACCAAGGGATTTTTACCGAGAGATGCTTGTGCAAGTTGGGATTGAACCAATGTTTTTAGCAAGTGATCTGAAAAGACAATTCAAAGCCGCTCTACTAGACTTATATCAAAACAAGGAAAAAACACCGATTGTAGTGATCGATGAAGCACACCTTTTATCGCCTACAATGTTGCAAGAAATTCGTTTCTTAACAAACTTTGAAATTGACTCATTATCCCCTTTAGCACTTATTTTAGTGGGGCAACCAGAATTACGTGATAAAATACGCCTTCGAAGTCTAGAAGCTATTTCTCAACGAATTACAACTCGTTTTCATTTAGTAGGATTAACGTATGATGAAATGAAAGAATATATAGAGCATCATTTGAAAGTTGCAGGCGAAGAAAGACAAATATTTACGGAAGCTGCCATGAAGAATATTTATACGTACACAAAAGGAATTTTACGATTAACAAATCGTTTATGTACAGAGTGTTTATTAGATTGCGTTGCGAGAAAAGATAAGTTAGTTGACGAAGATACCGTAGAAAGAGTAATCGCTGACCAGAGATATTAAATAAACAATTTGACTTCGGAAAGGGTTAATTTAATGGAGACCAAATTAAGTACCATTACCATAAAAAGCATGAGCATGGATGACAAGATGGAACTGCTTAAACAAATAGAAAAAGAAAATGAAGAATTAAAGAAGCAAAACAAAGAGTTAATCAAAGCAATTTAAAAGCATAGAGAGCATATAGAAATGAAATTATTATTATAATTATCTCCCTCGTCTTAAAGACGGGGATTTTTTATAGCTGACAAAAAAGTGGCGGTTAAAAGAAGGAAAACGAAATGGCGGTTCCGAAGGAAGTTAGTCAACGACAGTGACGTTTCCGAAAGAACCGTCATTTAATATGGCTTCTGACAGCAACATGAAAAACTGTTTTATCTGTTATCGGTATACGATACTCAATGCTAGCGTAGCCAAAGTTTTTCTTATAAATTAGATCGTTGCCTTGCCTGACAACCACTTGACCACCTGGACATACGCCCTCTTGCCATTTAGAAAAAATGGTTCCGATCTTCTGTTCAATGTCTTTCATCACTGCACCTCTTTAATAAATACTTATTTTCTATTTCGTGATAATGATGAAGATATCCTTTTCTCGTGTAAACATTCAATGAACTTTTACTGGAAGAATTCTAGGTAAGAAAGCATGTATAAGGGAATAAATGGTGAAATCGTTTTTGTAAACTGATAAGCTTATATAGAGAATGAATGCAGGATGAAAGGAGAAAATATGATCATAAGACAAGCGACTACGGATGACTGGAAAGGGATTGCCCATGTTCATGTTGATTGTACACACACGGCATACCAAGGAATTTTACCTTCTACTATATTAAAGAAGTTTACATACAGCGATCGGGAAAAAAGGTGGCAAAAAGATCTCCCAAAATCAACAAGTGGCGGAACGAGAACATTTGTTGCAGTAAATCATCAAGATGAAATTGTTGGCTTTGCCCTAGCGGGTACGATGAGAGACCCACGGTTACGCATTAAATATACTGGAGAAATATATGGCATCTTTGTCCACCCTGAAGTGCAGGGAGAAGGACTTGGGAGGAAGCTATTTGAAAGTGTGACTCAATATTTAGCTTCCATTCATCATTCCTCGATCGCTTTGTGGACGTTTAAAGGTCACGAATCAACTTCTTTTTTCAAACATCTATGTGGTGTTGAAGTGTATGAAAAGGAAACAACCATTGCAGGAAAAGAATTGAAAGAATGTGCCTTTGGATGGGATGGTATTAGACGTTCTCTTATATTAATGAAGAATTAAACTAAATGTCTTAATTGTTGTGTCTAATAATATTAATTCTAGATTTGGAGAAGACAATGTTAGCTTAATTAAATGACTACGTACTAGCACTTATACGATGAAGACACATTTGGTAATTACAGAATAATTCGCGGAGGAAGTTTGGCAGAAGACGTTGATGTGGAGCTACCTGTCGTCGAAAAACTATGCCTGATTTTTATATAGAAGATACTATATTTTGAATTGCTAGATCTATTGTTTAATAATATACCGTCGCTTCCTGCAGGAATGCAGAGGTTACCACATCTTTGTGAAAGTTCGTGAAAAAAAGCTAGGCGCTAGAGTCGCCGACTATCGTTATTTCAAGTACACGATGATATTTAAATGACATATTAATTAGCTAGATAAAACGAGCTGGGAGATGTTGTATTCCAGCTCATTTTATCTCATTTATAAGGACTTTTGAAACAAACACATTTTTTAGCTAGATTAAGAATTGTGAGAGCCACTTCTTTTTTGTCCTTCAACTTTATAAAATGACTTTCTCATGGAAATGACAACTCCACCTATTCCAGAAAGACAAAATAAAACAATCGAAAATATAAGATACTCAATGTAATCGACAAAACTAAGGATATTCTGAAAGCTCACTATAGCCACAATGACACTAGAAATAATCCCTAATAAACTTGGTAAATATTTGATAAAACGAATATGAGGAACCTTCCAGAGTATAAGTTCACTTATCACGTAAAGACCGATAGCTGTTATGATTGATAAATATAGTAAATGATTCACTGTGTTCCTCCCTTTCAAATATTGTTTTTAGTCTGATATTATGTATTTTCATGACTTTTATCACAATTAAGCCATCCCCTTCCTTTTATTTGATTCGTCATTACAATAAGATTGAGTAAAAGGACCTAATTCCACTGTATAATTTATAGTTCTCTCCTTTTTGATAAATTCCTTTTTATAATGTGAAGAGATCTAAATCTTTTAATGTATTTTTCAAAATATTCACTCTAAAATCGCAGGAATTATTCACTTTTTATAGAACCTTAATTGATTAAGACGGTTTTGAGGGGGGAAAGGCATGAAAAGAGTGACGGGAATTGGCGGAATTTCCTTTAAAGCAAAAAATCCAAAAGATTTGTCTGATTGGTATCGTAATCATTTTTATATTCATCAAATGCATGACGGGAGTGCGATCTTCGAATGGAGGAGTTATAACGACCCCGACAAAACAGGACATACGATGTGGGCAACCTTTCCTGAAGCGTCTAAGTACTTTATTAAAAGTGACGCCTCTTTTATGATAAATTACCGGGTTGATGATTTATATCAGCTTATTCAAGACCTCGAACTTGAAGGCATATCAATTTATTCTGGTCCTGTTAAAACGGAGCATGGCCTTTTCGCCTGGCTGTTAGATCCTGAAGGTAATCCTGTTGAATTGTGGGAGCCACCAGAAATCGAACATGAAGATGAAGCAAATAAAATGGATTAATCAATGTTACTCAATTTTTACGAAGAACTAAAATACGCTAGAAACCCATAACATCCCGATCAAGCCAAAAATAAAGGCATAAGTTGCACTAAAAGCATGTCCGTCACCATGACTTTCTGGTATCAATTCTTTATAAACAATGTAAAGCATGGACCCTGCTGCAAATGCTAGTCCAAAAGGAACCATTAATGAAACATAGCTCGTTAAAACAAATCCTGCAATAGCAGAAACATATTCAACCAATCCGGTTAATAGTACAATAAAAAAGGTCATTACTTTATTTACCTTTTGCTGGATTAAAAAAAGTGCAACCAAAAACCCTTCCGGCAAGTTTTGTAAACCGATCGCTAAAGCAATCATTGGACCAAGGTTTTCAACCCCACTCGCAAAACTAACACCTACTGAAAGACCTTCTGGCAAATTATGAAGGGTGATTGCTGCAATGATTAATAACGCCTTTTCGTCAATATCTGCTTTCACTTTGCCGTGATCAAGGTGTATATGAGGGATATTCTGTTCAAGTACGGTTAAAATAAATACTCCAGTTAATAGACCGATCGTAACAAGAAGAATATCAGAATAAATGAGTGCTTGAGGAATTAATTCGAATGCAGACACTGAGACCATCACGCCTGCACAAAAAGCTAATAGGATATCTCTGAAATTATGTGTAGCCTTTTGGAAAATGAGTGCAGGAACTGCCCCTAGTCCTGTTGAAGCTGAGGCAAATGCACTTAATATAAGAAAGTCAGTCATATGTCCCTCCGTGTCACTACGAAAAAATAATCGTATGCTTTTCATCATGTATATAACGATGAAGTATAAACTATGAATGGAGACGATTAAAAACTATGAATGACAACGGAAGATTAAAAATAAATATAATTTAAACGACCGTTTAATAAGCGATCGATTCATTATTTATGAAGTTCACCTGAATATGATGATAAGCAGACACATTCATATTAAAAAAATCTAGATTAAATTGTCTAAAGTAAATACACATAATAAGCTAGTTATAATGAAAGAGGTGAATCGGTGAATTTTG
Organism: Evansella halocellulosilytica; assembly: GCF_002335745.1. Lineage (GTDB taxonomy): Bacteria > Bacillota > Bacilli > Bacillales > Salisediminibacteriaceae > Bacillus_CA > Bacillus_CA halocellulosilytica. The sequence continues at coordinate 3,434,585 of NZ_NIST01000001.1, read as the reverse complement.
AAAAGCTCCACCACGCTGTTATATTTGCTACTCATGCACATCGTCACCAAAATCGAAAGACTGAAAATGTTCCTTACATCACACACCCTTACACTGCCGCTTTGTTTGCGATACCTTATGTCGAGAAGGAAGCATTTACAGAAGATGAAAAAACAGATATCATCACAGCAATTATCTTACATGATGTGTGGGAAGATACCGACACTCTGCTCTCAACAATTGAAGAACGTTTCGGAAAACTTGTTTCTCAACTAGTCAAAGGTGCTTCAGAATCAGATAAAACCCTCCCTTGGCTTGAACGCAAACAAGAAACGATTCATAAATTGAATGGTGCTACGCTTGCTCAAAAATATGTCATTTGTGCAGACAAAATTCACAATTTAACTTCAATTATACAGTCTGATGAATTTTCAACAGGCGAAATTTGGAAATATTTTAAATCAGAAAAAGATCTTCAACGTTGGTATTATGAAAGTATTTATGTGGCGCTTATTGACGGAACGAGTGAGAACCATTTATTTTTTGAACGTTTAAAGAAACTTATCGATAAAGCCTTTACATCATAGTTTGACATAGATCAAAGACGTTTAAATCATTTATATACCACTTATAGCAAACATATTAAGAACATAAAATAAAAAACTTAATAGGAAGGAAATTTATTATTTTTGGAGTAGGAGTTATATGGTGTTATAAACTGGTAAAGCAGCCAATGATATAAGATATATCGAGGAACAAAGAAAGCAAAACCTTAGCGCCTCCCCCTCACTAATTCAGAGAATTTGAAGGGGAATGCGGCGCTAATTTTTGTTCAATTTTAATATTGTTTCCATCTTTGATTCTTTCTTTTATTTCCATGACTACTCGAACTCGAACGATACTTTCAAGTTTGCGAGGTTAGCGCAGTCCTTAGGCAAAAGTCGATAGAATTTTGCTGTCAAGTACTATGTTCCTTCTATTTTTTCTTAGCCTTATCGACTTTTTGATTGATCGATTCTTGATAGAGGTCAGCGTAAGTTTTTGAATCTTCAATCAGCGCATCGCAGAAAGCAGCAACGTCTGTTCCTGTGACTTCAAGCACCCCTTTCCCAGCAGCTGCGCCTTCTTCAAAGAAGCTGAGAATTTCCGAGAGCAGTCCGATACCTTCGTTTAGCTCAACTGGACCGACTTTGAAGAGATATTTTTGGATCTCTTTATAGACAATTTGATAATCTTGTGGAGGCGCTTTGATACGCGAAACATGGGTTCTCCATTCTTTCTTGCCTTCGATGATTTTTTTGATACTCATTTCAGTCCTCCTAATTTTCTTGCTACGTTCTTGTTGAGTTAGTCACGCCATTTATCTCTATAAGTTTTTGCACCTTCGTCACCAACAAGAGCTGCACAGAAGCCTTGGATATCATCTCCTAGTACTTCTTCGACACTCTGGCCATCTGCTGATGTAACTTCAAGCAGTTCGAGCACTGTCAAGAACTGGCATCAGATTACGACCGGTGAAATCTCCGTGAATCCAGAGATTACTTATAATCTCCTCCCAAGCAGTTTGATATTCAGCTGGCAAGACTTTTGCTCGTGCTTCAAAGCTTTTCATTTGTTTAGTCATATCGCTGCCGGTTATTTTTTCTAAAAAGTTCATTGGTAGTCTCCTCCTTAAATATACTAAGCTGTTCAGCAAAGTTCTCATTATTTAATCGCATCGTTGAGTTTATGACGTTGCTTATTAATCCACGATATTGCATCAATGACGAGAGTATACAGAAGGCTACGTCGTTGCCAGCAAATACTTTAGCACGTTTACGATCAGCTTATGCTTCTTCAAGAAGGTCGCTGATGTGATTGACGAATATCGTTTTTTGGCAATCCATCACGCCGACAGAGTTCCTAAGAAATTTTTGCATCGCTTTGCAGGCGTTGTAGTAGCCTTTAGGTAAGGCTTTTGAGCAGTTTTCCATTTCACCCCATGTTTTTTTCGTTAAAAAATCCAAAGATTTTAGCGAAAATACTCATGTTTATTCTTCATTATTTTGCTTTTAATTCGTTTATTTTACTTGAGATAAAGTTCCATTTTGCCCAGAAACTTTCCAGTTCTAGTTGGCCAGCTTCATTAATCCGATAAAATTTGCGCGGTGGTCCCATCGTGGATGACTTTTTCCCAATATCCACGAGTTTATTTTTTTCGAGTCGCATCGTGATGGTGTAAACTGTTCCCTCTACAATGTCGCTAAAGCCTAGTGCTCGCAGCTGCTGCGTGATTTCATAGCCGTAAGTTTCGGCACGGCTAATGATCTCAAGCACACACCCCTCAAGTACCCCTTTCAGCATTTCTGTGATAGTTTCCAAATTTATCACCCATTTGTATTTCATTATATTTTTTCAGCACTCTGTACCACAAGTATTAAGCAATACTGATTACCGGTATAAGTAACGCAGAATAGCATAACTTGTCAAGCATAAATCTTTTCTTCAAAAAGCGCTTTGTTACGAGGTTCATATGCTTTTGCGCTGCGGAGAAGGAAACACTACGAATGCAGACGAAGTGCAGTACGAACAGATGTCGCACTTGTGGCCAAGAGTTCCGCAATAAGCGATTCGAGCAATTCAATTAAAATTAATGTTAAAAAAGAGGCTGGGACAAAACCCAGTAAATAAAAATAGAGAGGCGCTCATCCCAATGTTTGGGTGGAGTGCCTCTCTTTATTTTTATACTCTGCTGAACTTTGTCGTTGATTTTCGCTACAGGATGCTCGCTTGCCTCGGGCATTGCCTCAGCTTCCTCGGGAAAACCGCCCTGCGGGATCTTCGCCGAATGCTTTTCCCGAAGGCGTCTCGCCCCTTTCGCTACAATCAACTAATTTTTTGAAACAAAAAGGACACCTTCTGATAAAATTAAAGTAACCACACAATAACTAAACCGGGGGTGTCCTTATGTTTAAATATTATAACATGGATCAAGTTATTTTGCCGTTAGATTTAGAAGTAAAGCTTCAGGAAAAGGATATTGCCTACACTGTAATGATCTTGTGGAACAGATACCTGATGAAGCCTTCGCCAGTTTTTTTGCGTGAAACGGGCAACCCAGCTTACCATCCAACGGTCTTCGGATTTTTGAAGGCTAATTTGGGCTTCACTCGAATGTCCGTGAGAGGCAAAGAGAAAGTAAAAAATGAATTAGGGTTTGCATTCATAGCGGTGAACTTGAGGAAGTACACCGCTAGAACACCTCATTCATCCATAGACAATAAAAACAATCCAACAAAAAATGGTTCCAATCATCAGTTATTGATGTTTGGAACCATTTTTCATTATTTTTGGCTAGTTATGTCCCAGCCCCGCATATCTTTTACCCCTCTAATAATAGAGATTCTGGATCTTCAATTAATTCTTTTACTTTCACTAAGAATCCGACAGCATCTTTACCATCGATGATTCGGTGATCATATGATAAAGCAATGTACATCATTGGGCGATTTTCAAAGTTATCTTTATCAATTGCAACCGGACGCCATTGGATTGTATGCATTCCAAGAATACCAACTTGAGGTGCATTTAAAATTGGTGTAGACCATAAAGAACCAAATACTCCACCATTCGTAATTGTAAATGAACCACCCTGCAAATCATTTAACCCGAGCTTTTTAGAGTGAGCTTTATCTGCAAGATTACCAATTTCTTTCTCGATACCAGCGAAATCAAGACGGTCAGCGTCTCGAACTACTGGTACGACTAACCCTTCTTCAGTAGAAACGGCAACACCGATATCGTAAAATTTCTTAAGGACGATCTCGTCTCCTTGAATTTCAGCATTTACATACGGATATTTCTTTAATGCACCAATAACCGCTTTTGTAAAGAAGGACATAAATCCAAGTTTAACACCATTATCGTCTAAGAACTTATCTTTTCTTCGTTTACGTAAGTCCATTAAATTTGTCATATCTACTTCGTTGAATGTAGTAAGCATTGCTGCAGTTTGCTGAGCTTCGACGAGACGTTTCGCAATCGTCTGGCGGCGTCGTGACATACGAATTCTTTCAACTGGCTTAGCAGGATCATCGTTTGGTGTTTCTTTCTTTTCTTCTTTCGGTTGTGATTTTACAGCTTGTGATTTTTGCTCATGTTCAACAATATCTTCTTGACGGATTCTTCCTAACGGATCTCGAGCAGAGATGTCGTTTAAGTCGATCCCTTTTTCCCTAGCTAACTTACGTGCTGCAGGTGATGCAATTGGCCGGGAAGGAGTTTCATTGTTACTTTTCGCTTCTTCAACTTCTTTAACCTCTTCTTGCTTTGGTTCCTCTGTTTTCGGAGCATCTGTAGAGGCAGACTGGTCCTCTCCGCCAGCTCCAGCTTCACCGTTAGCATCAATCTTTGCAATCACATCACCGACTTTAACTGTATCACCAGATTCAGCTAGCGTCTCTTTCAAAACGCCTGATTCCTCTGCAGAAATTTCGACATTCACTTTATCTGTTTCAAGTTCAAGGATATCTTCACCTTTTTCAACGTAGTCACCAGGTTGTTTTAACCATTCTGCGACTGTTCCTTCTGTAACGGATTCTGCTAATTCAGGTACTTTTACTTCGATCATTCGTTAGTCTCTCCCTTCAAATTACGTTTCAAAGCTTCTTGGATGATTCGTTTCTGTTCTTTTTTATGAGCTTTTGGGTCACCTTCCGCAGTACTGGATCGACGACGTCTACCAATATATTTTACTTCTGTTTGACCATTTGCCAATTGTTCAAGTTGAGGCAGTATATAATGCCACGCTCCCATATTTTGCGGCTCTTCTTGTACCCAAACGATTTCTTTGATATTCGTATATTTCTCTAACAAGTTCACAACTTGTTTTTTAGGGAATGGATATAGTTCTTCTATACGAGCTATATGGAGCCATTCTGTATCCTCAATTGCACTAAGTGACTCTTCAAGATCAACTGCTATTTTTCCAGTACAGAAAACAATTCGTTCAACTTTTGAATGATCGCTTCCTAGTCCAGCTTGTTCTACAATTGGATTAAATGAACCTTCAGATAGTTCCGTTGCGCTTGATGCAACCTTTTCGTTCCTCAAAAGACTTTTCGGAGTCATGATCACTAGTGGGCGAACTTCATCTTTTCCTAACAGGTTAGCCTGCCTTCTTAAAATGTGGAAGTATTGACTAGCCTTCGTTAAATTAGCAACATGCCAATTGTTTTCAGCAGCCAACTGTAAGAAACGTTCAACACGACCACTAGAGTGTTCTGGACCTTGTCCTTCATAACCATGTGGCAAAAGTAATACTAGACCTGATTTTTGGCCCCACTTGGCATGTCCAGCAGAAATAAATTGATCAAACATAACTTGGGCACCGTTTGAGAAGTCACCAAATTGGGCTTCCCAAATTGTTAACGTCTCTGGTGCATGAACATTATAGCCATATTCGAAACCGACACATGCCATTTCAGATAACGGACTGTTGTGAATGGCGAAAGAGGCTTTTGCAGACTTCATCGAATGTAACGGTGAATATGTTTCATCGTTTTCATAATCATGTAAGACGATATGACGGTGGGCAAATGTCCCTCTTTGAGTATCTTGTCCTGTTAGTCGAATCGGCGTACCTTCGCTAATCACACTTGCTAACGCAAGAGTTTCTGCTAAAGCCCAATCGACTTTACCACCTTCATCCAATGCATGAGTACGTCTCTTTAAAATCTTCTCAAGCTTCGGAAAAACATTGAAGCCTTCCGGAAATTCTAAAAGCTCTTCATTTAGCTTTTTTAATAACTTAAGGTCAATTTTCGTATCTACATTATCTAGCGTTTCTTGAACATATTGCGGTGGTGCCATTACTTCATCAATTGTTTCTCTTACTTGACCTTTAATGCGGTCAAACTGATTTTCTAATTTTTCATTAAATGATTCTTTCATTGAAGGCACATCTTCGGCATTAACAAGACCTTCTTCAACAAGCTTTTGACTGTATAGTTCAAAAACTGTTTTATGTTGTTTAATTTTTTTATACAAACTTGGCTGTGTTGCTAATGGTTCATCCATTTCATTATGTCCATAGCGACGGTATCCAATCAGGTCAATTAAAATATCTTTATTGAAGTTTCTTCGGTACTCGTATGCTAAGTGCATTGCTGAAATACAAGCTTCTGGATCATCTGCATTAACGTGGATAACAGGAATGTCAAATCCCTTTGCAAGGTCACTAGCATAGTTCGTTGACCGAGAATCGCCACTAACCGTTGTGAATCCTATCATATTATTTGCGATAAGATGAACAGTCCCTCCTGTTGAGTACCCTTTAATCTTACTTAGATTCAATGTTTCAGCAACTACCCCTTGCCCAGGAAACGCTGCATCTCCATGGATAAGAATTGGCATTGCTTTCTTTTTATCTTGCTTTGGATAGCCTGGCTCTGAACGGTCATCTTGAGCTGCTCTTGCGAAACCTTGGACAACTGGATTGACAAATTCTAGATGACTCGGGTTGTTGGCTAATGTAACCGTTGCTTCGACTGTACTTTCTTTAATTTCTCTGTCAGCACCTAAGTGATACTTTACATCACCAGTCCACCCATAGTTAATTCCTTTAGACCCTTCAGATGGGACTAAATCTTTATTCGGAGCATCGTGAAATTCAGAAAAAATGATTTCATATGGTTTTCCTAATACGTGAGCAAGCACATTTAGTCGACCTCGGTGTGCCATACCGATCATGATGTTTCGCGTACCGTCTTCGACTGCTTCGCGAACAATTTCGTCAAGCATCGGTACCATGGAGTCTAATCCTTCGATTGAAAATCTTTTTTGTCCTTTAAATGTTTTATGAATAAAGCCTTCAAAACCTTCAACTTTATTTAACTGTTCTAACAATTCTCTTTTCTTTTCTTTTGAAAATTGAGGACGGTATTCTCCGGACTCTACCATTTTGTATAACCAGTTACGTTCTTTTATGTCTTGAACTTGATTAAATTCAAATGCTAAAGTATTCGAATAAACCTTTTTTAAATGGTCAATTGCTTCTTGTCCATTATTTACGTTAGCAGGAGAATCCGGGCTTAGTAGTTCTGCCGGTACTGCTTTTAATGCTTCTTCTGATAAGTCATATTGTTCAAGATTGAAAATATCGGTCGTTTCTCTTTCTTCGACTGGAGAAATATTCGCTAATAAGTGACCGTTTCTGCGGATAGATTCTGCGAGCTTGATTGCATTTGCTGCGGCGTAAAATTGCTCGGGAGATGATGAAACCTTCTCACTTGCTGGCCCACGATTCTGTTGTGGTACATCCTTCTCTTCAGGAGCACCCCATTTTTCAAAGAAATGTTGAAGCTCTTCGTTTACTAATCTAGGATCATCTAAATAATCTTCGTAAACTTCAAGCATGTAACCAAAGTTAGGGCCGTAAAATTGACTCCATCCTTGGTCTAAGCGAACACCTTTTTTTGCCATGACCTGAAACCTCCATTGTTCTCGTTCAAACTTTGCAAATTTTTATAAAATGACTATGTAAATATTAAAAACGCTTACACTGTTATTTTATCACTATAAGAATTATTACTCAAAAGAAATTCACTATTTTTTAAATTTTCTACTAAAAAATTTGGCGAAACTTTTAGAATTAATCGTTTTTATAGTTGAAAATGTAAGGTATACGCATATTATCGCTACAAACCTATATCAAACAGAGTGTGACCTATTCTACTTTATAGTGGGTTCAAACAATCTACGCTGTTATTAATAGGTTTATTCACTTTTGTCGAAACAGGGAAGTAATGTAAGGATACATCCTCATTAAAAAATGCTTGGTTCAATTGCTCGAACGAATGATCTGAAGGGTGCAACCAGTTTTTCCAATTTCCCTCATGAAGAATAACCGGCATTCGGTGGTGTAACTTTTCCATCTTTTCATTCGCTTGTCTAGTAATAATCGTACACGTAATAAAAGTTTGCTCGCCCTTTACATATCGATCCCATAGACCGGCAAACAGTAACGGACGCTCCAAATCTGATTGAATGTAATAAGGCTGCTTTTTATTGTTCTCTTTCTTCCACTCATAAAATCCATTTGCTACAATGATACAATGACGTTTATTAACTAAATGTTTATAAGAAGGCTTTTCAAATATCGTTTCACATCGTGCATTTATCATCTTATATCCGACTGAAGCATCCTTCGCCCAGAAAGGGATGAGACCCCACTTCATTAAGCCAGCTCGTGATTTCTTTTTTCCTTTAACAATTGTTAACACTTGTTGTGTTGGTGCTACGTTGTAACTCGGTGACAAGTTTGATTTCCAATCTTCGTTTTCAATATCTAACTCGTCTTGAATAAACTCAGGATCAGCATACAAAGTAAACCTTCCACACATTCATCTAACCTCCTAACATTATAATCAATTGCTTCACTTCATGCTGCAGGGTCATTGTTACACTTTCGAAATACGTTTTAATTACTTGGAAATTTTTGCCAAAAATGTTCGAATCGTTTCATAGCTTCTTCTAATTCATTCATCGAATATGCATAGGATAGCCGTACGTATCCTTCACCATACTCTGAGAAAGCATCTCCAGGTACAACAGCCAACTTCTCTTCTTTTAGTAACCTCAATGAAAATTCAAATGATGATAGATTCGATTTCATGATATTCGGAAAGACATAAAATGCCCCAGAAGGAATGACCGTATCTACACCAATCTCCATTAACTTATTGACGATAAAGTCTCTCCTTTTTTCATATACTTTCTTCATCTCTAAAGCATCATCAATTCCTGCTGTTAGTGCTTGGACGGCTGCAGATTGAGAGATCGAGGAAGCACAGCTGACGTTATATTGATGTACTTTAATCATATGATTCATGATAGGTTCCGGTCCGAAAGCAAAACCAATCCTCCAACCAGTCATACTATGAGATTTAGATAATCCGTTAATGACAATTGTTTTGTCTTTCATACCTTCAAATTGAGCAATTGATACATGTTCCTGGTCATAATTTAATTCAGAATAAATCTCATCTGAAATGACAGTTACGTTTTCATTCCTTAAATAATCTGCTAATAATCGTGCTGCTTCCTTCGTTAATACTGTCCCGGTCGGATTTGATGGATAAGGTAAAATAATTGCTCTTGTATTATCATTTTGATTTTGACGGATTTTTTCAGGGGTAATCACAAAGTTAGTATCTCGTGTATCAACTAACACCGGCACTGCGCCGCAAAGTTTGACTAATGGTGCATATGCTGGATAAACAGGTGCTGGTATGATTACCTCATTACCAGGACGTAAGATCGTTCTCATCGTAATATCTATTGCTTGTGAAGCACCTATCGTTGTTATAATTTCTGTTGAAGGATTATATGATAAATTGTATTTTTTTAATAAAAAATTGGATGCAGCTTCTCTCACATCGTCAGATCCTGCATTCTTTGTATATACTGTATCATTGTCGTCTATAGCTTTTTTAGCAGCTTCTTTAATATGTTCAGGCGTTTTGAAATCAGGCTGTCCTAACGTTAATTGAACCGCTTCCGGATATTCAGAAACACGATTAAAAAATTGTCTAATACCGGATATTTCAATATTTTTTACTTGATCATTAATTTGACTTGTCATTTTCATTCATCCTTTTTTAGTTCCTTATTGTTTACATAATAATATTACCGTAAATGTGTATGTAGTTTTAATAAATCTGATAAGTTACAATAATGCAGAAATCATAATCAACATAATTGTAAAGTAAATAATATATAAAATAATCGCACCGATTCCAGTAACTAAAGCAATTTTAGATCCGCTCTCCTTAATTTCAAACATATCTCGGATCATTGGTAAAGAGAGGAATGTAATGATTGCAATAAACAAAATTAAAATTAAAAAATCACCTAGAAATAATTCAACAGTTATCGTTTCTGCTACCATTCCAGTTAAAATATTTACGACTTCCGCAACCATTGACAATAGCTTAGCAATAAAGAGTTTAATGAAAATGATCATAGTCATCCACCAAGACCACTTTTGTTTTAACAACATTCCAACTCCAGATACGATTAATAATAAATACACACTATCAGCAATGAATACTAGCGTGATTCGTTCTCCAAAGCCCCAAGCAAATGCGACATAAAGCAAATAACTAAAATAACCGATTACAAAAAGTAATTTTGAAATGGCGAATACTTTTATTACTATAGGTACACCGTTGTTTCTGTCCTTCACTTTAGCCTCGCCCCTTTTATGATGATCAAGTTGGGAAATTCCGCATTCGATATCTAAAAATTAGAAAGCGGAACTTCCTTCGATCATTTTATTCATTTAGAAGGTTTAAACCTGTTCTACCAAGTAAATATGCAGCAATTGCAAATGCTTCAGTTTGATCACGAACGCGGTCAAAGCCTTGCGGTGATTGCCTCACTTGCAAGTGGTAAGGTGTTGCTACATGTAATGTGTCATTGTTTGCATGCCTTAAAAAGCTTGACACCTCTTGCAGCCCGTATTGGCCGCTTTGCATCACTTCATAAAACGATACAAACCCGTGCATAACACCACGATACCTAGTTGCTCTCACATCAACATTAAATTCTGCTAACCTTTCAGCATATGCTTCACCTTCATCTCTTAATGGGTCAAATTCAGCTGTAATAATTAATGTTGGTGGTAAGTCACTTAAATCCTCTGCATGTAACGGAGATGTATATGGATTTGACCACATCAATTCATCTGGTGCATACGTATCTCGTGCTCGGTACATGACTTGCCTTGATAACAAATAATATCCGCTGTCATATATTTCACGTGATTCTAAAGGAATATCTTTGAAAGTAGTAAGTGGATACAATAAAACTTGGGAAGATATTTCAGGTCCATCACGATCTCGTGCCATTAATGTCATGACCGTTGCTATGTTTCCCCCTGCACTATCTCCTACAACACTGATACGATCGGCATCTCCATTAAACGTGTCGGCATTGTCCACAGCCCACAAAATAGACGTATAACTATCTTCCACTGCTGTTGGAAAGATATTTTCAGGAGCTAAGCGATATCCGACAGCAATGACCACACTTTCAGTCCTAGCTGCAAGAGATCGGATAATATTGTCATGAGTATCAATATTTCCATACCCTTCCATAAACGCGCCACCATGATAATACATTGTGATCGGAAATGGTCCATCACCTTGTGGACGATATATTCGAACAGGAATTTGGACATCTCCTTGAACAGGAATATATATATCTTCTCGAAGTAAAGGAGTTCCTCCTCCTCTACCACCGGTAACAATTTGCGGCGGACGTATATTAATATCTAAAGAGACAAGATTGTTATTTATAGCATGAAGGATAACAGCAGTTTTCGCAGGTAGTCTTCCTTCATCTGTTGATTGCCAAATATACACGGAGACAGCTATTAAAATTAGAAGGGAAGCAAACAATATTGAGCCTAGTAAAAACACGTTTTTGAAAATGACTTTGGCCCATTTCATACACGATTTCGTCCCCTCTCCATTCAAGTTTCCATCATAAAGTGAGCATTCTTATCTAATCGTACTTAATCATTACCAATTATCATCCAATACCACATTTAATAAATGAAAAAACATTTAAAGATATTTGTTGTGATTTTACCATTTTATTTGGCTCAATCAAAATTATATTCAGGATTATATAAAGTTTTTAATCGCTAACTATGAAAGATCTTCGTGTAACGAATAAACGAAGGAAAATTAGAGAAATTATTGGCATAAACATTTAAATAGGTGGTGGTTGTGTGTGGATTATTTAATTCAGGCAAAAGATGGTGCTATTCCTTGTGAAGTAACGATTGATGATGATAATGGGGTTTATACGATTCGAAAATCAGACACATCTGGAGAAGTATTTAATGATGCAGAACAACTTATTGAATGGGTGCATAAGAATTGGTCGCCTGATTTATTTACCTCTGAAGAGGAATTTGAAAAGCTAATAAATAATTTATTACTTTATCGACGGGAATAAGTGAACCTAAAAAGGGCTTTTCAATAAATCTCACTACCGTCTGCGCCAGCTGGAATGAGTATTTAAAGAAAAGCCCCAATTTTATAAAAATGTTAACTTAAAAAGAAGTAAAATCCAGTTACTAATAGCCACTTGTACCACGGCTGATCATTTTGATTCATGTTTGCTAGCGGATGGTCTACATGAATATCTGTCCGGAACCATGGAAGTTCAAGTTTTTCACGCTCGTCAAATTTAATTTTTGAAACTACCCGATCCTCTTCTCCTAAAACGGTCATAACTCCGTTTTCTGCTATGTCATATGATAACTCTTCATCCTTTTTTGTCGTTACAGGAACTTTATTAGGCATGACATAATCAACTATTGGTTCTTCATTTTCTAAGGAGATTTTTTGTGTTTCAAAATGCTCAAAGCCAAATTCTAATAATTCTAATGTATCTTCCTGGGCAGTATACCTTGATGAAGCGTTCAATGTAACTGTAATTAATTCAGTTTCATCATTCTTCGCTGCAGTAGATAAAGTATAGCCTGCTTTACTCACATAGCCATTCTTTATACCTATTACTTCGTCATTTTGCCTTAGCAAAGGATGGTGATTGTACAACCGGGTTTCCCATCCTTCGGCAAGCCAGTCAAAATACTCTGTACTAACCAAATCACGAAAAGTTTCATTTTTCATTGCATATGAACTTATTAACGCCATATCATTCGCAGTCGTATAATGATCTTCTTCAAATAAGCCATGCGGGTTTGTGAAAGATGAATCTTGGACGCCTACTCGTAATTTCGCAAACCGATTCATTCGTTCTGAGAATTCTTCAACAGATCCATCGATATGTTCAGCAATTGCAATAGCTGCATCATTACCAGAGCTCACCATTAAACCGTATAGCAATTGCTCAACGGTAATTTCTTCATCTTCAAGCAAATAAACTCTCGTGCCTATTGCTCTTATTGCTTCCTCACTAACTTTTACTGTTTCTTGTAGATCAACTGTTTCTATAGCGATGATAGCAGTTAGTATTTTAGTAATACTTGCTGGGTACATTTGTTTTGTTGAATTTTTTTCATATAATATTTCATTCGTCTGTGCATCCATTAGTACCACTGCATCGCTATCATAGTTTAAATTGACATCTGAATCCGCAAATACAGGAATATTCATAAACATGAGAGCAAAAAAAATCGATAGAGAACTAAGTAGAAAGCTGTATTTATACTGAAATTTGCTCATTTTATCACCTAATAATACATATTTACTTTTATGATAAACACTACAGTAATTTGAAGACAAGGTGTTTTTTATAACAATTTGATTACAAAAATAATTCAAAGATATTTTTCTAAATAACATCCCCCTATATTGCTTGGGTTTATCGTTGTGAATTTCTATAAAGGGGGATGTCGTCCATCATGATTATTCATCTATCGTTAAAAGGATGTCCAGCATTGGTTCTCCATCAAGGATCCCTATAGCAAAAGCACTATAATTTGTTCCTTCATGTAAAGTAACATTCGGTATATCAAAAACAGATTTTTCTTGTCCTGAAGGAAGTACAGAAACGTTGTATGTTCCTGCTGGTACTTCTATATATTCACTACCCTCACGATACGATATTTCTTCAAAAATAGGTTTATCATTTGCAATAATATCAACTGATGGAGCTCCAGGTGCTAGGTGTACTAGTCGTACTTTAGCATTTTCATTTGATGAAAGGTCATCTCCAAATACTTGTAACTTTAAATCATCTTTTTTCCCGCTTGCAACGATTGTATGAGCTTTTTCATTATTTAATTTTATAACTTCTTCTAATAGCGGATCCTCATTTTTAGGATCGGCTCCTTCCGGAAATACTTTAATTGTATATTCTCCAGGAGACGTTGACTGATAGCTGCTTAGTTCTTTAAAGTTTAACTCATTTAAGATAAGATCATCATTAGTGTATATGTCAATAGCTGGGACATCCGGGGATGCATTTAAGGCTCGAAACTTAGTATCGCTTTGCTGTTGTGATGAAATTTCTCCAGAAATAGTAAGAAATAACATTGCGATTGTAAGGATACTGAACACCCATTTTTTCATTTTTATGATTCTCCTTCTCTTAAGTAAATTTTTACATTGATAGCCTTACCAATTTCTCAGTTGCTATTCGTATAAAAACGCTGTAATATCGGACACGTTCACTTATAGGGGGCGAAATCCATGCAAAACTTAGTTAAAAAATGTAAACAATTGGATGGAAAAGGTTATAAAGCATTAAAATCGATTCAAGGAAGCTACGAAGGAATAGATTACACACTATACATTGATTATGTTCAAGGTGATCCATTCGCTTCTCCGTCACGTATTCGTATATTCGTACCATTTGATAAAACAAATTTCCATCTCTATACATACAAAACGAAAGAAGAAAAGATCGCTTTTACTCACTTTTTTGCGAAAGAAGTCAAAAAGAACATTATAAGAATCGACCATAACATTCACGGAAGTGGAAAGAGTGGTTTGATTTATATTGATGCTCCTGGTCAAGAAATGATTGAAAGAACCGCTGTTAAACTAACGAATAAAGGGATAGAGTTTCGCCTTACTGTCGGATTACCTGCGAGAGGAAGGAAAGTATTAGGTCGTGAATGTGCAAAGTTACTATGCTCTATATTACCTACAATAATTGAAAATACATTATCAAACTATAACAAAGGGACATTAAAAAAGCATTTAGTGTTGGCAAATGAACAAAGAGCAATCAGGGAATACTTGCATAAAAACAACTTTACGGCATTTATCGCTAACGGGGCTATACTTCCTCGAGAAAGTGGTGTGAATAATAAGCCATTAAAAAGTCCAAATATGATTCCTTTTCAATCACCGAAAAAGTATGAAATTACTATACCTTTATCCGAAAATAGATCAATTTCAGGGATGGGGGTTCCATTAGGAATTACGATGATTGTTGGAGGTGGATACCACGGGAAAAGTACATTATTAAATGCAATCGAACGCGGAGTTTATAATCACGAATTAAATGATGGTAGAGAGTATGTTCTTACAGAAGAAACGGCGATGAAAATTCGTTCAGAGGATGGAAGATCGATTTATGACGTCGATATTTCACCATTTATCTCAGATTTGCCGTTTGCAAAAAGTACGACTTCATTTCATTCTACTAACGCTAGCGGCAGTACATCACAAGCAGCTAATATTATGGAAGCCCTTGAAATGAAATCTACATTATTATTAATTGACGAAGACACTAGTGCAACAAATTTTATGATTCGAGATGCACGAATGCAACAACTTGTAAATAAAGACAAAGAACCGATCCGTCCATTTATAGATAATGTTAACCAGTTATTTCAAGAAAAGGGGATTTCAACGATCCTCGTCATCGGAGGTTCGGGAGATTATTTTGATGTTGCTGATAATATTATGATGATGGACACTTACGTTCCTTATGACCGGACAATGGAAGCGAAACAAATTGCTAAACAATTTAATAGTGGGAGAAAAAAAGAAACAGAAAATTCTTTTTATCATAAAAAAATTCGTTCTTTTCAAAAAGAAAAAATAACAGCACTGTTAGATCGTAAAGAAAAAGTTATTGCGAAAGAATTACATTCGATCGTTTTAGGTAAAACCGTCATTGATCTTCAATATGTAGAACAATTAATTGACCCTAGCCAAACGAGAGCAATTGCTAATATACTAAAGCAATTGATAAAGCATTCTAGTTCTGCATGTTCGATTACTGATGTTGTCGAGAGTACCTATGCAGATCTAATGAACAATGGAATAGATTTTTTATCATCGCATAAAAATGAGCATCCTGGTGATTTAGCGATGCCGAGAAAACAAGAAATTTATGCAGCGATTAATCGGATCCGATATTCTATATAACACTCAATTAAAGGGATTCTTTTGATATTAAGAGATTAGGGTTGATTTATCAAGATGCACTCGCTTGCACACTAGAGCACAAGTGCGACATCTACTCGTGCTTCACTTCTTTTGCATCCTAGTGTCTTCTTTGTGTAGGCAAGACTTCAGCTAATCGGGGGAAAGTGCCCCGATTGATCTTCACCTCTTGCTTTTTCTGTTTCAATCTCTTCTAGTATTGCTTATATCTACCTGAGTCAACCGGCCAAAACGCCTCGTCCTATTGCATGTCCGGCATTAGGACGTTCTGTCCGTGGCGAAGCAACTCGCTAGATCAGATCTTCTGCTAAAATCTCCGTGTCCTGCTGGAATGCCGAAGTCACCCCATCCGTAAGAAAGCTCATGGTGAAAATGCTTGGCTGGCGTCTAGTCTTTTGACCATCAATAAGAAAAAAATAAGCTGACATTCATACATGCAGATGAATTGTCAGCTTAGTCTACTAATCATTTTCAAAAAGCTTCTTATAGGACCCGTACCCCTCTTTTTCGAGGTCCTCTTTCGGGATAAAGCGAAGTGCAGCAGAATTAATGCAATAACGATGTCCGGTAGGCTTTGGCCCATCATTAAATACATGGCCAAGGTGCGAATCCCCTTCTTTGCTTCTCACTTCTGTCCTTACCATAAAATGAGAAAAATCCGATTTTTCTATGATACGATCTTTATCTACCGGTTTTGAAAAGCTTGGCCAACCACAGTTAGAATCAAATTTATCCAAAGAACTAAATAAAGGTTCCCCGGAAACGATATCAACATATATTCCCTCTTCAAAATGCTTCCAATATTCGTTGTTAAAAGGAGCTTCTGTGCCATCTTCCTGTGTTACTTTGTATTGAATATCTGTTAGTTTTTCCTTTAACTCTTTTTTATTCATTTTTGTCACCCCAATGTTGTGTAATAAAATCTGCTCTGCCACTTCCTTTACGATAGATTTTATAATGAAGCGGATTTTTTTTATAGTAATCTTGATGGTATTCTTCTGCAGGATAAAATGGTTTCGCTTTACGAATTTCTGTTACGATCGGTTTTGAAAACTTCCCGCACGTTTCAAGCTCTTTCTTCGATAACAAAGCTTTCTCCCTCTGCTCTTCATCATGATAGAATATAGCCGTTTGATATGACTCACCACGGTCATGGAATTGTCCACCTGGATCGGTAGGGTCAATCTGCGACCAAAATATATTCAGTAAGTGATCATATGAAAAAACTGCTGGGTCATACGTAATTTGTACAGCTTCTAGATGACCTGTTTTATTTGAACACACTTGTTCATATGTTGGATTTTCAATATCTCCTCCAGTATATCCTGAAACCACTTGGTGAATGCCCGGTTGTTGATCGAAAGGTGATACCATACACCAAAAGCATCCCCCGGCAAAAGTAGCCTTTTTAAGCTCGTTATCATCCATTCCTATCCCTCCCCTTTGAAGTTTTATTATCAATACTTGATAGCTAATACATTTTACAACGTCCATTTTGCATTTCGTTCATTATGAAAGTCAAATAAAACAAATATAGATCGTTTCATCCCTTCAATTATGACACAATGATTTCATATTGGTATGTTAAACAGAAAAACATAAATGATTCACAATAGCTGCAGTTCCTTTTATTGATTATGGAATAAAGCGGAGAAAATTGTTATAAGCAAAGCCTTTAACCTCATCCTCCTTATAACGTTTTAATAGCTCTTCGATTAAGTTCTCATATTTACCCGAATGTTCAAGGTTTTGTACATAATAGCTAATACCATCAAAATCGGATCCAAATGCTAGATGATTTTTTCCTCCTAAAGAACAAAAATGATCAATATGCCTTAATAATTCATCGATAGATGCACTTTCGCCACCATTTATAAATGGCGGATTAAATACAACCCCAATGAGCCCGTTTTTCGAAAACATTGCTTCAGCTTGTTCATCAGTTAAATTTCTCCGGTGTTCACAGATAGTCATAGAATTTGAATGTGTTGCAATTGGAAAGTCAGAAATAGTGATGACATCCCAAAATCCTGCTTGAGATAAGTGGGAGACATCCGTTAAAACTTTTTGTTCATTATTCAGTTTGACAACTTCAAAGCCTAGTTTGGTAAGTCCCCCGCCTCTCGGTTCTCCCGCACCGTCTGCACATAAATTAGCATTGTTCCAAGTAAGCCCAATTGATTTGACACCTAATTGATATAATGTTCGTAATTTCATCAAATCATTTCCGAAAGAATCTGCCCCTTCAAGAGTAAGCATAGCGCCGATTTCATTCTCTTTTAAGTTTCTTATGTCATCCCAACTGACAATTTTGATGACATTTTCATGTTTTTCAACAACTTCTTTATGGAATAAATCAATCTGTTCCAGGGCTATCTGGAACTTTAAATCAGACGGAAGATCAGGTTCAATAAATACAGCAAATAATTGCAGTCGAACGTTACCAGCTATAAGTCTTTTTAAATTAGCCTCTAGTGATGAGGAATCTTTAAAAACTCGTGTTCGATCTTCCCATAATCTCAATAGTACATCGCAATGTAAATCAAAAACCTTCATTTGTCTCCCCCATTTACTGTTAGTTACTATTAAATGATAATTATAATATATTTTTTGCAAAATTCGAAATTCCTTTGTGGGCTAAGTCGTCGTATTTCAATTCTTCAAACAGTCAATAAACCAACAATTCTATGTGGTAATAACCTAAAAAAAAAGATGTCGCATTGTAAAGCTTTTTATGAGACATCTCTTTTCTTATCAATCTAGACAGAGCAGCAACGCCGCTGACAATCCTTTATTCATTTGGTTTGATCATCTTTTCTGGGTTTACATATTGCTCGAATTCTTCTTCTGTTAAATAACCTAATTGCAGAGCTGCTTCTTTCAAAGTACGATCTTCACGATAAGCTTTTTTAGCAATTTCTGCAGCTTTTTCATAACCGATATGAGGATTTAAAGCAGTTACGAGCATTAAGGAATTTTTCACATGCTCAGAAATAACCCCTTCGTTTGCTTCAATTCCAGTCATACACTTGTTATTAAATGAGTCCATTGCGTCACTTAAGAGGCGTACTGACTGCAAAAAGTTATAAATGATGACTGGTTTAAATACGTTCAGCTCAAAGTTCCCTTGACTTGCTGCAAACCCAATTGTCGCATCATTTCCAAAAACTTGAGAAACCGCCATTGTCAATGCTTCGCTTTGAGTCGGATTAACTTTACCGGGCATGATTGAACTTCCGGGCTCATTAGCTGGTATCGTGATTTCACCGATCCCTGAACGTGGACCACTAGCTAACCACCGTACATCATTTGCGATTTTCATTAAATCTGCTGCCAATGCCTTTAATGCACCATGGGCATAAGTAATTTCATCGTGACTTGTTAGCGCATGGAATTTATTAGGTGATGAGTAAAACGTAATGCCGGTAATTCGACTTATTTCTTCTGCAGTGTAGTCTCCAAACTTTGAATGCGCATTTATTCCTGTTCCGACAGCAGTACCACCAATCGCTAAATATTTCAGGTGTTCGGAAGACTCTTTTATCATTTGCTCACTTCGTTCTAACATATATGACCAACCGCTCAATTCTTGACCTAATGTTAACGGTGTTGCGTCTTGTAAATGCGTGCGGCCAATCTTAATTATATGATCAAAATCCTTTTGTTTTTGATCAATGACCTTTTTAAGTCTTTGTAAAGAAGGAATTAATCTATCCTGTACTTCTTTTAATGCTGTAATGTGCATTGATGTTGGGAACGTATCGTTTGAACTTTGTGATCTGTTTACGTCATCGTTCGGGTGAATTCGGATTTCACTATTTTGTTCCTTGAAATATTCGTTAGCACGGTACGCTACTACTTCATTCATATTCATATTTGATTGTGTCCCACTGCCAGTTTGCCATACGACTAAAGGGAAATGTTCATATTTACCATCTTCTCTGAGCTCCTGACAAACTCGTTCAATCATTTTACTTTTTTCTGATTCGAGGTTACCTAATCTCTTATTCGCAACAGCACATGCTTCTTTCAATATTGTAAAAGCTTCTACAACTTCTAACGGCATCTTTTCTTTACCGATTTTAAAATTATCAAGACTCCGCTGTGTTTGTGCTCCCCACCATTTATCTGCTGGTACTTGCACTTCTCCTAATGTATCTTTTTCCGTACGATGTTTCATTCTCTTTCCTCCTTATACAACGCTTTCTTCCATAACATTCCCTCGTTTACTACTCATAAAACGATTCTAAAGAGAAATTGTACCGTTCGTTAAGACAGACGATAAAACATATAAAATTAATAGGACTAAGCCTATACCTATCGCAAACTTTAATATTTTACCTACTACTTTTAATAAAATTAAGCCAATAACAATGACAATAATCCATGTTAAAATATCCATGTTTATTACTCCTTTAATCAAACATTATCATTATTTTAACGTTTATTTAGCAGACTGTCACCGAAAAACCATACAATTACACATAATATTAAAATTGAAATTTCTGAATTTTGGGTATATGATAGACGTAGTTTATTTATGTAATATTCTTATGCGGAGGTGTCGGCATGGAAAAAGTATTAAAACCAAATGAAGGAACATTCAATTTAAATGATTATGAGAGCGTTCGCAAAAAATTTAACTGGGATGAAGTAAAGAACCATTTTTCATGGTCCAAAACTGGCAAAGTAAACCTGGCATACGAAGCAATTGATAAGCATGTAGATGAAGGAAAAGGTAACAAGCCAGCATTGCTTTATTCCGATTCGTCTCGTGAAGTTACTTTAACGTTTAATGATTTAAAAGAACAATCAAACAAATCCGCACATATGTTCAAAAATTGCAACGTAGAAAAAGGTGACCGTGTGTTTATATTTATGCCGCGAAGCCCTGAATTATATGTTGCGTTATTAGGAGCTATTAAAGTCGGTGCTGTTGTTGGACCTTTATTTGAAGCATTTATGAAAGAAGCAGTTAAAAGCAGGATCGAAGACAGTGAAGCGAAGATTCTCGTCACAACACCTGAGTTATTACAGCGAGTTCCGTATGATCAATTACCTTCACTTGAAAGAATCATACTTGTTGGTGAAGATATACCTAATAATGAGAGGTTTATCTCGTATTTTGATGAAATAAAAATAGCACCTGCTGATGATTCTGCGTTAGAATGGGTTGATTTAGAGGATGGATTAATCCTTCATTACACATCCGGTTCAACTGGTAAGCCTAAAGGAGTTTACCATGTTCACAATGCAATGCTTCAACATTATCAGTCCGCAAAATGGGTCCTCGATTTAAAAGAAGATGATGTTTATTGGTGTACTGCAGATCCTGGCTGGGTAACAGGAACATCATATGGGATTTTTGGCCCTTGGTTAAATGGTGTAACGAATGTTGTCCGAGGTGGAAGGTTCTCACCAGATGACTGGTATTCAACGATCGATAAATACAAAGTAACTGTTTGGTATAGTGCACCAACAGCCTTCCGTATGCTTATGGCTGCACCGAAGGAAACGATAGAAAATCATGATTTAAGCTCTCTACGTCATATATTAAGCGTCGGCGAACCTTTAAATCCAGAAGTAGTCCGTTGGGGCGTCGAAGTATTTAATCATAGAATCCATGATACTTGGTGGATGACTGAAACGGGAGCTATGCTTATATGTAATTATTTATCGGAGTCTATTAAACCCGGTTCTATGGGAAAGCCGTTACCAGGAATTGAAGCTGCAATTATTAATGAACATGGTGAAGAACTACCACCATATAAAATGGGGAACTTAGCAATAAAAAAAGGTTGGCCGTCAATGATGAGGAAAATTTGGAACAATGAAACAAAGTACAATGAGTACTTCGCCATTTCTGGTTGGTACGTTTCTGGTGACACAGCGTACAAAGATGAAGACGGCTACTTTTGGTTCCAAGGGCGTAATGATGATGTCATCATGACTTCAGGTGAAAGAGTCGGTCCATTTGAAATTGAAAGTAAGCTCGTCGAACATCCTGCTGTTGCTGAAGCAGGTGTAATAGGTAAGCCAGATGATATAAGAGGACACATTATTAAGGCATTTATTTCGTTACGAGATGGTTATGAATATACAGATGAATTAAAGGAAGAAATAAAAACTTTTATAAAGAAAGAACTTTCTGCACACGCTGTTCCACGAGAAATTGAATATAAAGAAAAACTTCCGAAAACGAGAAGTGGTAAAATTATGAGGCGTGTTTTAAAAGCTTGGGAATTAAATGAACCTACCGGTGATTTATCAACGATGGATGATTAACTTAAAAAAGTAGAGTGGCTAATGTTCTCAAGACCTAAATAAAAAAGGTAAATAAATTATAGGACATAACATATTTTTTTCATTTTTATCTTTTGGTTAGATATGTGTAACCTATGATATTAAAAGGACCGCAACATTTAAGACACATTTAAAATGTTGTGGTCCGATTTGTTTTCTCTTAACGCACCTGTTACTTTAAGAGTTGCCCCTGTTTTGATTAACTTTTTGTTTGTACAGAATTACATCAATGGGTCTGTTTTACGCCAATTGTGGTTGTAATAAATGAAAGACAATACAGTTGCTCCAACAACACTTGGTAGTAAAATAAATGCAACAAATCGCAGTGTGAAAATTTCGCTCACATCAAAATGTCCGTGAATGGGTCCTAAAATTTGTGTTGCAGTCATAATTGCAGCATGAAATCCGATTGATGTCCACACACTTCCTGATATCGCCCTAAACACACCTAAAATGATTGCAAAGCCAGGAATAAATTGAAGCTGTTCTACAGAATACATTGCCCCTATAAAATAAGCAAATAATGAGAACAGCAGTGATTGTAAAAGTATTGTGCCCCAATGAGGGAATAATACATTTAAGTACCGATATATATATCCTCTAAAAATGAATTCTTCAGGTAATGCTTCTATCAACAATACAGTTATGAATAAAATCAACATACTCAGTAATAGATCATTCAAATCTGTATGAACTTTGATTTCAACCCACCCAAGCATAACACAAATAAATAAACCAACAGATGCGGGAATCGTCCAAAGAAAAAAACCTAGAAAAAAAGAAATGATATTCTTTTTAAAAGTTCCTTGTCCGAGTTGATGCCACGGAATATTGTCAATTTTAAGTGCCACTTGTATGAGAATAAAGGTTAATATAGTAGTAAGTACAGCAATTAAGAAGTGATTAAATCGAATATATTCTTCCCCTATAAATATATCACTAAGATAGGTTATGAAGTTCCATATAATGATACCTATTATCAATACAACTAAAATTCTCACCCATATGTTTTTCATATTAAATGGCGCCGTTTTACCCAACATATCCACTCCAATCTATTTGTATTTATAATTGTTCTACCTTCAAGAAAACACCTCCGACTAATTGTATCTACATTAGTAGTTCTACCATAATATTTACGGGTTATTGCTGTCTCTTTAATGGTCTTCGAAACGATTGTGTCTGCGGAGTACTATCCTCACACCGAGGTTCTGCTCCACCCAAAACCAAACGAACGTTTTTATCTATAATTCTATTATATACGTTCTAACCATTTTACAACTCTATTTTTTAAATAAACTATGTAAGTAACTATGGGGCTGGGACAAAACCCAGTTAATAAGAGTGGCACTCACCGTCGGTGAGTGCCATTTCTTCTTTTTCAGTTATTCATATTATATTTTGGGTTGATTGTTTCAAAAAACACTCGCTTGCCGCGGGCAAGGCTTCAGCTAATCGGGGTAAAATCGCCCCGATGGATCTTCAGCTCTTGCTTTTCCCGCAGGCGTCTCGTGATTTTGACAATCAACTTGGATAAGTCCGTCTAGTTTATACGTATACACAAAAAGGATACCTTCTGATAAAGTTAAAGTATCCACACAAAAACAGAATCGGAGGTATCCTTATGTATAAAGATTATAACATGAATCAAATCATTTTGCCGATGGATTTAGCCTATAAACTTCAGGAAAATGATATCGCTTTTGCCGTGAATGATATGGTAGAAGCCATCCCCGATGAGGCATTCAGTGGATTTTTACGTACAACGGGCTGTCCGGCCTATCATCCCAGAATGATGATGAAGATCATCCTTTGCGCCTATACACAATCTGTCTTCTCTGGGAGAAAAATTGAGGAGCTTTTGAAAGACAGTGTTCGGATGATGTGGCTGGCGCAAGGGTATGAACCAAGCTACCGTACGATCAACCGTTTTAGGGTACACCATGAAGTCCAAGAATTACTACGTCAGTGTTTCGTTCAATTCCGTTGTCAGCTGGTTAAAGAAAAGGTGATTGAAGATGAATCGATCT
>NZ_NIST01000001.1:3402399-3409159 GCF_002335745.1 Evansella halocellulosilytica | reverse complement strand
TTTCTTACCTACAGTCAAGTGATTTTTTCTTTTTTGTTTATGTTAGATGGAATTAATTTTGAGTGGGAGGGGTACCCCTCCCACTCAAAATTAATTTACGCATACCAAATAGACCTGACGAGTTACATTTTTTCGAAAGGCCATGTATGGTATAGTATAAATAACTATTTACGAACAGTTTTATGCTGCTTCGTAATTATAGGTGATGTTGTGTGTAATTAGATGAAATGCCACTTTCAAAAACTTATTCACACACGCAATTGACGCAACTTTGTGGGGTTTTCCTTGAGGTTGCGTTTTTAATTTGTCGTAGTACTCTACAATATGATTGTTAGTCTTCTTACGAAGTTTAATCATTGTCTGAATCATAAAGTACAAGATTTTTCGTAGCTTGTTATTTCCTCGTTTATTTATTTTATCTTTATAAAATGTATGGCCAGATTGATAACGCATGATATCAATCCCAACATATGCATTCAATTGTTTGTGGCTTTGAAAGCGTCGTAGATCCCCAAATTCTCCAATTAATCTTACAGCTGTAGCTTCACCAATCCCTGGAAATGAAAGTAAAACCTGATACTCGATACGTTCTTTGGAAAGGTCAACCATCTGTTTTATAAGTTGTTCTTTTTTCTCTTTTAAATCTGTAATACGTTTGGCATAATCACGTATTTGTTCACATCTAATATCTTCTTTCGAAATTGCTGGATAAGAGTCTATTGCTGCGTTAAGTAGCTCTAGAGCCTTTGCTTCGGCACGTGTAAGGGATATATTCTTTTTTGTATTTGCTTTTATTCGGTTTCGTATCACGGTTTTTGAACATGCCAATACTTCCTCTGGGTGTGGGTAAAGCTGAACGATATTTAAAAAGAGTGCAGAACGTTTGGAAAGGAGATGCTCTAATTCAGGGAAACTTAGCTGTAAAATAGCGTGCATACGGCTATATAGGTTTGTTACTTCACTAGCTAATTCATCATAATAACGTGTTAGTGCACGCATTTGTTTATAATAGTTGTCTTCCTGATATGTCGTTGAACGTTCTATTCGAAAGTGGGATTTAGCGAGCTCATGAGCATCACTTTTATCCGTCTTATGACGGCGCATCGAAGCCGTTTGTAGATTCGCTTCTAACGGACTAACTCTATGATAGGTGTAGCCTTCTGTTTGAAAGAAGTATTCTAATGGTCTTGAGTAAACTCCTGATGCTTCAAATACAATTTCAGGTGCTTGACCATCCAGTTTAGTCATTTCACAAATCTTATCATTTAAGGCTTTAAAGGACGATTTATTATGATAAATTTCGCCTTCAAATTCACATTTCTTATAGTGGTTATAGATAACCATTGTACTTTTCCCCATACTAACATCGAACGCCAGTACATGTTTCATATCCATTTCTCCTTCTCTTGCCAATCATAGAAGCCCTCACATTGCCTTATCGATTCCACTTTCTTTTACTCGATCTCTATGGACCCAACATACTAAACTGATTCAAATAAGGGTGTGAAGTTGGCCGGTTTAAAATACGGACTCTTAAATGGTCCTAGAGGCTGGTCGGCCTTACTTCACTTCTACTATAAAAAAATAGTAGCACAAACCCTGGCCTGGGTCTGTACTACTAATGTTAGTATGTTTCATTTCGCCCTATAAGGGCACTTTACCACCAGAGTCCCTTAAGGAACCTTATTAATTCGGTCCCTGGCAAAGAAGACACCGTGAATACGAACAAAGTGAAGTAAGAGCAGATGTCGCACTTGTGCCCCTGGGGTGAAAGCAAGCAAATGCTTTTGCGAAGAGTAACCGCAGGAGCACTGTTTTTCTGCGACGAGCAAACAAAGTGGCGCAGGAGCACTGTTTTTCTGCGACGAGCAAACAAAGTGGCGCAGGAGCACTGTTTTTCTGCGACGAGCAAACAAAGTGGCGCAGGAGCAACGAGCGATTCTTCGCTGAGTTCACCACGAGCTGCTTCGACGCATCCCCTTCATCGATTGTTCTTGCAGAGGAAGAAGCACAGTACACCTCCCATCTATTCGTACTTTTAAAGATATCTCATGATTACACCCCTTAAAGGTTTATATTCACACAGGCAGAGCCTGTGTTTAAAAAGACTATAATAAAAAAGGATAGTCAGCTCTCTTAATGGACTAACTATCCTGTGGTTTATAATCATAATATAAATATGACTACTATGTTATGTCCTTCTTTCTTCTTCAACTAACGCAGGTTCGTTTTAAAATATCGTTTGCTAAGAATAGTTTAGCTTTTCTTTTATATTGTTTATAACGACTTTGATACTTACCTTTTCAGTGTCTATGTACTCTCCAAAGTTGTGTTCTTTATAGGCTTTCAAACATTTCTCAGTTTGTTGGAAACACCAATTTCCTTCTTCCTCTCCACGTTGCCTTAATCTTTCGTAAATTGTTTCTTTACTCGCTGCCAAACAAAAGTGATAAGTTTGTTCATCAATACATTTGAAACCATTATAAATGTAATGAAAGTATTCTGGTTTCCGAATAGTCATAGGTACTATAAGGTTAATCTTATATTTAGTAATTATACGTTTAGCCACTTCAACAGTTAATTCTTTCCACAAATGCAAATCTTGAAAATCGTCTGTTTCTGCTTCAATTCTTTTTATTTCCTCTGGAACAACATTTCTCAACATAAAACCTATTTCTTCAGGGTCATATATCATACTATTTTTTATTTCTTTTTGAAGTTCATGAGCAATTGTGGTTTTCCCCACACCAAAGGCTCCATTTATCATAATTATCATTTAATTACCACCTTTATCTTTCCAATTCGATAGGTAACGGAACATTAACTATTGCCCGTTTGGGCATGTAAAAGAATCTGTTTCCTCGTCATATTCCCAATTGGCAGAGTTGAAATTGTTATTTTTATACCTCTTTTTCTTCTCCTTACGGTACATATTATACGTGATAAATGGGATGCACTCCCGATTCATTACATCTTCATAATTCTGTTCACTGCCATACCCTGCATCAGCGACAATGTACTGGGGCAGCTTAAAGAAACTTTCCTCGATCTTATCCAGAAATGGAATAAGAGTGCGTGTGTCTGTTGGAATTACGAATACATCGAAAGCAAGCGTATATTCCCCTTCTGTTTAATTTTATCAGAAGGTGTCCTTTTTGTATTAAAAAATAAGTTGATTGTAGCGAAAGGTGCGAGACGCATTCGGGAAAATCATTCGGCGAAGATCCCGCAGGGTGGTTTTCCCGAGGAAGCTGAGGCGATGCCAGAGGCAAGCGAGCATCTTGTAGCGAAAATCAACGGCACAAAGTTTAGCAGAGTATAAAAATAAAGAGAGGCACTCCACCTAACATTTGGATGAGAGCCTCTCTATTTTTTATTTACTGGGTTTTGTCCCAGTCTCTTCTTCTTAACTGGTTTTTGTTCCTGCCTGTTTAAGATCATCATTCAAAGTATACAACTTCCACGTTATAAAGTATCTGAAGAACCTTATGTGATCATCATATTTTAATTAGCAAATACATGATTTCCGATACTCATTGTTACGGTTCTGCTATTTACCCACGTTGAAGTTGCAGTTTCTGGATTCCAAAAGTAAATAGCTCCATTAGTTGGATCATGACCATTAATTGCCTCTTCTGCTGCTCTTACAGCTTCTTCATCTGCAGCACGTTCAATATGACCATTTTGTACTGGTTCAAATGCAAAGATTGTCCCATTTTCATATGTCTCATTGATCACATTACTGATCGTAGATGGGAAGTCAGAATGATCAACACGATTCAAGACGACAGAAGCTACCGCTACTTTACCTTCATATGGCTCCCCTTCTGCCTCAGCATGAACAAGACGTGCTAATAAATCTAGTTCTTCTTGAGAGTATTGGTTCATAGTTTCATTTGCATGCTGTGTAGAAACGCTTAGCACTTGACCTGGATAAATGACATTTGACTCGATTCCATTCATAGTTTTTAACTGGTCGACAGACATACCATACGCCTGTGAAATCTTCCATAACGTATCATCAGATCTTACTGTATGCTGATCATTTCCCTCACCCGGGATTGTTAATGCTTGCTCTGGATAGATCATATTGTTTTCTAAACCATTTGCATTTTTTAATTGATCGACTGTAAGACCATATAGCTGACTGATTGACCATAATGTTTCATCTTTTTGTACAATATGCGTTTGACTATTTGCATAAACTGAAGTACTCATGAATAGTATGACAGCTGTAAAAAAACTTACAGATATTATCTTCTTCATTTATTTGTCCCTCCCATAATTTTGCTATATCACATGGTAAAGGACGATTATATATTTGTCTTTAGTAGATTTATAGAAATGTTTCTAAGATTATCCATCATTTTGTTATTTTTCTTAATCTTTTGTATAATATAACCATCACTGCCGAATTTTCGGCAATAGAGATTATTTTTCGGCACATTATCATAGGGGGAAAATATGTTTGCATCGGATGAGAATACGAAAGAAATGCTAGAAGCGATTTTACAATCGATAGATGAAGGAATCCATGTCATAAATCGCGATGGGATTACGATCTATTATAATGAAATTGCTGCAGACCATGACGGTTTAGAAAAGAAAGATGTAATCGGAAAACCATTATTAGAGGTGTTTCCTTCCTTATCCAGCAGTACGAGTACAATGTTGAAAGTTGTTAAAACAGGTAAGCCTATTTATAATCAGCCACAAACATATCGTAATATAAAAGGAAAACTGATTGATACGATCAATAGCACGATCCCTGTTATTGTAAATCAAGAGGTTTTAGGGGCTGTCGAAATAGCAAAAGATTATTCAAGAATTAAAGAATTATCAAAAAAACTAATTGATTTGCAATCAGAAATGAATGAACGTAAAACAAAACCACAGGTCGTCGAACAGAAACAGCCACATTATACGTTTTCAAACATATTGTCTTCTAACGAAAAGATGATGTCTATTATAGAAAAAGCGAAATTAGCAGCTAAAACAACTTCCCCTATCCTCGTATACGGGGAGACTGGAACAGGTAAAGAACTTTTTGTCCAAAGCATCCATAATGCATCCAAACGATCATTGGGTCCTCTTATTTCACAAAATTGCGCAGCAATCCCACCGAGCCTTCTTGAAAGTATCCTATTTGGTACGACAAAAGGGAGCTTTACTGGGGCTGAAAATAAAGAAGGTTTATTCGAGCTTGCTCACGGTGGTACGTTGTTTTTAGATGAAATCCATACACTTCCGTTTGACCTGCAAGCAAAATTACTTCGTGTATTAGAAGACGGTATTATCCGAAGAGTAGGTTCAACTACAACGATCCAAACGAATGTACGAATTATTACAGCTACAAATGAGCCACCACAAAAACTCATTCATGATGAAACGCTGAGAAAGGATTTATATTACCGCTTAAATGTCGTCTCGATTTCAATTCCTCCATTACGTGAGCGAATAGAAGATCTTCCGGAACTTATTTCTTTCTTTATGAATGAATTTCATAATTATTGGCCCTTACAGGCCAAGGGTTTCAAGACATGAAAAAAGGAGTACCTCCCCAAATGTCGAATTTAGTAAGTAACGAGCAAACTAATTCGAAGGGGGAAAGACTCCTATGTCTATTGTACGACAAGAAAGTCTTTTTAGCATGCAAATTTTATTTGATTTAGAACCTACCCAACGTTACGATGAGATTTTTTCAGCCATTAATATCCATCCACTCCTTACCGTGGTATCAAAAAAATCCAATTTAGGCAGGCCCGTTAAATTAAACTATCCTGCCATGATTCAAGCACTTGTAGTAAGACTCGTTGAAAGAATTCCTGAAATACAACTTCTCATTAAACGTTTAAACTCGGATCTTAAGTTTAAGATAGATTGCGGTTTTTTAGTATCAGATCCTGTTCCTTCGGAAGCTTCGTTTTCAAGGATGATTACAAAGATCAAAGATACAAACGTTCTTGAAGAGGTCAATTCTCAAATAGTACTTGATGCGATTCAAGAAGAATTTATTACGAATTCCAATATCGCCATCGACTCTGGTCACTTTGAAGCGAGAGATCAGGCTCCTTCCAAGAAAGAAGAGAAACCAAAGCCTGAGCCAAAGAAACGTGGGCGTAAATCAAAGGCGGAACGCGAACAATGGTTAAAAGAGAAAGAAGCCATGGAAGCCTCTTTGTCCATTTTTGAAAAGAAAATTGAAGATCAGCTAGACGTTTCTTATGATGAACTTCATGGTCAGCTGCCTCTTGACCCTGCATGGGGCGTGAAGAAAAACAGTGAAGGTAAAAATGTGTTTTGGTACGGGTATAAAGGCCATTTGGCTGTGGATACAAAAACACAATTTATTCTCCAATCGACGATTTCTTCAGGCAGCCTAAACGATGGGAAAGCAGCTATCCCTTTATTAAAAGGAATAGAAAGTAACTTTCCGGAACTTAGGATGATCTTTGTCCTAATGGATGCAGGGTATGATTACGATGCCATCTATGAACAAGTCCATCGAATGAAAGGGCATTCCATCATTGCTTACAACAAAAAGAATGAATCAGAGCCAATTGGGTTTGATGAGAATTTCGCTCCAACCTGTGTCAGAGAACATTCGTATCGATATGATAGCTTTGATCAAAAGTATCAAACGCTAAAATATACTCGTCCAAAGGAATGTATAGACTGCCCACTAGCTGATGATTCCTTATGCCAAAAGGTTTACAAGATAAAAATAGAGTCTGATTTACGGCGGTATAGTGCACCTGCA
>NZ_NIST01000001.1:3155294-3402389 GCF_002335745.1 Evansella halocellulosilytica | reverse complement strand
TTATACGAAAACAATGTAAGATATCGAACAGGAAAGCGAGCCAAAGTCCATTTTGATTTAGTTACCATGGTATATAATGGCATGAGATTAGCCAGCATGCGACTTGCTCAAAAACAAACTTCAACGAGTTTGGCAGCAGCTTAATAAAATGCAGGGAACCAGTGATTGTAGCGAAAGGTGCGAGACGCCTTCGGGAATAGCATTAGCTGAAGATCCCGCAGGGTGCTCTCCCCGAGGAAGCTGAAGCAATGCCCGAGGCAAGCGAGCGTCCTGAAGCGAAAATCAGCATCAATGTTAATAGATCGAATAATTTTTTAAAGGTATAACTTTTATTCTGAAAGTGTTTGCTTTTTTAAAAAAGTGAATTATGAAATTGGTTCTTATAAATAAATATAATAGTGAATTCAAAAAAAACATTCAGCATTTTTCTGAAGATACCATGAAAATCTTAATGAACTACGATTGGCCTGGAAATGTACGCGAACTACAGCATTGCATTGAATCTATCATGAATTTAACAGACGAAAAAATGATTACGCGAAATTTATTACCAGATTATTTATTTGAAATGAAGCCACGAACACTCCCTCTCTCAACAGGAAATATGGATAGTTTGAAAGATCAACTTGCTCATATTGAAAAAGAATTGATAAAAAGAGCATTAATCGACACGAACCATAATGTAAACAAAGCAGCAAAACGGTTAAAGCTACCGAGACAAACACTTCAATATAAAATTTCAAAATATAAATTAGATTAATAGCGCCGAAATTTCGGCGTTTTTTTTCTTAGTAACTTCATTTCAATATGGAAGAATTTTTTAATAGTCCTGTGAAAAAGGGTATAAATAGAGGTTATCCCTGAATGTTAAGTCTTTTCCTTCCCAGTTACAATCTTAGCTAATCAATTGGCATGACTTTTGCATTAAATATAATACGACAACAACATTCAGGGAGGAATATAAAATGAAGATGGACTTATACAAACCGGAACGTCATTGGAAAGAGTTTGATTTATGGAAAGATGTTCCGGATGAAAAATGGAATGATTGGATTTGGCAACTGACAAATACGATTCGAACATTAGATGATTTAAAACAAATTATAAACTTAACCCCTGAGGAAGAAGAAGGAGTAAAAATTTCAACAAAAACAATACCATTAAATATCACTCCTTATTATGCTTCACTCATGAACCCGGATGATCCGAGGTGTCCGATTCGGATGCAATCAGTTCCAATATCGCAAGAAATTCAAAAGTCTAAATACGACCTTGAAGACCCACTTGCTGAAGATGAGGATTCTCCAGTACCTGGATTGACGCATCGGTATCCTGATCGAGTATTATTTCTAGTAACAAACCAATGTTCAATGTACTGTCGCTACTGTACTCGACGCCGCTTTTCCGGTCAGATTGGAATGGGTGTTCCTAAAAAGCAGCTAGATGGTGCCATTAATTATATTGCAGAACATCCTGAGGTGAGAGATGTCCTTATTTCAGGCGGGGACGGTCTATTAATAAATGACCAAATATTAGAATATGTATTGAAGAACTTAAGAGCAATCGATCACGTTGAAATCATTCGCATCGGCACACGTGCACCGGTTGTATTTCCTCAACGGATAACAGAAAACTTATGCAATATTTTAAAGAAATATCATCCTGTTTGGTTAAATACTCATTTTAATACGTCTCTAGAAATTACTGAGGAGTCGAAGAAAGCATGTGAGATGCTTGCAGATGCCGGAGTGCCAGTTGGAAACCAAGCTGTTATATTAGCTGGAATTAATGATAGTGTAGAAATTATGAAAAAACTCATGCATGACCTCGTTAAAATACGAGTCAGGCCATATTACATTTATCAATGTGATCTATCTGAAGGAATTGGTCATTTTAGAGCACCTGTTTCAAAAGGACTTGAAATAATCGAAGGTTTGCGCGGGCACACTTCAGGATACGCGGTTCCGGCATTTGTTGTCGATGCTCCTGGAGGCGGAGGAAAAATCACGTTGCAACCGAACTATTTAATTTCACAAAGTACTGATAAAGTCATTTTAAGAAATTTTGAAGGTGTCATTACTTCTTATCCGGAACCGAAAAACTATATACCTGATACTGCAGAAGATTACTTTTATCAATATTATGAAAGAAAAGAACAAAGCCGTTCTGGAGTTGCAGCATTAATGAATGATGAAAAATTTAATCTCGTCCCTGACGGATTAAATCGGATCGACCGAAGAAAAGCTTATGAAACAGATGAATCACATCAATCATTAAAAGATCAAAGAGAAAAACGTGACAAAATGATAGAAAGAAAATGGAAAAAGGAGCAAGAGAGATACGCACAAAATGAAAATAATGAAAAAGAGCAAGCGTAAAAAAACTTGAATGGAAAAATAAAGGAGGTTAAAACTTTGGTTTGTAAGTGGTGTGAAGCTAAAGATGCGACCAACTCGTTAGAATCTGCTTACTGGGAACTTCCAGATGGAACACGAGCCGTTGAAATCACCCAAGTTCCATCCATTAAATGTCAAAACTGCGGCATGATTTATATTGAAGAATCGTTAATCGATGAAATTGAAGATCAATTTATGCTCATTGATACGAATAAATTAAGTAACGTTTTCTCGTATAAGGAATTAATGGAACAACCAAAATTATTAAAGAAAAACTATTTTAAAATATAGATAAAAAATCGAGACGACCATCAAATCGTCTCGATTTTCTTATTAACTGTTAATCGTTTTGTCCATACGTTCATGTCTTCAAAACCAGTTGATATAATGCAGTTATTTATTAATGTTCCTTCATATTGATAACCTAGTCTTTTAACTGTCATATTCATTCCGACTGACTTTGCTCTAGTAATCGAAAAGACGTGATAAATACCTTTGTTTACCAACTCTTTTTCTAAAGATAGAATCAACATATGTAATATCTGTTTTCCTCGATAATCTGGATGTACAGCGCAATCGGTAATTTCAGCGCTAAAAAAGCCAGTATCCATTGCAGAAGCCGCTCCAATGACCTTTTTACCGTCTTTAGCAACGATAAATGTATAATTCGATTCTTTTGCCTCTTTTAAATAGTTTGGGGCAAAAATATTCGTTGGATATTTTTCAAATACTTCTTGATAAAGCTGGGATAAATTTAACAAATCATCATCGTTAACGGTTTCAAGTATGAATTGATCGTCTTGGAAATTAGTGATACGTTTATCATCATTTTTTACTATTTCATGTACATGATTATTGTCAAGTATAGAACTTGACTGTTTTCTTTGCTGATGAATATATTTTGTTAATATAATCGCCTTTTCACCATTGAAAAAACCTGACATTTCAGCTTCAGCTTCAAAGTGAAGTTTTCTTAATGTTTTTACATGCTCCTGTGTTGTATATACGATCAATTTCCCAAACTGATCATTTTCTATAAACTCGTTTAATTTTTCTAATTCTGTATTTTCTAATGATGGTAAGTAAGCAACAACCCGATCATTTTTGACATCCGCATCCCACTGATTAATGAGCATAGCTTGCTCCTTTCTATACTATCTAGATTTATTAGAAGGATACCACTCCCTCTCGTTAGCGTTTAAATGATACAAGTTTCTTTTCAGTCATTTCTTGTACTGCATATTTAATTCCTTCCCTTCCAAAACCGCTATTTTTTACACCTCCATACGGCATATGATCGACACGGAAAGTTGGAATATCATTGATCATCACTCCGCCTACCTCGAGTTCTTCTGATGCAATAAATGCTTTTCTTAAATCCTGCGTAAACACTCCAGCTTGTAAACCAAATTCAGAATCATTCACTAGTTCAATCGCTTCTTCCCACGTTGAAAAACTGTTTACGATTACAACTGGACCAAATACTTCCTCACAAGAAACTTTTACATTTGCAGGGACATCAGCTAAAATCGTCGGTTCGACGATATTTTGTTGCGCTTTTCCCCCTGAAATTAGCTTAGCCCCATTCGTTATCGCCTCTTCGATCCAGGTCAAAACACGGTCTTTATCAGTTGGTGATATTAATGAAGAGACATTTGTCTGTTCATCTAACGGATCACCTATCTTTAAAGATTGAACCTGCTCTTTCATTTTTAATAACAGCGATTCTTTCAAATGTTCATGAACATAAATTCGTTGTAATGAAATACATACTTGGCCTTGGTAAACAAATGAGCCTGTCATAATTTGGTCAATGATATCATCTACGTTTACATTCTCATCTATAATCAACGCTGAGTTTGAACCGAGCTCCAATGTAACCTTTTTCAATCCGGCTTTATTTTTCAATTGAATCCCAACTTTTGGACTGCCAGTAAATGTTATAACATTTGTTCTAGGATCCGTGACCAATGTTTCTCCTATTACACTCCCTTTACCAGTTAGAACACTTAATGCTCCTTTTGGAAGTCCGGCTTTCTCAAACAATTCGGCAATTAGAAACGCAGAGAGTGGTGTTTGAGAGGCTGGTTTTAGAATGACTGGATTACCCGCAGCTATTGCAGGACCTAATTTATGGGCAACTAGATTCATCGGAAAATTGAATGGTGTTATAGCAGCTACCACACCTGCGGGTTCATGAATCGTATAAGCTGTTCTGTTTTCTCCTCCTGGTGCAGCATCCATATTAATGAATTCATTAGGAAGTCGCCTTGCCTCTTCACTTGCAAATTTATATGTCATGATACTTCTTGCAACTTCACCTCGTGCGGCTTGAATCGGCTTTGCAGCTTCATTAGCGATTGTCCTTGCACATCGTTCTCTATTCTCTTCGATTAATTTTGCTACATTATCTAATATGTCTGCTCTTTGATATGCCGGCATCTTTTTTAAATGTTTCTTCGTAAGAACTGCTGCATGAAGAGCATCATCTACTTCTTTTATTGATGCTAATGGAATTTCTGCTATCGTTTCTTGATTATATGGTGATCGTAAATCTTCATATTGCTCAGTCTCAATCCAGTTTCCCGCAAGAAATATTTTCTTTTTCATCGCTAATGCCTCCTTTTTACAACTTATGAATCTACTTACATTTCTTTGTTTTTCACAAGTGATAAAACTTCAATATCATTATCTCATTTATTTCCTTTATCAGCGACTGCTTTTTCTTTATTACACCATTTTAAAATTGTATTTGCTAAAATTTCAGAAAACTGCAACGCTTTCTCTACTTCAATGTATTCATTCGGAAAATGAGCCATGCTCGTAACACCAGGTCCAAAAACAATAGATGGAATGTTCGCAACAGAAGTGATTAACCCTCCATCTGTCCCCCAAGGGGAAGCTTCAATGATTGGTTTACGTTCAACAATATCCTCAAACGACTCCGTTAATATGTCCATTAAAGGGTGGTCAAGATTAATTGCTCCAGGTAGCCATCGTGCTCCATACCATTCAATTTCTACAGGATGATGAATAAACCAACTGTCTTTGTCTTTTAACGTATAAAGCCATTGTTCAAACTCTGCTTTCACTTCCTCTATGGTTTCCTCAGGAGAAATCCCGCACCTTCCTTCAATCTTCACTAAATCCGGAACAGATGATGGCCAATCCCCTCCTGCAATGACGCCAATATTTATCGGGATAGGAATCGGCATTTCAGAAAATAATGGATCCGTTATTCTGTCATTTCTAATGACTTCCAACTCACGGAGATGTTTTAAGACTATTTCAGATTTTTCAATGGCACTTACACCTTCATAACGTGTTCCTCCGTGAGCCGACATCCCTTTTACTTGTATACGAAACCACATGGACCCCTGTTGTTTCGGAAATATTTTCATATGTGTAGGTTCAGGTATGATCGCTGCATCACCAGTATAACCGTTTAATAATGCAGCAAGTGTACCAGCTCCACCGCTCTCTTCTTCTATTACACTATGAAAAATGATATCTCCTTTTAAAGGGATTTGACAAGCTTGAATGGCTTGCAATGCAAACAACATAGATGCATTGGCACCTTTCATATCTGTGGAACCGCGCCCAAATATTTTCCCGTTTTTATGAGCTCCAGAATACGGTTCTTCTTTCCAATCTTTTATATCTCCTTCAGGAACAACATCTACGTGACCATTTAAAATGATCGAGTGTCCATTTCCAGTTCCTTTTTTTACCCCGACAACATTAGGGCTTCCTTTAAAAGATTCACGCGGAGATATAAATGCTCTATGAGTCGTTAATTCTTCCCCTCCCGGTTCCCACATTTCGATGTCAAAATCCATTTTTTCTAGTATTTCATAAACCGTTCTTTGAATGCCCAATTCATTCATTTGAGTCGATGGATGCTGAATCATTTGCTGAATCATCTTAATTAACTTGCTTTCATTATGTTCCATCCAGTCACGTATGGTTTTGTTCATTGTGAGATGACCCCTCCATCTGATATCACTTTAGGTGATTCGTTTATTATGAGTGTTAGTCCTGTCTTCTCTTGCACTTTTTTAATCGTATAAGGTGCAAATACTTCTTTTAATTCGATTCCATCGTTTACGACTTTCATTACAGCCATATCTGTAATAATCATATGAACACATTTTGGTGCAGTTAAAGGTAGTGAACATTTCTTCACTACTTTCGGATTCCCATCCTTATCAGTATGGTTCATGACTGTAACGACTTTTTTAGCTTTTTGAGCTAATTCAATCGCTCCCCCCATCCCCGGCACACGTTTCCCTGGAACGATCCAATTTGCCAAGTCCCCCTTTTCACTTACCTCCAATGCTCCAAGGATCGTCATATCTAACAGCCCTCTTCTAATTAATGCAAAAGCTGTTGCACTGTCAAAAAAAGAAGCACCACTAGCAACAGTAATCGGTATTCCACCTGCATTACATAAAAATGGGTTTTCACTACCTTGTTCCGGAGTAGGTCCGGTTCCGAGTATACCGTTTTCTGCATGAAACATGATTGAACGATCTTTTACGTAGTTTGCTACTAATGTTGGGATTCCGATTCCTAAGTTAACGATCATCCCTCGTTTAATTTCCTTAGCAGCCCGCATTGCAATAAGATGCCTTACTTGCTTTCCCATGCCCATGTCCAGTTCACTCCCTTACTTTGAACGACATAATCTACAAATGCACCAGCTGTTACTACTTCCTCTGGGTCAAGCTCACCTGTTTCGACAATTTCACTTACTTCTGCTATAGTAATATCTCCTGCCATTGCAACGAGGGGGTTCGTATTCCTTGCACTTGTATCATAAATAAGGTTTCCAAAACGATCTCCTTTTTTCGCATAAACGATTGAAACCTCCGCTGTTAACGCCGGTTCTATTAAATATGGGAGTCCATTAATTTCGAATTTGTTTTTATTTTTTTCTACTATCGGATTATCTACACCTATATCGATGAGAACCCCTCCAAGCCCTACTCCTCCAGCCCGTATTTTCTCTGCTAAAGTGCCTTGCGGAAAAAACTCCACTTCTAAGGTACCATTCGTCATTTGTTTTCCTGCATTAGGATTCGAACCGATATGACTAGCTATTAATCGTTTAATTCGCTCACTCGTGACAAGCTTTCCAACGCCAATATGAGGGAATCCGGCATCATTACAAATTAATGTCAAATTTCGCACATTATTACGAATCATTTCATCAATGAGTGACGGGGGATTTCCAACTCCCCCAAAACCTCCTACCATAATCGTCATGTCATTTTTTATCAGTTTTCCTGCTTCATGAAGTGAAATTATTTTTGATTGATTCTTTACGTTTAATTCCACGTTAACCCTCCTTTTTAACCTGCCGTATGAAAATGGCCTTGTACTTGAAGTTCAACTTGAATGTCTTTGACGGTTTCTTCAAATATATGAAGGAGTCGATTAATTTCTTCTTTTTTTATTATTAGTGGCGGTGCAATAATGACAGCATCACCTGAGCTTCCTTCTACTCCAGAAGAAGCCGGATAAATTAATAGTCCTTTTTCCATCGCTTTTCTAATAACTTTCCTCGTTACATTCACTTCTTTTCTAAAAGGAAGTTTATTGAAATAATTTGAAACAAATTCTACACCTATTAACATGCCTTTTCCACGAACATCCCCTATTATCGGATACTTTTGTTGAACCCTTAATAATTCTTCAAGCAAATATCTCCCTAATTTTTCTGCATTTTGGATCAGGTTATTTTTTTCAATATATTCTAGTACGGCAACGCCAACAGCAGTAGATTGAGGATTAGCACTAAACGTATGCCCGCTCATGATCAATTTTGATCCGTTAAAGATCGGTTCCATTACTTTATCACTTATCATTGTTGCTGCTAATGGTGCATATCCTGCACTAATTCCTTTACCTAATGCCAAAATATCGGGAACGACTTTCCAATGTTCAATTGCAAATTTTTTACCGCATCTGCCGATTCCTGTCATCACTTCATCCGCAATAAACAAGATCTCATGATGGTCGCATATGGATCTTATTTCTTCGTAATATCCATTTGGTGGAACAACAGCCGCCCCTGATGCTCCAATGATCGGTTCTGCTATGAATGCAGCAATGTGTTCTGAACCAATTCGCCTAATGGCTCTATCTAATTCTTTTGCACACATTAGTTGACAGTCTGGAAATGATTGATTAAAAGGGCAGCGGTAACAATACGGCGGATCGACTGTTGGGAAGTCTTCAAGTAATTGTACAAACCTCTCCCTTCTTTCAATATGTCCGGACATAGATAATGCGCCGAGTGTAATTCCGTGATAACTCATCCATCTCGATATAACTTTTGTTTTTGTAGACCGTCCTTTTTCTTGCCAATATTGTAAAGCTATTTTAAGTGCTGTTTCTGTTGCCTCTGACCCGCTATTAA
Organism: Evansella halocellulosilytica; assembly: GCF_002335745.1. Lineage (GTDB taxonomy): Bacteria > Bacillota > Bacilli > Bacillales > Salisediminibacteriaceae > Bacillus_CA > Bacillus_CA halocellulosilytica. The sequence goes on along the minus strand of NZ_NIST01000001.1, from coordinate 3,393,569 downwards.
CAAAAAATGACCAGTTAATCTCACCAGGTGCGATCTTCTTTAACATCTCAGCTAGTTTTTCTGCAGGTGCATTAGTAAATTGAGAACGATAAACAAAAGATACCGCTTCTGCTTGCTCTTTCATGACTTTGGCAATTTCTATAGCCCCGTGACCAATACTTGCAGTAACGGCTCCAGATGAGCCGTCGATATATTCTTTTCCATCTGTATCATACAAATAAATACCTTTTCCATATTCAGCACAAGGATATACGGTGTCTAGAATCGGCTTAATTAAATAACTTTTCCGCATGCGTCTCCTCCTTGTTCGATTAGTCGTTTATCGTGGGAAAAGTCATTTCCCTTCATGCGTATCGATCAATCTTGAAGAAATTAAGGTTTCAACTTAAACTGAATATAAAAGCTTTACTTTATCTTATTCCAAACTAAGTTTTCTGACTATTCTCCCTATTAACAAAAGTTCCATTCACATTTTTATACAAAATGTATAATAACTGTACGTTACAAAATGAAACGAATCTTCGAAGGAAGTGGTAAAGGTGTTAACAATACATGAAGCACTGCTATTACCAGCTTTAAAAGGAACAAAGCTCCTTGCCGGATCCCAAGGGATTGATCGAGCTATAAAATGGGTAACAACGATAGAAATCATTGAGGATATAAGCAGGTTTCAGACTGGTGAATTTATTGTCACTACTGGTTATGGACTAAATAGCAATAAGCGTTACGAAGAACGATTACTAGAACTAATCCGTGCAAACCGACTCTCCGGTATCGCTTTTTATACTGGCTTTTATATTGAAGAAATCCCAGAACGGTTTGTTTTTGAGGCGAATAAACGTTCCATGCCACTAATTGAAATTCCAAAAACGATTAATTTCTCAACTATTACAAAAGCAATCGTTGAACAAATTGGCAATGAACAAATGAGGCTTCTCGAAGATTCATTAAATATTCATAAAGAGATGACAAAACTTGCGCTAAGTAATGGTGGTTTAGAGGAGATCTTAAATAAGCTTAGCCCTTTAACTGATTCGAGTCTATTTGTTTTTGATGATTTAGGTCAATTGATTTCTTGTCATAATATTCATTCTGATCTACTGTCATGCAACGATAAGTCCATGACAATTGAATCCGAAACGAGAGACATCAATGAATTGTTACAAGAAAATGAATTTGGTGGGAAAAACAAAACTTTCAAATGGAAATCATTTTATTGTTTTCATACACCGATTAAAGCAGAATCCTTTACTTACGGATACCTTGTTGCATTCCACAAAAAGAATGTGTGGGCAGAAATGGATAACATCATAATGGAGCATGTTTCGACTCTTATTGGCATTGAATTAGTTAAACAATATGCAATCGAAGAAACAAAAGTAAGATTACGAGGAGAATTATTGGAAGAAATTTTGATGAAAGATCAAATCAATTCAGAAGCAGCGATTAAAAGGGGAAAAAAACTAGGGTTTAATTTATCTGCTCCTCATCAAGCAGTTTTTTTTAAAGTCATTCATCATAAAGATGAGCTAGTCGACAGTGATTGGAGTAATCACCTTCATTATATTGTTTCACAGACTTTTTCAACTACAGGGTATCAGCATATTTTATTACCGAAGATCGATGCACTTTTTGCCTTAATTGAAATTCCTGATGAAGATGAGCAACATATGAAAATTGATGGAAAACAGTTTTTAAAAAACCTCCAAGAAAGATGGCATTATCATTTTCGTGAACGTTTAATAATCGGTATAGGAAGATTGTATACATCTGTACAACAATTTTCTTTAAGTGCAAAAGAAGCTGAATATGCTGTTCAGTACTCCCATTTATTATTAGATGAATCTTCGGTTATTCATTATGATGATCTCGGGTTTTATCAAATGCTTATCCAAATGAAAGAGTCTGGTATATCCTTAAAGCAGTTTTACGAGTCACATTTAAACGGGTTAATTAATCAAAAACATCATAGAACCGATTTAATATTAACGTTAGAAACTTATCTTACGAATAATTGTCACATTCAACAAACTGCTGCCCACTTATATATTCATAGGCATACATTAAAATACCGTCTATCACAAATCGAAAAACGTACAGGTGTTAATTTGCAATCACCAAATGAACGGATGAATTTGCACTTAGCCATTTTAGCCTATAAATTCATACAAGCAAATGAATATTCAAATACGAATGTAACGTGAAAATTCACTCCATTTCGATTCCTTCAATGATAATTTGGCAGAAATCGTTCAAAATATAATTAAGTGCGTGTTCAAGCTATTACTGCCGGACATTTTGAACATCCTCTTAAAGAAAGGAGTGTTGTTACATTGAAATATAAATTAACGAAAGCAAAATTGCAAAGTCATTCTAAGCAGCACAAGGCAAAAAAAATGCATTATCAAGTTTACATTCCTGAACAAAGAGATACACAACCGAAAAACATTGAAGAAATTGACTACTAAAGCTGTCGAAATATGTTGTATAAAAAATCATTTTGACTAGTTTTTAGGAATCTATTCCACTTTCCTCAAGATTGTCCGATAATGATAAAAAGTCGTGCCACGGAGTGTTCATATGGAGCTTAAAACACAAATTGAAATGAAAAGAAATGAATTACTTTACCTAGCAAAGAGAAATGGTCTTAGCTGCGAGAAGACGATAAAGTGTTCAAAAGAGCTCGATCAATTAATTATTCATTATCAAGATCAATGCTCCATGAAAAAGTAAGAAACTGTGTCGAAACGATAAACGTGAAAGGTAACGTTCTTCTATTTGTGTTGCTTGAAGTTTTTGTCACAACAAAAAGTGTTGATGAAATTGGATAATCACCTGATTGACCTTTCATTTTCTTCGGAGGAGCATTCATAAATGAGATCAATAGTAGATAAATGACCTATTGAGTCAAACTTTGTGCTCTGTTATTCTTTTGAACCGAGTAGGCGTCGCCATTACTGACCACGCCTCTCACAGAGCACACACATGCGGATCTTCGCATGTGGCTCTTCCCATATATCCCTTTTAGAGATAACGTTCATCATAAACAGATGATAAACTAACGAGTCCAAGTTCTGAAAAGAACTTATTGTCTAGTGCCGCATGAACCATTGGACTTTTGGAACTTCGCCAAGCAAACATACGGATTCCTCTAAGGTTTTCTTCCCTCCATCCCTTTCTTCTCAGAAGGCGGTGGAGGTTCTTTATATGTCTCCAGCTTCTTAGTTGTACCATTCGTAACCGTCTTCTTATCCAGCTATCCCATACTTTGAATTTGTTCTTCACATTTCCATAACGAAAATAATTTGCCCAACCTCGAATGTATGGATTTAATTTGTCTTGGATAAGTAGTTGAATATCAACTGTTTGGTTTCGACGAGTCATTTCTTTCACTCGTTCCTTGAATGTCGCCTCTTTCTTAGGGTCTATTCTTCGAATATCTCCGATGAATTCATAGCCTAAGAATGTAAATGGCTCTTTGTTGGCGTTGACAACTTTAGTCTTTTCTTGATTCACAGTTAGACTTAGCTCTTCCTCAAGAAATCTTGAGACACTTCGCATAACTCTTTCTGCGCCTTTTGAACTTTTACAAAGAATGATAAAATCATCCGCAAAACGGACGATTCGGTGACCTCGCTCAGTCATCAGTTGATCAAGCTGATGTAAGTAGATGTTCGAAAGTAATGGACTTAGCACGCCACCCTGCGGAGCTCCCTCAGGGGTATCTTCGTATCGATCTCCTACCATGACACCTGCTCTGAGAAAACGGTGAATGAGTTTGATTATAGACCCATCTGTCACTCGTTTCCTTATTTGATGTTCCAGTTTATCATGTGGGATCGTGTCAAAGTAGGATTGTAAGTCGGCATCGATGACATAATGGTATCCTGCATTCAAGTGTTCAGTGACTTTGTCTAAAGCCATATGAGCACTTATTCCGGGCCGAAAACCATAGCTACACGGAAGGAATTCTTCTTCGAAGATCGGTTCCAATACATTTCGAAGAGAAGCTTGTACGATGCGATCTTCCACCGTTGGTATCCCTAGTGGACGTTGTTTCTTGCCATTATCTTTGTCGATCATCTTTCGTCGAACAGGTTTGGGTCGATATTGTTTATCTTTTAGCTTCTGTTGGAGCACTTCTAGATTGTCCTCCAGCTTTGCTTCATAGCCTTCAATTGTTACCTTATCAACCCCTGGTGCACCTTTATTCTTCTTCACTTGATAGAAGGCACTTACTAGATTCGCTTTCTTGTACACTTTGTCATACAAACTGTACCATACACGTCTTTTCATCTGTTATTCCCCTTACGCCATTGCTTTCGCTTCTTCCTTTGTTTCTGCTTCCCCATATAAATGTGATTCTACAAGGTTGATAGCTCACGGCAATAACTTGTGCATCTCATTTGGCGGTAGACGGTGTACCCTTCTGTTCCACCCTGGCATCAGCCCCCTTGGCTCTTGTCCAGCTTCTGTCTACTTCCGCAGTCATAAGTAAGCCTACTCACATTGTTCTTCTATGGGTCACGCCCTTCGCACGAATCCCTACCTTTTGAGTATAGGTTCGCAACTGTATCTATGTACAGTTTCACTCATGTGCTGTCCTCGCTACTGTCGCCAGTAGGTCTTTGGCATGTGCTTCTTCACTACTATGGTGATCTCTGACTTCTCCCTTTAAAGCTCATCCTGTGTCCTTGGCTTAGCCTTGTGACATCAGTACCTACTTTAGGAAGCAGGGAGATCTCAATGGGTCACATCATGTACTTTCCCTCTAACCCAGCCCTCATAACACTTTGAGTTTCTAACTATTCGGACTTTCTGTTGTCTTGCACAGTCATCCAACTCTCGTGCCAACATGGGATATCAGCTCTGTTCAGAGGTTTGCCTTCAGATCCTCCGCACGCTACTTCACAGTCAACGCACTACCTGTCAGCTAATGCTTGCCGGCTAGTCGATGCATTCGGGACTTTCACCCTTTAGCACATGTGCTGCCACTCGCGAAAAAAGGCTGTTGAGATGACTTTCTCAACAGCCAGAACAGAAGCTGGATTAGCTTCTGTTCAGATTGTCGAGAAACCCACACTTTTTGAGAAGTGCGGGTTTCTCTTTATTATTTTCGTCAGAAGAATTTGCTCACCCTACGGTGAAGAATGGCCGAAACCACCTCTTAGCTCGCTGAGAGGTGGTTTGCGATCTTTTTTATGTTCTGTGCTGCCGCTGTCATCAACGCTTGTTCTGATGCGCCCTTTAAGCTGCGTAACCGGCAGTAGCGAAGCCCGTGGAGCTGTTTGGCATCCGCGAAGCTTCGCTCAATGGTTTCTTTTCTTTTTTTATAGAGGAATTTCCCTGTTGCGGAAAGTCTATGCTCTCTCACTTTTTCCTTACTGTCTTCCCATACATCCCTTGTGAGAACTTTTTTATGATTTTTGGCTTTCGTACATTGGTTAAGCAGGGGATAGTTTACACATTCTGCAGGGTTTGAATGGTATTGACGATAGCCTTCGCGGTTCGTTGTAGCGTAAGATAAGGTGCTACCATTAGGGCATGTATAAGTATCCGTCTCTTTGTTATAGGTAAATTTCCACTTTGGCAAATACCCCTTTTTAGGTTTGAAGCGGCGATGTGCGATAACCCCCATAATATGGCGATCTTCTAACCCTTTACATAAGGGAATGGTTAAGTAGCCCGCGTCTAATCCGACAGCTTCCACATTAAAACCAAATGTCTTTATCTGACGGTCCAGTTGATTTAAATACGGCAGGGAATCATGGATATTTCCTGGTGTTAAATGAACATCAGTAATAATATTAAATTTCATGTCTGTTGTCCGATGGTCTAAAATAAAAGAACCCTTCGGGCTTTCCATCCCTGAACATATAGCCGCTTTCTTTATCTGTCGTACTGACTTTAATCTCTTTTTCTTTTACCATCTCTTCTCTTTCAGGTAAGGGCTTTTTTCCATGTGCTTTTCGATCCTCCTCAACCGCTTTATTTAGATCTTCTATGTACTCGCGTGTTTCAACTTGAACCGTCTTCTTAGTGAATTTCCGCTTATTTGCATTGGCTTTAAGGTGGGTAGAATCAGTAAATAAAGCTCTCCCGCCAACCATACGATGCTTCATAGCCAGAAGAACGGTCTCATCAAATATCTCTTGAAAAATGTCTGTTTCTTTAAACCGTTTATGCCGATTGAAGCTTATGGTGGAATGGTGAGGAACCGAATCAGTTAGACTTAATCCTAAAAACCATCGATAAGCAATATTTGTCTCAATTTCTTTTTCTAACTGTCTTTCAGATCGGATACCGTAAAGGTATCCAATAAACATCATTTTAAAAAGCATAACCGGATCAATTGGTGGGCGACCGTTCTTCACTGTAGTAAGGTTTTACTTTGTCATATATGAAGGAAAAATCAATTGTGGCATCAATTTTTCTTAGTAAGTGGTCGTCTGGGACTAACTGATCGATAGAGACCATTTCGAGTTCAACTTGTTTTGCACGAATGGGGCGTAACACACGATCACCTCACGAGTGGTTTTATCTATATTATACTATATTTACCTGAATAATCATATAAAAACGTTTCTTAGAACACCTAATACATCATTAACGTTGGTACCGCTCATTTGACTCATATTTTCTCAAGAATTAGCCTCACTTAAAGCGCGTTGAATATTAATTTTCCCATATCCAAAATAAGGATCAGCTCCGCCATCTCCTAAGTCATCACAAGTCGATCGAATCAGTTCATATACCTCATTATTTGACAAATCCGGGTTCACTGAACGTATAAGTCCTGCAAGTCCTGCTACATGAGGTGCAGCCATTGATGTCCCACTCATCATGACATATTCATTATTAGGATACGTGCTCGGAATATGTTCTCCTGGTGCACTAACATCAATATGATTTCCGAAATTCGAAAAGATCGCTTTTTCTTCGTAAGCATCTGTTGCTGCTACAGTTAATACTTCTTCATATGCTGCTGGATACATCGGTGTTTCCACATTTTCATTACCTGAAGCTGCGATCATCACAACATCATTTTCATAAGCATATTTTACGGCTTCATACATTACCTCTGAATCATGACTATCACCTAAGCTTAAATTCATTACTTTAGCTCCATTGTCCACTGCCCAACGAATCCCTTTGGCAATCGTCATCGAATTTCCTTCTGCATTGTCATCTAACACTTTTACTGCTAATATTGGGTTGTTCCAAGAAATCCCAGCTACACCGTCTTCATTATTCGTAGTTGCAGCTGCGATTCCAGCAACATGTGTTCCGTGACCGTGCTCATCATAATAGGCAGAGCTTCCTTCAAATGCATTAAACCCATCGATGATTCTTTCACTAAGGTCAACATGCTCTGGATCAACTCCGCTATCAATTACCGCAATGGGAACTTCCTCTTCTCCTACTGAAATTTCCCATCCTTTTTCTGTTTGTATCTGTGCTAAATTCCACTGATAAGGGTCGTAAAATTCATCATTTGGTCCATTATTATTTTCAAATAAATCAACCGTATCATTTCCTCGGTGTTTTCGCCTCGTAGGATGTTCTGCCTGTTTCGTATAAGTAAAATTCGGTTCCATATAGATGATTGTCGGGTCACCTGCCCATTCTTCCATTAATGATTCTGTCGTGCGCTCGTTTTCTCTTACAAGCAGAGCATCGCTGAACTCATCAATTATTTTAACATCATGTTCTTTAGCCCATTGTTGATGGTCTACACCATCTTTCAATTTAACTAGAATTTCTCCTTGTTTAAAATGATCTTCTTCTAACTCTTGTGCATCTTCTTCACTTTGTACATATAAACTCCACCCTAATTCCGGTATCTCTTTTCTTGAGTAATTTTCTTCCATCTCTTCTTCATTCATTCCGACATTCATTTCCTCATCGCCAATAAAAAATTGCCCATTGGCATCTGTTAGTGCAGCAACATCTTTTATAAAATTTTCAATAAATGATAAATCCAATTCTGCAAAAAATAGATGACTGTTTAATTCTTTCCCCATATACATTCTTTTCGTACCTTTATGGATAAACGGATCAGACATTTTGATACCATTATCTTTAGACCTCGTTAGTTTTTCATTTGGGTTTGTCGGTACATCTGTTAAATCGACATCATATGTTAATTTTCCATGCTCATATAATGCAAAACCTTCAATATGAGGATGTTCCTCAACAAAATCATCTAATTTTTCAATTGTACTTTCGTCTTGCATATCCATTCCAGACCATCTTTCTAATTCCTCTTCCATTTGGTGCAGGAACATGTCAATAGACCCAGATAAATCCTCAGCCATTATTTCTGTCATCGCTGATGATAACTCATCTCGTTCGGACGTTTGCTGCTGTAATGGATGATCAGATAAAAACCATATTCCTAATACACAAAATAAAACGATACTGAAAGCAATCGTTAATCGAATGATCTTTCTCATGTGTAATACTCCCCTCTAATATCACCTTGCCAGTAGGTTACCCAACGACTAGAAGACATATGAGGAAAATTAAAACTTTTATAAAACTCCGAATTCTTAATAATGGTGTTGATATACCATTCATCTACTTTCTTACCGCAGATTCAGGGAAACGTTATTATTTATTCTAAAGAACAAAAGCGCAATCGCCTTGTCTCTTCCACTGCTAGTTAAGCTTTATAGCTTATCCGGCGAAACAACTCGAAGCCTACTCGTCATGAATCGCTCATCGCTGAGCTAGACACAAAATCCATTTTGAGAACCTATCAGCAGGGTCTAACTCAATCGTTACCTGCCCAACAAAAAAAGCTGGTTCATAAAAGACCAGCTCTTTCACCAATATATGCATATAATATAGGTTTTTTCCGAAATTTAATACGTATAATATGGTGAAATTAAAAGATATACGATAACACCGGTTAAACTTACATAGAGCCATAATGGCATTGTCCACCTCACCCATTTTTTATGAGTGTCCCTAAGATCCTTATATCCTGTAAAAAAGCTCATGAGTGCTAAAGGGACGATGATCGCAGCCAAAATAATGTGGGTCACTAATATAAAATAATAGAAGCCAGCCATTGCGCCAGAACCGCCATAAGTCGTCGATTCCGCTAAAAAGTGATATGTAACATAAGAAAGAAGAAAAACCGTTGTCGTACTAAACGCACAATAAATAAAACGTTGGTGAACGATTACATTCCCTTTAAGAATAGCAATTAGTGCACTAATTAAAAAGATAAACGTAAAGCTGTTTAAGATTGCATTTAATAAAGGTAATTGGGTTATCCAGAATGGCAATTGGCCTTCATAACCTGGAAGAAATGATAACGCAACAACTAGTGCATTTACGATAACCGTTACGACTATTACTGTTTTTACGTGGTGATGGACAAGTTTATTCCAAAATTTCATTGACATTACTCCTATTCAAATTACATGTGCTAACAAATACCAAAACAAAGTATACATTGTTCTATTAATGAAATAAACAAGATAACGAACGATCTTATGAAAATTTCGTGACACATTCATAAAAGTACATTTATAGGGAGAAATAAAAAGAGGGCTGTCCTAAGTGAACTGCCCCTTGCTAATTATTATATTCTTTGTAAACCACAGGCTATGCCTGTGTGAAAATTCCTTTAAAGGTTGTATTCGTGAGATCTCTTTAAAAGTAACGAATAGTTGGAAGGTATACTGTGCTTCTTCCTCTGCAAGATTAATCGAAGAAGAGAATGCGTCGAAGCAGCTCGTAGAGAATTCAGCGAAGAATCGCTCGTTGCTCCTGCGGTTACTCGTCGCAGAAAAACAGTGCTCCTGCGCCACTTTGTTTGCTCGTCGCAAAAGTATTTTTTTACAATTTTGATGGATCAACTTTATTTACCTTTGTATTACGTTTGTTTTGTTCTAACTTTTCTAATAACTGGTTTACATCGTTTTTATCTTCCTTTAGTCCAAAAACTTTTCTCTTTTCTTTTTTTAACAATCGGATTAATAGCATCTTTTCTTTTTCCGTCAAAACCATACTCTTACACCCCTTAATATAAATCAGGCCTACCTATTATTCTATCATGACTTTTAGGAGATGTTTGACATTTCACTTTCTGAACCTTTCATTATTTGCCGGCTTTTTAACGTAATAATCAATATTAATAAAGCAGCAATGATAAACAACGTTGATGAAAAGTAAAATACGACAGCTATTGAAAAGGATCCGGAAATAATTCCGCCTATGACAGGCCCAAGCACATTTCCTAAAAAACGGAAGCTCTGATTATACCCTAACACTTCACCTTGAATAGATAACGGGGCTTTACGTCGAATATACGCTGTTGCACATGGAATAATACCTCCTATTTGAATGCCAAATAAAAAGCGTAATATAATAAGCTGCCATATATTTGTGACAAAAGCTTGTGGTAAAAATAAGAGTCCACCGAGAAAAACACATATAATCAGGACTTTTTCATGTCCGATACGATCACCTAGACTTCCCCATGACCTAGTTGCAATTAAGTTACCTAAACCCGTGACAGAAAAAGCAAGGCCAGCTAAGAAAGCAATATTTTCAGCAGCAAGTAATTGATTAACGTATAAAGCAAGCTGTGGTTGGATACTAAAATTAGCTGTCTGAACAATTAATGAAACAATCATTACCATAACAAGCATTGGCGTTTTAAAGATAAAGCCTATGACTTCTTTCATACTTCGTTTTTCCTGACTGGATTCATTTTCTTTTATGATTGTCTCTTTAATTCCTACGACTACTAGTGTTGTCGCCAGTCCTATTATGATTGCGGTAATAATAAATGTGTACGTAAATCCGAAATGATCTGCTAATGCCCCACCAATTAAGGGACCAAATAACCCGCCTGAAACAGTACCCATTTGTAAAGTTCCAAGCACTCTTCCTGCAGCCTCTTTTCTTGTTTGCGTCGATATTAATGCCATTGACATCGGAATAAATCCAGTGACAATTCCCATGAAAAAACGTAAGAAAAATAATCCCCATACAGACTCAACATAGCCCATAAGAAAGATTGATAGACCTATCCCATAACCTGTAATGATTAAGATTTTCTTTCTTCCGAATTTATCCCCAAATCTGCCCCATAGTGGTGACACAGCAAAGGCAACTAAAAATGTAATACCAAAAACAAACCCTGCCCATCGTTGGACATACGCATCTGAAAAGTTGCCAAACGTTTCTATATATAAAGACAAAAATGGTAACACCATCGTAGCACTTGCAGCAACAAAAAAATTTGCTATCGCCATGATCAGCAAATTACGTCTTTCTATCGAAATGGTAAGCACCTTCTCTTTTTATTTCGTTCCTCTAATAAGTAGTATACCGAATTATCTAACAAATGAAAAGGAATTGATCTTCATCAATCCCAATTCATAATCACTTTTATGTTTTTTTCATTACTATATATGTTTTAACTGTCATTTTTATTTCGAAAACGAATCATCAAAATAAGGATGAGCACAATGATCGATGCAATAAAAAAATATAAAAAAGATCGAGCTAAAAAACTAATAAACATGAAAAATAACAACACCGCTATCATCCGAGAGCCTTTTTGTCTGTTCATAAAGCACCTACTTTGAATCTGTTTACGTTGCTTGTCTAATATTCATATTAGTATATTAACGATATAACAAGAAAAGCGCAAGGCGCCCGCCTATCGGCGACACTCTTTACCTGCGACGAGTAATCGCAGGAGCACTGTTTTTCTGCGACGAGTAACCGCAGGAGCACTGTTTTTCTGCGACGAGTAACCGCAGGAGCAACGAGCGACTCTCCGCTGAATTCTCTCCGAGCTGCTTCGACGCATTCTCTTCTTCGATTACACTTGCAGAGGAAGAAGCACGTAGTCTGCGACGAGTAATCGCAGGAGCACTCTTTTTCTGCGACGAGTAATCGCAGGAGCAAGCGCTGCCTCTTCCTCTTCTAGCATGGCTATGTGGTTATATCCGTCAACCGGGCAGTACGCCACGTCCTGTGGCATGCCCGGCATTAGGACGTCCTGTCCGTCGAGACAACTCGCAACATAAGATCTTCGGCTAAAAGCCCCGCGTCCTGCGGGAACGCCGAAGTCACCACATCCGTGTGGAAGCTCGTGTAGTTAACGCTCGTGCCTGAAGTCTAGACAGTAATCGAGAGATTGATATTTTATACTTTCTAGACAAAAATAAAGAGCCTTCTCTTAGAAATAGGATTTTTCTAAAATCAGACTCTTCGTTCGTACTCTTGTTTTATTTCTGGTGATTGTCCAGAAAATCTAAAATTGTCTTATAGACTTCAATTTCGTTTGCTTTTTTCGAAAATCCGTGTCCCTCATCATCTAACACTAAGTATTCTACATCTGTCCCTTGCTTCTGCAATGCCTCTACAATTTGATCAGATTCTTCTTTAACGACACGTGGATCGTTAGCTCCTTGAATAACAAGCATTGGTTTCGTCATCGTTTCTAAATATGTGATTGGTGAATCCTTCCTTAATCGGTCCTCATCACGTATTGGATCTCCCAACCATCGTTCCATTAATGGTTTCCAATGTTCAGGTACAGATTCAATAAATGTAAATAAGTTTGATACACCAAAAATATCAACGACTGCACGGAAATATTCAGGATGTCTTCCAGCAAGTAACAATGTCATATAGCCACCGAAACTGCCTCCTAGAACAAATAATTTTTCTCTTTCACACTTCCCTGTGTCGAACAACCATTCGATAGCTGCTACACAATCGAGGCGAGGTCCTTCTCCCCAATCTTGTTCAACAAGCTTTTTAAATGAAGAACCATATCCTGTACTCCCTCGAAAGTTAGGAGCAAATATTGAATATCCACGATTTAAAAAACATTGAAACATCGCTCTGAAGCTTTTACGCTCTGCTGCTTGGGGACCACCGTGCGGCCAAAAAATAACATGACCATTATCGTTCTCAGGTTTTGCCTTAAACCATAATGCTTCAATCTCTTTCTCGTCAAAAGTCGGATAATATATTACTTCTGGTTCAGTCATTTCTGACTCATCTATACCTGGTACTTTATTTTCTGTCAACTTCTCCCATTTTTCACCATTCGATAATCGGTACATATTAATCGGTTCCGTTGCACTTCTGCCTAATATAAACAATGTGCCTGATTTTGAAACCTTTATTTGATCAAATGTCGTAATCGGACTCAGAATTGGTCTTGGTTCCTCTTTTCCATCTTCAATAATATAAAGTAAATCTTCTACGCCTTTCTCAGTGTATAGAAATAACCTTCTAGACTCATTGTCCCATTCGATCCCTTCGACACTTTGATTATGAAACTTTGCAAACGTAGTTCTCTTTCCTGTTTTAATATTAAATTTAACGACATAAGAATATTCAGCATGGTCATTTGTTACGTACAACAATTCATCGTCAGAAATGAATACTCCTTGATTAAATTCGTGTACTCGTTCAGGATCTTCACTTAGTGTAGTAATCGTATCATTTTCTAAATCATGTAAATATCCGATTTTATACGTATTCCCTAACATCTTTATCGTTATTAAGTATTTTTCACTAGGCGATACGTTACTTATAAATGTCGGGGCATCCTCGCCAGTATATAATTGTTTGTGCTCATCTCCTTCAATATCATAAACATATCCATTTAAAAATTGAGGATTCCCTTTGCTCGTTACATAATAAAGTCGATTACCATCCTCACTTAAATGAGCATAATAAAATTTATCATCCTCTCTACTTTCAATCAGTTTCTTTTTCTCCCCCCCGTTATACGGGAAAGCATAAATTTTGTAATTTTCATCACCATCTTTGTCAAAACCACCTAATACAAACCGCTTTTTAGGATCGTCCTTTAAAAAATCGCACGATTGTTCAGTATTTGCAAACAAGTAAGGAAAACCGTTGCATAAATCCATAGCCCATACATTCATTTTTCCATTTAAATTTGTTGAGAAAAGCACCCTGTTTTCATCATGAGAAACTGTGAAATTTGTAATCGTATACGTCCTAAAGAACTGTTCTACACTTGGCTTTTTAAATGAAATCATAACGATTTAACCCCCCTTAACTTTTGATTATTCAGAATTTTATTTCCGTTATTATTGTACGTTATTAAGAGTGTAAGAAAAACCACCATTAGGTGGTTTTTTTCTCCATCGGAGGTCTTACTAATGAATCGTCAATAAATGATCGTAACTCCTCAAAATGCTCTCTAGCCTGTTCATAACCATGATCATACAAAGCTTGAAGGCGGTCTTTCCTTCGCTCGATCCTCGTAACTTCACGTAAATCTTCCGGTCTGAAAACAAAAGCTTTTCCCTCTTTTTCAAGCTGTTTAACTTGCTCAATTGTATCGTTGTATGTTTTGTAACGGTTTTCTACAATATTTATCAAACCAGGGTAATTTTTATATTTTTGTTTAAACCACCATTTTCCACGTTTAACAGGTTTTTTAACATACCCCTCACATTGGGTTAAGATAATAACATGTTTTTCATTACCATCAGCAAGCGATTTATTTATTGGGATTGGTTCACTAATTCCTCCATCAAGTAACGGTCGATTGTTATGTTCGATAACAGGTGCAACCATCGGAAGTGAACATGATGCTCGAAGAATTTTATTTAATTGGTCGGCAAGCTCATTTTTTTCATAATAAAGTGTTTCCCCAGTTTTACAGTCTGTCGTCCCAATATAAAATCTTTGTTTTGATTTGAAGAAATTATCATAATCAAATAAATTTTCTTTATTTGGAATTCGATCAAAGATGAGATCCATATTAAAAAGTTCACCGTTTCGAATTAAACGTTTAAAAGAAATATACTCAGGGTGACCTGCATAATCGACAGTCACAGCTTTATTGCGTCCTTTCTGCTTTGAAATATATGAAGACGCATTACAAGCACCTGCAGACACGCCGACTATATAAGGAAAATGAAGGTTTTGTTCAAGAAAGTATTCAAGGATTCCTCCAGTATATACTCCTCTCATACCTCCGCCTTCCAAAACAAGTCCAATTCTTACCAATTCCCTCACCCTCCTAGTTGACTGTCCATCTTTTTATTTTAGCGAATAGCTCGAAAATCCTCAACGAAAATAACTCAAACAAATGGGGTCATGCAATTATTTATTGAAACAATTTTATCGTACATAGAATGTATTACCTTATCGATTAATACTTATAAAATATAAATTGTTTCAAGGGAGGTGGATCTTTTAAATTGAGTGAAAAAATGGTGTTACTATTGTCTGATACACTTGGAAATGGCGAGAGGTCTTTAGGAGAAACATTGTTAGAAAGCTATTTTACTTTACTCAAAGAAGAACCACCTGCTGTTATATTCACAATGAACCGTGGCGTTTTAACGTTAACCGGTCAATCTTTATCATCTATTCATTTGAAGGAACTCGAAGAGCTTGGAGTATTAATATTAGCCAGTAAAACATGTACCGATTTTCACAACGTCACTCATTCATTACTCTTAGGTCGCCATTCTAATATTAAAGAATGGGTAAAATTATCAAATGAATTTGATGTCATCACATTAAGGTAGGTTCGTTTGGAAAGTGGCATCAAATAAGAAGCTGACTAAAAAAGTTTTGAACTATTGCGGACAGACCTTCTATCTTTATGTATTCGAAATCGTATCGGCGGACGTTTTCACTAAAGAGCAAAAGTGCGACATCTATTGGTTACTTTTAAAGAGATCTAGCTATTACAACCCCTAAGGATTATTTTCGCACAGGTAGAGCCTGTGGTTTACGGAATCTAATGAGAAAAACGAGCTGGAGTTTTACTAAACATATCCCAGCTCGTTTTTCTTTGCACTTTTATATTATTTATCATCTGTATAGTACATTAACGCAATGGCGCCTGGTCCTGTATGAGTACTAATTATAGGTGTTGTTTCAATAATGGAGATATCATCAAAGTCAGTCAAGTCTATTAATTGATCCCGCAATTCAGCAGCAAGCTCTTTCGCTTCGACTTGAGCAATCCCAATACCTCGAACGACTTTGCCTACTGTATCTTCTTCTAGTTTCTTTTTAAATAATTTAATCATTTGTACATACGTACGTACTTTGGAAATCGGTGTATAAACACCATCTTGTAAAGCAGCAATCGGCTTAATTTTGAGTAGTGAACCTACTAATGCTTTCCCTTTCCCGATTCTTCCGCCTTTCATTAAATACTCTAATGTATCAACCATAATGTAAAGTGAAGTATTACGTCGAACTTCTTCTAGCCTGTCGACAATCTCATTGACCGTCTTTCCATTTGCAGCCATCATCGCTGCTTCTTTTACTTGAAAGCCTAAAGCGACAGAAATAAAATTAGAATCAATAACTGTAACATCACTGTCACTCATATCAGCCGCTGTCTTTGCTGACTGATATGTTCCGCTCATTCCAGAAGTCATATGAATCGAAATAATCGAACTTCCATCATTCCCTAGTTCATTATAAGTATCTAGAAATGAGCCTACAGATGGCTGAGAACTTTGGGGAATATTATCGGATTCTATTAATTTTTTTATAAATTGTTTGGAAGTAATATCAATACCATCAATGTAAGATTGTCCGTCTATTGTGACTGATAGAGGTACAACTGTCACCCCTAACTCCTTTATTTCCTCTTTAGATAAATCTAATGTTGAATCAGTTACTACTTTTACTTGCTTACTCACTTGAGCACCCCTTTATATAAAAGACCTAACGATATAAGGATACTATATTCTATAAGTGTTGTTAAGGAAAAACCGTTTACATTCAAAATTTCTGTCGGTAAATGTCGATAAGAGTAGGGTCATCTTTATTAAAAAAGACTTTTTGCATCGAAACGATGCTTTACGAATGAAAAGAAAAACATCATTATTTGTAGAAATATGATAAAATATTATTTGCTTTATTTGATATCGAAAAACGAAAGGAGGATGAAAGTATGAGTAATGAGTTTCATGCTCCATTTATTGCTGTTGAAGGGCCGATTGGTGTTGGAAAAACGTCTTTAGCAACGAAGCTTTCTGCACATTATGACCACTTTCTACTCAAAGAAATAGTCGATGAAAACCCATTTCTTTCTAAGTTTTATGAGAATATTGATGAGTGGAGTTTTCAAACAGAAATGTTTTTTTTATGTAACAGGTATAAACAATTAGAAGATACATATGAAAAATACTTGTCTCAAGGTCAAGCTGTCGTCAGCGATTATCATATATTTAAAAACCTGTTATTTGCGAAGCAAACGTTAAAAAGTGACCACATTCAGAAATATGAACGAATTTATCAAATTTTAACATCAGATTTACCAAAACCTAATTTGATTATTCATCTACACGCAAGTTTACCGACACTAATAGACCGGATTGAAAAAAGAGGCAGAAAAATGGAACAGTCAATTGATCCCGCTTATTTAGAACGCTTATCCTCAGATTACCATCAATATATAAAGGATCATCGAAGAGTTCATCCTCATGTACCTGTCCTTTCATTTAATGGTGATGAAATGGATTTCGTGAACAATGAAGAAGACTTCCAAAAAATTTTAGATCACATTGATGTATTTTTAACACAAAAAAGAGCACTTTTTTAAAAAGGTGGATTGAGAAAAATTATGTTAAAACGAAATCACCGTTTAAACGACCACTCGTTAATTACTTTGGCAGGAACTGTTGGTGTAGGAAAGTCTACATTAACAAATACGTTAGCCGAAGCGTTAGATTTTAAGCCATCTTTTGAGAAAGTGGATGGCAATCCGTATTTAGAAGATTACTATTCTGACTTTAAAACGTGGTCCTTCCATTTACAAATATATTTTTTAGCAGAGAGATTTAAACAGCAAAAAAAGATGCATGAAGAACGAACAGGTTATGTTCAGGATCGTAGTATTTATGAAGATGTTGGCATCTTCGCACAAATGCAATACGAAAATGGGAATATGACAGGGCGAGATTATGAAACGTATAAGTCCTTATTCGAAGCAATGGTCCTTTCACCTTATTTTCCACGCCCGGATGTTCTTATTTACATTGATGGTCGATTTGAACGTATATTAGAACGTATTAACAACCGCGGCCGTGATATGGAAATACAAACGCCGTATGATTTTTGGAAAGGTTTATATCATCGTTATGAAGAGTGGATTTCTAATTTCGATATTTGCCCAATTCTTCATTTAGATATAGACACTTATGACTGCAATGATCCTCAGTCAGTAGAAAGAATTATTAATGGACTTGAAAGATTGCAACACGAAGAAGATTTAAATTATTTAAAGCTATAATAATATAATTTATCTTTATGAACAGAAGATGACACAAAAGTTAATGTCTCTCTCCGGTACTAGTGATTGTATTTAGATCAAGGAGAGAATCATACACTTATGAGTCATCTTTTTTGTATTATTTGAATTTATATGAAAGTGTAGCTTTATAACTTTTGAGATATTCACAACAGTAAAAAACTTGTTCCCTACTAAAGGAAACAAGTTTATGAATTGTATTGGGTTTGTTCTGCCGACTGCTCTTTTTTTAGCTTTCTTCGATAAATAACTTTAGATAGACTGATACTTACTTCATATAAGAAAAGCAGCGGAATAATAACGAGAACATCCGACAGAAAGTCTGGTGGCGATATAAGCACACTAATTACGACTAATGCAAAATAAGCATACTTTCGATTTTTAATCATTCCTTGTGGAGATATCAACCCAATACTCGTTAAAAACATAACGATTAATGGCATCTCAAATAATATACTAAAAGGAATTGTCATTCTAAAAACAAACTGAAAATATTTATCTGGTGTAAACATTGTTTGAAACATACCTTCCCCTAGAGTGAGAAGGAAATTCAGAACAATTGGCATGACAACATAATAACCAAAGGCTAGTCCGCCGATAAACAATAAAAACGAGATTGGTATATAAACGAGCGTTGTTTTCGTTTCTTTTTCAGTTAGCCCAGGCTTAACAAACATCCAAATTTGAAACATTAACACTGGAATAGTCAATGAAATAGCGATAATACCAGCTAAACTGAAGTAAACCCAGACTATATCTAGCGGACCTAATACAGTCAATGTCATGTCGAGGTCTTTAACAAACCAATCGTAAATATCTGTAATAAAGATGAAACTGAGAATAAAGAAAACAATAAAAGAACCTATTGTAATCATTAGTCGTTTTCTTAGTTCATCTAAGTGATCAAGTGTATCCATGCTTTTGTCAGTCATGACAAAACTCTCCTTAAACATGAAAAAGATGCAAGATGGATGACACCTCACATCCTTTCAAAAACTCATTATTTAGTCTCTTGATTGTTTGATTGATATTTTGAAGTTTTATGTTCATCTTCATCATTCGTTAAATCTTGAGTAGACTTCTTGAATTCTCTTAATGTCTGTCCCATCGCACGACCGATCTCCGGAAGTTTTTTAGGACCGAAGATAATTAAGGCGATAACAAGAATAAGAATCAATCCTGGAATTCCAATACCTGAAAACATAATAAATCCTCCCTCTAACCGGGTTTAGTCAACTTTGTACATTATACATTATAAACCCTATACATACTTTTTACTATAATCATCAGTAATTATCATTTAAAATTCATAAATTGTTCAGATTGTTCTCCAATACAATAATACTTTATTCGAAATAATTCAACCAATTCTATATTTTCGATGATATAATAAAAAATGATTTCAAAGAAAGTAACCTTTGCGGCAGATCATCTTATTTATACACATCAGTTCGAGTTTCTATGAAGGAGAACATTTATGTTTATCATTATCATCAATTCATATTCGGGACAACGTAAATACAAGCACATACTAAAACAAATCGAGCAACAATTCACTACAAATTTTGTACCATATTATACTCATCAATATCAAGGTCAGAACATGTGGAATGAAATAAAAAATAAAATAAACAGCTATAATGATGAAATTAAAGGAATACTTGTGATCGGTGGTGATGGTACTTTACATCACACTGTTCAGCATTTATATGAGGCGAATGTGCCGTTTGGTCTCATTCCTTCTGGGTCAGGCAATGATTTTGGACGAGCCTTAAATATAAAAAACAATGCTAAAAAGGCAATCGAACGAATTAAACGAAACCATCCATTAGAATACGACCTTATCCAGGTAAACAACCATATCGTCTTATCAATTGTCGGTATCGGGGTAGATGCTGTAACCGCAGCACTTTGTCAACATTCTAAGTTTAAAAAGCTTTTGAATTATTTCTTTTTAGGACGCTTAACCTACCTTCTATTCTTCATTAAAGCTGCGATCACGTATAAACCAGTGCAAATAGAGGTTGCGGAAGAAAGAGGTAAGATACACTCATTTAAAAACGTTTGGTTAATTGCTGGAGGAAATACAAGTTTTTATGGTGGAGGAATACCGATTTGTCCTCAAGCAAATCCACAAGATGGCGAAGTTGACCTTGTTATTGTCCAAGGTTTATCGTTAAAGCGATTATTTACAGTACTCCCTTCTGTATTTTTCAAAAAGCATTTATTTTTACCATATATTAAAACATTAAAAGGGCCATTTTTTTCCATAACAGCTTTAACGAAAACACCAGTTCAAGGCGACGGTGAAGAATTATGTAATACCCCCATCACGATTAACGTAAAGAATAAAGCAATTCGTTTTTTTTAACGTAATCATTCCATTACACTTTTTTTAGTGAAAACGTATATTTTTGTACTACACTGCTTTTATTGTAAGTTCTTTCTATAAACGTACATGTACCTGTGTAATCCACGAGTATAATCGTACTTGATCTCGTTCCATAGTTATCAGATTCAATAAAAATTGGTGATAGCATTTTTTCCGTATTTTCATCAAATCCAGTATTTGGAAGCTGTCTGCCTTCCGATTTATCATTATTTAATAATAAATGAAGAAGAAACTCTTCGATATCAGATTGTTTTGTGATCTGCTTACTATCATATAACCCCTGTTTGATCTTTGTAACTTTTGGCCAATTAGAATTTAATTGACCATTGCTAATTCCATGGATTCCGTTGTTAATTGGTCCTTTCGATTCATATCTGTTAGATGTATAAAATAAATGGTTGATCGAACCGTACAATAAATTGAAACCAGCAAATTGTTCGACTTGATCAAGATTAGTTGAAAAAGACTTTTTATCAGTAAGATAGTTTTTTACTAACTCTCCTCTTGAATAGTAAAATGATCTAGAATCAAGTTCTCGAATATTTGTAAGCATCGCAAGCTCTCCGCTTACATTGAACCCCAACCATGTCCCGCCCTTCTCAAGGTCACCCCCCCCTATTACATCAGGATTTTCTGGCCAGAAGTGGGCTTCTTTTGTGTGCCTCTTATAAAATTCATCACGGTTAGCCGCTAATATGAACGGGAAAACAGAATGCTCATTAATTGCGAATCCTATTAAACACATGTTAATCCCCCTTCTTAATGTACTCTAAAAAGAATTTGTTTATTATGTCCATTTTATATTGAAACAAATCCTATACAAAATGATACAGCTTACATTCAGATTGAATTCGCTAGGTACTCAATAAAGCTTTAGAAACAATTGTTGTTTCCTCATTTTTTGAAGGGTATAATTTAGGTACGACTATATAATGAAACTAATGAAACTTCTACGTGTATTTTGTCGTATATAAAATAATTGAGGACGAAATTCCTAGCTTATAGGAGGCTGCTACGATGTCAAATGAACAATATAACGAACAAAGTGATTTTCAATTACTAACGAAAGAACAAAAGGCTAAACAATATATAGAACATATGCAGACTGATAAAGATATCAACGAAATTTTAGATAGCCTTGGGAAGATTGGTACTGAAGAGCAAGCAAAGGCTGGAGAATCACTAGAATCTTTAAAACGCCCCGTTAGTGATATGATGAATGATCCGAATCAGGAATTGCCAGATCAATTAACTAAATTAAAAGAAATCGTTTCTGAATTAGAGCCAAATTATTTAAAGGAAGGCAAGTTTAAACGGTTTATTAATAAAGTAGTACGAAAAAGCCCAATGGAGAAGTATGTTAGAAAATATCAAACGATTGAATCCGAAGTAGATACGATTATTGAAGCGCTCCTAAATGGGAAAGACAGATTGCAGGAAGATACTGTGATGCTCCACCAACTTAAAGAAGTTGCTAAAGAAAGAATTCAAAAATTAAATGAACAAATTGAAGTAGGTAAGCAATTAAACGTAATGTTAGAAGCAGAACTGGAGAAAGATGAGTGGAAAAATGATCCTACACCAGTACAAAAAGGACAACAAAAAGTATTGTCACGTGTGAAGAATATGCAGCAAGCTGTTTTAGTTCTTCAGCAATCATTAGCATCTGTCGATATCATTGTGGAGAACAATGATAAATTAGAAGAAGCGATATTTAATGCGATCACGATGACGAAAAACATCATTACTGTCACCGCTTCTATTCAATTATCATTAAGCAATCAGAAAAAAGTCATTGATGCTGTTCAAAATGTAAATAAAACAACTGAGTCGATGTTATTAACGAATGCCGAACTACTTAAGTCAAATACAGAAGAAACATTAAAAACATTAGAAGAGCCCGCTGTCGCTTTAGAAACATTTAAAAAAGCGTATGAAGATGTATATGCAGCTATTGAAATGACAGAACAATCCAACAGTCGAATTATTGAATCAAGTAAACAATTTATTACTGAAATGGATCAACTGAACAAACAAATGGAACAGAAGTTATTAAATGAATGAGGTGAAAGGTTTGAGCTGGCGTGATCGATTATGGGAACATAAATGGATTGAACCTTTTCTGCCTAACTACCTGAAGCCGTTAAAAGACCCGGACATTATTTGCTCTTATACGGAGTCTTTTATATACGAATCAGTGGAGTTTATTACAGATTTAGCCTCTCTGTCAGAACTGCCACGCTTAAATAAAACATTTAAGCGTGAAATTCAAGGCTTTTTATTTAAGGTGAAAATAAAGCAGAAAAAAATTCATGTAGAGTTGCTCGACACAAAAAAATCTTCTGCAAAACTAAAAAAAAGAGTTTATATTACTATTTATAGAAAACAGTATAAACAAGAAAACGGTATGGGGAAATGTGTTGATTCTACGATTTATTATCAAAAAGATGGACGTACGGTCGTAAGAAGTGTGCGGAATCACCATTTATTTAAACAAGTATTTCTTGCGTTATATCAACTTGATCAGTCTTTATCAGGTAATAGCACCGATAAGTCCCTCCCACCTACGTCATTATCATCGGATGAGGACCAACGCCCTTACGAAAACGATAGTGACAGGCAAGAAATTTTAACTTCTGCAAAGCAGTTAACGAATGTACCATTAGATAAAGAAATGAAAGAAAAGATCGGTGCTCTTCAATCTTTAATTGAGATCTGTTTATATGACATTCATTTATTTGATATTGAAGAGAAACACCAATTAAAGAGACTCGTGAACAGAGATTTGCCAAATTTATTGGAAACGTATAAACATTTATCTGAAGAACAAAAACAAGAGAAATATGACGACTTACTGAACACTGTTAATTCGATGATCACATTTACAGAAGATTTAAAAGATCAAATTAATCATTCGAGAATGGAAAGAATGGATCACCTTTTACGATTAAATCAAATTAGATATGAACAAAAAAAGGATGAAGACTAATGGTCTCATCCCTTTTTTATAATGGCTATGTTAAGAGTCTCGCGTTTTTTCACCATCAACTTTGTCAAAATCGACACAACTCATTACGGTTTTTTATCTTGTCCCTTTACATTACTGCCTTTGTTTCCCTTTTGTTTCTTCTTCTCTAATTCTGGGGCATTTCCTTTTGCAGATTGTTTTTGACCATTTTTCTTTTTATCGAACCGATCCTTGTCTTTATCTTTGTTACTTGTTTTAGTTAATAAGGAACTTCGCTCTTCAGCTGACTTATTCATGATTTCTTCTCTAGCATGACTTGCACGCACCTTTGATTCATCATTCCCATAAAATCTTTCTAACTTTCTTTCAACATTACGTGCAAGTACAGACATTGCAGTAGCGTTTTCAATCTTCTCGATATTTCTTTTTAAACTCCTTACTGATTGAGGGTATACACGGAAACCTTCGTCTCCTCTCTTCCTATCTATATGATTTACTGTATTTCTTTCTTCATTGCTTTGACTATTAAAAATTTCATTTAAATTAACAGTCCTTACCTCAGCATCATCTTCCCCTTTTACGACATTTGTATGTCCAAGTAATAAGAAAGTTAACACTACTATTGGCATTACTAACTTTATATTTACATCGCGAACTTTATTCATAATCATAATAAATAAAACCACCCTTTTCTAATTTACGATTACGATAAATAGTTCGTAATAGCAAGAAAATTAAAGGTGGTTAAAATTTAAATATATGAGAAACAAGCGTTTAGACCTATAAATATTCAGTCTGACTGTCCATTTCCGCGACCTTGGTTGTTACTTGATGGGTGATCATCTGATTTCTCTTTATGTGATTTAGAATCATTTTGTTGATTATTTTGTTGATTATTCTCACGATTATTTTTTTCATTTTGAGAATGACGAGTCGCATTTTCGTTTTGATTATTGTTTTTTTTGTTTTGACCAGGAGCTTCATTTGCTCGTTCATTACGGTTATTTGATTTATTAACTGATGGGTGCTCTTCATCTTTTATGTTATCTTTAGGTTTTTCACGTTGATTCATTTCATCATTTCTTTGTGATGGAGCATCCTCTTTCTTCGTACCTTTTATTTTTAATGGCTCTGAAAGCTCATTTGTACTTGTTGGTTTCTGCTCTTCTTTCTCTTCATTTGGAGGATTATGATTATTAGATGAGTTCATATTTATTTTATTTTCCGGGACTACATTCTCAACAAGCTCGCCAATACTTGTCTCTATTTCATTGACAGTAAGATTGTTAAGCTCTGAAGAATCAATATCAATTCCCTTCTTTTCTGCTTCTTTAAGTAATAAAAATTTTGTTGGAGATATTGAATATTCTTTCGCTTCATTAATAATATCATCATCTAAAAATATGGAAATAAATTGGACAGAGTATTTTTCGTTAATTGACGAAACCCACTGCTCATAATCTTCTCCCCACATGTCTTGATTTGACAATGATAATTGTGAAGACAAATAAATTTCACTTGAAGATAAATAACCTAGCTCTTCACTCTTTTCAATGAGAAGTGTCGCTGCAGAATTCAATGACTCTCCGATTAGTTTATCGTCTATATTATTTAATACTTCCCTTCCTTCTTTATTAAATCCATTTGTTGCAATGACATCATAACTATCATTAACTGTTAATTCTACACTAGGATTCACATCAAAGGAAACAGTTCCGTATACCCTTTCTGTTGACAGAAAAGGAACAATAGGAATCATCAGTAAGATGACCATCGCTAACGCTAACGGAACACTATATGTTTTATTTTGATATACTGTTGAAAATTGTATTGATCTAGCTGGAACATATGAAACCTCTTCACCGATAACCCCCTTTTTCCTTATTTTTGCTTTTTCTATCTCCCCTGACCTTGTCATAACAACCATAAAACGCTTCTTTTTTTCTAATATGACCCCTTTTTTCACGATATCCACTCCTTCAAGTAATCCTTAAGGTAACGGTAATCTTCCATTAATATGAGGGTTAGAGTGATGATATATTTTCTATTACGTTCAATCGTTTTTCTGCTCATCGCAATCTCATTTGTCAGGTGTTTCATAGGAAGTCTTTTTTTCTCAATTAGTGTTTCGCGTAAATCATCATTCATTACGACCGTTTTAGCAATTTCCAACATATTTTCTCGTGCATCTTGATGTTTCGGAGACTGTTCGGATACTTCTGAAAGAGTAATCCCATACGTATGTAGATTTTCTTGTAAATGAATAATCTCTTCACGACGATATTCATTTTCAAGCATATTTTCATACTCCTGTACAGAAGCATGAACTTCTGCAACATTCTCCATATTTTCTTTATCTGTTTCTGTATAATCAATCGATATTGGAGTTCGCCTTCTCTGTTCTTGCCGTATATAATCAATGACTCTTCTACGTATAACAAGACTAGCAAAAGATAAAAAGGAACTTCCTTTTTCAGGTGAATATTGACGAATTGCTTCACTAAACGCAATTAGAGCAATACTATACTCATCATCTTCTGTTGTACTTATATACCGTTTACAAACTTTTGCAGTTGTTTTTCGAATAAATGGTATGTATTGTTTAATTAAATCATTCTCTAATTCTTCGTGTCCATCCTGTATTTCCATGATCGTTTCATTTAATGAATGTTGATCTATATTATTCGTAAACAGGCGCTTTAACACAAGAAAACACCTCTCATTATATCAATTATAGTATTTCGAACACCCAAAATATTTTAAGGGGGGCATTTCATCATAATATCGGTAAATACATGATTTTGCAGGGGACAATCTTCCTATAAATCATTTACATTTTCATGTTAATCAGTTTACAAACTTGTAACGATTCAATACAATAATGAAAATATATTTTATTAAAGGAGCTGAAAATCTTGTCACATCTTGTCTCTGCCATAAACCGACATTTATATTTAATCGATGGGTATGATTTAGGGAGTGAAGAAAGGACCGGTACATATGTACTGGTTGACAAACCAGAAGTGGCTGTTACGTTAATCGAAACAGGACCAAGCTCTTCTAATAAACATATTAAAAAAGGGTTAGAGGAACTCGGCATTTCATTATCTGATATTAAATGGGTGATTGTCACTCATATTCATTTAGACCATTCAGGAGGTGCTGGTTTATTATTAAGTGAATGTCCGAATGCTAAGCTAATCGTTCACCCTAAAGGTGCTCGACACTTAATCGATCCGACAAAATTAATAAAAGGTGCAAAAGCTGTTTACGGCGATTCGTTTGATAAGCTATTCTCCCCGGTATTACCAGTAGAAAAAGATCGAATCATTGAAAAAACTGACAATTCGACACTGACACTTACGAAAGATAGAACGTTAACGTTTATCGATACTCCAGGTCACTCAAGACATCATTTTAGTATTTATGATTCAAAAACATTAACGATGTTCACAGGAGATACAATTGGGATACGTTACCCGTCACTTGAACGAGATGGTAGTTACTTATATCTTCCATCGACGTCACCTAATCAGTTCGATCCAGAAGAAATGTTATTATCTATAGAAAAAATTGAATCAATGAAACCGATGTTCATTGCATTTGGACATTATGGTTTAAGTACACACCCCAATTTAGTTTATAAACAAATTCGCTATTGGCTGCCAATCTTTTTAAAATTAGGAAAAGAATCATTAGAAAAAGATTTAGGACATGAAGGTTTGAAAGAAGAACTTTTAGTAGCTGTCAACGAACAATTAAAAAAAGATGGTATTAAGAATGACCACACTGCTTATAAGATGATTCATCTCGATTTAAACATCAGTGCAATGGGAATACTTGATTATTTGAAAAAACAGTCATAAAAATTTTTTTAATTCTTCTTTTATGTTAATGAATCCTAAGGTTGATATGTATTATAATGGAATAAGGAAAGTTACTGAAAGAGTGTAAATTATATTCGCCTTTCATATTTACGAATTTAATATTAAAGTGGGGATTCTTATGAATCGAAATGATGCTGAAAAGTATATAGGACAAAAGGTTTTACTAAAACAAGGGAAAAACGGAACGTATATTTGCTGTTTAAAAGAATTAAAGCTTGAACCTAATAAACCTTGGCGGGCAATTGTTAAAGTTGTAGGAGTTATGACAGTCCCTGATTTTAATTTAGCAGATGATGATCGCTTTGGGATAGATACGATATTAAAAGAAAACGACATCATTGAGACACCGGGTCAACGTATTGAACCTATGTCTGAACCATTTCACTATACGTATACACAGTCTCTCGCATTCGCTTTAAAAGAAAAATGGGATGAAGCTGAAAGGAAAAATAAAGAAACTCAAACTTTATTAAATTTTATCCAGCAAGAAATGCGTCGTATTAAGCATGAAGATCTTTTGTTTGAAGAAAGGTTTATTTATTATCAGCTTGTAGTAAAAGGGAAAAAAATATATATTTATGACGAGCAAAAAAATGAAGCTCTCTCTGTTGAAGGCTGTCCATTTGAATTTGAAGTTAAAATAAAAGGAAACTGGCAGCCAGCTGTATTTGTATCAGATACAACTTTTCAACTTAATAACGGGAAACAAATTGAATTGAGCCATGGTTCAACTGTAAGGTTAAATAAGTCTCAATTTGACCCTTATCAAATATTATTAAATGAACTTGAAGCCCCGTCCTTAACTGCACTAGAGCGTGGACTTTCAAAACTCGGTATCGGCCATGAGCATTGCGTGTATTGCCATAACTCGCTTCTTATTCAAATGTTAAACTCATTTGAACAAAAAGAATTCTCAGGTGTGAACTTTATTTCGTATTCAAATAATAAAACACAATTTGTACTTCAGCACCATTATGAGCGCTCTTTATTAGAACACGAACCAGACATCACGTATGATCGTTTTGAATTTACTTCTGATACCGGAGAGCGGCTGCTTACGACATACGCTACCCAATTTTCAAATGACTGAATGAAGGTTAAAACGGAACACCCCTCCTCAGTATTTAATCTGGAGGGGTGTTTATTTGATTATAGTCTTTTTAAACCACAGGCTCTGCTTGTGTGAAAATATACCTTTAAGGGTGTTAAGGATAGCGATGGTATCAGCTCCACTGGTATTATTCCGATCATGGTATGTTGAAATAAGACCAGGCCAGTTCAAACTGAACTTGCAAATGAACAATGTTGATCAGATTGAAAATTAATCTATTAGGGAAGCTGGGGTCAACTACAGTTTCACTTTATTAATCTGTTAGTCAAGTAAAATACGGACAACTAAGCACGTCAATTTTTGGACAAAAGACATTGTTTGTAACAACTCAGTTTTGTCCCATCCCCATACTTATTCACTCATTTCTTCGTATGAATACCATTCTAATAATTTGTTGCTTTGCTCATTACTTATATGTCTTAATGTAAAGGTTTTTCCCGTTATACTCGATAAAACCGACACATGAAATGAATGTAGCTGATCAAACGATTGTAAATAATTTTGTGATGATTCTAGAGATTGAATTCGTTTTCTTGGGAGAATTACTTCGTTTTTTACAATGCTCCTTGAGCGTATAAAAACAAACGGATCAGTTGCATTTATGCCAGCATCTTTATATTGCCAATATCCTAAACCCGCTGCAAAGACAGGTAACATAAAAGATATCCATCCGTATGGCACAAAATATGAAATGAAACCTGCAACCATGATTGCTGGAATAAGTAAACGGACCATGTATCTTCTTAAACTTTTTCCAGGTAGTTGTTCGTAATTATTTGGTGTTTCATAATCCGGTAGTAACTCATTGATTAATCCATCTACCTCTTCTCTTTTGCACATCGGTATTAATATTGTCGACAAATCTTCATCTTTACTGCCACCACCTGCACTTTCAACATATACAGCTACATATCCGAAAGGTTGCCTTATTAAGTTTTGTACAATTCTGACTGCAGTAATTTTGTAATCTGATAACGTTAATTGCCGTTGTTCAATCACACCTCTTGATAAATGTATATCATTGCCTTGTTTTTTGATTGAAAACATCCCATATTTTAATAAAGTCCGAACAACGGTAATGATCCAGGCAATTAATAAAATCATAATGAGCCAAATTCCAATAATTAATACACTGGAATGAAGGACCCAGCCAATAAACATATCCATAATCAGATCAGGAATAAATTGCTGAATTTGTGACATGATTGCGGCAACAAATGTCGCTACTATCCCTATTCCACTTGAAGTCATTGCTGCAATAAGTAACCTTCTATTCGACAAGTTCCATTGAAAATCAGCTAAAGCGTCATCATTTATTTTTGAATAATGTTGTTCACGTTCACCTTCAGCTTCCATTTGATCTTCTAAGTTGTCTATATTTGTTACTAGTTGCTCTTCTCCATTTAACACATCAGTTGATAATAATTGATCTTTAATCTCTTTCGCTTCTTCTTTCTTTAATGCGGTAATTCGAAACTCAGGCTCGTTTCCGCCACCGGCAGTTTCAATTTTCACTTCAACAAGTCCGAATATTCGTTGAAGTAGCTTTGCATTAATATCAATGCTTTGGATTCTATCTTGTCTTATATAACGTTTTTTTCTAAAGATGAGTCCTTGTTTTATTTTTATTTCATCATCAAACAATTGATAACGGAAAGTCCACCAACGAATTATCCCGCTGCCTAAAGAAAGGACCAGGATAATTGTGAAGAAAAACAGATAGAACGTTGAACTTCCAAATTGAGATGATTGACCAAAAATGATAATAGCAATAAAGGTGAATATCATTTCTTTTAAGTTGTTTAAGAAGCTAATAAATATTGCCGTTGGGTGTTGTCGGTGCCACTTATTCATCAGGATCAGCTTCCCTTGCTAGCTGAGCAATATGGTCTCTTAACTGATTCGCTTTTTCATCCTTTAAACCAGGAATTTCATGGACAGTTGCAGCAGTTGATATCGTTACAGAGGACAGCCCATAATGTCTTAACAAGGGGCCTTGTTTTGTATCAACATGCTGGACGCGAATCATTGGAACGATGACTCTCCTTACGACAAACACTCCAAACATAAGCTCAACTTCATTTTCATATATTTTATAACGCCATTTTTTCCATTGTAGTTTCGGAACAATTAGTACTTTTATTACACCAATCGGTATTAGTGCTGCTATCAGGACGAAGGTTGGCCATAGCGGCAATTCAAAAAAGTTTTTTGCAACAGCATATCCAATAGGCAACAACAGTAAAAAAAGCCATTCTAGCAAACCAACGATCCGCCAAACGAGTAATGTTTTACTAGCGAGTGGTTGATCCGGATACGGCCTCATAATATGGTTTTCCTCATTCTTCATCAACATATATGATTTCTACTCCATTATCCTTTAATAAATTTATCACGCGTTCATTTAGGTCATCATCTCTTAATAATCCTAATGATGGTGCTAGTTCCAAAGCTTCCAATTCACCATTTTCGGCATCTGTTATTAATTCGACAACATCCGTCATCCCTCTTTTTTCTAATTCGTCTAACAAATCGTTTTTTGTTGTCATTATTTTTTCACCCTCTACAATACTTTTATATGCTGTACAAAATTAGTTCTAATTCACTTTTTTAGGCTATCACACTCTTACTACTTTTTCCATTATGTTTTTAGAATATAAAACCCGCCTTCTGAAAAGAAAACGGGTTGGTTCCTTCTAATTATTTTTCTCAAATGCTTCGGTCATTTGTTTCCAGACCGAACCTTTGGCTTCATCGCCCCCCTCAATTCGCGCTAAAGCGATTTTCACTTGCATACTCACTTCAAATTCCGGATCATCTTCAGCTTCTTTTAAGGCAGGAATTGCGGATTCATCCCCGACCTCGTATAAAAACATCGCAGCACGCCAACGGACAAGTTTGTTGCGATCTGATAATGCTTTAATCATCGCTGGTATTCCTTCAGGACTGCCGATATCTGAAAAAGAATCACCTGCAGTTCGACGAACGGTTACTGATTTATCATTTAAAGCCTCTGTTAATAAAGGCAGCACTTTCTCGTCTTCAATCATTCCTAAGTAAACCGTAGCTAGTCTTCTGATAGAAGCTTTTTCATCTTTTAATGCTTTTTCTAAAACGGGTAAATCTTCTAGCTTAGGATCCATCTGTTCAAGATATGCAAACCTTTTTTTCCAATCTGGATCATCGAGCATTTCTTCTGTTACTTTTAACCATTGCCTTTGTTGCTGCTTGTTTTTATCAGGATTTTGCGCAGCTTCTACTAATTCAGTTAATCTTTCTACTGTATAAGTAGCTTGAAGTTCTTCAGCTACCTCATCACCTACATCTTCAAGTTCTCCGTAACGTGGTTTAAAGTCTTCCCACTTCCTTTGCATGACTACGTTATCTTCTGGTAATGCGGCATTTGCAGCTGCTTCCTTAAAACGGTCTGGCAGCCCTTTTCTCACCTCTTCTTCACCATTGGATACTTTCACTTGCATTGGGATACCTTTAAACATTTGAACTTGCACAGATACTTCACCGAAATGCTCATCAATATGTTTCTCATCTTCAGTCGAGTCTTCATTCGCTTCACCAAAAACAGCTCGTACTTTTGGTAATATTACTTTCCAATCAACTTTTGCGTTTCGCTCTACAGCGATAAAATCAGCTACGTGGTAGACACCTTTTACACCTTCAATATCAAATAATTGTTTTACAAATGCTGGACCTTCATGTGCATTTTCTTTTTTATAATTATTGCTTTTCCCTTGAGGCAATGACTCATTAAGTGTTAGTTTCATTGTATTTGGGCTTGGTGTTGGTTCTACAGAAATGATTTTCATTTCTACATTCCCCTTTCCACTATGTGTATGTACTTTTCTTTCCATATCGTATCATAATATTATCTAACCCCCAAATAACTTTGCCTAATATGAAATATTGTTTATGATATGAATATGTATTTACATGAAAGGAGAATGAACATGCTTTTAATTCAACAATCTACTGGGCAGACCCGGTTAATCTATTACTTTTTGTTCATTATATCTTTCCTTTTGTTCCATAAAAATGAAAAAATAAATGCGAAAGTAAAGGAAGCGAAAGAGGAATTAAATGAACTAAAAAGAGATCACCGAATTTAATCATTCATCACTTGACCGATTGCAGCAATGATCTCTCGAAAAGTAGCTTTATCATTAAATCTTGCTACAATGTTATGATTGGGATCAAGTAAAAATGTCGTTGGAACAGACATGCATTGATACCTGTCATAAATCGTCGTTCCATGATCTGAAAGACACGGAAATGTAAAATGATTCTTCTCATAATATTTCTTTCCAGCATCAGCTTCTGCTTCTCTACCGGTGACATTAATCATCATTATTTCGAGTGCATCTGTGTCCATCGATTTAAAGAATTGCTCCTTTAATGCTAAATCACGCTGACTATCTGGACACCACGAAACCCAAAAAGTTAACAAAACTGCCTTCCCATCGTAATCATTTAATGAGGACTCGCCACCTGTATCGAGATACGGTAGCTGAAAATTAGGTGCAGACATACATAAACCCTCCATATTTCATCTTTCGTTTTCGATAAACTGATATACATTTGTGACTGACTCAAACCGATATAATTTATTTATAACTTCACCATTATGAACATAAACTAAACAAGGGACACTTTTGATTTGCCATTTATCTGCGAAGGACTTCACGTAATTTAAGTCAACAGTATAAATTGTTGGGATCATTTCTAACCTTTCGACAATAGTAAGAAAATGATGAGCTAACTTACAAGTACCGCACATCGGTGTAAAAAAGTATATAAAACGGCTATCACATTTAATCATGCTGGATAGCTCCTTTTCATCGTTGATGATTTCCATGTCTCTCCTCCCTTATCAATATCTGCAATCAATATAACATATTTACTCAATACAAAATAATGTAACACATTGCGCACGAAAAAGATCTTCATCTCTTCCCTTTCCCGTAAGCGTCTTCTGATTTTTGACAATCAACAACATCAACATTGATGTGAAAGCGAGCAAATGCTAGTAACAGAAAAAACCCAGATTTCTCTGAGTTTAATCGTTCAAGTCTAAATCGATGCTTATGAGCGAACAACCTCTTTTAATACAGCACGGACCGGACAACCATCTCCACCTTTTATTTTCAATGGGAATGCATAAAGTTCATAAAACCCTGACTTTACATGTTGTAATTGCAGTCCTTCAATAATGAGAATATTTTCTTGCTTCAGTGCATGGTGTGCAAGTAGGTCTTTACTTGTCAAAGGATCTACAGATGGCGAATCAATTCCTATTAAATGTATATTATTTTCTTTTAAATACGGGGCAAGTTCCGGTGAAAGAACCGCATAATTGTCGTAACTTACCTTTCCTTCTTCTTTTGTCTTGAAAAGTACTTTTTTAACCCCTTTAAAATCTACATTTACGATATCTTTTCTTTCTATCATTTTCTTTTCAGGTACATGGATAACAAGCGTTTCCCCATGAAAATATTCTAATGGAACTTCGTCAATCTTTATGCCTTTTTCATCATAGTGGTATGGAGCATCCATATGAGTACCGGTATGAGAACTCATTGTTATTGAACTTACGTTTACAGAATCACCACGATTGAGTGACATCGTTTTTTCATATTGAAATGGTGTATCTCCCGGCCAAACATCCATGTCTTCATTAAGCGTTTGAGAAATATCGATCCAACTCATATTTGTCCCTCCAATAAATTTCTTTATAATATAAAATGTTTTTAACATTTTAACATAAATGCGAATATATTTACTTTTTTACGATTATACGTTATTCTCTTATATATTTCCGATTAAATTTATAGGATTAGAGGTGTTAAAATGAATATAACATCAATAGAAAAAGATAATCATTCTCGTGTAGAAGCTCCATTACCTCCAATGCAAGTTAAACCATTCATTATCGGTTTAGTTGCCTACATCATTTTAGCAGTTGTAAGCTACACTGTTTCTGGTTTACAAATGTTCATTTTATTAACATTTGGACTTGTTTTTGGTTATACACTCTTTCATGCGCGATTCGGGTTCACATCAGCCTTTCGTCGTTTTATAGCTGTAGGTAATGGTCAAGCACTACGAGCACACATGATAATGTTAGCAGTCGCAATTACCTTATTTGCTCCAATCTTACATTTTGGCATCGGCTTTTTTAATGTGGATCCTTCTGGATATGTTTCTCCAGTTGGAACGAGTGTTATTGTAGGGTCTTTTTTGTTCGGAATAGGAATGCAGCTAGGTAATGGCTGTGCATCTGGCACATTATACTCCATCGGGGGCGGACGCTCTTCGATGATTATCGTCTTAATAAGTTTTATTATTGGATCTGTTATCGGTGCTTGGCATTTTGAATTTTGGACCGAATCAGCACCGAATTTACCAGGCATTTCTCTTGCAGAAGATACTGGGTTAGGATTTTTAGGGGCTTGGATCTTACAGCTTCTAATATTTGGTGCTGTCATTTTATTAACTTTTTATGTAGCTAAAAAGCGTCGTTCACCTAAAATGGCTGGATTGTCAACTTCTGTTGGATGGAAAAGAATCATCCGTGGATCTTGGCCAATATGGATTGCTGCTGTCATTTTAGCTGTATTTAATGCCTTAACCTTAATGGTTAGAGGTGAACCTTGGGGGATAACCGGAGCTTTCGCCCTTTGGGGATCGAAAGTTGCGCAGTTTATCGGAATTGATGTCCTGCAATGGGGTTATTGGTCTGGAGGTCGTGAAGCACAATTAACCGAACCTATATTTGCAGATACAACGAGTGTTATGAATTTCGGTGTCATAACTGGTGCTTTTATGGCAGCTGCAGCTGGGGGTGTCTATAGCTTTAAAAAGAAAATTCCTTTTAAAATCGTTTTAGCCTCCATATTTGGTGGATTATTAATGGGCTATGGTGCACGACTAGCATTTGGTTGTAATATAGGTGCATACTTCGGTGGAATTGCTTCATTTAGTATCCACGGTTGGCTTTGGATGATATTCGCTATGGCAGGAACGTATGTAGCATTGTTTATTCGACCACTGTTTGGATTAACAAACCCTAAATCTACAGATGAATTTTGTTAATATATCTATGGGGCTGTCCTAAAAGTGACAGCTTCTTTTTTCATAAATGTTCTTCACCTACTCAAACTTCTGTTAAATAAGAATGAGACTGGGACTAAATAGTCTCTTTAAAACAAAAAAAATTCTTTAAACATAAGGATACCTCCGATTCTGTTTTTGTGTAATTACATTAACTTAATCAGAAGGTATCCTTTTTGTGACCTGACGGTTTTTAACATGTTGATTGTCAAAATCACGAGATGCCTCTAGCATTTTCATCCCGAGCTTCCACAAGGATGTGCTGACATCGGAGTTCCCGCAGGACACGGGGTTTTAACCGAAGATCTACTCTAACGAGTGATAGGATGTCCTAATGCCGGACATGCCACATCACATGGCGTTTTGGCCGGTTGACACAGACAGCTACAGAACAATACTAGAAGAGAAAGAAGCTATTTTACTAGGCTTTGTCCTAGCCTCAGATTAGAATGCTGAGTAATATTGTGATTGTCAGCACACTCATGACAGTCGTAACTAATGTGATCGTTGAGACAAGATGAGGTCTCGTTTCAAACTGTATCGCATAGATCGTTGTTGTTGCAGCTGTTGGCATCGAGCTAGCAATGATTAATACGGTCTGCATCATTGTTGATATTGGCATTAACGAAGTCAATCCCCACGCAATGAGCGGTGAAATAAATAACCTTAACGTTATAGAAAAGTATATATTTGACCATTCTATTTTCTTTAAGCGAATTTCAGCTAGCTGCATTCCTAACAATAGCATGGTTAGTGGAATAGCAGCTTGTGAGATGAGTTCTAGCGGATTATAAAGTGGTTCAGGTATTTCTAACTGACCTATTTTTATAATAAAGACTAACAATAATGAGTATGTAGCTGGCATCATCATTACTGTTTTTAGAGCAGTGCGAACCCCCGTACCACCTTTTGCAGCATAATAGACTCCAAACGTTGTCATAATAATCGTCTGAACCACCATAAATACAACCGCATATGCAAATCCAGCTTCTCCAAAAGCAAATAAAATAATAGGAGCACCATAATTTCCAGCGTTCATAAATGCGGTAGATAAAATGAGTCCACTCTCTGTATCTTGATCCTTTTTCATCAGTCTGCTAAACACTTTCGTTATCAATATCATGATAAATAAAAATAAAAAGGCATACAAAATTAAATAAGCATAATCAATCGTTATCTCTGTTTCATATAAAGTTACGAGAACTAAAGCTGGTATTAAAATATAGATCGTAATAACAGATACAGGGGCAAGTGATACCCTTTTCCATAACTGAACGATGTATCCGATTAGAAATACGAGTACTACCGGGAATACCACTTCGATAAATAACATGAACATGTAATCACTTCCGTATAATCATTATCTATATTTACATATCGTTGCGTTTAAATTAAATAACGCCCGCCACAAACCTCTTAATGAGGTTTATGCCGAGCAATGTTTTCCTAACATTCTTGGCCATCTTTTAATATTTTTGCCCCTAAAGTTTGTTTGAAATGGTCTAAAGCCCATGTATGTCCAGATGGGTTGAAACTTTCTACTGCGTCTTCGTGAACGATGATCGAAAACCCTTTATTATATGCATCTACAGCAGTGTGTAGCACACAAATATCCGTGCATACGCCTACTAAATGGAGCTCGTTTATATTGCGTTCTCGCAATTTAATTTCTAACTCTGTTCCTGTAAATGCACTATATCTTGTCTTATCCATCCATTCAATTTGATACTTCCCTTCATGGATCGACTCATCAAGAAATTCACCAAGTTGACCGAATAATTTTCTCCCTTTAGTTCCACGAATATTGTGTGGCGGGAATAGTTTCGTTTCTGGGTGATATGGATCGTTTTCGTGATGTACATCTACAGCAAAAACGACGTACTCCCCGTCTTCCATAAATTCTTTTGTGATTTCGGTAATTCTCCGTTCAATTGACTGGCCTCTTTCTCCACATGTTAACTTCCCATCATCTGCAACGAAATCATTCGTATAGTCAATGACTACTAGTCCTTTCATAAAAACTCTCCCCTTTAGTAGCTTATCTTTTTATATTATATCATTGTTTCAGTTAACTGAATATCATTACTCCTTCCTCATACAGCAGTATTACTTTGAACTCCAAACGAATAAATTTGGTAGCTTCTAAGGTACTTAAAATCACCTCTTCTATATCTCACGTGAAATATGGATCTTCTCATTTAATATAAAAAAAGAAGCTGTCCAAAAAGTATTTTACTTTGAGGACAACCCCTCTTTTATGTGCCTAATATCATCCGGTTTTGAAGTTGATGTATTTGCTGCTGCAACCTTATTAGCTGATCTCTTTGTTCTGCAGTTGCACTATTTAGTATTTTTTCGAGTTCAATATTCGCTGCTTCTAACTGTAATTGCGCTTCAGTAAATTCATTCGGATCGCCTGGCTGTACTTTTTTTGATGCAGATAACTGTTCTTCAGCATTCATCATAACATGTTCAATTTCATCAATTGCCCCTTTTAAGTAACTTGAGTTTGTCACTCATATCCACCTCCATGTATAAATTTCTCATTTATAAAACGTTTTATTCTTTCAGATGAAAGAACTAGTAAATATATTTACAATTTAAAATCATGATTCTTTTCTGTTAATTTTCGTTTATAATGAAATTAAGCTCATATAAAGGGGGAGTTATGTTGAAAATTAAGTACAATATTATACCAAAACGTGAAGTCAAGTTTGTAAAGGATAGTTATACAATTAGGGAAGCACTTGAAGAGCTTGAAGTCAGTGGCTATCGTTGTATCCCCATTTTGGACAGAACAGGTACATATTTTAAAGGAAATATTTACGCACAAGTTATCTATCAAGCGATCGTAAAAGAGGCTTGCACCTGGGACGACAACGTGATGAAATTATGTCAAGATGAGACCGTTTTTATTGATGAAGAAGCATCTTTTTTCCGTATCTTTACAAATATAAAAAAATATCCTTATTTAGC
Source organism: Evansella halocellulosilytica (assembly GCF_002335745.1). Taxonomy (GTDB): domain Bacteria; phylum Bacillota; class Bacilli; order Bacillales; family Salisediminibacteriaceae; genus Bacillus_CA; species Bacillus_CA halocellulosilytica. The sequence goes on along the minus strand of NZ_NIST01000001.1, from coordinate 3,354,800 downwards.
TGTCCATGATGAGAATAATGAATTTACTGGTATTTTGACTCACGCAAATGTCATGTCAATTTTAGAAGATTCATGGGGGATCAAAACTGGAAGCTATACGTTGACGATCTCAACTCACGAGTATCAAGGTGCACTAAGCACAATTGTTTCCAGCCTAAAAAAATTCACAAGCATTCAAAGCATGTTAACTTTAGACAATGAAAGTACTTTTTTTAGAAGAGTGTTAGTAACACTTCCGAAAGATACAACTGAGGATACATTAAACAAAGTCATTTCACACCTTGAAAAAGAAGGTTTTCGTGTATTTGATATCGAAAAAATTTAATTTTTTTCCTCTGTTTGATGGTGTTGATTTCTTTGAAGTAGATGTATGAAATTTAACATAATCATTTTTATACTTGATTAAAGAATGCCGGGCTTTCCAAATTACCGAGGAAAGCTTGGCGTTTTTTAAAATTTTTACTAGTCGATTGAATCATTTCATGTTAAAGTTTCAAAGTGCTATTTCGAATGAGGAAGTGATCAAAATGACTTGGGACGTATTAAATATAATCGGTACTGTCGCATTCGCTCTTAGTGGGGTAACAGTAGCAATGGAAGAAAAATATGATTTAATGGGAGTTTATGTACTAGGGTTTGCAGCTGCTTTTGGTGGAGGCGCGATTCGGAATTTATTAATTGGGCTGCCTGTTTCCGCTCTATGGGAACAAGGATCATTATTTACGATGGCTTTTATTGTCATGACAGTATCATTTTTATTCCCTAAATTATGGCTTCATCAATGGAAACGCTGGGGAATATTTTTTGATGCAATCGGTTTAGCTGCCTTTTCAATCCAAGGTGCTCTCTTTGCTACTTCAATGGGACATCCATTAAGTGCTGTAATCGCTGCAGCTGTTTTAACTGGTACTGGTGGCGGCATTGTAAGAGATTTATTAGCTGGTCGAAAACCACTCGTTTTAAAACAAGAAATTTATATTTTATGGGCATTGCTCGGTGGTTTTCTAATCGGGATCAACCTTGTTAGTGCAACATGGAGTCTAATTATACTTTTCGTTGCCATAGTTGTATTAAGAATGTTTTCTGTACAATACAAATGGAGCCTTCCTGTGAAAGCTCCATCACATTCTTCATCTGTTTAATTTTCCCGTTCAATTAATGTAATTTTATATCCTCGATTTGAGTCTGCCACATAGTAGGATCTTGTCCGTTGCTCCGACGTGACATGATCCGCTTCATTTATTTCAACTTCCTCTGTAATCATCAATTTATACTCTTGATAATCATTTTGTTCAATTTTTTCATGTGCAACATCAATCACTTCTTCACGCTTTCGTTCACCAATTAATTGCTGATGTTGTCTTCTCTGCATATGGTATACATGGCTGTTGGCAATAAAATAAGGTTCTATCATTGAAAAGGATTGTTGTTCTAAACTAGAAGTCCAACTATTATGGTAATCATTTATAAAGTCAATTAATAATTCAAGAACCTGCTCATCTTCAACCGTTTTCCAATTCTCATTATCATTACAACTAACTAATAAGAAAATAGTGAGTAATAATATGAGATATTGTTTTTTTCTCATCATTTCCGCCTCTCCTTCTCAACTTACATACTCCCTTGAGAAGTATACAATAAAACTCTTATAAATGTGAATCATCTTAAATAAAAAATCACCTTCTCGGTTTAAGAAAGGTGATTGATAATATCTTATTATTCGTTAATCGCTTTGATCAAACTGTCGATTGTATAGTAAATGGATTTATTGCGTTCGAGAAATCTTTTCTTTTTCGTATCTGCTTGAAAACAAGTTACGGCTTCAATATGAATATTTTCATGTGCATCATTAATTTGCTTTATATGAAGATACTTAGGATTATTTTCTTGAATATATTGGGTAGCGAGCGTCATCCATTCATCAGCAAGCATGTGAACATCATCTGCAAATGGTTTGATTACTTTCGCAAAATCGACAGTCTCATCAGTGGAACGTGATAATGTAAATTGCTTTAACGCTTCTTGATTTTTCAATAGTAACTTATTGGAAAGGTCTCGTAATTGATCAAATTCCTCTTTATTCATGACGTAAATCACCTCGACTTGATTGTAGCAAAGGGTTTATTGGATGTAAAAGGATTAAAAACTAAAGATTTCAGCGAGGCGACGTTTTTTATTCTTTCTAATTTTCACTTTTTCTTCTAATGAAATGATTTTATTCTCTTTTTCAGTTATGACTGATTCAAGATAATTCAACCTTTCATCAAGTTTTTCCAGCAACGTTGTTAAATCGTCAATTTCTCTTCGGTGCTGAAGCATTTGTACTTCAACGACTTCATCTGCTTTTTCTGCTAACTTCTTATCCAATTGGTCAATTTGAAGTAACATTTTATGGAAGCGTTCATCTAGTATACTCGAAGGCAACATTTTCGGTTCTTTTTTAATATTGCTAATGCAATTGTTCAAGTCAATTTCTTTTAGCCTCTTTCCTTTACTTACTTCCTCGTGAATGTAACACAATTGATGATATGACTGTTCCTCTATAACATAATGGCCAACTTCATTCAATTTACATTCGATTTTAAAATACTTAATCCATCGTTGTACTGTTGTTTGATTCACTTGAAACTCCGCCGCGACCTCTTTTGTTTTCCATACCTTTGCCATAATCTGCTCCCCTTTCATTTGTTTAATATATTTATTCTCTTTTCAGACTCCTCCTCCCTTCACCTTGACAAAACTAGTTTTCTTTCGGCAAAGAAAGTGGTTATAATCTGAATTTCGATTTGGTGAATCGATTTTTTTCATCGGGATAGCCTAAATAATAGATAGGGGGTGTAACATATGGCTAAAAACAAACGTTCAAAGAGTCAACAAAAACAAATGAATGATGTATTCGAAAAGAAGACTGCCAAACGTGGTTACGGGGACAAAAAACTGGAAGGTCCTAACCGCCCTGCCGAATAATTAACGTTAAGATTTCTTTTATAAAAAGACAATAATTGAAATAAAAAAAGACTTGATTGAATGTTTTCTCCACCAATCAAGCCTTTTTTCATTTCGATGATAACTTCTGTTTAATTGCAGCAGCAATCATAAGTTGTTGTTTCTTTTTAATAGTCCAATTTGTTATGTCACCGTTTTTCGGCCTTAAAAAACGTTTATTTAATAAGTATTCCGGAGAATACGAGCAACGTTGTGACCAGTCCTCCCTCTTCTCGTCTTCATGATGTACAAATGGATATACGATTCGTAGTTTAGGTGTGTATGGAAGGTCCTCTCGTAAAAATTTTTGATAATCGCTTCTCGATCCAGTATATTCCGACTGTAAAAAGTAGTCTTTAATTTCTTTTTTCTCTTTAGATTTAAACAAAATCCAAGATAATTGCTTACCAAGTTCGATTCTTTTTTCAACATTCGTAAAGTTTTTCACAATTCTTCCGAATACACGACCATTTAATGTTGGTAATAAGACGTGACTAAAATGGAGGCGCTCTTGCCATTCATATAAAAATTGTTTAAATGTATATTTATGAAAAAAAGGAGCGTTAATGATAGGACGTTGAATTAAGTGTTGTTCATTAACAATTAATGCGTCCAATAACTGGTTTTCATTTCTCGTATGCCAGAACATTTCCCACTGAGCAATCATCCAAGATGATACATGAAAATGTTTTAACAAATAAAAGAAAGGAACCCCTGTTCTTTTTGAGCATTTATATACAAGCAGCTGTGGAAATGCATCGGAGAAGATCATCCAATTTGCTCTTTCATACGTGATAAACAACTGCATTCGATATTCATTATTTAATAACGTAGCAAATGGTTTACTCCATAAATCAGACATATTCCAACCTGCATTTCTAGAGACCATATTTGCTAAATAGGTCCAACCAATTTCTGGATGATCTATGTAATACGTTTTGTATGCATTTGTTCGCGAAATATTATCTCGATTACATTTACTCGTCTCTCTTCGAATATAATGGATTATCTGTTTTTCATTCATGAAAACCACCTTTCGTGTTATTATGGGCTGATACCTGATAAAATAGTCAAAAAGTCTATTCTCAATTCAAAAAGTTATGGTAATATATAATGATGGTTTGAAGTTTAAAGGATGTGTTGAAATGAGTATACGTTATCCAAACGGAAAAAAATATTCTAAAAGTGAAACCTTTTCGCAGAAAAAAGGCGTCAATAAAGATGAACGGTTTAGTAACCGAGGAATGACGCTTGAGGAGGATATCAATGAAACGAATGAATATTACCGTTCACATAACATAGCATTAATTCATAAGAAACCTACTCCACTTCAAATCGTAAATGTACATTATCCGAAACGAAGTGCTGCTGTTGTGACTGAGGCATACTTTAAAAAGCCTTCTACTACAGATTATAACGGTGTTTATAATGGGAAATATATCGACTTCGAAGCAAAGGAAACAAAAAATAAAACAAGTTTTCCATTAAAGAATTTTCATGATCATCAAATTGAACATATGTATCAAGTGTTAAACCAAGGGGGAATTACCTTTGCGATACTAAGGTTCAGTTATAATGATGAAATCTATATTTTATTTGCAAATGATCTCATCCCATATTATAAAAACCAAGACACAAAAAGAAAATCGATTCCGAAAAAAGATATAGAAGCAAAAGGCTATTTAGTTCCAATCGGATTCCATCCGAGAATTGACTATTTAAAAATCGTTGATAAAATCATATCAACTATGTAAAAATCGACTCATTTCATTTTATGAGCTTGAAAGGAAGATGCTGCGATGTCAGATGAATATCGTACAAGACAAGAAAGAAAACAGAAAACGAAACAAACAAATAAAAAAAATAAATCGAAACCTAAAACAAAATCAAAAGGAAAGTTCAAAAAAATATTAACAGCACTTGGTATCATTTTGTTAGTCATGTTTATTGTTGGAACAATTAGTGTATTTGCAATTATTCGAGGTGCACCATCCCTTGACCCAGATCAACTAACTTTAGCACAAAATCCGGAAATCCTTGATCGGAATGGAGAACTTATAACAACACTACATGCATCAGAAAACCGACGTTCAGCGAATATCGATGATGTTCCGGATTTATTAAAGGATGCTGTCCTTTCAGTTGAAGATGTTCGCTTCTATGACCATTTCGGAATCGACATAAGACGAATAGGTGGAGCGGTTGTTGCTAACCTTCGAGGGGGTTTTGGTAGTGAAGGGGCTAGTACAATCACACAGCAAGTCGTTAAAAACTTATTTTTAACAATGGACAAAAATATGACAAGAAAAATACAAGAACAGTATTTAGCAATAAGGCTAGAGCAAAAGTACACGAAAGATCAAATATTGGAAATGTATTTGAATGCCATTTACTACTCTGATTCACGATATGGAGTCATTGAAGCAGCAGATTATTACTTTAGTAAAGAATTAAGTGAATTAACGATTGAAGATGCTGCATTGTTAGCTGGTATTCCACAGCGCCCAAACCATTTCAATCCTTTTAATAATCCTGAAGCTGCGGAAACGAGACGAAATACAGTCATTAGTTTAATGGAAAGGTATGAAAAAATCACACCTGAAGAAGCAGAGGAAGCAAAAAATGTACCAATTGAGGATCAGTTACAGAAAAGTGAGCGAGAAGCACATCCTCACCAAGCGTTTTTAGATCAAGTTTTAGACGAAGTTGAGGAAATTGAAGGCATTGAAGCAAGTGATATTTATACTTCAGGAATGACGATACACACAACGTTAGATCAAGATTTGCAAGAGCATGTCGAGCATGTCATGCAGTCTGGTGAAGTCATCCAGTTTCCTGATGACCAATTCCAGGCTGGAATCACTCTGTTAGATACGACTAATGGTGAAGTACTTGCCATTGGTGGTATGCGTGAACCAGCTGAAGGAGTACGGAGCTGGAACTGGGCAACAAACCCGAAACGCCAACCCGGTTCATCTATTAAACCGATCCTTTCATATGGACCAGCAATAGATGAATTAAAATGGTCAACCTATCACCAAATTGTCGATGAACCTTACGAATATCAAACTACTGGTACCCCAGTCAGAAACTTTGGTCGTGATTATCGTGGTTCAATGTCGATTAGAGAAGCATTACGAATTTCACAAAACGTTCCTGCTGTAAAAGCATTAAATGAAGTAGGTTACGATAGAGCACAAGAATTCGGAGAAGGTTTAGGCTTACCTTTAGATGAATTTAAAGAGTCTTATGCATTAGGTGGGTTTGATACAGGCGTATCATCGTTTGAAATGGCAGGAGCATATGCAGCATTTGGAAATAACGGTGAATATAATGCTCCGCATACCGTTAGAAAGGTTGAGTTTGATGACGGACAAACAATTGACTTAACACCAGAAGCGAACGTCGCAATGAATGATTATACTGCGTTTATGGTAACAGATATGTTAAAAACAGTTGTACAGTCAGGGACAGGTCAAAGAGCATCTGTTTCAGGTGTGCCGATTGCAGGTAAAACCGGATCAACAAACTTTACAGATGAGGAAAGAGCTGAGCATAATATTCAAAACGGGATTCGTGACGCTTGGTTTGCAGGTTATTCTACAGATCTAACCGCGGCAGTTTGGACCGGTTATTCAAACCTTGATGATGGATATATCGAATATGACAATCACCAAGAATATATAGCTCGTGACCTGTTTAGAGAAGTCATGACTTACGCTCACCAAGATCGTGATACTGCTGACTTTAGTCAGCCAGATTCAGTTGTTCGTATTGGGATTGAACGTTCGACTGGACTATTGCCAAGCGATTATACACCTGATAGTGAAATCGTTCATGAGTATTTCGTTAAAGGAACAGAACCAACTGAAGTTTCAGAGGAGTTTGAGGAAGCTGAACAAGTACAAGGATTAGACGCAGAATATGATGAAGATGACCACTCCATTCATATTAACTGGAACTATTCAGATGAATTACTTGATCAATTTAGCTTCAGACTAGAAGTTCGAAGTTCTAATGATGGAGATTATTCTTTAATTGATATTACAAAAGACATGTCCTATATATTAAGTAACCCTGATTACGGGGAAACTTATTCTATCCGTGTTACAGCCGTTGCTGATGATAACGAGGATTTAATGAGTGATTCAGCAACTGTTGAAGTTCGCATCCCTGAAGAAGAGGATCTAGTCGACGATGATGAGGAAGATATTATCGAAGATGAGGAAGATAATGGAGATGGTCCCCCTTCTGATGACGAAGACCAAGGTGATAACGGTAACGGCAATGGTAATGGTAATGGTAATGGCAATGGTAATGGCAATGGTAATGGCAATGGTAATGGCAATAATGATGGTGATGATGGCGATGACGATGACAACAATGACGACGATGAAGATAATAATGACGATGATGACGACAATGATGTTGAAGATGAATAGCATAAAAAAAGCCGGGCAAATTTGCCCCGGCTTTTTTATTGCGTTTTTGAAAGAAAGACAGCCCATTTTTTGATCGACTCATCATATAGCTGATTTAAAGCTGTATAGGTGAAATATTGATCTGGAACATTTATAATAAGCGAGATCCTTTCCTCAATGTTTAGTGGGCTATAAGGAAGTTCCTTTAGTTGAAATCCGATGTTTTCTAATGTTGTAACAGGCTTCGAGCTCGTCCAAAACATTGCTTGAATATATAAGCTTATATACTTAATCATCATAGGTTTAGCTTTCTCTCTATTGCGTCGCTGAAAGTAATTGGAGATTATCGGCTCCCCTTCATCTTTCCATTGTCTCAAGATGATTTTTATACTTTTTTCTGGTTCATTCCAAGGATAATAATCAAAGACCATTCCTAAAGACGTTAACATATCTTGTTTAAAGTGAGAATGAATTTCATTATTTGAAAGAAAAGTGTCTATCTTATCACCGCTCTCGTAAAAAGGTTTTAAAATAAAGGAATCTGGAACTATGATTTCCCTTTCCTTCATATTATGACTCCTCTTTTTTTCATTCTTTTCTTCCCTTCACGACAAATCTCTAATAAAGGACATTCATCGCATTGAGGTGATTGTGCTTTACAATGATAGCGACCGAAAAAGATGAGACGATGATGAGTAATTGACCATTCTTCTTTTGGAATTTTTCTCATTAACGTTTTTTCCACTTCTAATACAGAGTCTTTCCACCGACAAATTCCGAGTCTTTTACTAACTCTTTCTACATGGGTATCTACTGCGATTGCCGGTTCATCAAATGCTACTGATGCTACGACATTTGCCGTTTTCCTACCTACCCCCGCTAATTTGACGAGCTCATCCCGCTGTTGAGGAACCTCTCCTCCATAATCCTCTATTAGAGATTGCGATAATTTTTTAATATTTTTTGCCTTACTTCTGTATAAACCAATTGATTTTATATCTTGCTCTAATTCTTCGAGCGGAACATGAACATAATCCTCAGGTGTTTTATATTTTTCAAATAATTTAGGCGTTACTTTATTTACTAGTGCATCAGTAGCTTGGGCCGACAATACGACCGCTATTGTTAATTCAAATGGATTTGAATGAGTTAATTCACATTCTGCATCTGGAAACATTTCACCCATCACTGTTAAAACATTTTTAATTTCAGTTCTATTTAACATTTTCTTCCTCCATTATTCCTCTTCTCCATATAACCAATTGTATTGAGGATGTTTAACTTTTACAGATTCGTTTGGACTATGCTTTTTACTTTGGAATTTTTGATCTTTGTGCTGTCGTATTTTCTCACCATGAGCCTTTGCTTGATCAACAGTCTGTATTCCGTTCTTTTTCCAATCAAACAATATTCGGTCAATATAGCGGAAATTTAACTTAGCAGAAACAACAGCTTCTCTCAAAGCAGCTTCAATAATTGATGGTTCATGCTCGTCGTCATCAAGCCACATTGATATCATTTCTAGTTCCATAGGTGACAGCGGTCTTGAAAATTCCTCTTCAAACCGTCTAAACAACTGCCCTTCTAACTGTTGTTTCGTAAAATGATTTTCATCTTTTTGTTTATCGTTCATCAATAAAATTAATTTTTCAAACAACGGTTTTAAAGAGAAAGCTTCAGAAAACAATCCCTCTTCGTCCTTCATTTCTTCAATAGATAAAAAACCTTTTTTTAATAGGTCCTTTAATTCTTTCGTACAAATATCAGCATTAATTTGCATTCTTTTCTGCAAATCATCCGGAGTCGGAAATTTATTTCCCTCTTGATCAAACTGCCTTATATGCATAAGAATCATAAATTGTAATTCAGATAAACCTAATTCTGAATAATGAGTCATTAATGAAGAAGGAATGGCGAAGGGCTGTGACATGTGTAATTGTAAAGTTGTTTCTTCATTCATAATAGCACCCCACCTCTACATTCTTTATCTCGACAAATTTCTAACTTTATAAGTATACCATGATCTTTATTTAACTTTACATACGATGCCCTAATTTAAATAAAAATTCTTAAATGCCATCATATATTTATTGATTCTCTGGACAAATAAAAGCATGTGATATCAGTCATGAAATCACATGCTAATTATTTTATTTGTTTTAAGTCGTCTAGCTGTTCATTAATAGCTACTGATTAAAATTATGGGTATAAACGGTTTAGTAACCGCGGGAATGGAATCGTCTCTCTTACATGTTCTACCCCAGAAAGCCATGCAACCGTTCTTTCTAACCCTAGACCAAATCCTGAGTGAGGTACTGATCCATATTTACGTAGGTCTAAATACCATTGATAAGCCTCTAATGATAAATTATGCTCATCATACCGCTGCTTTAACAATTCTTCATCATCAATCCGTTGACTTCCGCCAATGATTTCTCCATATCCTTCTGGAGCAATTAAGTCTGCACAGAGGACAACTTCTTCACGCCCTGGAACAGGTTTCATATAAAACGCTTTAATCTCAGCTGGATAATTTGTAATGAACACAGGCTTATCAAATTTCTCTGCAATCGCTGTCTCATGCGGAGCACCAAAGTCTTCTCCCCACTCGATTTCATAACCATCCTTTTGGAGCATCTCTACTGCCTGGTCATATGTGATACGAGGGAATGGTGCTTGGACATTTTCTAACTTTGACGTATCTCTTTCTAATGCTTTTAATTCTAGCTTACATTTGCTCAATACAGATTGAACAACGAATGTAACATACTGTTCTTGGACTTTGAGACTATCCTCATGGTCCATAAACGCCATCTCTGGTTCAATCATCCAAAATTCAATTAAATGTCTTCTCGTTTTCGACTTTTCAGCTCTAAACGTTGGACCGAATGAAAAGACTTTTCCTAAAGCCATTGCAGCAGCTTCCATATAAAGTTGCCCGCTTTGTGATAAATATGCATCTTCATCAAAATATTTTGTATGGAATAAGTTTGTCGTACCTTCTGCAGAACTTCCAGTCAGAATTGGAGGATCTACTTTGACAAAGCCTTCATTATTGAAAAATTCATATGTAGCACGAATGATCTCATTCCTTATTTTCATTACAGCGTGCTGACGTTTTGATCGAAGCCATAAATGGCGATGATCCATTAAAAATTCTGTCCCATGCTCTTTTGGAGTGATAGGATACTCTGTCGCTTCATGGATTATTTCTAGCGATTGAACCGTTAGTTCATAGCCTGATGGAGCACGGTCATCTTCCCGAACCTCTCCAGTAATGTATAATGAGCTTTCTTGAGTTAACTCTTTAGCTAATTTAAAGATATCCTCGTCTACCTCCGCTTTTACGACTACGCCTTGAATAAAGCCAGTTCCATCACGTAATTGTAAAAAAGCAATTTTCCCACTTGATCGTTTATTTGCCAGCCATGCACCAATTGTGACTGTTTGTCCTACATACTTCCCCACTTCTGCAATCGTTGTTTTCACATTAGTCCCTCCAAAAATCTTTACAAATATTTAACTGTAACCTATTCGTATCGAAACATTTGTATATACGATAAACATTATACATCTGAAAAAAAAAAGAAGTCAATTATTGCTAGTAGTTATCTTTTATTTGGAGGTCGTTTTATTTACAAATTGCCGAATTCGTTTAACGGCCTCTAAAAAGTTTTCTAATGATGTAGCATAAGATAGTCGAATATTATCCGGTGAGCCAAATCCACTTCCTGGAACAACTGCTACTTTTTCTTCTTCAAGCAGAGCTTTAACCCACTCATCTGTTGAAGGAAATCCAGCGTCTGAAACTGCTTTTTTTACATTAGGAAATAAATAGAAAGCCCCTTGAGGTTTTACGCAAGTAAAGCCTGGTATTGATTCAATTTCTGGCAGTACTTTGTTTAACCTTTCTTCAAAAGATGTTCTCATCTTCTCAACAGAGCCGTCCTCTTGCGTGTAAGCTGCAATCGTACCGTATTGTGACATTACTGCAGGATTCGATGTTGTATGACTCGCAACTGTTGTCATCTTCTTAATGATTTCTGCATTTCCCGCAGTGTAACCAATTCGCCAGCCTGTCATTGAATGGGACTTCGATACACCATTAATAATAATCGTATTATTTTTCAATTCATCAGATAATTGTGCAATAGAAAAATGAACGTTATGATCATATATTAACTTCTCATAAATCTCATCAGATACGATGAGCAATTTGTTTTCTAAACAAAACTTTCCGATTTGTTCTAACTCTTCCTTCTCATACATAACACCTGTTGGATTACTCGGTGAATTAATAATGATAGCTCTTGTTTTACTCGTGACAACATCTTCTAGCTGCTTTGTTGTAACTTTAAAATTATTTTGCTCATCCCCTTCTACATGTACCGGTTTTCCGCCAGCAATTTTCACTTGTTCCGGATAACTGACCCAATAAGGTGAAGGAATAATCACTTCGTCCCCTTCTTCTAAAATCGTTTGAAATAATAAGGCTAGCGAATGTTTCGCTCCATTTGTAATAATGATTTCATCAGGGCTATATGTAATTTGTTGATCATCTTCAAATTTTTGAATAATTGCTTTTTTTAACTCTGGTAACCCGCCTGCTGGCGTATATTTCGTATGTCCTTCTACCATTGATTTATAGCTTGCTTCAATAATATAGGAAGGTGTATTAAAGTCTGGTTCCCCTGCCCCTAAACCGATAACATCATGTCCTTGAGCTTTTAGTTCTTTCGCCTTTGCTGTTATCGCAAGTGTAGATGATGGTGTAATAGCTGAGACGCGATTTGAAAATTTCATATTTTCCCCATTCCTTTCTATTCATTAAGATTGTCTAAATTGATAATGGCGAATATAAGAACCTTCATCGAACGTAACATAATAAAATGAATGACGGTCAGCATCATCTGTATAAACAATTTCATAAACAGGTGTGCTACCAATAACCCCTAATCGGATGTTTTGTAGTGAGCTTATATCCAACCGATCGTATGCTAATTGCCTTACTTGATCAACTGACATTCCTTCGTCTTTATTTCGTACAAAAGTTCTTCTATCCCTTTCTTCTTCGTCACTTTCTTCAATTTCTTCCACCCATACAATGATTTCTTCATCACTCTCATTTATTCCGTGAACAACTTGATATGAGCGATTTCCGTGATAATAATCAACATTTGTTACATCTACTAACTCTGTTTCATTTAATGCATATTCTATAGCCATTTCCTGTCGCTCATTTAAAGGATTGCCCGTCACCGTATACATAATTAAAAAAAATGCAATGAGTCCGATAAAGATAATTGATGCTATTGAGATCACCCATGCTTTCATTTCATACACCTGCTTATGTTTCGTAAATTGTAAAGACCATCTTACCGTCTTCACTCTCATCTAATGATAATCCAAACATTAAATCACGCTTTTTCAATGTTCGGTTTAATAAGTCAACTACTTTATACAACTCATGATGGTTATCGACCTTAATAGTCGCTAATGTTTCGATATTGTTTTCGTCCATAATGATGTTGATTCCTCCTATAAATAGTTCCACTTTATGCTTACGTTTGTCTCCCTTTAACGTGAAATTTTGCTACTTATACTCTTTGTACTATGAGTGATACTATAGTTACCGCTCCAAAGTAAAGGATGATGAGCGTGAATGATAAACGTAATTACGATGATGGTGTGACGATGACAACAGCGGATTTGTATTTCTTAGAAAAAGAAATCATCTCATTAAATTCTGTTTATCGTCCGCAAAAATTTAACAACATCACATACTCTTTCAGGCAAACGAAATTTCCTTATGAATGTAAATCATAACACTTCCTAACACTACACCATCTTTGAGCACCTGAAGGATCACAGGTGCTCCTTTTTATCATCTTTTTAGGACCAGTATAATGCGATATATTCTTTGATCATAAAACAAGACATAAAAATTAACAATGGTTTAATAAATTTTGTGCGTTAAAAATGATTTTTTCTTCATCTAAGTAAAGAAGTTTACGATCTTTCATAATTTGCTTTCCTTGGACGAAAACATCTGTAATGTCATGGCTTTCTGAAGAATAAACAATGTGTGAATGGATTCGTTCATTATTCCATGGTGTTAAATGAGCAATATCCGGAGATATTAAAATAAAATCAGCATAAGAGCCTTCTTTAATAATATCCACACCTTTTAATTGCAATGATTTTGAACCATTTTCAGTAGCCATTTTCAATATTTCATCACTCTTTGTTACAGTAGGGTCTTGATGGAGCCCTTTTTGAATTAATGCTGCAAAACGCATTTCTTCAACCATACTTAAATTATTGTTACTTGCAGTAGAATCTGTGCCAATAGAGACATTTATACCTAATGAAATCATTTTTTTTATATCGGCGATACCCGAGCCTAGTTTCAAATTACTCATAGGATTATGGGAGACTGACACATTGTTTTCCGCAAGAATATTCATATCATGTTCATCTAAATGGACACCATGAGCGATAAGACATGGTACTTTAAATAAGCCGATATTTTCTAAATGCTTCACTTGAGACATTTGATAATTTTCTTGATGTTCCTTTACTTCGCTTGCTGTTTCAGCTACATGCGTATGTATCCACATTTTATGTTTAACCGCTGCATCTACTACTTTTTCTAGAAATGAGGGCGGACATGTATATGGTGCATGCGGGGCTAGAGCTACAGATATTTTCCCATCATTTTCTCCATGAAATGATTGATGTAAGAAAATCGACTCATTTAATTTCTCACGCTGCTCTTCTTCTGGACATAATCCGATCATCCCTCTGCAAAGTACGCCACGCATCTGACTCTCTATTGTTAATTCAGCCATTTGTTCCATATGTAAATGGTACATGTCTAAAAACGTAGTTGTTCCAGATTTTATCATCTCAACCATTGCTAAAGAACTGGCTATTTTCACATCTTCCTGTGTGAACTTTTGCTCATTTGGCCACATAACCGTTTTTAGCCAAGTCATTAAAGGAATATCATCACCTGCCCCTCGTAGCAATGAACTTCCTAAATGTCCATGCGTATTAACAAAACCAGGCAATAACCATTTTCCTTGTCCATTTATTTTGTAATCTGCTTGATTTAACTTTTTTTCGTCGGGGGCACCTTTCTTTACTTCTTTGAATTTACCATCTTCTACAACAACGTGACCATTAAAAATGTCATTGTTTTGATTGAGCGTAATAATCGTAACAGAATGTATGACCGTTTTCATGACCGATCACCTCTCTCTCTTAATCATGAACGATCTAAAGTAACCATCCTAACAACGTATCCTTTTCTTGAGGATAAACGGTAATAATTTCATAATCATCCTCTAGACATTTTATCGTTACAGTGCCGCTTCTACTCGTTTGATAAATATCGATCCACGTTTCATTGAGCCGTTCTAAAACGTAATTACTAGGAGGATGATCACCGTTTTTAAATATTACAGCAACTTGAGGGTCAGCTTCTTCTAACAGTTTTTCCGTCGTTCCCAGCTCGCTTCCGAAATCTGGCACTTTCATTACTGTCGTTTTTAAATCATACTTTTCGACAAGCTTCTGTTCGACCGTTTGATTTGCTTCAGTTAAGTATAATAACTTTTGATCTTTGTGAATGAGAAAAAAAGATAGCGCACCTTGGTCAATACCTAATTTCTTTTCTATAAACAATACTTGAAATACTAAATCTGGAAGTAACTCAAAAGAATCACCTTCATTTACATAAGATATTGTATCATCATTCACATATTTTACTGAATGAACTTGTTTTTTTAAAGACTCTGGAATAACTATTTTATTCACTGGATAACTTGAAACAAGTGAAGACAAGTTGCCGATATACTCTTGCTGCTTGCTCGTAAGGATAATTGTATCAATTTCGTCAACATCATACATTTTTAGACGATCCTTTAATTCCTCTTCACTTTCTTTATGTCCGGTATTAACTAAAATTGTTTTCCCGGTACTGTCTTGAATTAATGTTGCTTCACCATGTTCCAAGTCAAAAAACGTATAAGCAATCTCTCCATGTGATAAATTTAATTCAATTTTATCGGCAAATGTCGTAGTCGAAAAAATAAGGAAAATAAATGTAATAACTAGTACTTTAAGGATCTTTATCATGATTCCATCCTTTCTTACTAAATAGAATAAATTATAATACAACATTATTGATTATAACCAATTTTTAAGATCCTTTTCCAACTTATCCATTGAACTTTCAATTAAAGGTATATCGGGCAGTGATTGAATAAATGCTTTTCCATACTTTGTCGTGACGATCCTTCTGTCTAAAACGACTACGACACCTCTATCATTTGACGTACGAATTAACCGCCCGAATCCTTGTTTAAATCGAATAACCGCTTGAGGCAGTGCTAACTTCATAAAAGGTGATTGTTTATGTTCCTTGATAGCTTCAGATTTCGCTTGAAATACTGGATCATTAGGAGGGGTAAATGGAAGTCTGACAATGACAATCACACTTAAGTCATTTCCTGGTATATCGACACCTTCCCAAAAGCTGCTCGTCCCTAAAAGTATAGCTTGGTTAAACTGCTGAAAATTCTTTGTCAGCTTTGATCTGCTTCCCGATTGTACACCTTGCGCAATGAGCATAAAGTCGTCTGATAATAACTCTCGCAAATATTCATAACATTTTTTTAACATGTCGTATGAAGTAAATAATACAAGCATCTTCCCTTTGGATATTTGTGATATGCGATAAATGTTTAAAGCAACAGCTTCTATATATCCTGTTTCCCCAGCCTCGTTAATCATTGGCATATCCTCAGGTACACATAATTTAACTTGGTTCGTCCAATCAAACGGTGACTCTACGAGCTTTGTTCGGACAGGGAAATCTTCTAAACCTAGCCGATGAAGGAAGTAGTCGAATGACTGTTTAACTGATAATGTAGCTGATGTGAAAATAACACTTTCTTTTTTTGCAAAAAACTGATCGGCTAAATGATCAGACACTTGAATAGGTTTCCGCTGTATTGTTACTGATTGTTTAGGTCCTTTCATATCAGCTTCAAGCCAATAAACAAAGGCTTCTTCATCGTTTAATAGCAGCAATTCAAAAGTATGAATGATTTGGAAACTTCGTTCATAAATCGGTCGAAGCATTTCTAAAGAATGTTCATTATCATCCGTCTGCAATTGCTTTACTACAGTTTGGATGGAGGAGTACCAATCGTTCATTAATAAATAACAACGTTTTGCAGCTTCTTCTACATTCGCCCAAAGTGGATCATCTTTATTAATCACTGTATTTGCTCTACCACGTTCATTACGATTAACGTTAGAATAGTTTACATACTGACGTAATAGTAAGAATAAATCATTCCACTCATTTTTAAGCTCTTTTCCTGCTTCTACAATATCGTTTACATTTAAATCCTCGGTCAAATAAGACAATATGCCTTCGGATTCTGCTCCGATATCATGAATGATATGAGTTAAAGATAAATAATCAAGTCTCTCCCCAAATTGTTCTGTTGCAGCTTCTTCAAAATGGTGTGCTTCATCAATCACGATATGTGTATATGAAGGAATAACCTGGTGATCCGATTTCAGATCTGATAATACGAGTGAATGATTTGTAATAAT
Organism: Evansella halocellulosilytica; assembly: GCF_002335745.1. GTDB lineage: Bacteria > Bacillota > Bacilli > Bacillales > Salisediminibacteriaceae > Bacillus_CA > Bacillus_CA halocellulosilytica. Next base: position 3,337,761 of record NZ_NIST01000001.1, on the reverse strand, counting down.
GATATCTGCTTCTTTTGCTCGTTGTTTAGCTCGTTGATAAAAGCAACGTGAAAACCAAGGACATTTTGGGGTTATACATGACGTATAATCACTTGCAACCTCACTCCAAAACCTGAATGAAGATGCTGCTAAATTTAACTCCTCGACATCTCCCGTAACAGTTTCAGTTAACCAAATGATAACTTGAGCTTTTGATAATGTCCGATCATAAGAATCGAAAGGATCATGATCAAGGAGTCGTTCAAATTTCTGTAAACATAAGTAATGACTTCTTCCTTTTAAGATAGAAGTCTTCATCGAAAAAGGTAAAATTTTCTTTAAAGTATGTAGGTCTTTATTAAGCATTTGTTCTTGTAATTGTACAGTATGTGTACTGATTACAATTGGTTTTTGCTGATTTTTTGCATAAAAAGCTGCTGGGATCATGTACGCTAACGTTTTACCTGTACCAGTACCTGCTTCAATAATTCCAAAATAGCGATCAGTAAATTGCTCATGAACAAAGTCAATCATTTGTAATTGACCTTCTCGCTGTTCATACCCTTCAATTAATTGTTTAATGTTTCTTCCACCTGAAACCATCTCTTTGTAAAATATTTCATAATCAGCTTTCTCATAGTCATCATCACTTAGCACATGAACTGGATCAGTTTTTTTCAAAACAAAGCCTCGATAATAGTCATACTCGGAGTTTTCTTTCATTGATGAATCATTCATCCATTGATACATCAATGATTTCAAGTCACTTTTAAATCCATGTTGCAATTTATTCAATTTTTTTAATGTATCTAATGGTAACGAAGCTAATTTAGAAATCATTTTTATAAATAATAATGCTGTTGCCTCTGCGTCACTGTCTGCCCGATGTGGTTGCTCATGCTCCATATCAAAATTAGCAGTCAATTGGGATAATTTAAATCCATCAGATGTAGGATAAGCGACTTTAGCTAACTCGACAGTATCGATAACAAGTCCTCGATATTTTTCATAACCAGCATGTATAAGTTCATCATTGATAAAACTTAAGTCAAAATCGACATTATGAGCGACAAAATAAGCCTCATTTAAATCCGTTAACAATTGAGGTACAATTTCTTCAAATAAAGGTGCATCTTCAACATGTTTTGATGAAATATTCGTAAGGGATTGGATAAAGGGTGGTATCGGCTTTTCAGGATTAATATAACTTGAAAAACGCTTAATTATTTGTTGATCTTCTACTATGACATAGGCTAACTGAATGATCCGATCCCCCTTAGAAAAGGCAACACCAGTCGTTTCTACATCGATAATGAGAAAACGATTCATTATCTATTCCTCCATACTCTTCACTCTGTTCAGATGAGTGCTATCTATTGCTTTATTTTCATGAAATGATGTTTGTTTTAAGAAAAGCGCAAGGCGCCTGAAGTCTAGACAGCAATCGAGAGATTGAAATTTTATACTTTCTTACTTTTTAAAAAAGAGTCATCATTAGTGGGTGAGTTAATTTCAGTTTATTCGTTTCGTCTTTTATATGCTTAAATAATTCCTTTTCATTCCAACGATCTAAAAGCCATAAATATGATATTCTAGCATTTAAGTCAGTTGGATTTTCTTTTAGTAATTGAGAAAATAACTGTTTTGATTTATTCCGTTCATCCAATAATCCATAATTCCACGCTAATCCATGCAATACCAATGAATGATCAAACCCTAACGTATTTAAACGCTCAAAGCAATAAATTGCGCATGGAAAATGCCCTTTTTCTTCAAAAATAAATGCCAATGTTTGAATTAATTTTGATGACTTTGTCATTTGAATCACTTCATACCATGTTTCCATTGCTTCTGTCTTTTTCCCAAGCAGATCAAAGCACTTCCCTATCCAGAATAAACTTTCTGAATCCTTATCTCCTTCATGAAATGACTTTTGAAAATAAGTGAGTGCTTCATTTGGCATTTTTAATAATAAATAACAGATGCCTAAATTATACACTACATCGCTATTAAATAGGAGATTTTCAGCTTTCTCAAAAAAGTGGATCGCTTCTTCAACTTTTTCTTCCTGACCTGCTTGCAATCCTAATCCTACATAGGCAAAATGATGCTCTAATTTATCACTGCTTCGCTGCAATATATCTAAAAAATGTTCTCTTGCATGATACGGCTCTTCTAAATATAAATAAGAATACCCTAAATATAATAATAACCGGGAATGATTTTGTTTTCCAAGAACATCATCATTTATCGTTCGAATCGCTTGTTTATATAGACCTAAATTAAAATAGCTGATTCCTTCGTGAGGCTCTTCTTTTTTCTCAAAAGAGAACGGGGCGACTGTCGTCAGCTGATCTTTAATTTCTTCTAATAACTCATTCTGACTACTCCAAACATCTAATAAATAATCCTGCTCTTTCGTTAATTGTTCTACCCATTGATGAATCTCTTCATCACTGAGCAGTTCTTTATTGTTTAAAAGCCATTGGCTCATTTCTTTCCATTGATGCGAAGAATGCATGAAAAAATCCCTCCCGATTAATAAATACTTACTTACAGTTTCCATCGTTTCAGGGAGGGATATTCGAGTTATCTAAAGGTAGAAGCTGGTTCTGTTTGCATCATTTCAATAATTTCATTTTGTTCATTTAAAATCGCAACATTCGGTATATGATCATTTAATTCATTTTCAGCGACCCATTTATAAGAGATAATGATTACTTTATCACCTGGTTGTACTAACCTTGCTGCTGCTCCATTTAAACATATCGTTTTTGAGCCTCGGACTCCTTTAATAACATATGTTTCTAACCTTGCACCATTATTATTATTTACAATTTGCACTTTTTCATTTTCTAAAATTCCAACTGAATCCATAAGATCTTCATCTATTGTTACACTTCCTACATAATTTAAGTTAGCTTCTGTAACTGTAGCACGATGAAGTTTTCCACTCATCATTTCTCTATACATGACGTTAGCTCCTTTTCAATCGTTCTTTGGCTTCTATAACAACATTATCAATCAGCCTTACATGCGAATACTTTACTGCAATGGCAATAATGACATCTGTATCTGTTTCTATTTCTTTGTGTAAATCTGGAAATGTTCTAACTTCAACATAATCAACTTTACCACTAAATCGTGAATACAATTGGTCCTTTGTCTCAGTTAATACTTCTATCGGATCTGTACCTTCGATGATCATTTTCTTCGCAATTTGAAGACATTCATAAATAAATGGAGCTTCTGCTCTCTCATCATCCGTTAGATTAACGTTTCGTGAACTTTTTGCCAACCCATCATTTTCTCTTATTGTCTGACACCGGATGATTTCAACATCAATGTGAAAGTCTTGAACCATGTTCTCAATAATGGCAACTTGTTGAGCATCTTTCATACCAAAATAGGCTTTATTAGCCTTTGTTAACTGAAAAAGTTTCATAACGACTGTTGCTACACCATCGAAATGACCCGGTCTACTCTCACCACACAAAACGTCGACCCCTTCATGAACAACGATCGTTGATTTCATCGGTTTAGGGTACATTTCCTTTACCGTTGGTACGAATAATAGATCAACACCATGATTTTTTGCTAAAAGTTGATCATTGCTCAAGTTTCTTGGATATTGATGATAATCTTCGTTTTCACCAAATTGCAACGGATTAACAAATATGCTGGCAATGACTACATCATTTTCCTGACGCGCTCTTGATATTAATGATAGATGACCTTCATGTAAATATCCCATTGTTGGAACAAATCCTATCGTAAGCCCTTTAGCTCGATGGTCGTTCACAATCTGTTTTAACTGTTTAATTTTTGAGACGACAATCATTTTTTATTTCCCCCGTACAATTGCTGTGGGTTTTCCTCCGACGGAAGAAACGTATGTTTCGTTTCTGGAAATACACCATTTTTAACATCTTTAACATAGCTATTTAAGCTATGTGTAATCGTTTGCGACACATTTGTATAACGCTTAACAAATTTAGGAATATGGCCTTGTGTATAACCTATAACATCGTGGTAAACTAATACTTGCCCGTCTGTGTATTTACCAGCCCCAATTCCGATAACCGGAATGGACAGTTTTTCAGATAAATGTCTGCCTAACCATTCAGGAACACACTCTAAAACGAGCATACTCGCACCAATTTGTTCGGACTTCCAAGCATCCTCGATAATGGTCTTTGCAGACTCATCTGTCTTCCCTTGAACTTTATAACCTCCTAGGACTCCGACTGATTGTGGTGTTAGCCCTAAGTGAGTGACGACTGGTATACCTGCTTTAACTAATTTTTCTGCTTTTTGAAGTACATCTCCGCCGCCTTCCATTTTAACTGCATGTGCTCCACCTTGTTGGATTATTGACTTTGCAGTATTAAATGCATCAGTTGTTGACGCATGGTAACTCAAAAATGGCATATCACTTACAATAAATGTGTGATTCGTACCTCGATTTACCGCTTTCGTATGATGGACCATGTCATCAACTGTGACATGTACGGTTGAATCATAACCAAGTACAACCATTCCTAAAGAGTCTCCGACTAAAAGCACATCTACCCCTGCTTCTTCTGCCAATTTTGCACTCGGTGCATCGTACGCAGTCAACATCGTAATTTGCTCTTTTTCCAGCTTCATTTTTCGTAAATCCAATGTCGTTTTCATAATAATCTCCTTTCTGATTGCTGAGAAGGAGGGTGGCAATGAACAATCTTTAAAACAAAAATCACCTTCTTCCGTGGGAAAAGGTGATTTTATCGCTCATTAAATACACTAAAATGAAAGTGTATTTTAGCCATTAACATATTTTAATTACACCCTCTGTCCCAGTCCGCTTTTTCGGATCAAGGCAGAACCTTTTTTTATTTAAGTTTTAAAAATGGTACAATTCCATTAAGTAGGATATCGTCCATCTTGAGTATAACAGATAACGAATTAAAAATGTTATTGTTTTGCGACATCAATATCTGCAGAGTATATTTTATGTACTTCCCCATGTTTATCACGAAGTAATAAAACCCCTTCTTCATCGATCCCTTCAGCAAAGCCTTCAATTACATTTTGTGTTGTTCGCGCTTTAATCATTTTTCCTATTGTATTGGACCTTGCTTCCCAAAGTGGCTTAATAATCGAAAAGCCTTTCGTTAAATAAGCTTCATATATCCACTCAAATTCTTTTAATATTTGCGTAATTAATTCAGCTCGATTAAATGTCCGATCAGCTTCAATTGAAAGTGAAGTTGCAATATCTTTAATACCATCTGGAAAACTACTTTGGTTTACGTTCATGCCCAGCCCGATTATGACTGCTTTAATTTGGTCTGGATCTGCTTGCATTTCTGTTAAAATACCTGCAATTTTTTTCCCGTTCAACAGTATGTCATTCGGCCATTTTATTTCAGCTTCTAAGGTTGTAATATGCTCAATTGCTCTTACTGCAGCTACTGCTGTTACTAAAGTCAATTGAGGAGCTTTTCGAAAATCGACTTTCGGTCTTAAAATCATGGACATCCAAATTCCAGTTTTAGCAGGAGAGTGCCAAACCCTACCTAATCTCCCTCGACCTGATACTTGTTGATCAGCTACGACAACCGTTCCTTCTTGGGCGCCCTCATTTGCCGCATTTTGCGCGATCATCTGAGTAGATTCGGTACTTTCTTGATAAATGACATCCTGAAAATGACTTAGCTCTGACATACGAGACATTAATTCATGGTTACTAAGCGTATCTTTGCCCTTCAGAAGACGGTAACCTTTATTTGAAGCTGCTTCAATGTCATACCCTTCTTTACGGAGAGAATCGATATACTTCCAAACCATCGTTCTACTGCATTTTAATTGTTCGCTTATCTTTTCTCCTGATATAAATTGTCCATTACCTTCCCTTAATAATTGCAGTACACTTGCTTTCATTTAAACCCTCCTTTTCAGCCATTCAAAAATATCATTTTTATTATTTTTTACTTCTTGATTCACAACTGCATGCTCAATGTTTCTTAAATACTCACCAATCAACGAGCCTCGTATGTTCGGAAAAAAGGATACAATGTCTTTACCGTTTATGACAAGCTCCTGTCGATTTTTTATCGGAAGTAGCCCATAAATCGTATAAACGTCCGAAACCTTTTTTTCTTCTCCAAGCCATAATGCTCGTAACTTTTCTATAATAGGAATATTTTTATATCCAATCCGGTAGACAAGTTCATTTGTCCATTCACGATGTATGAGATCATGAAATGCTTTAGTAAGATGAATCGCTTCTTTTTTTAGTTTGTTACTGCAACGATAATAATGAAAAGCATGAGAGTTGCGATTCTCTATCGTTGCCATAAGCCATAGCTCTAACGGTCTATCGATAGAAAATGGCATTTTATATGTTTGAATTTTATTCAGCCATTCACTTTTATTCGAGAAAAAATGCGGTAATTGTTGAATAACAGATGAATGAATCAATACTGATACCTTTTCTTTTGAAAGATGTTCGGATGCAATTTTATCTAGCTCACTTCTTATTCGCTCTACTGCTATTTGATTAATCATAGGCGCAGTCGAATCAATCAAAGATTTTGTAAAGGGATCGAATTGTAAATCGTAGTGGAGCGAAAAACGAACTCCTCTTAATGATCGAAGTGGATCTTCCGTCAATCTTTTTTTACAATGATTGACGACTTTAAGAACTTTATGGTGCAAATCTTTTTTTCCATCAAATGGGTCGATCAATACTCCTTCACTATTTATTGCCATTGCATTAATTGTGTAATCACGTAAGGACAGGTCCTCTTCAATCGACCCAGGTGAACGATTCCCGCTTTTTTGAACAAGTACTGTACCATGTTTTGCACCAACATCAATATGGTGTGGGAATAATTGCTGTACGGACTCAATTGACGCATTCGTCGTTAAATCAATATCTTTTACAGGGCGTTGTAATATTCGATCTCTTACAGCACCACCAACGATATATGCTTCATAGCCAGCTTTGTTTAGCACTTTTATTAACTTGTCAGCAGCTTGTTCCCAACCTATCAATTTTATGAATCCTCCAGTCCTTCTATTGCATACCGATAAACGTCTTCATATTGTTGGACGATTTTCTCTTGATGAAAGTCCATGCTCGCCCGATTCATTGCATTCATTGACATTTCTTTTTGCAAATTTGGATTTTGTAAAATTTGAATCGCTCGATCCGCAATATGATCGATATCCCCCATCGGGGATATGAAACCACTTTTGCCATCTTCAATCACTTCAGGTATTCCACCAACATTTGTCCCAATTACGGGAACTCCACATGCCATAGCCTCTAAAATGACGAGCCCAAAGCTCTCTTTTTCTGATAAAAGTAGCTTTAAATCACTCATGGACAATAATTCCGCTACCCTTTTTTGATTTCCTAAACATTTTACTTGATTTGCTATACCTAATTCTTTTGCCAAGTTACATGCTACGGGCAAATCTGGCCCTTCCCCTATTAATAACAAAACAGAATCGACTTTTTGCTGTATTTTATGGAAAGCTTTAATAACATCTGGCACACGCTTAACTTTTCTGAAATTTGAAACGTGGACAATCACTTTTTGTTCAGGTTTAATGTTATGCTCTTCTTTTAAGCCATTAATTTCCTTCCGGTGGTATATTCGATGATCGACAAAATTGTAAATCGTTTGAATTCGTTTAGTCGTATGTAACATTTCTTCCGTTTGCCTAATTAAGTCGCTCGACACTGCTGTAACAACATCAGATCTCTCTATTCCGAATCGAATCATATCTGTTAAGGACGGATCAGAGCCTAATACTGTAATATCAGTTCCATGTAACGTCGTGACAACTTTTAAATGATCACCGACCATTTCTTTAGCCAAGAATGCACTTATGGCATGAGGAATTGCATAATGAACATGAAGGATATCTAAATGTTCCCTTTTCGCTATTTCTGCCATTTTACTTGCTAAAGCTAAATCATATGGTGGATAACGAAAAACTGAGTATTGGTTCACTTCGACTTCATGAAAGTATATATTTGCAGTGCAGCTCTCTAACCGAAATGGAATGCTAGACGTGATAAAATGTACCTCGTACCCTTTCTCAGCTAATGCTTTTCCTAGCTCAGTAGCGACAACTCCTGAGCCTCCAACGGTCGGATAACATGTAATTCCAATTTTTAATGTCATACATTCTCACCTAGTAAGTCTGACTTTAGCAGTGGTCTGTCTGATGTGAAACCTTCTCCGTACTCCACACCTACCTTATTCCCAATAAGCATTTCCCTATTTTTAACTTTTGTTAAGTAATTATTATTTAATGGTGTTGACACACTATGTTCATGAATTGTGAACTGACTCTCAAAAGCAGATAGTGCTTTCATTTTCACTTCCATGAACTCTGATATATCAACAATAAAATCTGGATTTCCAATATCATTAATTTGATAATAATATAATTGATCAGGACGATATGCTTGCCACTCCTCTGGCAAATAACGATGAATTCCCGAGTTAAAATGAGCTTCTTTAACAATATTACTGCAATGTACATGGTCTGGGTGGCGATCATCTTTACTCGGTGCAAAAAGTAGTTTTGGCCTGTATTGTCTGATTACTTTCACAAGAGAATCAATACATTGCTGAGCAGTTAATGTTAATCCGCGGTCAGGATAAGACCACTGAATCGTCGTGTTAACGCCTAAAATGCTAGATGCAAGCATCGCTTCTTCTTGTCTCTTTTCAACTGTTCCATTTGAAGACAGCTCAGCTTTCGTTAAATTTAATATTGCAGCTTTATAACCGAGATTTGTATATTTTGCTAACGTACCGCCCATGCCGATTTCAACATCATCAGGATGAGCACCGATCGCTAATATATCTAATTTCTCTTCATTCATTGTCGATCATCCTTCTTTCCCCTCTTACGATCTCTCTCCATTGAAAATCACCACGATTCAATCCTCTTACTAATACTTCAGCTGTCGCCATATTCGTTGCCAGAGGAATGCTGTATACATCACAAAGGCGAATTAAAGCGGAAATATCAGGTTCATGAGGCTGAGCTGTTAAAGGGTCTTTAAAAAACAATACTAAATCCATTTTATTTGTCGCGATCAAAGCGCCAATTTGCTGGTCGCCACCGAGGGGACCCGATTGGAAACGATGAATGGAAAGATTCGTCGCTTCCATTATTCTTTTACCTGTAGTCCCTGTTGAATATAGTTCGTGCTTTTCAAATAAATGATTATACGCTGAGACAAACTGAACGATATCCTCTTTCTTTTTATCATGAGCAATAAAAGCAATATTCATCGGGTTTCTCCTCTCCTTAGCATCTATTCAATTATATGTTCTAGGCCGTAGACAAGGTGATCAAGATTTAAAACAGCTTCACATGCTAGTTTGACACCAGGCATGAACGAAGCTCTATTCATAGAGTCATGACGGATTTTTAATGTTTGACCTTCTCCACCAAAAATAACTTCTTGATGCGCAACAAGCCCTGGTAAACGTATACTATGTATCCTTAGTCCTTCAAAATCAGCTCCTCTAGCACCTGTTATCTGTTCTGTTTCTTCCGGATGACCTTGTTGTTTTGTTTCTCGTACTTCACTAATTAACTGTGCTGTTTTCGCAGCTGTTCCTGAAGGTGCATCCAGTTTACGATCATGGTGCTGTTCGATAATTTCTACGTCAGGCATATATCTTGCTGCCATTTGAGAAAATTTCATCATAAGGATCGCTCCTACAGCAAAGTTAGGTGCAATAATCGCCCCTAATTTTTTTTCTTGAGCAATTCTCTCTAATTCATGCACATCATCATCTGTAAATCCTGTTGTCCCCACTACTGGGCGAACGCCGTAGTCAAATGCTGTAAGCATATGATTTTTTCCATGCTCCGGAGTTGTTAAATCAATAAGAATATCACATTCTACTCGTTGTAAACATTCTTCTAAATCCTCAAAAACAGGAATATTTAATGGCTCCATACCTGGTACATCCTTCATTAACATACCGCCATTTTTACGGTCAACTACTGCAGTTAATGTAAATGAATTAGTAGATTCTGCCATTTTAACTGCCTCTTTCCCCATGTTCCCTCTCGGTCCTGCTATCACGATATTACTCATTCATTTTCACTTCCTTCATTGTCAATTCTTGTCCAACGGTTTTTATCTCTTGTATTAAATTTCTGCATCACGATGTCAAAAGCCTCTTCCATATCAATATTTAAAGAATTTGCTAAGCATACTAATACGAATAATATATCTCCTAACTCTTGTTCTATCGTCTTTTCGTCTTCATTATCCTTTTTTGGCTTTTCTCCGTAATAATGGTTCATCTCACGAGCTAGTTCACCCATTTCTTCTGTTAACCTGGCCATCATCGCTAAAGGTGTAAAGTAACCTTCCTTAAACTGAGATATGTATTCATCGACTTCTTTTTGCATATCATGGATTGTTTTATGACTCATATACAAGCTTCCTTTCGTATATCATTCATCGTTCACATTATCATGTTAGCGAAAACGACTACCTTTGACAAATATTTTGTAAAAAGCATTGAAGCGAATTTCTTGTTCAATTATAATGAAGCAGTTAAATAGCGCTTTATGGAGGTGGACCTTTTGATTCAATCAATTAATATTAAAAATGTTCTCTTTATTTTACTTGGAACTGCGATTATGTCCTTCGGTCTCGTTTATTTTAATATGGAAAACAACTTAGCAGACGGAGGATTTACAGGAATTACGTTAATTCTTTATTTTATGTTTAATATCGACCCAGCTTACTCGAATCTCGTTTTAAACATCCCGCTTTTTATTATTGGGTGGAAAATACTTGGTAGAAATGCCTTTATATATACACTTATCGGAACAATTGCTGTATCGATTTTTTTATGGTTATTTCAAAGATATAAGTTTGTCTCCTTGCCTTTGTACGATGATATGACACTAGCTGCATTATTTGCTGGCGTGTTTATCGGTGTAGGTCTCGGTATTGTCTTTCGTTATGGTGGTACGACCGGAGGGGTAGACATCATTGCGAAGTTAGGCTTTAAATATTGGGGATGGAGCATGGGAAAAACGATGTTTTTATTTGATGCAGCAGTCATTACCTCATCGCTCATTTATTTAAATTATCGAGAAGCCATGTATACATTACTCGCAGTTTTTGTTGCAGCTAAAGTTATTGACCTTATTCAACAAGGGGCATACTCAGGTAAGGCTGCAATGATCATCTCTGAAAAGGCTCCTCAAATTGCCGATGCAATTTTGCAAGAAATGGATCGTGGAGCTACAATCTTAAAAGGAAAAGGTTCCTTTACGGGAGTTGAACGAGAAGTTTTATATTGTGTTGTCGGGAGAAACGAGATGGTACGCTTAAAAAATTTAATAGCCAAAGTAGATCCTCATGCATTTGTAACATTAGGTGATGTACAAGATGTTATGGGTGAGGGGTTTACATTTGATGAAAATAAAAATCCATTAAGAAATTAACGATATAAGTGTGTGTTCAAAAAGGAGGACTAAAAGAGTCGAATAGCGGAGTGTATGGTGTTAATATGTGATTAACAGAGAAGCGAGTAAACGCAGAAATGCGAAAACTATTTTTCCCAGATTTTTTTGAACATCCTCTATAAGAATAGATAAACCTAAGCTTTCATACAAAGCTTAGGTTTATCTGCTATGTGTCGTTGTTTTTATTAATCGTTATTCATTGCAACATACATTAATATAAATCGAACAAGCTCGGCAACTGCTACTAGTGCAGCTGCTACATAAGTTAATGCGGCTGCATTTAAAACTTTTTTCGTTTCACGTTCTTCATCATTTCGAATAACTCCTACAGATACTACCTGTTCCATTGCTCGATTTGAAGCATTAAATTCAACTGGTAACGTCACTAATTGGAATAATACAGCTGCAGACATAAAAATGATCCCTGCTAAAAGCATTCCAGTCATTTGTAAAAAGATACCGGCTAAAATGAAGAAAAATGAAATGTTAGAACCAAAGTTTGCAACTGGTACAAGTGCATGTCGGAAACGTAAAAATGCGTATCCTTCTTCATCTTGTATCGCATGCCCTACTTCATGAGCTGCCACAGCAGCACCAGCTACAGAGTTCCCATAGTAATTCGATTCAGATAATCGTACTACTTTTTTCCGCGGATCATAATGGTCAGTTAATTTCCCTTTTACCGGTTCTACATGAACATCATACAGCCCGTTGTCGTTTAAAATTTTTCTCGCAACTTCTGCCCCTGTCATCCCAGAAGAAGCACGAACTTGTGAATACTTTTTATAAGTACTCTTTACTTTTGATTGTGCCCATAAAGGGATTAGCATTAAGATTGCGATATAAAGAATAAATGCACCCATAGACATTCCGTCCATCCTCCTATATGTGTACTCATTGTTTGTATAATTAATTTTAGTCAAAGTTTAAAATGGTGTCAACGAAAACACATTACCGATACGGTTTCCTCTTTCGTCTTTTTATTTTATCTAATTCTCTTTGTTTTTCTCCTTGATACTTTTTCCAGCCAGCATATGATAATACGGCAATAATAACCCCACCGATTGTCACCATAACCCAAATTAACTGTGGGTCTGATACTTCATCTTCTTTTGCATCATAAATATGTTCTAATTGTCGCTCTACGCGGTCAAGATGGTTAACAAGCTCTTCACCCCTCGTCCCATTTTCCCGCAAATGTCTTAAGTATTGAATTTGCGATTCAATCATCTGATAGTTTTCCGTATTTAAACTTACCGACCAAGCAGGCCGGACTACTTCATATTGGGAGATAAATCCATTGATTCTCTGCTCTAGGTTGCCACCTGTCTGATCACTAGCAATTGATTGGACATTTGATAGTGCTTGAAAAGTTTGATTTTTAGTTTTCAACCAAAGGGGTGAATGAGATGACTCGTACACATCGATTAATAATCGGAGTTTTGTGGCTGCTTTCACCCTTTCCTCGTGCGGGAGTGAAACTTGGACAGTAGCTCCTTCTACTTCTTCAAATACAGATGTGATGACGTTCAACTCATGCATTGACAATGAAGATGTTTCAGATTGTAATGATAAAAATTTCTCAGAAAATACAGGTAATAGATTATGTGCATCTTCATAATGCCCTTCTCGTACATACTGGAGAATTTTATCGCTTGTCCTGTTTAATTCCCTCCACTTACTGGACTCATCATTTTCTGCCACAATGTAAACAGGTGAAATAACCATAGATAATATAAGTACACTAACAATTAATATTCGTTGAGCCATGCATGTCCCTCCTCTTATTCATACTAAATCGTATGAAGAGTTGGACAAGAGTAGACCTACTAGATTTGAAGATCTCTTTTTTTCATGAGTTTATTTAAGATGTATACAAGGAATAGAGAACATGCACTTAACCAAAAAGTAAAGTAAGCAATTTCTTGTATGTACGGATGAATGTGCGAAGAAACCCACGGATGCATACCATAAATATAGTCGATCACGTCATTATGTATCGTCCAAACTGCTACAACGATGAGGTGCCACGGCTTAATACGGTAATATGGCATATATAGTATACCTTGAATCGCCATACCTAAATGAGAAACAATTAACATATATTGTTGCCAATTTAATGTATCACCTGCGATTGCTCCAGCAACAATCATGGCAACAGCCCAAATACCGTATTTAAATAATGTTACAGCAGCAAACGCTTCAATCAAAGGTATATTTTTTTTCAAAAAAATAAAAGCAAATAAGACGAAACAGAAAAACAAACTTGCAGTAGGACTGTCAGGGACAAACACAAGAAAAAGTGGTGGTGTAATAGATAGTTGATTGGCATACCATATGTAACCGTAAATAGTACCACCGACATTGACAATAAATAATAATAATAAAAATCTCTTATCTATAAGAAGTTCCATAAAATGATCATATAATGTGTTATTCATTTTTATCTTCCTTTACAGTAAAGATGGGACATTCAACTAAATCATACAATAATGTGAATATGTAAGGAAAGCGTAATCACTTCCTTCCACTCAATGCTATCCTTGTCTTTTAGCTTATCTCCACTTTACCCTTACGATAATCTATTTCTAGTTTAAACAAATCTTAGCATATCATTAAACAGATTCTCAGTAAGCGAATTTTGCTTCTCTAGAAACTCGTACGCTTTCTCGGTAGTCTTGGATGGCTAATACCTTTGTGGACGTTATACGATCGTCCATAGCTTTTTGTGATCCTTGTAGTGCTAAAAAAACTGACTGATAATAATCAGTCAGTTTTTTGTTACTCTTCACCCGCTTCGTCATCTCCATTGCCTTCCGGATCTTGGCCATCATTTGCAATAAATTCGGCGAGTGTTTCAAGTTCTTCATCAGTACCTTCAAATTGGTCTGCAGGCATACCTTCTGCACCATTAATGATTATATCCATAACTTCATCTTTATTATAATCGCTTTCGAAGATGTTCGGCGCAGCAGCTCCACCAAGCATATCACCACCGTGACAGCCGATACAAGATTCTTGTGATTGATAAATTTCATACCCTAAAGCAGATTCATCAACTTCGACATCCTCAACAATTGCCCCTTGTTGTGCAGCTGCTTCCCAATCATGATCATCAACTGATTCCCAAGTTAAGAAAATGATTGAAATAACTCCTAAAAGCATTAAACTACTTGCAATCGGGCGTTTAATTGGACGGCGTTCCGGACCACGGTCTAACCAAGGCGCTAATAAAAGTGCACCGAAAGCAATACCAGGAATAATAACGGCTCCAATTACTGTAAAGTCACCGGCAGCATATTCATACTTTAGAAGCTGGTACAAAAATAAGAAATACCAGTCAGGTAATGGTATGTACCCTGTATCAGTAGGATCAGCTACCCTCTCTAGAGGGGCTGGATGCGCGACTGTTAAACATAAATATCCGATTAAGAATACGGCACCAACCATCCACTCTCTGAGCAAGAAGTTCGGCCAGAAAGCTTCGGTTTTATGTGGATATTCGGAGTAGTCTTTTGGTATGTTTGGCTTCCGTTCAGCAGGTATACGAGAGTCCCCAACGAACTTCATGCCTTTTCCGCGTTGCATAGCTTTCCCTCCTTTTCAATCTGCTTCCATTTTACAATGGACCAGAAATACCTTGCTTACGAATCATATAGAAGTGAGCTCCTAATAGTCCAAGTAATGCACCTGGTAGGAAGAATACATGAATCGCAAAGAAACGTGTTAGTGTTTGTGCTCCGATTATTTCACCACCGGCAAGTAATGTTTTTGCAAACCCACCGACAATTGGTGCAGCTTCTGCAATTTCAAGACCTACTACTGTTGCAAAATAAGCCTTCATGTCCCATGGTAATAAGTAACCGGTAAAACCTAAACCAAGCATAACGAAGAAAATTAATACCCCAACTACCCAGTTCAATTCACGAGGCTTTTTATAAGAGCCAGTGAAAAATACTCGTAGAGTGTGAAGGAACATCATGACGATAACTAAACTAGCGCCCCAATGGTGCATCCCTCGGACAATCACACCATGTGTTACTTCGTTTTGTAAATAGTAAACAGATTCATACGCATTCACGATATCCGGAACATAATACATTGTTAGGAACATCCCAGATAATATTTGGATGACTGTTACGAAGAACGTTAATCCTCCAAAACAATAAACAAAAGCAGAAAAATGATGGGCTGGGTTTACGTGTTCAGGAACTTCGTGATCAGCAATATCACGCCACATTGGGGTAATATCTAATCGTTCATCCACCCAATCATATAATTTTTGAAGCATTTCATTGCGCCCCCCTTTCTATCCTCGTTGAATAATGCCTCCAAGGTACACTTCACCATCACGAACTTCAACTTCATAAACGTCTAATGGACGAGTAGGTGGTGTTCCTTGTACATTTTGTCCGTCCTTCTCAAATCGCCCGTAGTGGCATGGACAGAAAAATTGATCCGGATGATCTTCCGTATCCCAGTTTACTGTACAGCCTAAATGTGTACAAATTGGTGATAACGCAATGATTTCATTTCCTTCTTTATAAATCCATGCAGCTCTTGTCTGCTCAGATGTATACCATGCGTCCTCAATTTCAACTTGAAAGTCAACCCGTTGTGGTTCTTCAGTTAAATCAGCTTCTGAAATGCCTACTTGGACAAACTCAGTATCATCCCCCGCTTCTAACGCAGGATCCAATGCAAAGCGTACCATCGGACTTAACATACCGGCAGCCATAAATCCGCCAACTCCCATTAATGTGTACGATAAGAATTGACGTCTTGACACACGGTGTTTTTTCTCTTCGCTCACGACCTTCCCTCCTCACTTGCACTTCTCTTTATGAATTGACACACAAAATATGATACTAAGACATACTCATGATAGCCCATCAATTCTACGTATGTCAACAAAATCCATGAGCTTTCTTTATGAAAATATTACGAACGCTCTTTTGGTTCCTTTTGCCATTTGTTTGTAATTAAAGGTAATACTTGTTTCATCTGCTGATCCATGATTTGCTTTACATATTGATTGTCCATTGATTCAAGGGATAAAGCTGGAATCCAGATAAGCATATCTGGTAATTCACTTTCGTTCGTTTTCCATTCACCATCTGAAGTGACATAAATAATATGTTTAAATCCATTATCAAATAAGTGGCGATCCCAGTTTATTAATCGTGTCACAAGTGCGTCTACTCGTTCACTTTTCAAATATGTAAAGGGCATCATTTGAAAGACTCTTCCTTTAAATTGGCGTTCTAATTCCTCAACTAATATCGCCGTAAACTCTCCCATTGATACAGTCCCTTTGGGATCTTTCTCCCATTCGACTGGCACTAATGGAATAATTGCTGTGTCTACATATTCCTTCGATTGCAGATACATATCCATTTGCTCAGTTGTCCACTTCAAAATAGTTCTCTCCTTTACTTATGTACAAAATTCCAAAACATATTCTTAATTTCAACTATCTATTATATCATTTTTAGCAAAATATAGTATTGAACATTTTATGAACTTCTTTAAACATGTTGATTACTAACATTTTAAAATATTGATGATAGGAATATTTCTACTTGTTTAAATAACACTTTATTAAATATCTGTCCGTAAAATGAGCGGTTTTAATTTCGCCCTATAAGGGTACTTTACCAACATAAAGGTTGGACAAAATCCAGTAAAATAGAGTGGACTTCACCGTTTAGTAAAGGCCATTTCTATATTGGTGTTGACTGTTTAAAAATACACTCGATTGCCTCGGGCAAGACTTCAGCTTCCTAGGCGCACACATTGTGCACCAAAATGATTTTCTGGTTCTTCCTCTGCAATCGCATTCGGAGAAGAGCCTGTGGTTTACAAAGAATGTAATAAAAAAAGAAAAGCCCAACTAATGCTGAGCTTTTAATTGCTTATATTTTTTTGCCAATATATGAAAGGTATATTCGTCCTTATCAACGAGTGCTTGGTCAATTTCCTTTTCAATCATTTTTAGTTCATACATTTTTATTGAATGATCTAACACCATTTCAGCAATAAGACTTTGCACATTCGCTTCTTTTTCATTTACAGGTAAATAAGGGTTTTCTTCTAAAATCGCCAAATATTGCGGTGCTGACTGTTTTTCTTTAAAATTAAGCTGAATGTAGATGTCTTCATTTCTGTTTAGACGTATATCGTGAAATGACTTTTCAGCATCCATCGTAACGTGTTGATTTTTATGAAAAGCAAATGGCACACTGTCTACATCATTCGCTGAAATCAGCAAAGCTTTAGGGCAGTATTCTGCTTTTTCTACAAAATGAACACGTTCCATTAAAACGTCGTCGCTTATTAAAAAGTTAAGCAGCCAAGCACACTCTCTTCGTTTAAGTTGATATTGATCTAAAAACCACTTCAAAAAGTCTCGCTTCTCCATAACTGGAACAGGATTGTTCATCAATACCCCTCCCTCTACTTTTTTTATACACCTGAGGAAGTCTACCCACTTTGTTGACATGGACGACTGAGTGAACCTTTCCAAAGCTTATCATTTTATTTATATATAATATATTCAAGCAAAAACGAAAAAATCCTTTATTTATTTTAAATAAAATCCAACTTTTTTATTTGTTGCTGCTTGGTAACCCTTGGCTGCAATGAATAATAATTTTGTCCGTCTATATAAGTTTTCATTAATATTTGTTGATACACGAGCATTTCCAATACCCTTATCGTAATGATTGATTCAACCGAATCAAAATAATATTCATCAATTATAGGCTTGAGCAGATTGATTACCATTTCTTCCTCGACCGCTACTTTTTCCTTAATTGTTGAATATATAATGGCCATAATGGATTTTAATGAACGAATCGGCCGTTTATATATGTTCATGTAACAGCGATGAAGGCGATCGAGAAGTTCGTTAATTGATAATTGCTGTCCTTTCTCCCATTTCTTTGTCACGACTAAACTTTCCTCTTCACGAATCCAACCTTGTTCAAAACAAAAATCATAAAGGAGTGAAAACTGATTCGGGTATGAGTGGAAGTGCCTTCCATAACCAAATCGCCATTTATCCTTTGGCACTTCTTCACCGGCAGTTAGTTGACGCAGTATAGCAATTAAGTCTTGTTTATGAATCGCTTTACTTTTTGTTAACCTGATCTCCCTTTCTTCTATATAGTCCATAAACGTAAACACGTCATCTATAAAAGGGATTCGGGAACTACATGGAGTTGGAATAAATATAGACGTTTTTTCCGTTTCATTTTCAAAGTAACTTTTCAACCACTTCGATAATTCTATAGGAATGATCCAGTTGCCCCCATCTAAATATAACCAACCTTCACGCTTTAATATGTTCAAATCGTTCATTGGATTTTGACGGTGCTTACTTTTACAAAAAGAAAATAGTTCTTCAACTGGTGATATGGAGACTGTTCGAAAAGCTAAATGGATGAGTATGTTTTTCTCTGACTCCGTGCGACTATTCCATGACTCCATGATGTAATCTGGGTTTAATAGTTTTTGAATAATCTCTTCTATTAATTGCATTTTTGAATGTGTGTTACAAGAGATAGATAATGATTTTTTCCGTTCAAGCAAATCTTTATGAGACTGTGATAATAAAAGTTGTGTAAGATTCATCTTTCCCACCTAGTCATTTTTTTCAATCTGGTAAAAAGTTCACCTGAAGTTCGTTATTTTATAGGATGTGTAATTATCCGAAATGTATGACCATGTTAGCTAAATTAAAATTTGCTCCTATCAACTGTGAGAAAGTCTGTAGACTAAACAAGTATGAGAGTGTCTCAAAAGTATTTTGAGGATACCATTTCTTTTATTTTATAATCAACTAGAATTCGAAATTGCTATCGCCGGATATTTCCATTTAATTGTACTTTTAAAGAGATCTCACGATTATAACCCTTAAAGGTTTATTTTCACACATGAAAGGCATTTGGTTCACTAAGAATGTAAAAAACTGCCACGATGTGACAGCTTAACGTTTAATAGCCATTATTCTTTAATTGCTCAATCCGTTCTTCAAGATCAATTCGAGCAGGATCGTCGTTTAGTACCTTTTCTAACAGTTGCATTCCTCTTTGCTTTTTACCCGCTTCTAATAAAACGTATCCAGCTTCTTCAAGCAATTTATCATCTTCTACTGATTCATCATATAAGGCATTTTCATACGCTTCAACCGCTCCTGCTAAATCGTCTGTTTCATAAAGTGCTTTTGCTTTATACCTTTCAAAGAGTGGGTCATATTCGCCATAGTCATCTAAAAATTCAATTAAATCGATCACATCTTCGAATTCTTCCCGCTCATGAAAATAAAGAAGCAATTCTTTAATAGCTGTAATATTTGATGGATTTAAGGCGATTACTTTTTGTAAAAATTCTTTTCCTTCATCACTATTCCCTTTAGAAAATTGAGCTTTTGCCATTTCCAAGTAAAGATCTTCGTTAAATTCGTCCTTTTGGATTCCTTCTTGCAGCACATCAAAAGCTTCGTCTACTAAATTTTGTGCTCTAAGGACTTTTCCTAAATAAGGATATAGTGTCATATAGTCTGGATCCATCTCTTTCAGCTTCATAAATTGATGCATCGCTGTTTCGTAATCTTCCAGCTGCATCGCTGTAAAGCCATAACCAAATAATGCATCAGCATCTTCTTCTTTTTCAAGACCTTGTCGGTAATATTGTAACGCGTCTTCAAATTGACCAGTAGCACTATATGCTTCTGCTATCCGTAATGCAGGATTTAAAGGGTGATCTTTTAAAAACGATTCATTGTGGATGACCTTTTTAAAAAACGGTATTGATTGTAAGTAATCACCTCTATTTAAATAAAACTCACCTAGACCATATTGTAAAATCGGTTCTTCTGGTGCAAGCTTTTGTGCTTGCACTAATTTTTGTTCAGCTACTTCATCAAGTCCTTGATTTTGATAGATATCTGCTAAAAGAAGTTGCGCTTGTAAAAAGGCAGGGTCATTTTCTTTAATTTCAGACAGCATATCAATCGCTTCATCTTCTTTACCTAGCTCACCGTAACATTCGGCCGCAAAGGCAAAGAGTTCACCGTGATCTGGATAACGAAACATTAATTGTTCAACAATTTCTAGTGAACGGTCAACAAGTCCTAATTCATAGTACAGTTCAGCAATCGTCCGTTTCGTTTCATCATCAGCTGACTTCTCTAATTTTTCGACTTTTTTTATCCCTTCTTCACTTTGTCCTTTTTCTATTAACTGAATCGCTTTCTTCAATTGTTCATTCATAATAAAACTCTCCCTTAATTTGTACACTCGTTTATTCATTAACATCAGTAAACAACGCTTTGTATATGTATTAGAATAAACACAAAGACAGATGTTTTCCTTACTATTTTAACGAAAGAAAAATAGGAGTCAAATAATGACTCCTATAATGATTGGTCAGAATATCGGAAAACATCGTTTATTGGGATCATCTTTTCAGGTATTAAGTTCGTCAACTCTTCCCCGCTGCCTTCTTTAATTTCCCAACGTTGTCCAGCTTTTATCACTTTACCTTTATTGACGATAATTTCTGGAAAATCAAATGGTTTCTTCTCGCCATTCAACGAGTACATCATGTAATCTGCATCACTGCCCATGATCAAAACACCTTTTTGAGGATATAACCCTAACCTCATTAGGAGAAGTGGTGGAAGAGGAGTCCAGTTGTTAGGTACAGATAAATATGAATTAATCCTAAATGTTTCAACAACTTGCAACCAACTGTCATAAATCTCCTTTTTTTCCTTTTCACTCTCTATCGTCCTTGAAGGTTCGCCTATACATAATATCCTCTTTGGAAACATAGCTTCAATGAGTCTTTGCCACGGAGTTTCTTTCATTTCTTCAACAGAGCTTATCTCAAAGACAACGAATGATATCGATTGCTGCTTTAGTTTCCTAAGCCATGATTCAGTGACTCTAGAAAGTGGTATAGAAACTGCAAGTGCATAATCGATTGGAGAGGGGTTTAACATCTGTCTCGTATAGGATAAAATTTGATCCGTTTCACTTTCGTAATCTATGCTTATCCTTTGGATAAATGTTGAATACCCAAATAGAAGCATTTGTTTTATATAAGATATTCCTTCGTTTCTTTCAAAATATGAAACGACTTGATTATCAATCATGACATTACCTGGTTGAGTCATAAAACGGTTGGAACATACTTTCATGATTCCTTGATATTTAGTGGGCAGTGAAGTGTAGCGAACTTTTCCATCTTCTACCCATACTTTTCGTTTTTCAGTTGAGTTATGTTCACTTATATCCATAATATATTTCAATTCACATCCCCTGCCTTCACATAAACTGTTATAGACAAGCTATGCGAATAAATAAGAGGATATGTCTTGTTTTAAGAATGAATACACTAATTATGAGTTCGTTTTTAATTTTGTAAAGTCTTGAAAGAAACCTGGGTATGAAACGTTAATCGCTTCACTATTTAAAATTGTTACTGGTTCATCTGCAATTAGGCTGCAAAGAGCCATTGCCATACCGACACGGTGATCACCAAAACTATCAACTGTTCCACCTGATAAATGGGATTTTCCTTCGATAATCATCCCATCATCCGTTGCTTCAATAGTCGCCCCTAAAGATTTTAGTTGGTCAACCATTGTATCAATTCGGTTTGTCTCTTTTACTTTTAATTCTGCTGCATCTTTAATGATCGTTTTTCCTTCAGCTTGAGTAGCTAGAACAGCTATTGCAGGAATTTCATCTATAAGTCTAGGAATAAGGTCCCCTTCTATTGTAATCCCTTTTAAGTTACTCGTTTTGATCGTAATATTTGCTGTCGGTTCAAAAGTGGCATTGTCGTCATGATCAACAAAAATGGATGCCCCCATTTTTTGTAACACATCAATAATTCCGGTCCTTGTTGGATTAACCCCAACATTTTCTAATGTAATTTCACTTTCTTTCGTAATAGCTCCAGCAACTAACATAAATGCAGCTGATGATATATCACCAGGTACGTGAATATTTGTCGCAGTAAGAGCTTGCGCTCCCTCAATTTCGACTGAACTTTCGTTTATGTTTAGTTCAACTTGAAAAGCCTTTAGCATTCTTTCAGTATGGTCTCTAGATTTATACGGTTCAGTTACTTTCGTTTTCCCAATAGCATTTAAACCTGCAAGTAATATGGCAGACTTTACTTGTGCACTAGCAACTGGAGAAACATAGTTTATTCCATGTAATTGACCGCCTCGAATGGTAAGGGGGGTTAATTGGCCATAATTTCTCCCATCAATGAAAGCATTCATCATTTTTAACGGACCTGTTACTCTTCCCATCGGTCGAGTTGCAATCGAATCATCTCCGGCAAGAACCGAAGAAAAAGACTGAGTTGCAAGAATTCCGGACAACAAACGGATCGTCGTCCCTGAGTTACCGACGTCGAGAACTTTACTTGGCTCTTTTAAACCGTTCATTCCCTTTCCTGAAATAACAATTGAGTCATCTGTTTCGATGATGTCGACACCTAACTGCTTCATGCAGCTTATCGTACTTAAGCAGTCTTCTCCATTAAGAAATCCTTTTATTTCAGTTTTACCTTTTGCAATTGAACCAAACATGACTGCTCGGTGTGAGATTGATTTATCACCGGGTACGTTTATTATTCCTTTTAACCCATTCGCATAAGGTTCTATGACAATGCTCATATGCTTCACTCCTAGGTTAGTTCATATGTATCATACATATGGTCCTTTAACGTTTCTTTTGCTTTTTGTAAATCATTATCTGAACGAAAACTAAGCCGTAATACACCCATAATATCTTCTCGCGACTCAATGATCCTAATATTCGTAATACTTATTAATTGTTTTGCAAGGATTCCTGTCACATCAGAGATCACACCTGGATGATCTGGTACGTCAACGTACAAATCGTAGAATGGCAAAACTGCCCCTTTCTTTTTGGCAGGAAGGCCGTCTCTAATAGCTTTCGCCTCAGAGAAAAACGAGTATACTTTTTGGCTATCACCTTCTTCTAATAACAATTGAACATCTCTCATTAAGTTGTTCCATTCATCAAACATACGTATGAGAGAGTCTTTATTTTGCAACGTAATATCTCTCCACATCGTAGGAGAAGCAGAAGCAATTCTAGTGATATCTCTAAAACCACCTGCTGCAAGCTCGTTTACTAAAGGCTCACCTTTGCCTAATTTTGCAATATGATGTACAAGTGAGGCTGCAATAAGGTGAGGTAGATGACTGATCATCCCAGCGTACCGGTCATGATCCTCTGGAGCTAATTGTATGAATTTTGCTTTTGTGCCCCTAAGCCAGTTTTGCAACGTAATAATTTTACTTGTCTCCGTTTCATTACTCGGTGTTAATATATAATAAGCATTCTCAAAAAGTCTGTCACTTGATGCTTGTACACCTGATTTATGTGATCCAGCCATCGGATGTCCTCCGATAAATGTTGCTCTCCCACTAGCGAAGGAACGCCCTTGTTCGGCAATATCTTTTTTCACACTTCCAACATCTGTAATAATGCAGTTATTTTTAAACTGACATTGTCGCAAATCATTTAATACGGTTAACGCACTTTGTACAGGTGTTGCAAGAATGATTAAGTCTGCTCTTTCACCTTCATTTTGAAGGTTTTCTCCTATTTGATCTATTATCTTTAATGAACGTGCTAGTTTCATTGAACTTTCGTCCACATCGAAACCGACTATGAATGCTTCAGGGTGCTCTTTTTTGATCGATAGTGCAAGAGAGCCGCCGATCAGCCCTAAGCCGATCAATAACACTCTTTTTTCCACAAAAGTTTCCTCCTATGAGCTGATATGTTTAAGCTCTTTGATGATTTGATCGTTTTGTTCTCGGTTTCCTAGTGTAATCCGTACAGCAGTCGGAAAGCCTAACGCTTCTCCATTTCTTGTAATAAATCCTTTTTTTAACAACCGGTCAAATACTTCTCCTCCTGGTATGTTAAAGTCAATTAAAATAAAATTTGCTTGCGATGGGTAATATTTATATCCATACTCCTTACAAAATCCTTCGTATTTCTTCATTTCTGCTCTATTTTTTTCAAAACAATCCCGAATAAATTGCTGATCCTTCAATGCAGCCAGGGCAGCTCTCTGAGCTAATGTATTCGTATTAAAGGGCTCCCTACCAGGGTCTACTGCTTTAATGAGGGCTTCGTGTGCAACACCATAACCGATCCGCAAAGAAGCTAAGCCATACGCTTTTGAAAAAGTTCTTAAAATAATTAAGTTTGGATACTGCTCAAGAAGCGGTAACGTATCCGGGTAATCATCCGCAGCAACATATTCAAAATATGCTTCGTCACTAACGACAAAAACATCTTCAGGTACTTTCTCTATAAAACGATTAAATTTTTCATCATTTACGTATGTGCCAGTAGGATTATTTGGATTACAAACAAATACCATTTTCGTCTTTTCGTCAATCGCTTCTAACATTGCATCAAGATCATGGACGCCATCAACAGATGGTACTTCTCTTATCTCGGTACCTTCTATCACTGCATTATGGCGGTATTGCGGAAATGTTGGACTTGCTGTAACGATATTATCGTCTTTTGATAATATTGAACGACAAAGGATGAGGATGACTTCATCTGAACCGTTCCCAAAAATAAGCTGAGTATCACGTACTCCTAAATGCTCAGCAACTGATTGTCGTAATTGTCGGGCATAGCCATCGGGATATATCGATAAGTCTTGAAATGACTTTTCAATCGTTTCTTTTACTGCTGGCGAACATCCATAAGGATTCTCATTTGAGGCTAGTTTTACGACTTTATCTAAGCCTAACTCTCTTTTTACATCTTCCATTGGCTTTCCTGGCTGATATGGTACAAGATCTAGCATTGTTTCTTTTACTCTCATCTTATTTCTCCTCCAAAGTATAACGATTATCTACTATCGTATTACGAAATGAGCTCTTGTACAAACCCTTTTATCTTATTTAATGCAATTTCTTTTTCAGAGGAAGATTGCAATGCTATTTCATTTTTACCGATAGTCTCAACTAGAGCACTTCCAACGATAACCCCATCACACCGTTCTCGGAAAAAGGATACATGTTCACGTTTTGATATACCAAACCCTGCTAACACTGGAACGTTTGTGATTTTTTTCACTTCTGCTATCGGTTTATCGATCATATCTGAAAACGATTCCCTAGTTCCGGTAACACCATAAGAAGTGACAAAGTACAAGAACCCTTCACTGACTAATGAAATTTTTTTCATGCGCTCCCTTGAACTTGGAGTAATTAATGAAATGAAAGATTTTTTGTCGCTTTTACATAAACGGCGAAGTTTATCACTTTCTTCAACTGGCATGTCAGGAATCAAAATACCATCAATACCTGATTCATCCATCATCTTGACTGTTTGTTCTTCTCCAAGCGATAATACCGGATTTATATACGTAAATAAGATGACCGGTATAGTCAACCCTCTCTTTCTTGCTTCCTTAATACCTAGAATTGCTTTTTTTAAATTCATTCCATTTGCCATTGCACGCATTCCTGCTTCTTGAATAACTGGTCCGTCAGCTAGAGGATCGCTAAATGGAACTCCCCATTCTAAAGCATCAACACCGGATTTTTGTAATGTGAGAGCAATATCTATCGAAGCTTCTAAGTTTGGGTCGCCAGCCATAATATAAGGAACGAATTTTTTACGCTTTTGTTGAAATGTCTGTTCAAGTAATCGATTCATATTACACCTCTCCTAACGCTTCTCTAATCGTATGGACATCTTTATCTCCTCTACCTGATAAACAAACGAGCAGACGTTCATGACTTGATCGTTCCTTTGCTCTTTTCATCGCATATGCCAATGCATGAGAAGATTCTAAAGCGGGTAATATTCCCTCTAATTCACATAATTGTTTCAATGCTTCTATCGCTTCAACATCTGTAATCGATTCATATTTCACCCTGCCGATCTCTTTAAGGTGTGCATGTTCAGGTCCAATTCCAGGATAATCTAGCCCTGCTGAAATTGAGTACGGTTCAATGATATTCCCATTTTCATCTTGTATTAAATAAGATAAAGATCCATGTAATACACCTTTTCGACCTTTAGAGAGCGTTGCAGCATGTTGAGAAGTTTCTATTCCTTTCCCTGCAGCTTCGACGCCAGTTAATTTTACGTGATCGTCAATAAATGGATAGAACATGCCAATCGCATTACTGCCTCCTCCTACACAAGCGATAACTTCATCAGGTAATGTATTGAATTCTTCAAGAAACTGTTCTTTACTTTCTTTTCCTATAATACTTTGAAACTCTCTAACCATTTTCGGATACGGGTGTGGTCCGACTGCTGAACCTATCAAATAAAAGGTATCTTCCACATTTGAAACCCAGTATCGAATTGCTTCATTTGTTGCATCTTTTAATGTTTTCCCTCCGCTATTTACTTCTACTACTTCAGCACCTAACAATTCCATTCTAAATACGTTAAGCTCTTGGCGCTTCATATCCTCTTTCCCCATAAACACTTTGCATGATAAGCCGTACCTTGCTGCGACCGTAGCAGAAGCAACCCCATGCTGACCTGCACCTGTTTCTGCGATAATTTTCGTTTTTCCCATTCGTTTTGCGAGCAGCGCTTGAGCAATCGCGTTATTTATTTTATGGGCACCTGTATGATTTAAATCTTCTCGCTTTAAAAAAATTTGCGCTCCACCTAAATGTTCACTTAACCTCTGCGCTTTTGTTAAGGCTGTAGGTCTTCCGGAATACCTTTTTAATTCTTCAATTAATTCTTTATCATAAGTTGCATCGTGGCGAATCGATTCAAACGATTTTTCTAGTTCATCCAATGCATACATCAAGGTCTCTGGGACATACTTTCCGCCATAATCACCGAACCTTCCTAGGTGATCTGGCTCACTATACGATTTCTTTGTCATATCCATAATCGTCTGCATTTTAAACTCGTCCTTTCTTTTTTCAGATTCTATGCCAGAAGAAATATCGATACCTATTGGGTTGTATTGAAGAAGCTCGTTAAGGTTTTCAATTTTTATTCCTCCAGCAATGAAGCAAGGTACCCCTTGTTTTATTGCTTCTTCCATATATTGAGGAACCGGATCCCAATTAAAGGAAATTCCGCTGCCACCAAGTTCAGGTGTTTTCGTATCAATAATGAACCCGTCTGCTAATCCATTATACTGCTTCATTTTTTCGAAGGCATGACGATCATGATGGATCGTTTTGTATATTTTCGCAGTTGTATCACGCTTTAACTCTTTCAATTGAGCGACACTTTCATCTCCATGTAATTGAATCATATCTAACTGACAGTCATGTGCGATTTTCATCATACTTTCATTCGATTGATTGGCAAAGACTCCAGCAATTTGCTGGGAATATCGTGGTGGACATTGATTCACCCATTTTCTAACGTCGTCTGGATTAACTTGTCGTTTACTTTTAACAAATACAAAACCAATAAAATCGACACCTGATTTAAGCGCATGGAGATAATCTTGTTCTGTACGCATTCCGCAATATTTCAAAAGTGGGGTCATGATGCACCTTCTCCTTCAAACCAATGATTCACGACTGATTGTTTATCGTGACTTTTCATGAACGTTTCACCTACTAACATGCCATGAACGCCTATTTTTTTTAATAAGTTAATATCTTCTTTCGTCTTAATTCCGCTTTCGCTAATACATAAAGATGTTTGTGGGATTAGTGGACGAAGGTCTACAGATGTTTCAATAGTTGTATCAAATGTTTTTAAATTTCGGTTATTAACACCAATCAGCTTAGGGTTTGTAACGGATAAAACCTTTTGAAGCTCTTCTTCATTATGAACTTCAACGAGTACTTCTAATTTCATTTCCTCTGCAATGAGAAAAAATTCTTGTAATTGACTTTTCGATAATATAGCTGCAATTAATAGAATCGCATCTGCTCCTATTAGTTTCGATTCATAGATTTGCATTTCATTAATAATAAAATCCTTACGAAGAACTGGCAATGACACACTTTTTTTCACATTGATTAAATGTTGTTTATCTCCTTGAAAGAACGTTTTGTCTGTTAAGACAGAAATTGCATCTGCCCCAATCTGTTCGTACTGACGTGAAAGCTGCACAGGATTGAATTGATCGACAAGGACTCCTTTAGACGGACTGGCTTTCTTAATTTCTGCAATAATTCCAATTGAATGATTCGGATTTCTTAAAGTGTTGTACAATGAACGATTTGATGAACTGCTCGTGTCATTATGATTAAGTGGTTGAAGAGCTTTTACTTCTTCTTTCTTTTTTTCGACAATTGTATCTAATATTGACATTATGCTAACACTTCCTTTTTACTTTGCTGGAGCTTTTGTAAATGGGTTAAAACTTTCTCACCTAAACCATCTCTTGCAGCTATTACACCTTCTTTTATCGATTCACATTTTCCCGATATATACAATGCTGCTCCTGCGTTCAATAAAAGGAGGTTGGTCGCTTCAGGTGATGCATTCTTATTAAAAATATTCATCATTAATTCGCCACTCTCTTCCACTGTATGAACGATCGCACTGTCTAATTTTCCTTGTTGGAGTCCAGCATCTTCAGGTTTGTAACGATATTCAGTAATATCTTCATTATTCAATTCCGTCACAAATGTCTCCCCCGTTATCGTCATTTCATCTAAGCCGTCTGCTCCCGTAACAAACAATGCTCGATGAACCCCTAATTCTTTACAGGCAAATGCCATTTTCCTACCTTGCTCTCTGTCGTATACACCAATTAACCGATGAGTTGCTCCTGCTGGATTCGTTAAAGGGCCTAATAAATTAAATATCGTTTTTACACCGAGTCTTTTTCTTGCATTAGCAACCTGCTTCATTGCAGAATGATAAATCGGGGCAAATAGAAAACAGAGGGAATTCTTTTTTAACTGCCCAACTGCTTCTTCCTTCGTCGTTTGTATAGGAACCCCTAGGTATTCCAATACATCTGCACTCCCAGTTTTAGATGAAACACTCCTATTCCCGTGTTTTGCAACAGGAACGTTTAATGAACTTAGTAAAATGGCGACAGCTGTAGAAATATTGTACGTTCCTGTTGCATCACCACCCGTACCGCAAGTGTCAATGACTGGAATGTCAGGACTTATTTGAATACTTTGTTCGTTCATTCCTTGTGCAAAACCAATCATTTCATCAACCGTCTCCCCGCGATAATGAAGGATTGATAATATTGCTGCGATTTGTTCATCTACGATTTCTCCGTTCATCATTCGTCTCACTAGTTGTTTTGAATCTTCTTTTGATAATGATTGTTTATTTAATAAGCTCTTTAAATAGTTTGTCATTATTATTTACCTCGCTTTCTTCATTTTGCAGTTCTGCTAACTTAATTGCATACAACAATGCTTTCGCTTTGTTTTTCGTCTCTTCATATTCGACCTCAGGGATAGAGTCATGTACAATACCTGCACCAGCTTGAACAGAAGCGACTCCATTTTTTAAAATGATCGTTCGAATGGCGATACATGAGTCAATTGCTCCATTCCATCCGCAGTATGCAATCGCACCTGCGTACACACCGCGCTCTTGTTCCTCTAATTCTTGGATAATTTCAACAGCTCTTACTTTAGGAGCACCTGATACAGTACCCGCCGGGTGAGCTGAAAATAGAGCTTCGAACTGCTGTGTACCTTTTCTTAATTGGCCGTAAACTTTTGAAAATAAATGCATGACGTGCGAGAAATATGTCAATGACATTAAATCTTTTACATGAACAGATCCATATTCACTCACTTTTCCGATATCATTTCTGGCGAGATCCACGAGCATTAAATGCTCTGCCCGTTCTTTTTCATCGTTTTGTAGCTCTAAAGCTAATTCCTTATCTTCTAATCTCGTTTTACCTCTTGGACGAGTTCCCGCGATCGGATGAATTTCTAATTCACGATTCGTATCAATTTTTATTAACCTTTCAGGAGAGCTGCCGATAATCTCTTCGTCTCCAAACCTTAAATAATATAAGTAAGGGGAAGGGTTAACCTTTCTGAGTACCCGGTACAAATTAATTCCGGAAGATTTTACAGGTATTGAAAACTTTTGTGACAACACACATTGAAAAACATCTCCGGCAGTAATGTATTCTTTTACTTTTTTGACTTTTTCGATAAAAGTCTCTTTCGTTTCGTTTGACCTGACTTGATTAAATACGTCTTCACTTGTTTTCAACTGACTTTGTATCACAGTATTAGTCGTTTTGCCTCTGCTTATCGTATTTATTAATTCCTCTAATTTCTTTGCACCTCTGCTATAGGCTTTATTTACTTCACCATCAAATCTTTCATAATGAATAAGTGTGAGCTGTTCTTTATTATGATTGAAAGCAAGGATTTTTTCGCAAAACACGAGACACACTTTTTGATCATCCTCAGTTGAATCATTTAATCGTTTTTCATTTAAATGGTAAGATTCAAAGCTAAAGTATCCGACCGCTCCTCCTGGGAAGGGCGTGTCTGGTAGGTCAGGAGGCAAACCGTAATATTCGAGACTTTTATCCCAAACCTCTTGAATATGTGCGCCTTCATAAATTTTTAAGCCATTTACCGATTCAAAATGGTACTTTCCATGACGCTCAACTAATACGTGAGTAGCATCTAATCCAATAAACGAATAATTAGACCAAATTGAAAGTTCATCTTTACTTTCCAAAATAAAAGCTGCCCGATCATGAAATAAGTGAAATAACTGAATCGGAGTTGTTGTGTCTGCAACAATTGTTCGTGACATTGGGATTGTTTTGTAGGATTTTGCATAAGATGCAAATGTTTGTTGGCTTGGTTCAATCACAAGATTCACCCTCTCGTTAGAATCTGAGTAATTGAAGCCAGGAGAGATAATGGGGTAACTCTTCAATTTTATCGATTTAAACCATTAAAGTATCAATATAAATAAAACGCCTGCCCGAGACGGCAGACGTATGTATTCATTGATACATCAATCTTCTGCTCAGCTCTCCTCAACTTCTCTCAACTCATCTAATATATTTACTCTCAGCTCAAATAAAAATAAGTAATACTTGCTTTGCTAAATTCTAATCTATTCTTGTAAATATCCTAACGTGACTTCGATTCATTTGTCAATACTAAATCTGGTCTTAAATGAACAGCATTTTTTAAATAAACATGTTGTATTTCATCCTGATTTTTATTCGTTTCTATATTACACATAATCCGTATACAATATTGCAAACTTCCAGGTACAGGAACTTCTTGGGCACACATAACAGGAACATATTGATAACCTTCAATTAACCGTAAAGCACCAGCAGGAAATGCGGCATTTAAGTCCTGCGTCATCGTAATGATTATATGGGAAATATGTTCAGGTTCATAGTCATTTTTCTCTGACATCTTTCTAAGTAGCTCTTCTGTTGCTTCGATAATCTCTTTTTCCTCATTTTGTTTTACAGTCGTCGCTCCCCTTACCCCGCGTATCAATGTTCATTCTCCTTTCTATTTAACAATGAATATATCGCATTTTCGTCTACTTCCACTAAAGATGGTACTCCGAGATCTTTTAGCAAAACAAATCGTACTGTTGAATAAACTGATTTTTTATCTCTTTTCATTCTTTCCATTAATTTGTTCGTTTCAATGTTTTCGGGAATTTCAAAGTCATAATTTAATTGCTTAAGATAATCTTTAAAAGAATCTACATGCAACGAAACTTCGTAATATTTCTCGCTTAATTCTAAAGCGAAAAGCATACCAATGATAACCGCTTCACCATGGGTGATTTTTCCATATCCTAGTTCAGCTTCAATTGCATGACCTAATGTATGTCCGAAATTCAAATAAGCTCTAATTCCTCTTTCTTTTTCATCTTCTTCAACAACTTTTGTTTTAACAGAAATTGAATCTACTAACATATTGGTAAGCAGTTCCATGTCCCAAGAGTGTAACGTCGTAACATTTTCCTGCAGCCAATTTAAAAAGGATGAGTCAGAAATAAAGCCATGTTTTAATACTTCGGCAAATCCTGACCGCCATTCTCGTTCTGGTAAAGATAATAAACACTCCGGGTCATATAATACTAAAGAAGGCGGATGAAAAGAGCCTACCATATTTTTCCCTAACTCATGGTTAATTCCTACTTTTCCTCCTACACTGCTGTCGTGAGCGAGTAAAGTCGTCGGCATTTGTATAAATGGTATGCCGCGCATATAAGTGGCAGCCACAAACCCGGCAATATCACCGACAACGCCCCCTCCTAAAGCAATGATCAGAGACTTACGATCGAGACCTTTCTTTAATGCGTATGTCAAAAGCTCTTCATACATTGTAAACGACTTAGATTGTTCTCCTGAAGGAATAACAAAAGTAAATACCCGATCTTGGCTTAAAAAAGAACTTAGTACATCTTTTAAATAGTAGTTCTTTACATGACTATCCGTAATAATCAAAACCTTAGAAGGTTTCTCATTTACGTATTTAAGAATATACTCCTCAGCGTGGAAGCGAATTCCTTCATGAACAAGTATTGGGTATTGATGTTGAGAGGTTTCGACTGTCAATTTAGGATCGATCATTAAAATTCCCTCGCCTTACTTTCGTACTGCTCGAAATGATCATGTATATCCTCTATTGTATCTGATCCAAATTTCTCTAAAAAGGCATTCGCTAATTCCCAAGCGACAGCTGCCTCACAAACTACTGCTGCTGCAGGGACTGCACAGCTGTCTGACCTTTCTATACTCGCAGAAAATGGTTCTTTCGTATCTATATCAACACTTTGCAAAGGCTTGTATAGTGTTGGTATCGGCTTCATTGCACCGTGAACGACGACGGGCATCCCATTGGTCATTCCTCCTTCAAAGCCTCCTAAACGATTCGTATTTCTTGAAAAACCTTCACCTTCAATATAAATGATTTCATCATGAACTTGGCTTCCGAGCATTCTTGCAGCCTCAAAGCCAACTCCAATTTCTACACCTTTAAAAGCATTGATACTCAAGACAGATTGGGCAATTTTCCCATCCAATTTTCTGTCATAATGGACGTGGCTCCCTAACCCTATTGGTACATTTACGGCAACGACCTCAACTACTCCACCAATTGAATCTCCGTCTTCTTTTGCTTGATCAATTGCTTCCATCATTTTTTTAGAAGCTTCAGCGTCAAGACAACGTACTTCTGATTCCTCTGATTTCGTTTTTAGTTCATAAATTGACGTGTAAGAGCAGTCATTAGAACGAATACCACCGATCTCTAAAACATGCCCGCAAAGCTCGATTTTAAAATATTCAAGTAATTTTTGGGCAACCGCTCCAACTGCTACTCTCACTGTCGTTTCCCTTGCAGACGAACGTTCTAATACGTTTCTCATATCTCGATGGCGGTATTTAATCGCACCATTTAGATCAGCATGTCCTGGCCTTGGTCTCGTTAGTTTTCGTTTAATTTCCTTTTCCTCTTCTTCACTAATTGGTTCGCTCCCCATGATCCTCTGCCAATGTTTCCAATCTTTATTTTCAACGTGAAGAGTAATCGGAGCACCTGTCGTTTTCCCGTGCCTGACTCCACTTGTAATACGAACTTGGTCTTTTTCTATTTGCATTCGTCGTCCTCGACCATAGCCCTTTTGACGTCTTTGAAGGTGTTTGTTAATATCTTCCTCAGTTAAAGGTAAATGGCTAGGTACCCCTTCAATAATTGTCGTTAATTCTGGTCCGTGTGATTCACCTGCAGTTAAAAACCTCATGTCATCAGCTCCATTGTTCTTTATCGCTTTTATGCATTAAATTCTTAGTTTGTTATATTGTGAGCGAAAAACGAATTTTTTTCAAGGTATTTGTAAGATTTTATTGTTCCTTTCGATAAAAAAATGTTTCCTCTGTTTTTAACCCATACTGCTGAGGGTTAAAAATTTGCTCAGTACTTCCGACAAATAAAATTCCGCCTGGCCTTAATGCTTTGCTAAATTTCGTATAAATTTCATGTTTAGCTTCTTCGGTGAAATAGATTAAAACATTCCTGCAAACGATTAAATCAAAGTTGTTCTCATAATCATCAGATAATAGATTATGTTTTTTAAATCGAATGTACTGTTTCACTTTATCGTTAACACGATATCCTGCTCCATCTTTAATAAACGATTCCTTTAGATCCTTTTCTTCTACTTCTTTTAGTGAACGATCTAAATAAAATCCTGCAATTGCCCGATTTAATATTCCTTCATCTAGGTCAGTTGCTAAAATATCATGTGGGATCGTTTTAAAATCTCTTTTTAACATAATCGAAAGGGAATAAGGTTCTTCACCTGTTGAACAAGCAGCACTCCATATTTTTATTTTTTTACGTCCGTCAATTAATTTGGGAAAGATCTTCGTTTGGAGTACATCCCATCGGCTTCGGTTTCGGAAAAATTCAGATACATTAATTGTCATCCGATCTAAAAATTCACCAAATAATTCAGCATCTTTATTTATCGCCTGAAAGTAATCAAGAAATGTTTGAAAGCCTCGCTTATTTTTTAATGAATTTAGCCTTCTTTTCATTTGTGCTTCTTTATAAAGTGATAAATCAATTCCAGTTTTTTTATTAATTTGTTTAATGAATTGTATGTAGTCTTCCATCTGAACAGTTTCTCCCCGATCTTTTGCAGTGATGTAATTTTATATTTGTAAACTAGTATATATTTTTCATCCTGAATATAAAAGAGATAGTTGATATCTTCACATATAAATCTTTAAAGGTAGGAAAAATACCTTGAAATGTCTGGGATGCTTCCAAAAAAAAGTTAGAAGCTAGCAAAAAGAAAAACTGCCGCTATTGTAACGACAGTTTTTCTCACTTTTTATATCCAGCTTTTTAACGTTTTCTCATAAGATAGTACATCTTCTTCGTTAAAGAATAGTTCAATTTCTCTTTTTGCACTTTCTGGAGAATCTGATCCATGAATAATATTCATGGAAACTTGCATTCCGAAATCGCCGCGTATTGTTCCCGGTAATGCTTCTTGAGGGTTTGTCGTCCCCATCATCTTACGGGCTTCACTAATGACATTTTCACCTTCCCAAACCATAGCAAAGACTGGTGCAGAAGTGATAAAGTCTACTAGTTCACCAAAGAATGGACGCTCTTTATGTTCACCGTAATGTGTTTCAGCAAGTTCTTTTGAAACCGCTATCAATTTTGCTCCTACTAAAGTAAATCCTTTCTTTTCAAATCGAGAAACGATTTCACCGATTAAATTACGTTGTACTCCATCAGGTTTTACCATTAAAAATGTACGTTCCATTTGATGTACCCCCTAAATTATGTATGATATTTTGTGCGAACCTTTTTGATTATAGCAAATTTTCACAAGAATCACAAACGCGAATTTGTTTGCGTCAACTATTAGTGGGCAACTTTTTTAAAAGGTTAGCATGCCTTGTTTTGTTGGATAAATTTCGTAAATTGGTATCTCATACAGCTCCGTTGGAATGCATCTGCTCGCTTTCACATCTAGGTACAAGTGCGACATCTGTTCATGCATCACTCTGTTGTATTCACAGTGTCTTCTTTGCCGCGGACGAACCGCCGAGACTCATACAGTGAATTTTAACAAATCCCGTAAAAAAATAAGGACTGCCCCAAAAGCTTAAATTTTTGGGCAGCCACTTTTAAAATTTTCTTGAACCGATATAATCTGCAATTCGAATAAGTGCTTTTTTAGCTTGTATATCTGGTAAATGCTCTAATGATTTTTTTGACTTTGCTAAATATTTATCAGCTATATTTTTGGAATATTCAACAGCTCCTGACTGCTTTATACCTTGAATAATTTCTTCCATTTCTTCTCTTTCAACCCTGTCTCCTCTTAATAGAGTGATGATTTTCTTCTTTAGGACTATATCGTGACTCATAGCATATAGGGCTGGGAGAGTAACATTACCTTGTGTTAAATCACTTCCTGCCGGTTTTCCTAATTCTTTTTCTGTCCCAACAAAATCTAAAATATCATCAGTTATTTGAAAAGCCATTCCTACATAATAACCGTACTTTCCTAATTGATCTTCTATATGTTTTGGTACGTCCGATGCTATTGCACCTAATTGACAACTCACAGCAATAAGTAAAGCCGTTTTTCTTTTTATTCTTCGAAAATACATGCGCAAATTTTGATTAAAATCGTACTGGTCGCGAATTTGTTCAACCTCACCTAGGCACATTTCAACCATTGCATCTGATAATACTGTATGAATCTCCGGGCTTTTTGAATACGTAGCCATTTCAATTGCCTTTGCAAAAATATAGTCACCAGTATACATTGCGACTCGATTATCCCACTTAGACTTAATCGTTTTTTTTCCCCGGCGAAGCTCTGCATCATCAATAACATCATCATGAACAAGTGATGCCATATGAATCATTTCAAGTGGAACAGCGACTTTTTTGACTTCCTCTAAATTATAATTCCCGAATTGGGCAGACAGTAAGACAAATACTGGCCTAATTCGTTTTCCCCCTGCTTTTAAGAGATGAGATGATGCTTCTTGTAACACAGGGTGATCTGCATTAATGTTTTTTTCGAGTTCTTTCTCTAAGCTGGCAATATCATTTCTTAAATGCCAATAAATATCTTTCAACTTCATACACGTCCACCTTACTATACTGATTGACAGAATTCACTAGGGTTCCATAACTTAATCTCTTCAACCTTTTCATTAAGAAGCCCGAGTTCATTTGCAATGTCAAAATATAATCGTAAACTTTCGATATGTTTGTTCGTCAAATCATAATTCAATCCTTGGAAGTACTCTTTCCAAAATTGTGTTGTTCCTCCCATATTTTTTTGAATTGAATGTATGACATCTTTAAATTCATTTTTTATAGATGCCTGCTTACTTACCTGAAACTGCCTGTAAAGTTCTTCAATCACTTGGCTATTGTTTTTCAAAGCTTCTTTTCTCACTGCAAAAACGGCATATGTCATTGGCAAATGAGTAAATTGAGCCCATAATGATCCTAAGTCATAACAATGTATGTCCGACGAAGCATGCTTCTTTGTTCTAATTGCATCATCCCCAATTAGTAGACATGCATCGTGTGACTTCATCATTTGATCATAATTAGGAGACAGTGTTTCATATGTATTATTTAATGAATAAAACTTTTTTAATAATATTTTTAATAAATTAACCGACGTTGCGGAGCTAGATGTTAGCGCAATACTTTTATTGTCTAACTGCGTAATAGGTACCTTTGAGAATAAAAATATTGAACGAACATTTTTCGGTGATGAAATGGATAAGTTTGGCAACAATTCATAATCCTTCCAATTCTCACCGAAGGAGAATGAAGAAATCCCTCCGACATCTACTTCACCTTTTTCCATCCCATCATTAAGTTCAGCTGGAACTTTCGGTACGAAAGAACATCCCAAATCATTTAATCGTTCCCGATTTAAGTAATAGAAGATAGGCAATATATTTGTATATGAAATTTCACCAATGACTAAACTCATGTTGTTTCACCCCAACGATCGAATAAAGAATGGTCTACATCTAGTTGATCTAAAACTTTACCAACGACAAAGTTTATTAAATCATCCATGGTTTTTGGCTGATGATAAAAGCCTGGCATAGCTGGTACAATTATGCCACCTTGATCACTTATTTTTTTCATATTTTCCAAATGCGTTGAATGTAGAGGTGTTTCACGCGGGACAACGATTATTTTTCTTCGTTCTTTAAACATAACGTCAGCTGTTCTCTCGAGTAAGTTACTAGAGATCCCATTTGCAATTTTGGCAAGGGTTCCCATTGAGCAAGGGATAATGATCATCCCTTCATTTTTTGATGAACCGCTAGCTATTGGTGCGCTAAAGTCCTGCTGTGTATGGTAAATCAAGTTTTTATGTTCACCAAATACTTCATGGATACACTTCTCTTCATTACTCGTATCTGCATCCAACTCAAAATGTAAAACTTGCCATGCTGAGCCGGTTAACAACAGGTGAACTTGATGTCCTTCATTAAGAAGTTCATTCACTAAGCGGACGCCATAAATTGCCCCGCTAGCACCTGTAATTCCAACTGTGAAAATCTTTTTAGTTAAAGCCATAATAATAAGTCTCCAATCGTAAATGCAAGCATGACCATACTAATCACACCGTTCATTGTGAAAAATGCAACATTAACTTTTGAAAGATCCTTAGGTGATACGAGTGAATGTTCATAAACCATAATTGTCCCTACTATGAAAACACCGATTAAATAGACCCAACTTAAAGGTGCAATAAAAAAGAGTGAAACCATGGCTAGAAAGCTTGTTATATGAAACCCTCTAGCAAAAATTAGTGCTTTTCTTACCCCGAACTTACTCGGTATCGAATATAAATTTACATCCTTGTCGTACTCTGTATCTTGCGTTGCATAGATCACATCAAACCCAGCTGTCCATAAGGCAACACCGATAAATAGTGCAACAGCTTCCCAAGTTAACGTACCTGTTGCTCCTACCCAGCCTCCAAGTGGCGCAATACCGATTGTAATTCCTAAAAACACATGACAGAACCAAGTAAATCGTTTTGTATACGAATAAAAAACTAAAAAGAAAACAGCTACCGGCAACAAATAGACAGCCAGCATATTTAACTGGTATGCGGAGAAAAACAATAAACCAAATGAACAAATGATAAATACAGTAGACTCAAAAATGGATATTTTACCAGCTGGAATCGCACGATCTTTCGTCCGTGGATTTGCTTTATCTATTTTAGCATCGATTAGTCTGTTCAAAGTCATTGCTGCACTTCTTGCGCCGACCATTGCTAAAGTAATCCATATCCATTCACTCATTGTCGGCCAATTTCCTTCAATTAATAAACTACCCAAAACTGCACCTAAAAAGGCAAATGGAAGGGCAAAAATCGTATGTTCAAATTTTATCATTTCTAAGATAATTCGAATCTTTTTCATCATTCATTCCTCACTTAACTTAACAATTACGAATATATATTACTAAGAATACTCATTTTTTCTAGCGAAATGTGATGCGGCAACTCCGCCAGAATATGATTTATATGTAACATCATCAAAACCTGCTTCTAAGAACATTTCTTTTAAATCTTTTTTTCCAGGGAAAGATTTTGACGATTCTTGTAACCAAGAATATTCATCATAGCTTTTAGCAAAGATCTTACCGAATAGCGGCATTATGTATTTAAAATAAAGCCAATATATTTGCTTGAATCCAATCGTAGTCGGTTGTGAAGTTTCTAAACAAACAACTAGTCCACCTGGTTTGACAACTCGTTTCATTTCTAAAAGAGCCTTCCGATAATCCGGGACATTCCTTAACCCAAATCCGATCGTTACATAATCGAATGTATGATCTTCAAATGGCAGTTCCATTGCATTTCCATGGACTAACTTAACGTGTGTCATCTTTCTTTCTTCAAGTTTTTTCTTGCCGACTGATAACATGTTTTTACTAAAATCGAGTCCGACAACGTGCCCATCTTTTCCAATTTTATCTGCTAACGCCATCGTCCAGTCAGCTGTACCACAGCAAACATCTAATGCTGCCGTCCCTTCACGAACATTCATCCGTTTCATTGTATCTTTACGCCATGCAATATGACGTTGAAAACTAATAATAGAGTTCATCTTATCGTAATTCCCATATATTGTTTCAAATACTTGATGTACACGTTCTTCTTTTGATTGTGTCATATTACCCTTCCTCTACTACCGAATGTTCATATAAGCCATTTTCTACTAATAATTCATGAACCCTTGAACGGAAAAAGTTTCCGAGCTTCTTCCAATTTTTTGTATACTCTAGTAACTTATCTTTTGACAATTCAATCTGACGATCAAATTGATGAATGATCTGAATATCATCCGGTATAACGTCCTCACTAACTTCTTTTAACATCACTTCAACTGCAAACCCTTTCACTCCGGTGTTTAGCAATTGCTGACGTTCCTTAATTAATCGTTTAAGGAAGAAGAAATGTGTGACTGCCATGTGCCAATCAGGTAATTGAAGCATATTAGCTATATTTTGCAGAAGAGAGGAATCAATTTTATGCAAATCTTGCAGACAAGCTTTTACATAACCATCGTTATTTTTATAAATATTCATCTTGGATTCGTTCACTTCCTGAATTGACTTTGCAAGAACTCTTATTAATGAGACATCATTCACTTTTGCAAGTAATAAGTAATACAAACTGCTGTAATAATCGCCAGCTAAAACTGTCAATTCTCGCTCTTTTTGCAATGTATTGTTCACAATATGTTTTACACTAATTTGATCATGTGTGTCTAATGCAGCTTGTACGAGTGCTGTTGTTATAATGCACTTCTCTATGTAAATATCGTCAAAATCTTTTTCTTTTAACATTTCGTATAACAAAAATGCTTGATCTTCGTCAACGGCAGGTTTACCGATAAACTTCTCAAGAAATGGATGTTCTACACAAGTATGAAAATTCTCTATGATCTGGTTAAGTTCCTCACCGTTGTTCATAAATGATGTCATCCGATAGTCCCCCAGCACTTTAATTCTACTATCTTTATCATAATTATATCTATTTTGTGCGTATCAATAGTATACCACAATTAAAACGCCCGCATAAGAAGCGGTTAACAAGTAATCGAAAAGAAATGATTAGATCTATAAAATTTATTTGTTAGTTTATAAGTTTTCATAAAAATTGCAGGTCAATAATGATCTCTTAAACTCTCCTGATCGTATCATATCGTTAGAAATGATAAAGGTGTAAATATTCTCCTGTAATAACGAATCAATAAAAAAAGAAAGCAGGAGGTTCCCGCTTTTATTGATCGCTCTCGATATTTCCGTGTGCTGTTTGTATTGTAGCCTTACCTCGAACTTTAATGGCAGATGTATGCTCTGTGAATTGAGCAATCATTACTTCATTGCGATCTAATTTTTCTGAGTGATGGAAACGAGTATCTGTTCCTCTCGTTAGTCCAATCACATTTACACCATCTTCTTTTGCCTTTATAACGATATAATCATTTGCTTGAGACATGTGTGGCACCTCCTCTTTTTATTACAGGCTAAAGGATCGTTAAACTTATTGTTTATCGGATTATCCTTTAATTAGTGATAACACTTCTGCTCTCGCAGCATCGTTAGTTTCAAATGCTCCACGGACCGCAGAGGTTACCGTTTTCGCCCCTGGCTTTTTTACACCGCGCATTGTCATACACATATGCTCGGCTTCCACAACTACAATTACACCTAAAGGTTCTAACGTTTCTACAATTGAATCAGCAATTGTAGAAGTAATTCGTTCTTGTAACTGAGGTCTTCTCGCTACAGCTTCAACCGCTCGTGCAAGT
Source organism: Evansella halocellulosilytica (assembly GCF_002335745.1). Lineage (GTDB taxonomy): Bacteria > Bacillota > Bacilli > Bacillales > Salisediminibacteriaceae > Bacillus_CA > Bacillus_CA halocellulosilytica. The sequence continues at coordinate 3,295,887 of NZ_NIST01000001.1, read as the reverse complement.
TTACTTAACCCTGTTACTTTCCCTCCCCTTGGTATGTAGCCAATATGCGCCTGTCCATAGAAAGGAACAAGGTGATGTTCACACATTGAAAAAAATGGTATATCTTTTACTAATACTAGTTCTTCATGATCTTCACCGAACACGGTTGCAAAATGTTGTTTCGGATCTTGATTTAGTCCTTGAAACACTTCTTCATACATACGTGCAACACGTTTTGGTGTATCAAGTAATCCTTCACGACTTGGGTCTTCTCCAATAGCTTCTAAAATCATTGTAACAGCTTGTTGTATCTTTTCATGATCGACATTACTCATTGTTGTTTCCTCCATTCATTGCTTCAACCTAACTCCAGTTCGTAAAAATTCTAGCACACAGAGATTGTGAAAACAAGATTGATGCATATAGAAAGGAACATCCGAATATATTCTTTCCATAACTAATTAAGTTATATCTCAAAAAAAAGAACCACTAGACAGTGGTTCTTTTTATAGCCCTATATGTATGTTACTTAACAGCATCTTTAAGGGCTTTACCAGGTTTGAAAGCTGGTACATTGCTAGCAGGGATTTCGATTTCCTCTCCTGTTTGTGGGTTACGACCTTTACGGGCAGCACGCTCACGAACTTCAAAGTTACCGAATCCAATCAATTGTACTTTTTCTTGTTTTTGTAGAGAACCAGTGATGACGTCAAAGACTGCATCAACAGCACTAGTTGCATCTTTCTTAGAAAGATCTGTTTTCTCTGCAACTGCATTGATAAGTTCTGTCTTATTCATACCATTCACCTCCTCCCATATTATCAATTACGTTATTCCTTTTCTTTCACAAAAGTCAACGTTTTATACTTGTTTTCCTATAATTAATAGGATAACAACGCTTATGTTAAACGATAAATGCTAATAATTCAACAATTTTTGCGTAATTCTATGCATTTTTATCACTTTTTTCCCCTTTTCCCCAAAATAGCCACTAGTTTTTTCCATAATATTCCATATAATAGGCAGGATTATTAAATCAACAACCACTTCAACTAACTCACAAAATAAAAAAATAAGGGTGTCTTCGAAACGTTTGTTTCGTGACACCCTGGTCATTATAATATGATGGCGATTAATCCGCCTGATCCTTCATTAATAATTCTTTCCAACGTTTCTTTAAGCTTATAGCGAGCATTCTCCGGCATCAAGGAAAGTTTAGCAGATATTCCTTCCCTAACGATTGAGTTTAGCGATCTACCAAAAATATCTGAGTTCCAAATGGACAGAGGGTTTTCTTCAAAGTCTTGCATTAAATACCTTACAAGTTCTTCACTCTGTTTTTCGGTTCCGATGATTGGTGCAAACTCTGATTCTACATCCACTTTAATCATATGAATAGATGGAGCTACCGCTTTTAAACGGACACCAAATCTTGAACCCTGCCTAATAATTTCTGGTTCATCCAAACTCATATCCTCAATAGATGGTGCTGCAATACCATATCCCGTTTGCTTAACCATCCTTAGAGCATCTGATACCTGATCAAATTCTGCTTTAGCATGGGCAAAATCTTGCATTAATTCTAACAGGTGGTCTTTGCCCCTTATTTCTACACCTACAACTTCTTTTAAAATTTGATCATATAGATCATCCGGAGCATATAAATCAATTTCTGCTACACCTTGACCCATTTCAATTCCAGCTAATTGAGCTCTTTCAATAAATTCATAGTCATAAAATTGTCCAACTACACGGTCTACATCTCGTAGACGCTTAATATCTTTGACTGTTTCCCTAACAGATCCTTCATAATTTTCTCTTAACCAGTGGTCTTCTTTTAACACCATTACCCAGCTTGGTAAATTCACATTCACTTCATGAACAGGGAATTCAAATAGTACTTCTCTCATCACACTGTTTATATCTTGGTCAGTCATCCCTTCAATATTCATAGCAAGTACCGGTACATCATGCTCTTCTTGGAGCTCTTGTCGTAATTGTTCGGTATGAGGATGTTGCGGGTGAACACTGTTCACTAAAACGATGAACGGTTTTCCAACCTCTTTTAACTCTTCAATAACTCTTTGCTCAGACTCAATATAATCTTCTCTTTCAATTTCACCGATTGAACCATCCGTTGTAACAACTACCCCTAAAGTTGAATGTTCTTGTATTACTTTACGTGTCCCTATTTCAGCAGCTTCATGGAACGGGATAGGATCCTCATACCAAGGGGTGTGGATCATACGAGGTCCATTTTCATCTTCATATCCCTTTGCTCCTGGAACTGCATATCCAACACAATCAACTACTCTAACATTTACATCGAGTCCTTCATCTACATGAATAGATACTGCTTGATTCGGTACGAATTTAGGTTCTGTTGTCATAATTTGTTTCCCAGCTGCGCTTTGAGGCAACTCATCTTGAGCTCTCATTCTGTCTGAATCATTATCAATGTTTGGGATGACTGCAAGCTCCATAAACTTTTTAATGAAGGTTGATTTTCCTGTTCGAACTGAACCTACCACCCCTAGATAAATATCACCACCAGTGCGTTCGGCGATATCTTTAAAAATATCAACTTTTTCCACAAGATCCCCTCCCGATCATAGTCAAAATATCAAATAGTTACTTTTTTTCCATTACGATTGAAAGACAGTATATACTTATGATGTTGTCCATCAAATATGACAAGTGTTCGTGATTGAATTTGTGTTTAGTAAAAAAAAATATTTATCCATAAAAAAACAGCCTCCCTTTCTCTTGTATGTATATTGAGAAGGAAAGCTATTTAGAACAATTGATATTAACAGAGTTCTATCTTTATTCATTCTTTTTCTAGAAAAATAATTTCTTCATCTTCTATCGTTTGCGGAATTGAATAAGCAGGCACAAATGGAGAATGATCAACTAACAGCCACCTAATATCGTCTCCAGGCTCATACTCTCCCATACCATGCTCGTCTATATAGTGTTGAATATCTATACTATAATCTACTACAATATCTCCATTCGGCTTCATAAGCAATGGTAATCGGTGATCAGGATGAAACGGGCTTTCAATACTTGGTTCCTCATCATAATTTAATAACTCATAATCTAACTTTAATAATTCATTACCAACTACTTCTTGAACTGGTGCATAATCATGCTGTCTACGGTATTGCATAATACGTCTTTGTAAATCTTGGATTTCCCTAGTTGTCGTTAAATCAATCAATTTTACTTCCGGCACTTCTTCTGGATTGACGAGAACATATTGAAAAACCCCGCCATTCTCAAACGAATTCCCTGGTGGATTTTGCAAGTAACTCGGGATTAACGGTCCAAAATTAACAGGATATTTCATAAATATCGGTGTTTCTGCATCACGAGTTTTAATTGGTAAAACACCATGGTCTTGTCGATATTGCAAGACTGCTGATTGGACAGAGGCAAGTTGATCATCATATGGCACACGATTTTCCCCTCTATTTTCCTCTGGGTATAAACATCCTGTTAGAAACATAGCCACGATAAATACTATTAAGCTTGTTTGAAAAAAACGCAACATAATCCCTTCCTTTATAATGTCAATATCTTTTCCTATTCAGGTACTGGACCGCTAAATACAACAAGGAAAATAATGATTCCAGCTACGATCATACATATAAAGCTAAACGTTAGAAACGTATACCGAAAAAAGCCTGTCAACTTTTCTTTCGAAAAAATAGTCAAAACTACTGAAACAAACATTAATCCCATAGATATAAAAGAAATCCACATTTTTAACATAGGATCTTCAAACATAACAATCACCTCGTATGTATTCAGTTGAGATTCACCGAACTATTATAGCATAGCAATCGTATTTATGCATTGATTCATATTGAAAAGAGTTTTATGGCATAGTTTATATTTTTATAATGAATGTCTAAAGAATTTTTCTTTCGAGATATAATATCATTTAGAAAAGAACGATTATTGACTGAAACGAAACCTCAATTTAAAAAAAGTTGAAGGAAAGGGGCACCTTCCTTCAACTTTTTGACTAAATACAACTAACATGGACGTGAGCCCTGGATTTAGCATTGGTTCTGTTTTAGTATATGCTGTAGTAAAAGGGTTCGATGTATACAGCGGCCTAAAATTATTTGTTTTTCTGAAACATTTTTGCCAAGCTTGAAAAATCGAGTGGGACGTTGTTAGAGGTAATTGCTTTTACGAGTTCATCCTCTTTCTGCTTAGAAACAGGAGTATTGGCTAATTGAGCAACTTGATGAATTAATTTACGGACGTTTGCTTCATCTTTTAAGTCCGAAGTATTAATGGTACTTGCTAGCTTGAATAAATCTTTCTGATTGACTTTCGTCTTTTTTTCCACTTGATCAAACAATGAATTGTTTTTCTCGTCCAAAATAATGCCCTCCTCTTGCAAGATGTCATGATATCATATGCAAAGAAAGGCATCATGTGAAAGTTATGGCTCTAAATGGTTTAAAGGATCAGAATCGCCTAGCTTTAAGTCCTCAACCTCGTGCTTTTTTACTCTTCCCATCAGTTCAGTTACAGCCTCTTGAGGAGCTTTTCCATGAAACAACACATTATAAAGGCCGTTCGTTATCGGCATTTCTACTTCTAATTTTTTTGCTAATTCATGTGCAGCCTTAGTAGTACGAATACCTTCGACGACCATTCCCATTTCATCTAGCATGTTATCGACCGTCATACCTTGTCCGATCATATTCCCTGCCCGCCAATTTCTACTATGTACACTTGTGCAGGTGACGATTAGATCTCCTAAACCTGACAAACCAGCAAATGTTATCGGGTTTGCTCCTAATTTCATCCCTAAACGGCCGATTTCAGCTAATCCTCTAGTCATTAAAGCTGCTTTTGCATTATCACCATAACCAAGGCCATTCGTTAACCCTGAACATATCGCAATAATATTTTTCAACGCCCCGCCAATTTCAACACCAATCAAGTCAGGATTTGTATATACCCGAAAGTGCTGCGTCATAAATAAATCTTGGACATATTTTGCCTTATCGATATTAACTGAGGATGCTGTGACTGTAGTTGGTTGACGTAAACTAACTTCCTCTGCATGACTAGGTCCAGATAATACAACTACCCCTGACCTTAATTGTGATGGTATTTCTTCTTCAATAATTTCTGAAATTCTTAAATGAGTTCCTGGTTCAATTCCTTTACTCGCATGGACGAATAACTTTTCTTCAGTCATATGGTTTTTAATTTGCGGAAGAACTTCTCTCATTGCTTTTGTAGGGATAACTAAAACAATTGTATCGGCATCTTCCAATACATAATTAATACTCGTACTTGCTTTAATTGTTTCCGGTAGTTTCGCATCTGGTAAATAACGCTGATTTTGGTGAAGGTCATTTATTTCATTTATTTGTTCTTCTGATCTTCCCCATATCCTTACTTGATGATCATTATCTGCTAAGACGATCGCTAATGCAGTCCCCCAGCTGCCTGAACCAATTACTGCGATTTTTGACATTCAAATGCCTCCTTTTATTTGACAGGCGTTTTCTCCCCGATTTTACTTTCAGTCCTTGCAATTAATCGTTGAATATTAGACCGATGTCGCCAAAAAGAAAGTACTGAAATAGCGATTAGAAAATAAAAATAAACAATTGGATAATCTAAATAATGACTAAAAACTCCAGTTAAAATGGTTGTACCACTAATAAATATTAGAGACCCAAGTGAAACAAATCGAGTAATGATAATACTAATGATAGCGATAAGACCGGCAATAAGAGCAGCAGATAACACAAGTGTTGCTAAAACACCGATTGTGGTCGCTACACCTTTACCGCCTCTAAACCCATAGTAAACTGGCCAGTTATGCCCAAGAATAGATGCAAGACCACTTGCTGCAGCGATAGCAGGGTCACCATTCGTTAAGAATAACCCTAATAAAACAGCAACAACTCCTTTGGCACAATCAAGTAATAAGACTGTAATTGCAGGACCCACCCCTAGGACACGAAGAGTATTCGTAGCACCTGCATTCCCGCTACCGTGCTTCCTAATATCCACTTTTTTTAATTTCATGCCAATTAAGTAACTAAAACTGATAGAACCGATTAAGTATGAAATTATGATGACAAATATCGATATCATATCTACCCTCCATTATATATTTTTTATTATTTAACAAGAGAAAAAGTTAAATATCCCATTAGCTAGTCATCATAATGCTTTCTTAATGAAACGTCTGACTTTTCTCCTGGTATTATTTTCATACTATCTTTAGTAAAAATGTTAAACTTTTAAATAACCTATTCGCATCTACAGTAGTAAGATATCAAATAGGTAAACTTAGTTTATCGCAAAACTTTCATCTTCATAGCAGGATGCGAAATCTATGGAAAACCGACCCTGTGTGGCAATACTCGTTTAAACGGGAAATTTAAGGATATGGACGAACTCATTTTCCTAATAACCTTTTAATAACAAAAGTAAATAACAATAAATTTACACTTAGTCAATTTTTATTAAATTGTTCTTTTAATCGTTCTTTTTTCTAGCAAGAATTCGAATAGGTGTTCCAATAAAATTAAACGTATTGCGTATTTTATTTTCAAGGTATCTGCGATAAGAAAAATGCAGAAGTTCTGGATCATTTACAAATAACACAAACGTTGGTGGGGCAACAGCTACTTGTGTTGTATATTTTATTCTTAACCTTCTGCCGCCATGATCAGTTGGTGTAGGGTTCATTGTTACCGCATCAACAATGACGTCATTTAATATATGGGTTTGAACTCTCAAATTATGGAATTCACTTACTTCCTGAACAAGAGGCAATAAATGCTGCATTCTCCTTTTCGTTTTTGCAGAAAGAAATACGATTGGTGCGTAATCTAAAAAGAGAAATTCATCTCGTATTTTCTGTTCAAATTCTCGCATCGTTTTATCATCTTTTTCAACGGCATCCCATTTATTCACGACGATGACGACAGCTCGTCCTTCTTCATGAGCATAACCGGCAATCTTTTTATCCTGTTCTATAATCCCTTCTTCAGCATTTAAAACTACTAGAACGACATCAGACCGTTCAATTGCCTTTAACGATCGAAGGACGCTATACTTCTCCGTACTTTCATATACTTTTCCACGTTTTCTCATTCCAGCGGTATCGATTATGACATAATCTTGATTATCTTTCGTAAAAGGGGTGTCAATTGCATCTCGTGTTGTTCCCGGAATATCACTGACAATGACTCTCTCTTCTCCTAAGATTGCATTGACTAAAGACGATTTCCCAACATTCGGCCGACCAATTAAACTCATACGAATTGTGTCTTCGTCATAAGGGTCTTCTTTTATATCTGAGAAATGTTTTACCACTTCATCTAAAAGATCTCCTAAACCTAAACCATGAGTTCCAGAAATCGGGTATGGATCACCAATTCCTAAACTGTAAAATTCGTATAGACGATCATGCATCCCCGGATCGTCCATTTTATTGACTCCAAGTACAACGGGTTTTTTAGATCGAAATAAAATTTGTGCTACTTCTTCATCAGCTGCAGTTATACCTTCTTTTCCGTTTACAATAAAGCAAATAACATCCGCCTCTTCAATGGCTAATTCTGCTTGATACCTCATTTGATGGATTAAAGGTTCATCACTGATTTCAATACCACCAGTATCGATAATATGAAAATCATAGTTCAGCCAATCTCCTTGACTGTAAATACGGTCACGAGTTACCCCAGGCTTATCTTCAACAATAGCTACTCGTTCCCCTACTATCCGATTGAATATTGTAGACTTCCCTACATTCGGGCGCCCTACAATGGCTAACACAGGTTTAGACATTGCTCATTCCTCACTTTCATTTAACACATCGTTCTTTTATTATAAAGTTTTTGTTAGCAAATAGAAAACCCTTCCCTGACCGAGAAGGGTACGACATATCAGCTTGATTATTATACCATTACGTTGCTAGCATATCCAAATAAATTTTTATTGCAAGCTCCTAAGACCAGATATTTATGCGTTGACCTTCCGCTGACTTAACGTAGTTTTTCTAGATATTGAATTTGTTATTCGTATTTTTAATTGCAAGGCAAGTTGTTCTAGCAGTTTCCAAATTGAAACCGTTAAAATTGACATAAATATGATTGCCAAAGAAGTAACGTGCCCGACTACGTAGTCATACGTATACGTGTGCGAATAATAATAGAGCATAGCAACGGTTAAACATTCGCCTACTATAACTGATATTGAAATAACGCACCACCTGTATTCAGGCTTTTTTAATAAAACGATTGTAAATAAAGAATAAACACTAGTAATAACCCAATTTGGTGAAACAAACATCCAGACTGGTTCAATATATAGAAAATATTGCACCCAAACATACACTCCTGTTAATAAAAAGCTTAAAAACAACAAATACATTTGTCGATATTTACTTAATGATCTTATAAATGAGAATACGATTACAATTATTAAAAGAAGTGCAACATTTACATATACTCCGAAAATAGGAAAAGTATACAAAGAAGTAATGACAATCAATAAACCAATCGTTGTATAAAGCTCTCTTCGCATTTTATTTTCATCAAAGAAAAAATAACTGATGATCATTAACCATATACTCCAATAAAATAGTGCATCTATCATTTGTTTATCCTTTCTTACATTTTATATGTTCATTTGCATATTAATATCAGAACATTCTTTAAATGTACTTTTTAACATAATGACCGTTTTTGTGGGTAAATTATACATAATGAGATGTGAAAGGAGTATATTATATGGGAAAAGATAGACAAGAAACGAAATTGAGGAAAGAACGGAAAGTAGAATCTGATCGTGATCAAAGCTTACACTTCCAAGGTAGCACAAAGCTGGAATCTTCAAAAAACGCTCGCAAACGCCAACGACCATAAAAAATAAAATTTTAAAATAGATTCGTTGAAAGAAAAAGAGGCAGGCCCTCAGTGTACTGTCCTCCCTCAAAAACGGAAATTCTCCTATAGAATTTCCGTTTTTGATTAATCAATAGAAGTTCAAAATACTCATGAGATTCCTCCACTCCGCCTACGTGTCCACTCTTTGCCCGTTTTTCCATAGGAAAGAGCATTGCTCCTTCGAAACATCGATTTGTCTCGACGGATAAAATAATATCGTTTCGCCGTGTCGGTGAGAGGCAAAAAGAAAGGTGAATAAAAAAGAATCCGGTTATCAAATTACGATAATCGAATTCTTTTTTTGCTTTAATGAGACTGTTTTGTCCCAACCTCACTTCTTTGTCCATGTTTTATTTTATATTATGATGTGAATGCTGGAATAAATGTTATAGAGTCGTTTCACATGCTCGTTCTATTATCGATTAGCAAATGACTTTATATTTATTTCTCGTTGGCAAAGCCATTCTTTCGTTTCATTACTAATAATAATAGGACACCTTTGTAATTGGGCAATTTTCTCTGCGCCTAGAGCAGTCATAATGATTCTTAATTCACCTTTAAGGTGGTCAATGGATTCTATAGCACCTTCTACACCACTTTTTTGAAGCCAACTTAATACTTGTCCAGCCATACCTACTCCATCAGCACCTAATGCAATTGCTTTCGCAATATCCATAGCAGACTGTAAACCGCCTGTGGCCACAATAGATAATTGATCGGTTGAATGTTTTACTTCTGCAATTGACACAGATGTAGGAATCCCCCACTCATTGAAAAACGAATGAGGTAGGATTCTTCGTTGATTCTCAATTTTCGAGAAATTTGTACCGCCATATCCCCCGACATCAATCACGTCCACACCAACTTCTTTTAGTTTTTCTGCTGATTCCTTACTCATCCCGAACCCTACTTCTTTTACGATGACTGGGATATCTACTTCAGAAACAATTTCTTCAATGCGCTTTAAAGCTCCTGAAAATTCTCGGTCTCCTTCTGGCATTACGAGTTCTTGAATTACATTCAAATGCACTTGAAGTGCGTCTGCATCCAGCATTTCAATACATCGCTTTGCTTGCTCGACTGTTGCCTCACTACCAACGTTTGCAAAAATAAAACCTTTTTTATGCACTTGTCTTACAATTTGATAAGATGGGACTTCACTTTTATCTTTCAACGCAGACATTTGTGATCCAACAGCAATTGGTAAATCACACGCAACAGCAATTTCTGCTAGCTGCCGGTTAATACCTTCAGTAGATTTACCTCCGCCACCAGTCATTGCATTGATTAAGATCGGCGAACTGATTTCCAGTCCGCCGATCTTTGAATTTAAAGAAATATCCTTTACATTAACATTAGGCAGGCTTTGATGTATAAAGCGAATGTCGTCAAAACCAGATTCTCTAGACTGACCTGTAGACAAAGCATGTTCAATATGATCTAATTTCCGTTTTGCTCGTTTACTCACCTATTTTCCACCTGCCGCACTATTTTTTATATTTTTCTAATTGATCACCAATTACATCACCTAAAGAGAACCCAGCATGATCATCTTCTTTTTGATACTGTTCTTCATTATACTTTTCAACTTTAGCTTGTTGTTCCTCATCTAAAGCTCTAATACTAAGTGAAATCCGTTTATCTTCTAAATTCACATCTAGTACTTTCGCTTTTACATTCTCCCCTTCTTTCAATACTTCGCCAGGGGTTCCGATATGACGATTTGCAATTTGGGAGATATGGACGAGTCCTTCAACTCCTGGTGCAATTTCAATAAATGCACCAAATGAAACGAGGCGTTTGACTGTCCCTTCAATAACATCTCCTTGATTTATTTTTCCGTTAATTAATTGCCAAGGACCAGGTAGTGTTTCTTTAATCGACAGCGAAATTCTTTCATTGTCAGGATCGACACCTAACACTTTCACTTTCACCTTATCTCCTTCACTAACGACATCTGCAGGCTTTTCTACATGTTCGTGAGCCATTTGTGAAATATGAACGAGACCGTCTACTCCACCAACATCTACGAATGCCCCAAAATCGGTTAACCTTTGTACCGTCCCTTCAATAACATCCCCTGCTTGAATAGATGATAACGTTTCTTTTTTCTTTTCAGTTACTTCTTCATCTAATACGGCACGTTGTGAAAGGATGAGTTTATTTTTTTCACGATCCATTTCAACGACTTTCAAGCGTAGCTTTTTCCCTTTATAATCAGTGAAATCCTCTACGTAATGACGTTCTACTAGTGATGCTGGAATAAACCCTCTAACTCCTACATCGACGACTAATCCGCCTTTAACTACTTCTGCAACTTCAGCTTCAAAAGTTTCTCCCGAAGATAATTTCTGTTCTAAATCATCCCAAGCTTTGTCAGCGGCTACTGCTCTCTTCGATAATACTAACTCTTCATCTGTAGATTTAATAACTTTTAACTCTAATTCATCACCTTCAGAGAGAACGTCACTAACTTTTTCTACGTGCAGGCTGGACAATTCACTGATAGGAATAATCCCATCTAATTTATTTCCAACGTTTACATACGCTTGTTTTTCCTCCACTTTTGTAATGGAGCCTTTTACAATTTCTCCGACTGAAAATGTTTTCACATCAGCCATTTCATTATTCATTTCTTCTACCATTGACAATACCTCCCTAAATCCCCGAAAAAGTGACGGGCACCTTTACATATAGTATCTATCATAACCTTTCACTTTTAAGTGAAAGTAATAAACCATCGTATCGTATTGTTCGGACAGGAAGTCATCCGTATTATTATGTTAATGGTTATCCAAAATATTTTGTATACCGTCCATTATTGCTTTCGTTGCTTCTTCAGCAGATCCTTTTTCTTGTCTCAATTGATCTATATTTACTGGTGGACCATATACCACCTTAATAGGTTTAAATAGCTTATAATGACCAATGACAGCACATGGAACGATGCTCGCCTCTGACCTAAGTGCAAAAAAACCGACACCAGTTAATCCTTTTCCTAATTGTCCGGTTTTACTCCGTGTACCTTCAGGGAAAACACCGATCACTTCTTGTTCTTTCAATAACTTTAATCCTGTTCTAAGTGCTTGTCTGTCACTAACACCGCGCCTTATCGGGAATGCTCCTAACCTTTTTACCAATCCTTTTAAAATAGGCACTTCAAACAATTCTGCTTTTGCCATGAATCTAACGCTTCTTTTCAAAAAAGAACCAACTAAAGGTGGATCTAGTAAATGTATATGGTTACTACATAAGAGAACACTTCCGTCATTAGGAATGTTTTCTTTTCCGATTATTTCTACTTTATAAAATAACCTGAAATATGTACGGCAGACAAATTTACCGAATCGAAATAATGTCATGTTCACTTGATCAAACCCTTTCCTCAACAAGTCGAAGAATTTCATCTACAACTTCAGGAATGGTCATTGAAGTTGAATCAATTTCTATCGCATCAAGAGCTTTTCTCAAGGGTGCTGTTTCTCTTTCTGAGTCTATCTTATCCCTTTTACGAATCTCTTCTACTAACACTTCATAATTTGAAGGCTGACCTTTTTGTATATGCTCTTCATGCCTTCTTCTCGCTCGTTCCTCTACTGAGGCTGTTAAAAATATTTTTACTTCTGCTTCAGGCAATACTGCTGTACCTATATCCCTGCCATCCATTACCGTGCCGCCTTGACTTGCTAACTTTTGTTGCTCTATCACCATTTTCTCGCGGATCTCCTTATGTTTTGCAATATAGGAAACACGATTTGTTACATCAGGCAAGCGGATAGCTTCACTTATATCATCTCCGTTTAAAAAAATACGCTGTTTTTCACCAGTATTAGATAATTCAATCTTACTATTATTCAGTAATTGAACGACATCTCCTTCGTTATGAATATCAATTTGCTTTTTTAATGAAGCATATGTTAGCGCACGATACATCGCTCCAGTGTCAATGTATATAAAGCTAAGTTTTTCAGCTACCATTTTTGCTACTGTGCTTTTTCCGGCTCCTGCTGGCCCGTCAATTGCTATATTAATTTGTTTACCCATGGTGTTAACCCTTTCCTTCAAACATCTAAAATTTCTCTAACTTAATTCTACATTATCTTTCTCTTAACATAATTAATAAGATTTATGGAACTACAATTTATCTTATCACATTTAATCACAGCCGGTCTATTTATTCACTATTGTTAGTTGAAATCTACACCTTTCCCTAATTAAAAATCCTTCTGTTTTCTCCTTCGTTCGAGCTGTTTTTCAAAGCAGTATCGAACAATCATCTGTCTCTTTTGTTCATTTAGACCGACAAATTGAAATGAAGCTTTCTCTCTACTATTATCTTGTAAGATTCTAACGATATAAGACCTTGTTTTTATATGGTTTATTTCTCCTGACTGATAAGCGAGTGCAATCCATGCTGTCACTTCTTCACCGGCTTTTAAGTCATGGCCAACTGGGAGCTCAACAGCCATCCCTCCTCCACTAATGTCCAAAGATATAGATGTAAACAATTTTTTTGAATGAGGCAGTTGAACTGCAACGTCTACAGAAGTATCAACTCGTACATACTGTCTTCTTTGTATACGAGCATATTTATCTGTCCCTGGGTCATGAAGGATAATCATTGGGATATTACGTTCCGACTTACCAAGCACTTCCGTATGAAACAAATAAAATGCTTCATCTTCTCCAAGGAACCAAGCCCTTAATTGTGTGCCTTGTAAAAAATAGATTGGTTTGTTCGATTGTTCATCAACAGGGAAATCTATAAATATTTGGTCACGTTCATAATCGAGAATTTTACTGCGGTATCTTTTTTTATCTTCTTCTGAGCTATTCGTCTCTATATAAATGACACTCCCTATTTTAATCAAGTGTACCTTCCTTCCATTTTGTATTTCTCCTTTCACCATTCGCTATAAACTTATAAAATCCTCCTAAAAAATAAAATTTACTGAATAGATTATACCGATTTTTTCATTGATTTAACATTCATTTTTTACTTGGCTTACCTATAAAAAAGATGTCTTTCAATTTTCCATAATAAGTTGATCTAAACAAATACGATCGCCCGATCGTACAAAAGGAGCTGGGACAAAACAGTCTCAAATTAAGTAAAAACGGTGTCAATTATCGCTTCTCGATAGTTGGCACCGTTTTGTTGACCTAAAATAGGTTGATGAGACTGTCGGGCGGTGTACTTTCTCAAGTTCACCGCTATCAGGGCAAATCCTATTTCGTTTTTAACCTGTTCTTTGCCCCTCACCGACATTCGGGTGAAATGCAAATTAGCCTTCAGAAATCCGAAGACAGGCTCTACATCAATCTTACGCTTTCCGTAGATTTCGCCTGTTTTCGCTTCCGAAAGCACTTCCCGAGTAAAGGCTTTTTGGCTCTCCCACTTTTCATTGTAATGAACCTTCCGATTATTACCCTCTTTAGCTTTCGTACCTTGGGGACGTAGGGGACATTCAAAACAATCTTCACATTCATAAACCTTAAACGTTCGCTCAAATCCTGCTTTATCTGTCCTTTTCGACCAGTACTTAAAGTTCAATTTCTTATCATTCGGGCACGTAAAAGTGTCACTCTCCTGGTCAAAGTACCAGTTGGCTACGTTAAATGCATTGTTTTTGTATGCTTTTTTCTTTTCTTTACGGTACATCCCATAGGTGATTAGGGGCGTCCGCTGGCGAATGTTTAAAACGTCATCGTAATTCTGTTCGCTTCCATATCCGGCATCGGCCACTATGTAAGAGGGCAACGAGAAGAACCATTTCTCAATTTTATTAAGAAAAGGAATAAACGTCAGCGTATCAGTAGGATTTGGAAAGATGTCATAAGCAAGCGTGTACTGTCCTTCAGTGGCAATTTGCAGATTATACCCTGCTTTCAGTTGACCATTTTTCATATAGTCATCTTTCATCCGCATAAACGTGGCATCATGGTCTGTCTTGGAATAGCTGTTTCGATCTCCCAGGGTCGCAAGATCCTGCTTGTATTTTTGTTTACGCGCGGCAAAATCCTTGAACTTTTTACGGTACTGTTTAGGTGCTTTCCGTTCTGAGCGAAGTTGTTTTCGTTTCTGTGTGTCTTGAGTCGTTTCAATCCGGTTATCGTAACCTTCAATGGTTTCATCCAACTTCTGAACGACCTCTTCGAGCTCCTTGTTAGACAGTTCTTTTTGGCTATCCCGTTCTATTGCAGGAATGATCTCATGTTCTAGAAGTTCCTCATAGAGTTGATTGGATTTCTCAACTAAACGGGTGCTGTACCTTTCAACGGATTTACGCCAGACAAACGTAAACTTATTTGCATTTGCCTCAATCTTTGTGCCATCGATGAAGATCGATTCATCTTCAATCACCTTTTCTTTAACCAGCTGACAACGGAATTGAACGAAACACTGACGTAGTAATTCTTGGACTTCATGGTGTACCCTAAAACGGTTGATCGTACGGTAGCTTGGTTCATACCCTTGCGCCAGCCACATCATCCGAACACTGTCTTTCAAAAGCTCCTCAATTTTTCTCCCAGAGAAGACAGATTGTGTATAGGCGCAAAGGATGATCTTCATCATCATTCTGGGATGATAGGCCGGACAGCCCGTTGTACGTAAAAATCCACTGAATGCCTCATCGGGGATGGCTTCTACCATATCATTCACGGCAAAAGCGATATCATTTTCCTGAAGTTTATAGGCTAAATCCATCGGCAAAATGATTTGATTCATGTTATAATCTTTATACATAAGGATACCTCCGATTCTGTTTTTGTGTGGATACTTTAACTTTATCAGAAGGTATCCTTTTTGTGTACATATTCGTTGATTGTTCAAAAATCACGAGACGCCTGCGGGAAAAGCAAGAGCTTTCTCTTGTGCGACGAGTAACCGCAGGAGCAGAAGATCCATCGGGGCGATTTTACCCCGATTAACTGAAGCCTTGCCCGCGGCAAAGAAGACACTACGAATGCAAACGAAGTGCAGCACAAGTAGATGTCGCACTTGTGCTCTGGAGTGCAAGTGAGTGTTTTTTGAAACAATCAACCCAAAATATAATATGAATAACTGAAAAAGAAGAAATGAGGCTGTCCCAAAAGGTCGCTGAATAGCGACCTTTAGTGGACGGTCTCTTTTCTATTTCGTTTGATTTTTTATTGTTTTAGAGGACAGGTGGCCTGTTATCCTGCCATCTGCTCTCTCTTTTTTTCTTTTTGTTCTTTGAATTTATAATGTCTTTCCCATTGTAGAAAGTTATGGGCAATACAAAGAAGACCCCATTCCAGCGTAGTTTTGGAAAGGCCTTTCAGATGGAACCGATCAAAGCCCCGGTTATATTTTATTTGTCCCAAAACAGGCTCTACGTCACACTTTCTCTGCCGATAACGCTGACTGCCAGTTTCCGTGTTCAGTCGATCACGAACCTGTCTTCGCTGCTCCTGATTTTTCATGGAAACACTGATGGTCTTGGTGTCATTTCCTTTAGCACATACTGCCTGGAAAGGGCAGCCGTGACAATCCACGCACCGGTAAACACGCTTGATAGTTGTATACCCGTTTTCAGTTTGGCGATTTGCCTTGTACTGAAACGTGAGACGCTTATTATTGGCGCATATCCACTCATCTTCATCCTCATCAGATTGGAGATTTGCCACCCGTCCAACCTGATTTTTGAACTTTTTAGTCTGTTCTTTCTCAAGCGTACTGTATTTCACAAACGCTTCCATTTGCTGCTCTTCACAAAAGGAGTAATTTTCCTCGCTACCGTATCTTGAGTCGGCTATCAGATGCTCCGGCAGTGGTCGTCCGTATTTCTCTAAAAGTTCAAAATGGGGTTTTAGGCAACCAGGATCACCGGCACGCTGATGAAGACTAAACCCGGTAATAAACTGGTTTTCGGTTCCTGTCTGAATGTTGTAACTTGAGTTGGTCATTACGCATATGGTCGTCTTTCATTCTCATAAAGCTGGCATCCGTATCCGTTTTAGAATAGCTGTTTCGCCCCGCCAGAATCTCTTTTTGTTTTTCATATTTTTCTTTTCGCGGAAGAAGGTCCTTCTCAAGCTGGCGCTTCGCTTTTTTAACCTCACGGTTTTTTGGTTCATCAACCAGTTTCTTTTCGAGATGGTTAATAGACTCTTTGATATCCTCTGAAGTAATTGGATCAGCCTCCAGTTTCTCTTGCTCGTCCAACTCTCCTGCGTGTTCCTCGTCTTGCTTGGTCACCTTTTCAATGCCCTGCATAATGGTGTGGTACTTTTCGTTGAGCTGACTGTCGTCGCGCTCTGTGGCTTTTCGCCAGACGAACGTATATTTATTCGCATTCGCATATACTTTGGTGACATCAAGGAAGTAATCTACTAACTTTACGAGGCCGTGATTCCGAAGGAGATCAACTATGGAAAAGAAAACTTCATAAATAATATCGTTCATCTTCTCGGAGCGAAAACGGTTGATCGTGCGAAAATCAGGCTTTTGATGACGGGCAAGCCACATAAAATAGATGTTTTCATTAAGTTGTGTTGCGATTTGTCTGGAGGAATAGATTTTCTGTGTATAGGCATAAAGGATAATCTGTAACATCATTTTGGGATGGTAAGGAGGACGGCCGCCGCCATCGTAACATTGATAGAGAATAGATTCATCCAGTTCTTCGACGGCTTGATTGACAATGCGGCAAACGTGATGGACAGGAATTTCTATTTCAAGATCCATTGGTAAGTATAGCTGATCCATGTTATAATCTTGGAAAGAAATATGATTATGTTTCATAAAGAAATCGCCTCCTGGTATGGTTTTGGTGTGGTGCTTTAATTATACCAAATGGGGCGATTTCTTTATTTTTCAATTTTATTAAAAAAGCTCGAAAGAGTGGCAGGCGGCGACTCCCTCAGAAAAAGTTGTTATGAAGGGCTTTCGCCCTTGTCATGAACTTTGAAAAAAATTTTTTCTAAAGAGTCCTCCGAGACCCACAACCACATAATGTAATCAAATACACATTATGGATCATTAAGTGACGCGTTGCGTTGGCAGTTTGACAAATACTGCCAGATTAAACATGATTTGCACGAGTGATCTCTGTTTCTATCAGGTGACTTACCCTCCCATGTCTCTTGGCATCAAGTGCATACATTCCTTCGTTGGGTCTTGCCTGACGCAGAGCTCGGGCTCATACTCCAGCATGGACTGACACTCTAATGGCCGTCTTAAGTCGCCGTCTGCCGAATCTCAGTGCCTTTGTTGTTGATTTAGATGGAACGCAGGTTTTTACGCTGCTTTGTTCTGTGTACCTTGTGAAAGGTCCGTTATCATTCTGTGAGGGTCAAACCTATTCTGGTTTTTACTTAGTCCGTGTAACACCTGAAGCAGTTTTCTACACAACACGACCATCGCTTCTTTTTTGGTCAGTGGATTATGCTCTCGTGAGTGATAAGACGTGTACAAATCATGAATAGCGTTGTTGGGCTGAATCAGTGGAAGGATCGCTTTGTAAAGTAAAACGCGAAGTCGTCTCCTTCCACGTTTAGATATCTTCTTCGTACCCTCATGTTTGCCTGAGCTATTGTCTCGCAATGTTAGTCCCGCTAGCTTAATGATTTGGCGTGGATGCTCGTAATTGCGAAGAGAGCCTGTCTCGGCCAATAATGCGCTTATTGTGTTTTCACTTATTCCTTGGATTGAAACAAGGAATTGGAACTCGTCTAAATCTTTGGCCCGCTCAATCATGTGAGAGGTTACCTCTTCGAGCTGTAAGTCCAATAACTCAAGTTGACTGACAAGGCCCTGTATTTCCATCCTTGCCATTTGATCACTCTGTGTCACTCCGATGGAGTGATGGGCCTTTTCAATGAGGGCCACCATCTTGGGCTTTCCAGCATACTTGGCTCCTGCTTCCTTCTGTTGTTTAATTAATTCTTCAACAGAGGCGCCTCTGATGTCTCCTGGAAGCGGAGTCAGCTTTAAGACCGTTAGAGCTTGTTGGCCATAGTGTTTAAATACTTGATTAAATTCCGGAAAATAAAGGTCCAACCATCGCTGTATTCGGTTTTTTACCATAGCAATGTCTTTACGCAATCGTTCCTGGACCGCTGATCCTTGACGTATGTGATGATCTACAGGCGTCATCTTCCTTGGTAGACTAAAGTACCCATTCGGAAGGAGTTTCGCTATAATACGCGAATCTTTCGCATCATTCTTTGTTTGTAGATTATCGTCCATTTCCTTGGATTGTTTCACATGCATTGGATTAACCAAAACAAAAGGTAATCCTGAGATCTCTAAAAATGCCGCAAGGTTCATCCAGTAATGACCAGTTGCTTCAAAACCGATGAGTACATTTGTTTTTTGGTGTGTTTCCATTAGATCTTTAACAGTCTTTTCGAAATGAATGAAACCGTCTTTCGATTGGTGGACTCGCCACACCCTAGCAAGTTCACGTCCACGCAGGTCAACGGCACAGGCATAGTGATTTTTTTTAGCAATATCAATACCTATGACCAAAGTGTCTTCGTTTACTTGCTTAATTTTTTCATTTCGAATACGATTCATGAAGGATCCTCCTTTGTGAATGCTTATTTCTTACGGCACTTGCATCATATCGGAGGCTCCTTTTTTTATCAATAGGCCGTATAGTTATTTGACAGGAATGCTCCAGCGGGAAAAGCAACAGCTGACGACCCCGCAGGGGGGGTTTCCCAAGGAGGCTGAAGCGTTGCCCGCGGACAGCGGCCGCCTAGAGCGATTCGAGCGAACCTATTACATTTACTTCAATTAATTAGTTAAAACAAAGAGGGTGTCACCGAAAGCTAGGCTTTTGGGACACCCTCACTCTTATTAACTGGGTTTTGTCCCAGCCCCTTTTGTGCTTTGTCATCTTCTAATCCTTAATTGTATTCCACTCCAGCATTCGCTAATTTTTCAACGCGCTCTTCTCTTCCATTTTCTGCATTGATAAAGATTCGATATGTGTCATCATTAATTACACCAAAAAATTCATGGCATAGTATTTCTTCTTCCATCTCATTTTCGATAATCGCTAAGTGGTGTTCCATTACATCAAGGTTCGGGTTCAATTGGTCTTCTGCTTCCTCTTTCGTTAGCTCAGGTTCTGTCTTGTCTCTATCTATATGATTTTCGAGGTATGCAAAGCCCTCATAACCAATGATTTCTCCATCATCAAGCCCTACTTCTACGACGACTGAATCTGAATATACTCTTATATTATCCATTACCTGTGCAAAATTAAAGACACCTACATTATCATATTGCTTACTATCGACTAATTGCATATTTTCAATGTCGTTCTCTTCAAGGAACTTCTCAGCTTTCTCCGAAGCTTCTCCTAATCCGACATCAGTTTCATCAACTTCTCGATTATTTAGCGCCCATACAGGATGACCGCCTTTTTTTGTTATATCCATTGAAATATAAGAATTATGCTCTGGATCAGGTATTGTTATACTATAGGCATCATAGGCCAAACCTTCACCCGTTTCAGAAACTTCGGCCCCATCAACTGATTCGAGGTTTAAAAATTGTTTCGCTCGTTGTAATGCTTCACGTTCACTTATATTTTCTCCTTCTAATTTAGCTGCTATTTCTTTATCATTAGTCGATAATTCTGGAGATTCTGCTCCAAATTCTACTTCGGAGAAGCCACCTACTTTTTCATCGATTATATGAAATCCATTTACTACTGCATTATTTAATGGCTCATCTTCTGCTGCTAACGCCATATCAACATCCATCCATCTTAGGTCATCTTTAAGAACCATCCCTTGAATTTTTCTCATCTCACTTTGAATTTCTCCACTTTGCTCATACAACGTTTGCAATGTTTCATATTCGTCTTCAGTAAGCGGATCTTGTTCAAGATCTCTAATTGCATTGTTATACGAAAAGCTACCTACTTTATATAAAAACTCTTCTGTTTTGCTAAAAGGCATTAAACCTAGCGGCAATTGCCCGAGATCATTATGAGCTTCAGATGTGAGCCTCCAAACTTCAACGAGTGAAGGAGAAAGCCTCTCCTTTGAATTCATCGCTAAAGTTGACCCTATTTCATCATGTAGTAAATCCACATGATAAGATAAATCATGGAAAGCTCGTTGATAGTTATTTTCAGATTGGATGAGGATCGCATTTTTCTCTTGATGCTCTCGATAACCCCAAAAGCCTGTTGCGAACACTGCAACCGCTAATATCCCAATTACAATTGAACGTATCATGCTAAGCACCTCCATCCATTATTTACAAAATATATGTTTGCCGATACGTTTGATCTGTGGTCTCGACCATATCCATCCTGAGGTTGCCGTATCTGGATTAAAATAATACATCGCATTTCCTGATGGGTCCTGACCATTAATTGCATCCAACACAGCTCTTCTCGCAGTATCATCCGGTGTTAAATTGATTTGACCATCTGCAACCGCTGTAAAGGCTCTCGGTTCATAAATAACGCCAGATGCAGTATTAGGGAATGTCGGACTTTCTATTCGGTTTAAAATAACTGCTGCTACAGCTACTTGTCCTTCATAAGGCTCACCTCTGGCTTCACCATAAACGGCTGCAGCCATAATTTGAATATCATTGTCTGTAAACCCTTCTGGTACGTTAATCGCTTTTTCGACATTTGCTTCATTATCTTGTATTTCAGGGTCTTCTTCTTCAGGTGGTTCTACATCTACTTCTTCTTCAGGTGTTACAGGCGGCTCTTCTGCCGGTGGTTCTTCAGCTGGCTGCTGTTCTGCTGGAGCTTCCTCTGGTTGTTCTGCTGGAGGAGCTTGACGTTCATCTGGCGGCTCTTCTTCTCTCGCGCCTCGCTGTCCTCCTTCAGGCTTTTCTTTTCGTTTCGGTGCCTCTGGGTCCTTACCACCTTTAGGTCCTTTTTGAATATCTAAAGGAGTTCCTCCGTAGTAAGTGAATTGCCTTCCTTCATTAATCATTCGATGGACCCATTCCTTATCAAATTCAGTTGATCTTTCTAACATCGATTTCATTTTGTCGCCTACTAAACCGTCAACTTCCAAACCGAATTCTTCTTGATAGTTTTTAACGGCCCAATATGTCCCCCATCCAAAAACTCCATCGATCCGTCCATCATAAAAACCGATGTACTGTAACCGCGATTGTAACTCGACTACATCATCCCCAGTCGCACCTTTAATGATGACTTGTTCAGAAAAAGCTTCTGAAGGCTGGGGTGATACAATTACCCATGCATACATAAATACGAAAAGGATTATGGACAATCGCTTGAATATTTTCTTGCTGTGGTTTTCCATGTGTCATCCTCCTCAGAGCAATAGCTCATGTTACTTACTTGATTATTCAATATGGATAGTTTTATCTAACAAGTGCTTTTTATACAATTTCTCTTTAAATTGAGAAATTCACAAAAGTTATACAATCGATTTTTTCCTCGTTCTAGTTGCATTTTAAAGAAAAACAGAGTAGTCTACTCCTGCACTTTTGGATCCAATCATTTGTTATTCATACACCAAAAAAAGCTTTACTCATCCGAGCAAAGCTTTTTAGAACAACTATTCATAACTTCTTTTACAATCAAAGTATTATTCAGGTGTTACTTCAATATCCAATTTTGTTTCGTTTCCGCAAACACATCGTTTAAAGCCTGTGTCGTATCCACCTTCTTCGTTTGGGCGACCACGAAGAATATACTTTTCACCGCATTCTCCACAGCGAATGATCACTTTATAACGTGGCTTAGTCTCATGCAACGAAGATCACTCCTTTTAAATTCATACAAATAGTTTCTCCTAATCCAGTCGAATCATTTATCTTATTTCCTTACTATAAATGAAGTTGATGTTCGATTCAACTAACTCAACCATTTTAACTGGCCTTGTGGTGGTTTATTGATTCCAATTGCTGTACATTTGCTTTCTTTACCTTTCGTAAACCAATAATCCACAAACAGACCATAAATGGAACTAAATAAATAATCCAATCTTTTTGTACTAACAAAATCAAATTATATAAGCTGTGTAAGATATATGGCAAGAGAAATGAATAAATTAAATACCAATATTTTTTTTCTGGGTAAAATTTTGCCATACCGAGGTAATAACCCATTACAACTCCAAAAAGAGCATGACTGCTTACAGGGAATACAGCTCTAAAAAAGGCCGTTTCAAGTCCATTGGAAAATAAATACAAAATATTTTCTACAGAAGCAAACCCTAACGCAACTGCTGTAGCATAAACAATTCCATCATATCTTTCATTAAAATGTACATGATGATAGATCGCTACGACAACAATAAACCACTTTAAAAATTCTTCAATTAAAGATGAATAAAAAAATGCCTCTTGCCAGACATGGTTTATATAGCCTTCTTCCTGTAAGGCATATTGTATGAAAAGAATTGGAAACACTAGTAAAGCGCCAAAGATAAACGAACGGATGACCATGTAGATTGGTTCCTGCTCAAATTCATCCTTTAAATAAAAAAAACATAACAATGCAACAGCAGGCGCTAAACCTACTGCAATTAACGAAATCATGATGGCCATCGCCTTCCTGTTCATTTTTTACATTCCATGATACTTTAATGTTATGGAATGATTGACTAAAGTTCAATAAATTTTTTTGATTGATGGAATACAGGAGGTTTTTTTAATGAAGAAAATATTAATTATTCATACTGGCGGTACAATTGCAATGAGTGAAGATCGTCAAACAGGTGCAGTAAAACCAAATTTAGAAAACCCATTACATGAAACAATTATGAATATTCAAGCTGTTCATATAGATGTGGAAGACTTTTTAAATGTCCCTTCTCCACATATAACTCCTTCACACATGATTACTTTATCTAAGCGAATTGATTACTGTTTAATGGATCAAGGATATGACGGAGTCGTTATTACTCATGGAACAGACACATTAGAAGAGACTGCTTATTTTTTAGATTTAACCGTACAATCAAATAAACCGGTCGTCATTACAGGTGCAATGAGATCTAGTAATGAATTAGGTTCAGACGGTCCACACAACTTAATTTCCTCCATTCATACAGCGATGAGCGATTCAGCCATCGATAAAGGAGTATTAGTCGTATTAAACGATGAAATTCATACAGCAAAAAACGCAACGAAAACACATACTAGTAATATTGCGACATTCCAAAGTCCTCAATATGGGCCGATTGGGATCGTTACGAAACGGGGAGTTTTTTTCCACCATTCTCCTACTCAACGCGATCAATTTAAAGTAGAGGAACTTCATCATAAAGTACTTTTATTAAAAGCAGTAGCTGGTATGGAAAGTGATATTATAAATGCATTATGTAACATTCACTTAGATGGCTTAGTTGTAGAAGCATTAGGACAAGGCAACCTCCCTCCTGAAACAATAAAACCTTTAAAGAAATTAATTGATCGAAATATACCGGTAGTGCTAGTTTCTAGGTGTTTCAACGGAATTGTCCAAGATATATACGGGTATGAAGGAGGAGGAAAACAACTAAAGGATATGGGAGTTATTTTTACTAACGGGATAAACGGTCAAAAGGCAAGAATTAAATTAATGGTTGCACTTGAAAGGACAAGAGACGTTCAAGAATTACAAAAAATATTTCAACAATAAGGAACAAAACGCAAGGCGCCCGTCTATCGGCGAAGCGACTTCGAGCCGAAAACTGTTGTCTCTCCCTCTTCTAGTATCACTTTGAAGCTAGATCCGTCAACCGGGCAATACGCCATGTACTGTGGCATGCCCGGCATCAGGACGTCCTGTCCGTCGAGACACTCGTAAGATAAGACCTTCGGCTAAAACCCCCGCGTCCTGCAGGAACACCGAAGTCACCACATCCGTGTGGAAGCTCGTGTAGGAAACGCTCGTGCCTGCTAATCTAAACAGCAATCGAGAGATTGAAATTTTATACTTTCTTACTTAGCAAAAAAGCGTATGAGATTATTCTCTACGCTTTTTTCTTGCGATATCCTCTGCAATTTGCTGCCCGTGCCATCTACCATTTTCTATAAAGATTTCATTCGCGTTGTTTCCAGCTGCAATCACACCTGCTATATATATATTCTTTTCGTTTGTTTCCATTGTCTCTTTGTTATACAAAGGTCTCCCTGTCTCTTTATCGATTTGAACACCCATACTTTCTATAAAGGAATGGTCTGGATGATATCCAGTCATAGCAAAGACAAAATTTGCATTTTCCTCTACTCGCTCCCCATTTTTATTCAATAGAACTGTATCATTCGTAATTTCGGTTACTGTCGTATTAAAATGCATATTAATCTTTTTATTTTTCACAAGACCTTCAAACTCCGGTAAAATCCAAGGCTTAATGCTTTTAGAGTACTCTTGTCCTCGATAATATACAGAAACTTCTGCTCCTGCTTTTTCTAATTCAAGTGCAGCATCCACAGCTGAATTTTTTCCACCAATAATCGCCACCTTTTGGTTGTAAAACGGGTGAGCTTCTTTAAAGTAATGAAAAACGTGGGGAAGTTCTTCACCTTTTATCCCCATCATATTTGGGGAGTCATAATACCCGGTTGCAACGATAATATAGGGAGTATTATATTTTTTCACGATCCCTCCGTTTTTTTCTGATAATATTGTAAATGTTCCGTCTTGATTCTTCTCTACTGCATTAACAGTCTCATATGCATAAACCTTCATTTTTTTTTGTTTCGCTACTTCACGATAATATACGAGTGCTTCATTTCGTTTCGGTTTTCGTTCGGTACTATAAAAAGGGATATTGCCAATTGCCAACTTTTCACTCGTGCTAAAAAATTGCTGGTGGGTTGGATAATGATAAATTGCATTTACGATATTTCCTTTTTCAATGATGAGTGGAGAAACACCGATTTCTTGAAGTGAAATTGCAGCAGCTAATCCACATGGCCCTCCGCCTATAATAATTGCTTCTTCATGTTGCATATTTTGACACCTCATTTACTACTCAATGAATATTCATAACATGAATTCTCACATATAAATTTGTGAAAATAACTTAGCGATTAGCATGTAATAAAGATTCCCTTTCACCAAAACAGGGAAAGGGAACCTTGAACATACATATTTTAACGTTTTTTTTATATTAAATCCAGCCACGGAATCGACTGGCTTCTGACATTTTTCTTACCCCTACCATATATGCAGCTAATCTCATATCAACTCCACGAGTAGTTGATAATCGATATACGTTTTCAAATGCAGAAACCATTACTTTTTCGAGTCGTTCTTCAACTTCTTCTTCAGTCCAATAGTAACCTTGGTTGTTTTGTACCCATTCAAAATAGGATACCGTTACACCGCCTGAGCTTGCTAATACATCTGGAACGAGTAAAACGCCTCTGTCACTTAGTAATTTAGTGGCCTCTATTGTCGTTGGCCCATTAGCAGCTTCGACAATGATATCTGCTTTAATATTATCTGCATTATATTTTGTAATTTGATTTTCAATAGCGGCAGGAACTAATATATCACAATCAAGTTCTAATAATTCTTCATTAGAAATCGTATCTTTAAAAAGCTTCGTTACTGTACCAAAACTGTCACGACGATCTAATAGGTAATCTATGTCTAATCCATCTGGGTCATGCAGTCCACCGTATACATCGGATATTCCGACGACTTTTGCACCAGCATCGTGCATAAATTTAGCTAGGAAACTTCCAGCATTTCCGAACCCTTGAATAACAATACGTGCCCCTTCTAAATTTATACCTTTTTTCTTTGCTGCTTCTCTAATACTAATTGTAACACCTTTTGCTGTCGCGGATTCTCTTCCATGTGAACCGCCTAAAACAATTGGTTTGCCCGTAATAAAACCTGGTGAATCAAATTCTTTCATTCGACTATATTCATCCATCATCCATGCCATAATTTGTGAGTTCGTAAATACATCAGGGGCAGGTATATCTTTTGTAGGGCCAACAATTTGACTGATTGCTCTAACGTAACCTCGACTCAATCTTTCTAATTCAGGAAAAGACATTTCCCTAGGATCACAAACGATCCCGCCTTTTCCTCCGCCATACGGCAAGTCGACAATGCCTGCTTTTAAACTCATCCAAATTGAGAGCGCTTTCACTTCTGTTTCTGATACATCTGGATGAAAACGAACGCCCCCCTTAGTTGGTCCTACGGCATCATTATGTTGCGCCCTATAACCGGTAAATATTTTTATAGAACCATCATCCATTCTTACTGGTATTCGAACGGTCATCATCCTTAGAGGTTCTTTCATCAATTCATATACTTCATCAGGATATCCAAGTTTATCTAACGCACGTTTTATCACTGTTCGAGTCGATTCAAGTACATTTTGCGTTTTAACTTGTTTTTCTTTCTCTTCTTGCTCTTCTTGACCTAAATTTTCATTAGAATCCATCGATTTCACCTCTGCGTCGTGTGTACATTATTACAATATGGAGTGAATAATTTAATAACCTTCTAATTATAACTATAAAGAAAATAATAGGAATTTTCCACTATTGTTTCTGTTTTTTCGAGAAATTTTTTCTTTTTTTTATGAACAGTAAAAAACCCCAATATTATTGGAGTTTCATGAAAAATAGTTGATGATTTTTTTTATCGCATTTCGCTCGATAATCGTCTTCCCATACTCTTGCAAGATGAGTGGTGCTACGGTAGAACTATCGCCATACTCTAAAATAATTGAAATGAAATCTTCAAAATCAAGCGGCCATTCTTCGTCTTCATCAAAACTTAAGTAATAAGCACCTTTGTAAAAGTACAATTCACCACTTTGTATATTTGAACGATTTAATGTTTTTGATAATTGAATAACATCTTCAAAAGTTTCAAAAGAGAAGATAAGTATTTCATTTAAATCGACTGAGACTTGCAATTCCATAAATGAATCATCAAATGTCTCTTCTAAATCATCGGATTTTGTAACGATTACGACCATTCCTTGGGATGGTAATGAAAACACTTCTACTATTACGGGTCCGTCTGCTTCAAATCCAAGTTCAACACTCGCCTCAGAGATCATATCTCGGAACAAGTCGTGAACTTTTGGGACGTCCATCAAAATTTCTTCTTTTGAAATTCCTCTTTCATGGAGGTCTTCAAATGTTAAAAAAATTTTTATTTTATCATAAGACAAACGCTCCAAGCGCATAGTCGAACCTCCTTGTTGACGCCACGGCTATTTCATCAGTTCTATACATGACGTTGTTTATTGTTAACGTATGAGAGCAATGTATTTTTGGTTCGACCGTATGCCCAACATTTTTTTTAATTTTATACATGATTTTTTAACCATGAAAACCATTCTTCTACACTGTTTCCTACAAGCAAACCTTGATACTTCATACGTGTCGATTTCGACAAACTTTCAGTGGAATCGCCGCCAATACCAACTTTTATTTCATCGTTAAAATACTTTTGAATCTCATTTGCTACCCGAAACGCCCCTGACAAGTTTTCTTCAACTGTACAAGAAAGAAATAAATATTTAGGTTCGATTTCCTTTAATACTATAAAGAGATCCTCTTTAGGAATACCACCACCGAGAAAAACAGTTTCAAATCCTTTTCGTTTAAGAAATAATGTGAACATGAGTAACCCTAGTTCATTTTGTTCATTAGGTGCACAAACACAAACGACTTTAGGAAGGATTCCTTCAACTGAAAGACTGTGGAGAATATTACCTATCTTCGTGCGTATGTAAGAAGAAACAAAATGTTCATGAGCCGTTGTAATTTGTTTTGATTTCAACATATCTTCAACATTAACTAAAATATCCCCTAATATATCCACCACAACTTTTTCAACAGTAAATATCGCGAAAGCTCGGTCGAGAAGTTGATTACTTTCATACTCGTTAAATGATAATAGTGCCCCTAAAAGATCCTTGCGCAATGTTTCTATGTAATTATGGCTAGGTTGATCTTCTTGAACTCTCTCTATGATCTCGTCTCTTTCCAATAACCCTACAGCTTGTCCGATCGTAAATCCCTTATTTATTTTATTCATTAACCATTTCAATACTGATATGTGTTCTTCTGTATATAAGCGGTGACCAACTTCGTTTCGGACAGGATCGATGATACTGTACCTTCTTTCCCATGCCCTTAATGTTCCCGGTTGAATGCCAAGCATTGTTGAAACAGCCTTTATGTTATACTTCCCTTTACCGGCACTCAATTACTCCACCTACTTTTCTCGTTTTGATTATTTGACATATTATAGATGATTTCACCTCAAGTGTAAAACGATGCATCGCCTAATTAAATTGTCTTACCTCTTTAAACGTTTACATTTTTTATTATATTGGTGAACATCAAAATACAAATAGATGAGTGATATCGATATCAGACAAATAAGTAACCACTGATATATTATTATACTACCGATCAACATACATAAATATAAGAATTGCTCCAATCTTGTTACTGTAGAAAAGGACAAATAAAAAATGAGTCTGGATAATAATAAAAAGCTACCAATAAAGAACAAAATGGTAATGAATAATGAAAATGGCTCAAAGACGAGGTTATGAAGGATGGTATTCGAGTTGTAAGGTAAAAGCTCACTAATTCTATTGCTTAATATAAAAAAAATGACTCCGAATATGACAGCAAGGAATGATCGTTTGAATAATGTGTTCATCATATCCCTCCTACCTTTATTGAAATTATATTCAACATCCGGTATATGTTTCTCATTTGCATAATGACAATTTCAATAACTATCGACAGTGAAACGGGCGGTTTTCATTTCGCCCTTTATAGAATTCGAAATCGCTATAGGCCGACGCTTTCACTCCAGAGCACAATTGTGATTTTACTCGTGCTGCACTTCGTTTGTATTCATAGTGTCTTCTTTGCCTTGGAAAATGCTTCAGCTAATCGGGAGAGGATCCCCCCAATGAAGCTCCTGTGGTTACTCGTTGCAAAAGAGAAAGCTCTTTCTTTTCCCTCAGGCATCTCGTTATTTTGAACTCTCAACGGATAAAGGCTTTAAATGTTTACACAAAAAGGATATCTCCTAATAAAGTTAAAGTCACCGTACAATAACAGAATCGGAGGTATCCTTATTTTTAAAGATTTTAAAATGAATCAAATCATTTTGCCTTGGATTTAGCCTATAAACTTCAAGAAAATGATAGCGTTTTTGCTGTGTTAGATAGGATGATGGTCAAAAAAGGAGATTCCGATTATCAAACACGATAATCGGAATCTTTATTTGGCTTTAATGAGACAGTTTTGTCCCAGCCTTATACTTATTAGAACAAACCTAAAGCTTTTCCATTTACATCAACATCCATTTTTTCAGCTGCTGGAACTTTTGGTAAACCAGGCATTGTCATTACATTCCCTGTTAATGCTACAATAAATCCTGCTCCTACAGAAGGCTTTAATTCACGTACAGTAATTGTAAAATCAGTTGGTCTTCCTAATTTTGACGGATCATCAGACAATGAATATTGTGTTTTCGCCATACATACCGGAAGTTGATCCCAGCCATTTTTTTCGAATGTACTGATCTGCTTCCTTGCTTGAGGTGATAATTCTATTCCTTTAGCTCCGTACACTTTCTTTGCAATGGCTTCAATTTTTTCTTCAATAGAAGTATTCAACTCATAAGTATGTGTAAAGTTTTTCTCGGATGGTTCAATTTCTTGTACAACTCGGTGAGCTAATGCTTCGCCGCCTTCACCACCTTTTTCCCAAACATCAGCTAACTCTACGTTTATGCCTTGTTGTTCACACCAAGCAGTTAATGTATCAATTTCTTCTTGAGAGTCATGAATAAATCGGTTAATTGCAACAACATGAGGTAAACCAAATTGCCTGATGGTTTCGACATGTTTTTCTAGATTCGCGAGTCCTGATTTTAATGCATTGACATTTTCTTCTTTTAATTGATCTTTTGGTACTCCACCATGCATTTTCAACGCTCTGATTGTCGCGACAATGACCACAATATCCGGATCAATATTACCAGCTCTCGTTTTTATATCCAAGAATTTCTCAGCACCTAAATCTGCACCAAAACCTGCTTCTGTTACGACATAGTCCGCAAGCTTAGAAGCCATTTTGGTTGCTATTACACTGTTACAGCCATGAGCAATGTTTGCAAACGGCCCGCCATGAATCAGCGCTGGTGTATTTTCCAATGTTTGTACAAGATTTGGTTTTATCGCTTCTTTTAAAAGTAAAGTTAGTGCTCCTTCAGCTTTTAAGTCTTTTACTGTTACAGGCGTCTCATCCGCAGTATATGCGACAACAATTTTAGACAACCGCTGTTTTAAATCTTGTAGACTAGATGCTAAGCAAAGGATAGCCATGATTTCAGAAGCTACAGTAATATCAAATCCGTCTTCACGAGGTACACCTTGTAAAGGTCCTCCTAAACCGACAACGACATTTCTTAAAGCTCGGTCGTTCATATCCAAAACACGCTTCCAAGAGATTCGACGTACGTCAATATTCAATTCATTGCCGCGATGAATATGGTTATCAAGCATAGCCGCTAAAGCATTATGAGCAGTTGTGATTGCATGAATATCTCCAGTAAAGTGAAGATTAATATCTTCCATCGGAACAACTTGGGAATAGCCTCCTCCGGCAGCTCCCCCTTTAATACCCATTGTCGGGCCAAGTGAAGGTTCACGTAATGCAATCATTGTTTTTTTGTTGATTTTATTTAATGCTTGTCCAAGCCCTACAGTCATTGTAGACTTACCTTCACCTGCTGGGGTCGGGTTAATTGCTGTAACAAGGACAACTTTCCCATCTGGCTTATCCTCTAATCGATCCAAAACTGATAATGAAAGCTTTGCTTTATAATGACCGTAAGGCTCCCATTCATCATTATTTAAGCTCATACTTTCAACAATGTTTTTAATAGGTACCATCTTTGCTTCTTGTGCAATTTCAATATCTGATTTTACTTTCTTCAAACTTCATTCACTCCTTCAATACTATGTTTTCAGCGATGACAAAGGATGAATCTTAGTTGTCTTAATCATTCATCACTAAAATGATGATCAAACGATATAAGTATAACAGTTTTTAAAAGGTATGTACGATTTCTACATTTTTATTTTAAAAATGTCTTTGAAGATTCACACATATAATAAGAATTAAACTTTCACCCTTCACCCCCACCTATTATAAACGAATTCTGAAAACGCTTTCAACGGTTTTAGTTTCATTCTTCCAATCATTACTTAAATAAAGATAAAAACAGCCAAATGGCTGCTTCATTTCTTTAGTCCTATTTTCGATTCACGAGCTGATCTATTTATCGAATAGTTTTTAAGTGCCAGTAGTCGCTTGTGTGTTCTTATTTTTGCATTTTTTTTATTAATTCAATGTACTCTCTCATTTTTTGATCATCCATATCTTTAAGTGAATGATCGAGCAGATGTTGTAAGTTCATTTGATTTTTAAGACTTCCTCTCAGCAATATTTCTACATTCTGATCAAAATCTACATACACACCTTGTACGTTCAATACGTTAGATAGCAGCCCAATAATAACCAATATTTGTTGAGGCGTCAAAGAACTCAATTCATTAAAAATGTCACCTTTTTGAGGTTTTTTTTTCTTATTTTGCGGCATAAATCACACCTGCTTAATTTTTGTTGCCTAACCAAATAGTACTGCTCTGTCTGTATCCTCTGGTATTGTACTTCTTCCATATCCAAAAGATAAAAGTAGGAAAATTAAAATCGTTATAATGAATAATAAGCCATTAATTGATTCGCCTTCGGATTGTTGCATATTAATCACCTCTCCCTTCAGTATATGAAGACGAATTAATTTTGTTATTATGTATATGCATTTATTTTTACAAGCCCAATTTGAAAAACTTGATTGAAAATTAAAGTTATAAAAGATATAATAAATTAAGATTTCTTAATTTTCAGTCTTTAAGGAAGGGATGATTCTTTTGACATTTTTGAAATGGAAAAATCATTCTTTAGTTACCGACGCAGATATTGACTTCCACACTAAAATGGGAATGCCCGTTGAAGTATTTTGTCTTAAATCTTATAAAACACTCGCATTTGGTAGAATGGAGCATGTGAATCAAAGTAAAGTTTTAGTAAACGGCCGTGCATTTGATCGGCACTCAGTTGTTTTTTTCGGATAAAAGCTCGCCCTTTAGCTGGGCTCACACATAATTGAAGAACCTTGCTGATTTGCGATCTGCAAAACGAAAAAAAGTACCAGGCTCATACCTTTTTAATTGGACGCTAATGAGCCGAGTACTTGTTCATATATTTCGCTTTTACTTATGAAATAAATTAATATCGTGTTTATCTTTTAATTCGTGTAATCGATTTATATGTTTACTCTTATATGAAGATGGCCATATTTCAGGAGCACGGTCGATGATATCTTCTAATAATTCTTCATAATCTTTTTCTGCTTTGTCAAGTTTATCTTTTTTTACTTTCATGTAAAAAAAACTAATTGCTAGTAAAAATAGAAGAAATATTAATAATTGATCTGACAATATGTGTGTAATATATGCTTCGACTTGTTTCGTATAAATAAATGAATAAATACCGTATGCAATGACTATAAACAATAAGACGAAAAACATATAACCTGCATTCATGAGATTTTTTTCCGCTTTTTGTTCTTTTACTTTTGCTTTAATCAAGGCTTGCTCGACAACTGTATGATATGCGAGCTGATCTTTTTCTTCCGAGCCGACTTGCATTGATATTCCACCTTTCTTATATAGATAATACATCTATATGCAAAGTGGACTGGTTATACCCGTCTTTTCCTATATAATTTTGTCTATCCATAAAGGGTACGTAATTACGAGTGTAACTAATATGAAAAAAAGAATAACTAAAATCCTCACTAGTGGAAAACTCTGTTGCTTTTTTTTCTTTCTTCGATATCTTTTTCTTTCATTTTCTTTAGGTTGTTGATGGATCTCTTTTCTTGAAGGTAAATTCAGCACATCAATTGAGTTTTCATCCTCTATCTCATACTCTGACTCTTGCTTTCCTAAGTTAGACGATATATCTTCCTGCGTCTTCCTCATGTCTATTTCCCCCTCAGTAATATAACACGATATTCACCTATACTTCCGGTTTATTTCGTTATTAATCTTTCATAGTATACGATACCTAATCAGTAATCCTAATATAAAGTCGATTAAAAAGTGTGCGATGATAACCGGCAATAAATTATTTGTATAATAGTAGATCCCACCTAAGAAAAAGCTAAGAATAATCGTAAACGTAAATAAAAATAGTTTATGCATATAACGAAAATGGATAACAGCAAAAATAATTGAAGCGATCACTATCCCGAAACTCGTTTGTAAGACACCTCTAAATAATAGTTCCTCACAAAAGGCTACTGTTAATGACAATATCGCAATATGTATCGGAGAGATTCTTTTAAAAATTCGATCGTTTATTCCACCATCATCAAACCAGTCAGAAGGTAGTACTTTTATTAAAATGATTTCTAAAATAACGACAAACAGTCCCCCTGCTAGACCAATTAATGCATGATTGACATTCCATTTAATTAGCTGAAAGACGGCTAACCAGTCATTAAACAACAACCAGCTCAACCCTATACTTATTGATAAAATCATTAGCTGGGTTAAATATACATTCAGTAGTAGCTCACGGTCAGTTAGCCTTTTTACAATTTCAGATTGTTTATTCACATTTTCCTCCGTTATTTTACACTCATCGATCTATTAAAGATTTGTGCAAGCTCTTTTTCCCATAAAGCATATGAATTGTTAACTACAGATTGCCGATTATGCCTTATCTCTTCCTCGTTTTCATCTATGAATACTTTCATATCATGACAATTTGAGCAACACTTTTTCTCTTCTACCTTAACATTGTGATCATTAAAGTAATGCAAAAGGCCTTTTCGGAGGCAGCTTCGAGAAAATATGTATTGTTCAAATTTTAAAAATCTCTCTAGTTTTTCATTCGCTCGATTCATAAAATGCTCAATTATTCTTTGTATCGACGAATTAGTTATGTTGTTTACAATAATTTCTCCATCTACGAGAATCGATTCTTCCTCCAAATAAAACAGAACCATGCGCCAAATTGTTTCATCAATTTGAAAAAGTTCTTTTATTTCGTTAGGTTTTACTTTTAATTGTTCTGTTAGATAACTGCCTTTTCCAGTATAGAACCATCCTTCAAATTCCTGTTTAGCAGGAAATTCACGTTGAATAAAATTGATTGGCAAGTTACGGTCTTCTTTTGAGAAAATACAAACAGCAGTACTATGGTTACCATCTCTTCCTGCTCTGCCAATTTCTTGTACATACTGTTCAAAAGATGGTGGTAAGTACATATGAATAATTGAACGTATATTACTTTTATTAATCCCCATTCCAAAGGCATTAGTAGCAACGATCCAGTCCAATTCATCATTAATAAATTGATTTTGAACTAGAAGCCTGTCCTCCTTAGTTAGGCCAGCATGATAATAGGAAGTATTCGTGAAATGATTATTATGCATTAAACATTGAAGACGTTCAGCTTCATTACGTGTCCCCACATAAATGATTCCCGGTTTTTTTAGATTTTTTAGCCATCTTATGAGTTGTTCATCTTTTTCATCTTTATTCTTAACTCGATCTGTTACTAATCCAATTTCATTTCGGTTTACTGGATATCGGAGTACAGCTGGTTTTTCCATGCCTAAGCGTTTAATAATATCAGCTTCAACACTTTTAGTCGCAGTGGCAGTTAATGCCAAACATGGCGGATTCCCTAGCCTTTCTCTTACAAGCATTAACCGCAAATAGTCGGTGCGAAATTCATGCCCCCATTGTGATATACAATGAGCTTCGTCAACGACGAATAAACCAATATCGTATTTGACTAAAGCAGATATTACATATTCATTAGATAACATCTCTGGTGAAGTAAATACCATAGAATGATTCGTTAGATTATGTAATGTCGTTCTTCTTTCTTTAAAAGATAAAAGACTGTTTAGTTGAACGACCCTCTTATCACCGTAAGCTCTTAATTGATGAACTTGATCTTCCATGAGCGACAATAAGGGCGAAACAACAATTGTCATTCCTTCTTGAAGCATTGACGGAAATTGATAGCATAGTGTTTTACCTGTTCCAGTTGGCAGTATAGCTAACACATCATTCCGATTAAGCGCAGCTTCGATCACTTCTTTTTGTCCACTTCGAAATTGAGTATATCCAAACTTCTCATATAGAATTTCTTCAAGATTCATCTTTTCCCTCCAAGCTCTCCCCCGTCGATAATGCAAGCCTAATTTCAAAATAAGAAAATTCCCCACTAAAATGTTCATTTATTTTTTTAAGCTTTTTCGTTTGTAACATGTTAGACGCATATAAAATAGCTTGTACTTGACTTCGGTTAACAAACGACTCAACAGGAAAATCAGGATCATATATTGCTAATTCAATAATATGGTCTTCGATCGTACTCCTCTTCAAATTTCTTATCTTGGCGATATCATCAATATTGTTATTTATTAAAAGTCTATTTGTCACTTTTGCCGTTTCTGTTATTCCTTGAAACTCTGATTCAGGGTACAACAAGTTTAGAATAGGATATTGATGATGATTTAGCAATTGAAGTATTCGATGAATTACACTTTGAAAGATTAGTTTTGCATAGTTTGAATCATCGTTAAAGTGATTTGAGAGCTGTAAAAATGTTCTCCCCGTTCTATCTGGTGATGTTAACCTTTGTACAAATAACCACGCTTCCAATTCCGAAAAAAGGTTAAGTATTTGGAACATTTCATCAAAAAGCTGTTTATTTAATTCATGTAAAGGCATATGACACTTTTTAATAACATCTTTCGTAAATAATTGAATATTTCGATCATAACTAACTGGTATAAAATGACGAATATCACGCTCTAAAAATGAAACGGTCTGTACTAATAAAGAAAGTCTGTTCCAAAAAATGGTGGCTGAATCGTTCCATTCATATTTTGCACCGTTATAATACTTAGGTATTTGATAAACTTGTTCAAACAATTCCAATGACCTAATTCCGGTGTCAGATAAATGAGCATGGTCTTTTTTTATGTAATGAAACCACCCTTTTTTATCTCCTTCTTTTATAATTTGATCGAATACATTTTTCTCAACGGACTTTAATGATCCGACATACTGCGTACAATGAAAAAGTTTAGCATCTTGAATTGTTTGAAATGATTTCTTTCCGCTCAGTAAATAGTATATTCCATTAAAAGACCGTTCACTGCCTATCTGATTCATCACCTTTAATAATAGCCAGCTAATACTACTCATATTTATTACTCCTTCACTAATCTATCTTTATACCTATTATAAAAAGGATTTAACGTAGAAGCTACTTAAAACATATATCTTAATATACACTTCACTTACAGCACATTTATTTTTCGATACCTCTTAATTAAGACATGTATTAGGATTGCTTCCTTGCTCCTATGATATTTTTATTGAAATGTCAATCGGGAACATTTACAATAAAATAAGAAAGAACTTTATTCACAAATGAGAATTTGTTCTTTAGTCACCCCTTTATGCATAAAAAAATAAATATAAAGGGATTCTATATTTATTTCAATGGGAGGTTATTTGTAATGGCAAAGTACACAATCGTAGACAAAGACACTTGTATTGCTTGTGGCGCGTGTGGAGCTGCAGCACCTGACATTTATGATTATGATGATGATGGGATTGCATTTGTTATATTAGACGATAATGAAGGTACAGCAGAAGTGCCAGAAGAGTTATACGAAGATATGGAAGATGCTCTTGATGGTTGCCCTACTGACTCAATCAAAATAGCTGATGAATCATTTGACGGCGACGCATTGAAGTTTGAATAGATATTACAAGAGGCTGACTCATTAAATTGCCAGGAACCTCCAATACAAGATTCCAGATGATCCTCAACTGGATCTTGTTATAGATAATGGAGAGAAGAGGCACTTTTGAGTCAGCTTCTTTCTTTTAAAACCTATTTTTTAGTCGACGATTAAGAGTTTATATATTTTAAATTAATAATCCTTCATTTGCTAATAGAACATTATTTGACCAAATTTCCCCGTATGCTCGAAATGGCAGTGGGTTTATTCCTGTTCCGACTTCAATAGTAAAACCTGGTCTTCCAGTTTCTTGAATAAACCAATCTTTATAGCCCCCATCACTGTCAGCCGTTCTAACCGGAACATATGAGCTTTGTAATGACAATCGTTCAACCATAGTTTTACTCGTTTCAGGCTCTAAGTTACGGTAACCCCAATAGATCAACTGACCTTGCGAATGAAAGGCTAATACGTGTGAAAAATTAGCTTGTTTTGTTAAACGGTATATTGCCTTAACTTCTGGCTCGGTCAGTGGATTACTGCCGCTATAATGACGTGGCCACGGTTGTTGCGGGCTTTCATCAGCTTCTTTTTCCCAGCCAGCTGGCCATTGATGGTTTAAATCTACCCCTCTTATATTAGCTGACCAATGATCAAATGTTTGACACCCTTTGTTTATTCGATTGATTTCATGATAGTAAGGATGCTTAGGATAATTACCTTGCTGAACGAGCAGAACTCCATCTGGGTTTACCATGAAGACGATGTATAAAGTAATCTCTTCAAATAAATCAGCAATATTTAAATGATAATATGACTTATTATTTGCTAGAGCATTTATAATATCATCTGCCCACTCTGTCAAAAATTTACTCGTCATCCATTCGTTTGAATGCCAACCTCCTGAATAAAATATTTCTTTACTTCCTCTCCCAACCTTAACTAAATAAATTGGATAATTCATGACACTATAACCTACTATTGAACATTGAATTTGGCCATGCTTTAATTTAGACCACTTCTCTATGTAATCTGATATGTCAAAGGGAGAAAACTCTTTTAAGCACACCCCTTCCTCTTCTATTATCCTCGATTTTTTTTCAGGTATTCGTATTTGAAGTCCTGGCTGTATATAGCTTTTTTTATCTATAAGGAATGGGTTTACCTCTAACAATTGATTTACCCGGACGTGATGATGACAGGCAACTCTGTGAAGTGTATCACCGACATTCACTTTATAAATCTCCATATTATTTTTCAGCACCTTTCACTATTTTATATCTCAATATATGATCAAGAAATTTTTTTCATGTTTCCTAGGTTTTTGAATGAGAAAATTCTGACAATGTGATATTGTATATTGATATAACCCGAGTTTAAGGAGGCTTTTATGATGAACGTCAAAACAATATTAATATCTGACCCAATGAGCAAAGATGGTCTTAAACCATTGCTGAATGATCCCATGATCCGTGTAGTTTTTGAAAACCTCGAGGAAACAAGTATTCCACACTCTGAAATAGACGGGATTATTGTCAGGAGTGGTACTACGATAAGGAGAAATCACCTTGAAACACTTACTCGCCTCAAAATAATTGGTCGAGCTGGTGTAGGTGTTGATAATATTGATATAGAAGCAGCAACAGAAAAAGGTATTGTCGTCATCAATGCTCCAAATGGCAATACGATTTCTACTGCAGAACATACTTTTGCAATGATGATATCTTTATTAAGAAATATCCCTCAAGCAAATGCCTCAATGGAAAACGGATTGTGGGACCGCAAAAGGTTTCAAGGAACCGAGTTAAATGAAAAAAATCTCGGAATTATCGGGTTTGGAAAAATTGGTGCCGAACTTGCTAAACGAGCTGCAGCGTTTCAAATGAGCATTTATGTTTATGATCCTTTTCTACCTGCAGAAAAAGCGAAAGACTTCCATGTAACGGCCGTAAGTCTTGATGAATTGTTAAAAGTAAGTGATATTATTACCGTTCATACACCGCTTACAAAAGAAACTGACGGATTAATTGCTAAAGAAGAATTTAAGAAGGTAAAAAAAGGTGCCTACGTCATCAATTGTGCAAGAGGAGGAATTATATGTGAAACTTCTCTTTATGATGCAATTGTGTCAGGACATGTTAAAGGAGCTGCATTGGACGTTTTTAAAAGCGAACCCGTACATGATAATCCGTTAACTAAACTCAGTGAAGTCATTACGACTCCACATATAGCTGCATCAACAATTGAAGCTCAAGAAAATGTTGCTCTACAAGTTTCTGAAGAAATTCGTCATTTTTTTGAAGGTAAACAACTGCGTAGTTCAATAAACTTACCTATTACTGATCACAGACATTCAGATAAAACGGTTTCTTTTTATCCATTTTTGGAAACAATGGGGGAAATGGCTTCACAATTAATGAAAGAGCCTGTCAAAGAGGTTGAAATATCATTTTCTGGTGAAGTAAATCTCGATGAAACAAGCCTTTTACAACGCCGTTTTCTATCTGGATTCTTTCGAAGCAGAATTGATCAGCATGTAAATGATGTGAATGCCATTTACATTGCAAATGAACGGCATATTAAAATAAGCCAGTCCTATGATAAAGATTCGAAAGGGTTTACGAATTTAGTTAAAGCTAAAGTATATGGTGAAAATAATACCTTACAATTATTCGGTACTTTCCACAGCGAATTGGGACCAAGAATTATTCGTCTAAACCATTTTTCGATTGATTTTCAACCTCAAAAACACAATTTATTTATTCAGCACATCGATAAGCCTGGGGTGATTGGAAAAGTAGGACAACTTTTAGGTGAAAAAAACATTAACATTGCTTCTATGCAAGTAGGCAGAAATAAGCAAGGTGGGGAAGCTGTCATGCTCCTTTCTGTGGATAAAGAATGTACATTTGAACAAATTAATTCATTAACTAAAGTTGAAGATTTAAAATTTGCATTGCCAATTGAACTTAGCCTATAACTTCATATTTTATGTTGCAAGGAGGAGCTGTTTTTTCCCCTCCATTATTTTTTAGATTTACAAAATTGAATTTAGGTATTCTGTTATGGTAAAGTGTTAGTTAATGTTGAAGAACTTACTCTTTACATTGATAAAATAGAAAGGTGGATGTTTTAATGAACAAAATCAAGCGGAATTTTCTGCTTGCTATCTCATTGACGACTGTCTTAGCTTTAGCTGCATGTGGTGAAGACAACGATGGTGCAAGCAACGGAGCAGAGGATTCAGAACCAGCAGCTACAATTAATGGTGAAGACGTTCCTATGAGTGAAATCAACCAACAATTAAACCAATTAGAAGAGCTTTATGCCCAACAAGGAATTGACTTTGAAGATGAGGAAAATCAAGAGCTACTTTCGCAAATGCGTCAAAGTATTCTAGATGAACTCGTAACTCAAAAAGTGTTATTGCAAGAAGCTGAAAACCAAAATATTGAAGCTTCTGAAGAAGAAGTTGATATAGAGTTCGAACAAATTAAAGGTAGTTTTTCAGAAGAAGAATTTGAACAAGCTTTAGAAATGCAAAATTATACTGAAGAATCCTTAAGAGAAGAAATTCGTGAAATGGTGTTAGTTCAAGAGCTCCTTTCATTAGATCATCTAGATGAAGAAGAAATTGAAGTTTCTGAAGATGAAATGAGAGAGTATTACGAACAGATGGCTGTTCAGGACGAAGATATTGGTGAGTTTGAAGAACTTCAAGATGAGATTGAAACTCAACTTAAACAGACGAAATACGTAGAACACCTGCGTGATGAAGCTGACATTGAAATTCATATTTAACTTAACAAAGTCTTGAACAATACCTAGTTAAAAAGAGTGGGGCTGTATCAAAAGCCCTTAGCGTAAAATACCATGGACGCCATTCATCGAGATGGTGACCATGGTATTTTTTAATCCTGTTTATGCTGTTTGTTTCTTTTGGTGGCGTTTTCCCGCCGCCACCTTTCGTATGTTGTGAGCCATGGCCACCCAACCGAACTCAACGTGGACTTTTTTCAGTCCCCGCAGGTGGAATCGCTGGAAGCCTAGGTTTTGTTTGACATGACCAAATACACTCTCCACGTCCGTTTTTCGGCGCGCGTAGAGTGTTCGTCCGTCATCGCTTTTCAGTTTGTTTGCTTCTTTCGCCTTTAACTCTTCATACACCG
The DNA here is from genome assembly GCF_002335745.1 of Evansella halocellulosilytica. Taxonomy (GTDB): domain Bacteria; phylum Bacillota; class Bacilli; order Bacillales; family Salisediminibacteriaceae; genus Bacillus_CA; species Bacillus_CA halocellulosilytica. The sequence goes on along the minus strand of NZ_NIST01000001.1, from coordinate 3,253,956 downwards.
GATTGTAATAGACTTTCCGGTTGCCTTTGGCGGTGGTACAGTCCGCTTTAAACGGGCAACCTTCACAGGACTCACATTCATAGATTTTAAAGTCTCGGGTATAGCCATGTTTATCCGTTCCTCGACGATAGTGGCGAAACGTCACTTTCCGCTGGTTCGGGCACCAGTATAGATCGTCTTTCTCATCGTACGTCCAGTTGTGCGGATGATACGCTCTTTTCGAAAACGATCGTTTCTGTTCCTGTTCATAGGTGTTGTACGGGATCAATGTATGCAGGTCTTCCTGTTCGGTGAGATACATATAGTTCGGTTCACTTCCATAGCCTGCGTCCGCAATCAGGTTATCCGGCAGATGCCGTCCGGTTTCTTTCAAACTCTCCCAATGGGGGACAAGCAACCGAGCGTCCGTTGGACTCTGATGAATGGAATAATGGAGAATAAACTGGTCCTGCGTGCCGGCCTGGATATTGTAACCGGCTTTGAGCTGACCGTTCATCATGTGATCGTCTTTCATGCGCATAAACGTGGCATCAACGTCCGTCTTCGAATAACTATTGCGGTCCCCAAAAACCCCCATTTGGGTTTCGTATTTCTCTAGACGAGGGAGGTAATCTTTCGTTAACGCTTTATGAAACTGGTGCAGTGATTTGACAGCTTGTTTCTTCGCCCGTTTTTCATCGACCGTGTCGGCGTCTTCGATGGCATCGTCCTGCGCCTTGAGTTCCTGTTCGACTTGATGAGCGACTTCTTCCAGGGCTTCTCGGGAGATACGTTCGCGTGGAAATGTGTCATCTTTTCGTTTCAGGGAGTCGATATCGAACGCGATGGCGTCTTCAATCGCCTGAAGATTTTCCACGATTTTCGACTGCAGTTTTTCTTCGTAGCCCTCGGTACTTTTGCGCCAGACAAACGTGTACTTGTTGGCATTAGCCTCAATCTTGGTGCCGTCGAGAAAATAGTCCTTTCCATCGACATACCCTTCTTCTATCAGTAGCTGGACCATCTCCGAATATAAGGCATCCATCAACGGCTTACAGCGTTCTGAACGAAACCGGTTAATCGTGTTAAAATCGGGCGCTTGGCTGGCGGAAAGCCACATCATAGGCAAGTGTTCTCTCAGAGCGCCTTCGATGGCACGGGCGGAAAAGAGCCCCTGTGTGTATCCGTACAAGACGATTTTCGCCATCATTTTCGAGTGGTAGGCGGGGCGACCGCCTCCTTTATACACATCAAAAAACAGCTGGTCGTCCAGGGCATCGATCATGTCGCTTACGATCCGAGCAACGTGATCTTCAGGAATTAAATCGGAAAAATCCATAGGAAGATACAGCTGATTCATGGTATAATCTTGGAAAGTGACCGTTTGGTTGCTCATAAAAAATCGCCTTCTTTCGTTAATGTGGTGTGGTAACTTCATTATACCGAAAGAGGCGATTTTTTTGTATGTTTGGCATGAAAAAAGGAGCTGTCAAAAGGTCATTTTTTATGACCTTTTGATACAGCCCCACTTTTTCAAGTATATTTCTTTGGGTAGATTACATTCTTTGTTATCTACAAAGCGGTCCTGCGATAGCCATTTCGAATGCTGTTTGATTCCTTATGAAAAAACATCCTTCCCTCTCTCATACAACACATCTGTTGTCCCTCGCCGATGATTGACAACCCTTGCAGCTGCAAAAAAATAATCAGATAACCGGTTGACATATTTTACTGCAACAGGGGGCAAAGTTTCGGTTGAGTCTATTTTTAATATCGCACGTTCAGCTCTTCTTGCTACCGTTCTGCATACATGAAGCTGAGCGGCTTCTTTATCTCCACCTGGTAAAATAAACGTCTTAATTTCAGGGGACTCATCCCAATACTTATCTATTTTATCTTCAAGATAAGTTACATATTCTTCCTTTGTAGCCCAATCCCCTTTATTTGTCACATTTGCTAGATCTCCGCCAAGATCAAACAATTCGTGTTGTATTTTTATTAAATCATTTCGAACATCCTCTAAATCAGCAGAAGCAATTAATTCACTTACTGCAATACCGATAAAACTATTTAATTCATCAATCGTACCGTAAGCATTGACACGTTCGTTTGTTTTCCTGACGCGTTTCCCTATTAATTGTGTATCCCCGTGGTCTCCTTTTTTTGTATATATTTTCATATGTATCCCCTCCGTGTAAAATATTTTTATTAAAAGGCTCTTTCGCATAGATTGTAGTTTTATTGATCATTCGAAGAAGTGAAAGGAGACTTCCAGCGACTAGCATTCCTTCACGAGCTTCCACGAGGATGTGGTGAATGCGGCGTTCACACAAGACGCGGCAGAAGAACTTATTCTTTAGAAATCATTGAAAATATAAGTTACAACTATTATACACAAATAATGGAATGGATAAAAATCATTTCCTCAAACGGATTTCTCTATGAACTAATTGTGCAAGAAGATGATTAAAGTTACAATATATTTACGAGAGGAGGCGATACTGTGGCTGTTCATGAACATAAAGCAAATGCACCACAATCTGTTACTTGTATAATTCTTACAGTTTCTGACACACGTACAAAGGAAACTGATAAAAGTGGTTTCGTTATGAAACAATATTTAGAAGATGCAGGACATATTGTCCACGATCATGTAATCGTGAAAGACGATTACATGTCCATTCAGCAAAAAATTCGTGAAGCGGATCATCAACCTAGAGTAGACGCATTATTAATTAATGGTGGAACCGGATTAACATTTAGAGATACTACATATGAAGCGGTTTCTACAATGCTGGACAAAGAGATTTCAGGGTTCGGAGAACTTTTTCGGTACTTAAGTTATGATAAAGATATTGGCTCTGCTGCTATGTTAAGTCGTGCGGTTGCCGGAGTTAGAGGAAAAACAGCTATTTTTTCAACTCCAGGTTCCTCTGGTGCTGTAAAACTTGCTATGAAAGAATTGATAGTTCCAGAACTATCTCATTTAATGAGAGAAATTCATCGGGACTGATAAAAAAATAGCCAGAGATCTCCATTTATACGTAATGGAGGTCCCTGGCCGTAAGTTTTAACGTTTTTCTGAAAGAAGCCTCCCTCTTCAAGCAACCCGTAAAGGACGTAAGTGGTTGGTAGTTCACGCCTAATTGTTTCTTATGAAACAAGATTTTTCTGATTCATTTGTCAAAATGCTCCAGAATCAAACGGTAAAAACACAGAAAATGTCGTACCTTCATTTAGTTTGCTGTGTGCTGCCACTTTTCCGTTATGTGCTTCGACAATATTTTTAACAATCGCAAGGCCTAAGCCTGTCCCAGCTCGCCCTCTCGTTCGTGCTTTATCTGCTTTATAGAACCGTTCAAATATGAATGGTAGGTCCTCTTCAGGTATTCCTGAACCTGTGTCTTGAACATCAAACTTAATCCCCTTATTACTTGACTCCAATCGTAATGTCACTTTACCACCTTCTGGGGTATGGCGGATCGCATTATCAACTAAGTTCGTTAATACTTGCTCTAGACGATCAGGGTCTACATTTAACGTCCGATCTATTGATAAAAATTCATCCTTCAAATCTATTTTATGCTCTTTTGCAACTCCATAAAATTTTCTAAATACTCTTTTACCAAAATCATTTACCTCAATCGTTTCCTTATTTAGTTGAATGTAACCCGCTTCCATTCTTGCAAGATCAAGTAATTCATTCACTAACCTACCCATTCGTAACGATTCCTCATAAATAATTTGAGCCAATTCCTTCTTTTCAACTTCTGAACTAGCAACATCATCAATAATGGCTTCACTATACCCTTGTAACATTGAAATCGGTGTTCGTAATTCATGAGAAACATTTGCGATGAAGTCTTTTCGAAGTTTATCATGCAATCGCTCTTCAGTCATGTCTCGTAAAACTGCAACCGCACCTCGAACATCTTGCTGGCCATATAATGGGGTCATTAAAATTACCCAGCTTCGTCCTTGAACATCTACTTCTGTCATTTGTTCTTTTTCTTGTTCGACTACCCGTTTAAACAATTCTTTTAACTCTTTTGGTAATTGACTCGATTCCTCTATATCCCCTTGCTCATAAAGCCAAGCACGAATAAATTCATTGGCTGGGGGATTCGTAACCATTACAGCTCCATCTCGGTCCAACGTTATAACACCATCTGCCATTGAACTTAATATTCTCGATAACTGTTCTTTTTCTTGATTAAGTGCAGTTAAGTTTGTATTTAAAGCTCTGGCCATTCGATTAAATGCAATTCCTAAGAGGCCAATTTCATCATTCGTTAATATCGGCACTTTCGTATTAAAGTTACCTTTTGCCACTTCCAAAGACGCATTTCTCATTTTTCTTAAAGGAGCTGTAATTCTCGTCGTCAAGAAAAACGCAAAAATCGTTGTTAATACGATCGCAACACCAGCTGCTAAAAAGATGATATGCTTCGTTCGATTCATAGCCCTATCTACTTCTTCTAAAGATTGATAAGTAAAAATTGCCCCGTTTGTATCATTCGGAAATGAAACAGGTATGCCTACAACGAGCACATCTGCTTGCATATCAGTACGATCTGACAAAGGATAGTGACCTTGAGTAACAATTGTTTCACCTGCTTCTAACACTTGTGACAGATCGTGATCTTCGAAAAATACTGACACAGGCAAATCTTGTCCATTATTATTATTTGTATACCAATATTCATCGTTATCGGTTATAATTACCGCTTTTGTAGAATATGTCTCAGCAATATTTTGACTCATTGTTTTTGCTGCCTCATTTGATTCTTCATCCTCAAGCAAAGAACTAATGATTGTAGCATGGTTCATTAATTGGTCTTCTGCCTGTACAGTATGGAAATATTCAAAGTATTGGAGGAGCAAAATCATTAGAACCGCTAATACGACAGATACTAATAAGAGAATCGTCAGCCATAGCTTACCGACGACACTGCGCCATAACATCATTTTTCCTTTACGGCTTCAAACTTATAGCCGACTCCCCAAACAGTTGAGATCATATCTGCTGCCTCAGGAGAAACTTTGTTTAGTTTTTCACGGAGACGCTTAATATGTGTATCAACAGTCCTTAAGTCACCAAAGAATTCGTAATTCCACACATCTTTCAGTAATTGTTCCCTTGAAAATACTTTATCCGGTGATTGAGCTAAATAATGCAATAATTCATATTCTTTAGGCGTTAAATTAATATAATGTTCATCTGCTGTTACTTTATGTGCATCATTATCGATTGTTAAATGAGGAAAGACTAATACATCTTTCGTTGTTGTTTCAGTTTGTAAAAATTTTGTGGATGAAGCACGTCTCAGCAATGCTTTAACACGGAGGACTACCTCTCTTGGACTGAATGGCTTAACAATATAATCATCTGTACCTGCTTCAAACCCTTGCACTCGATTTGCTTCCTCCCCTTTGGCAGTCAGCATAATAATTGGAGTAGCTTTTTGCTTACGCACTTCTTCACAAACTTCGAGGCCGTCCATCCCTGGCATCATTAAGTCTAACAAAATTAAATCATAATCTTTATCTAACGCTAGTTTTAAAGCAATCTCACCATTCTCTGCATCATCAACGATATATTCTTCCCTTTCTAAGTACATCTTTAACAAACGTCGAATACGATCCTCATCATCAACAACTAATATTCTAGCTTCATTTGTCATCATTTTTCCCCCTCATCACATCACGTAACTACATTTATTCTTCTCAAATCATTGTACCACGAAGCATCTTGTCGTCACACATTCGTTCATGTCTTCTAAAAAGAAAGCTGTAGAAAAATATACAGCTTTCTTTTACTTATGCATAAGAGTGTAATCCTGCAATAACAAGGTTTACAAATATTAAGTTAAACATAATTAAGGCAAACCCGATCACACATAACCAAGCACTCTTTTCACCGTGCCATCCTTTCGAAAGTCGTAAATGCAAATAAGCTGCATAAAATAAGAATGTAATGAGCGCCCAAACTTCTTTCGGATCCCATCCCCAAAACCTTGTCCAAGCGATTTGTGCCCATATCATGGCGAAAATCAAGCCTCCAAGTGTAAATACAGGAAATCCTATCGCAATCGCACGATAACTTAATTCGTCTACAGAACGTGGATTGACATTTTTTACGAATGGTTGGACCGCTCCTCCTATAGGCTTTCTAAAAACAACACGTAATAGAATATATAAAATTAACCCGCCAAGTATTGACCAAACAACAGTATTAAGATCATTGCTCACAATAATTGAAGGTGTTGAAACAATCGGTTCGAACCGGTCTGTCGTTAACAATTCCCCTTCGTTAGGTCCAATCAGTGCAGGCATGTGGTACGTCATTTCTGCCTCCAGGCCATCTTCATTTATATAAGCGAATTGTGCTTCATATCCAGCGGCATTGAAGCTCATCCCGATAATGATATAAGCAACTGTACATAATATACAAAATAGAATAAACTCTACACCTTTTACTTTATTTGATTTTTTTGTAAAATCGATCACTCGTATTAAATAAAGTAATCCCCCTGCAAAGCCTAACGCTAAAATACCTTGCCCTAACGCAACTGTGATCACATGGATGGTCAGCCAATGAGATTGTAAAGCAGGTATTAATGGCTGTACATCACCAGGAAACATAGATGCGTATGCAATGATCAGCATAACAATTGGCATTGTAAATAAACCAAAATAATTAATTTTGTAAATAGGGTATACAATAACAAATGCAAGTGACAGGGCAATACCTAAAAAGGTTGTATATTCAAACATGTTACTTACAGGTGCAAAACCCACACCTATCCAGCGCAGAATGAAATATGAAATTGCTGAAACAACCCCTAAAACAGCAAATATATATCCCAAAAATGCAGACTTATTTTTTTCTTCACCATGTTTATCTCTAAATTTCTTACCTGTAATCGACACTGCAAAAAGAACTGTAGCAGCTAAATAGAAGAAAAATGCTGCAAGTAACATATTACTACTTGCTTGAACCATTCTTATTCACCTCGTTATTTTCACTTGTTCGATCATCCTCTTTATCCAACTGATCGAACGGGATTGGAATAGACGTCTCTTTTGCGACAGCTTCAAAGTCATTTTTTAGTGCGTGCCAGTTTTTATTCGCATGTCCCGCTATCCAAATTTCATTGTCACGGTTTTGAATCCATACTCTGCGGTGATGCCAGTAAGATCCTTGTACTAATCCAATCATAAAGATAAATCCACCAACAACAAGAATTGGTATTGTTCTATCTCTTCTAACAGTCAATGCTGTTACATCTATCATTTCAACATCAACCATTCGAATACGATAATCATTTTCACCGTTCAGCTCTTCATTTATCTGAACCCCAATAAAGCTAATCTCACCTGTATCTGTTTCATGATCTAAGTGTGGCGGGAACACTTCAAATACAATTCGAGGGTTATCTGGAATACGATTGATTGTATCAGGCTCACCATCATCATTAATGTAAAAGTTAGGGAAGTACTCCATAATCTCAATTCGATAGCCATTCTCAAACTCATACACTTCTTCAGGTTCATATAAATTGACATCAAAACGAATGTCTGACAAGTCTTCTTCAGTATTCTCATCAATTGGGTCTAATGTAAATGTAAATTGAGACAATTCATTTAATTTATAGTCTACTTGATATAAAGAAAAGCCATCAAATGTAAGTGGTTCATTGACTCGAATATTATAATCCATTACTTCTTCGAGTTCAGTTTCAGCACCAATTGTACCGCCTTCATCCCTTTTTAATAGAGTTGCTGATGTTTGATACGTTTTGACAACAGGTTGTCCAGTGCGTTCAAAGGCATCACGATACCTCTCATCATCTTCATCATAAAATTCAACAATAAATTCGTTGTTGCGAAGGAAATATTCCCCATCTGTTCCATTTATAACTTCTTCTTGGCCTTCTCTTACCCAAATATGTTCATCAATATACATTTCCGGGAAAAACCTAAGCATGGCACCGATCAAAAAGATGATTAGTCCAATATGGTTAACGTAAGGTCCCCACCTTGAAAAACGTCCTTTTTCAGCGAGGATATTCCCATTTTCAACTCTAACTTTATATTTTTTGTTTTTTAAAACAGAAGCTGCTTTTTCTACCTCAGCATCAGCATCATTCATTTTGTCAGTTATCGTAAACAATCGCTGTTTCTTTAAAAATGCAGTATGACGGGATACTCTTTGCGTCTTTAATGCACGATATAACGGAACGACACGATCTAAGCTGCATATAACAAGTGATACACCTAATGCAGCAATAAGCAGCATATACCACCATGAGCTGTACAAGTTATGAAATCCTAGCTGATAATAAAGTTTTCCAAATGTTCCGTACTCCTGCTCATAATAAATCGTTGCATTTTCTCCCGGAGGAATGTACATTTCCTGAGGGAAAATTGTTCCTAAGGCTGACGCTAACAACAAGATAACGATAATCCATATTCCAACCTTAACAGAGGAGAAAAAGTTCCATACTTTGTCTACAACCGATTTTTTATACGTTTGTGAGCGTCTTGCAACGCCTTCATAACGCATATTAGCCAAAGCACCTTCTTCTTCTTTCAAAGGTTTACCACATGATTCACATAAATAAGTTCCATATGGATTAACATGGCCGCATTCACATTTCACCTTTTCCATTTCAATCCCCCACTAATCATTTGGTACAAGTGACTGCAATGATTCTAATACTTGTTCTTCTGTTTTTGCTCCTATTTCCCTGTCAATCACTTCTCCGTTTGGATCAATTAAAAATGAAGCGGGCAAGCTGACTACTCCGTATGCATTACTTACTAGCATATCCCGGTCTATAAATACAGGGTAATTCACTTCATTTCTATCTAAATGCCGCTGTACTTGAAGCGTTGATTCATCTACGTTAACTGCAATTACCTCAACACCTTGTTCTTTAAAATCTTCATAATGATCTTTTAAATATTCCATTTTTGTTCTGCAGTACGTACAATATGTAGCCCAAAAATTCAAATAGACACCTTTTCCTTGAAGTTCGGACAATTCCATACGATTTCCATCCATATCATTTAACACAAAATTAGGCGCAACATCTCCACGATCAACAACTCCACGCTCTTCGGAGAAATGGTTATAAAATGTATAGCCTATTGCAATAATCATAACTAATAAAATGACAGAACGGATGATTAACCTTCTTTGTTTCATTCTTCTCCCCCATTTTAATCAATCGGATATTATCATGTTAACACTATATCAAGGTCGTTTATATAATGAGAACAAGTAAAATTTGAAAATTATGTGACATGCTTCTGCATGATACTGAGTCATTTTAGCTACAATTCCAATATTTTTTAAGAAAAGCGCAAGGCTCCCGCCTATCGCCGAAAAGCGCTACCTCTTCCTCTTCTAGTATCACTTTGAAGCTAGATCCGTAAACCGGGCAATACGCCACGTCCTGTGGCATGCCCGGCATTAGGACGTCCTGTCTCCGTCGAGACAACTCGCAAGAAAGGTAAGAACTGATATTGTTTCTTCTCGTTTATTTACTTTCCTAGTTCACGTAATTGCTTCACTTCATGTGGCTTTAGTTCTCGGTACTCGCCGGCATTTAAACCTTGAAGATTTAAAAATCCATACTGCTCTCTTTTTAATTTTATTACAGGGTGTCCGACAGCTTCAAACATCCTTCGTACTTGCCGATTTCGTCCTTCATGAATTGTTAACTCAACAATAGAAGTTCCTTTTTTACGATCAGATTTAATAACCTTTGCCTTCGCAGGAGCAGTTTTACGATCATCAAGCATAATCCCTCTTTCAAGTTTCCTTACAATTTGCCGATCTGGAATTCCTTCTATTTTTGCAATATACGTTTTTGATATATTGTATTTGGGGTGCATTAATGTATTGGCAAATTCACCATCATTCGTCAATAAGATTAATCCAGATGTATCGTAATCTAACCTGCCGATAGGATAAATTCTCTGTTCAGCTTCAATATAATCAGTGACAACTTTTCTTTGTTTATCATCTTTCACACTTGAAATAACACCTGTAGGTTTATAAAGCAAAAAATAAACAGGTTCTTCCTTCTCTAAAGGAACCCCGTTTACAATAACTTCATCCTGGCTAACATCTACTTTTGTTCCTAATTCCGTAACGATACTTCCGTTTACTTTTACCTTGCCTTCCGTAATTAATTGTTCAGCTTTTCTTCTCGATGTAATTCCTGCTTGAGCAATTACTTTTTGTAATCGTTCCATTATTCCACCCTCTATACGGACATATTCTTTCTTTGTTACAGTTTTGACGAACTGAAATCACTTTCAAACGTTTATTTTATCTTTTTTTTTGTAAATAAACAATAAAAATGATCTAGCAACAAAAATATGACGAAACAGGAGAAGATCCTGGGATAAAACCTAGTTAAAAAGAGTAGCTCTCACCATTTTGGTAAGAGCCATTTCTTATCTATGAGGGATTTAATATTGAAGTTAATTGTTCAAAATCCACTCGCTTACTACGGATTCGAGTATTTACTCTACCAAGTTAAATCGAAAGGTTTTTAGGACTTATACAAAAAATAAATTAATTCATCACGGATTCAGCTTGAAAATAGACTTTTTTCTAATGTTGATTTCCTCACATAAATACGAGGGTAACAATTATAATAGAACTAATGACGCCAATAATGTCTGCAAGTAAACCCACCTTTAATGCATCTCCCATTTTTTTGATGCCGACTGCTCCAAAATATACGGTAAGTACGTAAAACGTTGTATCTGTACTTCCTTGCATTGTTGAAGCTAACCTTCCGATAAACGAATCCGGACCATGTGTAGCAATTAAATCACTCGTCATACCTAAAGCCCCAGTTCCGGAAAGAGGGCGAATCAACGCTAACGGTACAATGTCTGAAGGAACACCTAAGGCGTGCAATACCGGTTTAAACAATGACATAAAAAATTCCATTGCTCCAGACTCTCTGAATACTGTAATAGCTACTAACATTCCAACTAAATACGGAATAATCGAAAAAGACATTTGGATGCCTTCCTTTGCTCCATCGACAAATGTTTCATAGGTTGGTACTCGTTTGATCGTTCCAGCTATTAAAATGAGCGCAATGACTGAAGGAATCAGCCATATTGAGATTGTTGTGACCCAACCCATGAACGTCACACCCTTTTTCTAGTTCTTCTATAATAAAAGTACCGGTCAATGAGTATCGCACCAATTGTAGAACATGTCGTTGCTATTATTGTCGTTCCTACTATTTCAGTTGGTGAAACTGAACCATACTGCATCCGGATGGAAATGACAGTCGTTGGAATTAATGTAATACTAGCGGTGTTGATCGCTAACAGTGTTATCATAGACCTGCTTGCCTCACTTTTACCTCCGTTTAGCTTTTTCAATTCCTCCATCGCTTTAATTCCCATCGGAGTTGCAGCATTCCCTAATCCAAACAAATTAGCACTAATATTAGAAAGGATATAGCCCATTGCTGGGTGATCACGCGGGATATCTGGAAACAGCTTCCTCACGATCGGCTGCATAAGTCTGCTCAATGCCTTTAGTAAACCTGCCTTTTCGGCAATTCTCATTAAACCGAGCCAAAATGTTAAAACACTGATGAGGCCGATACAGATCATAACGGCCTCCTTCGCTCCTTGAAAAATTCCTTCATTTACTTTGTCCATCGTACCGTTAATAGCAGCGAAGATAAATCCTATGAGAAATAATGAGATCCATATGAGATTAACCATGATCCTTCACACCAGTAATCATAAAAATTTTATCCTTTATACTTTGCCAAAAGCTTTTCTCTGCATTTTGATCTTCCATATATTTTAATGGGATAATCCCAATAACATCACCAGATAGTTCCACTTGATATGTTCCGATAGGATACGGGTAGCCTTCCTTTTCCCAGCGGTCATCAGCAGGTGGTTTATAAAGTAAGAGCCTCGTAGTTACATCATCCAATTCTTCCTGTGACAATGGGTATTCAAACTCATATTCAGCAAGTAGCCTGTCTTTAAAATAGTCATCTTTCAGTTGAGTTACTTTACCCTTTTTAACGAGTTCTTTTAATTCAAACGTATCAAATGCCCACTCAAATAAACTCATATGGTCGTGCCAATCACTTGGAGCGTTAATCGTAACAGCAATTAAATCGAGTTCATCTTTTGTTGCAGTCGACACAAGCGTTCGTTTTGCACGTTTCGTGTAACCTGTCTTTCCTCCTGTGGAATAACGATAGAGTTGAGTCAACAATCGATTTTTATTATTAAATACTCGATATCTGTCTTCTGCCTCAGATCGATAAGTTTTCGTCCCAGAAATTTCACGATATTGCTCATTTTCCATTGCATACTTTGTTAATTGTGCCATGTCGTAAGCAGTTGAGTAATGTTCTTCATGATCATCGAGACCGTGTGGATTTGCAAAAGCAGTATTTGTCATCCCAAGCTCATCTGCTTTATCGTTCATCATATAAACAAATCCTTCTACACTTCCTCCGACATGCTCTGCGATTGCTATTGCGGCGTCGTTTCCTGACCTTAACATTAATCCATAAACAAGATCCTCTAAGGTAATTTCTTCGCCTGCAGTTAAGTAGATCGAAGAACCTTCAGTTCCTTCAGCATTTGATGATATCTTCACCGTTTCTTCCATCTTCCCGGATTCAATTGCTAATATTGCAGTCATGATCTTCGTTATGCTCGCTATTCGCATCGGCTCGTGTGCTTCTTTTTCATATAGAACTCTCCCACTTTCTTGTTCCATTAAAATCGCCCCTACCGCAGACACACTCCCCTGATATTCTTCTGCATTAACTTTATCTGGTGTAAGCTGGGACATTAATAAAAAAATAATCATGAATATATAAATGCATGTTCTTTTCATGTCTGCCTCCACTCATCTCTAAATATAATATTGCGATTGTCTTCTTCAACCATTTAGTTAGTACAAGTCTATGCTCGTCTATCATGGTTATGTCATATTCATTTCTTTATCTTTTTTCAAGACAGTTTTCTATAATTTTGGCAATACAAAAAAGACCCGATTCCACCGTGATTTAGGAAGGGTCTCTCATAAAAATGGTTGGAAATTGAATTTTTTAATGTTTTCGCATCACTCCTGGGAGAGTAGCGCGCAAAGAAACATGCCTCTAATAAAAATTAGAGAGTTTCACCAAAAGTCATACTTCTTGGAGACCCTCTTTTTTTCACCCTTTCGGTTTAAATAAAAGAGCGGCTAAGAAACTAAAAATGATCGCAGCTGATATACCAGCACTTGTTACTTCAAAAATCCCTGTCATAATCCCGACAATACCATGTCGTTCAGCCTCAGCTAAAGCTCCATGAACAAGGGAGTTTCCAAAACTTGTAATTGGCACAGTTGCTCCAGCTCCGGCAAAATCAATTAATGGTTCATACAGCCCTATGCCGTCTAATATAGCTCCTGAAACAACAAGTGCACTCATCGTATGCGCTGGAGTTAACTTCATACCATCCATTAATAATTGACCGATCACACAAATAAGACCGCCAACAACAAAAGCCCAGAAAAAACTCATTACCCTACACCTCCTGGCATTTCAATAGAGACAGCATGTGCAATACAAGGAATCGATTCTTGCTGCTGAAACGTTAAAGGAGATAAGAGAGCCCCTGTAGCTACGATGAGTACTCTGTTTAATTCACCGCGTTTCATTTTATTAAGTATATGTCCATATGTTACGGCTGCTGAGCATCCAGATCCGCTCGCCCCGGCCAAGACAGGCTGACCTTCTCGATATATCATTAAACCAGCATCTTGAAACTGTTCTTCCGTTACGAGTAATCCTTCTTTTTCAAACAACTCTAGTGCAATAGGACGACCAATACTCCCTAAATCACCAGTAACAATTAAATCATAGTAATTAGGTTGGATCGCACGATCTTCTAAATGGTCTTTAATTGTATCAACTGCTGCAGGTGCCATTGCTCCTCCCATATTATAAGGGTCTTTTAATCCTTCATCGACTACTTTCCCAACTGTTGCGGACGTTACGACAGGACCAACACCACTTTTACTAACTAACGCAACCCCAGATGCCGTAACGGTCCATTGTGATGTAGGCGGCTTTTGAGCACCATATTCAGTCGGGTAACGAAATGTTTTTTCAACAGCGGCATTATGACTTGCAGATCCAGTTAAAATGTAGTTTGCTCCATCACCATTGACAACGAATGCGGCTAGAGCAAGTCCTTCCATAGAAGTGGAGCAAGCTCCAAATAATCCGAAGTAAGGAATATTAATGGTTCTGCACGCAAAACTCGTGGAAGTAATCTGATTTAACAAATCTCCTGCAAAAACAAAATTAATGTCATCTTGCTGTAATGATGCTTTATCAATTGCTGTTGTACAAGCATCTTCCATCAATACTTTTTGTGCTTTTTCAAACGTATCCTCACCACACCACATGTCCTCATATAATTTATCAAAATCAGCAGAGAGTTTCCCTTTTTTTTCAAATGGACCACCTATAACACCTGTAGAGGTGATAACAGGTCGCTTCTCAAAAATCCAGGTTCGATTACCTATTAGCATTGCTTGTCCTCCTAAATTTGCAGTAACGTTTTCAATAGAGCAATAACAAATGCCGCGAAAGTACCGAAAACAATAACAGAGCCTGCCAGTTTAAACATATTAGCCCCAACACCTAATACATAACCTTCTGTGCGGTGTTCAATGGCTGCTGATGCCATTGAGTTAGCAAAGCCAGTCACCGGAACTGCAGTACCTGCACCAGAAAACTGCGCAAAACGATCGTAAACACCTAACCCGGTTAACAATATGGCAATCGCAATTAATGTCGCCACTGTCGGGTCTCCTGAAGTTTTCTCAGTAAAATCAAAATAGTACATATAGAAATATTGAACTGCTTGTCCAAACGTACATATGGCACCACCGACAATAAATGCTTTTAAACAGTTTTTCCCAATTGGACGTTTCTTCTCATATTTTGAAGCAATTTGTTTATATTCTTGCTGAGTGGGAGATTGTGGTTCATTTTTACTCATTATTTTTCACCTTTCTTTATCCTTTCATATCATCTTCAACTTTCTTTAACCTTTTTTTCAATTGCTCTTTCGTCATATTGTCTTTTTGTAACTCTCGTTCAATATCTCTTAACTCGATATCAATTTTTCGGTCCGTTGATACATGAATGTTCTCTTTTTTGTATTTATTTTGTATTCGGTCATACGCTTTTTTCCGAATATCATTTAAGAAAAATCTTTGAAAACCTGTTACAGTTAACGCAACATAAATATCATCATCTACTGACAAAGCTCTAGCTCTTTCTACTTCTTTCATCGGTTCTACTTCATCTTTAGCCCCCATCGCCTTATTTTGAGACGTTGAAAGCTCTTTATTGTGAAATGGAGTTATATTACTTCCTTCATAGTGCCCTTTATCCCATGTCTGACAGCTGACTAATAGCGAGACAACTAATAATAGAAGTAATCCTGATTTACTCATCCGATTCATGTTCGCGGTATCCTCCTTCTCGTTTAAAAGTAGTATTTTTATTTCACAAGTTTTTATACTTTTACTTTCTGAATATCCATTAAATGTATTTTTTCTCATGTGTAGATAATGCTGATTTTCTGATACGATTGAAGAAATGTAACGAAATAAAAGGATTAATTGATTTGAGAGGTCGTGAAATAATGGATCATTACATACTAATTGGAATTATTCTTATATTATTTTTACAAATTATTTTCTTTTTGTTATTAATGTACAAACTGAATTCATCTATTCGTGCACATAACTGTAGCAAAAGAACTGATGAGCAACGCACTATTAGCGATAATCTCGAATTAGATTATGTAGATGAGTGGGAAGAAGAAATAAAAAGAACCGTAGAATTACAATGTATGCAAGTGAGAAACTCGGTACAAAAGCAATGCACACAATTACATAAAAAAGAGATTGAACTCGCTCCTCAAGAGCTTTCAATTCCTTCAACATTGATATCAGCCGTTTATAACAAGGAAGAAGAAATAATGATTGAGCAGTTTTGGTTAGCATATCGTAACTATTTAAATAAACACTGGTTAACGACTAATGGAAACATTAGAAGTGTTTTTAGAGGGACTGAAGAAGTTAATGAAATTCATTACGCATCTAAACAATTAACAAAGAAATTAAACAATTACATACAAAAAATCATTCTTTTTTCATAAATTTTCCTAAAATGCCAACTCTATAAAGAGAAACAAGTAGAGGTGGCAGAACATTGAATACAAACTTTACAGCATTGTCTATTGAATTACTAATAGGTTTTATAGCATTGCTATTTTTAACAAAAGTTTTAGGAAAAACCCAAATTACTCAATTAACACCTTTTGATTTTATTTCCGCTTTAGTTCTAGGAGAACTAGTTGGGAATGCGATTTATGATAAGGAAATCGGGATCAATTATGTCTTATATGCCATCTTATTATGGGGCACTCTCATTTCAATTGTTGAGTGGATTACGCAAAAGTGGAAAAAAACTCGAAGCTTTTTAGAAGGAAAACCATCGATTGTGATCCATCAAGGAAAAATAGACCGAAACCAGTTAAAGAAAAATCGATTAGACTTAAATCAACTTCAAAATCTTTTAAGAAACAAAGATGTTTTCTCCATTCAAGAAGTAGAATATGCCATTTTAGAGGCGAACGGAACGATAAATGTCTTAAAAAAGCATCCATATCAAAACACAGTAAAAACGGATTTACATATACCACCTAAACAAGTTCCTTTACCGATGTCGTTTATTACCGACGGTGAATGGATTGAAGATAATTTACAGGAAATCCCTATTCCTAAAGAAGAAATTATGAGACACTTAGAAAAACAAGGGATCAACGTAGAATATGTCATTTATGGTGAATGGACGAAAGATCAACCATTATACTTGCAATTAAATCATGCACCGTACATTAAACATATATCTGTATAATGTCTCTAATTCATATAAATTTCGTATGCTAAAATACTCTCTTTTCTTACAATAGACATAAGGGGTTCCTCCCATTCATTTAGATTGCTAGTCACTTACTAAATTTGGCATTAGGGAGGTACCCCTTTTTTCATGTTTAGAATCGTTGCATCGCAGAAGCTCAGATTTATGGAATTCATTCAAGCAATTGACAATCGTCGTTTTCTAGGTATTTTTTATTAAGCGAGTGGATGCCATAAATTTGTACTTGCTTGATTAAATCTCTCTTGTACCGCCCTCCAATTCACAACATTCCACCAATTATTAATATATTCTTTTCTCTCATTTTCATATTGCAAATAATAAGCGTGCTCCCATACATCTAAAGGCAATATTGGAATGACATCCCATTGGGACAAGTTTTGATGCTTTTCTGCTGTTAAAATTTCTAAGCGGCCAGCTCTAGGTGCCCATACTAGTATTGCCCAGCCAACAGCTTCAACTTCTTCAGCTGCCTTTGAAAATTGTTGTTTAAAAGCAGAATAACTTCCAAAATCTCGTTCTATTTGTGCTAACAGCTCACCTGTTGGTCTCCCTCCTCCTTCTGGCGACATCGTCTCCCAAAATAATGTATGCAAATAGTGACCTGCACCATGAAACGCTAATTCACGCTCCCAATGTTTAATATTCTCAAATGTACCTTTCCTTCTTTGCTTTTGCAATTCTTTTTCAGCTTTATTGAGACCATCAACGTATGATTGATGATGCTTTTGATGATGTAATGTCATAATACGTTCACTAATATACGGTTCCAACGCATTATAAGCATATGGTAGATCGGGAAGTCGATGCTCGCCTATCGGTACTCGATTAAAAGCCTCTGATTCCGCCCTATCCTTAACATAAGCTATATAACTTTGATAAATTCGTTGAATCTCTTCATTCAGTTTTTCTCGTTCTTCGATTGGTAACGGTGCCGTATTACGTGAAAAATGGTCTTTTAATAAATCATTTACTTGTCCTAGCAATGGATGATTAGGATCATTAAATGTGTCATGAATTTCTTCTTCCATTTTTAATAACCATCGCCTGACTTCTCCTTCGTATGTCTTATCTGGCTGCATAGAATCCCCTCCTTATTCATTTCCCCTTTCTATCCTATGCATGAGAAGATTAAGAATGAATAATCTACATAAACTTTATGCCATAAATGTTGCACCTAAAGAAATAAAACAGAGCTCACCTTTATATTAAGATGCTTCCCCTCCCTCCTTTATCAAATAAGTATCCGCCCGTAAAACGGGCGGTTTTCATTTCGCCCTATAAGGGCACTTTACCACCAGAGTCCCTTAAGGGACCTTATTCATTTGGTCCGTGCCAAAAGAATTTTGAAGACATCCCTTTTCATAATCAAATAGAATTCGAAATCGCTATACGGCGGACGCTTTCACTCCAAAGCACAAGTGCGACATCTACTCGTGCTGCACTTCGTTTGCATTCGTAGTGTCTTCTTTGCAGCGGGCAATGCCTCAACTTCCTAGGTGCCACACTGTGTGCACCTAGGGGATTTTCGACTATTGCTTTTCCCGCTTGAGTCGCCGCCTGGCGCTCTTTCAAGTACATGATAATAGTTAAATGACATACTAATAGCAGAAAAAACGTTGTGGGAAGTTGTATCTCAGCTCATTTTTATCTCAATTTAAATGGGAATGGGCTTTTGTTATCAAAGATATTTATGTTCATTTCGTATCCATCATTTAAGATAATAAATGACATGACGCAAATAAAGTTGTCATCAAAAGGTGTAAGGTACTGCGCGACTGTCTCTTCCTCTACTAATATGGCTTTGTTGTTTATCCGTCGAGACAAATCGATGTATTTTCGAAGAAGCAATGCTCTTTCCTACGGAAAAATGGACGAGTTGAGATCCCTTCGAGCTTGGTCGAAGTAGTTCAACCGTTCGTCCGTGGCAAAGAAGACACCGTGAATACGAACAAAGTGAAGTAAGAGCGGATGTCGCACTTGTGCCCTGGGGTGAAAGCAAGCAGTATACCTTCCAACTATTCGTTACTTTTAAAGAAATCTCACGAATACAACCCTTAAAGGTTTATTTTCACACAGGCAGAGCCTGTGGTTTACAAAGAATATAATGTAAAAAACCTGTTATTACAGTGAATAACAGGTTTTCGGTATAAGCTTCTTTTTCTTATATAACTAGAAGTTAAAAGAGAGCATCAATTATTCAATATCGCGTTGTCTTACTTTTGTACGGTAATCTGTTTCATAATATTCTAGCTCTTCTCGGATTTCCTGTACCGGCCCTTCAATAGATGCAACTAATTTTTTCATCGGCTCGGGAACATCAGTCCGAAATCTGATCGCATTTTTCCCAGTATATGCTGCCCGGCTGTCTTCATACCAGACATCAAGTTTCGGTTGAAAGAATTCTTCAACACATTGATGAAATATCCAATATAAAGTCTTCTCAGCAGCTCCTTTACGGAAACTTTCACTTCGAAGAATTAAATTTCCAGATTCTCTTCCTTCATCAAAAAAAACGAGTAGTCTTCTAAATTGATCCAATATTAATTCGTATTCATTAACTGATGTTTCCACTTCCGTTTTTTCATCTGCTTCTTTCAATTCAGTTAATGTAACATTGTTCAAGAAAGACCTCAATTCATTCGTTGCTGCTTGCAAATTGTCCATTGTAAAAATTAATTGCTGTCGTACTAAATCATTACCCATTTGACTGAACATTCCCTTCTTCAATTTCCTTATTATCTTCACCATCATTGGTTGAAGTCATTTGCTCTTGAAACTTCGCAAAAAAGAGGTCAACCTCTTCTTCTACCTGTTCTTCTTCAATATTATCTGGTAGTGGTGGCAGTTCCTCAATAGAGCGAAGACCAAACTGATCTAAAAATTCCTTTGTTGTTCCGTATAGAATGGCTCGTCCGGTTCCTTCAACCCTGCCAACTTCTTTTAATAGAGACTTTGCTGTTAGTGTTCGTACTGGTCTTTCTGATTTTACTCCACGAATATCCTCAATTTCTACTCTAGATATCGGCTGCTTATAAGCAACAATTGCTAACGTTTCTAGAGCTGCTTGGGAGAGTGTTGTCGAAGAAGGGGCTTGGACAAGCCTCTTAAAAAACGGTGCATGCTCAGGTTTCGTTGTCAATTGATAACCACCTGCTACTTCTACTAATTGTATTCCTCTAGTATCTGAAGAATACATATCTTTTAGTTCAGCCATATAAAACTTGACTGATTTTCTATCTAATTGGAGAACATCCATAAGTTGTTTTTCGTCAATCCCTTCTTCGCCTGAGACGAAAAGGAGACCTTCGATAACCGCTTTAATTTCATGACTCTTCAACGAGAGCAACCTCCTTCTTAAAAATGATTATATCTTCAAAATTGCTCCCTTGTTCGCACCTGACCACATCCGATTTCATTAGTTCAAGCAGTGCTAGGAATGTAATGACAATCTGATGTTTTTTTTCTTTCTCAAACAGGTCAGAAAAGTTTCTCTTTCCTTTAAACATATGAAGTTGTTCCATAATCTCGGTCATTTTTTCATCAATCGGAACATCATCCCGCTGAATTTTTGAATACACAGGTTCCTTCACACTTTTTCGCTTCTTCATTTTTTGAAAAGCTTGGAGCATATCATAAATCGTTACATTGATATTTGGTTTCTCCTCTTGTGCATTACGATCATTTTGTTCTTTAAAAAAAGCTGTTAAATCCGTCATTGGCTTAGAAAACAAGTCACTTCTCTCACGCTCTCGCTCTTTTAATTCTCCGGCAGCCTCTTTATACTTTTTATATTCAATTAATCGTTGCATTAAATCTTCACGAGGGTCTTCATCCTCATCATAAAAGAAGTCCTCTTCATCTAATTCCTCTTCTTGAGCCGGGAGCAGCATTTGGCTCTTCATATGTAATAACGTTGAAGCCATGACTAAATACTCACTTGCAATATCTAGGTGTAGAACCTG
This sequence comes from Evansella halocellulosilytica, assembly GCF_002335745.1. Lineage (GTDB taxonomy): Bacteria > Bacillota > Bacilli > Bacillales > Salisediminibacteriaceae > Bacillus_CA > Bacillus_CA halocellulosilytica. The sequence goes on along the minus strand of NZ_NIST01000001.1, from coordinate 3,232,979 downwards.
CATTGCATGAATATATGTCATATACTGTTCAGTAATATCTTTTACAGGGATATCATATATGTCTAAGTCATTTTTTTGAATTAAATGTAATAATAAATCTAATGGACCTTCAAAAGATTGAAGCTTTACACTATACTGCATATTCTCACCATTTTCATCGTTCTTTCATGCATTATATCATATAACATTAGCAATTGATGGTTCTTTCCTCTATAAAATAAAAGATTCTTTCACGTTTTTATGTTAGGATTTATTAAAAAGGGTTTTCAAATAATGGGCAATTCCTTTCGTTTAATCGTCAAATGTTTATATTCCAAATTTAAAATTTAAGGATCATAATTATTTATGCACGGAGGGATCTATGAAAAATTATCCAGATGCTTATATTGATTATTTAATTGAGTTTCATGGTACAAGAGATTATTTCGAATGTCATGAAATTATGGAAGAATACTGGAAAGAAGTCGGTGGAGGCGACCAGTGGCTTGGACTTATTCAACTTGCTGTCGCTGTTTATCATGAAAGGCAGAAAAATAGAAAGGGTAGTCTACGACTTTATCATCATTGTTTAAAACATATAGAGAATAATCGCTCATCTTTTAAGAACATTTCAATTAACCCTGATTTATTATTAAAAAAGGTTCAAGATCGTATACAAACTGTAAATGATGATGGACCTTATTTGCCGTTTAACATACCACTTACTGAAGACCATTTAATTGAACATTGTAAAGATCTGTGCAAAAAGGAAAACCTGTCTTGGTGTGGTTTTGAAGACTTATCAAACAGCGACCTTGTGTTTAGGCATAAATTACGAGATCGCAGCGATGTAATAAAAGAAAGAAAAGCTTCACTTGAAAGAAAACGGAAAGCAAGGGAGGAGTAGGCCCCCTTGCTTTTATTCAAAGGTTAGATGTTATAAATTTTCAATCTCTCGATATTCCAAGATTGTTTATATCACGATCTTCCACACGAATGTGGTAACTTCGGGGTTTCCGCTGGACCGGACAAGCCACAGGACGAGACGTTTTGTCCAACACCAGAGCAATTCAAGTAGAGGAATAGACAAGCGCCTTGCGCGTATCTTAATAGCGGCAATGATCTAAAAAATCTTTCGTGTACTTCGTACCCTGTAACGTAACATCTAGTTTTCTTTCTAATGATTCAATCATTTTTGTCGCGATACCTTCGTTACGATATGATGGATTCACCGATAAATCTTTTAAGAAAACCCCTTCTTCACATGTCTCAATTCCGATTACTCCAATATAAGAGTCCTCTTTCCATAAATACAGATGAGCGTTTTCTAACTCTTTATACTGGTCAATTGTTTGCTTTAATTGTTTTACTTTTTTATCATCTGGCATGAAAGATAGTAAACCCATAGCAAATTTTTCGTGTTCTTGTTTATAAGGCACTAGCATGATGATCCCTCTTTTTTAAAATGAAAAACTTTTTGTTAAGTTCGCCATTTCGATAGCGGAAACTGCTGCTTCCCAACCTTTATTCCCCGCTTTTGTTCCGGCTCTTTCAACAGCCTGCTCAATCGTATCTGTCGTTAAAACTCCGAAAATAACTGGAACACCAGTCGAAAGTGAAATGGAGGCGACTCCTTTTGAGACTTCATTACAAACATAATCAAAGTGTGGTGTAGAACCTCGAATAACAGTCCCTAAGGTGACAACGGCATCATACTTTCCTGATTCAGCCATTTTTTTGGCGATAACCGGAATTTCATAAGCACCAGGGACCCATGCAATATCAACATCTGCTTCATCGATACCGTGACGTTTAAATGCGTCTTGAGCACCACCCAATAGTTTACTCGTAATAAATTCATTAAATCTTCCTGTAACAATTCCTACTTTTAATCCTGTTCCTACTAAATGTCCTTCAAATACATTTCCCATGTTTATTCCTCCTTAATTAGTTAAAAATGTAGTAGATGTCCAAGTTTTTCTTTTTTTACTTTTAAATATCTTTCATTTGCTTTCGATGAAGGCAGCTGTAAAGCAACTCGGTCTACAACTTCTAAATCATATCCTTTAAGTCCAGTAATTTTTCTTGGGTTGTTTGTTAGTAACCTCATTTTTCGAATTCCTAAATCTCGAAGGATTTGTGCACCGATTCCGTAGTCACGTAAATCTGGTGCAAACCCAAGCTTTTCATTAGCCTCTACGGTATCATAACCTTCTTCTTGTAGTTTATAAGCTCTCATTTTATTGAGCAAACCTATTCCGCGGCCTTCCTGACGCATATACAATAATACCCCAGAGCCTGCTTCCTCAATTTGCTCTAATGCAGCATGGAGTTGCGGACCGCAGTCACATCTTTGAGAACCAAATACATCTCCAGTTAAGCATTCGGAATGAACACGTACAAGTGTTGGATTTTCGCTATTAATTTCTCCTTTTACAATGGCAATATGTTCTTTTCCGTCAACAATGTTCGAGTAGCCAATCGCTTTAAAATCACCAAATGCAGTTGGTAAGTCAATTTCAACTTCCTTTTTAACGAGCTTATCTTTTCGATTACGATATTGAATAAGATCTTTAATTGTAATCATTTTTAAATCATGTTGATCAGCAATTTTCCTTAAGTCTGGCACTCTTGCCATTGAACCGTCCTCATTGATGATTTCACATATTACACCTGCTGGCTCCGAGCCGCATAATCGAGCTAAATCAACCGCAGCTTCAGTATGTCCCGCTCTACGAAGGACACCACCGTCTTTTGCTACAAGCGGGAAAATATGTCCCGGCTTTTTAAAGTCAGCGGCTTTCGAATCAGAGTCAATCAATGCTTTTACAGTTAATGAGCGCTCATGGGCGGATATACCTGTTGTCGTATGTTTATGATCAACACTTACAGTAAAAGCTGTTCCATGAGGATCTGTATTGTGATCAACCATTGGTAACAGTTCAAGCTTTTCTGCCCTTTCTTGTGTGATTGGGGCACAAACAAGACCACGGCCATGAGTAATCATAAAGTTAATGACTTCTGGTGTCGTTTTATCAGCCAAGGAAACGAAATCACCTTCATTTTCCCTATCTTCATCATCGCAAACGATGACAACTTTTCCTTGCATGAGTTCGTATATTGCTTCTTCAATAGGATCAAACATTAAGCATTCTCCTTTATCTTAAAATCCATGATCTTTTAAAAAGCTCTCCGTTAACTTTTCTGATGAGGATTCATCAGTTCCTGTCCTTCTTGACAATAATTGATCCATATATTTCGCGAGCATGTCACATTCTATATTTACGATATCTCCTTGGCCTTTCCCCCCAATGATCGTTTCTTCAATAGTATGAGGGATGATGGAAATAGTAAACGAATCATCCGTTAATCCAAAAATTGTCAAACTTGTGCCATCAACACAAACACTGCCTTTCATAATCATAAACTTCCTTAAATGTTTTGGTATTTCAATTTCATAGTAAACAGCATTGTGTTCTTGACTTTTCTTTCGAATAACACCTACTCCATCAACATGACCTGAAACGAAGTGGCCACCGAATCGTCCATTTGCAGCCATAGCCCTTTCTAGATTAACAAAGGAACCAACTGTCAAATCACGCAGGCTCGTATGGCGAACAGTTTCCGGCATTAAATCCACTGTAAACGTAGATTGATCATAATTTGTTACAGTTAAACATACACCGTTTACAGATATGCTGTCTCCTAAATTTACATTTATTAGTGTTTTCTCTGCACAAAGTTTCATGACAATTGCATCACCTGTTCTATGCATTTGAACGACTTTCCCCTTCTCTTCTATAATACCGGTAAACAATTATCCTTCCTCCTTTGTCAAAATTACCTTTAAATCTTTACCAAGCTTCTTCGTTTCTTTTATTTTTAATTGCGGTGTTTCATCTAATAAAGCGATTCCTGTTCCGGAGAACGAAGATGGAGCATCTTTACCTCCAATAATTGTTGGAGCTAAATAAACAATGACATCCTGAAACTCACCAGATCGTAAAAAACTGTCATTCACACTGCCGCCACCTTCGACTAATAATGATGTCACTTCTTTTTCCCCAAGAAAATCCAATAATTGATTTACTTCAATTATATTTTTAAAAAGCTGGTAAACTTTAATCCCTAAACTTTCAAGCTGGTTTATTTTCTCCTTATCGACTTCATACGTCGTGATAATCCATGTTGGTGCTAGTTGATCCGTAATCACTTGTGCATCCAACGGAATTCTTAAATGATGATCCAATACGATACGTATCGGATTTTTCCCGCCGTCAGGGAGTCTCGTCGTTAATGATGGGTCATCTGCAATAACTGTATTAATTCCGACAAGTATGCTGTCATGCTGATGGCGCAAATAATGAACATCTTGCCTTGCCTCATCTCCGGTAATCCATTTACTTTCACCACTGCTCGTAGCAATTTTCCCATCGATGCTTGTTGCAGTTTTTAATGTAACAAATGGCTTTTTCTCTTGAATATAATAAAAAAAATCGCGATTTAGTTCATCTGCTTCTTCTTTCAAAATATTTGTCTTTACTTCAATTCCGGCATCGATTAACTTTTTGATTCCTCTTCCTGCTACTTTCGGGTTCGGATCTGTAGAAGCAATGACTACCTTCTTTATACCAGCTTCTATAATCGCATCTGCACATGGAGGTGTGCGCCCGTAATGAGAACAAGGTTCTAACGTAACGTAAATCGTTGCACCTTCACATTTACCTTTCGCCATTTCAATCGCATGTCGTTCCGCATGTTTATCACCTGCTCTTAAATGAGCACCCATCCCTACGATTTGATGGTCTTTCACAATCACAGCACCTACTGCTGGATTTGGTGACGTTTGACCGAGCGTCGCTCTCGCCATATCAATTGCTATGTTCATATACTGTTCTTCCATGAAACATACCTCACTTTTACATCATCTCAGGTTAGGTAGGAGCATTTCCGATGCGGAAAATAAAAAAATACCTGAAGGAGTTAATTCCTTCAGGTATGATCATACGAACGAAATGCATATTCAAATAAAGGTTTAAATTTACCTTTTTTAAACCTTGAAATATGTTTTCTAGGTTGAGAGTTAAAAGACACACTTCTCCCTATGGCTAGAAAATATATTTTACATTCGTTCCTTCTCCCATCCAGACTATACTGTCGGCTCTGGTCTCTCACCAAATCCACCGTCATGAAATATCATGCCGGGTCACGGGCTTAGAAGCTTAATTAGGAAAAAGCTATCATCACCGCCGGTTGGGAATTTCACCCTACCCCGAAGAAACAATATTATTTTATTTTTGTTTATTATATCACATGTGAACAAAAAAAGGTCAGAATTTGCTTCTTTTAAAATAACGCCTTTTAATATCGTATCATGTAGGAAGGCTGTCTCACATGTATGAACACACTTCTATAAGACAACCTACTCTTTATTATTCTTCGTCGTATACTTTTACTTCAGACATAACATCACCTTGGCGAATACGATCTACCGCATCCATACCTTCAATCACTTTACCAAAGACTGTATGTACACCATTTAAATGTGGCTGTGGTTCAAAAACAATAAAAAACTGACTTCCGCCAGTATCTTTACCTGCATGAGCCATCGATAAGGAACCGCGCTCATGTTTATGAGGGTTTCCTTCCGTTTCACATTTGATCGTATATCCAGGTCCGCCAGTTCCATTTCCTGTTGGGCAACCGCCTTGTGCGACAAATCCTGGAATGACGCGATGGAATGTTAGTCCATCATAAAAACCTTCTTTCGCTAATTTCTCAAAGTTTTCTACTGTTCCAGGTGCTTCTTCTGGATAAAATTCGATGACTACTTTTTCACCTGTTTCAAATACAATTTCACCTTTTTTCATTCATATGGCCTCCATTCAAAGTAATAACTTTCTTCATCATCTTACAACAATTTTTTCATAAATGAAATAAACAAGATTTTGTTTACATTAAATTTTTTATCACCATGCTTCATAATAGGAATGGTTCATAGGTGTTGGTTCGTTTATAATCACTCGCTTGCACTCTGGAGCACAAGTGCGACATCTAGTCGTGCTGCACTTCATTTGCATCGGTGTCTTCTTTGTCGCGAGCAATGTCTCAATTTCCTAAGTGACACACTATGTGAACCAAGGTGATTTTCGTCTAGTGTATTTCCGTCGGAATCGTAGCCTATCGCTCTTTCGAGCACATGAAAATATTTTACAAAGAAAGGAATAGGATGCGTTCGAAACGAAAATCTCTCGTTACATAAGCATCCTGACACTTCATTATGAATAACTATTGGCAAGAGTAGCGGATGATGATTTTAATCGATACCCTCGTTCATTTTTTATTAAATCTGCATACGTTTCTCGTTGGATGACACATTGTTCTTGCCCGTCTTTGACGAAGACAACCGCAGGACGTTGTATCCGGTTATAATTATTTGCCATCGAATAACCGTAAGCTCCCGTAGATAAGACTGCTAATATATCACCATGATCAACTTGTGGGAGAGCTAGATCCCAAATGAGCATATCTCCACTTTCGCAGCATTTACCAGCGATCGAAACCGTATCTTCACACGGTTCATTAAGTTTATTTGCTACGACAGCTTCATATTTTGCTTGATAAAGTGCAGGTCTTATATTATCTGTCATTCCTCCATCGACAGATAAATATGTTCGAATTCCAGGGATTGTTTTTCTTGCACCGATGGAATAAAGAGTCGTTCCCGCTTCACCTACGAGTGCTCTTCCAGGTTCAATCCATATTTCCGGAAAAGGTAGACCGGATTTGTTACTTTCCTCTTTTACACTCGCAATCATTGCTTCAACATAATCTCCTAAAGGAAGCGGTTCATCTTCTTTTGTATACCTTATTCCGAATCCACCGCCTAGATTCAATACTTCAGGAACAAAATTTAATTGTTTATTCCATTCTCTAAGACGTTGATAGATTTCTTTTACAGCTGATGTAAACCCATCTGTTTCGAAAATTTGGGAACCTATATGAGAATGTACACCTTTTATAGATAAATATTGATGTGATTGAATGATTTCGATCGCTTTTGCCGCTTGACCACTTTGTATATCAAAGCCAAATTTAGAATCTTCTTGTCCAGTAGAAATATATTCATGAGTATGCGCCTCAACACCTGGCGTTATCCGGATGAGAACATCCATCGGACGGCTCATAGACTCAGTTACGTCCATTAGCCATGACAGCTCGGTAAAATTATCAACGACAAAACATCCGATATTTTCACGAACGGCCATTTCAATTTCTTGCAATGACTTATTATTCCCATGAAAATGAATCCTTTCTGGAGGGAATTTCGCTTCCAGGGCGGTATATAATTCTCCTCCTGATACAACATCCAAACTTAATCCGAGCTCATCGACAAGCTGAACCATAGCTAAACAGCTAAATGCTTTACTTGCATAAGCAACTTGATACGAAATCCCGTTTTTTTCAAATGCTCGTTTGAATTGATATGCCCGATCACAAATATCGTTAACATCATAAACAAATAGAGGTGTCCCGTATTTGTTTACTAATTTAGTCGTATCTACATCACCGATCATTAAATGACCTTCATTACTCACTTTACTTGTACCGTATAAATTCATTTTGCGACTCTCCTCGTTTTGCCTTCTCGGTAAAAACGTAATAAATCGAGTAGGAGGGGGTGACTAACCCCCGACCTCTCACACCACCGTGCGTACCGTTCGGTACACGGCGGTTTCATTTAAGTCCAACGTAACGATTGATATCTCAAAAGTAGACTTTTAAGCCCTTGATTATTCCAATATCGGTTATCAAGGGCTCTATCTAATATAGGACTTTTAGCTATACGCCAGTATCCTAGTCTAGAATTAGCCCACTCCCATGCCTGTTGTTCATTGATTCCTTGCTTCCTAAGATTCTTTTGTTTCGTTTTAATCTTCTTCCACTCTTTCCATCGAATCATCCTCAACCTTCTTCGAAGCCAACCATCAATCCTTTTAAAGACTGAGGTAGTTTCGGCTAGTTGATAATAGCCCATCCAACCGATCAGATAGCGGTTGATTTTCTCTATCCTATCCCCCATAGAAATTGACCATTTCCTCGAGGTGAGTTTTCGTATTCTCAGTTTAAAACGTTGAATACTTTGCTTGGATACTCTAATTTTCGGTTGTTTAATGTTGTTGGTGAAAGTGAAGCCTAGGAATGTTCTTCTCCATGGTCGGTCTACTGCACTCTTCTCTTTGTTCACCTTCAGTTTGAGTTTCTTCTCAATAAACGTTGTAATACTTTCCATTATCCGTTCACCTGCTCTTCTAGAGCGGACGTAGATATTACAATCGTCGGCATAGCGTACGAAGGCAAGACCTCTTTCCTCCAGTTCCTTGTCAAGTTCGTCTAGAACAATGTTAGACAGGAGGGGACTAAGCGGTCCTCCTTGCGGAGTCCCTTCAGTATTAGGACTGACAAGGCCTTTCTCCATCACACCAGATTGAAGATACCTACGTATCAACCTAAGTAGTATGGGGTCATCCACTCGATAGCTTAATGTTCTCATTAATCTATCATGGTTTACCTTATCGAAGAATTTCTCTAGGTCAATGTCTACGACCCAGCGACAACCCTCTTTAATATACCCCCTAGCTTGTCGAACAGCGTCGTGAGCACGTTTGTCTGGTCGGAACCCAAAACTTTTGGTGGAGAATGTTGGGTCATAAACCTCACTCAGTGTTTGTGCAATAGCCTGTTGTATGAAACGGTCTATCACAGTCGGGATTCCTAATTTCCTCTTACCTCCGCTCGGTTTCGGGATTTCGACTCGGCGAACAGGTTGAGGTTGATAGGTACCACTTTCGAGCTGAGCTCGCAGGGATGCCCAGTGTTCATGAAGATAAGGTCGTAGTTTTTGTACGTTCATCCCATCTACACCGTGACTTCCTTTATTACGCTCCACTCTTTCGAGTGCGCGATTTAAATTTTGCCGTGATAGAACTCGTTCCAACATTCTTATCAATCTCCTACGTGAATTAGATCATCTTCTTGTGTGGTATTACTCTCAGCCCTTCTTATGTCCCCTGTGGGATTCACCACGTCCTCCATTAGGAAGGATTATATGTTTCTGCTTCATTGAGTAATACGTACGCCAAGCGCTAATTCTTCTTAAATGATTCGGCCCTTCCCTTAAATCTCTAGGTCATTCAAAGTACTATGGCCTCTGCTGACTCCTGACTGTTCAGCTATTTATCACTAAATAGGTTACCAAGTGAGCTTGGCGTTACAGCCAGGCCTCCCCAGGTAAGAGTGCAATCTTTCCCTCCACCTATCTGCTTCATTTACTCTGTACCACCTTCGGCAGAACGGACTTTGTTTTGTTTAGCAAACTCATCCAGTGATACCTAGCCTCATATGAAGTTCGTGTTCCTCAGACCGGAGGTCTGCCGCTCGCTTCCTTCAGATTCCACGTCACCATGGACACCCTTGCGTTTGGCTAACCACTACTTCTGCCTTCGTGGTTCGGGACTTTCACCCTATAGATTACACCCATGCTGGGCGCACTAAAAAAAGGATAACGGAGCATCCGTTATCCTTGACATTAACAATAAACAATATTATCACGTCATATACCGGATAGTACTCCACTACATTTGTAGTGACAGTGTGATACTTATTCAGTAACACCCCAGCAGCTCAATAGTTGGAGACTATTGAACGCTTCGGCAAATCGACCTTTCTGTTACTTTCATCGCGCTCCAAACACTTCAGTAACCTACTCATTCTTTTTGCTCCTCTACCTCCCGACGATTACGATCGAGGGATATAAAACTGTTGGAATAAACAATAACATACCTGCTAACCGAATTCAAGAGTCACCATTTTTATGCTCTTTTCCTACTAAGCTCACTCTCGTTCGGTTACGAGCTTCTTTGTTTAATCGGGTCTCTCGGATGAACGATACTCGGTCTTTTCCGTTTAACCGGAATGGCTTGACGAACTAGAATATCCCAAAATGCTATCGGATAAAATGGAATAAACGGCCACATATAAGGGACGTTTAATGACTTTACAAACACGAGGAGTAGGAATAATACTGTTGTTCCGACGATGAATCCTGGGACTTGGAATAAAGCGACTAAAATGAGCAGGACAAATCGATATATTTTTAAAGCAATTCCCATTTCATAACTTGGGGTTGCGAACATTCCAACCGCACCAACTGCTACATATAAAATGACTTCAGCACCAAACAGTCCGACCTCAATAGCAATTTCCCCAATTAATAACGCAGCAACTAACCCTAAGGCGGTAGCTAATGGAGACGGTGTATGAATGGCTGCCATCCTCAACAATTCTATTCCGAGTTCAGCTAGAACGATTTGTAAGAACAGTGGCACATTATATTCGTCTTCGGGACCGATAAAATCTATGTTTTCTGGCAGGAGGATCGGTTCTATGACCATCAAAAACCACAATGGCAAAATAAATAATGAAAAAAACATTCCAGAAAAACGGACCCACCTTAGAAATGTTCCTACCATAGGTGCTTGTCTGTATTCTTCAGCATGCTGGACGTGATGAAAAAAAGTAGTTGGAAGAATGATGACCGACGGTGAAGCATCTACAAAAACGATGACATGTCCTTCTAATAGATGAGTCGCGCAAACATCAGGTCTTTCTGTATATCTAACCATTGGGAACGGATTTTTTCCTTGTTTTACAATAAATTCTTCTACGAATTTATCGGACATTGTTAGCCCGTCAATATCAATATTTTCTAACTCTTTTCGAACAACTTCAATTAAATTCGGATCAGCGATTCCATCAATATAAGTTAAACTAATGTCTGTTTTTGAACGTCTGCCGACCCGCATAATTTCATTGCGCAGACGTTCATCCCTTATTCTTCTTCGGGTAAGTGCAGTATTTTCAATAATATTTTCTGTATAACCATCCCGGCTCCCACGAACGACTTTCTCTGTATCAGGCTCTTCCGGACCTCTACCTGGATAACTTCTTACATCAATAACAATGGCATCTGTTTCACCTTCAATCAGAATAAAAATAAGTCCTGAGAGCATTTGCGTAATTGCGTCATCCAACGTTTTCACATGCTCAACTTGAACATGAGCTAAGCGATTTTCTATTTGATCTCTAACACGGTGTTTCTTCACTTCATTCGCATCTAAAAACATTAACTCTTTTAACAGCTCGATGATATATTGAATATCACATAAACCGTTCACAAAATAAAACTGTACTTCTTTGTCTAGTATGTAAAGTTTCCGAACCCCAACATCAAAACTTTTGCCTATTCCAACTCGTTCTTTTATCCGACGTTCATTTTCACGGAGGTCATTCGTAATAGGGTGATCGATTTTCGTCACATCTTGTTCGCTACCCATCATTCGCACTCCTCTCTATAATTAATTCAATTGCCTGTTTTGTAATGGGGGCTCCTCGTTCCATTACATCATGTCCACCCATTTTCCCTATATCACCAACACCTACGACAAGGGGTAAAGATAATTCATCTAAAGAATAAACAGTATCTCCCCTAATTCTTCCGATTTCCATATCGACAATACCGTCTTTGTCAACTCCGTACTCAGTCAATTCTCCATTTCGATTGATCGAAATATCTACTTTTGTCCATTCATGTGAAAAGGATTGGGATGCAACAGCAACAGCGCCTAATACGTCAATATCAGTTGATGTTGCTACGATTTTCATCGCAGACTCTCCAGGTCCCACTTCAGCATGTCCGCAATCATCAAACATGACTAGAACCGGATCTTTTTCAGCTATAAGGATTAAATGAAGAATTTGATCGCCAGTCATTCTAGTTGGATTACCGCCAGATTCTGTAATAACCGAACAATTTAATTGTTCTGCAGCAATTTTCACAGCAGTTTTTGCTGATTCATCACCATCAGTGATTAATATCACCCGCTTCTTAGCATTCATGTAATCACTCCTTAGCTTTGAAAACAAAAGCAGTTATCCAAGCAATAACCATACATGTCATAATGACAACTGCACTGTATTTAAAAACACCTGCATATAGATCAAAAAAACCATTTACTGCCCCTTCTATTGCCCCTTTTGCAAAATAATATCCTAAGCCTATGACAGTCACTGTTGCACCCGCTCCGGCGAAATGGATGATTATTTCGTATAGATTTAACAAATGTAAAATAACACCGAGTAAACAAAACATCGTTAACAATCGGACGGTTGACCAATTCAACCATTCAATTAAAACCTGTCCTAGTAAGCAAATCATCCCCCCAACAACGAACGAATATACATAACTCATTCAACTAGTCCTCCACCTTTATCGAATTCAAATACGATTCCATGTGCAATACAAGGGATAGACTCACTTTGATTGATTTTTGTCGAGTTAAACAATGCTCCAGTAGCTAAACATAAAACTTTTTTCCAGACTCCTTTTTTTATTTGATCAAACACATATGAATAGATAACAAGTGCTGAACATGCTGCACCACTTCCGCCACTTATTTCGTTTTTTAAATGCTCATAGATTTTTATCCCTGCATCAATGTGACGTCCTCCTAATTCAATACCTTCTTCCTTACATAACTTTAAAAACTTTTCACTTCCGTATTGTGACAAATCCCCTGTGATAACAGCATCCAACGTTGAAATATCGTCATTTCCCAAAAATTTTTTTAATGTTGAAACTGCGGCTGGAGCCATTGCTCTTCCTAAATCTAAAGGGTTTTTTGTTCCGTCATCGATAACATTTCCGAATACGATTGTACGGACTTTTATGTTCGTATGAGCTTTGCTTAACATGACAGAAGCAGCCCCGGTTACTGTTCTCATTGCAGATTGAGGCTTAACAGTGGCAAATCCAATTGGATATCGAAATTGTCGATTCGTCACCCCGATGTGACTGCTTACCGTACAAATAACTTGGCGAATATTCATTTGAGCTAAGAGAAGTGCTCCTATACCTATTGCTTCCATTGAAGTTGCACAAGCACTGAAAACCCCAAGAAAACTGCACGGAAATTGTCTGAATGCATAATGTGAAGCGATCATTTGATTTGTCAAATCACCCGCGATTATTGCATCAACGGTAGTATCGATCGATTTATGTAAGCAGTGATTTATTGATAATGTGACCATCTTTTGTTCTGCACATTCAAATGATGATTCCCCAAAATATAAATCTTTGTTCCATTCATCTAAAGATTGCCCAACAAAACTTCTCTTTTCTTCTAACCCACCTACTAAACCGACATTTTGCACATAAACTGGGCTTTCCACTGTATATACTCCGTTGTTTTCATACATATATAGAACTCCTCAGCTACAAATTAATTAAATAATAAATAACTGCTCCGAAAAAACTTGATAGTGCTCCAACTATAATGATGCTTCCCGTATGTTTAAACAGGCTATGAGAAATCCCACAAATACCTCCTTCATTTTTACCGTCAAGGGCCATACTCGTAAAAAGGTTTGCGATTCCCGTAATTGGTATAACCAAGCCTGCTCCTACTTTAGCAGTCCACCTCGAGTAATATCCGAATGAAGTTAAAATCGAGCCGAGAAGGATAAAAGTGATATACATGATGAAGTGTGCATGATCAGAGCTTATGGTCGCTACATTACTCGAGAACTGAACAATGATTTGTCCAATAAGGGAAATAGCTCCACCAACTAAAAATGACAATAACTTTTTATTTTTCACTATTCGAAAACCGAATTTTCTGCTTAGATGATGAGTCATATTTGTAACTCCACTCCAGACAAGTTATTTAACAAAAAATAACCAATGGTATAAGGATCCTATAATTTTCCCAAGTACAATAGCTAGGACAAGCCATGGCATTTTCTGCTTCATCCCAATTCGTTTTGCTAAGATAGGAAATACATTTAAAACTTCAGTTAAAGCAGCAGCCAACATACCGACAAAAATACCGCAAGCAAGACCGACTATAGCCATCAGCCATTTCGGAAGGAAAAAGGCTGGATCCCCTAAACTTAACCATATTCCTATTTGTGAACCGATAATGACTGCCCATTCATATGAATGAAGCCGGTTTGTCGTTTTCGTTAAATGAGCTAGTCTTGGAACAATACCTAATACAGTTAAGAACGCAACTAAACCACTTCCTACTGCAAGGCCGCCAGATAAACCAATCATGATTGAAATGATCTCGTTACTCATCTCTTTTGTCATTCCACACAGGATTTTCATAAACAGCTACATATCTGTCCATATTCTCTTCATAATTAAACATTTCAACTTCCATTGGACTCGGTTCCTCATTGATACGCTTTTTAAAAATATGGTTAAAAAATAAAAGCATACCTAACCCGAGTCCGACTGAATAAGGGATTTGCAACCAGAGAGGATGCTCAACTCGTTCCCCTACTATTCTTTCATGTAACTTAATATGAACTTGTTGCATGCTGACATCTTCATGAAAATTCATAACCGCAAGTCCCGCTCCTATAAATAACAGGAGCCAAACTAAAAGAAACAAAACTGGCTTTATGTTTTTTTTCTTTCCTTCTACTAACAAAATTGTTTGAGTCGGTCCAATTACTTGGATATCAGCATTAGGCTCAATCTGGTGGATACTTTTCACAATTTCCATAACATCAATTACTCTTACTGAACGATCTTTTTCTATTAACGAAGTAACTGGGAGTTCGAATAATTGCTGTTCTGAAATTTCTTCTGTTATGAGTTGAGCGATGTCTTTTAAATATATTGTTTGGTTCCGCTTTCCCCAATGACGACTTTTCAATCGAAGATATACTTTTTTTTCCATTGAAAAACCTCATTTCTTCATTAATCATCAATTGTCAGCATCTACATAGTAGTATGGAATAAACACCGTTAAACAATACAAATCTGAAGGGATGTTCTTTAAGAAAAGCGTCTGCCTATTGGTAAAGCAACCTTGAGACTATGATTTTTTGAAATAAAAAAACAACCCGGTTTAACCGAGTTGTTCCTTTAATTGCATTAATATTTTTTTCTCTAGACGTGACACCTGGACTTGAGATATCCCTAGCCTTTCAGCTACTTGTGATTGTGTTTGGTCTTTATAATACCTTAAATAAACAATCAATTTCTCCCTTTCTGCCAAACGATCTATTTCATCACGTAATGCAAGTTTATCAAACCACTTCATATCGTCATCATCCGAAATTTGATCAAGTAACGTAATAGGATCCCCATCATTTTCATAAACCGTTTCGTGGATAGAAGTAAGTTGTCTGCTTGCTTCTTGGGCAAACACAACTTCTTCAGGTGTCATTTCTAATTTCTCTGCAATCTCATTAATTGTCGGGACACGTCCTAACGTTTTTGATAATTCATCTTTCATCTTTCGGATTTTATTTGCACTTTCTTTAATGGAGCGGCTTACCTTTACAGTGCCATCATCTCTTAAAAAACGTTGAATTTCTCCTATAATCATTGGTACAGCGTAGGTTGAAAACTTCACATCGTAACTAAGATCAAATTTATCGACAGATTTAATTAATCCGATACATCCAATCTGGAAGAGGTCATCTGCTTCATAGCCACGATTAAGAAACCGTTGTACAACTGACCAGACAAGCCTAGTATTTACGTTTACAATTCGATCACGAGCGGCTTGATCCCCATTTTGAGCATCTTTTATTAGTTGCTTCACTTCTTTGTCATTTAGATACGTTTCTTTTGATTGTTTTACACCTACATCCATAAGCACCCGCCCCTTCAATTACAAAGAGCTCGTTGTTTTGATAATCTCTTTACCAAGGTAACAGTCGTTCCAATCATCGGTTCAGATTCAATGGCAACCTCATCCATAAAGTTTTCCATGATCGTAAAGCCCATTCCGCTTCGTTCCAACTCTGGTTTAGACGTATATAAAGGCTGCTTAGCTTCATCAATATTATGGATGCCGACACCTTTATCTCGTATCATCAAACGGACAACGTCATCTTCAAGTTCAACTGCTAAATAAACCATAGCTTCAGCGTCTTCATGATAACCATGAATAATCGCATTTGTGACAGCTTCACTCACAACTGTTTTTAATTCTGTTAACTCGTCCATCGTCGGATCAAGCTGAGCAACAAATGCACCAACAGTTACACGTGCAAATGATTCGTTTTGGCTTACCGCAGAAAATGAAAGTTCCATTTTATTTTTCATGACGCCACCCCCAAAGTCATTAATGCATCCAATTCATTTGATTCTAGGCGGATGATTTTAAACATACCAGAAAGGTCGAACAACCGTTTCACTTGTGGAGAAATTGAGCAGACGACCATTTCTCCACCAAACTGTTTAACAAGTTTATAACGCCCTAACACAACACCGAGCCCTGAACTGTCCATAAATGAAAGCTTCTCCAAGTTTAGTAAAACGTGACGCAATTCATTTTCCTCTAACGCTAAATCGACGCGCTCTCGTAATTCCATCGCTGTATGATGATCCAATTCACCTTCTAACCTGACGCAAAGTACATTTTCCCTCTGTTCAAGATCAATGAGTAGACTCATTTCTCTCACTCCTCATCGTTAGTTCTCATTCCACCAGCATCCTCTCCCGGAGGCTATTGGCGTTATGTGTACCTACATTTTCTCCTTTAGTAAAAATAACTCCTTCTCGTTCGCAAAAGTAGTGAAAATTCGTCAAAAGAATATTTTTATAGTGGAAATCAGCCTGTTAATTCCCGACGAGAGTTGACGTTGTTCGTTTAAATAATTTCCAAAAAGTTGCTTCGGGCACATCCTCAGCAGCGACAACGCTCACTTCTGACAATACTTTCCCATCCTTTTCGATAAACAACTTACCAGCTGATTGTCCTTGTTGAACCGGAGCTGATATTGGACCGGAAAGTTCAAGTCTTTCTGTAATCCCTTCCACATCTTCTCCCTTTTTCATTAACAATGAAACGTTTTCTTCGGCTAATACTTGGACAGTTTTGTCAGCACCTTTACTTATTTTTACTTCGCCTAATAAGTCTCCACGGTCATAGCGCTTTTGCAGTTGATATTGACTATATGCATAATCAAACATTTCCGTAATTTGACGGTTTCGCTCTTTTGGTGACGGAGCTCCCATCACGACAGCAATTACCCGCATATCGTTTTTGTTTGCACTTGCTGTTAAACAATATTTTGCTTCACTTGTATAGCCGGTTTTTAAACCGTCTACACCGGGATAAAATTTCACCAGTTTATTTGTATTCACTAACCAGAATTTTTTATCTGTATCTTCCCTTAAATAGTCTTCATACAAGCTTGTATATTTCGTAATTTCCTCATATTTAAGTAACTCTTGTGCCATTACTGCTAAATCGTAAGCAGAAGAATAATGGTTTTCTCCTGGTAAACCATTTGAGTTCACAAAATGAGTATCCTTTAATCCTAACTCTTTTACTTTCTCATTCATCATTGAAATGAATTGTTCTTCAGAACCAGCTAGATGTTCAGCCATTGCAACAGAAGCGTCATTTCCTGAAGCAATTGCGATCCCTTTTAACATTTCTTCAACGGTCATCTCTTCACCGGGTTCTAAAAAAATTTGCGATCCGCCCATCGATGCTGCTCTTTCACTAGTACGGACCTTATCTTCTAAATTGATTTTTCCATTTTCAAGTGCTTCCATGATCAAAATCATTGTCATAATTTTTGTCATACTTGCTGGGGGAAGTTGCTCATTACTGTTCTTTTCATAAAGAATTGTTCCTGTATCTCTTTCCATTAAAATAGCTGATGTCGCTTCATTTGCCAATTCTACCTTTCCTTCTTCTGCAGAAACGGTCATTACACTTCCAAACATATATAATGCTACTAAAAATGCGACAAATGTCTTTTTCAATGAAATCCCTCCATTCTTTTTCTTTACCATTCTGCCCGAATCAATTTGAAATATACCATCATTTGACAGAGAGTTCAGGAAAAAGGCTGGGACAAAACCGAGTTATAAAGAATGGCCCTCACCACAGTGAGAGCCATTCCTATTTAACAAGTAATGATATATTAGGGTTGAAAAAACACTCGCTTGCACTCCAGAACACAAGTGCGGCATCTACTCGTGCTGCACTTCGTTTGCATTCATAGTGTCTTCTTTGCCGCGGGCAAGACTTTAGCTTCCTAGGCTCATACTTTGTGCACCAAGGGGATTTTCTGCTTCTTCCTCTGCAAGAACATTCAAAGAAGGGAATGCGTCGAAGTAGCTCGTAATGAAATCAGCGAAGAAACGCTCGTTGATCCTGCGATTACTCGTCGCACAAAATAACGCTATTGCTTTTCGCCGCCTGTCGCTTTTTCGAGCATATGATTATGGTTTAAATCGTATAGAAAAAACGAGCTGGGATATGATTAATAAAATTCCAGCTCGTTTTTCTCATTACAATTTTTGATACAGTCTCTTTATGAGATGACATTATATATTAACGGTGCTGCGGTTACTTTCGTGTCAGAAATGCTAAATGAGTCTAATATTTTCGACTTAACCTCATCTATTTCCTCTTGATCAGCATGAACGATGACCAACGCATCTCCTTTATTCACTTTATCTCCTATTTTCTTTTTAAGTTCAAGACCTACTGCTAAATTTATTTCAGATGTTTTCGTTGCTCTGCCAGCACCTAGCATCATCGCAGCTGTTCCAATTTGATCAGCAACGATTCCGGATACGTATCCTTCACTTTCTGCTTTCACTTCAATTTGGTATTTTGCTTTCGGGAGTTTGTCAACATCCTCAATAACAGCAGTATCACCGCCTTGTGCCTCAGCAAATAATTTAAATTGCTCTAACGCTTTTTCGGAGTCAATCGCTTCTTCGAGCATTTTTCTAGCTTCTTCAACATTATCAGCTTTGCCAGCATGAACGACCATATGGCTACCCAATACGAAACATAATTCTGTTAAGTCTTCAGGGCCATTTCCTTCTAACGTTTCTACTGCCTCTTTTATTTCTAACGCATTACCTATAGCAAAGCCTAAAGGCTGACTCATATCTGAAATTACCGCAGAAGTTTTACGTCCTAAATCATTGCCGATTTTCACCATTGTTTTAGCAAGTTCTTTCGCTTCATTAAGCTCTTTCATAAATGCGCCTGCACCTGTTTTTACATCTAACACAATTGCATCAGCACCAGATGCAATTTTTTTACTCATTATCGAACTTGCAATAAGAGGGATAGAGTTAACAGTTGCCGTCACGTCTCGTAACCCATATAGTTTTTTATCTGCTGGCGTTAAGTTTTGCGTTTGCCCGATAACAGCCGCTTTATTTTTATTGACTAATTCAATAAATCGCTCGTTTGTAATTTCAACGTTGAACCCAGGTATCGATTCTAACTTATCGATTGTCCCTCCTGTATGACCGAGTCCGCGACCGCTCATTTTCGCTACTGGAACTCCAACACTTGCGACTAATGGAGCTAATACGAGAGTCGTTGTATCTCCAACACCTCCCGTACTATGTTTATCAACCTTTATTCCTTCGATCGCAGATAAATCAATTGTATCACCAGATTGAACGATCGCATTCGTTAAATTGGCACTTTCTTCTTCATCCATCTCTTTAAAATAGACAGCCATTGCCCAAGCACTCATTTGATAATCCGGAATGGAATCATTTGAATACCCGTTAATGATAAAGTCAATCTCTTCCTTCGTATGTGAAAAGCCGTTCCGTTTCTTTTCAATTAAATCGACCATTCTCACTTCATTATTCCTCCTCGGCTATTTCCCAAAGTTGTTCATTAGCGTCTTTTAACAGACTTTTTACAAATGATATAAAAACTGGCTTTGTTTTCTTTGCCACTTCCATCACTTCCTCATGAGTGATGCCTTCTATGGCTTCACCAATTGCCATATCTGTAATACATGATATTCCTAATACATTCATATTCATATGTCTAGCTACAATCGCTTCAGGAACTGTAGACATTCCAACGACATCTCCACCAAGGTTACGAAGCATAATAAGTTCAGCTCCAGACATATAAGTTGGGCCGCTGACTGCTGCATAAACTCCACGTTGCAGTGACAGGTTATTGTAGCTTGCTACGTTTAGCGCATGCTCCTTTAACTTTTCAGTATAAACCTTACTCATATCAGGAAATCGCGGACCAAGCTCCTCAATATTCGGTCCATTAATGGGTTCGCTCCAGTGAAATTGATGTGGTCATCAATAAGCATTAAATCACCTGGTTGAAAGCGATCATTCATCCCGCCGCATGCATTTGTTACAATTAATGTTTTACATCCAAGCTGTTTCATTACCCGAACAGGGAAAGTTACTTCCTGCATCGTATACCCTTCATAGTAATGAAAACGTCCTTGCATTGCGATTACTTCCACTCCTTCTAGATTACCGATAACAAGCTGTCCTTTATGGCCGGCAACAGTTGAAGTCGGAAAATGTGGAATGTTTTCATATTCGATCTTAACAGCATTCGAAATGTTCTCTGCTAAATCTCCTAATCCAGAACCTAATATCAAACCAATAACTGGTTTAGTTGTCATTTGTTCACGGATCATATCGGCTGCTTCATTTATTTTTTCTAATGTAGGCATGTCTCTCCCCCTAAATCTTCTTCACAATTTCTTTCACGAATGTTAAAAACTGTGTCCTTACTCGTTCTGTCGTCTCAATAACTTCATCATGTGTTAAAGGCTGATCTAATATTCCCGCAGCCATATTCGAAATACATGAAATTCCCAGCACTTTTAAATCACTGTGACGAGCGACAATCACTTCCGGAACGGTTGACATTCCTACTGCATCCCCGCCAAGAATACGCGCCATCTTTACTTCTGCAGGAGTTTCATAGACGGGTCCCGTATTCCCAACATAGACACCTTTTTGAACAGGAATGGACAATTCAGCTGCTATGGATTCCGCCATCTTCAGTAGTGTTGGGTCATAAGCATTAGACATGTCTGGGAAACGGACACCTAATTCGTCATCATTTGGGCCAATGAGCGGGTTTGTTCCAAATAAATTCAGGTGATCTTTGATCAACATTAAATCACCTGCCTGAAAGGATTCATTAACTCCACCTGCGGCATTTGTGACAATAACAGATTCTACCCCAATCGCTTTCATCACTCGTACGGGTAACGTAACGAGCTGCATATCATATCCCTCATAGTAATGAAAACGTCCTTGCATTGCGACAACTGTTTTCCCTTCTAAATTTCCAATAACGAGTTGACCTTTATGACCGGCAACTGTAGAGGTTGGAAAACCTGGAATGTCCGAATAAGGAATTTTTGTAGCGTTTTCAATTTCATCAGCTAAGACTCCTAAACCGGAGCCTAATATTAATCCAATCGCAGGCTTTTCATGAACCTTTTCTAAAACAAAAGATTTTGCTTCTTCAATTACATCCTTTGATACCATAACTTCTCTCTCCTATTCTAATTCATCTAAAAAACTTTTCCCGTGCTCTGGGAGCTTTACGTTGAAATTATCTGCAACTGTCGCCCCGACATCCGCAAATGTTTTTCTAACACCGAGTGACTTGCCTGCTTTCATCTGTTTATTGTAGGCAAGTAAAGGAACATATTCTCTCGTATGATCTGTTCCGTGATGAACCGGGTCGTTTCCGTGATCAGCAGTAATAATGAGCAAATCATCATTTTGTAGCTGTTCAAATACTTCCGTAAGACGTGTATCATATTCTTCAAGTGCTTCACCGTAACCAATCGGATCTCTTCTATGTCCAAACTTCGCATCAAAATCAACTAAATTTAAAAAGCTTAATCCAGTAAAGTTCATTTGCACAGAATCATTCAATTTATCCATTCCATCCATATTCGAAGATGTTCTTAAAGATTCTGTTATCCCTTCACCATCATAAATATCAGAAATCTTTCCAATCGCGATACTATCAAAACCTTGATCTTTTAATTCGTTCATGACTGTTCGTCCAAAAGGCTTTAACGCATAATCATGACGATTCGGTGTTCTGACCCACTCCCCTGAACTTCCGATAAATGGTCGTGCAATTACTCGTCCAACCATATATCTTTCATCCAGCGTCAGTTGTCTTGCAATTTTACATATTTCATAAAGTTCCTCTGGCGGAATGACTTCTTCATGAGCTGCAATTTGCAATACTGAATCTGCTGAAGTATAGACAATTAAGTCACCTGAATTTACATGTTGCTCTCCTAGCTCATCAAGAATTTCTGTTCCTGATGCCGGTTTGTTACCTAACACTTTCCGTCCTGTTCTCTCTTCAAGTTCTTCAATTAATTCATTCGGAAAGCCTTCTGGAAATGTACGAAAAGGGGTGTCAATATGTAAGCCCATAATTTCCCAATGCCCTGTCATTGTATCTTTTCCAACTGATGACTCTTCCATTTTCCCATAATACGCTAATGGCTTTTCAGGCTTTGTTCCTCCCTGATAATCCTTAATAAATGGCAAGCCTAACTTATCCATATTCGGCATCTTTAAACCGCCCATTTTTTCAGCAATATGACCTAATGTATCGGATCCTTTATCTCCAAACTCCTTTGCATCAGGGGCTTCACCAATACCAACTGAATCCATCACAATCAAGAAAATTCGCTTATATTTTTTATAGTCATTCATGATTATTCCTCCTATAAATATGTCAAGAAATTAGTTCCATACTTACTATACCCGGGAAATTGTAAAACAATCGATATCATCCATACACCCCTCACGTGGTCTGAGGTCAGACATCTTAACAAAAAAAGAGAGAGCCAAAGTTATGCTCTAGGATGATATTGTGAGTATACGTCTTTCATTCTAGCTTTCGTGACATGAGTATAAATTTGTGTTGTTGAAATATCAGCATGTCCTAACATCTCTTGAACTGCACGCAAATCAGCACCATTTTCTAACAAGTGTGTTGCAAAAGAATGACGCAATGTGTGTGGCGTTAACTCTTTATTTATTTTAGCATCTCTCGTTAACTGTTTGATAATTTTCCAAAACCCTTGTCTAGACATTTGGTTACCATGATGATTAACAAACAAAATGTCATGTCTTCGCTTTTTCATAAGTAAATGACGACTGTTGTTTAAATAATCTTCTATCGCTTTCGTTGCAACTGTTCCTATCGGGATAATCCGTTCTTTATTACCTTTTCCTATGCAGCGAATGAAGCCCATTTGCAAATGAATATCTGAAACACTTAACTGACATAGTTCAGAAACTCTTATACCAGTCGCATAAAGAAGTTCCAGCATCGCTTTGTTACGTATATTTAAGCTTGTTCGTTCATGCGGTGCCTCCAATAACGATTCAACTTCTGAAGGCGATAAAATCTTCGGAAGTTTCTTTTCTGCTTTCGGCATTTCAATATGTACAGATGGGTCTGTCGAAACGACCCCTTCTCTAAGGAGAAATTGGTGGAATGCTCGAATCGATGATAACGTTCGTGCCATCGTTGTCGCAGCTCTTCCTTGGTCTTTTAAATGATATAAGTAATGCAAAATAGACTCTCTCGTTATATGCTGCAAGTTTGTTTTTTCTTCTACTTTATGAATATATTTAATATAGCTGTTCAAGTCTCGTTTATAAGCTTCAGACGTATTTTTAGATAACCCTTTTTCAACAATTAAATAGTGGATAAAATCTTGAATAGAATCTTGCAAACTCCCACCACCTTTTCGTACTACTCACCATGATTTAAAAAAATCCGCAAGCGCTCCCAGGAGAAGACAGATGGATCCTCAGTATCTTCGTAAAAACTGACTTTAACTGCCCTTCCTTTAGGTTCATCATATCGATGGTAGTCTTTATACTCTTCACTTACCCATAGAATACCATAATAAAAAAAGATCGTGCACCCCAAAAACATAAAAAACACCCATATTGCTTGTAAGACTGAACGTAACGCCTTCATAAAAAAAGCCCTCTCTTTAATGTATTATACTAAAGAGTATGACAGGCAGTGGTAATTCTATACTTAAATTAATAGATTCTATAATATTTATTTATAAAAATGCGTTCGTGAATAAAAATACATTTTAGAACGAAACGGTAAGTTCCCGATCACTCGTTTTTCTGGCTCGCTTCTACTTTACTGCAAAACTGACGATGAACAGCCGATCTTTGACCGAAAGTGACCAAATCTAATTTTGTTCACGATAAGAAAAACCTTACTTATTACGTATAAAGTAAGGCTTTACTTCTTTGACTTATCTTTGCAGCGATGACATATACCGTGAAAGGTTAAACGATGATCTTTAATTTCAAAATTCCATCGCCTTTCAACAACCCTTTCAACATCTTCTAATAAATCTTCTTGTATCTCATCAACCGAGCCACATTCTATACAAACTAGATGATGGTGGAAATGGGTTGCCCCCTCCTGACGCAAATCGTATCTTGAAACACCATCCCCGAAGTTAATTTTGTCAACGACTTTTAACTCAGTTAATAATTCTAACGTTCGGTAAACAGTGGCCAGACCAATTTCCGGGGACTTCTCCTTTACGAGCATATATACATCTTCGGCACTCAGATGGTCTTCTTCATGCTCTAATAATACACGAACAGTTGCCTCACGTTGCGGAGTTAATTTATAGCTTTGCGAATGAAGCTGTTTTTTTATTCTTTCAATTCTCTGTTCCATTTTTTTGTCCCCCCAAAAAGCCATCTACGTCTTATATTATACTCCTTGAGAAAAAATGGTGTCAAATGAGAATTGTTATAAAAACGTGTTTATAATCATTTTAATTTAAAAATTATTTTAATTTATCCAATTGAAAATTAATTGCATCA
Organism: Evansella halocellulosilytica; assembly: GCF_002335745.1. Classification (GTDB taxonomy): domain Bacteria; phylum Bacillota; class Bacilli; order Bacillales; family Salisediminibacteriaceae; genus Bacillus_CA; species Bacillus_CA halocellulosilytica. The sequence continues at coordinate 3,208,237 of NZ_NIST01000001.1, read as the reverse complement.
TTACCGGTGATACATAAGCTTCATATAAGGAGACAGTTGCTACAAACCCACCTGTAAATAATAAGAAGATAGAATAGGATAAAAAATATTGAAAGATCGGTTCATATCCTCTTTTCGTAATTTGCTTCCATACCCGCAATGAAAATGAAGTTGCCACAGTTGCGACGATCACGAAAATCGGGATTAAAATAATATTTTGAGGAAAAACAGTAGCAAAAGATAAAATAAAACCATCAAATCCCATTTGATTAACGAGAAACCCTACGGTAAATCCTACAACTAGTCCTTTTATAAACAGTAATATAAAAATCACAGGCAAGCCAATGACCGATAATCCTAAAAACCACATTAAACCTAAATACTTTCCGTAATGGGCAAAGCTCTGTGTGAACATTTCTGTAGAATTAGCAAATTCACCTTGTTCGACTTGTCCAAAGAACAAGCTTAAATAAGCGTATAAGTCATTTTTTTGAGCGAAGCTTAAACTGTTAACTATAATCGCACCAAAAATAACTCCCATAAATAGTAAGACAATCGTAAATAAATAGATTGCTCTATTTTCCTCCAAATGATTATTTACTGTACGGTAGAAGACATTTCTTTGCATTGCTGAACCTCCGCCTCTTCATAAAATCTTTTCTATCACAGTCTATGATTTTAATGAAGAAGCTATGACTCGATTCATAGATTTACTTTTTAACTTTTCCGTAAGTACCTCCGCCACCTTCTACAAATAAAAGTTTTCCTGTTCTCGCTTTGACAATGTTATGAACAATTCGATCAGGAATAATCTCTTGCAGCTGCTGTTGGGAAATTTCATGAAGAACAGCCATCTCTGATCCAAACGCTTCAATCAGCTTTTTAATCGTTTTTGGACCACATCCAGGGATGAATTCTAATGGAACTTGATGGATATAGGGCGGGTGCTTATGGACGTTCTGCCTTAACTCACTATTCAATTGCGTTCGTTGTTCCTCTGCTAATTTACTGATACGTTCAGATACACCTTTAATGATTTTATTGTGCCCACTTACACACGTACAATCCTTTATATATGCGCCACATATTTTACAAGTCGTTAAATAGTATTTTCCTAATCGAGGGTTCAACCCGACATTCTTTTCAATACGTCTTCCCTCTTCGTTTTTTATCGCTTTGTCAATTTCCGAAAAAGTTGGAGAATCGATAAGAACAAGCTGATGCTCCCTTCCTATTTTCGGTAAAGAGTGAGCATCGGAATTTGTAAGAAACGGAAGACGGTTCAATTCAATAAGCATTTCAGCCATAATCGTATCCGAACTGAGGCCTAATTCAACCGCATCTATTTTATCCTTATCAAACACTTCGGTTAACGAAATCTCAACTCCTTTACCGTACAGGCTTTTAAAGGGTGTGAAAATATGTGCGGGTATAAACCAGCCACCTAAAGCTTTAACTTTAAGCTGTAGCTCTCTTCCACTGCAATAGAGCCTTTGTGAGCTTAAATGGATATTTTTCATGAACCCTTGGCACCAATTTGAGAAAGTTTTCATGATTTCGATATTCGGAAAATAACACAATAAATGAACTGGACCAGAACAATTTTCATCATAGATTTCTACTTCTGATCCTAAAATAAGTGTCACTTTGTCTTTATAACGAATTCCTCCACCTATCAATTCATATGCTTCACCGCTCGTGATAAGCTCATTTATTTCTATGATTACTTCCGGAGATTGAGCATCAATAATACCAATAATATCAATCCCCTTCTTTGACATTGCTTCATCAAGAATATTCTTTAACGTTAAATTGTCAGACGCAGTAATTTTAACTGGATTCCCTTTATAAGTTCGTCCAATATGAACATGCAAGTCCATATAATAAGTATTCACTTGAAGACACCTTATTTCATCATATTTTTTAATTGCCAATATTGTATAGCGTAAACAGTTTTTGCATCATGAATCATTTGCTCGTCTATCATCGATAACGCTTCTTCTAATGTGACTTCCATCTGTTCAACAAATTCGTCTTCGTCAGTACCTGCCTGTCCTTCTGTTAAACCTTCTGCCAAGTACAAGTATATGCACTCATCTGCAAAGCCTGGACTCGTATAAAACGAACCTAAAGGAGTCCAGGCTTTTGCAATTACGCCAGTTTCTTCTTCTAACTCCCTTTTGGCGCACTCCAAAGGGTCCTCACCTTTTTCGAGCTTGCCAGCAGGAATCTCAGCAATCACTTTTTCTAAAGCTTTTCGAAACTGTTTCACTAAAATTAACTTCCCTTCCTTCGTAAAGGCAATAATCGCAACTGCACCAGGGTGATTTACAACCTCACGTTTACTGGTTTTTCCATCCGGACGCTTCACTTCATGAACTGAAAGATCAATAATTCTTCCAGTAAAGATAGACTCTTTCTTTATTGTTTCTTCATTTAAATTTTTCATTAGCTCCTCCAGTTCTGCTTCATAGAATTCAATCATATTCATTAAGAAGTATAGCAGAGAGAATCCTTTCTTTCATTTTAAAGGATAAGAATTTATATAATTTCAATCTCTTGATTGTTGACTAGCCCCAAAGAGCGATTACATCACGAACTTCCATACGGATGTGGTGATTTCGACGTTCCCGCAGGACACGGGGATTTTAGTCGATAATCCGATAGGCAGGCGCCTTACGCTTTTCTTATATTTATGAATCATTTAAGGAGGATGAATAATGAAAATGTACCGTCATTCAACAGGCTTTATTCTCACGGGAAAGGCTTGGGAGGTTCGTGAATATTTAAAACAACTTTCTAAAAGATCTAATTATGTGCGGGATTTCCGCTCACCTACATGCCAATCCAACGCTGCAGCGATCCCCAAAAAAAATAAGTTGTCTTGAATAAATGAGCGCCCCATTGTTTTTATCGGAAAAGGTGCTTTCTTATCTATTAACGACAATAATTGGAATAACGGCTGTTCATCTCTTCTTTCTACTTGAATATTTGGATCTTGATCAAGTTCATTAAGTTGAAGATCCAGCCACTGATTACTATAATCTCCAAAAGGAACGGGTAATACTTGTTTACCGTACGTAAATTCAGTCAACGGAGTATAAGTATGATGACTAATCCCTTTATGCCTGTTTCGTTTATCTGCTGCAGATAACCTTGGAATCCAAACTGGAACACCATTTAATGACTGAACGATATTGGCCCACTGAGCCTGTGCAATTCCACTAAAACCATACGGAGTACTAGTCCCGACAACACCAGGACCTAATGAAATTAATACGACAGCATGATTATATTTTTCGATTACGTACTGCAAAGCTGTAACGATATTTACAGCTTCTATTTGGCCACCAAATGATTGGCCTGTCGTGATCGAAAGAAATGAAGGCTGTTTCTTCAAATATTGGAGATGTTCACTCATCATTAATGGTAAGCTTGCTTCATCACTAAAAATGACAACGAATGTCTGATGAGGATTGTATTCTTTTAATAAAAACCAAATGACCGGAACGATACTATGTAACTCTCCTATTAAAATCTCTTTTCCATTTAACGTGAATTTTTTATCAAATATATGGTGCTCTTCACTTTCTGGCGCTTCTATTGACATCACTGAATGTTGATCACTTAAATAACGAGCTTTTACGATGTGCCCTTTTTGATCATTGATAGCCTTAGATTCGAAACTGTTTTTTTCAATATAACGAACAATATCCCACCCTCCTGTTCCAAGCCGTAGTGCCGTAGCAGTTGTATTTACAATTACACGATCTCCGACGGCGGCTCCTCCATGAATTCGTTTATAAATGAGTGCCCGGCCGCATCCCCCCGTAGTCTCTACTTTCATAAGATCTTCAGTTTCACTAATAATACGAATGATTTCAACTTTTTCCTCAAACAGCAATCAGATCACTTCCCTTTACCCCCAACTTATTCAACTAACCCCTATTCAATTCCACTATCATTATGCAGCACAATTGGGAGTTTTATGAATAAAGTCGTCATTGTTATGATTGGATACTCCGAATCAAATGGTCTATAATCATGAAAAATGAAATTTTAAAGAGAGGTAGATCCGCCAGTGAAAAAAAATCCATTAGGTCATTCATCATTGCACGTTTCAGAAGTCGGTTTTGGCTGTATGTCTCTAGGGGGTGACTATTCTTCAAATGAAAAACTCATCCATAAAGCGATCGATTCAGGCATTAACTATTTTGATACAGCTGATTTATATCAGTTTGGACTAAACGAACAATCAGTAGGAAAATCGTTAAAGGGAAAACGTAATGACGTTATTCTTGCGACAAAAGGAGGTAATGAGTGGGGCGATGGTATTGACGGTTGGCGTTGGAACCCTTCAAAAAGTTATTTAAAAAACGCCGTAAAGAAATCATTACAACGACTAGGAACTGATTATATTGACTTATACCAACTACATGGTGGAACGATTGATGATCCAATCGATGAAACGATTGAAGCTTTTGAAGAACTTGTCCAGGAAGGAGCAATTCGATACTACGGGATCTCTTCTATCCGCCCTAATGTAATTAAAAAATACTTAAAAAAATCAAATATCGTCAGTGTAATGATGCAGTATAGTATGTTAGATCGCAGACCTGAGGAATGGTTTCATTTATTTAATGAAAACAACGTTTCAGTCATTGCAAGAGGGCCACTCGCAAAAGGAATTTTAACATCGAACCATGAAAATAAACTGAATAATGACGGATATTTAACGTACTCAAAAAATGAATTGGATAAGATTCTTCCAGCATTAATGAAAATAGCAAAAGATAATGGATATACATTCGAGCAGCTAGCCCTTCGATATACAATTGATCGAAAAGTAGTAGCGTCAGCAATACCTGGAGCGAGTAATCTCTCCCAATTAGAGGCTAATGTCTCCGCTTCTACGTTAAACCCAATTGACGCAGAACATATTAATAAAATAAATTCTTTCCTTAAACGAGACCTTTACGAAAAGCACCGTGATTGAACGTATTCATAGCCGCCCTTTTTAAAAACGAATAGACTAAAAAAGGCAGGACCATCATCATACCATTCGATTTATGGTCCTGCCTTTTCTCCTAATTTTGTTCATATTTTTGAACAGCCTCTTCATAATAACCTTCAAGCATGTCATATGTGAGATGCCCACGGTGTCGGTTAGAGATTCTCCCATCCGGATCGATAATATATGTCATCGGCATATAAAATACTTCATAATCGGAATGAACTTCCCCTTCAACATCCATTAATGTTTTAAATGGAATTTGAAAATCGTTAATAAATTGTTCAGCATCTTCTTCACTTTTTTCTTCTGTGGTCATATTAATTCCGACAATTTCTACTTGATCATCTTGTAAATAATCTTCATGAAACTGAATAAGCTCAGGCATTTCTTCACGGCAAGGAGGACACCAGGAGGCCCACATATTCATAATAAGGAATTGCCCTTCATAATCTGACAAGACGACATTTTCACCTTGATCAAATAATTCGAGAGAGAAATCATGAGCCAGCATCCCAGGAACTGAGCCATATTCTTCTTTCTCAATATATTCTTCGTCTGAATTGACATCATCACGTTCAATTCCTTCATTATTTAAATAATCCTGTAAAGGATCATCCGGTGCAGCGCGGTCTTCATAAATGATATATCCTCCGATAAACAAGGCTGCGATGAATAGGAAAATCGAGAAGATTTTTTTATTTTTCATAACCGTTCCTCCTTCCTTCATGATTATATACGTTTTTTATTTTAGAGAAAATCATATTCACTTATTTGACACAAACTATTTTATGATAAACTGCAATAATTGTAATATAAATATAATAGAATATCTGTATAATTTATACTACTCCATCCCATACAATCTGCTACAATACTAAATAGCAAGACTGTACAAAATCTTTTGTTATTGCATTTAACCATTAATAACAACTTCTCATCAAGAAAGGAAGATTAAATGTGTCGTTAATTGAAGCCATTATATTTGGAATTATCCAAGGAATTACAGAATTTTTACCAGTATCAAGTACAGCTCACATCGTAATTACCCAGCTTATTTTCGGCTACACATTCCCTGGACTTGCCTTTGAAATCTTTTTACATATCGCCTCAGTATTTGCGGTAATATTATATTTTTGGCGTGATTTGTGGAATGTAATATCCGGATTTTTCCGCTTTTTAATGAAGCGTTCTTCGGAAGATCGTACTCAATTTTATTTTGGTATTTATATTCTAATTGCAACTGCAATTACCGGGGTGCTAGGAAAAATATTAAGTGATATGACAGCCGAGTCAATTAAAACTCCCCCTTTTATTGCAGGGGCACTTGTCGTTACAGGGATTTCTTTAATATTCATTGAGCGTTTCCATAAAACTGGTCCAAAAAACGAAGGGACGATGACAATTTGGGATTCAATCATTGTCGGCCTTGGGCAAACATTAGCCGTAATCCCTGGAATTTCAAGATCCGGTTCAACGTTGGTCGTGTCCTTGTTAGCTGGATTAAACCGTGAAACAGCAGTAAGGTATTCATTTCTGTTAGCGATTCCCGTTATATTAGGTTCGACTGTATTAGCGATTGAAGATTTTTCTGCAGAAATGCTTTCATACATTGGAACCTTAAATTTAATTGTCTCATTCATTATTACCTTCATCTTTTCTTTAATAGGTATTATTTGGCTTATTCAATTTTTAAAGAAAAGTAAACTCATTTATTTCGCAATCTACTGCTTTATCGTTGCGATTCTTGTTTACACAATGATTGACCCGAATACGATTATGGATGTTGAATAATTAGCAGCGTTGATTTAAAAAACCGTAATAAATACTTACTTGTGATTTACGGACCACCACTACTCTGCTAAAATGTGAAAGAGAAAAAAGTACTTTAATAGAGGAGTCTACCATGAGTTCTGTAAATCGTAGTTTAGTAGGTAAAGATTTATTAGGCATTGCATTACTATCTTTATTTTTAATTTTATTTTTAATGAGTGACCGTATAAATGATAGTGAACAGTTAAATAACCTTCCCGGCGCCTGGGTCAATGTTAATACGATCTTTCTAAGTATCGTGATCGAAGCTATTCCGTTTATTTTGCTCGGAGTATTCGTTTCTTCATTGATACAAATATATGTTAAAGAAGATACGATTCAGCGGTTTTTACCGAAAAATGCAATAGCTGCATTGTTTCCTGCGGCTATGTTAGGAGCGATTTTACCATTTTGTGAATGTGCGATTGTTCCTATTGTGAGACGGTTAATAAAAAAAGGGATGCCATTACACGTAGGTGTCGTCTTTTTAGTTGCCGCACCGATCCTTAATCCGATCGTATTCGCTTCAACGTTCTTTGCTTTTAGAAATAACCCGACAATCTTATATTCCCGAATGGGACTTGCTTTTGTTCTTGCGATTATTATCGGGGCTATCTTGTATGTACTCTTTAAAAATAATAAAGAGCAGCTACGTATTCGCTCGAACAATGAACATCATGTCCACATTCATACACATACACATGAAAGACCTTCTTCTATGAAAAAAATCCGCGATACGTTGTATCATTCTGTGGACGAATTTTTTCTAATGGGAAAATATTTGATTTTAGGTGCCTTTATTGCCGCATTGTTTCAGACGTTCCTAGATCGGAGCATTTTAACTGCTATCGGACAAGATGAATACTCATCAGTCATTGTGATGATGGCATTCGCTTACTTACTATCCCTTTGTTCTGAAGCTGATGCATTTGTTGCCTCTTCATTTGGGAGTCAATTTACCGATCAATCGCTTGTAGCCTTTCTCGTCTATGGGCCGATGCTCGACTTAAAAAATACGTTTATGCTTTTTGCATTTTTTAAAGCGAGGTTTGTTATTGCCTTTATGTTAACAGTAACGATTGTTGTCTTCACTGCGATTATGGTTCTGTTCGGCGTTATTTTATAGAAAGGAGTGTTATCATTGAAAAAATACGATCATTCATTTCACGCATATATTCAAGGAACGATTCTCATTGGCTTTGCATTATTAATGTTAGGTTTAATTATTTCCGGCAACATTGTTTATTATATTGCCCCAACAATGATGCCTTTCATTTATTTTGCAATGGTCACATTTTTTGTACTCGGTCTGCTTCAAGTATTCCGAAGTACAAGAAAACATGATGATCATGACCATGGTGACAGCTGCAATTGTGAACATGATCATCAAATCCCTGGACCTTCCTGGGTTAAAATCGGGATTTATGGGGTTTTTATCTTGCCCATCTTATTCGGTTTCGTCGTCCCTGACCGCGCTTTAGATAGTTCTATTGTTGAAAATCGGGGCATTCAATACGGGTCTGGCATGTACACGAAACCAGCTTCCGCTCAAGTGCAATCAGAAGGTGAATCTAGCGGCGAATCGGAAACTTCACGCGCTGAAGCATATTTAGATAATCCTGATGAATATATGGACCATTTACAAGCTGGTGATACAGCTTCTCTTGATGGATCATCTGATGAACTCGGAGATCATTATACGGTTGAAGACTTCTATGACCAAGAATGGTTTGATGAGTATTATATTGAGCTTGCAGATGAATTAGAGCAACAGGATGTCATTACTGTCACAGAAGAAAATTATCTCGACATCATGACGGTATTAGACATTCATTTAGATCGTTTTGCCGGTAAAGAGCTTGAAATAATCGGATTTGCTTACCGTGAACCGGATTTTGAAGATGATCAGCTAGTTGCAGCTCGGTTTTCAATGACTTGCTGTACAGCAGATGCTGCTGTATATGGTACTTTAGTCGAATCACCTGAAGCTGTTAATATAGAGGAAGACAGTTGGATTTATGTGAACGGAACAATTGAAATTCAGGAATATAACGGTTACCAATTACCTGCATTAGTAGACAGTTATATACAAGAAGTTGATGAGCCGGACTCTCCGTATGTTTATCCTAGCTTCAGGTAGTAAAAAAACGTTAATAAGAAAAGTATGATATCTCACGATCTCATCCCTCCCGGCGGACGCTTTCCATGGGGCTTGTCTTCAACTAATTCTGACTCAGCGAAGCATCTTCAGAATGGATTTTCAGACTTCGCTGATCCCATTGGAGTCGCCGCCTTTCGTTCTTCAATCAACCTAGAACATCCAAAGGGGTATTTTCCAAAGTGGAAATTTACCTATAAAAAGAGACGGATACTTATACATGCCCTAATGGTAGCACCTTATCATATGCTACATCGAACCACGAAGGCTATCGTCAATACCATGCAAACGCTGCAGAATGTGTAAACTGCCCCCTGCTTAACCAATGTACGAAAGCCAAAAATCATAAAAAAAGATCTCACAAGGCATGTATGGGAAGACAGTAAGGAAAAAGTGAGAGAGCATAGACTTTCCGCAACAGGGAAATTCCTCTATAAAAAAGAAAAGAAACCATTGAGCGAAGCTTCGCGGATGCCAAACAGCTCCACGGGCTTCGCTACTACCGGTTACGCAGCTTAAAGGACGCATCAGAACAAGCGTTGATGACAACGGCAGCACAGAACATAAAGAAGATCGCCAACCACCTCTCAGCGATCTAAGAGGTGGTTTCGGCGATTCTTCACCGTAGGGTGAGCAAATTTCTTCTGACGAAAATAATAAAGAGAAACCCGCACTTCTCAAAAAGTGTGTTTCTCGACAATCTGGTGGCACTCACCGACGGTGAGTGCCATTTCTTCTTTTATTTATTTTATATTGGGGTTGATTGTTTCAAAAAAACTCGCTTGCACTCCAGAGCACAAGTGCGACATCTACTCGTGATGTACTTCGTTTGCATTTGTAGTGTCTTCTTTGCCGCGGCCAAGGCTTCAACTAATCGGGGAAAAACGTCCCGATGGATCTTCTTCTCTTGCTTTTCCTACAGGCGTCTCATAATTTTTGACAATCAACAAGAAAATACAAAAACGATGATTTCAGTTATTATTGACCGGTTAATTCCCAGCCCTTTTGCGTTAAGGTCATTATTTTGCAGTCACGGTCATCACTGTTGTTTCTCCAGCATTCGCTTCATTTCCTTCTTCCTTTTCAACAGATTGTACATCATCACTGTTTGTTATAATGACCGGGGTAATTGTACTATCTGATTTTTCTTCAACAAGACCTATATCAAATTCGATCAATTTATCTCCTTTTGCAACTTTATCACCTTGTTCAACAAACGCTTTAAAGCCTTCTCCTTGCATGTTGACTGTCTCAATACCTATATGGATAAGAATTTCAACACCGTTGACTGTTTTTAACCCTATAGCGTGTTTAGTCGGAAATAATTGAACAACTTCAGCATGAACCGGAGAGACGACCGTACCATTAGTTGGTTTAACTGCAATTCCATCGCCCATCATTTTCTCAGCGAAAGTCGGATCCGGAACCTCTGAAAGAGACACAACGGTCCCAGTTAAAGGACTAACTAACACATCCTTTCCAGTTGCTTCTGGCATTTGAACATCGGTCTTTTGTTTCTTATCTAATCCAAATAGTTTTTTAAACATAATAATCACCTTTCTTATCTATCTTGTATGTACATGATGTCTGCCGCCTCATAGTTTAAACAAAAATAAACGAAATGTAAATCAAAACTGCTTTTATACATTAAAACGTAACGAAGGTACAGGGAAATTCCTTTATAAAACACGAACATTAATGCATATTGTCCGAATTATATTCGGAAAAAGTCTTGCACCTCGTCCGTTATGTGATATAATCGATGCTACAATAGAAAAAAACAAACATTACTCGTATAACTGTGAGAATATGGCTCACGAGTCTCTACCAAACGACCGTAAATTGTTTGACTACGAGTGAAAGACCTCAAATTCATAAAGTATACAAGTTATAATCCCACTTTATACTGTCGGATATGTATACTTTATTCCCTTTCATTCATCATTTCTAAACCCGAGACGTCGTTCACTCATAGTTGGACGCAGTCTCGGGTTCTTTGTTTTTTATCGATCACATCTTTGTAAAACATCAAATAATTGGAGGAACATGTCATGAACTACGTCGAAACCGAAATCATTCGTAATGGAAAAGTATTATCTGAAGGTGTACTAAAAGTAGATTCCTTTTTAAATCATGCGATTGATCCACATTTAATGACGAAAATAGGAGAAGAGTTTTCTGAACGTTTTAAAGGTGATGGAATAACCAAAATTATTACGATTGAATCATCCGGTATTGCACCTGCATTAATGACGTCGATTCAATTAAATTGTGATCTCGTTTTTGCAAGAAAGCGAAAGTCGTTAACGATGCTTGATCAGCTTTATACTGCAAAGGTCTATTCGTTTACTAAACAACAAACGAATGAAATTTCAATTTCAAAAGAGTTTTTAAACCGTGATGATCACGTTCTTATCATTGATGACTTTTTAGCTAACGGACAGGCTGCTCTAGGGTTAATTGATATCGTTAAACAAGCTGGCGCTTCTATCGCTGGAGTAGGAATTGTCATTGAAAAGTCATTCCAGCCTGGTCGTGAGCTTATTGAGAATAAAGGATACAAAATTGAGTCGTTAGCTCGGATCTCTTCTTTAAAAAACGGCAAAGTAACGTTCGTTTCCGACAAAAAAGTAACCGACTCTTCCCCTTCTGCCGTTCGTTCAATTTGAATTGAACTGTCGGATCATGTCGTCTAATTGTGCCGGTGGTCTAGATTAAATCAAATTTTTAAAGGAAATGGAGTTAGTAAAATGACTGAGAAAACGATTCATTACCCGTGGTTTAAAAGAGAAGATGTAGATGCTTTTTTCGCTTTATTTCAAAATAACTTAGCAAACTTTGTCCTTATTGCCGTCACAATGTTAAGTCTCGGTTTCCCTGCTAGTCTTGTTTTTGGAAAAGTGATCCCTGGAGCAGCAATCGCAGTCATATTCGGTAATTTATATTATGCATATATGGCAAATCGTCTAGCTAAGAAAGAGAATCGCACAAATGTTACGGCATTATCATATGGAATTAGTACTCCGGTCATGTTTGTCTTTTTATTTGGCGTTCTCTTACCTGCACACACATTGACAGGTGATCCTGAATTAGCTTGGAAAATTGCATTAGCTGCTGCATTTATTAGCGGCTTAATAGAAGTTTTAGCAAGTTTCACAGGAAATTGGATCCAGCGTAACTTGCCTCGAGCAGCGATGCTTGGTGCATTAGCTGGGGTAGCGTTAACTTTTATTGCTGGTGAAATGTTATTTAATACATTAGAAATGCCTGTTGTCGGGCTGTTCGTATTAGCAGTGATTTTAGTAGGGATCGTTGGAAAAGTCGCTTTACCATTTCGTATACCAGCATCACTTTTTGCTATCGTTATCGGTACTGTACTCGCTTTTAGTCTTGGTTATGTTGAGATAGGAACAATTAGAGAAGGATTCAACCACCTTGGTTTTTATCCAATCCTCCCTTCCCTTGCCGTATTTGAAGGGTTCCAATATTTGTTTGGCGGAATGATCGCTTTATTAGCTGTTATTCTTCCGATTACGATCTATAATGCGATAGAAACGATGAATAATGTCGAAGCAATGTCTGCTGAAGGTGATCATTATGATGTTCGCGAATGCCAAGCGGTTGACGGTGTCGGTACAATGCTCGGTGCTGCATTTGGCGGTTTATTTCCGACTACAGTATATATTGCTACGGTAGGTTCAAAATGGATGGGTGCTGGTCGCGGATATAGCATTTTAAATGCTGTCGTATTTGCTTTTGCGGCCATGACTGGAATCATTGCAGCATTATCGGCAATTATTCCGGTGGCTGTTGTTGCACCAATTCTCGTTTATGTTGGAATTTCAATGGTCTCTTCTGCATTCGGATCAAATGAGAAAAAATATTATCCTGCCGTTGCGATCGCGATGCTTCCTTACTTTGCTAACTACTTAATGACACGTTTTAACGGGTCGACCCCTGAAGCTATTGCTGACCTGTCTACAGGGATTGTTCCACTAGGAGAAGGGGCGATGTTTACCGCGATCATATTAGGGGCAGTTACAGTATTTATTATCGACCATCAATTTCATAAAGCAGCGATTTTTGCCGGTATTGCAGCTTTGTTAAGTTTCTTCGGATTTATGCACGCAGAGGCGTTAGCATTTGGGGCTGCCGTTGATTTCGCTATCGGCTACGCTCTAATTGGCTGCTTCTTCTTTGCCTTCTATTTAAAAGAAGTTAAAGTAAACGCTAAAGAAAAGCAGCACGAAGCAAAAGCAGCATAATCATTATGGGGATGTCTCAAAAGCTGTAAATGAAAAAAAAACAAACTGAAATTTTTATTAATCATACCCAAGTTCGTTTTTCTATGCGTTCTATCATGTGCTCAAAAGAGCGATAGGCAGAGACTCCGACGGGAAAAGCAATGGCCGAAAATCCCCTAGGTGCACACAGAGTGTGACACCTAAGAAGTTAAGGTCAAGAAGAAAACTACAATTGCAAACGAAGCGCAGCACGAGCCGATGTCGCACTTGTGCTCTGAAATAAAAGGGTCCGCAGATAGCGATTTCGAATTCTATTAAATGATAAAATGTAAAAAAGAGGTGTCCAAAATACTGTTGAGACACCTCCTTTTTTTAATACGTTTTTATCTTTACTTTTTCGCTTCAGCTTGCTTCAAAACACGATCAATCGCTTTTGCAACTCCATCATTCGTATTTTCCTCTGTTACGAAATCACAAAATTTCTGGATCTCTTTTGATGCATTTCCCATTGCTACCGCCAGCCCAGCTTGCTTCATCATTGAAACATCATTATAATTATCTCCTAATACCATCGTTTCTGAGAGATCAACTCCGAACTTATCAGCCATCATTTTTAAACCATTTCCTTTAGTAGCATCTTTATGAGTAATTTCCAAGTTCTCCTTTGCCGAAGCACTTACATCGACATCGCCTAGCTCCAATAATTTTTTCTTTGCTCTTTCACGTTTTGTATCATCTTCAGAAAAAGCTAGCAGCTTAAACAATTTACATCCTTCTTGCTTTAAAAATGTTTCGTAATCATCGGTTTGATTAATAGCTCCTTCTTCAAAACGTTTCTCTGCCAAACTTCGGACCTCGTCATAAGATGAAAATTCCCCCGTACTCATTAATAAATCGACTACGACATCCAGCCCTCTCTCGGCATGATCTGTGTAGGCGCCTTTTGTCGTGTATATTTCAAAATATATTCCTTCTTCATCAAGAATCGCTTTCATCTTCACAAATTGTTCAAACGACAATGTCTGCTGGTGAATGACTTCCCCATCTTCTTCTCGTATGTCACCACCATTTACACATATGAGCGGCATCCTTAACCCTACTTCTTTTAACGGTGACATCGCTTCAGTATAGTCACGTCCTGTCGCAACGATCACATGAATTCCTTCTTCTTTCGCCCGGTGAATCGCTTTTACATTTTCATTTGAAACATGGCGGCCATCGTTTAATAACGTTCCATCCATGTCTGTTGCAATCAGCTTAATCTTGTTCATCGATGTATACCCCTTTTGTTTATTGTTTCACAATGTGTATATTACTTTATTCTGAACTTCGTTTCAACAATAGCACAAATCCTTTTCTGACATAAACAATTTAACACTTTCTTAATGAAAAATTCACCTTTGTACATAATAAGTGTAAGCGAATCGGCAATTATTACTCGTTAACTGACAACGTTTCCTAAAGTATGTTTTATTGAAAGGCAGGAACTTTAATGACAGGTAAAAAACGTGTCATTATTATCGGTGGAGGATTAGGCGGACTTTCAGCAGCGATACGTTTACAGTATGAAGGTTTCCATACAACGATCCTCGAGAAAAATGACTTCGTTGGTGGAAAACTCCATGAAATTAAGTTAGGTTCTTACCGTTTTGATTTTGGCCCAAATATAATCACGATGCCTCATGTTTTTCGTTCTGTTGTTTCACAAACGAATGAGAACCCAGATGACTATTTTCAATTTATGAAACTTGAAACACATACGAAAAATTCATTTTATGACGGTACCCATTTATATCTTTCCTCTAACAAAGAAGAAATGAAAGAACATTTATTAACACTTGACCCTTCAGCTGCGGATTCATATGACGATTATTTATTTGAAGTTGAAAAATTACATAAAATTGCACAAAAGCACATTATTCATAAATCATTTAATTCGTGGAAAGACTATCTTTCTTTGCCGCTTGTAAAAGCAATGTTTTCTGCAAAGCCATTCCAATCTCTTGATCGGTTCCATCAACAATTTTTTCGCGATGAACGAGTCAGAATGACCTTTAACCGATATGCAACGTATATCGGTTCTTCTCCTTACACTGTACCAGCGATGTTTGGGCTTATCGGGTATTTAGAAATGGAGGATGGCGTTTACTTTACAAAAGGGGGCAATACTGAAATTATCCGAGGATTCGTACGATTAGCAAAAAAATTAGGGGTTAAAATTATAACAAATTGTGAAGTGAGCAAATCAATTATAAAAAACAAAGTCATCCAGAGTGTTATTACAGTTGACGAAGTAACTTATGAAGGTGATGTTTTCATATTAAATGGCGATCTATTTTCTCAAAACGTAAGGTTGTTCGGACAAACAAAAAGAGGCGTCAAAAAAATGAAACTCGTTGAGCCGTCTAGTTCAGCTTTCGTTATATTAGCCTGTCTTAATAGCAGACTCAACTTTCATCATCATCACCTTTTTTTCAATAACCATCCTAAAAAAGAATTTCATCATATTTTCCATGAACAATCTTACATTGAGGAACCAAGTATTTATACGTGTACTTCCTCGAAAACGATGTCTCAATTATCTCCAGATGGTGACAACCTTTATATACTTGTAAACGCCCCTCCTCTTTCACAAAGCAACCGTCCAAATGTTTCTGTAGAAGAACAAACAGAACGGATTTTCAACGTATTGAAGAAAAGAGGAATGGACATAAAGCCTCACCTTGCACAATTACAAACGATAGACCCGTATTCAATTGAAAAGAAGTTTTATGCCTACCTTGGAACATTAAATGGGGTTAGCTCAAACATTAAACGTAATCTATTTTTCAGACCGTACAATCGTTCTCAAGAATTCGATAACCTTTACTTCGTCGGAGGCAGTACGTATCCTGGCGGAGGTTCTCCAATCGTCGTGTTAAGCGGCTCAAACGTTGCGAATGAAATTAATAACAGCTTTAAGTAAATTTTATTCATCTTCATATGAATAAATATTGCGACAATGATAAATCCACCTCATAATAAAAGAAAGACCGTTTTTTAGAGTGATATAAAAGTTAGAGGGGGCACTCATTTATGGAGATTAAAGTTTTTGCTACGTATAGAGAAATATGCGGCGGTAAGGTCATTCGTGTTCCTTACAATGAGGGGGATAGCATAAAAAAATTACTTCAATCGGTCATTGAACAATTTCCTTCAATGAAAAAAGAATTATTCGAAAGCGAGAACGAATTAAAACCTCATATTCACGTTTTTATTAACGGTAAAAACGTCATCCATATGGATGGCCTTCAAACAAAAGTCAAATCAACAGATGAGCTCGCTTTATTCCCCCCTGTTGCAGGTGGATAAATGGTTAGAAAAGAGCTAGAAATTAGAGGAATACATCGAAAAGAACTCATTCGTTACCTTCAGCAGCTTGGAGGAACAACGGGTAATAAAGGAGAAGTGATAGCGGCCGTCACCCATGAGAAGTGGGCGTGTCATTTGTCCGATCAGACAACCTTTCGATTTTTACAATCTGATATTCCAAAAGTTATTGTGACTTTCACAGCCAACGACCAAGACATATTAAACGAAATCGTCGCTACATTTCGAAAAAAAACGTTTCGAGCCGGCGGCTGAGTAATTAATTCTTAAAATGAAAGAAAAGGCTGTTCTTTAGTGCTCCTTAATATATGTATAGGAGTCATATAAAGAACAAGCCTTTTTCTTATTACATTCTTTTTAAACCGCCCGTTTTACGGGCGGTTAGTTATTTAAGCTCCGACATTCACTTCAATACTTAATTCTTTCAGCTTCTCTGAAGTAACGGCCCCTTCTTTCCAGCCACGGATTTTATAGTATTCTTCTAGCATTTCCGGCAAATGACAAACTTCCCCATCTGAGTTTCCAGTGGCCGGTTCTTTCAAGAATCGACCTGGAAGATTATCTTCATCACGAAGGAATCCAGCTTTATTATTAAATAGCCTCTCGATATTATATACTCGTTCACCTATTTTCATAATATCATCACCAGTTAATTCAATGCCAACAACTGCCGAGTATTGCTCAGCATACAAATCAGCATTTTCTGAGAAAGCAGAGAATTTACATAAATCAAGTGAATCAGAGAAAGCATGCAAATCTTGGAATATTTTTAAAAGTTCTCCTTTTCCTTCCACCGTATTACGGTCTACAGGCTCAGGAATTCCTGCAATTTCGGCGGATACCGTGTATCCTCTTAAGTGACATGCGCCACGGTTGCTTGTTGCGTACGCGAGCCCCATACCTTGTATACCGCGTGGATCGTATGCAGGTATCGCTTGATTTTTCACAACCATCGCAATATTAGGATCGCCAAATGCTGCTGCTGCCCTCCCCGGACCATCAGCTAAAATATCACCAATCCCTTTTCGATATACGATCTTATCGATCCATGCAATCATCGTATCGACATCGCCCCAATCGAGACGTTCTTTCATTAGCCCTTTTTCATAAGCTTCCATCGCTACTGAAAAAGCATTTCCTAACTCAATCGTATCGATCCCGTATTCATTGCAGCGGTCAATCATATAAGCGATTGCCTCTTTATTATGTGAACCGCAATTCGGCCCAAGAGCCCAGGCCGATTCATATTCAAAGCTCTCCACTTTGACCTTATATTTGCCGTCACTCACTTCAACTTCTTTTTTACATGCTACAGGACAGGCGTGACACGTCGGCTCGCCTACTAATATCTCCTCACGAACGGTTTCTCCGCTAACTGCTTCCGCTTCGTTGTAGTGAGTCACTTGTGAGTTGCGTGATGGCAATGCTCCTGATTCGTTAATGATGTTCATTAGTACATTCGTTCCATATACGGACAGACCGCCTTTATTAGGAGCTGTTAACACTCCTTCTGTAATCGCCTTTAAGCCGCTTTTCACAGCAGCAGGATATTTATCAGGCATAGCTGGTTCTGGCATATTCCCTCTTTGTGCCCCTTTAATAACGATTGCTTTTAAATTTTTCGACCCTGCTACTGCACCGGTTCCGCCCCTGCCCGACGCACGATCATCTTCATTCATCCATCCAGCAAATTTCACTAAGTTTTCTCCGCCTTGCCCAATCGTCATAATGCTCGTATCTTTATCTCCATAAAGGTCTTGAAGTGCCTTGACTGTAGATCGGACCCCTTTGCCCCAGAGATTTGAAGCATCCTTTAATTCTGCTTCACCATTTTCCACATATAAATAAACAGGATTTTCACTTTTTCCGGTAAAAATTAAATTGTCAAAACCAGCCCATTTTAAACGGGCTGCTGTCCAGCCTCCCATATGGGAATCTGTCACGGTTCCAGTAAGTGGGGAGCGAGTGACTGTACATAAACGTCCGCTCATATTGATCCTTGTACCTGTTAACGGCCCTGTCATAACAGCAAGCATATTTTCCGGTGAGAGTGGATCAACTTTATAAATTTCATGATCGACTAAATACTTAACTCCTAAGCCTCGTGCACCTACATATTTTTTCGCGTCCTCTTCATTAAGCTTCCGATATTCGACTTTACCTTCCGACAGATCGACCCAAGCTTCTCGGTTTTTGTAACCTCCTAAGTTCATTTTGATACCTCCCCTTATTTGAATAGCTCAATCACATTACTTCTCTATTTAGCTCATAATTCCTTCGATTATTTCGAATCTTCTGTTAAATTAATGATATTTTAGTTCACAACTATATTTACGATCATTATTCCTTAAATAGAAGTCTTTTTATGGGGCTGTTTTATTAAAGATTGATTGTTGCTTTTGGATCATATTATTATGATTGTTCAAATCCATGACTATGGCTTAATCCGCCTGAGCCTCCTACCCACACTTCTTCGAATTTTCAATAAAACAACCGATAAGAATCTTTGCCAACAACCTACAGTTGGATTTTTACTTTTCGTTCTTCGAGCCAAAAATGCATTTGTATTAAATGAGCCATATACTGAGGTCCTGTCATTAACTGACCAAAATAAGGACTTGCAAAGGATGAACCTTCTGTATCTACTAATTTGTTTAATTCTTCCCGATCAAACAAATCATACAACGGAGATTGCTGTTTATTTTCCAATATTGACTTGAGCCCGTTTGTCACTAACTTCGTATATGCTGGATTATGTGTTTTCGGATATGGACTTTTCTTACGATAAAGAATCTCATAAGGCAAGATACCTTCAAGTGCTTTTCTTAATATTCCTTTTTCGCGTCCTTCCAGCATTTTCATTTCCCAAGGTATATTCCAGACGTACTCGACTAATCGATGATCAGCAAACGGTACACGCACTTCTAAACTTGCCCCCATACTCATCCGGTCTTTTCGGTCAAGTAACGTCGTCATAAACCAAAGCATATTTACATAAAATAAACCTCTTCTTTTTTGGTCAATCCCTTTTTCACCTTCAAATTGCGGAACCTCAGCCAATGTCTGATCATAACGTTCTTTTACGTATGATTGTAAGTCAAGACGCTGTTTCCATTTAGGCTGGAGCATAGATTCCCGTTCCTTCAACGAACTCATCCATGGAAAGATAGGCTGATTCATCATCGTTTCGTCATGAAACCAAGGGTATCCACCAAAGATTTCATCCGCACATTCTCCAGATAAACCGACTGTAACATCCTGTTTAATTTGTTTACAGAACCACAACAGTGAAGAGTCAATGTCAGCCATTCCAGGTAGATCACGAACGTACATTGCTTCCTTCAAATACTCAAATAACTCGTCATTCGAAATGACACATCGTTGATGATTCGTCTGAAATGCATTCGACATTTTCTCAATCCATGGTTTATCGCTATTTGGCTGAAATTTGCTTTCTTTAAAAAACAGCTCGTTATCTTCATAATCGATTGAATATGTCCGAAGTGTACCTCGACTATGTTTTTGAAAATAATGACTTGCGATCGCTGTGATTGCACTTGAATCAACGCCACCAGATAAAAAGGTGGATACAGGAACATCTGCAACTAGCTGCCTTTCAACAGCATCTGTAAATAATGATCGAACATTTGCAGCTGTTTCTAATTCTGAATCACGATGTTTTTGCGATTTCACTTGCCAGTATCGACGTTTTTCAATTCCTTCTTGTGACATTCTAAGCCAATGAGCAGGTCGTAATTCTTCCATTCCTTTATACACACCATGTCCTGGGGTCCTTGAGGGACTCAATCCGAGTACCTCTTGCAGACTTTCTTCGTTTAACGTAGCAGTCACTTCTGGATGTTCTAATATTCCTTTTATTTCAGAAGAAAACAGTAACCCTTCATTTAATTTATAAAAGAACAATGGCTTTACACCAAGCCGGTCTCGCGCAATAAAGACAGACTTTCGTTGTTCATCTGAGATCGCAAAGGCAAAAATTCCATTAAGTTTTTCTACGCACCCTTCACGCCAATGGATGTATGCTGTTAATAAAACTTCTGTATCTGAATGTGACTGAAATGAATATCCTGCCTGCTTTAGCTCTCCTCTTAGATCTTCTGTATTGTATAATTCTCCGTTATAGCATATCGTATAGTGATTTCCTTGAATTGTTTTCTTCATTGGCTGTGATCCGCCTGAAGGATCAACAACAATTAACCGAGTATGACCGAAAAGAACATGGTCATTAACGTCCACATTTGCTGCATCCGGTCCTCTGTGCTTCAGAGTCTTTGCCATACTCTCAATCACGTTTCTTTTATTTTTTAATGATTGTCTAAAATCCACCCAACCTGTTATTCCGCACATGATCTTCCCCTCATTTCTGTTGCATTGTGGTACTATTCCCTTATAATTCTTTATATGTATTCATGACACTTTGTCCCATTGCAGAATCAACGAAAAAACATCGTTCATAAGGTTTATAAATTATGTTCGTAAAAAAAGAAGCACCACCGTATATGAGGTGAGCTCCTTTCTCTTACATATTTTCCTTTTCGCGAATGTATGTTAAAAGCCTTTCGCATCCTTCTTCAACTAATTCATATGTTTCAGTAAAGTTTCCAGTAAAATAGGGATCTGGAACATCTTCCACCTGTCCCTCCACCACAAAATCGAGCAGTCTTGCGATTTCTCCAGACTCCGTGAATCCTTTCATTCGATGCAAATTTCCAATATTTGAAGCATCCATGCCGATAATATAGTCAAAGGTTTTAAGATCGTCCTTCACGACTTGCCTCGCCCTTAAATGTTGATGGTCAATTTCACAATGCTTCAATATTTCTATTGTGCCTTCATGTGGAGGGTTTCCGACATGCCAATCTCCAGTACCGGCTGAATCAATTTGGAATTGATCTTCTAAACCAGCTTTTTTTACTTTATCTTGAAAAATTGCTTCTGCCATTGGCGAACGGCAAATATTTCCTAAGCATACAAATAACACTTTAACCAACACAATTCGCCCCTTTTTTAATCCGCTACTGCCTATTATATCCTACAGACTCGAATTAAAAAACCCTCCTTGTTTAACGAAGAGAAAGAGGATCCTCACGATTTAACATCGATGAATAATTGATTCGAATATCATCAATCACGTCCTCAACAGATTGAAAATCTTTGCCGAGTGTATAGGTTTTTATATTTTTTAACGATTCACACGAAGCTGGGTTGACTCTTAATAATTGCACCATTTCCTCCGGGTCACATTCTAGCTCTTCAATCATTTCACCGTCACAGTGGCAATCTACATTTTCAAAACGCTCATAAATGATGACTACTCCGTCATTTACTTCTTCACTTAATAGCTCTCTCGTTTCAACTAAATCTTTTACGATCATTTTAATCGCCTGCTCCTTCATTATTTAATCTTGTGAATGAAATCACTTAGTTATTTACATCTATTACTATACATGTCGAAAGCGTTTTCGATCTAGCGCATTTGTGAAAATTTCTTTACATTTTAAGGGATTTTTACTTCATTATCGATGAAACGTGTCCGCCGAACAGCTCGTTAGAGTTAGAACTTCGACTAAAACCTCCGCATCCTGCGGGAATGCTAAAGTCACCACGTGAAGAAATAGTCGCTTGAGAGACACCCTTGACTTCTTCGAATGAACAATAAAATAACAATTCATGTAAAAAGAGCCTATTTTTAAAAGCTGTGTGGCACCTTGGAAGTTGAGTCATTTCCCGCTGCAAAGAAGACACTGTGAATGCAAACGAAGTGCAGCATGAGTAGATGGTGCCCTGGGGTGAAAACGTCCGCAGGAACGGATTCCTTTTCTTCCATAACTTTCACTTGTAAGTTTTTTAATTTTAGCATAGAATAGGAACATACGTTCTATAATCACTGAAATAACTGATAAATCTAAGAGGAGTGATCGTCATTGTGAACCGTGATCGTGGTGTAATTAAATGGACATCGATGATGCTTCCTGAGCACGTTCAACGCTTAAAAGAACTAAAGGAACAGCATGAACGAAAAGAAAAGCCTGAACTTGATGTTCAGGTTTTTGAAGAATGGAGCCGCGTGCTTGGAACAGCCTATTATGAAAAGCACCCGTTGCAGCTTACTTTGTTCCATGACGGTATTGAATCTTCTATTGAAGGAGAAGTCGTCCGGATTGACCAAACCGCACGAAATTTAGTCATGAATACGAAAGACGGAAAGAAAGAAGTTTCATTCTCTGATATTATTGACCTTTCAGCCAAAGGATAAAGGAGAGCGGCATAAACAAACCGCTCCCCTTTTTCTATGCTTTATGACCTCCGACGAGTTTATTTCGGTGCCGAGCAGTACCTCCTTCTGCATAAGAAACACCTCGCAATAATGCGTTGGCTCCATGCTTTCTCCGTATTTCATCCATTGCATACCCTAGAGCGCGCTGTTTCGGGCGTGTTTCATCAAAAAGATTTAACTGAATGGAATCGTCATCACAAACATTTGCTAACGCAACAGAAATACGACGTACGACATTTCCATCGTAATGTTGCTCAAACAGCTGCAAACATGCATGATATAATTCGACCGTAATGTTTGTCGGTTCAGCTACAGTCAATTGCCGATGAAAACCTCCGTTTGTTGCCTCCTTACTGTATCCAATACCGAGACAAATTGTTTGACCAGCGCGTTTTTCATGACGCGCCCGGGCAGCTACTTCTTCACACATTTCTAATATGACTCGCTTTATCTCAACTGGATTGTCATAATCTCTCATCAAGATTTGACTTTTCCCATAACTAATTTGGCCATTTAAAATGGGTGTCCCTAGCTCTGAAAGGTCAATTCCCCTTGCATGGTAATAAAGCTGATTTCCTATCACTCCAAATTCCTTTTCTAATTTAGATAACGAATAGGAGGCTAGTTGGCCAACTGAAAAAATCCCCATTCGGTGCAGCCTCTTTTCTACTCTTGAGCCGATCCCCCACATTTTCTGTAGAGGGGAAATAGACCAAAGCTTAGTCTCCACATCGTCATATGTCCATCTCACGATCCCACGCTTTTTCGCTTCAATATCCAGACATACTTTCGCCATAAGCATATTTGGACCAATTCCAATCGCACAAGAAAGGCCAAAGCGCCTATATATGTCATTGCGTATTCTTTCAGCCAACTCCCAAGTATCTCCCCAGAGCCGTTCGGTCCCGTAAATGTTAAGAAAACTTTCATCAACACTATACGTATGAATCGCTTCCATCGGGACATATTGATGAAACAGCTCTGTAACTTGAACAGAAATATTTAAATATGTCGCCATTTTTGCATTCACAAGTTTAATACGTGGATCTTTCGGCACTTCAAAAAGACGGTTCCCGGTTTTAATATCGAAATCCCTTTTTAAAGATGGTGTTGCCGCTAAAATAACACTCCCGTCACGCTCTGTATCCCCTACAACAGCTAGATGAGACGTTAAAGGGTCAAGGCCGAGGCCTACAGCAGCACAGCTCGCATAAAAGCTCTTCATATCAATACAAAAAATGGTCCGTTTTGGCAAAGAATCGTAAGGTACATCCAACTTTCTACCTCCTAAAATAAGAACAAATGTTCCCTCCGGTTAATTTATTATATGTAATAGCGATTCGATTTATCAACTGGAAAAATGGACCATGTAGTAAGATGAGCTAAGCCATTATTAACTCTGAAGACTATTTATAAAAAAAGCGCAAGGTGCCTGCCTATCGGCGAAAAGAAGTAAAAAAAGAGTATCTCATATTCAGCCGAAATCAATGAGATACTCTTTTCAACATTATTTTTTTCGAAATTGCTTCCCCGCAACACCTTCTACAAGTTGTGGAAATAACTGATACATTTTAGCTGCAGCATTCATCCATAAAGGAAGATTCAACTCCCTTTTAGGTTTTTCAATTAAATTTACCGTTTTTACAGCTATTTTCTTCGGTGATAACATGTACCGTTCAACATTTTTTTGATATTCCCCACTTTTATCGGCAACATCGAAAAACTTTGTTCGTACCGGACCGGGGTTCACAACACTGACCTGAACGTTTTGTTCACTGACTTCCATACGTAAGCTGTTCGCAAATCCTAAAATCGCATGCTTTGATGCAGAATAACCACTTGATTTGGGAGTTGCTAGCTTTCCCGCTTGGGAGGCAATAAAAATAATGTGACCTTGATACTTATTCGCCATCGATGGAAGAACTGCTTTCGTACATGAAATAGCACCAAATACATTCACTTGAAACATTGCTTCAACATCTTCTATCGATGCATCTTGTACTTGATTAAAAAGTCCAAACCCTGCATTATTGATCAAAACAGTCACATCACCAACCGAGTTTTGAATATTCTTAAACGTATTTTTAATATTATCTTTACTAGATATATCAACTTCATAAACAAATGCGGATATCCCAGTTTCATCTTTGATTTCAGTAGCAATTTGTAGAAGTTTTCCATAAGAACGAGCCATCATGATCGGCATCCCGCCCCTTCTTGCTACCTCCTTGGCAATTTCCTCACCAATCCCGCTTGAAGCACCAGTTATGGCAACTCGTTGTTTGTTCCAATCTATCATACACATCGATCCCTCTCTAAAATTCATCATTTCCATTATAAATTGTCAATCAGTCCTTGTCTTACATATTGGACAAATTATGTCCATACTCCTATACAATCCTTACCCGGTAGCTTTGTGAAAAACGTCGAATAAAAAACGTTGACAGTTTATCGCTCACCGTTAATAATAGGAGAAATTTATATTTTTCTGAAAAGAAATGCTTTTTGCAAAGGAAGGGTGGAACAAATGCACAATCTTTCTATTATCGGAGCTGGATCAATGGCAGAATCATTAATAGCTGGTTGGATGTACAGCAATAAGATTCTTGGGGAACAAATTCTCGTTACAAACCGGGGAAACGACGAAAGACTTAGCGAACTGAAAAACAAGTATGGAATTCAATCGACACGAAATGCTGACTTTTTAGTTCAAGACGATCGAATCATTATCCTCGCCTGTAAACCTAAAGATTGGGAAGAAGCCTTACTCCCTTATATCAATAACTTAAACGCTTCTACTCCGGTCATCTCTGTTATGGCTGGAGTGACGATACACAATATTGAATCATTTATTCCTGCTGGCGTGCCAGTCGTAAGAACGATGCCAAACACATCGGCCACTGTTTGTGCTTCCATGACGACATTATGTTTTGGAAATAGTGTTTCCAACGATATAAAACATACGATCCAAAGCCTTTTCTCTATCGTTGGAGAGACAGCAATTGTCATCGAAGATCAAATGGATGCGATGACCGCATTGATAGGCACAGGTCCAGCTTATATTTACTATTTAATGGAATCCATTGAGAAAGCTGCGGGAGAAATGAATATCGATTACCCGCTAGCAAAAAAATTAGTGGCTCAAACATTATATGGGGCGAGTAAGCGTGTCCAAGAAGGACATAGCACCCCGAATGAACTATATAAACAAATAATGAGTCCAGGTGGGACAACGGAAGCGGGTTTTAATGTCCTCCATTCTCAAGATGTCCAAAATTCGATCATTTCATGTATTTTAGCTGCCTGGCAACGATCTCAACAACTTGGCCAAAGTAACACAAAGCAGCCTCTTCAATCCTCATATGCTCGAAAGGGCGACAGCAGCGGGCTCTAGTGAAGAGCTTTCCTTTATGAAAATACTCCTGCGATACTCGTAGTTGAGCGTGCATCTTCCTCTGCAAGATCAGTCACTCCATATATGAAGCGGGGGTATATATTACGCAGAGTAAAAACGAGCCGTCAGCTCGTTTTTTCTTATTTAAAAGGCATTTTGGACTGCTCATTTGCTGTTTTAACAGACTGCTTGATTATGCACCTACCTTCGTTTTAATAAGTGTTGCCAAGTAATTTCTATTTATTCTTCATCGTCTTTTTAGTAGAATGGTAGAAGTTGAGTATTGTATGATGGAGGCAAAAACATGACAAATAACAATATGCCTATGTGGAAACAAAAGCTCCATACTATTGTTGAACATAAATATTTCCAATCTACGATTATATTCCTTATTTTAATCAATGCAATTATCGTTGGAATTGAAACTTACCCAACCATTTACGCAGATCATAAATCGCTCTTTTTTACTCTCGATTTGATTCTTTTATGGATTTTTACGGTTGAAATTGTGATGCGGTTACTGGCAGGTCCGAGCTATAAAGATTTTTTTAAAAGCGGTTGGAACTGGTTTGACTTTTTAATTGTAACTGCAGGGCATGTCTTTGCCGGGGCTCACTTCGTTACCGTCCTTCGAATCTTGCGGGTACTCCGGGTTTTCAGAGCGATCTCTGTGATCCCTTCTTTACGAAAGCTTGTCGATGCTCTCGTCATGACGATCCCTTCACTCGGTAACATTTTATTACTTATGAGTATCATCTTTTATATTTTTGCAGTAACAGGAACGATGCTTTTCCAAACTGTCGCACCTGAATATTTCGGAACATTGGAATTATCTTTATTAACTTTATTCCAAGTTGTCACGTTAGAATCATGGGCAAGTGAAGTAATGAGACCTATTTTCCATGAACTTCCTTGGTCGTGGGTCTACTTTGTCGCTTTCGTTCTCGTTGGTACTTTTGTCATTTTCAACTTATTTATTGGCGTAATCGTCAATAATGTTGAAAAATCTGATACATCTGATGAAGAGGATGTAAATGAAACTCATGAGGAAGTAAAGGCTTTACGTGAAGAAGTAAGAGAATTAAAGAAGCTGATGAAACAGCAAATCGACAATGATAAAAATCATTCAGGATAAATTTCGATTAATAAGTATCCGCCCGTAAAACGGGCGGCAGGCTGTTGAGAAAGTCATCTCAACAGCCTTTTTTTTTAAAGAAAAGTATGATATCTCACGATCTCATCCCTCCCGGCGGACGCTTTCCATGGGGCTTGTCTTCAACTAATTCCGACTCAGCGAAGCATCGTCAGAATGGATTTTCAGACTGCGCTGATCCCATTGGAGTCGCCGCCTTTCGTTCTTCAATCAACCTAGAACATCCATCGTTTCCTATTTAGAAATGATGGTTATTTTTTCGACAATTTTATCTGATTATTCAGGTAAATATAGTATAATATAGATAAAACCACTCGTGAGGTGATCGTGTGTTACGCCCCATTCGTGCAAAACAAGTTGAACACGAAATGGTCTCTATCGATCAGTTAGTCCCAGACGACCACTTACTAAGAAAAATTGATGCCACAATTGATTTTTCCTTCATATATGACAAAGTAAAACCTTACTACAGTGAAGAACGGTCGCCCACCAATTGATTCGGTTTTGCTTTTTAAAATGCTGTTTATTGGATACCTTTACGGTATCCGATCTGAAAGACAGTTAGAAAAAGAAATTGAGACAAATATTGCTTATCGATGGTTTTTAGGATTAAGTCTAACTGATTCGGTTCCTCACCATTCCACCATAAGCTTCAATCGGCATAAACGGTTTAAAGAAACAGACATTTTTCAAGAGATATTTGATGAGACCGTTCTTCTGGCTATGAAGCATCGTATGGTTGGCGGGAGAGCTTTATTTACTGATTCTACCCACCTTAAAGCCAATGCAAATAAGCGGAAATTCACTAAGAAGACGGTTCAAGTTGAAACACGCGAGTACATAGAAGATCTAAATAAAGCGGTTGAGGAGGATCGAAAAGCACATGGAAAAAAGCCCTTACCGGAAAGAGATAAAAGAAAAAGAGATTAAAGTCAGTACGACAGATAAAGAAAGCGGCTATATGTTCAGGGATGGAAAGCCCGAAGGGTTCTTTTATTTAGACCATCGGACAACAGACATGAAATTTAATATTATTACTGATGTTCATTTAACACCAGGAAATATCCATGATTCCCTGCCGTATTTAAATCGACTGGACCGTCAGATAAAGACATTTGGTTTCAATGTGGAAGCTGTCGGATTAGACGCGGGCTACTTAACCATTCCCTTATGTAAAGGGTTAGAAGATCGCCATATTATGGGGGTTATCGCACACCGCCGCTTCAAACCTAAAAAGGGGTATTTGCCAAAGTGGAAATTTACCTATAACAAAGAGACGGATACTTATACATGCCCTAATGGTAGCACCTTATCTTACGCTACAACGAACCGCGAAGGCTATCGTCAATACCATTCAAACCCTGCAGAATGTGTAAACTGTCCCCTGCTTAACCAATGTACGAAAGCCAAAAATCATAAAAAAGTTCTCACAAGGCATGTATGGGAAGACAGTAAGGAAAAGTGAGAGAGCATAGACTTTCCGCAACAGGGAAATTCCTCTATAAAAAAAGAAAAGAAACCATTGAGCGAAGCTTCGCGGATGCCAAACAGCTCCACGGGCTTCGCCACTGCCGGTTACGCAGCTTAAAGGGCGCATCAGAACAAGCGTTGATGACAGCGGCAGCACAGAACATAAAAAAGATCGCAAACCACCTCTCAGCGAGCTAAGAGGTGGTTTCGGCCATTCTTCACCGTAGGGTGAGCAAATTCTTCTGACGAAAATAATAAAGAGAAGAGGCTGGGACAAAACAGTCTCAAATTAAGTAAAAAACGGTGTCAATTATCGCTTTTCGATAGTTGGCACCGTTTTGTTGACCTAAAATAGGTTGATGAGACTGTCGGGCGGTGTACTTTCTCAAGTTCACCGCCATAAGTGCAAATCCTAATTCATTTTTTACCTTCTTTTTGCCTCTCACCGACGTTCGGGTGAAATGCAAATTAGCCTTCAGAAACCCGAAGACTGGCTCGACATCGATTTTACGTTTCCCGTAAATCTCGCCTGTTTTCTGTTCCGAAAGCACTTCACGAATATAAGCTTTTTGGTTCTCCCATTTTTCATTGTAATAAACCTTTCGGTTATTTCCCTCTTTGGCCTTTGTACATTGTGCCCGCAAGGGACACTCGGAACAGTCTTCACATTCATAAACCTTAAACGTGCGTTGAAACCCTGCTTTATCTGTCTTATTCGAAGTATACCGGAAATTTACTCTCTTACCATTTGGACAGATAAATGTTTCACCCTCCTGATCAAAATGCCAATTGGCTACGTTAAAAGCATTGTTTCTATACGCTTTTTTCTTCTCTTTTCGATACATGCTGTAGGTGATGAGTGGCATCCGTTGGCGGTTGTTTAACACATCATCATAATTCTGTTCGCTGCCATAACCGGCATCCGCAACGATAAATGATGGCAACGAAAAGAAACCTTTTTCAATTGTATTCAAAAAAGGGATCAACGTCAGAGTATCAGTTGGATTTGGAAATATGTCATAAGCGAGCGTATATTGTCCTTCGGTTGCAATTTGAAGATTATATCCGGCTTTCAGTTGACCATTCTTCATGTAGTCATCTTTCATCCGCATAAACGTGGCATCATGGTCTGTCTTGGAATAGCTGTTTCGATCTCCCAGGGTCGCAAGATCCTGCTTGTATTTTTGTTTACGCGCGGCAAAATCCTTGAACTTTTTACGGTACTGTTTAGGTGCTTTCCGTTCTGAGCGAAGTTGTTTTCGTTTCTGTGTGTCTTGAGTCGTTTCAATCCGGTTATCGTAACCTTCAATGGTTTCATCCAACTTCTGAACGACCTCTTCGAGCTCCTTGTTAGACAGTTCTTTTTGGCTATCCCGTTCTATTGCAGGAATGATCTCATGTTCTAGAAGTTCCTCATAGAGTTGATTGGATTTCTCAACTAAACGGGTGCTGTACCTTTCAACGGATTTACGCCAGACAAACGTAAACTTATTTGCATTTGCCTCAATCTTTGTGCCATCGATGAAGATCGATTCATCTTCAATCACCTTTTCTTTAACCAGCTGACAACGGAATTGAACGAAACACTGACGTAGTAATTCTTGGACTTCATGGTGTACCCTAAAACGGTTGATCGTACGGTAGCTTGGTTCATACCCTTGCGCCAGCCACATCATCCGAACACTGTCTTTCAAAAGCTCCTCAATTTTTCTCCCAGAGAAGACAGATTGTGTATAGGCGCAAAGGATGATCTTCATCATCATTCTGGGATGATAGGCCGGACAGCCCGTTGTACGTAAAAATCCACTGAATGCCTCATCGGGGATGGCTTCTACCATATCATTCACGGCAAAAGCGATATCATTTTCCTGAAGTTTATAGGCTAAATCCATCGGCAAAATGATTTGATTCATGTTATAATCTTTATACATAAGGATACCTCCGATTCTGTTTTTGTGTGGATACTTTAACTTTATCAGAAGGTATCCTTTTTGTGTATACGTATAAACTAGACGGACTTATCCAAGTTGATTGTCAAAATCACGAGACGCCTGCGGGAAAAGCAAGAGCTGAAGATCCATCGGGGCGATTTTACCCCGATTAGCTGAAGCCTTGCCCGCGGCAAGCGAGTGTTTTTTGAAACAATCAACCCAAAATATAATATGAATAACTGAAAAAGAAGAAATGGCACTCATCGACGGTGAGTGCCACTCTTATTAACTGGGTTTTGTCCCAGCCCCTTCTCGACAATCTGCCGCCCGTAAAACGGGCGGTTTTCATTTCGCCCTATAAGGGCACTTTACCACCAGAGTCCCTTAAGGGACCTTATTCATTTGGTCCGTGCCAAAAGAATTTTGAGGACATCCCTTTTCATAATCATATAGAATTCGAAATCGCTATAAGGCGGACGCTTTCACTCCAAAGCACAAGTGCGACATCTACTCGTGCTGCACTTCGTTTGCATTCGTAGTGTCTTCTTTGCAGCGGGCAATGCCTCAACTTCCTAGGTGCCACACTGTATGCACCTAGGGGATTTTCGCCGATTGCTTTTCCCGCCTGAGTCACCGCCTAGCGCTCTTTCGAGTACATGATAATAGTTAAATGACATACTAATAGCAGAAAAAACGTTGTGGGAAGTTGTATCTCAGCTCATTTTTATCTCAATTTAAATGGGAATGGGCTTTTGTTATCAAAGATATTTATGTTCATTTCGTATCCATCATTTAAGATAATAAATGACATGACGCAAATAAAGTTGTCATCAAAAGGTGGAAGGTACTGCGCGACTGTCTCTTCCTCTACTAGTATAGCTCTGTCGTTTATCCGTCGAGACAAATCGCTGTATTTCGAAGAAGCAATGCTCTTTTCTACGGAAAAACGGACGAGGGGAAAGCAAGCAGTATACCTTCCAACTATTCGTTACTTTTAAAGAAATCTCACGAATACGACCCTTAAAGGTTTATTTTCACACAGACAGAGCCTGTGGTTTACAAAGAATATCATTAAGCAGTCCCTTTGTTTTTCATTAAAATAGGGACTGTTTTTTCATCAAACAAATCCATGTAAGATTTTCTTACATAGAGGTCATCCAGCTTTCTCCATTCATGTTATAGTATACATAAATCATTATTACGATATATGATGGAGGTCGTGATCATCCTTGTCCTACAAAGACAGAAAAGTGATAACAATAGGTGTCGTTAGTGAACTTACTGGGCTTTCAGAAAGACAAATTCGTTATTATGAAGAAAGAAAGCTCATTTTCCCCGAACGCAGCAAAGGTGGGACAAGAAAATATTCTTTTGACGACGTTGAGAAACTTGTAGACATCGCTAATAAAATGGAAGATGGTATGCAGACGTTCGAAATTCGTCGTGAGATGAAGAAAAAATCTGGTCTTCGTGAAAAAATGTTACGTGGACAACTAAACGCCGCATTTAAAATGCGAAAATAAAAATTTCCCACTATCATATTTTACCCTTTTTAAAACACTGAATAAAAACTCAGTGTTTTTTCTTTTAGATTTTTTCATGAACACGCTTACAGTTGGCATAATAAGAAAAGCGAAAGACGCCCGTTTGTCGGCTAAAATCCCCTGCGTCCAGCTGGAACGCCGAAGTCACTCCATCCATGCAGAAGCTCGTAAAGTAAATGCTCTTTGGTTTAGACACCTATGAGGAGATGAAATTTCATAAATTTTTTCCCTTTATACAAACAACGACGAAGAGGTGAATTTTGTGCATAAACAAGAAAGAGGAAGATTGAAAAATTTAGTTATAACAAACGACGTGTTACTTAAACAAAACTCTTTACAATTAATCACATTGTTCGTTATAATTTTTTCGCTCGCATTGATATTTGCCTTTCCTTCGACCATGATGGCAAGCAGTGAGGCCGATACAGAGAACGCTCCGAAAGCTGCCATCATTATTGACGACTTCGGAGGCAAAACAGGCGGGGTCAGTCACTATTTCGAGGCTGATATTCCGGTCACTGTTGCGATTATGCCATTTTTGGAATCTTCAACAGAACAGGCAAAAAAAGCAAATGAGCTTGGGTTGGAAGTAATGATCCATTTGCCATTAGAGCCGAAAAAAGGAAAACGCTCATGGCTTGGTCCTTCCCCAATTACGTCAGACCTCTCTACAGAGGAGGTCAAAAAGATAGTCCGAAATGCGATAGAAGACATTCCGTACGCAAAAGGATTAAATAACCATATGGGGTCAAAAGTTGTTAGTGATGAACGAATTATGAGAGCCGTTTTAGAAGTGGCAAAGGAACACGAATTGTATGTGATTGACAGTGGAACAAATAAAGATTCCGTGATTCCCGAGCTCGCAACTGAACTAAATATTCCTTACGAAATACGTGACCGTTTCTTGGATGATAGCATATCTTCGCGAAGTCACGTATACCGTCAAATGCTTAAAGTTTGTGAATTAGCAAAGGATTATGGAGAAGTCATTGCGATTGGACATGTAGGAATTAAAGGTATGGATACTTTTAATGGAATTACTGATGCTTTACCTTACTTTGTTGAAAATAATGTCAAAATTGTTCCTGTCTCTCATCTCATTGAAACCCCAATCGAAAAACAACCAGATAAGTTTTGGCAAGGAGAGGGAGAAAGTTATGAAAAAAACGAATGAACCACTAATTATGAACTTTACTGCAAAAGATGGTACAGAAGTCACATTGCGTCCTGCTGTTAAAGACGATGCATTTGACATCATTACAAATGTTGAAGATATTATTCAGCAAGGTCGCTACATTCAAAAAGAACGAGTAAGAAGCATTGAAGAAGAACAATCATTTATCCAAGAGATGATTGATAAAGAAAATATGTACACAGCGGTCGATATTAATGGTTATGTTGTCGGAATTGCCCGTCTCGTCCGCGGAGATTTAAAAATGAAACGACACACTGCATTATTTAGAACGTGGCTTAGTAAAGATGCTCAAGGAAAAGGGTTAGGACGCAAGATCATGGAATATACGTTGGAATGGGGAAGAATACATCAACTACATAAAATTTGCCTCACAGTTTTTGCAAAAAACGAAGTTGCTAAACAGCTTTATGAAAAATATGGTTTCGTTGTCGAAGGAGTCCAGAAAGAGCAAATCTATGTCGATGGCGAATATGATGATGAAGTGTTTATGGCCTATTTTTATAGCGACGAATAAGTATCCACCCGTTTTACGGGCGGTCAGATTGTCGAGAAACCCACACTTTTTGAGAAGTGCGGGTTTCTCCTTATTATTTTCGTCAGAAGAAATTTGCTCACCCTACGGTGAAGAATCGCCGAAACCACCTCTTAGATCGCTGAGAGGTGGTTTGCGACCTTCTTTATGTTCTGTGCTGCCGCTGTCATCAACGCTTGTTCTGATGCGCCTTTAAGCTGCGTAACCGGCAGTAGCGAAGCCCGTGGAGCTGTTCGGCATCCGCGAAGCTTCGCTCAATGGTTTCTTTTTTATAGAGGAATTTCCCTGTTGCGGAAAGTCTATGCTCTCTCACTTTTTTCCTTACTGTCTTCCCATACATGCCTTGTGAGATCTTTTTTATGATTTTTGGCTTTCGTACATTGGTTAAGCAGGGGACAGTTTACACATTCTGCAGGGTTTGAATGGTATTGACGACAGCCTTCGCGGTTCGTTGTAGCGTATGATAAGGTACTACCATTAGGGCATGTATAAGTATCCGTCTCTTTGTTATAGGTAAATTTCCACTTTGGAAAATACCCCTTTGGATGTTCTAGGTTGATTGAAGAACGAAAGGCGGCGACTCCAATGGGATCAGCGAAGTCTGAAAATCCATTCTGACGATGCTTCGCTGAGTCAGAATTAGTTGAAGACAAGCCCCATGGAAAGCGTCCGCCGGGAGGGATGAGATCGTGAGATATCATACTTTTCTTTTAAAAATTTCTCCTTAAAGGGCACTTTACGACCAGAGTCCCTTAAGGGACCATATTTAAGGTTTAATTTCTCACACAGACAGAGCCTGTGGTTTACAAAGAATATAATAATGAAAAAAGACCCACTTTGGGGTCTTTTTCGTTACAATTTTGCACATAAAGCAGACGTATCGGAACCTATTTAGAAAAAATAGAGCGAATTCCTTCTCTCATTAATTTGGGCAGCTTCTCAAAGGAATACGTAACATTTAATCTTTCTGTCCAGCTATGTGGATCTTTTCCTAACGGACCAAAGTTCACTACTTTTAAATTGAGCTGTTCCATTTCTTCTAATGGAAGCTTATAAGTGACATTCCATAACGGCATATTATTCGTTAAAGCTTCAAGCTTCTCTGCTGGCTCGGCTAATGACGCATAACTTAAATCTGATAATCCAGGGAAATAATTAACAGTCTCTAATGTAATCTGATAATGCTCATCTGCTTTCTTAATAAGTGTTTCACTCAATTCAGAAATAACCGCTTCCCCTTTAGAACTAACAGCTGGATAATAAGGAGGGGAGTAAAACAACACGATCATTGGAGCTAAATCTTTACATAGAGAGGCAATTTCGTGAACAGTTAATATTGTAAGGTCGCGGTCATCTCCCTCCGATTCATTTGCTTGAATGAATGACAACCTTCTATTAACTTCATCCTCACCTACAATTGTTATCGCATGATCTAATAATTCTTGAAAAGTGAGTACATGAATGTTTCGTTCCTTCGGGGTATAATCATGAATATCTGCAAAAGCTACTTCCCTCTCTTTGTATGCTGTCACGATTTTTTCTGCAGTTACATTCGCAATTTGCAATAAATGATCGGTTACTTCTTTCATTGTTTTCTTCATCGTCATTAAATTAAAGATCATGACTGCAGTATGTGGAATCTGAACAGAATAATCTGCTTTAAGATCTTTTTGAAGTAATGACGTTGGAGGTGGTGATTTTTCTTCCCCCACTTTCTCAGACAGTTTTGGGTTTAACTCAATGGCATCTGTTAAGTGCGAGGTCATAAAATTTCCATTTAATCCCGAAAATGGTTCAGCTACATGAGATTCTTCTCCATAGCAATAAAAACCGGGCAATATTTTCCCCAAGGATCCTTGGTAAATATATAACCGTTCATCTCCAGGATATGTTGCAAAAACTGGCTCAGTATTCCAAAGAACATCATAATTCAATTGATATTTATTTGCTAAGTCGAGTAGGACAGGGACTGCTGCGCGCATTCCTGTAGAATTGACTTCTTCATCAGGGACAGCTAAAAAAACAATATTCCCCTCGAACTCACCACTTGCAGCTGCTTCGACCATAGACATGCAAAGAGCGATCCCCGCCTTCATATCCATCGTTCCTCTTCCAAACAGCCACTCGTCCTGTTTGAGGTCTTCTTGTACAACGTCTGGAAGTAGTTCTTTTTTTTCAAGCATTTGCTTCGTCAGTTCTCTTGGACGAAACGCTAGATGTTTCCATTCTCCATAGTCTTCAACGTCAACTACATCTAAATGTCCCATGACGATGACCGTTTTATCAGTTGTACAATTACTTTTTACGATAGCAGTAACAAATTTTCTACCATCTTCTGTATAATGCATTTGAAGTTGATCTTCATGTTTTTGAAAGTAAGGCAATGAACGTAGTTCGTAATCGACAAACTCCATGATCCCAATCTCTTCTTGAGATCCCGTAACACTCCCATACTCTACTAATGATATCGTTAAATTTTTTATTCCTTCAGCTGTTTGCCATTTTGCCATGTCTAATTCCTCCACAATTAATGATCAACTAGAAAGGACTTTATACGTGACCTTACCTTTACCTATAAATATTTTTGGAATATGACTAACAAAATGATTCGCTGCCCATTGTCGAAAACCCTCTTTTTGTCGTTTTTCCATCGATTATTGATGTAAACATTCAATCAGTCAATGACTTCTCTATTGAACTGGAGCACTGCTGCAGGCTGTTTATTTATAAATGTTTCAATGGTTTTATACCCTTCATTTTTTCTTTTTATAAATGTTTTTCTCGACACAGGTCGCCTCTGTCCCCACATAATGGTTGAAGGATGATCCCAAGTATCCATTGTGATCAACTCTTGCTTATAAAAATAACAATTTCCTGAAGGATATTTTTCACAAATATATTTTACTGTTTGTTTACTGTGCATGATACTCACCTCATACACAGTATGGTTTT
Organism: Evansella halocellulosilytica; assembly: GCF_002335745.1. GTDB lineage: Bacteria > Bacillota > Bacilli > Bacillales > Salisediminibacteriaceae > Bacillus_CA > Bacillus_CA halocellulosilytica. Next base: position 3,171,195 of record NZ_NIST01000001.1, on the reverse strand, counting down.
AAGAGAAAAAGATTAAACGATGGACAAGCACACAATTCAAATATTTATCATAAATAATAATGAAAGCGCTTTCAATGATCCATTGACAATTCCCACATTTCGCTCTAACATATAAATAGATATCTCCCCGTAAAAATCAATATTTTTATGGACACTGATATTTAATGATTATGAATGTTTAATTGTCTCCCCATTGTGGTAAAGTTAATGGGGTTAAAATCTGACTAAAGAAAGTGTGCATGTAAAATGCAAAAACTTGAAGAAATGAATATATTAGAAAAAGATGTAGCACCATTTTTAATCTCAGCTGAAAAAGTTGCCCATGTTCAACCGGAAAATACGTTAGAACATGCTTTACTTGTTCTTATTAAATCAGGCTATACGGCGATCCCTGTTTTAGACACATCATTTAAGTTAAAAGGGGCGATCAGTAAAGCAGAAATATTAGATACCATTTTAGGAATTGAGCGACTTGAACCAGAAAGGCTTCATGAAACGAAAGTGAATGATGTGATGTCTACTTCAATCGCTTGCATTAAGAGTTCTGCGCCTTTCGAACGAGCCCTGTCATATTCAATTAATCACCCGTTTATTTGTGTTGAAGACGAAGACGGCTCATTTATCGGTATTATCACCCGAAGTAAACTATTAGCTTATTTAAATGGTTATTTACATGATCAAAGGAAAAAGAAATCTTAATTTAATAGTAGTTAACTCATATGTGCCGGGCTCGCTCCAACAACTTCTGTTGGGAGAGCCTGGCACATTGTTTTGATCTAGAAAACCTTATATGAAAGCCTGCTATTTACATCATTAATCATAAACTTAATAAGAGCATTCCTTTTTAATAAGTTAAATATATGAAAGCTTATTTTCTGACAGAAACGAAAGAATATGATACATTAGAAAAATCATTTAGATTAACGAAATAAAAAGGAGTGTCCAAAGATATGAATCCGAAACTCTTTACACCGATTACATTTAAAGATGTGACATTAAATAATCGCATTGTTATGTCTCCTATGTGCATGTACTCTTCACTCGAAGATGGAAAAATAACTGACTGGCACTTCACCCACTACATAAGTCGAGCAGTAGGTCAAGTAGGATTAATCATGACTGAGGCTACGCCTGTCACACAGCAAGGCCGCATCTCTCATCAAGATTTAGGGATATGGAATGATGATCAAATAGAAGGGTTACGTTTGCTTGTAGAAAAGATTAAAGTCCAAGGTTCGAAGACAGCTATACAATTAGGTCATGCCGGGAGAAAAGCCGAGTATGATGGGGATATTCTCGCGCCTTCTCCCATCCCTTTTGATGAAAACGGGAAGCTTCCAAAGGAAATGACCAAAACTGATATTTCTTCAACAATTGAATCATTTAAAAAGGCTTCTGTACGTGCAATGAAAGCTGGATTTGATATTATTGAAATTCATGGAGCCCATGGATACTTAATTAGTCAATTTTTATCGCCACTTACAAACAAACGAACAGATGAATATGGTGGATCAAGACAAAATCGCTTCCGCTTTTTGAAAGATGTGATTGAACGTGTGCAAACAGTTTGGAGAGGCCCGCTATTCGTCCGGATATCAGCAGATGAATACCATAAAGATGGTAATCAGCTAAATGATTTCGTTTATTTTGCTGAACAGTTAAAATCACTAGGTGTCGATTTAATCGATTGCAGTACAGGAGGGGTTGTCAAAGTACCAATCGACGTCTTTCCTGGTTATCAGCTTCGCCATGCAGAAACGATAAAACGGGAAGCTGAAATCGCCACTGGAGCCGTCGGGCTCATCACAACAGGTGCACAAGCAGAGGAAATTTTGCAAAATGATCGTGCAGATTTAGTATTCATCGGTCGCGAGTTATTACGCGACCCATATTGGCCGCGCAAAGCCGCAGCTGAGCTTAGTTTTGAACTTAAAGCTCCAAAACAGTACAATCGAGCTTGGTAAAGCGAATGAGAAGTATCTCAATTGTTATTGAGGTACTTTTTTAATTGTTTTTTTCGACTCGAGAACATTTGGTAAAGTGTTATTTTTACGATAAAGGATGGGACGTATGAGTGAAAAACGACTTTATCAATTATTTTTGTTTCATGTTCATTTATTCGCTCAAATGTGTGAGTATGGTGCCACCCTTTGAGCGGAAAAGGAAGATTGACTGCAACATCGGTAAAAAACATTTTATTTTTTACTTTAATGATCTTCCCCTTCCAAGATAATGAGACCAACGGGAATTTCAGTTTCAGATTAAACGTAGCTCCTTCGCTTAAATACTTATCTCCAGAAAAATTTAGTTTTGGAAAAGTCGTAATCTTTATTATGTTTTCATTGAGAAGGAAAAAATTCCAAACTTCTTCGTCATTTTTTTGAATAAAAGTTTCAAATATGTAAACACCTTTAAACATCCCATTCGCTCCTATATTCTTTAAGAAAGTTCTATTTATTATCTTCATAGAGTAAGAGCTTCAGACAAATGACTGAAGCTCTCTATGCATAAATATTTACGAGTAGTCCACGAATTTCTCCGACCATGTCGAGAATATCGATCCCTTTTTTTTGTTCCTTTAAAACTGCGTCCGTTAAATCAAGTAGCTTCCGGTCCACTTCACGAACAATCTTATATACTTTTGTTCGTCCTCTTCGATTAAAACCTTTTTGCTCTTCAAGGCTCAACCCCATTTTTACAGCATCATCCATAAAATCTTTCACCAGCTGTTTGTATTTCCGAAGTTCATCGACCGTACGAGACTGTGCCAGCACTTTTCCTTGATCATCAATTTTCGTTAATAATTGGTTAAGCTTATCGTATTGCTGATTATTCCTTCCTTGCTTCATAATTTCTTGAAACGTCGTTTTCGCTTGTGTTCCAGTAGATTTTTGTTTTTCAGCTTTTTGTATACTCGTTCTGCCGACTTTTTGAACATCCATTTATTGAACTCCTTTATTGATTTCTGACTATATTATAAAGTAATGCTTGTTTCCATCCAAGTGACTTCTTTTTAAAAAAGACCATTTAAACGAGTTGTTTCTATTCTTTCCTTTAAAAAAGAAGGCCCACTATTATATGAGCCTTCAACATTATCCTATTGAAGTAATTGTAGTACACCTTGCGGAAGCTGGTTTGCTTGAGCAAGCATCGCAGTAGCTGACTGGTTTAGAATATTGTTTCGAGTAAACTCTGTCATTTCTAAAGCCATATCAGCATCACGTATACGAGATTCGGCACTCGTCAAGTTTTCATGAGTCACTTGCAAGTTGTTAATTGTGTGCTCCATTCGGTTTTGCAGTGCGCCGAGCTGAGAACGGGCATCGGAAACGGTACTAATTGCAGTGTCTAACAGGTCAATCGCTTCATTTGCATCATCAGTCGAATTAACGCTAAGAATGTGCTCGCCCTCTCCATCTCCTTCCTCGCTAAGTCCTAGTTCAACTGTGTTCATCTTCGGAATATCAATCGCGACCGATTGATTTGCATTAGCACCGATTTGGAAAAACAACGATAAAACGCTTGAATCTTCAGAATTTCCCTCTTCATCTCCGTTTAATAATGAGCGCGTATTAAACTCTGTTTTTTCCGAAATACTATTAATTTCTTCCATTAGTTCATCGATTTCTTTTTGCAGCTGCTCACGGTCATCTTCTGTATTCGTATCATTTGCAGCCTGAACGGCTAATTCTCTCATTCGCTGCAGCATCGAGTGGATTTCTTGCATTGCACCTTCAGCTGTTTGAATGAGTGATACACCATCTAGTGCGTTTCGTTCTGCTTGTTTCAAGCCACGAATTTGTGAACGCATTTTTTCAGAGATTGCTAATCCTGCTGCATCATCAGCAGCACGGTTAATCCGTAAGCCAGATGATAGTTTTTCTAAGTTTTTAGACGTTTGAAACTGATTTTGATAAAGATTGCGGTACGCATTTAATGCTTGAATGTTATTATTAATTTTCATATAATCCACCTCAAATTTCTTTATTCTGACATAATATTTTTTTCATACGCACTCGTTTTTTGTTTATGAGCTAAGTGCTTTTGTATGGAAACGTCAGCTTTCATCGCTTCCTGCCATGAAGATGCTAAACTTTCCAGAAGCGCTACCACTTCGTCTATTTTTTTCGTATCTTTCATGACATTCGCTTCAATGACTTTATCAGCTAAGTAATTATATATGGCATCAAATTGGTCGGCGATAATGCCTGCTTCATAGTTAAGACCTGCTCCTAATCGTTCTAACAGATCATTTACCTTTTGTAGATTAATGTTTGCTTGAACATAATCTTTGTTATTAATCTCGTCCTTCGCGTCTTCTAACCGGTCCAAACAAGCTTCATATAGAAGAGCAGTAATTTCTTGAGGCGTTTTTTTATGTAATGCTTCTTTCGTTATCAATCCTTTCACCTCCAAGACGTTGATCGTTCTTAATACATCCTTGTATATGTATCCTCTATTAACTACCTTGCTCTATTTTATTTATCGGCATTGTCGATTGAATCATTAATAGTTCTCTTCCATTTCTTCTATTAATAATAAAATTTCAGCCATAACAGCATATAACTGAGGAGGGATATTCTCGCCCAAATCCATGTCTAACAAATTTTCTAACAATCCTGGGTCTTCTTCCATCGGTATATCATGTTTACTTGCTAATTCCAAAATCTTTTTTGCTACATGTCCTCGCCCTTGAGCAACGACTTTCGGTTCTTCTCCTGAAGCTTCATCATAACGTATAACAGCTGCAGAATGACCATTGATTTCTCTCCTTTTAAGCTGGTTAAAATGCTTTGTTACGATCATATTTTATAATCAAACCCTTCTTTTGTCATCGTTGCTCTTTGAGGTGTTTCTTCCTCTTTATTTGCTTTTTTCTCTTCTTCCACCGTCATTTTCGTAAATTTCAATCCATTAATATTAAATCCAATTTCTTTTAGTCGATCAACATATTTCGCTGCTATTGGTTCAACTTTTTGTTTAAATTGAGAAGCATCGTTTTTTAATGTCACACTCAATGCTCTATTTGAAACAGTAAGTGAAATCCCGACTTCTCCCATTTTTTTCGTATCGATTAAAAAATATAACTGACAGTTTTCCCAATCAATTTTTTCTCCATCATTCTTTGAATTAATAAAAACTTGTAAGTTTTCCGCTTGTCCTTTTAATAATAAAGGCAATTGGATCATGAGCATTTGCATATTTTGCTGATGGTCGGTTCGACTCATTAACTGTTGACCTGAAAGATTTTGTAGTGCTTGCTGTGCCTGTTGGTGCGCTCTGCTTCCCTCTTCTTCACTTCTAAGCATTTGATAAAGAATGGATTTCATATTTTTTTGTTGTGATTCCGCTGGCGAATCTTTTCCAGAGGCTAGCATTTGGGATAACTCAGATTCTCTGTTCAGCCCGATTGTACGGATATTTTCAAATAGTTGACGAGGAGAGCCATCTTGCTGTAATAACGATCTTGACGTTTGGTCCAGCAGACTTGATAATTGGTGAGCTGGTGTCCTCGGTTCTCTCGATAATTGTTCTTGAGAAACGACGTGTTGTACACGTTGATTCGAAGGTTGGAACTGAAGCCGATCGATTTGTTGCTGAACTTCTCTTACAACCTGCCTTGCTTCCATATGCTCACCGCGTGCTAGTAAACTTTTTGCATTCGCTAACTTGGAGCTTATTTCCAGCACACGTTTTTCTGTTTTCATATCCGCAAATAGGAGCCAATCATTTTTTAAGATTGCTTGATCTAATTGGCGGATGATATTTTCCAACATCGGTCGAGCTTGCTCTGTTGACCTCGTTTGAAATTGTTGAATGATCATTTCTACACGACCAAGCTGCTTACTGACATCCCGTTGGAAACCTTTAAATTCGTCAGTAGCAAGTGCTAGTCTTTCAGTTACTTGAGTGATAAGCATTTGTTTTGATGAGCCTTGATATGACTGGAAGATTTCGTTTTTCACGTAGCTTTCTATTTGTGGCCGTAAATCTGCATTATTGCTCGTATTTACTCCATTTGCAACGATATTTTGTGCCATTTGCAGCGTATCAACGATTTGTTGCCTTGCCTTCAATTCCCTTCCTGCTTCAAGCCGATTTGTTGCCTCATTAATGCCTTGATTAATCACATTGCGAACATCATCGGTAACAGTTTGCTGGGTAAGATGATTTTTTAACTCGTCTATTGCCTTCATTAAGTTCGGTTCACTTTGTACTTGCTGAGCCCATTGTGTCAGCAAAATCTGAATCGAATTTTGGTTATCATTCCCTGTTGCTACAGGAAACTGAACGAGTTGTCGGGAGTTGTCAAATAAGTCTACGCTATTATTTACGGTAGGAGTATGTGATTGAATAAGCTCCCTCATTGCATTGGTAAACTCACGGCCATGTAGGGCTTCATGTACGGCACGAATTTGTGATTCAGTTGGGGCTAGCCTTTTATTAGCCATCATCGATATTGTTTCAAGCCGTTCTGATATCGTTCCTCCCCCACGCTCTATGTATCTGCTAAGATCTTGTACAGTTTCTCGCGTTAATGGTATTCCTTGATTTAATAACCTTTGAGCTGCCTGCCGTAATTCAGGGCTAGCATCTCTTTCACCAAAATTTCTTAGAACTCTGTCGACCGAATCCCCTTGTCTACCAGAGGGTCGAGATTGGTCACGTCCGTTTGCGTCAGCAGTAATTTCTCTCACTCTGACACCTTCGTCTGTTCTTCCTTCTACTTGTACGGTTACGCGATCCCCTTTTGGGACACTCCCCTCAAATTTAGCTTTTACCTCTTGACCTCTGATTGAAATCACTGCTTCTCGATCAGAAACTCTAGATTCTATTTTTGCATTATAAACTTCGCCTTCCCTTAATTGAAGCGAGCGTCCATGGCCATTTGATTGCATATTCACTTGCTGTCCTTGAATTTCCATTAATAAACACTTCCCTATCACAATCTCTCTATTCTTTTATCGGCTAGTTGAAACTGTAGATTAAGTATTTCCTAACACAAATAAAAAACGCCGATCAATTTATAGATCGTACGCCTTTAATCATCATTTGAAAATAAATGATCTCTTAAAAAGTCCTTTTCAAGACTCGTTCCTCTTTTTTTCTTGTCTCGCAGCTGGCTGCTCCGGTCATCCCCAAGCTGAACTCCTTTTAACAACACGTTTTCTCCAAATTTATTTCTTATTTGATCAACTGTCATGTTAAGTTTCTCTTCTTTTTCATCATGCTTATAAGAAAATAGATCAAGCTGTTTAGAAGCGTGGCCTTTTTCTACTAGATCCATTGCCGTTACACCTAACAACCGAATTGGATCCCGGTTCCAATATTTATCTAGTAAGCTCCAGGAAGCGTGAAAAATATCGTCGTGAGAACTTACAGGGTGTTCAAGCTTGCGGCTACGTGTGATCGTTTTCCGGTCATGATACCTTATCGTCAACTGGATATTTCCAGCATATACAGATTTTCGCCTCATTCTTCTCCCTACAGAATCAGATAAATCCATCAAAATTTTTCTTATTTGAGCTGAGTTCGTTGTATCTTTAGGCAATGTAGTCGAGTTACCTATACTTTTGAACTCCTCAACAGCATCTGGATCTACTGGGCGGTTATCAATTCCATGAGCCTTCTCATACATTCTTACTCCGGCAACACCAAATCGAGTTTTTAAATAATACTCGTCAGACTCAGCTAGTTGTCGAATGGTTGTAATTCCAATTGATTTTAGCTTATCTGCTGTTTTTTCTCCTATCCCATGCATTTCAATGACTGGAAGAGGCCATAGCTTTTCTTTTATTTCTCTCTTTCTAAGCACAGTTATTCCCATTGGTTTCTTCATATCACTGGCCATTTTAGCTAAAAATTTATTAGGGGCAATGCCGATACTCGAAGGTAAATTTAACTCATTCTTAATTCTTCGTTGAATATGAACGGCTAACTTAGTTGCCGATAAATGTGAGTTTGGCGTGGTAACATCCATATATCCTTCGTCAATTGATACTGGCTCAACTAGAGGTGTATATTCATATAATAATTGAAACATACTCTTCGACGCCGCTCGATATCGATCAAAATTAGGTTCTCTTACGATCAATTCAGGACATACTTTTAAAGCTTCCCATAAAGGCATCGGAGGCCTTACTCCTCGAGCTCTTGCTTCATAGCTAGCTGTAACAACAATTCCTCTTCGTTGTTCAGCATTCCCGGCAATTGCTAATGGTTTTCCTAGCAATGAGCGGTCATAAGAAGCCTCAACAGAAGCATAAAAACTATTCATATCTACGTGAAAAATTATTCTTCTTTTATTTGAAGTATCCATGAATACAGCCTCCTAGCTTTTATAATGCCTTTATTGCTGAAAAAAATCAATCTATACGAAGTAACAATCATTAACATCAGGAGCTTCCTGCCTATGTCGTCTTTGTCGATTTCCTAAGATACAACAAAACACTAGGTTTCCCTAGTGTCCAACATTTTTTTACAATCTTTCACAAGATGGAATCTTTATAGATTAAATAGATATGATAAAATGATAAGTAACACGATGAAAGGTAGTTGATTATATGACTCATAACATCGTAAAAAGTCACTCCATCTATAATATCGTATTATTTCTTGTCGTAGAAGTCGTTGCGAGACATAGACAAAATAAATGGCCTTCACCAACTATTAAGCAACTTGCAAATAAAACCGGGTACTCCGAAGAAACAATATTAGAATCATTAGAGTTTGGTTCCATTGAGCCTGTCAGCTTCCTTCAATAAGTTGACAGGTTTTTCTTAACTATTTTCAGCGTATTGTTCTGTCGTTCTTTCAACCCATTCAACAAAGTCTTCACCATGGAAATATTTATTTGCTTCACGATGGAACTTAATTAGCTCTGTCATAAATTCCTCATTTTCTTCTTGATACTTGTAGATAAAGTCGAATAACTTATAATCCTTTTCTTTCGTCAATTCACGTTTGTGTTCTCCTTCAGCTGTTAATTCAATGTATGTGATTCTCAAGTCTTGTTCGTCTTTAGTCATCCTTACTAATTTTTTTGCCTGAAGTCGTTTTATAATTTGCATCACTGTAGACCGGTCCCATAACCCTATTCTTGCAATTGTCGAAATAGACATTTTCCCTTCAGAATGAACGATCCACATAACGTGTTGCTCAGCAAGAGTCAATCCTAACGTTTGCGCGTTTTTCTGCCATTCATCCTCAAGAACTTTTAATATTCCTCTCATATAATTTAACAGTAAGTGGGTGTTTTGATTAAAAGGCATATTAATCACTTCCTAGCTTAATTGATATTCCATACGTTTCATATCGTACCACATATCACCAAGTAAGAATGAATTAGACCATATTTTTACATACTTTTCTAAGAAAAGTTCAAGGCGCCCGCCTATCGGCGAAAAGCACTGCCTCTTCTTCTTCTAGCATCGCTCTGTGGTTATATCCTATATCCGTCAACCGGGCAATACGCCACGCTCTGTGGCATGCCCGACATTAGGACGTCCTGTCCGTCGAGACAACTCGCAAGAGTGGAAGCTCGTGCCTGCTACCCTAGACAGCAATCGAGAGATTGAAATGTTATACTTTCTTAACCTTTTAAAAAACAGGCTGTTGAATTTTCTCAACAGCCTGCCCTAAGGAGCAATATATAATTCTATTTCGCTGCAGTCTTCATTAATGCAACGACTAACTCTGATGCTTTAACAAGCTCTTTAATTGGCATTTTTTCGTTTGTCGTATGAATTTCTTCATATCCGATACCTAAATTTACTGTTGGAATCCCATGTCCCGCAATAACATTCGCATCACTGCCGCCTCCACTTTTCACAAGCTTAGATTTTCGTCCAATCGATTCAATTGCTTGTTTTGCTACTTCTACAACATGATCTCCTTCTTGATGTTTAAACCCTGGGTACATGACGTTAATGTCGACGTCTACATTTCCGCCCATTTCTTTTGCTGCTGTTTCAAAAGCTTCTTTCATAGAAGCTACTTGCTTTTCCATTTTTTCAGGTAAAAGTGAACGTGCTTCAGCAAATATTTGTACACGGTCGCATACGATGTTCGTCTGACTCCCACCTTCGAATTTTCCAATGTTTGCTGTCGTCTCTTCGTCAATTCGCCCTAACGGCATTCTCGCAATTGCCTTAGATCCAATCGTAATGGCAGAAACCCCTTTTTCAGGTGCAACACCAGCATGAGCAGTTTTCCCATATACCGTTGCATTCACTTTTGATTGTGTAGGAGCAGCAACTATAACGGTTCCAACTTCGCCGTCACTATCAAGAGCATAGCCATACTTCGCAATTAAATCTTTGCTATCTATCGCTTTTGCTCCGACTAAACCAGATTCTTCACCTACTGTAATGATAAACTGAATCGTACCATGTTCAATATTTTGCTCTTTTAAAACTCGAATTGCTTCTAAAATCGCAGCAATTCCCGCTTTATCATCGGCACCGAGTATTGTTGTCCCATCAGACTTTATGTATCCATCCTCAATGACCGGCTCAATCCCTTTACCAGGAACAACTGTATCCATGTGTGATGTAAAGTAGATCGGATCCACATCTAACGTACCTTCTAGAGTACAAATTAAATTACCAGCACCATGTCCTGTTACAGAAGTCGTATCATCTTCTTTCACTTTTACTCCAAGCTCTTCAAATTTAGCTTTTAATACGTTTGCAATTTCTCGTTCGTACTTTGTTTCAGAATCTACCTTAACGAGACCGATAAATTCATCAATAATTCTTTCCTCATTAACCATGTCTGTTCCTCCAAATCTTAAGATGTCATGAATATTGTAACAAATATCAAATGCGAAGTCGTCTTTTATTCATTATAAAGGAATGTTGCCATGCTTTTTCTTTGGTCTTTCTTCGTCTTTTCTTTCTAACATTTCGAGACTTTGAATGAGTTTAACCCGAGTTTCCCTAGGATCAATAACATCATCAACCATTCCATTTGCAGCTGCAATATAAGGATTTGCAAATTTTTCACGATACTCTTCAATCTTTTCATTTCTCGTATTTTCCGGATTTTCACTTTCTTGAATTTCTTTTGCAAAAATAATGTTCGCTGCCCCGTGAGGTCCCATAACAGCAATTTCTGCATTTGGCCAAGCATAAACGATATCTGCTCCAATCGCTTTACTGTTTAGAGCAACATAAGCTCCACCATAGGCTTTTCTCGTAATAACTGTAATCTTAGGAACCGTTGCTTCTGAATAAGCATAAAGGATTTTTGCTCCATGACGAATGATTCCACCATGCTCTTGTTTAATTCCAGGGAAAAAACCAGTGACATCCTCAAACGTAACTAATGGGATATGAAAACAATCACAAAATCGAATAAACCGTGAAATTTTATCAGAGGAGTCTATATCTAAACCACCAGCCATTACTTTCGGCTGGTTAGCAATCATGCCAACTGATTTGCCATTTAACCTCGCAAAGCCAATGACTGCATTTTTCGCAAAGTTAGACTGTACTTCCATAAAACTGTCATGGTCGACGACTTCATTAATTACGTTTCGGACATCATAAGGTCTTGATGGATCTACTGGTACATGATCTAACAAGTCATATAAAAAGTCATCATCACTACTTTCCACTTCAAGTTTTGGAGGATGGTCCTCATTATGCTGTGGTAAATAACTTAAAAGATTTCTTACTGCAGTTAATGCTTCTTCTTCTGACGAATAAGAAAAATGGGCATTTCCACTCGTACTACTATGTACTTTCGCTCCTCCTAATTCTTCAGAGGTAATTGTTTCCCCAGTTACCGTTTCAATCACTTTTGGGCCGGTAATAAACATTTGACTTGTTTTCTCAACCATAAATACAAAATCTGTAATTGCTGGTGAATAAACAGCTCCACCTGCACATGGCCCCATAATGACGGAAATTTGGGGAATCACTCCCGAATAAATCGAATTCCGATAAAATATATGTCCGTAACCATCTAATGACAAAACACCTTCTTGTATCCTCGCTCCACCTGAGTCGTTCAAACCGATGAAGGGTGCCTTATTTTTTACAGCTAAATCCATCACATGGGCGATCTTTTTTGCGTGCATTTCACCTAATGCTCCACCATAAACAGTAAAGTCTTGAGCAAATAAGAAGACGATTCTGCCATTGACCTTCCCATAGCCTGTTACAACCCCTTCGCCCGGTGCTGAACCTTTTTCCATTCCGAAGTCTAAGCATCGATGTTCTATAAAAGAATTTAATTCAACAAATGACCCATCGTCTAAAAAGAAGTCAATTCGTTCCCTAGCAGTTAACTTCCCTTTTTCGTGCTGTCTCTCAATCCGTTCATCGCCACCTCCTAATTCTACTTTTCTCCGTTTATCATATAGTTCATTAATTTTATCGTACATATCCATTTTTATTCGCCTCCTTCTGTCGTCACTTGAGGCTCACAAAGCTCTACTAATACTCCGTTTGCATTTTTCGGATGTAAAAAAGCTATAGGATAGCCTCCTGCTCCTTCTTTAGGTGTCTCATCAATAAGTGAGATTCCTTCTTTTTTCAGTTGATCAAGCCGGGCCTGAATACTACTTACTCCTACTGCAATGTGATGAATTCCTTCCCCTTTTTTCTTAATAAAAGATGTAACAGGACTATCATCTGTAAGCGGTTCCAATAATTCCAATTTACTATTGCCTAAAGGTAAGAAGGCAACTCGTACTTTTTGTGACGGTACTTCAACTATTTTTTCAACTTCTAAATGCAAGTGATCTAAATAAAATGGTAAAGCTGCATCAATTGAAGATACGGCAATGCCAATATGATCTAAACTGTTAGGTGGATTTAATAATTTTGTTTTGCTACCTTGTTGTTCCTTCACAGCCTGTTCAATGTATGCTGCAACAGCATGTGTAGGAGTTCCCGGTGTGAAGATTTTTTGGATCCCTTGTTTTTCTAGTTCTCTTACATCTTCATATGGAATAACGCCGCCTCCGAACACAAGAATATCTTCTGCGTCTTCTTTTTTCAAAAGGTCTATAACAGCAGGAAATAGAACATTATGCGCTCCTGACAAACTTGAAAGACCAATCACATCAACATCTTCTTGAATTGCTGCGCTGACGATTTGTTTTGGGGATTGGCGTAATCCAGTATAAATGACTTCCATTCCAGCATCACGTAGTGCTTGTGAAATGACAAGTGCCCCTCGATCATGTCCATCTAAGCCTGGTTTGGCAATAAGTACTCTAATTTTATCCATCAATTTTCCTCCTCAACAGCAATTGTTAATATTCACCAAATACGTCACGCATCGTATGACATATTTCACCTACAGTTGCATATACACGAACGGCCTCTATAATATAAGGCATTAAGTTTTCAGTTCCTTGCGCTGCATCCGACAACTGACTTAGCGCTCGGTCAACTTCACTCTGATTACGATTTTTCCTCACATCTTTTAAGCTCTCTAGTTGGTTTTCTACTAATTGGTCATCTAGTTTCATTAATTCCGGATCTGGTTCGTCATCTAGTTGAAATTGATTGACACCAACGACAATTTCTTCTTCCTTTTCAAGACGTTTCTGTGTATCATAAGCAGACCTTCGAATTTCTCGCTGCATGTATTGTTGTTCAACTGCTGCAACTGCACCACCTCGTTGTTCGATCTGATCGATATAATCATATGCTTCTTTTTCGAGTTGATCCGTTAAAGATTCAACGTAATAAGATCCTCCTAACGGATCGACCGTATCAGCTACTCCTGTTTCATGTGCGATGATTTGCTGAGTTCTTAAAGCGATCCTCGCTGAATCTTCTGTTGGTAAAGATAGAGCTTCATCTTTAGAATTCGTGTGTAAACTTTGCGTCCCGCCCATAACAGCTGCTAGTGCCTGAATCGCAACACGGACAATATTGTTATCCGGCTGCTGTGCAGTTAATGTAGACCCTGCAACTTGTGTATGGAAACGCAATTGCCAGCTTTTAGGATTTACTGCTCCAAACTCTTCTTTCATCATTTTAGCCCACATCCGTCTAGCTGCACGAAATTTTGCTACCTCTTCAAAAAATTGATTATGACCATTAAAGAAGAAAGCGAGTCTCGGGGCAAACTTGTCTACATCCAGCCCAGCATCGATAGCAGCTTTTACGTATGCTTTTGCATTACTTAAAGTGAAAGCGAGCTCTTGTACTGCCGTTGCTCCTGCTTCGCGTATATGATAGCCGCTTATACTAATCGTATTAAATTTTGGGGTGTGCTCAGTACAATATTCAAAAATATCTGTAATAAGACGCATCGATGGTTTTGGCGGATATATGTAAGTCCCTCTTGCAATATACTCTTTTAAAATATCATTTTGGATCGTTCCTTGAATTCTTTCCTTTGGGACCCCTTGTTTTTCAGCAACTACTATATACATAGCTAAAAGAACGGAAGCAGAGGCGTTTATCGTCATTGATGTACTCACTTGATCAAGCGAAATGTTTTCTAATAGGATTTCCATATCCTCTAAAGAATCAATCGCAACACCAACTTTCCCTACTTCACCTAGTGACATCGGGTCATCAGAATCATAGCCAATTTGTGTAGGAAGGTCAAACGCGACAGAAAGTCCAGTCTGACCTTGTTCCAATAAATAACGGAATCTTTTATTCGTCTCTTTCGCAGAACCGAATCCCGCATATTGGCGCATCGTCCAGTAGCGCCCACGATACATTGTCCTCCTTACACCTCTTGTATAAGGGTACTCTCCTGGAAAACCGATTTTATTAATATACTCTTCACCCATGTCATCAGGTACATACAATGGATCAATTGAGATATGTGAAGAAGTTTGAAAATTCTCTCTCCGCTCCGGTCGTTTTTCTACTTCCTTTTGTCTTGCCTCTCTCCATTTTTCATAATCATTCATCTGATGCTTGCTCATGAAGGAATCCCCCTTTAAATATCATAAAAATGCAGAATTAAATGAAAATAACATAACATATCTTCGATAACCAATTCGACAAATCCTTCTAAATTCAGAGATTCGTTTGAAAATTGGACATCTTTATCGCCCCCCCTTGTCATAGTCAATATATATTAGTAAAATAAATGTTAGAATCGTCATTGAGGAGGTAGAAATATGCCCCGTAAGTATAGAAAAATCATCATTTATATTATGATTGCAGTAATGTTTTTAGGAACGGTATTTGCAGGTGTAGGAGGCTTACTTTAATCGTTATTCACCTTAAAGAAAAGTCTGGTAAAGAGTAGTTTTCATATATTACTGATATGTTTGATCATTTACTATTTGAAGTACGTAAATGGCTAGCTAAGCAAAACCTGGTCTATCGCCAAATGATAAATTATGGTACAAAAAAAGACAGCTTAATAAGAGCTGTCTCAGATTGTCGAGAAACCCACACTTTTTGAGAAGTGCGGGTTTCTCTTTATTATTTTCGTCAGAAGTATTTGCTCACCCTACGGTGAAGAATGGCCGAAACCACCTCTTAGCTCGCTGAGAGGTGGTTTGCGATCTTTTTTTATGTTCTGTGCTGCCGCTGTCATCAACGCTTGTTCTGATGCGCCCTTTAAGCTGCGTAACCGGCAGTAGCGAAGCCCGTGGAGCTGTTTGGCATCCGCGAAGCTTCGCTCATGGTTTCTTTTCTTTTTTTATAGAGGAATTTCCCTGTTGCGGAAAGTCTATGCTCTCTCACTTTTTCCTTACTGTCTTCCCATACATGCCTTGAGAGAACTTTTTTATGATTTTTGGCTTTCGTACATTGGTTAAGCAGGGGACAGTTTACACATTCTGCAGGGTTTGAATGGTATTGACGATAGCCTTCGCGGTTCGTTGTAGCGTAAGATAAGGTGCTACCATTAGGGCATGTATAAGTATCCGTCTCTTTGTTATAGGTAAATTTCCACTTTGGCAAAT
>NZ_NIST01000001.1:2681635-3155125 GCF_002335745.1 Evansella halocellulosilytica | reverse complement strand
ACGTTTCCGGTAAGGGTTTTTTTCCATGTGCTTTTCGATCCTCCTCAACCGCTTTATTTAGATCTTCTATGTACACGCGTGTTTCAACTTGAACCGTCTTCTTAGTGAATTTCCGCTTATTTGCGTTGGCTTTAAGGTGGGTAGAATCAGTAAATAAAGCTCTCCCGCCAACCATACGATGCTTCATAGCCAGAAGAACGGTCTCATCAAATATCTCTTGAAAAATGTCTGTTTCTTTAAACCGTTTATGCCGATTGAAGCTTATGGTGGAATGGTGAGGAACCGAATCAGTTAGACTTAATCCTAAAAACCATCGATAAGCAATATTTGTCTCAATTTCTTTTTCTAACTGTCTTTCAAGATGAAAAAATAACCATCATTTCTAAATAGGAAACGATGGATGTTCTAGGTTGATTGAAGAACGAAAGGCGGCGCAGCGCAGTCTGAAAATCCATTCTGACGATGCTTCGCTGAGTCAGAATTAGTTGAAGACAAACCCCATGGAAAGCGTCCGCCGGGAGGGATGAGATCGTGAGATATCATACTTTTCTTTTTAAAAAAATTGAGAAAACTTTCTCAACAGCCTGAGACAGCTTAATAAGAGCTGTCTTTTTTTGTATTATGCTGATCGTCTATAAATGGTACTTGCATTTATTGTTTCACTGCACCCATTTCCTTACCGAGTTCTTCAAATGAATCATTACTCGTCGTAATATATATTCTGGTTCCTAAAGGGACTTCTTCAAATAGTATTTCAACATCTTCATTTCTCATCCGTACACAACCTTGAGTAACATAATACCCGATTGATGATGGTTTATTTGTACCATGTACTCCATAAGTGCGTCCTTCAGTGCCACCCGCATCAAATCCAATCCACCTTGTTCCCAATGGATTCTTTTTATCTCCACCTTGAATATCAGATTTACGATAATATGGATTTATAGCTTTAACTGTGATCGTATATTCACCTTCCGGGGTTTGAAATTCTTTTCTGCCAGTTGCAACACGAAACGTTTGTTTCACTTCGCCATCAACAATAAATGCCAATTCATTTGTAGACTTCTTTACAATGAGATACGGATCCCCTACTAAAGGATTTTCGCCTAACGGCCAGATTGGCGAGATGATTAGGAGAAAAGAAAGGAGAATAGAATACATCAATGTCACTGCCTTTCTTTTTACCTTTAGTAGTCACGAAATTAATGATAAATATTCATCGGAACATTGAATATTTTTTTACAGGTTTAAAATGACTCTTAATAATTAAATATTGTTCCATTTCATTTAGTAAATGTGATAAAGCAGAGCGTGCTTCAAACTCCTCTCTCGTTTCAGGTAACGGCATTCCTTTAAGAGACGATCGCAGTTTTTTGAGCTTTTCAATAAATACATAAGCAGTATTCTCTGAATGTACCCCTTCACTTAGTTCAGTAAGGAATTCAGCAATCATTTCCCCCTGTTTCAATTTAATGTCTACCGCCGTTAATAAAGGCATCATCCGTTCAATGATGTCCAGCTGCTTTTCACGCATCTTAAAATAATGGTAATACTGATCGTCATACCTTAGGATGTGGTTTTCTAAGTTTTGTAATGCGGCATTTTTAGCTTTCGTTAGAAGTTCAGCTGATTCGGTAATTTCTCTTCCATCCCAATCACTTTCACCATTCTTAATATAAATAGCAAATTCACGAAACACCTTTGTATACTTGTTTTCTAATTCCTGCTGCATCTTTTCAAGGCCAGACTCAACACTTGGCATATATGTATTCATTAATAACGCACATCCGATCCCAATAATAATAAGGGAAAGTTCGTTTAAAATAATACTACTGTTCACGGTACCGTAAGTATATAAATGCAAAATAACGACTGAACTTGTCACAATGCCTGCTTGAACCTTCACTAATACAGTAACAGGAATAAATAAAAGCAATAAGACACCCATAGCTATAGGATTATAGCCTATCACCTCAAACAAAAAAGAAGCAAAAATGATTCCGATCATACAAGATAACAATCTTGCCCATGACATTTGCAAAGATTTTCTCCTTGTTTTTTGAATACATAATATTGTAATAATACCTGCAGAAGCAAAAAACTCTAAGTTTAACCATTGTGCAATACCAATCGCAATTGCAGCACCTAATGCTGTTTTGATCGTTCGATAACCAATTCGAAACACAAACTTACCTCCTTTCATGTATAAAGCTACAATTCCAGATCGAACCTAACTTCGGGCAATTCATTATTGTTATTATGATTTGAAGAAAAGAAAAAAACTCCTAGCATGTTATGCAAGGAGTTGAATTATGTAATATGGCGCGCCCACCAGGATTCGAACCCAGAACGCGAGAGCCGAAATCTCGTGTGATATCCATTTCACTATGGGCGCTACAACAGACGGCAAATCCGTCTGTACTATTGCAGTATAGCAATTCCTAACAATAAAATCAAGCTAAAATTTAATATGAATGGAAAAAAATTTAAGTTTGACTTATGCCTTCCATTATGATTCGTTTTCATAGTCATCAAACATCTTTTCAAACCGTTCATTCATTTCCTCTTTTGTATAACCCATCTGCCCTAAACGTCCAGTAAAGTTTTGTGCCCATAACGACAAACGCTGTGCCATTTTCTTGTATTTTTTCGATTTAGAGCCTTTCGTCTCTTTTGCTCGCGATTCTGCATTAGACATGACATTTTCGGAAATAAATAAAGCTTTCCAGAGCTCGTCCTCATTAAATGAATCAGCTTCTTCATTAAAACGGTCAATCACTTTCTTATAATAATTTTCAAATTCCTCAAAAGGAATTTCTTCTCCAAGATTTAAATATTTTTGAATTTGTGTGTATAAAGCATCCATTCTTCTTACACTCCTTATTATTAACTCATACATTGTTATCATTGCGAAAAGAATTATAGCATAAAGAAAGAGAGGCTTCCACCTCTCTTTTCTTATTGAGAATGATCACTTGATTCATTTTTACTTTTTAAAGTATTCATCAAATGCTCGTTCTAGCTTCTGTACAACTTCAATTGGTTCATAACCTTCAATCTCATGTCTTTCAATCATCGTTTGAATTTTCCCGTCTTTTACAAGAGCAAACGAAGGAGATGACGGTTCATACCCTTCAAAATAAGATCTAGCTTGTGCTGTAGCTTCACGGTCCTGTCCAGCAAATACGGTAACATAGTTATCTGCTTGAACTTCGTAGTTTTTCATATATTGTGCAGAAGGTCTAGCAATACCACCTGCACAGCCACAAACTGAGTTAATCATCACAAAAGTTGTTCCCGGTTTACCTAATACAGCATCAACTTCTTCCGGATTCGTTAATTGTTCATAACCTGCTTCGACCATTTCTTTACGTGCAGTTTGCACGACGTCATTCATAAATAATTGAAAATCCATGTGAAAACACCCCTTTTATATTGCATTAATTCTATTTTACACTGTATACGTACACTTTACCATTCGTAAGTTTACTTTTCATTAGATTTTACTCTACAAGTCATCTATTTCCCTTACCTATAAAAATAAGAGCTGTTCCAAAAGAAGCAACTCTTCTTTTGGCAGCCCTTATTAATTATTGCAAAGCTGTTTTCAACGTTTCTAAATTGTCTCTCATTAAACTGAAATAATCTGCTCCTTCTTCTACATCCTCTTCAGTCAAAGCTTCTAAGTTATGAATCCAAAGAGCTTCAGCTCCAACTTCATCACGAACTGTTTCCGCAATATTTACCGGAATGTTTTGTTCAAACATCACATATTCGATTTCGTTCTCATCCATATGAGTAATTATATCTTGTATTTGACTAATCGATGGTTCATTTGTTGGAGAAATTCCAGCTATCCCTATTTGATGAATACCATAACGATCTTCCCAATAACCGTATCCAGCGTGAGACACGACAATTGTATCTTTTGTCATTTCATTTGTGAAGTTAGTGAATTCTTCATCTAACTTTTCAAGGTCTTCTTTTAATTGTTCAAAATTTGTCTCAAACTCTTCTTCTAAGTCAGGTAGTATTTCGATTAAAGAAGCTTTTATGTTTTCAGCTAGTTCAATTGAACGAACCGGATCTAACCATACGTGTGGATCTTCATCACCATGCTCATGATGATGGTCATGGTCATCTTCCTCATGTCCGTCACCGCTGTCATGATCATGGTCGTGGTCATCTTCCTCATGTCCGTGACCGTTGTCATGATCGTGATCGTGGTCATCTTCTTCGTGTCCGTGACCGTTGTCATGATCGTGATCGTGGTCATCTTCTTCATGTCCGTGATCGTGGTCATGATCGTGATCGTGGTCATGATCATAACTTATCAAGTCAATCCCATCGGCAGCAGTTAAGACTTTAACATCGTGAGAATCAACAGTTTCTTTTACTTGATCTGCAAATCCTTCAAAACCAGCCCCATTGTAAATAAATAAATCTGCCTCAGCAATCTCTATCATTTGATTTGCAGTTGGTTCAAAAGTATGTGCATCAGAACCAATTGGTACAATGTTATGGACGTCTACATACTCCCCACCAATACGATTAATAAAGTCTTCTAGTGGATATAGAGTCGTATAAACCTCTAAAACATCGTGTTCGTCTGTGACATCGTTTTCGTCTAAGACTTCTTCACTATCACCTTGATCAGCATCTTCTTCAGGCTCCCCACAAGCAGCTAAAAAAGTAGTAAGTACTAGTAACATTGAAATAAATAACGATAATCTTTTCATAAGTCTGTTTCCCCTTTCGTAACGATTCCGCTTTACTAGAACCCAAAAAAGATTATATCGTAAAGTTTACGATTTGTAAATAAGAATGACTACGATTAGAGATAAGCCATTAAATATTATATATCTTTGTGCATCTTGTTCCAGTCCTTATGAAGATCAATTATTTTTGGAAGTAAAGCTTTGATCGCTTCCCCATCTCGTTTTTTTACGGCATTTAGTAATTGTTGATGAGTTTTTTGATGCTTATTCAACCACTCTTCGTTCATTTGTTCATGATCATATGATTTTCCTTCTTTTTGAACTTCTTTTAATTTCTTCAAAATCGTTTCTCTTTCTCTTAACGTTTCTTTCCATTCTTCTTTCAACTCTGGATGATATTTCTCTATCATTAATTCATAATAAAATTCAATATGAGGTCTGATCGCCTCATGGCGGTAGCTTATTTCATGATATTCTTTATTAGATATTTCCGCCCCACCGACTTCTCCAACATCAGCACCTACTTCATCATTTAAAAAAGCGCTGCTGAAAAGGACAATACTTAAAACAAAAACACAAGTAAGTAGTTTCTTCATCTAACGTACACCTCTCATTTTTCGGCTAGTATTTACTGGAATGATGATGATTATTCTAATCGTTTATAAAAATAGGTACCTAATCCATAAACGTGAATAAGAGTCTGGTTTTTGTAACCAAGTTCAAGTAAAAAGCGAGTCTAATTTTGAATAAAGGTCAAACAACCAACCCCAAATATGAATACCTGACAAATAAGAAATAGCCCTCATCAAAACGGTGAGGGCCACACTTTTTAACTGGGTTTTATCCCAGACTAAATGTTATTTGGTTTGACAAGTTATACTTAATAAAGTGAAACTGTCTTTTCATTCATGTTTTCTAAGCTGTTTTTAATGTGAGCCATAAACTTACCACAAATCAGTCCATCTAAAACACGATGGTCTAGAGACATACAAAGATTAACCATATGCCTTACAGCAATTGCATCATTTTCTAATACAACAGGGCGTTTTACAATTGACTCTACTGACAGAATCGCAGCTTGCGGGTGATTAATAATTGGTGTTGATTGAATAGAACCAAATGAACCTGTGTTATTAATCGTAAATGTACCGCCTTGCATATCTGCTGACGTCAGTGAATTATTGCGCACTTTTTTCGCTAAGTCGTTAATCTCTCGCGCTAACCCTTTAATTGTTTTTTCATCAGCATGCTTTATGACTGGTACGAAAAGATCTGTTTCAGTTGCTACAGCCATTGACATGTGTACATCTTTATAACGAACGATTTTATCGCCAGCCCACGATGAATTGATCTCTGGATATTTCTTTAATGCATCAACCGTTGCTTTTACAAAGAATGGAAGGAATGTTAACTTGATTCCTTCGTTTGAGAAAAATTCATCTTTTACTTTATTACGATATTTCACTAGGTCCGTTACATCTACTTCAACCATCATCCATGCATGAGGAGCTTCGTGCTTAGATTTAACCATGTTATTGGCAATCGCTTTTCGAACTCCACTAACCGGAATTTCTTCTGCTCTTCCCTGAGGCGTAGATGTCGCTTCTCCTTTTGGTTGTTTTGCCGCAGCGGGCGGTGCATCAAATTTTGGTGCTGTTTGATTTGGATCCATTTCAGCAGCAGCTGGTTGTTCTGCTGCTTCACGAGACGTTTTTGCACCTGTTTCTTTTTTAGGAAGGTCACCACTTTCGATAATTGCCAGCAAATCTTTTCGTGTAATTCGACCTCCTCGTCCGCTGCCTTCCACCTGTTCTAAATCAATATCATTTTCTTGAGCTAAACGGAGAACCGCAGGTGAATATCGCCCTTTACTTGATGTATCTTTCTGTTCTGTTGCAGCAGGTTTAGAATCTGATTCAGTTTTTTCTTCTTGTTGAGGAGCTTCTTCTTCTGCTGAAGCTTCACCTTCAACGTCCATTGTACAAATAACTTCTCCTACAGCAATTGTCTCATCTTCATCTGCAATCAGTTCTTTAATCGTTCCTGAATAAGAAGATGGTACTTCCGCATTTACTTTATCTGTCATAACTTCAGCTAATGGATCATATTTATTTACTTGATCTCCTGGTTGTACTAACCACTTTGTAATCGTTCCTTCAGTTACACTTTCTCCTAACTGAGGCATTGTAATTTTTGTAGCCATAAGTTATCTGGCACCTCCTTAGTTGTCTTTATTAATACTCTGCAAGTTCCTTCATCGCTTCTTCGACTTTATCAGGATTCACCATAAAATGTTTTTCCATTGGTGGTGCATAAGGCATTGACGGTACATCTGGACCTGCAACGCGTTGAACCGGTGCATCTAAGTCAAATAAGCAATGTTCAGCAATAATCGCTGATACCTCACTCATAATGCTTCCTTCTTTATTATCCTCTGTTAATAAAAGAACTTTACCCGTTTTACGAGCAGCTTCAATAATCGCTTCTTTGTCTAACGGATATACGGTTCTTAAATCAAGAATATGTGCGTTATAGCCTTCCTTCGCTAAATTTTCAGCTGCTTGCATCGCAAAGTGTACACATAACCCGTAAGTAATGACGGTAATATCATCTCCTTCGCGCTTCACATCTGCTTTTCCAATTGGCAGCGTATAATCGTCATCAGGTACTTCACCTTTAATAAGACGGTATGCACGTTTATGTTCGAAAAATAAAACTGGGTCATCACTACGGATAGATGCTTTTAATAACCCTTTTACATCATAAGGTGTTGAAGGCATAACAATTTTCAATCCTGGTACGTTAGCAAATAACGCTTCTACTGACTGAGAATGATATAACGCACCGTGAACGCCACCGCCATACGGCGCTCTGATTGTCATCGGGCATGTCCAATCGTTATTCGAACGATAACGGATTTTTGCCGCCTCTGAAACAA
This sequence comes from Evansella halocellulosilytica, assembly GCF_002335745.1. GTDB lineage: Bacteria > Bacillota > Bacilli > Bacillales > Salisediminibacteriaceae > Bacillus_CA > Bacillus_CA halocellulosilytica. The sequence goes on along the minus strand of NZ_NIST01000001.1, from coordinate 3,147,469 downwards.
TTTGGTTGACAGCAGGCATAATAAAATCAGCAAACTGCATTTCAGCAATTGGACGCATTCCATACATCGCTGCACCAATTCCAACTCCAGCGATTGCAGATTCAGCTAAAGGCGTGTCGATGACTCTTGATTCACCAAATTGATCGTACAAGCCATTCGTTGCACGGAAAACTCCACCACGCTTACCTACATCTTCTCCTAATACAAATACGTTTTCATCACGTTCCATTTCTTCTTTCATTGCTAGTGTAACTGCTTCAATATAAGACATTGTTGGCATTGTGATCACTCCTCTCCATAAACATGTGTTAATGCAGATTCAGCTTCAGCATAAGGCGCTTTCTCTGCGTAGTCTGTTGCTTCGTCAATGATTTTACGAAGCTTCCCGCGAATTTCTTCTTCCTTTTCATCTGTTAATAAACCAGCATCTCTTAAGTAATCTGCAAACGTAAAGATCGCATCAAGCTTTTTCGCTTCTTCGACTTCTTCCTTCGCACGATATGTACTATCGTCATCATCACTAGAGTGAGGGGTAAGGCGATATGATACTGTTTCTATTAGTGATGGACCTTCGTCATTTAATCCGCGTTCACGGGCATTTTTAATTGCTTCATATACAGCTAATGGATCATTCCCATCAACTGTCTCACCATGTATTCCATACCCTACTGCACGGTCTGATACATTCTTACAATTAAGTTGCTTTTCTAAAGGTACAGAGATCGCATATTTATTATTTTCACACATAAAAATAACTGGCAGATCATGAACACTTGCAAAGTTAATCCCTTCATGGAAGTCCCCTTGGTTTGAAGAACCTTCACCAAATGTCGTAAAGGAAACGAACTGTTCCCCCTTCATTTTCCCTGCAAGAGAAATTCCTACCGCATGTGGTACTTGTGTCGTAACAGGCGAAGAACCCGTTACAATTCGGTTTTTCTTCTGTCCGAAGTGGCCGGGCATTTGACGTCCGCCACTGTTAGGATCTTCTGCTTTAGCAAAGCCGGATAACATTAAATCTTTTGCAGTCATGCCAAATGCAAGTACGACTCCCATATCTCTGTAATAAGGTAAAGCATAATCTTTTTCTCTGTCTAAGGCGAAAGCAGCACCTACTTGTGCAGCCTCTTGACCTTGACAAGAAATAACAAATGGAATTTTCCCCGCTCGGTTTAATAACCACATGCGTTCATCAATCATTCGTGCCATTAACATCGTTTCATACATTTCCATTACTTCATCATCAGATAAACCTATTTGTTGATGTCGAAGTTCACTCATAATAGTCCCTCCTTGTAATTGTTGTTCAAAAAGGATGTTTAGGACCTTCTAAATCCTAATCCTTTTTGAACTTTTTATATTCATTATAAAACAAGCGTTTGTGAGATTATTCTAACTATGAATGGCTTTACCGTCTACAGCAAGTGCAGCTTCTCCAATTGCCTCCGACAAGCTTGGATGTGGATGAATTGTTTCAGCCACTTCCCAATGCGTTGCGTCTAGCAATTTCGCAACTGCTGCTTCAGAAATCATGTCAGTCACGTGCGGACCGATCATATGAACACCTAATAAATCATCGGTTTCCTCATCTGATACAAATTTCACAAATCCGCTTGTATCACCGTAAACAAGTGCTTTACCAATCGCTTTAAATGAGAAAGTACCTGTTTTTACATTATGTCCCTTCTCTTTTGCAGCTGACTCAGTTAAACCGACGCTTGCTACTTCAGGCGAAGAATACGTACACTTTGCAACCATCTCAGGATCAACAGGGTGAGCATCTAAACCTGCCATATGCTCAACAGCAGCTATTCCCTCATGTGAGGCAACATGAGCAAGCTGAAGACCTCCAATCACATCCCCAATGGCGTAAATGTGTGATTCTTTTGTTTGATAATACTTATTCGTTACGATATATCCTTTATCCGTTTTTATATCTGTATTCGCTAAGCCAATATCTTCAATGTTTGCAGAACGTCCTACTGATACGAGAACTTTATTTGCTTCGGTAGTTTTCGTCTCACCTTTATGTTCATAAGGAACTTCAACTTTTCCTTCTGAAACAACTTTTACTTGATCAGGTAATACTTTTGCACTTGTAATCACGTTTACACCTTTTTTCTTTAAGGCACGTAACATTTCTTTTGAAATCTCTTCGTCCTCTAACGGAAGTACACGTGATTCATATTCTAATACGGATACGTCAACACCGAAGTCAGCTAGCATCGATGCCCATTCAACACCAATGACACCGCCTCCGATAATTGAAATCGATCCTGGTAATTCTTCTAACTGTAACGCTTCATCAGACGTAATGATGTTTTTGTGATCAATTTCTAATCCTGGTAAAGATTTCGGCTTGCTTCCTGTAGCGATTAAAACGTTTTTAGGGATGATCATAACATTTTCTGACCCATCATTATTCTCAACAGAAATCGTGCCTGGCGATGGAGAGAAAATAGATGGACCTAAAATTCTTCCATGACCTTCGTAGACATCGATCTTCCCTTTTTTCATCAAATGCTGTACGCCTTTATAAAGCTGGTCAACAATTTGATTTTTACGCTCCTGCACTTTCAAAAAGTTTAAACCAGGTTCACTCGTTTCCACTCCGAATTCATTACTTTTCTTAACAGTTTGATACACTTCTGCGCTTCTTAATAAAGCCTTACTTGGAATACACCCTTTGTGAAGGCAAGTTCCACCTAGCTTTTCCTTTTCTATTACTGCTACTTTTTTTCCTAACTGCGCGGCGCGGATCGCAGCTACATAGCCGCCTGTCCCAGCACCAAGCACAACTAAATCATACTCTAAAGCCATGTTCGACCTCCTCTTCGTTAGTTACTAAACGTATGTTGCTCGACTTTATCTCCATATACCTTGGCTTCCTCATCATTTCTTAAAACACGTAATGCACCTTCAGCAAGTGCTTGAAGTTCATTTTCTCCAGGTTGAATGATGACATCAGAGATCCAGTTTATTCGATCAGATATTTTCTTTACAAACTCTTTTCCATAGGCTAGTCCGCCAGTTAAAACGATCGCATCTACATTTCCTGACAGGACCGCTCCAGCAGCGCCAATTTCTTTAGCTATTTGATAGGCCATCGCATCATATACTAACTCAGCTTTTTCATCACCTTGTGCGATACGGTTTTCGACTTCAACTGCATCATTCGTACCTAAATAACCAACAAGGCCGCCTTGTCCAACAATTTTTTTCATGATTTCATCTGAATAATATTCTCCTGAAAAACACATTGAAACAAGATCTCCTGCAGGAACTGTTCCTGCTCGTTCCGGAGAGAAAGGTCCTTCCCCGTGTAAACCGTTATTGACGTCGATTACTTTCCCATTCCTGTGAGCACCAATCGTGATCCCTCCGCCCATATGAACGACAATAAGATCAAGATCTTCATAAAGGCGATTCAACTGCTGTGCCACACGTCTAGCCACTGCTTTTTGGTTTAAAGCGTGGAAAATACTTTTACGTTCAAAATCGGCAAAACCAGATATTTTTGCAATTGGTGCAAGTTCGTCCACAACGACAGGGTCAACGATAAATGCTTCGATATTTAACTGTCCAGCAATTTCATGGGCAAGAATTCCGCCTAAGTTTGAGGCATGCTGACCAGAATAACCTTCCTTTAGATCTTTTAGCATTAAATCATTTACTGTATACGTACCACCTTCGATAGGGCGAAGTAACCCACCTCGCCCAACAACTGCTGAAAGTTTCGATAAATTAATTCCACTTTTATCCAGTGTTTCTAAAATCATTTGCTTTCTAAAAGGATATTGCTGAATGATTGAATCATATTTCGCAATCGTGTCACGGTCATGTCGAATTGTTTCCTCAAGAACGACATGCTCATTATCGAAAATTCCTATTTTCGTTGATGTTGATCCAGGGTTGATTGTTAAAATTCGATATTCTTTCTGTTCCAATTTCGTTTACCTCCATCGTAAACAAAGCTTGGCATTTCACTATTTTAGCGAAAGCCATCAATGCATGTAATTACTTTATCCCTTATTCAAAGGATGAACAGTTTTTATCTCTCGATTGCTGTCTAGTCTTCTGGCGCCATCTGCTCGTGGTCGCTTCGCCCCGCCACTTGAAGTCTAAGTTCGGACTTCTTCCTGTCGGGACTCCTGCGGTTACTCGTCGCAGGTAAAGAGTGTCGCCGATACGGGCGCCTTGCGCTTTTCTTATTAGCTTCTTCCTCGACTTAAAATATTCATATTATTTGATAAAAATTGTTTCCTTGATTTGCGCATTGTTTCAATACGTTCTTCTGCTAAGCGATCTGCCGCTGCATATGATGCAATATTATCACGCTTTGAAATTTCAAATATTTTCAAGATATTATCATAAATTGTTTCAACCTTTTTCATTGCACGGTCACGATTATATCCTAATAACTCATCTGCAACATTGATTACGCCACCAGAGTTAATGACATAGTCAGGTGCATAGACGATCCCTTTTTCTTGTATAATATCACCATGCTTCGTTTCTTTTAGCTGGTTATTCGCAGCTCCAGCGATCACTTTCGCTTTTAATTGCGGAATCGTTTCATCATTAATCGTTGCTCCAAGTGCGCAAGGAGAATAGATGTCGCAATCAACACTATAAATATCATCAATGTCAACCGCTTCTGCACCAAAGTCTTCAACCGCTTTGTTCACTGCACCTTTATTAATGTCAGTTACGATTAACGAGGCACCTTCTTCATGTAAATGACGACATAAGTTATAAGAAACATTCCCTACCCCTTGAACAGCAACTTTCTTTCCTTCTAATGAATCGGTACCAAATGCTTCTTTAGCTGCAGCTTTCATCCCAACATACACACCATATGCTGTGACAGGTGATGGATTACCAGATGAACCGAATGCAGGGGAAATTCCGGTTACATAATCAGTTTCTGAATAGACAAGGTCCATATCATCCACAGTCGTTCCTACATCTTCTGCAGTAATGTACCTTCCATTCAACCCTTGAATAAATCGCCCAAATGCACGGAACATTGCTTCATTTTTATCTTTACGAGGGTCACCAATAATAACTGTTTTACCACCGCCAAGGTTTAATCCAGCAGCAGCGTTTTTATATGTCATTCCTTTAGCAAGACGAAGTGCATCTTCAAAAGCAGCTTCTTCTGACTCGTAAGTCCACATTCTTGTTCCGCCGAGTGCAGGACCTAGAGTTGTATCATGAATAGCAATAATAGCCTTCAGTCCCGATTCCTTATCTTGACAAACTACAACTTGCTCATAATCATACGTTTCCATGTACTTAAATAATTCCATTTCAACATTCCTCCTCATTTTCCAGTGGAAAATATTTTATTTATGATTAGCTGATGTACTTACAGCCATTGCCATTGATAATAATTTGCTTTCAACTGAATCCGCTCTTGAGGTTAAGATGATCGGTGCTTTTGCTCCTACAATCATCCCGCCAACTTCTGCTTGCCCAAATATAGTGAATGACTTATAAAGTGCGTTTCCGACTTCAATCGTTGGAACGATTAGAATGTCAGCTTTCCCCGCCACTTCGGAATCAATTTTCTTTTGTTTAGCTGCTTGCTCTGAAACGGCGATATCAAATGCTAACGGGCCATCAATGACACAATTTTTTATTTGGCCTCTGCGATTCATTTGCGTTAATGCAGCTGCATCCATCGTCGCTTCCATTGCTGGATTTACATTTTCTACTGCTGCGATAGCGGCGACTTTCGGATGTTCCACACCGATTTTAATCGCTGCCTGAACAGTGTTTTCGATAATTTGGTGCTTTTCTTGCAATGTTGGATGAATATTCATCGCTGCATCTGCTAAAAAAAGCAATTTATCTCGAGTAGGCAGTGCAAAACCGGCTACGTGTGACAAAATCTTACCACTTCTAAGCCCGTTCTCTTTATGAAGCACTGCTTTAAGAAGAGTAGATGTACCAACCATACCTTTCATTAAAGCATTTGCTCGTCCTTCTCGAACTAATTGTACAGCTTTTGCTGCTGCTTCTTTATCATTTGCGGCATCTTGGAGCTCAAAATGATCCTGATCGTGCTCATCAAAAACATTTTCCATTGCCTTTTTCATTCCGTTGATTGGGCCAACAAATATAAATGATGCAATTTGATCATCCATTGCTTTTTTAGCAGCTTGAAAAACCGATGTATCTGTAGCATGTGCCACTGCAATCGTTTGCTTCTCTTTTGCATTACTTACAGCAGCTAACAATTCTTGTAACGTCATGGTGTATCCCACCTTTCTTGATGTATTTCACTCCACTACTATAATCATGCAATAATCATGCCAATTTCCGAAGGAACCGAAAACGCTTTCAAACAGCATTTCTTTTTAATTTAATACCTGCATTTTTTTGCATAGTGTGCAATATATTTCATGCAACATTTTTCATGCCCTTTATAACATATCATGCTTCTCAAGTTTATAATATAAATTTCGAATTGATAAACCTAACTGTTTAGCAGTCTTCGTTTTATTTCCACGGTAATGGTCCAAATATTGCTGTATAATTTTTCTTTCTTGTTCATTCATTTGTTCTTGCAAAGATTTTCCTTCTACAGTAATGGCTCTATCAGGCTTCTCATAGTAACTTTCCTTTATTGGAAAATCTGGAAAATGTGATTTATCGATTGCTTTATCTGCGTAATGCATATGAATAATCGCTCTACCTAATATATTTTCAAGCTCCCTTACATTCCCTGGCCAATCATAATCCTTTAATGTATCCAATGCTTCATTTGTCACTTTTTCAACGTTACGTCCATAGTCTTGGTTTAATTTAGTTAATAAATGCATACACAAACTATGTAAATCTTCCTTGCGACTTCGTAAAGGAGGGATATAGATTGGCATTCGATTGAGCCTATAATATAAATCGCTTCGAAACTCACGTGACTCAATTTTACTTTCCATATCTACATTTGTTGCAGCAATTACGCGGACATCAATCGATATTGCTTTCGTTCCGCCAACACGCATAATTTCTTTTTCTTGAAGAACCCTTAACAGTTTTGCCTGTGTTTGACTGGAAATTTCACCAATTTCATCTAAAAAAATACTCCCGCCATTTGCCTCTTCAAACAAGCCTTTTTTCCCTCCACGTTTTGCACCGGAAAACGCACCTTCTTCATAACCAAACAATTCACTTTCTAACAGTGTCTCCGAAAGAGCGGCACAATTTACACGTATAAATTTATTGAATTTACGCGTACTAGCATTATGAATCGCATGAGCAAATAACTCTTTCCCTGTACCTGATTCTCCTCGCAATAAGATTGTAGCGGGAGTTACTGCAGCCATTTTGGCCTGCTCAATTGCGACCCTCATTTCTTCAGAGGTACCAATAATATCGTCAAAACTATATTTCGCCTCTAATGTACGAATGATTTGTTTTGCCCGTTCTAATTCTGTTGTCAACGCTTCAATTTCAGACATGTCATGGATAACACCGACACTTCCTTTTAACTCCTTGTCGACAATGACCGGCGCAACATTTACAATAACATCCTTTCGGTGAGGACCTACTTTCATTTTTACACCGCGTACAGGCTTGCCTGATTTTAAAACTTGGAGGTGGACACTTTCTCCTTCAGATATATCTGCAGTAGCTGGTTTACCTATAACTTGATCGTTTGTTAAACCAGTAAGCCTCGTATAAGCCGGATTAATGAGGAGTCCCTTTCCTTCTTCATCTACTACGGAAATGGCATCGTCCGAAGAATGAATAATGGCCTCTAACATCGTTTGAATACTTTTTAAATTCGTTACTTCCTCAGCCATATTCACAATCTCAGTTATATCTCGAAATACTCCTAATGCTCCAATTAGTTCTTTTCCTTTAAACATTGGAACTCTTGTTGTAATGATCGTTCGGTCCTTACCAATAGCTTGCTTTCTATTTGTTTCAGTCTTTCCTGTATTCAAAACACGCGGCAGCTTACTCGTTGGCATAACTTCTTCAATCGGCTTCCCGATCACATTTTCCTTTTGTAAATCGGTCATTTCTTCTGCTCGTTTATTAATCAATGTTATCTTTCGGTCTTTATCAATTGCAATCATACCATCGTGTGTAGAATTCAAAATCATATTCAATTTGGTGTTATGACGAGTCATTTCATCAATCAAATGTTCTTTTTCTTCTATTAAATAAAACATCATCGAAGCTACAGAGCTTGGAATAACCGTTATCGGCTGACCTTCTACTTTTCTTCTTAACTCTTCATATAACGATTTATTACCAGTTACTTCAACAATGACATCTATGGGCTTAAGGTCATTCAATGCAGTCAGCCAATCAGAATAAACGGGTATTTTTTTATTTTCAGCTTTCTTAATCCCTTTTGCGTGATTATCTTTATCAACAACCCCAGTAACATAGATTTGTTCTGTTTCTATTAAAACATCTAATAATGCTGAACCACCTTCTCCAGCACCAATGAGTAATAACTTTTTCATTCCTAAACCTCCTCACATTAATTGTGAGCTATCTTTTAAACACAACACTTCTCAATACTCTGCAAATTTTTTCATACCCACCATCTTTTACTATACACATTTTTTTGGATTATGAAAGGATTTAAGTAATATTTGCTGACAAACCATTATTCAGATAAAATAATAGAAGATGATTTAACTTGGAAGTTAGAAAGGATAACGAGTTATGACGATTCAACGTTTTTTAGCTTTATGTATTTTATTAGTTCCTATTTTCCTGGCAGGTTACGGGATAAAATTAATGAGAGACACTTTATTTCAGCAATTGATTTGGCCTTATGAATGGTTATGGTTACAATTTTTTGCTGGAATTATTGCATTCATTATCGGTCTTTGGTTTATCGGAGGTTTTATTCTTCACCGGGATAGAAAGAATAATAAAGTTGCACCACGCTTTAAAAAATAAGAGAAAGGCTGAAAATACGCTTTTCAGCCTTATTCATTTATCCTACCCCATCGGTCAAACTCATTTAAAACTGGCGTTTTAGAAATCCACTCTTGTATAGAACTTCTCTCAGCAAATAAAGTTAGTGATATACAAAATGTCATAAAAATAAACTCTACTAATATCGAAGTATGGTTTATTACCATAATCGCCGCCCATCCTCCAATTAGCATCGAGCCATTATCACCGAGCATCGATGTCAGTTTGCCCTCAAAGATAAACCAGCATAGAATAATCCATATTAATGTAACTAATAGCTGGTTGTTTGCAAGTAAAACCGGAGTGAGTAGTAATAATATAAGTGATAATAATTTACAAACTCGTAATGGTTTTGTATCCATTAAGTTCATGACATGCGGGGTTAATATTAAGAGGAGGAAATGGAACGGGAATAAGATGAGGTTTTCACCTTGATAGGAAAAAAATAAAATGAATGTAGTCACAACTACCGTTCCTACCGCTTTCAAAAAACCAGTCGTATAAATTTTTCGTTTAATTGCATAAGAAAAATGCCCTTTAATCCCTTTTGGATATGCTGAACCAAATCGATCATCGATTAAACCTAGCACCCATAAACTAAGTAAGTAAACAAATACTGTAACTGTAGTTACTGTAGTATGGAGAAATGAGTAATCGATAAAGATGATCGACATAAATACTGTGCCTGCACTGTAAGGAACATCGTACCCTTTGTAGTTTTTTGTGTATAGCTGCAACCGTTTAAAAACGATTTGCATTAACCAAAATAATACAGGTATGACGGTAATCCATGTTATCCAAGCTGCCATATTGATTTCTCCATTTCGATAAGCTGCTTAAAGCGGTGATAAAATCCATAAACGGTTTTACCATGCTCTCTATGAGACATATTTGTTTCAATTTCTTTAATGATTGCGCCTTTTTTTAAAAACGTGAGATTTAATGACATTTCTAACCCGAAACCGACAGAAGGCATTTGAAGGATCGATTGTATCCATTCGCTTCTGATCCCCCGTTGGCCAGAAAGAGGAGATGTCATATCGACACCTGTTTTTTTATAAACATAATGGCGTGCTCTTTTTTTCACAAACCCACAACCGCCACGAATAGGTCTTGGAAATGTTGCAATGGTCATATCGACTTTCTCCTCCATTAAAGGAGTGAGTAATTTTTCGGCTTCAGCAATAGATGTACCGAGATCGCCATCTAACAACAGCACATAATCTTCATTTACATAATGTAATCCAGTTTTAACAGCCTTATCTTTCCCCTTATTTTCAGTATGTTTAATTAATATATCTGCATAGCATTCAGACAGTTTGTAAGTCTGATCTGTACTTCCATCGTCTACTACAATCATTTGATTTATCCAAGGCTTTCCTTTTAATGACATTAATGTGTCTTCAATCCGGTCTCCTTCATTATAAACAGGGATGACGATATCAGCTTTCATCAATGTTCGCCTCATTTTCATGTAAACTAATATGTGCAAGTTTGGAGTAACGTTCCATCGATAAAATTCCGGAGCCACATTTCCACTCGTGAATAATATCTCCCGCATACATTCTAGTTAACAGTGTAGAAGCCATACCTTTACGTCCTTTTTCTATTAGCTCCTTTACTGACGTTCGACAACCGACTGTTATGATTTGTGATGCTCCTGAAACGTAAGCTAACATAATCGCTAAATCTTCACTTAATCCGGGGAACGATACTGTTAAAGGTTTAATATCTAACTGCTTCAATCTTTCTTCTCCAGGTGAATAACCGTTCATGTAGGAATGGGCAATAAATACACTTGAATACGTTTGAATATCTGTTGAGATAGAATCCATATCACCAATAATATAATCTGGCATTAACTCATGTTTATAAAGTGTATTAGCTGCTCCATCTACAGCTATGATCGTACCCGCATGCTTCATATATTGCTTTAAATATGTTATTTCATCAAAGAAATTAGCCCCTCTAGCGACTATCCATACAGGTTGTGCCTTCATACTTAAAATGCATGGAAGTTTTTCAACCTCTTCAAGAAATAACGTTAATTCCTTCGACATATACAATAGACTATTTTCTACAAACTGCTGGAATAAGACTGGGAATTTCCTCTTTCCTTCACGCTCTTTTTCATCACATTGTTCTTTCGTATATTTTTGCAAACGGCCAATAAACGTTAATTGATCATGGTTCACTTCATATAGACGATCTCCAGTAATACGTACATCCATACTTTGTGGTAGAAATGTATGTTTTGAAAGAAATAAATCAAAAACTGGAATACGGTTTCGTATTAATAATGAAACTCCAGAATTCGGTACTTTACCTGATATTGAATGTTTTAAATTTATTACCGCTTTAATATTATGACGAATCATTTCTTCAGCTGAAACCGTATCAATATCTTCATGATTAATGATAATAATCGATCTAGAAGGAACTGATAATAAAAGCTTCTTGGTAATATTGCCTCTAAACGCCTTTCCGACTATTGGTGGTTCAAACAATGACATGCACCTCTATTTATGACCTTAACGTTATTATGAGCAATATAGTTGAAGAACATAAGTATATTTTATTACGCGAATCAAATTTATAAATCAATTATATCCATTGGGACGCTTTACCACAGAGTCCCTTAAGGGACGTTATTCATTTGGTCCGTGGCAAAGAAGACACCGTGAATACGAACAAAATGAAGTAAGAGCGGATGTCGCACTTGTGCCCTAGGGTGAAAGCAAGCAAATGCTTTTGCGACGAGTAACCGCAGGAGCACTGTTTTTCTGCGACGAGTAACCGCAGGAGCAACGAGCGTTTCTTCGCTGAATTCTCTACGAGCTGCTTCGACGCATTCTCTTCTTCGATTAATCTTTCAGAGGAAGAAGCACTAGTCTGCGATGAGTAACCGCAGGAGCAACGAGCGTTTCTTCGCTGAATTCTCTACGAGCTGCTTCGACGCATTCTCTTCTTCGATTAATCTTTCAGAGGAAGAAGCACTAGTCTGCGACGAGTAACCGCAGGAGCAACGAGCGCCTCTTCGCTGAGTTCTCTAATAGTACCGCCAAGAGAAGATTTCGTGATCCTTGGCGGCAGGAAAAGCAGTCATAGTACCGTCAAGAGGAGAAGTTGTGCAGCTTGGCGGTAGGAAAAGCAGTCAAGCTGTTTCGACGCATTCTCTTCTTCGATTCATCTTGCAGGGGAAGAAGCACAGTATACCTTCCAACTATTCATTACTTTTAAAGAGATCCTCACGAATACAACCCTTAAAGGTTTATTTCACACAGGCAGAGCCTGTGGTTTACAAAGAATAATCGAGTAGGAGGGGGTGACTAACCCCCGACCTCTCACACCACCGTGCGTACCGTTCGGTACACGGCGGTTTCATTTAAGTCCAACGTAACGATTGATATCTCAAAAGTAGACTTTTAAGCCCTTGATTATTCCAATATCGGTTATCAAGGGCTCTATCTAATATAGGACTTTTAGCTATACGCCAGTATCCTAGTCTAGAATTAGCCCACTCCCATGCCTGTTGTTCATTGATTCCTTGCTTCCTAAGATTCTTTTGTTTCGTTTTAATCTTCTTCCACTCTTTCCATCGAATCATCCTCAACCTTCTTCGAAGCCAACCATCAATCCTTTTAAAGACTGAGGTAGTTTCGGCTAGTTGATAATAGCCCATCCAACCGATCAGATAGCGGTTGATTTTCTCTATCCTATCCCCCATAGAAATTGACCATTTCCTCGAGGTGAGTTTTCGTATTCTCAGTTTAAAACGTTGAATACTTTGCTTGGATACTCTAATTTTCGGTTGTTTAATGTTGTTGGTGAAAGTGAAGCCTAGGAATGTTCTTCTCCATGGTCGGTCTACTGCACTCTTCTCTTTGTTCACCTTCAGTTTGAGTTTCTTCTCAATAAACGTTGTAATACTTTCCATTATCCGTTCACCTGCTCTTCTAGAGCGGACGTAGATATTACAATCGTCGGCATAGCGTACGAAGGCAAGACCTCTTTCCTCCAGTTCCTTGTCAAGTTCGTCTAGAACAATGTTAGACAGGAGGGGACTAAGCGGTCCTCCTTGCGGAGTCCCTTCAGTATTAGGACTGACAAGGCCTTTCTCCATCACACCAGATTGAAGATACCTACGTATCAACCTAAGTAGTATGGGGTCATCCACTCGATAACTTATTGTTCTCATTAATCTATCATGGTTTACCTTATCGAAGAATTTCTCTAGGTCAATGTCCACGACCCAGCGACAACCCTCTTTAATATACCCCCTAGCTTGTCGAACAGCGTCGTGAGCACGTTTGTCTGGTCGGAACCCAAAACTTTTGGTGGAGAATGTTGGGTCATAAACCTCACTCAGTGTTTGTGCAATAGCCTGTTGTATGAAACGGTCTATCACAGTCGGGATTCCTAATTTCCTCTTACCTCCGCTCGGTTTCGGGATTTCGACTCGGCGAACAGGTTGAGGTTGATAGGTACCACTTTCGAGCTGAGCTCGCAGGGATGCCCAGTGTTCATGAAGATAAGGTCGTAGGTTTTGTACGTTCATCCCATCTACACCGTGACTTCCTTTATTACGCTCCACTCTTTCGAGTGCGCGATTTAAATTTTGCCGTGATAGAACTCGTTCCAACATTCTTATCAATCTCCTACGTGAATTAGATCATCTTCTTGTGTGGTATTACTCTCAGCCCTTCTTATGTCCCCTGTGGGATTCACCACGTCCTCCATTAGGAAGGATTATATGTTTCTGCTTCATTGAGTAATACGTACGCCAAGCGCTAATTCTTCTTAAATGATTCGGCCCTTCCCTTAAATCTCTAGATCATTCAAAGTACTATGGCCTCTGCTGACTCCTGACTGTTCAGCTATTTATCACTAAATAGGTTACCAAGTGAGCTTGGCGTTACAGCCAGGCCTCCCCAGGTAAGAGTGCAATCTTTCCCTCCACCTATCTGCTTCATTTACTCTGTACCACCTTCGGCAGAACGGACTTTGTTTTGTTTAGCAAACTCATCCAGTGATACCTAGCCTCATATGAAGTTCGTGTTCCTCAGACCGGAGGTCTGCCGCTCGCTTCCTTCAGATTCCACGTCACCATGGACACCCTTGCGTTTGGCTAACCACTACTTCTGCCTTCGTGGTTCGGGACTTTCACCCTATAGATTACACCCATGCTGGGCGCACTAAAAAAATGGCTCTCACCTATAGTGAGGGCCACTTATTATAGCTAGGTTTTGTCCCAGCTTTGCTATTTAACCGAACATTTTATCTACACTTGGTGCTTCACGTTTATGTTCGGTAGCTTCAAAGAACGTTCTAGCTTCAAAGTTAAACATACTTGCTATCATGTTTCTTGGAAATACAGCAATGTATTGATTAAACACTTTTACATGCGAATTATAGTTACGTCTTGCTGCTTGAAGGGTTTCTTCGAGATGACTAATGTTTTTTTGTAAATGTCTGAAGCCTTCATTAAAGTTTGTATCAGGATAATTCTCAACCTGTAATCTAAATCCGCTAATTGCAGATTCTAACTTTTGATTTGCTTCAATTTTTTCATTCGGTGTTTTTGCATTTTCGACCCCTGCTCGCATAGCAACCACTTTTTCTACATGCTCAGTCTCAGCCTTTACTTCATTTTTCACTGCACTAATTAAGTTTTGAATTTGATCCCAGCGTTGTTCTAAAACTGCATCCAAATCCCGATAAGCTGTATCAACACTTACACCTTTCTTTTTGACACCGTTATAGCTTGTAATGACAAATAATACAACGATTCCTAAAGCGATAAAAGTTATAATAATACCCAATTTCATTCCTCTCTTTCTTGTTTATATTAATTTTTTGACCAAATTCTAAGGTTCAAGTTCAACTCATCTACTAACTCTAATGCGCGATTAATATCCCGGAAGTAATCATATATTACTTCTCTATCTAACTTTTGCATTAAATTAAAATCAAAATGCTTTCTTCCCGTAGCCAACATAAAATACATCGTTCCATCTCTGAATGAAAAATATGGTTTATATCCCGATTCTTGGCTTTCTTTCGCTAATGCACTGCCTTGCTTCCACGCTTGCTTCATCGCATCTTTCTTACTCATGGAATGCACATCTATCGGTCCATCAACTTCATCAGCATGTTTTTCTCTTGGTTTACCATCAGAGAATTCTAACAATCGATTCATGAAAGCTGGTGTTAAAATATATCTAGAAGATATACCATCTGTACTTCTTACTGTAAACTTTTCCATGAATTCAACATTCTCTAATTCAATATCTTCTAATTTTTGCTTATTTTTATGCTTTCCGATCAACGTTTCAACCTTTGTACCAATGCTTCTTTTTTGCTTCGGCACGACAATCGTGACACCTTCAGTATCTTTATTAAAATCTACTTTAAAAAACAGTCCTTTAAAGATCGTCTCATATCGATACTTTACTCTTCCATTTTTATCTTTATATTTTATACGCTTTTCTGCAGTAGCTTCAGAAAAGGACAGTTGTGTTTTTACTCCTTCTTCCTCATCCTCTAAATACCCTTTTATTAAATCTTCACCCGAATACCTATCAGGATTTTGTTTAAATACATTTGCATAGTTAAATTGAGATTTAGATACGTATTTATTTTTTTCATACGTAAAATTAGGATTCATAAATTCAACTAAATCTGTCACAATCATATCCTTAACATCCCAGCCAATTTCTTTCTGGTTGTTGTAATACGTGTAACCTAAATATGCTATGTATGCACCTACTGCCATCCAAACATAAGTACCAATACTAGGAATTAGAAAATGAATCATGAGTGCTATGACGACACCAATACCGGCAGGAATTGCTTTTTTCTTTAATTCCCCCATTGCCTTTTGGCGATTCATTTCAATCTGTTCTACTTTTGCACCTAATTTTGCATCGTAAAATTCATCATACTCTCCCCTAGATTTAGCAAACTGTTGAAGTCCATATACTTCATCTTTTCTAATTTCCTTAGAGTTATCAGATTTCTCTTCGCTTCCCCTATGTCTAACGGCTTTCGTAACCCCGACACCTTTAACGATCTTACTCATCCTCTTCACCTCGCCATCTAAAAATATGATTCGAAAAGCTAAAAGCTATACTCAATTAATTATACGATAAAGGTGCATTGTTATCATCCGTTTTTTTCCTATACATGAATATATACCCACAAAATCCGATTATTCGTTACTAATTTACCCTGAATTTTCATGAGTCGAAGTAACTACCTCCCTGTAAAAGCTTGTAAAGTTAATATTCATCTTGTTGAGTCGTTTTCCATTCCGTAGATGTCCGTTTTTATCAAAGACTTCAAAATAAAAAGACACCACCTTTTACTGTCTTATACAGACCAGTAAAAAATAGTGTCTTTTTGTAACCCAACGGTTATTATGAGGATTTAAAAGAAGTTTGTTATTTGCCATAACTAGATAAAAACAACTAGATATTTCCAAAATATTCAATTGTATCAATGCTTTAAATGCTGATTAGCTAACTTTATGTTCAATCCTTAATTTATCGGCAACCATTGCAATAAATTCACTGTTTGTCGGCTTTGCTTTCGACACACTGACTGTGTATCCAAACATTTTCGAAATCGATTCGATATTTCCACGGCTCCAAGCTACTTCGATGGCATGACGAATCGCACGTTCTACACGACTCGCAGTTGTATTGTATTTCTTAGCTATATCTGGATATAATACTTTCGTAATTGAACCTAACAATTCAATATCATTGTAAACCATCGTAATGGCTTCACGTAAATACATATATCCTTTAATATGTGCCGGAACACCGATTTCATGAATAATGCTTGTAATGCTTGCATCTAAATTCATCGGTTTATTTTCCTTCGGTGCAGTAGTCGTCGTAGACTTAATATATGGAGTTCCATTACCACTTACATCTCTTACTTTGTTCATTAAAGTATCCATATCAAATGGCTTTAGAACGTAATATGATGCACCTAGTTCTACTGCTTTCTTCGTCACATCTTCCTGTCCAAATGCAGTTAACATAATTATATTTGGACGTTTTGACATTTGACGGGAATTTAACTTTTCTAGTACAGCTAACCCATCTAAGTGAGGCATAATAATATCCAGAATTAAAACATCTGGCTGTTTTTCATCAACTAATTCAAGACACTCCTGTCCATTATAAGCTTTTCCAATTACCTCCATGTCATCTTGCGAATTAATATAATCCTCTAATAACATAACTAATTCACGATTATCATCAGCTACACAAACATTAACTTTTTCCAACTTTTGTTCCTCCCCAATTACTATTTTAGATTCGGTCAACACTGTATTCGACAATGAGAATAGTATTCCTTTTTATTTTTTTATTTTTTCTTAAAAAACTTTAGTTTTCTTTCGTTTATTCACTAATGCTCTGTTTTTCGACTACATTCGATTTCATACAACATATATAAAAATAAGTTTGTCGAAAAATCTTTATCTTGTCATTCATTTTATCACAGCCCTAAACGATTGTTAAAGGTGAATTTTTCTATTGGTGAAATGGAGTCTAAGATTAAAGCAAAAAGGCACCACATACAGGTGCCTCACTTAAAATCATACATCAAATGAGGTATTTTAATACGGATCTGAAATATGACCTTGTTCTTCAGCTGGTTCAACAGCTTGATCCATTTTTGTCCCTTCTTGATCACTTGCTTCTTGAATTTTATCAGCTACTCTCAGCCCGTACTCTTCATCGCATTCAGTTAACATACTTATCATTTTATCTTGGATTTCTTTTCTGCATGAAACTAATGCGACTCCTAAGTTAGAAACTAATTCGTCCTTTTCCCAATTAGTAAACCTTCGATATGTTTCCCCTGCTTGACCAAAGTTATTTTCTTTAGGAATTTTTTCTCTTTTTAAATTTCCTTGTTCAACTTCAGCATAATAATTTTCTGGATTTTTATTTAATACCACCTTTCCAACATATTAGTTGTAAGTTTGTCCTGAAAAGGTCGCAATATTCTTTTAGTAACATAAAAAAGAAAGCGAAGACTGAGTAGTTAGCTCGCCTTCGCACTTTCACCATATATATCGACTCCTGCTTCTTGAAGCATCCATTCGATGTGGCAGCCGTATCCACTCGTGGGATCATTCACGAAAACATGAGTTACAGCTCCTATAATACGGTTGTTTTGGATAATCGGGCTCCCGCTCATCCCTTGAACGATTCCTCCTGTAGCATCTAACAAATCAGGGTCAGTCACTTTGATGACCATACCTTTTGTAGCTGGATATTTTTGCTCTGTACTGCTGACGATTTCAATATCAAATCGCTTTACTTCATCTCCATTCACAACAGTAAAAATTTCTGCTGGACCTTCTTCTACCTGGTGTGATAAGCCAATTTCCATCGGTTCATTAACTTGACCATTTGATACGTCTTCTGTTAATTCACCAAAAATACCGAAAGGACTGTTTTTTTGAATATTCCCTAATACTTTGCGGTCATTTGCAAATCGAGCGAGTTTCTCTCCAGGTTCACCTGTCAGCCCTTTCTCAATTGACGTCACTTTTGAGCTGACGATTTCTCCTTCATGGACTTCAATAGGCTGACGTGTATCCATATCTGAAATAACATGACCTAATGCTCCATATTTTTTAGATTCAGGTTCATGGAATGTCAATGTACCTACACCAGCTGCAGAATCACGAATATATAACCCTAAGCGAAACGATTCATCACCTTTCCCTTTTACTGGGATAAGATCCTTCGTTAACGTTTCACCATTTCGTTTTAATTCAATTTTTATTGGCTTATCCGTGTTTCCAGCATTCTGGACTACTTCATTAATATCACTCATTTCTTCAATATTAACGCCGTCCATTTTCGTAATAATATCACCTATATGAATCCCGGCATCTTCACCTGGTGAAACATTTCCATCATTCGTATCAATAAGATGATGTCCAACGACGAGTACGCCATCAGTTTGCACTCTTACACCAATTGATTGGCCACCAGGTATCACTTTAAGCTTCGGGATGACCGTGACATCCATTGATTTTAAAGGTACTCGTCCAACTCCAAATTGCAATGAACTTTCTTTAGGATTAATACCTTTAATTTCTTTCATTCCACCAGCTTCATTTAATGTTACAGCACTTTCATCGTGTGAAAGCACTGGCATGGTTGTTTGAAGTTCATAAGTTTGCCCTTCAAAAAACACCATTTCGTCCGGAATTGATACGTACTGTTGAATGGGAGGATAAAACGCAGCGGAGAACAATAGTACAAGGAGAATTGCACCTATAAATTTACGGACCTTTGCATTTTTCAACCTTTTCACTCTCCTCGCTCCTAACCTACACCTCCACCATGGCTGTACTACTAATTTTGCCTTGACTCGCGACATTTATAACCGTTTCTAAATAAAAAAGCTAACCTAAAATGGTTAGCTTTACATACTTCAATCATGCTCTCGTTTAATTTGCTTTGCCTGAATGATTAATTCTTTGGCATGCTCCTTCGTTAACTCAGTTATTTCAACTCCGGAAATCATTCGGCTCAGCTCTTCAATTTGATCATTTTCATCTAATGGTTTTACTGAAGTTGTAACCCGATCTCCTTCTTCACCTTTTGAAATGAATAAGTGCGTGTCAGCCATAGCTGCTACTTGAGGAAGGTGTGTAATACAAAGGACTTGAGACCCTGTGGATATATGATGTATTTTTTCTGCTATAGCTTGTGCTACTCTTCCACTTACACCAGTATCCACTTCATCAAAAATTAATGACGTTACACCTTCATGTGTAGCAAGGATTTTTTTTAAAGCTAAAATCATCCTTGAAATTTCTCCGCCTGATGCAACTTTTGCCAGCGGTTTTAAAGGTTCTCCTTTATTCGTCGCAACCATAAAAGATATGTCGTCCACTCCGTGTTTCGTAATTGGTAATGGTTTTTTCAAGGACAGTAAATCATCGATTGTAAATTGCTTTTCGTGAAAATGAACGTTAAACGTTGTATTTTTCATGTATAAGTCAAATAGCTCTATTTGAATTTGTTCTTCAAGTCTTTGAGCTTCTGTTTTTCGAATCTCTGTTAAATATTTGCCTTCAACTAAAAGGTCTTTTGCTAAGCCCACAAGCTCTTCTTCCCATTGCTGTAACCTTTCATCACGATTAGTGAGTGTGTCCACCTCTTCTTCAATTTTCGAGGCATATTCGAGTACATCATTTACTGTATCTCCATACTTTCGTTTAAGCTGACTTAATTCATTTAACCTTAGTTCAATTTCATTTAAACGATCAGGATCAAATTCGATGCTCTCATAATAATCTCTTATCGAAAATGTAGCTTCTTCTAATAAGTAGTAACAATTTGTTATTGTTTCTCTCACTTTATGTAACCGATCGTCCATTTCTGAAGCTTCATCGATTTGATTCATCGCGGCCATTATCCATTCTAAACCTTTATTATCTCCATATAAGGATTCATAGGCACCATGTGCGTTCTTAAATAATTCCTCACTATTTGCTAAACGAACTTTCTCTTCATTTAACACTTCGTCTTCTTTTGGCTGTAAATTTGCATTTTTAATTTCTTCATATTGATATTTAATTAAATCTAAACGTTGAGCTACTTCTTGTTCGCTTTCGGAAAGTTGCTGCAAACTTTTCCTTTTTTTAATAAAAGACTTAAATAAATCTGTATATTCTTGTTTTTGTTTTTTAATTCGATCCTCAGCAAACCGGTCTAATAAAGTAAGTTGTTTATCCGTCTGTAATAATTGCTGATGTTCATGTTGACCATGAATATCGACAATCATTTGTCCGATTTGCCGCAAAACGGCTAATGTTACTAATTTACCGTTGATGCGACAAACACTTTTTCCTTGTTTCGTGATTTCTCTTTTTAATAAAACCGTTTGGTCTTCCTCGATATCTATTCCTAAGTCCTGGAATAGTCGATAAACTTCATGTTCTTCATCTAGTGAAAAAAGTCCTTCGATTTCTGCTCGTTTACTCCCATGACGTACAAATTCAACTGAGCCTCTGCCGCCAATTAATAATCCAATTGCGTCTATAATAATCGACTTCCCCGCTCCTGTTTCACCAGTTAAAACGGTTAAACCTTCATCAAAAGATATTGTCATCGTATCAATTATTGCAAAATTTCGGATTGAGAGCTCCATTAACACTGGCTACACATCCTTTTCAAAAGCATTAATATAAGACTCCTTAAAACGAATTAGGAGCATTTTTGTGCACATGAATATCATAACAAACACCTTTACTCTATCGTAACATTACAAAATCTTTTAGAGCATCTCTAAAAAACGTTCACTAATTCGTTCGGTATCTGCCTCTGCTCTGCAAATAATCAATAATGTGTCGTCACCGCAAATGGTTCCCATCACTTCATGCCAGTCTAAATTATCAATAAGAGCACCAACTGCATTGGCATTACCTGGAAGCGTTTTCATGACAATCATATTACTTGTTTGGTCAATAGAAACAAAGCTGTCCATTAAAGAGCGCTTTAATTTTTGCAATGGATTGAATCGCTGATCAGCAGGTAAACTATACTTATAACGACCGTCCATCATAGGCACTTTTACTAAGTGTAACTCTTTAATGTCTCTGCTAACTGTTGCTTGAGTAACATTAAACCCGTCTGCCCTCAACTGATCGACTAATTCATCTTGTGTTTCAACTTCCTGGTTTGAAATAATTTCTCTAATTTTAATATGTCGTTGACCTTTGTTCATTCTATTTCCTCCAATAATAACAGGATATTCCAAAAATACTTTAAGTTACTGTATTATCATATTAAATGATTTTTTATATTTATACAATAAATATACTTTTTTTGCATAAAAAGTGATTGATTTATATACTCAAAATTCCCATTGGAAAAATCAGTACAACAACAAGAAAAAGGGAAAGCTTCAACGCTCCCCCTTTTATCTATTGACTTTTTTGATGTGCTTCCTGGACGACCTGTGCAACATTTATATTCCATTCATTTTCAACGATTTCAGGGTTAGATAGATGTAACAAAAATTCAATGTTCCCTTCTCCTCCTTTTATTGGAGAAGAAGTAGCTCCTTCAATGTTAAAACCAACTTCATTTGCAAACTGAATGATTTCTTCTAGTACACGAATATGCACTTTTTTATCACGAATGATCCCTTTCTTCCCAACCTCTTCTCTCCCTGCCTCAAATTGTGGCTTTACTAATGCAGAAACTTGTCCACCTTTTTTTAATAAAGATTTTAAAACAGGAAGAATTAACTTCAATGATATAAACGAAACATCGATCGTTGCAAAGTCAGGTATTCCATGTGGAAAATCGTCTTCAGTCACATAGCGGAAATTCGTGCGTTCCATTACAATGACTCGTTCGTCTTGCCTCAACTTCCATGCTAACTGATTGTAGCCTACATCTAACGCATAAACGAGTTTAGCTCCGTTTTGTAATGCACAATCCGTAAATCCCCCAGTCGATGCACCGATATCAAGAACTACAGCATGATTTAAGTTTAATTGAAAAACCTCGATTGCCTTTTCCAATTTTAAGCCTCCACGGCTCACATATGGAATTGACTGGCCCTTTAATTCTACTTGACTGTCACATTTCACTTTTGTGCCCGGCTTATCAATGCGTTCCCCATTAACAAATACTAACCCAGCCATAATGGTACGCTTTGCTTTTTCTCGCGTTTCAATTAAACCTTTTTCAACTAATAGAATATCTATTCGTTCTTTTTTTTCCATTCGTTAAGCTCGTTTCCTTTTTCTCGGAAGAATTTGTGAAACGCGTTCAGCAACAGATTGTGGTGTTAACCCTACCTCTTCTAGTAGCTGAGGCACACTTCCATGCTCAATATAGCGATCAGGAATTCCCATGCATTCAACGACCATATTATGGTGATGGTTTGCATGAAAGTGTTCGAGTACTGAGCTTCCGAATCCACCGAGAACTGCTCCTTCCTCAATGGTTAAAATGGGACGCCCTTGCATCGCATACTCATTTAACATCTCTTCATCAAGTGGTTTAATTGACCTTGCATTTACGATTTCAACGTGAATTCCTTCTGATTCAAGAATTTCAGCAGCATCCAATGCCACGGGAAGCATCGTTCCAAATGCTAAAATTGATAAATCGTTTCCTTCTTTTAATACTTCCCACTTACCA
Source organism: Evansella halocellulosilytica (assembly GCF_002335745.1). Taxonomy (GTDB): domain Bacteria; phylum Bacillota; class Bacilli; order Bacillales; family Salisediminibacteriaceae; genus Bacillus_CA; species Bacillus_CA halocellulosilytica. Next base: position 3,124,316 of record NZ_NIST01000001.1, on the reverse strand, counting down.
ATCGGTAATTGTTTTAAACTTTCATCCATTTTTATGCCAAATCCGTTACCTCTAGGGTATCGCACGGCAATTGGTCCATCGTCATGACAAATAGCTGTATAGACTAAATGTTGAAGTTCATTTTCATCTTTCGGCATTAAAATTTTCATATTAGGTAAATGCCTTAAGTAAGATATGTCAAAAACACCTTGGTGAGTCTCTCCATCAGCTCCGACTAAGCCTGCACGGTCAATCGCAAAGAACACATTTAAATTTTGCCGGCATACATCATGCACCAATTGGTCATATCCTCGTTGTAAAAACGTTGAATAAACGGCAAAAACAGGCTTCATTCCTTGCGTTGCTAACCCTCCTGCCATCGTCGTTGCATGCTGTTCAGCTATACCTACATCGAACATTCGATCAGGAAATTCCTTCTCAAATACATCTAGCTTTGTGCCACCTGGCATAGCCGCTGTTAACGCGACAACACGTTCATCTTGGCGGGCAATTTTCTTAAGTGAGTCAGCAAATACTCCGCTATAACTTGGAGGGCCAGGCTTTTTAACCACTTCACCTGACTCAATTTTATATGGTCCTAAGCCGTGCCACGTTCCTTTTGCGTCATTTTCTGCTGGAGCATAACCTTTCCCTTTTTTCGTAATAACATGTACGAGGACAGGTCCTCCCGTTTTCTTTGCATAATTAATATTAGAAATCAAGTCATCGTAATCATGTCCATCTACTGGACCTAAGTAAGTAAAACCTAATTCCTCGAAAAACATCCCAGATACGAGCAAATATTTTAAGCTGTCTTTTACTCGTTCTGCCGTTGCAGCTAACCTTCCTCCAAAAGCAGGAATTCGCTTAATCAACATTTCTAATTCTTCTTTTGCTTTCCGATATTTCCCTGCAGTTCTCATTCTACCGAGAATGTTATGCAGTGCACCAACATTTGGTGCAATGGACATTTCATTGTCATTTAAGATCACAATTAAATCTTTTTGCTCATGGCCGATATGGTTAAGCGCTTCCAACGCCATACCTCCGGTTAAAGCACCATCACCTATAATTGGAACGATATTCTCATCGGTCCCTTTTATATCTCTCGCTACTGCCATTCCCATCGCAGCAGATAATGATGTAGAACTGTGACCCGTTTCCCAAACATCATGCTTGCTTTCAGAACGTTTAGGGAATCCACATAACCCTTGATATTGTCTAAGCTGATCAAATTGATCAGCTCTGCCTGTCAATATTTTATGGACATATGCTTGATGACCAACATCCCAAATAAATTTATCTTTCGGGCTGTCAAATAATTGATGTAATACTAATGTAAGCTCTACAACACCTAAGTTGGGCCCAAGATGACCACCAGTGACAGATAATTTTTCAATTAAAAAATCACGGATGTCCTGAGCAAGGTCTTCCAATTCGGTTTTGCTGCATTTCTTTAAAAATTCTGGGTCTTTAATGCTAGACAAATCCAAGAAAAACCCTCACTTTCTTATATTTTTCTTATTACTATTTTTCTTACGTTTTCTACCATTGAAGATGGTTATCCTCAATTTTACCTCTAAAAAGTAAAATAATCTACCCACCTGATATATGATTTCAGTTGAGTATTGAATGGCTAATGTTTTTCCGACAGATTTACCGCCTACTGTTAACGCTGCAACGATAGCTGTAAAAAGAACAGAAATGAGAAACTGTACAGTAGTCCCTTCTTCATATCCTAATTGCAATGAGAATCTTAACACAACATACGCAGAGGCTGTCCCACTAATTACACCTGCTATATCACCTATTACATCATTACAAAAGTTCGCAAACTTATCGGCGTTCCGTGTAATCTGAACTGCTTGTCTTGCTCCAAGCAGCTTTTCAGCAGCCATCGCGTGAAATGGTCGCTCACTCGCTGCAGTTGCAGCTACTCCAATTGTATCAAAAAACACACCTAATAATACAATAGAAAGGACGATAACCATTCCAATTCCCCAAGATACACCGCTTAAAATAGATGTTGATACAATCGCAAAAACAGCCGCTAACACCAAGGTGATAACGGCTATCATCCAGCTCCAATGTAGTGATTTTCTAACAGATTCTTTCATTTATTAACATCGATCCTCTTCAAATCATTTCATTGCCATCGTTATGTATCCGAGTGGTCATTTAAAGAGTAAAAACTACGCCTTAGGTCCAGTAGGTTTTCCCAAGCAGGCACCGCAGCGTCGCCGCTATGGCAGTTTCCTTTTAAGCCTACCTTGACGTTGTCACCATACGTCAGACTGGATTACCACTTAGAACGTACTATAATCCCCTTTAAATGTCCAGAGTGAAACAGTCTAGGAGTTTTCCTCAACAGTTCCTTAGCCATTTTCTATCCTCTTTTGCAGGGTTGATTTCATATGAATAAGACCGTTCGTTATACAACCTAGTCATTCATAATCCCCTCTCCCCCACTCAAGGCAGGCTACGCTGCTCACAAGTTCCCATACTTGCATAGCAGGTTCATACCTTGCATTATAGCAATCCGCGGGCACGGTTGCCACAACGAAAGGCCTCCGCGGCTGCAGGGTCATCGCCCACATGCCATTGTGGATCGCCCTACAGCCTTTACTCCCAATTAGGACCCAAGGCTGGGCGCCTCAAGCCAAAACTAGGAACTTCATCGATGTGCCCTTTAGCGGATTTTTAGGCCCGCTTTCGAAAATGGAGAACCGACTAGAATACTGCACCACTCGGTAACTATATTATAACATGATAGAATATCGCAGGACAACTAACAACCAATGTATATACAACTACATTTTACTATCGCTGGTAATGCTTTCTATTATGATTCGATTACTGAACTCTTGAACCAATGTAATCTGCTATCTCTTCTAATAATGTATGATTCATGGTCGTCTTATATAAGCAGCTTTTTGCTTCATCTAAGTGATAATCTAGCTTTCTCTTTGCATTTTCTAACCCTAACAGTTTAGGATACGTATTTTTACCGTTTTCTTCATCACTGCCGATCGGCTTTCCGATTTCAGATTCATCACCTTCAACATCTAAAATATCATCTTTAATTTGAAAAGCTAGACCTACGTGCTGAGCATACTTCTTAAGCAAGGCTATTTCTCCTTCTTTAGCCCCTGCAATCATTGCTCCTGCTTCTACTGCAACTTTTAATAAATCTCCAGTTTTCCTATGATGAATATTTTGTAATTGTTCTACGATTAACTCTTGATCTTCTGCCTCCATATCTTCTACTTGACCGCCAACCATCCCTTCTGGACCGACAGCGCTTGACACTCTTTTAATAATATTAAGCTTCGTTTCAGCCGATAAGATATTTGAGGAAGAGATAATGTGAAAACTTTCTGTTAGTAACGCATCACCTGCAAGAGTTGCCAACGCTTCTCCATAAACGATATGATTCGTTGGCTTCCCTCGTCTTAAATCGTCATCATCCATAGAAGGAAGATCGTCATGAATTAACGAATACGTATGGATCATTTCTAACGCACACGCTACATCATACCCTTGTTCCAACGGTTTCCCAAACCCTTTTAATGTTGCTAATAGCAGAATTGGTCTTACACGTTTTCCACCTGCTTCAAGTGAGTACTTCATAGACTCTTTGAGCTTCATAGGCGCATACAATCGTTCAATATATTCAGGCAGCTTTCGTTCGATATTCTGTTTCTCAATTTTCATAAAATGATCTAGTTCGCGGTGTATCACTCTGACTTCTCCTCATCTACATCCAAAGTAGAAACTTCTCCGTCTTCATTTAAAACTTTTGTCATTTGTTTTTCAACAGATTGTAATCGGTCATGGCAATATTTTGATAGTTCCATTCCTTCTTGAAACATTGAAATTGCTTCTTCGAGCGGAACATCTCCTTCTTCAAGTTTCCCAACTACAGATTCAAGCTTATCCATTGCTTCTTCAAATGTTAATTGTTCATGCTCTTTCACTTCATCGTTCATCCTGTTCACCCCAGCTAACTTTTGATAATTCTTTTTCCTGCTTTCCGTTAACTTGACAATCTAATAGACCATCTTGCAATTGAATACTTATGTGATCATAAGTAGATGTATCATGAATACTTTTAATTAACTTATCATCGTCTTTGTATGCAAGACTATATCCTCGCTCCATTACTCTTAAGGGACTTAACACTTGTAATTTCGAAACTTGTAATGAAAAAGAAGATCGCTTGTCATTCACAATTTGTTCCATCCTCTTCTTAAGTTCACTCGTTAATTGATTTTGCCTCAACTTCGCATCATGAAGCAAACGAAGTGGATGGCTACGCTTAAGTCTAGCAGAATGCTGAGTGAGATTACTTTTACGATTGTCAATGATTCTTAACGTTTCTTTTCGCAACATTTCTACATGTCGGTCCAAATCTTGCTCTTTTTGCTCGATAAGCTGTTTAGGATATCGAAATGCATATGATTTCGATAAATAAGCGAGTCTCTCTTTTTTAGACGATATGTTCGTATTGATCGCACGCATTAGCCTATCTTGTTTATTAGCTACAGAAGCCCTTAATTCCATCATGTCTGGTACAGCTAACTCTGCTGCGGCAGTCGGTGTTGGAGCACGCAAATCTGCAACAAAGTCACTAATCGTAATGTCTGTCTCATGCCCTACTGCCGAAATCACTGGTATCGTTGAATGATAAATGGCGTCAGCCACAATCTGTTCATTAAAAGCCCATAATTCTTCTAATGAACCTCCACCCCTACCAACAATTAATACATCAAACATTTTCGCTTCATTTGCTTGCTGTATTGCTCTTGCCACCGACGGTGCGGCTCCAGGTCCTTGGACGAGAACTGGGAGTAGCGTAATATTCACATGCGGATAACGTCTATTTAATGTTGTCATAATATCTTTGACTGCCGCTCCAGTAGGTGATGTGATCACTGCGATAGATTCAGGAATATTTGGGATTGGTTTCTTTCGCTTTGGTGAAAAATAACCTGCAAGCTCAAGTTTCTTTTTTAATTCTTCGTAGGCTAAATATAAATTGCCAATTCCATCAGGCTGCATTTCTTTCACGTAAAACTGGTATTGACCATGAGGTTCATAAACAGAAATGTCCCCTCTTACTAAAACACTCATTCCATTCTCAGGAGAAAACTTTAAAAAACGATTGTTTCCTGCGAACATGACTGAATTGATCCGTGATTGGTCATCTTTTAAAGTGAAATACATATGACCTCTGCTATGTCTTTTAAAATTAGAGATTTCTGCCCGAATCCAAATATTTTGTAAATGAGGTTCTCCATCAATTAAACGTTTTATAAACCTTGTTAATTCACTGACAGATAATATTTCTTGATTCATGGAATAGCCCCTTATTTTATTGATCGCTTAGCAGATTCAATCGTATTATGTAAAAGCATCGTAATCGTCATCGGTCCAACCCCGCCTGGTACAGGTGTAATGTATGAAGCAACTTCTCTCGCACGATCAAATACAACATCTCCAACTAGTTTACCTTCACTATTTCGGTTTACACCAACATCTATCACAACTGCCCCTTCTTTAATCGCATCTGCATCTAAAAAGTGGGCTTTACCAACAGCAACGATAAGAATATCCGCAGAACGAGTCATCTCCTTCATATTCTTCGTACGAGAATGGCAGTATGTAACAGTAGCATTTTCATTTAATAATAAATGACCAACAGGCTTGCCAACAATATTGCTTCTGCCAACAACGACAACATGTTTACCGGTAATTTCTATTTCTTTTGACTTGATCATTTCTACAATTCCAAAAGGTGTACAAGGAAGGAATGATTCTTGACCTATCATCATTTTACCGATATTAATCGGATGGAAACCATCAACATCCTTCGATGGATCTATTGCCTCAATGACAGCATCTTCGGATATATGTTCAGGTAAAGGCAATTGTACGAGGATTCCATGAATATGGTCAGCTTCATTTAAATCTTGAATTCGAGTTAACAACTCTTCTTGAGAAGTGCTCGATGGAAGTTCAAACAATTCAGAATGAATCCCGATTTCATTACATGACTTTTGTTTTGAGCGTACATATGATTGAGAAGCTGGGTCCTCACCGATTAATATAACTGCTAATCCCGGCTTAATCCCTTCTTTTGTCAACCCTTCAACCTCTTGTTTCATTCCTTCTCTTTTCGTTCTTGCTAATTCTTTTCCTGAAATAATAATTGCTGACATTTCATCTCCCCCTTAATGATCATGAAAGTTGTATGGACAATAAGTGATACCTCTTTGATAAAACCTATATGTTCGTGAAAAATGTGATCGACGAGCTTCACACGTAAAAGAAACGTATGAAATGCTTCACTTTAACCTCTCAATTATTGCTGTAACGATTTCTCAACTTTTGATAAAACTCCATTTACAAAACGGCCTGGTTCTTCATCACCGCTAAACCCTTTCGCTAAATCGATTGCCTCATTTATACTGACATTTTGCGGAATATCTTCTATCCACTTCATTTCAAACACTGCAAGCCTCATAATCGCCCGATCTACGCGTGCGATCCGGTTAAGTGACCAGTTTTCTAATGCTTCATCTAACAACATATCAATTTCACGTTGATGTTTAATCGTTCCAGAAACAAGGTCGAACAAAAATGATGAAGCTTCTTCCCCCTCTTCTAATACCGATTGAATAGCTTCATTTGGATCAACAGAAGTCATTTCAACTTGATATAAAGATTGAACGGCTTTAATTCTTGCAACTCTTCGATTCATTAGTTTATATCTCCTTTATCATGCTGTTCAAAAAGACTTAACAACTTTAAAACATCGTATTTTGACGATCAATTCGCTGATACTTACGATAGCCCTTTATGAACGTACCTAAAAATCTTTAATCAATAATTATTATCCACTCATGATCATAGCATAAGTTAATCGTTGAATACAGTTTGTCCCTAGACAAAAACAAATAATTTCATCATCAAATTTAAACAATCGACAGAAAAGACCTGACTCAAGTGATCAAGTATAAAAACTCTGCTTGATTGAGTCAGGTCTTAAAGAGTAAAGCTTATGCTCCATGCTCTTTTTTTGTATTCGTTTCAGGATCTGCTTTTGACTCTAACTGAATACCGACTACATGGACATTAACAGCTGTTAATTGAATAGCAGTCATGTTTTTTATCGTTTGATAAATGTTTTCTTGAATTTTTTTACACACTTCAGGAATAGAAACACCGTAATTCGTAACAACATAAATTTCAACAGCTATTCCATCATCTTGCAGGTCAACTTTTACACCTTTTCCATGATTGTTTTTTCTGCCAAGCCGTTCGGCAACACCTGCAGCAAAGTTGCCTCTCATCGTTGCAACCCCTTCAACTTCTGAAGCAGCTAAGCCTGTAATGACCTCAATGACTTCAGGAGATATTTCAACTTTCCCTAGTTCATCTTTGTCTTCAGACATGTGAATTAAATGATTATCCATATTCCTCCACCTTTCAGAATTTTACTCTTCTCCCTCTGGATTTAAAGAGTATTGTTCCAAAAATTTCGTATTAAAGTCACCACCAACAAAGACTTCATGATTAAATAATCGTATGTGGAATGGAATCGTTGTATCTATTCCTTCAATGACAAATTCCCCAAGTGCTCGCTTCATTCGTGAAATAGCTTCTTCTCTCGTTTCTCCATAACTTATGACTTTTGCAATCATAGAGTCATAATATGGAGGGATCATATAGCCAGGGAAAGCAGCACTATCAATTCTAACTCCTAGACCTCCGGGCGGTAAATACATATTAATTCGTCCTGGAGATGGCATAAAGTTCTTATCAGGATTTTCAGCATTAATTCGACACTCAATTGCCCATCCGTTAAAAGTGACTTCCTCTTGAGTATAAGAAAGCTTTTCTCCTGACGCAACTAAAATCTGTTCCTTTATTAAGTCAATACCTGTAACCATTTCTGTCACTGGATGCTCTACTTGAATACGTGTATTCATTTCCATAAAGTAAAATTGCTTCTCTCGATGATCATAAATAAATTCGATCGTCCCTGCACCTACATAATTAACGGCTTGTGCAGCTTTTACAGCCGCTTCGCCCATCTCTTTTCTCATTGTTTCATCGATAGCTGGTGAAGGAGTCTCTTCAACTAACTTCTGAAGTCTACGTTGTATTGTACAATCCCGTTCTCCGAGGTGTATGACATTTCCATAAGTATCAGCCATAACTTGGATTTCAACGTGGCGAAAATCTTCAATGTATTTCTCAAGATAAACGCCTGGATTACCGAAGTTAGCTTTTGCTTCAGTCTGAGTAACTGAAATTCCTTTTTTCAGTTCCTCTTCATCTCGTGCAACTCTAATCCCTTTACCGCCACCGCCAGCAGTTGCTTTTATAATAACCGGGTATCCAATTCCATCCGCAACACGCAATCCTTCATCGATGTTTTCAATGATTCCATCTGAACCTGGAACAGTTGGAACTCCGGCATTTTTCATGGTTGTTCTCGCAACATCTTTTGTCCCCATTTGGCTGATTGCTTCAGGTGACGGTCCGATAAATGTAATTTTACATGCAGCACAAATTTCTGCGAAGTCTGCATTTTCAGACAAGAATCCATAACCTGGGTGTATCGCATCAACTTCTGTTAATGTAGCTACACTCATAATATTTGTAAAGTTGAGGTAACTGTCTGTCGATGAGGTAGGGCCTATACAATATGCTTCATCAGCAAGCCTCACATGAAGGGCATCACTATCAGCAGTTGAAAAGACCGCAACCGTTTCAATCCCTAGTTCTTTACATGCTCTTATAACTCGAACAGCAATTTCTCCTCGATTGGCTACTAGTACTTTTCTGATCATTCGACCATCCCCTATTCCGGCTTAACCAAGAACATTTCTTGACCATATTCTACAAGTTGTCCATTTTCTACTAATACTTCTACGATTTCACCGTTTACTTCTGCTTCAATTTCATTCATCAGTTTCATTGCTTCTACGATACAAACGACAGAATTTGACTTTACTTTGTCTCCTGTTTGTACATATGGATCAGCATCAGGTGAAGGCGCAGCATAAAATGTACCTACCATCGGTGAAGTAATTGTATGTAACCCTGAACGGTCAGAAACCGTTTCTTCCGTTTTTTCTTTTACTGGCTGTTCGCTCACTTCGTTCTTTGGCTGAGTTGTCGCTTGAACTTGCTCTTGTACAGGAGATGTTACGGTTGTAACAAATTGCGGTTCCTCATTAATTGCAGTAGTCTTTTGGCCTTGCTGTGTAACGTTACCTTTTATTTCTTTTCTAAGCGTTACTTTGGACCCGCTTTGTTCAAACTTGAATTCATTAATTGAAGATTGATCAATAAGCTTAATTAGTTCACGAATTTCCTGAATTTTCAACATGTCAATCACTCCTATTTACAATTTAAAACGCTTACATGCATTATTTTATAACAAAAATATCATTTTCTAATGAATGCTGCAATTTTCAGTTTGTCTTATGAGCAAGTCCTAAAAAATATGCTACCTCAAAACATTGAAAATGAAAACCTTTTTTTACTTAGAATTTTCCTTTATTCGAAACTTATGATATCGCAGCCTTTTTAAATAACATTCAAAATTGTTGTACATTTATAACCATTTTCAACAACCTTCATACAAAATAAACATGATAAACCCTTTCCGCCACGCACTTTGATAAAAGCCTGAATCCGTGACAGTGGGCTTGTATTCCATGCATCACTCGCTTTCCACGGGCGAACCGCAAGCCTCCTCGTCGCTTTGCTTCTGCGGGTCTTGCCTGGCTCGCTGTTCCCGCAGGAGTCTCGTAGATTTCTGTCATACAAGCTGTTTTTTCAAAAATGACTTACTTTTAAATACACCAAATAAGCCTTTGGACAAAAGCACACCCATCAAACCTAATCCTGAATGAGTAGATAGCGTTTCATCTGAGTCTTCTAAAATAAATTTCATCATAACACCTAGTTGGTGAATAAAAATTTGAACGAAATAATAATTCTTATACTGAAGCGTTGCCCATGGAAAGCGTCCGCAAGTAACAGCTTCGGGGATTTACTTTACCAAGTTAAATCGTAAGATTTTTAGAATTTATAGTAAGAATAATTTATTTCAGCACGGATTCAGGAAAAAGTAACAAATACATTTATATAATTTTTCTTAATTAAGAAAAGCTTCCTCCGTTTGTTACAGAGAAAGCTTTTAAGTTTAATTTTCATCTACATCTGCATATTCATTTTTTTCTTGGCGGTCATTTTTGTATTCACGAAAAACCGGAATTTCAGATAAGTTTTCAGGTATTTTCCCTTTTTCTAATAAGATGATCTTCACGATATTTTTGTTACGAGCCATATGATACTTGTCACCATACTCATTTTCTTGAGTAAATGACTTTAAACTTTGATAATCTTCTTCTTGAATAGAGATCGGCTCTCCTTCTGCCACTTCATCGTTTTGAATAAAACCGACTTCAAATTCTACAATTTGGATCTTGTCATTTTTAATGTTTCGTGTTTGTTCAAGGACTGCTTTCGCTCCTTCTGTTAAGTCAGACCATTCCATGGACCATCTCTCCCTTTCATTATCTATCCAGACCTTAACACTATTACTATATAAAGTTAAGGGTTTCTGTTCCATCTCGGTATTATACCACCATCATCAGACAAAATCATGTTTTTTGTCATTAAATTTATTTCAGTACTACCATTTCCATCGTTAAGATATGGCAAAACCCAGTTATTAAACAGTGTCCGTATCCTGTGGCTAGCTCAAGGTTATGAATCAAGCTACCGTACGTCAGTTGTTTTAGAACCCAAAAGCATATATTCGGGAATTTCCTCCGAAAGCAGAAACATCAAAAAAGATTCCGATTATCAATCATGATAACCGGAATCTTTTTACATTTTATTGAGACTGTTTTGTTCCAGCCTCTTATCCCTCACCTTCAGTAGGATCTTCTTTTCCATCATCTGGCTGGAAGCCAACGCGGATATTTTTATCTCCTAACTCCTCGTATGCTAGCATGTTAATTTCAACAACGTCTTCTTTCGTGAGCTCATCCGCCTTCACATAAATTTTCACTTGGTTATCATCGGTAATAACGAGAGCATCCTCATATCCTTTTGCACGAATCATCGTTTCTAGACGCTCTTCTTGCTGCTGTAAAGACTGAAGACTTTCATATTGTTCTAATGCTTGGACTTGAACTTCAGCAGATGCCTCCTCGGAGTCGAAAACATTTAAATACTCCTCATTCATACGCGCCCGAGCATCTTGACGTTGCAGGCGGTACATATCAAACATTTCTTCTGCATTAGAGTTCGAGTATAGTGAATGTTGGCCAAGAACATCATCCACATCTTCTAATTCGATAAACGTCACATCTTCATCTTCGATCCAGTCCAAGTCTAAATCGCTTTCACTAACCTCATCATGTTCCTCACCAGTCGTTTCATCTTCATCATCCAGCGCATGTTGACCTTGGAAACGATCCATTGAAATGTAGTAAACTGAAAGAACAATAATTAAGCTTAACATCGTTAATAACCATACCGTTTGTCGTTTTAATACCATTTATGATTCCCCCTTTGAGTTCTTCGGTAATACAGATACACGGTGAGAAGGAACATCAAGTGCTCGACTAACTGCTTCAATGACCCACGTTTTCACTTGTATGTTTTCAACACCTTTCGCTACAACTAACACTCCTCTAATGGACGGTTTTTCAATTCTTTCTACGAGCGGTTCTTCCTTATCACCATTTCGAATAATGACTACTTCCTCATCATTCGTACGATCCTCTACGTTTCTCGACCCTCCTTCACGATCTGTTTCTTCCGTTATCTGTTCTTTTGTACTCTTATTTGTTTGATAAACCGTTTTCTCTGATTCTTCTAAGTTCACAAAAACGGATACATCACTTATACCAACCACTTGTTCTAACGCTTGCTCAAGCTGACTTTCATAAAAATCCTCGTATTCGGACATAGCTGAATCAGGACGATCATCAGATTTATTAAAAACTGATGCTGGTGTATTATCACCAGGTTCAACTTCATCACCTTCTTCTTGCATAACTGGGCTAACCGTTCCATCATTATCATCTTGCATCATGATACCAACGACCATAAAGAAAACACCGATTGTCAGCAAAATCCCTAAATATTTCACGTTTAATTTTTTTGAACTTTTTTTCAATGAAAAAGATGTAAACCATGTGTCATTCTTCGATTGTTTTTCCATGCTATTCCTCCCCCCCTTTCCATTGAACATGTATTTTCTCTACTGGAATACTCCATTCACTTGAGAGAAATGAGGTGATCGCATCATCTAAATCATTTTGAGGATGGTCTGTTGTTTCCAATTCTTCATCATCTTGATCGATGACAACAGGGTCGATTGTAACGACCGATATTTCCTCGTCTTCCTGTACCTCTTCAACTCTTTGAAGAAGGACATGTACATCTGGGTATTCTTCTAAAATTTCATCTGTATTTGATGTTTCAAGTGTCATCGCCACTTCTACTGGCACCACCTCAAATTGTTCAATTAACTTGCTTTCAACTTGTCTTTTTAATTGGACAGCCGCTTGTTCAGAAATATATGCATCTTGTACCATTTCTATTTCATTTTTCTTTGATTCGATTTCATTCATTTGGTTTTCTTCGTCGACTGTCCCCCATTCCGCCATTTCTGACAACCATTCTTCAGGGTCTGTTTGAAAAATTGAAAGAATTGGTTGCAGCATAACCATGAGAAGCATGAGTCCGACAACTAACTTGACATAGCGCTGCATTTTTGAATTCGGCAGCAATAGCTCTAATATCGTTGCAAATAAAATGAGTATGATGATGTTCGTTACCCATGCTGTAACAACACTCATGGCTTATCTCCTTTCTTGTAAAGTTATCGCATCATTAAAGAAAGATTGCCAGATATGATCATAATCGTAATTGATAGAAAGAACATAAGAGAGACGGCTGCTAAGGCAGCAAAGATAAAGAGCATTTGCTTGCCGATAATTGATAAACATTGAATAATTGGTCCCCCGCCTAATGGTTGTAATACAGCTGCTGTAAAAGTATAAATAATCGCTAATGAGAGCACTTTTAAGGCTGGGAACGCACAAATGAGTAGCAGCACTGCGAGTCCTGCAACACCTACTGTATTTTTTAACAACACAGATGCACCCATTACTGTATCTGCAGCATCGGTAAACATCCTTCCAACGACAGGAACAAAGTTCCCTGTAACAAACTTGGCTGTTTTAACAGCAATTCCATCTGCTACTGCTGCTGTTGCTCCTTGTACTGATAAAACACCGAGGAAAACAGTTAAAAAGATTCCTAGACCACCGACTGCTATATTCCTTAAAAATTGAGCTAGTTTCGTTACTTTGTAATGCTCTGTCATTGTGCTGACGATGTATAGCAAAGTCGATAAAAACAACATCGGTAATACAAAAAATTGAATAAAAAGTCCGCTTGTGTGTACGAGAAACATGACCATCGGGTGAAATAAAGCTACGGATGTCACACTACCAACAGAAGCCATTAAAACGAGAATGAGAGGGACCATAGCCACCATAAAACTACTCATTACTTTTATCGTGTTTTGGGTAAACTCCATTGCTAAATGAAAACTGTTCAATGCGATGATAAGCAGAACCATAAATGTAATTGCATAAGCGACTTTACTAATAGAATGTTTTTCAAACGCTTGTTGAAGCTGAGCTAAAATCATACTGAAAACAGCTAGTAAGATTAATGTGCCAAGGAGTTTTCCGTTTGCAAAAATTTCATGAAATAGAAAACGAAGTAAGCCTTGGAACCAGGCTGTAGGTGAGAACTGCTTGTCTCCTTTAATAAAGTCCATAAAATTTCCTCTTTGACTCTCTGGTAAAAAACCTTCATATTCGTGAATCACATCATTCCAAAATTCACCGATTTCATCAATCTCTAACTTGTCCAACTGTAACTCCATCATTTCATCTTGCTCATTGTCTGTAACAGGTTCTTCAGCTATTACAGATTGAGGGAGAAGGGTCGTTAAAAACATAATGACAAGAATAAACATGAACTTTTTCATCCTTCTCCCTCCATTAGTTTGGAATTAATCCAATGATCGTTTCGATGATAACTGAAATAATTGGGATAGCCATTACCATGATCAATACTTTACCTGCTAATTCAATCTTCGAAGCCATTGCACCTTGCCCAGCATCTTTTGCGATTTGTGCTCCGAATTCTGCAATATATGCGATTCCGATAATCTTCAAGATCGTTTGTACATACATGAGGTTTATATTGGCATTATTCGCTAATTCTTCTAACATGTTAATAATGAGTGCAATTTTATCGATTAAAAATAAAAAGATGATGACACCGACAAATACTGTTAATAAAAAGGCGAAAATCGGTTTATGCTCTTTCACGACGAGTGCTAAAAACGTTGCGATCATCCCTAAGCCGACGATTTGGATGATTTCAATGACCATCACCCCCTATCAGCTTTGGAAAAGGAATACACTTCTTATCTTCGTAAATAAATCATCAACGACTGATGCAACCATGTATAAAACGACAACAAAGGCAATTAATGTTACCCAATTTGCTATTTCTTCTTTTCCCATCTGTTTCAACACTGTATGAATCATTGCAACGACAATTCCAACACCCGCAATTTGAAATATTAAACTTATATCATAATTCAATGTTGTTCCTCCTTTGCCCATTTACATCATGATGATGACGATGAGAACCCCTCCAAGAAACCCTAAACTCCGGTACATAGATTCATATTTCTTTTCAGACTCTTGTGCATGTTTCTCTTCTTGTTCAAAATAAGTAATGGCAAGTCTAATTTGATTTCGTTGATTTTCGATGTCTTGTTGACCTATTGTTTGACCAAACTGTTCTAAAATGTTTATCTCTGCACTGTCTAAGTCTGTTTTCTTCTTCCAGTTTTTTAAGCACTCTGCCCATATTTCTGGAGCCGAGCTTTCATCTATCATCAATTTTTCTGATACTTGATGAAACAGTTCATTTATCGGAGCTGTTGATTGCAAAGCGACTTTTTCACAAGCTGAAGATAGTGGCGCCATTGAAAAGACCATTTCACCTTCAAGTGATTCAAAAGCTAATCGAAGTTTACGTATTTGAAGTTTTCTCCGAGTAAACCTTCTTGCAAATTCCCAGCCTAGCATTGTGCTAGCTAATATAATGATGAATGCCCCAATCATTTTCATCTCTGAATCACGCCTTGCATTCTTCTTTTATCTAGAAAATGAACGGTCCCTTTTTTCGTTAATGGATTTATTTCAACGATTCGTTCAAATACTCGCTCATTCAATAAATGAGAGATCGTCGGACGATGCTTTACGTCCTCCAAGTTTTTTCCGTGGACTGTTGCGATGACAGATACTCCAGCATGTACTGCTTCTAAAATGGCTTCTCCATCCTCTTTTCTCCCTACTTCATCCACGACTAATACTTCTGGACCCATCGAACGAATCATCATCATGAGACCTTCTGCTTTAGGACAACTGTCTAAAACATCGATTTTCGTACCAAACTCGTGTTGAGGTACGCCTTTTACACACCCGGCAATCTCTGAACGTTCATCAATGATTCCAACATTCATCGGTGGAACATTCTTTCGGTGAATCCCTAAACTTATATTCCTAGCTAAGTCACGTAAAAGCGTCGTTTTTCCTGTTTTAGGTGGACCGATAATTAACGTATGGCACCAGCTTTTCCTAAAGAGAAGCCGATCTATATAGGGATCAGATACCCCTTTCTTCTCTCTTGCTATTCTGATGTTAAAAGAACTTATGTCGCGAATCCCTTTCACTCCACCCTTCTCAATAACAACCCTGCCTGCAAGGCCAACACGATGTCCTCCAGCGATCGTTATATATCCCTTTTTTAGCTCTTCTTCGAGCCGATATACAGAATGCTGACTTAATAATCCAAGCATTAACTTAGCATCATCTTCTGTAAAAATATAAGGGGTCGTCTTCTCTGGTAACACGAAAGACGTTTTGCCTGTTCTTATTTCAACTGGTCGTTGAACACGAAGCCTTATTTCCTCGACTTCTTTCATAAGAGAAGCAGGTTGTTGAATGATTAATTTCCTTATAACTTCTGGAAGAACGTTAATGATTTCTTTCATTCGTTCTCCTCCTCTTTCTTATCAAATGACTGTCTACTGAAAAATATATGAGAGCGTGTCCTATTTATGACTCATCAGGAAGGTTGACGTAAGATTTTCAAAGAAAATTATTTGAGACAAAACTTAGTTAAATAAAAGTAGCCCTCACCGTTTAGTGAAAGCCAATTCAATTTAAAAGGAAATGATTAGTGGGGATTGATTGTGCAAAATGTCTCGCTTGCAAAGTCTTTCGCAATGAGTCAGAAATGACTTATTTCTTCACGGATTCTCGTTAATCATAAAATGAACCCGATTACCATGATTAGATAATCGGGTTTTTTATGTTTTAAAGAATCTATCTCAAAAGGTCACTGATTAGGTGATCTTCTGAATGACGGCGTCTTCTTCCTTCCAAAAGGATATTTTGAAATTAAAACCTCAACGTTTTTCCCCTATCCTGTGACTGGTTTGTTGTAGTCTTTTTCACTTTTTTGTAGAGAGTTGTGCGGCGACTCCCTGCAAAAATAGCACGAGCCGAAAATCACCCAAAACAAATGGAATGAGTTTTGGGATGTTGAGGCCGAGCCTGCGGAAAGCGTCTGCCATAAGCGATTTGAGCAATTAAATAAAATTAATGTTAAAAAAGAGGCCGTCCAAAGGGATAGCCTCTTTTATGTATTATGCTCTAGAAACGTATGCTCCGTTTCTCGTATCTATTACCAGCACATCTCCTTCATTAACAAAAAACGGCACTTGGACAGTTAATCCCGTTTCTAATGTTGCAGGTTTTGTACCACCAGATGCAGTATCACCTTTTATACCAGGCTCAGTCTCAGTTACTGTAAGCTCCACAGAATTCGGCACTTCGACACCGAGAGTTTCTCCTTGATAAATTAAAATGGATACTTCCATATTTTCTTTTAAATAATTTAACTGGTCTTGGATTTGACTTGAAGGCAATTCAAGCTGTTCAAAAGTTTCGTTGTCCATGAAAGTATGCGTATCACCGCTAGAGTATAAATAAGACATTTTTCTGTTATCTAAGTGCGCTTTTCCTACTTTTTCTCCGGCACGGAACGTCTTTTCTTGAATACTGCCATTTCTAAGTCCGCGAAGTTTTGTTCGAACAAAGGCAGCTCCCTTTCCTGGCTTGACGTGCTGAAATTCAAGCACTTGCCAAATATCATTGTCAACTTCAATTGTTAATCCTGTTTTTAATTCGTTTACTGAAATCATTCTCTTTCCTCCTAAATGAATGTGAGAACTTTAACGAAACCATTACGAATACGATTACTGTTAATGCTCTCAAATAAATCATAATACTATTCGCCCAATATTAATAGCTCTTTCGTAGAAGAAGATAAAATTTCATTACCTTCTTCCGTAATGACAATATCATCTTCTATACGAGTTCCGCCCGTACCAGCTACATAAATTCCCGGTTCAACGGTAACAACCATACCAGGCTTAAGAATTTTGTCAGATTTAACAGATAATCCTGGCCCTTCGTGAACTTCAAGCCCCATACCGTGACCAGTTGAATGGCCAAAGTATTCTCCATACCCTTTTTCCGTAATATAATCACGTGTTAATGCATCTGCCTCTTTCCCAGTCATTTCAGGTTTGATTCCATCTACACCTCTTAATTGTGCTTGAAGTACTGTATCATATATGTCCTTTAACTTTGCATCAGGTTCACCGACAGCAACCGTTCGGGTAATATCAGAACAGTATCCATTATAATATGCTCCGAAGTCTAGTGTAACTAGTTCACCTTTTTCGATTACTTTGTTACTAGCTACGCCATGTGGTAATGCCGAACGGTAACCTGAGGCTACAATAATATCAAATGAAGATGAAACAGCACCTTGCTTCCTCATAAAAAATTCTAATTCATTGGACACATCAATTTCTTTAATTCCCGCACGAATATAATTTGTAATATGTTCAAATGTAGTGTCTGCTATTTTGACAGCCTCTTTAATGACTCGCAATTCACTTTCATCTTTGATGAGTCGCATATCTTCAATCATACCGCCTACTGGGACAAGTTCTGCTTCAATCGAATCTTTATATGTATCGAACGTGCTGTAAGTAACGTGATCCTTCTCAAAGCCAAGCCTTCCAATGCCTAGATCCTTCACTTGTTTCGCTATTTCCTCATGAATCGCTCCAGTATGCTGGACAATGTCATAGCCATTCGTTTGAGACTGAGCTTGTTCAATATACCGGAAGTCTGTAATAAACTTTGCACCTGTTTCTGAGATTAACGCAACCCCTGCTGTACCAGTGAAGCCAGTCATATATCTGCGGTTATAACTACTTGTAATAAGAATTCCATCAATTTTGTTACTAGAAAATTTTTCTCTTAATTTTTCAAGTCGATTCATTGTCTCTCCTCCTTATAAAGTAATCGATGGCCATTTTATAACCATCTAACCCAAAACCACTTATTTGTCCAACACACACTGGAGCTATAACCGATTCTTTTCTAAAAGATTCTCGACTATGCACATTTGAAATGTGAACTTCGATGACAGGAATGTCTACACCAGCAATCGCGTCACGTATAGCATAACTGTAGTGCGTGAATGCTCCAGGGTTAATGATCAGCCCATTATAGCTGTCTGCTCCTTCATGGATCCAATCAATGAGTTGTCCTTCCCAATTCGATTGTTTATGAAAAATTCTGACTTGATGAGATAAACCATACTCCTCATTTTCTTTTATTAAGTCCTGAAGGTTTTTTTGGCCATAAACGGATGGCTCTCTTTTACCGAGCCGGTTCATGTTTGGACCATTTAATACTAACAAATCCATTCCACCACTCTCCTCACATGAAAAAAGGATTTACAAGAATCAGCTATAAGCCCGACTAGTCCTGCTTTTGATTTTGAATGTAAGACAACTCCTATGAAAACATCTTGCGGTGAATAAATAGGATGATTTTAAGTTATGATCTTACCGCTTCTCTCTTTGATTTCACTTTTAAGCTAAACTAACTTTTATTACCTTGATGATGTAAACAAAAAGAGAATGTTCCAAGGAACATTCTAACACAGTCATTTAGCTTTGAATAGATTCACCCTCGTGAACAGTCCGTTCATGATATTCATAGGAAATGGAGTAGCCGATAAATAAACCATAGACAACATATAAACATATATTCGTAATAATCGTATTCAAATCCAAGCTCGGAAGTGGCTTCAAACCTGGAAAAATCGGTTGTAAAACTCCAAACACCACTGCCCATAATACAAAACCAAACACAACGCCAGGCCACCAATGATTTACTTTTGCAAAGATCATTCGGTAAAGAAATGCTACCGCAATTGACAGTAATGAAATAAATACAATACCAATTAATTGTCCTAACCAGCCATTTTTCCAATCTCCTAATGCCCACGGCATTAAAGCTAGTGCCGGGCCGACTCGAGTAAAATTCAAGTAAAACGATATATATCCGATCACACTCCAGATAAAGCCTCCAAATAGACCTATTAATGCAACAGTAGCATGAAATGATATAGTTAATTCATTTTTTTGCTGTTCTTGTTCTGTTTTTTTCAAAAACCTCACCTCAACAATTTAGCATGTCCTATTTTAAAAAATACTTGCATCTTTTTATGAAGAATAATGAATAACAACGAACAATGTCTTGCAATTCATGTGTAGTTTTCGCTAATTAAGGGAATAGTAATATTAACTTTGGACTAGTATGGAGGGAATAGAACATTTAATGTAGAATAGAATTATAATGTATAGAAGAATGAAGAGGATTATACGATAATGAATGTTATCATGAAAATTTCTATGATCGATGGTCAAGCTCTACGGTAAATGTTATATTCAGCAGTTGTCGTCATATTAGTACTCAAACGGTGTCAAAATAGTTTTTAAGTCAATCATTTAAAAGCAACTACTATATATTATTATCAGAGTTGTTGGCTACCTTTTATCATTAAGTAATCAACATCAAGCTGTAACATAAATAATGTAACATAGTGTCATCATTATGTAGGAGGTGTGAGAAAATGTTTCGTTATTCATATCACCCGGTTGTACTAACTGTAATCATTTTAGCTGTGCTCGGTCTTGGATATCTTATATTTACTGAACCAGTAGCGTTTATTATGAGAATTTTAATGATGATCGGTTTTGCTGCTGTCCTGTTCTTTCTTTTTAAAACGTTTATCATGCCAAGAATGATGAGGAATCAAACACCTTACACTCAACAAAAAGGTAGGTACACTCAAAAGACATCACATTCTAAACACTCATCACCGGTTCCATTCCCAAAAAAGAAAAAAGAAAAGAAAAAACGAAATTCCAGACCTCTTGTCAAACGTCAATCAGATGTTAAATTAACGGTCATTGAAGGGAAAAAGAATAAGAAAAAGAACCGAGCTTTATTTTAAATGCTTGGTTTTTTTCTTTAAACAAATTCCTTGATACCGAACATTTGATGACATAAAAAAAGGGGGATATAAAATGGAGTTTATAGAAGATAAGGAATTTTATACGTTTATACCTGTTGATGTTCTCATGTTTATATTTTTAATTATACTTAGTTACGTTTATTGGAACGTAAGTAAGCGAGTCGGTTTTCAACTGTTATATTTAACGTTATTTTCAATTGTCATCGCCCACATTAT
This sequence comes from Evansella halocellulosilytica, assembly GCF_002335745.1. Lineage (GTDB taxonomy): Bacteria > Bacillota > Bacilli > Bacillales > Salisediminibacteriaceae > Bacillus_CA > Bacillus_CA halocellulosilytica. The sequence goes on along the minus strand of NZ_NIST01000001.1, from coordinate 3,103,514 downwards.
TACACTTTATTTCCCTTACTTATACACAAATGAAGAACACATCCCATTAACGGTTATTAGTGTACAAGCCACGATGACATTCTTTGCATTTTTCATGCCTTTAGCCAAAAATCGTTCACAATTAGTTTTAACAATAGGACTCCCTCTTAGTTTTAGTTTGTTTTTGCTTCTAATGACAGAAGTCGCTGTTTTTTCAATTATTGGAGGCATTTTTATCGGTGGGTTTATTATTTACACATTTTACCGGACACTTGATTGGATTGGGAGTATGCCTGAACCGTATTTGTTTGCCTTTTCGATGATACTTCCGTTATTTTTAGCAGCCATTATTTATCCTCGTATGGACTATTTATTATATCCAGGCATCCTATTAGGAAGCGGGATCGGTGTTACTCTAGAAATATTTAAAGTGAGATTAAACAATGAGAATAACCACGTTGCTAAAAGGCTTGTAGGACTTTTGATCGGTATTGGTGGCCTTGTTATCTTTTATGGAATTGACCAGCTTGTTTTTCCTTTGTTGCCGTTCCCGGAGTTAACAAAAGGTATTGTTGTCGGTCTCTGGATCACACTCTTGGTCCCTGGGTTACTCATTATGTTAAAGCTGTACGGAAGAAAAGGAAAAAGCCGAGTCTTCTCTTAGACTGGCTTTTTTATAAACTATTTTTCATATACTTTTTCTTTTTTCGTTTAATAAGACCAGGATTTTAAAAATGCCTTTGTTTTTGATTTTCCTAATTGAATCAATGATTGTTTTTCTTCTTCATTTAATGAAAATTGTGTTGCTGTCACATTTTCGACTGGAATAAAAACAATATTTTTTGCATGGTCTTTTGATATATAGCGTTGGTCATGTGCATTACGCATCGTATCAAACATTGAGTGAAGCATCGTTAATGCATTTGTAACATTTCGCGGGGGAATAGAATCAAGCGAGGGTGTTAAACGAAAGCCGATGACCGGACGCCTCAAATTTTTTTGCCCTCTTTTTTGAAAGATCCATATTGGAAAATTACTAAGTACGCCACCATCGACAATGAGCGATTTATTGCCATTACTGTCAGTAATTGTTGCTGGTTCAAAAAAGAATGGTAAACTGCAACTCATTCGTATTGCCCTGGCTACCGAAAACGAATGGGGAATAATGCCATATTTTTTCAGATCATCCGGTAATACTAAAATTCGACCATTCGTAATATCAGCTGCAACCATTTTCAACGACCCTTCTGGTAAATCAGCAAATGAGGATACCCCTTTCGACTTTAATAACCCCTTTAACCAAGATTCAAAAACATCACCTTTATAAAGACCCATTCTGCGATATAACCTTAACCACCTTATAAACGGAAAAACCGTCGTACCTATTCTTGGATCTAACAATTGCTGAAACTTCATATCATCAAAAAGTGATGCAATTTCTTTACTGTTGTATCCTGCTTTAACTAAAGCAGCGGTCATTGCTCCAGCACTCGTACCTGCAAGTCGTTCAAACTGTATGTTTTCCTCATTCATTACTTCTAAAGCTCCAACGAAAGCAAGTGCTTTAATGCCGCCTCCAGCAAACACACCATCTACCTTCATGGGCTCCATCCCTCCTCTATATAGTTTAATAAGAGTCGTGGAAAAAAATGAGTATATATTAAAAACGGTCTTAACCTGTATTGGTTAAGACTCGCTGTCTAATTCATCATTTTTCTTTTGAACGTCTCGTAATTCATTTACTCTTGCAGGCTTCTCATCAAAATATTGAACAAGATCACCGATACGATCAATCGCATCCCAACTTAAATGATGCTCAATTCCCTCTACGTCATCATAAATATTCTCTTTATCAACACCAATAATATTCATAAATTCTTCCAATAGTTCATGTCTGTATACAAGCCGTTTACCTACTTTTTTTCCTTTTGATGTTAAAATAAGTCCACGGTATTTTTCGTAAACAAGATACTCTTTTTTATCTAATTTTTGAACCATTTTTGTAACTGAGGAGGGATGCACTTCTAAAGCTTCAGCTATATCTGAAACTCTTGCGTACCCTTTATCTTCAATTAATAAGTAAATTCTTTCTAAGTAATCTTCCATGCTCGGTGTTGGCATGTTGTCTCCTCCAAACTTCCACACTAGTAAAGATCTTTTTTGCTATGTACGTTTTCTTTTTTAATAGGTATGTACGAGCTTATTTAAAAATTATACTATAAAATCCTTTAAGAAACTACCGCGCACTTTGATATCGAATAAAAGAAAAAGGAAAGGGTCCCGTTACGGAACCCTCATATCAGTTTCCTCCACTATTATTTTGCTTTTTAGATATTGCATCAATGCTGGCGGTTATTTTCGTTATTTGAATGTTTCTTTTGAATGACTGCTTTAACGAGATTTTTGTCAGGATTTTGCATGAAATAAATAAGAAAGCCTAATCCAAATAATACAGCTATACTCCCTACCATTGACCAAACCGCTAAATAGTTATCATATGTTACAGGATACGCTGCAAAGAAAAAAGCAGTTAGTACCCCAATTGTTAAAATTAAATAGCCAGCTATCATTTTCGTGACTGAACGTTGAGCACCGCCTTTTTTCGCCATTCGTTGTCCGATGAATATGGAACCAAAGATGATAACAGATAGACTAATGAGATACGCAAGTAACAAACCGTCTTGGTCTATGAGCATAACTTTACTCCCTTCCATTTTTTTATTAGTTTTTTATTTCTTTCTGTGATTTATGCGTTTTTATTGATAAAAAAAGCAAGCAGTGTGTAACACCGCTCGCTCTTCTTATTTCTCGTTATAATCCACACTTTAACTGAGCATTACAATTCGTACATGTATTACATCCGCCAATATCCTCAACTGTTCCTTGACGACAGACTGGGCACGTATCCCCTACTTCACTTCCATAAGTCACAGATGTACTTCGGACATCAGATATTGTATCCACTAATACAACCGGCTTTTGCTCTTTCTTCGTATCGTCTTCTGAAGTACCTGTTAAATCAACTGCATATACGTCATTTTCTTCTGCTTTCAATGTAAGAACTTGTGAATCACGGCTTCCGTCAACGTATACAGTTCCGCCTTTTGCCCCGCCATTATAAAGACGCTCATAAACTTTTTTCACTTGATCAACAGTATACCCGCGTGGAGCATTTACTGTCTTACTTAATGAGCTATCTACCCAGCGTTGAATGACACATTGGACATCAGCATGGGCTTCAGGGGATAGCTCCATACTCGAAACGAACCATTCTGGTAACTCATTCGCATCAGCTTCAGGATGACGGTCTAAATATTCTTGTAAAATTTCTGCTTTTACTTCGATAAATTTTCCTAAACGACCGCTACGGAAGTATGAAAATGAGAAATATGGCTCCAAACCTGTTGAAACACCGACCATCGTTCCCGTACTTCCAGTTGGTGCGACTGTTAATAAATGCGAATTTCGAATACCAAATTCTTTAATTCCATTACGAATATCTTCTGGCATCTGTTTCATATAACCTGTGTTAATAAACTTATCACGCAAATGCTTCGTTTCAGCTTCATTACCGCCTACTAAATAAGGAAAACTTCCTTTTTCCTTTGCGATATCAATACTTGTCCTATAAGCTGTTGTAGCAATGGTTTCAAAGATTTTATCAACGAGGTTATTTCCTTCTTCTGAACCATATACAGTTTCTGTATAAATAAGTAAATCATGCAAGCCCATCACACCTAACCCGACACGGCGTTCTCCTTTAGCTTGCTTTGTATTTTCATCTAAAAAATATGGTGTCGCATCAATTACGTTGTCTTGCATTCTTACGCCAGTAGCAACTGTTTGTTCCAGCTTAGCAAAATCAACTTCTTTTTTCTCTTTATCTGCCATTTCAGCAAGGTTTACAGCCGCTAAGTTGCAGACTGAATATGGTGCAAGGGGTTGTTCACCACATGGATTAGTTGCAACAACCTTTTGTCCATAGGCACTTGCGTTTGTTTTTTCATTTGCATTATCAATAAAGAATATTCCTGGTTCTGCTGAATATGTTGCACAAATATTGATCAAATTCCATAATTCTTTCGCTTTTATGTTTCGATAAGTACGGATTCCAAAACCGAGTTCTTCCCATTCACGGACATCTCCATAATTATGCCACTCACGGTTATATGCTTCCATTTCTTCTTTTGTATAATTTTCAACATCCGGAAAGCGTAGCTGATAATCTTCATCTTTCTCAACAGCTTCCATAAATTCTTTCGTAATACAAACTGAAATGTTTGCACCAGTAAGAAATTCCGAGTTATTTACAGAATATGTCCCACCTGTTCTTAATTTTTCTTCCGCTTCAGCAATTACTTTCGGGTCGAATCCACCTTGACCTTCAATCCCTTTATAATTCACAATCCCTTGATACATTGCTTCTTCTAATTCAGATAATGGTGTGAACTTTAATTTATCTTTAATGAGACGTTGAATATGATCATCGTTTACGTTCTCAAGCAAGTAACGTAAAATTCTCGGATTCTGCATTTTAGAAATAATAAATTCTAAAATATCAGGATGCCAATCCGCCAACATGATCATTTGGGCACCTCTTCTACTTCCACCTTGCTCAACTAAGTGAGTAAGTTTCGCAATGTCATCGAGCCATGAAACGGACCCTGACGATTTACCATTAACTCCACGTGCTAATGTATTGCGAGGTCTTAATGTCGATCCATTCGTTCCTACACCACCGCCGCGACTCATAATCTCCATGACTTGCTTTCGGTGTTCTGAAATCCCTTCACGTGAATCTGCTATGTACGGCATCACATAACAGTTAAAGTACGTAACATCCGTTTCTGCTCCTGCACCATAAAGAACTCTTCCAGCCGGAACGAAATTCATATGAACGAGCTCATGATAAAACTTTTCAAATGACTCTTCTCTCTTTTTTGGATCCGTCTCTACTTCTGCAAGACCGCGGGCATTCCTTTTCGCGATTTGCTCATAGTAAATCTCTAACGGTTTATCAATCGTATCAAGTGAACGCGTAACAATACCTGTTTCTTTTTCCTTTTCATCTTCTAAAATACCGGTAAACTCTTCGTCAACAGCAATGTCAGCTATTTTTTTATTCCAATCTAAAGTATGGACAATTCCATACCCTCGTGCTGGAAATTTAGGGTCTTCCTTCACAGTTAAGACAACAAAGTCTCCGGCTTTTAAAGTTTTCTTCTCCGTGTCCTTAAAGGTGTAACGATCAAGCATCACCAGACGTGATACTCCGCTTCTAGTCATACTCATTTCTGGAGTGACCGGAAACACTTGTGGAAACTGGTCAATATCACGATTCAGTTCCTCGACGTTAATTGTCTTCGTAGACATAAACGTTGTCACAGGCTTTCTCTCCTTTATATTAATAGTTTTTGCAGTCAATATATGTGATAGATTTATTTCTTTAAGTCATTGGCAAGCTTGGCCAATGACTTTATTTCTTCACTCACTATATCACAGTTCAATTACAATTATCAATATATAGTGTTCCATGAATGTTAAATAGTACTATATATTGATTAGTGAACAAATAAATATAAATATGTCAACTTCATAAAAGTATGTAAAAGTGAAAAAGAAAGAGGAAATGACATTCTTCATCATGCTAATAATTGATATTCACGATTTTTGTCATTTGCATATATAAACAAACGCGAAATGCTACTATATTAAGGTTTGACGACCATAAAGAAGTTTCGACATATATTCTCTTATTGCTATGCAGTTTATATAAACAACAGATTAATAGAATATCAAAAATAGACGAATATGAAAAGCGCAAGGGCACCAGCATATCGGCGACAATACATTCTCCTATATTAAAAACAACATGCCCCTTTAGACATGCTGTTCGTCACCACTTTATGCTTTATAATTCCATGCATCTGTCCCATATTTGCGGTTCACTAATTCTTCAACTTCTCTCTGTTGCGTTTCAGTTAATTCGAAAGGTTCTAAATTGAGATGCAGACCTTTTTTAAAACCTTCGTAAAAGGCTTTTTTTGCTTCTGAAATCGTGACTTCTCGTTCAGCTATTGCATTAATAGGAACGGCTTTGTTTTTAAACGCTTTTTGCATTCTTTGACGAACACGTTCGCTCGGATATTTAAACACGTCAAACAATTTATCTTCATCTAAAGATAAAATAATCGACCCGTGCTGAAGAATAACTCCATTCTGGCGAGTTTGTGCACTACCTGCAACTTTTCTTCCTTCCACTACTAATTCATACCACGAAGGTGCATCAAAACAAACAGCAGAACGAGGATTTTTCAGGCGTTCCTTCTCTTCACTCGTTCTAGGTATCGAAAACTCCGTGTGAAGACCAAGTTCACGAAAACCTTCCAACAGTCCTTCTGATATAACACGATAAGCTTCAGTAACAGATTCTGGCATCTTCGGATGACTTTCAGAAACGATGACACTATACGTTAACTCATCGTCATGCAATACACCTCTACCACCTGTTGGCCGTCTGACAAAGCCTAGACCGTGATTTTGAACAGCCTCTAAGTTAATTTCTTTTTCTACTTTCTGAAAATAACCGACTGATAATGTAGGGGGATCCCAACCGTAAAACCGGACAACAGGAGGTATTTCACCTCTACGGTGCCAATTCATAAGCTTTTCATCTAATGCCATATTATAACCAGGGCTTCGATTACCAGAATCTAAATAGTACCAAGTTTCCATGAACTATCCCTCTATTCCAATTCAAATCTAATTTCATTCCTTATTTATCATACAAAAAAAGTCGATAAGATGAAAAGAAAAACGGTTTATGTGGAAATTTTTTTGTTAGAACGTTGCACGTTCATCTTTTTACGTTTATCATTTATAATGGACTTATTGATTAGATAGAAAAAGGAGTGGACCCACATCATGAACTGGGTATTAATTGGTATAACCGTCATACTTATTATTTTTATCGTCCTGCGGCTGAGGAAACCGAAATTTTTAACACAGCTGGATCAAGAAGAGTTTAAAAAGAATTACCGGAAAGCTCAGCTAATTGATGTTCGTGAGGAAAGAGAGTTTAAAACAGGTTATATTCTCGGAGCTAGAAATATTCCGTTGTCTCAATTAAGACATCGAATGACTGAGATTCGTCAAGATCAGCCAGTATACCTTTATTGTCAAAATGGCACCCGCTGTACGCAAGCTGCTAAAATACTTCGTAAAAAACGGGAGGTTGAAGATCTCAACATGCTTAAAGGCGGCTTCCGTAAATGGACTGGAAAAGTAAAAAAATAAACGATAAATAAGTATCCGCCCGTAAAACGGGCGGTTTTAATTTCGCCCTATAAGGGCACTTTACCACCAGAGTCACCTAAGGGACCTTATTCATTTGGTCCGTGCCAAAAGAATTTTGAGGACATCCCTTTTCATAATCATCGAAATCCTATAAGGCGGACTCTTTCACTCCAAAACACAAGTGAGTGTTTTTTGAACAATCAACCCCAATATAAAATAAATACCTGATAAATAAGAAATGGCTCTCAACGACGTGAGGGCCACTCTTATTTAACTAGGTTTTGTCCCAGCCTCCACTCTATTTTACTCGTTTATGAGTTAATTTTCTTTCATATAACGCAAAATCGGTTTTCTCGCAGCTGTCGTTTCATCTAGACGCCCGATGACCGTATGATGAGGAGCCTCTTGAACAATCTCTGGATTCTCTTCCGCTTCTTTTGCAATTTGAATCATCGCATCACAAAATTCGTCTAGAGTTTCTTTCGACTCTGTTTCTGTAGGCTCGATCATTAAACACTCCTCTACATTTAGAGGGAAGTAGATGGTTGGTGGATGATAACCGAAGTCTAGTAAACGTTTTGCAATATCAAGCGTCCTGACTCCAAGCTTCTTTTGACGCTTACCAGACAAGACGAATTCATGCTTACAATGCTGCGTATAAGGCGTGTCGAAATATGGTTCTAATCTTCGTAACATATAATTGGCATTTAATACAGCATATTCCGATACTTTGCGTAAACCTTCAGGTCCCATTGTACGAATGTACGTATAAGCTCTAACATTAATACCGAAGTTGCCATAGTATGGCTTCACACGTCCGATAGACTGCGGAATATCATAATCAAAGCTGTATGACTCCCCTTCTTTCACGACTAAAGGTTTAGGTAAATATGGCACGAGATCGCTTTTTACTCCAACCGGGCCAGATCCTGGACCTCCACCACCATGTGGTGTCGTAAATGTTTTATGAAGGTTAAGGTGTACGACGTCAAAGCCCATATCTCCTGGCCGGGAAATACCTAAAATCGCATTTGAATTTGCTCCATCGTAGTAAAGCTTTCCACCTGCATCATGGACAACCTTTGCCATTTCAAGAATTTCTTCCTCAAATAATCCTAATGTATTAGGGTTTGTTAACATAAGAGCTGCTGTGTCATCACCAACTACTTCCTTCAAATGGTCGAGGTCGACAATTCCATTTTCATTCGATCTTACCGTTACAGCTTCAAACCCTGCTACTGTTGCTGATGCCGGGTTTGTTCCGTGAGCTGAATCTGGAACAATTACTTTTGTACGTTGCATATCTCCATTTGCCTCGTGAAAAGCACGGATTAGCATTAATCCCGTCCACTCACCATGTGCACCTGCTGCAGGCTGTAATGTGACTTGATCCATCCCAGTAATTTCTTCTAATGATCCTTGAAGCTTATACATTAATTCAAGGGCTCCTTGAATCGTTTCCTCATCTTGATAAGGGTGTATATGAGCAAATCCGGGCAGACGAGCAATGTCTTCATTAATTTTTGGATTATATTTCATTGTACAAGAGCCTAGCGGATAAAACCCTGAATCGACTCCGTGATTACGTCGAGATAATGCTGTATAATGTCGAACAATTTGCAGCTCAGAAACTTCCGGAAGCTCAGGTGCTTCCTCACGTTGATATTCAGAAGGCAGTAAATCGTTTATATTTGTTTCAGGAATATCTAGCTCTGGCAGGCTATGCCCTACACGCCCTTCTTTACTAAGTTCAAATATTAATGCTTGATCTTTCTGACTCATTCTACTCCCCCCAATACTGAAGCAAAGTGCTCAATCTCATCTTTCGTACGCAGTTCAGTCACTGCAACCAACATCATATTTTCTTTATTTTCATACGCTCTAGACAGATCGTATCCTCCAAGTATATGGTGATTGACCAATTTTTTATTTACTTCTTTGATTGACTTTGGCAGCTTTACAACGAATTCATTGAAAAACGGCTTATCATAAACGATTTCAACACCGTGTTTTTTCAATTGTTCTTTCGCATAGTGTGCTTTCTGCAAATTTTGAGCTGCCATATTCTGTACACCTTTTTTTCCAATTGCGCTCATGGTTATGGCAGCACCAAGTGCATTTAATGCTTGATTTGAACAAATATTACTCGTTGCTTTGTCTCTACGAATGTGCTGCTCACGTGCTTGTAGTGTTAGTACAAATCCTCGCATTCCTTTATCATCAGTCGTTTGACCCACAAGACGTCCTGGAACTTTTCTCATCAATTTCTTTGTGACTGCGAAATAACCACAATGCGGACCGCCTAACTGTGTTGGAATTCCAAATGGTTGCGCATCACCGATGACAACATCTGCTCCAAAGCTGCCGGGGGGTTGTAATACACCGAGACTAAGTGGATTTGATGACACGATAAATAGTCCCTTCCCCTGGTGAGCAACTTCTTCTATTGCTTTTAAATCTTCGATATTCCCAAAAAAGTTCGGATATTGAACAATGACACTTGCAACATCATCATGATATTGTGCCTTTAAATCATCAATATCTGTGACGCCATCTTTATCATTAATTTCGATCACTGTTAAGTTCTGACCGTCTGCGTTTGATTTTAATACTTCACGTGCTTCCGGATGTACAGTTTTTGACACGAGAATCGTTTTTTTACGCGTATGACCGGCACTCATCATTGCTGCTTCTGCTAAGGCTGTAGGACCGTCATACATAGATGAATTTGCAATTTCCATACCTGTCAGCTCGCAAATCATTGATTGGAATTCAAAAATAGCTTGAAGTTCACCTTGAGAGATTTCTGGCTGATAAGGTGTATATGCCGTATAAAATTCAGAACGAAGAAGCATATGATTGACAACAGAAGGGATATAGTGTTCGTAAACACCTGCTCCTAGAAAAGAAGTATAATCTTTAATGTTTTTATTTTTATTAGCAAGACGGGACATTTCTTTAACAAGTTTAGGTTCTTCTAATGCTTCTTCTATTTTTAAGTTCTCTTTATAACGTGTAGCTTTCGGGATATCAGAAAATAACTCTTCGATACTATTAATTCCGATCGTATCAAGCATTTCTTTTTGATCGTTTTCGGTCATCGGTAAATATCTGAATTTCACTGTCTTCATCTCCTCTCAAATTAAGACCGTTTATAGAATGGTGTTGCAACGACTTTCGCCTTTAAGCGTCGTTTGCGTACTTGTACTTCAACCTCTGTATCGAGTGCCTTATATTGAGCATCAATGATTGCAAGCCCGACATTTTTCTTTAACGTTGGCGATTGTGTACCCGTTGTTACAAATCCGATTTTTTCATTATTTTTATAAACTTCATAATCCGTTCTCGGAATTCCTTTATCAATCATTTCAAGACCGACTAGCTTTCGTTTAGGGCCATTTTCTTTTTGTTCTTTTAAAACACGTTTCCCAAAAAAGTCAGCTTCTTTATCTGGCTTAACAGCAAAACCGATCCCAGCTTCAATAGGTGTAATATCTTTTGTAAGCTCTTGACCGTACAAAGCAAGCCTTGCTTCAAACCGAAGTGTATCTCTTGCACCTAATCCGCACGGTTCAATTCCTTCTTCTTGCCCCGCTTCTAAAAGTGCTTTCCATAGATCTGCTGCATCTTCGGGTTTGCAGTATATTTCAAAACCATCTTCTCCTGTATACCCGGTACGAGAGATCAATACGTCCTTTTCAGCTAACTGAATACCTTCTCGAAACTTAAAAAAAGTAATTTCTGACAGGTCTTGCTTCGTGAGTTTCTGTGTAATTTCTTCCGCTTTAGGACCTTGAATGGCTAATTGGGCGTAATCGCTTGAAACATTTATGATTTCTACATCTTCTGATTGGTGTTTTTTTAACCATTCATAATCTTTTTCAATGTTGGAAGCATTAACTACGAGTAAAAAGTCATCATCAGAGCGCTTATAAAGAACAAGGTCGTCCACTGTTCCGCCATCTTCATAACACATTGCGGTATATTGGCAAGCATGATCTTTGACTTTCGAAACGTCATTTGTCATCATTTTTTGAAGGTAAGGTAAAGCACCTCTTCCTTTTACTTCGATTTCTCCCATATGGGAAACATCGAACAATCCTGCTTTCGTTCTAACAGCTTCGTGTTCACTTTTTATCCCAGAAAACTGGACTGGAAGCTCCCATCCTCCAAAATCAATTGTCTTGCCGTGGTACTCCTTATAAATTTCATACAATGGTGTCTTTTGCGTTGACAATCTTCCCACCTCCAAGTAATGTTATGTGTCCATAAAAAGGTTTTGTAAAGACAAGAACATCATTAACAAATAACATCTTCGCCGCTCTTGATCGCTATAACATCTATATAATCAATGTTACCTTCCCTTTAACTGCTAACCTTTTCTAACACATCATTGTAACCGTTTTCACTCATTATATTAAGAGTAAGTAACATATCCAAACATCCTATGAACTTTTTGAAACATTCCTTTTCACTGATTCCATAGAAAAAGACAGAGACATGCCGAAAAAACCAACATGTCTCTGTCTTTATTACCTGAGAGTTTGCCTTTCTTTCAAAAGGTTGCCCCTTGGGTGTCTCTTATAACGAGCTCTTTCCAGAGTTGCGTCAAGCAAGAGTCATTTTGCCTGAGAGATTCACGTAAACCGTTTGCTCCTTCGGCGGCAGTATAATTAATCCCGCTCTCTCCCCTTGCTCTCATTCGCAAATATGTAGTTTAGATCTTTCTACGAATCATTCATGATTTTGCGTAAATTCGTTCATAATAAGATTCAGTTACAAATACGGTCACATACATCGTACCATTATTTTATTTTTCAAAGCAATATAGAACTTTTCTTTTTTTACGAAGATTACGCTTTTTCTTTTTAAAAAATACAGACGTTGTAAACATTAATTTTTAGGAGAGATTTCTATGAAACCAATGATCGAGTTTAACGAAGATTGGGTTAATTCATTTAAAGACTGTTTAGATAACCACTCCGACTTTAGTAGCTGGTCTAAATACGTGATGGCTTATAATGCTAGAAAACATCAGATGATAGATGACTTTCAAGGCTTGATAGCACCAAAACATCTGCCAAATTTAACGATTTTCCCCCATCAATATGAAACAGCTCAACGCGTAATAGAAGAAATGAATGGTAAAGCAATCTTAGCTGATGAAGTCGGGTTAGGAAAAACAATAGAAGCAGGCTTAATATTAAAAGAATATATGATTAGACGTCTTGCTAAAAAAGTATTAATTTTAGCTCCTGCTTCACTTGTCACTCAATGGTGTCGGGAGCTGAATGAAAAATTTAATATTCCAGCAATCGAACAGCGAAAAAAACCAGCATGGGAACATGTTGATGTGATGGTCACTTCTCTTGATACAGCGAAAAGAGAACCACATGCTTCCGTATTAAAGGAAATTGATTTTGATTTTCTCATTATTGACGAGGCACATAAATTAAAAAATAAAGAAACGAAAAACTATCAGTTTGTAAGAGAATTAAAAAAGAAATTTTGCTTGTTACTCACCGCCACTCCGATTCAAAATCGCTTAAGCGAAGTCTTTCACTTGATTTCTATATTAAAGCCAGGTCACCTTGGTGATGAAGATTCATTTACGAAGCTATACCAGGATGGAGAAAATCAAGAAGAGTTAAATCAATTAATACAAAAAGTTATGATAAGAAACCGCCGCTCTGACTCAGATATGCCTTGGCCAAAGCGACAAGTGCAAACAGTCCAAATAGATTTTTCTGAGCAAGAGCGTGCATTGTATGACGCAATTAGTGAATGGAAACTCCGATGGAAAAATGATGAGTCACTTTTAGGACTTGGCTTTACAACACTTACTTTACAGCGTGAAGCGTGTTCAAGCAGAGAAGCTGTTTATATGACCCTTAACGGTCTTTTAGAACAATACGGCGGTAATTCGAATGTCAAAGCTGAGATTGAGCGGTTACACAACCTAATTAATGAAATCCAAGTGAATTCAAAAGCAGAAAAAGCTTTGTCACTCATTCAAGAATGGAATGACAAAGTCATTATTTTCACAGAATACCGGGCAACTCAGTTATATTTGCAATGGTTTCTCGGGCAGCATGGAATAAAAGCAGTACCGTTTCGCGGTGGATTTAAACGCAGTAAAAAGGATTGGATGAAACAGCTTTTCCGTGACCATGCACAAGTATTGATTGCAACTGAAGCAGGTGGTGAAGGGATCAACCTTCAATTTTGCCATCATATGATTAATTATGATTTACCGTGGAATCCGATGAGAATCGAACAGCGTATTGGCCGTATCCACCGTTTAGGGCAGGAAAGTGATGTAAAAATTTATAATTTTGCTATAAAAAACACTGTAGAAGACCATATATTACAGTTGCTTTATAAAAAAATTGGTTTATTTGAAGGGATCATTGGAAAACTCGATGAAATACTCGAAAAGTTTTCGGACGAGCCGATTGAGGATCACGTAAAAAATATTTTGCTCCAATCGGAAACACAAGGTGAGATGAGAATCAAAATGGATAATCTCACCTCGATTATTACAGCTGAATCAGGAGGTTCATAATTATGGATTCTAAACAAATTCATTCCTATGTAAAACAGTTCTTCGAAGAAAATGACAGCCCTGTTATTGAAGAATCTTCAAGTCATTTACATGTTCAACTTTCGGTTGATATGGATAAAGCACTAATGAATCGACCATTTTATTGGCATTACTTAGAGAAAATGGGTGGAATCCCAAATCCAATGAAGCTGACACTAATTACAGACCAAAACTCAGCACCTGATGATTTAAAAGGAGAATCCGTCCATTTCGGATCACCAAGGCTGCATCAAATTTTTGAAACAGCTATTGACCAAGGAAGTCATGTCTTACTGTATGAATCGGTAAATGTAAGCAAGCCTTCAGTAGGATTAAAGCCATGGCTCGTCATGAATACAGTTGTGTCATATCAATGTGACCGAACTAAGGAGAAGTTACATTCAATAGGCTTAAATTTATTAACAGGAGAAATGATTACCCATTTCCACTCCTATGTAGAAAACAAACATTTCCAAGAAGCGATCCCAAATTATTGCTATACGATTCATCCTATTATAAAACCTTTGTCTGGTGTAGAAAGAATAAAAAAACAAATTATGAACAGTGTTAATAATGAAGATTATACTTGGGCAGTCGAAGCTTCGAAGCGATGGAGAGCAGATGAAATATTGCTTGAGAAGTTTTATAAAGATTACGATGGGAAACCGCCAACATATGAGATGGAAAAAGAAGCATTAAAGTTACAATACGAACCAAGGATCACCATCCAAACGATCAATGGTGGATTATTTTATTTCGCCAACCACCCATTTTCTTGAAATTTCAAGTATAAATGAAAGAAGAGGCTGTCTCAAAAGAGCACTGATTAAGTATAATGATCTGAATGTCGTCCTCTTTTCTTTCTCCAAAAGAGTATTTTTGTAAACTTAAAAAGCCCCAACGGCCTTCCTATTCTATGATTTTTAGGTCTGTTGGGGTCTTTTTCTAAGGTGTACTTTGCTTTTTTAATCTTGCGGTTTTCAGGTTCTTTCTCAAGTCTTTCTTCGAGTTGTTCAACGGACTTCTTGATCTGTTTTGAAGTCACTGGTCGCTCGTTCAATTTCTCTTCAGGGTCTTGTTCTTTTTCACTCGCTTCGTCCTCTTTCGTCACCTGTTCAATCTCATTCATGATACCTATGTATTTCTCATCAAGTAACTTTTCATAACGTTCAGTTGATTTCTCCCATTTCTTCCATTTATTCCAAACAAATGTGTATTTATTTGCATTAGCTTCAACCTTGGTGCCATCTAAGAAGTAGTCCTCTAATTTAACAAAACCGTGATCCCGATGGAGATCAACGATAGAGAAAAATGTTTCATAAATGACTTCCTTCATACGCTCAGAACGAAATCGATTAATGGTGCGGAAGTCTGGCTTTTGATGACGAGCCAGCCACATGAAATAACTGTTTTCCTTTAGTTGTTTTGCGATTTGTCGGGATGAATATATTTTTTGAGTATACGCATAGATAATAACGTTAAGCATTAATTTGGGATGATAAGGAGGTCAGCCTCCTCCTTCATAAACTTTATACAAAAGAGCAGGGTCTAGTTGTTCAATGGCGTCATTAACGATACGGCAGATATGATTTTGTGGGATTTTATATTCATGATCCATTGGTAAGTATAATTGGTCCATGTTATAATCAATAAAGGAAATATGATCATGTTTCATAAGAAAATCGCTCCTTTGGTTGGTTATTGGTGGTACTTTAATTATACCAAGTGGAGCGATTTTTTTATTTTTCAATTTAGTTAAAAAAGCTCGAAGAGAGTTGTGCGGCGACTCCTGCGGGAAAGCAACAGTCTGAAGACCCCGCAAAGAGAGGTACGAGCTTGAGGAGGCTGAAGCGTTACCCGTGGAAAGCGTCCGCCATAAGCGATTCGAGCAAGTAAATTAAAATAAATGTTAAAAGGGAGCATATCTCACTTTGGGACAGCCTCTCCTTAAATATTATTTTTTATATTTCTTTAGCTTTTTAGCTGTTAATGAAAGGGAAAATGGAACTAACCCAAACCATTTGTATGACTTTGGCAATTTCATTTCTTTCTTTTGCTGTTTCCTAGCGATTCTTTCTTCTTTTGGCTGGTCAACATACGTTACAAATTGTTGTGTCATAAACTTCACATAATCATTCGTTTTCATTTAACATCACACTCACTTCTTCCCTATTCACCCCTAGTTTGTTCACTTCTCTGCTTCTCTATACATTAGGTGATGAATAATCTGATGACATACTTGATCAGGTGTCTGTTCACTTGTATCAAAATGAACATGAGCTAAATGATAATGCGGAAGCCTATCATAATATCTCTTATACAGTCCATTTTCACCACCCTTCGTAAGTGGGCGTGATTGGTCATGCTTAATTCGATCCAAAAGTACATGAAATGGTGCATTTAGAAAAATGACAACCCCAGTTTGTTTCATGACATTCACATTCTGTTCGTTTTCAACAATCCCTCCACCGGTAGCGATAATAGCTGATTCATTTTTTAACTTCTGTAAACCATCTGATTCAAGCTGTCGAAAGAAAACTTCGCCATTATTACTGAATATTTCTTTTATCGAACGTTGTTCTTTCGATTCAATATACTCATCTAAGTCAATAAATATTTTATTTAACTTTTCGGCGAGCTGCTTACCAATTGTCGTTTTCCCAACCCCCATAAAGCCGATAAGATAAATGTTTTTTTCCTTGTCAGTCATCTCGGACGTTCTCTCCAATCTAAGATTTCATTATGTTCATAATCGTAAGAAATATCGACCACTCTCGTCGTGCCATTGTGAGTCTGAGCTTCCAGAGAAATAAAATATAGAGTATCTTCAGGTAAGAGTGTGTATGTCACAACTCCTCCATCGTAAAGCATTTCACCAGATACGAAATGTTCCTTATTCTCTTCGTTCATCAGTTCAGTAATGTGAATAGTTGTTGTTAACAATAAATTATCCACTGTATTTCTCTCTTTTTCAAGATATATAAATGATTTTTCATTCTCGTATATCGTTAAAAGGTGAAGCAATGTTCCTGTTAGTAAGAACATTAATAAAAGCGATAAAAAAAGAACAAATCCTTTTTCATTCTCCTTCATTAAGGTTACTCCTGTTTTTGGCATTAAGTAATGTTTTGGGATGAGTTAAATAAGCTTCATACTTTATACCATTTAAGCTTTCAACTTTAATCAATATTCCAATTTCAGATTCTTCAACATAAAAGTCATGAACTTGATTGAGAAATAATTCATGTCCTGATCCATTGACTCTTCTCCTGACGATATGAGCATACTTTTCATATTCAATAAGATCAACATCCGACCCTTCTCTTGAACGATAGAGGTACAGCATAGTTTGTGAATCATTAACATGATATTGTTCGCTTCGACGAAATTCTGATTGAAGCTGAAGGACAAACAATTGAAACTCTTCCTCCTTTATTTTTCGCTCATCTGCAACTATAAAAAAATAAAACATATTTGGCAGTAAAGAGATAATGGTAAGAAATAGTGCAAACATCACGATCGTTTCTAATAAGGTCATACCATTTTCACTTCTTTGTTTATACATATAAACATCGTTCGTATGGACGGTTATTCCTCCCTTCCCATTGTAGACAGATGGAGAGTGGTTCATTTTCATTATGAAAAGTAAGGTAATAAGCAAAATGATTTACACGGATGACTTGTTCGGTATCCACCTGTCTATTTACAACCGTTTCATAATACACCTCATCTAAAATAGCTTCTGCGATTCTTTCTTGCTTAATGGAAATCCGTTCATTTTGTATGAAAGTAATGAATGGGAAGGTTACAGAAATAACGATACTAATGATAAATAAGCCAACCACCACTTCTATTAAAGTAAATGCATTATCGTTTCGCAATCGTAAACCTCCCCCTAATAAAATGGAACCGAAGTTCATACGTATCATCACGATGAGTAAAATGAATCGTCCCAGTTCGTGACAATGTACCATCTGTTCGATACTGGACATCATCTAAGCGAAGTGTGCCACCTCTCACATTCATATTATCTGGTATTTTTCTTACCTTAATTGTGACAACACCTCTTCGTACTGTGTACTGCTTATTTGATTGAGAAAAAATAACTCTAATCGGGTAACCATTTGTCATCGCTCTCATTTGTGCTTCATACAAATCTGTCTCAAGTTGCTTAAAAAAATGATTAGCTTCAAGTGATTGATTGACACTCATTAAGTTCGGAATAATTAAGCTAGCGAGGACGGAGAGGATCAAGAGGACAAGGAGCATTTCGAACATAGAGTATCCTTTTGAGTTCAAATATTTAACCATCATCTAGATATTCAATTACTGTACTAAAGTAATCGTGCCGTCTTCATCAATGGTCAATTCTTTCCCGTCTGGACACGTCATATCTGAACGAGACACATACTCTGCTAAGTCGTCAATTGAACTAGGCAACTGATGCTGGTGTTCAAGTTGATATACGGCAACTTGAGTTTGTAGTAATTCAATTGTTGCTTCGCATCCCATGTCATTTGCGACACTCTGGTTTCTTGTCATATTTGGGACGATTATTAAAAGTAAAATAGAAATAATAAGCAGAACAATTATCATTTCAATGAGTGTAAAGCCACGTTGATTCATTGACTTATTTATCAGTACACGAGGTAATAAAGTCATTCTCTTAGCGTATTTCATTATCGATTTATTCATTTCAGTAACTCCTTTTTTGTCATTTACATTGCATCAATCATATGAAATATTGGCAGCATCATTGATAAAAAAATGATTAAAATAATTAATCCTACCGCACTAAGGATCATTGGTTGTGCAATCGCAACTTTACGCTGAATATCTTCATATAAATTTTGGAATAAGTAGCTAGAGTAACGCTCTAATTCTTGTCCCAATCTTCCTTTCCTTTCACCAAGAGCAACGATCGAAGCGAAATGCGGTTCGTAATAACCTCGGCTTCTCAATACTTCTGACAACGTTTCTCCTTCAAGGAGATAATACGATATAGATGTCGCCTCCCTTTGAAAAAAAAGATTAGACGATTCTTCACTCATTATTTGTAAAGATCTCTGTAAAGAAAGTCCATGCTTTAGCATTGGCGCTAGCTGTGCTGCAACATAATAAGTGACAAGCGAACGTATAAACGTTCGGAGAAATGGAATTTTCAAAACAAAGTACAGTCTGTCATGATAAGGTTTCCGTTTAAGCAATAACACAGTTAATAACAAGCCAATTATGGTCAAGGCGATTGTCATAGGATTAAATGCAGAAAGCAAAGCGATTACAAGCTTCGTTAAGTATGGTAACTGATGGTCGATCGTCGTAAAATACTGTTCAAAATGAGGAAAAACTCCTTCTGCCATCACAATAGCCATGATGATAATAATGAAGCTTAAAAAAACTGGGTAACTGATCATTTTAGCTGTTTTCCTTACTGTTTCATTCCTTTTTCTAAGAATTTCCTTTACATTGGATAAGCCCTCTATCAAGTTTCCGTACTTTTCGGAAAAATATAAATAGCTAACAATTTCATTCGTAAATCCACCTGATTTTAACTGTGTGGATAATTCGCTTCCTTCTATTAACCCTTTATACAAGTCAGCGCAGAATTTTGCTTTTTTGTAAGTATGCAGCTCTTTCATTAACGATAAAGACTCACTTAAACTGAAACCTTCCTCTAATAGAGAAACGAGGTCCTGGAGCCATATACTTCTTTCGGAATCGTTACGAAAAACCTTCCTCATTGATAACCACCTTTGCCAAGGCGTACATATTCATTTTCATCTATAAAACCGAGAGCTATGCCTTTGGAAATTACTTGACGAACAGAGTGAGTAGGAGCAGGGGATTGAAAATGTGGATAAGATTGTATTGCATGAATTAATTCAGAATGAAATAACTGTTCAAATACAGCCCCTCTTCTTTTTTTACGATGTTTACGGCAGAGCGGATAACAGTGCTTATCACAGAAAGGACATGCCAAGTCTACTAATCGTTGGGAAGATATTCCTTTTAACGTGTCGATTAAGTCCAATCTGGAAACACCTAACTCAAACATTCTTTTTAATGCATTAAATGGATTGTCACTATGTAATGTAGAAAGTACAAAGTGACCAGTCAAAGCAGCTCTTACAGCCATTTTTGCTGTTTCTTTATCACGTATTTCACCAATCATAATGACATCTGGATCGTGTCTTAATAAACTTTTTAAACCGTGAGCATACGTTATACCTGCACGTTCATTAATTTCCATTTGAAGCAATTTTTCATGCCGTTGTTCTACAGGGTCTTCTAACGTTATGATGTTCCGATTCATGTTCTCAACACTCATATGAAGCAATGAATAAAGTGTTGTCGTTTTCCCAGAACCAGTAGGACCGCAAATAAGTAATAAACCGCTTGGTTCTTCTAATATTTTCATTAATTGTTGTGCTTGTTTAGGGAAAATAGATAACTGCTGTAAGTTTTTTGTCGCATCTTGAGGGAATAATCGGATCACGAGGGTTTCATGAAATGATGATGGAAATGTAGACAATCTCGCTGAGTATTTTTTTCCTTGAAGCGAAACTTCCATTGATCGATTTTGTGCTCTTCTTCGTTCACCAACATCCATACCAGATATAAATTTAAGATGACTGATGATTTTTACAGCAATGGGGATAGGAATTCGTTGAATGTCCATTAAACTTCCGTCAATTCGGTAACGGGTAATCGCTATTTTTTCTAGAGGAACGAGATGAATATCAGAAGCTTGAAAAGAAACTGCTGACGACATCATTTCTTTTGCCATTTGCTCAATCTGCATTCATATATCACCTGCTTTATAATTTATTTTACTGCAACAAATACTTTCGACATAACCTTCAAAAATCCTTCTTTTTTTTTCAAGAATATCGTATATTTTTTTCTTTTCGAGACACCTTAAAGGATAGTTAGCCAATGGGATGTAGCCAAGTGGTAAGGCAACGGACTTTGACTTCGTGACGCGCAGGTTCAAATCCTGCCATCCCAGCCATTTAAATGATATTGTATTCTGCTGTATGTGACGATATATAATGATGTATCGTGTTCAAAACAGGACTGGACAAGTGGACGACTATTCGAGTCATATTCCAAGTCCAATCAACTTCTGTCGAATCAAGCTAAAAAGGACAGCCATTATTGGTTGTCCTTTTTGTTATGAGGTTATTTACTTTTAAGCTCCTCAACATCGTCCTTTAATCGTTCCCGCGTTTCTTCAATTTCTTGAACGACTTGTTTAGCAAGTTTTTTCCCTTCTTGCTTTTCTGTATCGATCACGTCTTTAACGTCTTGAGCTAAGTTATCTCCCATATCTGAAGCCTTCTGTGCCACACCTTGGCTTTTATCTGTAAAACGGTCCCATTGATCTTTAGCCACCTTTGACCACTCGTCAGACTTTTCCTTTACAAGCTGAGAATATTCGGTCCCTTTTTCTTTTGCTACGTTCGTTATTTCAACGGTTTTGTCCTTTGCAGTGGAAGCTTTTTCATTAATGTCTGATCGCAATTCTTTGCCTGACTTTGGTGCCATCAGCATCGCTGTTGATGCTCCAACGATCCCCCCAACAATCGCACCAATGACAAAGTCTTTCGTATCCATTTTACTCATTTGACATCCCTCCTACAATTTTCTATACATAGTTCCATATTAGACATAGTTCCATATTAGTATCTCTTTTCCTCCTTTTATTTTTTATTAAACATTTCTTTTAATAACTATCCGCCCATAAAACCGGCGTTTTTAAATTCGCCCAATAAGGGCGCTTTACCACGAGTCCCTTAAGGGACCTTATTTAAATTGGTCCGTGTCATTAGTTTTTCGAGAATATACCTTTTCATAAATTCGAAATCGCTATAGGCGGACGCTTTCACTTGTTCGAATTATCAATAAAACAATAATCTATGGAAAAGAGCCTAATAAGAAAAGCGCTGCCTCTTCCTCTTCTAGCATCGCTCTGTCAACCGGGAAATACGCCACGTCCTGAGGCATGCCCTGCATTAGGACGTCCTGTCCGTCGAGGCAAATCGCTAGATCAGACCTTCGGCTCCCCCCCCCCCGCGTCCTGCGGGGACGCCGAAGTCACCACATCCGTGTGGAAGCTCGTGATGTAAATGCTCTTTGGGGCTACCGACATAAAGAAGTCCGAACTTAGACTTCAAGTGACGGGGTGAAGCGACCTCGTACAGATGGTGCCTTTCACAGCCTATTCGAAAATAACTCTGAAGTGTATCCGTCAAGCAGGCAAAAATGATACCTATCGTAGTGAAAACGCTCATTGGAGCTAGACAACGATCAAGAAGTTAAATTATATGTTTCTTACCTTTATGAGAAAAATGTATGTGAACATCTTGTGAAATCTTTTTAAAATACAAACTAAACGTTTGAATACTGTAATATAATGGAGACAGTACATACCCCTTAGGAGTGAGCCGTTCATGGAACAGCAGACATTAAAGATTACAGGTGTATTATCAGACCCGACGCGATTTTCCATCTATCAATACGTAACGAAACAGCACAGAGAGGTAACTGTTCAGGAAATTGCAGACGTGTTTAACATTCATCCAAACGTAGCAAGGCTCCATTTAACAAAGCTGGAAGATGTTAAGCTGCTATTTTCTGTTACGAAGAAAACCGGAAATGGCGGTCGCCCGAGTCGGTATTATCAGTTATCAGATGAAGTTGTCAGTCTGCAGTTTCCCTATCGAGATTATAAGCTCTTATCTGAAATCGCGATTCAATCTTTAGCTTCTCTCGGTAAAGAAGGTGAACAAGTTCTTATTAAAACTGGAGAGAAATTTGGTTATATGTTGACAGAAGATTTTGTTCGTTCTCTCGAACAAAACATTCATAACCTCACTGCTCAAGAAAAGATTCATTTAATTGAGAGAATCACGTTAAACCAAGGTTTAAATCCGGAAATCAACTATGATAAGGAAAAAAATGAAGTTGTATTTCGTATTTATAACTGTACATTTAAAGAAATCGCTAAAACAAATCATGCGATTTGCAAAATGCATTATGCACAAATTCATGGAATGTTTAAGTATTTTTTTGGGGATGTTACACTTAAACAACAATCAAATTTACTACACATAGATGATTTTACGTGCACATACAAAACAGTTCTCTTACCAAAAGCGTGAGTTTATTCTCGATTATATTTACAAAGGACTTTATTCGTTTTATAATAAAGTGAACTGTTTTCGCACATGATCATTTTTATGTGTAGGTACATAAAAGGAGGGAAGCGTCGTGGATCGCATGTTCCGTGTACTAGGCTTCTGGACTGGAATGATGGCTGTTTTATTTATGGTTGGAGACATGCATGAAATGGCGATCTTGTTCTTTGGACAAACGGGAGCTTTTATTGCTCTTAGCTATTTAAAACTGTCTGAACGAACATATATTTACATTTTCGCCGCATATTTAACTTTGTTCTTCGTCGGATTTACATACTATTCGACATTCATTATGGTTCCGGAAATCGGTGGCCACTAGAAGCATAAAAAGAGCGCTTAGTTATAACTAGCGCTCTTTTTTATTATTCGTTTTTTATTAATAATATATATTACGATTAAAACGTTGGCAACACTTGTCCACTCGCCTCGATCTAACATTATTGTCGAAGCAAAGGCATTTGCGCAATATTATATTTTATAAGGATCTTCCGTAAACAGAAGATACTGCTTTGTTTGATGTAATTGTTTTGTCTGAATGTTCACTTGGAATGATGAGCTAATTCCCCCAGGATGAACAAACGACTGAATCGCTCGGTTACGTTTATAATCTTCCGAAAATGGGGTGAGGTTCATGCTGGTATTATGAGAGAGAAATCGAAATATACCTGCATGCTTTAAAAATCGATCTTGAGTATCATGATACAGTTTAAGCCAGCCAAGCTCTTCTGCAATCATATTAAAAGCATCCCATTGAACATGAAAGGTGAGATCCATCTTTCCAATATGTTTTAGTGGGTCAGCCACCATCTCGTGGTGATAGTAACCTCTTAATGAGCCTTCACGGTGTTCAGGCTCAGTCCATTCTTCATTCGTATATCCATAATCGACAGTGATGAGTGCCCCTTTACGAATCCATCTACTTATATCGATTAACCACCTTTTCATATTCAAACAAATTTCGATCCGGTGCCCGTCAGGTAAGTCTGTTGGTCCATAATGACTAAGCCACTCATCAAGGGAGACATTGCTGCATTTAACAGCTATTTCTTCTAGACTTCCATTATCATTATTCTGAACCATACACTCAAAAAGAGTTCCATCTTTTTTTTGGACGACGTGAATAGGAAAAGCATCAATGAACTCATTTGAAAACAAAATTCCTTCTCCATTTGGAAATTCCCTTTTAACGTCCTCGAAACTTTCAAATAAATGGACTTTACTCGTGTAATCTTTTAACTTTTCCTCTAATATACTTCGATGAAAAGAACTTGCTTCAATAATAATATAGTTCATTTGATCATAAATGAATGGCTCATATTCGTAAAAGTAACGAAGGATGCTAAACGCAAAGCGCCCATCCCCAGCCCCCCATTCAATGACCATTGGTAAAATCGCTTCTTTATGAAAGATATCTGCGAAAAATCGTCCGAACGTTTCCCCAAAAACAGGATGTACATGATTACTCGTATAAAAATCCCCTTGCTTTCCTAGTTTATCTTCATTACTCATGTAATAACCTATATCTTCATCATATAATGCACAATTCATAAAAGTTGCATAACTCCAAGGACAATCTGCTTTTTCACGAAGTTTTCCGACAAACTTCTCCATATTTCACTCTCCCTGAAATTGATTTAACACTGTTGACATAGTGTTTATGTCGAATTATAATGAAAATGTCAGTAAAACAATGATCTCGGGAGTTCCCCCTCCCCCCTCAAAGTTCATTGATACTTGATTAACTCCCCAAACGACCTTCTATTTTGCAATAGGAGGTCATTTTTTTATTTAATTTTTTCACTACCAACCAAAGCCGTTAATAAATGGATTCGTCTCTTTTTCTGCACCGATTGTCGTCACAGGCCCATGACCATTCGCGACTGACGTATCATCAGGAAGTGATAACATTTTATGATGAATCGTATCCATTAATGTCCCTTCATCTCCACCTGGTAAATCTGTGCGGCCTACGCCTCCTCTAAAAAGAACATCTCCAGAGAATATAACAGCTTGTTCTGGAAAATAAAAAGAAATACTCCCTGGAGAATGACCAGGTGTCTCGTAAACTTGGCAATGAAAGTCACCGATTTCAAAAGGGCCTTCCTTTGCAATGATTTGATCAGCTTTAGCTGCTCTGATTGGTTCAATACCAGGAAATAATCCAGATCCATTTAATTGAGGATCTGTTAGCCATTCTTCCTCATTTTTATGTAAAAACACTGGGATTTTATATGCTTCTCTAACATCCTCAACGCCGCCAATATGATCAAAATGGGCATGAGTTAACATAATTGCTTGAGGCTTAAGCTCTTCATTTTTCAACCATTCAACAAATGACTTGCCATCACCACCTGGATCTACGATTAATGCGTTCTTTTGTTCGTTATAAATCACATAACTATTCGTCTGTAATGGACCTAAAGGAATCTGTTTCCATTCCATCATTTATCTCCTCCTTTCTTTTATTTTACTACGACCAACAGCGAAAAAACAAAGTGTGAAATAAATGTGAACATTTTTCGTCGCTGAACATTGCATTCAGCTTGATTGTGTATAATCATTGGATTTTACCATTCAAATTCATATCATTTATCATTAGTTTCCCTCGACAAACAAAAGAAAAAGAAGTAAAATATAAAATGTATTTTATTGATATACTAAGTGTGAGCTTTACAGAAATGACCTAACTATTACATGAATGTTCAAACATGTAGTCAAATTCATACATAACGATTTGGGCAATCATGAAAAGTACTACATAGTCGAAGGAGGTTGACAAAATGGAATTAGGAATTATTACTCTTCTAATTGCCATTCTTTCTGCGATTGGATTAGTTAAAGAGCTAAAACGTAAAAATTTCTTTGCTGTTGGTTTTGCTGCAGTAACGGTTGCAGTTTTCGGATGGTTTGCAGTCATGACACTATATTCAATCATTTTCACTGGCGGTGGCGGTACAGTAGCCTAATACCAATCAAACATTTAAAAAAGAGGGTGTCCCAAGTGCTTCTGGTGACCCCTCTTTTTTTCGTTGCTTCTTTATTTATTATTCATTTTTCTTCGCTAATTCAATCTGTTGGTTTACTGCTTCTACTTTCCCTTTCATTGAGGATGGCTTATCCCTTCTATCATCTATCCGGATATTTGTAGCTACCCTTTTATAACCTAATTTAAATGGTACTTCATGGATCTCCCTCACCATATGTAACAAGTCTTCAATGTCACCTTCGATTAACGTGCTCATAGGAGTTAATTGTACATAAATATTTTTATCCGTTTCTTTTAGTAAGCGATGGATTTCAGCAACAACTGGAGAAACACTCGTTGTATTTGCCCCTAAAGGAATGACTGTAATATCTGCAATAGCCATTTTCCGCTCCTCCTTTCTATGTCTCACTCTATAAGAAAATTCTTTTAACGCTAGTCTGCGATATGATCGAATGGCTGTTCGAATATGCTTGTCTTCAGGATCTGTTGTTGTTATATGCTTTTGAAGCCAATAAGACATTGATAAAAGTACTTTTTTTACATTCGTCAATTTCATTCGATTTAACCAATAAGTTGCTAACGGCCAAAGTAGAACAGATATATATGTTGCATACTCAAGTGCTACTACGAAATTTATCCTTTGGAAACCGATGATTACGGCTGTGATCATCGGTACTAGTAAGAAAAATAATAGCACACTATTCGTTGAACAAAATCTATTTGTGATCTTTGCTTCTTTAATTTCTTGTTTATTTCTAGTCGAAATGATCCCTCTATAACTGAAAACTTTATGTTCAGCACCATGGTATTTCTTTAGCTCATTCGGAAACCAAAAATGTGTGCCGAAGAAAAAATAAATAATCGTAAAATGGGGAAGACCGACTGCCCCTGCCAAGCCGAATTCATGGAAAACAATTGCAATGATCCAAATAGAACAAAATATGTAATACCATAACGGCATTGAGAAGAAAACAAGTTTCCCAATTAAAAGATATGTAGACAAGCTTAGCGGTTTTAACCAAGATTTTAATAGCCCATTTTCTTCATAAGTACACGATACATACTTTTTTCCAATAAACAAAATCCCTTTTTGAAACGATAATCCTTTGACCAAGCCATCCCCCCCCCTTGCTTTTACTCAATATGAACCGAACGCCTTATCGTCCATACATCCGGAGACTGCTCCTCTTCGATTTTGGCTGAAACATCATCATTTTCTTCAAGCTTAAACGGTTCGTCACCCCAATGATGGTAATAGCGAACTTCTAATTGATCCATTTCATTCGAGCTGTCAAAAAGTGCCCGAACTTGACCTTGAGGACCGTACATTTCCTGATCTATCCTTTCATTCGTAAAAATAAAGGCTATTCCGTGTTCTGTATGTACAAAATTCGTTTCTTCATCTATCACTTCACTTCCTTGTAACAATTGAAGCTCTGCCTGCTCCCAGGAAGTATCAATTGGTTCCAATTGCTCGTCAACTACTGCAAGCTCAATAATTCCTTCGCCTTTTAACCCGTCACTCGGAAGGTCGTTCCACCTCCAATTTAAATCAGCTTCTATTTCGTTCTCATTTGCAACTGCTGTCATATCAATTTGAATATTCTCGTCTAAATCATGATTTGAGACGGTTTCTGTTTGCTGAATAATAAAATAACCAAATATAAATAACCCTATCATCACGATAGTTGGAATGATGATGACAATAGCATTCCCTTTCATTTGATCAATCTCCTTTATGTTCAAGTCAAGCTGAGGTGTAACAAATTTTTGACTAAAGATAAAACATGATTATTCATCTTTTACACCGACAAGCTGCATCTTATCATTAAAGAAAAAACGATAAAAAATAAGCGTAACAAACATGGCACTTAACGATACGGACGCAAATATACTTAATGAAATAACTATTTGGTAGCGAATCGCTTCAATAGGAGCTACTCCCCCTAAAATAAGACCAGTCATCATACCTGGTAATTGCACAAGTCCAATCGTTTTAAGTCCATCTACATTAGGAATCATCGCTGCTTTTACAATTTTTCGAACGAGTATTTTAGAAGCTTGTTTTGGTTCGGCACCTAAAGCTAAAGCTGCAACAATTCTCCCTTTTCCTTCCTTAAATTCGCTTTTCATTCTCTCCAATGCTAAGCCGATTGCGACCATACTGTTTCCAATGACCATCCCGCTCATCGGAATAACTTGATCTGGCTGAAAATTAATCATATCAAACCCGATCCACATCGCCAAAACGAGAAGCTCAACACTTAAAATAACGAGAAAAATGACAAGCTTAACAAAAGGAACACCTGTTCCTTTTTTACTAGCATGAAAAGTAGCTACTATAATCATCACGGTAAGCATGAAGGATATCCCTATTAGCGGCGGTAAAGAAAATAAATATGTAAGAACATACCCAATGATAAACAGTTGAACGACTCCGCGAAACGATGACCACATAATCGAACCACTCAACCCTAATGCGTACAAATATGATAATGAAACTGGGATTAAGATAAAGAAAATTAACAAAAACATCGACATATTTGAAATTTCAGGTGCCAACAGTTCATCACCTCTTTAAAAACGACTGTAAATCTTCACTTTTTGGTTGATCGAATAATTTACTCGTATCACCTTGTTCAACGATCATTCCTTCATTCATGTAAAACGTTCTGTTTCCTAATCGTTTTGCTTGATTAATATCATGAGTGACCATGAGGATCGCTTTGACTTTTTTTGGTACAATTTTTAATAAAAATTCTTCTATAACTTCGACTGTTTTTAAATCTAATGCACTTGTTACTTCGTCTAACAATAATACATCTGGTTTATTCGCAAGTGTTCTAGCAAATGCAACTCGCTGTTTTTCTCCTCCAGAGAGTTCATCAACTGGCTTTGTTAAAAAATGTTCTGGAAGTTCAACAATCTCTAACAATTCTTTTCCGCGACTATCCTCCCATTCATCAAACAATTTTGGGCCATATTTAAGGTTATCTTCTACTGTTCCTTCAAAAAGAGAGGACGATTGAAATACCATCCCGATTTTTTTACGAAGTTCTGGAATCGAATAACCATTTATGTTTTTCCCTTCAGAAAAAATCTCCCCTTCAAGTGGGTCAACTAATCGATTTAACAGCATAAGTAAACTGCTTTTCCCTGCTCCTGAGGGACCTATAAGTGTAATGATGTCTCCTTCCATTAACGTGAAGTTTACACCTTTCACTCGTTCAGATGACACATTATTCACGTCAATGATGGCATTTTGATGATTCATCTCGCTCACCTACAAAACATATAGTCAGAAATAGCCTATCCCGCTCATAGCTAGTATACCCCGCATTGGATCTTTGAGCAAAAAGTACAACATTACTCGTTGCGCTTGTACGAAGAAAAAAGAGGCTGTCCCTTTTGAGGACAACCCCAACCTATTCAACACTAATGAAAATATTGATACTTTTCATTAATAGTTGTTATATCTCATGTCCGTTTATTAAAATATTAGTAAATCCCATTCCTTCCCAGATCTAGTAGAAATAACTTTTTCTAGCTGCTGTCCCTTAAGCAGCCAAAATCCATCTGGTGAGACGACCATTGGTTCTTGGTTTTTAACATTATCCATAATCGTTTCTTGTTTACCATCGTTTAATTGGATGGCATGTAAATCAAATCCTTCATTATATTCATAAACATCGCCATGCTCTTTCGGATGAAAATAATAAAAATAGTCTTCTGAGTAAGTGAAATAAGGAATCCACCATTCACTTGAGTAAGTCATTAACGTATCGACATCCCAAGAAAAAAGTGGCTTTTGATTGTCGTATTCATAAACTTGATAAATGGAAGAATGAGGATTATCTTCATCCATTTTAACCGTTACGTACTTATGATCATATAAACTGAAATACGTAATAACATTTCTTTGCACGACCGGGTTATCATCATTATCTCCATGGAGTACCCATTGTTTAATGGGTGCTTCAAAACCAACAGTATGGTCTTCCCATGCTAAATAACTCAACTCTTCTTCATTTAACCATTGCACATAGTATGGGGCATCAGTATCTGTATGTAGTGATCCATCTCGTAAGTTAACAACGTGTAAAGAAGAATGAAAGTCTTCATCCATCTCTCCGATAATAACCGTATCTTCTGAATATGGATTCCAGTATACATCAAAAGAAATCCCTGTATTCTCCCATGCATACACAAGATTCCCTTCTCGGTCAACAAATTGCAAGTCTGAACTGTTTGTAATTGGTACAGTATGAATAGCAAAAAACTCTTGATCTTTACTAGCTTCAATTTTGGCAATAGGATCTTCATACTCATAAAACAATTCACTGCTTCCACTATAAATATGATGTTTATATATTTTAGAAACTCCACTTTCGTCAGATAAATATAGGAGATGCTCTTCATCATACCATCCACTCACTTCAAGAAAATTATATTCATTCACTTGAATTGGATGGATCGAAAAAGCTAACTCCGCCGACGGTTTTTCAGATAAACTTATTTGCTTCGTATTACTAGAATAATCAGAAGCTGTAAGCTCTGGCTGATTACACCCAGTTATGAAGAACACCACAAGTAATAAAATAAAAATGTATTTCAATCATTCCTCACCCTTAATAAGACTTTGCAGTTTCACTTTAACAATCGTTTGATAAACAAAACTTGGCTTGTCGTTAAAATGGTTCTCAGCAAGCTAATTGTGCTTGCCTAGAAACTCTTATGCTTTCGTGAAAGCCTTAGTTGCAGCTATACGATTATCAATTCTGATAATAAGAAAAACGCAAGGCGCATGCCTACCGTGCAATCTACCGCTTGTTAATCAAACTCTCATACAAAACAAAACACAAGTTTTTTCTATTTAATAGAAAAACCAAGTTCCCTTCGAGTTAAGAAGAAAACGTTGGTCTTATCTTACTGTCGTCATTTATTGTCCATGTACACGATCACGATCGAACTATTTATTGATTAAGGTGTATTTTCCTTTGCTAACCAAGCAGCTCCAATTACGCCTGCATCATTGCCTAATGTCGCAATCCGAATAATCGTATCTTGTCCAATCTTCGGGATCGCGTATTTTTTAAACTCAGTTTCTAGCTGTTCAATGAGAAAGCTCCCTGCCTTCGATACACCGCCACCGATCACGATCGTTTTAGGATTTAACGCATTTGCTAAATTAGCTAATGTAAAACCTAAATAGCTCATTGATGTATTTACAACTTGTTCAGCCAGTTTATCATGACTTTTTGCAGCATCAAAAATATCCTTCGCAGTTAACGTCCCTGTCTCTTCAAACACTTCTTGTAACCTTCCGGACGGATTTGCTTGCAATGCTTCTAACCCTAATCGAGTAATTCCAGTTGCTGAAGCGACTGTTTCAAGACAGCCTGTTTTTCCACAGTTACATGGGGCACCACCAACTGTTACAGAACTAATATGACCAATTTCCCCAGCCATTCCACTTTCACCATGGATAATTTCCCCTCCTGCAATAACACCGCCACCTACGCCAGTACCGAGTGTTACGGCAAGGAGATTTTCTGCTCCTTCACCAGCACCTTTCCACATTTCTCCACCAGCTGCTAAGTTGGCATCATTATCAACAAACACGGGAAGCTGTGCCGCATCTTCAAGAGCCTGTTTTAAAGGGTAGTCTTTCCACCCGATATTTACAGCTTCAATTATTTTTCCGTTTACCACATCAATAAAACCCGGTGCGCCAACACCGATCGCTATTAACTGATCGGCTATTTCTTGCTCGTTACTTTTTTCATTTATTGATGCGGAAATTTGCTTAACAATGTTTTTTCCTTTACCAGTGCGGTCTGTAGGAATTTCCCATTTATAATGAATTTCTCCTCTTTCGTCAATGAAGGCGGTTTTTATAGTTGTTCCACCTACATCAACCCCCACATAGAATTTCTTATTCATATGTATCATCCTTTTAACATCAATCTTTCTCTACTTTCATATTGTACCATGTTCATCGCAATTCAACATCGCTATTTCAATAAAATATTATTGTTTAGTGGCTCTCGTTTCCTTCATAATGGCGAGTCTAGCTTTTTTATATTCTTCATCATCAATCATTCGATGTTCATATAAATCTTTTAATTCATCCTCCATTAACAGCAAATCTCCAGAACGATCGCCCGTATAAATAATCGTCCCAAATTTCTTTAGTAACTGCTGAACTTCAAAAAATGTCATTGATGTCTCCTTTAACTTTTCTATGTTATTGGTGTTTCGGTGTAAACTTATATTAATAATAATTTAAAAACCCCTAAAAAAACAAATATCAATAACGGAAAATAAATCACGACAGACGAAAACTTAAACAAAATCTTTAATTTATAAATTATCCATAATCCAATGACGATTGCGAATAAAAAGAATGGGAAGAAAAAAAGAAGAAGCCATGCTGATAGACCAATAGCTGCAAATTCGATCCCTAGTATAAAAAAGAAAACAGAAAGTAATACCCAATGAATAAAACCTTTCATCGGAAAATATCCGTACGAAGGATGGAACTGTTTAAAAAAGAAAATAACTAACAGTAAAGATAAGAAAAACAACAATATTTTCGTTAAAAATATCGGCAGCCAGCTAAAAAATGCTGCTCCAATTAACACCCCAAACCAAAATGATCCAAAACAAACGCCAGCGATTATAAACAAAAATATGGGAAGAGGATACCAAACCTTAACCGATGCTAAAGAACCGAGTGCTATGCCTGTTAAACCAATAATAAATAGCATAAAGAAAAAACCGCCCATGTTTATCCCTCCTGCTTCTAATCTATGAAGGAGATATAGAAAAAAGGACAAGAATTTCTTTTGCTCGTAAAGGTTTTCAATTGATATACTATATAAAGATTCCCGTTACTAACGGTCCAGTTGGAACAAGAACATGACAACTTTCATGATATCCCAAGAAAAGCGCAAGCTCCTTTGGTTATCGGCGAAGCTCGTGCCTGCTAGTCTAGACAGCAGTCGAGAAATTGAAATTTTATACTTTCTTATATTTTTTTTTAAAAATAATAACAGATGAGAAGAGGGAGCAAAATGTCACAAGATAAACTTGAAGAAGTCCTTCAAAAGGGAATATACGGTTCACCCGAGATTAGACCTGAAGAACGAAAGCTATTTTTAAGCACAATTGCCGAAAGGGTTTATTTAGCCCTTACGAATACACAAGTTCGTCAAAAAGGGATGTATGATGAAGTGGAGCGGTTGTTACGAACGAAAAATAATATTCATTTATATATTAATGGTTCATTAAATTATCCTTCCTATTCAAACTATGTCCAAGCTGCAAATAAACATTCTGTACCATTTACTGTCGTTAGTGACGGGCATGACAGTCCGATTGGCATCGTATTAGCCTCCTCACATGCTTTGGAAAATCAAGAGGACATTTTTATAAAAGATGATGCATTTGATTATAATCATGACTAAAATGATAA
Source organism: Evansella halocellulosilytica (assembly GCF_002335745.1). GTDB lineage: Bacteria > Bacillota > Bacilli > Bacillales > Salisediminibacteriaceae > Bacillus_CA > Bacillus_CA halocellulosilytica. Next base: position 3,069,993 of record NZ_NIST01000001.1, on the reverse strand, counting down.
GAGGATCCACGTAACCTTCGTGAATCCTCTTTTTTTGATTTGTTACTGCCTGTTCCATTTAGCGATCCGGATCAGCCGGGTGGATTGCACGTGGGCGGCGATTTTTTAATGGCATTGGTGCCCGAAAGATAACATCACGAAAACTGCGACCATTAAACGGAATAAATGGCCAAAAATAAGGAGTATCGTAAGCCTTCATTGAAACTAATAACATGACTAACAATAACGAACCGATCATATATCCTGGTACGTGAAAAATGGCAACGATTAATAATAGAGTCATCCGAACAATCCGATTTGCTAAACTCATTTCATAACTAGGTGTTGCAAACGACCCTATAGCTACAATCGCTAAATATAACACGACTTCATGTGAGAACAACCCTACTTCTATCGCAACTTCTCCTATTAAAATCGCAGCAACAAGCCCTAGTGCAGTCGCAAGTGCTGAAGGTGTATGAATAGCTGCCATCCTTAACATTTCAATCCCCATTTCAGCTAACACAAATTGAGCAAATAATGGGACTTGACCAATATCGTTAGGACCGATATATGCCAAATGATTAGGAAGTAACTCAGGATTTTCAGCAAATAAATACCATAGTGGAAGTAAAAAAACAGACATCCAAATGGCAGCAAAACGAACAAAACGTAATGCACTGCCTACAATAGGCTTTTGTCTGTACTCTTCTGCATGTTGTAAATGATGCCAAAACGTTGTAGGCGTAATGATTACACTTGGAGAACCATCTACCATCACTAACACGTGACCTTCAAACAAATGAGAAGATGCAACATCAGGTCTTTCCGTGTATCGTACGAGTGGATATGGATTTTTATGTTGGCCGAAAATATATTCTTCTATCGTTTTATCTCCCATCGGTAATCCATCAGTATCAATTTGTTTAAGCGCTTGCTTCACATATTGTACAAGTTCAGCATCGGCTATATCTTCAACATAAGTTAAACATAAATCTGTATGCGATCTTCTCCCTACTCTTATATATTCATTTCGTAACGTACGATCTCTTACTCGTCTCCGGATTAACCCTGCATTGAATACAAGCGTTTCAACAAAACCATCTTTTGAACCGCGGATAACTTGTTCTGTATCAGGCTCTTCAGGTCCACGTACAGGATACTCTCGGGTATCGATAATAATGATTCTATTATATCCTTCTATAACTAAAGCTGCTGGACCTGATAACACTTGAATAACTACTTCTTCTAAATCTATTTCTGTTTCTAATTCAATGTATGGTATTCGTGACTTCGTTAAGTTTTCAACGATATCAATATTTTCACCTTGAATGTTTATATGATTCAATTCTCTTTGAATTTGTGTAATGGCTTCATCTTTAGCAAACCCATCAACTGTAAAGATCGCCATTTCAATTCCATCAAAAGATAAATCGAGATGAACCAAATCAAAACTCTTATCAACACCTAATTGATCTTTTAAATAAGTAACATTCGTTTTTAAGTCTGTTGAAGCTGGTCTTTGTATTACGTCCGACATGTTTAGTCCCCCTCTTTATCATTGTTTGTCAATGGTTAAGAATCCATTCAGCATACAATCGCTGTTAAATTTTTTGGAATAGGAGGAATTCATCTCACATATAAACTAGTAGACATGCTTTGCTTGTGAGAGGAGTAGACCAATGTCAAAAACGAAGAAACGGACGATCATCCTTATTTTAAGCGCCTTTATTGCTGCAATAATAATCGCATTATATCCTCACTTCTCGAAAAACCCGATGCGTGAGGCGTTTATTTATTTTCCAGAAGATGATCAAATTCAATTTACTGATGCATTAACTTCTGTAAATTTAGTTGATACAAAGGATGAGAATGAATATTACTTAAATTGGAAAACTCAATCATCTACAAATGAAAAGGCATACTTACGACAAGACATCGGATTTATTTTTGAAAATGGAGTATTAGTAAATACTCAAAATGAATGGGAAGAAAAAACGAAGAAAATGAAAAATAATATAACGATCCATGGTGAAGACAGCGGAAAATATGAAGCTATTACATTTCATTATGCAGAGGTGCATTACCCAGATGACGTGATTAAAAGTAAACAAGCGATGAGTAATGATTTATTATATGTCATTGACACACCGCTTTCACCGTTAATGGACTTTAAAATACCCGAAACTGCGAATGAAAAGAGAGGACAAGAACTGTTAGATTCAATCATTGATCAGCAATTAACTTATACAATTGATGGATTAATTGAAGAATTTAATATTAATCATGATTCTTATTATATTTTTCCATTAATCGATATTGTCCAGTTTCAGGAATCTCCTCTCCCATCATTTACACAAGAAGAAACGAATGCGGTTATTGGTCGTCTTTGGGAAGGATTGTACAGATATTATTTATTAGGTACAAATACGTTTACCGAAGAAACGTATGATCCAATCGGAAATACGATGCCGTTTATTTTTTTGAGTTATGATCGTACCCATTTAATGGTGTTATATGAAACGAGCGATAAATCAGGTCAGCAATTATTGCAGTTAATTCCAGACGAAGAAGGGAACTAAGATTTTCAGTTTGTATAAACAAATTTGCAGAAAAAAGAGCTAAGACGCTTCAATATGACGACTTAGCTCTTCTTCAAGTTCAATCGCTTGCTCATGGTCAGGATTTAATTCTTTTGCCACTTGCAGCTGCTCGTATGCACGTTCATACTTGCCTTGATAATAATAAACGACAGCAAGGTTATATTGACCTTCGAAAAATTCAGGTGACAACTCAACCGTATTCTCTAAATAGCTCTCAGCTTCACCATAATTTTCTACAGTGATTTCGATTGAACCGAGCTGAAAATAACTTTGAGCTAACAGCTCTTCGTCACGAACCGACTCTGAGTGGACGACACGTTCGAAATACGGGCGTGCCTCTTCAAACTGATCACTTCTCATATGCTCAATACCTATTTGGTAATAGACAGCATATGAATCACCAGTTTCTTCTTGATCATAAGCATAATATAATAGGGCGGTCAGTGCAGCGATTCCTCCAAAGAATGCTAGGAGCTGTTTCAACTGATTTTTATGCTTCGGCAGCCCAACAATGGCAGAAGCGACAAATCCACCGACTAATCCACCAATATGTGCCCCGTTGTCGACCATCGGTACCATAAACCCGAATGCTAAATTAATCACTAAAATAACAATGACATTCATTCCCATCGTTCTAAAAAACAATCGGCGATAGCGAAACCCAAAGTACAGTAACGCTCCGAAACAACCAAAAATTGCCCCACTTGCACCTGCTGAGACATTTTCATTGAAAGCAAAACTTGCAACAGATCCTGATAATCCAGCAAGAAAATAAATGAGAATGAACCTTGTCGTTCCAAAAATACGTTCAACGGCTCCTCCTAAATAAAATAGTGCTAATGAGTTCATAAATAAATGCAGTATTCCAATGTGTAAAAACATCGCAGAGAAAAACCGCCACCATTCACCTTCTAAAATGAGCGGATTGAATTTTGCTCCAAAAGTAATTAATGATTGCGGATTTGTCGATGATCCGAAATGTTCAACGACTGCATACATCACCAATATACAGCTTATCATGATATAAGTAAAAACAGGTTTACCATAAAAGAAAAGCTTACGTTCATCTTCATGCCTTTTTTCTGATGATTGTTGAACAGCATAACGTAAAGACCTAAGCATCGACTCTTCCTCTTCGACACTCTCTGGCTCAATAAAAGTCGGCATAGCATGGAGCTTCCATTCTGTCGCTAAGGGAAAAAAAGTATTTGTGAGGGCATCCAATGTGACAAGAATCGTTCGTTGCTGCTGTTTCCCCCCAGCTGAAAACGGCAGCGGTTGATCTACTGTTTGGGAATAGTCATCTACTGGAGGATAAGGTGAAATGATCACATTTACGACATTCGCTTGCCGTAATCCAAGCTGTTTTCGTACTTGCCTTGCACGCTCGTGAGTCTTTTTCACATCTGCTTTTAACTGGTTACTCCAATCAAGATCTTTTTGAGCTAATCGAATGATTTGGTAAGGCTCCTTACGATCATCCTCAATCCAAACCTCATTAGAATGTTCACTTATATGTATAACTCTCATCTTTTCTTTTACGACAAGGTGATAAACAATTTCCCAAAACCTCAGGGATAATGTCAGTCTATTCATTCGTTAACCCCCGACCCTTTAAACTAATAGTTCGTTGTATACATCTATTAAAGATTGACATTCGATAAATGGTTCTACTGCAGAATTTCTTTCTTCATTTCTCGAATTCAAAAAGATAGCTTCCCAGCCAGCTTGTTTAGCTCCTTCAACATCGTGTTTCCAAGAGTCGCCGATAAATAACAGCTGATCTGGTCTTAGTTTCATCCTTTTTTCTGCAATACGAAAAATCTCTGTTGAAGGTTTCACAACTCCTACTTCTTCAGATACAATGATGTTGTTTTCCGGTATCCATTTACCTGCACCTATTTTTTTCACTTTTCCGTATTGTGTGTCTACCATCCCATTCGTGATAATCCCTAATTGGATATTTCTATTTTTTAAAAATGATAACAATTGTTCCATTCCTGGATAAGGTTCACTGAAATCATCGACGATGTTGTAATAATATTCGTGAAACAAATCCGCATGCTCATGACTGGATGGCAATTTGAATGCTTCCATCGTTTTCATAAACCGTAATCTTCGATAATCTCTCCCGGTAAGCTCTTTACTTTCATACATACTCCAATATCGATCACTGTTCGATTTAAAAACATTAAAAAAATCGTTAAACGAAATAGGATCTTCCTTCATTTTAACAACATTTGATAAATAATGTTCAAAAGATGCTTTTATTGCATGTTTAAATGCTTTTTCATGACTAAATAATGTATTATCTAAATCAAAACAAATCCCTTCCCATTTCACAAATATTCACCTCTCCACCATATTATATCAACGATTATTCGATATTTCGAAGAATTATCTCCCTTTTTATTTAATTAGATAATAATGAAAAAACTAATGTACAAAAGGAGTGTTTTTCATCCTCTGTTCCTAAGGAATCAAGGCGTAAAAAACGTATACCCTTTATACATTAGTTCTTTTATCTGATCATCTGGTACATCATACGTTCGCGAACTCCTGGTATTCGCATCACAAATGCAATCGATAATCGTCGTATCCATTTTCTGGACAAAAAAAGGTTTAACAGCGTGTACTTATAGCGATTTACTGCGAAAAACGCAACAACCACGAATAGAAACCCAACCCAACGTTGCATGTTGAATTCGCCTCCTTTAAACTTAGGTTGTCAAAGGAGGCTTTTTTTTATTCGCTGACCATTGTTTACCATCTAGTGCTTAAAGACAGGAGTCATTGCTTCTTTCAATACACCTGCTGAATGAGTAAGCTGCTGCTGTTCTTTTTCATTCAACTCAATTTCAATAATCCGTTCTATCCCTTTTTGATTGACAACCGCTGGTACCCCAATGTATACATCTTCTAACCCATATTCACCTCTTAACATTGTCGAAACGGTTAAAATCGAGTTTTCATTTCTTAGAATCGCTTTTGTCAATCGTACAAGTCCCATTGCAATCGCATAGTGTGTAGCACCTTTGCGTTCGATAATGTGATAGGCGGCATCACGAACATTTGCAAAAATATGATCTAACTCTTCTTTCGCTGCATCACGTTTATGATTTTTCATGTAACGCTCAATAGATTCGACTCCGATTCGTGTCTGACTCCAAACTGGTAACTCCGTGTCACCGTGTTCTCCAATAATGTAGCCATGAATATTTCTTACATCAATATTAAAGTACTGACTTAGCAAAAACCTAAAGCGCGCTGTATCTAATATCGTTCCTGAACCAATGACACGCTCCATTGGAAGACCACTAAACTGCCAAGTCGCATACGACAATATATCAACAGGATTTGTGGCAACAATAAAAATCCCATTAAATCGTGATTGCATAACAGAACAAACGATACCTTTAAAAATATTTACGTTTTTCTCAATTAAATCTAGTCTCGTTTCACCTTGTTTTTGATTCGCCCCCGCGGTTATGACGACGACATCAGCTTTCTCACAATCAGAATAATCACCAGCCCATATTTTCATAGGAGACCCGAACGGCAAACCGTGATTCAAATCCATTGCATCTCCTTCTGCTTTCTCTTTATCCATATCAATTAAGACCAATTCATCCGCGATGGGCTGATTCATCAATGAAAAGGAATAGCTTGACCCGACATAACCTGTCCCAATCACAACGACACGAGTTGTTTTATTTTCGTATCCCATAAGCACATTCACCTTCCTTCATCATTTCACTACAATTAGATTGTACACTTTTTCACAACACACAACTATGTTTCGGTAGATGAAATGGCAATTTTGACAATTTATTCGGCTACATTCCTATGTATTTAGAAAATAACGATTTAGCCCTTGCTATTTCTTCGGTTCCTTGGATAAGGACACGCCCATCCGGAAACAGGATAAGTGTTTCACCTTCTTGTAAATGTGCTCGTAACAAAAATGGTGTTTCTTTCACTTCAGCTACAGCTCGTAACCGTTCGTTCCAAACAGATAAATTAAGACCTTTATTCGTTAAAAATTGTATCGTCTCCCTCCCACACAGCGTAGTGATGTGATCACTATCAGCTTCAGTTAAAGTAGGATATTGCTTCAGCTGACAGGTCGGGCAATGTTCATGGACTTCCTTCAGTTTCATTTCGAATGAATCATTCTCCCATATGTCAAATGTCACCAAATTACTACGTAAAGCATGTTTGTTGGCAGTTAATAATTTTAACCCTTCTATCGCTTGAATACTGGCAACGATATCAACAACAGGTGATAACACGCCAACCGTATCACACGTTTGACCCGCTCCATCATAGGTCGGAAACATACAGCGTAAACACGGGGTCTCGCCAGGAATAAAAACGGCATTCATTCCTCGTGAACTCACAGCCCCTCCGTAAATAAATGGGACACCAAATTTATAGGCAACATCATTTAATAAATACCGAGTACGGAAATTATCTGTCCCATCCATAATTAAGTTCACGTCATTCATAAATGATTCAATGTTATGAGCATGAATGTCTGTCACATGCCCTTCAATTTTAATCGAAGTATTCAATTTCTTTAATGCTCGTTCTGCCGCTACCGCTTTTGGCAATAATTGATCAGCATCTTCTTCATTAAAAAGCAGTTGACGCTGCAAATTACTTTTTTCCACATAATCACGATCACAAAACACGACATGTCCGACACCTGCTCTGACAAAATGGTTCGCGATAACGGTTCCGAGCGCTCCCATTCCAACGATCAATACTTTCGCACGACTTAACATTTCCTGCCCTTTTTCACCTACTGGTTGAAATAACATTTGTCTTGAATATCGGGACCAATCTTGACTCAATAGCTTTCCCTCCTATTTATATGAATGAAATATACAGCCAAGAAAACAAGACAGCTGAAGCAGTACACACGTGATTCGTTACATCATTCGTAAAAAAATGAATTCCTCTAATTTTTACTGAAGGATGATAGCAATGTACTCCTTTTTCCGTTACATTTCCACATACAGAGCAACGATACAATACTTGGAACGTTCCGCCAATGATCGTATCAATATATTGAGCTACAAAGCCAACCAATGAAGTAAACACTACAAAATAGACGGTAATTTCAAAGGTAAGAAAGAGGAGATTAAAAGACCAGGCAATGATACTAATAAATATAGCACCTAGCATAGCTCCGACCGTCCCAATGATCGTCATACCGCCAGACTGTCCGTGCTCTAATCGATCAAAGGTTAGAAAATGTCTTGGTTTTGACCGGCTCAACCTGCCTGCTACAGACGCCCAAGTATCACTATTAGCGGCTGATATTGTTGCAACAAAAGCGAATAGCCAGCCTGCTGCATCTGTTAATCCATATAACAATGCACATACTGCAGCCCAGCCGCCATTAGCAAGTACTTGTGCAGCATCACGTTTTTCACCTTTCAATTCAAACGTGTCTCCACTCCCCTGTACAACCTTTCCTATGAGAGATGACGAAATAAAAAATGCCCCTAAAACAATTAAACCAAAAAATGATAGACTGAAACTAATTACACAACCTACCACAATGGCTGCATACATACCACTTTTCGTGAGGGATTGTTTGTAATAAGCTCCTAAAGCTAACAGGCAAACACTAATGAACAAGATGATCATTGTGTACATGAGATCAAATCTGACTCCGTTATGATCGTTCTTACTGGAATGTCATGATCTTCATGAGGAACTTCATGAACCATTTGGAATTCATAGCATAGTGCACACGTCTCTAAATGATTTCGAGCTAGAAAACGGTCATAATAACCACCTCCATAGCCTATTCGATACCCGGATTTATCAAATACTAACCCGGGAACGATGAGTAACTGAATATTTGCGGGCTCAATACGTTCGCATTTATCCGGATTCGGTTCTTTTAATCCATAAAATGAGTCTTCTAGTTGGCTAAAAGATGTTAAATGATAAAAGTGTAATTGTTTACTGTTAGGTTCGCACTTAGGAACGACAACCCTTTTTCGCTCTTGCCAGCATTTTTCAATCAATGTATATGTATTTACTTCACTTCCAACAGAAATTGTCGTTCCAATGACATCCGCTTGATGCCAGCCAGACCACTGATATAATTGCTCGTGGATTTTTTTTGTCTTTGTATGTCTTTCACGTTCAGATAATTGATGAAAAGATGCCTTCATCCTTTGTCTTAATTGTAATTTATTCATGAAAATCCATCCTTTTTGATCTCATTTTTACTTGTAGTTTATCATAGTTTCATTGTTATGAAAGCTAATAGCTCTGTACGTGTTACCTTATTTTGAAGAATAATACGTCCATTTTTTCGTATTGGTTCATCGGAAATGATAAAAGAAAGGAAAAAAAATAAGCAGAAGGAAATTTCCTCTGCTTACTTCGTTTCGCGGTGTAATGTGTGACGACCTAAACGTGGGCTATATTTTTTAAGCTCCATACGGTCTGGGTTCGTACGTTTATTTTTAGTCGTAATATAGTTGCGATCGCCTGTTTCAGTACATGCTAAAGTAACTTGTACACGCATTGTTATCCCTCCAAACATCATATCTTACTCATACCTTTAAAATAATAGCAGAACATGAACAGATATTCAAGAGAAAGAATATTCCGACTCTTCAGCGTGTTAATGTACTTTTTTCACTGCCAACACCTTTTCATAATGATTATGCAGTTTTTCAATTTCACAGATCTCCTGATTTGACAACTCCCAATCATATACGTATGTGATTCCTTTAGGTTGAATGTTTAATCGATACTCCATTGCCCAACCGTCACTTTCATTTTTTAATGGTTGAAACCTGATCGGAGATTGATCGTTCCAAACCTCTAAATTTACTGACTCAGTATGGAACTTATTCGCCTTCCCTTCGATGGATGCGCCGCCGTATAAATGATACTTTTCACCATCATACATAATAATCGCTTCTTTTGTCGGTGAAAAATAGACGAGCGGCTTTACCCCATCCGAACGTACATGGCAATGAGCTAATATTGATATGATCATAGGCTGATCAGTGAGGCTTCTAATAAACAGCTTGTTCAATTTTTTCCCATGGGCTGATTGAACTAATTTAATATATTTCCATTCAATTAACTCAGATTTTGCTTCGTAATAATGATCGAATTGATTAGGGTATATTTTCTCCATCCATGTGTCATTTACTTTTAATACGATCTCTTTTAATATATTAATTGATGCTGATTGAATTACACTCACGCTATCCTCTCCTCTCGCTTTTTTATATTCAACCGAATCTATTTACTTTTCAACCAATTACATTTTCGATATAAATTAATCTTACCTATGATGAGCGTCTTCAACAAGAAGGTATTTTTGTCATTAATTGTCACAGTGCTGCCATGACAAGTTAATCAATGATAAAAAAATCTATTTTCCGATTTCACAAAAAGATATCGAACAAGATTCTACAAAATACCCAGGACTTTCATAGCTTATGCTGACAATGATTTTAGTATATTTTAGATATTGTCGAATTACCAAAAAAGAAGGTATTCACTAACGGCCGAGTTTTTTATATGATAGGTTTATGTTAAAAGATTGTTGGAGGGAAAAACATAATGGAAACACTAATTATTATTTTATTTGTAACCGCAATTTTGTTGTTTGTCTTATCATTCTTTCGAAAAGACCCAGCAAAAGAAATGGAGAAACAACTTGAAAACTTCTCTATTCAATTCATGCAAGAGCTTTATCAAGTAAAGAAAAAAGTCGAAGTACTGGAAGAAGAATATATGATTCCTTCTACCTCTCCTTCAAGCGACGAAACAGAAAGTAAACTAAATAATAAGCCGTTGACACGTGACGATGTGTTAAGCATGTATGAAGAAGGTTATTCAGTACAGGAAATTGCAAGTTTTACAGACAAAAGTGAACAAGAAATCGAAGAAATACTAGCGAATGTTTCGTAATGAGGAGGAACAATAAATGGCAAGTAACCAAAAGCTTCGAGGTATTGCTGCTGGTATCTTTTTAGCGACTAGTGCATTTTCCGCTACATATTACCTTAGTAGTCCCCAAAATACAGAAGAACAAGCTCGTGCAATATCAGAAGAAGAAGCAATGGCAATTTTAGAAGAATCATACGTTATTTTAGCTGACGATGAATATAACGACATGACAGATGAACTGTCTTCATTAAGAGTAGAAAATGACGAGTTAGTAGAAACACAAGATGATCGTGACGAATCAGATAATGAGCAAGAAGAAAACGAAGAGTCGTCAGATGAATCAAATGAAGGGGATATCATTTATCAAACGATTATAACAGTCCAACAAGGGATGACTTCTGGAGATATCGGCAGTCAATTAGAAAGATTAAATATTATCGATAACGCACGCGATTTTGAAACAGCGGTTTCTGACATGGGTGTAGAAATGCAGATCCAGTTAGGAGAAACTCGTGTTTCCAGCGATATGTCGATTGAAGAGATGGTTGAAGCAATTACTTCGCAATAATGAATTGAATAATAGTAACTATCCGCCCGTAAAACGGGCGGTTTTAATTTCCCCTTATAAGGGCACTTTACACCAGAGTTCCTTATGAACCATATTAATATAGTCTGTGCCAAAAGTATTTTGAGGACATCCCTTTTCATAATCATAGAATTCGAAATCGCTATAGGCGCACGCTTTCACTCCAGAGTACAAGTGCGACATCTACTCGTGCTGCACTTCGTTTGCATTCGTAGTGTCTTCTTTGCCGCGGGCAAGGATTCAGCTAATCAGGGTAATATCGGCCCGATGGATCTTCATCTCTTGCTTTTCCTGCTTCTTTCTCTTCTAGTATTGCTCTGTAGTTGCGTCAACCGGCCAAAATGCCACGTCCTGTCCGTCGAAGCAACTCACTAAATCAGATCTTAGGCTAAAACCCTCCGCATCCTGCAGGAACCTTGTGGAGGAATCGAACGAGGATGACATTCGCACGCTAGACAAAACCCTCCGCATCCTGCAGGAACCTTGTGGAAGCACGTGATGAAAATGCTATTTGCTGGCGTCTCGTGTTTTTTGGCAATCAACAAGAAAATCTAAAACCAATGATTGGGACCATTTTTCAGTTATTATTGGCTAGTTATACCCCACCGCCTTTATTGATCGAAAGTCCTATTTATATGAAACGAAAAAAAATTATAGGTATATAGTATTGTGATAGTTTCTGCTCAATACATCAAAAGAAGCACTTCACCGTTACAGTAAGTGCTTCTTTGTTCGTTAATCACTCTATTCGTCCATGTTGATATTTTCGTCTTCATAATCGATGTTATCATCAGGAAGAGCAGGTCCATTACGTTTTTCCTTTAATTCAAAATAAGCATCTAAAATGTCTCTACCGATTGTGTTTGCTAACCTCGTTTCTGTCGTTATATCCATTCCTGGAGCCATTACCGTAAAGGCTACTTCCGGGTCGTCGAATGGTGCCCAGCCAACGAGTGCTTGATTGTTTGCACTTTCACCGTCAACTAATACCTGTGCTGTCCCCGTTTTTCCTCCGGCAACGTAATCAGCATCACGAAAAGCAGATGCAGCTGTACCATTTGATCCGTGCATAACAAGTCGAAACCCTTCTCGTACTCGATCAATATACGAATCTTCCATATCGATGCGATTTAGCACTTTCGGTTCAAGCTGCTGTGCAATAGGGCCTAACTCTCCTCTAGATGCTCCAGGTTCTCTAATTTCACTTACGACTCTTGGAGCAATTCGGTAGCCTCCGTTCGCGATCGTTGAAACATACTGTGCTAGTTGAAGCGGTGTATAAGTGTCATATTGGCCAAACGTTAAATATAACAAGTTACCAGGGTTTCCATACCCTCCGTTAATACCAGAAAACTCATTTGGCAAATCAATTCCTGTATTGACACCTAAACCAAATTGGCTGTAATAATAACGAAGTAAGTCATACGTTGACTGAACATTGCTCCAATTCGTTCCGCTGACGCCAGGTGTATAATTCATTAAATTCATCGCAACGTATGCCATATAAATGTTCGATGACCGTTCTAACGCTTGTAAATCATTAATATATCCTAACGGACGATGTGACCTAAGTGTTGGTGTTTGCGGTATTTCAATCGGTCTGTCTAGAATTCTCGAGCCGACAGGCATTGCTCCTGTTTCATAACCAGCAAGAACGGTTGCTCCTTTTATCGTCGACCCCATTTCAAATGCTTGTGTAAACGTAGCGATATCACTGTTGTAGCCAGCCATTGATAAGATTTCACCTGTGTTCGGATCCATCATTACAACGTAAGCATCTTTCTCACCTATAAATTGGGAACTTGCTTCATCCACTTCTTTTTCAAGTATTTCTTCGACTTTTTGCTGTAATTCCATGTCAAAAGATAAAACGAGATCATTGCCTCTGCTTCCTAGACGTTCTTCTGGATTTCTTAAGAAATTCCCGCTGCGATCAAGAAAATTATCAAGACTTCCATTTTCTCCACGTAATACGGACTCGTATTGGGCTTCAAGGTATGTTCGCCCTACTTCTTCATTACGAGAATACCCTTGTGAGAGATAATAATCGAGGTCATCTCTCTGAATTGACCCGACCTGTCCGAGTACACCTTTTAACGTATCATCAAATACATAGTGGCGCTCGGAATCTCGAATAATATCAACACCCGGAAGTTCTTCAAGATTTTCCATAATTGTTGCTGCTTCGTCGTATGAAATACCACGCTTCACTTTATGTGGCAAATTATTATATCCAGCATTAAACTCACGCCATATCCCGAATACCTCCATATGTTCTTGAGAATTTTCCAGGTTCTCTAGCTCTTCTTCAGGAATACGGTTTAATCGCTCATTATAAATTTCATCATTTGATATTTCTAGTTCCTCTGCCTCTTCTAACGTTAAAAGTTCGTCAAATTTACTTAGCTCCCCTTCTTCTTCGCTTTCACTATTTAACAATACCCAAAAGTCTTGAAGTTCTCGTTTATAAATATTTCGCGGCTCTTGTGTAATGTATTCATTTAATTTAATCGCTGTTTCCAACATTTCATCGGGGGGAGTATTGCTGTTCGTGTATGTCACAGTAAACATCAATTCATTATCAACTACGATATTTCCATAACGGTCATACATGAGCCCCCGTGGTGCTTCTACAGGAACACTAATATTAACTGTTCTTTCTAATTGTTCTTGATATTCTTCTCCTTGTACAATTTGCACAACCCCTAACCGGAGAATAAGTGCGGAGAACAAGAGGAAAACGAGGAAAAATATGATATTTAACCGAACAGGCAAGTGCGTTCTCTTTTGTTTCTTCTCTGTCATTGAATTTATTCCTTTCTATGTATCCTTTCCGTACAACTTTCTATCCTTATCTATTATGAAATATTTTAACGTATTTTTCTATAGTCAAAGTGCAATTTATCCATCATATGTGCAATTATTCTTAAACAAACATTTTTTCTGGAAATAGACCATACAAGAATAGACACCTTTTATGCAGGTGTCTAAAAAATGTGCCCGCATGTGCGGTTATCTTCCAGATTTCACGAACCCGCACGATGGCAGGTGGGTGCTTGCAAAAGAATATCCAACTTCCTCATAGAGGCATGTTGTCCAAACTTTAATGTTAAGCTCCCAATGTGAATTGGTGTTCGGTTCGAATTAATACTCGAAGTTCACCAACACCGCAGGCAACGATTGAGATTGATTTGTTATTATTATATCATATCCACTTATTTTATCAATATAAGAACAGCCTGAAAAAGCAGGAGAAAAGAAGGAATTTTACCATCTTTTTCACAATATAATTGATCCTTTGTATAGATACTATTTCCTGTTTCTAATGTTTCTTTAAAACACTATACGTTTCCTTTTCACCAGTCTCAGGAAGATTAATTTTTCTAATACACCAGTAGATGACCATATGACCGATTCCTAACAGCATCAATGCATAGGGTATTCCTTTATCTTCCTGGAACAAAATAATGAACAACATTAAAGTTAAAATAGATATAATCCTTCCTGCATTAATAAACAATTCACGTACCACGATATATTCTACTCGCATTTCTGCTGCCTTCCAGCCGCTGCCGATCACATCATATGTCAATGATACATACGGAACTAATAAAAGCGGATAAGCAAGTGATATCGTTACCCCATAAGCAATCAACCTTGCAAAGCTCAATTCAAAAACAATGAGGAAGATCGCCAAATATAATATAACTCCACCAACTAAGATTGCTTTTTTACGATAATGAGGTTTAATAAAACGACCAACTAAGTAATAACAAATAAATGATACAGCCGAAGCAATTAACCCATATGTACCTAAAGCGAGTTCACTTCCTGTAGAAACATACACCCATACGACAATCACAAAAACAAAACTTCCTTCACGCAGACCTTGAAAAAAGTGAGCATGTAAAATTCTTGCCCATGCTTCGTACTCTTTACGGATTTTCACAATATCTATTAAGTGGAATTGACCTTTTGCCGATCTACGTTTCAAGAAAAAACTAAGGATGACTGCTGCGACAAATAAAGCTAGTGAAATCGCAAAAATAACACGATAACCAATCAATTTCTCCATATGGGTAATTAAGAAGCCTGCAAAAATCGGTCCGATCATCCCTGCAAATGAGGTTAATATCCCTAAAAATCCATTAAAAAAATCTCTCGTCTCAGGCTCGGTAATTTCAAAGGTCAGGATATTAAATGATAACCAATAAAATCCATAACCGACTCCGAGTAAAGCTCCAAGCAGAATTAAATATTGGCCAGCATTTTCTCCTAAAAATAAGACGGTAAAATAAAAAATTGATAAAAAAATAACCCCTAAACGCAGGACCACTACTCGATCAATCTTTTTCGCCCATCTACCGGCTAAAATAAACGTCAGAGGCTGTAAAATGACAACGGATAAATTATAAATCGCAAGATCCATAAATTCACCAGACTGTTTCCATAAATAAACGTTTACAAACGTATTTGATAATGCAATGCTTAACGCATACAAACCGCCAATGAACAAAAGGAACTTTAAATCTTTATTTACTTCTATATCTCCAATAAACGCTTTTAATACCTTTTTCATGTGCCGACGCTCCTTTTAACATCACACACATTATTGTGCCACCACAATAAGATGATATGCGAAAACATCAAGCAACAAAAAAAGATATTATTTTAATCTTTTTTATGTATAAATGTAAGCTAGTAATTGTAAAACTTTTAAAAAAAGAGCAAGTGGCTTCGGTTATCGACGAAGAAAACTGGTCGGACAAAACGACACGTCCTGTGGCATGTCCGATACTAGAACGTCCATGCTCGTCGGACTGAGCCGAGTGAGATAAAGGAGTGTCAAAAGCTTGTCTTTGTCTCTTCCTCTACTAGAATTGCTCTGGAGTGTATCCGTCAACCGGGCAATACGCCACGTCCTGTGGCATGCGCTGCATTAGGACGTCCTGTCCGTCGAGACAACTCGAAATATTGCGTGATGTAACGCTCTTGGCTGAAGCTAGACAACAATCGAGAGATTGAAATTTTATACTTTCTTAACCTTTTAAAAAAGACCTAACTGCCTCGAGGCAGCCAGGTCTTTTCAGTATACTTATTTTGCTTCAGCATATCGCTTTGCAACTTCATCCCAGTTAACGACGTTAAAGAACGCATCAACATAGTCAGGACGTTTATTTTGGTACTTAAGATAGTATGCATGCTCCCAAACGTCTACTCCTAGAATTGGCGTTTGTCCTTCCATTACTGGAGTGTCTTGGTTAGGTGTGCTTGTTACTTCAACTTTACCGTTGTTTACAACTAGCCAAGCCCAGCCTGATCCAAAACGAGTAAGTGCAGCATTTTTGAATTCTTCTTTAAACTTGTCGAAGCTTCCAAAAGCCTCATTAATAGCATCTGCTAGTTCACCTGTTGGTGCACCGCCGCCATTTGGAGACATGATTTGCCAGAATAACGTGTGGTTATAGTGCCCACCTCCATTATTTCGAACGGCTCCACGGATACTTTCCGGAAGTGCATCAAGATTAGAGATTAAGTCTTCAAGACTCTTTCCTTGAAGATCACTGTGTCCTTCTAAAGCATCATTTAACTTAGTAACATAAGTATTGTGGTGCTTCCCATGGTGAATCTTCATCGTTTCTTCATCAATGTGTGGTGTTAATGCGTCATGTGAGTATGGTAGTTCTGGAAGTGTAAATGCCATTCATATCTCCTCCTTAATATATTATGTAGGTTGATAAATAATTGGAAATAAAATCCAACATCATCCCACAGAGGCACGTCCTTTCCAGGATGAAAAGGATTCCTCTTTCATTTTTACATTATCAGAAATAGACTCATGATTCAAACAAAAAAGCTTTGCAATATTAATTATTTGTAAAAGGTATCTTAGTTTACCTGATTGTCAAATAATTATGTAAGAGGAAGGAACGTCATTCGCGGATTTAACATTTGATTTGGACTTTTCAACTGGAACATTTTTGCTGTGTCGGAATAATCAATCATTATTTGTTTATCATATGCCCATTTATATTGCCCTTCAATCGCAACGCGGACCGTATTAGGCTCACACGGAACACTTTCATACGCTCCGCTATTTTCTATTTCAAGCAGTTTACTAACACCACTGACCACACAACCACATCCGTCAGTATCATATTTTATTAATAAAACATTCGAAGTAAGGTCAGTACTTCTTTTTCTTAATTCTGCTATCGCTTTAGACGTGATTTGTACATTCATCTTCACTGTCACCTCAATTTATGATTAACCTGTTTAAAATGAATAAAAACTCACTGTTTAACATTACAGTGAGTTGAATAATTATGTATGGCGGAGGAGGAGGGATTCGAACCCCCGCGGGCCGTGAAGCCCCTGTCGGTTTTCAAGACCGATCCCTTCAGCCGGACTTGGGTACTCCTCCGTAAAAAATGATACTATGTAGGTAAATAATATGGTGGACCCTGTAGGACTCGAACCTACGACCGGACGGTTATGAGCCGTCTGCTCTGACCAACTGAGCTAAGGGTCCTTAATAAGGATATTAATCTTAATGATGTCTGGCCTATTTTATGTTGAACGACTTGTCTGTCTCTTCCTCTTCTAGCTTTGCTTCGAAGTATGATCCGTCGAGACAACTCGTAGCCTTTCAGCGAAGCTTTCCTCGTTGCTCTGACCAACTGAGCTAAGGGTCCTTAATAAGGATATTAACCTTAATGATGTCTGGCCTATTTATGTTGAACGACTTTTCTGTCTCTTCCTCTTCTAGCTTTGCTTCGAAGTATGATCCGTCGAGACAACTCGTAGCCTTTCAGCGAAGCTTTCCTCGTTGCTCTGACCAACTGAGCTAAGGGTCCTTAATAAGGATATTAACCTTAATGATGTCTGGCCTATTTATGTTGAACGACTTGTCTGTCTCTTCCTCTTCTAGCTTTGCTTCGAAGTATGATCCGTCGAGACAACTCGTAGCCTTTCAGCGAAGCTTTCCTCGTTGCTCTGACCAACTGAGCTAAGGGTCCTTAATAAGGATATTAATCTTAATGATGTCTGGCCTATTTATGTTGAACGACTTGTCTGTCTCTTCCTCTTCTAGCTTTGCTTCGAAGTATGATCCGTCGAGACAACTCGTAGCCTTTCAGCGAAGCTTTCCTCGTTGCTCTGACCAATCGAACTAACGGTCATCTAAAATCTATCATGGTAGCGGCGGAGGGGATCGAACCCCCGACCTCACGGGTATGAACCGTACGCTCTAGCCAGCTGAGCTACACCGCCATCAGCTCATTTTTTTCGTTTGAGACAATGAATATATTAGCACGTCCATTAAATTAAAGTCAACAACTTTATGCAAATTTTTTAATTTATTTTTCCAAGATAGTTTTTTTAAGGGAAATATTGGGGTTGAACCACTGCAGGTCCAACCCAAAAATATTCTTTATTCTTCTCCAATGACAGCCTCTGCAATGTTTACTGCATGATCGCCGATACGTTCTAAATTACTGATCATGTCCACAAATACAATTCCTGCAGAACCGTCACAGCTTCCTTCATTTAAACGAATAATATGTTTTTTTCGTAGCTGACGCTCCATTTTATCAATTTGTTCCTCTTTCAATACGACAGACCTAGCAGCGACTATATCGTCATCCTCAAGTGCCTTCACTGCTTTGTGTAACGTTTCAATCGTTAACTCAAACATTTCATTTAAATCTTCCATTGCAAGCTGAGACATTTTCACTTTATTCGTCACTTGATATTCAGCAAGTTCAATAAGGTTTTCCATATGGTCTCCGACACGCTCAATATCACGAACTGTATCCATTAGCATAGAGTGTTGCGCAGAATCTTGCGCAGATAGTGAGTTTGCAGAGATTTTCACTAAGTAATCGGTAATTTTCCGATCAAGATTATTAATGGCATCTTCAAATTGATACGTCAGTTCTGCATGACGCTTTTGCTTCGATTTTACGAATTGGGAAGCTTCTTTTAACCCTTGTTCAGATAATTCAGCCATTCGTAAAGTTTCTTTCTTCGCCTGCCCTAAGGCAATTGACGATGATTGAGTAATTAATGTTGGATCTAAATGCTGTGCTTTGTATTCGATTACCGTTTCTTTTCCTGGAATAATCTTTGTTACAATCCAAGCTAATACAGCGACAAATGGAAGCTGTATTAGTACGTTCGAGAAGTTAAAGATACCATGTGCAACAGCAATAGTCATTTCAGGGTTTAATTCCCATTTTTCTTGTAAAAACGAAATAAAATGGATGTATGGATAAATAACGAGTAAAACAATGACTGTACCGACGACATTAAAAATAACGTGTGTTAGTGCTGCTCGTTTTGCCGCAATTGATGCTCCTAATGCAGCTAAAACAGCTGTGATCGTTGTCCCAATATTGTCACCAAACAATACCGGAAGAGCTGCGTCTAACTCCAATGCTCCTTGTGCAAAAAGCTGCTGAAGCAGACCAATTGCTGCTGAAGAACTTTGAACACTGACAGTGAAGATCGTACCGATCAATACACCCAACAGCGGATTTTGACTCATACTAACCGTTAATTCAGCAAATGCCTCTAGCTCACGTAACGGCTTTAATCCATCTCCCATTAAGCTTAAGCCGTAAAATAATGCACCGAACCCAAAAAAGACTTGTCCAATATTGTTCGCTTTTTTATTTTTTATGAAAAATATTAAGAATGTCCCGATTGCAATAATCGGTAAAGCATAGTCAGAAATTTTCAGACCGATAATAAAAGCTGTAACCGTCGTACCGATATTGGCCCCCATAATGACTCCAATAGACTGTCTTAGCGTCATAAATCCAGCATTTACAAGACCGATTGCAAGTACAGTTGTCCCGGTACTCGTTTGTAAAAGTACTGTTACGATAATCCCTGCAATGACACCCATAATCGGATTACTCGTGAATTTATCTAAAATATCTCTCAGTCTGTCTCCCGCAACTTTTTGTAAGCCATCTCCCATAAATTTGATTCCGAATAGAAAGATTGCAAGTCCTCCGAAAAACATAAATAAAAGATCTCTTAATTCTAATTCCAACCAGCTCATCCCCTTAGTACCTATACTCGACGCCTTTCGTCACGTCGTTCATATTACGCGTCGTTTGTTAACTGTTTGTTAATCAATTGTAAAGATTTTATTAAGTTTTATATTTGCCATTCATAATCCTACACTCTTTCGACAAAAAATCCAATGCTTATCAAGCAACTTTTCTTTCGATATCCCCAAAAATAGTTTATATTAAAAACAGACCCATTCGGTATTCAACGATACGTCTTTTTTCAATTAAAAACAGCATCTAATTACCTATGTGAAATTGAATACCTATTCAAGGTGAAACACTGTAATTAAAAAGGAGTGCAAGGATGAATATTTTTCAGCAATTTGTAAAAAGTTTATATTCACCAGAAACGATCGCTAAATTTCGTTTTCAAAAAATCGGAAAAACGATTCTTTATGTATTTTTCTTAATGTTCATTACAAGTATCCCTGCCGCCTACTATTTAGGTAGCGGGATCAATACGATGTTCAATCATGTAGAAAGTCATTTAGATGAAACTATACCCGATTTCTCTATTCAAAATGGTACTCTCGAATCTGAAGTAAACGATCCACTCATTATCGAAGAGACAGACGGTGTGATCATTTTTGACCCTACTGGAGAATATACTGAATCCGATGTCGCTGAACACGGTGATGCATTTGCAATGCTAGAACGTGAAGCGCTGTTCGTTACGAACGGTGTCGTCGAAACCTTTAACTATCAGCAACTCGGATTAAATGTATCTAAAGATCAAGCAATGGATTTTGCTGACAGTCTCGGCGGCATTCTACCTATCATTATTGGTTTAATTGTCGTTATTATGTATATCTTTACAACTGCAATGAAGTTTATCGGAATCTTTACCCTTTCACTTATTTCACTGTTTATGAAACGTAATACAGCATCACAGCTAAGATACCGGCATTGTTGGATTTTATCAGCATACGCGGTTACAATGCCTACTATCTTATTTGCTCTTCTAGAAGGTCTTGGTATCTTTATTCCGTTCTCATTTACGGTTTATTGGGTTATTGCCATTGTCATGATGTATTTCGTACTTCGTGAAATTCCTCAGCCAAAACAAAACACAGGCGTAAATCCACCGACAATAAATGATTAAAATTTGGAGCAGGTTACAGAAATTGTAGCCTGCTCGTTCTTTATAAAGATACTGATTTTCTGTAATCAGGACGATCGTTTAAATAATTCGAAAATTACTTATAAAACGAGGTAAACAGATAGAAAATGTGCTATATTATTGATATAATCGAATATTCAAGAAGTCCTATAGTATGTGTAACTATATAATGTGTAACCAAATAAAAAGTCTAATAAGATGTCACACATAATCCCTCAATAAAAACGTATCAAGAACGAATGATATAAATAGGAAGAAGATTCAGAATATAACAGGACTTGTATATGAACTCAAAAGGGGTTTTCGCTTATGATTGGAGAACATGTAAAAAAATACCGTAAAGATGCAGGATTAACATTAACTGAACTAGCTGAACGAGCGGGGGTAGCTAAATCATATTTAAGTGCATTAGAGCGTAATATTCAAAAAAATCCATCTGTGCAATTTTTAGAGAAAGTAGCTGCAGAATTAAATATTACGATTGATCATTTATTAAAAGATCACGTTGCAGAAACTCATTCGCCTTCTCAAAATCATTTAGATAATGAATGGGAAAAGCTTGTAAAGGAAGCAATGGACTCCGGAGTATCTAAAGAAGAGTTTAGAGAGTTTCTCGAATTCAACAAATGGAAGATGAAGCAAAAGTAATAGGCCTCTGAGTTATGGAGGCCTTTCTGTTTCTATTATTCTAACCTTTCTTTGCATGAACGATTAATCGATGGGTCGGATCAATAACCGGTGTACATGTAATTAATGTAACGACTGAATAATGATCGATCGGTTGTAATACTGATACATCTTCTGGAGCCACAACAGAAGTTTGAAACACTTCAAATTGATACTCTCCTGTACGTGTCTCAACTACGACGAGATCTCCTTCCTCAATTTCATCGAGACGGTTAAACTGCCTCCCGTACGTATGACTGCGGTGTGCAGCAATACCTGTGTTCCCGCCTTCCTCGCCAAAAGGTGAAGTACTTGTTAATACCCCTGCACCGACCTTTAAATTAGTTTCAGACGCACCTTCGAGTAATGGCAAAGTTAACTCAATCTTTTCAATATGAAGCAAACCGACGACATTCTCTATCTTAGTAGGCGAATCTGCTGTCCCGATTACACCCCCCATCGCACTCTCAAGAACAAGACTCCTCTCTTCGGTATCCACTTCTTGATCTTCAAAAATAGTATCTAGCTCTCTAAACTCATTAATTAAGCTTTGCTCATTAGATGCGTAATATTGACCTTGAAAATACGGAAAGAGGATCACAGCTGTACCTACAACCATTAACATAGTTGCTAGTAACCGTTTCAATACCTCTCTCCTCCCATATTTACAAACCGTTTCGACGACTTAAGCATCAAATATCCTGCTATTAATAGTACTAATCCAATAAGATAATATAACAATGGTATTTGATCACCTGTTTGAGGTAAACTGCCACCAATTATTGATGATTCTGTTTCATCTGCGCTTGGATCAGTAGGTTGAACCGATTCAGCATCAGCCCATAGCACGATTTCAAACTCTGTTTTCAACCCTTGAAACTCATTTCCAGATTCCCAAGGAAACTCAGCTACAAACGTAATTTCATCTTCGTCTCCAATATCTAGATAGCGTGGTTCGAATCCACCAAATTGTGCAAGATTGCCTTCAAAAAGAATCCCATCAGAGTCGAAAACCGATAATTCAAACTGCCTAAATAATTTATCCGATCCTCCAGTTTGATTTACTTTTGAATGATAATAATATTCCATATTACCGTTGTTTTTCACAGTCAATGTTCGTGTAATCGTATCACCAGGCTTAAGGTTTGCGACATCGAATAGTACGCTCTCAGGAGACGTACTAATAGAAATGGAGTTTGTATCAGCAAACACCTTATTATGATAGTGCATGCTCGAGTATATGAACAAAAATATGATAATAATTGTTGTTAGTTGAAAGATCACTTTATACTTTCCTTGCATAACATCACCTTCTTTCATTACGGCATTAACTGTTGCAAACTTAAACAGACTCTTTTACCTCTTCGATATTGGCACTATTATTAGTTGACTGGTTCTCTTTTTCCATTTGAGAAAGACCTTGCCAAATTGTAAAGCCTGCATAAATCAATAATATTATTCCTGGTACAATGAGCATTAATGCTCCTCCTTCTTTTGACTGGGCAAAACTTGCCATATAACCAATATACGGAATTGTAAATCCTGTATATTCAGCCACGACATTTTCTGATAAAACTAAACTGCTGTCAGGAGCATTGTTGCTGTCGCCTTTCGTTTCATACATCACGTTGTCTCCGCTATATACAACGTCTATGACTCTATGGGTAACTAGTCTCTCCTCATTTTCCATGAATGTAATAATGTCCCCTTCAGTAAACCTTGTCATATCACCATCAGGTTTTACAGCGATAATCGACCCTGTTTTAAACTCTGGCTCCATAGATCCTGATAATACAGTTTTAAGTTGATATCCAAATAATTCAGGTTCTCCACCGGATGCCTTCGTTGAAATAACGACAAAAGCCATCAAGATGAGTGATGTAAATAATGTAAAGCTTACTAGAGCACTCACCCACTTTTTTACAGTTTTTAGCTTCATAATTAGTCATCCTCCCGTGGATTTTCATCTGTTTCAGTTTTATTCCCTTTTATGTCAATTTCAGTTTCCTTCTTATTTTTTTGTTCATCATTATGTTTCTTAACGTCTTTATCTTCTAACTCACTTTCTATTTCCTTTCCTTTATCTTTGTTTTCTTCTACATCCTTTTCTTCTTTCTTTTTACTGTCTGACGAATCCTCGGATTCTATTTGCTCTTTATTTTCATTACTTTTATTTTCTTCTCCATCTACTTCATCGCTTTCATTCTGATTTTTATTAATAACTTGGTTCTCTTCTTGTACTTCAATTTCTTCTTTCGCAGCATTACAATTAAGATGAACCATTTCACTCCATATTTCCTGTCTTTCATCATAGTCATCATTAAAACCGGGACGCTGAAATGCCTTAAACGTGTAGAAGCCACCTTCTTCAGCCATGAACGTTATATGGACCGCTTCATTTTGTGATAAAGCTTCAATTACACCATCACCGACTTTTTCACCATGGGGATTTTCAGGATTCCCACTTTCAACATAATAAACTTCAAACTCAGTTATATTAGCCATATCTAACCCGATGTTTTTAATTTCAACACTAATTTCTTCTGGAGCACACGCTTTTACATTTTGAGTCTTTTTCCCAGTAAATTGTAGTTCACTTTTATCCCACCAATATTCTGCAGATGAGATGATTCCATTCGTTTGAGAGTGACTGCTGAAATAAGCGACCGTTTCAGATGTTAGTAAAGATGCTGACACGACCGTGGCATACCAAATTGCTAATATTTGTGCAAAAATAACTAACTTTCTATATTTCTTACGGTACATGGCAGAACGTGTACTTCTCACCTTGCATTCCTCCTCTTATGTATCATTCATTTATGAATTCGATTATTTTCTATCATAAATATACAAATGACTATTATAGATTTATGATAAAAAATAAATATGGAGAAAGGTGAGAAATCCTCACCTTTCCTTTATAAATTTATTTCTCTTGACCTTCACCTTGGAATCCTTCAAATGTCCAAGTAAGTTCAAGATCTAAGTTTTGAAGATGGTTTTGATCTTCACCAGTATCTTTAAACGCAAATTGTACTTCAAAGTCTGCTGTGTCACCTGCTGCGATACCAGTTACTTCTTCTGCTACATCTTCAAATACAGGATCTACAGTGACCCATTTACCAAATATCGGCCAAATGATCCATTCCCAATATTCATACCCTTCTTCAGTCATGATTTCCTCTATGTTCACCTTTGTAGCTAAATCTTCAGGTGTTAAATCTCTTAAATCCTTCAAAGACACCTCAAACAAAATTTCGTATGGTTCATCACCCGTTGTATTCTTAAGGAATTGAACCATAAGTGCCTCCCCATATTCATCAGCTAAATCAGAACTCACAGACTCGCCATCTCTTGTTACGTGATACTCAGTAGAAAGATCTACATATGCAATATCTAATGACCCGTTATTTTGAAGCTCGAACGACCTAGGCATCCAATCACCAGGCTTTAAGTTCTCCATTGGAACTTGGATTTCTGGATCTACATCTAAATCAATTGTTCCAGATGCAAAAGTGTTCGATTGCACTGCAGTGTCACTAAAATAAGCAAATGTTCCTCCACCAATTAACGCAAGACCTAATGCCGCCGTCATCGCTCCCATACTCAACTTCTTTTTAATACTCAAAATAATTCCTCCTTTTCACCCAAATCGGGTATGTAATTTTATGTGAACCTTTGCTGGCGCAAAGATATCAGCATCAAGACCCTTTTCATGATGATCCTATTTAGAATGAAAGAACCACTTTACGTTCCCACTAGTAAATTCGTTATATCGAACTCAAATCATAGTATAGTACCTTAATCCCATTTTGAAAAACGTCAAAATAAGCGATTCGTTCTTAATATCGCACATATATCGTTCTTTATATCGCATTTACTCTTATTTTCTCTCTTTTTCAATTTTTTTAATTTTTATTCTGTGCGATATAATGAACTCAACTGTGAATTTAGGAAAATACTCATAACATTGAAAGGAGGCGAATGAATGATTGGAGATATGATTAAACATAAGCGGAAAGAACGGGGCTTATCATTATCTGAATTGTCAAGAATGACTGGGGTTTCAAAGTCATATTTAAGCTATATTGAAAGGGGGTTAAAGAAAAACCCTTCAATTATCATTGTTAAAAAAATATTTTCTACTTTAGATTTACCACTATCCATCTTAAATTCTTATGATTACTTTTTCGAAGATTATGAAGAAAGACATAAAAAGTTATCTCAGTAACCTATATTTTTACATCAATCGACATTTACAGATAGGACAGCTTATACTTATATAAACAAAACCAGCATAAAGGAATGAGGCTGGGACAAAACCAGTAAATGGTAAATAAAAATGGTCATTTCTAACCGGGTGTTAGAGATGACCATTTTTTACGTTTTTTTCATTATTAAAGCAGAAAAAAAGGACTCCCTCTGCTATGATTAAAGTACCACCAAAAACCATGGGAGGGATCCTTTTGTTTAAACAGTATAACATGAATCAAGTGATTTTGCCTTTAGATATGGAAAGAAAATTACATAAAGATGATATTGCGTTTACGATCCATGAGATGATCGAAGGTATTCCAGAGGAAGCATTCGAGCCGTTTCTTCGCGAAACGGGTACCCCTTCTTATCATCCTAAAATGATGATGAAAGTTATCTTATGCGCTTACACCCAATCCGTATTTTCTGGAAGAAAAATCGAAGCCCTAGTGCAGGACAGTGTGCGCATGATGTGGCTAGCACAAGGCTACGAACCAAGTTATCGCACCATTAACCGGTTCCGAGTGAACCTCCATGTACAAGACCTTCTCCGTGAATGCTTCGTACAATTCCGCAGTCAGCTAGTCGAAGAGAAGGTCATTGATCAAGAAGCGGTTTTCATAGATGGTACAAAGATCGAAGCAAACGCCAACAAGTACACGTTTGTCTGGCGTAAATCGACCGAACGACACAGTCAGAATTTAATTGAGAAATCAAATACGATGTATGAAGAGCTGTTGGAACAAGAGGTCATCCCTGCGATGGAACGGGAAAGTTCAGACGAACTTTCGACAGAAGAACTTCAATCCGTGGTGAATAAGCTGGATGACCACATTGAGGATTTCAATCAAAAGATTGAATCGAGCGATGATACAGCGGTACGGAAACAGCTCCGTTCCGATCGAAAAAAGCCTAAAGAGTATCAGAAACAGTTCAAGGATTTTCTTCAACGAAAACAAAAATATCAAACCGATATGGAGATATTTGGTGAACGCAATAGTTACTCCAAAACGGATCATGATGCGACATTCATGCGTATGAAAGACGATCACATGAGAAATGGTCAATTAAAGGCAGGGTATAACGTTCAACTTGCGACCGAAAACCAGTACGCTCTTGCTTATGATGTTTTTCCGAATCCAACGGACGTTAGAACATTGATTCCTTTCTTAGACCGTATAGAGAACGATTTTTTTGAATTACCTCGATATATTGTAGCGGATGCAGGGTATGGCAGTGAACAAAATTATCAAGATGTGCATGAAAATCGTGAACGGGAAGCTCTGATTACTTTCAACACGTATCGTAAAGAAAAGACCAAGAAATATCAAAAGGACCCTTCCAATTCGGCCAACTGGGCTTATGACGAAGAAAAAGATGCTTTCACTTGTCCCAACGGACAACAAGTCTCCTTTCTATATACATCGCAGAAAAAAGATCGATATGGGTTTACGAGAACCGTTAAAGTCTATGAGTGTGAGGACTGTTCTTCCTGTCCGTTACGGGCTGAGTGCAATAAGAGACAAAGTGGACGCAACCGAAGAATCTACTTTAATCCGACATGGGAAGAACAAAAAGCTTATATAAGAGAACAGCTTTCGGAAACGAAAACAGGTGAACTTTATGGTCAAAGAAAAATTGACGTTGAACCTGTATTCGGTTTTCTGAAGGCGAATTTGCGTTTCTCTCGAATGTCAGTGAGAGGAACTGACAAGGTGAAAAATGAGTTAGGGTTTGCATTCATGGCTGTGAACCTAAGAAAATACACCTCAAAACCCCAGAAGGTGTCCGGTAGGACACCTTACCATTCACAGAAAAAAGATTCGGATGATCAAAAAATGATCATCCGAACCTTTTTTTATTCGTAGAAACTAGTTTTGTCCCAGCCTCATTTACTTTTCTTTTTTTTCTTCTAAAAATTCACGGACCGTTTTCGGACTTAATCCTATCTTTTTAGCTTCTATTATTAACTCTACCCACTCTTCCTCTGACAATAACACTTCACTTGCTTTCATAAACACGCACTCCTTATTAAGGCTTATAGTGATTTAAAGATAAAGATTCTTCATCGAAGGAAGTCATACATAAATGCTAGTAATAGTTCACAAAAATAAATTCGTTATTTCGACTAAAAAACTACATATATTCTTTATAACGAACATTTATACTTATATATTAGTAGGAGATTCGAATAATTACAACCTTTTTTTGAAATTTCTAACAAAAAATAAAAATAACCACCCTTCACTCAATGTTAAAGGTGGTAAAAACTAATTAAACAGCTGTTACCGCTCTATTCTTTTTTAAAAACTCCCGAACATCTTCTGGAGTTATCCCTATTTCCCGCGCCTCGATTAATAATTTTTCCCATTCTTTGTCAAAGTCGGTCCTATTATAGTTTTCCATCCTGCCCTTGATCCCCCTCTCAATCATCCTTACCTGCTAGGTAACCCGGCGATCTTAGGCAGCTTTCAATAGCTTTATGTACCTTACCCGTAGACCCGTAGTTTTGCGCCGCTACTTTTCAGTAGGTTTGCCCTTGGCTAGAAGGAGGGTGTCCAGTTCATATCTTTTAAGTTATCTTCATTATAATCATGAGACTGGAACGGTTTGTGTGGAAACTTGTCACCAAAAACAAAATAAGTCTTTATGACTATCTACTGCAGTTTACCTTGTCAGAAGCCTATTATAATAACGATTAGAAAAAGTTCTTTACCATTCAATAAAGTGAATTTTTAAAAAATACAGTTACACGTTCCGACAAATCGGATTATTTTACCTCCATTTAACCATTATGAACTTACTAATGATGATTACAACCGGAGTATGTACAGTAGAATTGAGAAAAGCGAGCGCCCGGTTTTACAGATTTTGAATTCTATTAAAAGAGAGGGTGTCTTCAAAATTAAAACTTTTGAGACACCCTCATTCATCGATTATGTTTATTCAGGTACAACGACAATCCTTGTTCCATCAGCAGAAATTACTTTTACCTTTTGTTCTGATTCAACCCATTGATTGTCTGTTGTTGCACTATAAAGCGTTCCCTCAATTTCCACAGTACCAGTAGGTCGAAACGGTGTTTTCGTTACTCCGGACTTACCAACTAGCTCTTTATATGACTCATTCATTGAATTGTAGCCATGTTCACTCGAAAGTTTATCTTTAAAGGTTAGTTTTGACCACATATCTCTCGATGGAAATACTTTCGTAAACAAGTACGATGTTGGTACTGCAAGGATCAAAGCCATTGCAACTAGTATACCGTATATAATCCCAGGTGAAGGTATTGCAAGTCCTAATATCATTAATAGTATCCCTACGACTGCAATTGAACCGTCACCAGTTACTTTTCCATCAAAGATAATCAGCATAAGTCCGACTAAATATAAAACAACGATCCATAAGCTTGCTGTCGCTGTGAGATGATGTGAAAAATACAACGCCATAATGACGACACCTAAAATTCCGAATAAACCTTTTGCCCTGACCATCAGCTCTCCAAAAATAAATAACGTTGCTATAAAAACGACGAAGAAGCCAAAGGTGGCGTTATCTAACATTTCCATCATAATTCCCCCCGTCTAAATCAATCTATGCTTTCATTATATTGTATCAATCTTTTCCTTTATGTACATCTACGTTCGATTATGAAAAAAAGTTTCAAAAACAATTCATGAAATTTTCACAATTTCAAACTCAATAGGAAAAGCGGCCACGAGTTCCGGCCGCCTGTAACATAACGATTACTCATGCTGTTCAGTTTTTGCTGGAAGATTATTTATCGATGCATAGTTCGGCATATGAATAATCGATGAAGATAACCAGCCTCTAATTGCATCAATTATAGCGCTGAAAAAGTCTACGACCGCCTGAATAAACCCTTGACCTTCTTCACTGCTTATGAAATCACTAACATTTTCACGTATATTCCCTAATTGATTTCGAACTTGATCCCAATTAATATTCATATTTCTCATACGGTCAAACAAAGAAACTAAACCATTTAACTCTTCTTCTGTCAATGACATTCCTAGTTCATTGGCAAGTCTTTGGATTAGATCACGCAAATCCTCTTCTGTTTCAATATCTTGATTTGCAATTTCTTCTTTAATACGTGCCATTAACTCGGTCGCTTGCTCTACTCCATGTTCATCACCAAGCTCTGCAGTTTTTACTAATTCTTCATTCGCAATTTGTTTTTGGTCTTCAGGTATCGCTTCATCTGAAGACAATTCATATGCTTTAATAAGTCCAGTCAATGCACCTGTTCCAGATACATTAAATGGAGCCGTAACGTATACTTCTGCATCTTTCACCCCAGCTGTCACAAGCGCATTCGCATACATTCCTTCACTAATTCTCGTAATATTGTTCGTTTCCACCATAATTCCTTCATCATTGTCAGTAATTGTTATTCTTGAAGAAGAAATCGCATTGCTGCCAATTTGACTAGCAGGAATATAATCACCTAGGTATTCATGCTCCTCTTCATTCGTAACATAAACAACTTGGACTTCATCAGGATTTACCCCCATCTCATCTAACAATGCTTGTTTGTCATCTTCAGCTAAATCTTCACCTAATGTGACGATGACATCCCCTGGAATTGCATCTGCAAACGAAACAGACACAAATAAAAACCATATTGCAAACGTTGAAACAGCTATTTTCCATATATGTTGACGCATAATGAATTCCCCTTTCAGTTCGAGCTTCCTCTTTCTCTAAGAGTGATGGTTACCGTTTCCTAGAAGATCTCTTTTTTCACCAGTAGCTCAATCATTCGTTTCTAAAGTCCTTATGTGTTAATGTATATGATTGTCCCTCCCTTAATAAGTAGAAAACACTATTTTCAATAAAAAAGAAAGGGACGAAAGGTCTATTTACTCAGTTCAATTCGTGATAAAGCTCTTTTTTTTCGTTTATTAACCACCCTCCATATAACGCTGCTGACATACTTAATAGGACTAATGTTGATTTCAAAAACATATCCCATTCATACATCATCCAGTAGCTGTAAACTAATGGACCTAACGCTACGCCTAGAAAGCGGACCATGCTATAAAGAGCTACCACCATCCCTCGCTCTTCTTTTGAGACGCTAGCTGTGACCAAAAGGTTACATGCGGGAAGTAATAATCCAGTGCCTACAGAAAATCCAGACATGATGAGAACAAGAGCGATGAAGTTATGTTCAACCATACCTCCGATCGAACTTAAAAACAAAAGTACAAACGCAGTATATAATATTTTTTTCATATGAGTATCATTCCCGCCAATGAACCGTCCTGAAACATACGAGGCTGCTGTTAAAAATCCAAGAGGAATAAAAAAGAGAACCCCTTTTGACCAACCAACAATCCCATATATTCTTTCTGCTTCATATGACAAATAAAAAAGCAGTCCAAACAATATAAATAAAACGACTCCTCCTGTTAGAAATAAAGGGATAAGCCAATGATAGCTTCGTTTCATCGCCGCCTTAATGGTTTGCCTGTATGCTTTGAATGTAGTAAAAGTACGCTCCTCTTCAATTTTAATAAAAAATAGAATGATAATTAAAGCAGTAAAGGCCATAATAAAATAAAAAATAAAAGCACTATACCAAAACATCATCACTGCAATGATTCCTAAAAATGGACTAAACATTTTTCCAATCCCATTAGAAACTTCCATTGCTCCTAACGCGGTACTTCTTTTTCTTCCTGAAAAAACATCACCGATAACAGTGAGTGCAAGAGGTGATGTTCCTCCCGCTCCAAATCCTTGGATGGCTCGTCCCACTAACATGAAAGTATAGGAAAATACATTTGGTGGTATGACTGCTGCAATGACAGATATAACACTGCCGACACAAATGACTGAAAGAGATATGATGATTAATTTTTTCCTTCCGTAACGGTCTGACAAAAAGCCGATTAATGGAATCGTCACAGCAGCTGGAACGGCAAATGCAGTCAACATCCAGCCTGTTTGTGTTGGATCCAGCAGTAATGCATTTTCAATATTCGGTAGTATTGGAATAAACATCGAGTTACCTACGACCATAATAAATGGTAGTGAACCGAGTGCTATCATAATCATACGTTCTTTTACGGTCATGGTTTCACCTCTATTCAATACTTGGCTAATCGTTAAAGTGATTATCAGCAGCGAATTTTGTATGCCTAATCATTTTATGATTTAGAGTTACCTTTAGTTGACGTGACACAATCACCATAAAATTTTAAAAATCCTTTTGAAAAATTTGTTCTATTTTAATTGGACGAGCATATGCTTTTTAATAAGAAAACATATGTAAAAGGAGAAATACAAATGAGACCTATTTTAGTCCTTGCTATAATTATTATTTTTATTGCTAGTGCTTATTATGATCTAAATATCGGGTCAATACCCGAACAATCGTCCGATATAACCCCCGAATCTGATCTTGAAGTAACCGAAACAGATTCACTTGATGTGCAGGCTGACGGAGATCCTGCATTGTCATATGAAGAAATTATCGTCGAGCCCGGTCACACAGTTTATGGAATTGTACAAGCTCTGCATGATCATGAACAAGTTCCATTAACTGTTCAGGCAGAGCAAGTCGTCAATGATTTTGAAGCGTTAAATCCAGAAGTAGGAGCTCATCAAATAATTGTTGGTGAGGCTTATCGTTTTCCAATATATAAATCTTCCAATAATGAAGATCACTCATAGTTCTTGCCACATTGACGCCCCGTTGATACAATGGTAAAAGTGAACTTGACAATTACGTCAAAATCAAGAATATATTTATTTTTACTAAGCTAAAGGGGCGATTTAAGAATGACTGAGATCATTCATCGTAGAGATACACGACCTGTCAAAGTTGGACATTTAACGATTGGCGGGACTGATGAAGTAATTATTCAAAGTATGACGATGACAAAAACCCATGACGTCGAAGCAACCGTGGCAGAAATTAACCGACTAGAGGAAGCTGGCTGCCAAGTCGTTCGAGTAGCATGCCCGGAGATGAAAGATGCCGAAGCAATTGCTGAGATAAAAAAACAAATTAATATCCCTCTCGTTGTCGATATTCATTTTGATTATAGACTTGCTCTAAAAGCAATCGAAGGCGGCGCTGACAAGATTCGAATTAACCCAGGAAATATTGGGCGTCGGGAAAAAGTTGAAGCCGTCGTAAATGCTGCAAAAGAAAAAGGCATTCCAATCCGTATTGGGGTTAATGCTGGCTCACTTGAAAAGAGAATTCTTGAAAAATATGGATATCCAACAGCAGATGGCATGGTCGAAAGTGCATTACATCATATCAAAATACTTGAAGACTTAGACTTTCACGATATTATCGTGTCCATGAAAGCATCCGATGTGAACTTAGCTGTCGAAGCATACGAAAAAGCATCCCAAACCTTTAATTACCCATTACATTTAGGGATTACTGAATCAGGCACCCTCTTCTCAGGTACTGTGAAAAGTTCAGCAGGATTAGGGATTTTGCTTCATAAAGGAATAGGAAGCACTGTCCGTATTTCACTAAGTGCCGATCCTGTAGAAGAAGTTAAAGTCGCCAAAGAATTGTTGAAATCATTTGGCCTTGCAGCAAATGCAGCAACATTGATTTCTTGTCCTACTTGCGGGCGAATCGAGATTGATTTAATCAGTATCGCAAACGAGGTCGATGAATATATCCAAAAAATTAACGCACCAATTAAAGTTTCTGTTTTAGGATGTGCTGTTAATGGACCAGGTGAAGCAAAAGAAGCAGACATCGGGATTGCCGGTGCTCGCGGAGAAGGCCTCCTTTTCCGTAAAGGGAAGACGATTCGAAAAGTTCCTGAAGAAACAATGGTTGAAGAGTTGAAAAAGGAAATCGATAAATTGGCTGCTGAACATGAAGAAAAGCAGCGCCTTGAAAAAGAACGTATAGAATCATAATTTGTTAACGAAGGCTTTCGTCATGATTAAATGGCGGAAGTCTTTTCTTAGCTTCATCCTCTTTTTTACTGGAACTCCCTTGATTGCTCATACTTTTATGAGCTAAACAAAAGACTGGTCAAGTGCGACCAGTCTTTTGTTCTATATTGGATAAAACAACACGTATGGCTTATTTATGATACAAACGGGGCGAAAAAGACACTCATAATAATCGAAAATGCACTAATAGCAACCGCTGTATAACCTAACCCTTTAGCATTTCGATTTACAGAAACAAATCCTAAAACTAATCCAGCCGCAGCCATAATGATCGGCAAGAAGAATAATGAAACAATCGACAAAGCTAAAGCAAGTGTACCAATACCTTTACCAGCAACCGCTTCATCTTCGGTATCTGTCTCTTCAAGTTCTCTTGCCCGATCTGATGTCACTTCAGTTTGCTGCCTTCCTCCTGCTAGCCCAGGGTTCGGTGCATATTCTGCTGCTGTTTCTTCATGGAAATCATTATTTTCTCGCTTTTCTGGGTCAACATGATTGTTATTATTTTCTTCACTTTTAACAACGTGAAAATCTCGTGGGTGATTCTCATCTTGTTGGGCCATTTCATTCCACTCCTTTGCCATCACGTGTAGACTTAGTATGTTACAATGAATGAGTGTTTATGGATGACAATGATTTCAAGTGTAAAGTGGTGATATGATGAATAAAAAAAGATTTGGTATTGACATTGACGGTACCGTTACAGCCCCTTCAACTTTCATTCCTTATTTAAATGAACATTTCAAAAAAAATTTAACGATTGATGATATAACTGAGTATGAGTTGTCCTCAGCACTTGGTATATCAAAAGAAGAGTTTGACAAATGGATGAAAATACATGAATCAAATATTTATAAACGAGCTGAATTGGCTGTTGGGGTTCATCCCGTTTTATCAGAATGGAAGAACGAACATGACCTTTACTACATTAGTGCCCGTCCGTCAGACTTTCATGAACTAACGAGAAATTGGTTTATACAATATGAATTACCATATGATCATATTGAACTAATTGGAACACATGATAAAATTTCTGCAGTAAAAAAACACGGCGTTCATATTTTCTTCGAAGATAAACATGATAATGCATGCAGTATTGCTGAAGCATGTGGAATTCCAGTTATATTAATGGATACCCCATATAATCAAGAACCAGTCCATAAATTTGTCCACCGAGTGAGTGATTGGAATACAGCGAAAAAAGTCGTAAAAGAATTACTGTAATACCAACCATAAAATTCCAGGTGCCAGGCACCTGGAATTTTATGGTTGATACGTTGTTTTTTGTTTTTGTTTTTTTTTGATGATTATATTATTGTTCTATTTCCTTTTTTCGATTTCTCTTATGGAGCACTTTTGGATTTCAAATAAACCAACAGCTGCAAGTCCACTTATTCCGCCTGACCACAGTCTCATAATGAGTTCAAAATCTGTGAATGGATATGAAATGACACCGATCAGTAAACCGACTCCAAAAGATAATAATGGAATGAGGTTTTTCCTAATTGTGACAGTCCTTTTAATTAACTCGACTACCCCTGCGACAACCGGAGAAAGAACAGTTGCGAACATCAAAACTGATTCCATCATTTTAGCCTCCCCTTTTTCACAGACCACCGTGTATTTTATTATTATAGCAAATTTTAACAAGAAAAGCGCAAGGCGCCCGCCTATCGGCGAAGTGACCTCGTGCCGAAAGTCTAGACAGCAATCGAGAGATTGAAATGTTATACTTTCTTACTTACTTAAAAAAAGCCATAACGAATGTCATGGCTAATTTAGTATATTTTTATAGAAGAACAGATATGATTAATTGACTTCTTCGGACGTTCTACTACCGCAATCTTCGCAATATCCATAGACTTCAAATTTATGGCCAACTATTTTAAAGCCTTCCTCTCCTATTGGAAAGGAGTCCATTGGGCAATCATGAATATGTTTTGTTTTCCCACAGTCGAGACATATTAAATGGTGATGATGGTGGTCCGTCGAACACGAAAAACGAAACTTCTTTTCTCCTTCTAGTTCCGTCGCTTCTAAAATGCCTAAATCGGTAAATAAGGAAAGGTTCCGGTAGATTGTGTCAAAGCTTAATCCACCATATTTTGATTGCAGGTGATCGAGCACATCTTTCGCTGCCAAATATCTTTTTTCATCAGAAAATAATTGAAGCATATCTTCACGTTTATCGGTATGCTTATATCCTTTATCTTTTAATCGATTCATAGCTTCTTCCATGTTCATTACCAAAGTCCTCCTCTGCATTTACGCTGTTCTCGACGTTTGGACAAAACGTAACATCTTTTTCAACAAAACGGCAGCTAACAATAGTACAACTCCTGTTACGACAATCATACCACCTGTAGCAATATCAAAATAATAAGACATCACGATCCCGCCGATCATCGCTGCTTCTCCAAATATTATACCGAGAATTACGACTTGACGAAAGCTTTTTGCTAATTGAATACTAGCAGCAACAGGTAAAGTAACCATGGCACCAACTAATAAAATACCGACAACTTTCATAGACATTGAAATGACAATAGCGATTAACAATGCGAAGAAAAAATTAAGTTTTCGAACAGATATACCAGATGTTTTAGCAAATTCTTGATCGAACGATATCGAAATCAACTCTTTATAAAAGCCACCTAGTATAATGATGGCAACGATACCAGTCCCGAAAATAAAATATAAATCCGATAAAGTAACGGTCACGATACTGCCAAATAAGTAGTTATACCACTCAACATAATTGGTTTGAGAAATACTAATTAAAATCGCCCCCGCACCAATTCCTGCGGAGAGAATGATCGGAATTGCAAGTTCCTGAAAATGTTTATATATTTGACGGAGCTTTTCAACGAGCAACGATCCAAGTAATGAAAAAACAAGTCCGGTATAAAGCGGATTAATAAAGCCTAACCAGACTACTGCCTGGCTTAAAAAGATCCCTGCAGCAATTCCTGTAAGCGTAATGTGTGATAAAGCTTCTGATATGACGGTAATTCTTCTAACGAGAAGAAAAGCTCCTAAAAGCGGACAAATAAAACCGATTATAACCCCGGCAATTATACCACGTTCTAAAAATGTCAATTGTTGTAATATGTCCATGTCCACTCACCTTTTATGATGATGCTCGTTTTCGTGTGAGCAAAATTGATAATAATAATATCGCTACATTAACCATCACAATCATTCCACCAGGGACAACATCTAAATGGAACGCTGTAACGAGGCCGACAACGACTGAAATTTCCCCAAAGATGACAGCATAAATAAACATTTGTTTAAATCCATTTGCCCACCGCATAGCAGCTGCAACAGGAAGAGTCATTAACGAAGACACGAGTAAAATGCCAACGATGCGCATAGAAGCAGCAATTGTTAAACCGACCATAATGATAAAGATAAAGTGTAATATTTTTTTTGGAATACCTGCAATAACTGCCTGGTCTTCATCAAAACTAAGGAAAAACCATTCTTTGTAAAACAAAATAATGAGTAAGACGACTAAAACAGTAATAATGGAAATCATCCGAAAATCGGATTGACGAATCGCGACAACACTTCCAAATAAATAAGCAAACAAGTCTGTATTAAAACCGTCTGCTAATGAAATAAATACGACTCCGACACCGATGCCAGCTGAAAGTATGATCGGAATCGCTAGTTCCTTATAATAACTGTACGTATTCCTTAGTTTTTCTATCATGACAGACCCAAAGACTGAAAAAGTCATGCCCATATATAACGGATTCAACCCTGTAAAAGCTGGATAATGTCTTCCGAGTAATAAACTAAACGCAATCCCTGATAATGTAATATGTGATAATGCATCCGCAATCATCGCCATTCTTCTTACGGCTAAAAATACACCTAAAAATGGTGCTAAAAATCCGATCATTAATCCTGTATACAAGGAATATCGTAAAAAATCATATTGAAAAAATACAGAAATCATGAATGTCCGCCCCCATGATCGTGGTCATGATTATGAGTGAGTAATTGGACATCATGGCCGTATAAAGATGACATCATCTCTTCTTGTTGCGACTCAAATTCATGTTTGTCACCATGAA
This sequence comes from Evansella halocellulosilytica, assembly GCF_002335745.1. Lineage (GTDB taxonomy): Bacteria > Bacillota > Bacilli > Bacillales > Salisediminibacteriaceae > Bacillus_CA > Bacillus_CA halocellulosilytica. The sequence goes on along the minus strand of NZ_NIST01000001.1, from coordinate 3,031,714 downwards.
AATGTAAATATTTATTTAAACAAGCAACATCAGTAATATATTCTGTCATAGCACCGATATCATGCGTGACAAAAATTAAAGTAATACCTTGCTCCACATTTAATTTTTGCACCATATTGTAAAAGTTTTGGACTGATTTTGCATCTACACCAACCGTAGGCTCATCTAAGATCAGCAGTTTTGGATCACTTACGAGTGCACGAGCAATAAATACTCGCTGTTGCTGCCCTCCAGATAATTGACCAATATTCGTATACATATATTTTTCCATCCCAACATGGTCGATCGCTTCTTTTACTTTTTCTTTATGTTTTTTAGTTAAAAAGCGAAGCAAGCCGACTTTTCCGTATAGCCCCATTGAGACAACTTCAAACACCGTCGCCGGAAAACCACTATTAAAACTATTTGCCTTTTGAGAGACAAATCCAATATGACTCCAATCATGAAACTTCTCGATTGGCTGTCCATATAGTTTGATATTTCCTTTAGTCGGTTTTAATAGTCCGAGAATACATTTAATTAAGGTTGATTTTCCAGAACCATTTGGCCCTACAAGTCCTAAAAATGAACCTTGGGGAATACGGAGCTGGATATTTTCTAACACATTTTCTTTTCCATAAGAAAATGTCACTTGTTCTATTTCCACAGCCCATGGACTCTTGTTCTTACTCATTGTTACCCCCACTTAACTATCTACATTATTTATTAAGAATCATTCCGATTTATTCCTCATCGTAGTATACATGAGAGTCTTCACTTTGTAAACAAAATGGAATTGCGTATGAATCGTACTCAGAAGCCCAACCTTATATAATAAAGGCAACACTAGACAAAGTTAATGGAGGCATTTATGAGGAAACAGCAAATTGGCATTATCGATATGGGATCAAATTCAGTACGTTTTGTAATCTATTCTGTTGATGAGAACGGGTGTTTTAAAGAAATCCAAAACTTAAAGATTGTCGCCAGATTAAGTACATATATTAATAATGAAGGAAATATGACATTAGATGGTATCGATATTATTCTTGAAACTCTTGCTCGTTTCCAAATGATTACCTTTAATTACCAATTGGATGTGATAAAAGGCGTTGCTACTGCAGCAATACGTAATGCGAAAAACCAGAGTGAGATTATATCTGCAATTAAAAATCAAGGTTACTTTCACATAGAAGTACTCTCAGATTATAAAGAAGCCTATTACGGTTATTTAGCTATTACGAATTCGACGAATATTATAGACGGAATATCAATTGATATTGGCGGCGGCAGTACGGAAGTAACTTTATTTGAAGAAAGAACACTAATCGCCTCACACAGCTTTCCATTTGGAGCACTTACATTAAAAGAAGCATTTATACAAAATGGTGATCCGACTGAAGGAGAATTAAAGAAGCTAGAAAATTACTTAATTCAAGCTTTTAATACGTTACCTTGGTTAAAGTGTAAAACGCACCCTATCATTGGAATTGGAGGAACAGCAAGAAATTTAGCTAACATTCATCAGCAAATTGTCAATTACCCACTTTCAGGTCTTCATCAATATGAAATGGCCGATAAAGACGTCACTTTAATTAACGAAAAACTGAGGAATTTGACACTCAAGCAACGCCAACAAGTAGAAGGGCTATCTAAAGACCGTGCTGATATTATCATACCTGCTATTACTGCCATTGAAAAATTAATTGACCATACAGGAGGAAACCAGTTCATCATTAGTAACAAAGGGCTTCGTGACGGACTCTTTTATGAAATAGTTTTAAAACAAATCGGTATTACCCACTTTCCAAATACGACTGAAGAAAGCGTATATCAATTAAGCCACATGTATAACTTAGATTTACAGTTCCATAAAAGAATTGCAATATTAGCTACTTTTTTAATAAAGCAGCTTCAATCACTAAATATAGTTTCCATTACAAAAGACGAATTGAAAATAATCCAATGGGCAGCTAAAGTCTTTTATATCGGTGCATCTATACACCCTGAATCGAAAAGTCAACATACCTTTTATTTAATAACGAATCAGTCCATTGACGGGCTTAGTCACGATGAACGGCTTGCTGTTGCTTTCATTTCTTCTTTTAAATCCCGCTCGCTGTTAAAAAAATTTGCTGAACCGTTTAGCCGTTGGGTGACAGCGGAAGAACTGAAAAGTTTTGAATTGTTCGGAGCCATTATTAAATTATGTTATGGATTAGATGTTTCAAAACGGAACATCGTAAAAAGTATAGAACTGTCTGAGGACTCTTTAAATAAGTTAACGATACAAATTTTTTATGACAAGGATGCATATTTTGAAAAATATTATGCAAGAAAATATAAAAAGCATCTTGAAAAAGCACTTAGTAAAGAAATAGAGATACAATTTTCGAAGGTGAAATAACCTTAAAATGAGACCATTTTATTAAACAGCCTCTATTATAAAAATTAGGAGGTTTATACTGTGAAAAATATTCACCAATATAGTCACTTAAATAAACCAGCACACTTTAACAATCGAGAGTTAAGCTGGTTGTTATTTAATAAACGAGTTCTAGAAGAAGCGATAGATCAGACAAACCCTCTTTTTGAACGCTTAAAATTTATCGCTATATTCAGCTCTAATTTAGATGAATTTTATATGGTCCGCGTTGCCGGGTTAAAAGATCAAGTAAAAGCTGGATTTAATAAACCTGAAAATAAGGCAGCCTTAACTCCGAGACAGCAGTTAAGTGAAATCAGCCAGTTAAATCACCAGCTCATTCAACTTCAAGATGAATTATTTATTAATGACATTTCTCCGTCCTTAAAGAAAGAAGGGGTTCGATTTTTATCGGTAAATGATCTAAATGACGACCAATACGACTTTATTGAAAATCGTTTTGAACATTATATCTCACCTGTCCTAACACCAATGGCAATCGATGCCTATCGGCCTTTTCCTATGCTGATGAATAAAAGCTTGAATATTGCAGTAGTACTAACATCTTCAACAGGAGAAGAAAAAAGGAAGCTTGCTATCGTACAAGTCCCTGCAGTTTTAAAAAGAACGATCTTACTACCTTCAGTACAAAGTGAAAAACATTACGTGTTATTAGAAGATGTTATCAGTCATTTTATGAATCGATTATTTCACGGATACTACGTCCTTTCTACTTCACCTTTTCGAATTACGAGAAATGCCGACTTGACGATTCATGAAGAAGGTGCAAGCGACTTGTTACGTGAAATCGAAAAAGAGCTTAAGAAACGAAAATGGGGTGCAGCAGTACGATTAGAAATGCAAAAAGATAAGATGGATGATAATGTTCTTTCCTTCTTAAAGAGCGTACTTGAGCTTGAACAAGATCACATTTATGAAGTTTCTAGTCCGCTCGATTTATCTTTTTTCTTCTCTTTTTATGACGAAATTGCACCTGAATACGAACATCTCGTAAACGAAACCTTTATTCCACAACCTGTTGCAGATTTGGATGATGAGGAAGAGAATCTTTTTGAGGCCATTTTGAATAAAGATATTTTTTTACATCATCCATACGAATCATTCCAACCAATTATTGATCTTATCGCACAATCAGCTATTGACCCAAATGTATTGGCTATCAAACAAACCCTTTATCGAGTTAGTGGTGATTCTCCTATTATTCAAGCATTAGAGAATGCTGCTGACAGAGGGAAGCAAGTAACCGTCCTCGTTGAATTAAAAGCCCGTTTTGACGAAGAAAAGAACATTCAATGGGCAAAAAAACTAGAAAAAGCCGGTATCCATGTCATATACGGAATTACCGGTTTAAAAACTCATAGTAAAATTACACTCATTGTTAAACAAAACGAAGAGGCAATCCAACGGTTTGTTCATTTAAGTACAGGAAATTATAATGATACTACTGCAAAGCTTTATACAGATATGGCACTGCTTACTGCCGATCCACAAATAGGTATAGATGCCTCCAATTTTTTCAATCATTTAAGTGGATATTGTAAAAAACCGAAGTGGAATACGTTATCGACGGCACCATTTGAAATTAGAGAAACGTTTCTTAAATTAATCGCTCGAGAAATTGACTGCCACCGTGAAAATGGAAATGGACGTATTATTGCAAAAATGAACTCATTAACAGATAAGCCAATTATTATGAAGTTGTATGAGGCTAGCTGTGCTGGAGTTAAAATTGACCTCATCGTTAGAGGAATTTGCTGTTTACGTCCTGGAATACCAAATGTCAGTGATAATATAACGGTAAGAAGTATCATTGATCGATTTTTGGAGCATAGCCGCATTTACTACTTTTATCAAAACGGCAAAGAAGCAACCTACCTATCATCCGCAGATTGGATGACACGCAACATGGAAAGACGAATAGAAATCTTGTTTCCAATCCTCTCAGATCGAATAAAAAAAAGAATAAAAGAAATACTCGATACAATGTTGAAAGATAATGTGAAAGCGAGATATCAATTGAACAGCGGCAACTACGAATATGTAAAAAGACAGGAAAATGAACCTCCTATCAGAAGTCAGGTAATCTTTTATGAAAAAGCCGCAACATATTTTGAAGACAACTAACATAAGAAAGTGCCAGAAATACCCAGGTGCCTGGCACTTTCCAAATTCATACAATTTTATTTATTAACTGCTACAAAATCACTTTTCTCGGCATTTTCTTGAATTTCAACGGCATACCAACTTTCGGCGTGACCGTTTTCTTCAATATATGCTTCTAGTCCATACATTCCTCTATGATAAGCAGTTAATGCATGGTCCCAGTCTCCGTACTCTTCATGCAAGAAATCAAGGTAAGTGATGGTAAGCTGGATCGAATAATATGGATCGAAAAGTCGTTCGTCTTCATATGGAAGATCAGCCATATCAGCAATCCAAGGTCCTGTATTTTTCATAAATTGACCTAAACCATATGCATGACCATAACGTGTCTCTGGCCCAACTGTCTCAGGGTCAAATGTTCCTCCGGTTTCTACTTTTAAAAGTTCATACACTAGCAGAGGATCAATGTCCTTTCTCTCGGCTTCCAATGCTAAAAACGTTCCCCAATTTTCATTAAAGTTCCCATCACTATCTTCATATAAATATTCAGCAATGTCATTTGCATTTATCCAAGCATCGTATCCAGAAACTTCGTACTCATCAGGAATATGATCAATCTCATTTTCCATTTGACGAACCTCAGCTTTCATTCGCTGTTCTTCTAGCTCTGCCTGTTTTTCCTCTTCCATCACTTTCATTTCTTCTTTCACTTTCATATATCCTGTGCCTGTAAATGCGACTGTTCCAGCCAACATGACAAGCAAAATGATTGTCACTACTTGTATTCGTTTCATTATTTGTCCCTCCTATATAAACAGTACACTCTAAGTGTACAATTGTGTATGATATCTGATTTTCAACTATAGATCAACCTTTATTGTGGACACCGTTACCTGTAAAGTCGACAAAAAACATACATGTAATGAAAATACGATTAGTTTCCTTGTTACAACTCCTTCCTTCTCGCTTATTCTTTCATTTCCTGCAAAATACCTTCCGTTTTATGTATCAAAACCCAATTATCCCCTTCTACCTTCTTGTCACCTTTAAATTTCACTGATTATTTTACAACAAAAAAAGGTCATCGTGATTTTACACAATAACCTTCGATAATTCTTTTTTATGATTGACTCGCCGGTGTTCTCAACATCCTTGGAATCAAACCTTGTTTCGGTGCAAAGAAAAATGCTAATAAAAACAGTACAGACGCTACTAATACGATCGAAGCTCCGGAAGAAACATCGTAAATCACTGAGAAAAATAAACCGCAAACAGCCGAAATCACTCCAAACAGAGCGGACAAAATAAGCATGACGGAAAAACGTTCAGTTAATAAATAGGCTGTAGCTCCAGGAGTTATAAGCATCGCAACGACAAGGATAATTCCTACTGTTTGTAGTGATGCAACGGTTACTAATGATAAGAGCAGCATTAGCATGTAATGAATAAATTTCACTGGAAGACCACTTGCCTTGGCCATCGTTTCATCAAATGTACTCAGAAGCAACGGCCGATAAAATATAAGTATCGATCCAATAACAAAAATTCCTATTCCCATCGTTATCCATAATTCTGTTCTAGAAACAGCTAAAACATTACCAAATAAAATATGCCAAAGGTCAACACTCGTTCCTTGGAGTGCTGTAATCATGACTACACCGAGAGCAAACATGGCTGTAAACATAATCCCGATAGCCGAATCTTCTTTAATTCGGCTATTCTGTGAAATATAACCGATAGCAAGTGCAGTTAAAACCCCAGTAATAACTGCCCCGATGAAAAAACTTGCACCAAGCATATAGGCAATAACGACACCAGGTAAAACAGCATGAGAGATCGCATCCCCCATTAGTGCCATACCGCGTAATATAATGTAACAACCGATTACACCACAGATGATTCCTACAAAAATTGCAGCTATCATAGCGTTTTGTAAATACGAATATTTCATTAGCTGATCGATAAATAATGAAATTTGATCAATCAAGGTGTAATCACCACCATCTCTTTTCCATCATTCATTACCGCTGCATTACCTTGATATGCCTTCTTTAAATAATCTGGTCGGTAAACGTCATCCACTGCTCCGAATCCAATTAATTCTTGATTCAATAAAATCAATTCATGGAAATACTTTTCAACTTTACTTAAATCATGATGAATGACAAAGATTGTTTTTCCTTTTAGACTCAATTCATGAAGCAAGTCAACGATAATTTCTTCTGATTTCACATCGATTCCTACAAACGGTTCATCTAAAAAAAACAAATCAGCATCTTGAGCTAACGCACGGGCGATAAAAACACGCTGTTGCTGACCTCCGGATAATTCACCAATTTGTCTTGTCGAATATTCTTCCATTCCTACTTTCAGTAATGCTTCTTGAGCTAACTGACGGTCATGACGTCTAATCTTTTTCAACAATGGTACGTGCATATATCGTCCCATTAATACGACATCTTCTACACGTACAGGAAAATCCCAATCAATTGTATTTCGCTGAGGCACATAGGCGAGCGATTTTCTCAACTGATTAATATGGTGTCCGAAAAAGCTTACTTCTCCTTTACTTTTTTCTAGACCGAGCATCGCCTTCATTAATGTCGACTTGCCCGCACCGTTAGGACCGATAACGCCAATAATATTCCCTTTATTTACAGAGAAACTAACATTTTTTAATGCAAGGTTACCTTGATAATGTACGGATAAATTTTTTACATTAATTGTATCTTCCATACTCATTATGACATTCCCCCATTCTCTTGCCTTCCTTTATCCACATCATCAGCAAATACCCAATTATTTTACCGATAATATATGTCGTCAATCCAACCATTGTGACTTGAATCGAAAATGTTGTACAAATTTTAAAAAGTTGCACTAGAGAAACTTTTCTTAGGTCCATTATAAAACGAATACATTTTTTTTTCAATCATTATATTTAATTCGTTTATATAGTCGACCGCAATCACATTATCGCAATGAAAGCCATATCCTTTATAAGAGAGTTTTAGAGAGTTTTAACATTTGCAGGGAGGAACAATCATCATGAATCCAATCATTAGACAAATGGTTAATCAAAGAATTCAATCCTTAACACCGAAAGAATTAATTCGTTTAAGTAAAGATTACAATCTAAATTTGACTGTAAAACAAGCAAAGCAAATTTTAACTATCCTTCATAAAAAGCCGTTTGATATCGGTAACGAGTCACTCGTAAAACAAGTGAATCAAGAATTAAAGTCGCTTGATCCATCTTTGTACAAAAAAGTACGTACTTTATTAAAGCCTTATGAACAATACTTGGATTATAAAATATAAGAGGGTGTTCAAAAAGTCCTGGAAAAATAATTTTCGTATCTCTACGTTAACTCGTTTCTCCGTTCCTTGGAAAAGAAAAACACTTTTCCTGCATAAGAGGCTGATTCTAGGGAGCATTCCTTTTGCTCGCGTATTAACCACCATACGCTCCGCGACTCAAAACTACGTCGCATTTGAAAAAAATCTGTCTCTTCAACTACAAGCTAAACTTTGTCGTGTATCCGTCATCTGGACAAAACGCCACTTCCAGTGGCATGTCCCGCATTAGGACATCCTTCCCGTCAAGACAAATCATGAGATTTGATCTTCGGAACCCCCGCTTCTTGCGTGTACGCCGAAGTCACAATTTCCGTGTGGAAGCTTGTGATGTGACGCTCATGACTCTTTTTGTCCTCCTTTTTAAACACGCATAATAAGAAAAAAGCAAACCTGCAAAATGCGGGTTCGCTTGCTTTCCTCTAATTATACTGTCGTTTCTTCTGTCAGAAGATCCTTTAATGACTCATTAAATTTACGATTACGGATCATTTCAATTTCTAATTTATACGGTGCCTTTTTATTTTTCTTGTCTGTACCAACATACGGTGTTTCTAAAATCTTCGGTGTTTGATCAAATGCTTCATGATATAGGACTCTCTCTAATGCATCAAAACCAATATGACCAAATCCGATATTTTCATGACGGTCTTTACGAGCACCACATTCATTTTTACTATCATTGATGTGTAACACTTTCAACCTGTCTAATCCAACAATGTCATCGAATTGTTTCAAAACACCGTCAAGGTCATGAATGATATCGTACCCTGCATCATGAACGTGACATGTATCGAAGCAAACCGATAGTTTTTCATTATGAGTAACACCGTCGATAATTTTAGCTAATTCATCAAATGACCGTCCACATTCAGAACCTTTCCCCGCCATCGTTTCAAGTGCAATTTGGACATCTTGATTTGGGTCAATAACTTCATTTAAGCCTTCAATAATCTTTTTGATCCCCTCATCTGCACCCGCTCCAACATGTGCACCTGGATGAAGTACGATTTGTTTCGCACCTAATGCTTCCGTACGATCAACTTCGCTTTTCAAGAAATTCACGCCTAACTCAAAAGTTTCGGGCTTTTGTGTGTTTCCGATATTAATAATGTACGGAGCATGAACAATAATGTTGGATAAGCCATTTTCATCCATAAACACTTTTCCCGCTTCAATATTTAGTTCTTCAATAGGCTTGCGACGGGTATTTTGAGGAGCCCCAGTATAAATCATAAACGTAGTCGCTCCATATGACGCCGCTTCCTCTCCTGCACCTAAAAGCATTTTTTTCCCACTCATTGATACGTGTGAACCTAATAACATCCTCTCACCTTCTCCTTTTTATCATGTATTATTTTTTTCTTCTTCCTAATTTCTGTTGGGGCGTTCCCTCTGTTCCTGCTGGTAGCGCGCTTTTTTCTTATAGCCTGGTTTGACTTTTTTAGGTTTAGGTAAAGCTTTGCCTTGACTTTGTCCAACTTGCTGCTGCCCTTTAGAAACTGGTCGCTTTCGTTTCTCTAAATCAACCCATTCTCCTTTTTTCAACTCTTTATATTTAAAGGTGATTCCTTGTTTTTCTAATTTACTAATCGCTGCTTCATCATTTCTTCCTATGAGTGTTAAAGCAATACCGTCCCAACCAGCACGAGCTGTACGTCCAACACGATGGACATAATATTCAAGTTCTTTTGGGATTTCAAAATTAACTATATGACTAATTCCTTTTACATCAATCCCTCGTGCGACTAAATCAGATGCGACTAAAAATTGTACGTCTGCATCTTGCAATCGTTTCATCACCTTCTTGCGGTCGCGAGGGCTAATTCCACCATGTAGACGGTCAACATTCAATCCTTCTCCAACTAAAGCTTCGTATACCTCATCAGCTGCCTCTTTCGTATTTGTGAAAATAACAGCTAAAAAAGGATTCAAACGTTTAACGATATTTATTAAAATATCTTTCCGGTCTCTGTCTCTGTCAGGTACAAGCCAATGTTCGATCTTTTTTGGTGATGTCTCTTTCGGCTCTACATGAACATGACGTGGATTTGTTAAGTATTTTTTCAAAAAAGGCTGAAGCTTCTCAGGTATTGTTGCAGAAAATACGAGCATTTGCAGATTTTCTCCCATTTGCGCTGCAACTCGATCAACATCTTCAAGAAATCCCATATCAAGCATCTGGTCAGCTTCATCGACAACAAACGTGCGAACGTGATGGACGTTAAGAGCCTGTTTTTGAATCATATCTGCAATTCTTCCAGGGGTCCCTACTACAATATGTGGCCGCTGCTTTAACTTATCAATCATCCGAAGCCGATCGGTTCCACCAACGATTAATTGCGATTTAATTTCTTTATCATGAAACTTTGTCAGCTTTTTCAACTCATCTATCAATTGATTTGCTAGTTCCCTCGTTGGAGCAGTAATGACCGTTTGCGTTTCCTTTTTGTCTGCTTCAATTAAATCTACAATCGGCAGTAAAAAAGCTAACGTCTTCCCTGTACCAGTTTGTGATTGTCCAATGACATCCATTCCTTTTTTGATCGCAGGGATTAAACGTTCTTGAATTTCGGTTGGTAAAGAGATGTTTTGATGTTTCAATGCTTCAATTAAAAATGGAGCTAACTGAAACCGTTCAAAATTATGTGGCATTCTTTTTCCTACTTTCATATCCATTCATTCATTCGAATTATTTTATTTTATAACTTTTCATGCTAATTACATATTTTATCACGAACGAAAGCCTTGTTTCCACTTTTCTCGACAAAACTTAATAAATCTTAAACTGTGTTCATTGCTTCTCGTATAACTTCGTTTTGATGAGGGCTAGGCTTTTTTCCTATTCGCCCAAACATTTTACCTACACACGAATACAGTATGAAGAGAAGATATTGTATTCGAAAGGATGGTCAGTATGTTTGGACCACGCCCTCTCCCCCCGAGTAACCCAAATCCGTTTGGTGGCTTTGCTCAATCAGGTTTTACGCAACCTCAAGGACAAATGTTTCAACGTTCTCTCTTTGGGGGACCAATGCCTCAACAAGCAACCCAAGCTGCAAGTAACCCCGGTGCCGGTGGTCTGCTTTCAAGATTATTTGGCGGTGGTGCTCAAGCAGGTGCAGGACAGATGATGAACTCAGCTGTCGGCTCTGCAGCTAGCTCTGGTGGAGGACTCACGAACATTCTCGGTCTCGTTCAAAATGCACAAAAAGCTATTCAAGTCGTGCAAACTGTTGGACCAATGGTGCAGCAATATGGACCTCTTGTAAAGTCTTTGCCACAATTGCTAGCTTTATTGCAATCCTCTAGTGACGACGAAGAGGATGAAGAGAACAATGGCGAAGAATCTACTGACGATGACAGTGAAGGAGATGGAGAAAAGGTAGAAGTTGGAGATGAATCAAAAAAACAGAGCAAATCCAAAAAGAAAATTGACAAAAAGCCAAATAAAAAAAGAACTGGAACATCAAAAACGAAACAAAATCAAAATAAGAGAAAGCATTCATCAAATAGCTCTAAAATCCAAAGCAGCAGTAAAAAAGGCATTTCCTCAAATGCAACGAAGTCAAAAAATCAGTATCCATCTCCAAAACTTTACATTTAGGTCAGTTCTCTTAATTAAACTGACCTTTATTCGTTTTTTTTATTGACTATTCAAGCTATCCATAGTAAAATTTTAAATTTAAATTTATTTATGTTACAATAAGGTTAATACATTATTGGAGGAATGCCTATGTTTACAGTCGGTGATTACGTCGTGTACCCATTCCATGGTGCTGGTACGATAAAAGACATTGAAGAAAAAGATATTCTAGGAGAAAAGCTCAATTATTATGTTGTTTACTTTCCTCTTAATCATGTCACACTCATGCTGCCTGAGAATCGAGTTACTTCTTCAGGTTTAAGAAAAGTTATTCAGCCATCACAAATAGATGAGGTTGTCACTGCTTTAAAACCGACGAAAACAACTCCGAAGAATGAAGTAGCCAGACCTTATTCCAAAGAAAATGAAACGTTATTGAAGTCCGGTTGTATTTTAGATGCAGCGATGGTCATTGCAAATTTAACTTCCAAAGAAGGCGAACGAACGAATGGATTACATATGGAGGATCGCAAAAACTTAGACAGAGCTAAACAGTTTATTGCGAGCGAGCTCATGATTGTCAAAGATATGAGCGAGGAAGAAGCCTATGAATTCATTCAAATGAACTGTCAAGAAGGTGCTTAATAATATTTGTGTGCTTTAAATTGTAGAAATGTTTCATCGTATCAATATATTCATAAAAGTCTTCCATTTCCGGAAGGCTTTTATTATGTTACACAAACGTTTGTCAACAGACCCAATTTCCCTTTATAATGATACGAGGTAATAACAATACTTTCTTTAATTAGATCGTAATTAACATTCTTTTTTTAACATAGAGGAGGATTCCGTATGGAAGTCATCAAAATATCACCACGCGGCTATTGTTATGGAGTTGTCGATGCGATGGTGTTAGCACGTCAAGCCGCTGAAAATTTAGACTTGCCAAGACCGATCTATATTTTAGGAATGATCGTTCATAACAAGCACGTTACAGACGCATTTAACGAGGATGGAATTATTACATTAGATGGTCCAAACCGACTAGAAATATTAAAAAAGGTTGATAAAGGAACGGTCATTTTTACCGCTCACGGTGTATCACCTGAAGTTCGCAAAATGGCAAAAGACAAAGGTTTAACAACTGTCGATGCAACTTGCCCGGATGTAACGAGAACGCATGATTTAATCCGTGAAAAGAAAAAAGAAGGTGCTCACATTATTTATATTGGCAAAAAGGGTCACCCTGAGCCTGAAGGTGCCTTAGGTGTCGCACCTGACATAGTAAATCTAGTCGAATCAGTAGAAGATGTAGAAAATTTAACAATTGATGCTGACAAAATTACGATTACGAATCAAACGACGATGAGTCAGTGGGATGTTTCACATATTATGAATGCAGCTATGAAAAAATACCCTCATGCTGAAGTCCACAATGAAATTTGTATGGCGACTCAAGTCCGTCAGGAAGCTGTTGCGGAACAAGCGGGTAAAGCTGACTTGTTAATTGTCGTAGGAGATCCGAAAAGTAATAATTCAAACAGGCTTGCCCAAGTCTCTAAAGAGATTGCAGGCACACCAGCGCACCGTATTGGAAATGTTAATGAACTTAATGTTGAATGGTTAAAAGGAATAAGTAAAGTAGCGGTAACATCTGGAGCAAGTACTCCTACACCAATTACAAAAGAGGTCATTAAGTTTATTGAGCAATTTGATGAAGAGGACCCACATACATGGGATACAACGAGTACTGTTAAGCTGACGAAAATATTACCGAAAGTAAAAAAGAAAAAGCAAACTTCATAAACATGTGAGAGGCCGGGACAAAACAGTCTCATAAAGCAAATAAAGAATCCGATTATCAACTCACGATAATCGGATTCTTTTTTATAATCAAAATCCTGCCCCTGAAAGAGGACCTTAAAAAGGGAAGACCAATCTTTATACCGGGGATTAATCCAATCTATTTTTGTTTAAGGTTTACATAAACTGAAACGGATCCGTATGAATACTGGATGCGATCACTTCCGTGTCGTACCCTTTCTCCTCTACAAAGCGTTGGACGTATTGCTTCACTCCATCTTTCATAATTTTCTCGACATTATGCCCTGGGTCTATCATTGCTAAACCTTCGAGCATGGCATCATGGGCAACATGGTAATATAAATCCCCGGTTACATAGACATCTGCTCCTTTAAATTGTGCAGCAGATACATATTTATTCCCATCACCACCAAGTACAGCTACTTTTTCAACTTGTTTGTTTAAATCGCCAACGACTCGAACTCCTTTTACATCAAAGGCTTTTTTTACATGATTTGCAAAGTCTGTTAACAACATTTTTTCTTTTAAGTGCCCAATTCTGCCTAAACCATATTGTTGTCCTGGTGAAGCCATTTCATAAACGTCATAAGCTACTTCTTCATATGGATGTGCATTTACCATCGCACGAAGTACTTGTTTTTCAATGGAAGCATGGTACACGGATTCAATTTTCACCTCATTGACAAATTCCATTTTCCCTTGCTCACCAATAAAAGGATCTGTACCATCACCAGGTTTAAATGCCCCAGTGCCTTCAGAATTAAACGAACAGTGAGAATAATTACCGATATGCCCTGCTCCTGCCTGACCTAGTGCTTCACGAACATCATCAGCTTGTTCTTTTGGAACGAAAACTGCGACTTTTTTTAATTTATCTTCAGTCGTATTTACAAGTACGTCTGTATCGGTTAGACCAAGAGCATCAGCCATCATATCATTTACCCCACCAGGAGCAACATCTAAATTTGTATGAGCAACATATACAGCAATGTCATGCTTTATTAGTTTCTCAATCGTTTGACCGTATACTTGATCTGTTCTTAATGCCTTAATCGGTTTAAAAATAATTGGATGATGGGCAATAATTAAGTCAATTCCTTCTTCAATGGCTTCATCTACAACAGGTTCAATGACATCTAGAGCAATCATGATTTTTTTAACTGGTTTATTAAGGGTTCCTACTTGTAAGCCTATTTTATCTCCTTCGACCGCAAAAGATTTTGGAGAAAATGATTCAAAAGCCTGAATGATTGTTTGCCCATTTGCTACTTTCATCGTAACTCCTCCTTAAGCCATTCGATTTTTTTTACGACTTCTTCTTTTTTCTTACGTGTTTTTTCCGTTTCATTCGTAGCTGATTGAAGTTGACGATTGATCGTTTCTAATTGCTCTAATTCTCTCAACCACTTTTGTTCAAAAATGTTAGTTTTGTTTCGTAATAAAAACGGTCCAAGCCACACTTCTTTTTCTATTTCTGCCGAGTAAGCAGCTTTTGGATTACCACGCTCTGCAACAAGAATCTCATAAATGTGACCGTCTTCTTCTAAAAGCGTTTCATCAATTAAAGACCAATCATGCTGAAGTAACCATTGACGAATATGATCAGCTGCAATATTCGGCTGCAAAATTAATCGTTTAACGTTTGTTAAAAACTCGATTCCATCATCAAGAATCGTACTTATTAAAGGCCCTCCCATACCAGCGATCACGATCGTGTCAACCACTTCATCTTGTAATACTGATAAGCCATCTCCTAACTTCACATTTATTTTATCTTCAAGTTGATTCATTCGAACTTGCTTTTGTGCAGATAAGTACGGTCCTTCGTTTACTTCCCCTGCTACTGCATAATTTGCAATATTCTTTTTGAACAGATAAACAGGCAAGTAGGCATGATCTGATCCAATGTCGGCGACAGTGGCTCCCTTTGGTATGAATGATGCTACTTTTTGTAAACGCTGTGACAATTTATATTCATTCATCTTCTTCACCATTTCTTCACATATCAATATGTATATTTTGGATGTTATAACAAAGTTATGGACATGTTTAAGGATATAGAAAAAAGAAGGATTACGTATCCTTCTCTTCTCTCTTCGTTGTTTCAAGTTCATGGGTCATGAAGGTTCAGTCATTCAATACAAACAACTTCACTTTATTGAAACGATCGAATTATTCTGCTTCAGCCATAATGAATTCAGCCACTGCATCTGCTTCTTCACCGCTGACTAAATTTTCTGGCATTGTTCCAGGACCTTCTTCAATCGCTTGAAGGATATCGTCTTCAGATAGTCCACTTAGTAACCCAGGACCTGCACCGCCTTCAAGGTCTCCACCGTGACATGATGCACACTGACCTTGATAAACGTGTTCGCCTAATTCAATTGGATCATCAAATTCTTGCTGTTCTTCTCCATTTCCTCCATCTTCTCCTGCCATATCATCTTGGTTAATCCCAATAAATGATAATACGATAATTAAACCAATACCTAATACAGCTGTTAAAGCGAATGGGTAAAGGGGTTTCCCTTTCATGATTATGTACCTCCTTCAACAATGTATATTCATTATATGACTTCTTGCTTGGATAACGAATGATTCAAGCAAAGCTATACTATATTGTACTGCAAATTTCGTCAATAGAAAAGTATAAATGCACGATATTCATGATAGCGTCACGAGATGTTCATATTTTATATTTATTCCTCTTTTAATTTATACTTTTCAATGTAATTAGTTATTTAGGAGTGGTGACCGATTCAGCCCTTTAAGAATAGTTGCTTCGCAAAACTTCAGACATCAGTTTCGGATCATTCGTAATGATTCCTTCCACTTTCAGACGATGACATTTCATCGCATCTTTCAATTTGTGTACGTTATAGGCTCTCACAGGTAATTCGTTTTCAGCCCATTTTTTATAGAAACGGGCATTTTGATACGTATGGCGAATATGAATCGCATCTGCCGATACTTTGTTTGCATATTTAGCTGCACGTAACAGAGGAAATTTTGTTAAAAATGCTGTATTTATTTCCGGAATTTTTTCTTTTACTTTTTTTATAACCGAATGATCAAAGGACGAAACGACAATACGATTTTCCATTTGATTCCTTTTAATAATTTGAACGAAAGGTTCTAATAATCCATCATACCCATTTTTTTGATGTTTTATTTCAACGTGAAGGGTTAAATTGTGATTTGTCGACCATTCCAACACATCTTCAAATAATGGGACCTCCTCACCTCTATACTTTTCGTCGAACCAGCTTCCAGCATCAAATTGTTTAAGTTCTGAATATGTAAACGAGCGAACAAAACCACTTCCATTTGTCGTTCGATCAATTTTTTCATCATGTATGACAACAGGCACGTTGTCTTGAGTCCACTGAATATCAAATTCGATTCCGTCTATTGGATACGTAGCAGCAGAATAAAATGCAGAAAACGTGTTCTCGGGTGTGTAGCGTTTATTACCGCGATGAGCAATTATATCCATAAATACACCTCTTACATTAAATCTTCTTTTCTCTATACCCTCATTTTCTTTGAACGGATAAGCACGGTTTATTTTATAAAAGCAAGAAACTAAAGAATAACAAAATGCCAGTTCCACCAGCAATGTATAAATACTGGTACTTCCAACGCCATCCGCAATAAACCCAAATGCTGCATAAAGCAGCGATCGTGAATCCAAGAAATAATGGCTGCTCAGGAGCAACCAATTGAACAATTTGTAATAATAAAATAAAAGACAAGAAAGTTGCTGAAATAACATAAACATGGACAATAAGCATGTCTTTCCAATGGAAATAGATAGATCCAACAAATGCAATAACAAATACAAAACTTAATACGACGATTTGCAATGTGTTTGAAAACTGAGTAAAATAAATGACAAGAAATGTTAGCGCTATCATCACTAACATAAATAGTGAATATGTTAACGGACGAAGGTAGTCAATAATAAGGAATGTAGCTCTTTTCTTTTCTTTCGTATCTTGGACACCTTCATGCCCTTCAGTATATAACTGAAGTAAAAAATCACAATAAGTGTCCGGTAACAAGTTATTTTCACGCCAATATTTTATTTCATTTACGATCATTTTTTTTCGTTCATCCATCTGATCACCTAATTTTTTAGACCTTATCATATATATCGTTTCGTTATCGAGAAAGTTTAGTCCGAATTTAGACTTCAAATGGCGGGGCGAAGCGACCTCGAGCCGAAAATGGCTGTCTCTTCCTCTTCTAGTATCACTTTGAAGCTCTAGATCCGTCAACTGGGCAATACGCCACGTCCTGTGGCATGCCCGGCATTAGGACATCCAATCCGTCGAGACAACTCGTAAGATAAGATCTTCGGCTAAAACCCCCGCGTCCTTCGGGAACGCCGAAGTCACCACATCCGTGTGGAGCTCGTGTAGGAAACGCTCGTGCCAGCTAGTCTGGACAGCAATCGAGAGATTGAAATTTTATACTTCCTTATCCTTTAAAAAAAGGAAAAGCCTGACAAAATGCCAGGCTAAACGATCTATTCTAAGAAATCTTTTAATCGCTTACTTCTGCTCGGATGACGAAGCTTGCGCAGCGCTTTCGCTTCTATTTGACGAATTCGTTCCCTTGTTACACCGAATACTTTCCCTACTTCTTCAAGGGTTCTCGTTCTTCCGTCATCTAAACCGAAGCGTAAACGCAAAACATTCTCTTCACGATCTGTCAACGTATCTAATACGTCTTCAAGCTGTTCCTTTAGCAGCTCGTATGCAGCTGCATCAGATGGTGCTAATGCTTCCTGATCTTCAATGAAGTCGCCTAGGTGGGAGTCATCTTCTTCACCAATTGGAGTTTCTAATGAAACTGGTTCTTGAGCAATCTTCAAGATTTCACGAACTTTATCTGGAGTTAAGTCCATCTCTTTTGAGACTTCTTCAGGTGTTGGTTCACGCCCTAAATCTTGTAGTAGCTGACGCTGTACACGAATTAGTTTATTAATTGTTTCTACCATATGAACCGGAATACGAATCGTTCTAGCCTGGTCAGCAATTGCCCGTGTAATGGCTTGACGAATCCACCAAGTTGCATACGTACTAAATTTATACCCTTTATTATAATCGAACTTCTCTACAGCTTTTATTAAACCCATATTTCCTTCTTGAATAAGGTCCAAAAAGAGCATTCCGCGACCAACATAACGTTTTGCAATACTTACAACAAGCCGTAAGTTTGCTTCAGCTAGACGGCGCTTTGCTTCTTCGTCACCGTCTTCAATTTTTTTGGCTAGTTCAATTTCTTCTTGCGCAGATAATAAAGGAACGCGGCCAATTTCCTTTAAGTACATACGCACGGGATCATTTATCTTTATTCCTGGTGGAACACTTAAATCATTTAAGTCAAATTCCTCTTCTTTCTCTACTTGCTGCAGACTTGGAACAGATTCATTATCGTTTAATATTTCAACACCTTGCTCACCAAGATATTCGAAAAACTCATCCATTTGATCAGAGTCTTGATCGAAAACTCCTAAGCGCTCAGTTATTTCTGCGTAATTTAATACACCCCGTTTTTTCCCAAGCTCTACTAATTGCTCTTTTACTTGATCGATGGTTAAATCCCCTTCCGCCATCGGACGAATTGGTTTCTCAGCCATGCGATCCCTCCTTCCTATAATTCACGACAAATTCATTGATTGTTTCTTATACTGTTCTTTAGCTCTTGCTCGATTTTCATAATTTCCATTGCGAGCATTGCTGCTTCTTGGAATTGTTCTAGTTCTTCTGCTTTTTTTTGTTCAACTTTTAGTTGCTTAATTTGTTGTTTTTTCGGATAATTCTCGATTTGTGTTATATAATCATTCAACTCTTGCTCAGACATATCTGCATTTAATGTCTTCATCGCAAGCTCTGTAGCTAAATGTTTTAACCTTTTGTCCTCAAGCCGCTCGATAAATAGTGAAGAATTAGCTTCATGACCTTCTGCGTAAAAGCTGTACAAATGAGCAGCAATTGCTTGATGTTCATCTATGTTAAAGGTACCGCCAATCTTTTCTTGTACTTGATCAGCTATATCCCGTTTTTGCAGCATATAAGCTAACAATATCCTTTCTGCATTTTCATGTGCAGATAATAATTTTTTTTGAACTTGTGGTCGGGATTCAAAAGTCCCATTATTATGACGGTTTTCTTTTTTCTTTCTCGCTTTAAATATTTGAGTTTGCTCTTGCTTTAAAGCTTCAAGTGACAACGAAAATTCATCTGCCAACTGCCTTAAATAGTGATCTCTCTCCACTGCACGTTGCAGTTTGCTGATTTCTGTCAAAGTTTGTTGGATATATTCCATTCTGTCCCCTTCGTCATTTAAGTTTTTACCTCTACGATAAAATCGAAACTTAAACCCCATAAAGGTTAAACTTTGACCGATAATGTTATGGACAAACCGTTCGGGACCATGATCGCGTATATAGTCATCAGGATCATTTCCGTCTGGTAGTAAGGCAACTCTCACATATAAGCCTAAGTCTTCCAGTATTTGAGCATTTTTATAAGCTGCTTGTTGACCTGCATCATCAGAATCATAACAAATAATGACTTTATCAACATTTCGCCTGAGCATTTTTCCTTGTCCTTCAGTTAAAGCAGTTCCTAACGTCGCAACTGCGTTATCTATACCCGCTCTCCATGCTGACGTAACATCGGCATACCCTTCAAATAACACTGCTTCGTTTTTCTTCCTCATGGAGGGACGGGCAATATGAAACGAATATAAAGTTTGACTTTTATTAAACACGTCAGACTCTGGGCTGTTTAAATATTTCGGATTCCCTTCATTCAAAACCCTTCCACCGAATGCAATAATGTTCCCTTGTTTATTCCAAATCGGAAACATAATACGATCACGAAACCGGTCAAAAGGCTTATTGTCAAATTCTCTAACTGCTAATAAGCCGCACTTAGCCATCTCGCTCATTGGCAATTGTCTCTTCTCCAGAAATGAAGTAAGAAAATCCCAAGAGTTTGGCGCATATCCAATTTGAAACTGGTCGATCACTTCCTTCGTGAACCCGCGCTTACGAAGATATTCTCTCGCCTCTCTTCCTTCATCTGTCGTACTTAAAATATGATGAAAAAGCTTTGCTGCCAATTCGTGACCTTTATACCAATGCTTCCGGTCTTCGTCTTGTCGCTGTGTTCCTTCATTGCTTGATCCTATATCCGGTAATTCAATATTCGTTCGAACTGCTACCTTTTCGACCGATTCAATAAAGGATAATCCATCCAATTCCATTAAGAATGAGAAAACATTCCCTCCAGCTCCGCAGCCAAAACAATGATACAATTGTTTATCTGGTGATACTGAAAATGATGGGGTTTTCTCTCCGTGAAACGGACAAAGACCAATAAAGTTTCTTCCTTGCTTTTTCAATTGAACATATTCACTAATCATGTCCACAATGTCTACGGATTTTCTAATTTCTTCTATTTTTTCTTCCGAAATACGTGGACTCACTACATTCACCCGCCTTCTTTCGTAACTTGAAAGAAATGGCGTAATATAATTTCGCCCTCTCCATCAAAAATCCTTCTTTTTTGACAAGATTTTTTCTAATTCTTTTTTAAACATTACTTTATCGTCGCTTGTAAGCTTTTTAGGTCCTTTTGTACGTAACCCCGCTCGCCTCCGTTTTGCTGCTTCATGTCGAAAGTGAAGCAAATATTCAATATTAGATAAAGTAAACGTTTTTCCCCTAGGGGATAAAGTTGTTACCCCTTTTCCTAATAAAAGACTTGCAAGCCCTAAATCCTCGGTAATTGCAACATCTTCTTTTCCAATCAGATTCATAATTTTCAAATCTGCTTCTTCCCGTTCTTGATCCACAAAAATAAATGTGACAAAATCTGGGTAAGAATTGGTGCGGAAGTGGGCATACGACGAAACGATAGTAACTTCTACAGAGTAGTCCTTTGCAATATGAATGACTTCATCCAGAACAGGGCATGCATCTCCGTCGACAAAAATCTGCTTCTTCTTTTCTCTCATCATTTCTTATTCTACATTCCTTACAGGATTCCTTCTTCTTATCTAGATTTAATCTGCATCCCATTTACTATCTTTACCAAAAAAATAATAAAAAGTCTTGACATTTACAATTTATTTGATCTTTTTTTCTTATATTCTAAAAAAATGAAAAAACCAACGAATTTTTTCTTAAAAATCATGTTCTTCATATTTTTATAACATTTATTCAAAAATCAGTTTACAGTAAGCTCGTACACACGTAATGACACATCCTATACATCATATACACCAATATCATTATTCATGAATGTTAAAAATAAAAAATGAAATCACAATTTTTCATTATATAGCATCCTTTTCATTTGCGCTATACATTTGCATTAAAAATTTGCAACACATTGGAAAGGACCGAATCATACAATGATCCAGTCCATTCATTTTTTATTCATGTTTACGATTCAGTTGAATCATTTGGAAAATAATATTTGCCGTTTCTTCTACAGCTTTATTTGAAACATCAATCACTTGGCAGCCAATCCGATCCATAATGGTCTTTGAATAGTCCAATTCTTCTGCAATTCTGTCAAATGTCGCATAACTCGCTTCTTCTTTTAAACCAAGAGCTTTTAGTCGCTCTGCTCTTATCGTATTAAGCTTTTCGGCACTAATTTGTAAGCCAATTATTTTCTCAGGCGGAATTTCAAATAATTCCTCCGGCGGTTCAACCTCAGGAACGAGTGGGACATTTGCCACCTTTAAACGCTTATGTGCCAAATATTGAGAAAGCGGCGTTTTTGAGGTTCTTGAAACGCCAACAAGCACGACGTCTGCGCGCAAGACTCCCCTTGGATCTCTTCCATCATCATATTTAACTGCAAATTCAATCGCTTCAACTTTCCTGAAATAATCCTCATCTAATGTATGCATTAAACCTGCTTCATTACGAGGAGGTTTATTTAATTGATTTTGAAATAGATTAACCATTGGTGAAAGAATATCGTGATACGATATTCCATGTTTGTTCGCTTCCTTTATTAAATAACTTTTCACTTCCTCGATAACGAGTGTAAAAGCAATTGTTCCCTCCGTTTCTTTTGCCTGGGAGATGACCTCATCAACCGTAGACAAGTCTTCCACGTAAGGAATACGCCTAACCTCAATATTTGAACCATTAAATTGACTCGCTGCAGCTTTCACAACAAGTTCAGCTGTTTCACCAACAGAATCAGACAAGACATAAACAATTGGATTTTTCTCCACTTCTGTCTTCATCCTCCTTTCATGTCTCCCCTCACTGTGATATTTATTAAATATCGTCATTTGCAAAACTGACAAATGCCTTCGTGATGTTCGTTTTCGTTATCCGCCCAATGACCTCTTGTTTCATTGAACCGTCTACATCAACATCCCGTACAACAGGCAATCCATCAATTTGTTTATCAATTAACTGATTTGCAACATCAATTAAAAGATCTTCAGGCTTACAAGTCGTGATATTCGGCATTCTCGTCATAATAATACTTATAGGAACGGATTCTAAATCTTGCTTTCCCATGCTCGCTCTTAATAAATCCTTTCTAGATAAAATGCCCACAAGAATACCTTTACCGTTAACGACAAATAAAGTGCCTACATCTTCTAAAAACATCGTACAAATCGCATCATATACTGACGCAGATTCATTCACTACGACAGGAATTGACTGGTATTTCTTTACTGTCATCTTTTTAATTTTCTCACCTAATAGCTGGGAGCCCGTTTTCCCAGTATAAAAATAGCCGACTCTAGGACGAGCATCTAAGAAACCTGCCATTGTTAATATGGCTAAATCCGGACGCAATGTCGCACGAGTCAACGATAACTTTTCAGCAATTTGCTCACCAGTTATCGGTCCGTTATCTTTAACAATTTGTAGAATCAATTGTTGACGTTCATTTAAATCGATTATACTCACCGCCCTCTGCACACAGGCATATGTGATCGTTTCATATAACTAATACCATTTGATCTGTCTACTACCTATACTCTCTATATTATAACTGATCATGTCAAATCCTATCTGTCATTCCAATTATTCTGAATGAAAGACAATCGCATTAAAGTCTGCAAAGGAGTTTATTAGTTGTGCTGTTTCCACCATTTGTGCCAAACGATTCTTCTTAATAGCTGCATCGTCAGTCATAACCATAATATTATCAAAATAGTTATGGATGACTGGCTCTAACACCTTTAAACGCTCATAAGCTTCTTCAACTTTCCCTTCTGACAAATCGTGAGAAATACTTGATTCTATTTCTTCTTTCGTCGATTTCAGTAAATTCTCTTCTGATTCTTTTAACAAATCTTCTTGAACTGCTGCAGACCCTTCTGTACTTTTCTTTGAAATATTCGTTACACGGCTGAATGCTTCAACAAGTTTTTTAAACTCCTGCTTATCAAGCTGACTCATTAAAAAGTGCGCCTTTTTAACTAACGTTTGAATATGACCGAGGTCTGTTTTTAAAACAGCGTCAACGACGTCATAACGTACTCCTTGATCTTGAAGAAGGTTTTTCAATCGGAGCTTCAGAAAATCAATTAAATCCTCTTTTACACTGAATTGATCGCGTTTAAGCAGCCCTCTCGTTTCAGCTATTTGAATAGCACCTTCAAATAGATCGATTAAGTTAAAGTCCCACTTTTGTGAAAGATAGACTTGAATCACTCCAGCCGTTTGACGGCGCAGGCCATGTGGGTCTTGTGAGCCTGACGGTACCATGCCAATTCCAAAGCTCGTTACAATCGTATCTACTTTATCAGCAATACTTACAATCGCTCCTAATTGTGTTGAAGGAGGTAAATCAGAAGCTTGCTTTGGCAAATAATGTTCATAGATCCCTTTCGCTACTTCCGGCTTCTCACCAAATTTTAACGCATACTCTTCACCCATACGACCTTCAAGTTCTGGAAACTCACCAACCATGTGTGTAACTAAATCTGCTTTACACAACTCAGCTACTCGCTCAACTTGACTGGTTCGTTCATGATCTAGATGAATTGTCTTAGCAATTATTGCTGATAATTCCTTAATTCTGCGGACTTTATCTCCCATTGAACCAAGTTCTTCGTGATAAACAATCGATTCTAATCGCTTTAATCGCTCTTCAAGAGAATGTTTTAAATCTTCTTGATAGAAAAACTCCGCATCTGCAAGTCTTGCACGCAATACTTTCTCATTTCCCTTTTGGACATTTTCGAGATGACGATGATCACCATTCCTTACTGCAACAAAATACGGAAGTAATGTTCCTTCGGCGTCTTTTACTGGAAAATATCTTTGGTGTTCTTTCATTGAAGTCACGAGTACATCTTCAGGAACGTTTAAAAAACGGTCATCAAATTCGCCATATAATGCTGTAGGATATTCTACAAGGTTCGTCACTTCATCAAGTAAATCTTCATCGATGATAATATTCCAGCCTTCAGTTTCCCCTATGAGCTCAATTTGTTTACGGATCGCAGATTTCCTTTCAGCAGCATCTGTGATTACGTGTTGTGATAACAAAGCATGAACGTATTCATCTGCCTTTGGTATCGTCGTTTCCTCACCTAAAAAACGGTGACCATACGATTTATTTGACGTATTTATACCTGATACTTCGAATGGAATTACTTCTTCACCGTAAAGAGCTGTTATCCACTTTATCGGCCTTACATATCGAAGTGAGTTTGCACCCCAGCGCATATTTTTAGGAAATGAAAGACTTAACATGACATCTTTCATCACTGGCAGTAACTCTGAAGTCTTTTTTCCGGCAATAAATTTTTTCACAAAAACATATTCTTCGCCTTTAATTTCTTTAAAGTAAATATCTTCTACTGCAACTCCTTGACCTCTCGCAAAGCCTTGTGCTGCTTTCGTCCATTCTCCATTTTCATCTTGAGCAATTTTCTTAGATGGCCCTTTCGCTTCCTCTTCTATATCACCTTGTTTTTCATGTAATTCAGCTACTAAAACAGCTAATCGGCGAGGAGTAGAGTATGTGTGTATATCATGATAAGATAAACGATTTTCTTTTAACCAGTCGACAACTTTCGCCTTTAGTTGATTGGCTGCATCATTGACAAAACGTGCAGGCATTTCCTCTAAACCAATTTCAAATAAAAATGAACGTTTACTCATCGGACGTTTCCTCCTTCTCTTTCAACAATGGAAATCCTAGATTTTCTCGTACTTCGTAATATTGCTTTGCGCATTTTCTCGCAAGGTTTCTGACTCGTCCAATATATCCGGTCCGTTCTGTAACCGAAATTGCTCCTTGAGCATCTAACAAATTAAATGTGTGTGAGCATTTTAAAACGTAATCATATGCTGGGATGACCAAATTTTCATTTAAGGCTCGACTTGCTTCCTGTTCATAAGTAGAAAAGAGGTTAAACAACATTGTACTATCTGCTGTTTCAAATGAATATTTGGATTGCTCGAATTCATTTTGTAAAAATACGTCTCCATAACTAAATCCTTTGACCCACTCTAATTCATAGACACTTTCTTTGTCTTGGATGTAAGAAGCAAGGCGCTCGATTCCATACGTAATCTCAACGGAGACAGGGCTAGCATCCAGACCTCCGACTTGCTGGAAATATGTAAATTGAGTAATTTCCATACCGTCAAGCCAAACTTCCCATCCTAATCCCCAAGCAGCTAGAGTAGGTGCTTCCCAATTATCTTCAACAAATCGGATATCATGTTCCTCAGGATTAATTCCTAATTCGCGTAAACTTTCTAAATAAAGTTCTTGTATGTTACTAGGCGAAGGTTTCATGACGACTTGAAACTGATGGTGCTGATAAAGACGGTTTGGATTTTCCCCATATCTACCATCGGCAGGTCTTCTTGATGGTTCAACATAAGCAACGTTCCAAGGTTCAGGACCGATGCTTTTTAGAAATGTCATCGGATTCATCGTCCCTGCACCTTTTTCTACATCATATGCTTGTAAAATCATACAGTTTTGTTTAGACCAAAAATTCTGTAATGTTAAGATCATCTCTTGTACATTCATACATTTCCCTCCAAATTTTTACTCGGCAATTAAGAAAAGCGCTGGAGTCCCGACAGGAAGAAGTCCGAACTTAGACTTCAAGTGGCGGGGCGAAGCGACCTCGAGCCGATGGCGCCTGAAGTCTAGACATTAATCGAGAGATTGATATTTTATAAATTCTTATCTTTTAAGAAAAGCGTAAGCCGCATGGGGTATAAACAGCAAACGAGAGATTGAAATTTCACACTTTCTAATCTCCTTAAATAAGAAAACTCCCGTCTCTATGTCTATCATCGACATAGGGACGAGAGTTTACCCGCGGTTCCACCCTAATTGCTTTACTTTATTCGTAAAGCCACTTTCATCAAATCGCTCGAGAACGCCTTCCTCAGTTTCTGTATCCCTAGCTTCCACCATCCTAGGTTCGCTGCTGAAGTATTACTTCATTATACAGAGAGACTAAGTACTACTTTCTTTCTTTGCAACCGAGTATTTTGTTTAAATCAAATCTTACTCAAAAACTGTGTATGTGTCAACTTCCTTCTTCAAACATTGAATCAATTTGATCTAAAAAACGTTTTGATTTTAACCTAATGCCGACGTATTCATCAAAATACATTTGAAGAACCTCTTTTAATTGTGCTTTCGTTTCTTTTTTAACAGAAATATTTCCTAATCGCTTTAAATCAAATTGTTGAAATAGACGAAGAAGCTTAATAACAGCTTGGTTGACTTTCATGTGGTATGCATCTTCATGTTTGCAGCGATTGCAGAGGATTCCCCCTTGACGTATCGAGAAAACGAATGCATCATCAGTTTGACCACATAAAACACAATAGCTAAAATTAGGTCTTACACCCGCAACATCAAGCATTTTCGTTTCAAAAATTCTCGTTAGTATATCTGGATCTACACCTTCATTTAAATAAACGTGCAATTGATAAACAAGTTCAAATAAATACGGGTCTCGCTTGTGATCTTCTGTCAATCGATCAACCATCTCAACGATATAAGCAGCGTGAGAAGTAAGTTTTAAATCTTTACGAACTTCTTTAAAGGAGTCAATAATATCCGCTTGGTTTAACGTACCTATTCCGCTTGATCTTTGATAGATAAACATTCCATACATAAACAATTGAGCGCTCGAAGCGAAACGGCTTTTCGGCCGTTTTGCTCCACGCGCCATCAGTGCTACTTTACCATTTTCCCTAGTTAAAACCGTTATGATTTTATTTGTTTCTCCGTAATCATTTGTTCTAATTATAATTCCTTCTACTTTATGAAGCATTATGATCACCACCATTCAGGCAGTAAACGAGGCTTAATGCGTCGGAGGATCTGTTTCTTCCAAAACTAACTCTGTGGTTTCATCATCATCGGGGTTACCTTGACGTTCAAGTTCTTTAAACAGCAAATATGAGTCAATGTTGCCTGTTACAGAGAAAACTTTCCAAGGTATCTCTTTCATTAGAAAATTCCACCTTTCAGCATCAAGTAATATCCTCTTGTTATAAAAATAGCTTTAACCTCGTTCACCTGTTTCATGTTATGGAATTATTGACAATTTATTAGTAAAGTGGAAGTTGCCTATAGGTTTCGGTGTAAAGCACCGCCTTTTCCACACTAAACTAGATCTTTTTGGTGTGTACCCTCGATATTTGATCGTTAAAACAGCTCGATATAACTATCGTTGAAGACATCATAGTCTTTTTTTTACAAAAAAACAAGATTTATAAGAAAAGCGAAAGGTGCCCGCCTATCGGCGACACTCTTGACCTGCGACGAGTAACCGCAGGACCAAGTGCTTGAGTCCCGACAGGAAGAAGTTCGAACTTAGACTTCAAGTGGCGGGGCGAAGCGACCTCGAGCCGAAAACTACTGTCTCTTCCACTTCCAGTATCACTTTGAGGCTAGATCCGTCAACCGGGCAATACGCCGCGTCCTGTGGCATGCCCGGCATTAGGACGTCCTGTCCGTCGAGACAACTCGTAAGATCAGATCTTCGGCTAAAACCCCCGCGTCCTGCGGGAACACCGAAGTCACCACATCCGTGTGGAAGCTCGTATAGGAAACGCTCGTGCCTGCTAGTCTAGACAGCAATCGAGAGATCGAAATTTACTAAATAAAAAGACTTCCTTTGGCTTACATTAGCCACTAAAGGATAGCCTTTCTATTTATCAATATTCTTCGTCTCGATAGCCAAATTCATTTAAATATTTCGCTTTGTTTCGCCAATCTTTTTCAACACGAACCCAAAGTTCTAAAAACACTTTTGAACCTAGTACAGCCTCAATGTCTTCTCTTGCTCGCTGCCCAATCTCCTTAAGCATTTTTCCTTGTTTCCCAATGATGATTCCTTTTTGTGAACTGCGTTCAACAACAATGACAGCCCCAACATACACTTTATCGCGGTCTCCACGTCGTTTAATTTGTTCAATGTCTACAGCAATCGAGTGAGGAATTTCTTCATGTGTTAAGTGTAGCACCTTTTCCCTGATCATCTCTGCCATCAAAAACCGCTCAGGATGATCAGTCACTTGATCTTCTGGGTAGTATTGCGGTCCTTCCTCTAAGTAACTGAACACTTGATCAATTAATGTGTTAACATTATTTCCTTGCAATGCAGAGATTGGAATAACCTCTGTAAAATGAAATTCATTACGGTACTCTTCAATAATCGGTAACAATTCATCAGGATGTACTTCATCTATTTTATTAATGATTAAGAAAATAGGAGTATCGACATTTTTTAGTTTCTCCATAATAAAATTGTCACCGCGGCCACGTCCTTCTTTTGCGTCAATTAAAAAGAGCACAGCATCTACTTCCCTTAATGTCGTTTGAGCTACTTTCGTCATAAAGTCGCCCAATTTATGCTTCGGTTTATGTATACCTGGAGTATCAATGAAGACTACTTGACCTCGTTCTTCTGTGTATACTCCTTGAATTCGATTTCTCGTCGTTTGCGGTTTATCACTCATAATCGCAATTTTTTGCCCTAATACTTGATTCAATAATGTTGATTTTCCGACGTTAGGTCTGCCAATCAGTGCAACAAAACCTGATTTCTTCATGAAGCCATCACCTTTCTAAATCCTTTGGAGAAAATGCACCAGGCAGTATTTCCTCAACTGTCCATTCTGATACGTCACCATTTAAATTTGATAAAATCACTTTTGCATCTCGCGGCAACAACTCTGACATCACTTGTCTGCATGCACCACACGGAGAAACTGGCCCGTCCGTATCTGCAACAACGGCAATCGCCTTAAAGTTCATCACGCCTTCAGAAACGGCTTTAAAAATCGCTGTTCTCTCTGCACAGTTACACATACTGTAAGCTGCATTTTCGATGTTACAACCATGATAGACAGTTCCATCACTTGATAGTAACGCTGCACCGACGGGAAACTTTGAATATGGTACATATGCTCTTTCTCGTGCTTTCATTGCTTCTGTAATTAATGTCTTTTCTTCCATTCGATTCACCTTCTTAAAATGTTCTGATTAAAATAACGCTATAATTCTCGGTATAAATATAATTGCCCCAACAATTACAGCTGTGACTGAAAAGATGAAAACAGCTCCAGCAGCAGCATCTTTAATAATTTTCGCCCGTTTATCATACGATTGGACTAAAAAATCTACAATGTGTTCAATTGCCGTATTAAGGAGCTCCAACGCTAAAACACCGCCAATAACGATCACAAGCACTGTCTGTTCAAAGAGTGGAATATTTAGCAGCTGTGCTGCAATAAAAATAACGATAGCTAAAATCGTATGTATCCGAAAATTTTGCTCGGATTTCCATGTGTGCACAATTCCCATTGAAGCATAGACAAAACTTCTTTTTAAACGGCTCCACGAAATAAACGGTCGCTTATTTTTTAAGCCCATGTTTTTGCAAGATCATTTCTTGTCTTTCATTCATGGCTTTTTCTTGGTCTTCAGTTTCATGATCATAGCCAATTAAATGTAAAAAGCCGTGAACCGAAAGGAAGCAAAGTTCCCGTTTTATTGAATGTCCATATTCTTCAGCCTGCTGCTCAGCTCGTGGAACCGATATAATAATATCTCCGAGTAAATCAGGCATTCCTTCACCTACTATATCCTCTTCACCTTCATTTAGCGCAAAAGACAACACATCTGTCGGCTTATCCTTATTGCGGTAATTCTTATTTAAATCGTGTATCGTTTTATCATCTACAAAAGTGAGTGACACTTCTGCATGATCACTCACTTCTTCTTCCTCCATTGCAGTGAGTATGACTTCTTTTACAACGGTAAGCATATTGTTATCTAGCTGTTCCGTTTCATCCGCTAATTCAACGTGTCTAGTTGTCATGCTTATCACCTTCTTCTTTCACTTCTTTTTTCTCTTTCACTTTTTCTTTTTTCTCTTTCACTTTTTCTTTTTTCTCTTTTTTCACATCGTCATCTGGATATTCAATGCGTGAGTGGAACGTCCCTTGTAACGTTTCACAAATAGATGTAGCTACAGTATTCAATTGTTTTAACGTTAAATCACATTCGTCAAACTGTCCATCCTCTAAACGGTCTGTAATAATTTTCCTTACAAGATTATCAATTTTCTCTGGAGTCGGTTTGTTCATCGAACGAACGGCTGCTTCAACACAGTCTGCGATTCCGACGATCGCTGCTTCTTTCGTTTGTGCTTTCGGCCCCGGATATCTGAACTCCTCTTCATGAATTGGCTGTTCTGACTCTTGAGAAGCTTTATGGTAAAAATATTTAAGTAATGTTGTACCGTGGTGTTGTTCAGCAATACCGATAATTTCTTTAGGCATCTTATATTCTTTTAACATGTCTGCCCCATCATATGGATGAGCAATAATGATCGTCTTGCTAAGCTGAGGCGATATTTTATCATGAGGATTATCCATTTTCATTTGATTTTCTATAAAGAAATGAGGACGTCTCGTCTTACCGAGATCATGATAATAAGCCCCTACTCTTGCTAATAAGCCATTTGCCCCAACAGATTCGCATGCCCCTTCTGCCAAATTAGCGACAATCACACTATGGTGATACGTCCCTGGCGCTTCAAGCAATATTTTTCTAAGTAATGGATGGTTTGGACTCGATAACTCAATTAATTTCGTCGTTGATAAAACGCCAAACCCAGCCTCAAAAAATGGGAGAAGCCCAAGTGTTAAAACAGCTGCAACAAAACCTGATACCATTCCAAACCCGACGTGGAAACCGACGTCTATTAAGTTATATTGTCCATTTTTTAGCATAATTAATGACACGATGACTAATACATTAATTAAACCGACAAATAATCCTGATTGTAATATTCTCATAACACGATGAGACTTACTTAAGAAAAAGACACCCGCTACAGAACTAAAGAATACATAAATTCCATGAGAATAGTCAATTATACCAGCTGACTGCCCATTGAACATCACACTCGAAACAATGGCAAAAACCATACTCGTAAAAAGTGCCACTCGTGAGTGGAGCAATGTTGTAATTAACATCGTTCCCATCGCCACCGGAACGACGTATGTCATCCCTTCAATCTCAATGATGTGCGTGAAACTAACAATTTTTAACAAAACGAGTGTCGCAGAATAAATAAGTACATACATCAATAAATGTGTATTGTTCGTTTGTAAAGTCGTTTTTGCGTCACCTAAGTAGTAAGCTAACATAGAGATTAACAGTATGACGATGAATGCTAATCCGACAAATGGATAGACAATCGTATGATCTTCCAGCAATCCGACCAGTGCAAGCTGGTTATAAATTTCAGAAGTGATCACTTGGCCTTCTTCAACGAGCAACTGGCCTTCCCGTATTAAAACAGGCTCTATTTCATCAACAGCATCTTGCCTTGCATCTTCAGTTGCTTCTTCGTCTAATAAGTAGTTTGCAGTAATTCCAAATCGTGCTAACTCAATCATTGACCGATACAGCTTTGGATCTACAGTAGGAATCAATACTTTTCTTTCTGCACTATTTTTTGCTTCCTCTACTTCATCGATATGTATATCATCACTCATGACATCATGAATAGCATTAGTCGTCGTTTCTTGAGCAATTTCAAGCTCATCTTCTGTTGATTCTAATAATGTTACTAACGTATCCTCACTCAAATCTTCACTCGTTTGCTCAGTAATAATTTGCCGAACCTTCTCCAGCTGATCATCTAAGGTGATTTCTTCAGGGATATCTTCAAGAATGTCATCAGCTTGCTCTTCATCTGCATACTCTGCTTCTTCTTCTATTTCTTCAATTTCTTCTTCACGCTCTTTCGCTTCTGTTTGAACATGCTTTACAGTCGTGAAGATTTCATTTATACGTTCAATTTGATTTTGGGCATACCTAGGATTAGAAGAATAGACAGGTTCGACAGAGTCATACGCGTCTTGCCTTAATCGTTCTGTTTCTTGCTTATTCTCAATCGTAAGAGGAGAACGGATATCCTGGTCTGCAACCCCACCCATTTCTACTTCGAGTGTGTCAGGAATAACATTAGAAAACATTAAGGCATAAGTAACTAAGCCTAATATGATAAATAGAAAAATACGAATATAACGGTGATTTTTTAGCTTTTGCCACCATTTTTGATGTTCAATAGAAGAACGCTTCCCCATAATGATTCCCCACCTCGCAACACATATCAGAACCCTATCTTGTCTAACAAAAGAGGTTATTCATGATCTTTTTCATATGCATCTATAATTCGTTGAACGAGTGTATGCCTCACGACATCTGCAGATTCCAAATAAATGAACGAAAGTCCTTCAACGTGTTTTAATATGTCAATAGCAACCTTTAATCCTGATATTTTTCCTTTTGGTAAATCGACTTGTGTTAAATCTCCGGTAACAACCATGTTTGATCCGAAACCTAACCTCGTTAAAAACATTTTGATCTGTTCTGAAGTCGTATTTTGTGCTTCATCTAATATGACGTAGGAATCGTCTAAAGTACGCCCTCTCATGTAAGCAAGGGGTGCGATTTCGATTGTCCCCCGCTCCATTAAACGAGTTGTCTGCTCAACACCTAAAACATCATGCAAAGCATCGTAAAGTGGTCTTAAATAAGGATCTACTTTTTCTTTTAAATCCCCTGGTAAAAAACCAAGACTTTCTCCAGCTTCGACAGCTGGCCTCGTTAAGACAATGCGTTTTACTTGACCTTCTTTTAATGCATGGACTGCCATTACGACGGCCAAGTACGTTTTCCCTGTACCAGCAGGACCGATACCAAAAACGATATCATTTTTTTTCAACGCTGATAAGTAATGCCTTTGACCGAGGGTTTTTGCTAAAATTGGCTTTCCTTTTGCAGTTGTTGTTACTTTTTCTTCGTAAAGATCAAAAATTTCATCTAACATGCCTCGATTCGCTAGTTGTGCAGCATAAACGACGTCTCTTTCTTGAATATTGATGCCTTTACGAATTAACTGAATGAGCACTTGTAAGACATCTTCTATCTTTTGTATATCCTCGGGAGAACCAGTTACCATAACCTCTTCTCCTCGTGTTAAAATCGTTGTATTTAAAGCTTCTTCTAGTCTTTTTAAATGTCTGTCATTAGGTCCGAATAAAGCTTGTACTTCATTCGCATTTTGTACACCTAACTGAATCGTTTGCCGTTTTTCTGTCAATCTTCTCAGTCTCCTTGAATTATCGGTTGTTTTTCCGCAATTTGATCTACTATCCGATAGTGAATAGTTACTATAACTTTACCACCCTCAACCCTATGGTGCAAAACTTTTTCGCCTTTTATTTCAGCTTTTTCAGTAAAACTTTGTAATAATTTTTCTGCTCCTTTTTCAACTGCCAATGATATTAGCTCTTTTTTAGACGGAGCAATGACAGCCCTTTCCGTCTCGAAATATTCTTTACTTCCATAATGAATAGGAATAGTATAGCCAAAAATACTCCAATTCGTTTTATGTTCTTCTATTTTCGTTTGTTCGTATTCTGGAGGGGTCCAACCCCAAAACGGGAATGAGAAAGACCCTAAATGCAACTCGTGCGTTTTATGTCTCTCACCAGTTGCTACATCCAATTCTTTTTCAACAGGTAATTCAACTGTCGTTTTATACCAAAATTCACCAAACACTTCACCTTTTGCTGAGACTCTCTGCTCTGCCCCTTCTTTGCCAATGAGCCCTGAAACGAGCAAGTCCCCTTTTTCAACGACTTGATTCGGCTCGATAACCGGCCGACCATCTTCGATAAATATGTCTTTTATGACAGCTTTTCTATTCGCTACAAGGTGCCCTGGTGCTTCGGCTGGTTCCTTTTCAGCTATTTCCTTTTCTACTACTTGAAAATGATAGGTCGTTCCTTTTACCGTTACCCCAATCCAAGTTGCGCTACTAATTTCATCTGTTACAAATGACTGTATCTCTTCAGGCTTCGGTAAGCGAAACTGAAATGCTCCTTTTCTAACCCCTAAATCAGTCACAGCCTGCCTTAATTCATGTTCAACTTCGGGCGAAGCACCATCAATTTCAATGTTCCACACCATATTTGACAATGATAATAGTAAGATGAAAAAAAGCAGGGCACCTATCATTAATCCGCTCCGCCTCTTTAATTTTTTATATATGAACGGCAGGCCTTTCCGTTCCAAAAACGAGATCTTACAGTTTGATCGTCTGGCAAGCTTTCGAAGTTTGGGCACCTCGTCCAAAAAGATCGTACAAACAAGGACATCACTACCCGGATATTGGATGTCCCACACACGGATATTTTCATAAATACAGCGGTTTATAAATAGTTCTGGATAAGGTCCTCTAATTTTCACTCTTACACTTCCAGTTACTTTATGTACCCAGTTATTTTTCATTTTATCTCACCTTCTTTATGAATTGTTGTGAATAAATTTGACATCATCAACGACGCCTTCTAAAAGGATTTCTTCAGGTAAAATATTTTTTATTACGAATGATTTTCCTTTAATGAGTAGCTCTCCTTCGGTTAACCTCAATCGTAATTCGTCGTTTGTAAATCGAATAAGTCCACGGTGATTTTCAATATAAATATGAAAGTGACCAATCATGGTCACCCTAGGTAAATCCATCATGACATCCGCAGGAAGATCCATATTCTTCGTCATCCATTGTCTGATCACTCTCTGAAACTTTTTCATGACGAACCCCCCTTCAACTCATATGTATGTAAAATCTCACAGTCCTATCACAACAAATCGTACAAATGAGAGGTGAATAACAATATCTCTGTAAATGGATGTGTTAGTGCAGGAACTTACTGTTAAGCACGAAGGTAGTAATTGTTCAGCAGTATGTAGAATTTAAGAGAGTGGTGTTAAATGACACGTCTTTGGATGTATGAGGTACAATTTCTGTAACAAGCTCAGATTAACGTCAAAAAAGCCTTCACACAACATGTGTGAAGGCTTTTAAGAAGTAACTATTTGCGATATGAAAACGTTTCTCTCGGTTTACGCGATCGTGGTTTGCCTAAGATTTCAGACCAAATGATCCCTTTAACAGCTTCATCTCTCGAAATACTAGAGAAATCAAGTTCCACTTTGGATTTACGATTTTTCGTCAAGTCCGAGTTTTGTATTGGAGAGTTTTCAATTTTAGATGCATTTCTTTTTGCTTCTTGTTTCCGTTTCTTTAGATTTTCATATCGCTCTAACAGCTCTTCGTTTGTTTTATTTAATTCTTTTTCTCCATCCCTTGAAAGGGGACTGCTATTTTCTGCTGACGGCTGACGAGTAGTTTCGCGTCTTTCTTCAACAGTTTGTGTCTCCTGTTTGAAGATTTCACGCCAGTCAACTTCTTCCTCCCTATGTGACTGTCCAGTTTCTGCTGGACGGTTTTGAGGGCGGTTAGGTCGTTTATTCTCCTGCTTTTTGTTGCCACCTAACCCTTGAAAGAAGCTCAATATTGCTGCAATGATAAAGAAAAGAATAAGTGGATTTTCTAATAATCCTTGCATTTGCTACTGACTCCTTCCTCGAGGTCAGAAAAGAATTCAAACGTTTCTTTTCTTAATATTTTTTGCGTCCGCCCTCATTATTGTCAGTATCATCATCAGTTGCTTTTCCAATCGATTCACGCATATCTGTATCAGCCATGACGTTTTTTAAGTTCATGTAGTCCATGACTCCCATATTTCCAGAGCGTAATGCTTCAGACATCGCTAGTGGTACTTCTGCCTCAGCTTCAACAACTTTTGCACGCATTTCTTCTACTCGCGCACTCATTTCTTGTTCTTTTGCTACGGCCATCGCACGACGTTCTTCAGCTTTTGCTTGCGCAATCACTTTGTCTGCTTCTGCTTGATCAGTTTGTAGCCCTGCACCGATGTTTTTACCGATATCAATATCTGCAATATCGATCGATAAAATTTCAAATGCTGTACCAGAGTCCAATCCTTTTTTCAAAACTGTTTGAGAGATCATGTCAGGGTTTTCTAATACTTCTTTATGGTTCTCTGCAGAACCGATTGTTGATACAATCCCCTCACCTACACGAGCGATGACAGTATCTTCACCTGCACCCCCGACTAATCGATCAATGTTTGCACGAACTGTAATACGTGCCTTCGCTTTTACTTCAATTCCGTCCATTGCAACACCGGCAATGAATGGTGTTTCAATTACTTTCGGGTTTACACTCATTTGAACAGCTTCTAATACATCACGTCCAGCAAGATCAATTGCTGCACAGCGCTCAAAGCTTAAATCGATGTTTGCACGTTGTGCTGCAATTAACGCATTTACAACGCGGTCAACGTTACCACCTGCTAAGTAGTGACCCTCTAATTTATTCGTACTAATGTCAAGACCGGCTTTAACCGCTTTAATTAACGGATTTACTACCCGGTGAGGGATAACTCGACGAAGTCTCATTCCTACTAATTGGAAGATCCCAACTCTTACTCCAGCTGCCCATGCTGAAATCCATAGTGCTACTGGAACAAAAGTGAATAATACTGCTAATGCTACGATAATAAGTCCTAACGTAATAATTAGGCCAATTTCTGCTGGCATAATACTTCCTCCTTTTAATCATTCATTTTTCTTTGTTTTCGGTATCTCCACTCACTTCTCGAACAACGATTCGAGAACCTGCTGTAGAGATTACCTTCACTTTCCTTCCTTGTTCAATATATCCTCCTTCAGAAACAACGTCAAGTCGTTCATCTTCGATTAATGCTGTTCCTGATGGACGAAGGGTTGTGATAACCTCTCCAATTTTACCGACAAATTCAGTACGAGTTTCATTGGATACATATCCTTCTTCATTTTTTGTTGCATCATTTAAAACCACTCTTTTTAATGGACCTCGGTAACCAACATACTTAAAGAAAAGTACCGAAACGATAATCGTTAAAACAGCGGCAATTAAAATAGATAGTAAAATATTCATTGTCGAATAGGAAGCTAAAACCATGCTCCCGATGATTGCCCCGATTCCGATAATACCGAAGATACCGAAACCGGGTACAAATATTTCAACAATCAATAATATAGCCC
Organism: Evansella halocellulosilytica; assembly: GCF_002335745.1. GTDB lineage: Bacteria > Bacillota > Bacilli > Bacillales > Salisediminibacteriaceae > Bacillus_CA > Bacillus_CA halocellulosilytica. The sequence goes on along the minus strand of NZ_NIST01000001.1, from coordinate 2,993,880 downwards.
CTACTGCGAACAGAATAAATGTTTCCCATCCGGCAAATCCTGCAACCATATGACCAAAGAAATATAAAAATAACGCTGAAGCTCCCATGATTCCTGGGATTCCAAAACCTGGTGAATATAATTCAAGGACTAATCCCATACTTCCGATAGATAATAAGATCGGAATGACGATTGGGTGCGTAACAAATCGTGCAATCTGTTCAGCAAAACTAACCTCTGCCACTCTTTCTTCTGCATTCTCAAGTCCTAAATATTGTAACAACTCTTGACGATCTCGAGCGATTGCCTCTGCATATCCGACTTCATATGCTTCACTAGCAGTCAACGTTAATAGTTGCCCTTCACCTGCTCTGTATTCAGGTAAATCAATAGTAGGATCCGCCATAGCTAAAGCATACTGTGGATCACGGTCATTTAATTCTGCTGCATTTTTCATCGCTGCCAGCCAAGCGGAATGTGCTTTATCATCCGCCGCAGTTCCAGAGCCACCTTCAATGACTTGCGCAGCACCCATTTCTGAACCTGGTGACATGACAATATTATTTGCATTTAATGAAATATAAGCTCCAGCTGACATCGCTTCTTTTACTACAAATGCAGTCGTTTGAGTATTTGTATTTTGAATTAATGAAGCGATTTCATTTGCAGCATCCACTAATCCACCTGGTGTATTTATTTCAAATACAATATGATCTGCCCCTTCTTCTTCTGCTGCAGTAATCGATCTATTAAGAAAAGATAAAAGCCCTCTTTCAACTGCCTGTTCGACTGGGATATAATAAACCAGCTCTCCATCACTATCACCTTCTGTATGGGACGGAACGAAAGTAAGTAGAAAGGCAAACATGATCATAGAAATGAAGGTCATCATACGTAACTTTTTCATAAGGTGCTAATCCTCCTTTCTTTTATGTAAAAATCTTATTAATATATACGGAGTAAAAGGCTAAAGGTTTCACCCCTACGTCTTAAATTATATAAAAAATAGACAGATTATGATATTAAGATGGCTCATTTTTACTAAAAATATAAAAACGCCCTGTGCTTACGAACACAAGGCGTCTATACGCATCATTTTTTGTTTATGATAACGATTTTTGGACTAGTTGATTTACTTTATTGCCATCTGTTCTTCCTTTTACCTTTGGCATGATGGCCCCCATCACTTTCCCCATATCAGCTTTAGAATTCGCTCCGACCTCTTCAATTGTTTCTTGAACAATGAGTTCGAGCTCGTCATCTGATAACTGTGATGGTAAGTATTCTTCCAATATATTGATTTCTGAGTTTGTTTTTTCAACTAAGTCAATCCGATTAGCTTGTTCAAATTCATGGAGGGAATCTTTTCTTTGTTTCATTTCACGATTAAGAACAGTTAACGCTTCATCCTCAGTCACTTCTCTACCAAGCTTTATCGCTTCGTTTTGAATAGAGGATTTCACTGAACGAATCACTGATAGACGTTGCTTCTCTTTATTCTTCATCGCTACTTTCATATCTTGATTAAGACGATCAAGAAGATTCAAGGATCTACACCCTCTCCTTAGAACTTACGTTTACGAGCCGCTTCGGACTTTTTCTTACGCTTAATACTTGGTTTTTCATAATGCTTTCGCTTACGAACTTCTGCCAACGTACCTTCCTTAGACATCGTTCTCTTGAAGCGACGAAGAGCAGCATCGATAGATTCATTTTTACGTACACGTGTTTCTGCCATTCTATATCCCTCCCTCCGAACAACCAATCAAAACATACAAAATTGCATGTCTTTATTGATTATATATGAAAATGTATGTATTGGTCAACTTACAAGTTTAAAAGAGCAAGTATTGCTTTGTTACATTTAACTTGTCATTCTTGTCCACCTTTTTCCATACACATGTTCAGAGGAGGGGGAAAAGAATGAATCAAATCTTTTCAATGTTCGCTATTTATATTGCACTATTTCTATTCGGAATGACGGTGATGAAACAAGGCCTTTTTCATATACAAGGGAAAAGAATGAAAAAGTTTCTTTATAAAGCTGTAGACCACCCATTTAAAAGTTTTATTGTAGGAGTTGTCATTACAGCACTTCTTCAAAGTAGTTCTGCCGTAATGATTATGACTGTAGGGCTCGTTGCAACAGGATACTTATCATTCAAACATTCAATTGGAATCATATTAGGCGCTAATATTGGAACGGTCGTTACATTAGAAGTACTTGCAATTGACCTTTCTTGGATTATAGCACCCGCCTTATTAATAGGTGTTCCATTGTTAATGACCCGCCACCCTTTTATGTTTTCATTTGGCTGTTTTAGTTTTGGTTTTGGCAGTATCCTCGTCGCGATGCATGGTTTTGAAACATTGGCGTATCCATTATCATCATTATCAACCGTTTACGATTGGATCTTGTCGACAAATGAACATGAAGTACTCGCTGTTTCAGTCGGAATGATATTAAGTGGTATAATTCAGTCAAGCTCTGCGGTAACAGCTATTGCCATGTCTTTTATGAATGAAAATTTATTTTCATTACCTGCAGGCATAGCAATTATGCTAGGTGCAAACGTTGGGACATGTTTGACAGCATGGCTTGCAAGCCTTGGTGGAAGTAAAGAGTCAAAACTGACAGCTTATGCTCATATTTGGTTAAATATTTTCGGGTTACTTATTTTCTTTCCACTGATTCAAGTTTTCTCAAATTTCATTGAACTAACCACATCTTCACCTGCTCAGCAGCTTGCTCATGCGACACTGATTTATAATGCCTTTTGTTCAGTCATTGTTTTACCATTTATAAATCAATTCACGAAATTTATTTTGTGGATACACCGCTTTAAAGAAAAACGTTAATTATCCATGCATTGTTTTCCTCTTCACACTAAGCAGATTTGCACCATAATCATTTAAATACGATGTTTGCTAATATCGTTATCATATAAAAGAGGCTCGTCCGATGACAAGCCTCTCTCTTTATGTTAATAATCAGAAGTTCCTTCTTCACCTTTCACAATCGCGATACCAGCACTGGCTCCAATTCTCGTTGCACCTGCTTCAATCATCGCTAATGAAGATTGACGATCTCTGACACCGCCAGAAGCTTTTACTCCGATGTCAGGACCTACTGTTTTTCTCATAAGTGCTATGTCCTCAATAGTTGCACCGCCTCCGGAAAATCCAGTAGATGTCTTAACAAAGTCAGCTCCTGCTTCAACAGAAAGTTCACATGCCTTCACTTTTTCTTCCTCAGTAAGTAAGGATGTTTCAATAATTACTTTTGTCAACGCTTTTCCTTTTGCAGCATCTACAACTGCTTTAATATCGCGAAGAACGAGCTCGTAATCACCTGATTTTAATGCCCCTACATTAATTACCATATCAACTTCAGTTGCACCTTTTTCAATAGCATCTTTTGTTTCATATGCCTTTACCTCAGGTGTTGATGACCCTAATGGGAAACCAATAACGGTACAAACTTTCACGTCTGTATCTTTTAAAATTTGGTAAGATGTCTTTATCCAAGTAGGGTTTACACAGACAGATGCAAATTTGTATTCTTTTGCTTCATTTGCAAGGGTAACGATTTGTTCTTCAGTCGTATCTGGTTTTAAAAGCGTATGATCAATAAATTTCGCTAATTCTTTACTCATTTATATGACCCTCCTTATATGTAGATGTACGTACCACAACATAGAATAACATTTTTTATCACGTGTGAATAGCACCTTTATAAACTATTGTGCCTAAAGTATAAAAAAACTTGTAATCCGTTTCATTTAAGGATAAAAAAATAAAAGATCAGAGTTATAAATGTGAAATTGCGCAAAAGGTTGGGAAAAAACTTAGTACAATCGAGTGATGCCCTCATCACCATAATTTTGATCATTAAAAAAGAACCCGATTATATATTACGATAATCGGATTCTTCCTTATACATTTTATCATCAAATAGTTTATCGCTATCGTGCCCGACACTTTTGTGAACTAGGAAAGATTGTACTTCATTATCCATTAACAACTTGCTTTTGTTCGGAAAGGACACGGACGAAACTGCCTATATTATACGGATAACCCGCTTGATCTATTTTTACTTTTACAATTTCCCCCACCATGCTCTCATCGACAGGAACTTTTACTTTCAAGTAATTATCTGTATAACCGATATAGTATCCGCTGTCAGGATTTTCTTTATCCTTCTCTTCAGGTATAACTTCGAGTACTTCCCCCTCAAATTGTGAAGCATACTCTTTCGCTAATTGATTTGATAATTCAATCAAACGATGGACACGTTCATTTTTCACATCATCTTCCACTTGATCGTCCATACGAGCAGCAGGAGTACCTGTACGTTTAGAATATGGAAATACGTGGAGTTCAGAAAAATGTACTTTTCGAATAAAATCAAATGTCTCTTGGAATTCTTCATCCGTCTCCCCAGGAAATCCGACAATCACATCGGAAGTAATCGCTAAGCCCGGAAGAGCTTTTTTTAATTTAAGGATTCGTTCATAAAAGAATTCCATCGTATACTTACGACGCATCCGCTTTAGAACACTATTTGAACCTGATTGCAGCGGTACATGTAAATGGCGAACGACTTTATTTGAACGATCGATTACGTCAATCACTTCATCCGTAATTTGGCTTGCTTCAATAGAGGATATTCGGATACGCTTTAGCCCTTCGACTTCCTCTAAATCGAGAAGAAGTTTCGCTAAACTATAATCCTTCATATCTTCACCGTATCCACCTGTATGAATACCCGTTAACACTATCTCCTTATACCCAGCCATCACGAGCTGCTTCGCTTGTGCAATAACATCCTCTGGCTTACGAGAACGCATGAGGCCACGTGCCCAAGGAATAATACAAAATGTACAAAAGTTATTACAGCCTTCTTGTATTTTTAATGAGGCTCTAGTGCGGTCTGTAAAAGAAGGAACATCGAGTTCTTCATAGACACGAGCCTTCATAATGTTGCCGACACCATTAATTGGTTCACGATCTTTTCTAAACTGACCAATATATTCGATTAGTTTATGACGGTCTTGTGTACCTACGACGATGTCGACACCTGGAATCGCCATGATTTCTGCTGGTGACGTTTGTGCATAACACCCCGTGACACAGACGACAGCTTCAGGATTTTTACGTATCGCTCGTCGAATCACTTGACGACTTTTTTTATCACCTGTATTTGTTACGGTACAAGTGTTAATCACATAAACGTCTGATGTTTGATCATATTCTGTTTTTTCATAGCCTGCTTGCTGAAACAGCTGCCAAATCGCTTCTGTTTCGTAATGATTAACTTTACAACCTAATGTATGGAAAGCAACCGTTGGCATTTTATTCACCCCAACAATTCAAAATGATATGAGATTGCCGCTAAACCGTAAAGCGGTGCAGTTTCAGAACGTAGGATTCGCGGCCCAAACCCACATGTTAATGCACCAAACTCTTTCATTTCAATGACTTCACGATCAGAAAAACCGCCTTCCGGACCGACAATAAGCAATAGTTTGTCCCCAGACTTCATTTGTTCTAACACTTCGGATAAACGACTTTTCTCATCGCTTTTAGCTGCTTCTTCGTAAGCAACTAAAACATGTGTATATTCTTTAAACATTGAGACAAGACATGAAAATTTCTGTACCTGTAACACTTTAGGCACTCGCTGGCGGTGAGATTGTTCAGCTGCTTCTTTCAAAATTTTATTCCACCGCTCCATTTTTTTGTGTGCTTTTTTCTCGTCCCATTTCACAATCGAACGTTCTGCTTCAAACGGGATAAATTCATATGCTCCGAGCTCGGTCCCTTTTTGAAAGACTAGTTCTAGTTTATCACCTTTAGGCAGCCCATGAGCAATTGTCACTTTTACTGGTAGTTCTTTATCCACATGTTCTTCCGAGATAATTTGTGCTTTTATGTGGTTATCAGCAAACTCACTTAATTTACATGTGTAGCACCGATCGATTGCACAGCAAACAATCGTGTCACCTATGTCCATGCGCATGACACGTCGAATGTGTTTTTGTTCTTCCCCGGTAATCATAACATAATCAGCCTTAAAATGTGATGTGTCCAAAAAATACCGTTGCATCTGTCTTCCACCTACTCTGGTTTTTGTGCGACCATCGCTAACCAGTCTTCCATTTCTACTATTTCCGTTATTTCAAAGCCACTGTTCATAATTGCCTCTTTAACATCTGCTCTTTTTCCTTGAATGATGCCGGAAGTAATCAGTTTTCCCCCTGGTTTTAATGACGTAAATGCATCATCAGTCATTCTTACGATGACCTCTGCCAAAATGTTGGCAATGATAAGGTCAGGTTGTTCGTGAATTCCATCAAGTAAATTGTTTTGTTCTACTTTGATGATATCCTGACTTTTGTTCAACTTAATATTTAACTTTGCCGCTTTCACAGCTACTTCATCTAAATCAAGTGCAAATACTTCAGATGCCCCTAGCTTTGCTGCTGCAATACTGAGAACACCTGATCCAGTACCAACATCAACGACTGTTTCACCTTCTCGCAAATGACGTTCAAGAGCTTGTATAGACAGAACTGTTGTCGGATGAGTCCCAGTTCCAAATGCCATACCTGGATCGAGTTCTATGATTAATTCATCTTCATGTACTCTTTCATACTCTTCCCACGTCGGTGTAATCGTTATCCGGTCTGATATTTTCACTGGTTTATAATATTTCTTCCAAGCTGTTGCCCATTCTTCTTCATTCACTTCACTTAATGTTACTTTATTATGCCCAATATCAATATTATAAACGAGGAGCTGGTTAATGGCCTCTTTAATCTCATCCACTGTTTCACCTAAAAAACTGTTTACCGGTAAATACGCTTTTACGATGACACCTTCCTCAGGGTAATCATCTGGTGATAATTCATATACTTCACCTAAAGTCGTATCCCAAGCTTTATAGAGGTCCTGAGGATCTTCAATCACTACTCCACTTGCACCTGCCTCATGTAAAATATTTGATACAGGCTCTACAGCTTCTTGCGATGTGTGAATACAAATTTCAGACCACTTCACGTAACCAACTCCCTCATTTATCAATACTTATTCCCCAAAATTCTTAAATGCTCGTTTTACTTTTGCAAAGAAATTTTCACTTTGTTCATCAGGTGCCTCATTACCACTTATCTCTGCTAATTCCCGGAATAGTTCTTTTTGGCGCTCAGATATATTTTTCGGAGTAATGACACGTACTTTAATATGCTGGTCACCTTGGCCCATTCCTCTTACATTTGGTACACCTTTTCCTCTAAGCCGGAAATGTGTACCCGTTTGAGTCCCTGCTGGTATCTTTAATTTCACTTTTCCTTTTAATGTAGGTACCTCTATTTCATCCCCTAATGCAGCTTGAGTAAACGTAAGCGGCATTTCACAATGGAGATCATCTCCATCTCGTTTAAAGAACTCATGCGGTTTCACATTAAATACAACGTATAAGTCTCCTGATGGTCCTCCATTCACTCCCGGCTCTCCTTGACCAGCAACGCGAATTTGCTGTCCGGTATCTACACCAGCAGGAATTTTTATATGAATCTTTTTACGTCTTTTCACATTTCCTTGTCCGCCGCACGTACGACATTTATGCTTGACAGTCTGTCCGGTTCCATCACAATGATGACAGACTCTCCGATTGACAACACGGCCAAAAGGTGTATTTTGTTCAACATTTAGCTGTCCAGAACCACCACATTGACGGCAAGTCTCTGGTTGTGTTCCAGGTTTTGCGCCAGATCCGTGGCACGTTTCACACTCTTCTTCACGTGGAATTTCAATGTCTGTTTCTTTACCAAAAACTGCTTCCTTGAATTCTAGTGTCATCGTGTACTGCATATCCGCACCTTGACGTGGTGCATTTGGATCCCTTCTTCCACCACCGCCAAAGAACATATCAAAGATATCGCCAAAGCCGCCAAAGTCTCCAGCGCCGCCACCACCAAATCCTTGGTTCGGATCAGTATGTCCAAACTGATCATAGTGGGCTCTTTTTTGTGAATCACTTAAAGTATCGTAAGCTTCCTTTACTTCTTTAAACTTTTGCTCCGCATCCGGTTCTTTATTGACGTCCGGATGATATTTTCGGGCAAGCTTACGATAGGCTTTCTTAATCTCCGCTTCTGGCGCCCCTTTTTCTACTCCAAGGACGTCATAAAAATCTCTTTTGCTCATCGTATCCACTCCCGACTCTAATCCATAACGAATATCTTATCATTCGTCTGCAAAACTGACAAGTTTTCTTATATTCATTTAGATAAGTAATCATTCTTCAATCATGTAATTTCATTTATCATGACGTATTTCATTGCACATCTTTGAAGATCGAGTTATGAAAGCGGAAAAAGTCAAAGCCAAGGGGAACCTGACTTTGACTTTTCCACTTCCGAATATCCGGTTGTTCAATCAGGTCGATTATTTATGAAAGTGACCTTTTATGAACGCACATATTACTGTTTCTTTTCGTCTTCGTTTACTTCCTCATATTCAGCATCGACAACATCATCATTTGCATCCGCTTGTTGTTGAGCACCTTCACCTTGTGCTTCCTGTTGTGCTTGAGCTTGCTGGGCTGCTTGCTCGTAAAGCTTTGTAGAAAGCTGCTGAACAACTTCTTGTAATTCGTCTTTAGCAGTACGAATTTCGTCAGTGTTATCGCCTTCTAAAGCAGTTTTCACTTTTTCTTTTGCTGCTTCTGCTTTTTCTTTATCTGCAGCATCCACATTGTCACCAAGATCTGTTAGCGTTTTTTCTGTCGTAAATACTAACTGATCTGCTTCATTGCGTAGGTCAATTTCTTCACGGCGCTGTTTATCTGCTTCTGCATTTTCTTCTGCATCTTTAACCATTTGTTCGATCTCTTCTTCAGATAAACCGGAAGAAGAAGTAATCGTAATCGATTGCTCTTTGTTCGTACCTAGATCCTTCGCACGTACATTCACAATCCCGTTTGCATCGATATCAAATGTCACTTCAATTTGTGGAACACCACGAGGTGCTGGTGGAATGTCTGTCAATTGGAAACGACCTAAAGTTTTATTATCTGCTGCCATTTCACGCTCTCCTTGAAGAACGTGGATATCAACGGATGGCTGATTGTCGGCTGCAGTTGAGAAAATTTGAGACTTGCTCGTTGGAATTGTAGTATTACGTTCAATAAGCTTTGTTGACACTCCACCCATTGTTTCAATCCCTAAAGATAAAGGTGTTACGTCTAGTAAAACAACATCTTTTACATCTCCAGTTAAAACACCAGCTTGAACTGCTGCACCGAGTGCAACTACTTCATCAGGGTTAACCCCCTTATGTGGATCTTGACCAGTCAGTTGTTTAATTGCATTTTGTACAGCTGGTATACGAGTAGATCCTCCAACTAATACAACTTTGTCGATGTCACTTGCAGAAAGATCAGCGTCTTTTAACGCTTGGCGAGTAGGTCCCATCGTACGCTCAACAAGATTTGAAGAAAGCTCATCAAATTTAGCTCTTGATAAGTTTAGTTCTAAATGTTTTGGTCCAGACTGATCTGCTGTAATAAATGGTAATGAAATTTGTGTTTGTGATACACCAGAAAGGTCTTTTTTCGCTTTCTCAGCAGCATCTTTTAAACGTTGAAGCGCCATCTTATCTTGTGATAGGTCAATGCCGTTTTCTTTTTTAAATTCGTCAACTAAATGATCGATGATAACTTGGTCGAAGTCATCTCCACCTAATTTGTTATCCCCTGAGGTTGCTCGTACTTCGAAAAAGCCATCCCCTAACTCAAGAATCGATACGTCGAATGTACCGCCCCCAAGGTCATATACTAAAATCGTTTGGTCTTCTTCTTTTTCAAGACCGTATGCAAGTGCAGCTGCAGTAGGTTCGTTTACGATACGCTCCACTTCTAAACCAGCAATTTTACCAGCATCCTTTGTCGCTTGGCGCTGAGAGTCGTTAAAGTAAGCAGGAACTGTAATGACAGCCTTTGCTACTTTTTCTCCTAAGTATGCTTCTGCATCTTCTTTTAGTTTTTGAAGAATGATTGCAGAAATTTCTTGCGGTGTATATTCCTTACCTTCTGCTTCAACTTTATAATCAGTACCCATATGGCGTTTAATAGATGTAATCGTATTTGGGTTTGTAATCATTTGACGTTTAGCAACTTCCCCAACTTGACGTTCACCGTCTTTAAAAGAGACAACAGATGGTGTCGTGCGTGCACCTTCAGCATTCGTTATAACAGTTGCTTCGCCACCTTCCATGACAGCAACGCAAGAGTTTGTCGTACCTAAGTCAATTCCGATTACTTTACTCATGTTCTTTTCCTCCTATTCTTATCATATGTAACTGTTTTAAGCATTTACTTTAACCATAGCTGGTCGAATAACTCGATCTTTAAGCATGTAGCCTTTTTGCAATTCTTCTACAACGATATTTGAGTCATATTCATCAGACTCTACTTGCATAACAGCTTGATGCAGCTGAGGGTCAAAAGGTTCTCCAACTGTCTTGATAGGCATTACGCCCTCTTTTTCAAGTGCTTCTTTCAATTGACGATAAACCATCTCCATACCTTGAAGGAGTGATTTCGTTTCCTCATTTTCTGGATGAATAGATAAGCCTCTTTCAAAGTTATCAACTGCAGGTAAAAGCTCTTCAGCAAGACGTTGAGATCTATATTTCGCTTCCGACTCCTTCTCCTGTTTTGTCCGGCGGCGGAAGTTATCATAATCAGCTTGAACTCTTAATAAACGATTAGATGTTTCTTGGAGCTTTTGCTCTATTTCAGCAACTTCATTGCTTGAACCCTCTTCTGACTCGTGATGAGAATCAGCTTCAACGCGTTCATCAATGAACTCCTGTTCAACTTCTTCACTTTCAGTCTGTTCTTGATCATCAGCTTCAATCGTTTCTTCATGCACTTGGTTGTCGTTCTTTTCCACCATTTTCACCTCCTCAATAGAATAAATAAGTATAAGTGTTCAAGGAAAAGCTCTTTCACTTAATGATAGGTGTCCAATACGAAGTAAAAAGTTTGCTCAGCATAATACTGCGTATGCGAACAAGAAGAATCATTAAAGTGAAAGAGACTGAATTTCAACTCCATTATCTTAACCTTTGTAATACCTCGATGATAAGAGTTTTGACAGATCTTTTGAGATATAGTCAAGGATCGAAACAACTCTCGGGTATTCCATACGAGTAGGACCTAATATACCTACAGTGCCCATATGATTACCGTCAATCGAGTATGAAGCGGTTATAATTGTACATTGATCAAATGGTTCAAATCTATTTTCTTCACCAATTTTAATTGTAATTCCTTGCTCTTCGGTTCTAAATAATTTTGAGATCAATGCATCCTCTTCAAAAAGGTTAAATAACCTTCTAACCCGGTCAACATCATGAAATTCAGGCTGAGTTAATATATTGGTCTTTCCTCCATAAAAAACTTTTTCATTTTGATGCGATGCAAATGTTTCATTTAGCATTGACATCATCTCATCAAATTGATGAATATATTGTTGTAAAACATTGCGCACTTCACTCGTAAGTTTTTGGCGTAAGTGGATAATTGGCGTCCCTCTTAACTTTTCATTTAGTATGTTTACGACCTTTTCTAGTTCGGTCACATCTAAGTCAATAGGTAAAGAGACGGTTTGATTTTCAACATGTCCAGTGTCTGTCACAATAATAGCAACTGCTGTGTCAGCTCCTATCGGAACGATTTGAATTCTTTGAAGGGTTGATTCAAACACTTCAGGTCCTAATACGATCGATGTGTAGCTTGTTAAGCTCGAAACAATTTTGGCTGATTCACGTATCATTTCTTCGAGCTCATTGTACTGTTCTTTAAAAGCAGATTGAATATTAACGATTTCTTTTTTAGATAGTTTTTTCGGTGACAATAAATGATCCACATAATATCTGTAACCTTTTTGTGAAGGAATGCGTCCAGCAGAACTATGCGGCTTTTCTAAAAATCCTAGCTCTTCAAGATCAGACATTTCATTACGTATTGTAGCAGGACTATAGTTAATATCCTCGCGTTTTGATACGCTTCGTGAGCCAACAGGTTCAGCATTCGTAATATAGTCATCAATGATCGCATTCAAGATGAGTAACTGACGCTCTGTCAACATGTGCACCCCTCCTGTTAGCACTCTCTGTTGTTGAGTGCTAAATCTATAATATAAGTTACCAAATATGGATTCCACTTGTCAACGTTATCGCTCTATGGAATTTTTCATTTTTTATTCCTATAAATACTTTGTAGAGAATAGGGAAAGATGTACACTTCGTACCGGACCTTCAATTTTTGAAATTATGCTTCATCGACGAGCAAAAACTTTTCAAACACTTCATTTCCTAAAAGTAATCCGTTTTCCGTTAAATGGATGAAGCCATTTGTTTCTTTAATAAGCTCAGCTTGTTTCAATCCCTCAATCACATCACCAAATATACCTTCTATATTCATACCGTATTTACGATTAAAAAGTTCCATATTTACTCCAGAAAGTTTTCGAAGCCCCATAAACATTTCCTCTTCCATTTTTTCAGTTGCTGTAACCTGATGTTCATCACGATATGGTAGTTCATAGTGTGCAACACTTTTCATATATTTCGGAAGCGGCCCATGATTTATCCGCCTGACCCCACCAACATAACTATGAGCACCTGCCCCGATTCCATAGTACTCTTCATTCTTCCAATAAGTTAAGTTATGTTTACTTTGCCTATTCCGTTTCGCAAAGTTGCTAATTTCATATTGATCGAATCCAGCATGATTCAGCTTTTCTCTTAATAGCAAATACATATCCGCTTCCGTATCTTCCCCAGGCAGTCGCAGTTTCCCTCTTTGCCACATTTGATAAAAAACGGTTTTCTGTTCGATTTTTAAAGAATAGGCACTGACATGTTCAACAGATAAATTTATTAACTGTTGAATTGAATGCTCAAACTGCTCTATCGACTGGCCCGGTAGACCAAACATTAAATCAATGCTTATATTGTCAAACCCAGTTTCTCTGCAAAGTTGAATCGTTTCAGGGATGTCTTCCGGCTTATGATCACGGCCAATTGTATTTAATAATTGTTTGTCAAACGTTTGTACCCCGAGACTTAACCGGTTGACACCTGTATTTCTCATCATCAGTAGTTTCTCTCGACTCGCACTTCCTGGATTAACCTCTACCGTCCATTCACAAGAATCAGCGATCGGAAAATAAGTTTTTATATCTGTAAGTAATTTTTCAAGTTGGTTTGTACTTAATGCAGTTGGCGTTCCACCACCTACATAAACTGAATAAATCTTTTCCTCTGGAGGAAATTTTTCTACTGTCCATTTCATTTCTGATTTACAATGAACGAGATACTCGTCAATTGGCTGATTTTTCAAAAAGAATTTATTAAAGTCACAGTAGTGACAAATTTGTTCACAAAAGGGAACATGCACATACAAAGTTTTTGGCACTTTCACACCCCCTGTCCTTCCTTAATAATTGTCATATATTCTCGTATTATACGATTTTCTCAAATCATACGTATCTGCATTAAAAACACCGTAAGTAAAAAGACTGACTCATAAGTGCCTCACTTTCCCCCGTATACAAGATTCAGTCACTTCACCTGTCTTGTATTGGAAGTACTTGGCACGATGCTGTTGAGTCAGCCTCTTTTTTCTGTCTACTTATTTGTCTTCATCCATACTTAACACAGACATAAACGCTTCCTGCGGAACTTCCACATTACCTACACTCTTCATTCGCTTTTTACCTTCTTTTTGCTTTTCAAGAAGTTTACGTTTACGAGAGACGTCTCCTCCGTAACATTTAGCTAATACATTTTTGCGCATCGCTTTAATTGTTGAGCGAGCGATAATCTTTTGTCCAATACTTGCCTGTACAGGAATTTCAAACTGCTGACGCGGGATCAGTTCTTTTAGTTTTTCAACGATCGCCTTTCCACGCTGATAAGCACTCTCTCTATGGACAATAACAGATAATGCATCAATTTTTTCACCATTAAGCAGAATATCCATTTTCACAAGGTTGCTCGTTTTATAACCGATCATCTCATAGTCAAAAGATGCATACCCTTTCGTATTAGATTTTAACGTATCGAAAAAGTCAAACACAATTTCAGCTAACGGAATATTGTACGTAATCGTTACCCGATTTTCATCGACATATTGCATATCAACATAGTCACCGCGTTTTTTCTGACAAAGCTCCATAACAGCTCCAACAAAATCATTTGGTACCATCACTTGTGCTTTTACATACGGCTCTTCGACATGATCAATCGTTTGTGGATCAGGCATGTTTGCTGGGTTATCTACTTTCAATACTTCACTATCAGTTAAATGAACATCGTAAATAACACTTGGTGCTGTCGTAATTAACTGTATGTTAAATTCTCTTTCGATGCGTTCTTGGATAATTTCCATATGCAATAAACCTAAAAACCCACAACGGAAACCAAAGCCTAACGCTTGAGAAGTCTCTGGTTCAAATTGTAATGAAGCATCGTTTAGCTCTAATTTTTCTAATGCATCACGTAAATCGTTATAATCATTCGTATCTACAGGGTATAAACCGCAAAATACCATTGGATTTAATTTTCGATAACCTGGTAATGGTTCAGCAGCCGGGTTACTTGCACTTGTAACGGTATCACCGACTTGAGTGTCACCTACATTTTTAATTGAAGCGATCATAAAACCAACGTCGCCAACTGTCAATTCATCACGACTATCAGGCTTTGGCGTGAATACCCCTAGCTCCTGGACTTCAAACTCTTTCCCAGTAGCCATCATCCGCACTTTGTCACCAGGTTTTACTGTCCCTTCTACAACTCGCATATATACGATAACTCCACGATATGGGTCATATAAGGAATCAAATATCATCGCTTTAAGTGGAGCTTCCGGATCTCCTGAGGGTGCTGGGACACCATGAACAATTGCTTCTAATATTTCATCAATTCCTATCCCGCTTTTTGCAGAAGCAAGAATGCAATCTTCACCAGGCAAACCAATGACCTCCTCAACTTCCTGTCTCACCCTCTCTGGTTCAGCACTTGGAAGGTCAATTTTATTAATAACCGGGAGGATTTCAAGGTCATTATCTAATGCTAAGTAAACATTCGCTAACGTCTGTGCTTCAATCCCTTGTGCAGCATCAACGATTAATAGCGCTCCTTCACAAGCAGCTAAACTTCGGGACACTTCGTATGTAAAATCTACATGTCCTGGTGTGTCAATAAGATGGAAAATATAATCGTCACCATCTTTAGATGTATATTTAAGTTGTACAGCATTTAGTTTGATTGTAATACCACGCTCACGCTCTAAGTCCATTGCGTCTAACATTTGATCTTTCATTTCTCGTTGTGTTAGCGCACTTGTACTTTCTAATATTCGATCTGCTAATGTAGATTTTCCATGATCTATATGAGCAATGATTGAGAAATTACGAATTTTTTCTCGTCTTTTTAACAGTTCTTCAGGCTTCATTTATTATCACTCCTACAATAATTCCGAGAAATACACTAAGAAACATTATATCAACAATGTACATCACTCGGCAAACGTTTCTTCCAAAAATTAAAACGAAGCAAAACGAATGCGAAATGCTACACCTTATCCATCAACCAAAAATATCCATGTGCCTGGCACATGGATATTTTTGGTTGATCCTGAATTTATCCGATGAAAGAGAATATTCCCCGAAAAATGCCTTCAACAAAATTAGCTGTGCGACTCCCCATTTCAGAAATGAAACTTTTATTGTTTAGCTCTTCCGGTTGAACCCCAAACCCGCTTTCACTTGATAAATCTTGTCTTACATTTGAATTTTCACTGACATTTCGTACATCATCATCATATATGACAAGTTGATCGTCATCTTCCATTTCGATTTTCAAATCTTGCGCTGGATCTTTCTTTAAGCCGTCATAAATCGTAGGCTCATCATCCTGGACGGGTTCAATTTCATTTTTCTCATTAAAAGTGAAGAGGGAGGACGATTCATCATTAATATGGTTTGTATACAAAATTCCTAAAATAAATCCAAGCATTAGTAACGTTCCTATCATGACACCTCGAGTAAATAGTTCAACCATAATCTACTCCCCCTCCACAATCTATTGTTGTTCATTTTCAAAATAGTAGTCGCTAAATACATCAGCAAAAACTTCTACCGTACGGTAAACGTCCTCTAACGAATTATCGACTCCACCAAATTCAATGAGAATGGAATTCGAATCAAGGTCTTGATTGTATATACCGTTTCTTCCACCAGTAATCGGCGGACTATACACATCTCTGATCAAACCAGGGTAATCTTCCTTTATCCGATGATATAAATCCTCCGCTACTTTTAAATTCTCTTCGTAATTTGGGTTATTTTTTCCAATCACAAACAGTATCCGCGCGTACTCTTCCCCATTAATTTCAACAGTTGTGACATCTTTTCCTTGAGAATCTCGATGAAGATCAAAATAAAAGTCAAATTCTCCATGGGTTTCGATGTCTTGTTCAATGACTTCCCTGGACATATCGTAAGAGCGGTTATATTGCCAGCCTCGTTCTACAAGTTTCGAATTGATATCACTCGTATCAACAACTGACCCTATTCCTCTTTTTTCAAGCTCAAAACCGAGGCGCTCGCCCACTAATGTTATGTTGACCGAATCATGAAAAGGTACGTCGGTATCTTTAAGTTCAGGTAAATAAGACTCACGGTTATGGCTGTGAACTATGTGAACAGCATTTTCAATTAATTGTTCAGATGGCTCACTCGCTATCTCTTCTCTCATCTGCTCGATCTCTTCTAACCTCTCAGTCGATGCTTCCCTTTCCGCCATCAATACTTCCATCGGTGGTGCAGATTCGATCGGCATCGTTGTGTAGTCTTCTTCACCCGTGCCGACTAAAATGTGGCCATCAAATAAAGCAAAACCTGGTAATTCTTTTCCGAGTAAGCTTCTTGGGTCTTCAGGATTAATACTTGTTGTTAATTCAAAAAGTGTTGAAGACACGGAAGGCGGCGAGTGGTCATCTGGTAATGACTGCGTAAAATATCGGTTTTCCATTCCCATCATGTAAATGAATATTTCTTCCGATACGTGCCTGCTCGCATCATTTATAGAAGCAAAGGACAAGCTTGCCCCAGGTCCGAAAGTAGATAAAACGGCTGTGAAAATGTAAATAAAAAAGACACCGATTACCGTTGATAAAATCCCTCTCAGGAAGCTTGTCCTTTTTGCACCTACATATTTTCCGCCTTTGTAGCCGGGTCTTCTCGCCATCTCCTTCACCTCTCTCGTCTTACATAAAAAATATATGCACGAAAGAATGAAATAGACTAGTTATTTTGTATAAGACCCTACGTTTCCTTGGTCAACGTCTCCATGCAATGAAGAATTTAACCCTTGAGCGATAACATTCGCCATATCTTCAATGAAGTCATCGACCTCCTTCGGTGTCACCATTAAATTATGACCTAAAGGGGCTAATACTTCTTGGATCAGCTTCCTTTTTTCCTGATCATCCAAACCACCGATAATTCCTAAATATTGTTGTCGTTCTTGTTCCCCAGGCATATCTTCTTCTGTCAGCTTTCTTTTTTCTCCAAATGTCATTCCAGCTGGAGCTAGCGACCTTTTCGGCTCGTCTTTTTCTCTCGTTTCCCTTCCTAAATGTTTTAATACAAAGTCTATCGTATCACTCGTAATCGATACTGCATCAACGACTGTCGGTACACCGACGGCAACGACTGGTATTCCTAGTACATCTTTTGATAATTCTTTACGCTTATTTCCAACACCTGAACCAGGGTGGATACCTGTATCTGATATTTGGATCGTTGAATTTACTCTTTCAATCGACCGTGAAGCTAAAGCATCAATCGCAATGATAAAATCTGGATTCACTTTTTCAACAACACCTAAAATGATATCACTCGTTTCAATTCCTGTAACACCCATAACACCAGGCTTAAGTGCTGACACTGGTCGAAAACCATCCTCAACTCGTTCTGGTTGTAATTCAAATAAGTGACTCGTAACGAGAAGGTTTTCTACGACGAGAGGTCCGAGCGCATCAGGTGTAACATTCCAATTTCCTAATCCTACGACTAGGCAGCTATCATCTTCATTGACACCAATTTCACGTAAAAATGAATGAAATTCATTCGCAAATAGTTCCATTACTTTATCTTGAAGTTCCGTATCTTTTTGTCGAATTCCTTGCACTTGCAATGTTAAATACTTTCCAGGCTTTTTCCCTATTTGCTTTGAACCTTCTTCAGAAATGTCAACATGAGTAATTAATACACTATCCTCTTCTCTTTCCTTTACGATAACCCCATCAATTGTTCCTTTTTTTGGCTGTGCTTGTTCTTTTGGTTCTGCTTCTTGTTGTTGACGAGGTTGTTCCTGCTTCTCCTGATCGGATTTGTCTTTTTGCTCTTGTTCTTCTACAAGCATTTCATGTGCTTCAACTGCTAAATCTGTACGAATTTGATACTGACTTAAATCTAATTCTTCTTTCAAGTTCAACACTCCTTGTTTGGAATAATCGTGATGTAACAGGCAGCTAAGCTAGATCCTTTTTGAAAAGCTCTTTCTAGTATTTATCATTTTCCATGATACATGTATAAAGCAGAAAAACTTGACACGTTTAACAATATTCTATTGCAATTTAAAAATCATTTTGGTACAATCCTTAGTGTTGCACGGATAATGAAACGTTATTACACATATGCATTACGGTTGCATCAAGGAGGTGAAACAGATGGCAAACATTAAATCTGCTATCAAACGTGTGAACACTAGCGAAAAACGACGCGCTCAAAACGCTGCATTTAAATCTGACCTTCGTACAGCAATCAAAACGTTCAATACGAAAGCTGAGCAAAAAGATGTTGATGGTGCAAAACAAGCATTCTTGCTTGCAACCAAAAAAATCGATAAAGCAGCTAACAAAGGAATCATCCATAAAAACGCAGCTAACCGTCAAAAATCTCGTTTGCAAGTAACTCTTAACGAAGTTACTGCATAATCGAGACCGACGAAAAGACATTCACCCGTGAATGTCTTTTTAATTTGGTGCCAGGCACCTGGAAATAAAATGGGCTTTATCAATATTTCCATGTAAAAAAAGAAAAGGTTCGGTTGATCCGATACCTTTTCTTGGCGGACATGGTTAACTTGCACTTCTTTTCGATAAAAATAATTCTACAGCTAACGTTTTATCTATTTGCCCGGTTTTAATTTCGTAATCTATATTTGCTAATTGATCGAGTAGCGAAAGTAACTCTTCATCCTTAAAATGATTTGTTTGTTGAGCGGCTAATTTCACTACATATGGATGAAGTTTTAGTTGTGAAGCCATTTGTTTTTGTGAATAACCTTGTTGCGATAATTGCTTCACTTGATATAAAATCCGGAACTGTCTAACCATTAAAGCAACAATTTTTAAAGGGTCTTCTTTTTGTTTCAAAAGATCTTGGAAGATCTTCCACGAAACATCAACTTTCTTTTTTACAACTCCGTCTACTAACGCAAAAATATTTTGCTCCAACGACCTTGCAACAAGCTCATCAACGATATCTTTTGTTATTGTTTCGTTTTCACCTACATAAATAGCCAGCTTCCTCAGCTCAGTTGACATCAACATTAATTCAGCACTCGTTAGTGCAAGCAGCTGCTCTGTTGCTACTTTTTCAATGCTAACACCTTGTTCAGCTGCTTTCTCGTCCACCCATTGATATAGTAATTTTTCATCTAATGGACTGCCATCTAACACCTCAGCTTTTTTCTTTAACATTTTACAAATCTTTTTACGGTCATCCACTTTCTCATACGGTGCATGTATGATCACAATCGTTTCAGGAGCTGGGTTTTCGAGATACTCCTCTAATTTTTTTAAGTTATGATCAACTTTTGTTTGCACTTTTGTGTTTGTTAAAAAATAAGCCTCTTTTATGATGACAATTCTGCGCCCCCCCATAAACGGGAACGTGTATGCCTCTTCTACCGCAATTTCAACCGGATGTTCAGTCATTTCAAATTTCGATAAATTAAATTCTCTTTCTTCTTCTGTAATCCCAGCTTCAATAATTCTGTGAACGGTGTCTTCGATTAAAAATGACTCTGTACCATATAATAAGTATACAGGGGATAAATTCCCTTTTTTGATTTTAGAAATTACATCTATGTATGACAAAAAAACTCACTCCTAAACAAAACTTGGTAACCTGAAAAGTCTATATGCTAATGCCTAAGTTGACGTTATACGATTATTGATAGGTTATTTACATTCTAATAATATAAAAAAACGTTTCATTTCTTATCGTCATTTTATCATAGTCATTGATCGTTCGTAAGCACGCTATTGTGGATACCATTGTCTAATCAAGACATAAAAAGGGAGTGGTACCGTAAATGGCCCACTCCCATTTATGATAAACGCTGCGAACAAGTACCTAGGATCATGTTTGCAGCGATAATCAATTTTCAAGTTGTATTGTTATGTTATCCTATGCCTGCATGTTATATAGGTGACAACTCTTAACAAATATTATGGAAAATACGGTAGGAAAGCTGTAGTAATAAAAAGGTAAGATTACCTGATTTTTAGTGGATTTTTTATTTCATTTCTTTTATACTATATGAGTAAACAGGAGGGATCGATATGAACAACGAATTTGAAAAAGAAGTACAAACGAAGCGTAACGACTTTATTGACAGTGCAGTAGGATTTGTCGTTGTGTTTGGCTTTTTTGCTACAATCTTCATTATTGCTCAAGTCATTGATCTTGCGTTCGGAGGCTAAATACTTCTACATATAACAACTAATTAAGAAACTGGCCAAAATGACGTGCCCTGCACTTATTGGACAGTTTCTTTTTTATGTTTAATAAACGGTTTTATTTCAATATCACCATTTAACATAACCACTTCAACCGCACCGTTTACATCTGTTCTAAATACTTCTACTTCATGCTCATACAGACGTTGTACCACATCTGAATGAGGATGACCGTAAATACTATTTCTTCCTACAGGTATGACTCCCGCCTTCGGTGAGACATGTTGTAAAAACGGCTCTATCGTTGATGTATTACTTCCATGATGTCCGACTTTTAAAACATCAATTTGCATTGGTGAATATGTATTTACAATTCGTCTTTCCCCTTTTTCTTCTAAATCCCCTGTAAAAAGAAATGTTCCTTCATTTATACTGGCAAAGAGTACAATTGAACGCTCATTTTCGTCAATTTCTGTTCCGGTCGGGTGTAACACATAGAAAAAAGAATCAGCTTGTTCCCAGCGATCACCTTCTTCCGTCCAGTGAAGAGGAATTTCCTTTTCCTGAGCACAAATTAGTTGAGCGACAGCATTTGGCGGAAGAGTACTTGATTTTGGATATAAAACTTCATCAACACGAAACCGATCAACTAAATAACAAAATTCCCCCATATGATCCGTATGTCCGTGTGTAATGATCAATTTGTTAATTTTATCGATCCCTTTCCCCTTTAAAAACGGCTCAACAATTCTACTGCCAGGGCCGCTCGAGGCACTTCTCGACTCTCCCCATGAAACAACTCCTCCAGTGTCAATTAAGTAAACACCTCTTCGCTTTGGCAATTCGATGACAATGCTGTCTCCTTGACCGACATCAAGAAATGTAATGACAGCTTCCTTTTGAAAATATGGGGAAAATTGCTGCACAGCGAAAACAAAAACGAATGCAAGTAAGCTTAATGTCAAATGTCGTTTTCTTCCCGACTCTAATTGAATAAACAACAATACGATTACTGCATACATGAAAATAATAATCACATTCGACGGTTTACCGAATACGAGAATAGATCCATTCAAACTGACAACAAAATCAACAATTTCATGCATCACCGTTAAACTTAATGATATGAGTGAATAAAAGAATGAAGCTAATGGATTGAATAACGGTAAAGAGAGGACAAACAAGAAGGAAAGCGGCAAAATCCACATCGAGATAAAAGGAATGAATAATAAATTCATTGGTAATGTCCATAATGATACTTCATAAAAATGAAATAAGATGATCGGAATCGAGATTAACTGAGCAACAATCGTCACACGCAACATTAGCTGCCAACCAGTGTATTCCCTAAAAAACCGATTAGACACTATAAGAGCAAAGCTCGTCAAAAACGATAACTGAAACCCTAGCTGATAAATATAATATGGATCATAAAGAAGTAGTAAGATACATACGGCTGAAATACTGTCTAATGCTTTAAATTTCCATTTTAATATCGATGATAGTAAGACGAAAATACACATAAGTGATGCTCTCACGACTGAAGGAGCTCCACCTGCAAGAATGATATAAAAAGGGAGAAATAAACATAACATGACGCTCGCCGAATCTCGAGTAATACCAACTCTTATTAACAGTTGGAAAATAGCAAATGTTACTAACCCGACATGCAGCCCTGAAACTGCTAATAAATGTATGATTCCAAGTTTTTGATAACTTTCAAGACGTTCATCCGACAAGAATGAACGATCCCCAAAAACGAGGGCTGCGATTATCCCTGTTGCTTCGCCGGCATATTTCTCGCTCATATCGTCCAAACTATTCCTTCTTACTTGCAGTAACTGTTCTATGCTAACTTTCCTTGTATTTCGCTCGCAAACGGAATCACCATCACTACTAACATGAAAAATCCAATGAATTCTCTGTTTTAATAAAAAATGACGATAATTAAATTCGAACTCATTTGTAGGCTCTCTCGGTCTATTCAGTTCACCTGTTAAAATACAATGATCACTAGGAAAAACAGCTTCGAGCACATCTTCACCAACTATTTGCACACGTTCACCATTCATTAACTGCATTTGAACGTTCACTTGATTCGTGTTTGAATATGCTGGCTCAGTTAAAATCTGTCCATTTAATATCGTTTCTTCACCTGAGAGTTGAGATACATTTTTATTTTCGGTTCGCAGACCATATGTGTAAAAGATAAAAATGCAGAGGGTAATAAGAAGTAATTGAATGAGGAATACTTTTTTGCGCATCTGTACGATAGGTAAAATTCCGAAGAGAAAGAATATCCCAGCCCAAAAATTGATCCCATCAAAGGCAGCTAAAAGGCTTCCAATCGCAACAAATGCATAAATATATAATCGTGAGATCAATCGACCACCTCACATCTTATGTTATTAAAAGTTCTTTTTGTAATGACAGTCATTGAGCAGTATATATGTACGAATACGAGAACAGCACGTACCTTCAACTGCTCAATGAAAAGGATGATGTAACTGATTTAATGAGAAAACAAGTCATGTTTTCTGAAGAAATACAAATATCAGCTTGATGTATAAAGTTTATTCGCCTTTTCTTTCAGCGATTCAAGCTCTGTCGAGGGTAATCCGAGGTTTTCCAATCGATTTAATAAATCAGCTGTAAACGTTAGTTTTTCCTCACTATGTAGATCAAGAACCATTTCTTCTAGCTCTACTTGTTCAACTACAACGTCCGCAGCTTCAAATAACTCAATTGCATATTCGTGATTTTTATAATCTTGAGCATAGTACACTTTTTTAATTCCCGCTTGAATAATTGATTTACAACAATTTAAACACGGGAAATGGGTAACATAAATTTCTGATCCTTCTGTTGGAACACCGAATTTCGCACATTGTAGGATCGCGTTTATTTCAGCGTGTATCGTTCGAACACAATGATTTTCAATAACGTAGCACCCATCCTCTATACAATGTTTCCCGCCTGAAATGGAGCCATTATATCCACCTGCAATAATCCGCTTATCTCTAACAATTGTTGCTCCAACCATTAAACGAGTACAAGTACTTCTTAATGCGAGTAAATGACTTTGTGCCATAAAATATTGATGCCATGAAATACGCTCCATTTTTATTCCATCTCCTCTATCTTTATATAAACAATCATAAACATCATTTTAATATTAGTTTCACTTATGAGCAAAACATTTTTACACAAGCACCTCTAATTTGTAGAAACTGAATCTTTCAGCTGCTCAACTGTTTTTTCACCAATTCCAGGCACATTAACTAGATCTTCAACAGATTGAAAAGGACCATTTTCTTCTCGATACGAAATAATTGCATCCGCTTTAGCAGGTCCTATTCCTGGTAGTGTCGTCAATTCAGCTGCCTCAGCCACATTCACTTTAACGCGAGAATCATTTGTGTTAGCAGATAAAAAATGCTCGGTGTTATTAAATTCTTCTTCAACAGAAGGTACATAAATAACCATCTCATCGTAGCATTTTTCCGCTAAATTTATGACACTTTCATTCGCTGATTCAGTAAATCCTCCAGCTAACTGGAGAACATCGTGAACACGATCACCCGTACTCACTTTATAAACCCCTGGTACATTCACCTCTCCTTTTACATCAACAATAATCGTCTCGTCAAGAATATCTTCTTCAAGTTCACCTGATTGTACTTCTTCATTCAATAAAAGCCAGTCATCTGCTTTACTCATTTCAGTATCACTTTCATGAAACAATAAAAATGACATACACAGTCCGCACACAATGATTCCCCCGGCTATAAACGGGTACCATTTTCGGTCAACCTTTGGAACATTCAAACAAATCACCTCTTTTTTCTAATAAAAATCATAATAAATTTAGTCGTACATACAATGTTTAGGAAAGAACGTATGGAAAAGGAGGGGTACAGTTGAAGAGAGTAGGCTTCATCGGCACTGGAAGCATGGGAAGTATTTTAATCGAGTCATTCATTGAAGCCCGTGCACTCACCCCAACTGACGTTACAATAACAAATAGGACGATGGAGAAGGCTTTGCACCTGGCTCGTTCTTATAAAGGCATGAAAGTTGTAAGCAAACCCGAACAAGTCATTCAACAGTGTGAGTGGATTTTTTTATGTGTCAAACCACATCAAATGATCCCGCTCCTGCGCAATGTAAAAGGAGATTTAACCGGAGATCACACAATTATTTCAATAACGAGCCCTTTATTAGTAGAAGAATTAGAGTGTGTTGTAGAAGGTGGGGTCGTAAGATTTATCCCGAGTATTGTTAATAGAGCACTAGAAGGTCCATCACTCGTTACTTTTGGACAACAAATCGAAAAAGAAGAACAGCAGCAGTTTATGGACTTTTTCCGGATGATTTCACGCCCACAAATTATTAATGACAGTATTACGAGAGTCGCCTCTGACCTCGGAAGCTGTGGGCCAGCGTTTTTAAGTTATCTTTTAGAAAGAATGATACAGGGTGCAACCGAAGAAACGGAAATTACGAACGAACAGGCAACAAATATCGTAGAATCTATGTTAATTGGGTATGGTGAACTGTTACGGCAAAACCATTTTACTTTGCCTACATTAAGAGAAAGAGTCACAGTACCTGGCGGAGTGACGGGCGAAGGGTTAAAAGTGTTAGAGAAAGAGGTAGGAAAACAATTTAATTACGTTTTCCAACGCACACACGAAAAATTTTCAGAGGACAGAAAAATCATTAAAGAACAATTAGAAGAGAGCGACTAACACAGCTCTCTTCTTTTCATAATTTAATTTATTCGACATAAATTTCCTTTTCCCTGCTTATTTTTTGATTGCTTTAAAAAAAATTCTGTCGTCCTCGTCTCGGACATCAGTTGTACCAAACTCACCAGTAATTTCTATTGATGAAAAACCAGATTGTTCCAGCCAACTTACATACATGTTTATCGGAAATGTTCGTTGCTTATGCTCCTCATCAAAACGAGTGTAAGCTCCATTATCACCTTTCACAAAAAAAGTCAAAGTATGTTCTACACTATATTCAGCTTCCCCAGGAGAGCAAAACCACATATATGAGAGATCTTCTCGATTTTCACCGAATAGGTGATTTGAAAAAATTTCTTCTATTTTATAAATAGAATGTACATCGAATAAAAATGTACCTCCGAATTTTAAGGAGTTGTAAATTCTTTTAAATGTTTGCTGGACATCAGCTGCTGTCGTTAAGTAATTTAAGCCATCACAGAACAACGTAACACCATCAAGATTTTCAAATCCTGAGATCTCTCTCATATCTTGACAAGCAAACAAAATTTGCTGGTTTTTATCTCTCGCTTTTCTTTCAGCGATGGCAAGCATATCTGAAGACAAATCAATTCCAGCCATATGATAACCAGCTTCATACAGCATGCTAGTAAAGGTCCCTGTTCCACAGCCTACATCTAAAATAGATGAGCCTATAGGCAGGTGTTTTTCTGTATAATTCACCCACCGTTCGTAAGGAGCATCTTCCATTAAATTATCATATAATGATGAAAATTGTTCGTATGACATATTTTCTCCTCGTAACTGCTTTATGATTTCGTTATGGGTTCACTAATTGATCGATATTTACATGACGCGCATCGCCCCATAATTTTTCAAGGTTATAGTACTGGCGATCTTCTTTATGAAAAACATGGACAATCACATCATGAAGGTCGATTAATACCCAACGGGACTCATCAAAACCTTCAAGACGTTTTAACTCTACTCCCGCTTCTTGAGCTTGGTCTATTACTTCCTTAGCGATTGCTTCAACTTGGCTTTCTGAATTTCCGTGACAAATAACAAAATAATCTGCAATAAGAGATATCCCTTTCATATCTAAGGCGATAATATTTTCAGCTTTTTTATCATCCACCGCTTTCACGGCTATATCCAAAATTTTATTTGTGTTCATGAATGTGTCATGACCTCCCGCTAATCTTATTTGCAAAATCATTATACGCTTCAAATGTATCAGGATAAACCAGAACATTTTTCTCCACTAAAAATTGAATCGTATTTTTTATTGCATAAAAACATGCCAAATCAAGATCACTTTCAGCAGTTTTCCTCACTTCATTTACAGAAGCAAATGTTCTTCCTGGTTCAATATAATCTGCTAAAAACACAACTTTTTCAAGTAACTCCATCTCTTTTTTACCAGTAGTATGAAAGGCGATTGCAGACAAAATTTGTTCATCAGTGACATGCAGTTCTTTTCTGACATAATAAGCCCCGACAAATGCATGCAATATTTCATTTCCATAATAAAGGAGTTTTTCTGGGAACTCGTCCAAATTTGACCTAACTGTCTCCCTCATCTCATCTGATGAACGATATTTTGCGTAGTCATGTAATATCGCTGCCAATCTTGCTTTCGATACGTCAGCTCCATATTGTAAAGCGAGGCGCTCAGCTTCATCTACGACTCGAAGAGTATGTTCATAGCGCCTTTCCTTTAGAACACCTTTTATTTCTTTCAGAGCTTGTTCTTCATTCATATAGTTTATGCTCCTTTATAAACTCATACACTTCATTCGTCATTAAAAACCGGTTGAACTGATCCGTATTAAACTTTTCTCGAATATAAGTTGAGGAAACATCAATTGCAGGCGCTTCAAGCAAGTGAATATTTCCTGGATGATCATTTTTCTGAATTGGAAATCCCGGACGCTCGATCACGACAAAAGGGATTAATGATTGGAGACGTTCACTTTCATGCCATGTTGGTAATGTTTCAAGACTGTCTCCGCCAATAATAAAGAAAAATTCATTTTTAGGAAATTCACCCTTTAAATGTTCAATTGTATCAACAGTATATGAAGGTCCTTCACGTTTGAACTCCACATCACACACAGTAAAAGAATCATTAGTCTTCGTCATCAATTCAACCATCGTGATTCGTTCTTTATCATTTGTTGAGCTATCTTTCTTTTTATGAGGAGGAATCTTATTTGGCATCCACCATACTTCATCCAGCTTCAGTTGTACCCGAGCCTCTTCTGCCATTAGTAAATGTCCGATATGAGGCGGATCAAATGTCCCACCTAACAATCCAACTTTTTTCATAGCAATACCCCACTAATTAGGTAAGTCGATTTTCTTTTGTTCTTTTGATTCTTTATACAAAATAATAGTACTTCCAATTACTTGTACAACTGCTGCTTCCGCACCTTTTTCAAATACTTTCGCCACATCATATTTATCTTCATCACAGTTTTGTAAGATGCTTACTTTAATTAACTCTCTTGCTTCTAAAGCATCATCGACTTGTTTTATAAGGTTATCGTTGACCCCACCTTTTCCAACTTGAAAAATCGGCTTAATGTTGTGAGCTTCACTTCTTAAAAAACGCTTTTGTTTGTTCGTTAACATCGTTTATATAGATCCTCCTAAGTGCTTGATAACACTGTTTTTCATTATCTGAACAGGGGCTTCTTTGTTAAACCATTTTTTAAAAGCCAATGCCCCTTGGTGTACAAACATATCGACTCCATTCATAATACCAGATCCCTTATTTTCAGCTTCGATCAGGAGCTTTGTTTTATACGGATTGTAAATAAGATCACTAACAAATGCTCCTTTACGAAGATTTTCTAATGAAAGCGGCATTTGGTCGAAATTTGGTGCCATTCCAATAGAAGTAGTATTAATAATAATATCAAATTCAGCTAGTTCTGCTTGAGCCATTTCTAAAGAGAGGTAGTCTGTATCACTATATCGTGAGCATATCACAGCTAAATCTTCCGCTTTAGATGAAGTTCGATTCGTAATGGTCATCTTTTTCACTCCATATTTCGATAAGCAAAGCGCGACTCCTTTCGCTGCCCCGCCTGCTCCAACGATAAGAATACGTTTATCATGAAGTGTTTTTCCAATCCGTTGCAGTAATGCATATACGTATCCATCACCATCTGTGTTATACCCTTTCAGCACACCTTGATCGTTCACAATTGTGTTTACTGCTCCGATCTCTTCTGCTAACGGATCAATGTGATCAAGATATTGAATGACATCCACTTTATGTGGAATCGTAACATTGATCCCTTTTAGGCCTAGACTTCTCACCCCTTCGACAGCTGACTTTAATTGAGTTGATTCTACGTGAAAAGCATGATATGAACAGTTAAGCTGCAACTCCTCATACGCAGCTTCATGCATAACAGGTGACAAGGAGTGTGAGATTGGTGACCCGATGACACCTAATACTTGATTCATGACGCTTCCCCCTTATTATGACTATTTTTACGTCCTGTCCTCATTAAAAAATGGACTTTCTCGTATTGACATGAACCCCTTTAGGTGAATGTGTTCGGATGCGTGCATTCGCTCCGTGAATAGTCACCCAGCCTAATCCTGAAAAAACGATGTCCTGTTTCTCTTCAGCTAACTTCCATTCTCTTCTTTCAAAGGAAGGAAATAGTTTCGAATTTTCTTCCAACGGTGGTGATAATAGCTTCCCTTGGTGTTTTTCTAACAATTCATCTGCTTTTTCTAATTTTGTACGATGAATTTGTAGTTCATTTGATAAATATACAACAAAGGACAAGTTTTCTCCCTCAAGGTAATCGATCCGTCCTAGTCCGCCAAAATATAAAGTTTGCCCAGGCTGAAGTTGAAACACGCGAGGTTTGATTTCTTTTTTAGGTGTAATTATTTTTAATTCGGTTTTATTTAACAAATGAGCTATTTGATGGTGATTAATAATACCGGGAGTATCAAATAATGTTGAACCATCGTCTAAAGGGACATCAATCATATCTAATGTCGTTCCAGGGATATTTGACGTCGTAATCATTAATTCCTCATCTGCTCCAAACTCTTTTAGCAACCGATTAATAAACGTTGATTTTCCTACATTCGTACAACCGACAATATAAACATCTCGATCTTGACGAAGTCCCTCAATTAAGTTAGCAGTCTCTATGACCCCTTCGCCTGTTTCAGCACTCATTAAATGTACATCGGCAGGTTTTAAACCATATTCTTTTGCCGCCCATTTCATCCATTGGATTACTTTCGGTCTTTTGACAGACTTAGGAAGTAAATCGACTTTATTTCCTACGAGCAACACTGGGTTCTTCCCTACAAACCGATGCAATCCTGGGAGCCAACTCCCGTCGAAATCAAAAATATCGACTACTTTCACAATAAGAGCATTTTTATGACTTAGCTGATTCAATAACTTCAAGAAATCATCGTCCGTTAACGGGACATCTTGTACTTCATTATAATGCTTTAAACGAAAACAGCGTTGGCAAATGACAACCTCTCGCTCCAACGCCGATTTAGGGGTGAACCCTATTCCATTTTTATTTTCTGTTTGAATAGAAACGCCGCAACCAGAGCAAATTAGTTGTTTTTCTTTTTCGTTTCCCATTCGATCAACCCCTTTTTCTTCATCTGATGAAACACAATTCTCTCTAACCTACGATTGATTTTTGTAAAGAAACCATCGGTTTGCGCTACTGGAACGACAAGAATTGTATGAAACCCACCTCTGTTACCGCCAAGAATATCTGTAAGCAGCTGGTCTCCGATAACAACCGTTTCTTCCCTTTTTAAATCCAAAAGCTTACAAGCGGTGTTAAACGCCTTTGACATCGGTTTTTTTGCACTATGTATAAATGTCAGCTTATGGGGTTCTGAAAAGTGTTTCACTCGCTTCTCGTTATTGTTTGATACAATAACGATTTCCAAACCTTCTTTTCTTACTTGCTCAAACCACTCAATTAATTGTTCGGTAGCATTCGGTCTGTCCCATTCAACGAGTGTATTGTCAAGGTCTGTAATAATACCTTTTACCCCTTTTTCTTTTAATTCACTTATCGATATTTCATAAATAGATTGAACGTACTGATCAGGAATAAAGCGTTTTAACATATGGTCTCCCCCAATTCACCTTGTATCCGGCCGATAGAAAAAACTCTGAGGTTAAAAATTCTGATCCCTCACAGCCTTTTATACAATAACCTAACTGATACCCACTAAAGTCTAGAAATGTGATGACATCAATGTATATCATAACTTTATTTTCTATCCCGTTCAAACGTTTTAATGAAAATTTTGTTTAAGAATGAACAAATTTGGAGAAACTCTTATGAGTCTTGGAAATATTTCTATTTAACATTCGTATTCACATTACATGACTGAACATGATGTATAAGGATACTTCTCTTTCTTTGTCGTAAAAAGAGTTCTCAAAAAGCGAAATGTGCTTACCAAGAAACTCTTATGCTTCGTGTAAATATTAATAGCAAAAGTCTTAGTTAAAGCTATACGAACTTTTTTTATAATATAAAAAATGTTTGTATTCTTTCAGTATCTTAAAATATAGCCATAATTTCGTACTCTGGTGGCAAAAAACATCTAATTATCACGTTTTATCAAGTATTATGATAAAAATTTTTCGACATTTTCATACATCGAATGAGGTCTGTGGATAAAACTATACACATTTTCAACACTTATTAAATAACACATACATCCCGTTATAAACAAACAATCCACAACTTATCCACTTTCGAGTGTGGATAAGAATGTATTTGAGAAGCCTTACAATACATGGTAACATCAACTCACAGATAAGAAACCAAGCTCATATTTCAATATGAAAATTGCAAAGAATTTACAAATAATGATGTATTTTAAAATGTTTTTAAAAATACTTTCCAAAAGTGAATGAGATATCACTTTACGTCGAAAAATCTCAAATCAAGTATCATATTGTTGTCCGTAACTTCAGAACTCAATGGCATTGAACATAAAGATTTTTGAAACAGGGAGGTGAAGCTGCCATGAGGCGGCCTAACGGAATGAGACAATTATCTGATGACCTGTTAATAGAGACATACGAAAAAGCAAGAGAATTAAATCTATCAGACGATTTTTTATCATTAATTCAGCAAGAATTAGAAAGGCGCTCAATGAAGGACAAGCATTCGCACATCCTTCAATGAACAATTACCGAAACATCCATTACCGTTCCCGATCAATTTGAATGTATTCTCGCGGTTGGAACTTGATATCTTCCAAGTGTTCACCATCATAGATGAAGCCGCGAATCCCATCATCGTTGTATTGTCTTTCTATCATTTGATTTGTAGACTGTATATGAAAAGGTGTTGCTACAGCTACTAGACCGATAAAAACACAAGCAGAATAAACATACACACGTTTTTTCAACCGTATCACCTCTTTTTTATAAGGATGATACGGTTTTCTACTTTTTATACTCTCTGTTTTTACCAAAGACGCTTTCAATAACACCTCTCTCCATATAACCGTCAATCTTAAAGTGGTTCACTTTTATTACATATTTATCCAACTAAGCGAAAAATCGAATGCTTCTGTTTCCATAATTTAGGTATTTACATAGGTACCTTCCCTCACTTTCTCCGATCAATTCTTCTCTTTTCAAAAAAATTTTTTTGCGTTTTTGCACAGTTTCTACATATTTAATAATTTTTTTAAAACGGGAGAACGATAGGTAGCAAAGGATGCAACGAGAATTGTTTTATATTATAATTTTACTTGCGTTTAAACGGGAAACGAAAAATAAATCCAAAAGTGGTGTTTTTTCATGACAATTTTAAAAAGGAGGTCAATCACTTGTCAGAGTTTCATACGCTTCACATTTTAGTTCTAGCACCATTCATTATGGCGATTTTCGTACCATTCTTTTATAAATGGTTTCGTCATATACACACTGGATGGTTTGTTCTAGTGCTTCCACTACTATTGTTTATCTATTTACTACAATTCCTCCCCGTCGGAGGTTCGATGGAAACATTAGAATTAACAGTTCCATGGGTGCCATCATTAGGAATTAATTTTACAATTTATTTAGATGGATTGAGTCTCTTATTTGCATTGTTAATTACCGGGATTGGAACACTAGTCGTTCTATATTCAATTTATTACATAGCAAATAAGAAAGACGAACCTTTAAACAACTTTTACGTGTACTTACTTATGTTTATGGGTGCCATGCTTGGTGTTGTCTTATCAGATAATCTCATTGTGATTTATGTCTTTTGGGAATTAACAAGCTTAGCATCTTCACTACTTATCGCTTATTGGTTCCATAAAGAAAAATCTCGTTACGGAGCTCAAAAGTCGATGTTGATAACCGTTACTGGCGGTTTCGCTATGTTAGCTGGTTTCTCTTTGCTTTATGTGATGGCAGATCAAACATTCAGCATAAGAGCAATCATTGATCAAGCAGATATCATTGCGCAAAGTCCATTGTTTATACCAGCAATGCTATTAATTTTGCTTGGTGCTTTTACAAAATCAGCACAGTTCCCATTCCACATCTGGTTACCAGATGCAATGGAAGCTCCAACACCAGTTAGTGCTTATTTACACTCGGCGACGATGGTAAAGGCCGGCATTTATCTAGCTGCCCGTTTAACGCCAGTTTTCGCTGGGGCACCTGAATGGTTCTGGCTTTTAACAGGATTCGGTTTAATGACATTAATATGGGGTTCCATATCTGCTGTACGTCAAACCGATTTAAAAGCGATTCTCGCTTTTTCAACGATCAGTCAGCTAGGCTTAATCATGTCCTTACTAGGAATCGGTTCAGCGGCGGTTCATTACGATTATGCTGAAGTAGAAATGCTCTATACAACAGCTATTTTAGCCGCTGTGTTCCATTTAATTAACCATGCTACATTCAAAGGTAGTTTGTTTATGGTCGTAGGGATTGTCGATCACGAAACAGGGACTAGGGATATTCGTCGTTTAGGTGGATTAATGACGATTATGCCGATTACGTTTACAATATCCTTAATCGGTGTCGCGTCAATGGCCGGACTTCCACCGTTTAACGGTTTCTTAAGTAAGGAAATGTTCTTTACTGGAGTCGTTAATGCAACAACATTGGATATTTTTAATGTGCAAACGTTCTGGTACCTGCTCCCTGTCATTGCTTGGGTAGCAAGTGTATTTACGTTTGTGTACTGTATGATTATGTTCTTTAGAACATTTACAGGAACATACAAGCCTGAAAAACTCGAAAAGAAAGCTCATGAAGCACCGATGGGTATGTTAATTTCACCTATTATACTCGCTTCATTAGTCGTTATTTTCGGTTTATTCCCGAATTTGCTTGCATACACAATTATTGAACCGACAATGCAGTCGATCTTACCGAACGTCCTTGAAGAAGGAGAGCGTTTTTATGTAAACATTTATCATTGGCACGGATTAAATACTGAACTATTTATGACTGCTGGGGTAATTTTGTTTGGGATGCTCGTATTTTTAAACTTAAAACGCTGGCAAGAAGCTAAGTTTTTCTTAAAAGAGCGGGATCCGTTAAATGCTGTGTACGACCGAGGACTCGATGGCTTGGTTACTGGCTCACAACGTGTGACAAACTTGCAAATGACAGGGCTATTGCGCGATTATTTCGTGTTTATGATGGTCTTCTTAGTTGCTATGCTCGGATGGACGATGATACGCTACAACGCAGTTGTATTCGATTTTGTAAACGTCTCTGAAATTTCACCATACTTGTGGATCATCACATTTGTACTCATAGCAGCTACAATTAGTATTCCGTTTATACAGCACCGAATCACAGCGATTATTGCGATCGGAGTCATTGGGTTTTTACTCGCGTTATTATTTGTAGTCTTTAGAGCACCGGACTTAGCATTAACACAATTATTAGTTGAAACTGTGTTAGTTGTACTACTCCTGCTCGCGTTTTATCATTTACCTGAGTTACGAAAAGCAAAGTTCACTGCGAAATTCAGTTTACCTAATTTGATCGTTTCGATTGGTGTTGGACTTGTCGTGACATTGACAGCATTTAGTGCCCATGCGATGAACCACGAATTTGGTTTTGACAGAATTTCTAGCTATTTCGTTGAAAACTCAGTCCCATTAGCAGGCGGATATAATATGGTTAACGTCATACTCGTCGACTTCCGTGGACTAGATACACTGCTTGAAGTACTCGTACTCGCAATTGCAGCACTTGGAGTTGTCACGTTAATTAAGCATAAAATGAAAGGTGGAGAAGATGTATGAAGTCAAATTTACTCCTGCTCCATACAATTACACGAATCGTTTCGTTTATCATTTTGTCCTTTTCCATCTTTCTCTTTTTTGCAGGGCATAACAATCCTGGCGGTGGTTTTATCGGAGGGTTAATGACTGCTTCTGCATTACTTCTTCTTTATGTAAGTTTTGATATTAAAACGATCAAACGTGTTTTACCATTCAACTATGCGCATATTATTGCAATCGGCTTGCTATTAGCTATTTTGACAGGATTAAACAGTCTATTGTTTGGGGATCCATTTCTCACTCAATACTTTGAATATTATGATCTCCCTATTTTAGGAGAAACTGAGTTAACAACTGCTCTTCCGTTTGATTTAGGGATTTATCTAGTCGTTGTAGCCGTTGCGCTGCTAATAATCTTAACCATTGCGGAGGATGATTCTTAATGGAGATATTAATGATTCTCACTGTCGGAATACTTACTACAGTTGGTACGTATTTAATTCTCACAAAAAGTTTGCTCCGTGTGGTTTTTGGAGTCATGCTCTTGTCACATGGTGCCCATTTATTATTACTTACACTGTCCGGACTTAAAGAAGGAGCTCCTCCCCTACTCGGTGAGGATGCTGCCTCTTATCAAGATCCGCTCCCACAAGCACTCATATTAACAGCGATTGTCATTAGCTTTGGGGTTACAGCTTTCTTACTAGTTTTAGCTTATCGAACGTATAAAGAACATAAAACAGATGATCTCGATCAATTAAGGGGTAATGCTGATGAATAATATTGTATTACTTCCAATCTTGATACCCTTTATTATGGGTGTCGTGCTGATCTTTTTTAAGAACCACACTGTCATTCAACGTTACATTAGTGCAATTACAGCCATTGCGATACTCGCAGCTTCCTCTTATGTAACGATGCTGACATATCAAGATGGAATCATGACATTAGAGTTAGGAAATTGGCCAGCACCATTTGGGATCGTTTTAGTTAGTGATCTATTTGCTGGACTTATGTTGATTTTAGCAAGTATCGTCGGTGTTGCTTGTTTATTCTTCGCCTTTCAAACGATCCATGAAAAGCGTGAGAAGAACTACTTTTATCCATTCTATTTCTTTCTTCTCACTGGAGTAAATGGTGCGTTTTTAACAGGAGATTTATTTAATTTATTCGTATTTTTTGAGGTAATGCTAATTGCTTCATATATTCTAATCGTAATAGGCGGCACGAAATATCAGCTTCGCGAATCATTTAAGTATGTTGTCATTAACATCGTCGCCTCGGCGTTCTTCGTTATTGGTGTGGCATATTTATATTCTGTAACTGGTACATTAAATTTTGCACACTTAGCAGAACGTGTTGCTGAAGTTGAACAAACAGGGGTACTAAATGTCATTGCGATCTTGTTTTTACTTGTATTCGGTATGAAAGGTGCCCTCTTTCCGCTTTATTTCTGGCTACCTAAGTCCTATTACGGACCGCCGGCTGCAATTGCCGCTTTATTTGGAGGACTTTTAACAAAAGTAGGTATTTATGCGATCATCCGATCATTTACGTTGATCTTTACGCATAACCCTGATTTTACTCATAACATCATTTTAGCTCTCGCTGGTGCAACGATGTTTTTCGGGGTACTCGGAGCTGTTTCACAGTTTGACTTTAAGAGAATCCTCTCTTATCACATTATTAGTCAGGTAGGATACATGGTGATGGGTCTTGGACTGTATTCTCCTCTTGCTATTGCAGGTGCGATTTATTATATCGCTCACCATATTATTGTAAAATCTGCACTATTCTTATTTGCAGGTGCAACACAGAAAATAACCGGTACGACCGATCTGAAAAAAATGAGCGGTCTGTTAAAGACCCACCCTGCGCTAGGATGGCTGTTCTTTATATCAGCGATCTCATTAGCCGGAATTCCTCCGCTCAGTGGATTTTTCAGTAAGTTTGCCTTAATTCTTTCCGGTATCGAACAAGAGCGCTATTTTATCGTCTTTATCAGTTTAGTTGTAGGTTTATTAACCCTCTTCTCAATGATGAAAATTTTCATATACGTTTTCTGGGGAAAGCCGTCACTAAACGAAGAGGAAACGAAGAAAGTAAAATTGGCACCATTATTGCTGCCAGTCGTTCCGCTTGTTGCTTTAACCATTGTAATGGGACTTGCAGCTGAGCCGATCTTTACATTCTCTGAGGAAATTGCAGAACAAATTCTCGATCCTCAAATCTATATAAATTCTGTTCTTAAGGAGTAGGTTCTATGTCTTTTCAAATCCTGCTTAATATCGGTATAGCGCTCATATGGATGTTGTTACGAAATGAATTCACATTTGTTGAATTTATGCTTGGTTACATCGTTGGATTGTTGATGCTGTTCTTTTTACGGCGTTTTTTGAAATTCGACTTCTACTTCCGACGAGTATATGCACTTGTGAAACTTATCGTCCTATTTTTCTACAAGTTAATCTTGTCAAACATTGATGTCATTAAAATTGTTCTCAGTCGAAAGCTTGATATCCAACCAGGTATTATTGCTGTCCCAACAAAGCTCAAAACTGACTGGGAAGTGACATTGCTGGCAAACTTAATTTCTTTAACACCTGGAACATTATCAATGTACTTTTCTGAAGACGGACGGACGATTTATGTTCATTCAATACATGTTCCAGACAAGGAAGAAGCGATAAAAGAAATTCATGATTCATTTGAAAAAGCAATTATGGAGGTGACCCACTAATGCTAGCTATCGCTTGTCAAATTGTTTTAATACTGATGTCCATCTCCATATTTGTTTGTTTCATCCGGGTCATTAAAGGACCGACAATGTCTGACCGCATCGTTGCACTTGATACGGTTGGAATTAATTTAATCGGATTTATCGGTGTCTTAATGATCCTTCAAGAAACGATTGCTTATGCAGAAGTCATTCTTGTCCTTGCAATATTAGCCTTCATCGGTTCAGTTGCGCTTGCGAAGTTTATTGAGGGAGGTGTAGTCCTTGATCGAGATCGTGATTAGTATCTTCATCATCCTTGGTGGATTGTTAAGTATATTAGGCTCTATCGGACTGCTGCGTTTCCCTGATGTTTATGCAAGGCTTCACGCAGCGACTAAAAGTGCAACATTAGGTGTCATTAGCATTATGCTAGGCACGTTTTTATACTTTTTGATCATTGAAAACCTTTTTGCTGGAAAAATACTGTTAGCGATATTATTCGTATTTTTAACAGCTCCAGTAGCAGGTTTCATGATATCACGTTCTGCGTACAATGTCGGTGTTAAGCTTTGGGACAATAGTATACAAGATGATCTTGCAGAAGATATGAAAAAAGCTGAGAGACAAAAAGGTCAGTCAAACTAACAAGAATTGCAATCACCAATATTAATTGGTGGTTGCTTTTTATATAGTTAAGGTACATGAACTTAGCCTTTAGTTGAAGGTGACCTATTTACATCATTAAAAAAAGATTGGTTCTCCTTCAATTGTAATAGTGAGAGATTTCCAATCTCTCATTTGTTAGCATCATGAGTAACCGTTTTTACCTAAATTCAATGACGCACACTTTATTTAGAGAAGCAAGAGTGTCAGCCTATTGAGCCAGCAGCTATATTCCTTCCCAGCTTGCCCTTTTAGCTAAGATTTAACTAACTTCGATTATGTGGTCTAATTTAACCCATTCCATCATACGAATGAATCGAAAAATGAAGGAGGATACTGATATGGAAACAATTGAGTATTCAGTCGATATTAATAAGCCCGTTAATGAAGTTTTTCAATATGTTGAAGACTTAAGTAAACGACCAAGCTGGGAATCTGGTGTTGTCGAAGCAAAAGTGATACGTGGGGATACTTATAAAGAAGGAGCAACGTTGCAAGTAACAAGCAAAATTGTCGGAAAAAAAATCGTTGCCGAAGCAGATGTTGTCTCTTTTGAGCAAAACAGTAAAACAGAGTGTGTTGCGAATAAACCATTCACTCACATCATTACAAATGTATATGAGCCATTGCCAGAAGGCGGTACCCGGCTAACTCGAAAAGGAAGTGCAGATTTAGAGGAAGTCAGAGGTTATTTTAAATTTGCGACACCAATGGTTATGAAAATGATGAAAAAGACATTAATCCAAACGTCAGAAAAAGTAAAAGAACATTTAGAACAAAAATCAACTTAACTCATTTTGTAATCTAATATAATTCGAAGTCGCTATCGCCGGTTGCGTTCACTCTAGGAAACATTCAGCGACAATTACTCTTACGACACTTCGTTTACATTCTTATACACAAAAAGGATACCTCCTGATAAAGTTAAGTATCTACACACCATAACAAAATCAGAGGTATCCTTATGTTTAAAGAATCAATTTATGATCTTCAAATAACATTCGACATAGAAAAAACACTCTAGTGTATGTTTAATGCCATATCATTTTATTTCTGATCTCTTGAGGAAACTCCATACTGTACGAATATAGACATTGCCATATTATTTCTTAGGCACAGGAGTCTCATCATTCACCTCTCCCCTTCATATTGAGTGTAAGCTATTCCCTCACCCTGTTTTACAGATCTAGGATTTCTTTGTTTATCTGTTAAGTGGATCGAATTTTTTTCAAACAGAAGAATGACACTTGAACCGAAAGAAAAATAGGCGATTTCTTCTCCTTTTTCAACGTAATGATCTAAATGTGAGAGATGAACACTATTTACATTTAACGCCCCAACTTTTACAATAGCCATGTTCATGCCGTCACTAGACAACTCCGTAATAAAACGGTAATTTTTAGCTAATGGGGAATCACCAAGAAGTAATCCTAACTGATTGACAGGCTCTGAATATTTTCCAAGAGCATACCTTTTTTGGACTACAGCGCTAACTGGACTATGAATCCGATGATAGTCTTTAGGACTTAAATAAAACAGCATATACGTCCCACCAATGTAACGAGAAGCTGTATTAGGCAACCCTAACATCGTCTTTAAGTCATAGATTTTACCTTTAACTGTAAATGTCGCGTCCCCTTTGATTGTTCCGAGTTCAGAAAGTTCTCCATCTACCGGACTGACAATACTATTTTTTTCGTTAGACACAGGGCGGCTGTCCGATTTTAATTTGCGAATAAATAAGTCATGAATTGATCTATATTGTGACAATTCCTTTTCCATTTCATCTACATTTAAGCCATATACATTTGAAAATGACCGATTTAAATGTTTACTAACATTGGACTTGACGAACTTGCGTAATATTAATGTATAGAGTGGATTATGGGTCAATTCAAGCATACTTCGGTATAAT
Organism: Evansella halocellulosilytica; assembly: GCF_002335745.1. GTDB lineage: Bacteria > Bacillota > Bacilli > Bacillales > Salisediminibacteriaceae > Bacillus_CA > Bacillus_CA halocellulosilytica. The sequence continues at coordinate 2,953,732 of NZ_NIST01000001.1, read as the reverse complement.
TTATGTTTCATGCTCATTCTACCTTTCTATGTATAGCGAAAATTCAAATTCACTCGAAAATCGTCTATTTTTCACTATTAATGACATGTTGTTTTAGTAGTTTGGTATATTGATATATGGTATAATATACATTTAATTAAGGTCTTGGAACATTTTTCAAGGTCATGAGAGGAGTGAGACTGTTGTTATTATTTCAGCACCTCGTCGATAACACTGTTAAGAAATTTCGTAGTCAAGCAGCGAATTTATTAACGATTATAAACCTCGGATTAGGCGGATTTGCCATCCTTGCTGTTCTCCAAGGACAATACGGATTAAGCGTTGCATTTATTTGCTTTGCGGCAATTTTTGATCGATTGGATGGTAAAGTAGCAAGAAAGCTGAATATCACTTCAGACATTGGTAAACAGTTGGACTCATTATGTGACATCATTTCTTTTGGTGTAGCTCCTGCCTTACTATTATACCAATCTACTTTAATTGATTTTGGTGTAGCTGGATCAATGGCAACGATTATTTTCATTGCTACTGGCGCAATTCGATTAGCTCGTTTTAATGTAACTGAATCAGAAGGTTATTTTGTTGGTCTGCCTATAACAGCAGCAGGTTGTATGTTAACGATAAGCCATTTACTCAATGGTATGGTCCCAGACCCAACCTTTATGTTTATTATTTTAACATTATCTATTCTAATGATAAGTAATTTTACAATAAAAAAAGTATAATTATCATTTTAACAAAAGGTAATACCAAAAGTGCTAGTCTCCCTCCCTTTTATTCAAAATACGATCAGTTTATGATTCGCTTCAATCGTATTTTTAGTGGGAACTAGCACTTTAATTTTGTTTGTTAATCATGAATATACCAGATTCAATCCATAATATAAAATGGCAAGTGCCTTTGTTACCAGCGGACAACCTCGGACAATATCTCTTCAAGTCTGGGCATCGAGGACGACAATTTATACATTCTGATAAATAAAATATTTTTTATTTTAGAGAAGTCGGACCGTAAATGGGGGAACAATCGTGCAAATCATTACTTCACATACAAACTTATCTTTTGACGGATTAGCCTCAATGATTGCTGCAAAAAAGCTTTACCCTCAAGCAGAACTCGTTTTACCTGCAATGTTAAGTACTAGCGTAGACCAATTTTTAGCACAATATAACAACGGTTACACATATAAACGAGCTGCAGACATTGATTTAAGCTATATCACACAAGTCATATTAGTCGACACGAATATGCTTGACCAAATTGAAGTGTTAACAAATATCGATCAAAATAAGGTGAGCTTCATTGTTTACGACCATCATCCTCTTACAGCTGAAAATATAAAGATGGATGATGGCATCATTGAAAAAACCGGAGCAACTGTGACATTGCTTATTGAAAAAATCCAAACACTTAATATTAAGATCACGCAATATGATGCGACGGTCTTTGCATTAGGTATATACTCAGACACTGGGACATTTACATCCTCATCAACAACGTCTCGAGATCAAAAAGCAGCAGAATTTCTACTAGAAAATGGTGCAAATTTATTTACTGTTGAACAATACAGTCAAGTGCCTTCTTTAACAGCAGCGCAAATAATGAATCATACTGTTAAAGTGATTACACATGATACACCGTTCGAAGCTGCATCAAAAATGCTGTACCGATACGAGCATACAGAATTTCCAATCGTTGAAAATGAGAAGTTAATTGGAATAATTTCGCGAATCGATATTGAAAAAGCAGTACATCTTGGATTAGGGCATGCTCCAGTTAAAAGGTATATGAGTCGAAACCCAATCACAATTTCGAAAAGCACAACTGTTGAACAAATACGAGAAAAAATGATTCACGCAAATACCGGACGTTTACTAGTTATCGAAAATAGTGAACTAGTAGGTATCATAACAAGATCCGATGTCAACTCTGCTTTACACGGGAGCAGCAATGATATTGAATTCACTTATTCAATTGCATCCCCTTTTCCATTTCGTCTAAACCTTAAAGAACAGATGAATCACCATTTTCAATCTCCTGTAAATGAATTACTTAAATTAATTGGAGAAGAAGCAGCAGCGTTACATATGAATGCTTATTTAATTGGTGGTATGGTCAGAGATCTTCTTCTTAATAGAGTAAATGAAGATATCGACATTGTCGTAGAAGGAGATGGCATTGCTTTTGCTAAAAGGTTAGCAAGGTCTTACGGCGGGGACATCCGTACACATGAAGAATTTCGAACAGCGACGTGGAACCACCCTTCCGGTTTCAAAATTGATATGACAAGTGCCCGTACCGAGTATTATGAGTTCCCTGCAGCATTACCTAAAGTAGAAATGGCGACGATAAAAGAAGATTTATACAGGCGTGACTTTACTGTTAACGCACTAGGTATTTGTCTCCACAATGATGCATTTGGCCAATTGATTGATTATTTCAATGGCTGTGAAGATTTAAAACATAAAAAACTAACCGTATTATATAACCTTAGTTTCGTTGAGGATCCTACGAGAATTTTACGTGCGATTCGCTTTGAAAGCCGCTTATCATTTTCTTTAGATTCACAGACGTTCTCCTTAGCCAAAGAGTCTGCTAATCATCTGCTTTCAGTCTCAAAGTTACGTTTATCCAATGAACTGAGCCGCTTATTTTTCGAAGAAGATCTAATTTATAGCTATAAACGAATCCTAGAACTTCATTTGCTCCCATATTTATTAAAAGAAACGGCTGAATCAAAGGATGTTTATAAAAGATTAAAAAAAATAAAAGCGATTCACGAAGCATTATTCGTAAAAAACATGACAGCAAAACAGACAATATGGATCTGCTTGTTTTTTTCACTATCAACTTTGTGTAAGAACGCATTGCAGGAAGTTGAAACGTTTTGTCAATCAAAGGAAGAGCACAAAACATTACACAAGCTGTATTCATTGCTGCAAGATGATCTTTTTCAATCATTTACAGGAAGTGAGCCATTAAGTAAATGGCATCGTCATTTTGCAAATGAACCTGTCGAAGTGCTGATAGCTTACCTCTCTCTTTCTCGTCATGCTACTTCAACATTTATAAATACTGGTGTTGATTATCTCATACGAAGAGAAACATTAAACCAAACTATTAATGGACATGATTTAATTAAAAATGGACTTACACCGGGTCCTTTATTTCATGAGCTTATAATGTATGCAGAATGTATACAAATCGATCACCCTTCTATGAAAAAAAATGATCTATTAAAGAAGGTTATCGATTATCAACAAAATCGCCATTTATAACTGATAATGAGAATCATTATATGCTCTTCTCTTCACATATGCATATTTCTTGCACTCAAAATAAAATGATTTATAATTAATACTGTTGACTTTCTAATGTTAAAAATATCATTCAAACCTTGACATTTACATAAATACCATTAAAATATAATTAGTACTATATAATAATTATTATAATTTACAACCAAGGAGAGATTCTTCATGTCAGAAAAACGCATGGTTGCTAAGCAAGCACCAAGATTTACAATGGAGGCAGTATTGCCAAACAAAGAATTTGCCAAAGTTTCATTAGAAGAAAATATGAAAAATGATAAATGGACCGTTTTATTTTTCTATCCAATGGACTTCACTTTTGTTTGTCCGACTGAAATCACATCAATGAGTGACCGTTATGATGAATTTGAAGATTTAGATGCAGAAGTAATTGGTGTATCAACTGATACCATTCATACACATTTAGCATGGATTAATACGAGCAGAGATGATAGCGGGTTAGGTGACTTAAACTACCCATTAGCTGCAGATACAAACCACCAAGTATCCCGCGAATACGGAGTACTAGTTGAAGATGAAGGTATTGCTCTTCGTGGATTATTCATCATTAGTCCAGATGGTGAGTTAATGTACTCCGTTGTCAACCATAATAATATTGGACGAGATGTTGATGAAACGTTACGTGTATTACAAGCCCTTCAAACTGGCGGACTTTGCCCTGCTAATTGGAAGCCAGGTCAAGAAACGTTATAAACTTAAAAATGAAAACGTCATTGCTACTACCCTAACAGATAAATAAAATATCTTTTATAGAGAAATGATAACTTGAGGAGTGATTCAAACATGAAACTACGTGAGGAAATGCCTGAATTAGAAGGTGCAACAGAATGGTTAAATGGACAAGTAACAAAAGACGAGCTTGTTGGAGACAAACCAACTCTTATTCACTTTTGGTCTGTGAGCTGCGGTCTTTGTAAAGAAGCGATGCCAGATGTTAACGAGTTCCGTGATGAATTTGAAGATGAATTAAACGTAATCTCCGTACACATGCCTCGTTCAGAAAAGGATTTAGATTTAGAAGTCATTAAAGCAATGGCACAAGGTCATGATATTACACAGCCGACATTTGTTGACTCAGAACATAAACTGACGGATGCATTCGAAAATCAATACGTGCCTGCGTATTACGTTTTTGACAAAGAAGGTAAGCTGCGCCATTTCCAAGCTGGCGGTGGTGGAATGAAAATGCTTCGTAAGCGAGTGAACCGAGTTTTAGGAAATGAAACTAAATAAATAAGTATCCGCCCGTAAAACGGGCGGTTTTAATTTCGCCCTATAAGGGCACTTTACCAACATAGCCCCTTAAGGGGCCTTTTTAATTGACCGCCAGTTTATCTCCACAATTATTTTTTGAATGGATCTACATATTCACGCTTGCTCATGTTGTCTCGCAAGCGGTCTTCAGCTTCCTGCTCTCCGATGTATTTTGCAACTGTCTTTTGATTTAAACCGACTGTGCTTACATAATATCCCTTCGCCCAAAATGTTCGATTTCCATGATTATATTTCAAATTTCCATGCCTATCATGGATCATTAACGAACTTTTCCCTTTCAAATAGCCCATGAAATATGAAACAGACATTTTAGGAGGTATATCTTTACTAACATGTGAATATGATCTGGCATCGCATGCGCTTCAATAATTTCTACTGTAGCTTTAAAATAAAGTTCGATCAAAAATACCTCACAAATCCTTGTATTACCATAAACAGAAGAATCCATTTTGAAAAAAAGATTGATCAAAATGGATTCTTTCTTCGTGAAGTATTGTTCAATTTTTATAAAAAAGATTGATCACTTTCTAATGCGATCTTCAACAATCGCGCTCCGATTGCCGAATATCCTTCTACAAGAATTAAAACAAGTTAATAGGCTCTGGAACTAAGGAAGTTTATTAAACTAAATGGGGATTTCCTCAAGAAGAAGAAGGCCCCAATTTTTAATTAGAGATCAATTATTATTATTATCTGTATTTTTAAGACGATGAAATGATTTTGTTTGAGCAAATTGTTCAAACCCAATATACTTGTAAAGTTCAAATGTATCCGGGGAAGTACAAACAACAATTGCAGTTTTTGCCCCCTTATCACTCAACGTATTGAGAGCAAGCTTACAGACTGAACTGGCTAACCCCATTCTCCTAAATCTCGGATCGGTTCCAACAGGTTCCAGTAACCCCACCTTGTTAACTTCATCAAACCAAATTAAACAAGATGCTACGAACTCACCATTTGGAGATTCTATTACCCAATCAAGAGAAGAATCATAAGGATAGGTATTCATAACGTTCAAGTAACTTTCTTCTGTGATTCTGGATTTATGAAATGCAGCCCTATGTACTGCCACACGATTTGTTAAATCCTCAGAACCCTTGATATGGCGACCTTTAAACTTATCTGGCAATTGAACAGGGAATGAACAACTATCCAATGAAATTTTTGTGAGGACTTCTGGATTTTCTGCTAATGGGTTGAATAAAGAATCTTCTAAGGCTGAAATAAGATGCGACTCCGTTTCTAGGACAGTCACTTTTTGCTCATTGGTTTTAGTTATTGTATCAAACCAGTCAATGACATCCTTGGCCATCTCAGGAAAATCGGGATCAACTTGACATATTAACTCACCAGGTTTTTGGATCCATCCCCAAGCAACGGGCTTCCCATCCATTTCCCAAATTGCAGTATCCCAATCATCCTCGCGTCCAGCGTGTCGGTGGCGTTGCCAAGCTAGATCGCCTATATGGTAATTAGATTCCAGTGTCCATATAGCTTGTGTGAGTTTCTGCATAAGTTTTAAATCACTTGAATCTTTATAAGTTCGAATTACAGGTTTACTCATTTATCTAACCTCCTCGATTCTTCTTGGTATTTGTAATTATCTTTTTAATATCCTTCCTATGGCTTAGTCTTAAATTTACCACATATGACTGCTAAAGATTTCTTCCCGATTACTTCTTTTATTTCATTATCTGGCTCGATTGCTGAATATTGTTTTTCATAAAAATTCCCTTTGGAATCATCAAATCCAAAGGGATAAAACGGTGCAACTTTTTTAAAAACGGTTAAACTTTGTTTTAAACGGTACATCTTTATTTTAAAGCCACATCTACATCTTTCATATCACATAATCTTCTTAATATAGCTCCGATATCTCCTTAACTTTCCATATAACCTTTCTCCGATACTTTGGGATGAAAACAATGTGATACTTACAATTCCATCTTGTATGTGATAAACTATTGTCGCTCGACATGAGCATATCTCCTCTCGTTTTATGAAGTTGGTTTGGCGGCCACTTCTATTATATAAACGAGAGGAGATTTTTTCCTATTACAACCCTTAAAGGTTTATTTTCACACAGGCAGAGCCTGTGGTTTACAAAGAATATAATAATAAAAAGTGTGCTCAAATGATAAGCGCACACTTTTTTTACTATTTAACTAATACATTTGAAATTTGTAAATCTCTTCGTTTTCTTAAGTCAATAAACCGTCCATCAGCCTTTACTAAGGGACGTTGAACCTCTTCAAGATGCAAATGAATAATCTGTCCTCTTATTCCGTCATTTAAAACTACATTTTTTCCGATATACCCCTGTAAAATATGATCAATAAATGGGAAAACAATCTTCCCGCTCAATTTCCCTTTATAAACTTCTGTTAACAGCTCATCTAACGCTTCAAATGGAGAATACTTTGATCTGTACACTCTGTCAGAAGAAATCGCATCATAAGCATCAGCGACAGCAATAATTTGCGCTAGAAACGGGATATCCTCCCCTTTTAATCCGTAAGGATAGCCTGAACCGTCTTGCCTTTCATGGTGATAAAGAGCACCAATTTGGACAGCTTTATTTCCTGGCGCTATTTCAGCTAAAATATCTTTTCCATAAACCGTGTGCATTTTCACTTGTTCATATTCTTCCTCTGATAAAGGAGCTTGTTTATTTAATATTTGCTGAGATACCTTCATTTTACCGATGTCATGAAGAAAACCTATCTGTCCAAGCATTAACGTTTCCTGCTTGTTCATCTTTAATATTTTGCCGATCGTTGCAGATAACAAGCCTACGTTTACACTATGCCGATACGTATATTCATCATGTCCTTTTATATGATGCAGCTCCAAAAAGATTTCATTGCCTTGAACGATCGACTCTAATAATGGTGTAAATGGTTTCATAAACGATTGTAGATTCGGCACTTCTCTAGAGATGGCTTCATGAAAAAGTTTTTTTACTTCCATGACATTTTCATAATACAAACTAGAGATATCTTCTTTACTTTTTAAAACCTCTTTAATTTGCACACTAAGCGGTTCGACAACTGGATCATCAACTTTAATATAGTTTATTTGATGATTTTTTAATATTTTTATATGCCATTGAGTAAGAGTCATTCCTTTTCTTAATAGAAAATGGCCAGACTCGGAAATGACATCTTCTCCGACTATTTTCCCGGTTAACGTATGACCTTCGACTAATTTCACAGTTGATATCATGTTCATCACATTCCCTACTGTCATCATTAGTATTATTTTACCATGACATAAGGCAAATAGACTGAACATTTATACTTATAAGACATATATATGAATATGTCCTATGACTTTCTTATACAGTAAGTATTTATAAAACCGACTGCTGTTCGCATTATGTCAATTAAGACTTCCGCTTCTAAGAGGTTGAGAATAAATGTGGCTTTGTTTTACAGTATGAGAAAATGATAGAGCAGTTGGATGGAATCAGCGAGACTCCCTGCGGAAAAGCGGGCCAGACGAGACCCCTCAAGGCGTTCTTCCTGAGGAGGCTCGACGGTTCGTCAGCGGCAAAGAAGACACTGTGAATGCAAACGCAATGATGTATGAACGGATGTCCCACTTGTGCTTAGAGGTGAAAGTGAGCAGATGCAGTCCAACGGAGCTGCATGAGATACCAATTTACGAAATTGATCCAACAAAACAAAAAGAGGCATGCTAACCTTTTAAAAAAGTTGCCCACTAATAATTGACGCAAACATTTTACAGAAACCTTTGCGTTATCGGTTTAGTTTATGGTAATTTGTATTGGAGCATGGTTTCTACAATAGAAAGGATGAATGAAATGAGTGTACATATAGGTGCAAAACAAGGAGAAATCGCTGAATCGATCTTATTACCTGGTGATCCGTTACGGGCAAAATATATCGCAGAAAACTTTTTAGAAGATGTCTCTTGTTACAATGAAGTTCGCGGTATGCTTGGTTTTACAGGAACATATAAAGGAAAGCGTATATCAGTACAAGGAACTGGTATGGGGGTTCCTTCCATTTCCATTTATGTTCATGAACTCATTAACAGCTACGGTGTAAAAAACTTAATTCGTGTCGGTACGTGCGGAGCTTTACAAAAGGATGTAAAAGTTCGTGATGTCATTGTAGCTATGAGTGCCTCTACTGACTCTGGAGTAAACGATCGTTATTTTAACGGACTTAACTTTGCTCCTACTGCAGACTTTGGCCTACTCAAAAAAGCATATGATGGTGCTGTTGCGAATGGAATGAATGTCAACGTAGGAAGTGTTTACACGAGCGACGTATTCTACAATGATGATAAAGAAACAGTGAATATGTTAGCAGATCACCAAGTATTAGCTGTCGAGATGGAGACTTCTGCTCTGTACACGATTGCCGCTCGCTTTGGTGTAAATGCTTTATCTGTATTAACAGTCAGTGACCATTTATTGACTGGTGAAGAAACGAGCTCACAAGAACGTCAAGAAACGTTCAATGAGATGGTCGAAGTCGCATTAAATGCTGCCATTGCTGACAACGAAGCATGATCAATTCCATAATAAGAGGGTGCCTTTAAAGCCGATTAATCAATCGCCAAAAAAGCACCCTCTTTTTTTATATTAATACATCAGCTCAATGAAACCCTCTTTCGAAATCCGCCCGAAATAGTAAGTCATATCGATTTCATTTAATGCCTCGTGGATCGCGTTTTTTTCATATTGAATTCCTGTTAAGGCTTCCTCTACATCCGATACATCGCCAACTCCGAAAAAGTCGCCGAAAATTTTACACTCAACAATTTTTCCACTTTTGACATTTAAACGGATATCAATGATACCGGCGTCGAATTTCTTTGATCGCTGTAAATCAAATTTTGGAGACTTTCCATAGTTCCAATCCCAATTTTTATATCTTTTTTCTGATATATTCGCAATCCCTTTCCAATCCTCGTCTGTCAGCTTATACGTTTCAACATCTTGTTCATGAAAAATATATGAAAGCAGTAATTGTTTAAATTCTGCCATCGACAACTTGTCCTCTAAAAACTCATCAATATTTGCTACACGGCTTCGAATCGATTTGATCCCTTTCGAACGAATTTTTTCATCTCTCACTTTTAACGCATCGACGACATGCTCAATTTCGGAATCAAGCATTAATGTCCCGTGGCTGAACATACGTCCGCGTGTTGAATACTGTGCATTTCCTGATATTTTCTTCTCACCTACGTGAATGTCGTTCCGACCGCTTAACTTCGCATTTACTCCTAGCTTTTGTAAAGCATCGATCACTGGCTTCGTAAACTTTTGAAAGTTTGAAAAACTGTTCCCATCATCCTTCGTAATAAAGCTAAAATTTAAATTACCTAAATCGTGATATACAGCGCCCCCACCCGATAAGCGACGTACGACGTGGATTCCTTTTTCATCAACATACTGTTTATTAATTTCTTCAATCGTATTTTGGTTTTTCCCGATGATGATGGAAGGCTCATTTACGTAGAATAACAAGTATGTATCATCAATGCTTAAATTTTTCAAAGCATATTCCTCAATGGCTAAATTTACAGTCGGGTCTGTAATGTTTTCATTATCAATAAAACGCATCGGTTCATTCCTCCTTCAATTAGTTCCAATAATTAGTTTACCATAACGAAGGCTTAAGCTAAAAACAGTTCTGAAATGACTTACATGATTTTTCCATAAAATGAATAATATTGCTATCCCCTTCAAATATTAAGTGAAATGAATTATAGGGGTTCTCTAATATGAGCTTTATTAAACGATGGTTTTCAAAAAACAAAAACAATAATAGCGATCAACAACCGATCGTTGAACCACCTGCGATTTCAACGTATCCTGTTGAACAAGTGATGAATGATAATCGTAAATATTTAAAAGATACTCTTTCTCATTCGGAGGATCTCGTCGAAAAACAGTTGAAGCTGCCTTCTGGTGATACTTTATATATGTATTTCTTAAATACGATGGCAGAAGAAGAGAAGATCGAAAACTACTTTTATGCAAAGCTAATCAAGATTCAAAATATGAATGACCTACATTTATTACTAAAAAATATGGAAGCAACGAAGCATCCCCACCTTTCAGATGCTATGACTGAAGTTTTATCAGGGCATTGTATATTGCTCATTGATGGCTTTCCGTACTGCTATACGATTGAAACATCGAGAACGGTGAAGCGAGATATTACCCAGCCCGAAAATGAACAAATTATTCGCGGCGGCCACTTCGGTCTTGTTGAGAATCTTCATATTAATTTACACCTTATCCGTCAATTAATTACACATCCGAAGCTTAAAGTGCAATATACGACACTAGGTCAAGCTGCGAAAACAAAGGTGGCCATCGTTTCGATGGATGGAGTATGTGACCCCGCCCAACTTGAGGAAGTTCATCGGCGTTTAGCAAAAGTTTCATCGAAAAAGTTAATAAGTTCAGGGGTCGTTGAGGAATATTTAGAGGATTCGATCTATTCACCGTTCCCTCAATATATGAGTACAGAACGTCCAGACCGTTGTGCATTAAATATTCTCGAAGGTAAAATTGCTGTCCTAGTCGATGGTGATGCAACGGCCCTTGTTTTACCGATGACATTCTTTTCGTTTTATCATTCGAATGATGATTATAACAGCCGTTGGTATACCGGGACCTTTTTCCGTCTTATCCGAATGTTAAGTTTTATCGTTGCTGTCACACTTCCAGGTTTATATATTGCTATCGTCAGCTTCCATTACGAAATTATCCCTTATGGAATGACGTATGTCGTAAAAAATTCAATTGAAATGATCCCATATCCGCCAATCATTGAAGCCTTCATCATGGAATTAACGATCGAACTTATTCGTGAAGCCGGGATCAGACTGCCTAGTCCAATCGGTCAAACGATCGGTATTGTCGGAGGTCTCGTCATCGGAGATGCCGTCGTCAATGCTGGTTTCGTTTCAAGCATTATGATTATTGTTGTTGCATTGACAGCGATTGCTTCATTTGTTGTTCCTTCTCATGAGATGTCGATGGCCGTTCGCTTATTACGGTTCCCTATAATGATTATGGCTGCTCTATTAGGATTTGTCGGCATAGTCTTTTGTTTAAGCTTATATTTGATTCATTTATGTAAACTGACAAGTTTAGGTCAGCCATACTTTTATCCGTTCGCCCCATTTAGTTTAAAAGACCTGAAGGAAAGTATCATTCGCATTCCACATACGAAAAATAAAGAACAGTCCGTCAAATGAAGAATCAAGATCATAAGAAATGAGGCGCATAAATGGAAAACAGTCCAAAAGTCACATTAAGTCAATTTTTTTTCCTTGTCATTCAAACACAAGTCGGGATTGGCGTCCTTTCACTCCCGTTTGTCGTTTATGAGGAATCACAATGGGACGGCTGGGTTTCTATTCTTCTTTCTGGAGTTGCCATACACCTAATTAGTTCCCTGTTATTTTTTTTAGCTGTGCGCTTCGAAAAGCAAACATTTTTTTCTTTTGTCCAGTCGATAATCGGTCCAATCATCGGACAAATGTTGAACTTTTTCTATTTATTATATTTTGCTGGAGTGACAGCGCTTGTCCTAACTTTATATTATCAAAGAATGGACACGTGGCTCCTTCCACAAACCCCTAAATGGGTCATGCTATTACTATTAATCATTCCTGCCATCTATTTAACACGTGAAAAACTACACATTATCGCACGATTTTATCTGTTCGTCTCCGGGTTAATCGTCGTCATTATCGGAGTCCTATTAAGTGGTTATACAGCAAGTAATCCTTTATATATATTTCCGATTGGACAAGCAGGTTTCACGAATATTTTATTAGGTGCATATGGGGCTCTCCAAGCGATGCTCGGATTCGAATTAATTTTGTTTATTTTTCCATATATTAAGGGCACAAAAAAACAGATCTATGCAACGTACTCTGCTTCCATTTGGTTTACAACGCTATTGTATACATTTACTGCGATTACGACGTATATGTTTTTTAGTCCGGAGGAAATCAAACTCGTACCAAGTCCAGTTTTATACATGTTAAAAGCGTTTACTTCCCCCTTTATCGACAGGCTTGATTTAGTGTTTGTCTCGATGTGGATCGTATCTGTTACGACGTCATTAATGACCTATTTATTTTTAGCGAGTGTTAGCGCATCCCAGCTGTTCCCAAGTATAAAGCGAGAAAAGATCGTCACTGTTCTCGGGATTTTCATCTATTTAGTGGTCGTATTTTTTGGACCAATCAATGATTTAAGTGTTGATATTGTTTCAGAATTTATTGATCGTTGGAGTGTCCTTTTCTTCTTAGCAATCCCTACAATATTGTTAATTTTATCGTTTTTGTTACACAAACCGATCAAACAGAAAGGAAAAGAAACAGCGTCATGAAAAAGCTTTTACAATTTATTTTTGTATTTTTCGTTACCTTTATGTTAACTAGCTGCTGGGACTCTCGACCGCTAAGAGACATTACCGTATTGAAATCAGCATCTTTAGATTTGCTTGAAAACGGCAGTATATTAATAACAGGATCATCGCCAGTTCCTGAAAAGTATCATGCAGAGGAGAGAGTACAAATTATCTCTGCTGAAGGAAAAACGGTACGTGATGCGAGAAACGGGATTGATAAAAAGACATCTGAAATTATTGATGCATCAAAATTGAGAATATTAGTTGTAGGAGAAACATTCGCGAGAGAAGATATATACCCAGCATTGGATGTTTTATATCGTGATCCACGTTCGGCTTTAGCAGCAAATATCGCTATTGCTAAAGGAAGTGGTACAGACATTGTTAAAATGAGACTAAAAGATAAACCGAGAACGAGCGAATTTTTAGCAGATTTACTAGAAGCTGCTGAAAAGCAAACTTTAGTTCCGTATGTAAACATTCAGCTCATTTGCCCGCCACTATTTGACCCTGGACAAGATATTATTGTGCCTTATATTGGTGCTACGCAAGGAGCTCCTTATTTAGAAGGACTTGCATTATTTAGTGAAAATTCAATGGTCGACACACTGAATATAGAAGATTCGACGATGCTCTTAATCTTAAAAGGCTTACTAGGAGAAAGAGCTCCATTCGTTGAACGAGTTCATTCAGATCAACCAATGAAAATAGAGGAATTTGTTTCTTTTCATGTGAAAGAAATGAGTAGAGAAATTGATATTGAGGTGGATGAACATACGCAAGAAATCACCGTTCCCCTTACACTTGAATTAAAAATCGAGGTCATCGAATATCCACATGATGAATTACACGAGCGCGAAACAATCGTTCAATTAAACGAAATACTCTCAGACCATTTAACGGAGAAATCGGTTCGAATTTTAAATAAGCTGCAAGAAATCAATTGTGATGCTTTAGGAGTAGGTAGACGGTTAATTGCTTTTCACCATTCTGTTTGGGATGAAGAAACGTGGCGAGATGTGTACCCGACGATTACATTTGAGCCGGATATCAATGTTGAAATTATTAGACACGGGATTATTAATTAAGCGATTAGCAGCTATGTTTTGCTAATTCCTATATATAATAAAGATTAAATATACAATGTAGGCAAGTGTTAAAATGGCACCTTCAATTTTACCGACTGTATACTCTGTCCTTGAAAAGATAAATAACACAACTGTAAAAATGATCATGACGATAACATCTAAAAATATTTTTGGGTTAACAGGAAGCGGTGTAATCATTGACGCAGCCCCTAAAACGACCAAAATATTAAAGATCGAACTGCCGACAATGTTGCCTAAAGCAATCTCACTTTGCTTTTTTATCGCTGCTGTGATTGAAATGACAAGCTCTGGTAGCGAGGAACCGATTGCAACAATCGTTAAACCTACTAAAGCTTCACTCAACCCAAACGTATAGGCGATTTCTGTACTACTTTCTACTACAAAATATCCTCCGATAATGATTGCTGCTAATCCTGCAACAGTAAAGAAAATATTTCTTTTCCATGTAAGCGGCTTATTTTCGGATTTGTTGTTTTCAGGAATGTGATCTCGGCTATTTCTCGCTGCTTCAATCACATAATATAAAAATATCGAAAAGAACAATAAAAGGATGATTCCATCACTTCGGCTTATAATATTTTCAGGTGCATATTGCAAAATCTGATCACTAATTAATACGAGCAAAGCAACACTAGATACAAAGGCAAAGGGGATCTCCTTTCTTATTGTTGCATTTTCGACTTTTAGTGGAAAAATCGCTGCTGTAACACCGACAACGAGAGCAATATTAATTACATTACTCCCGACGACATTCCCAATCGTTACATCAGCACTTCCTTCAAATGCTGCGATCATACTCACTGTCGCCTCTGGTGCACCTGTTCCGAAAGCAACAATCGTTAGCCCGACTAACAATGGCGGTACCCGAAGTAGCTTTGCAATATTTGCTGATCCATCTACAAAATAATCAGCACCTCTAATTAATAATACAAACCCGAGCAATAGTAAGAAATAAATCATATAAATGACCAGCCTTTAGAATTTGTTATTGTTTAAGTTGCTCAAAATATCATCTCCTATCCATAATAAACGTCTGACTAACATAAAAAGACTTTCTCAGTGGTAATTACCTTCACTAAGAAAGTCTCATTTGGATGATTAAAGTTCTTGATTATTTTGGTATACGTTTCTCTGGTGCCGATAAAACTCATGAAACAGTTTCATTAAAGCTCGTTTTTCGATTCTTGATACATAACTTCGGGAAATCCCTAGTTCCTTCGCAATCTCTCTTTGTGTCTTTTCCTTTTTCATGTCCAGTCCAAAGCGCCCGATAATAACTTCCTTTTCCCGCTCATCTAACACATGAATATATTCATACACTTGTTTTTTCTCCATGTTAAGTTGTATTAAATCAGCTACGTCCTCTGTATCCGCCTGTAACACATCTATAAGGCTGATTTCATTCCCTTCTTTATCTTGCCCAATCGGATCGTGTAATGAAACGTCCTTTTTCACTTTTTTTAATGCACGGAGATGCATCAATATTTCATTTTCGATACAACGAGCTGCGTATGTGGCGAGCTTCGTCCCTTTTCCTGGTGAATAACTTTCAATTGCTTTAATTAAGCCGATTGTTCCGATCGAGATTAAGTCTTCATTTTCTTCACGAGTATTTTCAAATTTTTTAACGATATGTGCAACGAGCCGTAAGTTATGTTCAATAAGAAGGTTTCTTGCTTCTTCATCTCCTTCTTTCATTTTCTTGATGTATTCCTGTTCTTCTTTTTCTTTTAACGGCTGTGGAAACGCATTGTTTTTAACGAATGACACAAAGACGAACAATTCTTTTACAAATGCTGTGATAGCTGCAAGGATACTAGACATGCACAAACATCCCTCCTTTAGGCATCGTACATCATCTATATGCACGTCGAAGGTTGTATGTGTCTGTCTAAAAAAGATAATCTATCCCCCTTTCTAAGTCACCACCAAAATTACATGATCATACATCCACGCTGAAAATGATTCGTTATGTTTCACATATTCTATTTCTGTTTTCAAATACTATGTAAATAAGTATGAGAGACCTTTTGAGCAATAGAAAATTGAAAGCAGTGGTTAATATGAAATATTTTAAGCCTGATTATGAAATCCATCACTTTTCTGAAATGACGCCGGAATGGCTGATAGAAAATGAAATAAAAACGATTTTCTCTGACCTTGACAGTACGTTAGCGATTCACAATCAACCAGGAGATGATGATTTAAAAAACTGGATATTCATGTTGAAACAATCAGATGTTCAATTAGTCATTGTTTCTAATAACAGTCAAGAAAGAGTCGATCGCTTTTGTGAACCTTTTCAAATTATAGGTTTCGGCAGATGCAAAAAGCCTTCCGCTTCAATCATTCGCCAACATATGCAAAAGATTGGTGCACATAATAGGACGAGTTTGTTTTTAGGGGATCAACTATTAACCGATATTTGGTGCGGAAAACGCCTTGATATGCGGACTGCGTTAGTGAAGCCGATTGGAAAGGAGCATGAACCACTACAAATCTTTCTTAAACGAAAGTTAGAAGGATTAATAAAAAAACGTTGGTAGTTTACTTTTCAATTAAATTCATCAAAGGAGAACATCATGATATATATTTATAATTGTTATGGCGGAACTCACTCTTCCGTTCTGGCAGCTGCATATCACTTGCAATCGATACCGACTGACAGAATTCCGACAAAGGAAGAAATATTAGCTATCGATATTTTCAATAGATTAAAAACGAAGGATATGGGAAAGATTTACTTTCATGGGCATGACGAAAATGGACATGCTGTGTATACAGTTGGCAGGGGAAGTTCAAAAGCTCTCGTTCCAGCTCTTAAAAACCTCATAGAGCTTTTAGAAAAGCACGGGGAAAATCATGACCAAGTCATATTGTCCAATACATCCCCAACTGTTCCTCCTGCTATGACATTTGGCGGTCTTTTTTCGAGAAGACTTCATATTGATTGGATCGGGGTCCCGTTACTCATAAGAGGGGCTCAACAAACGTATCCGAATACAAAAAAGCTAGTTGGTAAAACGAAACGTATTGCAATATCAACGAACCAACGTGTAAAAGTTCTAGATAATAAAGAGCTTGAAGTTAATAAATGGTTTGGTTAATTATTTCAGCAAAACGATAGGCAAAACATTAAACTTAGGTGATAAACGAATGAATAAACGATTATTACGATCACTCACTTTGATACTCTTTTTCTTCATTTGTTCATGTCAATCTTACAATCAGAATGAACAAAATACAGTTCAAGATCAATCGCAACGACCAACAGATCAAAAAAAAGTCGTGATGATCATGATTGATTCATTAATGGGAGCAACGCTTGATGAAAGCATAAACAATGGAGATATTCCCGCGTTGCAATATTTAATTGAGCGCGGGCAATATTATCAAGACTTAATCGTGCCATTCCCAAGTATGTCAGTTACAGTTGAAAGTACGTTAATTACTGGAGAAATGCCTGATAAACATCACATTCCAGGATTGTCATGGTTTAATAAAGATGAAGACCGCATCGTCAATTACGGCACTTCATTAAAATTCCTCCTTGATAACGGCTTATCTCAAGGAATTTATGATGTGATGTACAACTTAAATAACGAACATTTAAATCAAGATGTCACAACGATTTATGAGCAATTAGAAGATCAAGGGTTTACGAGCGGTTCTATAAATATGTTACTTTACAGGGGACATGAACAACATAAATTAACGCTGCCTTTACTTGCAGATAAAATGGCGAAGCTTCCAAGAATGATCGAAACGAAAGGTCCTAAATCGTTAACTTTTGGACAATTTACGCGTCCTAATTCTCTTAATGGCGATCCATATACAGACGGTCTCCTTCACCGCTTCGGACTAAGAGACCGTTATTCAATGGAAGTCACGCAAAGCATGATTGAAAACGGAGAACAGCCGGATTTCTTATTAGTCTTTTTCCCTGATAATGATAAAGAAGTTCATAAACATGGTCCAAGTTATCTTGAAGGTCTTAAAGATGCTGATCAGTATTTACAAGATGTTTTGAATAGTTATGGTAGTTGGAAGAAAGCAATAGATGAAAACATCTTTATTATTTTTGGAGACCATGGTCAAGATCAACTTTTAGACAATGAGGATGAACTTGCAATTAACTTAAACGATTTGGCAGCTCCTTTCCACCATGCAGATTTAGGGGATCCTGTCAGTGATGGAGAAATCGCCTTTGGCGTTAATCAGCGAATGTCTTACGTCTATGATGTTCATGATAAAGGGATATTGCCTGCTATAACAGAGCGCGCATTAAACGATTCTCGGATCGACTTAATTGCTTGGTGTGACCAAAACTGGATTAATGTTATGAGCCCAGACCATGAAAAGATGCTTCGTTTTAAATCTGGTGGAAATTGGCAAGACGAATACCACCAGCAATGGACAGTTGAAGGAAACAGCGAAGTCCTTTCATTACAAATTGATGAAGATAAGCAAAAACTTTCATATGAAGATTATCCAGACGTTTTGCACCACATAAGTACAGCGTTAAACAGCCATGATGGTACGAAGCTTATATTAGCTGCGAAACCAGGCTATTCTTTTCTTGCAGATGGCATTGAAACTCACGAAGGCGGTGGTGAACACGGAGGTTTACACAAAAATGATTTATTAACAGCGTTGATTATTACAGGAACAGAAAAAAGTCCTGACTCATTAAGGTTTGTTGAATTAAAGGACTATATATTAGAGCTTTTATCATCGACAAATGAATAAAGCCTAAATTTTAATTAACATGTCCGAAATAAGGAATGCTTAACAGATCTAAGAAAAGCGCAAGGCGCCCGCCTATCTGCGAAATGCACTGGAGTCCCGACATAAAGAAGTCCGAACTTAGACTTCAAATGGCGGGGCGAAACGATCTCGAGCCGAAAACTGCTTTCTCTTCTAGTATCACTTTGAAGTTAGATCCTTCGAGACAACTTGTAGCCTACTCGTGTAGGAAACGCTCGTGCCTGAAGTCTAGACAACAATCGAGAGATTTTGAAATTTTATAAATTTTTATCTTTCAAAAAAAGCGATTCATCCGTTTTACGTTGGAATGAATCGCTCTTTTTATAGAAAAGACTTATACCTTTGCTTTAGCTTTTGCCTTCTCTTTGTCTTTTTTCATTTGTTTACTGCGTAATTGACCACACGCAGCGTCAATATCTGATCCTTGTTCATGGCGCACACCGCATTGAATACCATTCTTCATTAAAATATCATAAAACGTTAAAATCGAACCTTTTTTACTTTGTTTATATTGAATATATTCGTCAACCGGATTATAAGGAATTAAATTCACGTAAGTAAGACGCTTTTTATCTTTAAGGAGCTCAACTAGTTGATATGCTTCTTCAGGTCTGTCATTTACTCCATCTAATAAAATATATTCAAATGTAATCCTTCGATTTGTTTTTTCTAAATAATAATTAACAGCATCCATTAACTTTTCGATCGGCAGCGCCTTGTTAATTTTCATAATGTTTGTCCGCAATTCATTATTCGGAGCATGCAGAGATACAGCTAAGTTTACTTGAAGCTTTTCGTCTGCAAACTTATAAATTTTATCAACAATACCGCTTGTAGAGACAGTAATATGCCGTGCGCCAATCGCAAGACCTTTGTCATTGTTTACGACACGGAGGAAGTTCATTAAGTTTGTATAGTTGTCGAATGGTTCACCAATACCCATGACAACAATATGACTTACTCGTTCTCCTTCCCCTGCTTCATCTAGTGCATGCTGTACATTCATAATTTGCTGGACAATTTCACCGCTTGAGAGGTCTCGATCTTTTTTTAAAAGTCCACTAGCGCAAAAACTGCAGCCGATATTACAGCCAACTTGAGTTGTAACACAAACAGAATTACCATAGTCAAACTTCATTAAAACTGTTTCAATAAGATTGCCATCACTTAACTTGAAAAGAAACTTCATTGTTCCATCTTGGGACACTTGCTTTGAATGGATGACCAATGTCTGCATGACAAAGTTTTCTTCTAGTAATTCAATCGTATCTTTTTTAATATTGGTCATTTCCGAAAAATTCTTTACTCGTTTTTTATATAACCAATCCCAAACTTGTGACGCTCGGAATGCTTTATATCCGCGTTCAGTAAACCAGTCTGTTAACTGATCAAACGTTAATCCATAAATTGAAGGTTTTTTCATTCGTAACACTCATTTCACTACTTTAATTTATATTCATAGGAATATACAAAGATACCCTACATCATCTTCTTTTTGTACACCGTTCGTTATTATCTCAAGAATTACCCATTAATTCAAGTCCTGAAGCGTGCAAAATGTGATGATCTTCCTGTTTTTCAATAGTTTATCCTCTCTCTATTTGTCATATACGATCATTACGGACAATGGAAGGTGGATTGGATATCTTACAAAAATGTAGCCTTCGAACAACAAGCTATTGGATCGGACTGTATAGGAGCAACATAGGATCATGTCACCTAGGCTTACTGTTGAATGAAAAATTTGACATCTCCCCACTCTTTGACGATTTGTGATACAATTTTTATTAATATTGAATGATTTAAGGGGTCTTCAACAATGAAAAACATGAAATTGCTCCATCTTTTCGAATCGTTTACACTGGGCCTCATTGGTGGTTACATATTCTCTGTCTTGAATCTTCCATTACCTTGGGTATTAGGAGCCCTCACTTTTATTATGTTGTGGCAAAGTTTCACGAAGCGGAAAGTATATTGGCCTAATTCAGTGAAAAATACTGGGTTAATTGTTCTTGGAATCTACTTTGGGCTATATTTTACAAAAGAAACATTTATGACCATGGGACCTTATTTTATGCCATTTCTCATTGTCACAATGATATTAATCTTCGCGAGTATCCTCTTAGGGATTTTCGTTACAAAATGGATCAATGTCGATAAAATAACAAGTACATTTTCTTCAATTCCTGGCGGCTTAACGGAAATGGTTATTGCCAGTGAATCACTCAATGCAAAAGCTTCCCTCGTCGTCATCTTTCAAACAGTAAGGCTGTTGACTGTATTGTTTACAGTTCCTGCACTCATTGTATACACCTTTACTAGTATTGGATCACAAGCAGGTGCTTCATTTATGGATCAGTCATTTGTTTTTGAGGGATGGGGTTATCTATGGTTTATCTTCCCAGTTATGATCGGTATATTGCTTCGTGACAAAATTCCAGCTGGCATTGTCATCGTTCCGCTTATCATTACTGCATTAATGAATGTAAGTCCTGCTCAACTTGCTTCAGTTCCACCTATGTTTGTAATAGCAGCTCAAGTGTCGGTTGGGGTCGGTCTTGGGATGAAAATCTCGTTTGAAGAGTTGAAATTGGGTGGGAAATATTGTGGTATTTATGCTAGTATTACGTTTGCGTTAATTTTGCTCTCATTTGGATTAGGCTTTATTCTCGCCTACTTTACATCACTAAACCTTGCTACAGCAATGTTAAGCGTTGCACCTGGAGGATTAATTGAAATGGTACTTACTGCTTCTATTGTCGGAGGTGACCCTGCTATTGTAAGTGCACTTCAGTTGACACGATTGTTCGTCATTATTTTATTTGTCCCGCCTATTTTGAAGTGGTACTTTCATAAAACAGAACTTCAACATGCAGCATAATTCAAGAAAGAGGCTGGGACAGAACAAAAGAAAAAAAAGAATCCGGTTATCGTGACTGATAATCGGATTCTTTTTTATGATCAAATCATGTAATCGGGTACTTTCTTAAGTTCACCGCCATCAGTGCAAACCCTATTCGCTCTTCACTTTTACTTTAACTGGATCGTTTCGGAATTGAACCTAACACTGACAAGTAATTGCTGGACCTCTAGGTATGCACGTAAACGATTGATCGTACGACCTTGAGCTAGCCACATCATCCGGACACTGTCTTTTAAAAGCTCCTCTTTCCTCCGGAGAAAACAGATTATGTATAAGCTCAGAGGATAACCTTCATCATCATTCTGGGATGATTTGGCTGGACAGCTGGGAATAGCAAGGTGATCTTCCCCGATAAGTTGTAGCCTTGCCCGCTGCAGTGCAGGCGAGGGTATTTTTGAACAATCGATCAACACAACATTATAAAAGGAAAAGCAGCCTCTTTTATTATCTTTATTTATCTCGTTTAAATTTGATTATTTGTAAAATGACAACAAGTATCGCTAACACGACAATAAAAATAACGATCGGATTATCAAAGAGAGTATTCATTTTATACTTTCCTTTCTTTATTCATGAATTTAGTTTCCCACATGAAAATGATGATCATACTTCTTCATTTCTTTGCTCCTTTATTTTTAAAAACAATCTTAACAGTAAATCAATATCCACGCTATTCTGTTCATATGATTTTTTTCACTAAAAAATGTATATGAATAAAACAATGGGTAATCTTAATTGTTGGGAGGTGATTCTTATGGCTAATAATCGAAACAATCGAAACGAGCGAAACAACAATAATAACAACAATAATAACAACCGTCGCAACAATGATGATAACTTCAACACTGAATTTGCTCGTGAAAACGATGCACAAGACTTTAACAACCGTAACAATCGTAACAATCGCAACAACGACCAAAATAATGACAACAACTAATGTCAGATTTTTGACCTCTATACATAAGCGACACGAATTCCCCGTCACTTTTTGTAGAGGTGAAAAACAGTTGCAAAGTTACGCAAAATACCCTTTCAAGATCGAAAGGGTATTTTTTCGTTTGTGTAGGAATTCTTTTCTAAATGTTGAATGTGTTATAAGTAAGGGGTGAATGTGTATGAAAAAAAGATCAAATACTTTATACGATGTTTTGGATTATAAAAAAGCACAAATAATTGCTACTTCTGAATATGTAGAAAATTTGAAGGATAGTCGTTATGTTCCAATGAATACAAAGCTAATATTCCTTACAAATTTCGGCGAAGTGTTTGGAGAAGTTGTCAACTCTGATGAAGTCGTTAAGCATTTTGAGTCTAATGAAACAAACTTAACTGATAAAAACTTTGATGAAATTAACTTTTCATACTTGGAATATGCAGCCGATGAGGTGATCCAGTATCAGGAGAGTATACCTGGAAACGAAAACATAACCGTAAAACAGTTTACTGGTACGATCCACTTAAAAGATGTGACCATATACCCTTACTTAACAAAAGAGCCAGTAAAAAAAGGGCACCTATTACTTTTCACTGATCAAATTGTAGGAATTTCGTACGGAACGTTGTCAAATGAAACATAACTGCAACGATTTGGAAACAAAAACCTCGATTATTAAATGTCATTCACTCCATAATAATAAATGGTTGGGATAGCGATCTTGCTATTTCATCAATTACTCCGTGACGAAATTAGATTTTGTTTCGTCTAAATGCAAACACAACGATGAAGGGGATGTTTTCATGTTTGGTATGGGACGAAATAATAACCGTAATGGGAATGGGTTAATGATGTCATTAGTTGGTCTAGGAGTCGGTGCAGCTGCTTACGGAATCATGAGAGGACGTAATAACCGTGGTACGAACAACAATATGATGGAGCCTGTTCAAAAAGCATTTAACCAAATGAGAGATTAAATGCCTTTGCGGAGTTTTACCGAGGGGTTTCCCAAAAGCCATGCTTTTGGTACCTCCTCTTTTTTTCTTCGTTTAAGACACTCGCTTTTACCTCAATTAAACAAACCCTTTACTTTGCATTTAAATGTTGTCAAATATAAAATAGCCCTTCTTCCAGATTTGGAAAAAGAGCCATATTCAAATTATCAGCAGTCACTTTCATTTCCAGTCATCATCAAACCCTTACCCTCGGGTGTTTCTCGTACATCTAATGTAAGGTCTTGAGTGTGTGAAAAAATCATTTTATCAAAAGCGACTTTGATGCCGTTTATGTCTTCAACAATATCATCTTCTGCCGGCTCATCCAGAGCCAAGCCTAATTGTGGGCCTCCTCAGCCCATTCCAGAGAAAAAGACTTTTATATTATTAGCACCATGTTCTGTCATTAATTCTTGAATAAATTCTTTTGCATGACTTGTAATTTCCATTGTTTCACCTCAATCATTATCGTATTCCATTCTTACTTTTTCTATCCTACCAATGTTATGAGGTGAAGACAACTTCTGTGCTTCATATTAATTTGAGCTTAATCCATCGACAAACGTTTTTGTATTATGACGGATCATTTCAATGTAAGACTCTGCACCAGACCCTTCTTCGCCAATTGCATCCGTATAAACTTCACCAGCAATAGGAACGCCTGCATCACTTGACACATTTTCCATAAAGCTCGGTGGAACGGTTGACTCCAAAAATACAGAAGGGATGCCTTCGTCTTCTAAAATATCGATAATACGATTAATTTGTTGTGGTGTCCCTTCTTCGTGTGAATTGATTTCCCATATCCCTTCGGTACGAAAACCGTAAGATTCACCATAATATTTAAATGCATTTTCACTTACGATAATAACACGGTGCTCTTCTGGAATATTGCTTACTTCTTCCTCAATCCAAGCATCTAGTTCATTAAGTTCTTCAATATATGCTTCTCCACCAGCCCGATATACTTCTTCACCATCAGGGTCTCGCTCAACTAAGTCTTCAACTAAGTTTTCAACGTACATTTTTGTGTTTTTAGGACTCAACCACGCATGTGGATCTGGCTCATCTTCACCTACTAAGTTGATAGGCTCTACTCCATTTGATAATTCAACAATGTCTGTTTCAGATACGTTAGACACGATTTTTTCTAACCATTCTTCAAGGCTTAAACCATTAACATAAAAAACATCCGCATCACTTACTGTACTAAAATTGCTTGGCACAGGCTCATATTCATGTGGTTCCTCACCGATAGGAACAATATAATCAACTGTTGCACGGTCACCAGCAACTTCTTCAATAATATCAGCTAAAACAGAAAAGCTCGTTACAATACTTAACTCTTCTCCAGCCTCGCTTTCAGTGTCGTTACTAGTCTCTTCTCCGTCAGCATCTGTTTCTTCTGACGAACAACCTGTCATAATAACTATTGAACAAATTAAAAATAAAAAACCTGCCCTTAATTTTTGTAATTGCATTGCTCTCCTCCACCTTCATATTTTTTTACCTACGCAATGTATTGATTCTCCCTACAATTTGTGCATGTTTCAAAATATGTTAGTCACCTAACACTATTTTTGTCCTAGCTATAAAAGTTGCATAAGAGAAACTTTTTAAATACTAATTGAATTATACATAACGATATTTATCCTTGTAAAGAGTTTTCTTCATAAAATTTCTTACAATTATAAACAAGTGCCAGGCACCTGGTAATTAGTTTCCAGGTGCCTGGCACTTAATCGCGCGTTTATTGTTTATTCTTTTATATGATACACTCTTGTTTCATATGGTCGTAACGTAAATTCAACGGCTTCAACGTCTTCAACATCGTAATTGCCGATAAAGAGCTTTCTCCTTTTCCCGACATATTCTTCTGGTAGTTGCACTGTTGGTTTATTTCCATAGAAGTTACAGTAAACGAGTAACGTTTCATCATCTAACTGGCGCTTATAAGCAAATACTTCTTCATGATCATCAAGAAACAAATCAAAGCTTCCATAAACGACAATTTCATTGCGATGACGTAGCTCAATGAGCTTTTGATAATAGTAAAACACCGAACCGGGATCTTCTAATGCCTTTTTTGCATTAATCTCTATATAATTAGGGTTTACTTTCAGCCAAGGCTGACCTGTCGTAAATCCAGCATGGGCACTATCATCCCATTGAACTGGGGTCCTTGCATTGTCTCTTCCTTTCACATAAATACTTTCCATAATTTGCTCATGAGGTATGCCTTCTTCACGTTTTTCTTTGTACATGTTTAACGTTTCAATATCTTGATAATCGTGTATATTCTCAAAGCGGACATTCGTCATTCCAATCTCTTCACCTTGATATACGTATGGAGTTCCTTTCATCATATGAAGTAATGTTGCAAGCATTTTTGCCGATTCAACCCGATACTCTTGATCATTTCCGAAGCGAGAAACCATTCTTGGCTGATCATGATTGTTCATGTATAAACTGTTCCAACCTTCGTTTTCTAATGCTTTTTGCCATTTTACTAAATTGTCACGTAAATTACTTAAACGTAAAGGCTGCAAATCCCATTTTCCGTTAGGTCCAGAATCGAGATCTACATGCTCAAACTGAAAAACCATATTCAGTTCTTCCCGCTCATCCTTCGTATATTTAATTGCTTCCTCAGGACCTACACCAGGCATTTCTCCAACCGTCATGACATCATAATCTTTCAATGCTTTTTCATGCATCTCGTGTAAAAACTCATGAACTCTCGGTCCATTCATATAATACTCGCTTCCTGATACATATTTTTTCCCTTGAGGATTAGGAGCATCTGGCAAATCTGGCTGTTTTGAAATAAAATTCACGACATCCATACGAAATCCGTCAATCCCTTTATCGAGCCACCAACGCATCATGTTATACACTTCTTGGCGAACCGTTGGATTTTCCCAATTTAGGTCAGGTTGCTTTTTTGAAAACAAGTGTAAGAAATATTCTCCTGTTTGCTCATCATACTGCCAAGCAGAACCACTAAATGCCGATTCCCAATTGTTAGGCTCTGATCCATCTTCTTTTCCAGGTCTCCAAATATAATAATCCCGAAACTGATTATCTTTTGATTTTCTTGACTCTACAAACCAAGCATGTTCATCCGATGAATGATTAACGACAAGATCCATCATTAATTTCATGCCCCTTTTATGCATTTCCTCCAGAAGCTCTTCCCAATCCTTCATCGTACCAAATTCATCCATAATGTCTTGATAATCACTAATATCATAACCATTATCATCATTCGGTGACTTGTACACAGGGGATAACCAAATGACGTCAATCCCGAGCTTTTTTAAGTAGTCAAGCTTTTCAATAATGCCTTGTAAATCACCGATCCCATCCCCGTTACTGTCGTTAAAGCTTCTCGGGTAAATTTGATACACAACACTTTCTTTCCACCATTTCTTTGTCATATTCAGATACACTCCTGTTGTTAAATTTTTATAAAAAAGTTATGTTAACTTTCATTGTTGAATCACTTAAAACATGCTTAAAGACATGATCTTCCAGTAAGATTATTTAATTGCTCCTTTAGTAACACCGCTAATAATCCATTTTTGTGCAAGGATATAGACGATAATCATTGGTAATAAGGCCATTAAATAAGAGGCAAACGCTAAGTTATAGTTCGTTGAGAACTGGGATTGGAAAACAAATTGTACGAGCGGTAAGGTCATGTCGCTGCGGTCACTTAATATTACGAGTGGTAATAAAAAGTCATTCCATGCCCACAGAGCAGTTAAAATACCGACTGTCGCATTCATTGGAGCGAGCAGTGGAAAAATGATTCTCCAAAACACACCCCATCTCGTACAACCATCGACAATCGCGGCTTCTTCTAATTCTTTCGGTATCGATTTAATGTAACCAACGTATAAGAAGACATTAAATGCTAATCCATATACAATATATAGAATGACAAGCCCGGTTGGATTCATTAAACTTAGTGTGCTCATTTGCTTCACTAACGGTAGCATAATAATTGGAAATGGTACAAACATTGCACTTACGAAATAATAGAATAAAATCTTAAACGATTTTTTATGGAGATTTCTAGCTATCGCATAGGCAACGAGTGAGTTTGTTAATACGGTAAATAGAACGGTTAATACCGTTATATAGAAGCTGTTTCCGAATGCATTAAAAAAATTAGTCATTTCAATCGCACGAATAAAGTTTTCTAAGGTGAATTGTGAAGGCAGTGCTAGAATAGATTCTGCTGTCTCTTGCGGTGTCTTGAATGCATTTACTACTGTTAAGTACAAAGGAAATAATATAACAATAGAACCTAATAACAAAAGAAAGGTTACAGGCCAATTTATGCGTTTTCTCATCATTACATCTCAACCTCTCGTTTCTGAAGATAACGAATTTGTATAATGGAGATCGTTACAATCACAATAAAATAAATGACTGCATTTGCAGATTGATAGGCAAATTCTCCTCCTTGAAATCCTCCTCGATAAATTAGCAGCGAGATTGACTCTGTTGCTCGCCCAGGACCTCCTCCAGTAAGTGCCATAATATGGTCAAACACCATCAGAAAGTTCTTCATAGCTAACACCATGTTAATCGTAAAGAAGGGAGCAATTAATGGGAAAGTAATTTTCCAAAACTCTTGCCATTTATTCGCTCCATCAAGATTCGATGCTTCATAAAGATCATCAGAAATCGTTGCTAACCCTGCTAAATATAAAATGGTATTAAATGCAGCTGCTTGCCATACTGCAACAATGACGATACCAACCCAAGCAAGATCAGGATTTCCTAAAATATTTGTTGCTAATGCCGTTATTCCTAATCCCTCTGCAATGGAAGGTAAGAAAACCGCAAAAATATAATTAAAGATAAAACCTACAATTAAAATACTTAAAATATTAGGCATAAAATAGACTGCCCTTAATGTTTTCATAAATTTAATTTTTGCATTCAGCCCTAATGCAATAATTAAACTTATGATGTTTACTAAAACTGTGGAGACGATCGCAAACTGAAATGTAAAAAGATAGGCATTTAATGCCCTGCCGTCTTGAAAAACATTCATATAATTTCTAAACCCTACAAACTCCCAGCTTCCATATCCCCTCCAATTTGTAAAACTATAAAAGATTCCTTGCAGCATTGGAAACGTATGAAAAGCAAAAAATAAAATAAATGCTGGTAAAACCATAAGCACGTACGGATTGATTTTTTTCTTCATGATCTATCTCTCCTTTAAACTAAAGGCACATCGTAACAGTAGAGGAGGACGATTCCTTTCGCTAAAGGAAGCACCTCCTCTATAATTTATCTTGATGTTACTTTTTCCCACTCATTATCTAGAACATTTAAAAACTCATCAATATCCTCTTCAATTAAAAACTCTTGAACCAAATTCTCTATTTGCATGCCAGTTGGATAATAGTGATCTGGGAAACTTGTAATCGTCCCTTCTTCAAAGTGAACACTCAAATCTACAACCGATCCATCCTCCTGAATAACTCCTTCGACTGCTGAGAACTGTTTTTCTTCATCTATATAGAAACGAGCATTTTCTTCCTCTAGTAGAAACTCAATAAAGAGAAGTGCATCATCTTTATGAGGTGTATCTTCTGAGACTGTTAAAACCGTATCTACTCCTGAAATTAACCGATTATCAGCTTGCTCATTCGTTACCGGCAAGGCAAAAGCACCGATGTTCATATCTGGATTTGCCTCAGTAATTTCACCGATTGCCCAGTTTCCTTGAATATACATTGCAGAATCGCCATTTGAGAACGCGGCGTTTCCTTGATCATAGTTCGTACCGAAAATATCATTATTTGCCATGTCTTTAATTTCTAACATTTTTTCCGCTACTTCACGGTGTCTCTCTTCAAACGTCGTCTCTCCTGCTAATCTTTCCTCAGCAAACTTGTCTCCTTCTAAGTTTCCCGCTAACGCATTAAATGCAACCATTGCGGTCCAAGCATCACCATACGTATGGTAAAAAGGTGTGTATCCCTCAGTTTCGATCATTTCTACCACACTTACAAACTCATCCCACGTTACCGGAATATCTATCCCGATTTCTGCAAAGATATCTTTGTTGTACAGCACCGTATTTGCATTCGTTGCATACGGAATACCATTCGGAACATCTTTTCCTGACAGCTGGTTTAACATATCTACATAGGCACTTTGAACATTCTCTATCATTTGCTCTTCTGAGAAATCATGTAGAGTGCCAGATTCAGCTAATTCTCCGTAAGTTGCGTTTCCGTTAATCCCCATAATATCTGGCATATCACCTTGTGTTAACCTGGACATTATGACCGTTTCCGCTTCGGGTACAAAATTTTGTTCAATGTTAATCTCCGGGTGCTCCTCATTAAATTTCTCAATTAATGCATCAAATGTTTCTACTGCCTCTGGTTTATTTTGGAAAAATTCTATCGTATTATCATCACCGCCGCATCCTGCTAATAAACTCACTGCAATGAATAATGTAAATACCCCAGTCACTAATTTTTTCATAATAAAAAATCCCCCCAATGATTATTTTTTACTATTAAAATGAATCTTTTCCCCATACTTTTTCCTTTATCACCACCTTAATAATGAGGTAAACGTTTAACCAAATAAATATAAAAGATATAATAATATAGTGACCTATATTATATAAATAAATAAAGTAAACGTTTACGTAGTTGGAGTGAAAGAATTACTTTAACTCTTTCACTGAGTTTCTTTCCACAATTTCATGTGGTAAAATGCGACTTCCTACATTTTTACCATTTTCCATCATTGAAATGATCATTTTTACAGCCTGATGTCCCATTTGAGTTAATGGCTGACCGACCGTTGTCAATGACGGTGTACTCATTTCAGCAAGTCTCGTATTATCAAAGCCAATGATCGATATTTGTTCTGGTATTTTAATTTTTTGATCAAATGCGATTGACATCGCCCCTAATGCCATTTCTTCACTCGTACAAAAAAGTGCCGTAAATTCTTCTTTCTTTTGTAGCAACTCTTTCATACACTCTTTTCCTGAGTTAAAAGCAAAGTCGCCATATGTAATTAGGTCCTCATATAAACTGATCCCATGGTCGAATAAAGCCTGTTTATACCCTTCTACTCTTGGACTTCCTGCAATCGGATCATTGTTATCTCCACTTATTAATGCAATTTTCTGATGTCCTTTTTCAATTAAATAGGAAACTGCGTGATACGAAGCATGTTTATCATCGATTTTCACATATGGAACTTGAAATTGCATAGATTGAGTAGATACTAATACAAAGGGTATATTCATGGCTACGATCGCTTCGTAGTATTCTCTAGTCAGAATCTCACTTGTGAAAATTAAACCGTCTACCTTTTTTTCTGCTAATACATTTAAATAATCCAGTGTACGGATCCCATTGCGGTCTGTATTACAAATGATGACACTGTACTGCTCATGATGTGCAGCTTCCTCAATCCCATCAATCAACTTTGAAGAAAACATTGAAGAGACATTTGGCATTAATACTCCGATTGTTTTCGTCCTTTTACTGACTAAGCCACGAGCGATTCCATTTGGTTTGTATCCAAGCTCTTGAATTGCGTTCATGACTCGTTCTTTTGTCGCCGCAGAATAGCCAGCTTGACTATTATTTAATATTCTAGACACAGTCGCAATTGACACATTCGCTTTTTTCGCAACATCTTTAATTGTATGATTCATTTAAATTCTCCTTGAGTAAACGTTTACTTTTACAAATTAACATAATAAGAAAACGTTTTCAATCATAATTTTATTTCGTTTTTCGAAGTTTTTCACCGAAATTGATTGAAGGTTCTGATAATATTCATTATACTATACTTAATTTCATAAATCGGTTTCCTGCTTTTTAAATATCATTTCTATCATTCCTTTATATGATCTTTTAACTAGCAAACCGTTTATTCACCATCATTTAAATATAAAGGAGAATTGTACATATGACAAACAAACGATCGCTTACGATTAATGATTTAAAAACACTCCAAGTAGTAAATGAACCTCAGTTGTCCCCTGATGGTTCTAAAGTTGCTTTTGTTCGCCAATTTATCTCAGACAAAGATGAATATACATCTCATTTATTTGTACAAGATGTTAACGGTGAAACAAGCCAAGCCTCACAATGGACATTCGGTGACGGAAAAGTTGCTTCACCACGATTTTCACCTGATGGGCAATATCTCATTTTCGTTTCATTAAAACCGAACGCAAAACCACAGCTTCAATTATTATCATTATCAGGTGGTGAAGCCAAACAAATTACAGAGCTTGAAAACGGAGCATCGCAGCCATTTTGGTCTCCTGATAGTAAAAAAGTGTTATTTACAACTGCTTTTGAAAAAGGGAATCCACCGACAAAGGATCGTAAAGAACAAGAAAAAAAAGAAGAACCTGATAAACCGGACCCCCTTGTTGTTGAAAGGTTAAAATATAAGTCGGATGCTGCTGGATTTCTTGATAAGAAAAGAAAACAGCTCGCGGTATATGATCTCTCTGAAGATTCCATCGAATTTTTAACAGATGACGAAGTTGACCATGAACCTTCTAGCTGGTCACCTGATAGCCAATCAATCGCTTATTTTTCTAATAAAGAAGCGGATGACCAACTAATCTCAGATATTTATATATATGACTTTAAAACGAATGAATCGAAAAGACTAACAGACGGAAAAGGGATTTATACATTCGGTGTTTTTTCTCCAAACGGCGAAAAAATAGCCTATTACGGTCATGAAAAAGAATTTTACGGGGCGACACAAAACAAAGTATGGATCCATCATCTCACAGACAATACGAGAGAGTGTATTACAAAAGATTGGGATATCCATATTACAGACGCAGCTATCGGTGACCTTCGCTCTGGCCACCCGAACCCGGGACCTATTTGGTCTAAGGATGAGAAAGAAATTTATGTAACTGCTAGTACAAAAGGATCAACCAACTTTTATTCAGTGACAATTGAAGGAAATATTCAAGAACGATACACAGGTCATCACCACGTTTACGGTTATCATGTGAACGTTGAAAAAAATATAGCTGTATTAGGTGTAAGTTCACCGACAAATCCAGGTGAAATTTATGTGCTTTCTCTTGAATCTAATCATGTTCGCCAGCTTACTTCATTTAATGAATCATTATTAGAGGAAGTTCATATAGCTGAACCTGAAGAGATTTGGTGTAAAGCACCTGATGGATGGGACGTTCACGGCTGGATACTTAAACCTTATAACTTTAAAGATGGTGAAAAATATCCGACCATTTTAGAAATTCATGGCGGTCCACATGCTATGTATGCAAATACATTTTTTCATGAGCTACAGCTATTGGCGGCACAAGGCTATGTCGTCTTATATTCTAACCCGCGCGGAAGTCACGGATACGGGCAATCATATGTTAATGCTTGCCGCGGAGATTATGGGGGGAAAGACTATGAAGACCTCATGAGCTTCGTTGATGCTGCCGTAGATCGATATGATTTCATTGATACAGACAGACTTGGAGTTACAGGCGGAAGCTATGGCGGCTTTATGACAAACTGGATCGTTTCACATACGAATAGGTTTAAAGCTGCTGCAACGCTTCGCTCAATATCGAACTGGATTAGCTTTTACGGTGTAAGTGATATTGGCTATTTCTTTGCAGAATGGGAAATTGGTGCGTCTTTTTTAGAAGATCCTGAGAAGTTATGGAAGCATTCGCCATTAAAGTACGTGAAGCAAATCGAAACACCATTACTAATCTTGCACGGTGAAAAAGATTTCCGTTGTCCTGTTGAACAAGCAGAGCAGCTGTTCATTGCGCTTCAACATCAAAAGAAAGAAACACGATTCGTCCGGTTCCCGAATGCAAACCATGAGCTTTCTCGAAGCGGACCTCCATACTTGCGTTATGCGAGATTAGAAGAGTTAACCAATTGGTTTGAAAAATATTTAAAACAATAACGGATAAAGAAAGCTGTCTGCAGCATATTTGTAGACAGCTTTCTTCTTTTCTATTTCACTTTTAACGTTCAAAAAGCTCTAATTCAACAATTTCATTAATAAATTCTTTAGATGTTTCACCTTCAAAGCTGATTTCAACTTGCTGGCCGGGCTGGAGTGCTAAAGCGAGGACGCCGAGTAAACTTTTTGCATCAACTACCCAATGATCCTTCTTAATTAATATCGTTGATGAATAGTTACTTGCTGTGTTCACAAACATACTTGCAGATTCAGCAAAAATTGGTTTTTTCACAATTAATTTCATGAATATCCCTCCCTTTCCTCTTTTTATTATAAGTCGCATTTTCACCAATTACAATTT
The DNA here is from genome assembly GCF_002335745.1 of Evansella halocellulosilytica. Classification (GTDB taxonomy): domain Bacteria; phylum Bacillota; class Bacilli; order Bacillales; family Salisediminibacteriaceae; genus Bacillus_CA; species Bacillus_CA halocellulosilytica. The sequence goes on along the minus strand of NZ_NIST01000001.1, from coordinate 2,919,644 downwards.
AAATATAATAAGCAGTCACATTTCCACTTTTAACCTATGTTTTGCTATGATAAATATAAGAAAAGAGCAATGACATCTTGCCCCCTACTTCGAAATCATGAATCGGTATATTTCTTTCAATAAATTCCAATGAGGAGATGACGTACATTGAACAATAGTTGGAACAAGTATTTTCAAGCGAGAAAACCAAAAATGTTAGATATAGATAAATTTCGGCGATTTGCTCTATTTATACCTGTTATACATAAAAATGGTGAGCCACACATATTATTTGAAGTTAGAGCTGCCAATGTTCCCCAACCTGGTGATGTTTGTTTTCCAGGAGGTAAAGTTGATAACACTGACCCATCTACAGAATATGCTGCCATACGTGAGCTGTGTGAAGAGCTCGGTATAGATGAAACAGATGTCACCTTAGTCGGAGAACTAGATCATATGATTACGGCATTTGGTTTGATCCTTTACTCATATATAGGTGTCATTCACGAAGACGCCAAATTAAATATTAATAAAGACGAAGTTAAAGAAGTATTTACCGTTCCGTTATCGGAACTTAAACAAATGAAACCGAGAATACACGATGTGAAGCTCGAAGTGAAGCCAGAAGAAAACTTCCCGTTTCACCTTATTCCAAATGGTGAGAATTATGAGTGGCGTCAAGCCGTTATAAAAGAACTCTTTTACGAATATAACGGCTACACAATCTGGGGCTTAACTGCCCGGATATTGACTCACGTGATGGAAGAAATAGAAATTGCTGAAAAAGCTAATTGAGCTCCTTATTTGTTTTAGGTAATGAAAAAATAAATATGAAACTAATAACAGCAAATATAAACACACCAATATATACACTATTTAAAGAAAACGACAGCCCTTCTTGGATAAATTCCTGTTCCGTTTTACTAAACTGCTCCCTTCCAACCGAATCGAGCATCATATTTACGACATCCAAGGAGGGTGCAATATTTAATTCCTCCCCTGTTTCCCTTAAATATTGTTGCATACGACTGTTTAATATTCCGCCAAGTAATGCTACACCAAGTGCACTTCCTAGTAACCGCATAAACATATTCGATGCTGTCGCTACACCTCTCATCCTCCACGAAACACTGCTTTGAATGCTGACAATAAACGTTGTAGTAGAAAACCCCATTCCTCCGCCAATAAAAAATGAACCCAGCCCCGCCCAAATCGGATGTTGAACAGTAGGCAATGTTAAAAATATCGTTGCACCTATCATCAAACTGATCCCACCAAACATCGCAGTTTGTCTCGAACCCTTTTGAACAACCCATTTTCCAGCAAGGGTTGAAGAGATCGGCCAGCCGACACTCATCATCGTTAACGCAAATCCAGCAATAATTGCCGGCTGATCAAGAACAATTTGTACATATGTAGGGAGAAAGCTTGATACACCGATGAGTACAGCACCCAAAGTTAACGAAGCAACATTTGCTATGACGATAAGTCGGTGTTTCCATATCGACAATGACATAACCGGATCTTTTGCTCTGTTTTCCTGCCATAGAAATAATGCAAAAGTGACGATAAACACTCCTAACAAAGTCAAAATTTGCGGTGAATTCCACTCCCATTGAACACCTCCTTGAATGAAAATAACCATTAGAGAAGTGACGCTAACGAGTAATATTCCCGATCCAGCATAGTCAATTTGAAGTTTACGCTTTTCGACGTTTTCATGTAAGTAAACAACAACCCCAGCCATTGCAATGAGTCCAAAAGGAACATTAATGAAAAACACCCATTTCCAGTGCATAAATTCAACGATTACACCACCAAGAACAGGTCCAAGAATGGAAGACACACCCCACACACTTGCTAAATATCCTTGGATTTTTCCTCTTTCAACTTTCGTATAAATATCCCCGACAATCGTTGTCGCAATAGGTTGTACTGCACCAGCGCCTGCTCCTTGAATAAACCTGCTTATAATTAAAAACTCAATGGAAGGTGCAAGTCCACACATGATCGATCCGAAAAGAAAGATCGTAATTCCAATTGAAAACACAAGTTTTCTTCCAAATATATCAGATAACTTCCCATAAATAGGGATCGTCACAACTTGCATTAATAAATATGCTGAAAATACCCAGCTAAATAAGGCAAAACCTCCTAAATCAGAGACGATACTCGGAATTACCGTTGCGACAATCGTTCCTTCAACTGCAGCCATAAACATAGCTAACATAACTGCAGCTAAAACGAGAGGTCTTTTCGTTATTTTTTCCTTCATCTCGTTCACTCCAGACAGTCCAATTATTTCTATTATATCAATTTTTTATGAATTGACGTTATGAATAAAGATATAAGGTTAATAGAAAAAGAATGAGAGAAATGCATACCTCCCACTCATCTATTAAGAATAAAAACAAAAAAACTGTTGAGAATGTCTCAACAGCCTGTACACTTCACTTTTGAAGTGTTTTATGATGATTCATCTTTATTTAGATAGTTTTGAATATTCATCGCTGATCGATGGAAGAAAAATGCACCGATTAGGAGTCCAGCAACGATTGCAATCATTAGTGTTTCTTGTCCAGAAACTGCTGTATTCCCTGGTAACATCATTCCTATTGCCATAAATCCGCTTAAAGCTAGTAATATATATGCAAAACGTTTAAAATCCGTCACTTTTAATTTAAGATCTTGTACCTTTTTATCAGTCATACTATTCCCACTCCTTTATTGAAGTAGTTGTTGTTCTTCGAAACTATGAATAGTATAACATGTGAATGAAGATGGTGAGGATGTAATTATTACCACATTTTCCAAAGAAGAAAGGACTAGCGTGATTATACATTCCAGTCCTCTTGTACTTAACCTCTATTACGCATCTCCTTAAGCATTAGAAGAACCATTTTTGCAGAGTGAACCGAAGCTTTTTTCAAAAATTGGTCATACGATATTTTTGCATCAGATCCTGCAATGTCAGACAAGGAACGGATGATAACGAACGGACATTGGAACTGGTAACATACTTGTGCAATCGCACCAGCTTCCATTTCAGAACAATATGGATCATTAAACTGTTGACGAATAGACTCTACTCGCTCATGATCACTCATAAATGAATCACCGGATACGATTAAGCCTTTCACTGAATGGATTCCAATCTCCTCTGCACAATTCTCTGCTACGTTCATCAACATCTCGTTTGGCTCATAATATGCAGGCATTCGTGGAACTTGACCAAATTCATAGCCAAAAACTGTTGCATCAACATCGTTATATCTTACTTCTGTTGAAATAACAATATCTCCAACTTTCAAGCTTTGATGGAATCCACCAGCTGACCCTGTATTAATAATATAATCTGGCTGAAACAACTGATTCATCAATGTAGTACAAATTGATGCATTTACTTTGCCAATCCCTGATTTAGAAAGAATGACATTAACCCCTTCTAAATTTCCTAAAAAGAACTCACAGCCAGCAATGATTTGCTCTTCTGGTTCGTTCATTTTTGATTTTAATAATTCAACTTCTTCTTCCATCGCTCCAATAATTCCAATACGCATTTATCTTACCTGCCTTTACTATGTAAATATTCCTACTTTATCATAGCGAAAGGTTAAGCAAATAACAAGGCTACCTTTTCAATTATGATGTTATGGTTTACAATAAGTATCCGCCCGTAAAACGGGCGGTTATAATTTCGCCCTATAAGGGCACTTTACCACCAGAGTCCCTTAAGGGACCTTATTCATTTGGTCCGTGCCAAAAGAATTTTGAGGACATCCCTTTTCATAATCAAATAGAATTCGAAATCGCTATAAGGCGGACGCTTTCACTCCAAAGCACAAGTGCGACATCTACTCGTGCTGCACTTCGTTTGCATTCGTAGTGTCTTCTTTGCAGCGGGCAATCCCTCAACTTCCTAGGTGCCACACTGTATGCACCTAGGGGATTTTCGACGATTGCTTTTCCCGCCTGAGTCACCGCCTAGCGCTCTTTCGAGTACATGATGATATTTAAATGACATACTAATAGCAGAAAAAACGTTGTGGGAAGTTGTTTCTCAGCTCATTTTTATCTCACTTAAATGGGAATGGGCTTTTGTTATCAAAGATATTTATGTTCATTTCGTATCCATCATTTAAGATAATAAATGACATGACGCAAATAAAGTTGTCATCCAAAGGTGGAAGGTACTGCGCGACTGTCTCTTTCTCTACTAGTATAGCTCTGTCGTTTATCCGTCGAGACAAATCGCTGTATTTCGAAGAAGCAATGCTCTTTCCTACGGAAAAACGGACGAGTTGAGATCCCTTCGAGCTTGGTCGAAGTAGCTCAACCGTTCGTCCGTGGCAAAGAAGACACCGTGAATACGAAGAGCGGATGTCGCACTTGTGCCCTGGGGTGAAAGCAAGCAGTATACCTTCCAACTATTCGTTACTTTTAAAGAAATCTCACGAATACAACCCTTAAAGGTTTATTTTCACACAGGCAGAGCCTGTGGTTTACAAAAAATATAATGACAACGAAAGGATGGTGCAGCTATGATAATCCATACTGATCATATAAAAGACAAGGTAGAGTTTTTTGAAGCAAAAACGATAGACGAGCTCGAAAAATCGATCGCAAAAAAAATTGAAGACAATAAGGGAATATTGTTAGAAGTTCATCACGTTTCTCATCAAGTCAATTTTGATCCAAAAAGTGGGCAGAAGCTTTATTCTGCAGTCATTCACTTTAAATCTAATTAGGTTTAGCCTGCCTGACGATTCGTTCATCTCCAGTGAATGTATATATAAAATCATTTACAAACTGCTGACTATTAACCCCAACTGCGACTTTATGCTTTGGTGCTGCAGGAAGATTAGCTAACGGACGTATATCTGGAAACGTCGCACCAATGGTTAGTACTTGATTATGTTCTACATAAACACGATAATTCCGAAACATAAACAAATCTGGATTTACAATAGAACTGATTGCCACAACATCATGGAGAGGACTTCCTGGTAAGTCTTCTCCTACAGCTTCAGTATAATATTTATAATAAAAGTCAATAATCGCTTTAAAAATCTCATCTCCCGTTGCTTCTGAGATCAAATTAACAATTTGTGGAGAAATAAACACACTATTTGTTACATTTAACGGAATGAGCGTTATGTTTGCTCGTGATTGAATAATTGCATTTGCAGCAACTGCATCCCCGTGAAAATTCGCTTCTGCAATCGGAGTTATATTACCCGGTGCAAAAAACGCCCCACCCATAACGATAATTTCCTTCATCTCTTTCATTAAGTTTGGATAAAAAATACATAACGATGCAATTGACGTTAATCTACCAGTGGTAACAATCGTTAAATCATTTATATTTGTTTTTATAAGGTCAATAACATCAAAAAAATTTTCGAACGGTTCTAAGTTTATATGCTTTGACACATTAATTGTCCCTAACCCGTACTCTCCATGTATTTCTTCGTGAACTTTCGGTTCTTCTCCTCTAAACGGGGTTTCAGCACCTGAAAAAACTGGCACATCATCTATACCGAGGTGCATGAGTAAATATACAGTATTTCTAACTGCATTGTCTCTCGTCGTGTTACCATAACTCGCAACAATACCGACAATCTCTATTTCAGGATGAAAGTGTGCATACATAATAGCTACAGCATCATCAATACCTGGATCACAGAACAGAAGGATTTTTTTCAAAATATGTTCCTCCTCTATCATCGTTTTTTGGAAAATATTAGTATAATCTTATTCACATGCTATGAAACATATGAGAACCATTGGATAATTAGGATTAACAGAATCCTATTACAAATATCTTGTATGAAAATGACCAAAATATTTTGCAGTAGTGATATTCTGTAGACAGTAATGTGCTCGTTACTGTTTCATTAAACTTGAACTGAAAAACTACACAAAGCCTGGTTTATCGTCAAAGAGGTTTTCAGGAAGGGTATTGTACTTGCCTAGAAACTCTTATGCTTTCGTGCAAGTCTATGAAAGCCTTAATTGACGTTATACTATTGTCCAAAGGTTTTATAAATTCTATCGTATAAAAAAAGGGTAATGGACGTATGAATTCCATTAACCTTCTGAACAAAATTGTTTATTGTCTATATGGATTATGATCCAATTGTTCAACTGAAACAGGCATCCACCCTTCATTTGTTACCCACTCTAACCGTACTTCATAAGGTGTTGCACGGTTTTCATAATTACTGACAGTGCCAATTGCACTTTGATGATCTCCGCCATTTCTTATACGCCAAATCGTCATATCGTCACCTAGATTTGTTGCGTACTGCAATGCTTCAGTCATCTCATCCCAGTTTATATGATCACGATCATACACTGCAGCAAATGGTTCCTCTTGCACAGTTCCAATAGGCTCCCATTCGCCTTCACCTACTGGTGACCCTTGTTCATTTTCATCTTCCTCTTCTTCTTTGCTTTCATCTGCTTCTTCTTCAGTACCATTTACATCTGAATCAGACTCGCTCTCTAAATCAATGTCATTATCGCCATCCGGGTTAGCTCCAACATTATTGTCTTCGTTCATCTCATCTTCATCAGCTTGTTCTTCACTTTCCTCAAGATCACCACTGAGTTCTTCGTCATTCTCTTCCTGATCTGTATCGTCTACAGATACTGGTTCAGAATCACCGCCAAAAATGAGGGAAGCACCAAAAAATATAATTGCAACAACTACAAGACCAATCGCACTATTTAAGATCATATTCATTCGACGTTTCTTTCTCATATCTGAACGCCGAGGTTGATAATCTCCATATTGAGTCATCTATGAAAAGGCCTCCTTTAAAAAGCTTCTCCGCTCTTTAATCATATTATAGATCATACAATGAGAAATTTCGAGACTTGTTCTACAAATATGTCCGTTAATACTTCTGCAGCTGTAAAATAATTTCCTTCAGCAAAATACGGTTAACCATCTTTTATCGTCAACTTGCCTAAATAGCATTCAAGGTCCACTCGAGAACCGTTTAAGTAATCAGTGAACGATTCCTCAAAATAGTAAAACACATCAATAGAAAAATCCCAACGAAGGACAAGTAAGGACAAGTGCCTGGTGCCTGGCACATGGTAATAATATCCATGTGCCAGGCACTTGTCAAAATCTGGTCAAAAAAAGGCCACGGAGGCACGGTAGTCTCTGTGGCTAAAAAATCATATTTTCAATTCTTATTGAATTTCAGTAATCTCAACTTCCATATCTCCTCCCGGAGTAGAAACTGAGACACGGTCACCAATCGTTTTCCCCATCAAGCTTTGAGCCATTGGAGAATCGTTCGAAATCTTCCCTTCGAGCGGATCAGCCTCTGCACGTCCAACAATTGTATATTCTTCTTCTTCACCGTCTGGTAACTCTTTAAATGTTACAGTTTTCCCTAAAGAAACAATCGAAGAATCACTATCTTCCTCAATAATCTCTGCATTGCGGATCATTTTCTCAATTTGGTTAATTCGACCTTCAACAAAAGCTTGTTCTTCCTTTGCCGAATCATATTCAGAATTCTCTGAAAGATCACCGAAGTCTCGAGCTACTTTTATTCGTTCTACGACTTCTTTACGTCGCTCCGTTTTTAAGTATTCAAGCTCTTTTTCTAATTTTTCTTTACCTTCTAATGTCATATAATGTTTTTCTTCTGCCATATTTCCTTCACTCCTTCAAACGAATAAATACTGTTATAGGGTCCGCATGATTAAATACGAATCCCTTCACTACTTGATTCATTTCAAAATAGGTTTGAAACGATAAAACGAAATCTGGTGAACGCTTTCATCTCTTTTTTTTAAGCGTTTCGAGCACACAGCTAAAAAAGAAACAGGTATGATGAACCATATGAAGCTTTTCTTGAAATATGAATACAATTCATTTCAATACTTCCTGCAAAGTATATAGAAAAAAAGAAATGGATGCAATATATCACATCTTATTCCGAAAAATTAAGTAAAAACTTTGAGGAAAAAAGAATATAAAGAAATGGTCAGCACCTTCTTATTACGCCCGATGTCCTGCTGTGACGAAAGCTGTGTGATGCTGAACCAATACTATATATGGAAATTGTAACCGTTTCTTCCTGCTATTTTCCCGCTCTTATAATGCTATTACAAAATCGCTTTTTCTTCAAGAATGGTTTTCACTTTTGTCACTAATAAATCAATCGCAACATGATTATGACCACCCTCAGGTATAATCACATCAGCGTAGCGCTTTGTCGGTTCAATAAATTGTAAATGCATCGGACGAACAACTGACGTATACTGATCGATTACAGAATCAATCGTACGGCCCCTTTCACGAATATCCCGCATTAATCGTCTAATAATCCGTACGTCAGCATCAGTATCGACAAAAACTTTAATATCCATTAAATCACGAAGTCGCTCATCTTCTAATATAAGGATCCCTTCTAAAATAATCACATCTCTTGATTGTAGTCGTATCGTCTCTACAGAGCGTGTGTGATTCGGATAATCGTATATAGGCTTTTCGATTTGTTTCCGGTTTCTAAGTATTTCTAAATGCTCTAAAAGAAGATCATTATCAAAAGCTAAGGGATGATCATAATTCGTTTTTAAGCGCTCTTCCATCGGTAAATGTGTTTGATCTTTATAATAAGCATCTTGTTCAATCATTAAAATATCTTGATCTTTAAACTTACAATAAATTTCATTTGCAACAGTTGTTTTCCCCGATCCAGAGCCACCTGCTACTCCAATAATGACAGGCCTTTTTTCCATTATAATGCTTCCTTTCTCATCATGTTATTAGCATATACAGGCTTGTCTACCTTCATTTTCACGATTTGTAACGGGTGACGAGCCGCATCGATCTCATTTCCTTTTTCATCCCATATTTTTTCAACCTTCTGAGTGAAATGATCAATTTCCGGACCGAAAAATTCGACTTCATCACCAGGACGGAAATGATTGCGCTGTTGAAGTGTTACGATCTTTGTTTCTTCATCGTAATTTAATACAAGAGCTGCAAAATCATGAGTAGTTCTTTGGCGATGATTTTTAAACAATTGCTCTTTGTAACCCGGAGTATTTTCAAAGAAAGCAGGTGCTGTTGGACGATTAGCACACTTCGCTAATTCTTCGAGCCATTTAGGATCAACTTTAAAGTTATCCGGATCAGCACAATAAGCATCGATTACTTTGCGGTAGACACTAACAACTGTCGCAACATAATGAATGGACTTCATCCTACCTTCAATTTTCAAACTGTCGATGTCTGCTTCTACAAGTTTCGGGATCGATTCAATTAAATTTAAATCTTTTGGTGACATTGCAAATGGTGCGTCATCACGTTCAAATTGTGCCACTTCTTTAACACGGTTATTAGTTTGTTGCTCTTCAGCAAATAAAAAATAATCCCAACGACACGATTGACAACAACCGCCGCGGTTTGAATCTCTTGCTGTCATATGATTACTCAATACACAACGTCCTGAGTATGAAATACACATTGCACCGTGTATAAATGTCTCAATTTCGATATCTACATTCTTTTTCATTTCGAGCATCTCTTCGAGTCCTACCTCACGAGCTAGAACAACACGTTCTAGCCCTTCCTCTTTCCAAAACTGAACCGCTTGCCAGTTTGAAAGGGATTGCTGAGTAGATAAATGGACTTCAAGCTTTGGTGCCACTTGCTTACACGTTTCGATGATTAGAGGGTCAGCGACAATAATACCTGCGACTCCGACGCGTTCTAGCTCTTGCAAATACTCTTCCAGTCCATCCATATTTTCATTATGAGCAAAAATATTAGTCGTCACATATATACGCGCATCATAAGTATTGGCAAACTGTACTCCCTCTGCCATCTCTTCTATCGTAAAATTATCAGCATTTGATCGTAGACCAAAATCCTGTCCACCTATAAATACAGCATCTGCTCCATAATGGACGGCAATCTTTAATTTTTCTAAATTACCAGCTGGTGCTAATAATTCTGGCTTTTTTGTGATCACACGTTTGCCCTCTTCCTTCTTACTCGCAATTTGCTGCATGATGATCACTCCTTAATAAACCGTTTCTTTGAAAAAGAAGCCCGTATCAATGTCTCGGTTCGGAGGCTGAATAGCCTTTACTTCTTCAACAAATTCATCTTTTTTGTCACTATAAGCTGCTGCATCTTCTATATATAAATCAATCGCTTCGCGGTATAACGAAGTAATTTTCAATAAATATTCACGATCCTTTAAAATACCATCTATTTTAAAAGAATCGACTCCTTCATCAATCATTTCCTCAAGTTCGTCAATAATACATATATCTTTTGGACTCATAATATGGGTACCGTTTTTATCTTCCCAAATTGGATATTTCGCATCACGTTCAGGATCATGAAGGAACAAGCTGCGATCTTTACTGTGCCCTTCAACTTTAAGATCTTTTCCTTGAAACTCCATATAATTTCCGAGCAACATCCGCTTTGATTGAAACATACATGTCATTCCATGTACTTGCACTTCAATTTCAACTTTTGCTTCCTCTTTGATCTCTAAAATCGCATCCATGTTTAATTCTCTTGCTAGTACGGTACGCTTGGCACCTTTTCGCCCCCAATAATTTGCGGTATACCAGTTTGTCGCAGTCGTTTCTGTATTCCAGTGAAGTTTCATATTCGGAGCATACTCACGTACATTCATTAACACAGCAGGATCTCCAAATACGATCGCATCAACATGAATTTCATTTAAAAATTGAATATACTCAGGAAGTAATTGTAGTTTATCATTGTGAAACAAAGCATTCATTGCAACATAAACTTTAGCTCCTTGTTTATGTGCAATATTTACAGCCTTTACAATATCTTCTTTTTTAAACTCACCAGCTAGTCGTAAGCCAAACTCTTCTTCGCCGATCAAAAAGGCGGTTGCACCTGCGTCTATTAATGGTTCAACATCCTCTAGACAAGTAGGTGTTACTAATAATTCTGGTTTATTCACAAAGGTTCACCACCTTTATCATTTTCAATATTCTGCTTTTTAATATTCACCATTACACCGTCACCAATTGGATAAATCATTGATGAAAAGCGTTCATTTGACATTAAACGTTCGTTAAATTTCTTTAATTTGTTAACCATTTGAGTGAATCTTTTTTTCTCAGGTTGTACCGCTCCTGATACCATCCCTTTAAATAAAATATTATCCGAAATCATGAGTCCGCCCACTTTTAACATTGGCTCATAAAGTGTAAAGAAGCGTTCATATTGTCCTTTCGCAGCATCAATAAAAATCACATCAAACGATTCGTAAGTTGAAACAACGCTAGATTGCTCAAGTGCATCACCGACAATTAATGAGATTTGACTCTCTTTACCAGATTTTTTAATATTCTCCCGTGCCACGTCAGCACGTTCTTGATCACGTTCTAGAGTTACAATAAAAGCATCGGGACATCTCTCAGCCATTCGTATTGCTGAATAACCGATCGCTGTACCAATTTCTAATATTTTTTTCGGGTGTTGCACCTCTAACAGTTGCAGCATCATACACATACTTGTTGATTCCATAATCGGTACATCATGTTCTTTTGCATAATGTTCCATCTCTGCAATGTGTCCTTCTCTTTGTTGCAGAAGTGACCGTATGTACGTTTCATTATCTTCGTGCAATACCATAAAAAAAGCGCCCCCTTGGCTGCTTTTCAAGAGGAAATATGAAAGAATTGTCCATGCTTTTCTTCCCCTCTTTTTTCTTTTTCATCTAATTGACCGATATATTTTAACATAAAAAGAAAGAGAATGCGAACTTTAGCGCACCCTCTTCATCGAATATATTAATCTCGGTGTTCCTCTAATATTTGCTGATGCTCCGAATAGGACTCGGATAAATATATTTCACCATCTTCTGCATGGTAAAAGTATAAATAATTATGATTTGCTGGCTGCAGAGCCGTACGAATCGACGCTTCACCTGGATTGTTGATCGGACCGACAGGCAAGCCAGAAACATGATAAGTATTATATGGTGATTCTATTTCTAAATCTTCGTATGATGTTCTTGAAAGGTGCTCACCATGTGCATATGCAACCGTAGGATCCATTTGCAGTGCCATATTAATATTTAATCGGTTGTGAACGACACCTGAAATTACTTCTCGTTCCTCGTCATTTCTTGCTTCCCCTTCAATAATCGATGCAATCGTCATAATTTCATGGAATGAATAGCCTGTATCTCCAGCATACACTTCTAATACTGCAGCAGTGCGATCTAGCATAGCTTCGATTACTTGTTCAGCAGTAACCTCATCATCAACAAAATCATATCTTGCAGGAAAAAGATACCCTTCAAGCGGCCAACGAATTTCTTCTTCTAAAATATCGTCTGTTAATATTGAATATCGCTCAATGAGAGAGTCAATATATTCTTCATCTTGAACGAGCTCAATTAAGTCTTCTTCTTCTAAATTCGTCTCATCCGCAATCCGTTCGAACACTTCTTCTAGCCAACGGCCCTCAGGTATTGTAAAGGAAAGTGCATAATCTTCGTACACAACGCCTTCCTTCAGCGTTTCAATAATTTCATCCATATGCATGGACCTTGCTAGCTCATATTCACCAGCTTGGAAATGTCCTTCATTTTTATACCTTACATAAAAGCGAAACATCGTTCCGTTGCTGACGATTCCTTCCTCTTCAAGAATTGATCCTATTCTTGTACTTGTTGATCCGATCGGTATCTCTACCGTGATCATCTCTTCATCTGTTTCATCTACTGGACCAATTGCATTCATTACATATTTATACGTTGCATATGTCGCACCAGCAACAGTTAAAATGATAACTAAAAAGCATATAATCACTATTTTCCTTACAAGAGAAGCTTCTTTTTGCCTTTCTATTAGCTTTTCCTTATGTTTTATTTTTTCATTATCTTTATTCGCATCTTTGTTTTTCCCGTTCTTATTACCTGTCAAAACGCTGTTCCCCCTTTCACCCAATCTATTATACACCATTTGTTTAAAAAAATGGGAAATTGTCGAACAGTGTAATGAATTTTTTATCCCGTCCAGAAACGACTGACCTTATTAGGATTAGGTTCGTCATATAAGTGTTCGTACGATTAACACTTGGCTTCGCTTCGAGTACGTCATGGTTATTTTTCACAAAGGCAGAGCATCTGGTTTACAAAGGATATAATTTAAACCCCAAAGCGTAACCGCTTTGGGGTGGATGTTGTTTAACTAGTTTTATTCTTCTCCATCGTCTGTAAACGTATTTAGAAGTTCTTCAACCATATCCCATTCTTCTTCAGATTCAATAGGATAAAGTGAGAGATCTTCGCCTTCAGGTTCTTCATAACGGAATGCGTGAACTTCAATTTCGTCTTCTTCTGACTCATTTGACCCTTCTGGTGCTAATACCATATAGGAGTGACCTGTTGCATCAACATCGAAAGTGAATAACACTTGAAATAAGTGTTCATCTCCATTTTCATCAGGAATAACAATACGGTCATCATCTTGTGGTTGGTTAATTTCAGGCTTCGACATAATGTCAGCCTCCTTTAAGTATTAATTTGAATCTAAATAGCCTTGCAATATCATCACTGCAGCCATTTTGTCTATAACTTTTTTCCTTTTCTTCCGGCTTACATCTGCACTGACGAGCATTTTCTCTGCTGCAACTGTTGACAATCGCTCGTCCCACATTTTCACATCGAGGTTCGTACGCTGTTTAACATCTTCTGCAAATTGCTGACACATCTCACCGCTCGGACCGATTGTACCATTCATATTTTTAGGCAGTCCTACAACTATAGTACTTACATCATACTCATTAATTAATTCATCTAAACGAACGAAATCCTTTTCAGGATCTTCTTGATCTCGCTTTATCGTCTCAACACCTTGAGCTGTCCAGCCTAATGCATCACTAACAGCAACGCCTATTGTTTTCGTACCTACATCTAACCCTAAAACTTTCATATTTATCCTTTCTGCTGCTGTGAAAGATAGGACCTCACTAGCTCTTCGATAATCTCATCCCGTTCAATTTTACGAATTAAATTACGTGCATCGTTGTGACGCGGAATATATGCAGGATCTCCCGATAGTAAATAACCAACGATTTGATTAATCGGATTGTACCCTTTCTCCTCCAATGACGAATAGACTGTATAGAGTACTTCTTTTACGTCTTCATCCATAGAGTCTTCGTTAAAGTTAAATTTCATAGTATTGTCCATAGAACTCATGACTTACACCTCACTCTAGTTTTGAAAGAAATGGTACATATAACGGATCATTTGTAAAACCTATGCTAAGCAACGAATTTCTTTCATACAAATTTCGCCTTCTTGTCCATATTGTACACGATTTCCCTTCAATTAGTAATCACTTTTAACTAAATCAGAGACAATACTTAGCGCCTCTTCTAATTGCTCTGGATTTTTTCCTCCAGCTTGGGCCATATCAGGTCGGCCTCCGCCGCCTCCTCCACAACGGCTCGCAACTTCTTTAACAATTTTGCCTGCATGGTGACCTTTTTCAATTAAGTCTTTTGAAACGCTAGCAACGATACTTACCTTTTCATTGTTAACAGAAGCTAGAACGAGAATACCTGAATCTAGTTTCCCTTTCAAGGAATCAGCCATTTGCCTTAATCTGTTCATATCAGGAACATTGACTTTTTTCACCAATAATCGAACTCCTGATACTTCTTCCACTTCATCTAATATATTTCCTGCTTCCAATTGACTTAATTTTGCAGAAATCGATTCATTTTCTCGTTCTTTTTCTTTTAATTGTTTTTGTATCTGCTCAATTCGGGATGGAACGTCGGTTATATGCGTTTTTAACGTAGTGGCAGCTTCTTTTAAAACGTCAACTTGACTGTTCATAAATTCATATGCATTTTTACCTGTTACTGCTTCAATTCGTCGAACTCCTGCTCCAATCCCGCCTTCAGAAACGATTTTAAACAAGCCGATTTCAGCTGTATTATTTACATGACAGCCTCCACACAGTTCTAAACTGTAGTCACCGACTTTGACAACTCTCACTGTATCACCATATTTTTCTCCGAATAACGCCATCGCTCCCATATCTTTTGCTTCTTGTAAGCTTTTAAACATCGTATTTACTTTAATACCAGCCCATATTTTATTGTTAACGATCGTTTCAATTTCTTCCATTTCTTCGACAGTCATTTGTCCAAAATGGGAGAAATCAAACCGCAGTCGTTCTTCTGATACGAGAGAACCTGCTTGATTTACATGATCACCTAAAACGTCTTTTAATGCTTGGTGCAGTAAGTGTGTTGCTGTATGGTTCTTAATAACCCCTTTTCTACTTCGCACATGTACTTTAGCAAATAAGTCTGAATGGTTTGTAAGTGTTCCCTTTACTACTTTTACGGTATGAAGATTCTGACCATTTGGAGCTTTTTGAACATCTTCTACGTGAAGAAGCATTTGTTCATTTTCGAAAACTCCTTTATCAGCAATTTGTCCCCCGCTTTCAGCATAAAATGGGGTGCGATCAACGATCATTTGTACAGTATCTCCTTCTTGTGCACACTCAACTCGTTCTTTATCTTTTATGATTACAATCACAGTTGAAGTCGCTTCAAGAGAATCGTACCCGACGAATTCACTTTTATCTTTAATGTTTCCAAGAATTTCATCTTGCGTTTGCATGGATCCCGAATCTTGTCGTGCAGCTCTTGCACGTTCACGTTGCTTCTCCATTTCTTTTTCGAAACCTTCACGGTCAATCGAATAGCCCGCTTCTTGTACATACTCTTCTGTTAGGTCAACTGGGAAGCCGTATGTATCATATAAACGGAAGACGTCAACACCTGTGATGATTTCACTCGAATCTGTTCTTGCTTTTTCAATCACCCGGTTTAAAATGGCTAGTCCGTCATTTAAAGTTTCATGGAAACGCTCTTCTTCATTTTTTATCACTTTTTGGATAAACTCCGCCTTTTCATTAACCTCTGGATAAAAATCTTTCATGATTTTTCCAACAACAGGAACTAGCTCATACATGAATGGACGTTCAATATTTAACATCTTTGCATAACGGACAGCACGTCGAAGCAATCTTCTTAATACATAACCTCTCCCTTCATTTGAAGGTAATGCACCATCAGAAACCGCAAACGTAACTGTACGCATATGGTCTCCAATGACTTTAAAAGCTGTATCTGTTTCAGACGAATTCCCATAAGACTTATTCGTCAGTCTCTCTGTTTCTGAAATAATCGGCATGAATAAATCGGTATCAAAGTTGGTTTTTGCATCTTGGATTACTGATACCATTCTTTCAAGACCCATCCCTGTATCAATGTTTTTCTTAGGAAGCGGCGTATAGCTTCCATCTGCGTTATGGTTAAATTGTGAAAAAACAAGATTCCAAATTTCTAAATAACGTTCATTCTCCCCTCCCGGAAACAGCTCGGGGTCATTTTGGTCATTCCCGTATTCCTCACCCCGATCATAAAAAATTTCTGTATTCGGTCCACACGGTCCTTCACCAATATCCCAAAAGTTTTCTTCTAAACGAATAATTCGTTCTTTTGGTAACCCGATCTCTTTATGCCAAATATCAAATGCCTCATCATCATCAGGATAAACCGTTACAGACAACTTTTCTTCATCAAAACCAATCCACTTTTCACTTGTAAGGAATTCCCACGCCCAATGAATCGATTCCTCCTTGAAGTAGTCTCCGATAGAAAAATTCCCGAGCATTTCAAAAAACGTATGGTGCCTTGCTGTTTTTCCGACATTTTCAATGTCATTCGTCCGGATCGATTTTTGTGCATTGACAATTCGTGGGTTTTCCGGAATGACACGACCGTCAAAATATTTTTTTAATGTTGCTACACCGCTGTTGATCCATAATAGTGATGGATCTTCATGTGGAACAAGTGATGCACTCGGTTCAACGTCATGACCTTTTTCTTTGAAAAAATCTAAAAACATTTGTCTTACTTGAGCAGAGCTTAACTTTTTCATTGTACTTCCTCCTTTATTTATAGAAAATCTTATTTTAAAACAAAAAAACTCTCATCCCAAATAAACAGGGACGAAAGTTATCTTACGCGGTACCACCCTGGTTACAAGCAGAGTTAGCTCTGTCTTGTCACCTTTACCACGAGTAACGGTCGTGTACCGGCAGGTTTTGCCTGCTCTCAGGAGTAGCTGATTATTAATCTTCATCTAGAATTTCTCACAGCCTAAGGAAATTCCTCTCTGTAGAGCTCTCGCTCCAATTAGATGGTCTTTAACAATCTGTCTCCGTCATCAAGTTATGTATGAATATAAGAGCATTATAGAAATTACGTGGAGCTTTGTCAATAATATAGTCCTTTTCTTTCTCGAAAGATCCTTCTAACATGCAGCAAAATGACCTTGATAATCGTTAATAAAGGTACTGAAATAATTAACCCAATAATACCTGCCATCTCCCCACCGGCAATTAACGCAAATATGATTAAGATTGGATGCATATGTAAGCTCTTCCCGACGATAACTGGAGCTAACAAGTTTCCCTCAATCAATTGAACAATAAAGTTAACAATGAGTGCTAACACAACTAGTTGCAATGATTCTGTTAAAGCAATAATTAACACTGGCACACTTCCAATAATTGGACCAAAATACGGAATTATATTTGTTAACCCTATAAAAACCGCAAGCAATGCGGCGTAAGGCAAATCAATAATTGTAAAACCAATATAAGCGAATATTCCTACGACAACACATACGATTAACTGCCCTCTAATATAATTACCGAGTGAATGGTCAATTTCTTTTATGAGTTTTCGACCTTCCTGACGAAAACGAACGGGAGTTAAATACCATACTACTTTTTGAACAAGTTCCATATCTTTAAGTAAATAAAAAACAAGAAAAGGAACGACAATAAGAAGGATAATCCAATCAAATATTTGTCTCAAAAATAAACCTACACTCATTAAACCTTCAGCAATCATTTCTTCTCCACGCCTAACCCATTGGTCAGTTCTCTCTTGGAATGAGTCTGGCAGCGTTTGAGTGTGTTCATTTAATATATTCATAAAATGACTATACGTATTCGTCATTTCCGGAAGCTGATTAATGAGTTCTTGTCCCTCTTTCATAACATACGGAGTTCCCTTTAATATGACCCAAGAAAAAACCGCTATAAATATTCCATAAATAATAAGAATAGCGAAAGGTCTCGGAAATTTATTTTGCTCAAGCTTTTCAATGAATGGGTGAAGCAAATAAGCAATAAATCCTGCTATAAAAAATGGGATGAGTACACGAAAAATAAGTTTTAACAAAGGCATTAAAAATGATATTAAATAAAAAGTAAGGATGATAGTAAGTCCTATTAACAGAAGAATCACTAAACGAAAGATCCATTTAGAATATATACTTTCCAATGCATGACCCTCCAATATTCTCTGCTGCAAGCTTCGGTGTATTGTAAATATTATCCATATTGTATGTAACGAATTGCCAAGTCACTTTTTTTCACAAAATTGTGCGGGACATGGGTCCCGCACAATTTATGGCATTACATTCATCATACGTTTGCGCATCCGTCCCATAGTTCTTCTGTCTGGGATGATATCCTCAATTCTGTCAAAATTGACTTGCTGCAATCGTCTTTTCCATCTTTTTCTCGTACCTTTGTCCATTGTAGCTGCATATGCATATGCACCAGCACTTAATGCGACAAGGGATGCCAATACTCTCATTCTTGTCACCACCTGTCAAAATTACATATCAATTCGACGTTCATCTTCTTCAAATAAGTCATCAAGGGAGCTTAATGACCCATCAGCTTCTACTTGATGCAAACAAAAACGCCCATCTGAAATTGACAGTTCAATAAAGCAACTCCAACAATAATACTGGTTTGATCCGATTTTCCCGATATCTTTTCCTTTACAGTTTGGGCATCGCATTGAAGAAACCTCCTGGCAATCATGAGTCCGGTCGTACCATAAAGGCTCCATTTATACGTGTTAAAGGAGTTGATGTTTTTATCACTTTTATTCCTTTAGACGCATCTGTATAAAGCCCTTCGGTCAATTCATACCCTACAATCATGCCCGTTTCTGGAAGGAAATATACGTCTTCAATGATTCCGATCATTGCCCCATCTTGTTCCACCAGTGGTTTTCCAAAAAAATGATCGCTTCCATCATAGAACCGTTTTTTCTTCCTTAAAGGTGATAAAACAGTTCCATTTTTACAATATATTTCTCTTCCTTTTTCAAATGCGATTCTCTCTAAAGGCAAGAAATGATTTTTTGACCACCAGTGATGTGTTCGTATCCAATAACCTTGGACACGTGATTTATCTTCAGATAAGACGAGATCAGCAACTTTTCCGACAAAATAGTCATGATCGGACAAAAAAACGGGCGCTCCCTTGACCTTTTGAGATGTTCGCAAAGGAAGCTCCTCCTTTCGAACATTCTTAGTCTTCGGAAACACCCTCACTCTCATGCTGGTATTCTTCTTCCATTTCATATTCATTTAATTTTACTTTTAATGTTGTATTTCTTTCCAGGTCATGGTCATTTTGAACTGCCATTGATAATGCTGACCACTCACCACATAGCAATAGAAAATCTTTCGCTCTTGTGATCCCCGTATAAATGAGTTTTTTTCGAAGCATTCGGTAGTACCCTTTAACAATAGGCATTATAACGATCGGAAACTCACTTCCTTGAGATTTATGAATCGAACAGCAATAAGCATGCGTAATTTGTGATAAATCAGGCTTTGTATACGTTACTTCAATACCATCAAAGGAGATGACAATTTTTTGTTCATGATCTGTATTTTCTTTCTCTGTAAATATTGCAACGACTTCTCCTCTGTCACCGTTAAATACATTTTCTTCTGGGTTGTTAACTAGCTGTAAAACGACATCACCGATTCGATAAACAACATTTCCAAAAGGAACTTCTCGTTTCTGATCAGATGGCGGATTGAAAAGCTTTTGAAGCATATCATTTAAATTTTCTACACCTGCAACACCCCTGTACATTGGCGCTAATACTTGTATGTCTTTCGCAGTAAATCCCTTTGCTATTGCACCCTTGCAAATTTGCTGAACAGCCTCAGGCACTTGCATTTGTTCACACGGAAAAAAGCGTAAGTCTTTACTTTTTCCGTCAATTTGAGAAGGCAGTTGTCCACCTTTAATTTGATGAGAGAACTCAATGATTTTTGATCCTTCAGATTGCCGGTAAATATCTGTCAGCTTCACCGAAGGAATTTGATTTGATGCTAAAAAATCAGTAAAAACTTGACCTGGACCAACAGATGGGAGTTGATCTTCATCTCCTACCATAATGACTTGCATGTCATTTGGAACAGCTTTAAAGAGCTGGTTTGCCAGCCACGTATCAACCATCGACATTTCATCGATAATTAACAATTTTCCTTCTAACGGCTCATATTCATCATATTCATACTCATCGTCATTTCCTTTATAACCAAGCATCCGATGGATCGTTGATGCTGGAAGGCCAGTTGATTCAGTCATTCTTTTAGCAGCTCTTCCTGTTGGAGCCGCCATCAAAACAGGAAAAGGAGTTTTTCTATCATAATCATCGGGGTTTATAGACATACCTTTCAGCTGTCCGAATACTTCTATTAACCCTTTTATAACAGTCGTCTTGCCTGTTCCAGGTCCC
Organism: Evansella halocellulosilytica; assembly: GCF_002335745.1. Classification (GTDB taxonomy): domain Bacteria; phylum Bacillota; class Bacilli; order Bacillales; family Salisediminibacteriaceae; genus Bacillus_CA; species Bacillus_CA halocellulosilytica. The sequence goes on along the minus strand of NZ_NIST01000001.1, from coordinate 2,898,964 downwards.
CCCGTCAAAATCATGACAGGTGATCTCATCGCTTCTTGAATCGCTGTTTTTTGTGAAGGTGCATAGGATATACCTAACTTTTCTTCGACGTTTCCTAACGCCTTTAAAAATTCAGATTCAGGAAATTCGTCAAGTTCCTTTTCTTTTGTTAACAGCCTAGTAATGTTCGTTACGACCCCTTGCTCAGCATAGTAAAGTGATGGCATAAACATTTTTTCGCCTTCTACGATAAGCTTATTTTCTTCCCCTAATTGAATCACTTGCTCAGCAATTTCAAGAGGCGAAATCGCCATACTTGCTTCTTTTTCTAACAATTCCTTAGTACTTTCTATCATCTTCTCGTTCTCTATAAATACATGACCATTATTTAAAGAATGTTCGTATAGTAAAAACAAGATACCGGCACGTATTCGATCTGGATGATTGCCAGTTAAGCCTTGCTTTCTACCGATCATATCCGCTTTTGCAAACCCTATTCCTTCAACGTCTTCAATCATTTGATAAGGATTCGATTCAATAATCTTTAGTGCGTTCATTTTATATGCTTGGAATACTTTCATCGCAAGCTGTAAACCAAACCCATATTCATAGAGTTTCATAAGTACTTGCTCAATTCCCTGATCTTCAAGAAGTGTTTGGTGAATTTGATCTGCCTTTTCTCGTTTTAGATTGTCGACTTTACTTAATGCTTCTCTATCTTGAAGAATAACCGAGATCGCATTTTTCCCCAATGTGTCGACGATACTTTTCGCAGACTTCTTTCCAACACCAGGAAACCGGTCACTTGACAAATACATAATAATCCCTTGCTCAGTCTCTGGGAGCATTTTTTGGAATTGCTCAACTTGATATTGCCGTCCAAATCGCGGATGATCTTTAAAATAACCGTAAAAAAGATATGTAATATCTTTCTCTAAGTTCGGCATGATCCCGACAACAGTACATTCTGTATCGATATTTTCATAAGAAGACTTCTTTACTTTCAACTTTGCTACGGTATATAGAGAATCTTCATTATGATAAATTTGATGGAGAAGTTCTCCTTTTATATAGTCTTTATTAATATCTGCGGTCTCTTTCATTGTGAAACCTACTTTCATTCATCTTCGTTTCTTAATACCTGTTCCATTTGTTTTTTCCCATTTGCACTTAAAGCGTGATCCGGTTGAATTTCCAATGCCTTTTCAAACATATTTAAAGCTTTTCCAGCTTCGTTTTTGTACGCATAGGCGACACCGAGGTTAAAATAACTGTCAGCATGTTCCCTATCTATTTCCAAGACACGGTCAAATGCCGTCATTGCTTCATCAACTTGTTCTAGTTGAGCTAATGTTAACGCGTATTGAAAATGAGCATCAACATCTCCTTCGTTCAGTTCAGTTGCCCGCTGTAAACTCGGAAGTGCTCTTGGCAAGTCATTTAAATGGTAAAAGCTCATTCCGAGCATATAATAAACATCGCCTTGCTTTAAACCATTAACTAACGCTTCTTGATACGCATCAATTGCTTCAACATACTTTTCTTGGTTGAACAGGACATTGCCTTTTCCGTAATGTGCAGTAGCTAATGTTTCATCTAACTCTATTGATTTTTTAAAAAAATTAAGTGCTCTTTCTTCCTCATTTACTGCTGCTAGTAAATTCCCAAAGTTTGTATAAGCAATCGCATCTTTTGGATTTTCTTCAATCGCTTCATTAAGTAATTTCGCTGCTTCTTCGATTTTTCCTTCTTGCATAAATTTAACAGCTTTTTCGTTAAGGTCCATATGTAATTCTACTCCTTTTTCCTTAGTTACCGTTCTTTTTTAAAACAAAAAATAATATTATTATAAAGCTTGAGAACAAAAGCGTAAGCGACTTGTCTCTTCCTCTTCTGAGCTTTGTAGCGTATCCGTCGAGACAGCTCGAAGCTTATTCGTGATGTAAAACGCTCGTCGCTGAGATAGACGTAACAACTATTTCGAGAACTTATCCACAAGATCAAATCCATAGTTTCCTATACGACGAGGAAAAAGGACTGATCTATTTCAATCAGTCCTTTATTACTTCACTAATCGTTGCACCGCCAAGACAAACATCTCCATCGTAAAATACAACAGCTTGTCCAGGAGTTATAGCCCGTTGCGGCTCAGCGAACTCAACTTTCACTTTATTTCCATCAAGTTGAGTCACTCTCACACCACTGTCTTTTTGACGGTAACGAAACTTCGCTGTACAATCAAAAGTACCATTTGATGTGACTTCTTTGTTGATCCAATTTATTTGATCCGCAATCAAACCATTCGAATAAAGCTCTGGGTGATGATAACCTTGTCCGACATATAAAATGTTATCCTCCAAGTTTTTTCCAACAACAAACCACGGTTCTCCTGCTCCACCAATACCTAATCCTTGACGTTGTCCTAAAGTGTAGTACATGAGTCCATCATGCGTCCCTTTCACTTCACCGTCTAACGTTTGCATTTCACCGTGCTGTGCAGGCAAATACTGACTGAGAAACTCCTTAAAATTACGTTCACCGATAAAACAAATGCCTGTACTATCCTTTTTCGTTGCCGTCGCTAGATTCGCTTCTTTTGCAATTTCTCTTACTCTCGGCTTATCAATATCCCCTAGTGGGAAGAGGACTCGCTCAATTTGCTTTTCACTTAATGCATTTAAGAAGTACGTTTGATCTTTATTTTCATCAATGCCTCGCAGCAATTCTGTTCCTCGATCACTTCTACGCACACGGGCGTAATGACCTGTTGCTACATAATCAGCACCTAATGACATTGCGTGATCTAAAAAAGCTTTAAACTTGATCTCTTTATTACACATGACATCAGGGTTTGGTGTTCGTCCAGCCCGATACTCGTCTAAGAAATACGTAAATACTTTATCCCAATATTCCTTCTCAAAGTTAACAGCATAATACGGAATATCGAGCTGATTACAGACTCGTATAACATCATTGTAATCTTCAGTAGCAGTACACATTCCGTTATCATCTGTATCGTCCCAATTTTTCATAAAAATGCCAATGACTTGATAGCCTTGTTCTTTCAGAAGATAGGCAGTAACAGAAGAATCGACTCCTCCAGACATACCTACGACAACACGAATATCTTTTCTTTCTTTTTGTTCCATCGTATCCACACTTTTCACCTCCATACTTTTGTTGTTTTATCTTGTTAGCCGGTGAATAACATTCACTGTTTTTTCCGCCGCTCTTCTAACAGACGCTAATGTTAACCCATAGCCAAAACTGAACCGTACTGCTGAATGGCTTCTATTTATATCTTCGAACATTGCTGTTAATACGTGTGATGGATCAATTGAACCAGCCGTACAAGCTGAACCGCTAGAACAAGCGACCCCTTCTAAGTCAAGGTTCATTAAAATTGTTTCAACACTTATTCCCGGAAAACTTACATTTAATATATGTGGAAGGCGATGATATTCATCTCCATTAACGATAAAGTTTATCTCGTTTTTATTTAAAACGTCAATAAATGTGCTTCGATATTTTTCGTACTCTCTATTTTTCTCAGCTAATTGTTCATAAGATAACTCTACAGCTTTTTTCAAACCGACGATTGAAGCGACATTTTCTGTACCAGCTCTTCTCTTTCGCTCTTGTTCTCCGCCGTGGAAAAAAGGAGAAAGTTGAAGACCTTTCTTTGCATAAAGAAACCCAATCCCTTTTGGACCATTGATTTTATGCCCTGAAACAGCTAAAAAGTCAACTCCAAGCTGCCCAACATCCACGTCTGTTAACCCAAACGCTTGTACTGCATCGGTATGAAATACAGCCTGATGTTGCTTCAAGCATTCACCTATCTCACGAATAGGCTGAATCGTACCGACTTCATTATTCCCATACATAATGGAAACGAGAATCGTATCATCTCGAAGACTACTTTCGAGTTCCTTCATTGAAATGGTTCCTTTTTCGTCAACATTTAAATACGTAACATCAAAGCCCAACGTCTCGAGGTGTTCAAATGCATGGAGAACACCGTGATGTTCAATTTTTGTCGTGATAAGATGGCTTCCTTTTTCCTTATTTGCTAAAGCATATCCGATCGTCCCTAAATTATCTGCTTCTGTGCCACCACTTGTAAAAATGATTTCTTCAAATGTCGCACCGATTGTTTTTGCAATAAATTCTCTTGCTTCATCAAGGCCTTTTCTGGCTGCCCTCCCGAAATGATGGATGCTTGAAGGGTTGCCAAAGAGGTCTTCCATATAAGGAAGCATCGCTTTCACAACTTCTGGATGCACCGGTGATGTCGCAGCGTGATCTAAATATATTCTCTCCATACTCTCCACCTTCTATTTGCTCTGACTAATTATGTAATCAAATTGTTGTATTAGGATTTGTTACTCTTTTTCTTTTAAAACTCGATTTAAAGATTTAATTCAAAGGCAGTTTGATAAAGGTTGTTGCTTTTGGATCATATGATTGTTTGATTCCGTTACTGGCAGACGCTTTCACTCCAGAGCACAATTGCGACATCTACTCTTTATGCACTTCTTTTGCATTCGTAGTGTCTTCTTTGCAGCAGGAAGTGTCTTATATTACTAGGTGCTGCTTCGAATTTCCAATAAAACAACAATCTATGCGAAAAGAGTCAAATCAAAAGATGACTTTTACGCAGGAAAAGTGAGGCTGATGAAATGTAATACGAACATCTCCCCTCACTATGATTTCACTATTATCTCTACTTCGTATCATTGTTGTTGATGCAAATAACTCGTTTTTTAAAAGGAGTCTCTCCATTTTTCAACACCAACACATTTACCGTACACAAAACTTTTATATTAAATATAAAACATATAATACTCTTGATCACCTTTATCTTCATAGTTTGCTAAGTCTTCTAATGTCGTACTATCTAATACATCTTTTACTGCATCACGAATTTTTATCCAAAGGTCCCTTTTTGCAGGTTCTTCATCCTCTACTACTTCAACTGGACTTATCGGACCTTCAAGCACCCTGATAATATCACCAGCAGTAATTTCTTTTGGTGCTTTTGAGAGCATGTACCCTCCGTATGCACCACGTACACTTTTTACTAATATTGCGTTTCTTAATGGTGCAATTAATTGTTCCAAATAATGTTCAGACAAGTTATGATCCTTTGCAATTGATTTTAAAGAAACCGGTCCTTCACCGTATTTTTTTGCTAACGCGATCATGATAGTCAGTCCGTACCTTCCTTTAGTGGATATTTTCAACTTTCATCCCTCTTTCTATTCTTCGGTCATACCAGCCTTCACATAGTTTTAAAGAAAACCCTGTAATATGACCTATCGTTAAACTGAATAATAGAGTGCCAATAAATACTGGCCCTCCAAGTAACCACCCAATGATTAAAACGATTAATTCCATTGAAATTCTTACATTCGCTACACTCATTCCTGTCCGCTTTGATACTGCAAGCATCAGGCTATCCCTTGGCCCTGCTCCACATCGGGGAGATATGTACACGCCGATTCCAAACCCCATAATCACAATTCCACATATTAACATAGTGAGCTGCATAACAAGTGATGCAGGTGTTTGGATTAAAAATAAAAAGATGTCAACAAAAATACCAACACAAATCATATTTAAATAAGCGCCAAGCTTTGGCCATTCTTTTGTTAGCAGTGTAGACAGAATTAACAAAAGAAAACCCATAATAATCGTCCAGCTGCCAACTGTCAAGCCAAGCTTATTCGTTAACCCGATATGAAGCACATCCCATGGGGCGCTTCCTAACTCTCCACGAATTGTGAGCGCGATTCCAAGACTCATAATGAGTAACCCGATAAAATAAATTGACCAACGAAACAGTTGTCCCCATAGATTTTGATGTCTAGAACTTTCCATTTATTCTCCTCTTTCTTCTTCATATAAAGTTAACGATTCTTGTAACATAACTCATTTCATTATAGCATAGATAAAGGCATTCCGTCCGTATGTGCTTAAGGGTAAAGTGACGAAGTACGGACGTATAATACAGTCAAAAAGTCTAAGTGGCGGAAAAATAGCGACCATAATGATGCCCCAGAAAACAAATCTATCTTTATATGAACAATGTTTAAACGTGTTTTTGTAAGATAAGATTAATTATCTAGGATTTTTCATCTAGGAAAGGAGAATAGCCGTTGGATTTATTCGACCATACTCAAGAATCATCAAGGCCAAAAGGTCCATTAGCTTCTAGAATGCGTCCACGAACGATTTCAGAAGTTGCTGGCCAGAAAGAGATCATCGGAGAAGGTACTTTATTAAGAAGAGCTATTGAAGCCGACCGGTTAACACCAATGATTTTTCATGGACCGCCTGGCACAGGTAAAACAACATTAGCTAAAGTCATTGCAAATTCTACATCTGCTCATTTCGAACAATTAAATGCAGTCATTGCAGGGATAAAAGATGTAAGGGAAATCGTTGACCGGGCAAAGAATCGATTAAAATATGATAGTGAGAAAACAGTGTTATTCATTGATGAGATCCACCGTTTTAATAAAGGACAGCAAGATGCACTTCTTCCCTTTGTTGAAGACGGAACCGTCATCCTTATTGGAGCAACTACCGAAAACCCAATGTTCGAAGTGAACCCGGCATTAATTTCAAGATCTAGACTGTTCAAACTTCAATCATTAACAGATAATGATATTTTAGAGGTCATTGAGTCAGCATTAAAAGATAAAGAACGCGGATTCGGCCAGTATAAAATCAATATTGAGGATGAAGCGCTCCACCATTTAGTTGATGTTGCAAACGGTGATGCAAGGACGGCTTTAAATGCATTAGAGCTAGCTGTTTTAACGACAGATCCAAATGAGGATGGAATGATCCAGATTGATTTAGAAACCGCTGAAGCTTCGATCCAAAAAAGGATGATCCAATATGATAAAAGTGGTGATAATCATTACGACACCATCTCTGCTTTTATTAAAAGCATCCGTGGTTCAGATCCTGATGCCACATTATATTGGCTTGCAAAAATGATTTATGCTGGAGAAGACCCTCGTTTTATAGCAAGGAGGCTCTATGTTCATGCTGCTGAAGATATCGGACTTGCGGACCCTAATGCTTTACTTGTTGCCCATTCAGCAGCATATGCTGTTGAATTTATCGGCATGCCCGAAGCTAGAATACCACTTGCTGAAGCAGCTGTTTATTTAGCGACCGCACCAAAAAGCAATTCCATTATTTCAGGCATTGACAATGCACTCAAAGCGGTTGAAAAAGAAAAAGCAGGCGAGGTTCCAATTCATCTAAGAGATGCTCACTACAAAGGAGCATCAAAATTAGGTCATGGCGAAGGCTATAAATACCCTCACAATTATGAGAACCATTATGTCCCGCAACAATATTTACCTGATCATATGAAACAATCTATGTTTTATTATTCATCTAATAATGGTTATGAAAAAACGATTCAAAAGCGCTTAGATTATTTTGCCGACCGGAAAGAAAGAGGTAAATAATTTGTTTTCCTGAGACAGCTTCTCCCTGTATGAGATTTCTCGCACGAAAAATCTGTAACGGAAAGTAAGCTGACGATGGGAGAGGAAGTCCTTATTTCAACATTTTTTGTCCTCCTCTAGTATAAAATCTTTCATCTATGTCCATCTTAGTAGTAAATATGACACTAAAAGTCTACGATAAGAAAGGACTGTAAAAGATGAAAGTTAGACAAGACGCATGGTCTGAAGAAGATGACCTATTATTAGCTGAGACAGTTCTTCGCCATATCCGCGAAGGAAGTACACAATTAACTGCATTTGATGAAGTTGGCGATGCATTAAATAGAACGTCAGCCGCGTGCGGTTTCCGTTGGAATGCTGTCGTTCGAAATAAGTACAATGATGCAATCAAACTAGCAAAGAAACATCGTAAAGAGCGAAAGCGGCAACAGGCAAACGAAGCAAAACCTGCTACATTTACACCTGTCCAAAAAGAACAAAAACATTATGATCCTTACGTTCCTAATGTAACGAACTCATATTCACAAGATGTAAAGGTAGATAACGAGATGACCTTACAAAATGTTATTGAGTTTTTACAAACATTAAATGGACAAGGACATAAGGATAAATTACTCGTACAAGAGAATGAAGCATTAAAATTAGAAAACAATGAATTACAACAAAAAGTAAATGAACTTGAAAAAACACTTGCAAAATTAGAGCAGGAACATAAAGTAATTGAAGAAGATTATCAGTCCATTATTGGTATTATGAACCGAGCAAGGAGAATGGCTTTGCTAGATGAAGATCAGGAAGAACGCGCAAATCCCGCTTTCCGCATGGATAAAAATGGGAACTTAGAAAAACTAGCTAAGTAATCCATCATGTACCAATAAGTATCCGCCCGTAAAACGGGCGGTCAGATTGTCGAGAAACCCACACTTTTTGAGAAGTGCGGGTTTCTCTTTATTATTTTCGTCAGAAGAATTTGCTCACCCTACGGTGAAGAATGGCCGAAACCACCTCTTAGCTCGCTGAGAGGTGGTTTGCGATCTTTTTTATGTTCTGTGCTGCCGCTGTCATCAACGCTTGTTCTGATGCGCCCTTTAAGCTGCGTAACCGGCAGTAGCGAAGCCCGTGGAGCTGTTTGGCATCCGCGAAGCTTCGCTCAATGGTTTCTTTTCTTTTTTTATAGAGGAATTTCCCTGTTGCGGAAAGTCTATGCTCTCTCACTTTTTCCTTACTGTCTTCCCATACATGCCTTGTGAGAACTTTTTTATGATTTTTGGCTTTCGTACATTGGTTAAGCAGGGGACAGTTTACACATTCTGCAGGGTTTGAATGGTATTGACGATAGCCTTCGCGGTTCGTTGTAGCGTAAGATAAGGTGCTACCATTAGGGCATGTATAAGTATCCGTCTCTTTGTTATAGGTAAATTTCCACTTTGGCAAATACCCCTTTTTAGGTTTGAAGCGGCGATGTGCGATAACCCCCATAATATGGCGATCTTCTAACCCTTTACATAAGGGAATGGTTAAGTAGCCCGCGTCTAATCCGACAGCTTCCACATTGAAACCAAATGTCTTTATCTGACGGTCCAGTCGATTTAAATACGGCAGGGAATCATGGATATTTCCTGGTGTTAAATGAACATCAGTAATAATATTAAATTTCATGTCTGTTGTCCGATGGTCTAAATAAAAGAACCCTTCGGGCTTTTTTCCATGTGCTTTTCGATCCTCCTCAACCGCTTTATTTAGATCTTCTATGTACTCGCGTTTTTCAACTTGAACCGTCTTCTTAGTGAATTTCCGCTTATTTGCATTGGCTTTAAGGTGGGGAGAATCAGTAAATAAAGCTCTCCCGCCAACCATACGATGCTTCGCTGAGTCAGAATTAGTTGAAGACAAGCCCCATGGAAAGCGTCCGCCGGGAGGGATGAGATCGTGAGATATCATACTTTTCTTTTAAAAAAATTTTCGCCGTATAAAGGCACTTTACCACCAGAGTCCCTTAAGGGACCTTATTTAATATGGGCCGTGTCAAAAGCTTTTCGAGGATATCCCTTTTCATAATCATATAGAATTCGAAATCGCTATAGTGGACGCTTTCTCTCCAAAGCACAAGTGCGACATCTCCACGTGCTGCACTTCATTTGCATTTGTAGTGTCTTCTTTGCAGCGGCTTCCTAGGTGCCACACTGTATGCACCTAGGGGATTTTCGACGATTGCTTTTCTCGCCTGAGTCACCGCCTAGCGCTCTTTCGAGTACATGATAATAGTTAAATGACATACTAATAACAGAAAAAACGTTGTGGGAAGTTGTATTTTAGCTCATTTTTATCTCATTTAAATGGGAATGGGCTTTTGTTATCAAAGATATTTATGTTCATTTCGTATCCATCATTTAAGATAATAAATGACATCAAAAGGTGGAAGGTACTGCGCGACTGTCTCTTCCTCTACTAGTATAGCGACGAGCAAACAAAGTGGCGCAGGAGCATTGTTTTTCTGCGACGAGTAACCGCAGGAGCATTGTTTTTCTGCGACGAGTAACCGCAGGAGCATTGTTTTTCTGCGACGAGCAAACAAAGTGGCACAGGAGCAACGAGCAACTCTTCGCTGAGTTCTCTAATAGTACCGTCAAGAGAAGATTCCGAGTTCCTTGACGGTAGGAAAAGCAGAAAAAGTACCGTCAAGAGAAGATTTCGAGTCCCTTGACGGTAGGAAAAGCAGTCATAGTACCGTCAAGAGAAGATTTCGAGTCCCTTGGCGATAGGAAAAGCAGTCATAGTACCGTCAAGAGAAGATTTCGAGTCCCTTGGCGATAGGAAAAGCAGTCAAGCTGCTTCGACGCATTCTCTTCTTCAATTAATCTTGCAGAGGAAGAAGCACAGTATACCTTCCAACTATTCGTTACTTTTAAAGAGATCTCACGAATACAACCCTTAAAGGGTTATTTTCACACAGGCATAGCCTGTGGTTTACAAAGAATATAATGACAAAAACCGTAATGAAAATGACGAACTCCTTTTCATTACGGTTTTATGTGCAAAGATATTATGAAACTATGAGTTTGAAAATATGTTTATTTCCACTCTCCATATGTATTGATTATAAGCCCCAAAGTGCCGTTTTATCTTCACAGTTTTGAACCTGCAAATGGCAGGTGGGTGCTCTGTTCAAAGCTTCTGACTTCCTCTAACCTATGTAGGTAAGGCGTGCCTTCCCCCCTGAAACATAAAGCTCCCAATGTTGATGTGTTGGCTCAAAACGTAGAGTTGAGACGTACACCTCAGGACTTAACATTTATTTTGGAATGTGCCCTTATCGAATTGCCTAAAGTTTATTTCTCATTTCCTTTTTTAAAAGTTGCAGAAAGTTTAAAGAAAATCAGGTAACTTAATTGCATTCATCATACATAATTAATCTGAATATTACAATAATGAAACATGCCTATTTTTATAACAATTTCATTACATTCATCGGACAAAGATCATGTTAGCATTCTATACCCAATTTAGGAAAAACTTAAACATCGCTTTGAAAATAAAGTGAGTTATCTCAGTGGCAGGTGTCCGGCGATAGCGATTTCTAATTCGAAAACCCCAACATATATTTTAGAGCCTTATAAAATGAAAAAAGGGTGTCCTTAAAATACTTTTGGGACACCCTCACCTTCTTTATTCTTCTTGTTTTTTGGAAGCTATTTCTAAATGTAATTCTTGTAATTGGGCTTCACTCACTCCACTAGGCGCGTCAGTTAAGAGACAACTCGCACTAGCTGTTTTCGGAAACGCAATTGTTTCACGCAAATTCGTTCGCCCTGCTAGAATCATGACGAGTCGGTCAAGGCCTAAAGCAATTCCTCCGTGAGGTGGTGTACCATACTCAAAAGCATTTAATAAGAACCCGAATTGTTCATTTGCTTCTTCTTTACTAAAACCTAGTGCAGAAAACATCTTTTCTTGCAGTTCACGTTCAAAAATACGTTGTGAGCCACCACCAAGTTCATATCCATTTAACACAAGGTCGTAAGCTTCTGCACGAACTTTTTCCGGGGATTCAGTAAGCAGCTCTTCATCTTCAGCAACAGGTCGTGTAAACGGATGATGTTCTGCATGATATCGCCCTTCATCTTCATCATAGGAAAGCAGCGGGAATTCTGTTACCCATAAAAAGTTAAATTCATTATGGTCTACTAAGTTTAATTCTTTCGCAAATTTAATTCGCAATGCTCCTAATGCATCCCAAGCGACACGTAGTTTGTCAGCTACAAAGAACAGGACATCACCTGCCTCTGCTTCAAATGCCTCACATAACGTTTGTGCTTCTGTTTCATTGAAGAATTTTGCAATCGGTCCTTTTAATGAATGACCTTCCTCTACTTTTAACCAAGCAAGACCTTTTGCTCCGTACACTTCAACAAAAGATCCAAGACTGTCTAAGTCTTTTCTTGAGTACTTCTCTGCGACTCCTTTTACACAAATGCCTTTAACGACACCACCATTTTTCACTGTACTAGCAAAAACTTTAAAGTCACTATCTTCTACTGCTTTAGATACGTCGATGAGCTCCATTCCGTATCGTGTGTCAGGTTTATCTGATCCGAATCGGTTCATTGCTTCTTCATAAGTCAAGCGAGGAAATGGACGCTCAACATCAAATCCTTTTAATTCTTTTACAAGCTTTACCATCATCTTTTCCATCATTTCAAGGAGATCTTCTTTCTCCATAAAAGATGCCTCAATATCTACTTGTGTAAATTCTGGCTGACGGTCTGCCCGCAAATCTTCATCACGGAAACAGCGTGCAACTTGATAATAACGTTCAAATCCAGAAACCATCAGTAATTGTTTAAATAATTGAGGTGATTGCGGTAAAGCATAAAATTCACCATGATGGACTCTTGAAGGTACGAGATAGTCACGCGCTCCTTCTGGTGTGCTTTTCGTGAGCATCGGCGTTTCTATTTCCATAAAGCGATATTCGTCTAGGAAGTCTCTGATCATCTTCGTTGTACGGTGACGAAGCATCATCGTTTCTTGCATTTTCGGCCTACGTAAATCTAAATAGCGATATTTTAAGCGAGTATCTTCTGAAATATCAACATCATCTTCGACAACGAACGGCAGCCCCTTTGATGCGTTTAAAATTTTCACTTCATCTACCATGACTTCTACTCTACCTGTCGGAATCTTTTCATTAATGTTTTCTTCTTCTCGTGCTAGTACCGTGCCTTGAATATCGATTACATATTCGGCCCTTACTTTTTCACCAACTTCAAGTGCAGCAGGATTATGGTCACCATTAAACACGATTTGAACATAACCTGAACGGTCACGTAAATCTACAAATATGACTTGACCTAAGTCTCTACGTTTTTTAACCCATCCTTGAAGGCGGACTTTTTCTCCTATTAAATGCTCTAATACTTCTCCACATGTATGCGTACGTTTTGTCACCGTTTATTCCCCTTTCACTTCCAGCTGTAGTAAAATCCATTGAGATACTTTGTCTAATTCAACCTTTTGCTGTTCTCCAGACTCTAAATCCTTTATGAGAACGATATTTTCTTGTAATTCATCTTCACCTAAAATGATCGCATACTTTGCACCAAGCCGATCAGCGGCTTTAAATTGTGCCTTCATTTTTTTATTCATATAATCTGCATCGACTACGATTCCTTTCGCTCGAAGTTTATGAATCAATGCCGGTGCTGCGTTTTTAGGTTCTTCTCCTAATGCGATAAAATAGGCATCTATGCGATCTTGAACTGGTAATGAAATATTTTGTGTTTCTAAAGCCATAAGCAGACGTTCAAGACTTAACGCAAAACCAATTCCAGGCGTTGTTGGACCTCCGATCTCTTCAACGAGACCATTGTATCTTCCGCCACCACATAATGTTGTGATTGCACCAAACCCTTCACCATCTATCATGATTTCAAAAGCAGTATTATTATAATAGTCAAGCCCCCGAACGAGCGTTGGGTCAACTTCATAATCAATTCCCATACTCGTTAAAAATTGCTGTACTTTTTTGAAATAGTTTGTTGATTCTTCATTTAAGTAATCAAGAATCGATGGTGCAGACTCCATTAACTCATGGTCACTATCTGTTTTGCAATCTAAAATACGTAACGGATTTTTTTCCAGCCTTTGCTGACAGTCTGAACAAAATTCGGAAATTCTCGGTTTAAAATGGTCAATTAGTGCATTTCGGTGATTGTTTCGACTCTCCTTATCACCTAAGCTGTTAATGATGAGTTTTAGCCCTTTTAACCCTAATTCACGATAAAAGTCCATCGCTAATCCGATAACTTCAGCGTCAATTGCTGGATCATCACTCCCCATAGCTTCAACACCAAATTGGACAAACTGCCTCATTCTCCCAGACTGTGGTCTCTCATAGCGAAACATCGGGCCAATATAATAAAGCTTTACAGGTTGATCAGCTATGCCATGCATTTTATTTTCTACGTAAGAACGCACGGTAGATGCTGTTCCTTCTGGACGTAAAGTTAAGCTTCGGCCTCCACGATCTTCAAATGTGTACATTTCTTTTTGAACAATATCGGTCGTATCACCAACACCGCGGGCAAATAATTCCGTTTGTTCAAACATCGGTGTACGGATTTCTTTGTAATGGTACCGCCTGCAAAGATCATGGGCTTTTTGCTCAATGTACTGCCATTTCTGTGACTCTGCAGGTAAAATATCTTGCGTCCCTCTCGGTATTCGATAATTCATAATTTTTCCTCCTCTATTTCTACAATTCGTAAAAAAATTCATATGTACTCATTTCTTTTTATATTAAGCCTGTTTAAAGAAAAACATAAAAAACCCCCGTTCCTGAACAATTGTCAGGGACGAGAGTTATTTCCCGTGGTGCCACCCTTGTTGAAGCATACGACTTACATGCTCCCACTTCCTTCAGTTAACGCCTGAGCTACGATTTCTCCTACTAAAACGGACGTCCTTTCAGAGAAACACCTAAGGAGTGTTCATTCATGAAGGTCCATGTAGAAGTGTTTCCAGCCGATGACACTTCTTCTCTGCTCATGGGGGTGCTCCATTACTATTCTCCCTCATTGGTTTTAATGTTCGTAATTGTATTCTATCATACGAATTGTCTGATATCCTGTCAACTATAAATTCGGCAAATGAAGATTTAGTTTCGTTCAAGATGCTGTTTTAACGTTCTAACTTCACGATTTGATAATCCAAATTCTGTAGCTAATTCAACAGTTGTAGTATTTGGTTCCATATCTGTAAAACGGTGAAAATTCACACCTAACAATTTTGAGTTTACGGAAGTAAAACGATTTTGTTGGTTTCCAGATCTCATTTGTCGATCATCTGCCTTTCGATTTTCTTTTAAGTGTTACCTTAAAAAAAGCGAATGATACGAAAGATGATCACTTTTTTACAAGCGAATAATGGATTTATCCAACGATTCAATTTATCACCAGAATGATCGTTCGTTATTTGCTTTCTACAATCAACGTAACTGGGCCATTATTTGTTAACGACACATCCATCATTTCACCAAAAATCCCGGTCTCAACGTGCATCCCTAATGTACGTAATTCTTCGTTAAATTGATCATATAGCTCTTTTGCATGATCTGGCTTTGCTGCAGCCATAAAGTTCGGTCTTCGCCCTTTTCGGCAATCACCATACAGAGTAAATTGAGAGATTGATAAAACTTGTCCATTTACATCTTTAACAGATAAATTGAGCTTATCATTCTCATCTTCAAATATACGTAAGTTCGTTATTTTTTCAGCGACAAATTTTACGTCCTCTTCCGTATCCTCATGAGTCATTCCAACTAAAAGGACTAGACCATGATCAATTTGGCCGACAACTTCATTTTCTACTTTAACATTTGCTTGATGACTTCGTTGAACGACTACTCGCATGTTACCCCTCTTTCATTAGTGCATAATTCTACGTACAGAATAAATATCAGGTATTTGTTTAATCCTTTCGACAACTTTTTGCAAATGTGAGATGTTTTGAATCGAAATCGTCATATTAATCGTTGCCATTTTATTTTTGTCTGAACGACCTGATACCGCATTAATATTCGTTTTAGTTTCTGCAACAGCTTGAAGAACTTCATTAAGCAAGCCTCTTCGATCATAGCCTGAGATTTCAATATCTACATTATAATTCTTCGAATGCTGTTGATCTCCTTCCCACTCAACTGGAAGAAGCCTCGTTTGTGCATTATCTGTATTAATATTTGGGCAGTCACTTCTATGGATCGAAACGCCGCGCCCTTTAGTAATATATCCGACAATATCATCGCCAGGAACTGGGTTGCAACAGCGAGATAAACGGATTAGTAAGTTATCAATCCCTTTTACTCTTACACCTGTACTCGTTTTCTTTTGTGTGTCATATTTTTTTAGATCTTCGACAGCTTCTGTTATCGTTTGGTTTTCTAAATCATCTTCTTCTTTTTTCCGAATATTGTCCGTTAACCTTGTTACGATTTGAGCGGCTGTAATTCCACCATATCCGACTGCTGCATACATATCATCTTCAGCAGAAAAGTTAAACTTATTTGCAACCCGCTCAATATTTTCATTAATCATAACTTCTTTTACTGTATAGCCTTTTCTCTCGATCTCCCGTTCAATTAATTCGCGTCCTTTTTCAACGTTTTCTTCACGTCGCTCTTTTTTAAACCATTGGCGAATTTTATTTTTTGCATGAGAACTTTGAGTGACCTTTAGCCAGTCTTGACTTGGTCCATAAGAATGTTTTGAAGTTAACACTTCAATAATATCTCCCGTTTTTAATTGGTGATCGAGAGGAACCATTTTTCCATTTACTTTTGCACCGATACAGCGATTACCGACTTCTGTATGAATGCGAAAAGCAAAATCAAGAGGAACAGATCCTTTCGGAAGTTCAATTACGTCGCCTTTAGGAGTGAAAACGAATACCATATCTGAGAAGAGATCAATCTTTAATGATTCCATAAACTCTTGTGCATCGTTCGTATCATTTTGCCATTCAATGATCTCTCTAAACCAAGACAGCTTCGTTTCTAATGATTCTTGATTTTCTACTGTTTTACCTTCTTTATATGCCCAATGAGCTGCTACACCAAATTCAGCAACTTTATGCATGTCTTCAGAACGAATTTGAACCTCTAGAGGATCCCCCTTCGGACCGATGACTGTCGTATGCAACGATTGATACATATTTGCTTTAGGCATTGCAATATAATCTTTAAACCTTCCTGGCATTGGCTTCCAATGCGTGTGAATAATTCCTAAAACAGCATAACAATCTTTAATACTGTTCACGATAATTCGGACTGCAAGAAGGTCATAAATCTCATTAAATTGTTTATTTTGTAAAGCCATTTTACGATAAATGCTGTAAATATGCTTCGCTCTTCCGTTAATTTCAGCTTTGACATTTACTTTTTCAAGACGATCCTGAATTTGCTGTTTAACATCTTCAATATAATCTTCACGCTCTGCACGTTTTTTCTTCATTAAGTTAACGATTCGATAATATTGTTGGGGGTTTAAATAGCGTAAAGCCGTATCTTCAAGCTCCCATTTAATCGTAGAGATCCCTAAACGATGCGCTAACGGCGCAAATATTTCTAACGTCTCATTTGCAATTCGCCGTTGCTTTTCTGGTGGGAGATGCTTCAGTGTACGCATATTGTGTAAACGGTCAGCTAGCTTAATTAAGATGACACGAATGTCTCTAGCCATTGCAACAAACATTTTCCGATGATTCTCTGCCTGCTGTTCTTCTTTTGATTTATATTTTATTTTACCGAGCTTCGTTACACCATCAACAAGCATGGCTACTTCTTCACCGAATTGTGCCTCGATTTCCTCTAAAGGCACGTCAGTATCTTCAACCACATCGTGAAGAAATGCAGCAGAGATTGTATTTGGATCCATCCCAAGTTCAACTAATATTCCTGCAACTTGAACTGGATGCCAAATATAAGGTTCTCCTGATTTTCTAAATTGCTCACGATGGGCATATTCCGCCAGTTCATAAGCTTTTTTTAAAAACTGAACCTCTTGTTCCGGAAGATATTCACTTGCTTTTTCTAGCACTTGTTCACTAGTCATGAGATCACCTTAACATCCAGATATTATTTTTATGTGAATGTTCAAAAGTCCGGGAAAAATAACAAATATTTCTGTCCTTTATTTAAACACTCTCTTCGCTATCCAATATAAACAAATTTTTTACCACCATGAGAATTTTGTCGAATCCGATGATAAAAAAAGGGCCTCTTCCGTAGAAAAGACTTTCATTAAGCATAACATAAATTCTTATAAAAAAGCATAGATAAAATGATAATAATTATTATTTTCTTGCTTTTACAAAATGAATGTTTTAAAACAAGGGAGTGGACCCACTCCCTTGTTTTTGAAATAGATAAAAGCTCTTAATGACCAGAGGTTCATATCATTATGTATCTCTGCTGCATCAGTCAACTTTTTGTTTTTAACTATAAGGACATAAATGGCCTCAGTCTTAGTATTTCATTAATGTAAATACATCATAATTTTCTAATTTTTCTCGACCGTCTAAATAACTTAACTCAATCATAAAGGCGATACCTGCAACAATTCCTCCAAGCTTTTCGACCATTTGAATCGTTGCTTCGATTGTGCCGCCTGTTGCTAACAAATCATCCGTAATTAAAACACGCTGTCCCTGTTTAATCGAATCTTTATGGATGTTTAGGCTGTCTTTCCCGTACTCAAGGCCATAATCAACTCCGATTACTTCACGAGGAAGTTTCCCTGCTTTCCTGACTGGTACAAAACCAACTTTTAACGCATAAGAAATCGGGCACCCGACGACAAAACCGCGGGCTTCAGGTCCAACGACGATATCTATTTCTTTTTCTTTTGCAAAGTTGGCCATTTCGTCAATTGCTTTTTTATAAGCTTCTCCATCTTCCATCAATGTCGTAATATCTTTAAAACGAATTCCTTCTTTAGGAAAATTTTCTACGACTGTAATATACTTTTTAAAATCCATTGATTGGTTTCCTCCTAATTCTACCTTCGTAACCATCGACCTTACTTATACTCCTAAAGAGAAATATACGATTTGGAACGAAGAAGACTTTCAGTAAACTGTTCCTATTATAATGAAGTATGAGTAGGCACTCTTTCATTCATGTACCCTTCTAATTGTTGTTTCAGCGAACGATAGGATGAATAAAGTAGTTCGTTTTCTAACTCACTCTGTTCAATGCGCCTTTTATATGTCGGTGAACTTACTAAATCTTTTTTTTCTGGTGATTCTTCAACGATAATAAGTCCATTGTCTATTTTAACAAATTCTAAATCAAAAAACACCTTACACATAAATTGAATTGATTTTTCAGACCAACCTTTATACCTTGCTAATTCGGATCCGTATTTCCTAATATCGAATGTTCCTCTTTTTTTCAAAAAGGCGTACATCCATTTAAATTGCTCACGAGTTGGGGTTGCTTCAAAAAATGAACTTTCACTATCATCCTGATCAAAACAGACATAAAGGCGATGAGGTTCATGTAGTGATTGAAGAACCAGTTTTAATTGGCTAGAGCTTTCTGGTAAATCTAATAATACAACATATTTTCGAGGCTCTTGCTGCAGGATAGATGTTGAGTTTGGTGTAACAATTCCCCACTCTTCATGCAGGTCATATCGATTAAAGCTCTTTTCTTGGAAGACGACAACCGTAACATCTTCAGGTGGTAAATGACTTAGCTTAATTAATGGATTGTGGTCACCTCTTAAATCAAAAAGCTGCCATTCATCAACCTTCATATCCTCTAGAATAATTTGCGGTTTACTATGGCCGTTCCATTCGTTAATCGATAATTGTCCGACAACAGAAGCAACTGCGATTTGGGAGAGCGCTTCATGTTTATCGCCCATTCTAAAGCCAATACCGTCTAGTGATTTATCTTCTTGTTTAAAGCTGATTTTTAGATGATCCTTTTTTGCACCAATTTT
Source organism: Evansella halocellulosilytica (assembly GCF_002335745.1). GTDB lineage: Bacteria > Bacillota > Bacilli > Bacillales > Salisediminibacteriaceae > Bacillus_CA > Bacillus_CA halocellulosilytica. The sequence goes on along the minus strand of NZ_NIST01000001.1, from coordinate 2,879,490 downwards.
TTTGCACGTATCTATTTCAATACGTTCTAATAAAACCTTAGGTGCAGGATTCCCCACTCCGAAGGGAGCCATGCTCATTAAATCAGCTATAGCATCGATTGTTACTTCGTGTATATTCACAGGTAAATCTACATGAAGTGAGCGTATCCAGTCTTCTTCGCTCATCGTTTCATGAGAAATCTGAATTAATCTTTCTTGTAAACGATCAATATCGTCTAAGTTCATCGTTAAACCTGCTGCCATAGGATGTCCACCAAAATGCGGTAGCCATTCACGACACTGAGATAATGATTGGAACATATCAAATCCTTCAATACTTCGTGCTGATCCTTTAGCTATCCCTTTCTCTGAGTCGAGACTTAAAACGATCGTCGGTCTGTAATACTTTTCTACAAGTCTGCTTGCAACAATCCCGATAACCCCAGCATTCCATCCTTCTTTTCCGACGATAATAACTGGTGGGATATCAGCTTCCTCGACTTGCTGCTCAGCTTCTTTAGCCATATCACTTACAATCTTTTGTCTTTCCTTATTTAAATCATCAATCATTAAGGCGATCTCATCAGCCTCTGAGGGGTCTTTACAAGTAAGCAAATGAATGGCAGGATCAGCTGAGTCGAGACGCCCCGCTGCGTTCAGCCTTGGCCCAATCATAAATCCAATTTGTTCTTCACTCATTTCTTTTGTTTCAATCCCGCAATGCTCCATTAACGCTTTTAATCCAGGGCGTTGTTCTCTTTGTAAACGACGAACTCCTTCAGTTACAAAAAAGCGGTTTTCATCGATTAATGGAACTAAATCAGCGACTGTCCCGATTGCAACTAAATCTAGAAATTGTTCAGGGAGCTCCCCTAGTAAGGCTTCTGCAAACTTAAAAGCAACTCCTACTCCAGCTAAATTTTTATTAGGATATTCGCAGTCAGGACGCTTAGGATTAATGACCGCAAAACCCTCTGGTAGATGTGGTGGCGGTTCATGGTGATCTGTAATAATAAGATCGATTCCTAATTCCTTTACCACTTCTGCTTCGTGCACCGCAGATATTCCTGTATCGACAGTTATAATTAATGATACACCTTCATCATAAGCATGCCTGAATGCATTTTCATTCGGCCCGTACCCTTCAGTAAATCGATTCGGCACATAAAAACCTACGTGAGCACCTAATTGCTTTAATGTTAAGTACATAAGTGATGTACTCGTTACCCCATCGGCATCATAATCTCCAAAAATTAGAATTCGTTCATTGTTCTCAATTGCAGCTTTCGTCCGTTCAATTCCTTTTGCCATGTCCTTCATGGTAAAAGGATCATGAAGTGCTTGTTTATTAATATGTAAAAATGCTTTAGCCTTATCAGCTGTATTGAAATTTCGTTGAACTAAAAAACGAGCAGCAATCATTGAAACACCAAGTTCGTATGATAGTTGTTCCACAAGTTGCTCGTCCGGTTTATTTATTTTCCACCGTGCGTTTGCTTGTAGCATAAAAAATACCACCCCTGACCAACTCATTATACATAAGGTCAGAAAAGGTGGCAATGGAGATATATGTTTATTTCTTTTTACTAAGTGCTGCATCGTTTGCTTTATCTTCGTTACGGTTCTTGTTTTTGTTTTTTTCTTTTACAGTCGTTTGAGATCGTTCGCCCTGCTTCGAACTCAACCTCTTAATTTCTTGCTGCAGACGATATATTTTGTACATTCCTACACTTCCAACAATGATTCCTCCCATTAATACTGAACCAATGATGATTAAGACTAACGGCCACTCACTTTGACCAAACAAATAATTTACTTCTACAGGGTCTACATTAATGACTGAAAAAATCGCAATAATTAATACGACTATGATACCGATTATGAGTCCCCATTGGCCTCTCACTTATACTCACTCTCCTCGTTGTTTGAGTATGGGTTGATATGTACGCGCACGTCTTGTACATAATCATCTTCCATTAGCCTTTCCTTCACTCTTTTGCCGATCGTATGGCCTTCTTCTACTGTAATTTCTGGATCAACTGCAACTTTTAAGTCTACGATTACGTAATGTCCATGCTCCCTCGCTAGCAGCTCATCTATTTTCATCACTCCTTCTACTGTAGACGCTTCAGCATACATATCTGTCGTATCCTCATCATGAAGTACATGATCTAATGTATTATGAATGGCTTCACTTCCAAGCTTCCAAGCCATTTTTATAATAAGGATGGCAACAAATAACCCTGCTAATGGATCAGCATAAATAAGCCATGGAACACCTATGTTACCTCCGATAATCGATGCACCGATACCTAATAAGGCTGAAAGTGATGAAAATACGTCAGAACGATGATGCCATGCGTCTGTTATTAATGCATCACTCTTATATTTCTTACCCAAATGGATCTTATAACGAAACATAAGTTCCTTAACAATGATCGAAAAAATTACTGCATATATTGCCGCCATACCAGGAACATCAATTGGTTCAAAAAAGGATTTTCCCGCATTAATGGCAATTTCGAGTCCAACTACAAAAAGCAATACCGCAACAATAATTGCGGTTACCGTTTCTGCTTTTCCATGACCGTAAGGATGGTCTTTATCCGGTGGCTGTTTTGCAGCTCTCACTCCGATTAAGACAGCAACTGATCCTATTACATCAGATGCAGAATGTACAGCATCAGCAACAAGTGCCCGACTATTTGCCATTAACCCTACAATCGCTTTAACTGCTGCTAATACGACATTCCCAATAATTCCAACCCACGCACCGAATCGTACTTTTTTATACCTTAATTCTTGATTTGGTGTATTCATGACTCCACCTCAACGAAAAACAATCTTTATTTTAAGTTTTATTAAATAATGATGTTGTTTTTTTTAAAAACCTTTCCTTACTATAACCAAACAGCTATTTCATCTACGAAAAGAGTTCATTTTTATAATCTGAAAAGGGATGTATATGGAAAGATAAACCTATTCGGTTATTCTTTCACTATAACATGAAAAACATTCAAGTGATGACAAACCGACGATGTCACTAGTAATCATTTTCCATTTTAACCCAGGTGTCTGGCACCTGGGTTAAAATGGAAAAGAAGCTGGTGGACAAAGCACCAACTTCTTAGCTATTAAGCCTCACTTTGCTGTACGGGGCGTTGCTTTTTACGTTCCAACTGCTTCGCTTTCATTACGAGCCATAATTGTGAAGCTAAGAAAAGTGATGAGTACGTTCCAGCTACTAACCCAACAACTAAGGCAAATGCAAATGTTTGGATCGCATCTCCCCCGAAAATCCATAGTGCTCCAGCTGCGAAAACAACCGTAAGGACCGTATTGATCGAACGCGCTAATGTTTGGACTAATGATTTGTTCACAACTCTTGCTAAATCATCAAACTTTTTCACTTTTTTCTCAAGCTTCATATTTTCCCGAATCCTGTCAAACGTAACAATCGTATCATTAATCGAGTAACCAACAATCGTCAAGACTGCGGCAATAAACGGGATATTAACTTCAAACTGTAAAATAGAAAAAACAAACAAAATAAACAACGCATCATGAAACAGTGCAACAATCGCAGAAATTCCATAAAGCAGTTCAAAACGGATCGTAACGTAAATAATAATTCCTACAGTTGCAATTAATACAGAAATAATCGCGTTACGGGCTAATTCTTCGCCGACCATCGGTGTAACAGTACTTACTGTTGGTGTGTGGCCATACACATCTTCAAAGTGACTTTGAACTTCCAACGTTTCTTGTTGTTCTAGATTCCCGATAAATGAGGCACGTCCAATTTCATTATTTGCACCAGCTAGAATGACATCATCGGGAATTATACCGATTGTTTCAAATTCAGCTGTCACTGCTTCTTCAGTCAACTCCTCATCAGACAAAACGTCGATCGTCGTTCCGCTTCGAAAGTCAATTCCTAAGTTTAAACCTACTGTCGAAAGGAGAAGGACACCGAGAATGACCATAACCCCTGAGAATATAAAGAATTTTTTTCGATGTTTAATAAAATCAATTTTTGTTGTTTCATGATCAAAGTTCACTGATTTCACTCTCCTTCACGCCAAACATGCGAGGCTTTTGGTTCAATATTCGGCTGTTTACCCAAAGCCCTAACAGGAGACGTGTACCAAATACTGCAGTCAGGAAGCTAGTCAATATGCTAACAATTAACATAACGGCAAAACCTTGAACTGCACTTGTCCCAAAATAGAATAACACAGCTGCTGCTAAAATTGTCGTAATATTTGCATCGAGGATCGTTGATAAAGAGCGGCGTCCTCCTGCCCTAAAGGCACTCATTGTCGACTTCCCAGATCGAAGCTCGTCTTTAATTCGCTCATAAGTAATGATGTTCGCATCGACAGCCATACCAACCCCGAGAATGAGTGCAGCAATACCAGGTAATGTTAAAACGGCATTCATCCAATTAAAAATAACTAATACAATATATATGTAGGCACTTAATGTAATGGTTGCGATCAGTCCCATGAACCGGTAGTAACCGATCATATAGGCAAAAATAAGGAATATTCCAATTCCCCCAGCAAAAATTGCCTGATCCATCGCACGCTCACCTAAAGAGGCTCCAACTGATTCAGAATATACTTCTTCCAGTTCTACAGGAAGTGCACCTGCATTCAATATTCCAGCTAAATGCTGTGCTTCTTCGATCGTAAAGTTTCCTTCTATCATAATATCTGTCGTTCTTAATATTCTCGACACTTGTGGAGCAGAAATGATTTTAGAATCTTCCTTTTCCATTTCTTCTTTAAAGCTGTCACCTTCTTCATAATCCAGCCAGATCGCTAATAAGTTATTAGGAACTCCCCTGTCACGGATCTCTTCGGTGACATCGCCAAATAAGTTTGCATCCCTCACCGTAACCGTTACAATCGGCTGGTTTGTATCAGGATCAAAACTCTGACGAGCCCCACCTTCAACAAGGTCTGAGCCATCCATCATTTCTTTGTCATCAACATCACGAAACGATAGTCTAGCTTCTGTTGAGAGAAGCTCCCGAGCCGTTTGCTGGTCAGATACACCAGCAAGCTGGACACGAATTCGATTGTCACCTTCAATCGTCACATTCGGTTCAGAAACCCCTAGAACGTCTATTCTTGCATTTAACGCTGATACCGTATCTGTAAGTAGTTCACGATCCACTTCTTGTCCTTCATCTACAGGGTAAACTTCATACAAGACTTCAAATCCACCTTGCAAATCTAACCCTAGACTAATCTCATCAGCATGATCCATAACATTCGATGCGATAAGTACGGCTAATGCTGCCACAATGATAAAAAATGTAGCAATTAACCCTTTTCTGACCCCTCTTTTTTTCTTTGCCATGATCTATAGATCCTCCTTCAACGAACCTTACCGGTACACTGATTTGTCCCCTAAAAATGTACCTGCCAACATTTATGTAAAATATCTATATATACACAATAACACTTATTATATCGACGATAAAAAAACGCTGTCAACGCTATGTAGATTGGCGATCTTCACCAACATTGATTTTAAAATTAAAATCAATTGGCTCTTCATCGTGAAACCAATTCGGTCCCTTGTATGCTTGTACGGTTAGAGCATTCATATAATCGTTTACTTTTAAATTAAATAGTTCAGCGGTAATCCAATAAAGACGAATTGTTCCAGGAACATCTTTCTTTTTCATCTTCTCTAAAAAACATTTCCATACATCTTCTTTCGAAACCGTCTCATAACCTAACAACCGCCATTCCTCTGCTTTACTTCTTATCACTGGTTCCAATTCTGTTTTCCAAGATGAAAAATCATGTGTCATAAAAAATTCCTCCTTTAACCTCTTGCTCCTAACAGGATTGCCGTTAATAGCCCTGCGATAAACGTAATAATGCTAGGTATTAACTGAAATATTGATTCTATCCCCGGATAAACAGGTACTAATGAGCCAATCACTAATCCGATAATGACAGCGTAAGACCCATACGGAAAACGACTTAAAATATATTTGATCGCTTTACTGCTTACGATAATTCCGACAATGACACCGGATCCAATCGCCATAATAATCGGTATATTAAATGATTCTAAAGCAAAGGTTGCAGTGTGATAAACACCGAGAATTAATAATACTAAAGAACCGCTAATCCCTGGCATCAACATCGACATACTCGCCAACCAACCAGAAAAAAACAACCCTGCTCCTGACAAAAGTGTCAACTGAGTAATCGGGTCAGCTGTACCTTCTGTCCTGAACAGCTCCATGCCTGCTACAAATAGAAGAGCGACGATGAGCGCTGCAAAATGACCTGCTTTAAACGTTTGTCTAACTTTCGCCTTCTTGAAAAGTAAAGGTAAGATCCCTACGATTAACCCCATAAAGAAAAAATGTGTCGGTTCAGTATGGTAAGTCAACAACCAATTGATTAATTTCAAAAATGATACAAACGCAATGACGATTCCGATCCCTAAAGGAACTAAAAACCGTAAATGCTGTTTCCAATCTTTACTGAAAAAACCGTTAATTGACCGAATTAATTGATCATAAATTCCTAACATGACTGCAATCGTACCGCTACTCACTCCTGGGATGAGTTCACTTATCCCCATCATTGCTCCGCGATAAATGTTTCTCCACTCCACTGAATCATTCTCCTTTAGCTTCTATGTACTCGTAACATTAAATAAGCTTGTCTTTTAAAACTTGTCATGCTTGCCCACCCATTCAGCATATACATGTTTAAGAAAAAAATCTATGATTTTTTGAAAGAAAGTAGGGGCATTCATGACGAAGCAATCGTTTCTTAAAGGAGCTTTCATCCTCATTATAGCAGGATTAATCACCCGAGTTTTAGGATTTGTTAACAAAATTGTCGTTGCACGAATTATGGGTGCTGAAGGTGTAGGACTATATATGATGGCTGTACCTACATTGCTTCTGATCATAACACTTACTCAGCTCGGCTTACCAGTAGCGATTTCTAAGCTCGTAGCTGAAGCTGATGCAGATCAAGATCGGACAAGGATTAAACGGATTCTCGTCGTATCATTAACAGTTACCGGTATATTAAGCATCATCTTTACAACCGTAATGATTGTAGGTGCTCCGCTTATCTCAAATACACTTTTAACTGATTCTAGAGCATTTTATCCATTAATAGCGATCTCTCCAATTGTACCAATTGTGGCGTTATCCTCTGTATTAAGAGGGTACTTCCAAGGCTTGCAAAACATGAAGCCAACTGCTTATTCCCAAGTCATTGAGCAAGTGGTCAGAATTACACTCGTAGCTGCTTTTACGACAGCTCTTCTTCCGTACGGAATAGAATTTGCCGCTGCAGGTGCGATGATTTCTGTTGTATTAGGTGAACTTGCCTCATTAATTTTTATGGTGACGATGTTTAAACAAAAGAAAAAGTTTAAATTACGACGCCACTTTTTCTCTTATGCAAAAGAAGGGAATAAGACATTCAATGATTTATTGGCGATTGCACTGCCGACTACAGGAAGTAAATTAATTGGTTCTGTATCTTTCTTTTTTGAACCAATCGTCGTAGCCCAAAGCTTAGCTATCGCAGGCGTTGCTACGATCGTAGCGACGGCTCAATATGGTGAATTAGCTGGTTATGTAATTCCGATGTTATTGCTACCAACCTTCGTTACGTATTCGTTATCAGTATCACTTGTTCCTGCTATAAGTGAAGCAGCTCACCAAAAAAATTACGGGCTCATACATCACAGGTTAGGTCAAGCATTACGGCTTGCACTCGTTTCAGGGGGCGGGGCTGTCATCATTTTATATGTATTCGCTGAGCCAATCATGGAACTCGTCTATGATGCACCTACTGTAGCAACCTATTTAAAAATTATGGCACCGTTTAGTTTATTTTTATATTTCCAAGGACCACTTCAAGCTGCACTACAAGCATTGAATTTAGCAAGAGCGGCGATGATCAATAGTTTTATTGGTGCTTTTGTAAAAATTGCTGCGATTTTCATACTAGCCTCTCGCCCGGAGTTAGGGATTATGGGAGCAGCGTTAGCAGTAGTCATTGGATTTTTACTCGTTACTTTACTGCATTTTGCTACCCTTGTGAAAACAATTAGCTTTACACTTCATATTCGTGAAATTGTGAAAGTGATCATCACTATGGTCATTACCGGCATGTTCGCTACTTATTCATACAATAACATATTTAATGATCTGCCAATGTTGATGAGTACCATTATTAATATTTCAGCTGCATGTATCGTCTATTTGATATTAATACTATCACTGAAATTAGTAAAAAAAGAAGAGATAAGCCGAATTCCAATTTTGAATAAACTACTTCGATAAAAGATATATAAGAATATAAAAAGTGCCTGGCACCTGGAGTGATTTTCCAGGAGCCGGGCACTTTAAACCTTAAAAATATTTTATTCATCCTTTAGATCAATAAAAAATTGTTGATCTCCATTTAAAGAACAGTAAGAAATTTTCTTAATCTCTCTATAACCTAGCTTCCTTAGTTGCTGTCTTAACCAAAGTGGTGTTTTACCAATCTCACTTAAATGATCCTCTTGCACCTCACCATCCAATATTAACGGCAATGGTAAAAATGGAGGGCTCTTCGACCCATCTTGTTCATCTTCTTTTTTGATTACTGAAAGTTGACCAGAAGGCTCCAATATCGCAAATTCCACCTCTGAAACATATTTCACATTATTTTGTCTGAGCTGAGTCATGAGATCATCAAAGTTATAACGCTGTTTTTTCATTTCATTTTCATCAATTTTCCCCTTACTAATTAGAACAGAAGGCTTTCCATCGATCATTTTACGGAGTTTTTGACTCTTTAGGGAGATGTAAGCTAATGAAATTTGAATAACCATAAGCACGAGCATCGGCATAATTTGTTTACCCATTGAAACGTGCGTATTTTCAATAGTCATAACGGCCAATTCTGCAATCATGATTGATATGACGAAATCGACAATGGAAAGCTCTCCAATTTCTCTTTTTCCCATCATACGAAAGACGATAAGAATGACGAAATAGATGACAATCGTTCTAGTAATGATGGTTCCAAATTCCACAGTTGAACGTCCTTTCTCCACACAGTCTTTGTTTTAGTTTCACCCCGAAAAATAAAGTCATGTGAGAGAAGGATTGGAAATTCTTTATAGAAGAGGTTTAAAAAGTCCGGGAAACAATAGCTTTCGTATCTCTAAGTTAACTCGTTCTCTGATACTCACGTATTAACACCATACATTCCGCTACTCCGTCGCCTTGATCTACTTTCCTCTTTTTTCCTCCTTTTTGAACACGTGCACTTACAGATATCTTTTATGTCCGATTAAGGGAAGAAAATAAGGTAGCGAAAATATAGATATACACTTGATATAACAAAAGAAACAATTGCTGTCGGGGCTCCTATTTTTAAAAAGTCCATATACGTAAATGGCTGTTTTGCTTTCATCGCTAACCCCGCAACAATCACATTTGAGCTTGCTCCAATTAATGTTCCATTCCCGCCTAAACATGCTCCTAAAGCTAACGCCCACCAAAGCGGATCTAAATTTGTCATTCCATAATCCTGAAATTCCAATATGACTGGTATCATCGCTGCCACAAATGGAATGTTATCAACAAATCCAGAAAGAATTCCAGATGACCATAAAATCAACATTGCCGTTTTCGGTACATCACCTTCTGTATAATAAATAATCGACTTGGCAATTTCATCAATGATTCCAACTTCCTTTAAACCTCCAACAAGCATAAATAGTCCGATAAAGAAGAAAAGGGTTACCCACTCAACAGCTTGAAATACTTCTTCCGTTTCTTTTTCATCATGTGTTAACAGCATAAGCAGTAACGCACCTGCCATCGCAACACTTGTCAGCTCTACATTTAGAAAAGGCTGAGCAATAAACCCAACAGTTGTAATGACTAGAACAGAAACCGATTTAAACAGCAGTGTTCGGTGTTGAATGTATTGTTTAGGGTTCACATTCATCAAACGTATACGATCTTCAGTGGAAACGATTAGTTGTCTTTTATAAAGCATACAAACACCTATCATAATGACAATATAGATAACAATCACAATTGGACCGAGATGAATTAAAAAAGCATTAAACGTTAAATGTTCAACAGCTTGACCAATCATTAAGTTTGGCGGGTCACCAATTAATGTCGCAGTTCCTCCAATATTTGATGCCAGTATCGTTGAAAGTAAATATGGAATCGCAGAGATTTTTAATTGCCTCGTTAACGTGATTACAATTGGCACAACAAGTAAAACTGTCGTCACATTATTTAAAAGGGCTGACCCAAATGCCGTTAATGTTGAAATGACAATAAGTAACGGGACTGGCTTCCCTTCAACAAGCTTTGCTAATGACACAGCTATATATTCAAAGAATCCACTTTGACTCGTTATTGAAACTAAAATCATCATTGATAGTAATAAAACGATCGTATGCCAATCAATATGTTCTAAAAAAGCGTTATTTAAGTCTAACACTCCGACAAAGAGCATGAACACTCCGCCCAAGCATGCGATAAGAGCACGGTTAATCTTCTCTGTAATGATAAATAGATAGCTTATTGAAAATATAATGAGTGCGATGATCCATTCCATGTCACTGGCCCCTCCCTATGTATTCGATACATTGTATGAGGACAAGTACATAAACATGATTGAATTTAGACCGATGCCTTTACATTCAATTCATAAAATTTGAAGCGTATAAATAAGTATGACAAGCATATGTATGAAATAAATGAATAATGGGAGGGGTGCTACATGCAATACCGTTTATTTAGCAGTTCGTTATATGGTATTTTGACAATATTAGTTCTTGTCATTACAGTAAGCTTTATCACTTCATTACTACTGCGGTTTACTAGCCTGCAAGAAGGTAGTTTAGGTTGGATTTTAATCGGCTTTTCATTTTTAGCTATGTTCTTCGGAGGTTTGGTCGCCGGAGGGCGCTCAGGTGAAAAAGGTTGGTTAGCTGGTGCAGTCACTGCGATATTATATACTGTCGTCATTTTCCTTGTACAGTTTCTTGGGTACAATCAAGGCTTTGACCTTCAACAACTAATGATGCATAGTGGATATTTAATTGCTGCTGTCTTAGGCGGAATGTTCGGTGTAAATATTCGTGGACAATCTTATCGCGAAAGTGCATAGTGAAAATGAACCTTTATATGTACCAACTATTTTTGATTCCATACCAACTCATAAAATTGTGCGGGGCTAAGTCCGGCACAATTTTATGAAGTATTCTGTACATGATAACGCCACAAACAAAAACCGACTTCCTTCTACTGGAAATCGGTTTTTCTTATTAGTCTTGATTTGTTACTTCACGTATTGCTTGACGGTCAAACGTTAATTTGTTACCACCATCAACATCAATAACGACGCGATTTTCATCAATTGCATCGATCGTGCCGTGAAGACCACCAATTGTAATAATCTTGTCCCCTTTTTGTAGGGCAGAATGCATTTCTTGAACCTTCTTTTGACGCTTTTGTTGCGGCCGAATCAAAAGGAAATAAAAGATTGCAAACATTAATAGTAGAGGTACTAAAGCACCAGCTAATCCTTCCATCACTTTCACCCCTTTCAGTGACAAACACCTTCTTATGTAATGATCGTATCACATAAGTACCCATTCATCATATTAACCCTGCTCTAAACAGTTGTCTTTACCGTACTATTGTAGACAAAATTACGATGAAAAATCAACACATATGGTATTGAAAATAGGTGATATTTAAAAGTTTTTTGCATTAGGCTTATTAAATCCATAAGATTCGAAGAATTCTTCTTTAAAATCTAATAACCGATCTTCACGAATTGCTTCCCTAACCCGCTCCATTAACTGTAGTAAAAAGTATAAGTTATGATAAGAAGTTAACCTAAACCCGAACGTTTCACTACATTTAATTAAATGGCGGATATATGCCCGGCTATAATTTTGACATACGTGACAATCGCAATTTTCATCAAGTGGCCTGAAATCACGTGCATATTTCGCGTTGCGTACGACTAAACGCCCTTCACTCGTCATCAGCGTTCCATTTCTTGCAATTCTAGTCGGCAGTACGCAATCAAACATATCGATACCACGAATCGCACCATCTATTAACGCATCTGGTGAGCCAACACCCATCAAATATCGTGGCTTATGATCAGGCAATAAAGGAGTAGTAAATTCTAGAACCTCGTTCATGACATCCTTTGGTTCCCCAACTGACAGTCCGCCGACGGCATATCCTGGAAAATCCATTGAAACGAGGTCAGCTGCACTTTGGCGTCGTAATTCCTCATACTCCCCGCCTTGAACAATCCCAAATAATCCTTGCTCATTCGGTCGTTCGTGTGCTTTCAAGCATCGTTCTGCCCATCTAGTTGTTCTTTCTACAGAAGCTTTCATATAGTCAAATTCAGCTGGATAAGGTGGGCATTCATCAAAAGCCATCATAATATCGGGTCCTAATGCATTTTGTATTTCCATTGCCTTTTCAGGACTCAAAAACATTTTTTCGCCACTTAAATGATTTCTAAATTCAACGCCTTCTTCAGTAATTTTTCGCATATCACTTAGACTGAAAACTTGAAAGCCCCCAGAATCAGTCAATATCGGTTTATCCCAATTCATAAATTTATGGAGACCACCCGCTTCTTTTATAATGTCATGCCCTGGACGAAGCCATAAATGATACGTATTACTTAATATGATTTTTGCGCCCATCTCCTTTAACTCTTCAGGACTCATCGTTTTAACCGTTGCTAACGTCCCGACCGGCATAAACATTGGTGTCTCAAACGAACCGTGAGGTGTATGAACAATCCCAAGACGTGCTCCAGACTGTCTACACGTCTTTATATGTTCGTATGTTACTGCTGTCATCATTACACTTCCTTTATTGTCTGTTACTTTCTCTTTTAAAAGCTCTATTCATATACTCAGTTGAAATCTGTTTTAAATTAATAACATAGCATCACCGAAGCTAAAGAAGCGGTAACGCATAATAATAGCCTCTTTATAAGCATCGATAATATGCGCACGTCCAGCAAAAGCACTAACTAACATGACTAGCGTCGATTTTGGTAAATGGAAATTTGTTAGAAGACCATCAATGGCTTTAAACATATAGCCTGGATAAATAAATATATTTGTCCAGCCTGAACTTGGAACAAGTTGACCTCCATTTTCGGAAGCAACCGTCTCCAATGTCCTTGCAGAAGTTGTTCCTACTGCAATGACTCGTCCCCCATTGCTTTTTGTTTCGTTAATCATTTTAGCTGCTTTCTCGCTTAACTGATAAAATTCAGCATGCATCTCATGCGATTCGACATCGTCTACTGAAACAGGACGAAATGTCCCTAGACCGACATGCAATGTTAAATAAGCTACACGAACCCCTTTACTCTCTAATTCAGACAACAATTCTTTCGTGAAATGGAGTCCAGCTGTCGGTGCTGCTGCACTACCGCGATGTTTGGCATATACTGTCTGATACCTGTCTTTTTCTTTAAGCTGTTCTTGAATATATGGTGGTAACGGCATTTCCCCAAGTTGGTCTAAAATTTCATGAAATATTCCTTGAAACGAAAATTGCAGTTTCCTTCTACCTTCTGGAAGCTCCTCAACACATGTCGCTGTTAATAGGCCGTCACCAAATTGAACAACTGTCCCTTTTTTTACCCGCTTTGCTGGTTTCACAAGCGTCTCCCAGACGTGATCACCTTCATCATGGAGTAAAAGAGTTTCTATTTTCGCCCCAGTCTCTTCTTTTACACCGAGAAGCCTTGCTGGGAGAACCTTTGTGTCATTTAAAACGAGAGTATCTCCTTTTTTCAAGTAATCAATAACCTCAAAAAACTGTCGGTGCTCTCGTTCACCTGTCCGTTTATTCATCACTAAAAGTTTTGAAGATGAACGATCCTTTAAAGGGGTTTGTGCGATTAATTCATCGGGTAAATGAAAATCAAATTGCGATACATCCATAGTCTGCTTATCCTTCCTTTACTTCAATTGCCAACATTCCTTACCTGAAACGTCCGATAAAATACAAAATGATTGATAGTATAATACTTATTACGATCGAAGTGACAATTGGGAAATAAATTGTCGTGTTTCCCCGTTTCACAAAAATATCCCCAGGAAGCTTTCCTAAGGATAAGTACTTTCCTCCTACTTGCCATAGTAAACCGACAATAACCAAAATGACTCCTAACGTAATTAACATTTTAGGAATTTGGGTCATCATTCAGGCACCTCCATTTGGAAATGATCATATACTTTCGGAGTTACCATTCTTCCACGAGGGGTCCGCTGCAAAAAACCAATTTGCAGTAAATATGGCTCATATACGTCTTCTATCGTGTGTGATTCTTCACCGACAGTTGCAGCAATCGTATCAAGACCTACAGGTCCACCACGAAATTTTTCAATAATACTCATTAACAGTTTATGGTCAATATGATCTAATCCTAGACGGTCAACCTGAAGTAATTCTAAAGCTTCTTGCGTCACATGTAAATCAACTTCTCCATTTCCACGTACTTGAGCAAAATCTCGTACCCTCCTAAGTAAGCGGTTTGCAATTCTAGGAGTTCCTCTAGAACGCCTTGCAATTTCTTCACCAGCTTGTGGATGAATACGAATTTCCATGACATCTCCAGTTCGATGCACGATTTCTGTTAATTCATCATGCTCATAATACTCAAGGCGGCTTACGACACCAAAACGATCACGTAATGGAGCTGATAGCATACCTGCTCTTGTCGTTGCACCTACTAAAGTGAATGGAGGTAGATCTAATCGAACAGACCGTGCAGAAGGTCCTTTGCCAATAACGATATCAAGACAAAAATCTTCCATTGCTGGATATAAAACTTCCTCCACAGATCGGTTTAAACGGTGAATTTCATCGATGAATAACACATCACCCGGTTCAAGTGCTGTTAAAATTGCAGCTAAATCTCCAGGTCGTTCAATTGCAGGACCTGATGTTGTCCGTAAGTTTACTCCCATCTCATTTGCAATAATCATTGATAACGTCGTTTTACCGAGTCCGGGAGGACCATATAGCAGTACGTGGTCTAAGCATTCCTCGCGCATTTTTGCAGCTTCAATGAACACTGTTAAATTCTCTTTAACAGAGCGTTGACCTATATATTGAGACAATGTTTGAGGACGGAGACTTCGTTCTTCCCAATCTTCATGGTCTTGCACTTCTCCGCTTACTATCCGCTCTTCCATCGTATCTTCCTCCAAAAATATCTATTTTATCATTGTAGCATCAATTTTAGCGCCAGTTTTATATATTCATCGGTTGTCAAATCTTTTTCTTTTAAGTTCGGTAATACTTTATTAATTTCCCGTTCAACATAACCAAGTGCTTTTAATGCTTCGATCGCTTCTGTTAACTCTTGTTTTTCGTCATGTTGCTGTACTTTAATCGCTGCACCATCACTATCATCAAATAATGACGGCATAACATCCGGTAATTTACCTTTTAAATCTAAAATCATTTGACGTGCAGTTTTCTTTCCAACACCAGGAAATTTCACAAGGAAACGTTCATTTTCTTCTTCAATTGCTTGAATGACCGTTTTCGGCTGTCCTGAAGCAATAATTGCTAACGCTCCTTTTGGTCCGATTCCTGAAACTTGAAGTAGTTTCTCAAATAAACGCCTTTCTTCTCTACTTAAAAAACCGAATAATTGCAAGGCATCTTCTCTAACATGCTGATATGTATATACTGTCATCTTTTCATCAAGCCATTCTTGAAAACGGAACGGATTAGCACAATGAACAAGATACCCAACCCCTTGAACATCTACAACAATGGCATCTGTTTCTATATGTGTTATTTTACCTGTTAAGTATTCAATCACTATTCATTCTCCTCTGCAACAAAAAATACAAATACGAACACACATTTCTATTTTATCATAATGTCACTTCATTTTTATTAATTTGAGGAGATTATTTAGAAAATGGATTTTGCGAGATAAACAGAAGTCACTTTGGGAGTAGTGTTGATTTTCACAAATTTGCGCATCGCAAAGCCTTGCTTTAAAAGAAATTGAATACGAAAGAACCCTCTCCTACCGTAAGTAGAAGCGGGTTCATCAAATTTTTATAGGTCACTTGCAGCATATTTTTCATATGTCTTTAATACTTGCAAATATTGATCTTTACTTGAGACAGGAATTCCTTTGATTAAATCATCGTGCAAATGACTTTTCAAGCGACTCGTATTAATTTGAAAGAATGATTGGATGACATCATCAGTATCTTCAGGTTTGCCATTATATATGTTTAATGTTCCTTCTTCTGAAAGGCCAAAATAACCATTCATTTTTAATAAAGGAGAAATGTCGTTAAATTCTTGTTTAAAAATGACTTGATGTTCATTTTGGTCAACTAACTGCCAATCATCATAAAATGACCAAAAATCCTCCATTGACCAGATCGTTTCTTCAATCAATTCTTCACTTACTTCACCGTCCAAATAATGCCTTTGCAGGATGACTTCAACCGTTTTTGCCTCATGCGATTCATTATTTGAATGCCCAATTACTTCACTTGGATAAAATGCGAGTACAGACAGTAGTAACATTAGTAACAAGTAATGTAAATGCGTTCTTTTCATTGAAAAAATCAATTCAAAAGCCTCCTTGCAAGGAAACCTAACTATTTCCTTTAGAATATATAGGAATTATTCATAGGTTTTCCAAACATCGGAAGCTTTATCCTTTATTCTTATTTTAAATTATGATAAACATTTTGTACGTCATCATTGTCCTCTAAAGCATCAATCAGTTGGAGAACTTCTTCAGCTTTTTGTTCGTCAAGATCTGTTTTCGTGTTCGCAACCATTGCAACCTCTGCAAAAATAAACGTATGACCGCCTTGCTCCATCGTTTTTTTTACCTTCTCATATAGTTCAGGCGATGTGTATATTTCGATCGCGCCATCGGAAACAATGACATCATCAGCACCTGCATCAACCGCTTCAAGCATTGTCGATTCCTCATCAATAGAATCGTCAATTTCCATGATTAGCATCCCTTTCCTCGCAAACATAAAGTTTACACAACCTGATTCGCCAAGATTGCCATTATTTTTATTAAAGGCAAGTCTTATTTCGGCAGCAGTTCGATTTTTATTATCTGTAAGTGCCTCTATATATACAGCTACTCCATGCGGTGCATAGCCTTCATAAATGATCTCTTCATACATAATTCCTTCAAGATTTCCTATAGCTTTTTTAATTGTTCGTTCAATATTATCATTCGGCACATTTGCTGCCCTTGCTTTATTTAAGGCTAGTCGTAATCTCGTATTCGTGTCAGGGTCTTCCCCACCTGATCTTACCGCAGCAAAAATTTCTTTAGAAATTTTTGTGAAAATTTTTCCTTTCTTTGCATCCTGTCTGCCTTTTCGATGTTTAATATTACTCCATTTCGAATGTCCAGCCATACATATCCCCCCGCTTCACATGATACATTTAGTATATAAGAAAAAGCGAAGTAAGAAAATTATGTTATGACCTGAAAAATAAAGCTTTTTATGTAAATAAGTATCCACCTGTAGAAAGCGAGCAAATTACCTTCCATCTATTCGTGTATACGTTTAAAATGAGAGCGTACGATTACAACCTTTAAAGAACAACTTTCACACAGGCAGAATCTGTGGTTTACAAAGAATGTAATTGAAAAGCAGGTGATTCATTCACCTGCCTTTCCAATCTAATTATTAACGGCTGCGTTCAAATGGGCGTTGAACCGCTCGACCAAGATCTTGAAGCATGTCATCAAATGTAGCACCAACTTCTTCAAACGGTTCGCCAGCACGCAACTGTTCGTCCATGCCGCGGATGGTTCTTAAATGTTCTTGGTCTGTTACGACATGAACATCTTTGTCATCCACTGCTCTTGATACCTTTGAGCGTATTTCTTCTGAAACTTGCTCATCGTCTCCATCAGTTTCTAAACCGACGACAATATCGTCACCATTAACAATTACACGGCAGTCTTGAACACCTTCTTGGTCCTCAATTCGATCTGCCAACTCGCGTGCAGCTCGACCATCATCGCTATCGTAATAGCCTGTAACAGGACCTTGACGACCTTGTTGGCCTTGTTGGCCAAGACCTTGGTGTCTTCGTTCACCATGTTGTCCTTGACGGTTTAATCCACGGTGGCCTCGTTCACCAAACTCATGTGGAATTCCACGGTCACGGTCTCCTAAGAAGTTAGAACCACGGAAGGCGTTTCCACCCATTCTTCCACGGTCACGACTCGTTTGTTGACCTTGATACGCACGAGGTCGTCGATTTAGAATACCATCCTCATCAACCATTCCTGCACGGTCATCTCCGACGATTCCACGCCCAAATCCACCATAAGCTCCGGCTCTAGTTCCGTATGCTCCGGCACGATTACCACGTGCGCGGTTTTGAGCACCGATTCGTCCTCCATGAGCACCATTTCGATTGTTCCAACCTCTTGCATAACCTTGTTGACCATAACGTTCCGTTTCACGACCCATCATGTCATTGTATGCACCTTGCATACCAGTACCGTCTCCTCGGGCTCCATAGTAATTCCCGCCTTGACGACCTTGGTTAACTGTAAAACCTTCTTGTTGGTTGGCTGCATTATCATTAACATCACCACAACCAGTAATCCCTGTTAATAACATGGTGACTGCTGTCAAGCTAATAGCAATTTTTTTCATTGAATGCCCTCCTTTCACCAATTAGGTTGTCTAGGTGAGGACATTTTGATTCTGTACATTTTAAGGTAATTTTTATGTAAAATAATAGTATAAAGACAAATTTATAATTATATTTTTCGTAACCCTGATTATCCTTCATTCTTTAATACGAAGTACTTATAAATGGTTTATGTTTTCCTGATTTTACTTGTACATTATTCAATACATTATAAGTTAACCCTAAAACACCAACATTAATCAATTCATTTATTGGAAATGAAATTATAAAAAGTGCCAATAGGAGTCACTGGCACTTTTCATAACAATTTATTAAGATAAAACGCATCCTTTAAACCGAGGTGATCACCTCAAGTTAATCATTATTTTCTTCTTCCTCTTCTTCGTCTCTCCAGCCATACTCTTGTTGGTTATAAGGTCCATAACCATATTGTGGCATCATGCCATGAGTGGCTTCGGGTGGATAAGTTGGATCCATTCCTGAGAATTGATTACCGTACATCGATTGAAACTGTTGGGCAGTTACATCACCGTAAGCTTGCATTTCATCATTATGCGGGTATTGCTCCATACCCATTTCTTGGTTGTATTCTTCTGGCATTCCAGGCATATGGCCCATTTGATGCATCGGCTGATGATACATTGCCATTTGACCTGGATAACCGCCATATGGTCCCATCATTCCAGGATGCATCGGCATATATCCATAAGGATGAAAAGGCTGTGCACATAATGGTGGACATGGTATACAACCAGGCATTACTGGTGTTATCGGATAACTATCGTATGCCATTGGATGAACCATCGGTTTTGTTACAGGCTTTGTGACTGGCTTTGTGACTGGCTTTGTGACTGGCTTTGTGACTGGCTTTTCTACCGGTTTTTTGACAGGCTTTGTTACCGGCTTTTCTACCGGTTTTTTGACCGGTTTTTCTTTTACTGGAGCTGGTTTTTTAGGCTTTGGCTTTTCTTTTACTTTCGGTACTTCTTTTGGCTTCGGCATCTTTGGCGGCGCAGGCATTTTATATGTCGGCTGCTCTTTTTTGTAAAAATTAAAATTCATGTTCGTTTTTTGCATTTGATACGTCTTCGATGGTGGAGGTGCAGGTTCTACTACATGTGGTGCTACTGGCTTTGGTATCGGAACCTCTTTCTCCTCTTTAATAGATGGTGGCGGTGTCGGTTTCAATGGTGCTTCCTTAACAATCGGCTGCTCTTTAACAGGTACTTCTTTTGCTGGCGATATTTGTTTTGCTTGCACACTGCCAGTTGGAATTTTAATTTTCATACCTGGCATAATAAGGTCCGGGTTACTTAATTGATTATTAACAGCTTTTAATTCTTCAAAGTTCACCCCGTACTTTTGTGCGAGTTTCCAAAGTGTATCGCCTTTTTGGACAATATGAATTCTCACTTTATTGATCCCTCCCATACAATGTCATTACATTCTATGCACACTTGGGCGAATCGTCACTTATTTTCTTTAAATGAAAAAACATCTTACTCAACACAACCTATGCAATCAAACATATCATTAGCACAAAAAAGAAACGATTTTAAAATGTCACGAACAAATTAAATACTAAGAAAGAAGGAGTGATTAGGACTTATAGAGGGTGTGACGATTATGCACCGAATTTTAGCTACATTGGTTGATATGACAGGAATCTACGAGACTGTCTCTTCCTCTACTAGTATGGCTCTGTCGTATATCCGTCGAGACAAATCGATGTATTTTCGAAGAAGCAATCCTCTTTCCTACGGGAAAAGCGAGCCTGGCGAGTCCCCGCAGAACGAAACGAAGTGGAGTTTCAGGAGGCTCGCGGTTCGCCCGCGGCAAAGAAGACACTGTGAATGCAAAAGAAGTGATGCATGAACAGATGTCGCACTTGTACCTAGAGGTGAAAGCGAGCAGATGGATGGCATATCAACACGATTATCACGGATTCAGGCTTTATAAAAAGCCCTCACGATATGAGAGCTTTTTTGATGACACATTTTATTTTATTTTCTCTGTCATAGGTAAGTTTATATACTCATAGCAAGGGTAACTTCCTAAAATACTTACCCCGCATCCTAAAGCTTTTAATTCGTCACACGCACCAGGGAGCAGAACTTCGTCTAATGCCATTTCAACATCTATAATAAAAAAATAATCACCTAATGACGTTTTCATTGGCCGTGATTCAATTTTACTTAAGTTTATTTTCCTCCAAGCAAAGGCAGACAAAACTTGATGCAGAGCTCCCGAATAATCGGACGGTAATGTAACCATTAGTGTAGTTTTATACTTTTGCTTCTCTGAAGAACGAATTAATTTTTGATCATTGTCATCTTTCTGTAACAAAATAAACCGTGTTGAGTTATTTTCGTAATCATTTATCTTACTATTAACTATTGATAAACGATATTCCTTCGCTGCAAGCTCATTCGCAATAGCTGCAGCACATTCCTCTGGATGTTCACTAACATATTTAGCTGCTGCTGCTGTTGAATTCATATACTTTATTTCAGCATAAGGATAGTTTTTTCGTATAAAATGATGGCATTGTGCTACAGCTTGAGGATGTGAATAAATGTATTCAATTTCTTTCATTATGTCATTAGAGTGATTTATTATTAAAGATTGAGAAATGGGTGATGTATATTCAGCACTCATATTAAGACGACGATGGTGGATTAAATAGTCTAGTGTGACATTCACTGAACCTTCGATGGCGTTTTCTAACGGGACAACTGCGGCTGAAATCTCTCCTTCATCCACAGCATCCATGCTATCTGGAATAGAGTGAAATGGAATTCTTTCATGATTTGGTAATAATGCTTTTGCAGCTGCCTCAGTAAATGACCCTTTTGGTCCAAGATATCCAATACTATTCATGTTTCTCGCTCCTTTTATCCCTGTTGAATGAAACGTAATATCAATAAGAACATTTATTAATTTATGCACCAGAACCGATAAGTTCTACTTTTACTACTGCATCTAGTTCTTCTATTTTACCTAACAGCACCGTAACGTCTGCTGTCATCGCTGCTGTTTCAATGGATAATGTAATTGTAGCACGGCCTTGAAGCGGGATCGTCTGATTAATCGTTAATACATTTGCCCCTGTTTGTGCAATTAAAGAAAGTAATTTTGACAGTGCTCCTGAACGGTCTTCTAGATGAATACTTAACGTAATGATTTTTTCTTTTACCATTGTATGAAATGGAAATATTCCGTCTTTGTATTTATAAAATGCGCTTCGGCTTAAGTCAACTTCTTTAACTACCTCATTGATCTTATTAAACTTCCCATTTTCCAAAAGCATCTTTGCTTTTATCGTTTTTAACATTGCTTCAGAAAGCATATCTTCACGAACAAGGTAAAATTGATCTGTCCGTTTTTTCAATATTGTCACCACCTACAGAAACTGCTATTTCCTAATTATAAAAGATTGCTTAGTTAATTTACAACAATATATCCGATTATAAATGCAATTTTTAAAAACAGCTGATAAGAAAAGCGCTGCCTCTTCCTCTTCTAGCATCGCTCTGCGATTATATCCGTCAACCGGGCAATACGCCACGTAACTGTGGCATGCCCGGCATTAGGACGTCCTGTCCGTCGAGGCAACTCGTAAGATCAGATCTTCGGCTAATACCCCCGCGTCCTGCGGAAACGCCGAAGTCACCACATCCGTGTGGAAGCTCGTGATGTAAACGCTCGTCGCTGAGCTAGACGTAACAACTATTTTGAGAACTTATCTACAAGATCTAATCTATAGTTTCCTAAGCGATAAAAAAGGGGAGCCGCCTAAATTGCAGCTACCCTTAGCTCTTATTCAACAAATTCAAATTCATACTTCAAAATTCTAACTGTGTCGCCATCTTCAGCCCCACGGTCACGTAAAGCTTGGTCTATTCCCATATGACGCATTTTTCGTGCAAAACGCTGGACTGAATCATCTCTGTTAAAATCAGTCATTTTAAATATACGCTCAATTTCTTCACCTTCAATGACAAACGTACCATCTGGTTCCCTTGAAATGGTGAATGGATTTTCTCTTTTTTCAAATTTATATACGACACGTTGTTCAATTTGTTCTTCTTCATAGAGCGGAAACTCCGGTGTTGTTTCAACTTTATCAGCAATTGAACGAAGTAAGTCGTTTAAACCTTGTTTTGTTACAGCAGAAATTGGAACAATTTCTACATCGTCTCCGACTTGCTCACGGAATACTTGTAAATTCTCCTCTGAAGAAGGTAAATCCATTTTATTTGCAACGACGATCTGTGGCCGTTCTGTTAAGCGCATATTATATTGTTTTAGTTCATCATTTATCGTAACGTAATCATCAAAAGGATCTCTTCCTTCTAAACCGCTCATATCTATGATATGGACGATGACACGTGTTCGTTCAATGTGACGTAAAAATTGATGACCTAGACCGACGCCAGAGTGTGCACCTTCTATCAGCCCTGGAAGGTCCGCCATTACAAAGCTACGGTGGTCATCAGTTTCAACAACTCCTAAATTAGGAGACAGTGTTGTGAAGTGATAATCTGCAATTTTTGGTTTTGCAGCAGATACAACTGAAAGTAAAGTTGACTTTCCGACACTCGGAAATCCTACTAGTCCAACATCAGCTAAAACTTTCAGTTCTAAAATGACATTTCGCTCTTCACCTGGTTCCCCGTTTTCGGCAATCTCAGGGGCTGGGTTGGCTGGGGTTGCAAAACGACTGTTTCCACGGCCTCCACGACCACCCTTAGCAATAACTGCTTTTTGTCCTTCTTCTGTTAAATCAGCAACAATTTTTCCAGTAGCCTCATCGATGACTGTTGTTCCGGGAGGTACTCTTACTATTAATGGTTCGCGGCTTTTCCCGTGCTGATTTTTCGGGCGGCCGTTTTCACCACGTTCTGCCTTAAAATGACGTTGATATCTGAAATCCATTAATGTTCTTAAACCTTCATCAACAAGAAAAACAACGTCTGCTCCTTTACCCCCGTCTCCACCTGCAGGGCCACCATCTGGAACATATTTTTCACGACGGTATGCTACCATTCCATTTCCGCCGTCTCCACTTTTTACAAATACTTGGACCTTGTCCACAAACATGATCTTTCACCTCAAATACGGTTAAACAGAAACTTATTCAAAACAGATTTTGATATAACATTCCCGCTCGTTCCATTCAATTTTTTCCACCTTCGTATCATTTTGCTCCTTAATGCAAGTTAATTCATCATTTAACCGATGATTTTTCCTAAGTTCACCTTGAAAGTCTAATTCGACCATTTTTCCATTTATATCATTAAAAATGAACAATAGATGATTGTCTTCCCCGCGGTATACTTGTTCATCGAAAATGTTGAACAACTGATTTATGATTAGCAGCAAATCTTCATCTAAGATGGACCAATCTTTCTCCCCAGTCAATGTTTCAAAGCTGACATTGTACGGATGGCTTTCCCAATTACATGTCAGAAGACGGGCAGCTACATTTGGAATGTTCATATTGGTTAGTTGGCTTTCATTCTTAGATTGTTGCACTAAGTCATCAATAATACTCTCGACTTTATCTAACCTTCTTAAAGCTAAGTTCCCCTTAATTAGCTGTAATTGATTCAGCCAATCATGACGATAGTGTCGCAAAATATCTACGACATCCATATCTTTTGACATAAAAACACTCCTATGGATTCAATACAAACTATCCATTTTTTCATAACTTTAATCATACCATATTACGTTTATTTTTAGCATTAATATAATTTTATAATATCGGTAAATATATTTTAAAGGTTGTACTATCTTTATCTGAATGGAACTTTACATGACCACCATGTTTTTCAATGACTTGCTTTGTTATTGAAAGTCCGATTCCTTTTCCTAACTCTTTTGTACTTACGAAAGGATCGAAAATTTTGTTTTTAATGAGCCTTGGAATCGGTGGTCCATTATTCGTAAATGTTAGGGATGCTAATCCAGATTCTTCACTTAATGAAACCTGCAGCTGACGATCCGTTTCTTTTAACAATAACGCATCAATCGCATTTTGGCACAATTTATAAACCGCTAATTTTAATTGATCTTCAATCCCGTTCACTTGAAATAAGGAAGTTAATTTTAAAGAAAGTTTAATATTATGTTCTTTAAAAAAGGGCTGAAACCCTTGAATAGCTTTAATGACAACATTGTTTAACATAACTTCTTTAATATGGACATCTTGATGAGTTTTATGATTGGAAAGCAGCATAATTTGGTTCACTTGTCCTTCCAACTCTTCAATCTCTTTATTTATATAATTTATAAACTTTCCTTCATCTGACGGTTTGTCAAAACGGCTTTCCAGCAATTGGATAAACCCTTTTATTGATGTTAATGGATTTCGAATCTCATGGGCAAAACTAGACGACAACTTTGACAATGTTTTCAACCGTTCCCGCTGTAATTTCTCAAGCTCATCATTTTTCTTTTTCAGTTCTTCACCTTTCAGTTTCGTTGAATACAAGTGAATAGCTTTTTGTAACAGTAGAAAAAATTCATTTAGCTTGTACTTTCCGTGTGCACGATCACCATCTGTCATCGGTAATTTGTCGATCCACCGTTCAATGATTGTTCTTACTTCATCAAAGTATGCTAGAAAACGATCTAGATGGATCCCTTCTCTTATCCTGTAATTTTCTACTAACATTCCGTGTTCTTCAAGATCTGGAGAAGTATTTTCGTATAAAGACATGATAAAACAATCAAAAAGGCTGGAGAGCTCAAGCACTAAGGACGACGTATGATTTTTCGTGGTAGAAGTTTCAAATGGAAAATGATCTATCATTTCTTGTATGATCCACTTTTTATTCTCAAACAACTGATCAGCTAAACCTCTTTTTACGGTTGTCATCATTTTACCTTTCTCCTTCATTTATTTGTCACTTTATTGTTTGTCCCTATTGTCCAAGATAAGTATAAGACATATTCGTTTCGGATTGCTAAGTTAATTTACGACATTTACCTTCTGATGTCCTTAAAAAAGTCTATATATTTGCACATTTGTACAAGTTACGACACCGTTCACTGTTGAACAATGATAAAATCGACAAAGATTTTATCCAATGAGTGAACGTCAATGAGCATTTTTTTGTAAAAAACATTGATATTCGAATTATTTATTACGATTAAATGAAAGAATTTCTATTTATTTTGCCAAAAATGTTTAACTTGCATTTTATAGATATAAAATAAGGGAAATGACATAATGTCTGTCTTTTTATAGAAGGAGGAAAAAATGTGTCAGATTCAATGATCTATGGAAATACACCATGTTTTTTAAGCGCTAGAAATTTAGTCAACCATCCGGAAGATATTAAGAATTCTGACGTCATTTTGTACGGAGTACCTTGGGAAGGAGCCGTTACATGGGGAGCCTACACCGGATGTGAGTTAGGTCCAAAAGTCATGCGGATAAGCTCGGAGAGATACAGTGGTTATTTACCAGAACTTAACCATTTAGACGTATTTGAACATTTAACATTGGGTGATAAAGGTGATGTCGATGTCATTCCCGCAGACCCCGAATCAACGAAGGAAAGAATTCGTTCTTTTTCCAAAGATATTTGGGATACGGGGAAATTCCATATTGCTTTAGGCGGCGATCACGGAATTACCTTTCCAATTATTGAAGCTTACATTGACCATAGTGGGAAGAAAGTTGGCATTATTCACCTTGATGCCCATTATGACAACAATATAACTTCCGTAAATGATCCATATGGCCGTGGATCACCGTTCGCCCGACTTTATGAAACAGAAGGTGTGAGAAATGAAAGTTTAGTTCACATGGGAATTCACGGTCCTCGAAATAAACCGGAAAATGGTCGGCTTGCCAAAGAAGTTGGTGCGACCACATTGACTATAGAAGACATTCGTCAATCAAATGACTTACGAGAACTTACTAAAAAAGCGTATAATATTGCTTCAGAAGGAACAGATGCTGTCTATTTGAGCATTTGCAGTGATGTACTTGATCACGCTTATAATCCTGGCGGTCCAGTTGACGGCAACGGACTAACGTCACATGAACTGTTAACAATTGTTCATGAAGTCTGTCGTAACGGGGTTGTTGGTATCGACTTTGTAGAGGTATATCCTCAACAAGACCACAATGATTTCAGTTCACACTTTGCTTCTTTTATTATTCTTTACGCTCTTGCGGGGGAGATTGACCACCGTAAAATGAGGCAGAAATAAGTAAAGTGCAAGGCAGCGACCATTAAGCGACAATCATTACTTGCTACAAGCGAGTGTAACTGCGAAGCAACCTTGAGCCGATGGCGCATGTCCCTTCCGCTATTAGAATTGCTCTGGAGTGTATCCGTCCAGGCAATCCGTTAGATCATACCTTCGTCTAAAACTGTGCAGGAGTACTGAAATATGTCTCGATAAAAAAACGACATTTTTTCGTTTTTTATGTTTAAAAACGAAAACAAGCAGGTATATATACGATACCCCCCCACTTTCTCATATTTCCTCTCCCTGTGGAAACCGCACGATTTCGGTCGTGCGGTCCTTTTTGTTTATCATCTATGCTAAATCTTTTTACTGTTTTCAGCTTTGTTACTGAACTTTGGTACTAGACAGCAATCGAGAGATTGATATTTTATACTTTTTTACTTATTGAAAAAATCATGTGATACTATTTAGCATCACATGATTACATTTATCGTTTTAAGTCTTCGGAAATATTCTCAGCAACTTTTTTTCCTTGGTTTATACAATCAGGCACACCAATCCCTTCGAATGATGCTCCGGTAACATGTACGTTTGGAAGCTCTTCTGTTAAACTTGATTTGAACTTCTGAAGTCTTTCCTTATGACCGACTATATATTGTGGCATTGCTTGCTTCCATCGGCGAATTTTATAAAAATCTGGTTCACCTTCAAGCTCCATAATATGACTTAAGTCTTTCAAAACAGCAGCAAGGATCTCTTCATCGGACTTAAAGACGATATCTTCATCACCAGCCCTGCCGACATAGCCCCTTAAGAGAACTTTCCCATCTGGTGTAGAATGCTCCCACTTCTTATGTGTCCATGTACAGGCAGTAATCGAATAGCCCGACTCTTTTGAAACGACGAAGCCTGAACCATCGATATCTTGCTTAATCGCTTTTTCCGGAAATGCCATTGCTACAGTCGCTACCGATGTTGCAGGGATTTCATTTAGCCATTGTGCAAACTGATAATTCTTCAAAAACGAATACGTAATATGATGAGGGGTTGTGAGCACGACATGATCGACAACATCCTTTGTTCCATCAGAAAAAGTAAGTTCATATTTTCCATTTACTTTTTGTAATGATTGTAACGCTACGCCTTTTATTATTGTAGAAGGATCCAACTTACTCTCTACTTGGTCAATGAATGATTGAAGCCCGTTACGAAAGTTTAAAAACATTCCTTTAGGCTTAGGTGTTTGGCTTTTTCCTTGAGACTGTCCCCTTGCAGTTGTTGATTTCATCCCGACAATTAAACTTCGGTGCTTCTTCTCCACTTGTTTAAATTGCGGAAAGGTCGCCTGCAAACTTAGTTGATCTAAATCACCTGCGTAAACTCCCGATAATAATGGTTCAATCAGTCGTTCAACGACTTCGTTTCCTAATCTTTTTTTGAAAAAAACACCTAACGATTGATCCTCATCTCCATCTGATGTACGAGGAAGAATTAGATCTGCACCAGCCCTCAATTTTCCCGCAGGAGAGATTAGCTTCGTTTTTAAAAAAGGCCCCCATTGTGTCGGTATACCCAATATTGCCCCGCCAGGCATCGGGTAAAGTTTACTTTTATGAAGGATAAATGATCCGGTTTTACTGTATACAAAATCCTCATCGCCCATACCTACTTCTTTCGCAAGCTCCATTACACTAGTCTTTCGTGCTAATACAGAGTCCGGACCTTGTTCAATGACAAATCCATCTGTATAATCAGTTTCTATTTTACCACCTAGCTTTTCTCCTGCCTCATAAAGGGTAAGTTCTGCTTCGGTGCCATTTTGCTGTATCTCTTTTTGCAAGTAATAAGCGGCACTTACCCCAGTGATACCTCCCCCGATAATCGCAATACGCTGTTTACTCATTTTCCTTTGAATCTCCTAAAGTTTTTTCAATAACTGTAGCAAGTGTATCTATAAATTCCTCTTTAGCATTCGGCATTTCTGGACGATAATACACGACGCCAAGTTCATCTGTCACCACTTTACACTCATAATCATTATCATAAAGAACCTCTAAATGATCAGCGACAAATCCAACAGGACAATAGACGAACGCTTCATATTGATGTTTTTCATATAAATCCCGAGTTAAATCTTGAACATCAGGACCAATCCAAGGGTCAGGAGTATTCCCTTCACTTTGCCAACCAATTTCATAGTTTTTTACATCCGCTTTTTCAGCGATTAATTTCGCTGTTTCTTCTAATTGTTGAGGGTACGGATCTCCGTTTTGCAAGATTCGTTCAGGCAAACTGTGTGCTGAGAAAATGACGACATGGTTGTCTCGTTCATTTTCTGTCATTTGTTCACGCGTTTGACGAATTTGCTCTGCCCAGTACTCAATAAATTTTGGCTCGTCATACCAGCTCTCAACAGTTGTTATTGACGGACCACCAATCGATTCTGCTTCTTCTTTAGCTCGTCCGTTATAAGATTTAACGCTGAATGTCGAGTAGTGTGGAGCAAGCACAATGCTGACAGCTTCTTCAATTCCATCTTTCTTCATTTGATGAACAGCATCCTCAATAAATGGATCTATATGTTTTAATCCTTGGTAAGACTTGAAATTTCGGTCATTATAACGCCGATTCAGCTCTTCTTCCAGTTTCTTCGTTTGTTCTTCTGTAATTTTTGCAAGCGGAGAAATTCCGCCTATCGCTTCATAACGTTCAGTTAAATCATCTAATTGTTCTTTTGAAGGCTTTCTGCCGTGACGTATGTGTGTATAGTAAGGTTCTACTTCATCTAAACTTCTTGGTGTTCCATATGCCATTACTAGTAAGCCAATGTCCTTTTTCATTCGAACTCATTCCTTTTACTGATTAATTTTTGCTAATTGTTCTGCAGAATACTCGTGAACAAAACGAGTTAATTTTCTTAACGTATTAGGACTAATTTCGGGGAACACACCGTGCCCGAGGTTAAAAATAAATCCTGGAGTTTGAATTCCTTGATCAATGATTTCTTTCGCTTTTTCTTCAATAACATTCCAAGGTGCCATTAATACACATGGATCTAAATTTCCTTGAACTGCCTTTGTAATTCCATCTTGTCTAGCTTCTTGTATAGGGTAACGCCAGTCTAACCCGACTACATCTAACGGGAGATCATGCCAGTCTTTTGTCAAGTGACGAGCTCCAACTCCGTGCATAATGAGTGGTACTCCTTCGTTTCTTAGCTCTGTGAGTATACGATTCATAATTGGCTTTACATATTTTACGTAGTCTTGCTGGCTAAGAGCTCCAACCCATGAATCAAAAATTTGTATTGCTTGGGATCCTGCATGTATTTGAGCTTTCGCATAGGAAATTACGGTATCCCCTAATTTGTCCATTAATAGGAACCACGCTTTTTCGTCCCCATACATGAGCGCTTTCGTTTTATTGTAATTTTTTGAAGGACCGCCTTCAATCATATAGCTTGCTAACGTAAACGGAGCACCGCTAAAACTAATAAGCGGTACAGTTAATTGCTGACGAAGAATTTTAATCGTTTCTAAAACGAAGTCGACATCTTTTTCCGGTTCAATGGTTCCAAGTTTTTCGATATCCGAAAGCGTTCGATAAGGATTGTGAATAACCGGACCGATTCCTTTTTTTATTTCCACGTCAACACCAATTGCAGGTAGTGGCGTCATAATATCCTTATATAATATTGCCGCATCATTGTTATATTGATCTACTGGCAGTTTTGTCACCCATGCACACGTTTCTGGCATTTTTGTAATGTCTTCTAGTGAGTATTTTTTCTTCAACTCCCTGTATTCAGGCTGGCTTCTTCCGGCCTGCCTCATATACCATACTGGCACATGGTCGATATTTTCCTTTCTTGCTGCTTTTAAAAACTGATCATTGAACGTTTGTGTCATAAAGGCACCTCTTTTTACTGGTTTCAATTTTATTTATACTTGGAAAGTAGTTTTAAAAAGAGCGGCGAATGTCATGAAAAGTAAAATTCGTTATTTACGGACTTTAACAAATGGCACGACACAATTTATTTTATGTAATTAATAGCAGTATCTCCAAATAAAACGACTTTCAAAGTTATAAATTATGAAGGATTCTTCTTAACGAAGATTATAATAAGGTATGGTCACTATACTTACAAGTTCACCTCATATTATTTTGTTACTAATTTCACTTTAGAATTATTCTAATCTGTTATTACTATACTAATGCTAGGACAGATTGTACACTAATCTACACAAAATGTCATAAAATCGATAAATCTTACGTCACAAACTCGCCACAAATAAATGATTATGGTGCCTGGCACATGGAAAATAATCCCACAAACTAAAATGAAGTCCCTAACAATTTAGGGACTTCGTTCGAGTGATATATTATGAAGTATCTCTTTGGGAGAAAAGTCGAAATTTAGCTTTAGCTATATTTGACGCTTCGCCTTCTCGATCAATTTGAGGATTATACGGAACTACGACATACATACTATCTGAGAATAGATTCACACCTTGAACTGTATATTCATTCACTCCCGCTACTTCTCCTACCTTTTCGTAGCTGTTATTTGTTTTTTCATAAATAAAGTAGTGTAGGCGTTGATCTTCGCTTCCAGACCATTCTAAGTTGACGTTCATTCCTCTCCAGCCTACTGATAGGTTTGCTGACAGATCATCAATTGTTACAAAGCGAATCGGTTCCTGCATGTCTTCTACACCAACCGGTTTTTCAAAGGCTGTAGATCTATTTGGATCGTTGGTACTTGCTTTCACCAAAATATCTTTAAACAGTGTTGTAGGAACTTCACTCCCTACTGTTAAATAATGTTCTTCGTCTGATCGGTCATAGCCCATCCAAACAGCACCGGATATGTCCGGTGTAAAGCCAGCAAACCAAATATCCTTTGCTCCTCCTTCAACTAGATGATGTGAAGAAGTACCTGTTTTTCCAGCTAGCGGACCATCGTAATGTCCATAAGCTCCTGTTCCACTTTCAATAGCGGCTTCAAGCATCCTTGTCATATACCAAGCGGTTTGTGGTGAAAGAACTTCTACCGCTTCAACCGAACGTTCACCAACCAACTCACCATTACGATCATAAATTTCACGAATAAAATACGGTTCACTGTACTCACCATGATTAGCATACGTTCTAAATGCACCTGCTAATTGTAGCGGTGAAACACCCGTTTCCATTCCGCCCAAAGCAATGGCAAGCCCCTCATTACCGACCTCAATATTTTGGGTCTTTAAATGCTCTCTTGCAAAATCTAAACCTAATTCATTTAAGAGCCATACAGCTGGTGCATTTGCAGAATGCTTCACTGCATCATACATTGTTATCTCCCCGCTATATTGATGATTGTAATTTCGCGGTGTATATCCGTCATAATCTAACAGTTCATCCTTTAATAAAGAATAAGGATGTACTTCTCCTGATTCAAGTGCTGGTCCGTAAACAGCGACTGGTTTAATAGCAGAACCAGGTTGTCGTTTTGCAGTCACTCTATTAAACCCTTCACGAATGTATTCTCTGCCCCCTTGGGCTGCAACGATACCACCAGTCTTGTTATCAATGAATACGAGACTCCCTTCGACTTCATTTTTTCCTGTAGACTGGGGAAAGTTATTGCTGTTCTGGAACTCATCATAGGCTGCTTCTTGCAAATTAGGGTCCATTTCAACTACAATTCGGTATCCCCCTTTTAACACTTCTTCACGAGACAAATGAAAGTAATTTTCTGCTTCCTCTAAAACAAGGTCCATGTACGAGAGATAGGCAGGATTAGCTGTCATTTTCGTAGGATCAGTAGGGATCGTTCTACCTTGATATCTGACAGCGGCATCAGCAGATAAATAACCTCTTTGCTCCATTAAGCTTAATACGAGATTGCGTCGTTCTTTACTTCTTTCAGGATGCTGAATCGGTGAATAATAATTCGGACCTTTCGGCAACGCCGCAAGTAGTGCCCCTTCATCGATTGTCAGTTCGCTGACATCTTTGTCAAAATAAAGTTTACTAGCAGCTTGAATTCCATGAGCACCATGACCGAAATAAATACGATTTAAGTACAGTTCTAAAATATCGTTTTTAGAATACTCACGTTCAAGGTTAATGGCAATAAGCACTTCTTTCGTTTTACGAAGCCATGTTTTATCATGGGATAAAAAAGCATTTTTCGCTAACTGCTGTGTAATTGTACTGCCTCCTTCAACTTTTCCTCCTGTCGTAATATCCCGATATAATGCTCGTCCAATCGAACGAAAATCAATACCTTGGTGTTCATAAAACCGATGGTCTTCAACAGAAATAAACGCTTGTATAACATACTCAGGAACTTCTTCAAGAGAAACAAGCTGTCTATTTTCAACATAAAGCTTCGTAATTTCTTCTCCGTTCTTATCTTCAATCGTCGTTGCTGCATTCATGACTAGATCTTTATCATCAATAGCATAATTACCAAAAAGGATAATTCCTAAATAAAAAGTAAATCCGAAAACGATCGTCGCAATGAGAAACAAAAAACTGAATAGGATTCTTTTTTTCGTCACTACGCTCACCTCCTAGAAGGTTATTTTACTTCAAATCATACGAAAGATGTATATTTTCAACATAATACGTTATTTCTCTTAATATTTACGAAAAAAAACATTAAATGTTTCAATGTAATTCCCTACGTATAGATGTGACAACAATTTGACGAATATTAAAATGACTACTTTGTACAATTGATTTCGTTATAATATACTAGCAAGGGATTTATATGAATAATATAGAATGTCCAACCTTTTTTAAACTGGAGGTATAATCGATGACTCTTTTAAGTGTATTCATTATAAACGAACTCACTTTTGTCTCTTTATTTATTGCATTATTTGCAGGTGTCGTCTCTTTTTTATCACCGTGTGTGTTCCCTTTAGTACCTGCATACATAGCCCAATTAACCGGAAGTAATATTTCTGGAAACCAAATTAGCGCAGATAGAAAGTTAATTTTAACTAGAAGTA
Organism: Evansella halocellulosilytica; assembly: GCF_002335745.1. GTDB lineage: Bacteria > Bacillota > Bacilli > Bacillales > Salisediminibacteriaceae > Bacillus_CA > Bacillus_CA halocellulosilytica. The sequence goes on along the minus strand of NZ_NIST01000001.1, from coordinate 2,845,524 downwards.
TTGGATTCATATTAGGATTTACATCCATCTTTCTAATATTAGGGGCCTCATCATCTTTTATTGGAAGTTTGTTTTTTCAAAACCGAGACTTACTTGAAAAATTAGGTGGAATTATCATCGTTCTCTTTGGTCTTCAGCTGATGGGCATTTTTAATTTGAACTTTTTACTTAGTGAAAAAAGGTTAATGAACCCTTCTAAAACGACGAGCTTTAGTAGATCGGTATTATTCGGTCTCGTTTTTGCTGCGGGTTGGTCGCCGTGCATCGGACTCGTTTTAGGTTCGATTTTATCGCTTGCTTCGCAAAGTGCCAACGCATATGGTGCGATGCTGCTTTTATTCGTTTATTCACTAGGACTAGGTATACCGTTTCTACTAGTGTCTTTAATTTATGCAAAGTCGCTGGATAAAGTCAGAAACTTAAATCGATACTTACCAATCATTCAAAAAGTAAGTGGCGCAATTATGGTTATTTTAGGAATTATGTTATTTACAGGGGTTTTCGCAAGAATAGCTGCTTACTTAGCGCAATATATTCCATTTAACATATAAACTCCGTTCATATTATACGATCATAAAACGCCTTCTGGGAAGCTGTAACAAAACAGTCTCAGTAAAGTAAAGGAAGATTCCGGTTATCGTGCTTATTAATCGGAATCTCTTTTTATGGCTACAATTAGATTTTCGGGAGGTGTACTTTCGCAAGTTCACTGCGATAAGTGCAAATCCTAATTCGTTTTTCACCTTCTTTTTTCCTCTCCCAGACATTCGAGTAAAATGCAGAATCTCTCAGATCTCCATTTTTCAGATAATTTTGTCGAAAAAAAGGAAATGAATCATTTTTGTGGAAAGTCTTAAGTAGAATGATTGTAGGTATAGATGAGAGGAGATGAGAGTATTGATTGAACAAATAGAAGAAAAACTTTCTCAATCATACGAAGAAATGGTACAAATTCGCAGGTACTTACACCAGCACCCTGAGCTTTCATTTAAGGAAGTGAAAACACCAAAATATATCGGAGAATACCATAAAAAACTTGGTTTAGATGTCCGTGAAGATGTTGGTGGACGAGGAGTTGTTGCAACATTAAAAGGTGGAAAACAAGGTCCAACTGTCGCCTTACGAGCAGATTTTGATGCTCTTCCAATTCAAGATGAAAAAGATGTTCCTTACAAATCAACTGTTCCCGGTGTTATGCATGCATGCGGCCACGACGGTCACACCGCTTTATTACTCGTCCTAGCGAAAGTTTTAAAAGAACACCAAGCAGACCTTGAAGGGAACGTCGTATTTATTCATCAACATGCTGAAGAGCTCGCTCCTGGAGGGGCTATCGCGATGATTGAAGACGGATGTTTAAACGGAGTAGATGTAATCTTCGGGACACATTTATGGGCGACAGAGCCACTTGGCAAAATTCAGTATAATGAACATGCATTAATGGCAGCTGCTGATAGGTTTGAAGTGTTTATTCAAGGAAAAGGAGGCCACGGTGCTCAGCCTCACGATACGAAAGATTCAATATTACTCGGATCACAACTTATTCAAGCATTCCAGCAAATTGTCAGCCGCAGAACAGACCCGCTTGATTCAGTCGTCGTAAGTGTCGGATCCTTTGAAGCAGTTAACGCATTTAATGTTATTGCTGATACAGCCAAAATTGTCGGAACTGTTCGAACATTTAATGAGGAAACACAAAGACGAGTACAAACTGAAATGAACCGAATCATTGACGGTATTGCAGTAAGCTTTGGAGCAGAAGTTAACTTCCATTTCTATAAAGGGTACCCCGCTCTCATCAATCATAAAGAGGAAGCGCGGTTTGTTGAACAAGTTACAAGCGAAATACCAGAGATTTTTCAAGTTGAGCATAGCAAGCCGCAAATGGGTGGTGAAGACTTCAGTTATTATTTGCAACACGTTAAAGGGGCGTTTTTCTTTACTGGCGCAAAAAATCCAGAATGGACACACTCCTATCCGCATCACCACCCACGCTTTGATATCGATGAAAGATCTATGCTCTATGCAGCAAAAGCATTAGGTCGACTAACTTTATCAGCATTTACGAAATATAAAAATCATAGCAACACGATAAATGAACAACAGAACATTTCATGACAAATCAATATGTGGTTAACTAAGAGGTCTTTCAACATATGTTTTAAATTGATAGAAAAAGAGCTGGGATATGACTACATCTCAGCTCTTTATTTACATAAATTCTTTTGTGACATCTTTATTTATATTCACTCATGTATGTTGTTTTGTTTCAACAACCGATGACGAAAGCTGTTTTTAGCATAGTATGCTAATACGTCTAAATAATGATAATTAGCTACTGCTCCGACAATAGCACCGAAACCAGGAATCAATTGTAACGTTTTCGGCAAATCAATAAAATCACGGTATTCAAGCTGGAACGTTTTCCAATCAACTGACTGCATATACGTTACACTACTTGGTAATTGTTCTTTGTCACGTTCCCAATTTTTCACTTTTTCAAATGTTTTTATCTTTTGTTTATCCTTTGAGAAAGCTAACTGGAAAATATACAATAAAAATAACCTTTCACGATAATCTTTCACATCAAACCCGTAAATTTTTGCAGTGTCAAAGAGAAACTTCATTTTTATACTTAAAAGTAAGGGAAAATCTGCTAAACCTAAAAATATTCCACCAGCACCAGTTCCTGCTCCTTCAACCGCCGCAGAACGTTTGTACATTTCTACTTTTTTATCTATTAGCTCTTCTCGCTCTTCAAGCGATCGATCGAAAACCGTTTCTTGATCAGATAAATAATCACTCCCTACAAGTGTGGCACGAATCATCTGCTTCACACTGCTTGAAACGGTATCATGTACCTTATCAGGAATTTTTTGATTAATTTTATTTTGCCAACCTTTCGCAAATTTCCCTGTGATCGACTGTGGCTTCACTACCTTTCGTTCCCATCGTGCCAGCTCACGATCAATTCTTTCATCAAACGACGACATAGACTCGCCCCCTTTTGTCTTTATCCCATTTCATACGTTTTTTTTAAACGAACTGTAAGGTGGAAGAAATATACTGCTACACTAATGAGGAGAATTATCCCCCCATCAATCAGTGTATGAGCGATACTGACAGAGATACTAAATATGACTGCCTGTAACACACCAAAAAACAGAATTAAAAATTGGTGGTTTTTAAATTTTGATGAAGATAAGATTGGATATAACGCTACCATTTGATGTGTAGAGTAATGGTTTTTTAGTGTCTCTAACTGTAAAGCAGTCATATATGGAAATAATGCTGCTAAAAGCCACCTTCCCCAATCTAATTGAACGATACTCAAAAATAATACGCCTAATAACGTTAATCTTAAATATATTCCAAAGTAATCATTTGCTCGAACAAATGCTTTTAAAAACATATACCGATACACATGATCTTTTTTATGCTTAATGAATTGATTAATAAATTGGAGCCATGGGCGAGCTCTTACTTTTGATTTTAGTGCAGGCACGTCTGTAAATGAATTGGCAATTCGGTAAAATGTCATGACTGTAGCATTTTCAATCTCTACGAGCCGATCCCATTTTATACTGTTCGTACGTGAAAGACGATGGAAATATCCAGCATAAAACACAAGAAGACTGATGATGATGATCGTCACGATCCAAACTGGTTGTAATGAAAAAAGTGCATAGACTGCTACTGCATTTAACCCGAAACGGATAATCATATGAAAACGATATTGATTTATATCCTGTATCCTCTGCTCTTCAAAACTAGATAATAAGTTCCAAAGTTTTATCCCACATAACAAAACAAGTACAATTAATATTACAGAACCTGATTGATGGATTCTATCAAAAAATAAAGGAGCAAGTGTTAACAATAGCAAGGCTGTCCAAAAAGATTCCATCATCCAGCTATATTTAATTGCTGATCGAAAGTAAGGAGTCAATCTTCCTTCTAACGGAGTAAGGAAAAACAAGTCTCCTTGTTTTGCAAAAGTACGAACTCTTCCTCTCGTTAGCATCAGAGTGAATACGACTGTGAAAAAGAGAGTAGCAGGAAACGTTTCCGGGAGCCATTCTAAAAATTGACCGTAGTAATAGCTTCCAAATATAAATAAGAGATATAAAGTGAAAAGGAATCCACTATTACCGATTAGGCGTAAATACTTGATGGCCATTGTCCAATATTCACTTCGCCTTTTTATCCAAAGTTCTTTTTCGTCAACCATTTTCATCTTCCTTTGTCACTTCAACATAAATTTCATCAAGGTCAGCACCTGGCATTTGAGCTTGTTCTTGTAATTGTGTGAGCGTACCTTTTAAAATCATTTTCCCTTGATGAAGAACAATGAACCGATCACAATACTTTTCTGCCGTCGCTAAAATGTGTGTTGACATTAAAATACCGCAACCTTGCTCTTTCATTTCAACCATTCGATCCAAAAATGACTTGATTCCAATTGGGTCCAATCCAACGAATGGTTCGTCCGTTATGTATAATGGAGGTCTAGTAAGGAAAGCGCACATAATCATAACTTTTTGTCTCATTCCTTTAGAAAAATGACTAGGGAACCACTTTTTCATTTTTCCCATCCGGAACTCTTTTAAGAGTTTTTCTGCCCGTTCCTCAAACGTTTGTTTATCTAATCCATATGCCATTGCTGTTAATTCTAAATGTTCCCACAACGTCATCTCTTCATAAAGGAGAGGAGTTTCTGGAATGTATGCGATTTGTTGCCTGTAGTTCTCTTTGTCTTCATTAAACGATTTACCAAGAATAGAAACCTCTCCTTTATGAGGTTCCATTAATCCAAGAATATGCTTAATTGTCGTACTTTTACCTGCACCATTTAAACCGATTAAACCGACAATTTCATAGGGCTTCACAGAAAAAGTGACATCATGCAAGACTGGTTTGCTTTTTTGATACCCGCCTGTTAATGATTGAATAGTTAGCAGTTGGTCCATGACGACTCTCGTCTCCTTTATTACATACGATAGTTTCTTACTTCACCCTTTAACTATAACGAATCTTATATCCAATGAAAAGTTAAGAAGTTAAATATTGGTGTTTTTTTGAAGTACTAGAAAACAGGAGGCCGATTACCGTTACCATGACCATCACGACAAACCATGCGACAAAGTAAGGTGAAATACTTAATCTTACAGCACCTGCAATAAACGGTGACGAAATCGTACCTACTGAAAATACGGCAGAAAGAATCGCAAAAGCTTTCCCACGGCTTTCCGGAGCAACATTTTCAATAAGCAGCGTCATCATCGCTGGGAACAAGATGCCTGTTGAAATGCCAAACAAAACTAAGCTGCCAGCTGACACGACTGGACCGGTAAACATCATCCAGGCAAAAGAAACTGACATACTTAATAATCCAAGCAATGTACGAAACTTCGTATTAAATTTATGCAAAAATACGAAAGCCAGAATGAGGAATGTGCCAATTCCAATATAACTTGCCATCTTCCCTACGTCACCTTTTGATATACCTGCCTCAACCGATAAAAAAGGAAGTTCGTACATTAATGTTCCTTGGGCAAACATAACCGCAAAAGCTGTCAAAAACACTGGTAACAGTGAAGAATTCTTTATTATGCGTCCGGATTCAGAAGAAGATGATTTTCTTACAGTCAGTACAGGTTGGCTAATATATTTGTACCCGATTAAAAAAGCTAAACAAGTGACTAATGAGATAAACATATATGTTCCGTCTGCTCCGACCTTCTCACCTAACAGACCGCCAGCTAATGGAGCAGTTGTCATTGCTGCTGTAATCATCAATGTATTCAAAGCCATATTCTTGCTTTGTTCCTGACTCGTTTTCCCAAATGACGAAAGCAATGTCATGCATGCAGGTGTTAAAAATGCAAGAATAAGTCCGTTTAATACACGTAAAAGAAATAAATGGACCGTTTCTGAAATCAATGTATGCATGAGTAATGATATCGAAAGTAGAAGTAATGGAATCGTAATAAATATTTTTGCACCATATTTATCAATATAAGTCCCAGCAATGAGATTTCCACTTAAGTTAACAAATGATGTCACACTAATCATCACTCCGATTAAAAAGCTTCCAGCACCGAGAGAGACTGCAAGTGGTGTAAAAACTGGAAACTGCATGTGAATACTCGTAAATATTAAAAATAAGATCACAAATAATAGTAGCTTTTGCTTTCCTGCTGTCAATCCAGACACCTCCCATGTCCATTCGTATGATGAATAGCCGGAAAATAGACATGCCTTTTTCATTATGGAAGTGGTTGTGATACTATGTAAAAAAACAAGTTAGAGGTGAATATAATGCCAGAAGCAACTGATTGTATTTTTTGCAAAATTATTGCGGGAGACATCCCATCTTCCAAAGTTTATGAAGATGATCACGTATTAGCCTTTTTAGACTTAAGCCAAGTGACGAAAGGCCACACACTTGTCATCCCAAAAAAACATGAAGAAAATGTATATGAACTAAGTGAAGAATCTGCTATGCCTCTGTTTGCTGCTGTCCCGAAAATAGCAAACGCCTTAAAAAAAACGTACGATCCAATCGGTATGAATATTTTAAATAACAACGGTGAACAAGCTGGGCAATCTGTCTTTCACTATCACCTCCACCTCATACCACGTTACGGTAAAGGAGATGGGTTTGGAGCGGTTTGGCACGATCATAGTAGTCAGTACAAACCTGGACAGCTTCAAGAAATGGCAACAGAAATTCGAGAAAACGTAAAAACATATTAAAAATAATCTTATAAGTGTGTGTTCAAAATGAAGAATAAAATAAGCGAGTAGATCAAGGGACGAAGTTTTGAGTCACGGAACGTATGGCATTCATACGTGAGGCGGCAGAGATACTAAGCTATTTTTCCTAGACTTTTTGAACACCCCTTTAAAACAAGTGATTGTCTTTCGTGTACTTCACTCTATTTCCCTAAACGTGCACAAGGGTTAGAGCTGATGTGATACTCTTTTTAGATGATCGCTTGTTTTTTTAAAAGGATTTTTAATAAAAAGATCGAATTAAATCTAATTACAGCGATATGTCAAAAGATTTGTAATTTGATGTTCATGAGAGAGGAGAATAAACAATGACGGTTTATAATTTCAATCCCGGCCCAGCAGCTTTACCAGCTTCAGTTTTACAACAGGCTCAAGAAGAAATGTTCAATTATCTCGAATCAGGAATGTCAGTGATGGAGCTCAGTCATCGCAGTAAAGAATACGAAGGTATTCATTTCGAGACGCTTCAATTAATTCGAGAACTGCTCCATGTTCCAAAAGACTTTTCTATTCTTCTTATGCAAGGCGGGGCAAGTTTACAATTTGCTATGATACCAATGAATTTCTTAACAGAGGAGAAAAAATCAAGTTACATATTATCAGGCTCCTGGTCTGAAAAAGCATTGAGTGAAGCAAAAAAGATCGGAAATGCACACGTTCATTCCTCTTCTGAAGGAGATGAATATCGGTCTATTCCTGAATATCAAGATGTACTTGCTGACCATGACCTTTCATACATGCATGTCACATCGAATAATACGATTTATGGAACTCAATGGTCATCATTACCACGCTTCAGTAATGTCCCATTGTTTGTCGATATGTCAAGTGATATTTTTAGCAGGACCGTTACTTGGGATGATGTTGATTTCGTCTATGCTGGCGCTCAAAAAAATGCAGGACCTGCTGGAGTAACGATTGTCATACTAAAAAATGAGCTTCTGAATCATACGAATAAACACATCCCTGCGATACTCTCATATGAAACCCATGTAAAAAAAGACGGACTGTATCACACGCCTCCAACAAACTCGATTTACATGCTAGGATTAATGCTGAAATGGATAAAAAAAGAAGGTGGAGTAAAAGAAATGGAACGTCGTGCTAAACGAAAAGCAAATCTCCTTTACGATGTTCTAGATAAAAGTGAAGGTTTTTATAAAGGGCACGCCCGTGTACAATCACGATCAAACATGAATATCACCTTCCGTTTAGCAGAACAATCGCTAGAAGACCTTTTTTTAGAGAAAATTCGCTCTGATGGATTCGTTGGATTAAATGGTCACAGATCTGTCGGAGGAGTCCGTGCTTCACTTTATAATGGTGTACCAATGACTCACGTGGAAGCACTTAAAGACTGGATGGAGACATTCAAAAAAGAGTATTTATAAACTTATCGTTAAAGAGGTTCTCAGCAAGCGACTTATGCTTGCCAAAAAACAATTATGTTTAGTACAAGTCTAAATGACGAAAGCCTTAGTTTCAGTTATATGATCATCCATAGGTTTTATAAATTCTGACAGTATATGAAAAGCATAAGTGCCTTCCGTTATCGATGAATTACTATGTTTAAAAAGATATTTCAACGTATAAATAGTATTAACATAATTAAAACAGAAAAGATTACAATCAGAAATAGCAGATCGCCCGAAGTAAAATATCATAAATTCAACACATTTTTCCATTGGAAAATTGCTTATTTACATTATTTTTCGATGAATTTTCAGAAAATACAGAAACGATATTGAGTATTGTTTATCCATTATGTTATGATGTTTATATCATTTTTCTAATAAAATATTGAATTTTTTGAAAAAAACAAGAGTCTGTTCAAAAAGTACTCTCAGCAATAGTCATGTCTTGCAAATGTTCGAAACTTTTTGAACATCCTCTAGTACATAAGAATGGAGGGACAGTATGGAGCAACATCCTGCACACTCAGTGAAGCAATCTATTATGTTTAGCCATAAGGTTGCACAGCTTAGCAAGGCATTATGGAAGTCTGTTGAAAAAGATTGGCAAGCTTGGATTAAGCCTTATGACTTAAACATTAATGAGCATCACATTTTGTGGATATCCTACCACTTAGAAGGAGCTTCTATTTCGGATATTGCAAAATTCGGTGTCATGCACGTATCAACAGCATTTAATTTTTCAAAGAAGCTGGAAGAACGAGGCTATTTAACGTTTTCAAAACGTCAGACTGACAAACGTAATACTTATGTTTATTTAACTGACGAAGGTGAAGAATTGCTTCTAAAAACATTAGAGACTTATAATCCAACAACATACAGTATTTATAGCGGGTCTTTACCTATAAAAGATTTGTATGGGAAATTCCCGGAATTTTCAGAACTGATGAGTATATTAAAACATGTGTACGGACCGGATTTCATGACGATATTTGAAAAATCCTTATCAAAGCTTGAGTCTGATTTTGATGAAGAAGACGGAAGGTTAGTACCGAAAAATCAAGAAATGGAAAACGAACTGGAATCATCATAATCAGATTATTACAAATGCTTAATTTCTATATAGAGTGATAGATCATATTAAATGTCAATTTCAAAAAAACCGGTGATCACCGGTTTTTTTCGTTTATACTTTTATCTGGAATGACCGTCTTCACTGTCTCTACAATCGCTTTTTTCTTAATGGAAAAGTCAAAGATGAACATTTACAAAAACTGAGAACGAGACTTTTGAAAAATGCAAGGAAAATATCTTTTAAAAAAGACTTGATTTCTCCCTCCTAACATCGTAAATTACTATAGTGTATGATGAAGGAGGTGGAAGCAGATGAACTGTTTGAAAACAATTTCTATCGAGCATGATTTCGGGAAAGAACGTCTCTGGTTCCTTTCTGGTCTTGTCATGATCAGCTATTTTATTGTTTATTTTTTAATATTTAGAACGTTCTATATCCAACAGCCACTCGTTGACTATGGGCTAGTTTTTCTGTTTTTTATCGTTTTCTTAGTTTTTCCAGCTCATTTATTTCTACATTGTTTGCCAATCTGGCTTACTGGAAAAAGAGCAACTTTAGGAGTTAGAACAAATCAGTGGCCATATATGTATTACTCAACAAAAGACCCATTACCAAAACAACTCGTTCTGTTATCAATTAGTTCACCTGCGGTCGTAATCACCTTTGGTGCAGTCATGACGACATTAATATTTCCACAATGGTTGCATTATATGGCAATGGTCTCGGCATTGAATATTGGTATGTGTGTCTATGACTATATGAACTTTAAGCAATTAAAGGCAGCTCCAAAGTCATCACTTATTGAGGAGCACCGTGATGGCTTCCACATATTGTTTAAAAGTAACACTTAAATAAAAACCCGCCCGTAAACCGGGCGGTTTTAATTTTGCCCTATAAGGGCACTTTACCACCAGAGACCCTTAAGGGACCTTATTCATTTGGTTCGTGCCAAAAGAATTTTGAGGACATCCCTTTTCATAATCAAATAGAATTCGAAATCGTAAGCCGCGGTATCTTTGTTTTTATTGCAAAACAACTTCAATTTCTATCCTATTCTCCTCCAAATCGAATGTTTGAACCTTTATTTGCACGTTCTCACTGATTTCATCTCGTACATTGATATATAACTTTCGTTCTGAGGGGTGAACTTCAATCCATTCCGGAAAATCTACAGTTGATTGGAGGATCCTAAAAATATGTTCGGAAGGCAGTTCTAAAGCTCCTGCACGAAAATATTGCTCTTCAAGTTCTATATTTCCTGCCTCTGTAACAGCTGGGGTCAGTGCCATTTCAATTGGAATATTCATATTATAAACGTTTATCGTCGTTTGAAAATAAACATCATCATCAAGAAATAGATTGAATTCGTTTTCCGTTTCTTCTTCAAGTTGTTGCTGTAACCAGTAATTCACATCTTCTTTCTCTGTATTAATATGAAACACAGATCCTTCAGCATCTTCAGATAAAGGAATATCCCTTCTTTCATACTCATCAATATTTAATGCTTGATTAAGCCAGATGATACCAATTGTGATGACGAGAAAAATAAGACTAATTAATGAAAAAAATGCGATTTTCCAATGATTCCAGTTTCGTACATTCATTATATTCCTCCAATTTTTTTCAAATAACAGTTAAGAATTTCTGCAAAAGTCCTATGATTTTTATCAATATTTTGATAAAGTTAAGTATGAGTCTACCTAAGGTGTGGGGGTTAATAGATGCTTATTCCTTTTTTTCTTTTTGCAATCTTGTATTTATTTATGATTAATTCTATGACAAATTCATTATGTATACAAAAGGAAATACCTGAAGAGAGGCAGTCAAAAGTCTTTCGTACGATTAACGTATTAATTACGATCCTCTTAACTTCTTCTTACTTCCGGATTTTCTTTACTTAATGAAAAAACAAGCAGAGGTGAATAACCCTGCTTGTTTTTATTATTACCTTTGTACTGTTCTATTAAAACTTAATACAACCAAGAAGCACCAACGATGACTAGCAGGATAAACAGCACCACAATCAATGCGAAACCAGAATGGTAATCATGCCCCATCACTCGCACCTCCTTTGTCTCTATTTATGAGCTTCATCCTAATACGCCCAGGAAGCGCCGATAATAACGAGTAGAATAAACAAGACAACCAATAACGCAAAACCACCGTGATATCCATGTGACATGGTACATACCTCCTTATATAACTTTCAATACATTGTATTGAAAAAACCCAATTTTGTTTGGACGTTTATCACGACTTTTCTAATAATCTTAAGATCTTTTCTTAATAATAATACTTCATCAACGACGAAACCCGATGAGAAAGCTTTTGAATAGAAAGTGAACAATTTTCAAACCTCTAATCGTATGCTATAGTAAAGTGTACTTAACTTACATATTTTTGATATAGGGGTGAACATCGTGAAAAAAAGTTTATTTTACTTCTTCATCATTCTTATTTTATTTATTTCTGCCTGTACTGATGAAGATGCAGGAGAAGCGCCAGAAAATACGAACGGTGAACCAGAATACGAAGCTGAATCGATTAACGATGACATAATCGTATCTACTAGTTCTGGGGATATTACTGAAGAAGAATTTTATCAGACGTTAAAAGATACATACGGTGAATATGTTCTTCGTGATTTAGTTGAACAAAAAATCGTTGAAGGTGAAGCAGAATCTCTCAACATTAATGAAGATGAAATTGAAGAAGAGATAAATCTTCTCAAAGAAGAAGTTGGTGCTCAATCTGATGAACAATTTTTTCAAATGATGCAGCAGCAAGGTGTTATGAATGAAGAAGATCTAAGAGCACGTATTTTAAAACACCTCGTATTACAACATCATATCGGACATGTTGGTGACATCACTGATGAGGAGATCGAGGCTGAGTATGAAAAAGGTGAGGAAGTTAATGCTCGTCACATTCTTGTAACAGAAGAAGAAGAAGCTATTGAACTTTACGAAAGAATCCAAGATGGAGAAAGTTTTGAGGAATTGGCCGTTGAATATTCAACCGATCCAGGTTCAAGTGAAGATGGTGGTGAGCTTGGATTTTTCCGGAGAGGTACGATGACCGCTCCATTTGAAGAAACAGCCTTTAACCAAGAGGTATCAGAAGTAAGTGAGCCTGTACAATCACAGTTTGGCTATCATATTATTGAAACATTAGAACGTAATCCATTTGAAGATGAACTAGAAGAAGTTAGCGATAGCTTGAGAACGGCTCTTAATAATCGAAAACTTGCCAAGATGTCTGTAAAACAAGAAGAATTATTTGATAACATTGACATCGAAGTTCACGACTCCCAGTTCGAACATTTGTTTCAATAAATTAGTGGCCCTCACCGTTTTGGTGAGAGCCATTTCTTATTTAATAGGTGTTTATAATTTTCAAAAAAACACTCGCTTGCACTAAAGTGCCCTTATAGGGCGAAATTAAAACCGCCCGTTTTACGGACGGATACTTATTTTTGACAATCAACAAGAAAATCTAAAAAACGATGATTGGAACGTTTTCAGTTATTCTCCGCTAGGTATGTCCCAGCTTCCCAATTAAATTTGTCTTATCACAGTGTGAGTGTGCTACTAGGCGTATTCATGAAATCCATGATTGCCTAGTAGCATATATATAGTCATGTACATAGTTTATGAGTGGGTACACTTATACAAAATAAAGAAAGGATGACATGCCATGTCAGGATCTGCACCAGCTCCATATCACGGCTTCACTCTAATTGTCGTACTATTCATTTTACTCATCATTGTAGGATCTGCTTACGTCTGCTAGGTGAGTGCAGCGAAGGACTCTCTTAAGCAACGGCTTATGAGAGTCCTTTCCTATATCATTTAAAATATTTTTTATTCGTTTTTATTATTGATCATTTTCCTTCTTCTATGAAACTCTTCCAAAAATAGTGAACCTTCTAGTTCTATCTCTTTTTCTTCTCTTCTTTTTTCTTCTAAACGAGAATGGACATACATAATACCGCTAAATAGAATTCCTATGTAAACAACATATATCCACCACGGCAATCCAGAACCGCCCTCTGCGGATAATGAAGTTAAAGAGAGTAATCGGATAACGAAAATTAAAAAGATAGCAGCAATCAAGGAAAAAATAATTTTTACTGGGTTCATTGCAATCTCCTCTCATTTCTGTTCATTCTTTTCTATCATCCATATGATAGATAACAAATTATATGATAGAATGTTTTAATTTATTTGAAAACGGGTATTTATTTTTATAGGATGATTCGTAAGAGGAAACAGTTTCCATAAGATGGAGGGATTTTAATGGAAAGACAAATGCTTTCACAAACTTACGGTCAGTTTCAAGAAAAACTAGTTCGTCATACGATGGAACAACTTGAAAAAGAATATACGATTTCGCCTTTAGTTTTCTTCCCGCTCATTCATGACCGAGTCGAAACATTCTTACTAGCTCATTGGAAAATTGCTTGGCAACAATGTGCTCATATGAATTGGGATGAATGGTTACAATCTGAATGCTACGAGTTATACGAAAACGAAGTTCTTAACGATATGATGAATGAAGCTTTAACCATTACAATACATGCTAATGAATTTCTACATGAGTCAGTCACAGAAAAACGGTAACAATATAAAAAAGAGTAGTCTCAAAAGTGACATTCATTTTTGAGACTACTCTTTTTATGAAGGTTTGCTTAAAAGTTATCATTCTTTAAAACAACGTTTTTATTTAAATATCTATTGGCTTGTTATGAAAAGATGGCTTATATAAAGAACGGTTCTCCATTGGGAAAATTCTTTCACTAAATTCTCCAGGCATTACACGCTCAAGTGCTCTGTCCATCATATTCATTTTCGCATCAATATTATCAATCATATGAAGGATTTCTGCTTCTCTAATTACAGGACGTTTTGGACTCCCCCACTCTTCTTTTCCATGGTGGCTTAATATTAAATGCTGAAGTATAAGTACTTCTTCACCATATATTTCGAGTTCTTTGGCGGCTTCTTCTACTTCGGTAACCATAATCGTAATATGACCAAGAAGCTTCCCTTCAATCGTATATTGCGCATCTAAAGGACCAGATAGTTCCTTTACTTTCCCTAAATCATGTAAAATGACTCCTGCATAAAGTAAATCTTTATCTAACGAAGGATAAAGTGTTGCAATGCTTTTTGATAAATCTAGCATACTCACAACATGATAGGCTAACCCCGATACAAATTCATGATGATTTTTCGTAGCGGCAGGGAAATCGGTAAAAGCTTGCTGATGCTTCTTAAATAAATGTCTCGTTATTCGTTGGATTTTCGAATTTTTCATTTCAAAAATATACTGTGTAATTTGCTCAATCATTTCTGCAGGATCTCTCGGTGCTGACGGCATGAAATCTCTTGCCTTCACTTGATCCATATTAGTTGTCGGTCGGATCGCTTTAATTTTCAGCTGGCGCATCCCTCGAAAATCTTGGATTTCACCTTGGATATGCACGACCATAGAGCTTTTAAAAGTAGCTTCGTCTTCCGGAGATATAGACCAAAGTTTCGCTTCAATTTCTCCTGTTTTATCAGACATTTGTAAACTCAAAAACGGTTTGCCATTACTTGCTATACCTTTTTTTGCTGATTTTATTAATAAGTAGCTTTCAACTGGATCACCAATTTGATGGTAGTTAATCCCCTTGTTCATTCCTTTTCCCCCTCACCCTTTTATTAATGACTTCCATTGTCACTTGCTTCACTTTTTCTAGATAACTTTTTTCTCTTTTTCTTCTCTTCGTTTTTAGGGATGTACATGGAAAAACAAACGCCATCCTCTTCGTTAGAAACTTTCGGATAACCGTTATGGATCTCACTGATCCGTTTAACAATCGCTAAGCCTAACCCGAATTGGCCTTTATTCCCTTTTCGAAACGGTGTAAAGATGTGATCGATTTCTTTTTCTGGTATTGGTTCTCCGTTATTTCTAACATGAATAATCACATGATCATCATTTTCTTCTGCTTCCATTTCAATCGAATCAATCGCATAACGAAGAGCATTCTCAACTAAATTTTCCAGTAATACGCCGAGTAGTTCTTTATCACCGAAGAGATCAATGTGATCTCCTTTTATGTTGAATGTTACATCCTCTCTTTGCAATCGAAACCTTTCTTCAATCCGGTAAGCAATTGAACCGAATGGAAACTTCTCTTTATCCATAGGTGCTTCTTTTAAAGAATCTAATTTCGTGTAATAGATCATGTCTTTGACACGCTTTTCCATACGATCAGATTCTTCAATAATAACGTCCATCGTCTCTTCAATATTATCTTTTGGTAAAATACCATCTTTTACTGATTGTGCATAGCTTTTTACAACCATGATAGGTGTTTTTAATTCATGTGAAGCATGCTGGATAAATGTTTTCTGTGCACGATCATATTTCATTAAATTTTGACGCATCTTCTCAAATTGATCAGATAGCTTTTTAAAATCTTTATCTTTTTCCCAATGAAATGGATCTTTCCAGTTCCGTTGAGATATTTGTTCAAAGTGATTTCCTAAACTCGTCAATGGTTGTTTTAAATAATGCTTTAACCAAAACGCAGGTATTAAGCTTAATAAACCGGCTAGTACCATAATGTAGGAAAGACGTCCCCATAGACGGTTTACCATTTGATCACGGTACGTATCCCACATAAAGGAGATATGATAAGCTTCTCCTCCAGTTGTATATACTTTAAATACGACATAAAATAAAGTCGCTTCGTTATACGTGAGCTCATAGCGGCCACGGGGGGAAACTTGATTGTATACTTTTTCCCCCATCTCTCTTAAAACCTCATCCGGAACTGGATCTCCTTCGATCCTTCCATATTGGTTCATTACAAAAATATGCCCAACTGACCTTTCAGCATCTCGTCGCTCAATAAAGTCAACTTCAGAATTAGGAGGAACTAAGTGTTCTCCTAATGGATCAGTAAAACGAGCCTGCTCCTGCTCGATTATACGGTACGTTTCTTCTGTTAACGTA
This sequence comes from Evansella halocellulosilytica, assembly GCF_002335745.1. GTDB lineage: Bacteria > Bacillota > Bacilli > Bacillales > Salisediminibacteriaceae > Bacillus_CA > Bacillus_CA halocellulosilytica. The sequence continues at coordinate 2,829,228 of NZ_NIST01000001.1, read as the reverse complement.
CTTTTTAGAGAAATGGGATAAATAATCCCAATGAGCAGACCGACCATTAAAATAATCGCAATAAAAGAAAACCAAATTCGTTGCGTTAAATTCAGTTTAATCATGAAGATAAAACCCTATAACCGAACCCATATAATGTTTCGACATGAATTCGAGGTAATTTCTTTCTAACTCTACGGACAACATCATCAACAGCCCGCTCCGATCCAAAATAGTCACTTCCCCACACATATTCAATAATTTCTTCTCTAGATAAGGCTTTCCCAATATTTGACGTAAGCAAAATAATTAAGTCCATTTCTTTTGTCGTTAACTCTATCTGCTCGCTTCCGTCATGAACTGTACGAGAATGGGTATCAATTGTATATCCGTTTAGTTCAATCTTCTCTGCTTTATCTTCACCTTCAGGATATATTCGATGTAGCAGCTTTTTTGCTCGAATGACTAACTCTTCTGGCAAAAATGGTTTTGCTAAGTAGTCATCGCTTCCTAACTCTAGCCCTAAAACACGATCTAAATCTTTGTCTCGTGCTGAAATAAAAATAACTGGAGTATCCTCATTCGACTTTACGGCTTTTAAAAGCTGATACCCGTCCATACCAGGAAGCATGATGTCTAATATCCATAAATGAGGAGATTGATCAATATATTCAGAAGCATCCTTTCCATCTGTAAAGTGTTTCACTTCCCAGCCTTCTTTTTCCATATACGCTTTTATAACTTCACCCAAATTTTTCTCATCTTCTACTAAATACACTTTAAATGGTTCCATCTATTATCACCCTCTATATGTTTGATCATATTTTAATACAAAACAATATGATTGAAAAATATTATGTTAAAAAGTGGTATAAAAACAGCCGACTCCAAAGAATCTGACTAAGTTTCAGCTGAATACAGTGTGATGTCCCTGCATTCTACAGCTTAAAGCCAGATTCCTTGATATCGAGTCAGCCTTTTATTCATCATCTTTTTCAAATTCAATTTTTGGAACGAGTTCATAGATTTTACCACTTTCAACGACATCCACAAACTGTAATAGCCATACATAGTATTGTCTTGCATATGATAACCGCTCTAAGTCATTTTCTATCTTTACCTTTAAATCCGGATCATCAGTCTTACGTAATACACGCTCCATTACTTCACGCGCTTCATCCGCTTCTTCAATATTCGTTTCAGTCGCTTTACGCCATTGACGAGAGAATAAGGCTGTAAATGACTTATACCAATCTTCTTCTGTTCGATATAAATCTTTTCTGACCCCTCTTCTAAATACAGGCTCTACCATCTTCATATCAAATAAAGATCTAACGCCTGTACTCATACTTGTTTTACTCATCCCTAACGCTTCGCGCATATCATCAAGTGTCATCGGCCGCTCTGAAAAATATAATGCACCGTATAATCTGCCAATCGATGGCGTTATACCGTATAAACTCATATTTTTTGCAATGCTTTGGATGAATTGATCTTTCGTTTCTTCGTATTTTTCCCATTCACGATTATTACTATGATTGTTATTGTTGTCTTCACTCAATGAGATAACCCCCACCTTAGCTCTATGACAATGATTTTACCAAAAGATTGTTTTGGATAAAAGAGTGTCTAGCCATGATTCATAAGATTACAGACCAATCACACATTTTTCCTCACATTCTTTCAAGAAATCATCGTGACAGGTAAAGTATAATACTTGGCGTTCCTTGCTGATCAATTGTAAAACTGAAATGATTTTTCGCCTTCTTGCACGGTCAATATTCACTAACGTTTCATCCATCATTAACGGCAGTTTTAGCCCTTTAGCAACATGACTTGCCAGCGCTAAACGGAGCGATAAGTATAACAACTCACATGTTCCGCGACTTAAGTCTGCAGGTTCAAAATGCAAACCATCTTTTCTTTCAACAATAAACTTTTCCCTTCCTAGTGGCGCAAATAACCTCTTATAATCTCCACCAGTCATCTTTTGAAAGAATGTTTCTGCTAGTTTAATGACAGAAGGTTGTCTTTTTTCTTCATATGTTTTTTTTACATCCTCAATTAACATTTGACTCGCAGCAAAAATCGCCCATTTTTTTGCATAGCCTTGCAGTTCTTCTTTTAATTGTGAAAATAATTGAAGCTGCTCTTCATATGTTTTGTCCTGTTCTAATAGATTCTTTTCATGCTGCAGTTTAATTTTTTCTTCAATTGCTTCATTTAATTTCTTTTCAACAGTATTAATATTTTGTTCTAAGTATTCTTTTTCATGTTCATAATCAATGTTTTCTTTTAAAAGTGTTTCTAATAAGTACTCAAAATTTTCTTTTTCCGTACTAATAGCTTTCATTTGATACCATATGTTCTCTTTTTCTTCTATTCGCTCTTTCTTCTTTTCGAAATACCGCCCTTTTTCAAGAAACTCATCCTTGCTGCGAACACCTGCATCATTAAAAAGTTGATCAATTGATTGTTCAATTTGTATTCTTTCTGCTTTATTCTTTTCATATCGTTCTCTTCGATATGCTTTTTCACTTTCTAATTTTTCAATCGTTTTTTCTTTTTCACTTTCTCTTAAAATAAATTCATGAACAACTTTCAACGCTTCATTTACATAAGAAGTGTTCTGAACACCGATTTGTTCAAGAAGTTTATTTACATCTCTTTCGAATTCCTTTTGTTTTTCATTGTACCGCTTTATTTTTTCGTTCAAACTTTTCACATTAGCATGTAATGCTTTCCACTGTTTTATAGCATCAATAAATCCCTCATAATATTCAACACTTTGATCAACTGGATAATGGAGATCTTCACACCACTTTTTAAGTTCTTCTGCAATTTGCTCCTTTTTCGTTTGTGTATCCTCCCAGGAATGTTCCCAAATCGATTGATTATCTTTTATTTGAACGAAATCCTCTTGTAACTTTTCAAAATGCTTACGCTTCGTTTCTTCCTCATGTATCACTTTCTGCCATTTATTGATTAAATCGCGATCTTGTTCATTCAAATTTTGCTCCACATTCCGTTTTTCTTCCATTTTGTCAGAAATCATTTTCTTTACCCGTTTTTGTTTGATGTTCATTTTTCTTATGAAAATAATCATTGCTAAGCTAAAGAGGATTGTCATAATACTGCTAATGCTCGTGTATAGAAGATTTGTAAATAAACTTAGAAAAACTGTAATCAATAGAAACAAACTTGTCCCTCCGATAAAAATCGGAAATAATGCTTTCCTTTGTTTGTTTAACTCCTCATCTTCTTGTTCGTAAAAGGACACTTGGTCATTTAGAAAGGTCAATTTTAAATGAAGGTGTTTGTTGCTGTCCAGTCTATTGAGATTATTTTTTATTTCTTCATATTCTGAACGATCCATCATACTTTCATTTACATTCACTAGATGTTGTTCAACTATTCTATGCTGTTGTTCGATTGCCTCTTTTTGCTGAAGGAGGTGCTCTTCTTGAACGTTTACCGTCCGCCACGCCTCGCGAATAGCAGCAAATTGTTGAAAAACAGCAGGGACATATCGAAAATGTTCAAATTCATCTGAACCGTGTCCCCATTCTTTTTCAATCTGTTCCATCTCATCAATGAACCTCTTTCGTTCAATGACTAATTCATCGAGGTCTAGCTGTCTTTTATCATATAATTCTTGATATTTATTTAACCGGTTGAACTCTATTTTCAATGTTGATAATGATGGAAATAGCTTTTTCTCCTCTATTTCTATTTCTATTTGTTTTAATCTCTCTCCACTTTGTTTTTCATTGCTTTGCGTTTCCAAACGTTTCTCAGTATATCGTTTATGAAGCTCTAATCCTTCCTCAGGAAATGTGCCGATTGATTCCATTTCATTTAGTTGAAGGTGAAGCTGTTCCCATTTTGCAGCTAACGGGGCTAATTCTGACTTCCTTTCAAGTCGACGTTGCTCTGCTTTTAATGAATGTAATTTATTTTCTAACTGTTTTTGATCGGTCTCTTTTTGTTCAAGATCTTTTATGATCATCTCGTACTCGTCAATTTTTTGTTCCCACTTTATAATTTCGTTTTCAATTTCTTCAATTTTTGCAGCAAGGAGATTCATTTCTGTTTTTCTGCCTCGTTTCTTATACAACTTAGACATCTCTTGCTCAATATTTTTTTCTAAAAGAAACAGATTTTGCGCACCTACCATTCCTGTATCAATGAGATAATGGTTTAATTCTGCTGGATCCATTTTCTCTAATCCAGCCAACCCGTCTAAATTAAAGTGGAATACTCCACGAAAAGTATGTTGATCAATATCAGCTAATAGTCCGGTTAAAAATTGCTCTCCTGTTTGCTGACCATCGTCTAACACTACCGTAACGTCTCCACGAGCTTTTCGCCCTTTAATCCTCTCAACGGAAACATTTCCGTACTTTTCTATTGACAGGACAACTTTCCCACCATAAGCTTGTGATGTAACAGGAACATATTGCCGTTCATTCTTTTTCGGAAAACCAAACAATATCGCTTCAATAAAAGACATGATCGTTGATTTTCCTGATTCATTTTCACCTAAAAAAAGGTGAATTCCGCTCTCATTCAATGACCAAGTCTGATCTTCCCATTTGCCAAAACCGTATATATGTATTTTTTTGATTACCATCCTTCACCACTCTCTTCCATTAATGAGGACAACAGCACTTTTTCTGCTGAATCAATGATTTCATCTTCGTCTTCATCTGAAAAAGGTCGAATATACTTTTTCATCAATCGATTTTCACGCAGTTGTACAAGAACGTCATCAAAGCAGTCGTTTTGCTTCAAATTATCGGCAGCTCGAACGATGTCTCCAAGCAAGTGATCTTGATTCAGCAGTTGCTGACGATTAATGAATGGTGATGTATGTATGTTTAATCTATGTACCCAACAGCCGCTTGGACTTTCTTCACGTAAAAGTGATCGTAACTCTTCCCTGTTCTCCTCTTTCTTTAAATGCTCATGAAGCATGCCGTTACCTCTAAAATTGACTTCAATGATAAACTTTTGGCGTGAAGCTGATTGTGGTAGTTTCAGCAATACTTCCTGGACAAGCTGCTCTACGCCTTCAATATGATCAATGTAAACCTCCACTTCATCCCATATAATTGGGGCTGTATGAAAAAAGCTTACGTGAGATTGATTATTTCTTAACTCTACTAAATAAGCACCCTTTTCACCTCGTTCTTTTCGGTGTGCCCCTTGCACATTTCCGGGATAAATAACGGGGGGATGATCCGTTAATATCTTTTGTTGATGAATGTGTCCTAATGCCCAATAATGATAACCCATTGCCAGCAACCCTTTTAATTCAAAAGGTGCATACGGTTCATGTTCTTGGTGAGTTCGTTCTTGTCCATGCAGCATACCAATATGGTAACCAGAAAGATCCTTAGCCTTCTCATATCGTGGAAGTGGATCATCGGTGTATGCTTTTTCGGGATAACTAACACCATGGATAAAAACGGTTTCGTTTGTTGAGGTCAAGTATTTTATTTTTTCGCCTTCTGATGAAAAGACATGGACATTTTCTGGCAAGTGAATAAGATTATGTGTATCAACTAAAGGGTCATGATTTCCATGTATGATAAATACGTTGATGTTCTCTCCATATAATCGTTCGGTCTGCTTTTTTACAAACCATTGCCCTCTTAAAGAACGGTGTGCACGATCATACAAATCTCCACTTATTAAAAGAAAATCAACGTTTTGCTTGATTGCTTCCGTTACGATATTTTCAAATGATATGTAAGTCGCATTTAAAACGATCTCTTTCATCTCATCAGGCATTCCAGACTCTAATTGTATAGAACGCCCTAAATGAATATCTGCACAATGTATAAAACGTATCATGTCAACTCTCCCTTTTATCGAGATATTTCCAATTCATATATATACACAGCAACAATGAAAATGAATTAAGACTGCCTGAATTTATATGTAAACCTTTATATTACTCCTATTTTTATTTTAAATTATAACACAAAAGCGAATGAACGTTCGCACCTAACCCCAAAAATAATGGCTGACTCAAGTCACATTTTTTTGAGCCAGCCTCTTTCAGCTAATAATACGGGAGTAGTGATAAGGCAGTTATTGCTGCTAACGGAAAAATAAATCTTCTGAAACGGCGTCTCGGTCTGAAAAACGGATAAGGATATGGAGAAAATCCGTATGGATAAAACCCTCTTGAAAAACTAGGATCATATCCATATCCAAAACCACCATATCCTGGTGGCATCATTTGTTCTGACATATCCATATCTGTGTTCGGGACCGCAAGATAAAGATTGTCATCGTCTACATTTTCTACAATTCCGTCATACTGTTGGTTGTCTTGTGTAGTTACCATGACATAACGATGCATATGGTCTTCACATAATTTCCGAATATCATTTTGATTCATTACTGAACCCCTCCTTCCACTGCCCATACTATTCATCTAATAGGCGAATGGTGATAAAAGAAAATTAATAGTGTGTGGTCAAAAAGAAGACAAAAAGCTTTTTGAACATCCTGTATAACATCACTAATCTTGATAAAAAGTGATGGAAAATTTAGAATATAATTAGCATAAAAAAGGGGGAACGTGTATGGCAAAGTATTTTTTAACTGTATATGACAAAGCAGGGGCACATTTATTAAATGAAGTGATTGAAGCTGGAGACGATAAAGAAGCGAAACAGCGGGGCATTGACAGATTAAAGGAAGAAAACCTATTAGAAAGCACCAGCCGTGTCGTCCGCTCATCAGGAGGTCTTGTTCACTTCCATCAATAAAAAGGGGCGGACTGCCCCTTTTTATTTTTGAAGTGAATAAAATGTCGCGGTTACTTTTCCTAACATTCGATTATGGTGATCAGACAATTCACACTCAACAAATTGAACATTTTTACCTTTTTTCAAAAAATATGCTTCTGCAATGAGAGTCCCTTCATTTGCTGACCTGAAAAATTGTGTTTTTAATTCGAGAGATACCCCAGGGTTATCAGCAAATGCAGCGCATAAATGTCCCATTGCTGTATCAGCTATATATGTAAGAATTCCACCATGAATAAACCCGACGGGATTGAACATGATTGGATTCACAGGAGCTTGTATCCGAACTTTCTCTTCCTCTTCAAAGTATGATATATCAAAATCGAATAAAGAGTATAAAAATTGTTGTCCTGTTCCATCTTCATGTACATTCATTGCTTTTTCAAACCTATCCCTTAACAACTTTTCATCCAAGCCAATCCCTCCTTTCATATCACTCTATTATAAACTGAAATTTAAGAGAATTGTATGATCATAAAAAACTTTCTATAATTAGCGAGTACAAAAATAGACGAGGGTGCCTTCACAAGCATCAGCTTATGGGACACCCCCGTCACGTATTTCTATGACTTCAATAAATTATTTGTATACCTCTGTTCGAAGCTGCTTTCTAAACACTTCTTTTACCATATATCCGACACCATTTTGATCATTTGAACGAGTAATCCAATTGGCCAATGACTTGAGTTTCTGAGAAGATTGCCCCATAGCTACACCAAGCCCGGCTTGTGCAACCATTTCTTCATCATTATCATAAGAGCCAATAGCCACCATATCTTTTAAAGGAATCCCCAATTTTTTCCCTAGTATTTGAAGACCTTTTGCTTTTGATACGGTCGCATCCGTAATATCAAGACTCCCTTTTTCAGAACATGTTATGCGTATATCTGACACAGCTTCCTTAAGTTCTTCGATTGCATCTTGTTTCTCCATGTCATTCCAAAAGAATGCTTTGACCTTTGGAACTGTCAACGGTTGATCAATTAAATGATGGCTAGGAGAATCAACAAAATTAACTGGATAAAATAAAGGGTCACCCATTCCAGCATTCATTTTTGCGATTAATTGGTTTTTATGATGCACTTTGTTGCCAAGAGCATATTTCTCATGCAGCAGCCTTATATGACAATGATAATTCTCAAGAATATCAACAATTTGGTACACTGTGCTCGATTCTACACGTCTTTCAAATATTGGCTTAGCAGAATCTTGAGCGACGAAAGCTCCATCATGGGTAATTAAATAATTTTCACTAATTTTTAATGCTTTTGCTACTTTTTTTGCAGAAGGAAATGCTCTACCAGTTGCTAACGTAACGTAAACTCCTTTACTCTTTACAAATTCAATTGCATCCTTCGTTTCTTTCCCTAGTCGATGATTAGATTTCAATAGGGTTCCATCGATGTCCAACGCCAATAAGCGGTATGCCATAGCTGTCTTCCCCCTTCATGATTCCTTGTTGCGTTGGTAATACATATATGTCCTTGTTAGAATGAATAGAACTTTTAATCAAAGATATACAATACGTTTCGTCATTGGAAAAGACCATCCTGCCTAGTAATCTAATCACGCTTATAGCATAAAAAAACAGACACCATTTAAAATGGAATCTGCTCTTTAGCTTGTTCAATTATTGTTCCTCTTGACCTTCTACACCGTAAAGCTCCTCTAAAGGCTCTGTTACGATTTTGTTAAGCTCACCAACTAATTGGCTCATACGCTGTTCTTGCTCCATTAGCTTTGAAATCGTTTCATGTTGTTGAACAACTTCAAATTGCTTTTGAGCTTCTTGGATTTCTTCTTCTGTAATTTGAGCACCCTGCATTTGTTTTTGCTGAAGTTCAATTTGAACTTTTCGGAAGTTATCTAACATACGTTTTGCAACTTCGTCATTATTCACTTCATTATGAAGGTCTCTCAATGTTGTAAATTCTTCGCTTTCTTTCAAGACACTTGCTAACTCATGTGCCTTATCGTATGGATTAGCCATAAAGAAAAATTCCTCCTTAGTATTTATCCGCACTATCGAAGCGATATGAGTACATTCAAAAAGCACGAACAGTTCTCCACTCGACTATAACATGATTACAATTGGAATTCACGTTATCAATAAGATTCATAATAGAAAGAAAATAATTATACCCTGTATTCCACCGATTCCACCGCCCACGATAGCACCTAATACTGCAATCATTTTCAATTCTTTTTTTGCTACATTTAACAACATCTCCTCAAGACGTGATAATGGAAAATTGTTTACTTGCTGTCTTACAATATCTCCTATCCCTAGCTTTGTGATCACTGTACGGACGTATTTTTTTGCTAAGTATGTCACCGTTTCCATTAATTTTGGAACAAATGTCTCTGAAAGAATGGTTCTATATTTATACGACCATTGATTTAACGGTCGTTCCCATTCACTTATAACAGGCGTTTGTTGAATGACTAGTGAAACAACTTCGTCAACTTTTTCTTCTAATCCGTTCTCGTTTATAAATTCCTCCAAACGCGATTCTAATACTTTCTCAAGTTCTTTTTTTAACAGCTCGTTAAGCAGTCTCTCGGCATGTTTATCCCTGACGAATTTCGTTAATTCGTTTGAGAGAAGTTTCGTTGCTTGAAAACGGGAGGCTACCTTACCTATTATTCCACCGAAACTGCCCTTCGTTTCAAAAAATCTATCGGCTAAATGATCAAGTGCTGCTTCACCTTCATCTGAATTTAAAAAGAGGTCAACTTGTAGTAGAATTTGAGAAGATATCCTTGGAAGCTGATCTTCCGCTTTTCTTATCCAGTCCTCAGGCATTATATCTTTTAGTTTTTCACTCTTTTGATGATTAATAAACGTCATCATTTTCTTTTTTATTGCTGTTTCATATGCTTCTGTTGCATTTACTGTCGACCACCTGTCTCCTACTCGGTCTGCGACCCACTCATTGAGCGTTTTTTCATCATTTGTAATCGAATCAATGGCCTCCATCATTTTTTTCTCAGCCTCTTTAGCTATTGACCCTTCAAAAAGTTTACTTTCAATTCCTTCTGGTGTCACTAAATGTTCTTCTACCATTTTTCCAAGCTGTTCAGCTATTTCCTGTCTCCTTTTCGGAACTAGTCCTGGAGTAAACGGCACTCGGAACCGTCCTATATAAAACGGCAAGTGAGGGCGGAACAACATACGAATCGCTAATATATTCGTTCCGCCACCAATTACTGCACCGATTATGACTAATAGTAAGAACCAAATGATTTCAATTGTCATGGATACCACCTTTTCGTGTGCCATTTGCACAATTCAGACGATCATATCATAAAATAGGTTATCCGCACTTACCTAATTTACACTCATTCGTAATTCGTTTAAGCACGATCCTGTTAGTATATAAACCAATATTGAAAAAGAATCGAGAGGGATTCGTATGTATAGTCATCCGCTTCAATTACATTATGTTGATATTTTAGACACTTTAAAAGATAACAAAATCATGATCCCTCAAAAAATTTCTTCTATATGGAACGTAAAACAGAAACAATCAATACACATACAATATCACTTTTTCAAAGAAGAATGTGTCATTGAAATATCCGAGAACATCCTTGATAAAACAATGTTTGTCTCAAAAAATATAGCTGAAAAGCTGCATATTCCGCTTAATCAGAGGGTTCAATGTTTTTACGATCAAGAAGAGAAAACGTTCCATTTCGGGCCTTCTATAGGGATGGTCATCGGTGAGGGTTTTTCTTCTCGTGAACAGATGTTAGGTACAATTACTAATTATGCTCAATCAATGGCGATTAAAGCACGAGAATTGTACTTACCGTTTTTTGTGTTTTCCTTCCAAAGTACAACAAGTGAAATCGTTCACGGTTACCAATATGATGGAGAAAAGTGGGAAAATCGTTCGTTCCCTCTCCCACATGTCGTTTATAACCGAATTGGCAGGCGAGACCAAGAAAATTCTTCAGCTGGAAAAGAATTCTTTCATATACTCAAAAAAAATAACATCCCTTATTTTAATCACCGTTTTATTAATAAATGGGATTCATACAAGATGCTCTCTGAAGAACCGACATTGGCACCGTATTTACCGAAAACGATAAAAATTTCGACGAAGGAAGACTTTCTCAACTTATTCGATGAATATGACCATTTTTACTTAAAGCCATGCTGGGGTAAGGAAGGAATTGGTATTATGTCCATTGCAAAAGAAAAGGACTCTTACTATATTCAATACCCTCTTCATCAAGAAAGTGATACAAAATCTTTTAAAAAAAGAAAATCAATATATCAATTTTTAAAATATAAATTTTCAAGACGTCAATATATTGCCCAACCTCGAATTAATACAATCTTATATCACAATGCTCCAGTTGATTTCAGAGTTTTATGTATAAAAGATCATTACGGAGAATGGAGAAGTTGTTCTGCAGTCGCTCGAATTGGAAATGAAAACAATATCGTCACAAACCTTTCACAAGGAGGGACTCAGGTAAAGCCTAGAGTCGTTCTGAATCATGCCTTTGATGAAAATAGGGCAAATCAAATGGAACGTTTATTACACGAGCTTGCAATCCATGCGGCTGAATCATTCGACCTCGCTACTATAGGGCAATACGGAGAATTAGGTTTTGACTTTATGATTGATCAGGACGGCAGAATATATATTTTAGAAGTCAATATAAAACCATCAAAAGGAGACAGCTTGCAAAGTCAGACAAAAATGCTGCCTTCTATAAAATACGTTTTAAGTTATGCATCATCATTAACTCGATTTGTTCAATCTTAATCTAGATGGAGGATAATATTGTGAAGACATTAGGAATCCTGCAAAACACTTTTAACAAAGGCTCTGAATATATTGATGAAGTAGCAAAAATCTGCTCCGTAAACGACATTACCGTTTATCAATTTACACCATTCAGCTGGAATCAAAAAACGGATGAGGTACATGGTTATTACTTTAATAAAACAACTGAAACGTGGGAAAAAAAGACCTTTTCATTGCCAACATATATATACGACCGATGCTTCTATCCAACAAACAAAGAACTGAAGAAAAAATGCCATACGATCGTTATTCGATTAAAAAAACGAGCGAAGTTTATCGGCGAAGGATTCCCAAATAAATGGAAAGTATATCAATGGCTAATAGAAAACGAACGGTTAGCTCATTACATTCCAACTAGTGCCATATTAAATAAAGAAAGTTTCCTTTCATTTTTAATCAAGTATCGTTCGATTGCATTAAAGCCGATTTTCGGTGCTGGAGGACAAGGATTTTATAAAATTTCGTATGAAGACGGTCGCACGCTCATACAAAGTGGTGATAACTCATTTTCACAAATGTTTCATGAACAATTGCAAGACGTTTACGAACAGCTTCATACAAATCATTTCATTGAACCTTATCTTATCCAGCCATTTTTACCGTTAACGAAAAATAATGTTCCATTTGATTTGCGAGTCGTCATGCAAAAAAGGTCTCCAAATGTTTGGAAGATGATCGGAATGGGATACCGGTTCGGAAAAAAAGGGACACTCATTTCTAACTTAACGTCAGGAGGACACGTGAAAAAAAACGTTCACATACCAAAAGCACAAAAAAGTGAGTTTAAACGAATGTTTAAGACGATAAAGGAAGAGCTTCCTAAACAAATAGAAAAGCACCACCCTGCTGTTTTTGAAATTGGCATTGATATTGGAATCGAGGAGAATGGGCAAATGTGGATTTTAGAGGTAAATTCAAAGCCCGGATATAAAACAATCCTCCAACTCTCAGAAGAAAATAAAAAGCACTTTATATGTGAAGGGCCTTATAAAGCAATCGAACACGATGTGAACAATTGATGTTCTCCCTAAATTTCCAAAAGGAGTGAAAGTTATGTCACAGTACAACCAAGTTGAAAAGTTAACTATAGATAAGAAAAATAACGATCAATCATTCATTGTATCAAGTGAATATCGTCGAGAGTGGCAGATCCGAAACGGAGGAACAAAGCATATTGTCTTCGGTTCTAAAGAAATACCAAGCCGGATTTTTTTTCGTGATGACGTGAAAAGAAATGAGCTTGTTCTTTCTCACCAACTTGCACAAAACTTGCTTATCCCTCAAACAAGTTCTGCTATGTCAATGATATATGACAAAAATGACAGGGTTTATCTCGGACCGATTATCGGAATATTCACTGCTGGATTTACCGGAAGCCAGCTTCGCCCTGTTGGAGAACGGTCATTTCTTTTCGCTAAATATGCTCAAGCTGCTCAAAAGTCAGGGGCTTTAGCAGTCATATTTGGCGTTCATCATATTCAATGGGAAGAAGGAACGATTAGCGGATATCAATTTACAGATAAAGGATGGAGTTCCATTCAACTTCCTCTCCCTAATGTCATCTATGACCGTCTCCCTAATAGAAAAACAGAAAGACTAGCCGAATATAGTGATGTCGTTCAACGTTTACGTTCAGAATACAATATTCCTATTTTTAACCCTGGGTTTTTTGACAAATGGGATATTCATGAAAAACTTACAATTAACGAGAATGCAGTCCCTTTTTTACCAAGAACTCTTGCTTTTCCTAAAAAATCAGATGTTCGAACGATTATTAAGGAATGTCATCATATTTATATGAAACCTAAAAATGGCAGCTTAGGTATGGGGATACAACAAATCATTTATAAACCTGAGGAAAGTTTTTATTATTGCCGGTTCAGAGATAAAAAAAGAAACCGATTAAGACGGTATAGCTCGTTAGATCGCCTTTTAAAAGTTCAATTTCCTAGTGGGTTTGACAATTTTGTCGTTCAAGAAGGGATTGATCTACTATCTTTCCAAAATAAACCGATTGATTTTCGGGTTCATACGAATAAAGATATGAACGGACAATGGAAATTAAGCGCACTTGCAGCGAAAGTAGCTGGTCCTGGAAGCGTTACGACTCACGTAAAAAGTGGTGGTCAAGTAAAGTCAGTGTCAGAAATATGGGAAGATTTGCAGCTTAAAAAACAACTATTAAATGATTTAAAACAGGCTGCACTACTATTAAGTCATTTAATTGATGAAGCAATTGAAGGGAATGTCGGTGAAATAGGCTTTGACCTCGGCATCGATCGAAATGAGAAAATTTGGATGTTTGAGGCTAACTCTAAACCAGGGAGAACGATTTTTTCTCATCCTAAATTACGTTATGACGACCAGCTTACGAGACGTTTACCTATGGATTATGCCATGTATCTTCACGAAAAATCGATACTTGCTGAAACACCGGTCGTCCATTCTATCTTCTAAATCATTTAACGAACTCAAGTTTAATGAGATTGAGAATGTTTTTTGCGACAAAAGAATGTTCATGAAAAAGGAGCCTATCGTGAAAAATGTAGTGATTTTAACTAGCTCAAAACATGGGAAACCTTTTATAGGAGATGAGAAATTTTTCAGAAAGCTTATTACACAATTGAATAATGAAGAGAGTGAGGGATTTGTCTTCCCTTTCTCATTTAATCAAAGGGAGCTTGCTGCTTACAAGTGGCAGACTTCCACTGCTACTTGGATCAAAACAACATGCCCTAAACCTTCTGTCGTATATAATCGCTTCCCGTATCGAGAACTTGAAAATAACAAACGGGTTCAAGATTACTTTCAATTTTTAAAAGAAGAAAACATCCCATATTTTAATGCTAGCTTTTTTCATAAAGAAAAAGTTGCCCGGCTATTACAAAAAAGGAATAAAATAAGAAATTACTTTCCTACTACTGTCCCTTACACCAATGATCTTGCCTTGAAACATTTCATTGCAAAACATCGTGTCGTTTTTTTAAAAGACGTTCACGGATCACAAGGAAACGGGATATGGAAAATCACTTACAATAAGAACGATGACTATACACTTTACTCACAACGAAAAACATTTCCCCATCTAACCGAAAAAAAATTAATGTATATGCTGACACCGTTATTAAAAAAAAGGCAAATCATCATACAAAAAGGCATTTCCTTGAATAAAGTCGATAAGTTAAAATATGATTTTCGAATTTTAATGCATTATTTAAACAATCGTTGGAAGCTTATTGGATATGCCCCGCGTGTTGCAAAGGAAAATGGTTTAACAACACATGTCCCAAAAGGGGGAAAGCTACTTCCGATTAAAGAGGTGCCTTTTACCCCAACTGAGGAGGAAGTAGAAGACCTCGGAAAATTGATTGGTGAAACACTCCAAAAACACTTTGACAACGTTCAAGAATTTTCATTTGATCTCGGGTTAGATGAAGAAAAACACCCCTGGATATTTGACGTAAACAGTAAACCAATGATCTTTGATGAACTCGAAATACAAAATAAATCGATCCAATCGTTAGCAACAATGCTTCTAAACGCCAAAATGTAATTCCTATTATTATCCAGGTGCCAGGCACCTTTATATGATAAAATGTATATATATTCAGTGATAGTTCGTTAAAAGGAGTGGTCTCACGTATGCTGACTCATTTTCAATACAAAGAAATTAAAAATAATATGATTAATCAGGAATGGCAATTTTCTTTTTATTATAAGAAAAAGCGTTTTATTGGTCACTATTTCAAAGATGGTTCTATTCATTGGAAACAGCCTGGAGACATGGCTGAAGACGATCAACAATTCGTTGAGTCCTGTGTACACGATTTAATGCTATACCATGTGTATGAAGACCATTAATAACAAGCAACCTCTCCTTCTTATTTGCATGATCATTTAGCAGCGTCAATAACGGATATTTTTTGATAAGGTGAAACACCCTACTTCACAAAGGAGGGATCGTTTCATGACCGACAATAAAGGTTCGAAACATGAAGGAAGAGATGAAGTTATGATGGACATTGATCGAATGACGAATGAAGGGCTTGCAGGTGGACAGGATCACATAACTTTCGGCAAGAGACAGATTGAAGCGGCTCAAGAATTTTATAAAGAAGATGCCCCCTACTTAGCAGAAGAAAAACGAAAAAAAGAAGATTAAGTGTGTGTTCAAAAAGGAGGACAAAAAGAAACGAGTCAACGAAGATTTTTCCCTGACTTTTTGAACATCCTCATAAAGAACAAAAGCGCCGAAATGTATCTTAGGTGCTTTTGTTCTTTCTAGCGTTCACATACTAATTAAACTATAATAAAACCATTATAACCCTCGAGGATGAAGGAGAATGGTCTGTCGTGTTAAGTAAATTAAAATCAAATTACGCTCATGCTATTGCAGAAAAACCAATACATATTCCAGCTTCATTAAAACTATCTTTAGAGGACGACCATGGGGAAGTATTAATATTAGACAAAAGGAAGCTTTCTGAAGATGAAATCAATATACTGGAAGTTCTCTTTAGTAAATCGCAAAATCAGAGTATGAATCATCAGTCACCTTTACATGAAATGCTTTCATCATACCTTTTTTATGACAAGCAAGTTGATCAGCAGTCGCTTATTGACCTCCCCTATCCTTTTAGATATATCCACTTTCAATTAAAAGGAGATCTAAGTGACGCTATGGAATTTGAAGAAGCAATGCTCAGTCTCTTTTCTTCATCGTATATATTTTTGTGGAAAAACAAGTTAGAAGGCGTTTTGCTTCAGCAATCGGACGATTTTTCAGAAGAAACTGAAGACATTGAAGAATCCATTATCGATACGATAACATCAGACTTCTTCGTACAGCTATTTTTATACACAGGTTCCCCCGTAACAAATCATAAAGAAGTAAAAGCAAGATACAAATGGGAAAAAAGTGCATTTGATATTGCGCACCACACATCTCCTAAAAAGAAAACATTTTTAGAACAAGAAGTCATCTCTCATATGATCATGGGAGATTTAACAGATAAAACGAAAAAATCTTTATTTAAAATTATTGAGCCAGTTAAAGACGATCATTCTTTATTATCAAGTATTAAAACATATTTAGAATGTAATATGAATACATCTTTAGCTGCAAAGAAAATGTTTATGCACCGAAACTCTTTACAATATCGTGTTGAGAAATTTGTAGAAAGAACGTCAATCGATATAAAACACTTTCCAAATGCCATAGCTGTTTATTTTATATTAACGATGCTACAAAACGAGAAACGAGATTAAATAAACTTCAATGCAATAGGAATTTTATGTTAAAATAGGGTATCATTACTAAATCCTTTTTACGGAGGTGTACGTCATGATTTCTGAGTTCAGCTATATCGATGCTATATACCAACTCATTTCATTATTCACCATATTTGGGTTAATCGGATTGATCATATACTTTATAGTAAACAGTGCAAAAAATAACAAAAGATTAGCGAGAATGGAAGATAAGATTGACTCTTTAAAAGATCAGCTTAACAACAGGAATAATTAATCGAAAGGTGAGAGGACTACTAGTCTGCCTCACCTATTTGCATGTTGCACAAATGTTCCGATTATTTTTTGTGCACGCTTACAATAGTTTTGTAAGCCTTTTCAAGATAAACTATAACTAGATTAACAGAATAACAGTTTCATTGGAGGGAATCATATGGCAGATATTACTTTTAAAAGTCTTTACAAAATCTATGATGGTGATGTACAAGCAGTAACTGATTTTAATTTAGAAATTGAAGACAAAGAATTTATCGTATTTGTTGGTCCATCTGGTTGTGGTAAATCTACGACCCTTCGAATGGTTGCCGGACTTGAAGATATTTCTAAAGGTGAACTTTTTATCGGAGATGACGTCGTAAACGACGTAGCACCTAAAGATCGTGACATTGCTATGGTATTCCAAAATTATGCACTTTATCCTCACATGAATGTTTATGATAACATGGCTTTCGGACTAAAGCTTCGAAAATTTAAAAAGGACGATATTGATAAACGTGTACGCGATGCAGCAAAAATTCTTGGATTAACAGAGATGCTTGATCGTAAGCCAAAGGCAATGTCTGGTGGTCAGCGTCAACGTGTTGCATTAGGACGTGCGATCGTTCGTAACCCTAAAGTATTCTTAATGGATGAACCTCTTTCAAATTTAGATGCAAAACTACGTGTACAAATGCGTGCTGAAATTACGAAGCTTCATCAGCGTTTACAAACAACTACGATTTATGTTACTCACGACCAAACAGAAGCGATGACAATGGCAACCCGAATTGTTGTTATGAAAGATGGCCTTATTCAACAAGTTGGGCGTCCAAAAGACATTTATGACTATCCCGAAAATGTATTTGTCGGTGGATTTATCGGGTCCCCTTCAATGAACTTTTTAACTGGAACGTTAAAAGACGGCCATTTCCAACTCGGAGATTTAAGTATTAAAATTCCTGAAGGTAAAATGAAGCCAATTGAAAAGTTCAATAATAAAGAAATTATTTTAGGCATTCGTCCTGAAGATATTCATGACGAACCTGTATTTTTGGAATCAGCAGAAAGTGCACAAATTGATGCAAAAATTGATGTAGCTGAACTTATGGGTGCAGAATCATTCCTTTACTCTAAAGTTGCTGACCAAGACTTTATTGCTCGTGTAGACTCCCGTACAGACGTACACGGTGGAGACACATTAAAAGTTGCATTTGATATGAATAAAGCGCATTTCTTTGATCCGGAAACTGAAGAGCGTTTACGATAACCCCCATAGAAAATGTTCAATAACGAAAGTTACAGCTGTCCTCTTATTGAACATTTTCTTTAATAAAAACTAAGGTACCTGATTTTTATTAGAGTCTCCCTTCGTTTTGGTCGTCGGGAGGCTCTTTTAGTTCAGAAACAAGTAAAATCGATGCCTGCTGACAAGTAGAACAGAATACGAAGTGAGCGCATTTATTTAAACGATAATCATGACTAATTCCATTTTCCAACTTGATTAGATTAATGGGTTCATATGCACTATAATCATCGTAATAATCAGCCATTCTTCCTTGATCAAGCAATTGTGAATTGCATTTTTCACACTTTATATGTAATGATTCAAACCCATTACATAAGGGACAAATTGTAAGCTCCATATTCTTCACCTATCTTTTTTAACAGCAATGTTTTGAATATGAATATGAATATCCTTCCCCTTCCTCCAATCAATTATAATAAAAGCGCAAGTGCCTCGGTTATCGACGAAGAAAACTGATCGGACAAAACGCCACGTCTTGTGGCATGCCCGACACTAGAACGTCCGTTTCCGTCGGACTGAGCGAGTGAGATAAAGGAGTGTCGAAAACTTGCTTTACTTCTAGTAAGGATTCGTAGTATGTCCGTCGAGACAACTCGCTAGATCAGACCTTCAGCTAAAGCGCCCGGACCTACGGGAACTCCGAAGTTCCGCATCCGTTTGGAAGCTCGTGATGTGCGCTCTTCGCTTAAGCTCAACATCTATCGAGAGGAAGAAGTTATATACTTTCCTATCCTATAAAAAGGGAATGGAGCTTGTCCATTCCCTTACAGCCATGTATTAACTTTTATTATTGTTGACCACTGAATTGTTGTTCAGCCATTTGAACAAGACGCTTAGTGATTTCACCACCAACTGACCCGTTCGCGCGAGATGTAGCATCAGCGCCTAATTCTACTCCGAACTCTTGAGCAATTTCATATTTCATTTGATCAAGAGCTTGTTGCACACCTGGTACTACTAATTGATTAGAATTGTTGTTTTGTGCCATGTTTCTCACCTCCTGTCGTAAACATAGTTTGTTTCAAACTTCGATAGGTATGTAAAAATAAAACGAAGATTCCACTAGAAAGTATTTACAATTGATTCGTAAGTTAGTGGTCGATTAAGCTTCATGGCTCCTCCAAGTTTTTTTAAAGTCTTTCACTAAGAAAAGCGCAAGGCGCCCGCCTATCGGCGAAAAGCGCTGCCTCTTCCTCTTCTAGCATCGCTCTGTGGTTATGTCCGTCAGCCGGGCAATACGCCACGTCCTGTGGCATGCCCGGCATTAGAACGTCCTGTCTGTCGATGCAAATCGCTAGATCATTTCTTCGGATAAACCTTCCGCATTCTACGAGAACGCCGAAGTCACCATATCCGTGTTAGAGCTCGTGATGTAACGCTCATCGCTGAAACTAGACAGCAATCGAGAGTACTTTCTTAACCCTAGAAAAAAAACGAGCGAATTCGCTCGTTTTCACGTTTCGTTTATCTCATTTTTTAATGGAGCTCCAGTAGCTGTTTGAATATCATCAAAGGTGTAATCTCCGAGTATTTCCTTTAAAACAAGTCCATCTTTTGTCACATCAATGACAGCACGGTCTGTAATAATTCTGTCTACGACACCTTTACCTGTTAAAGGTAATGAGCATTCTTCCAAAATTTTAGGCTCACCGTTTCTGTTTACATGCTCCATTATAATCACGACTTTTTTGGCGCCATGAACGAGATCCATCGCACCGCCCATCCCTTTAATCATTTTTCCAGGAATCATCCAGTTTGCTAAATCTCCATTTTTTGCTACTTCCATCGCACCGAGAATCGCGACATCAATGTGCCCTCCTCGAATCATAGCAAATGACTCAGCACTGCTGAAGTAAGATGCACCATCAATCGCTGTAACTGTCTCTTTTCCTGCATTAATTAAGTCTGCATCCAATTCTTCTTCTTTAGGATATGGCCCAATCCCTAAGAGCCCATTCTCTGATTGAAGAATGACTTGTTTATTTTCCGTTATATAGTTTGCGACCATTGTCGGCATACCAATTCCTAAGTTTACATAGTCCCCGTCATGTATTTCTTTTTCAGCTCTTCTTGCTATTTTTTCGCGCATTAATTTTCGATCAACACTCATTAATTTCCCCTCCTTTTTTACGTATTTGCAACCGTCTTTCTTTCAATTCTCTTTTCTTGCTCTCCAACAATCAATTTATTGACGTAAATACTTGGGGTATGAATGTGTTCTGGATTTATTTCACCTGGTTCAAGAAGGTGCTCGACTTCAGCAATTGTTACATTTCCTGCAGCTGCAATCATTGGGTTAAAATTTTGCGCTGTTTTACGATAGACTAAATTTCCGTGTTTGTCACCTTTATACGCACGTACTAAACTAAAGTCAGCCGTAATTGCTTTTTCTAACAAATACTCTTTACCATTAAACTGACGCACTTCTTTTCCATCTGCTATTTTCGTTCCGACTCCTGCAGGGGTATAAAAAGCTGGAATCCCTGCACCACCTGCACGAATACGTTCAGCTAATGTTCCTTGTGGAATTAATTCTACTTCTAATTCTCCTGCTAACACTTGTCGTTCAAATTCTTTATTTTCTCCAACGTATGAAGCCATAATTTTATCAATCTGTTTGTTTTCGAGTAACAATCCGAGTCCCCAGTCATCAACACCACAATTGTTTGAAACAATCGTTAAATTTTTTACACCTGTTTCTCTTAATCCTTTAATTAAGTTTTCAGGAATACCGCAAAGGCCAAATCCGCCAACTAAAAGAGTGGCTCCATCTCGAATGTCCTTTACTGCCTCTTCAAAAGACGTGTAAACCTCTTTCATTTCGCTTCCCTCCTCTTTTTTGAATAAAGCCTATGGATGATCGGATAACTGCAACTAAGGCTTTCCCATTAACACTGGGCGATATGCAAAGTTTTGTTTAAACCGGGTACACAGAATGCTTTCGGTCAGTAAAAACTTGGTACTTAGAAGAATACAAATCAAAACGGCTCACTAAATCATTGCGTAATTCATTTGCTGGCACGATATCATCGATAATTAATTCAGAAGCTAAACGATAAATATCGATATTTTCTTGATACTCTTTACGCTTTTCTTGAATAAATGCTGGGCGCTCTTCTGGTGAAAGGGATTGAATTTTATTTGCATATACGGCATTCACTGCTGCTTCAGGACCCATAACCGCAATTTGAGCTGAAGGCAATGCAATACAGCAATCCGGCTCAAATGCAGGTCCTGACATCGCATAAAGCCCTGCACCGTATGCTTTGCGAACGATAACTGATATTTTGGGTACGGTCGCTTCTGACATTGCTGAAATCATCTTTGCACCGTGGCGAATAATACCAGCACGTTCCACCTTTGTTCCGATCATAAATCCAGGTACATCTGCTAAAAATAGTAATGGAATGTGATAAGCATCGCACAATGTAATGAAGCGAGCAGCTTTGTCAGCAGAATCATGGAATAGAACCCCACCCTTTTGTCTTGGCTGATTTGCTATAATTCCAACACTTCTGCCATCAATTCTTGCAAATCCGGTAATCAGTTCCTTGGCAAAAAGCTCCTTCATTTCAAAGAAACTGCCTTCATCAACGATACCGTCAATGAATTGGTGCATATCAAAAGCGGCATTTTGGTTTTCAGGAATGAGTTCTTCGAGCGATTTATCCATTTCCTTCGGTGCAACAGGAGCTGCAGCGTCAGGTAACGTTAAATAATTCGAAGGAAAATAGCTTAAGTATGACTTCGCTTTTTCGATTGCATCCTCTTCTGTTTCACAAAGGACATCTCCACACCCTGAAACAGAACAATGCATTCGGGCACCACCCATTTCTTCTAAAGAAACTTTTTCTCCAATAACCATTTCGGCCATTCTTGGCGAACCTAAATACATTGAAGCATTTCCATCTACCATCATGACTACGTCGCAAAAAGCAGGAATATACGCTCCACCTGCAGCGGAAGGACCAAATAATAAACAAATTTGCGGAATCTTTCCTGACAATTTTACTTGGTTGTAAAAAATTCTTCCGGCGCCACGTCTACCCGGAAACATTTCAATTTGGTCAGTAATTCTTGCCCCGGCAGAGTCGACTAAATAGAGCAAAGGTACTTCCATTTTTTCTGCAGTCTCTTGAATTCGAATAATTTTTTCCACCGTACGTGCTCCCCAAGAGCCTGCCTTAACAGTCGAATCATTTGCCATCACGCAAACTGTTTTTCCTTGAACTTTTCCGATTGCTGTAATAACTCCATCTGCCGGAAGGCCTTCTGCCTGACAATTAGCAAACTTACCGTCTTCCTTCCATTCACCATGATCAAAAAGGAGTGATAATCGTTTACGGACAAACATTTTTCCTTTTTTTTCATTCGATTCATGATATTTTTCTGCTCCGCCTTTTTCAATTGTTTCTACAATTTTGTTCCAACGGTTCTCTTGACTCATCGTGTCACCCTTTCTACTCATTACTCCCCTTTATATTGAGGTTTCCTTTTCTCTTTAAATGCTTGTAGCCCTTCCAAACGGTCCTTTGTCGGGATGACTACTTCATATGAGTTCTTTTCAATTGCAAGCCCAGTTACTAAGTCGACTTCGGTCCCGTGATTAATTGCAAACTTTGCTTGCTTCACTGCGATTGGTCCATTTTGGGCAATTTTACCGGCTAACTCAGTTGCCTCTTGCATCAGCTGATTGAATGGGACAACTTTAAGCAGAAGACCCCATTCATATGCTTGATCAGCCGTTAATGTATCACCCGTAAAAATAAGTTGTTTTGCTCGTTGTAATCCAATTTCTCTAGCGAGACGTTGTGTACCTCCTGCTCCCGGTATAATGCCTAATGTCGTTTCAGAGAGGCCGACTTTTGCATTTACTGCAGCAATTCTTATATCACACGCTAAAGCAAGTTCTAATCCGCCACCGATAGCAGCACCATTTATTGCAGCAATTACTGGAACTGGAAAGTCATGAATGAGATTAACTGTCTCACGAATGCTCGCTACAGCTTGATGAACTTCCTTCTCTGTCATTTCCTTGCGTTCGCGTAAATCCGCTCCAGCACAAAATACTTTTTCACCGTCTCCTGTAATAATGACTGCTCGGATCTCTTTATTAAAAGACCATTCTTTTAATTGAGTCATAAACTCTCTAAGCATTGCTTGTGAAAGGGCATTTGCCGCTTCTTTTCTTTTTAACGATATATACCCGATATGACCTTCAACTTTTGCCTCAATCCATTCCATCTAAAACCAACCTTTCGTGAACCTAGCTAATATAGAAGGGAATACGATCCCTTTACCGTATCATTTGAAGCTGATGGCTTGGCAGTTGTTTAGTTAGAGCGTTTTCAATAAATGTCGCAGCATGAATATATTTATCGAGATCGATGTCGGTTTCAATCCCCATTTGATGGAGCATATGTACTAAGTCTTCACTCGCAACATTTCCAGTAGCTCCCTTTGCATAAGGACACCCTCCTAAACCACCAATTGCACTGTCAAAAGTTGTGATTCCCTTTTCGATTCCGACAAGTGTATTAGCAAGTGCCATTCCGCGCGTATCATGTAAATGTAACGCCAATTTCTCTCTTGGGAACTCGACCAATAATTCATCTAGAACAGCATCCATTTGTTTCGGATTCGCAATACCGATTGTGTCACCGAGAGAAATTTCGTAAACACCCATTTCTAACAAGTTGTAGACAACTTTTTTAACGTCTTCAATATTTACATGTCCGTCGTAAGGACAGCCAAAGACGGTCGAGACATAGCCCCGTATCCGTTTACCGCCTTTTAATGCTCCGTCCGCAACTTCTTGAAGTACTGGAAATGTTTCATCAATTGATTTATTAATGTTTTTCTTATTGTGTGATTCGCTTGCTGACATAAAGACAGAAACTTCATCGATGTCAACTGCCAGCGCTCGCTCAAGTCCTTTTCGATTAGGAACTAATGCTGCATACGTAACATTAGGGTTTCGTTTAATTTGTACAGCAACTTCTGCTGCATCAGCTAAAACTGGAATCCACTTCGGATGTACAAAAGATGAAATCTCAATATAGTTAAGTCCTGTTTCACTTAGCTGATTAATCCACGCTATTTTTACGTCTGTTGGAACGTTTTCTTTTTCATTTTGCAGACCATCACGCGGACCAACTTCTTTGATTTGTACTTTTTCCGGCAGCTTCACAAAAAGATCCCCCTATTTCTCTTTTAACGTCATCAGTACATCTTCTTCGTTAACAAACCCGCCTTCTTCTACTCTTAATTCATCGACAATTCCTTCAACCTCCGCAGTAATCGGAATTTCCATTTTCATAGATTCTAAAATGACAACTTCCTGACCTATCGTAACTTCTTCACCCGGGGATACTTGTACTTTCCAAACATTACCTGCCATCGTCGTTTTGATTTCTAACATGATCGTTCCTCCTCAAGTTGTTCAGTTTATTTTGAAGTTAATTTAAAATGTTCGTGCACAAAATTCGTCGTTGCCTTACCTTCTTTAAATATAGAATGGCGAAGTGTGTCCAATAGCATTGGAATATTCGTTTTAATCCCTTCTACATTCGAGCGTTCGAGACAATACGTAAGCAAATCGATCGCCTCAGATCGAGAAGAAGCTCTCGCAATAACTTTCCCGATCATCGGATCATAAAATGGTGATACAGTCATTCCCTCATTGACTCCAAAATCATAACGAATCCCATCCATATTAGGAAACTCCCATTTGACCAGCTTACCAGGCGACGGGAAAAATGTTTTTGGATCCTCTGCATAAATTCTTACTTCAATCGCATGTGTGTATGAAGTTTTACGTCCTTGTAATGAGGATATTTCACTGCCTCTTGATAAATGAATTTGCCATTCTACTAGATCAAGTCCAGTTACCTCTTCTGTTACAGGGTGTTCAACTTGCAAGCGTGTGTTCATTTCCAAAAAGTAAATATTCTCACCTTCATCTACTAAAAACTCAACTGTACCTACATTTGTATAACCAATTGACTTCCCAGCCTTCACTGCAGCATCAAAAAGTTTCTCTCTTCCTTTTTTTGATAAAAATATTGAAGGAGCTTCTTCAACGATTTTTTGATGACGTCGTTGAATCGAACAATCCCTTTCACCTAGACATACGACATTTCCTGACTCATCTCCTGCAATTTGGGCTTCAATATGCCGGGGATTTTCGATGAATTTTTCCAAGTAGACTTCTCCAGAGCCAAAAAATGTTTCGGCTTTTTTCATAACGGATGGAAGTACTTTCATCATCTCTTCCTCGTGGTCAACCTTTTGCATGCCAATTCCGCCACCTCCTGCAGCTGCTTTTAGCATAACCGGGTATCCGATCTCTCTGGCAGCTTTAAGAACAGTTGCTTCATTTGTATCAATTAGTGTTTTTCCCGGAATAACTGGCACACCAGCTTGAACCATTGTTTCTCTTGCTTGGATTTTATTCCCCATTTTTTGAATGACATCTGATGTTGGTCCGATAAAGGCAATCCCTTCTTCTGCTGCTTTCTTCGCAAACTCTGTATTCTCTGATAAAAAACCATAACCTGGATGGATCGCATCAGCATGATACGTTTTCGCTGCTTCTAGTACACGATCCATATTTAAATAGCTTTCATTTACACGAGGCGGACCTAAAAGGAACGCCTCATCTGCCATCTTTACATGCATACTCTCTTTATCTGCTTCAGAATAAACAGCAACCGTTTTTATTCCTAACTTCTGACATGTTTTAATAATTCGAACAGCAATTTCTCCACGATTCGCGATTAAGATTTTGTTATACATTCCGCATCCTCCTATCTTGGACACCCTATTTCTCGGGCGATAACCATTCGTTGAATTTCTGACGTTCCTTCACCGATCTCAAGAAGCTTTGCATCACGTAAATAACGTTCAACATGGTACTCACGCATATATCCGTATCCTCCATGAATTTGAATCGCTTGATTACAAGCTCTCATTGCTGCCTCAGAAGCAAAAAGTTTTGCGTAAGCCGCTTCTTTTTTAAACGGCTTATCATGATCTTTTAGCCATGCAGCTTTATAAACCATATTTCTAGCAAGCTCAAGTTCCATCGCCATATCAGCTAATTTAAATTGTATCGCTTGGAAACTGCCGATTGGCTTCCCGAACTGCTTACGCTCCTTACTATATTCAAGTGCAGCCTCATATGCTGCCTGGCCGACCCCGACAGCTAATGAAGCAATTGAAATTCTTCCACCGTCAAGTGTGTATAAAAATTGACCAAACCCTTTGTCTGGATCCCCTAAAATGTTTTCTTTTGGAACTCGGACATCTTCAAGAACGAGTTCTGTTGTATTCGAACCACGTACGCCCATCTTTTCATACTCGCTGCGAATCGTTAGACCTTTTGCATCGGTAGGAACGATAAAAGCAGATATTTTTCTTTTCCCGCGCTCATCGACACCGTTGACAGCTGTTACGATGACTGTTCTCGCATAACTCGTATTTGTTATCCAACACTTTTCTCCATTTATGACGTACTCATCTCCATCAAGTACTGCTTTCGTTCTTGTTCCCCCAGCATCAGAGCCAGCATTTGGCTCTGTTAGTCCAAATGATCCTAAACTCTCCCCTTTAGCTAATGGAATGAGATGTTCTTGTTTTTGTTGTTCGGTACCGAAATAGTACAATGGCGACGCTCCTAATGAAACTGCCGCTGCATAGCTCAGCCCAGTGCTTCCACATGCTTTCCCGATTTCTTCCACAGCTAATATATAAGAAATCGTATCTCCACCAGACCCGCCGTACTCTTCTGGAAATGGAATTCCTAAGAGTCCTAATTCTCCCATTTTCTTAAAATTTTCAATCGGAAACTTTTCAGTACGGTCTACTTCTTCTGCTATTGGCTTTACTTCTTTCTCTGCAAAATCTCGAACCATATCGCGAATCATCACTTGTTCTTTCGTTAATGAAAAATCCATGAACCCCTCTCCTCCGCCTTATGTAAAGGCTTTCATTATTTTGTATAGCTCGATAACATTCATGATTGAAAATGCCTAAGTTAACACGAGCCCTTTTGTATAATTAAAGAGGATTTCAAACTGACTGAGCAATCGTTCAGAATCCTCTCAAATAATTAAGTCTATTATAAAAAACATTTTCTGAATTGACAATCAATTTGTAATTTTAAAAAATATGTGAATAGATGAACACCCTTTCCAAACCTTTGGTATGATTGGAAAGGGTGGCAGTTCACACATTCATAAAATTATACAAATTGAAACATTCGTTCGATCGCGTTTTTTGCATCTGCAGCAATATCTCGCTCTACTTTAATGACATTTATCATGTTCCCTTGATCAATCGAGTCAAGAGCCCAGACGAAATGAGGTAAATCAATCCGGTTCATCGTTAAGCAAGGACACATTTCCTTATTTAAAGAAACGATATCTTTATCTGGATTATTTTTTATAAGTCTGTTCACTAAATTCATTTCTGTACCGATCGCCCACTTGCTTCCTGATGGAGCACTTTCAATCGTGTCGATAATTTTCTTCGTTGAGCCTGAATCATCTGACTGTTGAACAACATCCCACGTACATTCAGGGTGAACGATGATTCTACGGTCAGGTTCGTGGTGTCTAAGCTCTTCAATGTGCTCAACCGTAAAGTTTTCGTGTACAGAACAGTGACCGCGCCATAAAATCATTTTCGTCTCGCTAATTGTATTTTTTTTATCCGCAATGATTTCGTTCTTTAACGGATCCCACACAGTCATTTCGTGCAAAGGGATTCCTAAATCATAACCGGTATTTCGTCCAAGATGCTGGTCAGGTAAAAAAAGTACACGCTTTTTTTGTTTAAATGCCCATTGCAGCATGCTTTTGGCGTTTGAGGAAGTTAATGTTGCACCACCATTGCGACCGACAAATGCCTTAATATCAGCGGTTGAGTTCACATACATCATCGGAACGATTGTATTTCCATATACAGCTGTTAATTCTTCCCACGCTTTTTCTGTTTGATGTAAATTCGCCATATCAGCCATTGAACAACCAGCTCTCATATCTGGCAAGATCACGGTTTGCTGTTCATTTGTTAAAATATCTGCTGTTTCAGCCATAAAATGTACTCCACAAAAGATCACATACTTTGCTTTCTGATTTTTAGCAGATACTAGTGCAAGCTGCAATGAGTCACCAGTAGAATCCGCAAATTCGATTACTTCATCTTTTTGATAATGGTGACCTGGAATAAATAAATCATTTCCTAATTTCTTCTTCAACTGTGTAGCACGTTCCCGTAATTGATCATTCGTCATCTCTTTATAGTGGTTTGGCAACGTTTTTTCCTGAAGATCGAATAAGTTCATGCTCACAACTCCTCACTCCTAATGTTTAAACTTATATCGACAGCCTTAACTGAATGGGTAAGTGCTCCCAATGAAATGAAGTCAACACCACTTTTTCCATAGTCCTCTATTTGATCGAGCTGAATTCCACCAGATACTTCTGTTTTTATTGATTCTGGGACAAATGTCTGCCATTGCCTTGCTTGCTCCGGCGTACAATTATCAAACATAATGACGTCAGCTCCTGCTAGAACGGCTTCCTTCACACTGTCCTCATCCTCCACTTCCACTTCAACTTTCACCATATGTCCAGCTCTATTCCGTGCTTTTTCGATCGCCTTCGTTATTGAACCGCAGCTAGCAATGTGATTATCTTTAATTAAAATGCCATCATCAAGGCGTAGCCGGTGATTGGTTCCCCCGCCACACTCTACTGCATGCTTTTCAAGCATTCTTAAACCAGGCGTCGTCTTCCGAGTATCACAAACGCTTGTCTTCACACCTTGCAGCCGTTGAGCAGCTTTATTTGTCATCGTTGCAATCCCGCTCATTCTTTGGATCAAGTTTAACAGGACACGCTCTGATGATAATAAATCCGTGACAGGACCTGTAACAGTAGCAATCATATCACCAGCTTCAAACTGGTCTCCATCTTTTTTTTCTAAGCTCCAATTGATATTTTGATTAATGAGGGCATATCCCTCTCTTAAAATATCTTCACCACAAAAATACCCATCTTCTTTTGCTACATATTGAACTTCTGCTGTTTCTTGCCC
Organism: Evansella halocellulosilytica; assembly: GCF_002335745.1. Classification (GTDB taxonomy): domain Bacteria; phylum Bacillota; class Bacilli; order Bacillales; family Salisediminibacteriaceae; genus Bacillus_CA; species Bacillus_CA halocellulosilytica. Next base: position 2,799,682 of record NZ_NIST01000001.1, on the reverse strand, counting down.
AAAAATACAATGAGAAGTCCGGTCACCAAACCCTATGTCTTCTTTAAAGAATTCTTTTAGTTGTTCACGTAGCAGCCACTTGTTTATCACATCGATTCAACTCCTCTAGTTTCTCTTTTTGCAAGTTTTCTCCTATGTGTATTAATTGGATATAATTCCATTCTTTGTTTACAGATGGATAGTCAGTCCGATAATGCGCTCCCCTGCTTTCGTCTCGTGTTAGAGCCGAGCGAGCGATGAGCCATGCGGTCGTTATCATTGCAGCTCTTTCAATCGTTTCTAAAGACCAGTTCATTCTGGAATGGCCTTTCCAGCTATGAAACTGCTTCGTTTCAATCCACTGGATTAACTGCCTCAAATCTGCTTCATGACGGGTAACTCCTAATGCTTGAGAAATTTGCTTTTTTATTTCAGTTCTTGTTGGCAGATCAGGCTCTTTTCCTAGTTTCATTGACTCATCGACATAGTCTTTCATGAAACGGGAATCCGAGCTGCTTTTCCTCATTAAAATATCATTTGCAGCTTGCGTTCCAAAAACGACCGCCTCTAGAAGAGAGTTACTTGCAAGCCTGTTCGTTCCGTGCACCCCTGTATGAGCTACTTCACCTACAGCGTATAAATGTTCCACTGATGATCTGCCATGGATATCGGTTACGATTCCTCCCATATGGAAATGAGCACCGGTTGTGATTGGAATCCGCTTTTTCGATAAATCTATTCCTGCCTCTTCACATATTTTTTTAATACCTGGAAATCGCTCATTAAAATGATTCACTGATGAGATGTCTAAATAATTTCCTTTACCTGCTTGCTCATTTTTATAAACAGTCCTTGCGACAATATCTCTCGGAGCAAGATCACCACGAAGGTCAATATGTAGCATGATCTCGTTTCCTTCATCATCAATGAGAACAGCTCCTTCTCCACGGAGAGCTTCAGAGGCTAGACCGAATATGTTGCCATCATGATGAATCACTGTCGGATGAAACTGAATAAACTCTAAATCCGACATTTTGGCACCAGCTCGGTATGCAAACGTTAATCCTTCACCGATAAGTGAAGGGTCATTTGACGTATATGAATATAATCCTCCGCATCCTCCAGTCGCTAAAACAGTTGCTTCAGCTTCATAAAAGTGGACGGATCCATTTTGTTTTTTTGTCATAACACCATAACATTTACCTTCTTTTACTAATAAGTCGATGGCTTGTTCCTGAATCACTTCTACATTTCCAGGTAGTTCTCTATGGAGGTATTCCATACAATATTTTCCTGTCCGATCTCCTCCAGCATGTAAAATACGTCTGTTTTTATGTGCACCTTCCATGCCAAGTGACAATTCACCATTGTCATCTTTATCAAATTGCATGCCATCCTTCATCCATTCTTGCAGCAGTTTTGGGCCCTTCTCAACTAATATCTTTACCGCTTCATGATTGTGGTGGTAACCCCCCGCCTCTAGAGTGTCTTCATAATGCTTTGCCGTACTGTCAAAATCGTTCATCACGGCAGCTATACCACCTTGTGCTCTCCAAGAGTTCCCACCATTTTTTAACGGACCTTTTGAGAATAATTTCACATTCTTTTCTAGACTAAGGATCGATGCCGTTACAAGTGCCGCCATCCCTGCCCCGACTATTATGACACTTTGCTTACTCATTTTACATCTTTCCTTTACATATGTCTTGACACCTATATTTACATAAATTTAAACTAATGACAAGACATTTATGAGCGGAGGAAAAAAATGATATTTTTAGATCATGCAGCGACTACACCGATGTCAGAAAACGCCATGAATTCTTATATGAAAGCAAATCAAGATTATTTCGCTAATACGAGCAGTCTCCATGAACTAGGTGAAAAATCAAAGATACTTTTACATTCGTGCCGAGAATCAATTGCGACTATCATCCATGCTAAAACGAACGAAATTTACTTTACTAGCGGAGGAACGGAAGCGAATCAGCGCACACTTCAAGCACTCTTTGAAGCGAATTCACATAAAGGAAATCATGTGATTACGACAAAAGTTGAACATCCATCCGTTCATTCTTTTTTTAAAACACTAGAGTGCAATGGTGTAGATGTAACTTATTTGCCCGTAGATCAAGACGGACTTATTCAAATATCACAATTAGAACAGGCTCTGAGGCCAGATACGATTCTCGCCTCCGTTCAACATGTCAATTCCGAAATTGGCGCAATACAACCGCTTGCAAAAATTGGTTCTCTCCTTAGTGAGAAAAACGTCTTGTTTCATAGTGATTGTGTTCAGTCATTTGGAAAAATACCAATCGACGTTGGAGCCTTCCACCTTGATGCGATTTCAATCTCAAGTCATAAAATATACGGTCCTAAAGGAGTTGGTGCGGTCTTTTTACGTGCCGGTGCTTCCTGGAAACCACTCAATCCTTTGACGACACATGAAAATGGATTTCGACCTGGAACGCTCAATACACCAGGCATCGCTGCTTTTACAAGTGCTTCGCTCGATATGAATGAAAACATGACTAATAATTATCATAGGCTTGAGGATTTGAAGCGAGTTTTTTTTGATGAATTATCTGATATTAGCGGGATCATTCACGTGGAAGGGAATCAAGATCATACGAGCCCATACATTATCGGAATGAGTATTTACGGGTTAGAAGGTCAATACGTCATGCTGACGCTTGACCGTCATAACATTTGCATTTCCACGGGAAGCGCTTGCCAAACCGGTAAACAAACCGCCTCTGAAACGATGCAAGCATTAAAGAAATCGCCTCAGGAAGCGAAACGTTTTTTTCGCCTTTCTCCCGGGATTGATACGACAAAAGATGATATGATAAAAGCAGCAAAGTTGATTCGAAACTGTTGGAAGGAAAAGGAGGGAATCATGCGTGTCAACTAAAAAGAAATGGCTCGGGGAAGAACGAAGACAACGGATATTATCTTTATTGAAGGAACGCCATTATCCACAATCAGGGAGTGCACTAGGGGATGAATTAAATGTCAGCCGCCAAGTCATTGTTCAAGATATTTCATTGTTGAAAGCTAAAAACATCCCGATTATGGCAACGAGTCAAGGATACATTTTATCTGAAAATGACGAATCGTTAATGCCATTTCAAAAACTCGTTGTTTGTTCCCATACGCCTGAACAGACTGAAGATGAACTTAACCTCCTCGTTGACCAAGGGGTATTAGTCAAGGATGTTAAAGTTGAACATCCGATTTACGGTGACATCACAGCTTCAATAATGGTTCGTAATCGTAAAGAAGTACAGCAGTTTATTCAAAATATCGAGCGGACTGGTGCCTCTTATTTATCTGAATTGACGAACGGACTACATTTGCATACGATTGAAGCTAAAACAGAACAAGACATTGATGATGCGATCAACGCATTACGAGAGCATGGCTATTTAGTAGAAGGAGAGTTGAAAAATTAAGGTCAATTAGAAAAGCGCAAGCGCCTTTGGTTATCGACGAAGAAAACTGGACTGAGCCGAGTGAGATAAAGGAGTGCCGAAAGCTTGTCTTTCGCTCACGACTTATCGTAGACGAGGTGAGGGAAGTTTCTCAAGTCGATGGGCGCTGAAGCTAGACATCAATCGAAAAATTGAAATTTTATACTTTCTTCCTTAGCTAGCAGAGCCCATTAAGGGACCTTATTCATTTGGTCCATGCCACAAGTATTTTGAGGACGCCCCTTTTTAAATCGGGAGAAACCGCCTCGATGGATCTTCAGTGCTTCTTTCTCTTCTAGTATTGCTCTGTAGGTGTCTACATCAACCGGCTAATACCCCCGCGTCCTGCGGGAATGCCTAAGTCACCACATCCTTGTGGAAGCCCGTGATGCGCTGGCGTCTTGTGGATTTTGTCAATTAACAACATCAGGTTAAAGTTATGTAAACAAAAGAGATTCCGGTTATCAAACACGATAACCGAAATCTTTTTTACTTTATTAAAAATGTTTTGTCCCCGCCTATTATTACCTCTTTACCAAAAGGTTACGATATCCAAAATTCCGATCATAATCATGATCGTTCCTGCCGTTCTTTGTACAATTAAACCTATTTTTCTTCCTTTTTTCATCACTTTTCCACTTAAACCTAAATACCAAATAATCATGATAACTGCTAGAAATGGGATCGATGTACCAATCGCAAATAAGCTTGGTAGAACTGCCCCATATGCTGTCGTTAGCGTCATCGGCATTAGCAAAACAAAAAACAGAATAAACATCGTCGGACAAAAGCCTAACGAAAAACTAAAACCGAGCATAAATGCGCCCCATTTCCCTTTTCGTTTTCGATTATTTTGCTTATTCCATAAATTTAATGTCCAACGCATTTTAAATAGACCGAGCATATACACACCAATTATAATTAAAATTGGCCCTAGTATTTTTCTCATCGGCTCAAAAAATAATGGTAGCTGCTGCTGAAACTCTTGGCCTAAAAGAAAAACAATCAATCCAAGACCGGAAAAAGCTGTTACCTTCCCTATTACATAAAAGAACGTATCTGACCAAGAGATTCCTTTGTTTAAAGAGTTTGTCCCATATAATGTAATTGCACTTATATTTCCTGAAAATTGACAAGGTGCCAGTGCTCCGACAAGCCCGAGTAAAAAAGCAAATAAAATTGGCATTGTTTCAACACTTTGTGCTGCATTCATGAATGGTTCTCTTAAAAATTGACTAATTTGCTCAACATAATGAAACATTTGAGTAACTCCTAAACTTCATCATAAATTCGTAGTTTTATTCTATCAAATCTTTCGTTTATAATTGTGAAGAATTTGTTGACAATTTTTTGAGCGGCCATGGATCTGCATGTGCGTTTACGTTAACATTTTTTCTAGAAGAATTTCATCCCTGATTGGAATACAATCATTCCCAATTAACGGTATCTCTGGCTTTAACTTCCTCGCTTCCTCAACGGCATGATTGAATATTTTTGCTAAACAGTACCCTCGTTTTTGATAAAATTTCAGCGCAGCCATATTATCATTCGTCGTAATGAGCTTTACGAGCTCGCACCCGTTCTTTTTCGCTTCTTTTTCAACAGTTTTTAATAACTGCGTACCAATCCCTTTTCTTTCTACAACACTATCTAATGAAATAATTTCACACTCATTTTCTCTCATAATATACGTAATTAAACCGATCACTTCATGATTGTCATTAATGACTGTAAAACCATCTAACTGACTGCAATCATATACCCCGCTGGATAAAACCATCTCTGTGCTTCCCCAGTGAAAAATGAAAAAGTCTGTTAATACTGCATGAGATATATCACTTTTCGGTAATAGCTTTATCGTATTCATTACTAATCCTTCCCACAAATATCCTTAATAGATTATTGGATGATCCATTTGAGCCCCGTGGCTGACATCGCAAGCCTTTACCACACAATTTTTTCGTTATATAGTGGTAGACCTCCCTCTTATATGAAGACGGGTTTTCCCTACGAAAAAGCAGTAAACAACTGATAAAAAAGTAATAAACATACATTATTTTCTCATAAGCAAAGCCTGTGGTTTATAAAGAATGTCATTTAAAAGCGCACCGGCTCTCTTGTTGAAAACCGGTGCATCGCTGATTGTTTATCATCATTAACTCGCAGATTGATTATTCGCTCCCGCTTGAAGCTGGTACATATGATAATACCTGCCTTTTTCGTCCATCAATGATTCATGGTCTCCGTGCTCAACGATCGAACCTTTTTCTAACACGATAATTTGATCTGCGTTCCGAATCGTTGAGAGACGATGAGCAATAACTAAGGATGTGCGTCCCTCTTTAACAACATCCAATGCTTGTTGAATCACTTCTTCTGTTTCCGTATCAATATTAGCTGTTGCTTCGTCTAAAATGAGAATAGACGGATTAAAAACGAGTGCCCGTGCAAACGAGATCAATTGTCGTTGGCCAGCTGAAAAAGTACTCCCTTTTTCTTTTACTTCTTCATCAATCCCATTAGGTAAAGAACGAATGAAATCTCCGGCACCGACTTTTTCGAGTGCAGCATTGATTTCATCTCGCCCAATCGAAGGATCATTCATACTTACATTCGTAGCAATTGTGCCCGTGAACAAAAAAGGATCTTGTAATACGATCGCCATATGTTCACGCAGTGCTTGCTTTGTCATTGAATGGATATTTTGACCATCTATAAGAATGTTCCCTTTTTGATGGTCGTAAAACCGGAAAAGAATGTTCATAATCGAGCTTTTTCCAGATCCCGTATGTCCGACAAAGGCAACTGTTTCACCTTTTCCTGCATTGAATGTAATGTTATTTAATACGTATTCATCATTTTCGTAAGCAAAAGATACATGGTCAAACTCAATATCTCCTTTAAATCTTGGCACTCGCCCTTCCATTAACGAAACTCCAGGTTCGTCAATTAATTTAAAGACTCTCTCCCCGGCAATACGGGACTCCTCTAATTGAGCAAGCTGGTTCACGATTCCGTTAATCGGCTCAAACAGTCGATTAATATAATCGACAAATGCATATAACACACCGAGAGTCAGTACGGTACCAACTCCTATTGATCCTCCCCCGAAATACCAAATTAAGCCTACAAATGTTACATTCCGTAACAAGTTTAATAAGTTAAAAGATGTCATCGCATTTAACGATAAAAGCTTTCGATTATAATTGAAATGCTCTTTGTTCACTTGTTCGAATTCATTTCTTACCTCTTTTTCACGTCCAAACGCTTGAATGACAGGCATACCAGAGATACTTTCATTGATTTTCCCATTAATGTCACTTAAACGCTCACGGATAATCCGGTTGTACTTTCCAGCGTACTTTCGGTATACAATCATCCAGATGATGATGATTGGAATGATCGCTAATGTCATGAATGCCAACGACGAATCAAGTAAAAAAAGAGCTATAAAGATCCCGGTAATGTATATAATACTTGTAAAAAATGTTGCTAAAACACGAACATATAACTCTCTAATTGCTTCCGTATCATTTGTAATTCTTGAAACGATTTTCCCTGTTGGCAGCCGGTCAAAATATTGGATAGGCAATTCATGTACTTTCGCAAATACGTCTTCACGCATTTTTTTAATAATTCGATTGGCAGAAGTTTGCAACATAAAACTTTGATGGTAATGTAAAAATGCCGCAATCAAGATGAGAACGAAGTACCCTCCCATTAGAATGAGTAAATAAGGAATTTCGGAGCGGAAAAATTCGAACACTTCTGCTCTTGTCAATGGTTCAGCAGCATAACTAACAGAATCATCCCCACGCTGAATCGTTAATATTCCGTTTTCAAAGGAGCGCTCTCCATCGAATTCGATCGGCTCTTCGATGAAATAGTAGGTTAATCCGATTTGCAAAAGTTGAATCTCTCTTTCAGAGTCAACTTGACCATCAAAACGATCTGATCGAATAAATTCTCTATTTTGATACGTCGCTTCACCTTCATCTGCTTCAATCCATGACTGCTCAATTCCAAGGATATGATTATCAATCATCGTTTTTGCAATGAAAGGTCCGGTCAGTTCTGCAGCTGCAGCAACTGCTAACAAACATAAAGCAAAAATGATCTTCCCTTTAAAATGGAGTGCATAACGAAATAGTCTCTTTCCTACATCTTTCATTCCGCATACACCTCCTCGTTTTTATCTTCATTCATTTGCTGTTTCGTGTACTGGTCTTCATACCAACCTCGCTGAGACATTAGTTCTTCATGTGTTCCCTGTTCTGTTATTTCACCATTTTCTAATACGATAATCATATCTGCGTGACGAACAGCAGATAGCCTATGAGCTGCGATAAAGGTTGTTTTCCCTACTCGTTCTTCCCGAATATTCGAGACAATCGCTGCTTCTGTTTTCGCATCTACAGCAGACAAAGCATCGTCTAAAAGTAAGATTTCCGGATCTTTAATTAAAGCTCGTGCAATTGAGATTCGTTGCTTCTGACCGCCTGATAGAGATACCCCTTTTTCTCCAACGAGTGTTTCAATCCCCTTTGAAAAAGTTTCGATATCAGCTGTAATCGAAGCTAAGTTCATCACTTTTTGTAATTCTTTTTCTGTTGCATCGGGTCGGCCGAATAAGATATTTTCACGAATCGTTTTTGAGAATAAAAATTGATCTTGTGGAACATAACCTATCCAGCTTTTTAATTGTGTTAAATCTATTTGTTCAATTGGTTTACCAGACATGAATAATTTTGTATTTTCGATCGGATACTCTCGTAATAGTTGTTTAAACAACGTCGTTTTCCCTGCTCCAGTCTTACCAACAACCCCTACTGTTTCACCTTTTGCAACATTGATATGAATATCCTTCAATGCTTTCGTGTCTGCGGAAGGATACATAAAGTTCAAATGTGAAAAATATATTTGGTTTGGTTGATTAACTTCCGTGGTTTTCGGAGAATTTTCTACATCTGGTTTATATGCAAATGTTGTATTTAATCGATCCAAAGACGCATTACCACGCTGCATAATGTTCATCAATTCTCCAAATGCGGCCATCGGCCATATGAGCATCCCTAAGTAAATATTAAATGAAACGAGTTGTCCTAGCGTAAGTTCATTACGGAATACGAGGAGTGCGCCATATCCAAGACCAATCATATAACTTAATCCGACGAGTATTTTAATCGTCGGCTCAAACAATGCGTCAATTTTTGCAACTTGAATGTTCTTTTGCAACACGTCATTTGTCTGTTTTTCAAACCTCGCTTGATCATCTTTTTCTTTCACGAATGCGCGAACTACGCGAACACCTGAAATCGACTCAAGCACTTGATCATTTAAGTCGCCAAATGCGGACTGCGCCTTCATAAAACGTTTATGAATGAGGTTTCCATATCGATTCATGAGCCAGGCCATTATCGGCAAAGGTAAAAATGCTGCAAGGGTAAGTTTCCAGCTCACTAAAAACGTCATCATAAACAAAATGATAAAGAGAAACACGGTTGAGTCGATCAGTGTGAGTACACCAAAGCCTGTCGTAAGTGATACAGCTTTCACATCGTTCGTTGCTTTAGCCATAAGATCTCCGGTTTTATTTTTTTCATAAAAAGTAGGTGTCATCTTTGTTAGATGCTTCATATAACGAGACCTTAACGTCCGTTCGATGATATATGCACCTCCGAATAACTGACGCATCCAAACATAGTTTAAGCAATAAATCACAACCATAAGAACAGCTAGTAAAGTTATATAAAACTGGAGCCGTTCCTTTGTAAACTGCCCTTGGTGAACTTCGTCAATGACCATCCCTAGTAATCTAGGAGGTAATACTTCTAATATACTGGCAACGATTAGTATGCTTATTGCCAACGTATATCTTTTCCAATGTTTTTTAAAAAACCAAGTTAATTTCCCTAATACAGAAAACATTCAATCATCACTTCCTTATTCAATTTTACCGTTCTGCTATCCGCCGCCAGTCGTTTCTTCCTCTGTCTTACGACGATTACGGATAAACAATCTCACAGTCATCAAAATCCCTCCAAAAATTTAGTCATTTAGTTCGTGTAAAAAAAATGTTTTTTTCTGCTACGAGCAGAAGCACTTCTTTGAACACAACCTCTATATGTCAACGGCATCGGCCGATAACAAACTTATAATAAAGAACAAAAGCGCAAGGCGCCCGCCTATCGTCGACACTCTTGACCTGCGACGAGTAAGCGCTGCCTCTTCCTCTTCTAGCATCGCTCTGTGGTTATATCCGTCAACCGGGCAATACGCCACTTCCTGTGGCATGCCCGGCATTAGGACGTCCTGTCCATCGAGGCAAATCGCTAGATCAGATCTTCGGCTATAACCCCCGCGTCCTGCGGGAACGCCGAAGTCACCACATCCATGTGGAAGCTCCTGATGTAAATGCTCTTTGGGGCTACCGACAGGAAGAAAAGTGGCGGGGCGAAGCGACCTCGAGACGAAAACTGCTAGTCTAGACAGCAATCGAGAAATTGAAATTTTATACTTTCTTACTTAGCATAAAAAAACACATGAGCATGGTGCCCATGTGTCTTAAGTCATTCAATATTGTATGCGTGAAATTACAATATAATATCGAAAAATGAAAAGACGTACACCACAAGTATCACCTATGACGTACGACTTCACTCATAAATTTAAAATAAGGAGATTATTCGCCATAGCATGATTTATCATTTATGAAGTTTTTTCTAGTTAAACCGCCGAATAAAATCATGCTCATGTCCTCCTTTGTTTTTTTGGAAAATCTAACATAAATCGTAGCACTTTTCCTAACTTTCAGTCAACAGTTTTTTTAATTTTTTCCAATTATCCTTATCATTATATGTATTCGCGATAAAAAAAGTATATCTCTCCTTTTTTTCATGTAAACTGTGGGAGTAGATAGAACATCTCGACACAAAAAATGAATGAATTTGTTGAAACCTTTTCATACTTTCTTCTGTTACATAAGTGAAAGGAGGCCGGAAAGCATGTCAGAAACAAGTGAAAAAATGTGGATCCGGAATGCTCTTCAAGGTGATGATGAAGCATTTAATAACCTCATTGAGGCTTATCATACAACCGTCGAAAGGTTTGCAAGACAAATTGGGGTTCGCGAGGAAGATTTGCCTGATGTCACACAGGAAGTATTTATAAAAGTGTATCGTTTTCTTAATAAATATTCACGTGGTAAGTTTTCAACATGGCTTTACAGCGTCACATTAAATGTCGCCAAAGATTTTTTCCGGAAAAATAAACGCGAAAAGCAAAAAGTCGAAAGATCAATCTTATATTCATCTTCCGCAGCTTTTTATGAGGAAAACATGGACCTATCTGAGGACGCAAATATTTTACATGAAACGATTCAAATAATGGATGAGAAGTATCGAATTCCAATTGTACTTTTTTATTTTCAAGAAGCATCGATTAGTGAGATTGCAAAAATTATGAACATGAGAGAAGCCACGGTAAAAACAAGGTTAAAGCGTGGCAAAGAACGTCTCCGTTCACAGCTAGAGAAAGGAGGACATTTTGATGAGTCAAGAGCGTTTTGACAAAGGGATGAAGGAATTAAAAGATAATTATAATCAAACCCCTTCTGTGACGTCATCAAAACAAATTTTTCAAGCAGTTAAAGAAGAAAAACAACGGAAAAAACGATTCCAATATTGGCCTGTCACTGCGGCTACAATAGCTGCCCTGTTAATCGGCGCTGTGTTAATTGGTTCATTGATTTCCACGGAAGAAATTGGTCAGGAACAGGAACTAGAGCCAGAGCATAACGGAGGGCAAACGGGCGATGTGACAGATGCCCCTACTGAAGAAGAATCGGACGATCCTGAAGTGATAGAAGAAGATATTGACAGTGAAGAACCAGGTATTGATGAAGCACAAGAAGATATACTTGATGTATCACCGGCTATTCGAAACCGTGAGGATGTTATAACAAGAACTCTTTATCCTGAAGGAATGCCGGCTGATTATACATTTTCCTTACATGTTCATCCAAGTCTCGGATTTTCAACCTATGTCGAGGAAAATATGATTGCAGACCATGATACTTCTGGTGACGAGGAAGTGGTTACCTTTTACCCTGATTTCAGCGGGACTGGAGAGATTAACCCCGACATCGCGCACGTTTCTATTACGCGTGACGACGGACAATCGATAGATGATCTGGAAGCCGAGTTGATTGACCGGAATGAAAGAGAAGGTTTTGAGCAACATCCACAAGGAGCTTCAGAATTGGAAGAGCCAGATCGTCAAGGCGTATTCGTAGGGAATGGATTCCAAAGAAGTTATGCGTTATTTGAAGAGAACGAACACATTTATATCATTGAAAATCAAATGTCGACAGAAGTTGCCGATGGTGTGTTACCATTTTTTTACAACACCTTCATCGAAGAACTAATGTTTGAATAAAAGTTCGGGGACCTGGTCCCCGAACTTTTCAGATTGTCGAGAAACCCACACTTTTTGAGAAGTGCGGGTTTCTCTTTATTATTTTCGTCAGAAGAATTTGCTCACCCTACGGTGAAGAATGGCCGAAACCACCTCTTAGCTCGCTGAGAGGTGGTTTGCGATCTTTTTTATGTTCTGTGCTGCCGCTGTCATCAACGCTTGTTCTGATGCGCCCTTTAAGCTGCGTAACCGGCAGTAGCGAAGCCCGTGGAGCTGTTTGGCATCCGCGAAGCTTCGCTCAATGGTTTCTTTTCTTTTTTTATAGAGGAATTTCGGCTTTCCATCCCTGAACATATAGCCGCTTTCTTTATCTGTCGTACTGACTTTAATCTCTTTTTCTTTTACCATCTCTTCTCTTTCCGGTAAGGGCTTTTTTCCATGTGCTTTTCGATCCTCCTCAACCGCTTTATTTAGATCTTCTATGTACTCGCGTGTTTCAACTTGAACCGTCTTCTTAGTGAATTTCCGCTTATTTGCATTGGCTTTAAGGTGGGTAGAATCAGTAAATAAAGCTCTCCCGCCAACCATACGATGCTTCATAGCCAGAAGAACGGTCTCATCAAATATCTCTTGAAAAATGTCTGTTTCTTTAAACCGTTTATGCCGATTGAAGCTTATGGTGGAATGGTGAGGAACCGAATCAGTTAGACTTAATCCTAAAAACCATCGATAAGCAATATTTGTCTCAATTTCTTTTTCTAACTGTCTTTCAGATCGGATACCGTAAAGGTATCCAATAAACATCATTTTAAAAAGCATAACCGGATCAATTGGTGGGCGACCGTTATCTTCACTGTAGTAAGGTTTTACTTTGTCATATATGAAGGAAAAATCAATTGTGGCATCAATTTTTCTTAGTAAGTGGTCGTCTGGGACTAACTGATCGATAGAGACCATTTCGAGTTCAACTTGTTTTGCACGAATGGGGCGTAACACACGATCACCTCACGAGTCGTTTTATCTATATGATACTATATTTACCTGAATAATCAGATAAAACTGATGAAAAAATAACCATCATTTCTAAATAGGAAACGATGGATGTTCTAGGTTGATTGAAGAACGAAAGGCGGCGACTCCAATGGGATCAGCGCAGTCTGAAAATCCATTCTGACGATGCTTCGCTGAGTCAGAATTAGTTGAAGACAAGCCCCATGGAAAGCGTCCGCCGGGAGGGATGAGATCGTGAGATATCATACTTTTCTTTTTAAAAAATAGGGTTGACTTTATGAGGTAAATCGTGTAAAAGAACTATCTGTTCTGGCTGAATTTCTCAAAGTCTTCACTTGGGAAGCGGTTAAAAAGCAGCCAAGGCAATGATAAACCGTGGCTGCTTCTTCTACTGTTCTCTTATATTTCTGCTGCTAAAATAGGAGGAAACCACCAACAATTCCAACGATCACAATGATCCAAGCAGGTAGCTTCCAATAAACTAACATCGCAAACAACACGGAAGCAAAGGCAAAATCAAGCGGCTGGTAAATCGAAGTTGTAAAAATAGGATGATAAAATGCTGCTATTAAAATACCTACTACAGCTGCATTGACCCCGTATAATGCTCCTCGAACATGTTTATTTTTCCTAAGCTCATTCCAAAATGGCAGTGTGCCGACAATGAGTAAAAATGCAGGCAAAAAAATCGCAACTGTCGCTACTAATGCACCAGACCACCCACTGATGACCGCTCCTAAATAAGAAGCAAAAGTAAATAATGGTCCAGGAACAGCTTGTGCAGCACCATAACCAGCTAAAAATGCATCTTCACTAATCCATCCGGCTGGGACAACTTCCCTTTCAAGCATCGGCAGTACGACATGGCCTCCTCCAAATACGAGAGAACCTGCTCGGTAGAAGCTATCAAACATCGAAACCCACATGTTCGGAAATACATCTCTTAAAAACGGAAGGAAAATGAGTAGCGCAAAAAATATAGTTAAGCTAACAGCTCCAATTTTTTTATTTATCGGAAAAGAAAAATGGCTCTCTGTTTCTTCTTGATGGTTTTTATACAATAAGTATCCGATTATCCCGGATAAAAGAATAACAGAAACTTGAGCCCACGCAGTTTGCCACATTAGGATCGCTACTAGAGACCCGATCGCAATTGTTGCCCGCTCTTTATCTGGAGCTAATTTTTTGCCCATCCCTAAGATTGCATGGGCAACGACAACGACGGCAACAATTTTTAACCCGTGAATAAAACCAGCATCTCCGAGGTTAAATGCTTGAACACTCATCGCAAAGAAAATAAGAATTAAGACGGAAGGAAAGGTAAACCCCAAAAATGAGATAAATCCGCCAATGAGACCTCCCCGCATCATCCCAATGCCGATCCCTACCTGACTAGAGGCTGGCCCAGGGAGAAATTGACAGAGTGCTACAAGATCAGCATAATCTTTTTCGCTCATCCATTTTCTTCTTTGTATGTACTCATTATGAAAATATCCAAGATGGGCAACTGGTCCGCCAAACGACGTAAGCCCTAGCCGTGTAGAAATAAGAAATAATTCAAATAATACTTTCATATTAAATGGTCGCTTTTTTTCATTAGAACTCAATGTATAATGCCTCCTGAACAACTGTTTCCCCCTATTATAGTACACCTGATATTACTCTTGTTTAATAATGAAAAAAACTTAACAATCTCTTAATAAATCTAATACGCAGAAATACGAAAGCTATTTTCTCATCCTTTTTGAACATCCTCTTATCATGCAATCAACGTTATCATTTTTTATAACAGTTTGGACAAATAATACTCATCAATATATTCTCCATCTAGTTTTAAAGAATGACGCTTGACTCCTTCCACTTCAAATCCTTGCTTCATATATAAATTGATCGCATGTTCATTATGTTTCATTACTGTTAATTCTAGGCGATGAATCCCATTGTCTACTGCCCATTCATGTGCTTGGTCAAACAGTTTTGTTCCTATTCCTTTTCCTTGATGAGATAATAAAATTCCGATTACGATGTATGCCGAGTGTCTGTTCCGCTCGACAGAACCTCCAAAAAGAGCGATGTATCCAATCAATTGATGATCATCGCTTTCAACGACATATATTTCCTTCTCTTTTGATTCTCTAATATTTTTAATCATGTTTTCTTGCTTTTCAACCGTCGTTTTACGCTCACCTCTTTCATAAAGCATAAACGACGTTTCCTCATCAAGCTGCTTGTTCAACTCAATGAATTGTTGAGCATCATCTACATTAATTACTCTAATGTTCATATGCACTCTCCCTCTCTATTTTCTTTCATCATACAAAAATTCGAAAATTATGCAAGATCTATACCAAAACTTAAATGATCACAAAAAGTTCGGGGACCTGGTCTCCGAACTTTTTAGATGATTTTTTCAATGCGTTTATAAAGAACGTACAGAAAGATGAAATGTACGATAGCTCCACCTAGAACAAGCATTGGTAATGATTGAATATAACCGTAACTTTCACTTGAATGAATGAAATATAACGCTTCAGCACTCCAAGTAATCGGAACGACATAAGTGAGCATCGTAATTGGATGATCAAAAATATAGGTTGCTGCTGGGGCTAACAAAAAGATGTTTACTGCCTTCGAATAAGCCATCCCCTCCACTTTATTTTTTGCAAAGGCCGCTAAATATAGTGTCATAATTGGCGCTATTGCTGAAGAGACGATTAGCGCGATGAGAAGCAGAAAAGATAACAGCTTATTCTCTGGAAAAAAATAAATGACGATTAGGATATTGATTCCCCATGCAAGAATAGCTGGAATCGAAATACGGTAAATTAAGTATCCAGTTTTTCTTACAGGAGTGATATCCATATATGAAAATATCCCGTCGTCCTTTTCATCTAACAGTAAAAAGCCTGTCACCATTCCGACCATAATCGGTGTCATAAATAAAAAGATCGCTACTACAAAAGAATCATGATCCTGGAATTGAAAGTTAAACCCACTCATAAGATGTTCATCAATTGCAGGTATACCAAATTGTAAAAGAAGGACCATCAAAACAGGAACGAACAATACTAACATCATGAATGGATCTCTTACGATATTTTTCACATCTCCACGTAAGAAGACCTTCAGTTTTGCAGAAATCATATTGAGACCCCCTTTTGCTCACCCGTATTCACCAAAATATATGTTTCAAAACGGCGGTAAGTAAAAAAGTAAGCGATAAACGTCCATAATAAAAGGAGCCCTAGATGTACAAACACTTCATGCCACCCATGACTAGGCGATTGAATCGCAAAATCTATTAAAAAAATAGAAGAAAAACTCGGAAATATTTCTAAAAGAGGTGTTGAAACCCAACCGAAATAAGATAATACAGGTAAATAGAAAAAAGCCATCACTGAAACTGCCTTAAACAAAAATTGATTAATCGAAAACGTATTCACCGAAACACTTAATCCAATAAATGTAAAGAAGAAACTGCATAAAACGACACTTACCGTTAACAAGCCGTAAGAGACGGATGTACCTAAAGCAAATAGTGAGATCAATATGCTCGTAAGCCAAGCAATGATCGTTAATGTAACGACTTTTGAGAGTAGATAGTTTTTAAGTGTGACCGGGGTGATAAACATATACGTTAATAATTGCTGGTTTCTCTCTAACATGACAATCGCACCGATAAAGAAAAAACCTAAAGTGCCAGGGTCAGTAAAAATAATGAACACAGACCAAAAAGGGCGGTAGCCATCAGGGATAAAGATTAATATCCCTATATATAAAAGAGTAATAAATAGATAAGCATAATAAAAACCATGTCGAAACTGAAAAATAATATCTTGCAATAATAATTTACGTAACATCGGAAAGCTTCCTCCCCGTTACCTCGATGAAATGATCCTCTAATGTTTTTTCATCGGTACGAATCGACTCACAAACCTCTCGATCTAGTAATGTTTGAAACTCTTTATTTTTACTCAATCCTTTTAATAAAAACGTTTTTTTCTTTCTCTCCTCTCCTTCCCGGTATATCACTTCTACCTTTTTCTCTTCTTGTTCATCCATTAAATTTTCAGGGGAATCGATTAATACGATCTTCCCATCAACGATAAACGCGACCCTGTCACATAATGATTGCGCAATATGCATATTGTGCGTGTTCAACAAAATTGTTTTTCCCGCTTCCTTCTCTTCTAAAATCAATTCCTTAACCTTTTTTACATTAACGGGATCCAAACCAGATGTAGGTTCATCAAGTAAAATGAACTGTGGGCGATGAAGCAGAGCACGACAGAGATTAAGTCTCATCTTCATACCTTTTGAATAATCAGACACTCGGGTCCTCAAATTATCTGATAATCCTAGTCTTTCCATCAGAAGCTTAAGATCATTCTTCTCTTTGCCGTCGTAAAAAGAAGAAAAAAATTGCAAGTTCTCTTCTGCGGTGAATTTTTGATAAAAATTCGGATGTTCAAACGCGACTCCTAAATTCTCGTAAAAATGAGAAGTAATCCCTTTTACTTCAACTTCATTGACACGTACACTTCCTTTATAATTTTTCAAAACCCCCATAATAATCTTTTGCAGTGTACTTTTCCCTGCGCCAGAAGGACCTAATAAACCAAATATTTCTCCTTGCTGTACTGTAAACGAAACATCTTGAATCGTAGCACTTTGGTTTCCAGGATACGTAAACTGAAGATTTTCAACGTTGATCATCGTTTTCCCCTCCATTTTTGAACACACGGTCTGCGATTGCTTCTGCCAGAAATTCAACTGTTTCATCAAATGCCTCTTCACCAATTTCACGTTTGTGAGTAGTCATTAAAAACAATGCTCTTAGTGCACTGCTAATCACTTCCTCCTTCAATGATTGTTTTATATACCCTTTTTCCTTCCATGCTGTTATGAGAGGAGACAAATCAAACATATCCTCATTTGCATGTTCTTCAATCACATCATCAGGTAATTTTCGAATCATATAGTCATAATCGTTCGATGTAAATAGTCGTGACGTAAGAGGGTACTCATTAATTGCATGAAAGGAACGGATCAAAACGTTTTTTAATAAGTCAGCACTACCTGCTTCAGGTGTGCTTAATTGCTCGACAACTTTCTGTTTGATTTGTTTTTCTTCACGTTCAAGAATCGCAAAGTACAGTACTTCTTTTGATGGAAAAAAATTATAAAATGATCCTTGAGCAATTCCTGCTTTATCCGTTAAATCTTTTATGTTCGTTTTTTTAATACCGAACGTTTTAAATAGTTCTTCTCCACTTTCAATTAAAGCATTTTTAATTTTTTCTTTTTCCGCTTCGTTAAACCCTCTAGGCATGATGACTCCTCCATAAATATATATGAATAAATTATTATTTTGTTCATATATTCATATTAATGAAATTACCACCTTTTGTCAATCCTATTTATCTGTTTAGTATCAATTTATAAAGTCTTTAATCCTGCCGTAAAAAAGATGGTCTGCTGTTGAAAAAGTCTTAGTTGCTTTTTCTTTTGTATTAACTCCCGTACATTAAAAGTAGACTTGCTTTCTGCGACGAACAGTTGAGCTACTTAGAGTTATCACTCACTGGGATCTTTACTCATCGTTTTCCACAGGGAGTCTCGTCAATTTTTTCATCAACCTCACCTTATATAAATGGAAGGATTCAAAGTTGATCTATTAAGACATCTCCTTCTACTTTTTCAAAAGAATCACGATCACTTAATGATAAAAAACGTAAAGAAACCCCAGGCTGTAAAAGCATTGGGGTATTCGACAATCTGCCAAGAGATCATCTTTTCATACTATTGTTCTTGTTTTGTTAACTGTTCAACCAATGGTTCAAACCATTCAGCCAATGGCCGAAATTGATAACCAGCTGCTTCTGCCATTGACACATCTTGATAATAAGAAACTGGGAAATTCATTGGCGAACTCTCTTCCTCACCGGATACTGCTTTTATTAATGCTCTTTTCCCCGTTTTTTCCTCCATTAAGCGGATCATCTCCTCTAAAGCTATTTGGTCTGGAGATGAAGCATTAATCGGTCCATTTACTTCCTCAAAGCCAATCCAAAATAAAAATTGTGCTAAATCTTCTGAATCTACAAAAGATACTTTCGCTTCTAAATGATTCAAGCCAATATTTTCGCCTGATAATATTTTTCGAATATGATATTGAAGGCGCTCTGTATAATCATCAACTCCAAAAACGATAGGCGGCCTCGGTGCAACAACTGGAAAAGGTGCTCTTTGAAAAAATACAGCTTCTGCTAACCTTTTTCCTTCTCCATAGTCAAACGTTTCCCTTCGCCCCATTTGAATTTCATAATGAAAAGGATCATAATCTTTCTCTTCTTTCTTTTCTTTTTCATCAAACTGATATACTGACAATGTTGAAGTGAGGACATATTTTTTTACCTTGTCTTTAAACACTTCACAAGCATCTTGTGCATCATCGGGTGCAAAGCAAATTTGATCGTAAATAACATCCCATGTCTGCTCATTAAATGCTTCAAACATAGACCCGCGGTCAAAGCGATCAACTTTAATTCGATTAACAAGATCGCCAAAGTCATCCTCTTTCTGCCCTCTTGTCGCAATTGTCACGTCATCACCGTTTTTGATCAGCTTATGAACAAGTCGTTTACCAAAAAAACGAGTACCACCTAATACGAGAACTTTCCTCAAATTGACCATCCCCTCCATTTATTTCCTAACAATTCTAAACATTCACCTTTTATTTTAATACACTTTTAAGTATGAGTGTTACGAATAAGCATGGTGCTTGTTACTAAACGATAATATTTTTATAAAAACGATAAATTGGAGGAGTTTGAAAACTGGATCGCAAATTTATATTATGAGGTGGTTATAAGATGAAGATTATCGTACATTTCTTACTTTCTTTTTTATCTGCGCTCTTACTCTCTTCGTGCAGTTCACAAGCAGACTCTAATTCAAATGAACTACTATTAGCAACAACAACGAGTACATATGATAGTGGTCTTCTTGATGAATTAATTCCAGCTTTCGCAGAAGAAACAAGTACTCATGTGAAAGTGATTTCAGTCGGGTCTGGACAAGCGTTGAAGATGGGTGAACAAGGCGAAGCAGATGTTTTACTCGTTCACTCTCCAGAAGCCGAAGAAGAACTTGAGAAAGCTGGTATAGTCATAAACCGCCACCGCGTTATGCACAATGATTTTATCTTGTTAGGACCGATTCAAAATCCTGACGACATAACAAATGATAATATCATTAACGCATTAGAAGAAATCCGACAAATAGATGCCTCATTTTTCTCGAGAGGTGATGATTCAGGAACCCATCATAAAGAGCTTGATTTATGGGAAGAAGCAGCAATAACACCAGACTTCCAACAATATCAAGAAACTGGCCAAGGGATGAGTGAGACATTACGAATTGCGAATGAACTTGAAGGCTATGTATTAACTGATCGAGGTACTTATTTATATTTAAAGGACAGCTTGCCTTCACTAGACATTATTGTTGAAGGGGATGAACAGTTAGAAAACATTTATCATGTCATGCAAGTAAATCCTGACCGATCAAGCCAAATTAACAGAGCAGATGCCGAAGCGTTCGTCTCGTTTTTCACCTCTGAAAAAACAAAAACATTGATCGAACAATATGGTATCGATATGTGGGGAGAGCCATTATTTTATCCTTATATGGAAAGTGAGAGGTGATCTAGTGGAGCTTCTTTGGACCGGATTTTTGAAAGCAGTTGAAATGCTCCTTTCCTTTGATCAAGAAGTGTTTCACATTACTTGGCTTACGATACAAGTATGCTTTATCTCTACTTTCATTAGTACAGTGATCGGTGTGCCATCTGGTATGTTCCTTTGCTTTTGCAATTTCCGTCTCAAAAAATTTGTTGTTTTGCTTGTCCATGCCGGAATGGGCCTCCCCCCTGTCGTCGCCGGGCTTTGGGTTTCCATGCTTCTTTGGAGGTCTGGCCCGCTCGGACATCTTGGCTGGATGTTTACAACACAAGCGATTGTGATCGCACAAGTTCTTGTGTCTTTACCGATTATTATTTCCTTAACGTATTCTGCCTTTAATAAAATTGACAAAACACTTATTTTTCAAATTAAATCATTAGCACCAACAAAAATACAGAGCTTGATTATTTATACGAAAGAGGCCCGTTTTGGGATTATGGCGGCAATTATGGCAGGATTAGGACGAGTTCTTGCTGAAGTTGGTGCAGCTATGATGGTAGGAGGCAATCTACGAGGAGAAACGAGGATATTAACGACTTCCATGGTGATGGAAGTGTCGAGAGGAAATTTCCATATTGCAATGGCATTGTCATTTATTTTAATGGCATTAGCTATTATGATTACTTTTATTCTTTTACAAATCCAGCAAAGGAGAATGGTGACATGACACCCACTATCCTTACATATGAAAATATCGTTTGTAAGCGCAGTTTGAAAACAGTCGTCTCACTACAGCACCTTGCCTTGCAGAAAGGAGATATTTTAGGGATCATCGGACCAAACGGCGCAGGAAAATCTACGTTATTAAAGGCGTGTGCATTAATTGACCCCCCAGATGATGGTTTAATTACATTTGATGGGGAGATCCTTTCTGCCACCCCGCCTCGTTCAGTCCGAAGACAATGGGCTTGTGTGTTTCAACACTCCACTCGTTTTCAAGGGTCAGTATATAAAAATGTTGAAATCGGTCTTTCAATTCATCACGTTCCAAAGCAGCTTCGACATGAGAAAGTAATGAAATGGCTGCATCACTTTGAAATCGCTCATCTAGCTAATGAAGATGCCCATACATTATCTGGTGGGGAGGCACAAAGAATGAACTTAGCGAGAGCATTCGTCTTACAGCCTAGCGTGTTATTTTTAGACGAGCCTTTTTCTGCATTAGATTTTCAAACGAAAATGTCTTTAATTTATGAACTGAAAAAGGTGATATCTGAAACAGAGACGACTGTTATATTAATCTCCCATGATTTTATTGATATCGAAATCTTAACGAACAAGCTTATTTACGTCGAAGATGGCATGGTAAAAGATCAGGGAGAAACGAAAAGTGTCCTCACTTCCCCTTCTATAAAGTTAGCAAAATTTTTAACACCTTGGAACCATATTAAATCCTTCATCCAACAATAACATCCTTGAAAGATGAAAAGGATGTTTTCTTGACTCTCGTTTTTAAAAAGTCTATACTCCATGTGTACTACACAATATAATACACACCAAACAGAAATGATACCGTCAACAAAAAAGGTGGTGAAGCGATGTATTTTAACATTGATCCGAAGAAAAATGTGCCACTTTATGAACAAATCATTCATCAAGTAAAAGAAATGTGTGCGAAAGGAATACTACAGCCTAATGAAAAGCTACCATCTGTTAGAGAGCTGTCTTCACAAATTGTTATTAATCCAAACACGGTGAGTAAAGCTTATCAGGAGCTAGAAAGACAAGGTGTCATCGTGACAATTCGAGGCAGGGGCACATTTATTTCTGAAGAAATTACGCAAACATTCGATCCAAGGCTGGTGGAGAATTTGAAACAATCTTTAAAACAAGTCATTATCGACAGTCATTATGCAGGAATTACGAAAGAAGAAGTAAAAACATGGTTAGATGAAGTTTATGAGGAGATTGGAGGAACACAAAATGAAAGTTAGCCATATTTCAAAACGTATTCATCAAAGCGAAATCTTAACAGATATAGATTTTGAAATCAAAACGGGAAGTATTGTCGGCATTGTCGGGCGAAATGGTGCTGGTAAAACGACTTTGCTCCGAACGATGGTCGGTATATTGGATCCTACGAAAGGAGACGTTCTCGTTCATAATGAAAGTATTTTTTCAAACCCCCGCCTTAAAGAAAATATCATTTTCGTCCCTGACTCATCAGAAGCATTGAAAAATTACAGTACGAAAGAAATGCTTACATTATATAAAAATATTTATCCAAAATTTGATGAGGACTACTTTCATGAATTGATGGATCGCTTCTCCCTTCCAGTTGCTAAAAAGATCGGTAATTATTCGAAAGGGATGAAAGCACTCTTTTCGTTAGTTGTTGCCTTCTCTACGAGAGCGGAATATATTTTACTCGATGAGCCCACAGATGGTCTCGATGTCATCGTCAAAAAACGTATTTTGAAAATATTAGTTGAGGAAGTCGCTAATCAAGACATCGCTGTCATTATTTCTTCACACCGTCTTGACGAATTAGAATTTATGGCAAACGAAATTATTATGATCAAAGACGGTAAAGTCGATTCACAATATGAACTTGATACGATGAAGTCAATGTATAAAAAGGCACAAGTCGTTTTTAAAGACTATATTCCTGTTGAAGTCGAGAAAGCTGTTAAAGTAATTAATCAAACAGGTCGCGTGTACACAATTATCTTTGACCACAATGACGAAACTGCAAGCAACCTCATAGAGAAGCATAAGCCACTTTTATTTGAAGAACTTCCTATGTCATTAGAAGATATTTTTATCGCAAAGCTTGGAGGCGATGACGTTGTTTCATAGAGCATTATGGTATCAAAACTACAAGCAAACAAAGCTGATTATATTCATCATTCTCGCACTCTATATTATAAAGCTCCCTTTCCAAGCTTTCACAAGGATCGAATTTTGGAATGAACAAAAAGATCATGCCGAACAATTCAGTGATGTCGGCTTCGAAATTCTTCCATTTGAACTTTATAATGTATTCTCGTCTGGCTTAATGACTTTTTTACTTTCATTTGCCGTCATTTTTCTCGCTGGATTACTTATAGGCATTGAAAGAAATTCTCGCCGTCACGACTTTACGTTCTCTCTCCCATTTAAAAGAAGAGACTTATTTTTAGCTAAAACCATATATGGGGCTTTGTTTATTACTCTTTTTCATACAATAAATTTTTGGATTGCTTATGCGATCATCCGCCAGTCAGAATTTGGCTACGCATTAGATCAAGTTACACTTATTGAAATCTTTTTCGGTCCTCTCTTAGCAATGCTACTCATCTTTACATTTGCTATGTTCATCGGGACGATCGCTGGTGAAATGTTTTCGCAAGTCGCTTTAACCTTTATTTTTGCTATTTTTCCAATCGCTTTTTGGGGGTTGCTTCTCCAGTTAATATCGATCAATTTCAACACTTACATGAACGTACCTGATATCTTTGAATATTTAACGGCTTTTTCTTATTTTACTCTTTTCACGTCTCCAGAAAGCAATGACATACAATTAATGATGTACATCCTTATAGGCATTGCAATATCAATCATTTTCGGAGTGCTATTATATGAGAGAAATCGTGTCGAACATAACGGGGAGTTTCTTATATTCAAAAGGCTTCACCCAGTATTCCTAGTTGGAATGACGATCTGCTTCTCCCTGCTCGGAGGAATCATCATCTCTTCGCTAGTTCCTTGGCATGCAGAGACGTTAAGAGTTGTCAGCTACTGGATCGGCTTTTTCATTTTTATGTTTTTTGCTTATTTGATATCAAAAAGGCTGTTAAAAATGAATCTAATGGTCAAAAACAAATAATCATTTTTGAAAGGGGGGCTTTTACGTTGCTTCATCGTGCATTATGGTTTCAAAACTTAAAACAGACAAAGTTTATTGCAGCGGTCATATTTGTCCTATTCGTGATCCATTTACCCTTTCAAACCTTCGTATCCATTGAAAATTGGCGCACCGGGACGTCAAGGTCTTTAGTAGAGGATCAGTTTTATCTCATTGAAATCTTTTCCATTGGTATCATGAATTTTGTCATTCTGATCGTCATCGTTCTCTTCGCAAGCTTACTTATCGGAGCAGAAAGAAATACGAGAAGAAATGATTTTACATTTTCACTGCCTTTTTCTCGCAATGAGTTATTTTTTTCTAAATGGCTTTACGGGGTCGGACTCTTAACCATTTTACACTTCATCAACTTTTTCGTCGCATACATGATGATCAATCAGTCTGAGTTTAGCTTTATGTTAGAACATGCGACATTTACAGAACTATTTATAGGACCTTATTTATCATTTGTTCTATTTTTTAGCTTTTCTTTATTTATCGGATCATTCACAGGAGAAATGATCTCTCAAATTGTTTTAACCTTTATTTTTGCCGGGTTCCCTTACGGATTTTATTTGTTAATTTTTGCAGCTGTCGACCTGCACTTTCGTATGGTCCTAAATCCTTCTGAATGGGTTTTACACTTAACATTATACTTTTATACGTTTTCTCACATGCTTCCCGGGTATGACATGATCATTCCGATCATTGGAATTGGCCTCTTTACAATATTTGGGGCATTGTTATACAAACGAAATAAAATTGAACATAATGGAGAGTTTTTACTCTTTAAAAAGCTGCACCCGATATTTTTAATTGGAATGACGATTTGTTTTTCAATGTTCGGAGGAATTCTTATTTCATCTATTGCCCCTTGGAACGCACATGCGATTCAAATTACTGCTTATTGGGGAGGTTTTCTCCTCTTTGCATTCTTTTCATATACGCTAGCAAAGAAATTATTAAAAATGAACCTTACAGTAAAAAATAAATAACTCGGTCTTTACACATGCTCTTTAATAGACGCATGTGTTTTTTTCTTCGACAAGGGAAAATTAGTAAAAGAAAAAGTTGACGTAAAACGGTTGCAAAACTTGTATATACAAATTACAATATGTTTGTGTCTTATTAAGTTGTATATACAAAAATATTGTTGAAAGCGATTTAACTAGCGAGATGACTGTTTTCATATTCATTAAATTGGGCATTGTTTAGTATTTACCATTATTCTGTAAGCGTTTTTCTAAAAGTGTGTGTTTAAAAGGAGGACAAAAAGAGGCGAGTAGATCAAGGCGACGAAGTTTTGAGTAGCGTAGCGTATGATGTTCATACGTGAGTAACGGAGAAACGAGTCAACGCAGAGAAACGAAAGCTATTTTTCCTTGGGTTTTTGAACATCCCTTAATAATTGGAACTCATCGATTCATATGAAGGTTAGATCGTAATTTAATAGGAGGGTTTATGATGGCGAAGTATGAAAGTCAAGTAAAAGACATACTTGAAGCACTCGGCGGTGAAGAAAACATCGACAAAGCAACACATTGTGTTACTCGCCTTCGTTTAGTACTAAATGACGAATCGAAGGTAGATACAGAAAAACTTGAGGCAATAGATATTGTAAAAGGGTCATTTTCAACGAATGGACAGTTTCAAGTCATTATCGGACAAGGAACGGTTGACCAAGTCTACCGCGAAATGATCGCAATGACAGCCATTGGCGAAGCTTCAAAACAAGATGTAAAAGATGCAGGTTCTGAGAAAATGAACCCTCTCCAGCGTGCTGTAAAAACGCTAGCAGATATTTTCATTCCGATTTTACCTGCAATCGTAACCGCTGGTTTATTACTCGGGATTAACAACATTTTAACGAATGAAGGTATTTTTGACAGTGAGCTTTCTCTCATTGAAATGTATCCGCAATGGGCTGACATTGCTGAAATGATTAACATAATCGCAAGTGCTGCGTTCACATTTCTTCCAGCACTAATTGGCTGGTCCGCAGTAAAGCGATTCGGCGGCAGTGAACTGCTCGGGGTCGTACTCGGGTTAATTCTCGTCCACCCTGACTTATTAAACGCATGGACTTACGGTGACGCACAAGCTGAGGGAACTGTGCCAATCTGGAATCTATTTGGCCTAGAAGTTGAAGCGATTGGCTACCAAGGTCAAGTTCTTCCAGTATTATTTGCATCCTACTTATTAGCAAAAATCGAACTATCATTAAGAAAACGGGTTCCAGATAGTATTCAGTTGTTAGTCGTCGCTCCTGTTGCCTTGTTAGTAACTGGATTTTTAACATTTATTATCATTGGTCCGATTACGTTTGCATTGGGTAATGGTATTACGAGCTTCTTTATTTGGTTATTCGACGTTATCCCAGCAATTGGCGGATTAGTCTATGGAGCATTGTATGCACCACTTGTTGTAACAGGTATGCACCACGCATTTTTAGCAGTTGATTTACAACTGACTGGTAGTGGAAATGGAACATTCTTATGGCCGATTTTAGCTTTATCAAATATCGCTCAAGGTTCTGCGGCTTTAGCGATGATGTTCATTACTCGTAATGAAAATTTAAAAGGATTATCTTTTACTTCATCTGTTTCTGCTTACTTAGGTGTAACAGAACCTGCGATGTTCGGGGTCAACATCCGCTATCGCTTCCCGTTCATTTGTGCGATTATCGGGGCGTCAGTTGCTGGTATGTTTATTGCCATTAATTCTGTGTTGGCGACTTCGATTGGGGTTGGCGGTCTACCAGCATTCTTATCGATTATTCCAGCCAGCTGGGTGCCATTTATTATTGGGATGGTCATTTCCATTGCTGTTCCGTTCATTCTTACTTTCTTATACGGAAAGTTCGTTGCAAAACCTGAATAAGAAAAAAAGAGGGTGTCCCATAAGCCTAGCTTTTGGTGACCCCTCTTTTTAATATCAAACTGGATATAGGTATAAGTCTATTTTTTTCTTAAGTTATTTAATGAAACGGCAATTTGCCCGCCAACATAAGCGTTATGTTCGACTAGAGCAATATTCGTCGTTAACGTTTTACCTTCACTCATATCTTTCAAACGAGCTAATAAAAAAGGAGTTGTATCTTTACCGGATATCCCTTGTTCTTCTGCTTCCTTAAGTGCGTTTTCGATCATGCTGCTAATTAGTTCTGCAGGAAGCTCTGCTGATTCAGGAACAGGGTTACCTACTACAGCACCACCACGAAGACCTAAATCCCATTTCGTCTTTAACACTTCTGCCGTTTCATTTGGAGAACTCGTTTTCACATCAACTTGAAAACCGCTCTTTCTGGAATAAAATGCTGGAAACTCTTCGGTTTCATATCCAATGACCGGAACTCCATACGTTTCTAAATACTCTAATGTTAACCCTATATCTAAGATAGATTTCGCACCAGCGCATACAACCGCAACATTTGTTTTCGCCAGTTCTTGAAGATCCGCCGAAATATCCATCGTCGATTCTGCCCCGCGGTGTACTCCGCCAATACCGCCAGTTACAAACACTTCAATGCCTGCTAACTCTGCACAAATCATTGTTGCAGCGACTGTCGTTGCCCCTGTTTTGCATTTCGATAAAACGGCTGGTAAGTCACGTCTGCTTACTTTGACGACATTTTTCTCCTTCGCTAAATATTCGAGCTCCTGGTTACTGATCCCTACTTTGATTTTCCCGTCAATTATTGCCATTGTTGCTGGGACTGCACCTTGTTCACGAATAATTTGTTCAACACGTTTTGCTGTTTCGACATTTTGCGGATAAGGCATTCCGTGCGAAATGATCGTTGATTCTAACGCAACAATTGGCGCTCCTGTTTTCTTTGCTTCCAATACTTCATCTGAAAAGCTTAAATATTCCTTTAATGACATTACTAACATCCTCCTATAATCAACTCTGTTGAAATGTATTTACTAAACTCTTTGCTGTTAACTGTTCATTCACAGTACTGTCCGTTTCTAACGTCATTTTCGCTGCTGCTAAACCAAACTGTAACGCTTCATTTATGACTTTCTCTTGAAATAATCCGTAAAACAATCCTGCCGAAAAAGCATCTCCAGCTCCTGTTACATCCTTAACATTTGCTTTATAAGGGGTTGCTGTGCCGGACTCACCATTAAACATTTGATACTTAACATCGTCTGCTCCATTTGTGACGATTACATGCTTAATTCCACATTCATTTACTGCAATCTCCATCGCTTCTTGAACGGATAGGGTTTGTTTATTCGTCACTCGTTTGACGTAATCGATGATCTCAACTTCATTACAGACAAAGTATGATAACCCATGTACATGGTCAGGCATACGATCGATTTTATTCGCAGAAACGGGAACGATCCCTAAAGGAATGGCGTGCTTTTTACACTCTTTAAAAATGAAAGAAGTGATGTGTTTCGGGAAATTTAAATCCATCACGATGAAGTCAGCCGAACGTATTTGCGCTAACTTCTCTTTTAAATGTAGTTCCTCAATTTGATCATATATGTCCATATCAGCTAATGCGACTAACATTTCCCCACAATTGTCTAAAACAGCTGTATAAGTTCCCGTCCTTTGACCAGGTAAGCGAACTGTCGGAGTCAGGTCAACCCTTCTCCCTGATTCCTTTACGACCTTTTCTCCTTCTGTGTCATTTCCTACTACCGTTAATAACGAGACTGGCAGTTCAAGCCGTGCCAAATTTTCAGCGATATTTCTTGCAACTCCACCTAAAGAATCACGAACATGTACTGGATTTGAATCGTTTAGTTTTAGTGACGTCTTTGCAGTAGCTTTTCGATCAAGGTTCGCACCACCTATACATAATAATTTGCGTTCTTCCTTTAAAACATAAGCTCTGCCGACGATGTATCCGTTTTTCGTTAAAGATGATATATACCCAGCCACACCAGATCTGGATAAAGATAATTGTTCGGCAATATCCTGTTGTGTAATATAAGGATTTTCCTTTATTAAATCAATGATTTGCTTTTCTTTTTCATTCAAGTGAATCGTCTCCTTTTAATTTGTTTGAAAAACAAACCGTTTTACCTTCATTCTATTATAAACAAATGTTTGTCCTTTAGTCAAATGTTTGTCCTATTCATTAAATTACTAACATAAATTTTGAAAGATTCGGGAATAGGTAATGAAAGTTGGCTGTCACTTCGTATAATATTGTAAATCCATCAGTATCGGAGGTGGTTGTTTGAAAAACTATTCCTTTTATCGCATTACTGTTATTGTTCATATGTTTATAAAATTTATTTTCCAACTTTACATTTTTAATAAACGGAACAATCATTGGGATGCAGCTACCTATAAGCGGTGGGAACACCTTCTAAGAAAACAAGCTGCTGAGTACCGTGAAAAAGCCATCCTCCTAGAAGGATTAATGATAAAAGTTGGTCAATTTTTGAGTACACGTGCGGATCTATTACCTGAAGCATTTTTAAGTGAGCTAGCTGATTTAATTGACCAAGTTCCTCCCGTCTCTCCAGAAATATCAAAAGAAATATTGAAGAGGGAATGGGGGCGAGACCTCGAAGATTATTTACATGATATAGGTGACAAGCCAATAGCTTCTGCTTCGATTGGGGAAGTATACAAAGGCACGCTTCACAATGGGCAGGAGGTCGCTATCAAAATACAGCGTCACCAAATTGATAACATTATCCATACAGATTTTAAGGCGTTACGTATCGTCTTATGGATCACGCGAAAATTTACTTCTTTCGGAAAACAAGCAGATACGAGGGCATTATATAAAGAGATGGTTACGACGATCGGAAATGAACTAAACTATTATAAAGAACTGAAAAATGGCCAATATTTCCAAAATCGTTTTCATGATAGAGAAAAGTTTTACATCCCTCAGTTTTATGAAGAGTATTCTACGAAACGAGTACTCGTCATGGAATGGATTGACGCCGAAAAAGTGACGAACATTTCCTTTCTAAGAAAAAATCAGATTGACCGTTCCGAGCTTGCAAATCGTGTTTTTCATTTTTTTGTTGACCAATTGCTTGAACACGGGAAGTATCATGCTGATCCTCACCCTGGAAACTTGTTAGTAACGGAGGATGGAACATTAATCGCGATCGATTTTGGCATGGTTGGTGAATTAAACCGTGAAGATAGTACGAAGTTAAGAAAAATGATCCAAGGATTTGTCCTCGAAGATTATCAATTAGTTGTTAAACAGCTAGAGAAACTCAGGTTTTTACTACCTCATGCTGATAAACATAAATTGCAAAATGTGATCAAATATTCAGCTGAAGCATATTTACAAGATGGGGTCGAAAAACTTGATCAGCAGCTTGTTGAACGAATTTTTTCGGATTTAAAAGAGCTTGTTCAAGAGCAGCCTATTCAATTGCCTGCTGAGTTCGCTTTTTTAGGTAGAGCTGCTTCCATTGGCCTTGGTGTCTTAACGATTATTGATCCGAACATTGATTTTATTGAATTAAGTAAACCTGTCGTCAAAAGTTGGTTAGAAAAGACAGAAGAACATGAAGACAACATCGAAATTCAAGTTTTAAAAGATAGTATAAAGCCTTTATTATCTGTTCCACGAAACGTCAATCAGTGGTTGGAAGCTCCAAAACAACAACGAAGGTTCGAGGAACGCCGTGAGTGGCAACGTTTCGATCATCAACGGTCGCTCATCACAATAAAGATGTTCTATATGATGTTCTTTCTTGCACTTACGTTCTTTTTTATTTCATTGATCTTATTAAATAAGCTATTAATGCTCATTTCAGGAATGATTGCCCTCACTTCATTCACCACCGCGTTAACAATGTCATATAAACATAAACGCTGGGTAAATAAATACCGGCGAAAAGACGTACCTTTTTAAGGAGGAATAAATATGAACGACTTATTAAAGAAAGGGTTTTTGTTAGGGTTAGGTGCCGCTGTTACAAGTAAAGAAAAAGTAGAGAAATATTTACAAGAACTCGTTACGAAAGGCCGCGTTACCCCTCAAGAAGCTGACGAATTGTATGATTCCTTAGTTAAAAAAGGAGAAGAAACAGAGGAACAATTGAGTCGTCGTTCAAAAGAACGAGTTCGCTCGATGTTAGATGATTATGGGTTCGTTACGAAAGAAGACTATTTGAAATTGCTAGAAAGAGTCAATAAATTAGAAGAGCAGTTTAAACAGGTTGTACAACACTCAGAGCATCTGGATGAAAATAAGAACAACAAAAATGATTTATAACTTTCTATTTACTTTACGCTCCGCATTTTGCGGAGCTCTTTTTCAATTAATATCCATCTGTTGAACCAGTATAAACTTGCTTACACAACGAAACATTACTACAGAAAGCTGACTGAGTTAGGAGGAAAGAGCGATGGATATTCAAGAACTGAATAACGGTGACACCGTTTATGTTATTTTCCAAAACCCATATTCACAAACGGCTGCTCAAATTCAAGAGGCATCAATTGTTAGTCATCCAGAACGTGATGGGGAGTTATCTTTATTTTTATTTGAAGAGCATTATTCTTTAACAGATGAATATGCAATGTTTCCAAGCTATCAGGAAGCAGAAGACATGTATCGGCAATACTTTGACCTAAGTGAAGACGAAACATTATATTAAAGCAGTATCAATAAAAATGAGGATCACATAAAACGCCAGACACTTGGAATATCATTTCCAGGTGCCTGGCACTGTGAAGTTAGTGATACACCTTTACTAGGAGGTCCAATCCTCTTTAACAAGCGCAAAAGCAACATGATCGATAAAGCGTTCTCCTATTTTTTCGGCTTGCTTTAATATGCCTTCTTCTCTAAAATTTAACCTTCTTGCGACCTCTTGGCTTTTTTTATTTTCCAGTCCTGCATTAATTTCAACACGATTTAATTGCAATTCCTCAAATGCATACCGAACGAGTACTTCTACAGCTTTCGTCATAATGCCTTTCCCTTGGAACTTTTCACCTAACCAATAGCCAATACTCGTTTTTTCATTCATGCGATCGATCGTGTGGTATGATACAATCCCAGAAACTTCCCCTTTATAAATGATCGCACATGCTAAACTTTTTTGTTCACCAAAACTTTTTAACGTTGTGCGAATAAAGCTTTTCGTATCTTCCGGAGTTGTTGTAAAAGCAACCCAAGGCAGCCATTCCCCTAAATATTCACGCGATGAATCTGTTAACTGGAATAACTCCTCTGCATGTTTTTCTTGTAGTATTTCTAATTTTAACTCTTCATTAATCGTATGAAAAAACATAAGTGCATCACTTCTTTCTGAATGAAAATTTTGTATATTTTAACATATTACTATATGATCTAAAAAAAACAAGAGTTATTATTTTAATGATTTGCTTTTGACCGAAAAGAAGAAGAACTAAGAAAAGCGTAAGGTGCCCGCCTATCGGCGAAAAGTGATGCCTCTTCCTCTTCTAGTATCACTTTGAAGCTCGATCCGTCAACCGGGCAATACTCCACGTCCTGTGGCATGCCCGGCATTAGGACGTCCTGTGGCATGCCCGGCATTAGGACGTCCTGTCCGTCGAGACAACTCGCAAGATAAGACCTTCGGCTAAAATCCCCGCGTCCTGCGGGAACACCGAAGTCACCACATCCGTGTGGAAGCTCGTGTAGGAAACGCTCGTGCCTGAAGTCTAGACAGCAGTCGAGAAATTAAAATTTTATACTTTCTTTTTAAAAAAGAAAACAGCCGCAACTTGGCTGATTCATTTTTGACTATTTAAGCTATCGATGAACGATCATAAGTATGAGTTTCCTCTTTACTCGTCTTGCCTATATCATAATCCGCTTCATTTTGTGTTACCTCTAACGTCTCTGCCTCTTCAATAGGTACTAAGTAAAACCCTACAGAAAGCATGACAACAACGACGATAATAAATGATCCTACAATCACATGTTTCACGTTCCTCGCCCTCTCCCAACTTCAACTCTTTACAAAATTTTGATGTTACTTGTATATATGATTACTTTGGACAAAAAAATACTTGAGTTATTTATCAACCCAAGTATTATATATTCTATTATTCATTTTTCGTGATTATAATTGTGCAAAAGATTTACCTAAAATGATTTGACCTTCTTCAAGTGTCCAACCGGTTGAACGTAAATGGAACAGAGGGATCAATTCACTTTGCATATAAACGCGAAATATAGCTTTCTCTCTTGGACTTTTCGTTTCTGAAAACTGCTGAAGTGCTGCAACGGCTTCCATACAGCATACCATTTTTTTAGCTAACTGTTTCACTGCTCTTGTTTGTGTCGGCGAATTTAGTGATTTGAATGTTCTCAACTCTTTTTCAAGTATACCTATAATATCAAATAATTCTTTCTTTTCCTCTGAAGCTTCCTCAGAAATTTGATTTAACTTGTATATAAGATCATTCACAAAGACTTCATCGATATTGTATTTGTTAAAAAGCCTCATTACTTCAAGCCCTAATATATTGGCGGTCCCTTCCCAAACCGTTAAGACTTGCGCATCTCTCAAAAGTCTAGGCGTAACAAAATCTTCAATATACCCATTCCCACCATGTATTTCAATCGCTTCTTGAGAAAAGTGAATCGCTTTTTCAGCAGTTTCAGCTTTTAATAATGCGATATGAAGTCGAAGCAATCCTTCATCAAGATTTGACGATAAACCTTTAGCCCACTTATCAAATAAATGCCCTAACTCAAATACACTATTCGTTTCAACCTCTTGCTTCACTAACATTTTAACGAGTGTATCTTGAATCATCGGATAGTCAATAAGCTTTTTCCCAAAAGCATCTCTTTTGTGTACATACTGCCATGATTCATTATAAGCTCGTCTCATAATCCCGACAGATGCGACGGCGTTACATATACGCGATAAGTTCAAGGCTTCCATCATATAATAAAAGCCCTGCTCTTTTTCACCAATTAAGTACGCCTCAGCACCATCAAACATTACTTCGGCCGACGGAACAGCTCTTACCCCCAGCTTATCCTTAAGTCTTCGCAGAGATAATCCATTTAAAGAACCATCTTCCTTTTTCCATGGCACGAGAAACAACGATAACCCTTTCGTTCCTTCAGGTGCTTCTTCAGTTCTTGCTAAAACCGTTGCTACTCCGCAGGCACCAGCATTACTTGCGAAATATTTTTCACCATAAAGTTTGTACGTTCCACCTTTAAAGATCGCTTTCGTTTCATTAGCTCCTACGTCTGAACCGCCTTGACGCTCTGTAAGAAACGTTGCCCCCTCATATAACTCTACCTCTCCTGTTGAAAGGACGTGCGGTAAATACTTCTCCTTCAATCTGTCGTCTGCATAAGTATCTAATAAGTAAGCAGTCGCCATTGATAACGTAACCGGGCAATAAAACCCAGGTTCAGACTGTGATAATAAGTACCCCTGAGCGAAAGAATAAAGATAATTTCCTTTTCGACCTAACTGTGGAATTTCTTTATGAATATAGCCTACTACCCCATTTTCATACGCATAATCCCTCGTTTTCCTGTAACCTTCATTCAGCCATACGTAAGATTGATCATCACCGTATTTGTCATATTTGATTAACCTTGGCTGTCCTTCCCGGTCTGTATGCATAGCCCTCTCATCAATTGTCGTCGCACATTCATGCCCAAACTCTACAAGTTCTTTATCAGCCCAATTAAAAAACTCTTCGTCTAGTTTACTTTTCAAGACCCGCTTCAGCTGATGATCAGATTCATAAAAATTCACTTTTCCACTCCCCTTTTTAGTAAAATTAATTGTTGTTCAAACTGATCTAAATAAGTCTCCATATCTTCCTTTAACTGTTGAAATTCCTCGATCCGCTGCTCCACTTCTTTAACTTTCTCCCTTCCATATGCGATCGTCGTTTCTAGCTGCCTCACACCTGAGCGGTCTTCATCGAACAACGTAATCATTTCTTTAATTTCTTCTAAAGTAAAACCAAACTTTTTTCCTCGCAAAATGAGGTTAAGTCTCGTAATGTCTTTCTTTTGAAAAAGTCGTTCTCTCTGTTTCCCACGTATTGGATTTAAAATCCCGAGTTCTTCATAATAACGTAACGTTCTCGTACTTACATTGTATTCGTTAGCCACTTCTGTAATTGATTTCATGATGTCACTCCGTCCTATTTCTCCAGAAAATTCGAGCTAATGAAAACATAGCTTTTCATTACACTAGTTTTATAATCACTGATCGTATAAAATAAAAATAACATTAACGTTAACGTTAATGTCAAGAAGGTCATGCTATTTTCACTATTTATTGAAGCCACTTCTTTTCAAACTCCCCAATAGACTCCCACAACGTTAATGCTTGCTCCAGCTTTTCTTTTTGAAAAGAATTGATATCTTCTTTTCCACTAAGCAGCATGTTCAATTCAAGTTCAGATATTTCTCCCCACTCAGAAATGTTCGCTAATGTAACATCATTCGTTTCAATTAAGTGCAAAACTTTCACAATTAATGGATCTCTTTTCCTTTGAATCGTGTGCTCTAAATGAAATTGTTTTATTTCATACTTGTCCGATAAAAGATGATCTTTTAGCCCCTTTATACGCTTGTCTAATCGAGCAATAATCTGCTTCTTTGTTCGATTTCGAACAATGCGAGCGTGAGATTCATTGTTAATCGTCATACATTGTGCAGGCCACTTCATCATATAGTCATGGCGTTTTGCATTCTCTACCCAAACTTCAATAGCCTCATTAGCAGGAAAAATCCAAGGAACTTTCCCAATACTACCTAGCCAGTTTTCAAAACGTTTCATGACGTGAGGAAATGTCGGTGCTAGCCACCACTCAGAAAAATGAGGATCGATCGCCTTTTTCTTCTTCCAATGACTAAAAACAGGCCGAATAAACGAGTGAAACGTCCCTCCATCGATCAGAAGGCCGTCAACAACTTCTATTTGCTTGACAGCGATTTCTGTCATTTCATAAAATGACGTCTGCCCCTTGTTCAGATTAAGCCAGTCAATCTCAATGACAATCCCTCTCATCTTTCTCCACCTTTCTATGAATCTTCTTTATTCATAGAACGTGAAATCTGACCGGTTTGTTTCATAAAATGTTAACCGATCTTTTAATGATCCTGTATGGAATTCAAATTTATGTCCATCCGGATCAAGGAAATAGATCGATTCCCCCTCTTCCCTTGCGCGTTCTCTCCCTTCTAATATGTGAACGTCATGTTTTTTCAAATGGTCGTACCACTGTTGAAACTCTTCTTCCTTCACAGTAAAAGCAATGTGCGTATAAGACTCGAGAATTTCTTCACGACGAATATCTTGTTGTACATTTAATGCAAGCCAATGTCCACACAAATCAAAATAAGCGGTTCGTTTTCCCGTCATCAATTTCTTTGCACCCAGCACCTGTTCATAAAATGTAATCGATTGCTCCAAATTAGATACTGAATAAGTAAGATGATTAATTCCTTGTAGTTCCATTAATATCTCTCCTTACGTTCTAAAAAATGGTTGTATCACATAACTGATCGCTACTGTCATCATTCCACCACCGAAAAACATCCACCAGACGTCAGAAAACAGCAGCCCACCAGCAACCGCACCTATTAAAAACATAAATGGCAAATTTGTTACCCATACACATCTCACTGAATAAAGAAGCATTTTCTCTTGTGACCAATCAAACGTCTTTATAAATGTCCGTTTCTCAAAGCTTGCGAGAAATGAATAGTTTAAATGTGGAAACAGGAATAATGCTACACCCCACATCACCCATTTTAAAGGAGCTGGGACGATAATAATCGCAAAAATAAACGCATTCATCATTTGCACCATCAATATCCATTTATTCTTATCCCTAATTAAATACTTGATATACAATTCAGTCAGTGCATTTTCGGGTGTTCGCTTCGTAAATATTGTACCCGAATGTCGGAAGAACCATGGGCGTTTATTGCCTTTAAGAGGTTTTAATCGTTGGAATTGCGGTGCACCGATTAATCCTGCACTTTGTAACGCAAGTGATGTAAAACGATACTTTAGCATCATTTCCTTCGCTAAATCCTCTTGAAACGTCCCTCGTTTATTGACGTACGGAAAGACTAATAGTACAGCAAGAATTAAAAATAAGATAAACGTTAGAATGAGTAAAATGACATCTTCCAACGTAGTATGTACATATAATAGCACACTGTACACGATCAGACTGCATACATTTAATATACTAACAAATAGGTGAAGCCTCCACCCTGCAAAATGATATTGTATCAACTGCTTGCCAGCTGGGTACATAACACTGCCAATCCAAATGAACAAATACAGCCATACAAACAAAGCTAGGGACATCTTCATTTGAACGAGTATAACCGGAGCAAAAATCATAAAGATCAGAGCAAGTAACAATCCTTGAATAACAATAGAGTATATGAGGCCGAAAAACTTTAACCGCTGAAAACTTGTTTCAAATTGTCGAAAAAATAATTGATCAGCTCTTTCTATAAAAAATCGAATGTTTCCGAAAAGCATGACAAAAAATAAGATGCCAAATAAGAGGATGTGAACCCCTTGCATGTTTAATAGCTCCGGATCTGTCCACCACTGAATATAATAATAGATAGAAATCACACTTACAGGTAAGATAAGATAAATCCAAACAATCCAATCAATCGACCTTTTATAAAAGGTCGATAAAGAGGTTAAATGATCTCTGACACGTTTTTGTAATATTTTATATTCAATTTGGTTATTGACTTTCATCTTTACCACTCCACTAAATGGTCAAAACAGTCTACAAGTGTGCCACCTGCTAAATTTGCTTTTTCTCTTATCTCATCTAGTGTACCTGATGCGATCACTCTGCCTTTTTCTATAAGTAGCAGCTTGTCACAAATTCTTTCGGCAGTATCTAATACGTGTGTGCTCATTAACACTCCTGCACCACGTTGTTTCTCTGCTTCTAATGTAGAAATAAATTGTCTCGTTGCTTTCGGGTCGAGCCCTACAAATGGCTCATCTACTATATATAAAGACGGCCGTGTTAAAAACGCAAGAATAATCATTAGTTTTTGCTGCATGCCTTTTGAAAAGCTCATCGGCATATGATGGATAACTTCGTTCATACGAAAATCCTTTAACAATTTTTCAGCCCGTTGCTCCCATATCCCTTCCTCTAGTTCACATACACTTGCTGCAAACTCTATATGTTCCCATAACGTTAGTTCTTCATAAAAAGAAGGTTGTTCTGGTATATATGCATATCGTCTGTCATCTTTGTTGAAGATAATTTGACCTTCTAGATCGACTAACATATCTAGAATTGCTTTTATAGTCGTACTTTTTCCTGAACCATTGGCCCCAATTAAACCTACAAGCTCACCTTCTTTAATTGAAAAATGAATTTGCTGGATTACTCCTTTATCTCCCGGATAACCTGCACGATCAATTGCTACTTCTAATACATGATTCATATACATCACCTCTATGTTTAATAGGGAACAATTTAGTTACGTTTTTAACTGGAAAATGTTTCAATTCGATAGAAATAGCTGAATAGTAATATAATACATATAAAGAAGAGCACTCTTGATTTAACAAAAGTGCTAACAAAGAGCTTTCTCACTTCTTTTCATACGTTTAATCCAACTCATCCGATCATGATGTAATGTTTTTAATCATGACAAGACAAGGATTTTCAGGTCCCCAAAGTTCCGTCAACTGCTGCACTCCAACAAAGCCAACCGTTTCATAAAAGAGTCTCGTATTTTTGTAATGTGGGTCGGGATGTTTTTCACTCAACGTTTTTACAGCGAGAAAACTTTTTCCTTCTATTATGGAAAGGTACTCCATTTCGGCAACGAGCATTTTGCCAATTCCTTGATTATGATAATCAGGGTGGACAGCAATGAGATGAATTTCATTCGTTGTCTTCGTTTCCTCTTGAATCGTTAAAAATCCGACAGGTTCCTCCCAATGAAAGACAACGATCATTCGTCTATGTTTTACTTCTAAAATATAATTATTGAGCGCCTCTTCAATACCGAACCATTCAGGTAATTGATGAAGTATTCGTTCACAAATTGTTGCTTTTTCTTCTTCATTTATGACTTCTTTAAAAGTAAGATCTATTTTCTTTCTTCCCATTTGAATAAGGTGGACAGATTCACCGAAGCTTTTTACATACCTTTCATTATCGAAACGTATACATGCTTGTTCATCAATCCCATAACCTTTCGTAAGACCCGCTTCTTTCATTGAAACTTCGATATTCTTTCGATCATTCCATTCTGTGAAATGAACACTAATACCTATATCCTCTAATAAACCGATCCCTTCTAATATTTTACGTTCTCCGGTTGCAGTATCATTTGGAGATAGAATACATGTATTCGGAAGTAATAACGCTCCCGCTGAACAACCTGCTACTGGTATTCCTTTCACATATTTTTCTTTTATCGCGTTTCTTACTTGCCTATCACAATAGTAGGAATAATATTTCTCTGTGTCACCGCCGCCAATAAAAATACCCGTAGCATCATGAAGAACTTTCAGCGATTCATCAACGCCTAACTTCCCATCCTCACGCGGCATAATGACAGAAATGTTCGTAACACCAGCTTCCTTCCAGGGATCTGTATACATTGGCATATATTGTTCCCAGTCTGGCCTCCGTAAAATAAGTAAAGCAATGTGTGCATTTCTTCCACCTGCTTTTTCTGCAAATTCCTTTGATGGACCTTCTAAAGAAGGGTTTGCACCAAATAAATAACATGTACGCGTCATTTGTCTCATCCTTACCTCTATAAAATTGCTTTATAAAAAAGAGATCTG
This sequence comes from Evansella halocellulosilytica, assembly GCF_002335745.1. Classification (GTDB taxonomy): domain Bacteria; phylum Bacillota; class Bacilli; order Bacillales; family Salisediminibacteriaceae; genus Bacillus_CA; species Bacillus_CA halocellulosilytica. The sequence continues at coordinate 2,759,457 of NZ_NIST01000001.1, read as the reverse complement.
CTTACAGCATGACCCCCTTTTACATCTTTATCTAAGAAATCGACTGTTTCTTTTAGAACTTTCTGTAAGTTCTGAATAGAATTAACTGGAGAAGAATCTTCTAATGAATGATCTGCATGATCAATGACAACTCCATTAAGGTGATGTAAACTCAACAATTGCTCAATGACATCTTGACTATAATAGGGATCTTCTGTACCGATAACATATAAAGAAGGAAATTGTAACGATGACATCGCATTCGTCACTTCCACTTCTGAGAAAAGTGGTGTTAACCATAAAAAAGATTGGTGCTTTATCGCCAAATCGTTTTGTAAAAAATCTTTACTTAAAGCAAGTAGTAATGTACCAAGTGATTTCGCCACCCAAACAGCTCGATTATATTCGTACGATGATAAGTAATGAATAATTGCTGACATATCTTCACATATCCATTCATTCTGAACTTCACTAGTTTCATTTAAAAATCCATTCTCTTTGTAGTTGTAATCCACACGTAACATATCATATGACTGTGCCTGAGCATATTTTGCAATATAATACATGAGTGGGTAATCATTTTTGTAACCTACACCAGGGAGAAACACAAACAATGTGTTCGAATTATTTTTTAGATGCTGATAATTTATTTTTTGATTTCTGTAACCAATCATTAATTTACATCTCCGAAATAGGATGGAATATGTTCCAATTGTGTATGACTAGCTAAATACCGTTTTATTTGTGACGGATACAAACGATAAGAGTTCAATTCTGATAGCGGCACCCATTGCACAGAAACTTGGCCTTCATCTGGATTTGTCCCATTTTTCACGACTGGATGACCTATTGTCTCACAAAGAAACATGAGCTCAACTTGATGAACCTCTTTATCATGTGCGACATGTTCATGATGTTTCCCGATATATTCACGAACACTGATCAATGGTCCGACATTAATTTCATATCCCGTCTCCTCCATACATTCTCGTTTTAAGGCTACTTGTAACGTTTCATATTTGTTTTGCCCGCCTCCTGGCAGCAAATAAAATGCCCCTTCATCATCAATGTTTTTTGTAAGTAGAACACATCCATCGTTAATGATGATTGCTTTTGCTGAATTACGAATTCCTATCATAATACCTCCTATCACAGAAACCTCGCTGAACACATTGTCTTTTTCAAGGAAAGCTCGGTTTCCACAAGCTCTGCTTCTTAACAGACATGAGATGTGTTATTTCCATCAAAACGTTATTTTTATCATGTTCTATTAATAAAAATAGGATAAATCTACATAATCGTGTCCGAGAAATCCTCGATTACTCAAGTCTGATTAAGACATGTGTGCTAAGCATCCTTCTAATAAAACTTCTTTCGAACCATCTTCATAAATAATGGCTTGATTTAAACAAGTCGGATGTGTATATGGCTCCGTCCAAAGATCGACCATACTTCTTTCATGAAAATACTTTAAAATCATTTTTACAATAACCGTATGTGTGACAAGAAGGACATTTCCAGAATGATGCGATCGTTTTAACTCAGTTAGAAATTCATTTACTCGTTTTTCAACGTCAAAGAAAGATTCGCCTTTTTCTTGCTCATATAGATGAGGCTGTTTCCAAAACGATTCAACATATTGTTCCGAATACATCTGGATCACTTCGTCTTTCGTTTTCCCTTCCCATGTTCCTAGATTAATTTCTTTTAACCGGTCATCTTTAATGAACGAATGATGAGACCCTGTGATGATCTTTGCCGTTTGCAACGTTCTGCCGCTAGGACTCGTATATACGTTATCGAACTGCGTATCCTTTAATCGTTCATTTAATTGATATGCCGCTCGTTCACCTTCCTTTGTTAGCGGAGAGTCCCCCCACCCTTGCATTTTTCCAACTTTGTTCCATTCCGTTTCACCGTGTCTCGTAAAATAAATTGTCAGCATTTATAAACTCCTACGTCATCTGTTATTCTTTGAACCTGTACTCAATTGAATCAGCTATAGGTTCATAACCGATCTTCATATATATATTATTTGATGTCGGATTATCGAGATCCGTATATAAACTGCAAAATTTATATCCCTCTTGCAGAAGCCACTCACTCAATGCTGCAACACAAGTTGTTGCATATCCTTGTTTTTTATATTCATTTGGCGTATACACTAAATTAATGACAACACCATGTTTCGATTCTCTAGACCTTGCAGCCATTGATACCGGGGTTCCTTGCTCTGTTCGCCAGAAAAAAATTTGATTTTGTTTGATTCTCGATTCCACAAAGTCCATTGCTGTTTTTTTATCGATCGGTTCTAGCGCTTCGCTATGAAACTTTTCCGCCCAGTAAGCGGCAAGAGCAATATCATCTTCTGTCGCATAACATAACCGGCCATTTTTTCGATTTACATCTTTTACTTCATCTAAACGATAAATTTTTTGTCTCATAAAGGTTTGGAGTTGACAGCCAGTCAGCTCTTTCCATGCTTTTGCAAAATGATCAACCATCGGCTTACAGCCAACAACTCCAGGAATCTTTTTCTTTTCGTTAAAAAGCCAATTAGCTGCTTTTTCTGCGTGCCGTTCCTCTCCGCAAATGATTAGATTATACGGTGGAGTTTGTACCATAACGACACCAGTAGACCCATCTTCATTTTTACCATAAGCAGCAAAGGGTTCCATTCCTTCAGCATATCTCACTTTGCTCTTTTCATCTTTCGTTAGCCTGTTAAGAAGACCAAGTGGTAAATTATTTTCTGCTTCTTTTTTTAATAAACATGCTTCCACTTGTTGTAACACTTTTGAAGGTGATGGATCCTTTTTTATTTCCACTCTACTCTCCCCCCATGTTCATGCTCATTATTTTTAATCCTTCAAACGCAACTCTATAGGTCATACTCCATTTGAACTAACGGAACTTGACTATTATTTTTTTGAACAATTGAAGTTATCGTACGTTTATAGCCTAACTTTTCAGTTGCTCTTAACGCACGTTTATTATATTGCGGAATATGAAAAATAAATTTTCTAGGTTCATACCTCTCTTTTGCAAGGTTCATCACGTATGACATCAAAGGTTCTCCTCTTCCTTGGCCAATTAAGTCAGGTCTGAGAACGAGGCTCATCTCAACAACATCATTTTGGGGGGAATACGTACAATAAGCAATTAATTCCCCACTTTCGTAAATGACGACATAATGATTCCAATTGAATGGGTTTAAAAATTCATCTAAACGTTCATCGTCATCACTAATGTTGTAATATGCATCATTACCTTCATACTTCCATTCGACGATGGACAAAGCTTCTTCATTAGACATCCACTTCCATTCAAACACGCTACCCCACCCCTTTACTCATATGTTCTTATGGGATATCTCCCCTGAAAATTTCATTTATTCCGATAATTCTATTATACATGGCATATCATGAGCGTTCACGTCTAAATTTCTCTAGTTAAACTTTATTTTTTGGACAAAGTAAAAATGAAGGAGGAGTCATTTGATGGATGGGGCACTTTTATTAGAATATAGTTGGGTTCTACTCGTATTGATTGCATTAGAAGGCGTGTTAGCAGCCGACAATGCTCTCGTTTTAGCGATTATGGTGAAACATTTACCAGAAAAGCAGCGAAAACGAGCGCTATTTTATGGACTAGCTGGTGCATTTCTTTTCCGGTTCGGGTCACTTTTCTTAATCTCTTTTCTTGTAAACGTTTGGCAAATACAAGCGATCGGGGCATTATACCTTTTATTTATCTCAGCCAATCATCTATTAAAAAAGCACGTATTAAAAAAAGAGAAGAAACGCATCAAATCAGTAAATGAAGTTTCAAAATCAGGCTTTTGGATGACTGTGTTGAAAGTTGAGGTGGCTGATATTGCCTTTGCGGTCGATTCAATTTTGGCAGCTATTGCGCTTGCTTTAACGTTAACACCAACAGGATTCTTTTCAATTGGTGATTTAGATGGTGGTCAATTTCTAGTCGTGCTCATCGGAGGATTAATTGGTGTTGTCATAATGCGATTTGCAGCTACTTATTTCGTACGTTTACTTCATAGAAAACCAGGACTGGAAACCGCTGCTTTTTTCATTGTAGGATGGGTTGGGATTAAATTAATTGTTTACACGTTATCCCATCCAGATGTTGGTGTTCTTCCACACACATTTCCGGAGTCGACCTTGTGGAAATGGACTTTCTGGAGTGTTCTTGTTGCTATTGCAATTCTAGGTTGGTTTTTATCAAAAGGGAAACCATTAAATCCTGAGAACGAAGATACAGACCGATCTTTGGAAAATGAAGACGACATTCTTGAAGATCATTTCGACCCTCAAAATACATAGGGAAAGCTATCGTATGAGTATTCATAGTCTTTACGATAGTCATCCTATTTTTTCTTCTATATACAGGGGAACAGCGGTTGCCTGCCTTCATCAATTAGATTGATGAAATCGTTCATTCATCTGTGATGTTAATAGAGGAAAAAACAGTCCCGTGAGAAAGAAACTGATGAAAAAATCTTTATGATAGTATATCCGTCAAAAACCTGTAGACTCTAGCAGCTAAAATTTTCTTCACAAGCTTCCACAAGGATATGACTTAGGTGTTCCCGCAGGACGCGGGGGTTTTAGTCGAAGTTCTACTCTAGCAAGTTGCTTCGACAGACAGGACATCCTAATGCCAGACATGCCACAGGACGTGGCGTTTTAGCTAGTTTGTGCAGGCGACTACAGAGCAATCCTCGCAAAGGAAGAGACAAGTGCATGATGAAGCTGAAGTATTACCTGCGGCAAAGAAGACACTACAAATGCAAACGAAGTGTAGCATGAGTAGATGTCGCATTTGTGCCTTAGGGTGAAAGCATAGGGATTTTGGAAAGGTTATCATTACTTTTTCAGTGGCTTCGTACAAAAGGGCGTGTTGATGCTAACAACAATTGAGAGCTTTATAAAAATCATAAAGTTACTGATCATTTCAAAACCGAGTAGGCGTCGCCATTACTGACCACGCCTCTCACAGAGCACACACGTGCGGATCTTCGCATGTGGCTCTTCCCATATATCCCTTTTAGAGATAACGTTCATCATAAACAGATGATAAACTAACGAGTCCAAGTTCTGAAAAGAACTTATTGTCTAGTGCCGCATGAACCATTGGACTTTTGGAACTTCGCCAAGCAAACATACGGATTCCTCTAAGGTTTTCTTCCCTCCATCCCTTTCTTCTCAGAAGGCGGTGGAGGTTCTTTATATGTCTCCAGCTTCTTAGTTGTACCATTCGTAACCGTCTTCTTATCCAGCTATCCCATACTTTGAATTTGTTCTTCACATTTCCATAACGAAAATAATTTGCCCAACCTCGAATGTATGGATTTAATTTGTCTTGGATAAGTAGTTGAATATCAACTGTTTGGTTTCGACGAGTCATTTCTTTCACTCGTTCCTTGAATGTCGCCTCTTTCTTAGGGTCTATTCTTCGAATATCTCCGATGAATTCATAGCCTAAGAATGTAAATGGCTCTTTGTTGGCGTTGACAACTTTAGTCTTTTCTTGATTCACAGTTAGACTTAGCTCTTCCTCAAGAAATCTTGAGACACTTCGCATAACTCTTTCTGCGCCTTTTGAACTTTTACAAAGAATGATAAAATCATCCGCAAAACGGACGATTCGGTGACCTCGCTCAGTCATCAGTTGATCAAGCTGATGTAAGTAGATGTTCGAAAGTAATGGACTTAGCACGCCACCCTGCGGAGCTCCCTCAGGGGTATCTTCGTATCGATCTCCTACCATGACACCTGCTCTGAGAAAACGGTGAATGAGTTTGATTATAGACCCATCTGTCACTCGTTTCCTTATTTGATGTTCCAGTTTATCATGTGGGATCGTGTCAAAGTAGGATTGTAAGTCGGCATCGATGACATAATGGTATCCTGCATTCAAGTGTTCAGTGACTTTGTCTAAAGCCATATGAGCACTTATTCCGGGCCGAAAACCATAGCTACACGGAAGGAATTCTTCTTCGAAGATCGGTTCCAATACATTTCGAAGAGAAGCTTGTACGATGCGATCTTCCACCGTTGGTATCCCTAGTGGACGTTGTTTCTTGCCATTATCTTTGTCGATCATCTTTCGTCGAACAGGTTTGGGTCGATATTGTTTATCTTTTAGCTTCTGTTGGAGCACTTCTAGATTGTCCTCCAGCTTTGCTTCATAGCCTTCAATTGTTACCTTATCAACCCCTGGTGCACCTTTATTCTTCTTCACTTGATAGAAGGCACTTACTAGATTCGCTTTCTTGTACACTTTGTCATACAAACTGTACCATACACGTCTTTTCATCTGTTATTCCCCTTACGCCATTGCTTTCGTTTTTTCCTTTGTTTCTGCTTCCCCATATAAATGTGATTCTACAAGGTTGATAGCTCACGGCAATAACTTGTGCATCTCATTTGGCGGTAGACGGTGTACCCTTCTGTTCCACCCTGGCATCAGCCCCCTTGGCTCTTGTCCAGCTTCTGTCTACTTCCGCAGTCATAAGTAAGCCTACTCACATTGTTCTTCTATGGGTCACGCCCTTCGCACGAATCCCTACCTTTTGAGTATAGGTTCGCAACTGTATCTATGTACAGTTTCACTCATGTGCTGTCCTCGCTACTGTCGCCAGTAGGTCATTGGCATGTGCTTCTTCACTACTATGGCGATCTCTGACTTCTCCCTTTAAAGCTCATCCTGTGTCCTTGGCTTAGCCTTGTGACATCAGTACCTACTTTAGGAAGCAGGGAGATCTCAATGGGTCACATCATGTACTTTCCCTCTAACCCAGCCCTCATAACACTTTGAGTTTCTAACTATTCGGACTTTCTGTTGTCTTGCACAGTCATCCAACTCTCGTGCCAACATGGGATATCAGCTCTGTTCAGAGGTTTGCCTTCAGATCCTCCGCACGCTACTTCACAGTCAACGCACTACCTGTCAGCTAATGCTTGCCGGCTAGTCGATGCATTCGGGACTTTCACCCTTTAGCACATGTGCTGCCACTCGCGAAAGAAACTAGCTCTCTCATAGAGAACTAGTTTCATAAAATCACTATATTTTTATTTTGTAATAAATAGTTGTGTCCAGTAATGGCCGTAACTTCCACCTTCAACGTGCCCTACTCCGATATGGGTAAAGTTCTCGTTTAAAATGTTAGCACGGTGACCATCTGAATTCATCCAAGAGTTAACAACTTGTTCAGGTGTTTGCTGACCAGCAGCAATGTTTTCACCAGCTCCACGATAAGAAACACCATAATGGCTTAACATATCAAATGGACTTCCGTAAGTTGGACTGTTGTGTGAGAAATACCCTTGGTCACGCATATCAGCTGATTTTGTGCGTGCGACACCAGATGTATCTTCATCAATTTCTAATGGTGCAAGACCTCTTTGCGAACGTTGTTCATTCGTTAATTCAATCACTTCTTGCTCAAATTGTGAGATATTGGACTCAGCAACATCACTTGAACCTTGTCCGTTACTTGCAGAAGGAATGACTAATTGCTGTCCAACGTAAATCACATTTGGATTCGTTACATCCGTGTTTGCTTCAAGCAAACTTGAAAAGTCAACATCATACTGCTGTGAAATTTGCCACATCGTGTCTCCACTTTGTACTGTATGTGTAGACTGTGCCAGTGCTCCTTGTGTTACAAGTGGAAATGCGACAGCTATGGCCATCAATGAATAAAGTAGTTTTTTCTTCATGTTTGTAAAACACCTCCATGCCACACATTATGTCATAGAAACTATGAAAACAAAACAGTGGGGAAAACATTACCAAAATTATCGATAATCTACCATTCCCACAAAATTCCATAAATAACGACCATAAGACCGACTTCAGGTGCCTGGCACATGGAAGGGAATTCCATATGAAAGGCTGTATGATAGAAAAGGGAATATCTTCTACCATACAGCCTTTCATTCGGTTTATTCATTTATTTTATATATTTCTTGCTCAGTAGCTATACTTAACCCTGTCATCATTAAAGCTTGTTCAAGGTTACGCGCAACCTTCATATTATTGAAAGATATTCCTAAATTAACGATCGTCTGCGCTAACTCTGGACGTAAACCTGAAATTATCGCTGTTATGCCAACTACCTTTAATGCATCGTGAAGTTGAAATATGTTGTGAGCAACAGCAGTATCAATGATATGAACTCCTGATAAATCAACAATTAAATATGATAATCCTAATTCTGTGCCTTTTGATAATGATTTCTCTAATAATTCTTTTGAACGGTACGTATCGATCGTTCCAACTAGTGGTAATATTGCAACTGTCTTAGTTAAAGGAACGATTGGAACAGATAATTCTAGTAATTCATCTTGTGCTTTTTTAAATGTATTATCATTGTATTCGGCATAAGCTTGAGTAAATGCATAAACCACTTGATCCAATAATGGGTTTATAAGGTCAGAGATTAGGAAATAATCCTCAAAAATAAATTCATCTGTGTTAAACTCTTCTTTAATAAATTCATAGATAACCCTTCGATAATAAGGCAATGTAAGCATCGCTGCATCTACAGAAACCCCTGAATTTACTGAACGCTCTCCAAATTTTTTACCCCACTGGTATACTTTATCTAACTGTTTATCAATACTATTTTGAATAAGTGCATGACCGTATAATTGAAGTAATTCAACACGATATTGAAGCTTCTCATTTTCTGTTAAACCAGTATCAGTGTATTCATAGTGGTTCTGATCATTATGGTACTCTTCAATGACTTTGGATAACCTATCCGATTCATTTATTAGTGCTTGTCCGACTTTAGCAAGCTGACTTTCTGTCGCCATTGCTCTCCCCCTAACTTCAAAATATATAAATGCCACACATTCTTTTACCACATTCAATCAATTATTAAACCATGATTTTTAACTCAATTCATAAAAGATAGGAACGAAAACTCAACCCCAAAAACCCCAGGTGCCAGGCACCTGGGGTTTTTTGGTATTCAATTAGTAGTATTCTTGTTTATTTTGATTCCCCGTTTAACGGCATGAAAAAGATGAGATCTGTCTAGTATCAAATCCGGAATATACCCACTCTCGTCGTCTTGGGCGCCACCTATACCCTGCGACAGACGTTCTTCCAATGAATATTGGCCAAAACCAGAACCTCCTGCCACTTTCTAAACGAACAAACGTGTATCTGTATAAACAGCCGTGTAAAGCACCAGGGTCTACTGCTAATACGCCTACGCCTCCTATTTGTTGTTCTGGTGGCGGTGAACTAGGCGGAGGTCCTGGGGGAGGTCCAGACGGGCCTCCTGGTCCAGCACCAGGAAAACCAGGTGGTGGTCCAGGGGGCTGTTGTCCACCATGGAATCCCGGCGGTGGACCTGGTGGCTGTTGACCTCCTGGAAATCCGCCTTGTCCCTGCCCAAACAAACCTCCTAAAAACCCACCTCCTGGTTGTTGTTGTGATTGAGATTGCGGAAATAAAAAGTTTAGGAGCCGAGGCATTTGTCTTTGATTATTCACGGAGCACTCTCCTTTCAAAACGTCTCCATATACGTTATGCATAGATAAATACAAGGTGCTTGCCTACTCCTAGATTCCTATCAGCGAATTATTCATTACCTTCTTTGTCTACTGGAGATATAATATGGTCATTTTTCACATCAATATATAACTGGCCTTTCGTACCTAATACAGCATAAAACACTTCACTTCTTGATAGGTTATGATCGTGTATTTGTTTTAATAGCCATTCTTCCGTTAATTTATTTTCTTTAAGGTTATTCTCAATAACTTCCCCATCAATAATTAACTCAACGGGAAACCGATTCTTTTCACTACTTTTGCCAAATAAGTCTCCTTTCGTAACAGGTAGTAAATGTTCCTTAACTAATACAGATAAATGTCCATCAGGTTCTAAAACAGCATAATCAACTTGTTCAATGTCAAAGATACTTTTCTCACGCAAAGCTTGATTAAATGAATCCATATTATATTTTTGTTTTCTCATATTTTCTTCTAGTATCTTCCCACCTTCTACAAACACAGTTGGAGACCCTGAGACCCATTTCCTTATATTTCGTATCCTTAATGAAAGAGTTGCAGTCAAATACCCAATCATACCTACAACTAATAATGCTGTTAGCGTATATATATAATTTATTTCTGTATCAAAAGCTAAATTCGCACTAATAGCCCCCATCATAACAGCTGTAATAAAATCATGATTCGACATTTGTGACAAAGTTTGCTTCCCTAGCATTGTATTGACAAAAAGCAGTATTAAATAGGCAGTAATTGCTCTTATAAGTACTTGCAACAATTCGGAATCCATTTAATCACCCATATTTTAAAAGGTACAATTAGTGTTTTCCAAAATATTGAAAACATACAAAACCACCTAAGTTATAACAAAAGCCTGACTGATCCACACAAGATGGAACAAGCCAGGCACTTATAAAAAGGTTATTTAATTTATATCATCTTGTTCTGTAAGAATGAGCGGTCCATCTTTCGTAATCGCAACAGTATGTTCATACTGACAAGATAAGCTTCCATCGACCGTTCTTGCTGTCCATCCATTATCATCCATTTGTGAAGGCCAAATACCTGTGTTAATCATCGGTTCAATTGTAATAACTAAACCTTCTTTTAATCGTTGACCGCTATTCGGTCTCCCAAAATGAGGGATATTCGGTTCTTCATGAATCTTCGGACCAATTCCATGACCTGTAAAATCTCGTACAATCCCATAACCGTATTTTTCAACATACTGCTCTATTGCAGCACCAATATCTCCAACTCGATTACCTGCTTGTGCAGCTTCGATTCCTTTATAGAGCGACTCTTTTGTCACCTTCATTAACTGTTGGGCCTCATCAGATACTTTGCCCACCGGATGTGTCCAAGCCGAGTCAGCTAAAGCACCATTTAAATCAACAACAAAATCAATTTTTACAACATCGCCATCTTTTAATTTATCTTTACGTGGAAATCCATGACAAATCTCATCATTGATCGAGGCACATGTTGCAAATTTATATCCTTGATACCCTTTTTGTGCTGGAATTGCACCATTTTCCTTCATAAAATCTTCCGCAAATTCATCAATTTCAAGTGTAGATATACCCGGTTTAATGAACTTCGCTATTTCCTTATGGATTTTTGCCACTAATTTTCCTGCTTCGTGCATTAATTCAATTTCACGCTGAGATTTACGTTGAATCACTCGAAAAGCTCCCTTCCTAAAAAATATAACCACTATATTCTATTCAAAATATAAACATACGCACATGAGAAAAAGTCCCGGTAAATGGGACTCATTTACATAACAATAAAAGGCCATACTGTAGCTTGAAATAATACTACACGACCTTATAATGGAAAAACAACTTTTTTGCAGTTATTTAAGAAACAACCTCAATATCTGGAAGTTATCTTTTCTTACTCTTCCGTTCAATGATAAATAGGCTAATAATTCCGATTATGCTTATCATATAGTAATAAATAGCCGCCTCATCTATGATTCTCATTACAGGACCAACTAAGATTAATCCAAAACATAGAATGCTTAAAATTGCTTTATAGGTTTTATTTATAATCATATTATCTTAAGCCTCTCCCGAACAATCATTTCATATCCCATATGATAACTATACATGAATAAACTGCTGAATGTAACGAAGAAATGAATCAATATGAATAATCCTCTATTTTTACCAGAAACTAGATCCTTTTCCATTTCGAACACATGGCTTTCATGACAAAACGATTTCAAATCGTAACATTCCGTTTTCAAATCGATTAAAACATAGAATTTTGGTTGAACTCCTATTTCGTGCTTGGTACGATGTGGTCGTTGCACTAAAAGCAAAGCACATAAGGAGGTTTTTTTAATGAAACCAAAAGCAACATTGCAATCTATGAAAATACTAGGAATTTCAGCTGTTGCATTAGGAGCATTCCTTTTCACATCTGGACAAGCTAGTGCATCAGACGATAAGGAGCTTGGTGAGAAACTCCTATATAAAGGGAAAACTCACGAGCACATTATCGAATTAAAAGAGCTATTAGAAGATAAAGACTTCTTAGATATGGATGCCGAAGAAATATCAGACGAATTCGACGAAGCGACAAAAGATGCTGTTCGTGAATTCCAAGAGAAATACGACTTACTAGTAGATGGTCTTGCAGGTGTACAAACGCTCGCTGCCCTCGTCGAACTTGAAAAAGGAGATGAAGGGATTTTAGTCGAAATGCTTCAAGAAGATTTAGCTGAATTAGGGTATTATGAATTCAATATTGATGGTGAATTCGGTCCATTTACAGAAGAAGCATTAAACAAATTCCATCAAGATGAAGATATTGAAGATAAAGATGGTGTCGCTGGACCGGAAACATTCGGCGCACTATACGGATTAACGAGCCGATACAACCCTGAAATCAAAGAGTCATCTGAAGAAACTGGACAATCTCAATCATCAAATGAAAATGAAACGGAAAGCTCAAGTGATAGTGAGTCATCAAGCAATAGCTCCAATAATACTTCTGACAGTGATAGCTCCGAAGCTGTTATAAATATGGAAGCAACAGCTTACACTGCTTACTGTGATGGTTGTTCTGGAATTACAGCAACTGGAATTGACTTGCGAAATCAACCTGACAAAAAAGTTGTTGCAGTAGATCCGGATGTCATTCCATTAGGGTCAGTCGTTGAAGTTGAAGGTTATGGCCGTGCAATCGCTGGCGACACAGGTGGAGCGATTCAAGGAAATCGAATTGACCTTCACATGGCAACAAAAGATGAAGCAAATGACTTCGGTCGTCAAAATGTAACAGTAAGAGTGATTGAAACTCCATAGAATAACAGTAAACGCAAAAAGGTTTGTCTCTAATTTTTTAGAGCAAACCTTTTTCTTATAATTCGTCTTTTATCTTGATATTTCATTCTATTATTTGCCCAATTAACACAGATAGCAACGTTGAGTACAGTATGAATCTAACTTTTCCCAACCACCTCAAGATGCTTTTCGTAAACCTTTAAATGTTGATAAATCAACCTTAACAGCGGTGTTTCGATTCCGTATCGTTCTGCCATTAATAATAAGTATCCTTGTAAATGATCTGCTTCAACAAAAGAACCTTTTTCAATGTCACGCAGCATAGACGACTTCATCGCTGGACCTTGCTTATTTATTATTTCCATTTGCTTTTCAACAATACCATCCGCAATCGGTGCACCATGAGCATTCATCGCTAACCTTATTTCTTCGAAAAGTTGCTGAATGTACGTTCGTCCTTCGAACGTATCTCGAATAGGACCAATAGGTGCTCTCATTAAAGACGTAATCCCTGACAGTGTTGTAATAAATAAATACTTATGCCACATATCTTGCTGAATGTTTTCGCTTAATGTAAATGTTGACTTCGTCCCTGAAAAAACGTCTTCAATCTGTCTCGCTCTTTCGGTTTTTTCACCGTTCCACTCTCCATAAACAAGATCGTCAACCTGACTCGTTTGTACAATTTCACCCGATTCATTTAAGGTTGACTCAATAAAACATAACCCACCAAAGATTTGATCTGGTGAAAAATATGCCCTCATCTCTTCCATATGCTCAACACCGTTTAGCAAAGGAATAATGACCGTATAATCAGAAACAAACGGTTCAACTGCTGCGAGAGCTTCCTTTAGCTGATAAGCCTTCGTACTAATGAGAACAACGTCAAAAGGTGTTGGGTTATCTGTTGCAACAATCGTTTTTGGTCTACAGTGAAAATCACCCTTCACACTATGTATAACTAACCCTTTTTCCTTTAATTGTAATTGTTTTTTCTCTCTAACTAAAAAAGTTACATCTTCGCCTTTTTCAATCAGGCGCCCGCCAAAATATCCTCCTACTGCTCCTGCACCTACTACGAGAATTCTCATCCTTACATTCCCCTCTCGAATTTTGCTCCTTTAAAAAATTCGTTATTGATGGTTCATTTTCCTCTGTCTATGAAATAATTTAGACCCGGAGAGTGAAAATTTGGCTTTATAAAACAACCTAAAATTTTTAAAAGGATTTTTACGATAAACAACGAATTAAAAGTAATAGAGTTTGCTTCACATATAGAAACGAGGGGTCAATAAAATGACAAAATTCTACGTTGAAAAATTTAATTTTCAACAACCACAAGAAATAGAAAAAAAGTACGAAGAATTATTAGCCATGCCAGTAGAAACAGTAGAAGAATTAACTGCGTGGTTAAAAGAAGAGTCTCTCATATCTGACGAAATTTCAGAAGGTCTATCTGGACATTATATCGACTTTCAATGTCAGAGTGATTCTGAAGAAGCGAAAAAAGCCTTCGAGTATGATCAAAAGTATATTTTACCTATCGTAAAGCGCTTTGATGCTTTATTAGATGATAAGTTCCTTTCTTCACCAGCGAAAGATCACCTTGATCAATCATATTATGATCAATTTATTAGAAGCAAACAAAACTCAAAGGAGCTTTTTCGTGAAGAAAATGTAGAATTAGAAATAGAAGAGGATCGCTTATCTACCAATTATTTTGAACATACCGGTGGTCTGACTGTTGATTGGAATGGCGAGGAAAAAACGATTAGCCAACTCCAAGAATATCTAGAAGATTCGAATCGTGAAGTAAGAAAAGCAGCAGTTGAAAAAATTGCAAAAGCTTTTTTAACAAAAAAAGATGAACTCCAACATATTATGACTGAACTGATTGAACTTCGAGAAAAGAAAGCAAAAAATGCTGGCCTTGCCAATTATCGAGATTACATGTTTAAAAAGTATGAGCGTTTTGACTACACTCCTGATGATTGTAAAAATTTAGCTGATGCGATCCGAAAACATGTGAAACCTTTGAAAGAGAAGCAGCAACGTCAACGTCAAAAAGAAATTGGTGTCGATGTGTACCGCCCTTGGGACGTAAGAGCAGTACCACTTGGACAAAAGCCTCTCAAACCGTTTAGTCATACGAGCGAGCTAGTTGAAAAATCAGCAGCGATTTTCGAGAACCTCGACCCTCGTTTTGCAGAGTTAATTCGTACGATGGATGAGCGCAGGATGCTTGATTTAGACAGCCGCAAAGGGAAATCACCAGGAGGCTTTTGCGATTCCCTCCCAGTGTCTAAGCTATCTTTTATTTTTATGAATGCAGCAAACAGTCATGATGATATGATTACATTGCTTCACGAAATGGGACATTGTATTCATAATGACTTGAAAACGACACTGCCTTTAAGTTTGTATCGAGATACTCCTATGGAATCTGCAGAACTTGCTAGCATGTCAATGGAATTGATGACTATGGATCAATGGGATCGATTTTATGAAAATGAAGCTGACTTGATACGAGCGAAAAAAGATCAATTAGAAGGGATTATCGACTTTCTGCCGCACGGTGTCATTATCGATCAGTTTCAACATTGGTTATATGAAAACCCTGATCATACAGCTGAAGAAAGAAACGAGAAATTTTATGAACTGACTAAGTCAATCGATTCCAATGTCGTCGATTGGTCTGGTCATGAAGAATGGCTGAAGCACCAATGGCACAAAGTTCTTCACATATTTGAAGTCCCATTCTATTATATTGATTATGTCATTGCACAGCTCGGTGCTGTCCAAATGTACAAACAGTATTGTGACAATCCAACTCAAGCATTGAAAAACTATAAAAAGGCACTCTCACTAGGCAGTTCAAAGTCATTATCTGAAGTTTATGAAGCTGCTGGAATTCAATTTGATTTTTCTGAGAAAATGATTAAAGAGCTCATGGAATTTATCGAGAAAAAATTAGCTGTGCTGAACTAACTTTTCTAATCATTACACTACCGTATATTAATAACCCCAATATAAAATAAATACCTGAAAAAGGAGAAATGGCACTCACCGACGGTGAGTGCCATTTCTTATTAACTGGGTTTTGTCCCAGCCTCTCATTTTCGTTCTTATTGTTCAATTGTTACATCTTGTAATTGGTATAAACCATTTGGATGCTTCCAGAAGCCTTGAACTTCATCACGTAAACCTACTAAATAAGTGTTGTGATAAAGATATAACATTGGTGCTTCTTCTACGAGAATTTCCATTGCTTGCTCATATAGATCCGCTCGAATATCTTCATCAGATTCACGGCGAGCTTCATCAAGAAGTTCATCTAATTCTTCATTGTCCATAAATGTACGGTTACCAGGAGCACCAAAGTTATCAGAATGGAACAATGCATGCATGCCGTAGTCAGCATCTCCTGTTACAGTAACCCAACCGAGAATAAACATATCATGTTCACCTTCAGCTGTGCTGTCTAGGTAAGTCCCCCACTCAAGGACTTCAATTTCAACGTCAATACCAATTGGAGCAAGTTGTGCTTGTAAAAGCTCAGCAATGTCCTCACGCTCACGACTTTCATTTGTCCAAATTGTTGTAGAGAAACCATCTTCGTACCCTGCTTCAGCGAGTAGTTCTTGTGCACGTTCAGGATCATATGGAAGTGCATCAACTTGATCACTAAATCCAAATACTTGTTCACCGATAGGGCCTACCGCCGGTGTTGCAGTACCGTCCATTACACCTTCAATGATTTCATCTTTGTTAATTGCCATTGAGACTGCTTGACGTACTTTTGGATCATCAAATGGTTCTTCTTGCATATTAAATCCAATATATGCAAGGCTTAAACTTTCCTGTTCATAAACACTCGCAGCTTCGTGTCCATCTACACGTGCTTTATCACTTGGACTAACTGGATAAATAATATGTGCTCCGCCAGTTTCTAATTCTCCAACACGTGTCAAGTCTTCACCAATAACTCTAAATGTGACAGAGTCAACCTTTGCTGCGTCACCCCAGTAATCTTCATTCTTAACTAACACGACTTCATCACCAGTAGTCCAGCTATCAAATTCAAAAATACCTGTTCCAATTGGGTTTTCACCGATATAGTGACCTGGCTGTTCGCCATCTTCCATCGCTTCGTAATCAGCTTCAATTGCTTCAAGACTAATCATACCACCACCGCTGTGTGCTAAATGAGACGGTAGTGGAGCAAATGGGTATTCAGTAATAAAACGAACTGTGTAATCGTCTACTACTTCAACCTCTTCAACACTTTCAAATAAGAATGCACGTTGTGAAGCAACATCTGGATCTAGAATACGCTCAATGTTCGCTTTTACAACTTCTGCATTAAATTCAGAACCGTCATGGAACGTAACACCTTCGCGTAATTCAAATTCCCAAATATTATCTTCGACTGCTTCCCATTCTACTGCTAGCCCTGGTTGTAACTCCATATCCTCGTCATGCTTTAGAAGCGTTTCGAAAATATTCGTTTGCACGTTACTCGAAGGAACATCGTTTGTACCGTGAGGGTCCATCCCAACGATATCTGCAGATGTACCAATAATTAAATCATTTCCTTCAACGAGCTCCGTGTCGCCATCTGCTTCACCAGTATCCGGAGTATCTTGGTCTGCATCTGTATCTGATGCACCGTCGTCCGGTTCACTAGCACAGCCGGCAATCGTTAAAGCCATAACCGTTGATAAAGCAACAGCTTTTAAGCTTTTACTTTTAAACATACATTTTCCCCCTTATTTGTATTTAAAAAAAGTTCACACTAATTAAACTACAATAAGTCTCGAAAAAAAACAACATTAAAATAATTGTAAAAATTAAATTTCCGAAAATTGAAAGTAATTATAATAGATTTTCGAGCTGATAATATGAATGAATTTTCTAATAAGGGAATTTATGTAAGCGCTTCCTTTATATTTTTATCACAAAATACGAAATTATCTTAAAATAATTTCCATTTCATAAATTTCCTTGTAAAATAGGATATACATGATATAATTCTAGCTTGTAAACATAAATATTTTTCTCGGTCGATCAGTGGCTTTACTCTACTTTAAATACTCAAAAATGTCTGAACATTATTCATAATGTGTAAATTCCCTTTTTTCGACCAAATCATTTGTGAATGAAATATGACAAAGAAAGCGAGGATTAAATATGGCAGAAACAACTATTAATGAGGCAAAAAATGACATTAAGCCGCCTTCTCCTCATCTCGAAAACTTAAAAACTGTTTTTAAGAAGTTGAGGGCAAACAAAGCAGCAATGGTTGGAGGATTTCTCATTCTCTTCTTTATCATTGTTTCCATTGTCGGACCGTACCTGACACCTCATGACCCATACGTAACGAATGTGAGCGACAAGCTTCATGGTCCATCAGCAGAGTATTGGTTTGGTACAGATAACCTAGGACGAGATATTTTTACAAGAATTATCCACGGAATGTCTTTAACGCTTTACATTGGTTTTAGTTCAGTTATTATCGGTCTCGTTATCGGGGTTGTGATCGGTCTCATTTCAGGTTATTACGGCAAAAAAATAGACGCAGTATTAATGAGATTTATTGATGTACTTCTTGCATTCCCTGGTATTTTACTTGCATTAGCAATTGTAAGTATTTTAGGTGCAAGCTTAAACAATGTAATCATCGCCGTCGGAATATTCTCAGTTCCAATGTTTGCAAGGATTGTTCGGGGTTCTACTCTAGCAGTCAAGAAACTCGAATACGTCGATGCCGTCAAAGCGTTAGGCGCATCTGATGCCAGAATTATTTTCAGACATATTTTACCGAATATTATGTCACCAATCATCGTCCAAGCAACGATCCGTATGGCTACAGCAATATTAACAGCTGCTGGTTTATCCTTTCTAGGTTTAGGGGCACAGCCGCCGACACCAGAGTGGGGAGCAATGTTAAGTGCCGGGCGCAACTATATGTGGGATAGCCCTCACATTGCGTTATTCCCAGGACTTGCCATCGTCATTGTCGTTCTTTCATTTAATCTATTCGGTGATGGCTTACGAGATGCGTTAGATCCAAAAATGAAAGCTTAAGAGAGGTGAGAAACATTGTTCGTATATATTATTAGAAGACTGATCCAAACGATCCCTGTCATTATTGGTGTTACCATTCTAGTATTTTTAATGATGCACCTCATACCAGGGGATCCTGCTCAAATTATAGCTGGGGAAAGTGCACGTGAAGAACAAGTGGAACAATTACGAGACAGGTTAGGTTTAAATGACCCGTTACCGGTTCAATACGGTAGTTTCATTAGTGGTGTTGTACAAGGTGATTTAGGAAACTCAATTCGAAGTGGAAGGCCAGTTACTTCTGAGATCGGTTCACGTTTCTGGGTGACCATCGAATTGGCTTTTTATAGTACGATTTTAAGTATTTTCCTAGGGTTAATTGCGGGAATTATTTCTGCGACAAAGCGTCATACATTTACGGATGTTGCAATTATGATCGTCGCTTTATTCGGTCTATCCATGCCGAACTTTTGGCTCGGACTCATGTTAATTCAATATTTCGCCTTAGATCCGCTTGGCTGGTTCCCTGTTTCTGGCTGGGGCTCACCAAGTCAAATCGTTTTACCGGTCATTACTCTCGGAACAGCAGGGGCTGCGATTATTGCACGAATGACCCGATCTTCAATGCTCGAAGTGATCAGCCAAGATTATATTCGCACAGCACGTGCAAAAGGGGTTAAAGAACGTTATATTATTTACAAACACGCCTTGCGTAATGCATTAATTCCAGTCGTGACCGTTGTCGGCCTTCAATTTGGGACGTTACTCGGAGGAGCCGTCTTAACCGAAGCTGTTTTTGCAATTAATGGAATGGGGCGCTTCGTTGTCGAGGCAATCGCTGCCCGTGACTTCCCGATCGTACAAGGAACTGTGTTAATTCTTGCTTTACTTTTTGTTCTCGTTAACTTAATTGTTGATATTTCATACCGATTCTTAAATAAACGTATTGAACTAGATTAATAGTTATCCTTTGTATTGAAAGGTGGGATTAAGATCATGGAACCTACAAAATCAATTATTGATGTGAAAAATTTACAAACATCGTTTTTTACAGATAAAGGCGAAGTTAAAGCTGTAGACGGCGTTTCCTTCTCTGTTCCAAGCGGAAAAACACTCGGAATTGTTGGAGAATCAGGTTCAGGTAAAAGTATTACCTCCCTGTCCATTATGCGACTTATCCAAGATCCGGGTAAGATCAAAGGAGGGGAAATTTTATTTAATGATGAGAATCTTTTAGATAAAACGGAAGCGGAAATGCGAAGTATTCGTGGCAACCAAATATCTATGATTTTCCAAGAACCGATGACTTCTTTAAACCCTGTATTTACAGTTGGGGATCAAATCGCTGAGTCGTATATGATTCATGAAAAGCTTTCTAAAAAAGAAGCTTTGAAAAAAGCATTAAGTATGCTTGAGCTCGTTGGAATCCCATCTCCGAAAGCTCGTTTAAAACAATACCCCCATGAATTATCTGGTGGTATGAGACAACGAGTAATGATTGCGATTGCGTTAGCCTGCAATCCGCAATTACTCATTTCTGATGAACCGACAACAGCTTTAGACGTGACGATACAAGCTCAAATATTACGACTAATTAATAAGCTTCAAAACGAATTAGGCATGTCGCAAATTCTCATTACCCACGATTTAGGTGTTGTCGCTGAAACGTGTGACTATGTTGCTGTTATGTATGCCGGTAAAATTGTCGAGTATGCGGATGTTGAATCGTTGTTTGCATCACCACAACACCCATATACGGTTGGATTACTTGAATCATTACCACGTCATGATATCGATCAAGACGAATTAAATATTATTAAAGGAATGGTTCCAACACCAGAGAATATGCCAGAAGGCTGTCGTTTTGCACCACGGTGTCCTTTTGCAACAGAGCTATGTACGAATGAGCTTCCTAGTTTAAAAGAGTTAAATAATGAAGCCCAAGTCCGCTGCTGGATTTATTCAGACAAGTGGGATGGTCAGGAGGTGAGTGTGAAAGATGACTACGGATCTTTTACAAGTAAAGAATCTTAAACAATACTTCCCTATTAAAGGGGGAATATTCGGACGAAAAATTAATGACGTAAAAGCTGTTGATGATATTAGCTTTAGTATTAAAGCTGGTGAAACGTTAAGTATCGTAGGGGAATCTGGTTGTGGGAAGTCAACGACGGGACGTGCTATCCTTCGCCTTGATGAGCCTACATCCGGCGAGATTTCATTTGATGGGAAAGACCTTCTAGGCATTAGCCGTCGTGAGATGAGAAAAATGCGTAAAGATTTGCAAATTATTTTCCAGGATCCATACGCATCGATTAACCCTCGTCAAACAGTAAGACAAATCTTAAATGAAGCGATGGCAATTCAAAATGTTCTTCCTAAAGAAAAGCGATATGACCGAATGATTGAATTACTTGAAACTGTTGGATTAGGTCCTGATAAGCTTGACCGTTTCCCGCATGAATTTAGTGGAGGTCAGCGACAGCGAATCGGCATTGCACGAGCGCTTTCGGTCGATCCTAAGCTTATTATATGTGACGAATCTGTATCTGCTTTAGACGTATCCATTCAAGCACAAGTGTTGAATTTATTAAAAAAATTACAACGTGAATTGAACTTAACATATTTGTTCATCTCTCACGACTTAGGTGTTGTCAGACACATTTCTGACCGAGTTATCGTTATGTATTTAGGTAAAATCGTGGAAATTGCAGATAAAAAGTCTTTATTTGATAATCCGAAGCACCCTTATACGAAAACGTTATTATCAGCAATCCCAGTTCCAAACCCGAAAGAACAAAGGGAACAAATTATTTTACAAGGTGATATTCCATCACCAATTAACCCTCCAGCAGGGTGCCGTTTTCATACGCGCTGTCCCTTTGCAACGGACTTATGTGCGAAAGAAGTTCCTGAGCTTCGCACCACTGAATCCGGTATGGTTCCTGATCATCAAGCAGCGTGTCACTATATCGAGGAAATCGAATCTGGAGAAATGAAGCCTAACTATTAATGTTATACCTGAGAAGAAATCCTTCTCAGGTTTTTTTCATGAAAAAACCAATGCTCCTCACATTGGTTTTCTAATCATTTATGCGTTATAATTCATCCCTTTTCTTTTTTTCTAATTGTTTAAAATGATTAATAAAATCAGTTGGATCTGACTTTATTGTATACGAAAAAACACCACGGCTCGTATGCAAGTAAAAGATACTGTCATCTCCTGCTATGTGCCTGAATGACATATCAAAAACAGTATGGAAAGGAAACTCGCGATACCCCGTTACAATGCGATCTTCATATAAATAAATTGTTCGCTTCTCTTCTATATTTACTTGTTCAAGGCCTTGTATCTCCCTTACGACCTTCACATAAGGCTGGGAGGCAATCCAATCCATATAACCCCTCCAATTGCACGCATGTTCGTACATGAAGATATATCATGTCATTATGCTCACTTTATTTATGTATACATGTATTCTTCGCTTTTTATTGGGCATTATCCCATGACATAAGCAATACTCAAATTAAAGAGAAAATCTTTCATCACCCGTGACAATATTTGAGGCAAATATGTTAGTGCTTCAAGAATCATATCAAATGTGTGATAAGGAGAAGATCTCTCTTTCTTTACTTTTTTTCTTCCATTACTGTCATCCCTTTATCAAACATTTTAATTATGTTACGTATTTAACCGTAAAAGGTTTCAATAGTGACAGAAACGAATTAAATACATTTATAGAAGACAGTAAAGAATTGCCATCAATTAACGTGCTGCTAGTATTGTTTTCATCACACCTTCAAAATTCTTTTCTTCCATTGAAGAAAGTCGCAAATCATAATTATCAAAGGTTAATACAGAAGTGGCTTCGTTCGGTACAATGACGCATTTAAGTCCTGCACTTTTTGCTGCAACAAGTCCATTTACGGAGTCTTCAAATGCAACTGCTTCATGAGGTTCCACGTCTAACGCTTTAATGGCATTTTCGTACAATTCAGGGTGAGGCTTGACAACTTCAACCGTATCCCCTGTTTGTATCGTGTCAAAAAATGATACAAGATTATACTTTTTTAAATAATAATCGATCCAGTCCCGGTCAGAACTTGAAGCAAGACCAATTTTTAAACCAGCATTCTTTGCTGCCTGTAAATAGTTCTTAACACCGGGACGAAGTTTTTCGTCCGTCATCATTTCTGAATGTAATTGTTTCGCTCTATTTTCCATTTCCCCTTTGTCAATTTTCATACGTGATTGCGCTTCTAAATATATGTGAGGATCAAACTCCTCTTGTGTTGTATTACCAATACATTGAGCATATAATTCAAGCGGTAAATCAATCTCGTAATCTTGATAAATGGCTTTAAATGCTTTGTACCAAGGTGTTTCAGTATCTACTATAAGTCCGTCACAATCAAAAATAACTGCTTTAATCATCTTACAGTTCTCCTTTTTTGTTCAGTGTAA
Source organism: Evansella halocellulosilytica (assembly GCF_002335745.1). GTDB lineage: Bacteria > Bacillota > Bacilli > Bacillales > Salisediminibacteriaceae > Bacillus_CA > Bacillus_CA halocellulosilytica. Next base: position 2,736,100 of record NZ_NIST01000001.1, on the reverse strand, counting down.
CATACTCATTGATTCACTTACTAAAACGATTATCGACATAGAAACTAAGAATGTCCTTTTAAAAAAGATCGGCATTCAAACACTACCATTAGTAATTTTTTCGGTTCATTGTTATAATACGTATGAATGTCTTTATGTATTTGAAAGGTAGTGGTCTTAGATGGACTTCTTTACAATGCCAGATCCTTCTGAAACAAATTTTGCCTATGCATATATCGTGTTAATTGTCGTATTTCTTGCTACATATTTCACAGTTAGAAAGCTGAAAAAAGCTGAAAAAAAAGCACTGGAAAAGCAAAAGGAATTAGAAGCAAATGCGTACGAACCGTTTGAAGAAAGTAGAAAAAACAACAATTGACGAACGACGATTAAGAGCGAAGTATATTCGGACTTCGCTCTTTTTTTACTATTTCATTAGCACTTTGATTCACACAGGTGGCTCTACTATTGATGTTTCAACCAAATTATTTTACGTTTGCTTTATAGATCGTCAAGCTTCCGAGATTAATGACTGCTCCAACCTTTTTTAAAAAGTCAACCCCTAAAACACCATCATAGCCATTCAACTGATCTGCATCCTTCACTTTAATTTGAAAGTCATGAATCGTTATATTACCAAGCTTAATAAATCCCGCTTCTTTATTCTCACTTTTACCTTCTTGTTCATGATCTAAAATTAATCCTGCTTTGATCGCCGATTCAGAGGAGATGACGGTATGCTTTGAGCTAGTATCGACTAAAACATGTGATAAAACGACTTCACTCTTATCATTGACAATCATCATTTCTGTGACGAACACGCCATCTTCTTCAACTAAGTTCTTCATTTCAATCACCCCTGTATTTATACGTTTGCTTGCTTCAAAATAATCACAGTCATTATTTTTGTGTCCTTACAATTATTTTATCAAAAAAGCATCACACGTAGTGCAAGACAATGTATTTACCTGTCCAATATTATGATCATTAAGTAAGTAACGGTGAACAGCTAGATGTCCTACTCCTCTTATTATCAACACTACTCAAACTCATTCATTTTTCCTTCATCATACTGCATAATCAGTATAACATTTTCACTTTCCACTTTTCACAAAATTGCCGGGGGTATTACCCCCGACAATTTAATGTAATTCTGTATAAAGCCTTTGCTCAATTAATACTGTATCGATCGGACATTCAGCTGCATCCCGTCCATATTGCCAAGCCCACACGTTTGCTTCACATTCTGGTAATGCTGGGTTAAAGGGAGGATGTTCATCCTTTGGAGTCACTCCAGGTTCAGGTTCTGCACTCCATAATACAGACTGAACCCTAACATTTTCACTTCTTTCAACTGCCTCACAATAAGCAGCCTGAAACTCCCCTTCAATTGGGTCGTGATAGTACCCAGGGCGGTAATCACTATTCAAAAAGGTATCTGCCCACCCAATTATCCAGTCTGCATCAACAGCAAAAAAATGCTCGATATTCGCAAAGATGAATACTCCAGGGCTAATCCCTAACCTTCTTGCATTAAAAATCGCATTTCTTGCCGCAACAGTTCCTTCCCGATACCCAACAGACTCTTGGAAATTATTATAAATTGGCATCACTCTTATACCGTTATCATTTATAAAACGAATCTCTTCAACCGTCAACCCTTCACTGATATCAGGGATTGTATTTAAATACCTCCCCCAAAAATCAGGGAAACCAAAGCTTTCCACTACACAATCATACAACGATTCGTCTACAGCTGCAGCAGAGTCTACTCCCCATATAATATTAGGCATTGCACACCCCTCCTAATCGCTAACTATATGCATATCAGCTTGCCTATGTGCACCTCCCTAGCCGTTATCCAATGTATAACGCACATCCTTCTAGTTCACAAAATTGTCACAGACCTGGTCCCTGACAATTTTGTGTTGAAAGAATTAAAAAGGGTTGATTAACAAGTGGATGGCACTTATCAATCAACCTAATCATGTAACGGAAGCTTCCATAAATAATCGATTGTTGTGAGCGATACGTTATGGAACATGTTTCTTCAATATTTTTTTAATAAATAACGGAGTGGTATACATGAAACGATAATAACTATTAAAGCTGATGGTGCAGCTAAATGATAAAGTGACTCAGACGCTTCAAAGTAAATTCTTACAGCTAGCGTATCAAACCCTGGGGGGCGTAACATTAACGTCGCTGGAAGCTCCTTAATGGAACTAACGAAGACAAGAGCACCTCCAGCAAGTACGCCTGGTAAAATCGTCGGTATAATGACTTTAATCATTACCTTCCAAGGAGGGTATCCTAAGCTTCTGGCAGCCTCATCAATTCTTGGCGAAACAAGACTAAGCGATGCTTCACCTGATTGCATTGCTTGTGGTAAGAATCGAACGACAAAAGCAATCGCAATCATATAGAACGTGTTATACAGCGCTGGAATGTGATTATTAAAAATAAACACCATCCCAAGTGCAACAATAACACCAGGAAGAGCATAACCAGCATAACTTAACTTATCAATCGTACTCGATATTACTGACGGGTACCTAGATTTAAGATAAATAATTGGTAATGCTAATGCCATACATAATAGTGCAGCAAAACCTGACACCTGTAAACTATTCCATGCAAATCCGAAAAAACGTTCATCTAAAGCTCCCATACCAATCCCAATAATAGACCAATAGATTAATACGATAATTGGAAGTAACACAGACAGACTGAACACAATTATCACATATACGACCGTTAATGCTTTCCACCTGCCTAGTGGAAGAATATCAGGTTCTTTAAACGTATTTGACGTTTGGTAGTATTTATTTTTCTTCCTTGTCCGTGACTCGATCCATAGAATAATAACTGTCAAGCCAATTAATACTAAACTTAATACTGAAGCTGCAGCTGTATCAAAACCTGCTCTTTGATAATAAATTGCTGCTGTAAAAGTTACATAACGGAGCATCGCGATCGCTCCAAAGTCAGACAAAACATACAAAGAAATCAAAATCGCTCCCGCTCCAATAGCAGGTCTCAAGAATGGCAAGTTCACCTTCCAAAAAACTTGTGATGTGCTCAAGCCTTGTGAACGTGCAACTTCTTCGTAATTTCGATTCATTTTTCTTAGTGACGCACTAGCGATTAAGAATACATACGGGTATGTAAACATTGTTAAAACGAAGAAAACACCCCAAAAAGAGTAAATATTGATCGGGTAATCTCCAATTAATCTTACTAGCCAAGGTATTTCTCGCCATACGTCACGCGCCCAGCCACTTGGACCGAATACAATAATATATGTCATCGCTCCGACATATGGAGGAATGACAAGCGGCAAAGCGAGCAGCCATTGCCACCATTTTCGCCCTGGAATATCAGTCCGAACAACAATCCAAGCGAGAGAGACACCAATAATGATCGCGCATCCTGTTACCGCTGCTGTTAAAGAAAGTGTATTCCATAGCAACTCAGGGATTCTATCGTCCAGAAGGCGCATCCATCTGTCTGTTCCTGCAAACATCGACCGCCATGCGACATATATGATTGGCACAGACATAATGAGTGCAACCATCACACCACAAAGCAATAAGATGAGCCCTGGAGGATTTCCCCTCCATATATTAAACCATTTTCTTCTAAAGAAATGGAGAATGGTTGGGGAGCTTTTCTCCCCAACCTCGGCATCATGCTTATTATTTAATTGAGATTTATTGTTTTTCTCGTTCGTCATTATGCCCTCTCCTGAAACACTGCTATATTTATCTTAAGTCAAGATCTAATCCAGACGATTCAATCAATTCTCTCGTACCTTCAAAATAATTTCCAAGTTCTTTAATTGGCATATCTTGAACGTTTAAATCTGCAAATTCAACAATATGCGGCTCCACTTCTGGCGGGTATTCAGCACCATATTCCGAATTAATTAAAAGCTCTAAAGATTCTCCAACAAACTCAACTTGGTTTTCAGGTAATAAAACCCATTCTAGAAACGTTTGAGCATTTTCTGAGTTCGGTCCGTTTGCTACAAGACCGACACCAGCTGCGTTTGCAATTACGCCCATTTCATCTTCACCTTGATCAAGGTAAATAAAGCCAACATTATTGTCATTTTCTAATAATTGCTGATGAAAATAATAGTTATTTACGAGCCCGAAAGCATGCTCTCCTGCACCGACTGCTCGTCGAATATCACCGTGTCCTTCAAAAATACCTGCTGCATTTTCTCTAATTGAAGCAATCCAGTCAGCCGTTTTTTCGTCTCCCCACTCATATCGAAGTGCAGAAACATTTCCTAGCATACCTCCATTACCACCACGTGTAATCGCGTAACCATTTTCGACATCAGCCCATTTAGCATCGAATAAATCTTCAATACTTTTTGGCATTTCTTCTTCTGTAATCATCTCTTTATTGTAAATAAACCCTCGTGAACGAGCAGAAATCGCAAAGTATGCGTTGTCATCCGCACGGAAGTCCTCTGGAATCGTATCAATTCCATCTGGATTAGATCCTTCCAGTAATCCTTCTCCATGAAGATAACCTAATGCACCTAAGTCATTAGAAATGTAAATATCAGCTTGAACGTTTCCTGCTTCTTCTTGAATTTGTAAAGGCTCTGCTCCGTGAAGAGCTACAACTTCAATACCTGTTTCTTGTTCAAATTTATCTAATAGTGGTTCAACAAAATTTTCGTTACGTGCTGAGTATACTACAAGTTGTCCATCATGTTCTACTACTTCTTCACTTTGATCTTCCTCATCATCAACTGAATCATCTTGATCTGCTGCAGAATCATCATTGTCTCCGCATCCAGCAGCCACTAATAATAACAAAGAAATAATTGCAAACAATCCAAACTTTAATGATTTTTTCATCATTTTCCCCCCACTCAATTATGTAAAATTAAAACGCTTCAATTGAGAATGATTATCACCTCATTGACAATTACAAGTATAGTTTCAATGAGAATCATTGTCAATAAGATTTTTAAAAACTTTCATAAAATAATATTTCCGATGTCGTGACGAGTCGTTATTAGTTATAATTCCTCGAAATCGCGCGAATACTACATTCTATAATAAAAATAGCAATTAAATAAAACCAGAATGTATAATTACTGGAACTATTCGAATAAAGAATAAAATATTCCCGGTTGCTCATCCTTTTTATATAAGGGGGTGAATGTATGGCTGTAGATGTTTTATGTGAAGTGAAAAACTGTAAGTTTTGGGCTAATGGAAATAAATGTGATGCTGATCGTATTTATGTTATTAGTCACACTGGTGAAAAAGCAAAAAAACAAGAAGAAACCGACTGTAAAACATTTGATCCGAAAATGTAACGTCGCTTCAAAGTCGTCCAAGCCTACTTTTCAGGGACGGCTTTTTTTGATTAGAAAAGACCTGATCTATTTTTAAACAGAGCATTCAAATCATCTTGCATGTATAAATACTGGTTACCCCTTCCGACAATGACTTTCCATACCCAAGATAAATTCACAACTTTAACTTGTTGTAATTATGATAAATAGAGAGCTATAGAAAAATAATTTTTTAAACTTACATGTGACTATAAGTGACGATTGTAAGTTTTCAAATATGATAAAATATGAATAGAATTCAATCCAAAGAAAGAATGGAGAGAGTAACATGACTACTGAACCCTTTTCTGAAAAACATAAACATGCACTTTTCATGAATAAATGGACATCACTCAATAATGAAGTCATTGCTGGCTTCACAACGAAACAAGGCGGTTTTAGTAATGCTCCCTTTACTTCCTTTAACTTAGGTCTCCACGTGAATGACGATCAATCATCCGTTGTTAAAAATCGTGAATTACTTGCAGATCAACTAGGCTTTTCTACAGCTCGTTGGACATGTGCAGATCAAACCCATGACAACCATATTGCAAAAGTATCTATCGATGATACTGGAAAAGGTGTTTTCAATTATGATGAAGCCTTGCCGGCAACAGACGGACTTTATACTCGTGAGAAAAATGTTTTACTCACCTTATGCTTCGCAGATTGCGTACCAATCTATTTCATCGAACCAGTCGAGAAAATCATCGGAGTGGCACATGCTGGTTGGAAGGGGAGCGTAAAAGACATTGCAGGAGAAATGATCCGGACGTGGAAAGAACACGAGGGAGTTGACTCGGACAACATTATCACAGCTATCGGTCCTTCAATTGGAGCTTGCTGCTATGTAGTCGATGATTACGTCATAGGTTTTGTAAATGAAGCATTACAAACAGAACAAAATGTTCCATATGAACAGATCAGTGAAGGACAATATGCACTCGATTTAAAAAAATTAAATAGAGCGCTATTAATCAAAGCTGGTATTCCTGCTGAAAATATTGAAGTATCATCATATTGCACGAGCTGCGAGGACACGTTATTTTTTTCACACCGCAGAGACAAAGGAAAAACCGGTCGAATGCTTAGCTTTATTGGCTTAAAGGAACAGTAAGACTTTCCTTGAAGTGTTTTCGCTTCAAGGAAAATCTTTTTATTTTCAACTTAATCCTTTAATATGATCAACCGTAGAGGTATCTAACGATGAAATGACATGAACTAACAGCTTGACTGCATTTTCTAAATCATCAAAATGGACGAGTGATACATGGCTATGGATATAACGAGAAGGAACACTGATGACCATAGTCGGTACACCTTGATGGGCTAAATGAAATTTACCCCCGTCTGTTGCCCCACCTGACATTAATTCTAATTGATAAGGAATATTCTTCGCTTTTGCTGTTTCGACCACAAAATCACGCAGCTTTCTATGCGGCACCATTGAACGATCTAGAAAACCTAAAATCGGTCCATCCCCTAAAGACAGCTTCCCTTCTTCTCCACCCATACCTGGAGTATCTGTCGCAACCCCTACATCGGTTGCAAAAGCTATGTCTGGATTAATCGTATGAGCTAACGTTTCCGCTCCACGCAAGCCAACCTCTTCTTGAACGGTTGCACCAGAATACAATGTGTTCGGAAGAGACTTCCCTTTTAATTCTTCCATGACTCTTAATGCAACATAACAGCCTGCTCTATTATCCCAATTTCTCGCTAATAAAATTTTTTCATTTGGAAGCACTTCAAATGGACAAACTGCTGCAACGGGGTCACCGACTTGTACACCGAAAGATTCAGCTTCTTCACGATTTCCCGCTCCGATATCAATGAACATTTTATCGATTTCTAAGACTTTTTTTCGTTCTTCCGGCTTTAGTACATGAGGAGCTTTAGACCCAATGACTCCAGTCAAATCGCCTTTTTTCGTTAGCACTTTCACACGCTGAGAAAGCATGACATGCCCCCACCAGCCACCTAATGCTCTAAATTTAAGGAAACCGTCTTTCGTAATATGACTAATAATAAATCCTACTTCATCTAAGTGTCCTGCAAGTAATACTTTTTTTTGGCCATTCCCTACTTTCCCGACAAGACTTCCTAAATTATCTGTTTCAATTTTTTCAGAAAAGGAAGAGATTCGTGTTTTCATGACGTTATATATTCGATCCTCAAATCCTGGTACACCTTCAACGTCTGTTAATTCTTTCATTAATTCAATTTTCTTTTGATCCATCCATGTCACTCCTACACATTTTTCCTTAGTATGAGCAAATATAGGAGAAGTTCATGCATGTAATTTTATGAGCGGTGTACTTCCTTAAGTTTACCGCCATAAGTAATTCGGCAAAATAATTTGATTCATGTTATTATCTCTAAACATAAGGATGTCCCCGATTCTGTTTTAGTGTGGTTACTTTAACCTGATCAGAAAGTACCCTTATTATGTATAATTTAGAAACCTTGTTGATTGTCAAAAAATCAGGTGACTAATGCGACTAGCATTTTCATCACGAGCTCCACACGGATGTGGTGACTTCGGTGTTCCCTCAGGACGCGGGGGATTTAGCAGAAGATCTGATCTTGCGAGTTGCTCCGACGGACGACAGGACGTCCTAATGCCGGACATGCCACATAGGACGTGGCGTTTTGACAGGTTGACTCAGACAGCTATAGAGCAATACTAGAAGAGAGAGAAGCAGGAAATCAAAAGATGAAGATCCATCGGGGTGTTTTTCATCGATTATCTGAAGCTTGGCCACGGACAAAGAAGACACTACAATGAAAACGAAGTGTAGCACGAGTAGATGTCGCACTTGTGCTCTGGAGTGCAAGCGAGTGTTTTTTTGCACAATCAACCTCAATTATTATTCTCAGTAAATAAAAAATGACTATCACCGTGTGAGAGCCATTTTTTATTTACTGGGGGTTTGTCCCAGCTTCTACTTATTTCATTGCTGATGTTAGTTGAGGTACAACTTGTTTTTTTCGTGAAACGACTCCTTTTAGAATTGCAGTCTGATCTTGTAATGTTACTTGGAACGCATTCTCGACTGCTAAACTACGTTCACCTATTGCTAAAGCATGGGAATCATTTTCTAAAATATCAGTGACAAGGAACAGGAATAAGTCTAAATTTTTCTCATTGATTGTTTTTTCAATCGCTTTCGTTATTTCTTCCTTTGCTGCAAAAACTTCTTTAGGATCCACCGTATTTACTTGAGCCACTTCTACTTTTTTGTCACCCATTTGAAATTCTTTCGCATCTAATGAAATTAATTGTTCAACCGTTTTATCACTTAAATCAGCACCAGCTTTTAACATATCTAATCCATATTCATTCGCATTAACACCTGCGATGTCAGCTAATTTATGAGCGACATTTATGTCTTCTTCTGTACAAGTTGGTGATTTAAACAATAATGAATCTGAAATGATCGCTGAGAGCATTAATCCTGCTATATTATTAGGAATCTCTACGTCGTTTTCTCTATATAATTTATAAAGAATCGTTGCAGTACACCCGACTGGTTCAGCTCGGAAGTAAAGAGGGTCGCTCGTTTCAAAGTTTGATACTTTATGATGATCAATGACCTCCAGAATACGAACATCATTAATATCATCGACACTTTGTTGAAATTCATTATGGTCAACTAAAATGACTTCATTCGTGTCGTTCACTGCCTTTTCAATAAAGCGTGGACTTTCCACATTAAAGTGCTTTAAAGCAAATTCTGTTTCTCCATTGATTTCTCCTAGCCTGACTGGTTCACAGTCCATACCTAGCTGTTCTTTTAAATGTGCGTATGCAATTGCTGAACAAATCGTATCCGTATCAGGATTTTTGTGTCCAAATATTAGTACTTTTGACATTGTATCACTCCTCAAAATCATTTCTACCACTTCAGATATAAAAATACAATAGGAAAGAATAGAAAAACAAGTATTTTTTCTGTAAAGAACAGCAACTACCACGGCACCTGCCTTCATAAACATCCCAAAAATTCCCATGTGCCAGGCACATGGGAATTTTTGGGTATCAGACATTGTGAGTTAACTTTTAATTGGCTTGCTTTTTGTGAAATATATCAATTTGCAAATTTTGTAGCACGTTTATCGCTTTTCGAACTGGTAATTTTCCTAACTGGAATTCTTCAGATAATACACCTTCAATTTCACTAACCGTCTTTAAAGTTACTTTTTCAGTCTGTCCATCGTCATACCTGATTTCAAATTGATTATTGATTAAAGAAACACTCCGTTTTTTATTCAGTTGCCATAATTGACACCTTAATATCGACATAAATGTTGAACCTGGTTCCATAGATTTCTCGATTACCTCGGAAAAATCCTCGAACTTGTATTCAACATCTGCACGGAACTCCCATACATTCCCCCGTTTAATCCCTTCGTAGTACCGGACGTATTTATAATGATCCGCATTTTTATTAACAGGTAAAATATAGACTTCATCTTCAGCGAACTTCACATAATTCTCTCTCTCTTCCGCAATACGAATCGGTGTAAAAACCGGTGCAGCTGACCCACAATCAACATAGTACTTCTCACCATCAAAAACGACAATAATGCCTATATGAACTTCACCAAGCATGACATGATAACAATCAAAACCTAGTTCTTTTAATAATTCCATAAAGTTAGCATTAAGCGTATAACACGTTCCCCCGAAATGATAATCTTTATAATTCTCAATAAATTTCTCCTTGGATGGAAGGGACTTCATATCACGATATAAAATCAACTTACTTATATTCTCAAAAGGGAATGTATTTAAATGTGCATGACACAGCCTTACTAAATAAGAATAAGTTGGCTTTTCAACTGTCAATTGTAATTGTTTTACATATTCTTCTGCCCATTTTGACTTTATCTTCATATCTTCTCTCCCTTTCCCACTTGAACTGTTCCTGAAGTATCAACATGAATATGAATATTCGGATCAATCGTAATTGTCAAAGGATGAACCTCTGCCTCTATAATTGAAAAGTACCAGCGTCTTTTTTCAGGACCTAATAGAATATAAGAACCAGATTCACCGAGAAAATTAAGTTGTCCTGCTTTAACAGGAGCATCTCTTACATCAATCCCAGCATCAATCAAGCTTTTTCCAACATGAAGAACATTCTTTGTCGTTAGACTAATCTCACTAATGTTCATTATCTTCCTTACAGAAAAACGCTCATCACTTTTTTCAGACAAGGAATGGCGGGATATAAATTCAACCACATTTCCAGAAGGGTCGTAAAAATAAAACGAGTGTGCATCTGAATTCTCAAAATACACTTCGTCTTGCCCCTCCTCTACATTTAACTTCACTCTTTGCTTTGCCCATGCTTTTGCTTCTTGAAAATGATTGGCAAATATATTAAAAGCAAAATGATAGACTGGTGATGTATGAAATCGATTGGCTTCAATCCTTAATCTACTGTCTCCAACCTGAAACACAATACTCGTTTCATTTTCACCAATTATCGAAAATCCGAGTGTGTGATGATAAAAATGCTTCATCTTGTTCATGTCGTTGCTATATATTTTCACTTCTTTAATAAGCATAACTGTTCCTCCTTATTATAGATTCTCAATCAAGGATCATTGCTTCATGTTTTATAACTTGAGAAACTTGGAACTCACAACGCTTTTTATGGATCACTCGTTTCACAGAGGAAAACGTTGATCTTTGTATGACCACACGTCCTCTCTCATGTGGTAACTCCGGTCGGTCGTTACACAAATCATACTAATAAAAAGATAAAAAGGAATCCTTCTATGACTGTAACTTTTCTACAACAAAAGTCGTACAATCAAGCAACCATTCGCCTCCAAGGAATTTGAATAAGATGAACCTCTTATACGATTGAGCTTAACGAACTGTAAACAATATCCAATTACATTCTATACATGTTCTAGGACAATCCAATTACAGAATAGATTACATATAGAGTGATTTAGGAGGGATCAAAATGTTTTTCCATATTAAAGAGTTGCAATATGAAGCACGGCCAAGTCGACCAGATGCACTATTCGCGAAGCAGCTACAAGAAGTGCTAGGAGGACAGTTTGGGGAAATATCAGTAGCCCTACAATATTTATTTCAAGGGTGGAACAGTCGAGCTGACGCAAAATATAGAGATCTATTAATGGATGTAGGAACAGAGGAGCTAGCCCATGTTGAAATGCTTGCAACGATGATCGCGCGGCTGCTTGATAAAGCACCTGTAGGTGATCAAGAGACGGCTGCACAAAACCCAGTTATCGGTGCTGTATTAGGTGGAATGAATCCACAGCACGCAATCGTTTCAGGTTTAGGTGCGATGCCAGCTGATAGTGTCGGAAACCGCTGGACTGCTGATTATATTATCGCGAGCGGTAATTTATTAGCTGATTTCAGGGCGAATTTAAACGCGGAGTCACAAGGGCGATTACAAGCGGTCAGACTATATGAATCGACAAACGACCCGGCTGTAAAAGATATGCTTTCTTTCTTAATTGCTCGAGATACGATGCATCAAAACATGTGGAAAGCTGCGATAGCTGAAATTGAGGCACAGGAAAACATCGTAGTACCGAGTACTTTCCCTAGAGAACTGGAAAAACAAGAAGTCGCTTATCAATTTTATAATTTATCTGAAGGGGAAGAAAGCAGTCGAGGTAGATGGGCGAGTGGTCCAAGTATGGACTCTTTAAGTCATTTTCAATATGTATCACCAGCACCTGCCTTTGGACCGGCACCGAGATTACACCCTGCTCCGCCTTACATTCACGATACCTTACCATTTATACGTGATGAACATCTTGAGCCAGATAAAGGTTAATAAACAGTTAACAAAAAGAGCACTTGTGCCCTGGTTAAAAACGTCCTGCGATAGCGATTTCGATTCTATAAGATTATAAAATGAAAAAGTGGTGTCCTCAATACTTTTGAGACACCTCCTTTTTTTCTTCTTTAACGGTTATAAACTGAATAAAGCTGCTATAACATGCCCAAGAAACATAGAGATAAAGTAACTAAACGTCATTATGTTATTCGTTATAACTCCAAAACAGATTCCAGCTAAATAACCACATAAAATTCCAATTGGTTGTATAATGAACGTTAAAAAATAAGCATAGTAGGGTGCTGAAAGACTAGATTTGGTACCCAAACTGCTATGCCGGTAACAAAACAAAGAAACGATAGACTGAATAAAACGTGCACATTCTCAATTTCATGATTAGATCGCCAAATCTTCAAATCTTTTAATATCTTTATTATGCCCAATAACGATAAGAAGATCACCTTTTTGAATAGCATAATCAGGTTCTGGGGAGATATTAATATCAGTTCCTTTTTTGATCGCTAAAATCGTTATTCCATACTTTGCTCGAATATCTAAATCTATTAACGTATTGCCTTCAAGCTTTGCCGAAGCAATTAGTTCTACAATACTGTACTCATCCGAAAGTTCAATAAAATCAATGACCTTTTCATCCGCCATTTGCTGGGCTACTCTTCGCCCCATATCATTCTCTGGATGAACGATCTGATCTGCACCTATCTTCTCTAACACTTTATGATGATAATCGTTTTTTGCTTTTACCCATACATTTTCAATGCCTGCTTCTTTTAATAGCAAGGTCGTTAAAATACTTGCTTGAATATTGTCCCCGATCGCGACAACGACGTAGTCAAAGTTTCTAATCCCCAATGAACGCAGCGTTGCTTCATCTGTTGAATTTGCAACAACTGCATGCGTCGCAATATTGGCAAATTCATTTACTTTATCTTCATCTGAATCAATTACAAGGACTTCATTCCCTTGACCGATCAGTTCTCTGCATACACTACCTCCAAATCTACCTAACCCAATTACAACAAATTGCTTTCCTTTTGCCATAGTTCGTCACTTTTCCTTTCCGCGGGAGTATCACAGCAATTTCTACTATTACTTGTTTTATATTTATCAAATAAGCCTGTCAATTTTTCATTCATTATATTTATCAGGTTTCGAAGTTATTTTTCTTTTACAGTTAATTGTATGTTCACTTGTGCTGGATCTGTTATGAACAGAGACCTTTCTTGTATTTCGTACTGATAATGATACGTATTAATGTTTTTACGCACGTTCTCAAATGCATCTTCGTTTGGAAGAACAATTGTATAACGAGCAATGCCTACAGCACGTTCAGGTGGGTTTGGTGCATCCGCTCCAGCCCAAATATTTAATCCGATGTGATGGTGATAACCTCCAGCTCCGTGAAAAAGCATCCCCATTCGTTTATCATTTTCTACTGTTGTATCAAAGCCAAGCACATCTTTATAAAACTTGCGAGACTGATGTAAATCATTAACATGGAGGTGAATATGTCCAATCTTCGTATTTTCAGGCAACCTTTCCCATTGCTCTCCGCCCCCTGCCTCGAGTAAACTGTTTTCATTTAACGGATCCACAGTCATAATGTAATTCCCATGCTCATCTTTCAACCAATGATCGCGCGGCCGGTCATGATACAATTCAATCCCATTACCGTCTGGGTCCGATAAATAAATCGCTTCACTTACATAATGGTCTGACGAACCTAACCGAATGTTATGTTGCAATAGATGTTCATATACATTTCCGAGATCCTTTCGCTCTGGTAAAAGAATCGCAAAATGATAAAGTCCAGTTGCTGACCTAGGTGGCAGCACAACTGCATTTGGTACTTCTTTCAATACAAGCAACGATTTGTTTCCATCTGCTGTCAATGTCACAGAATCTCGCTTTTTTTCTAAAATCCTAAATCCAATTATTTCTTTATAAAATTGACTCGATTTTTCTATATTGCTAACCTTAAGTTTCACTTCTCCTAACTGCGTGTCTTCGTGTATTTGAAAAGTCATAGCATATCCCCCCTTCTTTGACTAAAGTGCATATACACATTTTAATATAAATACGATAGGAATATCATTTAAAAACACTTACTTTTACCAATTAGAAAAAGACACTGTAAACACAATGCCTCTTTTAAATCATTTTTCAGTCCTGAATCCGTGATGAAATAATTTACACTTTGTATGAATCCTAAAAATCTTTCAATTTAACTATATTGGATTATTATTCGAATCCGTTACTGGCGGACGCTTTCCGCGGGCACGGCCTCAGCCTCCTCAACGCAAAGACCAGCGTCTGCGGGGTCTTCAGCTCGCGCTATTCCCGCTGGAGTCGCCACCATTCACTTCTTCGAGTGAACAGAAGATTCTACTTCAAACCTTGTTTTAATAAGAATAGGAACTGTTTTGTTCAAATTCTTATACACCAGGAAGGTGTTACGGTGAAATTTATTTTAGAAGCTTCTGATGAAACTTTATCCACTCATTCTGGATTAGGTCTAATTGGTTTACTTTTATCAAAAACGGAACTCTCCACTCGTTTAACCAGCTTAAATGTTCCTGAGATGAAATCTGCTCCAGCCATTAGAAATGGTGATGTCATCACATCTTATATCTGGATTCTATCTCAGAGTGAGAAGGTTTTGACCATATTGAACCATTCCGAAAAGATCCCTTCTTCTATCGTGCATTAGGTATAAAAAGTGTTCCGACGACGAGTGAAAACTGTGATCCATAATTTAATAACTCTAGCATCGAAGATGGTATCACACGCTCGCAGGCTCTATTTGAAATTTGGTAATCATAGTCCGTGGTTTCTAACATTTAAGCGAATATATTCAGCTTTTTCAACGTAACTTTTTGTGATGATACCATTTTTGCTGCTAACAAAAAGCATTTTTTTGTGAGGTTTATTTAGTAAACTTAAAAACAGTAATACATAAGAGTACCGTTGATATGACAGGAATCTACGAGACTCCTGCGGGAAAAGCGAGCCTGGCGAGACCCCGCAGAACGAAACGAAGTGGATTTTGAGGAGGCTCGCGGTTCGCCCGCGGAAAGCGAGTAGATGGATGGCATATCAACACGATTATCACGGATTCAGGTCAATTTTAATTTGCCATTTTATCTCAGATTAATGATTTTGCCATTCCAGTATTTCAATTCTATTCCCGAACGGATCATGAATATATATCCTCTTTGCGCCGGGCAAATTTTCATCTACGTCATATACGACCTTATGCTGACTTAAGTGATCCTTTAACGCTTCAATATTTTCAACTTCAAAAGCAGGGTGGGCTTTCTTCGCGGAAGTAAATGGCTCTTCAATCCCTATATGTACTTGATAATGGCTAAATTGAAACCAAACTCCTCCCTTTTTCTTTAAAACATCAGGTTTTTCTATTTCAGTAAAACCTAACACTTCTGAATAAAATTTCTTCGCTGCAGCTTCTGAGCCCCGGGGAGCAGCTAATAGGACATGATCGATTCCCTTAAATAAAAAAGACATCGTTTTTCCTCCTTCAAACATTATGAAAAAATAGTTTCGTTCTATTATGATCATATGAAAGATTTAACATTAATAAAATAACATTTAAATTATCATTTTCAATTCGATAAACTTATACATCGCTCCAGTAATAAAAGCGATGCAGGGAAAAACTCTTTCGAGCACATAATGATATATAAATCGCATAGAAAAAACGAGCTAGGAAATGTTTAGTAAAATTCCAGCTCGCTTTTCTCGTTTACGGCTTTTGAGACACTTGTTTATCGAAATTATACATACCGTTTATGAATCTTTCTGCCATCATACGTAAAAACGATTTTCCGGTCTGCGAGCACGGTTTCCAAATGCACTGGGCGTCCCCATAGTTGATAAATATAAGGCAATGTTTTCTCTAAATACTGTGTATCAAGCTCGATATCCTCATATTCATGAGACAAATACAACTCTCCATTTTTTAAATGATCTCCATCTTTTACAACGATATATGGAAAACCTCCATTGACACGACTGCTAATAAGCTGATCTCTTACGTGTTCCCATTCTTTATCAACAATTTTGTAATCTCTGCCTTTTTTCTGAAATAAATACATATCCTCTCTCAGAACGAGATCTTTTGTTAAGTAGTTACGAATAAACGATATATCAGATTCAATTTCACGCACTTCAAATATCTTTTCCCTACCGCTATTAGGTTTCACTCCTTGCTTCTCTTTCATTTCGTCAGTCGGGTTATTATACCGTTCTTCAATATCTTCAAAAACTTTAAGTCCTAAATAATATGGGTTTATTTGCGTTGTTGACGGCTGAATCACGCCTGCATTTAACTTTGCAAACTCTACAGATTCATCTGTTGTTAAATCCATTTCCCGAATAATCCGTTGGTGCCAAAAGGATGCCCAGCCTTCATTCATTATTTTCGTTTCAAGCTGCGGCCAAAAATAAAGCATCTCTTCTCTCATCATTGTTAGAATGTCTCTCTGCCAGTCTTCAAGTTCTCGACTATATTCTTCTATAAACAATAGCAAGTCTTTTTCCGGCTGCGGTGGAAGTTTCTTTTTCTTTTTCGTCAGCTTCATTTTTTTCTCTTTGTTTTCAGAATCATCAAGTGACCACAAATCATCATAATCAGCATTTGCTTTTTGATCTTCTTCTTCATCAAAATAAACATCTTCTTTCGTCCAGCTTAGCTTAGGTCTGACAAGGCTAGGGTCAATATGTTCTTGAACAGCTAAGACAGCATCTAAAAATCTTTCTACATCTTCTTTTCCATGAATCAGTTCATAATGTGCGATTCTTTCTGCAGTTGCTGTCATACTCTCGACCATGTCTCGCCTCGTATTTGAGAAACGGACATTGTTTTTGAAGAAGTCACAATGTGCCAAGACGTGGGCAATAATTAGTTTGTTTTGAATTAAAGAATTCGTATCAAGTAAAAATGCATAGCAAGGATTTGAATTTATGACAAGCTCATAAATTTTACTTAAGCCTAAGTCATATTGTAATTTCATTTTATGAAATTGTTTCCCAAAACTCCAATGTGAGAATCTTGTTGGCATCCCATAAGCACCAAACGTATAAATGATATCAGCTGGGCAGATTTCATAGCGCATCGGATAAAAATCAAGCCCAAATCCTTCTGCAATTTCAGTAATTTCATCGATCGCCTTAATGACTTGTTGGTCCTCCTTCTCCATCGGTTCACCCCCTCTATCATTGTGTTACATCATTGTATGAATAGAATTAAAAATTGATGAAAACAGAAATCATTATTTCTCCTTCTCCCTCTATAATTCATTTCATTGGATTAGTGTCTATTGTAAGGTGAGCGTCCTCTTTCTTACACGAAGTTAACCAATATTAAAAGCAGCCTAATGATACAGGCTGCTTCTAATTTTAGTACAAGTACGCTGCTCCAATAATGACTAGCAAGATGAAGAGCACTAAGATTAATACGAAAGAGTCTCCATATTCTGGAGTCGGACAAGGATCTGCTTTATGAGACATGTATGTCAGCCCCCTTTTCCATTTGGTCATTTTCATCATATGCAAATGCCCTAATAATGAGTGGGCTAATGCCTTAAATTCACATACGAATCATTGTAAACAACACGAGCACAAAGGCATACATCGCACATAACAATAATAAGTACGCATATGGATAACTTTCTTTCCCTTTTCTCCAAACGAAAAAAGCTCCAACAGAAAAAAATAAACCAATTACAAAAACATGAGTAGGGAAGCTCCAATTTCGATCTTCATTTGTCATGACTGAATATGCGGTAACGATTGATACGACTAAGAAAATCGATGTTACAAGTAGATACCATGACCGACTTGATGAAAACAATATGATCACTCCTAATAAACTTATAACGTTTCTTGTATTTATACCCTCTATACATTTAATTTAAAAGGAACACGAATATATTTAACGTTATTTTCCGAAAGAATCCTTATTCCACAAACCTCGATTTATGAAATTTAGTCCTACAAAAAGGAAATTTTTATTTTCCAGTGATTATTGCACTCATTTTGTTTATAATTGAATATTGGAGCCATGAACTTGAATAGAAAGGATTATGCACATGTCTAATGAAACGCCAAGACGTACGTTTGCAATTATCTCCCACCCTGACGCCGGAAAAACAACATTAACTGAAAAGCTGTTACTGCTAGGAGGCGGAATTCGGAGTGCGGGAACTGTTAAAGGGAAAAAATCAGGAAAATTTGCGACATCTGACTGGATGGAAATAGAGAAGCAACGTGGAATCTCGGTTACTTCTAGTGTTATGCAGCTTATTTATGATGATGTTCAAATTAATATATTAGATACCCCTGGTCACCAAGACTTTAGTGAGGACACATACCGGACACTCACAGCAGTGGATACGGCTGTAATGGTTATCGACAGTACAAAAGGGATTGAAGCTCAAACGTTAAAGCTCTTTAAAGTTTGTCGTATGCGCGGAATTCCTATTTTGACCTTTATTAATAAGCTAGACCGTGAAGGGAAAGAACCACTTGACCTTCTTTCTGAAATCGAAGACGTTCTTGAAATGGAAACGTACCCGATGAATTGGCCGATCGGTATGGGGAAAACGTTAAAAGGGATATACAGTATTCCAGATGAAAAGATTGAAATATACAATGATTCTCATGAACGTGAGATTGTTCCATACAATGAACAACAAGTATTGGAAAGCTATGAAAAAGAAAAACTAGAAGAAGATATTATGCTTCTTGAAGAAGCTGGGAATGAATTTACAATGGATAAAGTCCAAAATGGTACATTAACCCCTGTCTTTTTTGGGAGTGCACTTTCAAGCTTCGGTGTCCAATCGTTTTTAGATCAATTTGTTAAGCTAGCAGCAGAGCCTAAGCCGCGTAAGGCATCTGGTGAATATATCGATCCGGAAAGTCATACATTTACCGGATTCATCTTTAAAATCCAAGCAAATATGAATCCGAATCACCGTGACCGGATTGCATTTTTACGAGTATGTTCTGGAAAATTTGAAAGAGGGATGGAAATCACCCTTTCTCGAACTGGCAAAAAGATGAAGCTGAGCCAATCACACTCATTTTTCGCCTCAGATCGTGAAACTGTTGATACAGCAATGCCAGGTGATATTATCGGTATATACGATTCAGGCAACTTTGAAGTCGGTGATACATTAGTGACTGGTAATGAACGAATTGTTTATGAAGAAATGCCTCAGTTCCCTCCTGAAAAATTTGCTAAAGTTACTGCAAAAAATGCATTAAAGCATAAACAATTTCATAAAGGGATGTCTCAGCTCGTTCAAGAAGGTACAATTCAGTTGTATAAAACGCCTTATTTTGAGGATTATATTATCGGTGCCGTTGGAGAGCTTCAATTTCAAGTATTTGAATACCGTATGAAAAACGAATATAACTCTGACATTGAATTTCAACATATGACACATGAGTTAGCTCGCTGGGTGACGAAAGGCGACGTTACAGATAAAATGACCGATAGTCGAAAAATGCTCGTCAAAGATCAACACGGAAGATCCGTCCTTTTATTTGAAAATGATTTTGCTCTTCGTATGTTCCAAGACCGCAATCCAGACATTGAATTATCCACGGGATGGGACCTGTTAGAATAACGTTGAATTACCTTTACAGACCAATAGACTCTGAAAAACGACCTCCATCATAAAGGTCGTTTTTTCACCTACAATTTCTGTTTTCCGAAATTTAAGTGCCTAAAATAAAGAATAAAAAGCCCCTGCTGTTCATCAACGCAGGAGTAAGCTAACCAATTCGATCCTTTTTATATTTCTTTTTTCCGGTTCCTTCACAAAAGCGGCACGACACCTTCATCGTCACAAACCAAATCTTCCTGTCAACCTTCCCAACGCCATTACATTGTTTACAAAGGTAGAAGATGGCCAATCTATCACCGCTTTCCTTTTTTATTATTATACCTTAAAAAACGTTTATTGTAACTTGTCTTACCATTTTTTGATAAAATAATTGTAAAGGCAAACGTTTAATGTAAAAGTCTCACGGGTAAAGAATGATTCTAATTTTGTTGAGAGGGGTGCAGAAAATGAAAAATATATTAGAGCAATTAAAAGAAGTTACGTTTGCCATTCTTCCAATGTCAGTGGTTATTATCATATTACAATTTACAATTATTGGTATGCCCACTGATACATTCATTCAATTTTTAGCTGGAGTCATCATGGTTGGTTTAGGGTTGTTTCTTTTTTTAGTTGGAGTACATATAGGATTACTACCAATTGGTGAATTGATTGGCTCAACTTTACCAAAAACTAAAAAGCCATTGCTCATTATTGGAGTCGGTTTTATTTTAGGTGTCGTAGTCACTCTGGCTGAGCCGGATGTTCGAGTTCTTGCCTTTCAAGTCGATGAAGTGTCTAGCGGTGAAATCTCAAATACTATCCTCGTTTATGCTGTTGCTCTAGGGGTAGGTATATTTGTTGCTATGGCAATGGCAAGAACATTGTTAGGTATACCATTAAAGTATATACTTTGTATTGGATACGGATTCGTTTTTATACTTGCTCTTTTTACTCCAAGTAATTTCATTCCGATATCCTTTGACGCTGGTGGGGTAACAACTGGACCTATGACTGTTCCTTTTATCCTTGCACTAGGGGTAGGTGTTTCATCCGTCTTAAGAGGAAAGTCATCTACAAATGATGGGTTTGGACTTGTAGCACTCGCTTCAATCGGTCCAATTTTATCGGTCATGATACTAGGGGTGATTTACGGGTGATTATGGAGCTATTTCACGGTTTTGATCATGTTCTCCTAGAAGTTACAATGGCTATTCTTCCTTTACTTATCTTTTTCGTTATTTTTCAGTTTTTCTTCCTTAAATTAAACAAGGAAAAAATAAAAAATATCATAATTGGTTTACTTTTTACTTTTGCTGGACTCGCACTTTTTTTACAAGGTGTTGAAGTTGGGTTCTATCCGGCTGGAACTGAAATTGGAAATCTTCTTGGAGAAAGGGAAAATACAATTATACTATTGCCTCTCCTAGGATTCCTCTTCGGATTTGTGGCTACATTTGCTGAACCAGCAGTAAGGATATTAAATCATGAAGTTGAAAAGGTAACGGCTGGTTCAATTTCTAGTACTGTAATGTTAATTACGTTGTCTATTGGTGTAGCTGTATCAATTTCTTTATCAATGATTAGAATATTAGTAGGGATTCCATTATGGTATTTTATTATACCTGGCTATGCCATTGCAATTATTCTGTTATTTATTTCAAAAGATAGATTTATCTCTATTGCCTTTGATGCAGGCGGTGTAGCTACAGGGCCAATGACTGTCACTTTTATTATGGCTATTGCTGTAGGTTTAGCCTCCGTAATCGAAGGTCGTGATCCTTTAATGGATGGGTTTGGAATGATTGCACTCGTTGCCCTTACTCCCATTTTATCAGTACTAATTTTAGGAATAATATTCACATATAAGGAGCGGGTAGAAAATGATTCCTAAACGATTAGAGCAAAAGTTGTTAGTTACGATCGTAAAAAAGGGAAAAGCAAAAAAAGTGATGAAGGCCGCAAAAAATGCCGGTGTTAGTGGCGGCACAATTATGATCGGGTCAGGAATTGGTATTCATGAAAGAGAAAAAATATTTGGCATAGATGCAATCTATGAAAAGGAATTAATTATAAACCTCGTTCATCAAGATCTATTACCTGATACTTTAGATCGTGTAATTGATGCAGCAGAACTAAATCGGCCGGGGAAAGGTATTGGATTTATTATAGATGTTAAAAGAACATTTGGAATTGCCCACAGAAAGCAAGAGGAAGACTCAAAGGAGGATTTACATATGGTGACAGATGACCTTAAACATCGTGGGTTTGACCTAATTATTACAATTGTCAATAAAGGTGACGCTGGAAAAGTAATCAATGCATCCAAAAAAGGAGGATCTGAAGGTGGTACAGTTATAAACGGTCGCGGTAGTGGAATACATGAAAAAGCAAAGCTTCTTTCTATACACATTGAACCTGAGAAGGATATTGTTTTAACATTAATAAAAAAATCATTAACAAATAATGTTCTCGAAGCACTTGAAGAACATGTTAATATAAATGAACCAGGTAGAGGTATCGCTTTTGTCCTACCCGTTGAACAAACCGTTGGCATTCACCACCTAATGAATGAAGATACAAAATAGTAAATGTGACCGATACTCAATAGCGGGGAATTAAACTCTTCGCTATTTTTTCTTGAGATATACTCTCTGCATGTTATACTCAACTACGTTGGAGGTGATAGGTTGAAAATGCATCCATACCTCATTATCACAGCGGCAATATTATTTTTTTCAGGAAATTTTATCGTAGGTAAAGCACTTGAAGGAACGGTTCCGCCTTTTACATTAGCTTTATTCCGCTTTATATCTGCAACGTTATTTTTACTTCCATTTTGCTATAAAACAATCGTTTTAAACCACCCATTATGGAAGAAAGAGTGGAAACCACTTATCGGACTCTCAATTACAGGTATCGTCCTCTTTAACGGATGTCTTTATTTGTCCGTTAATTATACGAGCTCGATAAATGCAGCAATCGTTGATGCGTTAACGCCTGCTGTCGCTGCGATTTTAGGGTTTATATTATTAAAGGAAACATTAACAAAAGGGCAATCTTTTGGCATTGTTCTTTCTTTTGGTGGCATTCTGTGGATTATAACAAGAGGCTCTTTGGAGACTTTGTTGTCGTTATCTTTTAATATTGGTGACATAATCATGTTGGTTGGAATCATCTTCTGGGCGATTTATTCAATTATTATAAAGCAGCACAGTCACAAGTTTCCTATTATAGCTGGCCTTGTGATGACAATGATTATTGGCTGTATCATTTTGTTGCCGATCTCCATCATTGAATGGTTCACCGTTGGTTTTCCTAACCTCAGAAGCTGGCAAGTAATCGTAGGTATTATTTATATTGGAATCTTCCCGTCCGCTTTAGCTTTACTCGCTTGGTACCGCGGTGTCCGTGAAGTTGGCCCTGCGAAAGCATCTATCTTTTTTAATTTAGTACCTGTGTTCACAACCATCTTATCGATCTTATTTTTAAATGAATCATTTACGCAGCACCAGCTTTTCGGAGGAATGATCGTTCTTGTTGGCGTCTATTTATCTACGAGAGTGCCTAAATCGGTTCGTAAAGGAGCACATGTGTTAAGCAAAGCGAAATAAAATAAAAAGAAGTGATAGATAGTATAAGAAAAGCGCAAGGCGCCCGTCTATCGGCGAAAAGCGCTGGAGTCCCGACATAAAGAAGTCCGAACTTAGACTTCAAATGGCGGGGCGAAGCGACCTCGAGCCGAAAACTGCTGTCTCTTCCTCTTCTAGTATCACTTTGAAGCTAGATCCGTCGAGACAACTCGTAGCCTACTCGTGTAGTTAACGCTCGTGCCTGAAGTCTAGACAACAATCGAGAGATTGAAATTTTATAAATTCTTATCTTTTAAGAAAGACTGCAACAACTTTTACAAAATGACAGATCCTTTTTATATAAAGCGTTGTAGTCTTTCCTACAATCCAAAGATAGACTAACGAGTAATCAATAAAATATTTTGTCCTTTAAATTATCTCTTAAATGTTGACGCTGCTTTTATTGCCGTCTGCCAACCTTTATAAAGCTCCTTCCGCTCACTATCTTCCATGCTCGGTGTAAATGTATTGTCAATCTTCCACTGTTGAGCAATGACACTTTTATCTTCCCAAAAACCTACAGCAAGCCCAGATAGGTAGGCTGCACCAAGTGCTGTCGTTTCCTGTATAACTGGACGCTCAACTGAAACATTAAGTAAATCACTTTGAAACTTCATTAAGAAATTATTAGCAACCGCTCCCCCATCTACACGAAGCTTTTTTAACTTAATCTTTGAATCAGCTTCCATCGCTTGAACGACATCTTTCGTTTGATAAGCAAGAGATTCAAGTGTTGCTCGAACAAAATGTTCCTTTTGTGTTCCTCTTGTTAACCCAAATACAGCACCGCGGACATCACTATCCCAATACGGGGTACCGAGTCCAACAAAAGCAGGAACGACGTATACTCCCTCTGTTGAAGAAATGCTATCGGCATACTTTTCTGTTTCTGATGCTGTTTTAATTAAACGTAAACCGTCTCTTAGCCATTGAATCGCGGAACCTGCAATAAAGATACTTCCCTCAAGAGCATATTCAATCTTTCCATCTATTCCCCAAGCGATAGTCGTTAATAAACCATGCTCAGATTTGACTGCATCTTCCCCTGTATTCATAAGCATAAAGCAGCCAGTACCGTACGTATTTTTAGCCATTCCTTTCTCATAACATGCCTGACCGAACAAAGCTGCCTGTTGGTCTCCAGCAGCACCAGCGATCGGGACTTCTTCCCCAAAAAAGTGATAATCGATTGTTGTACTGTAAACCTCTGAAGAGGGACGTACTTCCGGAAGCATTTCCTTTGGAACAGTTAATATCTCTAACAATTCATCATCCCATGTTAAATCGTAAATATTAAACATTAGCGTACGGGAAGCATTTGTATAATCTGTGACATGTACTTTACCGCCTGACAATTTCCAAATTAACCAAGTATCGATCGTACCAAATAGAAGTTTCCCAGATTCAGCTTTCTCTCTTGCTCCTTCTACTTTGTCTAAAATCCATTTTACTTTCGTACCTGAAAAATAGGGGTCGATCAGTAATCCTGTTTTATTACGGAATATGTCATTTAATCCATTGTTACGAAGTTCCTCACATATAGAGTCTGTTTGTCTAGACTGCCAAACAATTGCGTTATATACTGGTTTCCCAGATTCTTGATCCCAAACGACCGTTGTTTCACGCTGGTTTGTAATTCCTATTGAAGCTATTTCGTTTGCATTTACTTCTGCTTTGTTTAGCACCTCTGCAATAACCGCCAAAATAGATGACCAAATCTCATTTGGGTTATGCTCAACCCATCCAGGCTCAGGAAAATGTTGTGTAATTTCCTTCTGAGCAACATCGACAATTTCTCCATCATGATTAAATAGTATCGCTCTTGAACTTGTCGTCCCTTGGTCTAGTGATAAAATGTATTTTTTCATCCTTTTCTCCTCCTATGCTTGTTTTGTATTTTGAGTCACGCCGCTACGTGGCACTTCAACATCCTGTTTATCCATATAACGCGAAATAAATAAAACAATAAAAAATGCAGCTAAGAAAAACCAAAGTGATTGATAAAGGATCCCTTCAAATGCCGCTGCATAAAAAAGAGCACCTAAGCCTCCTCCAATAATCGGACCAGCAATTGGGATCCAAGAATATGACCAATTGGATGATCCCTTCCCTTTAATCGGTAATAATGCATGGGCAATTCTTGGTCCTAAATCTCGAGCAGGGTTTATCGCATAACCTGTCGTACCACCGAGTGATAAACCAATGACTACAATTAGTAATCCGACAATTAACGGGTTTAAACCTTGAGTAAACTCATTCGCTCCAATCGCTAGCAAGCCTAATACTAATACAAAAGTCCCTAGTGCTTCACTAAAAAAGTTAGACGGTGTGTGTTTAATAGCAGGGTCAGTCGCAAAGACACCAAGCTTTGCCCCTTTGTCATTTGTCCTATTAAAGTGTGCATAATAATGAAACCAAACAAGAGTTGCCCCAATAATTGCACCAAGTATTTGGGCAATTATGTAACTCGGTACTTCACTCCATGCATGTTCACCTACTAAAGCCATCCCAATTGTAACTGCAGGGTTTATATGTGCTCCGCTTATTTCTCCAACAGCATAAACAGCCATGGCAACGCCGAGTCCCCATGCAAAGGTAACGACAATCCAGCCTCCTTTCTCCGCTTTTGAGTCTTTTAATGCAACTCCAGCTACAACACCAGCACCAAAAATAATAAGCAACATCGTACCAATTAACTCTCCTAAAAATGGTGACATTTCCCGCTTCCCCCTCATAAATATAATGTTGAAAAAAAAAGACCAACAGAATTTCACCTAGACTTATAGACTAGGTTAGATTCCATTGGTCTCCATACTCTCCATAGAAAAATAATAATATGAACTTAAGTAAATTCAAACACAAATTGAAAACGCTGTCAACATGTATTAATTTATTTTAAATCTTGGTGACTATGAAAAATAACTTCTTTACCAAAGTATTCGGTTTGAAGTTGTAATCGCAGATGCTCCAGCTTTTACAGCTGCTTGAACTTCCTCTTGGGTCCGAATTAACCCTCCAGCAATAATTGGAATGTTAGCCTTTTCATTAATTTCTGAAATAATATGTGGGATAATCCCTGGCAAAACTTCAATACAGTTCGGTTTAATTGTCTCAATCATATTATAGCTGGATTCCAATGCGATTGAATCTAATAGAAACAACCGTTGTATCGTGATTAAATTAGCCTTCTTAGCTGTTAATAACACGTTTTTCCTTGTAGAAATCAAGCCTGCTGGATGTATTGTCCTACACAAAAATTGAGCAGCATATTCGTCATTTTTTAAGCCTTGTACTAAATCAGCATGAAGTAAAACTTTCTTTTTATGATCATGCAGCATTTTCACAACGGATTTTAACTGACCAATATGTGTATTCAGTAGGACAATATATTCATAATCGGTTTTAACTACTTTTTCTAAATCTCTTAAGTCACGAATCGCAGGAAGAACTGTGGAATTAAAAATATTTATCATTCCCTTTCAATGTTTTTATACACATAGTAATTAATATATCAATTAAACGCGTTCCCGAACAAGTCATATCAACCATTAAATACCCAATTAACATACCTCAAAGACGGCTTCAGTATGCGAATGATGCTTTCCTAAGAGCGTTATGCTTTCGTGCTTAATGACGCAATGCTGACGTTATACAGTTGTCTATAAACTGGATTAGAAAAGCCGTCTCATATAACCATCGCCAAATGCGATAGTTAGAGACGGCTTGTTTCGTTCATCTTTAATTCATATAACTAATTAATTCGTTTTGGTATGTTTGAGGTTGACTTCTTTTCTCCGTTAGACGGCGGTACAGATTCATTAACTGATCTAGCTCCTGACTATATTGTACCGTTTCATCAGAAGTAAAACCTTTCCTCTTAGCAGCTTCAATCATCATTGACCTTTTCGTTTCCATTTGTTTTTTCAATATTGCATGGATCCCCATTAGTCTCACTCGTTTCTTCCTAGTTAAATCTGAATGAAAGTCTATTACTATTATATGTAAAATATGACAAAAATCAATAGTTTTGCATGGATTTCCTCAAAACTTTTTTTGATATACCTAGTTAATCACCCATTTTATTTTATTATTTTGTGAAAAACAAAAGAAAAGCATGTACGATTACACGCTTCACAAAAAAATATTTACTTCCCTATATGTTTATCGTATTTGCATTGTCTTTGTTTATTCACCATTCACACCTTTTTAAACTTTGCAGTAGCGTCAATGGCCATTTTCCAGCCTTTATAAAGTTCATCCCTTTTCTCAGCAAGAATTTCCGGATTAAATATACGGTCAACCTTCCATTGCATTGCAATTTTTTCTTTGTTTTTCCAAAATCCAACTGCAAGACCAGCTAAATATGCTGCTCCCAGTGCTGTCGTTTCTTGTATAACAGGACGTTCCACTTGCACTCCTAACATATCACTTTGAAACTGCATTAAAAAATGATTCGCAACTGCCCCTCCGTCTACTCGAAGCCTCTTTAATTCTATGTCTGAGTCTGCTTCCATCGCATGAACAACATCTTTCGTTTGGTATGCAAGAGATTCTAATGTAGCCCGAATAAAATGTTCCTTTTCAGTACCGCGCGTAAGACCGAAAACTGCGCCTCGAACGTCACTATCCCAATAAGGTGTACCTAATCCAACAAATGCCGGAACGACATAGACTCCTTCTGTAGAAGCAACTCGATTCGCATAATCTTCCGTTTCAGAAGCTGAATTTATTAAACGTAAGCCATCCCTTAACCATTGAATGGCAGAACCTGCTACAAATATACTTCCCTCTAAAGCATATTCCACTTTACCGTCTATTCCCCATGCTATCGTCGTCAAAAGTCCATGCTCTGATTTTACCGCGACTTCACCTGTATTCATGAGCATAAAACAGCCTGTACCATATGTGTTTTTGGCAGTACCTTTTTCAAAGCATGCCTGGCCAAATAATGCTGCTTGCTGATCTCCTGCTACACCTGCAATCGGTACTTCCTCACCAAAAAAATGATAATCAATCGTATTCCCATATATTTCTGATGATGACTTAACCTCAGGTAGCATTGACTCGGGGATCGTAAGAATTTGCAATAGTTCCTCATCCCATTTTAATTCGTGAATATTGTACATTAATGTCCGTGAAGCATTTGTATAATCAGTTACGTGTGTACTGCCTCCAGTCAGCTTCCATATTAACCACGTATCAATTGTGCCAAATAACAGTTTTCCTTGTTTAGCTTTTTCTCGAGCTCCATCCACTTCATCGAGGATCCATTTTACTTTTGTTCCTGAAAAATAGGCATCAATTAATAAACCGGTTTTTTCACGGAATGTATTATTATACCCTTTACTTTTTAAATCTTCACAAATCTCATCCGTTTGTCGAGACTGCCAGACGATTGCATGATAAACAGGGTTTCCAGTCTCTTTATCCCAAACAACTGCCGTTTCTCGCTGATTTGTTATTCCGATCGCTGCAACTTCACTCGCCTTTACCTCTGCTTTGTTTAAAACCTCTGCCAGGACCGCTAAGATGGAAGACCAAATTTCATTCGCATTATGCTCTACCCAACCAGGTTTAGGGAAGATCTGGGTAAATTCCTTTTGTGCAATGTCGATAATTTCCCCATCATGATTAAATAGTATTGCTCGAGAACTCGTCGTTCCTTGGTCTAAAGCTAAAATATACTTCTTTTCATTCATGCTTTTTCTTCCTCCTTCCCTGCCTACACCTATTTTAAGACAATAATGCGCATCACGTAAACGAACAACTTTCTAGTTGCAATAGACAGACTCCCGAAAGGCTGACTCATAAGTACTAGGTACCTCCGCCATCGACAATAAATAACTGGTGCTTTTTCATCAATGTATGGGAGGCACCTGGTACTTCTTATTATGTGAATCTAGCTCTTCATTTTTTTCTATTCTTCTCCTTGCATGCGATTATATTGTTCAATTGCATTTTCTATTTCTTCGGTAGCCTGATCTAATAATTGTTGTGGATCGCCTCCTTGATAAAGGGATTCAATGGCATTTTCTACAATGTTTCGAGCTTCAGGAAATACCCCCATTAATGCCCCTTGTGTCGCTGGTGTCAAACTCGTGTTTTGAAGTTGTTCTATACTCGTTAAAAATTGAGGGAATTCTTCATATATTTCTTGAAGTTCAGCCTCATCATAAGCTTCTGTTGTGATCGGAAAGTAACCAGTTGCTCCTGCCCACTTCGCTTGAACTTCAGGCTTCGTCGTATATTTGATAAATTCAAATGCAGCATTTTGCTCTTCTTCAGGAACACTATTCGTCATCCATAATGAACCGCCACCGACGATGACGCCTTGAGGGTCCATTCCATCCGGAACCGGCAAGTAAGCCGTACCGACTTCAAAATCTGCAGAATTGACATTCCCGCTAGTTGCTGCCGTTGAATCCAAGTACATCGCAACACGCTCAGCTGCAAAAGCGGAACGGATATCATCCCATTGCCGTCCATAATTCCCTATTGTGCCAGCTTCATTCATTTCATTCAGCCATTCAAACACGTTTACTCCTGGTTCATCATTTATTAATGCTTCCGATCCATCTCCAGTACGCCCATTATCATTATTTAAATAAAGTGCCCCTTGATTTGCAAGCAGCTGTTCAAAAAACCAGCCATAAATCAAGATGCTGAAACCATGTACTTCCGTATTTCCACCAGAAGTAATCGTTAATTGTTCTGCTGCTTCTTTTACTTCGTTAAACGTTTGTGGTGGACTTTCAGGATCTAGCCCTGCCTCCTCAAACATATCTTTATTGTAGAACATAATAGCATTTGATGTATTAAAAGGCATTGAATACAACTGCCCATCAATTTCATAGTAACCCATA
This sequence comes from Evansella halocellulosilytica, assembly GCF_002335745.1. Classification (GTDB taxonomy): domain Bacteria; phylum Bacillota; class Bacilli; order Bacillales; family Salisediminibacteriaceae; genus Bacillus_CA; species Bacillus_CA halocellulosilytica. The sequence continues at coordinate 2,705,770 of NZ_NIST01000001.1, read as the reverse complement.
ATATTTTCCTCAAAACTTGAAGTATCAACATTGTGTTCATCAATAAACGTTTGTACTGGTTCAATAAAACCACTTTCGCTCATGAATTTTGTCCCTACTTCGTATACTTGAACGATTGATGGTGCTTCAGCTGTTCCTCCTACAGCACGCAGCTGATTGAGCAGCTCCTCATAACTACCTTGATAAACGGGTTCGACGAATACATCTTCTTGAGATTGATTAAAATCATCAACCATCTCCTCAATCGCTTCACCAGGTCCACCGCCCATTGCATGCCAGAAGCTCACATGGACTTTTCCATCTTCTGTATAATTCACCTCACTTTCTCCGCTTCCACAAGCAGCTAACACGAACAAGGTCATCATTACGACTAGAAATTGACTGTGACGAACGCCCCTTCTTAACATCTACCTTCCCCCTTATCCATTTATCCCTTAACAGCACCAGCAGTTAAACCACGCTTTAATTGGTTTAACCCTAGTACTAGAAGGACCAAAGTAGGTAATAAAACCATAACGACGCCTGCCATCACGACGTTCCATGAAGTTCCCGTTTCGGCTGAAACCATCATCTTCAGTCCAATTTGTACGGTTCGGACATCGTTGTTATTTGTTACTAACAATGGCCACAAATACATATTCCATGTTGTTAAAAAACCGTAAATCCCTAATGCACTTAACATCGGTTTTGATAAAGGTAAAACGAACGAACGATAAAATCTGAATCTCGTACAGCCATCGATTTGGGCAGATTCATAAAGCTCTCTAGGAATCGTCAAGAAATGCTGTCGTAATAAAAAGATTCCAAAAGCAATTGCAAAAAATGGGATCGTTAACCCTGGATACGTGTTAACCCATCCAAGGTTCATGACTGTGACATAGTTTGGAATAATCGTTGCTTCCCACGGTATAAGCATTGTTGAAATAAATAAAAAGAAAATAAAGTTTCTTCCTTTAAACGGAATAAATACAATTGCAAACGCAGCTAAACTGCAAAGTAACAATTGTCCGACCATGACTGTAAATGACACAATAAAACTATTTAATAAAAAATGAAATAATGGAACACTGTTAAATGCACGAATGTAATTGTCAAATGACAAGGTTGAAGGAATCATAGCCCCTCTGTTAATTTCTGCTGTTGTCATAAAGCTTGCTGAAATCGCATAAAGGACAGGAAAAGTGATAACCAATGCCGAGAGAATTAACAAGGAATAGACAATCACTTTTTTCATCATTGATAATGCACCTTCTTTTCACCGACTTTAAATTGAATAAATGTAAATATAAGCACTAAGATAAATAATACAATCGCTTGTGCACTTGCATAACCGAAATACCCATTATAAAACGCTTCACGGAAGATTGAATAAACAATCAAGTTCGTACTATTTGCTGGGCCTCCACCGGTCAAAATATCGATTTGTCCAAATGTTTGAAAAGAATTGATGATCGTGACGACACTTACGAAAAATAATGTCGGAGATAATAGCGGAATCGTAATTTTAAACAACTGAGTCCAATAACCAGCTCCATCAATTTTTGCACTTTCGTATAATTCACCAGAAATGTTTTGAAGACCGCCTAATAATACGATGAAATTAAAACCTATGTTCATCCAAATCGTCGTAACCGCTACAGAGATTAAGGCTACGTTTGGGGAAGTAAGCCATTCTACCCCACTAAGACCAATTGCATGAAGAATATTGTTAAATACACCTAGACTCGGATGAAATAACAACAACCATATTGTTGCACCTGCTGCGACTGACACCCCGAGTGTAGAAGCAAAGACGACTCTAAAAATAGGAACTCCTTTCACTTTTTCGTTCGCTATAATCGCTAAAAAAAGTGAAATGATAATTGTCGTAGGAACGGTGTATAATGCAAAAAGAAATGTTGCTTTCATACTCGTTCGAAATGCAGTGGACTCCCATAAGGAAAGATAATTCTCTAAGCCTATAAATGTTAACGTCATTCCACTTGCATTTGTAACAAAAAAACTATAATAAAGTGTTCGAATCATAGGGTAAAAGAGGAATACACTGACAATAAGCAATGCTGGTAACAAATATAATAAACCAGCAGCTAGGTTCTCCCATTCTTTTCTCTTTCTCGATTTCCGTTTCAAAATACTTGTATCCGCTTTCAAATCACCAGATAATTTAGTTTCAGCCATTGTTTTAACCTCCTTTACACTCTCATAAGTAAAAAAAGAGAAAACTCCCTTTGCACATACCTATTCTGCAATAAAGGTATATAGTCCAAAGGGGTTTTCTCTTCATCTCTAACCCATTATATGTGATTCGTTAACGTTAATCTCATTAACTATTCAAGTTATTTTGTATATATTTATGAATTTATTGATTTATGCTTCAGCTTTACAATTTTTTTAACAATCATATTTAATTTCAAATAAATCTTTTCTCCTGTCTTTCCATTGAGTAACACTGCCATTTTTACGAATGCGACGGAGAATTTCAAGGTCAACGTCACCAACAACGACTGTTTCAATGTTCGGATTACACTCGCCAACTATCCCATCACGCGGAAACTCAAAGTCTGATGGTGTAAAAATACCCGATTGTGCATATTGAATATCCATATTTTCTACTTGAGTTAAATTACCAACTGTTCCTGCAATCATCGTATACACTTGATTTTCAATTGCGCGTGCTTGTGCACAGTATCGAACGCGTAAGTATCCTTGGCGCTCATCGGTACAAAATGGTGCAAAAATAATGTTTGCGCCTTTTTCTGTCGCAATCCTCGATAATTCTGGGAACTGTATATCGTAACAGATTTGGATCGCAATTTTACCACAGTCCGTGTCAAACACTTCAACTTTATCACCGCCTTGAATCCCCCAAAACTTACGCTCGTTCGGTGTGATGTGAAGTTTGTATTGCTTTTCAATCGTTCCGTCTCGTCGGAATAAATAAGCAATATTAAAAATTTTCCCCTCTTCTTCAACGAAATGAGATCCACCAATTATGTTTACATTGTATTTGATCGCAAGTTCAGTAAAAAGACTAATATAATCTTCTGTAAACTCAGTTAATCGGCGAATCGCTTTACTTGGACTTTTTTCTTCAATAAATGATAGGAGCTGCGTCGTAAATATTTCCGGGAATACAACAAAATCAGAATGGTAGCTTGCACCAACATCTGCATAATACTCACATTGCTTTGCAAATTCTTCAAACGAATCGATGCTTTTCATCATATATTGAATCGCACAAATTCTTACTGGAAAAGACGTCTTAAATTGACGCTTCGTTGTTGGCTGATAATCAACATTATTCCACTCCATCAACGTCGCATATTTCATCGAAGCCATGTCGTCATCTAAATAATTTTTATTCACACGTTTTAGTGTAAATCCGTTCATTACTTGGAATGTTAAAACGGGGTCATAAATACTATGTCTCATCACTTCTTCAACGTATTGTCTTGGTGTCATCTCGCTAGCATGTTTATTATAATTCGGAATTCTCCCGCCAATAATAATACTTTTTAAATTTAGCTGTCTAGCTAAATCTTTCCGGGCTTCGTACAGTCTTCTCCCGACTTTCATTCTTCGATATTCAGGATCGACAGCTATTTCAATACCATATAAATTATAGCCCTCTGAATCGTGATTTGTAATATAACCTTCATCAGTAATCTCATCCCATGTATGTTGGTCATCATATTCATCAAAATTAATGATCAAACTTGAGCAAGATCCGATTATTTCTCCTTCTAGCTCAACACAAAATTGCCCCTCGGGAAAAATATCAAGGTGACTTTTTAACTGTTCCTTCTTCCAAGGGTCCATCTTAGGGAAACAAGTTTTCCCTAATGCAATAATCTTATCTATATCATCTTCACGGATGTTGCGAATAATTATCTTTTTTTCATACCTCGACATATCAAGCTGACTCATTTTTCCACCCTCTTCATAAAATGCTTGTGATCTAAAGTAATTGCTTTCATTGTAGCTATGATACTCAACAGTCAAATTATAATCCAAAGGTATGAATAAATAAATGAGATCCTTGAATTAACTATTCGTAAAAAAGGAGGTATCTATATTGTGTGGAGGGGATTGTTTAAAAAACACTTGCTTGCACCCCTGAACACAAGTGCGACATCTACTCGCGCTGCACGTCGTTTATATTCGTAGTGTCTTCTTTGCCACGGGCAAGGCTTTAGCTAATTGGGGTAAGTATCTTATCAATAGAAAAGTGTAAAAATAACATAAAATCAATCCTTTTACTTTAACTACATGTCTTCATCTAGACCGCAAAGTATTGTTTTCATCCTTTAATCAATAGATTACACTCGAATTAGTCTTTACTTTAGATTAGGGGGGAAGAGGATTTATGAAACGAAATTGGAAGGAAGATGAGCTACTGGAACACTTTGGAATTTTACCAATTGAAAGAAAACTGATTGGTAATAAAACAGGGGCAAGTCGTTTAGGATTTATTAAAGTACTTTTAACAAGAGGCTAGATTTCCGTCCAATAAACAAGATATTCAAATTATTAAGTTTGCAACTGCTCTACGTTTGCGTACTGCTTCCGCCGAATCTATATTAAAGCGATTTACAAGGGATTCGAAACATCCAACCTATCAGGCTTTATGTGAATTAGGAAAAGCGATTAAAACAATCTTTTTATGTGATTATTTACACTATGAAGAGGTTCGTAGGGAGATCCATGAAGGATTAAATACAGTGGAGTAATGGAATTCGGTGAATACTTATATTTTCTATGGAAAAAACAGTGAGATTCGTTCCAATTCGATAGAAGATTAAGATGTGTCTGCCTTATCACTTCAATTGCTGCAAAATTGTTTAGTCTATATGAATTCCTTAATGGTACAAGAAGTGCTTTATGACAACAACCAATATTGGTTGAGAAAAATGACTCCAGAAGATTTTAGGGGGTTAACACCTCTATTTTATCATCATGTCAATCCATACGGAACTTTTCAACTTGATATGGAGTAACGAATACCTATAAGTTGGAAGTCTCGTAATTTTCATTATTTCTGATTCGTAACAAAAACCAGCTAATCACTTGACAGGAAAATAGCTAGTTGTTATAGATGTGAAAAGAGCGCAATTCTAGAAATGCGCTCGATTGTTGAATAATCATTAAACAGATACTGTATACTCGTTCTTTCCGAAAATTCAAGTACGCTTCTTCTCTAAAGAGTTCTTTCTTGATAAGGTGTGCCTTTCTCAAGCTCACAGTACTGCTTCAAGCTCAGCAAAAACATCGCCCAGTTGTAATTGCAAAACTTGTAACAAGGCGTAATTTCCTTCCACTGGGCATGGCTAAAATCAACGTTTGTAGTACCGTTAGATTCAGTTAATTCAAATGTGATCGTAGTCCCGATCCATTCCAGATCCGCATCAGCGTCCACGCATTCCCAGCTGACCCGCTTGTCTGGAACAAGTTCAATTACTTTCATTTTGGCTGTATCATTAGTACCAAAGCGAAACTCATTCACCTTTCCAACGACCGCTTCCACTTTCAGATCCTTTGTCCATACTTCAGACAAGCCTTCCTTCGTTGTTAATGCTAAGTATACCTGATGGGCTGGTATGTTTATTTTTTGCAATTGCTCAATACTTGCCATGCGATTCAACTCCTCTTTCATGTTATAATCCCTTCAAAATAAATGTAACATATCTTAAGATGCATGATTTCTTAAATATTGCTATTAAGGCGATTCCATTTGACTCTAAGCTTTAAGATATTTTTTTATAAGATTTACCTTTGGTTATATGATGAAGAAATCCCTTAAAATTTCTCCCCCTCACCCCTTTAGAGACGTCTATGGCTTTAAAAAATTCTGTACGATTTAAATACTCTAAGAAACTGATTACAGCATTAAGTATGGCAGTGACTGATGTTTCTTCTCTTTAAGCCTCATTTAGTTTTAAATTTATTACTTTTACATCCCCTGTCGGATTGCTTAGTAGATTTTTAGTACAAGAAAGTACATCGTCCACAAACTTCATGGACATGATTTTGATCAAATAAAAAGATTCCGATTATCAAATCATGTTAATCGGAATCTTTTTTCTTTAATAAGTCTGCTTTATCTCGATCTCATGTTATCGTGTTTCTTTAACTTGCTTTATCGTATAAAGATATATGTACATTAATTAAACCGAGGGAAGAGTCTAAAGGGACTGTTACGAAACGATCTGCTGACCGGTATGACGAAGCACCATCATTTACAACTGGTGGTGTTACATCAATTATACAATCTTCTTTCGACAATTCTGTCGCAGCAGAACCAGCAACCCAGTTCCCAAATTCTTGTATTGCACTCCATCCCATTTCATCTAAATGTTCGATCGTAAGTCCGCCCATCATCATCCCAACGATATTTTTAGCTGTGTCTGTTGTAATGGAGCAAATAATCTGTCCTGACAGCTGACCATTTACACCAAGGACAACTGAAACATCATTCGAAGGAATTACATCCTTTTCAGCTCTAGGTTTTAACAATTGAATGTCAGTATTAAAATGATCAGAAAAAATCGATTTAGTTGCTCTGCAGACAGCATTAATATGATTCACATTCATCGTTTTTACTCCTTATCGTAACTCAATTTCTAAAATTACAAATTTTCAATATGTATTGTTGATAAATTCCTACAGTGAGCATTGTCAGCACCTAATTAATCGTTGATTTGCTTTCACGTGCTAAATACCACTGATCTCGTGCCTTTTCTATAATTTTAGGCTCTCTCATTCGATCTTTATGTTCAATGACTGAAGAGAAATATTGAAGCGCTTTTTCCGACTGGTCTGCTTGGCGGGCTAGTTCACCAATAAGGTAAGTAATCGTCAATTCAGTCATGTTCGTATTAACGTAATCACCATGGATCAATGACTGTTCATATTGAAGCAAGCTTTGTTGGATATACCGACGTTCTTCTGTCAGATTTTCTAGAGTACGATATATCCAGCTTAAACGAAGACATAGTCCTGCAAGAATAATATGTGGCTGTACGGTTTTCTTCGCTGCTAGTATTGCAAGCTTGTAAGTATGGACTGCTTGTTCGTACGTTCTTTCATTAGAAAAGTTTTGCTCCGTCCAATTTGTTGAGACTTCATTCTTAAACGTCTCAATATGAGCTGTTTTTGTCAATTTGTTAAAATGTTCTGAAAAAGCATAGCCGCATTGATGACAAACATAAATATCATATAAAAGCGGGTTTAAAGTCGGATCTTTATAAACCGAATAGAAATCATTCCATGTTTCTTTAACACGGATAAAACGAGAACGGATTTTTTTAGATAAAAATGTGCAGTTGCATATGTCGCAAGCGACCTCTTTATCATACAAAGGTGGCACATCAATAGTCACATTCATCCCTCCACCTTATTAACGAAGTATAAAAATAGTATAAAAGACCTTAATTAAAAAGAGAAGAAATATTTAGTTTTTAAGTATAAATAAACATAAAGTCCTAGTTATTTTCTACAGGAGATCAACCCTTATCATAATTATTAAAATCAAACCGAGTAGGCGTCGCCATTACTGACCACGCCTCTCACAGAGCACACACGTGCGGATCTTCGCATGTGGCTCTTCCCATATATCCCTTTTAGAGATAACGTTCATCATAAACAGATGATAAACTAACGAGTCCAAGTTCTGAAAAGAACTTATTGTCTAGTGCCGCATGAACCATTGGACTTTTGGAACTTCGCCAAGCAAACATACGGATTCCTCTAAGGTTTTCTTCCCTCCATCCCTTTCTTCTCAGAAGGCGGTGGAGGTTCTTTATATGTCTCCAGCTTCTTAGTTGTACCATTCGTAACCGTCTTCTTATCCAGCTATCCCATACTTTGAATTTGTTCTTCACATTTCCATAACGAAAATAATTTGCCCAACCTCGAATGTATGGATTTAATTTGTCTTGGATAAGTAGTTGAATATCAACTGTTTGGTTTCGACGAGTCATTTCTTTCACTCGTTCCTTGAATGTCGCCTCTTTCTTAGGGTCTATTCTTCGAATATCTCCGATGAATTCATAGCCTAAGAATGTAAATGGCTCTTTGTTGGCGTTGACAACTTTAGTCTTTTCTTGATTCACAGTTAGACTTAGCTCTTCCTCAAGAAATCTTGAGACACTTCGCATAACTCTTTCTGCGCCTTTTGAACTTTTACAAAGAATGATAAAATCATCCGCAAAACGGACGATTCGGTGACCTCGCTCAGTCATCAGTTGATCAAGCTGATGTAAGTAGATGTTCGAAAGTAATGGACTTAGCACGCCACCCTGCGGAGCTCCCTCAGGGGTATCTTCGTATCGATCTCCTACCATGACACCTGCTCTGAGAAAACGGTGAATGAGTTTGATTATAGACCCATCTGTCACTCGTTTCCTTATTTGATGTTCCAGTTTATCATGTGGGATCGTGTCAAAGTAGGATTGTAAGTCGGCATCGATGACATAATGGTATCCTGCATTCAAGTGTTCAGTGACTTTGTCTAAAGCCATATGAGCACTTATTCCGGGCCGAAAACCATAGCTACACGGAAGGAATTCTTCTTCGAAGATCGGTTCCAATACATTTCGAAGAGAAGCTTGTACGATGCGATCTTCCACCGTTGGTATCCCTAGTGGACGTTGTTTCTTGCCATTATCTTTGTCGATCATCTTTCGTCGAACAGGTTTGGGTCGATATTGTTTATCTTTTAGCTTCTGTTGGAGCACTTCTAGATTGTCCTCCAGCTTTGCTTCATAGCCTTCAATTGTTACCTTATCAACCCCTGGTGCACCTTTATTCTTCTTCACTTGATAGAAGGCACTTACTAGATTCGCTTTCTTGTACACTTTGTCATACAAACTGTACCATACACGTCTTTTCATCTGTTATTCCCCTTACGCCATTGCTTTCGCTTCTTCCTTTGTTTCTGCTTCCCCATATAAATGTGATTCTACAAGGTTGATAGCTCACGGCAATAACTTGTGCATCTCATTTGGCGGTAGACGGTGTACCCTTCTGTTCCACCCTGGCATCAGCCCCCTTGGCTCTTGTCCAGCTTCTGTCTACTTCCGCAGTCATAAGTAAGCCTACTCACATTGTTCTTCTATGGGTCACGCCCTTCGCACGAATCCCTACCTTTTGAGTATAGGTTCGCAACTGTATCTATGTACAGTTTCACTCATGTGCTGTCCTCGCTACTGTCGCCAGTAGGTCATTGGCATGTGCTTCTTCACTACTATGGCGATCTCTGACTTCTCCCTTTAAAGCTCATCCTGTGTCCTTGGCTTAGCCTTGTGACATCAGTACCTACTTTAGGAAGCAGGGAGATCTCAATGGGTCACATCATGTACTTTCCCTCTAACCCAGCCCTCATAACACTTTGAGTTTCTAACTATTCGGACTTTCTGTTGTCTTGCACAGTCATCCAACTCTCGTGCCAACATGGGATATCAGCTCTGTTCAGAGGTTTGCCTTCAGATCCTCCGCACGCTACTTCACAGTCAACGCACTACCTGTCAGCTAATGCTTGCCGGCTAGTCGATGCATTCGGGACTTTCACCCTTTAGCACATGTGCTGCCACTCGCGAAAAACCCTCTACAAGTAATACTTATAGAGGGCATATGGAAGTTCATTAACGACTTCCCTTTTCGTAAGGATTTCCAAGTGCTTTTGGCGGCTCCGCTTTTCCAACGAAACCAGCAAGAGCTAATATTGTTAACACATACGGCAGGATTAACATATATACTTGAGGAACATTTGCTAAAAATGGGATCTGCTGAGCAGATATACTTAAAGCTTGTGCAAAACCAAAGAATAATGCTGCTCCCATTGCACCAAATGGATGCCACTTACCAAAGATTAAAGCAGCTAGAGCCATAAATCCTTGTCCTACAATCGTATTCCCTGCGAAGTTACCTGCTGTTGTAATCGCAAATACAGCACCACCAATTCCAGCAAAAGCTCCACTAAACATGACAGCAATATAGCGCATGCGATTAACTTTAATCCCCATCGTGTCTGCTGCCATCGGATGTTCACCAACAGAGCGAAGTCTCAAACCAAATGGGGTTTTAAAAATGACGTACCATACAACAATTGCTAAAATAAAAGCTAAATAAGTCGTAACGTATACTCTGCTGAAAAACATAGGTCCAATAATAGGAATGTCACTTAATAGCGGGACGTTGACACGGAAAATACGTGCATTAATATAATCAGTCTGACCTCGTTCGAACAGTTCACGAACGATAAAAACAGACAAACCTACAGCCAAGAAGTTTAACGCAACACCACTTACAATTTGGTCTGCTCTTAATGTGATCGAGGCAACAGCATGGAAAAGTGAAAACAGAGCCCCGACGATCATTGCCACTAATAACGCAAACCATGGTGATGCATAACCCATTCCTAATGACTCAAATGCTAGTGTCGCTAATATCCCGCTAAATGCTCCGATTACCATTAAACCTTCAAGCCCGATATTCACGACCCCGGAACGTTCACTGAACAGGCCGCCTAAAGCAGTGAAAAGAAGAGGTGTTGCAGCGATTAAGGCTGCTGGAACAATGGTATATAAAATCTGTAATATGTCCATTTATTTCCCCTCCTTATTACTTTGCAGACGACTCATAATCCAGCGAATTAAATAGCTTGATGCTACAAAGAAAATAATTAATGCAATAATGATCTCTACAAGCTCAGGTGCAACACCAACAACTTGCATATTATTTGCACCTTCTTTAAGTCCACCAAATAAAAAGGCTGAGAAGAAAATACCAATCGATGTACTAGCCCCTAATAACGCAACCGCTATTCCATCAAATCCTAGATTCGTAAATGAAGATAATATATAGGCATATTGATAAGTTCCTAGCCCAACCATTGCTCCACCGACACCAGCAAAAGCCCCTGAAATCACCATTGATAAAACAATGTTAAAATTCACGTTCATCCCTGCGTAGGAAGAAGCATGCTTATTATATCCAACTGACCGCAGTTCAAATCCTTTTCTCGTTTTCCATAATAAGAACCACATTAGGAAACATGCGGCAACTGCGATGAAAAATCCCCAATGCAATCTTGAAAATGCCGTTAATCCAGATAAAAAATCTGATGAAAGAGAAGCACTGTCATTTATAAAAGCCGTACGCTGGCCCGATTCAAGTAAATTTCCACGGATTATTGAATTACAGATGTGCAAGGCGATGTAATTCATCATGATCGTTACAATTACTTCGTGCACTTGGAATCTAGCCTTTAAAATACCAGGAACAAAGCCCCATAATCCACCAGCGACCGCTCCAGCTAATATCGCTAACGGTAAATGGATAACCATTGGTGCATCAAGAGTAATCCCAACATATACCGATGCAAGCCATCCTACAATTAATTGACCTTCAACACCGATGTTAAGAAGCCCTGTTCTAAATGCAAATGCAACCGCGAGACCTGAGAAAATTAACGGTGCCATTCTCTGTAATGTCTCACCAAAGTAGTAGCTATCACCAACTACACCTTGGATTAGTGCCGAATAACCGGCAATTGGGTTATTCCCACTTATTAACATAATAATCGCACCTGCTAAAAAACCGAATAAAATGGCGATTAAAGGGATAGCCAGATTAATTAAAGTCTTCCGATTTTTAGTTTGCTTTTCTGTCATGACGTCTCACCAACTTCCCTTTTACCACCAGCCATTAGCAGACCTAACTGACGTTCATCTGTTTCTGATGCATTTACAATGTCAACAATTTTCCCCTCGTAAATAACAGCAATTCTGTCACTTACGTTTAACACTTCGTCTAATTCTAAAGAAACGAGCAACACAGCTCTCCCTTTGTCGCGTTCTTCGACTAACTTACTATGTATAAATTCAATCGCGCCTACATCTAGTCCACGTGTTGGTTGTGCAGCAATTAGTAAATTAGGAGACCGGTCAACTTCACGAGCTATAATTGCCTTTTGCTGATTCCCGCCGGAAAGGGCACGTGCTAATGTTTTTTCGTTAGGAGTACGTACATCGTATTCTTCAATTAATGATCGCGCTTTCTCGTACATTTTCGTATAATTTAAAACAGAATTATTCGAATATGGCTTTTGGTAATACGTTTGTAAAAGAATATTTTCCCCAATAGTAAAATCTAATACAAGTCCATGCTTATGACGATCTTGAGGAATATGTCCGACTCCGGACTCCGTTACTTTTCTTGGTTTATAATTAGTTATATCTTGTCCACTGATCGAAATCGTACCACCTTTAGGATTTCTCAGCCCAGTTATTGCCTCAATTAATTCTGTCTGACCATTACCGTCTACACCCGCAACACCTAAAATTTCACCAGCTCTAGCTTCCAAGTTCAATTTATTTACAACCGTTACTCCGCGAGAGTCTTCAACTTCCAAACCTTTAATGGAAAGGACCGTGTCAGCTGGCTTTGCTTCTCCTTTTTCTACTTCAAAACTTACTTCACGCCCAACCATCATCGAAGCGAGCTTGTCTTCATTTATATTTGCAACATCCACTGTACCTATCCCTTTCCCACGACGGATAACCGTACACCTGTCACAAACTGCCATAATTTCCTTTAGCTTATGAGTAATTAAAATAATCGATTTCCCTTCATCAATCAGGTTTTTCATTATTTGAATCAACTCTTTTATTTCTTGTGGTGTCAACGCTGCTGTTGGCTCATCGAAGATTAAAATATCTGCTCCACGATATAACGTTTTTAAAATTTCAACACGCTGCTGCATTCCTACAGAGATTTCTTCGATCTTAGCCTTTGGGTCTACCCTTAGTCCATATCGGTCTGAAATTTCTGATACTTCTTTTTCAGCTTTGCGTATATCAATATTCACACCTTTAGTTGGTTCACTGCCTAAAATAATATTTTCTGTGACGGAAAACTTATCAACTAACATAAAATGTTGATGCACCATGCCGATCCCAAGTTTGTTCGCAATATTCGGATCAGTAATTTCTACGTTCTCACCACGTACTTTAATTTCACCTTTTTCAGGCTGGTATAAACCGAACAAGACATTCATTAATGTTGACTTTCCTGCTCCATTTTCACCTAACAATGCATGAATTTCACCTTGTTTTACCTGAAGTGTGATATTGTCATTGGCAACGATACCGGGAAACTCTTTTCTAATATTGTTCATCTCGATTACGTATTCCAATGTAAACACTCCTAACGAAAATCATTAACAAAGGCTAGTGATGCACTAGCCTTTGTCAATATCTTATATTAAAAAGAACATACTAATTATAGTGATTCAAGATAGTCTTCGTAATCCTCATCTGTTTGAGGTACTTCGATATCCCCATTCATAATTTGCTCTTTATAATCTTCAACTGCATCTAAGCTTTCCTCAGTCACGTTATCTGTTGTTTCAGCGATTCCGACACCTTCCTCATCAAGTCCAAACTCAATGATTTCTCCACCAGGGTAATCACCATTCATTGTTTGTTCTGCAACTTGATATACTGCTTGGTCTACACGCTTAACCATCGATGTAAGCGTAACATTGCCATCATCATATTCACCTTGAGCATGCTGATCTTGGTCTACACCAATAACCCAAACGTTTTCTCCTCCACGTGCACGGTCAATCGCTTCAGTGAAGACACCATTACCTGTACCACCTGCAGCATGATAAATAATGTCAGCACCATTACCATACATCGTGTCAGCAATTTGCTGCCCTCGAGAAGCATCGTTAAAGTCTTGAGCATACTGAACACTGATTTCAATATCAGGGTTTACAGTTTTCACACCAGCTTTAAAGCCATTTTCAAATTTCTTGATTAATGGACTCTCAACTCCACCGATGAAACCAACATGATCAGTTTCAGTTTGAAGTGCAGCAACGACACCGACTAAGAATGAGCCTTCATGCTCTGCAAACGTAATGTTTGCGATGTTAGGAATTGTTTCATCATTATCATCCGTAACAACTGTATCAACAATTGCGAAGTTTAAATCTTCATGTTGCTGAGCCACTGAACGAATATCATCTTCCATTAAAAAGCCAATCGCAAATGAAATCGATGTATTTTCACGAGCTAAACGATTTAAGTTTGGTGCATAATCTGAGGCGTCTGCTGACTGGATATAGTCAACTTCAACATCATAATCGCCTTCAAACTCTTGTAAACCGTCCCAAGCCGATTCGTTAAATGAGCGGTCATCAACTCCACCAACGTCTGTTACCATTTTTGCAGAGAAGTCACCTTCTTCAGTTACTTCTTCACCATCATCATCTCCACCTACCGGAGTTTGATCTGCGTCATCTTCACCTTCCCCACAAGCAACTAAAAGTGTACCTGCAGCTAGTACTGATGACATTAGCATCATAAAACGTTTCTTCATTCTTCTGATCCCCCTTGATCAATCATAAATTTGTGTCCGTTCCCTTCAATATCATTTTTTGTACAATTTGGTCGATTTTCAGGAAACGATGGCATTTGCCATTATTATGACACATATTCACTCAAATTATCATCTAAAAACGTTTACAAGTAAAACAGAATGACACGTACGATGTCTGACAACTTACAATGCCATACTTTTCTCTTAAAAACGTTTCTCGAATCGATTTTAATATATCATTATTTCTACATTGAATAAATAGTTTTTTGACAATAAATTAATTTTTTTAACGATTTCTCCATGTTGACGCTTCCATTGTCGTTATATTAGCATTCTATATACCTATCAATCGACTACCTACTCATGAATATTTGAATGAAATATTAAAATCTAATAACATTTATTTCTACAATATAATCTATAAAAAATGTATGATAGAATATAGACAATTCATTTTAATAGAGTCAAACTTGAAGCTTTATTAGTATAACCTTTTCATTCTATATGTGCCATATACACGTTTTTATTTATAGTTTTTCCGATAAAGAAAGATGGCAAAAATCCAAAAGATTGATGAATGTTCAAAAAGGGGCGGATATTGTTGGGGGAGGAACTGACTGTTCTAGTTTGTGACGATTCACCTGTAGTAAGAAAGCAAATCATTAAAACGTTAAAAACAATCGGTATTCAACATATTCTTGAAGCAGCTGACGGAAAAGAAGCTGTTACAGTTTGCCACAAAAAGACACCTAATATTGTCTTCCTCGATATTATTATGCCTAAAATGGATGGGATCGCAGCATTAAAAGAAATTCACCAGCATTTCCCTTCAATTAAAGTTATCATGGCATCGTCAACGAGCGGTCAAGCTCATTTGAAAAAATCTAAGTTACTCGGAGCATACTCCTTTATTCAAAAACCTATTAGTGAGTTAGTAATGAGAGATTTAATTAAAAAAATTTTAAATGAAAAAGACCGATCTTAAGTTTTCTGGCTGTTGAAAACAGCATGTTTTTTTTCGGTAACTTGTACTGTCCATTTATTGGACAGTTTTTTTGTCTTTATTTGACATTATTTACAAGCCTTTCTTTAACCTGAATCCGTGATAATAGATGTTGATATGCCATCCATCTGCTCGCTTTCACCAGTAACGGATTCAAGTAAGTATCCAATTATGTTAAATCGAAAGATTATTAAGGTTCTTACAAAGTACAATTTATTTCATCACAGATTCAGGTTTAAATCATTGTTTTCTCATCATCCATCCGTGGAATGCGTATACTACTATTGGTAATTTGTAACGGTTTGGAGGCGATGTATATGGATAAAACAAAGCTTTCGTTATACTGGCATAAATTTATGTATAAATGGCACCGTACTAAATCGCTATATTACGGAAGTAAAAGACACGAGGAAAAAGTGAAAAGACACGATATGATGATTCAGCAATTGACTGAAACATTTGAAACAAACATTGCACATGAAAGAACAGACAACTACGAAACTGAGACTGACCCTGCTGTCGAAAATGAACCAGAGTATGAAACCAGTATAAATAATAAATGACTGATATTGGATTAAATTCTAATTATTCTTACAATATATAAGCAATTACCAATATTCTTTCCTCTTTTATATGGTAGTATAAAATTATATACTACCAGTGTATGTTCAAAAAAGGAAGAAGTGGTACGAGCGACTGTATCCCCACTCTCTAATATTGATCGTTTTATTGGTCTTATATTAAATCTAATTGATACAGGAGTTCACTTTACTTTAAAGACATTATCCGAACTTTTTGAGCAACCTTACCAGGAGGCTTTGAACATATGGGGGAATTGTGGCAAATTGGTAATGTGATAAGAATGTTGAGAATTGCGAGTAAACTCTCGCAAACTGATTTAGCAAATGGAATTTGTACTCAAGCTGAAATAAGCCGTATCGAACATAATCTAACAGACCCTCATGCAACTACATTACACCTTATTGCACAACGATTAGGTGTGGATATGAATTTTTTCTTTAATGAACAAGATTATTCAAAACTTCAATACGTTGATAACACCGTTTATTTAATGAGAAAGTTTGTTGAAGAAGGAAAATATGAAGAAGTCGGTCAAGTAATTGAAAACGAAAAACATAATCCAGTGTTTAATAAACCACTTTATAAGCAAGTGATCCTTTGGCACGAAGGTTTAGTTATGTACTATGTAAAACATGACATGCAATCAGCGTTAACACTTTTATATGAGGCTTTATCGATCCATCAGCCATCAATCCATTACAGCGAAACTCAAATTGAGATCCTTATTTCAATTGGAAATCTGTACGGAGAAAACAATCATTTCGAAAAAGCTCATGCGTACTACAATAAAGCAAAAATAAGCTATGAAAAGCTTACAATAACAAATTCACCTAGAGCCTTGTTGCGGCTTCTTTATAATTCTGCAGTAACCCTTATAAGTGAAAAACGTCTTATTGATGCTTTAGAACAATGCAAGGAAGGAATTCAATTGTGTAAAGAAACAAAATCAATTTATTTACTCGGTGAATTTTATTATCAAATTGCAAAAGTTCATTGTCGTTTAGGTGTTAAAGAAGAGGCGATTAACTGCCTGCATACAGCTGTCATGATTTTTGATTATATGGACAACAACTTTTATAAAGAATATGCAGAAACAAAGCTGCAAAAACTAAAAAGTGAGAGCATGTAAAAGAATGTTTCATCTTCTTTATTACTTTCACTTACCTGTCCGTGATAACAGGTGTCGTTATGCCTTCCATCTACTCGCTTTCACCTCTAGGCACAAGTACGACATCCGTTGTTCTTTGGAGTGAAGGCGTTCGCCAGTTACGGATTCGAGTATTTGCTCCACCAAGTTAAATCGAAAGATTTTTAGGATTCATACAAAGTATAAATTAATTCATCACGAATTCAGAACTTATGTAAACTTCTAAATAAAGGACATAATAAAAATGTAATGAATAGAAAAAAGAGCAGCGGAATGTCAGCTGCTCTTACTTAGATATGTACAAAGGAAGTTTGATAGTAAATTTTGTACCTTTTCCTAGTTTACTGTCAATTTCAATTTCTCCACCGTGCTCTTCAATAATTTGAAATGTAACCATTAAGCCTAGACCTGTGCCTTTTTCTTTTGTAGTAAAAAATGGTTCACCAATTCTTTCAAGCTTTTCTTCTTGAATCCCACAACCTTCATCTTCAACCGTTACAATGACCTTTTCAGAGTTAGAAGAAAGGGTAACATGGATATAGCCGCTTTGATCCATTGCCTCGATTGCATTTTTAATGAGGTTCACAAATACTTGCTTTATTTGATGGTCAGCACACAGAACTTGTGCTGTATTTGTATGACTTAGAAAAATAATTTCAATATTTTTTATAATTGCTTGAGTATTTAATAAAGCGATCGTATGATTCAATAAATCATGTAGAACAGTTGGTTCTTTTTTTAATGTTTGCGGCTTGGATAATATGAGTAATTCATTTAAAATTTGTTCGATTCGTGAGAACTCAGATTTCATTATATCAAAGTATTCTTTTTTTCCAACGCCATTCAGCTCAATTAATTGCAAAAATCCTTTCAAGGAAGTTAATGGGTTTCTTATTTCATGTGCAATTCCAGCAGCCAATTGACCTACAGCAGACAGCTTTTCAGACTGATGAAGCAATTCTTCAGATTTTTTCTTTTCGGTAATATCTCTAAATGTAAAGACAGTCCCGACAACTTCTTCATCTGAAATCATTGGAGTCATCGTATACTCTGCCAAGTATGGAGTCCCATCCTTTTTAAAAAATGTCACCCCTGATTTTCTGACAACCGTATCCTTCGTAATACAGGAATCATTTTCATGCCCTAGCTTCAATTGATTTTTATCAATTAATGAAACGGTATTTAATATTTCATATAAAGTATCTTCAGTTAGTTCTTCTTTTTTGTAGCCGGTAATTTTCTCTGCCGCTTCGTTCCACATAATGACATTTAACTGGTGATCTAATCCGAGAATACCATCCTCAACAGATTCCATAATTAGTTGATTCATATGATATAAACGGTGTACTTCATCTAAATTAAGGCGCTCTTTCGTGATATCTTTAATAATCCCATATGTACCGATTATTTGTGAGTCGACAATAATAGGAATGGCGCTCACTAATACGGTAAGAGGTTTTCCGAAATGCTTTGTCATATGAAACTCCTGTGCATTCGGCTTTCCCCGTCTTGCTAAATCGAAAACTTTTTCAGCGAGTTCTCGCTTTTCCTTTGGTAGAAATTCCTTAAATTTAGATCCTAATAATAACTTCTCGTCAAAACCGAATAGAGTAACAAATGCTCGATTTACAGACAGAAAGCGCCCGTCTAAATCCAAGGAACAAACTGCTTCTGAGTGCCCTTCAAACAGACTTCTATAACTTTGCTCAACAACTTTAATCGCATTATGCTGTTGGGTAATATCACGGAAAAATGTCGTTATACCTTCTTTTGTCGGAATCGCTCTCACAGTGTACCAAGCTTCGTGTGGCGGATAATATCCTTCAAATTCTACTGTGACATTGTTCATTCTTGCACGATGATATTCATCATAAAACTCTGTTCTGACCGTCTCTGGGAACTCGTCCCAAATACATTTACCAATGAGCGACTCTTTGTCTTTTGACAGTATTTTAGCAGCCTTGTCATTCATATAAGTGATTTCCCAATCAGTTCCTAATGACATGACTCCATCTGATAAATGATTCATCATTAAATAAAGATTTTTAGCAAACTCTTTATTTTCGGGATCATCACCAACGAATGAAGTTACTTCATTGTGCCAATCTGTTTGTGTATCATTTATCACTAATATACACCTCATTTTTTCCATCTGTCACCAACCTATATCTATTCTACCAAATATAAATTCGTTTTTCTAAATATTTTAAAAATTTTCGCCAATGTTTATCGATCGTTTTCTCTTAAAAACGAGAAAAAACACCGCCATTTGCATATAGCGATGTCGTTTTTAGTCGAACTTTATATGGATGTGCAGGAAAATAGTCGGTGGATTTTCTATTCTACTAATCGATAATATATTGAACCAGCCTACATACCTGCCATTCGTTGTAATCGTTTAGCTATTTCTTGAAAATCTTCATGCGAGATACCTGGAGCAAATTCCTCAGGGATTTCTTCTAAATCTGGAACCGGAGAACCTTGTGGAGTTCCTTTTATAACTTCCAGCGGACCTCCATCTTCAGGATGTTCTCCTTTCCATATTTTCGAAATATCTTGATAATCTGTTTCGCTCCAAGTATATAACTTTCTATGAATTCCTTCTGCTTCATACTTTCTTGCTGTTTCAAACTTCTTATTATCAAGATCAGGAATTGGCAGCATCTTTGTTATGTTCGCTCCAGTAATGATTTCTAACGCTTTACCGTATGCATTAACATGAACACCGCCTCTTACTAACAGATAGCCGATCATTTCTCTTGCTACGGGATTATCCGTCATTTCGTACACCCGCATTTTATGGGTCCGCGCCCCGCATTCAAGAAAGAAATTATGAAGTAAATCTAAAACGAGGTTTCCACTGTTAAATACGTAATCTCCATTCCAAGGTCTTCCCATAGAGTCAGCAGGCAGTGCTGTTTGTGCGGTTGCAATAAAGTGCTGACTGTTACGTTTATCCTTCGCATTTTGCATTGGCGTAATATTAGGGTCCCCAGGGAATGTCGTTCCTTCAATCATTAAATTGATCGTATTCGACACTAATTCTACATGTCCAAATTCTTCAGCTGTAATACTGGCTACAAGATCATAAAAAGGTTTAAATTTTTTCTTATTTCTAAAGTTAAAAGACTGAAATAAGTAGTTGTTTAAGGTGGACATTTCACCATATTTCCCGCCTAGAAGCTCTTGAACTGCAGCAGCCCCGTTCGCATCCGGTTCTTTCGGTTTCGGTAAGTCAATGAGCAGCCGATCAATTCTTTTAAACAATAAACTCCCCTCCGTCTCAGAAAGTGATCATACTTAAGCACATAGGCGAAACATGCCATTCCGTATTATGACTATGAGTGGAGTAGATTGTCTTAAAACTTTTTTTTCATATAATACGATTCCCCGGGAAATTAACGGTTTTATCGACTACTTATCCTAACTATTTTTACATCGGGATTCTACTAAATATGCCATAAAAGAATGATTCCTATGTAACACTTTTTCTATTTACGACATGCGATTACCATTTCATTCCCTTTATAAGGTTCTTCCATATTAAAGCCATTTCTAATCTCCTCGATAGTAAACCCTACTGATAATAACAATTTTTTTATCTGCACTTCATAAAAATAGGATAATGAAAGCTGTTGAGCTATCTCGGTGTATGTACCATCCTTTTCTGTTATTTTATAATTTTGTTCAGCAGTTAACTTCTGTTTTTCCGTATCAATAGATACTCCGCGGTCAGTTTTGACGACACGAGCCCCTGTGTCAACGTCTATTACATCCCACTGGACCCTTTCTGGATACACCCATGTTTCATCCAGCGTCCCTTTTGGTCGGAAAAGGTGAAGGATAAAACGCCCGTTTGGATCAAGAGCGCGATAAACAGATTGAAGACACCTCAACCTGTCATGATGGTGTTCTAATAATTGAAAGGACCTAAAAGGAATTAAGATTAACGAGTAAGAGTCTTTTAAAGAAAAGTCAGTCATAGACTTATTCAAAATATCGACTTTTTCACGTACAGTGTCTTTTTTGTTTCATTAGTTTTTCTTTTAAAATGTCGAGCATTTCTTTTGACATGTCAAGTCCGGTAATTTTATAGCCATTCTTTGCTAAATGTAGGAGCACTCTTCCCGTTCCACAAGCGAGTTCTAATATATCCCCTGGATAATTTTCAGCCATCTTTTCGTAATATATGAGATCATCTTGTACGATTGCCCGAGGATCAAGGTCATATAGTTTTGCTGTTTGCTTATATAAATGATCATTCTTCATAATATTCCACCCTCTCTATTCATCTTCACTATATAAAGTCATCAACTACGAACTTTATTTTTTACGACATCCCTTTTTTCCATGAAACATACATGACGACTGCAATGATCAAAGTAATGCCTATCCATTCGCGTAAAACCGGGAATTGCTTAAGAAACATCATCGCAGCTACTATTCCGTAAACCGGCTCTAACGTTACAATAATACTTGCTGTCCGAACATTGATCTTCGACAGACCTTGAATGTAGAGAACGTGAGCACACCCTGTAAAAACAATTCCGAGTAAAATTAGTAGGAGGATATCTACATATTCAATGCTCATTAGGTTAGATGTATTGAATAACAGAGGTGACAAACAAATTGCAGCAAATAGGTTTTGATAAAAACCTATTTGAATACTCGACGTGTTAACAACAAATTTACGATTTGCAATAGATAAACACGCAAACGTACATGCTGAGACAATCCCCCACAATGCACCGTAAGTCACGTCACTTCCAATGTGAAACTCAGAAACGATGATCAAAATACCTATAAACGTCAAAATAGCAAAAATAATATTTTTCCGCTGAAATGGTTCTTTAAATACGATAGGTTCAAGAAAACTAGCGAAGATTGGAAATGTTGCAAATGTGATTAAGCCAACCGCAACAGTGGAGAGCTGAATTGCATGAAAAAAACTCCACCAATGCAAAGCTAATAATGCTCCGAGCAACAGAAATGGACCAACCTGTCTCTTTGATTGCAACAATACCTTCTCATTTTTGGTCACTAATACGACTAATAAAAAGAATGAAGCAAATATAACTCTACCGAATACGATCAATAATGCGGATAAAGTGACCCATTCTGCAAATAAACCTGAGAAACCGAAGAGTAATACCGCTAAATGAATATATAAAAGCTCACGTTTGCGGAACATTGAAATCACCTTCCAAATTTAAAATTGTCGGGGACAAAACCCAGCTAAATAGAAGGGCCCTCACCATCGGTGAGAGCCTTTTCTTGTATGCAGCATTATGGTTGATTGTTCAAAAGTACACTCGCTTGCCGCGGGCAAGGCTTCAGCTAGCCGGGGTAAAACGCCCCGGCGGATCTTCAGCTCTTGCTTTTCCCGCAGGCGTCTCGTGATTTTTGAACAATCAACGAATATGTACACAAAAAGGATACCTTCTGATAAAGTTAAATTACCACAACATAACAGAATCGGAGGTATCCTTATGTTTAAAGATTATAACATGAATCAAGTCGTTCTGCCGATGGACCTGTCCTATAAACTTCAGGAAAATGACGTTGCTTTTGCCGTCAACGATCTCGTGGAAGCCATACCTGATGAAGCATTCAGTGCCTTCCTGCGTTCAACCGGCTGTCCAGCCTACCACCCAAGAATGATGATGAAGCTGATCCTTTGCGCTTACACACAATCTACTTTCTCAGGAAGAAAAATCGAAGGGCTTTTAAAAGACAGCGTTCGCATGATGTGGCTGGCTCAGGGGTATGAACCAAGTTACCGTACGATCAATCGCTTTCGGGTCCATCCTGAATCTCAGGAATTATTGCGACATTGCTTCGTTCAATTCAGGTGTCAGCTGGTAGAAGAAAAGCTGATTGACGATGAGGCAATCTTCATTGATGGCACGAAGGTCAAGGAGAATGCAAATAAGTTTACTTTTGTCTGGCGAAAATCCGTTGAAAGATACAGCGCCGGCTTAGTAGAAAAGTCCAATCAACTTTATGAGGAGCTACTGAACCAGGATATCATTCCTGCCATCGAACGGGACAATCTTGAGGAATTATCTTCTGAAGAGCTCGAAGAGGTCGTTCAGAAACTGGACGACACCGTTAAAGATTATGATAAACGAATTGAAGAAGCGGAAGACACGAAGGAGCGCAAACAGCTTCGAGCAGAACGAAAAGCACCAAAACAGTATCGCAAGCAATTTAAGGATTTTGTTATACGTAAACAAAAGTACAAGCAGGACCTTGCGATCCTGGGAGAGCGAAACAGTTATTCGAAGACAGATCATGATGCCACGTTTATGCGGATGAAAGATGACTATATGAAAAATGGTCAACTGAAAGCAGGGTATAATCTGCAAATTGCTACTGAAGGACAGTACACGCTTGCTTATGACATCTTTCCAAATCCTACTGATACGCTGACGTTTATTGCTTTTCTTAATAAAATTGAGAAATGGTTCTTCTCGTTGCCCTCTTACATAGTGGCCGATGCCGGATATGGAAGCGAACAGAATTACGATGACGTTTTAAACATTCGCCAGCGGACGCCCCTAATCACCTATGGGATGTACCGTAAAGAAAAGAAAAAAGCATACAAAAACAATGCTTTTAACGTAGCCAACTGGTACTTTGACCAAGAGAGTGACACTTTTACGTGCCCGAATGATAAGAAATTGAACTTTAAGTATTGGTCGAAAAGGACAGATAAAGCAGGATTTGAGCGAACGTTTAAGGTTTATGAATGTGAAGATTGTTTTGAATGTCCCCTACGTCCCCAATGTACGAAAGCTAAAGAGGGAAATAATCGGAAGGTTCATTACAATGAAAAGTGGGAGAGCCAAAAAGCCTTTACTCGGGAAGTGCTTTCGGAAGCGGAAACAGGCGAAATCTACGGAAAGCGTAAGATTGATGTAGAGCCTGTCTTCGGATTTCTGAAGGCTAATTTGCATTTCACCCGAATGTCGGTGAGGGGCAAAGAACAGGTTAAAAACGAAATAGGATTTGC
>NZ_NIST01000001.1:2395369-2679202 GCF_002335745.1 Evansella halocellulosilytica | reverse complement strand
CGGATCTTCTGCTCCTGCGGTTACTCGTCGCACAAGAGAAAGCTCTTGCTTTTCCCGCAGGCGTCTCGTGATTTTTGAACAATCAACGAATATGTACACAAAAAGGATACCTTCTGATAAAGTTAAATTACCACAACATAACAGAATCGGAGGTATCCTTATGTTTAAAGATTATAACATGAATCAAGTCGTTCTGCCGATGGACCTGTCCTATAAACTTCAGGAAAATGACGTTGCTTTTGCCGTCAACGATCTCGTGGAAGCCATACCTGATGAAGCATTCAGTGCCTTCCTGCGTTCAACCGGCTGTCCAGCCTACCACCCAAGAATGATGATGAAGCTGATCCTTTGCGCTTACACACAATCTACTTTCTCAGGAAGAAAAATCGATGGGCTTTTAAAAGACAGCGTTCGCATGATGTGGCTGGCTCAGGGTTATGAACCAAGTTACCGTACGATCAATGTCTTTCGGGTAAAGAGGGAAATAATCGGAAGGTTCATTACAATGAAAAGTGGGAGAGCCAAAAAGCCTTTACTCGGGAAGTGCTTTCGGAAGCGGAAACAGGCGAAATCTACGGAAAGCGTAAGATTGATGTAGAGCCTGTCTTCGGATTTCTGAAGGCTAATTTGCATTTCACCCGAATGTCGGTGAGGGGCAAAGAACAGGTTAAAAACGAAATAGGATTTGCTCTGATGGCGGTGAACTTGAGAAAGTACACCGCCCGACAGTCTCATCAACCTATTTTAGGTCAACAAAACGGTGCCAACTATCGAGAAGCGATAATTGACACCGTTTTTACTTAATTTGAGACTGTTTTGTCCCAGCCTCATTTTGTGAACATCATGATTATTTCTCGTTAATTTGGCAATTTCCTTTAATTTTTCCCTCTCTTTTTACCTGTATTGCGAAATGTGTCTTGTTAAAAGAATAGTAAACCTATTCCTATGACAATTCCGCTTAAGAAGAGAACGAATAAGCAGAATCCCATAATATCTCGAGCTTTTAAGCCTGCGATCGCAAGTGCTGGCAATGCCCAGAATGGTTGGATCATATTCGTCCATGCGTCCCCCCACGCTACAGCCATCGCAGTTTTGGCTGAACTCAATCCTAATTCTGCACCAGCCGATAACATGATTGGTGCTTGAACAGCCCATTGCCCACCACCTGAAGGAACAAAAAAGTTTACAATTCCTGCACTGATAAACGCAAATAACGGAAATGTGAAGTCATTTGATATGGATACGAACCATTGAGAAAATTCAACTGCTAAACCTGAAGTGACCATCATCCCCATAATCCCTGCA
This sequence comes from Evansella halocellulosilytica, assembly GCF_002335745.1. Classification (GTDB taxonomy): domain Bacteria; phylum Bacillota; class Bacilli; order Bacillales; family Salisediminibacteriaceae; genus Bacillus_CA; species Bacillus_CA halocellulosilytica. The sequence continues at coordinate 2,677,897 of NZ_NIST01000001.1, read as the reverse complement.
TAAAATGGGAACTGAACGATGATTCCACCTGCATTTCTTACTGCATTTGAAACACTGTTTAAAAAATTTCTTGGCGTTGTATGGAACAATATTCCTAAAAATAAAAAGATGAAGTTAACGATATCTAAATTTAAATTGAAACCATTTTGAGAAAGATAGTAGCCAATAAATATTAACCCCATCCCTCCTGTCACGATTGATAACGCTTTACTATTTTCCAATCTTTCTGCCGGAGTCAAATTCTTTGTTTCAGCTATGGCATCATTTGGCGGATCTTCGAGCAACGATCTGTCAACTTCAATTACGTCTTTATTATTCATCATAAGTCTATTTAAAATCGGTACGGTTATAAATAAAGCTGCAACAATGATTAAATTAAACGGTGCGAAAATCGTTTCACTCGTTGATACGACACCAATGATATCTTCTGTAAAGTGACCTTCCGTTGCAATAGTTAATGGAATGGACCCAGCAAATCCCCCATGCCAGACGATAAAGCCACTGTATGCACTTGCAATGAGTAATCTGTAATCTACTTTTTGAACGACCTTTGCGAGCTCCTTTGCAAATAAGGCACCAATAACTAGTCCGAATCCCCAGTTTATCCAGCTAGCAATGAGTGCTACAAGGGTTACATAAATAATCGCTTGGCCAGGTGTTTTAGCAAGAGTTGCGAGCTTCTGTAGAAATGCTTTAAACAGCGGACTGGAAGCAAGAACATAGCCGGTAACTAAGATCAATACCATTTGCATCGCGAATGTTAATAAGTCCCAAAATCCGTTCCCCCAAAAAGTAACCATTTCTAATGGACTGCTCGGCGTTAATAAAAGCCCTAAAATGAAAACGACAAATGTTAAAATAATGACAAACAAAAATGGATCCGGTAAATACCGCTGCATCATTTTAGTAGATGCGTTCGTTAACGCTTTCATTATACTGCCTCCTTCACCTTAAAATTTAGTCATATACAATAAGCTTGTTATTAGAGGATATTCCTCCATTTATAAAATGAATATAAGCATATGTTTTTAAGATATATGAGGCATGTTAGAAAAATAGACGAGGTTCTAATTGGCCCTGTTCAAAATCCAATTCGAACCACGCTTCGTTCATATAACTGTACACTTTTACGATGAAAAGGGGGAAATTCCACCTAAATAATCGTTATAAAACAAAAAAAGAGACATCAAAATGCCCCTTTCACTAACGTTTATTTTACTTGAATCATTAAGCTTGTCGTGTAATTATGCTGTTCTTCGTCTTCTCCATTTTCTACTGTATTAAAATCAGTACGAAGTTCAATCTCATATTCTCCTGATGGAAAGGCATTTCCTTCGAGGAAAGCAGCAATAAATTCACTGTCTTCATCTTCTTCAATATAGCCACCGTTTTTTTCATACAACTCCTCGTACCACTTATCCCGCTCTAATGTTGTTTCGAGTTGTGGCATTTCCATAGCATGTGGAATCTCAACCCCTCTTGTCGTTTCAACTATTTCAAACCAAAAAGGAGACATTGCATGTGTAATCGTGATTTCGTCTTGATCGCCGATATATTTCAATTTCGCTGTAAGATCAATTTCTTCATCACTATCGTATACTTCTTGTGTTGAAACGAGACGTAATATAAAATCCCCAGCTTCTGTTTCAGAAATAACAGGTTCGCTTCCATGGACTTCATCTAACTCATCTTCTGTACCACAAGCTACTGCTAGAAAGAGAATCATGCCAGTTGGAATGCTCCATCTTAGTTTCATGAATAATCCCTTCTTTCTTTAAGCGGAAACATAAAAGTATACGAATCAGCTTAAAAATATTCTCAGCTTATTTTAAATATATTCATTAATCAACTGTTGTTCATGACGGACCATGCTATATTTTACCCTATCCTGAATATAAATAAGCAAAATGGAAGAAACACTCGTTCAATTTCCTTTTTTTATAGAAAGAACTCGGCAATGACCGAGTTCTACGTCAAAAGATTCATGGCAGCATTCAGCCTCATTTATTTCAATGTAACCGCGGTCCCATAGGCTAATACTTCAGAAGATCCTGACATAATGGAAGAGGAGGAATAGCGGACATTTATTATCGCATCCGCCCCCAATTTTTCTGCTTTTTGCACCATTTCTTGTTCTGCAATTTCTCTTGCTTCTTGGAACATTTCTTCATACTCTGTCATTTTCCCACCGACAATTCCTCGAAGACCTCCAACAATATCTTTACCAATATGTTTTGCTAAAACCGTATTCCCAGTTACTACCCCTAACGCTTTTTCAATTTCAATACCAGGTATCGTTTCTGTGTTTACAATGATCATCTTTTATCGCCTCACTTAATATGTTTTCCTATACTTACGATAGAATCAATCAATTCGTTTCATTTTTTATATCGGCTATTAAAGTTAAGAGTAACTATTTTTTAGAAATGATCAATAATAAAATTGAATGACTCAGCTTTTCCGCTTCCCCTTCATATATTGTAAAACGTTTGGGTCTATTTTATCATCTTCTCTCCAACGTTCCTCAAAGTTTCCTTTCATAAAAAGCGTCTTCAACCCTTGCTTTACATGGTCATTATACGTTTCTTGAATCGATGAAAGTACACCTTCTTCCAATAATAATAATTGAATATCGTAGAGAACTTCCCCCTCAAGCTTCAACAAATCATCTTCATTCGGTCGGGAAAAATATAATTGATGCAATTCATACAAGCGGATTAATTCATTAATCGGTTCTGGGTGGTCGTCTACTCGAAGGTCATATTTTCGATCATTGTACCCACCATATCCGCCTTTATGCTGTACGACATATAAAGAAGCGGACTGCTTCCCACGGGAATCTCCACCTGCTTTTTGAGCTTCATCAAGTGCTGCTAATAACCGCTCTGCCAACGTTCCAGCGGTCCTTTCAAATGTTTCAATCAATGCATTTACAGTTTCCTCACCTACTAAGATATTTCCTTGTGCCGTGCAATATGTACCTTGCCGATGACCTGCCCAATCATAGCAGCTGTCTCCCGTAAATACCGCTGTACGTCCAGCTGCATCGATAATTGCAAATTGCCTTAATGCTCTTTCTTCATCATCTTCAATTAATTTAGCAACAGCTTCTTCAGGAGAGAACCCATTTTCGAGCAGCTCTAACCCTTTCGGTCCAAATGTTGTATTCGCAAAAGATTGTGTAGCAACAGCACCAACATTCGCTTTTGCCCAAGGGACTACTGACCCAACACCTAAAAATTTTGATTGTACTGCAATCCCCCATTCCTTCGTGTCAGGATCAAATCCAATGATTGAAAATGTTGAAACAAACCGTTCTCTATTCATTTTATATCCCCCTTTCACATCTATTATATCTTAAAATTCCGAATATAACGGACCGATTTTACAGCCATCATTTGCACTTTTGTTAGTAAGTGGATGGCGGGTGACGAAACGATGCATATCTCAATTGCATATATGCGATAGAATACGTATAATATAATCAAACAGGAAAAGCGTAAAGCCCCCGCCTATCGGCGACACTCTTTACCTGCGACGAATAACCGCAGAAGAAATAGCGCAAGGAGGGATACGATGGAATTCGATATGAAAGTAAAAAACTTAACCAAAGAAGAAAGAAGAAATTATATTATTGGATTTAGTATTATTTTTATCTCAATAATTACAGGTATTTTTGTCGGACAAAATGGGGAATGGTTTAGTCCCGCCAACTTCTCTGCTGGATATATGGCAGGGTCATTAATAACTGCTCTCGTTCTGTTTTTCATCTACCAAATAATTGACTTTTTCGTTTCTAAAATAAGAAATAATGAATAAGTATCCGCCCGTAAAACGGGCGGTTTTAATTTCGCCCTATAAGGGCACTTTACCACCAGAGTCCCTTAAGGGACCTTATTTAATTTGGTCCGTGTCAAAAGTTTTTTGAGGATATCCCTTTTCATAATCATATAGAATTCGATATCGCTATAGGCGGACGCTTTCACTCCAAAGCACAAGTGCGACATCTACTCGTGCTGCACTTCGTTTGCATTCGTAGTGTCTTCTTTGCAGCGGGCAATGCCTCAACTTCCTAGGTGTCACACTGTGTGCACCTAGGGGATTTTCGACGATTGCTTTTCCCGCCTGAGTCACCGCCTGGCACTCTTTCGAGTAAATGATGACATTTAAATAACATTCTAATAGCATACATAGAAAAAACGAGTTGGGGGAAGTTGTATCTCAGCTAAAGGGCTTTTGTTATCAAAGAAACTTATGTTCATTTCGTATCCATCATTTAAGATAATAAATGACATAACGCAAATAAAGTTGTCATCAAAAGGTGGAAGGTACTGCGCGACTCCTACGGAAAAACGGACGAGTTGAGATCCCTTCGAGCTTGATCGAAGTAGCTCAACCGTTCGTCCGTGGCAAAGAAGACACCGTGAATACGAACAAAGTGAAGTAAGAGCGGATGTCGCACTTGTGCCCTGGGGTGAAAGCAAGCAGTATACCTTCCAACTATTCTTACTTTTAAAGAGCTCTCACGAATACAACCCTTAAAGGTTTATTTTCACACAGGCAGAGCCTGTGGTTTACAAAGAATATAATCATCATAAGAAAAAGAGACACCACAAAAATGATTAGGTGTCTCTTTTTCTTATAGTGTGGTGTTCAAAAAGTCCTGGAAAATAGCTTTCGTATCTCTGCGTTGACGCTTATATATCTAGATTGAACTGGTCCTATTCAGTCACAATATAGATATCGTATCCTTTTTGCCTTAATTCTGCAGCAAGTTTTTCAGCATTTTGCCTGTTCGTAAAAGCTCCAACTTGGACCTTATGAATCTGATCTGACTTTTTCGTAAGTACTTCACGTAACCTTTGATACGTTTGCGGTCCAGCAATCCCGTCTACGACTAAATTATGACGACGTTGGAAATTCCTCACAGCATTTTCTGTCTCTGGTCCAAACTGTCCGTCCACACCAAATCTCGGAAGTGATTCACCTGCTTCTAATAATGCTTGCTGTAATAATCTTACTTCTGAGCCCGATGCTCCATTTCGCAACGTTCTACTCGGTAAGTTCACCGTTCTTCCCCCTCCGTTTTCAAAGTTTCCGTTCTGTAATCGTGACCGAATTTGAGCCGCATTAAACCCTGGGCATGCAGTTGATTGATTAGGGTGTTCAGAATGTCCTAATACACGATGAACGGGTACAGCTAGCTCTTCTCTTAACTTAGCTATTAAGATCATTAAACTGTTCATTTGATCCATCGTAAACTGTCCGCTTCCAACTAAACAGATTCCAATGTTGCCAGTATTCCTTCCACCAGTATGATAACTAGTCGTTTCAATATTTTGTGTCCACTCAATAAGACCATTTCTTAAAATGACAAAATGATAACCAATTCCTGGCCAACCATTATAGTTCACATGGTAATTGGCAAATGATGCTGCATTTCCACTTGCTGTTGCACTGTGATGTATAGTGATCATCGATATTTGATCTTTCCGATGACTATTATATGTCTGTGAAGGGTGCTTAGGCAGTTGATTTCGTACATCTCTCAGAAGACTGATCAACCGAAAACTCATTTTAGTCCTCCCTTTCTTTTAGTGAGTGTCAAAATCATCGTTCCTCTCATATTTATATATATTTATATACATAAATTTTGTATAGGAAAAACATAGATAAATCGGCAAAATTGTACTGATTGCTCAGTATCTGTTATCTGGTTTTAATACCTGGTAATAATTATCTGTTGACTTCACTCTTGTAACACCTGTATCCTTAAGGGTAATGACATAGATAGTACACAAAACTCGATTTTGAAAGGGGTAACATATGAAAGATTTTCACTCATTTGGTTGGTATGCCTCACGTATTTCAAAACATTTACCGAAGGATATGTTTCGTCCAGTCCCTGCCAGATTACTTGGTGGTTTAGCATATGCATTGATTGTCATTTTTGCTTTCCTTGCAATTGGACTGTTTTCTTTGCACCCGATCATTAATTTATTGCTTTCCGTTATTATTGGGTTTAGTTTCGCTGGATTAGGTTTTCTCGGTCATGAGATCTTACACGGAACTGTTGTCAGAAAACGCTGGCTCATTAACATTCTTGGTGCAATTGCATTTTGGCCATTGAGTACTGGACCAGAGCTTTGGAAAAAATGGCATAATTTGAGTCACCACGTCCACACACAACACGAAGAGAATGATCCTGATGCATGGCCGACTCTTGAGAGAATCTCAAAAATGAAAGTATTTCGCTGGGTTTATCGATTACCACTTTTTATTCGAGCAACAGCAAGCTTTGCATCATTAACATTTCAATTCACAATGCATTCGATAAAATGCTTTTTTATGTATATAAAAGAGTTTCAACCGAAAAAACAACCGAAAGTTGTGCTACAGGCAATAATTCCATGGGTAACTTGGATTGGTTTGTTGTTTATAATGGGCTTCCAAAATTGGTTCTTCGCCTTTTTATTGCCACTCCTAATTGCAAACTTTATAGTCATGGCCTATATTTCAACGAACCATCGGTTAAACCCATTAGTCCCGGTTAATGACCCACTAGCCAATAGTTTAACTGTTACTGTACCAAAATGGGTTAATGTTTTACACTTCAACTTTTCTTATCACACTGAGCACCATTTATTTCCTGCAATGAGTTCGAAATATTACCCAGTCGTTAAGCAGCATATCAAAAGGATGTGGCCTGAAAGATACCATGAAATGCCGATGGGGAAAGCACTGATTGCACTATGGAAAACGCCAAGAGTATATCAGCATCATCATGAACTAATTGATCCTCAAGGAGGAAAAGTTTATGGTTCCCTCGGGTTTGGGTTAGACCCAAATAATATACTCGAGAAAGAGTTTACAGATGAACCACAAGAACCAAAAGCAAAAAATGTATAAAGCGAAAGCGCCGCACTCCTTAATGGAGGCGGCGCTTTTCTAATGAACGAGCGATTCTTCTTCATTTCTAAAGAACCATTTTAATGCTTGATACACATCACCTTTCTCACGTAATACGTAATGTCTGAACCTAGGATCATTAATGTTTTTATATACACTCATTAATGTTGACGGGCGATTGTACTGATACAACTAACCACCATATAAACGTTAAAAATTAAGCCATTACGCCCTAACAGCATACTCTTACTAACATTTTATCAACCAATAAGACTACTATTGTTTTACTCACACATTACAATCTATTAAATTCCGAAAATTTATATTCTTTTAATTTTTCTGTTTACAAAAAAAAACAGTTGAAGTATAATTTAATATAATCCAAAATAAGGAAGGGGTGGAAAATTTATGAGTAAATTTTTTAGTCTGTTCATCTTTTTATTTGTTTTATTTTGCTTTGCATTCACAGTATCCGCAGAAAATCTAGAGGATAAAGAGCAAGAGAAAAAAGAGAATATTCAGTCGACAACCCCAAGAGCAACTCTATTAAGTCCTGGTACTTATAATTCCGGAGAAAGTTTTAGGCCAACTGTCAGAACCTCATCTAGTTCTGGTCCACACACTTTTTGGTTTCAACCGGGAGATGGGCGCTCTTTTAGAGGTGACACAACTAGTGCCACAAGCTACCAATATAATCCAATTTCATACACTGTCTATCAAGATTCTCAGATATTTACTCAAAGAGCTAGAGTAGCAGACCAATACAATGCATCTTCATGGGTCAGTAAGAATGTGACTGTATATCAATAATTATCAATTCATCTCGGACTTAAACCTATTAAGTCCGAGATTTTTATAAAGTTAAGGAGGGATATCCTTGTTTTTACGACTGACAAGAAAAGGAGTTATACTCCAATTAATGGCTCTTATTTTTATGATATTACTTATACTTCCCTTAGCTTTTGTCTCTATTTCAGATGCTTCAGAAACGATAGAATATGAAATTTATGACTTCGCTAGAGGTAGCTATGACTTATTAGTACGCCCTTCTGAAAGTCACTCTATTATTGAGGATGAACTAGAATTAGTAGAAGAAAATTATTTAGGTATCGGTGATGGAGGAATAACAATTGAGCAGTGGCAACAGATTAGCGAACGTGATGATGTCGAGATAGCTGCTCCTGTTGCTGCGGTCGGCTTATTTACAGCTCCAGAAATTACAGTACAGCTGCCACCAAGTCCAAATGATACGTCCTTACGTTATGAAGCCTATTCTATCACTTCAGATGGGGTAAATGAATATGAGTTAACCTCTCCATTAACCGCTTATACGATACGTAATAAACTCGGAGGTGATGAATTAGTTGAAGTAATGGATGATGAATTAGCTTCCATTTTTTCAGCTAGTTATCCATCATATCCCCTTCCTCCTTCCTTTCATCAAGTCGTTGCAGTAGATATTGATGAAGAGGCTGCATTAACCGGAATGGATTTGCAAAATTTAAATTACAGCTCCGGCTTTGTCCCGGAAGGATATGAAGAAATTCCTATCTTAAGTTTGAACCGTGTCACAACTCCAGTTAAAACGATTTTACATATGGAAGAGATTAACGATCAGCCGGGTGGTTCTTTAGACAGTATTATTAATTATTATCTTTCAATGATTGACGTCCCTTATTATGATTTAAAGTTTATTGGACATAATCACCCTGAAATACTTGATAAATTAATGGAAGAATTAAGTGAAATCCCTGCTATTTCAAGTGAAGAACATGTACTAGATTTCACTCAAAAAGTTACTCCATTTTATGATAATTTTTTGTTTACTGATGAGAAATATAATGTATGGACTTATGAGGATAGAGAACAATTTGATTTTGATCTAGGAGGTAGCATAAATCACCTGAGTCAAAAATCTTCATATTCCCTTTCCCCGGTTAATTATGATATTCGTGGGGATAATGTTTCCATTCAACTTGTAAACATTGATGAAGAAAGTGGAGTTCCGATCTACCGTGAATTAAAGGAAACTGAACATTATAAGACAGCCGAATATAGTGCTGAAGTAATTGAAGGGGAAGGCTTTTCATTTGTTCACGCTGGAAACTTTGAGTGGGAGGCCGAAGAGGAAGTACTTGCTGCATCACCTTTAGGAATATACGGGATTCAAGAAACCTATTTAGCCGATAATCACAATCAATCTGTTCATCCAACTGCTGTTCCTGGTAGCTTTATTTCTACTCCTGCTCATGGACTCATTTCTATGGATTATGCAGAGCTGATTAAAGGAGACTCCCCTATTGATGCGATACGAGTAAAGATTTCAGGTATTGACGGTTATGATGAAGAAAGTGCTTCTAAAATTAGAAGTATAGCCGAAGAAATAGAGGGACAAGGCTTTACAGTAGACATCGTTGCTGGGGCTTCTCATCAAAACCTTACGATAGAGGTCGAAGAATTAGGAGAAGTTATTCAACCGTGGACAACGTTAGGAGCAGCGGATACAATTGTTAAAAGCTGGGATTTAGTAAGGATCGTCCTTGTTATTTTATTTACTACCGTTAGTTTTGTATATTTTCTTTATAGTTCAATCAATTTATTAAAGGAACGCCAAGCAAATGAAGCACAGCTGAAATATTTCGGTTGGTCTAATAAACATATTCGTTATCTCCGTTACAAAGAGGTCGGAGGACTAATTGGTTTTCCAGCAGCTTTGGCTTTCTTCTGTTTATTAGTTTATTCCTCTTTTAATGAGATTCGAGGTAGTTTATTATGGTTAACAATCATTATCTCAATCATGATTGGTGTTTTCCTTTTATTATTTATTTTTATTAATAAATCAAACGAACCGAAAGTAATTAAACCAAGTAAACTGCCTATATATATTCAAAATACTTTCTTTCATAAAGGGCGTATTATAGCAGCATCAGTGCAGTTAGTTTTCCTAACATTCACTTCTATTTTTTTAATACTTCTATTGCAACACGAGGAGAAACGAACAATCCAAACAACGCTTGGCATCCATATACATGGGCAAATGGATACATTTTATTTCATTTTAGTATCTTTAATCTTTACTCTAAGTTTCCTTACTGTTTTAGAAACATTGCTTTCTTTATGGAAACGTCGTGTAGAAGAATTTAAATTGTTTTATCAAATCGGTTGGGGAAAGAAGAAAAGCTATCAGTTTTATTTAAAAGAAGTAAGCTTTTGGGTATTTACTTCTATATTATTAGGAGCTTTAGTAAGTGCTGTATGCTATTTCATTTTTATCGGGCCAATTTTTAATGATATTATAACAGTAGCTCTTATGACAATAAACATTCTCGTTTCGGTAATGACCTTATCCGTTTTGGTGTTTAGCTTTATGCTATGGAAATATACATCATATTGGGATTGGAGGGGTGCTTCATGAAAATCGTTGTAAAAAATGTTAATAAAACGTATGAGACATCGGCAGAAAAGCTTCATATTCTAAAAAATATTGATTTTTCTATGAAGAGTGGTGAATGGCTCACAATTGTAGGACCATCTGGTTCTGGGAAGTCAACATTATTACAGTGTATTGCAGGGATTAATCGTCCTGATCCGGGAAGCGAGATCGTACTAGATGATTTTCATATCATGAAATCACCTGAGGAGGACATGCTCACTTTTCGCAGAAATAATATCGGATTTATTTATCAAGATTATCGTTTATTTGAACAATTTGATGCATTGCTAAATGTGATCCTCCCACTTGTTCCATACGAAAATAAAAGGAATTTGCTGCAAAAAGGAGAAGAACTGCTTCATCTGGTTGGACTATCTGAGCGGATGCATCATATGCCATCCCAGGTTTCAGGTGGAGAGAAGCAGCGTGTGGCGATTGCAAGAGCATTACTTAATGACCCAAGCTTAATCATTTGTGACGAACCCACAGGTAATTTAGATGAACCGAATCGAAATCAAATAATGGAACTATTACAGAAATTAAACGAGAAGGGAAAAAGCATTATCCTTGTTACACATGATCATGACATTCTCTCTTACGGTCAAAAAACAGTACTATTAAAGCATGGCAAATTAGCCAATTTTCCAGCGGAAAAACAAAGTGTTAAGTTGTAAGTCCACTGTTTAATAATCAACCCTTTTGCATAAACAAAAGTATAAGCACTTAATACAAAAATGTGCGGGACCTACCCCCGCACATTTTTTATATACACTTCCCCTTATTTACTCTACTTAATGAACGAGCGATTCTTCTTCATTTCTAAAGAACCATTTTAATGCTTGATACACATCACCTTTCTCACGTAATACGTAATGTCTGAACCTAGGATCATTAATGTTTTTATATACACTCATTAATGTTGACGGGCGATTATACTGATTCACTTCGCCGTAGCCAAACATACTTGATCTTTCCATAATCATCTTAACAAGTGATAAACAGCGCTGGTTGTCGGACGTCAAATTGTCCCCGTCAGAAAAGTGGAATGGGTAAATGTTATAACGTTCGGGTGAATATGTTGAGTCGATCATTTCTAATGCTTTTCGATAAACCGACGAACAAATTGTTCCACCGCTTTCTCCTTTCATAAAGAAGTCTTCTTCTGATACAACCTTTGCCTCTGTATGATGAGCAATGAATTCAATATCTACTGTTTCGTATTTTGTTCTTAAGAAGCGAGTCATCCAAAAGAAAAAGCTTCTAGCCATAAATTTCTCCCAGCGTCCCATCGAACCAGATGTATCCATCATTGCTAAAACGACCGCTTTAGATTCTGGCTTCACCTTTTCTTCCCATGTTTTGAACCGTAAATCATCATTATAAATCGGTGCTACACCTGGTTTTCCTTCCATCGCGTTACGTTTTAGCGCCTGTAATATCGTTTGACGTTTATCGATGTTTCCCATTAACCCTTTTTTTCGAATATCGTTAAATTCAATATCCTCTACGACGATATTGTCTTCCTCTTTTTGTTGTAAATTCGGCAGCTCCAGCTCCTGAAAGAGAATATTTTCTAATTCCGCTAGTGATACTTCCGCTTCATAATAGTCTTCTCCTGCTTGGTCTCCTGCTCCCTGACCTTTTCCAGCACCATTTTCAGGCGTTCCATCCCGCGCAACAACGTCCCCAATATCACTATCCCCGTCTCCTTGGCCGACGTGTTTGTTCTTATCGTAATTGTAACGAATTTTGTATTCATCTAATGAGCGAATTGGTATTTTAATGACATCGCGCCCATTGGACATGATGATATTTTCTTCACTGACCAGGTCGGGCAAGTTCTGATTAATGGCATCTTGAACTTTTTCCTGATGACGTTGTTGATCTTGATGTCCTTTTCGATGGAGGGACCAGTTATCTTGCGAGACAACATAATTCTTACCTGCACTACTTTTCATGTGTCTTCCCTCCTTTTTAATTTGAACTAGCACAAAATGACATAACCGACATACATTAACGATGACGACATGTTTGGCAAAAGATTGTCAACGAGCAATAACCGTCTCTCACAAAAATTTAGCAAACCTCCACTTTAATACTTTAGTGTGTTTAAGATAATTGTAGTATTAAAATAGCTTACTTTATCCTATGCAAAGACTTCTTCTAGTTGACAAAAATTATCGATAAATGTACAAGCTTTCTGTGGAAATTCAGTTTTAACGTTTGGACAAGTTAGGTACGTAGCGGTATATGGAGGATAAGAAATAAGGTAGCACTACTCATAAATAAAAGCACTGAAGAAATCAGTGCTTTTGAGCTTCTTGGCTATTTTTAATTGAGGGATAGCGGATCTCATGTCCGGTAACGTCGCTACTTATGCGTGATTCCCTTTTGTGGGACATACGATCCGTTATTTCCTAATATATTCATTGTTTCGTCATGTTGGAGGACAGTGAGTTCCTCATTTACGCTTAACCATCCGTTTTGAGTTGCTTTTTTACTGCATAACGGATCCATTGGCTTGCTTTTAAAATAACGCATTTCAGGAGAGATAACGAACCTCTTGGCCACACTCCTCGCAGCCTATGCCTGATCCCCTTTTGTGCGGACAAACTGGACCTATGTCCGGCAATGTCACTGCCTATACGTGATTCCCTTAGACCTATGTCGCTATTTTGTAACGATAACGAAACGGCCAGTCCCGGTAACTGGTGAACCTCTCCAACTAAATCGAAGATTTTGAAGGGGAATGCATCGCTAATTATTTTGTTCAATCAAAATAACCTAAAGTTTTTCGGTGGCCAGTAAGCCATATTCGCTTTTCCAACAATATCTTCAAGCTCAACAAAGCCAATCTGTCGACTGTCAACACTGTTTTGACGGTTATCTCCTAATACAAACACATGCCCTTCAGGTACAGTCGCATAACCAGTAATATCTTCAAGCGTAAAATTATCAGTATAAATGTTGTCAACATGTTCTTCTTTATAATGCATTAAAAAATCTTCATCGAATGCTTCACCATTTACAAGCAGTGTATCATCTTCATAAGCAATATGATCTCCTGGTAAACCGATGACACGTTTAATATAATCAGTTTCTTCTGTAGCATGGAAAATAATTAAATCAAACCTGTCTGGCTCTTGGATTTCATATCCGATTTTATTCACGATAATCCGTTCTCCGTCATTGATCGTCGGCATCATCGACTGGCCGTATACAATATAATTGGTGAAAACAAAACCGCGGACAACTATAACCAAAATGAGAACGATTGCGATAGTTTTCATCCAACTCCATAATTCTCGTTTCCAGCTTTTTTTCTTCTCTGGAGATCTATATTCCCTACTTATGACATCTTGATAGTTCATCTCGGTTCTCCTCCGTATTATTCAGTTCTATATTTAAAAATATAGCCAATACGGGAACCACTTAAACCAACTTTGAGCATTTGTAAAAAATGTAAATCATTTGTAACAATGTGGACAACTCCATTTCGATAATCCCTTCTAAAATAAAATGGGCTCACATTGAATTGGACTTCCAATTGAAATAGAGACAGCTAATACGACCATGTACTAGCTGTCTCATCATAATTCTTGATTAGCGGTTTAACAGACTTCCAACATACTTAAGCAAATCATTGGCGGAAACCGAGTTATATCCGTGTTCATCAATAAGACGAGCAATGACTTCATTAATTTTCTTCAATTGATTTTCATCTGGCGTTTTTGTCGATGTCGTAATTTTTACGACATCTTTTAAGTCAGCAAATAACTTTTTCTGAATGGCTTCTCTTAAGCGTTCATGTGAATTATAATCAAATTTCTTTCCTTTTCTTGCATAAGCAGATATTCGGATTAATATTTCCTCTCTGAATGCTTTTTTCGCATTTTCAGATATCCCAATCTGCTCTTCAATTGAGCGCATCAGCTTTTCATCCGGGTTCATCTCCTCACCCGTTAACGGATCTCGTAATTTATTTTTATTACAATAAGCTTCAACATTGTCTAAATAATTATCCATTAATGTTTTAGCAGACTCTTCGTATGAATAAACAAACGCTTTCTGCACTTCCTTTTTGGCGATCTCATCATACTCTTTTCTTGCAATTGAAATAAAGTTTAAATACCTTTCACGGTCTTCTTTTGAGATGGAGGCATGCTGGTCTAGCCCATCTTTTATCGACCTTAATACGTCAAGAGCATTAATTGCAGTTAATTCTTTACGAATGATAGCTGATGAAATCCGATTTATGACATATCTCGGATCAATTCCTTCCATCCCTTCATCTGGAAATTCAAGCTTTAATTCTTCAACATCTTGTGAATTAAATCCTTCAACACTTTGCCCATCATAAAGCTTTAACTTTTTCAAAATATCCACACCATTTTTCTTTGAATCCTTCAGTCGCGTTAAGACGGTAAAAATCGCCGCAACTTTTAATGCATGGGGGGCAATATGAACATCGGAAATATCACTTTCTTTAATCATTTTTTCATAGATTCTCTCTTCTTCACTCACCTTTAAATTATAAGGAATCGGCATCACAATAATTCTTGAGTGAAGTGCTTCGTTTTTCTTATTTGAAATAAAAGACTTATACTCAGCTTCATTCGTATGGGCGACAATCATCTCATCCGCACTAATGAGCGCAAACCTTCCTGCTTTGAAATTCCCTTCTTGTGTCAAAGACAGAAGGTGCCATAAAAACTTTTCATCACATTTTAGCATCTCCTGAAATTCCATCAGTCCGCGATTTGCTTTATTTAACTCTCCATCAAATCGATAAGCTCTCGGATCTGATTCTGAACCGTATTCGGCAATCGTTGAAAAGTCAATGCTTCCGGTTAGGTCCGCAATGTCTTGTGATTTCGGATCTGATGGACTGAATGTCCCAACCCCTACACGGCGGTCTTCTGACAAAAAGACACGTTCAATGATGACATCTTCAATTCTTCCGCCATACTCTTTTTCAAGTCTCATCATATTTAAAGGAGATAAGTTCCCTTCAATTCGTATTCCGAATTCGTCATAAAAATCTTTCCTCATATGATGTGGAATGAGATGCAGTGGGTCTTCGTGCATTGGACATCCTTTAATCGCATAAACTGCTCCTCGGTCTGTACGTGAATAACGTTCCAGCCCTCTTTTTAGCATTGTAACAATTGTTGACTTCCCTCCGCTGACAGGCCCCATTAATAGTAGGATACGTTTTTTCACATCTAGCCGTCTTGCCGCAGAATGAAAATACTCTTCCACTAAACGTTCCATTGCATCTTCCAAACCGTAAATTTGATCTTCAAAAAAACGATATCGTTTTTTTCCATCAGAAGTTTCTTCAACACCCGCATCTTTGATCATGTTATAAATACGGGAGTGAGCTGTCTGAGCCACTTCCGGTCGTTCGCGTAAAATCTCTAAATACTCTGCGAATGTCCCTTCCCATTTCAGTCTTTCTTCTTCTTCTCGGTGGCGTTGAATATTATTTAATATGTTCATATGCTCCTCCTCCCAACACCAATGGTTCCTTTTAAGACATCCATGTTCCATCATATGCATTCACCCATAAGATGATTCTATTCCTTTTAAGCCACTTTATGACTTGCGTAATTCCATATCTCAAGGTTCGAATGCAAACAGATTTATTTAACAACTATAAAAGAATACTTTCCTACTTCTTCTAATTAAAGTAAAATAATAGTATATTTGTCCCTTCTAACAGCAGTGATGAACACGACAAAAGAAGCATAACTCAGTCGGATATGCTCCTTTTGTCTGATCAGGGACTTTTGAAAATAATAAAAATTACAACGATGTGAGTTGACATACATATGCGCGGATTATTCGGTAGTTTTTTTGTTTTATTATTCATTAGTTGTTTTACAGTATTATTTTTATTTACAGCTCAAGAGGTCGAACATGCACAATCATTTCACAGTTTTTTAGATGAAGAGATTGATATTCACAATATTGATTTAAAGGAGAATAGTGTGATTTACGACCGTCACGGAGACGTCATTTCAGATATATATAACGGAGAAAATCGAATTCATTTGTCTTTTGACGAGATCCCTCAAGTCGTCATTGATGCTCTTTTAGCTGCTGAAGATCAATCGTTTTATGAACACCAAGGATTTGATGTTCAAGGCATGGCAAGAGCTCTACTCGTAAATTTAAGCAATCAGTCGATTGAGCAAGGCGGCAGTACAGTTACCCAACAGTTAGTACGAAACATATTTTTAACACATGACCAAACGTATGAACGTAAATTAACTGAATTGATCTATGCTTATCAGCTTGAGCGTCATTTTACAAAAGAAGAGATTATTGAGCTGTATGTTAATGCGATTTATTTTCAAAATGGTGCTTACGGAATTGAAGCAGCTGCCAAATTATATTTTAATAAACGTGCAAGTGAACTAACGTTAAGTGAGGCTGCCTTTTTATGTGCAATTCCGAATCGCCCACACTTATTTGACCCTTTTGTCAATATTGAAAAGACACACGAACGAAAAGAATGGATATTAGCGAAAATGTTAGAAATGGACGTCATTGACTTAGGTGAATATGAAGATGCTTTAGAGGCGAAGATTATGATTGAACGTTATGAAAGGATCGATAAATACCCTGATTATGTAACTTATGTTTACGACGAATTTACTAATCTCGTCGCTGAACACGAAAGGTATTACGAAAAGCTTAAAAGTGCATCTTCTGCTGAAGCTAAACAAGAAATAGAAGAACGATTGAATAATCGAGTAAACGAAATATTTACCCAAGGAATAACGATACATACTTCGCTCGACCCAGTCGTTCAACAAACAGCAGTCAGCAATATTAATCAATTTTTAGGGGAAGGTCAGCTGCAAGGAGCTGCAACGATTATTGATCACCAGCAAAATGAAATTGTCGCGATTACTGGAGGAAAAAACTATCGAAAATTTAATTTTCATCGGGGCTTTCAAGCGTACCGTCAGCCTGGTTCTGCAATTAAACCTCTTCTCGTGTTTGCACCGTTTATTGAAAAAACGAATACAAATGAAAAGGCCGTCGTTGATGCATCACCTTTTAATCGCGGCGGATATTCCCCGAAAAACTATGGTGGTGCAGTATATGGCAACGTATTAATGGAGGAAGCGTTTAAACATTCATATAATACTGCTGCCGTTAGAATGTTTGACATGACAGGTATTAGTACCTCTTTTTCCTATATCGATATGTTTGATTTTTCAAAGATCACTGCGGAGGATCATACGCTTCCTGCAGCACTCGGAGGCTTTACACATGGCGTATCCGTTCTCGAAATGACACAAGCATATTCTGTATTTTCAACTGACGGAACGTATCATTCACCTAAGGCTATCCGGGAAGTGACTGATAAAAATGGAAATGTCATATACTCTTGGAATCAAAAAGAAAAAGACATTTGGAGTATACAAACAGTTGAACAAATAAGAAAAATGATGACTCGAGTCGTCACAGAAGGAACTGGACGAAGAGCAAATTTCACCACAAGTGGCTACCTAGGTGGGAAAACGGGGACGACGAACGAATACAATGACCTTTGGTTTGTCGGATCTTCTAGTACTTATACGACTGGTTTGTGGTTAGGTACAGACGAGAACAATTCGATTCGATACGCAAGTGACGGCAATTATCATACACAATTGTGGCGAAGAATCATGGAAAATATTGAATAACAAGTAAAGCTACAGTGAAGGGCTGTCCAATACGTGTGCCTCACATGTTAAACAGCCCTTCCTTCAATTATAATAAAAACAATCGATTATATCGGTAAGCTAGCTAAAATACTGTTATATAGTTTTACGAGTGCATAAGTAACGGCTAACCCAAATGAAAACCAAAAAAAGATGAGAAAGAAGATCATCCCTATTAAAGCGCCAGCGGAAATCGATTCGCTCACTCTATAAACGAAAAAAATAAAATAAACGATGCATGTAACACCAAATATAAGAACGATCACATAAATGTGAAATACGCCAAAGACAGATAACACTCCGCCTAATAGAAAAATCCATGCCCCTCCACGAATGTTTTTTAATCCAACTCCTTCATGATCGTTAGAGAAAAATAACAGTGACAATTCATTTACCGTATCAGCAATTAACTTAAGGGCTGAAAATAACATAAAGAAAAAGAGCCATAGCAAAAAAAGTAACGCTAAATGGATTCCTCTTTCTGAAAAGAATTCAACCATTCCTTCGTATAACCCAATCGTATGTAAATATTGAATGATGTTTCTCCCAGAATATATTGCAAATGACAGACTAAATAAAATATTAGATATAAAAGGAAAGTGACTAGTTAAATAAGCATTTTTCATTCATAATTCTCCTACTATTAAAGTGACAAGAAAAGCGCTGGATTCCCTACAGGAAGAAGTCCGATCTTAGACTTCAAGTGGCAGGGCGAAGCGACCTCGAGCCGAAAACGGCTGTCTCTTCCTCTTCTAGTATCACTTTGAAGCTAGATCCGTCAGCCGGGCAATACGCCACGTCATGTGCCATGCCCGGCATTAGGACGTCCTGTCCGTCGAGACAACTCATAAGATAAGATCTTCGGCTAAAACCCCCGTGTCCTGCGGGAACGCCGAAGTCACCACATCCGTGTGGAAGCTCGTGTAGTAAACGCTCGTGCCTGCTAGTCTAGACAGCAATCGAGAGATTGAAATTTTAACTTTCTTATCTTTCAAACGAAAACCGAGTGCAACAAACCACTCGGCTTCTACATAAACGATTATAGATGATGCGGGACATGATAACTATATATTTTATTCCCGCTTGCAGGACTTTTTTCAGCATTATTCCTCCGCTCTTTATGAGCATCTTTGAATGCTTGACTGTTTATCCAAGCTTCATATGCATCTTTGGATTCCCACTTCGTTAAAACGACTTGATAATTGTCGCTATCCTCAGGATCAAGAAACATAAAATCTAAACATCCTGGTATCTTTTTCATATTGTCAGCACTTCCGCTAAAACGATTTTTCACATTTTCCCTGCCTTCTTTTGGGACGTGAAGTTCATTACAAACGACATACATGAAAATCCCTCCTTTATAGCCTCAATTATACAAGATGCTTGTATGAAACGAAAGGAACAGCATAGGGCATCAAAACTATAGATTCTAATGCTAAGAGGAAATGAATGTACTCAAAATTATTGAACATCCTATTAAAGATTTCAAGTTTTCTTTTCTTCTACGATAAAAAGTGGTATATTGATTTATAGAGAATATTAAAGGGGGCATACATAATGGGTCTCTGGTTAATTTTAGGGGTTTGCGTAGCCTTTATGGTTGCTATTTTAACAGCAGGATATAATGATAACCCTAACCGTAACTAATATGTAAAAAGGACCGTCCAATGAGTGCACAGCACTTCAAAGGAGACAGTCCTTTTTTTCGTTATACGAAAAATTCCATCTACCCCCGTCCAAATTTCCAGGCGTAAAATGACTCTTGCTTGAATAGATTGTTATAGAAAAACTATTGAGGTGGGGATCGAAAATGACTTGCTTTTTATACCCTGATATTGGACGAGTTGATGAGCCGCTCCAGCTTCATATGACTGGCTTAGTACCGAACGAAAAGGTCACAATTATGTTATCTTATGATCACCGGTTAACTGGATTATGGACCTCTGAATGTGTCATACACGCTGATCGCGATGGACGTCTACAATTAAATAACGAGGATGGTTTTGAAAAGAACCCTCTTGTCAGTCTACTGTGGCAGTTACGTCCGAGGGAAGGAAACAGCTCACCGTTTTTACCGCACGAAATCGGCAAACCAATTGAATTTACAATCGACATTTCGACGAATGAAAGTAACAAACAAATTAAAAAAACGGTGCAACGTCTATTTAAAGAAGATGAAGTAACAGAAGAAAAGGTTTCCGATTCTCATTTTAACGGAAGTTATTATTCTTATAACAAACATAAAGAAATGCCCGTTATTATCATTTTAGGTGTAATGAATGGCATATCACCTAAATACACAGCCGCATTGCTAGCTTCGCATGGATATTCAGCGTTGGCTGTTACTTTTCATCATGAAGAGAGTCATAATGACATTCCAATTGAAGCCGTAAATAAAGCAGTTCAATGGGTAAAACATCACAAATCTGTTAAGTCGGGCAAGGTTATCTTATTCGGTCACTCAAAATGGGCTGAGTTATCGCTCTTAGCAGCTGCAAAGTTTCATGATATAGACGGTGTGATCGTTTCTTCACCGCCTTCTAACGTTTTTCATGGTGCAAGCATAAAGAAAGGTTCAATACGCTGGACGGAAAACGGAGAGGCGCTGCCATCTGTAAGAAAAAAATCATTTTTACAAACGTTTTTCCATTTATTTAACAAAAAAGCCCCGTCTTCTGTTGATGATTATAAATCACTTATAAAGCAATATGAAAAGCAAAAACGATCTGATGCTGATATTCACGTACAAAAGATTCAAGGTCCTTTATTACTCATAAGTGGTGGGAGCGATGCTTATTGGCCATCAGAGGAAATGTGTCAAAAAATCGTGACTAAGCTGGATGAAAGCAACTTTAACTATGAAGTGCGGCATTTAAATCATACTCATTCAGGTCATACGTTTATACAGCCTTACCTGCCTGCAGTCATCTTCCCGACAAACAAATCTGGTGGAACGGTAACAAATAATGCAATAGCAGGAGCTGAATCTTGGAATGAAATCATTGTCTTTTTAGAAAAGCACTTTCCACCAGTAACGATTGAAAAAGAAACCGTCCCCTTTTACATTCAGCCATCAAATTAACTCTCATAAAATAAGTATCCGCCCGTAAAACGGGCGGTCAGGATGTTGAGAAAGTCATCTCAACAGCCTTTTTTATGTTCATTAGTCCGATTATTCAGATAGTTATAGTATAATAAAGATAGCTTTTAGATCAGATAAAAAACGAGTACAATCTACATTCGCTACAGACGGACGCTTTCCGCGGGCAACGCTTCAGCTTCCTCAGGTAAATCACCCTGCGGGATCTTCAGCTGTTGCTTTTCCCGCAGGAATCACCGCCTGGCGCTCTTTCGAGTAAATGATGACATTTAAATAACATCCAAATAGCATACATAAAAAAACGAGTTGGGGAAGTTGTCTCTCATCTCATTTTTTCACATGAAAAGGGAAAGGTTTTTTGTTATCAAAGATACTTATGTTCATTCGTATCTGTCATTTATCCGTCGAGACAAATCGATATATTTCGAAGAAGCAATGCTCTTTCCTACGAAAAACGGACGAGTTGAGATCCCTTCGAGCTTGATCGAAGTAGCTCAACCGTTCGTCAGTGGCAAAGAAGACACTATGAATACGAACAAAGTGAAGTAAGAGCAGATGTCGCACTCGTGCCCCTGCGGTGAAAGCAAGAAAATGCTTTTGCGACGAGTAACCGCAGGAGCACTGTTTTTCTGCGACGAGTAACCGCAGGAGCAACGAGCGATTCTTCGCTGATTTCACTGCGAGCTGCTTCGACGCATTCTCTTCTTCGATTAACCTTTCAGAGGAAGAAGCACAGTATACTTTCCAACTATTCGTTACTTTTAAAGAGATCTCACGAATACAACTCTTAAAGGTTTAATTTCACACAGGCATAGCCTGTGGTTTACAAAGAATTAATGAAAATGCAGCAGCCATATATATGAAAGGCTGCTGCATTTTACCCTAATGAAGGAAAAGACTGCTGTCTTAACGCTTCATAAATGACAATCGCTGCGGTATTCGATAAATTTAACGAACGAATTTTATCCGTTTGCGGTATTCGAAAACACCGATCACGATATTTTTCCGTCAAGGATGCTGGTAACCCTTTTGTTTCTTTTCCAAAAACAAAAAAATAATCCTTCTTCTCGTCAGTGTAATCAAATTGATGATAATGTTTTTCCCCGATCGTTTCGATAAAGAAAAACTCCCCATCGGGATATCGTTCAAACAATTGATCTATATGGTCATAATGCAAAATATTTACATCTGGCCAGTAATCACATCCAGCACGTTTTAACATTCGGTCATCTGTTGAAAAACCTAATGGATGGATTAAATGTAATGAAGTATTCGTCCCAACACAAGTTCTTGCGACATTCCCAGTATTTGCAGGAATTTCTGGTTCATGTAATACTATATGCAATCCCACTTCTCTTTCACCTCATATTAACAGATACAAACATAGCTTGTCGCCAAGTCTTAATCACGAAAGCCTTAGTCGCAGTTATACTATCCTCCATAGGTTTTATCGATTTTGATAGTATAAACAAAAACGTCTGGAGCAAACTCCAAACGTTATCATACCATGTCATCATTTTAAAAGAAAGTGAGCGTCTATTTTACATCTACTGGCCAAATGTATTTAGGAGTTTCGATCAATAATTTGGAAAAATTTATAATTGATATTCGGTGTCCATGCCGTAGAATCTTCATATGCCCAATATCTCATCCGGCTGTTTGTCGTATGAGCATTTACGAGAGGCATCCCTTCTGCATCATGAGCTACTACAATCGTATTGTGCTGCCAGTGCCCATTTCCGTTAAAGTCATAACAAATAACATCCCCTCGCAACAGTTGATCAGGAGAAGATACTTCCCGAGCTTGCAGTCCGCTCTTAGAACCGCTTAAGTGCCACCTTAAAGCATTTGCTACGGACCAGCTGTAACTCCACAAATTCCCGTCATACCACCAACCTCTCGTCCTGTTTGGTGCACCAGTTTTTGGGACACCACCAGCACGAATACATTGTGATACGTAATTTGTACAATCATTTTCAAACTTCTCGTAAGCAGGGTTATAATCATTCCACCAGCGTTCTGCATACTTTACAACTGATAAGCGGTCGTATTCATACGGAGGTCCTTTGCGATCAACAATAGACTCAAATTCAACTTCATCAAACTTTACGTTTTCCTCCTCTGTCATCGGAGATCCATCACGATTCACTAAATAATCATCAATCATCTCATCATCTTCAAAAATTGCTCTGCGATGCTGTAATTGCTCTTCAATGTATATTTTCTCTTTTTGTTTAATCACATGCTGCAAAACAAGGATATAATTAATGACCGTTCTCGAAAAATAAGATTGTTCACCAATAATTCGTCCATCTACAATGTTTTTAATAATCTCAGCCTTTCTCTTATAAAGCTGTGATTTTTTTCTTTCGATTGCACTCGATTCATCGGACCTTAAGTAAAGCTGTGCACCAGCATCAATAACAAAACATTCATGACATTCTTTAATATATTCTTTTAAATATTCAATTGGTGATGTCATCATCTCTCCCTCCTCATTTGATCATATTCATTTAGAAGAGGAAAACATACATAAAATGCGAAATCAATCCAATAGACATCTTCCTATTTTACGGATAGCCATTACAGAGAACCTCTCCACCTAAATCTCAAATATTGATGGAACATCCCTTATCTAACACACAGCGCAAACGAAGCGGTTAAGCCCACCTTCCAGCAAAGAACTGCTCATTTCTCCGGCGCCACTTGTTTGTTCGTCGCAAGAAATAGAAAAAAACGAGCTAGATAAATTTAGTGAAATTCCAGCTCGTTTTTCTCAATTATCGTTTTTAAAAAACAACATCTTTGAATCGTACTATGATATTTTTTCAATAGCTCCTTCTAGTCTAAGCAGCGTCTCTTTTTTATCTAAACCACCGCCATAACCGACCATGGAACCGTTGCTGCCAATAACGCGATGGCATGGTATGATGATCGGAATCGGATTTTGGTTATTTGCTCCACCAATCGCTCTAACTGCTTTCGGTGCACCAATTTCCTTAGCAATTTGCTTATACGACTTCGTTTCTCCGTAAGGGATTTCTTTAATTTTATTCCAAACTAAACATTGGAACCTCGTACCGAATAAATCTAATTCAACATCAAAACCAGTACGTATCCCTTGAAAATATTCCTCTAATTGTTGCATCGCTTGAGCAACTTCCTCTTCACTCTCTGTTAATTCAGCATTGACAAAGTGCTTTCTAAGTCTCGTTTCGAAAATAGAGCACGTTTCTTTAACTGAACCGAAGCTAATCTGACATATTCCTTTATTTGACTTTGCAACTGTCAGTCTCCCAATTAGACTATCCATTTCTGCAAAATAAATAGTTGGTCTTATCGTCATTGAAAACCCCTCTTTCAGCTCAGCTTACATTCATACTGAACTCTCGTTCTTAATATACACGTGTTCTTGTTTTAAACGTTGAAGCCCTTTTGTTATTTCTTCTAGTACGTCTAGTTCTTTCTCTTTTCTTCTCGCTTCTCGTAATTTTTGTTCCGATTCATTCCCGCCGCCAATTTTTCCGATTGCCCAAGCTGCTGTCCCTCTAATAACGGGTCTGGGGTCGGTTTTTAATAAATGATATAGATGAGGTAACGCCGATTCTTCCTTATAATGTGCTAATGCAATAATTGCATTTCGTTGAATCGGCTTTTTCCCCCGCCATGAACCAGAAACATGACCAAACTTCTCTTTAAATTGACGATTGCTAATCGTTAATAATGGAATGAGCTTTGGCTTTGCAATATCAGGATCAGGCTGCATTTCCGCATGATGCTGTGCATTTTTCCCCTTATTTTCAGGGCAAACGACTTGGCACGTATCACATCCGTAAAGACGATTCCCTAGCTTATTTCTGTATTGCTCGGGAAGGAAATCTTTCGTTTGTGTTAAAAAAGCAATACATTTGTTTGAATCTAATTGACCACCTTGGACTAAAGCTCCTGTTGGACAGGCATCGACACATTTGTTACAAGTACCACATTGATCAAATATCGGTGTATCTTCTGGTAAATCAATTGTCGTAATCAATTCACCGAGATATACATATGATCCAAATTCAGGTGTAATGATTGAACAATTTTTACCACTCCAGCCGATTCCTGCCCGTTCAGCAACAGCACGATCTGACAGTTCACCTGTGTCAACCATTGATACACATTTCGCATTTGGATCTTTTTCTAAAATAAATGCTTGAAGTGCTTCTAATTTTCTTCGCAAAATGTGGTGATAATCTTCTCCCCATGATGCTCGACAGAAAATCCCTCTCCTGTCCCCTTTTACTGAACGGGGAGCATCCTTCATTTTTGACGGATACGCTAAAGCGATCGAAATAATCGATTTAGCTTCAGGCAGTAACCTTTCAGGTTCTGTCCTTTCCTCAATCGTCCCTTTTTCAAAACCAGATTGATAATTGTTCTCCTCTTGCACCTTTAAACGTGATTTTAACGTAGTGAAAGGGTCTGCCGAAGCAAAGCCAATTTTATCAACGCCTATATGCTTACTGTATGCAATGATTTCTTTTTTTAGATGGGCATTTGCCACGGTTTTTCACACCTTTCATACTTTTATTTAGAAAATATTTTACTGCAAAATCAGAATGTATGACAACATCTTGTTCATTCATACATGAGCAGCTCGGTTTAAGAACATGAAAAAGTAGCATTTCATTAAGAAACACTACTTTATAATAAAATTATCTTATCTCAAAGAAATCGTTGTTTCACCTTCTTGCACATAAAACTTTCCTACATCACTTTGTGCAATTCATCCACTAATTACAGTATTGTACTATTGTAAACTCACCTATGTCAATGTTGTCACGAATATAACATCCTGGAGATGTTTTTTGTTGCTGAAAAACGGTAATATATAGATGTACAAAAAAAGGAGGAGTTATCATGAGCTTTGATTTTACTAAAACGACGGACAAGTCACCTCAAGAAGCGATCCATTCATTAGAGGAATCTTTACAGGAAGAAGGATTTAGTATTTTATGGTCATTCAATGTGAAAGACAAATTAGACGAAAAAGGATTAGGACTCGACGAGCCATTTCATATTTTAGAAGTATGTAATCCAAATGATGCAAAACAAGTACTTGAATTCTCAAAGCTGGCAGGATATTTCCTACCATGTAAAATCGTAGTATATGTGGATAATGGACTAACGCACATTGGCATGCCACAGCCTACATCGTTAATGGACTTCATCGACGATTCTCATGTTCGCCAAGTGGCCAACGATGTTGAACAACGATTAATTACGAGTATTGAAAAATCGATTTAATAGGTATCCGCCCGTAAACGGGCGGTTTTAATTACGCCCTATATGGCACTTTATCACCCGTGTCCCTTAAGGTATCTTATTTAATTTGGTCCGTGAGTTTTTCGAGGATATCCCTTTTCATAATCATATAGAATTCGAAATCGCTATAGGCGGACGCTTTTACTCCAAAGCACAAGTGCGACATCTACTCGTGCTGTACTTCGTTTGCATTCGAGTGTCTTCTTTGCTGCGGGCAATGCCTCAACTTCCTAGGTGTCACACTGTGTTCACCTAGGGAATTTTCGACGATTGCTTTTCCCGCCTGAGTTACCGCCTGGCGCTCTTTCGAGTGAATCATGACATTTAAATAACATACATAGAAAAAACGAGTTGGGGGAAGTTGTATCTCAGCTCATTTTAACTCATTCTTTTGTTATCAAAGAAACTTATGTTCATTGCAGAGGAAGAAGCACATAGTCTGCGACGAGTAATCGTAGGAGCACTGTTTTTCTGCGACGAGCAAACAAAGTGGCGCAGGAGCACTGTTTTTCTGCGACGAGCAAACAAAGTGGCGCAGGAGCAACGAGCGATTCTTCACTGAATTCTCTACAAGCTGCTTCGACGCATTCACAACCTCGAATATACTAGAAGAGGAAGAAACACGTATACTTTCCAACTATTCGTTACTTTTAAAGAGTCTCACGAAAGCAACCCTTAAAGGTTTAATTTCACACAGGCAGAGCCTGTGGTTTACAAAGAATATATTAAGTGGCTGACACCTCGTAAATATTTCTGGTGATAGCCACTTTTTTTACTTAAATATTTTTAAGACGATGTCATTTAAGTGAACACAAGGTTTACTTTCCTCCCTAAAGTCCTGCCCTGATATGGTGGGTAGTTTGACTTCTTAAAAATTTCATACTAGACATGTGTTTGGTTTGGATTCGATTTTTACTCTTAACTCTTAAATCCAGAGGGGTTAATAGACAAAAAACTAGCAACTTACAGTATCACTTCTTTTCCAACTCTCTATGCTCTTTAAAATTTGAAGGAAATTTTAACGCTGTAGGTAACATTTCATACTCACTTATTTAATCTTGCATCCTCTACTCTTTGAACGAAGGAATGAGCCAGTTTTTCCAAATCACCCCATTTATTTTCAGCTATAAGGGGGGCCTTTAGTAAAGAACCGCCAACACCTACTGCTACCACACCAACTTCAATGTATTTTTCTATGTTATCCAGATCAATTCCACCGGTAGGCATCATTGGTATATCATTCATCGGACCTTTCACGTCTTTAAAAAATTGTGGGCCGAGAATATTTGCAGGAAACACCTTCAAAATATCTGCCCCCCATTTATACCCGTTGTATATTTCTGTTGGAGTAAATACACCAGGAATCATAATTTTCCCTTCCTGTTTCGTATATTCAATAACTTCCCTATTCAAAGTCGGAGCAAAAATAAAATCTGCCCCTGCCATAATGGCTTCTTTTGCTTGGCTTTTTTCCAAAACTGTTCCAGCTCCAATAGCAACAGTATCCCCATACGCTTCTTTAAGTTCATTAATCTTATCCCTAGCCTTCTCTGAATCCATGGTAATCTCTATTGATGAAACACCACCGTTAATTAAAGCCTTTACAAGGAAGGGGACTTTATCTGGATCAACCCTTCTAACGACTGCAACAATACCCGAAGAGACAATTTGTTTTAATTTATAGTCACACATATGAGTCTCCCTCCTACTAATCATGAATTTCTATACGCGTAATAAATTTTGACATTTTAATTGGTTTACATTATCTATTAATATGATTAGCCGGAGAATTAGGGTCTATCTCTTCCCAGTATGGGTAACCTTCAATGTCCCCTTCTACACCAAGTGCACAAGCACCCATCTTATTACCTAATTGGACTGATTGATGATATCCCCAACCTCGAAGTAATCCTGAAATAACTCCTGCAGCAAACCCATCACCTGCACCCACTGTATCTACTAGACTCTCTACCTTTTCTCCGGGTACATACATACTCTCCTTATCCGTAGTGTAGTATGCCCCATTTTCTCCAAGCTTTACTATTACTGCTTTTGTTCCTCGCTCTAAAAAATAGTGAGAAATATTTTCTGGAGTTGTTTCTCCTGTCATCAATCTCCCTTCGTCAATCCCTGGCAAGACAATATCACACTTTTGGGCGATATCCGTTAAAACTTCTCTCGCATCCGCTTCTGACCATAATTTTAATCGTATGTTAGGATCAAAAACGATTTTTTGATGTTGATTCGCTTTCACTTCCTCAAGCACTTTATAAATAGTTTTTTTACAAGAAGTACTCAATGCCGGTGTAATACCTGTCAAATGAATATATTTAGCTTTTTTTACGTATGAAAAATCAATACTCTTAGGATCCATACTACTAGCTGCTGAATGCTGTCTGTAATAGTAAATGTTTGGATCCCCATGTATTTTTCTTTCCTTAAAGAAAATTCCTGTAGGGAAGTGTTTATCGAACACTACCTGTGACGTATCTACTCCTTCGCCACGAATAGTGTTTCGAATATATAGACCAAATTCATCCTTCCCCAGTTTACTTATCCAGCCTACTTTATGACCGAGTCGTGACAAGGCAATTGCAACATTTGATTCCGCACCACCTATTGTTCTATGCAACCGCTCAACATAACGAAGAGGTCCTGAAGATTCTGGAGTAAACAAAACCATGCTTTCTCCCAATGTAATGACATCCATTTTACTATCCCTTACCTCTCTTTTTCTTAATTAAAATTGCAATAAATACTAGCTTCTACCGTTCACTTGTAAATAATTGAGACATAAACCTACCGTCAATACTAGGGGACTCTGTTGACGCTAATAAATCAAAAATTGTTTTTCCGGCATCATTCATTAAGTAAGGACCAAATTTGTCTGCATTGTATTGGTATCCTTTTTTTAGATATTTCCCATGTGAAATAAAAATCCCTAGATTAGAAGAATGCGATGTCCTAGCACTTGTTATCTGCGGACCATGATTGGCACCTGGTTCGGATACAGGACCTATCACATCTTTTTTATTTGTTCCCCATACATACCCTTGATTATATGTGAAAATAACATCTCCCATTTCTGGTCCCCAATATCCGATGATGGGAGCATCTTGCTTCTTCAATGTTAAAGCAGACACATTTTCAGATTTTCCACGAACGTTATTTACCCAAGTCACTATAGCATGAAATATATCACTCTGAACCATTTCATAGTCTTCTGGTGCAACTATACCTGTCTCTTCTCGCCCTTTGAGATTTACAAAAACTTCAAGTCCCCCTCTATTATTTTTAAGATATGCCTTGGATTTAGATAATACTGGCATCCCTTTATCATCTAGCTCACAAAGGCCACACTCTTCTAGACGTAAGTAAATATCACAGAAATAATGGTTAGGAACGCCTCCGTGATCAGAAGCTAAAATTAAAGTTGTATCATCCATTTTTTCACTCAGTATCTTTCCTATCGCTCGGTCCAGCACTTCATAGCTTTTTTTCATGTTTTCTTCATAGATATATGAGAGTTCTTCCGAATAAAAAGGAGAGGAAGGATCATATTGACTTAAGCTTGTGTGCTGGGTTTCATCATTCAATCGATATACAGTAGCAAAATAATCGATATCTTTGTGATTTACAAGTTTTAAAGCAGCATTTGCCAGCCACATCGCCTGGTACTCTCCCTCTTCAAAACTAGTTTCATGATAAAGTTCGTCAGGAGAAGCTTTTACTGTCCAAGTAGATATAAACGGTCCGCAATTAGCTAATAAATATTCTTCTAACTTAGAGTCATTAGACAGACCTGAGGTACGATTAATCTGTGATTGAATAATATCTATTTCTCCTTTGTTTCTATCATATTTCGCTAGTTTAAACCTTACTATTCCCTCTACCCTGTTATCTAATTGAACTTTAAGCCATTCCGACCAGGTTTCAGCTTCTATATCGACCTCTGTAACTTCATTCACATGTAATCTAATACATTGCTCATCTAATAATTGAATCGAGACTCCTAACTTCTCTCCATTATTTAATTGTAAATTGAAAAGATAATGTCCGTTATTTATTTCAATGGAAGATAGGTTGTTTTTTTCGTGGTGTGAGATAGCGGATGTAGGTGGCCAGCCTAAGGATTCTTTAGTCTCTTTTAATGGCCATTTGTTCATATCGGTACTAAATACCCGTGGTGACGCTAATTCAAAAGGTGGTGCCCCCTGAAAAGGTGCAAAGGAGAAATGATTGGTCCCTTCTGTTGATACTGTCTTTGGGAAATGAACCAATGCCCCTCTTTTTCCAAGGGAATTTGTCAAACCAAGCACATTTCCTTCATTCGTTCCTGGTTCGCTCTGCCCTTTCCACGAACAGCCTGGAGATTGCCCAGTTAAGAAAGAGACCCAATTTACATCACCCCAAGTCGAAATAAATGGAAGCAGTTCAGAAGTAGCACCACCATTCATCATCTCTTTTATATTCGGGAGGTTACCTTCTTCTGCAAATTTATATACCAAATTGGGAATTAAACCATCTACTCCGAAAACTATGACTTTCTGGTTTTCCATGTTTTCACCTCAAAATTGATTTATTTAAATACTGGTATTTTATATTCTTTAATAACATCTCGATTTACTTCTACGCCAATCCCTGGTTTATCTGGAATTGGTATCGCTCCATCTTCCATTTTAATTGCATTGAATATTAACTCCTCCCGGAATGGGTGGTCTGATTGATCATATTCCAGGTAAGGTTCAGCTCGATTTAAAGATAATGGAGATGTTGGAATAGTTGCAATAAATTGTATCGATGCAGCTAGACCAATACCAGACCCCCATACATGAGGGATAACCGTAGTATTCCACGCCTGAGCCATACCTGCAATTTTTTTACATTCTGTAAATCCCCCAGATGAACATAAGTCAGGCTGGAGTATATCAAGAGCTTTTTGAGATATCCAATGACGATACCCTATCTTACCGAAAATGTTTTCTCCAGCAGCGACATAAGTTCCGGTTAGGTTTTTAATTTCTTTATACCCTTCAATATCTTCCGGAGCCAGGGGTTCTTCAAAAAAGTGAATGTTAGCACCCACCGTCTCATGCAAGATTCTCCTAGCCTGAGAAGAATTGTATGCTCCATTTGCATCCAGCATTATCGTAGGTTCATCACCAACTGCATCCCGAACAGCATGAATATACGCTAAATCTTCTCCCACTCCAAAACCAACCTTTAATTTAAAGGCACGAAACCCGTTTGATAAATGTAATTTCGCCTCCTCAACAGCTGCTTCAGGATATCTTACACCTTTTTTCCTGTAAAACCCCGTTGCATAAGGAGTAATTTTAGATCGGAATGTACCTCCAATCAACTTACTTATTGGCTTGTTCAAAACTTTACCAATAACATCCCATAAAGCAATATCCACACCACTAATGGCATTGACAGCTGCCCCTCCTTGCCCGAATGGTCTTGAGGCATTATACATTTCTTCCCATAGTACTTCTACATCAAATGGATCCTTACCTAACAATAGAGGTTTAAAGCAAAATTCAACGAATGAAGCTGCTATTTCGGGAGGCTGAAGCCCATGACAAAGTGATTCTCCCCATCCACGCACCCCTTCATCTGTAACTATTTCAACAATCATCGTACTTCTCTTATGTACCCACCCTTGAGAAAATGCAAAAGGCACTTCGAGTGGTTTACTTAGGACATGAGGTATTACATCTATAATCTTCAATACTTTTCCTCCTTTAATATCGTATTGAGGTTAAAAACTAATATATTTTTATTTCCCTCGTATAAATAGAGGCTTTCATAACAAGTTATTTAGCACGTCTGTTTTTCAAATGTGTTCTTATATACGGCATTATTAACGGAGCTAAGATAGAGAATACCGCTAACAAGATAAATAACAAGGATATTGGTTTTGTAATAAAAATCATATAACTGCCATTTGAAACAGCCAAAGCTTGTCTAAAGGATGTTTCTGCGATGGGTCCTAACACAATTCCAAGCAACATTGGAGTTATCGGGAAACCCAATTTCGGCATAATAAACCCTATAAGACCGAACACCAGCATTACTTTCACATCGAAAAGTGTGTTATTTACTGCATAAGCACCTATAAAACATAAAACTAGAAGAATCGGTATGAGTAGGTTTATAGGTACAGATTTTATTTTGGCAAAGACTCTTGTTGCAAAAGACCCTTGAAACAACATAAAAATATTTACTACTGCTAAGCCAATCATGATCGTATAAATCATTTCAGTATAATTTACAAACAATTGCGGACCTGGAGCAATACCTTGCATCATTAGCGCTCCCAGTAGAACAGCTGTAACTGTATCTCCTGGAATTCCTAAAGTAAGTAAGGGAATAAGAGTAGCACCAGTTACGCCATTGTTACCAGCTTCAGATGCCGCAATCCCATCCAAGGAACCCTTTCCAAACTCTTCTTTATTTTTTGAAACTCTTTTCGCTTCGTTATAACTGAGAAACGATGCAATCGCCGGTCCAGTACCAGGAATGGCTCCAACAAAGGTACCTATAGCACTAGATTTTAACATTGTTTTTTTGTACTTCTTAATGAGTTCTTTATAAGAAACTACTGTCTTATTTAATTTATCAATATTGTTATTATCGATACCTAAATGAGCTGTTTGAGATTTTTTAATAATTTCAGAGATTGCAAATAGACCAATTAATGCAGGTATCAGATCAATACCACCCATTAAATAACCATTACCAAAAGTAAACCGAGATAGCCCACCAATCTGATCAAGGCCTATAGTGGAAACAAACATGCCCAATATACCCATTATCAGACCTTTTCTAAGGTTATTACTACTTACACTAACGATCATTGTTAAGCCAAAAACTGATAAAGCAAAGAATTCAGCTGGACCAAAGTTTAATGCTATCTTCGATAATTGTGGTGCGATAAACAGCAATGCTAAAGCACTGATTATTCCGCCTGCAACAGATGCTAGTAATGCCATTCGTAAAGCGATTGCTGCTTTCCCTTTCTCAGCAAGTGCATAACCATCTAGCACAGTAGCAGCGGATGCGGGAGTTCCTGGTGTATTTATTAGGATTGCTGATGCAGATCCTCCATAAGTACCAGCACAATAAATTCCTAATAAAAATAGCATCGCTGTTATCGGCTCCATGCTATAAGTAATTGGAAGCATTAAAGCAACCCCCATGGTTGCGGTTAATCCTGGCAATGACCCAAAAATAAATCCTAAAAATACTCCTATGATAATAAATAGTAGATTTTCAAGTTGAAGTATGGACAATAGGCTATTTATTATTATTTCTCCCATATTTTTCACCCTTTTATGTTAACTACTTAATTCTTGGATTTTTTATCAGTATCCCTAGGGCATACATTTTGCGTTTTAACTGACAATTTCAAAATATCCCCATATATGAGGTGGTTAACTACACTAATTTCCAATGTAAGATTGATCTTTCCACCAAAAAGATAGAGAAGTATTGGATAACCATTTTTCTCTATTCGGATGGAAAGGCCATATAGTTTCATTGTGGTGGGTTCATATTGTTCGATTTTATTTGATGGTATAGAATAAACAGGTTGCGCTATTTTGTCACATAACTTAGACAGCTTGGTAACTTGTTGAGAAAACGAGCTATGTAGGTTTCTTTAATTCAGTGGTCATTGACGAATTTGAGAAATATTGATTCTTCCATCAATCAATATAATTCCGTGTGCAAATGTAAAAATGATCATTTACGACTTCGTAAGAAAGAGTTTCAACGCTAACATAAAGTTGACACTCGGTTGCCAAATGGTTAAGAATGTTCATTTTATTTTCGCAATTATAGACGCAATTCGATTTGAACATGTATTTTGCAGGAAACCTAGTTAAGTATTATTTAAGGAAGTCTAATATATAGAATATTTTCAAAAATATAATGTACTGCAATAATGAATACAATCATGATGAGATAGAAATACCACTTCTTTACGGAGAGGAGCAACATGATTAATAGCATAGAAATCAATGATGCTGGTATAAAACCAATTAATTCTGCAATAAAAACATAGCCAACGGTAATCAAAAATACCACAATACCTATCCATACATTTCCACTATCCTGTGATTTTGTTGCTTCATCACTATCACTTTCTGATTTTTTTATAAATGTTCCTAAAAAGGATGCACCGCTTATAATAACAACAATAATAGCCAATAAAGTTGGGAAAAAATCCGGGCCATAATTAGAGCTATTTTGACTAACTTGAACCTGAGAAGGAATTATTATTTGCCAAACCAATAGGCCACCTATTAAAAAAAACAACCATATATTGCGTTCTTTACGAATCATCTTCTCACCAACTTACCTAAGTAATATAGGGGGTGAAAGTGGAAATCCCCCCTTTTAATTTCAAACCCTATTCATTTGAAAGCCCCATATTTCTAATCGCTTCACCATGTTCTTCTGCATTGCTCTCTAACCTTTCAATTACTTCTTCTCCTGATATATGCTGAGGAGTCAGGTTAGAAGTTTCTAAAAATTCGGTATATTCTGGATGTTCTAATGCTTCATTAACAATGTCAGTCAACTTATCTAAAACATTATCTGGAGTTTCTTTAGAAACAAGTAGATACTTCCAAACACTCATGTCAATTGGATACCCATTTTCTTCAAATGTCGGAACATCTGGTATATCATCAAATCGTTCTGGGGAAAATATTCCTAATACTCTTAAATCTCCAGACTCTACATGCTGCATCGTGTCTCCTGGGTGAGCTGCTACCGTATCCACGTGATTCCCAAGTAAAGCGGTCACTGCAGGATTCTGTCCCTCGTATGCAACACTTTCAGCATCAACCCCTGCCTGTTCATAAAAAGAAGCTTGAGCTAAATCTGGCAATCCACCTGCACCGGAATGACCATATGTAACCCTGTCTGTTTCTGCTGCTAAGTCATCTATTGACTCCCATGGAGAGTCAGCATTGACAAGTAATACAATTGGCTCATATGTTAACCCCGTTACTGCTCGAAAATCATCAATTGAATATGAAACTTCATTCAATACCTTTTGTGTTGTAAAAACACCAACCGCGTTAAAAAGGAGAGTATGGGCATCAGGTTGTTGTTGGGCAACATCTGATGTTGCAATTGTTCCTCCAGCTCCTTCTCTATTGACAACTACGACATTTTGATCAATGATTGTACTCATTGCCTCGGCTAAAGCCCTTGCAGTTAAATCACTACTTCCACCTGCAGCCCACGGAACTACAATTTCAATCGTACTGTTTGGATATTCTACCTCACCATCACCAGAAGTATTGCTTTCGCCCGAGCCGTCTGTACTACAAGCTGCAAATATTACAAATACAGATAAAACTAACATAATGAATAAATACCTTCTACTTTTACCCATTTAAGCACTTCCCTCCGTTAAAATAGTTTTTTCTTCCTTTAATAACCCCTGAATTTAAGTCATCATGAATCAGTTACTCTTTGATAAACGACTGAGGTCATTTACCACCACCTTCTATTCCTTTCATTTCTCCTTTGGACTTTAAACTTCCATCCGCTCACCAATAATAACGCTTACATTTTATTTAAAGGATAGACATTTAACTTAAATAGACCTAAAATTATGGTCATTTTATATTTCAGTCATCTATATTTTTCTGCTCTTCTGCTACCTTTAACCTTGTTTCCGTTGCTTCTAAGTGTTCTCTCATACTTTGTTCTGCTGCGTTTGGATTCTTTAATAGAATTTGTTTATAAATGTTTTCATGGAATTTCATAGTCAGTTCAGGGCGATCATTTGTATCGACCGTTGATTGGATGTTATCTGTTAGTAGTGGTTCTAAAGCTTTAATAATTGATTCGAATACGATATTTTTAGAAGCTTTCGCAATCGCTAAATGGAACTTCATGTCACTTGCAATGTACTCTTCAATAGAAGAACTTACAGTTTTCATTGACTCCAGTGCTTCCTTCATCTCCTGAATATTATCTTCTGTTGCCCTTTGTGCAGCTAATCTAGCTGTCTGTAATTCAACTGTTTTTCTCACTTCTAAGACATGTTTTTGCTCAACAGAATTCCTTAAAATCATGGAGTATATTGCATTTGAAACAATTTCATCACTTTTATTAATCACTAGTACACCTTTTCCTTGCTGACGCTCCACAAATCCTCTTTCTGCTAATCCTCTAATGGCTTCTCTTATTGTGACTCTGCTTACTTGATAAATCGTACAAAGTTCATTTTCACTTGGAAGATATTCATTTGCCTTATAATCACCAACCATGATTTTTTTCAAAATATCTTGCAAAACAATATCTGAGAGTTTACCTCTCTTTGTCTCCTCAATCATCACCCATCACCTTCATTTAAAATATTTTAAGTTGTTAGTTGTATGTTGTTAGTTGTATTACAAGTTAAATTCTAAATTAAGATGTCAGAGTTGTCAAACTATTATTTTTTTGGTTATTGAAAGTTTAATAAAGACACCCTATATAAAATAGGTGCTTTTCTTGAACATAAAACAATTTAAGGAGTGATTTCATGAAATATCAAGATATAAAAGATAAGCAGACAAATGGTCAGCCAGCACAAACCCAAAACCGGCAGCCTGGATTCGAATCCGAAATGAATCCGTTACCGATTTATGACGATCCAAACTATAAAGGCACAAACAAGTTAAAAGATAAAGTCGTTTTATTAACTGGCGGTGACAGCGGAATCGGACGCGCAGTTGCCATTGCATTTGCAAAAGAAGGAGCTAAATTGTCACTCATTTATTTAGATGAACATGAAGATGCAGAAAAAACAAAAGCAGAAGTCGAACGCGTTGGCGGACAATGTTTACTAATATCCGGTGATGTCGGTGTTGAGCAATTTTGTCAGGAAGCCGTCCAACGAACAATCAATCAATTTGGACAATTAGATTGCTTAATAAACAATGCAGCAGAACAACATTACCAAGAAAAAATTGAAGATATATCGAGTGCACAATTGGAACGGACCTTTCAAACAAACATTTTTTCTTGCTTTCACTTCATAAAAGCAGCTCGTCCCCACCTAAAGGAGGGAAGCACGATTATAAATACCGTTTCGATCGTCGCGTATAAAGGAATGCCTGAATTAATGGATTATGCTGCTACGAAAGGAGCGATGGTCGCTTTAACCCGCTCACTATCAGAAAATCTTGTCAGCTCGGGAATACGTGTCAATGCAGTCGCTCCTGGACCGATTTGGACTCCGTTAATCCCAGCCTCCTTCCCTGCAGATCAAGTAGCTAATTTCGGGACAAGTAGTCCGATGGGAAGACCTGGTCACCCTGCTGAATTGGCACCGAGTTACGTCTACTTAGCTTCTGATGATTCTTCTTATGTTTCAGGACAAGTCCTTCATGTAAATGGAGGAGATATCGTGAATGGATAGATCAAATCCACTGCACTTGGCACGTTATGCCAAGTGCATTTTTTTATCAATTATATAAAGATGTAGGGTCACTACATAAAAACATAAACTACCTGAAATAATACTAATTAGAATGATTTGACAAATACATTTTAAGTGTGTGTTCAAAAAGGTGGACAAAAAGAAACGAGTAGATCAAAGCGACGAAGTTTTGAGTAATGAAGCGTATGGTATTCATACATGAGTAACAGAGAAACGAGTCAACGCGGAGATACGAAAGCTATTTTTCCCGGACTTTTTGAACATCCTTTTTAAACGATTGAAATGGGGGGATTTTTTTGACCACTGATAAAACAGATCACCAAAGTGTCATTATGATTATGCTTGACACACTAATGGACAAGCCTCTTCAGCTTGCATTAAAAGAAGAAAATATGCCTGCTCTTTCATATTTTATGGAACATGGAAATTATTACCCAAATGTCGTTACCCCTTTTCCAGCAATGTCTGTCAATGTAGAGAGTACGCTATTAACAGGTAAATATTGCGATGAACATCGTATTCCAGCTCTCGTTTGGTACAGCCAAAACCAGAACCGGATCATCAATCATGGTACACATGTATTTGAATTGATGAAGCTCGGGTTAACAAGAAGTTTATATGATATTTTTTATCACTTAAACCAGTCTTACTTAAACCCTGACACAAAAACGATCCATGAAGAATTACATGAGCTAGGCAAGGAATCAGCATCTATTAATACACTCATGCACCGAGGTAGTATCGAAAATACGATGACCATTCCGCCACTCGTTCGTTTTTTTGTAGCCATTGAAAAGAATTTACACGTAAAAACCCCTTCAACATTTGTATACGGCAGATTGGCAGGGTTTAGTAGCAATAAAAAATATAGTCACTTATGGAATAACTTTGGTTTTAATAATAATTATTCGGTGCAAGAGTTTTCCGAGTTAGTAAAAAATCATCAGCTTCCTCAATTTTCAATTGTCTATTTACCTGACCATGATAAGAATGTCCATAAACATGGTCCAATGGATATTAAAGGAATCAAGGAGATGGATCAGCAATTACAAACAATATTAGATACATTTGAAAGCTGGGAACAAGCTTTAGAAAATCACATATGGATTTTAATAGGGGATAATGGGCAATCAAGAATTACAAATAATAAAGAAACAGCTTCTGTTGACTTACGTAAACTGTTACAGCCTTTTAAAATCACAAAGCTGAGAAAAGGTGTGCGTAAAGAGGACGACATTGTATTAGCGATTAATCTTCGCTCATGCTTTATCTATTCATTAAATACGAATGAAGTTCCTATATCAGCTATTGTTGAAAAGTTACAAAGTGATGATCGCATAGAGATCATTGCATGGAAATCTGATGATTGGTATTTTGTTACAAGCAGTGGAACAGATGAGACATTTAAATTTAAACCAAACGGTGATTTTAAAGATATTTATAATCAAACTTGGAAAATTGACGGTGATGAATCCATTCTCGATTTAAAAGTTGAAGGACAAGGGATTGATTACGGAGATTATCCAGATGCATTAAAACGACTTCATAGCTCTTTAACTTCACATGAAGGAGACTTCGTCGTAACAACCGTCAAACCCGATTATCAATTCATTGGAGAAAGTACCCCAACTCATGTAGGCGGGGCAAGTCATGGTGGAATCCATGCAAATGACACAAATATTCCAATGATCGTTACTGGTACAAATTCGTCGCCAAAATACTTACGTATGGTCGATATGAAAGAGTGGATTCTTCAACTGACAGCTGACGAGGACGAAATATCACTTATGTAAAATATCAAATAGTCATTTCATAAAGTCGTATACATTTTAACGACTCTCGTCACAGCCTTTATGTATACGACTTTTGGGGTTTCATCCAAACTTTAGTTGACGTTATACGATTGTCCATATATTTTTTATCAATTCTCATAGTTAAAAATAGCTCCTCTATTAGCTTTATTGCTTCATTTCCTTTTTTGATTCAACATTGAGGTTTATATGAACCGTCCTTCTTTCTCCCGGTAATAATTCAAGAGATTGGTTAAAAATATAAGCTGCAAGTTCGCTGTAATGAGTTAGTCCAACTGTTGATATATCTATTGGTGTACCAAAATGAATCAACGCTTCTTCTCTAAACCATTTTCTTTTTTTCGAAAGAGAGATGGCAACAGGTAAAACTGGGACATCTCCTTTTAAACCTAAAAAAGCTACACCGTTTTTAGGTGGCACCCTTTCACCTTCCTTCATCCTCGATCCTTCTGGGAAGATTCCGACAACCTCTCCCTTCTTTAAAAGCCTTAATGCACTTCTGACAGGCTTTATCCTGTTTCCTTTACGTCGATCAACAGGAATTGCAAGTAGCCCTTTAAAAAACAAATTGGATAATTTATTTTGGAATAGTTCAGCTTTTGCTAAAAAATGAATGTCTCTCTTTAATAGTAAGCTAATTACGATTGGATCGAGACAGCTCGTATGGTTAGAAGAAACGATAAAAGCACCTGAAGGCAATTGATCGTTCTCATGAAACACTTTAATTTTATATTTGATTGGAATAATAATTTTGGCAATAAACTTAAGCAGTTTGTAAAACATGACCCTTCCTCCGGCTATTAAAGGTTGTACAATTATTTTTTGCAAGCCAGGGAAAATTATCCCTAATGCGTGTTTAAAAAGGAGGACAAAAAGAGCCACAAACGTTACATCACGAGCTTCCACACGGATGTGGTGACTACAGGGTCCTCCCATTCCTTTGTAAAACCATGATTTTCGAGGTCATCGCGCACTTGTTGTCCGATCAAAATCGTGAACAGCACTACAACAAAAAGTACATGGCTATTGATTCCCCATGTACTTTCAACTGATTTCTTTATACACTTTCTGACTTTTGCTCGACTTCACCTTTTAGTAACTGTCTCACTCCTAGAAAAATACCATATACCTCTTGTTCATCATTGACTAAAAAGCGAACCGGTGTTTCCGATTCATTCATTTCCACTGTAAATAAATGACGATCGACCGGTCTCATCGAATAACTTTCTCCTTCTGATTCAAAAAGAAGCTGATTATCTTTTTTAGTCACATTAATTTCTGCACCTTCTCCAGAAGTAAATGTCCCACAATACTTCTCAAGAAGATCAGCCTGAACTTCGTAATCTTGATACGTTTGCAGCGGAGTATCCGGTTCTACTCCTTGTACAGCATTAAGCGCTCCTAACAACAGCGATGAAACAGGTACACCAACAATGTTCGTTAATACGACACCGGCTAATCTTTTTTCTGGAACGACACTTAAATGAGATGAAACTCCTTTCAAGCTTCCGCCATGTTCGACTAATGTCGCTCCATTGTAATCAGGAGTGATCATCAGTCCGTACCCGTAATATTTATTTTTCTCATATTGAACATGAGGATGTACCATTTCACGCAAACTTTCTGGAGTAAGAATTCGAGAGTGATGAACAGTGCCATCATTCAAATAGAGTTCTGTGTATTTCATCATATCTTTCAATGTTGACCTAAGAAAACCACCTGCTAACATCGCTGGTGCATCCCACCACACGTCTGATTTATAGATTTCTTTTTCACCGTCTTCTTCTTTCGATGCGTACAACGTCGTTACATCTTCTGCATGTATCACACGATTTAAATCAAATGTACTTGAGGTCATGTTTAGAGGCTTCAAAATATTTTCTGTCACATATTCGTCATACGGCATCCCACTCACTCGCTCAACAATCGCACCTAGTAAGGCATATGCATCATTTGAATAGCTAAATTCTGTTCCCGGCTCACCTAATAGATCAAAGGTTAATTCGCCAACAAAGCTCATTAGCTGTTCGTAATCATCAATTGGTTCATGTTCATTTAACCGTTCCATTTGTTGCTCGGAGATTGACGAATCATTTTCCATCGTACGTTTCATTGCATAGTAAAGCGTCGGCAATGTTGGGAGTCCAGATGTATGGGTAAGAAAATGATGAATTGTTACGCGTTCAGTATGTGCTGGGTCACTCGTCTTAAATTCTGGTAAATAACGAACGACCGGGTCATTGACCGTAAGGCTTCCCCTCTCCTGTAATTGCATAATCGCAATCGCGGTAAATGATTTTGTTATTGAAGCAATCCCAAAGAGTGTATTCTCTGTCACTTCAAGCTTTTCATCAACGTTGCGATACCCTTTACCTTCCTTGTAAATCATTTTTCCATGATGTGAGACTGCTAGCGCAGTACCAGGAACTTGATATTTTTCAATGAGGCGTCCAGCAAAAGGTTCAAACTTCGTTATCCACTTGTCCGTTTTCATCGTCATTCTCCCCTCAATGTGTTTTTTCAAATGACCTATAAAATGAACCTCTCAAATATGGTTCTCCTTATAATTGAAAAATCCTTTTGAATACAACAAGAAATACGTAAAACTTAACCCAATGAAGCTCAAGCTTTGAAATATAAACTCCTGACGAATTAGATTAAATTGGGGCAGAAAATGGAACGATTGGATGATAAGAAAGGGTAGGGATTGTTTAGCTGGATATGATAAAATAAAGTCATTCTTATCATCATAGATTAAAATAACTTCTTTAGTATTGGAGTGATCATTTTGTTTAATGTTGGAGATACTGTTTACGTTAATAAACACGGCAGAAGTGAATATGTTGGAAAAGGGAAAGTGAAAGACATTTGTTCTGAAAGAGAAGAGCTGGAGAAATATTTTAAAGAAAGCCATCCATTTTACTCCACATACGTTTCATGGGTAAAAAATAATAAGACAATATACATTGTCGATTTAGAAAGCAACATTGGTTTGGCAGGATTTCTTGAGCAAGAACTGACCCATGAGCTAGTTAAAAATTAATTCAAAAAAGAGGACTTCCACAAGAGTCCTCTTTCTGCTTCATGCAAATAATCCCGTTTTCTGCTTTAACTGATTATAAAATTGTTCTATCGTTCCTCGATCATTCATTTGATATTGCGGTTGGCCGCGGTCAATAACATTTCCTTCAATTAGGAATGTTTTCATCCCTATTTCACTCGCAACCATATCTTCCTGCATATCGTTTCCTACCATCATACATTCTTCCGGCTTCACATTTAACCGGTCTGATAGATCTTGATAATATTGAGCATGTGGCTTTGTAAAAACATTTTCTTCATACACAGTTACAATTTCAAAAGGGATTTTATCAATTCCTGCCCAATTTAATCTGTGGTAAATAGCTGCTTTCGGGAAGACCGGGTTCGTCGCTATTGCGAGACGATAACCTTGGTCGACAGCTTCTTCAACCACTTTTTTTGCTTCCGGTGTCGGCTGACACATATATGAAAACGTCGGAAACACCGTTTCATAAAAATCATCTAATGTTGGCCAAATGTCTTCTTTTTTTACACCTAATAACGGTAAAAACGCTTCTTCAAATACTTTCTCATTCGTCTTGCTAGAATCTAAATTTTTAATCATCGCTTCAGTTCCAGCCATGAGCGCCTGTACAAATTGTTTCGGATCAACGATATGCCCTACTTTCGGTGCCAATTCCTTTATGTAATGGTTTAC
The DNA here is from genome assembly GCF_002335745.1 of Evansella halocellulosilytica. Lineage (GTDB taxonomy): Bacteria > Bacillota > Bacilli > Bacillales > Salisediminibacteriaceae > Bacillus_CA > Bacillus_CA halocellulosilytica. Next base: position 2,634,422 of record NZ_NIST01000001.1, on the reverse strand, counting down.
AAATGCATTTGTATCCATCGGAAGCAATGTCCCATCTAAATCAAACAAAATAACTTTTACCATCGTGACCGCCTCTCCATATTATAAATTAAAAACAAATTATACCATATTGACAAACAATCTCGTTAGCAAAACGGTTCATTAGAAAAGCAGCCAGTACATGATAACTGACTGCTTATTGCATCATTTTTATTCAAGTGTGCGATTATTTTGATCAACTGAAAAGGGCTTGTCTGGTTCCGGCTTCTCCCCTAGACTCATCACACCATCACCGCCGCACACTGTACAAGGGTATCTCCACTCTTCATCATCCATTAACAATCCAGAACCATCACAAGCTTTACATCGATTTTCATGACTCACTTTTGTACACCTCCTTATGCTTGTCTTGCTTTAACCCAATTGATTAATCCACCTTTCAACATCATGTCGACTTGTCTCTCGGACAATGAGTGAATACACGTAATCGTTAATTCCTTCTCATTAATCGATGCATGGATTTCGTGACCAGTCTGGAGCTCCTCTCGAAGCCTTCTGAAAGAAATGACATCCCCTGCATTGAGTTTGTCAAAATCCACCTCATTTTTAAACGTTAGTGGGAGAACACCAAAATTTACAAGGTTTTGCCAATGAATTCGCGCATAGTCTTTAACAATGACTGCTCGTAACCCTAGAAAACGCGGGGCTAAAGCCGCATGCTCTCGGCTCGACCCTTGACCGTAATTATAGCCTCCAACGATGGCATGTCCCCCATTTTTTACTATTTTTTGCGCACGATCGTAATAAGTTTCATCTAAAATCTCAAACGAAAATTTGCTGATTTCCTGTAAGTTACTTCTATACGGTAGTACGCGCGCACCACCGGCAAGAATCTCATCTGTCGATATGTTATCACTCACTTTTAATAAAATCGGAATATCGAGCTCATCTGGAAGAGGCTCCATTTCAGGTATCGAAGTAATGTTCGGACTTTTAAATAGCTCTACCTTTTTTGCTTCTTCATAAGGCAAAGGTTCTTCTAATAAATCTACATCAATTGTCGGATTCTTCGGTTCCTTTACTCGTGGGTAATCCATACCTAATGTTCTCGGATCAGTTATTTTACCTGTAAGTGCAGAAGCCGCTGCTGTTTCAGGACTGCATAAGTAAACACTGTCCTCTCTCGTTCCGGACCTGCCAGGAAAGTTACGGGGAGTCGTCCGCAAACTGTTCCGTCCCGTTGCTGGTGCTTGCCCCATTCCAATACAACCATTGCACCCGGCTTGATGCAGTCGTCCTCCAGCTGAAATAAGACTCGTTATGTGTCCTTCATTAATTAAATCTGTTAAAATTTGTCTAGATGAAGGGTTAATATCAAACGATACGCCACTCGCAACCGACTTTCCTTTGACAATTTCTGCGACAATGGCAAAATCACGATAGCCAGGATTTGCAGACGAGCCTATATAAGATTGATAAATTGGCTCTCCTTCAACCTCTGAAACACATACAACATTTCCAGGACTTGATGGTTTCGCAATCATCGGTTCGATCGCGGACAAATCAATCTCTTCATGTAAATCATATGTTGAGCCATCATCCGCAACAAGCTCAGCCCAATCTTCTTCTCTTTTTTGAGTCGACAAAAATCTTTTCACTTCGCTGTCCGATGGGAAAACAGTCGTCGTTGCACCTAATTCTGCCCCCATGTTTGCGATCACGTGGCGGTCCATTGCATCTAATGAATCTAGCCCGGGACCATAATATTCGATAATCGTTCCGACACCGCCTTTGACATCATGACGGCGCAATAATTCTAAGATGACATCTTTTGCACTCACCCAGTCATTTAATTTTCCAGTTAATTTAATTCCCCACACTTTAGGCATCTTTATATAAATCGGTTCGCCAGCAATTGCCATTGCTACATCGATTCCTCCAGCACCCATCGCTAACATCCCCATACACCCATTCGCACAAGTATGGCTGTCTGAACCTAACAACGTTTTACCAGGAATAGCAATTCGCTGCATATGAACGGGGTGACTCACACCATTTCCCGGCTGACTATAATAAAGTCCAAATCGTCTCGTTGCACTTTGTAAAAACAAGTGATCATCAGGATTCTTGCTGTCAACTTGAATGATATTATGATCGACATATTGAGCTGATGCTTCAGTTTTTGCCCGCTCAATTCCCATTGCTTCAAGTTCAAGCATGACCATTGTTCCAGTTGCATCTTGTGTTAACGTCTGATCGATTTTCAAACCAATTTCTTCACCAGGCGTCATCGTTCCTGAGATTAAATGTTCTTTTATTAATTTTTGTGTGACATTTAACGCCATCCATTACACTCCTTTTTTTATCAGGCTAATGAGTCCACGTTTTCAACTTAGTTTTCACATAAAATGGTGACATTATCATGATAATTTCCTCTATCGTTCGTTTACCCTGACACGCAGTAAAAAAACATATGAGATCTCACGTATAAAGCCCTTAAAGAGGAATGCCCTATTTTGGGCATCCCTTGAATGTGCTTTAGGCAGCGATATCAGACTCTTCCTTTTCTCCCTTCCTTTTAAACAATCGTTTAAAACCTTTTCCAGTACGATGTAGCAGAACATACAATGAAGGAATTAAAATTAATGTAATAAATGTTGCAAATAACAACCCGCCAATAATAACAGTTGCTAATGGTGCTTGGTAATTACCGGAAGCTCCTGTTGCAATTGCAAGTGGAAGCATACCTCCAATTGTCGTTAACGTTGTCATAAAAATCGGTCGTATCCGGTTTTTTCCAGCTTCAACGACAGCTTCTTTTACTGACATTCCTTCAAGTCTTAACTGTTTAATGCGGTCAATTAACAAGATTGCATTATTTAAGACTATTCCAATTAACATGAGCAGTCCCATTGCCGAAAGAATACTTAATTCCCGTTGTGTAATTAATAAGGCAAATATTGCACCTATTGCAGTCATAGGAATAATCGACATGACAATGAATGGATGGATTAAATTATTAAACTGTACAGCCATAACAACATATACGAGGAAGATTGATATACCAAGTACAACTAATAAATCTTGGATCATTTCCTGCTGTGCAGCAATATCTCCTCCTGTCGAAACCGAATAACCGAGCGGTACATCCGTATCGCGAATTAATTGTTCAATATCTCTCGTAACCGCCCCTAAGTCTCTTCCTTCAATTTGACCGGAAATAGTGGCGTAACGCTCACCATCTTCTCGGAGGATTTCATTTGGAGATAATCCTTCTTCTAAACTCATATACTTTGACAAGCTTTCCATCCCTTGCATCGTTTGCACTTCATTGCTCATGACATCATCAATGTTTTCTATAGCGTCTTGCGTTTTCGCAATCATTTTAACAGGTACACCATTTTCATTAAGTTCACCAATTGGATAGTCAATAAATGTTCCTTGTAAATGCTGATACAACATCGACGCCGTCAGCCCATCTTCTTCAATTTCATCTTCTTTAAGCACAATTCTTTGCTCTTCAATTGCAGCAGCCATAGAGGATGTACTGTTCGTCACCCCTTCTATGTTGCCAAGATCTGTTTGAAAATCTTCTGCAATCGTTTTTAACTCATCAAGATTTTCACCTTTTACTTTCAATTGTACTGGAGTCTGAGAAGGTCCTGTTGCCATTCCACCAGTTTGACTAACCGGGTACTCTTCTTCCAGTTCTCGTAATGCAGCAAAAATTTGCTCATTAACATCATCTTGCTCGACCGAAATATCTTCACCTTTCGTCATATTAATTAACGCAAAAATCATCTCTGGATCATCCATAACGATGCTCGATTCTAGGTCATCTACGTGATCCAACTTTTCGTAAAATGCTTCGATGATCTCCTCACGCTCCTCAGCAGACACACCATTTTCCAGTTGAATCACTACTTCTGAATACCTGTTTAACATATCTGGTAAAACCGTCATCGGTACCTTCGTTGTTAGCGCTAAAGATGAACCAAATATGACGATGAAGAGCGCAATGAAACCGAACATCCGGCGTTTTTTCGTCGATATCCAGTCGATACACTTCCCATAGAGGTTGATTAGTTTACTTTCTTTTTTCGCTTTTTTCTTCTCTTTTAGCTTCAAAAAGTTCTCTGCTAGAGAAGGAATAAGTGTAAAAGAAATAACAACTGAACTTACGAGCGTGATCACAACAACAACAGATAGAACGATAATAAACGGCCCAAACTCACCGCCAAACAATCCTACAGGTAAAAATACGACAACGGTTGTTAGCATCGAAGCAATGACAGCTGTTGCAACCTCTCTTACTCCACGAACGACCGCTTCAGTTCCTTTAAGACCTTGCTCTTTTTTCCGATAAATCGATTCAAGTATAACGATTGAGGCATCTACCATCATACCGATTCCAAGTCCTAAAGCAATTAGCGATAGCATGTTAAAGCTGTAATCAAGCATCCACATTACGGCGAAGGTTAATAAAATCGATATCGGTATCGTAAGGCCGACAATGAAGGTTGCTCTAACATTTCTTAAGAACAGCATTAATACGACGAGTGCAAGTATCCCACCGATGATGACATTGTTACTAACCCCACCGATGGAGTCTGATACATAATCAGCTTGAGCAACGACTTCGTTAAACTGGAAGCCTTCGACAAGACCTTCATCATGAATAGCTTGAACTTCGTCGCGAACAGCTTCTGCAAGATCTATTTGGGTATAGCCATTTGTACGACCAATTTCAATAAAAATAAAGTCCTTTGAGCCGTCTTTCCAAATAAAAGAAGATTCTTGACTTTCCTGCTCATAAACATCACTTACTTCAGATAAGGAAATGATGCTTTCCATCGTAGGTATTTTTAATTCTTCAATATCTTCAATACTTGTAAGCGATGTATTCCAGCGTAAAAGTGGTTCATGATCTTCCCCTTTTAATTCGCCAACAGTCGCTTCTAAATTTGCCTGCTCAATCGACTGAATGACTTGTTGAACTTCAAGCCCGTTATTTTGCAATGCCTCTTGATCTAAATTAATGATATATTCTTTTTCCATTAATCCGTTTAAGTTGACTTCTCGAACTTCACCCAACCCTTCTAGCCTAGGCTTCACAACTTCCCGAGCAAAGGCTGACATTTCTTTCAAAGAGCCACCTGAAAGGTCCATATAAAACTCAAAAGGCTGATCTGTAGAAAACGCAAACACCTGATAATCATCGACCTCCGGGATGTCAGACTGAAGTCCAGCAAGTGATGCTTCAACATCTTTTGTTACTTCATCCCCTCTTCCTTCCTCAAGGGTTAATGTAATGACACTGTTTCCAATTGTTGTATTTGATTCGATCGATTCGACTCCATCAACATTCGATATTGTCTGTTCTACTGGAATCGTAATTCGTTCCTCTACATCAATAGCAGCCATTTCACCAGCTTGAATGTATACAGCGGTATAATCCATCGTAATCGGAGGAAACAATTCTTTTCCCATCTTTCCGATTGAATAGCTGCCAACCATAACGACAAAAACAACCATTAATCCAACTAGTAATTTCCTTTTTAACAACATCTTTAACAATTGCATTCTTCTCTCTCCCACCGTGTATATTTGACGAGCGAAATATAAGACACCTTTATAAAACAACTAAAAATGGAAAAGGTTACAAATATTCCCCTTTTCTTCCTTCACTTCAATACGATATAGATTTTCCTATTGCGATAAAACCGTCAGAAGACGGTATTTTCATAAGTCTCCAGACTTAGATATAAATAGGCTTCCATTTTTCGTTTTAGACAAAAATCATTTGTAATCAGACTATAAAAACGGTTTAATATAGGGTAGTAAAGTGCTAAAGGAGGAGAAATGGTGGAAAGAATTAAACTAACAAACGAACTAAGTTACTCTCGCCTCATTCACGGATTATGGAGACTAAACGAGTGGAATTATTCTAAAGAAGAAACGTTATCATTAATCGAACATTGTATTGAAAAAGGGATTACGACATTTGATCATGCTGATATTTATGGAGGTTATATGTGTGAACAATTATTCGGTGAAGCATTATCACTCAATCCCGATATTCGTGAGAAAATAGAAATTGTGACAAAGTGCGGGATTGTCTTGAAGTCACCAAATCGTCCGCACCATCAATCACATCATTACAATACGAGTAAACAGCATATACTTGAATCGGTTGATCACTCATTAAGAAATTTAAAAACTGATTATATTGATACGTTACTCATCCATCGCCCGGATCCATTCATGGACCCCGAACAAGTTGCAGAAGCATTTACAGAACTTAAAGACTCCGGGAAAGTCAGGACCTTCGGTGTATCAAACTTTAAAAGGCATCAGTTAGCCATGCTTCAATCTTATTTAGATCTTGACTTAGTAACGAATCAAATTGAGGTTTCACCATACCAATTAGAAAATATTGAAGATGGAACGCTCGATTTATGCCTTGAAAAAAGAATACCGCCAATGGCATGGTCTCCATTAGCAGGTGGAAAGGTTTTCTTTAGTGATGACGAAAAAGCTGTCCGATTACGGGAAACGTTAACAAACATTCAACATGAAATAAATGCCGAAAGCATCGATCAAGTCATTTTTGCATGGATCCTTGCTCACCCTGCTAACATCATGCCGATCATTGGTTCAGGAAAAAAATCAAGAATTGACTCAGCCGTTCATTCATTAAACCATCAGTTAACGTTAGATCAGTGGTTTGAAATTCTCCATAGCTCAATGGGACATGAAGTACCATAATGTATTCACTGCCTCAACGTGTCAGAGGTTCGGATAAAACTATGTTTAAGAGTGGGCCCTCTCCGTTGGTGGAGCTATTTTTCCCTTTTTCCGGTTATCACTCGTGATAACCGGATCTTTTTTTGCTTTAGTGAGGCTGTTTTGTCCAAGTAGGTTTGTTTAAACCGGGACAGCTATGACTAGAATAGTTAAAAAATACATGTTTATGGAGAGAATAGCATTGAAACGAAAACAAAAGCGGTATCGAACAAAACGCGAAAAATTAGCAAAATATGCTCCCTTCCTGACCTTTTTATTTCTTGTTCTTTTCTCAGTCCTTGAAGCCTTCCCGATTCTAAAGAATATCTTTGTTCTCTATATTTTCCTCCCCTCACTTGCCATCCTTATCTACCGGTTGTTACCCAATGGTCATCACCAAAATGATTTAGATTTATAAAACATTCGTAATCGTATTCCTTCACCCATTTATGCAAAATATCTATAACATAATGTTAATAATACTTTACATTTTGCATAATATCATTTACACTATGTTTGATCGAATAAAGTTTCGTTCTAAAAAATACTCATAACCGTTTTTTTAGTGGATAAAGAGAAACGAAAATAATTTCGAACAAATAGATGTTGAGGAGGAATACATGTTGAGTATTTATGTTGCTTATTTATTTGTCTTTTTATTAGCGGCAATTCCTTTTTTTGAAGTTGTCGGAGTCATCCCATTAGGTGTTGTTGCTGGATTACACGCTCTCCCTGTCACGCTACTTGCTTTCTTAGGAAATATCCTGACAATATGGTTGCTCATATTACTGATGGATCAAGTTAAGAGGTGGTTACAACACCGGAAAGAAAAGAAAGGAAAGGAACCTTCTAAAAAAAGGCAAGCTCGTGCAGAAAGAGTATGGAAAAAATATGGTCTCCCTGGATTAGCATTATTATCACCTATTCTTATCGGCAGTCATTTAGGGGCAGTCTTAGCAATGGGATTTGGAGGAAAAAAGAAGCAAATCACGTTTTGGATGACGGTCAGTGTCACCATCTGGTCAGTCGTTATGGGCTTCACCTCTTATTATGGTATCGATTTTCTTCACAACCAAACTGGTCGAGAAGGATTTCTTACGAATATTCTCGATAATGAATAATAGTTCAGGTGCATGTAACTATAGGTCAACTGCAAGATTTAACTAATAACAACATAAACAAAAGGAGAATTTATGAAAAAACTATTAGATATCGTCTTAATGATCGGTCTCCTTGTTGCTATTCTTGGAAAATTTGTTTTTAACTGGTGGTAAGGTCATAATGTAAAAATGCGTGCACAAGAACAATCAATCATTTTTGCGAGACGAAGTCATTGAACTCCTGTTATCCTTTCTCTATAATAGTTTTATTGCAAACGTTTTACTATATCTGTTCATGGAACATAGAGCGTTACAATGAAGTCCCTTTTCGGAGTTGATGATATGCTGTCCGTCAAAAAAGTATTGAATAATAACGTAATCATCGCCCAACACCCAGATTACGAAGAAGTTGTACTAATCGGAAAAGGTCTTGGTTTTGGTAAAAAACCAGGACATGAAGTAGCTGGAGAACATGCTGAGAAATTCTTTGTTCTTAAAAATGCAGAAGAACAAAAACAATATATGAACTTACTTGAGTATGTAGATGAAGAATTTATCGGAATCATGAATGAATTTATTGATAAATTAGAGCAGGAGTTTAACAGGAAGCTAAACGAACATATTCATGTCGGATTAACAGATCATTTGTATTTCGCAGTAAAAAGAATACAACAAGGTCATGGAATAAAAAATCCATTTTTAAAAGAAACGGAGTTAGCTTACCCGAAAGAATATGCGGTAGCAACGAAGTTAACTGAGTGGCTGAATGATAAGCTGAACATTCGTATTCCAGAAGGTGAAGTCGGATTTATTACTTTGCACATTCATAGTGCATTGACGAATCGAAACCTGGCTGAAATTAATAAACATACACAGCTCGTAAATGAACTCGTGCTTATCATTGAAGATTATTTAAAAATAAATATTGACCGCCAAGACATGAATTATTTACGGCTCGTTCGTCATCTTCACCATACGATTGAAAGAATTCAAACAGAAACATATATGGAAAATCAAAGCAGCCTTAAAAAAGTGTTGCAATTAGAATATCCTATATGTTACACTCTCTCTTGGAAGTTGATGAAAATTATGCAACAACGATTGCAAAAGCCAGTTCCTGATGCAGAGGCCGTTTATCTGACTTTGCACTTGCAGAGACTGAATAATAATGAATGATAAATACAACTTTTCCGTGTTACTGGTTATGCAGGCATGAGAGAAAAGGATTGTAGTTACAACCTGTAGATAGGTCAAGTCTATCTTCTGACAGGATAACTGCATTCTTTTTCCCTCATGTCTTTTTTGTTTGTTGCAAGATTCAACGTTATCATTTTATATTTTTTCGAGGAGGAATGAATCATGTTTAAAAATTCATTTGGGACACTCCAAAAAGTCGGACGTTCCCTTATGCTTCCAGTTGCACTGTTACCTGCTGCTGGTATTTTGCTCGCATTTGGTGATGCGATGCAAAACCCTGATATGATTGCACGATTTGGCTTTTTAGACACTCCATGGATTGCTCTATTAGCAGAAATGATGCAAGAAGCCGGGGGAATCGTGTTTGATAACTTAGCACTCCTATTTGCAGTCGGAGTTGCAATCGGGCTTTCTAAAGGCGACGGTGTTGCCGGACTCGCTGCGATCATCGGTTATTTAATCATTAACGTAACGATGAGCGTCATGACCGGGGTTGAAGCAGAAATGGTAGGAGAAAATCCAGAGTTTGCTAATGTACTCGGTATTCCTACACTACAAACTGGAGTATTCGGAGGAATTATTGCCGGTCTATTAGGAGCATACATGTACAACAAGTTTTACAACATAGAGCTTCCATCTTATTTAGGCTTCTTTGCTGGAAAACGTTTTGTTCCGATTATTACTGCAGGTTCTGCAATTCTTGTCGGTGTAATCATGAACTTCCTATGGCCATTTGCTCAAGATGGACTTAACACGTTCTCATATTTTATGACGGAGTCTAACCGTACGATCGCCACTTTTATTTTCGGTGTCATTGAACGTGCTTTAATTCCATTTGGTTTGCACCATATTTTCTATTCACCTTTCTGGTTTGAGTTCGGTTCTTACACGAACGCGGCTGGAGAAATTATTCGCGGAGATCAGCAAATCTTTTTTAACCAAATTCGTGACGGTGCAGAATTAACTGCCGGTGCATTTATGACTGGTAAGTTCCCATTTATGATGTTCGGACTTCCAGCTGCTGCCCTTGCCATCTATCATTGTGCACGTCCTGAAAATAAAAAAGTCGTTGCAGGGATTATGGGTTCAGCTGCATTAACAGCATTTTTAACAGGAATTACTGAGCCAATTGAATTCAGTTTCTTATTTGTTGCACCTTTATTATTCGCTGTTCATACAGTTTTTGCTGGATTATCATTTATGACGATGCATCTTTTAGACATTAAAATAGGGATGACATTCTCAGGTGGGGTTATCGACTTCTTCCTTTACGGTATTTTACCTAACCGAACAGATTGGTGGCTTGTCATTCCAGTCGGACTCGTCTTTGCAGTCATATACTATTTCGGATTCCGATTTGCAATTAAGAAATTCAACTTGATGACTCCAGGACGTGAAGAACCACAGGAAAATGAAGAATCAGCAGCACAAGGCAATAAAGATGAGCTGCCTTATGAAGTATTAAAAGCGTTCGGTGGAAAAGAAAATTTAACGTATTTAGATGCGTGTATTACTCGTCTTCGTATTACAGTCGATGATGTTTCCAAAGTCGATAAAGATCGCCTTAAAGAACTAGGTGCTTCTGGTGTGATGCAAATTGATAAAAATGTACAAGCAATCTTTGGACCACGCTCTGAAACGATCAAAGGTCAAATGGAAGACATTATTAACGGAAGAACGCCAGAACGTGAAGAAACAAATGCGAATAAGGCACCTGCTTCTGTTACGAGTCAAACAAAAATCGCAATGCCGATAAAAGGGGAAATTAAACCTCTTTCTGAAGTTCCCGATAAGATTTTCTCAGAAAAAATGATGGGTGACGGCTTTGCCATTGATCCAGCTGATGGGAAGGTCGTTTCACCAATTGATGGAAAAATCGTCAACTTATTTACAACGAAGCATGCGATCGGTCTTCAAGCTGAAGACGGTACTGAAATCCTTATTCATGTAGGAATCGATACGGTTAATTTAAAAGGAGAAGGTTTCGAAGCTCATGTGGAACAAGGTGACGATGTTAAAGTAGGGCAACCTTTGCTTACATTTGACCTTGATTATATTAGTAAACATGCCCCTTCTGTCATTACTCCAGTTATTTTTACGAATTTAAGTGACAGTCAATCTGTTCATATCGTAAAAGAAGGCAGCACAAACACTGGTGAAATTGACCGCGTACAAATAAAAGAATAACCACTTAAACGGACCCGCTAATGATCGGGTCCGTTTTTTTATGAGTTCTCTTTAGCAACGAGTAGATGTAAGGTATTCTAGCTCCTGCGGTTTATTTGCTCGCTTTCACCCGCCAATAGCGATTTTGAATTCTATTTGGAATGGAGTTCTCATAAAGATCATACTCCCCTTCTAATCCACTCATAGTGTAATCGACTATCATTTTTTTAGATGTAACTATTTCCAATTTCTTACGTCTATCTCATTAAAAGACGCTAGGGGGTCAAAAAATGAACATAAAATTTAGTAAAATGACGGTGTTGATAGCAGCGACCTTTCTCCTTATGTTATCAGCATGCAGCCAAAATGATGAGCAACATACAGCAGAATATGATATGGAGGATGTCAGCCACTCAGAAAGCACAACAGAGCAAGCTGATTTTGGTGCTGTTGAAGAGTCTGAAGTCACCGATGATTCAGGAGTAGGAGAAGACGGAGAACCAAGAAATAACACTGATAGTGACATTCAAGAATATGAAGACACTGAGCGGATGGTTATTTACAATGGCCACCTCTCTATTGAAGTTAATGAATACGACCGAACACAAGAGATGATTCAGGAAGAAGTAAATAAACTTGGTGGATACGTTGTAGAGTCATCGATTTATCAAGGAGATTCTAATGAAAACCGTACTGGAAATATCACCGTCAGAGTTCCTTCTGAACATTTCTTCTCTTTTATTGACGGCATAGAATCCAATAGTGTAGAGGTCATGGAAAAGTCAACTCACGGAAATGATGTAACAGAAGAATATGTAGACTTAGAATCCCGCCTCAGATCACAAGAAACGGTAGAGGAACGTTTACTTAGTTTTCTAGATGAAGCAGAAAATACAGAAGATCTCTTGAAAATTTCGAATGACCTTGCGAATACTCAAGAAGAAATTGAAAGAATTAAAGGGCGAATGAGTTACTTAGAAAATCATGTAGACTATTCGACCGTCTCCATCAGTATTCATGAAAGAGCTGTGAACATCGCATCTGTTCCAGACCGGGATTCATTAAATACGTTTGAGCGAGCGAAAAGTCTTTTTATGGATACGATTAATGTTCTCATCAACTTCTTCTCGGCGATCATTGTTTTTCTTATCGGACTATCTCCCGTCCTTGTTCCGTTTATCTTAATCGCTGGTGGAATATACATTTATTTCAATAGACGATTTGTTAAAAAGTCAAAGGAAGAATAGAGCATACAAACTCCCTTCTACTGTTAGTCCAGTTAGCAAGGGAGTTTCTTTATGATCCGTAACGAATCATCATATTCTTCGATCTGATCAACGAAGTCAACCTTCATTCCTTATTCTAAAAACAATGTAAGATTGTCTGACACGTTTGTAGATTCAGAATTTTGAAAAAGTATACTTAGAAAGTAGTTAGTATTCAATTCAATAAAGCTACTAACAAAAGGATAATACTGAAAGGAGTTGGCATGATGGATGATTCTATTTTTTTAATGAATAACATTTGGATTATGATTTGCGCAGTGTTAGTTTTACTTATGCAAGGTGGCTTTATATTACTTGAAGCTGGCTCAACAAGAATGAAAAATGCCGGACATATTGCTGGTAAAACGATTTTCACCGTTGGGATTGCCTCAGTCGTTTTTTGGGCAGTAGGCTACGGATTTATTTATGGTGAAAGTAATGGCATTATTGGTTTTTCTGACTTTTTCTTTGGTGATTTTACAACTGTTGTTGACGGACTTATTGGTTCTGTTGATTTCTTTTTTCAATTAGCATTCGCAGCAATCGCTTTAACGATTGCCTTTGGTGGCTTTGCTGAACGAGCAAAATTATCTGTATACGTCATTTTCGCTGTATTATTTACAGCTTTCATTTATCCTGTAGTTGCTCATTGGATTTGGGGGGACGGATGGTTAGGTGGACTTGGTAAGCAAGACTTTGCCGGTTCTACAGTCGTCCATTTAACTGGAGCGATGGCAGCTCTTGCCGCAACAATTCTATTAAAACCTCGAATCGGAAAATTTAATAAAGATGGTACTGCGAACAACTTAGCGGGGCATAACCAAGTATATACCGCCCTCGGTGTTTTAATCTTATGGGTCGGCTGGTTTGGATTTAATGCAGGTAGTACGCTAGAAGTTGCAGATGCTTTCTTCGGCTATGTTGCACTAAATACACAATTAGCAGCTGCTGCTGGAGCAATAGGAGCATTATTGATCGCACGGGCGATGCTCGGAAAAGCAGATGTTCCGACAATGCTAAACGGTGCTTTAGCAGGTCTCGTTGCCATTACGGCATCGTGTGCTTTTGTTGCTCCGTGGGCAGCTGTTCTAATCGGAACAATTGGTGGATTAATTGTATTTCTAAGTATGAAATTTTTTGATCAGGCAAAAATTGATGACCCAATTTTCGCACTATCTGTTCATGGTGTTGCAGGTGTTTGGGGGACACTTTCAACAGGATTCTTTGCGACTCCTGCACTAGCAGAAATGAACGGTGGCTTACCAGGTTTATTTTACGGTGGCGGCTTTACACAGCTAGGCGTTCAATCGATTGGTGTTTTAGCATCTGGTATTTATGCTTTTATCGTCTCATTTATTATTTTGTACGTGATGAAACGTGTCATGAATGGAATCCGCGTATCAGAAGAAGAAGAAATTTTAGGTTTAGACATTAGTGAACACGGGAGCTACGGATATCCAGAAAATATTATGACATCAGATAAAAAAGGGGCATAATAAGAACGGAAATAAGTATCCGCCCGTAAAACGGGCGGTTTAATTTCGCCCTATAAGGGCACTTTTGGCGGTCCGAAAAGGCGTAAATGGGCCGTCAAGAGAAGAGATCGTCATCCTTGGCGGTCCGAAAAATCGTAAATGTACCGTCAAGAGAAGATTCCGTGTTCCTTGACGGTAGGAAAAGCAGAAAAAGTACCGTAAAGAGAAGATTTCGAGTTCCTTGGCGGTAGGAAAAGCAGTCATAGTACCGCCAAGAGAAGATTTCGAGTCCCTTGGCGTAAGAAAAGCAATCAAGCTGCTTCGATGCATTCTCTTCTTCGTTTAACCTTGCAGAGGAAGAAGCACAGTATACCTTCCAACTATTCGTTACTTTTAAAGAGATCTCACGAATACAACCTTTAAAGGAATTTTCACACAGGCAGAGCCTGTGGTTTACAAAGAATCTAATATAACGAGAGTAGGTCACCGCCTGCTCTCTTCTTTATATATCCTAAATTTCAATCTCGTTACTATCAAGGTCATACAAAAGAAAAACCCCTATCACCTTCCTTACAATTAATGAAGTAAATGATGAACATAAGAAGTATTCGAAGCTTTATCATGAATAAATAAGCATCCATTCGTTAAAAATGGATGCTGACTGGCATTTTTAATCTTAGAGGTATGAAGACTAATAATCCGGGAGTAACTATTATGATATTTAGCCTCATAAAAAAAGTGCTTCAACAAACAATTAAAATAAGCCACTGGAAATTAATCCTATTAGGAATTATATTTATCGTCATTAGCTCATTTATCGTATATTTATTAGAACCGAAAGAATTTAAACATCCGTTTAATGGATTTTGGTTTGTGATGACAACAGTCTCACAAGTCGGTTTCGGGGATTATATCCCAAAAACCATTATCGGAAAACTTTATTCCATCATCATCTATCTTATTGGTATCGGCTTTTTTGCAATCATGATTGCGAAATTTATCGATGTCATAAATAAATATGAGGAATATAAGGAGGAAGAAAGACTGGGATTTACAGGAGAACATCACATCGTAATGGTTACTTGGTCACAAAAAACAAAAATTACAACCGATGAAGTGTTGTTAAAAAATCAAAATAGCTTAATTGTTTTAATCGATCAGCTAAACACTTCCCCGATTCAGCATCCAAATATTCATTATGTACAAGGAGACGCGACAAAAACGGAGACACTAAATAGAGCAAATGTTTTGAAAGCAGATTCTGTTTGTATATTTTCATCTGATAATAGGGTAGATCATTCAGCAGAAGATGGTAAAACGTTATTAATTGCCTCAACAATTAAACATATGGCAAAACAACACAATGTCAATATTTATACGGTCGTTGAAATTCTAGATGAAGATCATATTGCTAATACAAATCAATACTATGTCGATGAATTTATTTTATCAAACAAACCATTTTCCTCTTTAATGGCCACAAAAGCTCTACATAACTTCACACAGTGAATTATGATCATCATATTTATCCGAAAAAAAGAGATGACATCGAGATCATCTCTTTTTTATTAGATACTTTTGTATATTACTCGTTTAAATTAGCGGACATATCTGTAATTAACTTATCCATTTGGTTTGCATAAGATTGATACATTTCTTTGACTGCTTGGTTTTCGGTTTGGAACGCAAAATCCATTAAGCTAGACTGCAGCTGTTTAATATTTGCTGCGACTAAAATCTTCTGCTTTATTGGCGAAGCCTGTTCTGTATCGTTATATTGATCTATGTAGACATTTCCAGTCGAATCAATTTGCGCAACAAACACATCTTGAAAGTTTTGTACTCCTTGTTTCCTAATTTCAGCTAACAGCCAATCCTTTGTATAGCCATATTCTGTTAAACTCCGTTCCATCACATTCCCATCTATAATAACGATACGCGGTTGTTGTTCCTGTTGTACGACTAATCCTGTATCTTTTGGAGTTAGAGGTTGAAGGTGACTTTTTTTCATCACACTTATTTGCCCATTTTTCTCCAAAATGACGGAATCAACATCCGATAATTTAAACACATCTTTTTCCCTAAGCAATACCATAAACTCGTCAATCGTAATATTTTCTTTTTTAAGATTCTCCTCTAAAACATTACCATCCTTAATTAAATAAGTTGGATGCCCTTCTAATAAAGTGCGAAAGCGAAAGGATTTTAACTCTATTTTTGAAAGTGCAATCGGAATAACCCCCCAAAGAATCATTCCTAGGATAAAATTCGACGCCCTTACCTCCGTGCCGAACGTTAATTCCGCCGCTATACTACCGATGGAAATCCCAACAATATATTCATAGTACGTAATTTGTGAGATATGTTTTTTCCCCATCATCCGAGCTAAAATTAACATTAACGTAAATCCAGCTATTCCTCGAATGGTTACTTGGACTAATTCGTTCATGAAGTTCACTCCATCCATCATCTCGTACTATTTATAAATATTGTTGGACAAAATAATAGGAAACATACAACTAAGGGAGTAAAAGGTAATAAAGGAGTCGTTCACATGAGAAAAAATCATTTCTTTCACTTGCTACTTATCATCATTTTTCTTACAAGTTGCAGCAATGTCTTAATCACAGATAATGATGAATTACTTTTTAATAAAATTGATGAACTGTTAGAAGAGATCGAAGAAGAACAATGGGAGCAAGCGCAATCCCGCATTGAGGAGTTTGAAAATAGCTATAACGAACGAAAGTGGAAAATGCAGCTTCTAGGTGTAGTCGATGATTTTAAAGATATTGAAGGCGAGCTTGAAAAAGTTAAAGTAAGTGTTCGTGAAGAGGATGACTTAGAAGCGAAGATTGGATTATATGAAATTAGACATCGAATGCGGATGATATACGATCTTTAATGGATAAAGGGCTAGTTCTGCGTATGGAGCTAGTCCTTTGTGAATAGTGAGCTCCCGTCCCCGGTTCTTTCAACAGACGAATGTGATCCTCCCTCCCCTTCTTCAAACTACATTGTTGTTAAGATCCTAGGTATGTACATTCATTAATTGCCCCTCAAACATGATTGTGAAATTGAGGACATACACTGTATAGAAAAAGAAGGTGGTGAAATATCCTTGTCTTTTCTGTATGAATATGAATGGCTGTCTTTTGCCATATCTGAAGGTCTTACTTGGATATTTATCTTTTTATTTTTATTAAGCCGATATAAGCTCGGTTTCATTCGATTAAGTCAATTATTCTTATTATTTATTATTTTTTGCAACCTTTTCCAAGGTGTACTCGTTGGCATTGATTATTATTTCACAGGTAAGATATCTTTATTTCAAATCGTCATCTTTCTATTTATCATATATGCTAGCACGCTTGGTCGTTCTGATTTCCAACGTCTTGATCAGTACATACAAGAAAAAATGGCTAAGCAGCAACGTACTACATTTAAAGGCGACATTTATACTTATATAAATAATCGAAGAAAACGATTTTACATACATTCGTTTGCATTTTTCGCGACTCATTTCGTATGGGTTTTTATCAATCATCAATTTATTCAAGAATTACCTAACTATGTTTCTTCCGGCGAAATACTCTTATACCTGGCTCAAGTTCTCCCTAACGTTATAAGTTATCTTTGGAGCATTGTTTATCTCTTTGATTTGTCTATTTTTCTAATATATACGATTTGGCTTATCCGAAACAGCAATCACAAAGTAGTTTAATTGATACAGTTAGTTAATGAATGGCTGTTGTCATATAAAGCGACTGAAGTATGAGCAGCCGTTGGAAATAATATCAATACAGCTAAATAACTCCAAAAAAATTAGCACATACTTTTCTAGAGACATTTATATTAAAGGATGTGAAGTCTTTTTGGAGCAAGTAAAAGATATAGGCATTATTTTCTTTAGAATTATGACGATTATCCCTCTTATAATTATTGTGACAAAGATGATGGGAAAACGCTTGATTTCTCAATTGCCGATATTTGACTTCTTGATCGTGATCACCCTAGGATCTATTGTATACACGTAACATTAAGAGAGCAACATATATCGTTAATGAAAACACTTCCTCCGATCTTTCATTAGTATACGGCGCATCTTCTAAGAGAAAAAACCGCCAGAATTGGCGGTTTTTCCATTTATAACCATTAGAAGCTTTTCATCCTACACGACACCTTAGTAAGCTTGCTCTCCATTTTCAGTATCATACCCCATTCCGGTTAGCAACTGCTTCGCATAAGCTAAACTTTGTTCTGTTTGCTGCTGCCAGTTGATAACAGAATCCATAAACGGTATAAATTCACTTGGAGCATTTTCTCTCATAACACCTAACCATTTCGTTACTTCCTCGTCTTGCATTAACGCATTATTAATACATCCAATCATCGCTTGAATAATGGAATCATGGTATTCACCATTTTGTAACCGCTTTGCACAACCTAGTGCTGTTACCCGATGATAGGAGGCTGGAACAAGGTGTTCATGCATTTCCGGATTTCCTTCCAGATTTTCAGTGGCAGGAATATAAAATAATTGTGTCGTCATTGAGCAAACCATTTCTTCACCGTTCAAACTGAAGTCTAAATACTCAACTACTGGAGACCAGTCTTGTCTGTAAGGATAATAACCGTTCAATCCTTTCACCCTCTTTTTTAAAATTCCATACCATCTTATGTATCATTTAGTGTTTTGCGCCTAAAGTATGTCAATTGAACAAGTTATAATAATAGCTGATCTGACTTTTTTATAGAAAAAGTACAAAGAAATTTTCCTCAATGCTCTGCTTATGCATGAACTGGCATTCACTCCCCTCTCAGTCTGATAATAGTTCCATTCATCTTAAACAGATACTGGAACTTTTTTTATCTACAATACAAGAATAAGTATTTGATAGATTTAATTAGCGTTTTGTTAGATTGTTATCCAATTTTCATTTATGAGTTCATCCCTCCACTCGTTATAAATGCATAAGGCATAAAGTAATGAATAACTCATAAGAAAAGGTGGAGATATGATGAATATACCTGTATCAGGTTTTATGTGTTCCTCTGACGAAGGTGGTGTACATTCGCATAACCTTTATATTACTTCATGGGATGGCCGCCCAGTTCATACTCATGAATTTAAAGGTGTCACGTCATTCGATGTAGGGCATGATCATCGATATGCTGGAAGAACTGAACCAGCACCAAGCGGAGTTCAGCATGGACATCGCTTTTTTACGGTCACATCTTTTGATGCAAACCATAAACATGTTATTCGTGGAATAACTGGACCTGCCATTGAATGTCCTGACGGCAGACATTTCCATAAATTTAGCGGGTTCACCACTGTCGATGGTGATACTCCACATCGGCATCGGTTTAGTGGCAGGACAAGTGGCTAAACCGAAACCATTTTAAAATCCACTTGTAATAACTATCCTTACGTGATAGCCGTCGACTTACTAATCATGATTTTCTGCAATGTTAGGATTTATTTTAGAAATTGAATAACAAACAACAACCTATTTTTGAATTTTAACGGCAAACGAACTATATCTTGTCTGATAATAAACATACAATACACTAACATTAATAAAGGGGGTGCTCATATGAGTTTTGGACACACAATCTCTCCGATTATTTTAGTCCTTTTTATCCTGCTAGTGATTGTTGGATGTGCATGCGCTTTTAATAGTTACTAAGTAGGCAACTTTCACCTCCTTGCTAAACGCTTTAAGAGGCCTTCACTATGGTAGGGATAACGCCTGCCATTTTAGCATTTTTTTTAAAAAATTTATTTAACCTCTTGAAAAATAAACGTTTGACGATAATAGAAAATCCTCCTATAAATAGGGTTTAAACTAAATCGAACTCCGTGTTCATAACATATAGTGCTAGTGTAGTAATGCGTTTTTCACTTTACAACAAAGGAGGTTATAGAAAATGTCTTGTGACTATTATTATAATTTATGTAAAGACAATATCGGTTCAGAGGTTGAAATAAGAGACCATCACGGAAAAGTTTATGTTGGTACAATTGAAAGAGTAGACAGCAGAAATGTTTATCTTCGTCCGATTGGTCCTAGTCCATCAGGTCCCGATCATTGCTCTTACTTTTTCGCTGCTGCAGCGTTAACCGTTGTTGCATTAGCTTCGATCGCAGCCTTCCGTTTTCGCAGAAGACGATTTCGCCGAGGACCTGTTTTTTAAAAAGTACAGCAAAGGGATGTGCACTCTGAATGGAGGATAAAGGACCAACCTTTGAACCTTTGAAAACGAATAATTTAACGTTTAGAGAAGTGAATAAAAATGATAAATATGACATTTATTCTCTTTATTCAGACCCTAACGTATTAAGGTTCGATAAAAGTGAACCATTAAAAGAAATGACAGAAGCGGAAGAGTTAATAAACTCTTTTCAACAAGCTAATCGCGGCTATCATTCAATTAGTTGGGGCATTGAATTAAACGCATCTAAAAAAATAATTGGAACGTGTGGGTTTAGAAATTGGGACCGATTATCACATCATGCAGAAATTGGAGGTAATTTTTCCAGTAAACATTGGGGCAGAGGTTATGGAACGGAAACAATTAAGTTCTTAATGGAATACGGCTTTTATAAAATGTACCTTAATAAAATTTATGCTTATACGAATGTAAATAATAGCAATGTTGTTAAATTAATGGATAAACATGGATTCCAACAAGAAGGCCGACTTCTCGAACACCATTATTTAGATGGCGAATTCAATGATGTATTCTTACTATCATTACTAAAAAAAAATTACAATTCATTAAGAAAATTATAGACATTGTACGACTAGGAATAAAGGATATAACGACTCCTAAAAGCAAAAATACAGTCTATCGATATGACCTTTTATTAAAAGATTGTCCACCTCGTATGTTATCGTACAAGTTAATAAATATTCCCATTATTATGGGGGTACGAACCTTCACTACTGCTATTCATTTAAGCACGGAAAGCTTTTCCGTGCTTTTCATTCTTACTCAGACACTTAATTTAAATTGAAGATGATAGTTCGGTTCGTGTTCATATGTTTCCTCAAATGTATTAAAAACTTTCAATTCCAGATGATTGTGCGTTCGGTCTATTTCAACAATCCGTACTCTCCCAGAGCCGCCATAATCCGTAGATTGCCAGTTTTGAAAGGATTGAATAACATGATTCGCATATGTTCCTTCATCTATACGATGACTAACGTTACCAGGAATGTGATGCCCTGAAAATACAGCGATGATATTTTTATGATGTTTAATCAGTTTTTGCCAAATATCTTCCCCATTATTGTCATCTTTGGTCGCCACATATTTTTTCGGAGCTGCATCGTCATCTTTCGAAGTACGCTTTCCATCTATATATAAATAGCAGTGAGTAATCACAATCACTTTTTTATGATCGTTTTCTCCCATGATTTTATTTGCCCATTCTAGTACTTCATCCCTCGGTCCAAATTCTAAAATGACGATCAAATAGTCATCTAAATACGCATACATATTTTCTGCTTTTCCTGTTTCGTAAACTCCTCCAAACCATGGTTTATGCTGAAACCGTTTCACACCAAAATACGTATTGAACATTTGCAATGAACGCTTTTCACTTTCCTCCACTTTTTTCACTGAAGAAACAATCGGTATATCATAATCATGATTGCCAGGAGCGATTAATAATGGGATGTCAGCATGATCGATTACTTCCAGGGCATTCGATGCGCACATATATTCTTGTTCATTTCTCGCGCCCCGATCAACGACATCCCCTAGATGAATCACTGCACTAATCGTTTCCTTTTTAGCGTATTCGACGATCCACCTCGTCATTTTCATAAACACACCCGGGTGATGTCTCGACATTTTTTGTGTATCTGGAATTAAGATCATTGAAAATTTTCTAGAATGAGATAAAACTTCCATTAAACGATCACCCCTATTTTAAAATTAAACCGTCGTAGTATCTAATCTTTTCTTTAAAACCTTTGTCAAAGCTTCGGACAAAATAACAATGAAAAAGATGACAATCGTTATTCCCATTGCTTCATCATAGTTCATTAATCTAGTGCTCCTCACAAGCTCCCAACCAATTCCACCAGCTCCCACGACTCCTAACACAGAGGCGTAGCGTATATTAATATCTAAACGAAATAACGACCATGATATAAAAATACTAGCTACTGAAGGAATAATGCCCCGCATAATATATTGAAACTTACTTGCTCCAGTTGCCTGTAAAGCTTCAATAATTCCTTCATCAATTTCTTCAATCGATTCTGCATAAATCTTCACAAGCATTCCAACACTGTTGATTCCGATCGCTAATATTCCTGCTGTTGGTCCAAGTCCAACGGCAACAATGAATAGCAATGCCCAAATAAGCGCTGGTACTGCACGAACAAATCCTGCAAATCCCTTTACGAAATAACTGACCGAAATATGATAGGAAATATTTTTAGCAGCAAACAGACATAGGATCAAAGATAAAATGATCCCCAATATCGTCCCTAATATCGCAATTTGAATCGACTCTAATGCTGCATGCCATATTAGCTCATAATCTGATATTTTCGGTGGAAATATATCTTTTAAAATATAACTTCCTC
The DNA here is from genome assembly GCF_002335745.1 of Evansella halocellulosilytica. Taxonomy (GTDB): domain Bacteria; phylum Bacillota; class Bacilli; order Bacillales; family Salisediminibacteriaceae; genus Bacillus_CA; species Bacillus_CA halocellulosilytica. Next base: position 2,611,845 of record NZ_NIST01000001.1, on the reverse strand, counting down.
TCTCAAAACTACTTATAATACGATCATAAGAAAGGTCAATTTGAGAAATGCTAATGACAAAGATCATCAAGAATAGTAATAGGTGCAATACTCTTTTACGGTACTCCTCATTCGTTTTCATTCTCATCATAATGCCCTCTTCCTTAACCTTGATGTCATATATTCAACGATGATTATCAAAAGGAAGATTAGGAAGATTCCAAATGCTGCTTCTTTATATTGAAATAACTTAATACTTCCATTAAGATAATAGCCGATTCCACCAGCACCAATTAATCCGATGACCGCTGCATCCCGAATATTCGTATCAAATTTATAAAATGTCCACGAAATAAAACTCGGTTTAAGCTGTGGCCAGACACCTTGCCCAAGCATTTGAAACCAGCTTGCACCACTCGAACGAATCGCTTCAAGTTGCCCGCTCTCGATCTCTTCGATACTATCTGCATAAGCTTTACCGAGAATTCCGATCCCGGCAACACCAAGCGCGATTATTCCCGCAAACACACCAATTCCGAAAGTAGCGACAAAAAACAGACCTGCTACCATCGAAGGAACAGCACGAATAAAACTAATGATCCCTCTAGATATCAAAGCAATTGCCGTATGTGGGGTTGTATTTTTTGCCGCCAATATACCTAAGATCATTGAAATCGCTACACTTAATAGTAAAGCAATAAAACTCATGTATAATGTTTCAAATACAGGCTTAATATAGAGAGGAGCTTGAGAAAAGTCGGGTGGCATCATGTCAACGTAAATAAATTGAGCGATATTCCCGATTCCATTTATGAGCATCGAAATGTTTAAACTGTTGTCCATATATGCCCAAACGGTTAATGCAACAATGATGGTCCAAACTAGTAAAGAGTTCAATAATTTGTTTTTTTGTAATCTACAATACTCTTGATATTGGTTCATCTTTGCTCTCCTGTACATTTCCTTCATAAATCATGCTTGTCATTTCGGTCGTTAATTGTTCTGGCCGACCGTCAAAAACAATTTCCCCTTTCTTCACTCCAATGATCCGGTCAGCAAACTCTTTCGCAAATTCAACTTGATGTAAATTGACAATCGCAGTAATCCCATCTTCCTTACAAATATCCCGTAAGTATCCCATCACATTTCTTGATGAAGCAGGATCAAGACTAGCTATTGGTTCATCTGCCATGATTAATGCAGGATTTTGCGCAATCGCCCGAGAAATTCCGACCCGTTGCTGCTGTCCTCCACTAAGTTCATCGGCTCTTTTAAACGCTTGATCTAACAGTCCTACTCTTTCTAATAGCTTAAGAGCACTCTCGACATCCATTTTCTCAAAAAGACCTAATCCGCCCTTAATGGAAGACATATAGCCTAACCTCCCATGTAAGACATTTTGGACCGTCGTAACTCTTTTGATTAAATTATAGTGTTGAAAAATCATTCCAATTTGTCTGCGAATCAACCTAAGTTTTTTTCCCTTTGCACGAACAATATCGTCTCCATTAAAAACGACGGACCCGTCACTCGGTTCAATTAATCGATTAATGCAGCGTAATAAACTGCTTTTCCCAGCCCCACTTAAGCCAATGATGACAACAAACTCCCCTTTGTTTATCGATAAATGAATGTTTTTAAGAGCATTTGTTCCATCTGGATAAATTTTATTGAGATTATTTATTTCCAAAATCGTTTGTTCCATGATTCTCGTAAAGCCTCCTATACGTAATGTATTAAGGAAGAATAGGGATGTAACGAATTCCCTATTCTCAATTTCTATTATTCTCCCAATAAATCTTCTGGACTCATGTTTAGTGCAGAGGCTGTCATTTCAATCACCTCATAGTTCTCATGAGTGACTGGAATAAATCCTCCCTCCATCGCTGCATCTTGCAAATAGGTTTCCAATGCCGGTTCTTCTAATGCATCATAAAACGCTTCGCGAATGAGCTCTTTTAAATCTTCTGGGAGAGTTTCTTTATACGTATACGGAGCAGAAGGGATATCCATCGTTTCTCCAAAGGTAAATAGCTTTTCACCATTGCGATGATCCGCATATTGTTCAATTGCCCTTACTCCTGAACCAGAGGAGATGGCCGCTGCTTCAACATCTCCATTTAAGACAGACAACACGGAAGATTCGTGGGACCCAGAAAAAATCGTTGCACCAAGAAAATCGTCAACACCATCTTCTGTTAAGCTTAATTCATTGATTAAATGCGATCGTGGAAATAAATTTCCAGACGTAGAAGTTGGATCAACCCAAGCAAATGATTTTCCTTCTAAGTCTTCAAAACTCTCAATCCCATTCCCTTCCAACGTGATAAACTGGGAAGTATAGAAAGCTTCATCCTCTGGGGTTTTTAAATGTACTGCAAAAGGTTCCGCTCCCGCTCGTTCTTTCGCTAGCAAATAGGAAAAGGGACCATAATACGCAATCTGCACATGATCATTGCGCATCGCTTCAATGTTTGCATTATAATCTGTTCCCGAAAAGATAGTGACAGGAATACCAATGCGGTCAGATAAGTATTCAGCAAATACTTCATGCCTGCTTATAATTTCTTCCTGATCTTCAGTCGGAATAATCGCATAAACGAGTTCCTCTGGCCATTCTTCCTGATTATTTTCATCTGCTTCATTCTCTACTTCTTCACTGTCAGAATCAGACGTCATATTCGAACCCGATTCCCCGGATGCTTCATGATCATCAGAACAACCAGCCAAAAAGACAACAATCAATACAATAAATATGAAAGACACTAAAATACTCCGCTTCATTTGGATATTCCCTCCATTTTATAAAACTTTCAATCTCTCGATTTTTTCTAGACTCAAGTAACTATCCGCTCGAGGTCACATTGCCATTAGGCTTACGCTTTATGCTTTTCTTAGATATACAACTGCTATATCATTTCTTGAATCATTTCAGTTAAGTTCTCCTTCGTAATCTCTACCGGGTTATTATCCATACGGCCTTTTGTATATGCCCGATTTACAATATTGCTTATATTTTCTAAATGAACACCGTAGTCACTTAACTGATGTGGTAAATCATACTGTTGGAAAATACGAATAATAAACTGCTCTACTTCTTCCACTTCTTGCACACCGTAGGCTGCTAACAATTGATCTAACTCTGTGATTGCAGGTGCATTGATTTTCAGAACAGCACCTAACGATAAACTTACTGCCAGTCCATGATCAATTCCATGAAGCAACGTGAGTGGATAAGATATAGAATGACAGGCGGTTGTTCTCGTATTGCTGAATGCAAGCCCTGCATACAAACTTGCCATCGCCAATTGTTTGCGCACAACTACCTTTTCCATGTTATTTTGTAATTGAGGTAGATACATTCTTATTTTTCTTATTGCTTCAAGGGCATAGAGTCGTGAAATCGGATTCGTATGTACTGACCAATATGCTTCCGTTGCATGACACATGGCATCTAGAGCAGTTGAAACACTAATATTAGTCGGTAATGATAATGTTAGTTCCGGAATGATCACGGCTCTTTTTGCATACAACTTTTCATCGGAAATCGAATACTTTTTCCCAACTTCTTTATCCCAGATCGTTGCCCAACTCGTCACTTCAGAACCAGTTCCAGAGGTTGTCGGTATTCCTATCCAAGGTATTATTTGTTTATTACTTTTATATAAATTCCCGACAATCACCTTTCGCATATCCGTTATCCTGCTTACCGATATATGTTTAAATGCTGACAATGTTTTAGCTGCATCCAGTATACTTCCTCCACCAATAGCAACAATCATTTGAAAGTCGAAGTGTTCGATATCCTTTATGACTCTAAGAATCTCTGAAATATCAGGGTTTGATATTTCCAATTCAACAATTTGATATTCGACTTTTTCGATAGCTGTCATGATCGGCTTTAAGTTTGGATTCAGATGAACCTCCCCCCCCCTAGTTAGCACTAAAATCCTCTCTACTTTTTGAAGCTCGTTTTCTAATGCAATCCCTAATTGCTCTACTCCTTCAATGCCTGTATATACTTTCACTGGATTAAAAAATTGATTCATAATAAATGTCCTTTCATAGCTGTTTTTCGATCTTATTAACAACTTCTGGTAACTCTTCAATAGTAACGATCACATAGTCTGCCCCGGCATTTTTAAATCGTTGAGTGACTTTATCGATCCGCTTCATTAATGATTGTTCATCCATTTTTAAAACTTCATCTTCAGTCAAACCAAGCTCACTACTTCCTTTGACGATCCCGATCGTCCACACACCGGCATTTTTCCCCTCCATCATATCTGTAACTGTATCTCCAACTTTTAATATTTCTTTTGGAGGGAACACTTCTAGCTGAGTCATATTTTGAAAAATCATATAAGGGAATGGTCTGCCTCGTTGAACTTCATCTGAGCAGACGATGCAATCCGGTTCATAGCCTTTTTCTTTTGCATGTCTAGCGACAACGTCGATCATTTCTCTTGTATAACCAGTTGTGGAGCCAATTTTAATATTTTTACTTTTCAAAATATTTATCGTCTGCGTTGTACCTGGAATCGGATCAGTGAAAACATGTAAGTTCTCGAACAGTTTTTTTTCAAATCTGCTGTACAGATCATCGATATCTCCTTGTTCAGGATCCGTCGCAAATGTTGTTTTCCATTCTTCCCTTACACGTTTCATGTTTAAAATTTCTTTTATATGATCCATCTTTAATAGTCCCATCGGTTTTCGAGCTTCTTCTAACGTAATTTCAATACCGACATCTTGAAACGCTCCTATAAATGCCTCAATTGGTGCAAAGCACCCATAATCAACTACAGTTCCTGCCCAATCAAATATGACTGCTTGTATACGACTTTTCATACGATTCCCCCATTCATTTAAATTTGATTACATCTTTCATTTTATAGAACAAATTGAATTATTCAATACAATTTGCACTTTTTTACATACATTTTACATTTTATTCACAATATTATTATTTATTTTTGCTGTTATTTGCTTTTTTATTCATTCAAAAAACGCAAATATTTATTTCTATATCACAAAAAAAGCTTACCTTTTGTGGTAAGCTCAATTTGTTGTTAAATCTTAGCTGCTATATTTGCTTTTACAATACTTTCTTATTGATTTAAAATTAGACTCGCTTTCCGCAGAGACGAACGGTTGAGCTACTCCGAGCAAGCTCAAAGGATCTCAACTCGCCCTTGTTTCAGCATAAGTCTCGTCAATTTTTCATCAACTTCACATTTATTTATTCGTCATCAGTTTTATCCTTTAAAGGATGCTGACCTCTCCTCTTGACGGCACTTTTTCGACTTTTCGGACCGTCAAAAATCTCGTTTTATCCGCCGCTAACTAGAATTATTCTAATTATACTGTTTCCCGCAGAAAGCATCCTCCAACAGTATTTTCGAATTCTATTTACTAATAAAGAAAAATAGCATGTCTCAACAAAATAAATTTACTTTTAGCGGTATGCTTTTTGGATTCTAACATTCTTTTCTTTGTACTTTTCTAGTAATTCGTCACCTAAGTAACTATCTGTTATGTAAAAGTCAATTTCGTCTAAATCACAGATTTTCAAATACGAAACTGTCTCATATTTACTGGAGTCAGCCACTACAATTGTTTTTGCTGCACTCTCAATCATCGCATTGATCACTTCAAACTCACCTTGGCGAAAATCTGTTAATCCCTTTTCGATTGATATCGCGTTAATATTTAAAAAAGCGATATCAATATTGAATTGGTTAATTTCTTCAGAAATACTTCTTCCATAGAGGGAAAATTCTTCGTGATTTAATAGGCCTCCTGTTACAATAACCGTAAATTCTTTTTTTCCAGTAAAAACATTTGCTACGTTTAATGAATTCGTAATAATCGTTAACCTTTCAAAATTTAGAGCGAGCTCTTTTGCAACCTCTATGTTTGTCGTACCAGCATTTAAAGAAATTGCTTGATGTTCTTTGACATATTCCATTGCAGCTTTTGCAAGTTCACTCTTTCGGTCTTGAAATAATCTTTTTCTTTTCTCAAATGCCTGATTCGTCACAACCTCTTCTTTCAAAACCGCGCCACCATGAACTCTCGTAATTTTCCCTTGCTTCTCTAAAGTTTTTAAATCTCTGCGAACGGTATCAACAGAAACTTGTAACAGCGATTTTAAGTCATGAACAGAAGCATTGCCTTTCGTTTCTAACTCCATCAAAATCAGCTTCTGCCTTTCTGGTGTTAACATTAGAACCATCCTTCCCGATTATTCTGGGATTATATAGTTATTTCATGATTATGCTTCAGGGGAAATGAACGAAAAGTGATATTGCTTTCCTGAAAAAAATTGAAATGCTACGCTTTTTTTGTATTTTAACCATTCTCAGTCAATCTGCTAGTTGCTATTATAATATAAATGTTTTTATGATAATAGTTTGACCCTTTCTTTTTCGGGAATTATTTTGATTTATACTTTTGTGAATCCCTATCATAATTTATCCGCTGACAAACCTCCAAGCCTTCCCAGGAAAAGCCTCCTGTTAAGTACGGGTGAGTAAAGCTGTCGCGTATTCCCCCATATTTACCTTTAGATGAAACGACTGTGTATAAACAGAGTATAGTGATAAATTTTAAAAAGCAGCTAACTTATAGAAAATTGCCTTAAAAATAAAAAAAAAACATGCTCCTTTAAGGACATGGTGGAAATTTTTTTAGGACTATTACAGTCTGATTGTTTCAGCTACTTTGATTATTTTATGCAGCTCTGTTATATCCTTCCTAAGCTCGGAAAGGAGTTTAGACATATACTTTTGCTCGGCCATCTGCTTTTGTTCCATATCAATATAATGCTCACGAAGCTTGTGAAGCATATCACTGTTCAACCGGTTGTTTTTTAAGTGTATGCCATTATTCTCTTCGCTGTCCCTCTTTACAGTAGCTATATCACTTGCTAAGGAGTTTATTTCTTCCTTTTGCTCTTCTTGCAGATTTTCTATCTTTTCACCCAGGTTTTCGATTAACACTTTAAGAATTTCAGTTTCGTTTACCATGTTTACTTTAAATAAATCCTGCTCAGCCTTCAGACCCTCAAACTTCTTTTCAATAATAGCAAGTTGATTGCTGATTTTCTCCTGCTGCTTTTTTTGTATATCATGTAATTGGCCGTTCACCTGTTTTATTTCCTTAATTTGATTTTTATTCAGTACGTTTACCTGTTCGCTGATTCTCTCTATGTCCTCTGCTTGCGTTTCCTTGATGCTCGCTGTAAATTTAAATAAATCTTCTGTTTTCTCCCCAATTTGTACTGTAGAGTTTTTCAGACCCTCTAAATTCTCTAACAGCTTACTGTTTGCACTTTCCAGCCTGGAAATAGATTTTATGACTTTATTACTGTAAAAATACTGCTGATTGCTGCTTTCAATGTCCTTTCTTTTGAACAACCCTGGCATTGCCCTAAAAAAGATGTTTTTCATCGTATAACCCCATTACTCCAATTTTTTTTACTCTGTAACCCATCTTATATATATATGTAAATGTGACGTATAGAGTGATAATCACCCATAAAAGCCCAACACTTCCGCTGCATATATTATCTTATGATATCCCTGTTGCAATATTCTTTGCGCCCGCTTAAAATTTTTTTAGGTGATTTAATGTAATATCTTATATAAATAACATACGGTACGTGAAATAATCTATCTAGACAACAATCCCCCTCCAGGATAGCTTTCACACTGGCAAGGGGAAAAATCTAATTTCTATTATCTTGCTTTTTTTATACAAGTCCTATAGAGGCGAGCAGAATCGCCGCAGCTGTAGCAACGATTGGAATAGCCACTGCCACTACAAAAATATCTTTATAGCTCTCTTTATGGGATAGACCAGTGATCGTAAGCAGCGTCAGCACTGCCCCGTTATGAGGCAATGCATCCAGCCCGCCAGAAGAAAGTGATGCTATCCTGTGAAATGCCTCCGGATTGATCCCTGTATCGAGTGCAAGCTGGTAATACCGTGAGCCGAGAGCCTCAAGGGCTATTCCCATCCCGCCGGATGCTGAACCTGTGGCACCAGCAAGGATATTCACTGCTATTGCTTCGGAAATAAGCGGATTCCCCCGGATACCGAGCAGCAATTCTGTAAGCCTCTCAAAACCTGGCACTTCTCTCACAACTGTTCCAAAACCAACTGCAGCGCTTGTATTAATAATTGCAGTGACTGATCCAATTGCACCAGCATTAATTGCCTTAACGAATCCTTTAAATTTCGTAATATTAAGGAACAGAATTAAAATAATACCGGAAATAAGAGCTACAACAATATCCCAGTTAAGAATGTTCAATGTCACAAGCACTGTAATTAAAGGGAGTAAAGAAAGAATAAATGATGGCGGTTCTCCCTCAAAAGCAGCAATCTTTGTGTCTTTTGGCTCTGTGAATACCTCTCCTTTTTCACTTAGCTTATTTTCACGCCAGCGAAGATATAAATAACCACCACCACCCATAATAAGTGCTGCAGAAATACCCAATACTGGTGCAGCTGTAGCAGAAGTTTCAAAATATGGTATAGGGATGAGGTTCTGAATTTGCGGTGTTCCTGGAATCGCTGTCATTGTAAAAGTAAACGCCCCAAGAGCAACAGAAGCCGGCATCAGTCTTCTTGAAATATTCGCTTCTCTGAACAATGAAAGAGCAAGAGGATAAACAGCAAAAACGACTACAAATAAACTTACTCCCCCATAAGTTAATACTGCACACGAAACTATAACCCCGAGAATTGCCCTCTTTGTACCTATTAATTTTGTGAGAGCAACAGCAACAGATTTTGCCATTCCTGTATCTTCCATTAGCTTACCGAAGATGGCACCGAGCATAAATACTGGAAACCAGTTTCTCGCAAAATCTACAAAACCGCTCATATATGTATCTGTATAAGCATCCAGCAGATCCAGACCTCCAGTAAGCGCTACTACCCCTGCTGCTATTGGAGCCACCCATATAATCGACCAGCCTAAATAAGCCAGTGCAATTAACACAACTAGTCCAAGTAATATACCAAACATTTAGGGCCTCCTTTTTAATCGTTTATTTAGCCAGTTCTGAATCACTGTGCTGTATACCCTCCATCCAGAACTGCAGCCTGTCCTGTAACTCCATTTGCTTTATCGCTGGCAAGAAACATTGCATAATCAGCAATTTCCTGAACTTCCAAAAGGCGTTTCTGCGGGACTAAAGGATATATCACATCTTCAATCACTTTATCCAGAGAAACATTTCTTGTAGCTGCTAAATCTTTTAGTTGATTGCGTACAAGGGGGGTGTCCACATAACCTGGACAAATGGCGTTCACTGTAATACCATGCTCCGCACCTTCCAATGCCGCTACCTTCGTCAAACCTATTACTCCATGCTTTGAACTGTTATATGCAGCCTTTCCGGCAAAACCAATCAATCCGTTGATAGAGGCCATATTCAGAATGCGGCCGTCCCCCTGTTTTTTCATGATAGGAAAAACATACTTTGTTGCAACAAACGGTGCAACGAGCATAACTTTTACTAAGAATTCAAACCTTTCTGTAGGAAAATCTTCAATACTAGCAACATGCTGAAGGCCAGCATTATTTATAAGAACATCAAGACGCCCGAAGCGGCCTACTGTCATGTTGACTGCTTGTTCAATTTCTACTTCCTTCGTTACATCACATTTTACTCCGAAACATGTAAATCCTTCTTCAGTCATTGCTGCAGCTGTCTCTTTGACTTTAGCTTCATTAATATCTGTAAAAACTACCTTAGCTCCGTTCCTAGCAAACTCAGAACCTATTTCGTAGCCGATACCGCTGGCTGCACCAGTAATAAAAACAACTTTATCCTTTACCATGCTGCTCCCTCCATTTACTTTATGAATTTCTTTTTTTTATTAAGTTTGATGAGATGGCATTCTCCCCTTAGTTGCATGTAATTTACCAAATACATTTAATTAAAATGCCTCAGTTCTTAACTCAGAGCTGACTATTAACTCAGCTTCTGTAGACTCAATGACATCTTCCTTAGTAAAACCTTTAGCTGTTTCTTTAAGGACAAGGCCGTTCTCTGTTACATCAATTACTGCGCGATCTGTTATAACCCTGTTTACCACCCCTTTCCCTGTCAGCGGCAGGCTGCACACCTTTACTATTTTCGGTTCTCCATGCTTGTTCACATGATCCATAATGACTACTATTTTCTGGGCACCATGCACAAGGTCCATGGCTCCTCCCATACCTTTAATCATTTTTCCAGGGATCATCCAGTTAGACAGATTTCCTTCCTCCGATACTTCCATACCTCCGAGAATCGCCAGATTAATATGGCCTCCTCTGATCATAGCGAACGATTCAGCACTGCTGAAATAAGAGGCGCCAACAGCCGCGGTTACTGTTTCTTTTCCAGCATTAATTAAATCAGGGTCTACTTCTTCTTCAGCTGGATACTTTCCAATACCAAGAAGGCCATTTTCTGACTGAAGTACAACTTGTTTATGATCCTGGATAAAATTTGCTACCATTGTTGGCATTCCTATTCCTAAATTCACATAGAAACCGCTTTCAATTTCCTGTTCAGCTCTTTTGGCAATCCGCTCTCTGACTGCCGCTTTGTCCACCTTTTCTGCCATTTTACTATTCCTCCTGTCTGTTTAATTTCTCGTAGTCTTTCTCTCAATTCTTTTTTCCTGCTCCCCTTCGATCAGACCTGTAACATAAATCCCAGGTGTATGTATTTGTTCCGGATGAAGTGCTTCCTTTTCAATATTTTCAACTTCTGCTATTGTCACTTTTCCTGCGGCCGCAATCATTGGATTAAAGTTCTGTGCTGTTTTTCTGTAAATAAGATTACCGTATTTATCAGCCTTGGCTGCCCTTACAAAACTGAAGTCTGCTTTTAAAGCTGTCTGCAGCAAATACTCTTTTCTGTCAAAATTTCTTACTTCCTCCCCTTCCGCTAGAGGTGTACCAGTCCCTGCCGGAGTATAGAATGCCGGAATACCAGCTCCCCCTGCACGAATCCTTTCAGCAAGTGTCCCCTGGGGAATAAGCTCTACTTCCAGTTCACCAGATAATACCTGCCGTTCAAACTCCTTGTTCTCTCCTACATACGAGCCTACCATTTTCTTAATCTGCTTATCTTTCAGCAATAATCCGAGCCCCCAGTCATCAACACCGCAGTTATTTGAAATAACTGTTAAATCCTTTACTCCGGATTCTACGAGAGCTTTTATTAGATTTTCTGGAATTCCGACCAATCCAAAGCCGCCTACCATAATCGTTGCCCCGTCGTGGATTTCTTTTACTGCTTCCTGAGACGATGAATAAATTGGTTTCATATTTGTCCCTCCTCTGTCTGTTATTAATGCAAGTACTATGCCAATCGTGAAAATCTCTTTTATTACCTGATTTTAATATGGTTTAGATAACTAAGACCTTTATTTTTTTCCGTATATTCGGAAAATTACAACCGCATTAACCGAGTACACTAATGAAAACCCTTACATAAAACCAAAGAAAAATTCCGCATTTCCGGAATAATATCCGGAAATGCGGAATTCTTACAGGCCGTATTTTTTTAATTTATCATAAAAACTTGTTTTGCCAAGTCCAAGCAATTTTGCTGCTTCCAACTTATTGCCGGCTGCTTTTATAAGTGCAGATTCAATTGCCTGCTGTTCTGTTCTTTCAAGTATTACTTTTAAACTGCATGTGTCGCCATGAAGATCTTTATCATTTCTTAACTGCATTGGCAGATCTTCCATTCTGATTATTTCAGAGTTGGTTAAATGAACCGACGATTCAATCACATTTTCAAGTTCCCTTATATTTCCCGGCCATGAATACTGCATAAAACTGTCCATAACTACCTTGTCAAAATCTATTACTCTTTTACCGGTCCTGACCGTAACTTTATGCAATATATATTTTGCCAGCAGCCTAATATCTTCCTTTCTTTCTTTCAAGGAAGGAAGATAGAGCTGAATAACATTTATCCGGTAAAATAAATCTTCACGGAATTTTTGGTCTTCAATAAGTTTTTCTAAAGGTTGGTTTGTTGCTGCAATTATTCTCACATCAACTTCCTCTGGCTTGACAGCCCCTACAGCCTCTATTTCCCTTTCCTGAATAGCTCTTAATATCTTTACCTGGGCACCTAAAGGCATATCTCCGATCTCATCAAGAAAAATGGTTCCTCCTTCAGCAAGCTGGAACTTTCCTTTTTTGCCCCCTTTTCTGGCTCCAGTAAATGCTCCTTCCTCGTATCCGAAGAGTTCCGATTCAATCAAGTGTTCAGGAATTGCAGCACAGTTTACCCTCACAAACGGTTTACTGCTTCTCTCGCTTAACTGATGAATACTATGTGCAGCCAGTTCTTTGCCTGTTCCGCTATCTCCCCTGATGAGGACGGATACATCACTTGATGCAATTTTCTTTATGTTCTTTTTTAAGTCTGTTATTTTATAAGAGCTTCCTACAATATCATTAAGGGAATATTTTGCACCATGCTGCTTATCAGCCTGTTTCCGGTAGTATTCTAGCTCACTCAGCAGGCTTTTTATGTGGCTGTTCATCTTTTGCCATTCCTTCGTATCCCGAAAGATAACCATACCAACGGCACTGACAATTCTGTCTTCTGAAAAAACAGGTATTCTGTTTGCAACCATATAGTTGCCCCGGATATACTGCAGGTCGGCTATTTCTTCTTTACCTGTTTCTGCTACAATGTGCATTCTCGTATTTTCTATCACTTCAGTCACATGCTTACCTATAGCATCTTCCTGCTCAATATCTAGGAAATTGCAGTAGTTTTTGTTCAGAAACGTTATATATCCACCAGCATCCACTACAACAAAACAATAATATGTATGCTCCATCACAGTTTCAAAAATTTCATTTTTGTATTCCTTTAATTTTAGCATCTTTCCACCTCCATCCGGGTATAGCTGATATGTTACTTATTATACTATATTGAAAGCGGTTCATTTAAAGGGGTATTACGAATAGCTTTTCTATTGAAACGCAGACACACCTTTTGAGGCAAGGTTCGTAATCAACTCAGCCATCTCCTTTGGTGATTCTTTTAATCCATTTTTCAACCAATGCTGGACGACAAGTATACTTCCATTAGCTACATATAGGCTTAAATACTCTGAGTTATATGGGGTATTTTTCGGATCAATCTCTAAAGATTTAATAATATGAGTATGGACTAACATCATAACTTTCTTTTGAAAGGTTGGGTTCCCATGTTCACTGAATAAGGTTTGGGAGCTTTCTTGGTTTTTCAAAAGGTACTCTAACAGCTTCTCTGTCATTTGAATGGCTTCTTCATTTTTCGTGTAGTTATAAGCAGACAATGTTTGATTCAGGTCTTCGATAATGTCATCTTCAATTTGGTAAAGAAGGTCATATAAATCTTTATAATGCGAATAAAAGGTCGAACGATTAATATCTGCTAATTCACATACTTCTTTAATTGTAATACTTGAGAGAGGCTTTTCTTGCATACGCTGGATAAAGCTTTCTTTCAAAACTTTACGTGTATATTTTTTTCGTCTGTCTAATTTTTCACTCATCAATATTCCTCCCAGTGTTACTCACCCAACAAATGTTTCTAATATGTTGATTATACAACTTATTTTAATAAACTGTTCGTTGATTATAAAACACAGTGTCATTATAATTAGTCATTAGTTGATATTCAAGAGGTGTATAGGTGATGTCAGACATTGCAGGCAAAATTATTAAGTATAAAAAATCAATTGTAATTGTTTTTACGTTGTTAACGCTGCTCAGTGCAGTTGCAATGATTTTTGTTTCAGTGAATTACAATATGAATGACTATATACCTGAAGATGCCCCATCCACAGTTGCCATTGACATTATGGAAGAAGAATTCGATCGCACTCTTTCAAACGCACAAGTGATGATTGAAGATGTGTCCGTACAGGAAGCACTTGTATATAAAGAGATGCTTGAAGAGATTGACGGAGTTTCGGACGTGGTCTGGCTCGACGAGGTTATAGATTTAAAGATTCCTTTAGAAATGGCAGAAAAGGATTTAGTCGAAACTTACTATAAAGATAACCATGCTTTGTTCTCTTTGACGGTTAGAGAAGGAGATGAAGTTATGGTTACGGATGCGATTTATGAACTGATTGGTGATGAAAATGCCCTGGCTGGAGAAGCTGTCGATACAGCCGTTTCTCAAAATATGGCGTTCACCGAAACGTTATACGCAGCTCTATTATTAGTTCCTATCATTATTATCATTCTCATTCTATCGACAACTTCATGGATCGAACCTTTATTTTTCCTTACAGCAATTGGCGTATCTGTCATGATCAATTTAGGGACGAATATCTTTATTGGAGAAATCTCCTTCGTCACACAATCAGTGAGTCCGATTTTACAACTAGCTGTTTCACTCGATTACGCTATTTTTTTATTGCATAGTTTTTCAGATTACCGTAAACAGACGGAAAACCCAGAAGAGGCGATGAAGCTAGCGATTCGAAATTCTTTCCCTGCTATAGCAGCCAGTGCTGCGACGACTTTCTTCGGCTTTATGGCACTGACATTTATGCAGTTTGAAATTGGAGCCGATTTAGGAATCAACCTTGTCAAAGGTATTTTATTAAGTTTTATTAGCGTGATGGTATTTTTACCAGCATTAACAGTATGGTTTTACAAATGGATCGATAAAACACAGCATAAACCGTTATTTCCACGATTCAAGACGATTGGAAAAAGTGTGATGAAAGTAAGAGCGCTTAGCTTACTCATCGTATTTCTGTTTATCGTTCCAAGTTACTTAGCCCAACAAGAAACAACATTCATATACGGAATCGGTGAACAGCCAGAGACATCTCGGATCGGAATTGATGAAACAGCGATTGATGAAGTATTTGGAAGCTCAACTCCGATTGTTCTGTTAGTTCCAAAAGGCGATGTCGCGAGAGAAGTAGAGCTTGAGCAAGATTTAGAGAGGTTAGATCACGTAACGAGTGTCATTTCCTATAACCAATCTGTCAGTCCTGCTATTCCGCCGGAGTATTTGGATGAATCGGATACCGAGCAATTCCATTCAGAAAACTATAGTCAAATCATTTTAAATACAGATACTGATTCTGAAGGTGATCTTGCCTTCAATGTCGTTGAAACCGTCCAAGATATCGCTGAATCGTATTATGGTGATGAAGTTCTCGCTTTAGGGGAGAGCGTGTCCTTGTACGATATGAAATCGATCGTCGCAAAAGATAATAGCGTTGTGAACATTCTAACTGTTATTGCAATTGCGACCGTATTACTCTTTACATTTAAATCGATTTCGATCCCAGTCATTCTATTGTTGACGATACAATCAGCTGTGTGGATAAACCTTGCTGTTCCATATTTTACAGAAACCCCTCTCGTTTTTGTTGGGTATTTAGTCGTTAGTACGGTTCAGCTTGCAGCAACCGTCGATTATGCGATTCTCTTTACAGAAGATTATCTAGGGAAACGGAAAAAGATGTCTGCTCGTCAAGCCATTGTGAAGACATTAAACGAAAAGACATTTTCGATCTCCATTTCCGCTGCAATCTTATCAAGTGTCGGCTTTATTTTATGGATGACTTCTACGAATCCGATCGTCTCATCGATTGGCTTGCTGATTGGAAGAGGTGCCTTACTCGCTTTTATTATGGTTCTCTTCTTCCTACCCGCTATGTTGTTACTATGCGACAAAGTGATTGGAAAAACTACGTTAAAATCTCATTTCTTCAAAGGGGGAAAGTCATCATGAAAAAGAAAATAACCATTGCATTTATCACTATGCTGCTCGTCTTTCCCTATCATAAAGGAATCGCTGATTCTGAAGATGAAAGTGATCGTAAAGCAGAAGAAAGTGAAACAGGGACAAATGAAGCTGGTGAAATTGATTCAAAAGCTGAAGTCGTTTACGGTAATTTAAGTGCAACTGGAGACCTGAACAGCATCTATGTCGTGAACATGTTAGATGTAACGAAACCAGGCTTGATTATTGATCATGGTGAATACACGTCAATAAAAAATTTAACGGATCTATCTGAAATCGAGGCAGTGAACGATTCGGTCCAGCTCCAAGCTTCACGAGGGTGGTTCTACTACCAAGGGAATATAGAGGGGGCTGAACTACCATGGGATGTTGACATTTCCTACATGCTCGATGGGGAAGAAATATCCCCGGATGACTTGCCAGGAAGTGAAGGGCGATTACATGTTACATTACAAACATCAGAAAATGAATCAGCTAACCGTGAATTCTATGAAAACTATACGTTGCAAATTTCACTGACGCTCGATACAGAGATCATTCGAAACATCCAAGCACCAGATGCAACGATTGCAAATGTCGGGAAAAAGAGACAATTATCTTTTACCGTTATGCCTGACCGCGACGGTGATATTAGCTTTTTAGCAGATGTCGTGGATTTCGAAATGGAAGGGATTGATATTTCTGCTATCCCATTGTCGATGGCACTTGAAGATCCTGAGTTAGACGAAATGACGAAGGAAATGCAGACTTTGAGTGATGCAATTGAAGAAATCAATGTTGGTGTGTCTGATCTAAATACAGGCGTTACCGAATTGAATGATGGTGTTCAAAGCTTAAACGATGGCTCGAATGAATATCATTCTGGGATGATCGAAATCAAAGATTCTTCCTCAGAAATCATTCACGCTTCAGAAGCGATTGATGATTCGCTAGCCGTGTTAAATGAGGAGATTAGCGGTTCGTCAGATGAGATGGACCTTAGCGATTTGGATCAATTACCAGAAGGATTGATATTATTAGCAGATGGCCTTGGAGAAGTCGCAGACGGATTGACCGTTTTAAATGAAAACTTTTCTGCAGCCTATTCCGCTCTAGACGATGCCATGAATGGTATTCCAGCCTCGTCTATCACTGAAGAAGATATGCAGCAATTATATTCAGCTGAGGTAGACGATGAAGTGATCGATCACTTAATTGAAGTCTATGTAGCAGCGCAAACGGCAAAAGGAACCTACGACAATATAAAAGAAGCGTTTGATGCTGTAGAAACCGCACTGAAAGAGTCTAGTGATGCTGTAAAAGACATGAGTGATGAATTAACGAATATTGCGAATGATCTCTCCACCTCGTTTGAAAACATGGAAGGATTAGACGCATTGAGCGAATTAGGAGAAGGTATCGCTATGCTTTCGGACAATTATGGCGAGTTTCATTCAGGACTAGTGTCTTATACAGACGGAGTTTCTCAGCTTGCTGACTCCTACGAGGAGATCGATTCAGGCATCAATGAAATTACCCAAGGTACATCTGAACTGGAAAGCGGTGTAAATGAGCTATCTGATGGAACTGACGAACTAGCTGATGAAACAAGTGATTTGCCTAATCAAATGCAAGATGAGGTCAATACGATGATAGACGAATACGACAAATCTGATTTTGAACCTGTATCCTTCGTGTCATCTGAAAACAGAAATATTGATTCTGTTCAATTTGTTCTAAAAACAGAAGCGATTGAAATGGATGAAGAAGATTCAGCACTTGAAGAGGAAGATGAAGATCCAAGTTTTTGGGAACGCTTAATGAATTTGTTTTCTTAATGTCAAAAATTATCATTTCATACAGAGTTCATTTTAAGAGAGGGTGTCTGATGACATCCTCTCTATTTCTTTAATATTTATTTGATTGAATTCGCAATCACTATCATCGTAGGATCATTCGTAAACAATATGAACAAAATGATTTTATTAAACAATATTTCATTTATTTCCACAATCTAGTCCCCACTTTTCTCTCATGTTACATTTTTGTCAGACTATTTTTTTCTGAAAATTCAAATACTACTAAAGTTAAAATGAAAGCGTTTTAATAATCGTTTTTATTAAAGAAAAGGAGATATGTTTTATGCTCAGTATTATCGGACTTGCGACAATTTTAACGATTGTCATCTTGCTCTTAAAAGGAAAAGTATCGCCAATTATTGGTCTTGTTCTCGTGCCAATTGTTGGTGCACTGATTGCTGGCTTTAGCATTACAGAGATTGGCAGCTTTTTTAATGAAGGAATTGATAGCGTTATCAATGTCGTGATTATGTTTATTTTTGCCATTCTCTTTTTTGGTGTGATGCAAGATTCCGGACTTTTTGATCCGCTTATTAACAAAATGATTGCGATTTCTAAAGGAAACGTTGTTGCGGTCGCAGTTGGAACCGTTATTATTGCTGCTATCGCTCACTTAGACGGCTCTGGAGCGTCTACGTTTCTCATTACGATTCCGGCACTATTACCATTGTATAAAAGGTTAAACATGAGTCCTTACTTGCTCCTTTTATTAGTAGGGACGAGTGCAAGTATTTTAAATATGCTTCCATGGGCTGGTCCACTCGGACGAACTGCTGCTGTACTTGGAATGGATCCAACTGAGCTTTGGAGGCCATTAATTCCATTACAAGTCATCGCACTCATCTTATTGATTGGAATGGCAGTCATTTTAGGGCTCCGTGAAAAACGACGTATATTAAATCGAAGTGAAGCCGAAAAAGCGGATATAGAAGTTGCTGTCACTCAGACTGAAACAGATGATTCGCTGCAGCAGAGCAAAGATCTTTCATTGGCACGTCCGAAACTGCTGTGGGTAAACTTACTGCTAACATTAGGAATGATCGGGATGTTAGTATGGGGGGTGATTCCTGCAGGTTTCGTCTTTATGATTGCGTTAAGTATTGCGTTAATCATTAATTATCCTAACGTTAATGATCAAATGGACCGGATCAAAGCGCACGCACCTAACGCCCTTTTAATGGCTAGTATTATTCTTGCTGCAGGGTCGTTCTTAGGAATATTAAGCGGAACTGAAATGCTAGATTCGATTGCAGTTGATATGATTACGATATTACCAGCTTTTATTGTTCCGTATTTACACTTGATTATCGGTGCATTCGGAGTACCTTTAGAATTGATTTTAAATACAGACGCCTATTACTTTGCATTACTGCCTGTCGCTGAACAAATCGTCACCAATTTCGGTGTTGATACATCCTCTGCTGCTTATGCAATGATCATAGGAAATATAATCGGGACGTTTGTTAGTCCATTTGCTCCAGCACTTTGGCTTGCTCTCGGATTAGCTGGATGTGAGATGGGTAAGCATATTCGCTATTCGTTATTTTGGGTATGGGGATTCAGTTTAGTATTAATGCTAGTTGCAGTCCTCATCGGCATTATTCAAATATAAAAAATAAAAGCCTGCTCATGAGTGTTTTTAGCTCAAGAGCAGGCTTTTGAAATTTTCTTCTTAGTAGCTCCTTATTTCGTTGGAACTTCTCTCCGTTTTGGCGCAACTTCTCTATGCTTTGACGCAACTTCTCTTTGCTTTGGCGCAACTTCTCTCCGTTTTGACGCAACTTCTCTCCGTTTTGACGCAACTTCTCTCCGTTTTGACGCAACTTCTCTCCGTTTTGACGCAACTTTTCTTCGCTTTTGGACTTCTGTCAAGAAAGTGGACACCTGATAAACGGGATTTAAATCTTCTAAATCCTACCGCACTGCGTTTGGTTAGACTTTCTAAAGGAATCAGGTAAATTTCCTACCTGATCCTTTAGAAAGCCTGCGAGATATTTATGAAACATTTTGAGATCCAAATAAATAGTAATTGCTCTCAAATTGACTAGGCGAAAAATAACCTAATGTAGAGTGCTTTCTATTTGTGTTGTAACGACTACTAATATAATAATTAATTGATTTTATTGCTTCTTCTCTGGTTTTAAAGCGCCGTCTATAAATATGTTCTTTTTTAATAGTTGCGTGAAATGATTCTATACACGCATTGTCATAAGGGTCCCCTTTGCGGCTCATGCTTAGCTTACAATCTTTCGATTGTAATAAATCTACATAGTCTTTTGAACAGTATTGAGAACCTCTATCTGAGTGATGTATGAGATTTTCAGATGGATTTCTATTTATAAAGGCCATATTTAAAGCTTTAATAGTTAGATCCTTTTTCATATGTTTGTCCATACTCCAACCAACTATTTTTCGAGAGAAAAGATCCATAATACTTGCCAGATAGACCCAACCTTCAAGTGTACGAACGTAAGTGATATCAGAAACCCAAACTCGATCTGGTTCTTCTACTTTGAAATCACGCTGTAATAAATCCGGGTACACTTTCAAATCATGATTTGAATCTGTTGTTGTCACAATATACTTTCCTTCTGGAGACGCTTTTAACCCGAGCTTTTTCATGTATCGTCCAACAGTTTTTTTAGAAATAGTATACCCCCATTCGACTAAGTCTTTGTGTACTCTGGGGCTACCGTAAGTTCCTTCACTTTCATGAAATGACTTACAGATTTTTTGTTTAATTTCTCTTTTTAATTTTTCCTTCTCAGACTCGAGCTGTTCTTGTAATTGACGCCACTTATAGTAACCGCTTTTTGAAACACCAAGGACCTTGCACATCTTCACAATAGAGAATTCTTTTCGGTGTGTATGAATAAAAGAAAACTTTACTCCTGGCCTTTGGTGAAGATGTGCATTGCCTTTTTTAATATTTCATTTTCCTCTTCCATATCACGCAACTTTTTTTCATAGTCACGTTTCAACTTCTTAAATTCAGAAGGAGTAATATATTCTTTTTCTTGCTTGGGACCATACTTCTTTTCTCTATAATTGGATATCCAACGAGACATCGTTGATGAAGGGATCTCTAGCTCGTATGATACCTCACTCATTTTACGTCCTTCATCAACCACCATCTTCGCCACGTACTCTTTATATTCTAGTGAGTATTGTTTTGACATGTGGACACGTCCTTTTAAATGGATTGTTTTAACAGTATGCCCATTTTTCCGTGTCCACTTTTTAGACTAACTTTACTTTGACGCAACAACTTAGTGCAAGGGAGCATTATCTTTGCTTACGTAATCACGTATCTACGCTCGGGTCTTCCGACATCGCCATAAGTTAATTCTACTTTTATTTGTTTCGTTGAAACTAAATATTCTAGATAGCGTCTCGCTGTCGATCGGCTTGCCCCTATTTGTCTTCCTACTTCGACAGCTGTAAAACCATCTTTTTCACTTTGTTGTACGACAGATACGACTCGTTCAAGTGTTAATGGCTCAATCCCTTTAGGGAGGTTTCCATCATCATCAACTTCTGAAGCAGGTATTCCTCTTACTCTATCAAGCTCTTCTTGTGTCATCTCCTGTTTATTACGAAATCGCTCCTGTTTTTCCACATAGCGTTCAAATGCTTGTTTAAGCCGGTTGAAATCTACTGGTTTTATTAAATAATCAAAAATTCCACCGCGAAATGTTTGTTCAATTGTTTCTACTTCTTGTGCAGCCGTTACCATGATAATATCAATATTGAAGTATTTTTTACGAATATCCCACATTAATTCCAATCCTTCTACATCAGGAATATAAACGTCCAGTAAAATAAGGTTCGGTAAAGGGCTTGCTTCTTCTAGAAAGGTAAGGGTATCTTTACCGGTATTCGTAATCCCCGCAACTTGAAAGCCGTCGACGTTCTCAACAAACTGTTTATTAATATTTGCTATGCGAAAATCATCCTCAACAATTAACACATTATATAGCATTTTCGTCATCGTGATCACCTTCTATTCGTTTTGCTTTTGGGATTGCTATAATAAAACAAGCACCACCTAAATCACTCGCTTCGAGGGTAATTTCTCCTCCTAATTGATCTAAAATTTGCTGTACGAGGCTTAAACCGATTCCTCTATGTGCCCCTTCTTTTGTCGTAAACCCATTCGTAAAAATGTTTACGACGTTTTCTTCAGGAATCCCTGGTCCGCTATCTTCAATTTCAAAAACGATTTCATGCCCTATATCTGTAAAAAAGATTGAAATTTGCTCGTCATTGTTTGATTTTTTAACGGCATCATAGGCATTTTCTAACAAATTCCCAAGGATCGTAACGATCCCTTCTCGTTGCATTTCGGTAAGTGTCGTTTTAAGTTCACTGTTCGAAAAAATCGTCATTTTAATCCCAAGTTCGTGAGCACGGTTTAACTTACCTAATAAAACGGCACTCACATATGTATCTTTCACACTATGAATGAAAAAGTGTATCCACTTTTGCTGCTTTTTACTTTCTTTATTTATAAATTCTATCGCTTCTTCTGTTTGATCTAGTTGTAAGAAACCTGAGACAGTATTCAATTTATTTGAAAATTCATGTGTTTGTGCCCTTAATGCTTCAGCGTATTGTTTCACTTTAGATAACTCTTCAGCAAGCATGTCGATTTCAGTTTGATTATAAAAAGTCGCAACTGCACCTATTAATTTATCATGATCATAAACAGGGACGTAGTTTACGATAAAGGACTGTTTATTGATTTGCAATTCTTGATTAAATTGGCTATTTCCTGTTTCGAGTACTTCTACTAGTTGAGTATGTGCGATTAACTCATTGATATGTTTACCGATAACGTTTCGATCATCTACATTTACAACATGACTCGCTGCATAGTTAACCATCGTAACGTACCCTTTACGATCGACTGCGATCATCGCTTCATGGATCGATTGTAAAATCGCTTCCCGCTCTTGGTAGAGGCGTCCAATTTCTTCAGGTTCAAGGCCGAAAATTGATTTTTTAACGTGAAGAGAAATAAAGGTTGCCCCTATCACGCCTATACAGACACAGATCATAATCCAATACCATGTATCGGTTACATACGTTCCGATTGTCATGTCGACATCATCGATTAAATACCCTACAGATACAAGTCCGATAATTTCTCCATCATTCGCGAAGATCGGTGTTTTTCCTCGAATGGAAGGTCCTAGTGAGCCTGTTGCTTCTGAAATATACGACTCCCCGTTTAACAAAGCGCGCTCATTATCATCTCCGACCATTGATTCACCAATTCGTTCTTCAAGCGGATGCGAATAACGAATTCCACCTGTATTTCCGACGACAATAAACTCCGCCTCTGTTTCGACACGGATTGATTCTACGATTGGCTGAATAACGTCTGATGGGTTTTCAGTATGAAAAGCATCTTTTATTTCCGGTATTTGTGATACCGATTGAGCGACATTAAGGGCACGCATCCCTATCTGCTCAGCTAATGTATCCGAATATTTAGCGTTCAAATACAACCCTAGAAAAACGAGCATGAATATGATCAAGGAGCAGATGAAGACAATCATTTTACTTAAGAGCGTAAATCGATAGGCTGGAAGCTTATTAAATCTACCCTTTTTCTTGTTAAACTGTGCCATTGTTCTCCCATCCCTACCATCAATTTGATTATATGTACTACTATACAACTTGACCGTAACGTTGAGCAATCCAAGGTTCGTTTTCATTTTATTTTCCTATTAAATACGAAAAAGTGCACGTTCATATGCATTTATACACATTTTTTCGTGCTGTCACAATATCCTTATCGCACAAAAACAGCAATCGAAAAGAAGTGAACAGACAACGATTCTGATATCATTCAAACTACTACCATTTAAACTAATTCAAGGAGGAAAAAAATGACGGTAAATATATCACCTTATTTAATGATGGATGGGAATGCTAACGAAGCGATTGAGTTTTATAAACAAGCTTTAGATGCTGAAGTTACCGCACACATTTTATATGGAGAAATGCCTAATCCCCCTTCAGAGGATTTAAAAAAACAAGTTGCCCATGCAAGATTAAAGGTGGAAGAAGCAGAGTTCATGCTCTCTGACAGCCCGAGCACTTCGCCTATTAAACAAGGAAATCAAGTTACGATTTACATTTCTACAAATGACATTGAAAAATCAAAACGTTATTTTGATGCACTCGTACAAGGAGGGAAACCAAAGATGCCATTTCAAAAAACGCCTTTTAGCTCTGGTTATGGTAGCTTAACCGACAAATTTGGCGTCACCTTTTTACTAGACACTGAAGAAGACAGCTAAATCATGCAGATCGAGTCGCTCAAAAAATTGAGCGACTTTTTATGTTTTAGGTCAAACTATATTTTTATTTTGAAAAAAGATCCACAAAATATTTCAAGAAAATCAGCTATCACATGAATATTCCTAGCTAAAACAAGAAACAGACGGTTTATTACCGCCTGCTCTGTTACTGAATCATCATTTATTTTAACGCATTGTGAGCATCAACTAAGCCATGTCCGAAATATTCATCATGACCATTTTTCCCTAGGTCATCAGCTGTTTGCTGTAAATGAGTAATGATTCTAGCTCTTGAAAAGTTAGGATTTTCTGCTTTAACAAGTCCCGCTGTTGCAGCAACTTTAGGGGCTGCCATGCTAGTACCCATAGCCCAGCCGTATGAACCTCTATCAACTGGAATTGTACTATATGCACGAGATTCGTTAACGAGTCTCATATTTTTACAGAATATACCACAAATTATACATTTTATAGTATTATATTAGTATGGTCGAACACGTTGTTTCCTAACGATACCCCACATCATCATTAACTACAAAAGGCTGAATAAAAAATGAAATTATGTACATATTCCCCACAGTTATTACAGTTTTTCTTTGCACTTCTCTTTCTGACTGTTATAAATTTCTTTTATTTAGGGCAACAGGATATTATTTATGATGGAATGTTTAATGTTAACTACCTTACTTTTTATGTACTCTTTTTTTTCTCTATCCACCTTATACTTATACATTGCAGAAAGAACTTAAATTCGTATCTACTCATCACCTTCCTTTGTATAGCTTATATTCTTTCGACCTTTCTAGCTTCAATTACAGGACAAAATATAATAATCGTTGTTTTGTTAATAATTATTTCGCTTGTTTTCATTCTCTTTTTTCTCATACTATTTTCAAGTAAAGGTAATCTAACGAAAATTAATGTCTTTACTAATGCAGGCTCATTTTTTTCCTATATAATAATCTACTATGCCTTGACATACTTGATTGTTTTCTTTCTTGATGAAATAGAAATATTATTAAATTCTATAAAGCTTATGACTTTTTATCTACTGGAACCAAATTTCATTGTGAATCATTTTTTATTATTAATGTCGTGCCTGCTGTTAAAATATTTAACGAAGCTCCGTCTTCTTGACATTTTGAAGAAAAGTGGCTTACTAAATAAAAGAAATTTTATAGAAGCGGCAATTATTTTCCTTCTTATTTTTAGTTTGTTACATATACAGATTTGGCTATTCACTTTTTCAAGCAATGAATCACTTGTATCCATTTTAAATTCTACTCAATTAACATTAAATGAGTGGCTCGGACTGTATATTGGACAAATATTTGGTACGGCACTACAAGAAGAGTTTATCTTTCGCTTTATTGTTTTTTGGTCATTTTTTCACCTAATTAAGACTAAGAATAATTATACTCGATTACTATGCTCGCTTATCACGACACAACTTTTATTTGGCTTGTTTCATATACCTATCATTGATTTTGATTATAGCTTAGCTTTCTTATTTACTATTTTTGTACCTTATCTGTTCATTGGGATGATTTTATCATTTCTATATTTATATACAAAAAATCTTTGGATACCGATTTTTATCCATGGGTTATATAACACTGATTTACCACTATTTATCCCGTCTAACTATGATCATTTAATACCTTATTTAAATTTTAGATACATTATTTTAGTTTTCACGTTATTTATAGTAACGGTACTTGTTACTTCTAGATCAAAGGAGATGTCAAAAGAATAATATAAAAAAGGCGGTTCGTATCGTTCCTATTTTATATAATAGGAGCGACAGAACCGCCAAAATAATGTTTGTCTTTGGTGACAAAGTTCCACCTAGGCAAGCTTTTTACGTCTATATAACAAGATACTTCCGAGTAAGATAATGACGAACCCAATTAAAGCCATGTTTCCTACGTTAGTTGCTGTATCAGGTAGTCTTTTATCTCCTGCTGATCCTTTATCAGAACCATTGCCTCCATTGCCAGGTGGTGTTAGTTTATCTTTGTCTTTATCTTTGTCTTTATCTTTGTCTTTATCTTTGTCACCATTATCCTCTTCTTCTTCAAATGCTGCAAATGTACTGAAATGAGAAGTTAAGGCTGTGATGTACCCATCGGAATACGTTCCTCCGATATTCTCCCACTCTTCGGTCGTCTCATTATAATAGAATACACTTACGTTTTCTTCATCCGAAACTACCTCTTCATCAACAAGGAAATGAAGGGTTACAGAATGGTCGCCAAAGTCAGAGAGAACCTCATCCCCTTGTGTAATTGTGAAATTGTATATTTCACTAACTAAAGATCCTGGCATCTCGCTAAACTCATCTTCATTCACTTCAGTAATGTCGAATGTAACATCACCTTCTCCAAAAATAGCAGCAGGGATTTCTACAAAAAGTGTGTTAGATATTACGATAATTTTAGCTTCTTTCTCTCGTAAATGTTCGATTTGTTCGTTGCTGAGATGAATCGTAGTATAACCTTCGAACTGTTCATATCGTAAATCCAACTCAAGCGTACCGCTATCTGTTACATCATTGACTCGTTTATCAGATACGATGATTTTTCCATCTTCAACATCAAGATCTCCTTCTGGATCACTTGGATCATCTGGGTCGATCGGATCTTCAGGGTCAACTGGGTCATCATCAGAAGCAGTTCGAACAGAAATTCTACCTTCACTTTCATAATTTAGCTTTAATCCTTGGTTTGTTAAAAATTCAGCGTAGTCAATCATCGCTGTTGTCATCGGAGTAACTTCTTCATAAAGAACGTCGCCGCGGAAGTCATAGCCTGATCCACCTGTACCGATATAATCATTCACCGTTACGAGATAAGTTGAATCTAAGTCGATCGGTTCGCCATCAACCTCAAGAATAGCATCGATAAACTCACCATCTTCATTTGTTAAAATCGTGTAAGACATTCCTGCAGTTTGTAAATCAATTTGGTTTCGATCGTCTCTTGAGTAAGAGTATTCAATCACATCTTTAATCGCTTCACCGGTCATTTCGATCAACATGATTTGGTTATCGAACGGTTCAATGCGATAAATATCGCCTATCGTTACATCACCTACATCAATCGAATCACGAATTCCACCATTGTTCGTAAAAGCGATGTCTGCATCAGCAGCGTGAATCATCGCATCTGTCCAAAAATTTCCTAATGGAACATCCATGTCATAACTGCCATCACGAGATAAACCTGTTTCCGTCTCACCAATCACGATCGCAAGAATTTCCTCCATTTGATCATTCCAGTAATCAATGATGGTTTGGACATCTTCATTCGTTTCTTCTAATTCACTAACTACTTGTAATTCATTGAAAACTTGTTCTACTTCCAACGTCTCAGGATCGATGAACAAATCTACTTGACCAACATGACTAGCATAACTACCTGCTTGAACGATCGGTGTCCCATTAACCGTTTGATAGTTTTCTAGCACAGTGTGAGAATGCCCACCAATAATGAGGTCGAAATAGTCTACTTCCTCAGCAAGACTTCGATCAGCGCTATATCCGATATGGGTTAATCCAATAATGATATCTGCTTCTGACTCTAGTTCCTCCTGATAATCCAATGCTGTTTCAACATAATCATCAAATTCAATCCCGACAATACCACTAGGTGCTGTAGCTGGTGGGTTTTGCGTTAATCCAAAGACAGCTACGTCAAAGTCATCAAACTCGATAATCGTATACGGATCAGGCTGCTCAATTGGAATCGTTGGCTCAACAGTCATGTTTGCACTTAACCATGGGAAGAATGATTGTTCGACACGCTCTGCAAAAACATCTTGACCGTAATCGAATTCATGATTACCAATTGCCATCGCATCTAAGTTCATTTCATTTAGGAGTTCAACGATTGGTTCTCCAAGATTAATATCATTTACAGCCGCCCCGCTAAAAATATCACCTGCATCTAAATAAAGTGAATGTTCTACTTCATTTCGACCATTATTTATAAAAGCTGATATTTTGCCTAAATCATCAATTCGGGAATGAAGGTCATTCGTATGGAAAATCGATAACTGAACGGACTCATCACTCGGAGGGTCTACTGGCTCGCTTGGATCATGAATCGAAATTCTTTCTCCCTCTACGTAATCAATTGCTTCCGTTTGTGCTTCCACATAGTCAGCAACAGCTTCCCATACATAACCGCCCTCATCAATCGTCGAATCACTTAACGTATAATGGCCGCCATTATGCATAAAGTCATTGTAAGCAACCTTATATACCGTTTCATCTGAAAGTTCAGTACCATCTTCTAATGTTATTTCAATATCTTCAAATAAAGGGTCTCCATCCCCTTTTACTAACGTGTAGTGAATACCAGAAGCTTGTAAATCTACTTGGCGATGATAATTTGATTGATTTAACATCATTTCTTTTAATTCGGCACCAGTCGTTTCTACAACGACAACTTCATTTCCGAAAACATCTAACGCATCGATTTGTTCTCTCGTAATCTCACCTGCAGGAATCGATCCAGTAACGGAGCTACCATTTAGTAGACCAATATCTGCATCCGCTTTTTCTCGAACCGCATCCGTATATAAATTACCTAAGCCTACATCCATTTCGCCTTTATTATCACTAAATAATCCTTGTTGAGTTGAACCAATGACTTCCCCGATTGGTCCACCAGCATCCGGGTCGACTTCAAACGAAATACGTCCTTCAGAGCTGTAATTTAATTTTTCCCCTTGGTCAGTTAAAAACTCTGCGTATTCAATCATTGCAGTCGTCATTGGCGTTACTTCATCATATACGACTGTCCCTTGGAAATCATAACCTGATCCACCTGTACCAATATAATCAGGTACTGCAACAAGGTAAGTCCCTTCAAGATCAATAGGCTGTCCATTAAGTTCTAATTCGGCATCAACATATTGACCACTCTCATTCGTGATAATCGTGTAATGAAGCCCTGATGTTTGTAAATCGATTTGATTTCGGTTATCTCTTGAGTAAGAGAACTCAATCACATCTTTTATCGCTTCACCCGTCATTTCATATAGCATAACTTGATTATCGAATGGTTCAATAAGATAAATATCACCAATCGTTACATCTCCTGGTGCAATTGAATCGCGAATACCGCCATTGTTCGTGAAGGCAACATCAGCATCTGCAGCAAAGGCCATTGCATCTGTCCAGAAGTTACCAAGTGGAGCGTCTCCATCATACCGTCCATCGCGTGAAAGTCCTGTATCAGACTCTCCGATCACAATACCTAAAATTTCATCCATTTGTTCATTCCAACCGTCGATAATCACTTGCACATCTTCATCTGTTTCTTCTAATTGACTAACAGATTGTAATCGACCGTCTACGTTCGATACTTCTTTCGTTTCAGGATCAATCGCAAGTGATAATTTCCCAACATGACTTGCGTATCCACCAGCCTGTACAATTGGTGTATCATTAACAACTTGTGGTGTGTTTAACACTGTGTGAGTATGTCCACCAATGATCACATCAAAGTAGTCTACCGCTTCCGCTAAACTGCGATCAGCTCCGTAACCGATATGAGTTAAGGCGATGATAATATCTGCTTGCTCCTCTAACTCTTCTTGATACGCAAGAGCTGTTTCTACATAATCATGAAATTCAATACCTTCTACTCCACTCGGTGCTGTTGCTGGAGGATTTTGCGTTAAACTAAAGACACCAACGTCAAACTCTTCGAATTCAAAAATCGTATAAGGTTCAGGCTGCTCAATCGCAATCTCTTGGTCCACTGTCATATTCGCACTTAACCACGGAAATTCTGATTGTTCCACCCGCTCAGCAAATACATCTTGCCCATAGTCAAATTCATGATTTCCAATCGCCATTGCCTCAAGGTTCATCGCATTTAAAATTTCAATGATCGGTTCTCCTAAGTTAATGTCATTAACAGGCGAACCACTAAAAATATCACCCGCATCTAAATAAAGGGAGTTTTCCGCAGAATCGCGTTGATTATTAATAAAGGAAGCGATTTTTCCTAAGTCATCAATACGTGAATGCAGGTCATTCGTGTGTAAAATCGTTAAGTCAATTAAATCTTCACCAGGCTCACCAGGATCTGTTGGGTCATCTGGATCCCCCTCAGAAACAAGCATAATATCTTCTTCAGCGCGAGGTTTCACTTGAAATGTACCATTGAAAACACTCGCAATCCCTGTCACGTCCACGACATCCCCGTCATGATAATCAAAGTCCTCATAAGTTAGACCTGTCCGATTATCTACACGAATAAGCACGGATTCATCCCCTAAGTCTGCATCAAATTCAAATGTACCATAGCTGTTTACTTCTTCTAAATGACTAATTGTTACTTCTTCCAACGTAACAAGTTGACCTTGAATATCATCATTCACTTCGCCTGGTGTGATGATAGCAGGCGCTGGTATGTCACCTTCACCTAAAACATCTATAGTTGGTGACTGAATTTGAAATTCTCCATTAAATTCTCCTGTGACGCCAGTGATTATGACTTCATCACCTTGCGCTACTTCGTTACTTTGGTATACGTATGTACCACCTGTGCTGTCCTGCACGTAAAAACCATTTCCACCCCATACACCAGGTGTTGTTGTAACTACTCCTTGAATTGTCACTTCCTCGTCGTGATCCATGTTACGCACTTCAGCAATCGAAATGACTTCTTCTGGTACGTCTGGATCTGTCGAATCCTCATCAGAATCAGATGGATCTCTGTCCACAAATGTCATCGCAGTAGGACTTCTTAAACCTGGCTGAGTAAAATAATCGTCCAAGTTACCATTTACTTGAACTTTTTCACCAATAATGTCGGGGTTTGTTTCTAAACCAAACTCTCCACGAAAATCATCTGTAATTTGCACAAGTAAAAAGTGTTCACTGTCCCTTTCCTCAGGGTCATCTGCCAAAATGAAATTATGATTATTTCCAAATGGTGCCTCAAAATTAAAACTATTAGTACCTGTAGTGTGGCCAACAATGTACCCTTCTACTGTCGCATTTCCTTCATTGTTTTCAATCGCTTCTTGTACAGATAAAACATCATCGTCTGCTGCGAATGCTGCAAGCGACTGAAATGGGCTAAACACGAGAGCAAATACTAAAAAATAAATAAGAGATTGTGTGAACACTTTCTTTCTCTGTAGCATAAATAGCCTCCTCGAATTGTTATTATTCGACTCAACTTCAAAAGACATGTTTAGTAAGAAAATTGCGACAATCTAGTGCAATTTTGCTTACTAATCTTTTAAAACAAAACTCGGCTTATCGTTAAAGAGGTTGTCAGCAAGCGAATGATGCTTGCTAGAAACTCTTATACTTTCGTGCAAGTTTTAATGGCGAAAGCCTTAGTTGCAGTTATACTATCATCCTAGGTTCTATAAATTCTGATAGTACAAAAAAGTTGAGTCTCGTACCTAAATCAATCCTATCAAACAAATTTTAAGATTATATTAACTTAACATGTAGATAATGTATACATTACTATGAACTATTTATATTTGTAGAAATACATGGAAATCTGCTCAAAAATACCTGAAATGGGAAAAAGACACAATGAGCAGGAAAAACATGCTCGTTGCGCCTTCATCTGATTCCGTTTGAAAGTACGTGGATCGTGCGTTCGTCGCTACTTAATTTTCTAGTGAAATACGATAAGCTTCCGCAATTGCAAGCGGGATATCTGTGTTATCAATTAACCCAGTGAAAAGGTCTGACCTAGGACCATATGCATAAACAGGGACTCCAACTCCTGTGTGGTTTGTACTAGACCAGCCAACGCCTGCATAATCACTAATCGTTTGATTAATCGCAAGTGATAGATTCGTAGATTGCTTAATTACTTCTGTCTCCTCATCTGATAGCGTGATCGATGTATACTCTTCTACGACTTCTTGAATATTCGTACGGTCACTGTTTATTTGTTGTGCCATGTAGTCGCCTGTTGCTGTTACTCGATGGAGAATTTCGACATCTGTCCCTTTACTGTTATAACCGCCAAGTGACATACCGCCAGTATCGTGATCTCCAGCTACAATAATAAGTGTCTCATCATTTTGATCTGCGAATCCGAGTGCTTCAATGACAGCTTCTTCAAATGCTGCAGTATCACTCATTGCCCAAGCAGCGTCGTTGGCGTGACCCGCCCAGTCAATTTGGCTGCCTTCTACCATTAAGAAAAACCCTTCGTCTTCTTGACTTAATACGTCAATCGCTGCCCCAGTCATTTCAGCTAAGCTTGGCTCTTCTGTTTCTTCTCGGTGAAGTTCAGGTGCCATTGCATCATTCGCAAACAGACCGAGAACTTTATCTCCTTCAATACTAAGGAGCTCGTCCCGATTTTCTACAACCTGATAGCCGTTATCCATAGCTTCTTGAATAAGATCACGTTCTCGTTGTCTTCCACCTTCACTCTCTGGCAAGAAATAGTCCATTCCACCGCCTAAAAGCACATCTACACTGCCTTCATCAATATATTGTCGGGCAATTTCTTCTTGTTCATTTCGGGAGCTAACATGAGAGGCAAATACAGCAGGTGTCGCATGGGTAATGGTTGACGTAGCAACCAATCCAGTTGATTTACCAGCATCATGAGCTGCTTGAAGGATCGTTTCCAGCTTTTCTCCATCCGGATCCACTCCTACCGCTCCGTTATTCGTTTTTACACCTGTTGACATAGCTGTCCCTGCTGCTGCTGAATCTGTAATACGGTCGTTAGTTGAATGCGTAGTCATCATCCCAGTTAAAAATTCGTCCCAAACAGGATCACCATCTTCTTTATAATGACGATAATTGACATTGTAACCAGCAGAATATCCATCCGGAATGAAAAGAATCACGTTTTCTACTTTATTTTTCCCTGCATGTGGTGGAGGTCCTGGTTGATCCGGCTTACCACCGTGCCCTGGAGGACCTGCTGCAACCCAGCCACTACTAAACCCTATACCACCAACAAGTAATGCTGTACTTAACACACCGAGAATTGCCTTTTTTAACATACTCTCTGTCACTCCTTTAAACATTAGTATCCTGATCAACGATAAACTTTAAACTTCTTTCCCTGAAAAACTGAGGACCACCTCCCGCTCGCTTTCTATCTCAAGTCTAGCAATCGTTATGAGCTATTTGGTTAAGGTGGAATGAAGAAAATGTAAAGAAGAGACGATATGATATAAAGTCGTTCGAAAGTATTTTAATGTAATAACTCAACTAGGGAAAATTTGATGAATCCAGGAAGAAAAAGCTAGTACAATTCATGAAAAACTGGCAATACAGCATTATGTTTTTGAAAAAAATCTACTAATGTCCTATACAAAAAATAGGGAAATGTAAAGAATATGAAAGGTTTCTATAACAAATGAATTTAGGTACGGTATTTAACTTCAGCCTCGAAATAATATCAATGAAGTGTATAACCAGAAGTTTCAATCAAAAAATCCAAAAAGGTTAGAAACCCTTTTGGATTTTTCGAATGATTATGAAGTTAAATGTACATGGGCAGTTACACACCTTTGTATGCGAGATAGTAAATTTCAGCAAGTTCTGCAACGAGCGGGAGTTTCGGGTTAGCTGTTGTACATTGATCTTCAAATGCACGGTCTGCGAGAAGGTCTACTTTCGCTTCAAAATCCTCTTTCTCCACTCCGCAAGCTTCAATGCTCATTGGAATATTTAATTGTTTAGCCAGTTTGATCACAGCTTCAATAAGACTCTCGACTCCTTCTTCGGTCGTTTTTGCTGGCAATCCGAGCATTTTTGCTATTTCAGCGTATCTCTCATCCGCTCGGAAATAATTATATTTAGGGAAGGAAGTAAATTTCGTTGGTTTCTTAGCATTATACTTAATCACATGCGGCATTAGAATTGTGTTTGCTCTACCGTGTGCAATATGGAATTCAGCTCCTAATTTGTGTGCTAAGCTATGGTTAATACCTAGAAACGCATTGGCAAATGCCATTCCGGCAATCGTCGAAGCGTTGTGCATCTTTTCCCTCGCTAGTTCATCGTTCCCGTTATTGTAAGCTTTCGGCAAATATTCAAATACGAGTTGGATCGCTTTCATCGCCAACCCATCGGTATAATCATTGGCCATGACAGACACGTATGATTCAATGGCATGAGTCAGTACGTCCATGCCCGTGTCTGCTGTGACTGACGGTGGCACTGATTTGACATAAACCGGGTCAATAATAGCTACATCCGGTGTCAGTTCATAGTCTGCTAGCGGATATTTCACGTTGTTTTCTTTGTCCGTAATAACCGAAAAGGAAGTCACTTCCGATCCTGTTCCAGAAGTTGTAGGAATAGCAACGAATTTTGCTTTGTTGCCAAGTTTCGGATATTTGAACACTCGCTTGCGAATGTCGAGGAACTTTTGCTTCAAGCCATGGAACTCCAGATCTGGGTGCTCGTAAAATACCCACATCCCTTTTGCCGCATCCATCGCAGATCCTCCGCCAAGCGTTATGATCACATCCGGTTCAAATGCTTTCATGGCAGCAGCCCCTTCCATTACCGTTTCGATGGACGGGTCCGGTTCGACATTAGAGAAAACTTCAAACTGAACATCGTTTTTCCGTTTATTTAAATAATACAGAACTTTATCCACATAGCCCATTTTC
Source organism: Evansella halocellulosilytica (assembly GCF_002335745.1). Taxonomy (GTDB): domain Bacteria; phylum Bacillota; class Bacilli; order Bacillales; family Salisediminibacteriaceae; genus Bacillus_CA; species Bacillus_CA halocellulosilytica. The sequence goes on along the minus strand of NZ_NIST01000001.1, from coordinate 2,577,276 downwards.
ACCATTATCTCGTCAGTTACAATCATAGCACGTGAAATGTCAGGCATTTTCTCTAAATATTGTGTAGCATTCTTTTCGAAATAAACTTTTGGAGGCACTTTAAACCATTGCATGTTATTTTTTCTCATTCCCATTTTTTTAATATTTACAAGGTTGATTGTTGATACATTTTGCGAGACTGAGTTGCGACCGTAAGAACCGCATCCTAACGTGAGCGATGGAATATAGCCGTTATAAATATCTCCGATCGCCCCTTGAGATGACGGTGAATTAACAATCACTCTACCAGCTTTCATTTGCAAGCCGAACTGTTGGACAATGTCGTCATTTTCGGAATGAATGACAGCCGAATGTCCCAATCCATCAAATTCAAGCATTTCTTTCGCCCGTTCAAAACCTTCAGTGTGGTTTTGAACTTTGTAGCACGCAAGTATCGGACTTAGTTTTTCACGTGATAAAGGAGATTCAGGACCTACCGTTTTCAGTTCAGCGATAAGAATTTTTGTATCTTCGGATACAGTGACCCCTGCTGTTTTCGCAATTTCATACGCTGGTTTGCCTACTATATTCGGATTTACTGCGCACGTATGTTCATTTATGACCAGTTTTTCAACCTTTGTTATTTCACTATCAGTGAGGAAATGGCATTGATTGTTCTGAAGCTCTGTTATCGTCTCATTGTAAATATCCTTGTCGATAATGACTGCCTGCTCCGAAGCGCAAATCATCCCATTATCGAACGTCTTCGATAAAATCAGATCATTAACCGCCTGCTTCACATTGGCGTCTTTATGAATGTAGCACGGAACATTACCTGGTCCTACACCTAATGCCGGTTTTCCGGTACTATACGCAGCTTTTACCATGCCTGCTCCTCCAGTTGCCAGTACGACAGCTACACCAGGGTGATTCATTAGCAACTGCGTACCTTCTAGGGACGGTTTTTCAATCCATTGGATACAACCTTCTGGAGCACCTGCTTTTAAAGCGGCTTCATACATAATATCAGCTGCTTTCGCGCTACATTTTTGTGCCGACGGATGAAAAGCGAAAATAATCGGATTCCGAGTTTTAATCGAAATAAGAATTTTGAACATCGTTGTCGAAGTCGGATTTGTTACCGGGGTAACACCTGCGACTACCCCAACAGGCTCTGCGATTTCAACGATCTCTTCGTGTTCATTTTCATCGATAATACCAACCGTTTTGTCGTGCTTAATCGTGTTGTAAATGTATTCTGTAGCGAACATATTTTTTATGATTTTATCTTCATAAACACCTCTTCCCGTTTCTTCAGTAGCCATTTTTGCAAGGGGCATATGATCATTGAGACCCGCAAGCGCCATCTCCTGAACAATATGGTCGATTTGTTCCTGATCGTACTGTAAAAAGTCTTCATGTGCCTTTTGGCCTTTCATCACTAAGTCATTGATTACCGTTTCCGTATTTTTTTCCATTTTGTTTAACTTCTTTTCTGCAACCATATGCGATCTCCTCCTCAGTCTTTTGTGAAACACTTCACATGTTTGTGTGAAAAATAAAAGCTGAAATGAATCAACTTTTTATTCATGTTCAGTATAACGAGTAATTTTGTCAGATCATATGGACAATTTGTGAAATGTTTCACAATAGTATATTTCGATTTTGACTATTTAATGATCGTTCTCAAATCCTTTTGAAAAATCAAATTTTCTGTCATCAAAGTGTCACATTTATCCATTGTTGGCACTGATAATTGGACTTATACTAAAAGTAGAAAGATATTGTGAAACATTTCACATTAGTGAGGTCTTTCCACTCTTAGTTATGTTTCACTAATTAATATCCAATCTTAATTAAACGGAGGCGTTATTATGGTGGAAAAAACTTTAAAGGACAAAGACTTTCATCCTGCCTGGGAAGGTTTTGTACATGGAAAATGGACTTATGACATGGATGTCCGCGATTTCATCCAACAAAATTATACGCTATATGAAGGTGACGAGTCTTTCCTTGTAGGACCGACCGAAGTGACTGAGCAACTGTGGAAACAGGTGCTTGATTTAAGCAAAGAAGAACGAGAAAAAGGCGGCGTTTATGACATGGATACTAACGTCGTCTCAACTATTACATCTCACGGTGCTGGTTATTTAAACAAGGATACTGAAAAAATAGTCGGTATCCAGACAGATGTTCCATTCAAACGTTCTATGCAGCCGTTCGGGGGCATTAGAATGGCAAAAGCTGCACTAGAATCTTACGGTTATGAATTGGACGAAGAAGTAGAAAGAATTTTTACAGATTACCGTAAAACCCATAATCAAGGTGTATTTGACGTTTATACGCCTGAAATGAAGTTGGCAAGAAAAGTCGGCATTATTACAGGTTTACCGGATGCTTACGGTAGAGGAAGAATCATTGGGGATTACCGAAGGATCGCATTGTACGGTACAGACAGATTAATAGAATTCAAAAAAGCTGAGCACGAATCCCTCAATGGCCGCATGTCTGAGGACAACATTCGGCTTCGGGAAGAAATTGCCGAACAAATACGTGCTTTAAATGAATTAAAAGAGCTCGGAGATATTTACGGCTTTAATATTTCCACACCTGCTACAAATGCTCATGAGGCATTCCAATGGCTTTACTTTGGCTATTTGGCCGCTGTCAAAGAGCAGAACGGCGCAGCGATGAGTCTAGGCCGTGTTTCAACATTCCTTGATATTTACATTGAACGGGATATTTTAAACGGCCAGTTGACTGAACAAGAGGCACAGGAGCTCGTTGACCATTTCGTCATGAAGCTACGCTTAGTGAAATTCGCCCGAACACCTGAGTACAATGAACTTTTCAGTGGTGATCCAACGTGGGTGACTGAATCCATCGGTGGAATAGGAAACGACGAACGACCGCTCGTAACGAAAAGCTCGTTCAGATTTTTACACACATTAAAAAATCTCGGACCTGCTCCAGAGCCGAATCTGACAGTCCTATGGTCCCCATCGTTACCAGAAGCATTCAAACATTATTGCTCTGCTATGTCTATTGAGACGAGCTCCATTCAATACGAAAACGATGAGTTGATGAGCCCAGAATATGGCGATGATTACGGTATCGCCTGCTGCGTATCCGCGATGAGGATCGGCAAGCAAATGCAATTTTTCGGAGCAAGAGCGAACTTGGCAAAAGGTTTATTGTATGCCATCAACGGCGGTATCGATGAAAAGGCAAAAGTAAGAGTCACACCTGGCATTGAACCGATCGCTGGAGAATACCTCGACTACGAAAAAGTTATGAAAAACTATGATGCTGTGATGGAATGGCTCGCAGAATTGTACATCAACACGCTGAATGTCATTCATTATATGCACGATAAATACAGCTACGAGCGTATTGAAATGGCACTCCACGATAAAGATGTGCATCGAACGATGGCAACAGGCATTGCCGGTCTTTCCGTTGCTGCTGATTCATTGAGCGCCATCAAATATGGAAAAGTAAAAGTGATCCGTGATGAAGACGGTCTTGCTATCGATTATGCCATCGAAGGCGACTATCCACAGTACGGAAATGATGACGAACGAGTCGACGATATAGCTAAGGACCTCGTGAAGAAGTTTTCTAATATGCTTAAGAAGCATGACACATATCGCAATTCGGAAACAACTATGTCCATCTTAACGATCACCTCAAACGTAGTATACGGCAAAAAAACAGGCAACACACCTGATGGTAGAAAAGATGGAGAGCCATTCGCTCCGGGAGCAAACCCTCTCCACGGAAGAGATAAAAAAGGCGCGTTAGCTTCATTGAACTCTGTCGCAAAAATGCCTTATAACTGCGCCCTTGATGGAATCTCAAACACATTCTCTATCGTCCCGAAGGCGCTTGGTCGTGAAGAGCATGAACAAAAAACAAACCTCACCGCCATTTTGGACGGCTATTCGGAGCAGAAAGGTCATCACTTGAACATTAATGTGTTCGATCGCGCCACGTTGCTCGATGCTATGGATCAACCGGAAAAATATCCGCAGCTCACTATCCGAGTATCCGGGTATGCTGTCAACTTTATCAAGTTAACGCGTGAACAGCAGATCGACGTGATTACCCGGACATTCCACGAATCAATGTAATCACTAACTACGTCGGGGAGCAGTTTCGCTACTGCTCTCCCGGACTTTCAGGAGGTTATCTTATGGAAGGAAGAATCCACTCAATTGAAACGTCAGGGATGGTTGACGGACCGGGGATCCGTTATGTCATCTTCACACAAGGCTGCCTGTTAAGATGCCAATATTGTCACAATCCCGACTCGTGGGCGCGCGACAGCGGCGAACTGCGAAGCGTTTCATCTCTTATTAAAGACATAAAAAAATACCTTCCGTATATGAAACATTCGAACGGTGGCGTTACTGTGAGCGGAGGAGAACCTTTGTTACAAATCGACTTTTTAACGGAATTATTTAAAGGATGCAAAAAACTAGGGATTCATACGACTGTAGACAGTTCAGGAGGCTGTTTTTCAAAACATCGATCATTTCAGACGAAATTTAACGAGCTGCTTAAATACACGGATTTATTTCTCGTGGATTTAAAACAAATTGATGATGAGAAGCACCGCACCCTTACTGGCATGTCGAACAAACGTATTCTCGACTTTGCTCGCACGTTGTCTAGAAAAGATGTTCCAGTATGGATCAGACACGTACTTGTGCCGGGAATAACCGATAATGAAAAAGATCTCCGTAATTTACGTTTGTTCATTAACGAACTTACAAATGTGGAAAAAGTCGAAGTTCTTCCATATCATAAGATGGGCGCATACAAATGGCAGGAGCTTGGTCTCTCCTACACTCTGGAAGGCACAGAGCCACCGGATGAAAAAACGACAGAGTGGGCAAAGCAGCTCCTTTGTTCTCAAAAAACCATTCAGACCGTCTGAATTTCAGGCGCTCTGTTTTAGTCAATTCGTGTTCGTATAGCGTACGTTCACTAGTATGTATAAAATAAGTTTTCTGCTTCAGACTCAACCAGACTTGGCTTTAGCCTGTTTTTCATACGGGTATCTCCTCAGCTGAAAACTATGGAGGATCAATATGAACAAGAATATCATGCGGTCATTCACACTCTAAAGATGGGAATTGAAGATTACGTGATGAAAAGTTCTTATCTCTCAATTTCCTCCATAGCTCTTGAATATCTTTTCCATCTATCCTTATTTCAAACGGTATAGTCAGCGCTACTTTTGTCCAATTTAAACAAGTTTTCAAACGAGACTTTCTCGTTTTCTTAAATCCAAATGCTTTTACGGAATAACGTAATTAAGGCTACTCATCATTCATCTCTCCAAGCATGGATAGGTAGTGCCGACAAGTAGTGAGAATAAACCATCTGCTATCAGGATTAGGGAACAAAGATGACTTTTCCTGTGCTTTGTCCACTTTCTAGTAGCTTGTGACCTTCTGCACCTTCAGCTAATGGAAAAACGGTAGGTGAAGATACGTTGATCTGTTCGTTCAATATCATCTTAAATAGTCTATTTGCTCTAGATAATCTCTCCTCCCGATTCGTAAGGAACTTCCATAAATCCCCACCCGTAAGTGACTTCGATTCATCTATTAAGATTTTAGGGTCGAGATATTGAGGGTCTCCACCTGCTGTACCATAAAACACGACCGCTCCACCCGTCTTTACCACAGCAAAGCTATCCATTAATGTACTTCCTACGCCATCATAAACAACGTCCGATCCTTTTCCATTCGTGTACTGTAAAATACCGTCCTTCCACTGATCAGACTTGAGGAATACTGCATCAGCACCTAAAGCTAATGCAAGCTCTTGTTTGCTTAATGTAGAAGTGATTCCAAGCACGAGAGCTCCCTTACCTTTTATCATTTGTGTTAAAAGCTGACCGACCCCACCTGAAATTGCATGAATGACAGCAATCTCATTCGGTTGTATCTGATAACTATCATGAATTAAGAAATCGGCCGTTAATCCTTGTAGGAGTGTGCTAGCTGCAACCTCAAATGAAATTCCTGCTGGAAGAGGAATTGCCCTACTCTCAGGAACTGCAACATACTCGGCGTTTGCAAATGGAACGTCTGCAAAACCTACTCTGTCACCAACTTTTAAATGAGTGACCCCTTCTCCTACCGCTTCAACGATGCCCGCCCCTTCGTAGCCTAATATATACGGAGGCTGCCCCTCAAGATAGTAATCACCTCTACGTCTATAGATATCTGCAAAGTTTAAGCCGATCGCTTTCGTCCGAACTAGAACGGTATTTGACTGTATGACTGGTTCAGCCACCTCCTTATAATCTAAGACATCCGCGGCTCCATACGTATCAAAACATAGTGCTTTCATTTCTTCGTCCTCCTCTTGTAGAAGTCTTACTAACAGCATATAATAGATTTATCAATCGTAAAATAAGATTATTTTGATTGATTCAATCGAAATCTATGATTAAGGAGAAGGAACATGGATATAAAGCAGATCCTTACGTTTAAAACAGCTGCCGAAAATTTGAACTTTACACAAACAGCCACACAGCTTAACTTTGCACAATCGAGTGTGACTGCACAAATCAAAGCACTGGAAAGTGAGCTTGGTACGCCGCTGTTTGAACGACTTGGGAAGCGCTTGGTTTTAACAGAGGAAGGTCGTAAGTTTAAGGTCTATGCCGATCAATTGATTATGATTTCAGAAGAAGCGAAAACAGCAATCTACGGAGAAGATGAACCTACTGGTACGCTAACCATTGGCGCGCAAGAAAGCCAATGTACGTATCGGCTTCCTTTATTGCTGAAAAGTTTTCAAGAACAATTTCCTAAAGTAAAGTTAGTCTTTAAACAGGCACACTCAAACGAACATGCGAGAGAGCAATTGTTAGAAGGTAAACTGGACTTAGCTTTTATTATGGATAAAGCAAAGCCTACTCAAGGATTAATCGTAGATACGCTTGTACAAGAAGAGTTGAAAATCGTAGTTTCACCAGATTATTCTATACCTACTCAACAGAAAGGATTTCCGTATGACTTTGAACAAGCAACATTTTTGCTTACGGACGAAGGCTGTTCATACCGATGTATTTTGGAAGATACTGTTCGAGAAGCAAACTTGAAGATGATTCAAAAATTCGAGTTCATAAGCATTGAAGCGATTAAGCAATGTGTACTTTCTGGACTTGGAGTAGCCGTATTGCCAGCCATGGCTATTGAAAAGGAGCTTAAAGCTGGAGTGGTAAAGGAAATACCATGGGCCGACTCAGTTTCCCCTATCTTTACACAAATTGCTTGGCATAAAGATAAGTGGATGACTCTTCCACTGCAAGCGTTTATCCAACTCACACGTGAGACTTTTCAAGAAATACAGTAGAACAAACAAGACTGCTCTTTCATCTTGAAATGAAAGAGCAGTCTTGTTCATTTTCATTTATTCAAGCATTTCATTCTGTCATTTTTAATGTTTCATCCGAGCGTTGATGCTTGATTCGATCATCCAGTTCAAGCTTGTTTAGCTTTGTTCCTATTCACGATCACAATTCCACTTGTAACAAAGATAAGACCAACGATCACATACAGATGGATAGGCTCATCGAGAATCAGACTAGATAAGAAAACACCAAAGACTGGAATCAAAAATAGAAAGACAGAAACTTTGCCCACTTTATTATATTTCATAACATTGTTCCATAAGATAAAGCCTGCAGCAGAAATAAAAGATAAGTAGATCAGGATCATAAATGATGATATATCAAAGTCAAAAGGAAAGAAGCCTACGGAAAAAACTCCGATTGTCAGCAGTCCGATTGATCCAATGAACATCTGAACCGTCGTTAAATATGCAACATCCATTTTTGCTGAGCCATTTCTTGCTAGAATATTACCGAAAGCTGAAGATATCATCGCTATGATAAGTAAAATCTCGCCTAACCCAAAATTAAGGTGTAATGATCCATTCGTCAGGTTGACGAAAATGACACCCATAAATCCGATGATTAAGCCTACCACTTTTCTCCAGCTCAAATGATCGTCCTTATACATAAAATGCGCAAAAATGATTTGAAAGAATGTCGTTGTTCCTGCTATGATTGATCCTTGTATTCCCGTGCTCAAGCTCAAACCTATGTAAAAAAGTATATACTGCAAAAACGTCTGGAAAAAGCCAATCATCATTAATGGCTGTATATGATCCTTACTCCTGTTAACACGTGTCTTGCTCATATATAGGATAAAAATAATCATAAGTGCTGCTAGAAAAAATCGATACCCAGCAAATAATATTTGTTCGCCGATCTGATCCGCTTCAATACCTAGCATGTCATAGCTTAACTTAATAAACGGAAAAGAGCTTCCCCATAAAAAAGTTGCCCCACCGGCAGCGAGGATCATTCCCCACTTACTTCTAAATAAATGTTCAGCTTTCATGTTGTTCCCCCTGAAATTAAATGCACAATCTGAATCATTGATTAGCTCTTGTACACCATCTCCTCATTGGCATTGCATGCATTATTCGCTAATGCATTGAACCCGCTGTGATCAGAGTTACGAAGTTCATTTATGTATGTAAGCATATAATGAATACTTCAGTGAATAAAGCTGAATTTTTCGATTATGCTGATTTGATCATTCGATTGATCGTTTTATTAGAAACACACATGATTTAAAACTCGTATAATATCAATCACAATGTCACAGCGCCTAGTCTAAAGCTTTAAGACTAATTCATAATATTATATTTTTGATTTTTATTTTATTACTGCCAATTACTACATTGTTCATGAATCCTGAATCCGTGATGAATTAATTTCCTAAACAAGGAGAAGTTGCGTCCAAATGAAGAGTTGTTGCGCCTAAACAAGAAGAAGTTGCGTCCAAACGAAGAGTTGTTGCGCCTAAACAAGGAGAAGTTGCGTCCAAACGAAGAGTTGTTGCGCCTAAACAAGGAGAAGTTGCGCATATTTTGTATCATGAATCCTAAAAATCTTTCGATTTAACTTGGTGGAGTAATTACTCGAATCCGTAACTTTCGGACGTTTTCACTCCAAAGCACAACGGATGTTTCACTTGTGCCTAGAGGTGAAAGCGAGTAGATGGAAAGCATATCAACACCTGCAAACACGAAATTATAACTGTATAAAATTTCTAAATTGATGCATTATATGTGTGAACAAATGTTGAGGAGGTTTTTATTTTGTCAGATCATAAAGATAAGCAGCAGACAAACGGAGATGTCACGAATAGTGAAAAGCTAACCACGCGTCAAGGTCATCCAATGAGAGATAATCAAAATATTCGTACTGTTGGTAATCGTGGACCAGCTACACTTGAGAATTATGATTTCATAGAAAAAATTTCCCACTTTGATAGGGAAGAAGTACCTGAGCGTGTCGTTCATGCACGCGGAAGCGGGGCATTTGGTTATTTTGAAACGTACGGAAAAGTTGGAGATGAACCAGTAGAAAAGTATACTCGTGCGAAAGTTTTTTCTGGTGCTGGGAAGAAGACACCTTTAATGGTTCGCTTCTCTACTGTGGCAGGAGCGAAGGATTCCCCAGAAACAGAACGAGACCCACGTGGTTTTGCCGTAAAAATGTATACAGAAGATGGTAACTGGGACTTAGTTGGTAATAATTTAAAAATCTTCTTCATCCGTGATGCGATGAAGTTCCCAGATATGATCCATGCATTTAAACCAGATCCTGTGTCGAATATACCGAATCCTGAGCGTATGTTTGATTTCGTTTCTCGAACACCAGAAGCAACACATATGATTACATTCTTATTCTCACCATGGGGTATTCCTGCTACATACCGCCATATGCAAGGTTCAGGTGTAAATACCTATAAGTGGATTAATGACAAAGGTGAAGCTGTTCTAGTGAAATATCATTGGGAGCCGAAGCAAGGCATCCGTAACTTAACACAAGATGAAGCTCACGAAATTCAAGCGAAAAACGTAGGACATGCAACTCAAGATCTATATCAAGCGATTGAAAATGGGGATTACCCAGAGTGGGAGCTCTTTGTACAAATGATGGAAGACGACTATCATCCTGAACTTGATTTTGATCCACTTGATGATACGAAGCTGTGGCCGGAAGATAAATTTCCATGGTTGCCAGTAGGTCGCATGGTACTTGATCGAAACCCAAAAGATTTTCATGCTGAGATTGAACAAGCTGCCTTTGGTACAGGTGTTCTTGTCGATGGCATGGATTTCTCAGACGATAAAATGTTGCAAGGCCGTACGTTCTCTTATTCAGATACGCAACGCTACCGAGTAGGGGCAAACTATTTGAAATTACCTGTCAATGCACCGAAAACGACTGTTCGCACGAACCAGCAACGAGGTCAAATGGATACGCGTGACCCAAAAGAGTCTGGAGAAAACCCACATATTAACTATGAGCCATCTATGCTTGGTGGACTTGTAGAACATAGTAAAGAAAATCATCATCCTCATCGTCCAATGTATAACGATGCAGTTATGAGGGAGCCAATTGATCGCCCGAATAACTACGGGCAAGCGGGCGAAACTTACCGTAGCTTTGAAGATTGGGAGCGCGATGAATTAATCAAGAATCTTTCCGAAGCATTAGCAATCTGTGACAAGCGAATTCAAGATGCGATGGTTGATCATTTCACACAAGCCGATGAAGAATATGGTCGCCGTGTGAAAGAGGGTATGGAAATGCAAATGAAGAAAAATAAAGAGATGGCGGAGAAAGATAACATTCCTGGTCGAGAAGCTGCTTCCACGAAATATGGCGAAGGCTCACAAGGAGCAAATGAAGCAACTAAAGAGGCAGTAGATAAAGGCCATGAAGCAGATCCATATTAATTAAGGAGTATACAAAAGAGGCTGAAAAGGAAGTCAAGATAGTGACGGACTTGCAGCCTTTTCTAATTCTATACATTGTTGATTTTGAAAATATACGAGCCTGTCTCTTTTTCGACAAGCATTTCTTTGTAGCATACCCGTCCACTGGTACTTCTGTAAGTCGCAATCATCTAACTATAAACAAACATAACGCTTTTTATATGACATGGACCATTTTCGGACTATGGATAATTCACGGTCATTTCAATTGTTGTTTACCTCTTATCATAAACATCTTCCTTTCGAATGTTTGCACTCGGTTAGAGATTATAAGTTAAACGTAAAATCAACGTTGTTATAAAAATAAAAAAAACGTTCCCCACTACTGTGAGAAACGGTGATATGACGGTATGTATTCACATTTACACGATTAAAAATAAAATGGAATGGTACCGGTGGTCGGGGGTATCCACATGGCTGACCTATCTGTGAGTATTTCTTTCATAACCACTGTTTCAGTGAATATTACCTAGCAAACTCCCTTATGCATTTAGTCTATTTTCACTCAAATGTAAAAGAAGCCAGACTAGCTCTACCGTTACCTGTATAAGTAAAATACAATGCCTGTATACCATCCGAAATAATTATGTCAGAAGAATATTCTGTCCATACATTTGTGAATTTAACTGGTATTCTAGCCAGTGCTTTACCATTCCACGAGGTTTTAACTTCAAAAACGCCACTACAATATCCTCTTACTTTAATTTTAATCGTCTTAATATCTTTACAATCGAAATACTTGAATCCAGCAGTAGCAGTATCTTGCATATTCGCAATATATCCGATTTCCTCATCCCCGTCTTTTCCATCCTGAGTTATCTTTGGGAATTGGCTATCCATCCACAGATCACCTGTATACTTTTCTTCTTCACGGTAAAACAGATTGCATGCCAGATATGCTGGATACTCTCCCCGACCGATTAGTGCTCCTCCATTCGACCCACATGAAGTCATCTCTACTTGTGGAATCGTACCATCGTTTAGAATTTCAATTTGCTCCATACAACCTTGACGGCAAAAATTAGATCCATTGGTATGTCTATGATAAAAAATAAACCATTTACTATTTATTTCGATGATACTGCCATGATTATTACCACCGTAAAACATAGGTTTATCTGCAGGTTTATAAGAATCAATATGAAGATCATTATTGCTCACAATAACACCTTTATATTCAAAGCCTTTCGTTGGATTTTTGCTGGTGGCATAACACAGTTCATGCATTACTATGGAGGAATAAATAAAATAATAGGTATCCCCTACCTTCCTCATGGAAGGTGCCTCAAAGAACTCATGACCTTTAAAACTGCTCCCCTCACTATAAGGCTCACTAGGTGCAATAAATACCGGATCTTCTAAAATAGTAAGCATATCCGGTCCAAGAACTGTTGCCATAGCCCCTTTTCTTGACCTGTCACCAACTGCACAAAAGCCAGTATATAGATATGTTTTTTTCCCTTCAGTCAATACACCAGGATCAAACTGTGGTTCATCACCCTCTTTTTCTCCTAGACGAGTACCATCAGCATATTTAACATAACCATAAAATTCATACTTTCCTGCTGGTGTATCACAAACGGCCACTGAAACAATTGATACTTTATCTAGAACATAGTATAAATAATACCTTCCATCTGGTCCAAGTGTGACATCAGGAGCATACAAGCACATATTTCCAGCATGGTTCACTGGATCATCTGTTTTCCTATATATTACACCTTCACACTGCCAATCAGCCAAATCGTCTACAGGTGCAGACCAACATACATAATCATTTAAGCAATATGCATGACCATTAAAACGATCATGTGAGCCAAAAACATAGACTCTGTTATTAAAAACATACGGTTCACCATCTGGTATATATTCCCACGAAGGAAGATAAGGATTCATTCCTTGTTTTTTCATTATAAACCTCTCCATTATTATTAATGTAAACATTACATCACAACCAACATCTAAAGTTTAGTTGGTACAAGGCATTAGCCACTTAATCTCCTTTTTAATTTTAGATAGTAAATCAAAATGAAAAGACTGAGTCAATGTGATGGTTGATATAGAAAACATAAACAAATAAAACGCAGAAATCGACACACTACTTACATTTCCCATGTTTGTTTGGAGGATGAGAGCGTATTACCTCTCAAAGTTATTCTCCTCCAATCTGACGTCCTTACTTTTACCATTTAGCAGCGCCTGGCATAGGACAGCGTTTATTTTTTTGCTTTGCTTTATAACCAATGAGCACCCCTGAATGCCTACAAGTCGTTCCGTATTGTAACGAGGAACAATCGAGACAAATCTGAACACGCTTTTGGTACAAATCTTCATTGACATACTTACCTTGATCTTCAATTCTAGAATCTGAATAGTAGATTAGCGGCTCATCAGTAACGCTGACATCTCTTTGACATCCCTTACAGTCATCTCTAAATTTTTCCTTCATCTTGCCTCTTATTTTAATGCTAATACAGCAACAGACATTGGAGGTAACTTGACGATTAATCCTTCACCATCCACAGAGAATCCACTAAATTCAACAGGTTTCACATTTTCAAATTGTTCAAATGAATTATGAGCATCCATCTTATCAGCCGTTAATATTCTACCGCTAATATTTGCATTTGATATTGCTAGACCACGGATATCGATGTTCACTTCTGCGTCGTTTTTATGGTCAACATTACAAATGCTTACATGCACTGTACCTTCTTCATTTTTAGAAGCGGTAAGACTGACTTGTGGCAACGTTTCCCCGTTAAGCTCGTAATCGTTTGCTTTCGTATCAACCGCTACCTTTTGTGCATCATGGTGTACCTTATACATTTCAAATACATGATAAGTAGGAGTTAAAATCATTTTTTCTCCCTCAGTTAAGATCATCGACTGGAGAACATTTACCGTTTGCGCAATGTTCGTCATTTGAACACGGTCACAATGATCATGGAAAATATGAAAATGAAGAGCGGCAACAAGTGCATCTCGAATTGTATTTTGTTGATACAAAAATCCAGGATTCGTACCATGCTCTACATCAAACCATGTCCCCCACTCATCAATAATCATTCCAACGCGTTTTTCAGGGTCATATTTATCCATGATCGTTGCATGTTTACGAATTAAAGTATCTATATGTAACGCTTTTTTCATCGTTACAAACCACTCACCTTCAGGGAATCCTGTTGCTGCCCCTTTCTCTGTCCAGTCACCAGGTATCGTATAATAATGAAGGCTTAATCCATCCATATAACGTGCAGACTCTCGCATTAACACTTCTGTCCAATGATAATCATCAACACTTGCACCGCCTGCAATCTTGTAAATCTTGTTTCCATCATAGTTACGAACATAAGTCTGATAGTGGCGATAGAGATCTGAGTAGTATTCGGGGCGCATATTCCCTCCGCATCCCCAATTCTCATTTCCGACACCAAAATACGTTAATTTCCATGGTTCTTCTTGACCATTCTCTCTTCGCCAATCTGCCATTGGTGACTCACCTTTGAATGTCATATACTCTATCCATTCCGACATCTCTTGGACAGTACCGCTTCCAACGTTCCCACAAATATACGGCTCACATTCAAGCATTTCACAAAGCATCATGAATTCATGCGTTCCAAAATGATTGTTCTCTACTACACCACCCCAGTGCGTATTGACCATTCTCTTTCGTTTTTCCCTTGGACCAATACCATCTTTCCAATGATATTCATCAGCAAAGCATCCACCTGGCCAACGGAGAGTAGGGATGTTAATGTTTTTTAATGCTTCTACCACATCATTGCGAATTCCGTTTGTATTAGGAATCGGTGAATCTTCTCCTACCCATATTCCTTCATAAATACATCTGCCTAAATGCTCGGCAAAATGCCCGTAGATATTTTTATTAATTTTTCCTTGTTCAACATCAACATTTAAAATGGCATGTTGTTTCATGTTTCATTCACCTCATATTTTATGGCTTTTCTTTTTTAAAAAACCGTGCACATACACGCAGGTAAAAATATCATTTAACTACTCATTTAATAATTGTACCAACAGACAACGCACCCTTAAAAAAAGGAAGATATATAAACTTCCTTTAACGTTTATGTACACAAATAAAAGCAATTACACATTGACATTTTATTGTAAAAGTTAATAAGAACATTCCAAATTCCATCATTCATACTCTATCAAAATGACTATACAAAATTCTCTTAACAGTACGTTCATTGTTCTACGGCCAGTTTCATCACCACTCCTCGTTTAACATCGGTAAAACGAGGAGTGATTATATCCACATCGAGTCAACCTGGCATCTTCACTTATATACTAATTTTGCATATTAGACTCGACCGCCTGCTGTGCATTTTTTAAGGCTTCTTCTGGAGTTTGAGTTTGTTGTCTTAGTGCATCATTAAAAATATTTGTACCAAACTCATTAGCTACAGCAGGTGTGTATTGTGTAATATTTACTGAATTAATCTCATCTCGAACATCTAATAATACATCAAAAATATTACTACCAAAGAATTGATAGAAGTCATTGTCCTCTTTGAATATGTCGTTATCCCATACGTCCCAGCGTGGAGGATCAAACCCAAGGACAGTCCATAGCTTTTCGTTTGACTCTTCAGAAAGCTTTGCATATGCTAAGAAATCTTTAGCAAGATCTTCATGTTCTGTTTGGTTTGTAACAACAGTACCTGTTCCGCCCATTCCAGCTGAACGAAATCCACCTTCTTCCCATGCAGGGAGTGGCTGAATCACCATTTTGCCCTTTAAGTCAGGCATGTTCTCAAGGAAACGCCCCATATACCAGATTGGCATGGCCATAGAAGCTGCATTTCCTTCATTCATATATGCATAAAATTCTTCCGCATGTGGTTCTCCGCCTGGTGTAAGCTCCGCAATTTCATGAACATAAATTAAATCATGTAAATATTGTAACACTTCAATATTATCTGGATTGTCTAGAGTTAAATTACCATTTTCATCAAACCAATCTGAACCACGTTGGCTGACCATTTGAAACATAGGTAAGTAATCATCCGTATGAACGGTTGTCATTAATTTACCTGTATTTTCTACGACTTGTTTACCAGCTTCAACATAATCGTCCCAAGTTTGAATTGATTCAACATCTACCCCTGCTTCATCCATAATTTCTGTGTTGTAATACATCACAGATGCACCAACATGAGTAGGCATTCCGTAATATTCGCCATCTTTAGCGTAGATATCAAAACGAGCTTCAATAAATTTATCAATAATCGGTTCCACATAATCATTCATTGGTAAAAGTTGTGGTACACCTTGTAGGAAATTAGGGAAACGAGAAATTTCAATATCAGCTAAATCCGGTGCTCCTGATCCTGATTGCAATGCAAGTAATAGATTGTTGTGCATTTGATCATATGGATAAGTTTCGGCAACGAGTGTTAGTGGTCTATCAGGGAATTCTTCATTCCAAGCAATCGCTGCCTCCTCAAATAAATCAACATGTTGACCTGCAAATGTCCAAAGCGTTAGTTCTGTAGCACCTTCAATATCATCTCCAACTACAGATGTTTCCTCTGCATCATCTGAAGAGGATGAATTACCACTACAAGCAACTAACACGAGTACCATAATCCCAATTAACGAAAATAACAAGCTTTTCCTATTCATTACAATCCTCCCCTATTTTTTAAACACTATAAACCAGACAACCTTAGGAAAAATATTAAGTATACCACCTCCTCAAGTTCTCGATACTTTAGATAATGTTTGATTTCCGTTTTCCATTGCTAATTTAAGAGGTTCGCTCATCTAATTGTCCAAAAGTTTGCATAGAGAGCCACATACAACCTATTGCAGCTAGGCTAATTGAAAAAAACGGGATTAATCCAGGAAAATCTAGTGAAAAATAAATGATTGTACAGACAACTAAACCGCTTGCAAAAGTATAGTGAATTTTCGTCAATCCAATAATGATGGCACTGCGAATATATGAAAACCATGTTGTTTGATAATGTGCCAATAGCGGGAAAACCCAAATAACAACAATGAGGTAGAAAAATAAAATAAAGTAGAAAGCAAACGGCACAACAAATATTAGCTCCTCACTTGAATTGGCTATTGCTAGATAATTCAGATAAAGAATTCCCCCGATGACGGTTAAAAACCACCCCATCAAATTAGATCGTATGAACTCTTCTCTGTAAATCTGCTTAAAGGTTTTCCACATTTTTAGATCAGTGTTCCCCATTATTAATTTTCTTGATAACCCTAATGCTGCCAATGTTGCTGGAAATACTCCCCCTATAATTAAACCTAATAGCATGTAGTAAAACCACAAGAAATTTATTACGGCTAGTTGTACGATCCAGCGAAGGATTCGGTCAAGCGATGATACAATTTGAGTTCCGTTCATATGTTGTCCACCTCATTATTTTTACAAAAATCCTTTTCCTAAAAACCTTATAAATCGATTATCCCTTTACTCCACCAACTGTTAAACCGGCTACGAAATACCGTTGGAAGAAAATAAACAAGAGAACAATCGGAACTATTGTCATTACAGAACCAGATAGTAGAATATCGTAGTTGTTACCGTATGGTGTTAATAATGTTGCTAAACCTATTGGCAGTGTAAACATATCACTGGATCGTAATACGACTAACGGCCACAGGAAGTTATTCCAACTACCTAACCCTTGTAAAATTGCCATTGCTGCTAATGAAGGTCCCATAAGCGGAAGCATAATCTTAAAAAATATACCATACTCATTACAACCATCAATTCTTGCAGCATCCATTAGTTCTTTAGGAAGCCCTAATGCATATTGTCTAAAGAAAAAGACGGCAATTGGTGCAACAATCGCAGGTAATATAACGGCTGTATAAGTATTTACTAAACTTAGCTTAATCATTAATTGGAAAAGAGGTAACATTAATATTTCAAATGGAATCATCAAAATGATTAAAACTAGTAAAAAGAAAAAGTTTCTACCTTTGAAATCGTATACTGCCAAAGCGTAACCAACCATAGAAGAAAATAGTAAGGATAAGACAACGATTACAATCGATATCCAAACGCTATTCCCATACCATCTCCAATATATTCCAGCTTCAGTAAAAATAAAGATGAAATTATCCATCGTTAATGTATTAGGATCAAAGATTAAGCTTATCCCATTCCTCATCAAATCCGATGCTGGTTGAAATGAAGCAAGTATTAAATTTAACAGTGGAAATAAGGCAACAAATGCTACAACGACAAACCCAACAGTAAGCAGCCATGTTAATAAAGGATTGTTCGTTTGCTTCATCACTCATCCCCCCTTTTAAAGGCTCCAGATAAATACAGTTGAGTCAAGCTGATTACAAAGATTATAACCATTAATACAACACCAATAGCTGCCCCAAATCCCATATCATTCTGTTGAATACCTTCTTGATATAGGTAACCAACTATCGTTAAACCAATATTCCCTGGTGAACCATCTGTCCAGAATACAAAGCTTTCTTCAAACATTCTAAATCCACCGATAATCGAAATAGTCGCAACGAAAATAGTGACTGGTTTTAAAAATGGCAATGTCACATAAAAGAATTTCTGAACAGTACTCGCACCATCAATGTCTGCAGCTTCATATAACTCATTCGGTACATTTTGCAACGCAGCTAGGAAATACAATATGTTTATACCCATCCAGCGCCAAGATGCAAGAACAACCATTAGGAACATCCCTGACCAAGCATTGTATCTCCAATCAACCGAATCAAATCCAATCCAATTTAGGATTTGGTTTGCTACCGCTGTATCACTTTCGGAAAACATTAAACGGAAAACCATACCAGCAACGATTACTGACGTTAATGCTGGTAAAAATAATGCCGTCCTAAAAAATATTCTGAATTTCACCACATTCGAATTTAATAAAACAGCTAACAACATCGGTATTGAAACTAAAATAACAACAGTTAAAATCATATAAACCGTAGTATTTTGTAATGCTGTATAAAACGTTGGATTAAAAATTCTCGTATAATTCCTTAATCCAATGAACGTAATGTCACCAGGCAATACTCTTTGGAAACTCATAATAATTGCTTGAATTGCTGGGTATAACGACAATACTAAAAACGAAAGAATAAATGGTGAAATCAAGATATACGGCACTACTTTTTGAGAATTTAAGAATTTAAATAAACCGCCATACTTCTTGTTTTGCGCTTGGACGACTTCTTGTTTGGTAGCCCTTTCCTTTTGTAACATAGGAACCCCCTCTATCGTTTTTTGATTTCTACTCAAACATAACGCGTGCCTTACATACCAGTTATGAAATCGTTTACACTTCTTTATGTTCATACACGAAAAAACAAAACATCCAGTTAATCATCTTGCTTTTTGATTCTAGTTCATGATATTGCTAGTTTCTCACCTATTTTTGTTATAGAGCTACACAACTTACGTGCACGTACACGTAAACTTAAATAATAAGTCAAGTAATCTTATTTTGATTAGTCAACTGATTACTTTGGGTGTTTATTCAGCTTATGTATCTTTGATTTCTAATCCATCCCCCCATTTATTTGTGCTCGTAAACGATATAATGAAAAATAAACACGCTAATTATCAACAAACATTCACATAAATTTTATTCAAAATATAAAGGTTTCTACTCCGTGTACGTACACGGAATTAGGAAAAATAATCCCCATTCCATTAATTTTGGGAGAGATTATTGATTTGATTTCCTTAGTACAAATTCATACTAACACCCACGTCAACTACCGTCAACTTAATTTTAGAATTTTCAGATAATGTTTAAATTGACTCTCCTTTAATAATTTCATAATCTAGCAAAGAGGTTGATACAAAATCCCCATGATCAATTTTGTTAACTATGCTCTCTACAGCCCGTCTGCCAATTTCTTCAATTGGGTATTTAACTGTCGTTAAACGTGGCGTAATGTACTTTAACATATCAATATCATCAAAACCCATTACTCCTACCTGCTCTGGTATATTTACACCTTGTTCCTTTAGATACTCCATTACTTCTAACGCATAGAGATCGGTTGAACAGACAATAGCTGTCTTTTCATCTTTGCTAAAAGTTATGTTTTCTAACTTTTTAATATACTCACTATTCTTTACAATGAGCGGTTTAGAGGAAATCCCATTTCTTTTTAGTCCTTCATGAAAACCATTAAGCCTCTCTTCTTGCGTGTAAATGTTTGTTTTTCCTAAATATGCAAGAGGTGGACTAATATAAATATATTTTTGGTATCCTTCACCTACAATATAGTCTATGGCCTCCTTCATAGCTTGGCGATCCCGAATCCCTATATACTCCCATTTTTCAGAAACATAATTTAAAATTGTAATAATCGGAATATTTAGCTTGCTTAAATATGATTCAAATTGCTCACCCTTGTTCACTGTAAACAGGATAATCCCATCAACCTTTCGATCTACTAAATAATCAATACAATTGATTTCATTTTCCGCTTTTTTATCTGACAGCGTAATATAAACAAAATAGCCTAACTCTCTAGCTCTTAACTCAATCGCATTTAGTAATTGAGCAAAGGAGCGGTTATATAAGTCAAACAAGACAACCCCAATCGTCATTGTTTTTCCCATTACAAGACTTCTTGCCATATAATCAGGTTTGTATTTCATTTCTTTTGCTACTTTTAGAATCTTTTTTTTGGTTTTCTCGCTAATTCCTGTTCGGTTATTAAGCGCCCGGTCAACTGTTCCAGTTGACACTCCACAAATATTAGCAATATCTTTAATGGTTACCTTCATTGTCATTCACCTCAAGCAAATTATACCATTAATGCTGCATAAAAAACTTCTATCACTGCTTCATACTCTCTAGTTTTTTCCAATCTGTAACTAAAGCAGTATTTATTTATTTTGCATTAATTCTATTACCAGCTGGGCTGGTAGTTACAAATGAATCAATTCCTTTTGCGTGTTTAATACTTACCAAAATTTACACCTTTAAACTGATAATCTAGAAAAATGGACAAACTACCGATAATTGAAATAATCAAAATGAGCTGGAATACGTTGACCACTTAAATCTTGAACGCACATACCTACAAATGTTCCAGTAAATCGAATATAATCTGCATCATCATCGGAAAGGTGACTAATATCTATCTTCGGCCCGATCTCATTCCATTTCCCTTCTCCATCTACAAAGGAAAAGTGAAGCCATTGTTTTTCAATGACAGCTTTTAATTTAGTCGATGCAGAGAAGAGTGAAAGGTCTTCTTGCAACAATTCATCGTATTTTCCATACTTTGATTCAATAATTCCAATACATTTACCAAATTCCTCATGTGTCGTAACACGTAGATATACATAATCGTCGGTATCATAATATACGATGAGACCAGCCATTTGCTGAAAATTCTCTGGTGAAAATGTAACTTCAGTCTCTACTTCTACATAAAAACTCTCTAGCCTTCTTGCTACTAGACTTTGGTGATGAGTCGATTGCATGGATTCTCCACCTTTTAGTGTTAAGTAACCAGGTTTTTCTACTAGAGATATCCAATCTTCCGAGAACGTACGCCTTAAAGAATTCCAGTATTTTTTTAGAGTTTGATCGTTAAAATCATCTTCGTTACTTTCCATTTCGAAGGGATGAGATGGGAGGTCCGGTGCTTCAACTTCCATTTGTGGATACGGACCTCCCTCTACCCGAATCCAATCATCATCTGTCCAATAACATTTCTGTAGTGCTGTTTCACGTCCCAGAATACATTTTTGATCAACAATGGGTCTAGCACATAAATGGGCCATATACCATTGCCCATTTTGTGTTTCAACTAGACTACCATGACCAGCCTTTTGTAATTGTTCCAAATTTTCTTGATTGGATGACAACACTGGATTCGTTGGATCTACTTCATATGGACCAAACAATGATTTTGATCGAGCTACAGTTACTGCATGAGTGTACCATGTTCCACCTTCTGCTGTTAGTAAATAGTAGTAGCCATTTCGCTTATAAAGGTGTGGAGCTTCCGTTACTTTTAATTCCGTTCCTTTAAAAATATTTTGGATTGGACCTACTAATTTTTGATGCTCCACTGAATATTCTTGTAGAGCAATACCAGCAAATGAATTTTTCCCTTTACGAAAATCCCAGATCATATTCACTAACCATTTAGTTCCATCCTCATCATGAAAGAGGGAAGGATCGAAACCGCTACTATTCAAGTAAATGGGCTCTGACCATGGACCTTCGATATTTTCTGCAGTAACTAAATAGTTGTGTGTATCTTTGAATGCTCCCATTCTACTTTTTACATCTGTATAAATTAAGTAGAAAATTCCATCAGAATAACTTAATGCCGGAGCCCAAACACCACCAGAGTTAATATTGCCTATCATATTTAATTGTGAAGTTCGTGTAAGCGGGTATGTCAATAGTCTCCAGTTTACTAAATCCTTAGAATGATGAATTTGCACACCCGGAAACCATTCAAATGTAGAGACAGCCATGTAATAATCGTCTTCCACCCGTATAATACATGGATCTGGATGATACCCCGGTAACACAGGATTCTTTATTGTCTTCATAAACCTCACCTTTCTTTTCCATAATAATTCCGCGTACTAGTACTCCCCGTCGCTATTAGCACAGGCACCCTTTTATTCACATAATTTACCGCAAATTTAGCTATCTCTTTTCTTTCACCTGATGACATCTGCGAAAACTCTCCACCAGTTCCAAGAAAAAAAGCCCATTTATTCCTTCTTTCATAATCAAATAATCAATTAAACTGCTCATTTGATTTTTATCTAGCAACCCTTTTTCTTTAAACCAATAAGATTGAGAGCGGTGGAACGACCTCTTTAAGCGCTTTCATATTTTCCAATATTCTACTTCTCCTTTATATGAACCATTTACTTTGATAAGTTTTATCCTTTATTTGTTTTATATTATAAAATTACATGCTATAATTCAAAATATTTTGTTTATTATAGCATATAATCACAAAAAGAAAACACTTACACTGGAAAATAAAAGAGCGGGATTTTAAATTCTTTTTAAAAACGTTCCAGTTCATGTAAAATTATTTACGAATTTGCTAGAACTCCTGTTTAAAAATATGATGAATATGAGGGGTCTATATGCCAATTATCTAATCTGTTGTACTCGCTCTAGAAATTATAGATTTATTTGATGAACATACGACTGATGCTCTAAATAACTGATATTAGTGAAAGAATGGAACTGGATAAAAGTACAGTTCACTCATTATTAAAACGCTTCAAGAACCCCTTTACATCGAACAAAATCAAGAAAACGGAAAATACATAACTAACCTCACAGTGTATTCTTTATAGTAAATGTCTCGCTCCTCTATTTCTTCCTAATACTATTACTAGGAAGAAATAGAGATAAATTGATCTGAGAAGTATACCTCTCTCTTTGACCACTTCTATTATCAAAGACAATTATCGATCTCATAAAGAGCTCCTCAACATTCAGTTTAGAGTCACCTAAGTTTGCCTGTAAAACACAAAAAAGATGACTTCACTTATTAGGGTGAAAATCATCTGTTAGTACTGATATATTAACTTTTTTATCGTTTAGATGGTACCGGTGGATTGTGCCGTTTGTCACCGACACAATCCGTTTTTTAAAAAAAGACTCGTACCCACCATACTCATCATCATAAAATACAGGATTTTTAATTTTTTCATTTTGAAAAAGGATTAGTTCAACATTGTCTTTTGAAAAGTTAAATGTTATCTTTACTTCTGTTTTCTTGGAATTCAAATCAGCCACTTCGACTCGCTTGGTGTAATTTTTCAGCAACCTGTTTTGACTTTCTTCATCAAAATGCTTTACCCATTGAATATTAAAGTTTTCCTTTAAATTATCTAACGATGTAAGTAATTCACATGGGTCCATTTTTTCAAGTTCTTCTATTATATCAAGTGTTATTTCACTATCTTCCTCTTTAAATTCGTACAATTTTTTCTTTTGAATTTCCAATGTTTCTATCTCCTCTTTCACTTCCTTCAATTTCTCTTTCATGTCCTTGATAACATCTTCATCTTCCCCTTCTGTTCGGGCATCAACAATCATTGAAGCATATTGTTTTTTTAGTTCAGTTTTCACTCTTATTTCGCTCTCAAGTTTCAATATCTTACTATACTCAATTTTTAAATCTTCTATATATTCTCTATGTGCTTTTTTCATGTTTTCAAGAAACGACTCATGAGAAATATATCCCTCCAATGAATCGATAACTAATGCATCTATTTTCTCTTGTCTAATGGATCTTTGACTACACGCTCCTGCAAATTGTTTATCTTTTTTTGAACATGTATAATACCTATACTTTTTTCCTTTAGAATTACGGTTGGTTCGCCCTGTCATTTTACTTCCACACTGACCGCAGTAGATCATCCCTCCGAGTACATATGTCTGTACATTCTCTTTCTTAAAGTAATTTTTCCCATCTCCTCTTTGTTCACGTACCTTTTGGGCTTTCTCAAATAAAACCTCAGAAACAATTGCAGGATGTTTGTAATCTTCCTCAGGAATTATCCATTCACTTCTGTCCTTATATCTTGGCTTTCCTTTTCTTTTGTCTCGTTTTCCAAAAATATACTCCCCTTTGTATTTCTCGTTTATCAGAATTTCATGAATCGTTGACTTAGGCCATTCTCTACCCAATACTTTCTCAGAAGACAATACTTCAGAAATTCTTCCTTTCCCGTAACCATCAACATACATTTGGAATATACGTTTAACTACTTTTGCTTCATCTTCCTTTATTGAATATGTTCCTTTATCATTAACATAGTACCCAACTGGTGCAAATCCACCATTATGAAGTCCTCTTCTTGCCCGGTTACGCATGTTATTTCTGACGTTTTCTGCTATTCGTTCTCTTTCAAATTGGGCTATTGCCCCCATAATATTTACCATCAATCTCCCCATACTATTATCTGTTCTAAGGTGTTCTTCAGTAGCAGAAGCAAAATTGACATGGTGTTCATCAAACAATTCCAAATACTTATTTATATCAAGCAGACTCCTCGAGAATCTCGTTAAATTATAAACCACCACAACACCAATATCTTCACCGTTTTCAATTGCTTTAATCATTTTTTTAAACTCGTCTCTTTCATCATCTTTACCACTTTTATCTAAATCCTGATAAACACGTACCAACTCATAACCTTTTAAATCACAATATTTCTGTATTGTATCAAGTTGTGTTTTAGGACTTTCTTTTTCATCCCAATCTTCCTTTTCCAAACCCATTCGAGACACCCTGATATATGCAACTGCCTTATTACTGTTTTCCATAACTTATTATCCCCCTAATCCAAATTCATTTTTTTTTAATCAACAGGCGTCCCTATAATAATAGGTGCCTGTTGATAGTTGATTCACTCTTACAACACTTCCTCAATATCCTAATTCCTCCAACCTAAACGGGATCTCATCGTATAGCCATTCAAACATTAATTGCCTCATATGAGAATTAAACATATCTTCATAAACTTCTCCATATTCTTCTTCCGTCATTACAGAAATTTCATCGCTTGAATATTCGCTTTTAATCAGAGCATCAATGTCTTCATCAGAATTGTTAACACCATTAAGGCGAATAGAAAAAAATTCATCTTTATCAATTTCGTTTACTCTAAGTACACTCCAGTTTCCATCTCGATAAAAACAGATTTTATAACCATATTCCAAGTCATATGTTTTATCAACTAAGCCTTCAAAATCCTTTACAGAAAAATCACTTTTTTTAATAGTCACTTTGATTTCCTCCTTTTGTTCCAATGAATATGTATTAAAGTTATTCATTGGTTTTCCTGCTTTTAGATACTCATTGTGGTATTTAATATCAAGTATTAAGTTTGATATTTTACTTTCAGGTCTTCTTCTAGTCTCACTAAACTTTCAAGCATATTTACACATAATCTACCTGATGGCGTGTCAGTTCTAAAAAGACCTTCTGTAGCAGATGAATACATTAGATCTATTTCTTCTAATCTTGAAAATAATTCACTTACTTCAAAAATGTTCCTTGCAATACTTCCAATATCATAAGAAATAATTAAATCGTAATTATTGCTGTTTTCTAATACTCTTTCTAATCCAACTCTTTTGATACTATTGGTTGCTTTAATAGTCTCATTGTGAATGTCATCCAATTCATATCCTTTTAGATCACAATATTTAACAATTTCCTCAAATTGTTTTTCAAGTGAAAGGTTGACTTGATTTCCATTACAATCAAGAATTCTTACTAAGTAACCTATGGCTTTTTTCTTTTTCATTTTTTACACCCTTTTCTAATTTTTTGACTTTAATCACAACAACAAAAATTTTCGTATTTACTCCATTTCTCCTTTAAACTATCTGCAGCAATATCTAAAAAATGGCTTTTTGTACCACACTCCCAACAAAGAAAATATGCTTCATCCCTTAATGAGAAAATTGATTCAATCCGATGAACGATTAACAAAGTATTTAGCACTTGTTTTACATTTAAATATGATTTCGACCGCCAGTAAATTGTGTAGTAGTCTTCACCCGGCATAAACAAAACAGCAAGGTAATCATTTGATTCTTTATTTTTAAAAATTTTAATATCTGGGTTTCTAAAAGGTGTGAAGGTAAGAAGTTCCTCATATTCCAATAAGGTCCAATTTTCAGAAACACGAACTGTATCACAAACCTTTTTCTGAGTAATACCATGGTTTCGATAAACTTTATTAATATAATTTCTTAATCGTTTATCTTTAATCTCAATATCCATACGAGCATTCCTCTTCAACCATCATTCTTGCTTCTCTAATCAACTTGTCATTTAGGATCAGTAAAAGTAACGCTTCTAACTCAGATAATTTACTAATTTTAGATTTAAGTAACTTAGTATTTATCCTATCTTTAATAATCTTTTTTTTATTGGCTTTAACCTCAAAGTCAATACAAAAGATTAGTATCTCTTTTGGTAGAATTGGCAAAACCTCACCTCCTGATAATGTCCAAGGAACTATAACAGTAAATAATGTTTCCTTCTCTTTAGGTGAGAATAATTTGTTGAATTTTTTCCCTGTTTTATTTAGGTATTTTATATACTCCTCTCTATTGCCTGAAAATTTTTCGTCAACCATATCGGTAAACATGCTAGACAGTGCTGTTCCTACTACCTCATCTAGTACTTTGGATAAATAGTAACTTTCATTTCTCATTTGACAACCCCCTCCATTTTTAAATTCATCATATGTTCTTTATACTGCATTTCCTTTTTTCGCCCATCTAGATAGATTTGATCTCTCATCTGTCTTAATTCATCTTTAGAAGCACCAATATATTGAAGATAAGCACCGACGGCTTCCCAAGAACCACATGCTGAACAGATGTCTGTTTTATTATCTTCTCTACTTAATGCTGGTGGAGCAAAATACTCATTCCCACATTTCGGACAATTTCTACCTTTCAGACCCATCAAATCACTCCTTTTAAAATCTTAACTATCCTATTTTGTCACACTTATATTTTATATATATTAAAAGTGTAACAAAAAAGGATGTTTTGTGATGACTTAATGTTAACATGATAAAAAATCATTTGTAAAGACTAAAAGTGACATTTTTTATTTTTTTATTAATAAAGTGTCCTGAAATAGGTCACCATATGGTAGAATACGCTATAAGAAAGATAAATACTATAATGATTATTTTTTGGTAATAAAGGTATTTTAAGGAGGAGAGGTTGCTATATGAGTGATGATAAGATTATGATTGGGGATCGTCTCAGACATTTAATCAATGAGAATAACTTCGATATTAATCGCCAGTCATTAATAGAAGATTTCGGATTTAATAAGTCTAATTTACAAAAGTACTTGAATAACCATCGTAGACCATCAATTGAAGACATAGTAAAACTGGCTAATTTGTTCAATACATCAGTTGATTATCTAGTTCAAAAAACTGATTTTGTAATGGACACATGGGATTTTGATTTCTTTGAGGAGTTGTTTAATTTTTCTTCCAATAAAATTAAGCAACACTTTAAGGATCGCCAAAACCATGAGATAGAAATAGATGATCCAATTGAAGTAGTTTTGTTTGGTTTAATTACTAATACATTAATTACGAAACATGGTAAAACATTAGAGGATTTAACATTAGAGGAAATACAACAACACGAAGAATTATCTAAGCAGATAATTAATATTTTTATGGCTTCAATATATATGGTTATGAACAATAACTCTGACAACAAAGAAATAGATGACCTGATTAATCAACTAACCTATTCAATAGAAGCCCAACAAATAACTCATGAGCCAACCAAAGAAGAACAGATTAAGGTATTAAAATCATATTTAAACCAAAATATTGAAAATGGTCAAAAGGTACTTAAAATGCTTGAGGAACTTGAACAAAAAGATTAAATAAGAAAACTGCATGGAATTACGAACAAAAAGATTAAATAAGAAAACTGCATGGAATTACGTCGTAGAATAGTTATTCTACGACTTTTTTTATCATGATTTTATTTGAAATGCGCGCTAAAATTAGAATTAACAAGAGTATTTTATGTCGTAGAATTATTTATCACTAAAGAAAGGTGGGAGCACATGGTTGAGAGGTTTATTAACGAGGCATTAATAGCACACTCTTCTACAACTAAGAAAACATACAGAAATGCTTTATTGCAATTTCAAACTTGGTTATCAGGTGCGGGAACAGACTTGGAGAATTTTGGGCGGGTCGATGTACAACAATATATTAATTATCTGGCTAGCCAAAGAAATAGTGCAGCAACAATTAATAAAAAGTGGAACGCTATCAAAAAGTTTTGTACATGGAATAACAATACTGAAGCAACAGAAGACATTCAAGTAGTAAGAACTCCAAACTACTTAAACGAGGCACCGAAGTCATTGTGTCCGCCGCCATTTCCAATGACGGCGGATTTTGACATTTTAGGAATTAATATTGACGTTACATGAGGTAGATTATATGTGACAATGGATTTTTGAGAAAAATATCCATTACGGAAGAAAGGCAAAATAAAAGCCCCAAAGAGATGACCGTCTCTTTGAGGCAAAAACATTTTCAAAAACCATGATTATCATAAAACATATCTCTAAATCTATCAAGGGGTACTTGAGGAATTACCATGAAGTACCACCCGTCTATAATGAACCATGCCCATTATGTGGAAGTAACCTTCATAAACATGGTTATTACAAAAGAACAGTCCTTACAAAGTCAAAGAGTTATATCCTTCGGATTTATCGCTGGAGATGCTCGAATCAAACTTGTAGACAAACAATCTCTATTCTCCCTGACTTTTTAATACCATATCGAGCTCATTACACATTGATCTATGAGAGTTTCTTTTTGAGGATTTTTCATAAAAGAGAAACGTATCAAAGTGCTAATCTAAAGATAACACGTGGCTACCCTTATCTTATACCAAAGGGAACCTTGAAACGTTGGAAACGACAATGTAATAAACAACTTCAACGTCTCACCCAGCAAATGTTAAAAATGTTATTAAGGGTGTATCCTGCCTTCAATGTTGGATCAAAGGTCCGTCACCCGAATGTGGCGGAGACTCTTATTCAACTCATCTTAACCGTTTGGAAAAAAGTTCATCCTTCGAATCCTTACCCCTTCTACGGTTTTCTCCCATGGATAAATTTGCTTATACAAGAATAAATGCCTCGCAATGGAATTTCCTTCAGGAAGTCTTTCACCGACATCATCAATGCCATTTTGTATTCGCCTAAAATACGGCTAATAATAACCATAAAGTTCCAATAAGGGTCGTGAAATCCCACAGAACTTGTCCCCTCTTCAATTGAGCCCCTTTATAAGAAAATAGAAAAGACATTTTATTTAAAGGAGGCAGGAGATGGACGAACAACTGAGAACAAACATCGCACTATTTCGGTTTGGTTTAATATCAAACGTTGTAACCAGAACCTTGGAAAAAGGAGAATTATCACAACATCTAAGATCTATATCCAATCAAAAGCACATCAATGCATATGGAGAAGAGCAAACCATTAGCAAACGAACACTCGAACGTTATCTTCAACTTTATCGTCAAGGAGGCTTCGAAGCACTAAAACCTAGTAAACGTGCAACATGTACATCAAGAGTGATTGGAGAAGAAGTATTAACGAAAGCGATTAGATTGAAAAAGGAAAAGCCTGAACGCTCTGTCGAGCAAATCATTCGTATTCTAGAGTTAGCAGGTGTTATTAAACAAGGAGAAATATCAGAGAGTACGTTATCGAAACAATTAAGAAAGCTAAATATTACGAGAAAGAAATTAAGAGGATCAAAGTCGGGGAGTTATCGTCGTTTTGAGTTCCCTTATCGAAATGCATGTTGGCAAGGGGATGTTCAACATACACTTTATCTTCCAGATCCTAATAAACCAGAGCGTAGACTCACTGCGAAACTCATTGCATTCATGGATGACTATTCAAGGTCCATCGTCCATGGCGAATTTTACTTTCAGGAACGAGGACCACAATTAGAAGACTGTTTACAAAAAGCAATGATTTCTCAAGGGAAGCCTGAACAAATTTACGTCGATAACGGAGCAGTATATCGATCGGATATTTTAAAACTTGCATGTGCAAAGTTAGGGATTAAACTTTCCCACTCTAAACCTGGACGTCCTGAAGGACGTGGGAAATTAGAGCGCTTTTTCCAGTTTGTCGATACCTCTTTTAAAGTTGAAGCTTATGACTTAATCGAATCTGGAAAAATACAAACCATTGAGGAACTAAATCATTATTTTCAAATTTGGTTAGGTACGTTCTATCATGAACGCAAACATGGAGAAACAAAGCAAACACCTAGAGAGCGTTTTGAAGAAAATGATCATCCACTCGTTTTTCCCACATTAGAAGAAATGAAGCAAGCATTCTTATGGGAGGAAAAGAGAAAGGTAGATAAGACAGGGTGTATATCCTTTCAAAATAATAAATATGAAGTAGATTCTGTGCTTAGTGGCAGTGAAATTATTGTTCGATACGACCCAATCGATTTAAATCATCTTGAAGTGTGGCACGATGGAAAAAGCTTTGGTATGGCAAACGCTTTGGAAGTTCATCGAACAATTGATAGACGGTTCATTATGGAAGAAGAAACACAAGAAGAAATAAAAACACAATATAACTTTTTAGAACTCATCCTTCCTGAGCATGAAAAGAAAAAGAAAGAGCAATTGGGACGCTTAAGTTACAGTTCCATTATAAGAGGTGAAGACAAATGATAGCAGCTTATTTTGGGTGGGAAAAAACCCCTTTTCAAAAACAAATATTAACGCATGATTTATTCCAATCCGAACAGTTCGAAGAAATGCAAGCAAGACTCGAATTCATGATTAACCAAAGAGAATTCGGCCTTATCACAGGAGAAGTTGGTGCAGGAAAAACAACCGCCCTACGGGCTTTGCATGACCGTCTTGTATCAAGTGAACATGTTTTTCTTTATTTATCAGATTCATCTTTAAAACCAAGGGATTTTTACCGAGAGATGCTTGTGCAAGTTGGGATTGAACCAATGTTTTTAGCAAGTGATCTGAAAAGACAATTCAAAGCCGCTCTACTAGACTTATATCAAAACAAGGAAAAAACACCGATTGTAGTGATCGATGAAGCACACCTTTTATCGCCTACAATGTTGCAAGAAATTCGTTTCTTAACAAACTTTGAAATTGACTCATTATCCCCTTTAGCACTTATTTTAGTGGGGCAACCAGAATTACGTGATAAAATACGCCTTCGAAGTCTAGAAGCTATTTCTCAACGAATTACAACTCGTTTTCATTTAGTAGGATTAACGTATGATGAAATGAAAGAATATATAGAGCATCATTTGAAAGTTGCAGGCGAAGAAAGACAAATATTTACGGAAGCTGCCATGAAGAATATTTATACGTACACAAAAGGAATTTTACGATTAACAAATCGTTTATGTACAGAGTGTTTATTAGATTGCGTTGCGAGAAAAGATAAGTTAGTTGACGAAGATACCGTAGAAAGAGTAATCGCTGACCAGAGATATTAAATAAACAATTTGACTTCGGAAAGGGTTAATTTAATGGAGACCAAATTAAGTACCATTACCATAAAAAGCATGAGCATGGATGACAAGATGGAACTGCTTAAACAAATAGAAAAAGAAAATGAAGAATTAAAGAAGCAAAACAAAGAGTTAATCAAAGCAATTTAAAAGCATAGAGAGCATATAGAAATGAAATTATTATTATAATTATCTCCCTCGTCTTAAAGACGGGGATTTTTTATAGCTGACAAAAAAGTGGCGGTTAAAAGAAGGAAAACGAAATGGCGGTTCCGAAGGAAGTTAGTCAACGACAGTGACGTTTCCGAAAGAACCGTCATTTAATATGGCTTCTGACATCATTGAAAAGAAATGAACTGAATAAATTAATTCGAGAGGTTGACCGCACCGGTAATAACAGAAACATTGCTATAATTATGCTTCTGGTTAATACTGGTGTTCGCCTTCAAGAGTTGGTTTCTTTAAATAAAGAAGACATTGAAATGACTGAAAGAAAAGGACAAGTAACAATAAGGAATGGGAAAGGGAACAAGGAAAGAGTAATCCCGCTTAATGCAGAAGCAAGACGGGCTATTAGAAGATATCTAGCAGATAGAATGGATAACGAATCTCCATTGTTCCTTTCTACTCACGGGAAAAGAATCTCTCCACGAGCAGTACAACACTTATTAAAAAAGTTCGGATATAACGTACATTCATTACGACACACATTTATTACAACACTTGTTCGAAATAACGAGGATTTTTCACTTATTCAATCTTTAAGTGGACATTCTTCAACAGATATGGTAACTCGTTATTCTCTGGCAGATAACGAAACAAAAGAAATTGCGTTAGAAAAATTAATGTGAGAGATGTTTAAAGACCACCTTTCATTTAAAAAGACCTTCTATCCAATTCACAATACTGTTCCAAAATGAGAATAATACGGAAGAGCCGTTAAGTTCCTTTCTTTTGATATAGATGTACCAGTTATGAGCGAGGCTAAGCGAATGGTATATGTTATACGTGAGGTCCTATGTGACTTAGGGATTCCAAAAATCTTGATATATGCTAATATGAGTGGAAGCAAGGGGTACCACGTAGAAATTTTTTTTGAAAAGGAAATACATATTACCCAATCTGAACAGTTGTTTAACATTGTAAAAAACAAAATAGGTGAATTAATAGACGTTTTCCCGGAAGGAGAAATTGAGCGTCGCCCACTACCAAATCAAGGAATGAAATTACCTTTAGGTATACATAGAAAAACAGGGAACATTTGCTGGTTTGTAGATATAGACGACGGCTGTGCTCCTATTAAAACACAAGAATACATACTAACAGTTGATAAAGTAAATAACGATATAATTGAAACCATCTTAGAGGATCACTCTTATCAGAAAAAGCCCAAAAGTATTACCAAAGTAAAGAAAAAAACTATATCCATACCAACTAGAGATTTAGATACACCTACTGTTGAAAAAGCAGAAACATTGCTCCGATATGGCATACAATCACCGGGAACCCGTCACAAAAGTCTTGTTCAACTAAGTTATTATTATCGTCACCTTGGGTTTCATCAAGAAGAAATTGAAGATGCATTAACGAAATGGCTTATAGCACAACCTAAAAATATGTATAAGACCCCTTATAAGGAATGCCAAAAAGAGATTAAGAGAATGGCAATTAGCGCAATGCAAAAAGATTTTTCATTTTTAGAACAAAGTAAAACTATTTCCTTTTATTCATCCGAAGTAGAAGCATTATTCGGCAGTCAAAATACACCTAAACCACTCTCTACCTATATGGCTTTACTAATCCATCACAAACGCTTCTCTAGAAAAGATGGGTGGTTTTTCATGAGTTATCAACAGGTTTCTACAGCCACTGGCCACTCTCCGAGAACAGCATTTACTCACATTAAAAAACTTCAAGAAAACGGGAGTTTAGAATATTACCAGAATTACGATTACTATCACGATGGTGTCAGACCAATGCATAAACCAAATTTATATAAAATTTGGCTTCCTGACTTTGTGAAGACGGATGATAAAAAATTAGATTTCACTCTAATGGATTTGTCTGATTACCGAAAAATAAAAGCAAATTTAGTACGACATTATTATTTTGACTTAGTTGGTATCTAATAAAGTAAAAAACCTTAACAATCTGTTTATAAAGGATCGTTAAGGTTTTAATCATTACAAAACCATACATAACTACAAGAAACTATTTATTTCACAGTTTGTTACTGCTGAATAATGTTTTAATCATCACAAAACCGTTTAAAACAAAATCGACACAAATTTATAACAGATAATTACTGATTTTAAATGTTTCAATCATTACAAAACTGTTTAAAATTATATCTTTGATAGTAATCCTCTAGAGATTTTATTCGCGAAAAAAATCAACCGAAAAAAATCCATACAAAGGGGTACACCACTCTAGAAAAAAATAGAAAAATGTATACTGCCGAAAATAATAGCATTTATATCGACATTTTTTTATAACCGCTTAAAACACCCGAAAATCAGCGATTTTATTGAATTTTGGCTGCTGTCCAAAAAACTGTATCTCAGCAAATAAGCCACTACATTCTTTTAAATAATCGGGCCATATTTATATGATAGAATTAAACTAACAATAAATTACAACTATTTTATGATAAAGAGAGGGAGTTTCTTGGATTTATTTAAAACATTATTTAATAGACAACTAAATGAACCTTTACAAAGAAGGGGTAACATTGAATATGAAGTACAATATCAATCAAATAACATTGCTAATAAAGGATTTGAAATAATTGAAATCATTAATAAAGAAAAATGTTCATTGATTTTATATAGGCATTTTTATGACCTTCCAGAGGAAGAAGAAAGAGAGATAGTTCTAAAAATAAGAATAATAAATGATAATGGTTTGCTATACCCGGAACCGGTTTTAAAAGCATTCTTTAACTATGACTTCTCAGAAATTGAGTTAGGTGATATCGAAATTGAAGAACACCTAGCAAGCAATGGTTATGGGGGCATATTACTCAACCAACTAATAAATATTGCAGTTCAGAAGAAATCAAAAAAGATTTCTGGCTGGATATCAAGAGTAGATGAAGATCATATGGACAGACTGACTCACTTTTATAAAAAACATCATTTTGTAATGTCGTTAAAAGAAAGTAAAAGTCTCACAAATAAAATAGGTGATATAGTGTGGATTAACCCTGATTATTAAAGCCGAAAATATTATTTCGAGGTAACTCCTTTAAATAAGGTTAGGTGAAAAAATGACTAAACAATCATTCGATTTTTCATTTGAAGAACTTTTCCAATTCGTTGTCAAAGATGAAGTATCACAATTCGTTAGAACTCTTGGAGAAAATGAAAAGAATACAACAAAAAAATATTTAACTTTGCAAGAAGTATCACAATTGACAGGCATAGGTACATACACATTACGGCAGTTAACTTTTACAAGGGCAATGCCGCATAGAAAAGTGTTGTCTAGACTAATTTTTTTGGAAGATGAAATAACAGAAACAATTAATAATTATAAGAAATATGGCTGGACTGATCCAGACAATAAATGGGATGTATCTGCTGTACAGGCTGAAATCGAATCGTTACGTAAAGAAAAGGAGGAATCTCCAATGATAGAAGATATATTCAGAAAAATTATAAGAGAAGAATTGAATAACTTCTCAGATGAAATTAAAAGCGAGTCCCAAAAAAAGAAAGAAAGTTACTATGGTAGGACGGTACTAACTATTAAAGAAGCAGCAAATCACTTCAGAACTAGTCCGGCTACGGTCTATGGTCTAATAAAAGAAGAAGGAATGCCCCACTTCAAAATTCATAGCAGGTATTTCATTGTACTGGAAGAGGCCGAAGCATATTTATGGAGAGAGACAGCGAAATCCTATGCAATAGAAGGAAATATCTATTGGCAACGAATTTTAGAAAGGCTTGATTGGGAAGAAAAAGAACGAAATGCTGCTTACGAAAAGGCATTAAAGCGGTTAGAGGAAAGTACTTTTTAATAATTATGATTATCTGCCAATATTTTATTTAGAGACAGTCATTTAAGGATCATGCTCTATTTTTAATACACTCAAAAAAAATAAAATTGATCCATTTAATGAACTGTCTCTTTATTCTTTACCTTATTCCAAATTACAGTGATTAATCTAAAATTAAACTAAATAATTTGTTTTAACGCAAACATGTTTTTCAAGTTGTTTTGCTTCCATCTCATTTATCAACATTCTAATTTGTATCTTCATACCTTCTAAAAGAGTTACTATATCCTTTTCTTCATTCAAATTTAATTTTGGAACTATAAACTTAATAAATGCTTTTTCTTGTTCTAAAATGTAGTCAGATACTTCTGTCAATGTAAGAATGGAATTTATTGTACCAAAAAATATCTGTGAAAATGCAGCATTGTAAATATCATTACCTATAGGACCAATATTTAAATAGCCCACTACTTTAAAACCAACAATACTCTTTTTGTTTTCATATAGTGTAATATCCAACCCGTCTGAGGATTTAAGTGGGGCCAATTCTTCTATATATAATTGGTCCCTTTTGTGCACTGCAACAAAAGGTTTTACAACTCCAATTATGACCATAAATAAAAAATCTATTTCCATATAAGAATCATTAAGCATATTACTTATTAAACTTTTATCGTCCTTAGAAGGATGTGCATTTTCCTCAGGATGAGTATGCCACTCTCCTAAATAAATTCTTTCCCCGCTCGACTCTTCCCAAGCCGTTTTAATAATCTCTTGCGCTTTATGAACATTTCTATAAAAATAGTAGAGACCTGATTTATCTCCCTTTGTTGGTTCTGAAACCCTATCTACTAATATTAGATCATTATACACCTTCCCTAAAAGTACTCCTCCTGCTTCATGTTGTTTTTTGTTCCTTTGCTTATAAGAATCAAATAACCTTACTACTTGTTCTGTAAAAACAATATGCATTTCACCGAACTTATAAATCATTAAATCCACACTTTCATGGTTTATTCAATTTCTTGTATCCTACTGGAAAAATCAGTTGCCCCTACCCACTTTGTTGCTAGCAAACGTTTCTTTTTTCTCTGCTCAGTCAGGTTCCCAATCCATGTGAAAATCCTACTTTTATTATCTTCATAAACTAATTGTTGTTGAATAAAAAACATCACTTCCACGATGAATTTTTTTAATTCCAGTACTCCATAAGGAACATAGGAAGTATAGCACCCAAGTTCCCTTTTAGAATACACGTTTCCATCCTTTAATATTTGGTATTTATATAAACCTTCATTATTAAATAATATGTTAAGAGGTACACTATTATTTGGTTCATTCCATATTGCATGTCCTCCGGCTAAATAAGGTTCAACCCATATATTTAATATAGGCTTTTTAATTATATTTTCTCTTTGTAACTCATTAATCCTTAACTCTGTTGGAGTATTACTTATTGCAACTATTATTAAATCATAAGAATTCAAGGCATCTGGATTTTCCATAAGAACTGATAAAACATTTTCATTGTATACATCAATATTACTTGTTGGGTAGTGCTTGCTAAGTTTGCTTTTAACTGCCTCTGTTTTCAATTCCCCAACATGATCAGCACCACAGAGGTGTCTATTTATATTTTCAAAACTTAAAATATCATTATCAATTAATAATAAGTCTTGAATTCCGATATCGAAAATTCCTTGTGCAATTTGACTTCCAACAGCACCACACCCCACTATTGCTACTTTATTTTCAATATTTTCTACCTTTCCATCTCCACCTCGTGTTTTCAAACGAATGGCACTAACATCTTCAACTGAATATTTATTAAGTTCCACCATTGGAAATTCCTTTATTATCTCAAGTAAACCATGTTGCTTATTTGCCCTAAATCCCTTTATACCGGTTTGTATTCTTCTACGACCTTTATACTTTGATACAATCTCTTTGTAAGGTTTAGAATGCTCCCAAACACCCCATGAATACTGACTGTCATCTTCCATTGAAAATAATACTTTAGTTGGTCTTTTGTTTTTTGACAAAAAATTGGTAAGGCTCTTTAAATTACATTTATTTTCTTTCAATAAGTTATAAATCTCTTTATTATTTTTAGGAAATGGATATTTAATAGGTTCTTTTAATGGGATATATAAAACCTTAGTTATCTCTTCTTCATTAATTATTCCACCTAAATTATGAACCCAGTTAATGGCATCACTTTTTTTATCAGCAAAGATTCCTTTTTCTAACCAATTTTGATACTTAAATGGGGCTAAGTACACCTCTTTAGAAGTTCCAGAAGGTTTTACGATTGATAAATAGAACCCCCTACTGTTTTCAGCCCAATAAGTTTCAAATTCATCTGAGTAATCATTAAGGTTTTGTTTTAATATGCCTTTAGATAATATTTCCTTACACTTTTTAATTGTTGCTTCTAATACACCTATGGGCTGTTCAGGATTCGGACTTGCTGCTACTTCATCAAATAGGCAAAGCGTTTTAGACATACTTAGGTGTGGTAAAGGATATACTTTTTGAAAACTTTGTTCATCTAACTTTACTTTAGGAAACGAATCAGGAAAGTTAAAAGGAAGGCTAACTAATAAATTTAACTCATGTTCCACTACCGATACCCTCACTTTTAATGTAACAGGATATTTGTTAGTGTCTTCTGGATTAACTTTTATTGCCCCATAATGTTTTTCGAGATATCGAACAGATTCGCTCCTAATATTTGAATAGATTTCTTCCAAGTTATGAGGAACGTCCATGATTTCCTAAAATTGCTGGTGATGATGTTTGTAAAGCATCCCCTTTGTTCACTCTATTTTCAGTTTCAGGTGGAGTGTATTCGGGAAAACGTTCTCCAAATACTTTTCTCCAAATATCAACTGAATCACTTATTTCCTCTTTTTCTAGAGCCTTTTGTCCATTTGTTATCAGAGTTGATAATTTACTTAAAAAATTGTTTTTCGCAGTTTCTGACCAATCATCTAACAACTCTTCATCCGGAAAAACCGGTCGTTTCAAACTAAATGAATCACTTAAAGCGTCATAAATTTCTTTAGCAAGTGCAATAAATGCAGAGTCGTCATCGTCTACATAACCCTCAACAAAATAGTTTGCAGCCAGTATTGTAAAAACCATTCCACTAGGAAACTTATTATCTCCCTTTTTATTATCCTTCCATGCTTTAAAATACCTAACCATTCGTTTAAGTTGACTACCTTTCTCTGTTACTTCTGAATGAAACCAGTTAGTTAACGCCTTCGGGTCGCTATCAATCCAACCATTTGTTTTATGAGCCAATTTTGGATGTTCAGCATCGTCTCCTTTAACATAGATTGGAAAGTCAATATGATAATCATCTTTGTAGACGATACGTACACAAGTATTTTTATTAATTGGAGGAGTACTCGTGTGATCCTCAACAGCATTTACAATCCAGTTATGTACTGTACTTGCTAGTGGCCATTCCCCTTCATTTTTGCCTGCTAAATGTATTAAATACACACCATCATCTATATCATATTCACCTTCAATGGGTTTAATAGTAGTATTCATCATATATGAGCCTTGTCCCCAAAATTTTGGCTTTGATACTTTCAAATTAGTTTCAAAATAATTCTGAATTTTGGTTCTTAGTGCATTCCTCGATGTACGCAAGGATTTCTTCTTTTCAGGTTTCAATTTAATTTCTTTATCAAAGTCAAGAAATAAATCATTACATTGTGCCAACTGCCTCACCTCTATTATTTATTTTTTCAATATCATTATCAAAAAAATGCAGTAGTTCAGGTTCTTCAATCCATTTTCTACTTGCCTCATGCCCTTTTTGCTTAAGTAATACAATAGAATCATTAGATGCTTTGTCCAAATCAATTTTCTTACTTTCCTCATTTGTGAGAGGTTCACTACCAATTCTTACATAATTACCGTTAAGTGACTTATTTAAATATTCTATATGGTAATGAGTTGAAATAGACTGTAAATCCATCATTAAAGAAATTAATTTTACATTCCACTGTACAAACGACCTTCGCCGAATTTTAAGTGGTTTTTGGTATGAAAAATTTTGATGGAGTGTGGATATAGATAATAAACTAAAATTTCCATACTTATAATTTGATTTGCCGATAAAATAACGATATGCTTCTTGAATTCCGTGTAACGACGGGTTATTTGCAAATAAACCACCGTCTGCAAACTGGTCATTATTGTGTTCCATTGTAGATATTTCTTGTATAGGGAAATAAGTTGGTGCAGCAGCAGTTGCTAATGCAACATCAACTAATAAATGGTTGCTATCTCTTCCTAATTCATCATGATGATCGGTTTTAATTATACATGGTGTTCCCCTAGTAATATTTGAAGTTGGTATCAATACATTTGTTTTACAATCCCTAATTCTTTTTTCCCCAAAAACATTAACTAGAGCCAACCTTAAATTGCTATCACTATACTTCGATGTAAATAAAGCCTGTTTAATTTTATGAAATAAGCGAGTATATTTCGTATTATAAGGAAAAATTTTGGGGCCATTCTTTTCATAAAGACTTACAATTTCTTTTGCAGGGATACCTGCTGATAGTGCAAGGGCGATAATTCCTCCCGTAGAAGTACCGCATATTAAATCAAAGTAATTATTTAACTTACCGTACTTTTCTTCAAAGTCAGACAGAATTACCGCTGAATATAAACCTTTAATTCCACCACCATCAATAGATAATATTTTATAGGGTTCTAATTCCTTCATTCAATACACCACCTCTCTTTAAAATTAAAATAATTGTAATATTATGTAACTAAATTCTAACATAATTGACTGAATTATACGAGAACATACTTTCGATATTAAATTAAAAAATTTCCATATTTATAATATATCTTCGTCAATATATAGTTTTAAAAAGTAAAAAAGCAACAGAATATAATATACTCTGTTGCTTAACTTTAAGTTAATTATTTACGTTGTCTATAATAGTACTTTATAATTTGTGTCTGTAGGGTTGGTACCGGTGGTCGGGGTCGAACCGACACTCCGTGAGGAACACGATTTTGAGTCGTGCTTGAACCACCGTATAGGCTTACGTTATGCAAACCGTCCATTTGAGCGATATACCTCGAATTGATTGCACACTACCGCTTTCCTTTTCGTTGATTATACGATATATGTCCGAATTGGACAAGAATTATTTATTAAACTTCGATCGCATCATACGCCGCGTCTATTTCATCGCGGGTAATGCCGATGTATTTTAACGTCATAGCCGGGGTGCTGTGGTTTAATATCGCCATAATACGGGTTATGTCGTGCCCCTGCGTATAC
The DNA here is from genome assembly GCF_002335745.1 of Evansella halocellulosilytica. Taxonomy (GTDB): domain Bacteria; phylum Bacillota; class Bacilli; order Bacillales; family Salisediminibacteriaceae; genus Bacillus_CA; species Bacillus_CA halocellulosilytica. The sequence goes on along the minus strand of NZ_NIST01000001.1, from coordinate 2,535,969 downwards.
AATTGATAGCCGAATGTTTTACGCAAAGTATGCGTACCTACTGCGCCAATTTTACCCGCAATTCCTGCCCGCTCGGCCGCTGCATTTAATATACGGTAGGCTTGCACTCGGCTAATCGCTTTATTACCGCCCTGTCTACTGAGAAATATATACTCGTTGTTTCGACCGTCCAGCTTCGCAACTTCGTTCTTTACCGTTTTACTCAGCTTAATTCTGCGGGGCTTACCCGTCTTCTGTTCGCGGAGCTTTATCTCCTCTTTGCCGCGTAAGTCTCCGAGCTTTAACGTTAAAAGGTCGCCGATTCGCAAGCCTAGAGAAACTCCCATCACGAACATTAAACGGTCGCGGCCGGCGAGTGCGGCTTTCATTTTGCGTATGTCTTTCAGGTCCTTAATCGGATTTACTTCGTTAGCCATCGTTACCCCTCCGTAACTTATCGATATGTTATGTTACACCGAGTATATAACGAAGTGATTACGGTATGCAAGGAAAATATTTCCGAAATGAAAATTTTTGTGCGTAATTTGCGGGCATCAGGCGCAGGGAATATTTGAGGGGGCGTTGGGGGTCGGTGGTTTTTTATTCATTTGAAGGCATAACGACTGTAACTTAATGTCCTTTTGTTACGTTGAAAAAACGCTGAAAGACGTGTTATTAAGCGATTTGTTATTTACGAACGATCATTTCCGTTTATGCAATCGAAGAAACCGCGTTAAATCAACGTTTGTTCTCCGCTCGACTTTGCATAAAAGTTGCATAAAATCCGCCTCAAAGCGTTCGAGGGGTCGCCCGCCGGCAGGGTGTCGCAGGATATACCGCCCCATATCCGTATGTATGCGTGTGTAGCCGTGTCGCCCTATCGCCCTATAACCCCCTGAGTTTCGGCAAGGGGCGTTCAGCAGGCCCCTGTCGCGGGCTATAACCGCCCGTATCCTCGTAACGTGTCAACGCACGGACGGGCTAAAACGTAGCTCTATCGGAAATTAACGGAAGCTCAAGACGGTTGTATATACAAGTTCCTTCTTATATGTACGTACCCTATTTCCGGGGTGTCGTCTGTTCCGTATCTATGTAGGTTTACACGGATGATCGTAACCACCCGTGCAACTATATTACTGTTCCTTGCGGTAATGCGCAACCTTCGTTTTAATGTCGCCTATGTCGGCCTGCGGGCTACCTACGGCTTCTACCTCGTGCTTTTCCGTCAACATACCGTGTGCCTGCAAGAACGTGCGGAACATAGCCGCGTTGCCGTCGTTTATAATATGCCCCGGTATTGACTCCATTACCTCCGGCAACATGTCGGCACTCTTACGCACAATCGCCCGCTTGAGCTCGTCGTTAAAGTCGCCATCTTTGCGCCAGTTACGTAATGTGCGGTCAGTTACACCCAGCTTTGCGGCGATTTCCTGGTACTCGAGGCCGTGCACCGTCGATAAGATTTCGATTGCCTGCAACTGCTTTTCGTTTAATTTTCGCATTTTAACGCCCCCAATCTCCGTTGAATATTTTCTGTAAACCATGCCGGTCGTGTTGCTCGCGGCTAACGTAAGGCTCCGTCATTTGGCCGACTTTTTCTCCGTCCATAACTACGCTAACGGCTTTACCACCGGCTATTCCACGGTCTATGCTTCGTAATACCGCCAACATTTCCGAGGAATAGCCGCCGTTCCCCGAATCGACCTGTTGCACCTGCCCGCTGCCTTGTAGCGCGCGGAACAAATTCGCCTGTTGCCCTTCCGTGAGCACCATTTCGTTGCGTAGCAAGCGCACGTCGACTTCGTTAAACATCGGCATTCTATCGAGGAAATGACTCGGCATTCCCCCGCCATGCAACGTGCCCGCCGGTCCATCGCCCGGTCGGTACTGTCCGACTAGTCCGCCGTTGTGGCGAGTTAAATGCGACCGGACTGCGTTCGACATCTGCTCGCGAAAATTAATAACCTTCGTGACCGGATTAGATGCGCGTCGGTTAATTTCGTCGATAGTTCCGTTGTCCGTGACGTTGACGTGTTTATCGATACTCTGCGACAACTCGTCATTCATCGTTTGAGCACCCGTTACGCCGTCCGCTATTGTTTCATTAATTCGGCCGGCTTCGCGATTAATGTCTTGCTGCGTCTGTTCTTGGTCGGCAAGGCGGTCGTTCATTTGGTCGATTTTTCTGTTTCGATCATCTTCAATGCTAAGAACTTCCGAACTGAGACGTGTTTCTTCCTCGATCTGCCCGATTATGGACTCGTGCCTGCCGATTTGTTCGTTTAATTCATCAACGTGCATTTGTAAAATGCCGTGTTTATCGCCTTCTTTTGCGATTTGTTCTTCTACCTCGGCTTTTTCATCTCGAAGTTTTTCAAGCTTTTCGTCGGCAATTTCTAAGCCTTCTTTCCCGGTTTCGTTGATGCCGAGCTCGAGTAATAAAATCCCTGCTAGTGCATCGTCAACCTCTTCAAGTTGCCCTAGTTTCGCCTCATTATCTTCAAGTTGTTGAGCAAGTTCTTTCCTTTGTTCCTGCAAATCTTCAAGGTATTGTGCGCTCGCTCCACGTTTAACTATATCTAACGCGCCTAATTCGCGCTCAAGCTCCAGCCTTTCCTCGGCGCTAGTATTTTGGTCTGCTGTTAACGCGAGGATTTCTTGCACGCGATCTTTCCGTTCCTCTTCCGACATATTGTAGGCGTCTTGTATCTCCGCAAGTCTAATCTCTACTTGTTCAATGTCTTCACGAATTTTTTGATTATCTCGCAGCAAGGTAGCCTCATTTTCAAGCGCTTTTATCCTTTCGATTTGCAGCTCTTCCCACGCCATGTTACGCAATGATTGAATATAGTCATTTACCGCGTCAGTCGATTCGACCACGGCATTACCGCGATCAGTAAACGTCTGTTCAACATACGGTGTCTGATCGATAATCGCGTCATTAGCTTCGAGTAATTCGCTGATTTCATCGCGTGATAATCCCGACTTTTCAGCAATATCCTCGTATGCTTTTTCTAGCTTCGCCAATTCCTCCGGGTCACTTTCCGATTCCATTCTTTTTTGAATGTCGAGTAAGTCGCCGATTTGATCCGTTGTTAAGCCGGACTGACGACGTAGTTCATCGTAACGCGCCGTTACTTCCTCGAGCGATTGCGCTTGATCTAGTAAACCCTCGGCATACTCCGTATTAACCTCATGGCCATCCCTCATATGCTGAGTTAGCGCAAAAATACCTCCTCCGACTAACGATAGGCCTAACACAAGCCATCCGGCTGGGTGGAGCATCATAAGTCCCCTTAAAGCCGTCGCTAACCGTAGGGCTGCGGTTACTGCTAACGCAATCCCTGCCGATGCTCCGACGAAGTTAAGTCCGAGCGTAACCGTCGCAGGATTTAACTCACCAAACCACCTCGTTAACTCCGTGGCTCTTTCAATCATCCGTCTTACAGCCGGCAGATACTCCTGTCCAATTGCGATTCCTAACTCGCCCATCGCCGACTGAAATTCACGGAAGCTGCCATTAAGGTTATCTTGTTGTATGGCCGCCATGTCACTCGCTGCGCCCTCACTATCGCGCAACTGACCTGTATAGTCGGCAAGCGCGTCCTCGCCTTGCGAAATTAACGTAAGGAAGCCCGAAGCGGCTTGGGTACCGACCAAAGTCTGGGCAACTTGCGTTTTTTGCGCGTCTGTCATGCCGTCCATGGCGTCAGCTATATTTCCGACGATTTCAGGCATCGGCAACATTTCGTCATTAGCGTCGAGTAGGTTAATGCCATATTTTTCCATCTCAGTGGCCGCTTCAGACGTAGGCGAGGCGAGCGATAACATCGTCTGACGTAACGTCGTTCCCGCGCGGCTGCCGGCGAGCCCGTTATCACTTAATACACCGACTGCTGCCGCCGCTTCTTCAATATCGTAACCAAGACTCGCAGCGACCGGCCCAATGTAACTGAGCGCTTGCCCAAGTTGCGGCAAGTCCGTGTTTGCGCTGGAGATAGTCGATACTAGAACGTCGACGGCTCGGTCTGTTTCCTCGGCGGACATATTAAACCCGCTTAAAACGTTAGATACGATATCGGCGGTTGTACCTAAATCGGTGGCCGAGGCGGTCGCGGCGTTGAGTATCGAAGGGGTAGCGGCTAAAATCTCGTTTACATCGAAGCCAGCCATTCCCAATTTCAGAAAATTTTCGGATACCTCCGGCGCACTAAAGGCGGTTGAGGCGGCGAGCTCTCTCGCTGTTGCTTCCAGCTTCTCAAGCTCCTCTGTACTCGCGCCGGTCACACTCGCAACACGGCTGAGAGATTCCTCAAAGTTTGCCGCTGCTCTTACGGAAGTCATGATAGCTCCCGCAACGGCGCCGCTCATTAGTAGCGCTCCTTTTTCAACCTGTTTGATCGATTTCGTGTAACTTTGCGTCTTCTTTTTCGCTTCTTCGGTGTGGCGTTTCGCCTCGTTCATCGATTTGGTAAAATTATCCATTTCTAATGTAAGCCGGGCCCGTATCTCACCTGCATTTGGTGTATTCATTCTTTAACTCCTCCTAAATAAAAAGGCCGCCCATTTACTGGACGACTCTCATTGTTTTTGATTCGTTTATTACCGCCTCGAGCAAGAAATTAGTAACGTAATCCTGCCCGTGTTCTTTTATCCACTCGTAAAGCGTGCCGTTTGTCGATAACTTATCGACTAGCCGCAAATACAATTCTAATTTCCAAGTATCAGAAAATACTTCGGCTGCATTTTGTTCGTTTACCATTCCGATCACCTCTCGATTAAAATAAAATAGCCCCGGCGGTTAGCCGAGGCGTTAAAGGAGGGACATGCGCTCCGCAACGGTATGTCCGAGCCGTTGTTTCATCGCGGTTAAATTATGACTGCGCTCTTATTTTCGCTTTGATCGTTTGATATAGCGCAATATCTTTAATGTCGTTTGTCGCTCGTGCTAACTCCTCAGCCCTGCGCAAATCTACTTCGTTTATGTTATCCGCTTGCACTCGTTGCCTTAATTCCTGCGATAAAGCCGGAATCGACTCGACTTTCGACTGCTGCTCCGCCTGTGCTTCCGCGCGCCCTTTTACGACTTGATAACGTAGCATGTCGTTCGGGTCGTCGGACTCGTTCGCTTTTGTTTTGAGTTGCGCGACATAGTCCTCGCTAGGACGGGCAGGCAACGGGTTATCCTCGTCAAATAGGTCGGCGTTTTGCTCGCGGTATCGATTTTTTAACGTTTGATATTGCGCAATTCTGTCCGGGCTGCCTTGCGTTTGCTCCTTCGCTTGGTTAACATGGCTTTCGAGTATTAGTCCGCTCATATTACAGCGCCCCTTTCAAATGGTCCGGCAAACGGCCGGCTTTTAATTCTTCGACTTCGTATTCGCGTAGCGTATAATCGGTCATGTCGATATGAAGCTTTGAGAATTTGAATTCGTGGCTGTTGCCGAAGCTTGTTAGGTTGCCGATCTCTGTATACGCTTCTTCGCGCTTGCCTTCATAGTCGCGAATAATCTCGTTATAGGCCTCGAGTTGCCGTACATACTCGAGCTTTGCTTCGCGCAATTTTTCAAGCTGAGGCGCAACATACTTTTCGAAATATGCCGGCTTAAACTCGTCATTCCACGCCGCCAGTACTTCGTCTTTTGTGAGCCCCTTTCGCGTCACGCTAGGCAATAATCGTTGTTCCGTCTCAAAGCGTTTAGCTTGGCTGATAAGATCGTTAATTTGCGCGTCGACTTTGGCGAGTTTCGTTTCGTCAGTCTTTCCGCTCTCAAGGCCGGCTTTGACGAGTTGCTCGTATTCGGCGCGCTTGGCCTCGAGCTTTTCCTTTGTATCATTCAGCTTTTCGCTAACCTCTTTTTGACGTGCAAGATTTTCCGCTTTATCTTTTCGATATTGCTCTAATTGTTTAAATTCCATTTTCGTATTTCTCCCCCTCGATTATTTTTAATAATTTACGCAATCCCACCGAGAACCAACGACGCCAAAACGGCAGCTCTTCCGGCCCTGCAACCTGCTCGATATGATAAATACTGCGCAGTATTTCGTCCGCTTCGTTAATTTGTCGCTTGGTCGAGCTCGTTTCGCTGTCGTGCTTAATTTGCGCGTTAAGTCCGAGCGCGCCGACACATATACTGTAAATTTCGCGTGAACTCGTCCACACGTCGACCGGATAAGCCTCGGTAAGTCCCCGCAAGTTTTCAACGGTGCCTTGCTGCGTTACGTGCGGTAATATTAAACTATCACTTAAAAAACCGTCCTCGTCGATGTATTGCGCGACGAGAAACGGCTTATCTTCTATTTTTCGTATGTCTGCGATTATTAACTGCTTAATAATCTCCACCTCCTATATATCTGAGAAAATAGTTTCTTTTCTATCGAGCGCGTCATTAGCGAGCAACATACATTCTTTTTGTATCGGCTCGGGCATTTTTCGATCAAAAAACACCTTAAAAGTGATACCTCGATTTTTACTGATTACGTTTATTTTATTTTCTACCTTGCTCTTTCTGCGGAAATGCTCAACGGTCGACCTCGCAACTATTAGCTTATTGCCCTCGCCTACTTCATCGCAGCACCGAGCTAGCAACGCAGTAATAGCTTCATAGCCCGACGAGACGCCCGTTAAAAATACCGAGCCAACTTTAAACGGCTCCAGCCGCTCACCGTTTCATCGGTCATTTTTAATCACTTCCGCAGAGCGATGCGGAATAACTTCACGATAGCCAAGAGTAAACGCCCGGTGCTTTCCGGCTTGGTTAGCTTGACTTGTCGCAGACTCAACTTTTCTAGTTTGATAAAGATTACGTTCAAATTCCGAAACTGTCTCGTTTGTCACCGTGTCAACAATCGCGATTTTTGCTAACCAATAATGTGGCGGTCGCTTGCCTAGTTCCTCGTCCACTTCTGGCACGACATGTTCGACAGCGACTTTCAGTTTCGCACGATAGCCCTCGACAGTTGGCGGCCAGTCGCGCTGTTCAACTTCCGTTATTGAACCGTCGGGCCATACTGTGACTGGTCTACGTTTGCCGGTGTGTCCTCGGTAAACTTCCTCGAGGTATACGTTTTGTCCGAATTCCATTCACTCACCTCTCGTTTGATTAAGGGTAAATAGACCCCGTTATTCTCCGTTTAAGACTTCTAATATTCGGTAAAGGGTGGCGTTTCTAAAATCAAGCGCTAGACGCCGAAAAACGCCTGATTTTCGCCCGTTTACCCCCTGATTACCCCCTTACTTTTGCGCCTCAAATAGTACCGTTGATTCTCGCGTTTTCTTTGTTCTTTTTGCCTACGTTCCCGACACTCTCCGCAATACTTTTGCGCATTGCTGTTCGGCTCAAAAACGTTCGAGCAATTTGGCTCGGTGCAATACTTACCTGAACCGTCTGCGTCGAATAAACGCCAATAACGCGTGTGTAGTGTATCGACGCCGGGCAGTACGCTATTTTCAAAGTACGGGCACCTCGGCAGCTCTACATCAACACGAAAATATAAACATGTTCGGCAGCCTCCGCGCTCGAGTAGGCAAAGGCCGTCGCGGTCGTAGGTGGCGCACTGGTCGCGTGCCAGTTTCTGAAAATCTTGTTTTAAACCCATAATTAACTCCCCCGAAAATTAAATATTGCATTGACTTTCTATGTGTGTTATTATTTAGTTGGGAAAACATGAGTTTCTTCAAAATCACGAATAAAAAATAATAATTGACGTTCTTTTTCGAGCGCGTCAAAGAAACCTATGTCATCGCCAATCAATTTTAATAACTCATGACGCAATCTAGGCGAGACATTCTTCACTCCACTTTCCACGTTAGCGATTAATGATTGACTAAAACCAGTTGCATCGGCAAGTTGCTGCTGTGTCATCCCCTTATAATACCTCAACGCCTTCACTGTTTCAGAATTCATTTCATGACCTCCTTTTTATTACTATTACATTCTTTTATTACCTCCGCCGCTAAAAAAGACGGAGTCAAAAATACCGAACTAACGTTCCTATCTTTATACGGTCGTTTACCCCACATCTTCGCGCCACTAGCGACATTTACGGAAAAAATTTCGTTATTTTCTCCCTCTTTAAATGCGTCGTATTTCTCAAGCTGTTCCTGTATTTGACTGTTGCGTGTCATTCGCTCCCGAACCTTACGTCTTTCTCCGCGTGTATCTAACTTACCGCCCGGACGTTGCGCGATTGCCTCACCTTCGTCCTTCGAATACATTCCGATAAAGTCGTCGTTAAATGCCGTTTCGTGCTTACGGTAATCTTCTTCAACCGTCCGCACCATTTTTGATCTATACGCGTAATCCGGTAAGTATGTACCGGTTTTCTCGTAACGTCTGTTTGCGTTCTTATCAGCTTCCCGATGCTGGTCGCAACAGTGACGAGTATTGCCGTGTACCTTCCGTGTATCTATCGCAGCATAGCAAAAGCGATAAGCGCACTCTTTAAATTTCGCCAGTACCTCCGTTAATTCTTTCTCCGTCATTAACCCGCGCTCATACGCCGTTAAGTAATTGTCCTGCATATCCTGCACGCTTTCGGCCATTCTCGGCATATCCGTAAACTCCCGTTCTAATTCCGCAATCTCTTCCGGTGATAAATGCTGTAACTCCGTCGCCCGTTTATGTTCGACCCTTTGCGCCTGGATATCTAGTAATTTACCGAGTTCTTCTAATCGATCGCCGTTAGGACGCACACCTGTCTTGATACGATACTCTTTTAGTAAATCTCTCATTTCATCGCGCAAAGTGTAGTACACATTCTCTCGATCTTCTAATGTGTCATTATTCCGAACTTTAGTCGGGTATTTCTCTTTATTTGCCCGAACAGATTCCACGAATATGTCTAAACCTTCGTTCATCATGTCGATTAAACGATCGTCAAACGTTCGCAGCTCGCGTTCACCAACGCCAATTTCCGAATAACATGACCGGCAAATAACGCCGTGGTCGCGGTTATTATATATTTTCCCCTTCGTGATTTTCTCGTCGCAATATGCGCAATAGCCGTCTTGTTCTTTGATCAACCTTTCCGCCAGTTTCATAGTGCTCCCCCTCAGTTAACCTATGTTTTATATTTCATAGTTCCCCCATGCCTTCAATAACCCCCTCATTCGCGCGGAAGGTATATATAAATGGATTGGCTTTCCCTCTCTAATTCTGCTACGGTAAATCCATTGAAGTAAATCCGACGCCGCGAGTAAGTCTTGATTAACCTTAACGCCTCGTGATTCAAAATACTTGCGCTCATAGGGGTTCATATATCGATTGAATAAGTAAGCGCAAGCCTTCCTATCTTTATACTCGTTTGTCGCTCGTGTATTTACCGGAATCCATGCAGATTTATACCCCGAACCTCCGAGTCTATCCTTTCGCTCTTTTTTAGTGGTCCAAAGGTTTTCTTTCACTTTTGTTTGACTATGCCGCCGGAAATAGTTAGCCGTATTATTTCTAACCTTGTCGAGTGTCTTTTTGCCTGCATTACTCAACCAAGATGAACTAAATGACGTCGGCCTGTCTCCCACTTCGTTTAACTTCCCCTCATAAATGTCTATAAGTGCAATTAATTGTTCGCGATTCTCTTTCTGTCGATCATATTCCGTCAATATATAACGACCATCCTCGTCCTTTTTTATCGACTTATATCCATACTGTAACCCGTTCAAATCGTAGTAAGCCTTTTGCAGTTGGCCGTCGAATAAATAAGTCATCACCACAACGCGATCAAATGTCTTAAATACACGGACCGGGAACGCCCAAACGATAAAAGAATTATCAAAAGAGTACAAATTTCCGGCTTTAGCGAACAAACGAATATCATTAAAGCGACCTTCCAAGTATCCCTCATTACGCCAATAAACCTGTCCTGTCTCGTCATCTATTTCGATATATCCCGACTCTAATAACGCGTAGATGTCCTGTTGATTGATGTTAGCCGGCTGCACAACGTCCATTACCTCGTCCAGTATTAACGTGTAACCGGCTCCCTCCAATAGTTCAATCAACTCGTCGTCCGCCGACTTAAATAGTGAATGTGTCGCGGCAATGTCGTACCCCTCCGCGATAAGTTGCTTTAATGACCGGAGCTTCGTCCCTTCATCGTTCGCATTGTTAGGCTCGACAATATTCCGATTGTTCATCGCCGCTTTGACGCGTTCTATCTCATCGAGAAATGGCGTAATGTAAATAAAACGTTCATCGGTCGACGCTTCTTTCATTCGTTGAATTGCGTATGATGTTTTACCCGTGCCCATGATCGAATCAATTATCGTTATTTCCGTCATAAATTATCCCCCTTATTTCGCTTTAGCGTGTTAAAGGAACGCTACTCGACTATCGTTTATTTTTTCGTTATCTCCTTTAAGGAAAAACGGCTGTAACCCGCATGGTTGAGCGGTTTTTTTCGAATTCTGCGTTATTGAATTACGCAACTTTTTCCGCGGTCTATTACATTCGGGACAAAAAGACGTCCCTCAGCCTTCGCCTACCGGCTCGGCAATTATACTTTTCGCGGTAAAATATATACTCGCAAAATGGTATGGTTGCACTGAACCGAGTGAAGTGCCGGGCGTTAGCCCGATATTAGTCGTTAATAACGTGGAGTGTAGCCACTCCCAGGGCTGCGCCCTGCAATTCGGGAAAACCGCCCTCATTGCTATTTATACAATATTCGCGACAAAGGTATATAAATAATGCAAGTAACCAAAGTCGTGTAGCGAGGCATCGCCTACAATCGTTTGATAAAACGGTCAATCTCAATTATTTTCTGATCGTCTAATCCAAACGCACGGTATATCTTATTTTTTGTCTGTGACGTGATCCGCCTTTCACCGAGCTCAATCGCAGATACTAACGGCCGGGAAATCCCAACCTTTTGCGCAAATTCACCTCTACTTAAATCATCGCGTAACCTTATAAATTTTATAATCTCTTTACTTAACAAATCCCCCACCCCTTTGTATATATTTCGTTACAAACACATTAAAAAAAAGTGCACGGCAGAACTGGCGAAGTCTGCCGGCAAGAGGAATAGAACCCCGTTGGTGATCTTAGCGGAAACCCCTCTACTATTATACAGTCAAATAACCCATAAACGTTTAATTATACCATTTATATCGGTAATTTCAATATTAATTTTTAAAAAAATTTATGTACGGTAACTAACTTCCTACTTTAGCGGTCGACGCCTACCACCGTATAGGTGCGGTAATTATTTTAAGTCCACGTTTAATTTGGAGCGCGCGGCAAGTTTACGAGGCTCACCGCGCTTACGGTAATTTGACGAAGGCATCGCCCTCCGCTACGGTTGCCATAACGTAGCTTCATCGGATTAGTGCCTCTACTATTAAAAAGTGCTCGCTTGCCGTAAAGTTGGCACATTACATTTCGAATATTTTACCGACTGGCAAAACGCTCGACGTCGCGTGGTTTGAAAATTGCTCATGCGCCTGTATTAACTTACGCGCAGTCTGCGGAACAATATCGACGCTTTCTAACCACCTCGTCCACTCACCGTGCGCGAGGTCGTGTTCCTTGACGTGTTTCAACCGGCGACCGATCTCGAATATTGCTCGGCCGGCGATTTGCTTATACGATTTGATTTCCGCGGTGATTACGTTTATATCTGTCGCTACCGACTCACCAGTTTTTTCAGTTTCTTCATGTGAAGAACGTGAAATTCCTTTCGTCCAACGATTCATAAAGCGAATTCGAATTCGGGTTTTATGCGACGTCGCATAATTTGTGTCGTATTCGGTTGTGGCTCGACATTTACATATTCTTCTTCGCCCGTTCTTCCGCTTCCTTTAATTTCTGCGAAAAGTCTACGCCTTCTGAATTCGCCTCTTTCGCTTCTTGTCGGTAACTTTTCGCGTCTTGTAATGTGGTTCCGCTAACGTCGCCCTTTGCCGCAAGTAAGGCGCGCTGTTCTTCTTCTGATAGATACGCAAGCTGTTCCGCAGCCGTAGTACCGAGTTTCTTTGTACTTACGAGCGTTTGGATTTCCGGTATGAGGTCGTTTAGTTTGAGGACTCTATTTAAATGTTTCGCTTGTACTCCGACAGCTTCCGCAATATCTTCGGATGTTTTGGATTCCCCATTTTGGGGAACGCTGTGTTGGTTGTTTCCTTTCTTAACGCCCCAATATTCCTTTAGAAAAGAAGCTATCCGGCTTTTCTTTATCGGATCACTTTCCGCCTGCCCTCGCCGTTCTACGTTCTCCGCGATTAACATATATTCCGCGTCCCATTCGTTAACATCGATTATTTCGACCGGAACTTCGACTTTTTCAGTTGACCCACACGGTTCATGTGAAAATTTTTTCAGGTGGTGAACTTGCACCGACTGAAACAATTCCGTAACTCAATCGCCTTCGCTTGACAAGAACGTGTGTTCGTTATATAATCGGAATACGGAAAAGAACGCCCGCCAATGCGTTCCCTCCGTCTATGTTCGCGAGCTATTGCCGTAGCCCGCACGATAAGGCCGCCACACCTTACCGCAATCTATATAATGCCAGCCGCCATGGTCGCCCCTACCGTCGGTTCATCGGAGCTTACTCGCCGCTCAACGCCCCGCCTAATGACGCCGAGCATTTCCGTTACACTGCCGCCTGCAATTTGCCGATTGCGGGCTGTTTTACCGTTGATATAACGTTCATCTCATCGACCATGTCCGCCAATAACTCGACCTCAACGTCTGCCACCGCTTGCCCTACATAGTCGCGCCATATGTCCGCCGTAACGTGGTATGTTCGGTCGCCAACCGAAAACACCGCAATACCAACGCCGATTTTACCGTACTTTAACGAAAACGAAACCCGAACCATCGCGAACACCCCCTTTCCGCGCGAACACTATCGCCCTACAGTCTGTACAAAGAGTATACGGTACATCGCCGCTGAATATCGACTCCTTAACGTCTTTACTGCCGTTGCAGCATTCGCATCTAGCCGCCATTTATATCGCCCCTTTCGAAAGCAAGTCAAGCGCCGTCATTCCGTCCATTTGCGCAAAGTTAGGCGTGGATTTGATCGGAAATTCGATGTAGCCCGGTGAGTTGTCGGCATTCTCATAATAACCCGGATATTCCGCGCTAGGTTCGATATTCTCCATGTGCACGAGTTGCAAGTCATAATCGACCATGAGCGCCATTGTGTCCGTAAGCATGAAGCCTTCGCCTTCCTCGAACACCCTTTCGCCGTCCAACTCTTCCCAATAATAAGCAACTTTTACTTTTTTCATGTAAATCCTCTCCTTTTTATTTTATTACTAAATTTCGTTATTTAGTAACTTAACCTCATTATAATTCCGTTATTTCGTAATGTCAACAATAAAATTACGTAATTGCGGAATTTATTTTATTTGTATATAATGAAGGTATAAATTCAATCATGGAGGTGATGGAATGCGGGAGAATAAAGGAATAGAAAAGACAAAGCAAATCAGAATTAAATTGGACGAGCTTCTTAAAAAACACGGTAAAACACAAAAAGACCTTCACCAGTTAACCGGAGGAAGAGAAGAAGGAGGAATAAGGACGGCCGCGATAAGTGAGTTATGTAACAACCAACGTACATCTATAAATAAGGATCACTTAGAAAAGATTGCGACTGTATTAAACATAACTGATATATCTGAACTTATTGAAATTATAGACCTAAAGAAAGACGACGGCAGCAATAACTAAGTTGCAACCGTCTATTTTTTTTTGTGAATGGTGATATATTCTACATAAACTCCAAATACTTTCCTTCAACTTTTCTTTAAAATAAATCTCAGTCCTATCGGAAGAAGTCTCCGGCGTGATGAACCGGGGGCTTTTTCTATCTATTTCGAAACCTAACTTGTTTACCGCAGCGCAAACAAACACCATCAGCCACGTTTACCTTGTGTAATTTTTTAATCTTACACTTAACTATCCGTTTAAAAAACTCTATCATTTTCGTCACCTCCGCTACTAATAAATAAGTTATTCTTACCGATTTTGTACATATAACAACTCCGTAGTCTCTTCGATATACACGTCATCAAACGTACGCTCTACGGCCGCATAGAAGTAACCGCGGAACGTCTTTCGAATCATGCCTCGTTTTGCCGCGAATATAGACGTTTTGAGTACACTAACCACACGATCGACCAATTGCGGCAAACTTGCGCCCAGCTCGCAGCGGTTATACGCGGTTTTAACCCGTTGCCATAACGCAAATATCTCGTTAGCACGAAAAAATGGTCGGGCAGCTTTCGTAAATTCTGCGGGCACGTTAGACGGAGTATAAGACGCGTCGAGCTCGTTAAGTGCCGGCGCTTCACCTACGTATGTATTTTTATTTATGCTGTTGGTTTCTTCTTTAACCGCCCCCTTATTTGCGTTACTGCCGCAAGGACTTCCGCAGCTTGACCGACTGGACAACCCGACTGGACTGTCTTGCGCAGCACGACGAATTATTACTAGGTCATAACCACGCCCGCCCCGTTTTCTGACCGTCGGCACACGCTTAATAATGCCGCAGTCCTCAAGCCGTTTCAGCGCACGGCTAACCGTTTTGTCGCTCACTTCGAGCTGTGCCGCAATAGTCGCCCGTTTCAGCCACGAGACGCCCTTAATAACGCAGCTGTAGCGAGAGAGCAAGTTAAGCACGGATATAGCTGTTTTATTTAACTGCTCGCGGTGCTGGTCGATATGTACACGCACGGCTTCGTTCATTTCCGCCACGTCCGTAAAGGACTCATGATGGCGATATTCTTCGTAGTAAGCGATCGACTCGGATTTCATGACAAACGTCTCCCTTTTTGCGCTTGACCACGAAGGAGAAACGTTATACACTAGCATTAACGGTAACAGTGTCGGCCTTTGCGTGGTCGGCGCTCTTTTTTTATGTTTAAATATCTAAATTATTTAACGGCGAAAATTCTCTATGTTTCTCTGAAACTTCATTTGAATAAAGATTTACATATGTCCTCACCATGTCCATCGTTGAATGGCCGAGTATCTTTTGAAGCTCAAATACCCCTGCTCCATTCATGACCGACAACTTCGCAAACGTATGCCGAAATGTATGCGGTGATAGCCGCACTCCTTTTATGCCCGCGAGTTTACCATAATGACTTACAATTTTTTGTAAAGTGCTCCTTGTCATTGCTTTTTCCTCTAAAGTCACAAATAGATACTCAGTTTCACAAATACCGCGCAGTTTTATGTATCGTCTCAGTTGATCTTTCATCTTACTTTGGATTGGCACATATCTGTGAAAGTGATTTTTTGTGTTTCGAATAAATATAACTCCCTCACTTAGCTTGGCGTCCTCAAGCAATATCCCCGCCGATTCATTAAGTCTGATTCCTGTTTCTAAAAGAAGGAGCATATATGTGTAATCGCGTTGGCCAGTAAAGGTGCGTCGATCAGGCGCATTTAATAACGCTTGTAGCTGTTTCATAGTAAATGTCTCAATATTTCCCTTACGTTCTTTTAATAACGGATACTTGTACATCGGATTTTCTGCTATTATTTTCGCATCGCCGTATAAATAATGGAAAAATGTTCGCACCGCCCTCAGTTTCGCGTTTATGGTTCCCGGCTTCAATTCGCGTTCTTGTTGCATATCCTCTACATAATCGTTAATATGGTCGCGCACTACCTCGCCAATTAATAATGAGTGATCTATTTTCGCAAGCCATTTACGAAAATCATTACATTCGCGCCTGTAATAAACCACGGTAAACTCCCGCAATCCTTTACGCTTAGCATCGTCAATAAACAGTTCCAACGCTTCATCAAACGTCATAACAACGCTCGTAATCGTCTTCTCGATTATGTCGAGTTCGCGACCGATTAATTTATTATTACGCTTAGTACGATTTTTGCGCATACAAAAAACCGCCCTCCTATTCGGATATAGGAAAGCGGTTAGGCTCCGTCTATGCACACGACCATTTGACGTATGATTAAACGTAAAAACGGAGCTCGCAACGTGTGCAAACTCCGTGATATATCGCTATGTAGATGGTACCGGTGGTCGGGGTCGAACCGACACTCCGTGAGGAACACGATTTTGAGTCGTGCGCGTCTGCCAATTCCGCCACACCGGCAAAATAATTTGCCTTACTATTTTAAAGAAAATAAAAATGGTGCCGAGGGCCGGACTTGAACCGGCACGATAGTCACCTATCGCAGGATTTTAAGTCCTGTGTGTCTGCCAATTCCACCACCCCGGCACGGCAGATATATTATGGAGGCGGCACCCGGATTCGAACCGGGGAATCAGGGTTTTGCAGACCCATGCCTTACCACTTGGCTATGCCGCCATAATATAATAATTGTTAAATTGTTCCTGGAGCGGAAGACGGGATTCGAACCCGCGACCCCCACCTTGGCAAGGTGGTGTTCTACCACTGAACTACTTCCGCATCTAATGGCAGGGCTAGCAGGATTCGAACCTGCGAATCACGGAATCAAAATCCGATGCCTTACCGCTTGGCTATAGCCCTATTTCTTATTTATATGGGGCGGTTGATGGGAATCGAACCCACGAATGCCGGAACCACAATCCGGTGCGTTAACCACTTCGCCACAACCGCCACATTATCCTTTAATTTCTGTTGGTAAAGTGTGTATAAATATAACCTATGTCATGAACTAACATAAAGTTCATAATGGTGGAGGGGGACGGATTCGAACCGCCGAACCCTGAGGGAGCGGATTTACAGTCCGCCGCGTTTAGCCACTTCGCTACCCCTCCAAGCGACATATATTATATTACAAAAAGTTTACCATTTCGTCAAGATAAAAATTGAAATGGTGCTGGCCAGAGGACTTGAACCCCCAACCTACTGATTACAAGTCAGTTGCTCTACCAATTGAGCTAGGCCAGCATTAGTAAATGGTGGCTCGGGACGGAATCGAACCGCCGACACACGGATTTTCAGTCCGTTGCTCTACCGACTGAGCTACCGAGCCTTATTACAAATCTGATAGTATTTTTAGTTTCAATCGTAAGATTACTCTTCCTCTGCCAGCAGTATCGGCGCTATTATGCGTCGAGTCAGCTCGCATCCTTTTCAGAAAGAAAAGCACTCGTGCTTTTCGACTGAGCTATCGAGTCTTAAATGGCGGTCCCGACGGGAATCGAACCCGCGATCTCCTGCGTGACAGGCAGGCATGTTAACCGCTACACCACGGGACCACTTTCTAGAACAATTTATAGTTATGTATGTATTTCATTTATTAAATATTTGGTTGCGGGGGGCGGATTTGAACCACCGACCTTCGGGTTATGAGCCCGACGAGCTACCAGACTGCTCCACCCCGCGCCGTTATAAATGCTTACGGATGATGTTTCGCTATATAAATGGTGGAGGATGGCGGGCTCGAACCACCGACCCCTTGCTTGTAAGGCAAGTGCTCTCCCAACTGAGCTAATCCTCCATCTTTGTTTAAAATAAGCGGCGAATCTCTTCGTCAGATACGCTAACTCACTTCAAAATAAGTAAAATGGTGACCCATAGGGGATTCGAACCCCTGTTACCGCCGTGAAAGGGCGGTGTCTTAACCACTTGACCAATGGGCCATCTGTCTATGGCGGAGAGAGAGGGATTTGAACCCTCGAGACGGGTTTAAACCGCCTACACGATTTCCAATCGTGCTCCTTCGGCCACTCGGACACCTCTCCGTAATGGCTCCACAGGCAGGACTCGAACCTGCGACCGATCGGTTAACAGCCGATTGCTCTACCAACTGAGCTACTGTGGAATAAATATCAATGCCCAGCAACGTCCTACTCTCACAGGGGGAGATCCCCCAACTACCATCGGCGCTGGAGAGCTTAACTTCCGTGTTCGGCATGGGAACGGGTGTGACCTCTCCGCTATCGTCACTGGACTATTTAAATGTTGAGAAGTTCTCTTGTTTCATTGCCTACTCATACAAGGCAATTCAACTTATCTTTATCCTCTCAAAACTAGATAACATTTGACTGATGACCTTCGGTATTAGAAGGTTTGATAAAACATTGGTTAAGTCCTCGATCGATTAGTATCTCTCAGCTCCACATGTTGCCATGCTTCCACATGAGACCTATCAACCTCATCTTCTCTGAGGGATCTTACTCACTTGACGTGATGGGAAATCTCATCTTGAGGGGGGCTTCATGCTTAGATGCTTTCAGCACTTATCCCGTCCACACGTAGCTACCCAGCGATGCTCCTGGCGGAACAACTGGTACACCAGCGGTGTGTCCATCCCGGTCCTCTCGTACTAAGGACAGCTCCTCTCAAATTTCCTACGCCCGCGACGGATAGGGACCGAACTGTCTCACGACGTTCTGAACCCAGCTCGCGTACCGCTTTAATGGGCGAACAGCCCAACCCTTGGGACCTACTTCAGCCCCAGGATGCGATGAGCCGACATCGAGGTGCCAAACCTCCCCGTCGATGTGGACTCTTGGGGGAGATTAGCCTGTTATCCCCAGGGTAGCTTTTATCCGTTGAGCGACGGCCCTTCCATACGGTGCCGCCGGATCACTAAGCCCGACTTTCGTCCCTGCTCGACCTGTATGTCTCGCAGTCAAGCTCCCTTATGCCTTTGCACTCTGCGAATGATTTCCAACCATTCTGAGGGAACCTTTGGGCGCCTCCGTTACTCTTTAGGAGGCGACCGCCCCAGTCAAACTGCCCACCTGACACTGTCCCTGAACCGGATCACGGTTCGAGGTTAGAATTCCAGTACAGCCAGGGTAGTATCCCACCGATGCCTCCACCGAAGCTGGCGCTCCGGTTTCCAAGGCTCCTACCTATCCTGTACAAGCTGTACCAAAATCCAATATCAAGCTACAGTAAAGCTCCATGGGGTCTTTCCGTCCTGTCGCGGGTAACCTGCATCTTCACAGGTAATATAATTTCACCGGGTCTCTCGTTGAGACAGTGCCCAAATCGTTGCACCTTTCGTGCGGGTCGGAACTTACCCGACAAGGAATTTCGCTACCTTAGGACCGTTATAGTTACGGCCGCCGTTTACTGGGGCTTCAATTCAGAGCTTCTCCCGTAAGGGATAACCCCTCCTCTTAACCTTCCAGCACCGGGCAGGTGTCAGCCCCTATACGTCGCCTTGCGGCTTGGCAGAGACCTGTGTTTTTGATAAACAGTCGTTTGGGCCTATTCACTGCGGCTCTCTCGGGCATACACCCTAATAGAGCACCCCTTCTCCCGAAGTTACGGGGTCATTTTGCCGAGTTCCTTAACGAGAGTTCTCCCGCGCGTCTTAGAATTCTCTTCCCGCCTACCTGTGTCGGTTTGCGGTACGGGCACCAGTCACCTCACTAGAGGCTTTTCTAGGCAGTGTAGGATCAGGAACTTCGCTACTAAAATTTCGCTCGCCATCACAGCTCAGCCTTACGGTAAGCGGATTTGCCTACTTACCAGCCTCACTGCTTGGACACGGACATCCAGTGCCGTGCTTACCCTACCTTCCTGCGTCCCCCCGTTGTTCAAACGGTGACGTGGTGGTACAGGAATTTCAACCTGTTTTCCATCGCCTACGCCTTTCGGCCTCGGCTTAGGTCCCGACTAACCCTGAGCGGACGAGCCTTCCTCAGGAAACCTTAGGCTTTCGACGGAGGGGATTCTCACCCCTCTTTTCGCTACTCATACCGGCATTCTCACTTCCAAGCGCTCCACCCATCCTCTCGGTTGAGCTTCAACGCCCTTGGAACGCTCCCCTACCACTGTCCGTAAGGACAATCCATAGCTTCGGTGATACGTTTAGCCCCGGTACATTTTCGGCGCAGAGTCACTCGACCAGTGAGCTATTACGCACTCTTTCAATGATGGCTGCTTCTAAGCCAACATCCTGGTTGTCTAAGCAACTCCACATCCTTTTCCACTTAACGTATACTTGGGGACCTTAGCTGATGGTCTGGGCTGTTTCCCTCTTGACTACGGATCTTAGCACTCGCAGTCTGACTCCCGAGGATAAGTATTTGGCATTCGGAGTTTGACTGAATTCGGTAATCCTGTGGGGACCCCTAGTCCAATCAGTGCTCTACCTCCAATACTCTTCCCTCGAGGCTAGCCCTAAAGCTATTTCGGGGAGAACCAGCTATCTCCGAGTTCGATTGGCATTTCACCCCTACCCACACCTCATCCCCGCACTTTTCAACGTGCGTGGGTTCGGGCCTCCATCCAGTGTTACCTGGACTTCACCCTGGACATGGGTAGATCACACGGTTTCGGGTCTACAACCACGTACTCATTCGCCCTGTTCAGACTCGCTTTCGCTGCGGCTCCGTCTCTTCAACTTAACCTTGCACGTAATCGTAACTCGCCGGTTCATTCTACAAAAGGCACGCCGTCACCCATTAACGGGCTCCGACTACTTGTAGGCACACGGTTTCAAGATCTCTTTCACTCCCCTCCCGGGGTGCTTTTCACCTTTCCCTCACGGTACTGGTTCACTATCGGTCACTAGGGAGTATTTAGCCTTGGGAGATGGTCCTCCCGGATTCCGACGGGGTTTCTCGTGTCCCGCCGTACTCAGGATCCACTCCGGAGGAAACGAAGTTTCGACTACAGGGCTTTTACCTTGTCCCGCGGACCTTTCCAGGTCGCTTCATCTACTCCGTTTCTTTGTAACTCCGTATGGAGTGTCCTACAACCCCAAGAGGCAAGCCTCTTGGTTTGGGCTCTTTCCGTTTCGCTCGCCGCTACTCAGGAAATCGATGTTTCTTTCTCTTCCTCTGGGTACTAAGATGTTTCAGTTCCCCAGGTCTGCCTTCTCATACCCTATGGATTCAGGTATGGATACCACCTCATTACAGGTGGTGGGTTCCCCCATTCGGAAATCTTCGGATCAAAGCTTACTTACAGCTCCCCGAAGCATATCGGTGTTCGTCCCGTCCTTCTTCGGCTCCTAGTGCCAAGGCATTCGCCGTGCGCCCTTCATAACTTAACCATTTTGCGGCGGATGATCGTCGTTCTTCTGTGTCAGCTGTGTCTCTCGCTCCTGTCACGTATCTATTTCATACGCTCAGTCGCTCAATTCCTTGCTTCCTTGAACAACTCGATCCTCCTTGCAAAACCTACTCAATTTGAGTTTTGCAATTTTGCATATGGCGTCTTTTAACCTTCTAAGACACTCGGTTGTACTCGTTCGAATCCGTTAGGATTCGCTTCAAACAACCGGTGAAGATCAATCAGTCTTTCTACTGTTATCTAGTTTTCAAAGGACAATTTTGCGGCAGATGGCCTGCAGATTTCTGTGTCAGCTTCATTCCTCACCATCCTCACGTACTGTTGTACGCTCCAGTGGCTCGTCAATTGCTTCCTTGAACTCCTTGACCCTCTTTGCAAAACGGCAGATGATCGTCGCTCTTCATCGAATAGCTTAATCCTCTTTGCAAATAACATTTAATGGAGAGATAAAAAAATAACCTCTCAAAACTAAACAAAAAGCGCAAACGACGCACACGGAGGTGCTAACTTCGGTGTTGTCACACGATGTGACGCTCTTAACCGAAGCTCATTAAATTGATGAGCTATATGCTCCTTAGAAAGGAGGTGATCCATCCCCACCTTCCGGTAGGGATACCTTGTTACGACTTCACCCCAATCACCTGTCCCACCTTCGGCGGCTGGCTCCAAAAGGTTACCGCACCGACTTCGGGTGTTACAAGCTCTCGTGGTGTGACGGGCGGTGTGTACAAGGCCCGGGAACGTATTCACCGCGGCATGCTGATCCGCGATTACTAGCAATTCCGGCTTCATGCAGGCGAGTTGCAGCCTGCAATCCGAACTGAGAATGGCTTTATGGGATTCGCTCAACCTCGCGGTCTCGCTGCCCTTTGTACCATCCATTGTAGCACGTGTGTAGCCCAGGTCATAAGGGGCATGATGATTTGACGTCATCCCCACCTTCCTCCGGTTTGTCACCGGCAGTCACCTTAGAGTGCCCAACTAAATGCTGGCAACTAAGATCAAGGGTTGCGCTCGTTGCGGGACTTAACCCAACATCTCACGACACGAGCTGACGACAACCATGCACCACCTGTCACTCTGTCCCCCGAAGGGGAAAGCCCTATCTCTAGGGTGGTCAGAGGATGTCAAGACCTGGTAAGGTTCTTCGCGTTGCTTCGAATTAAACCACATGCTCCACTGCTTGTGCGGGCCCCCGTCAATTCCTTTGAGTTTCAGCCTTGCGGCCGTACTCCCCAGGCGGAGTGCTTAATGTGTTAACTTCGGCACTAAGGGCATCGAAACCCCTAACACCTAGCACTCAACGTTTACGGCGTGGACTACCAGGGTATCTAATCCTGTTTGCTCCCCACGCTTTCGCGCCTCAGCGTCAGTTATAGGCCAGAAAGTCGCCTTCGCCACTGGTGTTCCTCCACATATCTACGCATTTCACCGCTACACGTGGAATTCCACTTTCCTCTCCTACACTCAAGTCCCCCAGTTTCCAATGACCCTCCACGGTTGAGCCGTGGGCTTTCACATCAGACTTAAGAGACCGCCTGCGCGCGCTTTACGCCCAATAATTCCGGACAACGCTTGCCCCCTACGTATTACCGCGGCTGCTGGCACGTAGTTAGCCGGGGCTTTCTGGTTAGGTACCGTCAAGGTGCCGCCCTATTCGAACAGCACTTGTTCTTCCCTAACAACAGAGCTTTACAATCCGAAGACCGTCATCACTCACGCGGCGTTGCACCGTCAGGCTTTCGCCCATTGCGGATGATTCCCTACTGCTGCCTCCCGTAGGAGTCTGGACCGTGTCTCAGTTCCAGTGTGGCCGATCACCCTCTCAGGTCGGCTACGCATCGTCGCCTTGGTAAGCCATTACCTTACCAACTAGCTAATGCGCCGCGGGCCCATCTTGCAGTGTGAGGATAAATCCCCACTTTTACAATAGAACTATGCAGTTCCATTGATCATCCGGTATTAGCCCCGGTTTCCCGGAGTTATCCCAGTCTGCAAGGCAGGTTGCCCACGTGTTACTCACCCGTCCGCCGCTGACCTCATAAGAGCAAGCTCTTAGTTGGTCCGCTCGACTTGCATGTATTAGGCACGCCGCCAGCGTTCGTCCTGAGCCAGGATCAAACTCTCCAATAAAGTGTGATCTATTAAAGATCTAACGAGTTTGACGCGCACGGATGCGCTAACATCGGTGTCATCACAGGATGTGATGTCATTAGCCGATGTTCCTTAACTCTTACATTTAAAATAATTCATTGACGGGATATTTTCATATCCCATTTCGCTTGGCTTTTTGTTTAGTTTTCAAAGGTCAAAGTAGTTAATGTCGTTTGACAGCGACTCTATTAATGTAACATTTCAAGCCGCTAATGTCAATAACATTTTTTAAATGTTTTCTTTCGTTTTTGTCTGCCGTTTTCGGCGACGGATAATAATATACCACGATAATGATAAAAAGTGCAACCCTTTTTCAAAAAAAATTTTATAAAACATAAAACCCTTATTTTCACTCGACAATCATATATATGCCTAACTTAAAAATGTGCTACAAGTACAATGATCCTAAGTTCTTTCATTACGAGCTGTTCCTACTATTTCATTCTGCACATAACTATTTTTCAGCGAAGAGGTTAGGAACAGAGCTTTAACCTCTTCGCAAGCTACTTCATTCATCTTTATTCTAGTTATCATTGACGACGTATAGTCGATGATAAATTGATCTACCTTTTGTTTCATGTTTTACAACATCAACATAGCCTTTTTCAACAAGATATTCTAATAGGATACTTAAATCCAAAGAATAATCGTGTATTGCTAAGCTTTGTTTTATCTCATCTATTGTCCAAGGTTCTTTTTTTCTTCTTAATAAATCTAATAAGTGTGCACTTCCAAGTTTAGTTTTAGCCATTAATTCAAATTCATTAGCTAAAAGTAGAAGTTCAAGCTTTTTCTCAATACTTTCATCACCAGTAACTAATTCTGAATATAATTTGTGTATTTCTGGTTCAATTTGTTTCACTTGCTGCCATACAGTGACTTCAGGATGGAACCCATGTTCAAGAACCGAGAGCCTTGCTAAATGGTGAAGAGCATGGACGATTTGATTATAGGCATCTAAATGGTGTCCATTATGAAAGAGAGATTTCCCATCAGCAAACCGTCTGATCAGTTTTGAAAACTCTACACCGATTCTCGTTTGTCTTTCTTCTTTAGGAAATTCAATCATTTGCTGCCTGAAGTTTTTCGTGAATTCATTGCGATCAAAGATTACTTTACCGTTCATCAGCCAGTCTACGATTCTGCGATTTGAACTATTTAATAGCCAATCTTCTATCTGCGATGTATTAACAAGGTGCATAGCTACTTGATATCCATTGTATGCATAATGTTTTATTTCCCAATTGGGCTTATCCTCAGAAACGAGTACTAATAAGATTCCATCAAAGTAATCTGTATTTGCATCTTGTTTGTCTCTTTTTTCTACTGAAATGATTCCTAATGTATGTTCATCACTCGTACGGTCTTGGTATAGCTGTCTTAATAAATTATCCATCTGAGGAATGCCTCCTGTTATATAAATAAATAATTGTTTACTATTTAATATTCCTTTAGCTTTTTTCAAAGGTATCGTAACTCTCTTTAATATGTATTGTGTCTATCTGCATTACTTTGCTTTATAAAAAGAAACACGAGTTTTGTTTCTTCAAACATTATAGATGAACTTCTTTCCACCTGTCTAAAGTTTTCGACACTATCAGAAATTTCCCTTCTTTAGTTATAAGAATTATTCTATATATAGAAGTTTGACGAAAACTTGTGCTATACTTTCAATTTAGGAGGTTATGTCGATGGGTGCAAAATATTCGAACAAGATAAATAAGATCAGGACATTCGCCCTCGTTCTCGTATTTGCAGGGATTGTGATTATGTACCTCGGTCTGCTTTTCTTACAAACAAGCCAAATTATGATGACATTGTTCATGCTTTTAGGTTTTCTGGCAATTATCGCTAGTACTGTCGTTTACTTTTGGATCGGAATGCTATCATCTAAAACTGTACAGGTCCAATGTCCAAATTGTGAGAAGTATACGAAAATGCTTGGTCGTGTGGACGCATGCATGTACTGCAGTGAGCCATTAACACTTGATAAATCTTTAGAAGGCAAAGAATTTGATGAAAAATACAATCAAAAGAAATTAAAAGAAGAAAAATAAGCATATGAGGCGGCCTCATATGCTTATTTTTTCATTTATGATCGGTGGTTTAAACAATCGTTCGTGGCATTAAAAAGAAAGTGGATTTTATTAAAAAATCCACTTTCTATTAGTGTTGTTGATGTTTATGGCAAGCAGGGCACAATCCATAAATTTCCATGCGGTGGCTTTTCACTTTAAAGCCCGTAACATGTTCAGCTAAAGTTTCAACTTCGTCCAATCCTGGATAATGAAAATCTACAATTTTGCCGCAATCTTCGCAGATGACATGATAATGATCGGTAGTATTGCAGTCAAATCTGCTGGAAGAGTCGCCATAAGTTAATTCTCTAACGAGCCCGACTTCTTTAAAAACACGCAAGTTGTTGTATACAGTGGCCACACTCATGTTAGGAAATTTCCCTTCAAGCGCTTTATAAATCTCATCGGCAGTCGGATGAGATTCTGCATTAAATAAAAACTCTAAAATAGCATGGCGTTGAGGTGTCATACGAACTTTTGTGCTCTTCAAAGATTGTAGAGCCTCTTGAAGTCGATGGTTTTCCATTTGCCTCACCTCTTCCAAAAAGACATTCTTACTTTATAATATTTACAAACAGTATACATAATGATAGCAATCTTTGTCAATGTAAACAGCCTGTACATGCTATCTTGCTATCCGAATGAACGAGTGTCAATTCTCAATTAGCATCTACGATTGATCATTATTGTTTAGTTGAGTAAAAATCGGCAAACTATCTTTCGCATTGATTAAAAATGATGTATACCTGCTATCGACATCTTTAGGCTTCCCTTTTTTCTTTTCAACTTGTAAACAAATTTCTTTCATATCTTCACGTAACCCTTCAAGGTCTTCATCTTTAATCCCGAGCAAGAATGTCGTATTTCCTTTTCTTAAAAATCCTCCGCTGCTAGCCAGTTCTGTCATGCGGTAACCTTTACTCTTCAATCCATCTTCCATCTCATCTGCATACCGGTTATGCACAACACAGACCATTAATTTCATAGGCTCCTCCTCCAACCTTTTTATACTTAAATGAACTAATATCCTCGCTCCAGGTCAATGACATTGATATAGTTCTCCTTTTTAGCAAGAAACACCTTCAAATTTTCTTCAAAAATATTCAGAGCACGCGGTTGATACTGTGGCGAAATCCCAGATATATGAGGAGTCACAGTTACTTGTTCCATCTCCCAATAAGGATGTTCTTTTACCAAAGGTTCTTCATTAAATACGTCTAACACAGCATGGGCTAGTTCTCCTTCATTTAATGCTGAGATGAGATCCGCATCATTTATAACATTTCCTCTGCCGATATTTATTAGTATGGCATCATTCTTCATTCGCTTAAACTCTTCTAAACCTAAAAGGTTGTTCGTTTCTTTCGTCTTTGGCAGAACGGATACGACAAAATCAGCTCGTTCTAATATTGTGCGCATCTGATCATAAGAGAATATTTCATCAAAATTTTCAACTTGTTTTCCGCTCCTGTTAAGACCGATTGTTTTCATCTGAAATGCTTTCGACAGCCTTGCTATTTCTTGGCCAATCGCTCCTGCCCCTAATACACCTATCGTTTTGCCGGACAGCTCACTCATTTCTATTTTACGTTCCCATACTTGATTTTGTTCATTTGAAATAATCGCCTTCGCTTTTCGGGCGACTTGAAGCATCATCGAAATCGCATATTCAGCCATCGGGGTTTTGTGAATTCCCCGGGCATTCGTAACGAAAATGTTCTTTTCCTTAATCGCTTGAAATGGCATACGATCGATACCAGCTGAGATGACCATGATCCATTTTAATTTTGCAGCACGTTCAATATGTGCTTGTGTTAAATCTTCACCGTATGTAATGAGAATATCTGCATGCGGAAGTTCTTCCTCTGCTTCATTCATTTTATCCCGAAAAATAAAGGTCACTTCCGGAAATTTGTTTAATAGGTTTTCCCGTAAATCACGGCGTATTTTCGCTGATGACAATACAATCAATGTTACCCCTCCGATCTCCTGCTTGTTCACAAAATTGTCACGGACCTGGTCCCGTACAATTTTGTCTGCTTTTATGTTAATCATACCATATGCGTCTTTTGCAGAACATGCTGTATCGTTCTCTCCCGATACTATCAACCGGATTTAGATCAAGCATTATCAAGCACTGCGGCTAGACTAAACGATACTCTCTGAAACAAATCCCGGGTTCCATATATAGTGCAGTCCACGAAAAAAAGGCGAGAACATATCTCGCCTCAAAAAGAGAGTGCTTTATATTAAAGAGGGATTAACTGTCACCAGTCTGTTTATTTATATGCATATGTCATCATATTGGTTGGACATCTGTCCATCTTTCAATGAATGTTTCTATTTCAGATTATCTGGGTTAAGCCCCTCTAACTCTGGTAATACGAAAATTCCATCCTTTCGTATGAGGACATCATCAAAGTAGATCTCGCCTCCACCAAACTCTTCTCTTTGAATAAGAACCATATCCCAATGGATCGATGATTTATTACCGTTATCAGCATCTTCATAAGCTTCACCTGGTGTGAAATGAAGACTGCCTGCAATTTTTTCATCAAATAAGATGTCCCCCATCGGTTGAGTGATGTATGGGTTGACACCGATAGCAAACTCGCCAACATATCTCGCCCCTTCATCTGTATTAAAAATATCATTAATCTCTTTTTCTTTATCTGCTACTGCCTTGATTATCTTTCCGTTTTTAAACGTTAAAGCTACTTGATTAAATGTAACTCCTCTGTAAGGACAAGGAGTATTATACGTAATCGTACCATTAACACTCTCTTTTACTGGAGCCGTATAGATTTCTCCATCAGGAATATTCGCCTCTCCTGCACACGGGACTACTGGGATCCCTCTGATTGAGAACGTTAAATCTGTTCTCGGTCCTTTAATGTGTACTTGATCCGTCTTTTCCATCAGCTCCTTTAATGGCTGAAAGGCTGCTTCCATTTTTTTATAATCTGCTGTACAAACTTCAAATAAAAAGTCCGTAAATTTCTTAGTCGACATTCCTGCCTTTTGTGCCAGCCCAGGAGTTGGATAATTTAATAACACCCATCTTCGCTGATTGATGTAAAATTCATTTACTGGTTTGAGAATTTCACCACGCATTTGAAAAACTTCTGGTGGTACTTCAGCTAACTCTGCATCATTTTCTTCGGCAATAATGGCGATGACACAATCGATATCTTTATATTGCTGCATTGTCCACTTTGCTTGCAGTTTAGTTTGCTCTTTTTTAGCTCCTATCAACAGATGCTTATTAATTTCATCATCTAGAAGTTGTGTATAAACATAGCCGCTTCGCTCGTATATTTGATCAATTAATTCTATCATTAGCTCCTTCGTCGATGAATGTCCTTTAATAAGTACCTTGTCGCCTTCTTTTAATTTTAAAGAATGGTCGAGCAATGTACTCGCTAGCTTTTTAATTCGATTATCTCCCATATTCTTCATTCCTTTTCTAATTAAATTGCTTCGTCTTCAACGATGATTTCAATGCTGAAATGTTCGGTTTTTAAAAGGCCTGATTCTTTCCAGTTAATCATAATTGTACCAGGAATCGAATTCATGTCAGCTTCCTGACAAAAGTCACAGTCTTCTGTATATGTAAAAACACCATCCTGTTGATTAACATCGAGGTCTTGATAATAAAATCCGCCATATCCTGTTTCAAAGAAAAATTCAATCGCCTCTATATCTACATCCTCTCTATGTCTTTCAAGCCTCACCCCTATTTCAGGCACATCACGATGGACATCTTCAAGAAAGACCGTCATATTCCATTCATAACCGTCCTGTTCCTGGCTCCAGCCCGGATCAAATTCTTCTTTATAGCTATCATTTAAAAAGAACATCGCCCCTCCGACAATGAGACCAATGACGACAAATGGCATGATTTGCTTCACATCCGTCACTCCGCTTCTTGTTCATTGTTTCAGTCCTATTTATCATTGTATCAAATACTTGTATAATGATGGATGAAATTGTCTTAATTTTTCCATAAATCATTTGAAATTAGACGAGGTCTATTATTTATCCGTATTACCAGCATATATAAAACCTACGGATGATCAGATAACTGCAACTAACGCTTCCGCCATAAAGACGTGCGAGTACAAATAGATTGTTTTGGACCTCTTTAACGACAAGAAAAATTTTGTTTATGTTACAATTTTTAGTAAGTTTGTTCATGAAAGGAGATCTATGGATGATAGCCATTGCTCTTTTTACCCTTTTTATAGGATTTACGATTTGGTTTTCGCCCCCAATGACACATTATCGTAAAAGAAAATGGAGCAGCAAAGCCATAAAAGCAACACTGATAACGTTAATGATTGTAAATACGCTAATACTCACCGGTATTTACATTGTCACGACTCCGCCTGACGTTGTTTCTGGAAATGGAAATACAGCCTTGTTCTTAATATTTCCTTTCGCGATATTCTTTTCATTACTTTGTTACATGACTGCTACTGAATGGTATAGACGCTTTCACTTTTCATTACGAAATGTATTGATGGTTAGTTTTTCAGTGATCGTGATAGCACTTGTCCTCCACATTTACCATGTGATGAATGTACTAGACGCTCTTGGAGGAACTCCATCTGCAGTCGATTCAAAGATTTACCGCATTGGCTGGTGGAACCAATATACGAATACATTTTTCATCAATATTTATACGGTCACCATCATCTATACGTTAGTCATTCTAATTTCAACGGTATATAAAAAATTAAGTATTCAATATGAAGAAAACGGATCACAATGATGAACCATACGATGAAGCTTACTAGGAGGGTCAAAGTGAAATATTTATTCATGGTCATGTTACTTTATCTTTTAAGCAGCTGTTCAAGTACTGAAACTACTGGAGAGGATGATTGGGATATTGAAGGGGTGACATTATATTATTATCAACATGGCCACTCAGGAACTGGCCAAGCTGTTGTTTTTGTAGAGGATAACTTATTCGGAAACTATATAAAATCCATTTACAATGACCGTGTACCTGATGATTATGCATCTGAAGCCTATCGGATCTTAATATCAGATGAAACGAAAGTATACAACAGTGGGACAGGGGAAGAAATTGATCAAAATAGTGAGGACCTTCATCACATAACATTTCGAGGAGGGAGAGCCTCAGTCAAAGTGCAAGAAGATTTCGAAGCAACACGCATAGAGAGAGGAATATATCGTCTACAACCCAAACTTAATTCCAATTTATACAGCAGAAGAGATTCAACTATCACCAGTGAATAAAAATGACTATCTTCTTTTTCATACGCCTGTAAACCCGGATGACTATCGACTCGTCGCTTTTTTTGAAACAGACAATCAAGAAACATGGGATGAATTTAATGAACTGCAAAATGAATTAGGACGAGAGTTTCACTCACTACTTTATTTTGATATTATGACACCTGAGTATCATACCGAAAGTTTATTTGAGACTGAAGAATATCCCACCTATTTATTGTTAGATCACGAAGGTATCGCTCTTGAAACAACAAATGAAGATGAACTATTTGAATACTTAGAAGACGAGACTAACCAATAAATTGTTAGCAGCTTGCTCGTTGATTTATGGATCATTTATGCGCGAAAATATCAATTTAACTTGTAAAAATTCCTGTTTATCCTGTAAAAATCTCGGTTAATCTGCGAAAATTTGCTTTTATCCTGTAAAAAAATCGATTTATCCGCTAACTAGAATTATTCTAAATAAAATACCAGAAGAAAGCATTCGACGATGGCATGTTCAAATTCTAATGCATAATAACTACTTTAAAAAGAGGCCGCCCGACTACTACACTTTAGTAATTAATCGTACTCACAAATAAGAGCTTGTTAGAAAAAAGTTAAAAAGAACCTATCCGGTTTGGACAGGTTCTTTCCTTATTAACTGTTAACTACCAAGTTGCACATGCACAGCCTACAATAACTAACAGAATAAACAACACAACAATTAGTGGAAAAAATGAAACTGGTGCAACTCTATGACAATCAGACATACGTTACTCCTCCTTTACTTTAAGGTACACTATAAACTATGGCTAAAGGAGGAAAAACGAAAGGGCAAAAGACATACTGTAATAAAAATAGTATTATCGTCCAATTTTAGCTGATTGAATAAGAATGTTATTTTGTTTCTTCTCTTAAATACTCCAGCGCTTCTTCTACATGCCCCTTCACACGTACTTTACGCCATTCTTTCAACAGCTTTCCTTCTTTATCAATAATAAATGTTGATCGTTCGATCCCCATGTATTCCTTTCCGAAGTTCTTCTTTAACTTCCATACCCCGAACTCTTCCGCTAATTTATGCTCTTCATCCGCTAATAGCTCAAATGGCAAGTCGTGTTTATTAATAAATTTCTCATGTCGATCAACCGGGTCTGGGCTGACGCCTACTATTACCGCATCGACATCTTTAAAGCTCTCGTGATGATCACGGAAATCACACGCCTCTGTTGTACACCCAGGTGTCATATCTTTCGGGTAAAAATATAAAACGATATATTTCCCGCGATAATCAGATAAACGAACTTCGTTTCCACCATTTGCTTTTAAAGCGATATCTGGTACTAATTGTCCAACTTCTACAGTCATTTTTTAGTTCCTCCTTAAAACGTATGTATTCATATACATTATAAGGATAACCAATCTAACTAAAAGCTACAAACGTTCTGCCCTTTGATCGTAATGAATCACTGTCGTAACAACGAAAGCCGCCGGAAGTAAATAGCCGATAAGTGCTTGAACCATCGCGACCCAGCGACCGAGTCCTTGAGGAATAATATCCCCATAACCAACTGTTAGCAGCGTAACAGCACTAAAATAAAGGACATCTTCAACTAGATGCAAAAACGATTCATATTCCAGCCTTTTCCCTTCTGCTAAAACCGGCATTCCTAACAGTTCAAGTGCTAAATAGATGACACCAAAACCGGCCATAACAGTTGCATATGTTACGATTAAAACAATGAAATTTTTTAAAGATACTCTTCTCCTATACTCTGGCTGGTTTTTTAATAAAAGCATTAAACTCATAATAATACCGCCAACCGCCATCGCAATAATGAACAAAAAAAGGAGGGTCCTCATCACTACCACCTCCATTTATCTTATGAATAACTGGAGACTTTTAGGACAAGGAACCTCAAGTTTAGATTATGATCATTTAATTTCCTGCACCGCGGTATCTTTTAACTCCTGCATTCCATAATATAATCGCAATTCCTAAAAAGATCACACCCATAACTGGAGTGAAAAACGCATACCCATACCACTCTGAACGGCCGAGGAAGAATGCTGAAGGATAAACACCAACAAACGCAAACGGTAAAATCCAAGTTAATACGTAACGAATAACTTGATTATAAATATCAACGGGATAACGCCCGTAGTTTCCGATATTGTACATCATCGGCATAATATCGGTTTTACTATCTGACCAAAAGCTGATGCTTGCTAAAATAATAAATATTCCAGCATAAATAAGAGAACCGCCGATCACCATTAACAGAAACGCAAATGGATCATACCAATCAAGTGTCAGGCCAAGCTGTGATCCTGCATAAAACATGATCGCAACTCCAGTAATGACACCAAACATCGACTCAAGCTCCATTCGTTCAATAATAATTTGAAAAAGACTATGAATCGGTCGCGTCAGCACTCTGTCCATTTCACCTTTCACGATATAACGTTCATTAAAATCCCAAATATTAAAAAACGACGAGAAAATCGCATATGGAACGAGGAAAAATCCGTAAATAAAGATGATCTCTTCCCTGCTCCAACCGCTGAGAAGGGTCGTATGGCCGAAGACAACGAGAATAAAGATGAGGTTTACAGCTTGAAAGAGCAAATCTGAAAAAAGCTCAACGACTAAATCAGCACGATAGCTCATCCTCGTTTTCATATATTGTGATGCATATTGAAAAAAGATCGATAAATAAAACAATGACCTACCCTCCTTGTACGACTAACTGTCGCCTTGCTATTATCCACATAACTTGTATCGGTATGAACAAAAATAATGACCAGAACAACTGAATCCCAAGCGCTGAATACACTTCAGCCCCGGTAAACCCTTCTGTAAAAATCATCGATGGGATATAGCTAATCGCTTGAAACGGTAAGAATCCCATAATCTCTTGAGCCCATAACGGATAAAACGATATGGGAAGCAATAATCCTGAAAATAAATCAATCACGACGCGTTTTGCACGGATAAGTCCTGTATTGTACATTAAGAAAAACGTTAAAATCCCCGTTATTAAATTAATTTGCGTATTCACGATAAAGCTGAAAATAATCGAGACGAAAAATAAGAGCCAAATCGTTAATGAATTCGAAAAATCGATCGGGAATACGAGCCAAATTAACGCCATACCTGGGACAGAGAAAAACAGCAGTCTAAACAGACCCTCACCAAGTCCTTGCATCGTCTTCATTGCTAAGTAGTTATAAGGTCGGATCATCTCTACTGCGACTTTGCCTTCTTGTATCTCTTGGGCAATTTCACGATCAATATTATTAAAGTAAAAAGCTCGTGCCATCCAGGCAATCGCAACGTACGTTGTCATTTGCGTGACACTTAAGTCTTGAATCGATTCTTGTGCACCGTAAATCGCCTGCCATAAAAAATAATAAGCACCAATATTAATCGAATAAATTAAAATTCCACTGTAATAGTTCGTTCGATATGCGAGCATCATGAGAAAGCGGATGCGGATCATTTCGATATACATACTCATATTAACCATGGATGACGCCTTCTTCATAAATATTTCGGATAATCTCTTCAGTAGATACTTGATTTAATTTCACATCCGCAATCGGATGAACAGCCATAACTTCACTCATCACTTTTGATACCGCATCATCATCACCATCAACTGTTACAATCCACTGATTCGAACGTTCACCTTTACGCCATTTCACATCAAAATGACTCGTTAATGCTTCTAATGATGGAAGAGAAGCTTCTTCATGGAATTCAAAATGAACTTGCTTTCCTTCAACCCAATTTTTTTGCAATTGTTCAAGTTTCCCATCATAAATGATTTTTCCATCATCTAACAAAACGACACGGTCACATAATGCTTCAATATCTGCCAAATCATGTGTCGTTAATAAGATCGTCGTTTTATACTTTCTATTAATTTCCATTAAGAATCTACGAATTTTCATTTTCACAAGAACGTCCAAACCGATCGTCGGTTCATCAAGAAAAAGCAGTGGCGGATTGTGGATAAGTGCTGCAGCAAGCTCACAACGCATACGTTGTCCTAAAGACAGTTTTCGAACCGGCTTATCTAGTAAAGGTTCAATTTCTAACGTTTCAATAACTTCTTTCATATGAGTCTCGTAATCTTCATCTGACACTTTGTATACTTTTTTCAGCAGTTTAAACGATTCTTGAACAGCAATGTCCCACCATAACTGGGAACGTTGTCCAAATACGACACCGATTGTCTGAACAAATTTTTCCCTTTCTTTATGTGGATTCATTCCGTTTACGACAACTTCACCGGATGTAGGGGTTAAAATGCCTGTCAACATTTTAATCGTCGTTGACTTCCCTGCTCCATTTTCACCAATATAGCCGACCATCTCACCTTGTTTCACTTGTAAAGAAATATCGTTCACGGCACGTAATATTTTATAGTTTCTCGTAAACAAGTCACGAAAGGCGCCTGTTAAACCTTGTCGGCTTGAATACGACTTAAATTCCTTTCTAAGTTGATGAACTTCAATGATATTCATTAAAGTATCCTCCTCTCACTTTTACAACTTTATTAGTGTAACGAATGCCTCATTTAGATTCAAGAAGCAAGCTTTTCATGTTGACAGATTGGAGAACCTTCGGAACAATGAGTATGAGCGAAAACGTGATACAATAGTCATGTTCAATCGTATGACGAAGTTTGAAGGAGGCAAAAAATGAACCACGAACAATCAAAAAAGTTATATAAAGAAGCTCAAGACGTCATCTTAGGCGGAGTAAACAGCCCATCCCGCTCGTTTAAAGCTGTAGGAGGCGGACAGCCGATTTTTATGAAAAAAGCAAAAGGAGCTTATTTTTGGGATGTAGATGATAATAAATACTTAGACTACTTAGCTGCTTACGGACCTATTATTACTGGGCACGCTCACCCTCACATAACAAAAGCAATTCAAGCTGCGGCTGAAGACGGTGTGTTGTACGGTACACCGACTATATATGAAAATCAGTTTGCAACTATGCTTCGAGAAGCCATTCCATCTATGGAAAAAGTACGTTTTGTCAATTCAGGTACTGAAGCTGTCATGACGACAATTCGAGTTGCCCGCGCTTATACGGGTAAAGATAAAATTATTAAATTTGCCGGATGTTATCACGGACACTCCGATCTCGTCCTCGTTGCTGCAGGCTCAGGCCCTTCTACACTTGGGAACCCTGATTCTGCTGGCGTAACGAAAAGTATTGCAAAAGAAGTGATTACGGTACCGTTCAATGATATTGAAAGCTTTAAAGAAGCCCTTCATCATTGGGGAAATGACATTGCTGGCGTACTTGTCGAGCCGATCGTCGGAAACTTCGGGATTGTTGAACCTGAGCCAGGATTTTTAGAATCGGTTAATGAGCTTGCTCACGAAGCAGGTGCACTTGTCATCTATGATGAAGTTATTACGGCGTTCCGTTTCATGTATGGCGGAGCCCAAAACTTGCTTAATGTTGAACCAGACATGACTGCCCTTGGAAAAATAATTGGAGGCGGATTACCAATTGGAGCCTACGGAGGAAAACAGGAAATTATGGAACAAGTCGCTCCGCTCGGTCCGGCTTATCAAGCTGGGACGATGGCAGGTAATCCTGCATCAATTCGGGCAGGAATCGCCTGTTTGGAAGTATTAAACGACCCCGGTGTATATGAAAAACTAGATGAACTCGGAAAGTTGCTCGAGGAGGGAATCATCACATCAGCTGAAAAACATCGTATACCAGTTACTGTTAACCGTCTTAAAGGAGCACTCACTGTCTACTTTGATGTCGAGAAAGTAAGTAATTATGCAGACGCTGAAAATAGCAACGGTGAAAAATTCGCTTATTTCTTTAATGAAATGCTTCAGCGTGGGATCAATCTCGCTCCTTCTAAATATGAAGCTTGGTTTTTAACGACCGAACATACAAAAGAAGATATTGAAACGACGCTCCATGCTGTAGATGATATTTTTTCCAATTGGATTTTTTGAATAAATATACGTTTTTATACAAGAGCGAATCTACCCATTCGCTCTTTATTTTTTTCGAAACTTTTTTGAAAACGTTTACATTAAGGTGTCGTAAAGTATGAACTCGCATTTTCGGACAGGTTGATTTTGTATATTATATCCGTTTCAATGTATAAATAATTGATTTCTCTATTAATAGATGGTAAAGTAATCATAATTCTGATAATTCTGTGAAGTGAGGGTTGCTGCGTCAATATGTGTTAAGTTTTCTAACACAAATCCCTTATAAGTGAATGTTAAAAAAGCGGACAAAGAGCATCATCAACATCGAGCTACTCCGATTTGATTTATTCATGCTCGCACGAGATCTAGTAGAGAAGAGATAGAGTCGAAACAAGAATACAGCAAAAAGCCGAGATGACGCGAAACATCGAAAGTCACTTGTTCGAAACGTTTTTAACAACCTGTTTAACTATTTATAGGAGGTGAAGGTCAGCGTGACCAAATTATTAACAAATCGTAATAAGCTGATTGGAAGTTTTCAAGGTGCATTGAAAGAAGAACACGATAGTTGTGGAATCGTTGCATTTATTGAAAAAGAAGATAATCCTACAAAAACAAATATAGACAATACAATTGAAGCACTTATTAAAATGAACCACCGAGCTGGGTTTATTAATGATGAAGGGGATGGTGTAGGAATTCATATCGACATCCCAGTAGAGCTTTGGAAAGAAAAACTTCGTCAATCTGACAGCAACCCTTCTTTAACAGATGAAAACACGTTTATTGTTGGGCACATTTTTATCGAACAAGGGACTGATGTGGAACATTCAAAAGATGAAATGAAAAAGTCTTTTGAAGAAGCTGGCCTGAAGTTGATTTTTGAAAGTGAAACCGAAACAAATCGAGAAGCACTAGGGCCAATTGCTAAAAAACACGAGCCTACTTTTTGGCAAGTGGCGTTAGTTGGCGACAAAGAAATGTCGATGACATCTTTACGAGCACTTCTTTTTGAATTGACGATTACGTTTGAAAAGAACCCTGCTGTTCATGTCGCTTCTCTAAGCCATGAGCATGCCGTTTACAAAGTCATGGGCGGCGGTGATGTTCTGCCGAACTATTATAATGACTTATCTAATGAGAAAGTAGCATCAACGACTACTCTAGGTCACAACCGTTATTCTACAAATACATTATCGAATTTTTTCCGTGTACAGCCGTTCAGTGTCATCGGACATAACGGTGAAATTAATACGATTGCCAAGCTGCGCGATGAAGCAAGCATGCTCGGTGTCCCCTTAGTTGATGGCGGAAGTGATTCACAAGATTTAAACCGGGTTATTGACACGTTTGTCTCCCGTCATGAGTTATCATTGTTCGAATCGATGGAAGTTCTCTTCCCTCCGATCGTAAATGAAATGAAGCATTATCCAGAACATCTTCAAGATTTATTTACTTATATACGTGAGGCATGGGGACATTTTGCTCAAGGACCAGCTGGAATTATTTCACGAATCGGAAATGAAGCTGTCTTTAGTGTTGATTCTCTCGGGTTGCGTCCGGTCTGGATGTTAGAAACTGAAACGAGTTATGTCTTCTCATCTGAACAAGGAATTTTTACATCTGACATCTACTTATCTGAGCCTAAGCCGTTTGCACCTGGCGAAAAAGTTGGACTATCAAGAAACGAAGACGGTGTCATCGACGTTTATTGGCACGATGAATTACAAGAAGAAGTACACAAACGAATGGCTGGAAAGCTGCCGATCGACGGAGCACATAAAAGGTTAAATACGGATGTATCAAGCCCTGTAAATACGATTCAATTCCAGCTAAATGTGACTCCTTCCGTCTATTCTGCAAATGGATGGGATCGCGAGCACATTCAGCTTATCGAACAAATGGCAGATAAAGGAGCTGAACCGATTCGTTCTTTAGGTCATGATTCTCCTTTAGCAGCCATTCATCCAGGAAGACAAAATATTGCTGATTTTATTAAAGAAAGTGTTGCAGTTGTCACAAACCCTGCAATTGACCGTGACCGGGAAATGGAACACTTCTCTACACGTGTCATTATCGGGCAACGACCAGAGCTATTTGACAGAAAATCGTTAAAAACGATTCTACAGCTTGATTCGCCAATCGTTGCTGAGGCGATGTCTGGTAAAGCAATCGAATCCAAGTTTGGCCAATTATCGTATGAGGGGTTGCTGCAACGCTACGAGGAAACGAATGAAGCGCATACGTTGAAAATGGTTCGTCTCGAACACGAAAGCGTTGAAGAAGCTTTACAACGTTTAGTCGATGAGGCCGTATCTGCTCTTGACAATGAAAAAACATTACTCGTTCTCGATGATCATGGTACTCATGAGGATGACAATTATTGGATCGATCCGCACTTAGCAGTGTCAGCTCTAGATCAAGAATTGACATCTAAAGAAAAACGTCGTTTAGGTTCAATTGTTCTCCGCTCCGGAAGTATTCGTTCGTTACATGATATCGCTGTGGCATTCGGGTTAGGTGCAGACATTATCCACCCATATATTATGTTTGCTACTGTTGTCGATGAAGATTCCGAACCTGCAACAAAACTGTTCAGTGCTCTAAATAAAGGATTAGAAAAAATTATTTCAACGATCGGGATTCATGAACTGCGCGGATATGGCAGACTCTTTTCTTCGATCGGGTTAAACGAAGAAATTGCTGATCGTTTAAACATCGTCAACTTTTTAGGTGGAACAGAGCTCGGTTACAACTTCGCAAAAATGGAAGAAGAGAGCTTAAAACGAAAAGAAGACTTTGAAAATGAAAAAGCCCGTCCAGGAAAATCATTTCATATTTTCCCAAGGCTTTGGAAGTCGTTAGGCGACCTTGCTTCTGGAAAGGCTGGCTATGATGCATACCGTGAGAAATTAGATGAACAAGAAGCAAAGAATCCGATTAATATCCGTCATTTGACTGCGTTAAAACAAGTGGAGTCAAACGTTAACAAAGACGACGTTGATGTTGGTGTTAAAAACCATGACTTGCCGTTTATGATTAGTTCGATGTCTTTCGGCTCTCAAAACGAGGTTGCCTTCAGAGCATACGCTGAGGCTGCTGATCAATTAAATATGATCAGCTTTAATGGAGAAGGCGGAGAAATTAAAGATATGCTCGGCAAATATCCTAATACACGCGGACAGCAAATTGCTTCTGGCCGGTTCGGAGTGAACGTTGAGCTGTTAAATTCATCTAATTTATTAGAAATAAAAATTGGCCAAGGTGCAAAACCAGGTGAAGGCGGACATTTACCAGGATCAAAAGTAACAGAAAAAGTTGCGGCAGCACGTAATGCAACAACTGGCTCTGACTTGATCTCTCCGTCCAATAATCATGATATTTATTCAATTGAAGACTTGGCACAAATGATTACAGAAATTAAAACTGCAAACGATCAAGCTAAAGTAGCTGTCAAAGTACCTATTGTTCCAAATATCGGAACGATTGCTGTTGGGATCGCTAAAGCTGGTGCAGATTATATTACACTTAGTGGCTTTGATGGCGGAACAGGGGCTGCAAGAGTTCATGCTTTACAGCACGTCGGTCTCCCAGCTGAAATTGGCGTAAAAGCAGCTCATTTCGCATTATTAGAAGCCGGATTGCGCCATAAAGTAGAAATTTGGGCTGATGGTGGTGTGAAAAGTGCAGCAGATGCGATGAAACTCATGTTATTAGGTGCCAATCGTATTGGATTTGGGACATTATCAATGATTGCTGTCGGTTGTACGGCATGTCGAGGCTGTCACTTAGACACATGCCACGTCGGTATAGCTACACAAATTGAATCGGAAGCACAAGCGAAAGAGCATGGATTACGACGCTTTGTACCTAGACAATATGACTTAGCAGTAGAAGGGTTAAAGAACTTGTTTAGTGCGTTTGGGAGTGAACTTCAAGCATTAACAGCTTCGTTAGGATTCAAACGAACTCAAGACCTAGTTGGTCGTTCTGATTTGCTAGAACAAGTAAACGGTCACGATCAAATGGATTTAGGTGATTTGCTCTCTACATTACCTGAACAAGATGTTGCAGCATTCGAACCGCTCCATGAAGTTGAAGAAGAACATCAATTAGCAGTTGCTGTCGGAGCAGAGTATTTAGATGGCAACGTTGAAGAATTAACGGCTTCTCGTTCTTATGAGGCTGTCACTGCTGAACAGCGTGTACTAGGGAGTCGAGTTTCTTGTCACCGTGTCCGAGGAAAGCTTGATGGATCATATCGTGACCTCCCTGCCATCGATTTGAACTTTACACAAGGTTCAATTCTCGGGAACGGGCTTGGCGCTTATAACAGTGATGGTGTTAACATCCGTATTAGTGGAGGAGCTCAAGATGGTGTTGGAAAAACGTCATTTGGAGGAAGCTTTAAAATCTTTAAATCTAAAGGGCACCACGGAGAATTTGTTAATGGTTCTGTAGGAAAAGGAGCTGGCTATGGAGCTCAGCAAGGACTCTTTATGATTCAAGGTGATGCTGACTCTCGTGCGGGAATTCGTTTATCTGGTGCTGATATGATATTTGGCGGCAAGCTTAAACGCCGGATAACAAAAGGACGAAGATATGGCATGGGCATCCATGCAAACTTAAAAGGATTTGCCTTCGAATATATGACAAATGGGCGTGGTCTCGTCTTAGGTGACCCTGGTCCATGGATCTGTGCTGGTATGACTGGTGGTGTCATTTATTTAAGACACGATCCAGAAATGGGCTTAGATGAGCAAGCTTTACAAGCAAGAATTGCAAAGGGAGCGAAAGTGTCGATCGAACCGTTGAGCGAAACGGGAATTTCGGATGTTACTGAACTTCTGACAAAATATCATGAGGAATTAATTGCGCAAAAGCAACTTGATGAAGCTGGCTATATTGACAACTTATTAAAAGATCCTGAAAAACATTTCTTACAAGTTGTTCCGGTCAAACAGCAAGCAGACCCAGCCGTATCAACAGAATAAAGTATTTTGTATGTCAGCCTGCTCCTTCTATGATGGAGCAGGCTTTTTTGATTCCCCTTTTCTATGCGATTCTTACAGATCCATTTACGATTCTCATCCTCTTACTATAGGAGCTCCGTATTATTGTTATCATAACCTATTGAAAGATTGTCAAAACAGGTGTATAGTACGAGGAATGAGCCAGCTTCATCATTTTCTTCAACAAAACAGAAATTTTGAATAAATAAACTGTTTTTATATGCTATGAGTAGATATGTAGTGATGAACAAAAAATATTAGAAGCATAAATGATTGAAATGAAGCATAATATGACTCGTCTAATATATGGAATTTAGAAAGGGAAGGATTAATAAACATCATGAGGCTTGGAGCCCGTATTTTCAAAACAGGATTAGCCGTTACATTAGCTTTGTATGCTGCGATATGGTTAGGATTTGACAAACCAGCATTCGCCGGTCTTGCTGCTTTTTTTGCAGTCCAGCCATCTGTCCATAAAAGTATTACGCTAATTTGGGATCAAGTTCAAGCGAATGTGATCAGTGCTGGATTAGCGATCATCTTTGTCCTTGCATTTGGTCATGAACCATTCGTTGTCGGAGTCGTCGTTCTACTCGTCATCGCGATTCATTTGAAATTAAACAAAGAAGCGATCATCCCTTTAGCTGTCGTTACGGCCGTTATTATAATGGGTAACCCTGCTGAAGACTTTATTCCTTTTGCATTGAATCGCTTTTTATTAATTATGATCGGAGTTGTCTCTGCATTTGTCGTAAACATGATTTTTCTTCCGCCAAAGCATGAAAATCTTCTCTATCATAAAATTACAAATACAAATGAGCAAGTTCTTCAATGGATTCGGTTATTAACACGCCATGAAGCAGACTATCAAACATTACGAAAAGATACAGATACAATGCGTGAAACGATGTTAAAAATTGATAACTTATTTTCTCTCTATAAAGAAGAGCGAAACCTCTTTCAAAAAAATGAGTACGCCCGTATGAGAAAAGTGGTTCTCTTCCGTCAAATGATTCAATGTACAAAAAATGCTAAAGTCGTACTAAAAAGTTTGAGCAAACATGAAAATGTATTAAACCAGCTTCCAGAAGAAATGGAAAATACTATTCAAACACAATTAGATTATTTGACTAATTATCACGATCGGATCTTGCTTAAGTATGCAGGTAAGGTCAAGCCCCAAACGACCGATGAGCTTTATGAAGAAATCGCCGTCGGAAAAAAAGAATTGACGGAGTGTTTTATGCAATTTTATAACGACCCTACGCTTGAACAAAGTGAATGGATTCACTTCTTTCCAGTGATTGCACTGATTATCGAATATAGTGAAGAGCTCGAACACCTTGACCGGTTAGTCGATGGGTTCTACACTTTCCATCAAGATAAAAATGAAATAGACATTAGTGAAAAAGAATATTAAAAGTGCGTATTTCAAAAAGGAGGATAAAAAGAGGCGAGTAGATCAAGGTGATGAAGTTTTGAGTAGCAGAGCGTAAGGTAGTAAATACGTGAATTACAGAGAAACGAGTCAACACTGAGATACGAAAGCTTTTTTCCCGGAATTTTTGAACATCCATAAAAAGCAGAGGCGAAATGCCTCTGCTTTTTATGTTAACTGCTGTACTTGAAAGAGTCGGTGATACGCTCCTTCTCTTTGCATCAATTCTTCATGTGAACCGATCTCTACTAACTCTCCGTGATCAATGACAACAATACGATCAGCATGTGTGACCGTTGAAAGCCTATGAGCGACAATGAAAGTTGTACGATTCTCAGCAAGCTTAAATAGAGACTGTTGAATTAAATGTTCACTTTCTAAATCCAATGAACTCGTCGCTTCATCAAAAATAAGAATTTCCGGACTTTTTAAGAAGACACGAGCAATAGCAACCCTTTGCTTTTGTCCTC
Organism: Evansella halocellulosilytica; assembly: GCF_002335745.1. Classification (GTDB taxonomy): domain Bacteria; phylum Bacillota; class Bacilli; order Bacillales; family Salisediminibacteriaceae; genus Bacillus_CA; species Bacillus_CA halocellulosilytica. The sequence continues at coordinate 2,492,644 of NZ_NIST01000001.1, read as the reverse complement.
CCGAGAGTTTTACTCCTCGCTCTCCGATATTTGTGTCATATCCTTCAGGCAAGTTCATAATAAATTCATGCGCATTTGCTGCCTTTGCTGCTGCAACAACTTCCTCTTCAGATGCATCCGGTCTCCCCATTAAAATGTTAAATTTGACGGAATCGCTAAAAATAATATTATCCTGCAGCACCATTCCAATACGATCACGTAATGAACGGACTTTATACTCCCGGACATCCTTACCGTCAATCAAAATTCTCCCACTCGTCACATCGTAAAACCTTGGGATCAAACTCATAATCGTACTTTTACCACCACCACTCATTCCAACAATCGCAATCGTTTCACCTGCTTGAACAGTAAAATTCATATCTTTTAGGATTAACTCATCGTCAGTATACTTAAAGCTGACATGATCAAAAATGACTTCACCATTCGGGAAACGGTATGGGACTGCATTATCCTCGTCTGTAATATCATATTTCTCATCAACAAGCTCAAACACTCGATCCATTGAAGCAACTGATTGAGTTAAAGTGGTTGATGAATTAACGAGCCTTCTTAACGGATTATAAAGGCGATCCATATAAGCAACGAATGCAACCATCGTTCCGACTGTTAATCCGGTTTGAATGACTAATACTCCTGCCACACCGATTACAAGAACCGGTGCAAGATCGGTAATTGTATTCACTACTGCAAATGTTTTTGCGTTCCATTTTGTATGATCAAGAGCTTTTGATAAAAAGTTGCTGTTCTGCTTATCAAACTCTTTTTGTTCATAATCCTCAAGTGCAAAACTGCGAATAACATTCATTCCTTGTAAACGTTCATGTAAATGACTTTGTACTTCTGCTAATGCTTGCGAACGTCGACGTGTTAAAAAGCGAAGCCTGCTGTAGAAATATTTAATAGCTATGCCATAAAAAGGAAGTAATGATATCGCGATTAAAGTGAGCCAAATATCCATTGTAAACATAATAATAATAGCTACAACAATCGTGAATAAATCTAGCCAAATATTCATCATTCCGGTAATAATAAAATTTTTCGTTTGTTCTACATCATGAATGACTCGAGAAATAATTTCACCAGACTTTCGGTTCGAATAAAATTTCAAGCTTAATTTTTGCAAATGAGTAAATAGCTGATCACGTATATCATAAAGTACTTTACTTCCAATCCATTGTGCAAAATATTGACGGTAATACTCAATTGGTGGTCGCAGGACGATAAAGATAAAAAGAACAATTCCCATTAACCAATACAAGTTGTTTAGCTTCTCATCGGAAGATAAATTTGGTGCACCAATAATATCGTCGATCACATATTTTAAAATTAACGGTATGATTAATGGAATACCGAATTTCAGCATCCCGATCATAACTGTGCCGATAATTTCTTTCCAATACGGCTTAACGAAGAATAAATATCGCCTAATACTTCCCATACAGCTCATCCCCCTTTCTCTTTACGTTACCCCATTTCTAATTTTTTCGAGAGGAACAACAAAATTAAAAAAGCGGCCTAGACATTAGCCGCTTTTGATAAGACCTCTTATCGATATTGTAAAAATCTTTCGTACCAATATTCAATAAAACCAGGCTCAAAGGGTCCCTTTTGTTGGCTTATCCAAGACACTAATTCATCTACGCTGCGCCTGAGAATGACTTCAACTTCATCAGGATAGTTCATCTGTTTTTTATGTAGCGCAAATTCATCTTCATCTAAAAGCTTGTACGTCATATCTGGAAACACTTTAATATCAAGATCATAATCGATATATTTTACTGCTTCATGATCGTATGTGAATGGAGTACCTAAATTGCAGTAATAATATAATCCATCATTTCGAATCATACCAATACAATTAAACCAATGATCAGCTGTAAAATAACAAATTGCAGGTTCACGTGTTCGCCACTGTCTTCCATCGGATTCTTGAACCATGATTCGATCGTTCCCGCCAATCACTTCATGAGAAGTTCCTTTAAGAATAATTGTTTCTTCCCAAATTCGATGGAGCTGTCCGTTATGTTTATAGCTGTGTACTTGTATATTGCTGCCTACTTTGGGAAAACTCACTGCTTATCTCCTTCCTTCTAAGTTACACTCCAAAGACAACACTTAGCTAGCAACAGGGAGAGGATCATATTCCAACCGTTCACTTTTTATCATTTGGTGCGCGATGGGTAACCATTCGGTCTTGCGGGTGTAAATATAGATCGAATGGCGGTTTTTCAACTAAGTAATTTTGTAACTTAAAATAACTAATTTTTCGATAAGGATTCCCCGGGATGACAGGCTCTTCTCCATTTTCAAGTAAATATTGATCACATGCAATTTGACATTGATCTATATGCTTAGGGTAGTGTTGTTCTTCAAATACTTCAAATGTTTCTTTAGACATGTAAAATGGTTTGTCCGGTTTTCCGCCGATATAATGATGAAGCAAATCGTAATCAAGCTTATGATCATCGAGAACCACACTTCTTAAAGATACCCCTTGCTGAAGAGTAGCTGCATATTTGTTTACAGCTTCACGTACTTCATCAATTGATACTGTCACAATTTTTACTTCGTTTTCTTCTCCTTTTGCTTTTGCTTTATGATCCCTATTTTTCTTTTTACGGAAAAGCACTTTCATCCCCTCCAATGTTCTTGACACATTAGATACTCAGGTTCCCTCCTTGTAAAGTCTAAATCATTTAAGGAAATAGGACACATTTTCCTTCGAATGAATCATTTCCTTTCAAGAGGATGTTCAAAAAGTCTAGAAATAATAGCTTTCGTATCTCTGCGTAGACTCGTCTCTCCGTTACCTTACGTATTAACACTATACGAACTTCGCCGCATTGAAAAAGCTTTGTCTCTTCCTCTACTGTCAGTGTATCCGGCATTCGGACAAAATGCCACGTCCTGTGGCATGTCAGACAATAGGACGATCTTAGGCTAAAATCCCGGGTCCTTCGGGCACACAGAAGTTACCACATCCGTGTGGAAGCTCGTCATGTAACGATCGTTGCTCTTTTTGTCCTCCTTTAACACGCACTTTAATGGAGTTCATCAAAAATCCCTGCATTTTTGACATATAATTGTTTCTTTTTCTTCTTCTATCATCATTATTATACTATTGATTTATAAATTTTAAAACGATTCAAAACCCAATTTGAAAAAATAAAGCAAATAATAACTGTTTCTTTTACGCACATTAATATATGTATGTGTACAAAAAGGAGACTAACCTTAGACACCTGTCCTATATCGTATACGTCCGAATTGACTGATCAATCAGTTGTATACATAGAATGGTTGCCAATAAGGTCAGTCTCCTTGCATGGACTTAGCGGTATCCGCTAATTATCGTGCAACATTATTGTTGCTGTTGTCCTTTTGCAGAAGCTTGCTGTTTACGTTGAGCAGATTGTTGGTTCTGCTGCTTCACTTTTTGAGCATCAGTTTCGCTCGCAAACTCGTATTGTTGTCCTTGAGCAGATTGTTGGTTTTGCTGCTTCACTTTTTGAGCGTTAGTTTTAGAAGCTTGTGGTTGCTGTTGTTGTTTTTTGTGAGCCATGAGTATCACCTCCACATCAATTATGATGTCCTCGGGTGACCTTTTTATCCAAGAAAATATTGTTCATCGTCCTGCTATTTTTTACCTTAAAACATGATAAATTGCAAACAGATAGACCTATTATGTTAAAAGCGAGATACCGCCATCCACAATAATTGTCTGCCCACAAATCATTTTAGCTTGAGGTGATAATAAGAACATTACTGTATCTGCAAGGTCTTCAGGTTGAACGATTCTTCCTGCAGGTGTCTTTGCTTTCGCACCTTCTAACAGTTCTTCACGATTCGGGAAATGAGTCAAAGCATCCGTATCAACGGCTCCGCCGGAAACAGCATTTACTCGAATGTTCTGGGGAGCTAATTCAACAGCTAAATATCTCGTTAAAGCTTCTACTGCTGCTTTCGAAACACCGACCGTTGTATAATGTTTTAAATATCTTTGGGAACCTAATGAACTTAAGCTAACAATTGCTCCGCCTTCTCCTTGTTTTTCCATCCGCTGTGCAGCCATTTGCGAACAAAATAACATCGCTTTGCTGTTTATATTCATCGTCCAGTCCCAATGACTTTCCTCTAATTCCATGACAGGTCTTAGGACACCAGAAGCAGCATTATTTACTAACACATCCAGTCGTCCGAAATGGTCATCAATTGTGGAAAACATTTCTTCTATCTTATCAATTTTACCAATATTTGCTTTCACAGTTAGTACTTCTCTGCCTAGCTTACGAATCTCGTCTGCTGTTTCTTCCGCTTTCGATTTACTCCGTGCATAGTTAATCACGATATTATAACCTTGCTTGGCTAGCCTATGTGCAATTTCTTTCCCAATTCCCCGACTGCTTCCTGTCACTAGAGCAACCTTGTTATTTGTTTGTTCTGACATATGTATGCCCTCACTTTCTAACTATAAAGATCATTAACTTAACGAACAGCATCTTTCACATTCTCTCCTATACAACTTTTTGTAAGGAAGTTAGCTGTTCATATTTACTAATGATTATACAGAATATGACCCGTAAACTCTAGATACACTATAACTAGTGGCAAGCGATTCGTTCTGCATTTTCAACATTCTGCCACTTTTAGGAGGAGAAAATCATGTATGTTGGAAGAGATATGACGGAACTTTCCATGATGGGAAAAAATAATTGGACAGATAAAGAATTAGCATTTTTCCACCATAACTTACAGCAAATTGCTCCTTATTTAAACGCAGAAGGTGTAACGATTCATAAAGAAATCATTCGAGAAATTATGAACCGCGGCGGACTTCATCAAGAAGCGGATGGGACGAACGGTAGCCGTATTCACTATGAATGATCAGCATCACGTACAGACATTTGACTCCTTATACCGACAAAATATGTCATCTTTATGGTACTTTAGGACATAGAGAAAAGTTAAGTAGCGGAACGCTTGTCCAGAAAAGTCTATATAAATACTTTTTCCTAATAAGAACACATCGATTGTCCGCATACTTTTTAAAGCCTAGTTTTTAGGCTTTTCTTTTTTTTATTTGAGAATTATGAGAAAATATTTTATAAATAGAAACTTCGACTTCACGATAAAACCTAATCGGTTATTTGGACATGAAGCGAAAATATATGAGTGGGAGTGTGAGATTATGAAAGCTGTTGTTTATGAAAAGTATGGTTCTCCTGATGTTCTGCAGACGAAAAATATTGATAACCCTGAACCAAAAGAACATGAAGTTCTCATAAAAGTTGGCGGAAGTGGACTTAATCCTGTTGATACGTATTTTAGAAAAGGAATAAGGCAAGTAAGTTCATTTCCTGCTGTCCCTCACTTTGACTTAGGAGGGACTGTTGAAAAAATCGGAGCGAATGTTACTTACGTAAAGGAAGGTGATCGTGTTTGGGCGACAAATGTTACTGGAACATGTGCCGAATATGTCGTTGCCAATGAATCTTCAATATTCCCGCTCCCAAAACGAGTAACCGAAGTGGAAGGTGCTGCACTAGCGATGCCATTTATGACTGCTCATCTTTCTTTACACTTCCGTGCTAACGTTCGCCCAGGGGAAACTGTACTCATCTATGGCGGTGCTGGAGCAGTTGGCCAAGCTGCGATTCAGCTAGCGAAAAAAGCCGGTCTAAAAATTATTGCTACGGCAGGCAATGAGGAAAAGGCGGGTATTTGTAAAAAAGCTGGAGCGAATCATGTTATTTTATATAAAGAAACAGATATTGTTGAGAAGGTAAATGAGCTCACTGATTCTCAAGGTGTCGATCTCATTTTAGAAATGTCCTTAAGTGAAAACTTCGAAAAAGATTTAGAAATGATTAAACTTGGCGGTAAAATTATCACTATTGGATCACCTAAAGATAATACTCCTCCCCTGCCTTGGCGTCAGTTAAATCAAAAGCATGCGACCGTTATGGGTGTGTTATTATTTACTGCCCCTCAAGAAGAACTGCGCCGTGCAGGAGAAGAGATTAGCAGGTTATTTGAGCAAAAATCAATTTTTGCTCACGTCGGTGCTACGTATTCATTCTCTGCGGCAGATAAAGCGCATGAAGCGATTGAAAACCATTCTGTTAACGGCAGCATTGTCCTTACGCCATAATAAATGCGATTACTTCCATATATCCAGTAAAAGATGATAACAGTGTCCCAAATGCCTGTTTTTTTGGGACACCGTTTTTTTGCTTCTTTTTCTTCGTTTCAGGCCGGACACTTTTAGCGGCAATGCCTCAACTTCCTTGATGCACCACTGTGTGCACCAAAGGGATTATCGACTATTGCTTTTCCCGCTAGAAGTCGCCACCTTTCACGCTTCAAAAATACTTTCAAACAAAAAAAATCGCTCCATTTTGTATAATGTAAGCAGTATACAAAGGAGCGTTTTTTAACATGATCAAATTAATTGCCAAATAAGCTTATTTACCAGTAAATCTTGGAACAATACGTTTGCCGTATTGTAAATAAATCCATAAAGTTGCTTCTATATCTAGTGAATGTGATGTCACACTTTGCCCTAAGGTGAAGACGTCCACGATAGCGATTTCGATCGTACTATTCTACATGTTAAGGCGCTAAAAATAGCGCTCCATAAATGAGTGAGCCTAAAATGACGAAGGCAGGATGTACTTTTCGCTTTTCTAATAAGTAATAACTAGCTGCTACAAGCAATCCTGTTTGCAGCACCCCGTTATCAAAATAAGATGTTTCTATAAAACGGAAAGTCATTAACCCAAGCAGAACCGCAATCGTCGGACGAACTATACTTGATAAAAGCTTTACTTTCGGTGAGTCTTTAAATTTAAATAATATACTTAATAAGACAATCATTAAAATTAATGATGGTGCCACAGTAGCAAATACTCCTACAAATGCTCCAAGTACCCCACCTTCTACAAATCCGATATATCCTGCCATTTTTGTCGCAATCGGACCCGGCAGTGCATTCCCGAGAGCTAATACTTCACCAAATTCTTCAACATTCATCCATCCGTACCGATGGACAACTTCATATTCGATTAACGGAATAGTAGCTGGTCCACCGCCATAGCCGACAATACCCGGAATAAAAAAAGCTAAGAAAATTTCCCAATAAGTCATCCACGCTCACCTTCCTGTTCTTTAGAAGGCTGTTTTTTCTTCTTTAAAAAGACAAAAACGATTAGACCGCCTATAACGATAGCTGGATGCAAACCTGCTAGTTGAATGAGCAGAACAGAAAGGACGATTAATAAAGCGACTTTTCCCCAGCCGAAGTCGTCTTTCGATCGTTTAATAAAACTCCACGTTAACACTCCGAGCATGACAGCAACGACTGGAAGTACGCCATTCGTCATTCCTTGTACCCAGGAATATTCTCGAAAAGAGGCTAAAGAGACTAAAAGAACGATCATTAAAATAACTGTTGGAATAACCGAGGCGATAAGAGCGTTAATCATGCCGCCTATTCCGGCGATTCGATAGCCTATATATCCTGCCATTTTCGTTGCAATTGGACCCGGTAATGTATTCCCTATTGCTAACACATCCGAAAATTCATCCGTAGTCATCCACCTATATTTATCTACGACTTCTTTATGAATGAGGGGTATGGAAGCAGGACCGCCTCCATACCCTAACATTCCGACACGGAAAAAAGCCATAAAGATTTCCGTATGTTTCATTTGTGTACTTCTCCCTTTCAAAATATCGAGCTAGTATACTGCAATTGAACCATCTGTCCGTGACTCTGTACCACCAGAAAGAACACCTGTCTTCGGATCACGCCAAATAATTTGTCCACGTCCAAAGTTGCCAGATTGGTGAGTCACTTGAATGTGATGTCCTTTTGCTGAAAGTTGCTGAGCTAAATGATTTGGTAAACCTTGCTCCACTAAAACTTTCTTCTCTTTCATCCACTGCCATCTAGGGGCATCTAGAGCTGCTTGAGGGTTTAAGCCGAAATCAATCGTATTCATGACAACTTGCATATGACCTTGCGGCTGCATAAACCCACCCATAACGCCAAATGGACCAACAGCTTCGGTTCCTTTCGTTAAGAAACCAGGGATAATCGTATGATAAGTCCGTTTTCCTGGTTGAAGTGCATTATCATGAGCCGGGTCTAGGCTGAAATTATGTCCTCTATTCTGGAGCGAGATTCCAGTACCCGGAACTACTAATCCTGACCCAAAGCCCATATAGTTACTTTGAATGAACGACACCATATTTCCTTCATTGTCAGCTGTTGCTAAATAAACCGTCCCGCCGCGAGAAGGTTCTCCAGCCTCAGGCAAAATCGCTTCTTCTCCAATGAGAGCACGGCGTTCTTGGCCGTATGCTTCACTTAACAACGTTTCAACTGACACACTCATCTCTTTTTCTTCGGTAATATATTTTTGTCCATCAGTAAAAGCGAGCTTCATTGCTTCAATTTGTTTATGAAACGTTTCAACGTGATCTCTCGTCGTAAACGCTTCATCTTTCAACATGTTAAGGGCCATCAATGCCACGAGTCCTTGACCGTTAGGAGGAATCTCCCACACGTCATAGCCTTTATAATGAACACTTATTGGCTTCACCCATTCAGGTTTATATGCTTCTAAATCTTCTTTTGTTAAATATCCACCATATTTTTTCGAAAATGCATCAATCTTATCCGCTATTTCGCCCTCATAAAAAGCTTTTGCATTCGTTTGTCCGATTGATTCTAAAGTAGATGCATGCCCTTCAGAACGCCATACATCTCCTGCCTTCGGAGCAACACCATTCGGGGCAAACGTATCAAACCAGCTTTCGAATTCTTCGTCTTTTAACACTTCTTTAAAGCCTTTTACTGCTCTTTCCCAAAAATATGACAGGGTCGGACTTAATGGGTACCCTTCCCTTGCGTATTTAACAGCTGGTTTAAGCACGTCAGAAAGTGGAAGTTTACCGAACCGCTCAGAAAGTTCAGCCCATGCAGCTGGTGCACCAGGAACCGTTACCGGAGTCCAGCCGAATTTAGGGATTTCATCGACCCCTTGTGCCTTCAATTTTTCAATTGAGATTGTTTGTGGTGCTGGACCACTCGCATTTAATCCGTGGAGTTCTCCTTTTACCCAAACAAGTGCAAATGCATCTCCGCCTATTCCATTCGAAGTCGGTTCAACGACTGTTAAACAAGCTGCAGTCGCAATTGCTGCATCAATCGCGTTTCCACCTTGCTTTAATATATCTAAACCTGCTTGTGCTGCTAATGGTTGTGATGTCGCAACCATACCATTTTTACCATATGTAACCATCCGCTGAGATGGATATGGATAATGCAAACTATCATATGTCACCATCAAAACTCCTCCTTCTGCTTTTCATTATGTTAACATATTTCGAGTAGCGAATTGTTTATTTTTACACATTTTTTATGAAAAAATTTCATTGTTGTAAATGATGGAAATTTTCAATTATTTAATCATAAGGAAATCCTCTTCTCCCTCTCTTGACGGATACTATTTCGGCATTTTCTACCGTCAAGGATGCTGAAATCCTCTCTTGGCGGTACTAAGCTCGTGATGTAACCGCTCTTTGGGCCTAGAAAACGATTGAGAGATTCAAATTATATTAATTTAAAAAAGAAAACGGTTAGGCAATTTTATCATTACCTAACCGTTCATATGAAAGTTATTTGACTGGCTTTTTCCAAACGCCAAGCATGACTGCTGTAACGATAGCTCCTATTAAGATTGCTAACAAATACAGCGGCCAATTTTCTACAGCGACAAAGATGACGAATGCACCGCCATGTGGGGCTAACAACGTATTCCCAAATAACATAGCTAAACCACCAGCAATAGCCGAGCCTGTTACAGCAGACGGAATGACACGCCCTGGATCAGAAGCTGCAAATGGAATCGCTCCTTCTGTAATGAAAGATGCACCTAATACATAGTTTGTTTTTCCTGCTTCAAGCTCTTGTTTTGTAAATTTGTTTTTGAAAAACGTTGTAGCTAAAGCAATTCCTAGAGGAGGCACCATTCCACCAGCCATAATCGCGGCATGTGGAGCATAGTTTCCAGCGTCGATCATTGCAATTCCGAACGTAAAGGCAGCTTTGTTAATCGGTCCGCCCATATCGATTGACATCATTCCGCCTAGTAAAATACCGAGCAGAACAATATTCCCTGTCCCCATGTTTCCTAACCAGTTTTCTAACATGGTATTCAATCCTTGCACAGGATCAACGATTAATTCAAGCATAATATATCCTGCTAAAAAGATTCCGAACAAGGGATAAAATAAAATCGTTTTAATACCAGCTAATGAAGCGGGTACAAAATTAAACACCTTTTTCAGTAAAACGACGATATAACCAGCTAAGAAACCTGCGATAATTCCACCTAAAAATCCGGCTTCACCAGTTGAAGCAATTAAACCCGCAACCATACCAGGTGCAAAACCAGGACGATCAGCAATACTCATCGCAATAAATGCTGCTAATACCGGAATCATTAGTCCGAATGCTGTTCCTCCGCCAATCGTATCTAGCGCTTCAGCTAATGGATGATAATCAGGACTATTAGGATCTGCTGCATCAATTCCGAAGAAGAAGGATAAAGCAATCAATATACCTCCACCTACAACAAATGGCAGCATGTTTGAAACACCGTTCATTAAATGCTTGTAAAAGCCAGATTTCTTGCCAGAACTTTCTTCGTCACTAGCCGATTTGCTGCTTCCATCACCCTCAAATATTGGTGCATCTCCATTCACTGCTCTTGTGAGTAATTCTTCTGGCTTTCGAATGCCATCGGTTACGGCTGTTTCAATTAACGGTTTTCCAACAAAATGTTCTTTTTCTACCTTCGTATCCGCAGCAATAATAATGGCATCAGCTTTTTCAATATCATCACTCGTAAGTTTATTTTTCACTCCGTCAGACCCGTTTGTCTGAACTTTTATGCTGACCCCCATCGCTTTCGCTTTTTCTTTTAAAGAGTCAGCCGCCATGTACGTATGGGCAATCCCTGTTGGACATGCAGTAACAGCTAAAATATATTTCTCTTCAGCTTCACTTGATACGGTTTCTTGTTCGTGGTCATCAAGCTTTTCTGCTTCTTTTTCATTAATCGCAACAAGGATTTCATCCTTTGTTTCGGCTTTTAATAAAATGCTGCGAAAGTCTTCGTCGATAAGTAATGTTGATAGACGAGATAACGTTTGTAAATGTTCATTATTCGCCCCTTCACTCGCAGCGATCATAAAGAACAAATGGCTTGGCTGACCATCAAGCGCATCGTAATCAAGGCCTTTCTCTGTTCTTCCAAAAACGATCGCTGGTTCTTTCACTGCCGCAGTTTTAGCATGCGGAATGGCTACCCCATCACCAATTCCTGTGGAACTTTGACTTTCGCGATTTTGTATTGCTTCAATATACTGTTTTTTATCCGCAAGTTTTCCAGCTTCATCAAGCTTACTAGCTAATTCTTCAATAACTTCATCCTTAGATGTAGATTGAAGATCAAGAATCATCGTATCTGTTGATAACAAGTCTGCGATTCTCATTTTGCTTACACCCCTTTATAATATTTCTATCTTTATTTGTTGCTTTAACTCATGGATCGTCTCTTTTGTACAAAATCCATCTGAAAAAGCGGATGCGCTTCCCGCAGCAATCCCATTACGAAACGCTTCCTCAACATTTTTTTCTTGCACATAAGAAGCAATGAACCCGGCAACGACCGAGTCTCCGGCTCCGACAGAGTTTCTCACTTTACCTTTAGGTACATTAGCAAATAGAACCTTTTCATCATTTAAAAATAGTGCCCCGCGTCCTGCCATGGAAATAATAATGTTTTGTACCCCTTTTTTAATTAACTGTTTACCGAAGTCGACAGCTTGTTCCTTCGTGACGTTTTTACAACCAAACATTTCAGCTACTTCATTTTCGTTTGGCTTTATTAAAAATGGATTTGCTTCAATGCTTTCCGAAAGCGCTTCTCCACTCGTATCAACGATCATGTATGCGCCAGTTGCTTCCAACTCTTCCATCAAAGTTGCATAAAATGATGCAGGTAACGAATCTGGCACACTGCCTGCCAATACTAAAAAGTCACCTTTTTGCAGCACATTTAACTTTCTCATTAAATGTTCAATATGGCTTGTTGTAATCGTCGGGGATTTACCGTTTACTTCCGTTTCAGTAGTCGTCTTAAGTTTGACATTAATTCTTGTATCACCATCAATTTCAATAAAATCTGTAGCGATGTTTTCATTTTTCAAAGCTGTCTCTATGAAGCTTCCTGTAAATCCCCCAATAAAACCGAGCGCTTTACTTTCAATGTGTAAATTTTGAAGAACCCTTGAGACATTGATCCCTTTTCCTCCTGGGTTTTTCATTTCTTCTGTCGTTCTGTTCGTTTTTCCTAATTCAAAAGGGTCAACTGAAACGATATAGTCTACAGATGGATTCAGTGTAAGTGTATAAATCATCTGATGTTCACCACCTTAAGTTCTGTCTTCTCTTCATACTGTTTTTGAACATTACTTTCTAATTGATTTGACGTAATGATCATCGCTTCGTGTAAACGAGCTATTTTTGCAAACGATACATCACCGAACTTTGTATGATCGGCTAAAACAATTGGCTCATTGGCTCTTTGGATGGCAACTTTTTTAATAAACGCTTCCTCAGGATCCGGAGTCGAAAAACCATTTAATAGGTGAATCCCATTCGTTCCGATAAAAGCTTTATCAAACTGATAATTTGTGAGGCTGTCTACAGCTCCCCTTCCGATAAAAGCATGGGTTCCTTCTTTTACAAGACCGCCAGTTACGTACGTTTTGATTCCGTGCTTTAACAGCTCCGTTATAATATTTAAACCGTTCGTTACGACGACTAAATCCTTATTCGTTAAATGTTCGATCAGTGCTTTTGTAGTCGTTCCGGCATCAATAAATAAACAATCGCCATCATTGACTAATGAGGCTGCATACTGACCAATCGCACGTTTTTCTTCATTATTTTTCGCTTCTTTTTCTTCAACAGTTGGTTCATCCGTTTTTCGAGTTAACAATGAAGCTCCACCGTGAACCCTTTTTAAATGACCACTGTTCTCTAGTTCAGTAAGGTCTCTACGTATCGTTGATTCAGATGCATCGGTTTCTTCAACCAATTCTTGAATTTTTACAACCTTTTTCTCTTCAAGAAGCTTTAAAATCATTTGTTGTCTTTCAAATGTAAGCACGATTTAAATCTCCTTTATTTTGTTTGAATACGTTGTAATCATTATTATAAATAAAACGTTTTCACAAATCAATCATTTTCACTCAAAAACATTCACATATAATCACTTAATCGACCAATAATCATTCAATTTCATTCACATTTCATTTTTCCTACCATAAGTAACCATTGATTTATTATTTACAAACAAAAAAAGCCCATTCTTTAATGGACTTTTTCACTATGAAACATCTCATCAGTATTTCTCATTGTTATCATTGCTGCTCATTTATCAAAAACTATAAAGAGAAAAGAACGCTAAGCTTTTTGGTGAAAGCTTCTGGGTATAGCGATTGCAGAAAAAAAACTAAATCTAATAGTCAGCTAAAAGTTTGAATGTGATTGACCACCATCTACATTTAGAGTCGCTCCGACAACCCAGCTTGCTTTTGGAGAAGCTAAAAAGATTACGACATCAGCAATCTCCTCAACAGTACCAAAGCGCCCAGCAGGTATCGAGTCTTGTACAAACTGATTAATCTTCTCTGGGTTTTCTTCAAGTCTTCTCTGCCAATTTCCCGATGGATGTAAAATAGAGCCTGGAGCAACACCATTGACACGAATGCCGTCTTTAATCACTTCATCCGCTAACGATTTTGTAAAACTAATCATCGCAGATTTTGCACTGTTATATGTTGGCTTTCCACCAGCTTCTCTGCCAAAAATAGATGAAATATTAACAATTGAACCGGAATTATAATGCCTCATATATGGTACAGCGAGCTGACTGAAGTGGACTGCTGAAAAATAATTAAGCTGCATTGCCTCTTCAAATTGTTCAATAGACGTTTCCATCGTTACTCCGCCATTGCTGCCACCTACGTTGTTAACGAGTATATCAATATGGCCGAATTCATTTATAAATTGTTCGAAGACGTGGTCCCTTGCTTTTTTGTCGACCAGGTCAGCTTGAAACGTTTTTACTTTTGGTAAGTCGTGTTTAGCTTGATTTAGACTGGATTCTCCTCTTGCGACAATTCCAACATCCGCACCTTCAGTCAAAAATGATTTTGCGATCCCTTTCCCTATACCTTTTGATCCTCCAGTGATCAACACTTTTTTCCCGTGTAGTTGCATATCCATGACGTGAACCCCTTTCCGTAAAACAAGATGTGAAGTACTAACTGTGAACCGATTTCATCACCTGTTCTTTCATGATCTTTTGATGTGATACCGGAAACGGATACCAATGTATTTCATCTTTCGGTACAAAGCGTATTTCTCCTTCATCATCGTAAAAGTCACGATTAATGATTGTATCAGCTTGTACTGTATATACATCAATTTCCCAAACAATATGAGAAAAAACATGCTTTACGTGTTGTACCGGCCCAATCATGTTACCTTCTACATTTAGATTTTCTATATAGCTTTGTAAATCTTCATTTTGTTCGGTAGATGCTTCGATATTTGGGAATTGCCACAATTTTGCTAGCAACCCCGTCTCTGGTCGTCGTTCGATTAGCACATTTCCGTCCGCATCTTCAATAATGACAGCCTTCATATTCTTTGATTTTGGTGGCTTTTTCTTCGCTTTCACTGGTAATAATTGCTGAACTCCTTCATCCCTAGCTTTACAATGAGCTTGTACGGGGCACAACAGACATGACGGGCTCATCGGTGTACAAACTAATGCACCTAATTCCATCAAACCTTGGTTAAAATATGAAGGATTATTTTTCGAGATAATTTCTTCAACAATTGCTTCAAATTTTTTACGAGTAGCTGGTTTACTAATATCATCATAGATCGTAAATATTCTTGATAAAACCCTCATGACATTACCGTCAACTGCAGGTGTAGGTATATCATAAGCAATACTTAAAATCGCTCCTGCCGTATAAGGGCCGACTCCTTTCAAACTATGTACGCCATCTTTTGAATCAGGAACGACTCCACCATATTTCTCGTCTACTTCTTTCACTGCTTGATGTAGATTTCTTGCTCTAGAGTAGTATCCTAACCCTTCCCATGCTTTTAGAACGGTCTCTTCCTCAGCTTTGGCTAAATCGCTCGCTGTCGGAAATAAACTCATGAACCTTTTATAATAAGGGATGACAGTATCGACTCTCGTTTGTTGCAGCATAATTTCGGATACCCATACTTTATATGGGTCTTGATCTTTTCTCCATGGCAAATCTCTTTGATGATATTCAAACCATTCGATCAAATCATATTGAAATTGTTCGGCAGCGAATGATTGGATTTCACTTATATTTGATGACATACGCTTTCCTCCTAGTTGTCCTCTTCCCATTTAGCTTAATGATTTTTCTGTAAAAATGCCCAGCAATGAAGTTTATGTAAGCCGCCTTCAATGAAGGTATCAAGCTCACCGAACAGCGGATGATCCTTCTTAGACCTACTTTCTTTCATCGCATAATAGTGGGACATTGTTGGCAATTTAAACATTTCTACATACAAATAATCTTGATCAGCTGCTTCATACCAATCAATTTCATCAGCCTCATAATCGGTTAATTGCTGGAGCAGTTTTGGCATATATGACTCATACTCTTCTTTTTTATCATGCTTGATTTTATACTCTAAAAACACTTGGATTGGTGATGACATTTACAATTCTCCTTTTTAAATCAAAGTAATTTGGGTAAAAATATATGTAGGTCTATCATTTTAGCTAGTCGAATATCCATTGACTGTACAAATTCTCTATTACCTGAACGAATACATTTAAACGTATAAATCAAATCGTTTAAAATTCGATTACATATATTTTATCAGGAATATGTATTGGATTCATTAAGGAGGGTCGCGGTTGGACACTGGAACTCACGTCGTAATGGGGATAGCAATAGGAGGACTCGCCACATTAGACCCTGTTGTATCTAATAGTCCTGCTATGACACAAGCAGTTATGGTTGGAGCGATCGTAGGATCACAAGCACCTGATTTTGACACTATCCTAAAGCTGAAAAACAATGCGTCGTATATTCGCAATCACCGCGGAGCAACTCACTCTGTTCCTGCGTGGTTTATTTGGCCGACACTCATTACATTATTCTTGTATGGGTTAATGCCTGATATAAACCTTCTCCATTTATGGCTTTGGACCTTTCTAGCCGTGTTTATTCATGTATTTGTTGATATTTTTAATGCATATGGGACGAAAGCTTTTGCCCCATTCAATCAAAAGTGGACCGCTCTAGGCATTATCAACATTTTTGATCCATTTATTTTTATTACACATATCGTTGCTATTTTGTTTTGGAGGTTTGGCACTGACCCTGGATGGACCTTTTTAATCATGTATGGTTTCATTGCCATGTACTACATTTGGAGAACGTATGTGCAAAGGCAAGTATACAATACGTTAAAAAGTCGCCATCCTGATGCAAGCCATATTTTTATTTCTCCAACTTTTAAATGGAACCTGTGGCATGTTGTTATACGAACACCTAAAAAAATGTACGTCGCAGAATCCCGTAAACAGAAGATTAATTATTTTGAGACTTACCCTTTTGAACCGATTCCTGATGACCCGATTATAAATGCTGCAAGAAAAGATGATAATTTGCATGCCTTTTTATCTTTTTCGCCAGCTTACCGATGGGAAGTGTCGAAAGAAACTCATGGTTATACTGTAAAATTTGTTGACCTTCGCTATCGAAGCAAAGGATATTACCCATTTATTGCGATTGTCCGGCTTGATAAAAACTTGAACATTTTATCATCCTATACAGGCTGGATTTATAATACTGAAACATTGCAGCGAAAATTAGAAGTCGTTGCAGAGTCGAGTTAACAACGAAAAGCGCAAGGCGCCCGCCTATCGGCGAAGCGACCTCGAGCCGAAAACTGCTGTCTCTTCCTCTTCCAGTATCACTTTGAGGCTAGATCCGTCAACCGGGCAATACGCCACGTCCTTTGGCATGCCCGGCATTAGGACGTCCTATCAGTCGAGACAACTCGTAAGATAAGATCTTCGGCTAAAACCCCCGCGTCCTGTGGGAACACCGAAGTCACCACATCCGTGTGGAAGCTCGTGTAATAAACGCTCGTGCCTGAAGTCTAGACACCAATCGAGTGATTGATATTTTATGGTCATCCACACTTTGCTGGAAACTCATTTTCATTGTAGATGGTGGCTACGAGAAGCGTAGCCATGGTTGTTTCTTATCATTTAATAAAAGCCCTGGTTATCCTAAAAATGGTGATAATACAGGGCTTTTATTGTATTAATGGTTAAACTTTTTCTTTTCAAACCATTCGCGATATTTCGGTTTATCGACTAGCACTTCATGCAGACGATCTCCGTAATTCATGATCCATTGGTTAATAATATTTTCCGTCATTTCTTTTCCTTTATATTTTCTCCCTGCTTTTGCATATGTGGTTTCAAAATCTTCCCATAACAGTTCAATCCACGTTCTTGCCTCAGCATAGGATAGATGATCGTTTTTTTCTAATAAACGATTCGTTAATCGTTCATGATAATCATTCATATCTTTCAGTCTCCTTGTCAACAATTACATTTCATTTATGCATTCAAACACACACATACTATGAGTGCCCTAATGACTAATCAATTTAGTCAGTATTTCTTGTTCCACTTTCAAATAGATGTTTTTAAAGGAGGCTTTAACTGTGCGGAACAAAGCAAAAGGCTTTCCAAACAGAATATCGCCCTCAGGTGAAGCAAGAGCTAAATCAGCTTATGCTTCAAAACGTCCGGATGGCTCAACCAATGACCATCCTCAGGAGCGTATGCAAGCTTCAACTCAGGAGCGAAATGAATAGGACCGAGCATCATTTTAAACGTAAAATGCAGCTTTACCTGAAGTAATGACTTGTTTCACGTTTAATCTCACCAAATAAGCGGAACGAATTATTCGTTTAGGAGGTCCATGATGGTCAAAAAGAATTTCCCTATTAAAGGTAAAAACAATTATGAAGATCCATTTCAGTCTCCAAGAGCTAATCCGAAACACGCCTTTCATCAAGTGAATGGCGAGACGGAACAAAGTTTGCATAACCAAGTTTTAGAAGTACAAACTCGTAAGAGGTCGTAACTCCACTATTGAGAGGAGAGGATAAATGACCTCTCCTCTCTTTAACCTTTATTCTTGTTTATCACCTAATAATGATATAGGTAAGGCTTCTTCTTCGCGATTGTCATTCCGCTTTCCCCAGGCAAAAATACCGTTCATATAGGCAATCGTAAACGTCTCACCCGAACTGCCGATAATATCATATGTAGCTCCTACGTTAAATTCCTCAGGATCCATCATGTATGCTTTAGCCATTGTCATTTTACGCTCATGAACTGCATATTCATTTACCATGCCCATTTGCTCTGCTTTTTGAGCCTTTACTTTCAACTCAGCAATCTCTTCTGTTAACTCTTCCTTCGTCATTTGACTATAACGTTTCTCCATTTATATTCCTCCAAAATCATCACATCTCGTACACCACATTATAAAGAAAATTTACAAAATACGCCAGGTGCCTGGCACGTGGATAAATATGGAAACCATCATAATGTAAGAGTTAATATGGGGTTTAATATAGAATCTAAATCCAGGTGCTTATTCGGTGTTTTCTTTTAACCATGCTTCAATTAGTTCGATCGAAAACCCTTTCGCATATAGGAATTGTTTCATCCGTTGTTCTCGTTCCCAGCCATCATAGTTTGCATATTTTTTTAATGCTTTTTCTCCGTGTTTTTTTACAGCGTCCCATTCTACGTCAATGTCATTTTCTAGTTCACATTCATTAACTGCTGTTTGTGACATTGATTGTGAAAAGCCGCGCTGCACTAAAAACTGAACTAATTTTTGCCTTCGCTGCTTTACACTGTCAGACCGATAACTTTTTTGTTTTTTCTCAACCGCTTTTATCGCATTATCTAGCTGCTCTTCTTCAGGATATTCTAGCATCGCTTTATCGATGTTTTGCTGTGAGATCCCTTTTTGATAGAGTTCCTGTTCAATAATAAAGGGTCCTTTTTTCTGTGTGTTCTTCTTCGTCCTGACAAAAGAGGCAGCAAAAGCTCCATCATCAAGTAAATTTAAATCGCGGAGCCTGTCCATCATCTGATCCGCTTCTTCCGGAGAAGCTTCTTGATCTAATAAATAATTATAAACTTCTTTTTCAGAGCGCATCCGGTAAGAAAGGTAATTTAGTGCTTTCTGAAACGCCTTATCAAGTGTATCTTCCTGCCTTAATGCTACGATGTCGTCTTCGGTAAGTTCCATTCCTTTTTTTAAATGCTTTTTAACAAATATATCTTCGGAAATCGTCACGGCATATTCATCACTCGCTCCACGATTTACATAAATATGAAAACGTCCTTTCTTACGTTTCGACGCTGTCATTTTTGTAATTTTTGGCATACCATTCACCTCTCAATGCTATCCTATCATATTCAGGGAAAGGTGAAACGTTTGATTTTTCGATTAAAAAGGGAAATGATGATAGTAAGAATACTTTAACAAAGGAGGAATAGTATGAATGTTGCCATTACAGGCGGTTCTGGCTTCATCGGGCAAGCGCTGACAGATCATTTAATCAAGCAAGGTCACCAAGTCATCATATTAACAAGAAACAAAAATAACAAGCCGGTAAAAGAAAATGTCACCTATGTCGAATGGCTAAAGGAATCAGCATCAGCTGAAAAACAATTACAAAACATCGATGCCTTCGTTAACCTCGCTGGTGAAAATTTAAACAGCGGCAGATGGACAGCAAAAAAGAAACAAGAAATATTAAATAGCCGTATTGCAGCAACGAGAGAAGTCATTTCATTAATAGCGAAGCTGGACAAAAAACCTGAAGTTTTAGTAAACGGATCAGCAGTTGGTTATTACGGTATGTCTAAACACGCGACCTATACAGAAGATACTGAAGAACCCGGGGAAGACTTTCTTGCAACTGTCGTGAAAAATTGGGAGCAAGAAGCAGCGGAGGCACAGCAAATGACACGAGTTGTTTATACTCGTTTCGGTGTCGTGCTAGATCAAAAGGAAGGGGCATTAAAGAAAATGCTGCCGCCATTTAAAATAGGGCTTGGCGGAAAATTAGGTTCTGGAGAACAATGGATGTCTTGGGTACATATTAACGATGCAGCGAGAGCGATCATCCATTGTATTGAAACACCAACTATAAAAGGTGCTGTGAATGTAACCGCTCCTCACCCGCAACGTATGAAAGAATTTGGAAAAGCGTTGGCAGCTACTCTTAATCGGCCATTTTGGACACCTGTTCCCGGAGTGGCATTAAAAACACTTTTAGGTGAAATGAGTATGCTCGTTTTAGAGGGGCAAAAAGTATTACCGAAAAAATTGGAAGATCATCAGTTTATATTTAAATATGCTCACCTTCATAGTGCTCTAGAAGATTTATTAAAATAGCAAGCCGATTTTCCTTTATACGACATTTATTAAAAAATTTTGCATATTAACTTCAATACTCGATCATACTACTTGTAACAGACTAAAAAGAGGTGAAAACATGACAAGCAAGCCTAGAAAACCAAAAGAAGAGAAACGCCATATGAAACGCGCGCAAGAAGTTCACTACCGCTCTTCATTTAAAGCTGCCGATCGCATGTTTAACCAAGCGAAAAATAACCTTTAGTGCGATGACACCTTACTTTATTACAAGTTCGTTCGCACTGAAACAATCATTTTCCCCCTCGAAAAGAAACATACGACTGTTACATGAAAGGATGATTTTACGTGCCTCATAAAAAAAGTCGTGATAAAAACAAACAAGATTTACCTCAAGTGCCTGAAAATCAAAAAGTGGAGTACTCAGAAGAGTTAGCTGATGCTGAGGATCGTGAAGCACAAGCACGTTCAAAAGAAGCTGAACAGCGTCAAGAAAATCGTGTAAATACAAATAAAATATGAATGAGCAAAGAGGATGAGCTAAATTTGTTTTTTTTAGCATCCTCTTTTTTAATGAACGAACTAGAAATCTCTCCCTTTTCTCTTATATGTCTACACAAATAACGAAAAGACAGGTATCATAGAAGTAAGTATAAAGGGGAGGGTGCTTACATCTATGACGATGATTGAATTCCCTACAATCATTTTTTTATTTCTACTTTTCGGGCTAGGTCTTCTATTGCTTAATATCTTCACTAGCATATGGGCTTATCGGGATTCTCTGAGGCACGGTCAGAGTAAAGAGTACAGCTTGCTTATACTCTTGGCAACATTATTTTTTCCCGTAATCGGTCTGATTGTGTATCTCATCATCCGAAAAGATGCGTAAAACTCGTATCAGAAGCCTTTCTTTCCGCTAAAACTGCGTCAATGTTATGATAAAAAATCTTGAAAGGATTGATACAAATGAGTAAAAAACTGCCTCCGAGTTATTTAGGTAAAAAAGTGTATATCGATCAATCTGAGAATCGGTACTATTTAATCCGTTATGAGGAACATACCGGAAAGAAAAGATCACATGTCCTCTTATTCGATCAAGAAAATCCCGTTATTTTTGCTGTCATCCATCATGATGGACGATTTTTAGACTCCTTTTATTTGTCTAATAAAACGACAGAGCTTTCCGCAAAAACATTAGAACGGTACAAAAAAATAGCTGATCGAAAAAAGCAGCATCGCGTCACCCAAGATGACCTTCGCGATGCACTTAAACCGATCGATGAAGCGAAAATGAAAAATGAAAACATCTTAAAACATCTCGTCGATGAACATCTTGAAGATATTAAACAACTTTGGCCTTCAAGATTACTCACACTACAGAATGCTTACGGTAAAAGTGACCAATCACTAATACTTACATCACTCCATGAAGCACTTCTACAAGCAAACGGTTCAAAAGCGTTTCATTTCTTACTGCGCCACCGATACGATTCATTTATTCCAATACTTGCTCAACAATATGAAAAACATCCAAAACTGTTAGAAGACGTCTCAAACTTTTATTTAGGCTATGACGAATCAAAAGTTGCTGAAGACTTTATATACGAAGCAGTCAACCACATTTCCGTTGAAAACGAGGAATTAATCGAGCAGCTGCTGCAAACAGCTCAAAATATCGATCATGTTCATTTTACGAAAGTACTCCGTACAACTTTAAGTAAATTGTTTAAGCGGGTTAAACATGAAACGGATTCAACACCAAAGGAATGGCTACAAAGTATTGTGCACGACAAAAAGCTAAAACATTCAATAGCTGTCTCGTTAAAAAAGAAAACTGGCTAACCGTTAAACTCAAGTGCTCGCTAGAGAGTACTTGAGTTTTGATAGTTCTATTATGAATGTTGTGGTAACCCTTATTAGGTCAATGTTTTGCTTTGATCCTAAACAACATGATGTTATTGCATGCAACCTTTGATTTCATCACTGACAGGCGGACGCTTTCTGCGGGCAATGCCTTAGCTAAACATGACTGGCGTCATGTTGGATCTTCGGCTATTGCTCTTCCCGCTAGAGTCGCCGCCTAACGTTCTTCAATCAATCTCCAAACAGGATGAAAAAGATAAAAAAGTCGCACCCCATTCTCTCTTTTGTTAATCTTGAGTCACCACAACACAAAAGAACAAGGGAGAGAATGAAGGTGCAGCTTGATTTTATTATAAATTACATAGGATTGAAGATAATTCCTTACATCTACACTGAATCTAAATTAATTTAACATATGAAAGTTCACGATTAATAGTGGTAAAAACCTCCCTTTAATAAAGGTTGATGGCACTTCACGTATGAATGTTGCACCCATTTTTTCGTAAAAGTTTCTAGCATATGGATCACTAATAATCTTCATGCAATGATAACCCGTTTCCTCAGCTTTTTTCATTGCATCTTCCCACATCAATTTACCAGATCCTTTCCCGATTTGATTCGGATCGATAAAAAAGAAGCTGAGCTCAAGTTCATCATTTTCTATTGTAAAGCTATAAAAACCAAGAATGTTCTTAGTTGGACCTTCAAGAACATACACTTTTGATTGTTGTATAAATTCTGGGGTAACCGTCAAATCATCTTTGCTAACACTCATAAATTGCTCATCATATCCCCAATAGCGCTTAGATTTCAATGCTAATTCCGATAGAGCGTGAGCTTCGCTTTGTTTTGCATTTCGTATGAACACACCAAGCCCCCTCCTATTGCTAAATTCGATTCTCGTCTGTAACTTCCTTTTAGTTTCTTATTAGTCATACAAACACCCCCAGAATGCCTTCACTTTCATCCTGAGGGTGTATACATTTTCTATCGATTCATTCGTCTTGCAAAATCTACAAAACGAAACTTATCCGGTCTATGCCGTGATTCCGTATATTGAAAAAGGCTTGCATCATCTAAATAGACATAATTTTTCACGACGACAATATTAGAGAATCCTTCTAAATGAAGGAGTTGACGATCTTCTTCTGTCGGCTCTTCAACGATGACTTCCTTTTTCGCAAAACTAATGACCAATCCTAATTCTTGTTCGATATATTCGTATATTGAGTTTCTACATATTTGTTCAGTTAATGTTTCAACATAAAGTTGATTAATATAATCTTTATCTAAAATAATTCGTTCAGAATCAATTTCACGGACACGGTGCACTTCCCATACATTTCCTTCTCCACTCATTTGCAGCTGCTGTTGAATTTCTTCATTCGGAGAAATCAATTTCAGCTTTTCTACATGTGTTTGATAACTTTCACCAAGCTTGTCCGCTAGCTCTTTAAAGCTGACAAGACCTGAAATAGGAAAGTCGAATTTACGTGCATCAAGGACAATCGAACCTTTTCCTTGTACTTTTTGAATAAATCCATTTTGAGCGAGCAAAGTAAGTGCTTTTCGAATCGTTTCCCTCGATGTCTCAAAAATGTCCATGAATTCATGTTCTGACGGAAGTTTCGTCTGAGGTGGATACTTCCCCGCCCGGATATCATCTGCGATTTCACGATATATTTGGATATATTTATTTTTCACACGGCATCACCGATAATAGTGTATCATGCTTTTTTAAGATGATAAACAACAGATTCATATGGGCGTAGATTGATGGAGTCCGGTCGTGCCGCCGAATCCTCGTAATTTGATAGGACTAATTCTGTTACGAATTGATCCAATTCGAGCTCTTGCGGTGCTTCAAAATTCGCTTCACCATCGTAAAAATGATTAATGACTAGTAACTTTTCCCCCTTATACTCCCTTACGTAAGAAAAAATCCGGTCATCATCATCTAAAATAAGCTCATAGTTACCATACGTTATCAAATCCAACTCTTTTCTAAGTTTAATTAACTTTTGATAATGGTAAAAAATCGAAGTGTCATCTTGTAACGCTGCTTCTGCATTAATCGTCTTGTAATTGTCTGCAACTGGAATCCAAGGTGTACCCGTTGTAAATCCTCCATGATTATCACTGCTCCATTGTACAGGTGTACGCGAATTATCACGTGATTTCTCTTTAATGATTTCCATAATCCGATCCTCAGGCACACCGTTTTGCTTCATCTCTTCAAAAATGTTAAGCGTTTCAACATCCCGATATTCGTGAATCGTCTCAAATTTCGGATTCGTCATCCCGAATTCTTCACCTTGGTAAATATATGGTGTACCTTGCATCATATGAACTGTCGTTGCTAACATTTTTGCTGATTCCTTATGGTACTTTCCATCATCGCCGTATCGGCTCACGATTCGCGGTTGATCATGATTGCACCAGAAGAGGGCATTCCAGCCGCCACCTTTGTGCATTTCTGTTTGCCAAGTAGAAAGAATTTGCTTTAATTCATGAAAGTCAAATGGTGCAATTGTCCATTTCTCACCGTTCGGATAATCGACTTTAAGGTGATGGAAGTTAAACGTCATACTTAATTCATGACGATCCGGGCGTGTATATTTAATACAATGATCAATCGTTGTTGAACTCATTTCGCCGACTGTCATGACATCATATTTTGAAAAAACTCTTTCATTCATTTCCTGCATATATTCATGTACGCGCGGTCCATCTGTATAAAACTTTCGTCCATCCCCAGGAGGAACGGAACCATCATCGTTTGGAAAACGTTGATCTTTCGAAATAAGATTGATGACATCTAGACGGAATCCGTCAACACCTTTTTCAAACCAATATTGCATCATCTCATAAACGTTTTCTCTCACTTCCTCATTTTCCCAGTTTAAGTCAGCTTGCGTCACATCGAACAAATGTAAATAATATTGACCTGTCGCTTCGTCATACTCCCATGCATTACCACCGAATTTTGACTGCCAGTTGGTTGGTTCTGCTCCATCAACCGGGTCTTTCCAAATATAATAGTTGCGGTTTGGATGATCTTTCGAAGAGGCTGACTCTTTAAACCATCTGTGCTCTGTCGATGTATGGTTTACGACGATATCCATAATCATTTTCAAATCTCTTTTATGTGCTTCTTCAAGTAAACGGTCGAAGTCTTCCATCGTTCCATACTCTTCATGAATGCTGTAATAGTCACTAATATCATAGCCGTTATCTTTTTGTGGTGATTCATAAACTGGAGTAAGCCAGATCACATCAACGCCAAGCTCTTTTAAGTAATCTAGCTTTTCAATGATTCCTTGTAAATCTCCGACACCATTTCCCACCGTATCATTAAAACTTTTTGGATAAATTTGATACACGACGGACTTTCGCCACCATTCGTTGAAATTCATGTTAGAAACCTCCTAAATATATGTACAAAAATTCATACTCTCTTCCTTGTCACTTTTCACCCAAAAAGTATAGCTTGTATATACAAGACAGTCAATCATACATTCTACTCTTATCATTCCTTCTAACAGTCTTCATTAACCAATGATTATTTCATGAATGAGAATAATCGGCTTTATGTATAAAACGTAAAGTGCCCCGTGAATGGAATTGCTTGTCGTTAAAGAAGTTTCCACAAACGAATGGTGTCATACCATTCTATGAGGGGAATCTAGGTGGTGAGGTGAAACAAGTTTGATTTAGAATGATTCTAGTTAGCGGATAAACACGGATTTTTAAAGGATAAAAGCCGATTTTTCACGAATAACCCCATCATTTTTCGCGAATAAAACGAAAAAAATCAGGAATAAACTTCATTTTTTCACGAATAAGCTTTAAAAAAGAGTGTCTCCAAAAGCACATTGATATGCTTTTAGAGACACCCTCATTAATTTCACTTTTGAGACATCCTCTACCATCTATGAATAAGGTGTTTTGCCTTTTTTTGGTTCCTTCTTCTGCTCATTCGTTTCTCCAAGCAGTCTTTTTAATTCTTTCATTCTTTTTTGTGAAACGAGAATATATAATATGTCTTCTTTCTCTATGATCGTTTCACCGTACGGCGTGATCAATTCCCCGTTCCTTATAATCGCGTTAATAAGCACATCTTTCGGAAACGTAATTTCAGCTAATGTTTTTCCTACGATTTTCGCCTCTTCATTCACTTGATACTCAATGATTTCAGCATTTGCTTGACCAATTGAAACGAGTTCCAGTGAATGAATCGGTGTCACCTTTTTCGGTCCAGTTAGACCTAATTTTTTCGCAAAAGGTGTAATCGTTGAGCCTTGTATTAATGCGGAAGTCAAAACAACGAAAAAGACAACATTGAAGAACATTTGCGCATTTTCAAGCCCAGCTATCATCGGAAAAGTCGCTAATACAATCGGTACAGCTCCACGCAAGCCAGCCCATGATAATAATGTTCGTTCTTTTAATGTAAACTTCAAACCAATTGTAGAAATAAAGACAGCTAATGGACGGGCGATAAGAATTAATACGAATGACAAAGTAAGTCCACTGACAATGACTTCGATTGTTAGCAGCTGTCCAGGAAATACAAGAAGTCCGAGAATAATAAACATGAGAATTTGCATCATCCATGCAAAGCCTTCATTGAACCGGAATATTGAATGCCTGTATGTCAGGTCGTTGTTTCCGATTACGAGTGCAGCGACATAAACGGCTAATAAGCCGCTACCTCCAATGATTGTCGCAGTACCGTAAGTTAATAGTGCAAAACTAAGCGCAAAGATCGGATAAAGACCACTCGAATCTAAGTTTATTCGATTTATCGCCCATGAAGCAAACCAGCCAAGTCCGAAGCCAATCAAAAGTCCAAAGCCCATTTGTGAGAAAAACGAAGTGATTAACAGAAGCGGTCCTTTGCTTTCTATGAGGAGTAATTCAATGAACGCTAACGTTAAAAACATTGCCATCGGATCGTTTGTACCTGATTCAGCCTCGAGTGTAGCACCTAATCTTTGGCTAATATTTTGACCTTTCAATACTGCAAATACAGCTGCTGCATCTGTGGAGCCAACAATTGCTCCAAAAAGTAACCCTTCTCTCCAAGAAACATCTAGTACGAGGATTGCGGCAACTGCTACTACAAAGCTCGTAATGATAACACCGACAGTAGCGAGCAGGATTGATGGCAGCATGACTGGTTTAATCGTCGTCCATTTAGTCGATAAACCACCTTCAAAAAGTATGATGATAAGTGCGAGGATCCCGATTGCTTGAGCTAATGAAGCATTATCAAAATAAATGATTCCAAGGCCATCACTTCCAGCAATCATTCCTAACATAATAAACAATACGAGGGCAGGGACACCGATTCTCGTTGAGAATTTCGTTGTTATAACTCCGATAATTAAAAACAATGCAAGGAGTAAAATAAGAGAATCTGTATTAATGACATTTTCAAACATGAATCATTATCGCCTCCTTTTTATTACAAGTTGACATCGACACGAACATCATTTTGTTTGACTGACTTAACTCCAATATAAGCAAGTGTTTCTGCTTTTGTTGTATGATGGAAGATTTTTTGCAGTAAAGAAATCGCAACACCTTTACGGTACGCATGATAACCGAATGTTTTTCGTAAAGTATGTGTCCCAATTTTGTCCTCTATTCCAGCATCACGTACTGCCTGAAGGATGATTCGATATGCCTGCTGTCTTGTGATCGGAGAACTGTAACTCTTTGCCGATTTAAATAAAAAGTCGCTAGAGGAGAAAGAGGTGTTTTTTATATAAGTGATTAACGCTTCTTTCACTTGATCATTTAAGTAAAAAGCTGAGTAAGCTTTATCTTTCCGTGATTCTGGACATAAAAATTCTTTTACACAATCACGATCAAAATCATAAACTTCTGATATTTTTAAGCATAGCAATTCACTACTTCTTAAGCCTGTATTAATGCCAAGCACAAATAACGTATAATCTCGTAGCGATTTTTTCAGAAGAATATTCTTTATTTCTTTAATTTTTGCTATATCTCTTATTGGCTCAACATATTCCATTGAGTCGACCTCCTATGTTACATAACAATATTTTATCATAGGGTTATGTAACATTCTACTCATATGCTTATAAATGAATTTATATTCTTCGGTGCCCGGCACCCGCTACTGGAGATTTATTTCTATCCATGAAACTCGCAATCAACTCGAGGTAATAACAGCAAAGAAAACGAAAAGACCAAAAAAAGAGCAGTAACTTCAAACAGAAGCCTGCTCTTTCGTCATATTATTTATTTTTACCTTGTTCCTCAGAATGCCCCCAGCATTCGGTTCCTTTTAAATCAGGAATATTTTTCGCGTAAAATACTGGATTTTTCCCCGTTGATCGTTGATTTGTATAGTCATTTAACACATCAAATGCTACTTTGCCAATGAAGAATATGACAATTAAGTTGAGCGTGGCCATCAATCCCATAAATAAGTCTGCCATATTCCAAACGATACTAACTTCAGCTAGTGCACCAAACATGACCATAATCAATACACCAACACGGTACACATTTAACCAAGCTGTACTGTTGCCGATAAACTCGATATTCGTTTCACCGTAATAGTAGTTCCCGATAATCGAACTGAATGAGAAGAAAAGGATTGCGATTGCTACAAAGTATGGAGCCCATTCTCCGACATGAGTCGCCATTGCTGATTGTGTTAAAGCAATCCCTTCACTTTCACCTAACTGGTAAACATCAGTTAATAATATGACAAATGCTGTTGCAGAACAAATAATAATCGTATCGAAGAATACGCCTAAGCTTTGAACAAGTCCTTGTTTTGCAGGATGACTAACATTCGCTGTTGCCGCTGCATTTGGAACACTACCCATACCTGCTTCGTTTGAGAAGAGACCACGGCGCACACCTTGCATGATTGCAGCACCGATTCCTCCACCGAGTACTTCATTTACACCGAAAGCATTTTGAATGATCAGCGTAAAGACAGCCGGAATTTCAGTAAGGTTCGTGATGACAACGTAAAATGCAAGAATTAAATACAACACTGCCATCACAGGTACGACGACTTGTGTTACTTTCGCAATTCGTTTTACTCCGCCAAAAATGACGATCGCTGCAACGACAACAATAATTATTCCTAACACAAGCGGCTCAATTCCGAAAGCATCGTCAAATGCATGTGTAATTGTGTTTGCTTGAACAGAATTAAATATAAAACCAAAACATAAAGTGAGTAAAATAGCGAAAACGATTCCAAGTCCGCGTTTATTCATAGCTTTCTCCATGTAATAAGCAGGTCCACCACGGAATTGATCACCATCTTTTACTTTATACACTTGAGCTAAAGTGCTTTCAATAAAAGCTGTCGCCATCCCAATAATTGCAATGAGCCACATCCAAAATACCGCTCCAGGCCCACCAATTGCAATAGCAAGAGCAACACCGGTTAAGTTCCCTGTACCTACTCGGGATGCGGTACTAATCGTAAATGCTTGAAAGGATGATATTCCATTTTCACTATCTTTCTTCTCAGTAATAACGCGAAACATTTCCCCAAACATACGAAACTGCATAAACTTCGTTCGAATTGTAAAATACAGCCCTAATCCGAGTAATAAAGCAATTAATATGTACGCCCAAAGCAGCTCATTACCATAATCAACGATCCAATTTACTCCATCTAAGAACATGCTTTAATCCTCCTTGAAAGTCATGATGTAAAATATAGCAGTATAAAAGATATTCAACATTTTCGCAAAAACAGAACAACATTGCAATATGAAATATATAATGAGATCGACTGAAAAGACCTTTAACTATTCCATATATCACCATCCAATTATATTCTCGTAAAGCCTGGATATTCTCACTTGTTTTCTATATTTAATGAACTCCACGAGTCTAATTTTGAAGTCTTCGTTATTAAAACGTGTCTTTCGATTGTGTCTGAGACCGCCATTCATAATGTACAAATGAACAAGCTTCTCCTAAAAATTCAAATTTTTCACCCTCTACTTTAAGCAGGTTAAATCCATTGTTTTCTAACACTTTTTGCGAGGCAATATTATTTGTTGTCGTTTTCGCCTGAACGCTTTCAATCCCATAACTTCGAGCAGCTTTAATTAAGATTTCTTTAACAGCATTCGTTGCAACCTTTTTTCCTATGTAACCTTTTCCGATTCGATATCCTAATTCGCATTGAGTCCCTTCTTTATTTACGTCGATTAAATTAATTCTTCCGACCAAATTTTCATCACTGTCAAAAATGAGATGAAAGTATGATTTTTCTTCTGCTTGCTCTTTTAATAACTCACCTAAAGTAGATTGAAAACCGTCTTCTGTATAATACTTATCTCCCCTTCCAGGTACCATCGTTTCAAAATAAGACCGATTCTCTCTTTCAAAATCAAATAATCGCTTCTTATGTTCCTTACATAATTTCTCTATCTTTATTCTCATCATGTGCAAATCCCCCTCTAACCATTCCTTAAATGATCATACCAATTAAACAAACTTCTGTCTCCTCCATTAATACAGAGACTGAGGAAACAAGAAAACAGTTAAAAAGTTAGGCCCTCACCGTAGTGAGAGCCATTTCTTATTTATCAGGTTTTTATATTGGGGTTGATTGTGCAAAAAACAAGAAAATATAAAAACATTGACTGGAGCCATTTTTCAGTCATTATTGGCCAGTTCTCTCCAACCAACCTAAAATATTCGACAATATTCGGGAAGTGCCTGTCACTTAGCATTCGGTTAAATAATTTGAAGTTTCCACTGCTTTACGTATTTGACGCAACTGGATAACACCGTCTCCCATCATTCCTCGGCTCATGAGTAAATCTGTCGTCAGTATACATCGGATGTAATGGTTCAATCCCTAGCTTTCCCCCATAATCCATAGCGTATGGAAGAATTTCTCGAATCCCTTCCTCCACCTGTTTTCTCGCTGTTATAATGTCTTTATTTGCAGACGGACCGCAAACTAATACGAGAACTTCCGCTCCCAATTCTGCTGCTTCATCTATTGCTCTTTTGTTCTCCTCAATATTTTCTTTGAATTTTTGTCTTGATCCCTCAGGAAACATTCCGCCACGGCATAAACTTGAAACGTTTATATATGAATCACGTACTAGTTGTTTTTTTTTCAAAGCCATATTCTTTTATTTTATGTCTCCATATCCCAATGTACGGTATTCCGCTTCGCTGACAACCATTAATAGCCTCTTTTACGTTCCATTGCTCAGTCGTGATTTGATTGAGACTCAACCTTTGAAAGTTATCCAAAACACCACTCCCCTTTTCAACATTACTCGAACATTTCTTTACATGATTCAAAACCCTCTATTCGATCCCACTTATAGCTAATACACTTTTCATACGCTTAGCTGCCAATTTAGGATCTTCAAATAAGCCTGCTCGATCTGCTAGAACAAAGAGATCTGATAAATGAATGATCGAACGAGCACTTTCTGCTCCACCTACCATCCGAAAATGAGTTTGGTGTCCATTAAAAATTCCATAAAGACATTTCCGGTTTTGTAAGAGTAAGTCGGTTTTTCAAAAATGTGCTTCGATAATGGAACGGTTTTCTCTAATAGAGCATCATATGTCCTCATATCTCCTGCATCCAATGCATGCATGGCAGCGGAAGTAGCTGGAGCAATTACATCGAAAATACCAAGGAGTGCATCACTGTATCCATGTTCGTCTCCTTTAATAAGGGAAGGGTAATTAAAATCATCACCTGTATACATCCTTACATTTATAGGTAGAAGCCTAACATTTTAATTTCTTTCTCGTCATCAAGGAGGGAAATTTTAATGCCATCAATTTTATCTTGATTTTTCCGGATTACTTCCAGACATAGATCCATCGCCTCATCTAGATGAGAGTGTCCCCAATAATTTCTTAGTGCAGGATCAAACATCTCTCCAAGCCAATGGATAATAACCGGTTCAGATACTTGTAATCCTTCTACCTTTTTGGCTATTTCTTACTCATTATTTCGATCACGATAAAGAATCCCTCAGCACAAACGACCAAGGGAGTTCTATCCTTTTATCCGTTTTATCCTATTCATTACTGAGCATCTTCTCAATTACTTTTAGGGAAGAAAGGGCGTCTTCACCAGTCACACTAGGCTTTTTATCATAGATGATCGCATCAACAAAAGCATCAATCACTCCCGTGCTCGTTTGGTTATCATTTGTCTGAATAGGTTCAAGTTGGTATTTTTTTAACTCGCCATCCTTCGTTTCAACAATTAGCTGGTCGAGAGGGTCATGATAAATTTTAATAACCCCTTTTTGACAGTAGATTGTTGTTGAATTATCCTCTGCACCGTAATAAGTCCATGAAAAAGAAGCTGTTCCTAACCTTCCTTTCTTCGTTCTTAATGCGCAAACGACGTTGTCACAAACTCCAATTCGTTCTCCTTTTTCATTTTCTTTATCTAGTGCTCCAGAAAAACTGTACACTTCCTCAATATCATCATTTAATAAAAAGTGAATTAAATCGATTTTATGAATGCCCAGGTCACCAGCTACGCCAGAATAAGATCGTTCTTTTTTAAAAAACCACGTTGAATTCGATTTATTTACGCCCCAGTTTTCAGGTCCTTTATGACCGAAAGATGTTTTAAAAGTTAGCACGTCCCCTAATTCTCTCGAGTCGATAATCTCTTTTGCTTTTTGATGCGCTTTCGTAAAACGTTGATTATGATCAACCATTAACTTTTTCCCTGACTCCCTTTGAGCGGCTAAAATCTCTTCAGCATGTGTAACATTAATCGCTAACGGTTTTTCACAAAGAACATGTTTATTATGACGTAGCGCATTCGTAGTATGAATATGATGAGCCTCATTTGAGGAACAGTCACTAATGGCCACGATCGTTGGATCTTCATACAGCTCTTCTACTCTTTCAGCTACTCGACCTTCAAACTCTTTTGCAAGTGCTTGCGCACGTTCTATATGACGATCGTAGAAAATGATTTGGTCTACGTATCGGTTAGCTTTGTATTCTGGAGCATGACGAAACCTCGTAATCGAGCCGCATCCAATGATTCCAACATTTATTTGTTTCACGTTAGGTCCTCCTTAATCCCTTTTTTGAAAAAATACAGCCACAATAATAATTAATCCTTTAACAAGACCTTGAAGGTGTGGAGAAATATTCATTAAATTCATCGTGTTGTTTAATACACCTAGCAATAATACCCCAAATAAAGTGCCGATCACTTTTCCTTTCCCGCCAGTCATCCTAGTTCCACCGATAATGACAGCAGCGATTGCATCAAGTTCATATAAATTTCCTGAACTAGAGGAAGAAATAGAATTCAACCTTGAAGTCTCAATAATCGCTGCAATACCAACTAAAAATCCACACAATGTATAAACGCCTATTTTAATTCGGTCAACTCGGATTGCAGATAAAAGAGCTGCTCTTTCATTACTGCCGACTGCATAAACATAACGGCCAAACCTTGTTTTTTTCATTAAAATATAGACAGCAAATGTTAAGAAAAGGAAGATAATAATCGGTAAGGATACAATACCGAGCTTTGTATTTGCGATTTTCGTAAACCCTCCCACTTCACTGGCTATACTCCCGCCATTAGCATTGTATAATGCGATTGACCTGGCTCCAGCCATCATCCCGAGTGTCGCAATAAAAGCAGCAATTTTCGCTTTTGCAACAAGTAAACCATTAAGAAACCCAGCAGCCGTTCCGACAGCTAAAGCTGTTAATATAGCAACGAAAATACTTTCAGTTGCATTTAAAGATAATACAGCGAAAACACCAACCATTGCCAGCACCGAACCGACAGAAAGGTCAATCCCTCCAGATAACATGACAAGAGTCATTCCAAGTGCGATAATGCCAATTGTTGATACTTGCATTAAAATATTCATCTGATTTTGAAGAAGCAGAAAACGATCATTCATAATTGCTGCTAAAATATAAATCATGATGAAGGCTATAACAACACTATACTCGCTCCAAACCCAATTTAATTTCGATATTTTACTCGGTTGATGGTCATCTATTTGTATTTTAGCCAACGCTTTCCGCCTCCCTCTTTGAACCGGTTGCGTATTCCATCATTTTTTCCTCTGTTAAATCTTCACGATGAAATCGTCCCGTTAT
Organism: Evansella halocellulosilytica; assembly: GCF_002335745.1. Taxonomy (GTDB): domain Bacteria; phylum Bacillota; class Bacilli; order Bacillales; family Salisediminibacteriaceae; genus Bacillus_CA; species Bacillus_CA halocellulosilytica. Next base: position 2,457,994 of record NZ_NIST01000001.1, on the reverse strand, counting down.
TTCACCTTGGAACATAATATTGACTCTATCGCATACTCTAAGAATTTCTGGAGCTTCTGAAGAGAGAATAATAATTGCTTTTCCTTGGTCCGCTAAACTCATAATATGTTGATAAATTTCATTTTTAGCGCCAATATCAATCCCTTGTGTTGGATTATCAAAAATTAAGATATCCCCTGCTACTTCGAGCCACTTTGCGATTACGACTTTCTGCTGATTCCCGCCACTAAGTGAATCAATCGTTACATTTGGATTGTGTACCTTAATATTTAATTTTTCTTTATAATGCTTGAACGTGTTTTTTTCCCTTTTTGAACGAATAAATCCGTTCGATTCAAAGTGCCCTAGCGATGATAAACTCATATTTTCAATGACATTTAAATCTTTTACGATCGCATTTTCTTTGCGATTTTTTGGTACAAGTCCAATTCCAGCACGAACGGCTTTTTGCGGATGATTCATTCTTACAGCCCGACCATTCACTTCAATCACACCGCGATATTTATTCCGAAAACCGAAAATGCTTTCAAACAACTCGGTTCTGCCATCTCCGGCAAGACCAGTAAATCCTACTACTTCACCTTTTGATACTGAAAAATGAATATTTTTAAACAGACCGTCACTCGTTAATTCTTTTACTGTTAAAACAGGTTCACCGTCATTTTTTTCATGATAAAAATTGTCAGATGATACTGCTTTTCCAACCATTAGTTGTGTGATGGCTTCTAAATCAGTCTCCGTTATTTTTCCATGACCTACGCGATAGCCATCACGCAGCACTGTGAATTTGTCACAAACAGCTTGAATTTCTTTTAATTTATGAGAGATATAAATGATAGAAACACCTGAATTTTTTAGGGAGCGCATAATGTCAAAGAGGCGATTTACTTCATTGTCTGTTAATGAACTTGTCGGTTCATCCATAATAATGATATTTGAGTCCTGCAATAATGCCTTTCCTATTTCAATCAATTGTTTGTAAGAGGTATCTAGGTCTCTTACATACGTTTTAGGGCTAATGTTCACTCCTAGCTTCGTTAGAACTTCGCCTGTCTGTTTGCACATTTCATCAATATTTAGAAAGCCCCATTTGTTACGAAGTTCACTTCCGAGAAACATGTTTTCGTATACTGTTAAGTCTGATACAACATTTAGTTCCTGGTGGATAAAACTAATTCCATGTTCCTGTGAAATACGCGGACTTTCCATTTTGACTATATGTCCTTCTAATTTTATCTTGCCGTTATCAGGTTGATGGACACCACCTAAAAGATTCATAAGTGTTGATTTACCAGCACCGTTTTCTCCTAATAAAGCATGGATTTCTCCTCTATTTAATATGAAATCAACACTGTGTAAAACTTCTACTTGATTAAAAGACTTTTGGATTTTAAGCATCTCTAATATACTTTCTCGTTCCACCGTTCTCCTCCCCCAATCGAGAGATTGAAATTTTATATATTTTTCTCCTTTGAGAAATACGATAAATGCCAAGCATCTATCGTATTTCCGTTTTACAATCAGCTGTCATCCTATTTAATAAGAGATATTAATAAACTCCCTATTACAAATTAAAATGCTGCATCTGGATCATAATGGTCATCAACATTCTCTATCGTAACTGGAGTAGCTGGAATAATGACTTCTTCACTTTCGGGCTCTTCGCCATTTGCTAAATCAGCTCCAATGATGACACCGTCTTTCACCATTAAAGGAGAGTAGAGAAAAGTTGCCGTTACTAAACCGTCTTCTTTAATAATGTCATAAACATCTTTACTTCCTGCAGCACCTGTAACGAACTGGATGTCCGTTCGATTTGCTTCATTGATCGCTTGGATGACTCCTAACGCCATTCCGTCATCTTGAGTATAAACAGCATCAATTTCAGGTTGTGCCGTTAAAATATTTTCCATCACTTGTAATGACGTTTCCGTTGAAAAATCCCCAGATTGAGAGGCGATAATTTCTATATCTGTTCCTTCAATGGATTCTAAAAATCCATCACTTCTCTGTTGAGTTACTGAGTTGGATGGACCTGTAATTTCAACGACCTTTCCGCTGCCGCCTAATTGTTCAACGAAATATTCACCTGCGTTAATCCCAATCCCTTTATTGTCACCTTTAACGACAACTGTAGCCGCATCATTTGTTAGTTCACGGTCAACGATAACAAGAGGAATATTCGCTTCTTCAACTTGTAACGCCACTGGAGACAATGCATCAGATTCAATCGGGAGCATCACAATTGCATCAACACCTTGTGCAATTAAATCTTCAACATTACTAGCCTGTGAAGACGGGCTATCTGCCGTTGTAAAAACGTAGTCATCAATCGTGCCATCTTCAACAAGTTCTTTCGCTTGGTCCTCAGCATTTTGTATGAGTGCCCCCATCCATCCATGTGTGGCAGATGGCAATGCAAGTCCTAAAACTGTTTCCCCATCACTGCCAGAACTGCTTTCAGAGCATCCTGTTGCAACAACGACTAAGAAAACGATTAAACATAACCAACGCTTCATCTAAACCTCTCCCCTTTGTTTAGTATATTTACCCCAACGTAAACGCTTTCATATGAGGCTAACTGACCGATATTAAATCGATTTTAATATCGGTTCGCCAGTCTCAGGTAATGCTATCCCATAGTTGACTCACGAATGACTAACTCATGATCTAAAATAATATTTTCGACTTTGTTTCCTTTAATTTTATTAATAAGCATGTTTGCAGCTGTGCAGCCCATTTTATACATCGGCTGGGAAACCGTAGTGAGCGTTGGATTCGTCATATTTGAAAAACTAATTTTATCGAATCCTACAACAGCAACATCGTCCGGAACTTTTAACCCGCTTACATTTAATTCTTTTAACGCTCCTATCGCTAATGTGTCAGAAACAGCAAATACCGCAGTTGGTCTCTCCTTTTGTTGAAGAAGTTTTCTCATTGCCTGAATACCGTTATCAAATTCTAAATGCTCCGTATTATATATCCACTCCTTTCTAATCGACAGATTAAACTCCTGAAGAGCTCTTTCATACCCTTGCCTGCGCTGGCGAGCATACAAAAACTTTTCATCAGAATTAATAAGCGCAATTTTTTCATGACCTAATTTAATTAAATGTTTAACAGCGTTGTACGCTGCTACATCGTTATCAATCGTGACATAAGGAATGCAGCCACCTTCTTCATATTCACTACATTGGATAATTGGATATTGTTCAGCTAACTCGTTCAGCTTTTGCATATTTACTGCTGGATCCATCGAAATAACCCCGTCAGCTAGTTTATTTTTTACCATATTGAAGTAAATGTTTTCTCGTTGAGGGTTAGAGTCAGTTTCACAAAGGAGAATATTATAGTTGTTGCTGATTGCTGTGTCTTCAATGCCGTTAATAATCTTTGTATAAAAAGGGTTTGAAATACTAGGGATTAACACAAGTAAAAGACGACTTTCTGAATTTCTCAGATTTCGGCCTAACATACTAGGTTCATAATTTAATTCTTTAATTGCCGCTTCAACTTTAAGTCTTGATTTCGGTGAAACGGTCGCATTATTATTTAATACTCTGGAAACGGTAGCTACAGATACTCCAGCTTTTTGAGCTACTTGTTGAATATTTGCCAAGACGCATCCTTCTTTCAATTGTTATTATTTAAGTATGTAATCAAAATGTAATCGATTACAAAAATAATTATAGAATTTTCAGATTTATTTGTCAATATACATTTTTATCGGTATTTTTTCAAATATTTCTACTATTTCCATTGATTTTGAACTACATTTTGCTTAACATATTATGTAACGGTTTACATTAAGCGCTTTCATTAATGGGAGGGATTTGTATGAAGTTAGGTGTTTTTACGGTTTTATTTTCTGATAAAAGTTTCAAAGATATGTTAGATTCTGTATTGTTTAGCGGAATTGAAGCGATTGAGTTAGGCACAGGCGGATATCCTGGAGATGCTCATTGTAAAGTCGACGAGCTATTAGAGGATGAACAAAAACAAACAGCATTTTTACATGAAATATCAAGCAGAGGTTTAATTATTAGTGCATTAAGCTGTCATTCCAATCCCCTTCATCCACAAAAACACATTGCAGAAGCAGCTGATTTATTATTCGAAAAAACGGTCCGACTAGCTAATAAACTTAACGTCCCTGTAGTCAATACTTTTTCCGGTTGTCCTGGAGATCATGAAAATGCCAAGTATCCAAACTGGCCAGTCTCCCCTTGGCCAAATGATTTTCAAGAAATGTTAAAGTGGCAGTGGGAAGAGAAAGTGATTCCATATTGGAAAGAGAAAGCTGCTTTTGCAGATAAGCTTAATGTAAAAATTGGTCTTGAACTACATGGGGGATTTTCTGTTCATACACCTGCTAATTTACTTCGTCTAAGAAAAGAATGCGGCCAAGCCATTGGTGCAAACCTAGATCCGAGCCACATGTGGTGGCAAGGCATTGATCCCGTTGAAGCGATAAAAATTTTAGGACGTGAGCATGCGATTCATCATTTTCATGCGAAAGATACGATTATTGATCAGCCTAACATGAATCGTAACGGATTAACTGATATGACACCATATACAAATATGCAAGAGCGTGCATGGTATTTCCGAACAGTCGGCTTTGGTCACGATCAAAAAGTATGGGCTGACATTATCAGTACATTGCGTCTTTATGGTTATGATGATGTTGTCAGTATCGAACACGAAGATGGCCTCATGTCAATTGAAGAGGGATTCACAAAAGCAGTCGAAAATCTTAATCCTGTAATCGCAAAAGAATCCGTTAGTAATATGTGGTGGGCTTAAGATCACGATTAGAACATGCACGTATAAAGAGGACAGTCCTAAATAATTGTTGGGCTGTCTTTTCGTTACCTCACTTTACATACATACAGTATGTATGTTAATCTAATATTACAATTTACTAATTAGGAGTGATTTTATGGTAACGAATAGCTTTTATCCAGTCATTCTATCGGACAATGTAAGTGAAAGCTCGAAGTTTTACAAAGATTATTTTTGTTTTAAAGCAGTTTTTGAATCTGATTGGTACGTCAGCATGATTTTAGAGAACGAGAAACAGACTTATGAATTTGCCATTTTAGACCGGACTCACTCTACTCTCCCTGACAGCTTCCGTAACTCAGTTCAAGGACTTATCCTCAACTTCGAAGTAGACGATGTTGATTCAGAATACGAACGTCTAATAGTGAAAGAAAACCTTCCATTGCACCTTCCGTTGAAAAATGAAGATTTTGGCCAAAGACATTTTATTACGAGTGACCCGAATGGTATCTTGATTGATATGATAAAAGTCATTCCACCTTCTGAGGAGTTTATCCATCAGTATACGGAAAATACTTGGTCAACTAATGGAGATTAAATAATGACAAAAACGATTGCATTAAAAGACTATTTCGGAGTTGAGTTAGCAGAACGTATCGCCGACTTAATCATGCCACACTACACTGATTTTCCTGCAGACCAATTTTGTTACTTCGTTGAAAAACAGACACCAGACTTAGAACTTAAAGGAAGAGTTGCAGTCATTGCCGAGAAATTAAAAGAATCATTGCCCGATGATTACCCAGAAGCATTAAACATCCTTTTACACATATTAGGTCCTGAAAATAAATCTGAACAAGGGATGTTTACAAACGGATATTTTCTTATGCCTGTCGCGTACTTTGTAGAAAAATACGGACTTGAACATCTTGATCTTTCGATGAGTGCTTTGTACGATATTACTAAACGTCACACGTCTGAATATACGATTCGTCCTTATTTAGTCCATTACCCAGATGAATGCCTCATACTTTTAAACAAGTGGGTTCATGACGATAATGTTCATGTTCGTAGGCTAGTAAGCGAAGGGTCACGTCCCCGTCTTCCGTGGGCGAAACGAATCAATTTATTAAACAATCGTATAGAAAATAACCTCTTACTACTTGAACCTTTATTAAACGACGATTCTTTCTACGTTCGAAAATCTGTCGCGAACCACTTGAACGATTTAACTAAAGATTATCGGACGGAAACGTTAGCTTGGCTCGAAGAACACTTAAATAATGGAGGCAAACATACGAAGTGGATGATGATGCATGCATTACGATCCCTTGTAAAAGTAAACGATGATGCTGCGTTACAATTATTAAACAAAGTTAACAAATCGTAACTGTATGAACTGGAGATTGAACGTATATGAAGAAAAATAAAGCAGAGACAGAAAAAACGATACGTAAACTTTTAAAAATTGCTCAGAACCATTTTACTGATAAGGGTTATGCCAATACATCGTTGGAAGAAATTGTTCATGAGGCAGAGCTCACTAGAGGTGCAGTTTACCATCATTTTCGTAATAAAAAAGGACTGTTTTATAAGGTCCTTGACAATGTTCAAAAAGAAATAGCCGACCGCATTGAAAAGGATGCCTCACAAAGCGATGATGTTTGGAAGCAGCTAGAGTATGGCTGCCGTGCCTTTATCACTTCGGCAGTCCAATCTCAAAACGTGCAAATTTTACTTATAGATGGTCCGGCTGTTTTAGGTTTGGAAAATTGGCGGTTATTGGATGAGCAAAACTCAATGAGGTTATTACGTGAACAGTTGGAATTCATGAAGGAACAAGGCCACTTGAAAGAAGTATCCATCGATGCCATGGTCCATTCACTATCTGGGGCAATGAATGAAGCTGTTTTATGGATAGCGAAAGAACCTAACAACGAACAATTAATTGAAGAAACGATGGTTATCATCGAGCTTATGCTTAAAGGCTTCAGTAAAGAAAATATTGATTTTGAATGATAGCGGAAGGCAGGAAACGTCATCATATCGCTTCCTGCCTTTTAACAATGTTGCTTATTGCTCACAGTCAGTTTGAATCTTCGACTCTTCTGATTCGTTCCTCTTTACTTAAAAAATCGCAAAACGTTTGAAAGGCTGTCATCGGATCTTTATTAACCTTTTCAATATACTGATCCTTCGTATCCTCTGGTACTAATGTACTTTTCACCATTCTCTTTTTGATATATTCAATGCTCGTTGTCTGAATTTCTTTATTTTTATAGATCGTTTCTTTATATAAAGCCATACCTAATGCTCCTAATAAAGAAAATGCAAAAATAATTACAAAATCATTGTTCCCCATCCCAAAGATAAAAAGAAACAGATTAACGATCGCGATTGACAGCATCGAAAAGGAAATAAACGTTAATATCGCACTTCTTTTCACTAATGGGGCAAGGTCAGTTTGGAGTTTTTCGACCTCTTTCTTTGTATAAGATGATAAATGATCAAGTTTTAAAGGCAGCATTAATAATCACTCCTTCATTTTATAAAACAAACTGCACCTTTTAAAAAAAAGATCTAGAAGATAAAAGATAATTTCCCCCATCGTTTCTTCCCTTTGACAACGATGGTCTCTTATATTATATAAAAGAAATATGAACTAAATATGAATATAAACGTTAAAATTTTATTAATAATAAATGTTGAAAATATCGCGTAAAGAAGGATAAACCTGATGTTATCCATTCCTTTATACGAGAGACCTCTGCTTCTATTACATACGGATTTTGATAGTATGACCCGTCACCGTCTACTAGCAAGCTACCTCTTTCGAGGACTTCATCTATTTCACTATTTACCTTTGCTGCAAACTCCTCGCTATCAATAACGACGACTGATTCAGTATTAAGAAAAGTACTTCTTGAATCGAAATTAAATGTACCAATAACGCTTATTCTGTCATCAAAAATGAATGTTTTCGTATGCAATGATTCTGCCGGACCTTGAAATTCATATAGTTTCACATTTGAATTTGCGATGTCCTCCCGATGAATCGTATAACCTGATTGTGCAATAACATTTGGAGAAGCAGCTAAAGAATTCGTTATCATCACAATATCTTCAGCAGATACGTTTTCTTTATTCATGTACTGCATCATCTTAGGAGTCGGAATAATATATGGACTTTGTAAAACAATTGATTTTTCTGCACTTTCTATTAGGTTAACAACTTCTCCCCAAACGATAGGCTCTTTATTTAAGCGTTCAATCGGATTATGGATAAACGAAACTCTATTCGTTGGGATCGATTCGTCCAACCAGTTGATATCTTGCTGAAACAGTTCATTGTTGTTCATTTGATACTGTTCAAGAAACGTTCTTAGTTCTGATGTTGCTTTTTCACCCCTGTTCAACTGACGATTCGTCTCCAACATCTTTGGCCTTTTTGAATAATTATGACTCCAAACGTGCTGGAAATATTGATGCATGTCATGAATGACAGTATCCTTTTTCTTTTCATTAGCATTAACAATGATGACATCACGATCATTTTTAGCCCCATCATAACCTTCAGATGCAAAGTAACTGTCTCCGATATTTCTTCCCCCAATGATCGCTAAATCATGATCAACAATCATCATTTTATCGTGAAGTCTATTGTTCCAGCTCCAAGGTCGTAATACATCTAAAGGTTCATATAATTTCAATTCTACATTCGGATGAAAGGCGAAAGCAGAAATAATATCCCGGTTTTCCCCTCTCAAATTATGGAATAACCCGTCAAGCAGCACCCGAACTTGAACACCTCGATCAGCAGCATCAATAATGCTGGCAAAAAAGACATCACTCGCTTTTCCAGAGTGCGTCGTATAATACGCGATATCCAGTGATGTTTCAGCATTCTCAATAAGGTTAATTCGTGCGATTGCTGCATCCATTCGATCTTCTATTAACACCACTCGATCTGTAGAAGAGCGCTCTTCGTATAAGCGTTCATTTTGCTTTTCTTCTGAACTAATTGAAGGTTGATGAAAATTAAAAAGGAGTACGCCAAAAATAAAAGCATATAAAGCATAAGCGATTACGATTCCGATAATCACTTTCATCATCCTATTTGCCTTTCTCATGTCATCATCACCACTTGCTTACATTGTTTGTCACACATCAGAACCACTTCTACTTTCAATTATATAATGCTAATATGTACAAATGATGAATATGTAAAGATAATCATACTTTTATAAACTGTACATTAACCCGACGGTGGAGAGACATAGCAACTATTTTTAAGTAAACAAATGGATCACCGCTTTTCTCCCACAAAGCAACTAGGAGAAATTGCTTTTCCCAAACTATTCAATAAGGACTTTAGTACAGTATCCTCCCTTTAAAATGTTTTTTAAACAATAGGTATACAAAATTAACACAACTTTCAGACTATTTTCCAAAAACTTAGTTTGTACACTGTACTAACTAAGTGACCTGTTGCTATAATTTAACATGGAGGTAATAGACAACCTCCCTTCTTTGAAGTTTTATGTAAGCCCTTTCTTTTAGCTGAACATTAATAAATTTAATGAAAGGAGGGTTCATTTAGGTCGCTACACCACATTTTTATGAAATCTATTATTTTTATAAAAGGAGGAATTTGATATGCTTAAATCTTTTAAAAAGATTATTGTTACAAGCCTTGCACTATCTCTATTAGTTGGAATGATCGGCAGTGCCTCTGCTCAAGGAGGACCACCTAAATCAGGAGTTTTTGGTGAAAATGAAAAAGGGAATGGCAATGTTGCACCTTTTGCTTGGCAAGTAGCATCTCTTGCTGACCGTTATGAACAGTCTTTCGATATCGGAGCTGCTGTTGAGCCGTATCAATTAAACGGAAGACAAGGTAAAATCTTGAAACATCATTACAATAGCCTCGTGGCAGAAAATGCAATGAAGCCTATTTCACTTCAGCCTGAAGAAGGTGAATGGAACTGGGAAGGAGCAGATCGAATTGTCGATTTTGCCCGTAAGCATGATATGGAGCTGCGTTTCCATACACTCGTTTGGCATAATCAAGTACCAGAATGGTTCTTTATTGATGAAGAAGGAAATCCAATGGTAGATGAAACAGACCCAGAAAAAAGGGAGAGCAATAAAGAGCTTTTATTAGAACGGCTCGAAACTCATATTAAAACCGTCGTACAACGATATAAAGATGATGTCACGTCATGGGATGTAGTGAATGAAGTCATTGACGATGGAACGCCTAATGAAAGAGGATTGCGTGAATCAATATGGTATCAAATCACTGGTGACGAATACATTAAAGTCGCATTTGAAACAGCAAGGAAATATGCTGGAGATGATGCGAAACTTTATATTAACGATTACAACACAGAAGTACAACCGAAAAGAGATCACCTTTATAACCTTGTAACTGACTTATTAGAACAAGGAGTACCCATTGATGGTGTTGGCCATCAAGCACATATCCAAATTGATTGGCCTTCAATTGAAGAAATAGAAGAGTCTTTTAACTTATTTACGGACTTAGGATTAGATAATCAAGTAACCGAGCTTGATGTTAGTTTATATGGATGGCCTCCAACACCAGCTTATGAAACGTATGAGGACATCGAAGAAAGCGATATTCAAGCTCAAGCCGATCGTTATGAACAGTTATTCGAATTATACGAGGAACTAGGTGCTGATATAAGCAGTGTCACATTCTGGGGAATTGCTGATAACCATACGTGGCTCGATGATCGTGCAACAGAACATAACGATGGTGAGCGAATCGATGCACCATTTGTCTTTGACCACAATTACAGAGTAAAACCTGCTTTTTGGAGAATTATTGAATAATGCCTCTTCCACAAAATTGAAGTTATTAGACAGCACTATGTATGTGAAAAAAGTGCTTGAATGGAAAGGTATCGAAGAATAACAAGTAGAGGCTGGGACAAAACCCAGTATAGAGTGAGGCTGTCCCAAAAGGTCGCTGAATAGCGACCTTTAGTGGACGGTCTCTTTTCTATTTCGTTTGATTTTTTATTGTTTTAGAGGACAGGTGGCCTGTTATCCTGCCATCTGCTCTCTCTTTTTTTCTTTTTGTTCTTTGAATTTATAATGTCTTTCCCATTTTAGAAAGTTATGGGCAATACAAAGAAGACCCCATTCCAGCGTAGTTTTGGAAAGGCCTCTCAGATGGAACCGATCAAAGCCCCGGTTATATTTTATTTGTCCAAAAACAGGCTCTACGTCACACTTTCTCTGCCGATAAAGCTGACTGCCAGTTTCCGTGTTCAGTCGATCACGAACCTGTCTTCGCTGCTCCTGATTTTTCATGGAAACACTGATGGTCTTGGTGTCATTTCCTTTAGCACATACTTCCTGGAAAGGGCAGCCGTGACAATCCACGCACCGGTAAACACGCTTGATAGTTGTATAACCGTTTTCAGTTTGGCGATTTGCCTTGTACTGAAACGTGAGACGCTTATTATTGGCGCATATCCACTCATCTTCATCCTCATCATATTGGAGATTTTCCACCCGTCCAACCTGATTTTTGAACTTTTTAGTCTGTTCTTTATCAAGCGTACTGTATTTCACAAAAGCTTCCATTTGCTTCTCTTCACAAAAGGAGTAATTTTCCTCGCTACCGTATCCTGAGTCGGCTATCAGATGCTCCGGCAGTGGTCGTCCGTATTTCTCTAAAAGTTCAAAATGGGGTTTTAGGCAACCAGGATCACCGGCACGCTGATGAAGACTAAACCCGGTAATAAACTGGTTTTCGGTTCCTGTCTGAATGTTGTAACCTGGCTTGAGTTGGCCATTACGCATATGGTCGTCTTTCATTCTCATAAAGCTGGCATCCGTATCCGTTTTAGAATAGCTGTTTCGCCCCGCCAGAATCTCTTTTTGTTTTTCATATTTTTCTTTTCGCGGAAGAAGGTCCTTCTCAAGCTGGCGCTTCGCTTTTTTAACCTCACGGTTTTTTGGTTCATCAACCAGTTTCTTTTCGAGATGGTTAATAGACTCTTTGATATCCTCTGAAGTAATTGGATCAGCCTCCAGTTTCTCTTGCTCGTCCAACTCTCCTGCGTGTTCCTCGTCTTGCTTGGTCACCTTTTCAATGCCCTGCATAATGGTGTGGTACTTTTCGTTGAGCTGACTGTCGTAGCGCTCTGTGGCTTTTCGCCAGACGAACGTATATTTATTGGCATTAGCTTCTACTTTGGTGCCATCAAGGAAGTAATCTTCTAACTTTACGAGGCCGTGATTCCGAAGGAGATCAACTATGGAAAAGAAAACTTCATAAATAATATCTTTCATCTTCTCGGAGCGAAAACGGTTGATCGTGCGAAAATCAGGCTTTTGATGACGGGCAAGCCACATAAAATAGATGTTTTCATTAAGTTGTTTTGCGATTTGTCTGGAGGAATAGATTTTCTGTGTATAGGCATAAAGGATAATCTTTAACATCATTTTGGGATGGTAAGGAGGACGGCCGCCGCCATCGTAACATTGATAGAGAATAGATTCATCCAGTTCTTCGACGGCTTGATTGACAATGCGGCAAACGTGATGGACAGGAATTTCTATTTCAAGATCCATTGGTAAGTATAGCTGATCCATGTTATAATCTTGGAAAGAAATATGATTATGTTTCATAAAGAAATCGCCTCCTGGTATGGTTTTGGTGTGGTGCTTTAATTATACCAAATGGGGCGATTTCTTTATTTTTCAATTTTATTAAAAAAGCTCGAAAGAGTGGCAGGCGGCGACTCCAGCGGGAAAAGCAACAGCTGAAGACCCCGCAGGGTGGTTTTCCCAAGGAGGCTGAAGTGTTGCCCGCGGAAAGCGTCCGCCTAGAGCGATTCGAGCGAACCTATTACATTTACTTCAATTAATTAGTTAAAACAAAGAGGGTGTCACCGAAAGCTAGGCTTTTGGGACACCCTCTTATTGTATTCAGCATTCTAATGGTTGATTGTTCAAAAGTACACTCGCTTGCCACGGGCAAGGCTTCAGCTAGCCGGGGTAAAACGCCCCGGCGGATCTTCTGCTCCTGCGGTTACTCGTCGCACAAGAGAAAGCTCTTGCTTTTCCCGCAGGCGTCTCATGATTTTTGAACAATCAAAGAATATGTACACAAAAAGGATACCTTCTGATAAAGTTAAATCACCACAACATAACAGAATCGGAGGTATCCTTATGATTAAAGATTATAACATGAATCAAGTGGTTATGCCGATGGACCTATTCCATAAACTTCCTGTCTTCGGATTTCTGAAGGCTAATTTGCATTTCACCCGAATGTCGGTGAGAGGCAAAGAACAGGTTCGAAATAGGATTTGCCCTAATGTCGGTGAACTTGAGAAAGTACACCGCCCGACAGTTTCATCAACCTATTTTAAATAACAAAACGGTGCCAACTATCGAAAAGCGATAATGGACACCGTTTTTTACTTAATTTGATACTGTTTTGTCCCAGCCACATATTTTATTTAAAAGGAATTTTGTATTGGGTTTGATTATTAAAAAAACCCTCGCTTACAATCCAGAGCACAAGTGCGACATCTACTCGTACTGCACTTCGTTTGTATTCGTAGTGTCTTCTTAATTATTTATTATTGGTATCAATTTATTATTTTCTATTGGCGATGATAGGACTATTAATGTAGTTGAATCTCCGAAGATTCCCATCCCGTTAATTGCAATCTCTAGCGAATGAAGTGTCTCAGCTACTATTTTTACCAAAAAGTTATATTGCCCGCTTATTCTATGCAATTCAACTACTTCAGTAGATTTATTACAAAAGTCCACAAATTTTTGACAGTTTTTAGTATGGAATAACAGAAAAGCTGTTATAGGTTTGTTTATTTTTTCTGCCCTCACAATAGCCCGATAATGGTCAATAATTCCCTTTTCTTCCATTCTTCGCACTCTTTCGGTGACTGCTGGTTGAGAAAGAGCAACCTCTTTTCCTAGTTCCGTCATCGATATTCGACCTTTCTCCTGTAATACCAAAAGAATTTCTTTATCTAATTTATCCACATTGGTTCCCACCTTTAATTTATAAGTAAAATTCTTAAAACAAAATAAATTTCAAACTAATACCAACATATTAACTGTTTTTCTTTATATAATTACTTCTTTTTATTATATAAAATTATTTACGAAGTTAATACTTTTATAAAAGGAGTTAAGACAACATGAAAAAAAATGAGCTATTAAATCCAATTAATATCGGTAACTGGTACTTGAAATCGAAAATTGTAATGGCTCCAATGACGAGGAGTTTTGCAAATAACAATACAGGCACTGTTGATAATGATATTGTCACCTACTATCGCAGAAGAGCCAAAGATGGTATTGGTTTGATTATTACAGAAGGTATTAATCCTTCACTTAGAGGTAGAGGAACTTTTGGTGTTCCTGGGCTGTACACAACTAGCCAAGTAGATGCATGGAGAAACGTAACTGAAGAGAATATAAGGGCTTTTATTCAAGTGTTTAAAGAATCAGGAATCGAAATTATACACCCCTCAACAAATAATTTCATTGAAAAAATGGCTAATGGCATGACTTTTCATCAACTTGTGAGGAAACATTGGGATGGGATTATTATTGGGGTGGGAAATTTAAATACAGATATTGCTTCTGAGGCGATTAAAAATGGTACAATTGACCTTGCTGCCTTTGGACGTCCTCTACTTGCTAATCCTGATTTCGTTCAGAAAATTAAAGAAGGAATTCCTATTAAACCCTATCAAGCAGCAATTGATTTAAAATACTTAAATTAGAAACATCTTTTTTTAGTAAAAACATCTATATTTTTGCTTTTTTAGTACCTTATTATTAAAAAATCTAGCCTATTCAATGTAGGCAAAAGAAAAGCCCTTTGCGTAAAATACCATGGACGCCATCCATCGAGATAGTGACCATAGTATTTTTTTGATCTTGTTTATGCTACTTGTTTCTTTTGGTGGCGTTTCCCCGCCGCCACCTTTCATATGTTATGAGCTAGGGCTACCTAACCGAACTCAACGTGGACTTTTTTCAGCCTCCGCAGGTGGAATCGCTGGAAGTCAAGGTTCTGTTTGACATGACCAAATACACTCGCCACGTCCGTTTTTCGACGCGCGTAGAGTGTTCGTCCGTGTTTCATCGACGGTGTCGGCAGCTTCGATGGCATCGTCCTGTGCCTTGAGTTCCTGTTCGACTTGTTGAGCGACTTCTTCTAGGCCTTTTCGGAAGATACGTTCGTGTGGAAATGTGTCATCTTTTCGT
Source organism: Evansella halocellulosilytica (assembly GCF_002335745.1). Lineage (GTDB taxonomy): Bacteria > Bacillota > Bacilli > Bacillales > Salisediminibacteriaceae > Bacillus_CA > Bacillus_CA halocellulosilytica. The sequence continues at coordinate 2,442,916 of NZ_NIST01000001.1, read as the reverse complement.
TTCAGGGATTCGATATTGAACGCGATGGCGTCTTCAATCGCCTTTTGATTCAGCCCCCTCATCATAAAATACCGTCGAATAACCCCCTTTCTTCTTTAAGTAAAAAAATTCACCATACTAGTAATTATCTTTAGTGTTCTTAAAAGTTGATTGATCAATGAAGAAATATTATTTCATATAACCCTCTACTAATTCATAACATCTTTCCTCTGTAAGATTTGCTAGCACAGTCACATATTCTAAATGTTCCTGCGTACCGCCTTCATATTTTAGCGACGCTTCCAATGCACTATCATCTCTATATTTTAACCAATTCCGCTGTTCTTTCCTTAATAGGTCCATTTCTTCTGGTGACAGTTGCTCGTCTAATGCTCCGTATATTTCATTCAACAATTCATCCCAAATATCCCATCTATCGTTCTCCACTTTTTTCAAAGCGTATGTCGATGAATCTACTGCTTCCAATTCCTCCGTTTCTTTTTTAGTACCAATTAATTTTTTCAGGTACTCACCTTTGAACCTCGCTTCAGTATTATTGGTAGATGGTTCTTCATCTTTTTTAGGTACATTGTTTGATGTATCCACTTTTTCGTTTGTATCGTTGTTGTCTGCGTTTATGGTGTCTGTATCAACATTGTCTGTGTTTAAAGCATTTTCTGTAGATTCTACATTAGAAGAATCGTCATTTGCATTTTGAGATGAGTTTTCACAAGCTGCTAATAAAATTACAAATACTATAGAAAACATTACCATTAAAGTTTCGCTATTGTTTTTCATAATATAACTCTCCCACTGTATTAAAATCCCTTATGTAGTTTTACCAAAATGACTCATAATTCTTTTACTAAACTAGCAATGTTTCCTTATCGGAAACCTGCTTTATTTTTGGCTACGTGTTAAAGTTCGTTGTTGTTTATGAATGATTTTGAGGAACAGAAGGCGACGACGCCAACGGGAATAGCGCCAGCTGAAGACCCCACAGGAGCGTTTTTGCGACGAAGAGGCTGAAGCGGTGCCCGTGGCAAGCGTTCGCCAGTAGTGACGAGAAATCAACAATAGACTTTAACAAAGCAATTATTTTAATACCAACTCCGCCACACATTCAACCTGCCCTGCTTGTGGGAACATATCAACTGGCTGCAACGATTTAAGCTTATAGCCGCCATTTGTCAAATCGTTGACATTTTTCGCTAACGTTGAAGGGTTACAAGAGACATAAACAATTCGCTTCGGTTTCGTTCGCAGGAAAGTTTCGATTAATGAGCGATCCAGCCCTGTTCGCGGTGGATCAACGACGACAACATCGGGAACCCAGCCGATTTTCTCCCACTTTGGAAGCCACGTTTCTGCTTTCCCTGTTACATAAAGGGCATGATCAATGCCATGATTTTTCGCATTTTTCCTAGCATCTTTAATCGACTCATCAATTACATCCATCCCACGTAACTCAGCTGCTTTATCAGCAAGCCATAAACCGATCGTTCCGACACCACAATAGGCATCCACAACTTTTTCTTTTCCGGTCAATGCAGCTACTTTTTTTGCTGCATCATAAAGCTTTTTCGTTTGAATCGGATTTAGCTGGAAAAACGCTCTCGCTGATAAATGAAAAGACAAATCTCCAAGCTTTTCTTCAATCTTCTCTTTTCCGTATAAAACATAGGTTTGATCGCCGAAAATGAGAGATGTCTTTTTAGGATTTACATTTTGAACGATCGAAGTGACATCCGGCAGCTCTTCCTTTATTCGTTCAACGAGTAAATCGCGTTTCGTAAAATTCTCTTTTGCTGTTACTAATACGACTTGATATTGGCCTGTTTCAAAGCCTATTCTCGTGACAACTGTTCTTATGACCCCACCCTTGCTTCTCTCATCGTAAACGGGGATACGCAAGTCAGCGACTAACGTTTTTACGACTTGGGTTATCTCATCTGTTTTTGGATGTTGTACGATACAGCCAGGTACATCGATGAGCTTATGACTGTTTGTGCTGTAAAGACCAGCAATCACTTTCCCATCGCGTTCGCCAACTCTCATTTGGCTTTTGTTACGATAACGCCACGGCTCGTCCATCCCGATCGTATCGTGAAAGTCCACGGCATCTAAATGAAGCTTCGTATAGCGTTCAAATGCTTGGCGTACAACATCTTTTTTTTCGCGGAGCTGTGCTTCATAGGACATATGCTGAAGCTGGCATCCGCCACATTCCCAATATACTGGACAAGGAGCTTCTTTACGATCTTTAGAAGGGGTTCTTAGTTTGACAATTTTTCCAGTCGCATATTTTTCGTGAACTTTCGTAACTTCGCAAACGATTACTTCTCCAGGAATCGCACCAGGTACAAAAACGACGTTTCGTTTGTAAAAACCAACTCCTTCTCCGTCAATCCCCATTCTTTTGATTGTTAACGGGAATTGTTGTCCTTTATGCATCGATGCTTTTTTTACTTTCGTCGGCTTTTTCAAAGCCTGTTTATTATTTCTCACATTTTCCACTCCGATCTTACTCTACTGCTTCAATACTCTCCCATAAATACAAGGATGCATATGTACGATACGGCTTCCACGCTTCAGACTTCTCGAGCATTTCTTCTAGTGGAGGTTTTTCACTACGTTTATAATACTTTTTCATAGCGTTTTGTATACCGATATCTTGGGCTGGAAATAAATCAAGCCTCCCAAGGCCGAACATAAGAAAATTCTCAGCCGTCCATTTACCAATGCCGCGAATGGCTACAAGCTTTTGAATTACTTCTTCGTCCGAAAGTGCTCGCAATTCATTTAAATTTAGCTGACCGTCTGCAATCAATTTTGATGTATCAATGACATATTCTGCTTTTCGCTGACTAAATTGCATTTCACGTAAATCAGCTACATTCAGTGTACTGACTTTTCCCGGTGTTGGATAAAACCATACACCATCTAATTCTTCACCGAAAGCTTTGACGAATCGTTCCGTTAATGTAATAGCAAATGCCATATTCAACTGTTGATGAATGATCGTTTTCATTAAACAACCGTATAATTGAAAATCACAGACAAACGGTGTGCCACGTAATGTTGAAAACAGACTGGCAAGTTCTGTCGTTTGAAAATATTCACATATTTTTTCTAGCGGAATATCCCAATGAAATATTTCATTCAGCCTGTGAATCACTTTTCCTTCATCAACAATATCATTCGTTTTTATGTGAAAACAAGGCTGTTCAAACGTACCCACGCTCCTAACCGTAACGACAATTCGTTCACTATTCACATACATTGGGACTTTTATTTGCATGTTGTCCCTGTCAATATCATTCAATGGGTCTAAAGATAATCGAATCAATGCTTGGTTAAAATTGTATGGGCCTGACACTTCTAATTGTCGATCCATCGTCACACCGCCTTCCTTCGTATCTTATCATAACATATCATTAGGCTTTCCTTAACTTGGAAGGCCGCTAGCGAGTGAACGTTTGATAGAATAGACGAGTGAAAAGATATTATAGATCGTGTTTCAAAAAGCGAGGCAATTAAGGGCTTGTTAATAAGAAGTGATCCTCGATCATTTTTCCATTTTTGTCCATCTCTTTTTGAACAATTTTTCTAAAGGGAGAGATTAGTCGTGTCATTCGCAACAGATGTAGCATCTATACACATTATGGCTGATGTGTATAAAAAGAAAAGCTTGTCAGAGATCTTACAAAAGACCGTAAACACACTTGAAGAAACCGTTCCTTATATTGATTGGGCTGGCATTTATTTTTACGAAGAAGATTCAAGTGTAAAATTGATGGCTGCTTCCAACAAAGAAGATGATCTTCGCTGGGAATCAAACAGTGAATTGAAATTCCCAATTAAAACGTCTGATGAAGAACAATTAGGAACTTTAATCGTACGTACAAAAGAAGCTATCGCTTTTGATGTTACGGATGTTTCTACATTAGAAACGATCGCACAGGCTATTGGTGAAACGAGCTTCGCAAATTAACCAAAAGTGATGGAGGGGTGTAACTCAAAAGTATTTTGAGGACACCCTTTCTTTCATTTTATAATCTAATAGAATTCGAAATAGCATAGAAAAACGAGCGGGGATATGTTTAATGAAAAATTCCAACTCGCTTTATCTTATTTAAGTTTTAATCCATGGAGGATTGAGACAGCTTCTTTTTTTGGTAAGAGGATATTTTAATCGTACTTTACGATGATTGATTTTGGATATATGATTCAAATTCTTTTTTCAAAACTAATTCATCCAAACTTTTAAATTCATACCCTTGTTCTCTCAGGTCATCAATCACTTTTCCTAAGGCATTGGCATTATCACTTGAAACTGAATGGAGCAGCAAAATTGCTCCTGGATGAACACGATTCATAATTGAGTCGTACGCATATTGCCATCCTCTTTGTTTATTTACTTCCCAGTCCATATAAGCAAAAGACCAAAACACATTGATATAGCCAAGATCAGCAGTTTTCGCAAGCGTTCTTTCACTAAATGTCCCACGTGGTGGACGCAAATATCTCATATCATCTTTACCTGTTAATTCTTCGTACAAAGATTGCAATGTTAACAGTTCTCTTTCTAACCGTTCGTCAGAAACTTCCGGCAGACTCGGATGATGGTATGAATGATTACCAATAATATGACCTTCGTCAACCATCCTCTGGATTAAATCTCGCTCTTTATCTAGATAGTGTCCAGTCACAAAAAATGCTGCAGGAACTTCTTTTTCTTTTAACACGTCTAACACTTTAATGGTGTAGCCATTTTCATAACCATTATCAAACGTTAAATAAAGTTCTTTTTTTGAAGTATCCCCTATGTAGAAGCCTCCATATTTTTCCAGGAGCTCTTCATATAATGGTTCTGTTGTAGCGGGCTCATTGTTTTTTGCTGGCTTAAAGTTCCAATTGTATGATTTATTATCTAAAGCTAATGCTTCACTCTGTATAGCAGTTAAACAAAATAAAATTAATACAATACATAAGATGTACTTTTTCAATTCTTCTTGCACCCTTTCATCATATCACTCCAATATGATGTAGTTTTTATCAAAAAGAAGAATTTAATTCATACACGGGTGAGTACGGATTTCATTTTTAATCGCTATGTTATTTTTCATTCATGATAGCTGAAAGGCTAAAAAAGATACGTGAGTAGCAATAAGCTGCTTTTCACGTATCTTTTTGGGCTTTGCTTTGATTAGGCAAACACTTTTTCTTTATGTTTTGCTAGACGTTCAAACGATGTTTTATCAACATCTTCATGAAGGCTATTCCCATGAGAGTCCATCGTAACAATGGCTGCAAATCCTTCAACTTTTAAATGCCACATCGCTTCAGGAATTCCAAATTCCATTAAGTCTACTCCGTCTACCTTTTTAATACAGTCTGCATAATATTGAGCTGCACCGCCTATTGCATTTAAATAGACACCGCCATGTTCTTCAAGTGCTTTTAAAGTTTTTGGTCCCATGCCACCTTTTCCAATAACGGCACGAATCCCGAACTTCTTCATAATGTCCCCTTGATAAGGTTCTTCACGAATACTCGTAGTTGGACCAGCGGCTTTCACGTGCCATTCTCCTTGCTTATCTTTTAACATGACCGGCCCACAGTGATAAATAATTTGGCCATCTAAATCAATCGGAGCGTCATGGTCCATTAAGTGGTGGTGAATGGCATCTCGCCCAGTGTGAAGATCACCATTAATGATAACGACATCTCCAACTTTCAATTCGCGAATTTGCTCTTCTGTAATAGGAGCTTGTAAGACAACTTCTTTACGTTCATCACTTTCGTCCTTCTGATCACTTTTATCATCTGCAAACGTAATTTTTTCTCCATCTTTATACATCCACTCTTGTATGCTGCCGGTTTCAGCATCAAGTGTCGCACCTAGACGTCTAAACGCCCAACAGTTATAAGCAACAGAGACGAAAAAGCTTGCTGGAAGGCGGTTCATCGAGCCTGCCTTACATCCAAGAAGTGTTGCTTCACCGCCAAAGCCCATCGTTCCAATCCCAAGAGTATTTGCTTTCTCCAGTATATAATCTTCAAGTTGTGCCAATTTTTCATTCTCGTTCTCATCATTTACATCACGAAGCAGTTGTTTTTTTGCAAGCTCGTAACTGGAAATTCGGTCTCCGCCTATACCAACGCCAATAAATCCGGCACTGCACCCTTGACCTTGAGCTTGATAGACTGAATGGAGAACACATTTACGAATCCCGTCAAGATCACGTCCTGCACGACCTAATCCTTCGATTTCCATCGGGAGGCTGTATTGAATATTTTTATTTTCACAGCCACCCCCTTTAATAATAAGGCGAGCATCTATGTAATCTTTTTCCCGCTGTTCGAAGTGAATAATCGGTGTTCCTGGACCGATATTATCGCCACTGTTTTCACCTGTCAGTGAATCAACTGAGTTTGGACGTAATTTTCCGTCTTTTGTTGCTTGACGTATGGCACTATGGATCGCTTCTTTCATTTTAATTTGATTTGCTCCAACCGGAACTTTAATTTCAAATGTTAACATTCCTGTGTCTTGGCAAATCGGTAATACGTGCTCGTCTGCCATATCAATATTTTCAGTAATTGTTGATAAAGAAAGCGCAGCTCTTGTCCCTTTATTTTCTCTCTCTTTTGCCTCTTTGATTGCACGGCGAACATCATAAGGCAGATTTGTCGATGTTTCGACAACTAATTCATACATGCTTTGTTGAAAATTTTTCACGACTCATCCAACTCCTTTTCTATCATTCATCTATATTATACTATGAAACCCTTTACAGTTGGCGGTATATTTTGAAAGGGTCGACAAATGAAATGGGAAATGTATCCAGGTGCCTGGCACCTGGATACATTTCCCATATGGTTTAATAAAGCACGGTCGAGGATCGTAAGTTTTCGCCTTTTTCTAAATGATCGGTTCGGTTTGTATAATGAAATTTCACTTGATTTTTTTCATCATATTCTACGAGGTTCACTCCAGTATTTCCAATGATAAATGGGCGGTCAAGGTTATACCAGCTATCTCCAGCGATCATGTACATAAGTAGGATACTAATAAAACCGCCGTGTGAAACGAGAGCAATCGTGTCGTTTTTGTGGGCTGCTCTCAATTGTTCAAGGACGTAGCCACAACGCGTCGTAATTTCTTCACGTGTTTCACTGCCTTTTACACCAGACAATAATAATGACCCTGTGCCTAAATTAGGATACTCTGTTTTTAACTGTTGACGTGTTTTTCCTTCTAGTGGACCTAGCCCTACTTCTCTTAACTTATCCCACCGTTGAACCGTTAATGGATGGTGCTTTTCAATCCCTTTAGCTGTATCATAAGCACGATCTAAATCACTTGAATAGATCGCATCTAAATGAATGGTTGAAAAAAACTCCCCAGCAAGTTCAGCTTGTTTTTTTCCTAAACTAGTTAACTGAAAGTTCGCATGACCTTGAATAATTCCTTTTTCATTCGCTTCTGATTGTCCATGTCTTACTAAATAAAGCTTCACTCGATTAACCTCCCAACGTTTATCAAACGATCATCACATTTGTAAAAGCGTACATTCACTATATAATTTTCCATTGTATAATCATCTGTGAAAAAACAAAAGAGATAACTCTTTTTTATGCAATCGTTCTTCGTTACTAATATATTTTTTTCGCCTAACTACTTTTAATTTTATCAAAGTCTTGTTTCAATAAAGAGTACATATATAAATTATCAAATTTTCCACATGTGAATTCATAATTCCTTAATAATCCCTCTCTAATAAAACCCATTTTTTCTACTAACTTTTGTGATGATAAATTAGGAGGCTCGATTAAAGCCTCTATTCTATTAAAATTCATACGTTCAAATCCGTACCTTATTATAGCCTCAACGGCTTCAACAGCTATACCTTTTCCCCACTGATCTTTACTCAATTCAAAACCAATTTCAGTACGGAAATGCTGAGAAACAATGTTATGAAAACCGCAACTGCCAATTACAATTCCTTGCTCTTTTAACGTAATTCCCCATCTAATACCAGTTTTATTGCTTTGTATTGATTGATACCACGAAATTTCATCTAGAGCATCATTTATAGATTTGAAAGGTGCTAATCCATAATACTTCACTACTTCTTTATCAGACAGATAATTCAGTATGCTTTTCGCATCCTCTTTGTTAACTTTCCTTAACAGTAATCTTTTAGTCTCAAGTAAGGGAAATGTATCATTATCTAGGGACATAATAACCTCTCCTCAATTTATATTATTTTTAAGATTCTTCCCGTTTGTAGAAAAAGGGCTGCAACAGCTTCTTTTGCTATCTCTTCCCGTTAGTTGAAGTGAATTCCTTCACAATGTTTTAGATTTCAGAACATAGTATTTCTAATTCTCCCAAGCAGAGTAATAACCTGGATTTTATGATTTCTCTATTCCCCATTTGTTGAATTATTTTATTATTTAGATTACCTTTATTTAATATTTCAAAATGCTCATGAGCTTCCTGGAGTGTCTATTAAGTATATTCGCTCATTAACAACCTCTCATTTTGAATTGTAAATTCATAGCTAGTGTGATTTTAAAAGTATCCTTGTATAAATCCATCTGCTATTTCATGAAGGATATTAACTTTATTATAATATGCATGATTTAAGTATCTTGGAGCATTTGCAAAAGCAGGTAAAAGAAATTTTTAACAAAAAACAAAGTAAGCTGCATATTTTAAATCAAAATCTAACTTTGGAAATGGGTCAATAATTGATATTTTATCAAGATTTAAGATTAAATTTTCTGGTGTAATGTCTTGATTTACTAGTGAGATTTTTTGAATCTGTTTTCTTCTATTATCAATCAAATATTTAGTATACTTAATAACTTTTTCTTTATTAAAAGTATTTAGATCATTCAAGGCTGTTAAGTATATCATATAATTATACCATGATAATATTCCCGTGTACTTCATAAAAAGTATTAACGAAATAAATGAATCAGGCAAATATGTAATGTATTCTTTAGTAGCAAAAACGAGACCAATCCAATAAATGAAAAGGCCTCGTTTTCCTAAGTTATTTTAATTTTCTCTTTCTAAACAGAACTCCTGACTCTGTTGAGTTCCTCGATTAAACTTCGTTATTCCTCTGTTGTTTCCTCGTCACCTTCAACCTCTTCTAGGTCGTCTGCTGACATTTCCTCATCTGACTCATATGAGAGTGCTAATGCAATCGCAGTAGCCTCCACTTCTACATCAACATTCGTTGGCAGTTGAATCGTTACGATATAACGTCCATTTTCAGTAATTTCATAGAATGAATATTGACGATATTCTTGACCATCAATATTTTCTGGGAAGTTTCCAGGGCGACTTGCATCCCCTTCTACTTCAGCGTAAAAATGGAATGGTGTACTTTCATCAAGAAGATGCAGCTCAGCAGTTTCAACATGACCACGATTTTCGAGCATACGCTGCTCCATGTCCATTTCACTTTCAACGTTAACAGGACGAGTAATCGGTTCTCCCCCGTCTAAAATAAGGTTTTCTTCAATTTCAAAGTAGACATCTTGTAAATCATGATCTTCGTCTTCATATACAGCAAAAGCAATTGGCTGGCCCTGTTCTGTATAATCAAAGGTCATGCCTTCAAGCTGCTTCACTTCCTTATCAAAACTTGTTGAATAGATCGATGCATCATGAACAACTTCTTCACCATCAACATCAACACGAAGTTCATCGTCAGCTGATTCTAATACGGTAAAAGGCATTCCAGCTTCTGCTTCTTCAGCACCTTCTTCATTCGTTGTATCTTCTTCTGTCTCTTCCACACCCTCTTCTGTGTCGTCTTCGTCTGGAGCACCTGTTTGTTCTGTTTCTTCTTCAGTCGAGCCACAAGCAACAAGAGCGAAGGATAAAGAACCTAAGGCTAAAGTCTTTAAAAATCGATTCATTATATTGTTCCCCCTAAAAAATTTAATCCTATTGGATTATAACAATTTTCCGAAAAAAGAGTAAGTAAAATCTGAATACTAGAATGTTTTGAGTTATTTTAAGATATCAAAACAACGACAGTAGCAATGTTTCGTTGCTCTAAATAAAAATGTAAAAAATTATGTGATTTCTTTAAAAGTTGCTTTTATCTTTAGGAGAAAAGATCTTTTAAACAAAACTTGGCTTATCGTTAAAGAGTTTCTAAGCTAGCGAATTAATCTGCCCTAAAAATTCTTATGCTTTCGTGCAAGCCTGAGTTTCAGTTATTAGTTATACGATCAGCCATAGGTTTTATCAATTTTGATACTAAAACATAAAAAGGACGACGTTTAAGTCGACCTTCCACATTATTCCCCATCTATTTCTTTTCGGTAGCTCTGACATTGTTTTTCTAATTCATCAAGTTTTTCAATAATACGATCAATGTCTTCCACTCCTGCTTTTTCAGGATCAATAGAATCCAGCATTTTTACAAGATGTTCCATTCGTTGGTGAAGAAGGCTCATCTTCTCTTCCTTCCCCATTTGCATGTTATTCATGTAAGTGCCCCTTTCTAATATGCAATTCGAACCGTTTTTTACGAAAAATTAAGTTGTTTCGGCTTTTCGACAATGTCAAAGTATATCAAAGATTCTTCCCTTTTCATAGACTTTCCTCTAATCATTCCATTCTCAATCAACGAAAAATCATGTATGATGATTAACGATGTGTTAATTCGGAAAGGACGTTTTAAATGCTAAACACAAAACCACCAATTACCCCTTCTTACGATCCGTGGGAAGCTTATCTAGATATAAAAGAATATGGAGAACAGCGCTTAACAAATGTAGAATTTACGACAACAAATTTGTGTAATATGCGATGTGAGCATTGTGCAGTAGGCTATTCGCTGCAGACGAAAGACCCTGATGCTTTGCCACTTGATCTATTCATTCGAAGACTGGATGACATTCCGCACCTTCGTTCTTTAAGTATTACAGGCGGTGAACCGATGCTATCGATGAAATCTGTCAAAAACTATGTTGTGCCTTTGTTAAAGTATGCCCACGAAAGAGGGGTTCGTACTCAAATCAATTCGAATTTAACGTTGCCAGTTGAACGATATGAATTGATCGTTCCATACTTAGATGTTTTGCACATTTCACATAATTATGGAAGTGTTGAAGATTTTACAGACATTGGTTTTGCGGTTATGGAGCGAAAGCCTTCTATGAAACAGCGGCAAACTTACTTTAAACAGATGGTTGAAAACAGCAAATATTTAACGAGCAAAGGTGTAACGGTTTCTGCTGAGACGATGATCAATAAACGAACGTTACCACACCTTGAAAATATTCATGATCAGATTATTGAAATGGGCTGTCAACGCCATGAAGTACACCCGATGTACCCTAGCGACTTTGCAAGTGCTTTGTCAATTGCGACGTTAGATGAAATACGTCAAGGAATCCACCGGTTGTTAGACCATCGAGATAAACAGGTTTGGATGCTGTTTGGAACGTTACCATTTTATCCTTGTAATACGAGTAAAGAAGATCAGAACTTACTTCGAAGACTGTATAACGAAGAAAATGTCACCGTTCGAAATGATCCAGATGGTCGTTCGAGGCTGAATGTCGATATTTTTGATGGCAGTATTAACGTCACTGACTTTCATGATGCTGAGCCACTAGGAAATATCGAAGATACGACATTTATTGAAGCGTATAACCGCTGGAAAAAGTCAAGCCTTGCAGAAAGCATTGATTGCCATTGCCCTGCTGCCGAATGTCTTGGTCCGAATTTACTCGTAAAAAATGCATATTACAAAGAAGTAGACTTTACGACACGAAAAGCACTCGTAACGAAATAAATGGAAAAAGACAACCAGGTGCCAGGCACCTGGTTGTCTTTTCCATTTTTGTTCTTTTTTAGCGGGGTTGATTCGTGCTTTGCAGTTTTAAGTTAATATGATCCTGAATCGGAATCCATGCTCCGATACCTTGCTGTGTTACATTTTTCACTTCAAGCCACGTGTTATCTCTTTTAATTCTTAAGTAGACTTCACCATAAGTGACTTTCCCTTTTTCATTTACAGCTGGTGCAAATGCCGTTAAGTAGCCCATCGTTTTTGCCGGCACATTGTAAACACGCTCTGCTTTCGTCCCATATCCGATCACTGTGGAAAAACTTAGCGGTAAATTCGTTTTCTCCATCGCTTTAATCATCATCATTTTTTGGACGGTATCACCATTCGGAACTTCAGCTGTTAATCCACCTTTAATCCGCTTCTGCTGCTCTTGGCTGTACGATATTTTCTTTGAATCTTTGCCACCGCGATTATCAACCATATTTGTATTTACCTTTTCGAAATCCCAGTTAATTTTCGTTTCATCTGACTCATAAGCTAACGGCCATTGACCTAAATAGATCGAAACGTTCATATCGAACCCTAACTTTGACCCTTTTATCGCAGATTCATTAAAAATTTTTATAAGCTCTGGATTTTCAATCGTTATCTCTGTTGACTGTAATAATTCATCCGCTAATTCACTCGGTTTTAACCGTGGGAGATCTTGAGTAGGATTCGGATATGTGTTTTCCTTCGATATTTCCACTGCAGAATCCGGAATCAGCTTACCCTCTTCCTCTTCGTCCTGTTCTTCCGCAAATACATTCGTCATAAAAAAAACATGCACAAGTAATGAAAATACGAGTAAAAGAAGACCTTTCTTTTTCACTTTATTATCCTCCTTCAACCAAGGTGAGATCAGTTTTCCTTAGTTTTTCTACAAGTTGAAAAAATATCCCTCATTGGTTAAAAAGGAGAGCGGAAATAAATGCAAAAAACGAACGTCAATCGATACTTATTAACATACATTCGTTCAAGCCCTTTAAGCCTCTTCCCCATCTTCGATGACTTTCAATTCCCGCCAACGTCCAAATAAGAAATACCCTGCAGCAATGATACTACTAATGACAAAGCTGACAGCCATTCCGATTGCAATCCCTTTCTCTCCGAACAAGGAAGAGCATAAGTACGTAACCGGATAGCGAAGGACCCAAAATGAGATTGTATTTAAAATAAACACTTGAAACATTGCTCCAGCTGCCCGAACTACACCGTTCAACACGAAATTAATCCCTAAGAACGGGTAGAAAAAGGCAATCGTTTGTACATACATTTTTCCAAATGCGACAGTTTCAGGGTCTTGAACAAATAAGGAAATCATCCACTCGGCACCGATAAACACAATTGCACCAATCGCAAACGATACTCCTAAAATGAGTACTATCCCGCTTTTCGCGATATCATTTACACGATCCCACTGTCTAGCACCGATATTTTGACCTGCCATACTATTTATTGCTGACCCTAATGTCAGTGCTGGAAGCATTATTAAACTGTCTAAGCGCTGTGCTGCACCGAATCCAGCAACCACTTCCTCGCCAAATGATGTAACGACCGTCATAATCGCTAGTACTCCGCCGGATATGACCATCATAGATAGTCCTGAAGGCAAACCGAGTTTAAATATTTTTTTCAGTAAAAAGATTGTTGGCCAAACAGGTAATGTAAATGGAACATTCGCCTTTTTAATTGAATAGATAAGTCCATACAAAAAAGCAGTTCCTTGTGAGACAATCGTTGCATATGCTGCTCCATCAATACCTAAATTAAACCCAGCAATAAATAACGGATCAAATATAGCATTTAAAATAACAGCAAGGAGCACGAACCGAACCGGTGTTTTACTGTCACCTAGCGACCTTAAAACGGTGGCGATAAAGTTATACCCGAAAAGGAAAATAATCCCTATAAAATTAATACGCAAATAAGAAGTTGCCAGTGGCAAAATATCATCTGGTGTGCCCATCCATCTTAAAATGCTTCCGGAAAACATAAAGCCGAATATTCCAAGTGCAAGTGTCATTAACCCTAAAATGACAACGAAAGCATTCAAGGAAGCTTTTAACCCCTCATTATCTTTAGCCCCTTTATATTGCGACAAAACTGTAAGAGCCGCTGTGTTGATACCGATGATAAACGATAAAATTGTAAAGATTACCGTTCCTGATATCGCTATTGCACCTAATGCATTCGCGCCTAGTAAATTCCCGACCCATAACGAATCGATTAACTGATACGAAGCTTGTAAAAGGTTTGCTAAAAAAATTGGGGCAGAAAAAAAGATCATTTTTGAAAGAATGCTGCCTTCAGTAAAGTCGTATTGTTTTTGCTCCATTGTGATCATCCTTATCGTATAAGTCAGACAATGTTAGGACATAAGTGCAAGTACTCGTAAGACTCTCACTCAAAAACGTATACAAGTTACTAATTTTCCAAGAAGAACTACATCTTAAACCGAATCAATAATCATTCTTAAACGAGAAAAGAGACAACTGTCTAAGTCTAACCGACATGATCTAGGTCATCATGTTATAAACAGTCTGTCTCTTCTCATTCATGATTCTATTGAAAAACTTTCCGTCAATTCAACCGCTCCAATGACAGTCTGAGCCATTGGACAATTTTTCCTTGCTAATTCTATCGCCTTTTCTACTTTTGCTTCATTTAAGTTCTCTCCTGTAATGGTATAATGCAAATGAATTTTTGTGATTTTGTTCGCCTCATCTGGATTACGCTCAACATCTGCATCAACGGTCATATCTGTTACTGCCATTCGTTGCTTTTCTAGTACTTTACGTAAAACACCTCCACCGCATACTGCGATTGAGCTAACCATTAATTGATATGGACGAAACCCGTAATGTTCATTTCCTGAAACTTGTAATGTACCGAATTCAACCTCTGTTTCAAACCCATTCTCTTTCATTTGAAATTTCATTGCATAACCACCCTTTTCAATTATTTTTCATAATAGTTATTTTTCCGAAACTTTTTGATCATCCTCTATTATTTTAACCTTATGATCATTCATTCGTCACGTTAAAAACTCTTTCCTTGAAATCAATCTAAAACGAATTAGAATAGATAGTGTACACGACATTGACCTTCGCCCGATTGGAGACAACATTATGAACAATAACAACCTACCTAATTACTCAACAGAAAATCACCCAACCTATCGATACTGGGTACTTGTAGCAATGGTACTTATTGCAGGTTTTTCCCAAGGAATGCTTCTGCCTGTCCTCGCTGTCATGCTAGAACACGCAGGAGTTTCCTCATCAGCAAATGGCCTAAATGCTGCAGCCCTTTATATCGGAATTATTTTAATCTCACCTTTTATTGAAAAACCAGTGCGTAAGTACGGATATAAACCAGTTATTATTATTGGACTCATTATGCTAGTCATTGCTCTTATGCTATTTCCGTTATGGCAAGCATTTTGGTTTTGGTTTGTATTACGAATGGTCGTTGGGATTGCAGATAATTTAATTCACTTTTCGACCCAAGTTTGGATTAGTACAACGAGTACGAAAGAAAAGCGCGGACGTCAGCTTGCAATATACGGACTTGCTTTCGGTATGGGTTTTGGAATTGGTCCGATGATGACGAGATTATTAACAATTAATGATTATTTACCTTTCATTATTGCATCATCTGCTAGTATTATTGCCTGGATATTTATGCTTTTCTTAAAAAATGAGTGGCCGAAAGGTGACTTTGAAACAGCTTCTCAGCTAGGCACTTTCTCTCGTTATAAAAAAGTACTAAAGTTAGCTTGGTTTGCCTTACTTCCAGGTTTTTGCTTCGGCTATTTAGAAGCATCTCTGCACGGTAATTTCCCTGTTTATGCGATGCGCTTTGATCTTGATATGCAGTTTGTCACCGTCTTTTTATTACCTAGTTTTGTTTTCGGCAGTTTACTAACCCAACTGCCATTAGGAATGCTTAGTGACAAAGTTGGACGGAGCCGTGTTCTCCATTCGCTCGTTTTTTTAGGTACAATCGTCTTTTTGTCAATGAGCTTTGTTGAAGAAAACCAATTACTGCTTTGGTCATTATTCACCTTTGCAGGAATGCTCCTCGGATCACTTTTTTCACTCGGTATTGCTTACTTAGCTGACCTCGTGCCTGCTGATCTTTTACCTACAGGGAATGTGATGGTAGCCGTTCTTTTCGGAGTAGGGAGTATGGTAGGTCCCACTGTCGGCGGCTGGTTGATTGAAACAATCGGTCAAGGGGCAATTTATTATTCATTAAGCGGAATGCTCCTGCTTATATTCTCAGCAGGGATGATATTTGAAAAATGTAAAGGAGGTTTAAATGAATCAATGAATGAAGTTGCATAAAAAACATCAGTCATTCGGCTGGTGTTCTTTTAATAAAACGACATGTGAAGTCAAAAACAAGAAACTTTTTTCTCATAAGGACCGTAAATAAAAAGTGAGGTGACCAAAATGATAAAACGAATTCTCAGCTTTTTTCTGCTTATTTCTCTCTTTTTATTGTTTCCAATCGGAGCAGGTGCCGTCGATTTTCAAATCACTGATGTCATCATCGAAGCAGAGCTGCAAGAAAACGGTGATGTTTATGTACGAGAATGGCACGAGTACACGTTTGATGGCGAGTTTAACGGAATCATAAGAGACCTTTACCCTAAGGAAGGATCGGCTATTAAACAGCTCGAAGCTTTCGAAAACGGAAATGAGCTTAGCATTGAATCAGATCAATCAACTCACAGAATTCATCGTTCCGGTACAGATGAAACAATCCGAATCGAGTTAACTTATGTCATCGAAGACGGAGTAGACACTTATGATGACGTAACTCAATTTCACTGGCCATTTTTTGATGACCGAAATGAATCCGATTATGAAAACGTCACGATTGCGATTACACCTCCTTCTCAAGTAAACGTTGACGACGTGCTTGCCTATGGTCGTGATGCAGCCTATAACACTGCTACAATTTACGAGGGGGGAAAAATTGTTTATGAACTAGGTTCCGTTCCAAGCGGAACAAACGGAGACATACGTCTTGCATACCCTGCTGATTTATTTGCAACAGAAGCATCTGAAAATGTTGAGTATAAAGAACAGATTATACGTGATGAAACAGCATATGCACAACAATTAATCGAGCGAGAAGAAAGGCAAGAGTATTTCTCTTCAATCGGTACGATCATTGTATCAGTTGTCGCACTACTCCATTTATTAATTTATTTACGTGCTTATGTAATATATAAAATGCGATCGAATCGATTGAAACATTCATTAGGATCAATAGAAAAAATTCCAGAAGAACAATTATCACTGGCTGCCACTGTCCAGTTCTCAAGAGGATATATAAATCCTCATACGCTTGCAGCTACTTTATTAAATTTAATCCGTAAAGGAAATATTGAGCAAACAGGTGAAAATTCATTTAAAGTGAATCACCTTGATCAGGTAAAAGATCAAGAAAAATACTTTATTAATTGGATGTTTTATGAAATTGGAGAAGGTGGCACATTTTCTCTCGACCAATTAACAACTTTTACGAAAAAGAACAGTGACGCTTACCAAAGCAGCTACCATGAATGGCTAAAAACGATTAAAAATGAAATCAAAGAGATGAATTTTTATCATAATAAAGCAGGAGTAAAAATCTTAATTGGTGTGACCGGCTTACTCATTACACCTTTCTCATACGTGTTCATTATAAATAATGACATTCCTTTATTTTTTCTCGTGGTCGGATTATTTATTATATCTTTGATTTTCAGTATTTTTTACCGAGAATTTAATGATGAAGGCGCAAAACTATATTATCGCTGGAAAGAGTTTCGCCAATACTATCGACAACTCTCTACATCAGATTGGAGTGACTGGCCAAAAGATGAACAAATCAGATCTTATTTATATGCACTAAGCTTAAACGAAAAAAAGCTGCATGATAAAAACAAAGAACTTATTGAACCTTTTAAACAAAAAGCAGCAGATTCTCACTTAGGCATTGCAAGTGCATCGTCAGTGTCCTCAGTTGATTTTGTTACAATTGCTTTCATATCTCAAACAATGAGTTCCTCGTTTAAATCAGCAAGTGATACGACTACACAATCGTCAAGCGGCTCTAGTTCGATGCCAGGAGGCGGTGCGGGTGGTGGCGGTGGTGGTTCAGGTGCATTTTAACTTGGTCCTCCTCCATCACTACTGTGTTAAATGGACTCATGGGAGGGGATTATGTTCACTACAATCGATTATTTGAAGGAAGGGTCTGTCATTCAACAGAAAGCTTATCACGCAATAACATCACTAGAATTAATGAATGACCTTGTCCAATATACTCCGGTTCTTTGCGGGACAATTCCTATCAATATTCATCTTACAAATTCAGACCTTGATATTATTTTTGAAGTACAGGAAGATCAATTTTCTACATTTGAAAAATCCGTTCATCGACTATACGGTCACTATGATCACTTCAAGGTAAAACATATGACTATTCGTCATACCCCTGTATTTAAAGCAAATTTTCACTTTGGGGGATTTGAATTTGAATTGTTTGCCCAACCTATTTCTGTCACAAAACAAAGAGCATACCAACATATGGTTGTTGAGCATGCTTTACTAAACCTCTTTCCCGAATTAAAAGAACGAATCATTGAATTAAAAGAAAACGGTTATAAAACTGAACCTGCCTTTGCTCAAGCATTAAACATTCAAGGCGATCCTTATGATGAATTGATCCGGATTGGCAAAGAGAAACAATTTATTGAATAATGGGAAGAAAAATTCCAATAGTGTTGTGAGATTTAAAAGATGATTTAGACCTATGTCCGCTAAAAAACAATACGGGTAAAATACGAGCTTGGGATGCCCAAGCTCGTTTCATATTTATAAAAACACATGCTCAAGAACTTTTGCGGAACGTGCATTATTTAAATTTTTATTTATTTTCTTCGATACGTCCAAACGAAGCTGGTCATCAAAGGACCGAATCAACTCAGGCTCTCCAACGAGATAGACTTGTTGCCATTTACGGTCCCTTTGCATTTGTTCGATATTCGTCGCCATTTTTTTATAAAACCGATGTAAATTTTCTCTGAAACGCTGTTCAAAGTCATCGACATGACTAGCCCCTGATGCCATTCGATCTGCTGACGCAAGTCCTTCTTTAAATGTCCATTCTTCCGTATTTGGGTTAAAGGTATACGTTCTTGAGTCGTTTAATTCACCTAAATCAACATCATACACTTTTACTTCATCCATATTCGGTAAAATGACGCCACATTTAGGGTAAGCGCTTTGGATTCTTTCAAGCTCGTCTACAATTGGTACTCGTTCCCAACGAAAGCTTGTTTCCACCGGAATTTGCAAATAATGAACCGACCATAAATGCTGTTCTTCTGACGCAAAAATTACAATGCTTTTTTGAAGTTGTGATTGATTTCCACGAATCTCTTTCTCAACTTTTTTCCTCAGCTTCAGATAGCTTTTTAACTGCTCATCATTGCCAGAAGCACGAAGGTACTCTTCTAGTTTTTTTAAGCCATTCTTTAGCCTGATTTTCCATTCACCTTTTTGTTGATCTTGATCAGAGCGGTCAGTATTCAAGTAAACAGACAGTACACACTTTCCTTCTGGACAACGGAAGCTCCGTAATTGTTCCAGCTCTTTGGCTAATGCCATATATAATATTCCTCCTTTGAATAGCGTGTACAAATATGTATCCTTAAATCCGCTTAGTCAAACTACTTTTTTATATAATTTTGATTAAAAAGCGGATGATGTGTGAAAAACATTCAATCTCAGCTAACAACGAAAAAGGCTGCCTCAATGCTCCAGAACTCTAAAAGAGATTCAGGTCTTTTTGAGACAGCCTTTCTCATGATGACCATTCAGAAACAATTGATCATACAGCCTATTGAAAACCGTGTAAGCTCGATCTTCAATGATGTAAAGGGGATGCAAAAGCAAGCTTTTGCGTTCCTTCAGCAAAACCGTACAATCATTATTAAATGGTCTTTGAAGCCAGTATTACAGCTTCTCGATTATTAAACTGCGTTAATATAGATGTTTTATTCCTCTTTTGCTTTTGGCAATAAATCCCGCTCATTTTCTAATTGATCTGTACCTTGTTCATTTAAATGACTCGCAAAAGATTGGAATTCTTTTTTCGTTTCCTCTAGTTCATGAACAAGCTCCTTCGCATGGTCTTTCATATGTAGAGTAGATTCTACAATATTTTCAAAATCTGACGATGCTTTTTCGACTACAGACGTAATTCGATCTCCGGATTGTCTAATTTTTTCAACTAAAGGTCCACGGTTTTCATTTAATAACGTCACATAATGCTTCGTCTTATTTCTAAAACATTCGACACTGTCAGTTACTTTCACCCGAACATTTTTATTTGATGCTGCGATCGCAGCTCCTGCAATTGCACCAACTATAATCCCTCTAACGAGCCACTTTTTTGTTTGATGATTCTTTTCCATCATAAAGCCCTCCCCTAAAAATTCATAAATCGACAGTACTTATTTTCATTTTACCAAGAAAGGACTAAATCAAACAAAAATTTTCATCCAAATCTCCCTTTTAATGAGAAGAATAATAGATGATTCCATCATTTTTTTCGACCGTTACTTCATTCATAGCCTCTAAATAATCAAGATGACCTAATGTTTCAGACAATGTAAGTCCAGGCTGTTTTTTATAAATACGGTTATATACTTTTTTACAAAGCTCAAAACATGTGATTGGCTCTTCCCCAAGCATCTCTTTAAAATAGAAAGCTTTATTTTCTTGTTCTTTTAGTCTTGATAAGATCAGTTTTTTAGGATCCTCAATTACGTTTCCGTGGCCGGAATAGCAAAGGTGAATATCTTTGCATTTCTGCAATGATTTTCTGTATTGAAGTAATGTCTTCGGACGTCCTTCTCCTTCTTCATATGGTGCCTCTATAATCGCATTAGAAGAAATATGTTCAATTAAATGATCCCCTGCAATAAGAGTTCTATCTGCTTCACTAAGTAATGAAATATGACTTTGAGCATGCCCCGGGGTTTCTAAAACAGTCCAGCCCGGAAGACCAGGAATTTCATCACCTTCTTTTAAAATTTGATCAACTTGTCCTTCGGCTGAATAATTTAAAAAGTACTCGTTCGATTTTGTAATTGAATCGATCATTTCATCAGGTACATGATGCTCACGATACAAATTCATAAAAAACTTTTGAGAATGATTCATAAAAGTTGGATCACGCATTAACCACGGATTTAGCTTCCAATGACCAAACACTTTTGCATTCGGCAAAAATGAATGAAGTAAGCCGATATGATCTGGATGATGGTGGGTAAGCACAATATTTTCTATATCGTTAATAGTTAAATTTAATTCCTTTAACTGCTCTTTCATCGAGAATAAAGCCTCTTCTGTTCTAGGGCCAACATCAATAAGAGTAAGAGCATCTCCCTTTACAACATACGTATTGACCGGACCAACTAAAAAAGGGGTAGGAATGGTCAACTGAAAAATATTTTTTGTTAGTTGCTTCATAAGCGTATTCATATTGCCTCCTTCAACTTCAATAATGAATGAATATTCATTCGGTTTTATTATATTTTAAACGATCCTTCCTATTTTGTCATCGAAAATACAACAGAAAGGATGGATCGTCAAAAAATATCAGTTACATCATATAAAAGATTACTTTGCTGTGTGAGAGCTGGGATCAACACAAAAAACACAGGGCTCTCCCTGTGAAAACTCTTAATTTATCAGTTTTTATACGGCCACGTGCTTGATTAGTAAATAATTTATTAAACTCATATGGTTTTGTTCGTCAATAATAAACGGGAACACAAAGTATGCATAATTAGGGCTTAAATGAAGCCACAGATGTGTGTAGAGCTTAGCACTTCTATCCTTACGTAACAGCATATTTGACAACCCTTTCCGAAGTGACTCCGGTCGTTCAAATATAGGTGCATCCACTTCTGCTGGACGTCCAGTAATATAATAATAAACTTGTTTTAACGTATCAAAGTGTGTACGTTCATCCAATAACATGCTGTGTAAAATTCGTTCTGTTTCATCATCTTGTGCAATGACTTTTAAGTAATCAAACAGCAGTTCATCCGTACTTTCCCTTCTGACAATTTGTAATATTATTCTTAACACTAATTGATCATTTGTGTAGCCGTAACTATGCCATGCAGGAGAATGAGCCCACACTGGATTATTTCCATAAACGTTTTCGTGATTGATCATTTTAACTCCCCCTTTCCATAAAACCCCAATCAATATTCAATATATGACCAGTTGTAAAAAATGATCTTTCAAATGTTCAAAAAATTGTAACAAGTTTCACATGTACATACACCTAAAAGGGTATATAATTGAATTGTAAGAAAATTTAGATTTAAAAAGGATTGATTCAAATGAGAAAAAGAATGACAAAAAGCTTTGACGAGCTCGTTAATGAAAATAAACAACAATTACTTCGCGATAAAAAAGCAATCTCTCAGATTGAAAAAAAAGTAGATGAGAAGTACACAAAAGAAAATCTACAAAAAGCATAAACAAAACTTGGTTTGTCGTTAAAGAGTTTTTCAGCAAGCGAATTGTGCTTACTGAGAAACTCTTATCTTTCATATATTTTGATAGTATAAATACAATAAAAAGGGAGCTGCCGATTTACCGGTGCTCCCTTTTTATTTACCAAGGAGGGACTTAAGCTTTCTATTCCCCTTGATATTTTTTTAATAACGTATTCAGTTTTAAAGCAAGTGACAAATCGCCTCTTACTTTTAGTTTTCCAGTCATATACGCTGTAGTCGGATTTAAATCACCATCTGCTAATTTAATAAAGCTCTTATCGCTCATCTCTAACGTTATATCGGCGTCATATTTCTCATCGGTATTATATTCCACCACATTATTAGCAAGCTTCATCTGATGAGTCCCTTCTTCATCACCAGATAAGTTAAATTGATACACAATGTTCAACCCTTCTATATGTGTTGGATTATCATTAATTTTTTTCGTTAATTGTTCAAATGTCTCACTTACAGCCATTTTCATCTTCCACCTTTCAATATAATATGATTGAATACTCATTCATTATTACATATTCTCGCTAATTCAACAATTTCCCTTTTTCACTCATTAATTATACTGATTGTTTCTCTATCCCATGATTTAGCTGACTCTCAATTTGGTGTTGAACAATTTCTGCTAATTGTTTAAGATCCATGTCCTCTTGATCTTGGTGAACACGAATAGGATCAGAAATTGTCACATGAACTTCAGCTGGGCGAATGATATTATTGTTCGCTTCCATCATTCGATGAGTGCCATTAATCGTAACAGGTAAAATCGTCGCTTTTGATTTCGTAGCAAGCTTGAAGCTCCCTTTTTTAAACGTATTAATCGGGCTTCCCTTACTGCGAGTACCTTCTGGAAAAATGACGATATGATTCCCGTTCTGTAAGTTTCTAGAGCCTTCAATAATCGCTTTTACAGCTTGCCGTCTATTTTTTCTTTCTATAAAAACACATTCCAAATGTTTCATCCATGACTTGACAATTGGAATTTTTTTCACTTCTACTTTTGAAATAAAACCAATTTTCAATCCTAAGTGACCCAATAAAATCGGAATATCAAAGTTTCCGACATGATTACTAACAATAAGCAATGTTTCATTACGGGGAATTTTTTCTTTACCATGGACGTGAATGGTTCCCCCCGCAACTTTAATTAATGACTTTGCCCAATTAGATGTTATCTTTTCTACATGAGCATCATATTCGCTTTGTTTATTTTGTTTTTTTAGTCGGTTCGCCTTCCAGAGACTTGGCAGCGAACAAATAAGATAACTAAAAAAATAAATAAACCAAAATACAGTACGCAGCATAACTTCTTCTTCCCCCACGATGTTCTATTTTCACTGAAAACTATTATAGCAGATAGCTTGCTGTTTTTTGTATTGATTTACTAAAATCAAGGTAAATACATTCGTCCTGAATCCGTGATAATAGATGTTGATATGCCATCCATCTGCTCGCATCCACCAGTAAGGATTTGAGTCATTAAATCGAAAGATTATTAAGATGCTTACATAGTACATTTATTTCATCACGGGTTCATGTTCGTTATAAGGGAATAAAATATTGTAGAGGAGGTTTTACGAGATGGTCAGATATAAAGGAGTTGTCGAAGGACGTGTACAGGGAGTCGGCTTTCGTTATTTCACGAAACAACTTGCATTAGAAGCAGAGTTAACAGGCTGGGTAAAAAATACACCAGAAGGAACGGTAGAATTTGAAGTTCAAGGGAATAGATCTGCAGTGCGATCCTTTATGAGAAAAATTCAACAAGCAAAATATCCTGCAAAAGTGACAAATTTATCGTTAAAAAATATCCACCCTTTAAACAATGAGACGAAGTTTAAGATTATTTATACTTAGTTCTTTTGGACAAAGGTTGATGATGCGTTCTAACACATATAGAAAAATACGTGCAATTTCTTACTTTTTTTTAGAAGCTTACTTCCGTCACCTCACACAAATATTTTTGGGACATGAACGTGTAATCACTCACCGTAAAACCCCTTTTCTAGCCTTATATCCACCATCTTGCTCAATAGTTCACAAATATGCCACTAATTCGTTACAGATTGTTCAATACTTCACAATATTTATGGCCATTTCTATATTATAATGTAATTGAAAGATAGTTAGTGATCACTAGCAAATAAAACTTAAGCTTTAACAAAACATTTCAGCCATTTTCATTACACATTTATCTCTTGAAAGGGGAGATTCATATGTTTATGAACTTCTTAAGAAACAATTCAATTGCAGCGGCAATTTTGACCGTTTTACGAGTATATTTAGGATGGCAATGGTTAACTGCTGGCTGGGGAAAAGTGTCTAACGGTTTTGATGCATCAGGTTATTTAACTGGAGTAGTAAATAATGAAATGGTGATTGAGCAATATCCAACTTACCATGCCTTCATTGAAAATTTTGCAATACCAAACTCTAGTGTATTTAGTTTTATGGTCGCTTGGGGAGAGCTACTAGTCGGATTAGGATTGTTAGTCGGTGTATTCACAACAGCCGCAGTATTTTTCGGAATGGTCATGAACTTTGCTTTCATGTTCGCAGGTACAGTTTCCTCAAACCCTTTGCTTATTTTGCTTAGTATCTTTATCATCGCAGCTGGTTATAATGCAGGCCACTATGGTGGTGACCGCTGGGTGATTCCGTACCTCCGTACGAAAGTATTTAAAATGAAATCAAAAGAGCAGCCAATCGAGCAAATAGCTTAGTATGACATAGGAGGTGCCCCAAAAGTATTTTTGGGACACCTCTTTTTTCATTTTATAATCAAATAGATTTCGAAATCGCTATTGCCGGACGCTTTCACTCCAAAGCACAAGTGCGACATCTACTCGTGTTTCACTTTGTTTTATCGCATTAAAGGGCTTTTGAGATACCTTCATTCTTTTTATCCCCACTTGTTTATATGCTTATATTCAAACGTTTCTAACCTTTGGAATGACTCCCGAAGCTTTGCCGCCATTGTTTATAATTGCTCGAGCGACTTCTCCCATTAAACCAGCATTACCACCACCATAGACGAGTTCTTTTTGTTGATTAGCAAGTATGTTTCGAAACTGAGCAGCTTTTTCAGTATAAACAGGATGCTTACCAAAGCTCGAGCCGCAAAAGACACAAATTTTCTTCATAATCGCTCCTCCCTCCGATGACAAACAATTCCAATTATAATCTATATTATCAAAAGTGCAACATACTTACGTACACCTTTAACAATCTTTATTTTTCATTATCGCTAAAGGATCTTGAAAGATTTAATTGATGTTAAGCTATGTCCATCGGTAATATAAATCAAATAGTATAAAAAACAAGTGTCGTCATAATAACACTCGCTTTCTTCATACAATTTTAAGTTGTAAATAAAAATAGTGTTAACCTTCATTCATCATCTTCTATAATGCCGAAAGTTTGAAATACAGTGTTTCTTTGTTCAGGATAAATTTCTTTTCCAGCAATTTGATTAATCATTGTCACATTCCTCTGCACAGCCAGTCCAAGATTTGTTGCTCCTGCTCCGTGTGAATGTTCAATATTCGTTACCGTAAAAAAGCAATGATCTCGCGGCTCATTAAAAACAATTCGATAATCTTCAGAAACTTTATAATGGTTATCATCTTCCCACTCAATTTGATCGTTAAATTTATTAAACCAATCTGGAATATTTGGCTTATAGCCCGTTGCTAAGATGACTTTATTAACGTCAATGTTATATTGTTTTTCTAATTGCCAATGTTCACAAGTAACGGAATAATTAGCAGCTTTCTTATCAATCTTTTCTACATTCGTACTAGATAAAATCGTCACTCCAGCTTCGAGACCGTTAATCGATTTATGATAGAGCAGATCATAAATTTCATGCAGTGTTTTCTCTTCGACCCCTTGTCTTAAATGTTGCAAATTAGGAATTTCTTCGATTCGTTTTTTATAGGGAAGCGAATGATAATAGTCAAGATAATCAGGGGAAAATACTTCCTGACCCAATTTTCCAGATTCAAGCTGAAAAAATGAAGGTGATCTCGTTACCCAATACAAATGCTGATCGAATTGATTCGTTTGTTGTAATAAATCGAGAAACACTTCTGCTGCACTTTGGCCAGATCCGACGACCATTATTCTTTCAGCTTGTTTAACCCCATCTAACTCATACTGATAATGGCTCGTATGCAAAATATCCTTATCCGGAAAACCAGCAAATCCTTTAGGAATGAGAGGAGAGCTTCCTGTACCTAGAACAACATGATTCGTATAATAGCGTTCATTTTCATTGGTGTCACGGTCTTCAACAACAACTTCATAATATGGTTGTTGTTGCTCATGATGATCAATCACATCAATCACTCTCTTACCGAAAGAACAATTTGTCAGTTGTGTAACGACCCATTGAGCATAATCATTATATTCTCGACGCGGAATATCAAAACGATTAAAAAAGTAAAATTGATAGAGCCGGTTATTGCTATGCAAATAATTGAGAAAACTAAAACGGCTAGTAGGGTCAGCAAAAGTAACAAGATCTGCTAAAAATGGGACTTGTAAATCCGCTCCTTCAATAAGCATTCCTGGATGCCAATTAAACCCTGGTGTTTCATCAAAAAATTGTGCTTTTATTTCATCTACATCTTCCAATAGTGCAGCCATTCCTAAATTAAACGGACCGATTCCAATACCAATGACATCATACATTTCTTCATTTCTTTTCATAGCAAACCCTCACTCCCTATGTATAATCACTGTGATTATAAATGCTTATTTTATTCCTTAGTTTTCACGTTCCTTTAAGGAATCAAACATGAAACATTTTTAAAGTCCATTCTAAAGGGAGTCAGACGACAATTTAGTAGTGTCTGTTCAAAAAGAGGCGAGTAGATCAAGGAGACGAAGCTTTGAGTCACGGAGCATATCGTGTTCCTACTTGATTCACGGAGAAACGAATCAACCTAGAGATACGAAAGCTATTTTTCCCAGACTTTTTGAACATCCCCCTTTAACTATAAAATGTTTCTTTTTTTATAAAAAATTCGATATGATTATATAAGAGTTCGAAATATTAGCACGAGTCATCGCATTAGCATTTATGATGATCTTAGAGGAGTGGGGAAAATTGAACTACAGAAAATTAAAAGAAAATGAAGTTGACTTAAGCATCACAATGTCTGAATATGCATTCCAGTTTGAATTAACTGATGAAGAAAGACGGGAAAGGCGTGGGTGGATCAAGCCAGAAAACACGTGGATCGCTGAAGAAGATGGCAAGATCTTATCAAAAAGTTCGACGATCCCTTTTCATATTTTTTACTACGGACAGGTCATTCCGATGGCAGGGGTTTCTGGAGTCGCAACATGGCCGGAACACCGTCGTGGGGGACTTGTAAAAAATCTGCTTTTCCATTCCCTACAGGAAATGAAAGAAAAAGGTTTCCCAGTCTCATTTCTCTTTCCATTTTCAATACCATTTTATCGTAAATTCGGTTGGGAGCTGTTTGCTGATACCCAAACGATTACAATAAAGAAGGAACAGCTTCCGCAAAGAAAAAGTACGAAAGGAACAGTACGTCGAATTGAACCGTCTATCGAAGTATTGCAGCCTGTATATGAAAAATGGGCGGAACAATATAACGGTACTCTTATTCGTGATGAAGACTGGTGGAAGCGGTCTATTTTCAAACGAAAAAAAGGGAATGTTGCGGTTTATTATAATGAGAAGGAAGAAGCCCGCGGCTATATGCTTTATGAAGTAAAAGAAGATAAAATGACGATTAAAGAACTTATATGGTTAGATCCTGAAGCTCGCACCGCTCTATGGACATTTATCGGAAATCATGATTCGATGATCAATAGTGTTGTGTTAAAAACAACTGCTAATGATGGACTTCCTTTTATTCTAGATGACCCGAAAGTAGAACGTGAAGTTACTTCCTACTTTATGGCGCGAATTGTCGATGTGAAAAGCTTCTTGTCATATGTTCCTTTTAAGGGAATAAAAGGCGGCTCACCGATCATTTTACACATCCATGATGATTTTTGCGACTGGAATGACGGAACGTTTATTATTCAATCCCATGAAGAAGGGAATAAAAATGACGTTCAATATTTTCCATATAAATCCGATGGCGCTTGCACACACATGCCTAAACGCGGCTGTCATATGACTATTCAAACGTTATCTGCGCTTTTATTTAGTTCACAGCAGCCAGAAATGTTAATTAGAGAAGGGTTCATCAATGGTGAGCAAGATGAACTCGACCGATTAAAAGAAGAGATTCCTTATAAGCCAGCGTTTATTTATGATTTCTTTTAAAGGTTGATTTAATAAAGTTTTGATGGACACTGGATCAGCTATTACTGCTAAATGCGATGTTTATAGACCTTAAGTGGACACACATTCCTCTATTGTCCGATTATGAAGAACATTCCAAATAAGGTATTCCATGTCCACAGGCGAGATAAAATAGTGATTTTTTGATGATACCGAACCTTAGTACAGCAATAAAAAAAGCAGAAAAAAGAGCAATGCTCCCTCTTCTGCTTTTTTATTCCCACATTTTTCGGAGTGTATTTAATGTCCGTTTTGATTTACTATACCTTAAAGGCAGATCGAATTTTGTTGTTTGCTTTAATACACTTTTTTCATGGGTGAAAGTATCAAAGCTATGTTTTCCATGATAAGCACCCATTCCACTCTCACCTACACCACCAAATGGCATGTAAGGTGTCATTAAATGCATGAGCGTATCATTTACACACCCTCCACCGAAAGCTATATGATCGAGGACCATTTGTTCGTTCTTTTGACTCTGTGTAAATAAGTATAGTGCAAGCGGATTCGGACGTTTACGTACAAGGTCTATTACATCATAATCATTTTCAAAAGTGACGACTGGTAAAATTGGACCGAAAATTTCTTCTGCCATCACTTTATCATCATACGTGACATCAATCATGATCGTAGGTTCAACAAACCTTTCTTCGCGACCATAGCTTCCTCCATAGTAAACTTTATCTTCTTCTATTAATTCAACAAGACGGTCAACATGCCATTCATTCACGATTTGCGGGAATTGACGGCGTTTTACTGCATCCCCGTAATATTTTTTAATATATTGAACTAAGTATTTAATTAACTTTCGTCGATTACTTTCATGTACGAGAATATAATCTGGTGCGACACACGTTTGACCGGCATTTATAAACTTCCCCCACACAATCCGTTTTGCAGCTAGCTTCACATTTGCATCTTTCATGACAATCGCCGGGCTTTTACCTCCAAGTTCCAGCGTAACTGGTGTCAAATGCTTAGCTGCTGCCTCCATCACTTTTTTACCCACTTTTACGCTGCCTGTGAAAAAAATATAATCAACGTTTTCATCTAGCAGATCCTTTGCCGTTTCAGCATCTCCTTCAACGACAGCAATAAATTCTTCGTCAAACGTCGAAGAAATAAGTTCGCGAATGACAGAGCTCGTATATGGAGTCATCTCCGAAGGCTTAATAATTGCGGTATTTCCTGCACCAATTGCTCCAATTAACGGAGCAATCGCTAATTGAAAAGGATAATTCCATGGCGCAATAATTAACGTCACACCATACGGCTCTTTATAAACAACACTTTTACTTCCAGTATGGCTCAAAGGGGTTTTCTCTTTTCGCGGTGTTGCCCAATGATCAACGTTTTTGATCATATCTTTTATTTCGCTGTATAATAAGCCAATTTCTGAAATAAATGCTTCATGCTGGGATTTGTTTAGATCTCTCCAGACAGCATCGATAATATCGTTCTCTCTTTCTTTAATCGCTGCCTTCAGCTTTTCAAGCTGCTTGACACGAAAAGCAATTGATTTTGTATCCCCACTATAAAAATAGTTTTTTTGTTTTTGTACTAAGCTATGAATGACCTCATTCATTTCGTTCACCACTCCCTACTCTTTCACACGATCTTCTATATACATACCCAATATATTCGGATGTGAATCATGCCATACATACTATCTTGCCAGTATTTCGACATGAATGTTAGCTGAATATGAAATACTTAATTCCTACTATCACTGTACCAATAGGTGCATTGATACTAGTTATTATACACTAGCCTCATATGATTTTGTCACGCAGATCGTGTTGTTACACAATTATAGATATTTCTTCACCTGCACTTTTTCTTAACCACAATAAAGAAAAGCACTGCCTCTCCCTCTTCTAGCATCGCTCTGTGGTTATCTCCGTCAACCGGGCAATACGCCACGTCTGTGGTATGCCCGGCATTAGGACGTCCTGTCCGTCAACCGGGCAATACGCCACGTCCTGTGGCATGCCCGGCATTAGGACGTCCTGTCCGTCAACCGGGCAATACGCCACGTCCTGTGGCATGCCCGGCATTAGGACGTCCTGTCCGTCGAGGCAAATCGCTAGACCAGATCTTCGGCTATCCCCCCCACGTCCTGCAGGAACGCCGAAGTCGCCACATCCGTGTGGAAGCTCGTGACGGATTCAGGCTTTAAAAAAAACCGAGTAGGCGTCGCCATTACTGACCACGCCTCTCACAGAGCACACACGTGCGGATCTTCGCATGTGGCTCTTCCCATATATCCCTTTTAGAGATAACGTTCATCATAAACAGATGATAAACTAACGAGTCCAAGTTCTGAAAAGAACTTATTGTCTAGTGCCGCATGAACCATTGGACTTTTGGAACTTCGCCAAGCAAACATACGGATTCCTCTAAGGTTTTCTTCCCTCCATCCCTTTCTTCTCAGAAGGCGGTGGAGGTTCTTTATATGTCTCCAGCTTCTTAGTTGTACCATTCGTAACCGTCTTCTTATCCAGCTATCCCATACTTTGAATTTGTTCTTCACATTTCCATAACGAAAATAATTTGCCCAACCTCGAATGTATGGATTTAATTTGTCTTGGATAAGTAGTTGAATATCAACTGTTTGGTTTCGACGAGTCATTTCTTTCACTCGTTCCTTGAATGTCGCCTCTTTCTTAGGGTCTATTCTTCGAATATCTCCGATGAATTCATAGCCTAAGAATGTAAATGGCTCTTTGTTGGCGTTGACAACTTTAGTCTTTTCTTGATTCACAGTTAGACTTAGCTCTTCCTCAAGAAATCTTGAGACACTTCGCATAACTCTTTCTGCGCCTTTTGAACTTTTACAAAGAATGATAAAATCATCCGCAAAACGGACGATTCGGTGACCTCGCTCAGTCATCAGTTGATCAAGCTGATGTACGTAGATGTTCGAAAGTAATGGACTTAGCACGCCACCCTGCGGAGCTCCCTCAGGGGTATCTTCGTATCGATCTCCTACCATGACACCTGCTCTGAGAAAACGGTGAATGAGTTTGATTATAGACCCATCTGTCACTCGTTTCCTTATTTGATGTTCCAGTTTATCATGTGGGATCGTGTCAAAGTAGGATTGTAAGTCGGCATCGATGACATAATGGTATCCTGCATTCAAGTGTTCAGTGACTTTGTCTAAAGCCATATGAGCACTTATTCCGGGCCGAAAACCATAGCTACACGGAAGGAATTCTTCTTCGAAGATCGGTTCCAATACATTTCGAAGAGAAGCTTGTACGATGCGATCTTCCACCGTTGGTATCCCTAGTGGACGTTGTTTCTTGCCATTATCTTTGTCGATCATCTTTCGTCGACCAGGTTTGGGTCGATATTGTTTATCTTTTAGCTTCTGTTGGAGCACTTCTAGATTGTCCTCCAGCTTTGCTTCATAGCCTTCAATTGTTACCTTATCAACCCCTGGTGCACCTTTATTCTTCTTCACTTGATAGAAGGCACTTACTAGATTCGCTTTCTTGTACACTTTGTCATACAAACTGTACCATACACGTCTTTTCATCTGTTATTCCCCTTACGCCATTGCTTTCGCTTCTGCCTTTGTTTCTGCTTCCCCATATAAATGTGATTCTACAAGGTTGATAGCGCACGGCAATAACTTGTGCATCTCATTTGGCGGTAGACGGTGTACCCTTCTGTTCCACCCTGGCATCAGCCCCCTTGGCTCTTGTCCAGCTTCTGTCTACTTCCGCAGTCATAAGTAAGCCTACTCACATTGTTCTTCTATGGGTCACGCCCTTCGCACGAATCCCTACCTTTTGAGTATAGGTTCGCAACTGTATCTATGTACAGTTTCACTCATGTGCTGTCCTCGTTACTGTCGCCAGTAGGTCATTGGCATGTGCTTCTTCACTACTATGGCGATCTCTGACTTCTCCCTTTAAAGCTCATCCTGTGTCCTTGGCTTAGCCTTGTGACATCAGTACCGACTTTAGGAAGCAGGGAGATCTCAATGGGTCACATCATGTCCTTCCCCTCTACCCCAGCCCTCATAACACTTTGAGTTTCTAACTATTCGGACTTTCTGTTGGCTTGCACAGTCATCCAACTCTCGTGCCAACATGGGCTATCAGCTCTGTTCAGCGGTTTGCCTTCAGATCCTCCGCACGCTACTTCACAGTCAACGCACTACCTGTCAGCTAATGCTTGCCGGCTAGTCGATGCATTCGGGACTTTCACCCTTTAGCACATGTGCTGCCACTCGCGAAAGAGGTGTCTCAAAATTATTTTGAGGACACCCTTACTTCATTTTATAATCTAATTGTATTCGAAATCGCTATCGCTGACGCTATTTCGAGTAATAGTTCATACTCGTAACTTTATTTCTCATTTTTTGACTAAGCTTTAAATAACTAATCCTCCATTTACTTCTAATATCGTTCCGTTAATGTAGCTCGCTTCCTCTGAAGCTAAAAAGAGGTAAGCATTTGCAATATCTATCGGATCCCCTAAGCGTTTCAATGGAACTTTATCAATAATACCGTTTACTATTTTATCTGGAATAGTATCAACCATCGCTGTGTTTACAAACCCAGGAGCAACGGCATTGACACGAATTCCTTTTGGTCCAAGCTCTTTTGCCCATGATTTACTCATTCCAATCACACCCGATTTCGTTGCAGCATAGTTCGTTTGACCAACATTCCCATGAACACCAACGATGGACGATGTGTTTATAATACTCCCGCTTCCTTGTTCGATCATGTGTGGCAAGACAGCTTGAGTGCAGTGAAATACGCCGCTCAAATTCACATCAATCACTTGCTGCCAATCTTCTTTCGTCAATTTTTTCAACATAGCATCACGGGTGATCCCTGCATTATTAATGAGGATATCAATCGTTCCATACG
This sequence comes from Evansella halocellulosilytica, assembly GCF_002335745.1. Lineage (GTDB taxonomy): Bacteria > Bacillota > Bacilli > Bacillales > Salisediminibacteriaceae > Bacillus_CA > Bacillus_CA halocellulosilytica. Next base: position 2,409,244 of record NZ_NIST01000001.1, on the reverse strand, counting down.
TGTCGATGACTTTGTTTACCATTGCTTCAACACTTTCGTGATCAGCTACATTCACTTGAACAAACAGAGATTCGACTCCTGACTCTTGTAAATGCTTCGCTGCTTTTTGCCCATTTTTTTCATCAAAATCTGCTATGACGACCTTTGCTCCTTCTGACCCAAAGGTTTTTGCCGTCTGCTCACCGATTCCTCCTGCCCCACCTGTTACGATTGCGACTTTATCTTTTAGTCTCATAATCTAAAAACTCCTTATCTATTAAACGTTTTTTTGTAAAAATGATGTGATAGCTGTGCGTAATTGACCGAGATCATCAATAAGAGGTGAATGACCACAGTTTTTTAATAATACAAACTCGGCTTTATCTCCAAAGTCATTTTTGAGCTCTTCTGTCATTTGTTCTGTAACAACAAGGTCGTTCTCACCCCACAGTATTAATGCCGGACATTGTATCTCATCGATTTCTCCTGTACCATCTACTAAACCATTATGGTGGTGACTAATATTAAAACGGTTATTTGCATAATAAACATCTAATAGATTTTGTTGAGTAAGCATATCCTCTAAGTATGCTTCATACTGTTTTTCCTCTGGCTGGTTATGTGTATAGATCAGTGTATTCCAAATCATTTTAAGTACTTCTTTGTTCTTCGTTTCATAAGCATTTGATATTGGAATATATCTAGCTGTATCCGTTTTAATATCATCTTTTGTTTTTAATCGTTCAGATAATCGTGGATTTCCTTGTTCATCTACTTTAAACAATGGATACCCTCTCGTTGATAAAGAGGCAAGCAAAATCAGGTTCTTGATCCTTTCTGGATACATCGCTGCCAAGTTCATCGCAACTCCGCCTCCAGTTGACCAGCCGATAACTGAAACGGAAGGCAAATTTAATTGATCAATAAATTGTTTTACTTCCACTGCAAGTTCTTTTAATGAATCAAACGGTTTGTTGTAGGATGAGAGTCCACACCCTCGTAAGTCTACAGCATACACTTTATATCTAGAATCGATTGTTTCCAACAAAACATCCCAATGCTTTGAAGACTGCATATTTCCATGAATGAATACTAACACTTCACATCCACCTTCACGCTCTCGATACCCTAACATCTCCCCATTTTCCAACTCAATCGTTTTTACATGTACTTTCAAGATCGTTACGCCTCCCTCATCAATTTTTCATAAAACTTTACAGTCGGCTCCATCGGTTGAACACCAAGCTCGTCAGCCAATACTTGTTTGCACTTTTCATACCACCGTATAGCAGAAGAGCGGTTATTTTTTAATAAATAGCTTTTCATTAACAGCCGGTAGGCTTCCTCCCAGCATTTATCTTTTAAAAGGATGTGTTCACACCAACGAATTGCTTCGTTAAAATCTTCTTTCAAAATATAAAGTTCAGACAGCCTCTCAGCACCACGCAAAAACAACACTTGTAAGCGTTCTCTTTCTTCGATACACCAATCTTCATTTGCTCTGCCTGGCAAATAGTCCCCTTCATACATATCAAGGGCTGACTTTAATATGGGTAATGCTTGTTCAACATCTCCTTCTGACAACCCTTTCGTCACACCATGCTCGAATTTTGCAGCGTCCAGTTCAAATGGGGCCGCTAAGTTAAAGCCGTAGGTGTTAGCATGCCGTTGAATAAAAAAGGGCTGAGACCTTGCTTTACGTCCCGGTTCTAAAACTTTGTTTAAGGTATTTAAAGCCACTTTAAAGTCTCTCTCTGCAACGTCTTCTTTATGATCTTTCCAAAGAGTTGCAAAAATTTCGTTTTTAGGGAGTAAATATTTCCGCTTCGTCATAAACAGCTGGAAAAGTTCTTTCGATTTCTCGCGCTTCCAGTTTTTTTCTGTAATCAATTCATCTCCTAAGTATATTTCAAACGTTCCTAGCGTTTTTATCCTTAACGTATAACCTGGATGAGAAGACATGTCTTCAATTCCCATGTTTACTAACAATTGTTCAAGATATGGGTTTTCTACCTTCTTCTGCTGCGCATCTAACAACATTGGCGACAATTTTTGTACATCTGTTGAGCCAAGAAACGTGCTTTTACTAAATAGATGGCTATATCCCTCATTTTCGACTAGCTGTAACATTTGCATTATTGTTGTATAAAATGACTCTTCCTCTTTTAAATGGTGAGCAATATATGACTGCCATAGAAGTGTAACAGTTAAGCCGTAACTGTCTCCGCATTGTTGAAAGTTCCGATAACAAATCACAAATTCTTTTGATGCCTCTTCAAATTTTTCAGCTTGTATGAAACTGACGCCTCGACATATTCTAACGAGACTTGATAACCATAGATCATCGACTTTTTCCGTCTCTCTTAACGCTTCCTCAGAATATTGCAATGAAAGCTTTAAATTTTTTCTTCGCCCATAAAGCAAGCAAAGTCCTAAATAAGGTTCAGCTTTTCCGCGGGACATATTTATATCATCCATAATTGACAGAGCCGTTCTGTAGCATTGTTCTGAGAGCTTCACCTTTTCTGGTGACGTAATTTGTACAGCGTGCCCCATTCGAATCCACCCACACGCTTCTACAAACGGAGATTTATTTTTTACCCCTTGCATAATCCCACTCTCAGCGGCTATTTTCGCCTTTTCGCCTTCTCCAACGAAAGAGTATACTAATGACAATAATAAATTTGTTTCCCGATGCGAACGCGGCAGCCGGTCATGAGCTCCATATTCCTCTTCACATAAAGCTTTCTCCAAAAGCTTTCTTGTCGAAGTGAGACGTCCTGTTCTTAATAAAATCCGTGCTTCAAGTTCTTCTTCGTAAAAGTCATTTTGGATTTCCCTGCTTTTCTCATACCAAATTTCAGCTTCTTGAGCTTTGCCAAGGTTGATGGCATTCTCAGCCATTAACGTATACAACTGAATAAGTCTTTCAGACGGACCATCTTCAATTTTTTCCTGTAATTCAATGACACTTCGCAGCCATTTATTAGCTTGTTTTGGCTGAATTGTATCTAAATAAATTCTAGCTTTCCCTTCTAGACCAATACTTTCACCTGCGATATCTCCAGCAGCCTTAGCTATTTCCTCAGCACGTTCATAACAAAGAAGTGCCTTTTCATACAAAGAACGAAAGCGGTATATATCACCTTCGTATCCCCATATGGCTGGGTATGAATCTTTTAATTGCACAGGCAGCTCTTGAAGTGTTTGTAAAAAGCCCTCGAGACTTCCTTCTTTCAAAAGAAATTCACCATTCTCTACAATCAATTTGGCGATTGATAGATGATCATCAATTTGCTTAAAATGTCTTAATGCGACTTCAACTTGATGAGATTGAGCAAAATATCCCCCTGCTTGGCGATGGAGTTTTTTATACTCTTCGGGTTCTTTTTTTAACTGCTCATATAAACACTCTTTGAATAAACTATGATAGCGAAACTCACCTTCTCCCACTTTCACTAAAAACAAATTTTTTGCATGCAAATATTTTATGATCTTACCCCCATCGTCACGATGTAATGCCCCTTTACATGATGCAGTCGTAATCGTCTCTAATATGGAAGACTGTTTCATAAACGATTGGACTTCATTAGGCTGATTTACCATCACTTCTAATACCATAAATTGAAACAATTCATGCATCGTATTTGTTTCATTTTCTAAAATTTCAGTTAATTCAACACCTTCGTTTAGCTGCTGCCAAATCATTTGGATCGCAATAATCCATCCTTCTGTTCGTTCATAGATACGTTGAACAGCTTTTGGAGAGAGTGGGTACCCATAATGGTCTTCAAAAAGGACGGTAATTTCATCTCTACTAAAAGAAAAATCATTTTCGGATAACTCACAAAGTCTGCCTTTTAGTTTTAATGATGTGATAAAATCCCAATCCGGCCTAGTTCGACTTACAACGACAAGATGGATATGGTCAGGAAGGTGAAGGATAAGCCATTTTAAAAACGTTTCTATCTCTCTCGTATTTTCTACTAAATGATAATCATCAATGACTAGAATCAGTTCTTCGTCTATTGCCATCAGCTCGTTAATAAATGCAGAGCAAGTAGCATAAATATCTTGCTCTTGTGTTAATTGGAGCTTTTGAAAAAAGTCGGTACTTAAACTCTCTGCAAATGGCTCGTGCCTCATTCTAACTGCTTCAGTCATGTACTGAAAAAAACGAAATAAATGATCGTCATGTTCCGTCAAACTCAACCAGCAGGATGGGACCGATTCATGGCATAAAAACGAAGACAGAGCCGTACTTTTTCCGGTTCCCGGACCTGAGTGAATAATCGTCAAAGTATGTTCCTGAATTTTCTTAAAGCGCTTACTTAAAGTTGGACGAAATAAAATATGGTCAGTTACCTTAGGAGGCACTAATTTTGTTTTTACAATTTGACCATATATTGTGTGCACGGGATAACACCTTCCCTCCAAATTATTTAAACGCATGTAATGAAATGAATAGGAGAAAGTTACTGTTTTACACAATATTCCTTACTCCGAACACTCTTGTCAACACGTTTGATGTGGACATTATAACATATGAGTAAGCTTCCTCATTTACGATTAAACTGCGTTATATTGCGAAATAAGCGCTTTTTTGTCGATCTTTCCAACGTGGGTTGTCGGGAAACGATCTGTCATAAATACTCTTTTGGGTACTTTATATCCAGCTAATCGTTTCGAGCAATATGTTTTAATATCCTCTTCAGATACACTTTCTTCTTCATAAAGGTTGATAACTGCCGTCACAATTTCTCCCCACTTTTCATCCGGCAGCCCGATAACGACGACCTCTTTTATATCAGGGTGTTCACAAATGACATTTTCAACTTCTTGCGGATATACATTTTCGCCGCCTGTAATAACCATATCTTTTTTTCTGCCTAAAATATAATAATCACCATCTTCATCCCTTCTTGCTAAATCACCTGTTAAAAGCCAGCCGTCACATTTCACTATTGATGTTTCTGCTTGCTTATTCCAATAATAATCAAATACATGTTCCCCCAATATCGTGATTTCACCAACTTCGCCTGTTCCTACTTCACACATTTCTTCATTAACTAATTTGATGTCATTATAGTTCATTGGCTTTCCTACTGAGCCTCGTTTTATTGCAGCTCGATCAGTAGATATAAAAAAATTATTCGGTCCTGCTTCAGTTAAACCGTACCCTTCTTTAAATGGCAACCCTCTCTCTTGAAAAATATCATAAATAGAGAGCGGACAAGGTGCTCCGCCTGATAAAAAAGCTTTCATGTGTGGAAAACGTTCATTCAAAAATGATTCATTTTGGACTAACGTATGATACATCGTTGGCACCATTAAGACGATCGTGCAACGATATGTACGAAGTAAATGAACGATTGCTGTTTCTTCAAATACTGACTTCAAAATAACGGTTCCGCCAGCAAACAATATTGGAACAGTTAAGGCATTGATTCCTCCAGTATGAAACATCGGCAAAATAGTTAACGTAATATCGTCAGCGGTTAGCTGCCAGCTTGTAACAGTATTTAAAGCATTTGTGTAAACGGACCGATTTGATAAAACGACCCCTTTCGGTTTTCCAGTTGTTCCTCCTGTATAAATCATCAACCACGGAGAATCCATTTGAATAAATGCTTTTCGATCAGGAAACGGTGGATGAGTCTCGTTTACCTCTAACGGTTTGTTATCATGTTGTATACAATGTTTCTTCGTGACATTTAAATGAAGAGCTATTTCCTGATATGTTTCATCGAATATAAGCAATTTCGGTGAACAGTCTTTTACAATATCGTTTAGCTCATTTAAAGATAACCGCCAGTTTAACGGGATGAACACAGCCCCAATACGTCTGCAAGCAAACATATATTCAATACAACTAATTGTGTTTGGAGCTAGAAAAGCAAGATGATCCCCCGCTTTCACATGCAAACTGTTCAGCTTTTTCTCAATGTGCAGGTAGCGATGATAAAGTTGATCATATGTCCACTTTTCCTCATTTTCCCCATCGATTACAGCTATTTTATCTGGGTACAGTCGAGCACGTTCAGCTATCCAATCGACATCATTGTTCACGTTGACCGCCCCCATCTAATTGTATTCGCTGCCCAGGCATAGCCAATTCCGGCACTTACCATGCAAACCACTGATCCATCTTGTACATTCCCGCTATTAACAGCTTTTTCGAGTGATATTAATTGATCAAACTGTCCAACATGACCGATATGATCTAGATAAGAGGTCTGCAATTCAGATAAGTTCAGCTCATTAATGACATAATCGTGAGCTGACCTCTTCATATGGAGGATCGCTAAATAATCAAGCTCATCTTCTGAGTATCCACTGTTTTTTAATGAACCACGAATTACGGTTAAAAAGTTTCTTAGCGATTTTTCTTCCAGACGTGATTTCATACCTTCTGGATCTATAACATCGAGGTTATATTTCTTTGATTCTAGTAAACTTTTTGTTAACGGTTCTATTGTCCCACCAACTGGTACGTAAACATCCTCAGAAAAACTTCCATCAGTGATTATTTCTGTTTCGAGCAATTCGTTTACTCCATAAGATTTTTTTAAAATAATCGCTCCTCCACCTGCCGCTAAATTGTACATAAACCGTGTTCTCTCATTTGTATAATCGATAAAATCACCATTCCGGTAGCCACCTGCAAGCAGCACAGTTTGAATGTTTTCATTTGTCTGCATGAGCGCCTTAGCTACTTTCATTGCCATAACCGTCGTTGAGCACCGTAACGAAATATCAAAAGCCCAAGCATTTTTTGCCCGAAGTCTCTTTTGTATATAAATACTCGCTGTCCAAAGTGGATACTCTTTATGTTCTTCTCCAATATAAATGATTAAATCTATCTCTTCTGATGAAATCGAGGCATTCTTAAGTGCTTTAGTTGCTGCACGAACTCCCATTTCAACTGTGTGATCCTCTTCTCCGGGAATCGTTTTTTCAATAATGCCTAGCTTCTTTTCAACAACGTCTTCAGGCAGTTTAGCCAGATCAGCAATTTCCTTGCCTGTCATACGATCTTTAGGTAAATACGTCGCGAAACTAACGATTCCGATCGAATCATATCCTTCAATTTTCAAGATGACCAACCTCCTAACCGTCAACCTCATCGAATGAGTATACATATACTTAATCTATGATTTTTCTTCCGTTTCTTTTTTCAACTGTGATTCGATAAAGCTTGGGACATCATGTAAAGATGGTAAATACGTTTCTTCATCCGTTTGTACGTGCCGAATTTTGATTCTGTATTCTTCACCGTTTTCATTGTACGTTTGAACGATACGTAAAACGTAAGATGTGATGTGCTGGTTCATTGCGATAACCTCCCGGATTTTCTTTTCGCCCACTTTTGTCTTGCTGTTCCAACAATTCCAGCTGGAAAAAATATGACGATGAGGATAAAAATGATCCCAAATAAGATCGTCCACCTCTCAAAAATCGGATGCACATCGCGAAGGTTCATGAGCCAATGAGAAGAAAATTCAATAATCCCTGCTCCAACAATTGCCCCGATCAATGTTCCTACACCACCAATTACAGTCATTAATAGAACATCAATGGTAAGCTCTACACCGAGAACACTATGAGGATTCACAAAACGAATCGAAAAAGCATACATAATCCCAGCTAAGCCTGCTACCACACCGGCAACTACGTTAGATATTAGCTTATAATGCAACACCGGATATCCTAATGAAGAAACACGAGCTTCATTTTCCCTTATTGCCTGTAACGTCCTTCCGACTGGTGAATAAATGAATCTCCGTAATAGAAGAAACATCAAAATAATAAAAAGCAGACCAATATAGTAAATCACTTGCCGGTCAAGCAAGTTTATAAATCCAAACAGATCATTCGGTATTTGCGCCGTAAAGTTAAATCCATCACTGCCTCTCGTTAACCCTCGCCATTGTTCAGCTGTAATAAGAAAAATTGTCGCTACTGCCAATGTAATTAATGCGTAAAACGTATCCTTCAACCTTAATGACAGCAGTCCAACAATAAAACTGACGATAAAGCAAAGGACTACTGCCGTACCTAAGGCGACAAGCACACCGACTTCAGCACTGTCAAAGAAACGAAGTGACAAAGCCATGCTGTATGCACCTATTCCAAAAAACATCGCATGGCCGAAAGAAATAATTCCGGTGTAGCCTAATAGGAGGTCATAGCTCATGGCAAAGACACCGAGAATAAAAATGTTTGTTAAGATTAGTAACATCGTCGTACCACTTACAAATAACGGAACGAGTGCCATAGCGATACAAATGACAATAAAAAACCAATATTTCGGTTCACGCAAGAGTAAGTGACGTTGAAAAGGTCTTCGGATCTCTGAATTTGGTCCATCACGATTGATGTTTTGATTAGTTAAGTTTGTTTTCATACGATCACCTCGTTACTCCTAATAATCCAGTCGGTCTAATTAATAGAACGACAGCCATAATAAGCATATTAATAGCAAGCGCTCCTGGTGGAAAAAAGTATGCCATATACGCTTCTGACAACCCGACGAGCAATGCTGCTATTGCTGAACCACCAACACTTCCCATCCCTCCAATTGCAACAACAATAAAAGCTATGAGCATTAAATCGAGTCCCATATTCGGATTAATTTGGCCTTGGTAAGGTCCCCACAAAAAACCTCCAATACAAGCTAATGTTGTTCCAAACACAAAGACAAAAGTAAAGACACGTCTTACATTAATTCCTAAAGCTTGAACCATTTCTTTATTTTCTACCCCTGCTCGAACGATGAGGCCGATTTTAGATTTTTTTAGCATCAACATCATTCCAACGAGAACGATTACCCCGAAGATGATAATAAAAATCCGATAATGACCAAGAAGCACGTTCATAAACTCTGTACTTCCTGTTAATACTTGCGGGCGTCCAACATTTATGACATTAGAGCCCCAAAATACTTTTACGAGTTCCATCATCACAAGCATGACACCCGTTGTCACTAAAATTTGTCTTAAATGGTCACCGTATACTCGGCGCACTGTCGTACGCTCGACAATGAACCCGAGAACAATGCCGATCACACTTGCAGCACCCAGCCCTAATGAAAAATAGAGAAAACTCCATTCAGTGGACCATCCGCCAAGCATGATATATACCCAAGTCCCAGCATAAGCGCCAAACATAAATAGAGCACCGTGAGCAAAGTTCAATACAGACATTAATCCGAATATTAAAGAAAGCCCGGCAGCAAGAAGAAATATTAGCATTCCAGTTGCCAGCCCATTAAAGATTAAGGTTAAGTGAAGTTCCATGGATTCACCTTCTTTCTAAAAGTCATACCAAATCAGTCATTAAAGTACGTTTTCAAATAGGAAGAACACACTCTTAACGTTTTTTTATTTTACTAAGCAATACCTAAGTATTTTTTTCGAAGCTCATGATCATCTCGAAGCTTTTGCATTTCCCCTTGATATACTGTCTGTCCTTCATCAAGAATATAAAAATAATCCCCCATTTTACTTGCCATCATAAAGTTTTGTTCGACGAGAAGAACAGTTGTGTCTTCTTTAATCACTTGCAATGCTTCCATGACTTTCTCTACCATAATTGGTGCCAGTCCTTTAGAAGGTTCATCAATAAGTAATAAAGGAGTTTCATTCACAAGTGCTCTCGCAATCGAAAGCATCTGTTTTTGTCCTCCAGAAAGGTTTCCTCCCTTTCGTTTCCACGCTTCTTTTAAGTCTGGAAATAAACTTAAAATCCACTCTTGCCTGCTCAATGTCGCTTCATCTTCTTTTTGCATTGCAACACGTATGTTCTCTTCAACCGTTAAAGAGCCGAATATATCCTGATCTTCCGGGACATATCCGATCCCTTTTTTTGCAATTTCATATGGTCGAAGAGAGGTGAAATTCTCACCTTGAAAAATAATTTCACCTGCTTTTGCTGGTGTAAGACCCATAATAGAGCGCATTGTTGTCGTTTTCCCTGCCCCATTTCGCCCCAGAACAACGGTGACTTGACCTTCAGGGACTTCAAATTCAACCCCCTGGAGGATATGAAACTGTTCAATATACGTTTGAAGCTCCTTAATAATGAGCATCGATCCCCTCTCCCCCCAAATAAGCAGATTGTACTTGTTCATTTTTCATAATTTCCTCGGGATCACCGTCTGCAAGCAATTTTCCGTGAAAGAGCACCGCGATCGAATCTGATAAGTTTAAAACGAGATCCATTTTATGTTCGATTAGAATAATCGTCCTGTCTCTTTTTTCACGGATATTTTTGATTAGTTCTATAATGGCTGGGACTTCTTCTACACTCATCCCAGCAGTCGGTTCGTCTAATAGAAGCAGTTCAGAATCTAATGCTAATAAAATAGCAATTTCCAGTTTCCTTTTCTCCCCGTGTGCAAGTGCTGATGCTAAGTGATCATATTTATGTGATAGCTGAACTTGCTCCAAGTATTGCATTGCTTCATCTTCCAAATATGAAAAATATTTAAAGTGTCTAAACATGTTGTATAAAATGTTCTCACGTGACTGGATTGCTAACCGGACGTTTTCTAGTACAGATAAATTTGGAAAGACATTTGTTATTTGAAAAGAGCGGCCAATTCCAAGTTTTGTTCGCTTATGAGGATGAAGGTGCTCAATTTCTTTTCCTTTGAAATAAACGTGCCCGTTCGATGGCTTTAACTGTCCGGTGATTAAGTTGAAGACAGTTGTTTTACCAGCTCCGTTCGGACCGATAATAGACTTCAATTCTTTTCCTTTAATTGTGAGGGACACGTGATCAACTGCCGTGTGTCCCCCAAAATTTATCGTTAAATCTTTCGTTTCTAATAATGCGCTCATGCTTAACCCCCTTACTCGTTTCTGACAGGTGGTGCTGTCTCATCTGGGGAAAGTTCCCTCATGAGAACGGGTAATGGATAATCATAGTCCGGATGCTCTTCAAGACGAACAGCATACAATGTCTGTAATGCTTGATGATCATCTTCTCTAAATGTCATCGGTCCTTTTGGTGATTCGAATTCCATTCCTTGCATAGCAGTACGAAGCTCCTCAGCAGCTGCATTACCACCAGTCAACTTCAACCCTTCTACAACAGCCATTGCACTTGCCATTCCTCCAGCTGTAAATAAATCTGGTACCTCTCCGTCGTGGCGTTCCATATGCTCTTCAACTAAATAATCATTTACTTCGTTATCCGGAAGCGTATGGTGATAAACAGAGAAGCCTTCCATTCCGATGAGCTCATCCATTAAATGAAGAGCTGCAATATCTGGCGCTCCCGTTGAGATCGTAATTCCTCGATCCTTTAATCCCATATCAGAAAATGTCCCCCACGGACTGTTCGCGCCTGCCCAAATGACAAATAAATATTCCGGTTCAGCTTCGATAACCCGCTGAACACTTGCTGTAAAGTCAGTAGCATCAATAGCTGGGTATTCTTCTAATACAATTACTGCTCCAAGATCTTCTGCAGCGTCAATAAAGGCTTCAGCACCATTTAGACCGAAGGCATTATTCGGTGCATAAACCGCAATTTTCGTCCCTTCCTCAGCAATCGCAGCAGCTCCAGCAACAGCATCTTGAGATGAGTTACGACCAGTTCTGAAAATATAAGGGTTCCATTCTTCACCTGTAATTGCATCTGCTACCGCAGGTTCAACGACCATAATTCGTTCATAAGCCTCTGCTAAAGGTAAAACAGCTAACGTATCTCCACTATCAGCTGCACCGACTAAAACATCAATTTCTTCATCTTCATAAAGTTCTGTTGCTTGCTGAACCGCAACTTGAGGGTCAGTTTGTGTATCACGAACAATTAATTCAATTTCACGGCCTTCTACTTCTCTCGTTCCATCAGTTGCGTAATCTAAGCCAATCTCAAACCCGTTTATCATTTGATTTCCGTATGCTTCTAACAAACCAGTTTGAGATGTTAAGACACCGATTTTGATTGGTGAATCTTCACTAGACGATTCTTGATCCCCACAAGCAGTTAACACAAGGATCATAGTAGTCATAAATGCAAGAACAATGAGCCACCGTTTCATAGTCATCTTTCAATTTCCCCCTTTAAATTCATTATTCGTAATATTACAAATACACTTTATATGAAAGCGGTTACAAATGAGTTACAAACTAAGAGGATGGGGTAAGGTTAACGTACGGTCAACCGTTTTAGAGTACACCTTGAGTTTGCATTCCAGTCAATTGTCGGTGAGAGGCAAAAAGAAGGTAAAAACAAATAATGGTTTGCACTTATGGCGGTGAACTTGAGAAAGTAAACCGCCTCGTCCACAAATTTCATTTACATGATTTTGACCATATAAAAAGATTCCGAATATCAAATTACGATAATCGGAATCTTTTTTTGCTTTAATGAGCCTGTTTTTCCCCGAGTCTCTCATTAACGTTACTCGAGTGGTGCTTTTTTCGTACCGTAGCGAAGGACATCAAAAATCGCTTTTCCATCACTCGGATGTCCTTCTCCATATTCAACAGGGAGCAAAGCGAAAAACATGAAATATAGTGAGAAATATACAAATTGATAAAAGAAAATATGCGGTTCCAAAAATCCATTTGAAATTAAACTGTTTAAAATTAATATTGTTAGTAAATTAAACAGTGAACCTCCGAAGTATACGAGAGCGTGTGACCAGCGATTACTGAATTGTAATTCATCAATTTGACACCAAGAATCCAAAAAGTAAACACGTCGAATTTCAAAATCTCCTATTTTAAAAATGACTTTACCTCTGCCTAATATAAACTTAATTTTCCCGCCAAATAGTCGGGCCATTAAATAATGTCCTGTTTCATGAATGACCATTACTAATGGAAGAATGAATGCGAAAGCCCAGATAAAAGTTGGAATGTCAGACCAAGTGAACATTCCATTGTCCTCCTTTACTAATCGAATATCTACAACGTTCAATTCCACTTGGACATATATGTAAACTCCATATTTATGAATAATATGTAGAAAAAGAGGCTGGGACAAATCTAGCTAAGAAGTAATTGGTAAAAGGTTCCGATCATCAAAATAAGATGATCGGAACCTTTTTAGTTGTATTTTCGTCATCTCTTGTCCCATTAACTGCTCATGGCGGTGTACTTTCTCAAGTTCACCGCCATGAATGCAAAACCTAATTCATTTTTTACCTTCTCTTTCCTCTCACTGACATACGAGTGAAACCCAAATTAGCCTTCAAAAATCCGAAGACAGGCTCCACATCAATCTTACGTTTACCGTAGATCTCGCCAGTTTTCTCATCCGAAAGCTTTTGTCTGATATATTCCTTTTGCTGTTCCCATTTTTCATTATATTGTATTTTTCGGTTATGGCCTTCTTTCGCTTTAGTGCATTGAGAACGGAATGGGCAACCTGAACAATCCTCACACTCGTAGACTTTAAATGCTCGTGTAAAATCACTTTTATCTTTCCGATTCGATAGGTAACGGAACAGCAACTTTTGCCCGTTTGGGCATGTAAAAGAATCTGTTTCCTCGTCATATTCCCAATTGGCCGAGTTGAAATTGTTATTTTTATACCTCTTTTTCTTCTCCTTACGGTACATATTATACGTGATAAGTGGGGTGCACTCCCGATTCATTCGCCTCGATCTTCGTTCCGTCAAGAAAGATAGCTTCTTCCTCTATCAATTTTTCTTTCACAAGTTGACAGCGAAACTGGACGAAGCACTGCCGTAATAATTCCTTTACTTCTTCATGAACACGGAATCGATTGATGGTACGATAACTCGGTTCATATCCTTGAGCCAGCCACATCATACGAATACTATCTTTGAGTAATGCCTCAATTTTTCTTCCTGAGAAAACAGATTGTGTGTAAGCACATAAAATCACTTTCATCATCATTCTTGGATGGTAAGCT
>NZ_NIST01000001.1:1460038-2394381 GCF_002335745.1 Evansella halocellulosilytica | reverse complement strand
TTTCTTACCTACAGTCAAGTGATTTTTTCTTTTTTGTTTATGTTAGATGGAATTAATTTTGAGTGGGAGGGGTACCCCTCCCACTCAAAATTAATTTACGCATACCAAATAGACCTGACGAGTTACATTTTTTCGAAAGGCCATGTATGGTATAGTATAAATAACTATTTACGAACAGTTTTATGCTGCTTCGTAATTATAGGTGATGTTGTGTGTAATTAGATGAAATGCCACTTTCAAAAACTTATTCACACACGCAATTGACGCAACTTTGTGGGGTTTTCCTTGAGGTTGCGTTTTTAATTTGTCGTAGTACTCTACAATATGATTGTTAGTCTTCTTACGAAGTTTAATCATTGTCTGAATCATAAAGTACAAGATTTTTCGTAGCTTGTTATTTCCTCGTTTATTTATTTTATCTTTATAAAATGTATGGCCAGATTGATAACGCATGATATCAATCCCAACATATGCATTCAATTGTTTGTGGCTTTGAAAGCGTCGTAGATCCCCAAATTCTCCAATTAATCTTACAGCTGTAGCTTCACCAATCCCTGGAAATGAAAGTAAAACCTGATACTCGATACGTTCTTTGGAAAGGTCAACCATCTGTTTTATAAGTTGTTCTTTTTTCTCTTTTAAATCTGTAATACGTTTGGCATAATCACGTATTTGTTCACATCTAATATCTTCTTTCGAAATTGCTGGATAAGAGTCTATTGCTGCGTTAAGTAGCTCTAGAGCCTTTGCTTCGGCACGTGTAAGGGATATATTCTTTTTTGTATTTGCTTTTATTCGGTTTCGTATCACGGTTTTTGAACATGCCAATACTTCCTCTGGGTGTGGGTAAAGCTGAACGATATTTAAAAAGAGTGCAGAACGTTTGGAAAGGAGATGCTCTAATTCAGGGAAACTTAGCTGTAAAATAGCATGCATACGGCTATATAGGTTTGTTACTTCACTAGCTAATTCATCATAATAACGTGTTAGTGCACGCATTTGTTTAAAATAGTTGTCTTCCTGGTACGTCGTTGAACGTTCTATTCGAAAGTGGGATTTAGCGAGCTCATGAGCATCACTTTTATCCGTCTTATGACGGCGCATCGAAGCCGTTTGTAGATTCGCTTCTAACGGACTAACTCTATGATAGGTGTAGCCTTCTGTTTGAAAGAAGTATTCTAATGGTCTTGAGTAAACTCCTGATGCTTCAAATACAATTTCAGGTGCTTGACCATCCAGTTTAGTCATTTCACAAATCTTATCATTTAAGGCTTTAAAGGACGATTTATTATGATAAATTTCGCCTTCAAATTCACATTTCTTATAGTGGTTATAGATAACCATTGTACTTTTCCCCATACTAACATCGAACGCCAGTACATGTTTCATATCCATTTCTCCTTCTCTTGCCAATCATAGAAGCCCTCACATTGCCTTATCGATTCCACTTTCTTTTACTCGATCTCTATGGACCCAACATACTAAACTGATTCAAATAAGGGTGTGAAGTTGGCCGGTTTAAAATACGGACTCTTAAATGGTCCTAGAGGCTGGTCGGCCTTACTTCACTTCTACTATAAAAAAATAGTAGCACAAACCCTGGCCTGGGTCTGTACTACTAATGTTAGTATGTTTCATTTTTATGAAGTTTGTTCATGATCAATTTTTGCAGCAAATTTTCGCTGGACGACGAAAAGTCTCCACGCTAAGAAGCTTGCACAAACACCTAATGCGACGATTAATCCAAGCCAATATCCAAATGGACCTAGTGCTGTGTAATTAGCTGAAAGAAACCCGAATGGGAGTCCAATAATCCAAAATGATATGAAAGCCATAAAGAATGGAATGTTTACATCTTTATATCCTCGCAATATCCCCTGAATTGGAGTGTTAACCGCATCAGACAATTGAAAGAAAATCGCATAAATTAAAAAGTGCTGGATGAGCTCTGCAACATCAGGGTCGACTGTATATAAGCCAGCTGCAGGTGCACGCAGGACGTAAATAAATACACACGCAAACAGTCCCATTAAAATTGAAATCATCATTCCAATTAAACTGTACTGTTTCACATCCTTCAAACGTTTCGCACCGACTTCATAGCCGACAGCTATTGTTAACGTGAAGGCGATACTTAATGGAATCATATAAAGAACACTAGCAAAATTTATTGCAGCCTGATGGGCAGCAATAATTTCTGTTGAAAACTGACTCATAAATAAAGTGACAGCTGAAAATATACTCGTTTCAAAAAATATCGTCATGCCGATCGGGAGTCCAAGGACTAAAATTTCTTTCCAGGTTATCAGTTTCATTTTATAAAATGTTTGGAATAACTGGAACTGGACAAATGGGCGAACATTTTTTGTAAAATAGATGGTCACACCTAAAATGAACCAATACGTAACTGCTGAAGCATACCCTGCGCCAATACCTCCTAACTTTGGAAAACCAAAATGGCCAAAAATAAGTGCGTAGTTAAACACGAAGTTGATGGGCAAAGCTAGCAAGGTAATGAACATCGTTACTCTCGTTTGACCTAAAGAATCGATAAAACAGCGAAATACCGTATAAATAAATAGCGGAATAATACCAAGTGCTAATCCAATTAAATAATGTTTCGCTATATGTGCAACTTCAGGCGTTAATGACATGAGAGATAAAATCGGGTCAAGGAAAAAGAAACCAAAAATAACAACTGCAATTGAGATTGCAACTGCTAAATAAATCCCTTGAATAACATAATAACCTGCATCATCCGATTGATCAGCACCAATTTTTTGTGAAAGAATCGGTGTTAACGCAAGTAATATCCCAGTGATACCTGTTAATATAGGAACCCATAAACTTGAACCAATCGCCACGCCTGCAAGGTCATTTGCTCCTGCATGACCTGACATCGTTGTATCGATAAAATTCATTGCATACATGCCGATTTGTGTAACTAAAATCGGCCACATCACGACCATGAGTAAGCGTATTTTTTCTTTCATAGTCTTCGTTTCATACATCGTATACGCCTCCCTCACTTTACTTTCCACTTCAAAAACAATAGTGTTCTTTCGCTAACTTGTCAAATGGTACATTTAGAGTTCCTCAATAAGCGAAATGAACTTAGAGATAGTTGTCCATCCCTCCAAACATTTCCGTTTGCTACTTATTTACAAACTGATTCGATATTTGATAAAATTAGTTTAACTAACGAACGGTAGTTAGTCAATCATGATAAAAAGCGGTGATATATATGAACACTGACGAAAAGATTATCCGTGTTGCACTCCGCCACTTTTCAACGAGTGGCTATACCGGTACGAGCTTAGCTATGATTGCAGAGGATGTCGGGATTAAAAAGCCATCTATTTATAATCATTTTAAAAACAAAGAAGATTTATTTATATCAGTGTCAGAATATGTTTTAAATGAATATTTCCAGTTGTTAAAAAATGTGATCGATTTAGATGAAGACCAATCCGTAAAGTCGATTCTTAAAAATGCAATGATCGACACGAGTGATTATTTAGGAATGGAGGAATCAGGAAAGTTTTATATGCACTTTTTACTTTTCCCTCCACCAGATTTAAAAGCACAAATTCATCGTTCTTTTTTAACCTTTGAAAAAAAATGTGATGAAGTCCTTTCGATTATTTTAAAAAGAGGAATTGTATCAGGAGAAATTCGTCCGCTAAGTATTCGTGAATGTTTAGATGCATATTACTGCTTTATGGATGGAATAACTTCTCAATGGTTTTATTATGACGAACAAACATTGATCAATAAACGTGAATCAGCGTGGAATATATTTTGGCAAGGTATTAAAGGAGGAAATGACAATTAATGTGGGAAGTCCTATGGCAATATATCGTTATTTTCATCATGGCTGCAACTCCGTGGTTAGAAATCTTATTCGTTATACCTGTCGGGATAGCAATAGGTTTAAATCCAATCTTCGTTGCCATCGTTTCATTTATAGGAAATTACTTACCTATTATTCTCATTATCTACGCTTTTAAATGGTTAAAACAAAGGCGATTCATTCAAAAATGGAAGCAGCGACGGGATGAGAAAAAAGAGAAGCGCAAAACTGATCAACAACTTGATGCAACTGAAGAAAAAGTACATGAAAAAGAGTCCAAACAAAGAAAAAAACAGAGAGCTGCTGCTATTTTTCACAAATACGGCATTCCAGGGCTTGCTATTGTTGGGCCGATTTTAACTGGAATTCATTTAGCTGCGATTATTGCTTTATCTTTAAACGCAAATAAAAATACGACAGCGGTATGGATGGCCATTAGTCTAGCTGCTTGGACAATTGTCATTACTGCAGCATCCTATTATGGAATTGAATGGATTACGAATATTCTCTGATCCAAATAATAGAGACTCTTTAAATAAAGAGCGATAGGCAGCGACTCCGACGGAAAAGGCAATAGACGAAAATCCCCTAGGTGCACAGAGAGTGGCACCTAGGAAGTTGAGCCATGGCCCGTGGGAAAGCGCCTGCCATAAGCAGTTCGAGCAAGTCGATTAAAATTAATGTTAAAAAAGACGCTGACACTTTTGGGATAGCCTTATGTTTATTGTGATTTTCCTCTTCCTTCTATGCTCCTTAACATAACATCACCACTCTCGTTAACCACATAATAACGATCAAATAAATTTACAGCCGTACAAGCATGATTTGGGATAATCTCAACCTTTTCTCCAATTTTTAATTCATTAGCAACTGGATCATGATCGTTTTTTAAATCAATGATTCCGTGCTCCTCAGATAACCGTGTAATCTCTATGTCCCTACCTTTACCAACGACTTGTCCATACCCCTTTATACTTTCATTTCCGTGTGCTCCTTTTTCTGTTGTTAATGCCTTGCTTCCAGTATCAAGAATGATTCTGTCTTCTTTTATTGAAACGACAGTCGCTAATACGGTTAGTGCAACTTCATCTTTTGTTGCAACACCGAGACTAGCTTGAACTCCGTCGAAAAATATCGCATTTCCTGGTCTGATCTCTGTTATTCCTTTAATCGTTGCACCGATTTCAAATGTTGGTGTTGACCCGATACTGCGATGTTTCAGCGTAATCCCAAATCGTTCACAAAGGGTGGCACTATCAACAATACTTTTCGCTTCATGTAAGCTGATCGACTGTCGTTCCTTTTCGTTTTTTGCTGCATAAGCATGACCTGCATGTGTGTACAAACCGGTTAGCTCAAGCTGTGGAAGTTGTTTGACGATTTGTGCTAATTTCAGGACGGGTTCTCCTTGTTCAACACCACATCGATTTAAACCGCTATTTACTTTTATCCAAACTTCTTGATTTTTATTTTGCTTACTTGCTTGTTTGGAGATGATTTCAGCTTGTTCGAAACTATCTACCGTTAGAACGAGACGTTTATTTTTGGAAAGAGACATCAAATGGAAAACTTTCTGTTCATCCACAACAGGAAACGCGAGTAAAATATCTGTTACTCCATAATGAAATAAGGTTTCTGCTTCACTTGGTTTTGCTACAGTTATACCACATGCTCCCGCTTTTAATTGCTCATCTGCGATCCAGAGCGATTTATGAGTTTTAAAATGAGGACGAAGTTGAACGTTATTTTTGGTTGCTGCAGTGATCATTCGTTGCAGATTCCCCCTCATTTTTTCCTCTTTTAACAGTAATGCAGGTGTTGGAATATCGGAAATGCTAGACAAGAATGGTCATCCTCTCAAAATAAATTTTATAGTCTAATAGTATTTAGCTTCTTCCCACGTTTCAGAAACTCTGTCGCACTGTATTTAAACTAGTATAAGTGTTCAAGTGTAAAGCTGCTTTCTTTATTTTATTATACAATATCCCCATCTTCCAAGTTGTTTATGGACTTCCCTAGATACTCATCTGCTTCAGCCAATTGCTCATTTTTTCAATGTCAGTTGAAAAGACACGATCTTCTGTAATAGATGGAACAATTTCACGTCCTTTTCTAAATAGTTCTGCTGTTTTCAAGGCCATTTTATCTGTACCTCTGTATTCACAAGCTTGCATTGCACAAATGAATTCAATCGCATATACTTTTCTCGTATTCGCAATGATTTGTGCCGTATGACGAGCACCAATTGTCCCCATACTGACGTGGTCTTCTTGGTTTGCAGAAGATGGAATCGAATCAACACTTGCTGGATGTGCAAGCGTTTTGTTTTCTGACACGAGTGATGCAGCTACATATTGCATAATCATCGCACCGGATTCAAGTCCTGGCTTGGCACTTAAAAAAGGTGGCAAATCATTCAATTGCGGGTTCACGAGTCGTTCCACTCTTCTCTCAGATATGTTCGCTAATTCTGCCATCGCTATCCCTAAATAATCCATAGCAAGAGCGATTGGCTGCCCATGGAAATTCCCTCCTGATAGAACTTTTTTGCCGTTTTCAAAAATTAATGGATTATCAGTAGCTGCATTCATTTCAACTTCGAGCTTTTCTTTGACATAGGCGAGCGTTTGCCTTGTTGCCCCGTGTACTTGCGGGATACACCTTAGTGAATAAGCATCTTGAACACGTATTTCTCCTTGTCTTGTCGTTAATTGGCTCTCTTCTAAGTAATTTCGAATCGTCTTTGCGACTTCAATTTGTTCTTTATGACCTCTTGCGATATGAATGTCTTCATCAAACGCATCAATAATTCCCCTTAACCCTTCTATTGTAAGGGAAGCAATAAAGTCACCTGCACCTGCTAGATTTTCAGATTCAATATAAGCTAATGCCCCGATTGCGGTCATCGCTTGCGTACCATTAATTAATGCAAGACCTTCCTTTGCTTTTAATGATAATGGCTCGATATTCAGCTGTCTGTGCAGCTCTTCACCTGTCATCTTCGCGCCTTTATAAATAACTTGGCCTCTCCCTACTAACACTAAAGATAAATGAGCTAAGGGGGCTAAGTCACCACTTGCTCCGAGTGATCCTTGCGACGGAATAACAGGATGTATATGATGATTAACAAAATAAAGCAGCCTTTCAATAAGGGCATTTCTAACTCCAGAGTAGCCTTTTAGTAATGTATTTGCTCGAAGAACGAGCATAATTCGTGACACCATTTCTGGCAAAGCGTCCCCTACTCCACATGCGTGAGAGTATATAAGGTTATGCTGCAACGTTTCTACATCTTCTTTATTGACTTTGACATCACTTAGCTTTCCGAACCCTGTATTAACTCCATATATAATTTGGCCGTTATGAACGATTGCTTCAACAGCATCTCTAGTAGAAGCAACCTTCTCCATCGCCTCTGGACAAGCTTTTACTTCTACATCCCCGTCAACTATTTTTTTCAAATCTTCCATCTTTAAATTACTTCCGTTTAATAAAATCATTCTTCCCCCGCCTTTGTCGTTTCATTGTAATAAAGCAATAAAAAAGCAGTGGATTGAAACCTTTTAAAAGATTTCATCCACTGCTTCTTCCTGTATTCTTTTTGAAATTAATAATAAATACAGTTTATGCACATTCATTGTATCCACACTCATTTTTCAAATGATTTCTTCACACCTATCATATTCAATAATGGAGGAAGCTGTCAAATTGTTTTCTGATTTTTCTGCACATTAATGTATTACTAAGGTAAATCATTAATAACTATTTGCAGCAAAATGAAGCATTTTTTCTATTTCAAAATCTTCCACTTTGAAAGTTTCCTCAATCATGATAACTGGTGTTGATATGCCATGCATCTACTCGATTGCACTCTAGAGAACAAGTGCGACATCTACTCGTGCTGCACTTCGTTTGCATTTGTAGTGTCTTCTTTACCGCGGGCAAGTCTTCAGCTAATCGGGGTAAGATCGCCCCGATGGATCTTCATCTTTTGCTTTTCCCGCAGGCACAGAATACTTTTCATCTATTCGTTAATTTAAAGGGATCTCACGATTACAACCCTTAAAGGTTTATTTTCAAACAGGCAGAGCCAGTGGTTTACAAAGAATGTAATTATATGATGAAATTGTTATTTTTTATCGCAGGAACTTCGAGGAAGTATGTCGAAATAAATTTTATGAAGTAATTCTCTAATCATCTGAATGTCATAACGTAACAGTGAAAAAGGAAAAAGGCATCTTAAGATTTTGCTGAAAATACCTATGAATAGTTTGAAAAGGAGGAACAGTGATGCTGCCGTCCATACTTATAGCTGACAGAGATCACCAAGAGTGTCAAGGCGTAGAATGGTTCCTCACCCATTCGTCTATTCAATATAAACAAATTGTTCAATATCATGAAGCGGATGAAGTACTGCGATTTATTGAAAAAGAAAAACCTGAAATCATCATTATTGAACTTGAATTGTTTAGCAGTGCTCAGTTTAAAGAATTGGGAGTCTTATTAGAAGATACATTTTCCCAACTAGTTTGTACATCTTCTGAAGCGACTTATGAACAAGCTCTTAAAGCATTGAAATTTCAATTTTCATCGTTTTTATTAAAGCCTTATTCTCCAAACCACCTTTATTCGAAGGTTAAAAAAGCAAATCATTTTATCCAAAGACATGAATATATTTTTCAAAAAGAGTCTCCGTCAACAAATAAAGGCTACAAAGAAAGTCTTTATAATCAGCTATTTGATCGTAAGCAGCCGCTTCCAACTGACTCAGTATGTATCGCTTTTTTCCCTGCAGACAAAGAGGTTATGTCTGATTTGTATTCAGAGATATCAACATTTTTTCAATATGAATCGTTAAATGCTCTTGCTTTCAGTCAGTTAGTTGTCCTCTTTACCGACAAAAAGGATGCAAACCATCTTCAAGAAAGCAATCGCTTTTTGCATCATTGGGAAAGTATGTCAGATGTCCCATTATCGATTGTAGTCTACGAACCAAGAAGTTATGAAAAGACAATGTATACAGTGTTTGAAGAAATAAAAGAGATGGGGTCCATGATTTTTTATCATGGGCAAAGAAAAGTATTACACTATGAATCTCCTGTCAGCTGGATAAGAATGGACCCTTTCCTATCTCCTTCTGAACAGAGAAAATGGATTGACATGCTTAATAAAAGAGATATTAAACAAATCAAACTTGATTTATATGATTCATTCCAACAAGTTGAGAGCCCTTTTCCTGACCCTAGCATCGTACGGACAAAACTTACGAGCATTCTCGCTCAAGTAAGGCGTTATATGCATATTTATCATATTCAGCAAGGACTGCTAGAAGAAAAATATGAGAAACTTTATCACTCCATTTTATTCGAGCCTGTGTTATACAGAATCGTCCAAAATATGATCATTTTAATTCAAGATCTTTTTGATGAAACGAAACAAATACACCATGAAGCAAAGTACGACATCATTGAACAGATTCAGCGCTTTATTGAAAATAACTATTGGAATCCTCACCTTAAATTAACTGATGTCGCAAAGTCTGTAAATCTTAACCCTACTTACTTAAGCTCATTACTAAAAAGAAAAACTGGAGCTTCATTTAAACAACATTTATTAACGATCCGCCTGAATGAGTCACATCGTCTGTTAAGTGAAACAGCATTGTCCGTAAAAGAGATTGCTCACGTTACTGGATTTTCTGAACCAAATTATTTTAGCCGATGTTTTAAGGAAAAGTTTGAAATCGCTCCTACGATTTACCGAATTCAAAACAATGAAATGAGGAGGAATGAACGATGAATATTCGCCACGCTCGAATAGGAGATGAAGCAGCAATCACAAATGTCCATATAAAAAGTTGGCAAGCTGCATATAAAGGAATCTTGCCAGATGAACTTCTTACTAATTTATCTTATGATAATCGATTGAAACAGTGGGAGCGAGCCATTCATCAACCTGCAGATGATTACGGGTTGTTTGTTGCTGAAAATGACGCAAATGACATTATTGGGTTTGCTGCATGTGGTAGAAGTCGCAGCTTAGATAAATTTCCTGAATATGCTGGAGAGTTATATGCCATTTATCTACTGCCTGACGAATTTCGAAAAGGGATTGGCAGACAGTTAACAGATCATGTTATTCGTCACTTAAAAAGCCGAAAACACCATTCAATGATGATATGGGTTCTTGAAGATAATGATGCGTGTCAGTTTTACAAAAAGGTTGGAGGAGATTTCCTTGGTTCTGACAGGTTGAAAATCGGCAATGACTACTATACTGAAATTGCTTATGGCTGGAAAGAACTTTAACAATCTGTACGTACAGATGAATGTAGGGGACGACGCACCTATCCGTCGTCCCTCTTTCCGCGCGAAAAAGGGAAATCCAACTATCAGTTGATTTCCAAATCCACCCAGGTGCCAGGCACTTGTTAATCATTGTCAATCATTCCCATGCTCTCCATCGGCTAGGTGGAAATTTCGTACACACATTCCTCCGGCTCTAGTCATTCCTCTTTTTTCATAGTAAGGCTGCAATTTCTTATCACAGAGTAAGTCAATCATATAAAATGAGTTAAGTTCCTTCATCATCCGGTCAACGAGTTCTGTTCCGATCCCTTTATTTTGATATTCTTCTAGTACTTCTAACAATGGGATATATACACAAAGGATATTGTCACTGATCGCATTGATAAAGCCTATAACTTGATTTGTAGACTCATCGACGGCAAGAACGACTGCATAACTGTTATGCAATATTTCCAAATGTTTTTGTGGAGACGGAAACTTATTTCCCCATTCGTTGAAAAAACCGCCCGTTAGCTGTTCAGCTGTTATATTCTTTAAGCTATTTGTATATCGGATCATCGTATTCTCTCCTTCACATTTCGTCATCTAAATACAGCAAAAAGACACTTTCCTCAACGTTATCCAATTAATAGTAGTTCGATAGGGGTTAATGTTTATCCTGTATGAACAGCTAAAACCTAAAATTAATACATATACCTAAGATTTTTATATAAAGATTTCTGTTAGTGATTGTTAGAGATAGAAAACTCATATGATTTTTCCGAATATTCATAAGATCTCCCTCTCTATTTTGTAATGATTTTCATTTATGCTCAAACATATATGAAAAGGAAGGTGAAATGTATGGTAGTTCGTGCAAACAGAGGTACAAAGCTTGAAACGAAAGGGTGGATCCAAGAAGCAGCACTAAGAATGCTCCGGAACAATTTAGACCCAGAAGTCGCAGAGAATCCGGATGATCTCGTCGTATATGGTGGAATCGGAAAAGCAGCTCGAAACTGGGAAAGTTTTAACGCAATAGAGCAATCATTAAAAAGACTTGAAGATGATGAGACATTATTAATTCAATCAGGCAAGCCGGTAGCTGTGTTCCGAACACATGAAAATGCCCCACGCGTTTTATTAGCGAATTCAAATCTCGTTCCTGCTTGGGCAAACTGGGACCATTTTCATGATCTTGAGAAAAAAGGGTTGATCATGTACGGCCAAATGACTGCTGGAAGCTGGATTTATATTGGTAGTCAAGGAATCGTCCAAGGAACATACGAAACGTTTGCTGAGTTAGCAAGACAACATTTTTCAGGAAGCTTAAGTGGAACAATAACGTTAACTGCTGGTCTTGGCGGAATGGGAGGTGCCCAGCCTCTGGCAGTCACGATGAATGAAGGGGTTTGTATTGCTGTTGAAGTTGACCCGCAAAAGATTCAGAGGCGAATTGATACGGGATATTTAGATGTGAAAGCTGATACGTTAGCCGAAGCAATGAAGTTAGCTCGTGAAGCGAAAAATAATAGTAAACCTCTTTCCATCGGTCTCATCGGAAATGCAGCTGAAATATTACCAGAAATGGTTCAGCAAGGATTTATTCCTGATGTATTAACGGATCAAACGTCCGCTCATGACCCGCTAAATGGATATATTCCAGAAGGGTTAACACTAGAGGGAGCTGAAGTCCTTCGAAAAGAAAACCCCGCTGAATATATGAAAAAGTCGAAAAACAGTATGGCCATTCATGTACAAAGCATGCTGCAAATGCAAGAGAAAGGTGCCATCACCTTTGATTACGGCAACAATATACGTCAAGTTGCTTACGACGAAGGGATAAGCAATTCCTTTGACTTCCCTGGATTTGTCCCAGCGTATATCCGCCCTCAATTTTGCGAAGGAAAAGGCCCATTTCGTTGGGTCGCACTATCTGGAGATCCAGAGGACATATATAAAACAGATGAAGTCATTTTAAAAGAGTTTTCCGCTAACAAACCTTTATGTAAATGGATTACCATGGCCCGTGAAAAAATTCAGTTTCAAGGCTTGCCATCAAGAATTTGCTGGTTAGGTTACGGGGAACGTGCTAAGTTTGGGAAGATCATTAACGACTTAGTTGCTAAAGGAGAAATTAAAGCCCCGATAGTGATTGGACGTGACCATTTAGATTCAGGGTCTGTCGCTTCGCCAAACCGTGAAACAGAAGCGATGAAAGATGGCAGTGATGCTGTTGCGGATTGGCCAATTTTAAATGCCCTAGTAAACAGTATTGGCGGAGCAAGCTGGGTATCTGTCCATCACGGTGGCGGTGTCGGAATGGGATACTCAATCCACGCTGGTATGGTCATTGTAGCTGATGGTACGAAAGAAGCTGAAGAAAGGCTTGAACGTGTATTAACGACAGACCCTGGCATGGGAATCGCTCGTCATGCTGATGCAGGTTATGAAAAAGCAATTGAAACAGCGAGCAATAAAGGAATACACCTGCCGCTGATAACGAAGAAAGGAGAATAATCATGAGCTACCTTTATATAAAAAATGCAAATGAATTACTTACAATTAAAGGTTTTTCCAACAGTCCGGCTACAAAGAAACAAATGAACTCATTAAGTGTCATTCAAAATGGGGCGATCTTAATAAAAGATGATGAAATTCTTGCTGTCGATGAGACGACTAAGCTTGAGGAAGCGTATGCTGCAGAGATTGCAAAGGCCAAAGTCATTGATGCAAAAGGGAAGGTTGTTGCTCCTGGACTCGTTGATCCCCATACCCATCTCGTTTTTGCCGGCAGCAGGGAAAATGAATATAATATGCGACTGCAAGGTGCTTCTTACATGAAAATCATGGAGGAAGGCGGTGGTATTCATGCGACAACGCGTGCAACAAGAAAAGCTTCTTTTGAAGTGATGTATAAACAAAGCTTACGTCGTCTTAATCAATTCGTCGAACACGGAGTGACGACTGTTGAGGCGAAAAGTGGTTACGGAATGGATTGGGATGTCGAAAAAAGACAGCTTGAAGTCGCCCATCAACTTAATCAAGACCACCCGCTCGATATTGTCCATACATTCATGGGTGCCCACGTCATTCCGCAAGAATATAAGGAAAAGCCTGATGAGTTCGTTGACCTTGTTTGTCATGAAATGATCCCGAAAGTTGCTGATTCAGGGCTTGCGGAATTTAATGATGTTTTTTGTGAACGCGGTGTTTATACGCCTGAACAGTCTCGTAAAATATTAGAAGCGGGTAAAGCCCATGGACTATTACCGAAGATTCATGCTGATGAAATAGAACCTTATGAAGGAGCAGAATTAGCTGCTGAAGTCGGTGCTGTATCTGCGGATCACCTCTTACGAGTGTCAGACCGAGGTTTGGACATGATGGCTGAAAAAGGAGTGGTCGCTGTATTACTTCCAGGGACAGCCTTTTTCTTAATGACAGATGCTGCTGATGGCAGAAAAGCGATTGATGCTGGTGTACCTGTTGCCCTTTCAACAGATTGTAACCCAGGGTCATCGCCAAGTGTCTCAATGCCCTTTATGATCAACTTAGCAAGCTTGAAAATGGGAATGACACCTGCAGAATCGATTACCGCTGCGACCATTAATGCAGCACATGCGATTAAAAGAGGCGATAAAGTCGGAAGTCTCGAGTCTGGGAAAAAAGCAGACGTCGTCATTTGGGATATCCCTAACTATATGCAGTTTACTTATCATTACGGTGTTAACCATACCGAAACAGTCGTAAAAAATGGCAAAGTCATTTTTTCTAAGAGTGGTCACAATGAGTAACACGTATAAAGGGTTAGTTCCTCCTACGTTTACGTGGTCCAAAACTGGAGGGCAAATTGAGAAGGTGCACGAATGGATTAATCCGGTTCAGCACGTTACAGGAAAAGAGATTTCCGAAGCTGATATCTTACTGTTTGGTATCCCTCTTTCCCGTTCGTCAATTAGCGCATCTGCGGCTTCTGAGTTTCCTGAAGCATTTCGCAGATCATGGAAAGGATTCACAACATATAATCTTGATTATGACCTTGATTTATCTGACTTAAACGTCATCGACCTAGGAGACACGAAACAGCACGTAACAAATGTTGACATGTGTCATGAACATATCGTTGAAGCAGTAACAGATATTCAGATCAAGCACTCACCCTCTGTTCAAATTGCGGTTGGCGGTGATCATTCAATTACCGCGATGACGATTAAGGGAATTCGGCAAGCGGATCAGACAAAGGAAATCGGCATTATTCAGCTTGATACACACTTTGATTTGCGGGACCCGAATGAGCTTGGACCAGCAAATGGTACACCGATTCGATATTTAATTGAAAATGGCATCATAAAAGGATCGAATGTCCATAATATCGGCCTTCATGGCTTTTTTAACACAAAAGATTTAAAAGAATACGCTGATGCAAATGGCGTTCAATACACGACGATGCGCGAGGCAAGAAGGCAAGGAGTAAATAACGCGGTTGAAAAAGCTTTGAATGAGCTAAGTAAAAAAGTAGATTTCATTTACTTTACATGTGATATGGATGTTCTCGATATGTCATATGCTCCTGGAGTTCCTGCAACAACCCCTGGCGGAATGAGATCTGATGAGTTATTTGAGGCAGCAACTCTTATTGGTACTCACTCGAAAGTTGAAGCGATGGACATTGTCTGTTTAGATCCTAAGAAAGATCTTGCTGACATAACGGTCAAAACAGGGACTCATGTATTTCTAAGCTTCTTAACGGGTGTAGCATTAAGAGAATCAAGTTTTTAGATACAAATAAAAATTAAACAGGACCTGCCCTCTGTCTTGTAGATAGTGGGCAGGTCACCGTAATAATAGCATTATGAGTGCCAAGGATTTTTAGTATCACAATTAATAAACAATGGTATATAGTGATTTGTAAGCTTTTTTGTAATATACAGTAGCATTAGTAAAGTCTTCTTTTTCCTCAAAGTATTCTGCTGTTTTTTCAGCAAAATAGGCTACATGCGCTGGCCTTTCCTTGTCTTCAAAATAAGGTATGATAATTTCGGTCATAACCTTTTCAAAGTCCTTTTTATACTTCGGATCGATCAAGACGCGATAAAATAAATATCTATAATAGAATACTGTTTCCAATCCATCTAATTGACGTTTACTCTTCACATCGTCAATAATTTCAAAACCATGTTCAATCCACGTTAACATTTCTTGTTCGTGTCCTAATTTATAAAATTCATCAAGCATTCCAGAAATTGAAACGAGTCTTTCCTCACCATTTCTTAAACGATAACTCATTTGAAAAAATTGAATTGCTTTAAATGGATCATTTAATCCTTGATATAACTGAGCAGTATTGTGCAACACACTAGCTTGTAATGACTCATCTTTAATTTGCTTAGCAATTTTGTTTGCATAGCTGTAATGTTGCTTTGCTTCCTCTCCTTGCTTTAAGTTTCTATAGCATAACCCCATTGTTATATGACATTCCGCAGATCGAGTATAATTATAAATAGATTCAAATCCTTGTAAAGCCTTTTTCATATAATAAATTCCAACAGTGTCATTATGCATTCGATAGCTAAAGAGCCCAGCCATAAAATATAAGTCAGTTATTTGAATTTGCGGGTGTATCGCATAATTAATATATTTTTCCGCTGTTTCAATTGCTTCTTTCGCTTTCGCATAATTACCGTGATAATCTAAATATCCAACTTGGCATTTATAAAAATAAAAATAGAGCTCTACATCATTTACCCGGTAAACATCATGTTCGATTTTTTCCATCATCTCTTTCGCTGTCGCAAAATCTTCATTCAAACAGCAGTAACGGGAATAAAAGATTTTATACAACAGAGAGATTTTTTCCTCTTTAACAAAACCGATTTTTTCTTGTAAGTGGAAGTACAGCTCATAAGCCTCATCTTTATCCTTCTCTACTAGAGCTTCGCCCCACTTAATAAGTTCGTCCTTTACTTTATTTTCATCTTGATTTTTTAACTTTCCTTCATCGATATTAAGTCGGTCCATCAACTTGTAGACGAGTTCTGCACTCGGCTCAATTTGGTCGTTTTCAATTTTACTATAGTACGAGATGGAACAAATTCCTTCACACACTTCTTCCTGTTTCTTCTGCTGTTTAATTCGATTATACTTTAACACTTTGCCCAGCATTTCATTCCACCACCGTTAATTCTACTGTATTTCTTGATAGTAAATAGCTGTTTTTAATGATTTATGATGCTCTCACTCTTATGTTAAACAATAAGACTTATGAATTAAATCCTTTTCCCCAGGAAAATTTTTTTCATAGAAGATGAAAATTTTCCTATCACAATTCGATTATTATTTCGAGTATTTGTCGAAAGTAAAATATCATTATAACAGCGGTATTTATAGATGATGACTTGAGCATGACTATAACTTTCCTCCGAAAAATCTTTGTATGTTTATGTCGAATTTTCACTATGATTTTAGGAAAGTTTCATTATAAATGAAAGTTAGCACTTGGTAAATATAACTAAATTACGTAAAAGTATCTACTCTTATAACTAACTGCCTATTCATCCACTACTTTTTCTAAAAACAAATGCTCTTGGAAAGACCCTCTTCGTTGTGCTTTTTCCTGCCTAATCGTCTCTAATTCTGCCCTTGAATACCCATAGTGATCACTGATGCAATAGATTAATTCCAAAAGGTCTGCTAATTCTTCAATTGCTTGTTCTGCATTTTCTGCCTCATAAAATTCTTCAAGCTCCTCCTTCAGTTTAATTTTTGCCTCTCTTTCAAATTCCCCATGATCCAACCTTCTCATTTCATATTTCTTTCCATTGTTTTTAATGATTTCAGGTATTCGGTCTCGAACGAGCTTATTGTAAATTGGCATTCATCCACACCCCACAATTATATTTTTTCACTCCACTCAACATTCGATTTCTTGCCTGCTAAAAGTGATCCAAAAACAAATGCAATAAATGAGAAAGCTACTGGTAAAACCACTGAGTGCATACCGAATGGATCTGGCCAAAACTGATGAATCATCATATATGAAGAGACACCGACAATCATTGATGAAAGTGCCCCCCATTTGTTTGCCCCCTTCCAGTAGAGACCGAAAATAATTGGCCAAATAAATGCTGCTTCCAACCCGCCAAATGCAAATAAGTTCAGCCATATTAATAAGTCAGGAGGGCTTAGTGCGAGAGCAAAAACAATAATTCCTAAAGTAGCTGTCACTCCAAATGAAATTTGTTTCACCTTTTTTACCGTTGCATCGGGCTTGATATAATTTAAATAAACATCTTTAACAACCGTTGAACTAACTAATAATAGTAATGAATCAACAGTGCTCATGATTGCAGCCAGCGGTGCTGCTAAAACAAAACCGGCGAGCCACGGTGGTAATACTTCCATTGCAATGAGTGGCATAACTTGATCTGGCACTTCTAGGCCAGGAATAATCGGTCTAGCAAAAACACCGATTAAATGCATTCCCAACATAATAAACCCAACGACAATCGTACCAACAATAAGAGCACGGTGCATTGCCTTCGCATTTTTATAAGACATGGCTCTAACTGCTACTTGAGGAAGTGCAATGACGCCAACCCCGACTAAAATCCAAAATGAAGAAACATATGCTGGAGTTAAACTGCCATCGTGACCATAAGGGGTGACTAAATTTGGATTTTCTGCAATAAGATCGTTCATAATGTTCGTAATACCGCCGCCTGCAATGATTGTCCCGATTAAAATAACAAGAGTTCCAATGACCATGACAACACCTTGTACCATATCAGTCATAACGACCGCTCTAAATCCGCCAATAATCACATAAATGAGTACTGCAACTGCAAAAATAAATAAGGCAGACGTGTATGTAAGACCTGTCAGCGATTCAATGAGTCTTGCTCCACCGACCCACTGAGCAGCCATTGCAGAAAAAAGAAAAATAATGATACTAAATGCGGAGATTAATACGACCGCCTTACTTTCATATCGTTTACGTAAAAAATCAACTAGCGTAACTGCTTCATATTTCCTCGCCATGATTGCAAACTTCTTCCCTAGGACGAGCAACACGAAATAACCAGTTGCGACTTGAGACATTGCAAGCAGCACCCAGCCTAGTCCATGTACGTAAGCTGTACCAGGACCGCCAAGAAAGCTGCTCGCACTCCCATATGTAGCGACCATTGTCATCGCCAATAAGAACCCGCCTAATTCACGGCTCCCTAGAAAATACTCTTGTAAAAATCCGCTCCCTTGCCTGTTCGCATTTCGAGCTGACCATAAACCAATGATAAAAATGATGATGACAAAAATGATTAAAGAAACTAATACAGGGGTATTCACTCTTTACGCCCCCGTTCTTTTTCGGGCTTGTCTTCAAACGACACTTCCTTGAAAAAACCATTTACTAAAATAACGATGAGGATGGCCATTACAATAAATCCAACGACACAGCTGTAAAAAAACCATGCTGGAAGACCGAGTATATACGTATATTCCTCTACAGGCTTAGAGCCTAGACCGTAAGCAAATCCGTACCACCATATAAAATTAAATAGGACAAGTGCGACTCCAGCAAGTGCTTCGCGATTGGCAACTTGAAACCTGGGATCATCAATGTCAAATGGAGTTTTTCGATTCATAAGATCCTCCTTCTCCCTCCATGAAGTCATTTTAAAACTAATTCATGATAAAGCGTTAAATTCCTGCAACAACATACACACATGCAAACATTATTTCGTTCAAGCTCTTTTTGTTCATCGCTGGAAACTGTTTTTTATCATCATCTTTTCTAAAATTAACGAGAACCTTTACCAGCTCTTCTTCTATAACGAAAAAATGACATGTAAAGTAAGATAGTGAAGAAGTCCGTGGATTTTTAGCAATGCCTACCATTCTTAGCATAACTCCTATAAAACTTCATTTCTATCTTAATAATCTCGATTTAGGATATTTTACCACTTAAAACGAAAGAAAAAGAGCTTGAATCAATAACTCAAGCTCTTTCTTTATCCACTTTATTTTGTTTACTCTCTGCCTTCTCTAGTTGTTTCTCCATCATTTCTCTCCATTTTGAAGCTAACTCAGGTATACATATAATTTCTTTTATTGCTCCTTGATTTAAACGGTCATGAAAGTATATTTCACTTACATTTTCAATAGATACTTCTGAAAAACGCTTTATAAACTGCAATGGACTCGTTACCGAGACTACACCTTCTTTTAAAACGCGCATATAGTACCCTGTATACCCAGTCTCTATGACTTTGTTCGGAATGTCTTTTGATTTTAATTTTTTTGCTAATTTATGACATGGTATTCTTGGCTGACAAACTTGTACTTGTGCTTCCCCCCATTGGAAAACATCACCAATATATACTGTATCCTCTGTCAATCCTTTTACCGTCAAATTTTCGCCAAATGCTCCTGGTGCCAATTTCCGATTTAATTCTTTTTCCCAAAATAAATAATGATCAAACGGATAGACACATAATGCTTTATCCTCTCCGCCATGATGCTTTAAATCGGCTTGCTGGTCACCAGCTAAATTATGCTTAGATAAATATAAATCTTCATCAACTGCTGTTTTATCGATTGATGAAATGACTGTTCCGTCAAGTCCTGTTAACATTTTAGGATGACCGACATTAACTGAGATCAAGTTTGCTTTTAACCGCTTCATCTCACATTGCCCCTCTCTACGTTATCAAGCCAACATTATTTGGGAAATTCTTATTTAAAATTCGTCATGTTGATGTTATTTTTGGGGATATTTGTCATCACTCATCACATTGACATTGTGATGCGAACTCCTAAGACGATCCATCTTAAACTAAATTCTAACAAATTCTGTAATATATTGCGATAACAATGTATGATATTGTATGTTTAATTCAGTTTTTTCTTCATATTTAACAACTCTCTATATTTTAACTCCAGCCTCTGTTTTTCATCGTCAGTTACTGCAAGCGATAGTTTACTAATTGTTTCTGTAATCTCTAAATCAAGCTTCATTTTATCTACTTTCTCCTCATGAAAATCAGTTTGTTCCTGTTCTTCCGAGACGTTTTCATTTAATACAGCTGTTCCTTTTTCGATTTGTAGAAAGTGAGTCGCTAAATTTTTTATGAAGTAGCGGTCATGGCTAACAAATATAACCGTTCCAGGAAAGGCTTCTAAAACCGTTTGCAATGCATCCTTTGTTGAGAGGTCTAAATAATTTGTCGGTTCATCAAGCAATAGAACATTATATTTACCTAAAAATACTTTTGCTAATGCAGTTTTTACTCTTTCTCCTCCGCTTAACATCATAACTTTTTTATTGACATCATCCCTTTTAAAATTCAGCCTTGATAATACTGTACGTACAAATTGTTCTGAATGTGGACTTGATGTTAGGATGTTTTCTAAAATCGACTTATTTTCATCTAAGTTTTCAAGCTTTTGATGGAAATATCCGAGCTTTACAGGCTTTGCAATAGTGATGTTGTCATTGTTTTCATTTGCAATTATGTTTAACAATGTTGATTTCCCTGACCCATTTTTTCCTAAAACCGCTACCCGTGCTCCTGGTTTAATCATACCTGTAAATTTTTCAAATAATAATTTTTTTCCTACTTGCACAGCCAAGTGATCGAAAGATAAAACGACTTTGCTGTGGATTTGATTATGAGAAAGTACATCAAAGGTAATTTTCTTTTCATCGGTTGGTTTTTCCTTTTTTTCAAGTTGATCAATTCTTGCTTGAATCGCTTTTGCATTTTTATCTAGTTTAGCTTTTTTGGTACCTACACTGCGCTTGTGCAGTCTAGCTTCAGAATTCCCCATTCTGCTAGGTGCTTTTTTTAATGAACTCGATTTCCTCTCTTTTTCAACAGCAGCTTCTTCAAGCCTTCTTTTTTCTTTAATATATTGCTCATATTCAAAAACTTGTCGTTCCTTTACATGTTCCTTCTGTTCTACATATGCATCGTAATTTCCTTGAAAGCAATTGATGCTGCCATTGTCGACTTCCCAAATCGACGTACATACTTCATTAAGAAGTTCACGGTCATGAGAGATCATCACGATTGCTCCAGAAAATGTCTTCATTTCCTCTTCAATCTTTTCTACACCTTGAATATCCAAGTGACTTGTCGGCTCATCAGCTACAATTAGTTTAGCGTCTGTGGAGAATGCCGCTGCAATTTTCATTCTCGTCTCTTCTCCTCCGCTTAAAGATGTTTTATCTCGATCAGGTATGTGCCATTGATTTTTCGCCTTCTTACTTATCGGATTTACTTCTCCATCTTCAAGTTGAGGGATATACGACATTGAACAATAAGACTGAACCTCCCCTTGATCTGGTTCAAGTTCTTGAACGAGTATTTTTAATAAGGTCGATTTCCCTTCTCCATTTTTTCCAACTACACCGATACGTTCACGGTCATACACTTGCAAATGCTCAGCTTGAATAATCGTCCTGTCACCATAACTTTTTTCTATATTTTTTGCTTCAATTAATAACATAAAAAAACCTCCCTATTTTGCTAGAGAGGATTAGACGCATATATTCAGGTACATTAAACAAGCTCCGTATGACCGAAGAAAGGTGCATCATCATACCAAACGTTATACTAGCACAATTTGGGCTGTGCAGTGCGAAACCGCCAATTAAACTAAACGGCGCACTTTCTCTTGTTTAATTTTATATAGTAAAGAAGTATTGTACCTAAAATGAACAGACTAATCCTGTCTAGACAAATTTTAAAAATATTGAAATTTCGTGTCTAAAATAGGATTACTGCTTCATTGTATTAAGTACCTTACCCTTTCTATCTAAAGTTAATAATATCTTATCCTTTTACGCACCTCTTGTAAACCGTCATTTTTCCCAATTATCCGAAGGTCACTTGAACCATTTGCTAAAAGACGTTTCCCTCTCATTCAAACGCTTTCTTCCCTAAAATCATCGACGTAATATCGTCTGATGGTGGGTTGTGAAGTCCAGCTCTCACATCTCGATAATACCGTTCAAAATCATTGTCTCGTTGTAGACTATAGGCGCCTACAATCCGCATCGCTAAATCCACAGCATTTATTGCTGCGTTTGTTCCGACAGTTTTTACTGCAGCTAGTTCACTCCCTAACTGTGATCTTCTTTCAGGAAAATCATCCCATATACTTGCGATATGGTAGAGAAAATGCCTTGCTTTTAGCAATTCAAGATCCATTTCAGCTGTTTTCCTACGTACTTCTGGCACTTCAGAGATCGGGTGATTTAAGCTGTTCGGTTCATACGTTCTTGCAAATTCAATTGCATCGTTCCTTGCTGCAATAGCAATACCTAAATAACAAGCAGGAATGTGTAGAAGCCAGCCTTGAGGGCTTTTTCCGTGCCCTGTATCTTTCGTAGCAACAAGTGCCTCTTCAGGAACATGAACATTGTGCAAAATTAAATCATCACTTCTGGTCGCCCGCATTCCTAACGTATTCCATGTTTGTTCATAGGAAATTCCTTCTGTCTCACGTTTTAAAAGAAATTCACCAACACTTTCCTTCTCTCCCTCGATCATCGTTGCTGTAATAATGATATGATCTAATACAGGAGCTAAAGACGTAAACGTTTTTCTTCCGCTGATCATCCATCCTTTATCCGTTTTTACAGCTGTTGTTTCTGGTTTTCCCCCTCGTGCCGGACTGCCTGTTTTCGGTTCAGTCGCTGCACTGTTTATGATCGTTTTATTGCTTACAATATCATGCGCTACTTTTTTAAATGTTTCTTCTGGCCACTTTTTTGAATCTTTTAATTGCATAACTATTCCATTATGCCAGCCCAATGATAATGCCGTTGCTCCATCTCCTTGTGCCAATGTTTCTTGCACGAGCAAAAACTCGTATAAACTAATTTCTTCTCCACCGTAATTTTTAGGAATCGTTAGTGTAGTCATATGATTCGCTTTCAACTCTTCAAAATTTTCAAAAGGGAACGTATTATTTGCGTCATTCATCGGTGCTCGTTTTTTAAATTTGCTGATGAATGATTCAGCCCTGCAAAACAATTCATTTTGTTTAGTAGTTTTTATTAAGTTACGTGTTACATGATCCATGACGATCCTCCTTTTCTAATCTCGACTATTCCTCTATGCTTTTAAGTATTATTGTATGAAAAGATTTTAAATTAATAAAGAATAATCACTTATATGCTGTTCAAAAGGAGGACAAAAAGAGCCGAGTAGATTCAGGCGACAATGTTTTGATTAGCGAAGCTATGATATTAATACGTGAGTAACAGAAAAACGAGTCACCGCAGAGATACGAAATCTATTTTTCCTGGACTTTTTGAACATCCTCTTTTATGCAATATTATTCCTTTCGACAGTGATCTTTTTACCTAATTCGACAAATATTTTCCCGGGAAATAATTTCCCTTTCACATACTCTTCCATAATTTCTCTCTATTTTCACCCCTAGAAAAAAGCTATGATTGAAGAACAAATATGATATGGGGAAAACCATGTACAGATGGAGGAATGAAAATGTTTTCGAATACACAAATCGGAATTGATTTAGGAACTGCAAATATTTTAGTTTACACAAAGAACAAAGGTATCGTATTAAATGAGCCTTCGGTTGTGGCCATTGATCTTAAAACCAAGCAAGTTTTAGCTGTTGGAGATGAAGCTAAAAGTATGGTAGGAAAAACTCCGGAAAATATCGTCGCTATCCGACCTCTTAAAGATGGTGTCATCGCTGATTATCAAGTAACGACAGATATGCTAAAACATATTATGAAAAAAGTAAGTAAAAAGTTAGGTTTATCATTAAGAAAACCGAATGTCGTTGTTTGTACACCTTCTGGCTCTACTTCTGTTGAAAGAAGGGCTATTCATGATGCTGTAAAAAATTTCGGGGCGAAAGATGTTGAGCTGATTGAGGAACCAGTTGCTGCAGCTATTGGAGCAGACTTACCTGTTGAAGAGCCGATTGCAAATGTTGTTGTTGATATTGGTGGGGGAACAACTGAAGTTGCAATTATTTCTTTCGGAGGAGTTGTCTCATGTAATTCAATTCGAACTGGCGGTGATCAATTGGATGATGATATTATTCAATACGTCAGAAAGAAATATAACTTACTTATCGGTTACCGTACAGCAGAACAAATTAAGATGGAAATCGGTTATGCACTTATCAATCACCCGGAATTACAAATGGATATTCGGGGCCGTGACTTAGTAACAGGATTACCTAAAACGATCAAATTAAGTTCTCATGAAATCCAAGATTCTATCAAAGATTCATTGTTAGCGATTTTAGAAGCGATTCGAGCTACTCTAGAAGATTGTCCTCCAGAGTTAAGTGGAGATATTGTAGATCGCGGGGTAATTTTAACTGGAGGTGGAGCTTTGTTAAATGGGATACAAGAATGGCTAAGTGAAGAGATTGTTGTCCCGGTCCACATTGCGCCAAATCCTTTAGAAGCTGTCGCCATCGGAACTGGGCGTTCGTTGAGTGTCATTCATAAATTGCAAAAAGCTGCAAAATAAGACAAACACGTAATCTCTTTTCTCACTTCAACTAGATTGTGGTGTTTAGATTTGTCATCCGGAATACTTAGATGCCGAGAGTGATAGAAATTTTTACATTTTATTCAGTTCTTATCTTTAAACATAAAAGAAAAGCACAAGGCGCCTGCCTATCGGCGACACTCTTTACCTGCGACGAGTAATCGCAGGAGCAACGAGCCATTCTTCGCTGATTTCACTACGAGCTGCTTCGACGCATTCTCTTCTTCGTATGTTCTGGCAGAGGAAGAAGCACTCAGTCTGCGACGAGTAACCGCAGGAGCAACGAGCCATTCTTCGCTGATTTCACTACGAGCTGCTTCGACGCATTCTCTTCTTCGTATGTTCTGGCAGAGGAAGAAGCACTCAGTCTGCGACGAGTAACCGCAGGAGCATTGTTTTTCTGCGACGAGTAACCGCAGGAGCATTGTTTTTCTGCGACGAGTAACCGCAGGAGCAACGAGCCATTCTTCGCTGATTTCACTACGAGCTGCTTCGACGCATTCTCTTCTTCGTATGTTCTGGCAGAGGAAGAAGCACTCAGTCTGCGACGAGTAACCGCAGGAGCAACGAGCCATTCTTCGCTGATTTCACTACGAGCTGCTTCGACGCATTCTCTTCTTCGTATGTTCTGGCAGAGGAAGAAGCACTCAGTCTGCGACGAGTAACTGCAGGAGCAACGAGCTGCCTCTTCCTCTTCTAGCATCGCTCTGTGGTTATATCCGTCGAGGCAAATCGAAGCTTATTCGTGATGTAAATGCTCTTTGGGGTTACCGACAGGAAGAAGTCCGAACTTAGACTTCAAGTGGCGGGGCGAAGCGACCTCGAGCCGAAAACTGCTGTCTCTTCCTCTTCTAGTATCACTTTGAAGCTAGATCCGTCAACCGGGCAATACGCTACGTCTTGTGGCATTCCCGGCATTAGGACGTCCTGTCCGTCGAGACAACTCGTAAGATAAGATCTTCGGCTAAAACCCCCGCGTCCTGCGGGAACACCGAAGTCACCACATCCGTGTGGAAGCTCGTGTAGGAAACGCTCGTGCCTGAAGTCTAGACATCAATCGAGACATTGAAATTTATACTTTCTTACCTTTAAACAAAGAAAAGGCTTCGCCACAAAATTGTGCGGAGCCTTATTCTTGTTTTACGATCAGAAAGATCAGCTTATATTAGAAACGAGTTCATTCGTTTTTTGATCGTCCTCTTCTTTATCAACTGTAATCTTTTGCTGTTTTTTCATTGAAACGCCTGTAAATCCATAAATAACTGTAATGATCGGGCAAAGTAAACAGAAGAACGCAAATGGGGCAAATGATAATACTGGTACATTTAGTACACTTGCCATAAATACACCGCTGACCCCATATGGAATGAGTGGATTGATGACCGTTCCGCCAGATTCTAATACTTTTGATAAATGCTTGCCTGTGTATCCCATTTCTTTATAGCGCCTCTCATAAGCTTCACCTGTTAATACGACAGACATATATTGTTCGCCGAGGCTCAAGTTAATACCTATGCCAGATAAGACGGTAGAAAGGACAATTTTCCCTCGTGTTTCTACTAGTTTATGAATAGCAGACATCAACGATTGGATGACGTTAAGCTCTGAAAGAATTCCACCCATCGATAGAGCGAGTAATAGCAGGGACACTGCCCACATCATACTTTGAATACCACCGCTACTTAAAATATCATCTACTTGCTCGTTTCCAGTTGATGCTTCAAAACCGTTCTGTATTAATGACATCCATTCTGAAATGTTTACCCCACCTTGCTGTAAAACAACTGAAACTGCAACACCACTTACAATCCCTAATATCATCGTTGGTATTGCTGGAAGCTTTTTAATAGCTGCAAATAACATCACAATAGCTGGTAACATGGCAAGCCAATGAACAGTTGTTACTGATGCAAAAGCTTCTATCCAAGCTTCAACTTGGCTAATA
This sequence comes from Evansella halocellulosilytica, assembly GCF_002335745.1. Lineage (GTDB taxonomy): Bacteria > Bacillota > Bacilli > Bacillales > Salisediminibacteriaceae > Bacillus_CA > Bacillus_CA halocellulosilytica. The sequence goes on along the minus strand of NZ_NIST01000001.1, from coordinate 2,367,747 downwards.
TTTGCCGTCTCCGCTCCAGAACTTATTGTAAAGAAAATGATCCCTGTAATGATAAACGCAGGAATAGTTGTCCAGAGCATGTGACGGATATGTTCAAATAAATCAACTTTGCAAACAGAAGAAGCTAAGTTCGTCGTATCAGACATTGGACTCATTTTATCTCCAAACATCGCTCCGGAAACTACTGCTCCAGCTACCATAGCCAAGTTGAAATCAAGTGCTGTCCCTAATGCCATAAAAGCAACTCCAATGGTCGATGCTGTTGTAAATGAGCTGCCTATTGATATTCCGATAATTGCTGTAACAAGGAATACACTTAATAAGAAATATTCGATTGATATTATTTCAAAGCTGAAAGCAATTAGTGTCGGGATCGTTCCAGACTTCATCCAAACAGCAATAAGAACTCCAATTAGCATGAATATGATGACAGGAACAATGCCTGACTGCACACCTTTAATCATCCCGTTTTCAATCGTTTTCCATTCAAATTTACGTAGTTTCCCCCATGTAATTAATAGGAGGATTACAATAAAAATTGGAACGTGTGGTTCTGCTTCAAAAAGAAACAAAGAAGATCCAATAACTACTAATATTGAAAATAAAATTATAACGGATTCCCACCCTCGGATGTGAATTGCACTGTTGTTGTCTCCCATGGAAACCTCTCCTCTTCAAACAACGAAATTGTCGGGGACCAGGTCCATGACAATTTTGTGAACTTTTGTTCGCTTTTTTTGATAAGTTAAACTTACAATCGCTTGATCACTTAATCACTTAAACGCTTTTAAGTGGTAAAGTGATGCGGGCTGTTTCTATCCTAACGAAGATCTAGTAGTTTGTCAATCTATTGTTCATATAGGCCCAGAAATTATTAGGTAGTAATAAAAGGAAATGAATTTACAAATCTTTAACATACAAAACATATGGATTATTGTCACAGACAAATATGTTTGTCAATAGATTTCAAACAATTGTGCGGGACCTGGTACCGCACAATTAATACCGCTCAATTATGTTATAATGACTTCATCATTTTGATATTAAGGGGATTCAATTAATATGAACGAAGCTACGCCTATGGAACGAGTACTTGGATCAATTGCTCATTTCCTTGCTATTATTCCAATTCCGATTGGGAACATAATACTCACCTTCACTTATTGGCTATTAATGAAATCTAACTCAGAATTTGTTAACCGCCAAGGTAAGGAATCTTTAAATTTACAAATTAGTATTACATTATACAGCCTTTTAATCTTTATTATTATGTACACAATTATGACGGACTTAATATCAGGGACGATTTTAATTGGAATATTTGCGGTTTTAGGAACGTTTACTGCTTTGTCAATATCGATATTTATTTACCTTTTCTATGTAGTGACTGTGCTCATAACTATTGTTTTCTGTTTGTTTGGTAGAGAAAAACGATACCCGCTTATTATCAGATTTATATCCTAACGTACGTTTATTATTAGTTTAAGCCCAAATTGTTTATGGTTTATGTATGAGAGAAAAGCGGAAAAACTGATAATGAAGAAAAGTAGCTTTTTACTTATTAAACTTCTTGCCTAAAAACATTACTCCAGAATAAAATTGTCGGGGACCAGATCCCCGACAATTTGTGAAAGCTCTTGACAATGTCCTTTTGACATGATTGATTTCTTTGTATGGAATATTCTGCTATGATAAGAAAAGCGCAAGCGCCTTCTGTTATCGACGAAGAAAACTGGTCGGACAAAAACGCTACGTCCTATGGCATATGCCCGACACTGGAACGTCCATGTTCGTCGGAATTAGTCGGGTGAGATAAAGGAGTGTCGAAAGCTTGTCTTTGTCTCTTCCTCTACTAGTATTGCTTTGGGGTGTATCCGTCAACCGGGCAATACGCCACGTCCTGTGGCATGCCCGGCATTAGGACGTCCTGTCCATCGAGATAATTCGAAGTCTTACGTGATGTAAACGCTCGTCGCTGAAGCTAGACAACAATCGAGAGATTGAAATTTTATACTTTCTTAACCTTTTAAAAAAGAAATCTTGTTCATTCGACAAATTTACTTTTTTATAGTATTAGAATATTATTGTAAAAAAAGGAGGGCTGGCATGACAAAGAATCACGGAATTATCGCAGCTCGCTTTACAATAGTCGTTTTACTAAGCATCGGAACATTATGGTTTTTAGGCTGGCTCTTCACGATCTCCTATCCATTTTGGATTGCCGCTGGCCTTGTTTGGATGTTTATGCCACTCATTCGATTATTAAATGATAAAGTCAAACTTCCATATGGACTGTCTGTTTTGACCGCACTTTTGATCGGCTTAAGTACACTAGCAGGAATATTTACCGGTCTAACCTTTTTAGTCATTTTTGGAGTACGACGCTTGTCAGAATATTTACCTTCATGGGTTGAACACGGATCGATCCAAGTACAGCAGTTTTTTAATCAATCTGTATTACCGATTTGGAATCAACTTTCTGGTGCAATGGATTCTTTAACCCCTGAACAGCAAAGTACACTACATGAAGGAATTGCGGAGTTAGGTAGCCAATTAGCATCAATGCTCGGGGAAATGGGTCAAAAATTTGTTGATACCCTTACTCAGCTCTTGATCGCCGTCCCAACATTTTTAATAGGCTTCTTATTTATCTTTTTAGCCTTTTATTTTTTAGGAAAGGATTGGGATTCATTAGTTAAAAGAGCGAAAAAGATAACCCCGGCACCACTAATACGTAAAGGACGAGCATTTAGAAAAATGTTCAGCTATCGTGTTCTTGGATTTCTAAGAGCACAAATTATTCTTATGGGTATTGCCTCTCTTATCGTATTAGTTGGGTTATCCATTTTAAGAGTGGAACAAGCTTTAACGATTGCAATCATTGTTGGTGTCGCCGAAATCCTTCCTTATCTAGGTTCAGGAACGATTTTGATCCCTTGGCTCATTTATCTTTTTATAACCGGTGATATAAGTATGGGAATAGGTATTGCCGTCGTATACGGAGTAACAGTCGCAATTCGTCAAACAATTGAACCGAAAGTTTTATCAACAAGTATGAACTTAAATGCTCTCGGCGTTCTTGTTTCATTGTTCATTGGTTTTCAACTGTTTGGAATACTGGGCTTGTTTATCGGTCCATTTGTATTAGTGATTGTTGTCATCATGAAAGACATCGGTATATGGAAAGATGTAGGTTATTTCATTAGATATGGATTTGTTGATGAAACGTCACCAAAACAAAATAGCAAATAATCAAAAACGACTTTCACAATTTACGATTGTAATGAAAGTCGTTTTCTTTTATAATTTTAATTGATAATGATTTTCAATTTCAACTAAAGGAGAGATACTATGAGCTCAATCATGATTGTCGGCGGAGACAAGCTTGGTGCAATCCCAGATCATTTAACACATCTTGGTTTCGAAACGTACATTCATATTTCTGGACGTAAAACGAAAATGATTACTAAGTCTATCCCTCCTAATGTAGATATAATTCTTGTATTAACTGATTACATAAACCATAATTTAGCAAAGAAAATGAAGAAAAAAGCACAGCAACAATCGATTCCTATTTGTTTTTCGAGGCGTTCATGGTGTGCAATTTATCAAACGCTAACAACATGTGAGCACGTGTGCAGTAGATGTCCATTTATTCATAACTGAGGTGGTTACTCATGTTTCATTTAAAGGCATTCTATATGAATGAGGAGATCAATACTCTACAAGATTTAGTTCAACTCACGTTTGCCAAATCGATGTCATCACAATCCATAACCAAAATGAAAATGTTAAATCACTTTTATGAAGAATCACATCCATGTCTGGACCGGGTGTTTCATTCAAGTGCAGATTTCCTTATCAAAATTACGGCAATCATTGACTACTCTCTTAAAGTACAACACAGGCTGTCTTGTTTCTGCTTAAAAAATATCGTTTTTTATGAGAATATTTTCATCTTTACTGGGAATCACCGCGACAAGAAAATGAAGAAAGAAACTTGGATCTTTTTAACAAACGAAAGTAAACCATATATCCCTAAGTTAGTAGAATATTTAAAATCACATTCTCCCACAGAAACGAGACAGCACAATTGTTACATTTATGAAGTTGAATCAGGCATTTTGCATGTACATTCTATAAAGGGGATAGGTTCGGGAACTTATTTACGAAGACATCTTTAATTTTTGCTGATACTATCATTCACTTTGAAGCCAAACGTCTGTAATCCTTTTATGATGAACACTTTCCGACCACTGAACTGGCGCTTCAGACCACGTCTTACCTTTGTCATCTGAACAATATATTCCATTATTATTTACCGCATAAAAACAGTGTGGTTCATTTGGATTTGAATGGAGATGGTATACAGTGGAATGAGTTGGATCAGGTAAACCATCTGAGACTCTTGACCACACTCCACCTGTTTTTTCCCGCCTGTATATGTGGGTATGAGCACGACTTGGTGAATAAGCTGTCATGGGGCCTTCCGCAGCCGAGACAACAACCAATTCTGAGTCACCGGGATCAACAGCAACGTGGACGAGATACGTAAACTCTCCTAAGCCATCATTGTGCGTATTCCAAGTATTCCCTTTATCACGACTTTCTGCAAAACCTCCCCCTCCTGCCTCATAAATAAGTTGATCATTTTCTGGATGGACTTTAATTGTATGACAGTCAAACTGAGAGCCTTCCTTGCGATCTTCAAAGCTCTTTCCGCCGTCAAGACTTCTCATTACACCACCTAGCTCAATCCCTGCCAAAATGAAGTTTTTATCTTTTTTACTAGTAGCTATATCACGAACATGGTGAGTGTATGGTCGCGGAGGAAAACTCCACGTCGACTTCGACGGTAACGTTAATAAAGACGGAAATCGCTCCCACGTTTGCCCATAATTAGTAGTACAGTATAACTCACTAGGTTCTGTCCCAACGTATAGACGTGTTTCTTCATCTCTGTCAGTTCCTTTGTAGGATGTAACGTGAAGTGCCATGACTCTGTTATGCAAAACATCTTTACCGATCTGCTCCCAGCTCTCACCTTCATTTGTACTGTACCATAACCCGTGATCTAACGTTCCGGCAAACACAGCTCCGCCTTGAGGTTCAGCAGCAACCGCTTGAATATCTCCCTTTGGTAAACTCCGAGAAACCAAAGACCATTCGCCAGTTCTCTTTTCAGCAACTAACAACTCGTTTCCTGAAGCAATAAATAATTTCATCATCATTCCCCCTTCATTTTGTACTTAATTAAGACGTTCTTGATTTATGACCAGAATCCTCTAAAAATCCACTTTCATCCCCATTTCTATTTTTATTTTTATTATCATTTCCATTTCATTCAATCCCCTCTATAATTCCTTTCCATAATTGCCCAAGTGCCTGGCACCTGGATATTTTTTGGATATTATTGGTTTCAGCTGATTTATTTTGTGGTTAATTAAATGATGAGCGATTGTGTTTAGTGATTTTGAATTTGAGTTTGATAGTTTTGGATAGGGTTTTCAATAGTTCGCTACGGTTTCTGAAGTTGGGTGGTGTATTGCTTATTCTTCCCTTGTCAGGTTGCAATCTTCTACCTACAATAGAGTTAACGAAGGAGGAGATGCTCACGTGAAAGCAACATATGATCAAGCTTTGGAATATGATAAAAACGATCCGCTGGCAATTTATAAAGAGGAATTTTATATACACGATTCACGTCTGTATATGGATGGGAACTCCCTCGGACTATTGTCTAAAAGAGCTGAGCAAGCTTTAGAAAGATCATTAAACGATTGGAAAGAACACGGAATTGACGGTTGGACAGACGGACAAGAGCCTTGGTACTTCTTATCAGAAAAGTTAGGTGAAATGACTTCTCCACTGTTAGGAGCAAAACCTCATGAAGTCATCTCAACAGGGTCCATTACGACAAATTTGCACCAAATGGTCGCAACTTTTTTTCAACCTGAAGGTAAGAAAACGAAAATATTAACTGAAGAACTTGCATTCCCGACCGATATTTACGTATTAAAAAGTCAGCTGGCTTTACATGGTCTTAATCCTGATGAACATTTACAAGTAGTGAAAAGTGAAAATGGTCTCACACTTAACGAGGATACGATTATTGAAAATATGACAGAAGATGTTGCACTTGTTCTACTCCCTTCTGTTCTCTACCGCAGCGGTCAACTGTTAAATGTGAAAAAACTAACTGAAGAGGCACATGCAAGAGGGATCATCATAGGATTTGACCTTGCACATTCAGTAGGGATTATTCCTCATCAGCTTCATACTATTGGATGTGACTTTGCAGTATGGTGTACATATAAATATTTAAATAGTGGACCAGGAGGTGTTGGGGGATTATTTATCCACGAAAAACACCACGGTAAAAAACCTGGTTTAGCCGGCTGGTTTGGGTCAAATAAAGTAAAGCAATTTGATATGGTACATGAAATGACCCATGCTGATACAGCCGGAGCTTACCAATTAGGTACTCCGCACATATTTAGCAGTGCTCCATTAATTGGTTCTCTCGAAATGTTTCATGAGGCAGGTATTGAGAATATAAGAGAGAAATCTTTGAAGTTAACTAACTTTTTGTTAGAGTGCTTGTCGAAAGAGGATTTAACGTCTACGTTTGAGATCATTACTCCACTTGAAGAAAATAGTCGAGGCGGACATATTGCCGTTGCCCATAAAGAAGCAGCTAGAATTTGTAAAGCATTAAAAAGAAAAGGGATCATCCCCGATTTTCGTTCGCCAAACGTAATCCGCTTTGCACCAATTGCACTCTATACCTCCTTTGAAGATGTTTGGACGACCGTTCAATCATTAAAAGAAATTATGAATCAACAGGAATATAAAGACTTTTCCAATGACCGGAACGTCATTGCGTAACATAAAAACTGTTCATTTAAGCCTATCATCGTTGATGAAAAACACCAAAAATTTCCAGGTGCCAGGCACCTGGAAATTTTTGTGTCAATGTATCAATCAATCTACTTATTTTTATTCGCTTCAATTTCTTCAACTAATACAGAGAGTTCTTCCCAGCGTTCCATCGCTTTTTCTAATTGATCTTCCACCTGTTTTTGTTCCTCATATAACTCTCGCGCTAAATCAAAATCACTACCCGTGTTTTGGATTTCCTGTTCTATAGACTCGACTTTTTCTTCCAAATGAGCAATTCGATCTTCAATTTCCTCCCATTCCTTTTGGTCTTTATAGGAAAGTTTCTTCGGCTTTTTTTTCTCACCCGCATGTTGTTCCTCCCTCTTAACGTCTCGATCGTTGTCAGCTTGCTTTACACGCATTAGTTCATGTGTAACAGTTTCCATATAATCACTATAACTTCCTTGGAAACGATCAACATTTCCTCTTCCATCGAAAACAAGTAACTTATCTACTACACGATCAAGGAAATATCTATCATGCGAAACCGTCACGACAACACCAGGGAATTGATCTAAGTAATCCTCTAAAACTGCAAGCGTTTGTGTATCTAAATCGTTCGTCGGTTCATCTAAAAACAACACATTTGGTTCATCCATTAAAATTTTTAATAAATATAGACGGCGCCTCTCACCGCCAGACAACCTGCGAATGTGCGTTCTTTGCATAAAACGAGGGAAAAGAAACCGCTCAAGCATTTGTTCAGCCGTAATGACTGAACCATCTGCTGTGTGAACAACTTCTGCAACATCCTTAATATAATCAAGCATCCGCATATCTTCATCCATTTGCTCATGGCTCTGTGTGTAATAACCAATTTTTACGGTCTCACCGACAGCAATTGTACCTGAGTCTGGTATAAGACGATTTGCCATAATATTTAATAATGTCGATTTACCGCTTCCATTCGGTCCAATAATTCCTAATCGATCACCAGGCGTCAATAAATATTCCACTCCGCTAAATAAGCTTTTCCCTTCAAAGGAATGACGAACATTTTCAAGTTCAATGACTTTTTTTCCTAGACGAGTTGAGCCGATTGCAAAGTCAACATCCCCTTTGTCCTTTACGGAGCCCTCTTTTTGGATGTTTTCAATTCGCTGTTTACGCGCTTTTTGCTTCGTTGTTCTCGCTTTTGCACCACGTTGCAGCCAAGCAAGCTCCCTTCGCAAAATATTTTGCCGCTTATCCTCTTGCTTCGCTTCTTCTCGTTCACGCTCTGCCTTTTTTTCTAAAAATAGCTCGTAGTTTCCTTCGTATTGATAAAGCTGTCCATTATCGAGTTCAAAAATCCGATTCGTAACCCGGTTTAAAAAATAGCGGTCATGTGTAATCACCATTAAAGATCCGCGATATTGAGATAAATATGTTTCTAGCCATTCGATAGTCTCGTTATCTAAATGGTTCGTCGGTTCATCTAGTAAAAGTAAATCAGCTGGTTGGATCAGAGATTTTGCAATCGCAACACGTTTTTGCTGTCCCCCTGAAAGATATTTTACTTTTTTTGAAAAGTCGCTTATACCGAGCTTAGTTAAAATGGTTTTAGCAATGGTATTCGCTTCCCACGCTTCAGCTTTAACCATTTTTTCTTGAGCAGCTGATAGCTGATTTTGCAAGTTTTCATTCAGTGGATCTTGTTCTAAGGACAGTAACGCTAGCTCATAGTTACGCATCGTTTTCATAATAAGCGAGTCTCCATCATACACTTGCTCAATCACTGACTTATCTAATTGAAGATCCGGTTCTTGTGGTAAATATTCAATATGAAACTGATTTGCATGTATAAGTTCTCCGTCTTCCTTTCCTTCAATACGCGCTAACACTTTAAGAAGAGAAGATTTCCCGGTTCCATTTACACCGATCAGCCCAATTCTCTCCTTTTCTTCAACAGTAAAAGAAATATAATCAAACAGAGTTTTCTCTCCATACGTTTTTAACAAATTTTCAACTCGTAAAATACTCATAACATCATCCTCCATTTTCATTGTAGCATGTTTTAAACGGACGTTAGCAAGCGCAGCCCCTCCCCTAAAAAAATGTCAAAAAATATCCATGTGCCTGGCACCTGGATATTTTTTGACATTTTTAGATATTTTGATTTTACACGATGTTTTTCTGTTTTGTTGTAAGTATTATGATACTCTAATAAGGGATGAAACTAGGAAGGGGATTTATCCGTATAATATGATGATCCTATTATTTCTTTAGATTAAAATGAGGTGTTTACATTGGTACAAATGCTTATTATGAGTGCTTTATTAGCACTATTATTCCTACCACTACAACTAGAATGGTGGAAGGGAAGCTTTTTTCGCAAGTGGCTTATTCCAAGATATATTATCGGTTTAGCTTATGGGATTTTCTTATTTTATGTTGGACTTCTAGACCAATCTGTAACAGCAATCATCACCTATTATCTCCCGATTGTAGGGATTGCACTCATTGCAGACAACACTATCGTGTTTTCATTTAAAAAGACATTCCGAAAGCAAAAAGCTGTCATTGGAGCTGGGATTGGATTATTACTCCTTGCAGGCTTTGCATTGTTTTGGATCCTTCAGCCGTTATTTTTAGCTGATGCTAAATATAACATTGCCGGAGGAGAAGAAGTAACTATTGAAGAACTGAACCCTGTCAACGAAGAATCAATCCCGGTCGTGTCAAGAAACTATGCCCGATATCGTACCGATGTACAAATGGGTCAGCTTGATAACCCGGCATTTTACAACCTTGGAGAAACGAGAATTCAGCGCGTTGACGATACGTTATTTTGGGTTACTCCTATTGAATACGACGGCTTCTTCCGTTGGATCAGAAGTGATGCTGTACCTGGTTATATTATGGTTAATGCAGAAAACTCCCGTGCAGAACCTGAACTCGTATTAACTGAAATGAATATCGTCCCTTCTGCATTTTTCCATGAAAACTTAGAACGTCAAGTTCGTATGGAGTATCCTGACATCCTTATGCTTGATACGAGTTTTGAAATCGACAGTGAAGGAAACCCGTATTATATTGTCAGTTTTGGACATTACACGGAATTCAGACGAGTCGCAGATGTCGACGGAGTTGTCATCGTTGATCCGCAAACTGGTGAAATGGAAAAATACGAAAAAGAAGAAACACCTGAGTGGGTAAATAGAATTTATCCTCCGCACATTGCTGAAGAACGAAATCAGTGGTTCGGTATTTATAAACAAGGCTTGATCAACCGTTTCTTCGGCCGTGAAGGATTAACAGAACCGACACAATGGACTGCCGATGATGCAGTTACGGGGGTCGTAGACCAAGATCTTAATTTAAATTGGTTTACTGACCATATGCGATTGCGAGGCAGTGAAGAAACGTCTAATTCAATGGTTGGTTTTACGATGTTCGACGCTCGAACTGGAGAATTAAAATACTTCCGCGATGCAAGCGGATCCCTTAATGGTCGTACAGCTATGAACCTTGCAGAACGAACGTTTAGGCGTGATGATTATGTAGCAGGCACACCATCTTTATACAATATTTACGGTCAATACACGTGGGTAGTCCCGCTTATGGACCGAAACAATGTCCTGCGGCAAATTATGCTCGTCAATGCTCGAAGTGAAAACACTTACGGATATGGGGAAACAAAGAGGGAAGCATTTGGTGCTTATCAACTTGAATTATCCACATCCGTCGATGATGATGTTGTTCCAGGTGAATTGACTGATTTGACCGAAATTACAACAACGGTCGAGCGTGTCTATCAATGGGACCGTGAAGATAATGTGACAGTACGACTTCTGTTAGAAGATCATGACCGGATTTTCACGGTTAATGCATCTGCCTATCCAAGAGCTGTCTTTATTCAGCCGGACGATGAAATAACGATACGCTTTGTCGATTCTGGAGAAGAAGTTCAACCTATTGAAGAACTAGAGTTTTAATATATTCAAAAAATTTGGCAGGTCGTTTTACAACGGCCTGCCTTCCTTTCTATCTATTACACTTCTCCTCTATTATAGGCTTCGGCGGATTTATAAGCGTCAACCATTCCGTAGATCCAAAAAATCGGAAACGTAATAAACCCTATAAGTACAACCATCAACATCGAATTGAAAATTTGAATAATCATAAACGCAATTCCTTTACCAATTTGACCATTATAAATTTGACCGAGTCCTGTCCAAAGCGCACTAAGCACTGCTGCTACTCCAGGATTTTTTAATGGATATTGGCCAGACACCCACCTCAACTCCTTTCTTTTCTAAAACCTCGTCTTCACATTACTGCTCATGATAGAAACAATAAAACAGTTCCCTTTATTTATAGCGAGCTGCAACCATTTTATGCTTAGAATTATGAGGAAAATGAACAGAATTCCATAAGGAAAAAAAGCGAGGAGGTCGACAACGAAGAAAACCAACATTTACCAGGTGCCAGGCACCTGGTAAATGTTGGTTTTTCCTTTAACCGATGTCTATGCATCCAGCTCTAACAATTCTTCAATATCTTCTTTATTTAAGGAGGAAATCATCGTTTCTCCAGATTGAATGACTTGATCCAGCAACTCCCTTTTTTTCTCTTGTAACATGTGAATTTTCTCTTCGATCGTTCCAGTTGTAATGAGCTTTGTCACTTGGACAACTTTTTTCTGACCATACCTGTATACGCGATCAGCAGCCTGCTCCTCTACTGCAGGATTCCACCAAGAATCATACAAAACAACTGTATCGCCCCCAGTTAAATTCAGGCCGGTTCCGCCTGCTTTTAACGAAATTAAGAAGAAATCTTTTTCCCCGTCGTTAAACTTGTCTGCCAGTTTCAGCCTTTCCTCTGAAGGTGTCGTTCCATCAAGATAATGATAGTCCCAACCTCTTCTATCAAGCTCTTCTTTTAATATTGCAAGCATCGTCGTAAACTGACTGAAAATAACAAGCCGCTGACCGTTAGCATGAGCCTCCTCCAAATAATCGAGCAGCCTTTCGAGCTTCCCAGAACTACCCTCATAGTTTTCAAGAAACATGCCCGGGTGGCAGCATATTTGTCGCAGTCTCGTCAGTCCCGCTAATATTTTCATCCGATTTTGCTGAAATGCATTTGCTTTAATCGCATCGCTCGCCTCATCTTTAATAAGTCGCAGCTGAGCCATATACAATTTTTTTTGATCGTCATTAAGCTCGGTATATTGAACATTTTCAATTTTTTCAGGTAAATCTTTTAATACATCCTTCTTTAATCTACGCAATACAAAAGGGCGGATCCGTTTTGTAATTCGTTCTTGTGACATTTCTTTATACGACCGCTTATTCGCAAACAGTCCTGGCAGCACTAAATCAATGATCGAGTATAGTTCATCAAGTGAGTTTTCAATTGGAGTTCCGCTAAGTGCAAAAGAAAATTTCGAGCGTATTCGTTTTACTGCTTTCGATGTTTTTGTCCAATCATTTTTGACATATTGCGCTTCATCTAAAATGACCGTAGAAAAAACTTTATCTTCATAATGTTCTTCGTCTCTTCTTAGTAAAGGATATGATGTAATCCAGACATCTTCTTTTCCTTCTTGATTATGGAGCAGCTCTTTTCTTTCTTGTACGGATCCAGAAATAACGTTTACGGTTAATGAAGGTGCAAATCGTTCAATTTCTTTTTTCCAGTTAAAAACAAGGCTTGACGGGCAGATGATTAAAGCTGGCTCTGTCACACCATTCTCCTTTTGTTTACACAAATATGCAATCATTTGCACCGTTTTTCCAAGTCCCATATCATCTGCTAATATCCCGCCTAAATTGTAATGAGCAAGCGACATAATCCATTTATAACCCGTCTCCTGGTATTGTCTCAAGTCGGCCTTCAAGGAATCAGGTAACCGATAGTCCATTTCCTCAGGGTGGTCAATGGCATCAATTAACGACTTAAACTGCTTACCTCGTTTTAAAACAGCTTGATGTTCCCGCTGGTTAATCTGGAATGCTTTTAAGAACGGGACGGAAGTGTTCGCCTGCAGATCATCGTTCGGTATATCAAGATCTTGATAGAGCTCTTTCACTTCTTGGAAGCTTTCATTTTCAAGTGAAACAAATGAACCGTTCGACAGCTGGTAATACTTTTTGTTTGCTAATAAATCTTTTAATAATGCATCAATTTCGTCTTCGTTTAAGTCGTCCATTTGAAATGAGACGTCTAACAAATTGAGCTCATTGTTCGTTTCCACTCGAACTGCTGGGATTGATTCAGGTGAATAAATCAGGCTTTTCACTTTTGATGTCGCAAATAAATGAAATTCCTCTGACAGTTTTGGAATTTCATCAAAAACAAAATCAATGATCTCATCGAAATCATTTAAAAATAGCTCTTTTCCATTATATTTAAATGGAATATTTTCAATAAGTGACAATAAATAAAGCTCTTGTTCTACATCTCGGGCAATCACTTTGTCCGATTTTTCATGATCCTCTGAATCGAATGGTGAAAAATGAAGATCCCCATATTGGAATTCAACTTTTGCAGTGAGCCTCTCTTCATCATAATCAACCATAAGGTTTGCTTTTAATGGTGACATATCAATTAGTTGATCAATTTCCTCACTAATTCCTACATCTCCAACTTGCTTTAATTGCGGCAGCACGACTGATGTGAATGTTTCCAATTCTGTTTTAGTAAAATGCAGTGCAGAATGACCGTGGAGCTCTAGATGACTAGTCAGTAAATGAACGACTTCGCGACCTTCTGCTGGTAACTTATAAAATGCATTTTTATATAAAGCTGAATCGTAATCTTGATCTAATAAAAGAAAGTCATCTTCATTTTCCCAATTAAACACGTACGTATCTTCATAATTGTCATGGTTTCGAAGCTGAAATTGCATTGGTAATGGTTCTTGTCTGACATCAATACTATGGAATTGTCCATTCGGAGTTTCAACTTGAACGTCTTGCCCGATCAGTAAATCAAGTATTTCATGAAACACTGTCCCAGGGATTGTCCATGCTCTTCCTTCTTTTTTTCGGTAATTAGAGTAGTACGAAATCGAAGGATGATCCGCTTCATCTTGAACTTGATAATATTTCCACATTGTTTGCAATATTTGTTTATCCCCATGTGAAAATTCATAGTCTAACGGGTCGTACGTAAAATGCTTGGCAAATTTTAACGTCTGCTTTTCAAATACTGATGTTAAAAATTCTTTAATGTCTTTTACAACATATAATCGCTTTGGGCCGACTTTCATTTCCAAAGTAGCGATACTCCCATGGTTTGTTCGAAAGCCTCCATGCAATGTAAGGTGGTATTGCACGTACAGCAAGTCTTTTTCCCTATAGCGCTCTTGTTTGTTGTAATATACTTGGCTGAAAAGATCGATGAAATTTTTCGCTTTCCTCGTTTCCATTTCAGGAAGTCTCTTCCTCTTCTTTTCGATTAGCGAATGGTGAGTGTTTATGTCTGTCGTCTTAGTCAGAGGTAACCCTTCTTTCTTTAGCTTGAGCAGTACTGCCGTAATGTGTTTACAAATACCGGGAAAATCAAAGTATGCAGGACATGTGCACTCGGTTAGATCAATTGCACCTTTATTCGTTACACCGATACTGACGTCATATTGCTCGGTACCGGTAACAGTTGCTTTATAAAGATGATTTTTTTCATCATAGTGAAAGTTTTCTACACGATCTTCTAAAAAATATCGTTTACCTCTACTAAACGTATTTGGCATTTCACATAACTTCTCAATTTCCCTTTCTTCTATTAATGTATCATTAGTCACCGTTTTCACCTCTCACAGTTAGACGAACATTTCATGTTTTCTTTTCGTTCATTTATTTGCGCATAAAAGAACCTTGGATCTGCACAAATTTGCGATGACATCAATCACCGCAATATTTACTTTACGTTTTTCATGGGACATAAGCCTGTTTAAACTTCTTTAACAATTTGTAAAGTTTTTACTTATTTACTCATTTATTGCTTTCAAATGTATTTAAATAATTTTAATTAACGATATTTTCTAAACACAGTATTGACCATTATCCCTTCATTTTACCAAACTTTTTTTTCATATGCTTGACGAATATAAAATTCTACTGCAATACTTCACGTGGACAAGGACAAGATCAATATCATTTTCACCACTTCAACATTGATCACTCATGATTTACTCATGATTTGAATAAATCTATTTCACATTCATACCTTCCTCCCACTCAATCCCGATTGACCTCATATCCCTTCCAGAAAATTTCCTAGTGCCAGGCACATGGAAATTATCTGGAAGAAAAAGACACCTTCTTAAGAGAAGATGTCTTGTCATTTGTTCTATTTATACATGACTTTTCCTTTTTCTGCTGCCACTGTTACCACGGAGCTTCATTGTGTCACGGTCTTTGCGAGGCTTACGATCTCGATCGCGTCCCCCGCCACCTTTACGGTAACCGCCTCCACCTTTACGGTCATCTCTTCGTTTACGAGAATATCCACCAGATGATTCGCGCTTAGGCTTCCTTTTTGAACGAACAGGTGCTTCACCAGTTATTTTTACAGGCTTCTGGTTTGGCTCCTTCGTTACCATTTTCAATGCAGCAGCAACGAGTGCTACGGGATCATTATCTTCCATTAATGCTTGTGCATATCCTAAAAGATTTTCGTCTAACTCTTGACCCAATGCCTTTTCGAGCTGTCCAACCGCTTGTTGATGACGTCCAGCTAACGCTTCTGCATACGTTGGAACACCTTGACGTTTCATCGGCTTTTTCGTAACTTTTTCAATGACTTTTAAGTGATCTTTTTCCTTTGGAGTAACAAAGCTATATGCAATCCCGCTTTTCCCAGCACGCCCAGTACGTCCAATACGGTGAACATAGCTTTCAGAGTCTTGTGGTAAATCGAAGTTAAATACGTGAGAAACGTTATTTACATCAAGTCCACGTGCTGCGACGTCTGTTGCGACTAAAATATCAATTGTGCCGCGTTTAAATTTACGAATCACTTGGTCACGTCGCTCTTGCTTCATATCCCCGTGTAAGCCTTCAGCTGCAAACCCGCGAATACTAAGTGATTCTGTTAATTCATCGACTCTTCGTTTCGTACGTCCAAAAACGATTGCCAGCTCTGGTGGATCCATGTCTAATAAATGACACAACGCATCAAACTTCTCTTTTTCACGAACTTCAATGTAACGCTGTTCAATGTTTTCTACTGTCATTTCCTTTGCCTTAACCGTAACACTGATCGGGTTATTCATAAATTTTTGCACGATTGTTTTTAAACGAGTAGGCATTGTTGCTGAAAACAACATCGTTTGTCTCTCATTCGGAACATCAGCTAAAATTGTTTCAATATCTTCGATAAAACCCATGCTTAACATTTCATCTGCTTCATCTAAAACGACCGTATTCATAAATTCCGGACGGATTGTTTTACGACGCATATGATCCATGAAACGTCCAGGTGTTGCCACAATTATTTGCGGACGGTCTTTTAAGCCACGAATTTGTTTGCCAATGTCCTGTCCTCCATAAATTGGTAACGAGCGGATACCTTTAAACTGACCAAGCTTATTAATTTCTTGTGATACTTGAATTGCTAATTCACGTGTCGGTGCAAGTACAAGTCCTTGCGGATGTCTTTGCTCTACTTCCATATTTTCAATTAATGGAATACTAAAAGCAGCAGTTTTTCCTGTACCTGTTTGTGCCTGACCAATAATATCTTTTCCGGCTTTTCCATGTGGTACGACTTGTTCTTGAATCGGAGTCGCTTCTTTAAACCCCATACTTTCAATTGCGCGTAATATCGAATGCTCGATATCTAATTCATAAAATAATGCCAAATCTTTTCTTCCTTTCATTTATCCATCTCTATATCGGATCCATCTTTTATATGATCTGCTGTCATTTTTCGCAGAATCCATTTATCGCTTCGTCAAGAATAAAAAGCTTATCCCTTATTGAGAGGAATAAGCTTACACTAAGTTATTCTTATCAATGTTTAGTTGAACCATTCATAAATAAAATAAATCCTTGCCGGATGAATAATCTGTAATTTTGTTCGTCCACTGAACCAACTTATTAACCTTAACACAAATAAAGCTGTATGACTACACAATTTTCTTTCTGCAAAAATATGTTCGTGAAACCTTCCTATGGATGCAACGTAAAAATAAATGACTTATTTTCACTGTAAAGATTAGGAAAAGCGAAGTACAATAGAAGATGCATCATTTGTTACAGGAGGAGAAAAAATGAAAAATCAATTATTAGCAGGCATTATTTTTTTGTTTATTTTCACTTTAATTGGTTGCACAACAGCAACAATAGAATTTTCCGATGAAACGTTGGAAGAAGCGATTATCGAAGCTAGGGATATTGAAGGTGAACTGACAGAAAAAGAAGCTCAATCAATTACTTCACTTGACCTTTCGGACTTAGATATTCACTATTTGAATGGTATTGAAGAGTTAACGAACTTGGAAATGGTAGATCTTTCACACAATCAGATTGAAGATTTCACCCCTTTGTTAGAGTTGGAACATTTGACTGATGTTACGATTATCGGCAACCGAATTGATGAAGACGAGGATTCGTTTCAGGCAGTTGAAGAGCTACTAGAAAATGGTGTCGCTGTCGAATATGAAGATACACCAGCATTTGCCGAGACAGGACCACCATCTGAAGGTGTATTTTACAAAGTCGAAGAAGGCAGTAACACTGTGTACTTATTCGGTTCAATTCATGTCGGGATGGAAGACATTTACCCCCTTCATGAAAATATAGAAAGTGCCTTTGATGAAGCAGATTATTTAGCTGTTGAAATTGATATGACCGAGCTGAATGGCTTTGAAGTTGCGAACTATATGAGTCAAGTTGGAATGTATCAGGATGGACGTTCGTTAAGTGACGTTATTCCGGATGACCTATTCCAAGATACCGTTGATATTCTCCAAGCATATCAATATGACGAATCGATGGTCGATATGTTAAAGCCATGGTATGCAGCCACATCGATTTCTAATGTCGCGGTAGAAGAGGCAGGATATTCTTCTGATTACGGTATCGACTTCTATTTTATCGACCGAGCTAAAAATAATATTGATATCATCGGTTTAGAAACGGTTGAAGATCAAATGGGAACGTTTGACATTCTATCAGAAGATAGTCAAGTAGCATATTTACAAGAAGTTATTGATGATTATGACAATATGGAAGAAGACATGGCTGAGCTTAT
Source organism: Evansella halocellulosilytica (assembly GCF_002335745.1). GTDB lineage: Bacteria > Bacillota > Bacilli > Bacillales > Salisediminibacteriaceae > Bacillus_CA > Bacillus_CA halocellulosilytica. Next base: position 2,349,618 of record NZ_NIST01000001.1, on the reverse strand, counting down.
GGATATTTGGCGAACCGGAGACATCGATTCTTTATTGCCACAGCGAGACATTGATGAAAATGCCAGTGAAGATTATCAGGAATATAGTAGAGCATTAATGGATGATCGTGACTTTGAGATGACAGAAAAAATAGAGGACTTTCTCTTATTTGATGAAAATGAAACGTATTTTGTCGTCGTAGGAGCTCTGCACCTTGTCGGAGAAACGAGCATCGTCGGTTTATTAGAAGACCGCGGGTATGAGATTCAAGAAGGGATCGAGTAACGATATAAAATGTGAGAGGGTGTCCCATAAGCTTTGCTTTTGGTGACCCCTCTTTTTTTACATTTATCATGGACATTGTATAACGATGATTATCTCAGCGACTGTCACTATTCGATATCGACTAATTCACCTTTAAAGAACCGCTTCTTCACTATTTCAATATTTAAATCTTTGGCAAGGTTACTGAGCCATTTTTCCTCAATCCCTGACACTATCGTTATGACAACGCCACTGCTACCGGCTCGTCCTGTCCGACCTGCTCGATGAATATATTGCTTACCCTCTCGAGGAACGTCCAAAAGAATAACGTGAGTAAGATCTTGAATATCCAAGCCACGGGAAGCAACATCAGTTGATAGGAGCACTGGTACTTTCCCTGAGCGAAACTGTTTAATGGCTGATTCACGCTCCTGTTTTGTCACTTCACTATGAAGCACTCCAACTTTATGCCCTTTATATTCCAGTTTGTCGGCAAATTCATGTAATAAGTCAATATCATTCGAAAAAGCGAGTGCCTTTACGTTTCGCATATTAATAATTTTTTTCAGCTGTTCAATTTTCTCTCTCTTCTCACAAACAATGTAATGATGCTTCATATTTATTAATTCATCATCTTTTCTCTCAATGCGAATAATTTCTGGATTGTTCATTCGCTCAACAGCTTTTTTTTCAATTTCTTGCGGCAACGTTGCTGAAACGACAAGGATTTGCCGGTCCTTTAATGTTGTCTTTATAAGACTGTCGATTTCCTTGTCGTGCTCAGTTGATAACAGTTGATCCCCTTCATCTAGCACAATCGTTTTTACTTCATGCATCTTAAGCTTTTTCATTTGTACAAGCTCAACCAGTCTCCCTGGAGTACCAACTACTACTTGCGGTTTTTTCTTTAAACGATCAAGCTGACGTTTTATATTCGCTCCACCGACAAAAGATGCCGTTTGAATCTCGGAACCTTCAGACCATTTTCTCACCTCATCTACGATTTGCATTGAAAGTTCTTTAGAAGGAGCAACGATGACAACTTGCGTATTTTTCACTTGTGGATCCACATTATGTAATAATGGAAGCAAATAGGCGAGCGTCTTTCCAGAACCAGTCGGTGCTTCAACCACCACATCTTTCCCCTCATGAATCACAGTGACAGCCTGTTCCTGTACAGCAGTAGGTTGAGAAAACTGAGATTTTTCCCATGCCTCTTGTAAAAACGACGTAAAACTCTGTATCATAGTCCATGTACGATTATTCATAACAAACCCCTCTTCATTCAGATCATACCGAAAGGAAACCCATATTTATCCAGGTGCCAGGCACCTGGATAAATATGGAGTTTCGTTTTCTTTTGATTTTTATTATAGATTGAGTGTAGCGTATTATGTGCTACAAAACCAAATTTTTATTTAAAAGGTGCGATATTATGAGTATTTTAACTGTAAAAAATTTAAGCCACGGTTTTGGTGATCGGGCGATCTTTCATGACATATCATTCAGACTTTTAAAAGGGGAACATATTGGTTTAATCGGCGCCAACGGCGAAGGAAAATCAACCTTTATGAATATCATTACACGCCAGCTTGAGCCTGATGAAGGAAAAATTGAATGGGCAAAAAATGTCCGTATCGGCTTTCTTGACCAGCATACTGTCTTAGAAAAAGGCCAATCGATCCGAGATGTTCTCAAGGATGCTTTTCAATACTTATATGAAATGGAAAGAGATATGAACAACATGTATGAAAAAATGGGAGAAGCGACACCCGAAGAAATGGAAGCATTACTTGAGGAAGTCGGAACGATTCAAGACTTACTGACAAACAACGATTTTTATACGATTGATGCAAAAGTTGAAGAAGTTGCGCGAGGACTTGGCCTTGATGAAATCGGACTAGATCGTGATGTCAACGATTTAAGTGGCGGTCAACGTACAAAAATATTGTTAGCAAAGCTTTTACTCGAAAAACCTGATATTTTACTTTTAGACGAACCGACGAATTATCTTGATGAGCAACATATTGAATGGCTCAAACGCTACCTTCAAGAATACGAAAATGCATTTATATTGATTTCTCACGACATTCCATTTTTGAACAGTGTCATCAATCTGATTTATCATATGGAAAATCAAGAGCTTAATCGATATGTCGGCGATTACGAACATTTTAAACATGTATATGAAGTAAAGAAGCAGCAAATCGAAGCAGCTTATAAAAAACAGCAAAAAGAGATTGCTGACTTAGAAGATTTCGTTGCGCGAAATAAAGCGAGGGTCGCTACTCGAAACATGGCGATGTCACGACAAAAAAAGCTAGATAAAATGGAGAAAATAGAGCTAACGAAAGAAAAACCGAAGCCAGAATTCCATTTTAAAACAGCACGTACACCTGGCAAGTATATTTTTCAAACGAAAGACCTCGTCATTGGCTATGATGAACCTTTATCTAGACCACTTAATTTAAGTATGGAGCGAGGACAAAAAATTGCGCTCGTTGGTGCTAATGGTATCGGAAAAACGACACTATTACGCAGCTTATTAGGGGAAATTAAACCGTTAAACGGTTCAGTCGAGCAAGGAGATTTTCTTGAGATTGGCTATTTTGAACAAGAAATAAAGAACAAGTCCAACAATACATGTATTGAAGAAGTATGGGACGCTTTCCCTCATTTTTCTCAATACGAAGTCCGTGCCTCTTTAGCGAAGTGTGGTCTGATGACGAAACATATCGAAAGTAAAGTTGAAGTATTGAGCGGCGGGGAAAAAGCAAAAGTTCGACTTTGTAAACTGATCAATTCAGAAACAAACTTACTCGTGCTTGATGAACCGACTAACCATCTCGATGTTGAGGCAAAGGAAGAGCTAAAACGAGCATTAAAAGAATATAAAGGAAGTATTCTTTTAATTAGCCATGAACCCGAGTTTTATGAAGATGTTACTACCGACGTCTGGAACGGCGAAACATGGACAACAAAAGTCTTCTAAGAATATGAGATCATTATAAATAAAGTCGTAATAACAATAATAATATTGGTTATTGCGGCTTTTTTTTGAATATATATGGACTATTCAATCCATATAATTCATGTAAAAGGAAGGTGTTCGAACATGTTTTTTCAGCCGCAGTTTCACCATACTCAACCAGATCCTCGTATCACTGCACGAACGAACAAACAAGGACAGACAATCGTCGTTTATGGTGAGGGTGTCGTATCCGCACAGCCTGATGAGGCTAATATTACGGTTGGAATTATCTCAGACGGGGAAACATTACAAGAAACACAGGAAGAAAATTCAACGACGTCCGCAAACGTTATTTCAGCACTTCTTCAGCTCGGAATTCCCGAAGAAAACATCCAAACCGTGGCCTACCGCGTTGATATGCAATATGACTATATTGATGGACAACAAGTATTTCGAGGGTACCGAGTGAACCATCAGCTCCAAATAACTATTGAGAATATCGAGCAAACGGGACTCGTCGTCGATACGGCCATTGCTAATGGTGCAAACTCAGTCTCGAATATTCAATTTTCTCTGTCGGACCCTAGTGAGAAATATTCCGAAGCCCTCCGACTTGCCATTCGCTCTGCAGAAAATAAAGCGAATGTCATCGCTGATGAACAGAACCTTTCCTTAGATCCTACTCCGAAAAAGATTGATGAACTTAAAGAAGATGATATCGTCCGTCCCTTTCAACCAACTTTACTTGCACAAGCAGAAGCAGCACCAATCCAGCCAGGAACACTGCAAATAAAAGCAAGAGTTAAATTAACGTATTCATTTTAATAGCATATGAAATAAGGGACAATAGTACGTTTCATCTCTTCTTTTCTTAAAAAAACTTGCTGCTGCATACGTCCCTTGTTTCATCATAGTCTTAAAACAAACTACTATTTTTTTGTTTTCATAATTATCATCATTGTTTCCTCTTGAACATTACGTAACGTAATGTTTTAAGATGAACAGTACAATCATTTAATAAAGAAAGGGAAATAATGATGGAAAATGTCGTAATGAAATCACTAATAAACGAAAGTCAAGTTCGCTTGCTTGTTGTTGACAATACAAAATTAATTAATGAAATTCTTAATTTGAACAAAGAAGCTAACACCGTGCTTAAACTAGCATTAGGGAAAACTTTATCAGTAATGAGCATCATTTCAGGAACATTAAAAGGAAACCAAAGAATCAGTCTGCAAATCACACTGAGTAATCCAAAATATAAAATTTTTGCTGATGCAGATGCACAAGGAAATGTACGTGGTTATATCAATGAGAATCTATCGAAGGCTTCTTTTGATGAAGTAAATCCAAAATCGTTGAATGACCTTATTGGCCATAAAGGAAAAATCCGGATAATAAAAGGGTCAGAGATGAATCAATTTACCGGAATTACGAATATGCCTTACGGAAATATTGTTGATGATATCTCCCATTACTTTGTCCAAAGTGAGCAAACTCCAACCTTTTTAAATGCGAACATGAAATTTGGTGAGGACGGCTGCCTATTATTCAGTCAGGCTGTTTTTGCTCAACTGCTTCCAAATGCACAACATCAATTAATGCAAAAGATAAAAGACAAAATCCTTTCAAACCAACTATTCAATGGTGAGAGTAATATAAAAAGTAACATTAGGAATCACTTTAATGATGTTAAAATACTAGGACATAGTCCTGTCCAATTTTTCTGCGGATGTTCAAAAGAAATGCTTTATGGGATGCTTCATTCTTTGGAGAAGGACGAAATCGAACAAGCTATCAATAACAAAGAACCAATAAATACAGTTTGTCAAATTTGCGGAAGAACATTTACCTTTGAACAAAATGAATTACAAAACCTCCTTTGAAAAAAGGAAATCGACTAAAATAAATAGAAAGGGCCTTAATTTGTATGAAACAATACTGGAAAGTAGGAGAACTTGCTTCGTTAACCGGGTTAACAATTAGAACGTTAAGATATTACGATCAAATACAATTATTTTCTCCGTCTAAATATACAGAGTCTGGTCATCGCCTTTATACAAAATCAGATTTAACTATTTTACAGCAGATTTTATCTTTAAAACAAATTGGTATGTCTTTAGAAGATATCAAGTTAATCGTGAAGGATAAAGAAAGAAATTGTGCTGCAGAGATTCTAGCAACCCAAATAAAGCGTGTAAAAAAAGAAATACAGATACAAGAAAACTTACTCAATGAATTAGAATTTGCCTATAAGGCCACTCATGATAAAGAAAAGATGTCTTTAGAGGAGTTAACTAAATTATTGAGTGCCATGAAAATGAATCAAGAAAAATACTTTTCAAAACAACAATTAGATTTGATGAAAAAAAATTATGATCATATTGATCAAGAAAGGTTAGAAGAAGATGAAAAAGAATTCAAATTTCTTGTGAAACAGATACGTGAGGAATTAGAAAAAGGTACCTCTCCTGAAAACAAAAAGGTCCAAGAATTGGCTATACAATGGAGTGATATCGTTTATTCCTACACAAAGAATGATCAAGAAATACAAAGACAAGCAGAAAAGTTCCATGCTGAAAATCCTAATAATGAATTGCAATCCGGAATGGATACCAAATTATACCAATATATTATGGGAGCACTAAACCGATTATGAAAAGTTGAAAGAGGTAGCTTTCATCCCTCTTCCAACTAATAGTGTGTGTTCAAAAAAGAGCCAAGTAGATTAAGGCGACGAAAATGTTTTGAGTTTTAGCGAAGAGATACGAAAGCTATTTTTCCCAGACTGTTGGACACCCTCTAATAAAATAATGTACTAAACGAGTTCTGCCTCCAATCGTGCTACAGCTTCATCGATTTGCTCATACGTTACGACCAATGGCGGCAGCAACCTTATCACTCTCGGACCCGCATTCAGTGCAACCATTCCTCGTTCGCGTAAATTCGCTAAAACTTTGGACACATCGCCTTTGCATTCAATGCCAATCATAAGACCGATACCTCGAACCTCTTTTACAAAATCACTCTCACTCAGCACATCATTTAATTTCTCGAATAAATACTTCCCTTTTTCCACAACTTCACCTAAAAATCCATCGTTAAAAACTGTCGATAATGTTGCTTCAGCAGCGGCCATCGCTAATGGATTTCCGCCAAATGTTGTGCCGTGACTTCCAGGACCGAACGTATCTTTGAGCTCCGCTTTCCCTATTAGTGCACCAACAGGAAAACCATTCCCTAGTCCTTTTGCAACTGTAATGATATCAGGTGAGATCTCATAATGTTGATAAGCAAAAGGATTACCTGTACGCCCTATCCCTGTTTGCACCTCATCTATGATCAAGAGAATTTCTTTCTCTTTGCATAAATCTGCTACTTCTTTTATAAAGTGCTTCTCACCGGGGATTATGCCTCCTTCCCCTTGAACCACTTCAAGCATAACAGCAGCAACCGATTCATCAATCTCTTCTTCACACGATAATACATCATTATAGGGTAAATAAAGGAACTCATCGAGTAAAGGTCCATAGCCTTTATGAATCTTCTCTTGCCCTGTTGCAGACATGCTTGCAAATGTCCTTCCATGAAAAGATTGTTTAAAACTAATAATCTTTGTTTTTCCAGTCTGTTTTCTAGCTAGTTTAATCGCCGCCTCATTGGCTTCAGCACCGCTATTACAAAAGAAAACAAGTTCTCCATCTGAAAACGTCGTAAGCAACTTTGCCACACGCTCTTGCCCTTCAATTTCGAACATGTTAGAGACGTGCCACACTTTTTCAGTTTGAGCCTTCAGCGCCTCCGTCACTCGTTCATGACAATGGCCTAAGTTGCATGTGCCAATACCAGAAGCAAAATCTAAATACTTTTGCCCCTTTTTATCAATAAGTACCGCTCCTTTTGCCTCTTCAATCGAAATGTTCCATCTTGCATATGTTGGAAATAGTGCACTCATTCATAAAACCACCTTACTTATTATATTACGTGTTTTGGTGTAGAGCCTTTTACAATCATTGTTCCGATCATTGACCCATTTTTTATTAAATGATTCCCTTGCCCGTTCATAATTTTGACCGATTCAATATTACCTTTGAGACTTTTCATAGCAGCTAAAACTTTCGGGATCATACCGCCACTTATCGTCCCATTATCGATTAATTCTTTTACTTCTTCTGTTGTTACTCTTTCTAATAAACGTTCATGGCGTAATATTCCAGGTACATCGGTGACGAACAGCAACTCTTTCGCTCCTAATGTTGTTGCGACTGCTGCTGCCGCACTATCTGCATTAATATTATAGCGTTCACCGTCGTTACCGATACCTATTGGCGCGATTATAGGTGTAAAATGACTTTGGACAAGTTGCTGCAGCAACTCTGTATTCATATTTGCAACCTCACCAACAAAACCAAGTTTCTCAATATTAACAGGCACTACTTCCAAAAGTTTGCCATCACATCCAGATAAGCCAATTGCATTTAACCCAACTTTATGAAACTCCGTCACAAGCTTTTTATTTACTTTTCCGCATAAAACCATTTCTGCCGTTTCTAACACTTCTTTTGTCGTTTTGCGCAGTCCATTTATAAAATGACTTTCGACATGTAACGTCTGAAGCATTTTATTTATTTCTGGTCCACCACCATGAACAATAATCGGCGATTTTCCTGAATCCTTTAAATCTTTAATACTTTGAAAAAAACTTTTGGAAAGGTGGTCAATTGTGCTTCCACCGCATTTCACAACAATAATATCGTTCATTATTTCCCCGTCTCCCTCCTACTAAGTACGGTATCCAGCATTTATTCGCACATAGTCATAGGTTAAATCACATCCCCATGCTTTACTGAATCCATCGCCAACATTACAATTTACGTAAATTGTAATGTATTCATTTTGTAAATATCTTTTTGCTAATTCCTCTGAAAAATTAAGCGGACGACTGTTTTCTAAAACTTTAATAGGACCAATCATAATATCAATTGATTCTGAGTCAATGTCCGCACCACTGTACCCGACCGCACAAATTATCCGTCCCCAATTAGCATCTGTGCCATAAATGGCAGACTTTACGAGGTCTGAACCAACTATCTGTTTTGCAACCATACTAGCTTCTTTATTCGATTTTGCACCAATTACATTTGCTTCAATAAGTTTGGTAGCACCTTCCCCATCACGTGCTATTTTTTTAGCTAAATCTTCACACGTTGTCTTTAAAGCAAGTATAAATTGACTCCAATCAGGATGATCCTTTGTTAATGTTTTGTTTTCTGCTAAGCCGCTCGCCATAGCAACAACCATATCATTTGTAGATGTATCCCCATCAACAGTGATCTGATTGAAGCTTTCATCGGTCACTCCAGCAAGGGCATGCTGAAGTATTTCTGGTTCGATCTTTGCATCTGTCGTTATAAAGGCAAGCATCGTTGCCATGTTTGGGTGGATCATTCCCGATCCCTTTGCAACACCTGCGATTGTAACCTCCACACCATCGATCATGACTTGATAACAAGCATGTTTTTTCAATGTATCTGTCGTTAAAATCGATTCACTAAACTGATCCGCTCCATCTGGAGATGAAAGTGGAGATAATTGACTTATCCCTTTTGTTATTTTGTCCATTTGTAAATATTCTCCGATTACACCGGTCGAAGAAACTGCCACTTGATTTTCAGGAACAGAAAATGTTTCAGCAGTAAGTTTTCGCATTTCATATGCATCTTCTAACCCCTTTTTTCCAGTGCATGCATTTGCATTACCGCTGTTCACAACAACAGCACTAAGTTTTCCTTCTTTCGCTATGCTTTCTTTCGTTACTTTCAGCGGAGCAGCTTGCACTTTATTTAATGTATATACTGCCGCACTGCTTGCTGGAACATCACAAAAAATCATTCCTAAATCAAGCCGTTTTCTTTTTACCCCGGTGTATATGCCTGCTGCTCGAAACCCTTTTGGCTCAGTAATTGTTCCTTCTTTAACATGTATGATTTTTTCATCACTGCTTTTTATGCTCACAATGAATCTCCTTTCTTTACGGATATATCGGGATATATTGTAACCCAGCCGTCTCATCTATCCCCATTGCCAAGTTTAAGTTCTGTATAGCCTGCCCAGCTGCCCCTTTCATTAAATTATCAATAACAGAAACAATCGTGATTCTTCCTGTCCGCTCATCAAATGTGATCCCAATATCACAATAATTTGTGCCATGTACTTCCTTTGTCGCAGGGTATACCCCTTCTTCACGAACCCTGACAAAAGGAGAGCGTGAGTATACTTCCATATACAGGTCACGCAATTGTTTTTCAGTCATCGGCTCTTTTGCATTCGCGTATATCGTTGTCATTATTCCTCTTGTCATCGGAACTAAATGAGTACTTACTGTTACTCGTGTAACCTCCTCATCCCACTGTTGAAGAGTCTGTTCAATTTCTGGAATATGTTTATGCTCATTTACTTTATAAATTTTAAAATTATTAGTCATTTCACTGAAATGACTAATCGGCATCGGTGATCTTCCTGCACCGGATACACCGGATTTTGCATCGATAATGATCGAGTTTGTTTCGATTACCTTTTCATTGATCACTGGACCTAACCCTAGCAGGGAAGCTGTTGGATAACATCCAGGATTCGATATGAGCTGAGCACCTTTTAATTGGTGACGCGCCCATTCAGATAACCCGTATACCGATTGCATAATTATTTCGTCATCCGCCGGTTTGAGATGATACCATTTTTTATATTGTTCCGGATCTTTTAGCCGGAGATCTCCTGACAAATCAATTACACTTAACCCTTGTTCAAGTAACAATGGGGTTATCTTTGCTGAAATACCAGGTGGTGTTGAAAGAAAGACAACATCAGCTTTTTGTTTCATTAAAACAGGATCAATTTCTTCGAGAGCCTTACTCTCAAGATCATATAAATGTGGATAGCTCTCAATAATTGACGTTCCTTTTTGTGATGAAGAATGAATTGAACTTAATTCGACCTCAGGGTGGTTGTATAATAATCGAATTAACTCCGCTCCTCCATATCCGGTTGCACCGACAATAGCTGCTCGCAAACTCCTCTCCTCCTCTTAACATTAACTAAGTAATGATATGTTGTGTTATATTATAAGTATGAATATTAATAAATTCAACTGAATTTTTATTCTTTTTTATGTTTTTTTCAGAAATTTGAAGACAATTCGTTTATTACTGCTGAATATAGTGGGGATGGAACAACCTCTCGATTGTTGGACACCAGTTCTGTATTTCGATCAAAGAGGCTTACTATTACGTTTTAAAGGACAGGAGATCCTTTTATCATACAAAAAGGAAGACGAATTCAGATGATTTACAGTGAATAGCAAACCTGTTGTCCTCAAACGCCACGAGATCAGCTCTTTTTCTCGATATAACGAATTCTATGTCATCAGACGTTTAAAAAATGAACTAAAAAAAGAACTTGCCGGGCAAATTCTCAGGCTGTTGAGAAAGTTTTCTCAACAGCCTTTTTTTAAAAAGAAAAGTATGATATCTCACGATCTCATCCCTCCCGGCGGACGCTTTCCATGGGGCTTGTCTTCAACTAATTCTGACTGCGCTGATCCGATTGGAGTCGCCGCCTTTCGTTCTTCAATCAACCTAGAACATCCATCTTTTCCTATTTAGAAATGATGGTTATTTTTTCATCAGTTTTATCTGATTATTCAGGTAAATATAGTATAATATAGATAAAACCACTCGTGAGGTGATCGTGTGTTACGCCCCATTCGTGCAAAACAAGTTGAACTCGAAATGGTCTCTATCGATCAGTTAGTCCCAGACGACCACTTACTAAGAAAAATTGATGCCACAATTGATTTTTCCTTCATATATGACAAAGTAAAACCTTACTACAGTGAAGATAACGGTCGCCCACCAATTGATCCGGTTATGCTTTTTAAAATGATGTTTATTGGATACCTTTACGGTATCCGATCTGAAAGACAGTTAGAAAAAGAAATTGAGACAAATATTGCTTATCGATGGTTTTTAGGATTAAGTCTAACTGATTCGGTTCCTCACCATTCCACCATAAGCTTCAATCGGCATAAACGGTTTAAAGAAACAGACATTTTTCAAGAGATATTTGATGAGACCGTTCTTCTGGCTATGAAGCATCGTATGGTTGGCGGGAGAGCTTTATTTACTGATTCTACCCACCTTAAAGCCAACGCAAATAAGCGGAAATTCACTAAGAAGACGGTTCAAGTTGAAACACGCGTGTACATAGAAGATCTAAATAAAGCGGTTGAGGAGGATCGAAAAGCACATGGAAAAAAGCCCTTACCGGAAAGAGATAAAAGAAAAAGAGATTAAAGTCAGTACGACAGATAAAGAAAGCGGCTATATGTTCAGGGATGGAAAGCCCGAAGGGTTCTTTTATTTAGACCATCGGACAACAGACATGAAATTTAATATTATTACTGATGTTCATTTAACACCAGGAAATATCCATGATTCCCTGCCGTATTTAAATCGACTGGACCGTCAGATAAAGACATTTGGTTTCAATGTGGAAGCTGTCGGATTAGACGCGGGCTACTTAACCATTCCCTTATGTAAAGGGTTAGAAGATCGCCATATTATGGGGGTTATCGCACATCGCCGCTTCAAACCTAAAAAGGGGTATTTGCCAAAGTGGAAATTTACCTATAACAAAGAGACGGATACTTATACATGCCCTAATGGTAGCACCTTATCTTACGCTACAACGAACCGCGAAGGCTATCGTCAATACCATTCAAACCCTGCAGAATGTGTAAACTGTCCCCTGCTTAACCAATGTACGAAAGCCAAAAATCATAAAAAAGTTCTCACAAGGCATGTATGGGAAGACAGTAAGGAAAAAGTGAGAGAGCATAGACTTTCCGCAACAGGGAAATTCCTCTATAAAAAAAGAAAAGAAACCATTGAGCGAAGCTTCGCGGATGCCAAACAGCTCCACGGACTTCGCTACTCCCGGTTACACAGCTTAAAGGGCGCATCAGAACAAGCGTTGATGACAGCGGCAGCACAGAACATAAAAAAGATCGCAAACCACCTCTCAGCGAGCTAAGAGGTGGTTTCGGCCATTCTTCACCGTAGGGGTGAGCAAATTCTTCTGACGAAAATAATAAAGAGAAACCCGCACTTCTCAAAAAGTGTGGGTTTCTCGACAATCTGAGAACTTGCCGGGCAAGTTCTTTTTCTCATTATGGTCGCTTCAAGGAAAAGATTTCTCCTAATTTTGTATAATCTGTACCACCTAGCCGTCCTACAGGTTTTAACGCGGACGTATCAATGCGGCCATCTTTATAGATAGAGTCTGAAAAATGATAGTGGACGATACGGCCAATAATAAAATCGGTTGACGTTTCTCCTTCAGAAAAAACGAGGTGCTTTTCTAATTTACATTCAAAACGGACAGCCGCTTCCTTTAAACCAGGAACCTCGATTTTTTCACTTTCTACTGGGGTTAAGCCTACCTTCTCGACTTCACTTTCGTCCGGTCCTAAACTTTCAGCCGTTTGATTAACTGATTCGACATTTGATTCGTCTGTCACGTGAACAACAAATTCCTCCAAAGTTAAAATGTTTCGGGCGGTATCTTTGGCTATCTCTCCGCGTCTGCCAATCGAAATTGAAATTAAAGGGGGCTCAGCTGAAATCACATTAAAGTAACTGAAAGGGGCAGCATTAAGCACCCCCTCTTTCGACATAGACGTTACAAACGCTATTGGTCTTGGTGCAATTGTTGCTGTTAATAAACCGTAATTCTTCTTTTTACTGAATGAATTCGGATCAACAGAATGCATCGTTATTTATTCGCTCCTTTCACATTGTTGTCATACCAGTTTCTAGCATGGTCGAGCTCTTCACGTGTTAATTGGTGACCTTGGTGTGCCCAAAATACTTCGACTTTTGCTCCTGCATCGGAAAGCATCTTATCTAGCTCCTTCGTCTCTTCAGGAGCACAAATTGGATCATTTGCCCCAGCTCCGATGAACACTGGCGTCCCTTCTAAGTTAGGTAGTTCTATTCCGCGGCGTGGCACCATCGGATGCAGTAAAATCGCTCCTCTTAAACTTTTATCATAGTGATAAAGAAGACTGCCAGCAATGTTGGCACCATTTGAATAACCAACAGCAATGACTTGTTTTCTATCAAAACGATAGTCCTTCGCTGCCTGATCAATAAATTCATTCAATTCTTTCGTACGGAAAATTAAATCCTCCTCATCAAACACCCCTTCAGCTAATCTGCGAAAAAACCGATTCATCCCATTTTCACTCACGTTCCCTCTTACACTTAACACAGCTGCATCTGGATCAATCATATCACGAAGTGGAAGCAAATCTTGCTCGTCGCCACCTGTTCCGTGTAATAATAATAATGTATTCTCATTGCCTTCTTTTCCTTCTTTAAAAATATGATTCATCATTTCATTTCTCCTTTCAGTACATGAACAGCTAATACAGATTTCATTTCAAGTATTAAGGCAATCACTCGTTTCATTATCACCGTTGCATAAGCGTCTTTTTATGCGGGTTTCAACAATATCTGTGACATGATGACTTTCTAAAGTGGCCTTCTTTATCCTCTCAAATCCTGCTCTACTTGACTTTCAAAAAGTAAGTAATTATATTTTATCTTTTTGGATCTACTCATTCAAAACATATGTCTTACTTTATGAGTATAGCTCATCCCGTATCCACTATAAAGAGAACAACCAATTTATTGGTAATTTATGTTATGATTACGTTGTTAATGGAAAGGGTGAGTATAGAAATGAAAAATGATTTCATGGTTGCTAGTTTATTTCTTGTTCTTATTTTTTCAGCAATATTTATTGACGAACAAAATGAAGAAAACGATTATATCGGCTATGTTCGTGCATATGAAGATTCTTATTACACGACTACCTTTGAAAAACTTAACTTAGGTGACATCTTTAACTTTCATCTTGTATTGAACGATGCCGATACTCACTGGGTCACCTTAACGGTTGATGAGTATATTGAGGGAGAGAAACAAGAAGAGGTAGGAAGCCTTACTTATGGTAAAAGTGTAGATGAGATCGCCGAAGGGAATATTGGATTTGCTATATTAAATCCCCATAATGATAACGCATCTATCCTATTATATGGTACGGGGGCGAGTTTTGCCGGTTCAGAACCACTTAACACCCGAGAAGAGGTTGAATACACAAGTTTTGGCGGAGATTATGCGATCGCATCTGAAAATGTCGGCCTTGAAGTTGGAGAAGCAAAAAGGCTCGCTGTTTATCGCTATGCTGGGAATACATGGCACATGTATGATTACCAAGATGATGACGATTTTCAAAGGTTACTAGATGATAGTGTAAGAACACTCGTGTTCTATATTCAAATATCAGAAGATCATGAATAGGAAACTGGAGGATCGCGTAGTTGAAGAAACTTTTTTCAGATAAACGTAACTTTATTGACCTAATCCGTTTTTTAATCATCGCGAGTTTTCTTTTTTATGCTGCTTGGACAGGCTTTTATCCGAAAAGTTTTACATACGATTTCATCGATGAAACTAAAGTATATGTCTATGAAGGGATGTTTCAGGATAACGTTTATCTTTTCAATACGTCAACAGGTGATGCTGATCAAACTTTCGATGTACATTTGCTATTAAATAAAATTGATAGCTTAAGAACTTCAGCTTTAACATTTGTTTCCATTTTGTTGATCAGTGTTGAACGTTGGTTCAGTTGGCAAAGAGGTGAACGTTCAGAAAATACCAATGAAAAGAATACGAAGAGGCAAAAGTATAAGAAACGACTTGGTTTTATTGTCTCCCTTATCTCATTCATCATTTTGGCAACCATTCACCTTTCAATCGTAGATGATATTATTGAGTTACTTGAATAATTGATCGTTGAATTAGAAAAGCGCAAGGCGCCCGCCTATCGGCGAAAAGCGCTGGAGTCCCGACATGAAGAAGTTCGAACTTAGACTTCAAATGGCGGGGCGAAGCGACCTCGAGCCGATGGCGCCTGAAGTCTAGACAGCAATCAAGAGATTGAAATTTTATACTTTCTTATCTTAAGAGAAGGTCATATAATATGAGACCTTCTCCTTGTTTCCTATCTATCTTTTTTACGCTTGAATTCCTCTTTAATTTCCTCAAGTACATCACGATTCGTTAACAGCTCAAGTCCTGTTAATGCGAGTCCTTTTGCCCCTTGAATTAAGGCTTGATCACCTTGCTTTGACTTGGCAGCTTCACGAAATGCATCCGTATGGACGACAAGATCTTCAGCACCGATTTTTATGAACGGATGAATCGTTGGCACAACTTGGCTAACGTTTCCTGCATCCGTTGAGCCTAGTCCTTTCGTATTTATTGGATCAAACGATTCTCCTAGACTTTCCCACTGTTCTTGAAATAGCTCGTCGAACCGGTCATTTAATTGGAAGTTATCTACCTCATTTTGAATTTTTATGACTCGATGTGATGTTCCGGTCGCAAGTGCTGCCCCTTCGGCAATTTTTTTCACTTTAGCTGTCACTTCATTACACGCTTCCCTCGTCGCAGCACGTATATAAAAACGTGCTTTCGCATACTCAGGTACAATGTTCGGTGCATCACCACCGTGAGTAATAATCCCATGAATTCGAACATCGTCCGTCACATGTTGACGAAGAGCATTCACCCCGTTAAAAAGCTGAATGACTCCGTCTAACGCATTGATCCCATCCTCTGGAGAAGCTGCTGCATGAGCAGCTTGGCCATGGAATTCAAAGTCTAGCGGATCGACTGCAAGAGATTCCCCTGTTCTCGTATTTTTGTTGTATGGATGGATCATTAACGCTGCATCGA
Source organism: Evansella halocellulosilytica (assembly GCF_002335745.1). Taxonomy (GTDB): domain Bacteria; phylum Bacillota; class Bacilli; order Bacillales; family Salisediminibacteriaceae; genus Bacillus_CA; species Bacillus_CA halocellulosilytica. Next base: position 2,333,537 of record NZ_NIST01000001.1, on the reverse strand, counting down.
CTTGATCGAAATATCGATGTTTTACGAAACTGCCTTTTGCACTTCCATTTGGTCCACCCTCTTCAGCAGGAGTACCAAATATCGTAATCATGCCTCCAGTTTTTTGAAGGATGTTTTTCAATGCAATCCCTGCAGCAGTACTTGCTGTACCGATAATGTTATGTCCGCACGCATGACCGAAGCCAGGTAAAGCATCATATTCTGCTAAAAAGCATATATGAGGACCTTCTTTATTTGAATCGAACGATGCGATAAAGGAAGTTTCATGGCCAGCAACTCCTTGTTCAACGGTAAAGCCCTCTTTTTTTAATAAAGCAGTGAGCGTTTCTTGTGCAAAATATTCCTCATTGCCAATTTCCGGACGTGCATGGATCGCATGACTCGTTTCAAGATACGTCTCTTTGTTTTTTTCGACACTGTCTATGACGACATCTCTTAACTGAACCTCTACCGTAGACATTGAACCAGCCCCTCTTGAGTGATCTCATTAATAGTCTTGTAATTCATCGACACTTATAAAAACTGGAACGAGTGAATCATTATACGTATCGCGAATAAATTCGATCGTATCATCTTCTTGATACAACTCTACAATCGTTTGTAATACTTCTTCATCTTCACGCCCAGACTGTGTTGCTATAATGTTAATATACGGCTCTGCTGTGTCATCTTCTATGAAGATCGCATCTTGAACTGGAGTAAATCCTGCTTCTACTGCAACTCCATTATTAATAATCGATGCATCGACATCAGGTAAAACTCTCGGTGTTTGTGCCGCAACAACTTCTACAATTTCTAAATTAAGTGGGTTTGAAACGATATTTTCTGCACCACCAACTCCATCAAATCCTTCTTCTAACTCAATTAACTCTGCCGCTTCTAACAACAACAATGCTCGCCCTTGGTTCGTTTCTTCCTGCGGTACAGCAACCTGGCCACCTTCAGGAATTTCGTTTGGAGAAGGGTGTTTTTCAGAATACATCCCCATTGGTGCTAAGTATGTTGATGCAATTGGTACTAAATCTAAACTATGCTCGTTAATAAAATTTTCAAAGTATGAAATCGTTTGGAATGCATTGATATCAATTTCCCCATCTGCTAACGCCATATTCGGTCGGACGTAATCATCAAATTCCATAATATCGATCGTAATTCCTTCGTTTTCTACTTTATCAGCTATATACTCCCAAACTGGAATGCCTGAGCCGTTAACACCGACTGTAATGGTGTCTTCATCCCCGCCGCATGCAGTTAATAAAGTGGATAATGCAATGATGCTTGTAATTGCTGATACGATTTTTTTCATTGAATTTTCTCTCCCTTTTTCGTAATAGTATGTGTGACATTTATTAGTGTCTTCGGATCACCTGAGATAGCTTGTTGCCGAACATTTGTATACCTTGAACCATGACAATTAGAACGATAACCGTCACGAGCATGACGTCTCCTTGGAATCGTTGATATCCATATGCGATCGCCAAGTTCCCGAGTCCACCTCCACCGACAGCCCCCGCCATCGCTGAAGCACCGACAATTCCAATCGTTGCAATTGTGAAATTTAATACGAGTGAGCTTAATGCTTCTGGTACCATAAAGCGAAAAATTACTTGCCAAGGTGTAGCCCCCATCGCTTCAGCAGCTTCAATGATTCCTGCCGAAACTTCTAACAAACTGCTCTCCACGAGTCTGGCAATAAATGGTGCGGCAAATACGACGAGAGGTACGACAGCAGCCGCTGTTCCAATTGATGTTCCGACGATGAATCGTGTAAACGGAATGATTGCTACCATTAAAATAATAAATGGAACAGATCTGACGATATTGACAACCGTATTTGTTACTTGAAAAAAAGGTTTATTTTCAAATAATCCTCCTGGTCTTGTTACAACTAATGCGATCCCTAACGGTAGGCCGATCAAGGCTGCAAACAATAACGAAAAACCTGTCATTGCCAACGTTTCAACAGTCGCTTCCCAGACTCGCACCCAAAACGTGCTCCATTCAACTTGCATGTCTGTCTACCTCCTTGATGATTAAGTTCTCACTTATATATTCAACTGCTTGTTTTACATTCACATCAGGACCATCGAATTGAACGATTAAGTTCCCAAATGGTTTTTCTTGAAGCTCGGTAATTTGTCCATGAAGAACGTTTACATCAAGCTCATATTTGCGAGCAACTTGTGATAAAATAGGTTTCCCTGCAAGATGCCCCTCAAACAAAATCCTGTATAAAGGTCTCTCTTGATTACCAGCGTCCAGTAAATTCAGGATCGACTTCGGAATATCATCTTGCATCACTGAATTGACAAAGTTTTTCGTTGTTTTTGCTTGCGGTTTCGAGAAAACATCGAATACGGAGCCCTCTTCAATCAATTCCCCATTTTCCATGACTGCCACTTTATTACAAACTTGACGTATAACGTTCATTTCATGAGTGATCATCAAGACTGTAATATTTAATTCACGATTCACTTTTTTTATAAGATGTAATATCGACTCTGTCGTTTGTGGATCGAGTGCAGAAGTTGCCTCATCACACAGCAATACTTCAGGAGAAGTTGCCAATGCCCTTGCAATTCCGACACGTTGCTTTTGTCCGCCAGATAGTTGATCAGGATATTGTGTCGCTTTATCAGATAAACCGACAAATTCAAGTAGTTCATCCACCCGCTGTTTGACTTCTTCTTTCGCTACTTTTGAAAGTTTAAGTGGAATCGCGACATTATTAAAAACAGTTTTAGACTCACAGAGATTAAAATGCTGAAAGACCATCCCTATTTTTTTCCTCGCATCCCGTAATTGTTGAGCTGACAAATCAGTCATATTCTGACCGTTTACGAGAACACGTCCAGAAGTAGGACGTTCCAAAAGGTTGACACATCTTACAAGTGTACTTTTACCAGCACCACTAAAACCAATGACCCCATAAATATCTCCTTTATTTACCTTTAAGGACACATCTTTTACAGCTGCTATCCCTTCTTCACCATCACCAAAAACTTTACTCACATTCTCAAACGTAATCATGATGTCCCTTCAAACCCCTTTCAATTGTCAGGTACCAGGTCCCCGACAATTTTGTGAACTTCCTTGATTTTTACTAGAATTTGTGTTTATTTCTGTGTGAGAGGTTAATGTTTTCCTAGAATAGGAAAAGCCCCTCTTCTTAAAGATAAAGAAGAGGGGCTTGCAATTTATGTATGCAAACGCACTCTTCTCATCTCTCAAGCTTTTAATAAGCTTGCAGGAATTGGCACAGTGTATCTGAACAAGATTCGTGTTCAAAAACCCGCTGCCGAGACTTCATCAGGCCATGTCCCTCTGTCTCTCTTGATAAGAAGATTATTTATGTAACAATTGTTGTTTTGTTGATAAGTGGTATCTTACACCCGTTAAAAATATAAGTCAATACTGAGTTTTCAAAAATATTAATCTCTATTTCTTTTGAAAGCGGAACCAAAGTTGTTATATTAATAAACTTAGCGTCGCGAAATTTATCTCATTTTTTCTGAAATATGTATTAACAGTTGTTCAGAAAAATAACGTTTCCATATTCTATAAATTCAATATTGGTGCAACTAGTTCAACTTTCATTCTGTCTGGGTCTTCGAAGTAAACCGCATAATGTTCTGTTCCTCCTGCGTAAGGGTGTTGATCAGTATACAAAATCGTAACACCTCTTTTCTTTAGGCTTTCTGTCATTTCATCGACATGTTTACGTGATTGGGCATGGAAGGCCAAATGATTTAAACCAACGCGCCGCCGATGGTAAGGGATGTCTAGAAACCTTTCATCAGCTTGAACAAGCACAATGTACATGTTTTCCTTCTTCCAGCTTCGGCCTTCTTCCCACTCTTGAAATATTTTATAATCCAATTCGCTTAAGAACCAACCCCAAAAATCCAATGATCTTTCTAAATCTGAAACGTAAAACTCAATGTGATGAAGCCCACCTACTGTCATTGCCAATCTTCTCCTTTATTTAGAGCCTGAAACACTTTTCCTAAAATGTTATCAACCCTTTGACGATCTTCAATCAAGCTAACTTTTTCACACAACACTTTATGAACACGAATAAACTCAGGAATCATCTGTTTCATAACATGCATAATATGATCAGGCTGCAGGCTACCTTCCCATTCTTTCAGCAATGATTGCTGCCAGTCATTTAAGTAGCTGCGTGGACCTTCAATTTTTGCCCAATCACCGAAAGAATTCGGTTGAATCCCTTTCTCCATATACCACCCTGAAGTCAGTGAAAAACGAAGATGATCTAAACAGCTCAAAGCATAATATATTTCACCACGTTTCACACGGCGATACACTTCATGGATATAGGCGAAAAATTTTGTCCGCCACACCTCTACGTCTTCCTTTGTTAAGTTAAAAGAAAGCTTTTTTGACTCCTCCGCTACAACTGTCATTATCTGATCCGTGTCTTTAACGATCTTAATGTCTTTCAGCCAGACTGAAGGCTTCAAATCTACTGCGCGATAATAAAAACAATCGACTTTAACAAAGCAATCATAATGGGCAACTGTATACGTAGTCCCAGGAAAATCTTCAAAAAATAAGACATCTCCCCAGTTCCTTGCCCGACTTTGTTTCGATAACACATATTGTTCATATACATCTTCTTTCACAACTATTCGTACATCAATATCAGAATAGAGATCTGTATTTCCCGCGCCTATTGATCCACCGTAAAAGACGGACAAAATATTTTCATCTGGAGTAATATTGGCTTCAATTGCCAATATCAACTTTTCACGTTCAGCAGGCAATTGCTCATCCCTCTTCTTTAAATCCATACGAGCCCCCTTACCCCCGCTTGTTTTCACTACTTTTCAACCAATAACGCAATCCTTTTCCAGCATATGGTTCATCTTTATAACGTGGGATGACATGCAAATGTGCATGTGGAATTGACTGGCCGCCAACTTCCTTACAGTTCCAACCAACGTTATAACCATCTGGTGAATTTTCATCGTCAAGGTACGTCTTCACTTGCTGAAGCATCACATACGTTGCATTCCATTCTTCTTGAGTTAAGTCAAACACCGTTTCACGATGTGCTCGAGGAATAATTAAACCTGATCCAATTAATACCTCTTGCGGCTTTTGTAAAAATAAGACGTACTTATTTTCAAATACGACTTTTTGCCCCGGAAACTGGTCATAATAACAGAAAAGGCAATGATCCATATGGCTCTCTCCTATCCAGTAAATTCTATCGGCTCGTTAATCTCGATTAAATTTCCATCTGGATCTCTAAAATGTGCAACTCGAATTCCCCATTCCGGTCGATTTACCGGGTGCATATCAAACGTTATTCCCTTTTCTTTTAATTCATTTGCTTTCGTATCTACGTCATCCACGCGAAAGATTAACGCAATACGGTCCATCTGCTCAACCTCAAGCGGTAATTCACTCTTCCTTACAGAAGCAGCCATCATGTTTCTGTCAAAAAGCGCTAACAAATGACTACCAACTTTAAACTGGCAATAATTTGTGTTTTCGTCACCCCAATCAAGCTCAAACTGTAACGTATCTCTGTAAAACGTTAAACAAGCCTTATAATCTTTCACTAACAATCTCGTATGTGTCAGTTCCATTTATACATCACTCCTTCGAAACTTCATTCGACATCTTTCCGGAAAAATCCTATACCTTTTTGAAAAATTCGAAGGTTTACGAATCGTTCAATGAAATAGTAGAAACGAACATCATTTTAGATCTGTTTCTTTTCCTACTAAAAAAGCATGTGATCATCTCAATAATGGCACATGCTCAAGATGAGTAAGGTTTGTCTTGATAAACATAATTTGGTGACACAAGCTCATCCGTATACTCTTTATGAAAAATGTGAGTTGCCGCAGGAGATACAGGGGGTATTAACCAGCTCCATTGGCCGGTAACTGACCGTCCAGCATTCGTTTCTTTTTTCTCAAATTGCTTAAACTGCTCAGCTGCTGTATGATGATCAACAATACTGACGCCTTCCTTTTGAAATGAATGAAGCACTGCTCGATTTAATTCTACAAGTGCACGATCTATCGAAAGACTTGAATTTCGTTTCATGTCCATCTTAAACATTGATGCTACTTTTGGAAGAACATTGTATCGATCCGTATCCGCTAAATTTCTTGCACCAATTTCAGTTCCCATATACCAGCCATTAAACGGTGCAGCAGGATATTCTATCCCTCCAATTTCTAAACACATATCGGAAATGATCGGAACAGCATACCATTGCAAGTTCAATTGTTTTAGCTTTGGATTTTCAGGGTGTTCTATATTTACTTCTTTCACAATATCTAGTGGAACTTCTCTCCAAACAGGCGGGGCATCATTTACTTGAATAACATGAGGGAGGATATCAAAGCTTGTGTACCTACCTTCCCAGCCAAGTTCTCTACAAATTTCCGTGAAGCGAAGCGACCAAGAATCGCCGATGATTTCTTCTTCTGTTTCATAGCCAGCATACCTAATAAGCTGGTGATTCCAGATACGTACTCGATCACGTCCATTTTTCCGAGGGGGAAAAATCGTAATTGTTGGCCTTATTTTGCCACCATTCGTTGCATATTTAATATGATCATGTAATGAAGCAAACACATCCTCAGACGTATGCACATGACGGGCATCAAACACGTGGAGGTTCTCCCAAAAAAGGCGGCCAATACACTTGTTACTATTACGCCATGCCATCTTTGCACCATACGATAGTTCCTCACATGTATGTTCGTATGTGCCCGTTTCAGAAATTTCCTCTTTAATCTCTCTAAGACGAGCCTCTATCTCTGTTTTTTTCTTTAACTCTTCGTAACACCGAATAATAAATGCTTCAGCTTGCCCTAATAAACTAGTCATTCCTGCATCCTCGATTCATAAAATTCCTATACTCATCTTCAACTATCTTCTAGCACCTTATAATACTCTGACGGTTTAAATGTGATCGACATTTCGTTCCCTAACTCATATTCGACCATATTTTTTAGTAATTGACCTTTTTCATTAAAAGCCTTTTCCATATCACGGCCATTTTCAACATATTTATTTTTGACAAAATCTATAAAACTTCCGTATTCCAACGTCCATTCCAATAACATGACTTTTATATGCTCGTCCAGCGGAAAATCTTCTAGATCCAGGTTTCCTAAGCACTCTTGGCACCAAAATGGATCTGCGCCATAATCAGCCTCCATCAATACTTCATCGACCTCTGTTTCACAATGATCACAAAAAACCATATATAATACTCCTTCACTCATTTTTGGAAAAATAGGCGGACGAGCTCATATCCATCTGAATGGACTCCATTCAGCCGTCCTGTTGTATTCGGATATTTTATCGGAACTAACGTGATTATAAACATGATTGCATTCAAATATCCAGTCCAAAAGAGCACTGTAGACCAAAAAGTTTCTTGTTTCAACATATTCGCAGCTAAAATAAACGTCGAAGCTGCTATGAAAGAAAAAAGCGGACCGAATAGAAAGAAGAAAAACGTAATTTTTTTTGTCCATTCTTGCTCCTCCATCATTGTGAAACAGGAACCTCCAGTCGACCATTGTAAATGAAAATGACATCGACCGACTTTAAAGCTTTCATCATTATCAGAAGTACGCGGTCCGATAAATATCCGTACTTTTTTCTTTGTTAATAGCAATATCGCTGCTGCATGTCCGAACTCATGAATAAAAACAGACAGTGGAAAAGCGATGAATATAAAAAGGATGATACTAATCGTTGTACTCGTATCCATAACACTCCCTCCATACTCATACTATTACCTTGAATCACCAAACAAAACCAAAATATCCCTATATACTTTTCATACACATCCCTATAATCTTTAATGAATTACCAGATATCCCCATGTGCCAGGCACGTGGAAAGTAAATGGGAATTAGGAGGGGAAATCCAGCGATTTTGTAAAAAAAAAAGACCAAGCTCTAATGAGTGAGCTTGGCATCATCTATTCGAAAATTAAGGGGAAATAGCGAATTTAAGTAAAACTTCCTTCTAACTTAACTTACTTATGATGAGGCAATTTGATAAATCAAACCGGATTGAATATTTAATCCGTGAGTGCCCCATCGGTTTAGCACATCGATGCTTGGATCAGCGCGAGTAATCATTTGATCGGTGTACTCATCCAACGTCTTGTGGCGATGCCACTTTTTCCATAAATAAGGCTTCTTTAACAATTCTTCCTCAAATAAATCATAAATAATTTGTGATGTACTTTGTATTTGATCATCTTGTACCCATAGCGGGCCATATATGTGTAATACCGGTTCATCATTCTCATTTTTTGTTGAGTGGACGAAGCATACCGCCTTTTGAAATTTTACCGCTAATCGAAAAATAGAGCTTGGTGCTTTTTGTCTTTTCTTCATGAAGTTGACTTTAAAAGGACTAACTTTTTCATCAAACCCTACGTGATCATCTAAATAAAAGAAGAGGTTTTCATTTTCCGACAATAATGTTTCAACTTTTGGATCATGATAGACACCATCTGAAACGACATCATCAACATGTTCATACTGTTGATATTGAACCCATTGTTCAGGCTTCTGTTCCTCTGGATCGGTAACGATATAAAGGTACTTACCAGACTCACGCAACTTTTTACCTATTTCTAACGGTGCATAGTGGTCATGTCCAAAATGAAACGATACGAAAATTGCTCCTATTTCAGATAATTCATCAATTGTTTCTGATCCTGATATTTTTTTATACCCTTCAAAAACGGCAGGCTGCTTCATATACACTTTTTGAATCTGATGGTGAATACGGTAACGGATCCAAATGTCGATTAATGATGACTCATCAAGCTTTTGTCGTTGAGCTAATGTTGTAGACATGTGAGACAGGGTCAATAAATGGTCGTCAAACAATCCGTGATGAAAATCTTGCTGAACTTGATTTTGCATAATACCGTATAAATCATCATGCAATTTTCTCTCGTCTATTACCATCTCTCACCCTCCCAGTAAAACTATTATTTTGAAAAAACGATGTGAAAGTACCTTGTTATTTCATTTTATGGCAATTATAGTAATAGTTAAGTCTGATTCATTCTGCATCCTCTAGCAAAACAAGGAAATTCACTCCTTTTTCTTTCTTAAAAAAATCATATCATGATAAGCCGAAGAAGAAACCTTTTGTCATTTTCGCAAAAGTATGCCCTTATCATGAAACAATCCCTTCTATAACTAGTATCTTTTAAACAATTTCTAAAACATTTCGTTCGCAGAGTTTATCAAATTGACTTATAATTAAATACTACATATAAATTTAAAACAAATTATTTTATATATTGGAATAATTCAAAAGGAGGGGTATATTTTGCATATTGGCAATAGATTGAAGAAAATACGCAAATTAAACCGCGTTTCTCAACAAAACCTTTGTAAAGGGATAGTCTCAACGTCGCATTATAGTAACATTGAGGGTGGACGATATGTTCCTTCAACCGATATACTAGAGTCAATCGCAAAAAGGTTACAAGTTCCGACGAATTATTTACTGAATATTCATGAACATTCTCCTACTACAGATAAGCTTTTGACAGAATACGAGGAATTAATTGAAAACGATCTCGCAAAAGCTGAGGAATTTCTACAAAAAAACAAGAAGGAATTTGAATACATTCCTTCGATCTACCAAGAAACTGAATTTCTTTTATTAAGGTGTATGCATCACATAAAGCAGCTTAACCTTAATGAAGCAGAAAAACTTTATGATGAGATTCAATTTTATATTCAAGAAGAAGAACTAGATTCATATAATAAAAACTTAAAATTCAAATACACCTATGTAACCGGATTACTTAAATATGATCAAAAAAACTATACTGATAGTTATCATTACTTTAATAAAGCTTCTAAGTATCTTTCTGATGAGTCAAAGAGAATGAAAGTTACATTTAATTTAGCACTGATTAGTTTTTACTTATTTAATTTAACAAAAGCCTTAGAATATGTAATCTCTGCACGAACTGCATTCCTTGAAAATCATCGTTGGAAAGAAACAGTAGAATGTTACATTCTTCAAGGAATGATATTATTTGAAATGAGAAACTTTGAAGAAGCAAAAAAAGTTTTAAAAAAAGGCTTAAACTTGGCAAAAGAAAAATCACTTTATATACAAACTACTAAAATCCACCATAATTTAGGTAATGTTTATCGAGATAATGAAGAATATGATAAAGCTTTGTATTACTATAAAGAAAGTTTAGAAAAGAAAAAAATATATGATAAAGATAATGTACTAATCACTTATTACACTTTAGCAAAATTATATTTGAAGCAAAAAGATTTACCTAGTCTTAAAAAATTACTAGGTGAGGTGAGAGACTATTGTGAGTCTGAATTTGATTTTCACCTTTTAAAAATGTTAGAAGCAAAAATGGAATACCTGTTGATGAATTATGAAAAGTATGAAGACTACATGAAAAAATCGATAGAATACTTTTATAAACAAAGGCATTTTATTATTTTAGAAAACGAATGTAAACATATTAGTGACTATTATTATGATCAAAAGAAATATAAATCGGCTTACTATTATTTAGATATGGAGATGGATGTAATACAAAAAATATATAAGGAGCCAAGAGTATGAAAAAAAACCTAAGTAAACTGTTAGCCGTCCTAATATTTGCAGTCATGTTTACGAATACTTCTTTTGTGGATAGTACTCATCCACACGAAGGAGACGCACCACGCCCGATGACCATCACCCATGATCAGCTTATGTAACTGGACAAGCCCCCTGAAGCTAATAGCTTTAGGGGGCTTGTTCATGCTCTAGCGTTCAAATAAAGGAATGTGTGCAAATTTTTTCACATCGAACAACCCTTTATCTGTCATTTTCAACTCTGGGATAACTGGTAAAGCTAGAAATGACAATGTTACAAAAGGATGAAAATCTTCTGCAAAACCGAGTTTGCTTAACGCTTTATGAAGTTCATTTACTTCAGAAACAACCGTCGATGCTTGTTGATCCGTCATTAATCCTGCTATAGGCAATGGTAACGATGCGATCACTTCTCCGTCATTGACGACCACGATTCCGCCGCTAATAGTTTCAATCGCTTTTACCGCCCTTACGATATCGGCATCATTCACTCCTGTTACGACAACATTATGTGAATCGTGGGCAATCGTCGTAGCAATCGCTCCCTTTTTCAAATGTAACCCATTAACGATTCCAAGACCGATATTCCCTGTAGCATGGTGACGTTCAACCACGGCAATTTTTAGTAAATCATTCGAAACTGATGACTCGAATTCTCCATTCATTGAAGCGACCTTTTCTTTTCGATGCCGCGTAACGAGACTGTTAGGGACCACTTCAATAATATTTGCGACTTCATCCTGTTCCATCGGAATTTTAAATAATTCCTTATTCATTTCCGGGAGATTTACGGTATTTTTGACAACATGTGATTCTGTATATTCATCTTCAATTTTAACCATACATCGCCCATTTTCAGCGACTAAGTAACCTGATTTGTACACTTTGTTTATCGTTACTTTATTTAAGTCATCTAATAATAAAAAATCAGCTTCATATCCCGGTGCGATTGCTCCTTTATTTTTCAGTCCATAACATTCAGCAGCGTTTAATGACGCCATTTGAATAGCCATTAGCGGATCAAACCCTTGTTCAACCGCCAACCGAATATTATGATCAATACTGCCTTCCGTTATTAATTCATCTAGGTGCTTGTCATCTGTACAAAAGAAACATCTTCTAGAATTTGCCGGAGTAACCGCCTTTAATAAAGCCTTCACATTTTTTGCAACCGATCCTTCTCGCAACATGACATACAAGCCACGTTGCAGACGCACTTTCGCTTCTTCGGCTGTTTCACATTCATGGTCTGTTTGAATATTTGCGGTACTATAAACATTTATATCATCAGGTGAAAGCCCAGCCCCATGCCCATCTATTACTGCTCCAGCTTCTTTCGACTGACTTAGCTTATCGATCATTGACTCTGACTGGTGTTTCACTGAAGGGAAATCCATCACTTCGCCTAATCCAATCACTCTTTCGTGACGAAAAAACGGTTTTAGCTCATCGATCAACAATGTTGCCCCTGAATTCTCAAACGGTGTTGCCGGTACACATGATGGGAGCATGACAAATACATCTAGCGGGATTCCTTCAGATGCATCAAGCATATATTGAATTCCCTTCGTACCAGAAACATTTGCAATTTCATGCGGGTCGGCAATGACTGTTGTCACTCCATGTGGTAACACAACTTTAGAAAACTCTGACGGAGTTACCATCGATGATTCTATATGAACATGTCCATCAATAAATGACGGACAAATGTACTGACCTGAGGCATCAACCTCTGTTTTTCCTTGAAAATGTCCAATCCCGACAATTTTATTTTCTGAAACAGCTACGTCAGCTTCGATAATTTCTAAATTAAAAACATCAACAATTTTTCCGTTTTTAATGACTAAATCAGCGTCGACACCTTTACTTGCAGCAGCAATTCGTTTTTTAACACTTTCCTTTTCGGTTATCACCTTTATTCTCCTCTCTGAACAGCGTACAACTTCTTGACATATCGTTAATATATGTATCCTTTACGAGACGATTCAACTACGTGTCTTTTTCGACCAAAAAATCCAGACTGACCTCAGATTTTAGCATTATAATGAGAGGAGAATATACACGAGTAAAAATACGTGTCATTATCCTCTCGTAGTCAAACTTTTTACGGCAGCTTGGTAGAAACTTCTGGACCTTATTTCCAGCATTATACGAAAGGTTTAGCGAGTATACATAATTGGATATTGAAAAACATTCTAAAGTTAAACGTTCATTCTGTCAACGGTAACACCTCAGTTATTATCGTATGTACACTCATTGTTCCGCCAATGACTTTAAATGTCATCTGATTCCTTTCTCCTCCACTTTCATACTAACGAGCAGTTTCCTTTTTGAATATACATAATCATAACTGAATGTCGGAAGATGGAGTGATTGAAATGCCCCAAAAAAGATTACGTAAAAATAAAAGGTTTCATCAAAATATGATCGATAGTGAGGGAAATGCGACGAAAGAAAGCATTGATCAATTAAGGGCAGAACTTAATGCACTAGATAACAACGAAAATCCAGCACTCCAAGCAGCAGAAAGGAAAGTGCTTGCTGGAACATGGATTCAAACCTTCGGAAATGTCCTTGAAGCAGTTGGTGTTACTGAAGAACTTCTTATTCTTCAAGAGGAAGCGGAAACTGAAGGAGAAGATGAAAACTTTAGTGGCGAAAAGAAAGCTGTTTTAGGTGTTTGGTTTCAAACAATCGGAACAGGCCTAGGTGCGATTGGTTTTACACAACAACTTTTACCTAACCGAGAAATGCAAATACAAGGAAGAAAACTCGCTATTATCGGCTCTTGGTTAGACTCGTATGGGGCAGCCTTAGAAGCTTTAGGAGAAACTCAGCTTCTTCGAGAAGACTTAGAAGAGGATGTTCCATTCTAACGAATTGGTGGAAAAGAGGAGGTTTTCCCTTTAAATAAACAGTCAACCTCCTTTATAATCCCTTTTTATGCTGATTAAATTCCTTATGCAAAGAATAAGCCGCTGAACTCACCTAATAGCCTCTATCATTCCATCCGCAAATCAGAGTAACTTAGGAAAATTTTATTCGGGTTAAGGTTCGTACGTATAATCCTAAAAATACCGTACGTGACAAACTAAATAAAATAAATGACAGCCAAACGCCATGATTATGAAAAGCCGATGGAAACAATAAAATCGCAATTAAATAAATAATTAATGCGTAAATGATTGAATTTCGAATAAATCGCGCCTCTGTTGCACCGGAAAAAATTCCTTCTAATTGCAATCCCCAAAATCCTGCAAACGGGAAAACAATCATCCAAATAAGGTAACTGGCTGCCGTTTCTATAACAGCTGTATCCGTTGAAAATAAAGAAACGATCGCTTCTCCTAATAAAAACATACATCCAGATAAGAGGATTGATGATACGAGCCCCCATTGCACGGATAAAAGAAATACCCGCTTATATAGGAGCTTATCTTTTTTTCCGATAGACCTTCCGATCAAAATACTGGAAGCATTAGCAAATCCGCCAATTAAATAAGCCATTATATAATGAACTTGCAATAATACAGCATTAGCTGCTAAAGTAACTTCCCCTAAACTAGCCCCCATTGCTGTGAAAGACACCGTCATGGCTAGTAAACAAACAGTCCTTAGAAATAAATCCCGATTGACATTTAACATGCTCAGTAAAGGTTCAGAATCAAATAACATGTTCACATGAACATTTTTCAACGATAACTTTTTGCTAATGAAAATTAACCATATACCGAATAAAACGGCACTCATTTCCGCTATTAATGTCGCATAAGCTGCCCCGGCGATCCCCAAATTAAATCCGATCACGAATACAATACTCAAAATAATATTTAAAACATTCATCGATATTTGTGAAGCAAGAGAAAGCTTTACCTTCCCTAATCCCATTAACCAACCAACAATTACATAGTTTAATAATGTAAAAGGCGCTCCCCATATTCTGATTGAAAAGTACGTTGAAGCAAATTGATTTACGTGTTCACTTGCACCGATAACAATCATTGATATATGTAATATAGGAGATTGAAATATAATAAATAATAGACCAAATAAAATCGCAATGATCATCGGCCGCAAAAACGTTAAAACGACTTCTCTTTCATTATTTGCTCCTTCTGCTTGTGATGTAAAGCCGCTCGTACTCACACGAAGAAAGCCTAAAAGCCAATACATTGTATTAAAAATGACAGCACCGATAGCAACTCCACCAATTGCAGCGGGGTCCGGAATTCTACCAACAACAGCTGTGTCAACAGCACCTAATATCGGTGTCGTTATACCAGAAATGATTAACGGGATCGCCAAAAATAAATACTGCTTTTGACTTAATATCGACTGAGTTTTTTCTTGTAAGGACACCCTCGCTAATTTCATGTCGTTCTCCTTTTATTGTGTAGGGCAAGAAAGCCCCGGTTTGAACCCTATTCATTTAATTAAGTTGATACAAATTGTAATGATTACTATTTTCATTAGTTTACTATACTCAACAAATGAAATAAGTGTCAATAACAAATCGAAATTACCTCGCATTAATTTAGGAAAAAATATCCTCCCTTGCGACAAGAGAGGATTGAACGTTGAGTAACTTTATATACTCCTATTTCTAAAGAAGGCAAACATAAATCTGATTGTTTTTTACACAACTTCTTTTTTAAGCTGGCTGTAAAATAGATCAGCATAAAAGCCATCATGCTCAAGCAATTCGTTATGTGAGCCTTTTTCAATAATATTTCCTTCATTTAGAACAATAATTTGATCAGCTTGCTGAATCGTGTTCAACCGATGGGCAATAACAAAACTCGTACGTCCTTCCATAAGACGATGCAACGCTTCCTGAATTTTTATTTCAGTCACTGTATCAATACTGCTCGTTGCTTCGTCCAAAATTAAAATCGAAGGGTTGGCTAATATGGCTCTTGCAATTGATAGCAGCTGCTTTTGCCCTTGGCTGATTCCACCACCCTCAGAATTAATTTTTGTATCATATTTATCAGGCATACGATCGATAAATGGATGGGCATTTGCCAATTTAGCAGCTTCTTCTACCTCTTTATCCGTTGCATCAAGCCTGCCGTAACGGATATTTTCTCGGATCGTCCCTTCAAATAAAAACGAATCTTGCAGCACAAAAGCCATATGCTTTCGTAAGCTTTCTCGCTTTACTTCACCGATATTTTGACCATCTACTAAAATACGACCGCCAACCGGATCGTAGAAACGCGATAATAGATTTAACACCGTTGTTTTTCCAGCACCAGTAGGTCCAACGAAAGCAACGGTTTCACCTTTTTCCACATGGAAATGAATATGATCAACGGTATCCTCATCATCTTCATAGGAGAAAGAAACGTGTTCAAAGGACACTTCTCCATCGACTTGATCAAGCTCAATTAATCCTTTTTCATCAGCCATTTCCTGTTTTTCGTCCATCACTTGGAACACTCTTTCTGCACCAGCTATTGCTGATAACAGTGTGTTAAACTGGTTCGCTAAGTCATTGAGTGGTCTTGTAAATTGACGTGCGTATTCTACAAAAATAACGATAACACCGACACTAATATGGCCATTTAAAGCAAGGATTCCACCAACTCCTGCAATAATCGCAAAGCTTAAGTTGTTTAGCATATTCATCAGCTTCGGAATAAAACCTGATATCGTTTGTGCCCAAAAGCCAGAAGTTCGAAGTCTCGTATTCTTTTCTTCAAATTCACGGATCACTTTCTCTTCTTGAGAAAACGTTTTAACAATCCGCTGTCCCGACATCGTTTCCTGAATATATCCGTTTAAGTTACCGAGATTTTTTTGCTGCTCCTTAAACAGTTTTCCAGTTCTGCGCGTAATCCATTTTAACCCTAAAAACATTGATGGAATAATTAATACGGTTAACAAAGTGAGTAACGGACTAAGCCAAAGCATAACCGACAGTGTTCCAATTAACGTTAATAAACTGGCGAAAATTTGAATAACTGAACTGTTCAACGTATTACTGACGTTTTCTATGTCGTTTGTTACCCGACTCATAATATCACCTTGCTGCCGCTTATCAAAAAAAGGAATAGGCAGTTTATGCAAGTGCTTAAACAGCTCTGTCCTCAATGTGTAGACCGTCTTTTGCGCTACACGTATCATCCAAAAATGCTGCAGAAATACAGACAATGAGTGAAGAAGATAAATGACTGCAAGAAGCAGAATAGCTAGCTGAAGTCCGCTTAAATCTCCTTGCATGACAAAATAATCAATCGAAAAACCAACGACTAATGGTCCAAGTAAAGCAAACGCAGAGCTAAAGACAATCATCAAAATAACGAGTGACAGCTTTCCTTTACTTTCAGATAAATAGTTCCATACACGTTTTAATGTAGTCGCCCAGTTACTGACACGCGGCTTTTTGTTCTGTTTGTCACTATTCGTTTGGCCGCTACGTTCATTTTCATCAAAAATGTTTATTTTTTCATGCTGGAAAGGTTTTTTAAGATCGTTGAACATGTGTCATCTTCTCCTTTCCAAACTGAGATTCATAGATTTGCTGATACAATTTAGAATGCATGAGTAACTCTTCATGACTTCCTTTTGCCGTTATCTCACCATTTTCGAGCAAGAGAATCGTATCAGCCCGCATCGTCGTACTCATTTTTTGTGTAATCATAAGTGTCGTACAATTGTACACTTGCAACGCCTTCAGTAAGTGCGCTTCCGTTTTCACATCAAGTGCACTCGTACTGTCGTCAAGCAAGAGAATAGACGGTTTTCGAACGAGCGCACGCGCAATTGAAATCCGCTGTTTTTGTCCGCCAGATAAGTTGACACCACGCTGCCCTAGAATCGTATCATATTTATTTGGCAGCCCCTCAATCGTTTCATGAATTTGTGCATGAACAGCTGCCTCTTGTATTTCTTCAATTGTTGCATCTTCTTTTCCCCAGGCAATGTTATCTTTAATGGACCCGGTAAAAAGCAAGGCTTCCTGTGGTACGTAGCCGATTTTTTTTCGTAAATCATCAAGCTTCATTTTCGATATGTCTGTATGATCGAAATAAATAGTACCGGCGCCTGCATCATATAACCTTGGAATCAGCTGAAACAATGATGTTTTTCCAGACCCTGTCGCTCCGAGAATTGCGAGACGTTCTCCTGGATTCACATCAAAACTGATGTTTTGCAAAACGGGGGTCGTTGTTCCTGGGTATTTGAAATGTACCGAATCAAATGTAAGCTTTCCTTCATTCGGATGCTTAGCCAACGTTCCTTCCCCATCGACGAGGTCGACTTCTGTTTCAAGTACATCGGCAATCCGTTCAGATGAAGCTTTTGCACGAGAAAAAATCATCACAATCATTGAAAAAACTGATAGTACGCCTGTCATACGTGTGACATAGTTGACAATTGCAACGACTTCACCGACAGTCGCTCCTTGTGTATTAATGTTTACTGTTCCGAACCAGAGGACACCAATAATACTCATATTCATGACAAATAAAATAACCGGCATCGTCGTTTCGATTAACCGTAACGCAGAAACGGTCCTGTTATGCAGATCTTTACTTTCCTTAGTAAATCGTTCCGATTCATGGTGCCTTCTTAAAAAAGCTTTAATCAAACGAATTCCCATTAAATTTTCCTGTACAACTCCATTCACCTTGTCTAGCTTTTGCTGTACGGCTTTAAATAAGCGGCCAGCTTTCCCCATCACCCAAATGAGGAATCCGACAAGCAGCGGTACAGAAACGACGAGAATAAGAGCGAGCTGCCAATTAACAATCAGTGCCATAATGACTGATCCGATCACGAGCAGCGGGGCTCTGAGCATGATCCGCAAACTCATAAAAATCGTATTTTGCAGCTGGGTAACATCGTTTGTCATCCTCGTAATAAGCGATGATGTCGGATGTTCGTTAAAATTTGAAAAGCTGAACGACTGAACTTTTCCAAAAAGCTTGCTCCTTAGATCAAATCCGGTGTTTTGACTCACATGAGCTGCATAGAAGGAATTGATGATCCCTGCAGCAAAAGCGATTAATGCAAAACCGATCATGACACCGCCCCAAGTCATGACGACTCCGATGTCATCTGCAAGAATTCCGTCATCGATAATCTTTGCCATAATTAATGGCTGGAGAAGCTCGACTGCCAATTCTACTAACGTTAAAAATAGTGCAATATAAATTGGTAACTTATAAGGTTTTAAAAACGAAAAAACTTTCTTCATATTTGATCCTCCATGATGACTTATCAGGTTTAGGCTTAGCGTCTATCATCACCATACCTAAAGAATAATAGAATTGTTGATTTGTTGATTTGATGAAAAGCGGGGCAAAGGAATACGTAGTTTTCACTAATTTAAATTTTCTGATAACGTAAGTTGAAGAAAATCTATAAGTATCCTCCCTCTACTTTACCATAAATTAAAGGGAAGATAGGAGGAAAAACTTCGAATACCGAAATTTTTTGTTGTTTTGGGACATAGAGATAGTGGTTGGATTAAGTCGTCTTGGAGGGCTGAAGTGGGGCTGATGTCTGTCCTCTAATTTCCAGCTGAAACCTTTTATTTACTCACTTTTTGAAGCATACAAGATTGAAGCATGTTCACTTGAACCAGCTTCAAATGATCACCCTTTAAATCATGAATAAATAAGACGTAAAATTGGATAAAAGTGCCTGGCACCTGGGAATGATTTCCCAGGTGCCAGGCACTTTTATAGACTGATAAGTTTTATGACGCGTTTCGTTTGTTTATAGATCAAATCAGCACCTTGCTCCATCGCTTTTTCTAAACTCATCGGTTGATCTACGATCGGCATTGTCATCACAATTCCTTCTGATTCTAATTTTTCAACACCTTCTCCAACCGAACCAGCAAAAGCGATTGTTGGTATATCATACTTTTTCGCAGCTCTCGCTATTCCAACAGGAACTTTTCCGAATAGAGTCTGCCCATCTATTTTTCCTTCACCAGTAAAAACGAAATCCGCACCTTTTACATGCTCATCAAAGTTCGACCACTCCATGACAAGGTCGATTCCTGAACGAAACTCGGCATTTAACAATGAGTATGCCGTAAATCCGATTCCTCCAGCCGCTCCTGCGCCTTCATGGAACCGGTGATCAACTTCGGTATGAGCAACAACAATATTTGCAAACTGTTCCATTCCTTTTTCAAACAAAGGTAATGTTTCTTCAGTCAATCCTTTTTGCGGACCGAATGTATAATTAGCCCCGTCTCGTCCAAGTAGTGGATTTGTCACATCTGATGCGACAATGAACTGAACATGCTTGATTCTTTCCTGCAATAATTCCGTATTTATACATTTGATTTGTTCTAGTGCCCCGCCGACAATTGACAGTTCCTGATCATTTTCATCATATATTTTTACCCCTAGTGCTTGCAGGAGACCCACTCCCGCATCAACAGTTGCACTCCCACCTAAGCCAAGCATAATCGTCTTAGCACCTTCTTGAATAGCACTATCTATGAGTAAACCGGTACCATACGTTGTTGCACGATACGGATCCAGTTCATTGACATTTAATAGTGGAAGACCGGAAGCTGCAGCAGTTTCAATAACAGCCAGTTTCTCCTTAGGAAACCATCCGTATGATGCTTCGATCGGACGTCCAAGTGGATCAACAGACTTCACTTTCATTCGCTCGCCGCCACGAGCATATAGCAGTGCATCGACAGTTCCTTCCCCACCATCTGCCATAGGTAATGTGACAACATCAATTGCCGGATTGACTTCCTTTATCGCTCTGCCCATTTGCCTGGCTACTTCCTCACTTGATACTGAGCCTTTAAATGAGTCTGGAGCTACTAAGATTTTTCTCATCTCCATAACAACGCCCTTCATCTATAATGTATCATCCTTATTTTCCCATTGACTCCAACTGATTTTCAAGAGAAAACATAAAAGAACGTTGCTTTGAAATCGATATTTATTCATAGGAGATTCTTTTTAGGTGACTCTTCTCGCTCCTACATACGCAGTTTTCCAATACTTTTTTAGTTTTGATACCTTCACTTTTTCCCCTTGCCTAAATGTGTGCAACATTTTCCCATCACCAATATATAAGGCAACATGTCCAATTTTTGAGATGCCTATGAGATTTTTCCGCTTTGATGTCGTGAAAAATAACAAATCCCCCTTTTTAATCTTTCTACCTGAAATGTCTTTACCTGCTAGAAATTGCTGTCGTGAATTACGAGGCAGTGCGATACCATTTTTATGGAAAATATATTGGATAAATGAACTGCAGTCAAAAGTTGCTGATTGGAACGGAGGAGAGTTAAACACATAGGGAGTACCTAAGTATTTCTTACCTGTACGAATGATTTGTTTTGCTTTCATACGTAACACTCCTTCTCGTCAAAAACTTTTAGTATAATTTATTCATGATCCATTTAAGCGATTGGACAAGAAGAGTTTGTTTTTTATGATCGGAGTGGTTGAATTGAGAAATAGAGGGGCTGCTATCATTCTTAAAGAAGATGAAGTCGCGTTAATCAAAAGAGTAAAAGGCAACAGAACATATTATGTTTTTCCAGGAGGAGGAATTGAAACAGGAGAGACACCGGAACAAGCAACAATAAGAGAGGCGTATGAAGAGTTAGACGTACACATTCGCATCGAACATTTACTCGGGAAAGTCGAATGGAACGGAATCCAATATTTTTTTCTTTCTAAAATCATCGGGGAACATTCGGTACAGGAAAAGGTGAAGAGTACACAGCTAGAAATGTGCTTGACGGAACATATGAACCTGTATGGCTTCACATCGGTCAGCTCGATTCAATAGACGTTCGCCCGGAGGAAATCGCAAAAATAATCTATTTAATCGCCTCTGAATGAAGTTGGTCATTTCTTACTGTTCTTCTCTCCACCAAAAAATCATCCCTTTAATATTGCTTTTGCCAAAAAAAATGCACTTACTGAAAATAATTGATTTATTTTCCCGGCTGCAATCATCTCCTCCATGTCATTCCAATCTATTATATGAATGTTAATGAACTCTGTTGGATCTAAATCTTGCTCAAAGGCTTTATAAGCATCCTTGACTAAAAAGGTGATGACTTTATTCGTTTGTGTAGCAGGATTCACATAAAATTCTCCTAGGCAAATGGGACCTTGATCTGAGACAAATCCTGTTTCTTCTCTCACTTCTCTAACAATTGCATCGTCATAGCCTTCTCCTTCTTCCGGCTTTCCAGCTGGTATTTCTAAGAAATGATCAGCAGCTGCATAACGATATTGTTTGACTAATACGATTTGGTTTTCTTTTGTTAACACAATAGCATTAACCCAGTCTGAATATTCTTGGACATAATAGTTTGGAATGACGTTTCCGTCCGGAAGCTCACAGCGATCTTTCCTTAAGTTTCCGAAAGGGGTTTGATAAAGATATTCTGAATGTAACGTTTTCCATTCTTTCATACTATTCCCCCCCTTACTAATCCAATTCCTTGGTGTAACAGCATCATTTCACTGCAATATAAATATCAACTTGACTATTATTTGGATCTTGTGCTCGTTCGTCATAAACTTCAAAATCTGCTGTAAATGCGCGCTCGTTTTCTTTAGACCATTCCCATATTTCCTGCCATGCCTCAACGACTACCTCTTGAACAGGCCCCTTTTTAGTTGTGAAAACAACATAATTAGAATTAGGAACCGTGAATTCTTTCATCCCTTTTGGAACATTCGAATCCTCAGACAATTTGTGTCCGATAGCAAACGTATATGTTCCGTTTTCATCAGACTCGTAATTCGTATATAAGGCAATCGTTGGTGAATGGGATGGTGCCCCACCGCTATAAAACTTTTCCCACAATCCAGGTATGACTCCTTCGCCACTCATTTCAGCTTGATTACTCGTTTCCACGCTGAATCCGAAAAACGTAAACTCGTCTAACTTGACCTTCCTATTTTTTAAACTAATCATTTTAATGCCCCTCTCTAATTTAGTTTGTTAATAGAATTCGAGCCACCACTTGAAATTCCTCTTATTTTTTTCAAACGACTTTATAAACCATTTAGGACGTGTGAACCGTTATTTGTGAACAAACCGGTATTTTTTCAATGTCAACGGACATCAGGTTCGCTATTACTAAAAAATGACGATGATTTAGTCAATTTAAAAGGAAATAGAGTCCTTCATGTCCGATAAATTGAAAACGGACTCAATTTTATAAAATAAGGTATACTATGTCCGCTTGGAAACTATTTTAGCAATTGAAGTTGTTGCACCCCTTTATCGATTGACGTTTCGATATAACCAATGATTTGTTCAAACGTAAAAGCATCTAATTTATTCGTGTCAGTCTGTTGATCTTCCATATCTGAATATAAATATGGGATAAAGCTTCTCACATCTGCTGCTTTTACTTCTTCAAGGTCTGGGAGAATTTTTTCTTTCGTGGTGTCCAACAACTGTGGTGATAGCTGGTAATGTGCCAGTAACATGCGATTTAATAAACGAAAGTCGTTATGATATTTTGTAAACATAGATGGATCGTTTTCTAGCCTATTTTTTAACCAAGGTAAGTAAAACCCTGTTAACCAAATATCATCTGCAACAAGGTGAGTAAAGTAACCGCAAACGTAATCAACTGCTTCTAGTGTGTAATACTTTTGCCAAAAAGCATGATAATCAATTGTTCGAGAATAGTCAGCGACATTACCAGAAAAGAAATGCGAAAAATCTTTCGATGAAACAGCGTCCGGTGCAATTCCTCCGAGTAAAAATGCCGTTCTATCTGCTACCTCTATTTTTTCGGAAATTCGATCAGTAATAATTACATGCATTATTCTTGATCCCAAGTGTCTATTCCTCCTAAGTGTTACTGTTGCAACACCATTTTTACTCGTTCATTTTGCTCTTCTTTATCCATAAATTCATAGAACCCTAGTCGGTTCCCCCATGGATCAGTAAATGTGCCCCACTTTACTGGAACTTCTTCTCGAGAATAAATTTTAAATGCTTCAACATTCAGCTTCTCTATTACTCTCGTCCGTTCTTTCTCAATATTTGTTACTCCAAGCCTTAATGGACCACTTCCAGGTGTCGGTTCTCCTTTTGCTACCTGTAACCAACAACCACGAATTAACTCCCATTCTGCAAAGCCTTCATGAGGGATGAAATCGGGCTTACGGTCTAACAATACTTTATAAAATTTTTGTCCTTCTTCTAAATTTTTAATGCGTACTTACACTGTCATGTCAACAATCATCGAGTATCTCAATTTATCGATGTCCAGCTTTTCTCGCTTCAATATATCCGTAATATACACATGTTCCGTTTTGAGAAAGATCATTCACATCAAAGCCACAGCGTTTATAAAATTCATAATTATTTGCAGAAGTATGTGCAAACCAGTCTCCATGTGGCAGCTTTTTAACACAGCATTCAACTAATTTTTTACCAATCCCTTTTCCACGATATGTAGAGTGGACAATTAAGTCCATAATCGTTGCTGCCATAATTTGATCAGATATCACACGTACCATAGCAATCATTTTTTCGTCATCCCAAACTGTAAAAGCCCAAGTAGAATTCTTGAAAATCAATGAGAACTTTTCTTTCTGCCAATTCGGTGTATGACGAGCCCCTCCTGCATCTTGAAACAAACTTTCAACTTTTTCAGGTGGAACTTCGTTCGTGCTTTCCCTGATCACTAGCCCTTGAAAGTATTCATACATCCCACGCCCTCCCTTCCTAATTTATTTTCACTATTCAACAAAAGGGATCTTTTTCCTTTTTTTACTTTCGGTTACAAGGAAAAAAAGACTAAAAAAGGAGCTGATCATTTAAGATGAACGAGCCCCTTTTTCAGTCGCTTTACTGTTTCCAAGTATTCTGTTTTCACTTAATTCGTATACCTTATATCATTTGTGACAGATTTTGCATAAAGCTTTCTTGTGATTAAGTAATACGAAAGCTGCAATATAAAGTAAATTCCGATGACGAGTGCAGCATATCTAGTTAAATTGGCTGCTAATAAATTGCTTAACGCTACATAAGCAAACAAAGCATGCACCGTTCCAATGACAAATGGGATAAAAAATAACATCGCTACTTCATGATTTAAAATTTTCCGGATTTCTTTACGAGTTAACCCTACGCGAAATAACGAATAGATTTGCATTTTTTTATCTTCAATCGTCGTAAATAGTTTTAGATAAATCATACTGCCTTGAACGATAAAAAATAATAGACTGACGAATAACCCGATAAACAGCGTCAATGCGCTACCTTGTTTTATCGATTGGAAGCCAGTCGCTCTCGTTTGTAATTGATGTTCTGCACCGTCAAGGTTAGCTTCAGCTTCAATCATTTCTGATACCTCTATTGCTTGTTCCCAATTATCCATTTCAAAGCCGTGTACACGAGCTTTATTAGAAAGAGGGACTTCATTAGATATTTGTTCGTAAAGTTGGTCTCTCACAATGATCGATGATGTAGCAATTCCAATAGGAGCAATGACTCCTTTATTTAACTGTTCTATTATAACTACTTCCTCGGTTAAGTTTTGCACTTGAATCTCTAAATGTTCGTCTTTCTCGAAAAAATCATATTCAAGGTACTCATATGGATAATTATAGACCGCTTGATTATCTCGCAATTCTATCGTTGCAAATCCTCTTTTTTCCAGAATCCGATTAATTTCGCTTTCCGGTAAAAGGAGTGCTTCACCTTCTACTCTTTCTCCGGTAACATTCTCCATGAAATGAGACACAGGAACACCGACAATATCGACTTCATACAGAATCTCGAAACCTCCATCATTCAATGTCTTCCTCACTTTGTCCGGTTCAATAATTGAATGTTGTTCTGCGTTATTTTCCACCCAGCCTATCGCTTGAGGCATATTCCTTTCGCTTTGATCTTTTAAATCCGCATAAAACATAAAAATGGTGCCTGCTGCCGTTAAAATAACTGCAGTAATGACCGAGGTGAGGAAAAACATTTTTGAAAAGTCTCTCACATGGAACAACATATTCGTATCTGTTACAAGATTCGTTCCGCGGTACAGTCTCGATTTTTTTCCGTAAATCGATTTCATAACTGCAACGCTTCCTTGAGTAAACAGAAAATAAGTTCCGACTAATACAAAGAACAAAATCGGCAAAATCCTTCCAAAAACGTTAAGCATTGCTATTGTTGCTGCTAAGTAGTACGTTATACTTAAACAGACAACAGTTAAAAGGACGAGCCAATAAGAAAATAGCGGTGTATTTTTCGGTTTGCTTGCTTCTTTTAACAAATCTATTGGCTCCTGCTTGCCAACTTTGAACAACCCAAGCAACGTTAACAGTTGAAATAAAATGAAAAATCCACCAATCGTATACAGAAATGCTTCAGGAACGAGCATAAATTCAATCGGACTATCTACAGAAAGAAGTGCAGACATGAGCATCAGAAATAATTTCGAAAATAACAGTCCGAGTCCAACTCCAACAACAATTGCCAAAATCGAAACGATCGTTTGTTCAAAATAGATAAGTTTTCGAAGCTGTCCCTTAGACATCCCAAAAAGTGTCAACAAACCAAATTCTTTTTTTCTCGTCTGAAGAAAGGCTCCATTTGAATAAGAAATAAAAAAGACAGAAAAAATGATAATGATGATTTCTGCTGCGATCATTCCTCTTCTCGTAACAGCTGCTCCTTTCATTTCTCCTTCAATGACGTCTGGGTGAAAAATAAAGGCTGCATACATATAAAAGATTGTGACGGCAAAAATACAGCTTAAAAAATATGCCAAGTATCGTTTGGCGTTGCCTTCAATGTTTCGTTTAGCTAGGTGACGAATGTTCATGAAAGTCACCTCCGAGAACGCTCAATGTATCAAGAATTCGCTTATAGAAGGTCTCTTGATTCTTCCCTTTATAAACTTCAGAAAAGAATTTTCCGTCTTTAATAAAGAGCACTCGGTCACAAAAGCTAGCTGCTGTCGGATCATGTGTAACGATTAAGGTTGTCGCACCTTTCTCCTGTTGTAGGAGGGAAAATGCGTTCATGACTTGTTTTGCCGATTTAGAATCTAAGTTTCCTGTCGGTTCATCAGCTAAAATAATCGAAGGTTCATGAATAATCGCACGCGCAACGGCTGCCCTTTGCTGCTGTCCCCCCGAAATCTCATACGTTCGTTTCTCCAAAATGTCAGTAATTCCTAAAATATTTGCTAACTCAGTGATTCGTCGATTCATTTCTTTTGTTGAATAATTGTCCAGGGCAAGAGGAAGTAAAATGTTCTCCCGAACCGTTAATGTATCTAGCAAATTAAAATCTTGGAACACAAAGCCAATTTCTCTTCGTCTAAACAGTGCAAGCTTATCGTTTTTTAAGTGACGTGGATCTGTATCATTAATGATGACTTTTCCTGATGTTGGCTTATCAATCGTTGCAATAATATTTAAAAATGTCGTTTTTCCACTTCCTGATGGCCCCATAACTGCAACCATTTCTCCTTTATCAACCTCGAGAGAAAAACGGTCAAGTGCCTTAAAAGAAAGTTCCCCTTTCTTCTGGGTGTAGATTTTCGATAAGTCTTCTGCTTTCAATATTTCCATCGATAACTGCCTCCTTTAACCTTTTGACAACACTAAGTATACGTTCTCTGGAATCTTGTCTGCCATCGAAGTTTCTTTCATAACCGTAAAGAACCTTACATTTTTGTCACATACCATGTAAGGTTTCAGATTCAAACGTGAACGATACAGTTGTCCCTTTTTCAGGTTCAGCATCAACGGATACAGTATGACCTAACGACGTACAAATTTCTTTCACTAAATAAAGTCCCATTCCAGTTGATTCTTGATAGTGTCTGCCATTCTCCCCTGTAAAAAATGGCTGAAACACTCGTTTGAGATCATGACGCGGAATGCCTACTCCATGATCAATGACGTTAAGCTTTACAATTTTATTCTTTTCAATAACTTCAAATGTAATATGATCGTCGTTACCTTGGACCGAATATTTCAAGGCATTGTAAAGCACCTGACTTATCGCAAAACGAAGCCACTTTTCATCACTATAGATAAAGATCTGTTCATTTTTCGTTATTAGTTTTGGATAGAGTCCCCGTTTTATAAATTGCTTACGATCATCATTAATGACATTTTTCACTAAAGAGACGAGATTCATTTTAGTTGGTGTTATATCTTCTGCAAAGTTCCGTACCCTTGCTCCGTGGAGAATAATGTCAAGTCCACGCCTAAATTTATCATTTTCTTCTTCAATTTCTTCTATACAGTGCTTCATATGATGATCATGAAACCTCGTTTTTCCCTCCTGGGCGATAAGTGAAATAACCGACACTGGCGTTTTCATTTGATGCACCCACTGGTGGATAAGAACCTCATACTGCTCTCTTTGCTTCATTTCATCTGTAACTTCAGCTCTTCCAGCTGCGTTAGTTATCTTTATGAGATTTATCCATTGCTGCTGTTCATATGTGATTGGCTGAATATTCATTAATGCATCAATTTGATCAAAAGTTGGACTGTTCAACTCATTCATTCGATTGATTTGTTGATACAATCGTTTGTGACGAAAATAATCGATAAGGAAAAATATGATGAGCAGGAAAACAGCGAGAATGATCATATAAAGAAGGTTGCCCATTGATGGTGACAAGCCAACTTCTATAAGTGATAAGCTGTACACGAGTAAAACTGTACTAACAAAAATAACGAAAAATATAAGGAGGATGAGACGATCTCCTAGAAAATGTTTCAGCTTCATAATGGCTCGTCCCCTTTTATGAATAACCTGTAACCTTTGCCTCGAACAGTGTGAATCGCATTCTCAACATGAATTTCTGTCAGCTTTTTTCTCACTCTCGTAACATTAACCGTCAAGGTATTATCATCAACAAACGCATCTTCGTCCCATAACGCTTCGAGTAATTCTTCCCGACTTACAACCGCGTTGTAAGACTGAAATAACGTACGAAGAAGTTGGAACTCGTTTTTTGTTAACACGATTTGTTCACCTTTATATTCAACAGTGAACTGATTCGGGTGAAGGATGAGTCCTGCTTTTTCTAATTTTTGTTCATCTTGTCTTGCTGAAATCGCATATTCACCATAAGCTCTTCTTAACGTACTTTTTATTTTTGCCAAGACAACTTCCAAGTTAAAAGGTTTCGTTATATAGTCATCTCCGCCATATTCAATCGCCATTACTTGATTCATTTCTTCCGTGCGAGCAGAAATAAATAGGATTGGCACTTTCGATTGCATGCGAATTTGTCTGCACCAATAAAAGCCGTCATAGTAAGGCAAATTGACATCAAGTAACACAAGGTCCGGTTTAACAGCAGCAAATTCCTCGTCAACCGCAGCTAAATTTTCTGCGACGTGTACTTGATAACCGTAGCGTATTAAATAATTCGTTAAGATCGAAGCAATCTTATGGTCGTCTTCTACTAATAAAATTTGATACATACTTTCACTTCCCCGTCCGTTCACGATAAAGATTCATTTATAAAGAATGGTCGACATAGTCATCAAGTATTCGCCGATGACTTCCAATGAAGTTTTCTGGAAAATCTTTCGGATAACAAAAGGTGAGCTGGACTGATTCATTACGGTCTGCTTCTAGCTTTCCTTCATAGTTTTTGGTAGAGTAGGCAACAGTAACAGCATAAAACTCATCGCCATTTTCTGCTCTAACAAAATAGTCTTTTCCCGAGTATACGTTTAATAATGTGAGATCATTGACAGTTAACCCAGTCTCTTCATATACTTCACGTCTTGCTGCTTCCTCAGTCGACTCCGTTAATTCTAGTAACCCTCCAGGCAAGCCCCATGTCCCTTTTGGGTATTTACGTTGTTGTAATAAAATTCTTCCATGCTCATCGACGACGACAACGACAGCTCCAACTAAAATGAGCGGACGATGTCCGACAATTTTACGTAAGTCTTCGACATATCCCACTTGTTTTATGCTCCTTCGTTCATTTCTTCATCTCACCATTAATGAAATGTAATTTCACTCATAGGCTTAACATCAGCAAACCAGCGTAACAGTTGATTATGATGATGAATAATTTGTTCAGCTGATAACTCTTTTGTCCCCCATGTGCTATGTGTATCAGAAACTAATGTGACTTTGTACCCCATGCTGAATGCTCGTCTGCACGTCGTATCGACACAAACATCCGTTTGGATACCAGCTAAAATAAGATGATTGATTCCTTGTTTTTTCAAGTTTTCTTCTAATGTTGTTTCGTAGAAAGAATCAGGTGTTTTTTTATGAATGATCGTCTCCTCTAGCAACGGTTCAATGTCAGGATGAATTTCCCATCCTTTCGTTCCATATTCCATCGGTGTCCCTTTCCCTTCTTCATGTTGTACAAAAAAGACCGGAACCCCTTTGGAACGTGCTTCTTCCAATAACATTTGAATATTTTTTATCAATTTTTTTCCGTTAAAAACAGGGTTCCCTTCAGCAAACATGTCATTTTGAACATCAATAATCATAAGAGCCGTTTTCATCATCATAACAACCTCTCTTTTCAATTTTATGTAGTCATTTTAACATAAATATCCAACCTTAAATGTAGAAAACACATGGGTTCCTTTTTTGAAAACCATGTGCTCTATTTTTATACTCCGCGTTTGTTCCCCCAGACGAGTGTGTGAAGCTGGGGTAATACACGGATGTTCGTTAATTCATGGTCCTTCATCGTTAAGTCAATGAGCCATTCATACTTCTGTAATAGCTCATGACGTAAAGCTGTGTCGTCTTTTGTAACAACATGATCATTTCCTACTTGTAAATAGAGAGAAAGCTTTGGATACCGTTTACTTATTTTTTTAGCAAACTCGTAATCTCCTTCATTAAAAATGACAACTTTTAAACTGACGAAACGTTGACGTTCGCTCTCTATTAATTGACGCACAATATAATCAAGTTTTGCCAAATCGACGTTCATGCTTGAGCTCGGTGGTTTTGGCGACAAAGTCAGATCATCAATTTGAAGAAACCAATCTTGCCATTTGCTCCCTTGTGTTTCGAGCGCAACTTCAACGTTGTTTTCATGAAGAAGTTCAACAAGTTCACCGATTGATCGGATGAGTGCAGGGTTGCCTCCAGAAATCGTGACGTGTGAAAATGTTTGCCCGCCAACTTCAAGAAGCTGCTGCCAAACTTGTTCTGCAGTCATTTGAACAATCTCATCTTTCGCACTTCCATCCCAAGTAAAAGCTGAGTCACACCATGAACAAGCATAATCACAGCCTGCTGTTCGAACGAACATCGTTTTTTGACCAACTACCATTCCTTCTCCTTGAATCGTCGGACCGAATACTTCAAGTACAGGGATTTTACTCACTTTCCATCCACTCCCGCTTCACTTCCGCATAGCTTGTCGGAGTTTCATACAAACGTACAAATTCGACACGCTCTTGTTGACCTGAGTTTCTTTTCTCGAGTGCTTCTGACATTTTTTCATAAATCCAAACGACCATATTTTCAGCTGTCGTATTCATCGGCGGCAGCATTTCATTTAAATAACGGTGATCAAGAAAGATTTCAATCTCATTTTTCCATATTTCTTTAATATCTCCAAAATCCATCATTAGCCCTGTCTCATCAACAAAACCACTAATACCAAAAATCACTTTATACGTATGACCATGGAGGTTTTTGCATTTCCCTTCATAGCAATGAAGGTGATGAGCAGCATCGAATGTGAATTCTTTACTAACAAGTACCCGTTTATGATGATATTTTAATTGACTTCGTTTAATATCTTTATCAATTTTTTGTAAATTGTCGACAATTTTAAAGTCGTACATAATTATGAATCTCCTTTTTCCTTTAAATATGAATCTAAGCCATTTTTACGTAGTTTACATGCTGGGCATTCACCACAGCCGTCTGCAATTATACCGTTGTAACAAGTTAATGTTTTTTCTCGTATATAATCGAGTGAATTGAGCTCGTCTGCCAATTCCCATGTTTCTGCTTTGTCCAGCCACATGAGGGGCGTATGGATGACAAACTGATCGTCCATCGACAAATTCAAGGTAACATTTAGTGATTTAATAAACACATCACGACAGTCCGGGTAACCGCTAAAGTCTGTTTCGCAAACACCTGTAATTAAGTGCTTTGCACCGACTTGCTTTGCGAGAATCGCAGCAAATGATAAAAAGACAAGGTTACGTCCTGGTACAAACGTGGACGGAAGTTCTCCTTCTTTTTCTTCTATATCAATGTCATCACGTGTTAATGCATTCGGAGCTAGTTGATTTAACAATGACATGTCGAGCACGTGGTGCTTTACATTTAATTCTTCTGTGATATTCTTGGCAACGTCAATTTCTAGTTCGTGACGTTGGTTGTAATTGAATGTCACGGCTTCCACTTCTTTAAATTTCTCTTTTGCCCAAAATAAACATGTTGTGCTGTCTTGTCCTCCGCTAAACACAACAATCGCTTTGTCATTTTTCATTTATTTTCGCTCCTTACAACTTTCTATTTCGGCGCAGCTTCTCTCTGTGTTGACGCAACTTCTCTCTGTGTTGACGCAACTTCTCTTTGATCGTGCGCAACTTCTCTCTGATCGTGCGCAACTTCTCTACGAGTTGACGCAACTTCTATGTTTTGCCACAATAACGAAAAAAGAGAATAAAAATAGACCGCCCCTAAGGACATGTCTTTTCCTTAGTTTTTTATCGAGGGTTTGGCTAGAACCTCGCCTGTACGAATGATCATGTACAGAGTTGCTTTTCAGTTGCAAAATGCATTATAACATATCAAATCATCCTCAGCATTAGAATAGTTTGGAAAGTCGCTATCATTAACATCTATACGAAGAGTATAATACCCAAAATCTCCCAGGTGCCAGGCACCTGGAAGAACATGGGGTCTTCTTTTCGGAATATTTGATGATGCCTGTTAAAACAGTTTTCCGTGCTTATACATGAGTGTGAATAGTCGTTTTAGTGCATTGATGTAGCACGTATGTCGAATCCCGTTTATTCCTCTAGAAAAATACTCGTTAAAAACTCTTTTGCAGCTATCTTCCATTTGAGTATACATTTCTTCTAGCACTTCTTGCTCTGAGTAATATTGAGTAATTCGGTCTTGCTTCCATTCTAGATACGAAACCATTACCCCACCTGCATTGGCTAAAATGTCAGGAATAACAACCTTTCCTTGCTCGTACAAATAATGGTCAGCTTCCGTTGTTATCGGTGCGTTCGCTCCTTCTACAAAAATCTCTGCCTTCATTTCTTCGACATTCTTTCTTGTAATCACATCTTCGATCGCTGCTAATATGAGTACATCAACATGTAATGTAAGAATCTCATCACGTTCTAGAATCTCCGCCTCAATTCCGTACTCTTCTAATTGTTGCTCTGTATTTGGCAATTGACCGTAGTTCTCCTGAAATGCGATTAGTTTTGGTATGTCCAATCCATCTTTATGAAACAACGTAGCAATGTGATCACTGACAGACACAACGTGATGATTAATATCTGGACATTCATAAGCCATCAATGCAGCAACCGAACCAACATTCCCAAACCCTTGCACTGCCAGTTGAACTGGATGCCCATCATGACTCTTCTCATAAACCTCTTTCAACTTTTTATATTGCTGGAAATGCACACCTTTAGGAATTAGCTCCTCTTGGTCCTTTTGTTTTCTCGCCCATTGATGAACGAGCCACCAATAGCTTCGATATACTCCACGTCCAGTTGCTTCTCTACGACCTTTCGCCCCACCATTATCAATACTCTTCCCTGTAAAGGCACCTAAATAGTTTCCTCCAGGATGAATCGTTTTGTATTCTCCGACCATCCAATC
This sequence comes from Evansella halocellulosilytica, assembly GCF_002335745.1. Lineage (GTDB taxonomy): Bacteria > Bacillota > Bacilli > Bacillales > Salisediminibacteriaceae > Bacillus_CA > Bacillus_CA halocellulosilytica. The sequence goes on along the minus strand of NZ_NIST01000001.1, from coordinate 2,300,066 downwards.
CATGATTCGTTCATCTGTTCCCATATCAGGAGCCGGGATGTCATGAGTTGGACCAATATCCGGAGCAAAGCGCTGTACATATTTTTTAGAAACTAAGTTAAGCTCTCGTTCAGAATAATCTTTCGGGTTAAGAACAACCCCGCCCTTAGCTCCACCGTAAGGAAGGTTATGCAAGGCATTTTTTAATGTCATCAAAACAGCTAAATTTTCGACCTCCTCTTCATTCACCATCTCACTAAAACGAATTCCACCTTTATAGAAACCTGCAATATTATTGTGTTGGATGCGATAAGCTGGTATCCGTTCAATTTTTCTATCATCCCTTGATACTCGTATGTAGCTTTTCACAACTTTATCTGTCGTTGTTAATACTTCTGTAGCGGATTGAAACACCTTTACCCGATCATCACCACGGAGCTTTGGCAGAAACTCTTCATCTTTTTCAATGTGCACCATCATTTGTTTCATCATCTGCTGTGTCTCAGAAATTGTCACTTTGCAAACACCCCTTCTCTCATCCTTTTTCGGTTTCCTAATTCACGTCCGCTTTCATTTTAAACAAAACTTAGCTTATTACCAAGTAATAACGAAAGCCTTAGTTGACATTTACACGATCAAAGGAAATGCGACTTCTGTCTGCTAGTATAAACGAAGTTACTCTCACTTCATAGCTTCATTTACACTATTGAACACAATAAGATCATCCATTCATATTGTTCATCTTTTTTACCAAATCATTACGATACTCCATATTCAATTAATATGGCGTCAATATTCGTGAGTTAATGTTAATTAGTAGAAACAGTTATGTTTATAGGATCGAGGGGGGATTTGATGATTGAGACAAGTGTAGAGTTGAGAAACTTGACAAAAAGTTATAACGGTGAAGATTTCGCTGTAAAAGAAGCAAGTGTGACGATTCAACCTGGAGAGTTTTTTATTTTAGTCGGACCATCTGGATGTGGAAAAAGTACATTGCTCAGAATGATAGCTGGACTTGAAGAAATTACTGCTGGAGAAGTTTGGATTGATGGTCAATTTGCTAACACAACACCTCCTAATAAACGAAACATTTCAATGGTTTTTCAAAATTATGCACTCTACCCTCATTTAACGGTTGAAGAAAATATTATATTTGGATTGAAAGTACGTAAAGTCTCCAAAAACGAACAAAAGAAGCGCTGTATGGAAGCAGCAACAATGTTAGGAATGACCGATTATTTAAAAAGAAAGCCTCGCGAATTATCAGGCGGACAACGTCAGCGAGTTGCACTGGCTCGAGCAGTCGTCAGTCAAATGCCAATTTGTTTAATGGATGAACCATTATCTAACTTAGATGCTAAACTCCGTGGCCAAATGAGAACTGAAATCAGGCAACTCCAACAAAAATTAGGAATAACGATGATTTACGTGACACATGACCAAGTTGAAGCAATGACGATGGGCGACCGAATCATGGTACTAAAAGATGGTGAAGTACAACAAATTGGGGACCCTTTGGAAATCTATAATCATCCAACGAATGAATTCGTAGCAAATTTTATCGGTTCACCACCGATGAACATTTCACCAGCTGAAAATAAAGGGAAATATTCGAATCTTTCTATTGAAAATTCTTTTGTTTTACCACTAAATAACAAAAGCCAAGATATTTTGAATGATCGTTCTGTAAATATTGGCATACGCCCTGAACACCTAGTGCCAGAATCATCGATTGATGATGATTCATTCGATCGCGTTACGTTCAATACAAAGTGTAAAAATGTTGAAATTCTCGGTAATGAAACATTAGTTGCATTTGAGCTCGGAAATAACATTTGGAAAGCGAAAATACCGGGACAATGGCGGTATAAACAAGGGGAAAAACTTTCATTTTCCGTCAGTCATAAACATATTCACTTTTTTGACCGACTTACTGGTCAAACGATCAATCTCAGGATTTCTCCTAAATCATTTCACCGTCCAATTGAACAAGGGGTGCATCTGTTTTGAAAGAAGCACTAAATGAAACGATTAATAACAAGTACTCAAAAACTGTAGCAGAATCGATTAAAAAGCACCGTGTACATACTAAAGAATCGTTTTGGAGAAGAACAGAAAATTATCGTATTGCATTGCTTTATCTTCTCCCCTCCATTGTGTTGTTTAGTCTTTTCATGTTTTATCCGATGATCAATTCTCTTTATTTAAGCTTTTTCTTTACAGATGCCCAAGGTGAGCCAACTACTTTTGTTGGTTGGGAAAATTATTTGTATTTATTTCAGTCAGAATCTTTTCGTAAAAGTGTTGTTGCAACCTTACTCTTTGTGCTGTATACGGTGCCTCCTAGTGTCATACTCGCCTTATTTCTTGCGTTGATCGCAAATGAAAATTTAAAAGGAATTGGCATATTCAGGACAATTTTTGCTTCCACTCTTGGAATGAGTGTAGCAGCATCAGCGGTCATATGGCTTTTTATGTTCCATCCGACAGCAGGGGTTTTGAACAGCTTCTTATCACTTATAAACCTCCCTTCTGTTAATTGGCTGCAAGATTCAACAATGGCACTCATCTCAGTCGCGATCACGACCGTTTGGATGAATACTGGGTTTTCTTTCTTAATTATTCTTGGCGGGCTGCAAAATATTGATCGTGACCTTTACGAAAGTTCGAGAATTGATGGTGCTAGTTATTTTTATCAACTACGTCGAATTACGGTCCCTATGCTATCACCTACTTTATTTTTCATAATTACTATCACATTTATCAATTCCTTTCAATCATTCGGTCAAATCGACATTTTAACAGGTGGTGGACCAGCTGAAGCGACAAATTTAATTATTTATTCAATTTATCGTGAAGCATTTATTTATTACCAGTTTGGTCCTGCCAGTGCACAGGCGATCCTCCTGTTTTTAGCTGTTCTAGTATTAACATTACTTCAATTTAAATTCGGAGAAAGGAAGGTTCATTATCAATGATTAGGAAACTATTCTTATATTTTTTGCTAACACTTTCAGCATTGGTCATGTTCTTTCCAATTTTGTACGCATTCTCTGTTAGCTTTATGCCTAGTCAAGATGTGATGAGCCGGGCTGTAATTCCGAGTGAGCCTACAATCGAAAACTATAATTACATTTTCAATTCAGTCCCGATCTTACATTATTTAATGAACAGCTTTATCGTTTCGTCTATCGCGACTTTAGGAATGTTGATCGTCAGCGCTTTAGCTGCATATATTTTTGCTTTTGTGCCGTTCAAAGGAAGACAAGCCGTGTTTTTATTATTCATCTCGACACTATTAATTCCTTGGGAAGCAACGATGATTCCGAACTTTTTAACGATCCAATCATTCGGATGGATGAATAGCTACTTAGCGATGACCGTCCCGTTTTTTGCATTAGCCTTTGGTACCTTCCTTCTACGTCAACATTTTAAAACCGTTCCACTCGAATTACATGAAGCAGCTCAAGTAGAAGGCTTATCAAAATTCCAATTTTTTTATAAGGTGGTGATTCCTTACGCAAAAACGAGCTTTGTCACATTAGGTATTTACGGTTTTCTAACCACATGGAACATGTATTTATGGCCACTTCTTGTTACGACAAATGATACAGTGCGAACCGTTCAAATTGGTCTTCGTAGACTGCAAGCTGACGAAGTTGCAACTAACTGGGGCGTCGTAATGGCAGGAGTTGTCATCGTCATTGTCCCTACATTACTTTTACTGACAGTCGGACAGAAACAGCTTCAAAAAGGCTTGACTAAAGGAGCCATTAAATAGCATTCATTTTTAGGAGGTTTATTAATGAAAAGAATCATGTTATTTTTCGTTATTTTTGCAAGTCTCTTAATCGGAACTGCTTGTAATGATGAAGAAACAGCTGCTGAACCAAATGATCAAAATGATGATAATAACTCTGAAGAAAATGACGAAGTAAACGATGAAGGAAATGAAGAAGATGTAGAAGAAAGTCAACAAAATGGTGATGACATCGTAGAAATTGAGTTCTGGCATGCAATGGGTGGCGGCTTAGGTGACACGCTAGAAGCACTTGTTGAGGAGTATAACAACTCTCAGGAACAATATGTGATCATTCCCGAATATCAAGGATCCTACGAAGAATTGTTAACTCAATTCAGAACAGTCGGTGGCACAGAAACAGCTCCTGGATTAATTCAAATGTTTGAAGTAGGAACGAAGTATATGATCGAAAGTGACTATATTATTCCTGTTCAAGAATGGATTGACCAAGATGGCTATGACATTCATCAGCTTGAAGAAAATATTTTAAGCTATTATACGGTCGATGATCAACTTTACTCGATGCCATTCAACTCATCAACACCTGCTCTTTATTATAATATCGATATGTTTGAAGAAGCAGGACTAGATCCGGAAAACCCACCATCGACATTTAATGAAATAAAAGAGGCAGCAGAGTTGTTGACAATCGATGATACATATGGGTTTTCAATGCTCGGATATGGTTGGTTTTTTGAACAGCTAATGGCTACACAAGGGATCGACTATGTAAACAATGATAACGGCAGAAGTGATGAAGCAACAGAAGCTAATTTTGACAACGAAGAAGGCCTTCGCGTATTCGAATGGTTAAATGACATGAATGAAGCTGGAACATTTAATTACTTCGGACGCGACTGGGATGATATTCGAGCTGCTTTCCAAACTGAAAATGTTGCTATGTACATGGACTCTTCTGCAGGGATCAAAGGTGCCGTTGACAACGCTCCGTTTGAAGTCGGCGTCACATTTATTCCGCATGCCGATGAAATTGAACGAAACGGTGTTGTCATTGGAGGAGCATCCGTTTGGATGGGGGATGGCATTAGTGAAGGGCAGCAGCAAGGTGCTTGGGATTTTATGAAGTTTTTCAATGAACCAGAAGTTCAAGCAGCTTGGCACGTCAATACTGGATATTTCGCAACAAACCCAGCAGCGTATGACTTAGACATTGTAGCTGAGGAGCATGACTCTTACCCTCAATTAAGAGTTCCAATTGATCAATTACAAGAGACGATTCCTTCGTCTGCAACACAAGGCGCATTAATTACGGTTTTCCCTGAGTCTCGTGAACAAGTGGTCACAGCACTTGTAGGTATGTACCAAGGAACTTCTCCTGAGGAAGCGTTAAATCAAGCAGCTGAAGGAACCAACCGTTCGATTGAAGTATCACAACGCGCATCTGAATAATCCAATCATGAGGCTGTCCAAAAAGGGTCAGCCTCTTTTTTAACATTAATTTTAATTTACTTGCCCGAATCGCTTATGGCAGACACTTTCACCTCTAGGCACAAGTGCGACATCTACTCACGCTACACTTCGTTTGCATTTGCAGTGTCTTCTTTTTCGCGGGCAACGCTTCAGCCTTTATTAACTAGGTTGTGACTCGGTCTCTTTTCAGTTTCAATAATTTGCAGATAGAATGTGGCATTTTATGTTTACTTTGGTATACTAACATCAACATCTATAAAGGAGCGTGATGGTTTATGAGCATTGTATTTAACCGAAAGTCGCATAGAAAACAGCAACGAAACAGAGAGGATGTCGCTTTTTAACGATTAAGCTTTATCCTCCTGTTATTTTGAAGGAGGAAATATTTTGTACGATTTAAATGAATTAGGGTTTGACACTTACTTTCAAGAACAAATAAAAGACACTCAATTTACGATTGGCCGTGTAGCTAAGTCTGCGAACGGCATATATCTGACTTATTCAATTAATGGTAGCTATCATTGCGAAGTATCCGGAAAATTTTTTCACCTTGCTGAAGATGCTCGTGATTTTCCTAGCGTAGGTGATTGGGTACTGTTTGACTGCACAACGACAGATTCAAAAGGGATTATCCATGAAGTGTTAGAACGTAAAAGTCTTTTATCGCGCCATGCTGCCGGTGAAAAACAACAGGAGCAGCTAATGGCTGCGAACGTTGACACTGTATTTCTCGTGAGTGCATTGAATAATGATTTTAACCTGAGAAGAATGGAACGTTATTTAACTCAAGTGTATGAAAGCGGAGCATCCCCGGTATTAATTTTGACGAAAAAAGATTTATGTGATGATGTCGATGAGAAAATAAGTCAAGTTGAGGAGGTCGCAATTGGAGTTCCAATATTAACAGTGGACGCTCTTCATAATGAAGGAATGGACCAGCTTATACCTTTTCTGCATCCTGGTAATACGATTTCACTCCTCGGTTCTTCAGGTGTCGGTAAATCGACATTAATTAACCGTCTCCTCGGCGAAGAAGTCCAGAAAACTCAAGGGATCAGGGAAGATGATGCAAAAGGGCGCCATACGACAACACACCGGGAACTATTCATTTTACCCGACGGAGGTGTCATCATCGACACACCAGGGATGCGAGAATTGCAATTATGGTCAAGTGAAGATGCGGCAAGTCAAACGTTTCAAGATATTGAAGCACTTGAAAAACGATGTAAATTTCGCGACTGTCGTCATGACACCGAACCTGGTTGTGCAGTAAAAAAAGCAATTGACACAGGCGACCTCTCCAAAGAACGATACAAGAGTTTCCGCAAACTTCAGCGTGAAGCAAGATTCCTCGATCTTAAGAAAAAGTACGGAAGTCAAAGAGCTAGCCGTATCCAGGCTGATGAATTGTTAAAAGGGAAATGGTAAATGGATTAGAGCTAAGAGGCGTGCTCCTCTTAGCTTCTTCTTATTGTTGCTTCGTCTGCTTTCCTACGTTAACCGCAGTATCACTGATGATGAAACTTAACCGTAGCCTGCTTAACCATGCTTCTGAATCATTAAGTTCATTCGACTTGTTAATGTCATCAATATACTGAAGTCCATTAACAGCCCGATAGTCGACTTGCATGTTAGCAATTCGACCTACGATCATCGCCCATTCTGCATCTGTCATTTTTTCCTTAGAATATTGCTTGATGTATTGTGCAATTTTTCGAGAAAAAGCACAAGATCCAGCAGTAATATCGACTTCACTTCCAAGCTCTAAAGAACATATTCGATTCGTTATTTTTTCCGTCTCAATCCATTCTTCAGGGTGGGATTGAAAGGCTCTTTCTGTTCTGCCTAATATTAAATAATGATGATTAGTGATGTCTTTGACGACTTCCTTAAGTTCTGACAAATGATTTTTTGCCCATGCCAATATTCGGTCAAAATCACAATAATGGAAGTAGTCGCTATCCCCTGTCAGCCCGAACGCGACCGTCTCTCTTCTAGCATGAGCAGCGCCTCGTTTTGGAATGAGCTTCGTTTGAAAACTACTGCTCTCCAATGTTTTTATTAATAAAGGGGATGTTTCATCACTAATCGTAATAAATAACTCTGAATATAGTCTTTCTAATTCCGGTCGGAGCTGATTAAATAATACTGTACTTTTCCCATTTGGATCATGAACAACCGTAATAAGTGCTACTTCTCCCATCAATCTCCCTCCAACAGTCTTTGCATAAATAACTCTGGCTGATCTATCGTTTTAAAACCATATTTTTTATATAATGTATGGGCATCTTTCGTTACGAGCATAAAGCGTCGCAATTTTTTAAGGTCATCATGATTGGCGATTAATCTGATTAACCATTTTGCGAGTCCTTTTTTTCTATACGTAGGAATAATAAATACATCTGCTAAAAATCCAAAGGTTGCAAAATCTGTAATAACACGTGCAAAGCCGATTTGTTCACATTGATTGGAACCTGGTTGACCTCGAAATACACCAAAGCATAACGGGCTGTTAACAATTGATTTTTCTACAATGTCTTTCGATCTCCCTTTTGCCCAGTAGGATTCTTCACTTAAAAACGCATGGATGAAACTCATATTTAAATAGTCTTTGTTCGTACATACAGAAAAATCATCCTTTACCCATATTTCCATCCTTATCTCCCCTTCCTTTAAAACTATTTTTCAAGTCGTGATCATTTATATTACTAGATTCCCTTTTAATACCGTTATACAATCTCCACTTAACTGAACATGATCCTGTGTTAGCTGAATCGACACTTCTCCGCCGCGCTCTGAATCTTGATATGCAGTAAACTCTGTTTTATGTAAACGTGAACTCCAATATGGTGCCAATGAGCAATGAGCCGAACCTGTGACATAATCCTCTTTTATTCCAATCTTCGGTGCGAAATACCTCGATACAAAATCATAGCTTCCGGTTCCGCGACTCGTTACAATCACACCCGTCCCATCAAGTTCTCTCATTTTTTCAAAATTGGGCGCTATACAGTGAATCACCTCTTCGCTCTCGACTTCAACGATATATCGGTCACTTGCCCAAGAGCATGATTGAATAGAACAACCAAGTATTTCATTCAGTTGATTCGGAGTCTCAACCATCGTTGAATCGATTTTTGGAAAGGTTAATTGAATCTTCTTTCCCTTTTTTTCTGCATACAACTCACTAGTATTTGATTGAAAGGAGATCCGTTCACTTGTCTCATTAAACTCATTCCATAATATATGTGCTGCACCTAATGTTCCGTGACCGCATAATGGAATTTCCTTCTCAGGAGTGAACCATCTAATTTGATAGGGATTTCCATTATGTTTTAATAGAAAAGTTGTGATAGATTGATTCATTTCGGCCGCGACACTACTCATCCAACTTTCAGAATGCTCGTTTTGTAAAAAAACAATCGCTGCTGGGTTTCCTTTAAACGCTTTGTTTGTAAATGCATTGACGAAATAAATGTAAACTGACATTTCATTCACCTCAATTGTTGACCTTTACAAGGATAAAAATGATGTATTGTCATCACAACTATCCATTTCCATGATTATCCCTGAATCCGTGATAACAGGTGTTGATATGCCATCCATCTACTCGCTTTCACCTCTAGGTACAAGTGCGACATCCGTTCATGCATCACTTCGTTTGCATTCACAGTGTCTTCTTTGCCGCGGGCGAACCGCAAGTCTCCTCAAACTCCACTTCGTTTCGTTCTGCGGGGCATGGCCAGGCTCGCTTTTCCCGCAGGAAAGAGGATTGCTTCTTCGAAAATACATCGATTTGTCTCGACGGATATACGACAGAGCCATACTAGTAGAGGAAGAGACAGTCTCGTAGATTCCTGTCATATCAACGGTACTCTTATGTATTACTGTTTTTAAGTTTACTAAATAAACCTCACAAAAAAATGCTTTTTGTAAGCTGTAAAAATGATATTATCACAAAAAGTTACGTTGAAAAAGCTGAATATATTCGCTTAAATGTTAGAAACCACGGACTATGATTACCAAATTTCAAATAGACCCTGCGAGCGTGTGATACCATCTTCGATGCTAGAATTATTAAATTATGGATTACAGTTTTCACTCGTCGCCGGAACACTTTTTATACCTAATGCACGATAGAAGAAGGGATCTTTTCGGAATGGTTCAATATGGTCAAAATCGTTCTTACTCTGACATAGAATCCCGATATAAGATGTGATGACATCACCATTTCTAATGGCTGGAGCAGATTTTATCTCAGGAACATTTAAGCTAGTTAAACGAGTGGAGAGATCCGTTTTTGATAAAAGTAAACCAATTAGACTTAATCCAGAATGAGTGGATAAAGTTTCATCAGAGACTTCTAAAATAAATTTCAACAATAACACCTTCCTAGTAAATAAGAATTTGAATAAAATAATAGTTCCTATTCTAATTATAACAAGGTTTGAAGACTTAATTTATGAAGAATCTTCTGTTCACTCGAAGAAGTGAATGGCGGCGACTCCAGGGGGAACAGCGCGAGCTGAAGACCCCGCAGACGCTAGTCTTTGCGTTGAGGAGGCTGAGGCCGTGCCCGCGGAAAGCGTCCGCCAGTTACGGATTCGAGTATTTAATCCACCAAGTTAAATCGAAAGATTTTTAGGATTCATACAAAGAATAAATTAATTCATCACGGATTCAGGTTATCGTTATTTTAACATAAATATCCAATTCCCTTATCGACTTTTCTGTTTTAAGCTGACAATTCCTTATTAAGGAAAGGTCGTGGTAAACTATAAAATAACTCCATCTACTTTACATGGATTTAGCAGGAGGGGAGTACAATTAGCGACTATAACAAAGACGAACAGAATAAAGAAGAAAATAACCAACAGCCTGAAGAAGAATTATTCTTTGATGGTGAAAAGTATTATACACGTGAAGAATTTTTCAATCCACCAGATGAGGAAAATGAAGAGAATGAACCGCACCGAAAAAAGAACCGGCGATGGTTGAAAGTTACAATAGCTTCGATGATCGCCGTTGCTTTACTCGGAAACGTTTTTTCAATCTGGCCGCAAATCTTTAACTTAGCGTCGATTGAATTTATTTCAGTCTCTAGAGAGCTATCACAAAATGAAGATGTTCAGTTATATAAAGAATCGATTGTCGTTGTCAGTGACGGAAATAGTAAAGGAACAGGCTTTCACATTTCAGAAGACGGTCACATCTTAACGAATCAGCATGTTGTTGACGGACGATCCTCTGTCGTTGTCACCTTTGAAGGTGGTGACATGTATCATGCGGAGGTCGTGAGGACGTATGATGACATCGATATTGCCTTATTAAAAATGGAAACAGACGATTCTGACCACCCTGTGCTTGATTTTGAAGAATGCTGGGAGCCTAGTCAGCAAGTATATTTTATCGGTAACCCTTTATTTTTTAATTACATCGCGAACAAAGGGAACATTCTTGATCTGACACCTGATCGTGACATACCGATGCTGATGGTTGATGCACCGATATATAAAGGCAACAGTGGCAGTCCTGTCATCAATGAAGATGGCAACGTGATTGCTGTCATATATGCAACATCAAGAGTCGACTATGAAGGCTCACGCAAACGAGTCGGCCTTGCAGTTCCAGTTGAGTACTTTATTGAGGATATGGAGCTTAAAGATGACCTGTAAACTAAAACTTTGGGCTTTTTTCGCATAGATTGTTGTTTTATTAACAATTCGAAGCAATGATCTTATAGAAAACGGTCAAAACTTTTTTCTAATGTGTATAAAATTCATGTACTTATTCGTTGGATACACTGAAAATAAAAAGGAGGTTATTATGAAATCGACAACAACATCATTTAATGAAAAGTCACGTGAATTATACAAGGAGTTTGATCAGTTAATCGATGAATACCGTACAGACCTATGGCAATATTGCAAGTATTTAACCGGTTCTCCTTGGGACGGTGAAGACCTTTTTCAAGAAACAATTCTTAAAGCATTTGGCGGCTTTTATCAACTTTGGCAGCCGACAAACCCAAAATCATATTTATACCGTGTCGCGACAAATACTTGGATTGACCACTGTCGACGGGAAAAACGGTATGTCGGAACGTTAGAAGAAGTTGATAAGCCATCTGAACCTTTTTCAGACACACTTGAAATTGAAGAGGCATTAGAACATTTAATTGGATTATTTGCACCTAGACAGGTTGCTGTTTTTCTCCTTTTTGAAGTCTTTAAGTTTAAAGCTGCAGAAGTAGCGAGTATCGCAAGGACAACTGAAGGTGCGGTATATGCAACCGTCAGAAGAATGAAACTGAAATTATCAAAGGAAGAATATCCTATGAAAAAGAAAGCTTCAGTCAATAATGCGAAGCAAAATCATTCAGATGTCATTCAAGCTTATTTAAAAGCGATTAACGAAGGGGACCTTGAGGCGATGCTCGCTCTCGTCAGTGATTCTGCTCATAATGAAGCCTCTCTTGGCTTTCATGAGTTTTCGAAAGATGAAATGCGAAAAGGCTCAATGCAGTATGGCCTGCCTGGACACCGTGCTAAACAGTATGTTTTATGGGGGAAAAGCGTGATCATCGTTTTTGTTGATCAGGACGGCGAATCTTTCATTCATGATATTCAATACCAAGTAGTAGAAAACGAAAAAATTGTCTATCATAAAAGCTACTTCTTTAGAAAAGAATTTATTTTTGAAGCAGCAAAAGAAATCGGCGTACCGCCTCAACTGAATAAGCCGCCAGTACAATGGTAGCACCATCCCACTAAGTTCACATACAGCCATCGGCATACACGGTGGCTATTTTCTATTAAGCAAAAAATTGGTCAATGGAATATAATAGAAAATAACTTTAGTGAAAGGAATGAATCGATGTTTATTAGTGATAGAATCATGCTGAGAAAAGTGACAGAACAAGATGCCGAAACATACTATAAATGGCGTAATGACCCTGAAGTCATGCAGAATACTTCTCCTCACCTTGACTTATTTACCATGTCTGAAACCGAGGAATTCATTAACAGTATTGTCCGTTCATCTACTTCGAAAAGCTATATGATAGTAGCAAAAGAAAGCAAGCAACCGATCGGTATCATTTCGTTAATCCATCTTGACTATAAAAACCGAAATGCTGAATGTATTATCGACATCGGTGAAAAAGAATATTGGGGAAATGGTTATGGAAAGGAAGCGATGCAGCTTCTTCTTAACTATAGTTTTCGAGAGTTAAATTTACATAAAGTTTACTTACGAGTTTTTTCATTTAACGAGAGAGCTATTCGTCTTTATGAAAAAATCGGCTTTTCTAAAGAAGGAGAATTAAAAGATCAGCTATACAGAAATGGAAAGTGGTACAGCATTATTCATATGGCTTTTTTTCAAAAAAACTATATGAAATATCATTCATTATAAAAGGAGGGTTTGCCATGACTGATGATTTTTATTGCGATGAAGTGTTGAGCGGTAAAACGGAAGTAAATAAAGTCATGGAAACTGAAAACGTATTAGCCTATTATCATACGAAACCATTTTGGCCTGTACACATCGTCACGATTCCAAAAAAACATATTTCATCGTTAATCACACTGGAGGAAAGCGATAACGAACTACTTATTGAGTTATTTTCAGTCATAAAAGAAGTTGCCGCAAAAGTGACTGATAAGTATGGGGCATGCAGGGTCATCACAAATTTAGGTAACTATCAAGATTCGAAGCATTTACATTGGCACATTGTTTCAGGCGAAGCGATCAAAAAATAATCATGAGAATGTTCGAAAAGTTTTGGAAAAATAGCTTTCGCATCTGTGCGTTGATTTATTTCTCCGTTACTCACGTATTAAAACCATATGCCCTACTACTTAAAACTGGTGAATTCAGGTACAATAGCCATGCGAAAGACTTTCCTAATTTGAGAGTACTTTGCATGGCTTTCTTCATAGACTATCTACAATGTTAAGAATCAGCATGAGGACAATATGGACATTTATTCTGGTTGGGTAATTCTTTGTATAAACAGCAAGTGATGCGTTTATACTCTGCTGCTGATTGTTCGAACGTGCGACCTGAAAGGAACTTTCGAAATATCGAGCTACGCATTTCTGGCTGCCAAACCTCATCTTGCAATAACTCTTCCACATCTTTTTTCCCTTGGGCTGTTTCAATGGAACCGTACATCCACTGGACGTATCCCCAAATATTTTCCCACAAGATGAGCTTCGAAATGTTCCCTTTCTTCGCCATATCATCAACGATCGGCTGTCCATATTTTTTTAGAATATAGGCTAAGTCTTCCTCTCCTGCTTCTCTTATATAGGCAGGATGTATTTCAAAAGACAATCCCCCTGCAGCTTCCGCTATATATATTTCATCAAGTGGACCATCCCATATGAACTGGTGAGCTTTTAAATAAAGCTGTGCAACAATAAAAAAGCCGTACCGGCGCATAAAGACTGAAGTTGCTACAGAGTCTGTCGGTGCGCCCGAGTCAGCTTTAATCTCAGCAATCAATGAATGAAAACTTTGATTGACCGTGTCCTCTATCGTTAAAAATCCTTTTGGCTCAATTGATACATAGACCGAAAATCGTTTTAAATCTTCAATTTTATACACTTTTTAACGCCTCTTGTACGTTAGGAAGCACACATCGACCACGACCAAATGGAATACAATGAGGAGTTCCAAAAATCGGATCTTTTGCTACTTGACACTCCATGTCAAATACTTCACGGACTAGATTACAATCGATAATGTTTTCAGGACTTCCTTGATTAAATACCGCTCCATCTTTTATCGCAATAATGTTGTGCGCATAACGAGAAGCTAAATTAATGTCATGAAGCACCATAATAATCGTACGTGAGTCTTTTTCATTCAACTCAAACAACAAATCCAAAATTTCAATTTGATGAGTCATATCTAAAAATGTCGTTGGCTCATCAAGTAAAATCACTTCTGTATCTTGAGCTAAAGTCATGGCAATCCAAGCACGCTGGCGTTGCCCGCCTGATAACTCGTCAACAGGGCGATCTTTCAGCTCATAGACACGTGTTGCTTTCATCGCCTCTTCAACCTTTTCTGTATCTACTTCCGTCCATTTTTTTAACCATGATTGGTGAGGGTAACGTCCTTGTTTGACCAAGTCATAAACAGTTAACCCTTCAGGCGATACAGGTGATTGCGGCAAGATTCCCATTTTCTTTGCAACTTCACGAGAGGACATTCGATTAACATCTTTACCTTCCATTAAAACAGACCCTTCTGCAGGCTTCAATAAGCGTGCAATAGAACGCAGAAGTGTAGATTTCCCACAACCGTTACTTCCGACAAAAACAGAAATTTGCCCGCGAGGAATCGTTAAGTTTAGTTTTTCAAACAGGTATTGGTCATTGTATCCGACCGATAAATCATTTGTTTGGATCGATGTTTTCATTATGTCCTTCCTCCACTCCGAACTAATTGAAAATATTTCTCATTAGAATTAATGATAACATATAAGTATATCAGTTGAGAATATTTTTCAATTAAATTCACAAAAACTATTTACAAATTTAATAATCAGCTATACACTAATTATCGTATTGAGAATGATTATCACCATCATAATATATACACATAAGCATAATGGAGGTTTCACGATGAAACGACAACTAGCAATGATACTTACTTTATCTACTATTTTATTAGCAGCGTGCTCTTCGGAAAATGAAGAAACGCCTGTAAACGATGAAGCTGGCGATCCAGTAACTTTTGAAGGTGTTAATGGAGAAATTACGCTAGATGAACCTGCAGAAAACATCGTTGTTCTCGAATGGACTTATGCAGAAAACTTATTAGCCTTAGGGATTCAGCCTTCCGGAATGGCTGATATCCAAGAGTACGGTGAGTATGTCAACATTGAACCACAGCTCGACGAAAGCGTAACTGATGTTGGTGGCAGACAAGAACCAAACCTTGAAGCAATTGCTGCTCTCGAGCCAGACTTAATCGTCGGCGTAAGCTTCCGTCATGATACTATGCTTGAAGATTTAGAATCAATTGCACCGACAGTTATTTTCAATCCTTACCCTGAAGATGAAAGTATCGATCTTTATGAAGAAATGGAAGTCACTTTTAATGAAATGGCAAAAGCTACAGGCAAAGAAGCAAAAGCTGAACAAGTAATGGCAGATCTAGATGAAAAATATGAAGCTGCTGCATCAGAAATTGAAGCTGCTGACCTTGAAACAAATGATGTCATTTTAACGCTCGCTTATTCTGGTGCACAAGCACCTGAAATTCGTGTTTTCACACCGAACTCAATGGCTTCGATTATTTTAGAAAAAATTGGCTTAAATAACGTCCATGAACCTGAGCAATTCGAAGCCTTTGGATCAAGCACATATAATGTGGAAGGTCTCGTCAAATATGAAGACGCCAACTACTTATATACGGTTCCGGATGATGACAACATTTATGAGAATCAATTGCAAGGAAACAGTGTATGGGAAAACTTAACGTTCGTTCAAGAAGATAGATTATATGACCTTGGTGCAGATACTTGGTTATATGGAGGCCCGTTATCCGCTGGCACGTTAGTTGAACAAATTACAACGACGATGGTGAATGGCGAATGATTGCGGGAAAAATAAAGAAGTCCTTTGTCCTCCTGACAGGGGGCTTTTTCTTGCTTATTCTATTATCGTTCATTCATCTCACTCAAGGTCAAGCAGAATATTCAATTACAGAGCTAGTGAATGAGGTTTGGTATGAAGGAAGGATTCAAGATATCGTCTTATCGATGCGTCTTCCACGCCTCGTCATCGGGATTCTTGCTGGCGGAGCACTTGCAGTTTCAGGAGCTGCTTTACAAACATTAACGAAAAATCCGTTAGCTGCTCCCGGTACATTAGGAATTAATGCAGGTGCATTTTTCTTTGTTATCATTTCGGCGATTTTTTTCCCGAGTTTTCTAGGAAACTTACCTTTTCTAACTGCGCTGCTTGGGGCGATTTTGTCTTCAGTGATGGTTGTTGCGTTGTCAGGTCGTCAAATGGAACCAGTGAGAGTTGCCTTAACGGGTATGATTATCTCGTTACTATTTGCATCTATGACTGGTACATTACAGTTACTATTTGAAAATAAGACGAATGGACTTTTCCTTTGGGGCTCTGGAACGCTCGTTCAATTAAACTGGGACGGCGTCTCATTTGCCGCTCCGATGATTATAATCGCATTTGTCGGGATGCTTATCATTGCCAAGCCTTTAGATACATTATCACTCGGTGAAGATGTCGCTTCTTCACTTGGTCAAAATGTCTCAGCAATCAAACTCTCAACTTGGGCATTAGCGATTACACTTGCAGCTGTTACGGTCAGTGTTGTTGGGCCAATTGGATTTATTGGGTTGATGGCTCCTCACATCGTTCGCATGCTAGGTATTAAAGGACATCTAATGATATTTGTTCACTCCTTTTTATGGGGAGGGATTATGCTCGTTGCAGCTGATGTATTAGGACGGCTTATCCAGCCAGGGCAAGAAGTTCCTGTCGGTGCAATGACAGCATTAATCGGTGCACCGTGGCTTCTCTACTTAGCATGGCGTACAGCAAAATCGATGAAGCGTTCTGATCGTCAAATGGGCGGAACAACAACCCCAATTAAGTTAACAGTGATTATTCCAATTATGATTATACTAATTGCTTTAACAAGCATCCTTGCCCTTTCCTATAATGGGCAAGCATGGACAATTGAATGGCTAAACCCTGTCGTATGGAATTTCAGAATTCCACGTGTGCTTACTTCTTTTCTCGTCGGAATGATGTTAGCCGTAACTGGTGTACTGTTACAAGGTGTGTTACGTAACCCATTAGCCGATGCAAGCGTTATTGGGATTACCTCAATGGGAGGGGCAGGAGCGATGCTATTACTCGTTATGTTCCCTGCTATTCCACCTGCTTACATGCCATTAGGGGCGGTTTTCGGGGCAATTACTGCGTTGCTTATTATTTTAACAACCGCATGGAAAAATCAATTTCAGCCGATGCTCGTCGCATTAATGGGGATAGCGATAACCGCATTCGGATCGGCAGCTACCCAAGTGTTTGTCGTCAAAGCACAACTTGCTGTCTCTTCAGCACTAGTATGGCTGTCAGGTAGTACGTACGGAATGGGTTGGAACGATGTTCAATATTCGTTCTTTTTATTCCTTATTTTCATAGGGCCAGCTATATACATGACAAGAAAGCTTGATACGTTAACATTTGGCGATGATGTTGCGGCTGGTCTTGGCTTATCCGTACGTTCTGCTCGTGTGTGGGCATTACTAATCGGTGTTGCATTAAGTACGGCAGCAGTCTCTCTAGTTGGAACGATCGGTTTCATCGGACTCGTTGCTCCGCATATTGCAAGAAGGTTAGTAGGGTTTCGCCATCTCCCGCTCATTCTCGTCTCAAGCTTATTAGGCGGATTATTGCTTGTAACAGCTGATTTTATCGGTCGAGTCATCATTGCTCCGCAAGACATTCCGAGTGGGCTCGTCGTTGCATTGATTGGAACTCCATATTTACTCTATTTATTGAGAAAAATGAAATAAGGATTATTTATAAAGGGCTGTCTCTATAGTCATGATATATGACTAATTGAATACAGCCTTCTTTTCGGTTATCGAATGGTCGCTTTTTCTAATTTGCTAGAAATGAAAGTTTTTAGACTTCTGTCACTGGTCAACCTGCCCACTGCATATAGTATTATAAATTGTGCAAAATAGGAGGACCAATTATGTATTATTACTACCCCTACTATCAACATGGATATTATCCTTTTATCGAAGGAAACCGATATAATCAGCATCCTTACCATTCGTATGATCGAAGTTTTACTGTGAATCCTCATGACATGTGGCGGCAGCAGACAGTTAGAGGGCAAGCTTCTTGGACTGAAGGCGGACCTGTCACACAATGTAATATCCCTTGGTCCCATAATGATTATATGACTGCTGCTGTGGGAGCAAATGCTCCATATCAATGTGGCCAAATGTTAAGAGTAAAAAATATAACTTCTCCAGATCAAGAAGAGATATCTGTCATGGTCGTAGACCAAGTTCCTGGATACCCGCCAAATAATATCAACTTACATCGAAACGCCTTTGAAGCATTAGGTGCAGATCCAAATGTCGGCATCATTCAAGTTGAAATTACACCAGAGGAAGATGAAGAAAATGCTTGGGGACGATATTTACTGAGGATCGTTCAAACTGCGTATACTGGCTATGATGTGTTGGATTATACTCGAACGGAAGAAACTGAAGTATCACCGACTCAAATTATAGAAACGTATGAATATCGACTGCAATCTCCAGAGGAAACCATTTCTGTTCGTGCCAATATCACTTACAATCCTCAAACGAACCAAGTCGTTTCATTAGATTTAACTGAATTATAAACCCTTTCTTGCAAAAGTCCTGTTTTGTAATTTGTATATTAACAGCTTACAAACAGGACTTTTTGTATGTTCAGTATATTTTCTTGACTAACTCTCTTATTACGTAACTTTCTTTGCTATATTTTTTTAATAACTATCCGCCCGTAAAACGAGCCGTTTTAATCTCGCCCTATAAGGGCACTTTATCACTTTTGGTCCGTACCAAAAGTATTCTAAGGACATCCCTTTTATAATCAAATAGAATTCGAAATCGCTATAGGCGGACGCTTTCACTCCAAAGCACAAGTGCGACATCTACTCGTGCTGCACTTGTGCTTTGAGGTGAAAGCGAGTAGGTGAATGGCATATCAACACTTATCATCACGGATTCAGGTAACAATGGTTACTTAAATAATTATCAATGGTAAACTATAAATGGCGGTATGTTCAATTTAACCAGGAGCTGGTTCAATGTTACAACATTTTAATTCTCAAGCATAAAAGGGGACGGTGCCGACGTCAGTGATATAAAGCATACACTTACTGGTGGAAGGTGGAGTGATTTCCGTCTTACAGTGGCTGGTACAATGATAAAGCCAGTCGAGGTACGGATATATAGATGAAAGAAGCTATATTGAAGCAGGAATCAGAAGTAATCGCTCTCCCAAAAGGAAAGCGGTGAATTTGTCACTAGCTTTATAAAGCCTGAGACTTCATTGAAGAAGGAAAAGAAACGGAACCCTGCCTCCAAGATTTTATTGAAAAAATCTTAGGAGGTAGAAGCTTGAGCAGAAAAAAGGAAAATCAAGGATTCACATGTGATAATTGTCAATCTATAGTCATCCCATTGACAAATGGCAGTTACCGAAATCACTGCCCTTACTGCCTTTTTTCGAAGCACGTAGACATTTTCCCAGGAGACCGCCAAAACTCTTGTAAAGGTCTTATGGAGCCTGTTAACGTTGTTTACAATAGTAAAAAAGGTTATCAAATTATTCATCGATGCTTGAAATGCAACGAACAACGCAGAAATAAAATTGCTTTAAATACTGAACAAGAGGATCGGTTCAACTCTTGTATGTATTTCAATACTCGCAATTAAAACAGAAATATGCCGCCATCAATAAGGATCTATGCAAAATTGCATAGATCCTTCATTAATGGCTATTTTTTACGCTTTAACACGCTCACTCCATAAGGTGGCAATAAAACGTTGTCCACTATTAGAGTTTCTTTTATGACATCTAAATAATTCTTCCCATCTAATGTGATTTTTTGCTCATACGTACTGAAATTAAGTAAAAACACATATTCACTCTCTTCGTCTGAACGTAATTGCGCTGTAACCCCTTCAGGCAGGTCCGTATCTAAAACTCGCGCAATTCCCGCATCCTTTATAATTTTTCCATAAAAGTCACGATGGAATGGTTCCTTATTACGCGAGGCAATATAATACGCCTTCCCTTTACCGAAGTTGTTTACTGTTAATGCCGGCCTTCCTTTATAAAAATCACTGCCATATTCAGCTAAGCTCTTTGCCCCTTCTAGATGAATCAAGTCACAAAGTTCATGGGCGACATAAGCTTTCGTCCCATCCGTTGTCATGACAACTTGATTTTCTTCTCCATCATGCAACCCGTCTATTTCCTCAGACCAAATGCCGAGCGTTTTTCGTAACGGACCAGGAAAACCGTTGAGAAAGCAGAGGTCACTCTCGTTCACAATCCCAGACCAATAAGTCGCGATAAACGTTCCTCCATTTGCAACAAACGCTTCGATTTTTTCACCAACGTTTGATCGCACCATATATAGCATAGGAGCAACGATCACTTTGTACTTCGAAAAATCACCGTCCATATCGATGACATCAACAGGAACACCTTGTTCCCAAAACGGTTTATAATGCTGCCTTACGGTCTTCTCGTAATGAATGCCGCTATTTCTAGGTCCTTGTGCATTTTTTACAGCCCAGCGGTTTTCCCAATCAAAGATAACAGCAACTTCAGCTTCGACACTCGTTCCGACTATATCTGAAAGCTCCTGAAGGGACTTCCCAAGCTTCGCTACATCCTGAAAAACACGTGTATGTTCACTGCCGCAATGATCGACAACTGCTCCATGAAATTTTTCGCTAGATCCCCGGCTTTTACGCCACTGGAAATATTGAACCGTATCGGAGCCATGAGCAACAGCCTGTAATGAAGAGAGCTCATGCATCCCAGGCTTTTTCAGCTTACTTATCGGCTGCCAGTTCGTTAAGCTCGGCGTACTCTCCATTAACATAAACGGTTTACCACCTTTAAAAGAACGCATCATATCATGATTCAACGCTACCCAAGCTGCTTGGTCTGTTTCATCATCTGAATCATGCCACGTCGGGTAAGAATCCCACGAAACAACGTCGACTTCTTTTGTAAACTTCCAATAGTTTAACCCTTCAAACGCTTCCATGAAATTCGTTGTAACAGGAAGATCAGGATTAACATTGCGTAACGGAGCTACTTCATGTTTTAAAAAGTCTACCGTCTGGTCCGTCACGAAGCGGTTCCAATCTAAGTTCAAACCATGTACTGATTTCTCACCGTGTGGTGCAGGTGACTCAATTTGCGACCAACTTGTGTACGTATGACTCCAGAACGTCGTCCACCAAGCATGATTTAGCTCATCAAGTGTACCGTACCGGTTTTTCAGCCAAGTACGAAATGCATCCTGGCAATAATGACAATGGCAATGGCCACCATATTCATTTGAAATATGCCAGCCGATGACAGCTTTATGGTTGCTATACCGTTCTGCTAATTTCGAATTCATTATGTTTACTTTTTCACGGTATACCGGAGAGGTATAACAATGGTTATGACGCCCACCGTGCAAATTCCTCACTCGGTTTTCCCCTACACGTAATACTTCTGAATATTTTTCAGACATCCATGCTGGACGTGCGCCGCTCGGTGTTGCTAGAAAAGCATAAATACCGTTTTCTGCAAATGTATCAAGAACGTGATCCAGCCATTCGAATGTAAATGTTCCTTCTTCCGGTTCAAGAGATACCCATGAAAAAATCCCGACAGACATCACGTTGCAATTTGCAAGCTTCATGAGTCGAATATCTTCTTCAAAAACCTCTGGGTAATGAAGCCACTGCTCTGGGTTATAATCTGCTCCGTGTAGCATCTTCGGAATTTTATTACTGATCGGTAAAAACGTTTTTGTCATATTATCACCTTTATTTCTACTCTGTAAGTTGTTATGTCATTTCCATTTTTTCTGTCAGAGGATGTTCAAATAAGAAAAAATCACCCCTGTTTAAACAAACACTGTCAGCCTTTCGTTCCTCCCGCAGTCAGACCAGAGATGAGATACCTTTGTAAAAATAAGAAAACTAAGGCAATCGGAATTGCCACTAAAATAGCTCCAGCAGCAAAACGAGTAAAGTTATTGTCGAATTCATTACTTACAAAGTTGAAAAGACCTAGTGCTAATGTAAACTTCTCTTCACTTCTTAATACAATTCTCGGCAGCAGGAAGTCCATAAACGGCGCCATAAATTGAAAGAGAGCGACTACGGCTAAAATCGGTTTTGCTAGTGGTAGCATAATCATAAAGAACACCCGTAAATGACCAGCTCCATCAATTTTTGCAGCTTCATCAAGCTCCTTTGGAATTGTGTCAAAATATCCTTTAACGAGGAATGTCATCATTGGGACACTTGCGCCTACGTAAATAATAATTAACCCTGTTAATGTGTTTAACAGTCCGACTAAGTTAAGTAATAAATAGAGCGCAACCATAGCCATTAAGATCGGGAACATTTGTAAGACGAGCAGAACGTATATCCCATTCTTTTTCCCGACGAAATGATATCGTGAAAAGGCATATGCAGTTAATGTTGCTACGACAACCGAAAAGAACGATGTAAATCCAGCTACAATTAAACTATTTTTATACCACATAACATAACGTCCGCGCGGGTCTTCAAAAAATAGCCAGCGATAATGATCTAAACTCCAATTTTCAGGGATCATCGTTGCAGAAAACATGCTTCGTCCTGGGTTAAGGGACATTCCAACAGCCCATAGGAGAGGATAAGCAATTATTACTGCCATAATCGCGAAAAACATATAGATCAGTGTCACTTCAATTCTGCTTTTCGTTTTCATCTTCAATAGACTTTCCCCTCCTCTTTAAACGTTCTAGTTCGTCGGAATTGGAAAAAGGCAAATATCGCAATCATTAATCCAATAACCTTTGAAATCGCTGCTGCCATACTGTAGTTTTGCTGGGAGAAGGTCAGATTGTATACCCAAGAAATTAATATATCCGTCCCTCCAGCATTTTGTCCCCGGACAGCAGGACCGCCTTCATTGAATAAATAAATAATATTAAAGTTGTTAAAGTTTGCTGTATATTGCATGATCATAAGAGGTGCCGTTGCATACATGACATGTGGAAATGTAATGCTTTTGAATTTTTGCCACCTTGAAGCACCGTCTACCGTTGCAGCTTCATACCAATCATCAGAAATACTTTGAAGTACTCCGGTAAACAAGGCAAACACAAACGGAAAGCCAAGCCAAACTTGGATCGAGATGATTGCGACACGACTCCACATCACATCTGTCATCCAAGGAATGCTTACATTAAACAGCGGTTCAAAAATTTGACGATTCACTGCTCCGAAACCATCATTAAACATCGCTGCAAAAATGAGAATTGATACAAACCCTGGTACTGCCCAAGGTAAGATAAAGAGGGTACGTAACGATTTCTTAAATTTAATCCGCTTATCATTGACAAGAATCGCTAAAAACAAGCCGAGGGCAATTTGAAGCGTTGTTGCAACGATTGTCCAAACGATCGTCCAGCTTAATACGTTAAAAAATGTCGCTTGCCACATAGGAGATGTCGCTAGCATGATAAAGTTTTCAATCCCGACCCAATCCAACAAGTTAGCAGGCGGTGAATTACGTAAATGGTAGTTTACAAACGCAAGAGAGAGCATAAACCCTAACGGGAGGATAATCGCAAAAATGACTAAGAACACACCTGGCCCAATTAAAAAATATGGGAATGTTTTGTCATAAGTATGATGAAAAGCTTCACCAAGCGATGGAATACGAAAACCACTTTTCAACTTTTGTGCGTCCTTATATGCATCTCTCAAATTAATAACATAGAATAGAAGTGCAAATATTAATAGAATGATCGTTACTAAACCTTGAATAATTAATACTAAAGAGTGGTCTCTGCCTACTTGAGTACCTAACGTCACGATTCCCCAAAGACCAATATCGATAAAATCGGCAAACGCTACGACAAATGCTACCGCAATGACAAGAAACATACTTCCTTTTACGAAGCGGTGATTATAGTATTGTCCAATCCCTGGAACAATTGATAAGAGCAGAGCTAGTTTCGGATTTTGACTAGAATATTTATGAGAATTGGAGTCTTGTCCAACAGATTCTTCTTGTTGTTTTGTTCCCATCCAACAACCTCCTACAACAAGGAATTTACAATGAGGCTGCTCCCTGTTAGCCTCGCATAACGACCGATGGCATTTTTAGTTTATGGAACAGCCTTCATCTAACGTTCAATGCTCATTACTGCATCATATGAATAAACTCATGAATTTCCTCTACTGCTTCATTTAATACTTCTTCTGGTTCATCTCCATCTGCGTTGTACTGAAGTGAATCCTCCATCGCATCCCATACTTGATCCATCTCTGGAATGTTAGGCATCGGAATCGCAGTTTGTGATTGTTCTAGGAATCCTTCAGCGTAAGGACTATCAATGTCTGCATCCGGTCGAGCAGGAATTTCACCCGTTTCTTCATAATAATAAGCTTGTGAATCTGCTGTAGTTAAATGTAAAGCAAGTTGTGAAGCCCAATAAGTGCTATCACTGTAATTGGAAACGAGCCAACCCTTTACACCAGCAAATGGTGTCGGTTGTTCCCCGTTTGATAATGCAGGCATCGGTACAACGCCAAGACTGTCGCCGAGAGCGTCTGAGAAAGAAGCAAGTGCCCAAGGTCCTGAAACAACCATTCCTACCTTTCCATCCGTAAATAAACCATTGATGACATCTTCATCAACACTTCTCGGTAAAATACCACGATCAAATAAAGATTGTATTTCGGAATACGCTTGTACAGCACCTTCATTGTTCAAACCAATATCGTCAATATCGTAGTTTCCATCTTCATCCTGCTCAAATACGTATCCGTTGTAGCCGCCAAGCCAAGGGTAAATGTGATAAAAGTTCAGAGCTTCAAATAAAAACCCGTACTCATCGTTTGAAGCATCTGTTAATTGTTCAGCCAAATCATATAGCTCGTCCATCGTTTCAGGAACTTCATCTACAAGGTCTTTGTTATAATATAACGCCGTATTTTCCATAACTAATGGTGCTCCATACACTTCACCATCAAATGTAAACGCCGTAACAGCATCTTCTGTATATTCACCTAAAACTTCCTCATCAATTTCAATCGGAGCGAGTAACCCTTGTGTGACTAAGTTTCCAAGTCTGTCGTGTGGTTGAAAGATAACATCTGGTCCAATTCCGCCTGGTGCATCTAAAGCAAATGCTTCGTCTTGATCAGCCATTAAATATGGAGTGACCGTCACGTCAATCCCATGTTCTTCCTCAAATTGTGATACTAAATGCTCAACAGCAGCATACTGATATTCGTCATCATTCGCCCAAATTTCTAATGTTTCCGGCTTTTCTGGTACAGATGCATCTTCACCTTGTTCTCCTTCCTCCGTTTCAGTGTCTCCTGTTACTTCTTCATCGAATGTCTCTGAGTCATCGGGGCCGCAAGCGACAATAATGAATATTAAACTAAATAATAACGAAAACAAATACAAGTGAGCTTTTTTCAATTTGTTTCTCCCCTTTTTATTAAATATAAGAATATGAATTAATTGTAACCGATTTCAAAATGCGATAAATATAAAATTACTCTGATATTTTATAAAAATCTGAAACTAAATCTGACGAACTTTGTATATATTTATATTTATATTTATATTTAGCAAGATGAATCTCTTTAAACAAAAAATAAAAGCTGGGACAAAACCCAGCTAAATAGAATATGCAGCATTATGGTTGATTGTTCAAAAGTACACTCGCTTGCACTCCAGAGCACAAGTGCGACATCTACTCGTACTGCACTTCGTTTGCATTCGTAGTGTCTTCTTTGCCGTGGGCAAGGCTTCAGCTAGCCGGGATAAAACGCCCCCGATGGATCTAGCCTATAAACTTCAAGAAAATGATATCGCTTTTGCCGTGAATGATATGGTACAAGACATCCCCAATAAAGCATTCAAAGGTACAATATGAATTAGGATTTGCACTTATGGCGGTGAACTTGAGAAAGTACACCGTCCACAAACTTCATGGACATGATTTTGATCATAATAAAGAATCCGGTTATCAAATGTCAATAATCGGATTCTTTTTTTGCTTTAATGAGACTGTTTTGTCCCAGCTCCATCATTTTGTACTAACAAAATTATTCATGTGTAAGTCGCGATACTTTTTAGGGGTAATCCCTTCTTTTTTCTTAAAAGTCGCAACAAAATTACTTACATCATTAAAGCCTACTAAGTGAGCAACGTTTTTCAACGGAATCTCTGGGTTTTGAACTAAAATTTCTTTTGCCTTTCTAATCCGCAGCTGAATCAGAAAGGAGTATGGACTTACATTAAATGTATCTTGAAACAGCCTGTTTAAATATTGTGAGCTGACATTTGTATGACGGGCAATATCTTGTAATCCAATGTTCTCTGCATAAACCATTTCAAGCCAATCTACAATCGGCCTTACTTTATCATAAAAGTTTGATAAAGAAGGCTGATTGTTCACTTTCCCGTACTTCCGCAAGTGGATTAAAAAGTTATATAAAAAACTTGATAGTTCTAAACGTGAAAATTCGGAATCCGCTTCAACTTTCATAAGCATTTCTTCAATAATTGCTGCAAATGGCAACTTTTCCATATTTGTATACATCGCAGATGTGTTCAGCTTTAATGAATTTAAAATTGAAACAACCGAGTCACCGCCAAATGTAATATACATAGTCGACCATTTCTTCCCCTTTGTATAATAGGCATGAGGAGTGTACGGTTTTAAAAGAATTCCTTTACCGGAAGTTAACAAATACTCTTGACCATAATAAGTAAAGCTACCTTGACCATCAATCGTTTGCAGCCAATGATAATAAGGATAACCTTCCGGACGGGTAAAATCCTGCTCTTGAGGGTTAAAACCTATACTTTCTACAAACAATGGTAATGTATTTTCTGATGTCGAAAATGTATACCGCTTCTTTTTGAAACGATCCATATGCGCACCACCTTCATCTTTACACAACGACTCTCTCCTACGAGTATACTATGAATCATTACCTAACAAACAAATCACATCGAGAAAGGTTCCTGTTTTCCCCATCAATCAAGCTATTACTGACCACTAGCTTTTTCCCATTCTTCATCCGCTTGAGGATATGTCCGTTTAATTTGAAATGATAATACGAGTGCGATGACTGTCAAAAGTCCTATTAAACCGAATGATATGATTGCTCCTAGTATATCTGGATTTACAATTGCAGGATTTCCGCTTGCTGTTTGTTCAGCGGTCGTCATTGTCGTAACTAAAACTGCTGTTCCGATCGATGCCGACATTTGGCGGATCGTATTTGTCACTGCCGCTCCGTGCGGAATCAACTTTCGAGGCATCGCATTTAAACCAGCTGTATTCGTTGGCATCATAACCATCGAAAAACCGAACATTCGAATGGCATACATCACAGCTAAATAAGTAAGTGAAGTCGATGTATCAATAAATAAAAACGCAAATGTAGAGATCGTCATTAAGATCAACCCTGGAATTGCAAGTGCTCTAGCTCCTATCTTATCAAAAATACGTCCTGTAATCGGAGCCATCAAACCGGCAATTAAAGCGCCGGGAAACAGGACGATTCCCGCTTCAACAGCAGAAAAGCCTCGCATATTCTGCATATACAATGGAATCAGCGTCTCTAAACCAATAAGCCCCATAAAGCCAATGCTGCAAATAATTGTTGAAATGGTAAAAATACGCTTTTTAAAGACACGAAATTCTAACATCGGATGTGCCATTTGAAGCTGTCGTAATATAAAGATAACAATCGAAGCTGTTCCGACTGCAAGGACAATAAGAGTGACTGGACTTCCCCAGCCATTATTCCCCGCACTTGTAAACCCATAAAGAAGTCCACCAAATCCTAACGTTGAAAACAGAATAGATACCGGATCAACCTTTGGATTTTTCAGTTCAGTAACATTTCTCATCGTAAAATGTGCAACGATCAACATGATGATCGCAAGTGGGAGGATTCCCCAGAACAAAAAGCGCCACTCAAATTGTGAGGTCACCCAGCCTGACAATGTCGGGCCAATCGCAGGAGCGAATGAAATGACGAGCCCGATATACCCCATTGCTGCTCCTCTCCGTTCAACAGGGAAAATAAGTAGAAACACCGTTTGCATAAGTGGAAGCATCACTCCAGCCCCTGCAGACTGAATAATCCTGCTCGTTATTAACATTGGAAAATTGGTCGCTATTCCTCCAACGAGAGTTCCGAGCGTAAAAATGCCCATTGCCGTCATAAACAATTGCCTAGTTGTAAATTTTTCCATCAAAAAAGCTGATACAGGAATCATAATTCCATTTACGAGCATAAACACAGTCGTCAACCATTGTGCTGTATTTGCAGTAATATTCATTTCCTGCATGATTGGTGGTATAGCCGTAATCATCAATGTTTGATTTAACACCGCAATAAATGAACCTGAGATTAGTAAAGCTGCAATCAAAACTTTGCTATAATTTTCATTTTGTGTCATAACAGAGACTCCTCTTATCTATGTAATCTACTAGTATATGAAAGTAGACTTCAAGATTTACACATCTTGAAATCGTTTAAATAATGAAAGATATTTCGAGAATCTAATAAAAAATTATACACCTGTTGTAAGATCGTTACAAATTTCAGAAATGTGTCAAAGTCGATACTTATAAAAGTGAAACGAAAAACTTATCAAAATTAACAACTTAATAGCTATTACATCGCGATATATAAGCTTTTTCCACCTAATTCGTAGTACAAGTTTACTATAATTGCCAAGTATACTTTCTACTGTCATTTGATTATGATAATCTAAGAGATAATCTACATATCGAGAACGATTCTAATTAGATAATAAAAGTTAATTAGCAAACATTTTTATCGGCACTATAACCAGACCGTTTAAGGAGACAGCCGATGAAATCATATACAAATGTACCTACCTCAGCCAGAAGAAAAACACCAAATTACGTTTAGGATTTCAATAGTCAACAAATTCTATTTTTCTATCACCATTGAGTATGATTTATCTACTAAAAAAATAAAGGAGGTTCGTATGATTTCAGTTAAGGTACAACCTGAACAAGTATTTGTTGTAAAAGGACGCAGTCAACAAACAATTCATTGTGATTTTATTTTTAAAAATATGTGTGATAGAAATTACCAATTATCAGCTATTAGGATGATGGCTTTTGATCAATCTGATTATGTCATTTCTCACAAATTGATTAATGGAAATGGCTTGGCACCAAGTATTACTACATTTCCCCAAAGAGTAGCGATCCCTGATGGATCTATCCATATTTTTAACCCTTTTCATTCATTTGATTTAGAATTAAACATTTCTTATTTAGATTTCGTATTTACATTTGCCACTGAAAATGGAGATGAATTATATGCTCATGCGACTATCAGGCCTGTCGAGTACAAAACTAAAACAGATTTAATCCTTCCATTAAAAGTAAGAACCTATGTTTCTGATGGAGATGATTATTACTCTCATCACCGACGCGTTGACTTCACACACCCTGTTGCTCAGAAATTGAGCTTACAAAAAAACCCTCAAAGATATGCTTATGATTTTTCTGTTATCGATGATCAAGGCAACCTTTTTCACAACAACCGAAACTTGGAAAATTGGTATGGATATGGTACAACCGTTTTTTCTCCAGGAAGTGGTATAGTAGCAGAAGTCGTAAATGACATTCCTGATAATTGGTTTGAAGATCACCAAGTCGTTATGGGGAAAAATTTAAACATGACTGACTTGTCATCATTTGCCGGCAATTATGTTCTGATTGATCACGAAAATGGGGAATTCAGTATGTTAGCTCATTTTAAACAAGGAAGTATCATCGTTTCCAAAGAAGATCGAATTGCTCAAGGAGAAGAAATAGGGAAAATAGGTTTTTCTGGAGATACGAGTGATTGGGTTCATCTTCATTATGAATTAAGAAACGATATGAGCTTCGTTGAATCTGAAGGGCTGCCTATATCTTTTAAAAACTTTAACCGGTATATTGGCGGAAAATCCGTCCACCATAAATTTGGCAAGATCGAAACAGGAGACATCATTACTGAATGAAGTAACTGACCGCCTTAAATTGTCAATTAGTATCGGGCTGTCCCAAAAGTATTTTGAGGAAACCCTTTCTTTCATTATCAAATAGAATTTAAAATCGCAATTGGCGGACCCTTTCCACGGGCAATGCCTCAACTTCCTAGGTGCCACACTGTGTACGCCTAGGGGATTTTTTCTTCTTCTTCAAGAATAATCGATGAAGCGTTTCCGTCGAAGCAGCTCGTAGAGAATTCAGCGAAGGTTCGCTCGTCGCAAGTAGTAGCGCATAAAAAAATAAGTTGGAGTAAGTGTATTCCAGTTCAATTTACTTCATTTAAAAGTGCTTTAAAGCCCCCCATAACTTTGACATTTGCCGATAAGCTTATTACCAGGATATTTCTCCTTTAAAAAAGTGATCGATTGGGTAATTAGTTCTTTTAATACATCGACATGAACATCTGCGAGTTTATTAATGTACACACACGCTTTGCCAGTCGTATGCTTGCCAAAATCCTTCAATAATGCTTCCCGATCACTCATTCCTGTTGCAAAATATAAACTGATCTTTGCCTTTCTAGGTGAAAAACCGACAAGCATGGCGTCTCCTTCGTGCCCCGACTCGTACTTATAATGATATTTACCGAAACCGACCATACTCTGTCCCCACATTTTCGCAGGATACCCCGTTGTTTCGGTAAAAATATCAAGGAGCTTGTAGGCATCCTCTCGTTTTTTAGGGCTCTCCACACCTTCAATAAACTCAATCACACTGCTATCATTTTCTTTCGTTTTCAGTTCGTACACCCTCTCACTCCTTTGTAACAGATTACTGTAGCTATCTATCAATTCCCCTTTTACAAAAGCCCCTCTGTAAAAGTAATTGCTTTTTTTGTAGATTCGATCAAGTCTGAATTACCTTTAGACTCTCTAATCTTGAGTGCTTTTTTAAAGCAAGCTAACGCCTCTTGATTCCTGTTCATTTCTAATAAACATTTTCCCATATGTTGTAATGCATAATCTTCATATGAGCTTATATTTTTCTTTCGACATTTTTGTAAAGCATGTTCAAATAATTTTAAGGCATTTTGCTTGTCCTGATTATATTTCATCGCTTCACCAAGCCGGATGAGGGAAACAATTTCCTTCATATCATCTTCGTGATCCCTTGCATAATGCAAACATTTTTCTAAATATTCGATTGCTTTTTTTGGCTCATTCCCGATGCGATAAAGGTTTCCAAGCATTCCATATAAAACGAATCGGTCACTCTCTTCCAAACTTTCATTTGCAAAGGTTTCCATTTTCTTTACAAGCTCCTTTATTTTGGATGGGTGACAGCATTTTTCACGCATAAAATGATCGTGATCATCATAAATGAACTGAGACATAGCAAAAAATTCACATTCTAGATTCGTTAGCTCGATTAAAAACTCCTCCTTTTAAATAATAGAGGATGTTCAAAAAGCCCGGAAAAAATAGCTTTCACATCTCTGCGTTGACTCGTTTCTCTGTTATTCACGTATGAACACCATACGATCCTACTCAAAACTTCGCCGCTTTGATTTACTCGCCTCTTTTTGTCCCGCTTTTTGAACATACACTAAGAGTTTTTATTTAGAAATAGCTTATAATGTTTCTAGATCCATAGACTGGGACGGTTTTCATTAAAACGATTCAATGTTTTCGAGAATCCCATACCACCAATGATATGCGCTATAGAAAACGAGAACGAAAAACAACATAAGTCCCCCGAGAAAAAGCCATTTCCATTTGCTCAACAGCATCTCTCCTTATGAGTCTATTTTCTTTGGTGACATTACGTGGCAAGAGCTTTTACGTACACCCCCTTGACTGATTTTCGATAGGCTTCTTCTCCCATGTTTTTAACTTTTTGTGAGAGTAAGGATGCTTTTATTAGCTTATTGTCATGAAAAACCGAAGGATCTATTAATCTTAGTTTATTTTTACGGTGTATGTCATAATGATCTTTATTCTCTTCTACTACAACTTTATTATGAAGCTTGCTCATAAATTTCTGAATCTCCTCATTTTTAGCAGCATTCAGCTTCTCTATGACTAAGTCATCTGTGCTTAGCAAGTCATTAAGTGAAAGAACCCCTTTTTCAAGTGAAGTACGAATCGCTTTTGCAAGTATGTCGTAACCATATATATTCAACGGATCCATAAAAAAGTCGATCACTTCTTTGTAATACGTTGAGACGAACCACTCTGCATACTTTATCGATTGCACATATATTTTTCTGTCAATGACAAGAAGGTGATTTAAAAAGTCATCAATCTCTTCTATCGTTATATACCCGTAATGATACATATCTCGTAGCGTATAATCGACACGATCCGCACAAAGTTCAGGTGCAGGCTGTTCAAGCAACGTCCATCTAGATTCATCAAGAAAATCCTTAACATCATATGAATATTTCGATAAGATTTCAGGTATTTCTGATTGTTTAATGACTTCATCAAAAATGTCTTCATGATAACTTTCCTCTAAGTTGTTAAAAACAAAATCAATCACATGAGAAAAAGCAGTATGAGACACATCATGCAACAGCCCCGCAATCTGTTCCTCGATAGATCCACCTAATTTGCGGATTAGCAACATGACGCCAACAGAATGCTCATATCTTGTTACATTCCAGTTCTCGTTTACAAGATAACTTGCGCCTCCTTGATGAATACCTTTTAACCGCTGTATCGGCTTGCTTTTTATTAAATCTTCAAGTACACCGCTAACCGTAAACTCTCCATAAATCGTATCTGTAATTTGCAACTCTATCGCCTCACCCTTCGTTGTTATATCTAATGTCATTTTATATTAACTTTCTGACCACAACAAGAACGTACGTTCCTGGATGGAATGCCATATTTGTGTCCAAAGGTGAAAGCGTGCGTATTTTCAGTCAATAACATAGAAATTTAGCAATGCCTTGTCTATTCATTCCTTCCTTTTTACATCAATTAATTCAAATCGCTCACAAACGAGTAGCATATCTTCGGAAAACTCTACACCTAGCTTTCTCAACTCTGAACGAAAAAATTGTTCATGCACGTCCCACCAATATCGATACGTACGATCTCCTTCACCTTCAGCTACTGCAAACTCTTCGCTCACTTCATTCATCGGTATTACCGAAACCTCAACATTTTTAATAATTGCAGCAGGTTCATCTTTACGATTTAAAATAATGCTGTATTCATCGTTTTTAGGTAACGGCTCATTCTCTTTCTCATAAAAAACATACGCTGAACAAGTTGCTGTTTTTATTCCATCGATAACTAACTGTGCTAATTGATCAGGATCTGCTCCAAACTGCCATGCACTCACGTGGCCTGGCATTTTTTGGTCTTTCCAATAATCGTTCCAATAAGCTTTTGCTGCCTCATTCATCGCTTATTCCTCCAGTTTCCTTTATTCAATACTGTCGTGTTTCATGTGTATGCTTATTTAACCATGTCTTTCTATTAATGAAAAGGAAATTTTCCCATTGTTATTTCACCACTTGCCATATCTTTTACTTGAATTTCATTGTTAAGTACTTCATTCTCCCCGACGATCACGACGTTTTTTACCCTTTCTTTATTCGCTTTATTCAACACTTTTCCGAGTTTTTTTCCAGACATTTCGAGCTCTACGCGAAAACCTTTACTTCTTAAATCACTAGCTACTAACAGCGACTCTTTTTCTGTTTTTATAGGGATCACCAAATAATCGATTCTTGTATCATTCTTGACATCTATATTTGATTCATTTAAAGCTGTATAAATGACATCTAACCCAAAAGAAATACCAACTGTAGAAAAGGTCTCATTCGTTCCGATTAATCCGCCAATAGCATTGTCATATCGCCCCCCACTGCCAATACTTGATTGAATCGTTTTATTTGTAAGAAACAGTTCATAAATCGTCCCCGTGTAAATGTCCAAGCCTCTCGCTAAAAATGGGTTGAACCTACACTTCATATCGACGTTTAAATACTTTAAATATGACGATAACTCATTTAGCTCTTTCAACCCCCATCTAACGAGCTCATTTTCTTTTGAATAAACCTCAAAATATTGAAAGGTTGAATTGTTTTTCTCCATTAAAAATTGATTGATCTTATTTAATGTCGTTTCCTGCAATCCTTTCTCTGTTAACTCTTCTATTACAGCATCTATCCCGATTTTATCAAGTTTATCCAATATTAGTACGACTTCATTGATTTTTTCAGCAGGTGTCTTGAACACTTCAAGCATCCCCGTTAATAGCTTACGGTTGTTATACTGAATCTCCACATCTAATTCCAGTTTGCGGAAGGCATCAAGTGCCATCACCATTAATTCTGCTTCTGCTATTTGCGAGTTTACTCCGACAATATCAACATCACATTGGATGAACTCCCGAAGCCGACCTGTTTTAATCGGACCATCGCGAAATACTTTTCCAATTTCATAACGTTTAAACGGCATTCTCATAGACGGATTCATCGCGATAACTTTAGCAAATGGTATCGTCAAATCGTAGCGTAAAGCTAACTGTCGTTCTCCCCGATCTGATAAAGTGTACATTTCCTCTATAATTTCTGAACCGCCACCATATTTTGATGCGAGCAGCTCAGAATAATTTAAAATTGGGGTCTCTAATGGCTTACAACCATATTGAATAAATACATCTTCTAACGTTCTGCGTACTTTCCTCCTAATGACCTCTGATTCCGGCAAATAATCCTGTGTCCCTTTTACATTTTGATAATCCATTTTCTTCATTTTTCGTTCCTCCTTATTTTTGAATACAAAAAACCACACTTGATTCAAGTGAGTAAACTTAATCAAATGCGGTTTCATGAGAAATAGCTTTCCTATGTACGATTTTTTTTAAGTGCGTGTTAAAATCGAATAGCAAAGCTATTAAATATGATGATGTAGTTGTGAAAAATTAGAAATCTGTTTGTAAGCTTTCATTTTCTCCACCTCGTAATTTCCATATAATGTATCATATTATACATTGCGTTTCAATCCCCCAGGATAAAATAACAATTTTCGTCCGCCTAACCCGTATAAAAACAAGTTGAGAATTTCATTCGTAACTTCCGCTTTCCTTTCTTTGTTTTTATACCATTCCGGATGACGTATGACTTCACGATAAAACATACTAATATACATTATGATCGTTTCATCGGATAACTCATTGCTATTATCCTCATCCTTAGGCGACGAAGTTTTGAGTAACGGAGCGTATGGTTTTAATACGTGAGTAACGGAGAGAGAGTCAACGCAGAGATACGAAAGATATTTTTCCCGGACTTTTTGAACATCCTATATATATAAACAATAGAGGGGGGATGACTTGACTCATTTTCCATCCCCTTTTCTATTGATTACACTTTACAGGAAAGCGCTTCTGTCATTAATATCGTCGAAAAAACAGATCGGGATATTTTAAAACATATCCATGTTCATCAATCTCAATATAGGATTGAAAGTCCCTACATTTATATTGAAACAACCGCTTATTTCCTTCGTTAGAAACAAACGTGTAACTTTGAGGAATGAGTTGAGTCTCCAATGATGGTACATGAATATAGACCATATTGAAATCTTTTTTCTCTCCAAGGTCCCATTTTTCTCTATTTATCGGTAATGTATTGGAAAAAGGAGTCGCTGAAATATCAACATCGACCGCACCAAAAAGTTGACTCATTTGCTCACCTTGCTCATTTAACCAAGTTCCCATTCCATCACTCGTAATCGTCAACTTCTTTTCATCATCTACATGAATGTCCAGCTTCCTTGTTTGCCAATTACGATCTAAGAAAATTTGATACATCACCTTATATGGCTTATTTTTTTCTAAGCTAATGATAGTTCCTTTCCCAATTAACTGATCCTCATCTTTCTCCATTTTAAAATACTCACATCCGAAGTTCTCTATGTTCTCCCAAATGATTTCTATTTGTTGCAAATATTCCCCCTCCTTTTATAAATGCAATTTAAGCGAGTCAAGTAGGTTTTGTGTCTGGCACTCCGGTATCCGTGACATTAAAACCTGACACCTAAAAACAGGAATCCATTGTTTTTGAATGTTAAAATATCGTTAGATTATAGATATCCAAGTCATGGAGTTATTTGATTAACTTTTTGTATGATTTTATTGTATTTAAATGCATCGATTCATGCATAAGTGTTCTGACTAGTACATGTCGTACTGTCTTCATTCCAGACTTTTTTGGAAAGGGATCGTCTAACCGGTCTTGAAACATCTCTCGAATATACTTTGTCTGTTCTTCTAACTGTTGAAGAAGAATCTCCTTTGATGGGGGATCATACTCCCATTGAGATGGGTTCGTCCCATTTTTAAAAAGTTTCACATAATCTTCATGGTAAGGCATTTTTTCACCAGTTAAGTACTGTAACCATAAATATTGATCAAAGTAAACGTGCCCGAGATTCCATAAAATATTGTTACGGAAGCCTTCTGGAATGATATTTGCCTCATTTTCTGTGACACTTTTTACTGTACGTAATGTTAATCTTCTTAACCAATCCATTTGATCGAGTATGACTGTATCCTTTTTTCCCATTTGTCTTCCCCCTTAATATACTTTAAAGATTGGGACTTTAATGGCTTTATTAGACTCCATTTGTTCCCTCCTTCTTCCTATCTGTTTATTTGATTTATATTTTAGTGATTTATAATAGAGAATTTTTGATTTTTTTTGCGATCTTAAAAACCGAAAAAATAATTGAATTTTCAAACATAATGATTTATTTTATGATAATTTAAATATAAATTCTTCACAATGTTAAGGAGGAAAAAATGTCTTACATTCAATCGATCCAAAAAGCAATTGATTATATAGAAGCTCACCTGAAGGAAGATCTTTCATTAGAAGAGGTCGCAAGTCAGGCTTCTTATTCTGTTTATCATTTCCACCGTATTTTTAAATCTATTGTTGGCTGCTCAGTAAAAGACTACATTAAACGTCGAAGGTTAACGTATGCAGCCTTCGAATTAAATGAAACTGATAAAAGAATGATCGATATTGCTTATGATTATGGATATGAAAGTCAAGAAGCTTTTACAAGAGCATTTAAACAGCTTTTTTCAGTGCTTCCAGGTAAATATCGTAAAACATCCCCTTATTTAGATTTCATTGATCCATATCAACTAATCGATATTTTCGATTCCGATACCGATCACCATAAGCTCCAACCAAAAAAAGTTTGCCGAGGACCTTTTCATGTTGTTGGGATTGAATTATCAAACTTACATATTCCTGGTTCTCCAAATAGAAATGACACGACTGAGATGGATATTCCAACACTTTGGGAGTATTTCCATTCTCGAGTGAATGAAGTTGAGGGTCGGATTAATCCTTTCATTTCGTATGGAATAGGCCGCCCTTTAAAGGATGGATCACACTTTACTTATACAGCATGTGTAGAAGTTGAATCTTCAAATGTGTCTATCCCTGATGGCTTTGTCAATTTTGACGTATCTGGTGGAACTTATGCTGCTTTTCAACATAAAGGTTCTGCTGAGAATATTTCTAAACTGGGCAACTACATTTACGGTTCATGGATTCCTTCAAGCAACTATCATGTAAACTTTGGTGTAGAAATTGAAGTGTATGATGAACGCAATGAACAGAAGGATGATCATATTTCGACGGAAATATGGGTGCCTGTAAAAGAAAAAAGCTCTCCTGAAGGATCGCAAAAACAGTCAAAATAAATACGGAAACAGCAGATAAAATGAATTTATCCCCAAAAAACAAGGAGGTATCAAGATGGAATTCTCATGTAATAAAAGAGGAGAAATATTAGCAATTGGTATTGAACTTTCCGGCCCTTACCGCAAACTCGAACAAATGGGTGACCTTTGGCAAACATTTAAAGAACGTGTAGAAGAAATCCCTAATGTTCTAAACCTTGAACGAGCAATCGGAGTTGTCCATGGACGTGAGAAAAATTTTACGTACTTTGCTGCAATAGAAGTGGAAAACTTAGGTGATGTACCATCAGGGATGATCCCAATCATCATTCCTGCGCGAACGTATGCTGTTTTTACTCATAAAGGAAAACAGGAAAAATTTAATGAAACGGTTGTTACTGCTAAAAATTTGCTCGTCCAATCTTCTTACAAAATTGATCACAATACATTCTGGTTAGAAATCTATGATGATCACCGGTTCCAACCGGATTCTACTAATTCTGAGTGTGATGTCTGCTTTCCACTTGTGTATTGATTGGATAAGAAGTAAAAATGATCGATCTGATTCTTGTAAGAACCTCTTTAATGAAAGCTTCCTATGAATTTTCTGATATGATTAGAATGACGATGTTAAGTTCTATCTAATCATTATTTAGAGGAGTGAGAAGGTTGGCTGATTATCAACAATTATTAAACAACATCTTTATGTGCGGCGTACAAGGTGTCAAAGCGGCAACAGAGAATGAAGATGTGATGAATATAGTTGACCTCCGTGCCGAAGCAAATGAAGGTGTTATTAACGACCATCCTATCAATTGGGTTCATATCCCTTTAGTCGACGGCACATCTGGTCAAACAGAACCTCTTCAAAAAGCGATTACCTTTGTTTCTAACGCTTACAAAAGTGGAGAAACAACGATCTTTCATTGAAAAGGTGGGAAAAGCCGCGCAGGTAGTGTGGCAATCGGAGTTTTACTAGAGCTTGAATTCGCTGATTCGATCGATGAGGCTGAATCAATGGTCAAAAAAATTCGTCCTCAAGTGACGATTCATCCAGAATTCAAAGAGGATTTGAAAGCTTTGTTTCCAAATAGTGAGTAACGATGTAAAAGGTGGAGAGGCATATTCCCCTCCACCTTTTATGTCTCCTCTTGTACAACATAAGATAATGTTGCTTCGTAGTCTGTTTCATTCTCCTCTAATTCAACTCGGATGAGGTAATAGTCTGCTTCACCGGTTTCCCAAGCTACTCCCCCATTGGAGTCTATCATTAACCGCAGATCGCTCGAATCATTTTTGCGGATAACAGCTACATCAGCATTGGGAACGGGGTTATCATTCAATAATAATAAGAAGGAATTTACATCGTGGCTGCAAAATGAAACTTTACGTACTGAGATGAAGAGAAGCTTACGATAACAGACAAATCACTCACACCTAGCCAATATTTAAAGTACTATTACTTTTTCCATAAAATGAGTCACTGTATCGTTCGGACAAATGAAAGGAATCTTTAGGTTTGGTTCAGATCAATTTATTCTAATGTTTTCGTTAATATTTCTTTATGTGTTTTCGCTAACTCAAGTATAGTAAATTGACTATTACGAATTAGATGCATGATCTTTTCTGCTTCTTTTTGTGCAATATCATATAGCTGGTTATCTATAGTACCTGTTATTAAAGCTTGTTCGAGTTCTTCTTCGTCTAACAGCATCACGTCACCTGATGGGAGAACAACAATATCTAAAAATAAATCATCCATCCACGGTACGTGTTTTTCGTTACCGACCTCGTAACATATACCGATATACCATTGAACAATTTCACTATGATCATTAAACATTGTCGTAACTGAATGTCTTTCGTTCTCTGGAAAATGCTGAAGCCACATATACCCTTTATTAGCAATACATATTTCCTGTTGCTCATCATACTTTACGGACAATGGCTCTTTAATCTCCTCAATTTTTAGTAATGTAATATCTCCCTTATACTCTTTTGATTCCACGTAACGTTGGGCATATTGTTTTCTAACAACGCGCTTCCACCCTGATCGATCTCCGTACTTCCTTTTTAATTGAGCCATCGAAATACCACCTTGTTAATGTTCGCTTTTTACTGCATCGACGATTAATGACGGAAAAACAATCTGATTCCCTTGATTTCTCGGGTCAAATTTCTTCGATCTGAAAATCACCCCATCATCCCCACTCCATTTATTCATATGAAACGATCCATTTTCATCACAATATTCTAGTAAGCGGACATTAAATCTAGCATACTCAAACATCTTTGTTATTGTTTGAAAGTTGTGGACAATTTTATGGCTGACTGCCGGATGATCTTTCGGACCTGGACCGCCGATTTGTATGGTTTGCTGATACGCCTTATCTCGGAAAAATCCATCTGGAACTGCACAGCGAACATAACCCCCTGGCTTTAAAAACGTATAACAAATCTCTGCTGCTTTTACACCTTCTTCATAGGACAAATGCTCCCACACGTGTTCAGCTAATATCGCCGATATTGAATTTTTCTCAAATGTCCTTTCCCATTGAGTGAGATATAACAAATTTAACTCGTTTTCATCCGTATGGATCCATCCAGGATTGTTATTATATTGTCCAGCGCCAATGACAACCTTCATCACCATTCCCCCTCAGTGATTCTAGTTCACTTATCAGATGTAATTCTACTTCATCAATTTTTTATTCGGTTTCTTTTATTCAAAATCGAGTCAAGAAATGTAAAGTAATAGTTTTTATATCATGAGTTAGATTCGTCATAAGATTCCTTCACTTTGACGCAACTTCTCTTTGCTTCGACGCAACTTCTCTATGCTTTGACGCAACTTCTCTATGCTTTGACGCAACTTCTCTATTCTTAGACAGCAAACTTTCTAATAACGTACCACACCGTTCCAAAATAATCCATAATCTCCCAATATTGAAACCAGAAATCCCCAGGTGCCTGGCACCTGGGGATTATTGGAATTTTCTAGAATGAATGCTAATTTTTTATTAGTTTTTAGTCGGTTGACATCTCTAAGTCTTCCACACGTTTTTCTACATAGTTTTGATCTTTTTGTGCATGGAAGTTTTCAGCCTTTTCTACAATAACTCCGGTGTTGTATTCTGGAATTTGGGCATGTTCTTCATAAACACCTTTTGGTAATAACACATTCCCTTCTGGCCAGTAGACAGCAATATTGCTCGAACTTACATCCTCAAACTTCGCCCGTCCTTGAAATACACCAAATTTGTTATAAGCAACAATTTGGTCGCCTACTTTAATATCAAGCTTTGATGCATCCCCTTCGTTCATAATAATATCGTAGCGGTCTCCTGCATTGAAAGGGTCTGTTTCACTATAAATCATCGAGTTAAACTGTTTTCCGCGCCGAGACGTAACGTAAAACTGACCTTCCGTTCTGCGATTTTCAGGTATATCGATCGCAAACAGGTTTCCTTTTCCATCTAGAGTCGGACAAACTCCGCCTTCACACAACCAGGCTCCACCCCACTGGAAAACATCACCTTTATTTTTCAAATGCTGAATGCCATCATAATTCCGGTTTGCAACTGCTATTTCATCACGTATTTCTTGAGCAGTCGTAAAATTGATTAACTCTTTCTTTTCTGGAAAAACACGTGAAGCAAGGTCAACATAAATTTCCCATTCCGAACGTGCTTCTTCGATTCTCGGACCTTTAATTTCTGGACTGAAGTAAACCATCCGCTCTGTACTTGTCGATGTCCCGCCACCAGGCTGCTCGTAACGTGTCATAGCAGGGAGAACGATCACTTCTTCTTTCGCATCTACGAGCGTCGATGTGTTAAAAATAATATCTTGATGAACGCGGAGATCAACACTTTCCAAAACTTTTTTTATAAAATCAGGGTTTGGCATCGTTTCAAGGAAGTTCCCGCCACTCGTATAAAATAACTTGAGTTTCCGTTCATGGTCTTCAGGAAGCATACTGTTTTCAAGCATTTGCCCGACGGTATCACCTTGCCAACGTGGAATGTCGAATCCCCAAATCTCTTCCATTCTTTTCGCATTTTCTTCATCAAAATCACTGCCCGGAAGGACAAATGGGTCTGCCCCCATTTCTCCTGAACCTTGTACACCACTATGTCCGCGGATCGGCATCACACCACAGTGCTTGCGGCCAATAAATCCTTGAAGCATTGCAAGGTTCGCCACTTGAGAAATATTATCTGTTGCGAAACGGTGCTGTGTTAAACCCATACTCCAAATGAAGATCCCAGATTTTGAGTTGGCTAACAGCTCTGCAAATTCATACATCCGTTCTTTCGATAACCCTGATGATTTTTCAAGATCCGCCCATTTTTGTGTTTTCATATGTTCGCGCAGTTTGTCAAACCCGTTTACATGTTCTTTCACGAACTCATAATCAACCGCGGATCCAGGGTTGCGCTCTTCCATCTCAAACCAGTGCTTCATGACACCGTTCATAAATGCGATGTCCCCACCTATGTTTACTTGGTACACATCGTCAACAATTTTCGTTCCAAATACAGCGCTTTCTGGAATCGAAGGAATCCAGTAGTTTTCCATCGAAGGCTCACGGTAAGGGTTGATCATAATGATCTTTGTTCCCTTCCTTTTAGCTGCGTACATGTATTTCGTTGAGACAGGCTGGTTATTAGCTGCAACCGATCCCCAGAAAACTAAAACGTCAGTCCCGATCCAATCTTTATAATTACAGCTTGATGCACCGATCCCGAGTGAGCGTTTTAGTGCTGTCTTACTCGGCGAGTGGCAAATTCGTGATGCGTTGTCAATATTATTCGTCCCGAGGAAACGAGCCATTTTTGCAGCCGTGTAATACACTTCATTCGTAATCCCTCTTGCTGTTAAATAAAAGGAGAGTTGTTTAGGATCGATTGCCTTTATTTTTTCCGCAATTCGATCTAATGCTTCATCCCACGATATTCTCGTAAATTTGTTTTCACCTTTTTTCCGGGAAAGCGGATACGGAATTCTTCCTAGCTTTCTCAATTGTGTACTGTCGAGCTCACGAAGCTTCTCGACGTCTTCAAACCATTTCGGGTCCATTGCTGGTGCTGTATTAAGCCTTAGTACATTTAAGCGCGTCGTACAAACGTGTGGTCCTGCCAATGTTTGGTCGTAAAGTCCAGATACACCTAGTGCACAGCCATCACAAACACCTTCTGTTAAAATACGATAGGCATACTTCAGGTTATCTTTATTTTCCCATGCCACTTTCATCGTATCTTTTATATGATGCGGCTTCACTTTTCCAAGTCCCATCGGTGATAAACCAGCCCATAGCTTCGGGTCGGGCTTTTTACTTAATTTCATTGGTCCAGTATGTTTTGTTTTCCCCATGCTATTCACTCCTTGATGATGTACCCATTATTCCTGAAATAAAAAACCACCGCACGTTTCCAACAAATTGAGTACTGGAGACTGTTACGGTGGTTAAGTCTTAAGCAGGATCGCTGCCAAGTGCCAAACCAATACTATTCTTTTTTCAAAAACTTTTGTTCGATGTCTTCATCGAAAACGAAGATTGACATGCCGAAATCCCGTTCAATATCTATATCGACAAATAAATCGACAAAGTGGCAGCCAAGAAATTCTTCCATTTCGACCGGGTGATTCTTTCTGTACATATCCTTGACCATCTCTGTCCGTGCAGAACGGAGCATTTGTTTACCGTCATCAGCACTTGCGATAAATTTCTCGACTGGAGACAAGTTGCCTTCCATTTCGCAAATAGCCCACTTTTTGCAAAACGTTGTATTAATTTTGCTCGGGCCTTTTCCCATATGCCTTTTTCGAAAGGCTCTCACGAGATTACT
Organism: Evansella halocellulosilytica; assembly: GCF_002335745.1. Lineage (GTDB taxonomy): Bacteria > Bacillota > Bacilli > Bacillales > Salisediminibacteriaceae > Bacillus_CA > Bacillus_CA halocellulosilytica. Next base: position 2,256,422 of record NZ_NIST01000001.1, on the reverse strand, counting down.
AAATTCAGCCTCATATTTATTCATCGTTTTCTTCAATCCCTTTGTAAGTTCTTATCTTAAGGTATTAAATTATCTATCATTTTGTCAACTAACTCGCCATCGATTTGAGCTGTTGTTTTTGTTGTTCTCGGATCTTTTTTATATCTACACGGATTAATAAAGATACGATAAAGGCAACGATAAACATTCCACCGAAAATGTATAATGTACCTGCATAGCTTTCTGTCGTTTCCCTAATCCAAGAGGCGAGAATCGGTCCAACAATTCCTGCAGCCGCCCATGCTGTTAAAATATATCCGTGAATCGCTCCTAGTTGTTTCGTTCCAAATACATCTCCGATAAAAGCTGGAATTGCAGCAAAACCTCCACCATAGCAAGACATAATGACAAAGATAATTAGCTGGAAAATAAGTGCGTGTGTAATACTTGGTAATAGTAAAAATGAGACAATTTGGATAATGAAGAATGTCATATATAAATTCGGTCTTCCGATATAGTCTGAAATCGAAGCCCAACCAATACGTCCAACCCCGTTAAAGACACCCATTATTCCGACCATCGTTGCTGCTGCTGCCGCTGATAATCCAGCGATTTCCTGTGCCATCGGTGATGCAACCGAGATGATCGCAATCCCGCACGTCACATTTATAAATAACATCATCCATAAATACCAAAAACGAGCTGTTTTCACCGCTTCATTTGCGGTTAGCTGTGACAAATCAGTTGCTGGTTTCTTATCTCCGCTTTCCACTTGTTGTTTAAATCCTTCAGGCATCCATCCTTCAGGCGGCCGCTCCAAGTAAAGTGAAGAGGCGGTCATAACAACAAAGTAAACAATTCCTAATGTAATAAATGTACTCGCAATTCCGACACTGTTAATTAACGCTTCCATTACTGGACTTGCAATCATCGCTGAAAAACCAAAACCCATAATGGCAAGACCTGTTGCTAACCCACGACGATCCGGGAACCATTTAACTAATGTTGAAACTGGGGTAATATACCCGATACCAAGCCCTATACCACCTAGTGCTCCGTATGTAAAGTAAAGCAGCCATAATGATTCAATGAATACAGCAAGCCCCGAACCGAGCATCCCTATCCCAAAAAAGACAGTTGCAACAATTCCTGAAATACGGGGACCATACTTTTCCACAAAATGTCCCATAAATGCCGCTGATAACCCTAAAAATACAATCGCAATACTAAATGTCATCGATACAGCACTGAGATCCCAACCAAACTCATTCATGAGTGGGTTCGTAAATACACTCCACGCATAGACTGAACCAATAGAAATATGAATGCCTACTGCTGCTAGTGCAATTAACCACCTGTTTTTTGTTTTACCCATTTTCTTCACTCCTCTTTGTGTATTCGTTTGAGTAAACAGAAGTCGTCTTCAATGAAAACGCTTTACGAATGGAACAAGAAAACATAATTCTTTTCTATTTTTCTACTTTTTACTACCCTGCAGTGCTAAAGTTTTTGAAAACCAAAAAACCAACGCTAGTACTTTCAATGTCCAAATTCAGGACGTGAAAGGAAAGCGTCGGTTAGTTTCAAGCAGGGTTCGCTACTATATGACCAACATAAAACCGCTTACAAATATTCAAGAATCTCCCACATTTATAATCGACGACAGGTTCGCTATCTCGCATCATAAATGTTACAGATTTGTGAACTCTCAATAAATCATATAATCTTTTTGTGAAAAATTCAATCTTTTTCTCTATGAAAATAAATTTTTTAGCCGGATTGTCCAAATGTCCCAGCGACTTTTTATGAATTTAGTTATATATTAGGACTTGTGAATTAAAATAGAATATGTTTATATATGAGTCAAACTGATCGAGAAATGAGTGATCGCGATGGAACATCCTATTAGTAGCAGCCGTCAAATTTTAAAATATACAAATGAGAATTTTCAATCGACAACAGATGAAATTGTTTCAGAATTTCCGCTAACGATTTATGTGAATGATGAAGAATTTGCTACGATGGTATGTACGCCTGCTCATTTTGAAGAAATGGTATATGGATTTTTAGCATCTGAAGGAGTCATCCGTTTCAAGGAAGATGTAAAACAATTTACGCTTGATGAAAGCAAAGGCTTCGCCTATGTTGACTTACATGCCGAGCATGTGACGAGCCAAAAGCAATATTCGAAACGTTTTATCGGATCTTGCTGTGGGAAGAGCAGACAATTTTATTTTCACAATGATGCAACGACTGCCAAAACTTCTCGGTCTAATGTGAAGTTATCTGCTGCACAATGCATCTATCTCATGAAAAGTATGCAGGAACAAAGTAATGTTTTTCAAAAAACGGGGGGAGTACATAACGCTGCTCTTTGCGATGCGTCGAAATTAATTATTACTCGAACAGATATCGGACGTCACAACGCTCTCGACAAATTGTACGGGCACGCTCTTCTCAACCGCATGTCAATTCGCGACAAAGTGCTAGTGTTTAGCGGAAGAATTTCGTCAGAAGTTTTGTTGAAAGCAGCGAAAATTGGAGTTGGTATCGTCCTTTCAAAATCTGCACCGACTGATTTAGCTATTGAACTCGCTGAAGATTTAAATATTACCGCAGTCGGTTTTATACGTGGACAATCTTTTAACGTTTATTCTCATCCAGAACGGATCATCCAAGCTTGATGATCAATGTTTGAAAATATAAGGAGGAATCCAAAATGGCCTGTAATATCGACCACTCTCTTGAAGATGTAAGTAAAAAACTCGAAAGTCAAAAAGAATTTCTGCCAAGTCACATTTACGATGCTGTCAATGTGCTGCTTAGCAAAAAACCGGACCAACAAGTGTTAAACGAGGTATTTCACGCATTGAAGAAATACGATTTAGCGAATGACGAAGAGAAACATGAACGAAATGAAATATTAAACAAGCTTACTTAACTTGAAAAACAGTGTGACTACAAAACCAACGAAGCCCAAAATGACCATATATTTCCTATAACTTTCTATAAATCCCTATAACTTCCAGGTGTCTGGCACCTGGAAGTTATTTACAAAAAGCGTCTTTTTGAGATTGTGGAGTTGCTTATTTAATTTGATTTAGCAGCATGATTCTTTAGTATCGTCTGTTGAATCACAACATTCCTCTGATTCACATTCTTTTTCTTCAACAATTTCTACTCCGCAGCACCCTATCTCTTTTTCATGATCTTTCTTTCTCTTCATAAATTGTCCCATCTCTCATCGCTCCTTTAATTAATCAATTTTTTTTGATATATAATTTAAATTTCTAAGCCTCACAACACTGCATCTGCAGTTGAGTCGATTGTTTTTTCATAAATAATCGTTTCAACTTTTTGAACCATCGGTCATAGCTCATTCTATTAGCTCCAATATAATCATGACTTAACTCGCTATGCCTGTATTCATTTTCTGCCTTTAAAAATAAGTCGCTGTCTAACATAATCATCCCTCCTTACTTTATTTTTCATCAATAAATTTTGATATATTTAACACGATTTATAAATCAAAATTTATTGATTAATTTTATTGTAGATCGGAAGGAATTATTTAGCAAGTGTAAAATCAATTTTTTTTGATGTTTTGTTCGACAAATTTCGGGAAGTGACTGGCACTTCTATCTTTTTGGATACTTGTATATATTTTTAGAAATGGGGACTAGGAGGGATCTGCATGTTATCAAGAATTGCAAACCGATTTTCACAAATAGTGGAACGATACTTGCCAGATGCATTTGTTATTGCGATTGTCATGACTTTGCTCGTATTTCTAGCAGGGTGGCTGATGAACATTTCAGAACCAGTGCAACTTATACAATCATGGGGAGAAGGTTTCTGGACGTACTTAGCATTCACGATGCAAATGGTCTTGCTGTTAATGACAGGGATGGTCTTAGCCTCTGTCCCTTTCATTAGTAGTGGGTTACAAAAAATTGCTACGTTTTCTGGTGGTTCTAAAAAGCCTTATGTACTCATCTTTATCGTCACTTCACTTGCTTATTATATTAATTGGGGATTAGCTGTCGTAGTAGGTGCTATACTTGCTCGTGAAATTGGCAAGCGTAATCAAGAAGCACACTTTCCATTACTCGTTGCTTCAGCTTATGCACCAACCGTTCTCTACTCTGCAGGTCTATCAAGCTCTATTGGGCTAACTATCGCAACGAGTAATCATTTTCTTGTTGACATAATGGGAGTCATACCAACCTCGCAGACAATTTTTCATCCATCTACGATTCTCATTTTCCTTTCCCTTGTCATCACTATGCCTATTTTCATTACTTTAATGTCCCCAAAAAACAAATCAGAAATTACCCCCTATAAGGAGAAAGAATCTATAAATGAACCTAAAGTGACGGTATTGGAGGAAAACGATCTTACACCAGCAAAAAAATTAGAAACAACACCGATACTAGGATTTGTCACTGGAGCAATTGGGTTAATTTTTATTTTCACTCATTTTGCTAAAGGCGGAGACTTAGACTTGAATGTTATTAATCTATTCTTTTTATCATCAGGGCTATTCTTTCACCGCTCATTAGGTCAATTTGCCAATGCGTTTAAGCAAGCTGCAACTTCTATTTCACCAATCATCTTACAATTCCCCTTTTATGCAGGGATTATTGCTTTACTCGGCAGTTCAGGATTAGGGGAATTCATTATTGATGGAATGGCATCAGTAGCGACAAGCAATACATTTCATGTTTTCTCATATTGGGCAGGTGGATTTATAAATATATTGGCTCCTTCTGGAGGGGGACAGTGGGCATTACAAGGTCCTCTCCAAATTCCAGCTGCTATACAGCTCGGAGTAGATCCAGGTATGACAGCAATGGCTGTCGGATGGGGAGATGCATGGACGAATTTAATCCAGCCTTTTTGGGCTTTACCAATTCTTAGTGTCGTTGGTCTAAATATAAGAAATATTATGGGTTATTGTATTTTACTATCCATTTGGGTTGGACTATTAACTACAGTGCTAATTTTCTTCTTATACTAGTAAAAAAGGCTGTCCTAAAGCAGTGAACCCTCTCCATCAAAGATTTTTGTACTGGCAGAGTACAGGTTCACCCTTTTAAGACAGCCACCTATAAACCTTTATCACACAACGTCATTCGACAAATATCGGGAGGTGACTGGCACTTGTCTAATTAAACTCTCTTTTGATTTCTTTTTTCCATGTTTTGTTGAAGACTTTTTCATCGTTCTCATAGGCAGTCATTGTGTTCACTAAATAAAAACTTTCTTCATCGCAACTCATTTCACTATTTGTCACTAGTTTCGTCTGCCAATTTCCACGCCCGACTGTTAACTCCCATTCACATTTTACATGTGCAGATAGTGGATCATTTTCTTTTATTGTGTACGTATTTTTATTAACACTTCCATGTTCTATTCCATTTAAGAGCAACCGACGTTCCCCCTCATCAGAATAGTCCTCCAAAGTCCATACTCCATCGATTGGATTATGAATAACCTTACGCGTTCGTTCTTCTTTTCGAAGGATCTCTCTGTCTATCACTTCCGCTGTTTCAGGAACATCAAATTTTCCGCACTCCTTATCTTCAGGCTGTGCTGTTCGAATCGGCAATGCTAAGCGAGTATTTTCACCTGAAAAAACCGTTAAGTTCACAGGTTTAGGAGATGGCCATGCTTGCGGCCAGTACGTTGGAGAAATGGCTACCTCTAGTCGGTGTCCCTCAGGAATATTTTGACCTAATGAGTCTAGCTTTACGGATATTTGATATTTCTTCCCTAGCTCCAGTTCTTCTGGAAACTCATGAGAATTCCGATGATTTAAGTTCAGCATCCCCCAGCTAATGAGCGTCGATTCGCCAGTCGGTGCCTTGTCACAAAGGCGCACCGCTAGAAGTGCATTCTCCTGATCTGAACTGATTTCAGCATGAAAAACAGGATGGCCTAATAAATCGATTGATTTTTTCATAGGTTCAGATGTGAAAACAACTGATTTCCCGTTTTCCAACCGCTGATCGGCAGGCAAATCTCCTGGCTGGCCAAATGGACAAAATACTCCAGCATAAAAGCCGTGTCCCTGTACACTCGGAATCGTATACTCTTCACCATCTATCACATGATCAGTTAGCTTTCCGTCAGTAAGCCATAATGACGCTTCATCAATATTTTTTGATGGCCATGAATCGTCTCCGACCCATTTTCCAGGACGTTTCTCATATGTTACTTCAGGAAGCTCGCTCTCTTGTATCCATGAAATGAGCTTCGGCTCATCCATGATCCCTGTATCTTTCCCTTTTAACCACTTATCCCACCAGCGTATGCACTCTTGTAAAAAACCAATTGCTGGTTCTGGTGTTGCTACTTCAGGATATTCATGCGCCCAAGGACCAATAAGCCCCTTACTTTCATTTGGTAAATGTTCAAGTAATCGGAATACTGAATCAGTATAGCCATCTTGCCATCCGCTTACTGCAAAAACAGGAATCTGAATATCATCATAATTTTCACAGATTGATCCATGCTTCCAATAATCATCTCTACGTTGATGTTGTAACCATTTTTCGACAAATGGTGGTGTATTCTCTAATCTATTAAGCCAATTCTCCCGCCAGCTTTCTCCGACAACATTCGGATCTTGAGGACGGGCATTATAAGCAAACATCGTCGAGGACCACCAAAGCATATCTGATGCCATCACATTTCCACCTCTGTAATGAACATCATCAGCAAAACGGTCATCAGTAGAACATAAAGTAATAATTGCCTTTAATGCCGGATGCTGCCTAGCGGCGACTTGCAAGCTGTTAAAACCTCCCCATGATTTTCCGATCATTCCAATAGAACCAGTACACCACGGCTGGTCTGCGATCCAGCTTAACACTTCCAATGCATCATCTTGCTCCTGTTTTAAATATTCATCGAGCAATACCCCATCAGAATCTCCTGAACCACGAATGTCTACACGAATACTTGCATAACCATGCCCTGCAAAATAAGGGTGTCTTACTGAATCACGTATAGCTGTAAAATCATTTTTCCGATAAGGGATATATTCCATAATTGCTGGAACCGGGTTCTGATCTGCATCCTCTGGCAGCCAAATGTGCGCCGATAATTTTGCACCGTCTGACATAGGAATTGATACATTCTCCCACTTCCTTACTTTCCTTGGAAAATCAGTTATCAAATGTCTTTCTTGAGATTCTTTGATGTTAAAAACCATACCTGTGTTCATCCTCCCCCAAAACATTAAATCTGTGTTTGATAGGTAACCTCTTTTCGTTTATCTCGTTGAACAACATTCATGACACACTCATGTACAAATTGTAATGTACGTCGTGCAGCTTCTTCTTTTGAATAATGACGGCGGCCATTCATAAATGTGTTCATCATTCCTTTCCAGATCATCAATGTCATATCAGCGATCATGTCAACATCTTTTTCATCAATGAACCCTTCATTGACAGCACTCTGGATATACAAAGCGCTTCGCCTAGCAAAATGGTGTTCCATGACGATAGACTGTATTTCTTCAGGTAACCCAATTAATTCATCTTCATAAATGCTGTAATAATCATCCAGCATCCGCTGCGGTTCAGTACCAAGATTATCCATAAAGATCACTGAATATATTTCAGGTTGTTCGAAGGAGTGTTTACAGAAGCACTCCCAAGAATAAAGCCACTTCTCTACTGTATTTTTTCCCTTTTCCATATAAGCTGGAAGTTCATCCATATAGGCTGTCGTAAACCTCATTGCTGCGAAAAATTTCAAATGAGATAAATCTTTAAAATAGTTATAAGCTGTTGAACTCGTATAGCCAGCACGGTCAGCTATTTTTCGAATCGTTACATTTCTTATCCCTTCTTGTTCAATAACTTCTGTTGCTGCATCTAAAAAATATCTCCACATCCGTGCACGCTGAATGTCTTTACGCCCTGCCATTTACACACTTCCTTTTGTATCTTGACTTTCATCAGAAATATAAACATGTGATTCCTCATTGTTCTTTAACCATTTTATCAAGGATAAGGACAACAGAATATACATGATCAGAACCGGAACAGAGACAAGGACTGAGGAAGTCTGGACGACACTAAGTCCTCCTACAACTGTCAAGCTAATCGCAAGTGCTGACAATAATACACCCCACAGCAGTCTGTGCCATCGAGACGGTTGTCCATTATCACCTAACTCTTTTGTAGCAACACTTGCAATTACATAGCTTGCTGAATCAAGTGATGTTGCCAAAAAGATAAATCCAAGGATTAAAAAGAAAATCGACACTAACACCGGTAATGGTAATGAATTTAGTACTGCAACAATTACAGAAGGTTCTCCTTGCTCTGTCAATATTCCGGTTAAGTTTACTGTTTCCGATAATTGCAAATTCATCGCATATCCACCGAAAACACCGAAATAGATCCAACTACCGACTGATCCCCATAATAAAACGTTAAAAACTAACTCACGTATACTTCTTCCTTTTGATATACGCGCAACGAATATTCCTATAAACGGTGCTGTAGCAGCAAACCAAGCCCAATAAAAGACCGTCCATGCTTGTGGAAAACCACTTTGGCTGATCGGATCTGTGTAAAGGCTCATCATTAAGAAATTATCTAACATTAGCCCTAAGCTGTTTGTAAAATAGGATAAAATAAATAATGTAGGACCAACAATAATCACGAAGATTGCAAGCCCGAGTGCCATATAAATATTCCAGTCACTTAACTTGCGAATTCCTTTATACAATCCGAAATATGCACTCGTACTGAAGATGATTGTCCAAATAATGATAATTGCAATATTTAACCCTAACGATTGCTGAATACCAATTAAATCTCCAAGAACAGCGGCAACCATCGGAACACCTAAGCCAAGTGATGTTCCAAGACCACCTATCATACTCCAGATCACTAATACATCAATCGTTTTTCCAAGGAATCCATCTGCATGCTTCCCGAGTACTCCCTTACATGCTGAACTAATTTTAAGGGAAGAATTTTTCTTTACATAAAAGCTATACGCCATGACGACTGCCGGCAATGCATATAATGCCCAAGCGGATAACCCCCAATGGAACATACCGTAACTGACTGCATATTCTGCAGCAGCGGTTGATTCACCTTCCAACCCGAATGGTGGACCCGTGTAATAATAAAGTGGTTCGACTATGGACCAGAACATAATGCTCGTACCCATACTGGCGGAAAAAAGCATTCCTCCCCAGCTAAATCTAGAAAACTCTGGTTGATCGCCAGAACTGCCTAACTTTACACGTCCGTACCTTCCTATCATTAGCCAAATTAAAATGATAAATAAACCAATCGTAAGAAATTCGAATGCCCAATCTAATCGAAACGTAATCTCAGTCATCATACTCTCAACGGCTGGACCTGCTGTTTCGCGAAAAATAACGAGTAAAACAGTAGCAAGAATAATTAATAATAATGATGGCCAAAAAATAGATTTTTCCACTTTAGAATAATTCATGTAGTTTCACATACCTCCATTATATATTTTTCGTATACTACCAAGTTCCAAGTTAAATATTTAATAATGAAATTCCGGCCGAATTCATGTTTCCTAAAGCAAATAAATAGTCTCCTTTGATAAAATCTCCCCCTGATTATGAACTTGTTCTTTTAATGAACACGTTTATTTTATGAATATGTTCATGTTAACACACAAAAAAATAATGTCAAAAGACATTAATAACAATAATAGATTTTTTATTTGTTCAGTTTAGTGTTGACATACCAAATTGGTAATTGGTCTCTTAAAATATACACACTATTCAAGTAACTTTGGGATAATGTTTGATCAAAACAGCTCGTAAACCCATTTTTTACAATCGATAAAAAGTTTAGTTACTTTTGTAGCCCTTATTGTGTTAAAGTCCTCATCTCCGTTTAAATTTCTTCGACATACCATGGGTATTTTTCTTTATATCCTTCATAAGTTGGAGTAGAATCATCGAAGTTTAGTTGATACATTCTAAAAGTCACTAGTTGCTGATTCTTCTCCCATACTTCATCGTAAGAATAACGATATTTAAAACCTAGCTTTTCCATTACTTTACCACTTGCAGGATTATTCACATCGTGAGTTGCAGTTAAATAGGAAAAACCATCTTGCTTTAATTGCTCTAATATAGGTTTAGCCGCTTCCGTTGTGATACCTTTATTCCAGAAATCACTTCTTAATGCGTATCCGAAATCATATGGTAAATCTTTTTGACTAACACCAACATATCCGATGGGAATATTATTTTCCTTTAAACAAATTGCAAAATAGTAATCACGCTCTTTGATATCAACGGCAAAATGATTTTGCAGCTTTTGAGCCGCTTCTTTAGGATCCGTCATAATCTTTAAAGGAATGAAAATATTTACTTCTCTATCTTTTAAAATGTCATATAAAGCGTTTGAATCTGACATTTCAAATGACCTTATAATTAGTCTTTTAGTTTCGTGAGTTTGTTCTAATACTCTCAATTAGATGTCTCCTTACATTTAGGTGACACCTCTATGCTGCCACCAATTTTAGTTATCGGAACTACCTTGGTCACCTTTACTAATTGTACTTTTGAGCATGTTAATCTCCTCCTTTGATTAAATCAAGTATATATTTGCGAATACATTGAGTCAATGAGACCCTTTAATCAGTCTAGGGGGGTTGTCATTCTCATTTTTCTGTCCCTCTATGAATAGTGGGTCTAAGTATTCAATCAAATTTTGGTCGGTATAGCTTTTCATCAATTCTGTTACTCTCTCTGGTACTTCATCTTCTTTTTTGCCTGTTCAATGAGCATAACCTCTGTTTTATTCTTTTCATCTAACATTTTCTGTGTAAGACATTTTAATTGTTCAAGTGGAGACCCGTCTAATTGGTTAAGTGAATAGATTTCTCTACTCGATTCCTTCATCAACCCTTCTACAACCTTTAAAAAAATTGTTCTTTCGATTCATCATAACGATAAATGAGTCCTTCACTAACACCCGTTTCATCAGCAATCATGCATGAGCCTTATTCAGCGAATTCTGCCATTCACAAGAATATGAGTATTTACATCGAGATGAATAATGAATGAAAAGCTGATCATAGGAAGAACCATAATTGTCCGTTCTAAAATCAAAAAGGCGGATAAAATTCGTTCAGAAAGAATGAAACAAATTCAAGTATCTGCTCTCATCACTTTTGCAAAAAACAGGTACCTACATAAAATTGAACTGAGTTAGCAAAATAAGCCAGATGTCCTGCATCTTGTATTAAAACAAACTCTTTATGGGGCGATTTTATCTGATCAAAATAAGCTTCTACTATTTTTGTGGGCGTCAGAATATCTTGAGCCTTTTCCCATTTTTTCTATTAAATGAACGATTCATGCTTGTCGTTTACCTTATAATCCACTTTCTAACTGTGTTAACCAGTCTGCTATTTTGTTCATTTGTGATTAATTTTCAATTGGATAAATCCATGCTAATATAGCGATGCTTAAATGAACTATATTCCTTATTACCTATTCTTACTTCAAGTAATGCTAGCCTGAGCACGATTTTATAATATTCCCCAACCTGTTATTAAAGGTACTTGAATTCGACAAATTCCGGGAAGTGATTGGCACTTGTCAACGAGTATGTTTAGTGATTAAACTAATAAATAGGACGTATGTCATGAGGAGGTGCATCGTTGCTCAAAGCGAAGTTGAAAGAATGGAACACATTACGGAATCAGATTCTCGTCATATTTGTTACAGCGATGATACTCGTATTAGTCTCAGTAGGAATCATTACATACAATCTCGTAACGGATATTTTGAAAGATAATGCAGAAAAACAAATTGAACAGACAGCGATTGAAGCACTCGGACGTGTCGAATCACAATTTGAAACAATCGAAATGGTTACGAGTTTAATTAGTACAAATTCTTATATTCAAAATCTCCTTTATGAGGAAGTGAACGGAGACCGTTCGTCATTTGAAGAACGTCAATTAATGAATCAAGTGATAAATAATTACCAAGCATATACGACTGGCATCCCTTCCATCGAGCTTTATTTCACTGATTATCGTCGTTTGTTTCCATTAAATGAACTTCCCTTATCATCAAGAATTGATCGCGAATGGATTACCGCTGCCGAAGAAGCAAACGGTCGCGTTGTGTGGGCAGGAAGAGACCCGATAGACCCGAATTCTTTTTTAACGATAAAAAAGATTAATCTTCTTGACACAGAATTTACCCACGGTGGCTATTTAGTAACGAAAATCGCTGATAACTACTTTGAATTGCGTGGGGATCATGGACAAATTGATATGGAGAACGAATATGTCGAACTTCTCGACCAGCAAGGCGAGATGATCACAACGAACATGCCTGTAGAGCTTATCGGAGAAATTGAACAAGACGACGAAGATCAAGTTGTTATGATAAATGGCAGTCAATTTATAAAGGTCGAAACGACTTCAAACCATTCCGGTTGGTCTCTCATTACTTATACACCTGTTCATTCGTTGACCCAAGGTATATCTGGAATCGGAACTGCCATCTTAATCGCAGGTACAGTCGGACTACTCATTTTTATTATTGCAACCTATTTTTTATCAACGTATATTACAAAACCGATTCAACGTCTAACCCATACGATGCGCTTCGGAAAACTAGGTGCATTGAAAGAAAGTCCGAAAATATCATCCACTAATGAAATTAATGAATTAAATGACACATATAACCAGCTCGTTGAAACGACGAATTATTTGATTGAGGTCGTTTATGAAAAAGAATTAACGAGAAGCCGTACTGAGCTAAAAGCACTTCAAGCACAAATAAACCCGCATTTCTTATTTAATACGTTAGAAGCTTTATATTGGTCATTAGAAGAAAAAGACGAAAAGCTTGCTGATATCGTTATTGCATTATCAGACTTATTTCGCTATACAATTACTGATCTTCAAGATCAAGACTGGGTAAAATTACACGAAGAAATCGACCATATTGAGCGATATATGCAAATTATGAAGCTACGTTTTGAAAACGGCTTTTCTTGGAAAATTGATCTGGACGAGCGTTATGAAAATGTAGACATTCCGAGACTTCTCATTCAGCCAATCGTCGAAAACGCACTTTTACATGGAATTGGAAATAAGCTCGGAAGAGGAAATGTTCACGTTCAAATATGTCAGTCTAAATACCCTGAATATATTCAAATCGTTGTAAAAGATGACGGTCAAGGAATGGATGAGTTAACAAAAAGAAAGCTTAAACAATCATTAAAAACAAAAATGGGGTCACCTTCTAAAGGAAGTGGTCTAGCGATGATGAACATTCAACAACGCCTTGACTTAACTTACAGTCAATTTCCGAAAACGAAAATACAGATCGACAGTCAATTGACAGTCGGAACGACCGTTACAATGATAATCCCTAAAAAAGGAGGGGTGCAGCAGTGATTAATAAAACTGTCCTCATTGTTGATGACGAACCTCGCTCTAGAAAAGGATTGAAACGAACGTTAGAATCATGGTCCAACAGTCTGTTATATATCAAAACAGCAAAAAGTGCCCACGAAGCGATAACAATTTTAGCTGATGAACATATCGATTTGCTCATCACCGATATTCGTATGCCAGAAATGACCGGCCTTAATTTAATTGAAACCATCGCTACTATGGATCGGAAACCTGTTTTTATTATCATCTCTGCATACTCCGAGTTCGATTATGCGCATCAGGCTCTCGAGCTCGGCGTGATGACGTATTTACTGAAGCCCGTAAAAAAAGAAAAACTGATTACTGCTGTTGAAAATGCGTTCAAAGTTATTGACCAAAAAGATCGACATGTACAAGCAGAAAAAGTTCTTGATCGCGATATTTACTCGATCGATACAGACAAAAACCCTTCTGATCCTGTAAAAGAAGCGATTACTTACATTAATGACCATTTACATGAAAAAATCAGCTTAAAAGATGTAGCAAAAATTGTTCATTTAAATCCGAGTTATTTTAGTGTCCTTTTTAAAGAAAAGACAGAAATGACTTTCAGTGAATATCTCATTCGAAAAAGATTGCAACACGCGAAGCATCTGCTCATATCCACACAGCTTCCTATAAGTAATATTGCAGAAAAATGCGGCTATCAGACTGCCAAATACTTTATTAAGATTTTTAAAGAAAATGAAGGTCTCACACCTAGTAAATACCGAAAAGAAGGATCAAACTCACCCTGATTTCTTTTTACAATTTTCTGATAAAAGTGGTATTTTGACCAATCAATGTGACCTTACTGAAATAAAACCCCATTGCTATACTATGGATAACACTAAATTAAGGGGGAAATTACATGAAAAAGAAACCGCTTACAACGGTTCTGTCAATCTCATTAGCATCTGTGCTAGCTTTAAGTGCATGTGGTAGTGAAAATGAAGATGCTAGTGCAGATGAGTCTGGAGATGGTGCTTCAGACCGTGAAGATGTCACGCTTGACTTTATGCACCTTTGGCCACAAGGAAGTTCGGCGGACCATAACCGTATCGTGAATCAAATTATTGAAGAATTTGAAGCAGATCACCCGCACGTCACTGTTGAACTTGAAGTATTAGAAAATGAACAATACAAAAACAAGCTGCAAGTCATCTCTTCCTCTAATCAATTACCTGATGTAGGAATGACTTGGCCAGCTGGATTTTTAGAGCCATATGTAAATGGAGAATTGTTCACACCGCTAGATGATCTTCTTGACGACGGGCTACGCGACGAATTTGTTGCTGGAACAGTTGAAGCATATGAAATGGACGGACACTCTTACGCATTGCCGTTAGAGTTAAACATTGCCCCAGTATTTTACAATAAAGCAATATTTGAAGAGCACGGGCTTGACGTTCCGGAAACATATGACGACTTCCTTCATATCGTTGATACGCTAGTGGAAAATGACGTCACACCGATCGCATTAGGAAATCGTGACAGATGGACAGGGTCACTATGGTATATGTATTTAGCTGATCGTATCGGAGGAGCTGATGCATTAAACTCGGCAATCGATCGAAGCGGCTCATTTGAAGACGACCGTTTAATTGAAGCAGCATCGTCCATTCAAGATCTCATTGAACGAGATGCTTTTATTCGCGGATATAACGGTCTAACAGATCAAGAAGCAAAATCAGAATTTATGAACAGTAATGCAGCGATGTATTTAATTGGATCTTGGGATCTTCCAAACTTTACGACAAATGAAGAAATCCCTCAAGAGTTCCGTGACAATGTCGGATTCTTTAAATTCCCAACTGTTGAAGGCGGAGAAGGAGATATTAATAGCTGGGTCGGCGGACCTGGAGTCGGCTTGTTCGTTGCTGAAAACTCAGATGTTAAAGAAGAAGCAAAAGAATTTGTTCAGTTCTTCATTGAAGAATGGGGTAAACATTCTGTAGAAGATGCTGGGGTTATCCCTGGAACACAAGTAAATACAGACGAGGTTGATCTCCCTGATTTATTTATCGATGTTCTAGACGAACTAAATAACGCATCAGATATTACTCTCTTTGCTGATGTACAGATGAGCGCAGATGTTGCTGAAACTCATTTAAATATGATTCAATCACTATTCGGAAATGAGGCTACACCGGAAACGTTCGCTGAAGAACACGAAAAAGCACTCTCCGAAGAAGAATAACACCTTGAAAAGGGGCTTATCTCAAAAATAATGTGCCAATCACCTCATACAAAATTTTTAACTACCTTTTGTATACGCAAGTGGGGTGAGGCACATGTGAGAAGCCCTTTTCTTCTTAAAATTTGATTCGAAAGGAGAGCAGTCGATGAACAAGATCATGTCTGATAAGAAAGTAATTGCCCTTTATGTTCTCCCAGCCTTAACCTTAATACTCGTCCTTATTTATATTCCAATATTCCTGACAGGATACTACGGTCTGATGGATTGGGATGGGATCGGTAAGATGACATTTATCGGACTCGAGAACTACAAGAATTTAATTACTGACCGCTTGTTTTGGAACAGTGCTTATCACTCTTTGCTACTCGCTATTTTTTCAGTATTAAGTTTAATAATTTATTTAGCTATTTCAGTAGTTTTAGCCGGAAAAATTAAAGGAGCAGACCTGTTTAGAAAAATCTATCTTATTCCAATGTTGCTTTCATCTGTTGCTATCGCACAATTATGGATGAGGATTTATCACCCATCAAACGGAGTCATGAACCGATTTCTGACTTCTATTGGCATTGAAAATCCGCCTTTATGGCTTGCAGATACAAATATCGTGTTATATGCCATTTTCATTCCGATCCTTTGGCAGTATGCAGGATTTTACATTTTAATTTATTATGCCGCTTTAAAAAACATCCCTAATGAGCTTGTTGAGGCAGCACAAATAGATGGTGCGACACCACTTCAAATTGCGTATAAAATTAAGCTTCCTCTCATTTCAGGTGTCATTAAAGTAACAATCGTCCTTGCGGTTATTGGATCACTAAAATATTTCGATTTGATTTACGTGATGACTGACGGCGGTCCGAACGGAGCAAGTGAAGTAATGGCTTCGTACATGTACAAGCTCGCATTTAGGACGAATGACTTTGGCTACGGAAGTGCAATTGGATTTTTCCTACTCGTCTTAATTTTAATTACAACATATTTTATCCGTAAATTAACATCATCAAAAGAAGACGAAGTACAATATTAAAGGGGGGAGACACCATGAACCCGGAGACAGTTGAAGTGAAGAAACACTCACCAAAAATAAAGGCGAATAAACCTCCAAACCGCCGTAATTTTATAAATACGATTTCTTATTCTATTTTATATTTCATTTTGTTTATCGTCGCAATCGTTCAAATACTTCCATTAATTTGGCTTTTCCTTTTTTCATTAAAGGACAATCAAGAAGTATTTAACCTGCCGCCATTAGCTTTACCTTCTGAACCGAAATGGGAAAATTACTTGAAAGTGTGGACAGAAGGTAACATCGGTCTATATTTCCTGAACAGTGTTGTTGTAACGGGGGCTGCAGTTCTTCTCACTGTTTTGTGCGCAAGTCTCGTTACGTTTGCGATTACTCGAATGAGGTGGAAACTGAATAAATTTGTTCTTGGCTTATTTATGATCGGTCTTATGATTCCGGTCCATTCAACATTAATTCCTTTGTTTAACTTTTACTTGAATATCGGTTTAATGGACAATCCATTATCGATCATTTTGACATATACAGCGTTTAATCTGCCGTTAACGATTATGATTTTACTAGGATTTTACTACACGCTTCCTCGTGAACTTGAAGAAGCGGCCATTATGGATGGATGTTCTGTTCATAGAATGTTCTTTAAAATCATCTTACCAATGACTGCACCTGTCGTAGCAACTACGGCGATTATTAACATGATTTATAATTGGAACGAATTTGTTTTCGTCAATACGTTTATCAGCTCTGACAAATATAAAACCTTAACTGTCGGTATTCAAAACTTTATCGGACAATACTCAACTGATTGGGGAGCAATTGGAGCAACACTCGTTATTAGTATTCTACCAATCTTAATTGCCTTTGTTTTATTAAGTAACCGAATTGTCGAAGGAATTACTGCTGGTTCTGTAAAAGGTTAACACAAGAAAAGCGCTGTCTCTTCCTCTTCTAGTATCACTTTGAAGCTAGATCCGTCAACCGGGCAATACGCCCCATCCGGTGGCATTCCCGGCATTAGGACGTCCTGTCCGTCGAGGCAAATCGCTAGATCAGATCTTCGGTTAAAACCCCCACGTCCTGCGGGAACGCCGAAGTCACCACATCCGTGTGGAAGCTCGAGATGTAAATGCTCGTGCCTGAAGTCTAGACAGCAATCGAGAGATTGAAATTTTATACTTTCTTATTCTTTTCAAAAAAAGGAGTGCTATCAATGTCTAACATTCAAAACCCAATTTTACCTGGCTTCCACCCTGACCCTTCGATCGTCAGGGTTGGGGATGATTACTATATTGCTACATCTACATTTGAATGGTTCCCTGGTGTCAGAATTCACCATTCAAAGGACTTAAAGCATTGGCGGTTTATTTCAAGTCCGCTCACTCGGACGTCCCAACTCGATATGAAAGGGAATATGAACTCCGGCGGTATTTGGGCGCCTTGTCTCAGCTATCATGACGCAACGTTCTATTTAATTTATACCGATGTAAAGCAATGGCACGGGGCTTATAAAGATGCTCATAACTATCTTGTTACAGCGGAAAACATTGAAGGACCGTGGTCTGAACCGATCTATTTAAATAGCAGCGGCTTCGATCCGTCTCTCTTCCACGATGAAGACGGGCGCAAATGGTTCGTCAATATGATCTGGGATTACCGCAAGGGGAACCATCCGTTTGCCGGTATCGTTCTCCAGGAATATTCCGAAGCAGAACAGAAGCTCGTCGGGCCGGTGAAAAACATTTATAAAGGAACTGACATTCAATTAACCGAAGGTCCGCACTTGTACAAAAAGGACGGCTACTATTACTTGCTCGTCGCAGAAGGTGGGACCGAGTATGAGCATGCGGCGACGTTAGCCCGCTCGAAAACGATCGACGGTCCGTACGAAACCGACCCGAACTATCCGCTCATTACGTCGAACAAAAAGCCGGAACTCGCGCTGCAAAAGGCGGGGCACGGCAGTCTAGTCGAGACACAGAATGGTGAATGGTATTTCGCTCATCTGTGCGGCAGACCGTTAAAGGAAACCTATTGTACACTTGGTCGGGAAACGGCGATTCAGAAAGTCGAGTGGACAGAGGATGGCTGGCTTCGTATTGAAGATGGGGGGAACAGCCCATTACAGGAAGTGACAGCCCCAGACCTTCCAGAGCATCCGTTTGAGCCTGAGCCTGAAAAAGACAATTTCGATGGCGAAACGTTACACCACCAGTGGAATACGTTACGCATTCCAGCCGACTCTTCTTGGTGTTCATTAACCGAGCGTCCAGGACATTTACGACTTCGCGGCATGGAATCACTAAGCTCGGTTCACAGCCAAAGTCTTGTCGCCCGACGCCAGCAATCGTTTCATTGTGAATTTGAGACAAAGGTCGACTATGATCCGGAGTATTACCAGCATATGGCGGGTCTCGTCATCTATTACGATACAGAGGATCACGTTTACCTTCACGTAACAAGGGATGAACAGGCTGGAAAATCGATTCAACTTATTCAAACGAAACAAGGCGAGTATGAGGAACGGCTAGAGAAGCCGATCTCGATTCAAGAAGAAGGACCAGTTTATTTTAAAGGGGTTATTCACGAAGCTTCATTGGCGCTCTTTTATAAACAAGCAGAGGATGGAGAATGGACGCCAGTCGGTCCTGAACTTGACCCCACGCATATGTCCGATGATTCAGCAGAAAATGTCCGCTTTACCGGAACATTTATCGGTATGGCGACACAAGATTTAAGCGGGATGAAAAAGGCTGCCGACTTTGATTACTTTATTTATAAAGAACTTTAAGCATCTTTAATAATTGATTGTTGCTTTTAGATAAGCTACATCTTTTGCTCGAGTCCATATCTTGCGGACGCTTTCAGTGAGCGCGCGCAACTAAAATTAGCTGTTAGATTGGAGGAGAAAATGTGAGGATACCGTGGATGTCTAATGTATTTTATCAAGCATGTGATTGGGTGATGAAATTAGCATACATGAATTTCTTGTGGGCGATTTTCACATTAGCAGGTGGAATTGTATTTGGCTTCTTCCCAGCAACTGTTGCAATGTTCTCATTGCTTCGGCTAATGCTGCAAAAGAAGAGTCATCCTCCAATCTTTCAGCATTTTCTAAGTACGTTTAAAAAAGAATTTTTACGAGCTAATGTCATAAACGTGATCTTTATAACAGTTGGTGCAATAATTACCGTTAACTTTTTCCTTATCCAACAGTTACAAGGGCTACTCCTCACCATCTCATTGATTGGAGCAGCCATCGGTTTGTTTATCTTTGTCACCATCATCTTATTTATTTTTCCGGTCTATGTTCATTACGACTTAAAGTTTACAGACTATTTCAAGGTTTCGTTATTTATGCCATTTACAAACTTTTGGACGTTTTCGATGACTAGTGGAGGATTGCTACTGCTTCTTATTCTGTTTTATTTCGCTCCAGTATTAGCAGTCTTCTTTGGTGCAAGTGGTATTGCTTTCATATTAATGAGCAGCTCGTTCATGTCATTTCAAAAGCTAGCTCACCAACATTAATTCGACATTATTCGGGAAGTGCCTGGCACTTGGCAGACTCTTTGGAATGCTGGTTTGGGGTTTCCATTATGATCCAAAACAAATGGCCAATTACGTCTTCCTTTGACAGGAAAGTCATTTAACCACGTATAGTGATCAGATACTCCCCAAAATGTTACGGAAGTGATGTGATCTTTATATTCTCTAAAAATCTGAAAGAATTGGTCGTATCTTTCCGCTTGTAAATAAAGCATCTCCTTTAATGGCTCCTTCAAATCGGTTCTCCGATCGTTCCATTCAAATGCGGAAACATCCATTTCTGTAATATGAAGTTGCAGCCCTAAAGATGCATACTTCTCAATCGCTTTTCTAATCTCATCATATGATGGCTTATATAAATTCCAATGAGCTTGAAGTCCAACACCATGGATTGGAACTTCTCGTTCTACTAAAGAGCATACTAGCTGAAAAATTTTATCACTTTTATCTGGGTCTGATTCATTATAATCATTGTAAAAAAGTAACGCTTCAGGGTTCGCACTATGTGCAAAATGAAACGCTTTTTCGATAAAGTCTTCCCCGATGATCGATAACCAGTTAGAATCTCTTAATAAAGCTTGACTATGATCTGCAACAGCTTCATTGACTACATCCCAGCAATAAACCTCTTCTTTATATCTTCTAACAACTGTTCCTATATGATTTTCCATACGAGCAAGCAATGTCTCCCGATCAATTGTCTTACCAGCTGAGTCAGTAAACAGCCAATCCGACGTTTGATTATGCCAAACTAACGTATGTCCCCTCACCTTTTTTCCATTGTCATTCGCAAATGAGACAAGTTTGTCTGCATATTCAAAGCTAAACTGTCCTTCAGCGGGCTGTAAATGTTCAAATTTCATTTCATTTTCTGCTGTTAAACTATTAAAATGTTTTTTGATTAAATTTTGTTCTGTTTGAAGTGTTTGTTGATTCACTGCTGCCCCTATTAAAAAGTAATCTTTATAAACGTCACATAATGATGGAATGCTATGGCTTACTGAATTAGTCACAACCATCTCTCCCTTTTCATGTAATAATGTGCCTTCAACAGTACTTCACTCGACATAATTCGGTAAGTGCCTGGTACTTACCGAAACTTTTTTAATCGTTTATTGATTGCTTTCGTTTGCGGATATACTTGTTGATACAGCTCAAATAATTCTTTGTAAACAGAAACATTTTCAGGTATTGGCTTAAAGAGTTCACTTTCTTCAACGAAATGATCAGCACATTCTTTCAATGAAGAATACCAACCGAGCCCATAAGCTGCTAGCATCGCGGCTCCCATTCCAGGGCCTTGCTCACTCTTAAGCTTTACAACATCAGCGTTATAAATATCTGCTTGAATTTGCAGCCATAAAGAGCTTTTTGCTCCTCCTCCAATTGAGATTACTTTATTGACTGATTTGCCGTTCTCCCTAAAAATTTCAACACTTTCATTTAAAGAGAACGTGATCCCTTCAATGACAGCTCGAACGAAATCGCCAAGTGTATGAGTCGCATTCATACCGATAAAACTTCCCCGAACATCAGCATCAGCATGTGGAGTTCGTTCCCCTACTATATACGGGGTGAACAAAAGGCCATTTGCACCTGGAGGTGATTGATTGGCAAGCTCCGTCAATTCTTCAAAGGAACGCTCTTCTGCAAACGTTTTCTTAAACCATCTTAAGCTGTACCCAGCAGCTAAAGTGACCCCCATCGTATAAAAGGCTGACTCTTCACCATGATTAAAATAATGTACTCGTCCAGAAAAATCTTTATCTCCATCGTCTTCATAAGCTAAAATAACCCCGGACGTTCCTGTACTGCTCAACGTAACACCATCCTCAAGAATACCTGAACCAATAGCACCGCAAGCATTGTCTGCTCCACCAGCAAATACAGCGACATCATTGTTCAATCCACAGCTCTCTGCTATGTCAGGTTTGACGGTACCGACTTTTTCATGAGAAGCAACTAACGTCGGACATAGGTCAACAGGAATACCAGTTTGTTCACACATCTCTTTACTCCACTTTTTCTCTGGAACATTGAGCATTAACGTTCCCGCTGCATCTGAAAATTCCATATGTACCTCACCAGTCAACCGGTACCTGACATAATCCTTCGGTAACAAAAATGTTGACGCTTTCTCAAAGACAGTTGGTTCATTTTTTTTCACCCAAATAAGCTTCGGTAATGTAAATCCTTCAAGGGCAGGGTTTTTCGTAATCTGATGGAGAACATCAATCCCTACTTTTTCTTCTATTTCCCGGCATTCTTCTGTCGTACGGGTATCATTCCACAGAATCGCCCTGCGAAGCGGCTCATTGTCGTTATCTAACAGCACGAGTCCGTGCATTTGCCCCGAAAAGCTCATTCCTTCAATCCGTTCAGGATCATTGATTCTGCACGTCAATTCCTTCAGAGCTGTAATCGTTTCACGAACCCAATCTTCAGGATCTTGTTCACTAAACCCTGCTTTTTCTTGATATAACGGATATTCATTTGACACTTCTTCTATGACATGTCCGACACGGTCAACGAGCATCACTTTGACAGCACTCGTACCTAAATCGACTCCTATAACATATCCCATCGTTTTGCCCTCCATTCATCGTATTAATCTATCCATTCTGTTTTCGAAAAAATATGATTGACTTTTTAAAAATGGGTGCATCCAGAGAGGACACACCCTTTCGCTTTTTACAACTCGTTTACACTTAACAAATATTGATTAATTTGAGCTTTAATTCTTTCTAGCTGTCCGGATACATTGTTAATATCACCAAGCTCGAGAGCATGATTTTCTAGCTCTTTAAAATTTGTTGTTCCAGAAACAATTTTTTTACCGATTCCGGACTTAAATGTTTTATAACGCTCATCTACGATATTTTCAAAGAAATTATCTTCGATCATTTTATGTGCGACTTTCAACCCGATTGCAAAACTATCCATGCCGGCAATATGTGCATGAACGAGATCATTTAGCTCAAATGATCCTCTGCGAACTTTTGCATCAAAGTTCAAACCACCTCGTCCAAGTCCGTCATTTTTCAAAATTTCATACATTGCGAGTACAGTTGAATAAAGGTCAGTCGGGAATTCGTCTGTATCCCAGCCGAGTAAAGTATCGCCTTGGTTCGCATCAACAGAACCGAGCATACCGCTCGTTCTCGCGAATCTTAATTCATGTTCAAACGTATGACCTGCTAACGTTGCGTGATTTGCTTCAATGTTAAACTTAAAGTCATCTTGAAGTCCATATTGATAAAGGAATGCTGTCGCCGTTGAGACATCAAAATCATATTGATGTGTCGTCGGCTCCTTCGGCTTCGGTTCAATGAGGAACTGTGCATCAAAACCAATTTCCTTGGCATAATCAAGAGCCATATGATAAAACTTAGCTAAATTGTCTAGCTCAAGCTTTAAATTTGTATTTAATAGTGTTTCATATCCTTCTCTTCCACCCCAAAATACATAATTTTCTCCACCGAGTTCTTTACCGACTTCAAGCCCTTTTTTCACTTTTGCTGCAGCATATGCATAAACGTCAGCATTACTAGAAGTCGCTGCACCATGGACAAAACGAGGATGAGTGAACATGTTTGCCGTATTCCATAACAATTTAGTCTTGCTCGTTTTCATGTAATTTTGAATCATTGCGACGATTTCATCTAAGTTCTGAAACGTTTCTTTTAGCGAGCTACCTTCAGGTGCCACATCAACATCATGAAAACAAAAGTAAGGAACGTTTAACTTCTCAAAAAGCTCAAATGCTGCTTCCACACGTGCTTTCGCTTGATCCATCCCTGTTAGATGGTCCCAAGGACGCTGCATCGTTCCTGCTCCAAAAGGGTCTGCTCCATCAGCAGTAAATGTGTGCCAATAAGCTACAGAAAAGCGAAGATGCTCTTCCACTGTTTTATTGCCTAATTTTTCATCTGGATTATAATGCTTAAATGCAAATGGATTATGAGATCGAGGTCCTTCATAATTAATTTTGTCAATACCTTTAAAGTAAGTCATATAAAATACCCCCAAGTGGATTGAAATATTTGATAATTATATTCTAACAATGTAAACTTAGTTTGTCCATTGAATTAACTAAGTTTTGTATATTAATTTGCATCAGACATTTTTTCATATAAAATACATATCAAGATCATAAACGTTCTATGACTGATATTTATTGATCGTTATTAAGTTTGCAAGTGTTCATTTTCATAACATCATGAAAAAAAGCAAAACTGGCTAAATTATACAGCAATGACTTAATATCATAATAATCATATTTTGACCTTGAAAAAATAAAGGAGTTCTAAACATGTCCAGTTACCAGCAAACAGTTAAGAAAAAAAATAAGTTGATCGTCTTAAATACAATTCGAGAGCAAGAGCCAATTTCAAGAGCAAAGTTGGCGCAAAAATTAGGGCTTACAAAAGCGACTGTATCGAGTCTAGTTGACGAATTAATTAGTGAAGAATATTGTTATCAAACAGGATTGGGGGAATCTAGCGGAGGCAGGCGTCCACTTATGCTGCAATTTAATCAACATGCAGGCGTTACGATCAGTGTCGATATCGGTGTCAACTATATTCTCGCAATCCTTACTGATTTACACGGAAACATGATCAATGAAGTCGTAAAACAGTTCGATACGAACTACTTTTCGAAAACGGTACACGAAATTAAACAAATAATCGATACATTTTTAGCAAATACGGAATCTACTCCGTTCGGCTTAATCGGTATCGGGTTCGGGGTTCCTGGTTTAGTCAATACTGACGGAGATATTTTGCATACGCCAAATTTATCGTGGGAAGATGCAGATTTAAAAGGACTGTTTGAAAAACAATACGGTGTTCCAGTTCTCGTCGAAAACGAAGCAAATGCTGGTGCCTATGGTGAAATTACGTACGATATGAAGAGAAATGCAGAAAATATTATTTATATTAGTTTAGGTATCGGGATTGGTGTAGGGCTCATCCTCGATCATCATCTCTTCAGAGGAAAAAGCGGTTTAACAGGTGAAATGGGACATATGATCATTGAAACTGACGGTCTGCCATGTCGTTGTGGCAGTAAAGGCTGCTGGGAAATGTATGCATCAGAATTAGCTCTATTAACCGAATTTCAGAAAACGGAAGCAGGTAAAAATAACCCTTCTCTAGAGAAGATGATTCAGATTTCTGGAACAAATGACGAAGTTAAAAAGATGTTCGAAAGAACCGGCCGCTATGTCGGTATCGGAATTAACAATATTATCAATACTTTTAATCCTGAGAAAATCATTATTGGTAACCGGTTAGCGAAGGCTCAACACTTACTAGTACCAGGAATAAAAGAGGTCATTGAACATCAAACACTCCCTCATTTGAAAAAGTCTGTTGACATTAGCTTCAGTCAGAAACAACAATATTCTGCAGCTCTTGGCATGTCAGCATTTACGATCGAGCAATTTCTTGACAAACAATTTCAATCAGAAGAAAAAGCAACTATTTAAAAATCTTTTGAGACACTGTGTATACGAACAAAGTGAAGTAAGAGCGGATGTCTCACTTGTACCATGGGGTGAAAGCAAGTAGAATACCTTCCATCTATTCGTGTCTACTTTCGTAGAGAGCTCACGATTACAACCCTTAAAAGTTTATTTTCACACAGTCACTTTTTCTGCTTTTCCTACCGAACTCGAAATCTTCTCTTGACGGTACTATTTACTAGTTTTCCCTCAGAGGTTAATTCTCTATCCCATAGTAAGATGATTTCGTAGACTCGATCCGTTTAAAGTTGTTCGAAAGGACCTTTCGTATTGTTTTAGGATTTTTAATTAGTTTACACAGAGCCTGTAGTTTACAAAGAAAGTTTTTATAAGGCAGAGGGAACCACATTCCTCTGCCTTTTTAATAAACATATTTCTGTTTCAACTGATTATATTTTACTTTTCTTATACATTAAAAAACTGCTTCGCATTTTGGTAACTAATATTTTTCACGATCGAACCAGCTAAATGGTAGTCTTCTGGTATCTCACCATCTTGCATCCATCCGCCAACGAGATTACATAATATACGGCGAAAATATTCATGCCTTGTAAAAGAAAGAAAACTTCTCGAATCGGTCAGCATCCCGACAAAATGACTTAAAAAATTTATATGGGCAAGGTCATTTAACTGCCTTTCCATCCCCCGTTTCTGGTCATTAAACCACCATCCCGATCCAAATTGAACTTTGCCAGAAATACCACCAGTATGAAAATTCCCGATCGTACTCGCAACGATTTCATTATGAGTCGGGTTCAAATTGTAAATGATTGTTTTTGGAAGTTCGTTTGATTGATCCAATTCATTTAATAATAAGTTGAGTGGCTCTGCTAAAGAGAAATCGTCAATCGAGTCAAAACCTGTATTCGCTCCAGCCTGACCATACATCCGTTTATTATTATTACGAATCGCACCAATATGAAGCTGCATGACCCATTTCTTTGCATGATATCTCTTTCCTAAATAAACGAGAATATAGGTCTTATATTTTTCTATTTCCTCTTTTAATAATTTTTTCCCGCTAAGCGCATTTTGAAAAACACGCTCAGCTTCGCCCGTTGAACACGGTTTAAACGGAAGACGCTGGGGTCCGTGATCTGACACTCTGCACCCTCGCTCATGAAAGTATTCAATGCGCAGGTCGATGACATCCAGCAAATCCTGAAGAGATTGAATCGAGATTCTCGTTACCTTTTCTAGTTTTTCTAAATAACCTGTAAACGAATCCTTCTCAATATCAATGATTTCGTCTGGCCGGAATGTCGGTAATACCTTTGTTTGTATCCGGGTATCTTCTCTCACTTTCGTGTGATTCACTAAATCGTCTGCCGGATCATCTGTCGTACAAATGACTTCAACATTCGATTGGGTAATCATCCCATGAACCGATAACTCATCTGTTTTCAACAATGAATTACATTGCTCCCAAACCTGTTCATAATTGTCTTCCGACAGTAAATCATCAATCCCAAAGTATCGCTTTAATTCAAGGTGTGTCCAATGATATAGCGGATTCCCGATTGTTTTTGGAACAACTTTCGCCCACTCCCTGAATTTTTCCTTATCACTTGCTTTTCCTGTAATGTAATATTCATCCACTCCAAAAGCTCTTAGTGCCCGCCATTTATAATGATCACCTTTCAACCAAACATCTGTAATCGTTTGAAACATCTTATTCTCTGCTATTTCATCTGGTGGTAAATGGCAATGAAAATCGATGATCGGTTCACCTTTTGCATAGTCATGATATAAAACTTTAGCAAACTCATTTTGCAGCAAAAAGTCATCATGAATAAAGGATTTCATTATACATTCCTCCTTATCACCTTGTCACTACAGATTCTCCCTTCATAATATGCATTCAATTTTCTTTCATTGGGCTCCCTTACCAGTCTCCATAAAATTGAGTAGCCAATGCTCCGACCACATTTGCTCATTTAAGTTGCTAACCGTATCCCAGCATACACTGAAATAGTCATATAGTAGGTACAGATTAAACACCGGAATAAGCCATAAATCCACCATCAACTGGCACACAAATGCCCGTAATAAACTGACTGTATTCATCATCAATTAACCATAATAATGTTCCGTGCAAATCATCTGGTTTACCGAGTCTTCTCATCGGAGTATGTTCAATAATTTTTTCGGCTCTCTCTGTAAATGATCCATCCTCTTTTGTTAAAAGCTTTTGATTTTGTTCCGTTAAAAAGAACCCCGGTGCGATCGCATTGACACGAATATTTG
Organism: Evansella halocellulosilytica; assembly: GCF_002335745.1. GTDB lineage: Bacteria > Bacillota > Bacilli > Bacillales > Salisediminibacteriaceae > Bacillus_CA > Bacillus_CA halocellulosilytica. Next base: position 2,228,432 of record NZ_NIST01000001.1, on the reverse strand, counting down.
TCGTTGCAAAATAAACGGCCATCCATTGGGTAAAATTATCGATCGCTGCCTTTGCCGCACTATATGCCGGCACTTTCGTCATTGGGGACGGAGCACTCATCGATGAAATGTTAATAATTGATCCGCCACGATCGATCATTCTTTTTGAAAACACTTGCGAAGGAATGAGTGATCCAATCATATTTAACCGGAAAACGTGATCAAAACCTTCTGTCGTTAAATCATAAAAGCTCGTGATCTCTTCGTTTAATAAATTTTCCTTTTGAAAAATTTCATTTGTTGTGGACCCTTGCGGGTGATTGCCTCCAGCCCCGTTAATGAGTACATCGATGCTGCCAAATTCTTCAATGACAGCTTTGTCTGCTTCCTCAACACTTGACCGATTTGTCACATCACATTGGACTGCGATTGCGGTCCCTCCATCAGCATGAATATCATCCGCTACCTTTACCGCTTTTTCATACGTTCTATTTAAAATAGCAATGTTCATGCCATGTTTACTCAACTCCCTAGCCATTGAACCGCAAAGAACTCCACCACCGCCTGTTATGACAGCTACTTTATTATCAAGATTGTGATGCTTGTTTATCATCCACAGACAACTCCTTTGTTCCATTCGTTCTGCCAAGACTATCCCAAATCCCGTACAAATACATAATCCCGAGAGCGCGATCATATAAACCGTATCCCGGACGTCCTTCTTCTCCCCAAATCATCCGTCCGTGATCTGGCCGAACATATCCTGAATAATTGTGGTCATGCAGCACTTTTACAAGTTGATACATATCTAAAGAACCGTCCGTACTACAGTGGGACGTTTCGAAAAAATCACCGTTGTCATACCTTTTCACATTTCTGATATGAACAAACGGAACTCTACCTTGCTTTATGAAATTTCGGAATATTTCTGGCACATCATTTTGTGCACTTGCTCCTAATGACCCTGAGCATAACGTCAATCCATTAGACGGATGATCAACTAATTGTAAAATTCGCTGCAAATTGTTTTCATTTGTCACAATTCTTGGCAAGCCGAAAACAGACCATGGTGGATCATCAGGATGGATCGCCATTTTTATCCCACACTCTTCAGCGACAGGAATAATATTTTCAAGAAAATATTGCAGATGATCGAACAAATCCTCTTCACTCACATGTTCATATTGTTTAAACAACTTCTTGATTGCTGAAAGTCGTTCAGGCTCCCACCCTGGCAATGAAAAGCCATTTGAGCTTTGCTCAATTTTTTGTACTAATTCGTGTGGATCTGTATCGGTAAATTTTTCTTTTTCATACGCAAGTACCGTAGAACCATCTGGTAACCTTTTAGCAAGATCTGATCTCGTCCAGTCAAATACAGGCATGAAATTATAACAAATAACTTTCACTCCAGCCTGGGCTAAATGCCGAATCGTCTCTTGATAATTTTTAATGTACGTATCCCTTGAAGGCAGACCTAGTTTTATATCTTCGTGTATATTCACACTTTCAATGACTTCAAGTTTTAATCCATAGTCATTCACTTGTTTTTTTAGCTTAAAGATCCTTTCCAACGGCCAGACTTCCCCTGCTGGGATGTCAAATATCCCTCCAACAACACCGGATACTTTCGGTATTTGTTTAATATAACTTAAAGGAATGCTGTCGTCGTCTTTTCCGAACCATCGGAATGTCATTTCCATACGTACCGACTCCTCTACAAATTTCCTTTCTCTTGTTCGTACATAACATTAGTTGAAATAATGAGGATACTGGGAAATTATAGTATCTTTCTCAAAATCAACGAGCCTTAAATGCGACTCCATCATCTCTTCAGCTTCTTCTCTTTTTTGTTCAACGATGAGCTGAAAAATATCCTTATGCTGCTGAACGATAATATCCCAATCTAACGTATCCGTTTGCAGCCTTAAGATTCTCAGCCTTTGAAATTGGGTATTCATTTGCTGAATCAAATTCCATGTCCTCACTTTGTTCGTACCTAGAAAAAAGAGATGATGAAACTCTTCATCTAATTCAAACATTTTTGTATAATCTTTCGACTTGCTAAGTTCCTGCATCGCCATATTCGTTTCGAGTTTAAATAAATAGGATTCATCAAATTGTTTACATGCTTCTGCTACGATTGCTTTTTCCAGCTTTTCTCTCACAAAACGTCCTTCTTCAACGAGGTTCATATCAATTTTTGAAACGATCGTTCCGCTTTGAGGAATGATATCTAATAAACCATCTTCTGACAATTTAAGAAAGGCTTCACGAACAGGAGTACGGCTAACATCTAATTTATCTGATATTTCCTTTTCCGATATTTTTGTCGCTGGTTCAATCTCAAATGATATAATCTGTTCCTTTAATAGCTCGTAAACATAATCTCTAATTGATTGCTTTCCTACCTTACTTTTTAAAATCATCGATAACACTCCTTATTCGAAATCCTTCCCTTACCTTTTTCAGTGTCAATTAGTAAATGGTTCTTTTTTGATCATCGTCAATTCCAGACTTACGGTAAAAGTACGTATTTACAATATCACGCCATTCTTTCGCATGGAGCAATTGTTCATTCAGCCGGCTATAAACATCTTGATAACGGCGGTCATCCATTCTTTCGTTAAGTTCCTTCCAGCGATCAACTATATTTTCTACTTGTTCGACACCAAGAAAGTGCGTATCGTAAATGTGCTGAATCACCGTTTTGCCAGATGCTAGTTTATGTGTATACGGTACATGATGGAAAAATAAAAGCAATTCGTCCGGACAGCGCTCAACAGACTCATACATGTCAGCGTTTGGTGAAAAATATTGATTCGTATAACCAGTGCCACTTTTCTTCGTCCGGTCAACCCCTATACCATCTCGATCAGCAAAGTGATACGTTCCCCAAGCTTGATATTCATACCCATCAATGTTCGGACCGTAATGATGGCCTGGAGTTACCATCCATCCTACACCTAATGGTGACGTATATTTTTCATAAGTCTCCCATGAATTCATAAGCATATGAAAAAGGTGCTCTTGAACTTTCTCATCCGAACCGAACGTACAGCGGATCCATTCATCCGTAATACGTTCTGAAGAATAATCTGAATTCCAAGTTAAACGACCGTAACCATATAAATTTGCTTGAGCAAGTGTATGTCCTGTCCAGTTATAGTGATCACCGATGTTTGAAACAGCTGCAATTCCACTAATTTTCTGGTTATATAAGCTGCCACTGATAATCTTCTTAATCGTTGAACCTTCTCCTTCAGCATACGTGTCAAAATGAAGAACTTCTTTCCATTGCGGGATGAGATAAGCGAGGTGGCGCTGCTGTCCCAAGTATTCCTGTGTAATTTGAAACTCTATGAAATGATTCGTATGTTTTAATCCACCTAAAAGCGGTGAAACCGGTTCTCGTACTTGAAAATCCATCGGTCCATTTTTTATTTGTAATACGACATTGTCGTGAAATTGTCCATCTAATGGCATAAAGTGGTCATAAGCAGCACGAGCACGGTCCGTTTCGCGGTCACGCCAATCTTGTTTACAATTATAAACGAAACATCTCCATACAATCATACCACCAAAAGACTCCAAAGCCTCTGCCAGCATATTTGCTCCGTCAGCGTGATTTCGCCCATATGTAAAAGGTCCAGGGCGATTTTCTGAATCGGCCTTTACGATAAAACCACCGAAATCAGGAATATAACTGTAAATCTTTTCAACAGCTTCTTTCCAAAATTGTTTTACCCGCTCATCAAGAGGATCTGCTGTTTCTAGTCCGCCTATTTCGATCGGACTAGCATAATTAACACTTAAAAAAGTAGAAATACCGTAAGTGCGAAAAATGGAAGCAACTTTTTTCACATCAGGTAAATACTCATCCGTAATGAGCTTTGATTCGATTTTATGGACATTAACATTATTAATTGAAACCGCATTGATCCCTGTTGAAGCTAGTAACCTTGCATAATCTTTTATCCGTTGATAATTTTTACGAAATCGATAGTCTTTAAAAAAGATCGAGTTCCCTGCATAGCCACGCTCAATCGATCCGTCCATATTGTCCCAATGATTAATCATCCGAACTTGATTAACCGGATTCTCATTTATCGATAACTGTTCAAGTGAATGGTCCATTTGAATTAACCGAAGAAAATGATACGCTCCGTACATAAGAGCGCGATCGGTTTTTCCGATAATATAAACCCCTTCTCCTTCGACAGTTTCAATAAGATATCCTTCATGATTCAGCTTTGAATAAGTATTTTCACTTGTCGCTGAAGCAGACGTCGTGAGTGTAAGCGCCAGTTGGCACGTTTTTTCAGACGTAATCATAGGTGAAAAACCGAGCATACCGTTTATTCCAATGGTGAGCTCCTCTTTTATTGCCTCGATGATTGGTGAAGATTCTTCCAATACAATTTGTGACACAATCTGTTGCGCATTTTTAACATATTGCTCATTTTCTTTCCTTGTATATTGAAGCCATGCGTTATAGCTCGTTTCCTGACCTTCTTCCACTCCTTCAGTGAGTAATGTTGAAAGTCGAGAATAAAATGCCATGATTATTCCTCCTATATATGAAAGCATCAAGTTGTAAAACGGTCTTGTACGTGCAACGCGATTCCGCTACTTACCCCGTCGGAATCACCGACCTTCACTCCTTCGGTATTTCAATTACATCAACCCCCAGTCTCGCTTAAAGTTCTTTATAAATAAAGTAATCAAAGTCGGCAGCCTTTTTCATCCCGCTTAAATCTTGTGTCGCCATACCGATAAATGTTCCGGTAAAGCGGACATTTTCTGCTGAATCATCGGACATATGCGTGGGGTCAAGTTCAGGACCGACTGGCGTCCATTCTCCATCCTCTGCTTGTTTATAAAAGAGCGCCAATGAAGCTTCGTGAATAACCCCTTTAAAATAAACTGGTCCTTCTTCTTGAATCGAGATCGGCTTCTCTAGCCGTTCCTCATACTCGCCTTGTTTCGTTTGAATAAGTTGAATCGATTTTCCAGCCTGTTCATCCCTTGTTACGTGAAGGTAAACGTGATCCTCTGTATCGTAATAGATGACGAGACCCGCCATATGCTGGTAATACTCCGGATCATAGTCGACCTTTGTCTCAAATTCACAATGAAACGATTGCTGGCGTCGGGCGACAAGACTTTGGCTGTGAACCGAGCTTAGTGATTCCATGCCGCGAAGTCGTAAATGTCCTGGACGCTCGGTTAATGAACACCAAGAAGAGTCGGCTGGAATGCGTAACGTATTCCACTGGTGGTGTAACGTTTCGCCATCGAAATTGTCTTTTTCAGGCTCAGGCTCAAACGGATGCTCTGGAAGGTCTGGGGCTGTCACTTCCTGTAATGGGCTGTTCCCCCCATCTTCAATACGAAGCCAGCCATCCTCTGTCCACTCGACTTTCTGAATCGCCGTTTCCCGACCAAGTGTACAATAGGTTTCCTTTAACGGTCTGCCGCACAGATGAGCGAAATACCATTCACCATTCTGTGTCTCGACTAGACTGCCGTGCCCCGCCTTTTGCAGCGCGAGTTCCGGCTTTTTGTTCGACGTAATGAGCGGATAGTTCGGGTCGGTTTCGTACGGACCGTCGATCGTTTTCGAGCGGGCTAACGTCGCCGCATGCTCATACTCGGTCCCACCTTCTGCGACGAGCAAGTAATAGTAGCCGTCCTTTTTGTACAAGTGCGGACCTTCGGTTAATTGAATGTCAGTTCCTTTATAAATGTTTTTCACCGGCCCGACGAGCTTCTGTTCTGCTTCGGAATATTCCTGGAGAACGATACCGGCAAACGGATGGTTCCCCTTACGGTAATCCCAGATCATATTGACGAACCATTTGCGCCCGTCTTCATCGTGGAAGAGAGACGGATCGAAGCCGCTGCTATTTAAATAGATCGGTTCAGACCACGGTCCTTCAATGTTTTCCGCTGTAACAAGATAGTTATGAGCATCTTTATAAGCCCCGTGCCATTGCTTTACATCGGTATAAATTAAATAGAACGTTCCGTCATGATAGCTGAGACAAGGCGCCCAAATACCGCCGGAGTTCATATTCCCTTTCATATCGAGTTGGGACGTCCGAGTGAGCGGACTTGAAATAAACCGCCAATGCTTTAAGTCCTTTGAATGGTGAATTCTGACACCAGGGAACCATTCAAATGTAGATGTAGCAATATAGTAATCATCCCCAACCCTGACGATCGAAGGGTCAGGGTGGAAGCCAGGTAAAATTGGGTTTTGAATGTTAGACATTGATAAGCTCCTTTCTTTTAGCAATATGTCAATCCTTTACTCCACTTTCAATGCTTGCTTTTGAGCAATTATACTTAGTTCTGCTGCTTTAAAAGCATGCGCCTGCGCCATTGCATGCTCAGTACCATGTAAGCAGTCATGAATAAAATCGCCAAAGAATGGAAAACCAACTTCTCCGGAAAGCTTCATATGCTCTTCCCCATCTTTATTGACTAAATATAAGTGGTTTCCTTCTGAATCGTTCGCGATATCTATATATTTCCTTAATTCAATGTAGCCTTCTGTTCCTAAAATGATCGTGCGTCCGTCACCCCATGTTCGAAGTCCATCTGGTGTGTGCCAATCGACCCGGAAATAAAAGGTCGCTCCATTATCGGCAACTAAAGTAGCATCCCCGAAATCTTCAAACTGCGGATAATCTTTGTAAGCATAGTTTGCTATTTTACTATGGACAACCTTTGCATCTTTCGCTCCTGTAAAATGAAGAAATTGTTCAATCTGATGGCTTCCAATATCACAAATAATCCCGCCTGTCTTTTCTGGCTCAAAGAACCAATCCGGTCTTCCTCCTGCATTCGCACGGTGCGGACCTGTACCAATTACTTGAATGACACGTCCGATTTTTCCTTCATCGATCAGCTGGCCAGCATATATCGCACATTCAACATGAAGTCGTTCACTATAATAAATGCCCCATTTCAACCCTGTTCGTTCTGTTAATTCTTTCGCCTTTTCTAATTGAGAAAGCTCAGTAAATGCTGGTTTATCAGCAAAAAAATGTTTTCCATGATTTAATGCTTTTACACCGACCTGCCAGCGGTCAGAAGGAATACTTGCTGAAGCAATTAATTTCACTTCAGGATTCGTTAGAATCTCTTCCTCTGTTTCAGCAATTTTTACAGAAGGGTATTTCTCTTGAAATTTTTTCGCTTTTTCGATGTCTGGATCATAAACAAGCTTCAATTCACCACCAGCATTGATTAATCCATTGCACATCCCGTATATGTGACCATGATCAAGACCGATTGCAGCAAAAGGAAATTCTCCTTGATCGACGACTTTATCTGTTCTTCCTTCAGGGGCATAAAACATTCCATCTTTTTTACTCAATGTTAATCCTCCTATGAAAAAGACTGTTATTTATTTTCGAGCTTGCCAGTTGTAATCTGATTTTCTGAAAAGTTATCAATACTATTTTTCTTTTCGAAATAATACGTCGCATTTTTGAGGATGCCTTCTCTCGTATAAAACGGACTTTCTGATGTTAGTGGAAGCGGTACCGTTTTCCCTTCAGAGGCAGATTGATAGATCGCCATAATGAGCTCAAGTGTTTCTCTGCCGTCCCTGCCGTCACTGAGTATCTCTTCTTTCCCTTGTATCGCATTGAGCATGTTGTTAATCTGTCCTTCATGGCCTTCAAAATTAAGGGAATCTTGTTCTTCATAGGCTTTTTCAAGTTCCGCTTCGAGTTTTTCATTCCGTTCAGGAAATCCATTTTCTAAAGCTGAAGAGGCTGTCACTTTCCAAGGGACAGAAATTCTCGCTTTCTCCCCTTGAAAAATGAGTTGCTGTTCCTCTCCATGGTGGACGACAGAACTTGTAACTTGGGCGAGACTCCCATTTTCATATTTTAAGATTCCAATTGATAAGTCTTCTACTTCGGCATTGTCGTGTACTGTATTCGATGCAACAGCTGTCACTTCTTTCGGCATCCCTAGATACCACCTTAAAATATCAATATGATGGACTGCATGATTTAACGTACAGCCTCCTCCTTCTTTTTCCCACGTTCCTCTCCACCATAAATCATAGTAGCTGTAGCCTCTCCACCAGTGAGAATCTACCTGTGCATGTACGATCGTGCCAATTTTATTTGAGTCTAGCAGCTTTTTCAGCTTCATAATTGGCTCTCTAAACCTGTTTTGTGCGATTACAGATAGCAGTTTATCGTTGTTTTTTGCTGCTTTAATCATTTCATCACACTCTTTAAGTGAAGAAGCCATAGGCTTTTCAACGATGACATGTTTCCCAGCATTCAAAGCATCGACAGCCATTTTTGAATGAGTATATGGTGGTGTACAAATAGATACTAAATCGATATCTTCTCTAGCCAGTAAATCTTGATAGTCATCATATACAGCTGCTTCATTGGCAAATTGTTCACATTTCTCTTGCGCTTTTTCCGGATAAATGTCGCACAACCCAACAACTTTACACGTATTAGAAAACGTTTTATAAGCTTCAATGTGCAGAGACGAGATAGCTCCAGTACCGATAATTCCAACATTAATCATCATTCGCTCTCCTTTTTCAAATCAGTTTTCATCGAAACGTTGAATACCTATTCCTTTTCAGCTCCAAGAACGATCCCTTTAACAAAATACCTTTGTAAAAATGGATACACGATCAGCATTGGTAACGCTGAAATAAAGATTTGGGCTGCCTGTACCGTTCGCTGAGATAAGTTTTGCATCATATCAGCATCGACTTCTACGTTACTAAAGTCTTGTTGGACAACGATCGTTTGCAGGAACGTCTGCAGCGGGTAATTAGCAGCGTTTGTATTATAAATCAAGCCGTCAAACCATGAATTCCAGTGGAACACCATCGTAAAGAGTGAAATTGTTGCAATTGCCGGGACCGAGATCGGCAAATATATTTTCAAAAAGATTTTAAAATGCCCTGCTCCGTCAATATAGGCTGATTCTGATAATGACTTAGGAACAGATGCTCGAAAGAAATTTAATAACAAAATTAAGTTAAACGCATTAATTGCCGGCGGTAGCACTAACGCCCATATCGTATCTGTCAGCCCTAAATTAGTAACGACCATATATGTCGGGACAAGGCCACCATTAAAGAGCATTGTAAATACAAAGAACCAGACGTATATTTTTCGCCCTTTAAATTCCTCTTCATACTTCGATAATGCATATGCTGCACATAGGAGCAGCCCCATTGAAACGGCTGTACCTAAAACGACTCTATATATCGAAACACCTAATGATCTTAAAAAGTGTTCATTATTCAACGTTCTCGCATATGCATCAAACGTGAAATCGATTGGCCATAACCCTACTAAATTCGCAGTTGCTGGAGCAGATCCACTTAATGAAACTGCTAAAATATGAATAAGAGGGAACAGGCATAAAAATGAAACGATAATCATGAAGGTGTAGTTGAAAGCTGTAAAAATTTTAAACCCTTTCGTTTGATAAGGCACGTTGATCCCTCCTTAAAAAATTCTCCAGTTTGCATATTTATAGGCTAATCTATAACCAATGACAATCAGGACTAGACTTATGATCGACTTAAACAAACCGACTGCAGTACCGTAACTAAAATCTCCGCTTACGAGACCAACACGATAGACATATGTATCAATAATGTCTCCCGTTTCATAAACAAGCGGATTGTATAGGTTAAAAATTTGGTCAAAACCGGCATTTAAAATATTACCGAGAGAAAGTGTCGCAACAACGATAATAATTGGTCGCATTGCAGGCAGTGTAATATGCCACGTCTGCTTCCAACGATTCGCTCCATCAACGACAGCAGCTTCATAAAGTGCTGGATTGACAACTGTAATTGCCGCTAGAAACACAATAGTATTGAATCCTGTTTCTTTCCAAAGATCACTTATGACAACGGTCGTTCTAAACCAATCATTACTCCCGAGGAAGAAAATCGGATCAATTCCAAACCAGCCGAGGAACTGATTGATAATACCGCCACTAGGGGATAAAATGTCAATTAACATCCCTCCGAGAATGACCCATGATAGAAAATATGGAAGGTATACGATTGTTTGAACGGTTCGTTTAAATTTCATATGGTAAACTTCATTTAGCATTAATGCGAATGCCAGTGGAACAATCAATCCAAATATTAGTTTTAAGACAGAAATAACGAGAGTATTCCAAATTACTTGTCGTGCATAGTCGTATTCAAACATCGTAATAAAATGTTTGAGTCCAACAAATTCTGATTCAATGAAACCGAGCCAAGGTTTAAAATCTTGAAAGGCCATGATGATACCAAACATCGGACCATACTGGAAAATTAAAGCGACAATAACCGCTGGTATAACAAGGGCATGTAATGGCCACGTATTTTTAAAGTCCCAACGCTGCTTTTTACGTTTCGGCTTCATACTTGTCGAAAGGCTGTTATTTTTCTCTATGACTTGACGTGTTTCTGCCATGATGGAACCTCCTTTTCTAAGAAAAGTGCAATTCGCTAGCTCAGTTCTTCGGCTAAAATCCCCGCGTCTTGCGGGAACGCCGAAGTTACCACATCCGTGTGGAAGCTCGTGGTGTAAACGCTCTTTGGGGCTAGACAACAATCGAGAGATTGAATTTTATACTTTCTTTTCATTTTTTTAATAAGAAGGCGTCTAATAAGTGCCAGTGCTTTCTTCTCTTTTGCCAATATTACTAGCAGTTATAGTCATTTAGTGCATAAAGAAATGCCTGGCACTTAAAAAACGCAGCGATTAGATGGACTTATTCATCTTGTGTAACTTCTTGATACCATTCATTCACTTCTTGAGTAATTTGTTCTCCGCCTCCAGATTTCCACTGCTCCACAAATTCATCAAAATATTCAAGTGGCTTATTTCCGTAAATGATATCTACAACCATTTCTTGCTCGAGTCGATCTAAGTGCTCCGCCCGCTCTCGCATAGTCGGTGTCGGCGCACCTGTAAACTCATTGACAATACGATGCTCATCCTGCTCCTTTACAATGTGTGCCGCATGTAAATATTGCTCATTGTTTGCGGCAATTGTATACTCATAAGCATTCTCTGGCTCTCGATCTGTTAAATACAATTCAGACGCTAAGTCATAGAGCATAAAAGGAATCGTCGGAACATTTGTCGGAAGCATATACCCACCTGGATCAACACGTTCCTCCCCTACTTCTTCCTCAATCGCATCGTGATCATAAATTGGTTCACCGTCATCACTATAAATGTAGTCGTATCCTTCAAACATACCATCTTCAAAATACTGTGAGTCACCTAATGTATAACCATATATCTCATCTAAATACTCAAAGTATTTATCCATATGTTCAAACTCTCTGCTGAACAAAAAGGAACCTGTAATTAATCCTTCTCCTCTTCGGCCAATATTCCCATCAGGTCCAGCTGGTAACGGCAAAACTTCAACTTCTGCATCAGGTACATTATCGTATACATCACTTACAGGCCACCCCTCTCCCCATGGAGGTGCTGCTAAAAACCCTGATGTACCAGCAACAAAACTTTCAATAGCTCCTTGCTCATCTAACAATCCTACTTCTTGATCAAGGTAACCATTTTCAAACCAGCGATTTAACGTTTCGAGTCCATCTTTCATATTGTCTTGAATCGTACCGTATACGAGCTCACCATTTTCATCTAATGACCAATGTCTCGGTAAATAATCTCCGTATGCTCCGAAAATGAAACTGCCATCTGCCAGCCAAGTCGCAAGTCCGTTTACAGTCGCAAGCGAAAGCCCGATCGTATCATTTTGTCCAGTACCATTTGGATCCTCATTTACAAAAGCGTCCATGACTTCTTCCATTTCTTCTAACGTCTCAGGCATATCGAGTCCGAGATTGTCTAACCAATCCTTCCTCACCCAAAGCAAAGGATCTGAACCATTTCCGCCTGATAGACGCGGCATACCGTATCTCACACCATCTTCGTCTGTCGAAGGATAGAAGGCTTCAGGAAATTGATCAAAAGTTTCCTTGATTCGATCTGATGCATATTCTTCATAAGCTTCATCGATCGGTTGAACTAGTCCAGATTCAATTAAATCTGCCTTTAATTGTCCATCAGATACTAAAAACACATCTGGAAGTTCTTCATTTGAAGCCATCGATAAGCGAAGTTGTGTATTATATTGTTCATCGTGCGGTACTGTCCAGATCGTCTCAATCTCTAAGCCTAGTTCTTCTTCCGCCCACCAAACGACAGGGTTGTTATTGACATCCTCGCCAGAGCGAAAAACGGTGTCATCACCAAGCGTTCGAGCAGTCGTCATCTTAACCGTGCCGCCTTCCTCCATGACATCCTCATCATTACTGCAAGCGATAAGCATCCCCGCTGAAACTAATCCAAACGTTAGTAATTTCAATGATTTCTTAATCATTGTTTTTCCTCCCTTTTTAAATAAAAGCTATGAAAACTTCATCATCCCCCAATACTTATGTGCCTGTCTAACTTCGGAAAGATCAATAAAACGCTTACAATGAGTGAGTAAACAATCCCCCTTTCAAAAATAAGGATTCATTTACATACAGCCGACTGATGAACATTTTTATTTTGATTACTAGTACAACTAGTATACTAGTATGTTACTAAAAAATGAACGAGTAGTAAAATAATTTTTAATTTTACGACTATTCTTTTTTACATTTGCCTTATTCACATGTTTTATTTAACTTATTGAAAATTTTGATATTATCGTGCAAACTTGTACTAGCTGTATGTTAACGCATACATGATCAATCTCAAAAAAAGGAGTGGCAACACATGGAATACAGAGGACTATTCAAATATGTTTATCTAACAATGGAATTTATTACTCGAATTGCATACATTAATTTATTGTGGATTGGATTTTCACTGCTTGGTCTTGTCGTTTTTGGACTCGGTCCCGCATCAGCCGCCATGTTCACTGTGACACGGCAATGGGCAATAGGGAATTACGACATTCCAGTTTTTAAAACATTTTTCAATGCTTATAAACAAAATTTCTTCCGTGCAACTTTCCTGCTCGTCCCGTTGTTCATTGCAAGCAACATTCTATACATCGATTTCATGTATTTATCGATGATTGATGGCATGTTTTATAACTTCATGTTGTTCATTTTTATTAATGCTCTGATCATTTTTGCAATCGTCTCTCTCTATCTTTTTCCTGTATTTGTTCAATACAAGTATTCAATATGGCAATACTATAAGTATTCAGCGATAATCGGTTTTTCAATGCCATTGCATACTCTCGGTATGATTATTGCCATCTTTCTCATGTGGAGATTGGTCCTAATTATTCCAGGAATTCTACCAATCCTTCCCATTGGACTTCTCGCATTTGTCATGATGAAGCTGTCACATGCTGCATTTGTCAGGATTGAAAAGAAAATGGCTGCATCACAATCGATTGCTTAACATAGCCGTTACCACCTATGCAGAATCGGCTTCTCCTAATATGGATAAAGATTCTGCCCTTCCCCTTCTAAACATTAGCACACACTCTTTCAGCCATTTTTAACAACCTCAAGTAACCTAAAACTGTCATAAATTCAATTAAGTTGGTTGATAAACTTAAACAAGTTTAAAGAACTGTCATAAAATGATAGCGTTTTCATTTTCTGAAGGAGCACTCTTGCTGTTTCCGTAAAAACCAGTAATCATAGACTTATGCTGTAACAAAACCTGTTCAACAGTCTTCAATAGAGCATCATTGATATTAATACACTTGTAATTTTACTTTGACTTCTATATCTCCCCCTTTGTCCAATCTCCATTACTTTGTTTACTGATAAAACAAAGTCAAAAATAGAATAGATGATAAAAATAATAATGTCAAGATTTTTTGGAAAAATCCGACTATTGTTCCCGTTAGTTAACAGAAAATTAAAGAATAAGAGAAAATCACCTTGACAAACAATACGTAATATTTTATCTTTTAAGAAAGTTTATTGATTAAACTATCTGTCAGGAGGAGACAATGGATACCATTCACATTAACAGAAGTACCCAGAAATCCTTTCATAATCATTGGAAACATTGTATTGGAACGGGGCGTTTAGGTCTTGCCTTGCAAAAAGAGTATTTAGATCATTTAAAGCTCGTTCAAGAAGAAATCGGATTCAAATACATTCGAGGGCACGGCCTGTTCCATGAAGACATAGGCATTTATAAAGAGGTTGATACTGTAGATGGGGTAAAACCGTTTTATAACTTCACGTATATTGACCGGATTTTTGATTCTTTTTTACAATTGGGGCTACGTCCGTTTGTCGAACTTGGTTTTATGCCAAAGAAGCTCGCATCAGACGACCAGACTATTTTTTACTGGGAAGGAAATGTCACTCCTCCTGCTGACTATCATAAGTGGCACGATTTAATTACAAATACCATTGAGCATTTTATACATAGATATGGTTTGGAAGAAGTCTTGCAATGGCCTTTTGAAGTTTGGAACGAACCGAACCTCGTCAACTTTTGGAAAGGTGCAGATAAAGAGGAATACTTCAAACTATACAAAGTAACCGCACATGCGGTTAAACAAGTTCACCGTGATCTTCAAGTAGGCGGACCGGCAATTTGCGGCGGCTCCGATGAGTGGATTACCGATTTTCTCAATTTTTGCAAAACGGAGCATGTTCCTGTCGATTTCGTGACTCGCCATGCTTATACGTCAAAACCACCTAAGAAAAAAACAAATGAATATTATTATCAGGATTTGGCCGAAAACACTGACATGCTAAATCAGTTTGAGACGGTTAGAAAGTTAATAAATGAGTCGCCTTATCCTGACTTGCCGTTTCATATTACCGAATACAATACGTCTTACAGCCCGATAAATCCGATCCATGATACAAACGTCAATGCAGCTTATTTAGGAAAAATATTAAGTGATGCTGGAGACATTGTCGATTCTTTTTCGTATTGGACATTTAGCGATGTTTTTGAAGAATTTGATATTCCGAGAGCTCCCTTCCATGGTGGTTTCGGTCTAGTCGCGCTTCATTCTATTCGCAAACCAACTTTTCATTTGTTCGCTTTCTTCAACCAATTAGGCAGCAAGCTGCTATTTAAAAATGATAATATGATCGTTACAGAAAAGGACGATGGCAGCATTGCACTTGTTGCTTGGAACTTAGTCTCTAATAAAGGTGATGGATTTGAAAAAACACATTCGTTAACGATTCCTTTTAAAGCTGATCACGTATTTATGTTTCGTGAAACGGCTGATGAAAATCATGCAAACCCGTGGAAAGTTTGGAAAGAGCTCGGCAGACCACGTTTTCCGTCACAAAAGCAAGTGAAATTATTGCAAACTGCGGATCAGCCGCTCGTTCGCACAAATCAATTGCAAACAGACAATCAAGAAGTATCATTCAACTTCACTTTAACGAAAAATGAAGTCACATATATTGAATTACAATCTGTCCACGATGAAACGGACTCATATGAAGGTCTTGATGACAGCTTACTCACCTGTTATTAATGGTAATGATTTAAAGTGATCCCCCATAATGCCATTAATATATACTGAAAACCAATCGCTAAGGACGATTGGTTTTCTTTTTTTATTTTCATTGTTTTGGCGAGGCGGACGCTCTCTGCAGGCAATGCCTCAGCTAAACAAGTCTAACGTCCATGTTGGATCTTCTACTCCTGCGGTTACTCGTCACACAAAACAAGGCTATTGCTTTTCCCGCCACAGTTGCCGCCTTCCACTCTTCAATACTGCATGTATTAGGATCTTGTCGAATATCCCGTGCAATTTTCAATGTTTGGGGCTTTTCATCACTATGAACGTTATAACGTTGTTCGATTTTCACTCTTTGAATCTTCCACTAAACTACCGCTATGAAATATTCCTTCGATAGCACGATCTCGCCATGCCTTTGTAGAGTCATAATATTCTTGTTCTGTATCAACGTTAGAAATGAGGGTTCCAGACACGTTTCGTCGTAATTTTCCTGTGATGACACCGTCAGGTCTTACGAAAAAGCTGGCCCAACAGCTTTCCTTTGCTGAACTATTACTGCAGCTGATCCAAACATAGTTATTGGCTGCATAACTTACCATCGTTGCTGGCATCGTGATTTCAGGGTACGTCCTACCTTGATTAAACTTCATAATATCTTTACTGACTACTGATTGCATCGCCTTTAATCGATCACCTTTTATGTTAGCTGCGTGATAAGAGTGAAAAATTACTTGAACTCCTCTTCTCTTATACTCTCTATACAACTCAGGGTATCGATAATCGTGACAAATTTGTGCCCCGCAACGAACACCTTTGATCGTGAAAATTGCTAAGTGATTCCCTGAGCTGTAATGTGCTAAATCTCCCGTCTTTTCTTGTTCGTCCCCAGCACAAAACATTTTGTCATACCGGTCTACAAGCATCCCTTTTTCATTAATGATGTATAAGCTATTATGCGGTTTATGATTCCCGCTCAGTTGATGAGTTGAGCCAAGAACGACCCAGATTTCTAATTCTTTTGCAACCTGCATAATTTTCTTCGTACTTTGTCTTAATAACGACCAATTCATTCCTTTTAATGATTCCATGTCGGCTCCTGCATAGCCCGATAAACTTGCTTCTGGGAAATGGACAACATCAGCTTTACTTTCTTTTGCACTTTTTATTTGATGAAGAATATAATTTGTGTTTTTTAAAATGTTTGCACTAACTGGAAATTGACAAGTCGCAATCGTTAACTTCATCCTCTTCCATCCTCCATTCGACAAATATCGGGAAGTGCCTGGCACTTGTCGCCTACGGAAATTTTTCCGGTTTTGATAACGGAAGCGTACACGCCAAAATTGTTATTTCTTTCGTTCGCGACAGTCTTTAATAAAGTTGAATCATTTGCCCCGTCTTCAGGATTAACGGTAATGATCATACACCTTTTACAATGACTATTTATTTCTATTTCCACCTCTGAACCAATTTTCAGCCGTTTCCCTATCCATTTTTCTTCAATAAATGGCATTTTATCTGTTAATTCGATGACTAAATTGGGTCGGAACCTTCGTTCATTTAAAGCTTCTTTTCCCCATTTTTCCGACAAATTGTTTAATGATGCATCTGTTACGAGAAGAATATGATCGAGCTCAATCGCCCCTAAAGGGACGTGTGAAGGTGAGTAACTCGTATATGCGACTTCACGTTTTGATTTCGCTTCAATCTCTTCCTTTAACTTTTCGCTTCCCCACTCGAGTGTATTCCCTTCAGGTGTCGTAACGTTTATTTTCGGAAAATGCTCAATCGATTCTTCCCCTGCAAACGTGGCTTTATAGCGAGCCATTTCGGGAAATTGTGTAATCGTTAAATAGTTCCCGTCTCTTAATCCATCAAGAAAGGCATGACTTCGGTCTCCATAAAGACCATAATCCATAACCTTCGTTTTCTGTACACGTTCCCCGTAAAATGATTTCACAGGATGTCTAACGATCTCTTTAATCGTGCCTATAACCATCTTTCTCCCCTCCCATCTTTATGTTATTCTCGACACATTCGTCCTGATGCCATTTCTAAGTTGTGGTATCAAGATTTGATAAGGCTATTACTACTTGTATTCGTTAATTTCTGGTAGAAACCTTCATTCATTTACATAAAACGAAAGTAGAGATTTTACATGAAAGGCTTTAGTAACAGAGGCGCTGGATGAAAAGTCATCCAGTCTGTTTTAATCATGCCAGTCTATTTTATACTCATAAACCCACCGATTGCCTTTCTCTCCAAAGAGAGGTAGGACAATTGATAAGATCCGATCTCTGATCCATGCCGAAAAAGTGGATAATTCTTTTTTATTATCGCCTCTTCTTCTCCCCTCAACGATAATTTTTTCTACACGCGGTTTCCTCTCACGTTCAAATTGTTCAAACAGATTTTCCCAATCCTTTTCGGAGTTACGAAATAAGGATGCAAGATACATCGCATCTTCTAACGCAAGTGAAGCACCTTGACCAGAGTTCGGACTGACTGCATGAGCAGAGTCGCCAATTAAGACTACTCTCCCTTTATGCCACGTTGGAAGCGATTGAACATCATGAACATTCCCTTTCATAAATGACGGTGTATTCTTGATCAGTTCTTCCACTGGTTTATGACAACCTTTACACATATGAAGTAATTCTTCTCTCGTTTTCTCTGTCGAAAATGCGATTATTTTATTTGCAAGTCCTAGCGTATCAAGAACATGAAGTCCATTCGGGGCTATTTGCAACCCTCCGCCAATGTCATCTCTTTTCGGATATGCTTCATAAATCGTTGACGTCCAGCCAATTTTATTAAGAAATAAAGCCATTGCTGTCCCAGCAATTCCCCCACCGATAATAACGGCATGACATTTCTTCGCCATCATTTTCCACCCGCTTTCAATGACACAAATCCGTGTGCAAGTAGTCCAAGCCCTATTCCGACCCCTATTCCCAATAAAGGCCCGATAACATAATGGTTTAAAATGATTCCTAAGCCGATCCCTAATGTAACTGATATAAATAGAAATCCTGCATATAACACCCCTATAGCTTCACTGTACTTATCCATCTATTTCCCCTCCTATATTCAACTTAATCTAACACTGTTAGTTATACTGAAAATGATATAATTGTCAAGTGAAGGAGGAAGAAATTTTGACAAATCGTAATCACCATTCTAAAACTATAAAAATTGATAAGCAGACGATCGCCAAAGCAGCATTTGATTTACTTTTAGAAGAAGGAATGAAAAAAATATCGATCCGAAACGTTGCCGACCGACTACATATAAAAGGTGCTTCACTTTATTGGCACGTCAAAAATAAAGATGAACTGCTGGAGCTTGTTGCAGAAGAAATATGTAAAGATATCCCTTTTCCTGATAACTCGTTATCACCTGAAGATCAAATAAAAGTCCTCTCATATGAATATCGAAAAACATTGCTGAAAATTAGGGATTCCGCACACGTACTAGTAGAAACAGCGCCAACTACGCCTTATCGTTTACAGCTAATCAATAAAATGAGTGAAGCTCTACAGCTATTCGGGTTAAAAAATGAAGACTTATTTTCTTCATCATGGATGCTTAATAACTTTATTACATCGTTTGTTCTTGAGGAATATCGCTTCAATGAAATCCCAAAAGATGCTTCTGAAACACTCGAAATCATCGACAATCTTCCATTCGGACAATCCATGCCGAATATGGAAAGAGAGTTCCAATTCGGGCTAGACATTTTACTATCAGGATTCAAAAGTAAAATTGATTAAAAAAATCCTCGTTTCTGACGCTTAATAGCCAGAACGAGGATTTTCATTCGACAAATATCGGGAAGTGACTGTCACTTGTCAGCAGTTGCGCAATGCTTGGAAGCATTCGTTGTAATCGTCATGCTGATCCGCTTTAAAGTGGGTGTTTTTAAACGCAACTTTTCCTTCTTTATTAATAACAAATACCGACCGAATCGCTGTTTCATCCTTTTCATTTAATACGCCATAATCTTTTACTGTTTGCTTATGCCAGTCAGATAACAATGGGTATGGCAACGTTCCAAGACTTGCAGCAAAAACGTTATGGGAATATATATGATCTACACTGACAGCAAGTACTTCAGTGTCTAACTCCTGTAAAATAGTGTAATCCTCTTTCCAAGAGGTTAATTCCCGAATTCAGCCAGGTGTAAAATTCAATGGATAGAACGCCAACAATACATTTTTATCCCCTAAGTAATCAGATAAAGATATTTTTTCTTTATGTGTGGATGATAAATGGAAGTCCGGTGCACTCATCCCGACTTGCAATGTCTTCATTTATTTCACCTGCTTTCTTTCAAAACATCAGTTACGGGCAATTTCGTCCTAGTGTTCCACATCGCTACTTTCAATATTCTTGAACAAATAACATATACAATTTTCAGTAATCCTCCCTAAAAAAGAAACCTCAAGCGCATCTAAGTGATGGACAGATCACGACCGTGCTATACTTAGCACACGTAAATCATCTACATTAATGAAATACGATCAAGGAACAATTATCTCTCTATTTTTATTGCAAATACAAAATAGCCCAGGCAAACAAATCACCCGAGCTAAAAAACAAAACATGTCAATCAAACGAACTTCATCAATTTTCAACCACTCTTAACCGCCACATTACACTCGTAAAATCACCTTGCACTTTCGGTATATTAATTCCAACATTCATTAGTTCATCTCCGTAATATGATTCATCTAATTCAACGATTAAATATTTTTTATTGGGATCAAGTCCTTGCATCTTCACAGACTTAAACGGCGAATTCCCTTCATCTAATATCGTAAAGTGAGTAAAAACAGATTCCTGTTTATCTTTCGTCACGAACATCCAAGCGGTATCATTTCCCTCAAATGGACTTAAAATCCGATAGAAATCACCAAATTGAACGATTGAACGAATTTCTTTATAATGATTCACTTGCTTTATAACCGTTTGCTGATCTTCTTCAGAAAGCTTCGTCAAATCAAGTTCGTACCCTAAATTTCCAGACATCGCGACATGTCCACGAATATTCAATGATGTCGTTCTGTTTACTTGATGGTTTGGAACATCAGACACATGTGCCCCAATTGAAATAATCGGATAAACGAGACTCGTACCATACTGAATTTTTAATCTGGAAATGGCATCAGTATTGTCACTTGTCCACGTTTGCGGCATGTAATACAGCATTCCAGGGTCAAAACGTCCGCCACCTCCAGAACAGCTTTCAAATAAAATATGTGGAAATCTCGACGTCACCTCTTCCATCACACGGTATAAACCTAATACGTAACGATGTGCAACTTCCCGCTGCCGTTCAGGCGGCAATCCAGCAGATCCTACCTCTGTCATATGTCGGTTCATATCCCACTTTACATAAGTGATTGAAGTCGTTGAAAGGATCGCGGACAGTCTTTCGATAATTTCATCACACACTTCTTTTCTTGAAAAATCAAGAATTAATTGATGCCTTCCAGTCGATCTTCTCCTTTGTGGCACATGGATACACCAATCTGGATGTTCTCTGTATAAATCACTATCTTCAGAAACCATTTCAGGTTCAAACCATAAACCAAACTCCATCCCCTGTGACCTAATATGTTCAGCTAAATGATTTAATCCGTTAGGAAGTTTTCTCCGGTCAACGTGCCAATCGCCTAATGAAGAACGGTCATCATCTCGTTTTCCAAACCAGCCATCATCTAAAACAAACAACTCAATTCCTAAATCTTTCCCTTTACTAGCTATCTCTTTAATTTTCTCTTCATTAAAATGAAAGTATGTTGCTTCCCAATTATTAATGAGGATCGGACGTTCTTTATCACGATACATTCCTCGGCATAAATGACTTCGGTACAATGAGTGATATGTTCGTGACATCTCTCCTAATCCGTTAGCAGAGTAGACGAGAACGGCTTCCGGAGTTTGGAATGTTTCCCCCGGGTTAAGAAGCCAGGAAAAATCAAATGGGTTAATCCCGAATGTAATGCGTGTCATTTCTAATTGATCCACTTCAACTGACCCTTCAAAATTGCCGCTATATACGAGGTTGATCCCATACGCTTCACCGGAATGTTCCTTCGTATCTTTACCAACTAAAGCCAGAAAAGGATTTTGTTGGTGGCTACTTGTCCCTCGTCTGCTCTCTATAGACTGTACTCCTCTTCTGACCGCTGTCCGCTCTATAAACCTTTCTCTTTCATGTGCACCATATAACGAAATCATTTCAAAACCAGATTTGCGAAAATCAATATTCATACTTGCTGCTTTCAACACCTTTACCGAACGTTTCCCATCATTAACTAGCTGAACAGATCTCGTTATCACATCTAAATGATGAAAAACAGTATAACGAATGATCACTCTTAGACTGATCAGCGGATCAGCCATTGTTACCTCTAAAGTTTCTGCTTCATCTTCTTTCTCTGTATATGTTGCCGGAAGACCTTCCAAGCGAGGTTTCCCAGGAAATATTTCATGTGATTCGTAGCGCAAATCGGTAATCGTACTGCCATCTTCCAGCTGTATTTGATATGCAGGTTTTCGAAAATCTGTAATCCCAAAAGCGGGGTATTCTTGCGGCAATGTATCCAATGAAAACGTCCGGTCCTTCGTTACAGGATTTGGAGAAAAACCGCGATCTCGATAACGAATTTGATTAGAGTGGTTATATTCTTTTATTTTTTTTCCCCAGTAAAGATGGGCAAGATAGCCGTCTTTAATAATTTGCATGACATAACTCGTGTTTTTTGCAGTTAAATGAAACGTTTTTGATTCTTTGTTAAAAATAATACTCATCATATCCTCCAAACGTTTACCACAATAGATTTGGGTCCATTTTCATACATCTCGTACGAGAGTCCTTACCATTTAGCTATGTGGTCCTCAATAGATCCAAGAAGCTTAACGACCTTCACCATTTCACCGTTACTTTTTTTCATCGTCCCATTGTAGTGCCCGAATAGCTGCACCATTTCAGATTTTACAATCATTAAATTCGTTTTTGACTTTCTTTTAAAAAACGGGGTGAACGTCAAACGCACTTGGTCAGTTTCAGTCGAACGAATTTCCCATTCTTTCATCATGTTGTCAGGAAAAAACAAAAATTCCACAGGTTCATGAACTTTTGTAAGCTTTCCATTTAATAAAAATGCATTTTCCGTTACTCCTGTACCATCTGTCCATTTACTGCCGAAATTGACCCCGATTGAATCTTTCCCTTGCCATCCTGAAGCCATCCCCCAGTTCCAGCTAATATTTCGCGGCCAGTCTCCCCGACCGTAATCTAAAACAGCAGAATCCGTTTCTTTATGAAACGTAAATGTTTTGTTACCTACAGTAAACTTGCCTTCAGCAGGCAAACATTGCTGTTTTGATGTAAACTGAAATTTTTCATCACTCCAAGGGATGACGACATTTAATGATTCAACTTCTTCTCTATATGTAATTTTAATATCAGCGTGTAATGTTTCACCGCCAAAGTTGTCTGTACTTATTTTCAAATGAATGTGACGTCCATCCCAGAAAAAGAAGATTCCCATATCTTCATTTATTGCTTCGACACTACCAAGAACTGTATCTGGCATCTTGTATGAATTTCCGAAAGGGATGACAATCGTCCTTTCATAAAATTCCTTCGTTTCGTATTCAAGGTAATATACAAAGCAAACTAATGCATAATCAAGATGACTGACTGTCGCTGAAAATAACGCTTCTTGTCCGAACACACACCAATAGTTCCACCTTTTTTTTCTAAAGTAATGACCTTTTAAATTACTCGTAATAATCGGCTTTCTCGCCCAGCCGATACTTTCATGATTCAATTTCCCTTGTTCATCACAAAGGTTTACCGGTGACGTTAACTCACGTTCTTTGTTCATAACAGTCATCATCCCTCATCCTTTCTTTACGAAATATTATTCGATATAAGAGTAAAAATTCCTGCACGAAGGAAGAACTCAGCTAATTTCTTCCAGATAGTGATATAATAACGGTGAAAATAGAATAATGATGGAGGCGAGGTATTTGAAAAAGGCACTCATTATAATTGCAAGACTTGTATTAGGAATTATTTTCTTAGGTGCTGGTATCAACGGATTTGTCGTTGCTTTTGGGTTTGAACCTTTTATTGAAACGAGTGATGAAGCGATGCAATTATTTGAATTTCAATATCTGTTAATCTTTGAAAAGTCTTTAGAAGTTATTTGCGGAATGCTTCTTATCTTGAATCGGTTTGTTCCGTTGGCACTAGCTGTGTTAGCACCGATCATTGCCAACATTTTATTGCTTCACATATTCGTCGACTATTCACTCCTTCTATTAGCAATTCTGCTATTCATCTGTCATGCATTTTTACTCATTATATATAAAAACAACTTTGTGAAAATCTTTGAGAAAAAACCACTGTGAGCGACAGCTCAAATAGATCCAAATAGATCCAATCCAAAAATATCCAGGTGCCAGGCACCTGGATATTTTTGGATATCGTTATTTGTTAAGGGATGTTATTTTGTGTAAGGATTTTTGCTCAGAGGCAAGGTTATCGTGAATGTTGTACCGCTATTTAACTTGCTGTTAACTTGAATGTCGCCTTTTAGCTTTTCGATTATTTTAAAACAAACCAAAGTCCCTAACCCTGTACCTTTTTCCTTTGTCGTATAAAAGGGAGAACCTAATCGTTTAATTTGTTCTTCACTCATCCCTTTTCCAGTATCAGTAATCGTTACTTTCACTCTGCTCCCCATGTTCTTACAGTCAATTGTAACCATTCCTTTATTTTCAATCGATTCGATTCCGTTTTTAATAATATTTAAGAAAACTTGATTAAGCTCGCTCCGATTTGCAGTTATGTAGTATGATTGATCAACCTTATTATCGATGCTCACACCGTTTAACAATGCATACGATTCCATTACTTCGATCACACTGTCTAGAATTTCCTTCATATCCACTTGCTCAAGATCTGTCGTGTCTGTTTTTGCCAATGACAAATAATCATTAATGATTTTTTCAGCTCTTCGTAATTCCGAATCCATTAATTCAAGCGAATCAATTTGCTTAGACGTAATATTTTTTTCATTTTTAAAAATTTGAATAAATCCTTTCACAACAGTTAATGGATTACGAACTTCATGAGCGACAGACGCTGCCATTTCACCGATTAGCTTAATTCGCTCAGCCTCCTGCATTTTCATTCGGTTCTTCTCTTTTTCCATTAACGTTTCAATAATATAGACAACAATAACGATTGTGACGATATGGGAGAAAATAAAATACACGATAAAGCTCGGTAATTGCGACGCATTAAAATTTTCATAAAAATAGACAATCCCTGAGGTAACTAACAATGAATTGAATAATGTGAGGAAAAAACTGATCATTAATTTCCTTTTTACGTTCGCAATTTTATATTTTTCTAAACAAAAAAAGACACTGATTCCAGATATAAAGTAGGTGAAGATAGTAATCATAAACCCGTCATCAACACCAATAACTAATCTGTAAGTAAAGATAACTAGTGTCGCAATAATTCCCATTTTAATGCCTGCATAAAGAAAAGCCAGAAGCCACGGTATCGTCCGCAAATCATATATATGACCACTAGCTAATTCCATAGGAAAACTCATTGATAAAATTATCGTTACAAAGCAAATTAAACCAAGAATAAACGGTGAACCTCTGAAAAAATCTCTTTTAAAAAAATAAGAATAGTAAACAAAAATAGGAACTAACACGAGCAAAAGTGCAAACAAATAATTATTGAAGCTATACATCTCTAACCTCCCAATACTGCAAAACTAGTAAAAACTATAAATTCAGAATATTAATATTTTAACATATGAGAAACAAAGCTTCTTTAAATATGTAAAAGTCGATAGAAAAAGTAGACATTAGATGATTAAAATTAATGTCGAATCTAAGTCGTTTTGTACAAACAGAAAGACAGTGTGTCAAAAACTTGGTCATTGTCATATTTTATTATTGAACGATATTTTTTCAACTTCCCCGCTCTCAAAATAAACAAGCCTTCTTCATCGGTCAATCCTACTCAACATTACGATTCCAATTCATTTTCTTAACTTTTCACATAAAAGGTAGAAAAACGATTCTGTTTGGAGGTGACATTCATGTGGTGGAAACAGTTAAAAGGCCCGCTTATTCTTTTTACAGTGCTAATAGCAGCTCTTTACAGTATTCTCTCCTATCACACTTATCGAAGCATTGAAGCGAAAAGCATCAAAATCGAAGCATTACAAGAAGAAGTAGAACGAAGTGATGAAATAAGCTCATCCAAAAAAGCTTCATTTAATCGAGAACTTGAGAATTACGAGCGCTTACAAAGTCTTCTGCAATCATTTTGGATGAAATGGGTATTTGACTTCCCGGAATTTAATCCGATTGAATAAGGATGAGCTGGAAGATGAATAGAGGTTCCTTTCTAATCGGGAACCTTTTTCGACTTTTATTCAGAATATTCAATCCTAATATGGTATAATAATATGTAAATATTTTCTATGTGAGGTGTTAATTTGAATCATTTACCCGATATTAAAATGCTCGAAAATATCTCGAATGTACATGAATGGAAAAACGCTTATGAAAAAGAATTACGAAAACTTTCATTACTTTCATCAGAAATCAGTAAGCTTGAACAGGAATTATATACGACAGGCAAAGCTTCTGATGACCTTCATACTTTAAAAGAGAAGAAGCAGAAAATTTTAACCGACACTTCTTTTAAAAAATTGGTGCAGCAGCATGCTGATCAGATGACAGATCCGCTTTGGAAAAAAAGGTTAACATTAATGCTTAATGAAATAGAATCACAAGAAATTGAAGCGGATCCAGATATATTATCACTAAAAAGTCAATTAGAAAACAAGCTATATAGCCAGCAATATGTAGTAGGCGGAACATCATATAATATTGGCGACGTTCAGTCAGTTTTAGTTAGCAATCCTAACAAACATCTCCGGGAGAAATTAATGAACGCAGTGAATGAACAGAGCGCTGAACTTGAAGAAGATTTTCGATTGCTATTAAAAAAACGCAACGAAAAAGCGAGGGAACGTGGATATCGTCATTATCACGAATATAAGTTTGGTGTAGAAAAGTTAAATTTCCAGCAATATAGAACAGAATGCTCGAAAATGTTTGATCCTAATAATGATACATATAAACAATGGATTAGAATGGCGAAGGAACTTATAGATCATTCGTCCCTTTCATTCACGGACCTGTTATACTCAGCAACAAATTATGGAGACATTGACCAATCCATTTTTTCACATGAAAAAGTCGAACAAGCTATCTATCATAGTCTTTCGGTATATGGGATAAAGCGAGGAGACACTCCGATAGACATCCGTGTGTTAAACATTCCTTATCAAGGGATGTGTAATTATATTGACTCTGAAAATATTAAAGTGCTTATTAATAAAATTGACTCACATTCGAGCTTTGCAACAGGCTTTCATGAAACCGGGCACGCACTGTATTTTCATTATGCAAACCCGAGCATATTTGAGTTCAAGCATTTTCAAAGTACAATTAGCCACGAAGCAATGGCAGAATTATTCATGACAATCCCATTCGATAAAGAATGGCTGACTGACTATTTACAACTTGACGATAAACATACTGATTCTGTCATAGAAGCAAAACACTTCTCAGAATTAATGACTTCCATGTACTTTTATTATTTAAGTTTAGTAGAGTACGAGCTTTATAAAAATCCGGATGGCGACTTTTTAAAAACGGCAAACTCCTGCTTTAAAGACGTCTTTGCAATCGAAGGTACTAGTCAACACCCAGCTACACAAGCTGTTTTTATTAGTTTTCCCGTTTATGTACATAGTTACATTTATGCTTCCGTGGTATTCGTGACATGTTGTGCGACCACTATCAAATAAAAGGATTATATAACCAGCTTGATCCGTTTAAGGAAATCATCAATAAATTTATGATCCCATCAGAGGAATATACGTGGCAGGAACGAGTAGAGCACATTTGTGGTAAGAGCTTTCATTTTCAAGCCTTTGAAGAGCAATTATCTCAAGGGTTAGCTGCTATTTTTTCAAAACAAAATCACGTTTGAGTTAATATCACAAAGCCATTATAAACGACCTCCCTCATAAGAAATGAAGAAGGTCGTTTCTCTATTATCAATCAATTTTCATTTTGCTTAAGCTTGCACCATCCGCAAAGAAACGTTCAATGTTTTTCTCCACAGATGGGTCTGCTATTAACGGAGGTGCATGGTGCGGTTTAATCCGCGCATCAATGACCATGTTGTCGCATGACCAGTGCTTGTTCTCATATCCACTGTTTGTCCCGTACATGTCATGTGATGGGTTACTGCGAGTGAAAGTTGCCCAAAGGAAATTACTAGTTGATTCACTCATAAAGTTGCTATCGTCACATACAATGATCAATGGACAGGATGGCAGTTCTCCTTTTTCTACTAACGCAGCAGTAAGATCCTCCATCTCCTTTTGTGCCTGTTCGTAAGATACAAAAGCAGGTCCTTTCAGTGCAATCACTCCAGGCATGACGAGCTGTGGTCGTTCAAACGTATCCAAAGCCATCACTTGCTCAGGGATACTCGTACATAGTTCTCGCTTTTTATCACCGTATGCTGCGACGACAACTTTACTACCTGTATTTAAGCCTGTCCCAGAATAATCGAGCGTATCAATCGTTGTATTCGTCTGAAAGTGAATATCCCGGCGAAGGTCGATCCGTTCTAAAATATGCCCGATAAATTCTTCCTCTTTATGAGTATCTAGTTCATGTTCTTGTTCTGCAGTAATAAAAAGATATTTGGCAAGACTGAGCTGACCTGTTCCTAAAATCCGATTCGCAATTGTCAATAATTCGGCTGGGCGTTTCACCTCTTCATAAGGTGTGTATCGTTCACTCCCAATCGCAAATAACAAAGGATGGACACCAGCTGCATCAACCGCATGTACCTCTTTTACACCTGGAACTTCGAGTTTGACAGCGTCGCCAGTTAACTCATGGATTAAATCTCCAAAAGCTGTATCTTCTTGTGGTGGCCGGCCGACTACAGTAAATGGCCAAATGGCATTTTCTTTCGCATACACTTTGTCTACTTTCATTAACGGGAATTCATGTGTCAAACTGTAATAACCTAAATGATCACCAAACGGGCCTTCAGGTTTTGTCTCACCGGGATGTATTTCTCCTGTAATGACAAAGTCAGCATCATGACTTATGCAATAGCCGTTTTCATCATAGCTGTACCTGAACCGCCTTCCCGCAAGCATACCGGCAAAGGTCATTTCACTCAATCCGTCAGGAAGCGGCATGACAGCAGATAATGTGTGAGCAGGCGGTCCCCCGATAAAAATACTTACCTTTAACGGCTCCCCACGTTTCGTCGCTTTATGCTGGTGAATACCAATGCCACGATGAATTTGGTAGTGCAATCCAACCTCTTTATCGACCTCATAGTCATTCCCTGTTAATTGAACTCGATACATTCCTAAATTCGCATTCATAATCCCTGGCTTTTCTGGATCCTCAGAGTAAACTTGCGGCAACGTTACGAACGCCCCTCCATCATCGGGCCAATGGTGAATAAGTGGTACATCAGAGATGTTTATCTCTTTAAAACTGCTCGGAATCCCTTTGGATTTTTTCATTGGCAGCGCTTTTGTCGCCGTTAAGCCTGCTCCGATATGTTTAAACGGATTTTTCAGTGCCTTCATCGGGTCATTACGGAGTCCAATAACATTCTCAGTTGACCCCCACGTTTTCCGAAAAATAAATTTACTTCTCTCCACCGTACCGAATAAATTCGATATAGCTGGGTAGCTTGACCCTTTTACATTTTCAAATAGTAATGCTGGACCACCAGCTTGAAATACTTTCATATGTATAGCAGCCATTTCAAGGTATGGATCTACTTCTTCACTAATGCGAATTAAGTGGCCATTTTTCTCCAAATCTTGAATACATTGTTCTAAGTTTTGATACATGATTCTCTATCTCCCATTATCTAGTTTCAACGTAAGCGGATCCGACCTCCGCATTTTCTTCGATAACCTCTTCTATATATTTTAGCATAAGTCTGTTTGAGAACGTGATTAGTACGGCCTACTGTCACGAAATTGTTAATAACGCTATTTATAACAAACTCAATGTTCCTTCAATAAATATCCGGTCGTAAAACGTGGTTTTAATTCGCAATATAAGGGCACTTTACTACCAGAGTCCCTTTGAACAACAAGTGTTTCTTCGCTATTTCTCTACGAGCTGCTTCGACGCATTCACTTCTTCGATTTACTTGCAGAGGAAGAAGTACAGAATACCTTCCATCTATTTCGTTACTTTTAAGGATATCTCACGATTACAATCCTTAAAGGTTTAAATTCACACGGCAGAGCCTGTGGTTTACAAAGAATGTAATAAGAAGGACTCCCCACAGTTTGTGTGGAAAGCCCTTCCATTTAATTTAAGCTGTCTCTATCAATATCAATGCGATCTTGCCCGTCAAATTCAACCTCTAATTCAAAGTCTGTAATATCGGCACGTTCTAAATCAAAATATTGGAGGATTCGATCAATTACATCATCATCACTCAACTCAGGGGTTAAATCCAACTCTTCAAACAAGCTGAAAATTTCGTCCCTCGCTTCGTCACCGCGTAAAGATTCATCTCTTACAATGTATTTTGCCTCAAAACCGTTATGCTCATCTTCGTACTCAATATCAATAAGGTCTCCTTCACCAGTAACTTCGATTTCAAGCTCAAAATCAGTAATATTCATCGTTTGATCCAGGTCATCCTCTTGATCACCGGTATCGACATCACCGTTTTCCGGGTCGTCATCAGGGTGATCATCGTCAAGATCATCCTCGATGTTGTCATCAATATCGGCTCCACCGTTTTCTGGTGGTTGATCTTCTGCTGTTCCGCATGCAGAAATGAAACTAAACAGGATCACAAAAAGTAGAATCCAATATTTTTTACTCATGTTATTACCTCCTAGGTTCAGATTCCATTGTAGTATTCCCACGATGTCAATATTTTTAATCTCTTGCAACTTTTTAAAAGCGATGTCCTTAAAGTTAGATTGGTATTATAATGGTAATAAAACACTAGAAGTACAGATAGATATCGTACAGGATTTCATCCGACTGGGGGCAACACATTGATAAAAAAATTGAATTTGAAAAACCGAGACATCGTAAAAGACATACGAAACTTACAATTACTAGCTTATAAAATTGAAGCCGAGATCATTCAATATGATAGGCTGCCGCCACTACTCGATACGATCGACTCTATCCAGCAATGTAACGAAACGTATTTCGGTTATTTTGAACAAGGAAATTTATGTGGTGTTATTTCGATAAACGTAATCGATAGCGTCATCGATATTCATCGCCTCATGGTTCATCCGAAACATTTCAGGAAAGGAATCGCCAATTCTCTTTTACATTTTATTGAGAAAAGTGAAGTCGGGGCTAAAGAAATCATTGTTTCAACTGGGAAAAAAAATAAACCTGCAATAAAATTTTATGAGAAGCATGGCTTTACTAGGGTGAAAGATATGAACATAACTGAAGGTTTATCAATTTCATGTTTTAAAAAGATTATATAAAAGTACAAGTTTGTATGACAAAAAAGCTTAAGGAGAAGTTAAAATTGTTCTCCCTAAGCTTCTATTATTATAGTACTTTACTCAAAAATGCTTGAGTTCTTGGGTGCTGCGGATTATCAAAGATTTCGTTAGGGTCACCTTCTTCCATAATCTTTCCTTCATCCATGAAAATAACTCGGTCTCCCATTTCACGTGCAAAGCCCATTTCATGAGTAACGACAACCATTGTCATCCCTTCTTTTGCTAAATCCTTCATCGCTCCTAACACATCGCCGACTAATTCAGGATCTAAGGCCGAAGTTGGCTCATCAAACAACATCACTTTCGGATTCATTGCTAAAGCTCTTGCAATTGCAACACGCTGTTTTTGTCCACCAGATAAACTTTGTGGATATGCATTTGCTTTATCAGACAAACCGACCTTTTCAAGTAAAGGTAACGCGAGTTCTTCTGCTTCGTTTTTCTCGATCCCTTTCACTTTTTTCGGTCCGAGAGTAACATTTTCCAACACAGTCATGTGCGGAAACAGGTTAAAATGCTGGAACACCATACCAACTTGTGAACGAAGCTTGTTAATATCAATTTTTGGATCCGTTAAGTTTTCACCATCAATGACTACATCACCAGATGTCACTTCTTCTAACAAATTTAAGCAGCGTAAAAATGTACTTTTCCCGGAACCAGAAGGGCCGATCACACAAACGACCTCTTGTTCTTTTACTTCTGCATTGATTCCTTTCAGCACCTTTAAGTCGCCAAAAGATTTATGTAAATCGGTTACTTTGATCATTACACATCTAACCTCCGTTCAATCTTTCTCAAAATTAACATGGCCGGGATCGTAATGATTAAGTAAGCTAAACAAAGCATGACATAAGGTTCAAATGTTTGAGCTGTTGTACTTACATATTGTCTCATTAAATACGTGACCTCGCCGATAGAAATTATCGCAAAAATCGACGTATCTTTCAAACTAATTATAAATTGGTTTCCTAATGGTGGAATCATCCGTTTAAACGCCTGTGGCCAGATTATATATCTCATCGTTTGTGCGGAACTTAAACCAATGGACCGCCCTGCTTCCATTTGTCCTTTGTCGATCGACTCAACCCCGCCGCGAACGATTTCAGCAATGTATGCTCCAGCGTTAATGGCAATAGCGATGACCCCTGCCGTAACGGCATCTAAGTTAATGCCAAATGCGTCTGCAACAGCAAAATATAAGAACAATGCTTGTACTAGAATCGGCGTACCTCTAACTAACTCAATATATACGGTCGCACTACCATAAATAATTTTATTTTTCGATAAACGGGCAAGTCCAGTAAAACTACCAATGATAAACCCGATAAAAACTCCGACAAACGTAATATAAAGCGTTAATTGCAAACCTTTTGCAATAAATGGCAGCGTCCCTTTCCAATGAGGACTCTGTGCCAACTCTATTAAGCCATCAAACATGTCAAGTAATGACCTCCTTTTTTCATATAAACAAAACTAAGCTTATCGGTTCTCAGCAAGAGAATTGTACTTTCCTAAAAACTCTTATGCTTTGTGCAACTTTTAATGGTGAAATTGTTAATTGACGTCAATACTATCACCATTGTTTTTATAAATTCTTGTAGTATAAATATCTAAAGCGCAACAAGCTAACCACTCGTCGCGCATTTAGATTAGCGTTTCTATTCATTTAGTCTAACTTATTCATCATCAGGACGCTGACCAAACCATTCTTCATAAATGTCACCGTATGTGCCATCGTCTCTCATTTCAGCTAACGCTTCATTTACTTGTTCAGTAAGCTCTGAGTCTTGTGGGAAAGCAATCCCATATTTCTCACCAGTTAATAATTCACCGGCTGTTTTCATTTCTCCAAGTGCTTCTGTTTCAATGTAATAAAGGACGTTTGGTACATCATAAATAACAGCATCGACACGGCCTGCAATTAAATCTTGGTAGGCATTGACTATGTCCGGGAATGTGCTAATTTCTGCCTCTGTATTTTCTAATAAATAGTCTTCACTTGTCGTTGAAGCTCGAGTCGCTACAGGACGTCCATCCACATCATCGATCGATTGGATTTCTTCTTCGTCTTCACGAACAGCTAAAATTAAACCAGCATCATAATATGGGTCGGAAAAATCAAAGTTCTCAGCTCGTTCGTCTGTAATCGTCATCCCAGCAATACCGATATCGTAACGACCAGTTCCCATTCCGGTTACAATACCGTCAAATTCAACAACCTCAAGGTCGATTTCGAAGCCGACTCTTTCGGCAATTTCGTTAATAAGGTCGATATCAAAACCTTCCATTTCTTCAGTCTCGGTATTTAAGAACTCAAACGGTACATAGTTGGTGTCCGTTGCCACCGTATACACAGGGAGATCTCCATCTCCGTCATCGTTTCCACCATCTCCGGTTGTTTCATCGTCCCCGGCACCACATGCAGCAATGACTGCTACAGTAAATAATGATGCGAAACCTAATATGAATTTGTTCTTCACTTGTTATTTCCCCCTTTTTTTATAGCCATTTGGAATAACACCAATTTTGGTATGATTCCAAATAGTTTAAATAAACAAATATTTCGCATAATAATATTGTTCAACATGATACGATGATTTCCTGCAAAAAAATTCATTCTTTTCTAATAAAGTTTTAATTACATAACTTTATCCATGAAAGAAGGTCAATAAATTTATATTCATAAAGAAGACTCGTATACCTTAAAATGAGGGTGTCCCAAAAGCCTAGCTTTCGGTGACACCCTCTTTGTTTTAACTAATTAATTGAAGTAAATGTAATAGGTTCGCTCGAATCGCTCTAGGCGGACGCTTTCCGCGGGCAACACTTCAGCCTCCTTGGGAAAACCACCCTGCGGGGTCTTCAGCTGTTGCTTTTCCCGCTGGAGCATTCCTGTCAAATAACTATACGTCCTATTGATAAAAAAAGGATCCTCCGATATGATGCAAGTGCCGTAAGAAATAAGCATTCACAAAGGAGGATCCTTCATGAATCGTATTCGAAATGAAAAAATTAATCAAGTAAACGAAGACACTTTGGTCATAGGTATTGATATTGCTAAAAAAAATCACTATGCATGTGCCGTTGACCTGCGTGGACGTGAACTTGCTAGGGTGTGGCGAGTCCACCAATCGAAAGACGGTTTCATTCATTTCGAAAAGACTGTTAAAGATCTAATGGAAACACACCAAAAAACAAATGTACTCATCGGTTTTGAAGCAACTGGTCATTACTGGATGAACCTTGCGGCATTTTTAGAGATCTCAGGATTACCTTTTGTTTTGGTTAATCCAATGCATGTGAAACAATCCAAGGAAATGGACGATAATCTACAAACAAAGAATGATGCGAAAGATTCGCGTATTATAGCGAAACTCCTTCCGAATGGGTACTTTAGTATACCAAGGAAGATGACGCCTGTAGATCATCACATACGTCAAGGATCAGCGGTCCAGGAACGATTGCGTAAAGACATTGCTATGGTAAAAAACCGAATACAGCGATGGTTGGACCTTTATTTTCCGGAATTTAATCAAGTATTTAAACACTATGGCCAACAAGCTCTAACGGTCTTAAAGCTGACTCCGCTTCCAGGAGACATCAGAGGCGCCTCTGTTGAAGAATTAATTAAACAACAGAAGGAAGCAGGAGCCAAGTATGCTGGAAAGCCCAAGATGGTGGCCCTCATTGAAAAGGCCCATCACTCCATCGGAGTGACACAGAGTGATCAAATGGCAAGGATGGAAATACAGGGCCTTGTCAGTCAACTTGAGTTATTGGACTTACAGCTCGAAGAGGTAACCTCTCACATGATTGAGCGGGCCAAAGATTTAGACGAGTTCCAATTCCTTGTTTCAATCCAAGGAATAAGTGAAAACACAATAAGCGCATTATTGGCCGAGACAGGCTCTCTTCGCAATTACAAGCATCCACGCCAAATCATTAAGCTAGCGGGACTAACATTGCGAGACAATAGCTCAGGCAAACATGAGGGTACGAAGAAGATATCTAAACGTGGAAGGAGACGACTTCGCGTTTTACTTTACAAAGCGATCCTTCCACTGATTCAGAACAACACTGCTTTTCATGATTTGTACACGTATTATCACTCACGAGAGCATAATCCACTGACCAAAAAAGAAGCGATGGTCGTGTTGTGTAGAAAACTGCTTCAGGTGTTACACGGACTAAGTAAAAACCAGATTATGTTTGACCCTCACAGAATGATAGCGGACCTTTCACAAGGTACACAGAACAAAGCAGCGTAAAAACCTGCGTTCCATCTAAATCAACAACAAAGGCACAGAGATTCGGCAGACGGCGACTTAAGACGGCCATTAGAGTGTCAGTCCATGCTGGAGTATGAGCCCGAGCTCTGCGTCAGGCAAGACCCAACGAAGGAATGTATGCACTTGATGCCAAGAGACATGGGAGGGTAAGTCACCTGATAGAAGCAGAGATCACTCGTGCAAATCATGTTTAATCTGGCAGTATTTGTCAAACTGCCAACGCAACGCGTCACTTAATGATCCATAATGTGTATTTGATTACATTATGTGGTTGTGGGTCTCGGAGGACTCTTTAGAAAAAATTTTTTTCAAAGTTCATGACAAGGGCGAAAGCCCTTCATAACAACTTTTTCTGAGGGAGTCGCCGCCTGCCACTCTTTCGAGCTTTTTTAATAAAATTGAAAAATAAAGAAATCGCCCCATTTGGTATAATTAAAGCACCACACCAAAACCATACCAGGAGGCGATTTCTTTATGAAACATAATCATATTTCTTTCCAAGATTATAACATGGATCAGCTATACTTACCAATGGATCTTGAAATAGAAATTCCTGTCCATCACGTTTGCCGCATTGTCAATCAAGCCGTCGAAGAACTGGATGAATCTATTCTCTATCAATGTTACGATGGCGGCGGCCGTCCTCCTTACCATCCCAAAATGATGTTAAAGATTATCCTTTATGCCTATACACAGAAAATCTATTCCTCCAGACAAATCGCAAAACAACTTAATGAAAACATCTATTTTATGTGGCTTGCCCGTCATCAAAAGCCTGATTTTCGCACGATCAACCGTTTTCGCTCCGAGAAGATGAAAGATATTATTTATGAAGTTTTCTTTTCCATAGTTGATCTCCTTCGGAATCACGGCCTCGTAAAGTTAGAAGATTACTTCCTTGATGGCACCAAAGTAGAAGCTAATGCCAATAAATATACGTTCGTCTGGCGAAAAGCCACAGAGCGCTACGACAGTCAGCTCAACGAAAAGTACCACACCATTATGCAGGGCATTGAAAAGGTGACCAAGCAAGACGAGGAACACGCAGGAGAGTTGGACGAGCAAGAGAAACTGGAGGCTGATCCAATTACTTCAGAGGATATCAAAGAGTCTATTAACCATCTCGAAAAGAAACTGGTTGATGAACCAAAAAACCGTGAGGTTAAAAAAGCGAAGCGCCAGCTTGAGAAGGACCTTCTTCCGCGAAAAGAAAAATATGAAAAACAAAAAGAGATTCTGGCGGGGCGAAACAGCTATTCTAAAACGGATACGGATGCCAGCTTTATGAGAATGAAAGACGACCATATGCGTAATGGCCAACTCAAGCCAGGTTACAACATTCAGACAGGAACCGAAAACCAGTTTATTACCGGGTTTAGTCTTCATCAGCGTGCCGGTGATCCTGGTTGCCTAAAACCCCATTTTGAACTTTTAGAGAAATACGGACGACCACTGCCGGAGCATCTGATAGCCGACTCAGGATACGGTAGCGAGGAAAATTACTCCTTTTGTGAAGAGAAGCAAATGGAAGCTTTTGTGAAATACAGTACGCTTGATAAAGAACAGACTAAAAAGTTCAAAAATCAGGTTGGACGGGTGGAAAATCTCCAATATGATGAGGATGAAGATGAGTGGATATGCGCCAATAATAAGCGTCTCACGTTTCAGTACAAGGCAAATCGCCAAACTGAAAACGGTTATACAACTATCAAGCGTGTTTACCGGTGCGTGGATTGTCACGGCTGCCCTTTCCAGGAAGTATGTGCTAAAGGAAATGACACCAAGACCATCAGTGTTTCCATGAAAAATCAGGAGCAGCGAAGACAGGTTCGTGATCGACTGAACACGGAAACTGGCAGTCAGCTTTATCGGCAGAGAAAGTGTGACGTAGAGCCTGTTTTTGGACAAATAAAATATAACCGGGGCTTTGATCGGTTTCATCTGAGAGGCCTTTCCAAAACTACGCTGGAATGGGGTCTTCTTTGTATTGCCCATAACTTTCTAAAATGGGAAAGACATTATAAATTCAAAGAACAAAAAGAAAAAAAGAGAGAGCAGATGGCAGGATAACAGGCCACCTGTCCTCTAAAACAATAAAAAATCAAACGAAATAGAAAAGAGACCGTCCACTAAAGGTCGCTATTCAGCGACCTTTTGGGACAGCCTCATTTCTTTATATTCAATTCGTTCCTCACCTACCTAATCGAATTCGACATTTTTCGGAAAGTGACTGGCACTTGTCACAAGTACTTCACGGGTGAATGTTTTATTTTTGCTAGCTTTGCAACGGTCAATTATTGTTAAACCTGCATTCTTAACTATTTCATCAACGGGATCAATGGTGACAATCACAACCTTATTTGCAAAAGAACATGCACTTTTAAACATCTCATATCGTTCTTCATCTGAGATTACTGAACAGAGGTTGTAAGGCATATCAATAATCGCAACATCGTAATCTCCTGTCACTTCCCGAATATCTTTTAACGATACTTCAGCTGAATAGCCAAAATGTGCGAGGTTCTTTCTTGAACCGTACACGACGCGAATATTAAGGTCACTCCCGTCAATATTCACTCCCATCGAACACGCTTCGATAAGGACGGTTCCAATTCCACAGCAAGGGTCAATCGCTTTAACTCCTTCCGGTTTTGGTACTGCGATATTGACGACAGTTCGAGCCATTTTGGTGCTCAAAGCTGTTGAGTATTCGTGAGGCTTATTTTGATGTTCTAACCATTTCGAGTTGCTTTGATGGAGATGGCCAAACACCCAACGTCCGTTGACTTTCATTATTCCAAATAATTGTTCCGGACGATTTAAATCAATATCCCCTCGCACTTGCAGCCCGACTTCTTTTTCAACAGCTTGTCTTTCTTTAAACGACAGTTTTTCTCCGGATGGATTTTTTACGAACACGACTTTAAATGTCATCTCACTTTTAGGTAGATTTTTGACTTTCTTAGCCATTTCCGATATAGATTCACTCTCTAAGAGCACATCAATCCGTTCATTCATAAATGGACTTCTCGTCGGATCAACTTGAATGTGACTTTCTAACGTGCCAGATATGGAATCCATCCCAAAAAATGCCCGCATTTCCAGCTTACATAACTCCAGCTCTTCTTCTGTATATGAAAATGTATAGATCGATTTCAGTTTGTCATTTTGAATAGTAATCAAATTTTTTTCATTCCTTTTATAATAAATTCATTCGACAAGTGCCTGGCACTTGTCACCTATGTTAATATATTAATATATTTCAAAATAGATGGAGGCGTATAATGGGGAAACGGTTATTGTTTTTTATTTTAACAAATATTCTTGTGATGACGACAATTGTCATTGTCTGGTCTTTGATCACTACCTACACTGGAGTCAGCGGAACTATTGATACTGGAGGACCTGGATTAGGTATTGACCTTACAGCACTTGCTGTATTCAGTTTACTTGTTGGTTTTTCAGGAGCATTCATCTCTTTAGCAATCTCTAGATGGATCGCAAAAAAAATGATGAAAATAAAAGTACTTGATCCTGATGGTCCGCTATCTGCACATGAACGTGCTGTCGTGGAAAAGGTACACCGCCTGTCACGCGCAGCTGGTTTAATGCATATGCCAGAAGTTGGAATTTACCATTCAAACGAAGTAAACGCATTTGCAACGGGTCCATCAAAAAAGCGTTCGCTTATTGCCGTTTCATCTGGTCTATTAAACACAATGGACGATGATGCGGTAGAAGGGGTTATTGCCCATGAGGTTGCCCACGTTGCAAATGGAGACATGGTGACCATGACATTGCTACAAGGTGTCGTGAACACATTCGTCGTCTTCTTCTCACGAATTGCAGCAATCCTAGTGTCACGTTTAGTTCGTTCTGAACTACAGTTTGTCGTTCGTTTTGCCGCTATTATTATTTTCCAAATACTATTCTCAATCCTTGGAAGTCTTGTCGTTATGGCATACTCACGCCATCGAGAATTCCATGCCGATCGCGGCGGAGCAGACTTAGCCGGTAAAGACAAAATGGCTCATGCTCTACGGTCGTTAAAAGCACACGTTAGTCGTGCTACTGCTAATGATCGTACAGACGATTCAGCGATTCAGACGATGAAGATCAATGGAAAAGGCGGAGTCATGAACCTATTCTCTTCACATCCAGAGTTAGACGAGAGAATTAAACGTCTTGAACAACAATAAAATTCAAAAAAAACAACTGCTATATTGGAACCAGCAGTTGTTTTTTCTTTTCTTAATCCTAACCTACCCCATTTTCTCTCCACATGTTCTGTTCGTGTGTCATATAAGAACCCTCCACCCATTATCCTTTTACTTATCCTGTTAACACCTTTCCGACCTTTAATCATATTTTTTAAACGAATGCCTTGTCACTTCCAAAGAAATACATTGAGATCCACATGCTTCCTAGGATAAAAAGCAAAACTATAGTATGATTACATTCGACAAGTGCCAGGCACTTGTCGAATCCAAAGTGAGGTTTTGAGCGATGAATAAGTTTAATCAATATGAACTAAGTGCGGATATTAAACGGGCATTATCAGATTTACATTTCCATACACCGACAGAAGTACAGCAAAAAGTCATTCCAAAAGCATTACAAAAGCAGGATCTGGTCGTTAAATCTCAAACCGGGAGCGGTAAAACCGCTTCATTCGGTATCCCAATATGTGAATTAATCGATTGGGAAGAAAACAAGCCGCAGGCATTGATTCTCACACCAACTAGGGAACTGGCCACTCAAGTGAAAGAGGACATATCCAATATTGGTCGGTATAAACGAATAAAAGCTGCAGCCATTTACGGCAAGCATCCATTTAACAAACAAAGGCTTGAATTAAAACAAAAAACGCATGTCGTTGTCGGAACACCTGGAAGAGTATTTGATCATATCGAAAAAGGCACTCTAGCAACAGAAAAGATCAAATATCTTATTATTGATGAAGCTGACGAAATGTTTAATATGGGGTTCATCGATCAAGTCGAAGCAATTATTAAAAAATTGCCGAAATCCAGAGTCACATCGATTTTCTCTGCAACCATACCAGATGATGTCGATAACCTTCGTCAAAAATACATGCAATCACCAGTTGAGATTGAAATTACTAAATCAAGCTTAGCAACTGAAAAAATCGAGCATACATTAATTAAAGTAGATGAACACGATAAGCTTTCCTTGTTAAAACATGTCACCATCGCAGAAAATCCAGATAGCTGTATCATTTTTTGCAGCACACAAGAAAAGGTAGACAATCTGTTTCGTCAATTAAAACAAGCAAACTACCCTTGTGAAAAAATTCATGGCGGCCTCTATCAAAAAGACAGATTCAATGTAATGAATAGATTTAAACGAGGACAATTCCGTTATTTAATCGCTACCGACGTTGCAGCAAGAGGGATTGACATAGACAATATATCGCTCGTCATTAATTACGACTTGCCTACAGAGAAAGAAAGCTATGTACATAGAACTGGACGTACTGGCAGAGCAGGTAAAACAGGAAAAGCGATTTCCTTTGTTACCCGTTATGATAGTAGACATCTCCAAGATATTGAACGATATATAGGTTTTTCCATTCCAAACAAGCAAGCACCAACACGAAAAGTCGTTCAGAATTTGAAAGCTGATTTTGAAAAGAAAATGAAAACAATTCCAGTTGAGAAAAAGGATAAAAGTACCGAACTAAATAAAAATATTATGAAACTATACTTTAATGGCGGCAAGAAAAAGAAGTTACGACCTATTGATTTCGTTGGAACACTTACAAACATTCCGGACATTACAGCTGAAGACATAGGCATCATAACCATTCAGGATCATTGTACGTATGTTGATATTCTCAATGGGAAAGGCCCCCACGTCCTCAAAGAAATGAAAACGAAAACGATAAAAGGGAAACAACTAAAAGTCCATAAAGCAAAAACATAACCCAAATAACCCAACAATAAAACAATAAATACACCCAAAAATATCCAGGCGCCTGGCACCTGGATATTTTTGGGTGTTCATGAGCTGTTATGTGAGCTTTTATTCGACAAGTGCCTGGCACTTGTAATCCTTTAAATATGGGATGGTCTTCCTCGTTTCTAATAGTGTTTGTAAATCGACCTCTCCGTAAATGATCTCCTCCTCTATTGAGGAAGCTTCATTTAGCACCGTTCCTTGTGGACCGATAAACTTGCTTTTCCCACATGCACCACCGCTTACGGCATTCGTACCTAAAACGTATATCGTATTATCTAACCCTCGGGCAGGCAGCTGAATATCCCAACGTGACTTTGCCTCCTTACTCCATACAGAAGGGACGACAAGCAGATCAGCTCCTTGCAAAGCAAGCAACCTTGTCGGCTCTGGGAATTCAATATCGTAACAAATTAGCACACCGATACGACCTATAGCTGTCTCATAAACGTGATACCGCTTTTCCCCTCGTACAAATGTCCTGCTCTCCTCTCCCCAAAGCATCGACTTCCGATAGATCCCCACTACGGTTCCATCCGCATCAATAATCGCAGCTGAAATGAACATATTCTCAATTCCAAGCTTCGTCGCTTTCTCCGGAAATGGAATGATCAATACAACTTTCAGTTCATTCGCCAGTTGCTTAAACAACGACACAGTTTCACCGTCTGCTGGCTCACTTAATCTATGAAACTCCCCCGTTTCCAACCCATAGCCAGTCACCCACAACTCAGGTAAACTAATCAGTTTAGCGCCATTCGCAGCTGCTTCCCGTACGAATTCGACAGCTTGCTGACGATTTGTGATAACTTCACCTATTGCTGAATGCATCTGTACTGCAGCAACACTGACTATCCCACTCACCCCTCCCCAAAAAACAAAAGTTTACTTTATTTATACGGAGAAAGGATGAGTTTGGCAATACAAATTCGTAAAAAATAAGCGTTCATTCATATTCACTGCTTATCTTCACGTAAAAAACAAAGATTTACTCCTATATAATAATGTTCTTTTCACTTTCCTCCCTTATACATATCCAAAA
Source organism: Evansella halocellulosilytica (assembly GCF_002335745.1). Taxonomy (GTDB): domain Bacteria; phylum Bacillota; class Bacilli; order Bacillales; family Salisediminibacteriaceae; genus Bacillus_CA; species Bacillus_CA halocellulosilytica. Next base: position 2,185,965 of record NZ_NIST01000001.1, on the reverse strand, counting down.
AAGAAAAGACACCTTTACTTAGGTGTCACGGTGAGTGCCACTCTTATGAGCTGGTTTTTGTCCCAGCCCCTATTTACCGTATTTTTGTTGTAACTGAACGTGTTTTTTCATTCGTTGATCATCCTTGTAATCACTGACAATGCCCCATGCGTAAATGCTTCCAGGAACCCATAAACATAACCATAAAATGAACGCAATAATGGCTTGAAACGGTTTGCCCGCCATTAATACAGCTACCGGCGGACAAAAAATTGCCCAAAATCTCACCTTCATCACTCCCCCTCAATTTTTGCCACTACTACCTATCTTATGGGTGTAATTTCAAGCTAATGATGACCGATTTCCGTCTATTTTTGACATAATAAGCGTTTCACCTAACCTATAAGAAGATGTTAAAAAAGCCCGAGTGCCTCTGCATTGACTCGTTTCTCCATCCCTTGGAAAAACACTTTTCCTGTGTGTGATTCGGATTTTAGTAAATGCATTCCTTATGCTCACTTATTAACAATATACGCTCCATTACTCATAAACTTCGTCGCTTTGATCTATTCGCCTCATTTTTAAGGAGAATTTGACGCTTTCTATTGTCTCTTCATCTTCTTTGAGGATAGACACCTATTGTGGGATTGTAATTATAAACATTCTTTCCCTTCAAAAAAAACAAACAGGGATATCACCCTGTCTGTTAAGCTAGTTAACAATATCTACGAAAATATCGTCTACTGATGGTTCCTCTTCGATTAACTCATATTCCTTCATCCAATCGATCGTCTCTTGCCATGATGCTTCTTCCTGGCTGCCGAACCCATCATCTGACTTCATTTTTGGCAGCAGAACATCAAGGCTTTCTTGTTCAACTTCTTCGATTAATGGAAAGTTCGCTTCATCTTGATTGCTCAATAAAATGTCGAGAGCTTCTTCAGGATTGTCATTCATAAACTCATATCCTTTCGTTGCTCCACGCCAAAACGCTTCAATGACACCTTGCTGTTCTTCCCACGTCTGATCATTTGTAACCGCGACTAACTCATAATAACTAGGCACACCATAGTCAACTGGATTAAAATAGCTCGGTTCATGACCTTGGTTTCGTAAAACCGGGACTTCATGGTTAATATATGCACCAATGACAGCATCTACATTTCCACTCACAATCGATGAACCTAATTCAAACCCAACATCGATCATCTGCAGCTCCTCAACATTCCCACCGTCATTTTGAACCATTGTTTTTAAAAGCGACTCATTTAACGGAATCCCCGGATAACCGACTTGCATATCGGCAAGATCCTTCGGTGATTCAATCAATTCATCCTCTAAATAGACGACGTGATTTAACGGGGAACGAACAATCGCCCCAACCGATTTGACCGGTACATCTTGATTCGCTCTTGCCATAACAACATCAGGCTGATACGAAATCCCGAGAGTCACTTGTCCCGCTGCAGCTAAGTTAATCGGATCAGTCGGATTGGCAGGAAACTGAATGTTCACCTCAACACCTTCTTCTTCAAAGTAGCCATTTTCAATTGCAACATATAAAAAACTATGTACAGCATTCGGATACCAATCTAGCATAATATCAACTTCTGTTAATTCTCCTCCCTCTACTGCGCTTTCGCTCTCTCCAGACTCATCACCACATGCAGTGGCAAGTACGACCACAAATCCTATAAAACTACGTAATAACCATTTCTTCACCCTGTTTTCCTCCATTTTAATGTGATTTTTTCTAGTAGTACGACAAATAAAAATAAGCCAATCCCAATGGCAGATAGTAAAACAATTGGTGCAAATACGCCTGCACCGTCAAATTGAGTCATCATCCTTCGGCTAAAATATCCTAGTCCTGCTTGAGCACCTAACCATTCCCCAATTGCCGCACCAATCACACTAAGAGTGACAGCAACTTTTAACCCTGAATAAAAATGTGGCAGTGCCGACGGAATATATAGTTTTAAGAATATATCCTTTTTGTTTGCTCCCATCGTTAAAAGCAGATCTTTTAACTCCTTACTGCTGGAGCGAAGCCCGTCAAAAGTATTTACGGTAATCGGAAAAAATGTTATGAGAACGGTCACGATCACTTTACTCCAAAGTGAATAGCCGAACCATAAAACGAAAATTGGTGCTAAAGCAATAACCGGAATCGTTTGTGATGAAATAATAATTGGATAGAACGCTTTCTCAGCTGCTTTACTAACGTTCATCCATATAGCTAAGCCGACACCAAAAACAATCGATAACGAAAGTCCGACTAAAATAATGGTGACCGTTGCTGGCAAATGCATGAAAAATAAAGGCTCTCTTAATTCCCAAAGCTTCATCACGATTTGAGTAGGTGCTGGTAATATATAAGCCATATCTAGTACCCTTGCGCCTAGCTCCCAAATGAAAAAAATGAAGAAAACGAGCATAAATGAAATACTATATTCCTTCACGATCCTCATACTTTCAACCTCGGCCTCAATTGATCTAACAATGAATGTTTTAATTCAACGACAACTGGCGCTCTCATATCTTGAAGGGACCTAGGTCGCTTTGTCGGAACAGTAACCTCTTGCAGCTGTTGCACCGGATTTTCTTTAAGAATGAACACCCGATCTGATAAAAATAACGCTTCATCAACATCATGAGTAATGAATAAAACAGTTTTTCTCCACTTTTGCCATTGCTCAATGAGCCATTCCTGCATCGATATTCGAGTAATCGCATCTAATGCACTAAAAGGTTCATCTAACAACAACAGGTTCGAACCACTTAAAACCGTCCTGAGAAACGAAACCCTTTGTTTCATTCCACCTGATAAATCGTCAGGATATTTGTTTTCGGTCCCTGACAAGCCAAATTCACCTAACAGCTTAATGACCTTATCATGAGCCGCTCGCTTATTCATTCCTTTTAACTCCAAAGCTAAAGCTGCATTATCTATAATCGTTCGCCAAGGCATGAGCAAATCTTGCTGTGGCATATAACCAACATGTCCGAGACGGTCTGTTAACACCTCACCATTGAGAGAAATGTCCCCTGCAGATGGCTGTTCCAAGCCAGTGATCAGTTTAAACAACGTACTTTTTCCTGACCCGCTTGGGCCAACGATACTGACAAATTCCCCACTTTGGACATTGAACGTTAGTGAATCAATAATCGCCTCTGTTGTCTCACCTTTTTGTCCCCGATAATGAAAGCTGACGGCATCGAATTGTAACGCGAGCTCATCCATCAGTCGGCCACATCTCCTGATTGTAGGACATATCCCAGAACATATATTCAAATCTCGTCGTGTTTAAGAAAATCTCCTCGAGTTTAGCGAGCTCTGCTTCCGGCTTATCTTGTGTTAATTCATCAAGAAGCTCAATACACCACATCGCTAGTTCACCAAACTCTTTTGAACTGTACATTTGAATCCACTCTCCGTAAAATTCATGTTCACTCGCTCCAGGCTTTTCGTTCAGCTCTTTGCCAATTTCCCAATAGCTCCACATGCAAGGAAGCAGTGCAGCAACAAGCTCCGCTAAACCGCCATTTTGACCAACATGGAGCATATAGTGTGTGTAAGCAAGCGTCGTTGGCGCAGGCTTCGCTGATTCAAGCTCTTCTAGACTTATATTAAACTTTTTCGCATACTCACGATGAAGCGACATTTCCTCATTCAATGTTGAATCTAGTAGTCTCGCAAATTTACCCATCGTTTCAACATCATTCGCTTTCATCGACCCTAATGCAAATAATTTCGCATAATCAATTAAATAAAGATAATCTTGAATCATAAAAAAACGAAACTTCTCTTTATCAAGTGTTCCGTCTCCAATACCTTGAACGAACGGATGTGCATGGTTTTTCCGCCAAATTGGCTGCAAATTTTCATATAAACGCTCACTAAATTTCATTTAAGCTTCACTCCTTCATTTTTTCTGATGACACCAATCATAGATAAACGTTAACAATACTTTCGTATACTCAACTAATTGATCAATCGCTACTTGTTCATTGACAGCATGGGCATTATTTAAATCGCCAGGACCGTATATGACCGTCGGTATCCCTGCATCAGCTAACCAGCCGCCGTCTGTGACAGTAGGGGAGACATCAATAACAGCTCTTTTTCCCGCAACAGTTTCGTGTGCCGAAGCGAGCAATTGCACCGCTTCATAATTTTGATCAACTTCAAGTGATGGGAAAATTTCGCCGCGATCTTCAATCATCGACTTTCCGCCCCACATGAACGTTGGCGGGTGCTCCTTCAACCAAGGATCAGCTTTCGCAACTTGTAAAATGTGCTCTTCAATTTCTGTGGCAACTTGCTCATACGATTCATTTGGATAATAATGAACGGTAATCCAAAGCTTACACTCATCTGCGATAAACGCGGCATGACGTCCGCCTTCAATAACAGCCGGATTAATCGTATTCGTCCCTGGTGGGAATCCTGGATAGCTTTTCGTTACCGCCCAATGACGTTCAAGCTCCTGTAACCCTCCAATCACCTTCGTCATTTTTTCGATTGCACTTGCCCCAAAGATCTGCCCACCTGCGTGGATCATCTTGCTTCTTTGTGCATCGTGAAACGTTACGTCACTTTTAATCGTAATCCAGCCTGTTATGACACCACCTTGTCCTTGTATATGTAAATCACTAGTGTCGACGACGACCGCAAAATCCGCATTATATCCTCGCTCACAGCATTGCAGTGTTCCTGCTTCACCGACTTCTTCACCGATAACGGATTGAAGCGTGAGGTCTCCCGGAAGCTCAATGTCATACTCTCTAAGCAGCTGAATCGCAAACAACGCTCCAGCGATACCGCCTTTCATATCCGCTGCCCCGCGGCCAATCACATATCCATCTCGAACGACTGGTGTAAAAGGGTCTTTCTCCCACTGTTCACCTTCATTCACTTCAGCTACATCAATATGGCCATTGATGATTAAACTGTGAAACTGTTCTGACGAGTGACCTTTTAATTGAGCTACGACGTTTGGGTCATTTGGATAAACATCCCACATATCAATCGAAAATCCTCGTTTTTCTAACAATTGAGCTACATATCGCTGTGCTTCCTTCGTATTTCGAGCAGGCGGAGCCGGAGTCTCAAATGAAATGAGTGTTTTCAACAACTCGATTAGCTCATCTTTTCGTTCATCTACTTGTCGTAATGCAGCTGTTAACTTTTCTTCCATAACCAATTCCCCCTCTCTTCCGTAAATGTATAGAAAACAATAAAACCACTCCTACTAGGTAGAAGTGGTTAAATAACACCGAAAAAATGACACGCATTTTTGTAAATAAATATACGTCAGCCTTTTCACATGTTACACTTCTTCCCTACGCTAGTACGACCTAGATCAGGTTAAAAGGGTTAAGACATATCGTCTCTCTCAGCTTTTACAAGCACCCCTAGAGTGTTTCTATTTAGAGGATGTTCAAAAATTCCGGGAAAAAATAGCTTTCGATTCTCTGCGCCTTTTTGTTCTCCTTTTGAACATACACTATTCTGTTTTCATTAAAGATAAATCTATCATTATTTGTATCATTCGGCAAGTGCCAGGCACTTCCCGAATAATGTCGAAATAATATAATCAACATCCTCTTTTCTAGACTATGAATGATCTATAACCTTTATAACCGTCATCACGTCCGCTGTTACGTTGTTATATACGCTCTATCATAAATTCGAATTGTAAACCACCACTTCCATTTAATAAATATTCTTCATGGACAGGTGCTCCCCAACTATCATCACCGCCAACTCCCATTTGTTTTCCAACCGTAATGACCGTGTAATGAACGTTTGGCAGCTCAAAATGATGTTTGGCACTTTCTAGTTCGAACGCTGTATAAGGCGTCACTGTACAGTCAAGCTGTTCCTCCAATGAAGACACTTTTATCCCTTCCCCTTCATGATTCCTTACATTTACCCAGCGTAGTCCGGTTCGATTTCCCGTCTCCTGCGGTACGACGTACTTCGATACATTCACTGCTGCCGTGTTTTCAAATATTCCAAGACGCGCTCCGTGACACCGATCACGATAATTCTCATCAGGTCCAAGCGCATACCATTGCAGCTGGTCATAATCTGCAGGAACCTTAAACGACAGCGCAAACGCAGGCATTTGTGGAAGCCCTTCAGCTCCAGCATAATCCATTTTAATACGTAGACTCCCATTCGGGAAAACATCATACTTAGTCTGTACCTTTACTTCTTCATGAATGGAGAAGCGATAAGTAAAGATCACACTTATACAATCCGTTTTTTCTTCAACATCTACAGCAACGCATTTTCGAGCAATGCTTGCTGCATACCAAACGCCAGAATGATAGTCTTGTGCATATCCTTTATCATTTTCAGTTGTCGCTCTCCAAAACATCGGTACTGGAGGGTCAGAAATCATTTCGTTCCCTGCATAATGAAGTGAGATAAGGCTGCCAACTTGCTTTGAAAACAAAACTGAGAAACCCTTTCCGTGAACACCAATGTTCACATCACCGTATACAACTTTCATTTCTCTCTTTTGCTCAGTGAACACTTCCGACTGTTTCTGCGTACGTTCCCCGTTCTGGAAAACATGCTGACCGAAGGCGACTTCAAAACCCGCTTCTGCCCACAAAGTACTTTCCTTTAATTTGACAGCGACATCAATGCAGTACTCGCTCGGCCCACTCGTATTGATTTTTGAAAAATCAAACTGAAGCCTCTTATGACCTCCAGGTTGGATCAAGACCTCATTGATCGTATTTCGGTCGATCTCTTTTCCTTCAGCATACAAAGTATACTCAACTTCATAGTACTCCGTACTTATAAAAAGATTGTCGTTCTTGATTGTGACACCTTCTTTATCTACATCCAACTTCACATTTTCGTATACCGACTTCACTTCCTGCATTTTAGGTGATAACTCTCGATTCGCATAAACGATCCCATTCGTACAAAAGGAGTAATCAGTCGGACGATCTCCGTAATCCCCACCGTAAGCAAAATACTCTTCGCCATAACGATCTTTTTTCAATATCGCTTGATCGATGAAATCCCAAATAAATCCACCTTGATACATTGAGTATTTCGCCTCTAAGTCTGTATACTTATCCATTCCACCTACTGAATTTCCCATCGCATGCATGTACTCACAACTTATATACGGTTTAGTCGGATTGCTTTCTAAATATTGTACGATATCATCAGGCTTCGCATACATTCGACTTTCCATATCACTCGTCTCATCATAATCACGAGCATGAAATACTCCTTCATAATGGACAAGACGACTTCGGTCAACCTCTTTAAAATATTTACTCACATTGAGAATGACTTCACCCGCATACGATTCGTTCCCACAGGACCAGATTAAAATTGAAGGATGATTTTTATCTCGCTCATACATCGACTTCGCACGATCAATGACAATATTTTGCCATTCTGGCTTATTTCCCGGTATGTTCCAAGAAGGTTCAACTTCACCCATTTTTTGCCAAGATCCATGTGTTTCTAGGTTCATCTCATCCATGACGTAGATCCCATATTCATCACAAAGCTCATACCAATAACTTTGATTCGGATAATGAGACGTGCGAACCGCATTTATGTTATGACGTTTTAACGTTTTGATATCTGAAAGCATATCTTCTTTTGTTATAGCCCGCCCTTTTCGGCAATTAAATTCATGACGGTTTACCCCTTTAAATACGATCCGTTTTCCATTGAGACACATTACTTTATCGATGAGCTCAAATTTGCGAAACCCTATCTTTTGTGGAATGACTTCAACTAACTTTCCAGACTCATTAAAAATATGGATGAACAGTTCATATAAATAAGGTCTTTCTGCACTCCATAATTGCGGAGCATCTACTAGTAATGTCAACTTCCACTTACCATCACTTACCGTCCCTTTTCTAGTAACAACAAGGCGTCCCTCTTCATCATATAGTTTTCCAACAAGCTCAGACCCGCTTGGAATATCTTCCACAGACGTAAACTGTCCTGTAACGGTTCCTTTTTGGTATGTCGCATCCAGCTCAGCACGAACATTTACATCAAATAGATGAATCTCTGGTATTGTATAAAGGTAGACATCTCGGAATATCCCAGAAAACCTCCAAAAATCTTGATCCTCTAACCAGCTGCCTGTGCTTCTTTGATAAACTTCAACAGCTACCTTATTTTCACCATCTATTACATGATCCGACAAGTCAAATTCTGCAGGTGTAAAGCTGTCCTCACTATAACCGATAAAATGTCCATTCAGCCAAATGTAAAAAGCCGACTCGACTCCTTGAAATGAAATGTACACTCGGTTGCCTTTCATCTGTTTGGGCAAGTGAAAATACTTTACATAGCTTCCTACAGGATTGTCATCCATTGGAACTTCTGGAGGACGAAGGTGATGATGACCGTCCCATGGATACATCGTATTCACATATTGAGGTGTTCCAAAACCTTGTAATTGAATATGGCTAGGGACAGATATGTCCTGCCAATTTGCACACGTTTCATCAAGCTTATAAAACTCTTTAGGACGATACTGCGGATTCACAGCATAATGAAACTTCCACTTTCCGTTTAAATCGTGCCTCATTGGCATAACACGCTTCTCTTCAGCTTCTTGTACTGATTCATAATAGACGTGATCTGAATGAGCTGGAAGACGATTCACTGCAAACACATTTGGATCAGACAACCAGCTTTGTTTTGGAATAGTCATCATTTCCCGCTTCCTTTCAAAACAAATTTCTATTTATTTAATAGATCCCATCATTCCAGCAACAAAGTGCTTTTGCATGAGGAAAAAGATTAACGCAGTTGGCAGTGTCGCAATGACAATCGCTGTCATAATGACACCAAAATCAGGTGAATAACTAGAGCCTAAATTTGAAATAAGTAACGGAATCGTCTGATTTTCAGGTGACTGGAGGACAACCAGAGGCCACAAATAGTTGTTCCAGCTAAGCATAAACGTAATAATTGCGGCTGCAGCGTACGTCGTTTTCATCGTCGGAACGTAGATACGAAAGAACACACCAATCTCGGTTAATCCGTCAATCCTGCCAGCTTCAATCAATTCCTTAGGAAACATCTTCGTACTTTGTCTAAAGAAAAAAATGAGAAAAGCTGTTGTTAATGTCGGCAAAATAACTGCTGGAATCGTATCAATTCCAATCGCGGGGATGACTTGTGAAATATTCGCAAACATCCGGAATAACGGAACCATTAATGCCGCAAATGGAATCATCATCGATAATAGTAAAATATTAAACACGATATCTTTTGCTCGACTTCGATAGATTTCAAAACCATATCCTGCTAATGAAGCAATAAACAGAGATAGAACCGTTGTTGATATCGAGATTTTAGCTGAATTCATGAGCGCAGGAACGAGTTCAACATTTTCAAGTAAGTTTTGAAAGTTCTCCATTAAGTGTGTACCTGGCAGTAATCGTCCTTGCGTTACATCGACTGATCTGTTCGTAGCACTGATCACCATCCAAAAAAACGGAAAAAGCGATATGATTGAGACAATTGTTAGGGTGAGGTACATGAAAACTTGTTTCAACTTAGCCATTTTTATCACCTGCTACTCTAAACTGAAGAATTGAAAAGAACACGATCAACACGACAATGGCGTAAGAAACCGTTGCAGCATAACCAAAGTCAGGAGTATATTGGAACGAAAGGTTATAAATATATTGAGATATCGTCAAAGTCGCATTGCCTGGTCCCCCGCCAGTTATATTCATAACTTCATCAAACAATTGCAGCGTACCAATCGTTGACGTGATCGTTGTAAATAATATAATCGGTTTTAACATCGGAATCGTTATTTTAAAAAACTGCTGAAATGATGAAGCACCATCAATTTTTGCTGCTTCATAAATTGAGTTGTCGACATTTTGCAGGGCTGATAAATAAAAAATCATATTGTACCCTGTCCAGCGCCACGTAATCGCAATTATAATCGTTACTTTTGCCCAAAAAGGATCGGTCAACCACTGTATCGGGCTAGAAATAATCGATAAATTCATTAACATTAAGTTTACGAATCCATCGTTAGCAAATAAATATTTAAAGATGACCGCATATGCGACTAGAGATGTGACACATGGTAAGAAAATAGCGGTTCGAAACCACCCTTTTAGTTTCAATTTTTTGCTGTTTAATAGGACCGATAAAAACAACGCTAAAATGATCATAACCGGTACTTGTACGATCAAATAAACGACTGTATTTCTTACAGCGGTTAAAAAAGTAGGGTCTTTAAATAAACGAATATAATTATCGAACCCGACAAACTGAAGGTTCGTTCCAGCACCAGACTGAAAAGACAAAATAAGAGCATGTACCATCGGATAAAAATAAAATAATGAGATGAGAAAAACTGAAAGCAGCACGAAAGACCAGCCGATCATCCGGCTTTTCATGCGATGACTCATCTTTGGCTTTTTCGGTTTAAAGGGTTTCCCTACCTTTACCGTTGCTGTCTGCTCGTTATGATTAGCTGTTTCCACCTGAAGTCACTCCTTACTTTTCTTATAGGCGATGTAAAAGTTCAGTGTTGATATAAAATGAGTTAATGGAAGAGCTTATTGATGTGTCGAGCGAAGGCGACTACACCCACGGGAACAGCCTGAGCTGAAAATCACCCAAAACGATCTTTGTAAGTTTTAGGAGCTTGAGGCCCTGTCCGGGGCAAAGAAAACACCATGATTACAAACGAAGTGAAGTAAGAGCGGTTGTTGCACTTGTGCCTAGAGGTACAAGCGTTCGCCGATAGCGAGACACAATATCAACATTATGCTTTCACATATCTTCCTATAAAAGAAAAGAGCTTCGGAACAACTGACTCGTATCGCCCTCCACATTTGTGGAACCGAGCATATACAGTAAGTTAACGAGGCTCCCTCTTTTATAACTAGTAGATTGATTCATACGTTCTAATTCACTTGTGCTTCAGCTTGCTGCTGAGCATCTTCCAGTACTTGATCAAGCTCCATTCCGTTCAAATAATTTTGCATTGCTTCAACAAGAATATCCTCAATTGCATACGTGTGCAGCCCATAGTTTACTTGAGGAATTTGCTCAGACCACTCTGAGAAATTAGCTAATATCGATTGCCCGCCAAAGAAATCATCTTCAACTTGGTATGCATCTCCATCTGTTGCCGGAAGATACGTACCCATTGCTCCGATTTCTGTAATAAAATTTTGGTACAATTCAACGTTCGATCCAAATGTCTCAGCTAAGAAATCAACTGCTTCTTCTTTTCCATCAATGTTCAGAACGTACCAAGAGCTTCCACCTAAATTGGACGCATTGACTGAAGTTTCAACCCCAGGCAGGCTTGGTAATGGTACAACTGCCCAATTTCCGCTTTGAGATTCTTCAGCTTTAACTGATGGTGTAATCCAGTTCCCTGTCGGTACTGATGCTACATCCCCGCTGTTAAACCCTGCTAAAAATTGACTCCAGTCAGAAACAGGTTTAGCTAAATCTTCTTCAAGAAGCTCTTTATATACTTCAAAAGCAACTTTAAGTGCCTCATTATTCGCGATACTAGGCGTTGTACCATCCTCTTCTACATACCAGTCACCATTCGTCTGGATCATCATACGAATTTGACCAAGATCATTTGGATCTAACGTGAGAAGCTGTTTTCCAGTCGCTTCTTTTACTTGTTTACCAATATCGATGTATTCGTTCCAATCAATATTTTGTAAGTCCTCTACACTGTATCCGGCTTCTTCTAAATAGTCGGTTCTTACATACATACCAGTTACACCTGTATCAAAAGGTAATCCATAATTCTCATCGTCTAAACTAGTAGGCGGGATCTTATATGGAGCAAAGTCTTCTTCATTAAACGAGCCCGTCAATTCATAAAATGATCCTGGATACGCTTGAAGGAAACTTTGTGCACGGTAATCTTCAATTAAGACGATATTTGGCAAACCACTTTCAGTCCCGGCACTCAACCCTGTATTTAATTTTTGGATGATGTCGTCTTGAGCAAACTCGTTAATATGAATCTCAAGATCTGGATTGACTGATGTATACGCCTCTTTTGCTAATTCCATCGCCGCAATATTAAAGTTAGGATCCCATGCCCAAATCGTAATCTCATCGGCTCCATTCCCGTCAGAAGACTCATTAACACCTTCGCTCCCATTGTCATCTTCGGAAGATTCTCCGGAAGCTGAATCAGAATCATCCCCTCCAGAACATGCTGCTAATAACATGACGCTGATTAATAATAATGCCATTAAAATATTTTTCATCCTTGCTTCCCCCCAGATCCGATTATTTGTAAGCGCTTTCTATCACACCATCATGTTATCACTTGTATAATGGGGCACGTTAGAATTATATTTTCTTCATTTTGTGATATTTTTGTATATTCAGTTTCTTTACTAATTTCAATTTAGACGATCTTTAGATTTTATAAATATATTTAGTTTTTAATTGCGGGGAGTGAGATTCGCACTTTTGTTCCTTCATTTATCTTACTTGTGATTTCGACTCCATACGCTTCTCCATACAATAACTGAATACGCTCATGAACATTGCGAATACCGATTCCTGAAAACTGCTGTTTTTTCTGCTTTTTTTCAGGGAAATGACCTTTCGGGGTAACATCCATACCGTCTCCATTATCCATCACTTCACAAATCACCGTACCATTATCATGCCAGATCATCACATTGATCGACCCTCCAGCTATTTGATTAAATGCGTGGAAAAATGCATTTTCTACAAACGGTTGAAGAATTAACTTAGGAACGTTGTAATTTTTACAATCAGGTGCGATAAAGTAATTCACTTTAATCCGGTTGCCGTACCTTTTTTGATTAATAAAAACATAGTTTTTTAAGGTCTCAATTTCCTGCTCGATCGTCACGGCTTCACTCACATTACCGACCGTATTTTGTAATAACGAAATGAGAGAATTGATCGTGTTCGCAGCATCTTCTTTCCCGCCTTGCTGGACCATAAACTTTATAGACGTTAACGTATTGTATAAGAAATGTGGATTTATTTGCTGCTGGAGTGTTGCTAGCTCCGCATTTCTCTTTTGTTTTTGTGTTAACATTAGCTTTTCTACATATTCATGAAGTTCATCAAGCATCGAATTAAACGCATGACCAATTTGTCTCGTCTCATAAGTACCTGTAACAGAAACATAGCGATCAAAGTCATGCTTCGGCGTGTTCCCAATTTGTCTCACTAATTTTGATAAAGAACTCGTCAATCTCCTCGAAAAAATAAACACGATAATTAACGCTATCAGAACGATTTCAATGCAAACGAGCGCAATTTCTTTTTTATCAATCGCGCCTTCTGTGACAACTTCTCTATCAATTGTATTGACTAAATACATGTCAAAAAAAGGGAGATACTCAGTCAAAATAATGTGATCCTTCCCCCTAAATTCTCTATTTACGTAATCTTGAGACAGGCTTTCGATTTCTTCTGCATATGTTAATAGATCTTCGGTTATTTGCCCAACCATATCTGACTGATTACTTGACACGATCACACCAGACTTGTCCATTAAAAACACATCATTTCCGGGACTTGTAAAACTGTTATAAAACTGTCTAAAATCATCTTCTTTCATCGCAAAGGAAACGGTTCCATAAATTTGACCAGAGATTCTTTCCAAAAGGGCTTTAGAAGCAACAATCATTGGCTCTTCTCCAGGCCTTTCTTCACGATCTGGCTCGTAATATTGATAAATGAGTCTACGTGGCTCATTTAATGTCTTTCTCGTAATTTCATGCTGCTGCCATTCTTCATCAGACATGCGCCAATAAGACCTGTCAGTAGAAAAATTCATTCCCCTCATGCCTGTAATCATCATTCCAGCTTCATATGTATCTAAATTAGACTTTATATGCTCAATGTGATTATGCATATGGTAAAACGCATTCATTAATTCAGCGTTTGTATGCTCACTCGTAAGAATCGTTCTAATTGTCGTATTTTGCTGCAGACTATTTGATGCATGAACAACAGAGTAATTAAACGATTCAAAGTTTCCATTTATTTGATTGAGCACCTTTGCATTCGTAATACTAAATGTATCAATGAAAAGGCGCTCCGACATTCGGAGCGTCGTAATTGTGATTGTCACTGACACAGCAATTATAATGATAAAAGTAAGGAGGAATAGTTTTATAAACATACCATTATGCTTCAATCTGTTACGCAAAAATGTCATCATTCATTCCTTCCTTTTATTCATATTGTTTTTCTTCTATATTTGCTTGGAGATAAACCGGTTATTTTTTTAAACACTTTACAAAAATAGCTGTGATCGGAATATCCAACGATACCGCTAATTTCAGAGATAGGTGAAGAGCTTGTTCGTAATAGCTTTGCAGCTTCTTTAATTCGAATGTTATTCAAATATTCAATGAAACTTTCATGATTGTGCGCTGTAAAATAACTAGAAAAATAGGAAGGGTTAAAATGAAAATGCTTTGCTACCTCAGATAAACTCAAAGGCTCCATATAATGATTCGATATATACTCCAAAATCTTATTCATATTCGGGTTCCCTGAATGAGGTTGGTTTTTGTCGATACATTTTTTTGCTTCTTTAATAAACTGATTTAAATGTTCCATTACCTCCCGTGCTAGAGGGGCTTCATCAATGGCGTGAATAATCGAATACTTGTTCTTTTCTAACTCCTGAACGTTATACCCCATATTCCTCAGAAGCACGGTAATCGTAAAAATGACATTATTTACAAACGATTTATACTCATGGACATCTAACGTATAACACTTCGTTAGTTCCTTAATATGGCTATTCAAATAACGGAATGCTGATTCAAACTGTGACCGTTTAAACTCTTCAGTAAACCACTCTAAATTAAAGTGAACCATTTCCTTTGAACTACTCGTTAGTTCGTCATAGAAAATGACCTTTTTGTCTGGCAAGTAGAAGCGACATTGAATTAAGTTTAGGAGACTTCTATTGTAAACTTCGCCCACTTGCGAAAAAGAATGGAACATTTCGCTTAAAACAAAGCTGAAATGTGATTCTAAATCAGCTAAATCATGGATTATGTCCACCAACTGAGCCGCATCTTTCTCCCTCACATTCATGATGATAAGAAGGGTCGTCTCATCTGGCTTATAACTGTGAAACAATACTTCTCCCAAACGATCTTTAGCTAAAAACTCAATTTTTTCTTTCATATAAGTTGATAATTCAACTTGTCGTTTCGGTTGATGCTCCTTCAAATCAACCCCTAACAATTGATAATGACTGTTCGGAAAAGCTTGAACAATTGTGTCTGTATAATCATCCACATCATAACCTGAAATCATCTTATCGATTATTTGATCGATCGAAAGCTGAACGTTTACCTGATCTTCTGTATAGTTTAACGACGAAATGTTCCTTGCAGCTGTTTGTAAGGTTTTTAACAATCCTTCAGCTTCAAGCTTAGGTTTTAAAATGTAGTCAGCAGCTCCACTTTGAAATGTCGAGCGTACGTAATCAAATTCGCCAAAACTACTTAAAATGATGATTTCTATGTCAGGGTGTTTTTCCTTTACGATTTTCGTTAATTCTTCCCCGTCCATGATTGGCATGACGATATCCGTAATCAAAATATGAGGATCAACAGACGCGATGACATCTAAAGCCTCTTGCCCGTTCGAAGCTTCACCGACAATCTTAAAGCCTTCTTTTTCCCAATTGAAATAATGTTTAATTCCTTGTCTAATTAAAGTCTCATCATCCACAATTACGACTCTGCATGCTTCTTTAACGGCCAAGGTAATCCCCCTTTTTTATAACAGCTCTTTCAATTCTATTACTCTCATTATATACCTCCCGTTAACAATTTTGAATATTTTCACTATTTAGAAATCCCCTTTTCCTCAATAATAGTTTTGTCGGACAAACCATTGGATTCCGTAAGCACTTTTACAGCTTTTGACTGGATCCACCTGGATACCCGTATGTCTGCTTTGGCTGCTTTGACTGCTTTGACTGCTACGCGGACACTGGATCCCTTATTGCTCTCCAAAACAACCATTTTCGTATTTTCGCGGCCATCTGTTCCACTATTAAAGAATTTTGCTCAGCTTTTTTGATGATTTGCTAGCATTAACGGATCTGATGTCCTCGAACATCTTCATATCGCCTCTTTTCCACTACATAACGGATCTGATGTCCGCTAAACATCAAACTCTTGGATTCCGTAAGCATTTGGACAACCTTTGACAGATGCAGCTTTGACTTCTTTGACTGCTACGCGGACACCAGACCTCCTATTGCTATCCAAAACAGCCATCTATCGAGAGCTAGAATAAAAAAAATCAAAAGCCATGGATTTTAATAATCATTCATGGCTTCTGACATCCTCATATTTTTTAACAGTAAAAGCTATTGTTTAGCCTTCGGGTGTACTGGGTGTGGAAACGGCCTGTTGTTCCAATCCCTTCTCGGTATCCATTCAAATTCTAAATGATAAATATTTGTCGTGACCTCATCTTCTGCAGTTACAGTAATGACGACTTCATCAAGAATCGTTTCTGGAAGTTCAATATCGTAACTTGCAAATATATGATTCGTTTCAACTTCAATTTCAGGAATGTCAAATGTCCCTGCTAACAACTCTACTGTATAATCAAAATGCTCTGGATCAAAACCTGCATATTCGTTCCCGTCTACTGTAATGCTTTCAAGAGTAGCATCGGTTCCGATAGCTGGAACTGAACTGCTTATTCCATACACTTCCATTTCAACTATTGCGATACAAGGTCCTTCCATCGCAGTCATCACTGATCGAACTTTTGAGGTATCCAACGGATCAAAATGAATCGAAGCTTCTGTTGTCCTCTCATCTTCCGGAATTTCTAACGCTGATCCAGGAATCTCCATCCATTCGTTTCCATCCCAATACTCAAGATACAATGAAGCTGGAGGTCTTGTCCCACTTTCATCATCATAAAATGTAAAATCAATTTGTGAAATGGTTTCATCTTGACCAAAATCGATTGATACCCAGTCAACTTCTCGCCAATTATTTGGATCCCAATTTGTCCACCTATCATTGGAAAAATCACCATCATTAACGTGATTCACATTGTCATACTGGCCTGTAAAGGACGCTTCTGCCTTCGGATACTCTTGGTCAGACCCTCGCTGGTTTAATGCGACATTTTCCAGACCTGGCTCTTCTACTTGTACATGAGCGGTCGCTGTCACATCACTGCCATCAATCGTCCCTTCTACAGTAAATTTCCCCAATTCAGCATAGTTTTCTGGATCAATTTCATCCCATTCGACAGGAATTGTTCCCTTTGACCCAATAGCTAAATCAGCTTGTACAAGCTCTGGCAACTCTGGTTCTTGTCCTGCAATCGTCTTAATTTTTATAGGATCGATGTTCGAAACCTCACTCACTGTAATGTTCGCAACTGCTTTCGTGTCTGTACCTTCTATAGTTCCGTTAACATCAAACGTGTTCTCTTCTTCATATAAACTTGGATCAATGGCATCCCATTCAACGTCCTTACTCATCCTCTCACCATCACCATAAGTAACCATTACTTCACTTGGCAGCTCTGGTTCTCGACCAGGGAATGTGACGATATTTGTTGATTCAACATCAACAATGCCTGCATGTACGACTTGCCAAACTTGGTTGTTTCCTGAATTCGGATTCCATAAACCTATTGACGCATCATCACTTTCTGAGGCACCGCCTACTTCCAACAACACTCTTTCTTGTGAATTTAGTAACGTATATTTTCCATTTCCTGATGTCGACAATAACCATTTTTGGCCATCGTCATGTTCAACTTCATCTTGAAGAACGGCATCCCACCCGTCTACGCCAAGTGCTTTACCGGTCTCATTATGGATGATTCGATAATACTCTGTGTGGCTATAACCATCTGTTATCTTCTCAATGCTCCATTGTTGACTGTCGTTTTCATTGGCGCTTGTTCGTTGAACGATTGATTCACCATCTGATCCAATATCCATCGCTTTTCCACTATTTTTATTAATAAACTTATATTTTTGTTCTTCACTTAAAAATGAACCTTCCGGATTAACCCCTGAAACACCACTTATTTCAAAGGTTGTGACAGACTCTGGCTGTACGACAGCTGATAGTTGATCATCTGATATTGACATACTCTCTTTTTCAACAAGGTTGTCCGTTGCAGACGTTACATGTGGAGTCGCCACTGCATTAGTATCAATAGAATCAAAACCTGATAAATCAATCTGAACAGTCTTTTCATCTGCAGAGTGATTCGTATAAACAATAACTAATGAATCACTCTCCCCTTCGATTGCAGCTAGCGTCTCTCTATTATTCGTATTAATGAATTGATACCCTGGGCGAATGAATTTACTATAGTTCCCCATCGCATAATATTTCTTATTTTTGTGATATTGTAGTGTGTCAAAATCTTCAGGGTCAAAATCAACGTGAATCAGACCCCAGTTCATGTTTTCATGATCTTCATTCATATTAACTTCGTCTTCAATCGCTTGCCATAATACCCATGCTTTCGGCTCTAGTTCTTGAATGTCAGTTTGAATCCGTTCTGATAAAGCGAGAGCTGGACGGATATCCTCATGGTTTTGAGGAATCCCGCTAGGACCAAGATCTACTTCCGACATCCATAACCGCGTTTGCTCGCCCTTTGCAATATCTCTAATGCTTCCACGTTGTTCTGGCCAGTACGTATGAACATTTAATTGACCAATGTTATCCTTCGTTTCTTGATCATATCTTTCCCAGTTATGCCTAAACCTGCTTGGGTTCGTTTCATCCATTGCAGAGACAACCGTGTCTAATCCTTTTACATCAAGCTGTCCCTTTACTTCATTTATGATTGTCGCTTGTGATTCCGGTGACCAGTTAGCTCCTTCTTGTCTACCGTAAGCTCCCCAATATCCATTGTTCGGCTCATTTACTGGGGATAACGTTTGAAATTCGACTTCTAAATGATCCTGTAAATGATCAACGACTTTAGTTAAATATGTTGCAAAGTTTTCAAATTGATCGTGCTTAATATTATCATCCCAGGAATTAAAGTTTCCTGATACGAGACCGCTTTGCGTCATAAAGTAAGGAGGAGAATTTGAAAATGCTTCAAAAATGTCGGCTCCTCTTTCTTTGGCTGCCTCAATCCACCATTGCTGGTTTTCATCAGCTTCCCAATTCCAATGATCTGGATCTTCAGGGTCCCACCAATTTTCTTCTTCTTCCCAATCATCCCCTGCATCTTCAGGCGGACCAAATTCATCTGGCCGATCCCAATATCCAGGTACCGCACCACCTTTTCGCATATACGGTTCTGTCTCTGGTGAATCTCCGCCACCGATATTATACCTGCCGATATTGAAATTCAGCCCTTCTTCACCATAAAGAGCATCAGCCAGCTCTTCCTTTATTTCATCAGGCCATCCGCCAATAACGTTAGCAAACCAAACGAGTGCTGTCCCCCAACCGTCAAAAGGATCGTGTTGATAGCTAGGATCGAGCTTAATCAACTCAGTTTCTACTTCATCCTCACCTGCTCCTTCATCTTGATTTGACGCTGTTGCAGGAGAGACTGTTTCGATTAATAGTACGACCAATAAACAATAGACGAAATATTTTTTCCAAGTCGTTTTAAAAAAAGATGGCATGTCCAATTCCTCCCCTTATCAAGCTTTTGACGATCATCGAAACGTAGCAGTAGATATTTTCTTAATTTTCAGTCTTTATTGCACAGAACTTATCACCTCCTTGAACGAATACTAGGTGAAACGTTGCTAATGAACAGATTTTGTAGCGATATGAAAATATTGATACTTTGAAAACATGTAATGACCATTAACAATGATTGTATGAAAGACCTTAGAGGAAGTTCAAAAAGTAAAATAAGACTGAAAAAACACCCTTTAATGTAAGCGCTTTCTATGTGAGTACGTCCATTATCATACCACCCGTCATCAATAGCGTGTTAGGAGAATATATAGAATTTCTTGTACATTTTTAATGTAGAAGTACGATTTACAAATTTTTCATTGTACTATTTATTGATATTGTGAATTTTTTTATTTTAATTGATCAATGGAAGAACCAAAAGAAAATCCCTCTAACAATGGTCAGAAGGATTTTTCGACAAACTTCGGGAAGTGCCTGGCACTTAGAAAAGCACTTAGAACCCTTTGGTGAGGTCGACTTTATTTGGGAGGGGGGCTTCGTTTTCGATTTTATGTAACGTATCGATGAAGCATTCTACTCCTTCTTCTGGTGTCGTAACAGCAGATATGTGTGGTGTAATAATGACGTTCGGATGATTCCACAACAAGTCGTCTGTTGGAAGCGGCTCTTCTTCAAATACGTCTAATACTGCCTTTCGGATCTGTCCTGAATTCAACGCCTTAAGTAATGATTCATAATGAACCGACTCACCACGCCCAATATTTATGAAACATGTTTGGGAACATTTGTGAAAGAAGTTCGTATTAAACATGCTTCTCGTTTTTTCAGTTAGCGGCATCGTATTAATGACATAATCAGCTCGAGCCAAATAGTGATCGTAGTTGCTATCCTCTGAAGAAAAAATGCCCGTAAATGGTTCTTTCGCTTTCCCACTTAACGACACCCCAAATACAGTCACCCCAAACGATGTGAGAACTTTTGCGACTTCTTGACCAATGACTCCCGTACCGAAAATAACGACTTGTTTTTTCCGTAATGGTGTCGGTGCAATCGGCTTCCACTCTTTTTTAGATTGGAACGACTCATACATATTATGGTTTTGTACGTCTCTTAAAATATAGCTCAAGCAATATTCACTAATTTTTTGCCCGAAAGAACAAATCGTTCTCGTTAACACGACATCGTCTTTCCATTTCTCACGTTTTAAGATTTTATCGATCCCTGCTCCGAGAGAATGCACCCATTTTATATTCTCGAATTGAAAGTTTTCCGGGCGGTTAAATGTGACGAGTGAATCCGCCCAACGATAATCCTCTGTAGTGACACCTTGTTCGGAGCGATACCTGACTTCTTTTCGATCGTCGAAGCCTTTGTTTTCCAAAATTGATTTAATATCTCGATACATCGGACTTACGAACAAAATATGATTGATCTTCACGATTTCATCACCTCCACCCTTCATATTACTTATTCATCTTTGATTTTTCAAAACGAATTCTTTAGATTACTCGTTATGGAAATGGAGGATTATGGTAAAATTATTCAAAATGCTTTGTACGTATGAGAGGGGAAGAAATCGATTGGACATAAGACAATTTGAAGCTTCTATTAATAAGCTATTCCACAATGAACTATTGGAAGATTTTGATGACGATTACGGTTTTACAAACAAATCAAACAACTCGATTTCAACAATTGGCTATTCTACTAACTTATCACTCGAAACAATTGAAAGAGCAGCGGAAGGTAAGGCTGATTTAATGATTACCCATCATGATGCTTGGGATTTTATTTATGGCTTAAAAGAAGAATGTATGAAAAAATTAAAAGAATACAACATTAGTCACTTTTGGATCCACGGACCATTAGATTATATTCCATTCGGGACGTGTACGTCATTAATGAATGTTTTAGGTATTGATCGGACTGTACAATATTCAACGTTCAAAAATGGTGAATTTCCGGGGATTGGTGAATATAACGAAACGCTTGATTTTTATACTCTTGTTGAAAAAATGAACAAAAAGTTAAATGAACGAGTCAGAGTATGGAGAAACAATAAAAAAGACGTTAAGAGAATTGGTTTATTGACTGGTGCTGGCCATTCTACAAACAATATAAAATATGCTCTAGAAAAAGGTTGCGATACGTATATTACAGGTGAAGCGACTTTATATTCAATTCAGTACGCGCAATATGTAGGAATCAACTTAATAGCTGGCAGTCATACGTTCACGGAAATTTTCGGTGTCGAAAGCTTGGCAAAAAAACTAGTTGACTTAAATCAACAAGTTAAAACCATTCAATTAAAAGAAGACCATTTTGAGTTAAACCAAAAATAAGTACCATTATAATCTTCAAAGAGCTTGGAAATTCCCAAGCTCTTTATCAAATCAGTCTTGTAAATTGAGTTACCCCCAATAATAAAGATGCAACTATTTTTTTATCATCCGGATTAACATCTCTACATCAGGCATTCCGTATTCTTCATTTCCTATTTCACACATTATGAGACTGTCAATAATTGAAAAGTACCATGAGAGTATCTTTTTTGGATCACCACTCGTAAATTCTCCTGATTCTTGCCCCTTTTCAAAAGTAGGGATGAGTACATTAATTAAAGTCTCTTCAGAAGTTAACTCATCATCACCAAACATATTATCGGGGATATCCTCCGATTTTTTCACTCGATGAATTAGCATAAACCCAAACTTATTTTTTTCATCAAGCATGTTTTCTGTTAAGACTTTCATTTGCTCTAATGGTGTTCCTTGGATGTGGGGAACACTCTCAAGTTCCTTTTTCGCTTCCCCCAATAGATCATGGACAATTGTAGAAAAAAGTTCTTTTTTTGTTTTGAAATAACGATAAATTAATCCTTCACTAATGCGTGCCTCAGACGCAATTTGACTTGTTTTCGTTTCTTTATACCCATAGCGGGCGAAAAATGTAAGCGCAACCTGCTTAATTTGTTCTCTTCGCTCATCTCGAATTCGGTCAAGCTGGTCATCTTTTAATGGAGTCAATATCTTTCAACCTCCGCTAATTGTTAATATTATATTGATACCATTGTACCATGATTGGTTCACAAATGTTTTTAGCTACTCGTTTTGATAAAAGGAATAACCCTAGTTTTCAATTCTTCCATAAACTGATCAGGACGGGCAAAACACGCAAGATGACCTGCCTCTTTAATCAGGACGAAGTCTTTATACGGTGCTTCGATCTCTTTAAAATAATCTTCAGCTAAAGTAGTTGGAGTTAAAATATCTGACTCTCCTTGAAAAATAAAATATGGGATCTCAAACGATACCCCAAATTTCTTTATATCAAAATTTATGAACTCATCATATAAATGATCGAGTGAAAAACTCATTCCATTAAATATATCAAAAATATCACGCAGTTTATGATCAGGCGAAGAAAGCATAGATGGAAAATACAAATCCATGATCATATTTGGAACACCTTCGATTGATTTGACAAGATATTGATTCATTTTATCGTAGTCTTTACGACTCCAAGTTAAATGGTCTTTTCCTATTTTCTCTAGAAACTTCAACCCCTTCTGATTGCCTGTAGATTGAAAAGCTTCAACCATCAATTGATAATAAATATTTTCTGGATCCGGTGCATTTTGATCCGTTCCTACATAAGCATAATAAAGGTCCGGTCGTGTTTTTATCATCATCGTGGCAATTAAACTTCCTACTGAACTTCCGATTAGAACAATTTTATCTTTCTTAAGTGTTTTACTTAAGTATTGTGTCAGTTCAATGCCGTCTTGAGCTAAACGCTCGAATGTAATTTTCCTGCTTCCATCCTTCCCATTCTTCCGAAACGTTTTTCCTGCACCACGCTGATCCCATTGAACAATTGTAAAATCTTTTTCCCAAGATCGTAACAAAGGATTAAATATTGAATAAACAGAAGCTGGACCACCATGAATAAACAACAAAACAGGATTATTTAGATCTTCACCACGAATGGTGATCCACTGCTCAATACCACCAATATGAATATATTTACCTTCCGTTATTCGATTTGCTGATTCAGTATATAGTAACTTTGCATTTCTTTTCCGGTTACGCCTTCTAAAAATGATCTCAGGCAACATATTCTTTTTCCCCATTCTATCCTCTCCCAAATGTTCTTTTTAATTGAGTGAGTTACTCACTCAATTAACAGGGTAAGTTAATTTACCTATAATGTCAACAAAAAATCCCCGAATCATAAGGGAATCGGGAAGTGACAGGCACTTCCCGATTAATGTCGAAAAGAATTAGAAGCTTTTCTCAAGTTCATCGACGAGGCTTCCGACGTATGCAACGGCTTTTTGAATCGGTTCTGGTGTGGACATGTCGACACCTGCTAATTTCATTAATTCAAGCGGTTTTAACGTTCCACCCGCTTTTAACGCAGATAACCAGCGATCGACAGCCAGCTGGCCTTCTTCTTTTATCATTTGACCGGCAGCTGTTGATGCGGTAAGTCCTGCTGAATAAGTGTATGGATAAAGCCCCATGTAATAGTGAGGCTGGCGCATCCAAGTTAGACCAGCTCCTTCATCCATCTCGACATCGTCTCCCCAGAAGATAGCCAACAATTCCGTTTTTTGTTCAGAGAGAATTTGTGCAGTAATTGGCGTTCCTTCATGAGCTAAATTGTACACTCTTCGCTGCAGTTCACCTTCAAGGACATGTGTGACAAAATTGTGGTAATACGTCCCTAATGATTGAAGAATGACCCAGCGCCGCATTCGTTCGTCATTAGATTTCGCTAAGATGTGCTGACTTAACAACATTTCGTTCATCGTTGATGGAGCTTCGATAAAGTATCTGGATGGACGTGTATTTGAGATATTTTGATAACGGCTGGCTAACCGGAAATGTCCGGCATGTCCGAACTCATGAGCAAGCGTAAACGTATCTCTCATCGAATCATTCCACGTCATTAAAATGTATGGATGAACACCGTATGGACTTGAGCAAAAGGCTCCAGACCGTTTTCCGACATTATCAGCACGATCAACCCAGCGATTGTGTAAGCCTTCCTCGATGATTTCAATATATTCAGGACCCATGACTTCTAGCGATTCAAGAACAAGCTTCGATGCTTCCTCATATGTTGTTTGCGGATTGAATTCAGGGTCTAGCGGAGCTTTTAAATCCGAAAAATACATCTTGTCTAAACCGAGCACACGTTGTTTTAGTTTCGCAAGCCGCCGCATATGAGGTGCCAGCTCTGTTTGAATCGTATCGAGTTGATTATGATACATTTCCTTTGTCACTTGCTGATCGTGTAAAAGCATATCCGTTACCGAGTCATAATTTCGCAATCTCGCTTCGACGACTTGCTTTTTCACTTCTGTCGCATACGTAGCGGCGTACGTATTTTTGTATTGCTTCAACGTATCAATAAACGAGCTGTAAGCTTTTCGACGTAGTTCCGTATCTGCTGAACCTTCATATTTAGGGAATGAGTTAAACGTTAATGGATATTCTTCTCCATCATCCGTAGTAAACGAAGAAAACTGCATATCTGATGTTTTGCTTCGCTCATAAATCATATAAGGGGCATTCAGAACTTCGCCAAATGCAGCTAAGACTTCCTCAGCATCAGAAGACAGCTTATGTGGCTTCATTTCTAACAAGTCGGTTAAAACTTTTCGATATTCCTCAAGTCCCGGCTCTTCTTGTATGTATCGTTCAACCGTTTTATCATCGAGATCAAGAATTTCTGAACGGATAAATGACATATTTGCACTTACTGTTGATACGAGTGAGCCGACACGTGCAGAGTTCGCTTGATTGACAGGGTCTGTTCCATCTCCAGATTGACGCAAATGTGCAAATGTCATCACGCGAACAACTCTTTCGTGCAAAGCATCTCTAGCTAGCAAACAATCTAACAAGGCTTTTGCACTTTCATTGAGACGACCTTTGAACTTTGTGACCGTCTTTATATCTTTTTCAATATGTGCTAGTTCTTTCTCCCATGCCTCGTCATTCGCAAATAAATCGTTTAAGTTCCACGTTTGTTCAACAGGAACCTCCGAGCGCTTTACCGTCTTTTTAAATGCTGTTGCCATAAAACCTCTCCTTTTTTGAAAAATAATAGTTTGCAAAATTTATTTCGTGTTACGAAGTGATTAACTATCATTATAAAGGAAATGAAAGTAGAATGAAATGGAATTGATAGAATTTTCAATCTTCCGTACATATACAATGACACGAGTGAATGTGCGAATTGTCTGTTCAGGCTAACTCATATGGTCCTAACAAAGATAAAGTCGGTTATCATTCCTGCAAAGCACAATTTCATAAGGTGAACGACCTACCACTTATCATCATTACAGGTTGCCGGAAGACGGAGACTTCTTTTCAGAAAATATTAAAATACTCGTTTAGCTTCATGAGCAACCCACTGACTGAACTCCTTTATCGATTGAAGCTGGTCTGTCGTAACTGGCAGAAATTCATCTGTCGCTTGCAAAGCTATATCAATATGCTGACGATGTTCTGGGTAACAGGAAAGGAATAACTGAGCCATTGCGTTTCTCTCAGTTGCCCAAACTTCTTTTTGTGCCATCGCAAAACAGAGACCTGTTCGTAAGATTTTACGAGCAATTGATGCACGAATACGAGATTTTTCGTTTTGTGACTTGGCATCTTCATATTTTCGCCATAACCGCTCTAGCACTTCTGGTGCATCTCCATTTAGTGCTGTAGCTACTCGTTTTGTCGGTTTGAATTTTCCGATATCTTTACGTAAGTCCTTTCCCGATAAACATAAACATAAATGCTTCAAAAAAACGTGAAGCCCTAATGATTCTGACCCTTCCTCTATTTCTGCTAAATATGTGCGGGCAATCCCGACTTCTCTTACTTGTTTCACAAAAGCATCGCTTAATTCAGTTTTAATGTCTCGTATCTGCTTATTTGTCGGTTCTGTTGGCTCTTCTTGCAGTACAAGTAAAACATCGAGATCGGATTGTCCTGTCTTCGCTCTGCCTGTAGCAACACTGCCATACAAATATAAACTATGAAGCTTCGAATCTAATGCAGATTGGATTTTCTCAGTCGTCACCTTAATCATGTTTTCAAACTGTGGGTCAATATGTTCAAATGAAACTTCTGTTGCAATAAATCCATCTTTATCAACTTGTGAAAGCTTCTCCATATAATCCCTCTCCTTTCAAATTCAACTTAGTTTTAGACATTACAAATTTTCCCCTTGCTCTGAAACGCGTTTCATCATGTAACATAAAAATGCATAAAGAAGCTGCTAAGAAAGGGGCTTCAACATGCGTTTCTGAAACGCTTATTTGGCGTTACGTACTGGCGGCGAGACAATGAGCGTTTCAGATTCATTTTTAAACGCCCTCGATCATTTTTTTAGGTGATATGCACTTATCCCTTTCTTTAACCTCTTTACACCTTTTATAATATCTTCCTCAGTTAAACCACCATAGCCCATGACAATTTGATGTTTATGGTTTCCTTTTTTCAGTGCATAACTCTCGACAGGATAAACCCGGACGCCTGATTCCATTAATAAAGAGATGAACTGTTGTGTAAATGTGATGTTTGGAAACTCAACGACTAAATGCATACCAGCTGCTTGCCCTAAAATGGCAGCCTGAGGGAAATGCTCTTTTAAATTATTGACTAACGTTTGGCGACGTTCCTTATATGTTTTTTTCATTTTACGGACGTGCCGCCCTAAATAACCTTCCTCGATAAACCTAGCGAGAACGAGTTGTTCTAATGAAGAAGTATGTCGATCAGTATACCACTTTAATTCGCGATATGGTTTCACAAATGATGAAGGTAATACGACATAACCGATTCGAAGAGCAGGAGACAAGATTTTACTAAACGTCCCGACATATAATACTTTTTCTGGATTTAATCCTTGAATCGAATGAACCGGGATCCCCTCATATGTAAACTCACTATCATAATCATCCTCGACAATATACGTATCCATTTTACGCGAATACTCAATGAGCTGGACTCTTCGTTGAATCGACAGTGTCCCTCCTAGAGGAAACTGATGGGACGGGATGACAAAAAGAAAGCTGGGCTTCTTTTTATTTGGAAGTTTAGCTGGCAGGATTCCTTTTTCATCGACGTCTACTGGTTGAACTTCAACATTTGCTAATGAAAAAATTTCGCGCATTTCGTCTGTCACCGGATCTTCAACGGCAATAAAATTGTCATTACGGTTCCCTAATAGTCTTGTGATTAAATAGAGTGCTTGTGTCGCACCAGAAGTAATGACAATCTGATCTGGATGACACCGTACTCCCCGAACATTACGTAAATAATTTGCGAGCACGTCCCTTAATTCCCTCACTCCTTCAGCTCCACTATAAGCAAATGCCTCATTTGGAGTATCATTACATATTTCTTTCGTTAATCTGCCCCAAATTTTTCGCGGGAATTGATCCATCGCAGGATTTGCTGCTCGGAAATCAATGATATCCTTTTCTTCTTTCTTATCTATTGAGTTGGCGATTGATGAAGACTCCTCTACATTTCTCTGAAAGTTAATCCCTTCTGCTACAAACGTTCCTGATCTTGGCCTGACTTCCAAATAGCCTTCTGCAATTAATTGTTCATACGCTTCTAAAACGACATTTCTTGAAACCCCAAGTGTCGCTGCCAGCTCTCTAGAAGAGAATATTTTCTCACCTTCTTTAAATTCCTGTTCCAATATTCGACTACGAATTTGTTCATATACTTGTTGTGTTAGTGAAGTACCGTTCTTTCGATTAACGATAAGCAAAACGAGACCCTCCCACCTGAATTGGTACTATAAAACTCTACATTGTTTGGATCTATTATATACCAGTATAGCATGATATGATCCATAAAAAAGAAGGAGGAATCGGTATGAAAACCATTGGTTTGATCGGAGGACTAAGCTGGGAATCATCCTTGGAATACTACAGGTATATCAATACGTTTGTGAAAGAGAAATTAGGGGGATTACATTCTGCCAAGTGCTTAATGTATTCGTTTAATTTTGCTGAAATGGTTGAGTTACAACATAATGGTGAGTGGGAGAAGGCAACTAAATATATGGTGGATACTGCAAAAACACTGGAAAAAGGCGGAGCTGAAGCTATCGTTATTTGTACGAATACGATGCATAAAATGGCTGAAGAAGTTGAAAACGGAATTAACGTCCCGCTCATTCACATTGCCGATGCAACAGCTATGAAAATGAAGGAACAAGAGGTAACGTCTGTTGGTTTAATCGGTACAAATTTTACGATGGAACAAGATTTTTATAAAGAGCGTTTAAACAACTACGGTATTGATGTCATCATTCCAACAGATGACGATCGTCAAGTGATCCACAACGTCATTTATGAAGAGTTATGTCAAGGTATCGTAAAAGAAAGCTCTAAACAAGCATATTTACGTATTCTTGAAAGGTTGAAAAATATGGGGGCACAAGGAGTCATTTTAGGATGTACAGAAATTCCCCTCCTCATTAAGCAGGAAGATACATCACTGCCTTTATTTGATACGACTCTGCTACATTCAAAAGCAGCTGCTTCGTTTGCATTGAATGATCAATAAGGAAAAGGTTCTGCCCCTCCTCACATAAATCTTCGTGCAAGGAGGGGCAGGTGTATGATCCTTAATCATTTTTCCAATTTTGTTGCAGCTTACGAATATAAATAATTTGTCCGATATGATACGCATTATGAGTCGTAATATTCCCAAGTATTTCCCACCATTTTGCCTGTACAGGAAAATCATTTACATCTTGCTGTACTCTTTCTTCTGATAAGATATTTTGCCAATTTAGCAGCACCTCTAGCAATCTCTCTTTTAATTCCTTGAACGATACGTTTTCCGAAACATTAAAACTCTCGTCATTATTTTCTGGCGATTGAACAGCATGAAAACTAGACTCTGTAAACCTTCTTTGCCACGTCTCATTCCAATAAAGTAGATGTTGAACAATTTCCGCGATACAATGGCACTCTTTCGTTGGCTTCCAAAACGCTTCTTCATCTGTCAAGTTTTCGACAGAATGCGAAAAAGGAAGGTAAAAACTAGGGTCATTTGCATTTGCTAACAGTTGATCAGATAAAAGCTCATGAACATGGGTCATACAAGCACTCCTTTAAAATAATTTTTTATCTCCTATAAACAAAACTTAGCTTATTTCCCAGTCTTAATGGCAAAAGCCTTAGTTGACGTTATAACGATTGGCTATAAGTTTTCAAAGTTCTTTTCGTATAAAAAACAGACGCCTGCCTATTCCACAAATACCCACCTAATCATACATTAAAAAGGAATAGAGCCATGATTACAAATGAAAGGCGTGATTTATATGAATAACCATCATCATCACCATCCACATCATCACCACGAAGCGCAAGAAACACTTTCGATTATAGAGCCTGCAGTTAGCCATGGACTAAGAGAGGCACAGCACCTAGGCTTTGAACATGCATTAAGAGAAGCTGTGGCAATCGGATACTTGATGGGGAGAGGACAAGACTTTCAAACAGCATGGAACACGGTCGAAGCTTGGTGGAGGCCATTTAGAGGACCATACTACCCTAAGATGTATTAACGATTAGCGCTGTTTGAGGTTTAGCATAATCTCAAACAGCTTTATCCTTGAATCGTATTAAAAGCTTGATCAATAAACCATTGATGTTTTTCCCTCATTGCACTTTCGATGCTCTTTTCCAATCCCCACTCCGGAAACCTTGCATGACGTAACGCTGCGAATAAATCCCAATAGGGCAAATTCGTGAAATCAACAGTTGGCATAAAAAACTGATACAATGTCGTAAATTTTTTCATTGCCTCATCGTCAAATGCCCATAATAATTCTAAGCGCGCATTCGCGACATCAAAAAGTGGGTCACCTATTGCGGCATCTTCCCAGTCGATAACAGCTACCAGTTTTTCATCTTTCCACAACGTATTTCCTGGCCAAAAATCGCCATGAAGGATGACGTTTTTATTCGTATTCGATTTAATGGACAAAAAGGTTTTTAATTCACTTTTCAAATTTTCATAATTTGCTTCTGCTTTACGAATGAGTGTTAGCAACACTTTATCTTGTTTTGGCAAATAAGACAGATCCCAGCTCGTCAGATCGACACGATGCAGCTTTACTAACATTGCGGCTAACTGTTCTATATATAAGTGTATATTTGATGGCGAGAAAACTGTCTCACCTTCGATAAATTCAATTACTACATACGGTGAAGAAAGAATATCACCTGTTTGATCATAATCATAAGGAGTCGGTACAGGAACCCTCGCAGTTTTTAGTAGTTGTAGCAGCTTATATTCAGCTACTGCAGCAAGCGGATTTCCTTGCAAGTCAACTTCCCCATGCTGACGTACGACCAATTTTTGCACCTCTCCATTTGATCGTAAAACTTCAATTCCAGTTACCGTAGCAGAAATACCTCCAGTCATTTCCCATGATCGAAGCAGTTCACTTTCGGAATTCATACGCTGAACAACTTTTTTAAATTTCACACTTTTATTCTTATTTGCCATTCTCCTCCCTCCTCATGAGAACCACCTGATTCTCTCATTTCGGTTCTTATTGTACTTATCCCTACAAGAAGTTGAAAAAAGTTAATGGTATCTAAACCAAACAAACCAACCTTTTTCTGTACTTTTTGCGAGGAAAATTTGCCCCTCTGATGCACTGACACTTATCCCCTCCCATTTTGGGAAGTAGATCCTTGCTAACCAAGATTTATCCGCAACCTCATTCCCACAAAAGTTTTTAGCCATTTCATAATAAATTTCATCCGTTTCAATCCCCACAGTTTTTGGAAAAGGAAGAGCAGTTCTTATCCGCCACTCCGAGTACTTGTCTGCCATATCACCTTTTTCATATGTTTCTGGAATAATTGTTTCTAATGCTTTTAAAAAACCGTCTTTATCGTCTATCGTAACTTTCTCTAATTCATTTACATTTGGGCATGTTTCCGGTTGAGCATGAACGGTCAATGGAATCGACAGAGTGATTAACATTAATATTAGAATAAAGTACTTTTTCATCTGAATGATCACCTCTGTCGCTAATTTGCCCCTTCATACAAACAAATATTTATGTAGTCGTTTCACGGATAAAGCGAGTTAGCGTGCCCATTTTAGAAAATGAATATTATATCTTTTATAATGATAGAAAGCACGTTAAAAATGTGTAATACCCAATACTTGGCCCTGCTATGTTCAAAGTGATGTCATCAACATTAAAAGTTCGATAGGACCCAACTGTTAAACCGATCATTAATTGTAAAGTCTCGATCGATGTACTTACTAAAAATGCCATAAAAATCGTTATCTGTGCTTTCCCAAAACGCTCAAATAAAAGTGGCACATACAGTCCTAAAGGTAGTAATAAGATAAAGTTTTCAATATATGCTCTCGCAACATAGCCGCTCTTAAAAGAATCTATAACAAAGTAAAATGGAACAAATTGAACCGATAAATCAAATGGTATAAACATAATTGGGAATATCGTAAATTTTATAACGTTAATCATGTAATAAATAAAGCTGTAAAAACGAATCTTTTTAGTAGCGAACGTTGCTTTCTTCTATTACGAATGAGATCATAAATGACATAAATGATGAGAAATAGTGTTGCAAAATCGTGAAAAAATTCTTAGTCTATCAATTGCTAGATCTCCTTTTACTCTATTTCCTTACTAAATCCGATACTTTTCGGTTCGAATCCCATGCTCATATAAAATTGGTGTGCTCCTTGTCTTTCTTCACGAGTTCCTGTGTTTAATGAAATCGCAATAGCGCCTTGCTCTTTTGCCCATTCTTCTACCTTTTGCAGAAGTTGTTTTCCTATCCCTTTTCCACGATAATTTTCATCTACAACAAAAGCGACAATACGAACATAATAACCATCATGCTCATAGAAAATACTTGTACATAATCCTGCCAACGCTACAATCTTCCCATCGAGATCTGCAATGAAAGTGTGGTAGCTTTTATTCGCTATTATTTTTGTAAACCTGTTTCTTAATTGTTCAACTGAGGCAGGATAACCAAGTTGCTCCATTAAAGGAACGACGTCAGGTATATCCTCCATGTTAACGTCCCTAATATTCATTGTTTATCCTCCTTTTTGCAGCCTTCTCAAAAAAAGACCTTACTTCTTTCTTTAAGTAAGGCCTCAGTCAGTAAAAAATCAAGTAGGTAAAACAACCCATGCTTCTTCCACTTCAAATTGTTCTCCTTTAAGGTTCAAAACATCATTATGAGGACTAGCGTTTTTGAATAAATCAGGGAAATGATCCTCCATATATTTTTGATGGTCATCTTTTGTCTTCCAGCCTGAAAAAACTAGAAAGTTACTTCTATCATTGAGTGCGCATGCAAATGTTCCACCAAGCATGCCATTACATTTTTTCATACCAAAATTCCAAACATTTTTTTGCATGTCAACAAAGTGCTTGACTTTCTCTTCTCTCACTTCAGGTAAGGCAATACGACAATAGCGACTACTCCTTAAAATAGGTACAATATTGTTTTCAGAGCCAGGAAGACTCAACTGTTCTTGAAATAAGTTTACATTAATGGAATGGTACGTTTCTTCTTGCCCTGAACTGACAAACATATCGTCATGGATCTCTCTCATGAAATGTTGATAATCTGTTTCACTCTGCCAAAATGAATAAATACAAGCTTTAAGAGGATCTTTTTTATTCCAACCTCCAATTTGACCTAAGAAACCTTGAACATCACTTAGAGGCTTCCATTGTTTTTGATATTCATAGAATTCCAGCTTTTGATCCTCTTTTACATCGCACGTAATTCGTTTAATAATCACCATTTACCTCTTTTCTTTTGGCGGACATGGAGTTCGTTATTACCTCATATCTACTCCTGTTGTAGCAGTGGACAATGAATTCGCTATTTTACAAAAACCACTCAAAAGTTGTACTCTTATAAGCGAATAGCGTATCTCCTCGCCGTCAACTCTTATAAACCACCGTATTAGTGTCATTTAGCGTATCGAGTGTCCGCACATATTAACCTTTATAAAAACATGCCGACGTTCCTTTAACCCCTGTTTTTATTTTAAACAATCCTCCGGAATAAGGATATTTCTCCAGTTGACTCTCGTTCATCCCATCCCTGGCCGTCGTAACGTATAAATCAGATAAATCAGGTCCTCCGAATGTACAAGAAGTAACATTTAAAGCAGGGACGTCAATTGCAGTTAATTTTTCTCCAGAGTCCGGATTCCACCGTGATACTTTCGAGCCTCCCCAATGGGCGATCCAGAGCATACCTTCTTCATCAATTGTCATCCCATCAGGAAATCCTTCTTCTTCAGCAAAACTTATAATCTCAACAGGATGTTCGATTTCCCCAAATTGAATGTGAAAGCGATAGCGTACTACTTTTTGAGTAAGTGTATCGATGTAATACATATACTGATTATCTTTCGACCAGGCAATCCCATTTGAAATACCGACCTTATTTAGTTTCATCGTTACAGTCCTATCCGTATCCAAACAATATAGCGCTCCCTGTTTCTCATGAGGATTAACTTTATTCATCGTACCTGCCCAAAAACGTCCATAAGCGTCACACTTTCCATCGTTAAATCGATTATTCGGGAATCGGCTCTCGATTTCACGAATTAAAGAGAGAGTTTCTGTTTGCAAGTGTAATTCATAAAAACCATCTTCTAAAGTGACAACCGCTTTGTTCCAGCTCTTTGGAACGACAGCACTAACATGCTGCTCGAACTGAATTTCTCGATTTTTGTTCATCTTTGGGTCAAAAATACATACTTTATTTTCGATAATGTCAACCCAATACAACGACTGTAGTTCTGGATTCCAGCAAGGTCCTTCACCTAATGTTGCTCGGGCATCTAAAACGAACTCTACTTCCGTTAACAAACAAATCACCCCAAAAAACAGTTTTTTACTTCGTCGTCAAAAAATACTAATGCTACTTAATTTCAATCACGAAGGCATATGATGAATCAGCATTAAGATGATGATCATCCCACCTTACAAAAATGTCATAATAATAAATTCCTGGTTCTGAAGGGGTTTCTAATTCTTGATTAGAGACTTTATCTTCATTTTGTTTCATTTGAGTGATGTATACATCACTTGGCTTATCGGAGGATACAAAGTTGATAGATATATCGGTATTTTTTGATACTACAGTAGGTCTCTTTCCCTCTAAAATTTGTGGTATAGAAGGAGCGTCAGCACATTCGTTCCAATCTCTGTCATCCTCGCTTTTATACAAACAATACCCTCCTTGAACAATTGGGATATTGCTTGTACCTACAATGACCTCAGGAAAAGGTAATTTCGTTTTACCTTCTTGAATTCCATCTTCTTCCTCTCCATAGCAGCTAGCCAATATAGTGACAGTAATAAGTAGTAATATGATTACTAACCTTTTTATAAGCTTACCTCCTTAAGAAACGTTATTGATGGGATAAAGTAATCTGGAATTTTATCCCTTCTATTTAAAATCGACGTTTTTATTTTTTAAACGTTTCTAAATTCTTAGCAGCTTATAAATATAACGATTTCCAATTCTTATTTTCACTTTAATGATTCACCCAATACTTCTATAAAAAAACCTTACTTCCTTCTTGAAGTAAAGCTCTCTGGAGGCTCATAATCTCTTCTTGACGGCTCTATTACGACTTTTCCTACCACCAAGGAGCCCAAAATCTCCTCTTGACGGTACTATTACCTCTTAAAAGACAAGAAGGAAAGTGGAAAGAAGCAATATGGTGAACCTTTTTTTAGTAAAGTGTCGCACGTGATCCCTCCCAAAAATCTATTTTAATTTTAACATTCTTATCCTTTTAATTTTTATGAATTGTAAAAAGCGCCTCTACATAGAGACGCTTTTCACCTATCTTTATTGTACTAATGAAACACCATTAATTTGCACTCGTTGGACTTATTCATCCTTTTGATTCTGGCTTCCCTCTTCAAACGCCTTTGATATGCTATCTAAAAATTGTTCTTCTTCCTCGGTAAAAAAGTTTGGGAAACGAAAATCGTCCATATCCTTACTTATTTCCTCATAATTTTCCTCTAACCCTTTTGTAAATTCTTCTTTATCAACATATTTGAAAACAAGATCTATTAATTCAAGTAGAACAGCTTTCGCTTCATCAGACTGTGGTGAGACATTATTTTTCACAAGTGTTTTAAGCTTTGCTAATAAATTAACCCATTCAATATCAAGAGATTGTCTTTCTTCTTTTGAAAGGTTATACACGTTATTCACAAAATCCTCTGAGAAGTATTCTTTCATCCATTCTTTATGCTCTTCTTCGTTCTTCATACTGTGTAGTAATGGACTTACAATTGACCAATTGAGCTCGTGGCCTTGTTGTAAAAGAACCTGCATCGTTTCGACCGCATTTCTTGCTCTGTCTATTTCATCTCTCTTTTCTGTTAACAATTTATGCTGCATAGAAAGTGACTTTTCAAATGACTCGGAGTAAGGAGTTGACTCTCGTAGGAGCTGTTGAATTTCTTGTAAAGAATACCCGATAAACTTCAATGATTGAATTTGTTGTAATGTCTTAAGTTCATCGATCCCATAAAGACGATGGCCTGCATCATTAAAATTTTTCGGTACTAGCAAATTCACTTCTTCATAAAAGCGAAGAGTCCTAACCGTCAACCCCGTTCGCCGGGCAAATTCACTAATCGTATAAGTCATATCTTTCATTTACAACACCCTTTCGTATTAGAGTTAAATTCATGTTAACTGATGACGTAACGGAGGGCGCAAGGTGGGGGCATAAGAATAACATCCATAACCTTACTTAACTTCAATAACGATCGTTTCGAATAAACCTTTCTCATCAGGATCGTTTTCATGTTTATCATAAAAATAAACGTCAAGTTTCCATCCCCCTGTTTCAGGGAGTTCTATACTAGATGGTTGATGAGCATCAGCTCCATTGTTTGGACCTGAGGGGGTTAATCTAAATAAATCAATGACTATATCCGTATCTTCATGAGTGGCTTCTACAATAAAATAATTCTCAAAGAGGAATTCGCTATCTCCCCAAAAATGCCACATCTGCTTGGATTCTTCATTAGCAACGAAGTCCCCACCAAGTAATCCTACTTTTCCTTCTATGCCCACCATCTCCCTATTTGCAGAAACAAAAGTTGGAGATCGTTCCCACTTATCGTTTTCCTCTTTGGTGTTACTTGACTCTTCATCTGTACACCCTACCAAAAAAGCTAATACAATTATTGTAGAAAAGATGTGCTTAACCACCGTTTCATTCCACCTTTTTATAGAATCTATTATTGAGTCTATTTGATAATCAGAGTCAAAACTAAAATCGCTTCTTCTAGTACTGATTTACAACGTTAATACTCTTTTATTCTAGCAACATTTTCCAAACACCTTTATTTCTAAAAAGGTTTTAACTAAAAATCTAAAACAATCGCATGAAGTTTCCGACCTGGAAATTCATGCGATCTAAGTTCTGATTCAACCGTTACCTTTTAAGATTTTTTTAATTTAAGCTGTTTGTCTTCAATGACATAAATATGATCGGCAACTCGGTCAATAAACGTACGATCATGTGAGACTAAGAGCACTGTTCCTTCATATGCTGTCAAAAACTTCTCCAACGCTTCAATACAAAAGACGTCTAAAAAATTTGTCGGTTCATCTAAAATGAGTATATTGTACCTTCCTAAAAAAAGTTGACACAACACGAGACGGATTGCCTCTCCACCGCTTAGATTCCTAACTTTTTTCCGAATATCGTTTCCGGTAAAATTCATTGCATGTAAGCATGCACGGATTTTACTTTCATCATAGTCACTGTTTTCCTTCATATAGTCTAGAACCGTTTTGTCTTTCTTAAATTGGTATCCCATTTGTTCATATGAGCCAATGACAGCCTTCGGAGAAATCGTAATACCTTCTCCATGCTCCTTAATGTAACGAAGAAGTGTTGTTTTTCCTGCACCGTTTTCTCCAGTTATCGCAATCGTACTGCCTAATGGAAATTGAAAGCTTGCTTCGTTTAAAATCACATTATCTCCGGCATTCAGCGTTAATCGATCGGCCATAATCGGAAACTTATTGTGCAGCTTAAGAGCAACTGGCTGTTGAAAACGAATTGTTTGTTC
Organism: Evansella halocellulosilytica; assembly: GCF_002335745.1. Lineage (GTDB taxonomy): Bacteria > Bacillota > Bacilli > Bacillales > Salisediminibacteriaceae > Bacillus_CA > Bacillus_CA halocellulosilytica. The sequence goes on along the minus strand of NZ_NIST01000001.1, from coordinate 2,148,096 downwards.
CTTTTCAGGTGCTTCGACAACTTCAAGCTGTTCGATTCGCTGCTCCAGTCCTTTCGCTGCTCGATGAACGGATTTTTCACTCGTTCCCTTTGATTTCGTCATAAACATTCGATTTGCTGTCGCTTTCGTGTCCTTTTTTGACATGCTGCCACTTGCTTGCGTAATTTTCTCCGCCTTTTTCTTCTTTTCCTCAGCTGCTTTAAAAAGGCGGTTCTTTTCTTTTACATACTTTTCGTGCTGCTCTTGCTGCTGTTTTCGTTCAAGCTCTTTTTGAGTGACATACTCTGAATAATTTCCTGTATATTCCTTTACTGTCCCGTCTTCCACTTCCCAAATTTTCGTAACGAGTTGATCTAACACATATCGGTCATGGCTGACGAGAACAAGCGCACCATAATAATACATCAATTCATCGATGAAAAATTGAGTACCTGATGCATCGAGATGAGTCGTCGGCTCATCGATTAATAACCCTTCATGGTATTCGGAAAACAATTGGGCTAACTTCATCCGTGTTTGTTCACCACCGCTTAAATGTTCAACGCCTCTTTGGGGTACCGAAAGTTTGCCCAACATTTCATAATCTGCCTCTTTTTCAATCGGTGACTCGAGTTGATCAAAATAGGCAAAGCTAGTAGAACGATGGATTTGACCTTTATTTGGTTTTATTTTTCCATCGATCAGCTTTAATAACGTACTTTTTCCAGCACCATTTTTCCCAACGATCCCGATCCGATCAAATTGATGAATCGCGAGCCGCGGAATATCTAATATCACTTTATCTAAAAGTGAAAGTTCAACTTTTTCCAATTCTATTAATACCCTTTCCATTACTCATTACCTCCAGTTTATTTTGAATAAAATCTTGAAATTAAAAAATCACAGGCAAATCTGCCTGTGCTCGAGAGTAAACGGAAGTAAACCTATCTATATTTGAATAAGGAAAAAGCTCAGGAACTGTCACATAAATTTTTTTCTAAAGCAGAGTATTCATCACGACCCGGAATATTATGATCAAGAAATAACCTGCTTTTGTAAATTCAATTCAAATAAAAATAAAGAAAGGCAGAACGAGCCGCCTTTCTCCACATTGTACATAATATAATGAGTATGAAGATTATTAAAAAAGGACAGACTGATCCCGTTTACTCTGCATCCACAAGCAGAGCCTTTGAACGTATTAAATTAACGAGTTCAAAGTTCGGAATCGAATTCTGGATGGTAACATTTTTTAATAATCCTCCTTAAATTTATCGTTTAATATCAGATGCTATTATAAGATCCTTGCACGGAAAAGTCAACAAACCGCTTCGATCAATAGTACTCATACCGCGTGGCAAGAGCCCCTTGTACCGTTTGGGTATGGTCAGTTACATTAGAATTATCCAAGATTTTTACAGGATAACTTCTATATTCGAAGATTATTAAATTTTTTATAAGATAAATAATTTTTTAGCGTAAAACCTAACCAGTGATTACTACGACTATATCTTACTTTTCAAAAGCCTTTCTCACTGCTCGTTATTTCTAAACCACACCTCAAAATCCTCTTCTTCATCCGTCGAATTATCATCAACTTCAGCTTTAGTTATCACTACCGGCTCTCTATTATTCTTCTGTTCTATATACTGATTTTGTAACAGCCACCCTAGTATAAAGAGGATGATCGAAAAAATTGCATATTGTCCGCTATTCGTCATATAGAAGGTCACAATATCGTACACATTCCCGCTCACTGTCAACTGATTTAATTCGATCATTTCTGTTATATATTTGTATGAATGGTATATCCCCCATACAGTATAAAGGAAAAGTAAGCCTGCAAGACCGAACAACGTAACACTAATGATTGAAATTTTTTTATTGTTCATATTCAACTGCCTTTCTGGACGATTTGTCTGAAATGTTAAAACACCTATTTGCTATTTGTTATCGATTTGCAACAACCTTCCGGCATTTATTCCCCAAACCTCATCAGCAATCGATGTTACTTTCTTTGAGTGTGTGACGATGATGACACATTTCCCTTCATTGTGGGCGAGTGAGGTCAAAATCTTTAACACTTCTGCTTCTGTATCACGGTCCAAATTTCCAGTCGGTTCATCAGCAATAATAACGTCTGGATTGTGAGATAAAGCACGGGCAATACCTACCCGTTGCTGTTCCCCACCTGAAAGCTTCAATATTTTTCGTGCAGCCGTTTCCTTATCAATACCGACCTTTTGTAAGAGTTCATATGCGGTTGCTTTTTTGTCCTTTTCTTTCCTGCCGCTAATGTTCATCGAAAGTACGATGTTTTCAACAGCAGTTGCATTCGTCAATAAATTAAACCCTTGAAAGATCACACCAATTCTTTTTGAACGGTATTCATCTCGGTTGATTTTTTTCAAGCTCGTACCGCCGTACAAAATCTCTCCGTTCTTACATATATCTAATCCCGAAATGAGAGACAATAAAGTAGATTTTCCTGATCCGGATTTCCCGACAATCGTATACACCTTCCAGTTATCGAACGCTACATTGATATCTTTTAGGACATCCTTTTTCGTTCCATCATAGCAGTATGATACGTCTTTTACTTCTAAAACACTCATCCGATATTCCTCCTTAATTTCTTTCCATGAGAATTTTTATTGGTTCGTATCGTGTAATTTTTCTAATTGAGATAAGTGCAGCTAGCGACGCCAGCAACAAGCCGATTCCGATCACTTGGAGCATCGTATTAAAACCAAGTGAAATATGAATATCTTGAAGCGGCTCCGCATCTGAATTCATTATATTTCCTCCCATCACCATGCCCCCCATTGGACTTGAAGGCTGAGACGATGCTTCAGCAGCTTCAATCTGATGATTAAGTAATACATCTGTTACAGGTTGAGCAATGATCGTACCGGCAGTCAAACCGACAACTAAGCAGAGGCAAGTAATGATCAGCATCTCTGACCAAAGACCGAGAGCGACTTTATGCTTTTTCATACCCATTGCACGTAAAACACCGATTTCATATTTCCGTTCACGAATTGCAATGGAAGACAGTAGCGCTATGATCGTTCCGCCAAAAATTAATATTGTGAAACAGGTCGACAACTCATGTTAAAAGCCGAGTGGATTGAGGTTTCCCCCTCACCACTCGGCTTTTATGTCATTACTTTTTCACGACTGGAATCCATATTTCACTTTTGAACGTTGGCGATTCTAAATCTTTGTCTTCATTCCAGAGGATTTCCGGTCCTTCTACTTGTTCATAGTTTGAAGATGGAAACCATTCGGAATAAATGCGTCCCCACACGTCTTGCAATGTGTCAGGAAAAGGACCGACAGCTTCAAATACAGCCCAAGTTGAAGCAGAGACTTCAAGTTTTGTTAAATGATCTGGACACTCCTTCGTTGTCGCGGCACCAATATAATGATCGAGCTCTCCTTTTTCCTCCATTCTTCCTTCAGAAAAATTTGTGGATGCACTGATCAGTCCACTTGGTTCAACATTCGATAACTGTTTAAGTTTCTCAAAGTCTTCCTCACTTAAGCTCTTCCACATTTCAGCAATTTCGGGATTCACCCCGTGAAAAATGATAGGAACTCTTTTCATGATTCCGACGATACGGAATGCATCTTTTTCTTCAATTCGATAGTTCATTTCATTTCCTCCTTCGATTGATAATTGGAAAGTCATACGTGGATAAGCTTTAAGTGACTGGCCATTATCTCTTGCATCAGAAGGGGAAATCCCGTGCATTTTTTGAAACGCTCTCGCAAATGAGTCAGCAGAATTATACCCGTATTTTATCGCGACATCGATAATTCTTCCCTCATTACCTTTCAGTTCAAAAGCTGCTAGGGTAAGACGTCTGCGACGAATATACTCTGATAGTGAGACACCGGCAAGAAAGGAAAACATCCTTTTAAAATGGTATTCCGAGCAAAGAGCAAGACTGGCTACCTTTTTAAAGTCAATATCATTCGTAAGGTTTTCTTCGATGTACTCAATTGCCCCATTCACATTTTTAAGCAAATCCATGTGTATGACCTCCTTTATCAAAAGAATATCAGGACCTGAAAAAGTTGATCCGACTTTTCGTGCACAAAATTGTCTGACCGATTCCCCCTCATTATATCTTATTCGACAAGTGCCAGGCACTTGTCGAACGAAGGCACTTGTCGAACGAACTTCGCTACATAAAAATGTTGAATGTTCAAAGACTAGTGAGGGAAGGAGGCTTTATTGTATGAATAAAGTAACGACTGTTTTTTGGATTGCGATTGTTATCTCGGTTATTTTTGTTCTTTGGGGCGTGCTCGCACCTGGTCACTTGGAAAGTGTTATGGATGTGACACTAGGGTTTTTCATGCAAAATTTCGGCTGGTTTTATCAAATCGCAGCTACGTTCTTTTTAGTTTTTGCTCTTTTTCTCATTTTCAGTAAGTATGGAAAAATCAAGCTCGGTAAAGACGAAGATCAACCTGAATTCAGCCGTCCAACGTGGTTTGCGATGTTATTTAGTGCCGGGATGGGGATTGGGTTATTATTCTTCGGTGTATCAGAACCAATTTCACACTTTGCCAATCCTCCATTTATTGAAGGAGATACAGGTGAAGCAGCGATTATGAGCTTACGCTATACATACCTTCATTGGGGGTTTCATGCATGGGCGATTTATGCGATCATTGCGCTTGCACTCGCATATTTTAAGTTTCGAAAAGGGTATCCAGGGCTTATGAGTGCCACGTTGCGTCCTTTACTTGGCGACCGCGTCAAAGGGAAAGCTGGCGTTATCATTGATATTGTCGCCGTTTTCGCGACAATCTTCGGGGTATGTGCATCCCTTGGATTAGGTGCTGCCCAAATCAATGGAGGATTAAGCTATTTAACTGGGATTCCAAACAATTTTTCGATTCAATTTACGATTATTGCCATCGTTACATTGCTTTTTTTAATTAGCGCAGGTACAGGGATCAGAAAAGGGATTAAATACTTAAGTAATACGAATATGGCTTTGGCGAGCATTATATTCATTGCCGTCATTATTCTTGGTCCGACAATCTTCTTATTAGACCTATTTACTACAACATTAGGCAGTTACATACAAAATATTCCTGCGATGGGTTTGCGTTTATCACCCTTTGATGAAGGAAATGCTGCTTGGCTTCAAGGATGGACGATCTTTTATTGGGCTTGGTGGATCGCCTGGTCACCATTCGTCGGAACATTTATTGCCCGCGTTTCTAAAGGGAGGACGATTCGTGAGTTTGTTATTGCTGTCTTAGTTGCGCCGACACTCGTTTGTACGTTATGGTTCTGTGTTTTTGGCGGTACAGGAATCTTTTACGAATACACGATGGGACTCGACGTGTCAGGACAAGCCATTGAAACGGCACTATTCTTCGTTTACGAGCAGCTGCCATTCAGCGGTATTCTTGCAACAATCACGATCTTTCTCATTAGTACATTTTTTATTACGTCTGCTGATTCAGCAACATTTGTACTTGGAATGCAAACAACAAACGGAAGCACAGAGCCCCCAAACATCGTTAAATATATCTGGGGAATCATCTTAGCCGCTTCTGCTGTTGTACTAATGGCAACCGGTGGTCTGGAAGCGATGCAAACAGCGATCATTGTCAGTGCCTTTCCTTTAACTCTCGTCCTGTTCGTCGTGTCACTTTCTATGCTAAAAGCCTTTAAAGCAGAAGTAAAACCGAAGCCAAGTCCTGGTAAAGAACGCAAACGAGTAAGAGATAAATTGAAAAAGACAGATGAACAAACGAATCCAACTTAATCGTTTAAATCAGTCTGACATTGAAAGGCAAGAGTGATTCGATTATTATGACGAAACGAGGAGTTGTTTTGAGAAACACTCCTCCTCACAGTAGAGTAGGACGAGGGCTTTCGCCCTCGGACCCCTCATCAAACCGGACGTGCAGATTTCCCGCATCCGGCTTTCCCTTCGTTAGTTCCCCATACCCGGGAGTGAGTTAGAGATTAATTTCACTCTTAAGTTAGGAACGAGCGGTGAGAAGACTTTCCAACGAAATCAGTCCTGATTTTTCGAAGAACTTGTTCGGTATTCTTTGGTTCGATAGTGTTGACTTCTTCTTCCTCATGAAGGCACGAAGCCTCATGCGAATCCATTCATCAAGTCTTTGGAACTTCTTTTTAGTATTTCCAATGCCGAAGTAGTTTCCGAAACCTCTGATGGTTTGGTTTAATCTTGAAATCACTTGCTCAAGATTCTTCCCTTGTTGTCTTCTTGTGAGAAGCCTGATGTTCTTTTTGAATTTCATCATTCTTTTCTCCGGAAGAACGAGAAAGTCTTTCCAGAATTCAAACCCTAGAAAACGGAAACCTTCATCGAAGTGAACCACTTTTGTTTTCTCTGGATGCATGGTCAGATCTAGATTCTGTTCTATGATTTTCTTTGCTAAGTTATGTGCCTTCTGTGATTGCTTCTTCGTCTTGCACATAATTAAAGCATCATCTGCGAAACGAACAACGGGGAACCCTGCCTTTTTCATCTCCCAATCAAATTCGTCCAAGTAGATGTTGGCTAATAGCGGTGAAATCACTCCGCCCTGTTGGGATCCTTTCTCAGAATCATGAAACTGATCACCTTCCATGATTCCGACTGTTAACCATCCTTCGATTAAGTCTAGAATTCGCCCATCAGCGATTTTTCCTCTCACCTTTTCCATCAACTTGTCATGGGGGATGGTGTCAAAATAAGCTTGAATATCTAGATCAACGACGTATTCGTATCCCGCCTTTTTCGCTCTTATGACTGTATCAAGTGCTTGATGTTGCGAGTGTCCGATTCGGAACCCGTAACTATGAGGATAGAAGTCTCGGTCAAATAGTGGCTCAATCATTTGACGAACAGCTTGTTGGACAATACGATCGCGGATGATTGGGATTCCTAGCGGTCGTTTTTCCCCGTTATCTTTTAGAATATAATGTCTTAGAGCCGGAGTAGGTTCGTAACGTTTTTCCTTTAGTAGCCGTTGAATCTCTTCGAGATTCTGCTTCAGGTTGACGTCAAACCATTCGATGGTTACACCGTCGATTCCTGCACTTCCCTTGTTCGCTTTCACCTTTTTCCAAGCATCATGTAGATTTGTCATGGTGTACACTTTATCGATAATGGAATAATATTTACGCGTTGGTGTCATTGTTATCACCACCTTCTGCGCTTCTCACCACATTGGTCTTATGTCCGCTACAGAGAATGACTCCTTTCTGTTTCCATCAAGTCAGAAATGCGTGTCTAGGATGTCCCAATCGCTCCTTTTCTTCCTTGTGTACTCAGGTCGCCGGTTCCCTCTTCCTCGCGTGGGTTTCACGGTTGGCAAGGTCGCACCTACTCGGGAGACCTCTTTTCATTAAGGCGCTTACATTATCCACTCACGTTCATTCACAATGTTAACGAAGTTAGATTCCTTCGCCTCCATCATCCGGCTTTTGGCCTGATGGTGGGTGAAGCGACCAGCGCTTCCTCGTTTGAGTTTTATCCTCCCTCCTGTTGCCAGAGTTCATTGGCTCAAACTTCGTCACTACTACGAATCTATCCGCCACCTGCAGTGTCATCGGTTTGGTTTTCCCCTTTGGGTTATACCTCCCCTACCTCCGTATGTTTACACGAAGGAACCTACAGTGCTTCCCCCGGTCATCACACCTTCTGTTCCATCCATCCTGACCCTAATCACGTCAGTGGGCTTTATAGGTCATGTCCCTTTCGTATTTTCCTATAAAGTGTGCGTCTGCACAGGTTTCCCCGTTTTGATGGCGGGTCACCCAACACTGCCGCCACCTCTGGTTCACATTTTGTTCCGGGCTGGACTTTGCCTGCAGACCTTTCAGATCCCCCTTCTCAGAGGGCACCCTGTCCATCCTTCTCATTAGAGGGAGGATGTTGCTTCGGCTACAGTACTTTAAAGGGTAAAGTTACTGAGTGGATTTGAACCACTTAGACTGTGTGACTGCGGGGCACACAACAAAAAAACACCACACTTATATGAAGAACGTGGTGTTTTTAACTTTATTTCCAAACGGATAAATATTTTTTTCGAAATTTATTTTGATCTTCTAATTCAATTAATTCCATTGCAGTTTGTTTAATTTCTTCTTCTTCCAACGCATCATACAATTTTTTCAAGCTTTCGATAATATCAAAGCGGATTAACGTATAGTTCTTTTCATCTTTACAGCTTTTAAAGCGATCGATTAAGTGCTGCATCACGAGTTCTTTCTGCTCATCACCTGCCAGACAAATTTTCCATATCGATAGTAAACTATGTCTTGCTGTTACAAATTTCTCGTCATATGTCACTTTCCAAACCTTAGGAAAAGCAGTCAATATTCTTTTCTCTGGATCGCTTTTTGCTAAACCGGCTAAAAATTGAGCCGCTCTCGATCTTCGGTGATTATTTGCATCGTCCAAGTCATCTACCAACTGATCCCAGACGTCATAAACCCAGTCTACCTTTTTATCGATTGCTTTCATGATTTGATTATACGCTTCATACTGCTCAGTCTTATCATTTGATTCAAGATCTTGAAAATAACGACGTACCGTTTCGTCCAAACCGCCACCTCCAATATTATAAAAAATGATGTGGGATAATCAACCATATGGTTAAGTATATACACCGTCACCCTTATCGTCAATCTAACAATGATTCTTTCTCTATATTTATTCATATATTGTTTATTGTTGGACATACTTATTGTTGGCAGTACTTACGTTTTTTAAAGGAGGATTCGTTAAATGGCTAATGATATTCAACAAAAAATGGAAGAAATCTTTGAAAACACTTGTGGTACTTGGCAAAACTGTACAGCTTCGACTATTCTATCATTTTTAGAACAATGTGAAGAAAAAAGTATTGACCCGCAATATTGTATGGGCTGGGTAGAGCAGCATAAAGAACAAATTCCTGATTGGCAAGCTGTGTCAAATACTTCTCTCGATTGGATAAACGAGCATACTTCAACAGGTACTCCTTTATCAATGAATGAACAAGACGAGCAACCATAAATAAAACTTAACTTATCACTACAGAGATTCTCAGCAAGCAAATTGTACTTGTCTAGAAACTCTTATGCTTTCGTATAATTCTTAATGGCAGAGCCTTAGTTGCAGCTATACGAGCGTCCATAAGATTAATAAACTCTGATAGTACAAAAAAAGCGAAGCACATAAATGCTTCGGCCCTATTTAAAATCGCTCTCTCATTAGAAGAACACTAGAGTATCTTGCAACGAGACGAAAAGAACGTGCTTAATTTAAATCTTTTACACCTAGTTTGCTTGTAGATTTTCGTGCGACAAGCTCAGAATCAAACACGACGGATTCAACATGTTTTGTAAATGAGGGGTCATCCTTTTGTTCTATCAGCTGTCGAATCGTTTTTCCTGCTTGCATTCCCATTTTCTCTTTCGGATGTTCTATTGTCGTCAGTTTAACTTCTGAAGCTACAGACAAAATTGAATTATCAAACCCTACTACGGAAATGTCTTCTGGCACTTTCAGCTTCATATCTCGGAGTATGTCTAAAAGCAAGATCGCTAACTCGTCGTTGTAACAAACGATCGCAGTCGGTAACTCTTTCTTCTCTTCCAGCTTTTTCTTTAAGACTTGTTTCGGTAAAGTGTCCTTCGTTTCTGTTGTATACGTAATAATGTTTTGCGGACTGAGTGGAATCCAGCTTTCGCGATGAGCTTTAATAAATCCCTTCATTCGTTTGATCCCTTGAATATCATCGTGTTTGAAAAAGCCAACGATATGCTGGTGGCCTAAATCAATCAAGTGCTTCGTCTGTACGAAGCCACCTTTTACATCATCCATAACGACGTGAATCGGTTCAAGTTCATCATAATAAGCATGAATCATTACGTAAGGAATCCCTGTTCTCTCAATATTTAAATAATAATTAATATTCGGGTTCGGCATTGCACTTTTTGTCGGCTCAACAATTAATCCATCAAATTGTTGAGAAAGTACTGACTCAAGACAACGACGTTCTTGCTCCAAATTATTATCTGTACTAAAAACCGTCACTTGATATCCATGATCACTTAAGTATCCTTCAGCTCCACGGATAATCGTAGGAAAAATGTACTCTGAAAAGTACGTCGTAATGACAGCAATATTTTTCTTCCTCTTGTTTGAACTCTGCTTGTAATTCGAGCGGTCAGCACAAAACGTTCCAGAACCTTGTTTTTTATACAGCCACCCATCATGTGCTAAGTCATCAATCGCTTTTCGAATCGTATGACGACTTACTTGATACGTTTTCATCAGCTCATTTTCTGAACCAATTTTTTGATGAGGAAGAATGAATCCTTGCAGAATTTTGGTCATAATTTCATTTTTAACAAAATTATATTTCGTTTCCATATAACTATAACACCTCGTAACCTCCACTTATACGTACATCTAGTATAGCATGCCCCTGTAAAAAAGCCTATGCACGATCATCTATTAAGAGACATTCGATTCCTCCACTGCTCTTTTTAACCAACACTCCCAACTAAATTACGCGTCTGGTACAGGTTCTCCGAAAATCGGGAACCCATCCTCATCCCACTTAATCACTTGTGCACGTGTATGACGGTTCGGATCATACAGCGGGTCACCTTTAATTTCTTTATAGTTTCGTGCATGATAGATGAGAATATCCTCACTACCATCTTCGCTTACTGTGAAGCTATTATGACCAGGGCCAAACTGGCTATTTTCCTCACTCGTTTCAAAGACTGGATGATCAAGTTTTTTCCATGAATCAGGATGAAGAAGGTCTGCATCTTCATCTGCATAAAGAAGCCCCATACAATAATTGAAATCAGTCGCACTTCCAGAGAACGTCATAAATATTTTGCCATTTCTCTTCAGTACTGCTGCTCCCTCATTTACATAAAAACCAATCTTTTCCCAGTCATACTCTGGTGTGGAAATCATCACTTGCTTTTCCTTCAACGTCCATGGGTTTTCCATTTCAGCGATATAAAGATTTGAGTTCCCTTCAATATTCGGGTCTTTTTGCGCCCAAACGTAGTAACGTGTTCCACGATGTTCAAAAGAGGTAGCATCTAAACAAAATGTTTCCCACTTTGACTTCACTTGTCCACGTTCGACCCAATGGCCTTCAAGTGGGTTCGCTGAATCACACTCTAGCGCAAACATTCTATGATCAAACAAACCATCTTTCGTTTCCGTCGTTCTTGCAGCAGCAAAATAGATATACCACTTACCCTCGATATAGTGAATCTCTGGAGCCCATATATTCGCACTAAGTGAACCCGTTTCATATTTACGCCATACTGTGACTGGTTCAGCTTCACCAAGACCTTGGATCGTTTTCGCTCTTCTTACTTCAATTCGATCATATTCCGGAACAGATCCAGTGAAATAATAATAACCATCTTCATGCTTATAAACCCACGGATCTGCCCGTTGCTCTATAACTGGGTTTCGATATTGTAATGTGTCCATCATACTCTCTCCTTACGTTGTAAATCTAGTGACTACAAAACAGTTATATTTAAAACAGATAAATCTTGTTTTAAGAATAGCGCTCTTTTACTTGTTGTTTCGTTTCAATTTTTTCTAAACTTCAAATAAAGAACCACATGAGCATTTACGACAACACACTTCCCGAGAAAAAGATAATCGCTGCCGGGAAGGCTAGAGAAAGATACATCGAAGCCCAAATTAACACAATAAATAAAAGAGCAATGTGTATTCTCCCGATAATAAATTGAAAGCATTTTTTTATAATAGATAGCGCACCGCCTTCAAAATGGATCGAAACCGGAATTAAGGCACCTAAAAATAATACATAAAGTGAAACAATGGAAAGATAAGATAGAACAACCATGATAGTACCTTTTTCAATTCTCTTTCTTCATCCATGATTTAATGAATACCATCATGACTATAGCAATATGCAGATCGATATGTACGTACAAATTACCCTGTATGTTTTATCTTTCAAAGTTGAACATCTCCCTATTAATCACCAGTTATACCACTCTATCAATAAACTTACATAAACTGATATAGATGGGTTTTTATCAAAATTTATCTTTTAGAGCGTTTTCAACTAATACCAACTTGTACGGATGATATTTGATATAATTATAAAACACACTAAACTTATGCACAAGTGTATTAATATAAAATATCGACTATTTTAACCGATTGTGTCTAATTTAGTAAGTCTCTACTCTACTATTTTTCAGCTATTTTATTCGTTAAATCTAGTAGTCCAACTAAGGATTAATTGGAGTAAATAGAGCCCCGATTACTAGATTCATTAATTTTATCATTGCTGGCTGCTAATCCAAATTTCTCGAGTAAATTTTCTCTTTTCAATGAAACGTCAATCTTAAGCGTAATTCGCTCCGCGGACATATAATCCGCTATTTGGGTCATAAAGCCTTATTTTGAAAAATAAACGGACATGAGGTTCGCTATGAAGCAATTTTAGAGTTCATTTTTAGTGAATACGTGTAAATAGCGAACCATGTGAATATAGAATAAAAAGTGGACACCCCTTTAACGAACATTATAATTGGACATGATGAGATGATAATACAAGGAGGGGTTCCCATGGGTGAACGTCGGCAAAGGTATAGTGAAGAATTTAAACGTCAAACAGTTAAATTTGCTCAAGAGCAAAAGCAAAAGAAAACGATGAGAGACATAGCACAAGAATTAGATATTCCATTAAGTTGCCTACATCAGTGGATGACTCAATATCGAGAATTTGATAATGAACCACTGGCAAGTGAGGAACGTATTCGTAAATTAGAACAACAGTTACGAGATCAAGAACGTCAATTAAGAGAAAAAGACCGCAAACTAGCAGACACTCAAGAAGAGTTGGCAATTGTAAAAAAGGCGGTGCACATCTTCAGCAAACCACGGCCATGAGGTTCGAATTCATTGAAAAGCATAGCTCCGAATTTTCAGTGAAGAAGATGTGTAAAGTACTGCAAGTATCGCGGAGTGGCTATTTCAAGTGGAAAAAACGTGAGGTTAGTCAACAAGAGCTTCGAAAAAGAGAAATTCAAGACCGAATCGAGTACCATTTTAAAGATAGTCATGGGATTTATGGTAGTCCGAAAATCACCCAAATGTTGTGGAAAGAAAACTATCAAGTTAGTCAAAGAACAGTTAGTAAATATATGAATGAGCTAGGGTTACGCTCTTGTGTGTCAAAGAAGTTCAAGGTCGTTACAACAGATTCTAATCATGCAAATCCTATCGCTCCTAATAAATTGGATCAAAACTTTCGTATAGCAGCTCCTAACAAGGTTTGGGGTGCTGATATTACCTATATTCCTTGTCGCCAGGGGAAATTATACTTGGCGGTCATCCTTGATCTTTGTACTCGTGAAATTGTTGGCTGGAGTCTTAAAGGTCACATGGCAAATGAAATCGTGTTAGAAGCTCTGGAAAATGCTTATGAATCAAAAAATCCAAACAAAGACTTAATCCATCATTCAGACCGAGGTACTCAATACGCATCAAAAGAATATCGTCAACGACTCGAAAGTTATGGTATGGAAGCTAGTATGAGTCGTACTGGCAATTGTTATGACAATGCTTGTGTAGAATCATTTTTTAGTGTTTTGAAAAAAGAATTATTAAAAGGTCGTCGGTTTAAAACCAAGGAGCAGGCTTATACTAGTATGTTCCAATACATTGAGTTTTTCTATAATCGCAAAAGAATACACAGTTCTATTGGATACCTGTCACCAATGCAATATGCAAAGCAGTTTGATAGGAAAGCTGCTTAATACGAGTAGTAGTTTGGCCCTTACTTCACCTAACCATCAAACAGATGATGAAGTGGAGGGGTCAAGCGGTTTGGGCTTGACGCTTCCGCTGAATTATCTATACTTTTCGAAAGGTGAACAAAGGCCAACTAGTTAAAGCAACTATAAATCCAAAAATTCGTTATTTAGGTGTCTACTTTCTTGACATAGGTCCAATGAGTCCGCAAATGTTGTCAAATTGAGCTTTTTCGTTGAAATAAAGGATCTGGTGTCCGATTCGTTACTAGGAGAGGTTACGCTTAAAAAGAAAAGCTGCGGCGAAGCTCGATGTTAATAAGACGAAATGCCGCGTTACTATGACGAAATCATGAATGACTACGACGAAACACCATGCTACTATGACAAAATTATGAATTACTATGACCAAACGCAGAAAAGGATCCCCTCGTTCATGGAGATCCATCACTTTTTTTCCAGGTCAATGATTGATCATTATTTCATCACATAGTTTTTGCAAATAAAACAGTGCTCGAAGCTGACGTTCATTTCGTTTATTAAACTGCTTCCTGCATTGATCTAAAATCGTTTTTACCCTTTCTATATCTTGAGCTTGCAAATCTTTAATGGATTGTTTTAAGAGGACGACGTCTTCAGAGTAAACCATCGACTGAGTTAACTTCATTAACAATATTTTTAAGAATTGAAACGAATCAAACATACGATAATTGTTTTGCTCGTCTCTATGAGATTGAATGTAACCTTCTGTATCCCAATATCGAATGGTTGAAGGAGATACTTTCGTTTCTTCTGATATGACGCGAATTGTTTCAGGCTTTTCTATCCGAGTTTTGTAATGAAATATATCGTAGACGTTATGTTCTACGTCGTTCAATAAATTTATATCTTTATAGTTTTGCATTTGTGCTTCATTTATGATCCATAAAGCCGAGTCGAGATCATTCCTTTGAATTTTCTTTATTACTGAAGAGGTTGTTTCCATCCCAAACCCGGGAGACATATGAACGATACATTCAAAATATGCAAAATGGATATTCGTATAGAGCCTGTAGCCCTGTTCCATCCTCTCAGCTGGTGGCACGAGTTCTCTCTCTTCATAACCTCTTAACGTACTCGTACTCACATTAAGTTTTCTTGCAATATCGATTGGTTTATAGATGCTGTTCATATTCTGTCCTCCCTCCATACATACATTATAGCTCATCTAAAGTTTTAAGATAGAAAAGGCTATATAATTCTAATCATTTATTTAAAACCTTCAATTTGCTTTAATGTTATACGATGAATATGTAAAAAAAGAAGAGAAAAAAGAATTACTGCTATTAAGCTCGTCTGCACTGTTCTTTTTTCCGCTTTTAAAAAATATTAGGAGGGAATTCATTTGGAAAATTATAATTTCCATTCACAAATGTCAATCGAGGAGTTAGGCGACGTTTTCTCCAGCTACATTCATCACCATTGGGAAGAAGTACTAAACACGAATAGAGTAGAACTTGAAAATATATTTCCTGAGTACGAAGATGCAACGTATGGAATGTATTTAGACCATTTACTCCCTCCCATTTGGCAGAAAATCGAAAAAGCTGGATATCAATCTGCTGAAGAAACGAAGGAAGATGATTTTATCATTGCTGGCTGCTTAAATTTCAGAAACTCGATCGAAAAGGCGAAATGGGGAACACCCCACTATGAAACTCGTGTGTTCTGGATTGTCATCGAAAATAAAAGTCAAGAAAAAATCGGTACGTTGATATTTGAGCTGCCTCACTCTCATTTAAAATTCGACTTCCCTGCAGCTCCTAAATTAACTAGTTTTCCTAGTACCGATAAAAATGAAATTAAACATGAAATCTCCAGAAGAAAAGAAGAATCCTAAATTTCTATATTGATCGCGTGGGAGTTAACCAGCTCCCATGCGTGTTTGGTTTGTTATTTTATAACAAACCATGTTTTTGTTTCCCCCCTTACACAAAATTTTGAACAGGATTAATTCGCGGCCATGTAATCCGCTATTTCGGTCATAAAGCCTTATTTTGAAAAATAAACGGACATGAGGTTCGCTATGAAGCAATTTTAGAGTTCATTTATAGTGAATACGTGTAAATAGCGAACCCTGAGTCCGCAAATGCTTTCAAATTGAGCTTTTTGGTTGAAATAAAGGATCTGGTGTCCGCTTCGTTACTAGGAAGGTTACGCCTAAAAAGAAAGGTTGCGAAGAAGCTCGATGTTAATAAGACGAAATGCTGGGTTACTACTACGAAACCATGAATGACTACGACGAACATCCGTTACCCGTTTCTACCGAAAATCCAAAAACAGGAAACTGGAAACTAAAGTAGTCAGCTACTTTGATAACCTCTATGAAGGTACTTTCTCCTTAGCTGCAACAGATGCAGAAGTCGTATCATTCAACTGATAGAAAACAGGCAGGAAAAACGCTGTTACAGTCGCAATAATCACTAATCCTCCCATTACTGTAAATAAGGTCGGAATTCCCCATGCTTCAGCAAATGTTCCGCCAATGAATGCCCCGACTGGCACTCCGGCCTGTGCTAACAAAATCCGAACCGCAAAGACCCTGCCACGAATTTCATCAGGAACTTTTCTTTGATATAAAGTTGTATTGTTGACATTAAATATAATCATACAAAATCCACTACAAATGACGATTAAAATCGCTAATGGAAAATAACTAATCCAGCCTAATAGTGCCATAAATACCCCTGTAAACATCAGCGACCCGAGCATCACAAGACGACGGTTTTGAGGCTCTTTCGTCATCCCAGTCACGAGAGATGCTAAGATCATACCAATTGAAAAAGACGAGGTGAACAGCCCGTATTGAAAAGGGCTTCCTCCTAAGTTTTCAGTGACGAAAGGGAGAAACATCGGGGTAGAAGCTCCGTTTGTAAAGTTACAGAGCATAAGTAACAACCCAACTCCCAACAACACTGGGTTAACGCGGTAAAATCGCAGTCCTTCTTTGAATTGTTTGAACCACGTTTCTTTCGCTTTTGAAACCTCCACTTTTTTATTAGGAAGAAACATGAGTAAAACGCCTGCTCCACCCATTGTACCTACTAGTAACAATAGAACCGCTTGTGACCCGATCCATTGTAAAATAAGTCCGCCTAACGGAGGTCCGATGAGAAGCATGATTTGCATCGTTCCTTCTAAGATGGCATTCCCTTTGTTTAATCGATCTTTAGGTAAAATTTCTGCGACGAACGCCATACTTGAAGGACGAAACAACGGTTCAGCGACCCCAATAATGACAGCTGTAACATATAAATGCCAAACTTGCAGCTCACCTAGAGAAAACATGATTGCTGGGATTAGAAAAGCTGCGGCACGCATCCACTCCGAAAAGATCATCACTTTCTTGCGATTCCAGCGATCTAAGTATGGCCCAGACCACAATTGTGTCATGATGCTCGGAACCATCGTTGCAACCCAAATACTCCCCATTGCGACTAACGAGCCGGTCAGTTCGTATACGAGCCAAGACATAATAAAAGTCGCAAACGTTCCTCCCAACCCTGATGCAGCCTGCCCTAAACCTAAAAAGATAAATGCACGATTTCTTAACAGTTCAGCCATTGATTTTTCCTCCCATTTTCGGATAATGATATTGCTGAATCAAGTCAAAAGCTTTCGTGTCCTATTGTCGAAGATACTCGGCCAATTGTGTGTGTAACTGATCAACTCCCCCCTGTCTTAAGCTGAATGTTTCTCCAGAGTTTGATCCAAGATGAACTCTTATTAACCCAGATGATCTCAGCAAAACCATATGATAATGAACCGTACTTTTAGCAAGCCCTGTGTACTGAACAATTTCAGTGAAACTTTTTTCTCCTGCCATTAAAAAGCGAAGAATTCGCAAACGGTTTTCATCAGCTAAGCTTTTCGTCAATCTCATCAGTGATGAAGGAGGAATATCAGGATCTGATGTTTGTATATCTGCTGGATAATAGTAAAAATGCAATCCTCGATAATTGGCGATTAAGTTGTATGGGCGAAAGTGATATTGCGGAACGAGAATGACTTTCTTTAATCCTTCAATCGACTCCACCATCAGTCCATTTGTTACTTCTTCAACGATTTCAACAGGAGAAGATTTCTTTATGAAAGACTGCTTCTCTTCAGCATCTTTTTGGAGACTCGCAACAATCGAACGATCGCAATGTTGAAAGTATTCTTCATTCCAACAAGAAAAAAGGTAGACCATTCGGTTCCGCCAATTGTTTAAGTCACGCATCGTTTCACTTCCCTCTAGTATGAAAGGTGACATTCGCTCATACAGTTCACCAACTGATAATTGCTCCATCCAAGTCAAAAATTCTTTTGCAGAACGCTTTTCAGGCGGACAATCAAGTAAAAGCAGGTCAAGAGAAAGGTCACTCGATTGAACACCTTTAATCGTTTCGTGAAATGCTGGACTCATTTTTTCTCGAATACGCTTGACCCAGCCGCTTCCCAATTCTAAACCTTTATGTGATTTTTTATTTGTATAAGCATTAAAGCTACTAAACAGCTCGAACGCTTCACAAAAATCAATATTTACTTCATAACTCATTACGTTCACCTCTTATCGAACTTCTATATAGTTCTATATTATTTGAACATTAATAAAAGTTCAATATTTATCGAACAAATATACAGAAGATTTATACAAAACAAAAAACGAACCTTTCAGCTTTCGCCTTAAGGATCGTTTGTACTAGAAGCTTAACATCTTTATTTAACCTTAGCGGGGATTACTTTCTCTTCACAAATGTGATTCATTCAATGGATGAGTTTATAAAGCTTTTTCAGGTGTGTGATATTTTGATATATCGACATTTGCTTCTTCTCCGACAATTTTTAATGCCTCGTACACTTCCTGATCTAGAGGGATACCATTTCTTAACCTCTCCCTTTCAGTATTAAACTCTATTTCTCCAGGTAAATATATTTCTTCTACACCTTCTGCTTTAGGTGAAGACTTTATTTCACGAATCATTTGGTCCACTCTTTTTTTAAAGGTTTCAGCTGGCATAAAGCTGTTAATATCAATCAGTTGAAAGAAATGACCAACCTTTTGTGGTTTATCGTAATCACCATAAATATTATTTACGTGCTGACCGAACCCCGCTCCAGTTAAGACTCCGCTCATTATATCGATCATTAATGAAATTGCATATCCTTTTGGTCCTGCAAATGGTAGAACAGTCCCTTCCAATGCTTCTTTTGCATTCGTTGTCTCTTTACCATTTTGATCAATCGCCCAACCTAACGGAATATCCGCACCTCTTTGCTCTGCTGATATAATTTTTCCTCTAGCTACTACACTTGTAGCCATGTCAAAAATAACCGGGCGATATTTATCAGATGGTAGTCCAAAAGCATAGGGGTTCGTTCCTAAGTACGGCTGAATTCCTCCATAAGGAGCCATTGTAGAAGGAGCATTTGACATCGCAACAACGATGAGATCATGTTGTAATGCGTGTTGAACAAAAAACGCCCCGGTTCCAAAGTGCGTAGAATTTTTCACACCTACATAAACTCCACCATTTAATTTTGCCTTTTTAATACCATATTCTATTGCTTTTAGTCCGACAATTTGACCCATACCATCATTGCCGTCTACTAAAAGGGTTGACTGACCTTCTTCTTCAATCCAGACTTTCGGGTTCGGTGTTACTGCCCCCGATTTGATTCGTTTAACGTAGATCGGAAGCCGTGTGACACCGTGTGAATCAACACCACGAAGGTTTGCTGAAACTAGACTTTCAGCTACAATACTCCCATTCTTCTCTGTTAATCCGACTGATTTTAATACGTCGATCACATATGATTTTAATAAATCATGCGTAAAGATCATCTCTCTCATCCCTTTCATGGCAAGTAATGCCAATTAGCAAAAGAAGATCATTAACAACTTCACTTTATACCATCACATTTTTTAACTAATCAATAGAAAAATGCCAATTCCCATCACGGTCAGAAGTGATAAGTGTAACCCGTTTGCCCTTGCACCTGTATCAATACCAGAAATGCCTACTATTCTGCTGACCATTAAATTTAATCCGGAAAATGGGCTTAATGATGATGAAACGGACCAAGCTAATAAAAGGAGCATTGCAAGTGACAAGCTTGTCATACCGAGCTCCTCATAATTTAATTGCATCGCTAATGCAGCAATAACTGCAATCTGATGAATTCCGACATATGTTACAACTAAAACAATGCACATAACAGATAGGGCAAATAATAAAAACGACACGTTTGCAATGTCTGTTAACCACTGACTTACTTGATTAGCCAAACGAGTTCCTTGGACCGCATGTGCTAATAAACCGGCACTCATAAAAAGAGCAATCTCATTATTCAACATGAGTACAGAATCGTCACGGTACGTTCTTAGTAACGGAATCAGCCGCTTCCATCCATTTGTTACTAGCCCCCATAATAATGGCAATATCATTGAAATCAAACAGACGATAATAATCATTGACCATTTCGTTAAATACTCTATTGTTAAAGAAACAGCTAAAAGCATCAGCACAAACATTGCCAATTGTAAAAGTTTAATACGGTAATGTTTGTCCAGTCCTTCTTCCTGTAAAATGACTGATTGATCAAGAGGATGATTTCTTTCCCAAAAGGCAAATAATACATTACCGACTAGTAATGAAAGTACCGACAAGCCGATTCCGTATAAAATATAACTTCCAACTTGTATGTCTAAATAATAGAGAACGAGAGAGACTGAGGCAAAATATGGAGACCACATGATCGCTGTAGAGAATCCAATTAAATACCCTTTTGCAGACATTGCTGAAGGAAGCTTAAGGTCTTTTAGAAATTCACTAATAATTCTAACCGACCCCAAACTTAATATAGGGCTCAAAATAAATAGGATCATTGTTATTCCTGCAAACATTCGTTTAGGGTAATGTAGCAAATTTCGCAACAAAGAATCGACCGATTCGAAGTATCCTCCGAGTTTTAATGGAATAGAAAGGAGAGGAGCAAGCGTTACTAAACAGAGTAGTGGAAGAATTAATAATATCCCATGACTCACTCCATCCAATCCAGATCCTTTATTTATTTCTAATATGATTCCGGTACTCATCATTAAAATTGATACGACCTTAGGAAAACGAGAAGCATTTGCTGCGCTTGCTAAAAATGCTAAAATCGATACAACGATGACAACGTTCCCTAACCATGTGAAATCTACGAAATAGTATATTAGAAATAATAGACACATGAGCAAAATGAGATGACTGCGCATACAGCTTTCATCTCCTTTCAATGAAAAGCGGAAAAAAATTGCTACCTTAGGATGTTCAAGAAGCCTGGAAAAATAGCTTTCGTGTCTCTGCGTTCGCTCGTTTCTCCTTTGAACATGATACACTCCGCGACTCAAAACTTCGTCGCGTTGATATCTCCTTTTTGAATACGTACTATATAGATTATTTATTTTACGTTACTGGAGCTGGATTAAATAAGCTGAGATCATTACTTATCCCCCAATGTTCAGCCCATGTTTGTTTTCGACCACTGGCAACATCCAAAATAAAATGGAATAATTCCCATCCTACTTTTTCTATAGTAGCTTCACCTGTTGAAATCTTCCCTGCATTCACATCAATTAAATCACTCCATTGATCTGATAAGGCGTTTCTAGTTGACACTTTCACGACAGGGGCCATTGCTAACCCATATGGTGTTCCTCTCCCAGTCGTAAACACTTGTAAATGGATCCCGGAAGCTAATTGCAATGTCCCACATACAAAGTCACTCGCAGGAGTAGCTGCAAAAGTCAGTCCTTTTCGTCTCACCTTTTCTCCGGGTGACAAGACATCTACAATTGGACTCGTTCCTGATTTAACAATAGATCCAAGCGATTTTTCAACTACATTTGATAAGCCTCCCCTTTTATTACCTGGAGACGGATTTGCACTGCGGTCTGCTTCTCCTCGTTGTAAGTAATCATCATACCATTGCATTTCATCAATCAGCCGTTCGGCTACTTTCTTGTTTATCGTACGAGGAGTTAAAAGATGAACAGCATCTCTCACTTCAGTCACTTCTGAAAATAAAACCGTTGCTCCAGCACGAACGAATAAATCGGCCGCATATCCTACTGCTGGATTTGCAGTTACACCTGAAAAAGCATCACTTCCACCGCATTGTAAGCCAATGACTAAATCTGATACAGGACAAGTTACTCTTTTCCTGTCGTTTAATTTCTTCAAACGCTCTTCAGCCATTTTCATAATATGTTCGACCATGTGGATAAAACCTGGTTGATCTTGGAGTGTTACAATATCTGCTTGTTCACCTATTTGCTCAGGCTGTAATTTTTCACATCCTAATCCGACAATCATGACTTCACCACCAAAGTTTGGATGGGTCGACATATTTTGAATCGTCCGAATAGGAATGTCTGCCTCAGGTGCATGAATAGCAACTCCACACCCATACGTATGATTTAATGCCACTACATCGTGGACATGAGAGTACCTTGGCAAGATTTTTTTTTTAATTCTATCAACTGCATAATCAAGAACACCCGCGACACATTGTACACTCGTCGTAATCCCAAGAATATTTCTAACACCTGCTGTTCCATCAGTGTTGCGATATCCTTCAAACGTATACCCTTCTAACGGGGACAGATCATCAGGTCGCTCATTTGTAACCGACAATTGATCTAACTCTGGTGGAGTGGGCATTTTGACAAGAGACTCTTTAATCAAGCTGCCTTTTTTAATCGGAGCAAGTGCATATCCGATAGTTTCACCATACCGGATAATTGCTTGATTCAATTCAAGATTTGTTAAAGCGACTTTGTGTCCTTGAGGTATAAATTCATGTAAGGTAAGTCCACAGGAAAACTGTGTCCCTTCTCTCAAACCTCGAGAATTTACAATGATTGCAACATTATCTTTTGTATGAACTTTAATGTAAAGGGGGACTTCGTTTACTTCCTTATTCAAAGACATCATACCTCTCCTTTACAATGACTTTTTAATCTTGACTCTAGTAGAAGGTGTTCAATCACTTTATTATAGGAATATTTACTGGCCAACTTGGCTTTTTACCAGATAATACATCATCTATTCCGATAGCAGCATGTAATGACATGCGATCTTTTGCCTCAGTAGTCATAGCAGCACTATGAGGAGTAACAATGACATTGCTCAAACGAAAAAGAGGGTTCCTTTTACTAGGTGGTTCCTGATTGAAGACATCTAGTGCTGCCCCTGCTATCTGATTCTCTTTCAACGCTCTATATAAATCATCTTCATGAATCAATTCTCCCCTGCTTGTGTTGATTAAATATGCGGTCTCTTTCATCATTTGTATTTCATTTGCTCCTATGAGTCCTACTGTATCACTCGTGAATGGTAAATGAAGGCTGACAAAATCAACCTTTTTAAGGAGAGTTTCTATATGATTGACTAATTCAACTTCAGGAGATAATGATTCAAGATTTACATAAGGGTCATAACATACTACTCTCATGCCAAGCCCTTTTACTGCTTTCTTTGCTAATAGTGACCCGATTCGTCCATATCCAATGATTCCGACGGTTTTCCCATCTAAATCATAACTCACCACTTGATTTCTTATATCGAAGTTCCCTAACCTTAACTCATTATCAATTGTAAGGATATTTTTAGCACACGCCATAATAAGACCTAATGTATGTTCTGCAACTGAGTTAGCATTTGAGAGAGGGGCATTTGTAACATAAATTCCAAGCTCAGACGCTTTGTTGATATCAATGTTGTCAACACCGACTCCATTTTTTGCGATGACTTTTAAATGATTTGCACTCGCTAACATTTCTGCAGTATACGGTTCTGTTCTAGCCAATATTGCGTCACAGCTAGTTATTTTCTCATGGATGACTTCTTCTGTTACTTCAGAGATGACGTCATAATTCCGCTCGAGTAAATACTTTTTCCCAATCTCTGAGACACCCTTTGCAATAAGGATTGTATAGCTCATTCGTTAACCGCCTTCATCATTCGGTGTATGACCTTACTAAACACGGACGTTTGTTATCAAACTTCCAGCCAGGAATAAGAGCTTGCATCGCAACAGAGTCATCACGGCCTCCTAGGGCATTTTGTTTGTAGCGTCGATGGGCATCCTCTAATTCATCTATATCAATTTCAACCCCTAAACCAGGCTTATTAGGAACATTGACCATGCCATCCTGAATCTGAAACGGTTCTTTCGTTAAACGCTGACCATCCTGCCAAATCCAGTGTGTATCAATGGCCGTAATCTCTCCTGGTGCAGCTGCAGCCACATGGGTAAACATCGCAAGTGATATATCAAAATGGTTGTTCGAATGAGACCCCCACGTTAATCCCCAGTCATGACACATTTGCGCAACTCGTACCGAACCTTGCATCGTCCAGAAATGAGGATCTGCTAATGGAATATCGACTGACTGAAGCTGAATTGAATGTCCGAGTTGACGCCAATCGGTTGCAATCATATTAGTAGCCGTAGGCAAACCTGTAGCACGGCGAAACTCGGCCATCACTTCTCGAGATGAATAGCCATTTTCTTCTCCACAAGGGTCTTCAGCATATGCCAAAATATGATGTTTATCTTGACAAAGTCGAATCGCTTCTTTTAAAGACCAAGCACCGTTCGGATCTAATGTAATCCTCGCATTAGGAAACCTTTCTGCTAAGGCTGTTACTGCTTCGATCTCTTCATCTCCACGTAACACGCCTCCCTTTAACTTAAAGTCATTAAATCCATATCTCTCATGTGCTGCTTCTGCTAGCTTGACAATTGCTTCTGGAGTTATAGCTTCCTCATGACGAAGTCGTAACCAATCAACTTCATTTTTAGGATCACAAAGGTAAGGAAGGTCCGTCTTTTTTCGGTCCCCAATATAAAATAAGTATCCTAACATCTCTACCTTGTCTCTCTGCTGTCCTTCACCTAGCAGAGCTGCCACTGGGACGTTTAAATGTTTAAGAATATTGTTATATTTGCCAATTGGCTGCCCGATCATGAGTGGCGTTGCATCTTCCATTGTTTTTCGAATCGATTCACCACCCGGAACTTCTCCCACTCCGATATTTCCGGAATTATCCTTTACAATAACGACGTTACGGGTAAAGAAGGGGCTATGTGCCCCGCTTAAATTTAATAGCATACTATCATAGCCTGCTACCGGAATTACGTTCACTTCAGTAATGATTGGTGCATCTATCGCTTTTTCTTCAGTTAGTTGTTCGGTACGATGAGTCATCACCTTCACCCCATTTCAAAGTAAATACGGTCACTTAACAAAAATCGTTTTCGTGGAAGTGAAAAATTCCTTCGCTGCCTCACCTTGTTCACGTGAATGTGAGCTCGACTGTTTCATCCCACCAAATGGTGCTTGTAGTTCGACTCCCGCACTTTCTGAATTAATACGAACAAGACCGGCATCCATTTCTTCAATAAATGAGAGCATTTTTTGAATATTTGATGTGAAGATCGATGCACTCAAACCAAACTTAACGTCATTCGCTAATGCAAGCGCCTCTTCTAAATGATCTACTTTCATTAAAGCAATGACAGGACCAAATATTTCTTCCTGAGCAATCGTCATGTCATTTGTCACATTTTCAAAGATTGTCGGCTCTACGAAAAAGCCCTTTTCAAATTTTTCTCCCGTGAGCTGTGTCCCACCAACGAGGACTGAAGCCCCTTCCTGTCTACCCTTTTCAATATAAGAAAGCACGGTTTGAAGTTGGTTTTCACTTGCACATGGTCCCATCCATACCTCTTCGTTAAGTCCATCTCCTACTGTAATATTTTTCGTTTTAGCTAATAGTTTTTCTTTAAAAATGTCATAAACTGAATCCTCTATAATGACACGGCTAGTTGCCGTACATTTTTGCCCAGTTGAAAGAAAGGCTCCGCTAATAGTTGCGTCTACTGCAAGATCGAGATCAGCATCAGCAGCTACAATGACTGGATTTTTGCCTCCCATTTCAAGCTGATACTTTGCACCTCGCGCTAACGCTCCTTGCCCAATTGTTTTTCCAACTCCGTTTGAACCTGTAAACGTAATTCCATTTATATTTGGATGGTCCGTAATCGCCTTACCAACGACTGATCCAGATCCGGTGACCATATTTACTACTCCATCAGGAAAGCCTGCTTCTTCAAAGCATTCAAAAATTTTTGCACAAGTAATTGCTGTTTCTAGAGCTGGCTTAATAACAACAGTATTTCCATATATGAGTGCTGGAGCCATTTTCCAGATTGGGATAGCTACTGGAAAGTTCCAAGGTGTAATAACGCCAACAACTCCTAAAGGGACTCTATTCGTAAACATTAGCGCTTTACGATCAGTTGAAGGAATCACATCACCTGTTTTTCGTAATCCCTCTCCAGCATAGTAACGAAGGATTGCTACCCCTCTAGCTGTTTCTCCTTTTGCTTCACGAAAGGTTTTTCCCATTTCGCGCGTCATACATTTGGCAACATCCTCTAAATTCCTTTCTAGAATATCCGCTGCTTTGTATAAAATCGTGCCCCTTTCATTCCCTGAGAGTTTCCTCCACGCGCTTTGAGCCTTCTTTGCAGATGCCACAGCCTGATCAACTTCCTGGACATTAGACATTTGAACAGATCCGATAATATCATCTCGATTAGCGGGGTTTACGCTTTCCTTCACTTCACCGCTAGATGATTCCACCCAAGACCCATTTACAAAGTTTAAATACGTTTCTTTTTTTGTGTCTACAGTCATTTTTTATCCTCCTGCTCTTATCAATGCTTTAGGCAGTATTCGAACTTCTACCTTATAAACTTTGAAACTATAGATTGGACGCCTCATTTTGTTCAACCGGATACCTTTCCAAAGTAAATTCAATAATTTGTTTCAATTGTTCGTAATGCTCTGTTTCAACAGGGACACAAGGAGGACGGACAGTATTTGCCACTGGCAAACCTTGTATGTTCATCCCTGCTTTAATTAATGACACCGCATACCCTTTTCTTGCCTTACGAATACGATTAATTGGAAGAAGTACATTTACATAAATATCATTAGCTAATTGTTCATTTCCATCTAAAAGAGCATCATAGTAAAGCTTTGAAATGTGCGGCATGTAGTTAGACATAGCAGATGAGTAAGAGTTGAATCCTATTTGTGTATAGGCAGGCATCGTTATTTCAGCAAACGGCATCCCATTTAACCATTCAAGACGATTCCCGATTGTCTGTATCAACTCTAGATTTAATTCCATATTTCCATGCCCATCCTTCAATCCTACGATCTGAGGAAATTCATCTACTAGTCGCTGCAGTACATCTAACTCAATGATTGCATTATCACGATTGTATAAAATAGCATTTAATTCACTTTTTTCGACAATTGCTTTGTAATAATTGTATAAACCTTCCTGCTCACCTTGAATTAAATATGGTGGGAGGATTAAGTAGCCATCCACCCCTAACTCTTCTGATAATCGAACCAATTCAATGGCATCAGATACATTTCCACCTACACCAGAATAAACAGGGACTCTGCCACCTGCTACAGACACAGCAACCTCAACCATTGTACGGTATTCTTCTCTTTTTAAAGCATGAAATTCACCTGAACCACATGCAATAAAGATCGAAGCTAATCCTCCCTTAATGAGATACTCAACATTTGCTGCTAACGCTGTTTCATCGATCATTCCCTGCTCATCTAAAGGTGCAGTAGGAAAACCTAGTATTCCTCGTGGTGCTTTTCTTTCAACCGTCATTTAAACCCAACCCTTCTCGTAATTTTAATTGTCTTACAAATAAATTTTATTTTTTTAAAACGATATATATTCATAAAAAAATAATAAAATGCCCATAACATCGTCACTTATTTTGTTATGGGCATTAAATAAAACCGTTATTTACTCCCCATGCAATTCTTTATAGTACTCTTCGGTTTCTTTGATATATTCAAATGCTTCCTCTGGATCCATAAAAGTTGGTGATACAAGGTATTCTTCAGCTTCTGCTCTATACTCTTCATTATTTACGACATTTTCTACTGCTTGAGAAAATATTTCAACGAATTCATCCGGCGTATCAGGATTGAATCCATAGAAGAAGAACTTTTCAAAAACACTATCCACTCCTTGCTCTGTAAACGTTTGAACGTCTGGCATTAAATCAATACGATCCTCGGCCATAATCCCAAGACTTCGAAGATCACCAGATTCTACGTATTCCCGAACTAACCCTAAAGCTGTTGGATTAATATCAATTTGTCCTCCTAGGAGTGCTGCTAGTTTATCAGCTGCTCCACCTACATCGACAATGTTCAGTTCAATACCTTGGTCTTCTTCTAAAGCTAATAATTGCAAGTGTGTAAACCCGCCTACTTCAGTAGCAATCGAAACTTCTCCAGGATTAGCACGTGCGTAATCAACCATATCCTCTAGGTCTTCAAAGCCTGTTTCAGCATTGACCATAAATGTATTTCCGTGATCTAACAACGCAATACCAGCTAGTTTAAAATCGTTGTAACTAAAGTCAGCAAGACCTAAAATATGATTAAGTAATAATGAGTTGTGGAAAAATAGTACAGTATGACCATCTGCTTCATCATCTAATACTTCTGTAGATCCAACTGTTCCGCCAGCACCAGCTACATTGGAAACAACAACTGGTTGCCCTAACTCTTCTTCTAAATATTTTCCTAAAATTCTTGCATTAATATCCGTATCTCCACCAGCCCCAGCAGGAACGACTACCGTAATTGGCTCTGTTGGATAATTTACTGCTTCGTCTTCATTACCATCGCTATCATCCGATTCACTATTTTGAACTTCTCCCTCTGTATTCGCTTCACTTGCTCCCTCATCATCAGAACATCCGACAACGATTGCTGCTATAAACAATACAGACAACATAAACAAAATAAGCTTTAATCTCCTTCTCATAATTCCCCTCCTAATGTCAATAATGAATATATCTTAATAGTCAGGAACGTCCTCCTGTCCTACTAAAACCACTTCGTCATATGCCAGTATTTATACTACCAGTATCTAGATTCTTCTTTTTCTTAAAATTATCTCTCACTTTCAAAACAATAGATAATAGGGCTAATCCTAAAAATAATGCAGCGATTGGTTGTGTTAAAAATGGCATAAAGTCGCCTTGTGTATGCATCAGACCTCTTCTTAAATTTGTTTCAACGAGAGGTCCGAGAATAAATCCTAGAATTACTGGCGCTATCGGGAATTTAAATTTGAGCATTGCATATCCTAGTAATCCAAAAAATAATAGTGCACCAGCATCAAACATACGGTTATTTACACCAATTGCTCCTACAACACAAAGCACTAGTATAATAGGTAATAAAATATATCTAGGAACACTTAACACTCTCGTAAAATACCTCATACCAAAGTACAATAAAATAATCATTCCTATATTGGCGATGATTAAAGCAATAAAGATTCCGTAAACGGCACTCCCATTGTTTTGAAAGAGTAATGGACCAGGAGTTAAGCCATGGATGACTAACCCACCAAGCAGAAGCGCAGTTACCGTATCTCCCGGAATTCCTAAAGAGATCAAAGGGACGAGAGCTCCCCCAACAGCAGAGTTATTTGCCGACTCAGAAGCTACGACCCCATCCGGTGTCCCCTTCCCGAATTTCCCAGGGTTTTTCGAACGATTTTTGGCAGTAATATAAGCGATAATATTGGCTGTTCCACCACCGATACCTGGTAAAATACCAATTCCTGTTCCTATTAAACTAGATCTTAAACCATTCCATCCTTGTTTGAAAAAGTCTCGTACAGAAAAACCGAAACCTTTCATTTTATAGTGAATGGATTTCCCCTTTCTAATTTTCCGTTCAGAAGCTTTTATGATTTCAGATACCGCAAACAATCCAATGAGGACGGGCAGTAAATCAAACCCTGCATCCAACGCATTAAACCCAAACGTAAACCTCGGGAATGCATCAATAGGAGCAGATCCAACAGTAGCTAAAGCTACTCCTATTAACCCAGCTAGTATTCCTTTAATTAATGATCCGCCAGCTAAACTGGATATCATCGTTAATGCGAAAATCGTAATTGCGAAATACTCAAACGGACCAAACTTTAAAGCAATACTAGCTAGTGGGGGAGCTAAAAGCATTAAGATTAAAATACTTAATAAACCACCTAAAAAGGAAAATACAATGGCATATCCAAATGCTTTCCCAGCTTCACCATTTTTCGCCATTGGATATCCGTCAAAGGTTGTCGCGATCGAAGACGGTGTTCCGGGAAGTCTTAATAAAATGGCTGGGATTAATCCTCCTGAAATCCCTCCTATGTATAACCCCATTAATAAAGACATACCATCGACAGCACTCATCCCGAATGTCATTGGTAATGCAATCGCTATCGCCATCGTCGCTGTCAACCCTGGAATAGATCCGAAAACTAGTCCCATTGCAACGCCAGCTAAAATAAATAAGACTGTTTTAATTGTGAGAACTTCTGTAAGCCCTTCCAAAAATAATTCAAACACTTGAGCACCCCCTTATCCTAAAATTCCAGATGGCAGCCTTAAATAAAAGATAGATTTAAAACAATAGTAAATGGCAGAAGAAGAAATGACAGAAACGATTAAAAATAAAGCAACATTTCTTTGTGCTTTTGCAGCTAGTAAGTACATTTGGAAGAACAAATAGATCGTTGTCATAATAAGAAATCCTACAGTTGGCATCAGAATCAAATACCCTATTAATAAACCAATTGTCGTTACTACTGAAAGAGGGCTTGCAGGTGTATCGTTCTTTTCCTGATCATCTTCCTCTTCAATATCCGGATGTTTATCTGGATTTCTTACCCGTCTTATTGCATTTATTAAGAGAAGTACACTTAAGAAAAAGATACCAATCGCAACTAACCGGGGAACAAACTCCGCTCCTACATTTGAAACCGTCAACCTTTGGAAATAAAAAGTGGCTACAAACATAATGAAAGAAAGAATTAATAAGAAAGTGCTTGAATAAGTATCTTTATATTGCTTAAACATCGTATCCTCCCTCATTTCTTTATATCACTATCCTTCAAATTCTACTAACGCAGCAAGCAACGCTTTAATATAACCAATTGAGTATGCAAAGCCAACACTTCCATAGCTCCAGCCAATATTTGAAAATGCCCAATTGCCGTCTAAGTCAGGTTGATCCCCTTCAAGCACAGGTACATGATCAGGGTTTAAACACCCTTGAAAGCCTACTTTTCTTAGTTCTAGTAAAATTTTGAACATATTCATATC
This sequence comes from Evansella halocellulosilytica, assembly GCF_002335745.1. Classification (GTDB taxonomy): domain Bacteria; phylum Bacillota; class Bacilli; order Bacillales; family Salisediminibacteriaceae; genus Bacillus_CA; species Bacillus_CA halocellulosilytica. Next base: position 2,117,003 of record NZ_NIST01000001.1, on the reverse strand, counting down.
ACCATCATCTAATAAAGCCTCTTCAAAGGCTCCAGCTGTTGGCAATGAACCTCTGACGTTTCGAAAATGCACTAAGAAAATCCTGTCTTTTCTCCCATAATGATTAATTTCATTTAATACTAAAGGACTCCCGCCCTCTTCCGCTCTCGTTCCAACACAATATATGTAACCGACATTTTTACTCGGAAATTCATCCATAATTCTTCGGTACCCTAACCCGCCAAAAGGGGTATCATGGTTAGGTGAATCAGAAGGGTGCATCCCCAGCTTTACATCATACTCTTCACATATAGGAACAAGTTTTGAATAAGCTTCACGAAAACGCCCCCACCAATTTTCATGTTCTTCTAATGTAGGTGTTTCAAATGACTCTTTTTGAAAACCTAAGCTTTCCCCTCGCGCAATAGCTCCGCCTCTTTGTCTCGCTCTATAACTTTTCGTCATATAGTTGAACGTATCCCCAGCAAACCTTTGTCTAACGATCTTAATTCCAGCTTCTCCAAACACTTTAACAGCGTTTACTGAGTTTTCTAATTCAATCTCACTTCCGTCGACATTATTCATAAACTTTTCAGATAGATTTGGAAGTGTAACTCGATTGATATCAAGTCCGAATGACCGGATTTTCCGTTTCATTTTTAACAATGCATCTAAATCTGGATACCCTTTTTCACGAACCCCTGGAAAAGAGGAGCCCATACCAAAATCTATACAATCTACACCTAATTGACACATTTGCTTAAGCTCATTGTCCGTTAACTCAAATTTTGTAGTCGTTACCGATACTTTCATCATTTCCCCTCCACGATTTTTTTATATGAACCGACGCCTTAATCATAAGAATACGCTTTCATTTCAATAGTTAATTTACATCATTCAAATTGACTGAATATTTTATGTTTTTATTGTAAGACAATTAAAAATATAAGTCAATAACGAATATTCAAAAAATATTTTCCGTACACTTACATATTCAAAAAACATGTCTAGGTTATCTCCAAGCAAACTGTGCTTGTCTAAACATAGCCCATCGTTTTTTTTCGTAAAAAAAAATCGGATAACAGATGTCATGATCTATTATCCGGGATTTATTCTACTGACTTTTTTCTAACCCTTTTAATGCTTTTTTCCTAACAAAATCAAGATGCCGATACATACAGTTATAAGCATCTATAGGGTCACGTTTTTTTAAAGCGTTATAAATATCAACATGATATGCTAACGTTTGTTTTAAATTTCTTTCCTCTAAAGGGATATGTGAGAGTATTTTTTGATGGAAATTTTGTAACGCATCTACAATTCCCTCAAACAATGGATTTCTCGCACTATGTGCAATGATTTTATGAAATTCCATATCGATCTCTGTTGAATCTTCTGTAGGAAGTGCTTCCATTACCTCAATGGTCCTCCATAGTTGTTCTAGCTCTTCATCTGTAATTTTCTCAGCTGCTAAAGTGACTAAGCCAAGTTCAAGTGCAACTCTAGTTTCAAGAATAGAAGGAAGATCACTAGCTGAAAGTGCAAGCATCATAGAAAATGGCTTACTCCCGATTTTATCGGAGAAAAATGTACCGTTACGTGTTTTTCGATTGACAATCCCCATTACTTCTAATGATGTTAGTGCTTCCCTAATAACAGGACGACTAACATCACAAATTTCCATTAATTCCATTTCGGATGGAATTCGATCACCAGGCTGTAATTGTCCTGTCATGAGTAAATCAATAATTTCATCAATCACTTGTTTGGAAAGGGACTTCCTGCTAAGCGATTTAATTTCCACCTCTTTATTAAAATCCATATGTTTACCTCCTCAGCATCATCTATTCATATTGTAAGACAATTAACAAAAAAAGAAAACATTCAGTTATATTGTCACAAAGACATCACGGTTAAATGACAAAAAACAGTGAGGTTCAGACTTTTTCAACCTCACTGTGATCTTCATCTACTATTGCTGCTGCAGTATCTTCATGCTTTTCGTTTGTTCACCTGTCAAACGGATTTAGCTAATTTTTATCGTCTCTTTCATCACTTCTTATACTCTTCAAACTCTCATTTAGGTACTCGAGTTACTTTGCTATCGATTTGAATTAGGATCATAACATCTCCTAAGGAATGAACATCATTCCTCCCGCTTATAAAACGAAACAGTGGATTCAGCCATTTTTACAATCTTACTGGATAATTCTTTCGGTTCAATTACCTTTATTTGGTCAGCAAATCCTAGTATATATCCCTTAGCTTCTTCTTCTGTATCAAAAGAAAGTTTAACACGTATCCAGTCATCCTTACTTCTATTTCCAATTTCAATTATTCGTACAAAACGGTCAGTAAATTTTAACCTCGGTACGATTGACTCCATGACCTCTACCGACACTTCGTAAGTAGGTAATTTTTCCAAAAAGGCTTTCGTTGAGGACCTCCAATGCTGTCCAAGGTCAAAGTTTTTTGGTCTGTCAAATGTTTCATTAACAGGTACAGCATCTTGAATCCGTGAAACTCTATAATTTCGAATCTCACCATTCACTTTAGAGGCAATAAAATACCAATTGATCCCTTTCGCCACTAATCCAAGTGGTTCTACAATACGTTCATTCGTTTGTCCATCTGCACGCTCATAGATGATTTTTAATTTACGATCTTTCCATATAGCATTTTTCAGAGCTTCAAAAGACGCTATTTTTTCTTTCTTATTCCGCCATGAACTAGTATCAATATGAATTCGGTTCCATACATCTTTTGCATTTTCACGATATATGGCAGGAAGTGAAGCTATGAGTTTATTTCTAGCATCTTCAGATGTACGGGTTAATCCTAGATCGTCAAGCAATTGTGCGGAAGGTGAAACAAGCAACGCTCGTATTTCAGATTCCTTCAATCCCGTTAGCTTCGTCTGGTAGTCTTCTAATAATGACCAGCCCCCATTTTTTCCACGCTCTGCTAAAACTGGAATACCAGTACTGCTTAATGCTTCCATATCCCTATAAATGGTTCTTTCGGAGACTTCCAACCTCTCTGCTAATTCTTTTGCCGTCATTTGCCCATGTGACTGTAATAACAAAAGAATAGATACTAACCGATCCCCTCTCATCATACTCACCCTTTTTTAAAACGTTGTATTTATTTAATTAAATATGACACTTGTTGTCAAGAATCACTTATTATAATGAAAATAACTTTAGATGAAAGGAATGGGGTTTATGAAACCACTTAAAGGAAAAATTGCTCTCGTAACAGGAGGAAGCAGAGGAGCTGGACGTGGCATTGCCATAGAGTTAGGAAAAGCAGGCGCAACCGTTTATGTCACAGGGCGTAGCACTAGAGGCAATTCCACAAATAATTGGACTGGAACAATTGATGACACTGTGTCTCAAATAGAATCTTCTGGTGGAAAAGGGATTGCTGTTCGCTGTGATCATACGAAAGATTCAGAAACGGAATCTGTAATTAGTAAAATTCGAGAAGAACAAGGAACATTAGATATTTTAGTTAATAATGTATGGGGGGCACATGATCTAGGTGTTGAAGCCAAGCCGTTTTGGGAATTACCCTTGAAGCATTGGGATACGATGTTCACTGCTGGTGTTCGTGCCCAGCTGGCTACGAATCACTTCGCCATTCCACTCCTTCGTGAAAATAATCAAGCTCTCATTATTCATACGACCTTCTGGGATGATGACAAGTACACTGGACAGTTTTACTATGATTTAGCTAAGAATGCACTAATACGCATGGCTTATGGACTTTCTATAGAATTAAAACAGGATAATATTGCTGTTTTTGCAGTTTCCCCAGGATTTATGAGAACTGAACTTGTGTTGAAGCACCATAAATCAGATGAGGAACATTGGAAGGAGTCAGAAGATTTAAGGAGAACTGAAACGCCTTATTATGTCGGACGTGCAATAGCCGCATTGGCAAAGGATCCTGATGTCATGGAGAAAAGTGGACAGGTTTTAAAAACAGGTGATTTAGCTGAAGAGTATCAATTTACTGACATTGATGGACGATATATTCCACCATTTACAATATAGTTTCTCGATATCATAGTCGTTTTAGGAAAATCCACCCATGGAATCATTTTGTATAGACAGTGACTGATGTCGTTATATAAAAAATATGACATTATTCAAAAGCCTTGGAAGTTACACTAACAAAAAATCTCGCAAACTTTAGCCATTTGCGAGATTTTCCCATTTTATATTTTTAAATCTACTTCATATTACACTAACTAAGCTCCATCAGGATTGCCGTATTTATCAAATATGGAATCCCTTGATTGTAAAGCGAGTTTTCGTACTCGTTCCATATCAACGTTTACTAATTTCCCGTCCCGTTTCACAGCATTTCCTGCGACGAAAACAGAATCGACATTTCCTGTATGTGTACATTGAACGACAGCGCCGACTGGATCATTAACAGGGAAGAGATTTAAATCTGTCGTTCTAATCATGATGATGTCTGCCTCTTTGCCTGGTGTTAATGAGCCGATTTTATTATCTAACTTTAATGCTTTCGCACCGTCTATCGTTGCGAATTCCAATACATCTCTTGCGGAAATGTGTAGCGGCGGTCCTGGCATTTCCCCGCTTGCTAAAATCGTTTCGTTCACTCTCGACCGTTCCGCTTGCAAAGCAAATTTCATTTGGGCAAACATATCTCCGCCAGTCGATGTCACGACATCGACCCCTAACGTTGGCCGCACCCCATTTTCAACACATAAACCAGTAGCAGGGTAACCATGTCCCATCATCATTTCCACTTCAGGCGTAACAGAGACAGATCCCCCTTTTTCTGCGAGCATTTTCATTTCCTCTGGACTTACGGCATTTGCATGGACAAAGTTTAAATCATCACCAAGAAGGCCAGCTTGATGTAACTTTTCTATCGAACGATCAATTGCCCCCCAAGTTCCAAAGCCTAAATGCATACTGCATAACGCATCTAATTCTCTAGCCAATTTAATTTCTTTAACAGACGTTTCCCATGAACTGAATTCTGGCCCACGAATCGCTAAGCCCATCGTCATTAATTGATCTTTTGATGAAAAGTGTTTTTCCTTTATATATCTTGCTTCATCTGCATTTTGGATTTGACTCTCTCTATTCCAATATTCTCCATCACCAGGACATCCGTGAGCAAAAACTGTTCTCGCCCCTGATTCCTCTAACCCTCTAATCATTTCTTCCGTATGATCACGTGAAATAATCATCGTCCAGTCAAGAAAGGTCGTAACACCTGCATCAAGTGCCTCCAGTCCTCCTAGCAGGTTACCAATATAATCATCTTGCGGCGTTCTTTGCGACCCGATATTTCCATAATAAATACTGCTTAAATATTTTTGCAGCGACCAATCTGCTCCTACATTACGAACGACGGATTCCCACGTATGACGATGTGTATCGACAAGTCCAGGCATAACGATCATATTTGTTGCATCAATGACTTCACAGTTTTCTGCTTCTATGTTCGGTTTGACATCGACGATTTTACTGCCTTCAACTAGTACATCTGCCTTTTTAAAGTCACCAATTGATTGATCGAGTGTTAAAACAATCCCACCTTTAAAAAGTTTCCGGTTCATTGTCAATCCCCCATTTTTAATAGATTTGATTTAGTAGTGGATTAAATAGTTTCCTTTTTTCATAGGTGAATCGTATCGTCTAATTAAACACAACACGGTTTGTTTGTTTTCCTAAATGTATTTTTCCATCAGAGCTTTGAACCTCGCTAGTAACGACATCTCCATCTTTTAAATAGTGTCGATTCCCTTTTTGACTGTCGATTAAAATTTTCATTTTATCTTCATATTTTGTAAATGGATTTGAAAGCAAGTTAAATTCCTCTGAAGTTAACTTTAAGGCGACTCCCCCCGGTGTCCCTGTCATGAGTAAATCTCCTGGGTAAAAACTCATCGTTTCTGAAAGTTCAGTGATTGTTTCCTCTGGCTTGTACAGCAGTTGCTCCGTATGAGCAGACTGTCTCACTTCTCCATTAACTGTTAATTTCAGCTCTAAGTTATGGATATACGATGCTTCATGATCCTCTATTAAATAGAGGATCGGTCCTGCTGGGCAGAACGAACGGTAGCTCTTCCCTTTAAACCACTGCCCTTCAGAAAGCTGTGTATCGCGAGCGGAAACGTCGTTCGTAATAACAAAGCCAGCTACGTATTCAGCAATATTATTTAAAGTTACATGAATCGGTTCGGTGATTTCTTTACGGACAATCAGACCTACCTCTATCTCGTAATCTAATAATCTAACATGGCTCGGACAGAGAATATCATCATTCGGTCCCGTCAATGAGCTATTTGCTTTCGTAAAAATTAAGTTAAATGGAGGGCGTTCACTTTCCAAACCTGCTTCCTCTCGGTGTGCAGAATAGTTAGCACCTTGGCACACAATTTGTGCTGGAGAAGTAACCGGTGACAGTAAATGTAATGAATCAAGATCAAGTCCTCCATGTTGTTTATCACCAGCTACAATTTTTCTAGCAACATCAGCCCCTTTTTCTAAAAAAACAGCTAGTGTCGGATAGTCCCCCTTTACTTCATAAACTTTTTCATCATCTAAAACGCCCCACTTTATTGTTCCTCTTTCATCAAATCGAACGATATTGATCCCCATCTTTTCCCCTCCTCTAATCTAAAAAAATACGTTAATTTTGCTCCCTTATCATTTGCTTCGAAAACTGAAGGTAATTTTCAACGACTTTATCCAAAAATTGTACCGTTGATTCATCTGTCAAATGACCGTCGCGATCTAGTTTTTCATGAACATTTCCGATTAAAACTTCATTTCCAGGAAGAACTTTCGCACTTAAACCTGGTGCTGCGAGAATTTGCCTTAAATGCATTTGGCAGCGGACTGTTCCTAGCATCCCCATGCTAGCTCCGATAATGAGGACCGGCTTTCCTGTTAATACTCTATCGACTCTTGACAACCAATCTAGTGCATTTTTTAAAACTCCGGGAACAGAATGGTTGTACTCTGGTGTAAAAATGAGCACACCGTCCGCTTGCTTGACATGATGTTTAAATTGTTTCACTGTTTCAGGTGGATGTTCTTCAATGTCTTGGTCAAAATAGGGGAGATCTGTTATGTTCAACTTTTCAATCTCAACCGATTCTTCATATCTCTTTTTCACAAAATTAGCGATTTGATGATTGTATGAGTTTTTTCGAATACTTCCAATAAGAGCGACTAGTTTCATCGCGTTCCCTCCTAAAAAAATTGTTCGTAAAATTCATTGATTATTTTCCCTAGAGCTTCAGGCTGCTCCAGCATAATATAGTGACCGGATTGCTTAATCGTTTTGACAACAGTAGTGTTGTTTACAGCAATGAATTGTTCAGAAGCGCGTTCCGGAATGAGTCTGTCTTCATCACCATAAACAAAAAGGATCGGGATATCCAATTGCTGAAGGGCATTTGCACCATTCTTATACTCATCACAAGCTTTGTAATCAAAATACGTTTGCTCAATATTCACTAATTCAATATCCGCTCTTTCCTCAGCTAGCAGCTCATCATCTACTTTTTTACTGAAAGAGGAATAAAATAAACCGTCCGGAAATACTCCATTCGCAAGTTTTTCTAAGACTTTCTCATGGACAGGCAAGCGATAATGGCTGGAAATCAATACAACCCCTTTGACGTTCCGATTTTTTGATGCCGCTTCGAGCGCAATTAATCCGCCCATTGAATGTCCGACCAAAATCCTCTCTCCTTTGAACGAATGATTCAAGGAATCAGCATAATCACGAATAGTTAATAATTTAGTATTCGCATCAGCCCCCCTTCCTGGTAAATCAATAAAAGTAGAATCGTAATCGTTCAGTTCTTTTTTTATGAGCCGCCATTTTTCCTTTTTACCTCCTGCCCCGTGAATAAATAGTAAGGATCGGTTAGTAAACTCGTTCACTTTCTCACCATCCTCTAAACATGTGAGTTGTCCAAATGAAATATTTTTTCAGAATTCTCTATTAATATTATTATATTATTTATATTTTTTTCATGTCAAGAAAATGAAATTTGTCTAATTTCTATAAAACATGAAAAAACCAAATTCCGAATTGAGAAATTGGTTTTTTCGTTATATGTCGGAATCTTCTATTAGTTCGACGACATATAAAAGCAGTTCATGCATTTTTTCATACGCGAGACTGTCATTACCTGTCACTATCGCTTCCATGACTGCTTTATGCATAGCTAAAGCCTCATCCTTCGTCCCATCGATTTCATCTTTTTCTTTCAGTTTTTTAATCGTCGTCTGCCTGCTTTGGACTAACCCATTTTGTAATGTTTTCACTAAGCTGATCATCAATTCATTATGTGACGCATCGAGGATGCTGTTATGAAATTCAAAATCTGCTTTTGCCCATTTTTCCTCATCATGCAGCGATGATTCTAGCTTCTTAAAGCTTTCTTTAATATGTATGATATCTTCCTCGGTTGCATTTTTCGCAGCTAACCTGACAGCAGACGGTTCGATTGCTAACCTTACGTCTGAAAGCTGCAGCAGCATTTTCCTGCCATCTTTCGAATTTGCAGCCCAGCTTATCACATCAGGGTCCCACCATAACCAGTCATTTCGATTCTTTACGACTGTCCCGACCTTCGTTGAAGATTCTACAAGTCTTTTTGCAGACAATCCTTTCAGTGCTTCTCTGACAACCGTTCTACTTACTCCTTTAATCTCACTTAACGTTTCAACCTTTGGCAGAACATCGCCTGGCTTTAGTTCCCCTTGTACAATTTGTGATCCCAGGTCATGCAATAATTGCTCGCTTAAATTCAATGGCGGCATATCGTTCATTCCTTCCACATAACTGTAAATTCCCCTAATGTATATATAAACACTTCAGCACTTTACTCGATAACAAAAATAATCATATCATATTCATCCTGTCTGAAAATAGGTAATCAGCAGTATGAGAATTACAACCGAGTAGGCGTCGCCATTACTGACCACGCCTCTCACAGAGCACACACGTGCGGATCTTCGCATGTGGCTCTTCCCATATATCCCTTTTAGAGATAACGTTCATCATAAACAGATGATAAACTAACGAGTCCAAGTTCTGAAAAGAACTTATTGTCTAGTGCCGCATGAACCATTGGACTTTTGGAACTTCGCCAAGCAAACATACGGATTCCTCTAAGGTTTTCTTCCCTCCATCCCTTTCTTCTCAGAAGGCGGTGGAGGTTCTTTATATGTCTCCAGCTTCTTAGTTGTACCATTCGTAACCGTCTTCTTATCCAGCTATCCCATACTTTGAATTTGTTCTTCACATTTCCATAACGAAAATAATTTGCCCAACCTCGAATGTATGGATTTAATTTGTCTTGGATAAGTAGTTGAATATCAACTGTTTGGTTTCGACGAGTCATTTCTTTCACTCGTTCCTTGAATGTCGCCTCTTTCTTAGGGTCTATTCTTCGAATATCTCCGATGAATTCATAGCCTAAGAATGTAAATGGCTCTTTGTTGGCGTTGACAACTTTAGTCTTTTCTTGATTCACAGTTAGACTTAGCTCTTCCTCAAGAAATCTTGAGACACTTCGCATAACTCTTTCTGCGCCTTTTGAACTTTTACAAAGAATGATAAAATCATCCGCAAAACGGACGATTCGGTGACCTCGCTCAGTCATCAGTTGATCAAGCTGATGTAAGTAGATGTTCGAAAGTAATGGACTTAGCACGCCACCCTGCGGAGCTCCCTCAGGGGTATCTTCGTATCGATCTCCTACCATGACACCTGCTCTGAGAAAACGGTGAATGAGTTTGATTATAGACCCATCTGTCACTCGTTTCCTTATTTGATGTTCCAGTTTATCATGTGGGATCGTGTCAAAGTAGGATTGTAAGTCGGCATCGATGACATAATGGTATCCTGCATTCAAGTGTTCAGTGACTTTGTCTAAAGCCATATGAGCACTTATTCCGGGCCGAAAACCATAGCTACACGGAAGGAATTCTTCTTCGAAGATCGGTTCCAATACATTTCGAAGAGAAGCTTGTACGATGCGATCTTCCACCGTTGGTATCCCTAGTGGACGTTGTTTCTTGCCATTATCTTTGTCGATCATCTTTCGTCGAACAGGTTTGGGTCGATATTGTTTATCTTTTAGCTTCTGTTGGAGCACTTCTAGATTGTCCTCCAGCTTTGCTTCATAGCCTTCAATTGTTACCTTATCAACCCCTGGTGCACCTTTATTCTTCTTCACTTGATAGAAGGCACTTACTAGATTCGCTTTCTTGTACACTTTGTCATACAAACTGTACCATACACGTCTTTTCATCTGTTATTCCCCTTACGCCATTGCTTTCGCTTCTTCCTTTGTTTCTGCTTCCCCATATAAATGTGATTCTACAAGGTTGATAGCTCACGGCAATAACTTGTGCATCTCATTTGGCGGTAGACGGTGTACCCTTCTGTTCCACCCTGGCATCAGCCCCCTTGGCTCTTGTCCAGCTTCTGTCTACTTCCGCAGTCATAAGTAAGCCTACTCACATTGTTCTTCTATGGGTCACGCCCTTCGCACGAATCCCTACCTTTTGAGTATAGGTTCGCAACTGTATCTATGTACAGTTTCACTCATGTGCTGTCCTCGCTACTGTCGCCAGTAGGTCATTGGCATGTGCTTCTTCACTACTATGGCGATCTCTGACTTCTCCCTTTAAAGCTCATCCTGTGTCCTTGGCTTAGCCTTGTGACATCAGTACCTACTTTAGGAAGCAGGGAGATCTCAATGGGTCACATCATGTACTTTCCCTCTAACCCAGCCCTCATAACACTTTGAGTTTCTAACTATTCGGACTTTCTGTTGTCTTGCACAGTCATCCAACTCTCGTGCCAACATGGGATATCAGCTCTGTTCAGAGGTTTGCCTTCAGATCCTCCGCACGCTACTTCACAGTCAACGCACTACCTGTCAGCTAATGCTTGCCGGCTAGTCGATGCATTCGGGACTTTCACCCTTTAGCACATGTGCTGCCACTCGCGAAAGACACCTTACATCACATCTATGTAAGGTGTCAGCAATCATGTACGACAGTTATTTTTTATACAAGTGCTTTTTCAAAATCGACACCCCAGAGGGATAGACATTCATCCGTACTCCATACTTTCGGCTTTTGCGGAAAATCTTTGTGCCATGGGCGTGGATCAAAAATACCGAGCTCCTTAATATAGACATCAGCATCTGTAAAAAGTTCAATTAAATTTCCTTCCGCATCATAATGGTAACTGGCAATATTATGCCCTGCTCCATGACGAGACGGTCCCCATTCAATTGATTTGTCATGAAGTCGTAAGTAATCAAGTGCTTCCATAAGATGTGAGTAGTTTCGCATTTCAAATGCAAGGTGGTGCATCCCCTCTTTTTCTGAAGTAAAGAAATTCAATACGTGATGGTCTCTGTTACATGTCATAAATCCAAAGAAATCTTCAATCCAATCCGTATTGTCAAAACCTAGTTGGCGGTAAAATTCAACTTGCTTTTTCGCATCTTTCACTCGAACAGAAAGATGACCGACCTTATTTGGGATGATCCCTTCACGTTTAAAGCCTGGTGTTGTCATTTCCATTGTTGGATATAAGTCTACAACGTAACCTTCAGGGTCTGTAAACTCTAACAATTCAGGGACACCTGGCTTCGGATTAATTTTGATCTCAGCATCAATATTCAATTTTTTCAAGTACTCAGCAATTTCATAAATCGAGCGGTCGGATTGATATTGTAAACCAAACTTTCGTATCCCCGTTTTTCCCGAAGGTGTCAAAACGATATTGTGATGATCTGTTGAACTGCTAAAGTAAGCGCTTCCATCATTGTCATACTCAGTCAATGTAAAACCCATGATGTGAGAGTAGTAATTTGCCATTCCTTCCATGTCTCTTACATAAAAGTCGACATATCCTAGCTTAAAAATGTTTAGCATTCACCCCACCCTTTTCACAATATTTTCATTTTAATTAATATTATAATATTATTATTTGATCGTTGTTGTCAAGAAAAGTAGTAATCTTTTCCAATCGAATCTTTCCTTGCTCGTCCTCTTGTCACAAATCACCTCCTATCTTCGTCATGATTGATGAAACAGCGAAAAAGGAGGTTTTTTTATGCACAACAATTGGGATGTTGTCATTGTTGGCGGTGGACTTGCAGGCTTTGTTGTAGCAAATTTTTTATCACGATCGACGTTATCTGTTTTATTAATAGAAAGAAGCAAAAGAGTTGGCGGTAGAGCAAAAACAGATAACATTAAGAAAAACTACTTTAATGCAGGTCCGCATGCGCTATACAAAGGAGGAAGAGCTGTACCGATTCTCGAACAATTAAATATAAAAATAGAAGGGCAAAGTCCGAAAACGAGTGGTCTTTTAGTAGAGGAAGGGGCATTTTACGAAGCCCCATTTTCTCCTCAGGGGTTACTTACATCCTCATACTTTAGCTGGAAAGAACGAATTGAATGGCTGAAAACTTTGAAAGCGTTGACGAAAACGACTCCAGACCTTTTAAAAGATACGACCTTTCAACAGTGGGTTGAACAAGCAACAAGTAATAAAAAAGTCCAGTCATTACTGTTTACTCTTGGCAGGCTCGCAACCTATTGCCACTCTCCAGAAAAAAGCAGTGCATATGTCATTGTCTCTCATATGAAATGTGCGCTGCGAGGTGTTATATACCAAGATAGAGGGTGGCAAACAATCATTGACCAGCTTCACAATAAAGCAATTATGGCCGGGGTTCATGTACAAACACAAGTTGCATTAAAACAATTTGCCCGACATAACAATGGAAGTTTTCGTATTGATTTATCAAATGGCGAGGTCATTCACGGAAAAAACTTGCTTTACACAGGCGAACCAAGTGAATTGAATTATTTAATTGAAGAAAAGGAAGTCGAGCCAATCAATAGCGCCATACAAAATCGAACTCCAGTTAAAGCGGCAGTATTAGATGTTGCATTAAAGAAACTGCCTAACGAAAAGCGGCTGTTTGCGATGGGAGTGACTGCCCCCTTCTACTATTCTGTCCATTCAAAGTACGCGAGCCTTTCTGAAGATGGACAAAGTAATGTTCTGCACGTATTAAAATATCATCAATTAGATGAGAGAATAAATAGCAGTGCTGTGCAGGAAGAGCTTGAACAGTTTTTAGAAATGATCCAACCAGGTTGGAAAAAGCATGAAATTACGAGCAGGTATTTGCCTCAGATCATCGTAAACCAACGTTTGCCTCAACTCGGAGACGAATCTGAGCTGATCCGTTCAGAAACGAAGATTCATGGACTATACATCGCTGGAGATTGGGCATCGCCACATTCAATTTTAGCAGAAGGAGCAGTGTGCAGCGGAAAACAAGCTGCTGAAGAAATTATCCAAAAAGAAATGAGGTAACGACGTGCAAATTACGAATGAGGAATACAAACAGCTTCAACCATTGTTGTTTTCATTAGGGTATCGGCTGTTAGGGTCGGTGAAAGACGCTGAAGATATGGTACAAGAAACCTTTTTACGATGCTACCAAGTAGATGAGCAGAAGATCGAAAATAAAAAAGCATACCTTTGTAAAATGATGACAAATCGCTGTCTCGATCTACTTAAATCTGCACGCTATAAACGTGAACAATACGTCGGTCCTTGGTTACCTGAACCATTGTTGACATCATTAGACGAAGAAAATGATCCCGCTAAAGTCGTCCTTCAACAAGAAGGACTAAGTATTGCTTATTTACGAATGATGGAGCATTTATCTCCACATGAACGGGCTGTTTTATTGTTAAGAGAAGTGTTTCAATTTTCTTATCTTGAGATTGCCACCTTCATCGACAAAACGGAAGCAAACTGCCGTCAATTGTACAGTCGAGCTAAGAAAAAGCTTGCAAACGTCAGTGACGAAAGCTTGCATTATGAGCATAATAAATCGATCATCCAACGATTCATCCATGCATTTCAAACCCAAAATCGAGCAGATTTGTTAGAATTGCTCTCAGAAAATATTACGCTCTATTCAGATGGTGGCGGCAAAGTGAAAGCCGCTATTCGACCGATTGTCAGTCAAGCGAACAGTGTGCTCTTTTTATTGGGGATCGCTAAGAAATTTCCTGACAATCTTGTTCCTGAAGTAAAAAATGTAAACGGTCAGCCAGCGATTGTCAATTATGCAAACGGAACAATTCATAGTATTGTCAGCTTTTATATTATAAATAAGAAAGTAAAAGAAATGTATTTGATTCTGAATCCTGATAAACTGCCGAATATCTCACTTGAGCAATGATGAGAAGCCACCATCTAGCTGTTGGTGGCTTTTCTTGTACATATTTACTGTTGCTTTTGATAGATCCACTTCGTTTTTCGCACATCCTGATCTCTGCTGACGACCCCTTTAATTAATCCGGTTTCTTCGATATCTTTCAATAGCTTCGAAACGTTTGCTGTATCTAGTTTTCCAGCAAACACCTTTTGAGCAAGATCCTCTGTCGTAAAATGTGTCTTTTCGTTTTGACGAATATGTAATAAAAGCTTAACCCGTTTCTTTTGCCGCGCATCTTCTTTAAATTTTCCAGTCACAAGATTTTTTAATGGATCTTTCACGATCATCCCGAGGACAATTCCAAATAAAATTAAAAATAAATCATATAACATGCCATTCACGAACGTTCATCCCTTCATCCTGCTCAAATTCAATTTCACAGCCCTTATTTTAACACACGAATTCGTTCATGAAGTCATCGAGGAGATATGACGACGAAAGCAGAGCACTTTGTCAGCTGTGAGGACACAGTGGACCTATGTCAAGAAAGTAGACACCTAAATAACGAATTTTTGGATTTATAGTTGCTTTAACTAGTTGGCCTTTGTTCACCTTTCGAAAAGTATAGATAATTCAGCGGAAGCGTCAAGCCCAAACCGCTTGACCCCTCCACTTCATCATCTGTTTGATGGTTAGGTGAAGTAAGGGCCCAACTACTACTCGTATTAAGCAGCTTTCCTATCAAAGTGCTTTGCATATTGCATTGGTGACAGGTATCCAGTAGAACTGTGTATTCCTTTGCGATTATAGAAAAACTCAATGTATTGGAACATACTAGTATAAGCCTGCTCCTTGGTTTTAAACCGACGACCTTTTAATAATTCTTTTTTCAAAACACTAAAAAATGATTCTACACAAGCATTGTCATAACACTTGCCAGTACGACTCATACTAGCTTCCATACCATAACTTTCGAGTCGTTGACGATATTCTTTTGATGCGTATTGAGTACCTCGGTCTGAATGATGGATTAAGTCTTTGTTTGGATTTTTTGATTCATAAGCATTTTCCAGAGCTTCTAACACGATTTCATTTGCGATGTGACCTTTAAGACTCCAGCCATCAATTTCACGAGTACAAAGATCAAGGATGACCGCCAAGTATAATTTCCCCTGGCGACAAGGAATATAGGTAATATCAGCACCCCAAACCTTGTTAGGAGCTGCTATACGAAAGTTTTGATCCAATTTATTAGGAGCGATAGGATTTGCATGATTAGAATCTGTTGTAACGACCTTGAACTTCTTGGACACACAAGAGCGTAACCCTAGCTCATTCATATATTTACTAACTGTTCTTTGACTAACTTGATAGTTTTCTTTCCACAACATTTGGGTGAGTTTCGGACTACCATAAATCCCATGACTATCTTTAAAATGGTACTCGATTCGGTCTTGAATTTCTCTTTTTCGAAGCTCTTGTTGACTAACCTCACGTTTTTTCCACTTGAAATAGCCACTCCGCGATACTTGCAGTACTTTACACATCTTCTTCACTGAAAATTCGGAGCTATGCTTTTCAATGAATTCGAACCTCATGGCCGTGGTTTGCTGAAGATGTGCACCGCCTTTTTTACAATTGCCAACTCTTCTTGAGTGTCTGCTAGTTTGCGGTCTTTTTCTCTTAATTGACGCTCTTGATCTCGTAATCTTATAACTTCGTATAATGTATGCTATACGAAGTTATTACGCCACTGATGTAGGCAACTTAATGGAATATCTAATTCTTGTGCTATGTCTCTCATCGTTTTCTTTCGCTTTTGCTCTTGAGCAAATTTAACTGTTTGACGTGTAAATTCTTCACTATACCTTTGCCGACGTTCACCCATGGGAACCCCTCCTTGTATTATCATCTCATCATGTCCAATTATAATGTTCGTTAAAGGGGTGTCCACTTTTTATTCTATATTCATCGGTTCCGCTATTATCAAATTCGAGCGGTCATTTTTGAAGATTTGCAGCTATTAACGAATCTGATGTCCTCAAACACCTCGATAACGCCTCATTCCATCGACTTAACGGATCTCCTGGCCGCGAAACGATCATCCAAAAAAATCAACCATTCACCTACTTTCTGATTCCGCTTACAAAAAATGATTGATTTCGACATAGACTAATGTTACTATTTACTCACAAATAAATTATGGATCACATGTTACTGATTAGATCAGGCATGGTGGTATGTTTGAGGGAGTAGTCTCTATTCCTTTAAATACCGCCATGCCTTTTTTCGTTCTATTAAAAATGATCAACAGCATGTTAATGACAACAGAGAAAGGCGGAAAAAGAATGTTTAAGAAGCTTTTAAAGAAAACTAGTGAAAAAGAAATATTTTCTCCAATAGATGGGAAAGTAGTAAATATTGAAGAGGTACCGGATCCAGTTTTCAGCCAAAAAATGATGGGTGAAGGTGTTGCGATCATCCCTAATCACGGAGTCGTCGTTGCACCCGTTGATGGAAAGGTCGTTCAAGTCGCACCTACGAAGCATGCAATAGGGATCCAAACAGACGATGGTACAGAACTTTTAATCCATGTCGGTTTAGACACAGTCTCCTTAAATGGGGCAGGGTTTCAAGTACAAGTCAGCACCGGTGACAAACTTTCAGTTGGACAACCTTTAATGGAGTTTGACTTGGAATATATCCGAGAGCATGCAACAGATGTGATCACTCCAGTTGTCATTACGAACAGTCACGATCAGGACAAAAACTATTCTTTGAAAGTTACCGAAAAAGCGAAGGCAGGAGAAACTGTCCTCATTTCATATCGACGAAGTTAAAGTTAATAAGGAAGTGGCATGTATGAAAATAAGTAAAGTTTTAAATAACAATGCCGTCATTATAACAGACGAAGATCAGGAAAAAATCGCAATTGGTACAGGGGTCGCCTTTAATAAAAGGAAAAATGACGTTGTGAACCGGCATAAAATTGAAAAGCTTTTCGTCTTGAAAGGAAATGAAAAGCTACAGCAGCTTTTACTACGTATTCCAGAAGAGCACTTCATCCTTTCAGAAGAAATCATTCAACATGCTGAAAAAAGATTAAATACGAAACTGAATGAACACATTTTTTTAGCTCTTACCGATCACCTATCGTTTGCGATCGAAAGAGAATCACAAGGCATCCATTTAAAAAACAAGCTGCTGCAAGAAATAAAGATTTTATATAAACAAGAATTTGATATTGGCATGTGGGCGATCAAACGCATTAAAGAAAAGCTCGATATAGAAATGCCAGTAGATGAGGCGGCTTTTATTGCGCTTCATATTCATACGATGAAAATTCAAGGAGGTGATTTACACGAAACAGTCAGACAGACAACGATTTTAAGAAATATGGTAGATACCATCGCGAATTATCTTGATATTACGATTAACGAAGAAGACTTAGCATATGAACGTCTCATTACGCATATTCGGTTTGCATTAACGCGCGCCCATCACTATGAAGCACATACGATGGACAAAGAAATGCTAGAAATGATTAAGAAAAAATTTAAACGTTCTTATAGCTGTGCAATGGAAGTTCGACATGAATTATCTTCGTTACATGGAATTGACTTGCCTGAAGAAGAACTGGGCTACATTACGCTCCACATAGAAAGGCTGCAAAAAGGATGAATTTATTTCTAATTTTTATTAAAAACTATAAAGACATTATCATGTAGATTCCTTATTTTCAGCAGGACAAACAATGACATGCACTACGATTTTTTTAGGAGGAATTATTTATGATGAAATATTTACAACGGCTAGGCCGATCGTTAATGCTCCCGGTTGCCGTATTACCAGCTGCAGCGATCCTCATGGGGATCGGCTATTGGATTGACCCTAGCGGCTGGGGTGAAGACAATGTCATCGCGGCATTTTTAATTACAGCCGGAAGTTCTATTATTGACCATATCGCAATTCTGTTTGCGGTAGGTGTTGCATTAGGGATGTCGAAAGAAAAAGATGGCTCCGCGGCATTAAGTGGTTTAGTTGCCTTCCTTGTCGTAACGACTATCTTACATCCTGACTCTGTCGCAATGTTCCAAGGAATCGAACCGGATAACGTCAATGCAGCTTTTGGAAATATTGAAAACGCATTCGTCGGGATTTTATCGGGTTTAGTCGCTGCAAATATGTACAACCGCTTCAGTCATGTTCAATTACCTGACGCGCTCGCATTCTTTAGCGGAAAGCGTCTCGTCCCAATTATGACATCTGTTGCGATGCTAGTTGCATCAGCCATTTTAATCTTTGTATGGCCTGTTGTCTACTCTGGACTCGTTTCCTTTGCAGAATTCATCAGTACACTAGGAGCTGCAGGTGCCGGGTTATATGGTTTCTTTAACCGCCTGTTAATCCCGACAGGACTCCACCATGCTCTAAACTCTGTGTTCTGGTTTGACGTTGCTGGAATCAATGATATCGGTAACTTCTGGGCAGGAACAGGTGAGTTAGGTATTACTGGAAGATATATGGCAGGTTTCTTCCCGATTATGATGTTCGGTTTACCAGCAGCAGCACTAGCTATGTATCATACTGCTAAAACGAAAAGGAAAAAACAAGCTGCATCATTACTACTAGCAGCGTCATTTGCTGCATTCTTTACAGGGGTTACTGAGCCATTAGAGTTCGCATTCATGTTCTTAGCTCCTGCACTTTATGTCGTTCACGCCGCATTAACGGGCTTATCGATGTTTATCGCTGCATCCTTCCAATGGACAGCAGGATTTGGATTTAGTGCCGGTCTCGTTGACTTTGTATTAAGTTCAAGACTCCCGCTTGCGAACCATCCCTATATGTTAATCGTTCAAGGTTTAGGATTTGCAGTTGTTTACTACTTCCTCTTCCGTTTCTTAATTGTTAAGTTCAATTTAAAAACACCTGGACGTGAAGATGAAGAGGTTGTTGCAGAAGATGAACAAGACGGAGAACCTACTGACAAACAAACAGCATATGCAACTGCAGCAAAAGAAATCTATGAAGGTTTAGGCGGAGACGACAATGTTACGTCCGTTGACAACTGCGTTACTCGTCTGCGAATCGAAGTGAAAGACATGGATAAAGTAGACCAGGACCGCATTAAAGCAACAGGTGTACCTGGAGTTAACGTCATCGACAAACATAGTATTCAAGTGATCGTCGGCACACATGTCCAATTTGTTGCAGATGAAATCGCAAAAATACGAAAATAAAATTAAAGTCCCGCCATTGCAATGGTGGGGCTTTCGTATCGATCGAGGAGCTATTTGCTGATACGGTAGCACGCTGCACGTATCGAACAGTGCTTAATCACACTCTAACAATTGTGCGGACATCCATTCCGTTATCTCCTGTAAAAACGATGTTTTCAGCAATTTCACGGACATCGGTTCCGCTATCATCGCCATTTGGCGATCATTTTTGATGTTTTACAGGCAATAACGAATCTGATGTCCTCAAACACAACGATTTCGCCTCTTTTCCTCGATTTAACGAATCTCATGGCCGCCAAAAGTCTAATATACCCCTCATAGTTGTGAACTGACGAACGTATTTTAACAGCTATCTGTGCAAAACGTTGAGCAGAATTTTGTTCATTCATTGGAGTCCTGTTTACAATAGGATACATAGACGATTTAGAAAGGATGATTTCTACATGCAATCATTAAACGGTAAAAAAGCACTGATCACTGGAGGAAGCAGAGGAATTGGTAAAGCAACGGCTATTGCACTCGCAAAAGAAGGTGTGGATCTCGGGCTAATTGCACGTTCAGAAGAGAGTTTTGAGTCCGTTCGAAAGGAACTTTCTGAACTTGACGTCAACTTTGTTACCGCAGTTGCAGATGTTGCGAATGAATCAGGCGCTCACGAAGCTGTGAAAAAGATTGAAAATAAGCTAGGTTCCATCGATATTTTGATCAACAATGCAGGGGTTGGCGTGAGAGGATCATTTCTTGATCTCCAAACTGATGATTGGCGTAAAGTTCTTGATACGAATGTTATGGGAATCGTCCATGTCACTCAAGCTGCCTTGCCTAGAATGATTGAAAGTAACAAAGGAGACATTGTCAACATCTCCTCAATGTCCGGATTGAAAGGAACAGAAGGCTCTAGTGCTTATAGTGCATCTAAATTTGCCGTCATCGGGATGAGTGAATCGCTTATGCAAGAAGTACGAAAGCATAACATTCGCGTAAGTATCTTGACGCCAAGCCTTGTTGAAACAGACCTTACTCGTGGAAAAAATAATGATCAAAGAACCCCCGATAAATATACTCAAGCAGAAGACGTTGCAGAATATATCGTTAGCCAGCTTAAACTCGAACAGCGAACCTTCATCAAAACAGCTGCACAATGGGCGACGAACCCATTTTAAATATAGTTCGATCAAATCACATTTATTTCTGTTGACTCCAAAAATAACTATTGTATAATCGATGGTATATTATAACAATTTACTACGAGCTGATAAACCGTGGACATTCCACTCTCATTTATGAAAATGGGCCGGCTTCGTATCTCTTACCAGATATGAAGCTGGCTTTTTATTTTGTATCTTAAGGGGGAAGAAGATGTATATATTCAACAATGAAAAAGAGATTTATGATCCTTTTTATGAGACGAGTATTAAGCCTTATCCGTGGGAATTTGAATTGTTACATTCAAAAACGGTTCGAAGATTGAAAGGTTTATCCCATTATGGAACCGGCTCTTATGTCACTTCTGCCAAGCATTCTAGATATGAGCATACTGTCGGCGTTTGGACGATTATCTCGACATTTTTTCCAAAAAAGGAAGAACTGAGACTAGCTGCGCTTCTTCACGATATCGGGCATCTTCCTTTTTCACATGCAGTTGAACGAACACTTAATTTTAACCACCATGACATTACGGAGGAAAAGATTCAAGGAGAAGAGATTTCAAGCATTTTACGAAAATACGATTTTTCACCTGAAAGGATCACACACATTCTTAACGAGGACTCCCCGTTGGCCCATAAAACATCATTTCTAAGCGCAGATCATTTAGATAGTTTTTTGCGAGATTGTTATATGCTTGGAAAAATGCACGTCAAACCATCTTCGATTTTGAAAAACATTTCTTTTAGCGGAAACTACGTAGAAGCTGATTTGGAAACGAGTAAGCATATTATGTCAGCTATTTATGAGGATCACAAAACGTTCTTACATCCCGTCGTTCTCGCTTTAGATGCGTTACTAGCAAAAGCAATTTTTATTTTTACGGAGCAAAAAAAGATTGGTTTACAGTCCATTACCTCCTTAACGAATCATGAGTTGCTGCAACAGTTACGAGACGCTGATTTGGATGAGGTAAACGAAATATTAACGGTCATTATGCTACATCCTGAAAAAATCACAATTCAAGACGGTTACGTAGCTGGTGCCGAAAAAGTGGAAGTGAGTAAGGTTTATGACAAAACCCCGTTAGTAGATGGAACTCCACTTTGTTCTCTTTCCTACGAATCCGAAAAACAATTAGACGATATTCGTTCATTTGTAAAAAGGTATTATTTTTCGTATTAGAAAAGACGAACCTTCTGACAGGTTCGTCTCTTCCTGTTTAGATTTTTTATTTGTATGTCAACAACATTTGACTGTAAAGCACTGTCAAGATTCAAAAAGTTACAACCCCGATACAAGTTTAAAAACAACCTTTACAAGTCAAACATCGAGGCTTGCAAAGGTTGTTTCAGATTCTAGATTAACAGACTTTTTAAAACGATCGTCAAGTATCGTTTGCGTATGAGCCAATTAATAAGTATAAGCTGGCAGTGGATCCTCGAAAGTTACCCAGTCTTCTTCCATTTCTTGATCGGTTAACAAACATGTGTCAAGTGAAGCTTCGACTTCATTCTGATCCATCTCAATGCCGATAAAAACGAGCTCTGTTACTCGGTCTCCGAACTTCGGATCCCACTGCTCTAAAAGCTCTGGTTCTTCTTTTAATACTTGTTCTCTTTCTTCTTCCGGATATGCAGCGACCCACTCTCCTGCACCTTGGATCGTTAAAGAAGATCCGGCTTGCGATAATAGTCCTGCCATATTATTTCGTGTGGAAAGCCAAAAGAAGCCTTTTGCACGGACTACGTCTTCCGGCCAACTTTCCAACCATTGCTTCCATCTTTCTGGATGAAATGGACGTCTTCGTTTGTATACGAATGACTGAATTCCATATTCATCCGTTTCAGGAACATGCTCCTCATTCAGTTCCTTAATCCATCCAGCTCCTTGACTTGCTTTTTCAAAATCAAAGGCATTTGTATCGATAATTTGATTTAAAGGTACGTTTGTATGGATACTTTCAATGATCGTTGCTTCTGGATTCAATTTCATTAATACGCCTTTTAGCTCCTGAACATCTTCACGACTGACGAGGTCTGTTTTATTTAAAACGATCACGTTCGCAAATTCGATTTGATCAATTAATAAGTCAACGACTTCACGTACATCATTCTCATCATCCGTTTGCTTTCGATCCAGCAAGCTTTCACCTGAAGCATAGTCATCCCAAAAACGATTCGCATCCACGACTGTCACCATTGTATCTAAGTGACATAACTCTGGAAGATTTATGCCCAATTCCTCATCCATATACGTAAACGATTGAGCAACCGGAATCGGTTCGGAAATTCCCGTGGATTCAATGACAATATAGTCAATATTCCCGGCTTGAACTAATTTTTCTACTTCTATAATAAGGTCCTCCCGTAACGTACAGCAAATGCAGCCGTTTTGCAACTCGACGAGCTTCTCTTCTGAACGGGCAAATGTGCCTTGCTTGATCATAGAAGCATCAATATTTACTTCACTCATGTCATTTACGATAACAGCTATTTTCTTATTTTCTTTATTTGCTAAAATGTGATTTAACAATGTTGTTTTTCCTGATCCTAAATATCCGCTTAAAACCGTTACTGGTATTTTTCGGTCCAATGTTAGCACCCTTTCTCCAATCGATAATCATATTCATTACGAAAATTAGTTTATATTTTGAACAATCCGCTCTGCTGCTCTCCTCGCTCCTGAAATATTTCTTGCCACAGGACCTAGTTCTAATTCACTTAACGGACCTGTTACAAACAAATGCTGGCACCACTCCAAAGAAGATCGAACAATAGGATAGCCACAGTTTGCACATTGAAGATCTTCTCTTTTCATTAAATCAATCAACCACTCTTCATTTGGGAATGATGGGATAAACCCAGTAGCGAAGAGAATAGAACTTGTATTAATATGCTGCCCGTCTTTTAAATGCAACGTTAACGGATCGTTGTTCTCCTGTTTTACATCTTCCACTTCTCCCTCAACAATTGACAAACTTCCATCGTTTCGTAAATGCAATAACCGATGATACAACTCTCGGGTCAATGAACCTCGATGTCTTGCTTCATTGATCATTATTCTCCGTTTGCTATAGTCTTTTACCTTATTAAATGAAGCCATATACTTTGGACCGAGCCAGCCAGGGTCGCTATCAAATGAATGGATTCTAAATGGGTGTCTTTTTAGTAATGTCACTTTGCCGGGATAAATAGATGAAAGTTTTATTGCCGTATGTGCGGCAGTAATCCCCCCGCCAATGACAGTAATCGGAGGGCTAAGTTCGGTGACATTTGTCAATGATTCATTAAATACATGATAGGCTGACGCTTTTTCTTCGTTGATCTCCTTTGCCCAATCCGGAATGTTTAAACGATGATTAATACTAATAGCAATGACGACATGTTTACTATGAAAACGTTGGCCGCTTTCAGTTTGCACGCACCAATCATCCTGTTCCTTAAAAACTCCATTGACCTTCCCTTTCACCCAAGTTTGACGTAATCCAACATCCTCAACAATCTTGTCACAATATTCATTAAAGATGCTTAAAGACGGTCTGTCATATTTTCCATACAATCGGTTTGATTCATTGTTCTTTTTTGCATACTTCTCCAACGCGAGTGGATCGACATCAATATGGTGAACAGAAGGTGAACGAAGAAATTCCATCCCGATAAACGCTGTATTTCGCCGCCATTTATACATAGGCTCTGGATGCGGGTCAATGATTCGTATTTTATCAGTTGTCGTCTTTCCGCTTTTCAGGAGGAAGTTGGTAACCGTACATCCGTGAATGCCTCCTCCAATGATTATCCAGTCTAACAATCAATCACCACCTGTTCATTTTGGTCAAATCGTAACAATTACGATTTATATCATATAAGATATCGGCTTGAATTGCAACCGGGAGATTTTTACTCTAAATACGTAATCAATAGAGCCATAAAATCGCACAATCATATAGAGTTGCGCGCAATCATGAAGAAGTTGCGTACAATCATACAGATGTTGCGCGCAATCGTACAGAAGTTGCGCACAATCAACGGTTTCCTTCTATCCATACTCAGTTCAAATCGTAATTGTTCCTATTTAAATCAGGAGTCTAGGTTTCTATATCTTGATCCGCATATACTCTACTATTCGTCGCCCCTGACTGATAGAGATATTTCCCATTGTAAGGAACGGCCTCTTCATTGACTTCAGCAATGACTAATTGGCAAATTCTCCGTCCGACTATTAATTCTATTGGAAGTCGGTTCGCATTATACAACTCTAACGTAATTTCTCCTTTGAACCCTGGATCGACCCAGCCAGCACTTTGGATAAATAACCCTAACCTTCCAATCGAACTACGTCCTTCAACAAATGCAGTTAAATTGTTCGGAAGCTCGATTTTTTCCACCGTTGTCGCTAACAAAAATGATTGCGGTGGAAGAATAATACTCTGTTCTGAATGAACCTCTCTATAGTTCGCTTCTTTTTCCATCGAGAGTACTTGATTGTTATGTTCATCAACTGCTAAAAAATGGCTACCTAATCGTAAATCGATAGAAGCTGGCTGAACTTGTTCTTTTGTGAGAGGTTCAATCAGTAGTTCTCCTTTTGTCTGCTTTGATAAAATCGTTTTCCCCGATAAAATCATAATATTTTTTACTCCCTAGTTATTTTTTTGCAGCTGCCACTTAAATGGATCCGTAAGGAGTGACCAATCCGAGTCATATTCAGTCGCTGTTAACAGGCATTGGTCTAATTGTTGAATGATTTCTTCTTTATTTAAATCTGTCCCTATAAAAACTAGCTTCGTATGACGGTCACCAAATTGTGGATCCCAATCATCAAGCAGTTGCGGGTTTTCTCTTAACATTTGCTGCTGTTCAGCTTTTGGTAACGAACCTACCCAGTATGAAATCGGTTCAATCGAAACAGATGGGCCTGCTTGCGACATGAGCAAGGCAAGGTTATTTCGACTTGCGCACCAAGCGATCCCCTTCGCCCTTACGACTTCACTTGGCATCGCTTGAACAAATTGGTAAAAACGTTCGGAATGAAAAGGTAATCTTCTCATATAGACAAAAGATGAAATTCCATATTCCTCAGTTTCTGGTGTATGTTGATCATGCCCATGTGTTAATTCACGAATCCATCCTGCCGAAGAACTCGCTTCTTCAAAGTTAAACAAATTCGTGTTTAAAATGTCACTTGGAGAAACATTCCCATTTGTCGTGCGAATCATTTTTGCTTTTGGCTGAAGAGTTCTAAGCACCTTTTCAAGTTTGGCTAGAGCTTCCTCAGACACAAGGTCACATTTGTTCAAGACGAGTACATCACAAAATTCAATCTGATCAATAAGTAAGTCAGCAATCTCTCTCGTATCTTCTTCACCTAGCGCTTCCTTTCGATCTAATAAACTGTCCCCAGACCGGAAATCTTTCCAAAACCGATTGGCATCGACGACCGTCACCATTGTATCCAATTGGCAAAACCTCGTTAAATCGATCCCTAGTTCTTCATCAATATAGGAAAAGGTTTGCGCAACCGGAACGGGTTTACTTATCCCCGTTGATTCGATCATAATGTAATCAATATTTCCGGCATTCGCTAATTTTTCAACTTCTACTAGTAAGTCTTCCCTTAATGTACAGCAAATGCATCCATTAGACATCTCCACGAGCTTTTCCTCAGTTCTCGCAAGTTCTCCTCCTTGCTTGACTAATTCTGCATCGATATTGACTTCACTCATGTCATTCACAATGACAGCAACTTTTAACCCGTCTCGATTTTTCAACATATGATTTAATATTGTCGTTTTCCCTGATCCTAAATAGCCGCTTAATACAGTTACTGGTATTTTCCTCTCCATTATTTTCCCTCCTATTTAGCAACATGATAGAGGGGAAACGTCAGCGTGTTCCCCTCATTCATAGTTGCTTTTTTGGACATCCACAGTGTAAATCGTAACTATTACGATTTGTATTTTACGCTTTTCTTTTTTTATTGTCAAAAAAATGTGTAACAGTTGACTTTCTTTTCTATCTTTCGTTATGATACTTACATGATTCAAATCGTAATCATTACGCTTTAATGAAAGGAGATTTCGAATATGGCTAAAAAATCAAAGGTTGCAAAAGAGAAAAAACGCCAAGCGCTTGTTGCTCAATATGCTGATTTAAGAAGGGAATTAAAAGAAAAAGGAGACTACGAAGCATTAAGAAAACTGCCAAGGGATTCCTCCCCGACCCGGTTAACAAGAAGGTGCGAAATGACCGGAAGACCACGAGGTGTGTTACGTAAGTTTAAACTGTCTAGAATTGCATTTCGGGAATTAGCTCACAAAGGACAAATTCCAGGGGTGAAGAAATCCAGCTGGTAAAGAAACATATGGTTCTCACCAACCCTTTGTCACAAAGGATTGTAACGGCACACTCGCCCTTCACGGGTGTTCTTTTCCAGCATAAGAAGGAGAGGTAAGATGAATCCGAAAGAACACATTCCTTACATTCTTGTAACGGGGATCTCTGATTCAGAAAAAACGGATGTTCTAAAGCATCTTAAGAAAATAGAACCCAATCGGGAAATCCTTCTTTATGAAGATAGAATGAGAAAAGAAAACTATGTAAATGAACCTCATTCTATTCGAAAAAGTGTGATTAGAGAGGTTGTTCATGACGTAAAAGCAGCTACATCTGAGGAGCTTTCTTCTATTTTAACTAACAGACGAAACGATAAAGACAATGCTCAAATGATTATCGATGTGCCGATTAGCTTTCAAGTGGAATCACTCTACGACATATACCCCTTCTCACGTTTACAGGAGCATATCTATGTTCTTGATGCGGAACGTTTTTGGTTCGATTATTCTTCGAGCGACACACTTATGAACAGACAGGATGCCTATACATTAGGAGAACTTTTCATTACTACCTTAGAAGAGGCTCACACAATCATTTTATCCAATGCAAAGAATGCTCCAGATGATTACCTGGCTGAATTAATTTGTTTCATTCGAAAACTTCAGCCGTTAGCGAATATTTTCACTATTGAACAATTCATGACTATGAAGACTGATTTCGAGGAAAATGTTTATCCTTCACACTCACTTTACAAACACCAAATTGAGCTATTTAAACGAACATCACCATTATCATTCGTTGGCGGTCACGGAATGAATACGTTCGTATATCAAAGTCATCTTCCGATCGATCTCAATAAACTGGAGAATTTTTTCAATAACCTCCCGGACGGATTATTACGTACAAAAGGGATGTGCACTCCAACAATCGGGGAGGAGATCTATTATATTTCACAAATAGGTCCATCCATTGAATTTCACTCAGACATTTCTCTTTATGGAAAGGGAGTGAGCGCTCCTTTTTTAACGGAGTTATTGTTTATTGGCTACCAGCTTGATAAACAAATGATAGCGGAACGTTTAGAAGAATGCCTTTTCCCCGAAGTGCCAATAACCCATTTAAATACGAAATGATAAAATGTCACATAAAAACACGATTTCTAGCTGCTTGGCTATGAAATCGTGTTTTTATATATGCAGCATTGGTGCTTCTTTGATACCTTTTCCACTAACTCTCGATCTTTTTCTATTCCGATAATCGTCCCTTCAGTCCGTTCAAAACTTCCCCCTGTAAAAGAGTGACTGATTTTCTCGTTCATAAATCTTCCTTCCAGTAACGCATTGATCAATTCTGAAGCATCATCTCTTGTCATATCTTTATACCAATACCCTTCCGGATATGTAATTAACACACATTTATCTTGACACCTGCCGTTACAAAGAGTTCTTGATGTATGAATGATTTCATCTGCACCATGAGATGAAATCTCTTTTCTTACCGCTTGCGTTAATTCTTCCGCACCAGCTTTATTGCAGCTGCTACCATTACATATGAATAGATGGTGGCGTGTCTTCGTTAAATCCCAAGTTGCCATTTTTCGTTATCTCCTTTAATCAAAAAATCGTGATCGCTTCAGCTAAACCGAATGATTTCCTGATCTTCAAATGCAATTTTCAAATTGTTCTTGAAACCAGTTTTCATCTAGTTCTTTTCCTATGACGACCATTTCACTCGTCCGTTTTTCATCTGATTTCCATCGCCTGTCCGAATGCCCAGAAAACATCATATGAACGCCTTGGAATACAATCCTCTCCTCTACATCTTTAATATTTAAAATCCCTTTATAGCGGTACATATTCGGACCGAGTATTTTGATGATCGTCTCCATCCACATTTCCACTTTTTTTAAATTCAATGGTCTTTCGGACCTCATAACGATCGCCTTCACATCATCATCATGATGATGGTGATGGTGATCGTCAAGAAAGTTTGGAGCTATTTCAAGCTTTTTATCTAAATCAAATGAATACAAATCTAACAATGAATCTAAGTCAACTTTGCTGTATGTTCCATATTGAATCGATGCGGAAGGGTTTATCCTTCTTAAACGATTTTCCAGTTTTGATAATTCATCATCATCAACGAGATCGATTTTATTTAATAAGAGGACGTCAGCAAAGGCAACCTGCTCCTGTGCTTCCATCGATCGATCGAGCTGTTCATGTGCATGGTAGGCATCCACGACAGTGACAATTGAATCCAATTGATAATAACTTGAAATGGTTTGATCAACAAAAAATGTTTGGGCAACCGGTCCAGGATCCGCGAGCCCGGTAGTCTCTATCACAATCCGATCAAACTCAAGTGTTTTCTGTTCACCCTTCCCTCTTCTCCTTTCCATTAAGTCATGAAGAATTCGAATTAAATCACCGCGAACCGTACAACAGATACACCCATTATTCATTTCAAAAAACTCTTCATCTGCTCCAACAACTAACTTGTTATCAATCCCTACTTCGCCAAACTCATTCACAATAACGGCAATCTTCTTCCCATGATTTTCACTTAATAAATAGTTCAATAAGGTTGTCTTTCCCGCTCCTAGAAACCCTGTCAGGACCGTAACTGGAACTTTGTTGTATATATTCATCGTGAATACCTCCATTTGAAGTGTTCGTACACTTAAGGTTAGTTCATTTGATTAATCATCTTTTCCTTTAACAGATAGATCTAATAGTTTGTCTAATGCTTGCCACGCCATGAGGGCACAATTATGACGAGCTTTCAATTTATAGACTCCTTGTAATGACAGAGCATCTCCAAAGTCGCTTCCGCTAGAAGGCAGTTGACCTTGACGTATAAATTGCTCGAACTCATTTCTCATCACTGATACGTGAGATA
Source organism: Evansella halocellulosilytica (assembly GCF_002335745.1). Classification (GTDB taxonomy): domain Bacteria; phylum Bacillota; class Bacilli; order Bacillales; family Salisediminibacteriaceae; genus Bacillus_CA; species Bacillus_CA halocellulosilytica. Next base: position 2,087,109 of record NZ_NIST01000001.1, on the reverse strand, counting down.
ACTTCTGACCATAAATAAGCTCTGTCATCATCGATGATGAGGCCATACTAATACTGCACCCTTCTCCTAAAAACGAAACCTCCTTAATTGTGTCTTCTTCTATTATTAAGTAAAGTGTGATGACATCACCGCACGTTGGATTTTTGTAATACACTTTTCTCACCATATCTCCTTCAAGCTTACGATAATTTCGTCTATATTTAGCATGTTCCATCACCAAGTTACGATATAGATCATTTAACATGTCATTCCTCCAGTTTTTGATCTAGTATCTTTTTGTAAATTCTTTTTGTAAATCGTAATTATTACGATTTAAACTTTATTGTAAAGGATTCATATCCCAAGGTCAAATCGATTACTAAATCCTTTTGCAGTCATTTCTGCTCGAGATCCACGGACATCGCGTGTTTCTCAGAGGGAATAGTGAATTTTCGCGGACATCCATCTGCCTTCATTCACCTTGAGGGGGATGGAATTTCGCGGACATCAGAGCCCTTAAATGGTCAATAAACGGCATTTTTGATGCGTTCGAGGACATACGTTCCGTTATCCACTTCAAAACACAAGAAATCATCAACTTTTTGACTAGATAGAGGAACATGGTGTCCGGTGAGCTTCGAAAATGAGCCTTTTCAGCACATATAGCGGATCCAGTGTCCGCACAATCTCAGACGTTTACTGATGTAATCGCCCAAAAACGTTGAAGCTTAACAACAACTGTATTTCAACAATCAAAAGGTCGTTTTTCAACAAATTAAATCGAGTAGGAGGGGGTGACTAACCCCCGACCTCTCACACCACCGTGCGTACCGTTCGGTACACGGCGGTTTCATTTAAGTCCAACGTAACGATTGATATCTCAAAAGTAGACTTTTAAGCCCTTGATTATTCCAATATCGGTTATCAAGGGCTCTATCTAATATAGGACTTTTAGCTATACGCCAGTATCCTAGTCTAGAATTAGCCCACTCCCATGCCTGTTGTTCATTGATTCCTTGCTTCCTAAGATTCTTTTGTTTCGTTTTAATCTTCTTCCACTCTTTCCATCGAATCATCCTCAACCTTCTTCGAAGCCAACCATCAATCCTTTTAAAGACTGAGGTAGTTTCGGCTAGTTGATAATAGCCCATCCAACCGATCAGATAGCGGTTGATTTTCTCTATCCTATCCCCCATAGAAATTGACCATTTCCTCGAGGTGAGTTTTCGTATTCTCAGTTTAAAACGTTGAATACTTTGCTTGGATACTCTAATTTTCGGTTGTTTAATGTTGTTGGTGAAAGTGAAGCCTCGGAATGTTCTTCTCCATGGTCGGTCTACTGCACTCTTCTCTTTGTTCACCTTCAGTTTGAGGTTCTTCTCAATAAACGTTGTAATACTTTCCATTATCCGGTCACCTGCTCTTCTAGAGCGGACGTAGATATTACAATCGTCGGCATAGCGTACGAAGGCAAGGCCTCTTTCCTCCAGTTCCTTGTCCAGTTCGTCTAGAACAATGTTAGACAGGAGGGGACTAAGCGGTCCTCCTTGCGGAGTCCCTTCAGTATTAGGACTGACAAGGCCTTTCTCCATCACACCAGATTGAAGATACCTACGTATCAACCTAAGTAGTATGGGGTCATCCACTCGATAGCTTAATGTTCTCATTAATCTATCATGGTTTACCTTATCGAAGAATTTCTCTAGGTCAATGTCTACGACCCAGCGACAACCCTCTTTAATATACCCCCTAGCTTGTCGAACAGCGTCGTGAGCACGTTTGTCTGGTCGGAACCCAAAACTTTTGGTGGAGAATGTTGGGTCATAAACCTCACTCAGTGTTTGTGCAATAGCCTGTTGTATGAAACGGTCTATCACAGTCGGGATTCCTAATTTCCTCTTGCCTCCGCTCGGTTTCGGGATTTCGACTCGGCGAACAGGTTGAGGTTGATAGGTACCACTTTCGAGCTGAGCTCGCAGGGATGCCCAGTGTTCATGAAGATAAGGTCGTAGTTTTTGTACGTTCATCCCATCTACACCGTGACTTCCTTTATTACGCTCCACTCTTTCGAGTGCGCGATTTAAATTTTGCCGTGATAGAACTCGTTCCAACATTCTTATCAATCTCCTACGTGAATTAGATCATCTTCTTGTGTGGTATTACTCTCAGCCCTTCTTATGTCCCCTGTGGGATTCACCACGTCCTCCATTAGGAAGGATTATATGTTTCTGCTTCATTGAGTAATACGTACGCCAAGCGCTAATTCTTCTTAAATGATTCGGCCCTTCCCTTAAATCTCTAGGTCATTCAAAGTACTATGGCCTCTGCTGACTCCTGACTGTTCAGCTATTTATCACTAAATAGGTTACCAAGTGAGCTTGGCGTTACAGCCAGGCCTCCCCAGGTAAGAGGGCAATCTTTCCCTCCACCTATCTGCTTCATTTACTCTGTACCACCTTCGGCCGAACGGACTTTGTTTTGTTTAGCAAACTCATCCAGTGATACCTAGCCTCATATGAAGTTCGTGTTCCTCAGACCGGAGGTCTGCCGCTCGCTTCCTTCAGATTCCACGTCACCATGGACACCCTTGCGTTTGGCTAACCACTACTTCTGCCTTCGTGGTTCGGGACTTTCACCCTATAGATTACACCCATGCTGGGCGCACTAAAACAAGGACATGGAGGTGTTCTCCATGTCCTTGTTAAATGTCAATCATTTTTGTGATTCATGTTGTGAAAGTGGTGTGATTTTACTTATATCTCATGTGCGCTTTTCTGTTATAAAAATATTAGCTTTCTACTTTCCTTACATACTGTCGATCATCCTCATCCTTCACAATTACGCCTAGTTTGACGAGGTCTTTACGTAATGATTGTATTTCTTCTTGTTCCCCTTTTTTCAAGGCATCATACCTATCTGATAAAAGTGTATTGATTTGCCCTGAAAAGTCAGGGTGATCTTTTACCCAACGTTGATATTGATTTTCATAAGGATCGTTCATTTTCAGAGGATAGTTATGTCGCTTTAGAGACTCTTCAACATGATCTTTTTTTGATTCAAATTGTCCCCGGAAAAGCTCGTTTCCATGATGATCTAATAAAACTAATTTTTTTCCTTCTATAAAAAGTGCAAATATGTCTTTCTTTGCAAAGATCTCCACCTTATTTTTTAAGTGCAGCTCCAATTCTTTATCTGAAATCGTCATTTTAAGTGATTCACTAAACGCATATATCGTAAAAAGGATTCCAGCAAGTAAACCTGCACTTCCAGATATGATTGGAATCCATGGATTCTCCAAAGCTGAATACCAATTAAGTGGTCCTCCAAATGGAATAAAAGGAATCTTCGATAACCAATAAGCTACTGTCTGCCCGAACCATCCTACAACTCCGCCTAATATTGGCGGCAATATAATAATGATTAATTTCTCAACCTTTGATAAACCAAGAACCGTTTTAAAATCCAAGAACAATTCCTCTTTTCTATAACGTTTTAACTAATTAGTCAATTTTTTGATCAGTTAATCAATATAATTATATCAATAATCAAGGTTGGAATCAATCTTCTTACTAATCTATGAAAATGTTGGACATTCATTTTTCGTTATTACGCAACGTGCAATCATCATTTTCACACTTATGACAAAAAACTGAATGTAAATAAATAGATACCATGAGTCAAAGCATGATATCTATTATCAAAATCCTTTTATTTATGGCGTTCGCTCCTTTACGCTCGGAACGTCTTTCCTAGGTGCGTCCCTAAGCCAAAATAGTGACGAAAATTATAAATCAATGGACTCCACTTTTCAGGGTCAATGTGGTTTTCCTCTGAGAGGATGTTCTTGTGGGCATGAACATGGAGTGATTCTGTTTCGACGATTGATAGATCAGGGCAATAATTTGGAATCCTTATTGCATGTACTTTTGCCTCAATTTGTATAGGACACTCTAGAATTCGTGTAGGCTGGACACACTTTGAGTTTACAGGAGTTAATTTACTCTCTTCATATTTTTTATTATTGTATGTAAACCCTATTTCTGCTTTATACTCTGGTACTGGATTTTTACCAGTAAAGGGAGCTAACATTTCTACATGATTCCAAAGAACTGGATTCGGAATATTTATTACACATTCAGGATGTCGATTTACATTTTCAAATGCTTTTCCTCCTACACCAAGTCCTAAAATAATATAGTTCCCTAATGCCCAAGATGATGAAATTGGACTAATATTAACAGTTTCATCTTCATTTAATGTTGTTAATAAAATGACAGGTGTACCATAGTACAGGATTTTTGGATAAATCGTTTCCATTTCAATTTTTTTAGCTGATTGTTGTTCCAATTCTATAACCTCCTTCATGATATAAACATTGTAATCGATGAACATTTCCATTATCATCGAAATATGGATTACATAGAAGGAGATGATATGAACATGAGTCCGAATGTTGCTTCCATCGCTTCATTAATTAGTGAGCCGTCCCGGGCTGCAATTTTAACTGCTCTGTTAGACGGAAGGCTTCATCCTGCAAGCAGCCTCGCATATGTAGCTGGAATTAAGCCCCAAACGGCAAGCTTTCATTTGAAAAAGATGATAGAAGCGAATGTCGTCAAAGTTGTAAAACAAGGAAGACACCGTTATTACGGCATAGACAACCACGAGGTTGCAACCGCTTTAGAATCTTTGTTGTCTATTGCTCCAAAAGTTGAGATTAAGTCCTTTAAGCAAGCTACCGAAGATAAAGCTATGCGTTATGCGAGAACCTGCTATGACCACCTTGCTGGACAAGTAGGCGTGAAAATAACAGATTTTTTGCTCGACCACGAACTTGTAAAAGATGAGGGAAACTCATTTACTCTCACCTCAAAAGGGGAAACATTTTTCGAAGATCTCCAAATTGACCTTAAGGAAGTAAAGAGGAAACGTCGTGCATACATTAACAAGTGCCTAGATTGGAGTGAAAGACGTTATCACGTATCAGGAGCTGTAGGTAACGCTCTTTTTAAAAGACTTATTGAGCTACAATGGATACAAAAAGTCCCTGACACTCGAGCGATCAAAGTGACAGAAGTTGGTAAACAAAATCTGAAAACAACCTTCGGGGTTACTCTAGAATCTTAAATGACAATGAACATGGAAGTCCGTTCGGGCTGGAGATTTTCGCGGGTATCAGTGGTTCACCTGTACGATAGGCGATTTCTCGGACATCAATTTCCCACAGTACGGTGGGGATTTCGCGGACATCAGGGTTTCCACCTGTACGATAGTCGATTTCGCGGACATCAGTATCTCCCTGTACGATAGGCGATTTCGCGGACATCAGATCTCTTATTTGGCCAATGATCAGCTTTTTCATACTTTTGGAGGACACCTGTTCCGTTATCTACTCCAAAACACGTGTAATCATCTCATTTGGGGGTTAATAGAGGATCCTGTGGCCGCATAACTTTAAAAAAGAGCATTTTCGGCACATATAGCGGATCCTGTGGCCGCATAGTTCTGCAGGTGGTTACCTGTGATTGCGTGGCGATTTCGCGGACATCAGGGTTCTCCTGTACGATAGGTGATTTCGCGGACATCAGATCCCTTATTTGGCCAATATTCAGCTTTTCGGTAGCTTTGGAGGACAGCTGTTCCGTTATCTACCTCAAAATACATGAAATTATCGACTTTTTTACTAAATAGAGGATCCTGTGAATATAGAATAAAAAGTGGACACCCCTTTAACGAACATTATAATTGGACATGATGAGATGATAATACAAGGAGGGGTTCCCATGGGTGAACGTCGGCAAAGGTATAGTGAAGAATTTAAACGTCAAACAGTTAAATTTGCTCAAGAGCAGAAGCAAAAGAAAACGATGAGAGACATAGCACAAGAATTAGATATTCCATTAAGTTGTCTACATCAGTGGATGACTCAATATCGAGAATTTGATAATGAACCACTGGCAAGTGAAGAACGTATTCGTAAATTAGAACAACAGTTACGAGGTCAAGAACGTCAATTAAGAGAAAAAGACCGCAAACTAGCAGACACTCAAGAAGAGTTGGCAATTGTAAAAAAGGCGGTGCACATCTTCAGCAAACCACGGCCATGAGGTTCGAATTCATTGAAAAGCATAGCTCCGAATTTTCAGTGAAGAAGATGTGTAAAGTACTGCAAGTATCGCGGAGTGGCTATTTCAAGTGGAAAAAACGTGAGGTTAGTCAACAAGAGCTTCGAAAAAGAGAAATTCAAGACCGAATCGAGTACCATTTTAAAGATAGTCATGGGATTTATGGTAGTCCGAAAATCACCCAAATGTTGTGGAAAGAAAACTATCAAGTTAGTCAAAGAACAGTTAGTAAATATATGAATGAGCTAGGGTTACGCTCTTGTGTGTCAAAGAAGTTCAAGGTCGTTACAACAGATTCTAATCATGCAAATCCTATCGCTCCTAATAAATTGGATCAAAACTTTCGTATAGCAGCTCCTAACAAGGTTTGGGGTGCTGATATTACCTATATTCCTTGTCGCCAGGGGAAATTATACTTGGCGGTCATCCTTGATCTTTGTACTCGTGAAATTGTTGGCTGGAGTCTTAAAGGTCACATGGCAAATGAAATCGTGTTAGAAGCTCTGGAAAATGCTTATGAATCAAAAAATCCAAACAAAGACTTAATCCATCATTCAGACCGAGGTACTCAATACGCATCAAAAGAATATCGTCAACGACTCGAAAGTTATGGTATGGAAGCTAGTATGAGTCGTACTGGCAATTGTTATGACAATGCTTGTGTAGAATCATTTTTTAGTGTTTTGAAAAAAGAATTATTAAAAGGTCGTCGGTTTAAAACCAAGGAGCAGGCTTATACTAGTATGTTCCAATACATTGAGTTTTTCTATAATCGCAAAAGAATACACAGTTCTATTGGATACCTGTCACCAATGCAATATGCAAAGCAGTTTGATAGGAAAGCTGCTTAATACGAGTAGTAGTTTGGCCCTTACTTCACCTAACCATCAAACAGATGATGAAGTGGAGGGGTCAAGCGGTTTGGGCTTGACGCTTCCGCTGAATTATCTATACTTTTCGAAAGGTGAACAAAGGCCAACTAGTTAAAGCAACTATAAATCCAAAAATTCGTTATTTAGGTGTCTACTTTCTTGACATAGGTCCACTGTGTCCGCACAACTCCACTAATCACCCTTTTCGTCACACATAGCGGATCCTATGGCCGCTCAATTCCTCTTCAGTTTTTCACGGACATCAGATACCTTATTCGACCAAAAAAAGCCTTTTGATCACCTTAGCCCCCCCCCGAAAACCTGCACATCAAAACAAATCCAGTCCCAGACAAGTCGATTCACACTATTAGAAGGATTCCTCTACTGCTTGTCGTATCTTTACATTCATAGACAATATACAATTCAATTCTGTTTATTAAATTTTGAGCAATGAAACTATACCATTGTCCGGAGCTACCAAATTAAACTCTACTATTCAACTTTTTAATAAATAAAATTACTGCTATAGGAGAATGAAAATGAAGTCATACGAAGAACTTTCACACGTATTGTTAGTGAAAAAAGCACAAAAAGGCAGCCATGAAGCGCTAAGTACTTTGATCGGACAACACAGGAGGAAAATGCTTCAATGGGCAAATAAAATAGTACGTAATTCTACGAAAGCTGAGGATATCGTTCAAGACGCTCTCATTCAAACGCTCCGTCATATTGGCAGCCTTGAGGATCCTGAAAAGTTTTTACCTTGGCTTAAGTCAATCGTCCGTAATCAGTCATTAATGGCTCTCCGGTCACCAGGAGTACGGCGTGAATCGCTCGTCGAGGATAAATCGTTAGATGAGATTCGTTCAACCTTTCACCATAACGACACGGATGAAGCCTTTACATATACTCTTGGTTCACAAGTACTTTCGGAAGTCGAAGCTAGCATCGAAAGATTAGGTAAACGTGAACGTGTGGTTATCCGATCGCATGTACTGGAAGGTCTGAGCATTTCTGAGACAGCTAAAAAGCTTGGAATCAAAAGTGGTTCTGTCTACACAGCATTATCGCGTGCAAGGACGAAGCTAACTAACTTTCGTTTTGAAGATGAGCTAGAAACGTATATTTCTTCCAGACGACGACGTGGAAAACCATATACCGGAGGATCGTTTCACACGCAATATCATCGTTATGCCGGTGCTTATGACACGTTGTCTTCGATGATCCTGATCGCAGCCGGTTCACTAGGATTTCGTAAAATGAGCCTCACTGATGTTTTTGCTGCTACAGGACATGCCTTCCGGTTTCATGCTGCAAATGACCTTGGGATTAGTGGTCCATATTCCTATGACTGGACTTCATCGGTTTTATCCGGAATGGATAACCTTGGATTGTCTGCAAAAATACATGGTAGCCCCCGTTATCAGTTGAAACAACCTGATGAGCTAACTGCTTGTATGGAAGACATGTATCAAGCACTTGAAGATGGAATTCCGGTTATTTCTTGGGGCTTGAATAATGCAGAGTTTGGACTGATCACAGGCTTTAACGACGATACGAAGAGCTGGGTCATTTTAGACACTTCCACAAGTGGTAAAAAACTGCCTTACAATAAACTCAGTCGAAATCAGCAGCCAATGGAATGGTTCGTCGTCATTCCTCAGAAACAAAGATTCAATGGGCACCGTCGAAATCTCATCGCTCAAATTTTGTTACAGGCAGTAAAGAACATCCACGGGAACGATATGACGGAAGCTAGTTTTTCTGTCAGTGGAACGTCTGCTTATCGCAAATGGATCGATTCATTCAACCGGCAGCAATCGATTGAACCTTTAAGTGTAGCCTATAATCTAGCTGTAGCTCGGGAGTCTCGTTTACATTCTTCAATGTATTTACAAAAACTTTTAAGTAACAACATACAAGGTGATCGAACACTGCCGGAATCATCATTATCAGCTATCGCACATTCTGCTCTACTTTTTGACCGAATTTCTGAAAAAATGGAAACTATCACGAGACTGTTCCCGCTCCCATTTGGTGCCGACCCTACCGCACCTGGCCCAGCTGATCATTCTGCTCAGCTATTGTGCCGTGCTTCTGAAGAAGAAATAGAAGCAGCAAATGCATTGGAAGAAGCAGCTTTGTTATTAAATCGAAAAAAAACGTAGTCATACATGTAAGAAAAAATCATTTCCAGCATCACATTGTTTGAGGGCAATAAAATGTCCAATCATATTAAGGAGGCTTATAAGATGAAGGAAAACAAAACAATGGAAGTGAAATCAAAGAACGTTCACCCGATCCGAAATAAGGTGGGCGGAGTGTTTATGCATGTTAGCAACATGGAACGATCAAGCAACTGGTACCACAAGTTATTCGGAATGTCTGAACGATCGGTCTCAACAGAGAAAGTACATGCCATTTCGATGGATGGCGGATCAGACTTTATTTTGGATCAAAATGGGTATGATAGCAACTTACCTCCTGAGGAAAGAGCGATCCTTATGTTCGATTCACCAAATGTAAGAGCAGCATATCAGTTTGTGAAAAATTCCGGAATTGAAATTGTCGAAGATATTATGGATTTTCCAGGGATGTCCTTTTTCACCTTTCGAGATCCGGACGGGAACCTTCTCATGATTTGTGGCGATCCAGGAACTGGTGAAGAAATCGAAGAAGAAAACTCCAATACTGACAATCAAGAGATTACCTATAATGCTGGAGGTTCGCAGCTCATTGTGAATGACGAAGCTCAACACGCTAAAATAACTTCTGATGGACTTGAATTGACAGGTTATGCTCGTACGGAGACTTCGTATGAAGCACCTTTAAAAATCGAAGCAACTGTTCGAATAGATAAAGGCTCCCTCTATTTAACGTATGGCCGCCATGGTTTAGTCGCTTTGAATTTTTGCAACTCACCGGACCTTCAAAAAAATGGAAGCGGTGATGATTTATTTATCGTGAATCCGAAGATGAATAAACATTTTACGTTCCATCATAAAGGCTCAATCCCTTTAGGGCAATGGGCTAACGTATCATGGACAATCAATGAACGCAGTATGGAGATTCACATTGATGGTAAACTATTTCATCGTCAGGATGGATATTTCGGAAACGTCGTCGGTCAAGCTGCGCTAGCAGGGGTAATGGGCCAAATAACCGTTAAATCTTTCAATGTAGATACGTTGTCTAATAACGATAAAACGGCTTACTTACTAGTTAAAGCAGGTGAAACGGGCGAAGACCGCCTAGTCGCAGACCCTTCCTGCCATGCGGTTACAACAAGCGAAGGATTATGGCTTAGCTGTGATGATCGTTGGGGCTATGCCCGTACAGAAAACAGTTATTCAGTCCCTTTTTCATTAAAAACCGACATTCATAGTTTTACACGCTCGGCTGTGTTTTACGGTGGACACTCTGCTCGAGTAAAATGGAGTTCAGAAGGTACTCTTTGTTTTACCGATCCGATTACGAAAGAAGAAATATGGGTTCAAAATGCTGCATTGCCATATGATTCATTAACAACGCTCGAGTGGAAAATGGAAGCGAGCCAAACTTCAATCATCGTCGACGGTAAAACCATTTTTGAACGAAAAGGTGATTATTCATCATGTCATTTCAAACTCGGTATTGGTGCAGATATAGGCAGCGCGGTCACTGTAAAATCTGTCCAGATTGATTAATTCCACTCTTTTCACCAAGTACAGCATTTCAGACAATCACGTCATATGAATAATAAGAATCGTATTAGCCTTCGTCTCACAAGACATTGCGTCTTTCGACGAAGGTTTTTTGTAATCGAAAAAATTTTTTATGAAGTTGCCCCTTCGCAGCTATACCATTGCCTCAGAAACTTTTTTTGGATCTATGAATGGGTGTTACTATAGCACCTGTACTTCTAGCATTTAGAGGACTTGGAGCATTGCAGGCAGCATCTATTGTATCAGCATTCCCTTTCATAGTTATAGATTGTTTCAATAAGTAAAGCGCTAAGAGAAGACTTCGAAGAGCATATCGATAAAGATAAAAACAGCAAAGATGTTTTTGATTCACATTCCTCCTAACTATTTTTGAAAGAAGCTATATGTTAAAAATTGCTGCCAAAGAAATTTCATCTAATAGATTTGTACCGGAAGATGGTGAATCATCCATATTTAACAGTAATGATGGACGAACGTTAAAGGAGTTGCGGAAAAGCAACTCCTTTTTCATTCAGTATCGTAGAGAAAATTATAATTAAACAGGCTGAATTTCACTTAAACTTTCATTATTGTATGCTTCTGCTTGTATATTGTAAAGTTCTGCATATAACCCTTCTAAATTCATTAACTCTTGATGAGTACCAACTTCAACAATACTTCCATTGTCCATTACAATAATTTTATCTGCCAACTTTGCAGAAGAAATACGGTGTGAAATAAAGATTCCTATCTTTCTATCTATTAATTCTTTAAATTTTGTAAATACCTCTTTCTCTGCGTTTGGATCTAAATAAGAACTTGGTTCATCAAGAATATACATGTCTGCATCGCGAAAGAAAGACCGTGCTATCGCAATTCTTTGCCATTGTCCACCAGACAGCTGTTCACCATTATGGAACCATTTTCCTAACTGTGTATCTAACCCTTTTGGCATTGCATTTATTACGTCTGATATTCCTGCATTTTCTATAGCATTATTTAGATATAAGTTGTTTTCCTTTAAACCAATGTTTCCAAAGCCAATGTTATCCCTTACTTTCATTTCATATTGAATAAAATCTTGGAAAACAATCCCTATTTTTTTGTGGTAAGAATCAAGATCTATACTTTGTATAGACTTTTGATTAACAAGTATATCACCTTCATGATTATTATATAGCTGTGTTAAGATTTTTATTAAAGTCGTTTTACCTGAACCGTTTTTGCCAATAACCGCTACGGTTTCCCCTTTTTTTATACTTAAATTAATATTATTTAAAGCATTCTTATGAGTATTAGGATATTTAAAACTCACATTTTTTACCTCTATGCTTTCAATATTTTTAATGGCATCTTTTGATGTTCCCAACTCTTTATTTGACTTAGACTTATAATCTAAAAAATAGAATAACTGGGTGATGTATAGATTATTTTGACATAAACTAAGAATCCCTTGTACTAACCCTTTGGAATTCGTTTGAGTTAAGTTAACAGCTTGTATCATACCTACAACATTCCCGATCATAACGGCTCCCAAGAATGCTTCTCTTAATATAAAATAAACAATAAAACCTATAGCTGTAATATTTATACTTTGAAATAAAATAAAAATCCGTAGTCTTTGCCGTGCGATTTTTTTATCTTCAGAAAAAAAGCTATCTAAGATGCCTTTATACTTCTTTAAAAGATAGGGGGCAAGTCCATATAGTTTAATCTCCTTATATGTAAGGTCTCTTGTCATCAGATAGGATAAGTACCAGCTCTCTCTTTGTTTTGGTGCTCTATTAAAGTGGATTAAAAATTCTTGTTGCCCTAATTTTAGAAAAGATATAAAAGAGAGAAATGGTATTAAGATGATAAAAAAAGCGAACCACCAATTCCAAAGAATCAATATCAATGATGCAGAAATAATAGTTACTAAAGTACTGATAACATTAAGTATTTCACTAAAAATTTGAAATGGTTTATAGCTTGCTTCTCCTTTAGCTCTTTTCAAATGATCTTGAATCTCTGCATTTTCAAAGTTTTCAAGATCTAATTGAGTGGCTTTATTTGCAATATCATAATTAATATGGTTACCTAAGGCTGTATTATATACGCTCCTATAGTACGAATCCATGATTGAAAGTAAATCATTAGCAAACGTTATCACCAAAAAAAGCACGAAAGCTGTTAAAATGTATTGAAATTCCCCAGAAGAAGTCGCAATTACTACACTATTAATCAAAGTTTGAATGGCCAATATTATCGCTGCAGGGGCAAATCCTTGCAGAATATTAACAGTCAAGATCCCGATAAAATAAGTTTTATTGGTTCTCCATAATAATTTAAAAATACGTGGCCAGAATTTAAAAGTTCTAGCCACATTTTTGGGACTTAGCGAGACTAAATCTTGGTTCACTTATAATCCCCCCATATGTTTTAACGAAAGTAACGTATGCCTCGTTAAGGTTAAAATTTTAATTTCCCTATTTCGGTCAATACCTATAAAGCGATTTAAATGTAAATGAATAATACTAGCTAATATTTCTTCTGGAGTACTAGTTAAAACTTGTTTATCGTTAAATATAGATATTTTATTTGCATAGTTTAATAGTACCTCTTCTCTTCTGGAATTTATCTCCTTAATATGTTGATTGACCGACGAAAAATTCTCGATATTAGAAACTAGTAATTGCCTTTTTAATTTTCTATACTCTTCCATATACTTTTTAGGGTTAATTCTTGAATTCAGCCAATCTATTTGTTCATCTAACGTTTGATAAAAACACTTCAGATAGCTCATTACACTCGTCACTGCAAGTATATCTTTATTTATATTAACGTCGCCTGACCTTATATGTGCTAACCAATACAAAACAAACTCGGTATCAATAGCAAATAGTTCTTCACTGTAACTGATTAATTCTGTACCTCCGTACCTTTCAATTTCTCGTTCATAAGTATCTATTGTAAACTTCGAAATGATGCCTTCACTTACCATGACTTCTAGATGTTTGTTTAACTCCAGCATCCCTTCATTTAACAACTTTTTTGGAGATCCTTGGAATCTTAATCTAATATGATCCGTTTCATCAACATACCTCATAAAATAAAAAGATTCACTCCATTGATTAAATAGTGAAGATTTATTATAGAGGAAATCAACGAGCAACTCTTCTTGGCGTTCTCCGGAACCATAAAGTTTTAAATAAAGCCATTCACTACCTGGAAGGAAACGTCTATTATCATTTTGAATATTCCCAAAATTCCTTTCAAAGATATAATTAGGTAATTTTTCTACCTTTTTATTTTTATTATAGAGAGAAAACACGTATTCACCGTTAAAGCATCCTTCCTCACTTGATAAAGGAGATGAAAAAACACCTAAGGCTTCTGTTAAAAGTAAGCTCTCCCCTTCTTTTATTTTTCCGAAATCCCTTTTTAACTCATTAATATGCAAAGGATTTTCTAAATCAAGTAGTAATCTGTTATCACCGACTGTTAAATAAATATAACGAGGAACCATCCATTGCTTTTTCCATCTCTTAAAATTACGATACCACTCCCTATTTTCCGTTCTAGGTAAGCTTCCATTGTTGAGTTTCCACTGGGCTGGTGATAAAACAACTTTTCCAACCTTTACTCTAGGTATAAGAGGAAGGAAGTCTGCGCTATTCCAATTTAAAAATGACCAATTCCCCATTGTTGAATGGCTGATATCTACAAGAAAACGATAAATGGGTGGTGCGATTTTATGATTCAGCATATGATTTGTTGTTAATATCACTTCTTTATTTAGGGATTTAGATCGTATATAAAAGCGCTCCAAAGTTGAGCCAACTACTAAATCATCAATCTCAATACGACTTTTTTTATTATTGGCTGGGTTAGTACCAATAACTACCTCGTATTCTCTAAAGTTATACGTTTGAACTATATTTGCTGTACGTCCGGATGTCGGTACATAAACTAATTCAGCTATCACCTTGTCCTTTTGAATCTCTTGATGTACCTCTTTAATATTTTTAAAATATTCCTTAAACTCATTGCCTATTATGTGATAAAATCTACCGGTTGTTTTTCCAGCAATATTAGAGCCTGCACTAGCTCCAAGTACTAAATTATATTCACCATTATCAATATGTTTTTCAGATAATGCATCAATATGAAAATATATATCTAACGAATCAGGAAGGTTACGATAGTTTTTCTCATTATCTATCAATTGATCTAACTTATCTTCATCTAAACATATTTCAATATCTTTATCTCTAATAGCAGACATTGTCCATTCAGAAAATAAATTTGCTTTATGAATTTCATTAAAACTCTTTGTTGACCTATCTTCATAATCATTCGTTCTATATACTTCTGGTAGCCCTAATCCAACTTCGGGATCTAACAGTTCGGCTATCGGAACTTCTCTACTCGTTCCATAATGCTCTAAAAATTTATTTAAATAGTCGCTCATCTCTAATGAATCATCTTTATGAGACAGTAAACATAATACTTCTGCTGCTTGTCCAATCTCGTTTTTAAGTTGCTTTGATAACCTCAATTCATCTTTTTTAACGTTTAGGTCCACCTGCAAATAGTTATCTACTTTTGCCAAGTTCTTCATTTTCTGAGTAAGTGATATCAATAATTGTTGCCCTTTCCCAACCTCTAATTCATTATATTGCTTAAGCATATCTTTTATTTCCTTTAATTGTGGTATTGGATAAGTTATAGAATCGATAATCTGAAGTCTTTTTAAGATATAATCGAAAGGTGATGTTTCTGTCAATGGTGGCCTTAAATCCGTTATTAGATATTCAAAATGAATTAATTGATTTAAAAAATTCTTAATAGATTCTATTGGGACCTCATTAAAGTGACCTTTCAATTTATATAATAGGTCCTCATATAAAATGGGTTCTTCCGTTTCACGAAATACCATATTAACTACAGGGGTGAATCTAATAGAATTAGTGGTGATATTAATATCGTACTTAGAGTCCTTTACATAAGCTGTATTAAAGGGTAATTTAACTCTTGATCCATTTTCAATATATAGAGGGTTTCGTCTTAATTTTAATGAGAGTAGAAATTGATCATTTTTCTCCAAACCCGTGATTACTTTTATTAACCAATGCATATCAGGTCTAGCTATTTTCTTGTGTTCTTTTATTTTCTTTATAGATAGAGTTGAATTTTCCCCAAATTTACCAAGATTAACTCCTGATAAGACGCCATAGGGGGTACTCCGCATTGTCATCCTAATAACATATCTCACAACACTTTTAATTACTTGTTCTCTTTTTTTTTTATTTTTACTTTTAAAATTATCTAGATTGTTATAGAGAGAAGGACTGCTTAAAAAGATTGCTTCTTTAAAAAGATCATTATGTATAATAGGCTCTAAATGCCTTGCTGCTTCTTCCAACATTTCATCCCAATCATTACTCTTATATTCTGTAAGAAAAAACTTTTTATATAATTCCATAGGGAAGATTGGAGAACGAAGAAGAAAAAAATCTATTACTTCATAATTTAAATAAGGATTTTTATTAGATAAACTCATAGACTGATGATTCATCAGCTTGGCTCCTTTCATAATTATTATTTATGTCATACCACTGGAGTTCATACCCATATCCGTAATGTGTAATTATATACTCTGGATTACTAGGGTCCCCCTCTATTTTTTCTCTTAACTTCCGTATATACACATATACAGTACTTGAAGTTGAAAAGTTATCGTCTCCCCAGACATTAGCTAAAATCGACTCAGTACAACAAACAGTATTTTTGTTCTCTAATAAGTAACGTAATAATTTGTTTTCTGTTTGAGTAATATAGTAGGATTTCTTATCATTTATAATTTGATTATTTAAAAGATCGATGATGATATTTCCACCAGATAATTTAACTACCTGTTCATGTTCCTCTTTATAACCTGATAATTGGCCTATAAAACTATTTGATAGGTTTAATAATTGGTTAGTTGATTTACACAAAACTACATATACATTTTGCTGTTCAATGGCTAATAAATCCATTTGTAATAATTTTGTAGATGAAACATCAATGATAATACCAATACAATTATTCAACACTTCTTTGTTTAAGGTAGAAAAATTAGAGATCGTAATAACCTTAACTATTGGTGAAAACACTTCTATTGTCATTTTTTCAAATAACTCACTAGTTGAAACAAGGATAATACACTTCATCGTTTTCTCCTTCCTACTTCTTTTATTTATAGTAAAGGGAAAGCTTTTGTGGTGTAACGCTCAACTATTTTATTTATGTACTAAGGAATGTTTAACTTCAAAAACAAAATAGAGGGGGCACAGTGTTACTGTGCCCTAGTCTGTCTTTAGCATGTTCTACAAAATGTAAGACTTACTCTACAATTTAATGTACCAGTTAAGCATGAAGGCGTACAAATTCCACCAGTTAAAGGAGCAACGTCAGATTCACTAGATTGAATGTTCTGAACTTGTACATCTAGATCAAAATCATTTTTCTGTGCCATAATTTTCCTCCTCTCTTAAGTTATGTAATAATAATACATTTTTTCCATTTTTTAATCCTTAATATAATCTTAAAAAAAATTTAGATTTTTTTAAGGATCATTGTAAACCCTTTATGATACTTTAACTAGTACTTGAAAAAGAACTAGGGAGGACACATTTAATGAGAAATGTTCAAAATAGTCATAACACAGTTAAATCAGTTACAGAGAAAATTGCCGACGTTTTTAAAAATGATAGGTATATAAGATCCATCATATATGCTTCAGACAATAAAACGACTTTAAATGATACAAATCCTTGGCATGGTATTTCTCTATCTCATGGTTATCCAGGATCGATTATACTATTTAGCTTTATGGACAAGCTTTATCCCGATTCAGGCTGGGATCTCGAGGTTCATAACCAAGTTATCATGCTAGGTAAGAGCATTGAAAAAGAAGGTGTTGGTGACATCTCTTTGTTTAGCGGATGGACAGGAATTGCCCACTCTATAGAACTTGCATCCAGAAATGGAGAGAGATATCAAAATTTCTTATCAAATGTTGACCATCATATCATTAATGAAATAGATAAAAGAGTAGACTTAGAATGTAAGATACTAAATCAACAAAAAGGTGCTCATTCTAGTTCCTTTGATGTCATTCAAGGTATTTCCGGTATTGCAAGTTATTTACTAGGAAAAGAAAAATTTCAAAACTCTTTGATAAAATGTTTAAATTATTTATTAGTATTGACCCAACCTATAAAGATAAATAACAAATGGGTTCCAGGGTGGTACATACCAAAAGAAAACCTTTTCTTAGACAGTGACAAAGAGAACTTTCCATTTGGAAATTTTAATATCGGTCTCTCTCACGGTATTACAGGACCCTTAAGCATTTTGTCATTAGCATTAATAAACGGCATTGAGATAAAAGGGCAAAAAGAAGCAATAAATACTATAGCTGAATGGTTGTTAAAACATATGTCTAAAGATCAATATGGCATTTTTTGGCCTCATGTCGTCCCATACGAAGCCGAATTTTCAGAATACAACACTAGACGCGGAAGAGAAGTTTGGTGTTATGGAACTCCCGGTGTCTCAAGATCATTGTTCTTAGCAGGTAAAGCTTTAAGAGACGAAAAATTGCAAAAACTATCAACAGATGCATTGGAAAGCACTTTAACTAGACCTGATTATTTATGGAATATTGATTCACCAATATTATGTCATGGTTATGCGGGGTTACTTCAAATCTTACTTGCAATGTACGCAGATACCCAACGCATACCTTTTAAAATGTCAATTCATAAATTAGTTAATAAAATACTTGAATTATATAACTCAGATTTACCATTCGGGTTCCAAGATATTGAGCCCACCGAGAAAGGAACAAAAATAGTTGTAAACAAAGGTGGTCTACTTGAAGGATCTCCTGGTATTGCCCTTACTCTACTGTCGTCTTTAGACTATAAATGCTTAAAATGGGACCGTTGCTTTCTCCTTAACTAATATCTATATTTTTACGAGCAATCCCTTACTATTTCTCCATTAATATCAATCACTATTTTATGGTTAAATACATATCATCCTGAGATGATATGTATTTAACCATTCATACCTAACCATTCCGATAAAAAATTAGCTAAATTCTCTTTTTTTAAAGGATCGATTCCCTAAAAATAGAAACAAGAAAAAACTTATCGCTATTAGCAAATATAAACTGATTTCATCCACTCTTGGTGCAAAAGGTGTCCCCTGAGGCATCATCGCATAAAATGGTAAAATAAATGGGAACCACATTCCATACATCGAATGAATACCAGAAAAGATAATGTTAGGTAGTACAAAGATCAAATTGATGCTAAACGCTATACCGAAGTTTTTAAACTTTGTCGAAAACCATAATTGAATGGCTGCCAATGGAAAAATACTTATCCAACCAAATAAAGCGCTTTGAAAGACAAACGACCAACTAATAGTCCCTTCAACACCAACGATGCCCCCAGCAGTTACAGCTGTTCCAAAAAAGAAAAGTTGTATTAAAGCCAATATTGAGATCAATACGATAAATTTGGCCACGTACATTTTCGTGCGTGAATAAGGTAAAGTAAATAATTGTTTCCAACCACCTGACTTATGCTCATAAGAACAAATTAAAGCTGCAATAACACCCGAAAATAGCGGGTATAAAAACATTGCATGAAGATTTAACACATACATAAAATAATTTGACCATACAGGTTCATAATATTCTGTCAACATATCCAAATCACTGATCCCTAGTGAAATATTTACTAAAAGATCAAAAGATATTAGTACGATAATTAAAAGCCACTGTATTTTTATCAATTCAACGGAAACTAATTTTTTCAAAAAAATCCTCCTCTACCATTCTAATTTATTAAAATGTAGGGACCCTATAATCAGTAAAACAACTCCTGTCGTAATCCCCATGATTACCCATTGCAAATGATCTGCTATTAACGGGGTGGACAAAGCAGGATAACTCCATGGTAAATAATGAAAATAGGAAAAGTCAGATCTTGCTAAAAAAAGACTTGATATAGAGCCTAACACCCCAAATCCGATCGGAATAGACTGATTTTGAAAAAAGGTAGAAAGCCACGTTTGGATACTAATAAACGCAATCGAAGCAAAAAAACAATATAAAGGTTGTTTTATCACGATATCCCAAGGAATAGGTTCATTTGCAATGAACATCCAAATGATAGATGTCCCAGCAACAATTAATACAACCTCAAATAAAATTAATAAGCTAACGATGGAAAATTTACTTATGTAAATTTTTATTTTTGATATTGGAAGAGTACAAACTAGACTCCACGTTTTCGTTTCATGTTCATTAAAAGCAATAATACTCGCTAAAATGGTTGTACTTAGCATAAGTGTTAATGTAAGAAAGAAATACATTACCGAAAATGCAGAAAATAAACCTCCAGGACCACCACGGTAATTTAAAAACCATAATCCTCCTGTCATAAAAAGAAGGAAGATCGCTGCTAAAGCCGGCAATAAAATACAGAACCTTCTTATCTTCAAAAACTCCATATTAATAAGATTTATCATAGACTACTCCTTGAACCAGTCATTTCTAAGAAGATATTTTCTAGTGATTGTTTTGGACTTTTCTCTTGAAGTAATTCTAACGAACCCTGATAAATTAATTTCCCTTCACTGATAATCCCTACTTGATCTGCTATTTGTTCAATTTCATATAACAAATGGCTCGAAACTAGCACTGTCATTCCATATTTTTTAGGCATATCCTTAATTAGTTGACGCATTTCCTGAATTCCAGAAGGATCTAATCCATTCGTTGGCTCATCTAGAATAAGTAACTTAGGACGATGGAGTATTGCTATTGCAATAGCTAGTCTTTGCTTCATCCCTAATGAATATTTTTTAACAGCTTTATTGGCTGCCTCTTTTAAACGAACTAATTCCAATGCTTCATTAATATTTGATTCGGACAAGCCAAAGAGAGTAGAAAAAATCTTTAAATTTTTATAGCCAGATAAGTGACCATAATATGATGGTGATTCAACTAATGAACCTACCTGTTTAAGAATGTCAATACGATTTTTCAAAAAAGGAGATCCAAATATATTGATATCTCCATCATTAGGTTTGACTAGTCCAAGGATCATTTTAATTGTCGTCGTTTTTCCAGCACCGTTTGGCCCTAAAAAACCATATACAGAACCATAAGGTACTTTTAAATCGACCTTATCCACAGACGTTTGATTGCCATAAACTTTCGTTAAATGATTCGTTTCTAATACGTACTCATTCATTTTCTGTTCACCTTCTTACTTTTATTCTTAACATCACTATATATGAGAGAAGTAAACAGAAGGTAAACAACTTTATCCACTTTTATGAAGCTCAATAGTAACGATCGTACCTTTATTTGGATTTGTATCAATATGTAAGCTCCCTTGGTGCTTCTCGACAAGCTCTTTTACTACAACTAAACCAAGCCCTTCTTTTTCAGAAGTGTTAACTCTTTTTTTAGACTGCTGTGTGTACACATGTTGAATAATAGAAGGGTCGATTCCAGTTCCATTATCAATGACTTTAATATTCACTTGTTTTGTAATCTCTAATTTAACAACTACTTTCGTTTCAGGCGGATTATGTAAGACGGCATTCATTAAAAGGTTTTGCATAATCCGTTTTATCATTTTCTGATCAAAATAGTAGTGATAAGTAGAAGCTCTAGACTCAAAAGTAAAAGTATATTGAGATGATTTTGGGTTGTTCGCAACATCTAAAATAAGCTCTTTTAAAAAACTTACTAGGTCACTTTTAACCTTTTGTATAATATCTTGACTTTGTTTAACCTGAAACATATTCATTAATCCTTCAATATCATTCACTTTCTGCTTTAAAATATGAATGGCTTGCTTTCTTTCATGATATGTCATTTCTAAATCATCGCTAGACATAATATCAAGATAACCTTTTATATACGAAAGAGGAGTTTTAATATCATGTGATACACCAGCTATCCATTGTTCCTTTAAATTACTCGATTTTTCAATTTGATATTGATGTTGTTGAAGAGAGATCGTTAACTCATTTAAAAATAATAAAATCCCTTTAAATGGAAAGTAATAGACTTTTAAATTATTCTTCTTATTCCAAAGAAAAGAAAATTTTTCAAGATAAAAGTTTATTTCGAAATTCCCTTCCGATAAGCCTTTTAACCACTCAATAATAGCTAAGGATGGCTTACCAATAAGCCACCCCATCATATAACTGAATAACAGTAAGACAAACAGCAAAACGAAGAAGTAATAAATTTTTATATCAATATTATTTAAAAAGGGGAATATTTCCATCATCAAAATTAAGAAAACAACGATTAACACTACACTTAAACTTACTAAAAAAAACACTGATAGAATAAAAAGGAACGAAAATATAATTGAGCGATAAAAAATGTTCATTACAGCTTCGCCTCTGGTTTAACTAATTTATAGCCTAACCCTCGAACATTGATAAGAAACTGTGGTTTTTTAGGATTAGGTTCGATTTTTTTTCTTAACCTTGAAATATGTATAACGACTGTTTTTTCATCCCCATGTTGATATGGCAACCAAACCTTTTCATATAAATCACTCGCTGTAAAAATAAAGTTTATATGCTCACAAAAAAAAGTTAACAGTAGAAATTCCATAGGAGCGCACGTTACTTCCTTATTTTGGACAAATAGTTGTCCACTTCTCTTATTCAGTTTAAAATAGCCAAAATCGTATATGGACTTAGATACATTATCTATCATTTGATACCTTCTTAAATGAACTTGGATCCTAGCAACAACTTCAGTAGGGTTAAATGGTTTAGTAATATAATCATCTGCGCCAAGGTTAAACCCATTAATTTTATCTATATCCTGGTTTTTTGCAGTCAAAAATAAAATAGGAGCCGATGTAAAAGATCTAATTTCCTTACAGATCTCAAAACCGTCCCCATCAGGCAGCATAATATCTAAAACAATTAAAGATACTTCATATTTTTCAAGCAGTTTTAAAGCACCTTTCGCTGTAGTAGCTGTTAAAACATCATGGATATCAAACTTTCTTAATGTAAAGGTCAGTAAATCTAAAAGCCCTTGTTCATCGTCCACTAACAAAATGGTTGATTTACCCAACCACCTCACCCCCAAGGTTATATTTATGAATAATAGTAAAGGCACAGATATAAAAGATGTATCATTGCTTGTCGGACAACGACGGTACATGCTTATCCTTCAATTACTTTATTTTTTGAAAGGCTAACAATTGAACAATCAGCTTGAACAATGAACATCAATTAAAAAATGTATCACTATCGATAGTAACACATTTTTTTCCAAACAGACCAATTTTTATGATTGTTATGAAAACGCGTTTACTCATGTATCTCAACATTTTTCAGACGATACATATGATTGACCCCCACCATGATCATGACGTTCAATCAAACTACATAGTAGATATTGGTTACATAATTTGCCCCTATCTCCAACACCATATGAAAAAACGTTTAGCCTTTCGGATTAGGTCATTTTATAGAAAATTGGAGGATTTTTCGTGGCAACATTCACTCGAATCGCAATGCTCGTTATATCATGGATATCGATTATTTATTTACCGAAAAACTCGTTTAAAAAGTATTTACCTGTTGCAAATTTTGCAGCAAGCTTAATATTAATCACTAGCTTAATTTCAGTCCCTTTAAAATTGTGGGTAGTCGAAAACGGTGGAATGAAGGAGAAGCTTTCAACTGATTTAAGCATCATTTTAGGACCGTTCTTTATCGGTACTTTATGGATATTCCACTTCACGTTTGGTAAATTTCGATTGTATGTATTGTTAAATGTAGTAATGAACTTTCTACTTGCCTATCCGATATGTACGATCCTTCAAAAGTTAAAGCTTTTTAAATTGATTAACTTTAGACCGATTTACATTTTTATAACCTATCTTATCTATTCAATCTTTCTATACGGATACCAATTATTTTTAGAGAAGCCTAAGAGGGATGGAATTTGACTAACATCTTCAACAATTTTAAGCGAATATGACTTACTTTTTTAAAATATTGGGTGACTGGACTTTTATTAAGGGGGATCATTTATATATGATGGTAGCATAATACCCTTTTGTTAAGTTTGAAGCCAAATAACATTAAACTTATGTTTTTCTGTAAAACAAGTTTTTAAAAGGGACTAATCCAATTGTACTTAGTGATACTCCCATCAAGCTTTGGTCATATAAAGCTTTTTGGAAAGTCCAATACAAAGGTATCGAAATACACTCTTCGTTTAATAACCTATCCACTTTTTTTAACATTTCTATTCTATTTTGCATTTTTTCTTGCTGGAAAGTGTTATTCAGTGCTCTTTGTATGATTGATTTGTTTTCTGAATCAATAAGGTTATCTATGATTCCAGTTTGAGACTCAACTAAGTTATATAGTGAAGCTTCTTCTGCTTCTTCGGTGACATACTCTGAAAGAACCAAATCAGCATCATTTATTTGATCTATAAAGGACAAAAACGGCAAAGGTTTAATTTCAATTGTAATTCCGTGTTTTTTACATTCCTGCTGTATCCATTTTGCATCCTCTATATGTGGTTGAAGATCATATGTCATTAAGGTTAGTGGTTCGTTAAAGTTTCCAGTAGATACTTTCTCATTATACATACCACACTTAGAAAAAGAACATTGTTTAATAAATGAACTTGCAGGTTCGTATCTAGGATGCCCTAGATCATTTACCATCCTTTCTTTATTAATGATTGTTGCTATTATTTTTCTTAAATCCTTCTTTGTTCGTATTTTTTTGTTTTTTCATATTCCACATCAAATACTTAACAGATAATCTTTTTCTTTCTATATATTGAAGGTGAGGATCATTATTTTTCTTAATCGTAAATGGAATATAAAAAATCAGTTCCTGATCAGTATCATTTATATTCAAATACTTTTCGATAGATGGGAGTATGTATATTGCGATCTCTTCAATATGAGCACGTTCTTGAAAATATCCATCATGAATCCAAAGCTTTAAAAAATTCATACTATGTTCCTGAATCTTATAAGGACCAGTCCCAATAGGATGCTTTGCAAACTCTTCCATAGACTTATTAGCATAATTACAAGGTATAATTGAACATTTAGGTGACGTAATAAGATGGACCCAATGAAATGAAGGCTTAGTAAATGTAAATTGAATGACGTATTTCCCAATACATGTAATCGTTGCTAAGTTTTGAACTATCCATTTAGATGGGGTGTGCTTCAACCTTTCAAATGTAAATTTGACATCCTCGGCTATCAACGTTCTTGAATTATGAAACGTCACTCCTTTTCTCAGATAAAATGTGAATGTTTTTCCATCATGATCCATCTCCCAGTAATGAGCAAGACTTGACTCTACTTCGCTTTTTTCTTCGTTATATGTTACTAACGTATTAAATATTTGTTTCACGATATGTCTTTCTGTTTGCCTTTCGATTTGTGCAGGGTCCATAGAGTAGAGAGAGCGATAATAGGGTATTTTTAAGGATTCATTCTCGTCTTGTCCATTATAAAACGACTTATCTTTCGTACTAAAAAGCTTATTAAGCAACATACTTACGAGTAAATTATTTTTGTTTATCAAATGATTATTCTCTAATATTGATATCAAACGCTCAATATCTTCCGTTTTCGGATTTATTTCCTCATAGAGCTCAAACATTTCCTCAAGCTTCTTAAAAAAAGTAATTTTAGTCTTATTTCCTCTGCCCCTTCCACGAATAACCTTTATCCAATGGTTTTCTTCCATTTTACTTAGGACATGATTAACATTTCGTTCTGAACATTCTAGCTCATTGCTAATAGTTTGCCTTGATAGGATGGTTGGATAGTCTGTTTTGATTGCAGCATAAGTAATAAAAAGTCTAATGTAATATTCAATTAACCTCATGATGGCCCCCATTCAAAAAAGGTGTAATAACTAATACTAATTTACACTTTTTATTCTCCTTTTAACAACTATAATCAATCATGTAACTACAAAACTAAAAGCTGAAATAAATGATGATCGGACGTGATCATAATGAGTGATATACAAAAAGGACATTTTTTTAATATGCTATCTGTTTTCATGTTAGCGATAGGTCCGTTATTATCGAAGTTTGGACTGCTGCAAATTTCCCCTGCAAAAGCTGCACTTATCAATGTGCTAACAATCATAACAGCCTGTTTTTTATTAGGTTTATTTACGAAAAATTATGTAAAACTATATTTAGAGAAAAATATTATCCTATTAGCTGTTTTTAATTCCCTTGGTATCATTTTCCTATTTTTAAGTATTGATTTGCTATCACCAGTGGAAATCGGTTTTATAGGAAGGTTCTATACTGTATTTGCTGTCATTTTATCTGTGATCATTCTCAAAGAAAAGTTAACTAGAAAAGAAACTTCCTTTATCACTTTAGCCATTCTCGGAGCATTTCTATTTGTTGAAACAGGTGATGATTACACGAATAATTTATGGGGGAGTTTTTTCGCTCTTTTATATACATTCTTTTTTGCTTTAACAAACATTTTTATAAAAAAATCAATGTCAAACCAAAAGAGTTCAAACTCCATCATGTTTACAAATAATTGTATTTCATTACTATTTGTCATGATTTACTCATTATTAATCGGCGAACTTTTTGATGGGAATTATTCATTTGAAGGAATTGGATACTTAGTAGTTTCAACACTTTTAGGAGGATTTCTTGGAACACTATTGTTATATGAGGCATTAAAATATTTAAGATTTTCTATTGCAAATGCAACGAGAGCTTTTAGCCCATTATTGCTAGCAATTGTTTCTTTTCCATTTTTCCCAATAGAGATAACAATTAAGAATACTTTAGGGGCAATAATAATGATAACTTCAATACTCCTGCTATCAATGGGGGACAAGAAGAAAAAGACCAATAGTGAGTATTCAGAAAGGAGGATAAAAAAAGACACAAGCTTCACATTATGAGCTTCCACACGGATTTGGTAACTTTGGCGTTCACGTAGGACGAGGGGGGTTTTAGCCGAAGATCTGGTCTTACGAGTCATCTCGACGGACAGGACATCCTAATGCCGGACATTCCACAGGACATGACGTTTTGCCCGGTTGACGGATACACGACAAAGCTTTGCTTGTAGAGGAGGGGACAAAGCTTTGTCTAGGCGACGATGCTTTGAGTCATAGAGCGTATGGTGTTCATACGTGAGTAACGGAGAAACGAGTCAACGCAGAGATACGAAAGCTATATTTCTCGGACTTTTTCAACATCCTCTAATATAAACAAGGTCAGTATACACAAGTCGATTTAAAACACATTTAATCAAGCCTAAAATGGCAATCAATCATTTACGATCGCTCATCTATGATCCCGTAATAAACTAAATCTTCATAGCGGTTTTCTTTTCTCACGTGGTCAAGGAATACTCCTTCTTTTTTCATGCCTAATTTTTGCAGCACACGTCCTGATGCTGGATTGGAATGAAAGTAACGAGCAAATACTTTATGGTAGTTCTTTTCATCAAATGCAAATTGTATAATAGCTTGCGCTGCCTCAGTAGCATATCCATTTCCCCAAAATTGTTCACCAATCCAATAAGCAATTTCGCCATTTTGAAACGTTTCGTTGTTAGATAGCGCTATCGCTCCAAATAATTCTCCACTTTCCTTATCTGTTATCGCAAACTCATACGATTTATCAGCGTTAAAATGATCAGAATGATGTACAATCCACGATAGTGCATCCTCGATCGAGTATGGATAAGGTAGGTACAACGTATGTTTATAAATATTGTAGTTATTACAAAGTTTCGTTACAGCTGCTGCATCTGATTTTTGAAAAAGCCTTAGAACTAGCCTATTTGTCGTAATCGTTTTATTTTGTTTGTCATACTTCATGACATATCCTCCCCTACATCATTTGAGATAGAATCGCTCAAAAAGACGAATCAACGTTATGTTATTTTAATTTAGCAAACGGTACTTACTTTATCATGATGATGGACAAAACTCATGAACGATCTCCAAAAGCCGCTTAGAGCTTTCTGATGAGACATTTTCAGATAATCTAGCTCCCGCAATAATTGGCGCCCATTGAAACACTTCCTCTTTCGACAAACCGCTATGATCACAATACTGGCGCAAATACATATGAGCTAACTCTACTGAAAACTGTGAATACAATAAATACGTGCGGTATACATCTGCACGTATATCTCCAGCACTGCAATCTACCCAATCAATGATGGTCACTTTTTCTTTGTCTTCTGACATAATCAAATTAAACAAATGATAATCTCCATGACAGAGCCTCTCTTCAAACGTCATCGATTCCATTTTTTGAAGTAAAGCGATTCTCTGTTTTTTATCCAAATGATGAGCTGATTCAATTTGACGGGTTAACTTTTCTGTCATTGTTTCAAGAGATCGCGGAACAATCCTATGAATTTCTTGTTGAATATCAATAGAAATCTTCATATAGTCTTCTTTTTTTTCTTTGTTTTCTAATACAATATCCCCTATTGTTCTTCCCTCGACCAATTCCATTATAATTGCTTGTCTACCATTAATTTGCGTGACATCGAAAACCTTTGGTACTGGAAGGCCACATGAAGAGGCAAGTTTTTGTTTATGTGCTTCTCTAGTTGCTTCATTATCTGGTAAAAAATCGTTGAAGATCTTGACGGCTTTGTTTTCGTATCGATAGATTTTGGCCGTGTTTCCGGTAGCTATAGGTTCGCCTAAATTCATGTTTCTCTCTCCTTAAGTATATGTTTAACTCTACATTATAAAATTTAAACGTTTACACTTATTATGAATCTCAAATTATCATTTCTCCACCCCTCTATAGTTTAACACTATTTTCCAATTTAAGATTAATATTTAAACAAAACTTATTACTAACTCTTAAAGTAAAAGAGTGCCAGGCACCTAGGAAATGGTGTCAAGGCGTCTAGCACTCTTTCAAATCATTTGTTATTTATTGAGATTCTTGTCACTTCAGGAGTTATTTTTCACCTATTTTAAGCGCTATTTTGCACTATAAATAAATATAAAAAGTCCAATTTCTCAACATTAAAATTAAGAAAGTGGACTTTTATCATTTCTCCGGAATTATTAAGATAAGCACACGATGATTCAATAAAGTCTTTTTAAATATCGCTAAAAGTGTGACCTTCATTCTCTAATACGACTTTTGCCTTTTCAATTGAATAGCTTTTAATAAGGAGGTAATCCGTATTAAAAGTTGAAATAGCAAAGATACTGATTTTATTTTCGGCTAATGGATTTGCTAATGAGGCTAATATTCCAGTTAAGCTAAAGTCTAAAACTCCCTCTACTTTAATACATTTCCAATCATTTTCAACATCCTTAAATACTTCGTTCATCGATAAACAGTCGGAAGGACACACAATAGACAGTTCTTCATCTGTTCGGGTAATAGAAAATACATCGGAGTTCATTGCCCACAATGGTATTGTTTCAGTAGGTGAAAATTTCACAACGGAAAAAACTGAATCTAAAATTTTTAATTTCATTTTTCCAACACTCCTTTTAGAAAATTTTATACCATTCATTCTTTCAAATCCTTGTTAAACAAACCTATCATGCTTAGTGCAACTCTTCAAAATCTCTCTATAAACTTTAGCATAAATATTCTGTTAATAACCGGGTAAATCTTGTAAAAATAATTGATAAATGGTTAAACAGAATCTATCTATATTCCCTCGCCCTCTTGGAACACCGATTGCAGAAAAGACGAGTTTTGGAACAAATGAGGTTACCTTTTTGGAGAGAATATTACACTTGGAATTACCTCTCCTTTGACAAAAAAAGACTATACAACTATAATACATTTAAATCGTAATCATTACGATTTGTGGAGGAACAATAATCACATAAAATCACTTGAAAAGAGGAATTTATTCATGAAGCAATTTGACATCATCATTGTTGGGGCCGGTCCAGCTGGTGTCGGTATGGGAGCCATTCTCAAACAATTAGGTGTAAACAATTTTACCATTCTTGAGAAAAATGAAGTTGGAAGCACTTTTAAACGATGGCCAGCCGAAACAAGACTGCTAACCCCTTCTTTTCCCGGTCATGGCTTTGGCCAGCTTGACTTAAATGCTATTGTCCCTTCAACATCACCAGGATACGCTTACGCCTCCGAACACTTAACCGGAAAAGAATATGCTGATTACTTGCAGCGAATTTCTGACCACTTTAAACTGCCGGTACAAACAGGAGTCGAAGTAAATGAAGTTGAAAAAGAAGAACATCAATTTTCAATTTCGACAAATAAAGGTACCTTCGAAAGTAAATACGTCATTTGGGCAGCTGGAGAATTCCAGTATCCTAACCTTCATCCTTTCGAAGGAAGTGAATATTGTATTCATACAAGCCAAGTCGATGCGTGGTCCAATTTCCCCGCTCCACAACATTATTACATTATTGGAGGATACGAAAGCGGTATTGATGCGGCCTACCATCTTATTTACAACGGTAATCATACTACCGTTTTAGCAAAGGGTGCTCCATGGTCAAATGATGATCCAGATCCAAGCGTTTCCCTTTCACCGTTTACAAGTGACCGCTTATGCTCAATTGAAGAAAGAAGCGAGCTCACCTTAGCTGAAAATCATGAGGTTGTGAAGATCATACGGGAAGACAATCAGTTCTACATTCAATTAAAAACGGGTGAAGTCCTGACCTCTTCTACTAAACCGATTATGGCTACGGGATATAAGAGCAGCTTAACGTTAATTTTCGAGCATTTCTATTGGGATGATAATGGAGACATTGAACTGACCGATATTGATGAATCGACGATTTCTGATGGTTTGTTTTTAGTTGGTCCTCAAGTAAAGCACAAAGATGTTATCTTCTGCTTTATTTATAAATACCGTCAAAGGTTCGCTGTCATTGCAAATGAAATCTGTAATCGTTTAGGACTTAACGTCGACGAAAGTGTGCTAGAATTTTACCGCCAATCACACATGTATTTAAATGATTTATCATGCTGTGACAATAGTTGCATTTGTTAGGAGTAATTTCATGAGCAAACATACTTCGATTGCAAATTGTCGGGAACTTCCACTTTTTCCGCCACCGGTCAAGCTAGTAGCAGCGATTATTATCATTCTCCTTATTTATGGACTTCCCGTGTTTATCGCCTATCAAGTATCTCTGGCGTTGGACCCGATCGCAGATGCGGTATTCATCTCCCCAATTTCAACTGCACTGGCTCCGTCACCACCTTTTCTATACTCTTTGTTTCTTGGAGATTACGGCTTGATCTCATTAGGGACATTTTCGTTTATATGGGCTTTTCCTGTCGTCGTCTTTGTTGGGTTAAGCATTGCACTCTCCGAACAATCAGGTATTCAGAAAAGATTGATCTTTACGATTGAACCTCTTCTGAGAAAAATTGGTCTTTCAGGTGCAGATTTCGTCCCGGTTTTAACAGGATATGGTTGCAATGTTGTTGCAGTGCTGCAATCAAAAGCATGTCAATCTTGTACACGAAAGCAATGTGTATCAATGGTATCATTTGGTTCAGCCTGCAGCTATCAAATTGGGGCAACGTTATCAATCTTTAATGCTGCAAATGCGCCTTGGCTGTTTATTCCATATATCAGCTTGCTCTTTGTTGCTGGTGCCATCCATACAAGAGTTTGGTACAACGAAGCTCCAACAATACCAATGATATTCACCAATCCAGGAAAAATCCGAAAACCATCATTGACGCATGTAAAAAATCAATTGTTTGGAATGCTCAGTCAATTTTTTAAGCAGGCGATGCCAATCTTTTTATTCATTTGTTTCATTGCATTTTTATTGGATGAATGGAAAATCATTTATCTGATCACTCAAATATTTAAACCTTTAATCTCCATACTGTCATTACCCGAAGAGGCTGGGCTTGGTGTCTTTTTTTCCATACTAAGAAAGGATGGTATTCTTTTATTTAATGAAGGCAGCGGCGCTTTACTCGCAACATTCACGCTAACAGAGATATTCGTCCTCATATTCCTCGCTTCTACGTTGTCCGGATGTCTTGTTACGATTTGGACGATAGCAAGGGAGTTTAGCATAAAGCAGGCATTTGCTCATACAGCAAAACAAGCAGCAACATCAATCCTGTTTACTGCCGTTTTGTTACTTTCACTCAAGGGATTTTTGCATTTGCTAGGCTGATAGATCAAATTTATGAATAATCTATCAAGCATCCAATTATTGAAAAATGATGATACTGAAATATTCCTGATTAATAGAGACGTCAAAAAGGGAAGAAACAAAGGTGCTAACCAGCGCACCTTTTTTCATTTTAGGCTGGCCTATTCCATTCCGTATATCTAGCTTTTTTGTTTAATGTTGTCCATTCTTTATGTATATTTTTTAAAATGCACGGTCAGTGATTACCATGGCTTTATGCTAAAAACTGAGCATTCCCTCTTTTTTTGGTCTTATTTTTCACTTATCTTTGAACTTTCAGCCTTTTTATCGTAACTTCGTCTCGTTCGCTGAACTTAACCCAATATTTGCTGAATGTTATCTCTAGATTGCATAGCATTGTTTAAACTTTTCTTAGAACCATTCCGAGGCCAAATTTTAACCAATAATGACGAATTCGTTTGTACTTTTGTGCTAGCCCCTTGAAATTTACTTGTTATACTAAACGTGTACGATATCGCTAACTACGGTGCCGGCACTTTGGAGAGGTTTAAACCATTACTTACCATGCTTAAAAAATAATCTTTATTTCCCGGATGACAGGCAATTAGATAAGGTTCGTTGTTCATACCAGTAAAGTCATTTCCGTGAAAGTCTATGACAACTCCTCCGGCTTCTTTCACCATGAGGATTCCAGAATATAAGTCATCACCTTCTGAGTTATAAAGTATAATTCCATCAATATTACCTTTGGCAAGCATACACCATTGTAAAGTTGGGGCCCAAAGTCTTATCATCCTCTTACAATTTAAATCAATGTACTGCCTAAGTCTTACAGCGTTCTCTTCATTTTGAACTTTATGGCCTTGTATCCAGGCAATATTAAACCTTTTAGGGTTATCCTTCTTTTTAATATTTATGACTCTATCATTACAAAATGTTCCCCCATGTAAACTAGATAAAAATAAACGATTAACCATAGGTTCATATATCACGCCAAGAACGGGCTCATGTTTATACAAAAGTGTAATAGAAGAGGAAAACACTGGGAGCCCAATGGCAAAATTATTCGTTCCATCTAATGGGTCTACTTGCCATAGCCAGTCACTTTGCAATCCATTATCACCAGCTTCTTCACTATGTATTTTATGCTCAGGAAATTCTCTAGTTAACTGTTTCAAGATTACATCTTCAGCTAAATGATCGACTTCAGTAATGACATCTCCATAATCACCTTTCTCTTCCAAACTAGTAAAGTTATCAAACCTTTCTTTTGCTATATTCCCCGCTTCTATAATGACATTACATGCTACTGTCTTAGCTTTATTTAATATTTCTTCCATAAATACCTCCATGTCTTCTTTTTTTTAAAAGTCTATTTTCAGCACTACTGCTTCCCAAAATGCTATTTAGCTACGATTTCTGCAAAAGCTCGAACAGGGAACGTTCCAAATCCTTTAATTTTCGGGGGAACAGCATAAAATAAGAAGTCTTTATTTGAGAGTTCCTTTAAATGACACATATGTTCAACAATTAATATTTCTTGTCCTAATAATATTGTGTGCGCGGGACGAGCTTTCCCCGACGTGTCATCGATATTTACAGAATCAATCCCAACTAATGCAGCTTTACGATTGACTAAATACCTTGCTGCTCTCTCAGTTATATAAGGATGATTTTCAAAATACTGATCTGTATTCCAATGTTTGTCCCAGCCTGTATGAATTAAAACCGCTTTTCCTTCAACCTCAAGGTTATGAAATAAATGTTCATCAATTTCTTTCGTGCTTTCATCGACATGAACGATGACTCCTTCTAATCCAGCCATCTTATCAATTGTCGTTTCTGTAAGGTCTTTTCCATTAGGATATCTATGAAATGGAACATCTACATAAGTTCCCGTATTAGAGACCATTTCTATTTTTCCAATCTGAAATTCCGTGCCTTCCTCATAGATTTTTCGAGATTCCTCTCGACTTAAATAATCACAGATTATTGGTGCTGGAAATCCTTTGTAAGTGATTGTCCCTTCATCTATCGTATGGCTTAAATCAACAAAAGCTTTATTTTTCATATGACAATTTCACTCTCCCTTAAAAAAATAGCCCAAGATAACAACTTGATCGAACAAGAATATTCTGACTTTTTACTATTATAAAAAATAATTAAGTATAGGGAAAATAATAAATAAAACGACAATACATTGAAGAAAAGAAATGATCAGGTCTCTTTTCCACGTATTTTTCTGCGGATTACGATGGATCAACCTGTGAAAAAATAGGAAAATAACCCATAACGATAATAGAGTAAAAATAATTGCGCTAAAGTCTAGATAATCCAAGCTCCGCTCCCCCTCTTAACTGATTCCCACCTTTAGTTTAACACCTTTTTCCAGTTAGAGGGGTAGTAGCTTAATGTGAGATTATGGGCGGACATCCACTTGAGTTTTTCGCGGACATCAGATCCGTTATTTGACTAAAAAACAGCTTTTTCGCAATCTTCGAGGACACCTGTTCCGTTATCTCCTCCACAACACAACAAATCAACGACTTTTTGTCTCAATAAAGGATCGTATGGCCGATTAACACCGCAAATCAGCCTTTTTAGAGCATATAGCGAATCCTGTGGCCGCATATTTCCTCTTCAGTTTTTCGCGGACATCAGATCCGTTATTTGACTAAAAAACAGCTTTTTCGCAATCTTCGAGGACACCTGTTCCGTTATTCACTCTAAAACACATGATTTTAGCGACTTTTTGTCTCAATAAAGGATCGTATGGCCGATTAACACTGCATACCAGGCTTTTTAGCGCATTTAGCGGATCCTATGGCCGCTTAAGTCCACTTCAGTTTTTCCCGGACATCAGATCCGTTATTCACCCAAAAAACAGCACTTTGAGAATCACACCAACAGATCGGGAGAGATTAATCGTATCCTCCTGAAGGTTCCGGTAAATCATCGTACCCTTCTTTTTCCATAATCATTTCATGGTGTAGAAAGTTAATAAATTCTTTTAATTTTCTATCAGCCGTTTTGTCACAATAGGATGTTATCCATTCTCGTTCATACATTTTGCCATCTAACGTTAGTGTCAGTTCATTTTGTTCATGAGGTTCTGCACATTGATTCTCACTAGCCTTTTTCGCGGTATAGAGAATATCAGCTTCTTTCATTTCCTCGTATATCACTTCCATTTCCTCATCCGAAAAAATCATTTCGATCGTTAGATCATCATCTATAATCATATTTTTTGTATACGTGTTTTCATATGTGTTTATAATGTCTCTTGCCTCAAAGCCATATTTTAGGACAAAACTAAAATCTTCAGGCATTTCTTCAGCTAGTTTTTCCCCATTTTCACTTGTGCTGCATGAACTCAACAAAAAGAGACAAGTAATGACCTTTAATAATATTTTCAACTGCCATCCCCCTCAAATTTTCCCTTTCCTCCTCGTTTGCACATTCTCTACTACTGAAATGTCTCTTTATATCATCAACTTATTGTTTTACATTAGCTTATGTTTCATTTTTTATTTAACTCCTCAAGTAGTTCGATGATTTTCTCATTTTGATTCTTTTGGTCTCTTAGATAACTAATAACTGTTCCTATCCCAATAATGACAATAACTATTAAAATCCACATAAAAAATTCCCCTTATCTTATCATTTTAATGTCCCAAACGATTACTTTTTTGGAGATATCTTTTACTATTGCAAACCATCAACATATTTCTCTCTACCATTGTCTCAGCTTCAAGGAATTATCGCTAGTTGAGCTATTAAATACAAGAGTCAATCTTCCAAACTTAAAACCATTATTGTACTAACAATACAAATGATTAGTGCTGGAATATAATATATAATTGCTACAGCCAACTCACCGATTGAAGGAGTGAGCTTGTTAAAATAGAAATAATTATATGCTATAAAAAGGACAAATGAAATGAGACCTGTTAAATAAGAACTACCATATACAACAAAGCCAACTCCAGGTATAAGTAAATTTGCAATAGTACTAACACGTCGCTTGAATGATTTTTGCTCCTTCCTTAAAATAGCTATTTCTTTTTTTAACTCTCTCTTAAATAATTTTAGTTCTTCACTCTCCAATCCTAAACCTCCTTAAAAATCGGTGTATAAAATTAATAATATCTTAGGTCTAGTTGGTACTAACGTTTATAAATTACTCCGAACATAGGATGAAGCTATTTAATGACTTTTCATTTGACACATTCAATAGTTCATAGAAACTAGTGACCAATGTTTGAATCATCAATGGTTTTCCCCGAAAGTCCGACCATAACTTTTTTTGTCTTGACTCTTTAGCCAATTTGATTCCATCATTTCGATCCTATTATGTTGTTATGGTGAATGGACTTCTTTTATAGTCAGAAAACATCCTATTTCAACCTAACTATACATTTCTCACGTAATGAACATATTCTTCCATTTATTTCGTTTTAAAAAATGAGCTGCAAAATTGCAAATCAAAAATTAACTAACGTATTCCAACACTTAAATATGTTTACCTTCTTCCGTTATTACCTTTTCAATAAAAGTATTGATTTCACCGACAAATTTATTTACTTCCGGAAGTTGATAGAACGTACTTGATATAGACGGGTCATTGATTTCTTCGTTGGGAGAATAAAGGTAAATCCTTTTATTGAGTCCTAATGCGATCCCTAACTCAATATGAGTTCCCTTTCCACCAGGTAAAATGATTACAATAAAGTCCGAGTCTCTCACTGCTTCTTTCTCTTCCTGGCCGATTTTTTTCAACTTTTCAATAGTGTCAGCCCTATCATTTGCTGTCCAGTCGTATGTATGAAGAAACCCCTTTTGCATTAATTGCCTAGCAACGTTTCTAACAATTTCAAAATTAGTAAAGCTAGATGCTACATAAAATTTCTTTTTCATCGTATCTCCTCTATTTGTTTTTATATTTTTAAATCTGTAAATATACTATGAAGTTCTTTTCTACCACAAAACCAATGAAAAACTAATATTTCCTCTCAATAGTCTTTTAGCAATCCAAGCTTTGAGCACTTCCATCATTTTTTTTAAGCCCAACACCGATATACTGTGTGATGTGTGTTATTCTTAATTTACTCTCAAATGAACTGGCTCAGTAACCGCAGTTTCGTTTTTCTCTCCATCTTTCCAAACTTTAATTTGGATTTCACCTGGATGCTCGACTAGACTTGTTGGGATAATCATAGATACATAAAGGGTTCCGTCACCTGCTGGTCGAAATTGCGTTTCACCATCACTCTCTCCGAAACGAACATGGACGTTTTCTTCTGATCCAAATGAAGCAATAGAAGTACCCTCTTGATGAATTTCAATTTTGTGTAGCTCATTTGGATCGAGATTCCTGACAATGATTGCAGCATCAAAGAATGCCTCTTCCATCACAAAATAAGCTTGACCGTCACCTTCCTCTAACGGAACTTTCACCGTATCACCAACGACTATTTCTCTCGATGGCACTGTCAACGTAATCGGCTCGGTCATTTTGCATTCAATTTCAACCGTAACCGTATTATCATCGTTGACTTCCCCTGATTCCTCACATTCCGATTCTACAGAAAAGACCGATCTGTACTGTTCGGTATACGTCCTCATAGAGATCATTAGCTGATTGAACTGTTCAGGCGTAAAATTGCGATCTTCTGACCAATAATTATCTGCTGAAGCCATCTCCTCTCTAAGGTAAGTTATATATTCTTTTACTTCATTAAGGTAGTCGAGCTCAGTGTCATTCAATGGAGTACTGTACTGAATTGGTCGAAATTGTACAGTTTCATCGTCAACCCCAGATGTTATGAACGAAAGAGAATGACGAAATGGAGGGTCTGAAGGTCCGATCGCTGGCTTCACATCATCCAAATAATTAGGAATCCTCCTCGTCAAGTTTTCAAGTATTGTAAGGTGTTGTGCTAAACGAATTAACTCCGGTTGCTCCTCTTCTTCATCAAGGTTTCCTTCAAGCAAAATATCCAAAGAATGATCTGTATGAATGATCGTCGAGAACAGATGATTTCGAAACAAACTGTATTGCCGATCCGTCTCCTCATTTGCATTCTTGTTTTGAAAAAACCAAATGGTCATGACCGAGATAAGCACAATTGTTAGAAAAATCGTCCATCCTTTATATCTGTTGCTTATTGAATGACCTTCCAATGCAATGACCTCCTTACTTTTGTTGTTAGAAGATTATTTTATAGACCTCTCCCCGTT
Organism: Evansella halocellulosilytica; assembly: GCF_002335745.1. Classification (GTDB taxonomy): domain Bacteria; phylum Bacillota; class Bacilli; order Bacillales; family Salisediminibacteriaceae; genus Bacillus_CA; species Bacillus_CA halocellulosilytica. The sequence goes on along the minus strand of NZ_NIST01000001.1, from coordinate 2,048,976 downwards.
ATTGACACAACATCAACGACATCATCTTCCACTGTCCGTTAGTAAAAGAAGATAACATTTCGTTTATATATCTTACTTAATACACTTTTCGCTAGTCGGATCCATTTAATTGATCTTTTACCAGACTATAAGCTTCATTGGAATTTTTTATAACGATATCAAAATGTTCATGATACGGGTGCATAAATAATTCATACTGAATTCTTCGCTCTTCATGAGATTGTCTTAAAAAATTAATATCCGCACTTCTTTCCGAGACATCTCTTATACCTCTTCTAGCTAATTCGGTTTTACCATCTGTATATAAATAAATTTTTAAATCAAATAAATCTGGATGAATAAAGGCAACACTCATACCTTCTACAATACTTACACTTTTTTTAGAAGAAAGTAAGGTGCTCTTCATATAATTGGTGCCAATTGTATAAATGTCTAAATTAGCTCTTATCATCTTTATATCTCGCTCTATAGCCAATAAATGATGAGCATCAGGATGACAAGCCGTCATTTTAAAATGATGATTTTCATTGTTATATTCATAGTCTATAAAAGCATTCTTCCTAAGAGTAGAGCTAACAATATAGGGATCTGTATTAAGGTAATTCACCTCATTTTCTCCCAAAAGCTTAATAAGATTGTTTGCAAACGAAGTTTTTCCTGAAGCACCATGACCAGAAATCCCGATCATGACTTTTTTGTCTTGACTCTTTATCCAATTTGCTACCTTATGTAATAACTCATCCATTATTCCCCTCCTTATTTTTGGTTATGGTGAATGGAGTCTCCTCCTCAACTTGAATATCAAGGTAGAACATTTCTTACATAAATGTAACATATTCTTCCATTTATTTGGTTAAAAAATGAGCTGCAAATTTGCAACTCAAAATGAACTATCATTTAAGTATAATTATTCACAATCTCTTTTACATAAAAACAGATAAAGCAATGCCTTTTACAACATCGCTTGTTCGTTAGATATATATGATAATCTTGTTAAGTGACGCTTAGTTTGTTAAAGAATCCTTTCAAATTTTGTGCTTTTTAACATTATTCTCCCTTTAATACATTATGCAGAGCGTGATTACACCTTTTATAAAATTCATAGATAAACTGAAGCTCTTCATCACTATAAATTGATAACATATCTCTACTCTCAATAATCAACTTGTCAAAAACTGGTAATTTCTCTTCTAATTTAACTTGATTTACTTTAATGATAACTTTTCTCTTATCAATAGTGTCTTTTTCTCGAAAAACATATCCTGCTTTTTCTAAACGATTTAGTACACCAGTTACAGCTCCAGTTGATAAGCCCGTTAATTCTGACAATTGTCCAGCAGTCATAGGTTCGTTTTTTACAATTATATCTAAACATTTGTGATCGGTTACATTAAGTCCTAACTTTGTTGCTATTGCCTGATGAACCATTATTGTCAATGTACTGTTTTCTCTGAATTCATAAAACAATTTTTGAAGTTGTTGTTCCCTAGAAAAATTGTCTGTTGACATATCAATTTTCCTCCTATAAAATTATCTTAGCTCGTGAGATAAAATTTCTATTACGATAATTATATCACAATTTTAATTTATAGTAAAAAACAGTTATGATGGCACAACGCGATATCAGAAATAAATCTATTAACCTAAGATGCTGTGACACAAGACTAATGTTTTTTATCTTATCTCACGAGATAAATTAAATTAGTTGTGGATAACAGAAAAGGAGGATTATATGTCTATTACCCTTGAAACAAAGAATCTAAAAAAAGTTTTTCCATTGAAGGTGAAAGGAAAAAAAGAAACCATTGAAGCTGTTAAAGATATTTCTTTAAGTGTTCAACACGGAGAAATATTTGGCTTCCTTGGGCCAAATGGCGCTGGAAAAACAACCACTATGAGAATGTTAACTACACTTTTGCCAATTGACGGAGGAACTGCTTATATTGCAGGTTTTGATGTAAGAAAACAACCTCAAGAAGTAAGGAAACGCATTGGTTATGTTAGCCAACTAGGTGGCGGTGACCTTAATGCAAGCGGGCGTGAAAATTTACTTCTTCAAGGTTTTCTGTACGGTATGAGCAAGGAAGAAATATTGAGGCGTACTGATGAACTAATAGAAATATTTGACTTAAAGGAAGTCATCGACCGTAAAGTTCAAACATATTCTGGTGGACAAAAAAGGCGACTTGAAATATCACTTGGAATTATTCATCAACCAGAAGTGTTATTTCTAGATGAACCTACTTCTGGCCTTGACCCTCAAAATCGAGCTAACCTTTGGGAGCAGATTGAAATGTTGAAAAGTATGGGAACAACCATATTTCTAACAACCCATTACCTAGATGAAGCAGATGCCCTTTCCGATAGGTTAGTTATTGTAGATCACGGGATAATCGTTGCACAAGGTACACCACAAGCTCTAAAAAAACAAGTTGCTGGTGATGTCATTGAAATAGAATTAAAACAAAGTATTAAAGAATCAGAATCTTTAAAGAAAGAGCTACTTGTCCAGCCGTATATTCGTGAGGTTCATTGGGATAAACATGGCCTTCGACTTTATGTTGACGATAGTGCAACCTTCCTACCTAGCATCATTGAGTGGCTTAAAGCAAATCAGATAATATTAAATACCGTTTCTCTCTCTCAACCATCACTTGATGATGTGTTTTTAAAGCAAACTGGAAAATCCTTACGTGATTCCGGAGTTAACAAGGAGGAAAAATAATGGTTTTATTGAAGGAAATAAGGTTACTATTTTGGCGAAAGATGTTAGAGACATTGCGAGAACCTAGCTGGATTATAGCTGGGTTATCAACTCCACTTCTATATCTTGCTTTATTTTTACCTCTACTAAATAATTTGAACGCGCCTATATTTGGTTCTGGCGATGTACTTGATGTTTTTTTACCGGGTTTATTAGCTCTTCTGGCATTTGGTTCAGGAATGGGTGCAGGCTGGGGGATTATATTTGAACTACAAAGTGGTGTGATTGAACGCTTTCGTGTTAGTCCGACACGTAGATTTTCTCTACTTATGGGTACAGTATTTAGAGACATTTTGATGTTTATTGTCCCTGCCATTTTAGTAATTATTGTAGCATCTTTCTTTGGTTTTCAGATACACTGGGGAGGTATATTAATTTTATTAGTTCTTCAGTCTTTATTTACAGCTATCGTTTCAGCAGTATCAAGTAGTCTAGGATTAATTTTAAAGGATATTGGAAGCCTAGCAGCTATTGTAACCAGTTTACAATTACCTATTATGTTACTTTCAGGAGTGTTGCTCCCTATCTCACTAGGGCCAAATTGGCTTCAAACCCTTGCACATATTAATCCGATGTATTATGTAGTGGAAGCCTCACGGTTATTAGCTGACGGTGTTTATATTGATCAGCAAATCTGGTTAGCCTTTATTATTATGATACCTTTAACAATCATTGTGTTATGGTGGTCTACAAGAGTATACGGTAAGATTGTTGCATAATTTTCATAAGTGATATGGTTACTCTTAAGAAAAAATAAGTAAGAAGTTTCATTGTTATTCTTCCAATACAAAATGACTAAAGTTTTATAGGTTAAAAAACTTCTTTTTCTACATTAATTATGAAAAAAATAGATAATAATTTAAGTTCTAATAAGTACCAATGGAAATTTATTGTTTGCAATCGAGCAAGTAAGAACTATTAATGAAGCTACAGGCACTGTAGCCAATGTAATAAATTTAGACCACAATTACTTCAAATGTTACATGCGTTTATAGGATAACCGTCTAATGAAGGCGGTTATCTTTTTATTCGTGAAAGTATACTAACTTTCCGTAGTTGTTGCGCATTATAAAATCTACTCCCCGTTTGTTGAACAAGAACTGCATAAACTTCTTCAGCTATCGCTATCCGTTAATGTAAATGTATTTTTTAACATTGCTATCATTAAATTATCTTTTGTAACTTATTTTACTTTCCCACTTATTCAACTTTTTGCTAGCTAACTTTTGGAACTCTTCTTCATCTTCAGATAACTTATAATATATAGCTAAGGCGACCAAAACAACATCGATACATTCTTCTTTTACATCATCGATTCCTAACTGTTTATAGTCACTTCCACTTGCTTTAAGGTAAGATAATACAGCTTGAGAAGTTTCACCGACTTCCTCGGTTAACTTTAGTGCCATTTGTTCTAACGTTTTTGGTTCTCTTTCACTAAGTAATTTTATTTCTTTTAGCAATTGCTCCATAATTTCTTCCCTCTTTTATATTAAAAATAGTGATATTTTATTACCATTTATGTATATAAGTACCCTCATATTTTTTGAGCTTATTAACTAACTCTTTTGAATCTCTATCAATAACTATTAAATCTTTATACTCTGGTTTAACAAACCCTTGTCCAATCATATGGTCAAAGAGCGATAATATAGGTGAGTAGTAATCATTAATATTGAGTAATGCACACGGTTTATTATGGTATCCTAGTTGAGCCCATGTAAATACTTCAAACCATTCTTCTAAAGTTCCAGAACCACCAGGTAATGCAATAAATCCATCAGCATACTCTGCCATTAGCGCCTTTCTTTCATGCATAGTGCTAACGACATGTAATTCAGATAGTTGTTGGTGAGCTATCTCAACGTTTTTTAACTTCTCTGGGATAACACCTATTACTTTACCACCTGCATTCATTACAGCATCTGCAACTGCCCCCATACAACCAACTGTCGCTCCTCCATAAACAAGGTCCATCCCATTATCTACTAAAACCTTCCCGAGTTTTTTAGCTTCTTCCATATAGGTTGGGTCAATTCCTTTACTAGAACCACAGTAAACTGCAATTGTTTTCACAAATATTTCACCCTCTCAAAAGTAAAATCATACTATCAAATACAACTCTTTATATATTAGCATGATTCTCTACTAAAAAGTGCAAAATTAACTACACTCAAAATAAAAAGAAAATCCTTTTCTTTATTGTAGCTCCCCCTTTAGTTTAACATGATTTTCCAAATAGTTGGTTAGCTAAAGGGATGTTTATTCAAATTATTAAAAGTATTTACGGTACAATTCTCGCCGCATCACACCACTAAGTTGTGCGTAAATCCTTGTTGTTTCACTTTTCTCATGGCCTAGTAGATTCTGTATTACTTCTAACGGGGCACGATTATTCAACATATGAGTCGCATAACTATGTCTAAAGTTGGTGAGGGTGAATACTTTTATTTATTTTAGCTCAGAATCGTTTACTAAGTATGTTTTTAAGAGGTAAAAATATATAATTCATCCTTATTGTTTGATCAAAACAAATCTAGGTATTTTACAACTCTTTGTGAGTATTACGAACGCTCCAATATATCTCGGTGTTATCATCACAATAAAAGCCGTCAAGATTACACGTTTTGATTATTCTATCTACCTTCTTTTTATCATCTGAACATATCATCGAAAAATGGCTATCCCAATGAGTGGTTATGAGTATTGAATTGTCATGTGTAAAGAGATTATTTCTAGCTAATGTATCTTGATTAATTAGGTCATCTATATATTCTAACTTTCTTTCAGTATCAAATTCATCGCCTACCCAAATCCAATCATATTTTTCTTTTTTTATTGCTTCTAACAGATTATTTATTAAAATATCAGGCAGGGATCCTTCTGATGGTGGAACGAGATTATGCTTCTCACTCACATTATCAATAATCTTTTCTAATTTCTTATTCTCATATTTATGGTTTAAACCGAGTATTCCTGTGCGAAGTCCAATATCTAACTCCTCGTAATTCTTCATTCCACTAAGAGATAAAAATTCTTTCCATGTTACTATTTTACAATTATTGATTATTTGAAACTTGTCTGGATACGTTTCAGGATAGAACAGTTCTGAATCAATAGTTACTGGTTTAATAAAAGGATGGAAGAAAATATAGATTTCATCAAAAACACCTTTATAATATTCTTTAATTGATACGCCTTCAGACGCACAAACAGCATATCTATTAGGTTCAGGGAGAACTCTTTCTTTTTCCATGTTTAAAACCCCTTTCTTCTTTCGTTTACCATACAGATAGCACACGCCTTAAATCATATGAAATCCTGCGAGTTAGCGAGGGGAGCACTATAACAGTAGTAACTGGCATATTAAACCATTGCTTCCGTTAGTGAAAAAAGGTGCGTTTGATTATCTGGTTAATTTTCACCAACAAACCACTACTTGCTTTCACGTTCAATTTTTAAACCTCTAGTTTGTGGAGGGTTGGACTCCCTAATGTAGTCATACCATACGTTCACTTTCTGTCCTTTTTTTATGTCAGCCAACATACTTTTATCTTCAACGGTAACCCAGATTGTACCATCAGGCATCATGAAATCGCTGGTTACTTTTAGAGTGATTTCTTTCCTTCTCTTTTTGATAACCTCACCACTGAGGACTTTCTCATCGGATATACCGAATAAGGAACTATTTGTGGAAATTTCCTCTTTATATGCATTATTATTAGTAGTTTCAATATCTGTACCGTCACTACATCCCATCATTAACAAAGTAACTAATAACAAGAAAGATAGAATTTTCCTCAAATAACCCTCTCCTTTTCTACAACTACTTTACTTCAATATTTCAAGAAAAGCATTACTGCTCATGTTCCAGTATACTCCCTGTTTGTTTAATAGGGTCTGCCATAGATTATTGAGCTCTCGCACTTATTTTATTGAAGAAGGCAGAGCGATTTATCTCTATTTTCCCATCAATCCAATATCATAAAGAATAAGCTGAAGTGTTGTATAAAGAACGATAGACAAAGCATATAGTACAGTTCCTTCAACTAAAAATGGTAGCATTAGAGCTAAAGTAACGCTAAAGGTAAACTTTAAACCTTTTCTTTTTTTCTTTGCTTTCTCTGCTGCACTAAAACTTGCAACACTTATTATTAGTAAGATAAAAATTATCAAATATGATACCATTAAATTCTCTCCTTTAATGTTTAATTAAATATGTTTTTCTTACCACAAGAAGCGATTAATATTATTGAACAATGCTTCCCAATACTTTAATAGAAGCAAGAACTTTCCTAATACAATTTATGACTGTTTTGTTCAACCCAACTTGGGATGAAATCTCCAAAGTAGGCACCAATTTTCTTTACTTCACTCATTGTGCGTTTTATCCCTGCTTCAGACAAAAACCAATTTTCCTTTGTTATTCCATACCTATCAATACAAGGCGATACAAGTATCTCACAGCCTTTTGGGAATTCAGCTTGATAACATAGTAATGCTCTACGGGAATGACTTGCTTTACAAACAATAATTACTTTTTTAGGGGATATACCTTTTCTATGAAGTACCTCTAATGAAAAGCGTGCATTTTCTAACGTATGTTGAGCTTTATCTTCTATTAAAATTGCTTCTTCAGGTACTCCACTTGCAATTCCGATGTTTCTCAAATACTCCCATTCAGTAGTTCCAACGTGAGGCTTATATCCACCAGAAGGAAGTATATAGGGAGCCAACCCTTGTTTATACAAGGTAGAAGCCTTCTCCATAAGTTGAGGATGGTTTGCACCAGGTACCAAAATTACATCTGCTGGTGAAACTTCCATTTCAACAAAAATAAATTCAGTAATACAATCAAACAGATTTGACATTCATACAACCTTCTCTCCAAAATTACTTATCAAGGGGATTTATTGCAGAACCCCCCCCTTTAGTTTAACATTATTTCCCAACCCTCAAGTACAAAAAAGAGCTGCAACAGTGCAACTCACAATTTAACTAACGCCCCCTTTAGTTCAATTAGTATTAAGATAATCTAAGACAATATTAACTCTTTCATTGACTGAATAATCACCTTCAATCTTTAATATTGGACAAGATAAGTCTGCCATCCAATGTTCGTGTAAAGATTTACTTCTAACTTCGAATCCCGCACTATCATATAAAGATGCCCACTCTAAAAATGTTTTCGATTGTTCATATTTACTACCACCAGCTAATATTTCATCTCCATAACGCTGAAATTCCCTCTGCTGTAACCTTTCAAGCCTTATATCTTGTGGAATCCATAAGAATAAAAGTTATCACCCCAACCACACACTGCACCAGAAAGAATATAGTTTTCATAAAGTGATAAATCTTCTTTAAGCATACACCTTCTTTCAGGTACCTCTCTTTGTTCAGTGAATTTAGTTATCCAAAAATAATCATCGGTATCAAGGTATGTATGAGGCAAAACTTTTGATAATGAAGAGCCTAGTGTTGAAGTTCCACACCCCGAAGCTCCCATTATATGAATTCGTTTTTTCATTTTTCTCCCCCATAGATACTTTTTCGCAACATAAAATTCGCTATGCTTCTTCCACTCTTCTGCTCGTTAGCACAATAACCGATACCCGTTGTATCCCTATCGCTCCCCGTTAGTTTAATAACTAAAAGTAATTTTCACCAAATTGTTCTTCTGAAATTACTTGTAACCCATTTCTTTTAAGTAAGGCTGAAGTAACTCCGTTTCCAACAATTTTTTTACTATTAAATTCACCGTCCATTATAATTATTGTTTCGGAGTGAGCAGCAACGTGGAAAGCATTGCTGCTTTGGGACTTCTGATTTTCACAGCCGTTCTTCTCCACAATCTGGGGGGAACTGTTCTTTGGTTATCTGACCGCGTTCCTTATACGTCTGGATGAAAGTAAAAGGTGCTTCCAAACGTGATTGCCGCAGTCTGGCACAACATTTCCGGGCCCGATTCTGGCCACGATCTGGTCAAAGAAACCTGTGGAACGGGAAAAAACCCGGATCTGCAGACACGGGTGAAGAAGACAGGAACATAAAGTGTGAGCCCAGGTTTTGGGTGATATCAGCTTGCTAATAAAACTTATATAGAAAGGTTTCTCCCTCTCCGTTTTAAGAACAGAGAGGGCTTTTTTTAATCAACTATGCCAGCTTTGGCTGTTAAGTTTGAGAATTCTTTATTCCATAATGATGCTTTCTGTAAAGACAATGTATCCTTTTCAATTTCCGCAGGCTTATTACCTTTGCTAATGATGTAGTCCGCCAATTCCATACCTGTGTAAGCACAGATATGGTGAAATTGCTGTATGAGAGGGAGAGCAGCTACTTTCGGGTCCGGATTTTCACCTGTCACAATCACATACGCTTTTTTTCTGCTCATTAAATGTTCAAACTCATACTGGTCCTCCCTCATATACTGGCTCCATCTGTCAAAAAAGGTTTTCATCTGGCCAGACATTCCAAACCAGTATAATGGCGTGGCGAAAATAATAATATCCTGCTTCATAAACTCAGCGAACAATTCTTCATAATCATCTTCCGACTCGGTAAAGCCTTCTGGAGTATGTCTTTGGTCGATAATCGGATTAATTTGATAATCAAGAAGATACCGCTTTTTAAACGTAACGCCCTTTAAGGCGCGATCCACTAAATATTCTGTATTACCATTCCTTCTCGAACTGCCTAACAGTGCCATTATTTTCATCTCGTAATCTCTCCTTTTACCATCATTTAAGGCGTACCAGCTTTAGCAGATTGATTAACCTTCAAGAAAAGTTTAGAATAAAAGAGTGGATCAGTAAAATAGATAGTTTCGATCATTATAATCATTTTCAATGATATAAAGAGAGGGTGGGATAAGATGGAACTTCGCCATCTGATTACATTTCGCACCATTGTTGAGGCAGGGGGATTTAAAAAAGCTGCAGATGAACTGGGGTATGCGCAATCCTCTGTTACTGCCCATATTAAAGAATTAGAACGAGAGCTGGAACAGCCTTTATTTGACCGCATGGGAAAAACTATTTCACTGACTCACGCAGGAAAGAAATTTCTCCCATACGCTGCGGATATTATTCGCTTATATTCCAAATCAAAAGAGGTTATAAGTGATGAAGGTCCTGCAGGAGAGCTTACAATAGGAGCCAGTGAATCACTGATGATCTACTGGCTGCCGGAAATTATTCTCTTATTTATGGAAAAGCATCCAAAGGTAGAACTGACTTTAAAGGCGCTGCATTACGATAATCTTGAAACACAATTAAAGAAAGGGGAGATTGATGCCGCCCTATTAGTCGAAACCCACGATTGGAAGCCACCCAGATTAACGACGGTCAACTTAAGAGAGGAACACCTTTCACTCATAAAACCCGTTAATATGACCACATTACCCGGTAAAATGTTAGTTACAGAGTATGCGTGCAGCTGGCGCCCAATAGTGGAGAACTACTTGAAAACAACTGCTGATAATGCTCATAAAATAGAGCTTCCAAGTATTGAGGCTATAAAAAAATGCGTTTTATGTGGACTTGGGTCCTCTATTCTTCCTGATTTTGCTGTCACAGATGAAAAGGAGAAACGGCAATTTGATGTGCTGCCTTTACAAGGCGATGATCAGAAGATAGGGATATATTCTGCGATCCATTCCGATAAATGGGTGTCTCCTACCTTGAAAAAGTTTCTGGATTTCGTGAAAACATCGTGACACGTGAAACAAAAGAGCAGTAGTGAAGAATGAAGCACAGGACAAATTGGGGAAATGGAAGAGGATGGAGTTAGCTCAGAAAATGAAAAGCAGGGAATTTCTCCGCTTTTCATTTTATCTTTACTTCTACAACTAACGCACCCTTTAGCTAAACAAAGAGACACTTTAAATTTTCTCTAATATTGATTTAACAAAAGCAGTTTTCTCTTCTGCGTATTTATGTTTATTACTTTTATTTGACCTTGCTAAATTAATTTTGAGCCGCCCATATTCAATTCTTGCTTCATCATTGTCTCTCAAGTAATTTCTGAACTTTAACTGTTCAAGTAAATATTTATTTCCACTTTGATACATGTGGATTTGATGGGTCCTTGGTTCGCCCTTACTAAAATAATGTCTATCTGGTAAAATGTTTGTTCCTTTATATGAATAGCCCAACTTCTCTAATTCCAAGACAGTATTTTCTCCATCATTAAAATCTTTGATTTCAATAGCTATGTCTATTATTGGTTTTGCACTTAAATGTTTTATTGATGTACTTCCAATATGGTAAATATCTATAATGTATTCACCTATTTTATTTTGTATTTTTTCTTTCTCTAATAAAAATTCCTTGTCCCACTCTTTTGTCCAAGGAACTAAAAAGACCTCTCCTTTTGGTAAGCCTAACATCTTTATTCCTCCTCTTATTATTGGAATACAATACCATAATAAAAGACTCCTGTTCCACAAAACTTCCCGTTAGCAACACAAGGTCAAAAACTGCTTGCTACACTAAAACCTTCTTTAGTCTAAATTTACGCTATTTTGCAATTGTTCTCCAATGGCGTTTGGTTTGATGATTTTGTTGAAAACCACAAGATTCATAAAAAGGTATGCCTAGTCTATTTCCTTCTTGTACAGATACATATTGTTCTATTGCACCTTTCTTTATATGTTCTTTAGTAAATGCATCTATCCCTATTCCTTTATATCTGTACGCTTCGTCTACATAAAAAACATAAATTTCACTTACTGTTAGTTCAGTCATAATCCCTCCAATCGTCCCTACAACTCTTTCATCTACCTTTGCTACATGAGTATATATACCTTTGGTAATATCCTCATGAACTCTATTGTGGTTATACCAATATTCTACAATTTTAATTTGGTATTTCTCACTATAAAAACTCTGGACGGTTTGCCTCCAACCTACTGAACAAATTCTACTAATTTCTTTCGTATGCTCTGAAGATGCTTTACTTATTGAAATATTCATGTTACACTTCCAAAAGTTTTATAAGATAATCCTTTTATTGTTTGTTCTCATCCACTAGAAGTACTGCTGCATCAGAAAATAATTTTACCTTCGTTTAATCTAAGGTTTGTACTAACTATATTTTATACCCATCTGGATCTCCGATAACTTCTTCTTTTACTCCCCACTCACGAACAACAGGTTTGTCCAACTAAGTCTCCCAACCTTGACTAAGATTTAGTATGTTTAATGTAAAAATCACGTAAGATTACTCCATGAGCAAATACAGTCCTTAATATTTGAAGCAATCTTTAGGTATTAACTATTTACTAATATTCAATAAAATGCTGTTTATCATAATTTGCTGACGCTCTCCATTAGCAATAGAAGCGACTATACTTTTCAGTAATCGTACTTTTTGTTGTTTTGACGGACATATGATTGATCACGAACTACAACTGTTTCGGGGATAAAGCATATTAAAACATTACTATCATCTAAATTTTTAAAACGCGGGTCCCATTTTTCGATTTCAGCTCCCAAATAACGAGAAAGTAACTGATTAGCTATACTCTTATCAAAAGGTTCAACGGTTGCTGTGCCTCTAAAACCTGCATGCAAAAACAGACCAGTATGTTGGTCAAAATCTACTAATCCGATAGCGCATTTTGGATTTTTCCTTATTCTATGTGGAAATGTATCTGAAGCTGTACCTATTATCCAAATTTTTTTATCCTTCCAATAAAACCAAACAGGTGAATCTCTTGGTAAATCTTCAGCCACCGTTGATAAATGCGCGACTAATGGCATAGAAAGAAACTTATCTAAATCAAAACTTCTACCTGTATCCCTAATTATCCTCATCACGAACCTCCTGAATAGTTATTTTAGTTTAATCATATCTTTCAACCTGAAAAAATCTATTCCAATCGTTACAAAGGAAGCATCACCTCTGCTGCTTCGATAGAGTTCATCAAATGTATGTAACTTCCATCAGTTCGGATACTACCTTTTAAAACTTAAGTAGGTGTTTCACTTTGCACGTACCTTATCTTTCGGTCAATTTTATACTAACCCAAATCAAGGCACCAACAATGAGCCCATAGTTTAATTTGAGTTACCATAACGGTACCAGCAGCGTCACTCAATGTAAATGCAATTATCAAACAATACCAGCAAAAATAATAGTGAAACCAAAAGTATAAAGCATTGTTTCTTCCCCTACTCTTGCCCGCCGTTTCTAAAATATCGTTATTTATATCTTAACTTTTTAACAAACGTAGCAGTAGCAAACCATCAGATGGATGACCATGAATACGTAATAGAAATTATGGTTCCCACGACCTAGAAAAGGTTAAATAATGTTGTCCCCCAAAAAAGAGCGTAACTCACCTTGAGGTACATACATTGCTATCATTACGATTATTAACACAAGTAATAAAGACATGATAGGTCCCCATCTTCCAACTTTTGCTTCAATACCTTGCTATATAGAGTAAGTTATGATATGATACTCTGTGTGATATAGTATTTAGCGTCATCGTTATTCGGAGAAGAGGTGGTAGTTTTGGAAATCGATAAAGAAATGCTGAGAGGTAATATCGATATTATTATTCTCTCTAGCCTCTTTCGGGAGGAATTATACGGCTACGAATTAGCAAAACAGATTACAGAGAAAACAGAGGGTAAGTTTGAATTGAAAGAAGGAACCTTGTACCTTGCCTTCAAACGGCTGGAAAAAAACGGGCTGATTCAATCCTATTGGGGGAAAGAGTCAGTCGGTGGAAGACGTAAATACTATCGACTTCTACCAGAAGGACGTGCATTTTTAAAGCAAAGAAAGCGAGACTTTGAAGTCCTCACACAAGTTGTTGAATTATTTTTGAAAGGGGTAAATTTGGATGACTGAGAAAAAGCTGAGACGGGAAACACAAAAAGAACTTGACCGTATGGTGGAGCGCGTCGCACGCAAATCCGGATATGCAGGAGGAGAGATCACATATAAGGAACATCTCCAAAATAAATTTGCTGATACTGTGGAAAAAGCACGTGAAAAAGTTGATAAATATCGTCGTAAATTTAGCTTGGAATCAAGTAATACTGATTTTGCAGAGGAAATTAAGTCATATCTAAGGGATGGACTATATGACCTTATAGAAGAAGGATTTTCTGAAGAAGAGGCATTACGGATTACAAAGGAAAAATTTAACGAGGCAGAGCTCCAAGAAAGTTTTGAAGAATTTATGAATGAATTTGATGATTTTGGACTGGAAGAATACACTGCGGCAATATCCAAAGAGTGGAATGTCTATCATGGAGAGACTGTGGGATTATTTTACGGTGGATTTACGATTATGGGTTTAACCATTGGTTCCTTAATTGGATTTTTATCTAGTGGAGGTGTTTCTGCATTTTTAAGTGAGGGATGGATTAATACACTCATAGGAGCAGGCGCAGGTGTCATGCTAGGTGTAGCTTGCGGACTGATTAGTAATGCCATCTTCATGGCTATCAAAAGAAAGTGAGGAGTTATGAATATGACCTACATGAAAAAGAAGCGTAAAAAGAAAGATGTGGGCATTAATGGTATTATGGCAAAGTGGTATGACAAAAATACGCGTAACAGTCGACTCGATGAAATGCGACGCTATGCCGATTTAGTTGAAGCAAATACAAAAAAGAATGCAACCGTATTGGAAGTTGCCCCAGGACCTGGTTATCTTGCAATTGACTTGGCCAAACGTGGCTTTCACGTTACAGGTGTAGAAATCAGCCACGATTTCGTAGAAATAGAAAAACGTAACGCAAAAGAGGCCGGTGTTGATATTGACTTTAAACAAGGTAATGCCTCAGACCTACCTCTTCCAGACGGGGAATTTGATTTCATCATCTGTTCAGCTGCATTCAAAAATTTTAAGGAACCTTTACAAGCTTTGCATGAGATGTATCGAGTATTAAAACCATGTGGTACAGCACTTATCCTTGATATGAATAATGCCTATTCAAAAAAAGATTTGGAATATGAATTAAAACGGTTAAACATGAAAGGCTTTGACAACTGGTTTGTTAAGCTCAGTTTCAAAACTTTTCTAAAAAGCGGAGCATACACTGCCGAGGGGTTTCGCGACCTAATCCTTCAAACCAAGTTCTCAAAGCATAATATTACAAAAGATGGAATCGGTCTAAATGTATGGCTTTATAAATCATAATGGACCTTCGACTTTTCAATAATATAAATAACGATTTGTATCGCTAGTCAAGACTTTAGAAAAACTCAAGAATAGTGAATTTTTCTAAAGTCTTACTAATTTAAGAATATTATTTTACCTTGTTTTTCTTAAAACTTGCAAAACTTTTCCTTACGTTAAAAGGTTGAGAATTTTTCGTTATTATCCAACCAAAATTTCTATATTGTCGTTCATCGTCCGTTTCCCAATAGATGATTTATTATTATAACATATTTTCCATTTTTTGGCAAAAAAGCTACTACACTGCCACACGTAAATTTACTAAAGCTCCCCGTTACTTTAAGTTAATCTCACAAATTATCTTACCAGCCCTTACGATTACACAAAGAAGTAATATGCGCAAGATGATGTCGCCCGTGCCAAGCGTAAATACCTATATTTTTACCTAGTGAAACTTCACCTAATTCTGGGTGGATAAATGTCTTTTCTATATCAGTCCTACTTAGACTTCGTAAAAGGGTTGTCCAGCGTTTGTGCAACGATTCAAGCATAGATAGTGAAATATCAATTGGTAATTTATAATCAGAAAGTTCCGCCCACTTCTTTTCGTCATATGGCTTTATTACAAGTTTTTCTTCTGTTAGAGCCCATTTAAAGCGAACATATGCATTCATATGACTATCCGCAAGGTGATGAATTACTTGTCGAACAGTCCACCCTCCTGAACGATAAGGTGTATCAAGCTGTTCATTATCTAAGTCTTTTACAGCATCTTGTAATAATCTTGGTAAATCTTCAATCTCATTTATCCAATCCTTTGTAACGCTGTTAGTAATCTCGCCTTTGAATTCAAATTTTCCAATTGGGTATTTCATTTCCATCTATTATTCCTCCTTTAAGTCACTTTAGTCTATTTGTCTAACTAAATTAATAGTCTAAATAATGTATAATTCTCCATCTTTCCTTTTAAATCCTTTATACCTATATTTGCTTTTCAACTAAACTGCTCGTTGATTAATAGAAATATATGATACCTTTTGTGCTATATCACTCGATGATTGGAAAATGGCGTGGAAATAACGTGGTTATTTATCAATAACCTCATACACATTTGCCTGAAATTTCAAGACTTTTGCCAACAAAAAAACACTGATCCTTTTATATTTTATAAATGAAATCAGTGTTTCTTCTTTTTAAATATTATGTCCGCAAAATCTTCTCCATCGCTTTGCCTTTTGCTAACTCGTCGATCAGTTTATCCAAATAACGTATTTCCTGCATAGTTGGTTCTTCGATGTCTTCTACTCGGACTCCACAAACTACACCTTTGATTAAAGCCCGCGAAGGATTCAGCTGGGGAGCTTCCGCAAAAAAGGTCTCAAATTCTGTTTGTTTTTCTAGATGCGCTTCTAACTCTTCCTGGCTGTATCCTGTCAACCAACGGATAATTTCATCGACTTCTGCTTTCGTACGTCCTTTTTTCTCCGCTTTCGCAACATAATGGGGATAAACTCTTGCGACACTCATTGTAAAAATTTGATGTTTAGCCATGATACATCCTCCCTCTGTGTAGGAATTTATTGATCATCCTGTTTTTGATCTAAAATCGATTTCAGTTCGTCCAATTCTTCTTTTGTCAGCCGTTCCTCTTCTATAAATTGAATCAGCATCGGTTTAACGGTTCCACCATAAATTCTCTTTATGAAAGATTGTACCTCCGCACGTTTACATTCATCTTCAGAGTATAGAGGGAAAAAGCTATACACTTTTTGCTCTTTGTCGACGCCCACTACACTTTTCTTGGTTAATCGGTCCAGTAGCGTTCGGATCGTTTTCGGTTTCCAATCCGTTTGTTTTTGTATAGCTGCTATCACTTGATTCGCTGTCTGTGATCCATTTGTCCAAAGGACTTTCATAACTTCCCACTCTGCTTCTGAAATACTAGGTGGTTGATTAGACATCTTTTTCCCCTCCTTTTCTTCAGATCTTTAATAAATCCCTTCGCTGTTCAGAATGGATAACGTGATTTCGGCGGCATCACTTCCGTACGCGTTATCATCGTGTTGGATGTTCGTTGCAAAAAAGTAAGTATCCGTATCCGTTTCTAGAAATCCGATAAACCAACCGTTAATGACTTTACCGTTAACCATACCGGTGCCTGTTTTTCCATAAAGGGTTGCACCTCTGTTTTCTTCTAATTTTAATACCTCTTTTACGTGATGCACATTGTTATCTCTAAAATTGAATTGGTTTGCATAGAACTCGCGAAGCAGCTCCACCTGTTCAACAGGAGATATTTTCAAGGAAGATTCTAACCAATACTCCCTTAATCCGCCCGAGAGATCTTTATTGCCGTAATCCAGCTCATTGATATAATGTTGAATGTTGTCCTTTTGCATATGTCTATCTAATTCTTGAAAGTACCAGGTAACAGACTGATTCATTGCAGTTGCCAAGTTATGATTTGTATTCCATGCATCATAATTATGATGCACGCCATCCCATTCTAACAGTGAATCATCCCTTGTAATCACGCCTGATTCCAATGCCATTAACGCGGTGTATATTTTAAATGTTGAATTTGGAGAAACCCTCGTGACACTTTTTTCTTTATTATAAATCTGGAATTGATCTTGGTTTGTACTATATAATACAAAGCTGCCTTCATACTCGCCGAAGTGTGTGCTCCAATCCTCATATACCGTTTGATTATTATCAAATACATAACGCTCACTGGAAACAGCTGCTCCCGTTAAAACAGGAAATTGGGCGATGACAAATAAACTAAGCAACGTAAAGATAATGAGGCTTTTTAATTGTAGCAGCTTGGATTCTTCAGTAAAGGAAACAATATTGATGATCCGTCTCTTTACATGCCTTTTCGGACCATATAATGGGTTCGTTAAATGTAGATAGGACGACTGTGCATTCCTTTCCGCAAAACGAATAATCGTATTGCCGTACTTTTTATAATCGGAACGATCCAATGAACGTAAGACTTCTGTATCACACGCCATTTCCCTATCTAGTCGCATTTCTTTAAAAGCCTTCCAGACAAGCGGATTGAACCAATAAACAATCTGGTAAATTACAAATACATAATTCACTTTGATGTGCTTGCTTTTATAATGGTGAAGCTCATGGAGCAACACATATTTGATTTCATTCTCTGACAGATAGGATGTCATATTTTTTGGTAACAAAATGTACGTTTTAAACAATCCGAATGTCAGTGGAGATTGTATAGATGATGTCTCTAGTAGCATTGGTTTCTTAGTTATGCCCAATGTGTTCGTACAATCGGCAAATAGCTGTCGTACTTTTACACTTTTTATTTTAGTCGCTGTCATTACGATACGTCGTAATTTGACATGGTGATATAACGTCACCAAAAAGAAAAGGATCATTCCTATAGCCCAAATCGATAGGACGGTTAAATGGATGAAAGTATCATCAAAACGATTTACCTCCGTACCAAAATCACTCATCCAATGCTCATTTTGTACAGCAAGATTTAAACTGTTTTGAGCAGAAGAAAAAATTTGGCTTTCATGTTGATCAAAATGAAAGAAATTTGGAACCGTTATAAGATTAACCGGTATGAACGGGAGCGTTAATACAAAAATTAGCAAAAACCATAGATGATAACGCCACTTTGCTGATAGCTGATTATGAAATATTTTTCTCACTAAAAGAATTACGATGATCGTCACCGTTGACAAAACAAAAGAAGTGAGCATATGTGGTAATGTCATTTTTTAGCTCCAATATCGTCTTTTCGACGGCTTTGATTTTATTTCATGTTCTGCACTACACGTTAATAAACATTAAAAGTTTAGCATTTTAGGCTCAGATTGTAAAATGGTGTTGACAATTCGAGATTACACGTGTAATATTCGATTACAGATGTAGTCTACAAACTATTAAAATATTGGATCCAACTATTAAAAAGTAGAAAAATAGACTAGATCAATACCATAGAGACGAGGAGATTATATATGAAGATGGCAAAAATGATATGCTCCACCCTTTTAGGAGCCTTTTTACTTTTCGGATGTTCAAATGATTATGATCAAGTTAATTCAGATCAACCTGAAAGTCCTGCCAATATGACTGAAGAGATTTTTGGTCAGCTAGAAGAAGAATACGACGCACGTTTAGGAGTCTATGCGTTAGACACAGGCACTGGGGAAACGGTTGCTTATCGTTCTGATGAACGATTTACTTATGGATCAACTTTTAAACCACTCGCTGTAGGTGTTCTTCTGCAACAAAAAACGATTGACGACTTAGATCAGCTCATTACATATTCGAGTGATGATTTAGTCAACTACAACCCGATTACAGAAAATCATGTTGATTCAGGAATGACATTAAAAGAGCTTAGCGATGCCTCGATTCGATACAGTGATAACACAGCTGCAAATTTGATTTTTAATGAGATCGGTGGGCCAGAAGGCTTTAAAGAAGGACTACGAGCCATCGGTGACGAAGTAACAGAACCAGAAAGAATTGAACCTGAGCTAAATGATGTCGAACCTGGAGAAATACAAGATACGAGCACTCCGAAGGCACTAGCGCTAAGTCTTCAAGAATTCACTTTAGGAGATGCTCTGCCCGCTGATAAACAAGAGTTGCTCATCGATTGGCTCAAGCGAAACACAACCGGAGATGATTTAATCCGCGCAGGGGTACCAGAAGGTTGGGAAGTAGGAGACAAAACAGGCGCAGGCTCTCATGGGACCCGAAACGATATTGCCATCATTTGGCCGCCCGACAAAGATCCCATTCTCCTTTCCGTGCTTTCCAGCAAGGACGAACTTGATGCAGAACATGACGATACACTCATTGCTACAGCCACAGAGGAAGTGATCAATATTCTGTTTGAGTCAGAATAATTTACTTGAGGGGAACACACTTCGGGTTAACGGCAGCTGTGAGAAGCTGCCGTTTATTACCCGATCGAGTCACCTCAACTGGAATTGACAGGTGATTTGATGTGCTTTTGGGCGGACTGGCCGCGCAATCTCGCCTGCGATCGGAGGTGTTTTTTGGCGGACATCAGATCCCTTATTTGACTAAAAAACAGCTTTCTCTCTGCCTTCGAGGACACCTGTTCCGTTATCTCCTTCAAAACACAGGTCATCAGCGACTTTTTCTTTCAATAGCGGATCGGGTGGCCGCACAACTCCTCTAATCACCCTTTTTGTCACAAATAGCGGATCCTATGGCCGCTCAATCTCGCAGGTGATCGGAGGAGTGCTTTGGCGGACATCAGATCCCTTATTTGACTAAAAAACAGCTTTTTCACTGCCTTCGAGGACACCTGTTCCGTTATCTCCTTCAAAACACAAGTAATCAGCGACTTTTTCTTTCAATAGCGGATCGGGCGGCCGCACAACTCCGCTAATCAGCCTTTTTGTCACAAATAGCGGATCCTATGGCCGCTCAATCTCGCTCACGGTCTGAGGAGGTTTTGGCGGACATCAGATCTCTTATTTGACTAAAAAACAGCTTTTTCTCTGCCTTCGAGGACACCTGTTCCGTTATCTCCTCCAAAACACAAGTCATCAGCGACTTTTTTATTCAATAGCGGATCGGGTGGCCGCTCAACTCCGCTTTTCACCCTTTTCGTCACAAATAGCGGATCCTATGGCCGCGCAATTTCGCCGGCGATCGGGGGCCCGCACAACTCCGCTTATCACACTTTTCGTCACAAATAGCGGATCCTATGGCCGCGCAATTTCGCCGGCGATCGGGTGGCCGCTCAACTCCGCTTTTCACCCTTTTCGTCACAAATAGCGGATCCTATGGCCGCGTAACGCCCCCTTTTTTGAAACACTGCTAGACAAAACAAAACCCCGCCCTCAGAGAAGCTGAGGACGAGGTATACTCGTGTTACTATTTGATTGAATATATTATAAGTTGACTGTGACGTCTGCATCTTGACGAAGTTCATCTATTAGGATTTCGTAGACTTCTCCTTCTTTCTGCATCATCAATTGCTGTTCAATTTCTGGTTTAACGTCTTCAAATGACGGAATCTCTGCATCTTCACCAGCAATGGCTTCTTGTTCAGCGACCATCTGTTCATACGCTTCTTCTAGCTCTTCCTCTGTTGGCTCAATACCATCAGATTCACTTTCAACAAGCTGGTCGACTTTTACTTGCGTTTCAAGCAATGACATGACTTCCTCTTCACTCATCCCTTGCTGTTCTTCCAACGCAGTAAAAAATTCTTCTTCAGAACCAAGTCCATTTTGTAAAACTAATTCTTCTAATAGTTCATTAATATGATCTTCTGAAGCATCATAACCGCGGTTTTCAGCTTCCTGGATAAGAAGCTCTTGACCAATCATACTTTCTGCAACTTGCTGTTTTAATTGTTCTTGGTCAACCTCTTCACCAGTCATTTGCATTTGCATCATTGCTTGGTCAAATTGCCCGAGGTAAGTTGTTTCAAACTCTTCAGCTGAAATGTCTTCACCATTCACTTCTGCAACGACATCAGGAATACCATCTAAGTCAGGCTGAGGCATTTCTGGCTGTTCGGCACCTTCATCTATGGCCGCTTCTTCATCATCAGCAGCTTCCTCTTCCTGAGTCTCTGCGTCCTCATTATTTTCTTCTTCTGTTTCGTCAGCATCTCCGCACGCAGCCATAACTGAAACTGATGCCACTAATGCTAAACTTAAAAACCACTTTTTATTCAATATGATCATACTCCTCTCACATAGCAACTTGTCTGCTATTCTAACATATCATTTCGGTCTATAAATTAAATTTTCTATTCAAAACACAATACAAGAAGGATTCCTAAAAAACTATAAAAATTTCCCTCAATAAAGTATTAACATTGTCAATCTTTGATTGCCTTCACATCGGGCTTAGGTCGTACAACGGACATTCCACCTTCATCTGCTAAAACAAAAGTTGTAAAAGTGTGTAATTTTAACATCAACCATCAAAAAAGGACCTGTCTCCACTCCAACATAGTGAGGACAAGTCCTTCCCATTTATTGTACAACCGCAACTTTCTCGAGTTCTTCACTAATTTCCTTCGAACGGTTCATTGCGCCTTCGATCGCTGCTTTGATTGCTTTTCCGCCACCGTTTTCGGCTAACGCTTCAAGTCCTGATGCTGTTGTTCCATTCTTCGATGTGATGTTTTTACGCAGTTTTTCCGGTGATTCATCGCGCTCAAGCATCATTTTTGCTGCGCCGAGGATCGTTTGTGCACCGATTTCTCTCGCCTGCTCTGGATCCATACCATTTTCCTTTGCTATTTTTTCAATGTGCTCCATCAAATAATAATAGTAAGCAGGTCCGCTCCCTGCGATGCCTGTAAACAAGTCCATTTGATCTTCCTCGATCACATACACTTCTCCGATCGCTTTCAACAATGCTTTCGCAAGCTTCACATTTTTCATCGTCACATTTTCGCCAGGTGAAATCGCTGTCGCTGATTCCTGAAGCATGCTTGATGTGTTCGGCATAACGCGGATCACTTGCTGCCCTGCCGGTAAAAGCTCTTCCATATATTCGGTTGAAATGCCCGCTAAGACACTCATAATTACTTGGTTCGGTTTGATTCGATCTTTTATTGAAAGCAGTGATTGCTCTGCGTCTTTCGGCTTCATCGCTAAGATGATCACGTCTATAGTCTCAATTGGCAAAAGGTCACGCACAATACCTTGTACGCCATACCGATTGTGTAACTCTCGTAAACGCTTTTCATTACTATGATTCGTTACCATTACTTGCTCTGGCTCCAGTGTTCCCGTTTTGACGACTCCGGAAATCATCGCTTCTGCCATATTTCCAGCACCGATAAACGCAACACGTAGATGTTTAGTCATTTGTATTCGTACTCCTTTTGTTAAACAAAGATGTTGTTGTCTTTGCTTTTTTTGCTCCGCTATCTATCGTAACATGCCAAACATTCACTTCAAGGGGGAGCAGTGAGATAGTGAGGATAATGGGCAATTCGTTCATGAAAGCGATAACATTCGGTGATCAACTCCTCTCACGGGCATATATACTGCAAAGTGCCAGGGACTTGTCGAATTCGACAAGTCCCTGGCACCTTGAATGACACCGCAAGAAAAAAGACGATTTTCCTCCTCCACTTTGATATATCTATTCATAGGAAAAATAATTGAAGGAGTGGGAGTCGTGGAGAACAAGTCGATAGGGTTATTTGAAGGGATCGGATTATATGTCACAGCCATACTCGGATCCGGGGTCTTATTTATTTCCGGTGCAACAGCTTCCGTTGCCGGACCCGCTTCCTTATTATCGTGGCTCGTCGTGATCGTCTTAAGCTTTCCGCTTGCTTATACATTTGCATGTCTTTCCCGTCAATACCCTGATGCAGGAGGCACAGCGTCATTTGTAAGGCTTTCATTTGGCTACCATCTCGGCAATTTAGTCGGCTGGTTTTACTTCGTTTGTGCAACCATTGGACAAACGGTTGTTGCTCTTACCGGAGCCTTTTATGTCGTCAATGCTTTCAACCTCCCACACATCTATACGATCATGACAGCACTCATCATTTTATTCATTGGCGGCACGACAAATTATTTTGGATTACGCATTAGCGGAAAAGCAGCTTTAATGATCAGCTTATGTCTGCTCATTTTGCTAGTCACCGTTATCGTCGTAAACTTGCCAAACGTAAGCTGGAATCAATTTGTACCGTTTAACCCGTTCGGCTGGAACCATATCGGCATCGCCATCACGATGATCCTCTGGTCATTCTTCGGCTGGGAAGCCATTTGCAGCTTGTCAACTCAATTTAAACAGCCGAATAAAGACATTGTTAGAAGTACATTCATAAGCGCAGTCATCATCGGCATTCTCTTCTTTATGTTAAGTGTCGTCACTATTGGAACCGGAATATATGGAAATTTCGAAAGCGATTTGTCACCTATCGGAATCATGATGGAGCAAACACTAGGGATCGGAGCAAAAATGATAACCGCCGCCCTTGCCTTTATTATTTGTATCGGAACGGTCAATGCCTTTGTTGCAAGTATTGCTCAGCTCGGCTATTCTTTAAGTCGAGACGGTGCATTTCCTGCATGGTTTATGAAAATCGATCGTAACTCGCAATCTCCTAGGAGGGTGATCATCTTTGCAATTATGATTGCAGGAGTTGGCGTCATCTTGACCGAAGTATTGACGATGAGCTTTTATGACCTCTTATTTATTCCAACATCATTAGGGCTAGTCGTTTATGTTTTATCGATGGCAGCAGGGGTGAAGTTATTCAAGAGAGGAACGTTAGCTTGGACTAGTTCACTTTTAGCATTTTTACTATGCGTCTCAATCCTTCCATTTTTCGAGCTCCATTTGTATATTCCCATCGTAGTGGCAATCCTCTACTTTGGTTATATGAAAGCTTTCCGAGAAAAACAGAAAGGTGTTAATGATGAAGGTAATCAATCAATTAAGCTTTGAAGAGATGTGGCAGGCAGCAGTTTCGTGTAACCGAAGCTATGACGGACAATTCATTTATGCGGTGAAAACGACAAACATTTATTGCAGACCATCATGCAAATCGAAAGCGCCGAACATGAGTAACATTTGTTTTTTCAAAAATGCAGCTGAAGCTGAAAAACAAGGGTTTCGAGCCTGTAAAAGGTGTCAGCCTCAGCTAAATAAACCAACATACGATCCCTATTCAACGATCATTCACGAAACGATGGTAATCATCGAAAAAAACTACCGCCAAAAACTATCATTGAAGGACTTAGCACAAGAAGTTGGCGTGAGTGATTATCATTTAAACCGGACATTCAAAGAGAGAGTCGGGCTCACCCCGCGCCAATATGTTGAAAAAGTCCGAATCGAAAAAGCAAAAGAACTCCTCCTGACAACAAACGCAACGAACACAGACATTTGCTATCAAGTCGGCTACGACAGCCTGTCCAGCTTCTACCGAGCTTTTCACAAGCAAGCAGGCTGTTCACCGAAGGAGTATCGTCAATATGATCAATAAAGGTGCCAGGCACTTGTAAAAAAATTTACAAGTGCCTGGCACCTTCCACGATATGTAAATTTATAATTGATTTGTGGAGGAGATCATGATTTAGGCGGAGTGGGAATATGATTAGTATGAATACGGTGAAAAGTAAGCTTTGAATGGAGGTATGTATGATACTAATATCGGGGGTCCCGTTTCAACACAATGAAAATTTGCAGCTCGATCGAGTTGAAGAATCAATCGTTCAACGTATGCTTCATGCTCCCACCCATTATTCATATCATTCGGTCGATGGCTTGTTGTTTGAACTCAACGTACGAAAAAACATGATCGAAAGTGCAAACGAAATGAATGAAGGAGAATCTCTGTTTGTAAGTTTCGAAGAGCACAGATGCAATCCAAATTACTGGCAATTAACGATGGAAGGAGGGTTCTTGTTAAGACCTGATGTGCAGCCGGCTGATGCGATTCAGGATATTTTTAGGAACAGTACACTCTATGCATTTGAATGTGCAACTGCTGCTGTCATCCTCTTATACTATGCCACTTTAAAAAGCATTGGCAGAAATTTATTTAATTCTTTGTTTCGCGAGCTTTATCTTTATAGCTGGCATACTGACCCTGACCTTGGTATTGTCACCTTTTATTCGAATCATTTTTTACCCGGTGATGTTATTTATTTTAATAATCCAGACTTTCACCCACATACTCCATGGTTTAGAGGCCTTAATGCGGTCCTTCTCGACGATGGGAGATACTTCGGACATGGTTTTTCGATAAGGACGCAGGAACAAATCATAGAAATTTTAAATGACATGAGAAGTCCGGGCAGTTATCGATCGGCTTATTTGACAAATTTAGTAACAAGACCTTCGTTTACTTATTTAGCCAGCTTAGTAAGTCAGCAAACACGTCATCGCGCAAACAAAATGCTGCATCCTATTGTATACCATCATGAAAGCTCCATATCATATATCAAATATTTGTATTATCTATCTAACGGAAATCATCATTAATGCGTTAACATCCATTTTCCCGAACGGACATGTATCTATTAAGTTCCTTGTTGTATCGTCGTATTACCCATTATACCCACCCATTTTTTGTATAGACGGGCTCCAATTTCAGCTCTGAGAGTAGTATATAGGTATAAACATACTAACTCAACGAAGGGAAGTGTGAAAATGTATTCTAATGTAAACGCACCTCCGACTCTCGGAGCAAATATTCATCCAAATATTCCACCTATGCCTACTCAAGTAGCTCCAGCTTATGGCTATGATGACCATGCTTTTGGTTATGGCTATCCAGCTCCGGCTCGTCATACCAATTATTTTACTTTAATTGTCGTATTGTTTGTCTTATTAATCATTGTTGGTGTAAGTTGTTTTCCCTATAAAGTAAAAGACTGCTAACTTACTCCCCTCTATTCGAAAAAAATCCCTGTGCGGTACACACTCGTGCAGGGATTTTTTCTATGGAAAAGACATAATAAGGAACAAATTCCCTTTATTAGGTACCTACTACTTTTCAACCTGCGACAAATACTTCACATATCCAGCGTGTATGCTGCGATACATGAGATGCTAGTACGTTTGCTTCGATATTTCTTTATTGAGAAACCCATTCTTTTCTCGCTTTCCTTTTAGCATTTTGACGCTTTTCCTTAATCAATATCACTCCAATTAAGCCCAACACGGAAAAGATCACTGGGGTGAGGAAGCCGTAGTAGTATCCATCACCAAAACTACCTGAAGTTGACTGAAAATAATCCAATATATAACCAAAAATGCTTGGCAGCAAAACTGCGCTTAGAAATCCACCTGTATTCGCAAATCCAGTGACAATGCCCGATTCTGTAACCGGAAAAGATTGGCGTACGACTGCAAACGTTAAGGAATTTGCTCCAAACCCAAAGCCAATGATAAAGAAAAGGATAATTAGTAAGTAAAATGGCGGATGCTCACTAAACAAAAGAAAAGTAGACCAACACAATAAAACCGTAATATGAAAAACAATATAAGGCCGTTTAATTGTTTTTAAACAGCTCGAAACCCAACCAATTAAAGGGGCACCAATAAGTGCTCCTATCAGACTAAGCATGATGAGCTTACTAGCATCTATGCGTGTCATTCCATACACATCCATCGCATATGGCACTGCCCACGAACCGATAAACCCTAAATACCCTCCAACAATCCCAAAGTGACAAAAGAATAAGGCCCATGCCTGACGAGCCGAAAATATTCTTCTCAGTAAAACCGATGTTTTTTCATGTTGTCTTTTATTTTTTACAAATACCGATTGTTTTGTTTTTTTTACAAGAACCAAATAAAGAAAAAGACTACATAAACATAAAAGTATCCCAGCTAAAAGAAAGGCTTCCCTCCAGCCAAGTAAGACAATTAATACAGAGAAAGGTACTGTTGCCAATAGAAAACCAAGACTTCCTGTCATTCCTGCAAAACCAATTAATCGAGTAAATTCCTTCTCATTAAACCACTGGCTCAAAATTAACACCATGTTTACCCAGATGGTCGCATCCCCTATTCCTGTTAGGATCCTAGCAAAAATTAAGACAAATTCATGTGTACCAAAACTATAAACGATAGTACCTACACCTGTAAGCGCGGCACCTATTATGAGAAAAAAATTAGGTCCATAACGATCAGCCAAAAACCCCATTGGAATTTGCAAACTAGTGTATACGAAAAATTGGATACTTGTCACGAATCCAATCGTCGAAGCTGTTACACTAAAGTCCAGCATCAATTAGTCTGTCATTAATCTCGGAGCTGTTCGTTGACTGGACATCATTAAATAAGCAAACAATACAGAAGCAAATATCCCCCATCTAAGTTTACTTCTTTTCTTCTCCAATGATATCTACTCCTGTGAGCTTTTACACTACTGTAACAGTAGAAACAGTATTTGATAGGTTAGGGAATTTATTGACAAACAAGAGAACTTTCCCATTCAGAAAAGCTCTCCATCATGATGAATTATTCTTTTATTAATAAAGCGACACATTCTACGTGAATTGTGTTCGGAAATAAATCAACTGGCTGAACCATTTTCAACGTATAACCGAATGGCACCAGCTCTTTAATATCTGTCGCAAACGAGTCAGGATTACACGATACGTACACAATACGTTCCGGCCCAGAACGACCAATTTTTCTCATCACTTTACCGCCTGCACCGGATCGTGGAGGGTCAAGTAACAATAGCTCTGGATTGCCAAAGCTCTCTAGCACCTGGTCAATTCCTTTCCTTGCATCCTTCGCTAAAAAATGAGTGTTTGAAATCCCATTATCTTCGGCATTCCGCTTAGCTGATTCAATTGAACTCTCGACAATTTCAATGCCAGCAAGCTCCGCGACCCGACTAGCAAATGGTAGTGAAAAGGTACCAACACCACAGAACAGGTCAATCATTTTTTCGGATTCCTTTGGATCTCCGATTTCTAGTGCAAGTTCCACTAACTTTTCAGCTTGTGTCGGGTTCGTTTGGAAAAAGGTATCAAACCAAAGGCGATAGCGATAGCCAGCCAATTCATCATAAATAAAATCACGGCCAGCGAGAATATGGCTCTCTTCTGATTGAACACGGTCTGCTACATCATTATTTTCCATCCACATGAAGCTTTTCACCTGTGGGAACTTTTCACCGATTCGTTTCACTAAATCATCAACGGCCTTTTTTAGATTTCCAGTAGGAGATTCTGTTGCAAACAACGCTAGCATGATTTCATTCGTCGCAAATGATTGTCTCACCATTAAGTGACGAAGTAATCCTTCATGAAGGTCTTTATTATACCCTTTTAATTCATATTGCTTCGCCCATCTTGCTACTTCCATTGCAGCCTCGACCATCTCAACGCCCGCAATTAAGCATGTCTCTAGCGAAATCACTTTACGCCAATTTCCTTGCTCGTGTAAACCAAGTTCACCATCTGGCGAAAAAGTAAACTCCATTTTATTACGATAATGCCACGGATTATCCATGCCGATTGTCTCGCGAACGAGACTAGAATCAAACCCTTGAGAAGTAACAGCTTCTTTCACATGTTCCATCTTCTCTTTAAGTTGTCCCTCGTAACGCCAATGCTGCCATACACAGCCACCGCAACGATCAAAGTGCGGACATTCAGGGGTGATTCTTTCTGGATGCTCCTCTAAAATCTCTTCTGGCATCACTTTTCTTTTTCTGCTTTTCGTTTTGTCGACTGTCACACGCACTGTTTCTCCTGGAAGCGTTTGTGGAATGATCAGCTTTAATTTCTTTGGATTTCCTTCCTCATTTTCACGCCATACCGCAGCTAAGCCCGATCCTTTTCGATCTAATTTATCTATTTTTGCATCAAACGTTTTTCCGACTTGTTCAGACATAGTTGTCACTCCTTTAAACACTTTATCTATTGGCTATCCTGAAAAACATGGCGGGGTCTTTTTCAATTCATTTTAGTTCAGCTCTTATTTTTTCTCTCCACTTAATTATGTTTTCTATTGCATTTTTTTCTCCGCCTAAGTAAATTTGTTCAATTGTCATTGACCATAATTTAGGTGTACGCTTTCTTTCTTCATTTGGGAGGGGATTTGTTATTTTACTTATATTGGTTACTCTCTCCCGATTTTTCTTGAGAATATAAGCAGTATCCCAGTCATTATCAAAAGCGTCAGTAAATAAATGAATCAAATGCTTGTAACCTTCTGGTGTATAGTTTGATGGGTGTTGTATCATGTAACATGAAACAAGCCAAAAATGTAAAGTATATAATTCTGGGTCATTATGCTCCCAAGCAAGAGGAAAACAAAATAATTCATAACAGGAAAAACCATCTATTTCCTTTGCCCCACATTCAATACATCTACCAGACTCCATAGTCGTATTATTATCAACCATAAAATGACTCCTCTGAAAAAATAGCTGTTTTCCTACAAGTTTATATTATGACGTACCGTTAAGGTAAACGTATAATTTTTTTATTAACATATTTTGGACGTAGATCAGTAAGCATCGCTTTAAATGGTTTTCCACACGAAAATCCGATTACCCGTTCAAATTTGCTTTTGCTAGATTCATTTTCATTCTTCATCTTACAGAGTGCGTCTATGAAAAATTCAATTATAGCTCTTTAAGCATACTTATTTATTATAATGTACTATCAAAAAAACATAACTGAAAGATAATAACAATTATTTTTTCTGTTGTAAAATCTTTGTCTTTATAAACATTTTTCTCTTAAGCTAGCCTGAAAATAACATTTGCTAATCATTCACTCTCTTTCGTCCACAAAAAGAAGATGAATATTAACTAAAGATAAGACAAAAGAAGAATTAATGGAAAACTTACAAACTGGGGTCCTAAGAGGAGATGAAGAATGAAAGGGAAAGTAAGACATGTCATTTGCTTTTGTTAAGTCGTTCGTTCATAAAATGAACAGGGGATTTTGAAACTATGACTGCTATCATTCATTAGAACGTTCGACTTGAAGCCTTTCTAACTGAAAGCATGTGAATGATAAAAAATCCACATGCTCAGTTAATCATCGGCAGACGACTTTATCGACTAAAACCTAAATAACAACATATATAGCACAAGAAGTCCTATCGTTGTTATCGAAGAAAGTGTAATCATTTTGCGATTTTGTTTTTTAAAGCCAACTACAACCATAATAATAGCCATAATGATAAGAAGTGTGACGAATATCTTCATTGACATACCTCCCATTGATGATTACTAACAGTCTAACATAATCTAAATGAGTACGGACAAGACATTGTGTCGATGACCTGCATTTATTTTCATAGTATAGATTGAACCCCATAATGTTTTTACTGCACCTACTCTCCCTATTACAAATCAAAAAAGACTGCTAAGGTAGATTGATTCTATATCATTGTAGAGATTCCCAACTAGGTGCTACGCTAATCATTGTTTTAGCGTCCCCATACTTCTTCATCCTTATGTTAAAATAATAGAATCGTTTATGTAGTAGCATTTCGAATCTTTGTATTTTATCATTCTCATAGATTTGCAAATCAATTCAGTGCAGGAGTGAATATTAATAATGAACAAAAAAGACATCGCACATATACGCAAGCAATTTAAAGCAAATAACGACTCACTCAAAATTCGCGATATGTTTACCGTTTATGTTATGAAGGAATCTAGTGAAATCTATCACCATCAAAGTCAGCCTTTCGAAATGCTTGATCCAGACCAACAAGAGTTATTTTTCAATAGCTTTAAAAAAACACTTGGCGGTCGATTAGATGAAAAGTTGTTTGAACTAAAGTTTAAGCGAAATACAGAAGACAATAGTCAGCTTATTTTGCATCAAGGTTTATTAAGTGACGATACGGAGGACTGGAAAGCACAAATGCTTCGTATCGTTGAGAAATTGCTACAAAATCGCCAATACGAAATGGATGTTGTTATTACCTTTATTCGCGGTGAATATTTTAAGCCTGCGAAACGGAAAAATGAAGAGGCTGAAGAAAGTGAACGAGATTCCGTTTATACTCATCCGTTTATTTTATGTACAATGAATAGCACCCAAGATCCAAAAAAAGAATTGCTTTTTGACTATGTCGGTAAAGAATTTAAGTACAACATTGTCGTTGACCCGATTATCAATTTAAACGCTCCGATCGGAGGTTTTCTCTTCCCGTGTTTTACCGATAGTGGTGCTGATGTAAACCATGTTCTTTATTCAGCAGGAAAAGCAAATGAGCCCGACTATCTGTTCATAGAGGAAGTCTTAAATGGCGAAGAAGCGATGACAGCAGCGGAAGACAAAATTGTTTTTGAAGAAATCGTCAAAAACGTCACAGGTGATCAGCTCAATCCAGCGACCCTTTCTAACGTGTATGAAAATATTCATCGGGTCGTTGAAGAAAATGAGGAAGAGGAAGATCCAAAGCTAGATTACAAAGACGTGGAACAGGTTTTAAAACAAAGCGGAGTGAAGGATATTGAAACGGAACAAGTCGAATCCGCATTCCAAAGAGTGATCAATGACAATCAATATGAAATAAAGGCAAGCAATATCGTACCAAAATATACGTCGAAATCAATTAAAATCGAAACGAAGGTCGCGAACGTATCGATTAGTCCTCAGGATTTAAGCTACGTCAGACAGATCAACTTTGAAGGGAAACGCTACCTTATGATCGAAGTAGAAGAAGACACTGTCATTGACGGGTTTACGATGATTCCAGAAGTTTTAGGTGAAAAAGTAGAATAACGTCCATTTTGAAAGTGTCTGCCCTCCCCCGTTAGGAAGGCAGGCATTTTTTGACTTGTAATGGATCGAAAGAGCTGGAGCACCATACCTTGATACCAGCTAAAACTTTTAAATACGAGGCACCATTCTTCACCGGACAATAAGGGACTCTAGTGCGGTTACAAAATATCTATCAGCTTATTCGTTAAAGAATAGTAAAGAAACGTAGACTGAGTTCACAACTGAATAACCCCTATACAGCAAACATCGTGAAGAAGTGATAACAGTGAAAATTCATAAAATTCAATAAAATACCTAGACCATTAGTCGTTGTCTTTTATAGGTAACAGCTCTCTCCCAATCAAATATACCTATGACCAATAAATGAAATAACCATTCAATTTCCATAAAACGCTTACATTTATATTATAACAAAAAATAGATTCGACCGATATAATTCTTCTTTTTCTAACGGTAAAATAGATATTGCAGCATGAATAGACATACATAAACTGACAATCTGTATAATTAAGGGGGGATTTTTTTACTTAATTGTTTCGCCTTACTAAAAATATGAAAAGGAGATGTTTTTTTTGAAAAAGACTATAACACTTGTATTATCATTTATTCTTCTTTTGTCATTTGCAATTTTACCAGCACAGACCGGAGCAGTAGGGGAAGGACCGAACTATAACGGTAATGAAACAATTAAAAACGAAAGATTAGCAAGCTATGAAGATATGGTAGATCAGCTAGAGCGTGCAGCTAGTCGCTCTCAACATATAGAGTTGGAAGTGTTCGGACAGTCCGTACAGGAACGTGATTTACACTTAGTGAAATTCGGAAATAACCCGGATAACCCGACAATTTTATTCCTTACACAACAGCATGGGAATGAAGCGTTAGTCACTGAGGCGGCGCTAAATGTTATTCGAGACCTTTCAAATAACAAAAAAGCGAACAGAGAGCTAGCAGATGAAGTGAATGTTCTTTTTGTACCTAGGTTAAACGTCGACGGTGCAGAAGGAGACGTGAACTTTGATATCTCTCATTACGTCGGTGGAGGACAAGCTACTCGATTAAATGCTAACGGAGTAGACTTGAACCGTGACCACGTCGATCGTCTAGAGCCGGAAACTTATGCGTTACACACAAATGTGTTGCAGCAGTATGACATTGACTATTTAGTAGATTTCCACCATCAAGGAACACAGTCTGCAGTTGATGACAAATATGTGTCTGGTTCAATTCTTTATCCAACGAACGAAGATGTTGATCCACAAGTCGTTGAAATGTCCAAGCAGCTAGGTTCTGTTATGTATGATGCAGTTGAGGACAGAGGATTTGGCCACTTGGGAAAATATAATGGTGGTTCTGCGACAACCATTTCAAGAAACGGGCTTGCATACGAGTATGACATTGCTACGTTATTATTTGAAATGAGAGGGATGACTGATCACGAATATGAGCCTTATGTCCTTGGCCAGAAGAGCAATGGTTACTTAATACAGCAAGGTGTCGTATCAATCAACGCAGCAATTGAAGCCATTGCTGATGGTTCTATTAACTCTGCTGACATTAGCTTCTGGGATACTCTCCCATTCCAAGGAACTAAATCTGAATAAGAAAACGAAGGGCAGGAGTTGTTAAAGCTTCTGCCCTCTTTCCTTTTCCAAGTATCCTTCTGTATAGAAGTGAACCGACTCTGCAGCGAGTTGTATTGTTGCTGTTCCATATCAGTTAGCCTAAAAGATAAGAAAGTAAGATATTCTTGATAGTTGACTTTACATGAATGAAATCTATTTTTACGAGTTCAATAACTGATGTTTACGTTAATCAGACGGTTTCGTACGTCGCTTAAAAACATGTGAATGAAGCGATGAATCTAAGGTCGATTCCGAAATATACCCAAGAGAATCCTGTCCATCGAAATCCTGCTACAGAAGTTCGTCCGACAAAGATTGGGTAGAACCAAAACTGTTGTCTATTCGTTAGCCATACATACGTAAAGCGGAACAAACATCTGCGAATAGCTCCAGGATCAACTGCTAACAAGCCAATATCTGCAGTCGGAGCCGGAGTAAATGCCGGTGGTCGTCCTGGCGGGCCAAAAGGCGGTCTTCCACCCGGAGGTCCAGGTGGTGATGGCGGTCCTGGAGGGCCAACCGGTGGTCCAAAAGGTGGCCTTCCATCCGGTGGTCCTGGTGGTCCAAATGGCGGTCTTCCTGGTGGCCAAATCCCAATTTGAAACTGCCTCTCTAGATCATCAGCTTCACTCACGTACTGTTCCTGCATTGGTTGAAGATCATTTCCATAACTATTTCCATCAAAAGATTGTTGGTTATAATCATATGGGTACAAGCGATTACCTCCCCTTATATAGGTCATTAACACGTAGGTCAATATCATCCTATGACAAAGCGAAAACAAATCATCTTGTACCGAAATAAATAGGCTAACGTTTATGTGATTCACTATGTTCGATTCATGACGACGTAAAAATAATCTCGAATCGAATAAAAAACAAAGCCTCCGCTTAAGGCTTTGTATTAAATGATGCTTTATTTTCTTTGTGTAATTTACGATATTCGACGATCCCGTATATCATGATAACAGCGGGAATTACAAAGACAGATCCGATGAGTACTTCATAAGAAAAACTGTTTACGACGAAATCAATAGGTGCAACTAAAACTTCCATGAATTGTCCAAATGACATTTCCACTCCCCCCCTTTGTAATGTATACTTCAAGCCGCAAAAAGATATTTCTAGTTTTTTTCAAATATCAACCATCAGGGGAAAAATGGACAATGTCCATGGAATTAACTAAAACGTCAGCCTATGAGAATAAAGTACGCCAAACACGGCCAATTTTGCAGAAATATGTTTACGTTGCATGATTTACAAAGAGGGAATTCTACTAATAAGTACTCGTATATAATCAATTAAACGAAGCTCCACCGATTACACGTCCCAACTTTATCCACTAGAATCATTGCATTATTTTTCAGGAGGGAGAGTATTACAGCTTCTAGTCATTCGGACGTTCCATCCTCCAATGTTCATTCTTTTCACGTTAATTTCATCAATTACTAGGTTCATTTTTACGAATTTTGCGAGATAAAAGTTTCTAACTTTTACCCTTATTTGCGGACACAAAAATAGCGACAGTTGTACAACTATCGCCTCTTATTGACTCACAGCTATTCCTTTTTTCTTATAACGTATATTCACGACGAACCTAACTATTAAGTAAATGATAAATACATTCAATACATAAGTTGCAGGATTTATATGTAAACCAGCATTTCCAGAAAAAAAGTTATTAAAAAACCATCCACTGCTAGGTTGTCGTTGATAAATTGTTATGTATTCTAACGGAAAACCATAAGTATAACTTCCGATACCATCATTCATAAAAGGACTCGGTATAAAAAACGGAATAAAAAAACAAACTAGCAAACTCCAAGTCATATGTTTCTTGTTTAACCTTTTCACACAATCCCTCCTTTTATAATGACCGTAAAAATTGGTTTATGTAGATAACACTTAAAACTTCCTTATCCACATTCCTTCAATAAAAAAGCTCTACTTCCTGCTTGAAGTAAAGCTCTCCGATTAATTAAAAGTATCTTACACAGTACTGGTTAATAATATTAATAAGGAAACGTTATTTTAAATAAACTTGTAATACAACTTCATTTCCGTAAGACCAAACAATGTTCTCCCCCGATCGTTTAACATTTGTTGAATATTATATCCCTGCTAAAGTGAAATATCTTTGACTATAATAGATTTGATCAGACTGATTAACTGGAAAGTTCGTAAGTATGAAGTATACATAACAATAATGGAACATAGTTATTCTCTTCAATAAAATGAATTTCCATGTTACGAGGAGGTAAACTTTTGTCAAACTTCATCTCGACAATTTTATTACCATTTTTTATTACAGTTGTAGTCTTACTACCAAAAACTCGTTCTATTTTATAATTATCTGAACCTATACTGAATTTTGCTTTAGGATGTGTTCTCACAACTCTTATATCTTGTAATCTAATAGCCTCATCATTTTTATGTTGATGATCGTATATGTCCCATTTCGGTCTACCTAATGTAAAAATATCTTTAGATTTTGCAACTAACTTTCCGTGTTTTTTTACTAGAACATTTGATACGAATCCAGGCATTAATATGCTTAAAAACTTTTGAAAATTATTATTATAATACTTTTTCAATGTAAAAACTTCTTCACCAGTGTGATCTTTTACTTTAATCTCTTTTGTTGAATTAGTGAGTGCTGGCATACCGTACTCTATTCGTTTCATCATTCACACTTCTTTCTACTTATTTAAATCGAATACAACCTTTTGTCGAATTTAAGATTAATAGAAAAAATATAACAATTATACTGTTGTTAAGCCATCCTCCCCATTATTTAAAAGCTCAATAACAGCTAAAATTGCATTGAACGTAAATGTTCCGAAATAGAGAAAATTTCAGTGGAAATAACTACATTTGTTCACGACTATTTTAACATAAAAAATATAATATTTAACAAGTTTCTTCCAAATCTTGATTAGTTTAAGTTCGAACAAGTAAAGGAGTGCTCCGCCCACTTCGGAGAAAAAGCAATTGAAATTTGCTCCTTTTAAAAGAATCAGAAAAGCAAACCACGAAGAAATTCGATGTGCCATATTGACCGGACTTTTTGAACATCATCTTAAAGAGGAACGATCTCCCTTTTTTAACAAAAGAGCATCCGAAAAAAAGAGAATCTTCCCACCAGTAAATCAGCCTCTCATTTTCCCATAATCTGTATAAGAACGATATTATTAACCCCTATCAATTTTCATTTTCTAGTCTATTAGACGGAAATCACACCCCGTTTCACAAATCATTCTAGTGTTATAGTAAAATAGACTTTTAAATTGTTACATAAATATCATAATTCTATTACAAGGTTGTCACACTTGGCTGGTATTGTTAATGTAGCTTACTATTTTTACAAGTTATACGAGGAGGATGACAGCGTGCTAAGAAAAGTCATCATAATCACTATGTTCAGCGGATTTATACATATGTTCATCGCTGGCGGAGTCTTTGCGACAGAAGCACTTGTGGATGAAGAGAAGCAAGTCCAAGAAGAACGTGAGGCGATCCAATCAGAGCTTGAGGATGCTGAAGACTTACTTTTAGAGTTAGTACGAGAACGCGAACAATTAAATCACGAGGTTTTAGAACTTGACGAAGCGATTAAAGCTAAAGAAAAAAGAATTGATGAGATAGAAAACAAAATTAAGGACAATGAAGAAGAGATTAACCATTTGGAATCTGAAATTGAGTTACTTGAGAAAGATATCGACCACCGTTTTGAGTTATTAAAAGATAGAGCTAGATCTTATCAAAGAAATGGAACGTCTACTGCTTCCTATTTAGAAGTTATTTTAGGGGCTGAGAATTTTGGTGATTTCGTTAGTCGCGTTTTTAGTATCAACCAAATAGCAGAAGCAGACAATCACTTTATCGAACAGCTTGAATTAAGACAGCAAGAGCTTGCTGATGTGCATAGTGACTATGAAGAAACGTTACATAACCTAGTCAATCAAGCCATTGAGCTGGATGAAATTCATGAAAAGATTGAAGAACAACGAGAAGAAACAGTTCAATTACGAGACAAGATGGAAGCGAATGAGGCAGAGCAAGAAGCTCTCATCAGTCAATTAATGAATGAGGATCATGAATTAGCTTCTAAAGAGAATTCGCTGCGCGATCAAATTGAAGAATTACGTCTTCAAGAAGAAGCGCGTTTAGAAGCTGAAAGGCAAGCTAAGTTAGAGGCTAAAAAAGAGGAAGAAAAACGTAATAGCAGTCCTACTGTCAGCAGGTCAAATCCTTCAACAAGCCCTAGTGAAGACGAAAGTTCAAATTCGGATGAAAACGATTGGAGGACCTTCACAGCGACAGCTTACACGGCAAATTGCGACGGGTGTTCAGGTGTAACGAGTACGGGACTTGACTTAGAAGCAAACCCTAATGCAAAAGTCATTGCCGTCGATCCAAACGTCATTCCATTAGGATCACGTGTTGAAGTGAAAGGGCTTGGAACTTTTTTAGCTGCAGACACTGGCAGCGCCATTGTTGGAAATAAAATCGACATCTTTATGAATGACCGCTCTGATGCATTAGCATTCGGAAGGCAGCCTGTACAAATACGCGTGTTGGAATAATTTATTAGGAAAAGCCCAAGCGCCCTCTCCCACGAGCTAAAAGCTCTGGAGAACCGGCATGCAAGTAGTCCGAACTTAGACTTCAAATGACGGTTCGAAGCGACCTCGAGCGAGTGGGCGCTGGAGAGACAACAATCCAGGAGAAAAATTATATACTTCTATTTTTGAATGAAACGCTTCAACTCACTGGTTCAGGAGTTGAAGCGTTTATTTTTGTATCATTTTGCGAGATTCGGGAGCAATCAGTCCCCATTATACGTATGAAATGGTTACTTTTATTTATGGTATGGTTCACCGTGGTGATTTAAGAGGCAAAAACTAGGGCATTGAAATACATATATCCAATGCCTTTAATAAATCCAGAACTTTTATTACTTAAGAACACTATTGTTAAAAATACATCATGCCAACCATAAAAGTAGGTGTGTTTATATTTGAAAAATGTACTAAAATGGGCTTGATTACAGCCTTAAGAATGTACCAATAGTTCCCATAAAACACCACTTGCTGTCAACGTTTACTATTAGAAGATCATCAAAAAATTTGAAGTAAAAAAGCATAATCCTCTTATCTTTGCCGAGGGATTACTTTTGGTCTTACACTACTCTGACAATTGCCGATTTATTATTTTCTAGTGAATAATATGGTTGTACTGTGCAGCAGCTAGACCTGATAATTTTCTTTACAGTTAAACATAAGGCACCCGTTTATTCTTCTCCCCTTTACTTAAAAAGGAACGTAAACCCTTGTTCTACCATCCTGCACGTTAGCTCATTAAGTACATCGTCATTCACACTAAAGTAGACTTCCAAATAAAACAAAAATTAAATAGTTAGTCTCATTTAATGCTACAAATGTCAATTATATTATTTAACTACTTACGAATAATGGCTATTCCTTATGATATTCTAATTCCAGTTCCACCTCGCTCAATATGAAATTTCTTAAAATCTCTAAGTTTATAACAGATTGACCACTTTCAAATGAAAGATTGTCAAATTCTTTTAAAAGAGTATCCATATTCAAGTAGTGAAGATAATATTTTAAAGCCCTCACTTTTCCTTCTAAAATGCTATCAACTAATTCAATGTACCCCGAATCTACCAAATAGGAATTAAAATTCAGCTCGAATTCTCTTATTTCCTGTATCAAAATTTTAATTTTTTGTTCTCTTCTACTGTCCATTTCACAGCCCCTATGAGAAAATATTTATAATAGCATTATAATATATTACCGTCTTAAATAGGAGGGAAGTCTATTGAAACAATCAGTAAATAACACTGTATTTCAATTGAAAAAAGTGATCAGGGATATCAATAACTATAATAAAGAGTGGCGATATATCGATGCTTTTGAAAGATATGTATTAATCTTAAATAATTGCTCGAAAAGATTAGAGTTGCCTATTTTTGAATTTGAAAGCTTTCATTATTCAAATACAGGAAAGACAATAAACGATGTTGGATATGATTCACTTATAACACACATAAGCATATTAGAAGAAATGTTGCCAAATGTCTTTGCAATAAAAGAACAGAAACCACAAAATGAAAAAAATCAACAAGATAGTAAAAAGGTATTCATTGTTCATGGAAGAGATAAAACAGCTTTATTAGAGACAGAAGGGATTTTAAACAGA
Organism: Evansella halocellulosilytica; assembly: GCF_002335745.1. Lineage (GTDB taxonomy): Bacteria > Bacillota > Bacilli > Bacillales > Salisediminibacteriaceae > Bacillus_CA > Bacillus_CA halocellulosilytica. The sequence goes on along the minus strand of NZ_NIST01000001.1, from coordinate 2,008,981 downwards.
GTGGGGTTAAAACCAATAGTTCTAAATAGAATGGCAAACAGTGGTTTAACCTTGATTGAAAAGTTTGAAAAGTATTCAGAGGTTTCATATGCCATTGTTTTGCTTACGCCTGATGATATAGGAGCTTTATATGAAAACGCACCAATAGAATCACTTAACCATAAATTTCGTGCAAGACAAAATGTACTATTTGAACTTGGCTTTTTCTATGGAAAGCTGGGGCGTTCAAAAGTATGTTGCATTTTAAAATCAAGCGTCGAAAAACCCACTGATATAGATGGAATAGCTTACATACCTTATAATCAGTCAGTTGAAGAGGCGGAATATGCGCTCTTAAAGGAATTAAAAGGGGCTAATTTAGAATTTCATCTGTATAACGTTTAAACCTGTTTATGTAAATTAACACAATTTATTCTGAACTAACTGACATACCATTACTGGAGATTATCGTCCCTATTTCAAAGCGAAATGCAGTCTCTAAAAACAAGACATTATAAATCATAGTCTTAATTTATAGACAAAGTTGAAACAAAGAGCAAAATATACATTCCTATGAATAAAATAATGTATATTTTGCTCTGTAAAACATTTATAATTGTTGAATTAACGCACGCTTTCCTAGGTGTATTTCTTCACAAATTACTATTTTAATGTCTCTTTTATTTCAGCCGTTTTCTATTTTAAAACCTCTAAATAATCTACCGTGTTATTTCTCAATACTGAAGGTGTTGAAATGCCCTTTGAATCCATTTTTTTCCAGACTAGTAATTTGGCTACCGATAATCTCTTTATTAAAATTATTCAAATAACAAATAAAGTTTTCAGTTTTTACCCTCCTACAAATTTCTTCCATATAAATAGCATTAACATCACTTTTAAAAAAACATAAGAGTAAATTTCAATTTTTTTTTTGCCTTAATTTTCTCTAAGAAATCGAGGTTATTTTCTAAAGCAACTTGAGTTTGCTCTAAACCCCCTTAGAGAACTTAAATAGTTTTTTAATTTATTTTCACTTCACAAGATAATTTTAACGACGTCCACCCTCTAGAGTGACCACCACTAAATTTAACACGAAGAGATAATTCTTCTCTATCGTCATTCCAGATAAGTGTATTTTGAATACTTGATGGATAGTTTCTGATTACTTTAATTTTTGTGCTAATATCTCCATGCTCCAAAACTATACTCTCAGAATCTTCATAAAAAGATACAGCGAGTGGGGCTTTACCTAGTAACGCTTGTATCCCCCTCTTCAATTCACTTTGTGATGCACTTCCCAGCTTATCCCCAATAGTCCCCGAAATTACTTCTAAACAATGTTGATGATCAACTGACTTTGCAAGAAACTCCTCTTTAACTTCTTTAATTTTATCTTTCATTGTTCCAATACCAAAGTATTGATCCCCTAGTATTGTACCAACACCAGGGTTTTTTGAAGTGAGCTTTTTTACTCTTTTCTTATAAGCTTTTAATGAAAAAGCTTCTTCTATTAATTTACCTTGTTTTATTATTCCTATTTTTAAATCACTTGTATCTAATCTATCTTCTAAATAACTATCTGGTACAAGTTGAATGCTATCAATAATAAACTCATCATGCTTCAACTTAATATAATTACATATTTCTCTACTCATACTAGTAGCAGTAGTAATAATCTTGTTAATTGTACTTTTTGTAACAAGTGGAGAATATTTAATAAACATTTGCTTGTATTCGTCAGGTTCAACTTGATTAATTGTTGGATTTTCTTTTAATACTTGATAATAGGTTATTGCTTCATTACACTTACCAATAGCATTACTTTTATTTCCATCACTTTGATAGAAATGTTGGGAAATTAATTCTTCAAACCTCTTAATATCCTCTAAATTATTCTGTGTTATTTCATTATCTTTCACTTCAAATATTTCATAACTTGTTGCTAACTTTATAGATGATGTAGGGTTGCTTTCAAATTTAAATCTCAATAACAATGCAGTTGATCCTACCCTGATTCCTATTGAGTTTTTTCCATTTTTAAATAAATATATTTTTTCATTAGGATCTATTTGAAAATTCAACTCCTCCACAGACAAACACTTGTTCCCATCTTTGTATCGTGTTATAATGTTTTTAGAATCTAAAAGTAATAGTTTTCTAAAAGCGTTATTTATACCATTATTTCTATTATTATATTCTTCACTTAAAAGCTCATAACAATATTCTCTTAAGTTGAACAAGAAATAATTTCTTATGGGATTAATTTCCTCATTAAATTTTGGAAACATCTTTTTTACTATTTTTTTCATTTCTCTCATTGAATTATAATTAGTTGTTACCTTTTGCGTCTTTATAATCTGTTTTAAATACCTTTTGTACTCTTCTTCAATAAATAAATTAAACCTTTGTTGGAGATTTTCTGTTAAAAAATACTTTTTAAGAAAACTAAGAGCACCTAAGTTTTTTGGTTGAATTTTCGCCTGACCTTTTATTTTAAAAAGATTTATTCTAATTACTTTATTATTATCCAGTGTAATCATAATATCTGAATGATTATCCGGAGATTCACTTGCAAATTTCGACCTTACTTTTACAGAATTAGGGAATTTATTTATAATGTAATGTACAGTTTTTAAAACTGTATCATCGTATTGAGCTTGTGAATTGGTACCATGTAATTTATTATTTATTAATTCAGCGACCTTTATTACATGATCGTTTCCAATTGACTTCTGTACTTTCAACAATTATCCCTCCTTGAAGATTGTATAATATTTTTCCAAAGTAAAATTGGGCGATTCTCGTGTTTAATGATAAAATTTTAACATACGAGGTGATTTTTATGAAACTTGAATCTAGAGGACGGGCTAAATTTAGACCTATAAAAAATTATGATGTTAGCGAAGTTAAAAAACTCCTAATTAATAAACTAGAAGAAGAACAGCAGAGAATAAAAAAAATAGATGAACACGTTGAGATTGAAAATATACATTATTTATCCAATAAATTCAATGTTGTTAGCTTATTTTCAGGTTGTGGTGGTTTAGATTTAGGATTGGAATTATCTGGTCTAGATGTTATTTTCGGTGAAAAAAAAGTTAACAACCTTCTTAAGAATAAAAGTTTATTTATACATGAAAGGCACAATAGTATCTTTAATGTAGTATGTGCAGTAGATATGTTTAAAGAAGCAAACTTAACCTTTAAGAAAAATTTTCCAAAAACAGTAATCCAATTAGAAAAGGACATTAGAAAAATAAAAAACTTTCCTATTGGAGATATTGTTTTAGGAGGATTTCCTTGTCCTGGTTTTAGTGAAGCGGGTCCAAGATTAATTGACGATGAAAGAAACTTTTTATATATCCACTTTATTAGATGTTTATTACAAACAAAACCATTTTTATTTATTGCTGAAAATGTTAAAGGTTTATTAACGTTAGGAAAAGGTGAGGTCGCAAAACAAATTATTCAAGACTTTGAATCTGCCGGATACAAAGTTCAGTTTAAATTAGTAAATGCATCTGATTATGGTGTACCGCAAAACCGCGAACGCGTGTTCATTGTAGGGGTAAGGAAGGATATTAACTATAATTACACTTTTCCAGCCCCTACTCACGGTGAGAAAGAAGAGTTAATAGCACGCAAAAATTTGGAAGATGCTATCGGTGATTTAAAAGACGATCCTGGCGAATGGTATGAAGGCAGCTATTCATCAATGTACCTGTCTAGAAACCGAAAAAAGAAATGGACAGAGCAAAGCTTCACAATACAAGCATCCGGTAGACAAGCTCCTCTCCACCCTTCCGGACCACCAATGAAAAAAATCGATAAAGATAAATGGGAACTACCAGGAGGAGAAAGTAAACACCGACGACTTTCTATAAAAGAAGTATCAAGAATACAAACATTCCCAGATTGGTTCGAGTATTGTTATGGATCTGAGAACATAAGTAAAAACGGTAAATTAGACAAAGTATATAAACAAATAGGTAATGCTGTCCCAGTTGAGCTAGCAAGGGTTATTTCTCGCCCCATAGCGGAATGGAGTGCTGCAAACATGGAATTTCTAAAAGATAAAAGGCAATCCTTTCAACAGTTACCTCTAATTTAAGAGTAAATGGAATGACTTTGGATTTTTCCAAAGTCATTCTCTATAATATTATTATTATTAACTATATAAAATGAGGAGAAACAGTGTAAAGATGTTAATTGGATTCTTATAAAATATACACGTTCTTCTTATTACAGTAAAATATTCCAAATAAGCCTAACTGGACTTTCATCATATACTTCTTTTACTTCACCATTTCCAATATAGGTGAAATAAGGATTCTTATTATCTCTACGAATTAATATATATATCTTTCCGACTGGATTAATTAAAGATTGTATTGAGCTATGATTTAATTTAGAACCGTTCTTTCCGAACCACTCAAATTTATTCCCTAATAATCTATTTTTATAATCGTGCCCTGTTCGTCCAGAAGTATTAATATTTGCAAATATAAACCAGTCATCATGAAATCTATTATAACCAGTATTCCAATTACCATTTTGTTGCTCTATAGGAACTTTAAAAAGTTTATATATGTCTTTTCTTTTATATGTCATCCCTATTTCTAAAGTGGATTTAGCCACCACTAGCCCCTCCTTTTAACAATTTTAAGATTAATATAAATTCCTTATGTTTATTTTCCCTTATATTACTTTAAATTTCCCGAAATGAGAGTTAATGGAATAATCATTAATTTTCCCAAAATCCATTTTATACCATATGTTAATAATATTTTCCCTATTTCATCTAGGGCTCCAAACTTCATCGTATCCATTTTTCATGGAATAATCATAGAGCATAACGATTTTCTTCTGTTTATAATTAGTCATTAAACTACTAATGTTTTGATCATCCTTTTGTTCATTTAATTCATTATTTCTATCTATTATGTAATCAAGATAAAGGTCGTTCGGCAGCTTATCACTTTTGGAACTGTTACACTTGTTACAAGATAAGACAAGGTTCCAAATGTTATCTGACTGAACAAATGACCATGGGATAAAATGATCGACTTGGATTTCTCTCTTTTTCCCAGTTAGTTCCTTATTACAATAGAAACAATTAGGCTGAAAGTACTGTAGCAATATTTTTTCAAATGGACGTAATGATGAACGTTTTGCAATACTTTCTACCTTACCAAGAAGATAATTAATACTCGGTACTTCATTTAGCTGTTCGATCATTGCTGCCATATGATAGTTAGTAAGGTTCACAATAAGCCTTTGATAGTTCAACATAAAACGATGAACAGCAGCATTAATCTTTAAATATTCCCTTTTGTGATCAAACGCATAGAAGCTACCTTTTGTATCACCATAAAGTGCACCATACACATTTTCTTTCATTGTTGATTTCACTTTACTCACTAACGCTACTTGTAAATTGGCGTCAATTTTATCAAAACTTATTTCTGTAGGAATTGCATTCTTTACCTGTATGTCTTTAATGATGGTTACAACTCTCGCATTTTTCCCTCTGTTTTGTTTCACTAGATTATGATGAACGATTAAGTTCCAATAAATCTTTGTAAATGAATAGGCTAATTGGTCATAAGTTAGCACAAGGTTGTCATTGACTTGGTATAAGTTTTCGATCAATGCTTTGATTAAAGCATATTTATAGGTTGATGATTTTACCGATTTACTCGACAAAACAATCGTAAAAATTCTCCAAATATCTTCATCCGTTAAATAGGTTTCTTGTAACTCACCTACTTTTAACTTGTGACTCATGTCTTTCACACCTTTAATATAGGGGCTTCTCTTCTTATTCAAATCTGTGAAGAAGCGTCCCAGCTTCCAAATTTCAGTATTTTTTTTACTATTATACCAAATACATAGGTCATACGCCTTATTTCGCCGCAAAATTTTTATAAAACTTTTTGATCAGTAGTGAATTAAAGATATGAAAACAACCTCCAATCTTGTCGATTAGAGGCTACTTTGATTTTGTTTCATTCGTTTTTTTCAATGATTAGATGATAAACACTCCTCTTCTCTTTCCATTAAGATTTTATACATATAGTCTTAGGTCCTACTACCGGTCGTTATCATAAACTCTTCTTGATTATATACAGTACGCAATATTTTATTACGACATGTCATTTACTATATTTGTTGGATTCCCTTCTAGATATCGTTTTAAATTTTCTATCGCTATATCTAATAATCTTTTCCTTGCTTCCTTTGTCGCCCAGGAAATATGTGGAGTAATAATGCAATTTTTTGCATAAAGTAAAGGGTTATTTTCCTCGATTGGTTCAGTTGATACTACATCAAGAGCTGCTCTACCAACTTTGTTGCTATTCAGGGCTTTTGCTAAGTCCTCTTCATTTATTAATTGTCCTCTTGAATTATTAATAATAATTACTCCATCTTTCATTTTATTAATGCTTTCTTCATTAATAAAACCTCTATTCTCATCTGTTAATGGACAATGTAATGCTATAACATCTGAATATTTGTATAATTCATCAAGTTCCTCACAGATTTTAACATTCTCATTTTCCTGTCGAATCCTTTTGTTTCGGGCATAGGCTAATACTTTCATCCCTAAAGCTTGAGCTACTCGACCAGTTACTTGACCGATACGGCCATAGCCAATAATGCCAATAGTTTTACCCGCTAGCTCTATCAATGGTTGGTTCCAAAAACACCAATCATCATTTTTTGACCATTCCCCACGTTTAACAGCTGCATTATGAACTCCAACATGATTGCATACTTCAAGGAGCATGGCTATCGCCATCTGAGCCACTGTCTCTGTTCCGTAGGCTGGAATATTTGTTACGAAAATATCATTTTCCTTAGCAGCTTTCACATCCACAACATCATAACCAGTTGAGAGCATTCCAATATATTTTAATCTCCGTAAATTCTGTATCACCTCTTCTGAAATTGGTGTTTTATTAGTTAGTATAATATCAGCATCGTTTGCACGTTCAATTAACAATGATAAGTCATCGGGTGAATATGTTGTCCGATCATAAATTGTCACATCAACTAATTCCTTTAATGGTGACCAATCTAAATCTCCGGGATTTAATGTGTAACCGTCTAATACAACAGCTTTTAACATTTCCTCCTCCTTTATCTCAAAAGAAATAACTTTATTCTCATAAGAAAGACTGTCTAAAATATCATTAAGAATTTAATCTAGTATGTTTTTATCCCTCATTACATTCCCAAACAGTTCCTCGTCCGTTGGAGCTGTGAAACCTTTTATTTCTCTTGCAACCCAAGTAGTATTAATGTAGTGCTTATGAGTAATGTTTTCTGAAGTGATGTTGCCTCCCCATGTTCCACAACCGAGATTAATCGTAAATGGCATTCCATTATTCCAATTTCCTGCATTCGATTTTCCTACAGGCATGTTTACTGCAACTCGACTTGTTTTCGTTTCAAGAGAGTATTTTAAAATACGGTCATCATCTTTACTATGAATTCCACATGAATGTCCTGCTCCGCTGTATGCTTGAATGTTATTAACTAGTTTAATAGCATTCTCAAATGTGTCATATTTATATAATGTAACAACAACAGATAATTTTTCACCTGAGAATGGATGGTCCTGGCCTACACCACTCTCTTCTACAATTAACCAAGTTCGATCTTCAGGTATTTGAAACCCTGCTTTTTCTGCGATGAACGTTGCTGGCTTAATGATTAAGTCTGGATTTAAGTGCCCATCTTTCCATAGTGCTTCTTGTAACTTTTGTTTTTCTTCTTCATTACAAAGATAAGCTCCAGAAGCAACCATTTCTTCTACGGTTTTATTGTATATATCTTCCTGGATGACAGCACCATTCTCTGTTGAACATCCGCTTGCTAAATCATTTAATTGTGCTTCCATGATATTATTGGCTGCAGTCTTAAGGTCTGCTGTTTCATCAATGACAACGACGACATTCCCTGCACCTACCCCATAGGCTGGTGTACCAGATGAATATGCTGCCTTAACCATCCCAGCACCGCCAGTTGCAACAACAAGATCAGATTGCTTCATTAATTCATTTGTTTTATCAATTGTTGGTTCTTCAACACAAAGAAGCAAATCTTCTGGTATTCCAATTCGTTTAAATAATTGTCTAATATCACTTACAACTTTTTTCGTAGTTTTCTTTGCCCTTGGGTGTGGAGCACAGATCATTGCATTTCTTCCCATAATCGCATTCATCATGCCAATAAAAACGACACCTTCAGGAACAGTCATCGGAACTAACGAAGCAACAACACCAACTGGTTTACCAATTTTCACAAGCTGCTTTTCATGATCTTCTTCGATCACACCGACAGTTTTCGCATCCTTAATATCACGCATGATCCCCCTAGCTCGTGCTTGGGTTCTGTTAATTTTACTTTGGATATCTCCTAATTTTATCTCTTCATAAATATAATTCGCCCAATCATCTGCTTTATTTACAGCGAACCAGCCTACACTCGCTGCAATACGTTTTACTTTTTCTTGGCTATACTGTTCTGCCGTCTCTTGTGCATTCCTTGCCCTTTCTATTAACCTAGAGATATCAGTTAATTCACTTGTTGTACTAGTCATATAGACAAACCTCCATTTACACTTTAGATTTATAATCTAAGATTTGATCAGCTTTTGTTACAAGTCTTCTTGCCCTGTCAGCAATTGGATTATCAATCATTTTTCCTTCATACATACAGACGCCATTTCCTGCGTTCACTGCTTCATCGAATGTATTGATTAACTGCCTTGCTTTCTCTACATCTTGGGAAGCAGGAGTGAAAATATCATTCACAATTTCTACTTGTTTTGGATGGATACATGTTTTACCTGTAAACCCGACACTTTTTGCAAACATTGTGTCACTTATTAAGCCCTCATCATCTTCGATATCTGTAAATGGGGTATCAAGAATATCAATATTGCATGCATTCCCAGCTTGAGCAATCACGTTTCTAGCATATTCGATTTCCTTTCCTTCCCTCGTTCTCTCGATTCCCAGTTCATTTGTTAAATCTTCTGCCCCAAACTGTACAGCAGAAATCCGATCAGAACTGGATAAAATAATATAAGCATGAACAATACTATAACTTGTTTCTAGCAAAGGAATAATACCTATTTCAAAGTTTTCAATACCGTAGCGTTTTTCAGTCGACTTGATTAAAATATCAGATATTAAGATCGCCTCTTTATCCGCTTTTGGAACAATGACTGTATTGGGTAATTCTTCAACGATTGCTTCTAGATCTAAGACCCCATGTTGTGTTTTTATGTCGTTTATGCGGACAATTATTTCTTTCCCAATTTTCTTAAAATTCCGTATACTCTTTTTAACAGTCTTCCGAGCAAATCCCTTCTCAGACACACTTACTGCGTCTTCTAAATCAAGAATCACACTGTCCGCGTTTATGTTAAGAGCTTTATTGATCATTTTTTCTGAGTTGCCAGGTACATATAATAACGATCTTCTCACTGAATTTAGTGCCAAGACCTTCACCACCTATTTTTATAGTTTCTCTACCTTGTTCGGCTCAATAATCGCCCTAGTCACTTCTTTTGTTGCCGCTTTTTCTATTGCTAATTGTGACTCTTTTAAACTGTAAGATCTGTCCGTCAAACTGTTAAATGGGTATTGCTCATTATATTTCTCAAGAAACTGTAATGTTTTATGGAGGTACCATGGTTGATATCGCAGTATACCTTTTACAGTTAAACACTTACGTGTAATTAACCCAGGTAAAATCGATACATTTTGACTTTCATCAATACCCACATTCCCAAGTTCAAGAATTATTCCACCCATTTTTGCTATTCGTACCGCTTCATCAAACGCTGCAGGCACACCGGCAACATCTAGAACAAAATCTGCACCTTTTCCATTTGTCACACGTGAAATCTCATTGATACGTCTTTCAACGGTATCAAACTCTTTCATATTAATAACATGGTCAGCTCCGAACTCTTTTGCTTCTTCGAGTCTCGAGTCTATACTATCAATAATTATGACATTTGCTCCCATCGTTTTAGAGATCGCAGAAGAAAATAGTCCTAAACCTCCGGCTCCTTGAATAACTATGGTGTCGTTAATTTTAAGACCGGAAGTGTCTATAGCGTATACCATCTGTGAGATCCCACAGTTTGCTCCAGATGCAACATTATCAGGAACATTCTCAGGTACCTTGTAAAAATATTGGTTTGCTTGAATCACATAATGTGTTGCAAATCCTCCAGTAAAATGTGGATATTTTTCAGCATGCTGACCTTGAAAGTCGCTACCATGAGTACAAATATTAAAATGTCCATTTAAACATGCTTCACATTTTTGACATGTAAGATAGTAAACTGGAACAACACGGTCCCCAACTTTCACCTCTTCTCCTGCATAATCCGTCGTCACACCTTCCCCAAGTTCTAGCACTCTTCCAACCATTTCATGTCCAAGGACATGATTTTTAAAAGGATGTTTACCTTCCCACATGTGAATGTCTGAGCCACAGATATTGCTTTTAATCACTTCCATTGTTACGCAACCTGTATCTGTTTTAGGGACATCATATTCTTTAATTTCGACTTCCCGAGTCCCCGTCATTGCTGCAACTTTACCTTTCATTAGTAAACCCTCCCTTTAACTTTCTATAAATTATCATCTACTAACCCTTAAATTGACGGTATTTTCTTTTAGCTTTACTGCCACCATAATGTTAAAGCAGGAAAATATGTGATGATTAACAACCCTACTACTGCTGGTACTAAAAATCTCAAAACGTATGGCCACATCTCTACTATATTAGACTTATTAATTCTTGCTGAAACGAAAATATTTGCTGCCATAGGTGGTGTAATTAAACCTATTTGAATATTTGTAACAAGTATGATCCCAAAATGAATGGGGTCAATACCAAAACTCATTGCTGAAGGATACAATAAAGGAGACATGAGAAGTACTGCTGCATTTGTTTCCATAAACATTCCAACGACAAATAAGAGAAGATTAACAAAAATCAAGAACAAGATCGGATTCTCAGTAACAGTTGTTGTAAATTCAGATATTGTTTGTGGTACTTGCATCAACGTCATAATTCTATTAAAGACGCTTGCAAATGCGATTATACACATGATTGAAACTGAAATAAGTGTTGCCTGATAAAAAATGTCTGGTAATTGGGAAAACTTCACTATTCTCCCAAATAGAATGACACCCAACGCGTAAACACCGGCGATTGCTGCTGCTTCCGTTGGTGTTGTAACCCCTAAGTAAATCCCACCTAAAATAATAACGGGAAGAATCATCGCAGGCAGCGATTTCCACATTAACTTAGGAGCTTTTTTAAACGTGTCCTTATCAAAACTTGAACTCTTTTCTTTTTCACCAATACCTTCAGTATCAATTACCTTAGGAAGAGTAATCCGGTGAACAATCATATAAATAACGGTCATCATGATTCCAGGAACGATCGTTGCTAAAAAAAGTGAGGAGACAGATACACCAACTGCAGCCCCATATACAATTAGCGGAATTGATGGTGGAATGAGAACGCCTAACAATCCAGAACACCCTGTTAAAGCGGCTACATAACCTCTTTTATACCCTTTCCCCATCATTCTTTCTCCCACACTACTACTAATAGCAGCAACGGTAGCAACTGATGATCCAGTCATAGCTCCTAAAAAAGCACTTGATACTAGTGTTACGTGACCTAGCCGTCCTGGTAACCATGAAAAGAAAAGTTCAACTACATCTACCAATTTGTCAATAAGTTTCCCCCTATTCATTAATTCGCCTGCTAGTATAAAAAAGGGAATCGCTAATAGAGGAAATGATGCAACAGCATAATAAGGTGCTGTTGCTACGATACCTAGTGGTAAATCTGCTAGCCAGCCACCTAAGAAGCCAGAAAGAGCAAATGTAAACCCAATTGGGACACCTAGTATTAACAAAATGAAGAGTAATACTACCATTATTGTAAGTACCATCTCATTTACCCTCGCTTTTATTTAGATTGTTAAGCAACAATACCTTTTTTATTGCTAAATAACTCGATGATATTCCCTATTGTATGAATAAGCATCAAAACTAGCCCAACAACTAATGCTGAGTACGGAATAGCCATAGGAATCCGTAATGCCATTGTCGCTTCACGGCTATCAATGGAATAGGCAAGTAATGAGTACCCCATGTTTAAAATAACGGCAACAATCACAAGCATTGCAATATTCGTTAACAGGTCAAATGTGAATACTATTTTCTTTGATTTAATAAGTTTAGTAAGTTCAATAGAAATATGTCCTTTAGTGTAGACCAACAGACCTGCACCAATAAAAGTCATAATAGCAAATGATACTAAACTTATATCGCTAGTATCTCGTATTGGAAGGTTGAAGAACCTCGCAAGTACTTGTAAAAATACGGTGATAAACATGATCACCATCATCAAAGTTACAATAGCTTTTTCAATGTGGAATAATACATTTTCAAGTTTTGAATATATAGACAACAACTGTACTCACCTTCCCATACAAATCATTTTTATCCCTTCGATAGAAATGATTCAATTCCATTACTCACCATGACATCTCTATGAAGGTAATAGAAATAACCCTTCGCTCGTTGTTATAGATCTCTTAGTTCTTCAACTTCTTCAATAAGTTCCTCTATCCTTTCACTTCCATATACATCATGGAGGCTATTCCAAACCTCCATACCTATTTCCTGGAATACTCCGATTTGTTGCTCCGTTAATTCGATAACTTCAACGCCTTCTTCTTCCATCACCTGTACATAACTCTCAGTCTCTTCTCTTTGATTTGCAACCTGCCATTCTTGTGTTTCTTCTGCAGCTTCTTTCAGTATTCCCTGATTTTCTTCAGACATTGTTTCCCAGATTTCCTCACTCATAGCAATTGTACCTGTAGCAAATACATGGTTTAACCTTGTATAATATTCATTTGTTTCATGAAGCTGATTATCGTATGTAATCAACAAACCATTATCTTGTCCATCAACAGTTCCTTGTTGCAAGGCAGTGTATAATTCTGGCATTGCAATTGTAGTCGTTTGTGCACCAACAGCATTAAAGAATCCCATGATCGCTTGAGAACCAGGTACTCTTAAAGATAATCCTGCTATATCCTCTGGTGTTTCTACTTTTCCTCTTGAATTTGATAAACCTCTGAATTCTAGTTCATACCAACCAAGTTCTTTGATTCCATATTCAGATAACGTTTCTCTCATTGTTTTAGGAATGATACCATCCCCATAATACAATTCATCTGCTTCTTCATAGTTAGAAACGATATAAGGTAAGTAATGAAAATCTAGTAATTGGTCCATTCCAGATAGTGAACCTTGATTTATAAATGCAAACTCCAAGTTGCCCTGAGCAAGATCTTGCCCCAGTGATTCATCACTACCAATTTGACCTGCAGGAAAAACATCAATAGAAATTTCTCCGTTTGATTTTTCGTTAACTAAATCAGCAAACATTTCAGCAGCTTGGTGTTGGACACTATTTTGTGCTGCTACCATTCCAAGTCTGTACTCACCTGAATCCCCAGAACTACTATACTCATCACTTGATTCACCGCAGCCAGTTAAAAATACCCCAGTTAATACTGCCATACCACAAAATGATAATAATTTATTATTCCTCTTAATCATAATCTGATTACCTCCTAATCTTTATTTATTTGATATTAAGCCTACCAGTCATAATATAAGTTAAAAAACATGCTCCGTTTTATTGCCCTTTCTGTACTACTTTTTAACTAATTCTACTATTCTCACTAGTATCCCAAATTCTCATTGTTCTTTCGGCTGTTTTTTCAATTAATGAAATTCCCTCTTCTAGAGCTTTGTCAAGTGATATCGGTTCAGAAACAATATCGATGATCGCATCTATCCCATAGTTATAAACAACCTCTGCCCCTTCTCCTATACTTCCAACTATCGCTATAACAGGAATACCATATTTCTTTGCTGTTCTAGCTACACCAATAGGTACTTTTCCATTAATTGTCTGAAAATCAATCCTCCCCTCACCTGTGATTACCAAATCTGCATCTTGAAGGTGTTTTTCTAAGCCAATAATATCTATTACTTTTTCGACACCTGAGTGGCATTTTGCACTGCAAAATGCAAATAGACCGGCTGCTAATCCTCCAGCAGCACCACTTCCGGGGATTTCCAAAACATCTATCGAAACTTGTTCTTTGATAAACTCTCCAAAGTGCTCTAAATTACGATCTAATATTTCAATCGTTCTTCCAGATGCCCCTTTTTGAGGCCCGTATACAGCTGAAGCTCCATTCTTACCACAGAGGGGGTTTGTCACATCAGAAAGCATGACAATATCAGTGTTTTTAACTCTAGCATCGATTGCGGAAGTATCAATTGTTTCAACATTTATTAGTTCTCCCCCACCAAAACCAATTTCTTGATTGTCTTTATCTTTGAAACTAACTCCTATTGCTTGAGCCATACCAGCACCAGCATCATTGGTAGCGCTTCCACCAAGGCCTATATATATTTTTTTACACCCTTGATCCATTGCATTTTTAATTAACTCTCCGGTACCGTAGGTTGTTGTAATTAGTGGATTATATTTTTCCTTTGTTATTAGCGCCAATCCAGATGCAGTTGCCATTTCTATGACAGCAATATCGCCTGGAAGAATACCATATTTAGCATTAACCTTTTTCCCAACTGGATTTAAAACATTAGCTTCGACATACCTTCCATTTAGTGCTTTTACTAGAATATCGACTGTTCCTTCCCCTCCGTCTGCAATCGGGACTTTCACAGTGTCTATATCATCACGATAGTAACGAAGTCCCCTCTCCACTGCACTTGCAGCTTCAAAAGTTGTACAACTCCCTTTAAATGAATCAATTGCAATAACTACTTTCATTACACATAACCTCTCTTACATCAATTTGTTACCGTTTACATATTTAAATCTAAAACGTCAATACAACTGGTATTTGTATGAATTATTATAATTTAGAGACTTTTCTGATGATATGTTATAGATAATATATATAGTGATCTTTATATGTTCCTTATAATAAATTTCTAGTTTGTTTTATATTTCACATTAGAAATTTTTCTATTAATTATACTTATTCTTATCCCTGAATCCGTGTTTTAAAAAGAATTTCTATGTATCTTTTGTTCTTATACTTCATTTGTGTTATTCCAATTGTTATATAGGACATAATCGGACTATAGAAGTACAGCGACTTGTGCAAAAACGCAGCTGCTCCTTGGCTGAACTATTGAAATTCATAACTTTTATCAGAGTGAATCGTTACTTGTGAAATTATTCTAAATACTAGGGGCTGAAAAAATATCAGTGAAGAAGATAATACAAAGAGTTTATTCCTTTATTCTGCCTGAGGAGGTAGAGGTATTTTTCAAAATGTAACATTTATAACTCTCATTATTTTTAGACGAATCAAAAAGTAAAGTCACCCCACACTTTGGGATTTTCATAGACTAGCTTAGTAAAAATATAATGTGCAGGGAGATATTTGCTTGTGTTTGTTTCAGTAGACACTCATATAATGCTTATTAAAACTTGGATGCTAAATACAATATAACCATGTCATTAAATACACGTAAATCGTAATCTGTTTTCTCCTTAATCTTTTGAATTTTATACTGTACTGTATTCTTATGAATATAATACTTCTTAGCTAATTTATTTAATGAACCATTATATATAAAATAACTTTTTATAAAACCAGTAAATTCTTCTACTTCTTTTTGATTACATTTAGAAAAGACTTGGTTTTTTAATGTGATTTTGTAACTCTCTGGAATTTTGCTAATTGTGAGATTAAGCGATGTTTGGCTGAATTGATAAACACCCACATTATCACCTAAATACTGAAAAATGCTTAGCGCTTCATTATACGATTTTGGTATATCCTCGTATGTTTCATGTGTGTTCCCTATTGCACATAGTAGTGATACACTATGAATTTCTCTAACCTTTTTACATAAATACTCCAATTCTTTACTGAGATCACTTAAGTGTAAATTGGTTATAACGACAAAAAACTCTCCGTTATAAGAAACTAAAGAATATCTATATCCTAATTTATCAGAAATGTATTTTTTTACGATATTATGTCGAACGGTGTTCAATTTACGATTACTATTCTTATCTTTGTGATTTGAATACTTTATTAAAGCCACTGTGAAGGACCCTTTAACATTTAGGTTATTTTGCTGCAAACGTTCCTCAATGTCAAAAAGTGATGTAAGGAAGTTCCCGCTAATTAAATCGTTAGCAAATACAAGCTTAATTTGTTCTTGATTATTCCGATTCCAAAGATCAAAAAATTCATACATAATCATTTCCGTCATTTTTTGAATGATTCGAGCATATTTAGCCACTTCTTGAGAATTACCAGTAATCCCAACAACCCCAATTAATTCATTAGAAAAATAGATTGGCAAGTTGACTCCACTCTTACAACCTTTATACTGTTCATCATATTCTACTATTAATTCATGATAATTGTTTCTAATAATCATATGAGCCGCTTCGTGATAACTGTTTACTCTTCGAGCGTTGGTACTTGCTATAACGAATCCATTACTATCAATGATGTTAATATGATAGTCTACAACACTTCTCATATCTTGAATAATTTTTTCTGCTATCTTTTTATTTAAGTACATAAGACACCCCTCCTTTCGCAACGATTACAAACCAAAAAAGTTCTGAATATTAAGATTATTTTAGTGGTTTGTATCACTCGTGTGCGTTTGTTTTTCTCTTCAAAAGATCCGCTGTCCCGGTGTTAACGAACCCACTTATCAAAGACAGATGGCATCAGCTCGTATTCTTTGATAATTTCATATCGTAGAAAAGCTTCTTCTTTCTCGTTTGGCCATTTTAATTCTATTCGGCTTTTTATTTGAACCAAGTGTATATGTCCTTAACTAACTTGTCCAATCAAGTGTAACCTATCCATGTACCGCTATTAAACACAGAGTAATACCTTTATAGACACAGTTAAAAATGAAACGGATTCGTGAGGCAGATTTAATAATAATTGATGACCTCATGTTTATGACAATGGACCAGAACGAGGCAAATCTGTTCTTCCAATTCGTTAATACATCTATACGAACGAGTTCGAGTTATTCTTACATCAAATAAAGGACTCGAACAATGGGGAGAGTTGTTAGTTTAATTTTGAAACTCAAAACACGCATAACACCGTTCCGTTTTGATGGAACGGTGTACAAAAAAGTTTTTTAAAAATAAACGATCATACACTTCGAATGTAAAATAACAAGTTATTTATTTTCGTGTGGTATAAAATTCTCATAATAAGAAGCTCTAATACTTTTTAAGTAATAGTTGTGTTGATTTTTTTCTATAACAGACAGCTACTATACTACTAATAAAGCTGATTTTGATAAAGATTTTCTTTAATAATTGGCTGTACATTCATTATGGCTTCCTCCTTGCAACATAATTCCCAACCAAAGTTTGGTTCCCTTACTAATTTCAGTATTTTTTACTATTATTCCAAATAGATAGGTCATATGCCTTATTTTGTCGCAAAATTACTATTAAACTTTTTGATCAGTAGTGAATTGAAGTCATGAAAACAACCTCCAATCGATGCGATTAGAGGCTGGCTTTGGTTTTTGTTTCATTTGTTCGTTTCAGAGATTAGATGACAAACATATCGATAAACTCGTTAACTTTCATTGATCTGAGTTGGTCGAGATCATTCGTTACATCCATCATTTTCTTTACTCGATGCTTCGGGAATCTCGTGTGTAAGTTGTTTTCTAGCTTTTCCAGTAGTTTAGGTATTCCTTCATCTCTTCGAAGCCGATGTCCTAGTGGATAATCGATTGAAATTTTGTCTGTTGCAGAACCGTCATTGAATACGACTTGAATTGAGTTTCCGATCGATCTCTTTCCTGGGTCCAGGTATTCTTTCGTAAACCGCTCATCTTCTTCTACGATCATTTTGTCACGCAACGTATCGATTAATGGATTTGCAGCTGTCTCATCTTCATAGTGATCAGCATGTAATTCACCGTAAATCAAACCGATTGCTACCATATATTGCAAACTATGATCACGATCTGCAGGGTTATATAACGGACCCGTTTTATTAATAATTCTTACAGCTGACTCTTGTGTCGTTAGTTTTATTTCCTTTATATCATCTAGTTTATCTTTCACTTGAGGATGTAAATGAATCGCACATTCTACTGCGGTTTGTCCGTGAAATTCAGCTGGATAGGAAATTTTAAATAAAATATTTTCCATGACGTATGAATCGAGTTCTTGAGCTAATGTAATATTTTCTCCATTAAACAGGACATCTTGAAAGCCCCACCTTTCAGCAGTTAATGGTGTTTCGTAGCCCATCTCTCCTTCCATTGTCATCATCGCTAGTCTTACAGCTCTGCTCGTTGCATCTCCAGCTGCCCATGATTTTCTTGAACCCGTATTTGGAGCATGACGGTATGTTCTTAAACTTGAATTATCAAGCCAGGCTTGAGAAAGGGCATTTTCAATTTCGTTCTCTTCTCCACCAAGTAGCTTTGTAACGACGGCAGCTGAAGCGACCTTCACTAACAAAACATGGTCAAGACCTGCACGATTAAAGCTATTATCGAGAGCTAAAACACCTTGGATTTCGTGTGCTTTCACTAAACTGTCCAACACATCCCCCATCGTTAGTGGAGGTTTTCCGACATGAAGATTTTTTTTGCTCATATAGTCAGCGACTGCAACAATGCCCCCTAAGTTATCAGATGGGTGACCCCACTCTTGAGCAAGCCACGTATCATTATAGTCAAGCCAACGAACGGTACAGCCGATATCGAATGCACCCTTTACCGGGTCTAATTCAAATTGAGTGCCGGGGACACGGCTTCCATTTGGCACTGTTGTCCCTTTAACGATCGGACCTAGCAGCTTCGTGCACTCAGGATAGTTTAGCGCGAGGATTCCACAGCCTAATGTGTCCATTAATACGTATCTTGCCGTACTAATCGCTTCTTCACTCTTAACTTGATAATCATTCGTGTAATTAGCAATTTGTTTTAAAATAATGTCCTTCTGCTGTTTTGTATTATCTGTCATAGGTCTCCTCCTTTTGTTTTGAAGCTAATCTTTTCATCAACGGACCGACTACAGAAATGACTGCTAAAATAAATAACGTTAATGAAATCGGCTTTGTAAATAAAATACTCCAATCCCCATGAGACAGCTGTAGCGCTTGTCGTAAAGACCTCTCCATAATTGCTCCTAAGATGAGACCTAATATTAAAGGGGCAGGCGGGAAGCCGTATTTTCTCATAAAAAAGCCAATTAAACCGAAGAACACTAATAAGTACAGATCGAAAACGCTAAAATTCAAACTATATACTCCTATTGCGCAAAAAATGACAATCAATGACATTAGAATTGCTCTAGGAATTTCAAGAATCTTTGCGAATAACGGAATTAATGGCAGATTTAAAAATAACAAAAACATATTTCCTATATACATACTTGCGATAACGCCCCAGAACACATCTGGTCTTTCTTGGAACATAAGTGGGCCAGGAGCAACTCCCATAACTAATAATGCCCCTAATAAAACGGCAGTCGTTGATGATCCAGGTAAGCCAAGAGTCAGCAACGGAACAAACGAACCACTAGTCGCTGCATTATTTGCTGACTCTGGGGCCGCAATCCCTTTGATATTCCCTTTTCCAAACGTTTTATGATCCTTTGATAAACGTTTCTCCATTGAATAGCCTAAGAAAGATGCAATCGTTGCACCTGCTCCTGGTAAAACACCAGTAAAAAAACCTAACACCGAGTTTCTTAAAGTCGGCACACTTAATTCCTTCACTTCTGCTTTTTTCAGCTTTAGTGAGCCTATTTGTTTCTTCTGATCGTTCACTTTCGTTAAAAGCATCATCATCACTTCTGCAATAGCAAATATTCCTAAAGCAACGATCAAAAAGTCGATTCCATCATATAAGTTACTCGAACCAAACGTATATCTGAGCGTCCCTGTTTGACGATCAAATCCGACGATTGAAATCATCACTCCGAGTACTGCCACTATTAACCCTTTTACAATCGACTTTCCAGAAAGAGAAATGACAGCAGTTAAGCCTAATACCATTAATGAAAAGTACTCTGCCGGTCCGAAGCTTAAAGCAAACGCTGCGAGAACAGGTGCTAATACCATTAATCCGATTAACCCGAGCGTTCCCCCGACGAAGGAGGCCCATGCAGCAATTGCCAGTGCCTTCCCGGCAAATCCTTTTCTTGCTAATGGATAACCGTCAAATGACGTAGCAACGGTCCCAGATATTCCAGGTGCATTTAATAAGATTGATGAAGTCGAACCGCCAAAAACAGCTCCGTAATAAACACCAGCCATTAAAATCAATCCAGTTGCAGGGTTCATACCGAACGTAATAGGGATCATAAGAGCGATTGCACTAATCGGACCTAATCCAGGGATAACCCCTATTAACATACCTGCCGTAACTCCAATAAAAACGAACAGCAAATTCTCAGGTTGCAATGCAACACTAAATCCGTACAAGATATCAGCTAGCAATGGATAACCCCCTTTTTACGGGTCCTGCTCATAGTTTTAGAAAAATGATAAAATACCTGAAGGTAAATTGATTCCTAACCATTCTGAAATGGCGTAATAAGCTCCAACACTAAACACAGTTGCGACGATTAAATTGACAACTATTTTCTTGTAGCCGTAATAAATCGGCATTAAAAATAAGTAGAGCCATGTACTGATCACAAAGCCTAGTCTAGAAAACAGAAAGATGTACAACAAAAATGCTCCAACTGTTACGACAATCTTTGCAGATGGATTATACATCCAATGTGTCGAGTTACCTTCATTTTTGTTAGCTAGCCCGGCGTTCTCGTTCTTTTCATCACTCTCTTCTCCTTCCGGTTTCTCCCGTTTTTCAAAAAATAGAAAAATCGACAGAGCGAAAAGAAAAACTCCTAAAATCTTTGGAAAAACATCGGAATCAATCGCTACAGATCCACGAAACTCTTTTATTCCTGTAAATGCGATAAACAGATAAAATATCGAGAAAAAGAACAAAATAACTGAGATTGTTCGATTGGCATTCCATTTAAGGTTTGTCATATCATTCACCTGCTTGAGAGAAGCTCAGCTAAAGCTGAACCTCTCTAATAGTCGATATTTTCTAAAACTTCTGAAAATAATTCTTGCTGTTCATCTAAGAAGCTACTAAAGTCTTCACTATTTAAATACGCATCCACCCAGCCTAAGTCATCAGCTGCTTGGATCCATTCATCTGACTCGAGCATATTTGCAAATAAATTTTCATAATATTCGACTGCTTCTTGAGGCATATCTTTTGGACCCATGACACCTCGCCAAATGTCAAACGTAAAATCGATTCCTTGTTCCTGGTATGTTTTTGCGTCCCCTGGTAATTCGGTTCCTTCTGGAGCAGAAACCCCGAGTATACGAATATTTCCAGACCGAACATGCTCACTCGATTCACCGACTCCGGTCGTCACGACATCCGCATGACCGCCAACAGCTGCAGCAATCGCTTCTCCTCCCCCCTCGAAGGAAGTATAGTTAATGTTTTCGGCAGGAACTCCAGCCTCAATGAGTGCGCCTGCTAATGCAATATGATCCATACTTCCAGGAGCAGAGCCGCCAGCAACGCTTACCTGTTCACCAGCTTTAAGGTCATTCACTAAATCGTCAAGAGTCTCGTACGGTGAATCATCACTCACTCCGATAATCATATAATCTGTAATGAGTCTTGCTAAAGGAGTAAAATCTGTATGATCATGGTCTGAATCACCTGTCATCGGAACGAGAATGATTGGGGGACTCGTTACGAAAAGGTGGTGAGGATCTCCTTCATGGTTTGCGATATGTGACCACCCAATAGCTCCACCGGCACCTGGCATATTTTCAACTCCCATTGCTACCGGTAATAAACCTGATTCTTCTAAAACACTTGATGTCGTTCGAGCGAGCGTATCCCAGCCCCCACCAGCTCCAGCTGGAGCAATCATTTCGATTGTCCCTTCAGGCTCCCAGCTGCCACCTGATCCATCGTCATCATTTCCAGCTGCTTCTTCATCTCCATCTCCGCCACAAGCAGCGAGCATGAACAGTAAAATGAACACACCAACAAAGTGTAAGCGCTTACTAAAAAATGATCGTTTCAATTCATTCATCCCCTTAAGAAAAATTATTTTAACCTACAATGAGTATTGATCACTTCCAGGGTTGTTTTTAAGCTTCTTTGTATGTGCTTTTTCATGGATGCCTCAGCTTCCTCGGGTTTGTTTTGTTTTATTAAAAATAATAGCTCTTCATGCTCTTTAACTACTCGATCTACATTATAATCTGGTTGGCGATAACCTGGAATTCGTCTAAACCTTTCAATGTGACCTTTTATTTGTTCTAGAAAGCGTACTGCTGTTTGACACCCGCTCGGCCCATACAATCGATGATGGAATTGACTGCCATAGAAGACGGTTTTATCGTATTTTTTTTCAGCAGCCGTCATTTTCATTAATTGAATGAAATGATCCATCTGTTCAATATCATCATCTGTTACATGGTTCGTTGCCTCACGAATGATTAATCCTTCTAACACCTCTCTAACGTGAAAAACTTCAATGATGTCTTTTACATCCAGTTCTGCTACATAAATACGTCCGTTCGTCCCTTTCATTACAAGTCCTTCAAGCTGTAATTGATTTAATGCCTGTCTTAATGGTGTTCTGCTTATATTTAATTCTTCAGAAAGCTTAACCTCGATTATATGCTCTCCAGGCTCAAGCTCTAGCTCAATAATTTTATTGCGAATTTTTTCATATGCTAATGTACTTGTATTTTGTCTTTGGTTTTCATTTATCACGTTGATCCCTCCATCTATGTAAATACCACCTCCTTATAATTTCGTTTTTGCTATCGATTCGTCGAGTGTTTCATAGTCAAAATAACCTATTAGTTCATACAACTCTTCTCTTGACTGCATGTTACTAAGAACAGGCTTTTGAGTCCCCCCTTCTAATAGCTTTTCATAAAAGGCTTCTACAGCCTTGTTGGCTATACGTAAAGACGACACGGGAAATATAACAAAATCATACCCCCAGTCCTCAAATTGCTCTGCTGTGTAATAAGGGGTTTTCCCAAACTCTGTCATATTTGCCAGTACAGGTGCATGTATTTTCATTGAAGCTTCTTTAAACTCTTCCTCTGTTTTTAGAGCTTCTGGAAAAATGACATCCGCTCCGGCTTCTGCATATTTATTGGCGCGGTCAATCGCATCTTCTAGCCCTGTTACCCCTGCTGCATCTGTTCTAGCAATGACCTTTAGATTCGGACAATGCTTTTTAATGGCTATAATTTTTTGCATCATTTCATTCGGTGGAACTAGCTTTTTTCCATTTAAATGTCCGCACTTCTTAGGCATAACTTGATCTTCAATTTGTAATGCCGCTGCACCTGATTCTTCTAGTTCTTTTGCTGTTCTAACAGCATTGATGACATTGCCATAACCTGTATCGATATCAACGAGTAAAGTTGCTTTCGTTGCTCGATAGATTTCTTTTGTTCGTTGTGAAAGCTCGTTTACTGTCATAACTCCAAGGTCAGGTAACCCGTAAGAAGCTGATACAGCAGCACCAGATATATATAGCGTATTAAAGCCGACTTTTTGAGCAATTAAAGCTGTAATCGCATCATGAGCACCGGGAATGATAGTAATCTTTTCTTCAGGTCCGTTGAAAGGGTTTTCATTTCTCTTTCTGTTTGATATAAGCCAACTCATTGTTCCCCTCCTAAAAATAAATCGTCATTTTGTTGCGCTCTCATTGTATAATTGTATACAAAAATACAATATTGTCAATTATGAATTTTCAGAAATTAGGAGTGGTAGGATGGCAATGACTTTTCATATATTCGTGAACATTATTTTACCCCTATTTATTTTAATAGCGGTTGGTGCGATCACTCACCGTATTTTCAACTATGACATGCATACATTGTCAAAATTAACGATGAACATCTTTATTCCTTCTGTTATCTTTATTCGATTATATGAAACACCTACGTTGCAGCTACAAACTTTTTTAAACTTAATTAGTTTTATCGTTTTATTCATTCTCTCATTACATATTATTGGCCTGATCATTATAAAGCTTTTTCGTATACCACCTGCTAAAATGGGAGTATTCCAAAACAGTATGATGCTTCAAAACTCAGGAAATTTCGGTATACCCGTAACAGAATTAACCTTTCGTCACGACCCATTTGCTATGACGATCCAAGTCATTGTAATGATCACGCAAAACCTGCTCGCTTTTACATATGGGATCTACAATTTAACGAAAACTAAAGGGAATTTAAAAAATAGTTTTAAAAATCTTATAAACTATTTTAAAACCCCGATCTTTTTCGCACTCTTTTTTGCCGTGTTTTTCAATGTCACTAACATCAAGCTGCCAGCTTTTGTTCTAACCGTTTTCGATAATACCTCTTCTGCCTTAATTGGCATAGCCCTTATAACGTTAGGCGCTCAAATTGCATACATTACGTTCTCGAAAGCGATCGGTCATGTGATCCTCACTGCATTTACTAGACTAATAATTAGCCCTGTGATCGCCTTGCTCATCATTTTTTTATTAGATCTTCAAGGCGTGGTCGCACAAGTTTTACTTATATCAAGTGCTTATCCTTCATCTAGAAACAGTGCGATGATCGCTTTAGAATATAATAAAGAGCCTGAATTTGCTGCACAAGCAGTAATCGTATCAACACTAGTGAGCAGTGTCTCCGTATCATGCATCATTTTATTGGCGTTAACACTCTTTTAAGTAACGTCCTATTCGATCATATAAACGAAGCATATTCCCCTCTTTACTGCACGTAAAAAGACTCAAAAGTGCTTTGTTGGCACTCTTGAGTCAGCTGTTTTATTTAGCTAATACTTTCAGAATCAGAGCTTGTGTTTTTATCTGACCATTCTTCAGGAGTAAAGTGGTCCGGTGCTACATTTGCTTTTATTTTCATCGCAATAATATATACGACAACAGCTGATATTAACGATTGAACAGCAGGTAGCCCGAACTCATTGACATACTGTGTATAGTAACCAACGGCCGTTGCAACGACAATTGCAATGGTAGCCATCCAGTTCCAGCCTTGATGATCAGCCCAGTTTTTCTTTCTTACAAAGAAGAAGTCAGCGAACATAACTCCAGCGATAGCAGGATAAATAAGTGCTGTCATGTATAAAAAGTCCATGAAATAATCAAGAACCCCCGCTAATGCAACGATAATTGCAAGGATTGTTCCGATAAACGTCAGGATCGCTCTTCCTTTACCAGAGTTAACATTCATAAGATTAGATAATGCTAGTCCCATACTGTAGTTGTTTACTAGTTGGCTTGTCCAAGTCGCAAACCATAGAATAAAGAAGCCCCAAATTGGAAAACCAAGTCCAAGCATAACTTCAACGATGTCTGCAGATCCAACACCGACTGACATAATGGCGCCAACATAAAACAACGGAAACCCAACAGCAATAATACCTAATGGAATCAATATGTTATCTTTTGCTCTCGGTTTTGCATAACGTGTATAGTCAGATGCAATTACCCATTGCGAAACGTTAGCACCAATCACTAAACTTACACCCATAAGAAATGTCATCGTTGGTTCTGGAGACCAATTTGCAATCGTTTCCCACCCTGTAGTAGTCAATGCATAAAAGATCCCAGAGCCAATTAATAATAGCCCAGCCGGTACAGCGATATAGTCTGTCCACTTCATCGATGCATAGCCGATTATAGATGGAATAGCAAATAATAAACCTGCAATGATCGTAATCAATGCCCAAGCAAACCACTGTGTCGTATAATTAATCCCCATCATTGCAGAAATCGCATTGCCTGCTACAGCTGTTTGCAGTGCCCACCAACCTGTCGATACGGCAAAAATCGTAAGACCGACAATAAACCGCGCTTGTAAAGCTCCAAAGCTAGTCCGTGCAATAACGGAAGATGATCGTCCTGTTTTTGCTCCAATATACCCTTGAAGAGCATTACCAATCCATTGGAAAACTAATAATGAAACGACTAAAATCCAAAAAATTGACGACATCCCAAAACTAACAGCTAATGTTGCACCTACCATCAAGACCGGAATTGTAAACTCTAAACCACCAAAAATGACCGCCGGAGTTAACCAATGTTGTCGTTCTGTTGACGGAATTGCCGACAAAGCCTCATCTTTAACCACTGTATTCGGTACATTTTTTTCCTCCACACATATCCCCCCTGGATAATTTTAGAATATTCTGTAAATTTGTCGCAGAAATTGATTAGAAAATATTGTTCGAGGAAGACTCATGTGACTTGGCACTCCACAAGATGGCTATTGTATTTGAAGGATGAATTAGCCACTAATTTGAGTCTTCCTCTACGTTAAAAACATTGTGACGGTAAAAAACTATCGTTTTACAAGTGTCCAAATAATTTCACAATCTTCTTCTCGTTCATTGTAAGCCCAATGTTCTTCACCTGCTGGAATGAAGGTAGCTTGTCCGGCCTTAACATGATATTGTTTACCACCACTCATAGTTGTGATTGCCCCTTTAATGACGAGAGCATATTCATCTTCTTCATGTGAACCAGTTCCTTTTAAAGGAACTCGCGACCGTGGAGGAATTGTAACTGTTCCAAACTTAGCACGTGCACCTTGAAACACAGATTCATCAAAAAGTGTTTTCATTTCGATGTTGTGATGATTGTCTGCTAGTTTATCTTTTACTGTTACAACCTGCATCATCTCACTCCTTTAGGATCTTGCTTCAGTGACTCCAACAACATCGAATGTAATTGGATCTACGATCACTCCAAAGTCTTCTTTTGCTTGCTCGACCGTGATATATTCATTTTTCACATCCATGGCTACTTTTTCTGCAGGACGTTGATAAGGACTTCCATAACCTCCACCTGTTGCTGTGATGAGGCGAACGACATCATTTTTGTTCAGTGGGTATTGATTGTATTTACCAAATGGACCGTCTGTTTCTCCAGAAGCTTTTACGATTTCAAATTTATTCGTTGATCCATCCTTTCCACCATCTGTACCCCAAACGTTAAACTTATGACGTCCAAAAGATCCTGTGAACGACTGATTATCTGTAAGTGCTCGATACGAACGGATTACACCTTGTCCACCACGGAATGTTCCTGCTCCTGCACCGTCAGAGTTGAGACTGTATTCATCAACTAATACTCCATTCCTTGTTTCACATACTTCCACAGGAATGTTAAACGTTTCTCCGTCAAGAATACAAAATTGTCCAGCGTCACCATCACGATCTATTGCTGCTCCCCAGCCACCAACAGAAGGTTCAACAATTAAGAATGGTTCATTTGTATCTTGGTGTTTTCCTGAAACGATTGCTACACACACAGATAAGAGGTGTCCTGCAGTTAGCCGCTCAGGAATTACAGGTGCTAGTGCTTTCCAAATTAGGTCACAACCAAATAACATTGATTCCCAATACATCGACACTGGTGCTGGTCTTACAGCATTAAAAACGGAGCCTTCATCTGTGAGGACTTTGAGCGGCCGAAACGCACCATCATTCACATCTTGAGAAGGGTTCGTTACCGCAAGGAATATCGTCCGCACTGAGGAGATCATTCCAGTTAAAGTTGAATTTATTGATCCTGTCACTTGCGGGTGACTTCCACGAAAGTCACAGATGAACTCATCATCCGTAATCTTCAGCTTTAATTGGACACGGAACGGACCTTCTTCAATTCCGTCATCATCAATATAATCAACGGCTTCATATTCTCCTTTAGGGAGCTGTTTAAGTGCTTTAAGTGTTAATTGTTCACCGTGATCTAATAAGTGATCGATCGAATTTTTTACAACTTCTTTTCCATACTTGTCACATAACTCTCTAAAGCGACGGTCACCTGTTTTTAATGCAGCAACTTGTGCCCACATATCTCCAAGAGAAAGATCAGGGAAGCGCACATTTGCAGCAATAATATCAACAACTGCTTGATTGAGCTTTCCTTCGTCGAAAAGTTTTACACACGGAAATTGCAGACCTTCCTGATAAATCTCAGTTGAGTCGGTTGACATTGAGCCAGCATCTTTCCCGCCTACTTCTGTCCAGTGAGCTTTGTTTGCAGAAAAACCTATGAGCTCTCCTTCATAAAAAATCGGCATCACTAAACCAACATCACAAAGGTGAGATCCCCCACCTCCATATGGGTCATTAATTAATATGATGTCTCCTGGCTTTAAATCGCCTTCTTTCGCATATCTTTCAACCGTTTCTTTCACCATGAAAGAAAGCATGCCGATAAAACCTGTAACACCATTCCCTTGTGTTAATAACTGCCCTTTTGAGTCGGTCAATCCACTAGCATAGTCGAGTACTTCATAAATAATCGGACTCATTGATGTTCTTGCCAATGCGTAAAACATTTCCTCTCCGATGGCAACTAATGAATCTTTTACAATGTCTAACGTAAACGGATCTACTTTTGAACTCATGACAGGTTTTGTCATTTTTTACACCCCCGTATCAATCATTAAGTTTCCATAATGATCAACTGTCAGCTTTTGTCCTGGATATAAAATGGTTGAATTTGTTTGTTCTTCCACAACAGCAGGACCTTCTATTGATACATCAACACTTAATTGTGTACGATCATAAACGTTCGTATCAATCCAACCTTCACCTTCATATAAAACTCGTCTAACTTCTTTCAAAGCATCTTCTGCTTTACCGCCGATTTTTTCTAACTTTGCTATATCTGGCTTGTTAACTGTCCCAAAAGCCGTTACATGAATGTTTACGATCTCAGTCGGCGACTCTTCTAATTTGAATGTATAAAGCTGTTCGT
Organism: Evansella halocellulosilytica; assembly: GCF_002335745.1. GTDB lineage: Bacteria > Bacillota > Bacilli > Bacillales > Salisediminibacteriaceae > Bacillus_CA > Bacillus_CA halocellulosilytica. Next base: position 1,980,013 of record NZ_NIST01000001.1, on the reverse strand, counting down.
GGGTTTCATGAAACTTTTGAATGACTTGTTTCAACGTTTCTTGAGTAATTTCACCTGCGGGAACCGGAACTTTAACTGTATGCTCTTGTCCGACATAACGTAAGTCTGCAAAACGAGTAAGGATCACTTGACTTTCTTCAATCCCTTCCTCATTGAATTGTTCATTTGCTTCGGTTTCTTGTTTCTTTACCTTTTCATTTAGCTCTACTAAGTCAATTCCTTCGACACGTCGAATAAATGTTTGAATAAAATCATGACGTAAATCTGTCATCAGCATACCGAATGCAGAAAATACAGAAGCTCCAACCGGTACAATCACTTTTTTAACACCTAATTCTTCTGCAAGGGCAGGTGCATGCATGGAGCCTCCTCCTCCAAATGCAACGAGTGCGAATTCACGAGGATCATACCCTTTTCTTACAGAAATCAGTTTCAAGGCATTGAGCATGTTTGAATTGGCAATCCGGATAATGCCAAGAGCTGCTTCTTCTATAGATGTGCCAAACGGATCAGCAATCTTTTCTTTAATTGCGTGTTTCACTTTAGCCATATCGACGTTATTATCGAAGTTTTCCGGCGATAATCGGCCTACAACTAAGTTTGCATCCGTCGTCGTTGGTTCCTCTCCGCCTCTACCATAAGCAACTGGTCCTGGTAAAGCTCCTGCAGATTTTGGCCCTACACGTAATGAGCCTCCATCATCAATCCAAGCGATCGATCCGCCGCCATTACCGATCTCTACAATATCTACAACTGGTACCTTTACTGGATACCCCGCCATTTTATCTGTTCGTTCAATGCTGTATTCAGTTGAAACTTTTACTTCTCCATTATCGATGAGAGAGCATTTTGCTGTCGTTCCACCAATGTCAAAAGCTATGATATTGTCTTCACCTAACATTTTCCCAAGCATGGCTGAACCATATATTCCGGCAACTGGACCAGATTCAATCATATTGATTGGTGTTTCCTTTGACTGTTCAAATGTAGTAGTCCCACCATTCGATTGCATAATGTACTTCTGTGAATCTGTCCCAATCTCTTTTAATTCATGTTCTAATCGATTCACATATGATGAAGCGATTGGTTTTACGTAAGAGTTCAAGACTGTTGTACTAGTTCGTTCATATTCGCGCCATTCTTTTGTTACTTCGTGTGAAGCTGTCACAGCAACTTCTGGCCACAATTCTTTTATTAGTTTAACGGTTTCTTTTTCATGTGAAGGGTTGCTGTACGCATGAATGTACGAAACAGCAATCGCTTCGACACCTTCATTTCTAAAGTTTGCGATAATTTCTTTTACTTGCTGCTTGTTTAAAGGCTCGATGACTTCTCCTTTGTAATTTAAGCGTTCTTCCACTTCTTGACGTAAGTATCTTGGAACGAATGCAGTTGGTTTTTCATACCGAACATTAAATAAGTCAGGGCGATTTCCACGTGCAATTTCTAAAACATCACGAAATCCTTTCGTAGTGATAAGTCCTGTTTTTACACCTTTTCGTTCTGTTAGTGCATTAATAATGACGGTTGTACCATGAATAAATGTTTCTAATAACTCTGGGTTAATTCCACTTACATTCACAACGTCAATAACACCTTGTTCAAAATGAGGAGGTGTTGTGTGACTTTTCGCTACTCCCATTTTGCCGTCTTGATCCACGTATACTAAATCTGTAAATGTACCTCCAATATCCGTCGCAACTCTCATAGGTAAACCACCCTTCTTTTTTAATATTTATGAACTCTCCCCTCTTAAAAGAGGACAGGAGTTAACACACATAAAACTTTTGCATCTTCATTGAGCGGATTCTCCCAAGTATGTGGTAAATGGGACGGAAAATGAATTGAATCTCCCACTTTAAGAATGTATTCCTTCCCATCAACAGTGAAGAGTACAACACCTTCTAAAACATAATAAAATTCTTCTCCGGGATGACTGAAAACCTTATCTTGAGGCTTTCCTGGTGATAATGTTACATGCAACGGCTCTAATGCTTTACCAGTAAAAGAGCCACCAAGTCTGACATATTCTGCAGAAGATCCTTCAATTCGAAATGGTTTATGATCTGTAGACTTTACCGAATAGTTATGGTTGGTTAATCCCTCAAAAAATTGGGTGATTGGCGTCTCTAGTGCATCAGCTATTTTTTTTAATGATGTAATAGCTAATGATGAAGACCCGCGTTCCACTTGGGAGAGAAAACTAACAGATAAGCCCGTTTTTTCACTCAAACCTTTTAATGTTAGTTTTTGCTCTGTCCGCTTCGCACGTATTTTGTCTGACACTTCAATCATAAAACTCCCCCTCATGTATTCCTAAAAATTCTATATTTGTTTGATAATACAATAATAATTTCAGTCATACTTAATTTTTTACAATATTAGCACAATAAATTTCAAAAATAAAGATAATTTTCAGTATTTATTGAATATTTTATTATTTGTTTTCTTGTGGAAAAGTATTAAATTTGATCGGATATAAACATCGAATAAGTCCTATGGAACTTCAAAATAAATATCCGCCCGTAAAACGGGCGGTTTTATTTTCGCGTTATAAGGGCACTTTACCACCAGAGTCCCTTAAGGAACCTTATTTAATTTGGCTGTGCCAAAAATTTTTTGAGAATATCCCTTTTCATAATCGAATTCGAAATCGCTATAGGCGGACGCTTTCACCAAGCACAAGTGCGACATCTACTCGTGCTGCACTTCGTTTGCATTCGTAGTGTCTTCTTTGCAGCGGGCAATGCCTCAACTTCCTAGGTGTCACACTGTGTGCACCTAGGGGATTTTCGACTATTGCTTTTCCCGCCTGAGTCGCCGCCTGACGCTCTTTCGAGTACATGATGATAGTTAAATGGCATACTAATAGCATAGAAAAACGTTGTGGAAAGTTGTATCTCAGCTCTCATTTTTATCTCATTTAAATGGGGATGGGCTTTTGTTATCAAAGATATTTATGTTCATTTCGTATCCATCATTTAAGATAATAAATGACATAACGAAAATAAAGTTGTCACCAAAAGTGGAATGTACTGCGCGACTGTCTCTTCCTCTACTAGTATGGCTTTGTCGTTTATCCGTCGAGACAAATCGATGTATTTTCGAAGAAGCAATGCTCTTTCCTATGGAAAAACGGACGAGTTGAGATCCCTTCGAGCTTGATCGAAGTAGCTCAACCGTTCATCCGTGGCAAAGAAGACACCGTGAATACGTACAAAGTTAAGAGCGGATATCGCACTTGTACCCTTGGGTGAAAGCAAGCAGTATACCTTCCAACTATTCGTTACTTTAGCTCTCACGAATACAACCTTTAAAGGGTTATTTTATACAGGCAGAGTCTGTGGTTTACAAAGAATATAATAAAAAGCTTTAACTCTATCAAAATAGAATTAAAGCTTTTTAAAGATTATCCTTTTTTCTACTCTGGTTTCTCTAACATTCACTCCTCAATCCTCATAATCCACACGCCGCTCACGAAGAGGGTGAGGGAGCCGATGTAGAAGATGATGTCAACGGTGAGAAGGTCAATGAGAAAGCCGCCGGCGATGACGGCGAGCCCGGAGAAGATCGAGACCCAGAAATGGTAGGAGCCGATTTTCTCTCCGCGTTGACTGCCTTCGGTAAAGTCGGCGACGAGAGCTTTTTCACTCGTTTTTTGGATGGCACCGAACATACCTAAAATGATTTGCAGGACGTACACTTGCCAAATGTCAGTGACGACTGGGAACATGAGAAAGATGATTGATGTGCCCCATGTACTGATGAGTAATAAATGTTTTCTCCCAATTCGGTCGGAAAATTTGCCAATCCAACGGTGTACGAGTGCAGCGCTTAATGTGAACAACCCGTATGCGAGACCAAATTCGGAGAAATCGCCGCCCACTTCCCGGAGAAACACGATATAAAATGGGAAGACGAGTCCTGTTCCGAACAATACCCAGCTTTGTGAAATGACGACCCATTTAAGATTGTTCATCTACATACTCCTCATAAAAATAGTTCATAAACCGTTCGTCAGGATCGTACTTCTGTTTTTCCTCAAAGAAGCTGTCGATGTTCGGGTACGCTTCGCGAATTTGTTCGTTCGTCGGAAACTTCTGATACGTCAAATAATGTGTGCCGCCTAGATCCAATACTGCATCGACGATTTGCTGTGTCGCTTGCTCAATGTGCGCGACGCCATCATCAGAAAGCGAATGGTTAATGAGCAATACGAGTGCGAGCGTGTCTTCTGTCGCATAATTCAAATGCCCTTCATCATGCTCCGGTGTGAATCGGACGGTTACATTTAATAGATTAATATTTTCTGCCTCGACGATCGTTTTCAATTCTTCGACGAATTGCGGAAAATCGTCCGTTGGGATGAAATATTCCTGCAATATGTCTGTGTTACGTGATGAATCGTATTCCAAGAACTCGACAGGCGGCCTCATTGCATTGTTACGTGAGATGACTTCCCCTTCCTCTGCCTCGGCATATAACCGTTGTTGCAGCGACCAGACGAGATTTTTTCCCCAGTCAAAATGGCGGGATAAACCGAGGAAGAACCGATCACGACGAACATTTTTTTCTTCCTGCAATGTTGAAAACTCGGGTAGATTCTCCTCTTTGGGGTACAGCTCATCTGTTTTTTTCAAAGAGTGGTAGGTTGTCATGTACATATCTTCAAAAAGTCCGTTCGGTGTGGCAGATAGGCGAGCATAATGAAGCCCGACATCCTCGCTACCTTTGATTTCGTTCTCAATATAGTCAGGATAGTCTTTATAATCGATCTTCTCCGTCGTCGACACGTACAACTCATCATCGGTCAATTCGAGCGTGACATCTAAGATGACTCCGAATAAACCAAACCCACCAATCGCAAGCTCAAACAGCTCTTCGTTCTCATCTCGGTTCACTTCTTGAATCGTCCCGTCAGCCATAAGGAGCCGAAACGAATCGACCGTCTCAATGATCGGTCCATAGTTCGGATCACGACCGTGTACATTTGAGCTCAATGAGCCGCCGACGGTAAAAATATTTGATGACTGCATCACTTTCACCGACAAGCCGTGCTCATTCGCCGCCTCCTGGATTTGCTCCCACGTCACTCCGCTTTGAACAGTGATCGTCTTCTCGTCTTCATCAAGCGCAAGAATCTCATTGTAGCTCGTCATATCGAGCCAAAGTGAATCTTCATAAAACGCGTGACCGCCTTGACTGTGTCTCGTCCCGGCTATCGACACCTTCAAGTCCTCTTCATTTGCTTGCTGCAGTGCAGCCACTAATGATTCTTCTTCCTCCCCTTCGACGATTTCTTTTACGTGGGCAGGAAACAGCTGGCTTACATCGTGGATGAGCAGTTCGTCGTGAGTGAGATTTTGGTAGATCGAATATGTAAAAATCGTAGAGTAGATGAGTGCCGCTGATAATATAAGCGCAAGGTTTCTTCGTTTTTTGTACGTCTGATGATCAAGGTGCATAATGTTTCTCCTACTCCTAGCTTTTGCGATTTTGTCCTCAATGCCTCCACAATACCATAAAACTTCCAGTCTATTGAACACTTTTATCGTAACTTTTTTATTGTTTAGATTGTTCATTATAACTCCATTACGGTACGTGAAATATTCCAATTCGACAAGTGCCAGGCACTTGTCGAATCTTTACCTTTGGATCGTTCCTTTTAGTTCTCTTAACGATTGTCTGAACTTGACTTGCTTGAATGTGATCATAAATAAGACAGCGAACCCGATATATGTCACCCCGACATAAAAGGCACTTTGCATCGGTGAGAACCATTCAGTTAGAAAGCCTGCCCCAATCATCGCTATCCCCATGGAGCTGTTTTGGATCATGGCCAAGATTCCTACTACTTTACCTCGTATCGCTGACGGCAGGACTTTCATTAGCGTTGTATCAAAGCAAATATTGCTGATTCCGCCGACAAACGTAATACAGACAGCAAGGAGCAGAGCTTGTGCAAAAATGACGGATTGACTTAATAAAAGATGACCGACACCTTCTAAAGCGATCATTAATATGCCAATCACGATATATTTTCGATGAATCCACTTAGTTGCAGCAGAACTTAATATAAACCCTGCACCTAATGCCGCATAGATGAATCCTACTCCTAAATCACCTTTTTCAAAAACGTCTAGAGCAATCAAATTAAAAAGGACGTTGTCGACTCCGTTCGCAAGCGGCATAAGCAGCATGACGAGCAAAAAGACACGCATCAACGCGATATTAAATATAAGCAGTCCGGTATCCTTTAACGATTGATCCGCAGCTTCCTCTTCAGTCGTCTGTTCTTTTTTAATATGAATGAGTTTCCACACGATGAGCGCTGCAGAAAGAAGAAACAGAGAATGGAAAATAAACAGAATGTTTACCGTTGTTGCAAAAGCGATCAATCCTCCTGTAAGGGATCCAATAACGAGTGTCCCTCCTACGACATTTTGCTCTAGCCCATTTATATTAATTAAATTTTTCCGCTGAACAATGTCTGGGATTGCCGCATAGCGGACAGGTTGGTAGACAGCTTCACCACTCGCAATGATAAACGTACTCATATATAGGAAGCCGATTTGCTCCGTATAAACAGCGACGAGAGGCAGAAGGGCAAACGGGGCTCGCAGTAAATCTGTTGCAAACAAGAGCTTCATTTTATGAAAACGGTCAGCTAAGTAGCCGCTAATCGGTGAAAAAATAATTGTAGGTAATACTCTTAACGCCATCAATATTCCTAGTGCAACCCCCGATTCTGTCAACAAATACATGAGTGTAAAAGAACCAACTTGAGCAAAACGGCTGCCTACTCCATTCAGAAAAGAACTCCAAAACAAGATCCGATACTGAGGTTCCATATTCATAATTTCAAATCCGTGCATCGATATTTCCCTCCCCTACTAATTAGATAAACATCTAATTAGATCTCGAAAAATAAGAGCCTGTTAAACAGGCCACATTTCTTTCGGGTTCAATTCATACATACCATCATGTCGGTACATAAACTGAGCCATAATAAATTCCCGGCGAATCGTTGCAAAGTCTTCGTGAAACTTTTTTATATGTTCATTAATGTCACGTTCTTCGTAGGGTTCTCCTTGCTCTAACCCGCGCAACATATATTCCAGCAGCACTAACTTCTTTTTTCGTTGCGCTGGTAAGCTTTTGATCCGCCCGTCACTTAACGTAAAGTTGCGAATGATGTTTACTTTCTCTTCCTCGCTTATGTCAAACGTGTCAAACATTTCTTTTCCGCCGATCCGATTGATCGCATCTGACATTTGTGTAAGTTTACGCTCATTTAAATAAAAATAAATCGTATTTTTATCGCGGCGCTGATAGACAACGTCAATTTGTTTTAATTTGTTTAAATGATGCGTTATCGTTGGATGCTTTAATTTCAATTTTCCAGCAATCGCTTGCCCGTGAAGCGGTCCATCTTTTAATAAGGCAATGATGCGAATGCGCGTTTTATCACCTAACGTTTTATGAAAAGCGACAAGTCGATTTAATTGCATAACAGTCCCTCCAATCTAATTAGACTATAATCTAATTAGGTATTTATGTAAATACTTTTTTTACCTTTAAATCCTTTTCTTTGGTAATATTAACGGAGATGGATTTAATAAGATGATCGAAGGGGGAGGGCTTTATGGGGTTTCCGGAGTTGGTAACAAATCGCCTGAATTTAGTTCAAGTAAAAGATGAACATACAGAAAGCTATTTTGAGATTATGTCGAAAGAGGAAGTCACGAAGTATTATGGGATGGATAGCTTGAAAACGATCGAAGACGCGTCAAAAATGGTGAAATCTCTCGAAAACGCATATGAGAACGGATCAGGAATGAGGTGGGGCATGGTCTTAAAGGAGACTGGTGAATTTGTTGGCACATTAGGATTAAACAACTTAAGTGTTCGCAGCAAAAAAGCTGAAATTGGCTATGAACTGCATCCTACACATTGGAACAAAGGAATGACGTCGGAAGCAGTTAAAGAAGTGTTACGCTATTCGTTTGAAGAATTAGGATTATTTCGAATCGGCGCTGTTACATACCCGCAAAATAAGCCGTCCATCCAATTATTAGAACGTTTTGGCTTTACGAAAGAAGGATTACTAAGAGGCTACCTCTACCAAAATAACCATTCTCACGATGCTTTCGTCTTTTCATTGCTAAAAACAGAATGGGAATCTTGAACTCGCAATTGTAGAAATAGTAGCAGCATACCGCTTTAATATGGAGGGGCTACCAAATGGAGAAAAATATAACACTAAAACAATTACAGCAATACATAAAAGATAAAGACTATCATCCTGAGCTGAAAGGTAAGTATTTTCAAAAGTTAATTGAAGAAGTTGGTGAGCTTGCTGAAGTACTGCGGAAAGACAAGCGGATGGAGGAGCAAGGTTCGATTAAAGGGACGATCAACGAAGAATTGTATGACGTTCTTTATTACATTATCGGCTTAGCAAATGTCTATGAGGTTGACCTTGAACAAGCGTTTCAATTAAAAGAGAAACTCAATAAAAAGAAATACAAGTAAATTCGACAAGTGCCAGGCACTTGTCGAATCTTCTTAGGATTGGCCTTTGTTTTTGTTGAGGACGTCGAAGGCGACGGCGCCTAATAGGACGAGGCCTTTGATCGCTTGCTGCCAGTCGGTTCCGATTCCCATTAACGACATCCCGTTGTTTAGGACACCCATAACTAGCGCCCCGATGACGGCGCCAAAGATCGTTCCTACACCGCCAGTGAAGGAGGCGCCACCAATGACAGCTGCGGCGATCGCATCAAGCTCAAATAATGTTCCCGCCTGTGGTGTCGAGGCGTTTAGTCTTGCTGTGAAAATTAACCCCGCTAACGCTGCTAAAACGCCCATATTAACGAATGCGAGAAACTTCATTTTTTTCGTTCGAACGCCTGAAAGCTGGGCTGCTTTCGCATTTCCACCAACCGCGTATATATGTCTGCCGATAATCGTCTTGTTCATCACGAAAGTATAACTGATCACGAGTACGATCAGAATGATCGCGACAATTGGCAGCCCTTGATAGAGCGCAAGCACATACGTAAACGAATTAATTGCTAAGAGTAAGATCGCGATTTTTACGAGAAACATGCCGTATGGCGTTGTGTTAAAGTTATAAAACTTCGCGACTTTTCTTTGACGGATTTCATATAACACATAAAGTGCTGATGCGAAGAGACCAATAATGATCGTGAGCAGCTTCAACTCCCCGCCTCCAAAAAAATCAGGAATAAACGCTGAGCTGATCGAGCGAAACTCATCTGGAAGAGGAGCGATCGTTCGGCCGCCTAATACGACTAACGTTAACCCTCTAAACAGCAGCATTCCTGCTAACGTCACGATAAACGATGGTATTTTCATATAGGCGACCCAAAATCCTTGCCACGCCCCGATGATAGCACCGAGAAGCAGACAAAGGAAGATCCCGACAGTAACTGGCAAATTGAATGTCGCTAATAATACTCCGGCGATCGCGCCAATAAATGCGGCGACCGATCCGACTGATAAATCGATCTCACCTGTAATAATAATGATCATCATCCCGATGGCCAAAATAATGATATAGCTGTTTTGCATAATGATGTTCGTAATATTTAAAGGCGTAAGCATCGTGCCGCCAGTGAGAATTTGGAAAAATAACGTGATCCCTATGAGTGCAATGATCATTCCGAACTTTCTCATATTGTTCCGAATCAAGTTTTTTATTAAATCCATTTATTCCGACCTCCAACTTTCAGTCATATACGTCATTAACGTTTCTTGGTCCGCTTCTGCTTTGGACAATTCTCCGGTGATTCTTCCTTCATTCAATGTATAAATCCGGTCACATACACCGAGTATTTCTGGAAGCTCTGAGGAGATGAACAAAATAGATTTTCCTTTTTCAGCTAGTTGATTAATAATCTTATAAATTTCATATTTTGCCCCGACATCAATGCCTCTTGTCGGTTCATCTAATATGAGGACATCCGGTTCGGTGTAAATCCATTTCCCTAATACGACTTTTTGCTGATTTCCGCCGCTCAAATTGCCGGTCACTTGTTCAGCCGTCGGTGCCTTTATGTTCATACGGTCTTTTAACGATTCAGCCGCCTTCACTTCTTCCTGTAAATTTAAGATGTTTTTATGAGAAATTGCTTGCAAGTTTGATAACGTTAAGTTTTTCCGGACGCTATCTTGTAAAATAAGGCCAAATTCCTTTCGATTTTCAGAAACGTAGGCGATCCCATTATTTATTGCTTTATCGACCGTTTTGACATCGATCGTTTTACCGTCTTTTAGAACTTCACCGGTAATATTTTTTCCGTAAGACTTGCCGAACACACTCATTGCAAACTCAGTACGTCCCGCTCCCATTAACCCAGCTATGCCGACGACTTCCCCTTTTTTAATTTGAATGTTTATGTTATCTAATAGTTTCCGGTCCGGATTTAACGGATGATCAGCGGACCAATTTTTCACTTCAAAATAAACATCACCGATTTCCGCACGGCGCTCTGGATACAATTGATGTAACTCTCTTCCGACCATCCCTTTAATAATCATGCTTTCGGTTACTTCATTTTCATTTAGCGACATCGATTGTACGGTCTGTCCATCTCTTAAGATCGTGATGCTGTCGGCGATCGTTAACAGTTCCTTCAATTTGTGAGAAATTAATATCGACGTCATCCCTTGGCCTTGGAATTCTTTCAGCAGTTTAAGAAGGTTCGCACTGTCTTCTTCATTTAAAGAAGCTGTCGGCTCATCGAGAATTAGCAGCTCTACTTGTTTTGATAGTGCCTTCGCAATTTCGACTAATTGCTGCTGACCGACACCGATATTTTTCACCTTCTCTTGGGGATCGACCCTTAACCCGACTTTTGACAAAAGCTCCTTCGTTTTTAAAATCGTATTGCTCCAGTTAATCACACCTTTTGAAGCCTGCTCGTTGCCTAAAAAAATGTTTTCCGCAATCGACAGCTCCGGAATAAGCGCCAGCTCTTGGTGGATGATGACAATTCCGTGTCGTTCACTTTCATTAATATCTTTAAATGCACACTTTTCACCTTTGTAAAAAAAGTCGCCGTCGTATGTTCCGAACGGATGAACACCACTTAACACTTTCATTAACGTCGATTTCCCAGCACCGTTTTCGCCGATTAACGCATGAATTTCACCGTTTTTCACTTGTAAATTCACATCATCTAACGCTTTTACTCCTGGGAAGTTTTTCGTTATATGCTTCATTTCCAACATAAACTCACTCATGTTTGCCACACCTTTCAAGAGAAAAGTAAGAAGGTGACTCAGCTAGTAATGATGAACTGAGCCACTTCTCATATCCATTCGTTATTAATCAAAATCCTCTTCGGTGTAATAGCCACTATCAATTAGCACTTCCTCGTAATTGTCAATATCGACTGAGACTGGTGATAATAAGTATGAGGGTACGACTTTGACACCATTGTCATACGTCTCCGTATCGTTGATTTCAGGCTCACCGTCTTGTAAAATCGCATCGGCCATATTTACAGACTGTTTCGCTAACTCTCGCGTATCTTTAAAAATCGTTTGGGTCTGCTCACCTGAAATAATATATTTAATCGATGACAGTTCAGCATCCTGCCCCGTAATTAGCGGCATCGGTTTATTATCGCTGCCATACCCAACTGAGTTTAGCGAAGAAATAATTCCACGACTAATTCCATCAAATGGAGAGTAGACAGCATCCACATCTTCATCCGAATAATGGGCACTTAAAATGTTATCCATCCGTTCTTGTGCAAGTGATCCATCCCATCGTAACGTTGCCCCTTGTTCAAAATCGGTCTGGCCGCTTTTTACGACGAGCTGACCTTCCTCCATGTACGGTTCAAGAACCGACATTGCGCCGTCCCAGAAAAAATAAGCGTTATTATCGTCCGGTGAGCCGGCAAATAGCTCAATATTAAACGGTCCTTCGCCTTCATCGAGACCTAATTGTTCTTCAATATATTGTCCTTGCAGGACGCCGACTTCAAAGTTATCAAACGTCGCATAATAGCTGACATGCTCACTATTCATAATGAGTCGGTCATACGCAACAACAGGTACATCTGATGCTTCAGCCATTTCGAGCACACTCGTTAATGCTTCACCATCGATAGAAGCGATTACGAGAATATCGACACCTTGTGTAATCATATTTTCGATTTGTGAAATCTGGGTTTCAACAACATCCTCCGCATACTGCATATCAACTTCATAACCAAGGTTCTCAAATTCCTGTTTCATATTATCGCCATCACGTACCCACCGCTCAGATGATTGAGTCGGCAAAGCCAAACCGACTTTATAGCCATTCCCTTCAGAACCGTCGCCTCCACCTGTCGCTTCATCATTTCCACAAGCAGCGATCGTACTTATCATGAAAGCCACAACTAACACGAACAATAACTTCTTCACTTCAATCCCCCCTAAAATAAATGTTTACTGAGAAAAACGCTTACATGTTTTCTTTGCGGAGATCCCTTTCAGAGGAACATTTTCAATCATCCTCATATGTAGACAACACCGCACTCGGAACTTATACGGATAAGATACTGATCAAATTACCAACCCATATATACCAATGTATATTGTCATTTTTATCTAAACATTACATAAATAAATTTTTTATCGAGTTCATTCTTGCCAGCTCGTCCAAACATACTTAGACGTATAAGTTGGATATTAGAGATGGGAAGATCTGACCATATATTCCAAGCAATTTGGTCAAAAAAATGTAAACGTATCCGCAGGGGAGGGGGGAAGGGATTTTAGTAGGCTGTGGGAATTCGAGCGGGGATTAATTCTCGGTTTTATCAGGGGCAGCTCGGCATTTCGTCGTAGTTACTTTTAGGTTTAGGCGCAACTTCTCTGCGTTTGGACGCAACTTCTCTTTGCTTGGGCGCAACTTCTCTTTGCTTGGGCGCAACTTCTCCATGCTTTGGCGCAACTTCTCTTTGCTTGGGCGCAACTTCTCCATGCTTTGGCGCAACTTCTCTACTTTGACGCGCAACTTCTCTTTGCTTGGGCGCAACTTCTCCATGCTTTGGCGCAACTTCTCTTTGCTTGGGCGCAACTTCTCCATGCTTTGGCGCAACTTCTCTTTGCTTGGGCGCAACTTCTCTTTGCTTTGGCGCAACTTCTCTTTGCTTTGGCGCAACTCAGTGCTTTGACGCAACTTCTCCTTGCTTCGGCGCAACTTCTCTTTGCTTGGGCGCAACTTCTCTTTGCTTGGGCGCAACTTCTCGATGCTTTGGCGCAACTTCTCTTTGCTTTGACGCAACTTCCCCGTGCTTTGACGCAACTTCTCTACTTTGACGCGCAACTTCTCTTTGCTTTGACGCAACTTCTCCATGCTTCGGTGCAAAATCATTTTAGCGAAATCGAGTAGGAGGGGGTGACTAACCCCCGACCTCTCACACCACCGTGCGTACCGTTCGGTACACGGCGGTTTCATTTAAGTCCAACGTAACGATTGATATCTCAAAAGTAGACTTTTAAGCCCTTGATTATTCCAATATCGGTTATCAAGGGCTCTATCTAATATAGGACTTTTAGCTATACGCCAGTATCCTAGTCTAGAATTAGCCCACTCCCATGCCTGTTGTTCATTGATTCCTTGCTTCCTAAGATTCTTTTGTTTCGTTTTCATCTTCTTCCACTCTTTCCATCGAATCATCCTCAACCTTCTTCGAAGCCAACCATCAATCCTTTTAAAGACTGAGGTAGTTTCGGCTAGTTGATAATAGCCCATCCAACCGATCAGATAGCGGTTGATTTTCTCTATCCTATCCCCCATAGAAATTGACCATTTCCTCGAGGTGAGTTTTCGTATTCTCAGTTGAAAACGTTGAATACTTTGCTTGGATACTCTAATTTTCGGTTGTTTAATGTTGTTGGTGAAAGTGAAGCCTAGGAATGTTCTTCTCCATGGTCGGTCTACTGCACTCTTCTCTTTGTTCACCTTCAGTTTGAGTTTCTTCTCAATAAACGTTGTAATACTTTCCATTATCCGTTCACCTGCTCTTCTAGAGCGGACGTAGATATTACAATCGTCGGCATAGCGTACGAAGGCAAGGCCTCTTTCCTCCAGTTCCTTGTGAAGTTCGTCTAGAACAATGTTAGACAGGAGGGGACTAAGCGGTCCTCCTTGCGGAGTCCCTTCAGTATTAGGACTGACAAGGCCTTTCTCCATCACACCAGATTGAAGATACCTACGTATCAACCTAAGTAGTATGGGGTCATCCACTCGATAGCTTAATGTTCTCATTAATCTATCATGGTTGACCTAATCGAAGCATTTCTCTAGGTCAATGTCTACGACCCAGCGACAACCCTCTTTAATATCCCCCCTAGCTTGTCGAACAGCGTCGTGAGCACGTTTGTCTGGTCGGAACCCAAAACTTTTGGTGGAGAATGTTGGGTCATAAACCTCACTCAGTGTTTGTGCAATAGCCTGTTGTATGAAACGGTCTATCACAGTCGGGATTCCTAATTTCCTCTTACCTCCGCTCGGTTTCGGGATTTCGACTCGGCGAACAGGTTGAGGTTGATAGGTACCACTTTCGAGCTGAGCTCGCAGGGATGCCCAGTGTTCATGAAGATAAGGTCGTAGTTTTGTACGTTCATCCCATCTACACCGTGACTTCCTTTATTACGCTCCACTCTTTCGAGTGCGCGATTTAAATTTTGCCGTGATAGAACTCGTTCCAACATTCTTATCAATCTCCTACGTGAATTAGATCATCTTCTTGTGTGGTATTACTCTCAGCCCTTCTTATGTCCCCTGTGGGATTCACCACGTCCTCCATTAGGAAGGATTATATGTTTCTGCTTCATTGAGTAATACGTACGCCCAGCGCTAATTCTTCTTAAATGATTCGGCCCTTCCCTTAAATCTCTAGGTCATTCAAAGTACTATGGCCTCTGCTGACGCCTGACTGTTCAGCTATTTATCACTAAATAGGTTACCAAGTGAGCTTGGCGTTACAGCCAGGCCTCCCCAGGTAAGAGTGCACTCTTTCCCTCCACCTATCTGCTTCATTTACTCTGTACCACCTTCGGCAGAACGGACTTTGTTTTGTTTAGCAAACTCATCCCGTGATACCTAGCCTCATATGAAGTTCGTGTTCCTCAGACCGGAGGTCTGCCGCTCGCTTCCTTCAGATTCCACGTCACCATGGACACCCTTGCGTTTGGCTAACCACTACTTCTGCCTTCGTGGTTCGGGACTTTCACCCTATAGATTACACCCATGCTGGGCGCACTAACGAAAGGAAACCTTGCGATAAGCAAGGTTTCCTCTGGCAGCTACGCTATATTATTTGTACTGGAAATGAAATGGGGTTTCGGTTTCGACACTATTCAGTACAGTACCTTCTGGAACTCGGATCCAAAGGGTGTGCGGTCCTTCAGAGCTACCACCTGATAAACCCCAACTATAGATTTCACTGTCTCGGAATTGGTTGATGATAAATTCGTAGTCAAACATTTTCATATGAACCTCAATATCATTTTCTGTACGAATCGTTAACAGATCGTCATCCATTATTAAGTCGACATTTGGATAATATTGCGTTAGATCCATGTTCGTAATAATTAGCTTTGGGTATATGTGCACCACCTCAAACTCTGAAGTGAGTTCTGAAGTTTCTTCCACATATAGATCAAATGTAGTGTATTCTGAAAGTGCCGATGTCCATGTCAGTGTATCACCGTTAAGCTGAAATACTTCTCGTTGAGCTCGATAGTCAGATAAAATTGTCTCTACTTCTCCAGCTTGAATGAGTGCTCCTTTTTCTGCCTCATCTTCTTCAAGGACTTTATCTTCCATTGAGACAATCTCAGGCATTTCTTCGTTCGCACTCAACACGTATGAAATAGGAACTGCTAATAGGAGGAGGCCGATATAAGCGGCGAAAACTTTGTAGATTGTCTTAACACCTATTTTTTTGCTAGGAATCATTGCGACCTTTCTTACAACGAATAATATGGCAACTAAGATCAGGACATTTATAATAATAATTTGGATCATGATCTCACCTCCATTTTTTCAGTAAACAAAAGTGTAGCCACAAAGAGGATCCCTGCGCTAACCGTCGTTTTCAGGGCAAAAAGAATAAAATTTGACTCTTGGAATATAAAAACAAAAATGGCTTCGACGACATTACCGCTTATGCTCGCACCGAAAAATGCGCTGATTATCAAAATGACGACGACCGTACGGATAAAAACATGCAATTGAAAAATCATCCCGATAAAATACCCTGCTGCAGCTAGGAAAACGAGATAAAAGAATGCAGTCCAAAAACCTAATAACCAGTCACTGACACTGTATGTGACAGCCAGTGTTATTCCTTCTCCACCAAAAATGGAATATATTACACGAATGAGTGCACTTGATAACATCGACGTCAACGCACCGAATAAGGCAGCAACAATTAAAAATAACCCGTTCGCTATGTTACTCGTTTTACGAGTTGTTATAAAGGTGTAATCATCGAGCTGGTTCGCCTTCGTTGTGATGATAATCGCTGATATGAATATCCAAAGCATTGTAAAGGTAAAAACCATATTCGCGTTGTATAGAATAGAATCTATTCGCATGCCGGACATACTAAATCCAGCTTGACCTACTCCGTTCATTGAAAACAAAATTCCAATGCCCTGTAACGTCATTAATGTCCATATAACACCTACATAGGACTGGAATTTATACAGCAATAACTTTTTTACAATATCTGAGGTTTTAGGTGCGACGGTAGACATCGTCGATTCCTCCTCTCTGATGCTGTGTCAAATAAACACACACCTCTCCTGGTGTGGCATATGTCACTTTTAAGCCTTTGTTGCGCCAATCTCTCTCATCGATTTTGGAGCCGTCGACGCGAATGACTGCTGTCTGGTGGTTAGGTGTCGGCCCTTCTTCATGTAACACAAGCTTTCCTTTCGTTACTTCCCTGACGGCTTCGACCGGACCAGTGACTTTTATTACATACTGCTTCATCTCATCCATCGATTCGTGGAGATGGACCTTGCCGTTATGAATGAGCAGCAAATTTTCGAGTAAATCTTCTATTTCATTAACATGGTGACTCGAGATCAGCACGGTTCGCGGCATTTCTAAGTAATCTTTTAAGAGCGCTCTGTAAAAATCACGTCGCACCGATTCATCCATGCCCGTTGTCGGTTCGTCAAAAATCGTAACCGGACACCTTGAAGCAATACCGATGATGGCATTGAAAGTACTTGTTTTTCCTTTGGATAAATGTTTATGACGTTGTTTTTCATTAATCTGAAAGTAGTTTAATAGACCTCTTGCAATCTTCTCATCCCAATTCGGGTAAAACATCGCTGCCATTGTCAAAATTTCATCTACATTCATCGAATCTGGAAAAGCCATCAGATCATCTATGAAAATACTATTTGCAGATACGAATAAATTGTTAAACGGATTTTGCCCTAAAACTTCAATCGATCCTGATGTTGGCTTCTTCAACCCTGCAATCATCTCCAGCAGCGTTGTTTTCCCTGCACCATTTCTTCCAATAACACCCGTGATCGTATTTTCTCGGATCTTAAACGATACGTCGTTCAATGCTTTCTGACGGTGAAAGGCTTTCGATACTTTTTCACATGCAATGACTGTCATTGTTTCTCTTCCTTTCTTCGCTTTTCTGCTGCTTTCATCATCCGAACTAGCTCTTCATGCGGGACCCCGAGATAATCTGCTTCTTGCACTAAGTTATCGATCATCTGAACGAGTGTGTTTGATTTCCGCTTCGTTAATATCTTTTCTCGTGCTCCCTCCGCAACGAACATACCGAGCCCCCTCTTTTTATATAAAATTCCGTCATCAGCAAGAACATTAAGCCCCTTTGCCGCTGTAGCTGGATTAATCGTAAACATCTCTGCTAATTGATACTGAGAAAAAACTTTACTGTCAGTCGTTAATTGTCCATTTAATATTTCTGTTTCAAGCCACTCTGCAATTTGAATATAAATCGGTTTTGTGCCATTTGACTGGAGCAAACATCTCACCCCTCCTCTTTATGTAGGGTAGTGCATTACTGATGTAATGTACTAATTATTATATTGTATATATGGAAAAATTGCTACCAGAAATTTGCTACCGAAGCTGCTCGGCATTTCGTCGTAGTTACTTACAGGTTTGGCGCAACTTCTCTACGTTTAGGCGCAACTTCTCTTTGCTTTGACGCAACTTCTCCGTGCTTTCACGCAACTTCTCCTTGCTTTGACGCAACTTCTCCTTGCTTTGACGCAACTTCTCCGTGCTTTGGCGCAACTTCTCCGCACTTTGACGCAACTTCTCCATGCTTTCACGCAACTTCTCTGCTTTTGGACGCAACTTCTCCTCGGTTAGGCGCAACTTCTCCTCGGTTTGACGCAACTTTAAAGTTAGTCTAAAAAGTGGACACGGAAAAATGGGCATACTGTTAAAACAATCCATTTAAAAGGACGTGTCCACATGTCAAAACAATACTCACTAGAATATAAAGAGTACGTGGCGAAGATGGTGGTTGATGAAGGACGTAAAATGAGTGAGGTATCATACGAGCTAGAGATCCCTTCATCAACGATGTCTCGTTGGATATCCAATTATAGAGAAAAGAAGTATGGTCCCAAGCAAGAAAAAGAATATATTACTCCTTCTGAATTTAAGAAGTTGAAACGTGACTATGAAAAAAAGTTGCGTGATATGGAAGAGGAAAATGAAATATTAAAAAAGGCAATGCACATCTTCACCAAAGGCCAGGAGTAAAGTTTTCTTTTATTCATACACACCGAAAAGAATTCTCTATTGTGAAGATGTGCAAGGTCCTTGGTGTTTCAAAAAGCGGTTACTATAAGTGGCGTCAATTACAAGAACAGCTCGAGTCTGAGAAGGAAAAATTAAAAAGAGAAATTAAACAAAAAATCTGTAAGTCATTTCATGAAAGTGAAGGAACTTACGGTAGCCCCAGAGTACACAAAGACTTAGTCGAATGGGGGTATACTATTTCTAAAAAAACTGTTGGACGATACATGAAAAAGCTCGGGTTAAAAGCGTCTCCAGAAGGAAAGTATATTGTGACAACAACAGATTCAAATCATGATTTGAAAGTGTACCCGGATTTATTACAGCGTGATTTCAAAGTAGAAGAACCAGATCGAGTTTGGGTTTCTGATATCACTTACGTTCGTACACTTGAAGGTTGGGTCTATCTGGCAAGTATTATGGATCTTTTCTCTCGAAAAATAGTTGGTTGGAGTATGGACAAACATATGAAAAAGGATCTAACTATTAAAGCTTTAAATATGGCCTTTATAAATAGAAATCCATCTGAAAATCTCATACATCACTCAGATAGAGGTTCTCAATACTGTTCAAAAGACTATGTAGATTTATTACAATCGAAAGATTGTAAGCTAAGCATGAGCCGCAAAGGGGACCCTTATGACAATGCGTGTATAGAATCATTTCACGCAACTATTAAAAAAGAACATATTTATAGACGGCGCTTTAAAACCAGAGAAGAAGCAATAAAATCAATTAATTATTATATTAGTAGTCGTTACAACACAAATAGAAAGCACTCTACATTAGGTTATTTTTCGCCTAGTCAATTTGAGAGCAATTACTATTTATTTGGATCTCAAAATGTTTCATAAATATCTCGCAGGCTTTCTAAAGGATCAGGTAGGAAATTTACCTGATTCCTTTAGAAAGTCTAACCAAACGCAGTGCGGTAGGATTTAGAAGATTTAAATCCCGTTTATCAGGTGTCCACTTTCTTGACAGAAGTCCAACTTCTCTTTGCTTGGGCGCAACTTCTCTTTGCTTGGGCGCAACTTCTCCATGCTTTGACGCAACTTCTCTTTGCTTTGACGCAACTTCTCCTTGCTTACACGCAACTTCTCCGCTCTATACCGCAGCAACTCCAATTTTATACACCACAAAATCTAAATGACAGAATTATTTGACATTTGCGACTATGAACCATTATACTGTACATAGGTTAAACGATTAATCTATCTTTAATCTATCTTTAATCTATCATCATCAAATGAATACGCATCATGTTTAAACCCGACTTACAATTTTTGAATGGGAGTGGTTGCATGAAATTAGAAAAAGAGAAGTATATTCCTTTAGCTCTATCAAAGGTGGACATTAGTGATAACTTTTGGAAGCCTAGAATTGACATAAATCGAGAACAGACAATTCCTTTTCAATATAAACAGTGTGTAGATACTGGGCGAGTTGATGCATTAAAGTTAAATCCTGATTCGCCGGAGCCTCATCCATTTTGGGATTCTGACATTGCGAAATGGATTGAAGCTGGCAGCTATAGTCTTGCGAAGTACTACGATCCACAACTTGATGAATTAATCGATCAGGTCATTGACTTACTTGAAAAGGCGCAGCAGCCTGATGGATATTTGAACTCGTATGTGACGCTCGTATGTCCGGAAAACCGTTGGAAAGATTTACGTGACTCCCATGAGTTATATTGTGCAGGTCATTTAATTGAAGCTGGTGTTGCACATTATAAGGCGACAAAAAAGAAGTCACTGCTTCATATCGTTAGTAAATATGCAGATTATATTGACACTGTTTTTGGCCCAGAGCCTGGAAAACTAAAGGGGTATCCTGGTCATGAGGAAATTGAATTAGCGCTTGTCAAACTTTATCGTGTCACTCATAATGACAAATATTTAAAGCTATCTAAATTTTTTATTGATGAGAGAGGAAAAGAACCGCACTACTTTGACGAAGAACAAAAACATATAAAAGGTTACTTTGACGATGTTTTCAAGACATTTGATCATTTAAAGGAATATAATCAATCACACAAACCTGTTCGGGAGCAAGACAAAGTTGTAGGTCATTCTGTCAGAGCTATGTATTTATATTGTGCGATGGCTGACTTAGCGCATGAATTAGGTGATGAAGAGTTAAAGATAGCTTGTGAAAAATTATGGCACAGCTTACATAGTAAAAATATGTACATTACTGCGGGCATTGGGTCTGAAGCGAAGCATGAAGGCTTTACTTTTGATTATGACCTTCCAAATGAAACATCGTACGCGGAAACATGCGCAGCAATCGGGTTAGTATTTTGGAATCATCGAATGCTGCAGCTGGATTGTAATCGAAAGTATGCTGATTTAATGGAACGTGCTTTATACAATGGAGTGATGAGCGGTGTGTCGTTAGATGGTAAAAAGTACTTTTACAATAACCCGTTAGCTAGTATAGGTGATATTCATCGCGCAGAGTGGTTCGGAGTTTCTTGTTGTCCGCCAAATATCTCAAGGTTACTCGCCTCACTCGGAGAATATATTTACTCTTATGACAACCAGTCGATTAATGTCCACCTTTATATTGATAGTACTGCTCGTTTCGATATAAAAAATGAACACGTTACTTTACATCAAACATCCAATTATCCATGGGAAGGACAAATTGATTTTTCAATAAACGTTCAAAACCCTACTGCATTCAAACTGAAACTTAGAATACCGCAATGGTGTAGAGATGCAAAACTAGTTGTTAACGGCAAAACGATTGATATTCAAAGTAATAGTCATAAAGGGTATGTGATGATCGACAAAACGTGGAGCAGCGAAGACAATGTTACGTTAGTGCTGCCGATGGCTGTTGAAAAAATGTATTCGCATCCTCAAGTGAGACAAAATGTCAATCATGTCGCGATACAAAGAGGTCCTCTCGTTTATTGCATTGAAGGTGTCGACAATCAACATCATATCCACAATATCATTCTGCCAACTGAGGAGGAGTTAAGAGCTGAATATGATGAGCAATTATTAGGCGGCATAGTGAAAATTACCGGAAATGCTAAAGCTTTAGAAAGTTCCGCAGATCATGACAACTTGTACAATCCAGATCTGCCAAAAGAAAAGGATGTCGAACTCACTGCAGTCCCCTATTACGCTTGGGATAATCGTGATCCAGGAGCAATGAAAGTTTGGATTCCAAAAAAATAGTTTATGAGGCTAAACGATCAGACACTTTGGCACAGTCGTCTTTTCCAGTTTAGCCTCTTTTATTTGAAAAACGAGCGTTACACACATTTTTTCCAAAAAGAAAAGCCCCAACTATAATGAGGCTTTTCAAAGTCGTCCGTGGAATGCGGGTCTAATTATAAGCATGTGATAACAAGAACCAAGAAAGTTTTTGGAAATTACTCTTCAAGCATTAATTGTTCTGCCCACCAAATGAATACGTCGGCTTGCTCAGCTGTTATACTGCGATCTGTTTGTGAGATTACTTGGTCGATATACGATTGTAATAAATCGTTCGCTTCCTCAGTATCTCCTTGATCACTTGCCTTTTCAGCATTCTCTAGCTTTTTCACTAACGCGTTAATAATCCCGTCTGATCCTGGAGCATCATTTTCTACTATGAACGTCTCTGTTAAGTGTGCTAGATTGTCAAACGTTGTAGCGATTTCTTCTAAACTATCAATTGCCGATTGTAACATCGTGTAGGCATCGTATAGTTCTTCTTCTGACAGCTCGTCTAAGTCTAGACTTTCTGCTGTCTCGATTGCATCTTGCAATGCTCCAAACGAGTCTTCTGTGTAAATATAGTACTCATTTGAATAATCTTTTGCTTCATCTAGTAACTGATTAAACGAATCGACTGTCAACGCTACCGTTACATGTGCTTCTGCCTCAATGTCTGTTCCAAAAACGGAGCCACTAACCGTAAATTCCCCGACTTCTTCATATTCGGATGGGTCAATCGAATCCCAAGTGACCTCCCTCGCGATCGTACTGTCATCCTCAAGTACTAACGATACAGTAGATGGAAGGTCTGGTTCTACTCCGACATTCGTTGTTACTCGTTTAGGGATAATCCTAGAAACATCTGACCACAACTCTAGCACTGTTATGTTTGCAACCGCAGGTAGGTTTGTGCCTTCAACCGTACCTTCTACTGTAAACTCACCAGGTTCAGAATACTCGGATGGGTCGATTGAATCCCAAGTGACTTCAGCAAATAAGTTATCCCGAGATCCATCGTTATACAGTACTTCTACGAAGGACGGTAATCTTGGCTCGTTTCCTTCTAACGTAATTAGATTTTCTTCTTCTACTGTATTAATTTGTATGCTGGATCGAGGTTCACTTCTTATATACACTGTTCCTTGAATCATTTCATGTGAGGAGTCTAAAGCTCCAGAGATGTCGTAGCTCACATCAGTTTCTTCTAGTTGTTCTTCACTAAGAGATTCCCACGTAACCCCAACTTCGTGGGTAATCCCGATATGGTTGTATACTTTCGTCACGGTTTCTGGTAGTTCAGGTTCCTCTCCAGTCATAACACGGACTTTCACGTCTTCTGGCTCTAACGTATACGGAGGCTCAAATACTTTCCATTCTAATATGCCTGTCCATTGATTGCCCCTTGTGATCGTCATTCTTAGCGCTGTTGTTTTTACAGGTTCAAATGTCGTTGTGTTATATTCGTCTGGCTCTACTTCTAACCCTGAGATCACTTCTACGTCCTGCCAATTCCCATCGGAATCAAGATACTCAAGTTCATACGATTGAGGCATTTGAATACCGCCACCATCTGTCCACCAATACACATCTGACTGGTTGATGACGACCTCATCTTCCCACGTATATTGAACCCACTGAGTTTCAGAAGGGTGATTCCAATTTCCATAAGCACCACCCGTTTTATCTGTCGAGCTTTCAGGGTCAATACCGTTGTTTATCGCATTGATATCTTCCCATGAAGAGACAAATGACGTTGATGGCGTTGCGCTCCTCGCTAAATTGACAAATGTCATTTCGACTTCTACTTCAATTTCTGCAGTCGTCGTATATTCACCATCAAAAGCTGAGAGTGAGAGCGTGTAAGTTCCTTCTTCGGAAAAATTCGCAATGGTAGTAATCGAATTCGGGTCTGAGAATATAACAGTGCCAGGTCCTGATTCTACGTCCCAAGTTAATTCAGGGAAATCGAACTCTTGACCGTCGTCTCTCACTGTCGCATATAATTGTTTTTGCATCGGCTGGTCAAAATTGTTGTCAATAAATATTTCAACTTCCGGTGCCTGATTTTCTTCAATGGGGACTTCGATACCTGTTTCAAAAACTTGGATTTCTTTCAGCCCCATATCAACACCTGGATAAGGTGTCATCAATACTCTCATTTTTTCCGCTGTAATCGTATTAAATTTCACTTCATTAAAGTTTGCCTGAAGCGGGCTCTGTTTCTGATTCGGTACGGTTACCCACTCTGAGCCGTCGTAGTATTGAACCATATAATATAACGGTTCTCGGTAGTTATTTTCATGTTTGTCATTGTAAAAATACAGTTTTACGTTATCAAAAGATGTTTCTTCACCGAAATCTACTTCAAACCAATCTTGCTCGTTTGGTGAACCTTTCGTTCCCCAAATCGGATTTGGTGCTGCATAATGGCTTCCTCGAGTTGTTGGCAGCCCGCTGACAGTAAAGCCATTCACTGCATTTTCTGCCGCTGTCATATCTTCCGGGTTAGAACCGACAGCAGTGTAAGAAGCCGATACATCTTTACCTTGTGCAAGATTTTCTAATCCTCCTGTTTCTTCAGAAAGGTCAACACCTGCTTTTTGAAACATATCGACTGCTCTTTCATTGCTCTTCAAACTGACATCTGTTGCTTCCTTAAACGTATCTTCTTTTGCTTCATTGAACAAAATGTCTGCATCGCTGTTTTCATCTTCAATTGTGACATCTCCTGTTGCAGGATCATACGTAAGGTGAACAAGTTCACTAACTGTAAAAACGAGTTGTCCATCTAAATAGACTGAATAACCTTCTGGAGCATTCTCATAATGTTGCGTTCCATTCGGTTCATCCCATACAATCGTCAAGTCGCTATCGTGATATCTTAAGTTGTTCACTGTAAAATATTCATAGCCCATATTGATTGGCCAAAGTTCCAACGTATCATCCAGCCTTGGCTGCATCCCGGCAATATCCTCAATGATCGAGAAGTTATATGCTCCAAGAATGTTATGAGGAATCCATGATCTGTATTCGATCGTTTGTGTTTCTTCATTATAGCTATTCCAAAACTCTTCATTGTTTGGATAGCGATTATCGCCATCGATATATTGAGTCCACGTCAGCCATTCGATCAGCTTTCTGTACATTTCAGGTGAAATGTATTCTGACGGATACTCTCTAATAGCTTCTGAAAAAAGTCTTGACTGAAGTGTAGAATTTATATTCGAGAAGTTATTCGTTCCTCCTCTTCCTGCTTCAACAGCTAACTGTTTATCATACTGGTTCGCAGTAAAAAACGGCATAATTGGGAACTGTTCTGCATCTGCATAAAACCGAAGTGCTTCAATATACTCATCGGTATCAGTCGGGACAACTCCATGAGTGAATGGTGACCAGTTTTGCTGGTCTTTCCATGGTACTAATTCACCTGACTCAATGTCTCTTTGCTTAAATACCTTTCCGTTATCCCCTTCTGAATCGTCCCACAATATGTCTAGCATAGCCTGTTGAATGTTGTCAGCAAGCTCAGTCATTTCCTGTGCTTTTTCTTCGTTACCAAGTATTTCATAAATTTCAGCCGCTGCTCTCGCTCCTGAATAGTTAAATGAACTTTGATCTGTTCGATCTTGGTCTCTATCTCTCCAGTTTAAGGCAACAGCATCTGCATCATTCCCTGTTAAAGATCCCCAATCATACTGAACGAGGTAATTTTCTTCCGTGTCATATTTTTCTAACTGTCCGTATATATCCCCTTCTGTATAGCGGGCAAGGTTTTCGAGTATATCTAAATCTCCACCGTGGACTTTATAAGATTCCCAAGCTTCATCTGCAATCCATTGGGCATATGTGTTATTCCAATTATTTGGATCGCCTGGGTTATCTTGAAAGGCAGAGAATTTTGAGCTTTCTCCTGATGACACCCAATTCCCGTATGAAAATAATGGATCTCTAAAATACTTTAAATCTTGCATATGCATCGGTTGAGTCAACTGAATCGCGTTATTATAACCGAGAACCCCCTCAATCGATACTGGGAACTGAAAATCATTGCCGGGGATATTTGCATCTAAATAATTAAAACGATTCAAAAACGTTCTGTAATAAGACATTTTTTTAATATTTTCATCGTCAATGTCGATATACGGCACATTTTCATGCCAGAATTGATTGTACTCATCTAGGTGAGTCGAAAATGCCGTATTTGGATCATATTGTGCAAACCTTTCATAATCAGTTGTTGATTCTGGTATTTCTTCTGTCGTGACACCCATTTGAATTTTTACTGTCG
Organism: Evansella halocellulosilytica; assembly: GCF_002335745.1. GTDB lineage: Bacteria > Bacillota > Bacilli > Bacillales > Salisediminibacteriaceae > Bacillus_CA > Bacillus_CA halocellulosilytica. The sequence goes on along the minus strand of NZ_NIST01000001.1, from coordinate 1,953,660 downwards.
TCGATTCTCCCGGTTCTAACGTAATTGATCTCGTTAAATCTGAATCGTCAACAGTTAATCCATCACCACTCAAACGAGGATACATCGTTGTTAAATCAAATCTAGCCGTTTGAACCCCCGTTAACTCGGTCCCATCTTCTGAAGGTGTATCTACTAGAGGAGACGAAACGGTGAGCGTTTTTGTCAAACTATCATCACTCGTATTCGTCATATTTAAAATGGTCACCGCCACATTGTTATGAGTAATGAACTTTTTCTGTTCAATACGCACATCATCTCCATGATGCTCGCTCGTCCAATAGCTTGGGTATTGTTTTCGTTCTGAGGAATCCTCTGAAAGTGATGTGTCAGATAACGTAATCGTATACATGTCCCGTTCACTTCCAGAAGGCATTTCACGGTATGCATATCCACCAGCAAATCCAAGCACACTCGGGTTGTGAACAAACATATATAGTGCTCTTCCACGTGTAAACAAATCAGTTCCACCAGCTGCACCTGTTCGTTCAAGAATTTCATCGAACCAAAATTCTTCTCCTCCAGCTGCTAGATTTGCCTCGTAAATATCTTCAAGCATACTGCTAGAAGGGTCATATGGAACAGGTTCTTCTGGAACTGGATTCTCTTCGCCGCTGTATTCAGGTGTTCCTGGATCAACAGCCTCAGGTATACCAGGATAATCTTTGTAAGTATATACATCAGGTGTTTCCGAATTGTCGGCAGCAAAAATGGTAGTCGGTATACTTGAGATTAATAGTAAAGCAATCAATACGAATATGACTGATTTCTTATACAATGTTTTCAACTCTTTCTCCTCCTTACTAGATTCTTTCACACCGTCTCACCAAATCATTAGTTACACCACACCATAAGACCAACCTCCTTCCTATGAGGAGAGTTGATCCCCTTTAACTAAGTTAAACGATTAACCTAAAAACATATGGTTCCTACCCGATCGAATCACCCCCTAAAAATAGCATGTAAATTTGTAAGAATATCTAGGTCAATTTGTTGATGTTGATAGTCATTGAATGTGAGTTCTCAGTGTATTCGCGCGGTGTCATTATGTGGGTCTTGGATGGAAGAATGAATGAACCGTGTAAAGCAGGTTCATCAGTAGTTGTAAATGGAGTAAATCAGTAGAGTCTTTTCATGAAAATTGAAAATCAAGCAATAACAAAGAATAGCAAAGCCTCCCTCTCCTTTTACTATTCTTTGCATTGTTAATAAGCGGTAAAGTCTTATCTATTAAGCGTTTTATTCCTTTATCGATCCTGCAGTGAGGCCGCTAATAATATATTTTTGTAACGCGATCGATATTAAAACGATCGGTATCGTTGCGACGATTGCAGCAGCTGTCATTTGTCCCCAATTTAACGAGTGTATCCCTTGAAATTGTGAAATTGCTACCGGGACTGTTCTCGCACTATTTGAAGAAGTAAAAATTAAAGCAAACATAAATTCATTCCAAGCTAACGTAAACGCTATAATCCCGACAGTTAATATTCCAGGTAAAGATAGCGGTAAAATAATACGTAAAATAAGCTTAAAAATGCTGCAACCATCCATAATTGCGACTTCTTCAATTGCTGATGGGATCGTTTTAAAATACCCGGTTAAAATCCAAACGACTAACGGGGTGAAATAGGCAACGTAAGGAATGATAAGAGCTAAGTAAGTGTCAATTGCCCCGATCCGGCTTAAAAAGTCGAATAATGGACTGATAATAAAAATACCTGGAAAAATCGTAATAAATAAAACTAACATAAATAACGTGTTTTGAAACTTGAATTTTAATCGGGCAAATGCATATGCTGCAGGAACACCAATCAAAATACAGATTAAGGCGGTCGTTGCAGATACGACAAAACTATTCCATATGTTCGTCATAAAATTGCTTTCAAAAATAACCGCTAAATAATTATCTAAGAAAAATTCGTTCGGAAAAACTTTCACATCATAAATTTCATTCGGCTGTTTCATCGACGTTAATATTGTCCATAAATAAGGGATGATATTGATACAAACAATGACGATTAATCCGATCCAGAAGAACAATCCTAATTTATTTTTCATTCCTATTCCTCCCTTCTTCATTTTGATTAGGTGTTTACTTGTTTGTTCATGTTTCTGCTGTAAATGAATATTAAAACACTGATTAACGTGACTCCTGTTACCGCCATCGCTCCACCTAAACCAAAATCAAGATACTGGAAGAACACTTTATAATTGTATAATGTAAAAATTTCTGTCGCCTCACCTGGTCCACCGCCAGTCATGACGTAAATAATATCAATGACATTGATCGTCTGTAATGTTGTAAAAATTAACCCCATAATAATAAAAGGCTTAATTAATGGTAAAGTTATGTAGAAATATTTTCTAATCGAATTTGCACCATCAATTTCAGCACTTTCATACAAATCCCTCGGTATCGTCTGTAATCCTGAAACGATAATTAACGTAAGCAATGGAGTCGTTTTCCAAACATTTGTCGTGATGACACCTAACATCGCATAATCAGATGAAACGAGCCACGGTATATTTCTTTCTATCAATCCGATACCAGTTAACAGATGATTGATGATGCCAAAGTCGGTTTCAAACATGAATTTCCACGCTTGTGCAGCAACGACTGGTGCTACTGCCCATGGAAGTAAAATAGTAGCTCGGAAAATCGACCTTCCTCTAAATGCTTGATTTGCTAGTTGTGCAGTAATTAAACCGAGAATCAACATTCCTGCAACACTTCCAGCTATATAAATGAAACTCGTAATGAGAGAAGAAATGAACCGGCTGCTTTGAAACAAGGTAATGTAGTTCTGTAAACCAATGAACGTCGTTTGGTCCTCTTGATTCGTTAAGCTATAAGATTGAAAACTATAGATAATCGTTGTTAATAAGGGAATTAAAACAACGACTATGATCATAGAAAATACAGGAACCAATAATAAGTAAGGTAAGTATTTTTTATTCAAAGTAAAAACTCCCTTATTAGATGGTCAGGACATCATGTCCCAACCATCTACCATTTTATCCGATGTCTTCTAGTTCATCTGCAAGTTGGTCCAGTGCTTCTTGTGGGGTTAAATCTTGTGAAAGAGCTTGGTGGATATAAGACTGTGCAATATCTGACATTCTTGAATATTCCGGGTGACTTGGTCGATTTGATGCATCGTCAAAAACGCGTAAATATTCTTCTAAATGTGGATTTGAGTCGATTACATCTTCATCCTCATATAAATCTAACTGTGTTCCAGCATAACCTCCGCCTACTAGCATTTCTTTTTGATTTTCAAATGAAGTAAACCATTTAATGACTTCCCATGCTTCATCAATATGATTTGAGCTATTGGAAATCGCGAAATTCCAGCCACCTACAGCATTCGCTTTCTGTCCGCCCTCAAACATAAAGTTACTTGCAACCCATGTCTGATCTTTTACTGCTGAACCGTCTTCCTGGTTAATCGAATAAACGTAACCCCAGTTTGGATTAAAGACCGACTGCCCTTGAGTAAAAGGAATTCTTGAATCATCTGGCGTTGTATGGCCGATGGCCGATGGGGATACAACTTCATATTCATAAATCATGTCTACCATAAATTGAAGGGCATCTACTGCTTCTGGACTATTGATGATAACGTTTCCATTTTCATCAAAGAAGTCTCCGCCGTTAGCATGCAAAAACTCTGTAAAACTAACAATTAATTGTTCAGAGCGCCCCCAGTGCATTGTGAATCCTTGTATTCCTTCACCTTCTTGAATCGTTTGTGCAATCTCTACTGCCTCTTCATAAGTATCCGGAACGTCAAACCCATACTCATCTAGTAAATCTGTTCGATACCATAATGGATGTAAATCGTTAAACCATGGGACAGCCCAAGTTTCATCATTATATTTAACGGCGTCAACTTGACGTTCTACATAGTCGGCTTGCATATCTTCGGTAAATTTATCATCAAGCGGAACTAACCAGCCTGCTTCTGCAAATTCTGCTGTCCATACGACATCCATATTGACAATATCTAAGTTAGCCGCTCCTGCTGATAACTGTGTAACTGTTTGGTCATGCATTTGTGAAGCATCATTTGACATTTCTACAAATTCTATATCGATATTGCTATGTTCCTCATTAAATTTTTGCCGCGCATTTGCCATCATTCCATTAGGATCATTTTCAAAAACGGCCATGTGAATCGTTATCGACTCTGAGCTGTCAGCTTCCCCATTTTCACCATTGTCAGTCTGTTCTGTTTCATCACCAGACGCGTCTTCCCCTCCATTACAAGCTGCTAAAATCACGGCTAAACCTAACATGGTCGCGACTGCATATAGCTTTCTGAGCACATTTCTATTCAACTTCTTGACCTCCTTTTTAATTTATAAAACTATATTTTACTCTCTACTATGAAACTTCTAGAAAGCATCAAAGTAGAAAATAACGAAAGGATAAAAAGAAATAAAGTTCTATATCAACCTCAAGAAAGTGATGCCCAATGATGTAAGTACAGCCATTTCGTGTCATTTCACCATCAAATTTTCCCAGGAAATAATTGAATGCGTTTTCATTATTTAAGAAAGGTATTACTCATTTAATTCCTTCACACTCTCCCGCTCGACAAGCTGGCAAGCTAAGTTATATTTTTTTTGATCAATTTCAGGTTCATTCCTTGATTCGTCTAGTATGTCAACTGCTTTTTTTCCCATTTCTTCTAGTGGTAATGACATCGTCGTGATGGTTGGCGATATATATTGACTAAACTCCCGATCATCAAAACCAACAACTGAAAAATCACGAGGAACTTCATACCCATTATCTTTTATCGCTTGAATCGCACCTGCAGCCATTAAATCATTCATCGCAATGATCGCTGTTGGTGTATTCTTTTGCTTCAACAAATCTATCATCATCGAATAGCCAGAATCATATTTCCAGTCTCCCGTTTTGACAGACTCAGGCCTAAAAACTAATTCATTTAAACTAAGAGCCTTCTGATAACCGTGAAAACGCGCATATGAAGTAGCTGAATTAATTAAACCACTAATTAGCCCGATGTTTTTATGTCCTTTATTGATTAAATACTGTGTGATTTTATATGATGCATCTTCATCATCATAATTAACGGAATAATCACCTTTGTTTGTCGTGTAGCAATATGTATAGACGATGTTCTTTTTCGGATTAGGAAGCAGACCAGTTATATCTCTTGAATGGATCCCAACGTAAATAATTCCTTCAACTTGGTTTGCAATTAATTGATGATATAAAGAAGTCGCTTGCCTTTTACATTCCTCTATTTCAGGAAAATCATTTCCGAATTTTTTATAGAGCCGCAGATTTGTCAACAAGATGTTTAACCCTTTATTTTCAGCTGCTTCATGAATTCCATTGACGATATCAGGTGCATTGAAAACGGAAATATCTTCTACCATGACACCGATCGTTCCAGTTCTCTTGATTTTGAGGCTCTTCGCAATTTCATTCGGTCTGTATTCAGCATCTTCAATAATTTTTTTTATTTTATTCCGCGTTTGTTCTCCTACTCGCCCTCTATTATTGATGACATTTGATACTGTAGCGACGGATACATTCGCTTTTTTGGCTATTTCTTTTAAGCTTGCCACCACTTTTCACCTCTTTTTCTATTTTTGGTAAAACGATTAATCAAATTTCATAAAAAAAAACAAGTTAATGAAAATGTATATAGTTAAAGGAGAATATACGGTTAATAATCCGATTATTCTGATATTTAAATTATTCTCATTATAAAATAACCCCTCCACTTTTACAAGCTTAATAATTAAATTTTCTAAAAACTATTATGAGGTTTTGTCCGCAATGTCTGTTTTTTGTCGTAATTGGTTTGTCGTTCGTCATAGTTGCTTGGCATTTCGTCGTAGTAGTAACTCGACAGTTTTACGCAATAACTCTGTGGTTTGGCGCAACTTCTCTGCGCTTTGACGCAACTTCTCTGCGCTTTGGCGCAACTTCTCTGCGCTTTGACGCAACTTCTCTACTCTTCGACGCAACTTCCCCGCACTTCATCCGACTAACTAAAAAACACATGACGTTTTTTCAGTCATGTGTTTTTCGTAATTGTTTTGCGCTTCTCAAAAATAATAACACGGCGATCCATGCGATGATGCTCATGCTGTAGAATGGGGCGATACTCGGTATGAAGTAGACGGTTAGCATGACGATGACAATCGTCAAAACGAGTGCGAGCAACTTGATTGGGTTTGTCGCGAGCATCGTCCACGCTTGTTTAAAATGTACACGTATATTTATTCCTTCGTCGGACTGGCCAACAGCAATCGCGACGAGAATGAGTGTCGACCAAAGTAACAGGACGAGCATCAACGTACTGACGAGGAAAATGTAATAGAAAAAGCCTTGAAAATGACCGATAACTGAAAAGTTCATAAATAAAATCCCTGTTAGGATCAAGGCTACTAGAGCAATCATATTTACTTTTAAAAAGTCACGCTTAAATATGTCGAAGAAGGTTTTGAAATACGGAGGCTCTTCTCCGTTTTTCCAGGCAATGATCATCGCTGTCATGGCGATGAATGCTGGATAAAATCCAAAAACTCCTAGTCCTAAAATCGTAAACAAGATCCACATCACATTAATAAATGCGAGCTTTAATATCCAGTCTGTTACACGATAAATGACTCCTGATGTTCCACCTAGCTGCATTGTCTTCTTCCTTTCTTAAATCCGCGTTTAAAAACTGTCGTGAAGCACTAGCCCACTTCAAGTAAGTAACGCATCCAAACTTTTACGCGGCCATTGAATCCGCTATGGATGCCAAAAAGGCTAGTTATTTAAGTTTGACGGCCACTGGATCCGCTATCAATCGCTGATGCAGTATTTTTCTCACGTTTTTTACTTATTAACGGAACTCCTGTCCTTTTAGCCTGAAAATAGTCAATGTTATACAAATAACGAATCATATGTCCGCTCAAAGCAAAAGAATACTATCACGATCGATGACATTCCTGTCCTTCCCTATTGTATACGAAGATGGTCGATCATTGCGAGTCGTTCACGAAAAAGGGGAATGATTAATCGTTCTTTCATAAAACGAGACTTGTGACCTCCATCTTCTAATCCTGTACTAATTTTCTAAAAATTTAAATAACTATATTGACACTTGAAGTTGAAACCGTTTACAATACAACAATAACATTTCGCATGTTTTACTTATTTTGGAAGGGAGTGGTGTTTATAATAAAGTGCGATTACACGGACGAATTCGTTTTCGAAGATATGAAAAGAGATTTTTAGGGGAACGGAAAAAGACATTTTTGTAAGCCTTAAGTCATGTGACTAATGACTGAACGATCAGTCAGAATCCAGATATCAGAATAGCGAAATCCAGGGTTTGGATTCAGAATTCACTAGTCAGATTAGCTAACCTTTATAAGGAGGTCATTCATGAAAGCTTATAAAAAGGAAGTACGTTTTACTCTCATCATGTCAGCACTGTTTATTATCGCGGGAAATGTCGGTCTTTTCTTCTCGATCTTCCCAGTGGAAGGGATGCTCTTTGGCTTTCCGATCATGTACATTGTCCCGATTTTATCCGGTTGGTTCGGAATCTTCGTTTTAACGATCATTGCTAGTAAGATGGGCAATCAAATTGATGAAGACATTGAAAGAGAAAGTCTCATTGAGTTAAAAAAACGGGGAGAGAAAGGGGCCTAACGCGATATGGGAGAAGAAACTTGGCAGTTATCGAATCCAATATTAGGTGTAGTCGCGATCGTTGCAACGTTTTTATTATTTTATCTCGTCGGTTACATATCAAACCGGAAAAGTAAGTCTGTTACAGATTTATACGTCGCTGGTGCCACAGTCGGACCGTTTACGAATGGTCTTGCGATGGCATCGACATATATGAGTTTAGCAACCTTTCTTGGAATTACAGCGCTTATTTTGCAGCTGCAAGTGCCGTTCATCATGCTCTGGATTCAGCTTATTTTAGCGATTCCGCTCATCACGATTATTTACGGAACTTCGCTTCGGAGAATGGGGGCTTTTTCACCTACACACTTCGTCCGCGATCGTTACGGTGTATCTGCTTCGATTATTGCAGCGCTGTTTATGATTCTCGTCTCCATTATGTATGCACTTGGCCAGATGATCGGTATTGCCCTCGCTTTTGAAACTGTCCTCGGAATTCCATATTTAACAGGACTTATTGTCGGCGGGTTAATCATCGTCGGTTACATTACGATCGGTGGCATGGCTGGTGCATCAAACAATGCTGCGATCCAAATGGTGATCATTGCCCTTATGTTTATCATTCCGCTTGGGGCGATTATGAAAGCAATGGGCGGAAGCGGCTGGTTTTTCCCGCCGCTCCTATACGCAGACATGGTACCTGCGATGCTTGAAGCGATGCCTAATTTCTTTGATTATCAATACTCACCGAAATGGTACGTCAGTCTCATCGCCTTGACGATCGGATCACTCGGGCTCCCTCACTTAGCGATGCGGATTTACACAGCATCGAGCTTAAAAAGTGCCCGCTCTGCGATGGTCTGGTTTGCCTTCGTCATCGGTCTTGTCTTCTCTGCGACATATGCGATGGGCTTCGTCGGTGTTTTTGCGACAGAAACACAAGGAGTGACCATTTCTGCCGCTGATGCAGACAAGCTGACGATCATCTTAAATCTCGTTTACAACCCTGAATGGGTATCAGCCCTCGTGATCGCAGCCGCAATATCGGCAGGCTTATCGACACTAAGTGGCAATTTGCTTGCGATCGGCGCCTTGTTGTCACAAGACATCATTACAACATTAAAGCCGAGTATTTCTGAGAAAAAGCGCGTTCGACTCGGTTATGCCGCAATCTTTGGCGGAGGGATCGTCAGTATTTTGTTAGCGATTAACCCGCCAGCGTTTCTCGTCGTCAGTATCCTTTGGGCGTTCGGCCTAGCTGGCGTTACAATTGCGCCGCTCATTCTCGTTGGCGTGTGGTGGAAAGAAGCGAACCGGTACGGAGCGATCGTTTCCTCCGTTGTCGGTGGCGTTCTCTATATTGCGATTTCACCTTTCGTTTTTCCGAGCTTCGTCCTGACCGGTCATGAAGTGACAGACGGAATGGGCTTGTCCGGAGCAATGCTTGCGATTCCGATCAGCTTCATTTTACTCATCGTGATTTCGTATATTACAAATCGAATGCCAAGTCTCGCCTCAAAACTTACGACGGCGGCTGACCATGAATTAATTGAACGAATTCACGGCTGGAAAGACGTCAATCCGCGACGGTATAACAGTAAAGTCGGAGCAGTCATTACCGTTGTTTTTTCAACAATTATTGCGATTTGGGCAGCATTGCCTTGGAATATGTAAGTTATGAAGGAGAAGACAGCTATGATTGGAAAAATGATGTTACTTGATCGTCCAGCGTACGAACATTTTTTACAAAAACAAAAAGTGGCACTGATCAGCCAATTAATTGTCTTATGTCTCGGCCTCGCTTACGGCGTGGCCGGGATCATCGCCAATGCCACGTTTATTGCAAGCTTCGAATCTGGTTTACTGCGAACGGTTATCGTCCCGCTCATCTTTATCGGATTCGGACTCATTTCCGCTTGGTTGACAAAAATTGGTTTGACCGTTTTATTATGGGCGGGAGCAAAAGGCTTTGGCGGACCGGGAAAAATGAGTGAGGTGAACCGAGCAACGTCTGTCGCTCTCATTCCAGGCATTTTCGCCCTCCCAGTGTTAACGGGAGCAGCGAACAGTGTCTTTACATTATTCATGATGGGAGTTGGCGTCGTTTGGATGTACCTTATTTGCGTCAAAATCCATGAAACGACACAAGGGTTTACCTCGTGGAAAGCATATGCGGCTGTTCTTGCGGTCTTTATCTTTTTCTCAAGCATCTATTACTTAGTCATGCCAACGAGTGCTTTGCAATAAAGATACTATGAACACAAGTTTTTAAAGGAGGAGTCATCAAATGAAACGTGAAGATTTAATTGCACCGATCCAATACAACATCTCCCAAGAGCTTGATCGTTATGAGCGAGATGAGAACCGCGAAGCGATCCGCTGGTGTGACAGTGAAGGGAACCGGCGGAACATTATGTATAAAGAGCTCGTCGAAAAAACGAATCAATACGCGCTTGCTCTAAAAAATCAAGGGATTCAAAAAGGAGATAAGGTGCTCATTATTCTCCCGCGGATTCCTGAAGCTTACATGACATACCTCGCTTGTTTAAAAGCAGGGATCGTTGCGATTCCAAGCTCAGAAATGCTTCGTAAAAAAGACTTAATTTACCGGATTGAGCATGCGAATGCGTCTGCGGTCATCGCTTACCATAAAACGACAGGCGAAGTGAATGCAATCAACGTTAATCATCGTGCGCTTAAGAAAAAATTAATTGTCGGCGGACAAGAAGATGGCTGGCAATCATTAGAAGCTTTAGCTGCTGAGCAGCCGACTACCTATGAAGGCGAGCTCACGTCAAGAGATGATACCGCATTTTTATCCTACACATCTGGTACGACAGGCAATCCGAAAGGCGTCGTCCATTCACATGGCTGGGGGTATGCGCACGTACGTACAGCTGCGAAAGAATGGCTCTGTGTAGAGGAAAATGATCTCGTTTGGGCTACCGCTGCACCAGGGTGGCAAAAATGGATTTGGAGTCCGTTCCTATCGACTATTACGCTCGGAGCAACCGCATTTGTTTATCACGGCGGTTTCGATCCGCACACATACTTAACTATGATCGAAAAAGAAAAAATCAATGTGCTATGCTGTACACCGACAGAATATCGGCTTATGGCAAAGGTGGATGATTTATCCTCCTATGATGCGCCACACTTAAAGAGTGCTGTCTCTGCCGGTGAACCACTGAACCGTCCAGTAATTGAAGCATTTACAAATGCATTTAATGTTAATTTACGAGACGGATACGGGCAAACAGAAAATACGTTACTCGTATGTACGACTCAATCGCTCGACATTAAACCTGGTTCAATGGGAAAACCGACTCCAGGTAATCCTGTTGAAATTATCGATGAGTTCGGTCAGCCAGCTAAAACCGGTGAAGTCGGTGATATCGCCGTCCATAAAGATTGTCCGGCTTTGTTTAAGGAGTATTATCGAGATTCTGAACGAACTAAAGCTGCTTTCCGCGGTGACTGGTATTTAACCGGAGACCAAGCCTCTCGTGATGAGGATGGATACTTTTGGTTTGAAGGCCGCAGTGACGACATCATTATTAGTTCAGGATATACGATCGGTCCGTTCGAAGTTGAGGATGCGCTTCTTAAACATCCGGCAGTACGCGAATGTGCCGTTGTCGCCTCGCCAGACGAAGTACGCGGCAACATCGTGAAAGCGTATGTCGTCTTGAAGGACCCGAGTGAAGCATCTGCAGGTGATGCACTCGTGAAAGAGCTGCAAGATCATACGAAGAACATAACAGCGCCTTACAAATATCCGCGTAAAATTGAGTTTCTCGATGAGCTCCCGAAAACAACATCAGGGAAAATCCGCCGCATCGAGCTCCGGATGAAAGAACAAAGCACAGCGAAATAGTCCTCTCGAAAGAACATAACCAGAAATAACCAGGTGCCAGGCACCTGGTTATTTTTGGTTGTCGTACTTTTTGTCGTACTTTGTCCTACTCTCTTTCTTTTTTACTCGATTTCATGTACATATCTTGAACCCACTCATGCAGCCTCTTGTAAACGGCACGTTTTTGGTCTTCTTCGATTTGGTATGTTTCTAACAAATCCGATAACCAGATGCCGTCAGCTGCTAGGCGGATAATTGTCGCATCAATCGGGTCTAAGCCGTCGTTTTCAATATTGTGCTGCCAATCTTCATAAGCTTTATGAAGCGGTTCAAGCAATTCAGGTTTGACAGCTTTTGCTGCAAGGAGACCTGATGTCATATCATTATTTGGATATCCTTGATTAAAGGTTACGTTTAAAAACGCTCTCGTCCAAGCACCTTTTTCAAGTGGGTCATCTTCCACATTGTTCGCAATTTTTTGCTGATAATTGTTTACTAAATGATCTACCATCCCTTGAACTAATGCTTCTTTAGAAGGAAAGTGATACAGTAAACCACCTTTACTTATTCCTGCTTCTTTTGCCGTTGCTTCAAGTGTTAAATTAAAGATTCCCTTTTCACTAACAATTTTAGAAGCAGCGTTAAGAATCTCAATTTTTCTCGTCGATTGTTTACTCATATGGAGAATCTCCCTTTTGAAAAAATACAATTTCGATTTTTACTATACCACTCAGACGGTTCATTAGCAATGACACGTTTATATTTACTTATTTTACGTATAACTGAACAATACTATACTTGACCAATTTTTCCAACAGTTTGCATAGGTCACGACCATTATTCTTCTCTTTCCACTCCAATCCTCCTTTAATCATCCCTTTTTCCAAAAAAATATCGACCTGATTCGACCGTTGCACTCATAAGCTTGAAAGCGAATTTACATGTTCAAATAAACGTGAGGTTCTTGTTTATAGCCTTGAAAGAATACCGTCTGGATGGTACATTAATAAACGTTCAATCAGAACCGTCCGGATGGTATAGTCATTTAAATGTTTTTTCAAACAAAAGGAGGCACATCATTATGGCAAAAAAAATAATGTTAACAGCTGCCGTCACTGGCGCTGGTGATACAGCAAATAAAAATCCCCATGTTCCTGTGACACCGAAAGAAATTGCGGAGTCGGCCATTGAATCAGCAAAGGCTGGAGCGACGGTCGCACACGTTCACGCTCGCGATCCTGAGACTGGTGGGATTAGCCACGACCTTGACCATTACCGTGAAATCGTTGACCGCATTCGCGAATCAGAAACTGATGTGATCATCAACATTACGTCAGGCGGAGGGGGAGATTTCATTCCAAGCCTTGCTACTCCTGCAGCTGGAGGAAATGGCACGGACATGCAAACACCAGAGGAACGTCATGAACCAGTTGGTGAATTGCTCCCAGAAATGTGCACGCTCGATTGCGGGAGCGTCAATTTTGGCGACATGATTTATATGAGCCCGACTGATTGGTTAAGAACGCAAGCTGAACTCGTGCAAAAAAGTGGTGTGAAGCCAGAGCTTGAGTGCTTTGACACTGGTCACATTCGTTTCGCAAACCAATTAATCCAAGAAGGATTGATTGACGGAGACCCATTTTTTCAATTTTGTTTAGGGATCCCTTGGGGGGCTGACGCAGACATTGAAACATTACTTTACATGAAAAGTCGAATTCCTGAGCATGCACAATGGTCTGCATTCGGAATCGGCAGAATGCAGCTACCGATGGCTGCTCAAGTCGCTCAGCTCAGCGGAAATGTCCGCGTAGGATTAGAGGATAATCTTTATTTGAAAAAAGGCGTGTTAGCCTCAAACGAACAACTCGTCGATAAAGCAGTAAGCATGATCCAAGCACAAAACATTGAGATTATGACACCGCAAGAAGCTCGTGAAGCATACAACTTAAGAAACCCACGTGGAGGCAAAAAGTAATGACACAACAAGAAATACGAAAAGTTGCCGTCATCGGAACAGGTGTCATCGGAAACGGCTGGATTACTAGATTTCTCGCGAACGGATATGACGTCATCGCCTATGATCCTGCTGACGGGGCTGAGAAAAGAACGAACGAGACGATTGATAACGCTTGGCCTTCTGTTACCGAGCTCGGTATTGCAGAAAATGCTGCAAAGGAACGAATTACCTTCGTTCCAACTTTTGCAGAAGCTGTTGCGGATGCTGATTTAATCCAAGAAAACGTCCCTGAGCGTATTGATATTAAGAAGAGTGTGCTTGCTCAAATAGACGAACACGCAAAAAGTGATGCGATTATCGCTTCAAGCACATCAGGCTTAAAGCCGACTGAACTTCAAGAAGATCTCAAGCACCCTGAGCGGTTAACGGTTGCTCACCCTTTCAACCCTGTTTATTTATTACCGTTAGTTGAACTTGTAGGCGGAGAAAAAACAGACATACAAGCAATCAATCGAGCTTACTCATTCTATGAATCTTTGCAAATGAAACCGATGATTATCGAAAAAGAAATCGAAGGCTTTATCGCTGACCGATTAATTGAAGCGATTTGGCGAGAAGCACTTCACCTTGTCAACGATGGGATTGCCACAACTGAAGAAGTTGATAAAGCAATTACTTACGGAGCAGGGCTGCGTTGGGCACAAATGGGACCGTTTTTAACGTTCCACTTAGCTGGTGGTTCTGAAGGGATGCGCCATATGCTCGAACAATTTGGACCAGCGTTGAAGCTCCCGTGGACAAAACTTGAAGCACCCGAATTAACAGAAGAACTGAAGGAAAAGGTCATCTCAGGCTGTGAAACACATGCTGGTGAACGTTCCGTTGCTGAGCTTGAGCGAAAACGAAATGACTTTTTAGTCAAACTGATAGATTTAGTCGATGATTATTGGCCATAAGGAGTGTTTACTATGAAACCATTTCATTTTTCAACAAATGTACGGCCTGAATGGGTCGATTACAACGGACATATGAATGATGCAGAATATGCTCGTGTTTTCAGCCTTGCTGTTGACGCCTTGATCGAGGCGATTGGACTAGATGAGAACGCGAGAGAAAAAGAAAGCTATACGATTTTCACGTTAGAAACACACATTTGTTACTTGCAGGAAGCTCATGAAAAGGAAGAGCTCTCTGTTCACATGCAGCTACTCAACCACGATACCAAAAGGTTACACATCTTTTTTTCCATGAAAAACAGCAGTGGTGATCTTATCGCAACGAGTGAACAAATGTTAATGGGAATCAATACGAAAGCAAATCGTCCTGCTCCATTCCCTGAGGCAATTATGACGACAGTCGAAACAATGATGAAAGACCACGATCAGTTAGAAGTACCGAAACAAGCTGGAAGAACGATTGGAATTAAAAAATAAAAGCTTCTTAAAGTGGTTCTAAAGCTTAAATGATTCTTATCTCTAAAAAGAGGAGAATGTGTATGAATAAAATTGAAGTGAACCAGCTGACGAAAATTTTTGGTTCAAACCCGAAACTAGGACTTGAAAAACTGAATCAAGGAAAGTCAAAAGATAGTATTTTAAAAGAATACGGTCAGACCGTTGGTGTAAATCAAGCTTCATTTCACGTCGAAGCCGGTGAATTTTTTGTCATTATGGGACTTTCTGGTAGTGGGAAGTCGACGTTGATTCGCCTCGTCAATCGTCTTATTGAACCGACTAATGGTGAAGTTCTCATTGATGGTGACGACATCACAAAGATGGACAAGCAAACATTGATTCAAACGAGACGGCAAAAACTCGGGATGGTTTTCCAAAACTTTGGTCTCCTCCCCCATCGTACAGTGTTAGCGAATGTCGAATACGGCCTTGAACTGCAAGGCGTTGAGAAGGAAGAACGTCAACGAAAGGCGCAAAAAGCGATTGAAGATGTCGGTCTAACAGGCTATGAAAATAGCTATCCGAAGCAGCTAAGCGGCGGGATGCAGCAACGTGTCGGATTAGCGAGAGCACTTGCGAACGACTCTGACATTTTACTAATGGATGAAGCGTTTAGTGCCCTCGACCCTTTAATTCGAAAGGAAATGCAAGATGAGCTGTTGAACCTTCAGCGTAAGCTCGGAAAAACGATTATTTTTATCACTCATGATTTAGATGAAGCATTAAAACTAGGCGATCGTATTGCGATTATGAAAGACGGTCAAATTGTCCAAATTGGAACATCAGACGACATTCTTGAAAACCCAATTAATGAATACGTCAGTAATTTCGTTAAAGATGTCGACCGTTCGAAAGTTTTAGAAGCATCGCAAGTGATGAGAAAACCTGAGGTCGTGACGACGTACAAAAATGGTCCGCGCACGGCGATTCGAAAAATGGAAGAGGTCGGTGCTTCAAGCATTTTCGTCGTCGATAAAGATGATAATTTCAAAGGGTTGTTAACGATCGATGACGCGATTCGCTCTCATAAAGAAGAGATTCCAATGGAGGAGGTCTTAATTGATAACGTCTATTCGACGTCACCGGATACACAATTAAACGACCTTATTGGAATCGCAGCCGAAACGAAATACCCGATTGCTGTCCTTGACGACGGCAAGCTACTTGGCATTATCTCCCGTGTCTCGATTTTGTCCGGGTTAGTGCTAGGTAAAGAAAAAGATGAGGTGACAACTTCATGAACTATTTTTATTTTCCGTTAGAGGAATGGACGAACTCCTTCGTTAATGAGTGGCTCCTTCCTACGTTAGGCAACTCGTTTGACGCATTTAGTAATAGCCTTCGCGCTTTTATTAACGGAGTTGCCAATCTATTAATAGCTGTTCCACCTGAACTTTTTGCTATCGTTATTGCTCTCATTTCCTGGAAGTTTGCAGGTAAAGGAATTGCTTTGTTTTCGTTAATCGGCTTCCTGTTTATCGGTTCTGTTGATATTTGGGAAGAGTCGATGCAAACGCTATCTGTCGTAATCGTTTCAACATTACTATCATTAGCTGTCGGCGTACCGATCGGAATTGTCAGTGCGATGAATGATACTGTTCAACGGTTCATTCGACCGACACTTGATTTCATGCAAACATTACCAAGCTTCGTCTATTTAATTCCGGCAGTATTACTATTCGGCTTAGGTGGTGTACCAGCTGTTATTGCGACATTTATTTTTGCGACTCCTCCTTGTGTGCGGATGACGAACTTAGGTATCCGCCAAGTACCAACTGATGTCGTCGAAGCTTCTCGAGCATTCGGGGCGACAACGAAGCAGCTACTATTTAAAGTACAGCTCCCGATGGCAGTGCCAACGATTATGGCTGGGGTCAATCAAACGATCATGCTCGCCCTTTCGATGGCTGTTATCGCTTCAATGATCGGTGCTCCAGGGCTCGGCTCTACCGTTTTAACCGGAATTTCAACTGTCAATGTCGGCCTCGGCCTAGTCGGTGGACTTGGAATTGTCGTTTTAGCGATTATTTTAGACCGTATTACACAAGGGATTGGCCAAAATTAAAATTAAGGAGAGATTGAACATGAAAAAATCGTTATTAACGTTATCATCACTAGCTTTATTGTTAGCAGCTTGTGGAGACGCTGAAGGAGGAACAAACAATAGTGAGGAAGTGAAAGGCACGATTTCATTCGGTGTCACGCCATGGACAAGCACGGTTCCTCCAACTGAAGTAGCTAAATTATTAATTGAAGATCTCGGATATGAAGTTGAGGAAACACAAGCCGATGTCAGCTCTGTATTTATGGGACTTTCTCGCGGTGACATCGATGTCTTTATGGATTCTTGGATGCCAGTTCACGAAGTTTATTTTGACGAGTATAGCGATACTGTTGTTGATACTGCGATTAGTTATGACAATGCTGATGCCGGACTTACTGTTCCGACTTACCTTGAAGACATTAATAATTTAGAAGACCTGTTCGGAAACGAAGACATGTTTGAAAATGAAATTTATGGTATTGAAGAAGGCGCAAGTGCGACGAGCCTTATCCGTGAATTTATTGAAGAAGAAGGTGCTGACATGGACTTAGTTGCATCTTCAGAAGGCGGAATGATTGCTCAAGCTCAGCGTCAAATGAACAATGAAGAACCTGTCATTTTTTATGGCTGGAGACCACACACAATGTTCAATGAGTTTGACATTAAAATTTTAGAAGATGACTTCGGCTACTTCGAGCAAGCATCTGTCCACGTAGTCACGAATCATGAACTTGAAGAACATGCACCTGAAGTATTTGAATTCCTTGAAAACTGGAGCATTTCAATTGATGATGTCGAAGAGATGATCCAAAAAATTGAAGACGGTGAAGATGAGCAAGCTGTCGCACAAGAATGGATCGACAATAACCAAGATCGAGTTGACGAGATGCTAGGAAATTAATTCATTTTCCTCCTCCCCTCCTGTAAGGATAAAACTTGTCTAAACTTATTAGCTCCGTTAAAATATGTAATAAAGTATTGAATATTCAATCTTTTTTTAAAAATCATGAAGGTCTGTTACCCGGATTCTGGGACAGGCCTTTCTCTTTAAACAAAACTTGGCTTATCGTTTCAGAGGTTCTTAGCAAGTGCATGATGCTTGTTGCAAGTCCTAATTGCAGTTATGTGATCATCCATATTTTTTATAAATCCTATAGTAAAAAAGTGAGGTGTAGAGGATGAGCGAAAACATCCTAATTGAAAGAAATGTGACGTGCGAGCTGCGTGACGGGACAAAGCTGAAAGCTAATGTTTACCGTCCTGATCGTGAAGGGCGCTTTCCAGTCTTGTTGAACCGCCTTCCATACAATAAAGATTTACCCCCTTTTTCTCACGGGTATATTGATCCAACGCGACTCGCATTAAACGGTTACGTCGTCATTATTCAAGATGTGCGCGGGCGCTATTCATCAGAAGGAGAGTTTAACCCTTTTCACCAAGAACGGGAGGACGGTTATGATGCTGTCGAATGGGCAGCAAAACTTCCGTACAGCAATGGAAAAGTCGGCATGTTCGGCTTATCTTACTATGGTTTTACGCAATTATTTGCTGCAATGGAACGTCCTCCATCGTTAAAAGTAATTGCACCAGCGTTTACGGGCAACAATTTACAACAAGACATCGCCAAACGAAACGGCGCATTAGAGCTTGGGATGATTCAATCATGGATTCTCGGTTCGATCGCGACTGATTACTTGTCACGTAAACAAGATCAGTCTCAATTTGAGAAAACGCAAGTTGAGATTATCGATGATTTAGATCAAGTTTTTGAATGGCACAACTATAAACCGGTAAAAGATTGGCCGCCACTCATGAAGCATAAAGACATTCAGCATTTATATGAAACTTTTCTATCATCTGCTTCTGAAGAAGATGAAAACATCGATGAGGAAGTAGACATCGATTTACCTGGGTTTCATTTGGCAGGCTGGTATGATTGCTTTTTAGGACCGACCATTAATAATTACCTTTCTTTAAAAAAGAAAAATGACAATCAGAAGCTTATAATCGGACCGTGGGGGCACGGCAGTCATAACCCGTATTTCGGAGAGCGATATTTCGGCTTAAAAAGTTCCGGAGACTTGATCGACGGAAAAGACGATATTACGTCTCTTCATATCAAATGGTTTGACTATTGGTTAAAAGACAAAAAAAATGTTGCTTTTGATAATGAAGATCCAATTCGCATTTTTATTATGGGGATTAATAAGTGGCGCTCTGAAAAAGAGTGGCCGCTCGCGAGAACTGAATATACAAAACTGTATTTACATAGTGATGGCAAAGCAAATGTTGGGACTGAACATGGGATGCTTCGTTTTGAGCAGCCAGATCAAGATGAGCCTCATGACCAATATGTATACGATCCCGACGATCCCGTACCGACAGTCGGTGGTCCGACTTTATTTTACCGCGGGGTGAACACCGGTCCTCTCGCCCAAAATGACATCGAGCAGCGCAATGATGTGCTTGTATATTCAACAGATCCTCTTGAAGAACCGCTTGAAGTGACAGGACCTGTTAAAGTGTTTTTGTACGCAAAATCTGACGCACCCGACACTGATTTTACTGTAAAACTTACAGATGTATTGCCAGACGGGAAGTCGATTAATGTTACGGAAGGTATCGTGCGCGCAAAATACCGGCACGGAAAAGCTACTCCATTAGCGGAGCCAATAAACGGCGAGGTCATCTTGTATGAGATTGATTTGTGGGCAACGAGCATCGTATTCCTCAAAGGTCATTCGCTTGGGATCAGCATTACTTCGAGTAATTTCCCGATGTATGATATCAATCCAAATACAGGGAAATCCTTACTAGACAGTACTGAAACGCAAAAAGCGAATCAGCAAATCTATCATGACCAAAATTACGCATCGTACGTGCTGCTACCGGTTATTCATATGTGAATTTTAAGCAATACTTATGTGAGTTTATCCAAAATTAACCAGGTGCCTGGCACCTGGTTAATTTTGGATATTACAAAGGGCTGGTTTAGGCCAATTAGTGCTTGCTGTCTTTTGGGTAGTTTAGAATAATTCTAGTTAGCGGATAAACCCTTGTTTTTCACGGATAAGACGAATTTTTTACCGGATAAACTGATATTTTCGCGGATAAATCAATATTTTTACCGGATAAACCGGAAATTTCGCGGATAAACATACAATGTTCACAAATAGACAGCGCAGAAACTCAGATTTAAACTCTTTTTTCTAGCTCCAGCGTGCTCGAATGTTCTCTCCTTCTGCAATCATTCGAGTAATGAGCTCATTTACGGTTGGAATGTCATGAATTCGGCCAACTACTTGACCTGCATAGCCAAACCCTTCGCTTTCGACACCTTCGTAAATGAATTTTTTGTTTGCTTTACCGCTAATATAGTCTTTTAATGCTTCATAAGTCGGCGTTGTTTTTTCGAGTTCGAGAATCTTTTCGGTTAGTTCATTTTTTAATGTTCTCGCAGGTGCACCGAGTGAGCGTTTGATCACCACTGTATCCATTTCACTTGCTTCGACGATCTTTTGTTTATATGAGTCGTGAGCGTGGATACATTCTTTCGTCGCAATAAACCGTGTTCCGATTTCAACCCCTTCTGCCCCTAAGGAGAGCGCTGCCATCATTGACTTTCCGTCACCGATCCCTCCGGCTGCGACGACAGGAATTTGAACGGAATCAATCACTTGCGGAATTAACACGAGTGTGCCAGTATCTCCTCTGCCTAAATGCCCGCCGCCTTCTTGACCGACAACCATGACAGCATCTGCTCCTAACTCCTCGGCTTTTTCTGCTTGTCTTCGTGCAGCGACTAAGACAATTTTCTTCGTATCTACTCCTTCGAGCTGATCAAAAACAGGCTTTGGATTCCCGCCTGTTACGGTGATGACCGGTACTTCTTCTTCAATCGCAACTTTTAACATATGTTCAAACGGTCTTCCATGCTGGCCGATTGCATAGTTAACACCGAATGGGTTGCTCGTTTTTTCTTTTACTTTTTTAATTTCTGCTCGAAGTTCATCAGGTGTCGATAACGACATCGCGGTAATTTGTCCTAAGCCGCCTGCGTTCGAAACGGCAGACGCTAAATCAGAATATGCCAAATATGCGAGTCCGCCTTGAATGATCGGGTATTTAATATTTAATAGCTTCGTTAACCTTGTTGACCAGTTCATCTGACGACATACCTCCTTTAAATACGAGATTTAGAGTACTTCGGCAAAGAGATTCTATATTCCTTTTAAAAAATGAGTCCGAAAATCACACTATCATTCGCTGCTGCTTACTTCTACTTGATGCCAAAAATGCTGGAACCGTGCATAAGCAAGTGGTTTTCCGAGACGGTGGAGATTGTCGGCAAAATCGATGATCGTACAATATTCCGTTCCGCCAAACCTAGGTCCTCGAAGTCCTCGTCCGACGATTTGCTCGTATAACACGACACTTGTTGTCGGCCGGCAAATGACGATGTATTCTGTCTTCGGGGCATCGAATCCTGTCGTGAGTACACCATAGTTAAACAAAAATTCAACCTCACCATTTTTAAAAGCGTCAATATAAATGCGTCTCGTCGCTTTCGGTGTTTCTGCCGAAATCGCTGCAGCCTTTCTGCCGAGGGCATTCATAACAGTGGCAAGGTATTCAGCATGTTTCACTGTACAAGCGTAAACGAGTGTTTGGCTGCGAGCCGGAATCTCTTGCAGCCGTTTCATAATTTGCACATTACGCCATTCGTCGTTAGCTAGTTCATCTAGTAGCTCCGCATTTATGATATCTTCTGTCACTTCTACATCTTGCTCATTAACAGCGTATTCACGGCCTGAATCGTAAATAATATGCTTCGGCTTTGCTAAAAAACCTTGTTCGCGAAAATACTGTAGTGGATCTTGTTCATAAACGGGATCTTCAGTCAGTTCCGGCTGTAATAAATGGGCTTCAAATCGGTTAACGAGTTTGCCCGTTTCACCGTCACTTCTTCCCGGTGTTGCCGTTAAGCCGCATATCGGGAAGAGTTTTGGACCGCAAATGTCCGCTGCTTTCGTCAGTAATTCGTGATAGGTCTTTGCTGCCGCATGGTGTGCTTCATCGATAATCATCGCACCACAATCACGGATGATTTCTGTAAGGACTGGGTCGTCATTTTTCAGTCTCGAATTTAGCTGTTGAATGCTCGCAACGACTGCACCACCCATGAGCTGCTCTTCAGCAATCTCATTTCCTGCAAAATATCGATAAATTCTCAATGATTCAGGGTAATCTTTTTCCTGCCACATATCTGTTATACAAGTAATTGCTTGTTCACATAACTC
Source organism: Evansella halocellulosilytica (assembly GCF_002335745.1). GTDB lineage: Bacteria > Bacillota > Bacilli > Bacillales > Salisediminibacteriaceae > Bacillus_CA > Bacillus_CA halocellulosilytica. Next base: position 1,931,359 of record NZ_NIST01000001.1, on the reverse strand, counting down.
TTCACTTTGGGCAATCCAAATGAAATATTTACCACGATTAAATCGGCTATGCATCCACTCGATGAAGCTTTCTACAGCAACTCTTGTTTTCCCGCCGCCAGTAGGAAGCGTAACAATACAGCGTGTGTACTCCCCTTCTAATGCGAGCACGTTAAACATTTGCTCCTTAAGTTTTCGTTGGAAGTCAACGAGAGGTGGAACCTTTTTTCGAGGTTCAATGTCAACGACTGCGCTTGATGATGCGGTTTTCGGTAAGGAAACGCCAGCGAAGACCGCTGGAAAACCGAGTGTTCTCATGAAATCACGCGGCCATCTGCTTCCGATCGTCCATCTCTTATTTGCGAGCGGGGTGACCATGTACGCAGGTGAAGTAAGCGTCTTATTTGCAACTGGGTTGCGAGAGTATATGGCAACCAAATCTTCTTCCGGTAACTGTTTTAACAAATAGCTTCTTAGCTCTCTTACTTCGGCGTTGCTTCCGGAAAAGAGCTCAGCTCCTTTTTCTACAATGAGCATTTTCGCCAGCTGTTGCATGTCAATCTTTTCTTTATCTAACGACTGAAGCAATCGGTTTAACCGCGTATAATTTTCTTTGCCAAATAAGTTTTTAATGATTCGATCTGGAACTTTATAGGTTGTATGTAATCGTTCCAAGCATAGGTGTATGTCTTCGGCTGATGGGAACGTCTTCATGCTTCTTAACTCCAATTCTATATTGTCATTCTTTTATTCTATCATTTCGTGAAAAATGTTTGGCTTCCATTTTCTCATCTAATCGGCAGAGTCTTTTACAGACAAGATCACGTCCCCATAAAGTTCGCCATCTAATTCGACTTCATACCTCCATAAACCGCCTATTGGCAATTCAAAGTTCGCAGTAAATCGTTCCAAACTCGAATAACCAGAACTAGGTTCGGTAACCTTTCTAGGTGACACGGCGATGACACGCTCTTCTGTTTCCTCATGATACGCATAAATAGCTAATTCTTTTCCTTCATACGTTTCGAAAGGTTCGCTAAAATGAAAAAGGTAGCCGAAAGATTCGCCAGCTCTCAACCCTGGATCCGGAGATACACGAAATAGCAGTTCATCATTTTCCACATAATTCGGTCGCCCGATAAACCAATCTTCATAATACTGATAGAGATCATCTAATTCGGTTCGATCTGTCTCATCTTTACTTTCAGAAAATAATGCGTGTAAAGCAACTTCAAGGTATTCGTGTAATTCATCTGCATATTCTACTAACATTAAATTGTGATTTTCAAAGTTCCGATCTACTTGATGAGATTCAAGAAGTTGAATATCGGCTTTTAACTGTAAGTTTTCTTTTTGTAGCTGCTCATTTTCTTCTAATAACTCTTCAATTGTGCGATCTTCTGTTCCATCGACCGTCTTTTCCACAGGATCGCGAAAAACAATAGAAACAGCGATGACAATGAGCGCGATCATTGAAAAACTAACGATTTTTTTCGTCATCCTTACGCCTCCTATCCGCCTTGGATTCACTATCACTTCAACATTGTGCCTTTTTATTCCTGCTTCACGAAAATCCACAACCGAGAATAAAAAATAGAAAACTTATCGTCGTTATATGTTTAGCTTTTCTTTAAATGAGCACAAAAAAAGGGATCTCTTCGTTTGCAACGAATCGCTTCCCCTAAGATCATTATATCATGATTTGACAAGAAAATTAAGACTATTTTTCCAATATTTGTGTGTGTACAATTGTGATTAACTTTCATAATGAGGAGTGATCGTTTGAAGAAATTTGCTATGATCGTTTATGACAATTGTGCCATTTGGCAAGTGACATTACTGCAAAAGTTTTTAAAAGATAAAGGCTGGGAGATGGACATTCTTTCCGTTGATGGATCAAGCGTCGTCACCGATGGTGGTATGGTAATCCAAGTTGATAAGCCTGTCGGTAATGCTGATTCGAAAAAATACGAGCTTCTCCTGCTGCCTGGTGGTCAGATGACAGATGTTTTAGTAGAAAACGAACAATTAAAAGCATGCATCTCTCATTTTGAAGGAATGATTGCAGCGAGCTGCGCTTCGGCTGTTTTACTTGCGTCTGCTGGACGTATTCAAGGAAATTATACGACGATGCCTCAAATCAAAGATCATTATTCACATTATTTTCAGCACGGAACGTATGAAGACAGCGATGTTTGCCTATACGAAAACATCATTACGAGTAAAGGGTTTGCTCATTATGAATTTATGATGGCCGTTTTAAATAAACTCGAATTAATAAAAAGGGATCCTAAACTCAAAGTCATTGCTCGAAAGTTGGCGAGGAATAAGTAGTTCATTAAACTGTATAGTACTTCTTGGAGCGTTTCTATTCGTTGAAACGCTTTTTTACTCGTTTTTCATTAAATTCCGCGCAAAATCAATAACCTCCTTCTAAAGTCGTAGATCACTTCAGACAATTCACGCAGGCAAAGTCCCTACCTGGCAGTGTATTCTAAACAAAAGGAGGTTTTTTACAATGATTGAAGGTTTATTTGAAGCACATTTACCGGTAAAAAATTTAGAAAAATCGATTGCTTTTTATGAAAAATTAGGTTTGAAATTTTTTTTAAGAGATGGGGATACTGCTTTCCTGTGGATTGAAGAAGGAAAAAGCTGGGTAGGGTTATGGGCAGGAGAAGAATATAAAACTCCGTACCACCCGTCATTAAGACACATCGCTTTCCGTGTTTCTTATGAAAACTTGAAGAATTCATTGCGATGGCTCCGTCAGTTAGATGTCGAAATCGTCCCGTTTGGCAGCAGAACATCGATTGAGCCTTTCGTTCGACCATACCAGCAAAATGCTTCTGTTTACTTTCTCGATCCGGATGGAAACAGTTTAGAATTGATGTGTTATATAGATATACCGGACGAGATGAGCAAAATGACTGAAAAGCTTTCCTTTGAAGAGTTAGAAACGCTGCTCCATCAAAAGTAAACGATAAGCTACCATTTCATTTACGTCGAATGAAATGGTTTTCTTCTGTGGTTTGCCATTGTGTTTTTGTGGTGTTGTGTTGTTGCGGTGTTAAATTAGAATGATTCTAGTTAGCGGATAAAACGTTATTTTTCATGAATAAAACAATTTTTTTACAGGATAAAACGTTATTTTCGCGGATGAATTAGCTTTTTTACAGGATAAACTCAAATTTTCGCGGATAAATAGAAAAACACCAGTTCACATCAAGTGAAATGGTGCTTCAGCAGCTTCATTATTCAACATTTTCTGTAGAAACGTGCCATGTGACGTCAAATTTATCTGTAACTTGACCGTAAGATGGACTAAAATGTGTTTCTTGAAGCGGCTTGACTACTTTGCCACCATCCTCTAACTTTGCAAATACTTCTTTTGCCTTTTCTACATCTGTCACCGAAACGGCTACAGTTACATGATTGCCGGTTTCGTAAGGTTGCTGTTCCGGATGCGGTCCTGGAAACGTATCAGAGATCATGAGGTCAGTGTCTCCTACTTTTAAATGAGCATGGACGAGACGATTTTTCGCCTCTTCAGGTATGGAAAACTCTGGACTTTCAGGTAAATCTCCAAACGTTTGGACATGAATAACTTTCGCCTCTAGAACATTTTCATAAAATGCAACCGCTTCCTGACCATTTCCATCTGTAATGACATACGGGGTAACTCCTTTAATCATCATACACACCTCTTTTTTATATTTTCATTAAAACAATTACACACATTTAGTCAAATGAGTCTTCATCGGCACTTGGACCATAAATAGCAGGTACTGGCAGATCAAGTAGGCGCAAGTAGACAGTGAGTTGTCCTCGATGATGGTACCAATGGTTTAACATAATCGAACGGACCATCAACATTCTTGGAGCCGACATGATCGTTTCATTCCCTTTCGTCATTTTCCACTCTGCCATTAGATCCTCATTGCTCCATGTGGACAGCCACTTTTTAGCCATTTCTTCACTATTGTCAAGGGTTGTAAGTATTTCATATAGAGAAGTAGCTTCTCGTAGTGGTACTGAAGGGATTTCCCTGCTTAGTTCGCTGAAAAAGTTTGATAGCTCTCCTGGAATGATGGCAATGTGCATGGCGAGTTGACCAAGCGACATCGACTTCTGGTGCGGTGTCCAAGACAATTTGTCCTCCGGAACCCGCTTAAGTATCCGGCGTGTTGAAGCGATTTCTTCCGTAAACTCTTTCATTAAAAAGTTCGCCAAAGACATTAAAATCCCTCCTGATCGTTTTTCGAAGGTGACTTCTGAACATCTGCGATAAGACGAGGTAAGCCTTCATGAAAATAATGGTCATCACCTTCTAGGACACGGGCATGCGCATGGCTGAAATGCTTTTTGTAGTGCTCCATATGTGTGAATGGAACGATCGGATCATCCTTGCTATGATATAAAACTAGATTATTTATTGACGGCAGCGTAGAAGGAAAGCCTTCCGGCAGCGTAAACTCATCATTTTGCCAATTGTCATCACTTCCCCAAAAAGGAGCTGCGATTAGAAATAAGCCTGCAATCGTGATGTCGATCTCTTCCTCGCATAAAAACTTCAATAAAACAGACCCGCCTAAAGAATGTCCAATCAACATCACATCGTTTTTTATCAAAGAGAACTCTTCTTTTAGCTGCTCTTGCCAGCTTGTGCATTGAGGGTTTTCAGGTTCAGGCATTCGCGGACATAACACGTGATACTCCTCACCTAAAGATGATTTTATAAATGCTGCTAAGCCGCTGCTTCCTTGCCCACTTTTTTGCGAACCAGCACTATGTATGAATAACAATTGCTTTTTCAATTTATTCACTCCTAACGATGTTAAGATGTTATGCAATGAACATTGTAGCATCGCATTCATCGTTTCATTTCTTATCAATTGCTCTTTTGCGAAAAATTTTGACGCTTCGCATGTCATAGAGCCCACGCTTATGGAATTTAATGTTAAACTAAAATGGAGAATTTATGAGAAGGTGATACGATGATCCGACCATATACACGAAAGGATGCAAATTATATCATTCACTCACACTATGAACTGTACAATCGGGAGTTCCATTATGATTTATCTTTCCGCGATTTTATTGCCAAAAGCGTAGACGGTTTTATAAAAAGAGACGATGGACGTGAAAACATTTGGATAATAGAGATTGAAGGAAAACGTTCAGGATCAATCAGTATAAAAAAAGTAAATGATCATACTGCACAATTAGGATTGTTTCTCATTGAACCTTCTGTCCGAGGGACTGGTTACGGAAGACAGTTGATCGAAACCGCCCTTCAATTTTGCAAGAAAGCTTGCTATAAAAGAGTCATTCTTTGGACAAACCGTGAATTAACTACAGCTAGACGAATCTATGAGAATCATGGTTTTAAACGAATGGAGTCTCGTAAACAGTTGCTATCAAACAAGGAACTTATCGAAGAACGATGGGAGTTATCGTTTTAAAATAATGATTGATAGGGTTGGCTAATGGAGGATCGAATCAGAAACGAAAGAATCATATAGACATTGAACTCATTCAAACTCAAGTCGATGTTCATTCTTCTGTTGCATGATCGATTCGCATTGACGATGATCGTATTTCAGGTGAAAACAAATCTGTTTGGATCGAAATCGAACAGATAAAACATTTTATAACTGAACTTACTCAATTAGACATGACACGTACAGGAGCAGCTCGTTTACAACCGCTACATATGGGCGAATTTGATTTAAGTATCGAAGATCGAAGCCGTTGACTCGTGGGAACATTTGTTATTGTCGTACGAGCTGACAAAAAGGACATATATTCATCGGAGGAGTCAAACTCTCGTTTTAGCTGGTGGGTTTGAAATTGAACCAGCAACGATTAAACAGGTTAAAAAAATGTTTACAGCTTTCCTTCCATCTTAACTACATTTTTCCGTCAAAATTATAACTGGAGGTTCATCATGAACGATATGGACAGAATTACTTTACAGCATTATCAGCCACATTATTTGGAAGAGCTAAAATCCTTTGAGTTGCCGAAAAACCAAGAACAATTTACTGCAATGCCTAGCGATATATTACATGTAAAACCGGGACAACATCCTATTGTCATCTTAAATGAAAATCACGTTGTTGGCTTTTTCTTATTACACAATAGTGAGCGTGTGAAAGAGTACTCTAGTAACTCACAGGCGATGTTGTTAACTGCTTTATCAATTAATCATCGGGAGCAAGGAAAGGCCTATGCTCTGAAAGGGATGAACGCCTTGCGAAGCTTTGTCACCGAAGAGTTCCCTCAATGTAATGAAATTGTGCTAGCAGTTAACTATAAAAACGTCGCTGCTCAAAAGCTATATGCGAAAGTTGGCTTTATAGATACTGGCAGAAGAAAAACAGGCCTAATTGGCGAGCAGTATATTATGAGTTTGTCACTATGACCTTGCTTAAAAGCTCGCAAAACGGTAAAGTAACGACTCGACAAAGCCGTTACTTTGCCACAATATCTTCTTCTTTTAACCGACTTAACCGGAAAGCTTCTTCCTTATGATCAAAACGGGCCATATAGGTGACCTTATTCTCAGTGATTCTCATAAACGTATAAACGATTGCCGTTCCTTTTATGTTACCGCGACCAAGCACCTTCTTGTTCTAGTACGATGTTGGGCCCACTCGCATATTGACGAATTGTAACTAATTTCAGTTTCGCACGATCTAACCAATCAATTGATGACTATTTAAGGTTTAAAGATATCCACCTTCTCTAAACCTTTTCTTGGATTATGATTGACTTTTTATGTGCTCGTAAATCCGCTCGAATACATTGACGTCTTTACAAGGGAGGTCTGGGATGACTCCTTTTCCTTCCCAATTCGTTCCTGTCGCCTCTATAATTGGTGTACCAGTAGAAATCGAGATTCTCAGCTTATCACTTAATGCAAAATATGTATTTCGATTCGCTGCCCCAGCGGACGTCCCTCCAACTATGACTGCTTTTTTGTTTGCCTGCAGCACATAGGCAAAATATTCTGCTGCAGAAGCTGTCTTCTCGTTAACGATAATATAAAGTTGATGATTCAACCGTCTTTTCCCTACGACGAAAGGGTGGGTAAAGGTTTGAAACGATGTCATTTCTTTTTCCTTAAAAACTGTCGTTGATAGCAGCTTAGGCTCGTCTGGGAAAAAATAACTTGAGACGTACTCAGCTAAACCACCATAGCCACCTCCGTTATTTCGAACGTCGATAACAGTTGCTGCCGCATTCTCAATTAATTTCATCGCTGCATTCGCTGTATCGATCCCACGGTCAGGATTCATAAATTGGCTTATTCTTAAATAGCCAACATTTCCATCCATCACTTTTACTTCTATAAAACCAAAGTTTTCGTTCCGTTCATCTTCCTTTTCCTTCTTCATCCACTCATCAACACGTTCTTTACCAATTGTCTCCTTCTCTTGAATAGCCTTCACATATAAATGTTTATCTTCACTTATTTCGACTAAATCAGTCGTTAATGCTTTTGCCAAAGCATCGTCGTTTGAACAGTTTCCATATGTCCCTTGATCCATTTTCCCCTTCATTCTGTCAATGATTTCAGCCTTTTTTTCCTGAAAAACATAATGTTCATCTATGAGAGCAATCGCTTTCTGAATGATTTCTTTATGTTTACTTTCTGTTTGCATACGTCTTCCTCCTTATTTTTTCTCAAAAGTGGACGGGTATTTTCGCATTCTATTAAGGAAGTTATTCATTAAAAGTGGCAGAGAGATTAATATTGGCGGATCATCTAATCGTGGTGGGTGGAGCATCACATGCTGATGAGCGACCGGAGTAAACGGTTTAACAACAATCGGGTCTTTTATTCGTCCGCGCAACGTTGAATTCGGGAGTAACAGTTCATTAGACTTCATCCCCCAAGATACCGAGGTAACCATGAGATAATAGGTGCCTGTTTTAACATTCGAGAAACAAAAATCACCGAATGCGGGGAGCAGTGTTCCGTATAAAGGGAGTCCTTCTGGAATAGGCTTGGCAAATAACCCTACGAGAATCACTCCTTGTAATGGCAATTCTGAGTCTATCGTTCCGTTAACATTCGGATTGTGATTCAATGTATGATTGTCCTCTTGCCAACGATGAAGCTGCTTTAACGATTGTAAATGGCTGTCGGCCTCGCCCCTTGAATTTCGAAACTGTGCAGGTGTCATACCAACTCTTTCAGTAAAGCGCGTCGTAAATGTTCCTAAGCTTTGCTGTCCTATCTCCATACCGATATCCCGAATGCTCAAATTTGTGCTCAATAACAAATCCTTTGCTTTCTGCAGCCTTACAGAGGAAACATAATAGAGCGGCGAGATCCCAATTTTCTTTTTAAATATACGCGAAAAGTGGTAGGGGCTGTAAGCGACGTAGCTAGCTAATTCATCAAGAGACAGTGGCTCATAAATGTTTTGATGGATGTATTCAATAGCCTTTTCTATTTCAATATGCTTGTCTTCCACTGACATGTTCCCCTTTCAACCTCGGCGTTAAAAGCCAGCTTTTCGATCCCTTCTATTCGTCACTTAATTATAACACTATTGAGAATTTAATGACATTTCATCTATCCAGCTCATTGCTTATTTAATTATTCGAGTATTCCAAACGAAGTGTAGCATGAATAGATGTCACTCGTGTCCTCTCTGTGAGAGCGCAGGAAGATTTGAAAGACGATTACTTTTTCAGTGACTTCGTATTATTCAGAGAAGTTTATAAGTGCTTGCAGCTACTATAGATTGAATATATTTTCGGGATTCGTAAAAGATTAAATAGTACTGAAGATTGTTACTTGAGTTAGCAGAGGTAATAAGAAAAGGGGAAAATGAATGAGAAATTCCACACCATATTTTTTGTTAATCATCACAAATACCTTTTTATTAGGATTTACACTCATAAGAAAAAAAGATAGCAAACTCTTTTCACTTTTTCTATCGATGGCAGGATTAGCCTTTCTTTTCGAGTATATCGTCCTTGTATTATTTAAAAGTTATCGTTACTATCCAAAGATATTAAAAAATTCTTATTTTGATAATATTTTTGGTGCAAATGTATCTCAATTATATGCTGTACCTACAGTAGCTGTCTTTTGGACCGCATACCAATTAAAGTTTAAATGGGGAATATTATTCACACTTATTTTTGTCACTATTGAAAAGATATTTTTAAAATTGGGGATCTATAAACATGGATGGTGGAGGTTATGGCTGACCGGAGGATCTATTCCGATATTCTTTTTAATTACTAAGATGTGGTTTCGTTTAATGCAACAATCCCACTCAAAATTTTTTCATATCGCCATGCTATACTTAAATATAGTAACTATATTCTTAACACAAAGATTTTATTTAACGGCCTTCTTTCATACACATTACTTTAAAACTGGTATGTTGAAGGGAGCAGGAAAGGATCATATCGTCTATGTTACTCCATACAACTTAATCATATCTGGATTAATGACTTCTTTAATATGGTCAAAGAATTTTTTTATACAGGCAATAGGGATTCTTTTCATGTATGTCATTGAGTCGCAATTATACAAAAGAGGAATTTTACAAATATCGAAAAATTGGTCACTATTAAAATTTATGATTGTCAATATTTCGACGTTGGTACTTGGTTCTGCCATGTTGAAAACGATATCCAATAAATAAGGAACCGAGAGTTGAACTTCATCGATGGATCGTACGCTGCTTCGACGCATAAAAGGGATGTCCTCAAAGTTGGAACATCCCTAAGTTGCCCATTCTGTATCTATAACCGGTTCGTTGCCACCTTCCCCCTCTGTTTTTTAAATAAGGTTAATAGAAATTGATTATTTTCTTTTCATTGATTTTAGTTGGTCTACATTAATCAATTCCGTTTTATTTATTTCCTCAATCGTATTCTGTAAGCTCTCAGTATCTCGCATCACATTTGTAAGCTCAGTCGTTATAAGTTGCCACCAAATTCCATATTTATCCATAAGCCAAGCACTTGCTTCTCGGTAAAACCCATCGCCATCCTTTGAGAGCTCCTGCCAGAGGCTTAACTGGTAAAACAATTAATTCAGCTCTAGTCTTTCGGCTAGGGCTTTTTACTGTTTCACCACACAGCAAAAAGTTCAGATGGGTTGTAGTATTTTTTTCTTGACTTTGACACTAATGTCAAAGTTTATGATTTGATAAGCGAATAAAATTTGTGGTTAAGACAAATCACAACATGATATGAGGAGGAAACAAACATGATGAATAAAGACTCCAAAGCCGGACGGCGAGAATGGTTCGGCTTGTTTGCAATATTACTACCAACGTTAGTGGTGACGATGGATATCAGTATACTGTTTCTGGCCATCCCCCACTTGAGTGTAGCGCTTGAAGCAAGTAGCATACAAATACTGTGGATTACAGACATATATGGGTTCATGATTGCTGGATTTTTGCTTGTGATGGGCTCTCTTGGTGATCGATTTGGATCTAGAAGACTTTTAATGATAGGTGCAGGAGCGTTTAGCGCGGTTTCTGTTGTGGCCGCATTCTCTACGAGTCCAGAAATGCTGATCATTGCACGTGCGATATTAGGAATCGCTGGTGCTACACTCATGCCTGCTACACTTTCTTTAATCAGTGTGATGTTTGTCCATTCCAAACAAAGGTCACTCGCTATAGGGATTTGGGTGACAACGATGTCTGTCGGTATTTCCATCGGTCCCCTTGTAGGAGGGCTATTGCTAGAGAACTTTTGGTGGGGATCCGTATTTCTTGTAAGCGTGCCTTTTATGGGTTTATTACTTGTGACGGCCCCATTGTTCATTCCCAAACATCAAGGTATTCAATCTGGAAGCATTGATTTCTTGAGTGTCATTTTGTCCCTCACCTCCATGCTTCTTATTGTTTACGGCTTTAAGAGTATACCAGTGTATGGCTTTGAGTGGCAACTGATTGTATCCATCATCATGGGTTTGTTCATCGGGACCCTTTTTATACGTCGTCAACGAAATCTTAAAGATCCGCTGGTTGATGTGAAGTTGTTCAAGGGTCTTGCATTTTGTGCAGCATTCGTGTTGTTGTTATTTGGCATGATTGCGATAAATGGTATGGAGTATCTCTTTCCACAATTTCTACAAATGGTGAGTGGTTTATCTCCATTTCAAGCTGGACTATGGACCATTCCTGGAGCGATGGCTGTTATTGTTGGATCAATGGTTGCCCCAATCTTATCACGTCGAATATCACCCGCATATGTTGTAGGGAGTGGTATGGTGATTGCGGCCATTGGATTTTCTCTGATGTCTCTCGTAGAAAGTTCGTCTAGTTTTTTTATTTTGGTTGTGGGTCTTGTCATTGCACAACTAGGTATTGCACCTATTTTAGTACTGGGTACTGATTTAGTCGTCGGTTCAGCGCCGTCAAACAAGTCCGGTTCTACCTCGGCCATAGCTGAAATTAGTGGTGAGCTTGGAATTGCACTTGGGATCGCTATAATGGGAAGTATCAGCAGTGCTGTATATCGTCAGAGAATCATGGCTTCCAATACAGAATCCCCGGGGGATTACCAAGACTCACTCAGTGGGGCGTTGGCTTTGGCAGATCAGGTGCCCGAGGAAATGTTAGTCATGGCTCGTGAGGCATTTACTCATGGCTTTAATGTTGCAGCGATTGTCAGTTCCGTATTATGCCTATTCCTTGCCATTCTTTCGGTTGTCATGCTTCGTCATGTTAAACCAACTTCTGATGTAGAGGGACATGAGGAATTTGAAGTTAAGAAACGGTCAATTTGAATGAGATGAGGAAATAGGATAATGGGTAATGAAAAGGGGGTGTGCCCAATTGAAAATAAGTCAATTGTCTAAAATGACAAATGTCAGTACCCGATCAATCAGATATTACGATAAGAAAGGTTTAATTACTTCACACCGGCTTCAGAACGGTTATCGTGACTTTGATGAATCTGTCATTGAGCGTATTCAAACCATTCAATTATATCTAAATTTAGGATTAACAATTGATCAAATCGATGTCATTATAAATTGTGATGCTGATTATCCTCAACAAGAAATGTATGGTATCTGCGAAGAAGTACTTGAAGCATATGAAGAGAAGTTGGAGGAAGTCAGCCATCAAATCAATACATTGGCCACTGTGAAACAACGACTTGAAGATCAAATTGAGGACATCAAGCGAAAACGAAAGAAAATTGCGTTTGTTGATGAGTGATGTGATCCTAACACTACCGGTAGCTTTGTGGAGCTCATAGATAGAAATTATTTCAATGCTATAAATAATAAACGTAAAAAGCACCTTGCGTACAGGTGCTTTTTTATAGACTTCCTTCGATTATTTGCCACTCGATACAATATCAAGCTTATTGCCTATCCCTCACAAACTCATTGCGCAATACTCCCATGATGATGGAATCATGATATTCACCGTTGTAGAAAAGGGTTTCTCTAATTCTTCCTTCTTGCTGAAACCCTAGTTTTTTATAAGCTTTAATGGCTCTTTCATTAAAAGCAAAGACGTCTAAGCCAATTCGATTTAAGTTTAACATGTCAAAGCCATATTCGAGTAAGAGCGACAGCGCTTCTGTACCATAGCCATTTCCAAAATAAGTTGGGTCAAATATCGATATTCTTACGACTGCATGTTGATTTTGATGATCAATGTCCATCATCGCAAGGTCGCCGATAGGTTCATTTGTTTCCTGTAAACAAATAAGCAGATCAATTCTGCTAGAATCTACAGCAGCATTCTCATAAAATTGCTGAACTTTCGTATAAGTAAAAACAGCCTTCGTTCCCGTCAATCTACGTCCTTCTTTTTCCCACAATGTATGGTGATAAATAAGGTCAATGTCGTCCTGTTCTATCGGCCGTAAAAAAACTCGTTTGCTTTCTAAAAATTTAATCGCTTCAACATCTTTCATTGATTTTCAGGCCTCCTTCTTTACCTTTTTAGCCGTTCAACAAATGTATAAAGCTTATCGAGTGACATGAGGTTTTCATTACAAAATTGACTGTCATTGCAAATGTAATTGCCTCTTTTCATCATTGAGCCTTGGATTCTTCCTTTCTTTTCAGCGAGAAACATGCCAAGATCACCATACTGATTACATAACGAACATATCCCTTTTTGGTTTGATCGCGTAAACGATCCTTTTATCCCGATTAACTTGTCGTCGCGCCTCATCACGATGTATTTCTCTAACGTTCCTTTATCGATCCAGCTTAAATATGAAATATCCCTCATGTCGACCTCCTCGAATGAAGGAACTTTTAACTTCTTCACTTTCGGAAACAGTCTTATGATTTGCTTGTCTGTAACATTGAATGGAATCACATACGACTTTATTTGAGCTAAAAAAATGTCAGCTTTTTCTTTATCCTCAATTTCTGTAATCGGCTCCATTAACTCATTTTGTTCTACATTCAAATGAGGCCATTCATGTTTTACATTCTCACTTACAATTGACTTCAAAGCTTTTCGGACATCATTGTCATGAGAATTTGCATAACCGTTTACGAGCTTCTTTACTTGGAATCGAATAAAGTGATATTGACTTGGCGAGATGAAAGGTTCCATCTGATTCACCTCCGTATTTCTTATTTTAATAGGCACCTCGCTATTGCTAAAATGGAAAGAATGATTATAAATCAAACTTTCCATAAAAATTCGACAAGTGCCAGGCACTTGTCGAAAAATCTTTAATAAGCACCGAACTCCCTTTAAATTGGTAGCCCGGTGCAACGTTTGTTACTTCTTATAAACTATTTTTTTTATCGTATCAATCGAAAGGTAATATTCCTTTGCTAACTCGTCGATTGACATTCCCGTTGTAAATTTATGTTTAATCTCGGAATTCCGGTTCGCAATGAACGCTCTTGTACCAGAACGTGCTCCCCATTTTTCATAGGTCGATTTTTGCTTCGGAATGTAGATCGATTCTCCTTGAACATATTTCTGAATTTCATTAATTAATTCTTGCGGTAATACCGCAGATGCTTTTACATGACTCACGTTAGCCAGCCCCTTATCTTTATTTTTTAAAAATAAGGTGCAAAGCCTGTTATCAGTTTTCGTAAAAGCGAAACTAGGCGATGATATGATTTTCTTTCCTCATGCAAAGTATCGCCTCACTAATAATAGGCTTTGCATGAGAAGCTGCAATATCTGACAATTTCATTGCCACTGTCATCACCTCCTATCATCTATTATAGACCATTCCATTTTAGTAAGTAACCTTTAGGTAACTACCGCTAATAAAAGTGCGTTCTTTACAGCAATGATATGTTTTCCTAAAATAAAAAGGGAAAGCAAGCATGTTAAATCCCATAATGAAAGGATAGGATCCATGATGAGTAAAAAAATTGCTGTTCTTGTTACGAACATGGTCGAGGAAATTGAATTAACTGATCCGGTCGAAAAATATCATGAAGCTGGTCACACAGTCGATCTTATTGGACAAGAATCGGGTGAAGAAATTACAGGTAAAAATGGAGATACGTTTAAGATTGATAAAGGGATCGCAGAAGTAAAGGCAGATGATTATGATGCGCTTTTAGTACCTGGCGGCTTCTCCCCTGATTTGTTGCGTATTGATGAGCGTAACGCAGCATTCGCTCGGTCCTTTATTCAAAATAAAAAACCTGTCTTTGCGATTTGTCACGGGCCACAATTCCTTATCGATACCGACCTTTTAAAAGGAGTCGATATCACTGGATTTACTTCGATTCGCAAAGACCTTATCAACGCTGGAGCAAACTTCAAAGACGAAGAAGTTGTTGTAGACGGAAACATCGTCACAAGCCGTACTCCAGACGATCTTCCTGCATTTAACCGTGAATCATTGAAGCTACTTTAATAGCTAAAAATATGCCGTGGTAAAGATAATTCTTGCCACGGCTTTTTATAAAATAATATAAAAAATTATGGACAATCGTATAAAGGAAACGAAAGCTTTCACCATTAAGGCTTGTCCGAAGAGGTTCTGTGTAAACTGAATTCACTTCCTGAGAACTTCTTTAACGACATGCCAAGATTAGTTTATTTAAGTACCCCTTCCTCCTTAAGCTGTTCAATCCGATTTTTCCCCCATTCATACATCATCTCTACGATCGGTAATAACGTATAACCTAGTTCGGTCATCGAATATTCTACTTTCGGCGGCATCTCTGGGTACACTTTTCGGCTAACAATTCCGTCGTCTATTAACTCTTTCAGCTGATTGGAGAGTGTTTTATGAGAGACGTGTTTAAAAAGCCGCTGCATGTCATTGAATCGATGCGGCCCTTCTACGCCTAAGTGCCATAAGATCACAACCTTCCACTTTCCACTTAATATCGAAAGTGTCAGCTCCTTTTCACAATGGTAGTCACCATTAAGCAGCTTTTCACGAATTTCTTCACGTAATGTATCGCCCATACGCAAACCTCCTTTTCAAAAATCAATTTGTTGATTAATAACATAAACGATCCTTTGTGTGCGCAGGATCACGGTTCATTTAGATTAGATTCTGTTTCCTATCGAGTTCATGTATATAGACAGCATTCTTTTGTCCAACTTCAACAAACGGCCTTTTTAGTTGTTTATCCCATTTACCTTAAACATAATCCAAGTTTAATTCAAATATCTTGCCCGTATAAAAATATTAAAATAAAGAACAATATTCACGTTTATACTCATGTCACGATCTTCACAAAAATCTTTGACATCTTGATTAAATTCGTGTAAATTACTCTATGTACGAACATTTTATTTTTAAAACGTATATAACATTCGGTTTTTAGGAGTGAGAGTCATGGAAAATGTATTTGATTATGAAGATATTCAATTGATTCCCGCAAAATGTGTAGTAAACAGCCGTTCTGAGTGTGATACATCTATCAGCTTAGGCGGACGTACATTTAAATTGCCTGTCGTACCTGCAAACATGCAGACAATTATAGATGAAAAAATTGCAATCACCTTAGCAGAAGGTGGCTATTTCTATGTTATGCACCGTTTTGAACCAGAAAAACGAATCGATTTTATTAAAGATATGAATTCACGAGGCTTATACGCATCGATAAGTGTCGGTGTAAAAGATGAGGAATATGAATTCGTCCGACAATTGAAAGAGGAACACCTTTCACCTGAATACATTACGATCGACATCGCACACGGTCATTCCAATGCTGTGATCGAGATGATTCAGCATATTAAGAAATACTTGCCTGAAAGCTTTGTCATCGCTGGCAACGTTGGAACACCTGAAGCAGTAAGAGAATTAGAGAACGCTGGTGCAGATGCAACAAAAGTCGGTATCGGTCCAGGGAAAGTGTGTATTACAAAAATCAAAACTGGCTTTGGAACTGGCGGCTGGCAATTGGCTGCACTTCGCTGGTGTGCAAAGGCTGCAACGAAACCCATTATTGCTGACGGAGGAATCCGTACCCACGGAGATGTCGCGAAGTCCATTCGCTTTGGCGCAACAATGGTTATGATCGGTTCATTATTTGCTGGCCACGAAGAATCTCCTGGGGAAACAGTTGAAAAAGACGGAAAGCTCTATAAAGAATACTTCGGCTCCGCTTCTGAGTTCCAAAAAGGTGAAAAGAAGAACGTTGAAGGAAAGAAAATGTACGTGGAGCATAAAGGCTCTTTAAAAGATACGCTCATCGAAATGGAGCAAGATCTGCAATCTGCTATTTCATATGCCGGAGGAAACAAGCTCGATTCTATTCGTCACGTTGACTATGTCGTTGTGAAAAGCTCAATTTTTAACGGTGACCGCGTCTATTAAAAGCTTTCCTAGTCAAGAATGCCTCTTCCGTAGTGGAGAGGCATTTTTTGCTTTTCTTATATAAGAGTGAGAGGATTTGTCCTGTGGAAATTTTGGTTTATCCGCGAAAATCAGCACTTTATCCGCTAACTAGAATGATTCTAATTTAGGATTTCGGATTCTTGCTTTCTGATTCCTGCTTTCGGCTTGCTAAAACATTTTTACTTCACTTCTCTTTGCACATCTATGTTCAGATTACCCATCAAGTTTTTCGTTGAAAAAAGGATTGCCAAGCTCGTTGCCCAAAGGATGAGTGCTGCACCAATACCTACAGCAGCCATCTGGACATTCATTGTATAATCTCCAACAATATATTGAACAGGCATCGTAAAGACTGCTACAACCGCCAGTAAACAGAACAATGATCCAGTCAAATGATAGACTCTAACTTTGAACAACACTGCTAATGGGAAAAAATGCAGGCCGACAATGACCGCAATGACTGGGGGTATCAAGTCTTGTCGGTTTGTTATGTTCAAAATGGCAATAGAGCCACCAATCGCCAACCCTTGAACGATAAAAACTCTATTAAAAGATCGCCCGAGTCGTTTCCCATGAAGCAAATTTTCTTCCGCGTTATGATTAGGTAATCCTTTAGATTTTATTAATAACAAAATACCTCCAACGAATACCATCAATCCGATGATCAGTCCGCAAATGAATACGAAGGGTGCTCCCCATCCAGCAAGCCCCATCGTACCAGTAAACGTCCATAACATACCAAATAAGGCCATAAATATGACACCAATTGCTCCACCAATTACCTCAGGCTTGATATTGTTTTGTTCCATATACGACTCCACCCTTACCCCTTTTTATCGGTAATCAAGCTCATTTTTCCACATATAAAACTATTGATGCCACTCGCTATTCCTCAAATTGCTTCATGTCGCCTTTTTCAGCGTCGAAATAATACAGTTCAGTCGGTTCAGGGGTACTCGTGCCCCAATTTACCATGATATAAGGGATATCATCGACGACATTGATCCAAGTCCATTTCAGTTCACCTTCATAGAGCATCGTTTGATTACTGCCGTCTAATTTCATTTGATAAAGACGTCTATGGTTCCTATCCTCAGTGTAGTAATAAATGACTTGTTCGCTTTCGTTAAAATTGCCCAGCCTTCCTTGAGCTATCGGTTCAATTTCAGATCCGTCCAATTTCATTCGATAAATATTGTCTGACCAGTTCTCACTTCGGTAATAGCTTGCAAATAGTCGATCGTCATTTTCAAAATATATCCAATCGTTGATGATCATATAACCCCTAGCGCTAACATTTAATCCGTCATTTGTTTTTAATTCCATCATTTCATCCCCTGATGGTAACATTCTCAACACTTTCCCTCCTGACGGAATCCCATAATAAATCCAACCGTCTGACCATTGTATCCCGTTTATCATGCCATCTACGAGCTTTTCTTGCGTATGATCGTCGAGATTTAATCGGTAAAGACCGTTCTTACTTTGATCACTGGACGAATATTGGTTAAAAAACAAATAGTCATTCACAATGACTGCATTGCTTGTATGGATATCGGTAAGCTGCTCAAGGTCAGATGGATCTTCTTTATTGACGCGAAAAATCCCGCTCTCATCTCCAAAATGGGAAAAGTAAATGTCATCCTCATAAAGGTTCATTCCACGTGCATACGTGCCTTCATACGTTTCGGTTACTTCACCATTCGTCCGTGTAATTTGATCATCTTTTTTTCCGTCTATGTAATATAGCCACTCTTCATCTTGAATCACAAAACTGAATTGCTGTGCATTAATCGGGTCATTCCCTAGATCATATGGAGGGGTCAATTCTATTTTCTCTTCGCATCCGGCTGTGAGCAGTACGGCTACTACGATAAAATATATGATTTTACTCACTTTATCTTCCTCCTGATTTCTGCATCCGACTACAGTTTAGCATATAATTCCAGAATTGAAGTCTTCTTTTTTGGATTAATTGTGGGAATTTTAGCGGCTCTATGTGGTTATACCTCACACCTCAATGGACGGTTTTCTAGCAAAAAATGCCTCTTCCGTAGGTGGAGAGTCATTTTTTGCTTTTCTTATATAAGGGTGAGAGGATTTGTCTTGTGGAAATTTTCGTTTATCCATGAAAATATTGATTTTATCCTGTAAAAAATTTGGTTTATCCATGAAAATATTGATTTTACCCTGCAAAAAATTTGGTTTATCCATGAAAATATTGATTTTATCCTGCAAAAAATTTGGTTTATCCATGAAAATATTGATTTATCCGTGAAAATATTGATTTTATCCTGTAAAAAATTCGATTTATCCGCGAAAATCAGCACTTTATCCGCTAACTAGAATGATTCTAATCTGAAGACTAGAAAAATCACCAGTTTCTCATTACGACAACATTGATCCAATTCCCAAAAAACCCCCAGGTGCCAGGCACCTGGGGGTTTTTGGGAATGTGAGAGATCTGCAAATTATTGTACGTTAATTCGTCCTTCGACTTCTGGAATTTGTTTATCTGCTTGCAGGTAATTGATGAGTACTTCACTTAATAGCTGCCCTGTGTCTGCGAGAAGTTCGCCATCAGCTAACCAGCTAAAGCCATCTCCGCCTGACGCCATGAAGTCATTCGTTGCTACGTGATATGTGGCATCTGGATCAACGGGCTCACCATCAATGAGTAGTTCGACAATACGCTCACCTTCAGGTTGTGAAGGGTCGAACGTATAACTCATGCCTGATACGTGTAAGAAGCCCCCGTTTTCATTCGGGTATAACCGTACACCGTGCTCAGCACTTTGTAAAATATCCTCGCCAGTCACTTCAATCATAATGACGTAGTTTGCAAATGGGAAAGCTTCAAAAACATCGCCAACCGTTACATCACCAGCTGCAATATTAGCTCGAATTCCGCCGCCATTCGTAAACGCAATGTCTGCATCTGTTAAATCCTTCATCGCATCAGTAATTAAGTTTCCGAGATTCGTCTCTTGAGTTCGAACGTTTTCACGTGATCCGTCTAGATCAACGTCAATATTTGCAACGACCTCACTCATCGCCTCGCCAACTTCTTCTTCAATATCATCAAGAATTGTTTTTATTGCTCGATCCTCTTCAAGGTTTTCATGATCACGTGCTAAATAACCGTTAATTCCAACGAATTCACCATCATGGAAGAGAACGTGATTCACACTTACTGCTTTTCCATGCTCCCATGCTTGCGTAATATATGTGTCTTCATATAGCTCTGGGTATTCAATCGTTGAATGTGAATGCCCGCCCATAATGAAGTCAATGCCATCGACTGCATCAACCATCTGTTTATCGACTGTGTATCCAGCGTGTGACAGGAGGAAAATATGATCGACATCATCTTTTACTTCATCAACTAACGTTTGAATCGCTTCTGTTTCATATTCGAAGTGAAGCCCTTCAATATTTGCTGGAGCTGTTTTGACCGTTGTATCTTCTGCTGTCATCGTTAATACGGCAATCTCTTTTCCATCCACTTCAAAAATCACGTATGGATCTGTTAAAAATTCGTCATTCTCCTCATAACGAACGTTCCCGCTCATCACTGGAAACTCAGCCATATCGAATAATTGTGTCAGACGTTCCTGTCCGAAGTTGAAATCATGGTTTCCGAGTACCATACCGTCATACTCCATCGCATTCATTACTTCTACAGCAGCAGCACCTTCACTAAAGTTTACATAGTTTGTCCCGTGGAACGTATCACCTGCATCAAAAAGAAATGTTTGTTCATTTTGATCACGGATCTCATTGACGATTGTAGAGATTTTTGCCATCCCCATTTCACCATTTTCATCTGAATGAAGGATTCGGCCGTGTAAGTCGTTCGTCGCTACAAATGAAAGCCGCTCAAAATTACCGTCATACCGATCAAACATCCCTTCCATATAATCTGATGTTAACGGAGCTTTCGGTCGTATTGTTTTATTATGAAATCCTTCTAATAAATCTAACGCTGCTGCGGCTGCTAAATCACTTTTCGCCCAGTCACTTACAGCACGAGCATCTCGAAATTGATCCAAATAATCTTCATCATAGTCATGAAGCAAGTTCAGTGAACGAACGAGCAGTACATACGCTTGCTCTCTCGTCATTTTTTCATTTGGTCCGAACATAGCGTCTTCACTATCATTAATTAAGTTAAGACGCGTTGCAGCCTCAATATAGGGTACTAGCTCTTCAGAAACGTCTGAGTAAGAGACTTCTGCATCTTCATACGGCGCAACATCAACACCGATCGTATCTAATAAAGCTACTAAAAATGCCCCTTTCGTAACATGATCTGATTTTGCAGCATCTGCTGGGTGTACACCGATAAGAGAAATGAAAAGAACTGCAGTTAGTAATGATAATAAACCTTTTTTCAACAGGATCAGCTCCTTTTTAACATAGTAGTTCAAGCGTCATCATTATAACGAACATTTCGCAATATTCACATAGTCTAATAGAGTGATTGTCCATATCGATTATTGATTTTTCATGTCAAAAAGGGCTTCTTTTCCCACATATATCCTCTTTAAGTCACAGAAATAGCAGCACATGTTTGTTTACTCTTTCTCTCCGTCCACCTATCCATGTCTAAAGTCTTAACCCGAATAGTATTCTATTCCATTCGACAGAACCACCCATGTTCCAGCAACCTTTTCATTTTCTCAAAAACCTATCAGATCACTGATAGGATACGAATTTGTTCATATAGTCTCACGATTCATTGAATATTGAACTATTTTTTAGACAATGTTTTTATTTCCGACAGCATTCCTAAGTATTTTTTGACAATTTCTCCTATTAATTCATGTATTGCCTTCAAATGCATCATTCCTTGTTTTTCCGCCTAATGACCGATATGACAAGCACGGATTTGAAGGTCATTCTTCCTAAAAAGAGGATATGCCACCTGAGACAGATGACACATCCTTTTCTGTCGTAAAAAGTCTTTACACTTATCGACTCTATATTCACAAACAAGAATTGACAGAATATTCTGTTGAATATCGTTGGATTATTTCTTACGCTTAAATTAGTTCGAGTATCGGAATTTTCAAGACCCGATATTTCGGACAAATAAACTTCAGAAAGGAAGGATAATCTTGAAGAGATTTGCCGCTGTCTTCTTATCTGGTCTGATTCTTAGTTCTGGTTTCGTAGGAGGTGGAGCCTCATTTGCAGAAGGCAATTCGTTAAAGGACAACGATAAAGTTCGAGTTCTCGATCAAAAAGGGAAGCAAGGACCACCATCATTTGTTTCAGGCAAACTGTCTGAACGCTTCGCAAATGCAGATGCCAAAAATGCCAAGAGCTTTATCGATCAAAATCATGACTTCTTTGAAATTGAAAACGCTGCAGACAATTTACAAGAAGTGAAAACGAAGCAAGATGATTTAGGCATGACACATGTTCGCCTCCAGCAAACAAAGAACGGAGTCCCAGTTGACCGTCACCAATTAACCGTCCATTTTGACGATGAAAATGTCGTAACAACAGTAAACGGTCATTTTGACAGCGAACTCGAAAAACTAGACTTAAATACAACACCAGCTGTAAATCAAAATGACGCAGTACAAGCTGCAAAAACTGAAGTTGAGGCTGCAGAAGAAGTTGCTTTTGAAGAGAGTGAATTAGTTGTTTATCCTTTCGAAGATGATTATTACCTTGCTTACCGAGTCAACTTAGAAATCCATACAGGTACTCCTGGAAACTGGTATGTTTACGTTGATGCACATACTGGTGAGATCATTGATCGGTACGATGCAATGACTGGTCTCAGCCATTTCAGTGAAATGATCGATACAGAAGTTGAGGCTGCTCCAGCAAGTGCTGAGACAGACCGTAATCCGATCGCTGTTGATAATACGGGAGAGTTCCGCCCTGCGAGAGGAAAAGGTTTAGGTACGATTGGTGTAGAAAAGCTTATGAATATCTCTCATTCAGGTGCTCCTGGAGAAGGGAGAACGTTTTACTTAGCAGATGAAAGGTCAAGTGAAATGGATGGCATTTATACTTACAACATGAAAAATACAGCAAACCAAATTTGGTTATATGAAAATGATAATGCATCGTGGAAAGATGTAGAGTATACAGGAGATAGCAGTTCTTGGGAAGTTGTTGGACAAGGTCCGGCTGTTGATGCTCATACAAATTCCCGAATTGTATACGACTATTTCCTGGAAAATCACGGTCGTAACTCAATCGATGATGAGGGTATGGCGATCGAGTCACGTGTTCATTATGGAACTGAGTATAACAACGCATTTTGGAGTAACGGAATTGCGATGATGACTTACGGAGATGGTGATGGCCAACAATTCATTCCGCTAGCTGCACTTGACGTTACGGCACACGAAATGGTTCACGGTGTCACTCACTACAATGGCGGTCTTCGCTATCGTCATGAAAGTGGTGCAATCAATGAAGCTTACTCCGATGTATTTGGCAGTATCGTTGACGATCGAAGCTGGGATATTGGAGAAGACATTATGGGGGAAGCGTGGCTTGAAGATGGTCGTACCGCGCTCCGCAGTGGTGAAGACCCTGGTCAATTCCCTGTAAATCAAAATTATTGGGCATACAGCATTGACGGTGAAGGTCGCTATCCGGCACATATGGATGAATATTACTACCTTCCTACTAACATAGACAACGGTGGTGTACACGTTAACTCATCAATCTTGTACCACCACGCATATCTCGTCTCTGAAGAATATGATATGGGTAGAGAAGTTGTTGCTGACACATGGTACAGAACTTACGACTACTTGCATTACGATGCAACGTTTGCTGAATTCCGTGAAGCATTGCTTCAATCAGCCATTGATTTATACGGAGAAGATAGTGATGAATACAATGCGACATTAGACGCTTTTGATGATATCGGTCTTTACGAAGGCTGGTCAATTGAAGATGACCCGCGACCACCTCTTTGGTAAAAGACAAGAATGGCAGGTGTTGGCACCTGCCATTTCCTTTTATACAGCAACCATTTCTTTCGACCATAGTCACTCTCCTAGCGACTCGTTTCTTTGAAAATGCTTTTTAATGTTTTTGCAAAAAGATCAGGTTTTTCAAACGGGAAGTTATGCGCGACATCATCAATGTAAAATTTCTGTTTAAATGGAGCTTTTATGACGTCATAGTATTCTTCAACTAGCGTTCGTGGTGTGTTGTAGTCATGTTCGCCTATAAGAAAGTTGACTGGGACATCAACTTCATTTACTTGTTCCAATAGATTGACGGTTAGCACTTCAGACCACATCGTCGTGAGCGAAAACGTATTTCCTATTTGCAATCGGTTTAAATCCTCTTCGTTATATTCCGGTCTTTCTCGTATCGTCTTCCCAAGCTTGCTGAAAAAATCAGGGTCTTTTGCGACAACTCCGCCAAATTTGTTCAGCCATTTCCGTTGTGTTGACAAACCTTCCATCATTTTTTTATAAGGGGGTACACCGATTTTCGTCAACTCTTCTATCGCTTCTACGACATTTTCTCTTTTCGCGTAATCCATTGTAAACTCATAGCTCAGCCGCTCTCCTCTTGGCAAATGAACACTTTGACCGACACCGATATAGCGATGAAACAGCTCTGGATATTGATGAACTAAATGCATGCCAATGATACATCCCCACGAATGCCCTACAACCGTTATTTTTTCTTGATTGAATCGGTCTAGTAAATAGGTTGTCAGTTTATAAGCATCATCAACGAAATTGGCTATTTTCATTGAATCTTCACTTATATTTTCGTCATACGAGAGACCTGCACCACGTTGATCCCAGTTTACGACGACAAAGTCCTTCTCTAAGGCCGCTTGATATTTTGGAGCCCAGCCGATTTGTGCATTCCCTGGTCCACCGTGCAGGCATAACAAAATTGGATTACTCGTATCCTCTCCGCGAATTAAAATCCATTGTTCCAAATCATTTAACGTGATTTTTTCTAAGCTGCTAACACTTGACTTCCCTTCAATAGCTGGTGTATATCGATTCATCGCCATTTCCTCCTCTGTGATCACAACAACTCTTTGACGTTGTTAATAAAATCGGACGTTTCTTCACTTTCGTGCTTACTCATTACATATGTAGCCGCTTTCGGCAAACTAAGATTCTTTTCCTCTACTTCGAGCAACCTACCTTCTGCTAATTCTCGTTTCACTGTTGAACGGGGCAAAATCGAAAAGCCGATTCCTTCTTCGATAAACCTTTTCGTAACGTGGACTTGCGACACTTTCATCGTTCGCATCGTTCGATAAAGACTTTTCAGCTCGATTAACAATGTGTCCCAATACTCAGGATGGTTATGTGTTAACAACACTTCACGATAAATCATATCGTCCAGTTCGATCGGCGGGCTGCTTTCGAGATCTCCTCCATCATGTGGAGCGACAATTTTAACCGGCTCTTCGTAGATTTTTTCACACGTTAACCCGAGTACTCTGCTTTCCATTCTTGATAACCCTAAATCAGCAAGACCTTGAGCAACTTCTTCAGAAATGAAAGTTGATTCCATGACACGAACGATTACTTCGACTTCACGGTGGAGTTTCATAAATTTTTTAATCCAATATGGCAAATAGGTCGATGCAATGAGTGGCGAGACTGCGATCGTTAACGTTTTGTTATACCCTTGTCTCATTCTTTCGATATGAGTAACACCGTCATCGAGCGTTTCCATCATTGCGTGTGCATGTTGAAGAAATTCGCGTCCATACGACGAGAGAGCAACATTTCTCCCTTTTCGAATAAACAACGGAACACCGAGCTCTTTTTCAAGTTGTTTTATATGAACGGTTACCGTTGGCTGTGATAAGTAGAGGGCTTCAGAAGTCTGATAAAAGTTCTCATACTTTGCCGCGGTGACAAATGTACGAATCCAATTGACGTTCAATTGACATGCCCCCGATCCATTAATTAATTTTCATAATCAATTATACTATAAATATTTAATTTTCTTAATTATCTTTCTGTTTTATCCTTAAACTTAACGAAACAGATAGGAGGAGTACAAAATGGAAGGAACGATAAATAAAGGGCTTGCAGGAGTTATCGCTTCAGAAACAAAAATAAGTTTTATCGACGGAAAAAAGGGATCGTTAATTTATCGAGGACATTGGGCAAAAAAATTGGCCGTAACGAAAGAATTCGAGGAGATCTGTTACTTATTATGGCATGGCAAACTTCCTAATGAGCTTGAGCTTGCAAACTTAAAACGGACGTTTCACCAATATCGAAAACTGCCTACTCATATTAAGGAAATGATTCATCTTTTACCAAAAAGCATGTCAATGATGAGCGTTCTTAGAACATGTATTTCTGCAATGGGGGACGACCAGTTTCAATGGCCGCCTACAGTTGATGAAGCGATGAAAGTAACTGCGGTTTTACCGACGATCATTACGTCTCGTCAACAAGTCGTAAGAGGAGAGGAAGTCATCAGTCCTCACGATTCCCTTGATCATGTTGCAAACTACCTTTACATGATGACAGGACAAGAGCCGGTAGAAGCGCATGTGAAAGCGTTGAATGCATATTTTATTCTCACGATGGAACATGGCATGAACGCATCGACTTTTGCTTCAAGAGTCGTCGCCTCAACCGAATCTGATCTATCCTCGGCGATAACCGGTGCGATCGGTGCCATGAAAGGCCCGCTGCACGGCGGTGCACCTAGTGAGGTCACGTCGATGCTTGAATCGATTGGCACGAAAGATCAAACAGAAGCTTGGCTGAGGAAAAAATTACGGTCGGGTGAGAAATTAATGGGGTTCGGTCACCGCATTTATAAAACGAGCGACCCGCGAGCTGAAGCATTGAAGCAAGTGACGAGCCAGTTAACGAATGAAGATCCATGGCTCGACCTTGCAAATCATGTGGAACGTACAGCGATCCGTTTACTCGAAGAATACAAACCTGGCCGAAAGCTATATACGAATGTTGAATTCTACGCAGCAGCTGTCCTCCGAGCTGTCAATATGCCTGAGGCGTTATTCACACCTACGTTCACTGCGAGCAGAATAGCTGGCTGGACAGCACATGTTCTCGAGCAAGCTTCAGACAATCGCATCTATCGTCCAGAATCTCTTTATAAAGGTGAAATACCGAAGCAGTAAAGAAGGTGTGGTGCCAGACACCGGAGTGTCTGGCACCGACGTGACTGTGTACTCGTACCTTCGTCGCAGTAGATCTGTGTTTGGACGCAACTTCTCTGAGTTTGCACGCAACTTCTCTAAGTTTGCACGCAACTTCTCTGAGTTTGCACGCAACTTCTCTGAGTTTAGACGCAACTTCTCCGGGTTCGAACGCAACTTCTCCGGGTTCGAACGCAACTTCTCTGAGCTTAGACGCAACTTCTCTGAGTTTGCACGCAACTTCTCTGAGTTTAGACGCAACTTCTCCGGGTTCGAACGCAACTTCTCCGGGTTCGAACGCAACTTCTCCGGGTTCGAACGCAACTTCTCCGGGTTCGAACGCAACTTCTCTGAGTTCGAACGCAACTTCTCTGAGTTCGAACGCAACTTCTCTGAGTTTGCACGCAACTTCTCTGAGTTTGCACGCAACTTCTCTGAGTTTGCACGCAACTTCTCACAGCTTAGACGCAACTCCTAGCGATGTCACCAAACTTTTATTCGTTTAATAAACCGTATACTTCTTCGTCAAGCTTTTTTGCAAGATCGGGGTCGTATGTTTTTTCGTATGCTGGTTCAACTGTAATTTTCCCTCCATAAAAGATGACATCTTCGACAGACTCTACTTCAACTGTCACGATACGGAGCTTCATTGTTTTTTCAATGACATCAGAGACAGTTGCTTTTCCTTTAATTGAATAGCAGCTGCCAGCTCCAGTTACGCCTAAGATGACTTGAGGGTTTGCTTGAATATTTTTTGCTGAATTTGCTTTATGTCCTACTGCAAATTTTACGGTTTTTCCGTCTTTGTGAGCGACTAACCACGATATCACGCTTAAATCTGGTTGATTCCTTTCTGCATCTGTCGTGACAAGTGAGACGATTTTTTCACCTTGTAATGAATCGACTAATTCAGGATGGAGTGTTTCTTTTACTTTTGCCATGACATTCTCCTTTACATTTGACTTAATGATTTTCTTGCGATGACCGGGCCACTAGCACCAACATTTTGATGAACATTTTTTTCATGAAATTGAACGATACTCTCACCTAAATCACACAGCCGGTTGATAATCTCTCTGTCTATTAGCTCGGAATCAGCGAAATGCTCATTATGGACATAGACAGAACCTGGTAGTGTATGAGCTTGGAAATAGCTGGCGATCGGCTTTAAGTGATGTTCAATTACAAGAAAATGATGTTATGAACCGCCAGATGCGATAAAACCGATTACTTTTCCGCGAAAACTGTCATTTGGAATAAGGTCAAAGACATTTTTTAAAGCACCGGTTAATGACTCGCGATAAACAGGCGTTCCAATAATATAAGCATCGGCCTCTACTATTTTTTCGATAACGGTATGCGTATCTCCTTCATAATCAGAAGGATCACGTCCATCGCAAAAATCTAATTTATAGTTATGCAAATGAATATTTTCTGATTCGATTGATGAATCAAATTGTTTAGCATCGTTCACTGCTTTTTTCACCGCTAAAAGTGTCTTCGAGTTTTTCGTTAAACTGCCACATAGCCCAACCAGTTTCATATCGTAATTGCACCTTTTTCTATTGTAAATTTTTTTCTTTGACGAGAGGGATGACCCTCGTAATGCAAGTGACCAGCCAAAACGAGGTCAGCACCATTTTTTTCAGCTCAATAATCCGGTCGGCCAATTGTTCTGCGGTACCTATTAGTCCGGTTTTAAAGCCGTCATTATAATGAACGAGATCTTTAAATGTTGAGTTTGCCCACATACCTGATTGACCTTTCGTTGATTCCATTAAGTAGTCATCTTTAGCAATCTTAAAAAACCCCATCTCTCATTAGATGAGAAAAGGGATTGATCACATAAAAAGCTGCTCTTTACCTTCGGAATCTAGTTAGACTCTTCTGAAATTGGCACCGTGGTTGCCGAGGCCTCATAGGGTCAGTCCCTCCACCTCTCTAGATAAGAATTCATTTATTTAATTTAAAACTTAGTCTAGCATATATTTTTCATCCGTCAAAAAATTCCAATAATACAGGTTGTAATTGGAGACAGATGGCTTCCTTCAACGTTTTATAACATCTTCACCTTCTTTTTTCGCTTCTTCGGATTCTCTGACTCTCAAGTATCATAGAAAATTTTTTTCAAATCTATCAATACAGATATATAAGAAAATGGCAAGCCTTTTTTGCTTGAAATGGAAACGGTTGTCCAAACACTTTATCACTTTCTCACATAAATTGTATTAACGCTACTAAAAGGAGGGATAAACATGTCAGAAGTTTATCGGGAAAAAGGCGGGATAGTGGAGATTTTGAATACCTTAGATCCTGGTACACCGATAGAGACTCTTATCTGTAATGGAAAAGAGTACAACGATATTTACTTCTCTAACTATAATAAAGAAAAAAATTTAGCTTATTTTTTCAATGATAATGTAGCGATTGTCGTCGAAGCTTCAGGCATCCAAAGCATCGTCTTATAACGATGCCCCGGATTAAACGTTTGGCTAAAAACGTTTGCACTATAGGGTATGCAACGTGTGCGGAAAGAGTGCTTCAAAAGACTCTTTATCGAGTATTTTCTAATGCATCTTTTGTATCGGGGGGTGGTACAATGCCTAAGTCAAAGACCTTGAAAAATGAAAATCGCATTGGAAATGGTCGCATGATGGTAACAAAGTCAAATAAAAAGAAAGTGAAGAAACAAGAAGAGAATCAGCCTTGAAAGACAAGTTATAAATCGAAGTCCAGAAAAAGTTCATTTGACCGTACCAAGCTATGTTTCGTCGTTTGGCACTATCTAAAGAGAATTTTGGATCCAATCATCTTTTGTCTATGGAGAAAAAATCCTTTTACAAGATCATGTATTGAAATAGATATAACGATAAGAACGATTTTTCGAAGGTCAAAATGAAAGGGGCACCATCTTTTCATTTACTTATGGTCTTCTGTATAAGTCGTTCTAAATAAAAATTTGACGACAGCACGTGTGCTGAACATTTTTATCACACTTGAGTTTAATTTACAGTCTTCCGTTGACCCATATCGTTTTTCCACATTCGCTTATCACAAATCCTTCCCTACTTTTGTCATTAGTATTTGAAAGAAATTTCAATCAATTTTTTATAAGCGGTGTTTAAGGCTACAGTTGCGATTTCATAAATTGTATGAAATCGACTCGTAGCCTTAATATTTATCACATGCCATATTAACGTCAAAATAGAGATGGAAATGAGATGCACACTTTGGATTAAACGCTGCTTGACAATGAGGACATACAGATTGTGCTTGCATGTACTCATTTATCGTTATCTCTGTTCCACATGCTCCGCACAGAATGGCTTTCTCATTAAACTCATCTTGCTTCCACCTCTCAGGCGGATGATCGGCTAATTCTTCATGACAGGTATAGCACGGATAATATGTATGACAGCATTTAAATTTTATCGCGATACGATCAATCTCACTTTTGTAATGTTCGCAGCGAGTTTCATTGTCGACCTTTTTACCAACTACATGCACTCCGTGAATGTTCAATGTTGTATGCCTCCTTTTTTCGTTTCGTCGTAGGTACTCTGAGTTTCGCCGCAACTTCTCCGCTCTTGGACGCAACTTCTACTTGCTATGGCGCAACAACTTTTCGTTTGGACGCAACTTCTACTTGCTTCGACGCAACAACTTTTCGTTTGGACGCAACTTCTACTTGCTTTGGCGCAACAACTTTTCGTTTGGACGCAACTTCTACTTGCTTTGGCGCAACAACTTTTCGTTTGGACGCAACTTCTCCGCTCTTCGACGCAACAACTCTTCGTTTGGACGCAACTTCTACTTGCTTTGGCGCAACAACTCCTCGTTTGGACGCACCTTCTACTTGCTTTGGCGCAACAACTTTTCGTTTGGACGCAACTTCTACTTGCTTTGGCGCAACAACTTTTCGTTTGGACGCAACTTCTCCGCTCTTCGACGCAACAACTCTTCGGTTGGACGCAACTTCTACTTGCTTTGACGCAACAACTTTTCGTTTGGACGCAACTTCTACTTGCTTTGGCGCAACAACTCTTCGTTTGGACGCAACTTCTACTTGCTTTGGCGCAACAACTTTTCGTTTGGACGCAACTTCTCCGCTCTTCGACGCAACAACTCTTCGTTTGGACGCAACTTCTACTTGCTTTGACGCAACAACTTTTCGTTTGGACGCAACTTCTACTTGCTTTGGCGCAACAACTTTTCGTTTGGACGCAACTTCTCCGCTCTTCGACGCAACAACTCTTCGTTTGGACGCAACTTCTACTTGCTTTGACGCAACTTCTCCGCATCGCTTTCGAGGTCGTCACTTTTAAATAAAAACGAGCCCGACAAATACCGGACTCGTTTTTATTTTAGTTTGTTATTAATTCTAATTCAACTGGGATGAAGTCTTCAATCGACTCGTCACTAAGCAACGCCACAGCGGCTTCAACTGATTCTTCACCAATTAGCGTTGGCTGCTGAGCAACTGTACCAGCTAGTCTTCCTGCTTCTACTGCTTCAACAGCGTCATCTGTCGCATCGAAACCGATAATGACGAGTTCATCGTTTCCTGAACCTTCAACAGCTTCTAATGCTCCAAGTGCCATCTCATCATTATGGGCAAATACACCTTTAATATCTGGATTACTTTGCAAAATGTTCTCCATTACGGTTAAGCCTTCTGCACGATTAAAGTTTGCCGTTTGAGAAGTGACGACGTCTAATGAATCTGCTGCAACGTTATGGAAGCCTTCTCCTCTTTCACGAGCTGCAGATGAACCTGGAATTCCTTCAAGTTCAGCCACTTCTTCACCTTCACCGACTAATTCTGCGAGTAATTCTCCTGCCATTTCTCCGCCTGCAACATTATCGGAAGCAATGTGTGAAACAACGTCCCCGCCATCTGCTCCGCGATCGACCGTAATGACTGGAATGTCAGCTGCATTTGCAGATTCAATTGCTGAAATAACAGATGAAGAGTCTGTTGGATTAATGAGAATTAAATCGACGCCACGTTGAATTAAATCTTCAACGTCATTAATTTGTTTCGCATCATCATCTTGAGCGTCTACCATGATTAAGTCAATGCCCAATTCTTCTGCTTTTTCCTCGGCTCCTTCTTGCAATGTTACGAAGAATGGATTGTTCAATGTAGAGATCGAGAAGCCGACTGTAAATTCACCGTCCACATCTCCATCACCATTATTTTCTCCGTCGCTTGTTGGCGGCTCTGTTGAGCATGCCATCATGACAAGTGCGAGTAAACCAACCATCATAAACCATAATCCTTTTTTCATTGTAATCTCCCCTTTGTTATGCATTTTTTTTGCGGTCCAATAGTACCGCTAACAAGATGACACTACCTTTAACTACTTGCTGGAAGAAAGAGCTCACTCCCAGTAAATTGAGGCCATTATTTAAGACCCCTATGATCAAGGCACCGATTAAGGTACCGACGATCCAACCACGTCCACCTGTTAAACTCGTTCCACCTAACACAACCGCAGCAATCGCATCGAGCTCATACATCGTACCAGCTGTCGGCTGTGCTGAATTAAGACGAGATGTTAAAATAATTCCCGCTAATGCCGATAAAAATCCGGTTAGGGAGTAGACATAAATTTTAATCCGGTCAACTTTAATTCCTGACAAAATCGATGCTTCTTCATTTCCACCAACCGCATAAACACGACGACCAAATGTCGTTTTCTTTAAGATTAAATACAATACGAGAAAGCTGATCATCATCGTCATTGCCGGAACAGGAACTCCGAAGAAATATCCCCGGCCGAGCATTTCGAAAATCGCTGACTCTCCTAATCCAGAAACAGGACGGCCGTCCGTAAACATTAACGTCAATCCTCGATAAATCGTCATTGTTGCAAGCGTCGCAATAAACGGAGCTACTTTTCCTTTCGCAATAATGAAACCGTTAATCGCACCTAAAATGGCTCCTACTAATAAACCAATAAGCATCGCTAGTATTGGATCGACTCCTGATGCCATTAACGTTGCGGTCACTGCACCGGAAAACGCAAGTATTGCACCAACTGATAAATCGATTCCACCGGTTAAAATAACGAAGGTCATTCCAAAGGCAATAAGTGCATTTATCGATACTTGTCTCAGTACGTTTAAAATGTTTGAAAAACTTAAAAAGCTTGGGTTTAATATCGTAATAATGATGATAATGAGCAACAGTCCGATAAAGGGACCAATCGTCGATAACAGTGAATTCAACCTTTTATTGTCGAACATGTTTATCCCCTCCTGTGGCATAGTGCATGATTTTTTCTTCTGATAAGTCGCTTCTGTCTAGAATTTTCATCAATTTTCCTTCAAACATGACTGCCACTCTTGTACTTAACCCGATCACTTCTGGCAGCTCTGAGGAAACCATGATGATTGCCACTCCTTCTTTCGCTAGCTCATTCATGATCGTATAAATTTCTTTTTTCGCTCCGACATCGACTCCACGGGTCGGCTCGTCCAAAATTAATACTTTCGGTCGGGTTCCGAGCCATTTGGCGATGACAACTTTTTGCTGGTTTCCGCCACTTAAAGACTTTGCCTGCTGTGCAGGTCCCGACGTTCTAATGCTAAGTTTTTCGACAAGCTTTTGGCATAACTCCAGCTCTCTCTGACTTGAAAGCCAACTAGAAGAGGAAATCTCAGATAAATTCGTTAAGCTAATATTGTCTCTCACCGAAAAATCGACGATTAACCCTTTAGACTTTCGATCTTCAGAGACAAAACCAATCCCTTTTTGGATCGCTTGATTTGGACTTTTGAAAACTTGTTTTTTCCCATTGATCAACAGTTCTCCGGCATCCGCTTTTCGATAACCAAAGATCGTTTCAACTAGCTCTGACCTTCCGGCTCCCATCAATCCTGAGATGCCCAAAATTTCTCCTTCGTGAACAGTGAGGGAAACGCTTTCAAACTCACCTTTTCTCGTCAAATTTTTCACTTCTAATTTTACGTCTCCAGGTGTTAAGTCATGATCTGGATAACGACCTCCTAATTCACGGCCGACCATCATTTTCACAATTTCATCAAAGTCCGTCTCTTTAATCACTTTCGTGCCGATATACGCTCCATCTCTCAGGACGGTAATTCGCTGACAAAGAGAAAAAATTTCTTCCATTCGATGGGAGATATAAATAAATGAGACCCCTTTGTTTTGCAGCTCACGAACCGTTTTGAACAATGTATCAATCTCTCTGTCTGTTAAGGCAGCAGTCGGCTCATCCATAATGATAATATCCGCATTTGTCATTAACGCTTTCGCAATTTCAATGATTTGCTGCTTCCCGACTGATAGATTTCCTGCTCGCTCGGTTGCTTTTAAGTTTAATCCGAGCTCAGCAATTTTTGCTTCAGCCAGCTCGTTCATTTCTTTCGTTTTCAGCCAACCTGTCTTTCCTACCGTCTGTTCGTTTCCTAAAAACAGATTTTCTGCTACTGTCAGTTCTGGAAGAATGTTCAATTCTTGGTGAATGACAGCGATCCCGTCTTTTTCAGCATCTTTCGGATGCTTGTAATCGGTGTTCTTTCCTTTTACTTCAACGGTGCCGTTGTCTTTTTCATAAATCCCCGTAAGAATTTTCATCAGCGTCGACTTGCCAGCCCCGTTTTCCCCCATAAGCGCATGTATTTCCCCTTTTTCTAACGAGAATTCCACGCCTTTTAACACTTGGTTTCCACTAAACGACTTATCGATTCCTTGCATTTGAATGATCATGTTTAACACCTCGTTTCTAGAAGATCACACCTGCTTGGAGAATGACGTTCGCGTAAGGAGTATTTTCTCCGGTACGAATGATCATCTTCGCATTTCTCGTTTCCTTTTTAAATTGCTCATGAGGAACATATGTCACAGGGATTGATGTTGCGAGCAGTTTTTCGTGAACTGGCTCATTTTTATCGACAACTTCCTCTGCTGCAATGCATGCTTCTACTTCCATGTCTTCGAGCAGTTCTTCTAATACGTCGATAAAACTCGGATACCCTTGCTTTAATGACAAATCAATACATTCGACATGATCGGGAATCGGCAAGCCACAGTCCGCGATAACGACTTGATCGGTATGGCCTAATGTTGCTAAAACTCTTGCAATGTCCCGATTCAACATCCCTTGTTTTTTCATTTGTCAGCACCTCGCTCTGTCATAAACGTTTCTACTTCTTTCAACGTTGGCATCCCACCTTGTGCCCCAAACTTTCCAACCGATAACGCGGCTGCTGCATTTGCAAACAATAACGCTTTTTGTTTCGGCATCGATTGGGCGATCGCGAATGCGAATGCACCATTAAACGTATCACCAGCTCCTGTTGTATCGACAGGGGATACGTCAAAACTCGAAACTTGTATTTCCTTATCACGTTCGTAATAAACAGCCCCTGCATTTCCTTTCGTCACAATTAACTTTTCTAACAATGGACTGTCAATCGAGTCGCTAAATAATTGACTTTTTTCCGATTCATTCGGAGTAATACATGTTGCCTTTAACCAGCTTTCTAGCTTCAGCTGTTGGGCTGGTGCTGGATTTACAATAACTGGTACTCCATGTTCCTCACACAATTGAAGGACGTATTCAACTGTTTTCAACGGAATTTCAAATTGGAGCAACACAACGTCACTGTTCGTGATCACGTCTAAAAATTGTTGAACGTATTCAGGTGTAACATCGTTATTTGCACCTGGCGTGACAATAATCCGATTGTCTTGGTTCGATAATATAATCGATGCGACTCCGGAACTTTTGTGTGTAACCGGTTCCACACAAGACGTAGAAACACCTTCGACTTCTAATCCATCCTTTAATACACTGCCGAAAGGGTCGTCTCCTACTCTGCCGATCATGTGAACGTCTGCACCAAGCCGTGCTGCTGCAACAGCTTGGTTCGCACCTTTCCCACCATGAACGGTTTGAAACGCTTTACCTAACACGGTCTCACCTTGATCTGGTACTTGATCGGTTGTCGTAACCATGTCCATATTAATACTGCCTATAACCGTAATTGTTGGTTTCTTCATCGTATATCAGTCCCTCCCTGTCGTCGTTTCTCGAACAATAAGCTTTGTCGGTACTTCATAGTGGAACGATTCTAATGGTTTTTTCTCAATTTGTTTGATTAGTAGTCTCGCAGATAAAGCACCCATTTCATAAATCGATTGTTCGACTGTCGTTAATGATGGGACGAGCATATTACCTAGTGGAATTCCGTCAAATCCGACTACCTGCAAATCATCTGGAATTCGCTTTCCGACTGTATGTGCCGCTTTCATTACACCTGCTGCTGTCACATCACTGCTAGCAAAGATCCCATCGATAGATGGATGTTTTTCTAATAGCTCTCTCGTTACTTTTTCAGAGCCGTCAATATGAAAGTCTGCTTCGATGACGATATTCGCTAAGCATCTTCTTTCAACAACTTCTTTAAATCCTAAGTATCGATCATCTGCAGGCCCTAATCCTTTCGGTCCGCGAATATGAGCGAGGAATTGGCATCCTTGTTTAACTAAATGTTCTGTCGCTTCAATAGCTCCATCTTTGTTTTTCGAAACTACGGTTGGAATTTGTTCACTCACGACTCTATCTAGTGCAACGATTGGGACATCTAATTGTTCATAATCGTTAAATGTGAGCTGATTAGTCGTTAAAATTACTCCATCAACATACTTTTGCTTTAACGCGTCTAAATATTTACGCTCTTTTTCGACTTCTTCATCTGTATTACATAAAACGACTGTGTAACCGTATGTCAGTGCCACATCTTCAATCGCACGAGCCAGCTCCGGAAAAAAAGGGTTTGTTATGTCTGGCAAAATTAATCCGATCATGCCTGACGTTTTATGATAAAGAGATCTCGCAACTGAATTTGGTTGATAATTTAGTTCTTTAATCGAGGCTAATACTGCTTTTTCAGCCTCTTTACTCACATATCCTTTTTTATTTATTACTCTTGAAACCGTTGCTACTGATACATTTGCATGTTTCGCAACATCTCTAATCGTCGTCATCAATATCCCGCCTCAAACTTTGTGTAACCGGTTACATAAAATGATAATATTGTCCTTCATAAATGTCAACTAATTTATTTTTTTACTCCTTGGTCATCATCGTAACTCTAGTTGACTCTACGAAACTTTAGTAAATAGTAGTTATGTACACTTTAAACTAGTTCCGGACCTTTCGTCTTAAATCTCTATCATAAATAATATTTATGGTCCTCATTAATTTTTGCTATTTGATTTATCATAGTCACTATAATAACATTTTATTAGTCTAAATATTTGAAATTTATTAAAGTTTTAAAAAACAAACTGCTAGAAAGGAGAATGAAAATGAAGAGACTAAAACGTTACATTTTTTTGATCTCAGTTTTGACAGCGGTTACATTAAGCCTTGCAGCATGCAATACAGAAAGTGAGACGGTATCTGGAGAAGACGAGGTTTTCTATCAAGACGCTAGTATTGAAATGTTAGTTCCATTTGGCGCTGGCGGAGGGACTGACGTATTTGCAAGATTTGTAGCTCCTTTTTTAGCGGATCATACAGATGGTAATCCGAATATTCAAGTAGTCAATGTTCCTGGAGGAGAAAGTATTACGGGTGCAAATGAATATGCCACTATGAAAGAAGCAGATGGATTAAATGTATTGACAAGTAGTGCATCTACCCATACTCCATTTTTATTGGGGCAATCTGCTGTTCACTACGATTTAAATGAAATGAAGTCTATTGTTGGTTTCCCTACTGGCGGAGTAGTTTATACAAACCCGGAAATTGCAGCTAATATTCAGAATAGCCCAGAACCTTTAGTATATGCCGGTATTAGCTCGACTGGATTAGATTTAGTTACGTTATTATCGTTTGAAGTTCTAGGCCTAGATGTACAAGCAAATATGGGTTATGAAGGTCGAGGTCCGGCACGTGTCGCATTTGAACAGGGAGAATCCAATATTGATTATCAAACTACTTCTGCGTATAACTCGAGTATAGAACCTCTTATAGATCAAGGAACAGCGGAGCCGCTTTATTCCTTTGGACAAATGGAAAATGGAGAATTGGTAAGAGACCCGGCTTTCCCTGACCTTCCAACTTTAAAAGAGTTTTATGAAGACCTGCATGGTGAAGAACCTTCTGGGGTTGCATGGGAGGCTTATAAAACATTTGTAACCTCTTCTTTCACTATTCAAAAAGTTATTTGGACACATGGAGACGCACCTGAACAAGCAATAGAAGAACTTAGAGCTGGTGCTGAAGAAATGATTGATGAACAATCCTTTATGGAAGAAGGAGAAGAAGTACTTGGCGGTTATGAACCATATATTGGGGAAGAGCTGGACAGTGCACTTAACAATATGTTAGATGTTTCGGATGATGTTATTGAATGGGTAAAACAATTTCTCTTAGAAGAGTATGATGTCACCGTTGATTAAAAGTAAAAAAGCCGCACTAAAGGGGGACCAACATTGATAGAAGCTGGAATAGAAGCATTGTTAATGATTTTGGAACCATCAAGACTATTATTTATGCTATTAGGAATCGGATTAGGATTAACAATCGGTCTTCTTCCTGGATTAAGCGGTACAGTAGGTATGGCTATACTCCTGCCATTTGTCTACGGTATGGACCCCTTTTCCGGAATGGCTCTACTAATAGGGATGACTGCTGTATTGCACACTGGGGACACCTTCCCATCAATTTTATTAGGTGTCCCTGGCTCTTCGGGGTCTCAAGCTACTATTATGGATGGATATCCCTTAGCACAAAACGGAGAAGCTTCGAGAGCATTAAGCGCTGCGTTTATCGCTTCCATGATTGGAGGAATTATTGGTGGAGTCATACTTTACCTTTCTATCCCTGTTATTAGGCCATTAGTACTTGCTTTTGGATCACCTGAATTATTTATGCTCGCTTTACTAGGGCTAAGCATGGTTGGAATTTTGGCTGGAAAGTTCCCTGTCCGGGGGATTTTAGCAGGATTATTTGGACTCATGCTTGGAAGTGTTGGCAGTGCACCTGCTGTGCCGGAATATCGATATACATTTGAGTTCGTCTATTTATTTAATGGTATTCCTCTAGCAGTATTTGCACTTGGACTATTTGCTTTCCCAGTTATGGTAGACTTACTTGCAGCAGATCAAAGCATTTCAAAAAAAGTTCCAAAATTAGGAGGGTGGACAAAAGGTTTCAAGGATATTGTTGCGAATAAATGGCTAGTACTTCGAAGCTCTGCACTTGGTTCTGTTCTTGGTTTCATACCCGGTGTTGGCGGGAGTGTCGTTGATTGGGTATCTTACGGAGTTGCAAAACAAACGTCTCGGCAAAATCGGTTTGGTGATGGGGATATTCGTGGTGTAGTCGCTCCTGAGAGTTCAAACAATGCTAAGGAAGGTGGTTCATTAATACCTACGTTGATGTTTGGAATTCCGGGAAGCGGCACTACTGCTATCCTGTTGGGAGGTCTAACCTTATTAGGGTTGCAGGCAGGACCGAGCTTGGTAACCACCGAGCTTTCATTAACATTGTCTATTGTGTGGACCTTAGTCATTGCAAATGTAATCGGGGCGGCAGCGTGTTTGCTTTTGAGTAAACCAATTTCAAAAATAAGCAATATACCTGCCAAAAAGCTTGTACCGTTTCTGTTAATCATTATTCTCCTCGGCGCATTCCAAAGCTCTTCCAATTGGGGAGATTTAATTGTTTTTGTTGTAATTGGAATGCTTGGTTGGATTATGTTACGCCTAGATTGGCCGCGAGCACCAATGCTTATCGGTTTTGTCTTAGCTCCAGCAACTGAACGATATTTATGGATTTCAATGTCTAGATATGAATTTACTTGGCTTACGAGACCTGGAGTCATCATAATTGGGGTGTTAATCGTTCTTATTGTATTCACAGGAGTCTATTTTAAAAAGAAAGAAGATCAAATAAAAGCAAATGATGGGAGGGCGATGTAATGTATATCAGTAAATCAAAAGTACACATAGCCTTCACTGCCCTGCTTACTTTGCTGTTTCTCTGGTTTGCAATGGAAGCGACGTCCTTCAGCGACAGAGCCCGATTTTTCCCTTTGTATATTTCTCTTATTGCTATTTTCTTTGTCGTCTTAGAATTAGCCGTTGGTATATTCAGAACAGTAAGAAAGAAAGCTGACTCTGATCCTTTTCACCCCAACCTAACAGAAGCTTTAACATACATTTTATGGATCTTGTTTCTCTTAATTCTCATTTATTTAGTAGGGTTTAAAGTAGGATCTATTGTTTTTCTAGGTGCTTTTCTTTACTTCGTCACGAAATTGAAGTGGTGGAAGGTGTTAGCAGCAGTACTCATCACATTTCTTTGTTTATATTTGTTTGGTGACCATTATATGAATCTACACTGGCCACATAATTTTATGAACTGGTAATTATCAACAAAACAAGACCAGGTCATCAACATAGATAGACAGATGATGATCTGGTCTGTACTAATCTATTAAGCTTTATAATACTCCTTTAAAAAATCGATAAATGTATTTACAACAGGAAAATTAAGAGAGTTATCTTTATAAATAAGGCTCGTATTCCGTAAAATTGTCTTTCCCTCTTGGTCTTTTATTGGATAAATATATAAGTCTTCTTCAACTTCATTTAAACCAATACTAGGGATTATCGCATAACCAAGACCATTTAAAACCAATTTGCGGCTCGTTTCGATATTATCAAGGTGCATCGTTATATTTGGGGGGACAGTGTAATTCTTCTGCCACCATCTCTCAATTATGCCGTGTAGCTCCGAGTCTGTTCTGTAAGAGATTCTCGGTAAGGAAGGAAGTTCTTCCATCTTTATCGGGACCTTTGAAATAATACAGATTGTTTCTTTATTAAGTTTTATTTGCTGCTCGTTCCATTTGTTGTCCCCACGTATGATACCAACATAGACATCTTCATCATCGAGCATTTTTACTATTTCCGGGCTTAACCCTGTATATAAGACAAATTGAATGTTTTTATATTTACTTGTGAAATCTCTTAAAATATCCGGGAGTGCAAAACGGGCAAAGTTACTCGACACACCTAGTCTGATTGTTCCCTCAGTAGAGTTATTCATATTGACTACACGGTCTTTCATCTTTTGTAATTCTTTCAGCATACGTAAGGAATAGTTGACTAAATAATCCCCTTCTGCACTGAATTTCACACCACGTTTGTTACGCCAGAGGATGGTTATGCCCATATCCTTCTCTAATTGTTTTATACGATATGTAAGTGCAGGCTGGGAAATGAACAATTTTTCGGAAGCTCTCGTAATGTTTTTTTCCTCATTTAATGTTTTAAGAATTAACCAGTCTTTTTGATCCAAGGATCTCCACCTGCCTGTAAACAGTCTATTCTTCGAAAAATTAAGATTAATTCAATTATGGAATAATTCTCTGTAAAAGTGAAGAGAAGAATACTTCTTAGAAGGGAGCAGGCGTCATGGATTACATATTATTTATAGTCCTTTCTTTCATAGGAGGCTGGACTGGAATACGTCTAAAAATTCCTATGGGAGCATTTCTTGGGGCAATGGCTGCGGTTGGATTGTGGAAAGTTTATGGACTGAGTCTATTTACAGCTAATGAATTGATCATTTTTATTGCTCAGGTTTTACTAGGAATAATTGTTGGCCTTTCTTTCTCACAATTTAATATGCAGGAATTTAAAAAGATAGTTTATGGACTTCTGATTATAAGTGCCGGGGTTCTTTGTATTATTTTTGGATTAGGCTGGTTACTTAGCAGTCTGTATCCTCTTTCTATAAAAACAGCCATTATCGCA
Organism: Evansella halocellulosilytica; assembly: GCF_002335745.1. Classification (GTDB taxonomy): domain Bacteria; phylum Bacillota; class Bacilli; order Bacillales; family Salisediminibacteriaceae; genus Bacillus_CA; species Bacillus_CA halocellulosilytica. Next base: position 1,889,618 of record NZ_NIST01000001.1, on the reverse strand, counting down.
GCAGCACCTGGATCAATCGCTGAAATGGCTACATTATCAAATGAATTGAACCTTGATCCATTATTAGTCGTTTCTCTGCATATTGTCCGAGTCGTAGTAGTCGTATTTCTCTTATCTTTGTTTGTAAATTATATTCAAAAAATAAGGACTGCCAAAGCCAAGACAAAGGGGGTGAGTTCATGAAGGAAAGGATTGTTTTAATATTTGCAGCTTTAACAGGAGGTACTATTGGATGGTTCTCAGGCATCCCTTTAGGGGTTATGCTCGGAGCAGCAGGAGCGGTTGTTGTACTGCAAAGCTTTTGGAGAAGAATCACCCCAATTAGCTCAAAAATCAAAAAAAACATCCAGTCTTTAATAGGAGGATTAATAGGTTTAAATTTTTCTAGTGATCTTCTTCATACTCTCTCTAGCCTCTGGAAGCCTGCACTTTTATTAATATTCTCTCACATTTTGGTCACTAGCTTAGTCGTTTTGTTTCTTAATCGTTTTTTAAAATGGGATTTACTAACTGCTGCATGTAGTGCTGCACCTGCAGGAATTAGTGAAATTGTCGTTATAACAGATGGGCTTAACCTGCCAATGAACACGATTATATCTACTCACCTATTCAGATTGGCGTTAATTTTAGTGATTGTTCCATTATCAATTTTATTGTTTATTTAATTACGACAGGAGGATTTTAAATGAAAATACTTGTATTAGGTGATTTTGAAGATGTCTATCAGTCAACATCTGCTGCTTATCACTTGAAAAAGAAAGGATACGAGATCATTTCTGTCACAAGACCTATTGAGGAGCAAGAAATGATTCAATTAGCGGAAGGAACCGATGCTATTGTTTTAGTTCGTGAAAGAACCACGCTCGACCGCAAACTCATCTCTATGCTTCGGGATGTAAAATTAATCTCCCAAACTGGTAAAGGAACTGCACACCTTGATTTAGATGCTTTAAAAGATCATGATATTGAGGTTACTACTACACCTGGTGGCTCTGCCTCTTCAGTAGTGGAGCTGACGATTGGCTTAATGATCGGTGCTGCCCGCCAGTTCCCTCTTCATCAAAAATTGATTGAGGACGATAGATGGGTGCAAACTCCTGGCATGGAGCTAAACGGAAAGCAGTTAGGTATATTAGGATACGGCACAATCGGAAAAAGAGTGGCACAGGTAGGTACGGCTCTTGGAATGAACATTAAAGTATGGCGCCCGACTGGGTCAGAAACGGAAGTCCTTAACGATAATATGGACGTAGGTACATTGGAAGAGGTCCTTAAAACCTCTGATGTTTTAAGTCTTCATATGAGATACTCCCCTGAATGGAAAGGGTTTTTAAGTAAGGAAAGGCTTCAACTATTAAAAAATCATGCAATTTTTATTAATACATCAAGAGCTGCTTTTGTAGACGAAAAAGCTTTGGCCCAATTAATCCGCAGTAGAAAGTTAGCAGGTGCTGGAATTGATGTATTTTCAGAAGAGCCACTTGTTCATAACCCTTATAAGGGATGCGATAATATTATACTCACTCCTCACATTGGCTATATAACAGCTGAAGTGCTTCAGCGGTTTGCGGAAGCTGCTCTTTACAATATAGATAAATTTTTTAGTAAAACAGATATTTTATAAATAACATATTCGCCAGATTAAGCCCTTCCTTCCACGATCTATCATAAACTATTTTTATCATAAACAATAAAATATTAATATTTTAGTTATTCCTCAAGTTCTCTTATCATTATAAACATAGAAGAAACTTGAGAAAGGAAGTATGCATATGGTACAGGACTTCGGAAAGATTAAAGCGGCAATTATTAGAGGCGGTACGAGTAAAGGTGTCTATCTTATGGAGAATGAGCTCCCATTAGATGAAAAGCACCGGGAAGAAGTGATTCTCTCATTATTTGGAAGCCCGGATGTTCGTCAGATCGACGGTTTAGGCGGAGCAGATCCTTTAACAAGTAAAGTGGCAATTATTAAACCTTCTTTACGTGAAGATGCTGATGTTGATTATACGTTCGGTCAAGTTTCAATTGACAAAAAGCACATTGATTACCGAAGTAATTGCGGAAATATCTCTTCAGGGGTCGGGCCTTTTGCCATTGACGAAGGAATTGTTCCTGCAGTAGAGCCTGTAACAGTCGTTAGAATTTATAATTCAAATACTCAAAAAATCATTGAATCAGAAGTTCCAGTACGAAACGGGAAAGCCGAAACAACAGGTGACTGTTATATACCAGGGGTTCCGGGACCTGGTGCAAAAATCATGCTTAATTTTGTAAATTCTGGTGGTTCTAAAACGGGAAAAACGCTTCCGACTGGTAAACCTAAAGATATTGTCACTTTGGAAAATGGAAAAAAGATAGAAATTAGTATCGTGGATGCTTCAACACCATCAGTGTTCATAAGAGCTTCCGACATTGGTCTCACTGGTACAGAAACACCTGAACAAATCGAAACATCTCCTGAACGGTTAGAATTACTTGAGGAAATACGGGCAATAGGTGCATGCATGCTGGGATTTGTAAAGACAAAAGAAGAAGCAAAATTAATTTCTCAATCCGTTCCTAAAATTATCTTCGTCTCCCCTCCCCAGTCTTATCAAGGGATTAACGGAAATAACGTAGCAGAAGAAAGTATTCACTTTACAGCAAGAGCATTGGCTATGGGTAAGATGCATAAAGCATTTGCTGTTACCGGAGGCATTTGTACTTCCACTGCATCTTTAATCGAAGGAACTGTTGTAAATGAAGTTAGTAAGTTTTCTAGTAATGGAGATATTACAATTGGTCATCCATCAGGTACGATGGATTTTAGTATAAAGCTGGGTTATAAAGGTGACCAGTACCATGTTACGAGATCAGCAGTAGCAAGAACATCTCGTAGGCTAATGGATGGATATGCCTACATTCCTTCCAAAATATTATGGAAAAAAACATCCGATACTTACAAAACTGAAAAGACGAAAACAACATAATAGATTCATTTTCAACTTAAATAATTTGAATATTCAACAAACGGAGGTATGGCCATATGAAAAAAGACGAAAATATATATGATGTTGTTGTAGTTGGAGCTGGAAATGCGGCTTTATGTGCAGCTATCTCAGCGAGAGAGAACGGGGCCAATGTACTCGTTTTAGAAAAAGGACCGAAACACAAAAGAGGCGGCAACTCATTTTTTACTGATGGGGCTATTCGCTTTGCATATAAAAATAAAGAAGCCCTTTCTGAATTCATTCCTGAGCTTCAAGGCGAAGAAGGTGAAAAAATCGATATTCCTGTATACGATGATAAAGATTTTTATAACGACTTGATGGAAGTCACAAAAGGAAAAAGTGATCCAAAACTAGCTAGCCGTCTCGTTTCAAACTCATTGGAAACAATTAAATGGATGAATAAGAATGGCGTAGAGTTTGAACTGAATGAAAATCAATTTTTTAATAATGATGGAAAGAAACAATTTTGGGGTGGTCTCCCGGTTAAAACCAATCGTAAAGGGATTGGCTTAATCGAAAAATTGATAGATAAAGCTGAATCTTTAGGTATTGATATACTTTATGAAGCATATGCTGCAAAACTCCATAATGAGACAGGGGGAAAAATTACTGGCCTGACTGTGAAAGAAAAAGGCAAGACAGAATACACCATTACAGCCAATTCAGTCATTTTAGCTTGCGGAGGATTTGAAGCTAATAAAGAAAAACGTATGAAGCACCTTGGAAACCAATGGGAATATGCAGTCGTTCGAGGTACAGAATACAATACAGGTGATGGGATTCAAATGGCTTTCGCAGTCGGTGCCCAGCCTCGCGGTCAGTGGGAAGGCTGCCATGCACATACTACAGACTATCATGCTCCCAAAGTTGGTGATTTCAATAAACCTGGAGATATCTATAAAAAATCTTCTTACCCACTTGGACTAATTGTGAACAAAAATGGTAAACGTTTTGTAGATGAAGGAGCAGACTTCAGAAATTACACTTACGCTAAATATGGAAAAGAAACCTTAAATCAGCCTGATCAACTAGCTTATCAACTCTTTGATTCCCAAGTACGCCCTCTTCTGAGAAAAGAGTATGATTTGGAAGAAGCTACGTGTATAAAAGCTGATACATTAGAAGAACTAGCAGAGAAAATAGAAATAAACAAAGAAGAATTTTTAAAAACGATAAAAGATTATAATGATGGAGTAAATGAAGGAGAGTACAACCCTAGCATCAAAGACGGTAAATCCACAATTGGAGTAACTCCACCTAAGACTAATTGGGCACTCCGATTTGAACAGGGACCATTCTATGCTTACCCAGTTACTTGCGGAATCACATTTACTTTTGGTGCTCTTCATGTAAATGAATTTAGTGAAGTACTGAATGAACAAGGCTCACCGATACGAGGACTATTTGCAGCAGGAGAAATGGTTGGGGGACTCTTCTATCATAATTACCCTGGAGGCTCCGGCTTAATGTCGGGAGCAGTATTTGGAAAAATTGCTGGAGAATCCGCTGCCTTTTATACAAGGAATGTTACTTACTTCTGAGAAAGTTTAAGTCATATACAATTTGGAGGTTCCTATGGCTCATTATAATATTGCAATAATGGAAGGCGACGGAATTGGCAAGGAAATTGTTAGAGAGACAATAAAAGTCTTACAGTATGTAGAAGACCTCTCTGAAGGTTTATCCATTACTTATCAAAAATTACCGATAGGTCTTACGTCTTTTAATGAGCACGGTTCAACACTGCCAGATGAAACTGTCACTAGATTAAAGAAATGTGATGCAGGAGTATTAGGTCCATTAACCACTCATGCTTATGAGACGGATAACCCTAATATGGTAAATGCAAGCGGAAAGTTAAGAAAACAGTTTGATTTATATGCTAATGTAAGACCCGCTAAAACATTCCCGTGCATCCCCTCCTGCCATGAAAATGTTGATTTAGTTATTGTTAGAGAAAACACTGAAGGCATGTATGCTGACCGGAATTTATTTTATAACACTGGTGAATTTATGACAGACCCCGATACAGTGCTGTCTCTTCGGCTTGTCACTAGAAATGGTTCTGAAAGAGTAGCGAAAGTAGGATATGAGTTAGCTATGGCAAGGAAACGAAAGCTGACGATTGTTCATAAAAAAAATGTACTGCGCCAAGGATGTGGTTTATTTTATGACAGTTGCCATCGCATAGGAAAATCCTACAAAGGCGTAAAGACAGATGATTATCATGTAGATGCATTTGCTATGCATCTTGTTCAAAGGCCTGAGGATTTTGACGTGATTGTAACGACCAATATGTTCGGCGATATATTATCAGATCAAGCTGCCGGTTTAATCGGTGGTCTCGGCTTAGCTCCTGGCCTCAATGTTGGTGACTCTTTTCTTTTGGCTCAAGCAACACATGGATCAGCGCCTGACATAGCAGGAAAAAATATAGCAAATCCCATATCTGAAATCTTATCTGCAAAAATGATGCTCGAATGGCTTGGAATACGAAACAGTGATAACCATGCTTTATACGCAGCTTCTCTTATAGAAGAAGGAGTAGAAAATACATTTGCTACCGGATACAGAACAAAGGACCTTGGCGGCAATTTAACTACAACGGAATTTACAGAATGCCTGTTAGAAGTTATTAAAGAAAGAATAAGCAGTTAAAGAAAGTCCCTCTATCTAAATGATTAAGGCTGAAGAATATCCATTGTCAGCCTTTTTCATTCCTCTTAATAATTGACATCCTCGGATAATTCAACATGCTACCGTTGCGAAAAAATTAGTAGAAATGGTTGTGTGCCAGTGTGCCATTCATCGGGGTGTAAAATCTATTTAAACATACTTTCCCTTGTCAGGCACTGCGACCCTCTCAAAATCGGCAGCTAATTTGTTTAAGCCGGTCGTTAAATTATTACCGAAAACAGGTCTGCCATGCCCTGTAATAGCAAATGCCGGATGTAGATCATTTAATGTTTTGACTGATTCATGTGCAGCATTCCAGTCAGTCGTAAAATAACGAGGCGGTCCATGTATTTCAACCGTCTGGGCAAATGTTTTACATAATGAATCTTGTTTAACAGTGATAAATGCATCGCCAGCGATTAACATACGGTCTAAATCTCTAAAAAATGAAACGTGTCCTGGAGTATGTCCCGGTGTATGTATCCAACGGAAATCGTCTACGAATGGAACACTTCCGTCAGAAGGAAGCTCTTCTACATGTTCACCAATTTGAATCGCCTTTTTCGGAAAAAAAGATGAGACTTTGGCAATAAGACCTCCCTCGACTGAAGGGTCAGGTTCTGGATAGTCGAACTCACCTGTTAAATATGGAAGTTCATAAGCATGAGCATAAACCGGAACATTCCATTGGTTAATAAGCTCAATGATCGCCCCGACATGATCAAAGTGACCGTGCGTTAAAATAATCGCTTTCGGGCGGCTTCCTTTCCCGTATATTTTTTCTGCTGTTTTTATGATTTTATGCGCTGATCGCGGCATTCCCGCATCGACTAATACGAACTCACTTTTTTCCGGATGCCCAATAAAAATCATATTTGCCACTTGAATGGTATAACAAAAAACATCTGGGAGTACTCGAGTGATTGCTCCGCTTTTTAACGTTGTGGCAGGTATATATTTGTAATCACTGCCATATGCCATGTTCGCTTCCATCTTAATCCCTCTTTTCTTTATGCTTATTTTGTCTAAGCGATTGATGTCTCATTCAGTCTCCATGTTGAAAAGATGGTGCTGGTTCAAATCTGGTTCAATCCTGTCCAACTCCGTTTAATCTGGGATAAATCCAGACCAATCTAGGGGCAATCCGAAGATTCACGGACACTGGATTCGTTATTGCTAGTAAAAAGCGTTATTTTGTATGACAAGAGGACACGTTCCGTTATGAGCCAATTATTCAGCCACTTCCATCTGATTTTGAGGCAATAAAGGATCTCCTGTCCTCACTCGTGTAAAAATAACCGTATTTTTTGAAAATAGCGGATTGTATGTCCTTCAAAAGAATAAACGGTTCAAGTATCAAAAATCCCTTGATCCATTCCAAGTTCGATAATATGATTAGTTTAGATCATAAGACCTAGGAGAGGGGATAGAAACGATGAAGATTGGCATGCGGAAACCAAGTTTAAAAAAGTCATTAAAGGCAAGAACAACCGGCAGAGCGAAGCGATCAGTCAAAAAGGCAGTATCTCCAGGTTACGGAAAAAAAGGAGTCGGATGGGTAAAGAATCCAAAGAAAGCTCCTAACAACAAAGTTTATCGGAAAACGTCATTCAGTATTTTTGACTTGTTTAAGAAATTAAAGTAGGTTTTGGAAATGAAGCTAGAACATAACGAGTAACATGGAAAACCCGAACAAGTTCTAACCATAGAATTTGTTCGGATTTTGCATGTCAAAAAATACATTTGTCCCAGCTATTTTTTATTTTTTTCTGTCGTTAAGCTCTAAAAAGGTATATTCCAAACCCTAACGTTTCCCTTCCCCATTTGTTATAGACCTTTTTCCACCTTCGTATTTCATTCAACATATCCGTGCAATCTTTATCATCCGAGTTTTTATAGCAATAGTTTTCAACCGAAAGCACATACAACCATTCAAATTCGTCCCACTCGTCATCACTAGCTGTAAATGACCATATTGGTATCAACCCTTTGTTTTCTCCCGCTTCAATGTTTTCATAATGAGATCCATAATCCGCTTCTTTGCCACCAAGTTCTCTTAAATACTCTTGACTTGGCTGTTTCTTCCAAAAACAATCTGCAATAAGAATGTAGCCCCCTTTCCTCACACATTTCCTAAGTGTTTCTAGTGTAGAATCTAGATCCCCTATCGCATGAGTCGCGCCAATACAAATAGCTAAATCGAAGCGATTTGTCGTGTAGTTTTTGATCACAGACTTCGCGTCTTCATGTATAAATGTGATCTTCTCTGAAGAAATCCTTTCTTTAGCGCGTTTCGTTCCTTCATCGATCTGGTCCTTGTATAGCTCGATTGCAGTTGTGAAAGCATTATACTTTTCAACTAACCGAATGAGTAATTCACAATTACCAGCGCCAATTTCTATCACCTTACTGTCCTCTGTTAAATCGATGAACTCGATGATTCTATCCATTTTGTCTGAACGAATTGGGTTGTTAAATATATGATGTTCCAAAGCAATCGTTGCGTATTTGTTTTTGTCCATAAAACTCTCCCTTTTAAAGTTTACTCGTTGCTTCATTTATCAATAATTCGTTAAATTGGTATACAATCATAATAACCGTCAACTCCTTCACAAAATTGTCAGAAATTTTAAAACACTTCATCATTATACCTTATTAATGCTTCATGCGAACCACGTGTAAACGGATTAACATTTACGATTTTGATTAGCTCATATGTTATGATGGAGGAAATATTCTGAAAAAGGTGTGAATTACTAACATGAAAATTTTTATTTCAGCAGATATTGAAGGCGTTTCAGGAGTTGCGACGAATCAGCAATTAAAAAAGAACGATGAGTATCAACGTTTTCGCCGTTTGATGACACAAGATGTCAACGCTGCAATTGAAGGTGCTTACGATGGCGGAGCAACCGAAGTTGTCGTTGTCGATGGTCATGGAAATATGTCAAATATCTTCATTGAAGATCTTGATCCACGTGCCCGTCTCATTTCTGGAAACAATCGAGTCATGTGTCAAATGGAAGGAATTGATGAAAGCTTTGATGGGGTATTCTTTATTGGTTATCACGGCCGTGAAGGTGGCTCAGAACGAGCGGTTATTAATCATACTCTTGCCGGAATTTGTGTTGAGGAAATGAAGATTAACGGTAAAGTTGTTGGTGAAGCAGAAATGAATGCCGGAGTTGCTGGTCATTATCACATTCCAGCATTACTCATCTCCGGTGATGATGTTGTGTGTGAAGAGGTCAAACAAACGCTTCCTGACATTGAAACTGCAGTCGTAAAGCGAGGAGTCGACCGGCTTTCAGCGGATTTAATGTCCCCTCAACTAGCACAACAAACAATTAAAGAAAAAGCAAAAGCTGCAGTTGAAAATGCTCACCGTGTGAAGCCATACGAAGTTGATGGACCAGTGACATTTGAGATCAGATTTAAAGGAACAAACCAAGCATATATGACGACAACGATTCCATCAGTTGAACTTATTGGGCAAAAAACGATCCGTTTTACGTGTGATGATTATGTAAGTGCATATAAACATATGTGGGGTTGCGTTATAATTGGGATGGCTGCAACAAATGGTGTTCTTGGCCAAGTGAATGCTTGAGTGATACTCTACATATTTCGTCCTGCTCCGCTTCGAGCAGGACGTTGTTTTTGGAAAACTAGTTTTTGTCGTAGGTAAGCCGAAGTTCGTCGTAGTAACTCCAGGGTTAGTCGTAACAACTCCTAGTTTCTTCGTAACTACTTCGGATTTCTTCGTAGGAACTCCGAGTTTCGTCGTAATATCAACTCTCTTACTAATTCCTTTTGATACAATAAATCACAACAGTTAAGAGATCCATTTTTTCCCAGGTGCCAGGCACCATTAGCTAGATGGTTTTCTTCTTAAGGTGATGACGTTTATTTCTGGAGGATTTAGGAAACGAAAGTTAAGGAAAGGAATCGCGTTACTGCTCCCTAAACCAGCACTTACATACTGCTGAATACCACGATGTTCCCATAAGCCTTTGACTCTGTCCTGCGGAGGGAAGAGACCATTTCTTTTCATATAAGGCTCTGGCACAAATAAAGCTCCGACAAAGGGAAGTCGGATTTGTCCGCCGTGATAATGCCCTGCTAATATTAAATCAAAGTTTCTCAAATTCATATTCGGATCACGGATTAAATGATCGATTTTTTGATCGGCTAACGGATAATGATAAAGGGCGATCAACACATCATTTTTCCCTAATGAATCTAAATTTCTCATATCTTTTAGCAGCTCATGTTGATGCGTTAAGTAATCATAATAGCTTTGATCGTGATCGGCGTCGAATAGCTTTTCAATTTCCTGCAAATTGTCTTCAACCTCAAGAAGTGACAATTCAAATTCTACAAAATGGATATTGACAGAACCTCTCTCAATTGTGTATATCGATTCGAGAGGTTGTATTCCTCTTTCTTCCATCCCTTTCATAAATTCATGCATTTCGTATGGTATCTCTCTGTGTAATAGATATGGTTTTGGATCTGAGTTTCCTGGGACGAACAATCCATGTTCCTTCTGATCAATTCCTTCTATTAGTGAATAAAAGGGGTGAAAGTCAGTTGTGTTCCCCGTTTCCAGCATATCACCAGTAAAGACGATCGCATCGTATTCAATTCCATTTATTTTTTCAATCAGCTTTGATTGGTTATGACCAAACTCCTTTTCGTGCAAGTCGGTAACTTGAAGAATAGTAAACCCATCTAATTCTAAAGAAAGGTCATCAATCTCAATCTTTTGTTCGACAACGATGATTCGATTATTATCCCAAATTGTAAATAAGATCAGCATCATTACTAGGAATACGACGACTATCAAGAGGATCCTCCTCACCTTTCTCATAAAAACCTCTCCACTCATGACTTATAAGAGGATGTTCAAAAAGTCCGGGAAAAAATAACTTTCATATCTCTACGTTGACTCGTTTCTCCGTATGAACAACCATACACTCCGCAACTCAAAACTTCGTCGCCTTGAAAAACTCCGTCTCTTCCTCTACAAGCTAAGCTTTGTAGTATATCTGTCAACCAGACAAAACGTTCGATAGAACCTTAGGCTAAAACCCCGGCGTCCTGCGGGAACACTGAATCCACCACATCCGTGTGGAAGCTCGGGATTTGACGCTCCTGGCTCTTTTTGTCCTCCTTTTTGAAGACGCATTATAAGGTTGCTTTCATTTGATTTTTCAGCAAATGGCTGAATACCCCTCGTTTTTCGTTTGCTAATTGTCTGAAACCGCCTTTTTCAATTACTTTCCCTTGATCGAGTACGACAACTTGGTCTGCATTTCTGATCGTCGTTAAACGGTGAGCGATTACGAGAATCGTCATTTTTCCTTTTAGGCGATCAATCGCGCTCTGAATCTTTGCTTCGTTTTCATTATCTAATGCGCTAGTCGCTTCATCCAATATTAAAACAGATGGCTTACGTAATATCGCTCTTGCTAAAACGAGTCGCTGCCGCTCACCGCCTGAAAGTCTAATTCCACGATCTCCAAGAACCGTATTTAACCCTTCCGGAAGTTTCCGCACGAAATCTGCTGCCGACGAAAACTCGAGTGCATCCCACATTTCCTGATCCGTTGCATCTTGTTTAACTAGCTGTAAATTTTCCTTAATCGTTTCATTGAATAGAAATGGATCTTGTGGAACATAGCTGATCATCCGTCTCCAGGCTTGTATGTTCTCTTTATTTAGCTGGACACCATCAATGAATATATCCCCTTCATCCGGTTTATTTAAGCCCATTAAGGTGTCAATCAATGTACTTTTCCCAGCACCCGAATGTCCGACGACTGCAGTCATTTCGTTTGCAGGTAAAAACAGGTCAATATCTTGTATCGCAAACGTATGGCTCTCTTTTTGATAACGAAAGGAAATTTGTCGACATTCAATGCCCTTAACGAGTTCTAATGTTCTTTCCTGCTGATATTCCGTTGACACATTTGGCAGTTCCTTCGCAGTTTTAGACTCCTGCTGTAATTGAACGACCGATTTAAATGCCGGGATCATTGTCGCGATTTCTTCCAACGTGCCTTGGATCGAGGCAACTCTCGGCCAAAGCCTGGAAAAAATAACGATGATCAGCATGAGCTCTGCTCCGTGAGCATGAAATAATTGCACTGCTGCAAATATGAACAGAGCGATAAAAATCGCTGATGCAGTCTTATAATAAAATTGTGACTTCGTTTTAAGTTTCGTATATTCAACTTGCTCATTTTCAATATTTTTCGTTACGTTCCGGTACCAATTAAGGCGTGAGTCTTCCAGCGTATGGCTCTTTATATCTTTTATACCATTTATTTGATCGGTTATACCTCCTAAATATTGTTTCCCGAGTTGAAAGTTACGTTTTCCAAGCTCATGAGACCGTTTAAGGAATCTGCGATTAAAAAAGAGAAGTACGAGTCCGCAAAGCAGGACAAATGTTGTAATGATGGGAGACAGCCAAAAAGCAAGGCCAATTTGGATAACTGTAAAGATGAGTGAAGATAAAAATTGTAAAAAAGAGTTCGTTCCTGCAGAAGCACGAGCTATTTCAGACGTTAATACATTAATCAAATCTGACTTTCTTTTTTTTATAAAAAATCCCCAATTTGCATGGAGGAGTGAGTCATACGTTTTCACTCTCATATAACGGAAAAAACCGTGTTGAATGACCGCATTTTTTATTGTTATTTGTCGGTGCAGCCAGTTTTGTAAGACGACAATCGCGACAAACAAGGCTAATATGACTGGGAGGCCGATTGTATTTGGGATCGCTTGCAAAAATTGTAAAGCACTAGAAAATGGCATTTCACTTGCATCAATGCTAATAAAGCCGCTCATGCTGATCATTGGAATTAATAATAAAATACCGATACCGTCAAGCAAACTGATAAGAAGCATCGCACCCAAGTTTATATAGAGGACTTTTCCTGCATAAGAATGAATTTGTTTTAAAAAGTAAACAACTGATTCCATCGTTATCCCCCTATGTGAATGCTTGTTTTCTTGTTTTTCTCCAAACCCATAAGACTGGTCGAAGCGGAAAGTATAAAAAATGTAAGGTCTTCGGCAGTGGTAGTGTTTCGGCATCTTCAGGGTAAGGATAAAGAAAACTTAAAAGAAACAAGAGTTTTTGTGATATCGGCATTAATGTAAATAAGTAGCGCTTATGGTAAGTCGAGACTTCTTCTGGAACAGGAGTAGTATGAAGGTTTACCATTCTCTCAATATAAAAGATTGCACCTTCAGCTAGGTTTTTCGCTTTTTTCGTCATTCGCAATGAGTGTATACCCTCAGGGATATGTGTGTTCAATAAAGAGGACAAAAGAATGACAGCCTGCCCACACATATGCTCACTTCTATAGCGTTTCATGATACGTACTGCTTTAGCAATATCCACATTTATCTTAAATAGCTTTTGTATATCAACTAACCATCTAAGTCGTGACCAACCGTGCCGTGCCCCATGTAAAATAAGAAATACAAATAAATCCTCATTTCCTAATGAATACAACGTGTCAGTGCATTCTTTTTTCCTTTCCCACAACTCCTGAAAGCTTGCTTCTTTACCTGGACCTGGATGCATTCGCCAATGAATTTCTATTTTCGTGCCTTTTTGAGGGTGATAATACGTAACGTGATGATGTCTCCATTTCCAGTCACTTAATATCGTGCGAATGTAATCATCCTTTACATAGCCTAGCTGATCAAGAAGTCGCTCAGCTTCCTTTAAGTTTTCGATATTTACAATGAGATCTAGGTCATTAGACGTTCTAAGCGAGTAATCTCCATACAATTGTTGAGCTAAATGAGGTCCTTTTAAGAAGAGGAGTCGGATATTATTTTCAGTAAACAAATTGTTGACAATCTCCATTTCCTTTCTTAATTGAAGCATTTGAAACGTATTTTTTTGATAATGAATATAAAGCTTTTTGACGACTGAGGGTGGAACACCTCTTTCACTCAGTCTTTTCAGCTTTGGATATAACATCGGATAAAGACGATGATGCAGTGACAATTTTATAAAAAAATTCCAGTCGAGTTGCCTGAACTTTTCTGTATCGACATTAATCTCATGAACATCTTTTTCGATCATTTCAAGTATAAGATTTAACTCATTCGATAAACGTAACTTGAATGCTAAGTTATCCATATTTCTCTCCTTGAACAGAGTGTGAATTCAATCTTTTTGCAAACTTGCTAACTACAGTAAAGCGTTCCATACCTTTCATACCTGAAATATAATAAGGACCGCTGCGCAGCCAAGCATGAGCAATGAGCTTCCCTGTTTCATCCTTTGCTGTTCCTAAATATAAAGTACTTTCAATCCCTCGCTTTTCTAGCATTTTCATTGCAGCAATCGCTCTCACTAAACATTGACTTTCCCAGAAAGTATAACGGCTCACTAATTCGATGATTTCTGAAACTCGACTTAATGTTTGCCTCGTTTGATCATCAGGCTCTACAGTCGTAGTTTCCTCCATGTGCTGACCTAGGATTGGAACTACCTTTGAAAATGGCTTTACCTTTAAGACCCGTGCCCAGCCTAAATACACAAATGCTTCGATGCACATAAGCTTTACATTCATCGGTAATTCAAAAAACATCTTTATCTTACTCACGATCCTATTCCCTTTCCAAAGGTTCATTTTCAATGTTAATAAGCGATTCTTTCAATAAATGGTTCAAAAATGCTAAAACTTGCTCTTCACAATCGTTTTGACTAACTTCATATTCAGAAAGCAGTGATTCAACGACTAATTCCACAGTGATAGGTTTATCGATCAATTCCCAAATGACTCCGCCTATTTCTCCAAGATTGTAATATTTTCCGTTGTGTATACTTAACATCACTTTCTCTCCGTCCATATCACTGACAATATTTCCTTCTATTTGAGAAATCGTGTCACGTAAAGAAAGCGTTTCATGATGAATCATCATTTCACAACCACCCCCGGATTAACTGCTGTCAAAATATACGATGAAAGCTTATGCGCCGTAAAATGAGATACTGGACGCTTTAGTTGATAAAAATCGATCTTTTTGACGATTTTCGCACACGTATGAAAATGCCAATCCATTAAGCCTGATGGAGCAATGAAAAACTGGCGGTACGTATGAGAAAATAGCTTTTCAAATCGAGCGAGTGTATCAATCGGATTAAGTTCGATCTCTTCATGATCTGTTTTCACTAATTCAAATACACCAGCAAGCGGCAATGACGTGTCACTGAATTGTTCTCTCACTGGGATTGAAAATTTTGTTTCGCGGTCAATAATCGGCTTATACTGTTTTGAACTCAATCCAAACTCATTCAAACTTTCCTGCCACAGCTTTTGCTGCGGATAAGCTGGTGTTACGAACGGATTTTCCGTATTTGATAAAGAGACTGGAATGACATCATCGCTCAACAGTTGACAGCCTTCTTGTAATAAAGCGGAAGCTAGAGTCGATTTCCCCGCTCCAGAATCACCGACAATTGCATAAGCTTTGTCATCAATCGCGATTGCACTTCCATGTAACGGAAGGATTCTTCTTTGTAGCAAAATAGCCCCCATGCACGTTCCTAATAAATAAAGCCGCATGTAATCGTGTTTGCTATCAGTCTCAGGAGAAACTAAGATTTCTCGACCATTTCGTACTAAGAAAACGCCCGTGCCCGGAATTTTAAACATGATGTGGTCTTCGTTAATGACGAAATATTTATTAGAAACAGAAGAAGCTTCCCACATGTCGATTAAGTCACATCTTGAAATCGTCACATCTGCTGATTTTCCTTCTTGATGATGCATTGTTACTAATTCGGGCAAAGCAAATTCACTTGCAATACTTAATCCAAATGCCTTATAAATCTTTTGATCATGAGTTGTCATATGTGCCTCCATCTATAACAAAACTTTGCTGATCGTTAAAAAGGTTATCAGTCAGCGAACGGTGCTTTACTTATCCAAAGTTCTAAAAACGATTGTAAAAAATAAAGCCCTTAAAAAGAATGTGTTATTAAGGGCTTAACAAAAAGGATTATGAAGATTTTATCTTAACTACCTAAGCAGCTTGCATTCGATCTTCCATCATGTGTTTCATCTTTTCCATCTGACGCGTCAAAACAATCTGCATTCGCATTTCCTGGTCCATTCATCGTTTCACTAACATCAAGTATACTCATCATAGGTTTGCTCCAATTTTTCTTCATACTGCACCTCCTTTCGTTACGTGATTTTTTACAAAGCGATACATAATTAACGCTCGGGTTAACATTTTAAATTCATTCGTAAAAATAACGTCTTGTCGAGGTTCCTCTCCTAAATGAATGATTGCTGAATGAACGACCTTTCCATTTATCCAATCAGCCACAAGTGGATCCGTGACCATCTGCTTTAATTCACGAAGAAATAAATGCCAATTTTGCCGCATTCGGTGGACGGTATCTGCTCCTTGAAGCCCGCGTTTATAATGGTTTAACCTCACTTTATCGGGAAGCTGATGTTTCATAGACCGCCGTAACAACGAGCGTTCATAGCCGTAATTCGTATATTGCTCTTCAGGTATCGATAAACAGAAGCGGATTACACGTAAATCATTGGTAGGATCACGGTTCCAAAGCGCATTGCGCAACGATAACTTCGTCTCGGCTGTCCCGCTTTTATTCCAAGAAAATAGTGACTCGTAATGCCATTTCCGATATTCATTCATATTCGACACTTTTTCACTTCCAAGGACAATTCCGGATTCTTTTATTTTTTCAAATACGTTCGTTTTTTGTGCCAACCGCGTATTAACTAAAATCGGAAGATGTTCATTAGACCGTTTGTTCCCTTTATACTTATTTTTCATCATTGACAGGGCTCGTTTCGTAACAAAAGGGATCATCACCTTTTTTCCAGTTCGATACGTCTGACAATAATGATCTAATTCGTTGTATAAACGAGTCCATTTCAATTTTATTAACAGTGAAACATAGTAGTCGTAATTTAAGGACAATGCCCCCCAAGAAATTGAGTGGTTGCCCCTTGCCCCATTTAATAGAACTTTTACACCTTTTTTATGTGCTGTTTCATTTATTCCTCTTAACCAAAATGTATTTTCAAAAAATTTATATGGCATTTCCATTAATTCAAGAAAGTGATCGATTTCTGTATAAGGGTCTTGCCCTTCAAAACGATTATATTCAGGTAAGATGTTGCCAACGTGCTGGACGACTTCTTTCATATAGGGACGTTCATCAGGAACATAATATGGATCCGTCCAGTCAACAAAGTTTTTCTCCGGAATGCTGCTAAATGTATGCAGCTGTTGGTTCTTTTTTTTTAATGCTTCAGCTGCAAAGCTAACGACTGACCCCGAATCTAAGCCACCGCTCAAATGAGAGCCAACCTTCCCATAAGTACGTAAACGATCTGTCACTGCTTTATTGAATACGTCTCTAAACGCTTCTTCATATTCTTCATTAGATTTGAGCGTCAGTTTTTCATCGGCACCGATCCGCTCATAATGAAACAGCTTCGTTTCGTTTTCATCAACAGTAATACAATGAGAGGGAGGAACTTGCATAATCGATTCATATACAGTGTGCTTCATATTAACCGCCTCGATCGTGTTCGGAATCGCCAGAAATTCGGCGATCCATGTTTCATTCAAATTCTTATTCATATTAGGCAGCGTGAATAATGGTTCGATTAAAGTAGAAAATCCAAATCGATGATGATCCTCGACATAATACAATGTACGTGCACCAGAAAAGTCTCTAGCTCCAAAAAGCTTTTTCCTTCTATCATCCCAAATCATAAAAGCAAAATCGCCTAGTAAATATTTCGGAAGAGCTTCTCCCCACTTCGAATAGGAGAGTAACAATAATTGACTGTCGGTCATATTTTTCCTTACGCTTCTTTTCACATCAAGCATGTCAAACAATTCATCCCTGTTGTCTAAAATGACATCTGCTGTAATAACCAGACTCTTTTCATGATCATAATAAGGCAGTCGTTCACCAACAGATTCAGGGGTAATCCATTGATGATGGCAACTAAGAAAAGCTTGATCGTGCTGCCATACTTGAACATCATCAATCGGGAACTGACGAAAATATTCAATTAGTTTACTAGATTGTTCTTTGAAATTAGGTTCATGATGAAAATGAATAAGACCAGCAATTGCACTCATTTCATTCCCCCCTACCTAGTCGAAGTGGGATTCTCAATAACGAACGAAAAGGATAAAAAAATAGATTGTTACTGTAAATAAATTATATTTTCGCTAACTCCTTTTTGTTCGTTATAAAGAATATACTATAAATCAAAATTATCACCTTTATTTCTAAATGTCAATCGCATAATGATGTAAGTTGGTATAAGCGGATTGTAGAAGGAAAAGGTACTGTCTATAATAAAGTACCATTATGAATAAGACAGTACCTATGAAATAATCGAACATAAGTATATTTATAAATCAGTCATGAAATGGCTAACTTATTTCATACGTTAGCTAAATGTCAGCTCTTCCCTTCCAGTTCCTTCCGGAAAGTCATTATCTAAGTGTGATCCGGTTTCCCCTAACAATGTCATCTTAACGTTCAATTCCTCAAGACTTGGTCTTTGCCACTCTTTTTTCATATGTTCACCTCCTTTCAAGCAAATGTTTGTATAAAGCGGTAGACGATCAAGCTTCTCATCATATTTTTGTAATCGGGATCTGTAGCCAGTTCAGCCTTCGGTCCTTGGCGAGTTTTTATTAGAGCTTCATGGATGATTTTATCGTCAATATAAAATAAGATCCGCTCATCTCTACTCATTCGTTCAAGTTCTTCTATCACCATCTTCCAATGTGGGATCATCCGATGTATCCAGTCTGCCCCTTGAACGCCACGCAACCGTTGATTTAGTCTCACTTTGTCAGGTAAATAATGTTTTGTCGCGCGTCGGATCAAGGAACGGTCAATCCCATTTTGAACATATTGTTCTTCGGGTACAGATAAACAAAAGCGAACGACACGTAAGTCATTTGTCGGATCACGTTTCCATAAGCCGTATCGTACAGATAGTTTACAAGTAAAGGCATTCCCTGAATTCCATGGAAAAATATTTTCGTAGAGCTGTTTTCTTTCTTTATATATGTTTGATCTAGAAAACCAGCCCGACCGATCGATTCCAAACTGTTTCAATTTTGTATATACTCCGCTCTGTTCTGCAAATTCATTCCTAATTAAAGGGGGGAGCTGCCACTGTTTTTCAGATGAAAATAACTCGTTCAAGATCGGGAAACCGATTTTTGCAATAAGCGGAATCCTTCTTAAGCGGGCCCCGCCAACTTGTTTACAATAATCATTCAGTTCTCGGTAAAGCTGAAAGACTTTCACTTTTTTTAAAAGAATGGCGTAATAGTGCATCGCTGAACCCCATGATATCGAATAATTCCCTCTGTCACCGTTTAACAATATGCCAAGTCCTTTTTCCTGTGCTTTTTCGAACATCCCCTTTAGCCAAAAGGAGTTTTCAAGAAACTTATAAGGCATTTCAGTCATCGCTAACATGTCATCAATTTCCGAATATGAGTCCTTCCCTTGAAAATCAAAATAATTGTCGGTCATTCCTCCAACATAATTAACAGTCGCTTCAATAAATGGTCGCTCATCCGCGACTAATTGTTTCGGTGTATAATCAATAAAATCGTCTACTGGAATATAACTTAACGTGTGCAGTCTTTTATTTTCCTTTTGTAAGCTTTTTGCTGCAAAACTAACAACTGCCCCTGAGTCTAATCCACCGCTCAATTGGGAGCCGACTTTATGATGTGTACGTAATTTCGAATCAATTGCCAGCTGAAAAACCTCTTGGAACGCTTCCACATACTCATCATCGGACTTTAAATGTAATGGCTTTACAGAAGTAACCGTGCAGTACCTTTTTATGTCCAATTTTTCTCTTGTCACTGAAATAGAGTGTGACGGAGGAAGTTGTTGAATATGTTCATACGGTGTAAGTGTTGCATCAGCCGAATCGATCATTCCTGTTATCGCTAAATACTCTGCCAGCCATTCTTCGTTCAACTTACGTGGTGAATATGATAAAGCTAACAGCGGTTCAATCAATGTACAAAATGCAAAGCGTTTATTTTTGCAGAAAAAATAAAGTGTTCTTGTTCCAGAAAAGTCTCGGGCGCCAAACAACTTCATCTGCCTCTCATCCCAAATCATAAAGGCAAAGTCACCAATTAAATATTGAGGACAATTTTCGCCCCATTTATCGTACGCATTTAAAATTAATAAACTATCAGGCATTGTCCCTCTTATCCTTCGGTCGATTAGCAGCAAATCAAATAATTCCTGACGGTTATCAATAATTGCGTCTGCTGTAATAGCTAGCCTTCTTTCTTTATCATAGTAAGGGAGTGGTTCTCTTATCGATTCTGGTGTCATCCATTGATCATGACAGCCAAAGAAGACCTTATCTTTGCGCCATATTTGATGATTGTCAGCAGGATATCGTTTCAGCGGCTCCATCATCTTACTTATATGTTCTTTTTCTATCGGCTCTTGATTTACGTGTAACACACCGGCAATCGCACTCATCGTTTTACCTCCCCATTTATGAACAACCTAGCTTATTTGAAAAGAAAAAGAACAAAACACCTCTTTCTTTAAAAAGGTGTCCGTTTTTCTACAATCAGTTTTTATTTAACAATTGCTCCTTTTCCTCATAGCCATTTGGATTCTTTTCTTGCCACCGCCAGGCGTCACGGCACATATCATCAAGACCTTTTTTTGCTGTCCACCCTAACTCCTTTTCCGCTTTTTGTGAATCAGCAAAGCTGACAGCAATATCCCCTAGTCTTCTATTTTTGATTTCATAAGGAATTGCTCTTCCGGAATTTTCTTCAAATGCCTGAATAACTTCCATCACACTGTAGCCAATACTTGTTCCGAGATTATAAGCTTCGATCCCTTCAGTTTGTAAAACTTTCTCTAAAGCTTTTACATGCCCCGCTGCTAAATCAGATACATGAATATAATCCCTCACTCCCGTTCCATCATGAGTCGGATAGTCATTTCCGAATACGTGAAGCTTGTCGCGTTTTCCGACAGCAACTTGTGAGATATAAGGAACAAGATTATTTGGAATCCCATTAGGATCTTCACCAATCAGGCCACTATGATGAGCACCTATTGGGTTAAAATAACGTAGTAACGCTATACTCCAATTATGATTTGACTGATAAATGTCATGCAATATTTCTTCAATCATCAGCTTTGTACGTCCGTACGGATTAGTAGCTTGCAGCGGCAGATCTTCATGAAATGGCACGCATTCCTGCATACCGTAAACAGTTGCTGACGAACTAAAAACGATCTTACTTACTGCAAATTCTCTCATCACGTCACAAAGAATAAGCGTACCCGTAACGTTGTTATAATAATAACGAAGAGGGAATGATACTGATTCCCCAACTGCTTTCAAACCCGCGAAATGAATAACAGCGTCTATTTCATTTTCTGTAAAAACAGATGTTAGTGCTTTCCGGTCCAGTATATCAACTGCGTACACCGGAAAATCCTTATTCGTAATTTCACGCACACGATCTAATGATTCCGGTTTACTGTTTGAGTAATTATCAACGACGACGATTTCGTATCCACCATTTAATAACTCTACACACGTATGAGTGCCAATATAGCCGGCACCGCCAGTGATTAAGATTTTCATCCTTTTCTCCTTCCGAATCATCATTATTTCACTATTGTTAAAGATAACCGTATTAGAGTGGAGCATAAAATTTTCCGACGATATTTTCCATTAAGAATATAATTTTCTTATCTGATTTTTCATATTTTCAATTAAAAATTTTTTTGATACCTTCGAACCATAAAATGCTGAAACTATAACTCCTTTAGAGAACATTTCGTTCGTCCCAACACAGTACACTGGCTTTTTTGTTAATTTAAATATTGCTAGTGCTTTTTTTCTATCCCTTTCAAAAAAAAGTTCTTGACCCGATTTTTTGTACACTTCTGCTTTAAAGTGTTCAGACGACTTATTTCCATTTTCATTCATCATTAATGTTTCATATTCAATTCCGTGTTTTTTAAGCCACTTCTCCGTTATTTCACGGTATTTTTCCGTACGATTGGATACAACACAGCCAATCTTTCCTGAAGGAATAATGACAGGATCTGAATTCATCATCAAGTCCGTATCGTGTTGAGATCCTATGACGACTTTTTCGGACGGACCGTTGCAAATGACACCATCTAACGTAAAGCACGCTCTTTTCACTATGCTGCTATGAAAAATATTCCATTCAAACAATCTTGGTCCTGGAAGGGACTCGAAAAAAAAATCAACGTCTTCTCTACTTTTCTCTGAAGAATAAATCGCAAGAGTGACGACTTTGTCCCTTTCCGTCTGTGGAACGTTTTGTAACGCCAATGATAGTGAACGTCCGCTAGCAATACAATCATCAACTACGAGTATTTTCCTCGCGTCATGTGGATACTTCAAATCGTCTTTTGGCGTTCTAGTAATCCCTGTTTTTAACGGACGATTTTGCAAAAAGGCATCTAGATCACAGCAGTTTTTATTCAAATATAGGGCAATCATGTAAGCTGGAACCATTCCGCTTCTTGGGATTCCTACGATTATATCGAACTTTCCTGATTGGAGCAGAACGATATTCTTTTTTATTAGACTTTGTAAATTAGTATAATTTCGATAGTACATATATGACACACCACCTTTTAAACCGCTATATCCTTTAACCTACGTAGATCCTGTTCTAGCTAATAGGATCGCCGATTTTTTTATAGCCCGTACGCTGCAGCCTTCCTTTTGAATACGTCATTAAAAAGAGTAGCTTCTCACTTTTTAGGAAACACATATATTTCAAGAGTTTGAGAAATAGAGTTGGGGGATGATATTTTCCAATATCTTGATGAAATTGATCATCATTTACGATTGTTGAAACAATTTCAAGCTTTCGCTTATTCGGTAAGTCACTATTTACAATTACTTGAATGTAATTTATCGTCACATTTGTAAAATGATTTATAACTGTTTTTTCATATGCGTTCAGGCCATTTGTCTTGCATATTCGAAGCATAAATTGTTTATTATCAAGGATATATTCATAAAAATCCTCTCGAACCTTTCGAGTTAATGATTCTCTCGAGCGGATGAAATAGTTATACAGCGGCTCATTAACAAAAACAAGCGACTCAATCTTCGTAATAAAAGTAAAGTTTAATAAGGCATCTTCGCTATGGTGCTTCCTTACATCAAAACGAACACCCGATTGATCAAAAAGCGTCTTTCGATACAGCTTATTTACTGAAGAAACTAAACTGTATACTTTTTGTTGTAAAATACTTGGGAGTATTTTTTCGTGAATCACATGCCGGTCAAGGACACAATTCACTTCTTTCCATACTTGTGAAACAGACTCGGTCCCAGTGATTTCGTTTATCGTTTTTATTGGGCAGACTGTCATATCAGCACAAAATGATGCAGCTGAATTTAGCAGCACTTCATACATGTTTGGAGCAATAGTGTCATCAGGATCGACAAACGCGATATACTCTCCGTCAGCCATATCAATTCCCATATTCCTTGCAGAAGATACTCCACCATTTTCCTTATGAATCACACGAATCCGATCGTCAATCAAGGAATATTCGTCACAAATTTCTCCGGATTGATCTGTAGATCCATCATTAATTAGTAAAAGCTCAAACTGTTGAAATGATTGATTTAAAATTGAATCAATGCATTTATGTAAATATTGATCGACATTATAGATCGGAACAATAATACTGATGGTTGGCATAGAATCACCCCTTATAATTTGTGACATCTGACGTTTTGTGTATTTAATTGACTTCCCTGATCCTTTCGGATTTTTGATCAACTTTAACGAGCCTGCCTTTATTTACTTTGAAGACGATATTACAGTTTTCGATCGTACTTAAACGATGAGCAATGATAATGAGCGTTTTTTCTCCCTTGAGCCCATCTACTGCCTCCATAATTTCCTTCTCAGTGTTCGTATCCAATGCTGAAGTTGCTTCATCCATAAATAAAATTTCTGGGTTCGTGTAGAGTGCTCTTGCAATTCCAATTCGCTGCCGCTGTCCCCCTGATAATTTCACGCCTCGCTCTCCGACATTTGTTTCCAATTGATCCGGAAGCTGTTCAACGAATTCCTTCAGCTGTGCTTGTTCTAATGCTCTCCAGACGTCATCATCATTAATGTCATGACTTTCATATCCAAAAGCTACATTTTTCCGAATCGTATCATCTGATAAAAAAATAAATTGCGGGATATAGCCGATTTTTTGCTGCCATAGCGATTTTTGCTTTTTCAACTCCTTCCCATCAATTAGGACAGAGCCTTTTTCAGGTATTAATAATCCTAGAAGGATATCAACAATCGTAGTTTTCCCTGCTCCTGAAGCACCGACAAATGCAGCAGATTCACCAATTGGAATCGTTAATGAGATATTTTTCACCGCCCATTCCTCCTGCATCGGATAGCGATAAGATACATCGTTCAATTGCAGTGATTGTACAAAGGACCTTTTATCGTTGTTTCTCACAGTTTTCATCTGTTCTTCGTCTGTTTCGTTTTCTTCTTTCTCTTTCCTCTTTGTATTAAAAAGATCTTCATAGACGACATTTAGCGCAGGCTGATGCACACGGATTGCCGTAATCAAAGCCATAACCCGAGTAATCGAAGGCATTAACCTGAATGCAGCCATTGCGAAAAGTGCCATAGTTGAAACAATTTCTGTAGTATTTGCTGCTTGGAAAACGACAATGAGCATTGTGGCTAACACGGTAAAGACTAGTATCGTTTCAATAAATAATCTTGGTGCTTGCTCAAGCATTTTTAAATACCTACCGTTGTTTGCTTTTATTTGACTTTGTCTTCCATAAGCATCCACGAAGTACGCTTCTTTCCCGGAAACTTTTACTTCTTTACTTGCACCTAAACCTTGGTTAACCCACTTAATCATCGTTCCGTTCACCCTTTGCTGCTCAATTCCGAGATGGCTAATCTTCTTGCGAAATAAAATATAGAAAGAAAGAACACTGACAGTAAGAATTATGAATGCAGTTAAGGTTGCAAGAGGTGCCGTGATAAAAAGTAACATTAAAATACATGCAACAATAAGAAGTTCAGTTGCCAATTGGAACGATGACATCATGATCCCTTGAAAGACATTAGAAACTTCACCGTTCACATTGCGCAAGAGATCGGCACTGTTTCGCTGCAAATGAAAAGTATAAGGCTTTGTTAAATATTCATGAAATAATGTACGAGATAACTTCACTTGTTGATTGAGAATGATCCTGAACTGTACGTAAAAGAAAAATAATAAGTAAATGTTTTTCAATAAAAAGACTAAAAGAAGAATCCCAACTAAAAATGCAATGAACCCATTCGTAGATTGAAAGTTAAATAGGTTATATATATAGGCTAAAACGGCTTGCTGCTGTATGAAGTCAGCGTTCGTAACGACACCTACAAATGGAACGATTAAGCCGATTCCTATCGTTTCAAAAATCGCTGCAATGATCATCATTGCAAATAAAAGGATAAATTTCTTTTTTTCTTGTTTATTAAAAAGTACGGATAACTTTTTAGCCGCTTCGAACATTATGCTCACACCTTTTTGTTATGGTCATGATTCATTCTTTTTGCAAATCTTTAACCATTAATTGTATCGAGAAAGTATTGATTGACATCAAATGATTGATCCACTTGCTCATTTTCAAGATGATCAAATATTGTGCTGCGCAAGCATTCGTTCTGCAATAGCTCTTCAACTGCCAGATAAATCTCTCGATCATCCGCCCCGACAATTAGGCCCGTTTCGCGATGCCGTATTTGTTCTTTAGCGCCTGTAAAGTTTGTCGTCACAATTAGCCTTTTGAAGACTTTCGCTTCTGCCAACGTTATACAATACCCTTCATGCCGAGACGGTTGAACATAGATATCACATTGTTTCATGTACGAATATGGATTTGTATCTAACCCAAGCAAAATAAACTTATCCTCTAAGCCATATTGCTGAATCAACGTTTCATAATATTGTTTTGCCTTCCCTTCCCCAACACAGTACCATTTCACATGATGTCCTCGTTCCACGAGCTTTGCCATCGCTTTAATAGCTAAATCCTGCCCTTTTTCAACAGATAATCTCCCAACTGTTAAAATATTAACTTCTTTTTGATAGGATGCTAATTTTTTACCCTTTTCTGCTAAAGACTTTATTAAATGAGGGGAAACGAGGTTGGGGCAGACATCAATTTTCCTTTTTATAGAGGGCAGTATGTCAACCAGCTTTTCTTTCGCTTCTCTTGAAACGGTATATACGTGATCAAATTGTTTGTAAAGCTCATTATTAAAGTGGCGGTCAAAAGAAATTTTCGTCACATCAAAATGGATCCATTGAATCTTCTTTTTCGCTTTTATTTTTTGCGCAACAAAAAAGCTTATGAGATCCATCGGACCCGCATAAGCAACTGCAACATCATATTTAGTTGTTAAAGCTTGTTGTTGTTTCAGTATCGATTTAAAAAAGATTCGCCTATCATTTTTCACCTTGACAAACACATATAAAAACAGCATCTTCCATGCCTTTACGAATTGTCTATTTTTGACCAGTTTCTTGATCACGTTTTTTGGCGAGTCTGTCACCAATGGTTTAATCATACGATATCCTTTAACGTAATCGACATGAACATGGGAAGGAATGTCGTGTAAAAAGTCACCTTGCTTTTCCAGCATATAGATTGTGATATCATATTGCTCCTTTGGCAGCTCAGCGATTAAATTTAATAACGCCTTCTCTGTTCCACCGACATTCATATTGATCACCATAAACATCATTCTTTGTTTCATTTTATCTGCCCGCCTTTGTATACTGTCGCTTCACCCTAGTAACTCATATACTTTGTCAATCTCTTCAAGATTCCCTTTCTTTTCAGATTTTTGATATTCGATAATACTAGCAGTTAATGATTGACTATTTATTAATCGGGTGATCCCTTCACAAACCGCTATTTCGTTCATTTTCACGACTAGCCCATTTTTTTCGTTTACCATTTGATTATAGACAGCATCAAATTCTGTCGTAACGACAGGAACATTCAGCATTCTCGCTTCTGCAATCGCAATACCAAATCCTTCAAACATCGATGTTTGTACGTAAATATCAGCATGTTTAATAAAAGGATATGGGTTTGCTTTTACTCCGAGCAAAATAAAATGTTCCGAAAGGTTCTTCTTGCGAATCTCGTCTTCAATTTCCTTTTGGAGAGGACCTTTTCCTAGTACATACCATTTAAAATGAACGCCCATTTCTTTTAACCTTTTGCAAGCATCAATCGCAATATCATACCCTTTTTGGTGATCCAGTCTCCCAATGGTTAAGATTCTAATTCCATCAAACTGGTCATCATATCCTTTTCCGTTTTCCGCCATTCTCGAAATAAACTGAGCGTTATTAATATCATAAACAACATCAATGACATCAGCGTAACAAGGAAATGTTTCAAGAAAAATGTCCTTTGTAGAATGTGATACTGCAATGACTTTATCGAATTGATCATAATATTTTTTCTGGAATTGTTTATCAATGTCATCCAAACGATAAGTTACATTTACCCACGCTAATTTCTTATCTGCTTTCACTTTCTCTGCTACATAAAAAGTCGGAACCCCTTGGGCATAAGCAATCGCCACGTCATAATGCTTCTGATTTTTTCCGATTACTGCTGATGCATTTTCCCAATACAGCCGTGCTTTCTGACGATTGTTATATTGCTTTTTCCTCAGTTGTATGGAGTAGCGTAATCTTCTGTAGATCATGTTCATGTTTTTCTTTTTCATTGAATGGGCAATCGCATTCGTTACATTCATGTTCGTAAATGTCGTATACTCAAATGGCTTTAGTATGTTGACCTCTTCAGGTACAAGTTCCTCGAGGACATGCCCATGTGCAAAAAGCTGAAGATCAACAGAATATTTCGAGTAATCTAGCAGCTGAAGTAACGTGACGAGGCTTTTTTCCGCGCCTGCACAATCCAGTGAATCGATGACAAATAATACGTTTTTCTTCATCATACCAATCCCCTGCCTAGTAAATTTAATCCTTTTGTTTAGATGTGAAACGATTTCCCACTAATACTTTTCATGGACTTTCGAATATTCCGGACAATGATTTTTATTTGTTGGATAATCGGTCTTATCGCGATTCGCCATTTAAATAACACATTGCCAGTAAAAAAGCGACGCCTCATTTTCCATACATCTCTCTTATCTCTTTCAGCTCGACGATGAAGCTTCATTTTTTTCACGACATTTAACGATGCAAACTTTAATCCATAAAAATAAAAATGATGTTCTGGATTAAATAAAATATCATCTCCCGTTATACAATGGTCATTTGCGTTCTTACACCTACTTAAAACCGACTCACTCATTCGGTGTTCGTTAAAAACCGAAGCGTCCATTTTGCGCGGCACAACCTCTATATTCGTTTCTGCTGTCATTCCATAAGCTGCTAACACCGTACTGTTGTCTAAGTAACATTCCTCATTACTTACGCTCGAATCGCTTATAAGTCGTTTAAATTCATAAAACCTCTTCATTAATGAAGCGTTTTGATACGGTCTCCCATTATTTAAAAAATGAAGACTATTTTCATTGAAAAAAAGTTGTGCGAGTTCTGTCGTTTTTTCATGATCTTTTGTCACATAAAACATATTCCTTTTGAAATAGTGTAGTTTCATTAACTCGAGGTTCATTTTATACAAATGCTGTGTCTCAATTAAATAAACTCGCAGTCTTCCTTTTCCAATAAAACAATCTTTTATTTTTTGTTCAATCCATGCATTATCAGAATGGTAAAGAAAACCGTTTTTTATATACAGTTGAATGATTAAATTTCTCGGACCTTCGTTTCCTACTAAAACTTTTTTTTCATATATAATTGATCCAAATTTTTCAAGAACCTTTTTTGCTCCTTCAAAATCTGCATGAGGAAATAAAATAAACAGATGCGTATGAGGTTTCTTCTTACAATATTCATAAGCTATCGCATCACAATATTTACTTTCCAAAGCGTCGAGTCCTCTATCTACAAAAAATGAGTCATTATAATTTGGTTCTTCTTGTTTAATTGTGACTGTTTTCACTTTTTGATCATAAAGAAGGGCAGCCGCTATTCGATGTGCACCATCAAGTGGAATTCGATTTTCACCAATCGGAATCAACGATTCATCGGAGTTGAACCCTTTCTCTTTCATAGATTCAAGTGTTGAATGAAAAGATGAAAGGTAATTCGATAACCCTTTTTTTCCTGATCCGTCCCCTTCTTCATAATTATTCAAGACGCGAATATGTTCATCGTATAATTTTAAGCCCCAATCACTCTGGATTTTATTTTCGATAAACCACGCATAAATATATTTAGCGATAATATCGAGTCTTTCACTACGAATTAAAGAAAGAGGTTCAATGTCATGAATCACGACCTTTTGATCGTGACGAGGTATGTCAATTGTTTTATTTTTTATTCGCTGTTTTAATTCCTGATCATTGACTGTTTCGATTGTCAGCATGATCATCGCCCCCATCCCCACGAAAAACCGTTTCTTCCATTTGTAAAATGGATCTAATGATCTAACCGTTGGAGTTTTACTGGTCCAGATAATAATTTCAGTTTCCTTAATACTTTTCTTCCCCCTTTAAATCCGATAAAGAAAAGAGGGTGAACTTGAAAAAATAGTAGCTGCTTCGTTAAATCGCGATCATGATTTACAGCTTTTTTGAAAGCTGGACCGTTATACTCGATATACCTTTCAATTTTTTTCCGATGAAGCGCTTTCGGATCTTTATCTCGATTCAAAAACAGTAAAAGATAATGTTCTAAATGAGTTTTTAAAATGACTTTGTATGATTCGTTTATGAGCTCTGGATAATTGGCTTGAATAAAGTCGTGCCTCATCTTCAGTCCTTTTAAAATATCTAAGTTTCGAGTTGAATAATTCGATACAATGCTGCCGCTCCGTTGATAGTAATAGCATAACGGCTCATGCAAAATAACATACGTTTTTACTCGCTCCATAACTTGATGAGCCCAAAAAACATCTTCAAATAATACACCTTTTTCAAATGGTATATCTAAAATTAATTCAGCTCTAAAAAGTTTCCCCCAAGCAAAATTTTTCACTTTTTCATTGATCACTAGCTCTGCCATAAGATCATGGTGATTTAGCACTACTGGTTCATCTTCTTTTGAATAGTAGCGGTTGTCATAAAGATAATGATCATCGTATGCATAATAAAAAGCCGACTGAACAACCTCAGCTTTATACTTCAAACTATAGTTAACCATTTTTTCAATCATTTGATGATCAAGCCAGTCATCACTGTCTACGAAAAGGATAAATTCTCCAGTTGCATATCGCATACCATAGTTTCTTGCGTCTGATAAACCGCCATTCTTTTTATGAAAAACCGTTATTCGGCTGTCTCTCGTGGCATATTCGTCAGCAATTTCCCCACACTGATCAGGTGAGCCGTCATCAATTAATAAAATTTCTAAATTCTCATATGTTTGCAGCACAAGGCTTTGAATACATCGGTGAATATAGTTTTCAACATTATATATAGGAACAATAATGCTCACTTTATATTCCATAATTGTTCCTCCTCATATGACATCATAAAGCTTTTCTAGTTCCCTGCTATTTTGAAAATCAACACTTTTACAATGCGTACCGAGCAAGTTTCTTAACTGATGATTCGTATACAATTGTTCAATTCCATCAACGATGCCGTTTACAGATAAATCACAAATATAACCATCAACCCCATGCTGGACTTGACTTTTGGCAGTTGGATAATTCGTAATGAGTACTGGCTTCCCTAGTATTTGCGCTTCACTTACCGTAACCGCCTTCCCTTCATATCGTGACGGTTGAACGTATAGGTCAGCTGCTTTCATAAAAGGATATGGATTTGTTTTTTTTCCTAAAAACAGAAAGCTGTCTTCAAGGTTTTGTTCGCTAACGAGTTGTTTCAGCTTCTCTTCCTCTTCACCATATCCGACGAGATACCAAGCGATATTCGTATACCCTTTATCCTTTAATTTTTTTATTGCGTAAATCGCTTGATCAAGACCTTTTGCGTAAGAATATCTCGCTACTGTTATCAATTTAAAACGCTCATCTTTTGTGAGCGGCCATGCCTCTACTTCCTCTGCTAAATTCCGAACCATTTCTGGAGAAGTAATATTCTCAATAACGATGATTTTCTCCTTTAAAGCTGGATATTTTTTAATAAACGCAGATTTGCAATCGTCTGATACGGCAACAATTAAATCGAATTTTTCCCACATCGCAAGGTCAATGGCCCTATCCGTATCGACAGTTGAAAAATCTGTATGAATCCAAGCGATTTTCTGCTTTGCCTTCACTTTATCGGCGACATAATAGTGTGGCCACAAATAGCTAATCGCAATATCATATTGCTTTTTCGATTTAGGTAAAAAAGGGAGGGAATAACGCCACATATATTGCATCTGTCTATAACCGGTTTCAGGTGATCGATTTCGCTGTGCTCGATACTTCGCAAAGATCCTCGCGAGCGCAATCATGAGTGCTCCACTTTTTATCGTTTCACGAATCGATAGTCTGAACGTTTTATAAGCTTTTTCCTCTTCTAACAAATGAACGTTTCGTGACAGCAAATGAATAAAGTCACCTGAATGACGGTAAAGCATCATGTCTACTAGATGTCGTTCATAATCAAAGTTGTTTAACATACTGATCAAACTTCTTTCAACTCCGCCAACTTCCAAATCAAATGAAGCTATCAATACTTTTTTCATACGCGCCTCCAAAACCATTCAACTTTCTTGATAAATAGCTGACAGCTTTAATAACCCTGTTGATAATGAGTATTCTTTTTTTTCAAATGCATCTAAGATTTTGTGTTTGTCGGTTTCTCGCTGTTGCGAATGCTCCAATATTTCCTCACACCAAACTTCTACTCCTTCTGTTAATGAAAGTTGAGTCATCAACTGAATTCCTAAGTCTGCTTCCGGCTGGATCGCTTCTGACACGAGACAAGGCAACCCGCTTGCCTGCGCCTCTAGAAGAACTAATCCGAACCCTTCATAAATGGATGGAAACACAAAAATGTCCATACTTTGAAGCATCGTTGGAATATCATCTCGTTTCCCAGCAAATACAATTTGTTCATGAACGCCTTTCTTTTTTGCTTGATCTTCTATATCGCGGCGAAGTTCGCCTTCTCCAACGAGCATTAAGCGAACATTATGACCCTGTTCAAGTAAACAGGATAGTATTTTCAGTAGAAAGCGATGGTTTTTTGCTTCTGTAAACCTTCCAATATGACCGATGACGAGACAATCATCTAAATGATGTTCCTCTTTAAACTTCCGGACTTCTGCTTCTCGATGTTGAAAAAAATAACTGTAGTCAATTAAATTTGGAAAGTGAGCATATTTTGGCTTATTGACGTTTTTTTCTCCAAACAAATAATGACCTGCTTCTTTGCTGCAAGCCAAATAGTGCGTCGAACATTTCTCAATGAGATACCTCATTAAGGTCATATACCATTTTCTTGATAGCTGATTGCTGTTATCTAATGTTGTATGAGCATGAGCAATTCGTACGTTTATCCCTGCTAGTTTAGCTGCAACATTTGCAATCCCGCAATGAAACAATGTATGCGAATGGATGACATCATATGGGCCGTGGCGTTTCATGACCTTTACTAACTGTAAAATCGAGTTTGTTTTCGTCAGCTTGATGACATTTCCGCCTAACTGTTTAATTTCGTTATCATAATCGCCATCCTCTTGGCTGTATAAAATAAAGTCAAAGGTTACTTCATCACGGTTAAGCTGTCTAAACATATTCATTAACATTGTTTCCGTTCCAGCCCGGTTCATTTTCCCGACAACATGCAACACTTTTATTTGTTTTCTATCATACATACAAACTTCTCCTTATATGTTAATCAGTACTGATTCGACTAAGGAGTGGTGACCTTCACATGACTTTTAATACATTCAATCACTCTATTTTGCTCCTGCTCAGTCATATTTGTACCGGAAGGAAGGCATATTCCCTTATAAAACAATTTCTCACAAACATGTTCAAGTTCACTGTGAGGATAAAAAGCAGCCCCTTTAAATAACGGCTGCATGTGTAATGGCTTCCAAACAGGCCTTGCTTCTATATTTTCTGCTTCCAGTGACCCTAATAATACTTCATTTGTAAACCCGGATCGTTCATCAATCGTCAAGACCGTCAGCCATCGGTTTGATCTAGTACCACGTAATTCAGGCATAAATTGAATACCGGGGATGTCAGCTAGTTCTTGATAGTACCGATTAAACACTGCTCTCTTTGCCTGGACTCTTTCCTCTATCACTTGCAGCTGTGCTCTGCCTACACTAGCCAGTAAGTTACTCATTCGATAGTTAAAACCTACTTCACTATGTTCATAATGTGAAGCTCTATCCTTTGCTTGAGTCGCTAAAAATCTAGCCCTTTTCATCGCCTTTACATTATTCGAAACGAGCATGCCGCCACCTGAAGTCGTAATAATTTTATTTCCATTAAAAGAATAAATGCCAAAGCATCCAAATGTGCCGCCATGCTGTCCTTTATAAGTAGAACCAAGAGATTCAGCAGCATCTTCTATCATTGGCACACTATATTGATTACATATTGCAACAATCTCTTCCATTTTTGCGACCTGTCCATACAGATTAACAACGATCACTGCTTTTGGAAGGCTCCCTGTAGTGCGAGCATCCTTTAAAGCCTTCTCCAACGCTTGTGGTGACATGTTCCAAGAATCACGTTCGGAATCAATAAACACTGGTTGAGCCCCTTGATATAAAATTGGATTTGCACTTGCTACAAATGTGAGACTTGAACAGAATACATAGTCACCTTTCTTTACGTTTAACAATAAGAGAGCTAGATGTATAGCTGCCGTTCCTGAGCTTAAGGCTACAGCTTCTTTCGTTCCAGCAAAATGTGCGATTTCTTTTTCAAACTGATCAACGTGCGGTCCAACCGGTGCGATCCAATTCGATTCAATCGCTTCATTGATATATTTCAACTCGTATCCGCTAAGGTGAGGAGGAGAGAGGTAAATTTTAGTTTTATCGGTTTTTTCCACGAAACAAGCACCTCCACATTTTGATGTTTGACATGAAAAACACAACACCTATATTTAAGACAGCGAGTATTTTTTTCTTCGCATTCGCTTATATATTCCTTTTGGAATCAGACCAATGATTAATGTTCTGACCGCATAAAAGTAGCATTTCGCAGGTAGTTTTAAACGTCGATAACCTTGAAAGCGTACGTATGCCTCATTTATTCGATACATGTACTTTCTTCTACTAATTGCCTGACGGTCGTCTCTCACCTCATAAAGTGGGGATTGGATGTTATAGCCGCGTGAACCATTCGCGTACATACGGAACCAGAGATCATAATCTTCTGCACGATGTGTCAGACGTTTGAAGCTGTATCCATTTACACGCAACAAAGCTTCCTTGCGAACGATGCAAGGTGCATGACAAAATGGCGATTGCACAACTAAATCAATTGGTTCTGGTTTTTCAACAGATCGAATTTCTCCCCAATAGCCCGTTTCATCAAAAAAAATCATCCCTGTACTGACAATGTCAAATTCAGGATGATCATGTAATAAAGTGACTTCTTTCTCGAGCCTAGTCGGTAAGGAGCGGTCATCTCCATCTTGTCGGGCAATGTATTCTCCTTTGGCAATAGAAAGGCAGCGATTTAACGAAAATGCGAGGCCCCGATTTTTTTCATTCGTTAATAGCGTGATATTCTCGTACTCATCTGCATATTCTTTTGCAATATGAAATGTACGATCCGTTGATCCGTCATCACACATGATGAGTTCCCAGTCCGTATACGTTTGCTCTAGAAGTGAATGTATCGATTCTTTTAATGTTGAGGAACAGTTATATATTCCCATAATAATCGATACTTTCGGTTTCATATTATCCATTTAGCCCCTCCTTTGGCGAAACATGTTCTTTACAAAGTGCATTTTTGTCTTCTAAAATATACTTCCACAACTTCCTTTGTTCAAAGCTCTGTTGAACAAATTCACTCGCATTTTTACTCAAACGTGAATACATCTCATTATTTGTCATGAGTGTTTCAATTGCTTGAACCAATGGATCTACCGTTGCTTTCGGTACAACCAGTCCCGTTTCACCTTCTTGTATGGCATCAATTGGACCTGGGATATCCGAAACAATGACAGGTATTCCCATCGCTTCCGCTTCAATCACAACCGACCCAAATCCTTCGCGATAACTCGGTAAAATAAAAATGTTCATCGTGGCAATATACTTTTCAACTTCAGTTGTGAATCCGCTGTAAATAATTGATTCATTGTTCTCCGACCAGAAAAGAAGCTCTTCATCTAAACTACTGTTCCGGTCTTTTGAACCGACCATCAAAAGCTTCGTATTTCGATATTTCATAGAAATACGTTTAAATGCCGATAAAAGTTCATCAATTCCTTTATCCTTATTAAGCCTTCCTATAAAACCAAGTACGAAATCCGTCTCTGCAATCTTATGCTTCTTACGAATTTCGGCTCTCCAGTCGTGTTTTTTTGTAATATCAAATTTTTGTAAATCCACACCATTTGCACTGCCGTTCCAGACTACTCTGCTTTTCTTGTCGCAATATAGCCCTTCAGCTCGGCTAAATAACAAATTCCCTCTACTATCCGGCTCTATCGTTGTTGAAAGGCTGCATACGGTCTTTTCAAGTAGTTTAAATAATTTTCTCTTCCAACCTGTAAACCCGACATAGCGAATCCCCCATTGACAATATAAGCGGACGCGGATTCGTGCTAAACGAGAAGCCGTCGCTGCATATAAAGCAGCATTTGGAGTCGAGTATTGAACAATGTCAAACCTTTCTTTTTTGAATAACTGATATAGGAGGTATATTGTTTTCAAAGCTCCGATTCCATCAAGCCCCCGTCTCATTTTGATCGGAGTATAATGAACCTCTTCTGGGAGTTCTTCCCTTAGCAAACTGTCATCATCGCATACAACTGTTACATCATAGCCATGCTTACTTAAATAATCTGCCTGACCAATTAAGAAACTTCTAATCGTAATTGACGTTGTTGTGACAAAGCAAATTTTCATTTTATTCATCTTATCACTTCAGTTCCTCTGCATTCTTTGATTTGCTGTTTCCCGAGCAGGTACCCCGACTGCTGTGCAATAAGGTGATATATCATTAATAACCGATGAACCGGCACCTATAACAGACCATTCTCCAATTTGGATTCCAGGAATGACACTCGATCCTGCCCCTACAAGAGCTCCATTCCGAACGACTGTAGATCCGCATAAAGTTACAGATGGAGAAAGATGGACAAAGTCTTCAACTACACTGTCATGCTCCACGACAGAGCTTGTATTAATAATTGAATGGTTTCCAATTTGACTGTCAGCATTTATGACGACGTTGGCCATAATCACTGATCCGTGTCCTATTTTCGCACTCGAACTTATCACAGCTGATTGGTGTGCCAATGACAGATAGGACTCTGAAGGTAAGTTAAGTTTTTTGAAAATCTTTTCTCTCACTCGATTACTGCCTATCGCAATAAAAAAATAAATGTTTCTGTATGACTGTTTTAGCTGGATTGCAGCTGAAACAGGGCCATACACGTACTTACCTCTAAAACCGAGCTCATCATATTTATCATCTAAAAATCCTGCCACCTCTAAGTACGGAGTCGATTTAATTACATCATGAACAACTTTGCTATGTCCTCCTTGACCGATCACGATGACTTGATTAATCATGACCGCTATTTACCTTTGATGTGTACCCTCTGAATCTCTCAATCGTCACATTTCCTGGCTGATTAATTCCTTCTGATTTAATGACCTTAACCAAGGTCAACATTAATATTTTCAGATCGAGAGTAAACGATTGATGATGAACGTACCAAACATCTAAGTTAAATTTCTCTTCCCAAGAGATCCCGTTGCGCCCATTAATTTGTGCCCAACCAGTTATACCTGGCCTCACATCGTGTCGATGTCGATGTTCAGTTGAGTATAAAGGTAAATACTCCATTAACAGCGGTCTAGGACCGACAAGGCTCAGATCTCCCTTTAATACATTTAAAAGCTGGGGTAATTCATCGAGACTATATTTCCTGAGAAACATTCCTAATCTAGTTAGCCGTTGTTCGTCCGGTAATAAATGCCCTTTCCCATCTGTTTCATCAGTCATACTTCGAAATTTATAAAAATAAAAAGGTTGATGTTTTAAGCCTGGGCGCATCTGTTTATAAATGATCGGAGTCCCCAGCTTCAAACGGATCGTAAAAGCGATGATTAGTATTAATGGCAATAAAATGACTAATAAAACCAATGAAACAATGACATCGAAAACACGTTTCACACGCTTCCCCTCCTCACATTCGTTAAAGAAGATGATGTGATCATTGTCAAAGCTGTAAGAAATCACTTTTATATTCAACATTTAGTGTAAAAACATATTCATAAATAAAGAAAATGAAGTAACAGACTAGGATCGTATAATAAATGAATTTTTGATCCTTTTTTGTAAATAAATGTACAACCCATGAAATTAAGATAAGGTTATATAAATCAAAATAAATAGAAAATCTAGCAAAAATCCAGTTTTGTGACGCGATAACCATAAAAATCAAGCCTAATAGCGCTAAATTTACGATATAATCACTTTTAGGAAACAACTCTCTAAATCGTTCTCTTCCTAAGTAAGCGAGAATGAGTGGTGCAGCACTCACACCTACTCTTATAATGTTTGCCCCCCCTTCATTAAAATCACGATATTCCCCGTAACCTCCTTCTCCTAAAAGAGAAAATAATAATTCGGAAAACTGATTGTATCCTAAAACTATTAATACCGATGATAAGATAAGCAAAGCGGATGTCTTTGTCCACGCCTCTCTTCTTACGATAAAATAAATTGGAATAAGGACGAGTGCACTTTGGTGAAATGTTGATGCAAGTAAAACGGTAAGTAAATACCTTTTAAAACTGCCATCGAAGAGATATTTCGTTGCAGCAAAGATGATCGCTGCAGCTAAATATTGTCTAACGCCATTCATTGAAACTAAATACATCCCCGAAGCAATATAGACAAACATACTAATCTCAAAAAGCTTCGTATATTTATATAAAACAAACACGATCAAAACGTTTGTAATTAATGCCGTCACAAAGATTAATAGTTGAGCATCATCGGAAAAGTTTTTTAAAAGCATCTGTAATACGCCAAATCCGATATCTTTTTGGCTTTGAATATATTCCCACGTAAATTCATTTGTTTCATATATATTTCGATAAACATACGTATCTCCGATATTATTTCGAAGACCAGCTACGACAACTAAAGACGCCATTGCAATGAGCATAAAATAAAGACTTGCTCGAACATTTGTGTGTTCACTTAGCTGCTGCGAATCTTTAAAGTATCTTGCAGCAAATGAAAAAACAAACACAACGACAAGGTTGAGATAAAGAATTGTCATCAATTATTCCCTTCAATCGTAATCAAAATATATTAGACTGATAGAACGGCTCCATTTTTCTCATTTTCTGTAATACCTTTGTTCGCAAGCTGAACAATTCGTTTACTTAAAGCACTTTTATTAAATAATGAATACGAGGCAATCAACTCTGTAATCTCTTCAATAAGAATACTAGAACTCTTTCCTATATAAATTTTAGGGTAGATTTGCTGATCGTGAATTTCATTTGCATTCAACAATTCTTCATAAAGCTTCTCCCCCCGCCTCATCCCTGTATATTGGATGCCGATTTCTTCAACTGAATGACCTGAGAGTTTAATTAAATTTTTTGCTAAATCAAGTATTTTAACTGGCTCCCCCATATCTAATACGAATATCTCCCCTCCTTTTGCCAAACTCCCTGCTTGAATGACAAGTTTAGAAGCTTCTGGAATCGTCATAAAATACCTGACCATTTCTGGATGGGTGATGGTAATCGGTCCGCCCTTTTGAATTTGCTTTTTAAAAAGTGGGATAACACTCCCACGGCTTCCTAAAACATTGCCGAAACGGACGACAGTAAACTTTGTTTTACTCCCAGTATCCATGTATTGGATAACCATTTCCGCTAACCTTTTTGTTGCTCCCATCACACTCGTTGGGTTAACTGCTTTATCAGAGGAAACCATAACAAATGTTTCAACGTCATTTAGACTTGCTGCTTTTGCAACATTCATTGTTCCAATCACATTATTTTTCAGTGCTTCTTCTGGGTTTCGTTCCATTAATGGAACATGTTTATGAGCTGCAGCATGGTAAACAACATGAGGTTTATGGTCGTTAAAAACCGTCATTATTTTTTCGTAATCTTGTATATCTGCAATTTCAGTTACGAGTTTCATTGAATTGAATCCGAATGTTTCTCTCAATTCCATTTCAATACTGTAAATACTATTCTCACCATGGCCGAGCAGAATAAGTGTCTTAGGTTTAAATTCTGAAATTTGCCGGCATATTTCGGAACCGATTGACCCTCCAGCGCCAGTTACTAAAACGACTTTATTTGTAATTGACTCTGATATTGCTTCAAATTCTAATTCAACGGGATCCCTTCCTAATAAATCTTCAACTTCAACTTCACGAAACTGGTTTACAGATACTTTTCCAGTGACCAAGTCTTCAATCATCGGTAATATTTGAGTTTTCACTTTCGTTTTTGCACATTCCAAATAGATGTTATTTAACTCTTTTCTTTTTAAAGAAGGGATCGCGATAATAATCATGTCAGCATTGTACATTTGAGCAGCTGATTTAATTTGCTGCGTTCCACCGATAACTGGAATATTAAAGATGTCGAGCTTTTGTTTCTTTATATCATCATCAATAAAAGCAACGGGATCTAATCCAGACTCACTGTTATTTTTTAATTGTCTAGCGATCATTGTTCCTGCAGCACCCGCACCAACAATTAACGCATTTTTCTTCGTTCTTTTTTGATTAAGTATTTTATCCCTCATCATTCTCCAAGACAGGCGAGATCCTCCTATTAGTGCAATTTGAAGTAAACAAGTAATAAACAGTAATCGAAAATGAAGTTGTTGGAAAAGTGCTAATTGCATAACGCCAGTTATCATAATTGAAATAACAGCCGTTTTTATAATCATTTGTACTTCCCCGATACTGGCATACTCCCATGCTTTTTTATAAAGTTTATAAGTAAATGAGAACGTATGATAGCAAATAAGTAAAATGGCTAGCGTAGCGAAAAATAAGATTAGTTCAATGTAATGATGTAATAAAAATATACTTATAATGAAGGCGGTCACTACGATAAGTGAGTCGACGAATATTAGTAGAGGAAGCCTTTTTTGATATGTCAATTGCCCTTCTCCCTTCTCAAATTATTTTCATGTAAATAAATTATGAACGTGCAAAAGAGATTATATCCTTTAGCCTCTTTACCCATCAAAGTATTTGACTTCTATTGGTAAAAAACAAAGCAAATTTGGGCATTTAACCCATCCTCACACCACACTTTCGATGACGCGCATCTAAGGTTTTCACCCACAGCATGGCCGAGTGCCTCCATTAGATAAAGGCAAGGAGACATCACCAAAAATCACTCCGACAAAAACACTATAACGAACAAAATGTTCTTAATAACGAATATGAAGGTTAAAAAAAAATTATTTGTTTCTAAAATACTTAAACATTGATCTCGGTTTAGCATTTAAGATAATCCCTATCAGCTTGGATTTTGAGATTTCCAGCACCTTTTTAGCTTCCTGTGCTAATATATCCTCCGTTTTATGACTTCTCACAACCATGATGACACCATCACATTTATTTGCAATGATTTTAGTCATGTTTCCTTCATGTACCGGTGATGAATCTATTAAAACAAAATCAAAATCCTTAACAGCTTCTGTTAACACTTCATCCATTGAAGTCGAATGATACAACTTTTCTATGTTATATGAAATTTGTCCAACTGTTAATATTTTCAGGTCATCAATCATCGTTTGGTTAATCGTATCCTTCAACTTTCGCTGGCCTGCAATAACATTTGTCAAACCTTCGTTATTTTTAATTTTAAAAACTTTATGAAGCGTTGGGTTATGAATCGATGAATCAATTAATAAAACTTTTTTCCCTTCTCTTGATAAAGTAATCGCTAACTTAGCCGTAATCATAGTCTTTCCTTCACTTTTGTTTGGAGAAGTGATTAAAATTGTTTTGGATTTGTTTTCAAATGCCGCAAACTCGATATTTACTTTAATTCGCTTAAACTCTTCAGAGATTGTCGATTCCGGATTTTGATAAAAGGAAGTTACGTTTTTTTTTAAAGCTTTACTAACCAATCGTCTCACTCCTTTTCGAAAGATTAGCTCTTTTTTCTTTTTTTTGAATGGTCGTTCTTCTACTAACCTTTGAAACAGTTCCCAAAACTGGGGTTTCAAGGAGAGTTTCAACTTCACGAACTGATTTCAGTTTATTATCTAAACTGTCTAATAACAGTGCCATACCTACCCCCGTAATCAGGCCAATGATAATACTTCCATAAATCATCCGATTTGAAGGAACGTTTATTGGATGTTGAGACTGGTCAACTGTAGCTTCGGAAAGGACCTCCATATTGTTGTACCCTAATGTATTATTTACTGCCTCCGGAAAAATGTTAGCTGTCGTATTTGCAAGCGACACCGCTTTATCTGGGGTTGTATCAATCGCAGTAAACCTTATAACTTGAGAAGAATTGATATCTTCAATTATGATGTGCTGACTCAAAGATTCAGCCGTCTGATTAAGTTCTAATTCCGTAATAATTTGCTCTAATACAATTGGTTCTTTAACTAATACTTTTAATGTTTCCATATTTACGTTTTCTTCTTGAATGATAACCGTGGATGAGGCTTCATATAATAAGGTTGGTTTCGTATGTTCGAAGTATGCAAAACCTGCGCCGCCTGCTGCTAACGTAAATAATATAATAATCCAGAAGCGTTTCTTGAGCGCTTCTACGATCTTTTTAATCTCGATTTCTTTCGAAGATTTTTGGTCCAAGCTATTCACCTACTCATTTTGTAAGTTCGTTCCTTCTAGCCTTATCGTTCCCTATAACGAACAAAAGGGTTGGATCATTTATTTGAGTGAACGACTACTTTCGTATAAACTTTATTTTAGTTCGTAATAACGAACATGTCAATAATGTATTTTGAAATTTTGCAATGTTCAATTTCAAGCTATTTCGTTACACGGTATTTATTCCCACCAAAAAAACTGAAATAAAAAAGTAGCGGGTATTCTGGGAATCATATCCAGGTGCCTGGCACCTTGTGAAAAGTTATGTATTTAGTTTAGTCTAGTAGATAAAGGAGAATTGGATAGCGTAGAGTAATTTTACACATGATCATAAAGTAGACTGACTGTTTCATAGTACTCCTTTTCTTTGTCCATTCAGCTAAAGATGTGAAACATACTTGAGAGCAAAAAAAAGATGTTTAGAAGTAGGTGAGTCGATGGCAAACATAAAAGATATCGCCAAAACAGCTGGCGTTTCTGTAACGACGGTTTCACGCGTATTAAATAACCATCCGTATGTTAGTAAAGAGAAGAAGGAAGCCGTAGAACAAGCTATGAAGATGTATAACTACCAGCCTAATATAAACGCTGTTCATTTAAGTAAAGGAAAAACATTTCTAATCGGTGTCGTCGTTCCTTTTACGAACCTCCCATATTTCGGCCTTCTCGTTGAAGGTATTGCTAATGAGGCGGTTAAGAACAACTACCACCTCGTGTTAATACAAACGAATTATGAAAAGGATCGTGAGCTTGATGCACTTATGATGTTAAAACATAAACAAATTGATGCACTTATTATTTGCTCAAGAATATGTCATTGGGACATCATCGAAGAGTTTGAAGCGTATGGTCCGATCATTCTATGTGAAGATGCTAGAGGAAAGGAAGTATCATCAACTTTCATTGACCACTACAAAAGCTTTATCCATGCATTAACGTATTTACACAAAAGAGGTCATCAACGAGTCGGCTATTGCTTAGGTCGAAAATCAGGTACAAATAGTACGCAAAGAGAATCCGCTTATCGTGATTTTTTAAAAGAAATAAATGAACCGTTTAAACAACATTATGTTTTTTACGACTGCTACGATTTTGTAGATGGCGAGCGTGTCGTTGAACGATTATTAGAAATGGGTCAACCTCCATCTGCTTTATTAGTAACGAGTGATCAAGTTGCCGCAGGGGTGTTAACGTGCTGTCAAAAGCACCATATTAAAGTTCCAGATGACCTTGCTATAATGGGATTTGACAATCAGCCGATCGCAAAAATAATGAACATTACGACATTAGAAATTCCGT
This sequence comes from Evansella halocellulosilytica, assembly GCF_002335745.1. GTDB lineage: Bacteria > Bacillota > Bacilli > Bacillales > Salisediminibacteriaceae > Bacillus_CA > Bacillus_CA halocellulosilytica. The sequence goes on along the minus strand of NZ_NIST01000001.1, from coordinate 1,846,425 downwards.
TAATAGAAGTAGGAAAAAAGTTATTTCACCAAGCTATAGGAAAGGATGGGGGTGAGCAAGAGCATACTCATGAAGAAATTTTCGTTAAATTAATAGAAAGAGAAACAGTTTAATGAAATAAACTGGCTGAGTGTAAAATAACTCAGCCTTTATCCTTATTGGTGATCACCGAGTCCCCAGCCATCCGGATACATCGTAATGACTTTTCCGCCTTTTATGACGAGGCGCACGGAACCTTCATCAATATCTCCATAAACGACTACACCGTCTTCTGTAAAGCCCTGATCCATTATTTCCTCTTCATTTTCAGCAATAATATCGTCAATGATTTCTTCATATTGTTCGATGGACAACCCTGGATCAAAAAACGATTGAACAGGTGTCGGATCACCGATGAAATGCTCTGGTGCATGTCTCGATAAAATGTGAGTCATTCCATATGTCGAGCACGTACCAAAATCTAATTCTACGGATAAATGATCATCTATTAAATATGTTTCGATCGTTTCATCTGCTTCAGTGACTGGCAAACGGAAACTCCCCTGTGTAGCATTTTTAACCTGTCCACAAGATTGATTTTCAAAATCATCACCAGTCTCTATAAACTCGATTGCATCGTCGTGTATAAGCCAATCATATGTATCTGATTCCTTTTCAATAAAGATAAAAGTCATGAAAACAGCTAGAACGCTGATTACAAGTAGAGACAAAAATACAGTACCTTTATTTACATATTTCATCATGCCCCCCCTTTCTCCACACGTATTATTTTCTATCCATCATCCATATTATAATCTCAATCTCTCCCCGACATAAAGTCACATAGATCTATTCAAACATCAACAATTTAACACATCTACTTATTACCACTTTTCTCATTTACTTTCCTAACTAATTGAATCCAATTACTTCCAAGTGCCAGGCACCTAGGAATCATTTTCCAGGTGCCTGGCACTTGGCTTTTCATGTTAAACTTAGTTCGTAGTTTATATTCCCTTATTCGTTTCGGAGGTTTCTAGATGAATAAACGTTTTTCTATTTTTGAGTTAGTACTTGTTCTCGGAGTTACCGTCAGTTCTTTAATGACAGCTATATTAGTTGATTTTTCGCTCGTAGGTGCAATCCTTCCCGGACTTGCTCTTCTTGTACTATTTTCGAAGAAAAATGGCTATACATATAACGATTTACTCCGTTCATCGTGGACTGGCGTCGTCAGAAACAAAAATGTCGCATGGCTCCTCGCATTTATTGGCATCATCCTGCCAACATGGTTTTTATCTGGGACAATTACCGATCTTAATCAGCTATTTCTTTCACTTATTGCACCTAAATACTTTTTCGTGATGACATTTCTCATTGCGACGATGATGTCACTCATCGTCGGTTCTGCAGTAGGCAGCTTAAGCATTGTCGGAGTTCCACTAATCGCAACAGCAGAAATGCTCGGATTACCACTTACAATAGTTGCTGGTGCTCTCGTTTCTGGTGCATTTGTCGGTGACAGAACATCACCTTTATCAAGCTCCTTTCAGCTGTTAGCTTTTTCTGTAGAGTTAAATACAAAGAAACACTTTCAAACAATCCTTCCTACGATGGTGATAACTGCTGGAATTACAGCACTTATCTTTTTATTATTAGACATTAGTATTGATAAAAATATGACGACTGGAATAGCAACGGAAGAGATCATATTACATCCGGGAAGTTTACTTATTTCTTTGATCCCACCATTCGTACTTCTCGTCATGATTTTACTCGGAAAAAATATGAAGCTTTGTTTTTCTCTCGGTATTGCTACTGCTGGTATCATTCTTATTTTCCGTGGTGAACATGCAAGTGAGTGGGTTCACGCAATGATCTTTGGGATCTCATCCTTTGACGGGCTGCAAAGTATGGCATCGTTTATCATTTTCATTCTGCTCGTCGGAGCATACTGCCAAATGATCGAGGATACAGGAATGGTTCAGCCATACATTCACCGAATTTTCACAAACAAAACGTCACTTGCGAAAAATACAGCTCAAACAGTTGGTGTAGCCGCGGGAGTCTCATTAATCTCCCCTAACCAATCATTCCCGATTATTTTGACTGGCCGCTCACTTCTGCCACACTGGCAAGCTCATTTTAACAAGGAACATTTAGCAAGGGTCATTGCAGATTCAACCGTCGTCTTTGCAGGACTTATTCCTTGGAGCTTATTGGCGATTTTGTGCAGTGCAATTATTCAAGTACCTGTACTTGAATATGCACCTTTTGCGATCTTTTTATGGCTCTCGATGTTTGTGACGCTTGGATATTCAATGAAGAAACGTCAAAAGGTTCACGTAGAGCAGCCTGTACAAAAGTTAGGTTAAATCTATGATTACTTAGAAATAGACATTTTATAGACCATGGAAAACCTAACCAAATATATTAACTCTTTTAAAAATATAGTAGACTGTTTGAAAGGAGGAGATAGATTTGATTTGGCAAATTTTAATCGGTATCATTTTGTATATGGTTATTGGCATGATTTATTATTCCCCGTTCTTATTTGGAAACCGCTGGGTGGAACTACTCAAAATTGACTCTCCTAAGTTTCCGATAGGTTTGTTATCAGCCGTCACTATTGCGACATCAGTTGCTTTAGCTGTTTTACTTCACGTTACTGGGGCTGAAACGATCGGAGACGGAGCATTAATTGGTGCTCTTATCGGGGTAATGGTCTCTCTTGCCTATGCAAAAGACTTTGTTTTCGGAATCGGTACGAATTCGAAAAATGCTTTGCACGTCTATTTCATTACAATTGGTTATCACTTTATCGCTTTAACGATCATCGGCTCTGTGATGATGATTTTTTAAAACATATGTCCTATTGCAAATGCTTTTACTCCATACTTAAAGACCTTACGATTCTTACAAGACGTAAGGTCTTTTTCATTTTATTCCTATATATTTTCTTCAAATTCAATTGTATACGCGGTACGTTCAGCAGCTTCTCGATTTAATAGCTTCTTTACAATATGTAAAGACATATTCATCCCGGAAGAAATACCAGCTGCAGTAATGACATTGCCTTCATCGACGTATTTCACTTCTCGAATAACTTGGACATCCGGGTACGTTCTTTCTAAAAGGTCAAGAGCTGCTCGATTTGTTGTCGCCTTTTTTCCTTTTAATAATCCTGCTTTCGCTAAGAATAATGCACCTGTGCATACAGATGCCACAAGTGATTCCTCCTTCTGATCTTGAATCCATGAAATAATCGTTTGGTTATTAGAAACTGCTTTAATCATTTCATAAGGACCTCCAGGGATGACAACGACATCAAAGGAAGGAGCATCGTGAAAACTGTAATCAGGCTCGACTTTCAAACCATTATGCACCTCAATTGTTTTTCCATCCTCTGATACTGTACTGACGATAAATGGCTTTTGTTCTGGCATCAATTGATTCATAAACAGCTTTTTGACATCATCACTAGAAAATGTCGTTAAATTAAACACTTCATACGGACCAGCAAAATCAAGAGCGTCAACGCCGTCAAATAATAGAATTCCTACATGATATTGATTCATTTCATCTACCCCTTCCTTTTTTAATACTATACCCATGTATAGTATTAAAAGTAAAGAAATAATTTCCAACAACTGATGAGTTGTCACAATTCCCATCATTGTTCATTGTCATCTTTCATAAAAATTTATGGTATGATAAAAATTGGCGATATGATAGAAAATTCTGAGGAGAATGAACATGAAAATGACAATCAAGGAAATTGCCAAACTCGCTGGTGTTTCAAGGGCAACAGTCTCAAAAATCATTAACAATTATGATGATGTCGGAGAGCAAACAAAAAAAAGAGTGAAAAAGATTATGGAACAATATAATTATCGCCCATCCTATTCTGCTAAAACGCTTGCGACAAATGAAACGATGGTTATCGGTGTCATCTACGCTGGGAAAGTAAATGCTGATTTCAATCACCATTTTTTCGTTGAAGTTGTCAATATGTTCAAAAAAACGATCGGTCAAATGGGATATGACCTTTTGTTTTTTTCAAATGAACAGTTCCATAAAGAAAACGAAGATTATTTGGCAAGGTGCCTCCATTACAACGTAGATGGCTGCATCATCATTAGTGGGGGCGACGTTGAACCGACCGTTTATGAATTAGACAAAAGTGAGATTCCTTGCGTCGGTGTCGATTTAGAACTTTTTGGTAATAACTCAAGTTACATTATGAGTGATAACTACAAAATCATTTCAGAGGGAATTCAACATTTGAAACGACTTGGTCACGAACAGATCGCTTACATTGGTGGGGAGGACTCCTCTCAAGTTGCCAGATTGAGAGAACAGTACTTCAAACAAATTATCACCGAAAGAAACTTAACTACTCGAACTGATTGGGTAAAAAAAGGGGACTTTTTTGAAGAAAGTGGCTACGTCAGAATGAACGAAATTCTCCACTTAAAGGAGCATCCGAAAGCAATTTTTGCCGGATCAGATTTAATGGCTTTAGGCATTATGCGTGCGATTAGAGAGCACGGGTTAAATGTTGAGGACTATTCCATTATCGGAGTTGACGATATTCATGCCGCACAATACGTCGATCCGCCTTTAACGACAATGAGACAAAACAAAGAAAAAATCGGTGAATTAGCCGCCACAATGCTTCAGCAACTAATTTCAGACCAACAGGTTGAACGAAAAGTATTCGTCGACCCAGAATTAGTCGTTCGCCAATCATGTGGAGCAGCTAAATTTGTATCAAACGAAAAAAAGTAGTGCCCTTGAATGTCATTCATTCAAAGCACTACTTTTTATATTACCAGAATTCGCAAAACATTTGGGATGAACGTATAACTGCAACTAAAGCTTTCGCCATTAAGACTTGTACTAAAGCATAAGAGTTTTTAGGCAAGCATAATTCGCTTGCCTAGAAACTTTTTTACGATAGCCCAGTTTTGTTTACAAGGTCCTTTTAAAGCTTGATCCAATTTGTTTCAAGAAACTTTTGATACCAATAAAAACTCTCTTTTTTCGTCCGCTCTAACGTCCGGTAATTAACATGGACAATTCCGAATCGTTTACTATACCCTTCCGCCCACTCGAAATTATCGAGTAACGACCACGTTAAATAACCTTTAATGTTCACACCGGATTCAATACTTCGATGCAAGGAAATGAGATGCTGTTTTAAATAATCTATTCTCCCTGTATCATTCACTTTCCCATCAACTGGCTCATCATTATAGCAAGAACCATTTTCTGTAATGTAAATTGGAATATCGCCATATTTTTCTTTAATATAGACTAACACATGATAAAAGCCTTCAGGATATATATTCCATCCAATGTCTGTCTGATCATACCCTTTATCGACACGTTCATGATCAAACAAGCCTTCCCCTTCCTTATAACGGCTCACACTGCCCGTATAGTAATTGATCCCAAGGAAATCTATCGGACTATGAATCGCTTCCATATCACCATCTTCAATGTTTACTTGAACACCTTTCTTTTTAAACCAATCGACTAAAATAGATGGATATTCTCCCTTAAATACTGGATCAAAAAACCATTCTATAAACCAAGCACTCGCTCGTTTACACGCCTTAATATCCTCTTCCTTATTACTGTATGCTTCATTCCATTCAACATTTGGTGCATAACCGATTTCACCGTCAATATCTAACTCTCTGAACTTTTTCACCGTTTTTCCGTGCGCGATCATTAAATGATGAGCAACGTTTACAGCTAATTGTAAATCTTGATTACCCGGTGCATGGGCTCCAATAAAGTTTGATAGAAACGATGAACACCACGGTTCATTCAATGTAATCCAATGTTTCACCTTCCCGTTGAATGCTTGAAAAACGGTTTCAGCATAATGAACGAAAGCATCGATCGTTTCGCGATTGTCCCAGCCGCCTTCATCTTGGAGCGCCTGCGGTAGATCCCAATGGTATAGCGTGACCATCGGTTCAATTCCATTCGCAATTAAGCAATCAATGACGCGATGATAATAGTCTAATCCTAGTTGATTAACGGAACCCTTTCCTTTTGGAAAAATTCTCGGCCAAGCAATCGAAAGTCGGTACATATCAATTCCAAGCTCTTTCATTAAGGCGATATCTTCCTCATAACGATGGTAACTGTCACAAGCTACATCACCATGGTCGCCATTCAAAACTTTACCTGGTGTTTTTGCAAATGTATCCCAAATGGATAGACCTCTTCCATCTTTGTTCGCCGCTCCTTCAATTTGATAGGAAGCTGTTGCAGCCCCCCACTTTATGTTTTCCGGAAATTGAATGATTGTCATGACTTTCCCTCCTATAATGTAAGCCCTTGTCATATTTCTGTTTTGAAAATGTTTCTTAAACTTATACGCTAGTAATCTTTCTTTTCGTTGAGTGCCGAGCGACTAACGTTGGTTCAATTAGCACAGGGTTTCTTCGATGGTTATGAACGATCAAATCATTTAACATTTCCGCTGCTATCTTTCCGATCAACATTTGATCCTGACGAATGGATGATAACGACGGTTTTACGTACTGTGCCGCTAAAATATCGTCTACCCCTATGACCGCAAAATCATCGACGTTAAGCCCCTTATCACTAATCGCCTTCATCACTCCAAGTGCCATCAAGTCTGAACTAGCAAACACTGCTTCTGGAATCTGCTTTCCTTCAAGCAAATCCATCATTCGTTGATAACCGCTTCCCTCAAAAAAATCCCCTTCTAAAACCCACTCTTCTCTTACGTCGAGGCCATATTTATTCATCGTTTCCATAAAGCTTTCCAAACGCAGTCTCGATATGAGCGACGTATGATGTCCTCCAATAAATGCGATCTTTTGATAGCCGTTGTGATAAAGGTGCTCGACTGCAGCAATTGAAATTTGCTCGTTATCTGTCATGACGTATGTTGACGAATCTCCAAAAAGTTGTAAATCAATCCCGACACAAGGGATCTCACTTTTATCGATTTCAAAAATCGACGGTTCCACTTCTTCACCACTAATGACAATACAGCCATCGACTTGGTAGTGATTACAGCGCGCTAAATAATCTTCCTTTTCTTGATGAAATAGTTCATTTGAAAAAAAGATCAGATCATACCCCATCGGACCGATTGTTTTTTTAAATGTATTGATCACATCTACAAAAAATGGATGATTGAACCCTGCATTGACTTTCCCGGCGTAAATGACGCCAATAAAGTTGGTTAGATTGCCTGCCAATGTTTTTGCCGAATAAGAGGGACGATAACGATTTTCTTCGATGATCACTTTTACTTTTTCTCTCGTTCTCAAAGCAACGCCGTCATAATTGTTGATAATCTTCGATACGGTCGATTGCGAAACTCCAGCAATTTCGGCAATTTCTTTGATTGTCAACTTCATTGTGAACTCCTACTTTAGTTTTTGACTGCCCCATCTGTAATACTTTTAATAAACAGTTTGTTAAAAAATAAGAAGACAATGATTAAAGGCAATGTCGCCCAGAATGTTCCCGAAAGGATCATTCCGTAATCTCGAACACGATCGTCCATAAGTGAGCGAAGTGCTACTTGAATCGTGTGGTTCGATTGATCTTGTAGAACGACTAATGGCCATAAATAGTCTCCCCAAATCGTCATATAAACGATAATCCCTAATGTTGCAAATGCGGGTAAAATCGTTGGGACGACGATATTCCAATAAATTCTGAAGTTCGAACAGCCGTCAATTCGTGCCGCTTCTATTAATTCTTCTGGAATCGCGGATTGTATGTATTGACGCATCCAGAAGATCCCAAATGCATTCATGAACCCTGGTACAATAATCGCTTTCAGCGAGCTTAGCCAGCCAAGCTCCGTAATGATGAAATACTGTGGGATTAACCCTAGCTGAGGTGGTACCATCATCGTTGCTAAAATAAAGATAAACAAAATATTTCTACCTGGAAATTGCAGTTTCGCAAATGCAAATCCTGCTAATGAACATAGAAACAACACACCTATCGTTACTGTCGTTGCTACGATAAAAGAATTCCATAACGCTCCAAAAAACGGAATACTGTCAAGGACATTTTGAAAATTTTCGACTAACATATTTCCTGGCAACATCGCCGGCGGTGTTTCATTGATCACTCGGTTAGGATTGGTCGCCATGACAAACATCCAGTAAAAAGGGAAAATGGAAGAGAGTGCAAACAAAATAAGAATCGTATAAACAGTAATTTTTGAAAAAGAGTATTTTTTCACACCGACTTCTGCAGAACTTTTCTTTTCCATCATGTGCCCCTCCTTGGTGTCCGACCAATTCGATTAGCCAAGAATAGATTTGTCACTGCCAAAACGATAATCATTAAAAATAATACAATTGCAGTTGCTGATGCGGTACCGAAGTAGTTACTAGCAAATGCTTCTCTATAAAGGTATAAAACGATCGTAATTCCTTCTTCTCTGCCGCCCCTGCCTTGGAAAATTTGTGGCTCAGCAAATACTTGTAACGCTCCAATTGTAGAAGTAAAGACGGTAAAAAAGATGAACGGCTTTAACATCGGTATCGTAATATACCAAATTTGTTGCCGAACAGAAGCTCCATCTATTTTTGCCGCCTCATAAAGATCGTTTGGAATACTTTGCATCCCTGCTAAATAAATGATCGTATTATACCCTACCCAGCGCCAAAAAATCATCGCGGAGATAGCGACTTTCGCTCCCCATTCTGAGCGTGTCCACGTAATTGGTTCAACACCAAACAGACCTAAAAAGGAATTGACGAGTCCACCTTCTTGATTACTGAAAATGACACTGAAGACGATTGCGACTGCTACGATGGATGTGACATATGGTAGAAAGATGGCTACGCGGAATACACTTTTATAGCGGACAAGCGCAGAGTTTAGCGCATAAGCTAATAACAACCCAACAACTAATTGAGGGGCGGTCCCCATTAAGCCGATAATAATCGTGTTATAGACGGACTTCCAAAACAACGGATCCTGAAAGATGATCGTAAAGTTATTCAGACCTACATAAGTCATATCTCCTAAACCGTCCCAGCGAAAAAATGCTAAATAAAAGCTAAAAACGATCGGAAACAATCCGAATACAGCAAAAAGTAAATAAAACGGTGAAATGAACAAATAGCCTGAAAGCATGTTTCTCGTTTTCTGACTAAATTTTTGACGCTTCGGTTTCTTAGGTGCGGCATATTTTGTATCTGCCTCTAGGTTCGTATTCGTCTGCACATTTATCCACCCCTTTTCTTAGAATAAAAAGGGGGATACTGCTCCCCCTTTTTTATATGAGGTTTAACGGTTAAGTCTTTGCTCAATACGGTCCATCATACTATTCCACTCACCATCTCGGTCTCCACCGTCATAAACGTTATAAAGGGCATCAACCATTTCATCGTTTACTGCTGAATAATTTGGTCCCGTATAATTGTGCTCGACTTGCTCGGCTGCTTCTGCAAAGATTTGTGCAGTATGTTGTCCGCCAAAATAATCATCCGTGTAGTTTTCGAATTCTTCCATCTCATAAACAGCTGGTGTGGATGGGAATAATCCCATATGTTCAAACGCTTTTAACTGCATGTCAGGGGATAATAACCATTTTAAAAACTCATAAGCTTCTTCAGCGTTTTCTGATTGTGACGGAATGGCAATCCAAGAACCGCCCCAGTTTCCGGCTCCTTCTGGTAAAGTGGCGATGCGCCAATTCGACTCATCTGGTGCATTATCTTTAATGACCCCTTGCATCCATGCTGGAGCTAATAAAGTTGCATAGCTACCATCTGACATCCCGGAGCCCCATTCAGGTGTCCACAGTTCATAGCTGCCAACGAGGTCCGATTCAATCATGTCAACCGTATAATCATAAGCATTGCGAATATGATCAGATGTTTCTAATAAAAGTTCATCCTCTTCATTGAAGTACAATTCCGGGCTTTGATCTCTTAATGCATTAAAAATTAGTTCAGGGTTGTCAGTCATTGGTTTTCCAGTTTCCTCGTATATGGTCGCTGCGACATCTTTAAAGTCATCCCATGTTTGAATCAATGATTCTACAGCTTCTGGAGCTGAATCATATCCAGCCTCTTCAAAAACGTCAGCTCGATAGAACATAACAGTCGGTCCAATGTCCGTTGGCAGCCCAAATAAATAATCTTCTTCCGGCGTTTGACCTATTGACCAAACCCAATCAAGATAATGATCTGCTAATTCATCTGCTCCTAAATCATATAGATTATAAAATTGATCTTCGGCACCTCGATACCTTTCAATTTCAGCTACTTCAATTGCTGCCATGTCCGGAGCTCCGCTCCCAGCTGATAATGCGGTAAATAAGTTGTTATGATGGTCTTCCATATCAATTTCCTGGAACGTAATGTTTACATGAGGGTTTTCATTCATGTATTCTTCTGCCAAGTCAGGATATCCCGTTGCTCCAAATAGCCAGAACGATAATTCTACATCTGCATCTGGATTCCCTCCACCATTTTCAGTATCAGTGTCAGTGTCGTCACCATTATCTGCTGTTGCTTCACTGTCATCATCTCCACTACAAGCTACCAATCCTAAAGCTAACATTACGGACGCTAATCCTAGTAAATACTTTTTCATTTTCTTCCCCCCTAATTTTTTCAGTCCAACAAGTAAACGCTTTCAAAACAAAAAATGTCATTTACGAAACCGCTTTCAAAAGTGGTAAAAAATTTTTCAGCTTCACCTCCCTGACGTAATAGAGCGCAGACGAAAATAAACTTGCTGTCAGCTTGCAAACCTAAGAAACTATGTTGAGGAACATCATTATGACTATTTACTAAACCGGTTTCGTTTAATCTTTAATGTCATTTTACTTTTGAACGTTTTCTTTGTCAATTAATTTTTTGAAAATTTAAAACTCTCCTAAGTCACTCCTCATCTTCCGCCAAGGTCCACGAAATTTTTCTTGACGGTTCTAGCTTTTTATCCTGTTTTCTATTCCAACCCAACCACTAATTACACTCTTTACCCAAATTACTCTCCACCCGATCACCATTTATTTCCCATCTATTCTTTATCTATTTTCCCACATATTCCCATGTGCCTGGCACATGGGAATATGTGGGAATGAGTTGGCTTTAAGATCATTTGGATGTCACGATCGTGTATGACGTGAATATGATAGGACTGACGTATAGGAGGGATTGAATGCTACATTTAGCTACGGATGAGGAACGAGCACTTATTTTATCGAAGGTGGCAGATTCCGCCAATGAAGGGATGGCTAACGGAAGTAATATCATTACTCAAGAAAAAGCTGAGTTCATTATATCTTCTCTATTAATTATGGGAGCTCAATATATGGTTTTGCGAGATCATGATGGATCCATGATCGGCTGGACGCTGATTGGAGAAAATATCGACTACATGACAGATCATCGCTTTGGATTTATTTATGATGTCTTCATTTTTCCAGAATATAGAGGGAACGGATTATCGAAGGTTTTGGTGAAAGAAGCGGTTAAAGACCTAAAAAATCAAGGGTATAAAGAGGTTCGATTAAATGTTTTTGAAGATAATTTCGCTAAAGAAATTTATAAAAAACTCGGCTTTATTGAAGTGCAATCAATGATGAAAATGAACACGGATCAAGTGTGACTCCTTTATAAGAAAAGTGCAATCGCTCTTGGTTATCGACGAAGAAAACTGGCCGTACAAAACAAAACGATACGTCCTGTCACATTTCCACCATTAGGACGTCCTGTCCGTCAAGGCAAACCGCTAGATTAGATCTTCGACTAAAACCCCCGAGTCCTGCGGGAACGGCGAAGTCACCACATCCGTGCGGCAACTCGTGAATGTAAACACTATTTACGGATAGACATCGATCGAGAGATTATAATTATATACGCTTACCCTTTAACAGAGAAGATGACTCAATAACAAAGTGCCTAGTCTCTCTCCAATATAAGATCAGCGACCTGTATGTTGAAAACGATGGAGAGAGCTTGACATTTACTCTTTTTTTAACGCATCCATATACTTTGTAACATCTTTTCGGCTGTGCAAAATGACTAATTTCCCTTTACAGTCGGACATTCCATCAAGAATTCTCGGTTTACCTTTCAGCTCAAATTGCTTATCCCACTTAAACATCTTAAAGAACATCGTCCATGTCGGTTTATAGTGAGATGGTTCGAGCCCAAACTTTTGCTTAATAAATCTCGAAACGATTCGGATTCTCCGCGTCCGGTGCGGTAGATTTAAAAAGAGGATCACATCTGCCTCTTTTAAGCTTGGGCGCACCCACTGTTCATTATGGACACCTTCTACAATCCATTTATCTGTTGAAACGATGTTGCGCAAAGACTCCTCCCATTTTTCAGGAGGGTTACGAATATCCCCTAATTCACTTCTTCTCCAAACGACATTATCAAGTTCATAATAAGGTATGTTGAATTCATGTGATAGCGACTTTGCTAATGTCGTCTTCCCGCTCCCAACCGAGCCGACAATATGGATTTTCTTATTCACTTACTCGCCCCACTCCATTCCGGTTCCACTCGCACTGATGAAAAGTTGAGAACATCATCACTTTCATATGTGAAATGGTGGATATATCGCTCATCTTCATAAAGCATTTTCTGCAAAAAATATTTTAAATTTGCAAGGCCATCATTTTTCGGGTCGAGTACCCACTTTATTTTTTTCCAATCTAAAATACCTTCAGTTGTTTTTCGAGGTGTTGGAAAGTCAAGCGTTACTGGCAGTTCCGCGACAAACGCGTACATTCCGCCAGAGTAGGAATTATCTATATCCCACATAATATCCCCTTTGTACGTAATATCCGTCAACACAATTTCTGTTTCTTCTTCGATCTCACGTAACGCACATTCTTTAGGCGATTCGCCTCGCTCCAGTTTACCACCGACACCGTTCCATCTCCCCATCCACGGTGCTCTTTCTCGGTTTAGGAGTAAAATCTCATCGTCCCTTTTTAAAAAACAAATCGTGTATTTTAGCATCATTTTCCCCTCATCCAGCTGTTGTCATTTATGTCCAATAACATATTTGCAGTCGGTTACCATCCAGATCATACAAGTCAAAAAAATGATTCGTCCCGTCACTTTGACGTTCACTCATTTTAACTTTCTTCTCTTTTAATGCCGTATAAGAGGACTCAATATCTTTCGTGAAAAAGATCGGATACGTGCTGTACCCTTCAGCTTTATCCCCTTTCTTTTCTTCAAGAGTCAACGGGATTCCTCCGCCCGGAATGTTTAAAATACAGTATCCTTCCCCTTTAAATCCGACAGTTAAGCCGAGCACTTCCTCATACCAGCTAGTTGCTTTCTCCAGTTGTTGTACAGTTAAACAGATCGTATCTACCTTTTCTATGATCGCCACTAAAAAACACTCCTTTATTTACAAGTTATTAACGATAACGAAAAGCTAGAGTGATTTCTTACAAATCGACGAAAAAAAATTTATTTTTCTCCGGTAAACATCGTTTTTTCATCAACAAAACAGAGTGGGTTCCCGAAAGGATCTTTTGCATAAAAGGATCTTTCTCCCCACGGACGAGTTTGAATCTCATTTTCCACGTAGGGTGCCTCTGAATTTTTCACGAGTGACTATGTATGTTCTAAATTGTTAACAGAAAGGTAAATATGGTCTGGGTTCGGGACAGCTTGAAAACTGTCACCATCAGCTTGTGGATCAAAGCAAGCGAGCACAGTTCCATCACAATTGAAGTAATGTCGGCCATTTGACACCTTTTTACCGGGCATTTCTAAAATGGTCTCGTAAAACGCTGTTGCCTTCTCAATATTCGAAACTGGCAAAATGACTCGGTACAACTTCATCACAATAGCTCCTTCTTTTTTTCCATTATTAAAAATTCATAATTTCCGCCGTTTGTTTCTTGGAAATACGTTCTTATCGGCTTAAAACCAATGTAATCGTAGACCTTGATCGCCCTTTCGTTAAACGTTGCGACAGATAACGTGATTTTGGATGGAGAATACAATTTTTCAGCAAATGCTAAGCCAGCTTTGACAAAACAAGCACCATTCCCTTTCCCAGTGAAATGAGGATGCATACCTAATCCACTATCAATGATTTCATGCTCTAGTTTGTGAAAACTAAAGAAACCGACCAATTCTTTCTTTTCTAAAACAGCGTAATAATCGTCTCCTCTGCTTTCCTTATCTAAATCCTCTTCATCTGCTTCCAATCATAGAAGGTGTACATCCCATCATAATGCCAGTTGTAGGCGATCTCTTCCGCTTGCTCTTGAGTTATTATTTGAATGAAATAGGTCATCGTTTGGTCACCTCTTACAACGGATCACCTCGTCGCTTTTTGGTAAATTTTAATATTTCCTCCTCCTACACCATACCCTTTTGCAATATGTGTCCAGTCGTATTTTTCATAATACCCTTCTAAATCTGTACTTAAATAAAGGTGATGAAAGCCATAGTTCGCGGCTTCTTCACACGCATGACCAAGAAGCCGTTTGCCAAGCTGCTGGCCGCGGCATTCAGGAGAGACATACAAACAAGCAAGCCATGGGAATAAATCTTGCCGACTGATGAAGTCATTGCGAATGAGTGCATATGTGCCGACAATCCTCTCGTCTTTCTTCGCTACATAAAAACTCGGAATCGCATCTTCAGCATCAGCTGAATGAACGATGCAATCATAGTATAGATCGTAGTTTTTCTCATTTCCCCATTGCTTCCAAAATTCGTGTACCGCTTCTTCAAATCCGTCTGTTTTCGGTATAACCTTGCTAATCTGTATCATGAAGCTCCCCGCCTCTTCCTTCGCGTGAATTTTTAACTTTTACTTGAGCATAACCTTATAAAAATGGCAATATTTTGTTGTGCAGAACGGGACGTCTTACCTCACGAATGACCTAATTCAGAAAACATCTATTTTACTTCCTTTTTAAAAACATAGCTGACTCTTTTATAGTCCATTTTCTCTTCATAAAAACGGTGGGCATCTTCTCGCTGCAAACCTGAAGATAAGGCGACACTTTCATAGCCGTTTTCTTTTGCCCAATGATGAACAAACGACAGCAATTTTTCACCATAGCCGTTTGAACGTCTCACACTGTCCGTAACTAAGTCGCATACCCAGACGAACCGACCGTAATAGAGTGTAATCATTGGCTTAAACCCGGTCACGGCCGCAATCTCTCCACTCTCATATAAAGCGAACATTTTATACTGATCATTTGCCTGTGCATCAAGGACAAGCTCAACATATTTTTCTTCAGATAAATGTGACCTTAATTGGCTCATGACTGGATATGCTGACACCACCTCCTGCTCAGTGCTAAGTTCGTTAATTTTTATTTCTCCCATTATTTATCTGCTCCTTTTCTCCATTGTTTAACCTATACGTCATTCACATAAAAATTCCTGCAAAAAAAAATGGTTTATCACCAATAGTCGACGTTCTTCAAATGTCCATATGTTTTCTGATTATACAAAAAAGAAGAATGCCCTCGAATTTTACCGAAGAACATTCTTCACACAAAATTACACAAAATTGTGCGGGACCTGGTTCCCGACAATTTTGTGTAATCATTCTCTTCTAAAGTTACCCATTACTTCTAGCGTTTCGCTTACACTGACAAAGGCATTTGGATCGGCTTCTTTAATTAGGGCTGTGACTGTGGCAAGCTCATACCTTGATATGACAGTATACAGCACTTCCCGCCTTGCTTTTGAATATGCGCCTTGCCCTTCGATAACCGTAATTCCACGAACTAAATTGCTAAGCAGTTCACTTTTCAGTTCATCGCCACGATCGGTAACAACCATTAAGCTTACTTTTATGTGACGCGTATGAATACGGTCAATGACAATCCCGGTTATATAAATTGATGCCATTGTGTACAGCGCTAATTCCCATGCAAAAACAAAGCCTGAAATAAAGACGACACCACTATTTAATGCAAAGATTAGACCTCCTAAGGGAATATCATGTTTTTTTGTTAACAAGAGACCAATCACATCAAACCCGCCAGTTGAGCCGTAAAATCTAACAATGAGTCCAATCGCAATCCCGGCAATCACACCACCAAAAACAGAGGAAAGCAGCGCATCTTCAGTCACTCTAACGACTGGAATATATAGCATTGAGACGGATGTAACGAATACAGAGAAAAAACTATTTGCTATAAATTCTTTCCCTAGCTTCTTCCAGCCAATAACGAGGATCGGTATATTGAGAATAACGATCCATATTCCAGTATTAATAGGAGATAACAGTCCGAAAACCATAGCGAGTCCTGTAACTCCACCAGTTAACACTTCATGAGGAAGCAGGAACACATTAAAAGCAAAACCGAGCACGATCGAAGCAACAAAAATTACAGTTAATTTATATAAACGGTTCTTCATGTGAACACCCCATTTTTAGACGTTTTTATAAATACCTCATGAATTATAGTGCTCATTCGAAAACGAAGTCAATACAATTTTTTTCAATAGAGGAAAATGATTAGAAATACCTCGTCTTTTGTTGCTAGATGCTATTCTTTCTTCCGTATGTCGTCCAAGATTTACAGATTTTTCTGGACGAGAAATCCCATGAAGGTCGTAGCCCGCCTTTAGACATGGGAGTGTCAATCTGGTTCATTTTTCCTTGATAATTGCACAAATACCCATTTTTCTCCTCTTAAACCTAAATAAAAAACCTCCTCATCATGTGAGGGGGCCTTAAAACTCTTTATGGTTGAGGCTGCTCTATATTTGCTTCCTCTTTTTTCTTCGCCTTTTCTCCTCCGGTTTTTCCGGTATGATCAGTATCAACGTGCATCTTGCTCTCACCGTTAAAATAGCCATTTTCATCAATAATGATCGTGCTCATCTCTGCTTTCCCGTCTAACCTGCCTGAATCATAAATATGTATTTTACCTTCTACTTTGACGTTTCCTTGAATTTTTCCAGCTAAAAATAAATTACGCGCTTTCAAATCATTTTCAACATATCCTTCCTTGCCTAAAGTAACATCTCCATAACACTTCACTTCTCCAAACACTTTTCCGTCAATACGAATACTCGAATTCACCTCCAGTGTACCTGTAAAAGTTGTTTCTTCGCCGACCACAGTTGATATTTCATTTAATTTCTTTTCATCTTTCTTATTTGAAAACATGTCACTTTCTCTCCTCTAAGCGTTTAATTATTCATCTTCTTCTCTTTGATGGAAGGTCATGTATAAATACGGATCGATATGCTCCCCATTTCTTTTAATCTCGTAATGAAGGTGAACACCTGTGCTGCGTCCTGTCGTTCCCATACCGCCAATATCATCACCTTTTTTCACCTCATCACCGACTGAAACTTCAATTGAATTTAAATGGGCATATAATGTTTCATACGTCTCACCGTGATCGATAATGACTGTTTCTCCATAACCGCCATGTCTACCGGCATGGGTGACCGTCCCGTCAGCTGCTGCATAAATTCTCGTTTCAAGAGGGGCTGCAATATCAGTACCAGAGTGAAAACGTGTCCACTGTGTGATAGGGTCTCTTCTGTTACCATATTCTGAAGAAATTCGTCCTTCTTCAGCAGGAAAAAGCGTAGGCACTGTACGTAATTGTTCTTCGTATTCAATGAGTGATGCCATTGTGCTCTCAAAATCATCCATCAGTTCTGGCAGCTGATCACGTAGCTCCAATAAATTATCAAACACCTCACTGCTATATTCTTCAGCAGTAGATCCTTCTGGAAGTTCAATTCCTCCACTTCCATCTGAGCCTTCTAGATCGACAGGCATCTCCAAATTCATTTCACTAAGACGCGCTTCGAATTCCTTAAATTCTTCAATCGTTTCCTGTACAGCTGATGCTTCTTCATATAGTGCGAGATTCTCATTTTGTACTTCTTCCATTTCTGTTTGTTGCTGCTCAATTTTGGTATGCAGCTTTGATTGTGTTGCCGTCAAATCGTTAATAAAATATGTAAGGCCAACAACCGTGATCAATAAGAAACATACGAAGGTAAGGCTAGTGTAAAAAAGTCTTTTTGAAAATTTAAATTTTTTCACCGACGATTGTGGACCAGTTGATAACATAATCGTCCATGAATTTTTCTCTGGATTCTTTTTTCGCAAAACTTATCCCTTACAGCTAGAGCGAAGGGCTCGCCTCCTTTTATTAAAATCCTAGTAATCTATCAAAAGATGTCAAACTCCAGTTATACATTCTACCATTCTTTTTTTGAATTGCAAAAATAGGCATCATCATAGTTCGAAAGGTTTTCAACCAAAAAAAGAAGGCGAGAGAAATGGTCTCTCCTCCTCCTTTCCTATCATTCATCAGCAATTATAAGTCTTTTCGTTAAAAGATTCTCAGCAAGCGAATTGTGTTATCCTCGAAACCCTTATATTTTCGTGCTACCTTTATCTATTATCCATAGGTTTAAAAAAATTTAGTCGGACAAAAATAAAACCATAAGTTCTTCATCTAAATATGTACCATTAACGTATAATGCTTGCCTGTCATGTCCAAATGTCTCAAATCCTAATGAAGCATACAGCCGTTTCGCCGCACTATTTTTTGTGACAACTGTTAAATAGATTTGCTCCACTCCGTCTAATTGTTTGGCTTGATCGACTGCCTTTTGCATTAACTTTTTTCCTAGTCCGTACCCGCGCATTGCCGGAGTGACATACATCGCAAAAATATTTGCCCGGTGACTCATCTTTTGTTTTGTTTCTCTTATCATTGACACTGTCCCGACTAGTTTATTTTCCTCAAATGCACCAAAGCTGTATGAATAATTGGATTGAAGCCCATTCTGATAAAACTCTACTGAATTGTCATACTCTTCTTCATAGCTTGAGGCAAATGCTTCTGGATTCGTTTTCAGCGCTTGCAGCCGTAATCTCTTGTATTCTTCTGCATCCATTTGATCGATTAATCTTATGTCCAACATGAATCCCCCACTTTTTTCTTTTTCAATTGTATAAATTCAACGTAATAGTATCTGTTCCTCTAACTATTTGTTAAATAAGTATCCGCCCGTAAAACGGGTGGTTTTCATTTCGCCCTATAAGGGCACTTTACCACCAGAGTCCCTTAAGGGACCTTATTCATTTGGTCCGTGCCAAAAGAATTTTGAGGACATCCCTTTTCATAATCATATAGAATTCGAAATCGCTATAAGGCGGACGCTTTCAGCGGGCAATGCCTCAACTTCCTAGGTGCCACACTGTATGCACCTAGGGGATTTTCGTCGATTGCTTTTCCCGCCTGAGTCACCGCCTAGCGCTCTTTCGAGTACATGATGATAGTTAAATGACATACTAATAGAAGAAAAAACGTTGTGGGAAATTTATCTCTGCTCATTTTTATCTCATTTAAATGGGAATGGGCTTTTGTTATCAAAGATATTTATGTTCATATCGTATCCATCTTTTAAGATTATAAATGACATAACGCATATAAAGTTGCCATCAAAAGGTGGAAGGTACTGGGACTGTCTCTTCCTCTACTAGTATGGCTCTGCAGATTATCCGTCGAGACAAATCGGTGTATTTTCGAAGAAGTAAAGCTCTTTCCTACGGAAAAACGGACGAGTTGAGATCCCTTCGAGCTTGATCGAAGTAGCTCAACCGTTCATCCGTGGCAAAGAAGACACCGTGAATACGAACAAAGTGAAGTAAGAGCGGATGTCGCACTTGTGCCCTGGGGTGAAAGCAAGCAGATACCTTCCAACTATTCGTTACTTTTAAAGAAATCTCACGAATACAACCCTTAAAGATTTATTTTCACACAGGCAGAGCCTGTGGTTTACGTGGTTTACAAAGAATATAATCAAAAAAAAAATGGTTTTCCGGACTTGATTTTAGTAAAAGCTGGTAGTATGATAAAGTCAAACATCAAAAAATATTGATTTAGCAGGTGAGCATAACATGAAACTAACAATTCCAATTGAAGTGAATCAAGAAACGCCTGATTTCTCTTTTTATGAAAAACGATTTAAAGCTTTAGCTGATGAAAAACGGCTCCACTTATTATCAATTTTGTGTAAACAAGGCTCAGTATGTGTGTGTGATTTGACAGACATACTCGATTTACCCCAATCAAAATTGTCCTACCACTTAAAAATTTTGCTCGATGCAGATATTATCTTGCGTGAAAAAAGAGGAACTTGGAACTATTATCGAGTTAATACCGACGTAATTGATCATTTACTTTCTGAACAACTCTGTTGCCTATTCCGCCCAGCAAAGTAATTGTTCCTGCTGGGCAATTATTTACTTTTATTAATCAATTTTTTTTGATGTTTATATCAAATTATTTTGATTTATAAATAAAAAAGGAGACGATTTATATGAAAGAAACGATTATCTATTTTGTTACGATTGTAGCTCAATTAACGATTTTATTTGTCGGGGTCTCATTTTTACTTAATCTTGTGCAAGCATACATCCCTTATGAGAAGCTGGAACATCGTTTAAAAAATTCCAATCCGATTTTCGCCAGTTTCATTGCACTCTTTTTTGCCTTTATTACCCCGTTTTGTTCGTGCTCAACGATACCTATTGTCGTAAATTTATTGAAAAACCAAGTTCGTTTCGGTGTTGTCATGGTGTTCTTATTTGCTTCTCCAGTGTTGGATCCAACGATACTTACGATTATGTCGGTCATCATGGGCTGGAAAGTAACCATTATATATATCATCATTACCGCTTCTCTTTCATTAATCATCGGATTAACGTTAGAAAAGCTAGGAGTGAAAAGGTTTGTAAAGAAGGTTGTGATGACAGGTTATGAACGAAAAAATAAAGGCTTTTCCTGGAAAGCTGCGTGGGCAGAAACGTGGGGACTAATGAAAACAGTATATCCATATTTACTTATAGGTGCTGGAGTAGGAGCAATCATTCATGGAGTCGTTCCTGCAGAATTTATTAGTGCTCATTTTGGCGGTGATGCGTGGTGGCTCATTCCAATCGCAGCAGTTGTCGGTATTCCTTTGTACATCCGTTTATCAAGTATGATCCCGATCTCACAAGTACTTATCGTTAATGGGATGGCTCTCGGACCAGTAATGGCGATGATGATCAGCTCAGCTGGTGCAAGTTTACCAGAATTAGTATTATTAAAATCTATCTTTAAAAAACAATTAATTGTTGCGTTTGTCATTTCGGTTTTAAGTATGTCAACAATTTCAGGATTCGTCTTTTACTTCGTTTAACAATATGTTCGAACTCTCCCCCTGAGTTCGAACGATTTTTTCGTACGCAAATAGCTGAGCAGCCTTCATATCCGTCTCTATATAGTGATACACCTTAATAACAATTGCTTTCGAGGTAAAACTTTGTAAACTAAACTTTTGTCACGGTTTCGTCGATATTTAAAGTATATAGAATCCAGCACCGATTATTTATTTTCAGGGGGGAAGTTTTATGGAAGCAGTTAAAAATTTAAAAGTTCGTGACGTAAAAAAGAAGAACGTTTTAATCTTAATTACTTTTTCAATTTCTTTATTAAGTGGTTTTATTTTAACCTTATCTCAAAATGATGTTGCGAGAAGTCTTTTATACGGTTCGGAACTAGTCTTTTTGATTGGAGCTTACTTTTTAATTCATTCGTTGTTTAAAAAGGAACAATTATTTCCATTCATTGTCATTGCGGCAGTTTATATTTTTTCCATTGGCTCGATATTTATTTTCGGTGGCGGGATAACTACAACATTAATCTTTTTCTTCTTATTAATTTTAGCTACTGTTCATATGTATCGAACTGTATTTTGGATTGGGTTTATTTTAGGAGGAGTCGGTTTATATTTAAATACGTATCACTCTACGGTTGATACGATGATTTTACAAGAAAACTTTGCATCAATTTTACTTTTATACGTGCTAACTGGTGTTCTTGCAAACGTATTAATTTATCTTAGTTCAAAACAATTTGACCATATCGAAAACTTGTTAATTGAAAGTGAAAATGAAGCAATCCGTAAAGAAAGTGAACAACAAAGACTAGAAGCAAGTGTCAGTCAAATGATCGAAAGAATTTCTAGCATTAATGAGCGAGTCCAAGAAAATGTTCACTCACAAGGAGAAATATCAACAGCCCTAACGGAAGTAGCATCAGGGAGCGCAGTACAAAGTGAAAGAATCAGTGGTATTTCTCAATATTCTCAAGATACCAATGTACAAATGGGACGAATGCTGGAACAAACGAAGTTATTAAAAGATGAATTTGAAAATTCAACAGAGGTTGCTGCTTCTGGAAATAATCAATCAGCTACCTTATCTTCTAATATGGAAAAACTCCATTCACACATTGAAGAATTAAGTGATGCGTTCCGTTCGTTAACAAACAAAATTAACGAAACAAACACATTTTCTCAAGACATTATTAATGTCAGTGAACAAACAAATTTATTAGCCTTAAATGCTTCTATTGAAGCTGCCAGAGCTGGCGACGCTGGTAAAGGATTTTCTGTCGTAGCTGATGAAATTAGAAAACTAGCAGAGACGACAAATATGACCGCAGAAAAAATTACAACGAACCTTCGAGAGGTAAATAAAACAAACGAATTTGCTTTAGAAAAAATGAATGTGAACAGTAAGATGGTTAACGAAAACTTAGAAAAAGCCGGGCAAGTTAATGATGACTTTACTGAACTTGCCAACTATTTACGTTCATTAAATGAGCAATTTTCTACCTTCGAACAATTAGCTGAGACTGTCAAAGAAAATTCCACAAGTGTTGAGGAGTCAACGAGTGAACTCGCTTCAATTATTGAAGAAGCTTCTGCTAGTATAGAGGAGGTAAGTGCTACGGTGGAAAATTTAAATCGACAAAATAAAAAAATTGCTGACGAAATGAAAGGTACAGAGAGTGTTGCAGTAAGTTTAACTGCCACCACAAACGACTAAGAATATTTCCCTCGGCTGTCTTCATGTGTAAGACAGCCATTTCTATGCCCCTCTAGTTTTCCAAGTATATTCCAGGTGCCAGGCACCTGGAATATACTTGGAAGTACTTTAAAGACATGTAGGTACATGGGATATCTCCTCCTTTTATATTCCACTTGCTTTTTCTACTTTTTTCTACAAATACCCAACTAAATATTTATTTTATTAAAAAAATTTTATTTATTATGCAATCACCTTCTCCCCCTGATGTATCAACGTATCATCCTACTAAAGGACCTATTTTCATACTATTCGATTTTCATAAATAGTCTTGCAATTCTAAAAAATCATGTTACGCTAGGTTTTATTCAGTTGAAGTTATACTTCACTTTGTACACTTGAGTGTACAAATACTGTAAATTGGAGGGATAATTGGATGAAAAAAACATTTAAAAGGGGACTTAGTTTCATTACTGGATGTACATTAGCTTTACTCGTTGCTTGTGGTGGTGAAGAAGACTCAAGTTCAGAACCTGTCGATGAAAATGGCGATGGAAATGACGAGGAGACTTCACAAACTGACGACGATATGGCAGAGGCTGAGGAACTA
Organism: Evansella halocellulosilytica; assembly: GCF_002335745.1. Lineage (GTDB taxonomy): Bacteria > Bacillota > Bacilli > Bacillales > Salisediminibacteriaceae > Bacillus_CA > Bacillus_CA halocellulosilytica. Next base: position 1,822,949 of record NZ_NIST01000001.1, on the reverse strand, counting down.
TTGGATGACAGTACATTAGTCATCGCAATGGGAACGGACATGGTATCGTGGGATATTCATGACCACGGTAACACTTCTACTGAAGCCGTGCACGTAAACATGTTTGATTACTTATTTAAACGAAATCAAGACACAATGGAAGTTGAACCACATCTCGTTGAAGATTATGAAGCGATTGAAGATGACGTTTGGGAATTTACAATTCGCGATGATGTGTACTTCCATAACGGAGATCAGCTAACTGCTGAAGACGTTAAATTCACATTTGACCGTGTCATTCATGACGATACGTTATCAGAACACGCTCGATTCACACAGCTCGGCGAAATTGAAGTGCTTGATGAATTTACGATCCAAATGACGACTGACGGACCGCAGCCGTCGATCTTAAATCGTCTTGCTCAAACTGGGGCAGGCATACTACCGAAAGATTATATTGAAGAAAATGGCATGGATCACTTCTTAAGTGAACCAGTTGGATCCGGCCCTTACCAATATGTTGAATGGAGAAGAGATGACCGTGTCGTGCTAGAAAAATATGATGACTATTTCTTAGGTGAAGATTTCACTGAATGGGAAGAAGTCGTTTTCCGAGCAATTCCTGAAACATCTACACGAGTTGGTGAATTATTAACAGGAAATGCCCACGTTGTGACTGATGTTCCTCCAAACGAATGGAGTCGTATCGATGATAACGAAGGGACAAGACATATTAACGCAGCATCAAACAGAACGATGCTCATTATCGCTCGACAAACAGAAGGTGTTGCGACATCTGATCCTCGCGTATTAGAAGCGATTGACTTAGCGATCAATAATGAAGCGATTACCGAACAAGTGATGCAAGGTTCTGGTACACCGACAAGAACTCGTGTACTGCCTGGAAATGTCGGAGCAAATGAAGATTTGTTCGATACTTATCTTTATGATCCTGAGAGAGCTCGTGAATTACTAGCTGAAGCAGGCTATGAAGACGGACTTGAGATTACAATGCAAGCTCCACAAGGCCGTTATTTAATGGATTCTGACATTGCAGAAGTTCTCGTCGGAATGTTAAGTGAAGTCGGTATTGACTTAGACTTGCAATTCCTTGAGTGGAGTCAGTTCATGGAGCATTATCAAGGGAATACAAATGAAGAGTTAATGCTGCTAGGGCTCGCAACATCTCTATTTGATGCAGCACAAGCTTTAGACCATTACTACTCTGAGTCCCCATTGAATGAAGGCAGAATGGACTGGGTAAATGAAGAATTCGATGAATTGTTCTTCGATGCAGAAGTGAATATGGATCCAGATGAGCGTTTGTCACAGTATCAGCGAGCACAAGAAATTATCGCTGAAGAACGGCCGCACATTTACTTACACTCTATTGATATGAATTATGGAGTCAGTGACTTAGTAGATTTTGACCCGCGTTTAGACGAAATGTATTACGCAAATGAAATTAACAGACAGCAATAAGACCACATCAGGAAAAACTGAACAAAAATCGAAGGATCATGCTATTTCAGCATGGTCCTTCCCAATAAAATCAAGAGCAAATACATATTCCACCTCTGGAGGTGAACAACATTGAAACGTTTTTTAATTCAACGGTTCCTGCAAATCATTCCTGTTTTAATTATTATGACATTCATTGTCTTTAGTCTCGTTTATATCGCTGGTGACCCAGTTACCCTCATGCTCCCAGAAGAAGCCTCTGCAGAAGATATCGCAAGAGTTCAGGAAGCATTAGGACTTAATGAACCATTCCACGTTCAATACGGATTATTTCTTTGGAACGCACTGCAAGGTGATTTCGGAGAATCCTACCGTTACAACCAAGATGCCATGTCAATCGTTTTAGAGAGGTTACCTGCCACCTTCGAGTTAGCAGCTGCGTCGATGTTGTTTGCGACGATCATTGCCATTCCACTCGGAATTTGGTCAGCAACACGACGTAACACGTTTGTCGATTTATTTATAACGGGATCTTCTGTTTTAGGAAAAGCAATGCCAAACTTTTGGCTTGGGATTATGTTTATTTTAGTACTTGCAGTCAATTCTCAAATCTTCCCGGTTTCTGGTCGAGGAACGATCATGCACATTATTTTGCCCGCCATTACGTTAGGTACGGCGGTTGCAGCAGAAATGACGAGATTAACTCGCTCAAATATGATCGAGATCTTGCAACAAGATTTTGTCAGAACAGCAAAAGCAAAAGGGGTAGCGAACAGTATCGTCACATACAAACACTCCTTTCGAAATGCCTTAATTCCTGTCGTTACGATTATGGCTCTGCAAACCTCTACATTAGTCGGCGGCGCTATCGTTACGGAACAAGTTTTTGCTTGGCCAGGAATCGGACAACTTTTAGTTCAGGCGGTCAATGCTCGTGATATGGCCATCGTCCAAGCAGCTGTATTTATTATTGCTCTTCTCGTCATTGTGATCAATTTAATCGCTGATATATTATACAGGCTATTGGACCCTAGAATTAAATATTAAGAAAAGGAGGGCGTTATTGTGAGCCAGCAAATGACTCCAGAATCCGTTTCCGGAGGAACTGTTCCTCCGAAAACGAAGACGAAATATAAACAAACATCACCATTCATAAGATGGATCAAACTGCTTTTACGCAGTAAAACCGGAACAGTTGGCTTTATCATCGTATTTTCAGTCGTTATTGTCGGTATTTTTGCCGATCAACTCGCTCCTTACGATGTAAATGAACAAAACTATGCGAATATGCTCGCTCCCCCTTCTTGGACTGAGGATGGGACGTCTGCTCACATACTCGGGACTGACAATCTCGGTCGTGACATATTAAGCAGAATCATTTACGGTACAGAAATTTCCCTTTTAGTCGGTGTTTTCTCAGTAGTAGTCGCCGGCATTCTCGGTATGGGAGCTGGGTTAATGTCAGGCTATTACGGCGGCTGGGTTGATACCGTGACAATGCGACTCGTTGATGCCTTTTTATCGATTCCAAACATTTTATTTATTCTCGTGATTTTAGCAGTATTAAATCCTGGAATTATGACGTTAATTTTTGCGATAGGTGTAACAAATTGGGTCATATATGCTCGTCTGATCCGTGGAGAAGTGCTCTCAGTGAAGGAACGAGAATACGTGAAAGCAGCCAAATCGATCGGAACGAAAAACGTAACGATTATTCGTAAGCACATTTTGCCTAACGTCTTTTCAACGTTCATCGTGATTTCAACGTTAAGTGTTGCAACAACGATCATTTTGGAAGCATCCCTCAGCTTCTTAGGGATGGGCGTCCAGCCTCCTAACGTTTCTTGGGGATCAATGTTGTCAGATGGTCGGGATTATTTAGCGACAAACTGGTGGTTAGCTACTTTCCCAGGGTTAGCCATTACGATTACTGTTCTTGGAATTATCTTCCTCGGAGATTGGCTACGGGATGTGCTTGATCCAAGGTCACAAGGACGCTAAAGGAGGGCTAACATGTCAGATGAAAAACAACTATTGAATGTCAATGAATTAAAAACACATTTCTCTACTGAAAATGGCGTCGTCCCTTCTGTCGACGGTGTTTCCTTTCAAGTGAACAAAGGAGAGCTCGTTGCGATTGTTGGTGAATCAGGTTCCGGTAAAAGTGTCACTTCACTTTCGATCATGGGACTTATAGAGAAACCTGGAAAAATTGTTGGTGGAGAGATCACCTTCGAAGATAAAGATTTAGCAACGTATACGAACCGGCAAATGAGAAAAATTCGTGGAAATGACATCGCGATGATCTTCCAGGAGCCATTAACATCGCTAAACCCGGTCTTCACGATCGGCAATCAGCTACGCGAGGCGATCTTGGAACATCAACATGTCGATAAAGCGACTGCTAAGAAAATGAGTATTGAGATGCTCAAAAAGGTTGGCATTCCTCGAGCAGATAAAGTTTACAGCTCATTCCCCCACTCTCTAAGCGGTGGAATGCGCCAGCGTGTCATGATTGCGATGGCTTTGTCTTGTAATCCAAAATTATTAATTGCTGACGAGCCGACGACTGCCTTAGATGTGACGATCCAAGCACAAATTTTAGAGTTAATGAAAGGTCTCGTCAAAGATATGGATACTGCGATCATTTTAATTACCCATGACCTCGGTGTCGTTGCTGAATTAGTTGACCGCGTTATCGTCATGTACGCAGGGCAAGTTGTCGAGCAGTCCGATGTTTTTTCATTATTTAAAGATCCTAAACACCCCTATACGAGAGGGTTATTAGATAGTACCCCGAAAATACAAGATTTAAATGAAGAGTTGACGTCGATTCAAGGAACAGTTCCAACACCAGCTGATATGCCAAATGGTTGCCGATTTCACCCAAGGTGTCCTCATGCAATGGATCACTGTGTATTACATGAACCTCAACTCGATACGTTAGAGGATGGCAGTGAAGTTCGTTGCTGGTTATACGATGAGGAGGTGATGTCAGATGAGTACGCAAAAAACGGAAACGAACGAACAACACAAAAATCTTGATTCAGAAACGTTATTAGAGCTGGAAGGGTTAAAAAAATATTTTGACGTCACAGAAGGGTGGTTTAAAAAAGAACGGGAATATTTACGTGCAGTCGATGGCATTGACTTGAAAGTAAACCGTGGGGAAACGTTAGGAATTGTTGGAGAGTCCGGGTGTGGGAAGTCGACAACTGGAAATTTAATTATGAGATTACTTGAGCCAACAGAAGGTAAAGTTGTTTTTGAAGGGGAAGACTTAACGAAACTCGAAGGGGAAAGGCTCCGTCAAAAGCGAAAAGATATTCAAATGATTTTCCAAGATCCATTTTCATCATTAAACCCTCGTATGCGAGTATTTGAACTAATTGCTGAACCTTTACGGACTCATCAGACTCACAAAGGTGAGGCATTAAAGGAAAGAGTATTTGAACTGATGGATGTCGTTGGCTTGAGTCGGGAGTTTTCACAGCGTTTCCCTCATGAATTTAGCGGTGGGCAGCGTCAAAGGATTGGGATTGCTAGAGCACTCGCTCTAAACCCGAAGCTGATCGTCTGTGATGAACCTGTATCAGCTCTTGACGTATCAATCCAATCACAAATTTTAAATTTACTAAAAAGACTACAAAAACAATTTGATTTAACACTCGTTTTTATTGCTCATGGGCTGCCAGCTGTTAAACATATAAGTGATCGGATTGCCGTTATGTATTTAGGTAAAGTCGTCGAACTGACTACTCGCGAAAACTTATTTTCACATCCGATGCACCCATACACTGAAGGGCTGTTAACAGCTGTTCCTGTGCCCGATCCAGAAGTGCGCGATACGAGGGAACGTGTTATTCTAAAAGGAGATATTCCAAGTCCTGTAAACCCTCCTTCTGGATGCAGTTTTCACACTCGCTGCCCTTTTGCGGATGAAAAATGTAAACAAGAAGTTCCTGAATTTCGAGAGTTGAAGCCTGATCATTATGTAGCCTGTCATTATCCGTTAGAAAGTGGGAGAGGAACCCTTCAACATCCGTGAAGGAACGTAAAAAGGAAGTGACAATTTTCATATGTCTGAGTCAGAATTAGCCAAACAAATTCGAAATACGAGAACGAGCCGACGGTTCACATTAAAAGAACTGAGCGCACACACTGGATTGTCTGTCAGTTTTTTATCACAAATCGAACGCGGTACTTCTTCTCCAGCTATCAGTTCCTTAAAGAAAATTGCCGATGCTCTCGGTGTACCGATTACGAGTTTCTTTACACCAGAGACGAACGCAAATTATAAGACGTTAAAGGGTGAGCGAAAGTCGTTTCGAATCGATGGCTCACCCGCAAAATACATACGTTTAAGCGGAAACTTTTCAACAAGGACCCTCGAACCGCTACTTGTCGTTCTTGACCCTGGTGCAACGGACCGTATGTTCCAACACAGCGGTGAAGAGGTCCACTATATTCTTGAGGGTGAAGTCGAATATACGATTGACGACGATGTCCACAAGCTTTCAGCTGGTGATTCGATTCACTTCCCGTCCGAACGTCCGCACACTTGGAAAAACTTATCGAATAAACCGTCGACTATTATGTGTGTCGTCACACCAAATATCTTTTAAACGCTTTGTCTACCCGCCTCATTTGCTGCTATTTGCAAATGGGGTTTTATTCATTAGTTTTAGCATTTGGCTCCGGCCGCTCAATGTGCGATTCTCACCGCCCTATGTGCGATTCTCACCGCTCTATGTGCGATTCTCGCCGCTCTATGTGCGATTCTCGCCGCTCTATGTGCGATTCTCGCCGCTCTATGTGCGATTCTCACCGCCCTATGTGCGATTCTCACCGCCCTATGTGCGATTCTCACCGCTCTATGTGTGATTCTCGCCGCTCTATGTGTGATTCTCGCCGCTCTATGTGTGATTCTCGCCGCTCAATGTGCGATTCTCACCGCCCTATGTGCGATTCTCACCGCCCTATGTGCGATTCTCGCCGCTCAATGTGCGATTCTCAGTTTTTTCTAATATTAAAGGAGTAAGATCATACTTAGTATTTTTCTTATTTGATTGAATAATAGGGAGATTTAATGAGTTTAAACTTCTATGAGCAACAAAGCGAGATTGTACATGAAAAAAATTCCTGAATTGACAGTTACTAATTAATGGGGAAATAAGCAATGCAAAATCCACTAATGTTGATAAGTAAGCATTTTTGCTATTATAGTTACATCGGTTACAAAACCAACCACTTTTATTATTTTTCACCATAGGAATGGCAAAACAATTAGGGCAATGAACACCAGTAATAAGGTCTGCAGTAGATACTCTATAATCGGAAGGCTTTGGCAATAAAGGTTCGTGGATTTTTGTCAGATGAGATGCAATTTCGATAAGTTCTTTTTTTAAAAGTTTACATTCTGGAAATTTTTTCCTTAAACTTTTAACATATGGTATCAACTGCGGACCTCTCATTACGTTTTTTCTTACAATTTCATCATTTACATTATTATCAATTATTGTCCTCTTATTTGATAAAATAACCTTTGACTCTATTGGTATTGAAGGACAACCATAACTTGATAGCCATTCAGTAAAAGATTCCTTGTGTATAATGGATTGATTAATTGGACAGTCAAACATCTGCTCCACTCCATCAACTGTTCTTATAAGCTGATTATAAGTGTATACAAAATTAATACGGCCTTTTAAATTTTTTATCTCTAGGATTAAAAAACAGTGGGGAGTTAAAATTAGTACATCGATCTGTACATAAAGGCTGTTTATGGGGATGCGAAGATCTTGCAATATTAAGAAGTTATCATCGAGTTGATAAAAATAATAGTTTAATGACTCTTCACCTTCAAAACCTGCCCGCCAACGTCCAAGTTCATGTTTCACATCTTCAATGTATGGATGATTTGGTGGAGTCCTTCGCTTTAAGGCTTCAAATTTCAAAATCACTATAGGAATTTTCCTAGGTTTCCAAATCAATACTTGTCTCCTCCTTTAAATGCATTCATTTAAAGATGTTTAATTATTCAACATAAATCGTCATTTTCCTGCTTCTAAAATAAAGTCTGATAAAATTACTTTCCATATACTTCTTCCCTGGGTAATCCCAGGATCTACAAATATGCTCGGACCTAAGATACGTTATCAGCATTGAATATAGCTTGATATCACTTGACCTATCACCGCTAAAACTACAACTCTTTCCCCTCTAAGGTTCAAGCCCCAGCACCATGCATAAAATCCCCACATATTCCCAGGTGCCAGGCACATGGGAATAAATAGAAAACGAAGTAGATAGTTTGGTCATTAATTGGATAATCGAATCGAATATTGGATACTTCGGTTAAGTTTTTGTAAATATTTAGCGAATAAGAAGGATTTGTCTTTATACTGTTCGAATAGTTGAAGAAAGTACATATTTATAGTCTGAGGTGAGATAACATGAAACGAAAAACACTTATTTTTGGTCATCGAGGATCTTCAGGCAGACACCCTGAAAATACGATGGATTCTTTCGAGGCAGCACTTCAAGAAGGAGCTGACGGATTGGAAATTGATGTTCAGCTCAGTGAAGATGACGTGCCTGTCGTCATACATGATGAAACAGTCGATCGTACGACAAATGGAACAGGATGGGTAAAAGACTTCACTTTCGATGAGTTACAAAAGCTCGATGCCGGAAGCTGGTTTTCTTCTACATTTTCTGGGGCTATGATACCAAGTTTAGAAGAATTGTTTCGCTGGCTTGTAAACACACCGCTTCTATTAAACATTGAAATTAAAAGTGGTCTCGTACGGTACCCTAATATTGAAAAAATTGTTCTTGATCTCATCGAAAAATATGACTTAAACGAGCGCGTCATCATCTCCTCCTTTAACCATTACAGTTTAGCCAAAGTGCACAAACTAAATAATGAAATTGAAACCGCTATTCTCTTTATGGAAGGTCTTTATGAACCTTGGAATTATGCGAAGACTGTTGGTGCACAAAGCTTACATTGCTACTATCCGGTGGCCGCACCGGAGCTGATTCGAGGTGCAGCACAAGCAAATATGCCAATTCGTCCTTTCACAGTTAATGAAGCAAGTCATTTACATGCATTAATGAGTAGAGGCTGTGATGCAGTCATTACAGATTACCCGAAAAAAGCAGTGGACGTGCGCAACACCTTGTTTAACTAATGAAGATGATGTGTTGAAAGGTGGAGTATCATGACATCAGGCAGACCTTTTTCTTATAAAAAAATATTTGTCATAGGAACTGGATTTTTCGCTTTAATGTTAATTTGGACTTTCTACAATGCTTACATGCCGCTTATTCTCGGAGATTATATTGAAAGTAGAGCGATCAGGGGAGCGATTATGGGGCTTGATAACTTACTTGCAGTCTTACTCATCCCCTTAATCGGAACGTGGAGCGATCGCGTTGAAACTCGCATCGGGAATAGACTGCCTTTCCTCGTTGCAGGCATGCCGATCGCAGCGCTATTCTTTATTTTGATTCCCTACAGTGCAACGATGGCGTTGTGGCTCCTTCTCATTGTCGATATTATCTTTTTACTTGCGATGACGATTTACAGAGCTCCTGTTATTGCACTAATGCCTGACCATACTCCACCTGAGAAACGTTCGACTGCCAACGGAATTATTAACTTTATGGGGGGAATCGGAGCGATCATTGCCCTTTTTGGATTATCTTCTCTTTATGGAATGGATCGTTCTTATCCATTTTTAGTTGCTGGCCTTTTACTGTTTTTCTCTTTCATTCTTCTCTATTTTACAGTAGATCGAAATCCTCCCTATTCAGGAAAAACAGATGGGGAACTCGATGAAGTAAAAGCAGCAAATTCTATTTTTCACGTATTTACGATTTTAAAGAAACCTGAATTTAAAGGGCACCTTTTCATTTTAGTTGCCATTTTCATATACTTTATCGGCTATGCTGGTGTCGAAGCTCAATTTACTGTCTACGCAGTCGAACATTTGCTGATGGATGAAAGCACTGCCGGGTTTACACTCGGATTTTTCAGCCTTTCGTTCGTCATCTTTGCGATCTTGGCAGGCTTTGCAGGCAGTAAATTCGGAAAGGTCCCGATGATGCTGACAGGACTTTTATTATTACCGCTCATATTTATCATCATTCCATTTCTTCCTTCGATAAATGCCTGGATTCCGGCGGTCAATAGTGTCATTTTACTGCAACTCTTCCTTTTTATCGGGGGAATTGCTTGGGCTTGTATTAACGTTCAAGCTTATCCGTTAGTCGCCGACCTCGGTGGAAAAGAGAAGATCGGCTTTTTCACCGGGTTGTATTATTTATTTTCAATGGCTTCTTCGATCGTAGCTCCCGGATTTCTCGGATTACTTATGGATTTGTTCTCTCATCCTGCTCTTTTCTACGGTGCTACAGCAAGCTTTTTAATCGCTTTTTATTTTTTAAAAAAGGGAAGCAGGCTCATCAAGGAACAATCGCAAGATGATGCACCAGCATCACAAAATTTTTGATTAAGCTTTTCATTTTAGATTACTGCAGAAAAGAAGAACGACTTTTACAAAATAAGTATCCTCCCGTAAACCGGACGGTTTTAATTTAATTTGGTCCGTGCCAAAAGGTTTTTGAGGGAATCTCTTTTCATAATCATATAGATTTCGAAATCGCTATAGCCGGACGCTTTCGACGGGGCAATGCCTCAACTTCCTAGGTGTCACACTGTGTACACCTAGGGGATTTTCGACGATTGCTTTCCCCGCCTGAGTCACCGCCTAGCGCTCTTTCGAATAAATGATGACATTTAAATAACATACGAATTCATAGAAAAAACGAGTTCAGGGAAGTTGTACCCTAGCTCATTTTATCGCATTATAGGGCTTTTGTTATCAAAGAAACTTATGTTCATTTCGTATCCATCATTATTCATCATTTATGATCATAAATAACATCACGCAAATAAAGGTGTCATCAAAAGGTGGAAGGTACAGTGCGACAGTCTCTTCCTCTACCGAGTATGGCTCTGTCGTTTATCCGTCGAGACAAATCGATGTATTTCGAAGAAGCAATGCTCTTTCTTACGGAAAAACGGGCAAGTTGAGATCCCTTCGAGCTTGATCGAAGTAGTCAACCGTTCGTCCGTGGCTTAGAAGACACCGTGATTACGAACAAAGTGAAGTAAGAGCGGATGTCGCAAATGTGCCCTAGGGTGAAAGCAAGCAATACACCTTCCAACTATTCGTTACTTTTAAAGAGATCTAACGAATACAACCCTTAAATGTTTATTTTCACACAGGCAGAGCCTGTGGTTTAAAAAGACTATGATGATGATATGAGGGTCCATCCGTTAGAAAGCTCTTTTTGCAAATGGAAATCAGATTTGAAACCCCAATTTTATGGAGTGAAAAAAGAGATTAGTAAAGTCGGTCAAATTATGTTGTATGTCAATAATCAAGATAAGGCAGTGGATTTTTGGACAGAAAAAGCAGGGTTTCGTGTTATTTCTGAATAAATGAATGACCAGGGGATGAGGTGGATTGAAATTGCTCCAACAATGGAGGCAGAAACGAGCATCATCCTGCATGATAAAAAATTCGTTGCTAAAATGTCTCCTGAATTAAATCTTGGTACACCTTCTTTAATGTTCTTCTCAAATCATTTTGATGAGTTCCGCAACAACTTAATAAAACAAAATATTACAGTCGGAGAAATTGTAAATATGCCTTCCGGAAGAGTATTTAATTTTGCTGTCATGGAAAAATGACCAGCCATTTTAAATGATGTAAACATGCCGTGGACGCAAACGTCGTCCACGGCATTATCTCATTTGTTTTTATCAGCATAGACAGCCATCGCTTCACTCATAAATTTGGCTAACCCTTCACCAAATTGATCAATGTTTTTCGTGAACCGTTCGTCTGCTGTATACATTTGCCCGAGTCCTTTAAATGCATCTAGCGTATACGTTCCAAAATTGTTATTTAAGAGGTCATACCATGCTTTTATTGCTATTTGTGCCTCATCCGATTCTGGTGATTGATGACGAATCGTTGCTAGTTTTTGATAAATATCATTACAAGCCTGCTGCAGCTTCGCTTTTTCTTCATTTGACATGTTCGCTATTTTTTTATTTGAGTTATCGACAGCTTCGTCTCCCCATCGTTCACGTGCTTCATCTTCATAAGGATTATCGCTAAAATCAAAGCCTTCAAACTTTTCCTTATTTGTCATTGTTACTTCTCCTTTCGAGTGCAGAATCGTTTTATCAATCGTCGCAATCATTTTATCGATTCGCTCACGTTTTTCAATCAGCATTTTTTTGTGCATAATTAATGCTTCATTTCTATCAAATGACGGACGATCGAGAATCTGCTTTATTTTTTTTAAAGGAAAGCCAAGCTCTTTAAAAAATAAAATTTGCTGCAATGTCTCGAGATTCTCGTCAGAATAGATTCTATAACCTGATTCAGTTGTTTGTTCCGGAGTCAACAACCCAATCTCATCGTAATGATGCAATGTGCGCACACTTATTCCAACGAGATCTGCAACTTCTTTCACTTTCATCATTTCAGCCTCCCTTCACTTATGAATATAAAGTATCACGCAACGTGAGAGTCAATACGATATTCAAAAAAATAGCCCCGAATTTTTCCGGGGAGTAGTTCTAAGATTTCTTCATTCCTTCTTATAAAGCATATCAACATGAGGTATGTCGTCTTCTAAATAGACGTCAGATACTTGCTTAAAGCCGAATGCCGCATAATAATGTTTGATATAATCTTGTGCAGACAGCTTAATTTCTGTTTCGTCTAATCGGTTTGTGAGTAAATTCATCGCCTGCTCCATCAGTTCATTGCCTAGCCCATGCCCTCGATACTCTTTTTTTACGATGACGCGGCCAATTGCTGCTTCATCATATGTCGTCCCTTTCGGAAGAACACGAGCATAAGCTGCAACCTCTCCGTCTTTTTCGTTAAAAATATGGTAAGCGACTTGATCATTGTCATCAATTTCTGGGTACGGACATTGTTGTTCAACAATAAAAATTTGAACCCGTTCTTTTAAGATGTTGTACAGTTCAGTCGTCGTCAGTTCATCGAAAAATTTGATTTTCCATGTCATGTTTGCCACTCCTTTACTCTGCATGAGTTTATTTGCAGGCAACTCATGTATACTATTGCTAGCTCTCTTATCCCCTCACACTTTGTACAGCATATTTACGTGTTCGATCCCTTCATCGAGGAAGATGTCAGAGATGATTTGAAAACCGTATGAAGCGTATAAGTCTTTTATGTAATATTCAGCTTGTAGCTTTATCTCGCTCTCTTTCATTTCTACTATTAAAAACTTCATGCCTCGCTCCATGATTTCTCGTGCATATCCTTTGCCGCGATGCTCTTTTTTAACAATTATTCGTCCAATCGATGCCTCTCGATAAATCGTTCCGCTCGGCATGAGCCTTGCATAAGCTGCGATTTCATTGTCTTCTTTAAAAAATAAATGATATGAGTTCGGATCGTGCCCGTCAATGTCCATGTACGCACACCCTTGCTCGACAACAAAAACAGCCATTCTTTCTTTCATTATTTCATGCCATTCAAGATTCGTTAGATCCTCAAAAGATTTAATGTGCCAACTCATGCTCGTCTCTCCTTCAACCACTTCTTTATTACTAGTTTACGTGAACGGCATCGTTTGATCAAAGAACACGCTCCAACAAGCTAATTAGAACGAGACTTTCACCATTAGACCCCACCACACAGGACGAATGTAAAAAATATCCAGGTGCCAGGCACCTGGATATTTTTTACTTATTTTACGATAATTTAAATTGTTGCTCGGCTTTTTCGCGCAGCTTGTATTTTTGGATTTTCCCAGATGCAGTCATTGGGTATTCGTCGACGAATTCAATGTAATAAGGAACTTTATAACGAGCAATTTTTCCGTCGCAAAACTCGAGTACTTCTTCTCTTGTTAAATGTGCTCCTTCTTTTACGCGAATCCATGCTGACACTTGCTCACCGTATTTTTCATCAGGGATACCGACGACTTGAACATCTAAGATTTTCGGATGCTGATATAGGAATTCCTCGATCTCCCTCGGATAAATGTTTTCTCCTCCGCGGATAATCATTTCCTTTAATCTGCCGGTAATACGACAATATCCGTCTTCATCCATAACTGCGAGGTCTCCTGTATGGAGCCAGCCGTCTTCGGTAATCGCTGCCTTCGTTTCTTCTGGCTGTTTATAGTACCCTTTCATGACATGATACCCTCTTGTAATTAACTCTCCTTGAACACCATGAGGAACTTCGTTTTCTGTATATGGTTCAACGATTTTCACCTCTACGTTCGGCAAGGCGCGCCCGACTGTGTTCGTTCTTCGTTCTAACGAGTCATTCACTCTCGTCTGCGTAATGACAGGGGATGATTCCGTCTGTCCGTAGGCGATCGTAATCTCATTTGCGCCCATTTTATTTATGACCCCTTTCATCACTTCAACCGGGCAATTAGAACCAGCCATGATTCCCGTGCGTAATGTCGATAAATCAAATGAATCAAACTCTTTATCATTTAATTCAGCGATAAACATCGTCGGGACACCGTGCAATGCAGTACACTTCTCATCTTGAACGGTTTGAAGAACCTCTCTTGGATTAAATTCTTGAACTGGAACAATTGTCGAGCCTGCATTGACACAAGCTAATATTCCTAACACACATCCGAAACAGTGGAAAAACGGTACCGGTATACACATTCGATCTTCTCGTGTCAGCTTCATACATTCAGCAATATTAGCAGAATTGTTCACTAAGTTATAGTGCGTTAACATGACCCCTTTCGGAAAACCAGTCGTGCCTGATGTGTATTGCATGTTGATCACATCATCGCTCGATAATTCATTCATTCTCTTTTCTAACTGAGCATCATCTACCTCATTTGCGAATTCTAGGATATCTGACCAAAGCCACATTCCCGGATGGCGCTCTTCTCCTAAAAAGATCACATTTTTCAATTTCGGTAAACGCTTACAATTTAATTGACCTGGCTTTGATGTTTTTAATTCTGGAGCAATTTCATAGAGCATATCAATATAGGAAGCATCGCGATAAGACTCCATTAAGAAAATCGTCGTTGCATCTGATTGATTAAGAAGAAACTCAAGTTCTGCTGTTCGGTAGTTCGTATTAACCGTAACAAGAACTGCACCCATTTTTCCTGTAGCAAATTGTGTCGTAACCCATTCCGGCCGATTCGTCGCCCAGATCGCCACATTCTCTCCTCGTTCAATTCCTAGCTTCATTAGCCCTTTTGCAACTTGGCGGCAACGGTCATCAAACTCTCGATATGTATACCGTAGCCCGCGGTCGGGATATACGACAGCCTCATGCTCCGGCTGTTTTCTAGCTACTTCTTCTAAAAGCTGTCCAATGGTTGAGTTAATCAATTCTGCCACATTATCGCCTCCATTTTTTAAAGAAAAAACGAGAAACACTACTCATTATGATTGTATAGTTTAATAAATTCATAGGTCAATCTTTTATTTTGTATATTGCGAAAATTCACATAATCACTTGTCCGTTGAAAAAGAAATAGAGGTGTCTCAAAAGTATTATGAGAGCACCTCCTTCATCTGGGTTCAATTATATAAAGCGAAACTCACTTTTTTCGCGCATACTTAACATAAATTGCTTTAATAAATTCTTTGAGTTTTCAATATCTGAAAGGTCAAGAACTTCTACAGGAGAGTGAGCATACCTCGATGGAATCGAAATGACACCTGTAGGAACCCCGTCCTGTGACTGACTGATTGCTCCCCCGTCAGTACCAATCCCCGGAAACACTTCGAGTTGATACGGTATTTGCTGCTCTTCAGCTACCTGTATCATTTTTTTCCTCACAGAAACACTGGCAATTAAACTGAAATCCATCACTTTAATTCCTGGTCCTTTACCAAGTGCTAACGTGTCGTCCATCATTGCCTCGGGTGTATCACTTACAGCTGTTGTATCAATAGCTAATGAAAGATCTGCTTGAATTTGCTGGCCGGCGACTTTCGCTCCTCGTAAACCGACTTCCTCTTGGACAGAAAAAACAGCGTACACAGTTCCGTAAACGTTTGAGAAATCTGTTTCTTCTAATGCATTTAATAAAATGGCACAGCCAACTCGATCGTCGAACCCTTTTCCGATGATTCTATTTTTGCCAAATTCAATTTCTCCTGCTGCCCAAGTGATGGGGTCTCCAATTTGAATTCCAAGTTCCGTTACTTCTGCTTTTGAATCTACACCGACATCGATATAAAGCTCAGAGTGCTTTCTAACTTTCTCCGGGTTATCATATTTCATCATGTGAGCAGAAATCGTCCCAATGACGCCATACCGGATGCCATTCTCTGTTCTGATTTGAACTTTTTGAGCTAATAATATTCGGTCATCATGACCGCCTAATTTTTCAAAACGAATGAGTCCATTTTTCTCAATTTTCTTAACGATAAAGCCGATTTCATCCATGTGAGCAGAAACGACGAGTGAAGGCCCATCATTTGCTCCATTTACTTTCGCAATGACATTTCCGATTCCATCAATCGATACATCATCTGTAATCTTTGATACACGCTCATATATGTAGCGGGCGACATCATGTTCAAACCCACAAGGTCCGGAAAGTTTCGTTAACTCCTGCAATAGCTCTCTCATTCAACATCAGCTCCTATTCTACAGCTTTTTTGTTCAGTTCATACGATTCGATATCATAAAGCAAAGTCGTCTCCATTGCACGAATGTTCGCTTCCAATAAGTTTATCCGCTTGTTAAATAACGGTCCATCAACGACTAGCGTATGATATTCGCCACTTTCTCCCATTGGACAAATCGGAAACTGTTGCACGGCTTCATAAAACTTACGATTGACTGGACGGCCTAAATACTCTTCTGAAAAACGTTTCGGGTCAACCCTCGTCACGATTGCTTCGTACCCTGTTTCGGTAAATTCTTTCAACACACTTAATGCTTGTTCTTGTTTCATCCAAAGCGGGTAAACGGCTTCAAGTCCTGCTTCCGCTACGACTTTTTCTCCCCATTCTCGGTGCCCGTCCAAATATAAATCGCCAAATCCTACTGCTTCAATTCCGATCGAATCACGCAATTCTTTCAATTTTGTGACGAATGCTTCCGTATAGCTTTTCATATCACTTTCAATAAAATAAATCGGCAACGCGAGTGCTTCTGCCTGATCTCTTAAAATCTTTAACTGCAATGCATGTCCAAAACTTCTGCCATACTCTTTTGGCGCTGTCGTTAACAATCCTGCTATTTCGTAACCTTGCTTGACAAGTTTGTCTAAAATAAAACAGCTGTCTTTCCCACCGCTCCACGAAATAATCATTTTTTTCATTTACCCACCTCCACAATTCCAATCTATTACCATGTGCCAGGCACATGGTAATAGATTGGAATTTGTTAATATGGTTTTACTTTACAAACCATACTTTTGTGATTTTGTCATCGATTACTTCATACATCGCAATTGCATATACGTCTTCCCCATTGGCACGACCTGTCACATGTTCATGATCGATGGCGATGTTTCCATGCGTCATTCTTGAGAGCAATGCTGCATGCTGATTCGGATTGTCTTCAAATAGTTTTCCATATCGTTTTTTCATTTCCTTTACCCCGGAAAGCTTCAACTCATTTGACGGAAAATCATAGACTTTGACATCGTCATGATAGACGTCGATAAATGCGTCGATATCTCCTTTGTTATAAGCATCCAGCTGTTTTTGTGCTGCTTGTTCAGCTCGGTTCATATGTAAATCCTCCCTTACATGCATATTACTACTATTTTTTTACTTTATCATAAAAGGGGCTACACATTCATTCGTCTAGCATTCTCTTATGCTTATGCGGACATCAGATCTCTTATATTCACAAAATAAGCCATGTTCATTGTGGTTAAGGACATGAAAGATCCGTTACGTCGTGAAAAAAGAGCAAAAAGTGTTGCGCAATCTCCTATTAGCGGAATGGATGAATATAGAATAAAAAGTGGACACCCCTTTAACGAACATTATAATTGGACATGATGAGATGATAATACAAGGAGGGGTTCCCATGGGTGAACGTCGGCAAAGGTATAGTGAAGAATTTAAACGTCAAACAGTTAAATTTGCTCAAGAGCAAAAGCAAAAGAAAACGATGAGAGACATAGCACAAGAATTAGATATTCCATTAAGTTGCCTACATCAGTGGATGACTCAATATCGAGAATTTGATAATGAACCACTGGCAAGTGAGGAACGTATTCGTAAATTAGAACAACAGTTACGAGATCAAGAACGTCAATTAAGAGAAAAAGACCGCAAACTAGCAGACACTCAAGAAGAGTTGGCAATTGTAAAAAAGGCGGTGCACATCTTCAGCAAACCACGGCCATGAGGTTCGAATTCATTGAAAAGCATAGCTCCGAATTTTCAGTGAAGAAGATGTGTAAAGTACTGCAAGTATCGCGGAGTGGCTATTTCAAGTGGAAAAAACGTGAGGTTAGTCAACAAGAGCTTCGAAAAAGAGAAATTCAAGACCGAATCGAGTACCATTTTAAAGATAGTCATGGGATTTATGGTAGTCCGAAAATCACCCAAATGTTGTGGAAAGAAAACTATCAAGTTAGTCAAAGAACAGTTAGTAAATATATGAATGAGCTAGGGTTACGCTCTTGTGTGTCAAAGAAGTTCAAGGTCGTTACAACAGATTCTAATCATGCAAATCCTATCGCTCCTAATAAATTGGATCAAAACTTTCGTATAGCAGCTCCTAACAAGGTTTGGGGTGCTGATATTACCTATATTCCTTGTCGCCAGGGGAAATTATACTTGGCGGTCATCCTTGATCTTTGTACTCGTGAAATTGTTGGCTGGAGTCTTAAAGGTCACATGGCAAATGAAATCGTGTTAGAAGCTCTGGAAAATGCTTATGAATCAAAAAATCCAAACAAAGACTTAATCCATCATTCAGACCGAGGTACTCAATACGCATCAAAAGAATATCGTCAACGACTCGAAAGTTATGGTATGGAAGCTAGTATGAGTCGTACTGGCAATTGTTATGACAATGCTTGTGTAGAATCATTTTTTAGTGTTTTGAAAAAAGAATTATTAAAAGGTCGTCGGTTTAAAACCAAGGAGCAGGCTTATACTAGTATGTTCCAATACATTGAGTTTTTCTATAATCGCAAAAGAATACACAGTTCTATTGGATACCTGTCACCAATGCAATATGCAAAGCAGTTTGATAGGAAAGCTGCTTAATACGAGTAGTAGTTTGGCCCTTACTTCACCTAACCATCAAACAGATGATGAAGTGGAGGGGTCAAGCGGTTTGGGCTTGACGCTTCCGCTGAATTATCTATACTTTTCGAAAGGTGAACAAAGGCCAACTAGTTAAAGCAACTATAAATCCAAAAATTCGTTATTTAGGTGTCTACTTTCTTGACATAGGTCCAGGATGGCCGATCAACTACCAAAGTAAACCGTTTCAATCACAATAACGAATCCAGTGTCCGCAAAAACATGATCTAAAAAAACAAAACATGATTTACAAAAAAAGAAGGGAATTTAACATACAATCAAGAATAGACATAATTATGCCTCCTCATTGATGAGGAGGTGCTAAATATAGGAGTTGAAACAATGAAAAATCAAAAGTTACCCGATTATAAGTCATATATTACTGATTATCACTTCTTTTCTACTAAAGGAGAATTAACGGAATTTCTATTGCTAAAAACGATGAAAGATGCAGATAGTCCACTAGGTTCTTGGGTTTTAAAAAGTATTTTAGAAGAAAACGGACTAAATGTGAGCATTGCAACAGTAGGGAGGATCTTAAAAGCGCTAGATGCAAAAAAACATAGCCGGCTCATTGAAAATCAAGGCCGAGTGTTAACTGAACAAGGTGCAGCCTATATTAAGCAATTAACTGAAGAAGTCGAACGAAAGAAACTCCAGCATCATTTAATGGATGCATCAAAACCTCATGACTTGAACGAATTGCTCGACCTGCTTATTGCGAGAAAAACGATTGAATGTGAAACAGCGCGATTAGCAGCTTTACGTGCAGAGCCTCACCATATTGAAGCGTTATATCATTCAATTCATGAGCATGAACATGAAGTGACCAACCATCACGACCCAAACCCCACAGCCTGTCATTTTCATGAAAAGGTTGCTGAAGCCTCTCAGAACAGGTTTTTAATTGCATCACTTAATATTCTCATTTATGAAGAACTAAAACTTGAAGCAAAAATATCAGATTTAATTACGAGAGAGCGAGGTGAAGAGTACGGCGAACACCATACGCTCATTGCCGACGCAATCTCTAAAGGCGATCCTAAATTAGCCGTCCATCATATGAAACGTCATATGGATGTGCTAATCAATGCCATTCAGGAACAAAGCAATGAGTACTAATTTTTCCATAAAGGTGGTGGTGTCATTCTGTTATCCATAGACTTATTGTTCTTACCGCTTTTGTCTATATACTTACATTAAGAAAAGCGCTGCCTCTTCCTCTTCTAGTACCATTTTGAAGCTAGATCCGTCAACCGGGCAATACGCCACGTCCTGTGGCATGCCCGGCATTAGGACGTCCTGTCCGTCGAGACAACTCGTAAGATAAGATCTTCGGCTAAAACCCCCACTTCCTGCGGGAACGCCGAAGTCATCACATCCATGTGGAAGCTCTTGTAGTAAACGCTCGTGCCTGCTAGTTTAGACAGCAATCGAGAGATTGATATTTTATACTTTCCTAACATTTAAAAAAGGGGTGAAATTTTATGGAATATGGCTTTTTAGCGATTATCCCGCCATTGTTAGCCATTATTATTGCTTTGAAAACGAAGCAGACTTTAGTTTCATTGTTTGCAGGTGTTTGGATCGGTGCTACGATCATTTACAGCTGGAATCCACTCGTTGGATTTATTGCTACAATCTCTGATTTCATTATTCCGTCAATTGCTGATTCTTGGAATGCCGGTCTTCTTATTTTAGTGACGTTAGCTGGAGGATTCGTCCATATTTTAAAAGTGTCAGGGGCTGCCCAAGCGTTTGCTCAAGTAGCAACGAGAAAAATTAATACGAGAAAACGGGCACAGACAACAACGTGGGCGAGTGCCTTTGCTTTTTCCTACACAGAACCTGTTCTCATCTTAGGAACGATCATGCGACCAATAACCGATAAATTAAATGTCTCTAGAGTGAAATTAGCTTATATTTTAGATTCAATGGGAGCTTCATTAGCAGCCATGTCACCGATTAGTAGTTATGGACCATTCATTACAGGGTTAATCGGGACTCAATTAGTCGCCATCGGTCTTTCGGATAACCCGTGGAGTCTGTTTCTCGCAATGATCCCTTACAATCTATACGGTATTTTTGCCATGATCACCGTCCTCTTTGTTATCCGCACCGGTTTAGATATCGGCCCGATGTATGTTGCCGAAAAAAGGGCTGTTGAAACAGGGAAACTCATTGGAGAAAATGATAAACCGTTAATGGTTGACCAAAATGATGACTTACCAGAGGACTACCACTTAACGATGAAAAACTTTTTAGTTCCGATGGGACTTCTATTTGCAACGATTTTCGGGGTAATCTTTTGGTCAGGTGACCTTATAAACAATGGCTTTCGAACATCCTTTATCGAAGGAGATATCGTACTAGCGATTTCTGCCGGATTTATCGTCGGATCTATCGGAGCCATTTTCATTTCTATGATGACTCGCCTACATGACTTTAAGACATCTATAGATGAATGGACGAAAGGAATTAAAAACCTTATTATCGTACCTATGATTCTAGTACTCGCTTGGTCAATTGGCGGTGTCGCTAATGAAATGGGGCTAGGTGATTATTTATCACAAATTGCTGACAGTTACTTACATGCTAGTATTATCCCTGCGATCATTTTTGCATTAGGTGCAGTTATCGCCTTTTCAACCGGAAGTTCTTGGGGTGTATTTGCAATTATGATGCCGATCGCGATACCAATGGCTGATGCTTTAGGTGTTCCGCTTCCTCTCATTATCGGAGCTGTCATAAGCGGCGGACTATTCGGTGACCACTGTTCACCTATTTCGGATACGACAATTCTAGCATCTACTGGGGCAGCTTGTGATCATATTGAACACGTTAATACTCAGCTGCCATATGCGCTCACTGTTGGCGGGGCTGCATTTATTGGCTTCCTAGCTGGTGGTATTACGGGAATACCGTGGATCGGTATTATCGCAACAACCGTCGCGATAGGAGCCGCACTATATTTATTAAATAAGCATGTGAAACGGAGAGTCGATGATACAAAAGTCGATAATCAATTAAATGTCTAGTCAATAAGAATAATAGGAGTTGAAACTGATGAAAGTTAATACGATTATTACAAATGCCTATGTGATGACAATGGAAGGCCAAGGAGTAGGCATGATTGAAAATGGAGCAATTGCAGTTAAAGGAAATCTTATCGAAGCTGTCGGACTAGCGGATGAGATCACTCGTCATTATTCATGTGATGAGCTGATTGATGCAAAAAATAAGCTTGTGATGCCTGGATTGATTGATGCTCATATGCACACTGGTCTTGCGATTGTTCGAGGTGTTGCACAAGATATGGGAAACTGGATGCAAGAAGGACTATGGCCGTTTATGAAGCACGTTACACCAGAAGATAACGTGAAAGGCTCGATGCTCAATATCGTTGAAGCGATTAAAGCCGGTACGACAACATTTTGTGACTATGATGGTAACATGAATGAAATCGTAAAAAATTATCAAAAAGTCGGGGCACGAGCGAGGGTCACAGAGCTTGTTAATGAAATTCCTGATGATATCGGTGATATTCCTGTTGGTGAACTTTATCCGTTCTATTCGTCAATCGGTGAGGAAAAGCTGCAAAACAACATAAAATTATTTGAAGATTGGCACGAAAGTGAGAATGGGCGAATCACTTGTATGCTCGGTCCTCATGGTCCAGACATGATGAGCCTTGAGCTCTTGAAAGAGATGCAAAGCTTGGCGGAAAAATACGATACAAAGCTTCATATGCATGTTGCTCAAGGGGACCGCGAGATTAACCAAATGGAAAAACGTTATGGAAAACGATCGATCCCGTTTTTAGACGAAATCGGATATTTAAACGAGCGTCTGCTCGCTGTCCATTTAACGGAGGCAACAAAGGCAGAAACTGAGCTAGTCGCAAAACGACATGCCGCCATGATCAATTGCTCTGGCAGTATCGGGATCATCGACGGAATCGTTCCGCCAATTATCGAATTTCTTGAAGCTGGTGGTACGACCGCACTCGGATCAGACCAAGCACCTGGAAACAACTGCAACAATATGTTTAATGAAATGAAGTTTGTCTCAATCCTTAACAAAGTGAAACGGAAAAATCCAGCGACTTTCCCTGCACCACTTGCTGTACGATTGGCGACGATTGAAGCAGCAAAAGTAATCGGACTTGACGATGAAATCGGCTCATTAAGAAAGGGGAAAAAAGCGGATATGATCGTAATCGATTTGGAGCAGCCAAGTATGTCGCCGGTCATTTCAACCCCAATCCGAAACATCGTACCGAACCTAGTTTATTCAGCAAAGGGAAATGAAGTTGAGTCGGTTATCGTTGATGGGAATTTCATCATGAAAGACCGAAAAGTGTTAAACGTCGACGAAAAATCCGTCGTTGAAAAAGCTCAATTAGCTGCTACACAAATTTGCGAACGGGCTAACGATGATATTGTAAAATCGAACAGCCCTCTTCTCAGCATGATGGAGAGAGGGGAACTTTAATTAACCGACAAAAGAAACCTGTGTCTCGTTTAGTAAAGTCACAGGTTTCTTCTTCAAGTGTACAGCTTACGATCATTTTATCCTACCAATTTCCGTTCATAATCACGTTTCACTTGATCATCGTCGTTAATTGACGCTTTAATATTTTTCCCGTTAGATTGCGTGTCAATTGATCAATGATTTTATAATGTGCCAGTTTGCTGATAAAAATTGTTCTACAGTCACTTTAGATGTCATCATTCACATCTTTTATAACAACATAAGCCACGACTTCTCTCCCGAATCTTCATGAGACCCCCTAAGACAGCGCTTTCGGAAATACTCGGATGTTGAATGAGGACTTCCTCGACCTCTTTTGGAAAGACGTTGATTCCACCAGAGATCATCATATCGAGAGAATGATACTTTTCATATGCTTCACGTCCATTCTTTAATACCTTTACGCTTATATATGAAACGATCATACCTCTTCTGTTATTCGCTTAGTAACTGTAAAAATTCTTTCGTTCGTTGTTTTTCTGGATTTTCCAGCACATCTTGTGCATGGCCGCTTTCAATAATATACCCATCATCCATAAACAACACTTTATCCGCAACACGTCGGGCAAAATTCATTTCATGCGTTACGATTACCATCGTCTGCCCTTCTTTCGCAAGCGATTCGATCACTCGAAGTACTTCACCAACTAATTGAGGGTCTAACGCAGACGTCGGTTCATCGAAGAGGAGAACGTCTGGATTCATCATAAGAGAACGGGCAATTGCAGCACGCTGCTGTTGTCCGCCTGACAATGAATCAGGGTATTTGTCTTTATGATCAATCATTCCAACTTTATTAAGCAGCTTCTCACCTTCAGAAATAAGGTCTTTCCTATTTCTCTTTTGGATAATGAGCGGAGCTTCAATGATGTTTTCAATTACAGTTTTATGAGGAAAAAGGTGAAACCCTTGAAAGACCATTCCTGAATACTTTCTTAACTCCTTAATATCCCGTTTACTTACTTTTTTCCCGTCAAACTGAACCGTTTTTTCGCCTATCGAAATCGTTCCATTGTTTGGGATTTCTAATAAGTTTAAACAACGGAGCAATGTCGTTTTTCCAGATCCTGAAGGACCGATTAAACAAACAACCTCGCCTTTATTTACATTGAAATCTATCGATTCGAGGACGGTATTTGTACCAAATGATTTCTTTAGTTTTTTCACATTAATCATGAATCCATCCCCCTGTTATTAATTATTTAAGTAACGGTTATATCGTTTCTCAAGTCGTTCTTGGAAGTGTCCGATAATAATGCAAATAACCCAATAAATGATCGCTGCTGTAATGTACATCGTCATACTCTCGTACGTTCTCCCAGCGACGAGCCGAGCTCCGTACAACAATTCATGAACCGTAATTACGGAAGCAAGCGACGTTCCTTTAACGACATCTAGAAAAATATTGAACGTTGGCGGCAGGGCGATCCTCGTTGCCTGTGGAATAATAATCCGTCTCATCGTTTGCCAGTAGCCCATCTGCAACGATGCTGCAGATTCCCATTGACCTCTCGGAACAGACATGAGCGCAGAACGGATAACTTCTGCATTATAAGCAGCAAAATTTAAGCTGATCCCGACAATCCCGGCTATAATTGCGCTCCGAAATTGGATTCCCAGCTCCGGAAGACCATAATAAAGGATAAATAGAAACACGAGTAGCGGAGTTCCTCGCATAAAAGAAATATATATTCGAGCAGGCACTCTTAAAAACCATAGTTTTGACATTCGTGCCATTGCTAAAAATAACCCTAATATAAGTGCAAAAAACATACTTAATAAAGCAATTAGGAGAGTGATTTTCACGGCATCCAATAAAAATGGCAATGAATCCCATGCTAATTGCGGGTTGTATAAGTGCTCCCAATTAATGCCCCTGAACCATTCAATCATTGTGATCCTCCTTTCTAAAATGAAAAATGACAGCTTGTTTAAACCATTCCCAATCATCTACATTTCAACCCTTAAAAGTGGAAAAAAAGATACAAGGACAATCCTTGTATCTCCGATCCTCTTCCTTAGTTTCCTTCTAAGCTGACAACCTCATCTTCATCAACAGGCTGAGAAGCATCCGCACCGAAGAATTCTTCAGATAGTTCCGCAATCGTACCATCTTCTCGCATTTCTTCAATCACTTCATCAATCGCTTCTTTTAAGGAATAGTTTCCTTGCAGCATCGGATATGCACTTTCTGTTGCATGATACTTCACTTGATCAGCCACTGCAAGACGCTCATCGTCAAACTCATCCAACGTTCGCTGCAAGACAAGAGTATCATTTAAATATGCGTCTTGGTTACCATTTAACACATCACGTAAAATCGCATCGACACCGCCATCATATGCTGTACCGTCAGCTCCAATATTGTCTGCGAACACCGCATAATTACTTGTTAAAGAACCAAGTGCTACCGGAACACCCTCTAAGTCGTGAGCAGTTTCATAATCATCTAGATCCTCAGCACGAACAATCACTGATCCATATGAGAATTTATATGGATTTGTGAATGTAAAAATCTCTTCTCGTTCTTCCGTAACCGCAAAGTCATGT
The DNA here is from genome assembly GCF_002335745.1 of Evansella halocellulosilytica. Lineage (GTDB taxonomy): Bacteria > Bacillota > Bacilli > Bacillales > Salisediminibacteriaceae > Bacillus_CA > Bacillus_CA halocellulosilytica. Next base: position 1,797,076 of record NZ_NIST01000001.1, on the reverse strand, counting down.
GCAGCAATATCAATTTGACCATTTCTTAACGCTGGAAGAATTCCGTCAAAATCCATCATACTGAACTCGACGTCTAATTCTAGTCGGTCAGCAATTTCACGCATCATTTCTACGTCAAAACCAGTGAGTTCATTATTTTCATCGTGGTATGTAACAGGAGCATATGTTCCTGACGTACCAACAACGAGTGTGCCTGATTCTTCGACATCTTGCCAAGATGTATCTTCACCTTCGTCTATGTCGGTTTCTTCTGTATCTGGTGCATCCCCTTGCGTGTCGTCTTGCTGATCTGCATCATCATCCGCTGTACCACACGCACCGAGTAACATCAATGTTGATATAGATAAAATCGTTACTAATTTTTTCAAATCGTTCATCTCCTCATATCGTATAATTCTGAGTAGTTTAATCGGCTTTATCTATGAAATCTTATCATTATATTGTATGGATTTCAACAAAAATATATTTATAACCACGAAAAAAAACACCTACATGATATTAATCAATGCAAGTGCTTTTAGGAACGTGCGGAGTTTTTGTATATTTAAGCTTTACTGTTTTTGCAGCTGTGACTTTCAGGTTTGTTTGGACATTTCACGATTTGTTCCCTAATTTCCCAACCTGTCCGGCCTTCCTCTCATTAAAGACTTTTTAAAAGAAGGCATTCGTTGCCAGCACAACGAATATCGAACTTACAACTCCAAGCATTGCTCCAATTATACAATCAGTCGGATAGTGAAGACCAAGATACATTCTAGATATTCCTACAAGTGCGGCAATTGGTAATAGGAATAAAGCCAGCAGTGGTAAATAGTAAGAAAAAATAATCGCAATCGAAGTAATCGCCGTCGTATGGCCAGAGGGAAACGAGTAATCCTTCAACGGATTTGAACATAAATGAACATTAGATAATTTTGCGTATGGCCGAGGACGACAATATGCCTTTTTAATGATATGAACAATGACGTGACTGATCGTAAGTGATGCGAGCCCTTGCAGCGCCCAATACCTGACATCATTAGGAAACAAAACGATTAAGATGAATAAAGATGATAAGGTGAAAAGAGCACCACCTACGTGTGTAATTCGCGGTAAGACAAAATCGAGCACTTTGCATTTCATCTGCTGATTTACCATGAGGAAAAAGCGATCATCATTCACAGTTACCCAAGTGACGAAGCGGTTCACGGCTTACCCCCTCCTAAAGTAAATAATTGTATTGCCCTAACTCACTTTCATATCATCAATGCAGAAAATCGTCCGAAAAAAACAAGTAACATGTTGAAACAGAATTGGAACAATTCCGCTTAATTTAATCATAGTTCATCATTGTAAATTTACTGTTGGAATTTTATAAAGTTTCACCTAAAAAACTATATAATTCCTTAACGTTGACTTTATATTTACCTGGTATTTTGTTAATTATAAGGAGTGTTACAAGCATTGAAAGAGGGGGAAGGATAATGAGAATTGCCATCTTTACAGATACGTATGCTCCGGAAATAAATGGGGTTGCAAGGACATTAAACAGACTGACAGGTTACTTAAAAGAAAATCAAGTTGATTTTCAAGTTTTTGCGCCGGAAAGCAGTACTCAAGTTCCAACCGTAGCACAAGTTCAACGCTTTACGAGTCTTCCATTTTTACTTTACCGTGAATGCAGACTCGCAATTCCAAATCCAGCTCAAATTAAACTAACGTTAGAGAAATTCAACCCAACATTCATTCATATTGCTACACCGTTTAACCTCGGACTATACGGTCTTCATTATGCCAAAAAACATGGCATCCCGATCGTTGCATCTTATCATACACACTTTGACGACTACCTTCATTACTATAACCTTCAGTTTTTAGAAAAATGGATATGGCGATATATGACATGGTTTCATCGTCCTTGTGAAAAAGTATATGTCCCATCATTGGAAACGAAAGAAAAACTGCTCAAACACTCTATTCATGACAACATTGATATATGGGGGCGCGGTGTCGATCATACTTTCTTTTCTCCAGTTAAACGAACAACGGCTATTCGAGAAAAATACCGTATACGGGAAAAGCATATTTTACTTTACGTTGGCAGAATCTCTCCTGAAAAAGAAATAAACCTTGCCCTTGAAACATTTCACTCGTTGCCTAAACAAGTAAAAAACAATACGCACTTTCTTGTCGTCGGAGACGGTCCATTATTGAAAACACTTTCTGAATCAACATCAGATAACGTTACATTCACCGGTTTTATCGAAGGAGAAGAACTCGCAAATATTTATGCGTCAAGTGATATATTCCTCTTCCCGTCCGCAACAGAAACATTCGGAAACGTCGTTTTGGAGGCAATGGCATCAGGATTGCCTGTAGTAGGCGCAAGAGCAGGAGGGGTTCAACAATTAATTACTCATGAACAAAACGGTTATTTATGTGAACCAGGGAAAACTGAATCGTTTAAAGCTGCCGTACAATCATTAATAGAGAGTCGTCTGCTTCGCGCAGAAATGGCTTCAAAAGCTCAAAAATTTGCAAAAGATCAATCATGGGATGATATTTTTAGCAGGCTGCTTTCAAGTTATACACAAATATCAAAAGAAAAGAAAAAACTTATTACTGCATAATAAGAAAAGCGCAAGCGCCTTTGGTTATCGACGAAGAAAACTGATCGGACAAAACGCCACGTCCTGTGGCATGCCCGACACTAGAACGTCCGTGTTTGTCGGACTGGGCCGAGTGAGATAAAGGAATGTCGAAAGCTTGTCTCTTCCTCTACTAAAATTGCTTTGGAGTGTATCCGTCAACCGGGCAATACGCCACGTTCTGTGGCATGCCCGGCATTAGGACGTCCTGTCCGTCGAGACAACTCGTTAGATCAGAACTTCGGCTAAAACCCCCGCGTCCTGCGGGAACGCCGAAGTCACATACATCCGTGTGGAAGCTCGTGATGTAACGCTCTTCGCTGAAGCTAGACGACAATCGAGAGATTGATATTTTATACTTTCTTAACCTTTAAGAAAAGCATTAAGGCTGTCGACAAAGGCAGCCATTCTCAGCAACGCCTCTTTTAACTTTGTTTTTTTGCATCCTGGGACCTTGAAGCATCATTTCTCAATTGATTTACTGACAGCGGAAGCCGAATGATTGTATCAATCAAGTCGAATATCCGATATGGTGCAAATGGTGATGTATAATACCTCCCAAAGCTTCTTAAACCGACGAGATGGATATTAATCATAATGTAACCGACGATGACTCCAAAAAGGCCAAAAAGCGCTGCAAAAAGCATAAGAAGGAACCTTAACATTCGAATTGCGATACTGACATTGTATGCAGGAATCGTAAATGAGGCAATTGCCGTTAAGCCGACAACGATTACCATTATAGGATTTACGATTCCTGCCCTGACTGCTGCATCACCGATAACGAGTCCACCGACAATCCCGATTGTCGACCCGACTGGGCGTGGAAGTCGAATCCCGGCTTCTCGCAACATCTCTAACGTAAATTCCATTAATAATGCTTCAATATATGAAGGAAAAGGAACCCCTTCTCTACCTGCTGCTATCGATAAGGCCATTGTCGTCGGAATCATTCCTTGGTGATAAGACACCATCGATATATATATAGCAGGTAAAAACAACGCAATAAACGCTCCTATATAACGAAGAATGCGAATGAGTGTGCCAATTTGCCACCGGTCATAATAATCTTCTGATGATTTAAATAATTGTTCAAATGTAATGGGCGTAATGAGTGAAAAAGGCGTTCCATCAACGAGAATGATGACTTGTCCGTTTTGTAATGCTGACGCACTTTTATCTGGGCGTTCAGTCTGTAAAATTTGCGGAAACGGTGAAATGACATTGTCTTCAATTAATTGTTCAACTGTACCTGATTCTGGGACATGATCAATATTAATACATGCAAGCCGGTACCTCACTTCTTCCACTAGCTTTTCTTCTGCAATTCCTTTCATATAAATCAAGGCAAAATCTGTTTTTGATCGTCGTCCTAATTGTCCAAATTGAACGGTTAAATTTGGATCGCGAATTCTTCGTCGAATAAGGATGACATTTGTTTGCAATGTTTCGTTAAATCCGTCCCGCGGTCCGCGTACGACAATTTCACTTTCCGGTTCTTCAATTCCTCGTTCATTAAATTGACGTGTTCCTACAATAATAATTTGGTCGATACCTTGAACGACTAGCAAAGCATCACCGGACATAAACGGAAGCACAGCTTCGTCGAACGTTTCATGAATCTCAAGTTCAGTAAAATGGCTCACTTCTTGGAGTAATTTATTTACGAAAGTTTGTCCTTGAATACTATCTATATCATGTGAAAAAAAATGTTGTAAAGGTTTTAAGACATATTCTTCTAACGCATCTGAGTTCGTTAACCCATCGATATAAAAAAGAGCAGCAGGAATAGATTTACCAATTATAAAGTCATACTGAACGATGTCACTGCTTTCACCAATGATTTTCTGTAGTGACTCTATAGTCGTCTTTAAATCCGAAGAGAGCGTCATTTCGTATTCATTATCTTGTCTTACTTCGTCTTTCATCAGCTTTTTAAATAGCTTCGACAACATCCATTACCACCACCTAACAGAATCCTCGGATTTATTCCATGCTTTCAATTAACATGTGATCCCGAATTTCGACATCAGCATGAACTGTAAAGTTCGCTTTAGCAAACTCTCCATCTTCACCATCCCAATTCCCTTCCACTCCCTTCCAGTACTTGTAATGATGAATACGAACTTCCTCCCATAACTCAAAAACATCTACATAATATTCTGTCTGCATTTTTTCAATTATATTATTAGCTCGTTTTTCGATTTCCGCTCCAATTGCTGCTTCTATCTCCTTAATCATCTCTTCATCCAGTTCCCCCATATGATGAATCCATGATTCTCCTAATACCCCCTCAGTTCGAATGTCAATATGAAACTGATTATTTTTAAGGTCATAGTCAAAATCAGAATGGACTCCATCTGCTTCAAAAACGATGAGCTCATCATCTTGGAAGGGAACCTCCATGACACCATGATGTGTTTCGCCAATCACCCAGTTATAACCCGTGACTTCCATTTCATCGAGCCAGCCAATTAACTCATTTGTTTCCCCTTTAAATATTGCAGCCCCACCAATTTTAAGTTCACCTCCATTACTCGTAATTCGTGTCATTAAAAAACTATGACCTCCAATCATTAACGATGCAATATCACCGATCTCTCGCGGCTCAATCATCGTAAACGTAAAATCTGTGTTTTTTTCTCGAATCAAATCTATGGACATCGCTGGCATGTCTGCTAACGGGCGTTTACCTTCAAGGATGTCCCTTGCTGAGCCTTTAGAGATCAAGACATAGATGCTACGGCGCATTTCATGATTACGAACATAGAAATCTAATAAGTGTTCAAATTCAGGATTCTTAGCTATATCTTCATTAATAATAATGACTTTTAAATGTTCAAAGAACACCATTCTGCTTCTTCGTTTTGCCATATTTCTTGCTGCTTTAAGGTTTGTCGTATTGGAAGTTCCTTTATTAAAAAATGCGCTCTCGCTACTTACACCATTCCCACCTTCCTCTTCAATTGCGCCTGGAACGGCAAATTGATACGTCGTCGTAAATTCGTTTTCATTTCCATTTTCTGTCGGGTCAATCGCAACAGCAATTACAAAGCCAAGTTCATCGATCTCTCTTTGGTCCCAACACCCTGTCTGAATGAATATAAAAAGGATGATGAATACGCTAGCAAGTTTGTTCACCCTTGTACCTCCTTTCTGTTCATTCGACTTTTTCTCCTTCTAAACCAGACCGTTATGTATCCGAATAGTAATGAGAATGTAATATTTAAGACCCCCATATATGAAATCAAATCACTAAGAACCCCTAATTCCACGATTGATTTCGGCAAAAAGGCCAAAATAAATACGATGAATACGAAAAATGAAGATACCCACATCTTTTTTACTTTTAACAAAAATTCCCTCTTTAATAGTCTCGTACTTAACATCTGACTAAGTGAAAATGTATTAAACATCGTCATAAGCCATATCGTCACAAAAAACGGTTCTGCCCTCTCGAAAAACTCCCCTGGTATGTTGACCTCTTTAACTAATTCAATTAATGGGAAGGTAACCTGTTTCGTCATGTTTAAATCAAAAATTCCGTACGTCATCAAAAGAATGATTAAATAAAGGAACGTTATAAATGTATTGGTAACCATGAATGGAACAGGACGCAATTCAGAAGCCTTCATATACGCCATAAAAAAAAATAAGATTTCTATGCCTAGAAAAGCAAACGTCGTTTCTTTTAAACCGAGAGCTACCGGTTTAATCCCTTCTGCAAGAACAGGTCTAAAATAATTAATATCTATATTTGGAATTTCAAATACGAGAATTCCTAATGCCCCAAAGATAACAAAGGGTGTAAACATTAAATTAAGATGAACGATCCCTTGAACCCCTTTTGAAGCACCGTACGTTGATAAAAGGAGCAGCAGCAGCATGAGAACTTCATTTGGTGTTTCTGGTAGCAAGTATATGTTCAGGACAATCGTTAAAAACCGGCACAAATATGCTGTTATACATGCAAAGTAAAGAACAAAAGATAACGCCAGTAATTTACTAATCCATTTGCCTACTTTCCCTTCAGCTAAATATTGAATGATCGTTCTCCCAGGATATTGTTTCTGTAAGCGGACAATCAAAAAAATGAGAAAAATAATGATTAAATTACTAATAATTAAAGAAATCCATCCGTCTGTTGTATCCATCTCAGCCGCTAATCCTCGAGGAAGGACTATAATTCCTGTCCCTAAAATCATCGCAATCAAGCTAACACACATTTCAAAATTGCCTATTTGATATGCAGATTGCTGCTGAGCTTGATTCACTTAGGTGGTGCTCCTTTCTGGTTATTATTGTCCAATTGTTCGATTAATTGCTGACGCTGTTCAATATTTTCTTGCTTCATCCACGGAAGCTCTAACAGTCGTTCACACTTGTTCGTGATAGATTGAATGATTAAAACAGTAAATCCGGTCGCAAATGCAAACAACAACACAGAACGTTGAGGTAGAAACCCAATAATTCGCTCGATCAAACTATGCCAGTCCACATTAAACTCCCCCTGCTCCTTTTTTAGTATTTTCTTTCTTAGCTGAGAAAATTATGCAGAAATAAACTTTATAGATTTTTTGTACAGTGTATTAGATCAAAATGTAAAAAAGGGAGGAAGTTGAAATAAAGAAAGAGGAATTTAAATTGATTAAGTGCGATTCATTCAGCTTTATTAGAAAAAGGGCAGAAAACAAAATACATATATTTCCATAACCTTGGAGACACTGAATGCTAACATTGTGAATTTGCAAATGAAAGGAATACGAAAACATGCATGTAGTTACTTCACTAATTGCCATCATCGCTCTGATCATTCGTGGGGAATGGAAATATTGGAAAACGTATCATTCGACTGTTTTATATGTCGCACTTGGGAACTTACTATACAACTTCTTAACTGCAAATTATTTTTTATGGCGGTTAGATGCAGACTTTATTTCAAATCATACATTAACAGAGCTGTTGTATACATTTATCGTTTTTCCAGCAACCGTTTTAATGTTCCTTCATGATTATCCGGAGGGATTGTACAAGCAGATTATTCGAATTTTGAAATGGATTTTCATATACGGTGTCTGGGAATACGTTTTCAGTGTAACTGGAAGAATTGAATATCAATATGGTTGGTCATTCTGGTGGTCAATTGCATTCTTGTTTGTCATGTTTCCTCTTATTAGACTACACCATACACACCCTTTATTAACTTATCTTTTAACAGTGATCGTCGCTTCTGCTGTCATTTGGTGGTTCGAGGTCCCTGTTCATATTCCAGTTGAAATGAGACATTTACATAGCAATTAAAACTAACACCTTTAGGAAATTATTAAACGGAGACAGGAATTTTGATATTTGAAATGGTGATCATTTGCATGACAAAATACTTTGATACTCTCGGGTACAAGGAAAGGAGTACAAGATGAACAATTTCACCCCAACGAATAGAGAACGGCGTTTTAAAGCACATGTAAGTCTTTTAGGTACGACTCAATTACATTTACGAAATCCTTATGTCATTGCTTGGTGGTCAGCTGCATTTCCTGGCTTTGGTCACCTTCTTTTATCCAAGTATTTAAGAGGCTATTCTCTGTTTATATGGGAAATTCTTATTAACAATATGGCTAAAATTAATCTTGCGATCATCTATTCATTTACTGGGAATTTCGGAATGGCTAAAGAGATTATCGAACCGAGGTGGATGCTTTTATATTTGCCTGTCTATTTTTTTTCAATTTGGGATAGCTATCGAACAACAGTTGACATGAATAAAGTATTTATCCTAGCCGAACGAGAAAATGCGGATATTAGTTCGTATAGTATTGGAGCATTAGAAATTAACTACTTAGATAAACGGAATCCTGCGATGGCAGTAGTATGGTCATTCCTTATGCCAGGATTAGGGCAACTATATGTTCATCGAATTATTACCGGTATCTTCGCTTTAGGTTTTATGATTCTATTTGTTTATTTTTCAAATATTCTTGTTGCTGTTCATGTTCTATTTCTAAAAGATATTAAACAAGCAACACAAACGCTAAACCCACAATGGTTTCTGTTTATTCCATCACTAATTGGATTTTCAGTTTATGACTCCTATGTTAATACAGTGGAAAATAACAAACTCTTTGAAAGTGAACAAAGAAAATTTCTAAAGGGAAAATTTCAACATTTCAGAGTCAAAATTCCAATTAGAGAATGAGGTGAAAAACGTGCAAATTTTTTCAACCTTCGAACATTCAACATATCTTGAATTAGTGATTACATCACTGGAACAATTAGGAATAAAAAAAGAGAATATTCTTGCTGTTCCATTAAATAATCGAGATGAAGAAAGAAAATTGTTTGATACTCTTCACCGTGCAGATGGAGTCAGTTTATTTGATAAAGGAGCAGCAATTGGAACAGCTTTATCAATTCTATTTGCCACAATAGGCTTTGGATTAGAATGGGGGCCAATTTTTTGGGGACTAATAGGAGGTGGCGTCGGTTTTCTGTTCGGATTTATGATTGATTACATCATTTATAAAGTGATACATAAAAAAAAGAGAATAGTAAGGGGTAAAAAAGCTGAGGTCATTTTAGTTATAGAATGCCAAGGTGAGTTAGTTGAGAAAGTCGAGAAAATCCTTTGGGAACAGCTTGCATTAGGTGTTGCAAAAGTTGAGTAATCCAATCTTCAAATAATTAAGATCGTAAGAACGTTGTGCTATTTCATATTCCCTTTCAAATACATCAAACCTCCCCATTCATGGCAGGAGTTTCTTAACATGCTTGCATCCTCATAATCATATTGATTCTATATGATGTTTAAACATCTAGTTTTAAAGATCGTTCACTATCATACATAATTTAACGCAAACAGCGGAAAATACATAAGCAATTATGATTTATCGAAAGGTGCTTACTCAAAGTGCAATATATGATAATCGTCATTTCTATTCTAATTATCATCATTTGGTTCATGCCTAAACATTATAAAAGACGGGACATGTATATTATTTGGATTAGTATGTCATTTCTTGAAATTGTCGTTGATCTATATTTAGGTCTACTATTAGGGTTATATTACTTTGGTAGCTCTACCGAAGTCGACATCGGTCCTTTAACGATTAAACTGTTTACAGCGCCACTGTTCGCAATTATCTTTTTAAATTACATGCCCTATCAATTTTCTCGCTTTATTCCATATTGGGTTGCTTGGGCGATTTTTTCGACATTTTTTGAATGGACAACGGTTTATTGCGGTTATTTACACTATACAGGCTGGAAGTTATCATATTCCTTCATGTTTTATTTGCTCATCTTTCCTTTATTGAGGTGGCATTATTATTACATAAGACATGCGTAAAACAACTAGTACTGTAAACAGTCTTAACTGCTGGGGAAGTATGCTCAAGACTGACATTTATTATGGATAACCTCAACACACTCTAAAAAACGACAATGAGGTGATCGAATTGAAACTAGAAAAGAAAATACTCATTATTGCATGGATCATTTGTTCAATTGCTCTGCTCATTTTTGTACCAAAAAATCGAATAAGGGAAGCGTCGGTTGTTTTTCTTTTTAAGCAACTACTAACCTGGATCTTTGGAATCATCGTCGTCCAAAAGGGCTTTATTAAGTACCCATATCGAGAATTCTCTAAAGCGATAAAAACAAGTTTCTCGTTTGAATACTACATTTACCCTGCTTTATGTGTCATTTTTAATTTATGTTTTCCTAAGCAAACAAAGAAAGTTTTTCAATTTGGCTACTATGTGTTGTATACATCAATTATCACAGCAATCGAATTCGTTCTCGAAAGGAATACACAGTTAATTAAATACATTCATTGGCGATGGTATTGGACATGGACTACTCTATTCCTCACGTTTTATTTATCGCGAAAATATTATTTATGGTTTTTTAACAAATCAGATTATCAGCAAGTTGAAGCGAACTAAGAAATGATGGTGCCTTGTTCCAACCAAGTCATGAATCGAACTTTGCACAATTTAGTTGAGTTGCATCCAAAAAATGAAGATGAGATAAAAGATCACGATGCCAATACAAATTACGATTATTCGAAACATAGTTACATATAGGTTTTTCGGTAATATCTTTTTGCAAACCCATAATAGAAACATAAAGATGAGTGTTAAAATGGTTTCATAGCCAAATAAATCAAGAAAAGAATCGTCATCATGTTGATGTGGTTTAAATGCATAATAAAAGCATATAAACCCTGGTACACTAAATAATAGAAGGATAAATAGCGGTATGAGCATCGTGATCGACACGTCCGGTGTACGTATGTTTTCAATTTGGCTTAGATTGAACCCTGTCTGCTCTGAAAGTTGAATAATCGTTGGCGAAAATATAATAACTAGCAGTAGAATAGCTGTCGCATAGGCTGCATAATAAGGATAATAACTTCGGTGCTCCTTCCTTTTAACCTTTAATGAGTGGTCATCCATCTTTTCGTTCACTTGATGAAGAATGTCTTTTTTCTCCTTATCCTTAAGCGTGATTTTTCTACTTAATGAATGAAATTCCTCGTCAAATTCACGGGTATCCTCAAACCGATTCATGAATGTACCCCTCCTTAACCATTTGCTTCTTTAACTCTTTTAACCCTCTAAGTAACGTTGATTTCACTTTACTTGAACTCCAGCCAAGTATACTCGCCGTTTCTTTAATCGAAAATCCTTGAATTTTCCTTAAAACAATCACATCGCGATAATTCGATTTAAGATGATATAACCCCCTATATAACTCTCTTTCACTTTCATTTAGTATGACTATTTGTTCAGGCGATTCGCTCGTCTCGTCATTGGATGCTACTATTTTTGTTAACATACCTAGTCCCTTTGCTTTCCGTATATGGTCAATCGTTAAGTTCCGTGCAATACGAAACAGCCATCCCTTTACATTTTCCCCGTCAAATTGATTGAAATGACTGTAAGCACGAATAAATGTATCTTGGGTTAAATCTTTCGCTTCGTCATGATTGTAGATCATAAAAAAAATATATTGATAAATATCGTTGCTATAATGGTGGTACCAATCATTGATCTTTGCTTTAATATGATCATTCGTCACCCGACTTCTCCTCTCTCTCTGCTGCACCTTTACTTTAACAACGGACAAAACTATAAAAAGTTGCACTTTTTTCACGGAAAATCATAACTCACTGATTTTTAAACTGCGATGAATGTAAGAAATGTAGTTGACACTAACCTTACGGAAGGGTTTATCGTATAATTCAAGGAGATGATCATGCATGTATTACACAGTGAGAGAAGTGGCTTCATATGCAGGTGTTACGATTAAAACACTTTATCATTACCATAAAATCGGGTTACTCGAACCGTGTGAAGTGACTGAGGCTGGTTATCGGCTATACAGTATGAAAGGATTAGAAAAGCTTCAGCAAATTTTGTTTTACCGTGAGTTAGATATTTCTTTAGGAGAAATCAAACAAGTTTTGTCCAATGACCAAAGCAGGATCGATTGTTTACAAAAACAGAAAAGGCTTTTACAACAACGGATTGAGAGAACAAACGGTCTTCTAGAAACAATTGAAGAATCGATCATAGCTGCTGAAGCTGGAGAAGAGATGGATCAATTGAAAATGTTTAACGGTTTATCGAAGACCGAATGGCAGGAAGCGTTAGCTGAACATAATGTTTATCTTAAAATTAATTATAATTTTGACTTAGAACAGGATGGTAGTGAGATAAATGCGACCGAATTAAATGAACTGGCAGGGGAGCCAGAGTTTTTCATGAGAGAGTTGGCAAGTACGTATCGGCGTCGTTTAAAGCCCAATGATAAACGAGTTCAGCAATTACTGGAACAACATATTTCGTACATTGATGAAAATTTGATAAACATGGATGCGAACGCATTTGTAGCAGAAGCCCAATTTTTTGTAGACGATGACTTCCATCGAGACATACTTGAAAATATGCAGGAAGGATTAAGCTATTTTTTATACACGGCAGCAGTTATGTACGCGAAGGAAAATGCAAAGGATGGACAATAAAATATAAAGAAGTAGGTGCTAATGACAATGGAAACTGATCAAAAAAATACGTTAAAGCCATTTTTCTCCCTTATCCTCTCTACGAAAATTCCGAAGCTTGCTTTAGCTATCGGTCTTATCGGAAGTCTTGTAACGACACTCGTAGGGCTCACCATTCCATTACTGACAAGGGAAATGGTCGATGGCTTTTCGTTAGAATCGTTAAATACAATGTTAATCGTGATCATCATTATCGTATTTATTTTACAAGCAGTCACTGACGGGATATCGATGTATGCACTCGCCTATGTCGGACAAAAAATTGTTGCTCGTCTGCGAGAAAAAATGTGGTTTAAACTTTTACGCTTGCCTGTTCGTTACTTTGACAAAAATACGAGCGGAGAGACAGTCAGCCGTGTCGTGAATGATACTGGAATTGTAAAAGACTTAATCTCTCAGCACTTCCCACAATTTATTAGCGGGATCATTACGATTATCGGTGCTGTCATTATTTTGTTTATTATGGATTGGAAAATGACGTTGTTAATGCTTATTGCTGTTCCGATCACCGTCCTTTTTATGATTCCACTCGGAAGCAGAATGTCAAAGATCTCCCGCGGACTGCAGGATGAAACTGCCCGATTCACAGGAAATGTTCAACAAACACTTAGTGAAATTCGGTTAATGAAAGCTTCCAATGCGGAAAGAACGGAAGAAACGAAAGGAATAACTGGGATTGATAAGCTATTTTCTTATGGTTTAAGAGAAGGACGAATATTTGCTCTTATTGCACCACTTATGTATTTAGTCGTCATGGTCGTAATTGTCGTCATTATTGGTTACGGGGGGATCCGAGTAGCGGATGGTACGATGACGACAGGCTCACTCGTTGCCTTTTTACTTTACCTTTTCCAAATTATTTTTCCGATCACTACCTTTACGATGTTTTTCACTCAGCTTCAAAAATCGAAAGGTGCAACAGAACGAATCATTGATATTTTAAAAATTGATGTTGAAGCCGGACAAGAAGGAATAGAAATGGATATTTCTAATCAGGCCGTTCATGTAAACAACGTATCTTTTTCCTACAGTGAGGAAGAACCAGTCTTAAAACAAATCTCCTTTGACGTCGAGCCAGGAATGATGGTCGCTTTTGCTGGTCCGAGCGGTGGTGGAAAGACGACGATGTTTGGATTACTTGAACGGTTTTATGAACCTAGTTCTGGAGAAATTTTTATTGGAGAGACGCCAATAATAGAACTATCTATGAATAGTTGGAGAAGCCAAATAGGTTATGTATCACAAGACAGTCCTATGATGGTCGGTACGATACGCGAAAATCTTTGTTATGGATTAGAAGATCGTGAAGATATTACGGATGATCGCCTTTGGGAAGTTGCGAAAATGGCCTATGCTGATCAGTTCATCAAAGAATTTCCGAAAGGTCTCGATACAGAAGTTGGGGAGCGAGGTGTGAAGCTTTCCGGCGGTCAAAGACAACGGATCGCGATTGCCCGGGCATTTTTAAGAGACCCAAAAATATTAATGATGGATGAAGCAACAGCTAGCCTTGACAGTCAATCAGAAGGGATCGTGCAGCAAGCGTTAGCACGCCTAATGGAAGGACGAACAACCTTTGTCATCGCACACAGGCTATCAACGATCGTCAACGCCAATAAAATCATTTTTATTGAGGCCGGACAAATTACTGGAATCGGTACACATCAAGAGCTCGTCCAATCTCACGACCTTTATCGGGAGTTTGCCGAACAGCAGTTAACGTAGATCGTTATAAAACGAATGATGTGGCAGGGCAACTACTCAAAATCATACAAAGAATGTAGAACAGAAAAACGAATGAACAAAAGCGCAAGCGCCTTGCACACGAGCGACAAGCACTGGAGGCCTGGCAAGAAGAAGTCCGATCTTAGACTTCAATTGACAGGGCGAAGTGACCTCGAGCGAGTAGGCGCTGAGCTAGACGTAACAACTATTTCGAGAACTTATCCACAAGATCTAAATCTATAGTTTCCTAAACGAGTACAAAGGTAACCGACCTATAATTAGCCGGTTACCTTTGTACGATTATTGTTATCCTGTTATTTTAGTTTTCGCTAATAGAACCTAGTCTTGCTTAACGTAGTAACCTTTCCGTTTCAGATAGCAGACTTTCTAGTTTTTCAATGCCTTGTTTTGTGCTGTCTACATTTGACGAAATTGAGGTAACTATTTCATCGATCCTTCTTTTGTAATCGGTTGGCTTTTGATCAAAGGCTTCGATCATCCGGACGGCTTTCTTTTCATTGATGCAATACTTTTCATTCATTGCGAAGATGACTTGATTTAAGCATGAGATCGATCGAAAACAGTGACCTGAAACATAAGAAAGATCATCTTTATTAACATTATCCTTGGCAAACATGAGCGAGAACGAAGCCTCGAACATAAAGTAGCCGATTATTGCATCTTTTAAAGGCTTTGGATATGGGTGCGTTTTCGATTTTAATCGGGTAATTTGCTCGTCACGATCAAGTAATACTTTACATACAGAAATTTCACCCATATACATAACATTCACATAGGCATGCGGATGACCTGCGTGGTAATGAGTTGAAACCTTGCCTAATAAACATTCATCAATGACTTGTTCCACACTATTAATATCTCGGAATAGGAAGTCAACATGATATCCTTGAATGAGAAGCCAACCGCCACCATTTATCCAGTCACCCCACTCTCCTAAAGATGTAACTAGGTTCTCCCTTTGTTCATCATCCAATTTGGTCGCAACTGCGTTAACTGCGTGAACGTCAAAACCTAGTGATTCATCATAATAAATCCCGATATCAATATCAGAATCTGTATGGTGGTTTCCTCTTGCTCTAGAACCGCCTAATACGACTCCGACAATGCCAGGTACTTCTTTTAGCTCTTTCACAATTTCATTTAATATGCTTTGAACAGTCATATCCTTTTCATCTCCTACACAGTTAAATTTAACCCTATTTTCCGATTACTTATCCATTTCTTCGCCCTCCTTGAATATCTAGCAATGATCATTTTTAACCATTATAAGTTCATTTTTCTCTTTTTGGAAAGAATAAAACAGAATGTAGATGTGGAGCTTTGGGAAAATGAAAAGAGATTGAATTCATTGAAAAGAGTTGAGGAAAATTGAATAGAAAAGGACATTATGTACGTGGATAAAACCCGGGGCTTAAGTTGGTCGCTGCCCCGAGTAACAGCACCTGATCAGCCTTTAAACTCCTTTTGTTTTTTCTTTGACAGTGATTGAAAAACTAACGAGTAAGATTCATCAATGAGATGACTGATGAAATCAACATCTATTTCATCATCATTATAGTAAATCGAATTCCAATGGGTTTTATTTAAATAGTAGCCTGGATTAACCGCTTCATATTCTCTTCGAAGTTCCTCAGACTTTCCGGGATCACATTTCAATGAAATAATCGGCTTCTTATGCTTGTCCTTGCCGATAATCGCAAACATTTTTCCGCCGACAGTATAATTATATGCATGCCAATCTTCGATAAATTTTTCTTCACAGCCAACTTGTGACTTACATAAGTCTCTTAAAATCGGTTCCAACTCAATCATCCTTTCTGATTATGAATGTAATTTAACTTTACATGGAAACTTTAACGATTCATTGTAAAAATCAGACATACTTTCAGCCAATGAGTTAAAATCCTCTTTTTAGTAACCATTGGGAAAGTTTCTCTTCTCTTAATTGACTTTCATTTTTTTTACTCTTATCATATTTTCCAATCTTCTTTTCTCCGACAATCGTTCCATCTACCATATACAGGACACGCTCTGTTTTTGCGGCAACTTTCACGTCGTGAGTCACTAATAAAATGGCTGTTCCTTGCTCGTTAATCTCTACTAAAAGATTCATAACTTCTGCTGCACTTGTTGAATTTAATGCACCTGTAGGTTCATCGCCAAAAATAATTTTTGGGTCATTCATTAACGCTCGACAGATCGCCACCCTTTGTAATTGCCCTCCAGAAGCTTGTGTAACATGACGATCAGCAAGTTGAATGATGCCTGTTTTTCTCATTAGTTGAGTCGCTTTTTCATTTATTTTCTCCCTACGGTGTTTATTCGCTAAATAAGCAGATAGGATAATATTATCGATTATCGATAAATGTTTTAAAAGGTGCATTTGCTGAAAGATGAATCCGATCTTTAATAACCGCAAGTGTGCTAGCTCCTTTTCAGATAAAGAGCCTAAATCTTGTCCGTCTAGTAACACACTTCCTTCTGTCATTTTATCCATACCGCTAATGTTATAGAGTAATGTCGATTTCCCAGACCCTGAAGGACCCATAACTGATATAAATTCACCTTGCTCCATTTGCAAATTTACGTTTTTTAATATGATGTTCTTTACACCGTACATTTTCGTTAAATTTTTCACATCTAGTATCGCCATCTTCTCCGCTCCTATCTATTCTGCATTCCTTTGTACAATGCTAATTTTATTTAAGGAAGCAGTACTCATGATCGTTGTAACTGTCACACTTGCTACGAGCATAAGCGGGCACAAAATATAAGCTTGAACAGGGTCTATGACAAAAGCAATATTTGAAGTGCCCATAAAAGACCATAAAGCACTTACGAACTGTTCACCTACTGTATTTGCTAAGACCGTTCCAACTGCAATTGCCGTTCCTAGCACAATCAATATTTTCGTCACATATTGTACTTGTAAATCCTTTTTAGAAAAGCCAATACTTTTTAAAATCGCAATAGAATAATCGTCTTTTGCTATTAACATTTTCATAAACAATGACGTAATGAGGATCGATATGATGATTGAAACTACGATTGTAGCAACCGTTAATAGTCTTAACTGTTCAACTGTCTCCCCAAAGGTCTCAGCTAAATATCCTTCTAAATGAGTAACTTTAGCCGGGTAGAAAATGTCTGAGTATTCCTCAACCTTCTCACTTACACTTACATGACGGTTTACATCTAAACTAATCACATACCAAAGAACATCTTCATAATTAGAAGGGAATGTTGCTTTCGCTGTTCGACCTCCGTTCGTCACATCTTGATAAATTCCTGTAACGACCAACTCCTGTAACTCATCTTCTATGAGTAAGTGTATCGTCTCTCCTACATCTTTATCTAGTTCTCGGCTATTCAAATACGAGAGTGCTATTTCATTTGGATTTTCAGGAGCATTTCCATCTACATATTCTAAAGGAAAGATCGACATATCCCCTGTCTCTACATCGATATTTTCCAAAGATCCTTCATCACTCAACAGTTTAAACTGACTCGTAACGAAAGGAGCAAATTTAGTAACGTCACGGTCATTTTTTAAATATTCGACACTGTCATTAAATCGTGTAACAATGTCTGATGATTGTTGGAAGTCAATTCGGATATCACTTTGACCAATCCCCATATAACTAATAAAGCTAGGTGACTGTATCGTATTAAGAAAGTTTACAGGAACAATCGTTGCAAAAGTAGCGATGACGAAAATGATAAATAATATAGCATACATTTTGATCCTGCTGAAAAGATCCTTTAATCCAATTGATAAATGAATAGGCAATGAATGAAACTTTCGTAGCGGTAAAACATAGCTCTTCTTTTTCATTTCACCATATTCTGCAGTCCTGAGTGCTTGAATAGCCGTAATTTGATCAAACTTACGTAATGTCATACGGCAAATAAATATAACAATTAAAAATATGAAGATAACAGCTATGAACGGCACGACCATTTCAAGAAGACTCTTCGGTGCTAATCCTAAATAAATCAACATATTCTCACTAAATAACGGTGTGACAACCATTGACAATAGATAACCGATTATTGATGCTGCACCAGCTATGACGATGTACTTCATTAAATAGATTCGTTTTATAAATGTTTCACTTATACCAATTGCTTTCATTACACCGATCTCACGATATTCTTCTTCCAATGTAGCTATAATCGTCAGGCGTAAACATAAAATTGCAATGATCATAAGTAACAAACTAACGACGATAACGACAAGGGCAATAATACCATTTGTTAACGCATTTAACACTTTAAACATTGAATAATCAATTGCTGGTCCTTGACTCGCTAAATTCGAAGATTGATACGATTGGCTAAACTCACTCATTTTATCTAGATCATAAAGTTGAAATTCAATCAAATACTCCGATGTTCCGATGTTTTCGGAGAGTACTTCATAGTCAGCATCACTTACTAAAAATCGTTTAGAATGAACGATCGAAGGGTTCATAAGTGAATCACGTAAAAAATGAGTGACTGTAAAGTCCATTTCAATCTCCTCAGTCGAAACTGTCACGTGATCACCGAGCTGTATAAGATCGTTCTGTTTATAATAGATCGGGACACCTACTGCCCCATCCTCTACTTGAACGATTTCATTGTTCAAATCTAATAAAAAATCAAAAGTTTCATTTTGCTTGACGAAACTAATGTCCATCACACTACTTACTTGAGGTTCACGGCTAGCCCCAAACATAAGGTTTGTACGGTCAATATTCACCATCTCTACGATTTGTCGTTTATCGACAAGAGGATGTTCATCTGACCACTCATTTATTGCAACTTGATCCAATTCACCTGCATGCATTTGAACATAATGAGGGGCGTCCGCTTTCGTAAATAATTGTTCCATCGAATCAACTAATTTGATGATCATACTTGAACCACTAGCAATAAGCAGAGCTGAGAGCATCATAAAAATAAATAATATGATTGAAATCCGTTTATTCCTTCGTAAATCATTTAGTAACATTTTCAATAACATTTCACTAGCCCCTCGTTTCTAACTAGACTATTGTTGAAAAATATCTTTTTTCGTACTTGAACGGTCGATCTTTAAGAAATCGACTTTTGAAAATGCAACAGTTGCAAGAAGTAAAAACAATAATCCAAATAAAGAAATAATGAAGAGACTTAATTGCGGGGTAATCACTATATTGTTAATTTGATACGCTAGTTGCTCTGAAACTAATTCGTCGGTCGACAGCGACATTTTTTCTAAACTAAGCGTTCTAAAAAACGATGCAGCATAAGTCATTGGGTTGAATAATGCAGCAAACTGTAACGCATCAGGTAGAAGGCTAATAGGTATATAAACACCACATAGAAATGTAATTGGCGTCGTAACCGCGACTGAAAAAACTTGAAAAGTTTGATGATTCTTTATTGAAGTTGCTAAAAACAAGCCAAATGCAGAAAAGACAAGTCCAACAAAAAACATAAAGACGAAGATCGCAATCGGTGTAAGGGGAGATCGATAAGTCATGCCGATAAAATAGCCAATGATTAAGATGAGCACACCTTGAAGAGTAGCAATCGTTGTTGACGCGAATATTTGTCCAAGGGCAATTTGAATTCTTTTAACTGGACTGACTAGCACTTCTTTCATATAGCCAGACACAATATCCTCGATCGTAGAAGTTGCTATATTCATCGAAGTTTGAAATACAACGATAATGACAATTCCCGCTAATATATAGTGAATGGGATTACTAATATATACACTTACAAAAATCGTACTTAATAGATACAAATAAAAGAACGGCATAATCATGAGTAAAATAAGTTGAACGCGATTTCTGAAAAACAACTTTACGTTTCTTAACCATAAGGCAGTGATGATCCGCATCGTAAAACTACCCCCTAATGTCTCTTCCGGTTATTTCTAGAAAGACATCATTCAATGTTCCTTTTTTAATTTCGATGTCGATAATAAATGATGAATGTTCATGAAGAATCTTCAGCAGTCGTGATAACTCATTCACCTTGATAGTGAAGCTTCCTAATTCCTTGTTTTTCGTATAAATCATTTCATGTTTAGCTAATAATGCTTCTAAGCTGTTTTCTTTCATCGTTGTGATGTGTACAACGTCTTTTGTATATTTATTTTTTAAAACGTTTGGTTCATCAAATGCGATAATCTTCCCTGAATCCATCACTGCTACACGGTTACAAATTTCAGCTTCATCCATATAATGAGTCGTTAAAAAGATCGTTACATTTTTTTCTCTTTGCAGCTTCAACAAGTAATCCCAAATATTTGCTCTCGTCTGTGGGTCTAACCCTGTAGTCGGTTCATCTAAAAATAACACCTTTGGTTCATGTAAGAGACATCTCGCTATTTCTACTCTTCTCTTCATCCCCCCGGATAATCTACTAACGAGTTTCTTTTTCCATTCCAGTAAATCAACGATCCGTAATGCAGTCATTATTCTTTCATCCATGAGCCGCCGAGGGATTTGATAAAAATGGCCATGCATCTTTAAATTTTTCTCGATTGTCATGTTATAATCGAGCGTCGATTCTTGAAATACGACTCCGATAATCTTTCTAACTTTCTCTTTTTGCCTATCAACATCTTTCCCATCGATCAATAATGTGCCAGACGTTTTATGTGTAATCGTACACAGTGTGTTAATGGTCGTACTTTTTCCAGCTCCATTTGGACCTAAAAAACCAAAAATACTCCCTTTTTCAACTTCAAACGAAACATTGTCTACCGCGGTGAAACTTCCGTACGTTTTCATAAAATCATTTACAACAATGATGTTTTCCATTGTAGTCTCCTCTCTGTATGTGAAGGGGGCGGAGCCTCCAACATTTAGCAGGACATTTCAACATGATTTTTAGAAGCTTATTCGTCATATTTTTCTAGATTTATAGATGCCGGTCATTTATCATCTTTCAAAAGGTAGTTATTCGAACAGCTGCCTGTTCTGAAATATTCATTCCTGTTATCGTTTGTTCTAATGATTTGCCATCTAACTGAACATTTCCTCAATATATCCGAAGCTCCCTTTTTTCGCACCTAACGTCATTTCAACTATATGTGTGAACGCCTTCGCTTTCTGAATGATCTCTTCAGACTCCCAGTTGAAAATCCCTTCATCGAACAAAAACTGGGATGAGACTAATAAAAATTCAATCGTTTCTTTAGGATAAGGCGTTTGAAACGACCCTTCCTCAATTCCCTGTTCAATGACTTCTGTTAAAATAGGCGTTAACTGAAGAATTGTCTCAACAATACTTTTTTGATGCATTTCTGCATTGTTCACTTGATGTAATTGTTCAATCATCCCCTCCTTTTTCCCTGTATCGGCATTTTGAGCCATAAGAATCTGGAATATTTTCTCCGGTGCTTTTAAATCCGGATTTTCAGCAATTCCTTTTGCTGCTTTTACTCCTGCATCAATAAAACGTTCAACAATGACATCCATTAATTGTTCTTTCGACTGGAAGTAGTAATAAAATGTACCTTTCGCAATTCCAACATCTGTTAAGATGTCATTGATTGTCGTTTTTGCATAACCTTTTGTGATAAATAACATTTCTGCGGCATTTAAAATGTCATTTTTTCGCTCTTCTGGACTTTTATATTTTTTCATGATTGTTCCCCCATTTATATAGATAGACCGACCGTCAGTCTATAAATATGATAATTTTTTCCACTTACTTATTCAATGCTTTTTTTGTTAATTTTTGTAAAGTTTATGTAACTAGTTATTTATATTTTCTCTCCGTCATGAGATTTGTGATTTTTTTGACTCGCTCAACGCATACCATTACGCTTATGGAAGCTTCTACTAAATGCATTCATCCCAAAACGGCTTCCATCCAATTTCCAGCATGGTTTCGGTGAATACGAAATCCAGTCTAAGTCTCCAGTCGGTTTTGCAACAAATCCATCAAGACTGACATTCATTTTTAAAATGACTTTTCTCATTTAGACATCATCTCCATGATTTCAAATTATCAAATCGAAGCTTTCATTATTATTCTGCCAAGTTACATATTTCGTGCTTTCTCTTAAATTGATTATCTGTTAATCAGGCTAAAATACCCGATTTTTCGAGGGGGAAATGATTCAAATATATTTTTTTTATTCTTACAAGATTTATTTCTTTCATTTTAAATAATAGTTTATTATAATAATAACATGAAAATAATTATTCTAATCTAGTTCGTGAATTTCTTACGACTAGAAGCATAATTATTTACTACTCAATCTTTTATAAAAGGAGAGGAAAAGTATGGATTCAAAAGACAATAACAACATTGAAAAGTGCCCGTTCCATGGTGGTGCTACGAGCAGCAAATCAAGCGGTACTACAAATAAAGACTGGTGGCCAAATGCGCTGAACTTGAATATTCTCCAGCAGCATGACACCAAATCCAATCCTTTGGATGAGGATTTTAATTATGCGGAAGAGTTTAAAAAATTAGACTACGATGCGCTTAAGAAAGATCTTACAGAGTTAATGACAGACAGCCAAGATTGGTGGCCAGCTGATTACGGACATTACGGTCCATTTTTTATCCGTATGTCTTGGCATGCAGCTGGTACGTATCGAACTGGTGACGGCCGCGGTGGCGGCGGAACAGGTTCACAACGCTTTGCTCCACTAAACAGCTGGCCTGATAACGCAAGTCTTGATAAAGCACGAAGATTACTATGGCCAATTAAGCAGAAGTACGGTAACAAACTCTCCTGGGCTGACCTTCTTGTTTTAGCAGGAAATGTCGCGATCGAATCAATGGGAGGTAAAACAATTGGATTCGGAGCTGGACGCCCAGATATTTGGCATCCAGAAGAAGACATTTACTGGGGTACTGAAACAGAATGGCTCGGAGACAACCGTTACACTGGCGACCGCGATCTAGAAAATCCTCTTGCGGCTGTTCAAATGGGGCTTATTTATGTAAACCCTGAAGGTCCTAACGGAAATCCAGATCCACTTGCAAGTGCCCGTGATATTCGAGAAACCTTTAGTCGTATGGGAATGAACGATGAAGAAACAGTTGCTCTTACAGCAGGTGGGCATACGTTTGGGAAGGCGCACGGTGCTGGAGATGCCGAAAAGCATGTTGGGCCAGAACCAGAAGCAGCTCCACTTGAAGCACAAGGACTAGGGTGGAACAACACATATGGCAGTGGCCGTGGTTCTGATACGATCACGAGTGGAATTGAAGGTGCTTGGACGCCTACTCCGACACAGTGGGACAATAGCTTCTTTGATATGCTATTCGGATATGAATGGGAATTAACGAAGAGCCCTGCTGGTGCACATCAATGGAAACCTGTTAATCCAAAAGAGGATCATCTTGCACCTGATGCAGAAGATTCATCGAAACGTGTACAAACGATGATGACTACTGCAGATATGGCATTACGTGAAGATCCTGAATTCGCAAAAATTTCTCGTCGTTTCCATCAAAATCCAGACGAGTTTGCTGATGCGTTTGCACGTGCTTGGTTTAAACTTTTACACCGTGACATGGGCCCTCGTGATCGTTATCTTGGACCAGAAGTTCCAGAAGAAGAGTTTATTTGGCAAGATCCTATTCCAAAAGTTGATTATCAATTGACAGATGCAGAAATCGAAGATCTGAAAGCGAAGATCCTTGATTCTGGACTTACAATTAGCGAGCTCGTAACAACTGCGTGGGCTTCTGCAAGCACGTTCCGCGGCTCAGATAAACGTGGTGGTGCCAATGGTGCACGTATCCGACTTGCTCCACAAAAAGATTGGGAAGTAAACCAGCCGGAACAACTTGAAAAAGTACTTACTGTGCTTGAAAACATTCAAAATCATCTTGATAAAAAAGTGAGCATTGCTGACTTAATTGTACTTGGTGGTAGTGCCGCAGTAGAACAAGCTGCAAAAGATGCAGGCTTTGACGTAGCAGTTCCGTTTACTCCTGGACGAGGTGATGCGACCGAAGAACAAACGGATGCTGAAAGCTTCGACGTACTAGAGCCTTACGCTGATGGTTTCCGTAACTATCTGAAGAAGGAATATGCAGTAAGACCAGAAGAACTTCTTATTGACAAAGCACAGCTTCTAACATTAACTGCACCAGAAATGACAGCTCTTATTGGCGGCATGCGTGTGCTTGGTACGAATTACGGTGGTACTCAGCACGGCGTCTTCACGAACAGTGTCGGTACTCTCACAAACGACTTCTTTGTGAACTTGCTTGACATGGGAATCGAATGGAAGCCTGTTGACCACAACGTATATGAAGGACGCGACCGCAAAACAGGTGAAGTCGTACGTACTGCAACGAGAGTTGACCTCGTGTTCGGTTCTAACTCTGTTCTACGTGCCCTTGCAGAAGTTTACGCTCAAGACGATAATAAAGAAAAATTTGTCCGTGACTTTATTAATGCATGGGTTAAAGTAATGAATGCAGACCGTTTCGACCTTAATCCAGTTGACACGAAAGCAGCTCAAGTAACGAGTAATTAAGAGTATAAACGAACCGCCGTCAGTTTATTGACGGCGGTTTTTCTTTGGATCTGCCTAAAAAAGTGACAGTCTCTGCTATATGTTACGAAAATGTAATGCTTAACAGATGGAACCATTACTTGAATCAATCCGTGATCATCTCACCTACAAAATTGGCGAGAGAAGGCGGGAGATTGATTCTTTAAACCGGACCCAACCTGAACGTTTTTCATACTGTTCAAGAGTTAAATCCAAGCTTTCACGACTGTCTTCTTCAAACAAATCATACAGATGTTGAGCAATTTTTTTATCATAAATGATGGCATTTACCTCGAAGTTCAGCCTGAAGCTGCGCATATCGATGTTAGTCGTTCCAACAGAGGCTACCTCTTGGTCAACGACAATTGTTTTAGCATGTAAAAAGCCATTATTATATTGCAAAATTTTAGCTCCATATGATAGAAGCTCGCCAGCATAAGCCAAGTTTGCCCAATACACAAAAGGATGGTCAGGTTTACTCGGAATCATAATCCGAACATCAATCCCAGATAGTAAGGCCATCTTACAAGCATCCATAAAGCTGCCATCTGGAACAAAATAAGGAGATTGAATATACACGCTTTTCTTAGCAGACATAATGAGCTTTAAGTACATATTTTTTAAATGCTCCGTCCGGGAATTCGGGCCACTCGAAATGATTTGAATCATACTGTTCGCATGATAGCGACTTTGGTTCATTGAATATGCTTCATAGTCTATCTTCTCTTGGTTCGTCGCTTGTTTCCAATCCAGTATAAACCTTCCCTGAATATGATTAACTGCCTCACCTTTGATTCTTAAATGAGTATCACGCCAATTTCCGAATCTCTTATTAAGTCCCAAATACTCATTACCAATATTGAAACCGCCAATATAAGCAATTTTTCCATCAATGATGCAGAGCTTTCGATGGTTACGGTTATTTATTCTGAGATTAATTAATTTGAGAAAAGAAGGAAAGAAAACTTCCACTTCTCCTCCGTTCTCCAGCAGTTCTTTGAAAAAAGCACGACTCATCCTCCTTGAGCCAACTTCATCATAAAGAACTCGAACCATTACTCCTTCCTTCGCTGTCTTTGTTAGCTCGTCTCGTAACTTTTCCGCCAAGGAATCCCGCTGGATAATATAATATTGAATATTAATCTCTTTTTTCGCAGCTCGAATATCTGCAAATAATGAGTCAAATTTATCTTTTCCATCGTGAAAAATCGTGATGTCATTATCGTCAGAAAGAAAGGCATTCGATGATTTCAAGTTCATCCTAATTAAATCGGCATACTTTTGGAGCATAGGCTTCTCGTTTAGATCCGAATGATCTAATTGATCAATCTGCTCGTTTACTGCTTCACGTAAAAAGTGTCTCTCTTCATTTGACAGCTTGTAAAAGTTTTTTTGCTTTAGTTGCCGTCCAAAAAAGATGTAGACAATAAACCCCAATATTGGAAGAAAAAACAAGACTAAAAGCCATGCCCAAACAGAGCTCACGTCTCTTCGTTCAACAAATATCACAATTAAAGCGAATAAGATGTTTAAAACTGTAATAAGTCCGACCATGATCGTACTAAAATTCAGAAATTCCATTGCTAATTCTCCTACGAGTATGATGTTTTCGTTCAGTATCGATTGACTGTAGTCAATTTTAATAGTATAGACCGCATGATGAATGTTTATTTTACCTGTGGGTTCCAACATTTTGCAAGTTGGTTGATGGTAAAGCATGTGAAATACTTGTTTTTCTAAAAAAAGGAACTGATTAAACAGTTCCTTTCGCAGAATAAACTAAACATCTATACCCATTCAACACTTTCATCAGCTAATTTTTGTAATTCATTCATGAAAAGACTTGCATGGAAACCATCACACACAGCATGATGAACTTGTAATGAGACAGGCATAAATAATTCACCATCTACTTGTAAATATTTACCACCTGTAATAATCGGTAAAAGGTAATCACCCTTATTATTAATATTCAAATTAAATCCAGTAAAAGAACTCCAAGGAATCATAGATATCGGTATATTATTTTCTGGAATCGTCGTTTGTGGAAACAATCGACTCTTCCCATTATATTTTTCTACATCTTTCTTATATTGAGAATGAAACTTAGAAAACGTAGTAAAGTTTGGTGACCAAATGCTTGAAAATGTGTATGTCTTTTTATCAAAAATTGTATAAAAAGGCAATACCTCTGTCCAATAACCTAATTGTCCTTTTGAGTTGAAACTTGTTCTAAATTCTTTATACGAATTAGCTATTTTTGTAATCATATAAATAAACGCTGGGTATAACGTATAATTCTTTTTCTTCAAGTTCTCCATAAGAATAGTAATATTTATTTCATTTGTAATGCTAAATGTTGTTTGTTGTTGTAAATAGTGTTCAAAATACTCTTTTCGATACCAATTCTTTCGGTCTATCATATTGAATTCCATTTTCAACGCCTCCTAAAATTTTGGATTTTATATTTAGGAGGCCATTTTGTCTGCTTTTTTCATTACACTCATCCCTTTGCAACCTTACAAGATACTAAAATTATAGATATACTTATTCCTATCGTCAAACTCTCTCTTCCACATACTTAGTACTACTAACGTAGTATTCTCCTAATAATCGCAAATAAGGGAGCAACTAAAACGTAAATGTTTATTTCACGAAATCAGGAGGAGATTAGCAATTTTAATTTTTAGTTCGATGTAGTATTTTTGGAATACCTCTCCTTTTTAATCTAAATAGTCTTCCTTCACTAAAGAAGCTGTCACGATATTTAATCGTGGTGTTATAAATTGTTCACCTAGTAATAGTTTCATCATAGCTAGCCCTTGTATTGAGGCGAAATAGTAATACGCCATTTCTGTAACATCTCCATCTTTAAACTGACCAAGTTTCTGGCCTTTTTCGATCAAAATCGCAGTTTGTTCCATCATGGCTTCACTTTGCTTTTTAAGTAGTTGAACTTGATGGGATGGATGATCCATTGTAAATGCCTGGCTCATAATCATCAGAAAGTTTGCGAATTCGTCATCTTTCTTAAAATCATTTAAAATCTCTAGCGTAAACTCTCGGATAATGTCATATGGAGACAAGTCGCTTTCAAACCGTTTAACCAAATTTTCTATCCCAACTGTAGCATAGGAAACAAGTTCATTAAATAATTCATCTTTCGTTTTGTAATGGCGATATAATAGACCGGTGCTAATGCCAGCACTGTCTGCAATATCTTGAACTCCAGTTGCCGAAAAGCCTTTCTTAGCAAATAGTTTAATCGCAGCAGAATGTATTTTGTCTTTAGTAGCTAGTCTCATTGCTTCAAATTGTTCTTTTGTTCTAGGCAATCGTTCTCCCTCCTTTAACAAGAAATTCTATCCTTATTTTTTCACGTATCTCAATGACAATAAATTATTAATTCCGTTTCTCTTCGCTATTCTTTTCGGAATAGGCTTTCGCTTGTATACTTCAAACCCTAACTTCTCATACAAGCGCATTGCTGGAATATTCGTATCAGCAACCTCTTCAATTACATAATCGTTATACGGGGTGTTTTGAATAATATACTGGAAAATTTGTGAGGCCACACGCTTCCCTCTGAATTCAACAGCTGTTCCAACAAACTCAATCGATCCAGTATTAGTTGGAAAATCTTCATAGGGAGCTTCAAATTCCTTTTTAAGAATGATCCCCGCCATACTCCCTTTGATAAAACCTAAGTGCTTTCTCAACTCATTTTTATTTAATCGTACTGACAGTGAGTTTCCATCTGTACATGCAGTCATTCCTGCAACTTTATTACCTACTATAGCTACATAGAACTGATCTAAAACAAACATATGTGCAAAAGCCTTCGCAAGAATGTTCTTATCTTTTGAAAAATAACCGAGCCATTGAGAAAAGCCTTCAGCAAATATTTGGGCCATTTGATTTCTTACATCGATATGTTTATCTATTTTATTTGCTTTAATAATCGTAAGCTTACATTCTTCTGCTTGCATACGTATTCTCCTTTTTTGATGAATGAATATATTTTCATTATAAAGGCTTCTTTCATCAGCGTCAATAATTAAGTAATCAAAGTAAACTAAAGTTAACGACAAAAATACCCTGAATTTGCAAAAGTTTTTTACGAAATCAGGGTCGTTAGGCAAAATGTATTTTTAATTAGGTGTCTTTTTAACAATTTGGGCCACGCACTCAACATGGCTTGAGTAGTGATCGCAGACATATTGATGTAGTGGTGTTTACCTTAATAATTCATTTTACTAACTAACATTTATTCCGAAATAGCCAGCTTTAGTAATACGTTCTTCTTCGTCCGCTAATCATTGTCAGCTTTCTATCAAACCTGTTCCATTTTAATATTGTACTACAATTTGTTAACCCTTTAACCAAGTCGTTACCGATCTCTTGTAACTTTTATTAAGCTTCACTGTCAGGTTCTAAAATTTCCCTAAATAAACTAATTCTATCTCCAAGTAATTCATCAGTACCATCAGTAAGAGGATCAATCCAGTCAGCTTTACCCTTTGCCCATTTTAACCATTGTAATAATTTTTCTTTATCTTCTTCCTTATCAACTTTTGCTATTTCTTTCTCAATTTCATATGCAAATTTTCTTATCCGGACGGCTTTATCCCAATCATTAGCATGTTGATTCAATAATTCAAAACGTTTCAATTCCTCTTCTTTTTTCATCGCTATCTCTTGCTGAATAATTTCCTCTTCTAAACGTCGATTATTTTCTAATTCACGTTTTTCTCTTATACGCTTTTCAACATGAATTGCTTCCATTATCCATATTACAATTTCCCCAATATTCTCTTCTATTTTTTTGGTTTCAGTATCATTCCAGTTTTTACGCTTTGCATGATATGAATCTATACCGAGATGAAGCATTCCAGTTCGTTCATAATCATAGGTTGGAGTAGAAAAACTACTTTGCAACTCTTCCTTAGTCGGCTTATGTTCAATTCTTCTCTGCTTTTCTCTTAAAAATACAGGAACAGTATCCGCATCAAGACGGATATGCAATTCATTATTTTGATAATATCCATGAAACTTAGGTGCTTTTAATTCTATCGTATATCCTAAATATTCTAATGCTTTAAAAAGGGTATTATATATCCGGTATGCACGGTCTTTTTGTTCGTCAGATATATTCAAGTACATAACCCTACTCTTAGAAGGTTTTGTATTCACATTCTTAGAGCGGTGGTATTGTTTTGTATCTATTATCAAATCATGAGGCTTCGTTAGTTTATGTGGAACTATTAATGATGAACAATATTTTTTAACCTTTTGACGTTGCTCCTCAGACAAAAACAAAAGCAAGTTGTCCATATTTTTACTAAATGAATCGCTAGAATTTATCGTAACCTCTATTTTATCTGGTCCATCTGATTTTGGTAATGGTGGAATATCAACTTTATAGCCTGATTTAACTTTTACCCAATGGCCAGCTTTGGGCAAGGGTATGTCCATTTTTATACATTGCTTACGCAGCGCTACATCTGACACACCGTAACGTTTAGAAAGAGTATTCATAGGTACTTCCCAAACCTCTTTATATAAGTTCTCTCGCTCATAGACTCTTGTTTCCATAGTATCTCTCCTTGCTTATGAACAGCTATGATTTAATTCCAATAAATGATAGCGCGAAATTATTTATTTGGAAGTAAATTAAAGGTTACTCACGCTATAAAAAAAGTCACTTTTAGAATTCAACAAACTCTACAAAGCGACTTTTCTATATGACTATATTCTATAAATTTGTTCTGCATAACTTTCCATTCTAAATAGCAAGCTCGCTCTTTAAATTTGTTTTTATAACTAACTACTTTGCTTATTTTTAAAATCTTTTATTTTCAAAACAACTTTTGATTGGCTGTTATCCATAAATAAAGCAGGTTCAACACCACAAATCATTGCCAACATCTTAGGTGTAAGATATAAGTTATATTGTTCAGCAATCTTCAATGGAATATCATGCCCTAGCAGAATATTTTCATCAATTAACAATTCTAAAGATTGTTTGAAAGCTACAGGTAAAGTTACTTTTGTTTTCAAATCAAAAGGTTCTGGATTTCTCCATTTTCTATAGTGCATTTGCTTATATAATTTTACTTCTTGCTCTGCTGAAATTACATTCAAATCTCTTGCTCGCTTAATCATAGCTGCCATAGAAACATTCCATTTTCTTTTAAGACTATAATATGTGTCTATTTCATCGACTATTTTCGACTTTAATTCATTTCCAAAAGATTCTCTTGGCATTAAAAATATAGAAGCAAAATTATTAGCTTCATTTTCAATAATCTTATATTCATCTTTATCTAATTCTTGCGGATTTATATTTTGATGAAGCACCCAATGACCTATTTCATGAGCAATACTAAATTGTTGCCTGTAAAACGAACCTGAGTCGCCTGTTGTAATTACAAAATAACTGTTACCGTTAACGGTATTCATACTACTAAAAGCATCAACTTTATCTTCTTGATAATCCATATTTATAACTGTAAATCCCATTAATTCTGCAACTTCGATAATATCCTGTATAGGGTCAACACCTAAATCCATACATTTTCTGAGGCTTAAAGCAATTTCTTCGGGGTCATCTTTCCCTTCATAGATTTCTCTTTCCTGTAAAGCAGGAAAATCTATATACTGTTCTAAAAAATCACGTACAATAACTGAATATTTAAGAGCAATTGAAGCAGGCTCTTTAGACTTCTGAGTCGCAGTTAATCTTGATCTAAAAAAAGTACCTTCATTTTCAATGGAATATTTGTCTGTTGTATAAAAAAACTCTCTTGGATATCCTAAGATATTATTTATTTGAAGTGATTTTTCAAAACTAGGATCACTATTTCCATTTTCGTATTTTGAAATCATTTGCTTTGTGACATTTAATTTCTCAGCTAATTCAGTAATGGTCAACTTATTGAAAAGTCTCGCTTCCTTTAACCGTGTTCCATTAAATATCTTTTTCATAGTAACTATCTCCAAACTCAATTTATTAGCTTTTTAACTTTACAATGCGTTTCTTTTCTTTTTTTGTTTTATGAGTAGTACGACTATCACGTTTATCTGGGTCAATACTATCGTCTTTCAATACTAGATTGTAATTGACATCTATAAGTTCTGTTAAATCTTTTTCCCATACCGTCTCATGTTTAGTATTAAAAGCAAACGCTTTAACAGTTGAAATAAACGAGGTGTCAAAGGCGAAAACAATAACCTTATTAGGATCAGTTTCCATCATATGTAGCATTTCTCTTGCTTGCTGTTTTAAGTCAGCTTTCTCCTTTTCTTCTTCATGGAAAAAAGGGAGTGTCAACTGTGAATCGAAACTCTGTATTTCATCAAGCTCTTGATTAAATAGATTAAGCAACCTTAGATAATGATTATCCTTACCACGTCTAATGATTCTTTTTAAATTTGCTTTACTAAAGAACACGTAAATTTCATCTTCTGGTCCATGAATAAGTATGGCTTCCCATAACTTACCTCGGCCTAATTTTATTGACTTTAGGTCAAATTTTTCACAAATTTGCAGAATACTGTTATATCGGAAATCCCACCTTTGGGTGTATCTACTATTCTGTGTACCTTGTCCAGATTCATTATTAATAGATTGTAAATATAATTGACGTGATTCGGGGTCCTTTACGACCAAAGTATTTACAATTGATTTAACAACCTCTTTTTCTAAATTAATCATTCACAACCCTCCTATTAAGTATTATTTTAGATTATTTTAATAAAAAGTCAACTATTAAGTATATATCCCTAATAAATATATACTGAATGATTGTCTAGCATTATAAGATAATTTTGCGAAATAAGAGGTAAAAAAGAGAAGATACTCTTACCGGGACAAGAGATGGCATGAAAAAAAAACCCGAAATCGAAAAAGATTGCTTTTACGAAATCAGGGTCGGCTGGATTTGTTTAATTTTTTACAAACAGATTTACTTTTTAATTTGACACTTTTAAAAACACTATCTTTACTTCCTACAGAACGAGGATATATTTACAATCTACGAAAAGTTCATAACACAATTTTAACAAAGCTATGGGAGAACATTTTCACCAAAATTAATGCGTATTATAAGAATGAACTTCGTGACAAACTGCTGGTAAAAAACTTGGCGGAGAAGGTAAACTCTAATGCCTGTATTCATTTACGATTTAATGTTTTTTTCTTATTAATGCAAACAATACAATTTAACCATTATTAAGTATCTAGTTACTGATATAACAGTTCGATGGCATTCTGTATTCTAATAACATACCTATTGATTTTTTTATTATTATAATCCTCTAAATTTTCTCTATCTAAAAATTGTAATAAAAATGCCCTATACCCAGCTAAATAATTTAGTAGCGAATATTTATTTTTAATTTCTTTATTAAATCCACCATCGTTAATCTCAGAAATTACTTTCGTTGTGTCTAAGTTATTCTTATGCTTATCAATTATAAATAAAACCTTTGATAAGCCTTTTAATTTGCTCCTTGAAAGCCGTATGTTTTCCTCTATAACAAATCCATTTAAAGAAATAGAATCTTGCTCATATCTGATTTTATGTTTATTTATTTCGAATCCTCTTGAGGATAAGATATATTTAATTTTTTTTATAAAGAACTCCTTGTGCAAGAAATCATTATCAGAAGAAAATAAAAGATCATCGGCATATCTAGAGTAGTTAATATTAAATTTTTTGCAGTACTTATTTATCCTAATATCTAATTGCCTGAATACAATATTAGATATAGTAGGAGATGTAATTGCACCTTGTGGTAACTTTCCATTTAAAGTGACTAAATCAATAAAAAATTGTAATTCTTCATCATTATTTGTATTAGTATTTAGTCGAAAATAATAACTAAATACAGATTCAATAGTTTGACTTGTAATATTCTCAAAAAAGTTCTTAATGTCCAGTCTCAAAAAATACTTTTGTCTAACGTGTGGTTTGAGGTAATCGCTATATGATTGACCTGATACAAAACCATAAACATAATTTGGAATAGATACTTTATTAAGGAAGTTAAGACGAATGCTTTGTTGAATTTTTGATAAAGCAGAGTTTTTTTCAAGGCAGTTGATTGTACGAAAACCATTTTTTTTGGGAATTTTTCTTTTTGTATAATATCTATTTTTATCATTTAAAATTTCTTCAACTTGTGTTTTTGAGGTGGATAGTATCTTATTATAAAAGAAATCTTCCTTATATATGTATATTTGCATAACGTGTCCTCTTTTTTAGAGAAGAGGGAGTACTTTCTCACAATTACGCGTAGCGCCTAAGCAGCGATAATAACAGTGATCCCATACAACATGATAACAAATTATAGCGGCGGCCGGCACTTCTAATAGTAACACTAGACCCTTGGCTTTTTATATCCAACCGATGTCATTCTATGTAGAAATAACTGGAATATAATTCTCAAGGTATGGAATATTCTATACTAATATTCCTTGCTACTCCCTCTAATCCAACTTATATATATTTTTTATTATATCGTAGAGTTCCGGAAAGTAAATACTAAACTGTTCTACCTGTTCCTCTCTTGATTCGTGAATATTTATCTCTTTATTAAAAACATAATCTAGCCATTCAGTTACCCAACCAGAGGTTTTATCATATTTAGCTCTAAGTCTATGAATTAAAAGATATGACTTTCTAATGTTTTCAGGAAAAGAATTTGTTTTTTTATCTTTCATTACATTCTTTAAGGTGTCGTATTTTCCATTAACAATTAGACGAAATGTTGTTGTTAAAGTCTCGTTATTACTGGATATATTAAATAAATCACTTATATATCTTTGATCGTGTGGATGTTTCTCTATTAACCAATCCTTAAATAAATTTATATTATTATAATTCACCAAAGAACCTTCAATCGTTGTGTTAACCGGAAACACTTTATATTTTAGACAATAGTCCTTAATCAATTCCTTAAATGTTATAAAATAATCACCATAAACTGTACACCAATATTTATTTAAACTATATTTATAAGAACTCAGTAAATTTATTTTAGTTCTAATATCATATAATTTTCTGTTTTCCCCAAAATGAAATATTTCTTTTTCATGCTGCTTTTTAAACTTTATATTATCCAACGGATTAAGAAAATCCTTTTTCCCATGTTTTAATACGGGTGTTCCCACATCATTGACTTCAAAAATATAATCATTATCTACAATAATTAAATACGGTATTTTCGTATTTCTTATCTCTGGATGTATCGTTGAGATATTTACAGTGTCTCCATCGTATGAGTAAAAGTCTACTTTTCTTAAAAAAGGAAAAAGAGTCAATAAATATTTATTGTTAAATAACTCTAATTCTGTATCACCTTCAACAAATACAATTTGTTCAGAAAAATAGTAGCTGGCTTCTTCATCAGATATTATGTTCTTTTCCCTATGATCTTGAAACTGGTTAATTATCGTTATGTCTGCATAGTCATTCCTCTTGTTAGTTGCATGTAGAATGTTGTAACCTTGACTTTTTTTCATTATATTTTTTAAAACTCTAGGTGCATGCGTGACTATAATAGTTTGATTTTTATTTTCATCTCTTATTAAGTTATCCATTAAATCATCTATAAACTTTGGATGCAACCCAACTTCCGGTTCATCTAGTAGGAGTAAAGGAATCTTTAATTTTTGTTCTGCTATCTTTGCCACTAAACTACAATATAACTGAAGATAATTAAACGAGTTTGTCCCTTCCGAAAAAAAACTTAAATCTTTATATTTATACGTTAATTTTTCCCCACCTAATTGCAGTTTAATTGTATTTAAGAATTTCTCTTGATTGGTAAAAGGATTAATTATTATATTGTTACTGTCAAACTTATTTTTTATTATTTCTATAATTTTACCAAATGAAGCTCCATAATGTTGTTGTGTGAAATTCTCAAGATTCTCTTCCAAGTTAAAACGAGGTAGTTTAGCCATATCGCCTACCATTTCCCATAATGTTTCCCAATTTGTATCTTCATTATTTTTAACAGATATATAGTAGAATGGATAAACTGTTTTAAGAACTTTACGCAATTCAAAAGATAATCTCGGTGTCCATTCTTTATTACCATCTTTGTCTATATATAATTTAATAGCTAACATATTATTTTCATCTACAAATGTAATTAATTCTCCAAGATAATTCATAAACTCGCTTTGCTTAATCTCACCAATGGCCCTTTTTAATGAATAACCTTCATGAGCCTTGATAAAATAGTTAAAATCAAATATTAGCTCAATTTCGGTATGTTCATTATAAGGGTTATTTTTATCAAATATTGTAAAATCAACTTTTTTACCTTCCAGAGAGTCATAAAAATATTGTAAAGCTTTAATAAAGGTTGTTTTGCCAACCCCATTTTGACCAATAAGACAGTTATTTTTATCTAATTTTATATCTAATTTCTTTATAGATTTACAGTTGGCCAATTTTACTTTTTTTAACATATATTAATCTCCCAGTTGCTTTTTGCAAATTATCTTTTATCCGGTTATTCACCTGTTAGTTGTTTCCCTAATATTAATTATACATCAACTAAATAACCGCTTAGTTATTAACATTTCAATCCCTTTTCTAGATGTTTGTGATTTTATATACTCTACTTCATATGAATATCAAAATAGAAAAACCACAGAGATAACTTTTACTTATTTTTACTATCCTTTCTTAATAAATGTTGGACAGTTTCTTGGTATTGTGAATGCCGTAAACTCTTTGCCCATTCCCTTATCTGGTTGATTTAGGATAGCTTCTTTTAAACTTGGGTTACTAAAACCTATAGGCATAGCACTATCTCCCTCATAAATTGCATTAAGATTGTCTATGTATCGGCCTTTTGTCTTTGCACAGCTACACTTTTTCATTTTTAGATCAAGGCTAAAAATATCGTTACATTCTAAACATAATAAAAGTTTCATTTAAGTCACCTATCTAAACAGTAAATTTAATCTTGAACCTTAACAAATATTACGTATAAACTGGTACGTCCATACTATCACTCAATGTATATCCTTTAACTAACTCATTCGAGATCATCTTTTGATCCGTTACAAACACCACACTGTACCTAGCTCTAGTTAAAGCAACATATAAGCCCGCTTTAGTTTTTGGACTACTTACTGCTTTATAATCGCCTTTTAAAAATTTATTTACTGGGCCATTTGGATAAATAAGAACTCTATCAAACGTAAGTCCTTTAGACTTGCCAAAATTTAAGGGTGAATAAATTTCCGGTATATTTTTTGTCCTCTTATCATATCTCAGCACAACAGGAGAATATTTTTTTACATATTCAAAAACTTCACTGCTTCGAATATAGAAAACACCATCATGTCCGGTTTGTTCACCATTTAGGGAAGTGGTTTTAGGCATCTCAGGATAAAGAGAATCAGCTATATCACATA
Source organism: Evansella halocellulosilytica (assembly GCF_002335745.1). Classification (GTDB taxonomy): domain Bacteria; phylum Bacillota; class Bacilli; order Bacillales; family Salisediminibacteriaceae; genus Bacillus_CA; species Bacillus_CA halocellulosilytica. The sequence continues at coordinate 1,759,684 of NZ_NIST01000001.1, read as the reverse complement.
TTAACTGGTTACATCGGAAGCAGTCTGTCTTGTATTCAATGGAACACAATCCTTCTTCCCGCCATTCACTAAACAAATCAAATATGGTTTGTCCTCTATATTTTTTATTTCTCCTTGAATTATTGGTGAAGTAGGTAGCCTGACGGTTATCTCCAACTATAATATTATGTATATTAGATTTTAATAATAGATAAAGGAAATCTAAATCTGTACCCGCTAGGTCCTGTACCTCATCAATCATAACGATATCATATATACTCTCTAATCGTTCAATAACCAAACCACCTGATATTGAGTTAACTTCAAGTATGAAATCACATAATTTATCGGTGTAAATATACTTACCATCTCTGAAATAGTAATTTTCAATATCCTTTTTTGCTACATAACGTGTAGATTGACCATTAACGAATTCTATATTTTCAATTCTTTTCTTCTCATATAATAGATTTTGATAAGGTCTTACACATTCCCTTAGTAAAAAGGAATACCATGTTTGAACAACAACATTTTTTGGGATATATCCAAGCTTGTCAAAAAACTTTTTCTCAATTTCTTTTGTATTATCTATTGTAAATGTAGTTATCAATATTCGCTTGTCATTATAGTGCAATGCTTTGTCAACTAGATCTGACGACTTCCCTGAACCTGCAGCAGCAATTATTACCTTATTATTTAATGGCTTCATTTATATACTCCGGTATAACAATTTGTTTATTTGAATCAAATATACACATCGCACACTCACTTTTATTTCCTGAACTTGTCATATATTTAATAAGCTCTTCCTTAGAAGTATAATTTTTACCAAAAATATCATTTAAAACAGATAACTCATTCACTGATACTATCTGTGGTTCCAGCGTTGCGTATCTTGTGTCCTCACTGTAGCAAATTTTGATTTTAGGATGATTAAGATAATGGTCACCATATTTTTTAATAATATTTTTATCAACATTTCCGTCATTATCAGTGACAACAGCCACTTCCTTTTTTAATAAATCAGCAATCTCTAAAAAACGTTTAAATGACAATCCTCTTACTGTTATGACATCGATACCATCTTCGATTGGAAGTCTATTATACTCCTGATAATAGGCTTTTTGAACAATTAACTCATCTGATGGTCCTTCAACTAAAATGGCTTTATCAGCTAGCAATAATCGAAGTGTATCGTAACCGGGTAGTTTTTTAAAATAAGTATATGTATCTTGGTTTAGATCTCTTAATGTCATGTGATTGCTATTATTCATCAATACTACTTTGTCTAAGCCTAGTTTATTTAAAACATAAGTGCTATGTGTTGTGATTATTAGCTGTTTCCCCTTACATTTTTCTGTAATCTGATTAATTAATTTATACATATTAGAATGGGATAAGTGATTTTCTGGTTCTTCAATTAGAACTATCTGAGCTTCATCAGCATTTGATTCAAGAGATAATTTCAATTTTACTGAATTTTGTTCTCCCTTTCCGATAAAATCAAAAGGAATATCGTCCAAATATGCAGTTAAATTGGATTCCCATCCATTTTTTTGAGATATATCTAAAGAAATAGCAAGTTCTTTATCTGAGATTTCTCCAGTTTTTTCAGAGAGTGTATTATTAATCTGTGATATTGATTCAATTTCAGAGAACCTCTCTTTAATATCTCTGAAATTAAAGTTAAGGGTTGCACGTTGTTTCGGTTCTAAAACATCACCAATTACGCTTGAAATATATCTATCCGTACCACTCCATGTTTTTCCTTCCGTTGGATCGATTAATACACATTTAACTGGATTACTTCGCGGAGTTATTGGATTAGATGCAAATGAATACCAATTAACTTTATAATACTCAATTGGTATGTTTTTTATATTAGTAGATTGTTCTATATATTGTTGATATTCTTCAGTATAATCATCATCAAACTCAATGGATAAACTTATGCCGCATGTATTTTCTTTTTTTAAATTGTTTGACCCTTTCCACGATATAATCTGATCATTTTCCTTTAAATATAATTCTATAAGTATGTTAGGAGGGACCTCCTGTTTACCATGTGCAATATTGTTTATGTAGTCTTCAACAACTTTTTTATTAAAAAGAAAGGGGTTTAACTCATTATGTATATTTCGTTTATTTAATGTACTTGTTAGCGCTAAATTAACGGCTTCTAATATAGTAGATTTCCCTTGTTCATTATTGCCAACCAGAATATTCATTTCATCATCTAGTTTTAAATCTAGATATTCAATTGATTTATAATTTTTAATAACTACTTTTTCTATCAAAGAATTAACTCCTTTCAAATACTGTAATGTTAAACTCTGTACATAAAAGTAAGCAGAAGAATACCCTAACGGCGCTATCCTCTGCTTATCATGATGTTTTGATATTAGTTTGTTATATGGAATTGCTGGCTTATACTTACTATTTTGAATTTATTGTCTATTATTGTCAATTAGAAATAACAGTATTTGACTCACTTATAAATTCACCTAGTGTTGGCAATACTTTAAAATAAGTTGTTAGTGCAACTTGTATGTCTGACAAAGAAGAGATGCACAAGCATCTCTTCTTTGACTTAAAAGCTGCATGTATGGTTACTCCCTATACTTCTTAAAATTCTCTGCCTGCTCAAATATCTCTTTAAAAATTTCATCTTTAGGTACAGGAGGGTAATCGTTTTCAGCAAGTGTTATAATAAGATCAACTTTTAACTCTGCCTTAATATCGTCTCGACTTGACCAGTCAGTATACCTTGCTTTATCGTCAATAATTGCCTTAACTTCCTGCGATAATTTAATAAGTTTATCGTGTGGGTATTCAAATTCATATTTCTCGGAAATTGCTTTGAGGATATCGTAAAAGGCCTTTTCCTCATAATCAATTCCTAACTCCTTAAAAGAATCCCGTTCTTTTATTAATTCTGAAAACAAATCGGCAAATTGTTCTGCAACATCATCCAATACATCACTTTGTAAAGCTTGGAAGTCATTTCTTTCATTATAGTGATCGACCAATTTCTTAAATCGTTTAGAAAAGTCAACACCTTGCATTTTATTAGTCTTCTTAAATTCCTCTATTGCCTTTGACAATAGCTTTTGCAGAAGCTTAATCTTAGTGTTTGGCAGTTTTAATTTATCGATTTTAGCCAAATACTCACCACTAAATAGATCCGCACTATTTTTCGGGTCGTTTTTATCTAGCTTAAATACTTCTTCTACTCCTTCACTTATTAATGCTTCTTCCATCATTAGCCTTACTTTTTCATTCATTTGAGCGGTGTCCGGAGCATTTCCCTTTGTTAGTTTATGAATAATGGATCTTATAGCTAGGTAATAGTGAATATAATCTCTTTCTATTTGGCTTATCTCTTCACTAGAAACACATAAATTGTATGCAGAGCGGAGTTTCTTCGTTATTGCAATAAAGCGTTTTTCTAATTGTTCCGTTTGCTGTACAAATTCTGCTGCTTGATTCAAGCACTGTAACTGTTGCAATGGTGTTCCCTGAAAATAAGCAGTATTATCAAACTTATAAAAGATTTTTGCTAATAAATCTAGCTGGTCTTTAACAATTACAACTGCCTTATCAATACCATCAAAATTGTCTCCTTCTACTACCCCATATTGCTTCATTGCTAAATTTAGATTATTTTTAATTCCAAAGTAATCAACGACTAAACCAGTTTCTTTACCCTCATAAACTCGATTTACTCGTGAAATTGTCTGAATCAATGTATGTCGCTGAATAGGTTTATCAATATATATAGTATCTAGTGAAGGTACATCAAATCCCGTTAGCCACATATCAACAACAATTGCTATTTTGAAGTTTGATTTTTCATTTTTAAATTGCCGATCTAGTTCCTTTCTATATTCTTTCGTACCTAACAGGTCATATAGCTCTTTACTATCGTCTTTATTACGCGTCATAACCATCTTAATTCTTTCCATTGGTTTAATTTCTTTTCTTTCACTCTCAGTAAGTTCTTCATTTTCATCACAAGCTTTTACTTCTGCCCATTCTGGACGTAATGCAAGAATTTCCTTATATAAATCATAAGCAATATGCCGATTAGAAGCGACAAACATTGCTTTACCCTTAACAGTTGCACCCTCTTCAATTCTCTTTTCATAATGCTCTATAAAATCTTCAGCTACTAATTTTAACCGTTTAGGGTCCCCAAGAATAATGTCCATTTGGGTTACTGCTCTTTTACTTTCATCTATCTGATACTCGTTAGCTCCAGCGGTTTCACATACTTTATAATACTCTTCAATTTCTTGTATTTTAGATTCATTTAAATTAACTTTGGCCGCTCTTCCTTCATACACAATCCGTACTGTAATTTCATCGTATACTGCTTCGATCATTGTATATGCGTCTTCTACTTCCCCAAATACATCTATTGTTGCATCTACTGGCGTTCCAGTAAAACCAACATAGGTCGCGTTAGGTAAAGAATTGTGCAAATGCTTGGCAAAACCATATTTCTTCTCGACACCATCTTTGGTGATCTTTATTTTTTGGTCAAGATTAGTTTGTGAACGGTGTGCTTCGTCCGAAATACAAATAACATTGTTTCTATCGGTTAGTAAATCGATATCTTCGTTAAACTTTTGAATAGTGGTTAAAAATACCCCACCACTTTTTCTGTTTTGTAAGTAAGATTTTAAATCTTCCCGACTTTCTACACTTATTACTTGATCATCTCCAATAAAATTCTTGGCATTTGTAAATTGAGTTGAAAGTTGATCATCTAAATCGGTTCTATCTGATATCAAGACAATAGTAGGGCTGTGTAAGTCTTTATCTCTCATGGACAGCCTTGTAAGATAGAGCATGGCATAACTTTTACCAGACCCCGTAGCACCAAAATACGTACCGCCCTTACCTGAACCCTGTGGCCTCATGTTCCTTTTAATACTCTTTAGTAATTTTGATGCTGCATAATATTGCGGATAACGCGGAACAATTTTTTCCTTTTTAGTACTTGTATCAGGGAAATAAATAAAGTGACGTACCACTTCTAGAAAACGTTTTTGGTTAAATAGACCTTTTACCATCGTATACAGAGAATCAATGCCATCTTTTCCAAATGATTCATTGCCTTCTATTTTCCGCCATGCATAAAAGAAATCATATGGAGCAAATAACGAACCAGCTCTATTATTTACTCCATCACTAATGACACAAAATGCATTATACTTAAAAAGCTCAGGGATATCTCTCTGATAACGGACTGTCAACTGTGTAAAGGCATCCTTTATTGTCGTATTTTCTTTAACAGCACTCTTGAATTCTATTACTACAAGAGGTAATCCATTTACATAAACAATTGCATCAGGAATACGTTTTTCATATCCTTGTATCTCTAACTGATTAACAATTTTAAATAGATTATTCTCTAAGTTTTCAAAGTCTATCAACTGTATATATAAATCTTTTTTGCTACGGTCTTCTCGTTTCAGAACAAATCCATCAGAGATCATTTTGATAATGGCTTTATTGCTTTCGTACAGAGTTGATGCAGGTAGCACTTCCATTTGTCGAATAATACTATCAATCTCATTAAGTGTAATATCATCATTGGAATAACGATTGAGTAAAAATGCTTTTAAGTCATCACGTAGCAGTACATCGTTAATTTCCTTATGGATATGGGTGCCATTATGGTACAGATAGTCTTCAGTTTCAAAAAGTTCTATGACAGCCTGCTCTAAGGATTCCTCTGTGAATTTCACTGTTCCACCTCCTTTGCTTTTGCAAGTCTTGATAAAAGTAGTTTAATGAGATTACGTAACTTTTCATTTTGTAAAACCTTTATGTCAATCAATTCAATAAAACAACGTATACGTTTTTCAAAATCATTAAGCACTTCATTCGTTGGGAGTAGAATTTTGAAATTTTCAACTTCTGATTTTGTTATTGCTTCTCTTGTTGATCCAGACTGGCTAATTCCTAATAACTTTGACTTGTTTTCTGAATAACATAGTAAAGACAGTAAATAGTGGTTCAAATTTAAATCGCCCTCGGGACGAATTATCATGACATGTTGATTAACTCTGGCAGGTAAGGTAAATTTTGGTACTTTACAACACCTTGCTACGGATACACCAGTGATATTTAACAAAATATCATTTTCTTCTACCTTAACATTTGTAAGTTTCTTTGCCTGATTTTCATCAATATAGGCAATATCTTTAGGTGAAAAAACAAAATCATATACATTTTGACTTCTTATTAGAGAAATGCCTTTATTATGATAGCTACCCTTTCCACCTCGCGGGGTTGCTCCACTCCCAATTTTAGTGCATATGGAATTTAATGGGGTAACTTTCCACCCCCGTGGTATATCCTTATCCATTTCAGCATTAAAATCCATTTCTCCTCCACTCGATTTATAGGCGTTACCATTAACATCAGGAAATTCAAGATCAATAAACCACTGTTTATAGATTACCTGTACAGTTTCTTGTAATTTTTGTATAAGATTGTTATTCAAGCTTATTCTATGATCAAATACTCTGAACTCCTCTACAATTTCTTGTTGCTCTGTAATTGTAGGTACCTGAATCGGAATATTACAAAAATCTTCCCACTTTAACCCCCCTCGTACATCAGCATCAGTATAAAACCATGCATTTCTGTCAAACTCTTCACGTAAAAACCACATCATCAAGTAATCCGGATTAAGCTCTTCTTGATCTATTATTTCAAAAACATCGTAAGCTGGAGATACAATAATATCTTGTTCCTTTGATAACGCCACGGGCAATCGTTTATCTCTTCCAACATGCATCCTGTTACAAGCAAATTGTCCCTTTTTTACTATTCTATACTTCGACATGTCTGTACCAACGGTATTAGCTACAGAAGGCATAAAAAATTTATCAATATTTATACCCATCAAATTTGTTACATTAAGTTCAGTGTTTCGTACATTTACTTTTCTTATAAAATCTCCTATTCTTTTATAGTTTGATCTCATAGCCTAACTCCTTAAAAAGTACAAGTAAATCTTTATTAGAACTTTCCTCTGCCTTTAATAATTCAGTAAATTCACCTTGCAGTGATTTCATTTTATTGTCGAAATCAATATCTTCATCTTGATCTTTAAACTCAATGTATTTACTTGGAACTAATGAAAAATCTTTATTAGCTACTTCCTCAAAACTAGCACTATAACAAAATTCTGCTACATTTTCGTATTTCTCTTCAAAACCTACTTGTTGCCAATTATGATAAGTGTCAGCAATGCTTTTAATTTCTTCCTCAGTAAACTGAATATATTTTTTTTCAAACGGTACACCGATATCCCGTAAATTCATAAATAAAATTTCATTCTCACGGCTTCTATATTTCTTTAATTCCCCATTTTCTTCAATAGTTCTAGCCTTCTTGTTTTTATTTAGTATCCAAAGGGTTACACTTATATCTGTTGTATAAAACATATTCATAGGTAAGACAAGAATAGCCTCTACCAAATCATTTTCAACTAACTTTTTACGTATTTTATATTCATCGCCACCACCACTTAATGCACCGTTTGCCAATAAAAATCCAGCTACACCATTCTCCGATAGTTTAGATACTATATTTAAAATCCAAGCATAGTTCGCATTACCTTTAGGCGGCACCTCGTACCCTGACCAACGCGGGTCTTCTGTTAATTCATTTTCAGCTCTCCATTGTTTCTGATTAAATGGAGGGTTGGCCATTACATAATCTGCCTTCAAGTCCTTATGTTGATCATTAAAGAAAGTATTAGCAGCTGTTTCTCCAAGATTAGCTGAAATCCCTCTTATCGCAAGGTTCATCTTTGCCAGTTTGTAAGTTGTAGTTGTGTATTCCTGTCCATAAATCGAGATATCTTTTGTATTTCCCTGATGGGATTCAATAAATTTTACCGACTGTACAAACATACCACCTGAGCCACACGCTGGATCATAAATTTTACCTTTATAGGGTTCAAGCATTTCAGCAATAAGATTTACGATGCTTTTAGGAGTATAGAATTCTCCTTTACCTTTTCCTTCCGCCAATGCAAACCTGCTAAGGAAATATTCATAAATACGACCAACAATATCTTGTTGCTTGTCTTTAAGGGTATTGATGTTATTTATTGTATCTATTAAGGATGCAAGTTTATTAACATCCAGATTTAGTCGAGAATAATAGTTATCAGGTAATGCGCCCTTTAGAGCTGGGTTATTTTTCTCTACAGTAAAAAGTGCTGTATCAATTTTTAATGCAATATCTTCTTGTTTTGCGTTTTCCACCAAGTAGTTCCATCGAGATTTTTCAGGTAGATAAAAGACATTTTTCATGGTATAAAACTCTACCATGTCAACATATCTTTCCTTTCCTTCATCTATTAGTTCTGCCTTTCTTTCTTCAAAACTGTCACTGGCAAATTTCAAAAAGATAAGTCCTAATACGACGTGTTTATACTCTGATGTCTCAACAGAACCTCTTAATTTATTGGCGGAATCCCATAGAGTTTCTTCCATACTTTTTTCTTTATCCTGTTTCTTTTTAACCATTAATAAAGCCCCCATTGTTATCTATATCTAACATATATTTATATTAATTAATTGAATTATTCTTCCCTAATACCCCTTGCCATTTCCATGACATTTCCAACAATAATTATACATCATAATAACTTAGAAAACTTTAATAATAGATATAATTTCATAGGTTTTTACTGAGATAACTACATAGTCCAATCACTTAGCTATTTCATATAACCTACACAAAATAGTTCTTTATACCTATAAGAATATTAAGATATCCAAAGTAAGATGACTAACGCTTGAGGCCAAGAGCATTGAAATTAGATTGGAAAGGAGGACACCAAAGTGAAGGGTAAATCAAACACTTGGCTAAAACAATGCCTTGAACAATGCGAGAGCGTTGGAATATCCAAGCCTGTAATGAATATGTTTATCCATCAACACGGAAGAAAAAATGAACAAAATCATAAAGAAATTAAAAATACCCGGTCATGAAACAAAGACAATAGTTAAGCTGAGACAAAATGCTAACTGTAATGAAATTCAAAGTATTCAATTATCCCTTGATGTATATGAAAATTCAAAAGTGAAGTAACTTACTAACAGTATAAAAGAAGCCCTTCGAGTCAAAGATGATACAAATCATTTCCACTGGAGGGATTAATAATGAACGAACAATGTAGGGTAGTAAAAGTAACTTACTCCGAAGAATTAGCAACAGATTCAGAAATATGGTTACAACGCTTAATTGAAAAAACTCTTCTTGAGCATGTTTCAAAAAGTGATTTAAAGCTTCGGTCTGTATTAATTAGTGAAAAAGATAATGAAAGGATATGAAAATGAAAGAAGAGAAATTAATTATTGTCTATAACCGTGTTAGCTCGGCAAATCAAAGTCTTGAATTACAAAATTCAGCAGCACAGAGATATCTAAAATCTGAAGGTTACCGCGGTGATGAAGAGTATATCACCTATTTAAATGACCATGACGTATCAGCTCTTAAACTCCATATGTCTAAAAGAGAAAAGCTTATGGAACTAATACGTTTAATTCAATCCAATAAAGTTGATAGTGTTATTTTTTACAAACGAGACCGAATCTATCGAAATTTTTACGAGGGAGCTGATATTACAAAAATATTTATCGAACATGGTGTTAACGTTGTTTTCACGGCAAGTGATGAACCACCATTTAGTAATAAGTTAGCTTTGGAAGCATTTTATGCGATATTCGGTCAGATGGAAGGAGAAAATATCCGCACACGTACAGCTGATGCTAGAAAACAGTTCCCGACAAATATTTATGGTTACAAACGAAAAAAGGATCAAGATCAAGTAACATTCATAATTGATCAACAGAAACGGGACCATATCAGGTCCTTATTCATTGACTTTAGTTCGGTTCAAAATGAAGATGGATTCTTTAACTTACTCGTTCAACATAAGAAAGTCATAAAAAACCCTGAAAGGATTCTTAAAATACTATCAAATCCTTTTTATACTGCACATTTAGAAACAAAAAATGGCTTTCAAGAACTGGCACATGTTGAACCTATAGTCACCTTGGAAACATTTCTTGCAGCTCGAAAACAATTAGATGTTTTTTATGATAAATACCAAATCAAAATATTAGAACTTAGTAAACAGCGTATGATTATTCCGTTTTGTGGTAGTTGCGGGAAACAAATGAAGCATAAGAAACAAGAGTTGTTTGATATTGGCTACTATGTTTGCAGCTCAAACCACAGACGGGTATCCATTAATGTGGAAGAAGTAAATCAGATTGTCAAACAGACTGTAGAGGAAAACGCAAAAACGATTACCCCTACTGTAGCTAAAAGATTAATTATAGATGGCATAAAAAAACAAGAGAATAGTTTGTCACGCAATTTAGAAAACATTAGTGAAGATTATTTAAAATATTCTTTAAAACTATGCACCCTTGGCTTGGACAACAAATCATTAATGGATCCACTTATTGATAAAATAACAATTTTAAAAGACAAGTATAAACAATTAAGCCATGATCAGTCGAGACTAGAAGCACTTAAACATGATACTAAGGAAGTTAATAGTTTGTTATCTAAAATGGATGTTACTTTTTCTGAACAAGATTTTATTAAATTGGTGGAGCTATTAGTTGATAAGGTTACTATTCATGAAAACTATGTAAGCGTTGATTTATTTCTTTCAAAATTCATGAAAGATGTGAGCGGATCATGAAAAAAATAAAGGGGATTGCATACCTTCGCTATTCGGATAAAAGACAAGATGGTAATCACTCCTTAGAAATACAAAAAAAACAAATACAATTGTTAGCAGATAAAGAAAACATTGAAATAATAAATTGGCGAACAGACAAGGCTACAAGTGCGTTTCATAACAATGTTCTAAAACGAAAAGGTATCCAAAAAGTATTTGAAGATATTGAAGCAGGTGCAGAAGCTATTTGCTTTTATGAGGAATCAAGGATAACTAGAAGTATTACCGACTTTTACAATGAATTCTATCTTCATATTAAATATCAATATCCCAACACTAAATTTTTCAGCACACAATATGAAGGAGAATGGGATCCTGACAACGCCCTAATACAAGCTAAACTTGTTTTTGCTGCAGAAGAATCAGAAATTAAATCAACACGTGCAAAGGATGCACAAGAAGTCTTGTTAAAGCAAAATGGACAACCAAAACGTCCCGGTTCCAAAACCCCTCTAGGGTATGATATGGAAAATGGAGTTCTATATCCTAATAAAGATGCCCCAGTTGTAGAATTAATATTTCATTTAGCAAGTTGGGGACATACTCATTTATCAATTGCGAATCTATTAAATAAAAGCTCGATTACTACTAAAGAAATTAAACATTGGAACGGTAGTACTATTGGGTATATCTTGAGTAACAAGGTATATACAGGTGATTTAGCATGGAATGTTAGGACAAGTTACGAAATTAGTAAACCGAAACCAGATGAAGAAATTGAATTGTTCACACAGGTTCATGATCCAATAGTTAATCCGCTCATCATTCATCTCGCAAAACAAACGAATGATTTAAAGAAAAGGTTCGGTAAATTTGAAACACCCTACTACCTTCGGGGAATTATTAGATGTCAAAGTTGCCATTCACAACTTGCAGCTAAAGATAATTCGCCGAAAAATAAAAAAGGCAAATACTTGGTTTACAGATGTTTAAGTTGTAAAGTATCAGTTCCTATTGCAAAAGTTCATCAATCTGTTCTAAACAATCTTCAAAAGAAATGGAATTCGCAGCTTCCTTCATTTGTTTCTTCTGCAAGGGAGCAACTTAAAAGCTGGTGCATAAAATTAAACAAGGCTAAGAATAAAATCAAAAAACAACAGGAAAAAGTTCTATTAAATGAAAAATTATATGCAGATGAAATAGCAAAGAACAATCATTTAGCTGATATCTTTAAAGATACAGCACGTCATTTACAGGATGAAATGTCCTATATAAATAACGCGTTAACAGAAATAAATACATTGCTCGATGATAGAGATCTACCGTATTTATTTCAAGACTTGCTTACAGAGTCCCTTTTAAACTTTCACAACATTGAATTAAGGACTTTGTTCCTTATGTACTTTGAAGAAGTCATCATTGATTTTGAAAAGAATAAGGACTTACAAATCAGCTATAGGCTTTCTCCCTTTGTATCATTAGAAAATATGACTGGTTATATAACCGAAAAAATACAAAGACAGGAAGATATGACTGGTTAAACAACCGAATGTTCATTAATCTAAAGATGAAAAACAACACCCTTACTCCCAAAAACCCTTATTCTCAAGGCCTTTTGGGGGTAACCATTCGATTTTCCAAACAGCGAAGGATACTTCGATGGTTAAATTACCGAAAGCTATATTTTCATTCTGGTCAGAAAATCGAACATTTATACAAAAGATACAAAGCTATATGGATCTGAACCAATTGTCGAGAATGAGAGTGAAGCAACCATCAAAAGAGGCTTCTCAAAAATTCGAAAAATTAATGAGAAGCCTACTTTTGATCGCTAAATTCAAATTAAGAGTGGACATTCACCTGAGAGATAAATGTTTACCCAAGGTGATACCCACCTGAACAACTTATTATCATTATCTCACTAATAGTAGAAATATATTCAATTTGATAGGGATAAGGATTATTACAGAAGGTACGTGTTCTAATCCAGATAATCTCATGAAGAATAGATAACCTTTCATAAAAAATCTTATTTTTTTAAAAAAAGACTTCAAATATTACGATCCGAAGCTACAATGTATTCCGCAACAACCTAATTTACAAAACAACAGGAAAGGCTGTGATAAAGTGACAGAGAAAAAGTCCAAAAAAGTTGTATCTTATATGAGGATAAACCGCAACTTACAACGTGAAAGACAACTTATTAATAAAAAACAACTTGCTTTTGAAAGGGAACTAAGAATTTACCTCGAAGATTACCGAAATCAAATTTATAGTTAAAGTAACACTCCCCCTTCAATAAGGGAAAATAAAATTAATATGTAAAAAGCGAAATCCGCAAAGTTTTGCCATTCACATGGCTAAATTCTTTGCGGATTTTTTATTTTGAAATTATTTGAATCAATTAATAAATGACGAAAGGATTTTTAGAATGAAAACAGTTTATACAGTTGCAAATTATTATAGATCAGCTACCAAGGAGAAAGTGAACATTACAAATCAACAACGAAAGGTAGAGGGGTATTTTCCCAATAATTCCAATACGTTATTGTCCTTTAAAGACGTTGGTGTTTCAGGTGCTACTCTTCCATTTGAAAGACCGGCATTCCATGAATTATCTTTACTTGTTGAAAAAGGAGTTATTAATAAGGTCGTTATTGATACTATCGAAAGATTATCCCGGGACAGTTCCCATATATTTTATATAAGAAAGTGGTTTAAAAAACATGGTGTTGATTTGGTTATTTTGGAGGATCTAAAGGGGACTAGTAGCGATGAGCAGAAGAATTAAAACTGTTGCAGAACGTATGTATACTGACCCCAAAATTGCGTTTAATGAGCTAATGAATTCCATTATCAATAATAAAATCGATGAGATTGTCAATAATGCAGATAAGGTAAACACTGCTACATCTCAAAAAACATGGGAAGGATTAGATGAAATATGAGATGTGCAGTATATATTCGAGTTTCAACTGACAAAGAAGAACAAAAAGCTTCATTAAAATACCAACAAGATCTTTTCTACAGGTATATTGAAGAAAAGGGGTGGGACATCTATGAGTTCTACGTAGATGTCCAAACTGGAACTACGGCCAAACGAAAAAACCTTCAAAAAATGATCGACGATGCCCAAGATAAAAGATTTGATATCATTTTAGCAAAAGAGCTTTCTCGCTTAGCCCGTAATGGAGAGTTATCGTATAAAATCAAAAATTTATGCGAGAATCAAGGTATCCACATCATCACTTTGGACAATGCAATTAACACTTTAGATGGAAATACAAACATGTTTGGGCTATATGCTTGGATGTATGAACAGGAGTCACAAAACACTAGTAACCGTGTAAAGGAAACACTTAGAACTAGGGCTAATAAAGGCTTATTTAAAGGCTCAATAGCTCCCTATGGGTATGAAGTTAAGGACGGCAAATTATCCATTAAGGACGACGATACTCCTGAAGTGGTTAGAAGAATTTTTAATGAATACCTTAACGGAAGCGGACGACAAAGTATAGCCAGACGCCTGTACAATGATGATATACCCACACCAGCAGAGTCTGCAGGAAAAAAGAATGCAGGGGATAAGTGGAATGATTCCACAATAAAACTTATTCTTAGCAATCCTCATTATGCTGGTGACTTAGTGCAAGGACGAACCACCACAGTTAGCGTTACAAGCAAAAAACGAAAACAAATTGAACCTGATGATCAAATAATACAAAAGGATGCACATGAAGCCATTATCCCAAGAGATATTTTCAACGCTGTGCAAAACCAGATGAAAATAAGAACTAAGTATATTACTGCACCGAAGAAACACCTGTTCACAAACATCTTGTATTGTAATGACTGTGGTAAGGCATTGTGGTATCGAAGCAATAGAAAAGGATATATCTGTGGAAATTATGCACGTCATGGTAGTAAAGCCTGCACTCACCACGCCGTAAAGGAAAAAGTCCTTAAAAATACAATCTTGTCGGACATTAACACATTAGTTAACAAAATTGATAAGGAACATTATATTAAGCAACTTGAGGTAAAGTCTAAAAAGTCAAAAGTCAGCATTCAAAAACAAATTAACAAGGTCACAAAACAAATTGAAATTTTAAGAAATAGAAAAAGAAAATTTGTCAATATGCTGGCTGATGAACTTATCACACATGAAGATTATCGTGACAATGTAGAAGCTAATAATATTGAGATTAATGACTTAGTGATGAAACAGAGTAAATTGGTTTCGTCAATAGACAAGGAACAGCTAGTCGATAATATCGACAAGCTAAAACAGGAGCTACTTCACTTTCTTAACTTTGATGAACTAACTTCTGACATCTTACACCGTTTGATAAATCGGATTGATGTTAAAGAAGATGGTACGATAAGAATTCACTATCGATTTTCCGCACCAACAACAATTGAATAGAAGCAGGAAACCCTTATTGGGTTCCTGCTTCTTCTTTTAAAACTATCTGCGAGACGCACTCAACGTGATTTGTCTGTGGGAACATGTCGACGGGTTGAACTTCCTTCGTTTCGTAGCCGTTTGCTTGAAGGTATTTTAAGTCGCGGGCAAGTGTTGACGGGTTGCATGATACGTAGACGATCCGCTCCGGATTCATGTTTACCATCGTTTCGAGCAGTGATTCGTCGCAGCCTTTACGCGGCGGATCGACGACGACCACTTCTGGACGGACACCTTGAGCATACCACCATGGCATCACTTTTTCTGCTTCCCCAACAGCAAAATCAACGTTTTCGATGCCGTTCAGCTTCGCATTTTTTTTCGCATCCGATATGGCTTCAGGAACGATTTCTACTCCTAACACTTTTTTCGCCTGTTTCGCTAAGAATAGGCTGATCGTTCCAATCCCGCAATAAGCATCAATGACTGTTTCACTTCCAGACAAGTCCGCATATTCAAGCGCCTTCTCATACAACACCTTCGTTTGAACAGGATTTACTTGATAAAACGAACGTGCTGAGATGGCAAATTTAATATTACCGATATAATCGTGAATAACTTCAGTACCCCAAAGGACTTCCGTTTTATCACCAAAAATAACGTTTGTACGCTTCGGATTCATGTTTTGCACAATTGATTTGACGTTTGGCAGCTCGTTTCGTATATCCTCAATGATGTTCTTTTTGTTCGGGAGTTCTTTCCCTTTCGTGACGAGGACAACCATTAGCTCATCGGTCGTTTTCCCGTGCCTGCTGACAATGTGACGAAGGGTTCCTTTATGTTTTTCATCGTCATAGCCGCGAATGCCATACTTTTTCGCAATTTTTTTGACGACTTGAACGACATCATCGTTCAATTCATGCTGGATCGCACAGCTCGGCATATCAACGATGCGATGACTTCGCTCAGCGTAAAAACCAGCAATGATCTTTCCTCTATCTTCGCCGACAGGTACTTGTGCTTTATTACGGTAGCGCCACGGCTCGTCCATTCCAATTGTCGGGTGGACTTTTACTTGCGTGAGACCACCAATACGGGCTAACACTTCTCGGACATATTTTTCTTTTTGCTTAAGCTGTCCTTCATAGCTTAAATGCTGAAGCTGACAGCCGCCGCACCGTTCAAAAATCGGACATGGTGGTTCGGCGCGGTCTTGACTTTCCTCAGTTATTTCCAATAATCGTCCGTAGCCAAAATTCTTCTTCGTTTTCACGACTTTAATTTTTCCCGTTTCTCCAGGAAGAGCACGGGGAACAAACAACGGATAACCGCTAATTTTTGCTACACCCGCTCCGTCGTGAGTTAAATCTTCAAAGGTGACCTCAATTAATTGATTTTTTTCTACAGGAATGTTCGGTTTCGTCATGTACGTAATCCTTTCCGCTCTCTTTTTCTCTGTTCTTGATTGTACCACAATGATCACTGTTGAAAAAAACGTACAGACTGATATGATAGAAGATGTGATTTTTTGATTGAGGTGAAAGTATGGCAACAATAGGACGTAATGAAGCATGCCCTTGTGGCAGCGGTAAGAAATATAAGAAATGTTGTTTAAATAAACAAAACAAGGTGGGCAATTTATCACCGCAGGATTCAAAGGATTTCCAGGAGCTTCTCCCGCGAATTTTTGATTTCAGTAAAAGTTACGATGAGACGCTCCAACCTGTTTATGAACAATATTCGAACACGTTTCGCCGCTTGCAAAAACCGGATTCAAAAGCATTGTCCCAGCTATTATTCCATTGGATTGTTTTTAATGATGAAGGTGTGGCAGATGGACAAGCTGTTTTGAAACGGTTTATCACTGAACACTATGACCGTTATTCGAACGGATTCCAACATATTCTAAATGAGTGGAAACAGCTACAACCACGGCTTATCTTTGTTAAGAAAAAAGAACATGGTAAAGCTGTCTTAAAGGATGTACTTGAAGGAAGTGCAATTTTCCCTGAATCAACAGGGGTCGTCGAACAGCTACATGAAGGTGACTTAGTCGTTGGTTTTGTATACCCTACTCCGACAGGACCTGTCATTGGAAGCGACGTTGTCGTTCTACCGAAAAGGCTTGAAGCTGCATTTATGGGAGAGTGGACGAAGCTGTATGAAGGTTTTAACGATGAAAAGCTGGCGCCACAGCCGTTTTTCACACGAAACTTCCCATCGATCCTTGGAATATTAGCGATGATTTCTTTAAAAAAAGTGAACGACTCAGAGGCTAATGAACTTGCTGCTTCTGCTGCTAACGTCTGGACTCAATTGCAGTCAGCGGTTCGTCTTGCCGATTATTCATATGATATCATTATCGAAGCGAGAGAAATATGGGCAAAGTACGTAGCAGAAAAACGACCGCGAATCCAAAAACCGGAAGTATTTGCAGCAGCTCTTGAATATTGGATGACAAAGCAGCCTAGTCAATGGACGACATTAAGCCAAAAAGCTGCAGCTGAAAAGTATAACGTCTCTTCAGCAACCGTCTCCTCTCGATACAAAGAACTCCAAGCGATATAACACCAGGCACCTGGAATCGAGTTCCTGCATTATCCCCACACTATTTCTAAACTATCCCTATATCATTTCCATATCATCCCCATATAATTTCCAGGTTTTTTCCAGGTGCCTGGCACTTGTTAAATATTTCCTATGGGGAGCAAACTTATCTCTTAGCGGTACTATTACTCTCTTTTCTACCGCTGAAGTGATTGGCTGCAAGTTTTGATAAGTAGATTGATAAATAAATGGCTATTCCAAATGTCATGATGTAATAAAACATCGGTAAGATTGGGATAGAATATTTGTAAATAAGTGTTTCCAGCCAATTAAACGTCCAATTAAAAACGATGAAAAACATGAGGAAAAATGAAAACAACATGAGCGGTCGATTGTTAATTAACCACGGGCTTGACCATTTCGCAAAAACTATTGAAAAGATAAGAGCAGCAACCACGAAGAGAATGATTTGAACGATTGAGAATGATGGTGATTGAAGATATTCAGGTAAAGCATTAAAAAACATCCCTAATACGACATAACTAATGATGATCCCGGGTATAAACATCACCTTTTCTAATTGTTCTTCTTTCTGCAAACACGACACCCCTTTAAGAATCATAGTTACACTTATAGCTTTAGAGCGTGCCTGGCACCTGGAAAACAACTTCCAGGTGCCAGGCACGTTTTTGTTCGAATGTTATTTCAGTAACATTATATCATTTTTCTGTATTTTTAAAATTTTGAGTATAAACAAGTATGGATGAGAATAGTTATGAAAACGCTTTAATTATTGGCACTTTTGGGGTTTTTACCTATTTTAACTTTATAGAAACAAAGTGTCATAATAATACTGAATTTTCAAACTATATAGAAAGGGGAAGTTGAAATGAATGCAATTCTTCTAGCTTTAATCGGTATGTTTGCCTTTTATTTAGGCTATCGTTATTATTCTAAATTTGTCGCAGAAAAAATTTACCGCTTAGACCCTAACTATACAACCCCTGCACACAAGTTTAAAGATGGCGTCGATTTCGTTCCGACAAATAAGTTTGTTCTTTGGGGACACCACTTTACATCAGTCGCCGGTGCTGCGCCTATCCTCGGTCCCGCGATCGCTGTTTATTGGGGATGGCTCCCAGCGTTTATTTGGGTCGTTGCTGGAACGATCTTCGCAGCTGGTGTACATGACTTTGGTGCTTTAGTTTTATCGGTGAGAAACAAAGGCCAGTCAGTCGGTACGTTAGCAAATAAGTTAATTGGGCAGCGCGCAAAAATATTGTTTTTATTTATAATTTTAATCCTCGTTCTGATGGTTAACGCGGTATTTGCGTGGGTAATTTCAAACTTATTTATTACGTTTCCTGCTTCCGTGTTATCAGTATTTATTCAAATTCCACTTGCGATTTGGATTGGAACAATCGTTTATCGAAAAAAAGGTGGCATGCTCCTACCATCATTAGCGGCTCTTGCAACGATGTACATTGCAGCAATCGTTGCCTCAAGAGTGCCCGCATTGCAAATTGATTTACCGAGGTATTTTGGCGGTGAAGAAAACATTGTTGCCTTCGGGTTAAATGGTGTTGCGTTCTCATTCTTTGTATGGATTATCATCTTAATGATTTACGTATATATTGCTTCTACTTTACCTGTGTGGAGATTGCTCCAGCCGCGTGATTACATTAATTCACACCAGCTAGTCGTCGGTTTGCTCATTCTTTACTTAGGCTTATTTTTCTCAAATCCAGAAATCACAGCACCCGCAACGAACTCAGCCGCAGACACACCATGGTTCCCGCTCCTATTCATTACGATTGCTTGTGGAGCGATATCTGGCTTCCACGGTCTTGTTGCTTCAGGAACTTCGAGTAAGCAGCTGAACAAAGAAACGGATGCTCGCTTTGTCGGTTACTTAGGAGCTGTCGGTGAAGGTCTTTTAGCTCTTGCTGCTATTATCGCAGTTGTCACATTGTTTAATTCTTCAGGTGACTTTTTAGGAGTATATAGCAGTTTTGATAACGCAAGCGGTGAAGGTCTTGGCTCCTTCATTCAAGGTGCTGGACAGCTTGCAACGGGAATTTTCATTCCTGCAGACATTGCGAATACGATTGTCGCGGTCATCGTCGTCAGTTTTGCCGCAACGACGCTCGATACATCGGTTCGACTCATGCGCTACATTATTTCTGAGCTTGGAAAAGAGTATAAAGTGAGACCTCTAACTAAAATCCATGTCGCTACGACAGTTGCTGTTGTGTCGAGTGCAGCGCTTGTCTTGCTTCCTGAAGGTCCACAAGGATTTGGATCTGGTGGATACGTTTTATGGCCGTTATTCGGTACGTCCAACCAACTTTTAGCCGGTATTACACTTCTTCTCATTACGATTTGGTTAAAACGTCAAGGCAGAAATTATCTTGTCACTTTGATTCCGATGGGATTCTTAATGATAATGACGTTGTGGGCGATGGGGCAGCAAGTGATCTTTGAATGGTCCGGACTCGGCGACACCGAGATGAATCTCTTACTCTTCCTCCTCGGTGCGATCATTTTAGCATTTGCAGTGTGGATTATTCTTGAAGCTTTTGCTAGCTTGAGTAACAATAAACGCCACAAGTCAGAAGACGAAGATATTTCGATGTAACTGAGAAAAGCCATCGACAGTGAACAGCCGCGGCTGTTCACTTTTCTTTTGCTACAGCTGAGGGTGACGCTGCGGGGGTCTTGTGTATCTGTAGATGCTGTGTAGTTACGGATGCGGACACTGGATTCGTTATTACTCTCAAAAACGGTGGCTTTTGCAATCTGCTGGACATGTGATCCGCTATGATGTGTTAATAGCGATCATTTCTGATGATTTTCAGCCAATAACGAACTGGATGTCCTCGAACACTCTAATAATGTGTTAAATTCACGATGTAAAGATTCAATGTCTGCCAAAAATTCAAAATGAAAAGTTTGCAACCAATAAACACCGTTACAGACCATTGCCCCGCTATCGCCCATGTTAATTCCAATTCCATCCAGGTGCCAGGCACATGGATAAAATTGGAATTAAGATTAGGGTTAGAATTAGAGTTAGGATTGGGTTGGGATGAGATGGGATGGGATGGGGATTTGTATTGAGTTTGAAGTGGAAGTGAGCTGGCTGTTTCGTTTTCTTCTGCACCTTCTGCTCTTTCATGAAAGGATTTTAGTTGTGTCAGTCGAATGTTATCTTTAAGAAATAGTTCAAAAGGGAAGACAAAGATCAAAGCGGCGAAGTTTTGAGTAGCGGAGAGAAACGAGTCAACGCAGAGAAACGAAAGCTATTTTTTCCGGACTTTTTCAATATCCTCTTTAGGAATTAGTTTAAAAAGGAGGCCATGGGATGAACATAAAGAAATTTTTTGAGCTGTACGATCAAATATTACGCCAAGGTCACCGAATGGAAATTGCTCGTGAACTTCGTGACGAAGATGACTTGTTCATGCTATTGTTATATTCAGATATGCTCGGGATTCCAAACCCTGCATTTTTTTACACGTTAGAGCTTTACCCTCATATGCTCGAAAGGTTCCATGAATGGCATTTGCGCATGGGAATGGATAAATCACCTGTGACCGGATTCCGCTGCTGTTAAGTTACGCTTTACCTACAGCTATATGTGGAAATGTCATTATTAATGGAGGGAAAAATGAGAAACGACATCGAACAGAAAAAAGTTATTTTTATCGGTGGAAAAGGTGGAGTCGGAAAATCGACATCGGCATCAGCACTCGGTTTAGCTGCTAGTAAAAAAAAGAAACGCGTTTTACTCGTTTCGACTGATCCAGCACATAACTTAAGTGATTTGTTTCACGTTTCGATCGGCGGAAAACCGAAAGAAGTCGCCAAAGATCTGTATGTGATGGAAATTGATCCAGAAAAAGAAACGGACAATTATATTGCCCAAGTAAAAAGAAATTTGGAGGGGCAAGTAAAAGCGACGATGATTGAGGAAGTCCACCGCCAGATTGACATGGCCAAAACGAGCCCTGGGGCTGATGAAGCTGCCCTTTTCGACAAAATTACTTCACTCGTTTTAGAAGAGCTTCCGAAGTATGACTTACTTATTTTTGATACAGCCCCGACTGGGCACACGTTGCGGCTTTTAACGCTTCCGGAAGTAATGGGAGTATGGATGGACGGAATGCTCGATCGAAGAAAACAGACGAATGAACATTATACACAGTTGTTAAACGATGGCGAGCCTGTCGATGACCCGATTTTTCAAACATTACAAGAACGACGCGAAAAATTTAGTAAAGTGAGAGACATTTTGCTAGACCGAGAGCAAACCGGCTTTTTATTCGTGATGAATCCGGAACGCCTTCCGATTCAAGAGGCTAAACGTGGCATCCAAACGTTAGAGCAGCACCAAATCCCGGTGTTAGGCATCATAGTAAACAAAGTTTTGCCTGATCATGTTGACGGCACATTTTTTCAAAAGAGGAAATCACAACAGGTCGTTTATTTAAATGAAATTGACCAGTTATTTCAAGAACTTGAGCAAATTCGCTTGCCGCTCTTAGAAGAAGATATTTCTGAGAAAGAGCACTTACTAGAAATTGCACAGCTTTTGGCAGATCATTATTTCGACCGAAGAAAGGAATTTAAGCAATATGAAGACACCTTTTTCAGATGTGATCACATCTCACGACCAATTAACAAGTTACGTCGGTGAACCTAGCAATTTAGTAAAAAAGAAAGTCATTCATACGTTAGATGTTCATTGCCAGCAGTTTATTGCTTCTTCCCCTTTTCTTGTTTTATCCACGTCAGACGCTAACGGAGCTTGTGACAGTTCTCCGCGCGGGGACCATTCTGGCTTCGTTCAAGTGTTAGATGAAAAACGACTCGTCATTCCAGAACGTCCTGGTAACAAGCGAGTCGATTCATTAAAAAATATCATTGAGAATCCATCAGTCGGCTTACTATTTTTCATCCCTGGTATTGGAGAAACATTGAGAGTCAACGGGAAAGCGTGCATTATTAAAGATCAAGACATCCTCGACCAAATGACAGTACAAGGAAAGCCACCTCTTCTTGGAATTGCAGTGACGATCGAAGAAGCATTCATCCATTGTGCGAAAGCTTTCAAACGGTCAAAATTGTGGGAACCGGAAAAGTGGCCATCCACCGAAAATTTAGCTTCGGCAGGGAGAATGCTGAAAGATCATGCGAGCCTCACAGACCTCTCAGAAGATGCGCTAAATAAAGATTTACAAGAAACATATAAAAACCATTTATATTAATGGTGATTTTTGTAAAGTGCCAGGCACCTGGAAATTCAATTCCAGGTGCCTGGCACTTTTGTAAGATTTTTATTTTGGTGTTCGGGTTTCGTTTGTCCTTATTATTTCGAGGCTTAGTTGGACACGATATAAAAGACTATATCCAAAAGGGGAATATTGACATGCCCGCTATTCGTCGTGCGAAATCTTTTGCCTTTCACTTGAAAGATCAAAGCTTGATCGATGATGCCGCTCAGCTGGCATTTTACTTCTTTATGATGTTTTTCCCGTTTTTACTATTTGTCGTTACGCTCCTCCGCTATGTTCCATTGGAGTCATCAAGGTTTGTTCAATATGTCATAACACAAGCTCCGCCTACCGTTGGGCAATTAATTGAACAGAACGTGACCGAATTGTCTAATCAACAACAGAGCGGACTGTTTTCACTTGGGATTATTATTACACTTTTCGCAACGAGCAACAGCATACACGCGACCATTCGCTCCATTAATAAAACTTATGGTGTCGAGGAGACGAGATCATTTTTCCATATTCGTGGACTTACAATCGTTTTTGCCTTGTTCGCCTTGTTCATTATGATCATTCAATTAACACTCCCCATTTTTATCGTAAGCATTGATGAATATGTCATCCAGCTCTACGACATCCCTAGACAATCGATATTCTCATGGGAAGTAACATTATGGGTTTTGACGATTGCTTCTTTATATGTCATTAGTCTTATTCTGTTTCGATGGGCTCCGAATGTATCTTTAACGTTTCGCAACGTTTGGATGGGTGCCATTGTAACAACTTTCATTATCCAGATAGCAACATGGGGACTTTCTTTTTACGTCAGGAATATCGGAAACTTCACCTTTTTACATGGAAGTTTAAGCAGTGTAATCATTTTAATGATCTGGTTTTACTTGATCGGATTTTCACTCTTGTTTGGCGGACATGTAAATGCATTTTTTCACAAAAAAATCAAACAATAACTGACTTCATTCTCCACAAAAGGTTGACAAAGGTTTACAATAATAACAAACGGGTAAATGAATGATCAAACCATTTTTTCAGGAATGTGAACAATAATAAATCTCGGGGTGATGCAGTAATGATTTGGTTAGGAATAGGTGTGTTTATTTTTTCATTAGGGTTTGCTGTTCTTGTTTATTTTTTAATTCCTGTTTTGAAAAAATTAACGACGACACTCGATCAGACAGCAGATACGCTTATCGTCACGAAAAACAGTATCGAGGACATTACGGGTGAAACGAAGTTATTTCTACATAACACGAACGACACATTGGTTGATTTGAACGATAAAATCGGAAAATTAGATCCGCTGTTTAACATCATTCACGATACTGGGGAATCCGCTCATCACTTAACGTCCTCACTCGTTCGCGTCACTTCTGACAAAGCGGACCGTGCAAAGGCTGGCGCAGATTTATTAGACCGTAACGGGCTGGAAGGTATTCTTCGTGGCGCAGCATTTATTTATTATTTACGACATGCTAAAAAAGAATATGATGCAAAATAGTAGGGCGGCAGGAAGTTCCTGTCGTCTTTCTATGGTTTCTTGGACTTATTTTTACTATAATGAAAAATAGGCATTGATTTTTACTCATTAAAAGGTTAAAGAATGTCTATACATCAACTAGAGGAATTTCGTCATAATAAAATCGAGGCTCAATTTCAGTTTTTCAAAGAACAGTGGTTCTCGACGTACGATAAAAGTTGTGAATTAGTTAAATAAAGAAGGAGGAAATTTAATGAAAAAGCTGTTATTAGCTGCCGCAGGCTCTGGTACTCTTATTCTGGCCGCATGTTCGATGGACGATCCAGAAGTGATGATCGAACGTGCAATTGAAGCTCAGGAAAACATTGACTCCTATTACGCTGAAGTGACGTCAACTTTTAGTATGAATGGTTTTGAAGAAGACAGCAGCTATATTGAATACAATCAGAAGCCATCCTCTCATCGTCAAGAGATGGATGATGGAACGCTGTATATTTCGAACGACAGTGAGTCTTGGACATATGACCCTAGTACACAAGAAGCGATGAGGTTTGATAATAACGTGGGTGAAGGTGAAGTGCCGGATGAAAGTGAAATGATGCGTGATATGTTAACGTATATGTTTGAAAATCATGACATCATCATTAATGGCCAGGATACGGTTGCAGGCAGAGATACGTTTCATTTGACGATTGACTATCATGATGAAGATTATACTGACGTCATTGAAAACTATGAGATTTGGATTGACAAAGAAACGTATTTACCTTTGAAAATGGTATCTTCAAGTGATGAATTTGATATGACTCTTGAATATACATCGATTGAATATAATGTCGATTTAGACCCAGCTTTGTTCGAGTTTGAATTACCTGCAGGTGCTTCTATCGTTGATTGGGATTCAGACTTTAAAGAATTTGATACTCTCGAGGAGCTTGAGGAATCGGCAGTATACGACTTCCCGGATTTTACCGTTCTGCCGGAAAACTTTGAGTTTGTTGAAGGAAGTCATTTTGGTGAACAGAGCAGTTTCTTTGTTTTCGAAAATGATAAAGGTGAAGAGTATTTAATTAATATTCTAAACGACAGTGCGAACCCGCCTGTTCCAGAGGGCAGCCAAGAAGTGAACGTGAACGGTACCGAGGGACAATATTATGAGATGGCTGACATTCGTAGTTTATCATTTAACAAAAATGATTTGACGATTGAGATTACGTCATTTTCAGATGATCTCGCAAAAGAAGAACTGTTGGAAATTGCTGTTGGCGTTGAATAACGATTAATAAACTCGGCGAATAAATGAGTTTATGATGGTTGCTGCTCAAATAAACGTATCTCCTCTCGTTATATGAAGTTGGTTTCGCAGCCACTTCTATAATATAAACGAGAGGGGGTTTTTTATTACATAGCGTGATGTCGTGTCGGTAAAAAAGCGTTAAAAAGACAACCGATTCAATGTGAAAGCAGTTGTCTTCTTTTTTGTCGATTTCGTATTATCGTGTTAGGCAGTTTGGAGAAGTCAATAGTTGTACGATCGACCTTAGATGATTGGACGATTTTTAGATCTAGTTATCTGTTTGATTAAATTTTGATAATAGTTTTTTATTGATCATGTTCATCGCTTCTTCTGTACACATTTCCGGTCTTTCTTCACTCTTCGATTTAATATCTGCCATCAACTCTTTTAAGTCTTCAATGCTCATGAAGATCTCCTCCCATGTTCGCTTACCATAAACCTTCCATAGACTAACCCGCTCTCTAAAATTATACCCCACCGCAAAGGGAAGTTCCATAATTCCCCATGTGCCTGGCACATGGTTTTTTTTGGTAATTAATTTTGGGTTTGGTATGGTATTTATTCAGTTTTTATTCGATGTTTGTCTGGATTCGTGATTTACAGAGTGTTTATTTTGTGTTGAATTAATGTTGAATTAGTGTTGAGTTAGTGTTAAATAGGCTTCATTTGGACATTATTAGGTCGTATTATTTTTGGTTACTTATTATAGTATTCTTTATACCACTGAACGAACTTTTTTAAGCCTTCTTCAATCGATGTTATTGGTTTAAAGCCGGTTGCCTTCGTGAGATCGTCAATATCAGCATAAGTTGCTTTCACGTCACCTGGCTGAATTGGCAAGTACTCGATGATTGCCTGCTCACCGGTATACTTTTCTAACGTGTATATAAAATCCATTAAACTGACCGGCTTGTTGTTCCCGATGTTATAGAGCTTATAAAGTGATGAGGCTTGCCCTTGTTTTTGCTCTGAACCGTCCTTAGGTGGCAGCCAAATTAACTTGTGGATCCCTTCAACAATGTCATCAATATACGTAAAGTCGCGTTCCATTTTTCCATAATTAAATACTTGAATCGGTTTTCGTTCAAATAATTTTTTTGTAAACGAAAAGTAGGCCATATCTGGACGTCCATAAGGTCCATATACTGTGAAAAAACGTAAGCCTGTCGTAGGAATTTTGTATAAATGGCTGTAAGTGTGTGCCATCAGCTCGTTCGCTTTTTTCGTTGCCGCGTATAAACTGATTGGATGATCGACATGATCACTAGTAGAATAAGGTCTTTTCTCATTTGCTCCATAAACAGAGCTCGACGATGCATATATGAGATGAGAGACAGGATGATACCTGCACGCCTCCAATATATTCATAAAGGCTACAATATTCGATTGAATATACGAATGAGGATTTTGTAAACTATAGCGTACACCCGCCTGAGCAGCTAAATGTATCACTTGTTCAAAATCATATTGTGAAAAAAGCTTTTTCGTTTGTTCCTCTTCTGACAAATCAGTTTTGTAAAAAGTAAAGTTTTCATGTCTTAATAATTTTGAAAGCCGGGCTTCTTTTAGAGAGACATCATAATAGTCGTTTAGCACATCTGCACCAATGACAGGATACCCTTCATGAAGGAGCCTGTCTACAACATGCATCCCAATAAACCCAGCTGCACCAGTTACTAAAATTGCCAACGTTGCCTCACCCTTTTTTCCCTTATGCAATATAAATATTCATATACAGTCAGACGGTTCATAGGGCAACGCATAATTCTCAGCAAATACACCATCCAAAATATAAATCAAAATTCCAATTATATCCATGTGCCAGGCACCTTTATTCATCATTTTGTATATTTATTTTTTGGGGAGCTCCTTGGTGGTTGGTTATAAATGTTTTTGTGGACTAGGTTTTGGTACTTCTCTGTGTTTTTGCTATTTCTTTGCGCAAGTAAAAAGCCCTCACCTGTTCATGTGCTTCATGAGCACGATGGGTTAGGTGAGGGCGCTATTTTGCCCGAGGGTTAATATTATCCTTCGTAGTAGATCGGTGATCCTGGTCCTAGATCAATTCCGAACATCATCCAAATGATGAGCATTAATGTCCAAATGATCGTAAATGCAATTGAGAATGGGAACATAACAGAAATTAATGTACCGATACCCATTTTCTTATCATATTTTTGTGCGAAAGCAATGATGATTGCAAAATACGTCATTAACGGTGTAATGATATTTGTTGTTGAATCGGCAATACGGTATGCCATTTGTGTCATTTCCGGTGAGTATCCAAGATACATCATGATCGGAACGAACACTGGAGCCATCATTGCCCACTTTGCAGAGGCACTTCCGATAAACAGGTTAATGAACCCTGCAACAATAATAAAACCTATGATGAGCGGAATTCCTGATAAATTAATGCTGTCTAAGAATTCTGCACCGTAAACACCGATTACAAGACCCATGTTTGTTTCAGCAAAGAATGCAACGAATTGACCTGCTGTAAATGCAAGGACAATGAACATTCCCATAGACGCCATCGTATCAGAAAGCTGGTTCGCAACATCTTTATCATTACGAATATTCTTCGTAGCAATTCCGTATGCAAGACCTGGGATAAAGAACAATAGTGCGATTATTGGAACTAAAGAGCTCATGAATGGAGATTGGATAATCTCGCCTTCATCTCCACGTAATGGTGCACCTGATGGGACAATGAGCAATGCTGTTAAAACGACACCAATGAATAGTGCAATTCCTGCCCATAGAAGACCTTTCTTTTCAGACGCTTCAAGCCCATTTAAGTTTTCTCGGTAATCACCTTTATATTCTCCTAGACGAGGCTCAACGATTTTTTCAGTAACCCAAGCACCGACAAAAGTTAAAACGAACACAGATGCAATGATGAAATAGTAGTTCATTGCGATGTTCATACCTTCAGCATATGCTGGATCAATCGTAGCTGCAGCTTCGATCGTTAACTCACCAAGCATAGGATCCGTTGCTGATAAAAACAAGTTCGCACTAAATCCAGCAGAAACACCTGCGAATGCAGCAGCAAGACCTGCTAATGGGTGACGTCCTAATGCTGCGAAGATGACAGCTCCTAAAGGAGGTAGCACAACATAACCAGCATCAGAAGCAACACTTGACATAATACCTGCAAACACTAAACCTGCTGTAATAAGTCTTTTCGGAATATTCAAAACAAAGCCGCGTAAACATGCACTAATGAGTCCAGTGCGCTCAGCTAGTCCAATCCCGAGCATCGTAGCAAGTACAACGCCTAACGGAGCGAATCCAATAAAGTTATCGACCATACTCGTAAATATATATTCGACTCCTTCAGCACTCATTAAGCTGGTAACCTCAACCATTGTCCCTTCTTCTCCTGGATGTTCCACGCTAACTCCCATCGCTGAAACAATACCGGAGATCACAATTACAGCTAATGCTAATATCGCAAATAGTGTAACCGGGTGAGGTAATTTATTTCCAAGTTTCTCAACGCCATCTAAAAAACGTTGAAAAAAGCCCTTACGTTTTTCTCCCACCTTTGAAAACCCCTTCCATTTCATAAATTAAACTAATATGATAAATGTTCTGAAAAATCAGGCCAAGTTCTTTAAATGAACCGACGTCACTCATTATAATCATATATTAATAAAATTTGAACACGTTTTCTAAAAGTTAGAAAAGTCCAATTTTTGTTTCTTTTCTAACAATATCAACATTATGTTTGTATAGTTTTTCACAATGTACAATTCGTCCACAGGGCACAGTATAGAACACCATCCCGCCCACCTGTCAACTGTTTTGCCCAAAAGTTCACGGACCCGGTACCTGAATTTTTTTGGTTAAATTTACAGGTTTGTTTGTTAAGGTGTATGATCTAAGAAACTAACATTTTTTAATTTATTATGTTACAGTTGGTGTTTTCCGGTTATATGGATGCTCGGATTAAGCGAAATTATGATTGTTTGCATTTGAATTTTTTTCATATTTATTGGACTGGAATTGATTGCCGCAGCTGGCGGTACCGAGTCTAACTATTTACGTAGAAATATATTAGTCTTCATGGCGACTTATTGAAATGAAAAAGACTTTTAAACAAAACTTCGTATGTCGTAAAAAGAGTTCTTAGCAAATTAATGGATGCTTGCCATGAAACTCTTACGCCCTCGTGCAAGTCTTAATGTAAAATCTTAGTAGCACTTTTGCTATCGCTCCTACGTTTTATCAATTCTGATTGTACAAGGAAAGGGGATTAACGTGACAAAACAAAATCACACAGAATCAAAGCTAAATTCTTTATCTCCTGTTGATTCGACAAATAGATTAACTCATATTGACAGTTTACGTGGGTTTTCATTACTCGGAATATTACTCGTCAATATGCTCTCGTTTCAATATGGACTTGTTGGATATACATATATTACAGATAGTCTCCATTTGATTGATCAATGGACTTTAACTTTTACTAAATGGTTTCTACAAGGTAGTTTTTATCCGATATTCGCTATATTATTCGGGTTTGGCGCTGCAATTTTGTGGGAACGCATCCAAGAAAAAAACAAGTCCTTTACGAGTATCTTCATAAGAAGGCTTATACTGCTCATCGGTATCGGCTTCTTGCACAACTATTTCATTTGGGATGGCGACATACTTTTAACATATGGTACTACCGCACTTGCACTTTTCTTCTTTTATAAAAGACCAGTGAAAACGTTACGTAATTGGGTCATTGTCGTATTGTTGCTAATCATAGGCGTTAGTTTTTTAAGTGGCGGTGAAGAGGATGAATATTTCGGTTTTGAGCCTTATGTAGAATATGAAGCTGAAGTATTGTCAGAAGGCAGCTATCAAGACGTCGTATTCCATCGTTTCAATACGAGCATTTTTGATAAAATGAAAATGCCACCTGATATTGATCCTATGCAAAAGGAGTTTATGATCGGATTCACAGCATTTTTTAATCACACCATGACGTTTTTACAAACATTTATGCTCTTTTTGATCGGACTCATTTTTGCAAAAACGAGGTTGCTTCATCAGCTTCATGACAACCGAACACCGTTGAAAAAAATGGCAGCCATCGGCATTACTTTTGGATTACTTATAAAAGCTGGAAGCGTATTTACAGGAAGTGGCAGCCTTGAATTTTTCGGATACTTCATCGGAGGTCCACTCCTTTCACTCGGGTATATTGCATTGTTTTCGTTAGTTTTTAGTCGCAATGGAGAAAATTCGCTTTTTAAAGGAATTAGCTATGTCGGAAGGATGTCATTAACGAACTATTTAACCCAATCGATCGTCATGACAACAATTTTTTACGGTTACGGCTTCGGGTTATTTGGACAATTAGGCTTCTTTATCGGAGTCATTCTTGCATTATTACTTTTCTTTATGCAAGTCATCTTTAGTCGCTTTTGGCTATCACGCTATTCGTTCGGTCCGGTAGAATGGCTATGGCGAAGCGCTACTTATTGGCAACGTCAGCCACTAAAAAAATCACAAAAAGATGAGTAAATTAGGTGTAATATGAATAAGATCTTAAAACAAAAAAACATTAAACCTTAAACATAATCCCCGTAACAAAAACCTTCAATCTTAAACCCAAAACCTTCCAGGTGCCTGGCACCTGGAAGGTTTTGGGTTTTGTGCGTTCTTTTCATACTTTAATATGCGATGTCTCTTTTTTGGAAGAAGATCGTTGTTACAGCTAGGAAGACGATCATATAAACCGTTAGTAAAATTAATGAAAATGGCAGTGTGACGCCTTCCATAAGAGTGTCGTTAGTTGCATAATGCTGTAAGTATAGGTGCGGGACAATGATAAATTTGTACCAAGCTGTTCCTTCTAACAAAGTCGTGAACGCTTGAGACATACTTGAGAAAAACAAGGCAAAGATTCCGATACCGACAGCAAGTGACTGACTTTTAAATAGTGTTGAAAGTGAAAACGAAATGATGACAAACATTATCATGTTCAGTGTGTACAACCCTAATTTTGAAAAAATTAACGATCCGACAGTCGTTTGCATCATCGGTCCATCAAATGAACGCTCAACGATTGGTGCTTGTAAGCTTCCTTGTCCAAAAAGAACCGTCCCGACTAGCCAATGGGCAATAAAGAGAGTTACGACCATCATGAGCGAATAAATGATCACAGTGATTAGTTTTGCCGCTAAAAATTGCCAACGTTCAAATGGACGGATCACGAGCTGTTTAATCGTTCCACTCGCAAGTTCTGAAGAAACGACAGAGCTTGCAATAATAACACTAAATAATGTCATAAAAGAAGCAACTCCTAAAAGAAAGTCATTCATAAACGTGTAGTTTGTCGTTTCGTTCGGATCGATTCCAGCCTCTAAAACAGCCTCATGATATTGGATATCACTTTCAAGAAATTCACGTTCCCACTCTTCGTATTCGCCAGAGCTTAATGTTGCTTTATCATGCTCAATTTCAATTTCTAATTGCCGTTCCCATCCTTCTTCAGATGAACCACCGGAAAGTTGATCACTGAAATTGTTATAAATAAGGCCGCCAATAAGTGTAAAAAGAACAACGGCAATAAGAAAAATCCATGATTGCTTTTTCGCCCAAAGTTTCACCCATTCATTTTTAATTAACTGAATCATTGGCAGAAACCTCCTCTCCACTTTCTTTCGCTGCCACAGATGTTAATTGAAGGAATTTATCCTCAAGAGATGTCTTCGCCGCTTCAATCTCAAAAACATCAACATCTGCTTCTACGAGCAAACGGTTTACTTTCGGAATCTCTTCTTTTAACAGCTGAAGCGTTATTTTTTGTTCGGACGCTTTATCAATCTCAAATTGTGCTCGTTCAATCGTTTCCTTTGCCATAGTCGTATCATTGACAGTAAAGGAAACTGATATTTTTACCGTTTCATTTTTCTCATCTAATGAAGACAGTTCCGTGACATTGATGATTTTTCCGTGTTCCATGATCGTGACACGATCACACATAAGCTGCATTTCACTTAATAAATGAGAAGATACGAGAGTTGATGTCCCTTCTGATGCAAGAACTTTTAAGTAATCACGCAACTCCCTGATCCCTTGAGGATCTAATCCGTTCGTCGGTTCGTCTAATATGAGAAGCGCTGGTTTATGTAAAATTGCTTGTGCTACACCGAGACGCTGTTTCATCCCTAATGAATATTTTTTCACTTTATCGTGAATAGCGTGGTCAAGCTTGACAAGCTTTACTACTTCGTCAATTCTTTCCTTTGAAATAGACTGAAGTGCCATTCTTGAGTATTGAATGAGGTTTTTATATCCGCTCATATAATCATAAAATGCCGGATTTTCAACGATAGCACCTACTTCTTTTTTAATAAGCTGGCCTTCTTTATCCATGTCTTTTCCGTTTAATAATACTTGGCCTTCATTTTTGGAGATCAGACCAACAATCATTCGAATCGTCGTCGTTTTCCCAGCACCGTTTGGTCCAAGCAGCCCCATTATTTCGCCTTTTTTCACTTGAAACGTTGCTTGGTCGACAATTCGTTTGTTGCCTTTTACTTTTTTCGTCAACGATTTAACGTCTAGTGCAAATTCATTCATGTTTTCTCTCCTTTACGACTGATTAAATCTCACTACTAAATATGTACCATTATCCAATAGTTACATAATATTGGAAACTACCAATTTCCAATTATACACGTAAACTATGACACGAACCAGGTCCCCGACAATTTTGTGTAAAATTTACAAAATGTTATCTTTTATATGGGTTTTTATGGTAAAATAGTAGGTGATTTTGTTATGATTGGCTAATCTTTTTTACGTTACAGACTATGAAAAAGTTACACGTTCATTTATTTTTCGATGCAGTTACGTGGATGCCTGTTCGTTTAAATCTCAGGATGAACTTCGTATACACCAGGAACGATAACTGTGTCAGACAAGGAGCGAATTCTATGAAACGACTAACAGCTGGTCAGTTTGAACAGGCTGCTCATTTTGTCAAAACGAATGGTCGAACGATCGATCGAAAATTATTTGAGTATTATTTTGAAAATGGCTCAAGCGACTCCGTCTTACATACATTAGCTGCATACCAAAATAATGACGGCGGTCTCGGACATGCTTTAGAGCCAGATATTCGCTCACCTCATTCTAGTGCAATTGTTACTTCCGTTGGTATGCAATATGTTCGTGAGGTCAATGCATCGTGGAAGCATCCAATTGTTAAATCAATGATGAAGTACTTTACGAATATGTATGATCGCTATGGATACTGGCCATTAAAGCTTGCTCATATGAATGACTATCCACGGGCAGACTGGTGGACATATACAGATGATTCTGGGCATTTTGAAGCGAACCCAGGGGCAGAAATTGTCGGGTATTATCATGTTTATCCTCAATGTATGTCAAACGATCTTCTTCCTTCATTCCACGATCATGTTTTTCGATACATTGAACAATTAGAAGAGCCTCTTGAATTCCATGACCTCCTTTGTTATTTAAGACTCGTTGACGGAATGCCAGACCCCGGAAAAACGATCGTGATTGAAAAACTTCGGGAACAAGCAAAAGATATCGTTACACTCGATTCATCAAAATGGGATGGGTATTGTGCGAAGCCGTTTTGGGTAGCACCGACGCCAAATTCTCCATTAGCCAATGTTTTAAGAGATGCAGTCAATGAAAATCTTGATTACGAAATTGACAACCAGCAGCCAGACGGTTCTTGGCTTCCATTTTGGGAGTGGGGACAATATAAAGAAGTTTGGAAAAATGAAGCATTGCCTGAATGGAAAAGCTGGTTGACCGTGCAAACATTAAAGTCACTCGCTGCCTACGAACGAATTGATACATAGATGATCCGTGGTGCCCTAAAAATCTTGGAATAGCGAGTAGAAGGAGGTTCTCAGCAAGTGAATGGTACTTGTCGAGAACCTCTTATGCTATCGTGCAAGATTTAGTTAACGTTATGCAATCATACAATTTTAATAGAAAAAAATATGCTCAAATGATATTAGACTGAAGCTGAAGTTCCAGTTATGTTTTTTTACCATCATTAAAAAAAGCTTATGAAGTGAACTGCACCTTAATTGTTAGACACAACCACCTAAAGGTTTAATGTCAAACTTTCCAACAAACAATGGGGGAAAATTAAAGGGCATGAGTTCGATACTATATCGAACTCACACCCAACATTCTACCTATTAAAATGGACGTGACCACCTTTTCTTTTGAAGTAATTTAAGAAATGACACTTTCCTTTAAGGCTTACACAACAATACTTTTAATACAGCTCCTGAATACAAGCAAGTTTTTTATTTGGAATGACCATTTTAATGTGATTGTGCAAATTAATGAACTCCCCTGGCAAACTCCCACCGTATTCTCCATCCACGTTCAATTGCAATTCATCCCGACTATGTATTTTAATCCGGTTCGCTTGAACATAAATAACACAATCATCGTTAATATGCTCCCCACGAAGAGCTGCACCTGTTAATCTTACAACATCGCCTAAGTTTGTTTTTTGCAAAATAATCAAATCAAAAAGGCCATCATTTAAGAATGCATTTGGGGCTAGCTTTTCAAATCCTCCAACTGAGTTCGTGTTTGAAACGAGAAACAACATAATTTCTCCTTCAAACAACTTACCGTCATACTCAATCGTTACGTGAGTCGGCTTTATCCGTGGTAGCTTTTCAAATCCTTTTACGTAGTATGCAACTTGTCCCATCATCGTTTTCAACCGACTTGGCACTTCATATGTCAGCTCTGTCAGTGTTCCTGCTCCAGCAATATTTATAAAGTATTCCATACCGACTTTACCGACATCAATCGATTGGAGACGTCCATTCGTTAATATTTCGCACGCTTTTTCAATGTCACGTGGAATGTGGAGTGCTCTTGCAAAATCATTTGTTGTTCCGCCAGGAATGAGTCCGACATTCGGACGATATTCCTGTTCAGCAATACCGCTGACTACTTCATTAATTGTACCGTCGCCACCGGCAGCAACAACTAAATCGAATTTCCGTTCACACGCAAGTTTTGCTGCTCGTTTTGCACAGTTTTTTCCAGTCGTTGCATGTGCAGATGCTTCATAGCCAGCTAATTCTAGCTTCTCTAAAATATATGGTAAATGTCTTTTCACTTGTTCTCTTCCTGAAGAAGGGTTATAAATTAACCGTGCCCGCTTCATATTCATTCTCCTCCAAGGATGACGTACTTTCCACGTTTTTACATGGACAGTATATCATTCTTATGCATGAAAGAGAACGGATATACATATTTCGCTTAAAAATATTCATGCCGTCTATATTTAATCATAACTGTTCAGTACTCGATGAAACATCGAAAATCGCCTCCTAACCTCTAAATGTCCACCAGATAACGATAGACAATGATTGACTAATACCGATTTATTTTTATCAATGAAACCATAAGCGATCTAAAGTTATGTCGTTTTTTTGCAGGAAATGTGTTTTGAGTATCGAAATAAATTACGAGTGAAAACGTTAGGAGGAAAATTTCATGAAAGCTTACACAAACGCAACCGTATTAGACGGAACTGGTAAAACACTCGAAGGAGGAACCGTCCTCGTTGAAGACGGAAAAATTAGTGCAGTCGGCCAGCAGATTGATATCCCCTCAATTGCAGACATTGCCGATTGTCATGGAGAGTATATTACTCCTGGTCTTATTGATGTACATACACATCTAGGGGTTCACGAATCAGGCTTCGGCTTTGAAGGACAAGATTTTAATGAAACATCAGAGCCAACGACTCCACACATTCGGGCACTTGACGGCATTAATCCGAGAGAGCGCGGGTTTGAAGATGCCCGTGAACACGGAGTAACAACGACACAAATTATGCCTGGAAGTGCTAACGTAATTGGCGGAGAAATGGTCGTATTGAAAACCGTCGGACACATCGTCGATGACATGCTTATCCGAACACCGTCAGGAATGAAAGGTGCTTTCGGTGAGAACCCAAAACGGGTCTACAGCGGAAAAAAAGTCAGCCCGATGACGAGAATGGGGACAGCTGCTCTAATGCGTCAAACGTTCATGAATGCGCAAGATTATATGCTGAAAAAAGAAGCCGGTGATGTGAAAGAACGGAATTTACGTTATGAGCAGTTAATCCCCGTTTTGAAAAAAGAAATTCCGTTCCGTACCCATGCTCACCGCGCTGATGATATTCTTACCTCATTAAGAATTGCTGAAGAATTCGATATTGAGGTGACGATTGAACATTGTACGGAAGGTCATTTAATAGCTGAACGAATTGCGGAATCTGGTGTCCAGGTTTCAGTTGGACCTACGATGTCTACACGTTCAAAAGTAGAGTTAGCAGATAAAGGGTACCACACGTTACTAGAGCTTGATAAACATAACGTACCTTTTTCAATTACAACCGACCATCCAGTCATTGGTATTGAATACTTAACAACGGCTGCCGCTACTGCCGTGAAATTCGGTCTTAATGAACAATCAGCATTTAAAGCGATTACGGGTCAGGCTGCCCGTCATATCGGAGTAGAAGAGCGTGTCGGTACATTAGAAGAAGGAAAAGACGCTGATCTTGTCATTTGGTTTGAGCACCCTTTCCATTCTTACACTCAAGTGAAAGAAACGATTATTAACGGAAAGACAGTGTATGAGCGAAATGGAAAAGTTGATTAATGCGCGAAGTGTAATTCGTTTTAGCGGACGTTTGCTCATCATCACATTCATAATCATACTCTGCCTTGCTTTTTTTAATAGCTATTCATTTAAAAGTGCTGCCGCACAATGCGAAGAGCAGGGAGGAATACCTGAGACAGACCATTCATTTATGTGGACACAGTGGACAGTCAATTGTGAAACGTAGTAGACCCAAAAATATCCAGGTGCCAGGCACCTGGATATTTTTGGGCATTTACACTTTTTTGTTTTTTGCATATTCCGGTGAGATCGTCTTTTCTTTCCATGAAATTATTTCCGTTTCCGTTATATTGATTGATCCTCGGTAAAAGATATGGGGAATATAATGGAACAAGCCGAATGGCCGGTTTTCCCGGATACTTTCCTCATAATAGCTCTTCGTTTCTTTTCGAATATATTCTACACATTGAAAATGATCACGATTCACTAACGTTATCTCTGAATCTTTCATATCACTTCCGGGACCTTCATAAGCTTCCGGACGATAATGGTAGAATGCGAACTGAGCATGATCTGGAAATAGCGAGAGCGGAATTTGATAAAATAACATATCCTTCTCATTCATCCCGGCTTCGCGTAGAGCACCATATACCTTCGTAGGGTCAATCGGCAATAAATGAATCACATCATTCCAATAACAATTCAGCTTCGGTATTTTTCTCATTAGAAGATGTTTTCTCTTCGGATGATCCATATACTTTTTCGTATATTTGTCGTAAAGCTCCGGCTGACTCTTTTTCAACTCATTTAAAGGGAGCAGCTTCTGACCCGTCATGTCTGCTGGCACTCTATGATAAACATAAGCCATCATAACCCCTCCTATCCACTGCAATTATTTGCAGTATACCAGCCCTTTGGATCCAAGAGCAGTCTATTATTCGCAGACAAAATCTGGTATAATAATTATAGAAAATTCAGCCTTTTTATACATTATCTACACTGTCATTAAGGAGCAATCATTATGGACAAATCGATCATATCAAACCTCAACTTTTCACCAATGACACGCAAAGAAGCTGAAACAATCTCCACATGGCAATATCCAGCTCCCTATGATTTATACAGTATGGATGGAAGCGAAGAAACGATAAATGAGTTTATAAATTATGACTATTACATGGTGAAAAATGAAGATGGGAACCTTATCGGTTATGTCTGTTTTGGAGAAGCTGCACGAGTTCCAGGAGGATATGAAATTGCTCTTTATAACGATGAAATCCCTGTCGATATTGGACTCGGAATACACCCGGACTTAACTGGAAAAAGATATGGAACAGCATTTTTAACGTCAGCTTTGACATTTTTAAAAGAACTAAAAGCGCCACCAGAAGCTCGTCTCGTCGTCACTACTTTTAATAAACGGGCGATTCGTCTATATGAAAAAGTCGGCTTTAAAAGAGGCGATCATTTTTTTAGCCCTGTTGGAAATCATAATGTAGAATTTGTTTCGATGAGATGTCCGCTACTATCTTTTAAATGAGGTGCACAACATGAAAAGCTTACCGTACGTGTTTTTATTTATGATCGGATTTCACGCCTACTTATTTATCCAACTATTTTCCGAACCGATCACTGAGCAGCCATTGTCCTTGCTTGTTTCTCTGCTCAGCTTTTCTATAGCATCATTCGTATATGTGAAGAAACACCATTTCAGTGGACAAGTCATCACGATGGCTCTAACTGTAGTGATGTTAAGTGCAGGCTTCATCACGACATTCTCAATATCACTCATAACATAAAGAAGCCGGTCCTCTCATTTGAGAACTCAAGGCTTCTTCTTTTATTGACGCTCTATAGTCACTAACTGTTCATTTTTCTGCATTTTTCTCACATACTTTGCAAGCCAGGTTAACAACCCTTTCGTAAATAAAACCATGACGAGCGAGTAGATAATTAAACCAATATTAGTAAAAACAACGTCAGCAACATGTGAATTTAGTTTCACCATATAATACACAAATACGGATACTTGTATAATTGTAATGAGATATGGATAAACGATCCGTTTCATACGACGTTGAACAGGGATTAAATGTAACCAATCAATGATTTGCAGTGGAATAACCCAAAAAAAAGGTTCCTGCCGCAAATAATATGACCGCTGTCCAAGAATGAATCAATACCTCAGACCCAATAAAATACGATATTAGTGAAATGATTCCAGCGATCGTGCCGATGAAAAAGCTGATAATACTTAAGACAAAAAAGATAAACTGTATGAATTCTTTTTTCAAAATAACCCTCCTATGTAAGTAGAACTTATTCTCAGTAATTTGTATATACAGGATAAGTTCCTAAACACACGATTGTGATTATAACATAGTGAAAACGATAGTAAAGGCGAAGAAAACAGCGTAGTACGAGGTAACGAAGCATCAGCTATCGTTAGACGATAACACCTCATGCTTGGATAAAGATGATCCAGTTCTGAGTCGTTTTCGTCAGTCTACATCAATTTTTCGCTGCCTCATGACGATTATCGTATCCCTATGTGCGATTATCGACGTCTCCTCGGAAAGAGGGGTAACATTATTTTATCCAGTTTGAGCGATTTCAGACCATATTCATTGTGGAAGCTTCATCGATAGGCTACGATATGATTAACTGAGAAAAGAAAGAACTGTGGAGGAGAGTATATGCATAATGAAAGATCAACGAATCTTCATGAGGAAAGAATAGAAGAGGCAACAGTGGAACAACTTCAAGCAGCTTTTGAAAAAGACGAGCTCACTAGTAGAGAATTGGTTCTCCTATACTTTCAACGGATTGCTGCTTTTGACAAATCTGAAGGCGGGGTAAACAGCATATTAGAAATAAACCCTGATGCTTTACAGATCGCAGAGTCTTTAGACTATGAGCGCAAAACAGAAGGAACTCGAGGTCCGCTTCATGGTATTCCTGTGTTAATTAAGGATAACGTTGCGACAGCTGATAAAATGCATACGAGCGCAGGCTCACTAGCAATGAAAGATGCTTACGCAAAAGAAGATTCGTTTGTCGTTAAAAAACTACGTGAAGCTGGTGCGGTCATTCTCGGAAAAACAAATATGACAGAGTGGGCAAATTTTATAGCAGAAGGAATGCCGAGTGGATATAGTTCTAGAGGTGGTCAAGTATTGAACCCATACGGCCCAAACTTCGATTGCGGCGGCTCAAGCTCTGGTACTGGTGCTGCAATTGCTGCTAACTTTGCGACACTCGGAATCGGTACAGAAACTTCCGGCTCGATTTTAAGTCCAGCAAGTCAAAATAGTATAGTCGGTGTGAAACCAACAGTCGGATTAATTAGCCGAACAGGGATCATTCCAATTTCACATACTCAGGATACTGCTGGTCCAATGACTAGAACTGTAAAAGATGCCGCCATTTTATTAAATGTGCTCACTGGAAAGGATCAGCACGATCCGATTACGAAAACAAATGATATACTTTATGAATTCGACTTCACTTCCGTTTTACAAAAAAACGGTCTGAATGGTGCTCGAATTGGGATTGCTCGTGACTATGCAGTTGACAGTTTTCCTGCTGAGAAAAAGATGATTATCGACAATGCCATTAAGGAACTGGAAAAATTAGGGGCTACTATCGTCCCGTCCGTTACGATCCCTTCAAAAGATCAGCCTTGGAATATTGACGTCATGATTCATGAATTTAAACCTGCCTTACACGCCTATTTACAACATTTTGCCGTAAATACGAGCATTCGTACTTTATCAGATCTCATTCAATATAATATCAACCATTCTGAGAAGATGTTAAAGTATGGTCAATCCATTTTTGAACAATGTGAACGAACGTCTGGCAGTTTAACTGAAGCTCCCTACTTGAATGCACTCGCTTTTGACCAGTTTGAAGCAAAAGAAAATGGGATCGATGCCGCGCTATCAGCCAATCAATTAGACGCGATTATCTATCCGAACAATCTAGGTGCTTTTATTCCAGCGAAAGCTGGATATCCATCTGTAACCGTTCCAGCTGGTTACACACTAGAAGGGGAACCTGTAGGAATAACCTTCACGAGTACAGCATATAGTGAACCTTTATTATTAAAATACGCCTATGCTTATGAATGTGCGACAAATCATCGAAAAGCACCTCGTTTATAAGACGCAATGACCTCAGTATATTGAGTACTGAGGTCATGTCATGGACAAAAACATCATATTTTTACGGGTACAATGAAGCTATTGACCTAACTGTTGTTGACACTGCTGCGCAAGTTGCTGAATTTGCTGTAATTGTTGTGCAGCATTTTGCTCACGAGCAGCCATTTGTTGTTGCTGGCCGGCATTCGCTTGCTGACCTTGCTGTTGTTGCTGCTGTTGTTGTTGAATCTGCTGAGCATTTTGCTGTTCTTGCTGTTCTAATTGCTGAGCGATTTGAGCAATTTGCTGCAATGCTTGTTGAGCTTGCTGTTGTGGCATATTCATCTCTCCTTTGTATTAAAATACTGTTGTATTTTGTGTAATTTTTTTTGTTTCATACGTGAAGGAGAAAAGTTGACACAAATCTATTTATTACCTGCTTTTTTCGATTCAATAATATCGTCAATAATCCCGTATTCTTTTGCCTCACTCGCACTCATAAAGAAGTCTCTGTCTGTATCATTAGCCACTTTCTCAATAGGCTTTCCCGTCTTTTCCGCAATAATACTATTGATATGCTCTCGCAGCTTAATAATCCGTCTCGCTGAGATTTCCAAATCAGTCGCTTGGCCGCGTGCTCCTCCTAACGGCTGATGAATCATCACCTCGCTATTCGGTAAGGCAAACCGTTTCCCTTTCGTCCCGGCAAGCAGTAACATCGCTCCAAACGACGCTGCTAATCCTGTACAAATCGTACTAATGTCTGGTTTAATAAATTGCATCGTGTCATAAATCGCAAACCCTGCTGTCGTAGAACCGCCAGGACTGTTAATGTAAAGCGAAATGTCCTTCTCAGGGTCGTCTGCTGCTAAAAACAAAAGTTGAGCGACGATACTGTTCGCCATTTGGTCATTAATTTCATGATTCACCATGACAATACGGTCTTTTAACAACCTTGAATAAATGTCGTAAGAGCGCTCACCGCGACTCGATTGTTCAATCACATAAGGGATAGTATTCATATCGTTTCCTCCACACTTTTTTTATGCTGCTATTGAGAGGCAACTTGAAGGTGAGGAATATGAATGAACCTCTTTTTTCTGAAACACCATTTTCGGTACTTCGCTTTGTGAGAGTAATTCCGGAATTTTTTCGAGAAGCAAGGCTGGATCCTCTTCTTCAATTGACCGGTATAGAACAGTTACAGCTTCTTCTTGCATATGTTCCGGCCAATAACTTTCTACGCTCACTGATTCTTTGTCATGTTCATTCTTACTTAATTTCGATCTCGTTCGATTAAGCAGCCCTTTCACTGCTGGTTCAGTCATATTTAATTGTTCAGCAATCTCCTTAATTTTGAACTGAAAAGCTTCTTTCAATGAAAAAGCAACTAACTGTTTCGGTGTCAGTTTGGACACGAGTTCTTCAACTGCCTCAAAACTGTGGCCATGATGATCTGTACATGTTTTATCTGCTCCTAGATCTTCCGTAATCATTTCACGGTTTCGCTTTCTAAGCTGATCGACCCAAAGGTTATGAGCAATTTTCTTTAGTAGTGACGCACGCCATTCTGATTGATGACGATATTGATGCAAAGCCCTATAGATCGCTTCCTGAGTCAGATCCTCGCCATCCCATTTATTACGAGACAGTGAGTAACAGTAGCTTCTTAGTTTTGCATACAGTTCTTCAAGCTCTTGATTACTTACAGCCTTTTCCGAACGTTTACGAGCTGATTTTTCTTTTACCTTGCCATACATCATCCTCACTCCTTCATTCCTCTCACACCTTTAACGAATAAACATGCAAAAAAGATATGGGGTTATGTAAATAATTTATATATTCCTTTTCCGTAAAATGATTTTCCTTAGGCCAAACAATTTATGATAAGTCCATACTAAGACGTACCATATCTATACATTGTATGCCATTTTCGAAAATCTCTTCATTATAATGTCTAATAAAAAAATCTTTATCGACTCCAGTGATCCGAAAACCGCATTTTTGA
Organism: Evansella halocellulosilytica; assembly: GCF_002335745.1. Lineage (GTDB taxonomy): Bacteria > Bacillota > Bacilli > Bacillales > Salisediminibacteriaceae > Bacillus_CA > Bacillus_CA halocellulosilytica. The sequence goes on along the minus strand of NZ_NIST01000001.1, from coordinate 1,716,151 downwards.
TACAAAGCAAGCTGATTCATACTTGAATTTCCTGAGCCGAGTTCAACCGTTTTTACATTAAGATCACGTGCTTTTTCGATCGCATGTAAAACTAAACTTTTACCGATCCCCATTCCTTGATAGGAAGGGGCTACTGCAATATTTACGATCTCTACAGTGTCTGGCCTTGTAGGAAGGAGGACAAACACACCGATTTCTTCTTGATCCTTCACGGCGATATAACAACTTCCCCGGTTTACATACTCGTTGACTAAATCCTTGGATGGATCAGCAAGCAGCAATAAGTCATAAGGAATGTCATCTTCTTCTGTTATTTTTTTAATCTTCATATCCATATTTTCTCCTTTAGCTGCTGTTTATAACTTTTTTTATTTCGAGCTCTGTTTTTTCACTCACGCATCCCAATGTCATCACGTAGTCTTATCTGTAACGCAAAAGTGCCAGAAACCCTGCTAAGGAGAACTGGCACTTCAAACTCCAATATGCTCTTATATTACTATCATTCGTTAGAAAACGAGATTTTCCTCCTCATCTTTTTGACTCATTTTTATTAAACAATTGTAAACTGCCTTCAGCTAATATTTCCAAATTCGTTCCATCTAATTTCATTCTATATATATTTGATTTCCCGACTTTCTGTTCCTTGAGCTTTTCCTTTTTTTCAAAATAAATCCATTGGCCATTAACGAAGTAATTTGAAGTAGTGATTTTTGATCCGTCACTCATAATGAATTCGATATTTACATTCTCATTCATTGGCACAATTACTCCCCCTCTCAAAGTTCAACACCCCAAAAAAACTATTCCCTAACCCTCATATTTCTAAACACGAAATATGAAAAATCTTAATCGTTTGAGGAAATAACTTCAACTTTGACCGCGTCTGCCTGCATGGGATAAGACTCTCTGACTGGACCGGTGTGCCAAACATCTACTTCGTCTCCTTCTCTTAAATCTTCAAATGTTAAGCTCTCATCCCCCTTTCCAATTATTTCTGCACTTCCAGAAATCGAAAACGAAATAGCATCGTTTCCTTGCCAATCTTCTTCGCTTATGTCTATCGTTTCAATGCCTTCTATTACTAACATTGAGTTTTCTGCTAACGAATAAATAAGACCTGTTACAATCGGATCTTCCATTTGTCCCTGTTCATTACCCGTTCCACACCCATTCAGCAGCAGTAAGAGTGGAAAAATGAGCCACATTTTTTTCACGATCATTCCTCCTTCAATCTTTATATTTTATTAGACGCTCTTTTTAATCAAAAGGAGTCAAACAGTTTTCGTAGTAACTCCGTGTTTCGTCGCAACTTCTCTCAGGTTACACGCAACTTCTCTCAGGTTACACGCAACTTCTCTCGGGTTGCACGCAACTCATCTCGTGTTTGACGCAACTCATCTCGTGTTTGACGCAACTTCTCTCGTGTTTTGACGCAACTTCTCTATGTTTTATTGCATCAATTCTTCAATTCACTAAATGTGCGGATGAGAAAAAAGGCTGGAACATGTAGTTCCAACCTTTTTGGCAGAGTTATCGTTTGTTAATTTCCTCTACTAGAAGCTTGTTCACGATTTGTGGGTTCGCCTTTCCTCTTGACGCCTTCATTACTTGTCCGACAAGGAAACCGATCGCTTTGTCTTTTCCGTTTTTATAGTCAGTAATCGATTGTTCATTCCCGTCTAACACATCATTCACCATTGTTCTGATTTCGCCTTCATCACTAATTTGGACGAGACCTTTGTCTTTCACAATTTGTTCAGGATCACCGCCGTTTTCAATTAATTCTTTGAAAACTTTTTTAGCAATCTTAGATGAGATTGTTCCTTTTTCAATTAACGCAATCATCTTCCCTAGTGCTTGCGGAGTCATCGGGATTTCAGTAATCTCTTTATCATTTGCATTTAAATAACCGTTCACTTCACCCATGAGCCAGTTTGATAACGGTTTAGCTGGGGCTCCTGCTGCTAATCCTTGCTCAAAATAATCACTCATTGCTTTTTGCTGAGTTAAAACTTGAGCATCATACGCTGGCAAGTCGTATTCTTTAACGTAACGTTTTTGTCTCGCATCTGGAAGCTCTGGAATTTGTGAACGAACTTTCTCTTTCCACGCTTCGTCAATATAAAAGTCGACTAAATCCGGATCAGGAAAATAGCGATAATCATCAGATCCTTCTTTTACTCGCATAAGGATCGTTTGTTTGTTGTTTTCGTCCCAACGGCGTGTTTCTTGAAGAATTTCTCCTCCTGATTTTAGCTCTTCTTCTTGTCGAAGCTCTTCATATGCAACTCCTTTTTGAACATTAGCAAAAGAGTTCAAGTTTTTCAGCTCTGTTTTCGTACCAAATTCTTTCTGACCGACAGGACGGATCGAAATATTCGCATCACAGCGAAGCGAACCTTCTTCCATTTTACAATCAGACACTTCAGTATACTGCATAATCGCCTTTAATTTTTCTAAATATGCATAAGCTTCTTCAGGTGTTCGAATATCTGGTTCTGAAACGATTTCAACTAGCGGTGTACCGACACGGTTAAAGTCCACCAAAGATTGTCTTTCACCTTCAAGATGTGTCAGTTTTCCTGCATCCTCTTCTAAATGCAGACGAGTAATGCCGATTTTCTTTTTGTCACCTTCGACATCGATTTCAATCCAACCATTTTCGCCAATCGGTTTATCATATTGAGAAATTTGATATGCTTTTGGATTGTCCGGGTAAAAATAATTTTTGCGATCAAACTTCGTCATTTCTCCAATTTCACAATTCAGTGCCATTGCAGCTTTCATCGCAAACTCAACTGCCTTTTTGTTTAAAACCGGAAGTACACCAGGGTGGCCTAAACAAATAGGGCACGTATGAGTATTTGGCGGTGCACCAAATTCTGTTGAACATCCGCAAAAGATTTTTGATTCTGTCTTTAATTCCACGTGGACTTCAAGTCCTATTATCGTTTCGTAGCTCATCATGTGTCCCCCCATTACAATTCCGGTTTCAGCTTATGGTGGTTTGTTGCTTGTTCAAAAGCATGTGCAACACGATAAACTGTTTCTTCGTCAAAATGTTTTCCGATTATTTGCAACCCGACTGGCAGTCCGTCTGCCAATCCGCAAGGAACGCTGATTGCTGGGACTCCAGCTAAGTTTACCGGTACGGTTAAAATATCATTTGCATACATCGTTAATGGGTCGTCTATTTGTTCACCGAGCTTAAATGCTGTCGTTGGAGCTGTTGGTCCTACGATCACATCATATTTTAAAAAGATATCTTCGAAGTCTTGTTTAATTAATGTCCGAACTTGCTGTGCTTTTTTGTAGTATGCATCGTAGTATCCGGAGCTTAACGCAAACGTTCCGAGCATGATCCGGCGTTTGACTTCATCACCAAATCCTTCACTTCGAGACTTTTTATACGTTTCAACGAGATCTCCTTCTTCGATTCTTTCACCGTAGCGAATACCGTCAAAACGTGCTAAGTTTGCAGATGCTTCAGAGGAAGCGATAATATAGTAAGTTGCAATCGCATATTTCGAATGAGGTAGTGATACCTCTTCCCATTTTGCTCCCATGTCTTCGAGCGTTTTCAAAGATTGTTGAACTTGCTTGCGAACTTCTTCACTGACACCTTCACCTAAATATTCTTTCGGTACAGCAATTTTAAGATTCTTAATATCGCCTGTTAAAGCATTTGAATAATTAGAAACTTCATTTTTAGCGCTCGTCGAATCAAGAGAGTCATGTCCTGCTAAACTATTTAAAATGAACGCATTATCTTCAACAGTTCGAGTAATTGGGCCGATTTGATCGAGTGAGGATGCAAATGCGACTAAACCAAACCGGGAAACGCGCCCGTATGTAGGTTTTAATCCAACGACACCACAAAAGGCTGCAGGTTCTCGAATCGAACCACCAGTATCTGAGCCTAAAGCAAATGGGACTTCTCCCGCTGCAACAGCTGCAGCCGAACCACCGCTCGATCCTCCTGGAACACGTGCAGTATCCCATGGATTTTTTACAACGTTAAAGCTTGAGTTTTCATTTGAAGACCCCATCGCAAATTCATCCATATTAATTTTACCAACCGAGATCGCTTGTGCGTCGTTAAGCTTTTTCACAACAGTAGCATCATGCATCGGCTCAAAGTTTTTCAAAAGCTGGCTCGCGCATGTCGTACGGATGCCTTTTGTCACAATATTATCTTTAATACCAACAGGAATTCCGAAAAGAGCTCCGAGTTGTTCATCTTTATTTATTTTTTCTTGTAATGTTGCTGCTTGTTGCTTCGCTTGCTCTTCTGACAAGTGCAAAAAGGCTCCGATTTCAGAATCAACTTGTTTTATTCGTCGATAAGCTTCATCAACGAGGTCCGAAACTGTAATTTCTTTTTTATGTAATTGCTCTTGTAGGTCAGCAATTCGATGGTCAAACAATGACATAGTGTCCCCTCCTTTATTCAAAAACAGCTGGAACTTTCACTTGTCCATCTTGCTGGACAGGCGTGTTCTTTAAGGCATCTTCTCTAGAAAGTGAAGGCTTTACTTCATCTTCTCGTAAAACATTTTTCACATCTAATACGTGAGAGGTTGGTTTAACATTTGTCGTATCAATTTCATTTAACTGTTCCGCAAAATCAATAATTTGGTCAAGCTGGTATGCAAATTTTTCTATCTCTTCTTCTGTAAATTCAAGGCGTGCTAAATGTGCAACATGCTTTACTTGTTTCTTTGTGATTCTTTCCATTAATCTAAACACCTCCATCATCGAAAATCCGTCCTGATTCTTGCATTACAATAGTATGATAATACCAAAGAACAACAGGACAAGCAATCTCTCCCACTATAAGCCACCTCATGTATCCATAAATATCCATGTGCCTGGCACATGGATATTTATGGATAAAGTTCTGTTTCTATGTTCAACTAATTGACCAAAGTCACAGGTTCGAAAAGTAAGCCAACCTCACACACCTATAATACAAAAATACCAAAAAAACCCAAGTGCCAGGCACCTGAGAGTTTTTGGTCATTATTATGCAATTTCTTTTAATTATACATTTTCTCTTACTCGTTCAAATTCTTCTTCAATTTCTTGACCTGGGCCGTTACCGATTAAACTGAAGACAATGATTGCGATTGTCGCAAGGATAAACCCAGGGACAATTTCGTATAAATCAATTGGAGCGAGTAAATCCCAAAGGATTACCGTAGCACCTCCGACAATCATACCTGCTAATGCCCCGATACGAGTCATCTTCTTCCAGAATAATGACAAGATTACAACCGGACCGAATGCAGCACCAAATCCTGCCCATGCATAACCGACAAGATCTAATACAGTTGATTCAGGATTATATGCTAGTAGGATTGCAAATAAGGCAATAACTACAACGCCAATACGTCCGACCCAAACTAACTCCTGCTGAGATGCATTTTTACGGAAAATCGCTTTATAAAAGTCCTCGGTTAAAGCACTTGATGATACGAGTAATTGTGAGTCGATCGTACTCATGATTGCTGCCAAAATAGCTGCAAGCAAGAATCCTGCAACCCAAGGGTCAAAAAGTACTTGCGTAAACTGAATAAATACAGTTTCTGAGTTATCTAATGGAGCGTCTGCAAAGTACGCAATCCCTACAAAACCAGTAAAGATCGCACCGAACAACGCAAAGACCATCCATGACATACCAACTAAACGAGCTTTCGGAATCTCATCTTTCGATTTAACTGCCATAAAACGAGCAAGGATATGAGGCTGGCCGAAGTAACCTAATCCCCAAGCGAGCAATGAAATAATTCCTAATGCAGTCGTACCAGTAAATACATCAAGATAAACCGGATCAATGTCTCCTACGCGGTTTACTGTCTCATTCCAGCCACCCATCTCTTGAATCGCACGAATTGGTACGATAATTAAAGCTAAGAACATGAGGATACCTTGTGCAAAGTCTGTCCATGATACAGCTAAGAATCCACCTAGGAAAGTATAAGAAATGATAACGATAGCTCCAATCCAAAGTGCTGTCGTGTATTCTAAGCCAAATGAACTTTCAAATAAAATCGCACCACCGACTAGCCCCGAGGATGTATAAAAGGCAAAGAAAATTAAAATAACGAGTGCAGACACCATGCGTAAAATTTTTGAATTGTCCTTAAATCTGTTCTCAAAGTAATCTGGCAAAGTAATCGAATCACCAGCAATTTCCGTATAAATACGTAATCGTTTTGCAACAAACTGCCAGTTTAAATACGCACCCATCGCTAGACCGACGGCAATCCAAATTTCTGTCATACCGAAGGCGTACATTGCTCCTGGTAAACCGAGTAATAACCAACTACTCATATCAGAAGCACCAGCACTCAAGGCCGCAACACTTCCTCCGAGTCTTCTGCCCCCTAGTACGTAATCAGATAAATTATGTGTCATTTTGTATGCAACAAGGCCAATTGCTAACATACCAACTAAATAAACAATAAACGTAACTAATGTTGAAGTTTCCAAAGTTATGATCTCCTCTCAGTAAAATAAGTAATAATTGATAGTATGACTAATAATGGCATCGGGACAAATAACCAAAACCAAGTAGCTGCTGTAAGTGAATGTTCCACCCTCTCACCTCCTCAATTAATAAATACAATGATTAACTTCATATAAATGCTTTTAACTTAAAATCGCGTCGATTTTCTACTATATTCTACATAAACAGCATATACACCTCTATACAATTTCAAGAATTTTCTATCTTCATTCACAATTCAGAATGACAGTCATAATGAGTACTATAACACACATAGATAATCAGAACATTGCAAATATTATTTTATTCGCTTACATATGTATTTTTATGCAACACTGTCATTAAATAAAGCGTTTTCTTTATTATATAGACATATATATTCATTAAAAAAAATGAAAATAAATTCGTCATTCTAGTATAAATTATCCATTAAATGACTTTTTTATTATAAAAAAATGTCGATTGCACTGTCTGAGCATATAAATTCCCCTTCACATTCCTAGCTTTTTTACTATTCTAAACTATTCGATCAGGACCTTTTTCATGATTAAAATCTAAAGAGTAATATCGTCTCTATGTATTTTAGAGAGTGAAACTAATAGAAGGAAATACATCTAACATTACATAGTGTTTTTTCAGTAGACGGAAGTAAATAGCTAAAGAAAGACGTTCGCCCCCTCGATCCTTTAGTAAAACGAAAAAGAGCGCCTCAGAAGTCGTTAGCTTCATGGCACTCTTTACGGTTATTCATTTACTTATAAACATGAACATACGGCTCCTGCTCAGGATATTGCACGATCAAACTTTCCTGTCCATTGACCGATTCCATATGAACGTAAATCGGTACTTGCTCAGAGAATGTATTCGCGAGCCTGCCACTTACAAATTGTGTAAGAGCTATCACTTCAGACTTTCCAGGTGACTGCAGGTTTAACTCTATTGTCATTTCTTCTAACGTTTCATTTTTATAACGCCCTTTACCGACAACTCCTATGCTTTGATCAAAAAACTCTTCAACATCTGTTTTAAATTGTGAAAAGGCATTTGCCTGATTCGGAATTGCATCATTTGCTGCTCTTGACGGGAAAAAGAAAAACTGTTCGTCAATCGCTTCCCAACCGTCAATCGTCGTTTCACCTTCACCAACTTGAGTCATGGAGATAAACGAGCCAGGTACAATTGAACCTCTTCGCTCTTCTTGATAAAGAGCAATCGTAATCGGTACATTTTCTAGTCCTTCCATCGACCGTAACCGTTCAATCATTTTCTGAGCGGCTTCTTTCCCATATGCTTCAGCGTCGTAATCAGTGTCTTCAAGCGCTCTTTCGTGGAAGTGGTATCCGCCATCATCGTCTTCTGTGCGAAAATAATAGATAGAGCGTAATGAAATTCCTAGGACGACACCGCCTAAGTTTACTCCATCTTCCTCACTTCCATAAAAGTAGTTATGCTCCATAATATGTGAAAGAATAAGAGGATGGTTTCCCATTCGGTCCTCCATATCACCTTCATCACCGAGTGCTGGATTTAACCCGTCTACTTGATCGTCCTCATCAGGATCATACCTTCGCAGCCAGTGATTGATCGTATTTCCAGTTAAAAACTGTCCTTCTTGAAAGTAATATTCCTCATTGCTATATTGTCCAGTTGCAATTTCTAACAACCCTAATTCAAATTGATTAATGTCGATACGATTATTCATCGCAGCTGCAACATTACCTCTTGCATCGCTTCGGTTATACGTACCGTCACTCAAGAGATTACGATAAAATTGTTCATGGGATTCAATGGTCGGTGTAATCACATATTGCTGTTCTTCTTCCTCGTCTGTTTGTTCGACGACTATAACGTCTTCCTCTCCCCGCTCCAATGCAGGAATACAACCGGATAAAATCAGCAATACTGCTACGATTAACAAGCTGATTTTTTTCTTCATCCGCAGTTCACACTCCTCGCCGTCTGCCTACGCTCTAGGCTTCTACTTAATGTCTATTTTCCGTCCTTTTAATTCGATCTTTATTTCACTTGAAACGTAACCGATTATTTCTTTAACTCACTCAGTAAACGACCTTCATCCCAAATTTCAATTTCAAGCTCTTCAGCTTTCTTTAATTTGGATCCGGCTTTTTCTCCTGCAATGAGGAGATCCGTTTTCGCACTGACACTGCCAGTTACTTTACCGCCCAATGCTTCAATTTCAGCTTTCGCCTCTCCTCTGGACATCTCCTCCATCGTACCAGTTAGTACGACTGTTTTACCAGAGAAATAAGAATCATTCTCTTCAGGAGCGCCAGGCTTTGGCCCTTTATAAGTAGTATTAACACCTAGTCCTTTCAACTCACCGATCAATTCAGCAACTTGAGGCTTTTCAAAATACGTTACAATCGCATCGGCCATTTTTTCGCCAATTTCGTCGATCGCCTCTAATTGTTCACGGTTAGCCACTTTTAACTCGTCAATCGTTTCAAAATGCTGTGCGAGCGTTTTAGCCGCTTTCGCTCCGACAAATCGTATACCGAGTCCAAATAACAGCTTTTCTAATGAATTTTCCTTACTCGCTTCAATAGCATTCAGTAAATTGTCGACTGATTTTTCTCCCATACGCTCTAACTGTAGCAGTTCATCCCGTTTCAATTTATAAAGATCGGCAACATCTTCTACAAGTTCATGAACGAATAGCTGAGTAATGACTCGTTCACCTAACCCATCAATATTCATTGCGTTTCTAGATACAAAATGAATTAAGCCTTCACGGATTTGTGCCGGACACTTCGGGTTGACGCACCGGAGTGCAACTTCTCCTTCAATTCGAACTAACTCACTGCCACATTCAGGACATTGTGTCGGCATAGAAAAGTCTCTCTCATCACCTTTTCTTTGCTCGGTTAACACATTGACAACTTCCGGAATAATGTCACCGGCCTTTTTTATCGTCACTTTGTCACCGAGCTTCAAGTCTTTTTCACGAATTAAGTCTTCATTATGAAGTGACGCACGTTTTACGGTCGTACCCGCAACAGAAACTGGCTCCAATATCGCTGTAGGAGTGACGACTCCGGTTCTTCCGACACTTAACTCAATATCTAAAAGGCTTGTGACGACCTCTTCAGCTGGGAACTTAAAGGCAGTTGCCCAGCGCGGACTTTTCGCTGTAAAACCAAGTTGCTCTTGATCACGCAACGAGTCGACTTTAATGACGATCCCGTCTATTTCATAAGGAAGGTCTGCCCGCTTATCAAGCCAGCCTTCACAATATTCAACGACTTCATCAATCGTTTCACAATGCTGATGCTGATCGTTCGTTTTAAAACCGAGTGATGCAACATAATCGAGTGCTTCATGGTGAGACTCGATCTCTTTCCCTTCAATTTGGCCAATCGAATAAATAAAAATATCTAAGTTCCGTTTTGCAGCTATTTTCGGATCGAGTTGACGAAGTGACCCTGCGGCAGCGTTCCTTGGATTCGCAAAAAGCTGTTCACCATTTTTTTCTTTCGCTTCGTTTAGACGCTCAAAAGAACGTTTCGGCATAAATGCTTCACCACGAACCTCAATCGTTACATCTTCTTTTAACCGTAACGGAATCGACGCAATCGTCTTCAAATTGCTCGTAATATCTTCTCCGATCGTGCCGTCCCCTCTTGTAGCCCCTTGAATGAAACGGCCGTTTTCATATTTCAATGTAACCGCAAGTCCGTCAATCTTGAGCTCACAGCTATAGGTCGGTGCATGACCTAATCCTTGCTCAGCACGACGGTGAAAATCACGTAAATCTTGTTCATTAAACGCATTCGATAAGCTCAACATCGGGATCGCATGCTGTACTTTTTTAAAATGGTCAAGCGGTTCACCACCGACACGTTCACTCGGGGAATCATCTCTCTTCAAATTCGGGTGCTTTTCTTCGAGTGTGACGAGCTCACTTAGCAGCTGGTCGTACTCTGCATCGGACACTTTCGGTTTATCTAAAACATAATAATGGTGTGCATAATCATTTAATTGATCTGTTAAGCGGTCTATTTCTTTTTTCACATCTTGCTCGTTCATCTTCTTCCCACCTTACACTTTCGTAATTGGTGCAAATTTCGCAAATAATCGCTTCACGCCAACTTGAGGAAAGGCAATGTCTAATTCAACATTTTCACCCTCTCCTTTCATGCTGACAACAGTGCCTACTCCCCACTTTTTATGGGAAGCTTTGTCGCCGACTGCCCAAGCAAATGAATCGCCACCAGTCGTTGTCGTCATTGTACGTTGAGTCGTGCGTGCCGCTCCCGGTTTTTGTGGTGCAGGTCGTCCCCCTTGTGGTGCGGAGCCAAACCCTGAACTGCTGGAGCGTGACGTTTTCATCCAAGGCGGTGTCGGTTCACTTTTCGTCTCTTTTAGTGAATCTAACAAATCTTCAGGAATTTCTCCTAAAAAGCGAGAGGAAGGATTCATATTCGTTCTTCCGTATAATGTGCGCATTCTTGCTCTCGTTAAGTATAACTGCTGTTCAGCACGTGTAATCCCAACATAAGCGAGGCGTCGTTCTTCTTCCATTTCTACTTCTTCCATTAACGCTCTGCTATGAGGGAAGACCCCTTCTTCAAGACCAATTAGGAAGACATACGGGAATTCAAGTCCTTTTGCAGAGTGCAAAGTCATGAGCAGCACTTTTTCTTGCTCTGTCACGTCCTCATCGTCTACTTTATCGATATCTGCAACTAACGCTAAATCTGTTAAAAATGCGATGAGCGACTTGTCATCATTGTTTTTTTCAAACTCTTTCGTTACGGATAAAAACTCATTAATGTTTTCTAACCGTGCTTCAGCCTCTAAACTTTTATCGTTTTTCAGCATGTCACGATAACCCGTTTTCTCAAGAAGCTCTTCAACAAGCTCCGTTACTGATAAATAATCTTGCATCTGAACCCAGTTTCTAAGCTGGTCGGCAAATTCCCTTAGTGTCTTATGGAAACGGGCACTTAAGCCGATTTGGTCTACTTCTTGTATCGCTTGATAAAGGGATAAGTCATTCGCTCCTGCGTAATCACTAATTTTATCGACGGTCGTATTCCCAATTCCGCGGCGTGGAACGTTAATAATTCTCCGGAAACTAATATCATCATCCGGATTCGCAACTAAACGTAAATAGGCTAGGACATCCTTAATTTCTTTTCGATCATAGAATTTCGTTCCCCCAACAATCGTATACGGCAAATTCGATTTCACAAACATTTCCTCAATAACACGCGATTGGGCATTCGTCCGATACAATATAGCAATATCTGACGGTGATACTTGATTCATTTCTGTTAACTCTTTAATTTTCCCAATGACAAATTGAGCTTCATCATGTTCACTATCTGCTTCATAATAAGCAATTTTCTCACCATCGTCATTGTCTGTCCAAAGCTTTTTCGGTTTACGGTTCATATTGTTTTCAATAACTTCATTTGCTGCTTTTAAAATTCGTTTCGTTGAACGGTAGTTTTGTTCAAGCATAATCACTGTTGCATCAGGATAATCCTTTTCAAAGGATAAAATGTTCTTAATATCTGCTCCGCGCCAACGATAAATCGACTGGTCTGAATCCCCAACAACACATATATTTTCGTGACGGTCAGCCATCATTTTTACGAGCATGTATTGTGCATGGTTCGTATCTTGATACTCGTCTACCATAATATACCGGAATCTTCTTTGATAGTATTCCAATACTTCTGGAACTTGATTAAAAAGTTTAATCGTTGTCATAATCAAGTCATCAAAATCGAGTGCCTGATTTTTCTTTAACTCTTTCGAATAAGCCTCATACACTTTCAGCACCGTTTGTTCATATGGTCCAGATGCTGTTTTTTCAAGATCTTTCGGCGTTTTCAGCTCGTTTTTTGCAGAACTGATCGAGCCTAGGATTGACCTCGGCTCAAATTTTTTCACGTCAATGTTTAGCTCTTTCATGAGACGTTTAATGACTGTCTGCTGGTCTGATCCATCTAATATCGTGAAATTACGGTTGATCCCGATTCTATCGATGTCACGGCGAAGAATACGGACACACATCGAGTGGAACGTCGAGATCCACATTTCATCTGCTTGTCCGCCAGCGATTTTTGCTACTCGTTCTTTCATTTCACGCGCTGCTTTATTCGTAAATGTAATCGCTAATATTGACCAGTGGGGAACTCCTTTTTCTGCGATTAAATAAGCCATTCGATGCGTCAATACTCGTGTTTTCCCACTTCCTGCACCAGCCATAATTAAGAGTGGTCCGTCACCGTGCTTCACTGCCTCTGCTTGTTCTGGGTTTAACCCTTGTACTAACTGTTCTTTCATTCGTTCCATTTTACCACCATCCAAACATATGTTCTCTACCTATATTTTATCGTATTCGCCATCAATTGTATACTTACTTCTGCACCGCATTTACAGTGTTCAACGCTGTTTTGAAATCGTCGTAAATGGCATCGCCAACAATAATGGTATGTGCGTGCTTTGCCATTTCACTTGCTTTTTCCACGCTGTCTATTCCGCCTCCGTAAAACAGATGGGCTTTCTCTAGAACAGCCGCAACTTGTTCGACAAGATCTGGGTCGCCATATGTACCGCTGTACTCTAAATAAAATACAGGCATTTTAAATAACTGATCGGTCATTCGCGCATATGCAATGACATCTTCAGTATCGAGGTCTGTTTTCGCATTTGTCAGCTGTGCCACTTTCGATTCGGGGTTCATCACACAATATCCTTCTGTGAGGACTTCATCCCAATTCATGATTTCTCCAAACTCTTTTAGTGCTCGATGGTGCAAGCCGTTCAGCCATGTCACTTCTCGTGTATTTAAAACAGATGGGATCAGGTAGTAATCGAAGCCTGGTACGATCGAGTGCAAGTTTGACACCTCAAGCGCGCATGCTACCGAATATCTACGAATTCTCATCAGCAAGTGTAATGTATTATCTTCTGTTACACCGTCGCTACCGCCAACGATTACCGCATCTGTGCCAGACTCACAAATCTGCTCAAGTGCTTCATCTGAAATTTCTTTATTTTGATCTAACTTAAATGCATGTTTCCAGTCTTGATATTCAAGCATATTTTCAGTTCCTCCAACATTCTCGTTTCACTCTGATAAGTATATCAAAAATCACGTTAGGACTCATTAGTGAGGGAAAAGTTTCTAAATTAAGGAAAGCCCGCTTTTTTTCATGATGAACTGTTTATTATGTGGAAGGGGGTATTCTCAAGTGGTGATCGATTATTGTGAAGAGGTCATTCTCAAACGGGGGTATTCTCAAATGGTAGTTGTTTATATCTCTTGGGTTGCTTCTCTACAAAGTTTCGTTCAGACTAAACAAATTTGTGAAAATATATATTGAATTTTAACTGAATATTGGCTTTTTAAATCAGTTTTTTATAAAAAAGTAATATGAATGGTTTTTAGAGGGGCTATAACAAAGTTGAAGACCTTGTATGATGACTTATCCGCGAAAATTGGGGTTTATCCTGTAAAAATCCTTGTTTATCCGTGAAAAATTAAGTTTTATCCTGTAAAAAATTCAGTTTATCCGCGAAAATCAGTACTTTATCCGCTATCTAGAATGATTCTAATTGACATTCGTTACCGACATGTTTAATGATAAATGAAGTTAAGTCATAAACTCTATATTTTTTTGGCCCATATGATGGTAATTTCAACTCATTTAATAATCTATAAGCTACATCATGCGAGTCTATGAGAGCAAACTCGGCAAATGCTTTTACCGTTATTTTGTTAGATTTGAAAAGACCATAATCGACTAAAGCTTCTCGATGAGCTTTTTTTGATTTGCGCTGACAACTGAAACACTGCCAGCATCCATGGACTCTAGTCATCGGCAAATGTCCACATTCACTACAACGAACACCGCAGAGAATGTCATCATGAATGTCGTGATATTGTTGTCCAAAATCATTGAACCAAGGATCGTGAGACCTTTTAATCATATTTGCTAACTTTTTGAGTTCTTTCATAGACACTAATGTTTTTGAACAAGTTTGATCTAATAGCTCAATTTTATGTTCGATGCTTTTTGACCGGATAACTCGGTCAACCACTTTTTTGTCCGTTTTATCATTCATCACTTGTGCTCGTTTATTGGCTAATACGATGAACCCTTTTACTGGAAATGAATGCTCTACTTTCATTGAACGAAAGAATTTCACAATCTTCCTTTCAATATTTTCGACTTGATCGATTGGACAAGGGTATATTTTTTTCAGTCCATCAGTAGTTTGAACAAGTTGTTGATACGTATGATCAAAGGTTAACTCTCCAGTAATGTTTTTCACTTCAAAAATGAGAATATATGATCTAGTTAAAATGAGTGTGTCAATTTGAAAGGTATGTTCATGAATAGGTAGTTTGAGGTCGCATAAAATGAGGTGTTCCTTCGATTTCTTTAGAGGATCTAAGTAATAATCTGAGGCTAATTCTCCTTTAAAACCTGCTCTTCTTCTTGATAAGTCTGCATCAATTTCATTATATAGAATATGATTTGTCTGTAGCCTGGCGCGAACCCCCTCGAGTCTGCGAATTTCAAGAGGGTACGTTCGGGGTTTAATAAACAAAGCGTCCACTTCCTTTATTTAGTTTTTTGAAGGAATGATAGTTTACGAGGATTGTTCTTTCTCATAATAATTAAAAAATCGGAAAATGTGAACCACTTTCATGTAAATAATTGAATAATCTGTGAGTCCAGCTTTAAAATGAAGGAAATGTACCGGTCATCACTGATTTGCCATAGGAACCTTGGTGAGCATTTCCTGTTATCCGCGAAAATTGGAGTTTATCCTGTAAAAATCCTTGTTTATCCGTGAAAAATTAAGTTTTATCCTGTAAAAAATTCAGTTTATCCGCGAAAATCAGCACTTTATCCGCTAACTAGAATGATTCTAATTAACCAAGGAGCAAATCCCAACTTGCAAAACACTTACTACGGAAGCATATACCATTAATTTCCATGTGCCAGGCACCTGGAAATAACCTGGAAGGAAACTAGAAGGAACCTGGGAAGAAACCTGGAAACAACCGGTAATGACTACAGATAAAACATAGAAAAAAACCGCACGTTCGTTAGTGCGGTCCGGATTGATTTATTTTTTATCATTGTGCACTCTGTCGAGTGTCATTTGATAGCCATCGTTTCCGTAGTTAATGCAGCGCTTGACTCTGGAAATCGTTGCGGTACTTGCACCGGTATCTTTTTCGATACGTTGGTACGTGTACCCGTCCATCAGCATGCGAGCAACTTCTAAACGTTGGGCAAGAGATTGTATTTCATTCATCGTGCAAAGGTCATCAAAAAATTGATAACATTCTTCTTTGTCTTTTAAACTTAGAATCGCTTCAAAGAGTTGATCGAGCTCTTGTCCGCGCAGTTTATCAATTTGCATTACGGAATCCATCCCTTCTAAACTTCATTACTTAATGTTTTATGAGCCTGCATTAGCATCTGCTGGAATTGATACTCGACTCTCAATTCCTCCATTATTTGTAGGAACGAGATTTATAAAGGTTTGTCCAGGTAATAAGGACAACCTGTCACCGTCTTTATAAGGCAGCAGCACACCGTCCACATTGCGCCACTCCACTTCTTGCAGTACACCCTCTTGAATTAAATAAGCATTTCCGCCTGATTCAATATCAACATGACGTCTTCCTTGATCGTCGATGACTCGATGTTCTGTTTCAACAATAAATACATTTTTTGGTGCTACCGGATCATTCGTTTCACTATCATTGACTAATTGTCCGCCAACAGAGCGAACATATACTTTGTTTTCTCGGTCATAGCTATATTGAACATTATTCGATGAGCTACCGTAATCGATTTCAAATTCTGTTACATCGGCTCCCTCTGTTAACTCAAGCTCTTCCGTAAATGGGAGCTCAGGCGGTTTGAGACTTGTGTCATAACCAATTTGCTCGGCGGCTTCTACTAAATTAGCAAATGTTGTGTACATATTGTGCGGAGCGTTTCTATGTGAAGAACGTGTGAAATACGTTCCATCGTAGACAAGTCCACTAATAAAATCAACAGCTCTTTGTTCAATTAAATCAAATGCTCCAGGACTTCCCCCTGCAGATGCATAAATCGCATTCAAACCATTATTTAAGTAAATATAGTAATCCCGGGCACTCCGTACGTTACCAATACGTTCAGGCTGCTGACTGTGAAAAATTGCAAGCAGTCTCGTAATTGAGCCTTCTGCCAGAACTTCGTAAACGACATCTGCTTGGTATAAGCCCGAATGAGGTCGTGCTGACTGTGAGTTTTCAATCATGACACCAAACGCTCGATAATCAACATCTTCATTTGTACCTATTCCAGTTAATGGATACGTCTGATCATATACTGGCTCAGCTTCTTCTTCAACGTCTTGTTCTATTACTTTTTCATCGTTTTCATCTTCTTCAATACCCGTTTCATCTTCCTCATTATTTGTTGCTTCCTCTTCAGATTGACAGCCAGACATGATGAGAAGAATGACGAGTATTGCTGCAGTTATAGATGGGATTCGCTTCATGTCAAGATCAACCTTTCTAAAAGTGCAGGTAACTGCTAGATGGTATGACATTGTTGGCATAGAACAAGCACTCTATTCACTTTCTTAGTTTAACGCATAATCGAAGGAAAGAGTACCTTTTTCTTTTTTACATCAAAAATTCCTTTTTGTGTAATACGCACGTATGGCAAATGAGTCGCTGAAAAGAAAAGCAGACTGTATATAGGGTCAGAAAAACGGTATCCTCTTTTTTTCAATTCAGTCGATAATTGCGTTTCTTCGTCCATTAGTTGTTCCATCGTTTTTTTAGACATCACACCAAATAAATCGAGCTTAACTCGACTTATTACTTCTTCGCGCTCGAGCAAGACAATTCCTCCATTATGCTTTTTTAATTCGAAAAAAGCTGACAATAATCCTTTTTTACTTTTTCCGATTAAAATGATATCGCCGCTGTTGGAATACGTGCTTCCAAAACCGTAAATGTCTTTTGCAAAGCCTTTTACAACTGTACTCACAGTCCACTTTCCATTACGATCAATGAGCATGAAAAAGCATTCATCTTTTTTAGGGTTCAATTCTTCTTGTGATAAATCTTGGGTAACTTGGTATGGCTTAACAATGACATCGTTAACCATCTCTAATCCGATTGGAGTTGAAAAGTGAAAATCTTCTTCTGTAAGCTCCCAGTCGATATCCAAAGGAGTAAAACCGTATTTTTCCCAGTTGAATTGTTGATCCGGGAATACCGGTTGGTCGTCCTTACGAACCCAAACACCTTTCGCTAGCACATCGGTCGGGAGCGGTGTTTCCTTATTAGAAAGAAAGTTTAAATTGGCTAAGCGCCCCGGCGCAATCATCCCAAGAACATCATCCATATGATAATGCTTAGCGACATTGTATGTGCACATTCCTACTGCTTCTTCAAATGGAACCCCTTGCTGCATCGCTAAATCAATTAAATGATCCATCATTCCATCCTTTAAAAAACGAGGGGGAGATCCGTCAGTCGTCATTAGTAAATGGTTATAACTCGTGAAATTGTGATCATGTAATTGTTTTAAAAGACTTGGTAAATCAGGACGAATAGAAGAATATCGTAAAGAGGCAGTCATCCCCATATCTAATCGCTTTACTACGTCGTTTCCGGTCATTGATTCATGGTCACCATCTACTCCGATTAAGGCCATTTGAGTGAGTGTATTTTCTCCAGCTCCGGGAAAATGTCCTTCAATCGGTTTACGAACGTCCTTTGTCTCAAGAAGCCAGTGCAGCATCACATCGTCTCCTTGAAGAACTCTCGGCCAATCTGTTAATTCTCCTCCTTGAACTACATAAGGGTGATCGAGCCAGTCTCTCATATTTGAAAATGAAAACACATCATCTTCATTTCGTAGCTCTGTTTGACAATCGTACCTAGCCCACCAAAGCATCGTAGCGGGAGTTTTTTGGATATCCGCCAACAATGTAAGCGCTTTCGATTTGTCCAAATGTAAAAAAAGCAGCATATTGTCATTTATTAATGTCGTCGTCCCTCTTTCAGATGCATATTGAGCTAAAGTGAGGGGATGATATAACTGGAATGGGTGAGCATGATGTTCAATATATCCAGGCACGATAAGCTTATTTTTTGCACTATAAAGCGTTGTTCCATTCAAATTTGCTGGCATCTGTTCTCCTGTATAAATAATACGATCATGATGTATCCAGATATTCCCTTGCAGCCAGCATTTTCGAACACTGTTTAACCATATCGCATCTTGAATCACATATGTTGGTGCTGCTTCGCCACGGATTACATTTAACTGATCACGTATTTGTCTTTTTGTCCAATAGTGAGAAAATCCTTTGACCATACAAATCACCCATTTTTTAGAAAGTTTCTACTATGGTAACATATTCTTCCTTTAAATCGATGAAGATTTTTTTACAATTTTATTAAAAATACAAAAAGGTGTTTTTTAAAAAACAATCAGGAGGGTTCAATATGTTCAAACAAAATATCGGGGTCATTAATGCCATTGTCAGAATTACGTGCGGGTTTACTTTATTTGCATGGGCATTATCTAAAATGGTAAGACGTCCTTATGACACGATGCCATTGTTTACTGTGATCATGGGGGCAATGAAAATAGCAGAAGGAATTACCCGTTTTTGCCCGCTGACCTATTTATTCGAGGAAAAAGTCATGCATTTTGATGATGAAGAATATGACGATTATGATATATCACCAGTAAATCCTTCATAGTAAAGGCTTTATAACCATCATCCAAAACATACGACGCAATGAAGGAGGCGATCGTTTTATGAACTGGGAATTTGCTATTGATACACTGTTTCTTTACTTTTTGATATTTGGTAGCATTATCGCCGCCATGTTTTTTTGGATGAGACTTCATAAGAAAAAGAAAATGGACAGAAAATAGAAGACCTGGCCGGACTTTCCCTCCAGGTCTTCTGATTATCTTCGGCTCGTTACATGATGTCCTATATCACGTCTATAAAATAATCCGTCCCATTGTTGTTTTTCCAAAACATGATACGTGCTGGATAGCGCTTCTTCAATCGTTTTTCCTAAAGAGGAAAGGAGTAAAACCCGTCCACCATTCGTTACCCAATGCCCCTCTTGTTCTTGAAGTCCTGCATGGAACCAAGTTTGAATATCGTCATTGATCTTAGGAATATGAACGGCTACGCCTTTTTCGTACGAAGCAGGATACCCTTCAGAAGCTAATACAACACCTACACACGCTTCTTGCTTCCATTCGACGTTCATTTCTACATTATTTAACGTGCTTTCGATCACATCAATCAAGTCTGATTTCATGCGTGGAAGAACGACTTGTGTTTCAGGATCACCAAAGCGTGCGTTAAATTCAATCACTTTTGGACCGCTCTCAGTAATCATTAATCCTGCATATAAAATGCCAGTGAATGGTACCTTTTCTTTGACCATCGCTTCTGCCATTGGGCGCAAGATTTCTCTCTCTGCCTGTTCAACCCATCCGTTCTCTAAGTGAGGAACGGGGGAATAAGCTCCCATCCCACCGGTATTCGGACCTTGATCTCTTTCATATGCCCGCTTATGGTCTTGTACAGGCACCATTGGAATAACAGTATTTTCATGAACGAATGCCATTAAAGACAATTCCTCACCACGTAAACACTCTTCAATGACGAGAGAGCTTCCCGCTTCTCCAAAAGCTTTCTCCTCCATCATTTGATCAATTGCATTTAACGCTTCTGCTTCCGTCTCAGCAACAACGACTCCTTTACCAGCTGCTAGTCCGTCTGCTTTAACGACAATTGGCGCCCCTTGCTGTTTGACATATGCCTTTGCTGCTTCCACATTGTCAAACACTTCATATGAAGCCGTTGGGATCTGATATTTTTTCATCATTTCCTTCGCAAACGTTTTGCTTCCTTCAAGGGCAGCTGCAGCTTTTGAGGGCCCAAAAGTTGTTAGACCTTCGCAATTAAATGAATCAACAATTCCATCTACGAGCGGTGCTTCTGGTCCAACTATTGTTAAATCGATCTTCTCTTCTTTTGCAAATGTCATTAATTCGGCATGATGATCCGCCGGTATAGAAACAGATTTCACTTTTTCATTTGAGATCCCATCACTTCCTGGTGCGGCAAATACATGGGTCACTTTTTTTGATTGCGCGAGTTTCCAACAAATTGCATGCTCTCGCCCGCCATTTCCTATGACTAGTACTTTCACGAAAACCGCTCCTTTTAAAAATATCGTCCATCATTTTTTAATAGTAAGGATTTGATAAAGATTATTGTTAATTTGGGCAAGTGAATGATCGAATACGCGAGACTCCCCACGTAAAAGCGAACCAGTCGAACCCCTTAAGGAGGGGGAACGAGCGATGAGGCACGCGAAGTCCGGGGAAAGCGAGCGTGTTTGTCAATCACCAACAATAGGCCACCAAAAGAGATTAATGTTTAAAGTGGCGGACACCGGTAAAGACCATTGCAATTCCATATTCATCGGCTTTATCAATCGATTCTTGATCACGTTTCGAACCGCCAGGCTGAATAATCGCAGTTATCCCAGCTTTTGCTGCTGCTTCAACAGTATCATTCATTGGGAAAAACGCATCCGAAGCCAATACAGATCCTTGTACTGCATCACCAGCTTGTTCAATCGCGATTTTCGCTGCACCAACTCGGTTCATTTGTCCAGCTCCGATTCCAATCGTACAATCGGATTTACCGAGTACAATCGCATTTGATTTCACGTGTTTCACGACTTTCCAAGCCATTTTTAACTGTTTCCATTCATCCTCTGAAGGCTTACGCTTCGTCGGATTCGTTACAGATACATCTTCAAAGCTTAATGTATCTGTCTCTTGCATTAATGCTCCTCCTGAGACTGTCGTAATTCGTTGTTCAGACGGTTCATTATGAGTAAAATCGACTTTTAATAACCGTAAATTTTTCTTTTCAGTTAAGATTGCAAGCGCTTCTTCGGAAAAGTCAGGTGCAATAATAATCTCAAGGAAAATCTCCTTCATTTTTGCAGCAGTAATCCCATCAATTGCTCTATTCGAAGCGACTATGCCACCAAAAATTGAAACAGAATCAGCTTCATAGGCTTTCGTGTATGCTTCAAAAATGTTATCACCTATTCCTACACCGCAAGGGTTCATATGTTTAATTGCCGCAACTGCAGGCTCTTTGAAATCACGGACAACAGCTAATGCTGCATCAGCGTCATTAATATTGTTGTAAGACAATTCTTTCCCGTGAAGCTGCGTAGCATTTGCAATGGAAGCAGGATTACCTAGAGGCCGTTCGTAAAACGCGGCTTGCTGATGCGGATTTTCCCCGTATCGGAGCATTTGTTTAAGATTGTATGTGACCGTTAATTTCTCTGGAGCTTCCTCTCCTGTTTGGTTCGTTAAATATTCGGCAATAAGTGCATCGTATGAAGCTGTATGGCGAAATGCTTTCGCGGCAAGCTTTCGTTTCCTTTCTCCTGATAATTCGCCAACATTTTCTTTTAACTCTTCTAAAACGCCGTCATAGTCTGAAGCATCAACGATAATCGCGACATCTTTATGATTTTTCGCTGCTGCTCTAATCATCGATGGTCCGCCAATATCAATATTTTCGATAGCATCATTAAATGTTGTGTCTTTTTTTTCAATCGTTTCTTGGAATGGATAAAGATTGACAATAACAAAATCAATTAGACCGATTCCTTGTTCTTTTAATGCGGCTAAATGAGCTTCATTGTCACGAACAGCTAACAATCCTCCATGAATGTTTGGATGAAGAGTTTTGACACGTCCGTCCATAATTTCAGGAAATCCAGTGACTTCTTCAATCCCAATAACGTTGATGCCGGCTTCCTGTAATGCTCTTTTCGTTCCACCGGTTGAAATCACTTCAATCCCTAGTTCCTCTAGGCTTTGAACGAAAGGAATAATTCCCGTTTTATCAGATACACTGACTAATGCTCTTTTTTTCATCTGTTATCCGCTCCTTTTAATCTGCTCAATGACAGCTTGGATCGTAGCAGGGTATAAAGAGTGCTCCACTCGCTGAATCCGCTTTTGAACATCCTCTTTCGTATCCCTGCTGTCTATTTTAACAGGTTCTTGCGTAATAATTGGCCCCGTATCCATTCCTGAATCAACGTAATGAATCGTCACTCCGGTTACTTTTACTTTTGCATCGAACGCTTGACCGACCGCATCCAATCCAGGAAATGCAGGTAACAGTGACGGATGGATGTTTAAAATCCTATTTTCATACGCTTCTAATAATGTTGAACCGATTAAACGCATATAGCCTGCAAGGACAATCAAGTCGATCCCAGACTCTTGAAGCTTCGTTAAGATTTCTTTTTCAAATTCAGCTTTAGAATTGAATTGTCTCGGATTGAAACAAAAAACGGGTATGTCATGTGCAATTGCTCGTTCAACAGCATAGGCATCTTGATTATCGGTAACGAGCAATTTCACTTTCCCATCAATATTTCCTTCTTTTTCAGCACGAACAACTGCTTCAAAGTTACTGCCGCTTCCTGATGCAAAAACAGCGATATTTACCATTGAATCGCCCCCTGTAAGGAGACACCTGCTTCATTAATGACAGATCCAATGACAAGCGGTGATTCTCCAGCATCGGAAAATGTATGAAGAACGTGTTCAACATCATATTTTCTAACTGCTACGATAAAACCGATCCCCATATTAAACGTTGAAAATAAATCTTCCTCGGTTAAACTCCCTTTCTCTTTCAACCATTGAAAAATGGATGGTACTTGCCAAGTCGTCAAATTGATTTTTGCTCCTAAACCTTTTGGAAGCATGCGTGGAATATTTTCATAAAAACCTCCGCCTGTAATATGTGCAGCCCCTTTAATCAGTTCCGTCAAGAGAAACGGAAGCATCGCACGGACATAGATTTTCGTTGGGGTTAAACAAACGTCACCGATCGTCTTGCTAGCATCGGCTTCAAACGAATCTGACCATGTCAGCCCTTCATCTTTGACGATTTTTCGTACGAGAGAAAAACCGTTACTATGGATACCGCTTGAAGGCAGACCGATTAACACATCACCTTCACGAATATTTTCTGAATCAATCAAATGCTGCTTCTCAGCAGCGCCGACTGTAAATCCTGCAACATCATATTCATTTTCACTATATAAATCTGGCATTTCAGCTGTTTCCCCGCCAATTAGTGCACATTCTGACTGGCGGCAGCCTTCGGAAATTCCAGCAACAATTTGTTCGACAACAGTCGGATCATTTTTACCGAGAGCTAAATAATCAAGGAAAAACAGCGGTTTTGCCCCTTGGACGACAATGTCGTTAACACACATTGCCACCGCATCAACCCCGATCGTATCGTGCTTATTCATGCTTTGTGCGATGAGAAGTTTTGTGCCGACACCGTCTGTTCCGGACACTAAAACAGGCTCTTTATACGATAAGGAAGAAAGGTCAAAAAGGCCCCCGAAGCTTCCGAGTGCACCTATCACTCCTGGCTGTTTCGTCGATTGTGCATGCTTTTGTATACGACGCACCCCTTCATAGCCGGCTTCTATATTTACACCGGCAGCTTCATATGCTTTTGACATCGTTTATTTCCTCCTTCATTGCTGAACCTTTTCATAAGGATGATCAGATTCAGGATAAATTTCTGTCGGATAATTTCCGGTAAAACATGCTAGGCACTGTCCGCAGTTTTCCATTTCGCTCGAACGTCCAATTCCAGTTTTTAACCCTTCAATCGTTAAATAGTCTAACGAATCTGCGCCAATTTCTTCGCGAATTTCTTCAACTGTTTTCGTTGCAGCAATTAGTTCACCTTTTGTCGACGTGTCAATCCCATAAAAACACGGGTTTGTAATCGGCGGTGCACTAATACGGACATGAACTTCTTTTGCACCGGCTTCTTTTAAAAGACGGACGATGCGGCGGCTTGTCGTTCCACGAACAATCGAATCATCAACCATGACGACTCTCTTTCCTTCAACAACGCCGCGTACTGCAGACAACTTCATTTTCACCCCTTGTTCACGAAGCTCTTGTGAAGGTTGAATAAACGTACGTCCGACATAACGGTTTTTAATAAGTCCTAATTCATATGGAATTCCAGCCTGTTCAGCGTATCCAATCGCAGCTGATATACTTGAATCCGGGACTCCGGTAACGACATCTGCTTCGACCGGGTGCTCAGTCGCGAGCTGTTTGCCCAAGTTTTTTCGAGCATGATGAACGTTAATTTCATCGACATTACTATCAGGACGAGCAAAATATACATATTCCATCGAGCAGATTGAACGTGTCGGAGATAATGAAAAACGTTCGCTGCGAATACCTTCATCTGTAATAATGAGCAGTTCTCCTGGTTCAACTTCTCGTTCATACGTTGCACCGATAATGTCAAATGCACATGTTTCAGATGAGACGACATACGCATCGCCTAGTTTGCCAATCGATAACGGGCGAAGACCATTCGGATCGAGCGCGACCATTAATGCATCTTCAACCATCACCATAAATGCGTATGCACCTTTCACCATTGTGAGCGCATTTTTCACACGATCTTCAAGTCTTTCATATCCGCTTCGTTTAATGAGATGAGCTAACACCTCAGTATCTGACGTCGTTTGAAAAATACTGCCTTGACGCTCTAATTGGTGCTTTAAAGCCGTTGCATTGACTAAATTTCCGTTATGAGCAAGTGCTAAGCTTCCCGTCTGTGAATTAAACATGAGTGGTTGTACATTAATTAAGTCACTATCGCCAGCAGTTGTATACCGTACATGACCGATTGCACCATTTCCGTAAAGTTGGCCGAGCTCATTCGGGCGGAATACTTCATTCACGAGACCGATTCCCTTATTTGCTTTAAGTTTTTCCCCATCAGTAACAACGATACCAGCACCTTCTTGACCACGATGCTGTAAACTGTGCAATCCATAATACGTAATATGAGCAGCGTCTTTATGCCCCCAAATTCCAAACACACCGCACTCTTCGTTTAAGCCTTTGATTTCAGTAAGCATGAAATGGCACCTCTCCATGTGTCTTCAAGTTGTCGAACCTTTTCTTCAACGATGAGCTGTCCTTTTGAATTATAAACAGACATAACGTCCTTTTTCGTTACTTCTCCAATGCATCGTGCTTCAGGAACAAGTTGTTCAAATTGATCTTTGTTTTCTTTTGAGACAGATAAGATGTAACGAGATGGCGTTTCAGCAAAACACTCCTTCACGATATCATCACTATTCAGCTGAACAGATGCACTGAGGTCCGTTCCAAACGTACATTCAGCTAGCCCGACTAGGAAGCCGCCTTCCGCTAAATCATGAGCGGATTGAACCGTTCCCGCTTGAATTGCTTGCAGCACTTGCTCTTGTCTTTGTTTTTCAAGTTCAAGATCGATTTTCGGAGCCTTTCCTGAAATGTCTCCTTGCTGAAGCTTTTGCAGTTCACTTCCACCAAAATCATCGTCCGCTGCTCCAAGTACATAGACGAGATCTCCTTCATTTTGAAACTGCTGACGTGTAATATGATCAGTATTTTCAATGAGTCCAACCATCCCAATGACAGGTGTTGGATAAACAGCACCTTTTGCCGTCTCATTATATAACGACACATTTCCGCCGATAACAGGTGTACGAAGAACTTCACAAGCTTCACTTAAACCGTCCGTCGATTTTTCTAGCTGCCAGAAAATTTCCGGTTTATCTGGGCTTCCGTAGTTTAAACAGTCGGTTACACCTAGCGGTTGTGCTCCTGAACAGATTAAATTTCTAGCAGCTTCGGCAATTGCTAGCTTTCCGCCTTCATAAGGATCAAGGTAAATATAGCGAGAGTTACAATCGGTTGTCATCGCTAGTGCTTTTTCTGTACCACGAATTCTTAATACCGAAGCATCTGACCCTGGCTGGACGACTGTGTTCGTTCTTACCATGTAATCGTATTGATCATACACCCATTCTTTACTTGCAATCGTCGGCTGACGTAGTAAGTCATGCCATGTGTTCTTCACATCCGTCACAGCAGGTTTATAAGGTGTTTGTTGTTGGAACTGTTCATAATACTTTGGAATAGAGGATGGCTTATGATAGACAGGAGCTTCTTCTGCTAATGCATCGACTGGTACATCAGCAACGACATCTCCGTTATGAAGCAGACGTAGTCGTTGATCATCTGTTACTTTTCCGACAACAACTGCTTTTAGCTCATAACGTTGAAACAGTTCGATCATTTCATCTTCACGACCTGCTTCAACGACTAAGAGCATCCGTTCTTGAGATTCAGACAGCATCATTTCATAAGCACTCATATTTTGTTCACGCTGCGGCACGAAATCCAAGTTCATTTCAATACCAGAGCCCGCCTTGCTTGCCATTTCGGCAGATGAAGACGTTAACCCAGCTGCCCCCATATCTTGAATACCGACTAAAGCATCACTTTTCGTCGCTTCTAAGCATGCTTCTAAAAGAAGTTTTTCCATAAATGGATCGCCGACTTGAACAGCTGGTCGTTTTGATTCTGACTCTTCACTAATTTCTTCAGAAGCGAACGTCGCTCCGTGAATTCCATCTCTTCCGGTACTTGCTCCTACATAAATGACAGGGTTTCCGACACCTTTTGCCTGCCCTTTTTGAATATCTTTATGATCAATCAGACCGACACACATCGCATTGACGAGTGGGTTCCCTTCATAACAAGGATCGAATTGAACTTCGCCGCCGACAGTTGGGATTCCAATACAGTTACCGTATCCGGCAATCCCTGCGACAACTTCTTCAAACAAATACTTCACACGAGGCTTTGTCAATTCTCCAAAGCGCAGCGAGTTTAATAGTGCGACTGGACGCGCGCCCATTGAAAAAACGTCACGAATAATCCCGCCGACACCAGTTGCTGCTCCTTGATAAGGCTCAATGGCTGACGGGTGATTGTGGCTTTCAATTTTAAAAACGACTGCTTGGTCGTCACCGATATCGATGATTCCGGCACCTTCACCAGGTCCTTGCAGAACGTTTTCACCAGAAGTCGGGAATTTCTTTAGGAGTACTTTTGAATTTTTATAGCTGCAATGCTCTGACCACATAACAGAAAACAAGCCTAGTTCCGTGTAATTTGGCAGACGACCTAAAATGTTTTCAACCAGTTGAAACTCATCATCTGTTAAGCCCATTTCACTGTAAATACGATCACTTTTAATTTTTTGAGGAGATGGTTCATGAAGTAATTGCATTGCGTTCCCTCCACTCTTTTAACATTGATTTAAAAAGGGGTAATCCGTCACTAGACCCTAAATGTTCATCTACTGCTCTTTCTGGGTGCGGCATCATACCGAGTACGTTTCCTTCTTTGTTCGTAATTCCTGCGATATGTTCTCTTGATCCGTTAATATTTTCTTTATACGTAAAGACGATTTGGTTATTTTGTTTTAGCTGTACGAGCGTTTCATCATCACAGTAATAATTCCCGTCACCATGGGCGACTGGAATTGTAATTTCTTGTCGCTCACGATATGAAGATGTAAACATCGTCTCATTGTTTTCAACGACGAGTGTAACAGGGCGGCAAATGAACTTTAACTGCTCATTTCTTTTCATCGCTCCTGGGAGAAGCCCTGCTTCAAGCAACACTTGGAACCCATTACAAACACCGAAAACGGGTTTGCCTTCGTTTGCTGCAGCAACAACTGCCTTCATAACTGGTGAAAAACGGGCAATCGCTCCTGAGCGCAAATAATCTCCGTACGAGAATCCCCCTGGAAGCAAGATCGCATCAAAGCGGTCTAAACTTGTATCTTGATATGAAACATATTCTACTTCCGCTCCTAGTTCGTCTTTGACCGCGTAGTACATGTCGAGGTCACAGTTTGAGCCAGGAAATACGATGACCGCAAATCTCATGACTCAATGCCCTCCTTTATTTCGTAACGATAATCCTCGATAACCGGATTGGCTAAAAGTTTTTCACACATCGCTTCCACTTGTTCATTGATCGTTTCTTTCGTACCGTTCATGTTAAGTGTCATCACTTTACCGATTCTGACATCTTCAACCCCGTCAAAACCTAAATGGCTTAATGAATTTTTCACGGCTGAACCTTGAGGATCAAGGACCCCTTCTTTTAATGTCACGTAAACTTTTACTTCGAACATGTGCTGTCTCCTCCTAAACGTTGTAAAATCGTTTCGTATCCGTTTTGTAAGCTTCCGAGTTGAAAGCGAAACAAATCTTTATCAAATGATTCACCGGTTTTTACATCCCATAATCGGCATGTGTCCGGGGAAATTTCGTCTGCCAACAAGACATTCCCTTTCGGATCACGACCAAATTCAAGTTTGAAATCAACTAGCTGTACGTCAATTTGATTAAAAATCGTCATAAGCCTGTCATTTACTTGAAGAGCGACCGTTCTCATTTTTTCCAGTTCATCTGATGTAGCAAGGTTTAAAGCATGAATATGATCGACATTGATAAGCGGATCGCCAAGGTCGTCATCTTTATAATAAAATTCAACGATTGGCGTATTGAACAATCTTCCACGTTGTAACCCGAGACGCTTCACTAAGCTGCCTGCCGCGACATTTCTGACAACGACTTCTAACGGAATGATGTCGACCTTTTTAACAAGCTGTTCGTGTTGTGACACCCGCTTGACAAAATGACTTTCAAGCCCTTCACTTGCAAGCTTTGAAAATAGTAAACTACTGATTTCATTGTTTAAGATTCCTTTACCTTGGAGAACCTCTTTCTTTTCTCCGTTAAACGCTGTTGCATCATTTTTATACTCGACGAGCAATACGTCTTTTTCAGCTGTTTCATAGATTCGCTTCGCTTTCCCTTCGTAAAGCAATGTTCCTTTTTCCATGAGGAAATCCCTCCGAATTTAAAATATCTGTTAACTTGTAGGACGAATATTTTTAGAAAAATTACTAATATTAGCAATTTTCCTTGTGCAAAGGGAGGGAATCCCTCTGCACATTTTTAGTCATTATTTAACCCTAGTCGGTCAAAAATTGTATCAACATGCTTTAAATGATGGTGATAATCAAAGCAGTCTTCGATTTCTCCAGCAGACAATTTATCAGTAATTCGTGGGTCTGCTTCTACTAACTCACGAAACTGAATTCCTTTTTCCCACGCTTCCATCGCTTTCGGTTGAACGAGGTCATAAGCGTCTTCTCGTACCATTCCTTTATCAATTAAGGAAAGAAGAACGCGCTGAGAATAAATAAGACCGAATGTACGTCCCATGTTTCGTTTCATATTCTCAGGGAATACCGTTAAGTTTTTCACGATGTTTCCAAAACGGTTCAGCATATAATTGATCGCGATCGTCGCATCTGGCAAGATGACACGTTCAGCAGATGAATGGGAAATATCTCTTTCGTGCCAAAGTGCAACATTTTCGTACGCTGTCATAACGTGGCCTCGTAGGACGCGTGCTAACCCAGTCATATTTTCTGAACCAATTGGGTTACGCTTATGTGGCATCGCAGAGGACCCTTTTTGCCCTTTTGCAAAAAATTCTTCGACTTCACGTGTTTCACTTTTTTGCAGGCCGCGAATTTCTACTGCCATTTTTTCAATCGATGAAGCAATCAATGAAATCGTTGCAATATAATGCGCATGGCGGTCACGTTGTAACGTTTGGGTTGAGATTGGTGCTGCTTCAAGACCTAACCCTTCACAAACATATTTCTCAACGAACGGGTCGATATTTGCATATGTCCCAACAGCACCGGAAATTTTTCCGAATTTGACACCTTCTGCTGCATCACGGAAACGTTGTAAATTTCTTTTCATTTCTTCGTACCAGAGAGCGAGCTTTAATCCAAATGTTGTCGGTTCAGCATGAACACCGTGTGTACGTCCCATCATGACCGTCATTTTATGTTCTTTTGCTTTTTCTTTTAAGATATCGATAAAGTTGAGAAGATCTTTTTCAATAATGTCGTTTGCCTGTTTTAATAAGTAAGACAGGGCTGTATCGACAACATCGGTCGACGTTAGGCCGTAATGAACCCACTTTCTTTCTTCGCCTAATGTTTCTGAAACGGCTCTAGTAAATGCAACGACATCGTGTCGAGTCTCTGCTTCAATTTCTAAAATCCGATTGACATCAAATGATGCATTCTCACGGATTTTCTGAACGTCTTCTTTCGGGATTTCTCCTAATTCTGCCCAAGCTTCACATGCTTGAATTTCAACTTCCAGCCAAGCTTGAAAGCGGTTTTCATCTGTCCAAATTTTCCCCATCTCCGGGCGTGTGTAACGTTCAATCATCTTGTTTCCTCCTAAAATTACCTGTTCTCATTCCAAATTGGTGATGCTTCAATACGCTCGAGAGCTTCTTCTACTGTATCGGCTAAAACCGTCACGTGACCCATTTTCCGGCCATTTTTCGCTTCTGCTTTCCCGTAAAAATGAAGGTGAGCTCCTTCGAGATCACGAACATGTGATAATACGTTTGGTACATGCTCCCCTAATATATTTACCATGACAGCTGGTTTAAGTAAATCCGTCCTCCCTAATGGCCATCCGCAAACGGCACGAATGTGCTGGTCGAACTGTGACGTTTCACATGCATTTATTGTATAGTGTCCTGAATTGTGGGGTCTTGGCGCTAATTCATTGACATAAATGTCTCCATTCTTCGTTAAGAACATTTCAACTGCTAATGTTCCGATTAAATGAAAAGAGTTTGCAAGTTGTTTTGCGATCGATCGTGCCTTTTCTTGCACATCATCAGCTATACGTGCTGGTACGATTGATTGGTGTAAAATGTTATTTATATGAATGTTTTCTGCAACTGGAAAGGTCGTCATTTCTTCATTAACGCTCCGTGTCACGATGACAGAAAGCTCTTTTTCAAAAGGAATCCAAGCTTCTAACACGAAAGGACCTTTATTTTTTAGTTGTTCCCATGCATCGGCAATTTCATTTTCCTCACGAATCACATATTGACCTTTCCCGTCATATCCGCCTTTTGTCGTCTTCAAGACTGCCGGGATGCCTAAAGCAGCTACTGCTTCAGCTAACTCGTCATATGTATTCACTTTTTTGTAAGGAACGACTGGAACGCCGAATGATGTGATTGCCCGTTTTTCTTGTTCACGGTCTTGTGTAATTGACAAAAGATCGCTTCCTTGCGGCAAATACATTTGCTGCTCTAACCAAGTGGCTGTGTTTGAATCGATGTTTTCAAACTCATATGTGAGCACGTCACATAATTGGGCAAGCTTTTCAGCACCTGTTAAATCGTTATACGCTGCTTCCACTTGAGTATCTGCAACTTGTCCGGTTGGACAGTTCGGTGTTGGGTCGAGAACTGCGACCCCATAGCCCATTTCCCTTGCAGATAATGCCATCATTCTTCCTAATTGTCCTCCACCTAGGATGCCAATTGTTTTTCCTGGTTCAATCCATTGTTGTCTCATAGGAGCTCACTTCTTTCTAATACTTCCTGACGTTTATTTTCACGACGATTTTCCAATGCCGCTCTGATCGTTTCATCATGAACAGCAAGCTGTTGGGCTGCCAGAAGCGCCGCGTTAATCGCTCCAGCTTTTCCTATTGCAACGGTTGCGACTGGTACACCGGCGGGCATTTGCACGATTGATAGAAGTGAATCCATACCGTCTAGCGCTTTCGATTGGACAGGTACACCGATAATTGGGAGGGTTGTTTTCGCTGCAACCATTCCAGGTAAGTGTGCGGCTCCACCTGCACCGGCAATAATGACGTGTAAACCTCGGCTTTGCGCAGCTTCGGCATATTCAAACATATAATCTGGTGTCCGATGAGCAGAAACGACCTTTTTCTCGTATTGAACACCTATATCTTCTAATGTTTCAGCTGTATGCTTCATTGTTTCCCAATCTGATGTTGAACCCATGATGACTCCTACTTTTGCGGTCATGTTGAGCCCTCCTTTATTTGCGAGTATCGTTGTATAACAATTCAAAGCTTCATTGGCTTTCGTTCGGTAAATAATGACCTGTTTTTTCAATTAGGTTCTTTTAATGAGCAAATAAAAAAACGTGTCCATTTGACCACAATGAGGGGACAAACGAACACGCTGCATGCAAATCTATCATGGACGATTCTTCCTGCAAAGATCACATAGTACCTGTACACAAGATCAGTCGTCATGTCGTCTCCCTCATAGTCCAATAATTTACGGTTATCGGGTAGAAACTTTTGGGCCATATTCCCATGATTATATGAGGTTATATTCGGTTGTTTTGATGCCTATATCATAACAAATAAAAAAGACATCAGTCAACCAAATTTCGAACAATAATAATAAATATTTTAACAACGTTCGTGTTTAATGGAATTTCTAATCTCTTGCTTTAGCACCCGTTCACATTTGTCCTCTTGTGGAGGACAAACTTGAATGCACCTCGGGAAACAAAAAACACAGCAGATTGCATTTTCGTGCAGTCTACTGTGCGATTAATCCTGTAATTTTCCTTCGAAAACGATTTGCTGCTTTGCTACTTCCACTTCCATTTTTCCGTTTCTTTTCACTTCTTGAAGAATTGGCTCTTCCATACGCCGGACTGGCATGTACCCTTCTTTTGCCATCCTTTGTAAACAGACTTCAATCGTTTCTCCATCTTCTACTATAAATTTTCGTTTCCGTGGTTTGTCTTGATTCTTTTGTTTTTTTGCCATAAAAGCTTATCTTCGAACTCCTTTCACCCAGAATCCGCCAAAAAATGCTTTCGTTTCATGCGAAATAATAAATGCATGAGGGTCCATTCCTTTGACTGTCGTGTACAAATCATGCTCAGATTTTCTTGATGTTAATATCTCCATCATGAGACGTTCCCCTTCACGACCGTAAGCGACCCAGTTTGTCACCCCATACCCTTTATCTCTAAGCGCATTCGGTATATCTGGTTCATATTCTTTCGTAATCACATTAACTGTAATATACCCTAATGCAAGCTTCTCTTCAATCTTCATACCGACTATAACCCCGATCGCGTACCCTAACGCATACGCAATTAAGTTCTCAATGCGGTCTAAATTATCAAGTACAAGACCAAGTCCTATAATATATACGACGACCTCAATGATACTAACTAATGCGGCAAAATAGCGCTGACCTTTTAGCGTAAAAATCATCCTAATTGTAAATAGCGTTACATAAACAATATTAATGACTAAAATAATGACAAGCATTCCTACTAAATTTTCTAGAATCATATCTAGCATTCCAACCCCTCCTAACGAATAAAAATAATTATTATAGGTCATATGAACGAAATAATGCGGAAATAAATGACTAAGAGAGGATCACAACCGCATATCACCTATTTTCCTTCGATATACTTTCTTTACCTCACATATTTTAGACGTTACGAAGGGAAAAAGATATAGTTTCCTTTCATTTTTTTAAAATTAATTTTTGACAAATTTTTACGAAAAGGATTCGTATAAGTTGGACATACATGAAAAATGCGTGAAGAGTTAAAAGATTCGTGGGGGGGTTGATTATGAATTCAATTACGTCATTAGTTGATCGCTTCTTCTTCGTTTCTACAACTAAAAACCATCGTCCCTCAAAGATGGACGATGGCTTTCATTCGGATATATTAATTTCGATTCATTGTTCAGCATCAACGAGCCACTTAAGAGCTTCTTCCTCTTTTGGAATCCGAACAAAGAGTAGAAAGCCTGCATTTGCGATAGTAAATAAAAGCGCTGTGACATATGCTTGGAAAATGAGAGGAAGCGTGAATAACTCAATGGCCACGACCCAATAATTCGGGTGGCTCACCCATTGATACGGTCCTTTCTTCACTCTCTTTTCACCTGGAAGAACGATAATTTTCGTATTCCAATACTTCCCTAACGACGTTAATACCCATGCCCTGACTATTTGTGCTGTTATAAACAGGCTGAGAAAGATCGGCCATAACGGAATCAACTCTCCACCTTTATAGAAAACTTCAATCGTTAAACATAAGAAGAAGCTCAGATGAAGGAGGACGATCCACTTGTAATGGTTAGCTCCAAATTCTTTCCCTCCACGTTGTTTCATCCATTGTTCATTTTTTTTCGCAAAAACTAATTCTAAGCCTCTTTGAAAAAGGATCACGATGAGTAGGAACCAAAATACGATCATTCAACTTCCTCCCAATGCAAATGAACGAATTCAGAGCTAAACCCTGGACCTAACGCTGTCATAATGCCTGTACTTCCTCGTTTTGGATTTGTCGCCATCGTTTCTTTTAACACGTACAGTACTGTTGGCGAAGACATATTGCCGTTTTCTTTTAATACTTGCCGCGATATTTCAGTCATACTTGAAGAATAACCGAGTGCCTCTTCGTACGCTTCTAATACTTTTTTGCCACCCGGATGTGCAACAAAGTGGGTAACCTCCGAAAACGATAATCGCTGCTGCTCTAAAAATGTTTCAACATTCGGTTTCAGCCATGTTTTTATTACCGAAGGAATGTCCCTTGAAAAAACGACGTGCAAACCATCATTCCTTACATCCCATCCCATCACGTCTTCTGAATCTTTCATTAACGTTGACTGAGTCCCTTTAATAAAGGGCGAGCGTTCGTTTGCCAGCTTATCTTTCGCTGTTTTAACTGCATTGTCACCTGCAACTAATGCACATGCAACACCATCGGCAAAAAGAGAAGTACCGACAAGATTACTTTTTCGTGTATCGTTTTTTTGAAACGTAATGCTGCACAATTCGATACAAAGGACGAGCACTTTTGCATTCGGATATGCTAAACAATATTCATAAGCCCTGCTAATACCTGCAGCTCCACCAGCACATCCTAGCCCCCATATTGGAATTCGTTTCGTGTGTGGCGAAAATGGGAGGTTGTTCATAATTTTTGCATCAATTGTTGGTGTAGAAATACCTGAACTAGAAATGAAAAAAATTGCATCAATTTCATCACAGCTTATTTTTTGATTTAAAAAGTCGGTGTTACTTAAACATTTTATAATTGCATCGCTACCCATTTGAACAGACATTTCAATATATAAGTTGTTTTTGTCTTCGAATGAATGTTCCTCAGCAAACCATTCTTTGGAGACAACGAAGTGACGTCTCTTAATTTGTCCGTTATCAAATATCGTCATGAGTCGATTGAAGTCTGTAAAGGAATCGTTGAATAGCTCACGGACAACCTCTTCGGTTTCTTTTTGTTCAAACGTATATGGAGGAATCGTTGTACTGACTGATAATATCGCTGGCATACATGGCCTCCTGAGTGTATGAATTGACAATATTATTCCCCAAACAACCAAATTTATCCATTACTATTGTCCATAATTGCGGTGATCCGCTTATAAAGTACCAATATCCAAAATCCAAGAATTCAAAACCTGAAAAATCTAAAAACCTGAAATCTAATAAATCCATAATCTAATAAATCCAAAAATACCCAGGTGCCAGGCACCTGGGTATTTTTGGCATCTATTACTCTCCTAAAAAGGCGAAGTAGAATATAAAGACGAAGAAGAGTACGTACATGATTGGATGAACCTCTTTCGCTCTCCCTTTACAAATCATTGTAATTGGATACATGATAAATCCGAGTGCGATACCTGTTGCGATACTATACGTCAAAGGCATCGCAATAATCGTTAAGAATGCTGGTACTGCAATTTCAAACTTCTTAAAGTCTATATTTGACAGTGAGGCGGCCATTAAAATACCGACAATAATTAAGGCAGGTGCTGTAACTTGCTCCGTAACGACGACGAGTAACGGCGAGAAAAATAATGCAAGTAAAAATAACAGACCGGTTACAATTGAAGCAAATCCGGTTCTCGCTCCTGCTGCAATACCTGATGAAGATTCGATATATGCAGTCGTTGTCGATGTCCCTAAAATAGCACCAATCGATGTTGCTGATGAATCGGCAAGAAGGGCACGTTGGGCACGAGGCAGTTTATTATTTTTTACGAAGCCTGCTTGATTTGCAACGGCGTAAAGTGTTCCAGCTGTATCAAAGAAATCAACAAATAAGAACGTTAAAATAACTATAATTAATTGATAAGTAAATATTTCCGATAAAGCCATTTCTCCAAATGGTGTGAATGCCGCGCCGAATGTCGGAGCTAAGCTCGGAATTGAACCAACAATCGAGTCTGGTGTAGGGATGACTTTGAAAATGACACCAACAAGTGCTGTAATCATCATTCCGTAAAATATTCCGCCGCGAAGGCCAACAGCCATTAAAATAACCGTAATGACAACACCAAAAATAGCTAATAGAGTCGGTCCATTACTCAAATCACCAACTTGTACTAACGTAGCTTCTGACAAAACTACGATTTCAGCACTTTGCAGACCAATGAAAGCAATGAATAATCCGATACCCGCTGCTGCAGCATACTTTAACTCTTGCGGTATCGCATTGATAATTTTTTCTCGTAACCCGACGACTGTAATAATGATAAAAATAATACCAGATAAGAATACTCCTAATAATGCTGTTTCCCAAGGAATTCCCATTCCTAAAACAACAGAATACGTAAAGAATGCATTTAAGCCCATACCTGGTGCTAATGCAATTGGGTATCTTGCAATTAGACCCATCATAATCGTTCCAATTGCAGCTGCTAAAGCTGTTGCTACGTAAATCGCACCTGTGTCCATTCCAGTCGGTTCAAGGACATTCGGATTAACAAAAAGTATATATGCCATCGCTAAGAAGGTCGTTAATCCCCCTAAAAACTCTTGACGGTAATTCGTGTTTAACTCGTTAAACTTGAAAAAACGATCCATTTCACTCTCTCCCTTTTCGTACCTTTTATTTATTTGGAAAAACGTCTCTCATTTTGACGATGTATTCTGTCCTTCTTCTGCTAAGAGGAGGATGTGCAAATCCGTCAACCATCACGAACGCTTTCCTTGGTGTATTGCTTATAATTGTCAAAAGAAAAAAGGAACCGCCCCTTAAGTGCGCATACACTTGTTTATGGGTCAGTTCCTTCTATACATACGAAACGACGAAAGTTGAAACGAAGGATACTTGTTATCCAAAGGATCGTTCCAATTTATGATCATCGTTCGTAGTCAAGCTATTTACGGTAGCTTGGTAGAAACTTACGGGCCCATTCCCGAAATTATACGAACTTTCGACAGATTCTTATTATACGTTTAGTTTACCAATAGGCGAATCAACATGTCAACCAAAAACGAACATTAGATATATTTTATATCTAAATGTTCGTTTTTGTGTGATCAAACTACTTACATTAAGTACAGATTTACCATTAAAACAGCAACCAATATATGAAGACCACATATCAAAGTGTGCCATGAAGAATATAAAAGCCCTAAAAACCCTGTTTTACCAAGGCTTTCAGGGCACCTGTTACTATTCCCACTCAATTGTTGAAGGTGGCTTAGATGTGATATCATACACGACTCGATTGACGTGCTTTACTTCATTTACAATTCTCGTTGAGATCACTTCCAATACGTCGAACGGAATTCTTGCCCAGTCTGACGTCATGCCGTCAACAGATGTCACGGCTCGAACACCGACCGTATAGTCGTACGTCCGGGAGTCACCCATCACACCAACACTGCGCATATCAGGCAATGCAGTGAAATACTGCCAAATCTCACGATCTAACCCGGCTTTTTTAATTTCTTCTCGTAAAATTGCATCTGATTCACGAACAATCTCAAGTTTTTCTTCCGTAATTTCGCCTAAAACACGAATTCCAAGTCCTGGTCCTGGGAATGGCTGACGCCAAACGACTTCATCAGGCATACCTAACTCTGATCCTACAGCTCGTACTTCATCCTTAAACAACGTGTTCAACGGCTCAATAAGGTCAAACTTCATGTCTTCCGGAAGACCGCCAACATTATGGTGTGATTTAATCGTTTCAGCTGTGTCTGTTCCACTTTCAATGATATCCGTGTATAACGTTCCTTGCGCTAAGAAGTCAATCCCTTCAAGTTTCCCCGCTTCTTCTTCAAAAACGTAAATAAATTCGTTACCAATAATTTTTCGTTTTTCCTCAGGATCCTTAACGCCATTCAGTTTTGACAGGAATCGATCTTGAGCATCAATTTTAATAACATTCATATCAAAACCTTCAGAGAAAGTTTTCATCACACTTTCTGCTTCACCTTTACGGAGAAGACCGTGATCGATAAACATACAAACTAATTGGTCACCGATCGCTTTATGAATGAGGGCTGCTACAACCGAAGAATCAACCCCTCCGCTTAATGCACATAAAACTTTACGATCGCCGACTGCCTTACGAACTTTATCCATTTCCATTTCGATAAAGTTTTCCATTGACCAGTTTCCTTCACATTCACAAATGTTATATACGAAGTTTTTCAGCATTTCATTTCCATGCTCTGAATTGCGCACTTCCGGATGAAATTGAACTCCGTAAAGCTTGCGGCTCTCGTCACTCATTGCCGCTACTGGACAAGAAACATTAATCGCATCAACCGTAAATCCTTCTGGAGGAACTACGACTAAATCACCATGACTCATCCATACGGATTGCTCTTTAGGTAAGTCCACATATAGTTTACTCTCGTTTTGAACTTCTAAGATTGCTTTCCCGTATTCACGATGATTAGCTGCTTCTACTTTTCCGTTGAAATGATGCGTCATTAGCTGCATACCGTAACATATCCCGAGTACAGGAATACCTAAATCAAAGATTCTTTCATCGCAGCGAGGAGCTCCATCCGCATACACACTTCCCGGACCTCCCGAGAAAATAATACCGGTTGGGTTGATCTCTTTGATTTCTTCTAGCGTAATCTTATGAGAGTGCAGCTCACTGAATACTCCCAAGTCACGAATTCGGCGAGCAATTAACTGATTATACTGTCCACCAAAATCGAGAACGATGATCTTTTCTTTGATTTCTTGCATTTTACATCCACCTTTACAAATTTATGTGTTTTTTATAAGAAAAGCGCAAGGCGCCTGCCTATCGGCGAAAAGCGCTGGAGTCCCGACATAAAGAAGTCCGAACTTAGACTTCAAATGGCGGGACGAAGCGACCTCGAGCCGAAAACTGCTGTCTCTTCCTCTTCTAGTATCACTTTGAAGCTAGATACGTCGAGACAACTCGTAGCCTACTCGTGTTGTAAACGCTCGTGCATGAAGTCTAGACAGCAATCAAGAAAGTGTAATTTTATACTTTCTATCTTTCAATAAAAGCGCAAGGCGCCCTGTTTCTTACGTAAAGTGCTTCACTCAGTTTTCATCATCTACCTTGTTTCGGCAAAGGTTCAGTCATAGTATTGACCATTATTAAAATGACTCACTCATTTTCATGAGAAATCAAGATAGGTTGGGCTCGTCCATCTCTTTGAGAGATATCATAAACAAAACTTTTCAGATAGTTGGTGATGCCCTCAGAAAAGGAAGGATAATTGTCTAGAAAAGCTTATGCTTTAGCGAAATTCCGAATGATGCAGACGTAGGTCTTACAAGACCGTACAAAAAAAACTAGAAACCTGTTTCGTGAAAAAAATAAGACACGAAGGCAGAATTTCTAGTTCATTAAAAGAAAAGAAAGCTCTGCCTTCATAGTCAGGCTGTTAACGGCAGCCCGGTAGAGACTCTTAGGCCTTATTCCTAAGGATATATGAGGCAATTGATTTATTTTTATGAAAAGCACAAGGCGCCCTCCTATCGGCGAAAAGCGCTGGAGGTTCGACAAGAAGAAGTCCGAACTTAGACTTCAAGTGGCGAAGCGACCTCGAGCTGATGGCGCCTAGAGCCTAGACAGCAATCGAGAGATTGAAATTATATAAATTCTTTTCTTTTAAAAAGAAAATTCGTTCACGACGTCCTTGCAAACATGGATCTTATTTTAACAGTCCGCTTTTTGCTGGTCAAGAGTTTATCGACTTCACCAATTCTTCCCATTGTTTATGCTGCTTCTTCCAATCTACGTTCCCATCACGCTTTCCATAATAAAGACGTTCATACGTGTCTGTCAGCTTTGACATTGACATCGAATTTAAAATTCTATCGACCCGAACAGCATACTCTCTTAACGTCTCCCCATCATTCATAGGAATCCCTTCGTTTTCTAATATCCAAAGCAACCTTCTGTATGCTGGTTTAAAATGTTCATCACGCTGACTTAATCGATATCGGAACATGAAATAACGATTTTGAAGGCGGCTTTGCTTTTGATAAATGACCATCACGAGAACGAGAACTCCAACTGAGATGAGGACATTTTTCGGTGTGAGCAAGGCCGTTAACGGTGAGGATCCACCAGAACCAGAACTTGCAGCAGCTTCTGGGTTGTCATAATCCTCTTCCATAGGAGGAATCATGTCATCCATGTCAGGCCGTTCTGATTCATTGTCCTGTTCCTCATTGCCATCAATTTCGATTTCGCTTCCTTCTTCCTCTTCTTCAAAAATGTCAATATTATTTGCAAACCCTTGTGTTGGTTCAAATGGTACCCAGCCTACTTCCGGAAAATAAACCTCTACCCAGGAATGGGCGTTCGAATTCGTCACCTCATAACGATTTTGACCATTATCAAGCGTTTCAATTTCTTCCCCTTCCGTAAAGCCTTTTACCCAACGGGTTGGTACATCAACCGCTCTTAACAAAACAGCCATTGCTG
Organism: Evansella halocellulosilytica; assembly: GCF_002335745.1. GTDB lineage: Bacteria > Bacillota > Bacilli > Bacillales > Salisediminibacteriaceae > Bacillus_CA > Bacillus_CA halocellulosilytica. The sequence continues at coordinate 1,674,962 of NZ_NIST01000001.1, read as the reverse complement.
TCGAGTAGTTATCACAATAACCGAACTGTGTTTCAAATAAAAACTGATCAACATAATCTTCATCGTCATCAGGAACCGGAATATTCGTCGTGCGGTATTCAAAGTCATTTTCTGAAAAATATTGTTCAACCGCAACAGCCATGTCGTAGCGATTATCATAGTCTGCTGTAATTTCTTCAGCTAGTTCAACAACACGATCAGGCAGATCATCCGGCAGCTGCAAATACAAATCTTGTATTTCTTCAGGATCTTCTAAGCTGCTGTCTTCCAATTTGTGAATCGGAAACTGCGGGTTATCGAACTGAAGTGTATACTCAGTTAATTGTACATCGTCACCGCTGCTTACCTCGGCTAATATTTTTCCACCAATAATATCTGTAGAAAATTCAAGCGGCGGTAAATTTTCACTGTCACCATCCACAGAATACGCAAGAGAGCCAATATTTACCCCAGTAAGCTGACCTGGATAGAAAAAGTGATTAAAACCGATGCCATCTTCCATCGTGACAGTCGCGATACTTTCTTCAAGTGCTGTCGCTTCCTCAAACATAAGGTAATCAATATTATTTTCAAAAACCGTCCGTGAATCGTAATAATCTTGGTCAGATTGCCAGCCATGTCCTGTATACTCATGCTTTGATTCCCCCCGCCAATATGCAGGCTCTTCCATATCAGCATAAAATACAGTGCCATGATCTTGAATAAATCCGCCGCCTAAGCGTTCATCATTTTCACCATAGCCAACTCTTCTGACTCCTTCTCCAGAGCCGGAACTTTCACCTAGAACATATCGCTTAAAAGTTGGTACCGGATCACCCCATTGTGGTTCAAACTTTGGGGCCGCATATCCTACTGACGTCGCGATTAAGATCATGAAAATAAGTGTATACATCCACGCGGAAGAAATAAACGCGGTTGATCGCCGACCAATTTCTTTTTCCTCCTCTTGTACTTTAAGCATGTGGAGGAGGGTCATTATAAAGAATCCGATCACAACAATACGGATAATCGCCATCGATGCATCAACTGGTGTAAACGTATCTAAGATCGTAATGTAAATCACGGTTGCAAGTAAAAAAACAAATATTTTTTTCGTGTAAAAAACCCAAAAATAAATTAAATAGCAAATTAATGCTAATAACAGAAAAAGTAAAAACGTTCGAAAGTGATCCGTTAAAGAAGCTAATTCCCACGAAAAAATGAGTTGTACGTTATAGCTTACTTCACGTAAAAACATTGTAACTGTTTCTCCACCGCCTTCACGGCTAAGAAATGGCCCTTCATGAAAAATATAATGTAATCCGTATATACTTCCTGTTAATAGTAACGGTACTGAAAGTTTTAGCGGAGTGCGAAAATAAATTAATACTGCACTGAACAAGGCATACCAAACAAACACATCAATATGGCCCGTATTCGTAACAGTAGGGATCGGTCGCAGCCACTCCCATAAAATAAGGAACGATAATGCGTAAATAAAAAAATGCGTAATTGTTGCTTTCGGTTGTATTTTTGTCCGTTTCATCTAATCACCTGCATGAGCCGGTATGGCTTGATCAAGATTTCCTCCAGAAAGCAAATAAGCCTCCGCACCTAATCGTTTTAATTCTTCAAATCTCTTTTCTTCCCATCTATCATTCGGATCCCTTCTATCCATGAGACAAAAATAGACTTGTACCCTTCTAGATAAAAATACTTTTACTCGTTCTAATAATTCATCGGTCAGCTCTGTAGATACGATAATCATCGTCGTTCCACCTGGAACCTGACTCTCGTACTCATTTAATCTAGCAGAGAATTTCTCTCCATAATCAGCTTCGATTTTCGATAAATGAGAAACGAGTCGCTTCTGATGATCAGAACCAGCATCTAATGGATAGGATTTATTTTTTGATCCTAGTGTCCATAATCCGACCTGTAAGTTTTTTTTGCTCGAATACATCACGATCGACGTAACGAGTTCAATTCCTTTTTCGTAAGCATCCTCTGCTTGTTTATTCCGAGTTGGGATACTATTATTCATAATCACCAAGAAGTTTTGTCCGATATATTCTTCAAACTCCTTCGTCATTAATTTACTTACACGTGCGGTTACTTTCCAATCAATACTCGTCATTTTATCTCCTGGAACATATTCCCTTGAACCTGCTACCGATGTAATGTCCTCAATGAAGTCCATCGAAGATAAACGGGTCTCCATATCATGGCGCTCGAATGCAGACCACCTTTCAATTTCGTGGTAATTCGGATAGACGAGAAGTGTCTCTTCAATAGGAACGAACTTACGTTTTTTAAAAAGGCCGAACATGTCGCTCGTTTCCAAATTAACGCCATATAACGCATATTCTCCACGTTTCACGTTAGCAATCGTATACGTAAATTCGAGAGCTTTTTTTACGGATGGATAAAAGATCATTTTTGATTGATTAAGTGGGATTTGATTTTTCAATCGATCGCCGATAATATCTGTAACAGATAAATAGAGAAATGGGAACGGCCATTTCCTTTTTACATGTACTGTTACTTTCAAATCTGACCCTGCAATTTTCGCCTCATTATCCATGATACGCGTAACATGAAAAGTCCCTAACGGAATCGCGGCATATAATAACATGAGCATGCCTAGCATTGATATACTGTAAAACAAAAACCAGCTGACAAAGCCTCCTTGAAACATCGCATAACTGAAAATCCCTGCAAAAAGGCCAGCTACAAAGAGGACTTTCAATATTAATTTCAGCGTCCCCCATAGTTTTTTTCGTTGTATCATCTTGCTGATTCTTTCCCTACTGGGACATTTACTTGCTCAACAATATCTCGAACAATCCGCTCATTCGTTAAGTTTGACAACTTCGCATCTGAATTTAATAATACCCGATGCTGCATAGCAAATGGCGCTAAGTATTTTATATCATCAGGGACAACATAATCACGGCTTTGCATATACGCATAGGCTTGAGCCGCTTTCATTAGGGCAATCGATGCACGCGGGCTCGCGCCTAAATATACTGCATGATGCTGGCGTGTCGCATTTACGAGATTAATAATATATTCTTTAATAGTTTCATCGACATAAATATCTAATACTTGCTTTTGCATTTCTATTAATTCATCCAGGGTAATGACAGCCTCTAAATCTTCAATAGGGTGGCGCTTCTCTACTCGTGTTAATACTTCAAGTTCTTCTGACTTTGTCGGATAACCAATTTTAAACTTAAATAAAAACCGATCTAATTGCGCCTCTGGAAGTGGATACGTCCCGCCATATTCAATTGGGTTTTGTGTAGCCATCACAAAGAACGGGTTTTGCAGCTCACGTGTTTGTCCGTCCGTTGTGACACTTCCTTCTTCTAAAGCTTCCAACAAGGCCGCTTGTGTTTTTGGTGACGTACGGTTTATTTCATCGGCTAAGACGACATTTGCCATAATCGGACCAGGTCTAAATTGAAACTCCAGCGTCTTCTGGTCAAAGATTGATACTCCAGTAACATCTGACGGAAGTAGATCCGGGGTAAACTGAATTCTCTTAAATTCCGCTCCAAGAGACTTCGCTAATGCGCGTACCATCATCGTTTTCCCGACTCCAGGTACGTCTTCTAGCAATACATGTCCACCACTAAGTAATGCGATAAAACTAAGCTCTATTTCGTTTCTTTTTCCAACAACAACTCGTTCAACATTGTCAATCATTTTATTTACACGTGGTTCTTTAACCACCGATTTTTTTGAAAAACTGCGCAAAATCGTTACCTCCCCAGATCAAGTTAGAACATTCTAATAATTCGATGCACTTACCTTTTCTCACATAAGACTATCATATCATGATCAGCGATGTCATTCGTACATTTTTGTACACGTTTTTTTAGAAAAATATGATAATATTACCAATTGAACCTGAAAGAAAGAACTTGAAAGTACGTGTTCATATAGGAGGACAAAAAGACCGTAGTAGATCAAAGCGACGAAGTTTTGAGTCGCGGAGCGTATCGTGTTCATACGTGAGTAACGGAAAAACGAGTCAACGCAGAGATACGAAAGCTATTTTTCCCAGAGTTTTTGAACATCCTCTTAAAATCACTTAACTCAAATAAACCTACCAAGAAAATGAAAGACCTATTACAGGTCTTTGAAAATTACTAGTATTAGCTGAACCGTGGTCAGTTGCGGAACAAAGAAAGTCGACGTTTACTTTTACGCCGACTTAAGTGGAAAAAATCGATTACAATCCTCTTCTCATTTGATGATGGGGAAAATGGTGATGGTCTCTTGGTGTTTTTGGCTCTAGTAATGTTCTCTCATATTTCGCCTTTCCGTTTCCTGCATCCCGCTTCATATCAACTGTGACTACATATTGTCCTTGTTCGAAGAAACGGGCGTATAAATGGGCGTCATCTGCGTCTTGACCAATGATCGTGATGTCTTCCTCTTTGTATCCTCGACTTTTTATTTCATCGAAAATGGCTTTCTTCTGCTGCATTGTGTCCATAACGGCAACAACCTTGCGCACCATCTTTGACACCTCCATGAGGATTCGGTCAAAGCTCCTTTACCCTTTAAAAGAAAATATTAAACAAAGTTGTGCTATGCTTGGACAAAAACGAGTTAAAAAGCCCACTTCTCCGTTATGTAAGATCCATCTCTTAATTCAAAAAACACTCGCTTACCGCGGCTATAACTAATCGGGGAAAACGTGCCAATGTCCTAAAAACCCCTTTTTCCGATATACAGAAAAAGGGGTTCGTTCTATTAAAAAGTATTTTTTACAATCACTTCATGAACAGGCTTTCGGGCAGACTTATGCGCTGGCTTCGCTGCTTTTCCAACCGTTAATAGCATAACTGGTACATAACGGTCAGGAACGTTAAACTCTTTCATGAATGCCTGACGATCGAATCCGCCCATTGGGCATGTATCATACCCTTTCGCTTTCGCAGCTAACATAAGATTCATCGCTGCAAGTGAAGGGTTCAGAACTGCCTCATCTCGTGGGAATGGCGTATCTCCTTCGTATGCTTTATTGATTTGACCGACAAGCGTTTCCTTCACTTGTTCGGTCATAAAGCCGTTATCAACAGCTTCTTGATAAACATCCTCTGCGTTTAAGTTCGCTTCAAGGTCACCTAACACGGCAATTGTTACAGAGGAGTCAACAATTTGCTGTTGGTTGTAAGTAATCGGCAATAACGCCTCTTTTTTTGACTGGTCGTCAATGACGAGAAACTTCCAATGCTGCAAATTCCATGATGAAGGTGCAAGTGTTGCCGCTTCAAGAATCTCATGTAACTCTTTTTCAGTAATCTCTACACCAGTTTCGTACTTACGAACTGAGTGTCGTTCATTTATCGTCTGAAATAACCCTAAATCTTGAGAATAAGAGGTCATGCTCATAGTTGGAACTCTCCTTTTCCTAAGTTGTATAACTAGTATTTGTCACCATGTCGAATTATAACAAGACAGAGAACACGAACTCAAAAATTTTGCTTCGTTGTAGTTTATTGAACCATTCCTCCTGATAAAATGTATAAATCAAAAACGGTGCCAGGCACCTGGTGCGATTTTCCAGGTGCCTGGCACATAGAAAAAAATGTAAAATGTATTCTGGTCTTTAAGTGCTATGGCTGAAAATAACTTAGACCATAACCAACCGAAAAGGAAGTCAGAACGGAAGATCATCATCCTCGACTTTAAACTGAGGGATATTCTTCTCTTTTTGATGATTCTGTTTATCACGGTTAGACCGCTTAGGTGGTTTCGGCATGTTAACCTCTAACACTTGGCCAAATTTATCTTCATATAAATTCTTCACCCATACCTTTACAGGCGCTTTCCACTTCTGAGAAGGATTTGGAATATTTTTAATCAAACTTTTCGGTGTCATTCCAAGTTCTTTTGCCATTTGTATATCTGCTTGGTTGAGCCTGCATTTCTTTTTTGCATCAGCCCAAAAATATTTCCCTTTCTTTTTAATCAAAATAACTCCTTAAAAATTTATTTCATAACTATATTTACGATTCTTTCTGCATCGGTCACATCTTTTCGGATGTTGAAATCCTTTCTGTTTAAAAAACTTCTGTTCATTAATTGAAAACGTAAAACGTTCTCCACACTCATAACATTTTAACTGCAAGTCTTGAGGAGGCCTCCCAACTAATGCTTTATTCAACTGTTCTTCCCTTTTTTGAATTTCCTCTTCTTCAACTGGCGGGTTCTCTTCAATCACATCGATTGCTTCTTGAAGAGCCTCCCTTACTTTTCTGTAATCTAGTTTTTGCCATGATTTTAAATACGGGATATACTTTCGATTCCTTGTTTCTTTTACTTTTTCTATGAGTAACAGGATCATTCCACGATTCCGATCTTTTAAATAAGACATATCCGGAATATCTATTCCTATTGCAATCCACTCATCCCACTCTTTTAGGAACTCATTTACTCTCGCATCTTTTTGTATTTTCCATCCACGCTCTGTAAAAACGATAAATGGAAGTTTGCCATCGTATTCAACATCTAGAAAGTCATTGTCAATCATCCAATCAATTTTTTCTAATATCTCATTGATTGTGTTCGAACGAAAGTAACCATAAGCCGGACACACTTCCAACCCATATTGCAAAACTTTCTTATCTCTTGATCCTTTTAATACTTTTGCTAGCAAGGTTCGTCCACCAGTAGCAATAATTTCATCTGCAGCTCTTAATATCGCTTTTTTATCCCTCACGCTAAGATCCAATTTTTCTCCCTCCCAACTAAGTGAAAATAGTAAAATCTCTACATTATAATCCATGCTACCCCAGGTTCTTCCAGGTGCCAGGTACATGGGAATTAATGGGATTTGATAGGGATTTGATAGAGTTTCAATCGATTTTGAATTCGAAGACAAGAAAAAAAACAGCAACGTTAGCCATTGCTGTCTCTCCCACTTCATTATGACATCCACTTCGGTGGTGTATTTTTATCCCAATATATATCAGCAAGGTTGTAATGCTCTTCAAAATCATCATCGCTTAAATGGTAATGAAAGTTAAACCAATAACCATCTCGCGGACGTTTATCACGGCGAACATGAAACATCGCTACATCTTCTTCTGCTTGAAGGTCATACAAGTGAAAAATCTTCTCACCATAAGCAGATTCCGTGTCTTCTGTAATTGATAAATAGTTCAATCTCTCTTTATCAGCATCATCTAAAATCATTTTTAGGACTTCTTCCATATTTGGCAAGACAGCAGACTCGATATCATCTTCAATTTTATTTACAATTTTCGGACCTAATTTTGCGAGTGTAAAATCTTTCGCCTGTTCTGCCATCTCTTCAATAACATATGTACTCGAATCTATCTCAATATCAATAAGCTCTTCATCAAAAGATGATCCAAGATCATCATCTACTTCAGCATCAGTTTCAATTTCAGCTTCAGGTACAGCAGATAACATGTTTTCGTCACGATCATTTTCTGAAACAAGCTTATCATTATCAGCATTCGCATCTAAATAAGTCGGAGGAATATACATGCCGACAGTCATTAGTGTAATAAGGACAACAGATACTTTTCTTAACCAAAGCTTCATAGAATTATCCCCTTTAATGTTGATAATGCTTACTCTTATATTCTAGCACATCTACAGGGAAAGTCTATAAGACTATAAGACGATGTTCAAAAAGTCTGAAAAATAGCTTTCATATATCTGCATTAAGTCGTTTCTTCGTTAACAAGTTTAAGATCATGATATTTTAAAAAACTTCACCCTCTTTATTGTTGTGTAATCCCGCCCACTTAAACCTCTTTATGTAGAATAATCACAACCTTACCTCTATATTGCTCCTCTCACTTGCTATATATCGTAAAAGCCTCCAAGATGGGCTGCCCCACAATTGCACCATCTGCTTTGTACAAAAATTTGTACCATTTCTAGATAGCAAGGCATTTATGAGGCAGCACCATTCTATACGTTAAAAGTTTGCTGCTTTACCGATACACCAGCCCCAATTTGCTCCAGTGATCGCAGCTGTTGCATATATACAAGGGGCGCATAACAAACCACCTGAACTTGCACAAGCTGCACCACAAAACATGCTTAAAGTACCTAACACAGCCCAGCTCATTCCAAGGTCGTTCACGGCACAATCTCGAAAAACTGGCCAGCTAAAAATTGTCTGTGCTCCTTGCTCTTCCAACATCTGCTGTTCGTACAAATCATCATTCTCCATGGACGAAAAAGGTTCTGTCACACTAAACGACGAATCCTTCTCCAAACGAACCATTGATATTTGACTTAATCCACACTCAGATGAACGAAGACTTTCTTCTTGCGAATAAACGAGATAAAGGTTTTCATCAACACGTTTTAATACAACACCATTGAAGTCTAAGCTGTCTGTTTCTAGGTGTAAGATTGAATTGACGTTTTCTTCGCTATTTTCATTCAATTCAATATCATACACTTCGACTTCATAAAAACTTTGTGCAGAGTGACTTTCCTGTACTTCAGTGGCGTTCGCAGTCTCCCCATAAGGCCCGATAGTTGCTGTTAACATAAAATGCCCAGCTAACACTAATTTCAGATAACGGTCGTACATTTTAATCGACCCCCTAAATGTTGAGAATATCGATATAAAACGCCTTTCGTTTCAAAAAGAAACCGGGACCGTCACACCACTGAATCATCCCCCTTTTAATTAACCATGTTTAAAAGGAATGTCTTCATTTGGTTGATAGTCAGCCGCTACAACTGGAACAGAGAACATTGAGAGAATAATTAAAGAAAATAATAGTTTTTTCATCATATATCCTCCTTTCTTCTGTTATAATCATTATTTTCACACAAATGACAAATTTGTGTATTTGGGACTAGGATTGAACAGACAATAATAGGAATATATTTCCTTACTCCATCTTCTTTTTTTGTATAAAATTATGAATATAGGAATAATTCAAGAGGGAGGTAAATAATGGGGAATCAGCTTGGGAAGAAGATAAAAGACTTGAGAGAATTTTACGGAATATCTCAATCTGAACTTTGTAAAGGCATATGTCACCAAAGTTATATTAGCAAACTTGAGAAAAACGAAATTCATCCGTCAGCCTATGTCTTGTTCCATCTGGCAATCCGTTTAGGAGTTAGTATGAATTATTTCTTTGATCATTTGACGAACACGACGAAAGTCAATTACGTCCAAGATGTTATGAATGAAATCTCTAAAAATATGGATCTTACAAATTACTCAGAGGTTCTTGACATTATTACACTTGAAAAGAATAATCCAGCATTCCGAACAAATGATTTAAGACAGTACATTTTATGGAGAGAAGGGATCTGTGTCTTTCATCTTCATCACGACAAAGAAAAAGCACTATCGTTATTAAATGAATCGTTATCTTTAGCCTCTACAACGAGTCGCAACCGCTCTGAGAGAGAACTAGATATTCTCTCAAGTATCGCTATTATTCACAGTATCGATGGTGATCATAAAATTGCCGAATCGATCTACGAAGATTTGCTCGAGCAATGCTCAAGACTCCCCTCATTCAACGACGAAAGAATCTTATTAAGAATTCTCTTTAACGCAAGTAAAAATAAATACTCCCAACAAAAATTTAAAGAATCTAAGTGCCTTGCAAATAAAGGAATCTCTTCTTGTTTAAACATAAACTCATTGTACATGTTAGGTGAACTCTACTACCAAAGAGGGAAGAGTCAATGGCTGCTTGATAGACAAAGAACTGACGTTGTTCTAGATGATATGAAAAAAGCAAAATTTATTTTTCAGATTAAGAAAAATGAGAAATTTGTCTCCTATGTAGAAGACGAGATCAAAAAAATCAATCGTTCAAAATCAAAGAGCACTGTGAAATAGTGCTCTTTAATAAATTATCATGAAACGGAGTGCTCGTCGAATAAAATCACAAAATCTTGTTCTTTTTTGAAACATCCACATTCACTATCCTATGCACACATTTAACAATTTACTCCATGTTTTTTGGCACATTTGAAGAATTTTTTCCTTCGTTCACTTCGTTAAATATATTGTTCGGATCTTCAGGCTTAACCATCGGCATTCCCGCAGGAGGATCCGGAATCTTTGTTTGAATAAGTTCTACTACTTTCTGAAGGTCTTCCTTTGTTGCATATTGCAAATGAGGCTTTAATATGTAGCCAATCTCGCCGTTTGGTTCAATCGTCGCCCACTGTACATCTTCAAGCTTTTGAATGTTTTTTTGCCTTAACCTCATTTCTAATTTATCAACTGGCAAACGGATTCTCTTTAAATTTTCAACATTGAGCTCACCATTTTCTATGACGACGATCGCATGTCCGCTAAAAAACCTCTCCATACCGTCTGACTTCATTTGTACAAGCTCAATAACATACAGTGTAACTACTAACATACCTGCTATGAGAAATGTCACCCATATGCTTCGTTCACTTACAGGCTGGATGAGTAATGTTCCAATCGAAATCATAATCACGGTTTGAGCAACCGTCATTTGTGAAATTGATTTTCTCCCTGCCAATCGCAATATGATTGATCCTATGATGACAATTAGGACTGCTTTCCAAACCCATTGAAGATCCATGTCATACCCTCCTTTAAACCCACCTTCACCTTTAGGTTGCACGGTTGGTAAAAGACTATTCGGTATGATCGCTTCCTTCATTCTTTTGGTATAACCGTTCCAGTTCTTCTAACGAATCATGAATCGATAATAACTGAAAATAAACAATCCTTTTCGTCGTAAAATGGTGGAAGTACTCGTCTGACTTTTTCATATGATTACTTTCATATTTCAATGTTTGATCTAAGTCATGGATAAGTGCATAATGATGATCCGAAATCGTATACCGTGGTTGTTTAAGAATGTTCGTAATTGACTTTGTCACTTTTAAAACGAGATCCTTTTCTCGTTCATTAAAATAACCTGGTTCATTCACATATTGTAAGTTCCCTAAATGAAGGACGAGCTTTTGTACAATTGTATTGACACGCTTTAATTTTTTAAAAGAACGATATTCACTAAGCTTTACTCTACGATATTTCCATTCTTTTTCTTGAAACATGATAAGCTCGCTTATTTTTTCTATTGAACGCCTCAGCTTTATATAGTTCGATTGAGCACTAGGCGCTGTAGCATGTTTTAACTCGACGATCCGATCCATTGTCTGTTGGAGAACGTTACGTGTTAACTCAATGTTCGGATTTAATTTCTCCTCGATTAACGGGTTGTATTTTGGGTGGAGCATCGTAAAATTAACGATAGAAGATACAATTAAACCAGTTGCTGTCGTCCCTAGCCGTGAAATGAAGGAGAGTAAATAATGACCGTTTATATCCGGTATCATCGCTACAGCAGTTAATGTAGCTACTAAGATGCCGGCATGAAGCTTTAGTCTTTGACAGACGAAGATCGTAAATATAGCCGCTAACGTATACGCTATTGCGCTCTCTCCAAAAAATGCGACAAACATGACTGCAAAAGCTGCACCTATCGCTGAAGCTGGAAGTCGGATCAGCCCCCTCTTTAAGGAATCGGAAGCTGTCGGTTCGACCGTAACAATCGCTGCAATAATCGCAAATTCTGCTGGCAGCCCTAAATATAAACATATGATTGCTGTTATAAAAACGGAAATTGCTGTTTTAATAATTCTTCTGCCTACGAGTTTGTTTCGTTTCATTTCTGTCACACCTGTTTTTAGTTTTCTATTCGATAAATCTTGAGCGCAGTACTGCTTTCACGGATACGTATCCTCTCAACCTCGACCTCTGTTTTCGAGGACATGAGATCCGCTATTCGCCTTGAATCGTACCATTTTCATGTGTAAGCGGACACTCGTTCCTTTATTCTTAGAAATAACACCTCTGCACACCTGGTTTCTTGTCATTAACGAACTCAGTGTCCTCCAACATTCAAAAACTAGAGCTTTTTGCTAATTTAACGAACCGTATGGCCACTCATTCTCTACCTCTGCTTTCGAGGACATGAGATCCGCTATTCGTCTTGAATCGCGCCATTTTCATGTGTAAGCGGACACTCGTTCCTTTATTCTTAGAAATTGCCCCTCAACACACCTGGTTTCTTGTCATTAACGAACTCAGTGTCCTCCAACATTCAAAAACTAGAGCTTTTTGCTAATTTAACGAACCGTATGGCCTCTCAATCTCTTAAAAGCGATGCACCTATGTAATTAAAAGGGGTAAATTCAATTAAATGTATCTATTTTCAAAAAATAAAAAGCTCAATATTGTAGATCTGAGACCTTACTTGTTCCCAAATACTCTACCTGATGAGTGAAATTTATTCAGCTCAACTTTTGAATTATGGAAATGATAAACTGTCGATCGATGTATTAATGGAAACTTTTGCGGATGCGCAATTGGAAGAGTTACAGTCCATGAAGACATATATGTGTAAAACATAGATACAGTTTAAGAAAGCAGTATGCTCAAAAAGAAAAAAAGCGTTAAGGGGACGTCAAAATGAACCAATCCCGAAGAAAAAGGAAACCATTTTCCCTGTTAACGTTGGAATGTACAAGCCACAAAAGAAAAGATAGAACATAACCATAAGATGAATAACTGACGTAATTTACATATGTAAAGGAAAAAAACGAGGTCACTTCGAACCCCGTTCGTCTTTTTTTCCTTTACACCATAAACTGAACTGTAATAATACATAATATTAAATCTTATACTGTTATTCATTACTACTGGGTCAGGCACCAATCTAAAAGTCTATTACTTCTTTTCCGCCTACTATTGGCAGTTCGATGCGACTTTGCCCTAGGTAGACTTCAATATCTACTTCATCTTGGTTCGGAACTGTGTAGTTTCTGCTGCTCCCAGCGATGACAATTCCGATGCGATGACCTGGTTTAAAGACATAGTCGTGAGTGAGAGCGTCCCACTGGAAACGATAATTTTGTTCGGCTCTTAGTGGGTCGCTTTCCCAAAGGGTTTTATGATTCTGAGCATCCATCCACCCTCGTGTCACAATTTCGTAGTCTTGCTCATGTGTCAGGATTTCATGCTGCATATAGCAAGCGCTGTCTCTGTCTGTACTTTCTCCCCAGCAATCCTCGGTATCTAGCATTCTTAAACCGCCAGATCCTCTCTGATGATCCACACGTTCATCTGTTCCGAAGTCAACAACGAGAGCTGTTAAATTGGTTGCTTCACCGTCTACTTTAGCACGAATATCAAGCTGTGGAGTGCCACTGAAGCGAACTTCTTCCTCAAGCTCAGGAGAAAGGAACATTAAACGATTGTCATTCTTTTCGAACGGATTAGAGACCATTTGATTTTCAGTTTGCCACGGATTGTTTGTAAAGGACTTCGTTCCGTTTCCTTGAACAGGACCATTTGTCAAAATTCCAGGGCGATCTCCATCCTCAGGTCCTAAACGGAATTTGATAGTGTTTGAGTTTTCATCAGGCCAAGTAGAATGCGTTTCCCACTCATTTGCTGCGCGTTCGATGTCAGCCATAGGCTCATCCATAATGCCATTGTCGATATCTAGCAGCCAATGATCAAACCAGCGATGGATCGAATCTACCCATTCATCACGACGGAAGTCAAACGGTTCGGTATGTCCTGTTTGAGTGAGCCATATTTTTCGAGGGACATCGTTTTCTTCAAGCTGTTCCCACCATTGCCCGAAGTGACTCGTTTTCACATTGAGATCGTTTAAGCCATGGATCATGAATACACTCGCAGAAACATTTTCTACGTCATTAAGGTAGTTACGCTCGTCCCAAAAATCATTAAAATTTCCACTCGCGTCATCCATTACTTCTACCATTTGATCACGTACTGGTTGACATTCTTCACGGCGTTCAGAAGCAACGACAGTATTGGCCAGACTGTTGGGGCCGTTGTTCCGCAATGTCACACCATTGGAGCGGTAATAATCATACCAACTGCTAATAGCAACAACAGGGACGATGGTTTCAAGCCCTTCTACACCAGTAGCAGCCACTGCGTTAGCCAAAGTACCATCGTAGGATTTTCCGTACATTCCAACTTTTCCAGTGCTCCAGTCTGCTAAAACTTCATCACCGTCAGCAGTCACCGCATCTGCTCGTCCATTGAGCCAGTCAATAACAGTCTTAATACTCTCTGTTTCCTCATATCCACCAGTAGTTGGACAGCCGTCGGATAAATTGGTTCCGACCATATCTACTTGTACAACAGCGTACCCGCGTGGAACAAAGTAATTGTCATAGTATAGAGGGAACTTGACCGGTATACCGTTTTCATATTCCTTCAATTGCGATTCATTTCCACGACCGAGACTTTCGTAGTAAGGACTGGCAATCATAATGACAGGAACATCCAATCCTTCTTCCGTCTCTGCAGGTCGAATAATGTCTGCTGCAATTCGGTCATTGTTTCCATCTCCATTTGTATCCAAATTGGTTTCTACGTAGACCGTTTCTCTTACCGCATCTTCATACGACGAAAAAGGTTGTGTAACCCCATCCTCGATAAGATGAGAAATACTTTGTTCTGCATCAGCAACATGACTTTCCTGAGCTAACGTCTCTGCTGGCAATATTAACGGAAACACAATACATAAAGCTAGAGCGACAATCATAATTTTAGAAAAACGGCGCTCAATCATCTAAATACCACACCTCTCCCCATTTTTTTCGTAAAACGAAACATTAATCACACATAATGTTATAATTTTCCGAATTTTACATCAATAAGTCTAAACCACCATTTTACATATGAGGAGTATCGTGTGTCGCCGTAAATAGGGAAAAGAACCTGTACTAAAGAAGGGCTACCTGACCCAATAGCGATGCACCTATGTAACTAAAAGGGATGAATTCAATTAAATATATATCTATTTACAAATTGCGGTAAAACGCATACGAGGTTAGCCGTCGTTTCAGAAGGAATCTCCTATCCAGATAAGGTTGTCCCTTCCAGCTCGAGATCCTTCTTTTTTCATGTAATAACGGAGAAGTTTGGACCGTCAATATGAAATTTGTTATAACAATTTAGTACAATTCGTATTTTCAATATGATAAAATGTAATAATGTATGTTAGATCCTTTGCTTGAGAGGTGTTTCACCATGACAAAAAAAGAAATCGATAAATCCCTTCATACGATTGTGAAAGAATCACTGATTGATGATATACAGAATGGGACATATCCTGTACAATCACAACTTCCTACTGAAGCTGACTTATGCCGACGTTTCGATGTGAGCAGGACAACGATTCGTAATGCTTTACAGCAATTGGTGAATGAAGGTTACATTGAACGTACACAAGGAAAAGGTACCTTTGTTTCAAACCAGCGCGTAAAGCAAACACTGTCTTCCACAGAAGGAAGCTATACAGAACAGCTTCGTTTACAAGGAAAAAAACCGACTATTAAAGTATTGGATTTGTCCGTCGTTCCATCAGACGCATTCCTTTCCCACGTCCTTAATATTGATGAACAAGAACCTGTTCACCGCTTAGAGCGAATTCGTTATGCCGATGATGCTCCGCTTCAATATGAAATCGCATATTTACCTTGGCGTTTGACGACTTCCTTAAAAAAAGATGAATGTGAGGATTCTTTATATAAAATGCTCCGTCATTCTATGGACTTGCCTATTGCAAAGACTGAAGAACACTTACACATTATTCACGCAAAGGAAGACGTTGCTGCCCAATTAGAAGTCCCACTTCATTTCCCGTGTTTGCAGATCGAAACGCATGCATTCCTTGAAAATGGAACAAAAATCGAATATTCGATTGCATATTTCCACGGAGATAAAGCAAGTTTCACTATTGAGCGTCATTATAACCATGAAAAGCTCAAGGATTAACTTCCTTGAGCTTTCAGCTCTCTTACTTCACTAGACATTAAAATGTTTAGCTCCTCTTCCCTCTTTTCAACATACGTAGACTGTCTACGCAACTCTTCATCTACATATCCAGGATGACTCATTACTTCAACAACTTTATTTGTCCCTTTGTACTTTTCAAGTAATTGTCGAAAGTAGTCTACACCTACCCCATCACCATAAAAACCTGCATCAAAAACGTCTGAATACAATTTCAATGAAGTGACAGTATCGTCAAAACTATTCCGAACAGGGAGTTCATACTTGTTGGCAAGTCGATTAATGACAGGAAGAAGCGGCGACCAAGAATGAATATGGTGATGACCGTCTAAATGGCTAGGCTTCATGCCTTCTTTCAAAAACCGGTTAATTTGTGCTTCCCATTCTGCTTCTACTTCTAGCAAATCGAGTGTATTCGCGTTAGGATCTTCTGTTTCATAACGACTTGACCTTAAAAATTGTCCTTTATCATCCGTTAACGTTGGTACATCTTTTAATAACGGACTCCCACCAGTTAAGACGAGGTGAATCCCGACATTCAATTCTGGATATTCTTTACAACGCTTAAGAGCGTCCTCTGTTCCCGGCATATTCATCATCATCGTTGTTGAATCAATTGCCCCATTCCGCAATCCAACGAAAATACCTTCATTTACCCCTTTACTTAGTCCAAAATCATCCGCATTTACAATGATCTTCATGCAAATCATCCTCTCTCAATTTGATGATAACAAACAAAATTCATTATAACAAATATAATAAAATCGAAATTTGTAATAACTTTTATATTGATTTGTAGTAACATTTCTGGTACTTTTGAAATAGAAAGCGTATACATTATTTTAGGAGGAATCATCATGACGATCAAAGCAGTCATTATAGGAGGCGGTTCTAGTTACACACCTGAAATCATCGAAGGGTTTATTGACCGCTACCATAACCTTCCCGTTACAGATATTGTTCTTGTCGACATTCCATCAGGGAAAGCAAAACTGGAAACAGTAGCCTCTCTAGCAAAACGGATGATTAAAAACAGCCAATTGCCGATTCGAATTTCATCAACATTGAATCGCAGAGAAGCCTTAATTGGCGCTGATTTTGTCACAACACAAATTCGTGTTGGCGGTTTAGAAGCTCGTGCTAAGGATGAAAGAATTCCATTAAAACATGGATTTATTGGTCAAGAAACAAATGGAGCCGGAGGGATATTTAAAGCCTTTCGTACGATCCCTGTCCTTATTGATATTGCAAAAGATATGCATGAACTTTGCCCAAATGCATGGTTAATCAACTTTACAAATCCAGCAGGAATTGTGACTGAAGCTGTCATCAAACATAGTCCGCATAAAAAAGTGATCGGCGTCTGTAACATTCCATTCAATATGAAAACGGGTGTAGCTGAAATGTTTCATTGTGAAGTCAGTGATGTCGAAATTGAATTTGTCGGAATGAATCATTTTGTTTTTGGAAAAAACGTTTGGATTCACGGCGAGAATGTCACTGAAGAAGTCCTTAAACGGATGGTCGACGATAAACAAAGTTACTCACCGGCCAATATTGTTTCGCTTGGTTGGTCTAAATCATTTATCGAGTCGTTACAAATGGTACCTAATCCTTATCATCAATATTACTTCCAAACGAAAGAGGTGTTAGAAAAAGATCTTCAAGCCCTTAATGAAACAGGAACTAGAGCAGAGGTCGTTCAACAAGTGGAAGAAGAATTATTTAAAACGTATCAACGTCCAGAGTTAACAGAAAAGCCGAAAGAACTTGAGCAACGAGGAGGTGCATACTACAGTGATGCAGCTTGTAACTTAATTGAAAGTATTTATACGAATAAACAGGATATTCAAACAGTCAACACCGAAAACAATGGAGCCATTTCTGAACTGAACGATGATGATGTAATCGAAGTGAATGCGGTAATTACATCCGAAGGTCCACGACCACTGACAATTGGTTCACTTCCGAAATCAATAAAAGGCCTCATTACTGAAATGAAAAGTATGGAACAGCTCGTCATCCAAGCTGCGGTAACAGGTAATTACAATCATGCTTATTTGGCGCTCCTCATGAACCCGTTAGTAGCAAATGAGAAGAAAGTGAAACCATTGTTAGACGAGTTATTAGAGGCACATCAAAAATACCTGCCTCAATTTAACCTTAAGGAGGAAAGAATTCTATGAATGCAATTATGAATTGGATGGAACGTTATTTTATTCCGATCGCTAGCAGGATCGGTGCTCAACGTCACTTGGTGGCTGTGCGTGATGGATTTGTCGCTATTATGCCGTTAATTATTATCGGTTCCTTCGCTGTTTTAATAAATAACTTCCCAGTCGATGCTTTCCAAAACTTTATGGCTAATCTGTTTGGAGAAGGATGGACAGCATTAGGAGGGAACATTTTGGATGGATCGTTTGCGATTTTAACGATTCTCGTCGTTGCATCGATTAGTTTTCATCTTGCTAAATCCTATGATGTTGACGGCTTATCAGCTAGTTTAATAGCTGTAGCATCATACATTATTTTAACGCCGACGACTGACGATTGGGGGCTTTCCTATGCTTGGACGGGGGCACAAGGATTATTTGTCGGGGTCATTAGTGCACTTGTTGTCACTGAACTATTTCGAATTCTCTATCAATCGAAGTTTACAATTAAAATGCCAGAAGGAGTTCCTGAGGGAGTCGTCAAATCCTTCCGAGCTTTAATTCCTGCAGCCATCATATTAATTATCATATCAGGATTACAGCTATTCATTGCTTCTGTTACAGACGGGAGTCTGCATGAACTCGTCTTTACAGCCATTCAAGAGCCGTTACAAGCACTTGGAAATACGTTGCCGGCAGCTATCATTATTTCTTTCTTGAACCATCTGTTATGGTTTTTCGGACTGCATGGTACGAATATTTTAGGACCTGTTATTGAATCGATTTACTTGCCGTTATTAGAAGTAAATATTCAGCAATTTGCTGACGGTGTCAGTGCGCATGAAGTCCCTTATATTGTGACAAAACCGTTCCTTGATTCGTTCGTATTTATGGGGGGATCTGGTACAACACTTGCTTTAATTGCAGGGATTTTCTTAGTCGCCGCATCAAAGCATTATCGTACAATTGGTAAACTATCTGCTCCAGCCGGTGCATTTAACATTAATGAGCCTGTCTTATTCGGGCTTCCAATCGTGTTAAACCCAGTAATGTTAATCCCATTTGTCACAATTCCTGTTATCTTAACGATCACTTCTTATTTTGCGATCGCTATCGGGTTTGTCCCGAAAACAGTCGCCATGGTTCCATGGACAACTCCACCAATTATTAGCGGCTATCTCGTTACTGGTGGTTCGGTCACAGGGATTCTCTTGCAATTGTTTAATTTAACACTTGCTACGTTACTGTACGTCCCATTTATTCGTGCATCAGAACGAGCAGAGGAGAAAAAACAAAAAATGTTGAATAGTAAAGGGGAAGACAACGATGAACATAACAAACCACAAATCTCTTGAGGAAATTTCATTTCAAATCATTCTTCATGCTGGTAATGCCCGCTCTTCTGCAATGGAAGCGATGCAGCTCGCTCAGGAAGGGCAGTTTGAAGAAGCAAAACGAAAAATTGAAGAAGCTGATCAAGAATTTCACCTTGCTCATCATTCTCAAACGGATTTATTACAAAAAGAATCGAGCGGTGAGCGGGTTGAAACGTCGATATTACTAATCCATGCACAAGATCACTTAATGACATCAATGACAACGAAGGATCTTGCACAAGAAATCATTTTCTTACACGAAAAATTACAAGAGAAAGGGGAATCTCGATGAAAATTTTATTAGTTTGTTCTGCTGGGATGTCGACAAGTATGCTCGTTAACAAAATGCGCCAAGCTGCTGATACGAGAGGGCTGAATGCAACGATTGAAGCTACCGCAGAGGCTGGTCTTTCAAATGAGCTAGAAAAAACCGACGTCATTTTAATTGGTCCGCAAGTTCGATTTCTTGAAAAGAAGATTAAAGAAAAAGCGTCACCACACGGAATCAATGTCGCTGTGATCGATTCGATCGCATACGGTATGATGGACGGAGAGAAAGTACTAGATCAAGCGATACAACTAAGTAAATAACTTACCCCAAAATAAAAAAGGTTGTCACGTTAAAGTGACGACCTTTTTTCACATATTCACGGCGCAATCTAATTAAAATCCCCTCGAACCCGCCCTCACTCAAATGAAAATCAGCACATGGTTGTTATATGTCATCATCTATAATTTGTACACATGTAACAATTCTGGGCATAATTTGTGAAATGGGGACTCGAACCCCAAGGGATGGCCCCTCGCCCCTACCAATCGTCCAACTTTCCCAGTTGGCGGGTTGTACTCGCCTTTTCATTTAGAGCTACCATCTATCGTTATTTTAACAGTTCTGTTTGCCAGTTGATTTCTTGAATCTTCGTATCTATTTTTCTATATTGTTTTGATAAATCATCCACTCGTATTTGCGTTCGTTTAATGTCAAATGTTGAAATGTATTTCACCTCTGACCGGGAAAACCTGTCATGCCTGAACGTTCCCGAATCAAGTAACTCACTTAACACTTTTCGCTTTTTTCCGACCATGTCTCTTTCTATTAATGCTTCGGCTAATGATTTTTCATGATCAAAAGAAGTCTTAGCATTCGTTTTGCTAATTTGTTTAATCAACGTCTCAAGCTTACCGAATAAGTCGTCCAGCTCTTTTAATAGCTCCTGCGGCTCTTCAGCTGCAGTATCGCCTTCTTGTATTTTCGAATTTCTCATCAATCGTTCGTTTAATTGCTCGACTCTCTTTTGATAGTCAGCCCTCAAAATTAATGCTTCAGCCAATTTCATTTTTATGACCCCCTCCATGCTAGAATCTTCTCTTTACTCATTTCGACCATAAAGAAAGAATGCCCTGCCATTTTTTAACTTTTACTTAACCATTTTCGTAAATAAAAATATATACTATTTCCTTAATCCGTGATGAATTAATTTATTCTTTGTATGAACCCTAAAAATCTTTCGATTTAACTTGGTGGAGTAAATACTCGAATCCGTTACTGGCGGACGCTTTCACTCCAAAGCACAAGTGCGACATCTACTCATGCAGCACTTCGTTTGCATTCGTAGTGTCTTCTTTGCCGCGGGCACGGCCTCAGCCTCCTCAACGCAAAGACCAGCGCCTGTGGGGTCTTCAGCTCGCGCTATTCCCGCGGGAGTCGCCACCATTCACTTCTTCGAGTGAACAGAAGATTCTACTTCAAACCTTGTTTTAATAAGAATAGGAATTGTTTTTGTTCAAATTCTTATTCACCAGGAAGGTGTTACGGTTATATCATTATGTTTTGCAACCTATTTTTATTATTTGCATAGAAGGGGAAAATGTCGAGCTTGTGGTGAGGGAGAATAATCAACTTTTCACATTAAATTTCAGTGCCAAAACCTAGTAATACAAAAGCTTCTCACAAGTTTATAGCTTATGAGAAGCTTTCAATCAAGGAGAAATAAGCGGGAGTAAATTAAGCCACTTTTTGAATCGCTTCACTAATCCGTTCTTGGTTAAATGGCTTAACAATAAAGTCCTTTGCTCCGCTTTGGATCGCTTCTACGACCATATTTTGCTGCCCCATTGCTGAACACATAATGACCGTTGCATTCGGGTCAACTTGTTTAATTTCTTTTAAAGCACTAACCCCATCCAGTTCCGGCATTGTAATATCCATCGTAACTAAATCAGGCTTTAACTCTTTATATAAGTCGATTGCAACTTTGCCATTTTCAGCTTCTCCAACGACTTCATGGCCTAATTTCGTTAAAATATCTTTTAATTGCATCCGCATAAACGCGGCATCATCAGTTACTAAAATTCTCATTAGAAAACCTCCTGTTTAATCATCATGATAATATTAATCGTTTCTGACGCTGTTATTGTTACTGGAATGTTGATCGCATTATCAAATGCTGTAAACTTTGATTCTCCTACGATGACAGCTGGAGGGGAAATATCGAGATTAATCTCTCTTGCTGAAATATTGGTCACCATGTTACCTGAAATCATATTTCCCAGCTCACCGACAAACGATTCCAGCATTTCACCTTCAATTGCTGCACCGAACATCTGCTGAGCAATGAAGCTAAAAGAAGGATGTTCTCCTTCAATTAAAACTTGTCCACTTAAATCACCAGTAAGTCCGATAAGGACACCTAAATCTCGTTTATAATAAGGCTTTTTAATGAGAGCAGGTTTGCCGATTTCACTATTCATAGGCAAAACATCATTCACACTTTGTACCATGCTATTCGTACATTCTTTTACTGCAATATTATGTTTGTTTACAACCGCAGTTTCACTCACTGTCATCATCCTCCGACTCTACGCCTTCCATTGTTTTCATCTCAATGATTTCTTCTTCCGTCATCACTTTCTCGATGTTAAGGAGCAGTAAAAGACGATTTTCCAGTTTTGCAACACCATTAAAATGTTGTGCACGTTCACCCGTTACAACTTCTGGAGCAGGCGCGATTGATTCTGCTACTATATCGATGACGTCATGAGCACCATCAACAATAAATCCAAGGTCCATATCATTGATCGTAATAATAATCATCCGTGTATGGTTTGTATGTTCAACCTTGTCTAATTGAAACCTTTTACGTAAATCTATAATTGGCGTAATAATCCCTCGTAAATTAATGACCCCTTCAACATATTCAGGAGCTTGTGGCACCCTTGTAATCGATTGAGGTTTTTCAATTGACTTTACTTGTTGAACATCGATTCCATATTCTTCATTATCCAATTGAAAAACGATAACTTTCATATCTTCTATAATCTTTTCCATCTTCTCCCCTCCTGTCCTTTTATGAAATTAATGCATTGCAATCTACGATTAATGCTACTTCCCCATCACCTAAGATTGTTGATCCTGATATCGCAAATACTTGATTTAAGTAATTTCCTAATCCTTTAATGACGATTTCCCTTTGCCCGATAAAACCGTCAACGACTAAAGCGACTTGTTTCTCGCCTTTATGAACAATGACCGTTGAGTATTCATCTGCATCTATTTTGTTCAAACCAAACGTTTCACTAAGAAATACAAGAGGAATCACTTTATCTCTGTATTGAAGAACGGTTTGACTATGTACATGATTAATTTGATCCTTCGTAATAACAGCGGTTTCCTTAATGGAAGTTAAAGGCAAAGCATATGTTTCATTTTGAACATCGACTAATAGAGCCGTAATAATCGATAGTGTTAAAGGCAATTGGATTGAAAATGAAGTCCCTTCTCCTAACTTTGATTCAATCACGATTGAGCCGCCCAATGATTCAATCGTATTTTTTACGACATCTAATCCAACACCCCTTCCAGATATGTCTGAGATTTGTTCTGCGGTACTAAACCCTGGAGCAAACAATAAATCAAACACTTGAGGATCAGTGAGCGCTTTACGGTTTTCTGATGTAATAATCCCTTTGTTAACCGCTTTTTTTATAATTTTCTCTTTGTCTATCCCAGCACCATCATCGACAATTTCGATGATGACATCATTTCCACTATGGAATGATTTCAAATGAATATGTCCTGTTTCTTTTTTTCCTGCTTGTTTTCGTACAACAGGATCTTCTATCCCGTGATCTACAGAGTTTCGAATGAGGTGCACTAAAGGATCACCAATTTGGTCAACCATCGTGCGATCTAACTCGGTTTCTGCTCCCGTTACTTCAAGTTCGATTTTCTTTCCTAATTCTTTCGTTAAACTACGGACCATTTTTGGAAAACGGTTAAACACTTCATCAATCGGGACCATTCGCATATCAAGAATTGTATTTTGAAGGTCAGTTGACGCTCTATTCATCTGTTCTATAATTTCTACCATTGGCTGGTCGTTCTTTTCTCTTGCTCTTTGTTCCAACCGAGCTTTATCGACTAATAATTCTTCAAAAGAATTCATCAGCTTATCAATGCGTTCTAAATTGACGCGAATCGATTTTGTTTGGATTCTTTTTTCCGTTTTTTTGTTGTTCGTTTCTTTTTTCAAATCTGCTTTATCAGGCTTAGTGTCATTTTCTGAATGCGAAGAAGCTGATTCTTCTAATGAAACTCTTTGAATCATGACATCTTTAATTTCAGATACGCGGTAAATGCTATCCTTCACCGATTTTTCATTTTGTTCGGTTATAAATGTGATTGAAAATGTATTTTCAAACTGTTCTTGTTCAATTTCTTCTACAGATGGAACACTTTGAATAATCTCACCTTTATTTTCTAATACTTCAAACACCATATAAGCCCTTGCACCTTTAAGCATGCATTGATCATCTAATTGAATAGCAATTTCATATACTCCATACCCTTGATCAACTGCTTGTGAGATAACGGTTTTTTGATATTCATCAAAGGTATGAGCAGGAACCACCGTACTCATTTTATCCATTGTTTGCTCGGAGTTATTCTGATCGATTGTCGTTCCCTTTTCCACCTTTTCAAGCTGAGCCACAACATGTGAAACATCTAGTTTTCCGTCGCCACCTTCGGTAATGGATGTCACCATTTTTTCGAGGTGATCGACAGCATCAAAAACGATATCAATAATGTCTTCTGTTACTGAGATTTTTTTATTTCGGACAGCATCTAATACATTTTCCATTTGGTGTGTCAAGCTAGCTAAATCTTCGAATCCCATTGTCGCTGACATTCCTTTTAATGTATGAGCGGAGCGAAAAATTTCATCCACAAGTGTTAAATTTTCATGATCTTTTTCAAAGCTTAATAGATGCTCATTAATTGCCTGCAAGTGCTCCTGACTTTCTTCAATAAACATATCTAGATATTGAGAAGTTTCCAACGTCCATCACTCCTTGTTCATGAAGGGTAAAAGGAACTGCCCAATATTTCAATGAGATATTGGACAGCGAACATCCTTTTTATAATGTAAAGTTTCTTACTGACCTCTGTAAGTCTTCTGCCAATTGGCTTAGAGTTTCTGCAGATGCTGAAATTTCCTGCATCGCCGCATTTTGTTCTTCAGCTGATGCTGCAACACTTTGTGTACTACTAGCTGAACTCTCTGCGACTTTACCAGACTCTTTTACTGAGCTTAGCATCTCTTCTGTGCTCGACGTAATTTGTTGAACGGCTGCTGAAACTTCTTGAACTTGAGTTGAAACACCATTAATCGCATTTGAAATATCTGCAAATGTTTCCCCAGCATTATCAACGAAAACAATTCCTTCTTCTACTGATTTTCTTCCTTCACTCATCGAAGACACGGACGTTTTAATACCATTTTGAATATCATCAATCAAGGAACGAATTTGTCCAGCTGAATCACTCGATTGTTCTGCCAACTTTCTAACTTCATCGGCTACAACTGCGAACCCTTTACCATGCTCCCCTGCTCTAGCTGCTTCGATTGCTGCATTTAAAGCTAATAAGTTTGTTTGTTCAGCAACATCTGTAATCAGGCCGATAATTTTACCGATCTCATCAGACTTTGAACCTAACTGTTCAACACTTTTTGAAGTTGAAGTTGTCTTTTCATTAATTAACTGCATTTGCGTCACGACTTTATCAATTACATTAGCACCTTCTTCTGATTTTTCACTTGTCGTCATGGATGATTCATTCACTAAATCGATGCTGTTTGCAATCTGTTCCATACCAGTCGAAATTTCATTAACAGTACCCGTAACATAACGGACATTTTCAACTTGTTTATCTGATCCTACCGCCACTTCTTGAATGGATCCGGCAATGCTGTCTGTTGCTTTACTCGTCTCCTCTGCACTTGCTGTTAATTGCTCCGCAGATGCAGCAACTTGTTCGGAAGTGTCTACGACGTTTTGAATTAATGATTTTAAATTCACTTTCATATTATTGAAGCTTACACTCAATTGACCAATTTCATCATCAGCATCATCATCAATCGTGGATGTAAAATCTCCTTGACCTGCTAATTCGAGTGAATCTTTAACAGCAGCTAAGCGTCGAGTCATTCTCTTTGTATAAAGAAGTAAAATAACGATAGCAAGTAGAATCATAACGATCAGAGTAACGATGAAACTAATAAGTGCCTGGCTAATAGTAGAGTCAACAAAGTGTTGAGATGCACCAACATACCACATGCCAATTACTTCTCCATGTTCGTCTTCGACCGGCTGATACGCTGTTTGATACATACTTCCAGCGACTTCAGCTTCACCAACATAAATGTCTTGGTTCTCTAAAACCGTTTGAACAACATATTCTGAAGCAGTCGTTCCAACAGCTCTCTCCCCACCTTCCATGACATTTGTTGTTACTCTAGTATCGCCTAAGAAAATCGTGACTGTTCCTCCGGTCATCTCGCCAATTTCATCAACGAGATCAAAGTTTTCATTTATTTGAACATCACCTTTAAACAACATTCCATCTTGAACATGCCAAGCTCCTGGATAACGAGCATCGACATAATTGTATCCTAGCTCAAGGTCAGATTCGGCCTTTTCAATGGCCGCTCCTTTTATCCCCGATGTAATTTGGTTATGTAATAGAACTCCCATTACAAACGAAAGACCGAGTATAATCGATATCACTAACAAATTTAACTTTGTACCAAGCTTTATACGTTTCAAAAACCCTTTCATCATGTTCCCTCATTTCTCTCATTTACTTTTAAAGAATGACATTAAAAATCATTAGTTTATATTTCTTGTTCTATGCTGTTAATCATCTGTCAATTGTGCAATGTATTTTATTAGTCATATCCTTCATAGTCATAAAGAATCATACAATAGGTGTTCAAATGATACAATAGGACTATTATTCATTGGTACTAATCCTTTTAATTATCTTTGTATTATGAACAATAAAATGTGATGACGACAAAATGAAGGGTACAAATAACTATCGGTCCGTAAAACGAGCGGTTTTAATTTCGCCCTATAAGGGCACTTTACCACCAGAGTCCCTTAAGGGACCTTATTCATTTGGTCCGTGCCAAAAGAATTTTGAGGACATCCCTTTTCATAATCATATAGAATTCGAAATCGCTATAAGGCGGACGCTTTCACTCCAAAGCACAAGTGCGACATCTACTCGTGCTGCACTTCGTTTGCATTCGTAGTGTCTTCTTTGCGGCGGGCAATGCCTCAACTTCCTAGGTGCCACACTGTATGCACCTAGGGGATTTTCGACGATTGCTTTTCCCGCCTGAGTCACCGCCTAGCGCTCTTTCGAGTACATGATGATAGTTAAATGACATACTAATAGCAGAAAAAACGTTGTGGGAAGTTGTATCTCAGCTCATTTTTATCTCATTTAAATGGGAATGGGCTTTTGTTATCAAAGATATTTATGTTCATTTCGTATCCATCATTTAAGATAATAAATGACATGACGCAAATAAAGTTGTCATCAAAAGGTGGAAGGTACTGGGACTGTCTCTTCCTCTACTAGTATGGCTCTGCCAATTATCCGTCGAGACAAATCGGTGTATTTTCGAAGAAGTAAAGCTCTTTCCTACGGAAAAACGGACGAGTTGAGATCCCTTCGAGCTTGATCGAAGTAGCTCAACCGTTCGTCCGTGGCAAAGAAGACACCGTGAATACGAACAAAGTGAAGTAAGAGCGGATGTCGCACTTGTGCCCTGGGGTGAAAGCAAGCAGTATACCTTCCAACTATTTCGTTACTTTTAAAGAAATCTCACGAATACAACCTTTAAAGGTTTATTTTCACACTGGCAGAGCCTGTGGTTTACAAAGAATATAATAACTATCGGTCCGTAAAACGAGCGGTTTATAAAGACTATAATATAAAAAAGAATCCGATTATCAATCACGATAAGCGGATTCTTCTTTTGCTTTAATGAGACTGTTTTTTCCTAGCCTGATCAACTTTATTTAAGGATGAGTGACTTACATACATTTTGATTGTTCCATATGAAAATGTGATAAACGGAGTTACGTAATCTTTCCACCTACGAGAATAGCCCGTCGCTTGTTCACATACCGTGATCAAATCATGTATCTCTTGCCGGCCAATTGATGGAGAATGTGCGTAATGATTTCCAAATATTTGGTGATTCTCATAAATATCATCTAATAGTTTGGCACTCGTGTAATAGTCAACGATATTCGCCGTCGGTAAGTTTGCAATGAGCGGAGCGTGATAAAGTGTATCAGCTACAAACATATAGCCATTCTTCTCGTCCATCAATCCAACATGATCTTTTGAGTGACCTGGCAACGGCAGAATCGTGAGCTTTCTGTCACCTAAGTCGATCGATTCATGTATCTCATACCAGTGTGAAATTCGAAAGGAATAACGTTTCGGTGATAGCCGAATGCTCCATTGCGGAGAAAAAAAATTACCTTTAGTTTGCTGTTTGTTAATTGCAAGATTGGTCATCGCTATGTTTGAAAATTCATTGTTATTCCCTATATGGTCATAATGGGCATGAGAATTAAATAAAATAACGGGCTTATTAGTCAGTTTCTCTATTAACGGAGCCATTTTTCTTCTTCCAGATCCTGAATCAAACAATAAGGCAGCCTCTGAGCCGATTATTAAGTACTGGTTGTTTTTTTGCCAATATCGCGGTTCATGGATGACAAATGTCGTCGAGTTGATTTGTTCAACCTTATACCAGTTATCAACGAAATGTTTATTCATCATTCTCTGCTTCCTTTTTCGCTAATTGATTCGTTCATCCATGCTTTATGAAGCCGACGAACACCTTCAGCAATTTCCTCTTCAGAAAGCTTTCCAAAACCGAGCATAATCATCGCACAATCCGTTACAGAACTATAGCAGAACTTTGATAATGAGTAGACTTTCACTTGATGATGCATCGCTTTGGCAATTAACTGTTGCTCACTTTTTCCTTTTACTTTCATTAACACATGTAATCCTGAGCGTTCACCGATCACTTCAATTTCGTCGTTAAAAGATTCCTTTAAAGATTTCATTAACGTCTGATGCTTCGCTTGATACACCTTCTTCATTCTCCGAATATGCCTTTCGAAATCACCGCTTTTCATAAACAAATAAAGAGCTTTTTGGATAATCGGAGAGGAAGCTTGATTATAATTGTGAAACTTCTTTTTATATGTTTCAGCAAGTTTTGGAGGCAAAACTAAATAGCTTACACGTGCCGCTGGTAAAAAGCACTTTGAAAACGTTCCTAAATAAATGACATTCTCTTTTTTATCCAACGCTTTTAAAGCAGAGATCGGTTGCCCTTGATATCGGAATTCACTGTCATAATCATCTTCTAAAATATACCCGCGATTTTTTTCTGCCCATTGAAGCAGCTCCAGTCTTTTCTGAATCGGTAAGATCATCCCTTGTGGAAGTTGATGAGAAGGGGTGACATATACAAGATTTGCTTTACTAGAATGCAAGATTGACAAATCAATTCCGTCTTTTTCTAACGGGATCGGTTCAATTGAACAGCCTTGATTGATAAAAACCGATCTAACTCCATCATACCCTGGTTCTTCAATTGCAACTGGCAGACCGTACAAGGAAAGTAATTGACAGAGAAGGCTAATCGCATGCTGAGTTCCAGGAGTTATCACAATTTGTTCAGGGTGACAATGAACCCCTCTAGATTGGAGCAAATAAGAAGAAAGTTCTTCCCGTAACCCGAAATCCCCTAACGGATCTCCATACATGAAAACGTCACCTGTCTCGTCTTCAAACGCTTCTTGCATATATTTTTTCCACCACTGTTTAGGGAAGTGCTCAACATCGACATCACCATAGACAAAGTCATATATTTTTGTTCCCGACAACTTAGGATCTGGTTTCCGTTTTTCCCGTTCGGTTACCTTATCATACGACGAAATGCGCTTGTCTGTATTTGATGCAAACGGCTCTTCTAATTTTAAAACTTTTAGTCCGACTCGCGGTATACTTTCAATATACCCTTCAGCTAATAACTGTTGATAAGCCCCTTCCACTGTGTTTTTACTAATTTGCAGATGGAGCGACAGCCGTCTTATGGAAGGTAAAAGCTCACCCGAAGGTACGTTTCCCGTTTCAATTTCCTTTTTAATGTAATAATATAGTTGAGCATAAAGAGGTGTTTTACTTTCGCGATGTAATAACGGTGTTAACTCAATCATCCTTCATCCTTCCTCCTTCTGACCTCAATAATTACTTTAAAACTGTACCTTTAGATGAGGTCAATGTCGTCGTACAATCATTATAACAATTTTCTAAAAAATGGAGGAGTGATGATTATTATGATTCGATACGCGAAAAGAGAATGCAAGGATGAAGCGAAAATTAATCAGTTTTTAGCTCAAGCAAAAACAGGTTTTTTAGGCTTATCTGCGAAAAAGCAGCCTTATGTCATCCCATTAAATTACGTATGGATGAACAATAGCTTTTATTTTCACGGTGCTTCAGAGGGAAGGAAAATTGAGATGATCGATGAAAATAATCATGTCTGTTTTACGATTAGTGAAGAGTTCGGTACGTTAGTTTCGCCGATTCCAGCTCATACCGACACAGCCTATATGAGTGTGGTCGCCTTTGGCAAGGTCGAACTTGTCCAAGACATTGACGAAGCTACTAAATCGATGCAAGTGATGTTAGATAAATATGTACCCGATTATTATGATTCCGCTTTATCGAAAAGCCATGTTGAAAAATACACTTCATCAATGGGAAGTAAAATGGCTATTTATAAAATTTCAGTGAGTCAGTTGACAGCAAAAGAAAATGAATCGAACGAAGACATTCAGTTTTATCATGGAAGAAGTGTAAAGGACGACAGGAATCAATTTCGGAAATAGCATCGTGCTGGCAATCGGAGCTTTGAGCGGACATCGAATTCGTTATTTCTTTGAAATGGTACACTTTTCCGACTTGGGAGGACATCGATCCGTTGTGACTCCTAAAACGGGCAAATTGGCTGGATGATTTGACTATTAATGGATCTGATGGCCGCTCCACTGCCGTCATCATGCTTTTTGAACACTTTAACGAATTCAGTGTCCGCTTTACACACTGCACCAACAGGAATAACCCATTTTTCACCACTTTATAACAAAAAATAAAATGGTGAAACACCATCAATAAAGTAATTACAGATTTGTTATCTTTTTATAAACGTTGTCTTATTTACTAATGATTTGGATGATTTTGCTTTTGTTTTTACTCGAATGACTTAAAAATTCACGTACTTTTTCTACACTAAGGCCGCTGTCCATCGCTTCTTTCATTAAATGAACCCATTCGGTATCAAGCTCCTGAACGTTCGTATCCTTTAGCTTATAAGACACGTTGCCCCTCCTCTTACCATATTATTGAATATATAATGTGAGACGATTATACAACGGCACACGTTCATGTTCTGTAATCTACTTCACGCACCTCAAATTTCCCTGTCATAACAATTGATCACTTGCTGGTTCACTTCAATTGTTTTTCTACCTGTGTTTCGAACCAATCCTTCAGATTTAAGTCGACGCATATTTGTTGAGACTGATTCCCTCGTGACGCCTAGCATATTTGCAATTTCTTGATGTGACAATGGGATTGGAATATCAACAAAGGCTTGGTCTTTTTTTCCGTATGTATCAGCCATTGAAATGAGTAAATGAATAATCTGTTGCTTCACACTTCCTGTTGCGATCATTTGGAGCATTTTTTCTCTATCTTTTAACCTTTTCGTTAAAATCTCCATCGCGTTAAACACAATTTTTGGATAAGATTTCGTTAATAGCTTAAAATTCTCCTCTGTTAACGAGCAGAGATAAATATCAGATAGCGTTTCGATATACACATTTTCTGTTCCTAATGAAAAAGAACTTAAGTAACCATACGTACTATACGGACCGAGCAAACTTAGAGTAAACATTCTCCCATCTTCCTGAATATCATAAATTCTCACTGCACCTTTTTTTATAAAATATAGCTTTTGCTCCGACATTTCCGGAGTTTGAATAATCGTATTCTTTTTAATCACTTTATGATCGATCAGTGCATCGAATTTTTCAATTTCTCCTGTAGGAAGAAAATCAAAGAACCCGATTTTAGAAAGGTACCATATTTTATCTAATGATTGCTCAAGTCTCATCACTCGTATCCCCCCAAAGTATCTTGTTATTGATCATTTTACCATTGCCATATGTCTTTTTGGGGAATTCATATAGATGAGTACCGTCTTACTTAAAAAGCAGACCGTTTTCGCGGCCTGCTTTAAACTTTCATATTAAAAAGGAAGTAATCCACTTAGGAAGTATTGAACGACAATGTCTGCTGTGAATGCTACAAAAACAGCATACCCGATATAAACGAGAAACAGCCCATACAGTGGATCAAAGGTCGTTTCTAATTGCTGGCTGAATGAATATAACGTAACGATTAAGGCAATTTGCAATCCAGCTACCATGAGTAAAATAACGAGTGACAATACCATTGACAAGCCTGGTATTGATATGAGGAAAAATAATAAGGACAGCGCAACCGGTAACGTATACAAAGCACCAAACCGAGCTAACACGTCATGGAACGATGTATTTTCCGACTTCATAATAAACTTTAGGACGGCAAAAATAAAGACGACTCCAATCAAAGATGAAGCGGCAGAATAAAGGAAAATCGTGAAAAATGTTTCAAAGAAGCTTACTTCTCCTCCGCCTAGAAATGCCGATAACCCTGACATCGCTGCCCGTGATTGAAAATACGTTCCAAGAGCAAAAAATAATGCAAATACTGCGATATTAATGTATCCAAAAACATAGTCATTCGCTCTATTCTCCAGTCCGCGTTTAGCTGGGGCTTTCACATTTTCTACAATAAACGTCCAATAGTTTAAAGAAATTTCCTTTGTTTTATCTACATATTCATTTGCTTTTTGTTTCGTTTGAGACTTCTCTGTCTCTTCTGCAGCTTGCTCAGACACCTCAATCTCATCACCATACGTCAAAGAAGCAGCTGTTTCTTCATCCGGTTGTCCGGGTACATCGCTTTCTTGAACAGGTTCTCCACAATGCTGGCAGAACTTATCTCCTTCTTGCAATTCATTTCCGCACTTCTTACAATTCATCAAATCTCCCCTATCTATAAGTAGTCAAGAATGATATATATTAAAACACTAATCAGCATCATTATTGAAAGAATATACTTTGTTATAAGCCACTTCGTACTATGAAAAAAACGTTGCTGTCGACGTTCAGATTCCCGTTTAGCCTTTTGTAATAATTGTTCTACTTCTATAATCGACTGAAACCTTTTGTCAGGAGCTAACCTCACCATATGTTTCAGACTTTTCTTTAATGATCGAGACAGTCCCTTTCTGAACCTTTGCACCGGCTTTTGCGAAATGTATACATATTTACCGCCTGTAAGTAAGTAATACATAAAAGCGCCTAATGAAAAGATATCTGTCCGTTCATCTGATTGCTTTTTTTCAAATTGTTCTGGAGCTGCAAAGCCAACTGTACCAATTCTTAACGTGTCTTTTTCTTTACCAGAATGGTGTCTTCTCGCTATTCCGAAGTCAATTAGTTTAACTTCGTTACGGTCCGAAATCATGACGTTCGACGGCTTTAAGTCCCTGTATATGACGGGCGGACTTTGCGTATGTAAATATCGAAAAACTTCACATAATTGAAGACCAAGTTCAATCACATCAGCTTCGTTCATCAACCCATCTTGTTTTTCAAATTTATCATAGACTGTTTGCCCATTAACAAATTCTTGAACAAGAAAGAAGTATTCATCATGATCTGATGAGAAGAAATCTGCAATTTTTGGAAGCATCGGATGATCAAGTTCACTTAACAGTTTTGCTTCGGAAACCAGCCTCTGGGAGATTTTTCTTTCCATCTTCGCTACTTTAACAGCCCATTTTTGTTCTGGGTTTGCAAGCTCTTTGACTAAATAGACAGTCGACATGCCGCCGGAGCCAATGACCTGAATGACTTCATATTTATCAAATAAATGGTCTCCTGCTTCAAATATACGGACTTGCTTACTCATATACTTTACTCCACCGCTTGAGGAATGATAATAACGGATGATCCTTTTGATGATCTACTTCTTTTAAATGAAATAGATCCCTAACAAGCATGACTGTAATGTTATCTCTCGTTCCCGAAAAATTGCTCAAATTGACAAGGTAGTCTGTCATCTCTTGAAAATCTTGAGATTCTTGGCCAATTCCTTGAATCGACTCACTTATTTCCTGATTCGAAAACATGCTATGAAACCCATCGCTGCACAGTAAGAATATATCACTCGCTTCATATTCACCGATATCGATAAAAGGAGTAATCTTTTCAACAACGCCGAGACATTGCGTGAGAACATTTCTTTTACGATGTGTTCTCGCCTCTTCTTTTGTCATTAAACCTTTTCTGACTTGTGTTTCCACCCAAGAGTGGTCAGGCGTTAACTGCAGCATTTCCATCTCCGTATATAAATCTTCTGTCTGCTGTTCCTCTAAATAGGTGTTTTTTCCGGTGTACCCTCTATTTCGAAGGAAATCTTCAAAGCCAAAGCTTGCCCCTTTTAATTTATAAATACGGCTGTCACCTACATGAATTACCATGTATTTCCCTCTACTCAACAACAATACAGAAAGTGTCGTTCCTGCTTTATCACCAATTCCCTTTAATTCTACATTAATCTCTTGGAATATTCTTTCTAATTGTTGAGCAAGCTCCGGATACGAAGCTCCTTTTAAAACCATCTTTTTAATTCGCTTTTCCCACCAGTCACTTAAGATTGTGACAGCTTTTCGGCTTGCTTCATCTCCTTTCTCATAGCCACCCATTCCATCTGCAATCGCAAACAAACCTACATCCTCATCACGGCTCGAGTGAGACAATTGAATTACATAATCATCTTCATTCCTCTTTTTGACAGGACCCTCATCTGTAGATAATCCTATTTGCCATTTTCGATTTTCCCTCATATTAAATTACTCCCAATGAAACGTATATTCGATTTTCCCTAATGTGATTGTATCGCCAGGATCAAGGGAGTAGATCTTATATGGGACTAATGGCTGCTCATTTAACTTTGTACCATTTTTTGATCCGAGGTCTTTTATGCCATATTGATCATCGATCTTAATAAATTCGAGGTGAGCTCTTGATACGCCGACACTTTCCTCCACATAATCAACGCTTGATGGATTGCGTCCGACGAGAAAGTGACTTTTATTAATCGTTACTTGTTTACGCTCACCATCTTTCTCGAACTCAAAGCGAGGCAATGGTATCGCTTTGCTTTCGACAGCTTCATCTTCATCATCTCCAAGGAAAACCGTATCCTCTTCTTCCGCGAGAAAGGTTGTATCATCTACGTCTTCCTTACTTTCTTCTATATTAACCGACATAACCCTGCTTTTTTCGAAACTTTCTTCATTTTGATACGTTACTCGTTGTTGTGGCTGTGCATATTCTTCTTGCTGCCATCCGTTCATCGCATGTGAATGAGGTTCTCTAACAGGTGGCTTAGCAGCTAATGCCTGATGATTGTCCTGATTACGATGTTTATTACGATCTATCGTTGATTCAGACGTCGCAGCAACCTCTTGATTTGCTCGAACATTCTCAACTACTTTGGAATGGAGGAACATAAAATAAACCATAGAAACGAGTATAATTCCTGTTAACGCTAGACCTGTCAAAAACATCCAGCCAATTGGAATCCACTCATACATTTTCCAAACAGCCGTTAATGTAAGTAATCCACCTGCAAACACATAGACTTTTTGCCGTTGTGTTAATGGTGGTATTTGTGCAATACGGCTCTTCTTCTTTTTCTTATCTTGCGATTTTTTTGTATTCTCTTTATTCTCATTCGGTTTCTCTTCTTTTGGAGCTGGTTGTTGTCCAGGCATGTGATTCATTCCCTGTGGCGAATGTCCGGCGACTTGTTCATTTAGATCACCTTCATCACTATAAGCATATGGCGAATAACTTGCCTCTGGTCGATGACGCAAGTTTTGTAACTCCATCAATAATTCTTTTAATCCTATTAAACTAAAAGATGGATTTTGAAGATATTGCTTAATATTTTTTAATTCACTACCTTGTAAACCTTGAGTTTTCTTTGCTGCTTGTTCAATCAAGATTTTTATTTCTTCAACAGTCGTAACTTTTTTATCCAACGAGTTAACTGGTAAATAAATAAGATACAGTTCGTTTAAGTCTTTACCGAGATAAAGAAAGTCTTGGTTGATCATATACTTGTCTTCATTTAACATGTACAATTTACTTTGCTCAAGCACCGTTATTATTTTAATGAACAACTGATAAAACTCAAAAGATGAAATAGATTGGTTTAATAGTAGATCCTTTAATGTCTTCTTTGAGGTAATATCATATTGAAGGCGTATATTAAAATCCATCTCTTCTGAACTAAGAGACAGCAAATGTGGAATCTGATTTGATTCCATCATTCTCATCTCAAGATGTGCGACCTCTGACTCATTCAACCGTTTATCTTCAATGTGCGTAAACGACAAAAAATGGCCGCTCTTTTGTACCTTTTCATAAGTCATATTATAAATCGTTTGGCTCATTCGACCTTCCTCCTTCAATGATTGTTACAATGTCGTAAAAAATGAATATGAGATAATGACAGCCGGAATAACTGCGTACATAAATGGGAATTGAGTACTTTTATTCGCTTTAAAATTTTCAATTTCACTTAAATCTTTTGACATGATACTGCCGATAATCGAAAAAAAGGCAGTCGTTATTTTACGCAGGAACGTTCTCGTAAAAAGTAAAATGATAATGGCAATAATCCCTGCAAAAACAATGGAATACATCATGAAATAAAGAACAAGTTCAACTCCTACAAGTGCACCGATTCCAGCGAATAATTTAACATCACCCGCTCCAAGAGCTTTGAATAAATATAGAACAAAAAAGATCCCACCGCCGACGATTAGACCGAGCCCAGAAAAGAAAATACCTTCTATACCACTCGTTATCAAATGGTAGCTAAGACCGACAGCCATTCCTGTTAAGGTCAACCAATTTGGCAGCTTCCGATGCTTAATGTCAGTAAAGCATGCTGCCGCAAGAAAAATAAATAAAAGATAATCATTTAATTGTAAACTCATTCCATCACCCTCTCTAATTTGATCCTGTCCACAATCGCTCATAAGCTCTTTGTTCAAGAGTAATTGTTCTGTTAACAAAAGGAGCTTGAATCCCTAACTCATATGTGGCAGCAAGTCCAACAATAGGATCAGAACCCGTCAGGCTCATCGGCCGTTCAACAATTTCGACATTTATCCGATCGATACTAAAGAACGTATCTGGATTCGCCTCTTCAAATTTCGTTTTGACCATCTGCTCAGCAGGACCTGCCAATAGCCCATCAATATACGAATGAATATCGATGTTAAACGTGTCAAAGACAAAGCCTAGTAACTGTTGTGCTTCCGTTATCGAAAATTGTTCATCTGTGTAGTTTTTTATTAGTCTATCAATCGCTCCTGACGCTTCTGCTTCAATTAATGCTGCTGGATAAGCATGTGTCGCAACTACCTCCGTCGTTTCACTGACAGCTTGTTTAAGAGCCATATCAGCAACTGAAATGCGAATCATCGTCGCAAGAAAGACTGTAAATAAAAGAAAGACTGGCATGACAAGCGCTGCTTCCAATGTTAGACTTCCGTCCTCTTTTTTCATCCACTTCCTTATCACATCGCACCGCCCCTTCCATTAGAAGAACATAGGATCCTCTATTATTCCTTTTCAATATAATTCAAGCATGTAAATTTGCTAGCTGGATTTTTCATTGTTTGATTTATTTCCACCGATGCGAAAAATAAAATGTGCAAGTTCACCTATATGTCTATTCCGCTTCGCTAATATCAAACTTCCATACGGCATTGTTGTGAACTGCTCCTGAAGCTACTAAACCTGAATTTACTCGAATATACATTTCATCATCATCATCTGATTCAAAGATTATCTCTCCTGATAATTCTTCTCCATTATTTAATTCGCCTGATAGACCTTCTATACTATCAAATAAGTGTGAAAAATCTCCACCAGTACCAGATGCATCGAGATCATATGTGAGCTCTAAAATATCTATTGCATCTTCTGCATTTAATGTATCGTTACTCAAATTGTTTACTGTCACATCCGCTAGAATAAAAAAGCTTAATTGAGCAGTCTGACCATCCACCTCTTCTTCTTTTGTTACAGAATTTATTGTAATTTCATATTCTCCAGTATTAGTGGAGATCTCTGCTGTATCGCCAATACTTAAATCTTCCTGATCTTCAAACGAGCCACTTCCTACTGAGTCACCATCGTTGGAATCCGTTTCTTCGTCAGTTTCACTCTTTTCCTCACTATCTTCCTCTACACCATCAGTTTCATTGTCATCAACTTGAAGTTCTTCTTCGTTGTCTTCTGGTGTATCAACGTCTGTCACTTCATCATCTGAGTTATCACCACATGCTGCTAATAGCCCTGCAGCTAATAATGTTGCTAGTGTGATCTTCATCGTCTTTTTCATTTTACGTCACTCCTTGCTGCTAAAAACTGCCTTCCTCATAACTCCACCTCATTCAAACAAACTTATACACTTGCTTGAATCAAGTGGGAATTCGGTTTCAAGCATAAATCTTTTACTTGAAACCGTAATTCCTACAATATTAATTGTTACTCTGCTTCACTTTCGTCAAATGTCCAAGTCGCTTCATTATAAACTGCTCCTGCAGCTATTAATCCTGAATTTACTTTCAAATAGTATGAATCAGAATCACTAGCATCAAAAATCAGTTGTCCTTCCATTGTCTCCCCCGGTTCAATATCCCCATTAAACAGATCTACTTTATCATGTTCGAATTGAGAGGATCCTCCCCCATCTTCTGTATTCGATAATCTCAAAATGTTAGCAGTATCATATGAATTGAAAGATTGACTTCCTGTATTGGTAATAGTCATGTCTATGAGCACTAGTACATCTAAAGCTGAAGGTTCTCCATCTAGCTCATCCATGATTTCAACATTGTTTAAAGTCATTTCAAAATCTCCAGTAGTACTCCCTAAAAAAGCCGTATCTCCAATACTTAAATCTTCCTGATCTTCATAAGATCCGCTACCTTCTGAGGCACCATCGTTGGAATCTGTTTCTTCTTCAGTTTCATTTTCTTCCTCACTATCTTCCTCTAGATCATCAGTATCATTATCTTCATCTTGTAGTTCTTCTTCGTTGTCTTCTGGTGTATCAATGTCTGTCACTTCATCATCTGAGTTATCGCCACATGCCGCTAATAGCCCTGCAGCTAAAAATGTTGCTAGTGTGATCTTCATCGCCTTTTTCATTTTTACGTCACTCCTTGCTGTTAAAGTCTGTCTTCCCTATAACTCCCACCTCATTCAAACAAACTATGAAATTTGCTTGAATCAAGTAGGAATTCGGTTTCAAGTTTAAACCTTTTACTTGAAACCGTAATTCCTCTCATTTAATCGTTATTCTGCTTCACTTTCATCGAATGTCCATATAACATTGTTATCAACTGCACCAGAAGAAAGAAGTCCACTTCTTATTCTCAAATACTGTTTATCACCTTCATAAGCATGGTAAACTGCATAAGCTGTTACCTCTTCACCTGGTTCTACTTCCCCTTCAAAGCCTTCAATACTTTCATAGTGGGAAGCATAATCACCTGAACCTGATGCATCCAAGTTATTTGTTAGATCCAGTGCTTCCACTGATTCTTCTGCATCGATGGTGTTGGTACCTATGTTTTTAAGTGTTAACTCTGCAACAATTAATGAATCGAACATAGATACTTCCCCATCAATTTCTTCATGAATTTCAATTGAATTTAAAGTAACTTCATATTCACCAATTGTAGTGGCGACCTGACCAGTATCACCAATCCCTAAATTCTCCTGATCCTCGTATGATCCACTACCTCCTGAGTCACCATCGTTGGAATCCGTTTCTTCTTCAGGTTCACTATCTTCCTCTAGATCATCAGTATCATTTTCTTCATCTTCAAGTTCTTCTTCGTTATCTTCTGGTGTATCAATGTCTGTCACTTCATTATCTGAGTTATCACCACATGCTACTAATAGCCCTGCAGCCAATAATGTTGCTAGTGTGATCTTCATTGTCTTTTTCATTTTACGTCACTCCTTGCTGCTAAAATAAATCTGTCTTCCTCATAACTCCACCTCATTCAAACAAACCTATTCATTTGCTTGAATCAAGCGGGAATTCGGTTTCAAGCTAAAAGCTTTTACTTGAAACCGTAATTCCTCTTATTTAATCGTTATTCTGCTTCACTTTCATCGAATGTCCAAATCACTTGGTTATGGACACCACCAGAAGAAATAAGGCCCTCAATAATTCTTATATAGTACTCTTCAGTACCTCTCCAATCAAAAACTAATTCATTGGATATACTCTCTCCCGGTTCCAATTGATCACCTTGAAGTGCAAAATTATCAAAATGATTAGAAACATTTGTAGCTCCGGAACCATCTAAATTACTAGATATTTCAAAGTTTCCAATAATCTCCTCAACATCAAGGCTACTATCCCCTATATTTTCTAGAGTTACATCTACCAAAAAAAACTTTTCTAATTGTGGAGATTGCCCATCAATTTCTTCTTCAATTGCTACTTCGTTTACAGTTAAGGAATACTCTCCAATATTACTAGAAACTTGACCTGTATCTCTTATTCTTAGGTCCTCTTGATCTTCAAACGATCCGCTACCTACTGCATCACTTTCGTTAGAACCCGTTGCTTCTTCTTCAGCATCATCTTCTTCCTCTACACCATCAGTATCATTATCCTCATCTTGTAGTTCTTCTTCGTTATCTTCTGGTGTATCAATGTCTGTCACTTCATCATCTGAGGTATCGCCACATGCTACTAATAGTCCTGCTGCTAAAAATGTTGCTATTGTGATCTTCATCACCTTTTTCATTTTACGTCACTCCTTGCTGCTAAAATCTGTCTCCCTCATAACTCCACCTCATTCAAACAAACTATGAAATTTGCTTGAATCAAGTGGGAATTCGGTTTCAAGCTTAAAGCTTTTACTTGAAACCGTAATTCCCAGTTTTCTATGCTTTATTCCGCTTCGCTTACATCAAATGTCCATATTGCATTGTTATGAACTCCGCCAGATGCAATTAGTCCTGAATTTACCATTATATACATTTCTTCAGAATCTCTAGCTTCAAACAGCACTTCACCTGTAATCTCTTCATCAGGAGCTAAACTCCCCTGCATTTCCTCAACACTATCAAAATGTTCAGAGTAGTCTCCCGAACCAGACCCTTCTATATCATGATTCAATTCCAAGATACCAACAGGGTTTTCCACTTTTATTTCTTCTGCACTTATATTCTTAATCGTTACTTCGGCTAATATAAAATAATCAAACATTGAAGCTTCTCCATCTACTTCATCTTTTTTCTCTAATGAGTTTATCGTTATTTCATATTCTCCTAAATTACTTGAAATTTGCGCTGTATCTCCAATTCTTAAATCTTCCTGATCTTCAAACGAGCTACTCACAACGGAGTCACTATCGTTGGAACCTGTTTCTGTTTCTTTTTCTTCTTCATCTTCACTTTCTTCCTGTACACCATCAGTTTCATCCTCTTCAACTTGAAAGTCTTCCTCGTTGTCTTCTGGTGTATCAATGTCTGTCACTTCATCATCTGAGTTATCACCACATGCTGCTAATAGCCCTGCAGCTAATAATGTTGCTAGTGTGATCTTCATCGTCTTTTTCATTTTACGTCACTCCTTGCTGCTATAATCTGTCTTCCTCATAACTCCACCTCATTCAAACAAACAATGAAATTTGCTTGAATCAAGTGGGAATTCGGTTTCAAGCTTAAACCTTTTACTTGAAACCGTAATTCCCAGTTTTTATGCTTTATTCCGCTTCGCTAACATCAAACTTCCATACGGCATTGTTGTGAACTGCTCCTGAGGCTACTAAACCTGAATTTACTCTTATATATAACTCTTCATAATCGTGCGCTTCAAAGATCAATTCACCCGTCATTTCTTCTCCACTTTCTATTTCTCCAGATAGTCCATCAATACTATCAAAATGCTGTGAATTATCACCGCCAGAACCTGTTGCATCTAAGTTATAAGTAAGTTCTAAAATATCTATAGTATCTTCTGCTTGCAAACCTTGATCTCCAATATTTTTAACCGTTACATCTGCAAGAATAAAAAAACCTAACTGTGAAGGTCTGTCATCGACTTCATCCATTTTTAAAACAGAGTTAATAGTTACTTCATATTCTCCTGTATTAGTGGAGATCTCTGCTGTATCTCCAATACTTAAATCTTCCTGATCTTCAAACGAGCCACTTCCTACTGAGTCACCATCGTTGGAGTCCGTTTCTTCGTCAGTTTCACTCTTTTCCTCAC
The DNA here is from genome assembly GCF_002335745.1 of Evansella halocellulosilytica. Classification (GTDB taxonomy): domain Bacteria; phylum Bacillota; class Bacilli; order Bacillales; family Salisediminibacteriaceae; genus Bacillus_CA; species Bacillus_CA halocellulosilytica. Next base: position 1,632,698 of record NZ_NIST01000001.1, on the reverse strand, counting down.
TATCTTCCTCTACACCATCAGTGTCAGTGTCATCATCTTGAAGTTCTTCTTCGTTGTCTTCTGGGGTATCAACATCTGTCACCTCATCATCTGAGTTATCGCCACATGCTGCTAATAGCCCTGCAGCTAATAATGTTGCTAGTGTGATCTTCATTGTCTTTTTCATTTTACGTCACTCCTTGTTGTTAGTAAGAATAAATCACATGTTTATCAATATAATACCTTTTGTTTTCAACTCTTCCTGACAATATATCTGCCCTGCCTAACATGTCTGTTATTCCAGGTAAGAACCATAAATCGACAGACGTTGTCGCATTCACTTCTACGTATGTTGGTGCTAACGTCAAATCTGTATTTGTATCATTTTCAACCATCGCCATAAGGCGGGCCATTTTATTCCCTTCAGGGTGAATAAATAAAAATATTCGTAAATAATCTTTATAACTTGTATAAAACATAGTTCCCTCAAAAAACAATATGCTTTCTCCATCATTAATTTGTCGTATATCAGAAATTGTTCTTTCTAAAGCATAAACAATTGCAGCTATCCAACTGAATTTTCCGAAAGCCCGGACTCTATTATCTGTGAAAGCTTCGATAAAATTAACTGCGAATCGGAAGGCGAATAGCTCTGTCATCGCAGCAGCGAAGTTTGCACCCGGTGTGCTCAGGCCATACATAATGTATTCAACTTCATTGTTTTCCAAGAGAAACGCTTCTGTTCCACTTTTCGAAAAGTCATGGTGCTTGAAGCGAGTCAAGATATATTCATTGACATACACTTCATCTCGAGCGTGCAGTAGAACGCGACCGATTCCACTAAAAATACCGTCTACAATGCCCATTGCATCCTCAGTCAATTCATCCGTCGTTTCTCTATCCAACTTTGCTTCCTCTGCATCCTCGATTGCCATTTCATACTTTTCAGCGAGTTGTCTTAACTCTGCAATTAGGTCGGCGTCATCTATAATTGATTCAGCGTCATCTAAAAGGTCATCAAGTTGATCGTTCGCATCCTCTAAATTTTCATCCGCTTCATCTTCTTTATCTTCCACCGTCTCACCGTTTACTTCCTCTTCTTTCATCTCAGGACGGTCATTTAAAATGATCTCGACCGCTTGATCCGTTTTTTGCTTTGGACCTTCCCCGTCATTGTTAAATCTAGACTGGGTACTCGTTACACCATTATTTACCCACGGTACTTGTGCATCTGAAATATTTGATGGACTCAGCATATTACTTAACAGAGATAAATCTGCTAGTTCTTCGTGCCGGACTTGCGTTAAAGCCGAAGCAACTTTTCCCTTTAAGTCATCGAAAAACGCTTGATCGATGACCAACTCATCTAAAGCGGCACTCGCTTCACCAATTCCGTCTTTAGCGTCATCAAATCCTCCTGAATCAATCGGATTGTTACTTAATTCATCACTCGCTTGATTCGAGTCAGAGTAATTCTCATTGCTTCTCTCTCGCTCTTCGTCAATGACTTCTTTAATATCATTGTTTAATTCCTCGGCTTCTTCTAAAAGCGTGTAAACCTCATCTAAAAGCGTTTCGACATTTGAGAAACGAGTCGTAATTGAACTAAATAAGTCTTGAACTTCCTCGACATAATCATCGGCATCATCGATTCGCTCATCCAATTCCTCCCGCTCATCTTCATCCATGTCATCATCATCTTCTGCATCACGCTCCTCTTTGCGAATGTCTTTATATTCAGAGAAGTGATCATTCAAATCATTTAAATTGTTCACTTCTGGAAAGGAGGAGCTAGCATCTCCATTAATCGAATTGTCCAATCTCTCCAATATTTCTTGTGCTTCCAAGAGCTTCTCCTCAATTTCATCTAGCTTGCTTTCTCGATCATCAATGTCACTTTGGATCTTTGATGCGACACTTGCATATGTTGAGGCATCTTCCATTGCACTGGAAATTTGAAGAAATCCATCAATGATTGATTCACCGACTTCAATCGGCGCAACATATTTCATATCCTCTAAAATTTGATATTTAATCGTTTCTCCAGATGACAGCATCCGTGATGAGTCGAATTGAATGTCGATTTCATCTAATTCCGGTCTCGTATCGGCATATTGGAAATAGTCACCTTCACCCATTTCAAGGTGTTTCGTAAAAATATCCGTGAATATGTCGTGAGCCTGGGATTCATCTCCATCAAAGCCAAACAATCCGTAACTTTTTGCCCCTTCGTCATATGCAGCCATCGTTGACCTTAATGCCGCTTTTGCCGCTTGATCTGTTTCCCTTTCTGCAACCATAATCCTCGTATAATCAATCAATACTGCATTAAAAATGAAGAGAAGGAGGGTAATAATAATAGCGTAAAGAGAAACGGCACCGTTCTCTTTGATTACAAATTTACGTATCCATGCTTTCACAATTCCACAACCCTCCCTCAACTTCTCTAATCATAAAGAAAACGTTAATTACTATTGAATGTATCAAAATAGCCTGTCACCCGATCTGTAATTTTCCCAGTAAAGTAGACGACAAAATCTGTATTACGGATAAATTCAACTGGCTCTGTGACGGTTCTTGTTGACTGTGCTTGCATCACATCCATGCCTAAAATATCAGTAAACATGGACGGTAAAGGAATTGATTGCTCTAACGTGACTTGTATTTCATTGCCTAAAAGACCGTTATTAAATTCCACTGAACCACTTACCGGGCCATTCATATCTACGATAAGTTCAGAGCGTTTTTTCTCTTCAACTAGACCGCCGCTGCCGATATTCGGAAGACCGAATTGTTCCATAAAATTATTACTCGTCAGTCTCCAATAAAGGCCGTCTCCTCCATCGGCAGTCGTATACGCATTGAACTCGCCAGTTTCATGGTCTTTTTCACTATTCGACCATACGTAAGTAATTTGATCTGCTAGACGGTTCGCCTCAAATTGAAGAATCGCTTTATAGTAGACGACTAAACTAAAGAAGATGAGACAAAACGTAATAATCAAAATCATCGGAAACAGCATGGACGCTTCAATCGTAAAGCTCCCTCGTTCATCACGCTTAAACGTCATATGATTGCCTCTTAAAACCATATATTAATCATTTTGTTGGAAATCATTTATATTATCATCGCCAAATTGCAACAGGTCGTCGACCCATCCCATAATTTGCTCTCGGAACGCAAGGGCAATTACGACAAGAACGGCGATAATCAGCATGATTTCCAATGTTTGAAGCCCTTCTTCATCATTCCAAAAATCTTTCATCAAATTTTTCAAATTCCCCATTTGAAAATCCTCCTTTTCTTTAATGAAACATATATTTACAAAATGGTTATCGCCGGATAACCGACAATAATCATTACTGCAACAAAGATTAAGATGAGGGGAAAGACGAGCTTAGATGATGCTTCTTCCCCTTTCGTTTTTGAGATACTCTTCCGTTTTTCCCATAAGTCATGTGACAGCTCCCGTAAAGATAAAATTAAATCTTGACCGCCTTTTCGGTAATTAAGGAGCACGGTCGTCGTAAAGATGGACACATCTTGAATCGAACATCTCTTACTGAATTCATTCATGACTAATGGGAAAGGTTCATTACTCGTAATCCTGTTAACGGCAATTTTCAATTCATCATAGAGCGGCGAATCGTGGTCGCTTTTTAGCTCGACACAACGAATCAACGCTTGTTGCACCGTTTCTCCAGCGTTTACTAACAAAATGATTTTATTGACGACTTCAGGAAGTTCAAGAATAATTTTATCCTTCCGTTCCTTCTCTTTTTTAGAAAGCTGGTTAATAAGCAGCATTGGTATCGCAACGGTGAAAATAAGACCAGCGATAAACATGATATTGTCACCGTCTGTGACTAACGGGAGCATAAAGGAGCCTAACAGCCCTAACAAAACCGTTGACAATAGTTGCGTAATAAACATTTGTGTATGCTTTAACGCATCTCTCGTCCCGTGTAAACTAATCATTTTTTGCTGAACAAATGACACTTGTGTATGAAATCGCTCAAGTAACCGAAATGAATAGAGTACATGTAAGGAAACAGGTGCCATAAACATGAGCGGGTACTCTTCTTTAAATTCTTCAATGATGTCATCATACTTATTGCGCGATTTAATAGATAATATAAAGTAAAAAACGATAACAATAAGGATCAAGCTAACGTATATCAGCATTTCGATCACACCTTAATATTCATAATGCGCTGAGACAGCCAAATTGAAAATAATAGGATACCGAGACAGATCGTCATAATGATCGGGCCAAACTGCTGCCAATCATATAAAGGAGCTAAATAGTCTCCTGACGAATATTTCAAAAGTGCAATCATTCCGATCGGCATAATCGATAGGATTCGGGATTCAAAGCGCTTTTGCGCTAACATCACTTGTACTTCCTGTTGGATATCTATCTTTTCACTAATAACATCAGACGTACGACGGATGACTTCTACGAGATTCCCTCCAGTCCGCTTACAAGTAATAAATACGTCAGCAAAATTTAAAATATCTTCTGAGTCTGACCTGTGGGCAAAATCTTGTATCGCTCTCTCAACCGTTTCACCGTTCTCGACACGCCTGTTAATAACCTCAAATTCTCGAATAATGTACGTATTTGGGTCTGGGTAAAGCAGCTTTAAGTCTTCTACCACTTCACGAAAACTGTTTTCAATTGACCTTCCTGCAGCTAGGGACGACGATAAAGAGGCAATTGCTTCTTTAAATTGCAGGTTCAACTTTTCTTTCCGGGTTTCTAACAATTTTTTCCTTTGGATTCTCGGAAACAATAAACCGAAAGAGGCTAATATGATAGCTGCTATGAAACTTTCATAAAATAAATAGCCTAGTCCAAACAGAGCAGCAGCAGCAATTAAAAAATATTTAATAAAGTCTCCTAAAGAAAATCGGTATGTAGAATAATCAATTAAATGACCGACAACTTGGATAGATCTTTTTTGTTCTGCTTCTTTTCTAATTTCCATCGCTCTTTTTTCAAAAGAACTTTTCTCCCTCGGTTCACTTTCTTCGTTCTTGTTTTTCTTTTTATCTCGCTTTTTCACAGCCACTATGTAGATGATAAAAATGACTGGCAATAAGAGCAGAATGAGTTGATCTTGGTTCATGTTACGTCACCATTTTCATTTATATTCTAGGAATGAATCCCAGCTAGATGAAGCTTTGACTTCGACAATAATTCATTTCCAGTCGGTTGAAGAGAGCCGATGATTTCTCCATTTGGCGCTTCACCTTCCTCCACAAATTCATATAATGGATTGATTTCAATTTCTCCATTTTCCACATGCAACAGTTCACTAATAGCGACAACTTTTCTTGAATGGTCTCGTAATCTAGTAAGGTGAACCATAATATCAATCGCAGAGCTAATTTGCTGACGAATGACTTGAATTGGTAAATGAGCACCACTTAACACCATCGTCTCCAGCCGGCTGAGCATATCTTCTACAGAGTTCGCATGTCCGGTTGATAACGAACCATCATGCCCGGTATTCATTGCCTGGAGCATGTCGAGTGCCTCTTCCCCCCGTACCTCACCAACAATAATTCGGTTTGGACGCATTCGTAACGACGTTTTAATTAACTCACGAATGGTTATTTCACCTTTGCCTTCTGTGTTTGCATTACGCGTTTCCAAACTGACGATATTCGGAACATTTTTAATTTGTAATTCGGCTGAGTCTTCAATCGTAATAATCCGTTCATCTTTCGGGATAAAATTAGACAACACATTTAAAAACGTCGTTTTCCCAGAACCCGTTCCGCCGCCGATAAAGATGTTGTATTTGGAAGCTACGAGATCTTTTAGAAAGTCAGCTGCTTCTACGGAAATTGCCTTCTTCTCAATTAAGTCATCAATTGTTAATGGCTTTTCTGGAAACTTTCTAATCGTAATGACAGGTCCTTTTAAGGCGATTGGCGGTAACACTACATTGACACGGGAACCATCTTTTAACCTTGCATCGACAATAGGTGAAGATTCGTTTACAACCCGGTCCACTTTTGAAACAATTGCCTGAATAATGTCTTCGAGTTTTTGCTCATTCTCAAAAGCGACATGAACTTGTGAGACTTCACCGTTTTTCTCAATAAAAATCTCTTTATGATTGTTGACCATGATTTCCGTAATTGATTTGTCATCAAGTAAGGGCTGCAACACATCGTAGCCTCGAAAAGCATGGTAGATACGATCGACTAACCACCTCATCTCAGCTGACTTGATCCGGTGTTCCTCTGCATATTCAAACACAGCCGCTTCTACGTATTCTAAAAGTTCATCATTCGGGATAGAGTGCATTAAGTCGAGCGTTTCCCGTAGTTTTTGGATTAATTCTTTTACAACCTTATCTTCAACCATTTGGAACACCTGCCTGAGAGCCTTTAACAATATCTTGTATGAGTAAATTTACTTCTTTCGACATGACCGGATGATAGAAAAGACTATTTCTATCTGTCACATCAGTCCATTCCTTCACAAAAGGTAAGTATGCTTTGATCGGAAAATGATAAGAAACAATTTCTTCTGATAATTGGTTTTGAAAACGATTAAGGACAAACGTTGCTTTTTCAGCCAAAAAGTTTTTCTTTTCAAAGAAGTCTTCAGTGCTATCTAACAATACCTTTGACTTCAAGAAGCTTTGGCTATCATTATTTAGTAGCCAAATAATTTGATGTGACGCTTTTAGTCCTCCTTGAGTAATGTCGTGTAAGGAGCTGTCTAGATCAACGACGATGTAATCATATTCCCCAGTGTTAACGAGCGTTTGCAACAACAATTGAACATCATCTCTGCTCACTTCCATAATCTCGTCTGGACTAGGCAGCATGTCAAAGTAGTCAACTTGCATATGCGGGTCATGCCGTTTCAGCTTCTCAATTTTAGCTAATAGCTGTTCTTTCCTTGCTTTCAAGTAATAGAATACCTGCAGTGATGGGCTATCTTCAGTCGTTTGAAAGTAAAGTGAAGTGGAATTATACAGTTCTAAATTCAAGTAAAATACACGATAATTTTGCAAACTAAGCTGGTGAGACATCGTAACAGCCAACGTCGTTTTCCCACTCCCTCCTGAAGGAGAGAACACAGATAATACGTGCGTGTTATTCGTGCGGGCTAATGAAGAGCTTGAGCCAGAAAAAGATTCATAAAAGCTTGTTAAGATCATTGAAATTAAGCTATTCAACGGTTGATATTTAAAAATCTCAGCTTCTTTCACCTTTTCATCATGCTCAACGAGTGTTAGAAGAAGGTATTGATCTCGGTTATGTAAATTTTTTGTAGTAAAGCCTTCCTTTATAAGCATGATATCAATTTCATGGCCTTTACTTAAATATTGCTCAAATGTTTCCTCACTCGTAAACAGTTTCAAATCAAATTGATTGCGAAATGAAGATGAAGTAACATAATTCCCAAAAGACTCGACGAATGATTTATCACGATCAGCTAATACAATTTTTAATTTATTCAATTTCTTCACTTCCTTTATGTTTTTGGCTCCAATATCTCTTATGGAATCTATTAAGTAACAAAGATCTATGTAAAGCTAGAACAGGTAATCATTTCTAAGACTTTACTCGCACTTCTATCTCCAAGCAACTCCAACCATTCTTGACAAAGAATTGAGCCAGAAAATATCGAAGAACCCATTATTTTTTCATAGAATGAATGAAGAATTTGTCAAAATCCCACTGTTAAATCGCCCATTATTATACTATATATAGAAAATAATGGGATGATCTCACTAAAAAGGGTTATTTTTTCCTAAACTAGAGAAAAGTTACTGAATGATGACTTTATACCTAAAGTAATCTCTTCCTTATTAAAGCAAGGTGTATGTAATCAAAATAGCCGCTGAAAGTATCATAATGAAATATGGAATAATCCCAACAAACCAGCGTTTCTTATAGTGAACATTCTCATTTTCTTGATTCTTCGAACTACTTACATTTGCCTCAAACTGCTCCTTTATTTGTTTGTTTAATACGGTTGTGTCATCTTGTTTTTTCATAATACCCTCCATTTTGTTACTATTTTCACACTCTAAATGTTACAATCCTCACATTTCATTCAACTAATTAAGAAATTCAGCTTATGAATTATGACGAACGGCATCTGTCCATCCCTATTTTTACGATGTTAAAATTTTACTCGTATGGATTATATTAATATTTGCTCTATTTTGCTATTTTTTAAACTACATTTTCCATTTTTTTATGAATTTCTTATCATCAATGTCGTTTTGTTCATTCTTACCATGTAGAAGGAATAACATGGTGATAATGGGAGAATACATTATGATTTAACTGAATGATTTAACACTATCACATGATATTGAAATGGTTTTATTTTATGAATAAAAGAATCTTTTTTTCGTAAAAGCCGATGAATTATTGAATCGTACATTGAATGTTATTTTTAATCGAGGTGGTAAAAATGGTTTGTAAAAATTGTGGTCATCACGTAAAAGAAGATGGAAACTTTTGCCCTGAGTGCGGGTTGGAAGTAACCAAAGAAAAAGTAGACGATGTAGAAGAAGTCGAACCAACAGAATCGAGTGAAAAGTCACCGCGTTTCTCTCGTTTTACACTATCTATATTAGGAATCGTTATTTTACTAGGTATAGCGGCGACCGTCCTTTATCAGATCGGGAAAAACTCCGTTACTGCTGGAAGCTATGTTCATGATTTTCGTGCTGCGATCGAGGAGGAAGATGTTGATTACCTTCTAACGACTGTTCTTGAAAATGGCGACAATTGGGAGTTTACAAGAGAGGATGCTGAAGCATTCATCACTTATTTAAATGAAAACCATGAGTCAAAAGAAGAATTATATACGAAGCTAGAACATCACGCCGAACTGTTAGACGAATCTGGCAGTGATGCAAATCAACAAATTGACCGTAGCAATTCTGCTCAGTATGCGACTGTTTCATTAAAACAAGACGGAAAACGCTGGTTGTTATTTGATGATTATTCATTTGAGATAACCCCTGCTTATATACATGTTTTAACGAATGAAGAGGATGTCACATTTTCCATTAATGGCCAAGTTATAGATAAGTTTGAACAAATCGATAATGGAGTCCGAATCGGACCCCTTACACCTGGATCATTTAACGTACACGGAACCGTAGAATCTGACTTAATGGATGTAGAAAAAGATGTAGACGTTCACTTATTTGAATTAGCAAACGAGTATGACACTGCTGAGTTACAATTTGAAATTGAAACGATTGAAGCTTCCGCACCTTATGAAGATTCGATCGTTTACATTAATGGTGAACCTTCGGATATTACGATTGGTCCAGAGCCACAAGAAATCGGCATCTTACCTGTTGATGGCTCCGCAACTGTTTCATTTAAAAGAGAGTTCCCATGGAATGACGTCCAAACTGATGACATACCTGTTGAACAGGCATCCATTTATATAGACGATATCGAAGTCCTTACCGAAGATGACAAAATGGAAATCATGGCGACACTCAATGAAAATTGGCAACAGCATACGGAGGCACTTGTTACAGGAGATACTTCTATCATGTCTTATGCTTCAGACGAATATAAAGAGCGAATTTCAGACTTACATGATGAGCTACAAGACCGCAGCGGCGAATATATTGGAGAAGTCGTTGCTTCAAGATATCGTCTCGATTCATTAGCTTTACCTGAGTATAATGAGGAAACAGAGCGATATGAGCTCGAGGTTGAAGCCGAGTACACCGTGTATGAGCCTGATGTGAGAACCTATGCTTTGCTTCGAGAGGATGACGACTACAATCGTACAACCTACTATGTTCATGCCTATTATGATGAAGAACAAGGGGAGTGGGCTATCGAAAATTATGATGTCGGTCATTTCTTCATCACTAACAGCGACGATCAAGAATCGTTTGAGTTTTAAAAACATGAGGCTAGGACTTAAATAGAGTGGCCCACACCCACCGTGGTGAGGGCCATTTCTTATTTCTTTATATTGGAATTGTTTGTGCAAATATACATAATTTCTCTACAATCAATTAGTTGCAATGACATGTTATTTTTCGTTATACTTAAATTAGTTGCAATAGCATGCTATTTAGGAGTGATCTTATGAATCATGATTTACAAACGGATATGCAAACTGACTCAAATGCTCTTGGTATGTATATTTCAGCCATTTATCGCCATCTGCAGATTTTAGTGTCTGATGACCTTGAGGAGTACAATATTGGCAGCGGCCAGCTTAGTTTTTTGCTAGCCATTGCGACAACGGAAGGCATTTCACAAAAAAAGTTAAGTGAAGAACTTCTAATCGATAAAACGACAACCGCAAAGGCGATTCGAAAACTAGAAGCTGAAGGGTATGTACGAAGGGAAGTCGACCGTTCCGATAAACGATATCAAATGCTTTACTTAACAGATGGAGGCAAGGAAGTAGTACCTAAAATAGAAGAAAAATTAGAGAAGATAACCCGTCAAAGCCTCACTGGAATAAACAATGAAGAGCTCAAAGTCATGATGAGCGGGCTAAAGAAGGTGTTGCAAAGCGTGAGTAATCAAGTGAATGAAATAAGAAAGAATCGTTAACACACCATTATAGAAAGGAGGGCTTAGAGTGAAAATTGCTGTATTCGGTTCAACTAGTTCAACCGGTTTACAAGTGTTAGAAAAAGCGATTAATCGTAGACATGAAATCACCGCGTTTACACGACGTGAGCAAAAATTAGCAACTGTCCAAGGATTAAAAAAAGTTATTCAAGGAAATGGGCTCAACTCATCCGATGTCCAACAAGCAATTGCTGGGCAAGAAGCCGTACTAGCCATCGTCGGTTCAGATAATAAAAAAGGGGTAACGGAAACGACCGATGTGATTCGTAACATTATTCGAGGAATGGAGAATGAAAAAGTGAGTCGTCTACTTTTCGTCAGCTCTTACTTAATTGATGGAAAGCGCCCAAGAATTACGATATCAATGATCCGATGGTTCATACGTCACACCTTGTCTGATATAAAATCTGCCGAACAGCTGATTGCTTCTAGTCAAACAGAATGGACGATCGTTAGGCCAACACAACTAACTAATAAACCTGAAACAAATCAAGTCCGGATCACAAAAGCTGGAACTGACTTCAATTCCAGCCCATATGAAATTTCCAGATTAGATTTAGCGAATGTTCTCCTCGACTTACTCGAACAAAAGAAAGAGGTAAACTCGATCATCAACGTGACCGCTGGATAAAATAGTAAAAGAGGCGAATGAACAGGGATTCCCTTCTTCAATCGCCTCCACCTATTTTTTCTAACATAACTTATTGTTCTGGAACAGAATTTTCCCCGTTTATATAGCCTGCTCCGTAAATGTTAGGGTCTCGATCAGTCCATAAATCGGCTCCATTTCGAATGAGCTCTTTCACCTCGTCTGGGCTAAGCTGCGGATTCACTTGAAGGATCAGCGCGACAATTCCTGCACAAATTGGTGTTGCCATTGACGTACCCGATAACGTCATATAATCTGAACCGACTCGTTCTCCTTTCTGAAACTTATCTAAACTTGAGTTTGGTGCTCTTAATGACGTTATATTTACGCCTGGTGCTAAAATGTCCGGCTTCTCTACACCATATATTGTTGGCCCTCGACTTGAAAAGCTCGCTACTTCATCATCTGAACGATCTACTGTTCCTCGATCATCTAGCGCTCCTACTGTGATAATTTGACTACTAATACCAGGACTTGCAATCGTAGAAGGCTCCGGACCAGAATTTCCAGCTGCGGCAACGACAACAATTCCCGCTTCCCATGCTTGATTGACGATTTGCACCATCGGGTCATCATTTTCATTTTCGTATTGTTGCGCGTTGCTTCCTAATGACATACTTAAGACGTGAATAGGACTGTCCGTATTTCCTTCATTATAATCAATACACCATTGTACACCTTGAATAATCGTTTCTAATGTACCTGCTCCATTTTTATCAAGTGCTTTAATCCCCACGATGTTTGCTTCAGGTGCAGGTCCTGCATATTCCCCATCAGAAGCTGCACCATCACCTGCCGCATCCCCCGCACAATGTGTTCCATGTCCATTATCATCATACGGCTCGTTACGGTTATTAATTAAATCGACAAATTCAGTCATTCTTCCTGATAAGTCTTCGTGTGGATGCACACCTGTATCAATGACAGCGATATTGACACCCTCTCCTGTGACTTCACTACCATTTCGAACGATATTATTCGCATTACTAGACTCTACTGCTGTGTCTAATAATGCATAAACCTCTCGATTTAAATAGATTTTTTTCATAAACTTACATGAAGATAGCAACTCTTCTAACGCTTGTGGAGTAATATTTGCACTACAGCATGAAATGCTCGGAAACTCTAATTTCCGTTTACATCTAGCATGTTTTTTGACAACTGAATCAAATTCCTCACATCCGTCATAAAAGCAGCCTTCCTCAAATTGGACAACGACAGATACCTTTTTCATTCTCTTCAATATTGCATCTAAAGGTTTGTGCAAAAAGCAAGGTGTCCATCTAAATGGTCTATACATATTCAACATTCGATCTCTGAAAGGTTTGTCTAATTTTCCAGCATGTGACCGCATCGCTTTCACTGTAGAAAAACCATACACGACTCATCCACTCCTTTTAAGCTTGATGAGATAATGTATGATTCAGTGGTTTTAATAGAAACGGTAGCAGTCTACTATAAACAAAACTTGGCTTATCACCACGTCACAATGGCGAAAGCATTCATTAGCGTTATTTGTTGCGTTCAACGGTTTTATCAAATTTAATACTGATAGTGATAGTGAATAGGAAAATAACTTTAAATTTACTTTCTCCTTTTTAAAATTATTATAAAAAAACTTTTCTATGAAGGGGGAATCTTTTTTCGATTATTACCTAGGATTAACACTGTCAATAAATATTAACGCATCATACTGTTCAGAGGGGGTAAGGTAGTATTCAAAGAATCCCTCACTATATGCTTTTACACTAGTATTTGACCATTCTTCATTATGAGACTCAAAATCAATGAATATTTTCTCATGCCCATATTGAGATAAGATGTATTCAAGTTCACTATCTTTACTTTTCGGCTCAATATCATAGATGTTATCATCGAGCAACTTAATGCTCCCTTGATTGAAATACATACCAATAAAATAAGCATCATCACCCAATTTATCAGCTGCTAAAGAACCTAATACTAATGGTGGAGGATCGAAGTCTTCCGCAAGATATTCATTCGTCTGATCTATTAATTCAAAGTTTTTTTGTATATGTCCATTATGAGCCCACACAATAACTTTTTCTTCTGGATTTTCATTAATAATGTTTTCAAGTTCATTGAACATAGATAAATCTCTTCTAGAAAAGTATGCTTGGTGAGGGTTATCAAATTCACTTATAGATAGAAATTCTTCATTAAAATACTGTTCTAAAACATTAATCCTACCTTTAACAAATTCCATTTCAGCAAACTGTAACTCCTCTCCTTTATACAAAAAATCTTTATATTCCTTCAAAATGAGATTAGCTCTGTCGAAATCAATCATATTATAATTATCGAAAACAATTTCATTCATGAAAGTAATAAACTTGTTATCAACATCGATAAACTCTCTTGCCAAATTACTGTCCTCATTCAAAATACGTTCTTTTATATATTGATGTAACTCTGATTCACCTATCCACCTTCCACTAACAACAGGCCAAGGATCTAACCCCTCAATCGTTAAACCTTCATTTTCACGTATATATTGTATTAATTCTTTCATAGCTGGTGTATTCCATGCTTCGTATATCATGCTCTTCATCATGAACTGATCATCAAAAAACTGCCACCTATCATTCAAAAAATTAATTTCTACTTTCCCACTTTCCATAGCTAAAATAGAGTATCCGTGATTTTCACTTAAATACTTTACTAATTCAGCTTTAATTTCTGTAAATTCTTCTGCTCCATGAGTTGATTCGCCAATAAATATAACTTGCTTATCCTCAATAAACTGGTCAAGGCCTGAGAAGTCATATTTTGTTGATTCATGATTCTTCAAAGGAAATACACCTGTTTCAGAATGACAAGAACTTAATAATAAAACCATAACTGCCAAAGTAGTAATAACCTTGATCACGACCACCCTCTTTAATAGCCTCTATTTTCTATTATATTATGTATCATACCACCTTCCATTGCTACTATTTCACCTGCATATTTAAGCAGGTTTTGGTTATGGGTAGTGTAAATTGTAAAAGTTTAGTACCTGTCATTTGAGTGTTTCTTTCTAAGTCTCATTGTATTTGCATTATGCATTTTTAGCTTCATGCAAATGTCGAAAAAATCGGTACGAAAAAGGTCGTATGAATGAGTAGGATCCGCTTTTTAGCACATTAGTTTCTTAAAGCCCACCGTTGCTCGGACAAACAGCAGGACGATTAGAACGGGCTAAAACCTTTCCAATTGAATTAATCTTGACCGGAATATACCGTACTGCAAGGTCAAATAGATCACATATCTGTTTAGAATCTCCTCTAACAATATATATCAATACTTTTTGATTTTACCGATACATACAAAAAGGCTCCCCACAAGTTTTGACTTAGAAAAAGGCCTCTCATAGGTAGTACGAGCCCAACTAGTGGAATTTATAAACTGGCATAATTTGAACAAACTTTTCATGTTCTAAAATACGTTTTTAAAAAGAGAGCATATTATTGCGTGTTTCTTGCATAAACAATTTGAAAACTTGGAACTGAAATAATGTGCTAATTCACACTACAGAGTACTAAAACTAGTGTCATTAAATCCTCCACGTTTTTCAGGTCTCATATCCACTTAAAACTACAGAGTACTAAAACTATGTGTGAGTAGTATAAGGAGGTGGGTTCGTCTCATATCCACTTAAAACTACAGAGTACTAAAACTGATGACATCCGGGATAATCGCCCCGATTCGTCTCATATCTACTTAAAACTACAGAGTACTAAAACCTACCTGCACGCGTCGAAGGTCGGCGATTCGTCTCATATCCACTTAAAACTACAGAGTACTAAAACAAAGTTACCGGGCGTTGCGTTTAGCCTCGCGTCTCATATCCACTTAAAACTACAGAGTACTAAAACTCAGTGTGTCGATGTTGTCGCGGATTTCATGTCTCATATCCACTTAAAACTACAGAGTACTAAAACTGTTGTGCTTGTTTTCTTTCGGGATCTTCAGTCTCATATCCACTTAAAACTACAGAGTACTAAAACGCATATCCTCGAGATACGGATAAATCGTTGGTCTCATATCCACTTAAAACTACAGAGTACTAAAACTATCTTAGGTATGACCTTCCCTAACCGTTTGTCTCATATCCACTTAAAACTACAGAGTACTAAAACCACGTAGCGTCTTGTCTTTTTCAGATACGAGTCTCATATCCACTTAAAACTACAGAGTACTAAAACAATCGGAGTTGTTGCGTATCCATTTGCGGAGTCTCATATCCACTTAAAACTACAGAGTACTAAAACTATTACCGTGAATGTCGGTGATTGCGAGTAGTCTCATATCCACTTAAAACTACAGAGTACTAAAACAACACTTGTAATCCAGTTGTTTCGATT
The DNA here is from genome assembly GCF_002335745.1 of Evansella halocellulosilytica. Classification (GTDB taxonomy): domain Bacteria; phylum Bacillota; class Bacilli; order Bacillales; family Salisediminibacteriaceae; genus Bacillus_CA; species Bacillus_CA halocellulosilytica. The sequence goes on along the minus strand of NZ_NIST01000001.1, from coordinate 1,617,095 downwards.
GAAGTCTCATATCCACTTAAAACTACAGAGTACTAAAACCCAGGACGGCAATTACCCTAAAGAAAATTAGTCTCATATCCACTTAAAACTACAGAGTACTAAAACTGCTGCTAAAGCCATGCCTCCGAGTGCTGCGTCTCATATCCACTTAAAACTACAGAGTACTAAAACATCTGGATCAACATCCGTTAACCCAGCAGCGTCTCATATCCACTTAAAACTACAGAGTACTAAAACAAGGTTTATGACATCACAGATCGTGACGGTGTCTCATATCCACTTAAAACTACAGAGTACTAAAACTGAACCATTCATTAAAAATACTAGCTTCTGGTCTCATATCCACTTAAAACTACAGAGTACTAAAACTAGACAACCAACGATATGCATGTGAAACGGGTCTCATATCCACTTAAAACTACAGAGTACTAAAACCTGCATTTTCTAACGTTTCCTTAGAGCTTTGTCTCATATCCACTTAAAACTACAGAGTACTAAAACCGGTCACGACGTAGAAAAGGCGGAAGTGAGTCTCATATCCACTTAAAACTACAGAGTACTAAAACCGTACAGAATATTTACAAGCTAATGACGTGGTCTCATATCCACTTAAAACTACAGAGTACTAAAACCAAGGATAACGACACGATTATGGTCGCCTAGTCTCATATCCACTTAAAACTACAGAGTACTAAAACTCTCTAATTTGCGGGTTAGACATTTTAACAGTCTCATATCCACTTAAAACTACAGAGTACTAAAACCAACCTCGCCGCCTTGCCCTTTCGCAACTCGTCTCATATCCACTTAAAACTACAGAGTACTAAAACGCCCCAGTAGCAGACAATGCCAACCCACTAGTCTCATATCCACTTAAAACTACAGAGTACTAAAACACCTTAACACCAATGTAAAAGATCATCCCTGTCTCATATCCACTTAAAACTACAGAGTACTAAAACACACATTGCAGAGATGGACTCAGGCGTCCAGTCTCATATCCACTTAAAACTACAGAGTACTAAAACACATGGTAAAACCTCCTTATCCTATAAATGGTCTCATATCCACTTAAAACTACAGAGTACTAAAACAGTAGTCTTGAGGAACAGTCTTAGGTAGTCGTCTCATATCCACTTAAAACTACAGAGTACTAAAACTAGATGAGGATTCTTTCACTGTTTACAACAGTCTCATATCCACTTAAAACTACAGAGTACTAAAACCTGTCATGAAAATTTTTTCATCCCATTACATAGCTTGACTGTCTATGTATTTTAGTAGAATCGGATTTAATTGGGAATGATCGAGGTCTAAATGATATTCAAACTCCATACCTTTCATAAACTCAAGCAATACATAGAGTTGTATATCATTAAATACCTGTATATCCGCTATTTTATAATTTGATATTATAGGATAGGTCTCAAAATTTACAGCATACTTTTTAAACACCTCTGAGAATGTAAGTTCAAGTTCTTCTCTGCTGTAGTTTAATGGTGCATTCCATTCTATATCATCTAGAAAATTATTCATTAAAAACTGTTTACCATTCATAATCAAGTTATTACTAAATAACCGATCTGAAAGGAAATATCGTGACTTGGACAATACAACCACTGGTAGTTTTTTTGAGTATTGAACAAGCATTTCTTTAAATTTCACTTGTTGGCGTGGACTTAATTGATGTTCAGGATAAAAGTACACTAGAAGTGGCTTTCCTTTACTAATTTTCAGTATTGTATTAGTAACTAACGGCAGCACTTTTAAAAGTCTATTATAAACAAACTCATAATCACTTTCACCTTCTGTCAGAAAGTCAACACTTAGCAATTTAATTAAAGCTTCAATATCAAATTTTTTATGCTGTATAGGTAAGTCTGTATTTACTAATTCGATCAAGTCTTCAATTAGGTTATTAATTGTCTCAATGTACCCATCAAATTCAAGCTCTTCAAAAAAATCGTTTTTTATTTTTTGCTTTAAAATCGATTTTGACCCAAGCTGCGTTTCTGTTAATAAGTCGTTATTCGACAATCCATAAAATTGAAAATGATGTGCGTTTACATTCTCAAAGTCATTGTCCATATCCAAAACACTTACCATATCTTTCACTTTACTTCTTGGCTGGAAGTAGTCTACAAGAAGATCTAGTAACCCTTTTTCATTAAACGTATGGTTGTCAAAAATACAAGTGTAATTTGCTATATTCAAGTCTAGGTCAACATTTTCATATCTGACTTTTCACTTCATACTAATATGTACACCTCCTTTAAAACTCAATTGTTCGATTGTCTCCTAAGATCTCTATATTTTTATCCTCTTCCCCAACAAGTATCATCATTTTTTCAAATTGCTTTTCTGTTATAACTAATGACCTTACATGTCCATCTTTTGGCAAATACCTTTTAACATTATTAACGGTTTGCCGTGCTGCATCTTTATTTATACATGATTTTATATAAATGGAATACTGCATCATCAGAAAACCATCTTGAATGAGTTGTTTACGAAACTTTGTATACGTGCGAACTTGGGCTTTTGTTTCAACAGGCAAATCAAACATAATAAAGACTCTCATAAATCTATAACTCATGGAAAACCAGTTTGTGTGTGCCAGGCAATTTTAATTTTTTATCACCTTTTTCAGCACTAAAGTAGTCAACGATTGAGCCCACAAAGATATCTATTGCACGTATAACAGTCTGTAATTTACCATCAATTGAGATACGACTGTGTAACAAGTTAATCAAGTTCAAACGATATTCTTTTGTTAAAAATTCCTCTGGTGGTCGTTCCAATACGAAGGCATCAACAATAGGACGAAAAGGTTCGATAATGTCAGAGGCTAAGTTAAAGGGATTTCGCTCTCCTCTATGAAATATCCCTATACCAGGAATTAGTCCTTTTGCGACAATCGTTCTAGCAATTGCTGCGTGAAAAATCGAGTACCCGTAATTTAAAGCTGCATTTTCTATAATTTGTGTATTGCTACGATAAAAATGATCATCAAAAAATGAATTAAAGTAAATTTTCGCAGCTTGTGCCTCACAGTTAGTGTAATCAAAATCTTCAACTTCAGACATTAAATTTAATAACCGATTGATCCTTGGTTGTTCAATCTTTTGTCGCTCCATTACTTTCACTTGGTTAAAAATTTTTTGTGAAACAATTTTCTTCCATAAAACACCTTTTTTATCTTCACTCCACTTTAACTGTTGCCTCATCCTTTTATGTTGGCCAAAATGTCCACTTACAGGTAATAATTGTGTTTCAGGGAGATGTTCCTGACCACATAAAAGAACTAAAATATTATGCTTAGACAGTTCAACAATTAATCTTCCAGTTAGTTTACAGGTTAAGTCTTCAATAATGATTGAAAAAATATCACTCAGTGGAATTTTCAACTCATCATCCCCGCGCTTTACTTTAAGGCTATCCAAATGGAGTGACATTTGGTCAACATTTGTGACGTGAACCACCCTCCATGACATAGCATGACCTCCAGATTATTTATTAAGAATTAGTTTTAACCTTTCGTTATAGCTTGCGAACCTGTCTCCCAAAACATTCGTCTGCATTTTCTTCATAGACTTAATCTTTTTAGAAATAGTCGGCATTATCCGCTTAGATGAAGACGTTGTAATTAAATTACATTCAATTCTATTTGTACTATCATTATTAACTCCAATAAACCTAAACTCATTTCCATCAATATTAATAATGTCCCCTTTATAGAAACTAAATTGGAAAGATTGAATATCATCTATGCCTTTTGCTTTAAGCTTTTCGTAGTAATTCCTTTCAGGAATTAGGTAATAGTCTTTCGCGTCTTTTATGTCATCATACCGTACCGTAACAAACTTATATTGGTCACCTTCTTTGTATACATCCATCCGATACGGCTTTAATGAAAGAGTCACTACTTTTTTATTTTTGGAACTAAATTTATACGATAAGTCTTTATGATTTCCTAATTTCTTTGACTTGTACTTCACCGATTTAATGACAGGTCCATTGTCCTTTTTGCTATACTTAGTTAAATAATCACCGGTTTCCTCTAGATGCTTAGCCAATGGATTTTTTGCTTCTGAATATTGTTTCATTATGATAGATAGTTTTTCAAAAGTTCGATGATCGTGTTCATACATTAAGAAACTCTCTGGTGACTTGTTAAATTGTTTTGCCAATTTTGAATTATCAGGGTCATATAAATCCTTTATTTTCCCAATAATAAATTCATCACCATCATCTGTTTGCCGTGTCGAATAAATCGTATCATTCATTAACTGCCTGTTAGGTTTCTTGTCAACTCGGTGTGAATACTTAAAATATCGAAAATTTTTAATTCGCTTAACGGTATCGAACTTGTCGGTAAATGCAGCATCGAAATCTGACTCATTTAATATTTCACCAGTCTCTCGATCTATTAATCTCTCATCACTTATAATAAGGTTTTGTTGCTTAAAGACATCCTTGTTTTCCATTATTTCGCCACCTAATGCAACAATCAGAGCATCTTGGGCGTGGTGCTTAAAATCTTCATCACGATCCTTATTAAGCCCCCATAGTTTTCTTTAATAATTTGTAAACGAACCATTTATGGATTTAACGACTACATTTTTCTCATTCACTTTAAAATAAGACTTTAAAAGTAGCATAATTTCCCTCGTCGCATAACGAGTATCAACCAAATTACGGTTAATGAACTCCTTTTGAGTATCATATTTCGTTATATCCCGTTCTTCAAGCAAATAGTTACGTTTTTTCTTCGGCATTTTTTCTTTTGACTTAGCTAATTGAAGGATGTGGCTTCTAAATTTTTCATATGGAATCTCACCTAACCCGGATTTTAAATATTGATATGGTGTTCGATTTCCTTTTTTTTGATTTTCTTCTGATAATACTAGCACTTTGTTAGCCTGAGAATCGTCGAATGAAACAGAGCGAGGAATGATATGATCGATTTCATAGTTTGCTGGGTTTATAATTAAATCTTCTATACTAATTGATTTTAGTGAATACATGCATCTCCCATCTTGTACATGCCAAAGACGTAATTTATTGAACATTCCTGGTTGTTCAACCAAGTCAAATTCCTCTAATTTTGCGCGGACCTGTTTATTTATTGCCTCATTCTCTTTTTGCAGTTTATTTAAAAATACCTTTTTATCTTGGCTGTTCTTTTCACGGGCAAGTTCGATTACCACCGCTGTCGGCTCACCATATTTTTTGATTAAGGTATTCACGATACGGATTGCTTGGGTGAACGAGCGTTTAACGACCGGTGAAAGAATTAAATCATCAACATATTCTACAGGGATTTTGCTTCTTCCCTTTAATTCAATTTTGGTTGGAATTAGGCCCTTTTCAGAAAACAATTGCATTTGATTTTTTTCAGTTTCCCATAGGTCAGGTAACAAAAGATTAATTGCTTTTAAACTGAGCGCATGCGTACCTGTAAAGTTCAGCTTTGCTATTTCATTAATAATATTGGTTTTTATATTTAATTCCAAATCTATTAATTTATCTTTCTTTTCATTCTCTTCCTGCCATATTGTTAATATTTCAGCAATTTGATCGAGCACTGAACTAGGTAACTCTATTAAAGACGTATCGATCTTTCTTAATTCTTGAATAAGTTCCATAGAAGTAAATTCAGGTTGCTCTTTCTTATTGATGCGATATCCGCGAATGTCCTCTTCTGGTACTTCTAAAACCTTTGAGATTTTCTTTAAGGTAGGCTTCCCTTTATCCATAAATACTTTTTTAATAATTTCTTCTTTTTCTTTTACAGATAATTTCGAATTTTCGTCTCTTAATAATGTTAAGTTATTTAAATCATTTAACACGTTATATAACTGTGCAGAGTAAGATTGTCGTACAGCTCTCGTCTCTTCAGGGAAATAGCTGCATTTCCCCATTAATTGACGATACCATTTTTCGATATCTTGATCCCAGCCATACTCACTTCCAGTACCAGGACCTTCGTAGTATTCTCTCCTAGTATCAACTAATGAAATATAAGAACTAATAAAATCGTCGTCTATTCTTGTATCATATTGTTTCTGTCTTAAAAGTAAGGCTCTTGCTTCTTTCACATAATCGTCTGTTTTAAATCGATTTTTGTGACCACGTACTTGCCCTTCAGCTTTTAGCCGCTCCAATTGTAGTTCACAAACATATTTCTCTTTTAATTTACTTTCGTTAATCTTTAATTGCTCTTTTGTAGATAGTGAATCATCATTCCCTTGTTCTTCTTCTAAATTTATGTTAGAGACATTATGAACTCCACGACGCTTGATTATATGGAATAGAGCTGACATTAATTCTGACTCTTCTAGTGGTTCTTTTAGTCCCTTCACTCTAATGTTGTAGGGACATTTTTCAGAGGTAATATGAGGAGAGAAATCGTGTTTCGCCAACAAATACTGAAGTCTTTCCTTACGATGCTTTCTTCTCCTCTTTAATCTCCTAGTACTCCTTTTAGACCTTCTACCATCATTGTTAGAAACATCTGCTTCTGGAAACAGTCTTACTCCAGCTTCAATAATTTGCTGACTTTTGTCAATAACCCCAAAACCAACTGAACCAACGCCTATATCCAGACCAATGGTGTAACCTTTCGACATAAAAGCACCTCCATATAATGGCTATTATAGGAAAATTGTAACATATTTCTGGATTTTTTTATAGAAAAAAGGAACTACCTAAGGTAGTTCCTTTTTTGGATCCTACTGGATCAATTCCGGCACATTGGCCTTGTTTTAGTAGATCCTGTAGTTTTAAGTGGATATACAACCCGTTGGTTGTATGAGACAAGTTTAGAATACTATAATTAAACTCATTTGTCAAATTTTTCTTGCGACTATTTTACTGTGAATTTATCCCCCCTCTTACTACTGCTATGAAAAGAGGATTTAGGACAAATACACAACAATGATAGAGGGACACACTTTCATAATTGCTGAAACTTATAAAACTAAGAATTAGGAAAACTAGAGTTGCTCTAGAAATAGGTTTACTTATGTTGTTGATCGGCCTCCAATAATAGATCAACGAGATATACGGTATCCATGGAGTTGCTCACTCAAGCACGTTCTATTCCGAGATTATTTGCAACATACATCCAAGGTTTGTCTTTACAATCGATTGAGAGCCTGTACCACACACCTCTTTCATTTTTACATCTAATATATCCATCGATTCTTCGTGGTTAATAATATGATAGATTCCAGCTGAACTGCAGCAAAAATCTTGTCGGTCTAATTCCTTTCAACTTCCATATTCTGATCATTCACAGCGCTTGGTTCTTCATTGTCGATTGACAATTCCAGTTCTTGCTTTAATTGCTCTGATACTTTATGTAAGTCCATTTCATTTGGGATGAAATAATAGATATTGTCCCTGATTTCATCTTGTCCATCTATTTCAAACGTTTTGATTCCAGATGTATTGATGGAAGAATAGCTTTGCTGTAAATCGAAAATCTCTTTCGGACTAAAGCTTGTTTTTACATTTTCACCTAAAATATTTGTGATTTCTCCCATTTTAAAAAGTGTTCCTGTTGAAATCGCCTCATCAATCGTTGCTTCGATAAATTGACTCTGCCTTTCATCACGAGAATAGTTAGCATTTGCTTCATGTTTTCTCATTCTTACAAACGCCAAAGCTTCTTCCCCATTTAATAAACTTTCTCCTTCTTCAAAATAGAAGTGCTCACCACTAACATAGAAATTCTTTTCATAAAACGGCTGTTTAATATCAACTGTGACTCCACCTAGTGCATCCACAATATCTCTAAATCCATCAAAATTAACAGCGACATATTCATCAATTGGAATATCAAGCAATTGCTCTACTTTTTCGATCGTAAGTTTTTCTTCACCATATCCAGTAATCGATCCATACGTATATGCTGCATTAATCTTATGGAAACCTGCATATTGTCCTGCTTCAACGGCAGTAAATTCCATTCTTGTGTCACGTGGTACAGTTGTCATTGTCATTTGCTCAGTACGTGGGTTTAGTGTGACAACAATGAGTGTATCTGCACGACCATTTTGACCGTTCGTTTCGTAATCCTCGATCCCCATTAACAAAATGGATATCGGATCATCACCGATGGTCACTTCTTCTTCTCGAAGCTCTGACTTATTATCTTCACGTTCTATCTCTACATGAGCTTCTTTCGTTGCCCCATATACATTCATAAATAAATACGTACTATACCCAATGACCGTGATGAACAATAGTAATACGAATGAAAGGATCATTTTTTTCCATCTTTTCATTTTTGATCTTCTTTTCCTCAATGTCATTCCCTCACTTATCTACGATTCTTCTTTTCATATCCATAGGTTACTTAATTTCTTTCACCGACACGATAACAACGATCATAACACTTAAAGTTATAAGGTTCTATATGTTCATCTATTATTTTTGTCTGATACCTATGTTCTTGTAAGTAACTTAATAAAATAGATGGATGATTCGCTGTTTCCTCTTGATCATGCATTAGGATATAGGAGTTTCCCCGACTTTATCTAGTTTTTCAATTTGTGAAATTACATTCTTTACATATTCGCCATCTGATAAATTCCAATCATCACTGTCTATATTCCAATCCCATAATTTAAATCCATTATTACCTAAAACTTCTCTAAAAGAATTGGTTAAGTAAGGTATGCTACCATAAGGTGTGCGAATCAAATACGATTGAACACCTGAGATGTTTTTCTAGTGTTTCTTGAACCGTCTTCATTTCATCTAATGCAGACTGCTCTGATTGGTAAAATAATTTTATCTCTATCATGAGTGACACAGTGTAATGCAACCGCATGTCCGTCCTTAACCGTCCGATTCACGATGTCTGGGTGTGTTCTCATTTCTGGTTCAAGCATAAAAAATGTTGCTTTTGCATCAAACTGATCGAGAATGTCCAAAATCTCAATTGACGCTGAACTAGGTCCATCATCAAAAGTTAAGTAAACCGTTTTTCCATTAACCTCTTCATTCATTGATGCTTCAACATTATCCCCGGCAATTTTCTCTTCTTTTTCTCCCGTCTCCTCTATAGAGTCTTCTACTCCTTCTTCATTCATTTCTAAGACTTGTGCGTCGAGTTAGTCGATATTTTTTATTTCGATCTAAAACTACAAAAAACAGTAAAACTACTAATACACAAATAATGATAAACTGAATTTTTTTAACCAATTATCTTACATTCCTTTCACTTTTACCGCTATGATGATTTGGTCATGATGATAGAGTAAATGGATGAAATGAAGATAAGATAATGATAGAGTGAATATTAATTAAAGATCTTATAACGTTAAAAACAAATAAACAGCACTTTTAAATATAACAAAAAAGCCATCTAACTGCATGAATTTAAGATCAATTGCTAGATGACTTTCTCTTTGACTTATTTACTTTTTATATAAATAAAAATAAAAACATACACTATTTTCCGTATTACGTACCCCATATTCTACGTCATGTAATTTTAAAATATTATTAGAGATAGCAAGTCCTAGTCCTGTCCCTTCTTTCGAACGCTGATTTTTCTCACTTTGATAAAAACGATCCCTCCAATTAGTTTGGCTTAATCGCAAAAATTATAACAGGAACATGTAAAGATAAGATAAAGAATTTAGAATCCGACCTGGAAGTTAATAGATCCAAGTTACCAAATGAAGTGAAATGCTATTTCTAAACATGGTAAAACGTGTACCTTCACTGAAAAAAAGAAACTCCTCATAAGTTTTGTGAACTTATGAGAAGCCGCTCGTAAGTATTCAATTTTTCTTTTTTATATACTCATTCATGCTCAGCATGCGTAATCGCTTGGTCAATGAGTGTAATGACATGTTCATCAATACAGCTATAGTATATATGTTGTCCTTCTCGACGGGCACGTACCAAATTTGCCTGACGAAGCGTTCGTAGTTGATGAGAGATCGCGGACTGGCTCATGTCTAGAATTTCGGCAATATGATTGACGGAGCATTCTTCCTCTGACAATAAATGAAGAAGCTTTAGACGTGTTGGATCTGCGATTGCTCGGAACATCGATACGACGTGATGGATCGTATCTTCCTTTAAAAAATGGTGATTATGTTTCTCCAATTCCGTTCCCCCTCATTTTCCGATAGCTAAATTTAGACAACGTTCGTATTGTTATTATATCGATATTAAATGGAAAAGTCTAAACGTTCATTAGTATAGGAAAAGCAGAATATGGACCGTCAAGAGAAGATTTCGAGTCCCTTGACGGTCGGAAAGACAGTCATAAGACCGCCAAGAGGAGATTCAGAGTTCCTTGACGGTAGGAAAAGCTGATAATGGACCGCCAAGAGAAGATTCTGAGTTCCTTGACGGTCAGAAAGACAGTCATAGGACCGCCAAGAGAAGATTCTGAGTCCCTTGACGGTCAGAAAGACAGTCATAGGACCGCCAAGGGAAGATTTCGTGACCCTTGACGGTCGGAAAAGCAGAATATGGACCGCCAAGAGAAGATTTTGAGTCCCTTGACGGTCGGAAAAGCAGTCATAGGACCGCCAAGAGTAGATTTCGAGTCCCTTGACGGTCGGAAAAGCAGTAAATGGACCGTCAAGAGAAGATTCAGAGTTCCTTGACGGTAGGAAAAGAAGAAAATGGACCGTCAAGGGAAGATTTCGTGGCCCTTGACGGTCGGAAAAGCAGTAAATGGACCGCCAAGAGAAGATTATGAGTTCCTTGACGGTACGAAAAACAGAAAAAGCACCGTCAAGAGAAGGTTTCGAGTCCCTTGACGGTACGAAAATCAGTCATAGGACCGTCAAGAGAAGATTTCGTGACCCTTGACGGTTGGAAAAGCAGTAAATGTACCGTCAAGAGAAGATTTCATGACCCTTGACGGTAGGAGAAGTAGAAAAAGTACCGTCAAGAGAAGATTTCGTGATCCTTGACGGTAGGAAAAGCAGTCATAGGACACCGTCAAGAGAAGATTTCGTGATCCTTGACGGTAGGAAAAGCAGTCATAGGACACCGTCAAGAGAAGATTTTGAGTCCCTTGACGGTAGGAAAAGCAGTCAAGCGCTTTCGACGCATTCACAACCTCGAATATACTAGAAGAGGATGAAGCACAGTATACCTTCCACACTCTTCGTTATTTTTAAAGAGATCTCACGAATACAACCCTTAAAGGTTTATATTCACACAAGCAGAGCCTGTCGTTTACAAAGAATATAATCAGTGGGGACTGGCTGATCGTATTTTTTATATAGAAACGTGCTGGCACGCATAGTTAGCACTCGTTTCCACTTGAACGGTGCATCGATCAATGTGTAAATGATCTTTTACCCAATCGTTTACTTGTTGCGTAATTTGCTGTTGTTGATCTATATTCGTTACATCTAATACTAAGTGACAAGAAAAACTGTGCACCTCTGATGACAAGCTCCAAATGTGCAAATGATGTACACTCGTAACCCCTTTTATTTTTAACAACTCACTTTCTACTTCATCAATATGAACCTGATCTGGTGTTCCTTCCATAAGAACATGTAAAGTATCTTTTAATAGACGGACCGCCGTCACCGCAATTAAAATCGAAATGAGAATACTTAATAACGGATCAACCCAGTACCATTGAAACACTAGCATGATTATCCCAGCAGCGATCGCGGAAATTGACCCTAATGTGTCTCCAAGAACATGTAAATAGGCTCCTCTCATATTTAAGTTCGATTTTGCGCTGTCACCTGTCAAAACGATAAGTGCTCCTATATTTGCAATGAGCCCAATTGCAGCAATAACAATCATTGGACCGCTATGAATAACTGATGGATTTGCAAATCGATCAATCGCTTCGTAAATAATGTATACACTTACACCGATAAGAGCGAGACCATTTGCTAGTGCTGCAAGAATCTCCAACCGGTGATAACCAAACGTTCTTTTCTTTGTTGCTGCGCGTGTCGCGAAAACGATCGCAACAAAACTAATCAGCAAATTTAAGAAATCGCTAAGCATATGAGTTGCATCAGCGAGCAGAGCAAGACTACCGGTCCAAATCGCTCCAACAAGCTCAACAAACATCCAACTTCCGATAATCGCCATCGCAGCAATTAATCTTTTCTTATTTTTCGTACCGTGACTATGGCCATGGTGATGTCCAGACATGTCCTCTCCTCCTTAAATGTGAATACATGAGTAACTGTTCATATATTCATATTAAGATGAACACGATTTTCTGTCAATAGAAAATGTCATAAACAAATCTTAGCTTGTCTTGATTCTTTTACGTTCCCGTTCCAAGGTTAGTTAATGGACGAGCCAATTTTTTATCCTTTCACTTGTTTGAACATAATCCAATCAATGGATATACCAGACTTAACATCTTCTAACTCCAATTTCTATTCTCTCTCCTAATGAAACTTTTTGTTTTGGCGTATCTACATAGGTAAGTTCATACGTACCATCTTCTTTTTGACGACTTGGCATCATTCGTTTCAACGACATTGTTGGCGCTAAAACTTCTTCTAGTTGTTCCTCCACTTCTAAAGCTTCTAGTTCAAAGCTGCTCATGTCACCAATATTTATGTTCACTAGATTTCTTACACTATTTCCTACAAATACGTTATACTTTCCAGCTTCTAACACATAAGAGGAAGGATGACCTGTCACACCTCCATCATCATAGAAGGCCAAAGAATGAACAGGGAAGCTAATCGTTAAGTGCTCTGATTCACCAGCTTGTAATTCTTTTGTTTTCTTAAATGCAGCCAACACTTTTGCTGGTTTTCCTAACTTTCCTTGTGGGGATTCCACATACACTTGAACAACTTCTTTTCCAGCATAACTAGTTCCACAATTTTTTACCGAAACATCAATCTCAATGAACGTTTCCCTATCTCTCTTAACTACTTTCGCTTCTTCAGCATCTATCGTAAAGTCCGTATACGATAAACCAAAGCCAAACTCAAATTGTACTTTTCCCGAAAAATTTGTTTTTTCTGAATACTCTTTACTTTTTTGTTTTTTCATATTACGATAAATATGTAGACTGACTGATATATTTTTAGAAAGGACATAGACACATGAAAAGAAATTCACGCGAAGATATGATAAAAACAACGGCTTATTTGCTTCAATCAAAAGGTTATTTTGGTACTGGTTTAAATGACATTATTAAACATAGTGGAGCCCCTAAAGGCTCTATCTATTATCATTTTCCAAATGGTAAGGAACAACTAGCAACAGAAGCAATCGAATGGACTAAGCAAAGTGTATCTGATTTCATTAAAGAAAAACTAAACTATTATTCTGACCCGACAGAAGCCATTCAAAATTACATCCTGGACAGTGCTGAGCGATTTGATAAAGATAACTATTTCCAGGGGGTCCCAATTGCTGCAATTGTCCTTGAGACCTCAGATATAAGTGATAACCTAAGGAAAACATGCCAAAGTGTATTTGAAAGTTGGCATAAAATATTTGCAGAAAAACTTCTCGATAACGGGTATGAGAAAGCTGTTGCATATGAAGTTGCGATGACGGTGAATGCCATGATTCAAGGGGCTTTAGTTATATGTTTAACTAGAAAGGATGGGGAACCTTTAAGAGTTATTTCAAATGTTATTCCTTCTCTGTTAAAGAAGTAATTCGTAATCTTTCGTTCAATACATCCTGTTTTTTAAAGTTAATTATGTAGACCGGTCTACAATTAATTTAGGGGGTGGTATATAGCCATCAATAATATGCGACATTTATAAAAATCAATTGTAATTAATAAAATTAGGAGGAGATATTTTTGCATACTACAAATGAAATTAATAGTGCGAAAGATTATATAAAAGGATTAACTGAATTCGAACCTGAAATTGGTATAATCCTTGGTTCGGGTCTCGGTGACATGGCTGATCATATTGAAGAATCTGTAACTGTTCCATACGAAGACATTCCTTATTTTTCTAAGTCAGAAGCCCAAGGTCATGCAAACCAATTAGTCATTGGAAAATTAAAAGGAAAAGTTGTTGTTGCAATGAAAGGGAGGTATCACTATTACGAAGGATACACATTAGATGAAGTAACTTTTCCTGTTCGTGTAATGAAAGCATTAGGAATTGAAACGCTGATCGTTACAAATGCTTGTGGTGCTGTGAACACCTCTTTTAATCCAGGGGAGCTCATGCTAATTACGGACCATATCAACCTTGTAGGCACAAATCCGCTTATCGGAAAAAACAATGTAGAACTTGGCCCTAGATTCCCGGATGTCTCACAAGTTTACACGAAGGAATTGAGAAAATTAAGTAAGGAAATTGCAAAAGAACAAGGCATTACTTTGCGAGAAGGAGTTTATGGATGGTGGAGTGGACCGGTTTATGAAACACCGGCAGAAATCAGAATGATTCGGACATTAGGGGGAGACGCCATCGGCATGTCCACTGTACCTGAAACAACTGTAGCTGTTCATTCAGGAATAAAAGTTCTAGGAATTTCATGTTTAACAAATATGGCATGTGGAATTCTTGATCAGCCATTAAGCCACCAGGAGGTTATTGATGTCGCCGGTCAAGCAAAGGACAAATTTATCAGGTTAATCAAAGAGGTTGTTCACAAAGCTTAAGTTTATGAATTTACCTTATTAGTATATCTAGCTGCTAGTTTGTGATAACTGGCAGCTAATAATCGACCGTTTTTGACAAAATAATCCAAGGGGGCTGAATGATGAATATTATTTGGGGCATGTTTGGGTGTAGTGTAATTATACTAATATCAATTCTTTTATCTGAAAATAAAAGACTTATAAACATCCGTACTGTAACTGTCGGCTTTTTCTTGCAAGTAATCTTCGGTATTTTAGTTTTGAGATGGGATATAGGACAGGATATCATTCAATTTGCTTCTACTGGAATAAATAATCTCATAAGCTATGGGAATGAAGGATTGTCATTTGTTTTTGGACCATTAGCTGATAATAATGGAGAGGTTGGAGTCTTCGCAGTTACTGTACTTGGAATGATTATATTTTTAACAGTTTTAATTGCATTACTTTATTACTTTGGGATTATGCAACATATTGTACGGATAATAGGTGGATTTATTTCAAAAGTAATGCAAACCTCTTATGCAGAATCTGTTGCAGCTGCAGCAAATATTTTTATCGGTAATACGCAAGCCCCACTAGTGGTGAAGCCATACATCTCAACTATGTCAAGATCACAGATATTTTCTGTCATGGTTGGTGGACTTGCTTCTGTCTCAGGCGCTGTTTTGATGGGACTTGCAGCTATGGGTATTCCTATTAAATATCTTCTCTCAGCAGCAGTCATGTCAGCCCCTGCAGGGTTAATGATCGCAAAATTTGTTATTCCGGAGTCGGATGAAATTAATAGAGACGAATGGAAAAGAAATGATGATACGATGACAAACGATAAGGAAGATACAAATTTAATAGATGTTATTTTTGTGAACTCAAAAGAGGGATTGCATTACGCAGTGAACGTAGGTTTAATGCTTATTATGTTTATTAGTCTTATTGCATTATTAAACGGAATACTGGGTTTTGGAGGTTCCCTTATTGGACTGGAGAATCTTTCATTAGAAATATTATTTGGTTACCTATTCTCTCCAGTCGCATTTATTATTGGAATTCCTTGGAATGAAGCGGTTATGGCAGGAAATCTTCTTGCTCAAAAGTTTCTATTAAATGAATTTGTTGCATTTGCCTCTTTCTCCACAGGTCTAGAAAGTTTCTCTGATCGTTCAATTGCAATCTTGACTTTTGCTTTAAGCGGATTTGCAAATTTCGGAGCTGCAGGGAGTATTGTAGGGATGCTTTCAAGAATGGTCCCTCACCGTAAAAAAGAAGTTCAGCAACTAGCAATAAAGGCACTCATTGCTGCTACACTGGCTAATTTGTTAAATGGCGCAATCGTCATGATTATACTATAAGCTGCAAACAGTTATAAATAGTTTAACAAATAAATTTATAAAGGATGAGGTTCATGCAGGAAATATTACTAGCTTTAATTGCTGGTCTAATTGTTGGAATAGTCTTTACATGGATTAAACTCCCTATACCGTCCCCCCCTGCACTTCCTGGTATCATCGGGATTTTAGGAATATATCTCGGACATAAATTAGTTAATTTCTTTTATGGATTTTAGGTTACATTTTAAGGTTAAAAGACATTTCACAACCATTGGGGTAGGTTACCCTGCCCCGATGGTAGTCCTTTCGTTTTTCGCTTTGTTTTTTATAAAATGTTATTATCGCTTTTGACACGTCGCTTCATGCCCAATTTAGCTCTCAGATTTCTTAGTCTAAAGAATATTCCTCATCTACCACTAACAGTAAAATAATGTCTGAACGATCATTAAATTATTCTGATATCCTCCATTTTTTTATAAATCTTCGAATTGCTCTCAAGATCAAATAAAGAAAACCAATTGGAGCAAGAAAAAGACTAACAAAATAAAGAATTAAGTGAATGATAAATCTAAGTTGGATATAATACACAGATATAAATGACTGCTTTTCCATCCTGTAATCAAGTTTGAATCCCAATAAGACATCATATATAATTTTTGCAAAGGGATATAAGAAAAACGATGTAATGAGAAATGGCATATTATCATTATTCGTGGGTACATAAATAAGAAAATACATCACGCCTGTCAAAATCAAACTAAACACATATGATTTCAAAAAGTATTTACCATTCACTTGGCGTTTTTTATCTACATCATTGGTGGTCAATAGATTTACTTCTTTAAATGTACGTCTACCTAGTTCTTGAACAAGCTTTCGCCTATCTTTACGTTTCACATGGCCCAACGCAATAGCAAACGAAGCAAGATTCATCACTTCGTTAAGTTTATTGAGCTTTCTCATTTTACTAGACATACGTGCACGGTATTTTTCCTCATCACTTAACAAGAGCTCTATAAATTTATCAAAATCTACCTCCCAAACATTGTAGCCTTCTATGTCTATCCATTTGATCGAAGTTGGGTGCTTGGAAGAAGGTTGAATAATTAACTCTTCTTCGGTTAAGGTAAGATACGGTTTTGGATTCAACAACTTTTTAAATAAAATAAAGATCAAAAAACTAAAAAACAAGATCAATAGTGCGCTTAAAATACTTCAAAAAAAATCTCCATATTTATAGGTATGTCCGAATATCACAACACCGAATGTGCTAAATACCGAACTTAAGAGCACTAAATACAAGATCTTCAATTTTGGCGGATAGAAATGTAATTCTTTTGTATTTTTCATAGTAGACTCTTCATTTACAACCCCTTCTATATCTCACGTTGTGAAAAAATCCGCTTCTCATTCAAACCTTCAGTGCGGACATTTTTGTCGACAGTTACTCTTTGTCATATATAAAAAACTAGACTTTCAGGAAGTCATGTCATTTGTTAATCTTTATACAATCTAATTCTTTCTTTTGGTAATCTATTCAAATAGACTATAAAAAACACGAATGCAAAAAAAGAGAAGATTAATAAAGCTAAAGAAGAAGTAAAGTAATAGGAAATAATTAGGATAAGAAAGATTACAAAACTAATAGCTGCAATCCACACCTCAAGTTTGAATACTTTCTTTCCTTTTTCGATATAATCTTCGATCATTGATTCTGTTAAATAAATTTCTTTCACGTCTCTATATCCGAATTTCTTATAGAAATACTTACCGGAAATTATGCCAAGCACAATGACACCAATGATGGTTCCAATCTTTGAAAATGGTAAATTAATTCCTTGTATTGCTCTCATGACACCTATAAAAGTAAAAATAAAAATCCAGTAAGAGGGTTTTAAAAAATCTTGGCCGGAATCCTTATGGTCAGCCTTATATGTAAACCTTGTTTTTCCATCAAGAAATATCGTGTAATTTCGTCCATCTTTAATAATTTTTGTATAAATCGGAATCAGCTTCATATACTTCATTCCTTCTTCCTACCCCATAAACACTTCAAGGATGAACAACCAATCGGTTGCCCACCCTGACCACCTTTATTCTTCTACATCCATTGAAAAGTTCGCAATATCCATGAACATATTGTCCATTGTTAATGATTCATATAATTCCTCACTCTCTGGCGTTAGTTCGAGGAAAAAAGGCAGTGTATGGTTAGGTTCAATAACGCCAAACTCTTCTTCACTTAAATAAATCTCGACCTGATCAAATACAAGTTCTCCATCTGTATTTCCTAATGTAAAATCAAATGAAACATTTGTAATTGGGACTTCTAAACGATTCACTGCTAAGAAGAAAAGATTGCTCCCTTCCTCAGTTATGTAAATATCAATCGGAACGACACCAAAATCATTTGGAATGCCCATATCAGGTTAAGCTGTCACAACTTCATTAATATCGGCATACAATGGATGATTTTCAATCGTCACTCCCGCTTCTTGATCAATCTTATTCACTTGAAGCTGTAGTGGTTCAAGTTCTGTATGTTCCACAGCTTCATCATCAATCAGGTCTATCTCCTCTTCCTCATTCATAGAAGACTCTTCTTCATCTATGAGATCAAGTTCTTCTTCCTCATTTTCGACTTGATTATCTTCTTCCATATTCATATCAGCTCCTTCTCCATCTGTACTCGTATCCTCTGAATTACAGCCGACTAAGATCATTCCTAATAAGATAGTTGTTAATAAAATGTGTCTCATGATTTCATATCTCCTTTTGTTATTGTCATCGGTACCCAACACTCATCTCAATATACGACTTATCTGAATGAGTTCTTTTATATTCCACGAATACAGGAGTTGCTTGTTCTAAGCCAAGATGGTTTAAACGCTCGATTAACTCCCAATACTTCACTTGTGCTTGCTCCTCGATATTCCCTTCTACGCGAGTCATTAACATCGGACTCACCGAAAAATAGCTACGGAAGCGCACATAATCGTCTGAGTCTACGTTAAATTGTTCTTCCTCTATTCCAAAAAAGATTTCCGCTGTCATCACTTCATCGGTAGGATCACTCATAATGGAGAAAATAGCGGTACCCGTTGGGTGGTAGTTATATCGCTCCAAAAACGCTTCAAAATCTTTAAACGCTAGTTCAATTTCTTCCGGTACAAATTGATAATATTTCGATACAACATTTCGATAGGCGATCTTATGATTATCTATCATCTTTGATCGCCTCGCCCTTGAATCGGCACATACAAATCGATCATCATATCACCATACACTTCTAGTAACACACAATAAAACGTATCTTCTAACAAAATGCCTTGTTCACTCGCATACTCTCGTACTCTCTCATAAGCAGCATGAAAATCAACCTCTTTATTCGCTTGTCTTAATACGAGGGCATTCTCTACTTGAACCGTTCCTTCAAAGCGAAAGTCCGGTTCATTCTCAAGACGAACCGCTTCATTAATCGGTAAGTAATATGTAAAATGCCCAAAGGACTTTTCCCCTTCTGTAGGTGCAACAGAGAAAAAGACAGGACCTGTTTTATAAATCCCTTCAGTAAGCAATAAATCCTCCATCATAAAAAAACCTTCCTGCCAATCGGTTCGCAGCTGTGTTTTTTCGTAAACTAATAGATTATCAAATTGAAGTGGCCGTTTTTCAATTGTCATTCATATCACCCTTTCTATTGATCATTTGAGAGAAGTCTTTTCATCTTCCTCTGTTTCTTGCAGAGGAATTAATGTTAAATGCTTCCCAGTTGGTTTAAAATTGAAGCTTTTAAAGCGATATTTGCAATACAAAATGACAAGCTGTTCTGGAAGAACAAAGATCATCATATAAAATATGAATAACCCAATTCCAACAATAAACAAAACTTCATTATCCATGAGATCGATATTTCTCATAAAATATTGTACACTAACCGCAACTCCTATGCTTCCGGCTCCAATAGAGGCCATATTGATTTTCCCTTCAAACTTTCCACGCAATTTATCCCGCGAAGCCCCCTTTCTATACTTCCCTTTCAACAACAAAATGTAAAAACGAATACACGTTACGATAAACAAAATAACCCCTACTGCTAATGTAATATAGATATACTTTATAACATTTTCTAAAACATAATCTTCTGGTAATTTCGCTCCTACTGTAAGTAGAGGGAGAATATACCATGAATATGTCAATAAGTTATGCGTCATGAAAATACTTAACAAGTACTGAGACTTTTGATGGTTTTTATAAAAATACGGAAATGAATATAGAATCGTTAGCGCTACAATAATAATCGTTATCCATAGGTGAATCGCTACTAGTTTATCTGTAAAAGGTAATATGGAATAGTTACCTATAAAAAGACTTAAAAAAACCATTAACGCTTGGCCAAAGATACCGATAATCATAGCACCACCCAATGATACAGGTGCCTGCCTTCCCGATTCAAACGGGCCTCTTAATACTAAAAAATCCTTTTCTGATAATTTACTAAACATAATGTTCCTCCAATTAGCTAAACCAGCCTTTCATTCGATCCATTACTGACTTATCACTCTTGCCAAACTTGACATTTAGCAGAGCATTGGCTCCAATTCCTGCTACCACTCCTATCGCTGTCCCAACACCCGGTATTGGAATAGCTACAGTTGCTGCCGCCGTTATCCCAGCTTGGACGGCGCCACCTACGGCCAAATCAATGGTAGTATCTTTCGCAGCCCTTCCTAATGCACTCCAACCTGATAAGCCATCATCCTCAGCATCTCTAAAGTTTGTATAAGCACTTAAACCAGCTCCAAATACTCCTGCTCCTTTTGCTACTTTAGATAGCTTATTTGTACTTTTCTTCAAAACGTCTGTAAAAGCTCCTACAGCTCCTCTAGCTGCGCCATGAACCCCTGCTTTCGCAATCTCTTTTGCTGACCCAACAGGAGTTAACGTATTAGAACCAGCACCGAAATATTGTAATTCCGGATGCATATTTAATGCTTGCTGCCCCGTATTCGTCCAACCAGTTCTTCCTGGTCTTTGGTCAGCCGCTCGTAAAGTCGTTTGATTCGTTCTTGCACGCTGTTGCTGCACTGTATTTAAAGGTTGACCATTCTTAGGTAAACGATGATTCAAATCACGTCTTGCTTGACCATCTGGTTTTACTCCTAGCTGCTCTAATGCATCGCTTGTAGCAGTGATCCGATACCCTGTCCCTGTTGATGTTCGATGTTGCGATGTATTTAATCCCCCATCTTTTCCTGCATTGTACATAGCAGTACTTGAAGATGCGGTTCGTGATTGACCTACAACATTCCCGGCTGTACCTAGTAAAACTTTATTTTCATAAGCCCAGTCTAACCCTTCTTTAAACCAATTGCTATTATTTTGAGACGAGCCTCTCTTTGCCTCTATCTGACTTATTAACGACTCTATTTCGGTAATAATCGCACTAAGATTACTAATATCATTTTTTCCACTACTCGTAAATTCGGATAAATTCTTAGCTAATTTTGTTGGCACTTCAACGACATCCTCTTGATGGTTCGTAACATTGTTTAAGCTTGGTGTTGTAGCACTTGAGATGTCTGATACACTTTGAATAATGCGATTAATATCTTGCGAGACTTGAGATAGTTCATTATAATGATCATCGATTTTTGTAACTTGCTCTTCTAAATAGTTACTCTCAACAATAGCTGATTCATTAGCATCGACATTCGCTTGAAAGGCTTCAATATGATTGTCAATTGTTTTCGATAAAGCTGTGAACAAATCTTCAAATGCTTGCAGGATAGCTTTGTGTATTTGGTCAAAATATGCTTTTGAATTATCTGCTGTTTTCCCTTGGAATGTATCCATTTGAATGATTTGGTCAATATTTAAACGAACTTCATCAATTCCTTCTATAAAATTCATCGTTTCGTTATACTGTTCATCTGAAAATTGTGTAACTTCCTCTAGCTTTACTTTATGACTCATTCACTTCTCCTCCTCCCTTAGGATGGTAAAGGTTGTGATCCCGTTGTTGAATGGACATTTTGTCGAGCTAATTGTTCGTCATTTTCACGCATATCCTCTCCTGTTTCTTCCAAGATAGCTACATCTACTTCAATTATCTGCTTGTATTTCTTTAAGAGTTGTAACGATTCAACAAACTTTTCAACATCATCGGTAAAAGGAGAAATGTTCGTTTGGCTAAAGGCTTTATTCGCATTCATCTTTGATTCTAACCCTGTCAAAGAACTTCTTAGCTTATCGACGTTTGCACGAAATACATCGATATTAATCTTTACTTCTGATCCCATATCCTTCACCCTTTCTGTTGACTCATGCGTTCCCATCTAATTTGGTTATCGAGAGAATTTATTGACCATTGCAGGTTGCTAATGTTTGCTGCAAGCGATTGTCTTCGTTCTTCCGCTCTTCGAAGGTCATCTTCCATGCACTCCTTCGCATCATCCGCTTTGTTTGAATAGCGATTTACAGCAGATTGATAAGATGAGTACCGATTTGAGAAGGTCGATTCCTTCTCCCCTTTCCAACTACTCGCTTGAATTGTGAGCTTATCAATTTTTGATTTTGATGACCTCAGATCAGAAACTGCCGATTGTAAATTGGATACAGCTGTGCTTAACCTTGAAACTTCATCAGAAGCCGTAGCATGCTGTTGTCTTGTCTGATGGAGTTGATTCGAAACTCGATTCCTTCTAGCGTATAACGTATTCAAGTAACTCATTCTCTTCCAACCTCCTTATTCAGAGATTTTTAGTTTAATACTTTGATGATCCATTGCGTAATAGCATTCATATGGATTTGGATACTTTTCCTTTGCAATATATGCTTGTTTGAAAATATCCTGATCACTTAATCGCATGCTAATAAGCCCTACAATCGACTGTGTGCGAACATATTTGGCAATTGGATCGAAACTTGTTCCGATAAAGCTATAGTCTCCTGAGATAATAAAGTAGATGCCTAGCTTTGCTCCTTGTTCAAAGAAAGTTGTCATTTCCTCTATTGTGAGCTCACTTCTTTGACAGAAATCTTCTAAATCTGTAATGAAGATTAACCACTTCGGCATTCTTTCAGCACCTTGAGCCATCCGAATCTTGATCTCACTCAGTAAATCGTTCTTTACCGTCTTTTGACCTTCTGTTTCACAAATATAAGCACTAACCTCAGTAGCTTTCTCTGCTAACTCTTTATGAACCGTATCTATCAACATAAGTTGATAGTCATTCGCAAGCAGCATCATACTTTTTAAAAGAGACTGATTCATCCGTCTTAACCCTTCTTTACGGTCACTTACGACAATTAGCTGTCCAAATTTATGCGGATCAAAAGCTAACGGCTGAACTTCTTCAAACTCAAGACCAAGAGGTAGTTGTTGTTGACTAACAACCTCCTTCACCTTTCTACTCTGCTTAAATTGTTCAAAATCAATAACACCTTCTGGCATCATCGGAATCGCCTCTGGACGTTCGCCCTGCCAATACTCATCCATTCGCTTAGTAGTCGCTTGAATCGAGTCGATAATTTCTAATGCCTCCGTACCTTCTGCTGGTAACATCGTTTGAAATAAAGCAGGCTCCTCTAGCTTCACTAACCCTCGACCAGGGATTTCCTCAATCTCTAGATCCGTTCTACCGATAATAGAACGCGCTTCTGATTGTTCAATAAGGTAAAGAGGGATTTGTGTCTTAATATTTGATAGTAACGGCATTCGAAGAGCTCCTTGCCTTCCTGCACTAATCGTTAAATGAATGCCGACACTTGCTCCTTCGCGGGCAATTTGAGTGACTAGCTTCTCAAATTCCTCTGAGAAATCTGTATCTCTCACCGTGTCAAAGTTATCAATCACGATTAATAGATTCGGCTCGATCTCTCCGCTCGCTTTTTCATACATATCTAAGTTGGCTACACCGAATTGACTTAGAAGCTGTTTCCTTTTTTTGATCTCAGACGTTAATAAACGAATAAGCTTACCGATTTTTTCAATTTCATCAACGAGAATCGTATCCGCTACATGAGGTAAATCCTTTAACGGTAACAATCCATTTGTGCCGAAATCTAGCAAATACACATGGAAATGCTCCGGACGATGCTGTCTCGATAAATCCATGACAACCGTTTGTAAAAAAGTCGACTTCCCATATCCAGGACTCGCAAAGACAGCGATATGACCATCCTTCGTCAAATCTAGCGTTAATGGCTTCTGCAATTGAAGCTCAGGCTGGTCAAGCAATCCGATCGTTGCCCGTAAAGGCTTCTTCTCTTCTTCCCAAGCTTCTTCAAAAACAACTGGATGGAGCTCTTCTGTCGTTAATTGCTCAGGTAATGGAGGTAACCACGGTCTTGGTAACGGGGCAATTTCTTGCTTTTTCGTATATTCATCAATATGATCAATGACCGCATCGAGCTCCGTCGGCACCTTTTCCACTTGCTCTTTTTGACCTAATCCACTTAAATCTTCCGTTAAAATATCATATTGTCCTAACTCATTAATGGCATATATCGTCGTATCCACTAAGTCATAGTCATCCTGATCAGGAACATAATCTGCACCACTCCATGCACTTTGGAACAGTTCATAAATTTCGTTATTGCCAACTTGTAAATACGCACGACCAGGTAGTGTAATTTCTGCAGCATCTGGTGTTTTCAAAATTTCATTTGAATCGCTTGCATTTTGAACTTTTAATGCTAGCTTGAACTTGGAGTTCGACCAAATTTGATCATCGACAACTCCACTTGGCTTTTGAGTCGCTAAGATTAAATGAATCCCTAGTGAACGACCTATACGTGCAGTTGAAACAAGCTCTTTCATAAAATCAGGCTGCTCTGACTTCAACTCAGCAAATTCATCAGAAATTAAAAATAAATGAGGCATCGGCTCTTGAACTTTCCCTTGCTTATACAGCTTCTGATACTGGTTAATATGATTCACATCATTTTCACCGAACAGGCGCTGTCTCTTTTGGAGCTCGGCCTTAATAGACGTTAATGCGCGCATCGATTGACTACGATCTAGGTTCGTAATCGTCCCAACTAAATGCGGCAGCTTCTTAAATAAATTCGCCATACCTCCACCTTTGTAGTCAATTAATAAAAAGGCGACTTCGTATGGGTGAAAGTTAACACTAAGGGATAAGATGTACGATTGGATAATTTCAGATTTACCAGACCCTGTCGTACCGGCAACGAGCCCATGTGGACCGTGTGCTTTTTCGTGAAGGTTAAGCTGAACAATGTCTTCCTTTCCGCGTAACCCAAGCGGAACAGCTAAGCTTTTGTACGTTTCATTTGCTTGCCACCTAGTCGAAATACTTAATTCCTCGACCTTCTCCACTCCATACATTTCAAGGAAGGTCACACTTTCAGGTATTGAATTTTTTAAGCTTTGTAAATGATTAATCGGAGCAAGCGCTCGAGACACTTCTTCCTTATTAAAATTCAATGGGAAGTGGTCTGGAACAAAGCTACGATTGACCAACTCTCCTTCTTCTAAAATGATATTCCCGGTCTTTGAATCTCGTATATCTATCACCGTTTTTACATGCTCAGGCAAAGAGTGCATGACATCTTGAACAAAAACGAGTGATACACCTAGTTCACTTGGATCTTCATTAAAGAATTCCATGATCGTATGATCTAGGATCAGTTTTTCATCGGTAATGAGTACAACATAGTGCGGGAAGAAATACGTTTTTTCATTCGTATTTCCTTTCTCATCAATCACTTGTTTTCGTTCTTTCAATATTTGGTACATCGAATAAAGGACTTGATCTCGTGAACGCTCATGGTAGACAAACCCTCTAACATTGACATCACGTAAACTTGCGTGAGGGAGCCATCTCATCCAATTCCATTCGTCTTTTTCCTCTTCAGGAAATACCGTGATGAACTGAACATCATGATAACTTTGAAACAGTCCAATTTGCATGACTAATAACTGTAATTGCTCTAATACGAGATGTCGTTGACCAATGTAACCCACTGGTCCCTTCATCAAGGATGCCACGACGGGAACTTCATGAAGATCATCATACTGATTTAATAGTTCCCTTGCTTCATCTACTAATACATCTTTTTCTTGTGTAAACTCTTCTTCATTAAAGTCAATCTCAAAGCTTCTTTCTGCTGTACCTAGCCCTGTACGATAGTGAAGAAAATCATGATGAAACATCGTTTTTTCATACATTCTCGCATCAACCCGTACAGCCATGTCTCTCATTTGCTCGATATCCGGAAAATGGTATTGTAATGAATGTCTCTGCTCTTCACTAATCCGATAAAGCTCTTTCGTTTTTCTGTGTAAATACTCTCGATAGCTCTCTAATCGCTCTTTTGTGTCCGCTTTATATTTTCTTACATTTTTCACATAATAAATGACTGAAATAACAATGGTCGTCACGGTCATTGCAAGCATGACAACAATGTAAATTCCCCGTGGTTGAAAAATCGTGAGCAAAACAAGTGCCGCAATCATGACGAGCGGTGGTACAACCGTTCGAGCGATTTGCTCACTCGGCTTTGCCGGCTGCGGTGGTGGTTTCGCAATTGCCTGCTTTTTTGTCGGCTCGCGATAAATGACACGTGGAGAACGATGGTAATCTGGATACTCCTCACTATAATACGTATCTCGTTCCAGCAACTGCGTTAACGTCGAGGATCGTTCCTCTTGAAAGAGAGCAACTTCCATATCTTCTGAGTTAATCGTAATTGAGATTCCATCAACATAAAGTCGATCTCCTGGTTCAATTTTGCGAACACTGCCCTTACAAACATAATTGTGATAAACCTCACCACGATTAACCGTTAATTGAAAGTATCGCTGTTCTGATGATCGTATAAGTGAAAAGTCAGCCTCCGTTGACTTCAGTTGAATATCGTGTTGTTCACTATTTCCAAACGTCACAGTTGAAACCCCTGCTAAATCATAAACGATGACTTCATCCTCTTCTCTTACAAGAAACTCGATATCAGTAGCGTCTACTTGAAAACGAGTCCGTTTATTCGGGGAAAGTACTGCCCCCTTAAGAGCACATGTTTCTCCATCCCAAGTGATCACAAAAGATGCTGTTAGGCTCGTAAACGTCACCGTAGCAGACCAATCACTACTTACCGTTATTTCTTTTGATATACCTTTAGGTAAGGAGCATTTGTGCAACTGCTTATCAAAAAGAATGAATAGTTTTGTTTGTGCCATGATTCTCTTCCTCTCTCATTCAGCCCATCTTGCGTAGCTTACGATGCCACATCGTTACTCATCTTCGTCATCATCCACTTCTTCCTCTTCATCGGGGTCTTCATCAAGCTCTTGTTCTTCATTTGCTCCTTCTATTGGCCTTTCATCTAATGACTCTTCTTCCCCAACCTCAATATAATCATCCCGATACCGATTAAGTTCTTCTTGAAGTCTACGTACTTCTTCATCTCGTTCCGAACCGCTTACTTGAGGGTCGTTTCGTACTTGTTCAATTTGCTTAATTAATCCATACATAATTAATTGAGGGTCATCAATGAACATCGCTTTTTCTATCGCTTCATCAAAGTAGCCGCGACCATTTAATATCCAGTAAAGTAAATAATCCACATCACTACGTAAACTGACGTTTCTCATAATCGCTTCTTTTTCTCTATCAGATAAACTTTCAACTTGTATATAAGAATAGGCCAAAATATATTTTGTTCGATATGGTAATCGTTCAGGATCTTCTCCTCTAAGCGTTGAAATGACACCGTTATAATCAGAAGACAAAAATTCACCATGAGCATCTAATAATTTCTCTTGGTAAGGAGCTTTCACGAACATGTAATAAAACAAAGGTACAGCTAAAACAACCGATAACGCGATCGTAATAATGGATAGCTGTTTAAATAAACGAAACCGTTTGATTGGGACAGTTGTCATCGTTTTTTCCGTTTTTTGCTGCTCTTTGCGATAACAGTCTTGAATATATTTGATCAATTCTTCGAGACTTTTCGTCTCCTGAATATGACGTTCAAATTCTGTATCCTTCACCTTATTTAATGAACCATTGTATAGATCATCAAATGTATACTGCTTCGAGAACAAGGCAAGGATGAAACATTTATATTGCAGGAAAAAGTCTTCCTCTTCCCCGGCGTAAGGTGGTAACAATTGCCGTATCCCACGATACATAATAGCTGGCATTAAGTTATCATCAAAAACGACGTTATTAGGATGGAGATAGAAAGTCACCCTAGAAGATAAATAATGTTTCAGCTTTGCCAAGTTGCAAAGTAATCGGAGCTTCTCATTCCGTTGAAGTTCCTTTATATCCTTCCATTTCTTTTTTTCTTCTTTCACTACAAACGAAAACCTAAAAAGATCCTCTTCCTCTTGCACAGAGACTGGCAAAAAATATTCTGAAGGTGTTGTAATAAGCCCCAATTGCTGAATATCTTTCACTTTCGTTTGAGACTTTGCTAATTCTGTGCTCCACTCTTCACCTTCGATTTGAACATGAAGAGTGAGAGAATCAAATTGAACCTTTTTTTCCTTCATAACGTTGACCCCTTCACCTTTTCAACAGACCTTAACATTCTGTTCTATAATACTTGTAAAATATCTCCATCTGTAATTGGGTAATCATTTAAGCTATCATCATCTGTAATGAGTAACTTTTTCGTTACTACCTTTATGGCACAAAGAGAAGAATCCGGTCGCTGTAAACGGATCGTCTCAGAGACGCTTAACAATAGTTGCTTTACTGTTACTTGGACTGGAATACGTAAATCGTATACATCGCCACCCCAATTATGAAAATCAATCGTTACATTAATATGTGTTGACTTAACCATCATACATTCTCCTAATCCATCACTTGTCGCATCATCGTAAACATTGCTCCAACAATCATCGTGACAAATCCGATAATGGAAAAAAGGAGGACGTTATTCACGCCCTCGTTAGGCTCTCCTGCATATTCACGGTTTTCTGTTGTCGGAGCCATATAACTGTCTGTAAAAAGTGATTCTTGTACAAGAGCGACTGTCGCGTCCGGTTGACTTTCCATTTCAAAAATAGATTGTTGAAGTCCCTCAAGCCACTCTTCTTGCTCCGTCTGCTTTGTATCAATGATTTCCCGTGTCTCATCTCTAAACAATTCTGGAAACTCCTTCTCAAGTTCTGTTACCGTGTTCGTTCGATCTCCTCCCCGATTACTCCCACTAATACGATCGAGATCCATGTTTAACTTCCCTTTTTCGGGACTACTTGGCTCATCATCAGCCATTACTGTGAACGTTGGTAAGAGTAAGCTCAAGATGAGCATACAAAACACGACGTTAACTAGCTTTTGAAGAATCTTCATCGTCCTTCCCCTCACTTTTTGTAGAACGGTTGAACACTAGCAAATTAAGAAGAACACCTATCATGCATAGTACGAACAAAATAAAGAAGGTAGCTAGATAATTAATCGAGCTATTTGAAGCCTGAACTAAAACATTTTCTACATATTGTAACGGTGAGTATGCCCGTAATCCGCCACTTGCTCCAGAACCTAAAGCTCTTGTAAACAATAAATACATAGCAAATACTGCAAGTAGTAAAAACATCCCGATCATTTTCAATTGACGTAACAAGTAAGTTGATAGAAGGACCATCGTTAAGACAAGAACCGTTAGCAGAAGTGTCCATAACACGAATGGAGTCCCGTTCATTCCTAAAATGTAACTTGAAATTAACCCTATTGCTGCACCTTCAATGACTCCGATACCGACCGTAATAATCGTAATAGGTGTATTTTGAGAGAAGATTGTTTTCTCTCCTTCAAATTCATCCTTTGCTAAACGACGTTGATGACTTGTTGAAATCACATACGCTGTAAAGAGCGCAACGATAAAGGCAATTAATACGATAAAGTATGGTGTGAATGTATCACCAGAGACGATAACGCCATCATTTTTCGTTTGAACGGGATTTGATAAGAACTCTAATAAATCCTCATTTTGTCTTTCACCAATTCGACTATTTGCTAACACTTCGGTAAAGTTCTCAACAAACGCTTCATCGTCCACTAATTTATTTGTCATATTAATCGATAGTTCTTCTGCCTGACTGATTAAATCATTTCCACTTTCTTGGATCGATGTCGCTTGATGATCAATTTCTTCAAAGGTTTGATAAACAGTCTCTGCTGTAAAGAAATTGCTTTGTGCTTGTTCAGCAAGTGCTTCACTTGTTGTTAGCAGTGGCATAAAGTCATTACTTAGTGCTAAAATGGCCTGTTGTTCTTCTTGACCAGCAGCCTGGACATCAGACTGTTCATCGATTAACGCCATGCTTCGATCACGCCAGTCCATAACATCTTCTAGCACTTCAGAAAGGCTTTGATTCATTACCAGCGCCTGTTCTGTCGTAGAAACAATTTTCTCAACAAGCTGATCCATTCGATTTTCAGCGCGGTTTGAACGTTCATGATACAGTCTCACTTGCTCATATAACTGTTTAATCGGCTCTCTAATTTCAGCTGTAACACCAGACGTTACTCGTTCCACAACATAGTTCGTAATCAAATCATCTAACTCTTGAACATTAAAGAGATAGTATAGAGAAGACTCTGTTGCTAAGTCAGACAAACGATTTCCTGAAAACGAATCTCTTAATTCTGGTGAACTCATATCTAACCCGAAATAAATCTCTAATAATGCTGATAGTTTCTGATAGTCACTAATCGTATGCTCAGCAGCATGAATAAGAGCTTGCGTACCATCATCTAATATTGGTGACATAACTCGATGATGAATATAGTTATTAATCACTGTTACCTTTTCAATAATCGGCTCAGGCTCTTCCTCATGGCCTTCTTCATTATCTTTCTCATCTTGATGATCAGGCTCATCTAATTCTTCAGATTCCTCCTGATCCTCATGTTCTGTGTCTTCCTCTACGTCTTCATCAGGATGCTCTTCTTCTCGCCCTTCATAATCAAAATCCTCTTCATCCTCACGGTTGCCGTTCCCTTCCTCTACTTCGGTTCTATCGGTATCTTCAGTTCTCTCTTCATCTGTGCCTTCTATCACCGTATTTGCAAGTAGAGGAGCAATGGAAACTTCGTAACCTAATTCCTCATCTACATAGTCTACATCTGTAATGTCTTCCTGTAGCATATCCCAACTCCAAGTTGCAGGTTGGAACACATCGATCTCACTATTTGCATCTTTCAACTGAAGTTGAATACGAACAGTGAATACCCCTTCATCATTAGCAGGTAATTTCACTTCCCCATTTTCTTTATACACATCGGTATAATCAACTTCATCAGAACCTGGTAACGTTAACCACAATCGGTTTAATTCATATTCTTTCGGAATCGTTAAAGTGAACGTTTGACCTGACTTTTCATTCGCTGGTAGCTCAACAGAGTTCGTCATCACAACGCCTGTTTCAGCTAATCGATTTTTTATTTCTTGAATTTGGGTAGATAAAATCTCACTATTATCTAACTCGTCAGGTGAAAAATTATATTCACGATTATATTTTCTTGCTGTCGCAATGACATTCGTTAATTCCAATGTCATTTGATCAGATAAACCAGATTCATCTATATCTCGTATACTTAATGATGGGAGCTGATTAATATGCGCTTCGATCTTACGATGAATGTTTCGATCTGGATGTCTAAATAACGAATTTAAACTCGTCAATTCATTTTCAAATGCATGACTAAAAATTCCTGACAAGCGCCTTGATATCGTTCTTTCCATATTTGAGTGAAGTGTTTCTTCTAAATCCTTCTCTAAATGGGTTACTTGCTGGTTTGCTCGATCAAAGAACTCTCGTAACAAAGCAGCATCAGAAATAATCGTTGCATTCTCTTCTTGAAGTTGGAACTGATTATAAATCCGCTCATTTGCTCGAACGAGCTGGTCAAGCTGTGTTTTCGTATCCGTATCATGAATCGTTGTATTAAATTGATTTAAAGAGTCATAGAATCCTTGTGACAAAGCTTCATTCGATTCTGTTAGACTCGCTACATCATTAACATTTGATACAAAGTTTTGACTTGTTTCAACCTCTTCTGTTAAACGATCTGTAAAGGAGTCCAACGTATCTTCTAAACTACTAAAGCTTCCTCTTGAGACATCTGTAAAGTCCTTCACTGTATTAAATTGATTTGTATAGTTAGAAAGCGGGCTCTGAATAGCCGTATTATATGTAGATGTATATTTCGCCTGTTCATCAACAATATAGCCAATTTGATCCTGCGCCTCATGCAAGTTTCCAATCACACTAGCAAAATAAACATCAATGACGCGTCTGTTAAAGTCATTTAATATGTCACTAGCTGCTCTTTCAGCCTCTGCCCTAATTTCATCATTCTCTGATGCATTGATTTTATAATTTAGTGTCACGGGCTCTGGTGAAGTGGAATCCATTGAGAGCGCCTTAACAGAGAAGTCATTTGGGATCACAATCATCATGTCATAAGTTTGTCTTTCCAAGCCGCTCTCAGCAACACCACGACTAACAACAAACCAGTCATGGTCAAGGTCGTGATCGACGCTCCGAACAAAGGCATCTCCAAAAGCTAATCGCTCATTATTAAACATTGCACCTTCATCTTCATTTACTAACGCAATCGTCATTCGGTGTCCAGCATCGTTATTACTTGTATGTGTTACTTGATTTAAAGCCACATAAGACAAGCCAGCAGCTAGTGCAAGAACTAATACTAAAAATGCGATTAACCGTAGCTCTATTCTTTTCATCTTGTATTCCTCTCCTGCTACTTTTTCATATTCATCAGAATACTACTATTAAAAATATCTATTAATTCATATAATGGAAAACAAACTATATTATTTTTAAAAATAAAATCGAGTATAAAAAATCGAATATTGCTCTCACTTAATGAGTATGAGCTACACAACATGTCGTCATGTAGCTCATTTACAGTTAAGTAAACCTCAAAAGCTACTTATCTCATTGGTCTTCTTATCTAAGACCAAAGTTTTGAGAAAGAGCTTCATCCTGTTGCGCAACCGCTTCAGCCGTCTTAATTAATTGTGCTTCAATTTCTTGCATTAAACGAGAGAAGTCTTGTACGCGAGGACTTAATTCTCTAAATTGATCATCAAAGCGCTCAAATGCACGCCCTTCCCATTCTCCTCTTAACTCTTCCTGCAAGTTTGATAAGTCTCTTAAAATTTGATCAATTTGCTGTGAGCTCTGACCGTAACGCTTAGCCTTTGCTTGCAGTTGATCAGGAGTCATACGAATTTGGCCTGCCATGAATACTCATCTCCTTTTTAAATATCGGGAAATTACCTACGATTAAAGTAGCAAAATCCTCTTCTTTTGCCTATATTATGGTATTACTGGTAAATTTTTTAGTCAATATAAAACTGGTATTTTTTACTAAAAACCGATATTTTGAACTGTCTACTTAAACGATGATCACTCATCGAATATTACTTCCTACCTATTAAAAATAAGAAAATTGTCCCTATATATCATTTCTTTCTGTCGAAAACTACATAAAGAAATTACGTATTAATCTGTCCATTTGTCCTTTTATTATCGAGAATACTAGAGAATAGCACCTCTCTTCATGTTCACAAAAAGAAATAAACTCCTGATTTCGTATTGTCTATCATATATCTGAAAGTTTAAATACTAGGTTATCGACGATACAATGTGTAAAGCGATCGAATAGTTTGAGGGAGTAGCAATAAATAAACCGTTCGGTTGGATGAATCTTGTTATGAAAAAGCGACATAACTAGAATCGAAGAGGAAAATTGACATGTAGGAAACACGATTAAAAATTTTTTCGAAGAAGCAAGCGTCTTATCCAGTTAGAAACATGTGACGAAACGTGTTTCAATTGGCTAAAAAGAAAAGGAAGTGACTAAAAGCATAATACATAAGCAAAGCTTGATTTATCGTTGAAGAGATTCTCAGCAAGCGAATGATGCTTGCCGAAATTCCTATACTTCGTGCAAGCCTTTGTTGCAGTTATACGATCATCCATAGGTCTTATGGGTTCTGATAGTAACTAAAAAAGAGACTTATCGAAGTGTTTGCCTAAGAAAAGCTACACTTACGAAAAGTCTCCTATCTCTTTTGAGTTTCTCCATGGATCAAGAGTATCATTAAAACTGTCATAAGGTTGCAACCATTACAATGAAGCTAGTCATCGAACTAAATATAGGGATTCTTTAATTCCAGACAGTAATGTATTACATTTAATTGCAAAAACGGTTCAATAAGACTTGGCGGTTACAGTAATTCCCTATTATCTAACCTTTTTACATTGAATGTATCCGTTAAATTAGCTTGGCAGTCTATTCACTATTAGTGAACCCCTCAATGGTTACCTCAACTCGTCGGTTTTTCTGCCGGCCATCTGGGTTATCTGATCCATCTGCGTGACTATTTCTTGCAATTGGATTTGTTTCACCAAAACCTTCTGCTGTAAGTCTCGTTTCATCTACACCTTCCTCGACAAGCGCTTCTAAAACGGCTTCAGCCCTACGTTTTGAAAGGTTTTCGTTATATTCCGGACTTCCATGATTATCTGTATGACCAGCAATATGTACAGCCTCATCTGTTGCTTCAATGACTTGAACAATTTGAGCAATGACCTCATCAGCTTCAGGACGAAGATTGTCGTCATCGAAATCAAACATAACGTTTCCTGGCAATGTTAGTAATGTACCTACATCTGTATCAACAGCATTAAACTCACTTAAGGTTTCGATCATCTCAATTTCTACTTGTGATGAACCATCTATCCCTTCTGTAACAATTGCTCTACTAGATGGCACTTTTCCAGTGATCGTACTCGCGTTTATTATTTTTTTTAACTCTTCTAAAAACGGCTCTACCTTAACCGTAGATGTTGGGATCGAATCTTCCTTCTCTTCGCCATTCATTTCTTCATCCATGGCGATATGAGTCTCTTCCCCCTCCACCCTTTCAGCGTCTGGCACTGAATCAGAGGAACCGATACAAGATGTTAACAGTCCCATAAATAGAAATACTACTCCGACGAAACTAAATTTCCTTACTTGTTTGTTATAAGGTAGTCGTTTTGTTAGCCTCTTCACGGAATCCACCTTCTCCCATCATACTACCGTCCTAAATCAATATTTTCAAAATCAAACTGTGGATTACTTGCAATCGAGCTATCACCACCATAAGTATCATTTAACGTTAAATTAAGGGAACTCGCTTCATCTGGGAGCATACCAACAAATACGAGAGATGCTGTCATACGATCTCCTTCAGGAATATCGAGGTTTTCATTCTCTTCAGGTGGGTGGTAAAAATACTGTACGTCCCCTAGATCATCTTCTAAGAAGGCTCCACTTCTCCCTCCTGCTGTAATAGAAACATCTCGTTCAGCTGCATTAATAACACTAATATTGACAGTAATATATTCTTCATTAAAATTAATACTTTCTAATGTCAAAATCGTCCCGTTATCATGGTAAACCGTTTCATCAACTTCCAATGTTTCTGGTAAACTACTTTCTCCTACCTCTTCAGATAAATCATCTTCTCTACTTTCTTCTGAACCATTTTGCTCTCCTGAAGCTTCAATTGTCTCTTCAGAGTCATTTTCTTGCTCATCTTCAGTTGCTTCCTCGTCTTGATTGCTAGACGTATCATCCGAATCGTTTGTTGCTTCGTCAGCTCCCTCATTTGTTTCATCAGTATCAGATGCAGCATCTTCATTGGAACAACCGACAACCATCGTAGCTATAAAAAACAAAATGATAATAAACATGATTAAATGTCTATTTACTTTGATGTCATTCATACTCATTTGATCAACTCCTTATTGATATTAATGAGGTTGAGTCACCAACCTTTAACTATATTGGATAAAAGTTCCACGATTGTACAGTAAACTATTATAAATTTGCATAAATAATAAAGCAATATGAATAAGATGAATGATATAAATACCCATCATATTGACTAGATATATAGTGAGCGGACGGATACTGTTATTAGGTACTTTTACCCATCCTTCATGTCATTTTAAAATTATATTTATCATTCTAAAATAAGCTCCATCACCCTTCCAACCGGTGAACAAAGCATAGATTGGTTTGGCCATAAAGATAATCAATTCCCAATTTAAACGCTATTCATTTTGCATAGCAAATTGTATATTTAGAATAGTTAAAATTTTTCAGAATGAATCATGTAAGGTTATATGTTGTGATGGCATCTAATGATGTAGCCGTTGTAATAGGGGGGTAATCGAATGACTACTTTGACTGAAACGAACAGTGAATCACTAATCGAAGAAATGGACGATGATGCTCTTATTGAAGTCGCTCGTACCGGTGACCGAGATGCATTCGGAGAACTCGTACGCAGGTATCGTAACAAAGCTATGTCTTGGGCCCAGATGATAGCGAAAGATCCTGAGACGGCTGAAGATATTGTTCAAGAAGCACTCATTAAAGCCTTTCTTCATATGGGGACGCTCATAGATGTTAGTCGATTTACTCCATGGTTAAAAACGATTGTCCGCAATCAGGCAAATATGAAAATGCGTCGGGGTGGTCCGTTTGCAAAGGAGCAGCCTTTTACACATATTGAATATGCTCATCAAATAAACGTTGATATAGATGTTCATGATATAGACCATATTTTATATCATTTATCCCAGCGTGTGCATGAAAATATGTATCTTAAATACGGAAATCCTGAAGCTATGCTGATAAAAAAGGACGTATTAGACGGTATTCGAAACCTATTACACTGCTTATCTAAAAAAGAACGTCAAGTTTTTGAAGCTTACTTTTTTCAACAAATTACCCCAGCTGAAATAGCAAGCTTATTTGGAATGACCATAGGTAACATCTACACCACCCTTTCTCGTTCTCGTAATAAAGTAAAGCGAGAACGAACTCGTATTTATATAAGCGGTTATTTTAAAAATTATTTTGGCAAGGAATCTCAAAAAAAGAATATACTAGCCAAACCTATGCGCATTTAAAAAAGGAGTGAAGAATTATTGGATACTCAACCACCGACTAAAACAATGACATCCGCTGCCCAATCAATATTCGCTATGCTACAATACACAGATAAAAAGGATTTATCCTTAGCAGAAGTGATGGGATATACAACACATGCTTTTCGTATCAATATACACCCTGAATCCGTCAGCCCTGCTGGTCCAACTATGTTTGCCCCTTATGAACTCGTATCGCAAAGCTTGAGAACGCTTGGCGTGTATACGAAGACCCGCAGTGAACCAACACCACAATCAGATAAAGATTTAGCAGACACGATCCGTTTAATGCAAGGTCGTATCGATACTGGAGTACCGATTATTTCATGGGATTTATTTGCCCCGGAATTCGGCTTGATTTATGGCTACGATCACGAGAAACAAGTGTTTCATGCGAAAGATATTGAAAAAGATGGGACGATTAAATATAGTGACCTTAATAATCGGCGCTTTAACCATTTATTTGTGTGCGGATTCTCTGAAACGACGCAAAAAAGCAAACCGATCATGCTACGCGACGCCCTAAAAAGAATCATTCAACATGCATACGGGAAGTCCCCTTATGCATCACCAGAGTATAAGCATGGATTGTCAGGGTTTGCAGCGTGGATCCAAGCGTTTCAAACTCGTAAAATGGATGTATTCGGTAATGCTTACAACACAGCTGTCGTTGGAGATGCTCGTGAACATGCTCACCATTTTTTCTCCATTTTACATTCAAAATGGGAGATATCTTCCGATGTAGACCGGCAAGTTAGAGACTGTCTTAAGGAAGGCGATCATATTTACAAAAAAGTGGCAGCGTGTTTTCAATCTCTCCAGGAAATGTTTCCTTTCCCTCAAGGAGGAGAACCAAACGATGCTGTAAACAGTCAGCAGGCGATTACTCTATTAAACGAAGCATACAAATGGGAAAAAGAAGGAGTCACTTTGCTAGAAAAGTTGTTTAATATGTTGGAACAGTACGATGATGAGACCTTCATGACTCCTTTTCTGGTGAAGAAAACGTTCCAGTTTGCTGGTGAAAGGCATACATGTCAATATGAAAATCTAATAACTGACGTTCCACTCAAAATGAAAGAACTGACCAGGAAAGATGAGGCCATTGTTTCTCGTACAGTTAATATGCGCTTAACAGCATATGAAGCAAAAGAAAGTGACGATCAAGACATTGTTTCCTATATTGTCGCACGCCCAGTTAGTTTTGAACCGTATGATTTACCGGCTAGTATAAATTATTACGATGTTACTCACGAATATGCTTATATTAGAGGGAAAATAGTAGAAATAGAACAAGCGTATGCAACCCTCGAGCATTGGATAAGAGATCAAGGATACGAGCAAGACAAAAGTGCTTTAACGATTGAATTATTTCGTCCAGTACCACACTTCGATGCGGACGAAGAAATTGAAATATATATCCCTCTCAAAAGACAATAAACGAATCATAAAAGTATGAAAAAAGACCGAACTTGAGTCATTGGAATTATCCCTATTCACTCCATTCGGTCTTTTTATTCACACCTCATTATTTTTTGATAATCAAATATCCTCAACTGAGATATTGACGCCATTGTTAACATAGGTGGATTGATACATCTTTGTCGCTTTTTACTTTATTACAGATTTAAGATTGCTTTACAACAGGGATTAAAATTTCAAAGTGTGGGTCTTTTTGATCGCGATCGATTGGATACCTTTCATGTTTAATCGGTAGGTGATCGAAATATGTCTCCCCAGGCTCTGTATACGCATTGTAATCACTATCGGCTAACCATAATGAGATGTTATCGTATGTTTGCCCAATACTTTCACCCTTTTCATGCTGTGTAACAACATATGTCATTTCGGGTACTCTCATTTCAATCATACCTTTTGGGATTTCTTGATCTTCCGTCACTTCATACACGGAATAGTGAACAAATCCATCCGGACGCAAATGATACGATAAACCTAATTGAATATTCGGATCCACAGCATACTCCAACTCACTTACCCTTTCACTCACTCTATGGATTGTGCTTTTTAATGCGCTAATTTCTGACCAAGGACCATCCCATTTTAACCCTATTGCTCGATAGGTCGGCCTTGTTACAATTTCGTATTGAAACGTTTTCAAATGATATTCATCCTTTACTTTTTATTAGTTTTTAGTTGTTCTATATATTCACTACACAAGCTTCTCATACGTTTTGCGATAACGATCCGTATTTCTTGTTGGCCATCCACCCTACTTGGAAGCTTATTATCACCTTGGTTAAACACATAAAAACCTCACCACAGCTGTCTGTTTTTGAATATCTCCAACTAGTCACTCTTCCTTGTTGAACACCCCATCTATACCAATTATGACGTCTTTGTGAGTGCAAACCAAACTTCTATAATAGATTCGTCATTGTCATTGTCTTTATATCGCTCATCGTAATACTCAAAACAAAACGTGTGAGCTGCTCTATACTCTCTCATCGCTGGTTCCCATTGACGATAATAATGGTCATAGGCTTTTCCGATACCATCGATGATACCTTGGTAAGTTACGACCGCATACGTCGAGGCAGGGACGTCAGCAGCAATCATTCCTTTTGGCGGCTCTGATTCGATGTTAGAAACTTCGATTGAAGCTAAATATTTCAATGGAGCTGCCGGTCCTGCATTTGGCTGAAAGCGTTCAAGGCCATACGTTCTGTTCGGCATAGCATTCGGTATCTCTGACTTTCGTTCATTAAACTCCCTCCACAAATGTGCAATCTCATTTTCCGCTGGATTCGCATCATTCGGAGTCCAATCAATTTCTAAACCAACTACTTGAAATGAATCCTTGTTCTCGATTCGTGTATCAATGATTCTCATATGATCAACCCTTTCTTAAGTTATGTTTAATAGGCACTGGGATGTAGGTGGTTCCCACCCTTTGTATCATTGGTTACTTCACCATCCTTTCTTCACATACTCTGTCATCGCGGCCGTCATTTAATGCCGTATATAACTAGATGCCACAAGCGGTAAAAAACCTAACATCATCTCGAAAAAAATTATAAAATACTCAAAATTACCTTGACATGAATTTCACAGCATTAGATCGAATAAGGCATATATCCGTGCTATTATAAACATTTTCTACGAACCGAATGGAGTATTTCTCTATCAATTTGAAATCTAACACCCTCTAAACTGCGATAGATGTAAGTCTGGGTAATTGTTAACCTCAAGTAAATGACCATCTAAATCACGAACTGTAAATGCTTTATAAGGTCCATTTATCCCTTTGCCGTATTCGCTTAATTCTTGTACGTTTTCATTGTTTTCTAATAGTTTATTATAAAGTTTATCAATATCCTTCGTTTTGAAGCTGAGTACTGGTAATCTCTGACCATTCATTGAAAAATGAATTGGTTGCTTAATTGCGGTCTTTTTTAAGAAGAGAAGTGGTCCTTGCTTTAGTTTAAGGTTGGCATGATTATCCTCCATCCATATTCGTTCATAACCAAAAACCTCGATATACCAATCAACGGAACGTTTAATATGAGTCACAGGCAAGTAGATTTGAACAAGTTCATTCATGATGTCTTTCACCCCTTTCATCATATATAATATGATAAATCTCTTTTAACTGACCAATAGCTACGGCATCTAACTCTTTTAGCTCCGTTAACGATGAGATGGTTTTTTCAAGCAATTCGTGATCTGTGATTGGTTCTAGCGGTTGTTCAAAAGGGAAGTTTTGAGTGATAGACTTCGTTAGACGAGCCATCTCTTCATACATCCCTGTCACCTTCTGAATCATTGGATCGGTAGAGTATGGCAAATGTTTGTTTATGTCTTGTAAAAATAGAACTGCATGTCGCTTTGATTCATCGAATGTGTCCATGATGAGCCCAAAATAACGTCTCAGCAACGATTGATCTTTTAAAGCATTAATGACACATCCATAGGCTGGACTTCCAACTAAAAACATAC
This sequence comes from Evansella halocellulosilytica, assembly GCF_002335745.1. Taxonomy (GTDB): domain Bacteria; phylum Bacillota; class Bacilli; order Bacillales; family Salisediminibacteriaceae; genus Bacillus_CA; species Bacillus_CA halocellulosilytica. The sequence continues at coordinate 1,576,207 of NZ_NIST01000001.1, read as the reverse complement.
GCCTCCCTCTTTCGAACGAATTCGCTTCATTCAATTTTATGACAAATTTGAGGGCTTCCTTAAACGACGCTAGCTTATTCTTCGGTTCGTTTTTTTTGGCCCAATGCAGTGAAATTAAGCTTCGTATCGGTTGATGTTTTCCTTCAGCACGCTGATTGACACAGTTTATGCATGGACAGTAGCCATACCCCAGCTTCGTCCACGGAACGACATCATCACAATAGTCGTATCCTGCATGCCAGGAATGTGTATAGTAGCCTTGATGATCATACCCGTACACAAGTGATGTTTCATCATACAAGTCCAAATCACTGGCAAAGACTGGACATCCTGAGTCGAGAGCTGCTCTTGCTTTCTCCCATGCCTTAGCTTGTAGCTCTTTAAATTTTTCTCCTTCTGCTTGGACATGTATCCCCTCTATTTGTATCCCTATATTTCCGGCCATTTCATACACTTCTGGCACTGGCACACTATGCGTTTGATTTAAGCTTTCATCCACAACCGTTAAAAATGCAAGTCCAGTCATCCCAAAAATGCAAGAAGTCGATACTGGGATTCCATAATAGTCTGCCACAGATTTAATAGCCCCTATTTGAGAATTATCAATACCAGAAAAATGATAGTTAGACAATATTACCTTTGATGAAACTTGATTACGGTTATCGTTTTTCATACTACTCCTCCTCCCTTCATTTTAATAAACGTAAGTAAAACTCATTTCCTTACACCACCATTCAAAAATAATGTTTCCCCTCCCAAAAGAAAGAAGCTTCCCACAAGTTTTGTCAACTTATGAAAAGCTTCCTTAAAATATATGTCAGCGAAATGTTAACATCACACTCTCACATTACTAATAAACCTTCGTTAATTGTCATGATCGATTCCACAATCACAGAACTTCTTTAACGATTTTTGTTATTTAATTTTTCTCGACAATCCATGCCATACGTATTGAACATCATCTGATGCTTGAGTTGCGTCCTGTAACAGCCATCCTGCTAAATCCCTCAACCTTCTTTCAGGTTGTTCTAATGGCACAATTCCCCTTCCGATCTCCATCATAATGAGAACAATCGTTTCGTTTCTTTTTTCTTCCTCTTCTTTTAGTTTGTGAACCGTATCTCTTAGTCTATTTTGAATGACCAAATCGTCAGCATCTTCCTTTAAATCCTCTTCAATCCATTTCTCCCAGCCTTCCAAAACTAACGTCGTGTTTGCTTCCCATTGCTTTTTCCAGTCATGGAGTGAATCTCCCTTGTATGCTGACATCCAACTAAACTCTTTATTGGTTGATTTCACTACCTTTCTTTTTCCTGCGTAGGCACCTCCAACAATGAGTTGCATATCCAAACACCTCCTTCATTGCTTACGGATAATTGAAATGCTTGCCCGGGTCTTACCGGCAACTCCCAAAGTGAAGGGACAGCTTTTAACTTCCATAAAAAATATCGAACAACTCCGCCGTGAGTCATGATAACAATAGGCTTTTGCGTATAATTTATTCTTGCTGTTTCACCATATTGGATTAAATCTTTAAAAAATGAATCCAGTCTCGAGGTGAACTCGGTCCAAGGTTCCCCGTTTGGCGTTGTGTAATTTTCCCAATCATTCAACCAATTTTGATATTCAAGATTAGCTTTTAATTCCTCATATGTTTTCCCTTCCCAATCGCCAAAATTCATCTCTCGTAATCTAGTATCTTCCTTGAACTGTGTTCCTATGCCTAGATAATGAATCGTTTCTTTACAACGCCTTAAATCACTAGTAAACACCGTATGAAAGGATTGCTTTTTTAACTCTCGCTTTAATAGGTTAAGCTTTGATAATTCCCTCTCTGCAAGCCCTATATCGGTATGTCCTAAATATCGCTTTTGTAAATTCCATTCCGTTACCCCATGGCGAATGAGAAGTAGATCCATACTATTGCAAGTCCCCATAACTCTCCTCCTTCAATAACGGTTCCAAGTAAATCCCCATTAATCCCTTTAAAAATATGCTTTACCCATAACCCAAACAAAACAATAAATAGTAGGTAAGCTGGAAATAAAAATAAATAACTTGGTAAAAAAAGAAAAACGACTAAAATAGGTAAAAAAGCGAGAAAAACATCTAAGCTCTTTACATGCTTTTTCCATTCCCAAGCTAGTCCTTCTCGCTTTGCAGTTGGTATCATAACAAGCAACAGTACTGCACTAACCCTGGATAAAGGCAGGATAACGAACAATACATAAATAAGCTCATAGGATATATCCAATATTGTATAAATGAACATCCCTTTCCAAGAAAGTAAAAATACGAGAGCAAGAATACCGAAGCTACCAACGTGCGGGTCTTTCATAATTTGCCACTTTTTTTCTACTGGTGCATTTGAGCCAACCGCATCTGCAACATCCATCCAGCCATCTAAGTGCAAACCGCCTGTCAGCCATACCCACAATGTCATGATTAATAATACAAGCATAACCTCTGGCAAATAAGAGTGAAGGGACAGAGCGATTACCGTGATGATTGTGCCTAAAAGCAAGCCAACAACAGGGTAGCTGCGAAGAGCCCACTTACTTGTCTCCTTATTCCATGGACATGAAAAGGGAATTGGTATTCTTGACAAAAATTGAATTGCCAATAAAAAACCATACATGCTGTTTTTCATCTTCCTTCCCCCTTCCAATAGGTTGGAAGGCCAGCAATCATTTGTATCGCTTGATCTGAATAAAGGATGATCTCTTGATGTAATTTCTCTAGATTATACATATAGTTTTGTACCGTTTGATAAGGAAGTGGAACCCCTTCATTTAAATCATTAGAAACAATAAATAAAACAACCTCTTTCTCCTTTACAATCTCCAGCCACGTATGAATTGTTTCAATTATTTGTTCCAGCGAATCATTTAAATGAAACATTCTATTACTCAACCATATTGTTAAACAGTCGAACAAAACCACATCTCCTTTTTTCGTCCCCAATAAAAATTGTAAGATATCGTTTGGTTCTTCTATCGTTTTCCAATCCTCGCTTCTACGTCGCTGGTGAATGGTAATCCGCTGTTCCATTTCCTTGTCGAGATGATTTGCAGTAGCAACGTAATATAAACAGCTTTCCTTTATCGTACGATACGATTTTTTCGCCAGCTTTTCCGCAAAGCTGCTTTTTCCTGAACGGGCACCACCAGACACAAATATAATCATTGCCTATTTCTCCATTTCTGAAGTTTATCTATTAATTGTTGATTATCTTCTGACGAACGAATGGCAATACGTAAAAAATCACCATTTAACCCCTTAAAATTATGAGTATGTCTCGTTAAGATCCCACTTTTAAATAAGTATTTTAGCAACTCTTCTGTTTCTTCAGGCCTTTTTTTGTCTTGAAGGAGATAAAAGTTTACCTTAGAATCGGACACGTAATAATCTAATTCAGTTAATTTTTTTATAACATGGACAGATTCCTTCGCTAACCATTCGCGCGTTCTTCTCACAAAGCTTCGATCCTTCAGTAACTTAGGAACTGCCTTATCCGCTAATGCATTAATACTCCACGGAAGCTGGCTAGCCTTCATTTTTCCAATGATCGTATCATTCGCTAACACATATCCGATTCGAAGACCCGGTATCGTAAACATTTTCGTTAATGAACGTAATAAAATTAAATTAGCATTGGAGGACAGCCAGCTTGAAAGAGAAAATGTAGGGGAAGGAAGAAAATCTACAAAGGCTTCATCCACCACAATGTAAGTATTCGTTTGGAGCCCTTTTTCAAGGATTTTGTGTAAACTTTCTTCATCAACAACCGTACCAGTAGGATTATTAGGACGGCAGAGAAAAATAACGTCAACACCACTCATTTTATTTAAAATCAGCTGTAGAGGAAGCTGAAATCCATTGCTTCTCTCTAAAAACACGTCTTCCGTATGAATATGATAGTGCTTACAAGCACGTTCATACTCCACGAAGGTAGGCTGTACGATCAACCCTTTACCACCTTCAAATAATTTAGCAGCTAAGAAAATTGCTTCTGCTCCCCCATTTGTAAGGAGCACCTCCTTCTTTGACAGCATTTCATACTCAGATAACGCCGCTTCGGAAATGGAATAGGTTGGGTCTGGATAAACTGTAAGATGATTAAATGAATGAAACATTGCCTCCCTTAACCAGGAGGGAGGACCTAATGGATTTAGGTTGGCACTAAAATCGAGAATTTCTTTCTCCCTATTAATATTAAATAACCCTTTCATTGTTTCTGGTTGTCCCCCATGACTTGGCCACTGCATTCCTTTCACCTCCGCTATCATTTGCTAATGCAAAATGTAATAATGATTAAAAGTAAAACAAATCCAATCCAGCCTCCATGCATATACTGTATTGCTTGTTTAATGTGGGAAACTGTCCGTACCTTCCTCGGCTCCCCCATTGTTTCTTGTTCTGACTTTATACCGTTGTAAAAATTTACACCGCCTAGTTGAATACCAATCAATCCTGCAACCATTGCTTCTGGCCAGCCGCTATTTGGACTGGGGTGCTTCTTAGCATCTCTCCATGTTATATGTATTGCGTCCTTTCTGTTGGAGCCTTTTATGAAAATAGAGGTGAGGAGCATCGTACATGCTGTTATACGGGCTGGAAACCAGTTGATAATATCATCCAGCTTTGCTGAAGCATAACCAAACTTCTCAAACTTCTCATTTTTATAACCTACCATGGAATCCATCGTATTTATTGCTCGATACACCATGGCAAGAGGGGCCCCACCAATCACTGCCCAAAAAAGTGGTGCAGTAATGCCATCTACTGTATTTTCAGCAACGGTTTCTACCGCTCCTCTCACAATTTCACCTTCTTGCAGTTGTTCTGTATCCCGTCCAACTATCATGCTTAACTTCTTTCTTGCCTCCTCCATATTCCCTTGAGTCAACGGCAACCATACATCTATCGCAGTAGAGTACAACCCTTTTATCGCAATAGTTGTTGAAATGAGATATATTTCTACAACTACACCAATGGCAAGGTGGATTTCATATGCAAGATAAATCCCGCCTAAAGTAAGGCTAAAAACAAGACTAAGTACAGTACATGTTAGGAAAAATCCTTTTATTTTCCTTGCATTTCCTTGATTCCATCTCTTTTCTAGGACGGAGATGAGCTTTCCCATCTGAATGACTGGATGGGGAAGCCACATCGGGTCACCAATTATTAAATCTATGACAATAGCAACCAAAATAACGACAGTAATAAAGCCTAATAAACTTAATTCACTAAACAAAAACAAATTATGAAATATCATTTCTTTTTACTCTTTTCACATATTTTTTTACTGCCTTCACGGTTGCTTCATAAACCACTTCTCCAATCCCTTTCCCAACAGGTGTTCCTGAACCTGCATAGGGCGTCCTTTCACCATGCTGTGTTACTGCTAGGAGCAAGCAATCAGTCGATGTCCCGGAAGCTAACGTGTTAGAAAGGGGATCTTTTACTTGAAGGTCTTGAAGTGCTTTTACTTTTCCTTCTGTTGCTGACATTATCCCGTTTACAAGTGCCCCGTCATTAAAATGGGCATCAATGAACACCATCGTATTAATCGTGCCTATTTTTACATCTTTTCTTGCCTCGTCCTTAGAAGATATATCTACCGCATTTCCTACCCCAGCAGTAACTACTGCCATAATGGAAATGTCATCCATATGCTTTGTAGAAACAACCATATCTTCTAACTTTACGGCAGTCATCATTCCAACAGATTGTTCATGGTTAATGTGATACTTTTTCATCCAACTGTAAATGTCCTTTGCAGGTTCAGAACAATTGTAGTGCTTCTCTACATGAAAGTTACAAAAGTGTTTGATCCATTGTATCCCTTCCCCGATTACTCCATTCGATATGGTACGTAGAGGGTGATTGAATTGTAGGTGAATGTAGTTTTCATTTTGTTCTATCGAAAAAGATTGAGAAAAATTCATCGACTTATTTGTCTCTTTATAATTAGGTGTCATGGTTTATTTCGCACCCTTTCTAATTCGCTCCTCACACTCACACTGCTTACTAATAGACCAAGGAGGGTGTACCTAGTACAAACCCTCCACTGAATACATAAAGCAAAACAAATTATTTACTGGAAAATTTCCGGGTAGATGAGATTTGCAAGAGTTTCCACTCCTTCGATTAATCGCGGTCCTGGTCGAACTACTGTATCACTTTCTACATCGAAAATTTGCTCATTTTTTACAGCAGGTACTTCTGTCCATCCATCACGAGAGGATACTTCACCTTTAAGATCTTCTGAATGGTAGGTTGTTATAATTACATCTGGTTGAAGTTGGACAGTTTCTTCTTCTGTTAAATTTACCCAACCCTCATGATCTTCTGCTACATTAATTGCTTGGATCGATTCTAGCATTTCATGCATAAATGTCCCTTTTCCTGTTGTATAAATATCTGGGGCAGGAGAAACCTCTACCCATACCCTCTTTTTGTCCGTAATATCTTCTACCTTTTCCTTTACTGTCTCATGACGTTCCTTCATGTCAGAAATAATTTCTTCTGCTTCAATAGACCTCCCTGTCGCTTTTCCGATTAAAGCAATAGACTTATATACTTCATCGAAGCTGGATTTACTTCCTATGACAACTACATTGATACCAACCTCTTCAAATTGAGATAAAACTTCACCATGATTATCATAATGATAGTCTGTAACAAGAGCAATATCCGGAAGAAGGTCTACAATGAGTTCCGCATTCATATCTTGTCCGCCAACATTTTCAACGGATAATGCTTCCTCAGGATAATTACAAAAATCAGATACCCCTACCATTTTATCCCCTAAGCCAAGTGCAAATGAAATTTCTGTAATACTTGCTTGAATAGAAACGATACTTTGCGGTTCTTCTTCAATCGTCATTTCATTTCCCGCATCATCAACAATGGTTACTGGAAACTGTACCTCTAGTTGCTCAGCTGTTTCCTCCGATTGACCTTCTCCCTCTGCTTGTTCAATTTCATTTTCCTGAGTAATAGCATTAGCTGGCTCTTCTTCATTAGGTTCACCACAAGCAGCTAATAATACGATCGTCAGGAAAAGTATAATACTTGCTACTCCCCCATTTTTTAAGATATGTTTCGTCATTTTTATTTCCTCCTTAATTCGCCCACAAAAAAAACGCTAATCCTAAAGGAAAAGCGGTGAATGTAAATGCACATATGTATATATCGACTGTCTTTGATTTGACAGCACAACAGACGAGTAATTTATTATTCATAAACTACTATGTACGTTTAAACATCCTTTTCCTCGAAGGAGCTTAAAAACAATCTTGGCAGGTCTCCTGACTTACGAATCATCAGTTAGCTACTCCTTCCCATGATTTCTCACAGTGGAGAGTTATTAGCTTACCTCAACGTTTACAGTGGCGGGACCGTGTTGGACTTTCACCAACTTCCCTTTTCATCTTACATTGTATGTAAGAAACCAAGTTGTTCTATATTCGTTTTTTTGTTCTGAAGATAAGTATAAAGTAGGGCTATTTTTTTGTAAATATTTTAAATGTTGATTTTATCCTGAATCGGTGATAATAGATGTTGATATGCCTTCCATCTGCTCGCTTTTCGCGGGCACGGCTACATGAGTAGATGTCGAACTTGTGCTTTGGAGTGAAAGCGTCCACCAGTAACGGATTCAGGTTTATGTTTCATTTTCTGTAACTCCAGCAGATGAAAAAGTAGCCATGCTTTGTAATATTTTCACAGAGGAATTAAGAAGTGGGAAAGCAAAAGCTGCACCTGTCCCCTCCCCAAGCCTTAACTGTAAATCAAGTATTGGTTTACTCTCTAACATCTCTACAGCGGTTTGATGTCCTTTTTCCTCTGATTGATGGCCAATAATTATATAATCTTTGACATGTTTACATAGCTTTACCGCCACTAGAGCTGCAACAGTACTGATAAAGCCATCAACTAAAATGGGTATTTTTTTACTGGCTGCGCCTAATATAGCTCCGGTCATTCCTGCAATCTCTAAACCTCCTACTTTAGCTAGTATATCAAGGACATCTTCTTGATTTGGTTTTCGGTTCATTATTGCTCTTTGGATAATCTCTTCTTTATGTTTTCTTTGTTCTTCTGATATTCCCGTCCCTGCTCCAACAACCGAACTTATATTGCTTTGTGAAAGAACCGCTAGGATCGCACTGCTGCTAGTAGTATTTCCAATACCCATTTCACCTGGAATGATACATTTCGCACCATCCTGGATCAGTTTGATTGCGACGTCCATTCCTACCTCTATAGCGTCAACAGCTTCCTTTTTGCTCATAGCATCTTCATATAAAAAGTTAGCTGTCCCGTTACGTATTTTTTTCATTACTAGCTTTTCATTATCGATAGAACTACAAATACCAACATCTACAGTTTGTAGCATTGCCCCAATTTGTTCTGCAAGAACATTAATGGCAGCTCCCCCTTCTAAAAAATTATGTACCATTTGAGAGGTTACTTCTTGAGGATAGGATGACACCCCCTCCGCTGCTATACCATGATCTGCAGCAAACACTATTATTGCTGGCGGATAGACAACAGGAAAGCTGTTGGAAGTAATTTCACCTAGTTGAACTGCTAGTGATTCTAATCTTCCTAAGCTTCCTTTTGGCTTTGTTAATGTATGTAAATATGCCTGAACATCATTTCCTTTAACCGTATCTACCGGTTGAATAGCTTCAATTATCTCTCTCATTTGCCACTTCATATCCTTTTGTCCCCTTACTTTGCTGATGATACTCATCCATTTTTCTATAAATCTCATCTAGTTGAATATTTTCTCTAACTACTTTTGCTAAGCGGTCAAAGGCTTCCTCTCTCTTTTTGGAAAAATCCACCCTTTCTATAATCGGATTTAATCCTTTATTAGCTCTTACTTCATTGATAAATACTTCTCTGAAAAGGTCATTATGAAAAATCCCATGAAAATAAGTTCCGATAATTTTATTATCCTTACTCATAAATCCATCGTTCTTTTCTTTTATTTGAACGAAGGGATCACAAGCCTTCTCATAATCAGATTCCCCCATATGAATTTCATAGCCTTTAACAGACATATCTTTCCCCTTATATGTAACAAGTCCTTCCGATAAAGTGGTTGTTTTTTTCGCTTTGATGGATGTTTTCATTGGGATAAGCCCTAATCCACTCGTCTTTTGCCTCGAGGATTCCACCCCCATCCTATCTTCAATATCATTTCCAAGCATTTGGTATCCACCACAAATCCCGAAAATGAATTTTCCTTCTTGAGCCAGCTCTAAAATACGATTTGCCAAACCACTGTTATGTAAAAACACCATATCTTTAATCGTATTTTTACTTCCAAGTAGAATAACAATATCTGGATTTCCTATTTCTTCAGCACTTTTTACGAAGCGAACATGACAATCGAGCTCTTCAAAAAAGGGATCAATATCAGTAAAGTTTGAGATAAAAGGGTACCTGATAACTGCAATATCAATGTCCTTAGACGTGTCCTCCTTTGATGTATATTGACTTAAGACAACAGAGTCTTCTGCTTCAATCATTAAATTATCGATATAAGGTATAACTCCAAGTATGGGTACTCCTGTATATTCCTCAAACCAAGACAACCCCGGTTCTAATAAGGATACATCTCCTCTGAACTTATTAATAATGACACCTATAACTCTATGACGATCTTGTTTTTCCAGGAGCTGTAAAGTGCCTACTAAACTTGCAAATACTCCTCCTTTCTCAATATCACCTACTAATATAACAGGGGAATTGGTCATTCGAGCTACTCGCATATTTACAAGCTCTCTATCATTTAAGTTAATTTCAGCGGGGCTCCCTGCCCCTTCAATGACGATGCGTTCAAAATTATTTTTAAGTCTTGTATAAGACTCTTCAATCAGCTTAATACCTTGATCATAAAAGCTTGTCCGGTAATCTCCAGCTTTCATATTTTTATATACTTTTCCATGTACCACAATTTGAGACTTATAGCTACCACTAGGTTTAATTAAAATTGGATTCATATCTGTCGTTGCAGTGGTCCCTGCAGCTTCTGCTTGAACACCTTGTGCGCGGCCAATTTCCTTTCCATCTACAGTAATGTAGGAATTCAAGGCCATATTTTGTGATTTAAAGGGGGCTGTTAAATAACCATCCTGTGCAAATATCCGACATAACGCTGAAACAATGGCACTTTTTCCAGCATCGGAATGTGTACCTTGAATCATAATAGGAATTGCTTTAGACATGGGATTTCCTCCACTCCAAACATTTTGTTATCCAATTCTCTACGATCGTAGTGCAGGACGCAAAATGAATATGTGTATATCCAGCAACAACATTTTCATGGAGGTATCCTTCCTTTTGAGTCCCTCGCATACCTATTGTTTCATAAGCAACCGGCATTTCTTCCTTGAGCATTGAGTGAAAAGTAGAATAATGAAACTCATGTCCCTTCGCCGTTTCTCCTTCTCTTAAAAGAAAATTTCCTTTTTCTCCAGCAATTTCTCGATAGCCAATGGCAGCTAATCTTGTTTCCATTCTTACAACCCCTGGAATAACCCCAACCATAGGGTGTGATTTTTCGTCTAGCGTGGTGATGGACTCACATAAATACATAAACCCACCACATTCCGCAAAGGTTGGCAAGCCCTTTTCAATGGCTCTTTTAATGGAAAGATGAACCTCTGTTTGCTCAGATAATTTAGCAGCATATTCCTCCGGAAAGCCTCCACCTATGTAAAGTCCATCCGTGTTTGTGGGAAGTAACTCTCCATTTAATGGTGAAAAATAGGTTAGGTCTGCACCATATGCTTTTAACAGCTCTAAATTTTCCTCATAATAAAAATTAAATACCTTATCACGGGCAACAGCAATCCTAACTTGCGTAGGTTTTTCCTGCTTAAATAAACTAGAATCTTTTAATCTTAAAGGAGTTGTTTCCGCTAATTCATAAAGTTGAGTCATATGAACGGATTCTATGACTAGTTCCCCTAGCTTCGTAAGAAAAGAATCTAATTCTCCCCTTTCAATTGAGGGAATTAATCCTAAGTGACGTTCTGGCATTTCAATATTCATTGCATAGTTTAAATATCCGATAACAGGAATGTTGCACTCCTGTTCAACTGCTTTTTTTATTAACTGAAAATGACCTTTCCCACCAACTTTATTTGCAATGACACCTACTATATTTACATCATTGGAAAGTGCTTGAAACCCACGGACAATCGCTGCAGCGCTTCGTGCCATCCCTGAGCAATCGACCACTAATATAACAGGACTATCTGCCAGCATACTTACCTCTGCTGTACTTCCTTCATTGCTAGTCGGATCCTTTCCATCGTAAAATCCCATTACTCCTTCAATAATAGATATATCCGCTCCTTCCTCACCTCGGTGTAAAACCTCTTTTAAAACGGAGGAAGATAGCATCCAACTATCTAAATTACGTGAGCGCCTACCTGTTACTGCCGTATGATAAGATGGATCAATATAATCAGGACCACATTTAAAGCCTTGAACGATGTACCCCATTTGTTGAAGGGCAGACATTATACCAATGGTTACGGTCGTTTTTCCAACATTACTGCCTGTCCCTGCTATTACTAATCGGCGATTAGACATTTATAGGACCTCCATTTACACGTTAATACTCGATTCCCTTTACAGCAGGAATTCCTTCGTCATAATAATGCTTTTCAGGTTCAATAACTGATACGAGATCTGCTAGTTCTTTTATTTTCTCGTTTGCATCTCTTCCCGTAATGACGAGATGAACATGAGGAGGTTTGTTTTTGATTAAGTCCACTACCTCCTGCAGGGGCAAAACATCATCAATTGGAAATTGATTTATTGCAAGGGCATTGTTTAATTCATCTAGAATAACTAACTCATATTCCCCACTCATGACAGCTTCTCGTGCGAGCGGCCAACCTTTTTTTAGAGCATCTCTATGTTCTTCAGGTGTTTTTGTCCATGTAAAGCCAATTCCAAGTTGTATAATATCTATTCCTAGCTTTTTCATAGCGATTTTTTCTCCATATGTTCTTTCTGGTGACTTTATAAATTGGTATATTTTCACGTTCAATCCTCTACCAATAGCTCTTAAAGCCAGTCCTATTGCGGACGTCGTTTTCCCCTTTCCATCACCTGTATAAACGAACGTTAATCCCCTCTGTTTTTCTTTACGTTTATTCATTTTAATACCTCCAGTAAATTTGATCTTATACTGTGAAAATAAAGTAGAGTAGGACGAGGGCTTTCGCCCTCGGACCCCTCATCAAACCGGACGTGCAGATTTCCCGCATCCGGCTTTCCCTTCGTTAGTTCCCCATACCCGGGAGTGAGTTAGAGATTAATTTCACTCTTAAGTTAGGAACGAGCGGTGAGAAGACTTTCCAACGAAATCAGTCCTGATTTTTCGAAGAACTTGTTCGGTATTCTTTGGTTCGATAGTGTTGACTTCTTCTTCCTCATGAAGGCACGAAGCCTCATGCGAATCCATTCATCAAGTCTTTGGAACTTCTTTTTAGTATTTCCAATGCCGAAGTAGTTTCCGAAACCTCTGATGGTTTGGTTTAATCTTGAAATCACTTGCTCAAGATTCTTCCCTTGTTGTCTTCTTGTGAGAAGCCTGATGTTCTTTTTGAATTTCATCATTCTTTTCTCCGGAAGAACGAGAAAGTCTTTCCAGAATTCAAACCCTAGAAAACGGAAACCTTCATCGAAGTGAACCACTTTTGTTTTCTCTGGATGCATGGTCAGATCTAGATTCTGTTCTATGATTTTCTTTGCTAAGTTATGTGCCTTCTGTGATTGCTTCTTCGTCTTGCACATAATTAAAGCATCATCTGCGAAACGAACAACGGGGAACCCTGCCTTTTTCATCTCCCAATCAAATTCGTCCAAGTAGATGTTGGCTAATAGCGGTGAAATCACTCCGCCCTGTTGGGATCCTTTCTCAGAATCATGAAACTGATCACCTTCCATGATTCCGACTGTTAACCATCCTTCGATTAAGTCTAGAATTCGCCCATCAGCGATTTTTCCTCTCACCTTTTCCATCAACTTGTCATGGGGGATGGTGTCAAAATAAGCTTGAATATCTAGATCAACGACGTATTCGTATCCCGCCTTTTTCGCTCTTATGACTGTATCAAGTGCTTGATGTTGCGAGTGTCCGATTCGGAACCCGTAACTATGAGGATAGAAGTCTCGGTCAAATAGTGGCTCAATCATTTGACGAACAGCTTGTTGGACAATACGATCGCGGATGATTGGGATTCCTAGCGGTCGTTTTTCCCCGTTATCTTTTAGAATATAATGTCTTAGAGCCGGAGTAGGTTCGTAACGTTTTTCCTTTAGTAGCCGTTGAATCTCTTCGAGATTCTGCTTCAGGTTGACGTCAAACCATTCGATGGTTACACCGTCGATTCCTGCACTTCCCTTGTTCGCTTTCACCTTTTTCCAAGCATCATGTAGATTTGTCATGGTGTACACTTTATCGATAATGGAATAATATTTACGCGTTGGTGTCATTGTTATCACCACCTTCTGCGCTTCTCACCACATTGGTCTTATGTCCGCTACAGAGAATGACTCCTTTCTGTTTCCATCAAGTCAGAAATGCGTGTCTAGGATGTCCCAATCGCTCCTTTTCTTCCTTGTGTACTCAGGTCGCCGGTTCCCTCTTCCTCGCGTGGGTTTCACGGTTGGCAAGGTCGCACCTACTCGGGAGACCTCTTTTCATTAAGGCGCTTACATTATCCACTCACGTTCATTCACAATGTTAATGAAGTTAGATTCCTTCGCCTCCATCATCCGGCTTTTGGCCTGATGGTGGGTGAAGCGACCAGCGCTTCCTCGTTTGAGTTTTATCCTCCCTCCTGTTGCCAGAGTTCATTGGCTCAAACTTCGTCACTACTACGAATCTATCCGCCACCTGCAGTGTCATCGGTTTGGTTTTCCCCTTTGGGTTATACCTCCCCTACCTCCGTATGTTTACACGAAGGAACCTACAGTGCTTCCCCCGGTCATCACACCTTCTGTTCCATCCATCCTGACCCTAATCACGTCAGTGGGCTTTATAGGTCATGTCCCTTTCGTATTTTCCTATAAAGTGTGCGTCTGCACAGGTTTCCCCGTTTTGATGGCGGGTCACCCAACACTGCCGCCACCTCTGGTTCACATTTTGTTCCGGGCTGGACTTTGCCTGCAGACCTTTCAGATCCCCCTTCTCAGAGGGCACCCTGTCCATCCTTCTCATTAGAGGGAGGATGTTGCTTCGGCTACAGTACTTTAAAGGGTAAAGTTACTGAGTGGATTTGAACCACTTAGACTGTGTGACTGCGGGGCACACATAAAAACGCCTTTCTTCTTAGAAAGACGTTAAGGGTAAAATGAGATTACGATATAACCAGGAAAAGCCCTAAGTTAGAACCTCTATTTAAAAAAGTTTAAACACTTTTTCCCTTAAGCATCCTTTTCCTCGAAGAACACGAAAGTAACAAATAGGCAGGTCTCCTGACTTACGTCTCTACTACCCCTTCCCATACTATACGTACAGTGGTTTTCGGTAGCTTTAGTTAACGATTACAGTGGCGGGACCGTGTTGGACTTTCACCAACTTCCCTTTTAACCTTTATACAATAAAGGCACCTACTTGTTTTTAATATTAAAAACCTAACATTTTAATTGTAACTCTAAAGTGATAGGGTTAGCTAGTAGTTTTTAGATGACATCTGTTATCTCTTCCTTTAGCCAACTCCCACACTTGATCCATTAATAACTTTTCATGTTTCTTCTTAGTTAAAATAATGAGTTTTTTGCTACTGTGAATAGACTTCTAATATCATACTCAGAATTTTATAGAGTTTACTACGTAAGATCTCCTTGTTCTAACGCTTTAATCATTTCTGTTTGGAATTCATCAACCGCAAAATTACAGGAATAGCCGTATTGTTTTTAATTCCACCAAAATGACGCTTCCGTAAATGTAGGATCACTTTACGAAAACGTCCTATCGATTGAAACTTACCCTCATTGCATAAAATGCTGTAAATCTAAATTTTGCCTTAACTTCTTTAACGAGATTTTCTATTTCTAATGAGATTCCGTTAGTAAAATGTTTACATCAATAGATCGAAACTAGTTCTTTCGTATAAGGATGACGACTCTTATCTAATAAATGCTGCTGATTAAACTGGTCGACAATCTCACCATCTTTCATCACCATCATACGCTGGCTCACACGATTCACAGCGGCTAAATCATGGGAGATAAACAAATAAGATAGATTCAAGTTTTTACGAAGGTCCGTCAATAATTGTAGAACACCATCTTGGGAGACGACATCTAAACTTGCTGTCGGTTCATCAAGGATGATGAGTTCCGGTTCAATACTAATTGCACGAGCAAGCGTCACTCGTTGACGTTGTCCTCCACTTAACTCATGTGGGTATCGATCCGCTAAGTTCGTTGGAAGCTCGACAGCTTCTAACAGTTGCTTCATATAAGCATCCTTTGACTCATACGAGAAGTACGCAAGACTCAATTCATTGCTGTACTGTGCATATGGATCAATGAGAGAATCTTTAATCTTAAGTTTAGGGTTCAAGGCAGCTGTTGGATTTTGAAAAACGATTTGTATATCTTTACGATAAGGCTTCAGTTGACGTTCAGTTAGCTTTTCGAGTGCCGTTCCATTAAAGTTGATTCTGCCACTATCAATGGACTCAATGCGAAGCAAACAACGAGCAAGTGTACTTTTTCCAGAGCCACTTTCTCCTACAAGGGCAAGGCACTCCCCTTTGTTTAAAACAAAGTTCACGTTAGAAATAACAGGCTTTGCTTTATCGTATGATTTTGTTAACTCTTCAACGGTGAGTAGGTTCATAACTTGCTCTCCTTATCTAACCCAGATGGCATCCCTTTGTCTAAAATAGGGGCTGCTTTTATTAATTGTTTTGTATATTCGTGTTTCGGATGGTCAAGAATCCGATGTTTCCCCCCTGATTCAACTATTTTACCGTCCTTCATAATCGCTAAACGGTTCGCATATCGCCTAACGTGGCGCCAATCATGAGTGATAAATAAAATGGAACAACCCATTTCCTTTTGTTTTTTGGCTAACATCTCTAATACCCGGTGTCCTGATACACTATCAAGTGCTGTTGTAATCTCATCAGCAATGACTAAATTAGGAGAGAGTAGTAGAGAAATTGCGATTGCAGCCCTTTGAAGTTGTCCTCCACTAAGTTGAAAAGGATAACGATGATAATACACTTCAGTTAACCCAACAGATTCAAGGGCCTCTATCGCCTTGTCATAGCGTTTTCTTTTTAAAGGAACACCATGGACTTTTAAGTATTCATCAAAATGTTGACCAATTTTTCTAAATGGTGTAAATGAGCCTTGATAATCTTGAAAAATATAAGACAATTCTTTGCCACGAACAGTTCGAATCTCTTTATCCGACAGTTTAAGCAAATCTTGTTCTTTGAACATAACACTGCCTTCTACATATAAGTGAGAAGGCAACATCTGCCCAATGCTTTGAGAAAGAATACTTTTGCCGCTGCCACTTTGTCCAACTAATGCATACCAGTCTCCTTCACGGATAGAAAGAGAGACTTGGTCTACGATCTTTTTCTTTTGACTGCGAATGGTCATTTCATTCATCGATAAAATCATTGTTGTACCTCTTTCTTTACATCAAAGCGATCTCTTAAATAATCTCCTAACATATTCGTAACTAAGACAACGAGTACGATAGCAAGTCCAGGGTAAACCATCAATTCTGGCTTCGAATCAAAATACGAACGGGAATCATTTAACATTGCTCCCCATTCAGGCATAGGTGGTTGAGCACCTAGACCAATATATGAAAATGCAGAGATAAGTAAAATAATTTTCCCTAAATCAAGACTTGCCATGACTAGAACATGGCCAATGATATGCGGAAATAAATGTTTCGTCATAATTTTTCTAGCAGGCAATCCATTAATGTGAGCAATGAGTATATACTCTTTTTGAGCTTCTGATAAAACAGTACTTCTTACTAACCTAGCATAATTCACCCATTTGACTAAAATAATAGCGAGGATTAAATTACTAATACTAGGTCCAAGCAACCCTACTAATACAATGGCAACGATTGTGTCCGGAAATGCTAGAAACCCATCAGCCATTCTCATAAATAACCGGTCAACGATGCCTCCCTTATAGCCAGCGATGATACCAAAGGGAACTCCAATGATCACAGCTGCAAAAAGTGCTAGTAAACTGTAGCCGATTGTCTGTTGCCCCCCAAGCAAAAGACGAGTTAACACGTCCCTCCCTAAATGGTCAGTACCAAGCGGATGTTGCATACTCATGCTTTGAAGCGTGCCACCTAGATTTGTTAAATATGGATCATGTTTTAAAATGAAAAAAGCATAGATGACACTGATTAATATCATGACAAAGAAAATAATGCCGATGCTTACTTGTATCGTTTGTTTTCTTTTCTTTGGAAAACGTACAGCGAACCTACTCATCGTTTTGACTCTCTTTCTTTTATTTTCAGTTCCGGATTTAAATAGCGGTAAGAAAGATCCACACATGTATTTACGATAAACACGATCACAGCCATAATTAAAATGTACCCTTGGATGAGAGGATAGTCGCGTTGACGAATCGCATCAACGACCATTTTACCAATCCCAGGATAAGCGAACAATACTTCTATCACAACCACTCCACCTATTAAGCTTCCGAAACTAACACCAAAAACAGTAATAACAGGAGGTAGGCTGTAACGAAAGGCGTGAGCGAAGAAAATACGATATTCAGGCAATCCTCTTGCTCTACCTGCTCGGATAAATTCCTGATTAAATGAATCTAGTAAACTAGATCGAAGTAAGCGAACATAAACACTCGAAATGGCTAACCCAAGTGTTAATGCTGGCAAAATTAATGTCGAGTAGCCGTCCCTACCCATGGTAGGAAACCAATTTAAACGGACGCTAAATAAGTCAATAAAAATGAGACCAAGCCAAAAACTTGGTACTGCTGCTCCTATAATGGAAAGGATACGACTCAATTGGTCGATCCAACTATCTCGATAAAGTGCGGACAAAGATCCAAGTGGAATAGCGACCAAAAACATCACTAGCATGGTTCCAAACGTTAATTCAAGAGTAGCAGGAAGACCTCGTAAGATCATTTCCATGACAGGTTGTCCAGTCACATATGACGAACCAAAATCAAGTTGAACAAAGTTCATAAGCCAATGCCCGTATTGAACGAGGAGGGGGTTATTGAACCCCATTTCCTCTCTCAATTGTTCTACTTGTTCCTGGCTCACTGATAATTCATCAACATTTAATATCGTTAACACTGGGTCACCAGGTGCTAATCGAACAAACAAAAAACTAGCAAAAGTAATCAATAATATGAAAACTAGCACTTCAAAGAATTTACGAGTGACGATTCGCAGCAATTTACTTCACATCCAGTTTATTCGTAATCATATAATATTCGCTTCGAGTCGTTTCCCAATTTTTCACTTTATTGTCGTTATAAGCAACAATTGTCGATGGATGCAATACAAATGAATTAATGACGTTCTCGTTCACATAGTCTGCTGCTTGCTCCGCAAGTATAGCTCTCTCTTCCTGGTTAACTGTTTGATTAAGTTCATCGATCATTTCCGTAAGTTCTTCTTCTTCGGCCCCACTAAAGTTGAGCGCTCCTTTTGGATGATACGTTGCATTTAAATAATATCCAGCATCTCCACGAGGAGCCGTCAAATTACTATAAGTAGCTATATCCCAATCACGATTAGATGCCATATATTCTTCTGGAATATCAATTTGTTTAATTTCTACATCGATACCTATTTGTTTCGCATCCGATTGAAACACTTCTGCAATTAGAGGGAGATCTGCTCTTGCCGGATACGTTAAAAGCGTAAGTGTAAGAGGTTCTCCATCCTTTTGCATCATTCCATTTTCAAGTGTATAACCCGCTTCCTCCAAATACTCGACTGCGACATCAGCACCGCTTGGGCGTTGCTCGTATGTTGGAGCAAATGGAAGACTCGGTAGAAACGGACCAACAGCAACTTCCGCATGCCCTAGTAAAATAGTGTCGACAATTTCTTGACGATCAATTAACGCATCAACAGCACGACGTACATTCACATCTTTCAAGCTTTCGCGTTGCACGTTCATCGTCATTTGATGAACTCGAAACGTTGCCGTTGACTCTACATGAATACCTTCTTCTTGTTCTAAAGTTTCTAAGCTCTCAACCTCTGGACGATACACAATATCAACTTGACCAGATCTTAGCGCAAGAGAACGCGCATTGGCATCTTCATTAAAAGAAAATGTGACTCCATCTAAGTTACTAGCCCCGTCCCAATAATGATCATAGCGAGTTAGCTCAAGTCGACTTCCTGGTACAAATTCTTCTAATTCAAACGGCCCTGTCCCTATTGGTCTGTTCAAAACATCCTCTTCTGACACATCAATAATTGAAACGTTCGGATTTACAAGTTCTGATATAAACTCTGGAAAAGGTTCAGTTGTTGTGATTTCTAATGTATGACCGTCAGCTTTGATCTCATCAATTTTCAAAGCATTTCTCATTGCGACGCTTTCGTCAATCGCTCTTTCCAACGAAGCTTTTACAGCGGCTGCATCCATCTCTCTACCATTATGAAAGGAGACATCTTCTCGAAGCTCAATAGTCCAATTGATGCCATCTTCCCCTTCCCAGCCTTCCGCTAACCACGGCTCGACTGTTAAATTTTCTTCATCTAAACGAACTAAAGTTTCGGTAATTCCAGCTCTTAGTGGAACATAACTAGTATCGACGTGTGGATCCAAAGAATTTGTCGAGAAATTGTATAGAAAATGAATATGTTTATCTTCTCCATTACTATCCTCATCGCTTGCTGCGTCTGAACCACCACAACCAGCTAGTAAACTAATAAACATGTACAAAGCAACAAATGAAAATATACGTTTCTGCTTCTGTATGTATAATAAAAGATTACTTTTTTTCAAGGGAACTCCTCCTAAATAGAAATCATTACGATTTGCATTATATCGTAATGATTCCTATTTATCAAACTATAAGAACAACATATCAGTCATAGTCGCATTTACTATATTTTCATTCATTAATAAAAGGTTCTGAATTCCTAATTGAACAATTACTAGAGTTCTAATACCAAACATTTGCACCATCACTCCATAAAAAAAGAGGAAATCGTATAAATGATGAACCGATTTCCCCTGTAATCCTATATAAATCCACTATTTTTTGATTTAAAAGCCAAATATCCTAATCAAGCACAATACTTTCGAAAGAACAAGTCAGTTAATTGAAAGATAATCCATTTGCTTTATATCGGGACAGTCCCGCTTACTAGAAAAAGAAAACACAAGATTGATAGCTAGAACCAGTTAATAGGTTCAGGTTTAAGGTTTTGAAAGATATGCTTTGTTTCTGTATATTCTTCAATACCTAGTCTTCCTAGTTCACGTCCAATCCCAGACTGCTTAAATCCACCCCATGGTGCATGTGGGAAGTAAAGGTTGAATTCATTAATCCAAACAGTACCCATGCGCATCTTTGCTACACAACGTTCAGCTTTTGCAATGTCATTTGTCCAAACGCCACCAGCCAGTCCATAGATAGAGTCATTAGCAAGCTTTACTGCTTCCTCTTCTGAACGGAATTTCTCAACCGTAATAACAGGACCAAAAGCTTCATCTTGAACAATGCTCATGTCTGTTGTGCAGTCTGTGAAAATAGTCGGTAGGTAGAAAAATCCATCTTGTAGTTCTGGATCTTCTGGACGGTTTCCACCAACTGCTAATGTAGCACCTTCTTTAATACCTGTTTCAACATACTCTTCTACTTTCACAAGGTGCTCAGCTGAAATAAGTGGACCCATTTGTGTATCTTCGTCAAATCCACTTCCAAGCTTAAATTTTTTCACTCGCTCAACAAGTGCATGAACGAACTCATCATGAATACTTTCTTCTACAATTAGTCTTGTACCAGCAGAACAGATTTGTCCTGCGTGGAAGAATACCCCGTTTAATGCTTGGTCAACAGCTGTCTCAAAATCTGCATCAGCAAAGATAATGTTAGGGTTTTTCCCGCCAAGTTCAAGTGCAAGTTTCTTTACGTTACTGCTAGCCGCTTGCATAATTTTCTTCCCAGTAACAATTCCACCTGTAAAGGAGATAAGGTCCACATCAGTGTTACTAGATAATTCTGCACCTACCGTGTTACCAGCACCAAGTACTAGGTTAGCAACACCAGCAGGCACTCCCGCCTCTTCCATTAGTTCGAATACTTTTATAGTAGTAAGTGGTGTAATTTCACTTGGCTTCATGATTAACGTATTTCCTGTCGCAAGTGCTGGAGCTAATTTCCAAGACGCTTGAAGTAATGGATAATTCCACGGTGTAATTTGACCACAAACACCTACTGGTTCGTGAACCACTTTACTAATAGAGTTTGGCACTGGAGAATCAATCAGCTCGCCGCCATTTTTATCTGCAAGCTCTGCATAATAACGAAATACGCCAGCAATATCAACCATGTCTCCACGGCTTTCTTCTACGGTTTTACCCGTATCTAATGATTCTAATCTAGCAAGCTCTTCTTTATCTCTTTCTATTAATTCAGCAATCTTCCTTACGATCGCCCCTCGCTCTGTTGCTGGAGTTGAAGACCATTCTTCATTATCGAATGCTGCTCTTGCTGCAGCGATTGCTTCTTTTGTATCAGATTCATCACCTTCTGGGACAGTAGCAATCACTTCCTGGTTAAAAGGATTAATAATTTCACGCGTATTACCTGAGTTTGCACCTACCCACTTACCATTAATGTATTGTTGTTGTTTTATATTCATATCTATCAACTCCAATTTCTTAAATGTATTAAGTTTGTTAAAAATATATTTAATATTTCGAATGATAACATGTCTTTTTATGGCTGTCAAAGATAACTGTATAACATAAAAGTTTAGAAAGACCTAAAATTGATTACGAAGTTAATAGCCATTGCAATTAGTTAAAATGACGTTTTCCATTTGACATTTCATCTGAATTCGGTAACATAAAGTTTGTAAAAAATATTTTAAAACCATTTAATATAATTCACTTTATATTGAAGGAGTGACTTTATGAGTGAACCTACTGAAAATTCCAGAATCAAAATAGAAGAAGCAAAAGATAAAGTCATTGGTGCCATTGCAGAGACAATGGATTTATATGGTGTAACACCAGCTGCTGCAAATTTATATGCAACAATGTACTTTAAAGATCAAATGACTCTTGATGAAATGCGTACAGAGCTTGAAATGAGTAAACCGAGTATGAGTACTAGTGTCCGCAAACTGCAAGAAATAGAAATGGTGAAAAAAACATTTACACGCGGTTCTAGGAAACATACCTATGTAGCAGAGAAAAATTTCTTCCGTTCATTTATGGTGTTTTATTGTCAAATGTGGGAACGGGAAGTAAAAATGAATATGGAAGCAATTGAGGAAGCACAAAAAGACTTAATAGATGCCATAAAGGATTCCACTAGCACACCAGAAACTGTTGCTGAGGCAAAAAAATACTATGATCAATTAGAAGAATCTAAAACATACTATCACTGGTTGGAAGACTTAGTTTCAAGTATAAAAAATGGTAAGATATTTGAGTTTTTACCAAAAGATCAGCAAGATTAATTTGAAAAGAAGTTATTAGGTATTCTATATATGCTATAGACTATCTAGCAAATAAAATGTTTCACATATCCCATCTAAGATAGGATATGTGTTAGCATAGTTATAACGTTAAATTTTTTCTTAACATATTTAACGTTTGTAATATATAAAATTATAGAAAAAGGGGATTTTCAACATGCACCAATGGAAAAAGGAACTTAGTTTAATATTAGCGTTGCTAATAGTTGCTGTACTGACAGCATGCGGAGACGCTAGTGATGGAACAAGTAGTGAACAAGAAGGTACAAAAGCAGAAGATATAACGATTGCCCAAATTAGCTGGGCTGAAAATATTGCAGTAACAAATATGTGGAAAGCAATTTTAGAAGATAAAGGTTATAACGTGGAGTTAAACTTATTGGAAATGGGTTTTACGATGGAGGCTTTAGAAAGTGGTGAACTAGATGCTAGCTTAGAAATATGGTTACCAGTCCAAGATGCAAATTATTTAGAGCAATATCAAGATACTGTTAATTTCTCAGAATCTACTTGGTTTGATAATGCAAAAGTAGGACTTGTTGTTCCAGCCTATTTAGAAGAAGTTAATAGTATAGAAGATTTAAATGAGCATAAAGAACTTTTTAATGGAGAAATTACTGGTTTTGATTCTGGCGCAGGTACGATGGAAGTGACGGAACAATTAATTGAAGATTATAATCTTGAGTTTGAACTACTGCCAAGCTCTGAACCTGCGATGTTAGCTGAGATTGGAAATGCGGTTGAAGATGAAGAACCAATCGTGGCACCACTTTGGACTCCACACTGGGTATTTTCCAGTTATGACTTAAAATTCCTAGAGGACCCACAAAACATCTACGGCGGTGTAGAAAAAATTCACCACGCAACAAGACATGGATTTGAAGATGATTATCCAGAAGTGAGCGAGTGGTTTAATAATTGGAAGATGGATGACCAAGAAATTGGCGAACTAATCGACTATGTAGAGAGTACCGAAGACCCTCTTGATGGAGCTAGAAAATGGATTGAAGAGAATCAAGAATTGATTGATGAATGGGTAAAATAAAAGTCTAAGTGAATAATAGAAAAAATAATCGAGTAGGAGGGGGTGACTAACCCCCGACCTCTCACACCACCGTGCGTACCGTTCGGTACACGGCGGTTTCATTTAAGTCCAACGTAACGATTGATATCTCAAAAGTAGACTTTTAAGCCCTTGATTATTCCAATATCGGTTATCAAGGGCTCTATCTAATATAGGACTTTTAGCTATACGCCAGTATCCTAGTCTAGAATTAGCCCACTCCCATGCCTGTTGTTCATTGATTCCTTGCTTCCTAAGATTCTTTTGTTTCGTTTTAATCTTCTTCCACTCTTTCCATCGAATCATCCTCAACCTTCTTCGAAGCCAACCATCAATCCTTTTAAAGACTGAGGTAGTTTCGGCTAGTTGATAATAGCCCATCCAACCGATCAGATAGCGGTTGATTTTCTCTATCCTCTCCCCCATAGAAATTGACCATTTCCTCGAGGTGAGTTTTCGTATTCTCAGTTTAAAACGTTGAATACTTTGCTTGGATACTCTAATTTTCGGTTGTTTAATGTTGTTGGTGAAAGTGAAGCCTAGGAATGTTCTTCTCCATGGTCGGTCTACTGCACTCTTCTCTTTGTTCACCTTCAGTTTGTGTTTCTTCTCAATTAGCGTTGTAATACTTTCCATTAGCCGTTCACCTGCTCTTCTAGAGCGGACGTAGATATTACAATCGTCGGCATAGCGTACGAAGGCAAGACCTCTTTCCTCCAGTTCCTTGTCAAGTTCGTCTAGAACAATGTTAGACAGGAGGGGACTAAGCGGTCCTCCTTGCGGAGTCCCTTCAGTATTAGGACTGACAAGGCCTTTCTCCATCACACCAGATTGAAGATACCTACGTATCAACCTAAGTAGTATGGGGTCATCCACTCGATAACTTATTGTTCTCATTAATCTATCATGGTTTACCTTATCGAAGAATTTCTCTAGGTCAATGTCCACGACCCAGCGACAACCCTCTTTAATATACCCCCTAGCTTGTCGAACAGCGTCGTGAGCACGTTTGTCTGGTCGGAACCCAAAACTTTTGGTGGAGAATGTTGGGTCATAAGCCTCACTCAGTGTTTGTGCAATAGCCTGTTGTATGAAACGGTCTATCACAGTCGGGATTCCTAATTTCCTCTTACCTCCACTCGGTTTCGGGATTTCGACTCGGCGAACAGGTGGAGGTTGATAGGTACCACTTTCGAGCTGAGCTCGCAGGGATGCCCAGTGTTCATGAAGATAAGGTCGTAGGTTTTGTACGTTCATCCCATCTACACCGTGACTTCCTTTATTACGCTCCACTCTTTCGAGTGCGCGATTTAAATTTTGCCGTGATAGAACTCGTTCCAACATTCTTATCAATCTCCTACGTGAATTAGATCATCTTCTTGCGTGGTATTACTCTCAGCCCTTCTTATGTCCCCTGTGGGATTCACCACGTCCTCCATTAGGCAGGATTATATGTTTCTGCTTCATTGAGTAATACGTACGCCAAGCGCTAATTCTTCTTAAATGATTCGGCCCGCCCCTTAGATCTCTAGATCATTCAAAGTACTATGGCCTCTGCTGACTCCTGACTGTTCAGCTATTTATCACTAAATAGGTTACCAAGTGAGCTTGGCGTTACAGCCAGGCCTCCCCAGGTAAGAGTGCAATCTTTCCCTCCACCTATCTGCTTCATGTACTCTGTACCACCTTCGGCAGAACGGACTTTGTTTTGTTTAGCAAACTCATCCAGTGATACCTAGCCTCATATGAAGTTCGTGTTCCTCAGACCGGAGGTCTGCCGCTCGCTTCCTTCAGATTCCACGTCACCATGGACACCCTTGCGTTTGGCTAACCACTACTTCTGCCTTCGTGGTTCGGGACTTTCACCCTATAGATTACACCCATGCTGGGCGCACTAAAGAAGTTGGTCTCTCATATTTGGAGAGACTAACTTCTTTTTTATTAGCTCTTTCCAAAAAAATTGCGGCTTTTTATGAATAGAAAAAAACTGATATAGTGTAGGGTAATATTTGTATCCCTAAAAGGAGGTTCTTTCTCATGAATATTTTAATTTTAGGTGCGACTGGACGAGTTGGAGGTCAAATAGTTACTTATGCCCTTCATGACAGACATCATGTTACTGTATTAGTTCGCACTCCAGAGAAGATTCAAATAAATAATGAAAATTTAACTATTATTCAAGGTAATGTTTTAAATAAAGAGGATATCGTACGTGCAATGCATGGGATTGATGTAGTTATTAGTGCACTTAATACTGATGGGACAACTACTTTATCAGAAAGTATGCCACTCATTATCGAAGCAATGGAAAACGAAGGTATACAACGAATTATAACTATAGGAACTGCAGGTATCCTGCAAAGTAGAACCACCCCAGATTCACTGCGTTATCAGTCAAGTGAATCAAAGCGTAAGTCAACCCGTGCAGCGAAAGAACATCATAAGGTTTACTATATACTTAAACAATCAACACTCGAATGGACTATTGTCTGTCCAACGTATTTGCCGGATGGAGAAAGTTTAGGTAAATATCGTGTAGACATTAATTTTTTGCCGGAGGGTGGAGTTAAAATATCCGTACCGGATACAGCAGAATTTACATTTAACCAGATAAAAAGTAGCGATTATATAAAATCACGTGTAGGTATCGCCTACTAATAATATTCTCTTATACTACTCGCTTATTGGACTAACCCGTTTGTTGATTATAAGAAAGGGAGTTGCTGCAACATTCCCTACTCTTAAAAAGACGCTTTTCTGAAATAAGGAAAGCGTCTTTCTTCATAAAATGGGCCATTTTGTGGAGGAATGTTATCAAGATGATTAGAGAGTGCTACCTGATCTGTATTCAACAATTGTGGAATAAAAGCAGGGATATTTTGTAGACAAGCAGAAGCAATAGTAAAAAGTAATAGTCATAAGTAATTGGAGTATCTAGATTAAATTAAAGGAGCTGCATTTTCTTGAAAAGCAAACAAATCCATAACCATTTTATAAAACTGAAACAACAAAGAGATGAATTTTATACTGATGACAGTATAAATTTTGAAAGTGCTTGGACAAGGACAATGCCAGAGAAATGGTCTATTGGTGAAACATTGTACCACCTTGTTTTAATGACTAGATTATTCAGAAGGTTTTCAAATATTTATATACCGATTATGCTTCCACTGGCATTCATACGGAAGAAGAAGCCATATAATATAGAAATACATAATATTTATCAGGAATTTCAAGATAAGAAAAAAAAATCAATGAATGCACCGTTTCTAATAAAACCTCCGTCTGGTTTAGAAGAAAAATGGACTTTTAGCGAAATAAAAGCACTTCTTAAACATGAGACTGATAAACTCATGGCAAATCTCAATGATATCGAACAAGATTTGGCAGGACAAATCTATTATCCTGATCCAGTTGGTAAATATCCAAATCTAATACAAAGTGTACAATTACTTGCTATCCATGAACAACATCATTTTAACATTTTGAAAAAATATTATTCCACTTAAGCAAATAGTCATTATTCAAGTAAAGGCTCTTTAAGAGAATATCTAATATAATCGGTTGACTAATCAACAAATAAACAGTATGTTTTTCATATAATATATTAGTCAAATATTTGCAAAGGAGCAGATAGATGAAAAATGAAAGTATCGCCAGATGGATTTCTGTACTGCACCGTCAATTTCAAATTTATCTGAACAGGGAATTGAAGGATTACGATATTAACTCGTCTGAATACATCTTTTTGGTCAATCTGTATGAAAAAGATGGTATTTCCCAAGAGCAGCTGTCCACCAATCTATTTATTAACAAAGCTGCTACAACGCGTGCTATCGGAAATCTTGAAAAGCTCGGTTATGTAAAAAGAACCCGAGATCCAAATGACAGCAGAGCGTATTTGGTCACATTGACAGCTAAAGGATTAGAGATGCGCAATTTTATTAAAACCAAACTGAATTATTGGACCGAAACGATTTCATCCGGCTTAACGACAGCAGAAGCGGATGACTTAGTCCAAAAGATAAAAAAGATGACTATGAATGCGCTGGATGAAATAAAAGGAGATGAATGATACATTCGGGTACTTATGAGCTACTGAAATGATTTCTACTTTTTAATGTTAATCAGAACCACCAGTGTGAACTGGTGGTTTGCTCTGCGGCTTCTCGGAGAGGCTGGGACAAAACTAGTTTCTACGAATAAAAAAAGGTTCGGATGATCATTTTTTGATCATCCGAATCTTTTTTCTGTGAATGGTAAGGTGTCCTACCGGACACCTTCTGGGGTTTTGAGGTGTATTTTCTTAGGTTCACAGCCATGAATGCAAACCCTAACTCATTTTTCACCTTGTCAGTTCCTCTCACTGACATTCGAGAGAAACGCAAATTCGCCTTCAGAAAACCGAATACAGGTTCAACGTCAATTTTTCTTTGACCATAAAGTTCACCTGTTTTCGTTTCCGAAAGCTGTTCTCTTATATAAGCTTTTTGTTCTTCCCATGTCGGATTAAAGTAGATTCTTCGGTTGCGTCCACTTTGTCTCTTATTGCACTCAGCCCGTAACGGACAGGAAGAACAGTCCTCACACTCATAGACTTTAACGGTTCTCGTAAACCCATATCGATCTTTTTTCTGCGATGTATATAGAAAGGAGACTTGTTGTCCGTTGGGACAAGTGAAAGCATCTTTTTCTTCGTCATAAGCCCAGTTGGCCGAATTGGAAGGGTCCTTTTGATATTTCTTGGTCTTTTCTTTACGATACGTGTTGAAAGTAATCAGAGCTTCCCGTTCACGATTTTCATGCACATCTTGATAATTTTGTTCACTGCCATACCCTGCATCCGCTACAATATATCGAGGTAATTCAAAAAAATCGTTCTCTATACGGTCTAAGAAAGGAATCAATGTTCTAACGTCCGTTGGATTCGGAAAAACATCATAAGCAAGAGCGTACTGGTTTTCGGTCGCAAGTTGAACGTTATACCCTGCCTTTAATTGACCATTTCTCATGTGATCGTCTTTCATACGCATGAATGTCGCATCATGATCCGTTTTGGAGTAACTATTGCGTTCACCAAATATCTCCATATCGGTTTGATATTTTTGTTTTCGTTGAAGAAAATCCTTGAACTGTTTCTGATACTCTTTAGGCTTTTTTCGATCGGAACGGAGCTGTTTCCGTACCGCTGTATCATCGCTCGATTCAATCTTTTGATTGAAATCCTCAATGTGGTCATCCAGCTTATTCACCACGGATTGAAGTTCTTCTGTCGAAAGTTCGTCTGAACTTTCCCGTTCCATCGCAGGGATGACCTCTTGTTCCAACAGCTCTTCATACATCGTATTTGATTTCTCAATTAAATTCTGACTGTGTCGTTCGGTCGATTTACGCCAGACAAACGTGTACTTGTTGGCGTTTGCTTCGATCTTTGTACCATCTATGAAAACCGCTTCTTGATCAATGACCTTCTCTTCGACTAGCTGACTGCGGAATTGTACGAAGCATTCACGGAGAAGGTCTTGTACATGGAGGTTCACTCGGAACCGGTTAATGGTGCGATAACTTGGTTCGTAGCCTTGTGCTAGCCACATCATGCGCACACTGTCCTGCACTAGGGCTTCGATTTTTCTTCCAGAAAATACGGATTGGGTGTAAGCGCATAAGATAACTTTCATCATCATTTTAGGATGATAAGAAGGGGTACCCGTTTCGCGAAGAAACGGCTCGAATGCTTCCTCTGGAATACCTTCGATCATCTCATGGATCGTAAACGCAATATCATCTTTATGTAATTTTCTTTCCATATCTAAAGGCAAAATCACTTGATTCATGTTATACTGTTTAAACAAAAGGATCCCTCCCATGGTTTTTGGTGGTACTTTAATCATAGCAGAGGGAGTCCTTTTTTTCTGCTTTAATAATGAAAAAAACGTAAAAAATGGTCATCTCTAACACCCGGTTAGAAATGACCATTTTTATTTACCATTTACTGGTTTTGTCCCAGCCTCTTTCAAATACATAAAATAACAAGCAATTATATAGTTGACTAATCAACTATATAAGGCTATACTTTCAATAAAGTTGATAAGTCAACTATTATTAAAGGAGCCGATAAAAGATGAATACGTCAAAACACGATTTTATAGGTAACAACATGAGTAACAGTGACACTTTGATCCGACCATTTCGCATCGCGATCCCCCAAAGTGATCTAGATGATTTGCAAACTCGCCTGACCCATACTCGTTGGCCCGACGAGCTACCAGGAATAGGTGCAAGCTATGGTGTTCCGCTTGGGCAATTGAAGGAATTAGTGGAGTACTGGCTTACTTCATACGATTGGCGTAAACAGGAGGCTAGGCTGAATGAGTTTCCTCAATTCACCACAACGATTGATGGTGCAAATATACACTTCTTACATGTGCGATCGCCCGAAAAAAATGCATTCCCATTAATTCTCACTCATGGCTGGCCGGGTTCTATTATAGAATTCCTTGATATTATTGGCCCACTTACCGATCCGCGATCTTACGGTCAAGATCCGGCTAACGCCTTTCATGTAGTGATTCCATCAATTCCTGGCTATGGGTTTTCTGGTCCTACTCCTGAACCGGGTTGGAATGTAAATCGAATCGCTCTTGCTTGGGCTGAATTGATGAGACGGCTAGGCTATACTCGGTATGGGGCTCAGGGAGGAGATTTCGGTTCTGCGATTTCTGAAACGTTAGCTACAGTAGATCCAAAACACGTCTGTGGTGTTCACCTCAACTACTTCTTTCTACCCACTATCCCGACTGATGGACTTAGTAATCTGTCTAAAGAAGAGGAAGCTAGAATAGAACAGATGAAGCGTTACTTAGCTGCTCCAGCTGGCTACATGGTGCTTCAGTCGACAAAGCCACAGACACTTTCCTATGCGCTTACGGATTCACCTATTGGACAGTTAGCGTGGATCGCTGAAAAGTTCAATGAATGGACGGATCCAGCAATTTCCGTTTCAATTGACCATCTACTTACTAATGTGATGCTTTACTGGCTCACAGGAACTGCTGGGTCGTCAGCTCGTTTATATTATGAAAGTGCTCAATCTAAAGGTCGACCCTTGCCTTGTCCTGTACCAATGGGAATAGCAGTTTTCCCACACGATCTAGTCTTGCCTGTACGCAGCCTCGCTGAGCGTCAGTATGACATTGTTCACTGGACCGAGTTTGACCATGGTGGTCACTTTGCAGCAATGGAAGTTCCTGACTTGTTTACGGGAGATCTACGAGCGTTCTTCCATCGTTTCCGCTGAGGTAGGTTCACTTTGAAGTCGAAAGAGGTATGGTCATTGCCATATTTCTTTCGACTCATTAAGTGGGGGCTTGCTCAAGTAGTGTTCAATTTTAACTAGCTTACAAGCATGATTTATCATCTTTATCCACTTGGAGGTATTCATCATAATGGAAACAAAAGCAAAAGAACAAACAGGAGAAATATTAATGCGCATTGTGATGTTTACTGTTACGCTTTCATCGATGAGTGTACTAATGTTCATCTATGTACTCCCCGACATTAGTAAAGAGTTTAATCTTACTATCGCACAGGTAAGCTGGCTTTCTTCAGCATATGGATTGATTTACGCTATTGGAACGGTAACATATGGGAAGTTATCAGACAGATACAAGCTTAAAAATTTGCTGACGTTTGGCTTACTTGTTTTTACGATTGGTTCCCTAATAGGCCTTGTTTCCCAAACATTCTGGATGGCACTGATAGGAAGGTGCTTACAAGCAATAGGAGCTGGTGCTGTTCCTGCAACAGCAGTACTGATTCCAGTGCGTTATTTCGCTCCTGAGCGTAGAGGAAAAGCTTTAGGAATGATGGCAGTAGGTTTGGCTCTTGGTGGTGCTCTTGGTCCTGTTATTTCAGCATTGATTGTCAGTGTTGCTCATTGGCGTTGGTTATTCGCTGTACCACTCCTCATTTTAATCACGCTACCTTTTTACCGTAAATATTTGGGAGATGAGCAGCAAGTAGTGGTTGGAAAATTTGATTGGATGGGTGGAAGTTTGCTAGCTGCTACCATCGCTTTCCTTCTGCTTGGCGTTACCAATGGAACTTGGTGGTTTATGATCAGCGGTTTGCTCACTTTGGGACTATTCATCATCCGAATTCGTTTAGCTGAGGCACCGTTTATTAAACCAGAGATCTTTACAAACAAAAGATATACACTCGGATTAACAATTGCTATTCTTATCAATGGGATTGGTACTTCGCTTTATTTCCTCAGTCCACTGTTATTGTCTCATGTACAACAACTACCAGCTTCTTTGATTGGCTTTGCGATGGTTCCTGCGGCAGCAGCCTCCGCCATTTTCGGTCGAAAGGGTGGAAAGCTGGCAGACCTAAAAGGAAGCTCGTATCTATTTTTTATAGCATCAAGCTTGTTATTTACCTGTTTTGTTTTACTCTCTACCTTTACAGGAAGTTCCCCTTTGTTCATTGCTGCATTTCTGATCCTTGGTAATGTAGGGCAATCCTTCATGCTTATTGCGATGAACAATTCAATTTCACAGACATTACCAAAGAACCAGGTCGGTGTGGGGATGGGTATGTTACAGATGTTGAATTTCATTGTGCAAGCAATAGCTACCGGTATTTACAGTAGAATAGTGGATCTTGGCTCTAATGTCCACTGGAACCCGATAAATATCCCCTCAAATGGTTTTATTTATAGCAATATCTATTTTGTTCTTGCTGCTTTGCATCTAATGATTCTATTAGTTTACTATTTCCAGTTCAGTAGAAGTAAAAGCACAAACATCAAAATGGAAAGTTGAAGACAGCCTTTCTGTCCTACCCGACGCCACATATTTTCATTTTTTTCCATATCCTTGGCCGTTTTTGGAGATCCCCCAGTATTGTTGTTTATTTTGAGAAAAAGAGGATTGGATGAAGAAAGTTAAACAACGGTATTTTTAACACCGTTCCATTTTGAACGGTGTTTTGTGTGTTTGGAGTAGTTAAAATTAAATGACTTTATTGTAACTTCACACCAGCTGCGACGAGTAATCGCAGGAGCAACGATCATACATCATCGAACAACATTCTAGCTGCGACGAGTAATCGCAGGAGCAACGATCATACATCATCGAACAACATTCTAGCTGCGACGAGTAATCGCAGGAGCAACGAAGAAAGCTTCTCCAAAACGCTATGAGCTGCTTCGACGGACCTAACTTTATAGCAAAGCTAGTAGAGGAAGAAGTAGGATAACCGAAAATCCTCTGAAACGCAGGTAGAAGTTTCCGAAAGTTGAGGTTGTGACCGCGGCAAAGAAGACACCGTGAATGCAAGCAAAGTACAGCCGTACTTGTGCCTGTGGTAAAGGCGTCCACAGAAAACGGAGCATAAAGTCAACATTAGCATAGCCCAACGTAAAAAAAGAAGGCTCTCTTCCAAATCTACTACTTTTTTGAAAGAGACCTTCTAAGAAAATCATTTTAAATTAGCCTTTCACCGTACCTGCGTCGGCTGGGTGTACACCATGACGGTAGAAGTCAGCATGAATAGGCTCCAGAGGCTTACGTCCAAGAATGATATCCGCAGCCTTTTCTGCCAGCATTAATACCGGTGCATGGATATTACCGTTCGTGACATATGGCATAGCAGACGCATCGACTACTCGTACATTGTCAAGTCCATGTACTTTCATCGTTTCTGGATCTACAACAGCCATTGGGTCTGAAGCAGGTCCCATTTTCGCCGTACATGACGGATGAAGTGCAGTCTCGGCATCTTCTGCTACCCAATCCAAAATCTCCTCATCTGTTTGAACAGAAGGGCCAGGTGAAATTTCTCCTGAATTATATGGTGCCATTGCTGGCTGAGACATAATTTCTCTTGTAATTCGTACCGCTTCAACCCACTCACGTCGATCCTGTTCAGTTGAAAGATAGTTGTAGATCATGCTCGGATGCTCTCTTGGATCTTTTGAACGAATCTTTAATGAGCCACGAGCATCAGAGTACATAGGTCCGACGTGTACCTGGAATCCGTGTTTCGTGTCTGCTTTTTGTCCATCGTAACGCACTGCTAATGGAAGGAAGTGGTACATTAAATTTGGATATTCAACGTCCTCGTTCGAACGGACAAATCCTCCACCTTCAAAATGGTTCGTTGCTGCAGGACCTTTACGTCCGAGTAACCATTGCAACCCAATCCAAGGCATACGCGTTTTATTTATATTAGGCTGCTGAGAGACCGGTTGTGGACAAGCGTATTGGATATAAGTTTCTAGATGATCTTGAAGGTTTTCTCCTACACCAGGTAGATCAACGATCGGTTTAATGCCAAGTGAGCGTAAGTGCTCTGCACTACCCACACCTGATAATTGAAGTAGCTGAGGCGTATTGATTGCACCGCCAGAGAGTATAACTTCATCTGCAATAACTTGATGCATCTTCCCATTTCGTTGATAAGTCACACCTTTAGCTTTCGTACCTTCGAAATCAATACTTGCAACAAAAGCACGAGTTTTAACAGTCAGGTTCTTACGTTTCATAGCCGGATGTAAATAAGCACGTGAAGCAGACAGCCTTCTGCCTTTGTACACATGTTTATCAAACGGACCGAAGCCCTCCTGTCGGAACCCATTCACATCAGGAGTTCGTGAGTATCCTGCCTCAACAGCTGCGTTGAAGAAGGATTGGAACAGAGGGTTTTTAGCCGGCCCACGTTCCAATTTGAGAGGCCCATCGTGGCCGCGAAGCTCATCATCTGGCTCCGAACCTAAAGCATTTTCCAATCGTTTGAAATACGGTAGACAATGTGCGAAGTCCCATGATTCCATACCTTGGTCTGCTCCCCAACGTTCATAATCCATTGGGTTACCGCGTTGATAAATCATCCCGTTGATTGAACTTGAACCACCTAGCACCTTACCACGTGCATGCTTAATACGTCGTCCCTTCATATGAGGTTCAGGTTCAGATGCGTATTTCCAGTCATATAATGATTTCCCTGCTGGGAACGGCAAAGCTGCTGGCATTTGGATCAACAGGTCCCAAGAAAAATCTTTACGTCCTGCCTCTAACACAAGAACATCGCGTGTCCCATCTGCACTTAGACGGTTCCCTAGTACAGAACCTGCACTACCTCCGCCAATGATTACAATGTCATATTTTTTATTCATCTTACAGACCTCCTTGAATGTTGAGAATTGAATGACGTGATTAAAGCAATATTAAAATCATTCATTAAAATTCCTCCTCCATTCATTGAAAATAGTTAATAGTTTAATAGTTTGATCATAATTTACATAAATCCATTTAGTGGCTCAGGGTTGAGATTGCAATAAAAATGTTTTGCTTCTATATATCTTCCAATCTGGATTTGCCTAATCTGGTCAAAACCGAACTTTATACCTCCTACACGGACCTCTGTGAAATATGGGTAATGTCTTTTTATTTATCCTGAACAGAAGTTAACATCGCATCCCCTTAATTAATTTTGTTAAATTTTTATTTAACATTTTTAATGTTTTTAATTTACCATAGTATTTTTTCTTTGTAAACCGATGTCTATATTTTTTACATTCACTCAAAAAAGAAAAATCGTCATATGACAGTGAAAAAAGAAGCCTCCCACAAGTTTGGTTAACTTATGAAAAGCTTCTTTTATTTTCATTATGTTAGCAAACCACTCTCATCTTACTAACAATTCCTTATACAGCAAGGGCTTCGTGGGCAATGATTAAATGCCGCCATTATGCTGAGAGTGTGTAATATCATACACGCTGTGTGCATAGAGTGCGGTATATCAAGCTTTTGTTATTTATTGTTTGTAACATCTTTAACGTGTATTTACCGTTTTTCATTGCATTCGGTTAGCAAAATGTTTCAATTTATTTACGTATACTAATGTATAGTAGGATTGTTCCAGGGCGTCTTTTACTGCTGTGCCAAAGTTCGGTGCTTGGTACATATTTCTGGCATCTGAATTTTTGATAAGTGGACTTTCCTTACTGTTTCCAAAGCCCAACGACCGCCCTTACTGACAATAGAAACGATTAATATGTTTAATTTAAATCCACAATACTCCTGTCCACCTGGAAGGAGAAGGAATAGTCATGCAAAATATTAATTGGATAAGAATGTATAACTTAATGGACCTAGAAGCAAATGAATAGGGAAATCAGCTGTATGTAGAAGATGTAGAAGAACACGAAACTCCCGAGAGAATTTGGAAGAGTTAAATCTCACCGAGGAACAAAGGGAACAGTTAATGGACTTAGCTATCGACTAAGCGTTAAGCTCCCTATTAAATTTTCTGCAATGATTCCAATCTTTAATGTCAAATTTCACCTCATTCGATTTACCATTCTGCTATTGTCCCATCTTTATGCCTCCAAATTGGATTTCTCCAATTATGACCTGTTTCTGCCATATATTTTACGTATTCTTCATTAATCACTATACCAAGTCCCGGACCATCAGGAATCTTTACATAGCCATCTTCATAATGAAACACACTTTTATCTGTTAAATAATCTAGTAAGTCACTACCCTGATTGTAGTGAATACCAAGGCTTTGTTCTTGGATAAAGGCATTGTGACATGTAGCATCAACTTGAAGACAGGCAGCTAATGCAATAGGGCCAAGAGGGCAGTGTGGAGCTGCCGCAACATCAAAAGCTTCTGCCATGGAGATGATTTTTTTAGACTCCGTAATACCACCGGCATGCGATAAATCTGGTTGAATGATATCCGTATATCCGTCCATCAACAACGACTTATACTGCCATTTCGAAAACATTCGTTCTCCCGTGGCAATTGGAATAGAGGTGAGGTGGGCAATTTCCCTGAGAGCTTCGTTATTTTCCGGAAGTACCGGCTCCTCAATAAACATAGGCTTAAACGGTTCCAATTCTTTTACTAATACTTTTGCCATTGGCTTATGTACCCTTCCATGGAAATCAATTCCTACTCCAATTTGAGGTCCTACAGTATCCCTTACTGTTGCAACGTTAGCAATGGTTTTTTCCACTTTTTGGTGAGAATCAATATATTGAAGTTCTTCCCCTCCATTCATTTTTACGGCAGTAAAGCCTGCGTCAACAGCAGCTTGGGCAGCTTCACGAACCTCTGAAGGTCGGTCCCCTCCTATCCATGTATATACTTTAATAGAATGACGGCACTTTCCTCCTAACAATTGGTAGATAGGAGCGTTAAAATACTTACCTTTAATATCCCATAGGGCTTGATCAATTCCTGAAAGAGCACTCATTAAGATTGGACCGCCACGATAAAAACCACCACGATACATAACATTCCAATGATCTTCAATAGCCATAGGATCTTTCCCTATTAAATATTCCATCAATTCCTCTACTGCAGCCTTAACTGTTTTTGCCCTACCTTCAATAATGGGTTCTCCCCACCCTGAAACCCCTTCATCAGTATTAACCTTTAAAAACAACCAACGGGGTGGTACCTGAAAAAGTTCAAATGAAGTTATTTTCATAATAAGCAAACTCCTTAATTTTTCATAGAATTTTCTGTTATCTGCACCATTCTGGCTTAATATTTTCAGATTCTTCAAAAGAATGGACAATCATATCATCTGCAATCAAGTTGAGTCCTGATGCTTTAGATGAACTAGTATTCTTATCTATGCTAAAAATAACCATTTCCCCTTTATTAGGGTCTAGATTCGTATTTGAGCTTAATTGCTTCAAATGTCATTTCACCGAAGGCAAGGGGAATTCATGATATAAGAAGATGCATTGCTCTTAAAATATTCTCGATTTAAATCTGATTTATTACCTGGCTTGCTGATGAACCTTTTCGGGAAATAGTAAATTCTAACCAACCCTGCTCTAAGCCCACGTCTTGTTATTCCGATTGCAAAGGTCGATTTAGCACCTCCCACAGTGACTTAGGAATGATAAGGGAATTTTATATTATTAAATTCATACCCTAATTTCTGCGATAGTTCATTACTTGCCTGCTTTAACAATTCAATGTTTTTCGTTTTTTGTTCATCTGTTACTCTCATTACTGGTGAAGATATACTGATAGCCGCGACGACTTCTCCCGAATAATTTCTGACTGGTACTGCTATACAATATACACCTGGCTCATTTTCTTGATTATCAATTGCATAGCCTCTTTGCCTTACTAGTTCTATTTCTTGTAAAAATTCCTCTTTTTCCGTTATGGTATTTTCCGTTCGTTTGATGAATTCATAATCTGTCAGGAGGCTTTCTAGATCTTTATCTGACTTATCTGCAACTAACGCTTTTCCTACTCCACTACAATGGATAGGTATTCTTCTTCCGATTCTGGAGTAAAGAATGGAAGCCGTATGACTTTCCACCTTGTCAATGTAGAGCCCTTCTTTTCCATCTAAAATAACCAGATGAACAGTAAGGTTTGTTTTTTGAGCAAGGGAATGTAAATATTCTTTAGCCAGCCCCCTAATATCTAACGTGTAGCCGACAAAATTCCCCCGCTCAAATAACTTTAATCCTAACCTGTATTTGTTACTTTCCTTGTCCTGTTCAATATAATGATGCTTTTCAAGTGTCTTTAAAAGGGAATGGACTGTACTTTTATGGAGCATCATTTTCTCGCTGATTTCCGTAATTTTTAATTCCTTATTATATTCATCAAATAAATCAAGTATTTTTAATGCTCTATTAACAGACTGAATAATTGGCATATACGTTCCCCCTTTAAATTATGCTGATGCGTTGGTGGTAAAACTGATAAGAAATCTAATCCATTAATTGACCACCATTTACCTCTATAATTTCTCCTGTTATATAATCTGCTTTGTTTGAGGCTAAAAACAAGGCCGCACCAATAGTCTCTTCTGGTGTTCCTTCACGTCCTATTGGGATATTAGAAAGCTGTTTTTTCCTTAACTCTTCTGGTGTAAACGATCATGGAAAAGAGTTGATATGATTCCCGGCGATATTGCATTTACTAAAATGTTATATCTTACTAAATCCTTAGCAAGACCACGTGTAAGTGTACTAACTCCTCCTTTCGAAGCGGCATAAGCAATAGAGCCTTCACCTCCTCCATTTTCGTGCAGCAATGGAAGTAACATTAATGATTTTTCCTCCCCCTTGCTTATTCATTAATGGAAACACAGCTTTTGTAACTAAAAACAGAAATTTTAAATTTACATCCATAATACGATCCCATAATTCTTCATCTAATTCTTCCAGCGTTGCTCTTCTAATGAGGGAACCGGCATTATTCATTAATACATCGACTCGCCCAAACTTCTCATTAATTAAAGCGACCATTCTGGAAATTTCAGCTTTATTTGCTACATCCCCTTGAACAAGGAAAATCCTTCTCCCGAGGTTTTCTATTTCGCTAACCACTTCTCTTGCTTTTTCCACACTGCCATTTCAGTGAACGATAACACCTGCACCATGCTTTGCAAAAGCAATCGCTGCAGACCTTCCAATCCCTGTACTGCTTCCGGTGACCTAAACAATTTTATCCGAAAATAAATACCATACACCCTCTCCTTCGATTGAATCTATTAACATCCCCCCCTGAAGCTAAGAAATTCAGGGGGGATTTCATTCTATTATGCAGTTACACTATTTACAGGAACACCTAACCCTTCAGCACCTTTTTCTGATGTCTTATATTGCGGGGCATACCTCTTTAACAAATCAAGTCCAATTTTTGCTCTGCGCACACGCTCTTTACAAAGTGCAATAGAAGTACTCTCTAAATGTGTTCCAGATGGATATATATTTGGCGAATTCCTTAATCCAAACTTAATATAAACAGGTGCAGCTACACGGATAATTTCTGGAATGTCATAATGGCGTATGAAACCGCCAATATCGTCTGGTGCCTCCACATAAATATCAATTGGAATATCAATTGCCTGACGTATAGCAGCTAAACGAGCCAGTGTTAAATCAGTCGGTACATTATAAGTGTTTGCCCCAGCTTCTTCAATCAGTCTGATGGAAATTGGATTTGCTTGGGCCATTTGTACAGAAATTTTCACTACTAAGTCAGAGGGAAGTTCTCCTGCTTTTTTAAATTCTTTAACTAACCACAATAGTCCTTCATCAGCTACTAAAATAGAACGAATTCCAAAATTACAAGCTCGTTTTACATCTTCTATCGCATATACTAATTGATCCATTCCCTGTGAACGTAACCCGGCAATTTTCCCTGCACTAGCTAATTGCATTGGAGTAATATCCCACGAGCCCCGCGGTCCAACAAACAAACTTACTTCTAAGTTTTCCCGTTGGCCGATCTCCGCCATATTCTTTAATTCATTATCTGTTAGGAGCATGATTCCGCTCCCTTGAGAAATTCTTTGAATATAAACATCATATTCCTCACATGCTTCCACAACCGCTTCAAAAGAAGCAGGACCCTCAACACTAGGAATCTCAACCCGATATTGTGCTCCGTCAGGAAAAGTCTTTGTAGACGTTGGAAGATCATGACAATCACCGCTTGGAAAACCTAATTCTTCAATAAAGTGACGAGTTCTTTCCACCATACTTCCTCCTTTTAGTTACTAACTTTTTTGGATTCTAGTAAAATATCCGTTCTAAAGTCTAAGTGAGCCTCTTCAGCCACCGGGAGAGGTACAACTCCATTTGCTGCATCGGTGTGACCAACCATTCGATTGCTTGAGGCGACTTGACGCTGACGCTTTTTAATCGTTTCAAGTCTTTTTGTTGCAAGGTCTTTTCTTTCTTCTCGAATACTATCAAATTCAAACTCTAGTCTGTCGTCTAAGAATGCATCCGAGTCAATGAACTGAATTTCTCTATCTCTTAAGTTCAAGTAAAGCAAGTCTCCTGTTTGAAGATATAATATTCCTCCGTCTTCTTTTGCTTCGGGCGTCATATGTCCTATTGCTGCTCCATAAGATACACCAGAATATCGTCCATCACTAATAAGCGTGGCCAAACGTTTTAATTTTCGGTTAGCATTAATATGCTGCATTGGTGTAAACATTTCCGGCATACCAAACGCTACTGGACCTTGACCTGAAATAATGATAGCAATTTTAAGTACACCTTCTTCCACCATCTTATCGAATAGACCTTCATAGACTAATCCCTTCCACTCCTCGTAATGTTCAGGAGCATTTTCTTTAAGGGAAGCCAGCATTGTTTTATGGCTAAAGCTTTGTTTCGCTTTTAATTTTGGCAAGAGTTCTTCATCAAGTAAGCCGCGGTTTGCATCATCTTCGTTCTCGTAATATAAAACGAAAGCTGTTTTCTTATCGAATTGATCGAGCTGCAAAGTTGACATTCCGCTTATTTTAACGACAGCACTTTCAAAGAAATTACCTGTTAATACATCTACTCCGCTGAATGGTCTTCTAGGTTTTGATAAGATAACAGGATTATCTTTTACATTAGCTGCCGGAAGGTTATCGGTTTTCACTAATCGTTCTCTCCATGTTTTACCCGTAACGGTGGGTACGTCTATGTCCATTGGAACTCCATTTTCTAATAATTCATAGAATAATGTTTCCATCCCTCTACTTGCACTATCACAGCACTGGATTGCCAAAGAGTAAATATCCCGTCCTTCTGTCAGGCTGTAGTCAAACAAATCTGGGATAGGGTGTGAATGATGAATCTCATCTAAATCCCATAAACTAAACTTGTAACCTCCATAAAGCATCCCTGCAACAATATGCATCATTAAATTTGTAGAGCCACCGGAAGCACTATGAATTCGGATCGCATTTCGAATGTTAGTTGCCATTATATTAGCTGCCCCATAAACCGGATCATTTATCATATTTCTAAAACTATCCAACGATTGATTAACTTGAAACTGATTAGGTGATTCTGTTAAAAGTTCTACAGCAGGATGAACTAATCCGAGCCCTGCAACAAGGTGGCGGGAACTGTTACCGGTACCGTTAAAAGCACATACTCCACCTGCACCATCACAGGTTGCTACAGCCAGTCGCTTTTCGTATTCCTTATGAGTGGCTTTAGAAATAATCCCCCGGTCCGCAGCACGATCAAATACACCTTGAAAAGCCGTATTAGAAGAACATTGTAATATATACGCCATTGCGTCTCTAAGATCATCGGCAATATCCGCTGCTCCAAGCTTTTC
Source organism: Evansella halocellulosilytica (assembly GCF_002335745.1). Lineage (GTDB taxonomy): Bacteria > Bacillota > Bacilli > Bacillales > Salisediminibacteriaceae > Bacillus_CA > Bacillus_CA halocellulosilytica. The sequence continues at coordinate 1,534,251 of NZ_NIST01000001.1, read as the reverse complement.
TGCAGAGACAGCAACCTCCTCCAGCTCTTGGAAAAGAGCCTCTGGTATTGTTCCTCCCTGTAAAACATGGGCAGGAGCAAAAGTAGCAAAAAACGGAGCTTCTCCCCGATATTGACGAATTCTATCAAGATGGGCCATCGCACTGACTACCCCAAGAGGCTGCTTGTCACATCCTTGAATGACAAATGCTCCATGATAGCTATGGGCTTCCATTTGATTAACAATCATTTGAGCAACTGCATTACGGCTTTGAAGCGAGTAACTCATCCCTTGATTACTTTGAGCAGTTCCATCACACATAACCGGTGTTGAAAAGTAAAAAGGAACTCCTCCATTTTGCCAAATTCGTATTGCTGCATGTGCAGAAGTTTTAAAATCCATAATATGTGCTGGATGGTCCGAGGACCCTCCAATAATTGCTATACGCGGAGCGTTTTCTTCTAAACGATTGTATATTTCCTCTAGTGTCCAATCTGGTGCTGGTCCTTCATAAGCCGAACCTAATATTTGCTTTGAACGGTCTAGTAAACCAGCTACAGTAATAGGTTCATTTGCTTTTCCTTGCACATTATCCCGATAAGGATTTATTGCGTTATTAATCTTAGGATATTTAACGGCCAAGTTTAATCCCTCCTTAATTTCTTATAGAAACACTTTCCTCGTTTTTTTCTTTTAGAGCGACTTTGTCTTTTACTTCCTTATTGAAAATATAAGTCGGATAGTATCCTGATAAAACATCAGTGACATTTTGCGCTGTCTTAATTTTTAACTCTAGCTGAGCTTCTTCTGAATACCATGCTGTATGAGGATTAATAATTACTTGATCCATTTTTAGTAATGGATTATTTTTTTGAATTGGTTCTTCCTCAGTTACATCTAAAGCTGCGCCAGCTATTTCACCCGCTTCTAATGCTCTTATCAAAGCTTTTTCATTAATGACTAGACCCCGGGCAGTATTAATAATAAATGTTTCTTTCTTCATAAGCTTAAATTGCTCATCACTAATCATATGATATGTCTCTTTCATTAGTGGTACATGTAAGGATACAAAGTCTGATTGCTCGCATAAGGTATTAAGATCTACTAATTGAACTCCTGCATTCTCTGCTACTTCCTCAGACACAAAAGGATCATATGCCATCACCTTTATGCCAAAAGCTTGTGCTTTATTTGCAAGCGTTTTGGGAATACGTCCAAAGCCGACAAGCCCTAAAACCCGGCCTCTTAAGCGATAGATTGGTGTGCTTACTTTATAGTCCCAATTCCCTGCCTTCACTTCATTATTTAAGAGAACAACTTTTCGGGAGCATGCCATAATCAAGGAAAAAGCATGATCAGATACTTCATCCATACAATAATCAGTAACATTGCTAACTACAACACCACGCTCTGTGGCAGCATCAACGTCAATTGTATTTACCCCAACGCCGTATCTTGCTACCACTTTCAAGTTTGGAAGGCTTTCTATTACTTTCCTTGAGATTGGTGCATACTGATTGATAAGGGCATCTGCGTCTTTTGCTGCTGCAATAACCTCTTCCTCTGTACTTGATTGTGTTTTAATGAATTCACAGTCCACCGCCGATAGAACTTTTTCTTCTGGACCCAGTGTAGAAAACTCATAATCTGTTATAACTACTTTAAATTTACTCATAAAATCCCCCCCCTATTAATGCCACTTACTCCAATTGACAATGGTTATTGTTTTCCACCCTTTTTACCGCTACGCAACTGGCCGTCCTTATGTCTCCAAATTTGAATTTTTTTAATTATTGCCTTTCCCCAGCCATTTCCCGAACTTTTTCTTCATTTATTGTAATTTCCAGACCTAGTCAATCTGGAATATGTACATGTTGACCTTATAAGTAAATACCGAAGGATCTGTAATGTAATCCAGTAAGACATTTCCTTTGTTATAATGTATACCTAAGCTTTGTTCCTGAATTAATGAGTTATATGAAGTTACGTCCATGTGTAACGATGAGGCTAGAGCAATTGGTCCTAACGGACAATGGAGAGCAAGGGCTACATCATAGGCCTCTGCTATCGTCGCAATTTTATACATTCATTGCTCCAATTGTTTCGCTAACAATTTTGCTATAGGCGTATTTACACGCCCATGAAAATCAATACCTTTTCATCGTTTACATCTTCCAAATAAGGAAGACCTAAGGTTGATGCTGGGAGATCACTGAAGTGTTTTTCTAAAGGTACGAACAATTCACTATCTTAGAAGAGGAAATATACGCAGACTCCTCGGGAATACATACGCATTCACTTCGTGCTTGGGTAATCTCGAGGAGGCTGATTCATTGCAGGAGCAAAGCTAAAGGTGAGACCCCCAGTGCGACTTAGCACGAGGAGGCTCACCAGCCGCCCGAGGAAAGCGAAGTATATTTCCGAAGCGGATACATTCGTTCGGATTTTAATAATAAAAAATACTTTTGTCCCAGTCTCCTCTTTAGTTCGATATTAATAATTATTGTGCAGCTTCAATGGCTTCAATAAACTCATCTACAATATCCTCACCAATGTTAGCAGAGTGCTTTGTAATTACATCTTGAATAGCATCCTGGAATTCTTCGAATACTTCCCCTTCAATTGCGTTATAATCCATTACTTCTTTTAATGATTCTAGCGCTTCATCACTTGCTTTACGATTTTCTTCTCTGTTAAATAGACGTGCTTCCATAGCTGCCTCTGAGATATAGCCTTGTTGCTCTTCCGTTAATTCTTCCCAAATTGGTTTACTGAATAAGAACACAAATGGGGTATAAACATGGTTCGTACCAGTTAAATAATCTTGTACTTCATGGAATCCTTCTAAGTTTATTGTAGTGAATGGGTTTTCCTGCCCATCAACAGTTCCTTGCTGCATTGCTGTAAATAATTCTGCAAATGACATCGGAGTAGGGTTCGCACCTAAAGCTTCCCAAGCATCTAAGTGAATAGAGTTTTCCATTGTACGCACAACCATACCATTTAAATCTGCAGTAGAATAAATCTGATTTTCACTGTTTGTTAAATTTCTAAAACCATTTTCATACCAGGCTAAACCGACTAAATCCTGAGAATCTAACAACTCTAGCATTTTATCTCCGAATGGTCCATCCAATACTGCATCAGCAACCTCTTCGTTTGGAATCATAAACGGTAAATCAAAGACACCAAACTCTGGAAGGAAGTTTACTAACGGAGATGTAGATGGAATAGTAATCTCCAAATCTCCCATTTGTAACATCTCTGTCGCTACACGGTCGTCACCGATTTGAGCAGAGTGATAGACTTCTACTTTAAAGTCATCCGTTTTCTCCGCTAATAATTCACCAAAGTGTACAGCTGAATGGTATAGAGGGTGTTGGTCATTAAGTCCTAAACTGATACGTAAAATTTGCGCATCTCCAGCTGCTTCACCTTCACCTCCATCTGCTTCACCTTCAGCTGCTTCATCTTCATCTCCAGCTGTTTCTCCTTCTCCAGCTGCAGTAGTATCATCATTCCCACCACATGCAGCTAATAGTCCAAACCCCAACAATGCTAATAATAGAATTAGTTTTTTCATCGCTTTACTCACATTACTTCCCCCTTTTGATTAGTAAATGTCCTGCATGAAACTAGTAAATCCGACGTTTAATATCGTTTATTTTATGAGCCCCCCTTCTTGAAGAAATTTCGTTTTCTCTTACCTGTTACGCATTTCTACTAACCAAGTTGAAACTTCCGGAATATAAGTAATGATTAATAAACTTATAAGCATTGCTATAAGAAACGGAAAAATAGATCTGGACAAGGATAGTATTGAAACACCCGATATCCCTGAACCGACAAATAAGTTAACTCCAAGAGGCGGTGTAATAAATCCAATTGCCAGGTTAACAACCATGATCATGCCAAAGTGAACTGGGTCGATACCGAGATGTAATGCAATCGGCATTAAAATCGGCGTCAAAATAATAATTGCTGCAACCGTTTCCATAAACATCCCAACGACTAACAATAAAATATTTATTAAAAGCAATGTAACGACCATACTGCCCGATATACTTGTTATCGCTGTTGCAATTTGGTTCGGAATTTGTTCAATCATGAGTAACCTTCCAAATGCTGATGCAATACCTACAATGATGAGGACTGTAGCAGTTGTCAGAGCAGCATTTCTAAAGACAGGGATTAAATCTTTTATTTTCAACTCTCTATATAAGACCATTCCTATAAACAACGCTAATACCACCGCAATAACAGCTGCTTCAGTAGGTGTTGTAAATCCTCCATATATTCCGCCAAGAATGATAAAAGGAATGATGATTGCCCATTTTCCATCCCAAATGGCCAGTCCCCAATCTTTAATTGAAACTTTTTCGTCTCTCCCTTTGTATCCTTTTCGCTTCGAATATATGTAAGCCCACACCATCAACAAAACACCAATTAAAACACCTGGTACTATCCCAGCAATAAACATATTTCCAATGGATGTACTCGATGAAACACCATATATAATCATAGGTATACTTGGTGGAATAATAACTCCAATTGAACCTGAAGCAGCTACAGTGGCGGTAGCGAACTTTTTATCGTAGCCTTGTCTCACCATCTCTGGAATCATAATTGCCCCAATCGCTGCAACGGTTGCCGGACTGGAACCAGATATAGCAGCGAAAAACATACAAGTTACAACAGCAGCGATTGCAAATCCCCCGGTTACTCCTCCAACCATAACGTTAGCGAGATTAAATAATCGTCTCGATATGCCACCCTTGGTCATTATTTCACCAGCTAAAATAAACATAGGAACAGCCATGAGGGGAAAAGAATCTGTTTCAGTAATAAGTCCTTGGGCTAAAAAGGTTAGTGACATCGTTTCTGTGTATAACAATGTAATCATTGTCGATAATCCCAATGCTATCGCTATTGGTACACTTAACATAAGTAAAATAGCAAGTGAACCGAACAATATTAGTATCGTCATGTCCTATACACCTTCCTGTTTAACCTTTTCTTCAAATTCTTTTTCAACCCCTTCAAGATCCCCTTTAATCAGATTCCTAACTTGGAAAATAATATGTTGTATAATCCTTATCGATGTGAGAGCCATTCCGACAGGCCCGGCTAGATAAACCCACCCCATTTGAATGCCCAAACCAGCGGACACCTGACCTCTCATAAATATTTGACTGGCTACTACATACCCGTAATAAACCATATAAACAGCGAAGAATAAAAAGAGAGCGTTTGCAATTATGTTGAGGATTACTTTCCCCCGAGCTTGAAACAGCATAACAAATGCATCAACGGAAATATGCCGTTGTTTCTTTACTCCATAACTTATACCAATGTAAATTATCCAAATAAACAAGTAACGCCCCAGTTCCTCTGACCATCTAGATGAATCTCCCATTATACTTCGCATGAATACTTGATAAGTAAGTACGACTACTGCAATTCCAGTAGCTGAAACAAGAAAATATTCTTCTAAATGTTTATCCAGCCATCGAATGAATTTCATAACCATCGACTTCCCCCATTCTAGTAATATGGATTATTAATGTTTTATAATATAAAACAGAGTTCTGAATATTTAGATAATTACATACATTATAAAACACCCCGGGAAATAATTAAAGTGCTTAATGTAAAATAATTCTGAATTATCCATCAATTTTTAGGGATATAAAATAAATAAATCTTTATGAGTTATGTAAATCGTAGATAGTCTTTTCACTATATAACTCATTCTCAAACAAATGCTTATCAGTTTATATGCTATAATGAATTAAATTTTTGATGCTGCCATGGCTGCACAAAGCTATCGAAAAAAGAGAGTCTAAATTTATCCATTCTATAAATTAATATAGGAGGGTATTGATGAAAAACATTTATAAAATTTCCATGTATCTAAATTTAACTGTTGCAATCTTTCTCGGTATCGGCTTAATTACTGCTCTATCAAGCCCTCATATCGAAGTTACTGGCTGGACTATTTTTGCTATTCCTGCATTTCTACTGTCTTATTATTTATTTAGAAAAAAATATCAGGAAATTATTGATTTTGAAAAAAGATTACAAGAAAAGTTACGGAAAAGAGCTAAATAGTGTCAAAACACTTCACCAGCTTCTCTAAGGGCTATGGCTCGACTTTGAATCCTGTCTGAAGTAAATCTAAAGTAGAATCATGAGTTTCTAAAAATGTTTTCACATCGCTGATTAATTTTTCTTCAAAAACCGAACTTGGTGCACGCCCCCCGGTTCGCTCCGGTATGATTGAAAGCTGATATAATACTTCTTTAACGGTCATGAATAGCAATGGATTTATTTTGTACAAATCCATTAATTTTGTAAGCTTCTTATGAAGATGGATTGCCGTTTCATAGTCTTTTGCTTTATAAGCTTCAAATAAGTTTACGGCAAGATGAGGTGCAAAATTTGAAATCCCGTTAATACTACCAGCAGCCCCCAAATGTAAACCAGGTAACAAATGGTCATCAAAAGCTGTCAGCATGGCAAAATCTGGCCTGTCTTTACTCACTGCAGTAAGAACTTCCCTGACATGGCCTATATCATTGATCGTATCTTTCATACCTGCAATATTTTTATGTGAAGCAGCTAAGCGTTGTATGAGGTCCGGAGATAACGTTTGACCTGTAAGCATCGTAATATTATAGATTAATACCGGAATATCCACGCTGTCAGCAATAGAGATAAAATAGTCAAAGAGCTGCTCTTCTGGATAATTCCAATAAAATGGGTTAACAACCAGAATTCCATTTGCCCCTGTTTCCGATGCATGTTTTGAATGATTTATCGTATCCTTTAAGTTAGTAGTCCCTGTACCTATATAAACAGGAATACGTCCGTTAACTTGAGCAATCATTTCCTCTGTAAACATCTTTCGTTCCTCTAGAGTTAGAGCAGAAAATTCTCCCATACTTCCCAAGTATAAAATCCCGTGAACCCCTTGTCCTATTAACCAATCTGTAAATTTTTTATTAGATTCAATATCAATATTTCCTTCTGAATCAAATAATGTAACCACCGGCGGAATAATCCCCTGAATTGTTGATACTCTCTCCATTTTTTGTCCTCCTCAAATACCCACCTTGTTAAACAAACTCTCAAAAGCGTCTTCATCTTAAAACAAAGCAGACGCCACTTGAAGAACGGCGTCTCGCTTCGTAATTCTTCTATTTCTACGACATGCTCTTTTATATCTATCTATTTACTCGGGTACACTTAATCCCCTGAGACAGCCTTTTTTACTGGCATTGGTGTTATGTGCTTACAAAGGGAGCTATCCGACTGTCATCATCATCAGATGTTGCTTCGTCAGTTGCTGATTATTCCCACACAATATAGCATTCACGGATCTGGTCGTTGCCCTTAGTGTCCACATAAACCTTATATGGTCCCACTTGATAGACGTCTGCCGCGTTGTTCCTAATCAGTATCTCTTCAGTGAAAGCCTCCTCCGTCGAACCATCGGAGTATAACTCAGTAACGACAACTGTCAGACTGTTTTCACTACCATTGAGTCTCTCTACCGTAGCCGCCGGCGTCGCGCTGTCGACAGTGACTACCGGGAGAATTACCGTGCCAAGTATTTCGGAACCATCATAAACAACGACTGCATAATTCGCGTCTGCGTCAATATCGCTACCTTTAGCACTAATCACCGCCTGTCCGTCTGCGAATGTCGCGGAAGCCACTGAAATGCCGTCCTTTTTCAACACAGCTTCGGAACCATCAGGGACATCAGCCGTGACGGGGAGATCGGCGTCACGCTCACTCACGATACTCTCCACAGTGGAAAGGCTTATTTCTACACCAAGACTCGTTAAGTCCTCGTATACATAATCGGTCACGTACTCATACAGCTTAACACGAAGGGCTGCATCGTCCTTCAGCGGATCGTCAACTTTTTTGGTCACGAAACCGTGTTCGTTTCCGTGTAGCGCATAAGTTTCATCGGTGGATCCAGTATGTGAAAAGAGCGTCGTCTCCCCTGTTTCCGGATCAATATCCGTATTAAACCATACCGCTCGGTCTAATGCACTATCTGCAATAGTTGAGTCTGTACGTAAAGCAGCCGTGTCGTCATTGCTCAAATCTCGATACATAATAGAGGGAGCGACAAGGCCGCCGTGAACCAGGCTTAACATTGTGTACCCAGTGTTTCCCTCGTATGTTCCCGGATCAGGGCTGGTTTTCTCATTAAAAATAAATCTCGTATTGTCCTGGATGACTTCAGGTCCTGTAATAATGTCATCATCTATAGTGACAGGAGTACCCGCAAGTCCTCGTTTGTCGGTCGGCTCGACAGTTTCTACGTTCATATTGGTCAGAGCCAGACCTGAGTCGACGGAGATAGCGATATAAGTTTTACCGGATTCGATCGTTTTGGCCAATCTATAATAACTTTGCGGCTTATTTAAGTCTGTAACAAGCGTCGGCATAATCGGAGTCCAGTTTTGATCCCACAGAGATTTCTTTAATGTTAAGGTTTTCAAATCATCATCTTTTATTTTATTATCTGTATTAATAGTGAGCGTGCCACCTGTATGTTTTGGTAAGGGATCGAATTCCTTATTGTTGAGTCTTTCCAGTTTACCGTCGTCCAGATTATAGAACGCCTGAAATAGTTTAGGTTTGGTTTCACCGTCGCTGAAGCGGATATTGACCGATGAACGGTAGCCCGTATCCTGGTAGTTTATGTCATTCTCCCATTCGGCGGTCATATGCCCGAAGTTTACCGTATACGTCGTTGATATATTCGGGGATTCCTTCCAGGCTAATTCAACCGTCGCCACGGCTGGCTCCCCTGCGCTCACCTTGCCGCTTTCCGGGTTGAGCGTAACGCTGACCTCCACATCATCGTCGGGGTATTCGTATGTGACGTTCTCAGCAGAGAAGTTAATGTTTGACACGTCCTTAGGCACGTTAACATCAAACTCCGTTTGGCCTGCAACATTGAAATCTTCGTCGCCGAAGTTAAACGACGTGAGTTTTGGCGGCAACTCATCGATCCCGAGATAGGCCTCCGGATTTTTTATGGCCCAATATGCTTCTTTTGGTTCAAGATTGGAGTCGAATGGATGCGGATAACCCCATCTGCGCCAGCTGTGGGCATCGGACACGCCCCAGAATGTAACGCGGTTTATATTATCGGAGTACTTCTTAAATAAAGTGAACAGCTTGGCGTACATTACCGCCTGCTCATTCAATTGCTCCTTAGTAGGAGGAACGCTTTGTGAAGTGCCGTTAAGTTGTACATCGAGTTCGGTTATGCTGATCTGAGTCCCTGTTTCACTATATATCTTTAAAACTTCCTCTAAATTATCTACATTGAGTCTTGTGTTGTAGTGCCCCTGTATCCCGATGCCCTCGATCAGTTTCCTACCGTTTGCCTCAGGGTGTTCATTTGCATACCTTTCGTTTAGCTCATTGACCATTGAGGCAATCGCAATTGCTTTGTTAGGGAGTTCTTCGTCGTTAAAGTCATTGTAATAAAGAGTTGCATCCGGGGCAGCCTCACGGGCGAACAAGAAGGCATCATAGATATAATCCCACCCGTTTCCGCCATTATCGTAAGCTTCAAACCATCTGGCCGGACGTTCTATTGGATTAATGCCGGATCGAAGCGCGTTTCGCCAGTCGGTCGGATTTTCCGGATTATCCCTAAATGCTTCGTTAACAACGTCCCAGGCGTCGAGCTTATTATCGCCCTCACTAAAGTGCCCGGCGACTGTCGAAATATACATTTCCAAGCTGGCCCTTGCCTCTTCATAATTCAGCCCACTCGGCGGCCATCCACTCGACTGGTTATGCCAAGCCAGCGCGTGTCCTTTCGTATAGAAACCGTCGGCTTTTACTTGAGTTAACATGTTGTCGGCTGCTGTGAAATTCGGATCTCCATTTGAATCGCGCCATATATTGTCCGGTTTCGTATGGTTTTCAGGCGTCAACGCGTTATAATGGAACTTCATAAATTCATACTTCTCTGCATTGTTTGGATTTAAGTCGTTCGGACTTACTACATTGCCGATCATGAAATAGTCCTTGTAGACTTCTTTCAGTGGCACAACCTCTTCCCGTGAATCATTGTCATTCTCTGCTGCTGAAGCATTAATGTCTGACATTGCGGTAGTGGTAAAAGGACTTAAGGTAAAAACTAGCGCTAAAAAATACGTCAATAGATTTCTAGTTTTTTTCTTCAATTAAATTCATCCCTTTCATAGATTTAATCTCTTTGGTCATTCGATGTTTTGATGGTAGATTACTAATTGATACAATAACTAATTCTGATGGTCTTATCACATTTCGGATTTATACGGAATACTCTGGTTGATCATTCATACCAACTATGAAACCGCATACATTATTGTCCGCATGTACCCCCTTTCAAAAAAATGTATTTCTGTTTCATTCCCTTCTACATACCCCCCTCTGGTTTACGTAGTATCAAAATTCTAAATGAATTTTGACCAAAACCTTTATTTCACTGGCTTTCACCAGGTGTTTCTATATCCCACCTTAAAATTGGAAATCAATTAGGGATTTTTATTACCATTTTTTATTTTAAACAGCAGTAGCAGTGGTTGGTTGTGGAGCTTGTGGTAAAGTTTATTGTGGCTTAGAATTGTTGTTGTGGGAATAATTGTGGATAAGGTTTTGGAAACCCTCTGCGGCTTTCCACGGCTTATCTATGATATGGTCCAAAGTCTGAAGCTTAGCAATTCTTGCTGGAATGAACCTTTTCCACAAATCCACAACAAGATAGCTTTGATAATCTTGAGCTGTATTTTTGAATTGCATAAGAAAAGCGCAAGGCGCCCGCCTATCGGCGAAATGCTCTGCCTCTTCCTCTTCTAGCATCGTTCTGTGGTTATATCCGTCAACCGGGCAATACGCCACGTCCTGTGGCATGCCCGGCATTAGGACGTCCTGTCCGTCGAGGCAAATCGCTAGATCTGATCTTCTGCTAAAACCCCCGCGTCGTGCGGGAACGCCGAAGTCACCACATCCGTATGGAAGCTCGTGTAGTAAACGCTTGTGCCTGAAGTCTAGACATCAATCGAGAGATTGATATTTTATAAATTCTTATCTTTATACAAAGGGTAACAACCCTTCTGTTATACTATTAAGTGGATAATAGCACTGATAGATAAAGGAAACCTTTTCCCATCAGGCACATCGTTTTTTCGTATTAAAGCACTTTTACTTTTTAATGGCTCCTTTCAAAGATTCCTCTTCGATTTTTTCCAGACCTTTCTGGAGCACATCTATGATCCGGTCTACATCATAAGTGCTGCCTTTCCACGTGCCCCCGCTGACCGCCTGCAGTGCTGCCCACAGTCTCGTATCATCTGGAAGATCAGGGTGTGCCGCCATGTCCGGGTGGAGCGTTCGTGCCTCAAGCACACGTGTTCCTTCCTCTGGAGACAACTCACTCTCTTCCGCTCCCACAAAGTTAATAGAAGCTTTTAATTGTCTGCAATCGATCGTCACATCGACTACATCACCGTTCCGCAGTTTTCCTAACGGCCCTCCGGCTAAGGCTTCCGGACCGACGTGGCCGATACAAGCTCCTGTTGAAACGCCAGAAAAGCGGGCATCGGTAATCAAGGTTACGTATTTTCCGAATGGCAAATGCTTCAGTGCAGAAGTAACCTGATACGTTTCTTCCATTCCTGTTCCCGATGGGCCGCAACCCATTAAGACAAGAATATCTCCTGCGACAATGTCATTGGCTTTAATGGCACGAATTGCATCACTTTCCTCTGTGAATACTTTCACCGGTGCCTTATGATGGTAGACTCCGTTTTCATCCAACATTTCCGGGTCAATGGAAGTTGATTTCACAACCGCCCCTTCTGGAGCAATATTTCCAGTCGGAAAAGTAATCGTCGAGGTCATCCCGGCTTTTGCTGCCTTTTCTGGACTCATAATAATCTCATCGGGATCAATGCCATCCTCCCGTAAACGGTCTCTCACAATCTGGCGTCTCTCCGAAGTTTCCCACCAATCAAGGACATCCCCAAGCTTCTCACCAGTAACCGTCAGTACATTCACATCCAATAACCCGAGTTTTCGTATGTGAAGCATGACTTCTGGGACACCACCCGCTAAATATACCCGAACCGTCGGATGATCTTCCGGTCCATTAGGAAGGCAGTTGACTAGTCTGGGTACCATCTGGTTGATTTTCTCCCAGTCTGTAATATCTGGAACACGGCAGCCCGCTGCATGGGCGATGGCCGGGATATGAAGCAGCAGATTCGTCGAACCCCCAAACGCTGCGTGGACAACCATAGCATTGCGGACGGCCGAATCGGTGACAATATCCTTCGTCGTTATCCCTGATTCAATCGCTGCAGTTACAGCCCGGACTGACTGATGTGCCATCTCTTTCCAAATCGGCTGACCCGACGGTGCAAGGGCAGCATGGGGTACAGACATCCCCAAAGCTTCCGCTACCACTTGCGTACTCGCTGCAGTACCTAAGAACTGGCAGCCTCCCCCTGGTGTGGCACAAGCGCGGCAGCCAAGTTCCGCCGCTTCCTTCAGCGTAATCTCTTCTTTTGCAAACCTAGCACCGATCGTCTGGATTTTCCCCGCATCTTCTCCGTTTTCCGGCGGCAAGGTAACTCCCCCTGGAACGATAACAGTCGGCTTTTCATGCATCGTCGCAAGGGCCATCACCATCGCTGGAAGCCCCTTATCACATGTGGCTACCCCAATCACCGCTTTTCCCCGGGGCAATGAACGGATCAGCCGGCGCATGACGATTGAAGCATCATTCCGGTATGGGAGGGAATCAAACATCCCATTCGTCCCTTGGGATCTCCCGTCACACGGATCACTTACAAATCCAGCAAACGGAATATTGCCATTCCGTTTAACTTCTTCTGCTGCAGCTTTCATCAACAGGTCCACTTCCCAATGTCCCGTGTGATAACCGAGGGCAAGAGGAGAACCATCCTCCTCCTTTATTCCTCCTTGTGTACCGAGGATTAAAATATCCTGCCCAATAAGCTTTTTCGGATCCCAGCCCATCCCCACATTTTGTGACAAGCCGAATAAATCACCGCTCGGCCAATTTAAAAGCATTTGCGATGTAAGCGGCAGCTCCCCTTCAGGGCCTGGAGAACTCGATTTCAGTTCTGTAAACACTTCTTCTGATACTGCCATCATTGATTTTAATTTAGTCATGGTCAGATTACCCTTTAACAAATACTGTCTTAATAGATGTAAAAAACTCAATTGCTGCTTGCCCCTGCTCTCGGGAGTGGGAACTGGACTGTTTCATTCCGCCGAATGGCGCCTGCAGTTCTACCCCTGCACTTTCCGCATTGATTCGGACGAGTCCCGCATCCATATGTTTAATGAAATCTAGCATTTTCTGGATATTTGTTGTAAAAATCGATGCACTTAAGCCAAATTGCACATCATTTGCCACTTGAATCGCTTTTTCTGCAGAATCTACTTTAATGAGGGCAAGAACAGGACCGAAAATTTCCTCCTGGGCAATCGTCATGTTGTTATCCACCGAGTCAAACACGGTCGGTTCCACATAGAATCCAGTATCGCAGCCTTCCCCAACATACTTTTTCCCGCCATAAAGAAGTTCTGCCCCTTCTTCTTTTCCTTTTTCAATGTAGTGCAAGACTGTATTAAGCTGGCTTTCACTTGCACATGGCCCCATCCAGGTGCCATCCTCTAAGCCGTTTCCAACTTTAATTTCCGCTACTTTTTCTAAAAGCTTTTCTTTAAATTCATCATAAACGTCTCTATGGACGATCACACGGCTCGTTGCAGTACACTTTTGGCCAGTAGAACGAAGGCCGCCGCTTATTGTTGCTTCCACTGCCAAATCTAAGTCTGCATCTTCTGCTACAATTACCGGATTTTTCCCACCCATTTCAAGTTGGTATTTGGCACCACGTGCCAATGCTCCTTGACCCACACGCTTCCCTACAGTGTCCGAACCAGTGAACGTGATTCCGTTAACACCTTCGTGCTCCACGAGTCCTTGCCCGATCACCGAACCAGGTCCGGTTACCATATTCACTACTCCTGCTGGAAGCTGTGCTGCTTCAAAGCATTCGATGACTTTCGCCGCAGTCACCCCAGTATCCTGAGCTGGTTTTAGCACTACGGTGTTTCCATAAATCAGTGCCGGAGCCATCTTCCAGATTGGGATTGCCACCGGAAAATTCCACGGCGTAATTACTCCAACTACACCTAATGGGGCACGGGTTGTAAGCATGAGTGCACCTGCATCCGTCGATGGAATCACATCCCCCACTTTACGCATCCCTTCCCCTGCGTAATAGCGCAAAATCGCAACACCTCGGGCTGTCTCTCCTTTGGCCTCCGGGAATGTTTTTCCCATTTCACGGGTCATTGTTTTAGCTATTTCATCAAGACGGGATTCAAGGATGTCAGCAACTTTATATAAATAGTTTCCACGCTCCGCTCCAGAAAGGGCACTCCAATCCGCTTTTGCTTCCTCTGCCGCTTGGACCCCTTTATCCAGATCCAACGCTGTAGATTTTTGTACATAACCAACAACTTCATTACGGTCCGCCGGATTGATGCTTGCATCCACTTCTCCCTTTTCTGACCCGACCCATTCTCCGTTAATAAAATTTAAGTAAGTTGTTACTTCTGTTTTCGTCGTCATTCTTGATTCCCCCTATATAACAGTATTTATTTAAAATTTGGCTTTGTTAAAAACTAATGTTGATATTTACTGCTTGGCAGTTACTTCCCCTTTTACTTGGCTTTTAATGTTGTTCTTCAGTTTCCCGATCCCGGAAATCACGATTTCAACTTCGTCCCCGTCTTCGAGTGTAAACTCATTTGGTGGAACGATACATGTTCCGGTTAATAACACCGTCCCTGGAAAAACAATGTTATCCCGTTTTAAATATTGGACTAATTCTTCATAGCTTCGTTTTAACTGATCAGTATTTGCAGAGCCTTCAAAAACTTGTTCTCCATCCCGATATATCGAGCAAGTGATCGTAAACTGGTAAGGATCATCCACCACATCCGCCAGGAGAACCGCCGGACCGATCGAGCAAGACCTGTTCCAAAGCTTAGCTTGCGGTAAATAAAGGGGATTCTCCCCTTCGATATCACGGCAGCTCATATCATTTCCAGCTGTATATCCGATGATCTCCCCGTTTCCATTTAAAACGAGACCGAGTTCCGGTTCTGGGATTTGCCAGCTGGAATCGGTCCGCAAATACAAGTGATCGCATGTGCCGATCGTCCGTTCTTTCGTAGATTTCAAGAAAATTTCAGGACGCTCCGCATCATAGACCTTGTCGTAAAACGTTGTAGCACCTAGCTTGCCATCGGTTGCTTCGTAATTCCTGGCTTCTCTGCTTTTTTGATACGTCACTCCAGACGCCCATATCTCCGGTGCTTCAACTGGAACGAGGAGATCCAACTCTTCTAAGCTCTCCTCCAAAGGCAAACTGCCTTGGATCAATTCCTTTGTCAGGGCAGTGATGGAGATATCCCGTTGTTTCGCGTTTCCTTCTAAATCTAGCAAACTGTCATAAGGTAATGGATACACTTCATTGTTATCAGTGACAGTACCGAGAACCTCTTTATCTGTTTTCTTCTCTTTGTATCGGATAATGCGCATAAAATCCCCTCCGTTAGCTTTAGTTTGGAACTTTTTTTTAAATGCAAAATTAGTTTTATATTATAAAACTTAGTTCTTAATATAGAGTATGAGAGATGCTTTGATTATCCATTTATTAAGACAACTAGCAGCTTTCTAATGATATCCGTAACCAAGTTTTCAGATAACGCCTTCACTTTTTTAACAAGTCAATCCGCTGCGCCAATTCCTTTTCTGTAAACCACATGACCGCGCTCGAGAAACTAATTTCTGCAACAAACTCCCCAGTATGGTCGGCTACAGTGCGGCGATGCAGTTCATTCTCCTTATTATCCCGGGCGTACCACGCTACCCGTATCTTTTTTAACCCCGACAAAAAAGGCTTCTTTATCCGAAATGATGTGCTCCGCCTTCCGGCTAAAATCCTATCCTTCCAGCATCTTCTCTTCTTTCTTAAAGCAATCAGTGCTTTCACGATGGCACTGCACTGGACCGGAATCCGCTTCCCAATTCTGAATATAGGGTGCTCGCCATCACTCCCCTCCATCCTATCAATTAGCTGAACCCTTTATGCTTAAATTCTAAGTATACGCACGGATATAGTTTTATAATATAAAACTCGTTTTCTGTATCTTGAACGTTAACTTCATTTTAGTAAACAAACTTTCTTAAGTCAATGAATATTCAGAAGATTCTCAATTAATTTTCAGTCCGGATCGGGAAGCTGCTAGCTTTGAAGTGGGTAGATATTGATATAGAAGAAAAGCGGATCCGGGTCACCAAAACACTATACAATCAGAATAACAACTATGGAGAATGACGAGCTGCTCGCACGTAGGGCGAACGGATCCGTCCAGACGATCCGGATCGATGTTATGCTTATCGCTATGTTAAAAATGCATCGAGTGAGACAGAATGAGATCAAGATGAGAAATAGAATGATTTACAAGAAGCTCAATTATATATTTGCTCGCGAGGACGGATGCGGAAAGTAATTGAGACACAGCTTAAACGGCTGTTAAGGATAGCAGGCATAGAGAAAAACATCACGCTCACTCATTCCGCCACACGCACACCACCCTTCTGATTGAGGCTGGTGTCGGGGTAAAAGAGATCCAGCAGCGTTTAGGGCATAGTGATATCATTACGACAATGAACATTTATGCACATATGACCGCCAACATGAAAGAAAAGGTCTCTCAACAGTTTAGTAAACTGATGATAGACCTTCTCTCGTAATGTTGGTTTTTCTTTTTTAAAATTTTGCGGACAAAACTGCGGACAATTTATGCCTTCTAGGCTCTAAAACGTTGATACATCAACGCTTATGAGGGAAGATTACATCATGCCGCCTTATGGTGAGAGTGTGTAATATCTTACACGCTGTGTGCGTAGAGTCCGGTATATCAAGGTTTTGTTAAATTCTTACTGTAACATCTTTAACAGGATTTTATCGTTTTTCACTGGATTGCGTTAGCAAAATGTTAGCACTATATTCTTATGGTTACGGCCACAAGAATTTACCATCTGTGCCATGTTTTTTACCAGCAGTTGCCACGAAACCTACCACAGGGTGCCACTTTGTTTACCAATAGAAGAACGACAGCGATTTTGAAATAATAAAGCCTAATCTTACAATTAGGCTTTGGTCTTTCGCAACAAACGCGACAATTGTTAAATATCATTTTTTATTGAATAGTATTGTTGTACAGTGTAGCAAATAAATTGTTTTTTGTTAGTTATTAGCCTTAAACATAAGACATCTCTTACCTCAATGAGAAATTTTAATCTTTTTCATTACTATTTGTGTGCACTGCGTCTTCTTCAGCAATGTCCCATATGACATAATCACTAGAGAATGGAAATCTATTAATGCTAATATTCCAATGAAAAAGAAAAACTGATTTCTATAGGAAAATCGGCTTGTTCTAATCCACAAGTTCCACACGGAATAATAGGGGCCATTTGATGTTCCACCTATATATTTTCATTTAAGAAATGTTTTTAGAAGGAGTAGAATATATACATTAATAGAAGATTAGTTCTTGGTATGATATCACTTTACATAGTTGCAAAGTTTACCAATATGCTCCACCTCAACTAATACAGTATCTCCTAATTTACAACTCCCTGAAGGTGAACCAGTAGCTAGAACATCACCCGGTTCAAGTGTCATAACCTGTGAAATCCAACTGATAAGGAAAGGAATTGAAAGTGACATCTCATTAGTATTCCCTTCTTGGACAACTTTCCCGTTTAAAGTTGTGACAATTTTTAAGTTCGTTGGATCTATACCTGTCACAATATACGGACCCAACGGCCCAAAAGTATCGAAACCTTTTTCTCTAGTAAACTGTAGATCGGATTTAGTAAGGTCTCTTGCTGTTACATCATTAAAATAGTATATCCAAAAACATAACCTAATGCATCTTCTTCTTTTATATTTTTACCACTTTTCCCAATAACAAGTGCTACTTCCTCCTCCAATTCTACCTGTTTAGTTAAATCAGTCGGCGGAAGAATGATTTCCCCTTGATCTGGAATAATAGAAGATGTTGGCTTAAAAAAAGAAATGGTTCAGCACGATTCGCCTCTCCCCCAGTCTCTTTAGCTTGATCAGCATATGTCCAACCAAAATTAACGATTTTCGATGGGGCTACTGGCGCCAAAATCTCAACTTCACTAAATTTAACCCTTACACCATCATATTTTAGTTCATTGTTAGTAACTTCCGTAAAATTACTAGACAATTGTATAATTTCATCATACTCAACAATTCCATAAGACACGGTATCGTGATACTTATAGCGAACGATTGTTTTTGTGTTTTGTAACGTCTTCATTTCCACACGAACCCCTTTTCTTAATTAATATATCTACAAGTTGCTAGCTAAGGGATCAATTGTTAAAATCCAATCATTTTTATTTCAAAGGTTTCTAAAAGTATATACTAAATTGTGTTTTGGTGCTGCCCCCGGCACGGTAGCACTTTACCGTATTGGGGGCAGGCACTTCAACTCATAGTCGTCATACAATAACAATCTTTAATATTAAAGGAATAAGGGAATAATTAATCCTGCTAAGAGCAATATTAAAGCACCGCCTAGTCGTGAGGCAATTTGTGCGAATGGCATTAACTGCATACGCTTTGCTGCAGACAATACGGCAACATCACCAGTACCTCCCATGTTTGCCATGCATAAACCTGCGGAGATCGCGGATTCAATTGGATAAAACCCGGCAAGCCGACCTAATAAAGCAGCACCTAGTACTGCACCAACTACAACACCGGCAACGAGTAAAATATATTGTAAGCTTAACGCGGCTAATACAGCCTCTAAGTCGGTAAATGCAACCCCAATTCCGAACAACAATGCAAGTGTCCATGTTTTGGCTACGAACTGGTACCATTGACTCGCACCTTCCACGACATTTTCTGGAATGAGGTTTGCTATTTTAGCCACTGCTACTAAAATAATCATCAATGCATAAGGGTGAAGTGGAACAACCCCCCCTAATAACTGTCCGCAAGCAAAGAATACTAATGCTGCTAATAAACCGATTCCCATTTTGGAAATATCAAGTTTTGATTTTGTTTCTTCTAATTTAAAACCCGGAATAAGCTGTCCGTTACCTGTTAAGGATGGGAACTTGTTTCCCAGGTTATTTAAAAGACTAGCAAGTACAATTGCAAATACATTCCCTAGTGCTAATGCAGGAACTAGTATTGAAATATAATAACTTGCAGGCTGTCCTAGAAACTGTGAATATACTTGAGACATTGGAACCGCTCCAGCCCCCATTCCGCCTCCTAATATAGGCATTGCGATTACGAGGATAGCCTCTTGTAATGTGAAACCCACAAGTAAACCGACGATTCCTGCAATTACAACAGCTCCGACAACAGCTCCGAAAATCGGGATAAAGTAACGAACGCCAATTTTCATTAGAACCTTTGAATTCATTCCTAAAATACTTCCAGTAATTAACGCAGCTATATAGAAGTCCAGAAACCCTCCAGAAGTCATGAAACTGTCTACGCCCACTACAACATTCTCTGGAAGTATACCACTGTAAACCATGTAAGCCGAACCAAAAATTGCCACAATGGCTCCACCACCAAGAAAGGATTTGATAACCGGCAAGCGGTCACCAATCCATCCGAGGGCTTCACCAAACACCACCATTACGAGCAAGCTTCCGATCATTCCTGTTGGAAGGGTTCCTGTATAAACGGTAACAATTGTTAATAACAGAAAGATGGCAAACCAAGCAATTGGAAGGCCCATAACCGTTGGTTGTTTTTTCTGATGTAGCTCATGCATATTCATCTCAGGCTGTGTCGTTTGATTATTTTCAAGTTCCCTTGCTGTTTGTCCCATATGCTAAACACTCCTTCATGTATATGAACTTAACTAGTTCTTGCATTGATATCGCCCTTTTCTAAAACGCATTTTTTAACTGCATCTGCAACGACCTTTGGTACATCTTTGTTTAATGCGTTCGGAATCACATATTTGGCAGATAATTCTTTTTCCGGAATTACTTTCGCAATGGCATAAGCTGCAGCAATTTTCATTTCTACCGTTATATCCGAAGCAGCAGAATCAATTGCCCCGCGAAAAATACCTGGGAATGCCAGCAAGTTGTTTACTTGATTTGGATAATCAGATCGCCCTGTGCCAACTACTTTTGCCCCTGCTGCAAAGGCATCCTCTGGATGAATTTCAGGAATTGGATTGGCCATTGCAAATACAATAGGATCCTTTTCCATGCGTTTGACTTGTTCTTTATTCAATGCCGCTGGTCCAGATACACCAATAAATACATCTGTCCCTTGTATCACGTCATCTAATGTTCCTCTAATATCACCTTTATTCGTTACTTTCGCGATTTTTTGCTGACTTGAGTTTAACCAAGGCTCACGATGATGGACCGCACCTTCTAAACTAACAAGAGTAATATTGGAGAAGCCCGCTTCTAATAATAATTTGGCAATAGAGATGCCAGCAGCACCTGCTCCATTAATGACAATTTTTACTTGTTTCATTTGTTTTCCCACTACTTTTAAGGCATTTATCAGTCCAGCAAGCACTACAATTGCAGTGCCATGTTGATCATCGTGAAAAACTGGAATATCAAGCTCCTTTTTTAACCGTTCTTCAATCTCAAAACAGCGCGGGGCTGAGATGTCTTCTAAATTAATTCCTGCAAAGGTAGGTTGAAGCGCTTTCACAATAGCTACTATTTCATCAACTTCTTTTGTATCTAAACAAAGCGGGAAGGCGTTTATATTGGCAAAATTCTTAAACAGCATGCATTTCCCTTCCATTACCGGCATGGCGGCACCTGGTCCAATGTCACCAAGACCTAGTACGGCCGTTCCGTCTGTGACAACGGCTACCATGTTTCCTCGTGAAGTAAGTTGATTTAATTCCTCTGGTTTTCTTTCAATTTCCTTACATACATCACCAACACCTGGTGTATATACTAAACTTAAATCTTCTTGACTATGAATCTCTATTTTACTGGCAACATCAATTTTCCCCATATGTTTTCGATGCAACTCTATCGCTTGTTCTTTTAAGTTTTTCATTTTCATTTCTTGTCCTCCTAGTTGAAAGCGGTTTCAATTATGTACATCAAGTGTATTAAATTTGACTTTTTTGTGACAGATTATGAAACTAAAGAAAACTTTTGTAATTTAAAAAAGCGACCAGTGGCCGCTTCTGTTATTTTAAAAAAGATGCTGAAATGTTGATTTACTTAAATCTTTATTAATATATTGGTATACGGGTCTTCCAACAGCACCGTATGTCATTCTTTCACCAAGGGCACCTATTTCCTTTAAATATCTAATGTACTTTCGAACAGAAACCCTAGATACTTGAATACGTTCAGCGATTTCATCAGTAGAAAAGGCTTCGTCGCCCTTTTCAAGTATGGCTTCTACAACAAGCTGTAAAGTATTGGATGTCAATCCTTTAGGTAAGGACATCTGCTTTTTCTCCTGTTGCAGAAGAAACTTCCTGTCCAACTCCTCCTGCTTTAAGAACGTTTGCTTTTTGAAATAATAATACTTTTCCTTATATGTGGTTAGTGCTTGGTTGAATCGTTCAAATTCAAAAGGTTTAATGATATAGTCTGCAGCCCCGTACCGTAATGCGGTTTGAATTGATTCAACATCGTCGGCAGCTGTTACTAAGATAACATCAACACTCCATTTGTTTTCCGAGCGAATATGCTGCAATAACTCTAAACCATTTTTTCCCGCCATATAAATATCCAGTAAGATTAAGTCGACCACTTCGGATTTAATCACCTCAAGTGCTTCGTTAAAAGACTTTGTGATTGCTGTTAATTGGAAGCCTTCAATTTCTTGTAAATAACGTTTATTAAATTCTGCCACCATAGGATCATCATCTAATATGACTACTTTAATCACCTGAATTCTCCTCTGCTTCATATGGTATTTCCACAATGATGGTCGTCCCGCCACCTTCAAAAGTATCAATTGTGAGATTCCCTTGTAGAGTGTCAATACTTGACTTCACGAGCACTAATCCAAAGCCGCGCCCTTCTCCTTTTGTAGAAAAACCTTTATCAAAAATTTCTTCCAAGTCTTTCGTCTTTATACCTGGTCCTGTGTCTTTCACTTGTACGGTAAGGAGACCGCCCTTTAGGATAAACAGTACATCCACCTTTTTAAAAAACGAATCATCTATTGCTTCGATAGAATTATTGATCAAATTGCCTAAAATGGTAATTAGCTCATGAATAACATCCGCTGATTTGGCTTTCGGAATTTCATGTTTACTCTTAATGGATAAATCAACACCACATTCCCTGGCATAACTTAGTTTTCCTAATAAAAAACCGGATAAAACAGCATCCTTAATCTCTGCTACTTGATCAATTTCATGGTTTTTATGATTAACTAATTCATGAATATACGTTTTTAACTGCTCATAAGTCCCCAGTTGCACCATTCCTAATATAACATGGAGATTGTTCTTTACTTCATGTGACTGTGCGCGCAGAGCATCCACATACATCTTTACACCTGTTAACTGTTGCGCCAACTCTTTTACTTCAGTCTTATCCCGTAAAGTAGAAATGGCCCCAATCACTTCATTCTCCACTATGAGCGGGGCACGATTTACTATTAACGATATCTCGTTAATGGTTATCTCTTCGCCAAGCTCCATCTCGCCTGTTCTTAAAACCCTGTCGAGTCCGGTCATCGGTAAGTAGTTACTGATATCCATACCAATAGGATTATCTGGCAGACCTGCTTTTTGGAATAGCTTTTTAGCCGACTTATTAACTAGAGTTATCTTTTCATCCCGGTCCACTGCAATGACTCCTTCATGAACGGAATGCAACATCGTGTTTCTTTCTTCCAGCATTTTTGCAATATGCGGTGGTTCCAGCCCATATAATGTTTTCTTTATGTAATTCGCAATGAAAAAAGCTCCAATAATACCAACTAGCAGACCAATCAAGGATCCAATAATAATATTCCGATGATTTTGATTGGTGATTTGTTGAATATATTCGAGGGAAATACCAACCGCAACAGCACCTATTTGTTCACCATTATCATTGATTACTGGAGTAAAGGAACGTAAGGAAGGGCTTAGTCTCCCTTCTGAAATTGAGCCGTATTCTTCCCCGAAGAGAACCGAATCCTCGTCTCCTCCTTCAAATGGGTGTCCTACAAGTTCAGGATTAGGGTGAGAATAACGAATGCCATTCATATCCATCACAACAACAAAAAGAACATTTGCTAACTGGCGAACCTCATTAGCATACCGCTGAATTTCCTCCGCATTTTCTTCTGTTAACCCTCTTTGGACAATGTCCGATTGTCCTACAACTCTGGCAACGGTGAGTGCCGTTTCTTCCTTTTGCTGTACGCTGGCTTCGTTTACGGAACGACTTACCAACACATCCGTAATAACCAAGGAAAGAAGCACAACAACACATACGAGCCATAGTATTACTGTACGCATTTTAAATTTTCTTAGTAACAATGTTGCCCTCCTAATTCCAGTGTTATTATCTTTAATAATAGACAAATTCTCGCGTTTACTCAAATCATTCCCATCTGGTATTGAAGTGTTATTATGCTTCGGTCTACTACCGCAATCGCACTCATTGCGGAAGAGATTTTCTAGTGAATAGTATACGTCTACTGCGTAACAAATCTGGCTCTAGGCAATCAATTTAACTGTTATAGGGAAATTTTTTTAAGTAATTCTCATAAGATATGAGTGCATAAGAACTGGTTTCACTAAAATAGAAAGAGGCTTCTCAAAAGTTTAATCAACTAATGAGAAACCTCTTTTATATACCTGATGTTAGCATTTTGTTAGCAAATCGCAGGCAAACCTTTATAAATCAAGGGTTGGAACGGCTTATTACATCATGCCGCCCATATTACCAGTAAAAAAATATTGTAAAACATCAGTCGTAAACGTTGATATTTAAGGGTTCTTTAAATCAACCGAAATATCAAAATATCTGTTTTAGAATTAGATCGGACACTTTTCGGACACTAAAAGGCTATTCACAACCATTATTTGTATTGGATGTATATCTACTAAGTTCTTTATCTTCCATGTTTGTTTGAACTTCATCAAACTCATCTAAGGTTATATCCAAAAACTTCTGTAAAATTACACATCTAACTAACCTGTCAATATTAGATTCTAACAAGAGTATTGAAGATGTAATCTGTACTAAAGATATTGCAGTCAATTGTCCAGGTATAGAAAGACCATAATTACTGGGCCCAAATACAGCACCATATTGACTTTCACCATTTATTTTCATATCACCTAAGCTTTCATATAAACCAGTTGGACTAGCATGGATATGATAATTCGCTTGTTTATAATAAACTGCTAAATGATCTACTCCTACATTTTTTTCAAGATCACTAAAATAAATTTTTCCTTTTTTTTCGAGTAAAAGCCTAGCCCATGAATACGGCTTCATAAATTCATTGCCGTGAATTTGTAAAACCAGTTTATAGTCTTTTATTATTTTATTGTAATCCTCTTGATCTATTTTAAAATTTTTATCTTTCTTATGATAATTTTTAAGTTCCTGATAAAATTCAACTGCCGAATAATCTTTATATAATCGTATTACCTTCTTTGTAAAGTCTTCATCACCATAATGTTTTGTTAAATTTTGAAAGTATACATTAAGTTCATGAAGACTTCTCCACCTTGACATTGCTCCATCTGAAAAACCAGAATTAAGCAAGGTATATACTTCTTTACTAATAACAATAGCTTTCGCATAAATTTTAATTAAAACATCAAATGTTTCTGACACACTGTAACTTTCGAAATTTTGCTGGTTAGTACTTTCTAAATAATCGTCAATTATATCGATGCCAGTTTCCTCTGCAATTTTTATGAGAGATGCTAAGTTGTGCATTGGATTGAGCCATTGTAACTGAAGACGAGACTTAAACTCTTGATGTACCAATCTTTCTTCTTCAACCATTTTTGGGGCAGACTCTTTCAAGCTCTTAAAAATAAGTTCTGCTTGTTGATTTATAGAATTTTTTGAATAAATATTCTTAATAGCAGAGTCGAATTTACTTTCACTAATCTCTTTTCCCTGTTGCTTTTTTTCAACTAGAATTCTGTCGATTTCCTGCATTAAAACATCTTCTAAATCTTTTAATCCCAATAAAAACACCTCACACTAAATAACTTTTATCCCTTTAAAAACAATATATTCATTTTTATTATCTTTTCCTGCTTATTTATTGAATAAAACAGTGGTGAAAATTAATTGTTTTATAAAGATATTACAGTCCTAAGAAATTAAATACCTTTCTTCTAATCAACTCTCATAATATTCAAAAATAGTTATCAATAGATGCTTTTCTTTTCTTGAGTGTATTTCTAGCCCTTTCAGTTCTATTTGGTAATGAATGTGAATTAATCAACTCAGTTAAATTGTTATTAAGCTCTGACATTTCCCTATTATGTTTATTCTTATAATCTTTAAACTCATTGACTAAATCATTAATATCCCTTTCCACCATATATAATAATTTAGAACTTGTATTTAAATCTAAAATATATTCATCCCTATACTCTTTTGTATGACTGCCTCTATATGTAACTACCACATTGTAAACAGGAAAGTTATTACTACTATCTTTCAAATTCCAACCCATGCCTAGAAATCCTGTGTATTGAAAGTTAGGGGCCATGTTAGGAATAATAGACTGAAATAAGTTAGATTTATTAAGTGGCCTTTCCTTAGGGTGCATTATTTCTGGAGTTGATAATATTTCTATATTGGTCGCTAAAGTCTTTCCAATATTCTTTACAATCAAATTAATACCGCCATTCCCTATTGATTCAGTAAATACAATTATATACGGTCTATTCTCTTCTTCTCTTGCTTTTTTCATTTCTCTTACAGAACTATAGTTAGCACGAAATATTAAAATAGTAGCTACAACATATATAAAGGTTAGTGTTGCTAAAACAGCACCTTGATTTTGATTTAACCAAGAAATCACATGGAAAATAGAATAAGGGTTTATAATGTTATACATTATTCCCACTCCTTTTATGTTCTTTTGGTTACTCGGGAAAAATATTACCTTATCAACAGTTCCCTTCTTATACCAAATCTTCACAATACTATCATCGGAATTAAAATTTCTATTCCTAAACTTTTTTAAATAAGAAATCATACATAAAATAACTTTTGTTATGTGTATTGGTATTTAATCCTATGTAAATCAATGAATAATACAGCTTCAAACGGAGCTGTGGTCATAATAGCCTGCAATAATAATCCTACTTAGCACAACACTATTTTATTTTACCATATATTACTAATAGAAACTTTCTAATAACTTAAAAATACCTTAATCACATCACACTATATAATTATAAAAAAAGACCCCACCGTTCAAGACGGTGAGATACCATTAGCAAACTAGGGAACCCTAGCAGTAAATCAAATAAATAGATAAAATGTTAGTTTCTTCTAAAACCATACATATACAGTTGTTCCCTAAAATAACTTGTGATGCTAAAGGAAACTTTGTAAGATCATTTCTCGAATCTTTTATATAACATAATCGTTTATAATTTTATATTAATCAAGTCAAGAGATAAAATGTTCCTTCCCATATTCGTACTGCTGTGTTTTTTCCTTTTGAACTCACCTTTAATTAATTTAAGTATGCATTCTTTTCCCCATTAACTTATTCAAAATCCAAAAAAGCACCATCTCGGTGCTTTTATGAATCACTTGTTTTAAATTAATATCCTTACCAGCTTATTAGTATTAAAAAACTAATTAGGACACTTTTCGAGGTACGAATATTGAAACCTTTAATTATTATCCCTTATTTATTCGACACTTTGCTGAACAATATTTTTATTTATAATGTTTTTTTACAAAATAACAACTACATGATAAATTCTTACACTTAACCTCATTACCATCTAAGTAAGTATATGCAAATTTTTGCTTTAACCATTTTAAATCTTCAATTGGAAAACCAATTTGATTAATCCGCTTTTCATAATAGTAACCTGCTTGATTATATATACTTTCTATAATAAGGAGGTTATCATAAGCTCTACAAAAATTTAAAATATGTTTACTCCCAAGCTCATTACTATTACTGTAAAATTCCCCTCCACTTATTTTGTAGATTTTTTTACATTTTTCATCTATCCAACGAAGAAAGCCTAACGATCCAGAGTAAATACGAATATTTACACGAAAGTCCTTCTTTTTATTAAAATTACCATCTCCATCTATTACTCCTCTAAGAAAGAAGGGAAATAATCATCTGGTACTTTTAGTGATGAATTCATATTGTCCGCCGCCATTTCCAATGACGGCGGATTTTGACATTTTAGGAATTAATATTGACGTTACATGAGGTAGATTATATGTGACAATGGATTTTTGAGAAAAATATCCATTACGGAAGAAAGGCAAAATAAAAGCCCCAAAGAGATGACCGTCTCTTTGAGGCAAAAACATTTTCAAAAACCATGATTATCATAAAACATATCTCTAAATCTATCAAGGGGTACTTGAGGAATTACCATGAAGTACCACCCGTCTATAATGAACCATGCCCATTATGTGGAAGTAACCTTCATAAACATGGTTATTACAAAAGAACAGTCCTTACAAAGTCAAAGAGTTATATCCTTCGGATTTATCGCTGGAGATGCTCGAATCAAACTTGTAGACAAACAATCTCTATTCTCCCTGACTTTTTAATACCATATCGAGCTCATTACACATTGATCTATGAGAGTTTCTTTTTGAGGATTTTTCATAAAAGAGAAACGTATCAAAGTGCTAATCTAAAGATAACACGTGGCTACCCTTATCTTATACCAAAGGGAACCTTGAAACGTTGGAAACGACAATGTAATAAACAACTTCAACGTCTCACCCAGCAAATGTTAAAAATGTTATTAAGGGTGTATCCTGCCTTCAATGTTGGATCAAAGGTCCGTCACCCGAATGTGGCGGAGACTCTTATTCAACTCATCTTAACCGTTTGGAAAAAAGTTCATCCTTCGAATCCTTACCCCTTCTACGGTTTTCTCCCATGGATAAATTTGCTTATACAAGAATAAATGCCTCGCAATGGAATTTCCTTCAGGAAGTCTTTCACCGACATCATCAATGCCATTTTGTATTCGCCTAAAATACGGCTAATAATAACCATAAAGTTCCAATAAGGGTCGTGAAATCCCACAGAACTTGTCCCCTCTTCAATTGAGCCCCTTTATAAGAAAATAGAAAAGACATTTTATTTAAAGGAGGCAGGAGATGGACGAACAACTGAGAACAAACATCGCACTATTTCGGTTTGGTTTAATATCAAACGTTGTAACCAGAACCTTGGAAAAAGGAGAATTATCACAACATCTAAGATCTATATCCAATCAAAAGCACATCAATGCATATGGAGAAGAGCAAACCATTAGCAAACGAACACTCGAACGTTATCTTCAACTTTATCGTCAAGGAGGCTTCGAAGCACTAAAACCTAGTAAACGTGCAACATGTACATCAAGAGTGATTGGAGAAGAAGTATTAACGAAAGCGATTAGATTGAAAAAGGAAAAGCCTGAACGCTCTGTCGAGCAAATCATTCGTATTCTAGAGTTAGCAGGTGTTATTAAACAAGGAGAAATATCAGAGAGTACGTTATCGAAACAATTAAGAAAGCTAAATATTACGAGAAAGAAATTAAGAGGATCAAAGTCGGGGAGTTATCGTCGTTTTGAGTTCCCTTATCGAAATGCATGTTGGCAAGGGGATGTTCAACATACACTTTATCTTCCAGATCCTAATAAACCAGAGCGTAGACTCACTGCGAAACTCATTGCATTCATGGATGACTATTCAAGGTCCATCGTCCATGGCGAATTTTACTTTCAGGAACGAGGACCACAATTAGAAGACTGTTTACAAAAAGCAATGATTTCTCAAGGGAAGCCTGAACAAATTTACGTCGATAACGGAGCAGTATATCGATCGGATATTTTAAAACTTGCATGTGCAAAGTTAGGGATTAAACTTTCCCACTCTAAACCTGGACGTCCTGAAGGACGTGGGAAATTAGAGCGCTTTTTCCAGTTTGTCGATACCTCTTTTAAAGTTGAAGCTTATGACTTAATCGAATCTGGAAAAATACAAACCATTGAGGAACTAAATCATTATTTTCAAATTTGGTTAGGTACGTTCTATCATGAACGCAAACATGGAGAAACAAAGCAAACACCTAGAGAGCGTTTTGAAGAAAATGATCATCCACTCGTTTTTCCCACATTAGAAGAAATGAAGCAAGCATTCTTATGGGAGGAAAAGAGAAAGGTAGATAAGACAGGGTGTATATCCTTTCAAAATAATAAATATGAAGTAGATTCTGTGCTTAGTGGCAGTGAAATTATTGTTCGATACGACCCAATCGATTTAAATCATCTTGAAGTGTGGCACGATGGAAAAAGCTTTGGTATGGCAAACGCTTTGGAAGTTCATCGAACAATTGATAGACGGTTCATTATGGAAGAAGAAACACAAGAAGAAATAAAAACACAATATAACTTTTTAGAACTCATCCTTCCTGAGCATGAAAAGAAAAAGAAAGAGCAATTGGGACGCTTAAGTTACAGTTCCATTATAAGAGGTGAAGACAAATGATAGCAGCTTATTTTGGGTGGGAAAAAACCCCTTTTCAAAAACAAATATTAACGCATGATTTATTCCAATCCGAACAGTTCGAAGAAATGCAAGCAAGACTCGAATTCATGATTAACCAAAGAGAATTCGGCCTTATCACAGGAGAAGTTGGTGCAGGAAAAACAACCGCCCTACGGGCTTTGCATGACCGTCTTGTATCAAGTGAACATGTTTTTCTTTATTTATCAGATTCATCTTTAAAACCAAGGGATTTTTACCGAGAGATGCTTGTGCAAGTTGGGATTGAACCAATGTTTTTAGCAAGTGATCTGAAAAGACAATTCAAAGCCGCTCTACTAGACTTATATCAAAACAAGGAAAAAACACCGATTGTAGTGATCGATGAAGCACACCTTTTATCGCCTACAATGTTGCAAGAAATTCGTTTCTTAACAAACTTTGAAATTGACTCATTATCCCCTTTAGCACTTATTTTAGTGGGGCAACCAGAATTACGTGATAAAATACGCCTTCGAAGTCTAGAAGCTATTTCTCAACGAATTACAACTCGTTTTCATTTAGTAGGATTAACGTATGATGAAATGAAAGAATATATAGAGCATCATTTGAAAGTTGCAGGCGAAGAAAGACAAATATTTACGGAAGCTGCCATGAAGAATATTTATACGTACACAAAAGGAATTTTACGATTAACAAATCGTTTATGTACAGAGTGTTTATTAGATTGCGTTGCGAGAAAAGATAAGTTAGTTGACGAAGATACCGTAGAAAGAGTAATCGCTGACCAGAGATATTAAATAAACAATTTGACTTCGGAAAGGGTTAATTTAATGGAGACCAAATTAAGTACCATTACCATAAAAAGCATGAGCATGGATGACAAGATGGAACTGCTTAAACAAATAGAAAAAGAAAATGAAGAATTAAAGAAGCAAAACAAAGAGTTAATCAAAGCAATTTAAAAGCATAGAGAGCATATAGAAATGAAATTATTATTATAATTATCTCCCTCGTCTTAAAGACGGGGATTTTTTATAGCTGACAAAAAAGTGGCGGTTAAAAGAAGGAAAACGAAATGGCGGTTCCGAAGGAAGTTAGTCAACGACAGTGACGTTTCCGAAAGAACCGTCATTTAATATGGCTTCTGACATCATATAAGTTTTATTTGGGGTTATCCCAATTTCAATACAAAAATCATATAAAGCGTTAGAGGTAAACTGTAAACTATAGTAGTTATATATTTTATTTCTAAATTTCGTAGTTCCATGATGTATAGGTTGAGTTCTACCAGTGATTTTGATTACGATTTCAGATAATTTTTGCAAATAACTTTTATCTGCACTCACTATTTTAATTAATTTACGATTTTTATTTAATGTTCCATCGGTAGCAATTATACCGAGTAAATAAGATATTTCATTATTCCAAACAATATTAAATAATTCTGCTGCAATTTGCTTTACCTTGTATCCTCTATTAGTCGTACTAGAAAATGCTCTATGTTGGTTACTACAATGATTTGTCTTGTAATTCTTATAATTAAATTCGATCACTTCAATCTCTTTACCACACCAAGCACATTGTGTTTTTATTCTTTTTCTAATAGAACTACCGAAACACTTTGACGAACAGTATTTTTGCTTTTTTTCTCCGTTAAATACTTTTCCTCGCAAAATTGACATACTTTTTCAAACATAATATACATCTCTTTTCTATTATTCTCCCTAATAGTCCTTGACAAAAATTATATAAAGCAAACCCTACTTTCACATATAAAAATCTTCAAGCACAGGAATCTATTATTGCTATTCGTTTATTACAGACTCAACAGTAAAAAGCCTAATCCTCCTTATTTTCACCGAGGATTAGGCTTTTGGTTTTCCGCAATTGTGCGCCCAATTGTTGAATATACTTTGTTACCTGTTTAATCATTATTATCTTTTTATTTCACTTTCCATAGAAACTCACCTTTAGCGATTACCACACAATCTTTTTCATCAACAGTATATTCATTATTAAGGGTATCAAAAAATTTTATTTTAAATAGGAATTCTTTTTCTGTAGTCCCATGTTGATCTAACCCCAACCTCAAACAATCAGTAGAGGTGAACCCTAGATGGAGATCTCCGACTTTCTCTGACATAGGGCTCAAAGCTAATTTAAAATCTGCACCAACATAATTATCCAAGCCATAAACTGAGTGCTTTGATATGATGGTATTATGATTATCTAATACATATAATGCACCACTGATAATAGTTACTGGTAATGATGTATGATTTCTTATAGAAACTTGAAGATAGGCAAGTCCATCATTGTCATTTACCGCTCGCAAAATCGGGGTTAAAATACTAATATAAAAATTTTCTTTATTATAATAGAAGTTATCAAAGTCACTTCTATTAGCTGAAGAATTTTTGCTGCCTTTTCTGATAATACAACTTCCTAGTTTTAAAGAATCTATTTCTTTCCTTATTAAGTAAGGTTTATTATTATTACCACCAGCGATTTTTAAAACCCCAAGGATTTTCCCTTCATAACTATGTTTAAAATAATCAATTGTTATATCAGGTTCTACATAATTTAAAATAATATCCTGGTAGATAGCGGAATCTACAAAAACTTCATTTTTATCAATACCGATAATTTCACCGTTGTCGTTAACACCAATAATAATGAATTTATCTCCATCATAATGAGAGTTTGCCATCGCCATTACATCTTTAATAAAGTTTGGATTTAATTTTGGAGGATATTGTTTTAGTTTATAATCTAAAAAATCACATTCGTAACCCTCTTCTAATAAATTATTTATTTTCTCTTTAATCATACAGATTCCTCCCAAAAAGAATCTACTAAGTCTGTGTATTTCATATTATAAGTTAGTAAAACCAAGCTCTATAATCTGTTAAGAATAGCGCACCGTTTATGGAAGAATAAAAACACAGCACATAGCTCTAAAATTCTCGTTGTCACTTAATTACTATTTTCGATTCTTCGTAAAACATAAGAGGCTAAAGTAAATAAATCAATTGAATCTTCTTCCGACATATTCCATTCAATTTTTGCTGCATGGGCTGTTGGATTTCTAAACGTACCAAACAATCCTTTTGCTAGATTTACAAATCCCTTTTGCTCACTAATTTCAGATTCAGTTTTTAAAGAGTTGATTTTTAGCAAGGGATTACTTCCTCCAAAAGCTTCCTCAACCAATTTCGCTCCGTCACTTTCCAATCCAGTCTTAGTCCTGATCATAGAAGCAATACTTTTTGTTGCCTCTAAAACAGCATGAAAATAGTTATTTTGAAGAAGCTCTTTTTTACAATACTTAAGCAAATGAGGATGTAGATGTCGGGAAGTTATTCTTTCCGTAAGCCGAGATGCCCTATTTTCCGCTTCAGTTAAAGTATTTGTTGATCGTACCTTATGAAATTTCCCATCATCTTTAAATTCCAATCCATGAAACAGAAGTATCGTGTTGATTTTTTCTAGTTTGACATCGTAAAAGTCCTTATTTCCTATATATCGACTTGGAGCAAATGATTTAGAAATAAAAGATAAAACACAGTTTCCTGAATTAGTTTGATTTTGTCGATTAGCTAGAGCATTATACAATCTCTTCCACTTAGTAAGTGTCGGATCAATATCCTTAAAATTTAACATTCTTAAAAAATACTCTATTTGTGATCCAGTCAGACCATCATTGGTATCAGCTATTATCCTACAAAGCGTCTCTAGCTCACCTTCATTAAATGTCTTTCTGTTTACTTTTTGCATTTCGTATCACCTCTGTTGTTCAGCTATTAACCACTTCTCTAGGTGGTTATGTTCCCACTTTACTCTAACTGCT
Source organism: Evansella halocellulosilytica (assembly GCF_002335745.1). Taxonomy (GTDB): domain Bacteria; phylum Bacillota; class Bacilli; order Bacillales; family Salisediminibacteriaceae; genus Bacillus_CA; species Bacillus_CA halocellulosilytica. Next base: position 1,500,538 of record NZ_NIST01000001.1, on the reverse strand, counting down.
ATCTTGTTTAATTATGTTTCAAATAATTTCATCTCTATAAAATCACTTTCTAATAAATAATGATATTATAGTAAAACATAGTTAGAAAATTGAAATTTCCCTACTCGGTTTTATTTTTGAGACCATTTAACCACTGCAATTTCTAGTGGATCTAACCTTGTCAGAATTGAACGGTACCAATGACTTGCCTCATCACCTGGTAAACACTTTGCAGCTTTAATAAATGCCCTTCTTTGCCATGTTGGAAATTCCATAGCATTCCTTTTTTTGGGTCTAAACCACGATTGTTGATTAGCTGTCCCTAATGCAAGAATAATTTCTCTTCTCGAAAAATCATCATAATATTCATTATAAAATGATGTTAATCTTTCAGTATTACATCCGCTTCCATTTGAAAATGTTTTAAAAATCCACATTCTATGGAATTCCAAATGGCCAATTATTGAAGAGTCAAGTATTTTATACAACTTTACACTTACTTCCTCTTTTTGGACTGCAGTTAATTGAACTTCATTTAGATAATTAAATACATGTTTAAAAGCAGAATAGAGTTTTTCAGAATTATCTAATATCAGATCCAGGATATCTGTATTATTAAGTTGTGCCATTCTTTTTAAAATAAAGCCCACTATTCTTGTATCTATATTTTCTAATTCTAATTGTTCTTTAAGTATAGTTTCTAAATTCATCGAATCAATCGCTAATTGTAAATCTTTAGGCAACATCTCATAAGAAATTGAAGCGTAGGGATCATCTATTCCAAATTCACCTAGAATATCAGAAAATTTCTTATTTAAACTGTCTATTTCCATTGATTCCTCAGTTTTTAAGTAATTTTCTTTAAACTGTTCAACTGAAAGAATTCTTGTTTTATGTTGTTGTAATGTAAGGCCATGATTATCAAACAACATGTTGGCTAATAAAGCAAGTTGCTCATAAGCTTCTTTTTTTGTTTTACAAAAAATGCGAAAATCATCAACATATCTACAAAAATCGACACCCTCACTTAGTAACCCTTCATCAATATCATTTAGCGTCAACTCTGCTAATAAAGCTGAAGCTGATTGACCTACAGGAATACCATAAGAAATGCTATAGTTCCAACTGTTAAGTAATTTTTTAATAGCAATAGCATGATTTGTCTTTGCAGTACTTGAACTTAATGCATTCTCTAAAGGGTGTAAATACATTCTAGGATAAAAATCTGCAATGTCTGCAACCACCACATATTGTATAGAGTCATCTCCTAAAAACAAATCTACTTTAGATGAACAATATTCTAGAAAATTTCTATAGTTTATATTTGGATCAAACATTCTACCTTCATTATTTGGTTTAAATCTATATGAAAAACTCACATTTTTTTCAATGGGTACCCTTCTTGCTTCGATATCCTCACCAATTTCATAAACTAACGCAGTATATATTATAGTATCAAGAGGATCAAGTTGCGTTGATAATCGAAATCCATATTTATGTTTTGGAGTAAGACTCCTTTTAAAACTTCTTACTGCCCAATTTAATATATCCTGGTTTCGTAAATACTCTTTGAAGCTTTTACCATTCGGTAATTCTTTTGTGTCTTCATCCCAAATATAGCGAATTGCTTCATATTCAAATGGAACTGGAAATATATTTGTATCACCAAAATTCTCAATATGTTTTAAAGCCCAATCGAGTGAACTACCTTGCAATTTCAACATTAATTCCACCTCTTATTTTGTATTTCTCCACTAATAAGCTTTTCTACATAATTTACCAATTACCTCTTTATGTTCTATCAAAGTTATTGTTTCAGTTATCCGTTCTAACAAAAATTACTCTTACTGATTAGATAAGTTACCAGATGGACTGTAGTGGTAAACGTCACTCATTCTTTGGCAAACCTCTTATATTTGGTGGCAATTACTATGTCAGAGGTGCTACATTTTCAATAGCTGTAAACATTTGGTCAAATTACATATTCCAAAACAGTTATTTATATCGATCTTTGTAAAGCATCCAAGTTTTATCCATAAACATTTTTATCTTACCAATATGTGGTGCTCCATACGGTTCAACCAAATACTCGAACTTCATCATATTATCCTTTTTTAGCAATTCTACTAAGTACGAATATCTAAGTTGTTGATTTTTACAGAATCTAAATTCTGGGTCACTGAAGATAATTTCCCTCAACTTATTTTCATCATTTTTTTGTTGATCTTTCTTGTAATCACTTATTTCTTTTACTTCTCGGGAGAACTTATTTTCAATAATTTCTATAGTTTCATCTGCTACACTAATACCTTTACTTTCTATCCAATGGTTCTCTAGGTTCACCCCAACAAAGGTACCATTCTGAAGAACAAATAATGTCAAACTCTTCGGTGAGTTAAAATCTAGTGATTCTATATTCCGATTATGTTGAAGAACTTCTATTTTAAATTCTTTCGAATACTTACTGTACCAATCATGAGGAATTATGTATTCTTCAGGATTATAGTAAGTGTAATAGTAGTAGACATACTCAGAATTAGAATCACTCGCAAATTTCAAGAAATCCTTGATTTCGACTATATCTAAATGAATTTGATTAGATATCTTCATATCACTTACTTCCAATGGAATTAAGTTTTTATAGTCATTGATTTTCTCTTTAATATACTCGCTAGTAGTTATCGACATTGTACTCCTCCCCTTTCATAGATGCCATAATCCCCTTTCTCCCATGTAGCAAGATAAATCAAGCATATAATCGAATTTTGTAATTCCTTAACATATTACGTTTATCAAATGTGGTACTATATATCTATTATGGTAATTTTATCAAAAATTGGTTTAGGGGGGGGGGAACTTATTGCAAATTAATCGTTTTATCAAGTACAAAGCTTTACCTTATTTGATAATTTATTTCAAGAATAGAGCTTATAACAAAACTCCATTAGTTATTCTCGCTCTTGGTATCTCTATCTTTCCTAGTTTTGGGCTTTTTCCATATCTAATACAAATTCTTTTTTCGCAAAGCGAATACGGTGATTACATAAATATTATAGCTATAATTATTTCTATTAGCTTAATTACATTCGCTTTATATTGGATTCATAGACAAATGGTAAATAGAGAAAAAGGATTAAATAGAAAATCCAAGGTTGTATTTAAACAGTTTTCTATTGATTCTTCTGAAAAAAATAATACACCAGGAAACATCAAAGAGGAGGTATATGTAACATTAGACCAAAGGCCCAAAAATAATGAAACAAATTTAGAGTGGATGAAAAACAGTCTTATTAAACAAAGAGAATCAATAGAAGATTATTTTTATGTTGCTGAGAGATGGGACCAACCTGAATCACAATATGAAGGTCTAGCTCACATTCCCTATGTCTTTTTATTAGGATATCAGGTTTCGAATAAAAGAAATTTTACTTTTTCTGAATGGGATGAAAACAATCTTAAGTGGGAGGTTTTACCTGAAGAAATCAATTATCCTAAATTAGAATTAGTAAAAGATTTGGTATCTAAGAATTTCGAATCTTCGTCGGAGGTTAATATTCTAATCTCCTTGACTGAAGAGATTAAAAGAAGTCAGTTGAGCGGTATCCCTGCTTTCAATAACGATAACTACCATCTTAAGCTTCGAAATTGTAAAAGACATGCAATTAAAAGTAAAACTCAGTTAAGTGAATACAAACAACAATTCCGTTCGTTATTAGATGATATAAACCGACTATACTCCAACAACTTACAAAGAGTAAATATATTTATATCTGCTCAGACTTCTCTTGTGTTTAATATCGGAAGTGCAATTACTCGAAATGACAAAGATGTGTTCATTTATAATTTTGAAGGCAAGAATACCATTAATTATCCTTGGGCTTTAAAGGTTCATAAAAAGACAAATCCTAACAATATTAATTCCTATATTGAAATTCATGAGGTGGGGTATGATGTTAAATCTTCACAATGAAATGAAGGCTTTTCATGATAATGAAGTAAGATTATCGGGGGCAGAGGCCAATAAATTAAGAAAGTTAAAAAAAACTAACATCAACAGACTAAAAAATGGCTTGTTAGAGATAAATGAAGAAAAAAATAAAAAATACGTCCTTGTGGATAATATAGTTCAAGGGAGTATTGCAATAAGTACTGTCACTCAAAATGATGAAAATGATTATGATATCGACGTTGCGGTCATTTTTGATAAAAATAATTTACCCGCTTCTGCATTAGATAGTAGAAAACTAATAGAAGATGCTTTATGTAGAAAGTGTACTAATTTTGTTATTGCCCCGACAGCAGGAAAGAATGCTATTAGAGTGCAATATCAAGCTGGGTATCACATTGACTTTGCAGTATACAGGAGATACAAAGAAAAGGATGAAGATCAGGATTTTATTTTTGAACATGCAGGACCTTCATGGAATTTAAGGCACCCAAGAGGTATAAGAGACTATTTTAATCAGCAAATCAGAGAAGAAAGTCCAAAAGAAAGTGATGAAGGGGTATATGTAAAGAAAAATCAAATGAGGAGAATTACAAGACTCTTAAAAATGTTTGCCCGTTCTCGCTCTAATTGGAGTTTACCAGGAGGAGTCATTCTAACTACATTGGTAGATGAATGTTATGTACCCAACAACGAAAGAGATGACAAGTCATTCTACGATACAATAGTCGCCATTAAGAATCGTATTGTTTTATCTAATAATGTAAACAATCCAACAGAACGATCTCTTTCCTTGACACCTAAAGAAAACCACAAAAGAAAAGTAACTAGATTAAAGGATTATTTAGAAGACAAACTCACCAATCTAGATGTTCTGTTTGAGCATGGTTGTACAGGTGAAAAAGGAAAAAAAGCATGGAAGAAATTTTTCAACCATGATTATTGGGCTCCTGAAGAGGTTTCAAAATCTGCGGAAAGAGAATTTTATGCGGAAAGAGCACAATACCCCGTTGCTTATCGTTTAGACGTTAGATATGAATTATATAATCGAAACAAATCCAATAAACTTTCATATAAAACTAATAGAAGAAACGAAAGGATTAATCCGAAATATTGTAGTTTGTTTTTTGAAGCAAATCATAATGTACCTGCCCCATATGAAATTGTATGGGAGGTCAATAACAAGGGGGATGAGGCACACGATATTAACGATTTAGAACATTCAACAAGTTATAAGCATTACGAAGGGAACTATCATTGGGAAGGAACTTCATATAAAGGAACTCACTCGATGAATGTAAGTATCATAAAAGACAGTCGTGTCGTAGCTAAAAAGGAAGTATTAGTAACTATCATTTAAAGAGGTTTTTTGAGTAATCAAGAAACTAATTAAACCCTTTCAAATATAAATACTATAAGTATTCTTTTCATTCAAAAAAACCCACCCTAGAAAGCCGAATCTTATCTCAATCAAAACATGAGGAAACGGACATATATTGCAACAAATGAATTTATTTTAACCTTGCTTGTTACTTCTAATCTAACCAAAATTAATAGATATCAAGAATTTTAAATACCGTTATTTTAACGGTATTCTACCATATACCTATTTTGATTTACCGTTATTTTAACGTTATTTTCATTTAAGAAAATTCTTTTACCGTTATTTTACCGTAATCAACTCAATAGTTTATATGTGGGAGATATCACCACAACGGAAGAAGGGGTGGCTCATAAAGAACCACCCCTCCCCTACCGTACAGACGGTGAGAGTTCAATTAGCCAAGAGGAAGGGGTTCCCCTTCCTAACATCAATGTTATTATATCATGAAGTGCTTTCATTTTTAAGTTGTTCGATAAGTTGCTCTCGACTCATCTCGCCCATAATAACCTTGCGAACAGCTTCTTTATCTTCTTCTGTAACTTTGAATCCTTCCACCTCTAGTTGCCATTTCGCTTGTTCAAAGAGCTTCTCAAAGCGTACTGAGTCCATGTTAACGCCCCCTTGTGTTGTTCACACCCTCTAAAAGATCGACTTCCTCACAATAAATAGTTACAGTCTCTTCACACACATCCACAACAGCCGAGATTCATAGGGATACTCATTGCGATTTTTTGATTAAGACAAGTGCTGTAATGCAAATTATTAATGCTAATATTGAGATAGCAAATGACCACCCAATCCTAAGCCCATCCCCTTTCTATTTTAATGGTAACAGCCATAGGATCAAATCATTGCCCTAACTCTATTTCTTTAGAATGGTCTTTACGCAGCAATTTAGATTTTTGCTTACGTTTAATTTCATCCAAATCCTGCCCTTTATCGTTTGGTGATGATGAATTTACTAAGTTACTAAATAACTGAGTCACTGCTATTCCACTTGTTTTAATATCCTTCATTTCATACAAATCATTAATTGACTTACCATCTTTTTGGAGATCTTTTTCAATCAGTTTAAGATCTTTTGAAAGTTTACCAGTTGAACGGTTGTCTAAATGCCATTCAATCAGTTTGGCTTGCATCTTAGCTGGAATAGCTTCTATTATTTCTTTTGGTTGATTAGTATATTTGTCTGCTAAAGAACGAGTCATACGTTCATTCAGCTTTTCTTTTTGGAATTCGCGATCTTTAACCTGCTCTTTAGCAGTTTCTAGCTTCACGTGAACATTATAAACACTCTCTGTATCTTTATATTCTTTCCATATTACGGTGAACTCGCTATTAGCTTTAGAAACAGCTCTGTTTGCAATTAGTAAACTACTTTGATTCTCCCTCCACTCTTTCAATAAAGTTTGATCAGATACTTTCTCAACTGAATAATCTTTCATTAGCTGTGGTTCTTCAAATTCTTCGATGTATTCATATTTTATGCCACTTCTCAGATATTCTTGAACATAAGCATGTTTCAAGTCTATAATGCTTTCATTGAAACCTTCTGTTATATGGCTATATTGAGGATAAATATAGGAAAACTCCCTGTGAATGATTTCTTTTTGTACTTCATAAGCAATAAGACTTTTTATTAAGGCTTCATCAAAACTAGACATTTTTTGAGTGAAGTTATTTGCTCTGTTCGTGTAATCTATTTGTCTTATTTTATGTTCTTGCTCAAAGGATCTCGGTAAAAATCCGTAATAGAGTACACTTTTAGGATCATCCTTATATTTGTCTCGAACTCTACCTAAAATATGACCCTCAACATCTAACTTTCTAGCTTCTTTCTCAATTGAAATACCCCAATTTTCAACCTTCTCAAGATTCTCCTTTGCATTTTCATAAGTTACATACCCATGAACACGATTGGAGACATATTTCAGTGCATCTACTTGCTCTTCAGATAATGGAAATTCTTCACGTACATTAGGAATAAACTGTTTATCTATTTCCTTTTCAAGAGACTTCTTATACTCTTCTAAACTAACGACTCTTTCATCAATCTCACTTAATAATTCATTGGTTTCTTCTATTTCTTTATTCACTTCACCCATGTGGGTGACAGGCTCATATTCTTTACCTTGTATTTGCGCTTGAATTTGTGCTTCTTTTTCAGCTTTATATTCTTCCCAGGTCAAACGATGCCTAGCGATCTTATTTATATCGGTTTCTTCATAAGATTTATGACTAACACGTACATCGGATCCAATTTCTTTAAAAGCCTCATTAGCTTTTTCAGCCCAATTTTCACGCCAAATTTCTAACGTTTCTTTTTTATCCCAATTGGTCAAGAATTCCGTTTTAGATTTAACATTACCTTTCTCTGTTTTTAACTTATTACCTTCCTCATCATACAAATATATTTTACGTTGTTTTTGCCCCCAAGAACCATCTTCTTCAAAAGGCCTGACAGTTAACATGATATGTGCATGGGAGTTATGTTCAACGTCACGATGAATCGCAATATCAGCAACCATTCCTTTATCTGTGAAATTCTCTACTACAAAAGATTTTACTAATTTAGTTTGTTCTTCTAATGGCAATTCAGTCGGTAAAGCAACCCTCACTTCTCTTGCTAAACGACTATTAATAGATGCCTCTTTATGTTCAACCTCATTCCATAATTTTTCTCTATCATAAACCCAATCGGGTGCATGCTCGGGGGCAATAATATATGTCTCAGGCTGCACATCTCTTTGACCATAAAATTTCATCTCTTGATCGTCATTGGAATATAACGCTTCACCGGAACGATAGGAAGAAGCTGCGACAGCAGACTGTCCTTTTCCTCTTGAAATAGTATTAACTGATAAGTGATAGTAACCTACAGCCAAGGAACACACCGCCAATCTTTTATTCTTTCCTTGTAATCCACGAAGTGCTATTTGCAAAGCAAACGAATGTCGGGATGATTCTGCCCGACTGCCACGCATACAATCTTTGATGGTATGTAAGTGGGCACTCTGTGAATTTTTAAACTCGACGTTCAACATAGACGACAAGTTTTCTTGAAAAATAAAACACTATATTTATAAAAAAGTTAAATTTAGATTGAACTTATTACTGCTCATTTATAGAAAGGCAGTAATAAGTTCATCATTTCATTTTTATTATGCTTTAGTAAATAAATGATAGACTCCGTTATTTTATTCAAACTTTGAACCTTTTTATGTCTCTTCCTTTCTTCTCATCCGAATGATCATTTTGACCATTCGAGAGGTCATATGATTATTCCTCTTCAAGCCAATTGTAAGAAGGATGTTTCATTTTATTTTCACGCTTCTTTTGCAGTTGTTGTTGATGTAGTTCATATTGCCGTTGACGTTCTTTCTCGTACTGATCTTTCATGATTGATTGTTCTGTTCGATCTTTTAAACCGTTCGCAAAGTAAACAGCAAAGTTTCTATGATTGTCTACACTTCTAGTATGTAGCTTGTCCATCATGAACTGATACTGTCCTTCAATATCTTCCATTCTGAATAGGTCTATCCCTTCGTTAAAAACTGCTAGAATAGTTTTATTAATTGTTTCAGGGTTTACCCCTTTTTCATACAGAAAGTCACCTAGAAACTCAAATATGAAGTTTTCAGCCACAATGCTTTTGACTTGGTTTTTTATTTGATTATTTTGATCAGATCTATTTTCGTGCGAGCGCGCGTTTATTATATTATTTATTTCTTCTTCTTCAGTTAAATTATTATTTGTATAATTAATAGGTTTCATTTTTGAGACAAGGGGTGGTTCAATTTCTGATACCATGGTGGTTTCATTTTTTAAACCATCATTATTATGTTCTTCTTCGCCATTGCCCTGATATGTCCGTTTTGATGATTTATTCATATCAGTCTCTTTTCTTTTATTAGCTCCCTTCCTTCCGAAGATAGCCTGTACGGAATTATAATCTCTGTCATAGTCTCTTATTTTTTGTAGTGGTTTTACAGCTAAATGAAATTCATTTTGTGGATACTCATAAACCATAATGTTTTTCGGCTTGTGCCCATCATTACTTGAACCATTCCAAGTAATAACATCTATAAATCCATATTCCCAAAGTGGCCTGATGACTTTTCGATAAAAGGTTGCTTTTGATAACCCAAATTCAACCATTAGTTTCCTAAGTGATCTAGGAATAGTAGATTTGTTCCCATATTTATCAAGTGCTTCTTCTGTTCTATCAACAAGCGTAAGTAGCTTTAACCAATTAATTAACGTATCACTCCCTAACTTTTTCTCCCAATCAGTCATGGATACGAAATAAAGTGGAGGTAACATTAATTCATCTCGACTCTTTTTCTTGCCTTTTTTAATCACAAACATTTGGTCTGCATCTTTATTATTTTCAAAATTCTTATCCAACATTATTCTACCTCACGTAAATATTTGGTATTATGTGAGTAAGCTTTTGCTTCCCTCTCTCTTATTTGCTGCCAGGCTTTAGGGGGAGGGCATTTTTTCGCTTACTCTTCTTCACGATTATTACTCCAATCTCTCGCTCCATCTTTAAGCCTATTAAAGAACATGAAATCATTATTTGTGACACTCATTTGGGCAGTGATATTATCCAGAAAATCCTCGACTTCATTTCTTTTGAAAAGGTATTTCTTCCCAACTTTATAAAAGGTGAGACCATTCTTAATAAGCCTTTCTTCTATCACAGGTTTACTTATATTTAAATAACTAGCTAACTCGTTGTATGTCATGAAGTATTTTTCAACTGCTAATTCTTCGACTTTTTGGTTAATCGCTTTCTCCAACAATTCATTTACCGTCTTATCATCAACTTTAATATCAAGCATTTTTTTCACCACCTTTTATTTCGCAAATTCTCTTTCTGATTCTTTAATTTCAAACAAGTCATCAAATTCCACCCCTAAGCCATCACAAATTTCTTAGCTGTTTCTGGCCTAGGATACTGCTTTCCATTTGAAATCTGAATTAAAGTAGCGCCAGAAATTCCATTAATCTTTGCGAAGCTACATTTAGAAAAACCTTCTCTAATTAACCTCTGATTAAAATCTTTTTTTGATTTCAACACGATCAATACTTACCCCTCCTCACAAAATAAAGTTTAATAATGAAAACTTTATTGGTTATATAGTATACTTTAATTATAATTAAATTAATTTGAAAATCAACTAAAATTACAGATATTTTATTAATTATTATAAAAACTTTATTGGTTACTATATGGTTTCTATGGTATAATGTATAAAGTTTATAAGGAGGTTTGAAAATGGGATTTATACATTGTAACCTAAGAGTTTTAATGGCAGAGAAAAATATGAATATTAAAGACATATTTGAAAATACATCACTTTCCCGCACAACCATTTCTAATTTATATAATAATTACGCTAATGGTGTGAAGTACGAGACACTTAGTCAACTTTGTACTTTCCTTGATTGTCAACCTGGAGATTTGTTAACTTTTTATGATGTTGAAATTGAAATTGAAACAGACAATATTGTTAATGGTTTGAATGTTGAAAGTTTGTATCACCAACTAAAAACAGGTGAAGATTGGTCAGAGTTAATAAATAGGACTCAGCTAAATACGATAGTTAAACTAAAATACAATGAGGGAAAATTTGAATTTGGATTGCCTGTACTTCTAGATAGTAAATTCTCCAGCAGTTTAGTAATGAATATTAACATAGAATTTGATAACTCTTTAAAGAGTCAATTTAAAAAGATGAGTATACCGTTCGTTGTTGAAAATTATATCTTTGAACACTTAACAGACCTTATTATCAAAGAAGTACATGAATTGTTTGATTTCGATATTGGATTAGACCCTTTTCAGACACAATTTGAGTCTAAAATATCTGATTAAACAACTTGTTAGAAAAAGGTGAATATCATGGCAAGAATATACAAAAAGAAAACCAAAAAGGGAATTAGATGGGGGTATAGAGTTTATCTCGGAAAAGACCCTGTAACAAACAAGGAGCTCAAAAAAGCGAAAGAAGGGTTTTTAACTCAAAAAGATGCTAAACTTGCAGCCGCATTAGTAGAAAGACAAGCGCATAGAGGTGAATTTCTACAACCATCAAACATTACCGTTGAAAAAGTGTACCTTGACTGGGAAAAACATTATGCTTCACAGGGGGCAAAAGAAAGCAGTGTGAGAGCTCGTAGAATTGCTTTTAAACACGTATTAAACAAATTTTCAAATACACCCATTCAAAAAATCAATAAGAAAGCTTATCAAGACGTCATTGATGAGTTAGCTGAAAAATTCAGTTCAAATTATATCTCTAGCATTCATTCATCTGCTCATATGTTTTTTGATTATGCACTCCATAACAAACTAGTAAATGAAGTACCCACAAAAGACATAAGGTTACCTAAGAAGAGAAAGACAGTAGATGAACTTGAAGAAAACCAACATACAATACAACAAAAGTTCCTAGAAAAAGAGGAATTAGAAGAGTTTCTTAAGAAAACTAAAGAAATCGGATTAGAAGGTGATCTGTTAACGTTCACTCTACTGTCTTATACGGGAATGAGAGTTGGAGAAATGGTGGCATTAAAGTGGCCAGACATTGATTTTGTAAAACATACAGTACGAATAGTAAAAACTTATTACAACCCTACGAATAACAAGACTAAATATAAGCTTTTAACACCTAAAACAGATGGATCAATCCGAACAATAACCATTGATCCCTTAGTTATAGAACTCCTGAAAAAACATAAAGCTGAACAAGACCAGAATCGAGTAGGAGGGGGTGACTAACCCCCGACCTCTCACACCACCGTGCGTACCGTTCGGTACACGGCGGTTTCATTTAAGTCCAACGTAACGATTGATATCTCAAAAGTAGACTTTTAAGCCCTTGATTATTCCAATATCGGTTATCAAGGGCTCTATCTAATATAGGACTTTTAGCTATACGCCAGTATCCTAGTCTAGAATTAGCCCACTCCCATGCCTGTTGTTCATTGATTCCTTGCTTCCTAAGATTCTTTTGTTTCGTTTTAATCTTCTTCCACTCTTTCCATCGAATCATCCTCAACCTTCTTCGAAGCCAACCATCAATCCTTTTAAAGACTGAGGTAGTTTCGGCTAGTTGATAATAGCCCATCCAACCGATCAGATAGCGGTTGATTTTCTCTATCCTATCCCCCATAGAAATTGACCATTTCCTCGAGGTGAGTTTTCGTATTCTCAGTTTAAAACGTTGAATACTTTGCTTGGATACTCTAATTTTCGGTTGTTTAATGTTGTTGGTGAAAGTGAAGCCTAGGAATGTTCTTCTCCATGGTCGGTCTACTGCACTCTTCTCTTTGTTCACCTTCAGTTTGAGTTTCTTCTCAATAAACGTTGTAATACTTTCCATTATCCGTTCACCTGCTCTTCTAGAGCGGACGTAGATATTACAATCGTCGGCATAGCGTACGAAGGCAAGACCTCTTTCCTCCAGTTCCTTGTCAAGTTCGTCTAGAACAATGTTAGACAGGAGGGGACTAAGCGGTCCTCCTTGCGGAGTCCCTTCAGTATTAGGACTGACAAGGCCTTTCTCCATCACACCAGATTGAAGATACCTACGTATCAACCTAAGTAGTATGGGGTCATCCACTCGATAACTTATTGTTCTCATTAATCTATCATGGTTTACCTTATCGAAGAATTTCTCTAGGTCAATGTCCACGACCCAGCGACAACCCTCTTTAATATACCCCCTAGCTTGTCGAACAGCGTCGTGAGCACGTTTGTCTGGTCGGAACCCAAAACTTTTGGTGGAGAATGTTGGGTCATAAACCTCACTCAGTGTTTGTGCAATAGCCTGTTGTATGAAACGGTCTATCACAGTCGGGATTCCTAATTTCCTCTTACCTCCGCTCGGTTTCGGGATTTCGACTCGGCGAACAGGTTGAGGTTGATAGGTACCACTTTCGAGCTGAGCTCGCAGGGATGCCCAGTGTTCATGAAGATAAGGTCGTAGGTTTTGTACGTTCATCCCATCTACACCGTGACTTCCTTTATTACGCTCCACTCTTTCGAGTGCGCGATTTAAATTTTGCCGTGATAGAACTCGTTCCAACATTCTTATCAATCTCCTACGTGAATTAGATCATCTTCTTGTGTGGTATTACTCTCAGCCCTTCTTATGTCCCCTGTGGGATTCACCACGTCCTCCATTAGGAAGGATTATATGTTTCTGCTTCATTGAGTAATACGTACGCCAAGCGCTAATTCTTCTTAAATGATTCGGCCCTTCCCTTAAATCTCTAGATCATTCAAAGTACTATGGCCTCTGCTGACTCCTGACTGTTCAGCTATTTATCACTAAATAGGTTACCAAGTGAGCTTGGCGTTACAGCCAGGCCTCCCCAGGTAAGAGTGCAATCTTTCCCTCCACCTATCTGCTTCATTTACTCTGTACCACCTTCGGCAGAACGGACTTTGTTTTGTTTAGCAAACTCATCCAGTGATACCTAGCCTCATATGAAGTTCGTGTTCCTCAGACCGGAGGTCTGCCGCTCGCTTCCTTCAGATTCCACGTCACCATGGACACCCTTGCGTTTGGCTAACCACTACTTCTGCCTTCGTGGTTCGGGACTTTCACCCTATAGATTACACCCATGCTGGGCGCACTAAAAAAAGAAAATGAACCCTTTTATAAAGACAACGGGTTCATTTTTGCAACAAACGAAGGGTATCCAAAAACAATTAAAGCTGTAGCCATAAGACTTCAAAGGGTTTTGAAAAACACATCAATCGATAAGCACATAACACCCCACTCATTTAGACATACACATACATCACTTCTAATTGAGGCTAATGTGCACATAAAAGAGATTCAAGAAAGACTTGGACATAGTGATATAAATACTACCATGGACATTTATGCACATATGACGAAAAACCTTAAAAAAGAAGCTGTAGATAAATTCCATGGGTTTATGTTAGGTATATCTAAAAACCTATATGATTCGTAAAAGTAAAAATTACTTCTTTTTCGTTCTCTGTTTTGCAAAAACAGAATTATTAAAGCCTTGTCCAACCAACATCACCTTTTTATTTTTAATAGCCTCAGGCCAATCATTCCCTCTATTTTGTCTTACAAATATCGGTAGTTGGCATGTGTCTTCTTTTGAAACGATCTTTGAAGTTATTTCTTCTAAATTTGCATATTCCGACTTATCATGAATCATAAATGCAAGGGGGAAAAATTTTAATATGCTTCCCCCATTAATAGACATTGAATCATCACCAATATCTTTTAACCAAAAGTCATGGAGTATCTTTGTATCATTGTACGGATAAACCCAATAGTGTATATAAAGACCATCTAATGACTCTTGATCTCTAGACAGAAAGTATGACCGCAATTTCTTTTCAATTAAATTGTTATCCGTATGTGTTTTAGCACTTAATAAATGCCCTATAATTGCTTTAGAAACTTTATAAGGGTTAACTGTAACCGTCAATGATTCTGGTAAAAATAAACTTGACTTCATTAAATTTGTAACATTTTTAGCTAAATCCCCAAACTCTTGATCATATTCTGTTCCAAGTATAGAGTTACATTGACTACAAATCGTTCTAAACTTTAACCCGTTTTGAGAAAAATGTGGTTTAGTTCCTTCTATACCTTTCACGAGCACTTCTTGTATTTCATAAATTTCTGTTTCAGTAATATTAACTGCATTTTTAGGGGGAACATGATCCCAACTCAGAGGCTTTTTTTCTAAGCAAATATTACATATACCAAATCTATCTCTTTTGAATTTCCTGTAATTAATTGTTTTAGTTGTACTCATAATAAATCGCCTCTCCAATTATCAGCCGTGGATATAGTTTTTTCAGTTGGTTAGATGAAGACCTGTTGCAGAAACCCTTTTTTTTGATCATGTAAAGACCGCAGTTTCTCTTTTTCCATTATTTCCTTTTTCTCGAAAAGATCCAATACCTTTGCTATTTTGTTTTGTTCTTTTTCAACGGGAAGGTTTATTTGCAATTTGAAAAAATCAACATCTTTTATACTAACTCTGTCATGCCTCGCCCCTTTATCACCGTGAGTATAAATATGCTTATGCCATTGGCTAGATTTAAAGTAATAATGGAGAAACCTTGAGTTGACTGAGTTATTATTAACTCTAAAACATAAATACAATGGGGAAACTACTCCAGCTTCAGGAAAAGGATAAACACTAACTGGCCCATACGGTGCTTCTTTTGAAATTCGAGGATTATAAACAAGATCTCCTTCTTTTATTACATAATAACCAGCAATATTCGAAGCATTTGCAATATCTTTGTCAAAGTAATCTTTTTGCTTAATTAAACCATACAAGGCTGAGTTTGAGATTACATTTGTAACTAATGATTTATTTTTCTCTTTTACTTTACTTGCTACCTCACTTAATTGCACTCGCTTCCACTTTTGAAACTCCTTCCCTTCATCATTCATAAAACGCAATTCTTGATTAAAGATTTTTTGCAGCAAACCTTTCTTCTGCTCTTTTAACAAACCTACCTTTTCATGTTGTTTTTTAATGCGCTCATCTAAGAGTGTAAAGAATTCACCGATTTTTTGTTGTTCACTCGTGGAAGGATAACTAACTTCAACATCTGATAAATCACTGCCATTAATCGCAGGATAATTTGACCCTGTACTTCGTATTTTTACTTCATGTGAAAAACGGGATGTAAATAATAGGTGATATAAAAATCTTTCATCTTCTTTTGCCCGAAGTAGTGAAAAACCAGTAGATGCAACTGTTGGTAGAGTAAATTCCTCAGATAAAATATAATGATTCTTCTGATAAGATCTAACTGACTGGAATAACACATCTCCTAATTCTAAAACTCTTTTTGCTCGGCTTGGAGCATTATGTTTCTCTAAAATATTTTGCGATAATAACTCCCCTTGTTTAACGCATTCCAAGCTTATATAAATAAATTCCCACGGAAGATCCCCACTCTTGGGGTTAATTTCACATAGCTGATTTAAATAACTTAACTTCCAGTTATCTTTGTAATTTTTAAATCTCAACTCAGGAGTTTTCATAGCTTACATCCCCAACTCTTTAAAATACTTCTCTAATTCCTGATCAATCTCAGAAATTTCTTTATCAATCTCTTCTATTCGTTTGGATACTGCTTCTAGATCTACTGGATCTTCTTCTTCAAATGTATCAACATATCTAGGAATATTAAGGTTATAGTCATTCTCTTTGATTTCTTCCAATGTTGCAGAGTAAGCAAATTTATCAACTGTTTGACGGTCAAGATATGTCTTAATGATTCGCTCCACGTTTTCATCAGTTAAGTAATTTTGGTTCTTCCCTTTTTCATACTCACTGGATGCATCAACGAAGATCACGTTGTCACTTTCTTTACGACACTTCTTAAATACCAGGACACATGTTGGGATAGATGTTCCATAGAAAATATTCGCTGGGAGTCCAATCACCGCATCCAAGTAATTTTTGTTCTCAATTAAATACTTTCGTATCGTCCCTTCCGCAGCTCCTCTAAATAAAACACCATGTGGAAGAACAACCGCCATCGTACCATTGTCATCTAGCTGATGGATCATATGTTGAATAAAAGCAAAGTCTGCTTTTGATTTTGGTGCAAGCTTGCCATACGCACTGAATCGTTCATCATCCATGAACTTTGAATCAGCACTCCATTTAGCACTGTATGGTGGATTGGCAACAACAGCTTCAAAACGCATATCAAGATGGTGCGGTTCTTCCAACGTATCCTCATTTTGAATATCAAATCTTCGATACTCTACGTCATGTAAAAGCATGTTCATACGAGCCAAGTTATAAGTTGTTGACGTTTTTTCTTGTCCATAGTACTTCCATACCTTAGCCTCTTTTGCAACTCTAAGGAGTAATGAACCTGAACCACATGTTGGATCATACACATGCTTGATTTCATCTTTCCCAGCAGTGACAATTTTCGCAAGAATTGTAGATACTTGTTGTGGCGTATAGAATTCTCCTGCTTTCTTACCAGCACTAGCTGCGAATTGAGAAATCATATATTCGTAAGCATCTCCCAATACATCAATATCCACATCATCATGCAAGAATGGAATTTCATTAATACTGACCATGATCTTTGCAATAAGCTTTGAACGGGCACTAACTTCTCTTCCTAGACGTGAGGAAGATAAATCCATATCATCAAAAAGATGTTGGAAATCTTCTTGGCTCTCAGCTCCTAATGTTGATTCTTCAATAGAGTTAATCCCTTTTTGAAGCATCTCAACATCAAACACACCATTATCTCCTTTTTCAATTTCTCGAATCATATGGGAAAACAAAAATTGTGTTTCAATGACATATCCAAGCTCCTGAATTAAATATTCAGTTAGTCCTTCTCGATATTCTTCATCCTTCCAAGCCTCATCAAAGCTAATACCATCTTCCTCTAGTAGCTTATTTGCTCGTGTCTCTACCTTTTCTGATAAATATCGATAGAAGATTAACCCAAGAATATAGTTTTTAAATTCATACGCTTCCATTTGTCCTCGTAAATCATTGGCCATGTTCCATAATTTTTTATGTAGTTCTGCCTGATGCAGACGTTGTTTTTCTGTTTTTGTCATGTCGTACCCTCCAGCACATTGATTAGTTTTTGTTTAATAGCTTCCTGTTCTAAGGAAATTCGTTCTTGTTGAAGTTTTTGTTTGTCTTTTGATAAGCGATAAGCTTTGCCAATTTGTTTTTGTTTTTTTATATCTGGTAGTTCAACTTTCAGATCCTTTAAATTAACGAGTGATAAAGAAGTTACACTTGATCCTTGAGTAGCAAGTATAAGTTGTTTCTTCATCTTAGGATGCTCGTTAAAATACCACGTTATATAATCAGGGTCTGCTGTTTCGTCAAAATCCAAAGCGACAAAATTAAGTGGAATCAAATACCCTTCATAGTCGCTCGGAAAGCGAACTGCCTTTTGAGATAAAAGATGAATAATCACTCGAGTAGGGTCAATAAGAAGATGTTTCTTAATACGACTCTTTTTTACCTCAATGACAGAAGAACGCTCCTTTGTAACACGGTAGTTCGCCCCTAAGACTTCATTAAATTCCTTTAGTGACAGAACTTGAAATTCCTGATTATCATGATGGCGGACTTTCGATTCAACCCGAGTCACATTGATCCCTTGATGAATCGAGGCAATGTTTTGAAGTATAATGGAGAACTCCTCCCTTCTTTAAGTATAAACACATTATAAGTGTAATTATATAAAATTACAATACAATTTCAATGTAATTATATAAAATTACACAAATAAAAGAGAGGGATACCCTCTCTATGCATATTTTTGCGTATGCTCTTTTATAAAATCCTTAACTTTTGTAACGAGTTTCTTTTTCTTTATAAAGCTGCCACTAAGTTCATCATAGATTTTCGGTTGCTCAATTAAGTTACTGTATTCGTAAACAGCTAGATGCTCACGTAAGTGATCATCTTCCATCCCGACTAATTCGGCAAACTTTCCAATTTCCTTTTCACGCATTTTTTCTTCGAAATCGTAATATGCATCAACCACTGAATCATCATTTGTCAGAGTCGGTGCTACTTTTTCTATGAAATCTTCTATGAGCTCTACTTTTAAGCGTAATTCAGGATCAGTTGCACGTCCAAGTTCTCCTTTAATAAAGGCAAGCTCTTTATCAAGCTTCTTCTGGTCTTCAAAATCCAAGTTACGAATCAGATTCATAATATAACTTACATTAATACGATCTGTATGCATAAGTTCCAATTCAAAATCAAGATCTTGCAATATAGAAACCTTCTCTTCCTGATTTCTCGTACGATCAACAATTTTAAAGTATTTACTTTTATAATCTTCGTACGTTTGTTCATCAATCTTTAGCTTTTCTTCGTCAAATTCAAACTCCGAGAAGTTTTGCATCCTCAATAACATTCTTGTCATATTCTTAAAAGCCATAACGAACTTTTTTTGATCTTCTTCACGTTCAAGTACATCGACAGATTCTGGATTTTCTGCAATTTGTCTTACAAGTTCTTGAGCCTTAAGGAATTGTTCATGGTACTCTTCATATGATTTCATTAAGACTTCATCAACAGAGTCAGTTTTTGAAAAGATCCGTATGGCTTCATCTGTTGCATCTTTTAAGTTACGGTAACAGACAATATTTCCATAAGGTTTTGTTGATTTTTCTACACGATTCGTTCGACTATAAGCTTGTAGAAGGTCATGGTGTTTTAAGTTTTTATCTACATAAAGGGTATTTAATGTTTTACTATCAAACCCCGTTAGGAACATTCGAACCACAATTAAAATATCAATTTGTGCTGCTTTCACCCTTCTGGACACATCTGAAAAGTAACTATTCCACACTTCCGTTGAATAGTCTGTGCCGAAATAAACATTATAATCATTTATCATCCGTTCAAGTGCATCCCTTGAATGTTCCTCACGCTCTTCACTTTCTTCATTAGCCCCATAAGTAAAGATACCTGCAACAGTAAAATTATGATCTCTTTGCTTAAATAGATCATAATATCTAATTAATGATGGTATCGAATCCACGGTAAAAATAGCCGTATAACCCTTACTTTTTGCACGACGATGATGGTGGTTTAGAATATGATCTGTCACTAAATTCATATGTTCATCTGAATGCCAAACCTCATCAGTATCAATTCCATAAACTTCAGTAGGATCACTATAATCCAAACTCGATTTGAACGTTCGAATATATTCAACTGAAAAACCTAGTACATTTCCGTCACGAATAGCATCTTTAATCAAGTACGTATGCAAACACTTTTCAAAGAGGTCTGCTGTTGTACGGCCATCCTGACTTTTATTTTCTTCAAACCTTGGTGTTCCAGTAAAACCGAAGTATTGCGCTTTCTGAAAGTGTCTGTCAATATCATTTCTCATTTTACCAAACTGCGTTCGATGGCATTCATCAATGATAAAAATAACTCTCTCTTCTTTATAAGGAGCCATAATATCTGCATACCTTGGGTTTTTCACAGCGTTTGCCATCTTTTGAATTGTCGTAACAATAAATGGACTAGCCTTATCTTTAATCTGATCGACTAACACATCTGTTTTGTCAGTCGTATCAACAGAGCCTTGCTGAAACTTGTTAAACTCTTGAATCGTTTGACTATCAAGATCTTGACGGTCAACAAGAAAGAACACCTTTTTAATTTGTTCTTCATTTGCAAGGATTTGACTTGCTTTGAATGATGTTAGGGTTTTTCCTGAGCCTGTCGTATGCCAAACATAGCCGTTATTTTGAGTTTCTAAAGCACGTTGGACGAGCTTTTCAACCGCATAAACCTGATAAGGCCTCATTACCATTAAGATCTTTTCTGAATCATTAAGAACCATGTATCGAGAAATCATCTTTGCAATATGGCATCTTTCAAGAAAATCTGATGTAAACTCTTGTAAATTAGTGATTGAATTATTTTGTTCATCCGCCCAAAAGAATGTGAATCCGAATAGAATCTCACCATCAGAATTGGAGAAGTACTTTGTATCTACCCCATTGCTGACAACAAAAATTTGCAGGAAACGATACAGTCCTTTAAAAGAATGTTTTCGATACCGTTGGATTTGATTAAATGCTTCTTTAAAATCCAAACCACGTCTTTTTAACTCTATTTGGATAAGTGGCAAACCGTTAATTAAAATAGTCACATCATAACGGTTCGTATACCTGTTTGTTACTGTTGTCTGTGTCGTAACTTGAAAAAGGTTTTTACACCATTCTCTTTTATTAAATAGTTCTACATAAAGTTCAGATCCGTCATCTCGTTGAATTAGTTGTTTATCTCTAAGTATTTTTGCCGATTCAAAAATGCTTTTACCGTCGATCTTGGTCATCAGTCGATTAAATTCTGCATCCGTTAAAGGTTGACCCTCAAGTTTTTTCTTATTAAAAAGGTTAATCTGATGACGAAAATTCTCTAACAGTGCCTCATAATTCTCTATTTTAACTGGTTCATAACCTTGAGTAACTAATTGTTTGACCATATTTTGCTCCAACTTAGCCTCTGATTGATACGCCATCACTTATCCACCTTTCCAAGACAACAACAAAAAAGTATATTTCTCATTACAAAAGGATATTTGCTAATTATTTTTAACTTGTAGTAATTAGTGTAGAACATTTTTATGTATTTCGATTATTTTCCAAAACATTCAATTTCATTTTAACATATTTGGAAACTAAGCATTAAGTCATTTCAAATAATTGGATAATAAATAAAACATAAAAAGCCCCCTACAAAATAATTGTAGGAAGCTCATGAAAATACTAAAAATTATAGATCGGTCACTTTTACGGACACCATAAAAGGTGTAAAGGCTTATAAGCATTGATATAACAAGGTTTTTACACCTATATTACATCATGCCGCCCATTCCGCCCATGCCACCCATGCCGCCCATGTCTGGCATTCCGCCGCCGCCTTCGTTTTCTTCTGGAAGGTCAGCAACGACAGCTTCTGTTGTTAAGAACATTGCAGAAACAGACGCAGCATTTTGAAGTGCAGAACGAGTAACTTTTGTTGGGTCAACGATACCAGCTTCAACCATGTCTACATAGTCGCCAGTTGCAGCGTTGAATCCTACTCCTACGCTTTCACCTTTTAAGCGCTCAACGATGATTGAACCTTCAAGGCCAGCGTTTTGAGCAATTTGACGTACTGGTTCTTCAAGAGAACGTAGAACGATGTTTACACCAGTTGCTTCGTCACCTGTTGTGTCAACGGCCTTAACAGCGTTGATGACGTTAACGAGTGCTGTACCACCACCGGAAACGATTCCTTCTTCTACTGCTGCACGAGTAGAGTTAAGAGCGTCTTCGATACGTAGTTTACGCTCTTTCATTTCAGTTTCAGTAGCAGCTCCAACTTTTACGACCGCTACACCGCCAGCTAATTTAGCAAGGCGCTCTTGAAGTTTTTCTTTATCGAAATCAGAAGTTGTTTCTTCTAATTGTGCTTTAATTTGGTTTACGCGTGCAGAGATTTCTGCTGCATCTCCATTACCGTCAACGATTGTTGTGTTGTCTTTTGTAACAACTACTTTCGCTGCACGGCCAAGCTGAGTGATATTAGCTGACTTCAGGTCTAATCCTAAGTCTTCTGTAATCACTTCACCGCCAGTTAATGTCGCGATATCTTCAAGCATTGCTTTACGACGGTCACCGAATCCAGGAGCTTTAACTGCTACTGCATTGAATGTTCCGCGAAGCTTGTTCACAACTAATGTTGCAAGAGCTTCCCCTTCAACGTCTTCAGCAATGATTAAGATTGGTTTGCTTTGTTGAACAACTTGCTCAAGGACAGGAAGAACTTCTTGGATGTTTCCGATCTTCTTGTCAGTGATTAAGATGTAAGGATCTTCAAGAACTGCTTCCATTTTGTCAGAGTCCGTTACCATGTATGGAGAAGCATATCCGCGGTCGAATTGCATACCTTCAACTACTTCTAGCTCCGTGCCGAATCCTTTAGACTCTTCCACCGTGATAACTCCGTCGTTACCAACGCGCTCCATTGCTTCTGCGATTAATTGACCAACTTCTTCGTCAGCTGCAGAAATAGAAGCAACTTGTGCAATTGAATCTTTGCCTTCGATTGGCTTAGAAATTTTCTTTAATTCTTCAACAGCAACACTTGTTGCTTTTTCAATTCCTTTGCGGATCCCCATTGGGTTCGCACCGGAAGTAACGTTTTTAAGACCTTCAGAAATCATCGCTTGTGCTAAAACAGTCGCTGTCGTCGTACCGTCACCAGCGATGTCGTTTGTTTTGCTTGCTACTTCAGATACAAGCTTTGCACCCATGTTTTCGAAGTTATCTTCAAGTTCGATCTCTTTTGCGATCGTTACACCATCATTTGTAATTAATGGAGATCCGAATTTTTTCTCAAGTACTACGTTACGACCTTTTGGTCCAAGCGTTACTTTTACTGCATCAGCTAACGCATCAACACCGCGCTTCATTGAACGGCGAGCGTCTTCACTAAACTTAATGTCCTTTGCCATGCGTACATCTACCTCCTATTTTATATGTAGTTTCTTTTATGGTTGTTGAAAAGTCAGGCAACTGCCAAAGATTAGCCGATAACAGCTAATACGTCGCTTTCACGAAGGATTAAATATTCCTTGCCTTCATACTTCACTTCTGTGCCTGCATACTTTGAAAAGATAACAGCATCGCCATCTTTCACTTCTGGTGCTACACGTTCACCGTTTTCAGTTACGCGTCCAGTACCAACTGCAACCACCTTTCCTTCTTGCGGCTTTTCCTTCGCAGAATCTGGAAGAACAATTCCGCTTGCCGTTTTTTCTTCTTGCTCGACCAACTCAATGACTAAACGATCACCTAATGGTTTTAACAAGGAAAACACCCTCCTTTAATTTTTATTGCGACATCTCAGCTCAGTTTCATTTTGCAAACGATACAAAATGCGATGACAGCTGATCTGCGCCTTTTTAATTTGGTTGATTATTAGCACTCGTTCATGATGAGTGCTAACACAATTATTATAATAATCAAACATACTTCCTTTTGCAACCCTTTTGCATAGAAAAAGTCATTCAAAAAAAACGACAAAATTTTTCAACAGCGTAGCAAAGGTATTTTTACAATGAAAACGCGTTCAAGGAAAAGGTCAGGATTGGTCATTTTAGCGGGGTTCGCCAAGCCTTTTTATAAGAGATCATATAAAACGACGACAATCCACCTTCTACTATCAACCATTACAGGTAATATTATACATTCTGATTTCGAACAGACATATCGAATAGCATATCAATTTTCATTTAACCGGAGAGGCCTTCTATTCTTACTTTCGTTCTTTCTTATGGTACAATAAGAAACAGTTGTGATGAAAGCGTCATAACTTTGTTCGTTTCGAACTGGAATACATACTTCTCCATATTTTACACATATAAATTGGTGAAGTGTCGTAAGGTTCACTAAACTTAAAGGCGTTTTTCATACTGCTATATACGAAACATTTTATTGTAAAAAGGAGATATGCGCGTTGACAAAACGATATTGGCTGATACTTTTGGCGTTCATCATCATGCAGGTTGCAACTTCTGTTGTGACATTACCGCTATTAATTAGCTCTGGATTTTCCGGAACAGAAGAAGAACTGCTCGGTATGTCTATATTAATTACGTTCTCAATTGGATTTCTTATCATCGTATTACTAACTTTAAAAGCGAAGCCTGATGAACATTTTATGAGAGATCGTGCTGACGTTGGTACGACGATTTTATGGTCGATCCTCGGTATTTTTATGGCTTTTGCTGCTCAATACGTAGCCGCATTAATTGAGATGCTCGTCTTCGATATTGATCCGGGCTCTGAAAATACGCAAGTCATTGTTGACTGGGCAAACGCGGTTCCTTGGTTAATTATCGTTGTGGCTGTGTTCGTTCCTGTCATGGAAGAAATCGTCTTCCGTATGGTTATATTCGGAAGCTTGTTCAAGCGATTCGGCTTTTGGATTTCTGCATTACTTAGTGGGTTTATCTTTGCTGTTGTTCATTGGGATTTCGAGCATTTACTCGTCTACTTAGCAATGGGGATCGTATTTGCGTACTTATATGCAAAAACGAAGCGAATCATCGTACCAATTATGGCTCACGTAGGTATTAACTCTTTCGTTATGCTCATACAAGTTGTCTTCGGAGAGCAGATCCAGCGCTTCATTGAGGAATATGAGCAACTGCAAATGATTATTGGAGGATTCTTTTAATGAGTAGAAATCCGAAGTTTTTAGGATATTTTTATTTTATCATGGCCTCGTTTTTTGTCTTTTTCGCGATTAATCAAAATAATCGGACTGAAGGATGGGACATTTTTACGATTCTTTTTATGGCTGTAGCAGCCGTCGATTACATGCTAGCTTTTCGCCATTTCGGAAGAGCGAAAAAACAAGGAGAACAAAAGAAATAAGAAACAACAAAAGTGCCAGGCACCTGGAAAGTCATTTCCAGGTGCCTGGCACTTGTTATTTTTTTACATTTTCTATATTAATCTACGTAAACGACTTCACCTGTGTACGCATCAACGTAAACATCAACATCATCATCGCTATATTCAATTTCTACTTCGTAAACGAGATGACCTTTTTCTTTTTCAAGTTCTATTTCATCGATATACCCTTCACCGATGTAGTTTAAAGCAATTTCACCCGCTTCTTCACGAGAAATTCTTTCATCCTTACTTGATTTTTCTGTTTTCGCTTTGTTTCCTTCAGCAGACGAACGTTGTTCCTTATCTAGCTTCTTTAATAAATCATCTTCGATTTTGAGCATGTCTCCTGTAGTTGCATCAATGTAAATATCCCCATCATCACCGCGATATTTCATTTCAATCTCATAAACGTAGCTGCCACGTTTCCTCTCTAACTCAACTTCTTTAATTTTCCCTTCCGGCACTGTCTCTAAAGCAATCTCTTTCGCTTGCTCGACAGAAACGTTCATTTCATCTCTTAAAGGGGTCTTCAGTAAATCATCATCAATTTCAATGATCTCTCCAGAGTGAGCATCAATGATAAAGTCGTAATCGTCACCATTGTATTTAATCTCTACTTCATAAACGAGCATTCCATCTTCTGTATCGAGTTCAACTTCATCCAACTTTCCGTCTAACACGCCTTTAGCAATTTCGACTGCTTCTTCAGATGATATTTTTCCATCGTTCGATGAGGAACCTTCTTCTGAATGTGAAGGTGCAGACTCATATTCCTCTTCAGTAACTGGGTTTAATTGTGCTGATTTAACATCATCACTTGTATCGTTTGATGCAAGCGTCATCGCTGACGTTCCTCCTATGACAAATGCTGCCGTTAAAATCATCGTTAATTTTTTCATGTTAAATGTCCTCCTTTTTTCTGTTCACTGATGAGTATAAACAAGAAATCTTAAAGGACCTTTAAAGAAAAATGAGAATTTGATGAGAAAACAAGAAACCTTATTCATATACGGCGTAGATTGGATCCGCCATTTTATATAAAAAGAGGGGAATCTGCATAGCAGCACCGTTCCGTACATAAAAAGCGCTTGGATCTCCCAAGCGCCTATCGTACATCTCTTTTTTGTGTGCGGACATTGAATCCGTTATTTACTCAAAAATTAACCTTTTACAAAGGTTCGCGGATACCGGTTCCTTTATTTACACGAAATCACTCTATTGTCGCTCTCTAATAATCAATAGAGTACTCCCTGTCCGTAAACGAATAAATTCGAGCAATTATCGCCGTTTAACGAACGAATGTCCAGCTAGAATCGGGACTTGTGTGGTCAAGCTACAATTAGGCTCATTCTCGTATCATTCGCTCCTGTTCATTCTTTTGTCACTTTAATCATCATATTCGACAGACAACACTTCACCTGTATACGCATCGATAATAATATCTGCATCAATGCCTGTGTCATCATTTTCAACTTCGATTTCATAAACGAGACGCCCGTCCTGTTCTTCTAGATCAATGTCATCAATTTCACCAGTATGTTCAGAAAGAGCAATATTAATCGCCTCTTGTTCTGAAATCGGTTCAGGAGGAGCCTCTTCTTCAACGGTGTATAACAGAACTTCTCCGGTTCGTGCATCAATTTCTAACGATCCGTCCCCTTCGGACGTCACCACTTTCACACGATAAAACGGATTGTCTGCCTCATCATGTAATGTCGCTTCCTGTATTTCTACATCCTCTGATAACGTTTGCCGAGTGATATCCCTAATCTCATTTACTGAAAGTGTTTCTCCATCTCGCCCTTCTTCCCATCCATCATAATCAGATTGTTGTGACGTCTGTGTAAAGGATACGATTGTGCCATCATTTTGATCGACCTCAATCAAGTATTGCCCGAAGGGAGAATGGAACTCGACTTCATATAATGACCCGCTATGAGCAATTGCTTTTGCTTCACCTCGATAACGATCTTCTAAAATCGATTGAACATCTGCTTCAGACAGAGCTGCTTCCGTATCAGTGATAAATGTAAAGATCAGAACAAGCGAAAGGAGTAAACATCCGCTAATCATCATTACAATTGTTTTTTTATTCATCATGCCTCACCTCTCGATGTTAACACCGGAAATTCAAGGATAAACGTTGTTCCTTTCCCTTCTTCACTTTCTATTCGAATCGTGCCTTGATGAGCTTTGACGATTTTCTTCGCAATCGAAAGGCCTAACCCGCTCCCGCCAGTTTTCCGACTTCGCGCTTTATCAACTCGATAGAAACGGTCAAAAACGTGAGGAATGTCGTCTTTCGCCATTTCGATACCGTAATCTTGGATTCGG
This sequence comes from Evansella halocellulosilytica, assembly GCF_002335745.1. Taxonomy (GTDB): domain Bacteria; phylum Bacillota; class Bacilli; order Bacillales; family Salisediminibacteriaceae; genus Bacillus_CA; species Bacillus_CA halocellulosilytica. The sequence continues at coordinate 1,472,883 of NZ_NIST01000001.1, read as the reverse complement.
ACTCTTAACACGTTTTGTACATGGGTAACATCGATATCCAATTCTCGTTCGCTATACTTTAAGCCATTTTCGATTAAAATATAAGCTAGCTGTTTTAATTGCATTTCATTACCAAGAATCGAAAAATCACCAGTGCCTCCCGTTTGAAGATGGATGTCACGCCCATATGCAACTTTCATTTGTTTCGCCGTTTCAAATAACACATTTTTCACATTAACATATTCGAGCTCCATCATTGTCGTTTCGTCACCTTGCGCTAAGGCAAGCATTTGATTCGTCATCTCTTTCATTCGTTTCGATTCAGACGTAATCGCATGTACAGCCTCTTCAAACACTTCCGGGTTATCGTGCCCTCTTCTTTTTAACAATTGAGCATAGCTGTTTATGACTGTTAACGGTGTTCTTAATTCGTGTGAAGCATCAGACACAAACTGCTGCTGCTTCTCATAATTTTCTTTTAACAAATCAATCATGTGATTGAATGTTTGACCCATTTCTGACAATTCATCCGTTGATTTTTCGTCGACATCAATTTTTTTGAACGTCTTTTCTTCACGAATTTGATTCATCGTTCGAACGAGAGACTGGATTGGATGAAGGATAAACCGGCTTAATGACCTGCCTGCAAAAAAGGAAGGAATGAGGATGAGCAGAGAAGCGAGCAATAAAATAACTCTTAACCTCGCTGATGTCTCTTCTAGCATTGTCATCGGTTCATACACTTCAAGTGTTGCAACATCTCCGTTTTCCCAAATGACTGGTGTTCGTGCCACGACGTATGACGTCCCGTTAAACGTTACTCGATCGGACATTTCCATCGTGGAAAACTGCCATTCTAATTCATTTAATCGAGGATTTTTCGATGATACAGACATCGCGACTTCATTATTTTCCGTCACGATCCGGACCATCCCTTCACCAGAAACATAGGCTCTTACATATTCAGCAGGTGCCCAGTCAGCAGACGTCGGTTGAAGTGCCTCGACAATCGTTCTTGACTGCTCTTGAGCACGGTCCATTTCTGCATTGACCGTATAATGCTGAAACAAAAAATAAATGCTCGTATTCACTACGAGTAATAGAATCAGCAGCATGATCGTTGAAAAAAGCGTAATTCTTTGTGAGATCTTCATCCCGACGACTCCTTCATAACATAGCCAACCCCACGTACAGTTTGAATCAGTGGTGTTTCAAAAGGACGATCTACTTTTTGTCGTAAATAACGAATGTATACATCGACAACATTCGTATCACCAAAATAATCAAAACCCCAAACATGTTCCAAAATTTGTTCTCTAGAAAGGACGTGATTCAAGTTTTTCATTAAATAGACTAATAAATCAAACTCTCTAGGAGTTAAGTCAATGATCGTGCCGCCACGTGTCACTTCTCGAGAATAAATATTCACTTTTAGATCAACAAATGATAATGTCTCATTCATATCGAGCCCATCCCCAGAAGAGCTTGCACCATTTTTCCGAAGGTGTACCCGAATTCTCGCTAATAATTCTTCGATTTCAAAAGGCTTCGTGACATAATCATCTGCTCCTTGATCAAGACCTGTCACTTTATCGACAATCGCATCCCGAGCCGTCAGCATCATGACAGGTGTGCCAATGCCTTCTTTTCTCATTCTTCTCAGTATTTCCATCCCGCTCAAGCTCGGAAGCATCACATCAAGCAACACTAAATTCCACTTTTGAGGATGACTTTGTATTTGATGCCAAGCTTCACTTCCATCATAAATCATCTCGGTTTGATACCCTTCGTACTCAAGCTCAAGCTTGATCACACGGGCAATTTGTTCTTCATCTTCTACGATCAAAATCCGAACGTCTTCTTCCATTTCGCTCACCTACTTACATGTATCGTTTCCTGTCGTTCCAGGTTCTTAATTATCTCCAATTGAATAAATCTATTATATTGCTTCGTTTTCTAACGTGCACATGATTCACTTATGTTCATCTTACCATTAACATATACTTTCTTGAAAAATGATTAGCACCCTCAAATTGACGAAAGATTTTTACTTATTCTTTTCGTGAGTATTGCCGTTGCCATTGTCAGCCTTTACGTGCTATGTTTTTAATGCACTAATGATACTTTTAACTAGGAGGAAAAAGATGCAAATGTTACGAGAAAAAATCCGTAAAATGTCCATATTGGCTATTTTACCGGTATCGATGATACTAGCTGCATGTGGTGACGGAGGCAGCAATGATGAAGCTGGCTCTTCCCAATGGGATGAAATACAAGAAGAGGGCGTTTTAACAGTTGCGACTTCCGGCACTCTTTACCCAACATCCTATCATTCAGATGAAACGGATGAATTAACTGGATTTGAAGTTGAAATTGCTCGCGAAGCAGCGGAGCGCCTTGACCTTGAAGTTGAATTTACAGAGATGGGCTTTGACGGTATGCTTACGTCGATTAACAGCGGTCAAGTTGACTTAGCTGTAAATGATATCGACATTAATGAACGTCGTGAAGAAGACTTCTTATTTTCAGATCCGTATAAATTTTCTTACGGTGCGATGATCGTTCGCCCTGATGACCATTCTGGCATTGAAACGTTAGAAGACCTTGAAGGAAAACGTCACGGTGGCGCTGCAACGACGATCTATATGCAAATTGCTGAAGAATATGGCGCTGAAGGAGTCACGTACGAGAACGTCACAAATGACACATACTTGCGCGATATTGAAAACGGTCGTCTTGATGTCGTAATGAATGACTATTACTTACAATCATTAGCAATCGAAGCTTTACCTGAAATTGATGTTGTTATCCACCCTGACCTGTTTTATCATCCAAACAATCAGGCGATGATCATGAAAAAAGATTCAACTGAACTTCAGGAAAACTTAAATCGGGTTATTAACGAAATGCTTGAAGATGGTACAATTCAGGAGCTTTCTGAACAGTTTTTCGGTGGCCAGGACGTTTCAGTGGAGCCTGACATCGATTTCGCAGATGAAAAGTAAAGGAGAATGAACATGAGTGAGATTCAATGGGAATACATTTTTGATCCTCAGCTCGCGATCGAATCGTTACCCTATGTCATGCAAGGCATTTGGTATACACTCTTCATCTCTCTCGTCAGTATGTCCATTGGTCTCTTCATTAGTCTTTTCTTAGCGTTAGCCCGTTCGTCTTCTCGGACGTGGCTTCGTTGGCCAGCAAGAACGTACATCTCCTTTATGCGGGGAGTCCCAATACTCATTATCTTATTCTTACTCTATTTCGGCTTCCCGTATATTGGCATTGAATTTAATGCGGTAACCGCCGCCATTATCGGCTTTAGTTTAAACAGTGCCGCATACATGGCCGAAATTAATCGTTCTGCGATCGCAGCGGTTCCGAAAGGACAATGGGAGGCTGCTCGTTCTCTCGGATTATCTTATTGGATGACGATGAGACGTGTCATATTGCCGCAAGGGTTTCGGATTGCTGTTCCACCGCTATCCAATGTGATGCTTGATCTCATTAAGGCTTCTTCACTCGCAGCGATGATTACGGTACCGGAAATTTTTCAAATGTCCCGGATCGTTGCTGGCCGCGAAATGGATTACATGACGATGTTTATTTTAGTCGCGCTCATTTACTGGGCAGTCTGCTCAGTCATGACCGTCTTACAAAACTATTTAGAAAAACGCTTTGAAAAATACGATGCTTTTTAACTTAGCAACAGCTCCGGTCCTTAAACAGTCCGGGGCTTTTTTCGTATGTGATTTATGTCATCATGAATACGACTATTTGTGATCTGCAGCGCTACGGGGACACTCGTTCCGTTATTTTATCAAAAAACGATGCTTTCAGCATGTTCGCGGACACCAGTACCGTTATGTTAGCATATTCCTCCTCATTTTTGATGATTTACAAGTAATAGCGTACCTGATGTCCTCAAACACCTTCGTATAACGTTTTTTCCTCTACATAACGGATCTCATGTCCTCTAAACACGTTAAACGCATTACCCATTTAATGGAAACATGATACACTAAGAAAGTGGAGGGGAAAACATGGAAATTACGTTCGTCAAAATAGAAGTTCTTTTGCCAGAAGAATATGTCGTAAGGCTAAGAGATCAGTTAAACGAGTCAGGCTTTTTAACTGTAGGAAACTATGATCATGTCATCTCTTACTCTAGAGTGAAAGGATATTGGAGACCATTGTCGAACTCTTCCCCATTTAACGGGATTAGCGGTGAGGTTTCTCATGGCACTGAATGTAAAATGGAATTTAGATGTTTATATGAGGATCTAGAAGAAGTAAAAACGATCATTAAGAGGATTCATCCTTATGAGGAACCGATCATTAACGCAATCCCTTTATTAAACTAATGAAGATATGTAGGAATAGATAATGCTAGTGGCTGAAAGGAGCGGAGATAAAGATGAAAAAAGAATGGGAAAAGCTGATGAGCTTGAAAGGAAAAATGCTAGTTGAACTTGTAGGTAAACGATTTAGCATTTTGAAAGGTGAACAAACTTTGCAAATCCTCTGTTCAATGCCATTTTTACATTGGGCTGTTTATGACGAAAATACACAAGCATTAAAAGAAGAAGGTTTTTGGTATTTAGAGTGGAAAGAGACTAAAATGGGCGATAATATTCTTTTACTTCACGATCGAGCAACACCAGAGCCTCTAAACTATACCTTTTATGAAATAGATTCCGTTACTCTCGATAATGGAATCAGCGTAATGGAAAACAGTTATTTCCCTTCTCGTAAATTGATCAAGCATGTTACTGGTTATGGCTTCATAGATGGAGAAAAGAAGTATTTAGTAGCGATTGTCGTACAATGCGAGGAAGAATATTTTTATATTGAAGCTTGTCCAGCAGTAATGGAGGTCAATATTTCAGATTATGAGCCCGATCCACCTCCTCACCTGCAGGTTATGTTTACGACAAAATAGTCGTTGCGGTGAACAAAGGTGAAGTTGCGGCTAAACGAGAAGAAGTTGCGCGGAAGCATGGGGAAGTTTGCGTCAAAAGGCAGAGATGTTGCGCCAAAAAATAGAGAAGTTGCGTAGAAAGGCAGAGATGTTGCGCCAAAAAATAGAGAAGTTGCGTAGAAAGGCAGGGATGTTGCGCCAAAAAATAGAGAAGTTGCGTAGAAAAGCAGGGATGTTGCGCCAAAAAGTAGAGAAGTTGCGTAGAAAAGCAGGGATGTTGCCCCAAAAGGGGGAGTTGCTATGACTAAAACACTTTTTACTATGACCAAACCCAAAGTTACTACGGTGAAATCAAGTGTATGACTATCGACAAGCATAATACTGCTTTAAGAATGCCATTGATAAACCGTCAAATCAATTTTCCCATTTTCGTCTACTTCAACACCTTCGTTTTTTAAGCGGAGCATTTGCTCATTAAAAGCTTCATCGTGTTGAATAGCAATTTGTCCTTTCGCATTAATGACCCGATGCCATGGGAGACGATGCTTCCTGCTCATCGAATGAAGAACTCGGACGACTTGCCTGGCAGCTCTGCGGTTACCTGCAAGTCCGGCAATTTGCCCATATGTCATTACGCTGCCTTCAGGAATATGACGAATAATATCAATCACTTTTTCTGTAAAAGGTGTCATCAGCTTACGTTCCTTTCTGCAACTTTCAGTAAATCGTTAGTAACCCCTCCACCTAGAAGGGAAATGCGACGCTAACTTTTGTTCAATTCAATTCTATCATTTTTTCATTTCCCACGTTTCATTCCGGAAACCATTAATTAAATAGAGGTTTTTATCATGAATTTATTTTGCTTCAAAACTATATTATCTACTGCCTCATTTGACTCAACCGCCTACTGTTTAGGGACTCAGGTAAAGGTTTCTTTCGTCAACTACTAAGAAGAAACTTTTACTACTGATGTTTTCGCAACGATATCGTAGAGTGATTGTTTCTTTTTCGTAAATATCGCAGTCAATATATAAGCAAAGATGAGTGCATAAATAAGTCCACCGATAAAATAATATGCAAACGGCATCTCACCATCACCTAGATAAACGAGACGATACACAAAGTAATGTGACAGCTCCCACGGTAAAAACTTAAGGATTGTCCGAAATGTATTATGCAGCACTGATATAGCTTCACCGTTTTGTCGAACAACTCGTATACCTGCTTTCTTTTTTCCGAAAGACTGTCCGACAATGTTTGAATCGCACACAATAAAGTAGAGGGAGACAGGAAGTGTCACCATTAAAAAACCTGTAAATTGAGCGGTTACTAATGAACCTTGGAAGAATTGTTGAAGCGATGGAAACAGGAAGATATTGATGTTCGCAATAACGAGTAAGTAAACGAGAATAACAATGTAATCGATCATAAAAGCTTTGAATCGGATGAGAAATGATGCATTCATTCATATAACCTCTTTCTTTTCAGACCTAAATAAGGATTTATGTTTACTTCCATAAAAAGCCTCACTTCCTCTTTGAAGTAAAACATGAATTTACATCGTAAAAGAATATTCTCTCTCTACTTTACATACTCGAACCTTGTAGTGCTTATACCATTGCTCTTTACCTTTTTCTTGGGCAATTTGATGAGTTGAATGATCTTTCCACTTTTTAATAGCTTCTAACGATTCCCAGTAAGAAACCGTTATACCAAGCTCGTTATCTCGGGAGCTTTCTACTCCTAAAAATCCTTCTTGCTGAGAAGCTAATTCTACCATTCGATCTGCCATTTCCCCATACCCTGTAACATCTTCTGTACGTTGTGATGTAAAGATCACTGCATAATATGGCAAATGATCAGTTTTTCCATTGTCACTCATATTTTCCCCTCCTTCACTTTCGAACTTCACATTCGTTCATCTATCTATCCTTTAACCTACTTAATTCAGAAAAAATTATTTCAAAAGCCCCCAATAAAGGCGGCCGTTTTATCCATTTGCAGCTTCAGCTTTCATTTCTTCTTGCTTTTCTTGTTCTTGCTGCTTTTTATATTCTTTCCCTAACAGGAGACCTGCAGGAATCGATATGAGCGTTAATACCCCAATCAAGAGAAACCCTTCCGTTATTGCTTGAAGACTCGCTTCCTCCATAGTCATTCCGTTGGATGCGATGACTTGTGCACGCCGCACTTCGAAATAAACGGACATAAATACGATCCCTAGCGCCGAACTCATTTGCCTTAACACATTATTCATCGCTGATCCACGCGAAATGAATTTTTCAGGTATAGAGTTCATCCCTGTCGTCGTGGCAGGCATCGTACTAAAGCCCATACCGATTCCACGTAAAGCATTGAGGAAAAAGAGCATCCAAAGTCCAGTTTGCATATCAATAAATCCGAACCATACAGTTCCGACGGTTGTAAAAATAAGTCCAAGTGTTACAACGACTGAAGGACCTTTCTTATCTAAAATTCGTCCACCAATCGTCATAAAAATACCTGATAAGAGAGCTGATGGTAAAAACACGAGCCCCGTCATAATCGCTCCATATCCGTAAACATTTTGAACAAGTAATGGAATTAAGAAAATACCGCCAAATAAACTGATCGAACTAATAATTGCAACCCAGACGCTGTAAGTATAGGCTTTTATTTTAAAGATTGACAAATCAAGTAATGGCTGTTGTTTCCCGTTTTCGATTTTAACAAAAGCAAAGAGAGCGACCACACCAACAATTAACAATGCCAGATTGATAGGGTCATATAAATGTGCAAGCTCACTGATTCTGCCCAATCCAAGTAAAATCGCACCAACACCGAGTGTAACGGTCACAAATCCACCTCGGTCAAAAATTAAGTTCTCTGCTTTCTTCGTCCGTTTTAAATAAATGATTGATAACGTCAATCCGAGTAAGCCTGTTGGTATATTACATAAGAACAGCCATTGCCATGTACCGAGCTCAATAATTGTCCCACCTAGTGTCGGTCCAATGGTTGGAGCCATCATCGCTGCGATTCCCCATACTCCTGTTGCCATTCCACGCTCTTTTTTCGGAAATACTTCAAAAATAAACACCATCGAAAGCGGCATAATGAAGCCGCCACCTATTCCTTGAAGACCACGGAAAAAAATAAGAGATGATAGATTCCAAGATAATGAACCAAGAATTGACCCTAATATAAACAGAGCGATACCGAATAAATAAACTTCTTTTTTGCCAAATTTATCACTTAAAAAGCCAGTTAATGGCATCGTCATACCCATTGTTACCATAAATATCGTGATGACCCAGCCTGCTGCGACTGCATCCGCATCAAAAACTTCCATAATATGCGGAACTGCTGGGTTTAACATACTGTTATTTAATATGACCGTAAACGTCCCAAATAGTACGGAAAATAATACGATCCATTTATGTGGAACTTTACTCATTCTCTCACCTGATTTCTCTAAAGTTCGATACTCGAAATATCTACTTCTACTATACCAAATTCTCAGGCTCGGTGCGACGAGAATTTCGCTTTGATATTCGGAACGATTTTTTCCATAAACAAAACTAGGCTTGTCGTTAAAGCGTTTCTTGGCAAACGAATTGTACTTTCTAGAAACGTTTATATTTTCGTGCAAAGCTTAGTCGTTTTAATACGCTCGCCCATCGGTTTTATCAATCTTTAACTTACAAGAAAAGCGAAAGGCGCCCGCCTATCGGCGAAAAGCGCTGTCTCTTCCACTTCTAGTATCACTTTGAAGCTATATCCGTCAACCGGGCAATACGCCACGTCCTGTGGCATGCCCGGCATTAGGACGTCCTGTCCGTCGAGACAACTCGTAAGATAAGATCTTCGGCTAAAACCCCCGCGTCCTGCGGGAACGCCGAAGCCACCACATCCGTGTGGAAGCTCGTGTAGGAAACGCTCGTGCCTGCTAGTCTAGACAATAATCGAGAAATTGAAATTTTATATACTTTCTTACCTTATAAAAAAGCCGTCCCATCAGCACGAGATATTGCGCTTTTTGGAACAGCTTATTGTTATTACAATGGGTAGTGCTTTAAAAAATAAATGAGTGATTGAAGCTCAACTGATAAATCGATATGATGCACCCTGACATTGTCTGGTACAGAAAGTCTCGCAGGTGTGAAATTTAAAATCCCCTTGATACCTGATTTGACTAACTCGTCGGCAATCCCTTGCGCAGCCGGGGCAGGCACAGTTAAGATCGCTACTTCCGCTACACCGGAAATACGCTCTTTACATTCATCCAAGTGATAAATGGGAACGCTTCCAATATTTTGGCCGATCTTTGATTTTTCAACATCAAACGCCATTTCAATTCTCATGTTATTGCTTTTTGTAAAGTTATAATTCAATAATGCGGTACCGAGATTCCCAACTCCAACTAAAATTACTTTCGTTACTTCATCTTGATCCAGCGTCTTTCTAAAAAAGGTTAGTAAGTAATTGACATTATATCCGTAACCTTTTTTTCCTAAAGCTCCAAAATAGGAGAAGTCTCTACGTATTGTCGCTGAATCAACTTTTACTGCTTCGCTTAATTCTGTTGAAGAAACGCGATGCTTTCCTGATGCTTGCAAACTCTCTAAAAATCGATAATATAATGGCAGTCTCTTTGCCGTTGCTTGAGGTATTTTTGCTTGATCGATATCCATTCTTTGTCCTCCTCATCCTTTGGCAGTTTTTTATTTATCTTTTATAATCACCGTTTTTTCCACCTGTTTTTTCAAGCAGATAGGTTTCACCAATGACCATTCCTTTATCTAATGCTTTACACATATCATAGACGGTCAATGCCGCAGCAGATGCAGATGTTAGCGCTTCCATCTCAACACCGGTGCTACCCTTCGTTTTTACGCTGGACTCGATGTGAAGAACATATGTCTCATCACTTACTTCCCATTCAAAATGAATATTCACACCTGACAGTGATAAAGGATGACACATCGGAATCAACTGTGATGTGTTTTTTGCAGCCATAATCCCTGCTACTTGTGCAACGGATAGAACATCGCCTTTCTTCATCGTTCCGCCCGTAATTCCTTCATAAATCTCTTTTGACACTTGGACACTGCTTTTTGCAATAGCGGTTCGGACCGTTTCTTGTTTTTCAGAAATGTCGACCATCTTCGCTCTGCCTTGGTCATTAAAATGTGTGAACGAACCCATTTTGATCCCCCTTTATTGTCTTCTTCTATTGTACACCATTGTTGTAAAATCTGCACAACCCTACACTTTTCGTAAAAAAACTTGGCTTTATCGATAAAGAGTTTCTCTGCATGCTAATGGATTCTTCCCTAGAAACTCCTATCCTCTTGTACAAGCCTTAGTTGGCGTTATCCGATTTTTCATCAGATTTTTATAGTATAAAAAACTTGCACGTATGTAGCGTGAGAATGTTGCTACTTTACCGAGGAGTCATGTACACTTACATTATTGATATGACGGAATATTCTAAGAGGATGAACGAAGATGATTTTACTACAATGTGTGCAAATAACGAAGTCCTTCGGGGCTGAAACGATATTATCAAATGTGAAATTAGAAGTGAAAAGCCGTGAACGAATTGCGCTCGTCGGCCGTAACGGTGCCGGTAAATCTACTCTATTGAAAATTATCGCAGGCGAGCTTTCTCACGATTCTGGCGATTTAATCATTCCGAAAAATGTTGAAATCGGGTATTTAGCTCAGCATAGCGGTCTTCATTCGGACAGATCGATTTGGGATGAAATGTTGAGTGTGTTTTCTCATTTGAAACATATGGAGAAAAACTTGCGCCAGCTAGAAGAAAAGATGAGTAATCCAAACACACCTAACTATGAAAAAATTTTAAGTGAGTACGATCAGCTACAGCAAGATTTTAAAGATCAAGGCGGCTATCAATATGAAGCTGACATTCGCAGTATTTTGTCTGGCTTAAACTTTTCCGATTTTGATTATAATACACCGATTTCCAGCTTAAGCGGCGGGCAAAAAACTCAGTTATCATTAGGTAAACTGCTGTTAACAAAGCCTGACCTTCTCATCTTGGATGAGCCAACGAACCACCTTGATATTGACACATTAACATGGTTGGAAAATTATTTAGCTGGATATCCTGGTGCGATCTTAGTCGTATCCCATGACCGCTATTTCCTCGATCGGATTGTCGATTATGTGTACGAGCTTTCTTTTAATCAAACGGTGAAATATACAGGAAATTACAGCACTTATTTAGAGGAAAAAGCAAAACGGCTCGAGCTCGAAATGAAAATGTACGAAAAGCAGCAGGAAGAAGTAAAAAATCTCGAAGATTTTGTCCAACGAAATATTGCCCGGGCATCAACAAGCAATCGAGCAAAAAGTCGGCGAAAACAGCTTGAACGAATGGACTTGATGACCAAGCCGACAGATGAGGATAAATCGGCAAAATTTCGTTTTGATATTACTCGTCAAAGCGGAAATGACGTGTTAACGATCCAAAATTTAGCCATCGGCTATGATAGTAAGCCTTTAGTCGAAAACCTCGATTTGAAGTTGACACGTGGTGAAAGTGTTGCGTTACTCGGGCCGAACGGGATCGGAAAATCAACGCTCATTAAAGCGATATCTGAAAAAATAAAGCCGCTCGATGGTCATATCCAGTACGGAAGCAACGTGTCTATCGGTTATTTCGATCAGGAACAGACAGAGCTTACGTCAAATAAAACCGTACTCCAAGAGCTTTGGGATGAGTATCCTCAAACCATCGAGAAAGATATTCGTACTGTCCTCGGCAATTTTTTGTTCAGCGGTGAAGATGTACTCAAAATTGTCTCAGACTTAAGCGGAGGCGAAAAATCTCGTCTTGCGCTTGCAAAATTGATGATGAAAAATGCAAACTTGCTCATTTTGGACGAGCCGACCAACCATCTTGACCTTGATAGTAAAGAGGTGCTAGAAAATGCTTTAATTGACTATCCAGGTACGTTGCTCTTCGTCTCTCATGACCGCTATTTCGTGAACCGAATGGCAACCCGTGTCGTCGAGCTCTCCTCAACAGAGATTACGAACTATTTAGGTGATTATGATTACTATATTGCCAAAAAGCTTGAGCAAGCTGAATGGGAGGAGCTTGAAGCCTCAAAGCGTGTCGATGCTTCGGTTGAAGGGTTCGACGCGAACGAAAAGCAGTCGAAACAAGATTACGAACGTGAGAAAGAGCTAAAGAAAAAAGCTCGCCAACGCCAGCGGAAAATTGACGAACTTGAAAAAATGATTGAACAGGCTGAAATGAACATCGCCGAATGGGAAGAAGAGCTATGTGACCCAGAAGTGTACCAAGATCATGAAAAATCAATGAAATTGAATGAAAACATCGAAGAAGCGAAGCAAAAGATTGAAACCTATATGGAACAATGGGAAGAACTGCAGCTAGAAGAAGCATCAAACTAAACCCAGAAATATCCAGGTGCCCAATGGTGTTGCACAATTGTTTTTAAATTCAATATATGTAAATTTTTTCAAGTAACTTTTGTCCTTATGAAGAAAAAAGGGAAACGAGGTAGTGTTTCGACCTTGTTCCCTTTTTTTTACAATTGTCTAAATCATTAAGTTACTTGTGCTTTTTCTTCTTTAATTCTGTTTTATCTAGAGCTACATCCCCAAAATCTGGCTTCACTTTTGGCTTTGGTATGGGCACTTTTTGTCTCCCCTTAGATGTTCTTTTCTTTTTCCGTTTTAAAGCTCTTTTAAATGAGCCAACGGTTTTAAAGAGATAAGTTTGAAGGAGTCTAAAGAATTCCCAAGCAGACTTATTAGAGTTTGTTTGAAGTTTGACGATTAAAGATAATCCATATGCAATTAAAGAGAGAAACATTTGGTTCCAAATACCTTGCGGTTTTGTACTCCAAATTTTGGTTAATCTTAGGTGCTGTTTAATCCACTTGAAAAATAACTCTATCATCCA
>NZ_NIST01000001.1:1294187-1459448 GCF_002335745.1 Evansella halocellulosilytica | reverse complement strand
TTATTACGGAATTTTTAACAAAGCCTTGGTTGAAAGCTTATAGTTCCCATAATCTAATAAAGGACAATCTAACTCTTCCGAAGGAAGAAGAGATAAGCATTGACAAATGAGCATTTCACGTCCTATAATTTTCTTATTCATTAGGAGCTCCTTTTGTAGATGACTTGTTTGTATTAGGGAACAATACAAGGTCAACACATCTACAATAGGAGTTTTTTTATTGAATGTAAATACATATTTTTGAAAAGATGGAATTTATTTAAATTCATGCAACGCCATTGCCAGGTGCCAGGCACCTGGATATTTCTGGGTTTGTTTTTGTAAAAAAATGTGCAAACATATTGACATTAAACAGGAATTCAGTAAAATATCAATAGAATTAGCACTCTATCTAACCGAGTGCTAAAATGTCGACTCAATAAATCGGTGACCACGTTATTTTCGTCACCAGCAATCTTACATAAAAAGGAGTAATGATCATGGCGAAACAACAATTTAAAGCTGAATCGAAGCGTCTATTAGAAATGATGGTTAATTCGATTTATTCGCAAAAGGAAATCTTTTTGAGAGAATTAATCTCAAATGCAAGTGATGCCATCGACAAAATGTATTACAAAGCATTGACAGATGATTCTATCCAATTTGATCAAGACAGCTTCCACATTAAAATTTCAGCTGATAAAGAAAAACGAACGCTTACTATTGCTGATAGCGGAATCGGGATGACAGAGGAAGAACTCGAGCGAAATTTAGGGACGATTGCTGAAAGTGGTTCACTAGCGTTTAAAAAAGAAACCGAAATCAAAGATGGCCACGATATTATCGGTCAATTCGGTGTCGGCTTTTATTCCGCATTCATGGTTGCATCAAATGTAACGGTTCTGACAAAAGCATTTGGCAGTGATCAAGCGTACGAATGGGAATCTGACGGAGTCGAAGGGTACACGATCAAGCCTTCTGAAAAAGCTGAAGTAGGTACAACAATTACGATTCATTTGAAAGAAAATACAGATGATGAAAACTATGATGAGTTTTTAGAAGAATTCCGTTTAAAAAACATCATTAAAAAATATTCTGATTTCATCCGCTATCCAATTAAAATGGATGTGTCTGTTCAAAAGCCAAAAGCTGACAATGAAGAAGAAATGGAAGAGCATATTGAAGAACAGACAATCAACAGCATGGTACCGATTTGGCGAAAAAATAAAAGTGAACTGTCTGATGAGGATTACGAAAACTTCTACACAGAAAAACGTTACGGTTTTGATAAGCCGTTAAAGCATATTCACATTAAAGTTGACGGAACGATTCGCTACAATTCGATCTTATTTATTCCTGAAACGATTCCCTTTGACTATTACTCAAAGGAATTCGAAAAAGGGCTAGAGCTTTATTCAAGCGGAGTCCTCATCATGGACAAGTGCGCGGATTTACTGCCTGATTATTTCGGTTTTGTCAAAGGAATGGTTGATTCTGAAGACTTGTCATTGAACATTTCTCGAGAGATCCTGCAGCATGATCGTCAACTGAAGGCAATTGCAAAAAATATTAAAAACAAAATTAAAAATGAACTGCAGTCACTCTTAAAAAATGATCGTGAAAAATACGAGACATTCTACAATTCATTCGGTCGTCAGTTAAAGTATGGTGTCTACAGTGACTTTGGCAGCAATAAAGAAGATTTGCAGGATCTGCTTATGTTCTATTCTTCAAAAGAGAAGAAACTTGTCACATTAGACGAATATGTGTCTAGAATGCCAGAAGATCAAACGTACATTTACTATGCAACTGGCGAGTCATATGATCGCATTGAAAAACTTCCGCAAACTGAGCTCGTTTCTGATAAAGGCTATGAAATTCTTTATTTCACTGAAGATGTTGATGAGTTTGCGATTAAAATGTTAATGCAATACAAAGACAAGCAGTTTAAATCTGTTTCTAGCGGTGACCTTGGTCTTGACAATGATGATGAACAAAACGAGAAAGAGGTTGAGGAACATAAAGACCTCTTTAATGAAATGAAATCCATACTCGGTGACAAAGTAAAAGACGTCCGCATCTCTAAAAGACTGAAGTCTCATCCTGTCTGCTTAACAGCAGAAGGAGAAGTGACAATTGAAATGGAAAAAGTCCTTCAAGCGATGCCTGACAACCAAAACGTAAAAGCTGATAAAGTATTGGAAATCAACTTAAATCACGACATTTTCCAATCATTAAAGCAAGCTCACGAAAATGATCAAGATAAATTAACACTGTATACGAACCTCCTCTACAATCAGGCTCTCCTTATCGAAGGGCTGCCGCTTGAGGATCCGGTTACGTTCACAAATGATATGTGCAAAATTATGAATTAATATTTTTAAACCTGGTGGATCGTGTTCCATCAGGTTTTTTCATGAATTTTAGCTAAAGCGCGAATAAAATGGAAACAACCTTTACAAAACGGAATAAACACGACATAATAGTAACAAAAACAAGGGATAAACCGCATAATCAATAACTAAAACATGAACAAACTAGAACATACAATGTAAAGGAGGAACAACAATGTTTTCCGAAGAACGCAGAAAAAACATTTTTGAGATGGTTCAAAAGGAAGGACGTGTTTTAGCGAAAGATCTTGCAGATCAGTTCAACGTGTCAATTGATTCCATTCGACGTGATTTATCATTGTTGGAAAAAGAACGTTTAGTAAAGCGTACTCACGGAGGCGCTATTCCTTACCCGGATGCACGCACAAAGCCTCACCCTCCTCACCTTCGTTATAGTGAAGGTAATCCCTTTCAGCATGCAATCGCGAAAAAGGCTGCTTCGTACATTCAAAAGGATCAAACGCTTTTTATTGGCGGAGCTGCGATTCATTACGTGATGCTCAATTACTTGCCTGAAAAAATCAATTTTACAGTCGTGACAAATTCCGTTGAACTCGCATACGAGTTAAGGCATCGTGATCATATTCAAACATTCTTAATCGGAGGCAGCGTAAAATCATCCGGCAATATGACAGACATGCTAGCTAATGAATTTTTGCAGCATTTTCATTTCGACTTATGTTTTGCTACTGCCGGTGGTATTTCTGCAAAAGGGTTAAGTACAGCCACTCCTGAGGTCGCGATCTTCCATAAAAACGTGTTTGATCGTTCAAGACAGGTTATTGCTTTAATCGAACATACGAAATTCGGTGTTGATATGTTTTCATCAATGTCTTCATTAAATGAGTTAAACCTTATTATCACTGATGATGGTGTGGATAACGATCACCTCCAGGAAATCGAAACATTAGGTACAGAGATAATTATTGAAAAAGGGGGTTCATCTAATGATCGTTCGGAAAAAAACGTATAAGATCACACCCGATATGTTAGAGACATTTAATCATTTTTTCCACACTTATTTATACCCTAATCAACTGAAACATGGAGCAAAGTTGATCGGCCGCTGGGTAAATGAATCACAAACAGAAATCACTGCCATGTGGGAATATGAGAGTGTTGAACATTACCACTCGATTGAAAAAGATATTCAGCAAAGTGAACTTCACAGAGCCGCCCAGGAAAAACGAAAGGAGAATGGTCATTTATTTCTTGAATGCCATGAGGAGTTCCTTTCATCAACATCAGAAAAAGGAACGTATTTCCCTCCGAAACATATCGTCACTGTTAGCGGCTACATTACGAATGAAAAAGGAGAAGTTCTACTCGTTCGGAATCTCCACCGCTCTGATACGATGGAAATGCCCGGAGGTCAAGTTGAAGAAGGGGAGCGTCTCGATGATGCGATTCATCGTGAAATTTTTGAAGAAACGGGTGTCCATGTAACGTTAACAAACGTTTCCGGCATTTATCAAAATCACTCACGAGATATTACATGTATTGTTTTTAGAGGTACTTACAAATCAGGTACGCTGCAGCCTGAGGAAGGGGAAACATCAGAAGTTCTATTTGCACGATTGACAGAAGATAACCTCAGTTCTTTTATTACGCGTGAGCAATTTAAAGTCCGTGTACTTGATGCTATGAAAACTCAGACAGTTCCACTTAATATTTATCATGTTCAGCCCTTTCAGTTATTGAATCGTTACGGAGATAACAACAAATAAGAGACAAACAGAGCGAATCATATGATTCAGCTCTGTTTTGCATGTCGTGGATTGTTCAGTTCTATCTGTTTGGACGCAACTTCTCCTTGTTTGGGCGCAACTTCTCTTTGTTTCGATGCAACTTCTCTTCGTTTTGGCGCAACAACTCTTTGTTTGGGCGCAACTTCTCTTTGTTTTGGCGCAACAACTCTTCGTTTCGACGCAACTTCCCTTCGTTTAGACGCAACTTCTCGACTCTCAGCACAACTCTATTTCTACTTGTCACTTATCACTTGATCTGTGCGCACGAATTTTTTGGATTGAATCGACCACCCGTAGCTAATACACAAAGTAATAAACATTGATGTTGCTGCGGCAATGATACCTGAGTCATTTAAAAGGAGCAGTGCGATTGAAGCGACAATGCCTAGATGGCCAAGCAGTGCTTGATCTTTACAAAGTGCTACTTGCCGTGTTTTCCAGAGCATGACACCAATTAAAAAATAGCTTGTGATAAAAAGCTGAGACCAGTAGGATACACGGAATATTTTCCAATTCATCTCTATTTTTCGTTCAATGATGTTTAAAATTTCAGTAATGTCCCCTGAAAAAAGTTGGCTGAAGGCACGTGAAATATGTGTATCTGATTGTCCAAACTGCAGTAAAAATAATAAAAGAAGGAGTAATATTCCACCGACAAAAGCTACTCCAGCAATAATCCACAAACTTCTTTTTTTAAAGTATCTATGATACATAAAGAAGAGGAGGACAATACCGACAGAGAGACTTGCTCCAGCATTTGCACCCAGTGAACCATGTGCTAGGAAAATAATCATTGTGAATATGACCGTCATAAAGAGGATCAAACTATTACGTTGATAAGATTGTTCATGTTGTGTTTTTCTGAAATGGTCCAGCAGCGGATAAACCATGAATAATCCGCTTGCTATATAAATGCCGGCAAACTCATTGCCAATCCCATAATACCTTGCTCCAATGACTGGATCATAGCCTAAAAACGACCGTTGTATCATATGGTAGCCTGTTAACAAATCGATTGACAATGCTAAGAAAAAGAGGAAACACGCTGCGCTGAATGGCATTGGCACAAATTTTTTTAACAGGAGTGCAGACACCACACTTCCTAATGTAATGAATAGAACATATCCCATTGCTGAGAGTTGAACACCAATGAAAGAAGTGACTAAAAACCAAAGTGGAGACAAAACTCCGCTTAATAGAAGGATTTCTGTCCGTTCCCTCCAACTTACGTTTTTTTCCATGAGCCAAATCATCAGTGATGCTGCAATAAGCATGATGACTAATCCAGAGACATAACTTGACAGAACCTTTGCACGCCCGGTAAAAACATGGTTTATTTCTTCTAAACGTTCTTTAAAACTAGTGTAGTTTGGTCGACTTTCTGAATGTGTGAATAACTTCAATGGTGATCCGGCTGTGTCGATCTCAGATTTATCCACATCAAAATATTCAGCCCACGTTACCGTTAAATCGGTGTGACTAATGAGTCCGCTTCGTCGTGTCGTATTTGAGTAAATCGAATCATATTGATTTTCCTCTTCCCCCCATATCCACAATGGAGAGAGTTGGTTTTTATGTTGATATGCCTCATTGTGGACAAATGGTGAAACGAGCCAAACTTCGCCTAGTGTTTGTTCATACGCTTCTCGTAACGTTCGTTCAAGACTTAATAATGTCTTTTTATATTGGTTATTAAACGCTTCGTTCGTCATATAAGACTGTTCTTCTGTTAATCGGAATAAATCTCCCCACTCTATGACAATAAACGTTTGTGGATAACTTTTTTGAATATTAACAATTTTATCTACAAGTCGTTTTGTATCGATTCTTTCTCCGGTAGGAAAGTGACGATCATTTTTCATAAATCCGAACGTCATTCCGTTTGCTTCTCCACTTTTATCGATCGTCAATAACGACGCGTATCGTGCTTGCTCATGACGAGTATCTGCATGGCCGATTGTGTATCGATATACATCGTTATTTTTTAATATCTCTCCAAAATGTCCTGAATGTGGCGAATAGTTGCTCTCACTGTCTTTATCCACAAGCAAGTGAAAGTGTGGGTGCACGAGATCACTGTTTGGAACTTCTCCATACCATTGTGTCACTATGTCTCCCGCTCGTCCCCCTTCAATTTCTTCATGATGCTCGTATGCATTCCAGCCTTGGACTCCTTGAGCTCGTTTTCCAGTACTAATCGAAACCATATTATTTAAATAGGAGTATTGTCCGTCCGGCTTTACATTCATTGCAGCAAATCCGCCTTTCCCCCATAACCAATCTCTTTCACCGTGGCGAATAAACCAATCGATCTCTTGAAAAGATAAGCCAGGAACAACGACAATAGTCAGGTGCCTATGATCCGGCATAGTCTCCGCACTCACACTGGGGACAACGATGTGCAATCCGATCGCACTAATGAATACAAGAAAGCTTATTACGATAAACTGTAACTTCAAAAAAGAAAAAAACTTGCTTATTTTCTGACATATCCACATGATCCACAGTCCTATCCACATGATTTACCCGATTATATATGGGGAATCCAAACTTATACACATAAATGGCTATTTATCCACAATATGGTTGTTAACAAGTCGGGGACTTTATTTTTCAATGTTTGATATAGTTTTCCCCATTATCCACAGTTTGTGAATAACATGTTATTAACACGATCATATATTCGCATTTATTCACACCCAAATCATCGACCTGTGCACGAATCAAGTTCACAAAATTGTAACAGACCCGGTACCTGAAAATTACTTGAAAATTATTGACAATTTGGGGTGGGGGATGGATATTTTAAGCCCTCTTATCCTATTGTGGACAAGAAGGCTTTTAATTAAAATCTGAGTATGAATTTTTGTGGATCGTTTCATTTGAGTTTCATCTTCATTGTAGCTAAATCATGTGTATAAATTGTTTATAATTGTTTACCGGGCTGGCCGTTTAACCTGTCATCAGACCTGACTCCTTGTTCATACAAAATCGTTCCTGCGGATGCGATCATTGCTGCATTGTCTGTACACAACGATAAAGGAGGAATCGTTAAATGGATACCGTGTTGTTCACATGCTTCTGTCAGCTTTTGACGCAACCCTTTATTAGCTGCAACACCGCCAGCTAGTAAAAGTTGATTGACCTGTTTTTCCTCCGCTGCCTTCATCGTTTTCGTTACTAACACATCAATGACGCTTTCTTGGAAACTCGCTGCGACGTTTTCCACAAGTAACTCTTCGTTTTTTTGCTTTGCATTATGGAGCTTGTTAATAACTGCAGATTTTAAGCCGCTAAAACTAAAATCATACGAGTCATCTTCTAGCCATGCACGTGGAAAATCAATCGTCACTTCTCCTTCGTGGGCAAGCTTGTCAATATGGGGTCCTCCTGGATATGGCAAACCTAATGTTCTCGCAACTTTATCGTACGCTTCTCCGACAGCATCATCTCTCGTTTCTCCGATCACATGAAATGATGCGTGCTCATCCATATAAATAAGCTCAGTATGTCCGCCAGATACAACTAACGTGAGCAGTGGGAAGCTTAGCTCCTGTACAATATGATTCGCATAAATGTGCCCCGCAATATGATGGACACCGATAAGAGGTTTCTCTTGGGCAAAAGCAAGAGCTTTTGCGGCATTCACACCGACAAGAAGTGCCCCGACTAATCCAGGTCCTTCTGTAACAGCGATCCCATCAACATCATCAAATGTGACATCCGCTTCTTTCATTGCTTCTTCAATGATATATGTGATTTGCTCTACATGATGCCGTGAAGCAATTTCGGGAACGACACCACCAAAACGCTTATGACTTTCAATTTGTGAAGAAACGACGTTGCTTAAAATATCTCTGCCATTTTTCACAATAGCAGCTGACGTTTCATCACAGCTCGTTTCAATACCTAATATGATTGTCTCGTTCTTTTTTGTCATGATAAATTCACCCACATTATTTGTGCATCTTCTTGATTATCTGTGTAATAGTTTTTTCGAATCCCGCCTTCGACAAAGCCGAGCTTTTTATATAATCTTTGAGCAGTATCGTTGGAAACACGTACTTCCAATGTTAATTTCGCAGCCCCTAACGTTTTTGCCATATGCATAGAACCTAACAGCAATTGTTTTCCTATCCCTTTTCTTCTCCAGGAAGTATGCACAGCCACATTCGTAATGTGTGCTTCATCAACAATGACCCAAACTCCGCAATATCCGATGACACGTTCCTTCGTGGCTGCAACTAAATAATAGGCAAACTGGTTCGTCGTTAACTCATTCATAAATGCGCTTTTACTCCACGGAGATGGGAAACAGTCATGTTCCACCTTTAAAACGTCGTCTAGATCTTCTTCTTTCATAAATCGGATGACAATTTCTTCCCCCATAATTTAGCCGCCTTACTAATATAATTATTTTCCTTTATTTTCGGCAAGCCACTTTGACTCGGCTTCTGCTAACCGTAAATAATTTGGAGCAAACAGATGAATCTCTTTTTCAGCTTCTTTTTTTGAACCGATCAAAGCTAATTCCCCTGGCCGCGGATAAGTGACAGCCGGCTCTGCAAATTGAGCTTCACTGGCCATTATGCTGTCAATGACTTCTTTTTGCTTGTCCATTTCGGGACTAACAAACAACACCTGTTCGTCTAATGATTGAAGATATTCTAGCCATTCTTTATGTTGAACGATTTGATTTTCCTTCACCTGTATGATTGAATGACCTTCGGATTTATAAAGACCTGTAAAAACTTGGCCGCGCCTCGCATCAATAAACGGTGAAATATAACCTTGAAAATGGCGTCCGTTTTGTGCCATTAGCTCAATACTTGATACACCTACTATAGGAATATTTAATGACCAAGCCATCGTCTTTGCTGTTGTGACACCAATTCTGACACCTGTGTATGACCCAGGTCCTTCATTAACAACGATTTTATCGAGTTTTGCAGGCTTCATTTCCACCTCATCCATTAGAGAGCGAATCGCTGGCATGAGACGAAGCGAGTGATTCTTGTTAATATGTGTGACAAATTCTCCTGCGACACGATTATCCGTTAACAGGGCTACCCCCATTACGTATGTTGAAGTATCAATAGCTAATACATTCATGATTTAAATATCTCCTTGCCTAAGTTTTCAAAACGCTCTCCGTGTGTAAAAAATGTAAGCTGTCTCTCTGTTTCACCTTGATGCTTCATGATGATTTCGAGCCGTTCATCAGGTAACTGTTCCTCAATCATACTCGGCCACTCGACAACGGTTATCCCCTGTCCTTCAAAGTAATCACCCAGACCAAGATCCTCCATCTCATCCTCTAATCTGTATGCATCCATATGATAGAGTGGAAGACGTCCTTCATATTCTTTCATAATCGTAAACGTAGGGCTGTTCACATTTCTTTCCACTCCAAGACCTTTTGCGAGTCCTTTTGTAAAGCTTGTCTTACCTGCACCTAAATCACCTTCCAGCGTAACGACATCTCCAGGCTGCAAATGAAAGGCAATTTTTTTAGCAAGGTCCCACGTTTCTTGCTCAGAGTGAGATAAAAATGTCCAATGATTCATTCCTCGTATCCTCCAAACTACAAATGATCGTAACCAGTTTTGTTCAACTCAACTTTTTCATTACTTTTCAAGAGAAATACTCGGCTGTCTCCTTCTTCGACATAGCCGATCTTTTTTATTTGCAGCTGTTCCCGCTCAAATAGTTCTACACACTTTTGCCAATCTTTTTCACTCATCGATCCAACTAGTTGGAAATCCTCACCGCCATATAACAGCCATGACTCCTGTTTTTCCTGTTCAGCTTCTGCAATAAGTAGTGCTTTCTCTAGAGCTTCCCATTTGATGCAAATGTTCACTCCGCTTGCATCAGCAATTTCCTTTGCTTCACTAGCAAGGCCGTCACTTACATCATTGAGTGAAACACGGATATCGTTTTCAACAAATAACCGCCCTGCTTTTACTTGCGGTTCAGGTTTTTGGTGGGCACGTATGTATGGCTTCCATTCACTGTTGTCCTCCACAGCGGTCCCATGCTCTAATAGCAGTTCTAATCCAACAGAAGATAAACCGAGTTTTCCAGTCGTAAATAAAATATCGCCCGGCTTAGCATTGGAACGAAGTAAGGCGGCTTGCTTCTCAACCTTTCCGATCACAGTTACGGTTATGACAAGGTGTTTAGTTGTTGATACCGTATCTCCTCCGATTAAATCCATCTGATACAAATCAGCTATTTCCTTCATTCCTTCGTAAATAGCATGAAGCTCACTTCTCTGCCAGCCGTCTTTAGGAATCGCAATCGAGACGAGGTAATACAACGGAATCGATCCCATCGCAGCGAGGTCACTAATATTTACTGCTAACGCCTTATAACCAATGGATTGGATCGGCATCGTTGTCCTTTTAAAATGGACACCTTCGACCATCGTATCGACAGCTACTACTGAATCATATTGATCATTGGATGCAACGACTGCTGCATCGTCTCCAATTCCAGTCATAACCGTCCCTTGATAAAAAGAAGACGGTTTAATTGATTGAATCCAATTCAATTCATTGTTCATAAGGTCACCCGCTTTCTGACTTCCATATAGTTGCATCTTCTCCAAATAAACGAGATATTTAACTTTATCTGTCGTTTTTCCGTTCTTCATTATATCAAATAAAAGATTGATACAACAGATTTCACTCACTTCTTTGCGCATAAACAAAACATCGCTATCGCTAAAAGAGATCCTCGAGACAACTCGCTAGATCAGATCTTCGACTAAAACCCCCGCTTCCTGCGGGAACACCGAAGTCACCACATCCGTGTGGAAGCTCGTGATGTAAACGCTTTTCGGTGAGCTAGACGTAACAACTATTTCGGGAACTTATCCAACAAGATCTAAATCTATAGTTTCCAAGACAACAAAAAAGCAGCATGGAACGTAATCCAAGCCGCTTTACTTATTTATTCATGAACCTCACAACTTTTCAACGCTTTCACAAATACGTCAATAATATCTTGCTCGTCTTCGATTCCGACTGAAATCCTCACCATAGCAGGCGTCACCCCTAGTCTTTTTCGGGTCTCTTCCGGGATCGGCCGGTGAGACGTCCCTACTGGATAGGTGACACTCGTTTCAACTCCTGCGAGCGTTGGGACAACTTTAACCCAGTCTAATTGACGGAAAAATTCATACACGTCTGCCCGATCGGCTAAATCAATCGTTACAATCGCACCATTTCCTTTATCCGAGGCATTTTTCGGATAAAATACTTTTTTCACTTGCGGCATTTGTTGTAACGTAGTTGCCAATGCTTCAGCATTCCTAGACTGTCTTTCCATTCTTAAACTTAATGTTTTTAACCCTCTTGTACCGAGCCAACCATCAAAAGGACCAAGATTACTTCCTAAATGAACAACTTTTGCCTTTGCTTTTTCCATAAGTTCAAAGCTGCCTGTTAATACTCCTGCTGACAAGTCACTATGTCCGCCAATGTACTTTGTCGCGCTATGTACAACGAGATCAACTCCCGATTCATGTGGGCGGATCAAATACGGTGTTGCGAAGGTGTTATCAACCATCGTTTTCAGCTGATGCCTTTTTGCAAGCGCAACGAGACTCTCTAAATTCTCTACCCGCAATAATGGATTCGTAATCGACTCCGTATATAGTAAAACCGTGTTCTCTTTTATTGCTCGTTCTACTTCCTTTTCGTTTTGAAAATCAACAAAACTGACATCAATATTAAAATCCGCTAGTTCGTGGGCAAACAACTGATAAGTTCCGCCATACAAATCTTCTGTTGCAACGATATGATCACCTGACTTTGCTACCGCTAATACACCGGCTAGAATGGCTGAAATTCCAGAGGAAGACGCAACTCCCATTTTTGCCCCTTCTAAGTCCGCCACTCCTTTACCTAAATCATCTGTGTTCGGGTTCCCCAACCTAGTATACAAATAATCTTTATTCCCTTGGAAAAAATCCTCCATATCTTCTAGATCTTGAAATGAAAAAGCAGATGTTTGATAAATAGGCTTCGTCTTACTTATTTCATTTGCCGTTATTTTTTCCTGAAAATGAACATTTTTTGTTTGGAATTTCATATGTAACCCCCCTCCCTTATTTATCACTCTATCATACATGAACTCGACTCTTTGTCACAACAAATCTACCTTTGAGTTATGTTCTTTTTTCAAAACGACTGTTAAAATAAGTATAGAACCAAAATATGTAAAGGAGTATTCTATGATTTCTAAAGGATTCAAAACATTGCAAACATACACGAGTGTAGCAATGTATCCGATCATTCTTGATATTAGTTTTTTTATTTTCACTTTAATTGTGGCTGGCTATCGTCACATTTCTACCGCATCATTCCAGTTTTCAATTCATCCTGGCCTCCCGTCTATCTCCAATATTTTAGAAGATCGAACGATCATCCATCCCTTACGTTTTGATATAGGTGAAGAAGGAATGGCTGGAATAATAATCATCGCTTTTATAGCTTCTATTCTACTATTAGCTTTTGTTGAAGGTGGATTTATTGCACTACTTAATCAGACGATTTTAGATGATACAGAGGTAGAATTCCACACGTTTATTACATATGGTAAAAAACATTGGAAAGATTTTATAATCGTTCTGTTTATACAAATCATCCTTGTTTTATGCATGTTTTTTATTACGATAATCTTTAATTTTATAGGATTCTTTATTAGCATCATACTCGCCATTGTCCTTCGAATACTGTTTATTTTTTGGGAATATACGATTGTGTCGGAAAATATCCGGCCAACTGAGGCACTATCAAAAAGCAGAGAATACTTTAAACATAGAGTGCCAGACACGTCCTTTGTTATTGTTGCAATCATCTGTTTTAACCTAGCATTTGGTTTTATAGTAAATCTCATTCCTCACCCTATTTTCTTTCTGATGTTTATCGTCTTATACGGTTACTTAGCAACTGGTTTCCAGTTTTCACTTATGCACACGTTTCATGCGACGAAACAACAATATTCTTAAAAACTGCCATTCGACAATATTTACAAGAGTTTTATATTCTATTTATTAAAAATTAACAATTCATTCGTATAATAGGTGATGAAGAAGAGAGCCAGTCACTCCCTTCTCCGTTCTCACTCTAAACAGCAGCTTTTTTATGAAATGATTTTCCCCCTTTCATTTCATAGAAAAAACCTAGGTTCCGTTTTGGGATCCTAGGTTTTTTCAACTTACCTCAACTAATTTTACACTTGAAATCGATTCGTTTTCTCTTGTAATCCAGTACTTAAGTCATTAAGTTGTTCAGCCGTTTTACCAACTGTTTCAATCGCTTTTGTTTGTTCTGCTGCAGAAGCAGAAACTTCTTCTGATGTCGCTGCAGCCCCTTCAGCCACCTCAGCTATACTTGAAATAGACTGAACAATATGTGCTTTCTGTTCGTTAATTCCATTTAAATCAACCGACAGCTTTTCAAGCGAGTCTGTTAAATTCTCAATATAGCTAACGATGGAAGTGAACGATTGATGAGTATCGTGAACAGCCTTTTGCTGATCCTCACTCATCTCATTTGCTTTTTCCATCGATGATACGACATGTTCAGATTCCTTTTCAACTTCTGAAAGTGTACCTCGAATTTGTTCGGTTGCATTCATAGATTGCTCTGCTAGTTTTCTTACTTCATCTGCAACGACAGCAAATCCTTTACCATGCTCACCTGCTCGAGCTGCTTCAATACTTGCATTTAGAGCTAATAAATTCGTTTGGTCAGCGAATTCAGAGATCGTGTTTACAATTGTCCCGATGTCACTTACTTTTCTCGTAAGTTTCTGAATGGCATTGTCGACCTTTGATGATACTTCTCGCGACTCTTTCGTTCGTTCGTCAAGTACTTCCATTTGTTTAATGCCTTGCTCATTAGCTGCTCTCATTTCAGAAGACAATGTATTCATATCGTTCGTTTGACTCGCAGCGGTTTCAACTTGTTCAGATAACCGATGAACTTGTTGATTCGCTTCTTCTATGTCTTCAGCTTGTTTTGAAGCTCCAACAGCTACTTCGCTTACTGCAAGCGACATATCATCGCTCGTCGCCATTGTCTCTTCCGATACGGCACTCAGCTCTTCTGCCATCCCCTTACAATCATTTGCAGAGTTTTGAATCGACCCTATAAGCTGTCTAAGTTCTGTACTCATATGATTGACTGATGAAGCCAATTGACTAATCTCGTCCTTCCCTTTCACAGTCACTTCAGTTGAAAAGTCACCTTCTGACATTTGTTTCACTTTATCATTTAATAGACGAATTGGCTTGGTCATTCTGCTAGCAACGAAATAAGAAGCTGCAATGGCTAATACAATTGTAATCACTGAAACGATAATAAACGTATTTCTCGTCGTAACTAATTCTGCATAAAGCTCATTATTATCATAGATGGATGCGACCTTCCATCCGTATTCATCAACCTCTCCGAAAAAAATCGTTTGGTTCCCGTCATTAAAAGAGTTATGATCTTGCTCAGATTGATAAGCTTGTGCTAATAAAGAATCTTCATTCACATCAATACCAACTTGTGAGGTATCGGTATGTGCGATCACAATTCCATTTGTATCTATAAGTGCTAATTCTCCATTGTAGCCTATTTCTGTTTGCTCTAATAAGGAGACCATGTCATTTAATGCTACATCAATAGCCTTAACTCCTAGCATTTGACCATTATCTGACGTTATCGACTTCCCGACTGTGATAACTAGGTCATTTGTATCAACATCTATGTAAGGTGCTGTCCAGATTACCTCTCCCTCACCTTCACTTGCATCTTCATACCATGGTCGGTCTCTTGGATCAAAGTCATCTGGCAAACTAATTTCAGGTGTTGAAATTAGGTCCCCTTCCTCTGTTCCTATGTACATTAATTGAACACCATTCTCCATTTCCATAAAAGACTGATGACTTTGTGATAAACTCCGCCATAAACTTTCATCTTGATCGCCTTGAAGATAGTCAATTGATCGTTGATCATCAGCTAGCATTGCAACCGTAATATGATATTTTTGCAAATAAGACTGAATAAACCTGTCAACATCTTTAACAGTTGATGTCGCATTCTCCGTTACAGACTCCTCAATTCCATCACTTAGCTGAAAATAAATAACAGCGGAGGTAAGGAGCATCATAAAGATAATTAACCCGCTAGTAAATGTTACGAGCTTTCCTTTAACTGATTTTGTCATATCAACACCCCTTCAATAAGCATTTTATACCTCGACTTTATAACTATTTCCTAATTATGAATTATTAATATTCACAATACAAGTTGTTTTCTGAAAAAATAGTCCTTTTATATAAAAAAAATTGTAGTACAAAGTATTAATGGCACGCAAAAAATTCGACAAGTGCCTGGCACTTGTCGAATCTATATAAATATGTTTCTACTACTTAGCTTATTCGACGTTAATGAACAGTTTACCGTCGGCTAGAGCACGAACTTCGTTACCATAGTCGTCGCGAGCGATGACTTCAACTTCTGCACCGTCCGCTTCAACGTTAGAGGTTGCTGTGTAGTAACCTACATAGTAACCTGGTGACGTTTCTTGCATCGGCAGCTCGGTCGCGTTTGACGATTGTGCCGATGGAAGGTTTGTAAGCGGCATACGGATCACAAAGGTTGCATCTAATCCTTCTTCAGCTTCGAAGCTAATAAGGACAGTTTCCCCAGCATTGAGATCTGTATCCTCTTCTGGTGTTATATTTGTAAGCTCATAATCACCAAAGTTTGCGTGAACCGTAATCGTTTCTTCACTCGTGTTTCCTGCCAGGTCAAGGGCAACGACATTAATTTCGTTAGCTCCTTCATCGACTAGCATTCGGTGTGAGAAGTTTCCATCTTCATCGACATTAGCATCTTGACCATTAACTTGTACGCTGTCTAAGTTATCGTCTGATGCAGTACCTGTAACCGTAATCGCTTCACGGTTAATGAGGTCACCGTCAGCAGGACTTTCAATTACTAACTCGGGTGCTTCCTGGTCAAGAATGACTGTAACCGATTCTGATTCGCCTGTACGTCCTGTATCAGTACTAGCTGCAGCAGTGAGGACGTTTTCACCATCTTCTAGCGATACATCAACAGAGAAGTTACCAGAGTCATCAGCTGTTGTTTCAGCAACTTCTTCTCCGTTGTTTGAGAGATGAACATTTACGCTTGGAGACGCTTGTCCTTCAACAGTAACTGTGTCTTCGTTCGTAAACGTACCATCTTCTGGAGATTCTATTGTTGGTACGGAAACTTCATAGTTTACTAGCGCACGAATCATATAATTCCCTTCTGATTCAGGCGATTTTGTAAACGATCCACCAACATATTGCCAGTTACGGTCGGAATAAGGACCGTCTTCATCTGTAGCAAGTCCAGGTGAATAAGGGTTTGGATCAGTTTGAATGTACATCAAGTAGAAGTCGCCATCTACAATAATCCCTTCTGATTCCAAATCAACGTGTGTCCAAGTTCCATCACGCATTGCTTCAGCATCAAATGGACCTGCAATACGTTCTCCTGGAGCTCCATCAGTTCCAGTTGCATCATAGATCGCTACTTGGAAATCAGTTCCGCCTGGTACTGGCCATTCAGTATCCCAGAATCGGAATAAACCACCTGTTATCATCGCACTATCTTGGCCGTCTTCAAGAGACATTCTTACAGCCCAGCCGTTACCAGCATCGAAAAATGCACGAGCGTTTTCAGCTGTTCCATCGTCATAACCAATTTCACCAGGGAATCCGATGAAAGGTGTAAGACTAATGTCTTCAGTATAAACCTCATCGCCAACGATCGTTACTTCAGCTTCAGAGCTGTAGAAGCTAGGTGCGAAAACTTGTAACGTGTACGTTCCTTCGTATGCATCAATAGAGAACGAACCATCTGCATCAGTAGTAGCTGGAGCGACACGCGGATCTTCTTTTAACAATACTGTTGCTCCCTCAATAGGTTCGTCTGTTGCTTCGTTCGAAACAGTACCTGTTACTGTACCTTGATCTAATTCGTCAAGTACAAAGCTTACTTCTGCATTTTCGTCAGCTTCTAATGATACAGCTTCCTCAGCAGCATGGAAACCGTATGCTTCAGCGCGTACAGTGAAGTCTCCTGCTGGATGCATCATGTTGAAGCTTCCGTCAGATGGGTTCGTTTGGACGGAACGTCCTGATTCAAGAACCGATACAGTTGCAGATAGTGGAAGACCACTTGATACTTCAGGATCATCTTCAGATTTACCGTCGTCATCTTTTCCTTTTCCAGGATGACCGTCTTTATGTCCTGGTGGCGTAAAGTCAGCATCTTTTCCTGGAGGCGTTACGTGTTGAGACGGATCTGTTTTCTTTTTCAACAATCCTGGCGCATTAATTGTACCTACATTCATCATCGGAGCCATCATCTGATTAAAGCCAATGTTATTGTCAACAATACCAATCGATCCACCGATATCATCAGTACCAGTTGCTTCGTCAGTTAAAGAGACATGGTCAATGTACCAGCCTGGACGGACAATGATAAAATCAGAGTAGGCATTAAAACCGACAACAATGCGCTCACCAGCGTATTCGCTCAGGTCGATAGATGCATCAACCCAGTCGCCTGATTCACCGTTAACAGTGTGGAGCGTTTCCCATGTATCCATGCCGTCTGTTGAAACGACAAGGTAACCATAGTCGTAGTTCGTTTCAAAATTGAACCATTCTTTGTACTCAAGGTAGAAGTCACCTTCGTCAGGAACTTGTACAGGTGGCATGATGAGTGTCGCATTCATGTCGTTACCGTAGTCGCCATCTAGGTTCGTAGCGTATACATTGTCTCCAGTATAGGCGTCATTCGGACCTGATGTCGGCTCACCCCATTCCCAACTATCGTTGTCTCCGAAGCTCATCCAGCCGATTGGTGTGCTCTCGAAGTCTTGATAATAACCTGTAGAGATGGCTTCATTAACAGCCACTTCGTAAACGTCGGTTTCAACTGTATTTCCACCGAAGTCGTCAATAGTAAAGAAGTATTCAACTGCCGGCGCATCAATGTCGCTACCCGGGATGGAGACTTCATAAATAGCGTCTCGGAAGTCACCACTTCTACGATTAGCTTCAAGATCGTGCCATTCGCCGTCTTTTTCAAAAGAAAGAGTGACGTCAGTAATACTTACATTGTCTTGAACGTGAATTTCAAGTGGAAGGTTTAGACCTTCATACGTTTCTTCCGGAGCTGTATGTTCGTACGTTGGAGGCTCAGTATCTTCACCATCCTGAAGTACGTTTCCAGAGATGTTACCGATTCCGTCCATAACGCTCATAACTGCATCATAGGCGTTGATGATACCATGACCGAAACCGTTATTTGGAGCTTCCGGATATTGGTCATTCGTGCGTGGTGTTGCTGTTGTTTCCATGATTTCTGCAAGATCGTCTAGAGAAAGGTCCGAATTCACTTGAAGAAGAAGTGCTGCTAGTCCAGCTACGTGAGGTGCTGCCATCGAAGTTCCGTTCCAGCCTCCTTCATATCCAGACCCTGGAACTGCTGAACGTACGTTTACACCAGGTGCACTTACGTCCGGTTTCATTTCATCGTATGGCGATGGACCTTGTGAAGAAAAACTAGCTAGGTTTTGGTTGGAGTCAGTTGCCCCTACGGCGTAGGATTCAGGGTAATTCGCTGGGACACCTACTGTTCCTGGACCAGCTGTATTCCCTGATGCAAAGACAGGTAAAATACCAGCTGCACGCCAGTTTTGAACCATTGGGCGGTACCATTCGTTAAGTCCACCTGAGCCACCCCAAGAGTTATTCACTACATCAGGTGCATGTTCAGGGTGTGGATTTCCATCTGCATCTGTTGGAGCGAGCATCCACTCACCAGCAGCAAGAAGGTCCCCTTGAGTACCGCCACCACTAGCTGAAAGCGCTTTGGCTGCAATCCACTGGGCACCAGGAGCTACACCAACTTTGTTTGACCCATCTTCTTCACCACCGACTATAGTACCGTTAACGTGGGTACCGTGACCATGGTCATCATATGCTTCTTCGTTACCATTTGATGTTGCATCAAAGAAGCTGAACGTATGATCAACTGTGTCAGTTGCCGCATCATATCCACGGTATGTGTGCTTGAAGGATGGGTGATCCCATTGTACACCAGTGTCGATATTACCTACGACGATCCCCTGTCCATCGACACCCATATCCCAAACATCAGGAGCACCGATTTGCTCGATATTCCACTCAATGTCTTCATTCGCTGTTTTAGGTGTGTCAGTTGGAGCATTGTCAGCTTGGAGGTCAGGTCCACCAGCTTCTAGGAGAAATACCTCTTCGTTAGGTGTGATCTCTGCAATCTCTGAAAATCCTTTCAAAGACTCAAGAACTTCTTTTGTTGCGACTACTTCAAGCCCATTGACGATATAGAAAGAACGGATATTTTTTACGTTGCCGTTCTTTTCTTCTTTAGCAAGAAAGTCTTTTAGCTCAACTTGAGATTCCATTGCTGTTGAGCGGAGTTCTGAAACGATTGCTGTACGTTGCGCAAGTGTTACATCAGATGTGTTAGCCACCTGGATGTTGTTGCTCGCAACGTCAGCCGCTACTTTCTCTGTATCTACTTGGTCTTTCATTTTGACTAAGAAAGAAACATACTCTTCTTTTTCAAATTCGTTCATGACCTCACTACTTACCTCAACTGCAGCTGATTTGTCAGTTTCATTAAGGTAAGACGTTGACGCATCGTTTCCCTGAGCTCCCGCATGTTGTGGAAGCAACAAAGGAATCATGAGCGCAAAGATCATCGTCCAGATTATCCCTAAGCGCATGCTACGTTTCGTAGGCAAAAAAACCACTCCTTTTGTATTGTTTCGGGTATCCCCCGAACTGTTTTTGGCAGTTCCGCACGCATATGTTTACGTATGTACGGGGCGCCGTTTTGTGAAAATGATCGTTGAGACTGAAGATGTTGAACATAGATACAGTGTAGATATCTTGATGTGGAAGAAAATGAAGTTGATGAATGGGCTTACTTCTATGAAGACTTACAGGGCGTGTACGGAAGATATAGTTGATAGTTTTCTTTCTTCTTTTAAGGCTTGATGGAAGTGCCTCGAAAAAGAAGTGAGAAAATAAACTGGAAGAACAGACATTTTAATATAGTCTAGTAAACTAGTTCCCCAATTTTCCCTACAACTAATTCCCACAGACCTTCCGATAAAGTTCGTGCTGTTGTTTCCAACTTCACAAAAAGTTGACAACTTCTCCTCTCTCGATCCCCCTTTCAATGACCTCTTTCTTGTTCGTTATGAAGGTTTCTTGTTGTTAATGTGCATTTTATAGAACATTTTGCAATAAATCACTAGTATTTGGTAAAAATAAGACTAAAGAATTCAGAAAATTTGTAATAATAGTCAAGAAGTTTGAAAAATTATGAAAAAAACAAATATAAATGTAGGATTTTTCCACTAAAATGTGTTGAATCCAAAGATTACCAGGTAACGTCATGGTAATTTATGTCGTTTCACACTGATCTCATATTATGAAGAAAGTAGTGTAAAAATAATTGTACTGCAAGACGTTCGTAACGGAATTACATAGTACAAAATATGGAATATCATACTTAGTAATTTCAGATAAGAAAAACAATGTCGAATCGATAGTGAAATAGTTCGAGAGAATTGTGCGGGGGCTGTCACCCGTCAGTTTGTTCGGTGGACATCCCTCACACAATTTTGTGATCTCGAAAAAATCCTAACATACCAATGTTTTAATCTGTTTAGTATGTTATGGTTTTAAAGCTTTATAGAGGTAATACTTTAGTGTAGTTTGTAGGTCTATTATATGGTTGGCTACAATCTTTCGAATGCCGTGGGGGTTTTGGTTTAAATGTTAAATTGTTGGCTTTTAGTTTTTTTGAGGATTTTGTTTTAATGAGTGAAACCTAATATTTGGCCGAAGCAGGGGAGCTGGGTCTAGAGATATATCGAATAAAGTTTAAATTGACCAAATGTCATCAAAAAACGAAACAACACCAAACTCTCACAGAAGGAGAGCCACATTCAGTAACAAGTTTTATTAAAAAAATAGTCTTTTCTACGAAAAATTTTTAATATAAAGGATAAAACCTTAAACGACAAAGTGTTTTATGCTGTTCTAGCTGTTTATCCGCGAATTTATGGGTTTATCAGATGGTTTATCCACGAATTTTTTGTTTTATCCGGTAAAAAATTCGTTTTATCCGTCAAAAATCCGGGTTTATCCAGTAATAAATTCGTTTTATCCGCTAACTAGAATGATTATAAATTAATGATGCTCAAACCTATTTCACTTCAATAACATCTCATTTTCATAAAAAAAGACACCTTCTATTGAAGGTGCCTTTGACAGCCCAGCAGCGTCCTACTTTCACAGGGGGAGAGCCCCCAACTACCATCGGCGCTTTTCGGCACACGATGAACGGCGAATCTCCGACGTACAGGATGTAATAGTGCTGGCGTTACAACAGGACGTTGTGCTCTTAGCCAGCGTTCATTCCTCTCATTGCTCACTTCTCATGGACATCGTAGATTCCGAGGCTCGCTCTCTCGCTTCCTTGACCTTCTTGTTCCTCCTGTACCTTCCCTGTTTGATACCTTACGATATCACTTTCTTTTTTTCATTACATAGAAAAAAGACACCCTCTTTTGAAGGTGCCTTTGATAGCCCAGCAGCGTCCTACTCTTACAGGGGGAGATCCCCCAACTACCATCGGCGCTGGAGAGCTTAACTTCCGTGTTCGGCATGGGAACGGGTGTGACCTCTCCGCTATCGTCACTGGACTATTTAAATGTTGAGAAGTTCTCTTGTTTCATTGCCTACTCATACAAGGCAATTCAACTTATCTTTATCCTCTCAAAACTAGATAACATTTGACTGATGACCTTCGGTATTAGAAGGTTTGATAAAACATTGGTTAAGCCCTCGATCGATTAGTATCTCTCAGCTCCACATGTTGCCATGCTTCCACATGAGACCTATCAACCTCATCTTCTCTGAGGGATCTTACTCACTTGACGTGATGGGAAATCTCATCTTGAGGGGGGCTTCATGCTTAGATGCTTTCAGCACTTATCCCGTCCACACGTAGCTACCCAGCGATGCTCCTGGCGGAACAACTGGTACACCAGCGGTGTGTCCATCCCGGTCCTCTCGTACTAAGGACAGCTCCTCTCAAATTTCCTACGCCCGCGACGGATAGGGACCGAACTGTCTCACGACGTTCTGAACCCAGCTCGCGTACCGCTTTAATGGGCGAACAGCCCAACCCTTGGGACCTACTTCAGCCCCAGGATGCGATGAGCCGACATCGAGGTGCCAAACCTCCCCGTCGATGTGGACTCTTGGGGGAGATTAGCCTGTTATCCCCAGGGTAGCTTTTATCCGTTGAGCGACGGCCCTTCCATACGGTGCCGCCGGATCACTAAGCCCGACTTTCGTCCCTGCTCGACCTGTATGTCTCGCAGTCAAGCTCCCTTATGCCTTTGCACTCTGCGAATGATTTCCAACCATTCTGAGGGAACCTTTGGGCGCCTCCGTTACTCTTTAGGAGGCGACCGCCCCAGTCAAACTGCCCACCTGACACTGTCCCTGAACCGGATCACGGTTCGAGGTTAGAATTCCAGTACAGCCAGGGTAGTATCCCACCGATGCCTCCACCGAAGCTGGCGCTCCGGTTTCCAAGGCTCCTACCTATCCTGTACAAGCTGTACCAAAATCCAATATCAAGCTACAGTAAAGCTCCATGGGGTCTTTCCGTCCTGTCGCGGGTAACCTGCATCTTCACAG
Organism: Evansella halocellulosilytica; assembly: GCF_002335745.1. Taxonomy (GTDB): domain Bacteria; phylum Bacillota; class Bacilli; order Bacillales; family Salisediminibacteriaceae; genus Bacillus_CA; species Bacillus_CA halocellulosilytica. The sequence goes on along the minus strand of NZ_NIST01000001.1, from coordinate 1,436,490 downwards.
GTAATATAATTTCACCGGGTCTCTCGTTGAGACAGTGCCCAAATCGTTGCACCTTTCGTGCGGGTCGGAACTTACCCGACAAGGAATTTCGCTACCTTAGGACCGTTATAGTTACGGCCGCCGTTTACTGGGGCTTCAATTCAGAGCTTCTCCCGTAAGGGATAACCCCTCCTCTTAACCTTCCAGCACCGGGCAGGTGTCAGCCCCTATACGTCGCCTTGCGGCTTGGCAGAGACCTGTGTTTTTGATAAACAGTCGTTTGGGCCTATTCACTGCGGCTCTCTCGGGCATACACCCTAATAGAGCACCCCTTCTCCCGAAGTTACGGGGTCATTTTGCCGAGTTCCTTAACGAGAGTTCTCCCGCGCGTCTTAGAATTCTCTTCCCGCCTACCTGTGTCGGTTTGCGGTACGGGCACCAGTCACCTCACTAGAGGCTTTTCTAGGCAGTGTAGGATCAGGAACTTCGCTACTAAAATTTCGCTCGCCATCACAGCTCAGCCTTACGGTAAGCGGATTTGCCTACTTACCAGCCTCACTGCTTGGACACGGACATCCAGTGCCGTGCTTACCCTACCTTCCTGCGTCCCCCCGTTGTTCAAACGGTGACGTGGTGGTACAGGAATTTCAACCTGTTTTCCATCGCCTACGCCTTTCGGCCTCGGCTTAGGTCCCGACTAACCCTGAGCGGACGAGCCTTCCTCAGGAAACCTTAGGCTTTCGACGGAGGGGATTCTCACCCCTCTTTTCGCTACTCATACCGGCATTCTCACTTCCAAGCGCTCCACCCATCCTCTCGGTTGAGCTTCAACGCCCTTGGAACGCTCCCCTACCACTGTCCGTAAGGACAATCCATAGCTTCGGTGATACGTTTAGCCCCGGTACATTTTCGGCGCAGAGTCACTCGACCAGTGAGCTATTACGCACTCTTTCAATGATGGCTGCTTCTAAGCCAACATCCTGGTTGTCTAAGCAACTCCACATCCTTTTCCACTTAACGTATACTTGGGGACCTTAGCTGATGGTCTGGGCTGTTTCCCTCTTGACTACGGATCTTAGCACTCGCAGTCTGACTCCCGAGGATAAGTATTTGGCATTCGGAGTTTGACTGAATTCGGTAATCCTGTGGGGACCCCTAGTCCAATCAGTGCTCTACCTCCAATACTCTTCCCTCGAGGCTAGCCCTAAAGCTATTTCGGGGAGAACCAGCTATCTCCGAGTTCGATTGGCATTTCACCCCTACCCACACCTCATCCCCGCACTTTTCAACGTGCGTGGGTTCGGGCCTCCATCCAGTGTTACCTGGACTTCACCCTGGACATGGGTAGATCACACGGTTTCGGGTCTACAACCACGTACTCATTCGCCCTGTTCAGACTCGCTTTCGCTGCGGCTCCGTCTTTTCAACTTAACCTTGCACGTAATCGTAACTCGCCGGTTCATTCTACAAAAGGCACGCCGTCACCCATTAACGGGCTCCGACTACTTGTAGGCACACGGTTTCAAGATCTCTTTCACTCCCCTCCCGGGGTGCTTTTCACCTTTCCCTCACGGTACTGGTTCACTATCGGTCACTAGGGAGTATTTAGCCTTGGGAGATGGTCCTCCCGGATTCCGACGGGGTTTCTCGTGTCCCGCCGTACTCAGGATCCACTCCGGAGGAAACGAAGTTTCGACTACAGGGCTTTTACCTTGTCCCGCGGACCTTTCCAGGTCGCTTCATCTACTCCGTTTCTTTGTAACTCCGTATGGAGTGTCCTACAACCCCAAGAGGCAAGCCTCTTGGTTTGGGCTCTTTCCGTTTCGCTCGCCGCTACTCAGGAAATCGATGTTTCTTTCTCTTCCTCTGGGTACTAAGATGTTTCAGTTCCCCAGGTCTGCCTTCTCATACCCTATGGATTCAGGTATGGATACCACCTCATTACAGGTGGTGGGTTCCCCCATTCGGAAATCTTCGGATCAAAGCTTACTTACAGCTCCCCGAAGCATATCGGTGTTCGTCCCGTCCTTCTTCGGCTCCTAGTGCCAAGGCATTCGCCGTGCGCCCTTCATAACTTAACCATTTTGCAGCGGATGATCGTCGTTCTTCTGTGTCAGCTGTGTCTCTCGCTCCTGTCACGTATCTATTTCATACGCTCAGTCGCTCAATTCCTTGCTTCCTTGAACAACTCGATCCTCCTTGCAAAACCTACTCAATTTGAGTTTTGCAATTTTGCATATGGCGTCTTTTAACCTTCTAAGACACTCGGTTGTACTCGTTCGAATCCGTTAGGATTCGCTTCAAACAACCGGTGAAGATCAATCAGTCTTTCTACTGTTATCTAGTTTTCAAAGGACAATTTTGCGGCAGATGGCCTGCAGATTTCTGTGTCAGCTTCATTCCTCACCATCCTCACGTACTGTTGTACGCTCCAGTGGCTCGTCAATTGCTTCCTTGAACTCCTTGACCCTCTTTGCAAAACGGCAGATGATCGTCGCTCTTCATCGAATAGCTTAATCATCTTTGCAAATAACATTTAATGGAGAGATAAAAAATAACCTCTCAAAACTAAACAAAAAGCGCAAACGACGCACACGGAGGTGCTAACTTCGGTGTTGTCACACGATGTGACGCTCTTAACCGAAGCTCATTAAATTGATGAGCGATATGCTCCTTAGAAAGGAGGTGATCCATCCCCACCTTCCGGTAGGGATACCTTGTTACGACTTCACCCCAATCACCTGTCCCACCTTCGGCGGCTGGCTCCAAAAGGTTACCGCACCGACTTCGGGTGTTACAAGCTCTCGTGGTGTGACGGGCGGTGTGTACAAGGCCCGGGAACGTATTCACCGCGGCATGCTGATCCGCGATTACTAGCAATTCCGGCTTCATGCAGGCGAGTTGCAGCCTGCAATCCGAACTGAGAATGGCTTTATGGGATTCGCTCAACCTCGCGGTCTCGCTGCCCTTTGTACCATCCATTGTAGCACGTGTGTAGCCCAGGTCATAAGGGGCATGATGATTTGACGTCATCCCCACCTTCCTCCGGTTTGTCACCGGCAGTCACCTTAGAGTGCCCAACTAAATGCTGGCAACTAAGATCAAGGGTTGCGCTCGTTGCGGGACTTAACCCAACATCTCACGACACGAGCTGACGACAACCATGCACCACCTGTCACTCTGTCCCCCGAAGGGGAAAGCCCTATCTCTAGGGTGGTCAGAGGATGTCAAGACCTGGTAAGGTTCTTCGCGTTGCTTCGAATTAAACCACATGCTCCACTGCTTGTGCGGGCCCCCGTCAATTCCTTTGAGTTTCAGCCTTGCGGCCGTACTCCCCAGGCGGAGTGCTTAATGTGTTAACTTCGGCACTAAGGGCATCGAAACCCCTAACACCTAGCACTCAACGTTTACGGCGTGGACTACCAGGGTATCTAATCCTGTTTGCTCCCCACGCTTTCGCGCCTCAGCGTCAGTTATAGGCCAGAAAGTCGCCTTCGCCACTGGTGTTCCTCCACATATCTACGCATTTCACCGCTACACGTGGAATTCCACTTTCCTCTCCTACACTCAAGTCCCCCAGTTTCCAATGACCCTCCACGGTTGAGCCGTGGGCTTTCACATCAGACTTAAGAGACCGCCTGCGCGCGCTTTACGCCCAATAATTCCGGACAACGCTTGCCCCCTACGTATTACCGCGGCTGCTGGCACGTAGTTAGCCGGGGCTTTCTGGTTAGGTACCGTCAAGGTGCCGCCCTATTCGAACAGCACTTGTTCTTCCCTAACAACAGAGCTTTACAATCCGAAGACCGTCATCACTCACGCGGCGTTGCACCGTCAGGCTTTCGCCCATTGCGGATGATTCCCTACTGCTGCCTCCCGTAGGAGTCTGGACCGTGTCTCAGTTCCAGTGTGGCCGATCACCCTCTCAGGTCGGCTACGCATCGTCGCCTTGGTAAGCCATTACCTTACCAACTAGCTAATGCGCCGCGGGCCCATCTTGCAGTGTGAGGATAAATCCCCACTTTTACAATAGAACTATGCAGTTCCATTGATCATCCGGTATTAGCCCCGGTTTCCCGGAGTTATCCCAGTCTGCAAGGCAGGTTGCCCACGTGTTACTCACCCGTCCGCCGCTGACCTCATAAGAGCAAGCTCTTAGTTGGTCCGCTCGACTTGCATGTATTAGGCACGCCGCCAGCGTTCGTCCTGAGCCAGGATCAAACTCTCCAATAAGGTGTGATCTATTAAAGATCTAACGAGTTTGACGCGCACGGATGCGCTAACATCGGTGTCATCACAGGATGTGATGTCATTAGCCGATGTTCCTTAACTCTTACATTAAAAAATTTCATTGACGGGATATTTTCATATCCCATTTCGCTTGGCTTTTTGTTTAGTTTTCAAAGGTCAATATAATATGGTGGGCCTGAGTGGACTCGAACCACCGACCTCACGCTTATCAGGCGTGCGCTCTAACCAGCTGAGCTACAGGCCCTCAAGCAACATTTATTACTATACCATCTGTATAGCCATGATGCAAGAGTTATTTTAAAATATTTTTTGGAGCGGGTGAAGGGAATCGAACCCTCGTCATCAGCTTGGAAGGCTGAGGTTTTACCATTAAACTACACCCGCATAATATTTTTCAAGAATAATTTTAAAATAAACATGGTCGGGAAGACAGGATTTGAACCTGCGACCCCTTGGTCCCAAACCAAGTGCTCTGCCAAGCTGAGCTACTTCCCGTTCCTTTTATTATATATGAATAAAATCATATTTGGTGCGGCCGAGAGGATTTGAACCTCCACGGGGTCGCCCCCACTAGGCCCTCAACCTAGCGCGTCTGCCGTTCCGCCACGACCGCAACTAATTTTTCAGTAAAATTAATAATGGTGCGGGTGAAGGGAGTCGAACCCCCACGCCCGAAGGCACTAGATCCTAAGTCTAGCGCGTCTGCCAATTCCGCCACACCCGCATTATTAATGGCGGTCCCGACGGGAATCGAACCCGCGATCTCCTGCGTGACAGGCAGGCATGTTAACCGCTACACCACGGGACCACATAATTACTTTAATTAAAAAACCAACAATAAGTGTCTTATAATGGTGGAGGATGGCGGGCTCGAACCACCGACCCCTTGCTTGTAAGGCAAGTGCTCTCCCAACTGAGCTAATCCTCCTTATTGTTTTGAAATAAGCGGCGAATCTCTTCGTCAGATGCGCTCTCTCACATCCTCACGTATCAAAATACGATCCGGTGCTCTTTCTCTTTCTTCCTCGACCTTCTTGCTTCTTTCAAACCAATTCTTTCTAAATATTGGCGGCGAATCTCTTCGTCAGATGCGCTCTCTCACATCCTCACGTATCAAAATACGATCCGGTGCTCTTTCTCTTTCTTCCTCGACCTTCTTGCTTCTTTCAAACCAATTCTTTCTAATATTGGCGGCGAATCTCTTCGTCAGATGCGCTCTCTCGCATCATACCTATTATTAATACTCTATTTAACTTTGAAAATGATATAAGTGGTGACCCGTAGGGGATTCGAACCCCTGTTACCGCCGTGAAAGGGCGGTGTCTTAACCACTTGACCAACGGGCCTCGTTTATTTATTGAAAATATGAAATCTGGCGGAGAAGGAGGGATTTGAACCCTCGCGCCGCTCACACGACCTACTCCCTTAGCAGGGGAGCCCCTTCAGCCACTTGGGTACTTCTCCAAAAAAATGGCTCCACAGGCAGGACTCGAACCTGCGACCGATCGGTTAACAGCCGATTGCTCTACCAACTGAGCTACTGTGGAATATTGGTTGTCGATTTTTTAGCGACTTTTTATATTTTAACTAAATGAGATTTGCATGTCAATAAAATTTTATATGTTTTTTTAATGATTGTATTGCCTGTCCTGCAAATGCGACTTTTATAATATACCATAGAGACACAGTACAGTCAATGTTTTATCAGGAAAATGATTTTGCTTTCACTAACTTTCCTTTACATTTCCCACATACATATTTACTTGTGTCAAATCGCCGCTTCCTTTTATATGTCAAACGACAAGCTGTACATTCATAAACATGTAGAACGTTAGATGTTCTCCTCGCACCCGGAAGTGTTTGACAATGTCGTGATCCCCCGACCTTTTTTAGTAATTCCCTGAACTCTCGATCTTTATGCATGTAACCCCTTCCTTCTAAATGGAGGTGATAATGACATAATTCATGTTTTATGATTTTTTCTAACTCATCGTAGCCGAAATGCTCAAAATGTTTTGGATTTATTTCAATGTGGTGGTCGGTTAGGGAGTACCTTCCGCCTGTCGTTTTTAAGCGGTTATTAAAAAAAGCTTTATGAAGGAATGGCTTTTGAAATGATTTTAATGAAATTTTTTCAACGATTAGTTGCAGCTCTTTATTATCCATATTTCGTTCCTCCTCAGCCACCTATAACAGCTTGTTTATATTACGTTCATATTATTTAACCATTTTTTCGAAAACAATGACAACCCTTCGCACATATATTAACTAATACTTACCAAACTGTAAACTTACGACCGAAAGGAGGATCATGTATGCCCTCTTGGCTTCGCAGACAATTGCAAGAGGCTTATCAACGAAAAGACCTTCGGAGAATCCGTATTTTAAACCAGTGCTGGTTTTATTATAAAAAATCCACACCGTATTCATCGTCGAAGTCACAATAATTTTTATACTTATTTTCCTCTCTAAATGAACTGTCAGTTAAATACTTAATCAAGTAGCAGATGACAAAAAACTAAAAACAAATCGAATGTCATCTGACAGTGTAGATCCTCATTTCATTATAACGTGTGAAAATAAACAAAATTTGGCTTACCGTTAAAGAGGCTCTTAGAAAGCGAATGATGCTCACAATTTTACTATTGTCCATAGGTTTTAGAAATTTTTATAGTATTAAGAAAAGCGCTGTCTCTTCCTCTTCTAGGTATCACTTTGAAGCTAGAGATCCGTCAACCGGGCAATACGCCACGTCCTGGCATGCCCGGCATTAGGACGTCCTGCGTCAAAACAACTCTTACCCTACTCATGTAGTTAACGCTTGCCTGCTAGTCTAGACAGCAATCAAGAGATTGAAATTTTATACTTTCTTACTTAGTAAAAAAAAGAGGGGGCGCTCCCCCTCTGAGTGTTAAGATGTTTGTTTTTCCGGCTGAAGCATTGTCAAGGCAATACGTCCTTTTTTCAAATCAACATCATCTACCCAAACAGTAACGACATCGCCAACTGACACGACTTCCATCGGGTGCTTCACGTAGCGGTTTGCTAATTTTGAAATGTGGACAAGTCCATCTTGCTTCACACCAATGTCAACGAAAGCGCCGAAGTCAACAACGTTGCGAACTGTCCCTTGTAATTCCAAGCCTTTAGATAAGTCTTCCATAGATAATACATCTGTTTTTAAAATAGGCTTCGGAACATCCTCCCGCGGATCTCTTCCTGGACGTGATAATGCATCGAGTATATCTTGCAATGTCGGTATGCCGACCTCAAATTTTTCGGCTATTTCATTAGTGTCTAAATCCTTTAATTTACCCTTTATTTCTTCAGTTCCTAAGTCATTTTCTTCTATATTTAAATAATTCATAATCTCTTTTGTAACTTTATAACTTTCAGGGTGTATGCTTGTTCTGTCTAAAGGCTGTTCACCATCAATGATACGCAGAAAGCCGATACTCTGTTCATATGTCTTATTCCCTAAACGGGGTACTTTTTTTAATTGGTTTCTATTCGTGAATTTCCCTTCTTCTTCACGGTGCTTCACAATATTGTTTGCCACTGCTTTTGACAAGCCGGATACATATTGCAACAGGGAAGAAGATGCAGTGTTTAAGTTGACTCCGACTTGGTTTACGACGGTCTCTACGACAAAAGTAAGCTGGTCATTTAACTTCGATTGCGTGACATCATGCTGATATTGACCAACGCCTACTGACTTCGGATCGATTTTTACGAGCTCGGCTAATGGATCTTGTATTCTCCGTGCAATTGAAACAGCACTGCGTTCCTCAACTTGAAAGTCAGGAAATTCTTCTTTCGCTAATTTAGAAGCTGAGTACACACTTGCTCCCGCTTCGTTTACGATTAAATAATACATTTCTTGATCGACTTCTTTTATAAGTTCTGCAACAAACTGTTCTGTTTCACGAGAGGCCGTTCCATTTCCGACAGCAATCATCTCAATGTTGTATTTATTAATAAACGCTTTTACTTTCTGTTTCGCTTGCTCTACTTCATTTCTCGGAGGTGTCGGGTAGATGACATCAATATCTAAGACTTTTCCCGTTTCATCGACGACCGCTAATTTACATCCGGTACGATATGCAGGGTCGACCCCTAATACGATTCTGTCTTTAAGTGGAGGCTGTAATAATAAGTTCCGCAAGTTCTCTGAGAAAATATGAATCGCTTGTTCCTCTGCTTTTTCGGTCATTTCTTTACGAATTTCTCGTTCAATAGAAGGCTCGATCAGTCTCTTATAGCTATCTTCAATTGTTTCTATAAGCTCTTTTTCTACGATACTTCCCTTTTGATGGATTACTTTCGCTTGAATGAGTGTTAAAATTCGATCTTGTGGAGAGTCAATAGAGACCTTTAAGACGTCTTCTTTTTCCCCACGATTTAATGCAAGAACCCGATGTGGAACGATCTTCTTAATTTCTTCACTATACTCGTAATACATTTCGAAAATATTTTTTTCATCTTCAGCTTTCGTTTTTTTGTCCGACGATATTTTCCCATTATGATATGTTAGCTCACGAATTTGCTTTCGAATTTGAGCATCATCAGCAATATACTCACTTATTATATCTTTCGCTCCTTGAATGGCGTCTACTTCTTCAAAAACTTCTTTCTCTTCATTTATGTACTTTGCAGCCTCTTTTTCAATTGGCCCTTCTTGCGGAAGTGAGAAGATCCATTGAGCAAGTGGCTCAAGACCTTTTTCTTTAGCAACTGTCGCTTTCGTCCTTCTCTTTTGTTTATAAGGGCGATATAAATCCTCTACTTCTTGTAATTTTGTTGAATGAATAATACTTTTCTTTAATACAGGGGTTAGTTTACCTTGTTCCTCAATTAAACGGACCACTTCTTCTTTCCGCTTTTGTAAATTAGATGCGTATTCCCATGCATCTAAAATTTGTCTTATTTGTTCTTCGTCTAAACCGCCCGTTAATTCTTTTCGATAACGTGCTATAAACGGTACCGTATTCCCTTCTTCGTTTAGCTCTATCACACTTTTAATTTTCGTTTCCTTCAACTGCACTTGACTCGTTACTTGAGCGAGTAATTGCGTTTGTTTTTCCGACCAGTCCAAAAGATAACCTCCTTAAAAAATCTACAACGATCTCCGTCATCATTATACTTGAAACCATTTGTGAAAGAAAAGGGACGATACAATTGAATTCGCCCTTTATGATGATCGTCACGATAAAATGAAACTTATAATACTCCTACACAAAGAACGCACCCTTTATTCGGATGCGGTCTTTCCTATTTGCCTTTATTTGTACCCTATCAGGCAAACTTTCCAACTAATATCGTTGTGTCATCATTGGTGTCTTCCATCTGATCGACTAGGCGTTCAAGCATTTGTTTCGGAGAGTTCATTTTTGAAATCATTGAGTGGTACGATGTTTCAAATATAAAACCATCAGAATATATTATAAACCCCATTCCTTTTTCATAATTCAACTTTTGAATTCTGAAACGTTGCTTTTTCCCAGACATATATCCCCGTGTCGGAATGGGACGGTTTAACTTTCCAGATGGGGTATAAAAAATACAGCCGATGTTTCCGACATTACTGTATATTAATTCTTGGTTAATTAAATCTATTTTTAATACCGTTAATACTGCCCCGCGCTTTTGCCAAAGAACCTCATTGCATTTTTCCATCAAGTAGTCCATATCTAAATCATGATTTTCTTTAATCGTATTTATTGCAGCTTCTGACGCTTTTAAAGCTTCTTCCCCGCTACCAAGACCATCAGCAATCGCAAGGAGCACGTAGTTTTCCTTATGTGTAACCAGGTATGAATCACCAGAACACCAATTTCCTTTTTTCGGGACGTGGTAAGTACTTACTTCGACTCCATTTAATGTTTGGTGTTCAATCATTACAAACACTCCGTAGACTCGATACGTATCGAGTCTCTTAATTTTTGCAATGCTCTCCTTTGGAGGCGAGAAACATGCATTTGTGATATACCTAGCTTTTCACCTGTTTCTTTTTGGCTTAAGTTTTCAAAATAGGTGAGATGGAGGATATGCTTTTCACGATCTGTCAACACAACGAACGCCTTTTCTAATAAAAGCTGTTGATCTGTTTGTTCATATCCTTCTTCAGTTGATCCTACTAAATCAAGAAGGGTTACCGCACTGCCTTCGTCATCAGCTTCAATGGAACGGTCAACTGAAAGAGCCTGATAGCTTTTCCCCATTTCCATCGTTTCTAACACTTCTTCTTCCGAAACTCCTAGATATTCGGCTATTTCGATCACTTTAGGTGACCGCTGCAACTCAGTAGTTAGTTCTTCAACAGCATTTTTAATTTTAGGTCCAAGTTCTTTAATTCTCCTAGGAACGTGTACACTCCACGTCTTATCTCTAATGAATCGTTTTATTTCTCCCACAATTGTCGGTACGGCAAATGATTCAAAACTTCGGCCAAATGAAGGGTCAAATCGCCTTAAAGCAGCAAGCAGACCGATCATTCCTACTTGTATTAAATCTTCATCATGCCGTTGACCTTTAGAGAATTTCCTTGCAAGAGCATGAACGAGATTTTCGAATTCTTTGACGAGCGCTGTTTGAATTTCTTCATCTCCTGTACGTTGAAATTCTTCAATCATTTCTAAGATTTTTTCTTTATTGTTCAGTGATTTGTTCTGAGATCCCGTTGTCATGTAGTTCCACCCCATCTCTTAGCAGGAACTTCGTCATAACAATAATAACGCCTGAATCTCCGCTGATTTCCACCTTATCCATTAAAGTTTCAATCAAAAATAAACCTAGCCCTCCTTCCTTCAGCTCATCTATCGGCTGATCGGGTGTAATCGGGCCACGTCCTTGTTTCAAATCTTTTAGATTAACTGCTCCACCTTTATCGGCTACCATAAGTTCAAGACGGTCTTCAAAAACACCACAGTTCACCATCATGAATTGGTCGTCAGCAGAGTCTTCATATGCATGATTGACAACGTTCGTACACGCTTCAGCAACTGCAATTTTAATATCTTCTATATCATCATAGGAATAACCTAGACGGTTCGCAATTCCTGAAACGGTCAAACGGACGACACCGACATATTCCGGTTTTGCTGGAACTTTCATTTCGATATGATCAGAAGTTCGAGACATACCTATGCTTCCTCCCTATATTTAACATCCGTATCGATGACTTCATTCAATCCTGTTATTTCAAATAACCGTTTGACTCGGTCATTCATACCAATAATTCTCAAGGACCCGCCACACTTGGTACTCGATTTAAGTGCACCAATAAAGATCCCTAAACCAGTACTGTCAATATAGCTAACATTGGATAAATCAATGATGACAGTATTTTTTTCCTTCTCAGTTAAAGGCGTTAATGATTCTTTTAGTTTCGCTGCAGTATATACGTCAACCTCACCAGTTAAGTACACGGTATCTTTCTTATCTTGATCTTGAACGTCAATTTGTAAATTCATACCTTCCCCTCCTGCGTACATTTGGATACATTTCGTTTATTACCCGGCCAACTGTTAGGTTAAACTTGTTTCCGTAAAATTAAGAGGGTAAAATCATCCCTTAGTTGAAAATCTTGCATTTTTTCAAGGTCGCGATATACATTGTTAACAATTTCTTGAGCGGATAAATGTTGATACATTCGAATCATGTCCGTAATTTGTTTTCGCTCAATAAAATCGCCTTCAATCCGGCATTCTGTCACACCATCTGAAAGCAGTACAATGAAATCGCCAGGTTCCATATCAATAGCCCGCTCGTCATAGCTCGTTTTCGGTGTAATTCCTAAAACAAGCCCTTTAGACCCAAGCTCTTCAAAACGATCTTCTTTAGCTTTATAATAGAAACCTGGTTCATGACCGGCACTGGAAAAATGAAACTTATTGTCGCGAGGGTCATACGAACCATACATCATTGTGATAAACATATCATCATCGATGTTTCTTTCAACAACTCTATTTAAGTTTTCCAGAAGGTCTCCTGGTTGTAGGCGTTGCTCTGGTAAACTATCCATCGCGTATTTTATCATCGACATACACATTGCCGCAGGGACACCCTTTCCGATGACATCGGCAACTGCTATACCGACACACCCATGTTCGTCTTGGATATAGTGATAGTAATCACCGCTCATTTTTCCTGCTGGAACGCTGATAACTCCAAAGTCTACACCTGCCATGTCAATTTTTTTGTTCGGAAGAAGTGATTGCTGCATTCTTGCCGCAACATTTAGCTCTGAATCCAACTGACGTTGACGGTCTCTTAAACTTTGATGTTCACGATAAGCCAGACCATAGCCGATCATCACCTCTAAAAGCAGGTCGAAAGAATCAACAACTTCCTCTGGAAGGTCTTTGACGATCTCTTGGAAAACAGACATATGGAGACTCACCATTTCCTCAGGTGACATATCTTTTTCCATCATTTCCTTACTGAATTGTTGGGCATTATATAACACTTCTTCACTTTTATTAGTTAAATAATTTGATAACATTTCTTTATATAATTGGTACATGGAAAGCTTCGTCTCCTCCAAGCAGTGCCACCTCCCTTACCGAAGCCACTTAATTGCAGTAATCGTTGTACCGCTGTTTGGTTCGGAATCAATCTTAAACTCATCCATTAATCGCTTGACACCAGGCAGTCCTGCCCCAAGTCCGCCAGAAGTTGTGAATCCGTCTTCCATGACACGCCTAACATCCTTAATTCCTGGCCCTTGATCATGTGCAATAATCTTTATTCCTCTTTTTCCTGATGATGTTACTTCTTCAATATAAACCTGTCCTTTATTTGCGTATAAGTAGATATTTCTTGCAAGCTCAGAAATCGCTGTAGTAATTCTTGCTTGATCAACTGACCCGAATCCTACCTCTCTTGCAAGCTTACGTCCAGCTTGACGTGCTGCGACAATTCCCCACTCACTATGAATATCCACATGGGTTTGGACTTGCATGCATCAACCCTCCAATTCGAGCTGGAGTCTCTCCAACCCTTGCTCTAAATCTAAAGCTGTTGGAACATCTTCAAGTATAATCCCCATGTCAATTAACGTTATGGCAACTGCTGGTTGAATACCTGTCAGAACAACTTTTGCCCCCATTAAGTTAGACATGTCTACTACATCACCTAGCACTTTAGCAATAAATGAATCAATCATTTCAACTGAGGTCAGGTCAATCACGACTCCTCGTGAGCCTTCTTTATGAATTTTTCCTAGCACATCTTCTTGGAATTGGAGCGCCGTTTGGTCATCGAGCTCCACTTGTACAGATATTAATAAGTAGTCATGTAACTTTAAAATCGGGATCCGCAATGCCAGTTCCTCCTTTTATTCCTTTATTTCGATAATTTGGCGGCTTGTCATTTCTAATGCAGCCTCCATTCCTTTTTTTAAGCTGCTTTTCGTTGGGAATTTACTAAGGTCGATCCCTAAATTGACAATTGTTTGAGCTATTTCCGGTCTGATACCGACTAATATACACTTAGCTCCAACTAATCTCACTGCATCGGCAGCTTGTATAATGTGGTGTGCGACCATTGTATCTACTACAGGAACACCCGTAATATCAATTAATACAACTTGTGAACGATGGGTAATGACTCCGTCTAACAAGTTTTCCATAATTAAACGGGCGCGTTCAGTATCAATCGTTCCAATTAATGGCATGACACTAATTTGGTCAACAACTGGAATAAGCGGGGCGGAGAGTTCTTTTAACGCCATCTTTTGCAAAAAAACAGTGTTTTCCCATGAGCCAGAGTATTCATTTACGAGAATATTTATAATTTCATCAAGCCAGTTTTCGATTTCCTGAAAGTATTCAATACTTTTACTATAGTCATTACCACCTCGAGACAGCACATCTACCGTAACTTTCCGAAACTCTTGCAATCCACGGGTAATATAATTTAACGGCCAGCCTAATTGAATGAGACGTTCAGTAAATTCGATAAGTTCTTCTTGAACCTCATCTTCATACTTATCCACTGTAGAGATTAATTTTGTAGCAAATTCTCGATTTGTATTTTCATAAACGGTATCCGTTATATTTTGTAATTGGTCTTCTTTTCGAAATTTAGCTATTTGCTGTAACCATTCTTCGACGATTTCATTTTGATTTTCAATAATGAGTTCTCTAAATAATGAATTCATCCGAACCGTTCTCCTCCATTTATCGCCTTTTTATTTTCCTATTATTATTTCACTGTTTTTTAAGTATTGCAACGAATGTCATATATTTCCCATCATTTTAGACAAACATATGTAAATATAAAAGTAAATTAAGAACGAACCGTCAAACACTCAAACATCCCCAAAAGTAGAGTAGGACGAGGGCTTTCGCCCTCGGACCCCTCATCAAACCGGACGTGCAGATTTCCCGCATCCGGCTTTCCCTTCATTAGTTCCCCATACCCGGGAGTGAGTTAGAGATTAATTTCACTCTTAAGTTAGGAACGAGCGGTGAGAAGACTTTCCAACGAAATCAGTCCTGATTTTTCGAAGAACTTGTTCGGTATTCTTTGGTTCGATAGTGTTGACTTCTTCTTCCTCATGAAGGCACGAAGCCTCATGCGAATCCATTCATCAAGTCTTTGGAACTTCTTTTTAGTATTTCCAATGCCGAAGTAGTTTCCGAAACCTCTGATGGTTTGGTTTAATCTTGAAATCACTTGCTCAAGATTCTTCCCTTGTTGTCTTCTTGTGAGAAGCCTGATGTTCTTTTTGAATTTCATCATTCTTTTCTCCGGAAGAACGAGAAAGTCTTTCCAGAATTCAAACCCTAGAAAACGGAAACCTTCATCGAAGTGAACCACTTTTGTTTTCTCTGGATGCATGGTCAGATCTAGATTCTGTTCTATGATTTTCTTTGCTAAGTTATGTGCCTTCTGTGATTGCTTCTTCGTCTTGCACATAATTAAAGCATCATCTGCGAAACGAACAACGGGGAACCCTGCCTTTTTCATCTCCCAATCAAATTCGTCCAAGTAGATGTTGGCTAATAGCGGTGAAATCACTCCGCCCTGTTGGGATCCTTTCTCAGAATCATGAAACTGATCACCTTCCATGATTCCGACTGTTAACCATCCTTCGATTAAGTCTAGAATTCGCCCATCAGCGATTTTTCCTCTCACCTTTTCCATCAACTTGTCATGGGGGATGGTGTCAAAATAAGCTTGAATATCTAGATCAACGACGTATTCGTATCCCGCCTTTTTCGCTCTTATGACTGTATCAAGTGCTTGATGTTGCGAGTGTCCGATTCGGAACCCGTAACTATGAGGATAGAAGTCTCGGTCAAATAGTGGCTCAATCATTTGACGAACAGCTTGTTGGACAATACGATCGCGGATGATTGGGATTCCTAGCGGTCGTTTTTCCCCGTTATCTTTTAGAATATAATGTCTTAGAGCCGGAGTAGGTTCGTAACGTTTTTCCTTTAGTAGCCGTTGAATCTCTTCGAGATTCTGCTTCAGGTTGACGTCAAACCATTCGATGGTTACACCGTCGATTCCTGCACTTCCCTTGTTCGCTTTCACCTTTTTCCAAGCATCATGTAGATTTGTCATGGTGTACACTTTATCGATAATGGAATAATATTTACGCGTTGGTGTCATTGTTATCACCACCTTCTGCGCTTCTCACCACATTGGTCTTATGTCCGCTACAGAGAATGACTCCTTTCTGTTTCCATCAAGTCAGAAATGCGTGTCTAGGATGTCCCAATCGCTCCTTTTCTTCCTTGTGTACTCAGGTCGCCGGTTCCCTCTTCCTCGCGTGGGTTTCACGGTTGGCAAGGTCGCACCTACTCGGGAGACCTCTTTTCATTAAGGCGCTTACATTATCCACTCACGTTCATTCACAATGTTAACGAAGTTAGATTCCTTCGCCTCCATCATCCGGCTTTTGGCCTGATGGTGGGTGAAGCGACCAGCGCTTCCTCGTTTGAGTTTTATCCTCCCTCCTGTTGCCAGAGTTCATTGGCTCAAACTTCGTCACTACTACGAATCTATCCGCCACCTGCAGTGTCATCGGTTTGGTTTTCCCCTTTGGGTTATACCTCCCCTACCTCCGTATGTTTACACGAAGGAACCTACAGTGCTTCCCCCGGTCATCACACCTTCTGTTCCATCCATCCTGACCCTAATCACGTCAGTGGGCTTTATAGGTCATGTCCCTTTCGTATTTTCCTATAAAGTGTGCGTCTGCACAGGTTTCCCCGTTTTGATGGCGGGTCACCCAACACTGCCGCCACCTCTGGTTCACATTTTGTTCCGGGCTGGACTTTGCCTGCAGACCTTTCAGATCCCCCTTCTCAGAGGGCACCCTGTCCATCCTTCTCATTAGAGGGAGGATGTTGCTTCGGCTACAGTACTTTAAAGGGTAAAGTTACTGAGTGGATTTGAACCACTTAGACTGTGTGACTGCGGGGCACACACACAAAAAGACTCCGAATCATTTCGGAATCTTCTTCATTTCATTTTTAATGAAGTTTAACAAGTTCTGAAAGAGGATATAAATGTTTAAAAGTCAATGAGACCAAGACTAATCATTAAGGCGTCATTAACTTTTGCCATCATATCATCATCCAGATGTGTGATCTTATCCGTTAAACGTTGCTTATCAATAGTGCGGACTTGTTCTAGTAGAATGACGGAATCTCGATCAAAGCCATATCTTTTTGCATTGATTTCCACATGTGTTGGCAATTTAGCTTTTTGAATTTGTGCTGTAATTGCTGCCACAATGACAGTCGGGCTAAAGCGGTTCCCGATATCATTTTGAATAATAAGAACCGGTCGGATTCCACCTTGCTCAGAACCAACAACGGGTGAAAGGTCAGCAAAATAAACATCACCACGTTTTACTATCAATCCCTTACACCCCACTAACTAAGCGATCCAACGTGTTCTCGGCCTCCTCCTCAACAAGAAAGGATTCTGTTGCAATGTTCAAATTGATTTTTGCCATTTCCATATAGCCTTGTTGCATCGTTTCGCGGATTTGTTGTTTCTTCTGTTCTCTCAAATACATTTTTGTAGCCTGGTGAATAATTTCACTGCGGTTAACATTCTGCCTTTCCAGTAAACCGTCCAATTCGTTTACTAAATGTTGTGGTAAGCTCACCATAATTTTTTTTGTGTTCTCTTCGGACACAAAAAACACCTCCAACGCAGCATCATCCGTTTTTTTAATCCTACTTTATCATATCACTTGCTATACGTGATTGCAAAGTGACTTTTCAACCTTTAAATAAGTTTTTTCGCCAAAATTCTATAAAATCCTTCAAAAATTTATTATGAAAACAAAAAAAGATTTCGTCTAGGCAATACTTTGCGCCTATCATATTCATGTAGTATTGAAATAAAGGTTCGTTCCTCCTATTTTATACGATAAGCATTTATAACTTATAGATATTTGTAAAACCTAAACTAAAACTTTCGCCATTAAGACTTGACTAAAGCATAAAAGTTTCTAAGCAAGCATAATTAGCTTGCTGTGAACCTCTTTAATGACAAAGCTAAGTTTTGTTTATTGCTATTTTCATATCGCAGTTGAATGGCACTGCGTAGACCCTTTTTACAAGGTTTTATTATACACATGGACCACTTCATCGTTTTGCTTCATTACTCGAGGGACACGAGAACTGATTGTACAAGGTATTTCGTAAGTAATTGTATTTAGTCTTTTAGCAGCTTCACTGATTGTTATATGGTCTTTCCCTTGCTTCCCAATCAACGTCACCTTTGTACCAATTTCTACTTCCTCATCTAACGAAATCATCAGCTGGTCCATACATATTCGCCCTACGATCGGCCTTCTTTTCCCATTAACTAAAATAGAACCTGTGCCATGGGCTCTAATCCAGCCATCCGCGTACCCTACCGGAATTGTCGCAATCCACTCCTGGTCTTTCGTTCCATAAGTGGCACCGTAGCTTATTCGTTCACCTTCTGACATTTTCTTCACTTGAGTAATCCGACTGTGAAGAGAAAACGCCTCAACAAGCGACACCGGTAAAATATCTTTAATCTCTTCTGAAGGTGATAATCCGTACATCGATATCCCTACACGAACTAAATTAAAACAACGCTCAGCAAAACGCAATGTCGCAGCTGAATTAGCAGAATGCTTATATCGAACAGACTCGCCTAGTTCTTCTTCAAGTAACTGAACCATTTTTTCAAACCGATCATGCTGCATATTAAAGTACGTTTGATCGATTTCATCAGCTGTTGCGTAATGTGTAAAAAGCCCGTGTACGATAAAAGCGGGGTATTTCTTAATTGTTCTGATTAAAGCTTTTCCTTCATCTGCTGATCTTATACCAATTCTACCCATTCCACTATCTAGTTTCAGGTGGTATTTTACTTTCATATCCTTGTTTTCAATATATGCAGATGCTTCCTCAATCCAATCAGGTTGAAAAACAGTTAAAATAATATCTTTTTCTGCCGCAATTTTAACATATTCAGGCCTAACATAACCGAGCACAAGTAACGGTGCAGTTATGCCGGCATCTCTTAGCGCAATCGCCTCATCTAATATGGCTACCCCTAAAAATGTCGCACCTGAAGCTAAAGCTGTTTTCGCTACATCGACTGCTCCATGCCCATAGCCATTTGCTTTTACTACAGCCATCATCTCAACATTCTCTGGGAGGATGGCTTTAATATTCGTCACATTCGTTGCTATTGCATTTAAATTTACTTCTGCCCATGTATCTCGATAAAAACTTGCCACTTAAACTTCCTCCTGGTTCATAGCCTCAACTATTTGGTCATTTATGAATAAAAATACTTGTCCAGACGCTTTAGAACACTTATTAACCTTAGACTTTCTAATAAAAATTACATATGAATCCATTATTATTTTCATCATTACATGTGTCAATAGGCTCTTTTAATTGTAAAGAGGGGATGTTCAAAATTCAGTAAAAACAACTGGTGAACGATTGCCAGATTGATTTTCCCCGCTTTTACTGAACGCCATTTCAAACAGGTACGAATACAATTATAGTATATAATTGAGACTATGCAGAAGCACCAATTTTCCCCTATTTCATTCGTGATACATGTTAAAAACAGGCTCAAGGTTAATATAAGACCATGAGCCTGTTTCTAAAAATCATTTCTCCTCCGTACCGTGTACACTGCTTGCAATTGAAGCAAGTTCTTCTTCACTTAAATGCTTCGATGCGAGGAAGAAATCTGTACCGTTATACGACCATGAAACTGTGAGTGTATCGCCTTCTTTTGTCAAAGCACCGTAAGTAAAGCCAATATCAAACGGTTCACCTCGTACAATCTCTACTGGTGTGCTTGCTTCTACTACACGACTCCGTTGCTGTACTAATGTAAATGGTTGCTCTCCTTCATAACTTAAAACAACCCTTTTTCCATTTTCTGTTTCAACTTCTTCAAATCTTTCTAAATCAGTTCCATCTGGAGAGAACATCGGATAGAAAACAGTAAATGGTTCCTCTTCATCAACTTCCTCTTCTGCGAGAGTTGGAACATCAGCTTCCATATGAGCAGCTGACATATTACGGTCCATGTCAAAGTCGCCTTCGTTAAAGGTTGCATTCATCTCAAAATTTGTAAAATCCACTTCAACGAGCACTTTTAAATCCACATCATATATTTTCGCTGAGGCAGGGGACAAATCTCGTTTATCTAACGTAATTTCTTGTTGATTTAAGTTTTTATTAGAATAGTTTGTGTTTGTTTGAAACACATAATGATCCTCCGTTGCAGAGAACGTTCTTTCTGGGTCCATTAAAATGTCATTAATAAGTGATTCATATAAATAGACTTGGCTATTATTTTCCGGCCAATCACTTTGGAAACGGAAACTCTTATTGAGAGCTGGAGTTAAGACAAAAACCCCTTCTTCATTTCTCAAAATGATTTGACCATGGTCTTTTTCTGCATTATTTAAGGCGACTCGGTAAGATGTAGGATATTTATACCACACTTCAACATCATAGACTTGTGGTTCTTCTCCCGTTTGCAAGGTCATCGTCGCTTCAGCCCTATATCCTGTAAGCCCGTCTAATGTTTTATCGAGATCTTCGATGACATCCTCCTGGCTTTTTTCCCCGCAAGCAACAAGGATCAACATGACTGCAGTGACAAATGCAAGTAAGAAAACTTTTTTGTTCATTTACTCAACCCCTCTGTGTCTTTTCGACGACAAAGGAGGGATATAATTGTCACGTATGGTTACGGTATGAATATAACACCTTTGGCAAATTCGCAATGAGATCTGTTGCGGTTACACTTACAACATCATACTCTTCTATTTGCTTATCTGCTGTAATGCCATGTATATGCACTGCATTACACACCGCCTCTGATACAAATTGGTGCTGAAGAAGAAATCCAATAATCATTCCAGTAAGCATGTCTCCGGTACCGCCTTTAGCTAGTGACGGATTGCCAGTCACATTCACCCACTGATGCCCGTCAGGAGTCGTTACAATCGTATGTGGTCCTTTGAGTACAACATACAATCCATAAGTCGTTGCAAACGTCTTCGAATACTCAAATCGATGCTTATTCACTTGTTTAATAGGGACGTTCATCAATCTAGCCATTTCACCTGAATGCGGTGTGATAATTGTTGGGCCTCCCTGCCTTCCATGTTTCCACTTCGTCAATTCAAGTGAAAGGTGAAACAAGCCATCTGCATCTAATACGAGAGGACCATTAAACTGATCAAAGCTCTCAAATAATTGATAAGATTGACTACGACCTACCCCAGGACCGAATGCGATACCATCATATTTCTCTTTAGTTATATGATTGATCGGAAGCTCTGAAATTTCTCCATTTTTACTTTCTAACGGAAGAAACATTGATTCGGTCAGCTTTTGTGATAAATCTGATTTTACCTCACTTGGTGCTGCTACCGTTACAAGTCCTGCACCTGTCCTTAAACAAGCTAATGTCGTCAAAGCTGGAGCTCCAGTCATTTTAAATGAGCCTCCAATTATGAGCGCTTTACCAGAAGAGCCTTTGTGGGCATCGTTATTTCTTATCGGTAACGTTTCTTTTACTTTTTCAGCAGTGATCACTTGTCGCGATACAGGTATACCATCATAGACCTTTTTCGGAATCCCAATGTCCAGGACAGTTAATTTTCCATAGTACTGTGACATGCCTGGTATAAATGAGCTCACTTTACTCGCGTGAAAAGAGACAGTCTCATCAGCTTCAATCGCAATGAAGGAGTCTTCCCCTTCATATGATGGCAGTCCAGAAGGAATATCTACAGAAATGATTTTTCTGCGCCTAGATTCATTGACTTTCTGAATAATCGTAGCATATGGATCTCGTGCTAATCCATTGATTCCTGTACCGAGCATCGCATCAATAAGAATATCACTGTGATGAAGCTGCTCATAAAATCGTTCTCGGGCATTTTGAAAAACATTCCAGCTATAACTACTTTTTTCATAGATTTCTTTATGGCGAAGCGCAGTACCTCTAATTCGTTCTTCATCAGGGATAACCCAGACGTTTGTTGTTATGTTTGCTTCCTTTAACAAACGCGCAATGACGAATCCATCACCGCCATTATTTCCTGAGCCAATTAATACGATAACTGACGAATGTTTGTGAAGTGACGGTAAAAGATAACGAAAAAAAGCTTGACCTGCATTCTCCATCAACATTTCTTCAGTAAAACCAATTTGCTCCATGGTATAGCGGTCAATTTGGTGCATTTCATCACCTGTAACCACGTACATGTTTTGTTCCCTCCCATCCGCACTAACACTATATGAGGCTGTCCACCAAGATATGCAGACTAGCTTGACAAGCATTTTACGAAAAGCTTTCTAGAACAACTTGTGCTGCTGCATAACTCTTCGTATGAGTAATTGAAAGGTGGATATTTATTTGTTTAAATTCGCCTTTATTTACTTTCATCACGGGTCGTCCTATGCCATTATTGACAACCTCTACATCTTGAAAAGAAAGGTTTTTTCCTATACCGCATCCTAATGCCTTACTTACAGCTTCCTTAGCTGCAAAACGTCCAGCAAGATATTCTATTTTCCGGTTACCAACTAACGATTCATATTTATTCATTTCTGTTTTTGATAAGATTCTCTGAGCAAATTTTTGTTGACGTTTTGCTAAGTTTTCAATTCGGTTCAATTCTATTATGTCAAGGCCTACACCAATAATCATAGTCGGTACCTCCGATTTGATTTCCTTTACTTTTATTCTACACGATGATGGTTATGAATACGTTAATAATATATCTGAATAGGTATCGCGATTCATCCTATGGTAAAATAATGCTTAATAAATATTAAACAAAACTTGGCTTGTTAATTAACCTTAGTTGCTGTTATTCTATCGTCCATAGGCTTTAATCTTATGATAGTATACAGTAAAAATTGCGTTGATCATTTTATTACTTAAAGGTTACGATGCGAGAGCCTTTAGTTTCACACTTAACAATTAAGTAATTTAAATAAAGGAGATCCATTATGTTTATACGAAACGAAAGTTTTCAAAGTTTTATAAGATCTTATCCAGTCGTGACTACGCTAGTTGCTATTCATATTATTTTACATGTTTGGGTTTCCCTTTTTCCTTTTCTTGGCGGTCAGGAAATAAGAAATTTTGGTATTGGTAGTAATATATTAGTTGCTATGGGCGAATATTGGCGACTAGTTACTCCGATTTTTTTACACGGATCAATGATGCATATGCTTTTCAATTCCTTTTCTCTCGTTTTATTCGGTCCTGCATTAGAAAGCATGCTCGGAAAATTCCGGTTTATTGTTGCTTATTTCGTAACAGGCATTTTAGCGAACATTGCTACGTATTTCCTTGGCGATCCCTTTTTGTTCCATTTAGGTGCCTCTGGGGCGATTTTCGGTCTGTTCGGAATTTATTTATACATGGTGATGTATCGAAAAGATCTCATCGATCCAGGAAATTCTCAGCTTATTATGACAATCGTTATTTTAGGTGTCGTGATGACGTTTATGAATCCTAATGTGAATATACTCGCTCATATTTTCGGGTTGATCGCTGGTGCTGCCATCGGTCCGATTATCTTATATAAAGTCACGCGTTACGGACGTTACCGAAAAGCGACAGATCCGAACGATGTCACCTTTGATCCGAACCGTTGGAATAAACAAGCGAAGGCGAAACAAAGAGTAAAGCTTGTCTCTATTGTAATTGGTGTCATCATTTTACTTGCTATCATTCTTTCCTTCATATTGTAGGATAAACCAAAATATAAGTGCCTTGCCTATTCCTTTTCTATGGAAATGCTGCAGCTATAATTATTAAAAACATAACAATAAGTGTCCGCCCGTAAAACGGGCGGTTTTAATTTCGCCCTATAAGGGCACTTTAACACCAGAGTCCCTTAAAGGACCTTATTTAATTTGGTCCGTCAAGAGAAGATTTCGTGACCCTTGACGGTACGAAAAGTAGAAAATGTACCGCCAAGAGAAGTTTTCATGACCCTTGACGGTACGAAAAGCAGAATATGTACCGCCAAGAGAAGTTTTCATGACCCTTGACGGTACGAAAAGCAGAAAATGTACCGTCAAGAGTAGATTTCGTGACCATTGGCGGTACGAAAAGCAATCAAACTGCTTCGACGCATTCACAACCACGAATATACTAGAAGAGGAAGAAGCACAGAATCCCTTCCAACTATTCGTTACTTTTAAAGAAATCTCACGAATACAACTCTTAAAAGTTTATTTTCACACAGGCAGAGCCTGTGGTTTACAAAGAATGTAATTATAATCGAGTAGGAGGGGGTGACTAACCCCCGACCTCTCACACCACCGTGCGTACCGTTCGGTACACGGCGGTTTCATTTAAGTCCAACGTAACGATTGATATCTCAAAAGTAGACTTTTAAGCCCTTGATTATTCCAATATCGGTTATCAAGGGCTCTATCTAATATAGGACTTTTAGCTATACGCCAGTATCCTAGTCTAGAATTAGCCCACTCCCATGCCTGTTGTTCATTGATTCCTTGCTTCCTAAGATTCTTTTGTTTCGTTTTAATCTTCTTCCACTCTTTCCATCGAATCATCCTCAACCTTCTTCGAAGCCAACCATCAATCCTTTTAAAGACTGAGGTAGTTTCGGCTAGTTGATAATAGCCCATCCAACCGATCAGATAGCGGTTGATTTTCTCTATCCTATCCCCCATAGAAATTGACCATTTCCTCGAGGTGAGTTTTCGTATTCTCAGTTTAAAACGTTGAATACTTTGCTTGGATACTCTAATTTTCGGTTGTTTAATGTTGTTGGTGAAAGTGAAGCCTAGGAATGTTCTTCTCCATGGTCGGTCTACTGCACTCTTCTCTTTGTTCACCTTCAGTTTGAGTTTCTTCTCAATAAACGTTGTAATACTTTCCATTATCCGTTCACCTGCTCTTCTAGAGCGGACGTAGATATTACAATCGTCGGCATAGCGTACGAAGGCAAGACCTCTTTCCTCCAGTTCCTTGTCAAGTTCGTCTAGAACAATGTTAGACAGGAGGGGACTAAGCGGTCCTCCTTGCGGAGTCCCTTCAGTATTAGGACTGACAAGGCCTTTCTCCATCACACCAGATTGAAGATACCTACGTATCAACCTAAGTAGTATGGGGTCATCCACTCGATAACTTATTGTTCTCATTAATCTATCATGGTTTACCTTATCGAAGAATTTCTCTAGGTCAATGTCCACGACCCAGCGACAACCCTCTTTAATATACCCCCTAGCTTGTCGAACAGCGTCGTGAGCACGTTTGTCTGGTCGGAACCCAAAACTTTTGGTGGAGAATGTTGGGTCATAAACCTCACTCAGTGTTTGTGCAATAGCCTGTTGTATGAAACGGTCTATCACAGTCGGGATTCCTAATTTCCTCTTACCTCCGCTCGGTTTCGGGATTTCGACTCGGCGAACAGGTTGAGGTTGATAGGTACCACTTTCGAGCTGAGCTCGCAGGGATGCCCAGTGTTCATGAAGATAAGGTCGTAGGTTTTGTACGTTCATCCCATCTACACCGTGACTTCCTTTATTACGCTCCACTCTTTCGAGTGCGCGATTTAAATTTTGCCGTGATAGAACTCGTTCCAACATTCTTATCAATCTCCTACGTGAATTAGATCATCTTCTTGTGTGGTATTACTCTCAGCCCTTCTTATGTCCCCTGTGGGATTCACCACGTCCTCCATTAGGAAGGATTATATGTTTCTGCTTCATTGAGTAATACGTACGCCAAGCGCTAATTCTTCTTAAATGATTCGGCCCTTCCCTTAAATCTCTAGATCATTCAAAGTACTATGGCCTCTGCTGACTCCTGACTGTTCAGCTATTTATCACTAAATAGGTTACCAAGTGAGCTTGGCGTTACAGCCAGGCCTCCCCAGGTAAGAGTGCAATCTTTCCCTCCACCTATCTGCTTCATTTACTCTGTACCACCTTCGGCAGAACGGACTTTGTTTTGTTTAGCAAACTCATCCAGTGATACCTAGCCTCATATGAAGTTCGTGTTCCTCAGACCGGAGGTCTGCCGCTCGCTTCCTTCAGATTCCACGTCACCATGGACACCCTTGCGTTTGGCTAACCACTACTTCTGCCTTCGTGGTTCGGGACTTTCACCCTATAGATTACACCCATGCTGGGCGCACTAAAAAGGAACTGCCCTTTAATAAAGCGGGCAGTTCCTTTTTTATTCAACTAAAGCGACGAGCTCTGGTTTTATATCAAACGAGACGATCGTTCCAACCTCGATATCCTGTTCAATCGGTGCATAAATGAGCATCGGTTCATTAGAAAGCTCTGGTTCATTATGGAGTCTTACATATAGCTCCTGATATTCACCGCCATATGTGACACGTTCAACAGCACCGCAATATTGTCCTCCGTCGACTAGCTTGCAGCCTTCAGGGCGAATCGATAATTTAACAGTGTCTAATTGTTCTTGCCATTGTTCAGGCAAACAAACTTTCCCGATATTCGTATGAATATGTTTTTGATCAAAGTCCATCGTTCCAGTTAACAAATTTGTTTTCCCGACAAATTGAGCGACGAAACAATTCTTTGGACAACGGTACATCTCTCTTGGTGAAGCAATTTGTTGAATGACACCGTCCTTCATGACGACAACTCTGTCAGAAACCGCAAATGCGTCCTTTTGGTCATGTGTAACAATAATAGCAGTCGTATTCGCCTTACGTAAAATGTTCGTCACATCAAAGCGCATCTTTTCACGAAGTCCTGCGTCAAGATTACTAAATGGTTCATCCATTAGCACGACATGAGGTTTAGGAGCTAGTGCACGTGCTAAAGCGACACGCTGTTGTTGACCTCCCGATAACTGAGTAGGGTAACGATTAGCAAAATCCTCGAGACCTACTAACTCTAATACTTCCTTTGCTCGCTTCTTCTTTTCACGAGCTCCCCATTTATTCAATCCAAACATGACATTTTTCATAATTGTCATATGCGGAAACAATGCATAATCTTGAAAGACCATTCCAATGCCTCGTTTTTCAGGTGGCAGAGATTGAGTATCGCTGTATACGACTTTACCATCTATGTGTATAGAGCCTTTACTCGGTTGCTCAAAGCCCGCAACCATACGAAGGGTTGTCGTTTTTCCGCACCCGCTCGGTCCAAGCAGAGTGATGACTTCGCCTTGATGAATATTTAAATTCATGTTAGTCACTGCCGCATCTTGAGAACCAGTAAAATATTTTGTTAAGTTATCAAGTTGTATAAAGCTCATCGCCCTTTACCTCCCAATCGTTCACGGTTGGTCCAATTTATTATTCAGATCAATGTCTGTTTGCTTAGTTAGAATTATTATAAATTAGTTGAGAATGATTTTCATTTCAGATAAAGTATAGCACAACTTTTTTTACACCGTCAACGACGTTTGCCCCTTGTCACAAAATTGTGGAAGCCCTTTCTTTACCAAAGCAAGGACTCAATAACTGAACTGTTCTTTCTACTCAATCAGCGTACGATAATAAGTCCTTCCGTCTAACCATTTTAATCTCATTTCCCTATATGATCTTATCGTTTTTCTAAATCCCAAATTATGTAAACACTACAGCGATAGTAAAAATGTAATATTTTTACAATTATTCACGAATATTTCACATTATCGATCTCATTTTATAGGTCCAATCATCTATGATGATGGTGGGAGTCTTAATTAAGTACATTTACATAAGGAGGGACATTGCATGAGTATCCGAAACGATAGCAACTCACCAAAAAATCGAGGTGAATCTACGCTAAAAGGCACTCTCGTCTTTGTCATGTCTATCGGAACTTTCATTTTAATTTCATGGTTTATCGTATTCTTTTTATTTTTAGGACGCATTTGATAGAGGGGGAATGACTCGATGCACTTACACAAATATGAAAAAATCTGGTTAATATTTGGAATTGGATCATTAATATTCTTTCTTGCCGTACTCGGAGTAGCGGCATTTGCCTTTGGTCATCAGCCACCTAGTCATATGACAACCGTTGATTCACAAAACTTGGATGAGGATCCTGTTTGGTCAAATCCAGGATTGGAGAAAATTGATGAAAATACGTACAGGGCAAGGTTAATTGCCCAAGCATTTGGCTATGATCCCGGTGTAATTGAAGTTCCAGAAGGGGCGACCGTCTATTTTGAAGTAACGAGCAAAGATGTCGTACACAGTTTCACCATTCCAGGTACAAATGTCAACATGATGATTACACCTGGACATGTCAATATGACTTCCCATACTTTTACTGAATCCGGTGAGTATCTCGTATTGTGTAATGAATACTGTGGTACTGGCCACCACTATATGCAGATGACAATTGAGGTGATTCCGCAATGAAGCAGACTAACTTAGCATTAAAAGAAGATTACAGCTATGACATTCAAACGAGTGTCGATCCAAAAGACCGCAAACTCGCTATCGCTCACCTCTCTGTTGCATTTGTCGCTTTTATTATTGGCGTGTTTGGTGGTTTACTTCAAGGTTTAGCTCGTGGAGGCATGATCGAACTCCCTGCTTGGCTTGGTTACTATCAAATTTTAACGGTTCACGGGGTGCTTCTTGCAATTGTATTTACGACTTATTTTATTTTTGGATTTTTCTTTGCAGGAATGAGTAAAACACAAGGAGCTTTTACTGATCGACTTCGAAAATTTGGCTGGACTGGCTTCATCCTTACGACAATTGGAACATTGATGGCTGCAACGATGATTTTACTAAACGAAGCTTCGGTTCTTTATACTTTTTATACACCTCTTCAAGCACATTGGCTGTTTTATAGCGGTTTAGCCACGTTTGTCGTTGGTACTTGGATCGGAGCGGCTGCAATCCTTACCCACTTTTTTAAATGGAAAAAGATAAACAATGGAAAGCCGACACCGCTTTTCGGATTTATGGCTACTGCTACATTACTATTATGGATTGTTTCAGGGCTAGGAGTGGCAACAACCGTTTTAGTTCAGATGATTCCTTGGGCTCTTGGACTAACAGATGGAATCAATGTGTTATTGAGCCGAACGTTGTTTTGGTATTTCGGACATCCACTCGTTTATTTCTGGATTATGCCAGCATACATGGTATGGTATTTGATTATTCCTAAATTAATCGGCGGGAGACTTTTTAGTGCTTCTCTTGCAAAACTCGCATTCGTTCTATTTTTACTTTTTTCCATTCCTGTCGGCTTTCACCATCAATTAATGGAAGCTGGAATTACAGAGTTTTGGAAATACATTCAAACGATCTTAACATTTGTTGTTGTCGTCCCTTCTCTCCTAACAGCGTTCTCCATCTTTGCTACCTTTGAACAAACCGGGAGAGCAAAAGGTGGCAAAGGATTGTTTAGCTGGATGAAGAAGCTTCCGTGGGGAGATGTTCGCTTTTTCGCTCCATTTATGGGGATGCTTGTTTTTATCCCTGCTGGTGCTGGCGGAATTATTAATGCAAGCTTTCAATTAAATTCAGTTATCCATAACACATTATGGGTCGTTGGACATTTTCATTTAACAGTCGGAACGACAGTGTTGCTTACCTTTTTTGGGGCGGCATATTGGTTACTTCCTCACCTTACTGGACGACGTTTCACAAAACATGCAAATCGCTGCGGGATCGTCCAAACGTGGATGTGGACAATCGGAATGTTCTTAATGTCAGGAGCAATGCACCTTCTCGGATTATTCGGAGCTCCGCGGCGGACTGCTTATACGACATATCAGGATCACCCACAAGCGTTAGAATGGTTTGAAGGGATATTCGCAAGTAATATTACCGTCGGGATTGGTGGAGTCATATTGACCGCTGCAGGTGTTTTAATGTTCTACAATTTCATCCATTTAGCATTCCTTGCTCCTAAAGGAGAAACTGAATTTCCGATGACAACAGATCCAGAAGACACTGAAAAAACACCTGCTTTTTTAGAAAACTGGAAACTTTGGATTGGTATTACGATTGTCCTTATCTTGTTCGCTTATACGGTACCCCTCTATGACATGATCGTGAATTCCCCTCCTGGGTCACCTACATTTAACAATTTAATCAAATAAAAAGGAGTCAGTCGCCATCTGCTCGAGGTCATTTCGCACCACTAATTGACGTCATCAAAAGATGGAATAGTAATGCAAGACTAGGACAAAAAACGAGCTAAGTGAAGTTCCGAGGAAGCTCGGTGTCAGTTCGCGGAAGGCATCCACCATAAGTATTCAGTAAGTAAATCAAAATAAATATGAAAAAAGAGGTTGTAACTTTTGAGACATCCTCTTTTTTCTAACCAAATTTGGATAAATAATGAATACTCTTGCGAAAAACATGCAATCTAATCCATAGGACAGCATAAGGAAATGGAGATGTAGACATGGATCAAGTATTACTTTCGCGAATGTTATTCGGTTCTTCCATGGCATTTCATATTATTTTTGCAACATTAGGTGTTGGTGTAACACTGATGATTTTTTTTGCAGAAATCATGAGATGGATTCGTAAAGATGATGATTACGGTGTAATGGCAAAAAGATGGACGAAAGGATTTGCGATTTTACTCGGTGTTGCCATTCCATCTGGAACGATTGTCGGTGTCATGTTGTCATTATTATGGCCTGGTTTTATGGAGATCGTCGGAAAAGTGATTGCAGTACCTTTTCAAATTGAGATTTTCGCTTTCTTTCTTGAAGCTGTGTTTATGTCGATATACGTGTATGCAGCTGATCGATTGTCGAGCTTAATGAGAGTGATTAGTGTCGCATTCGTTGCTATTGGAGCATCCGCTTCTGCATATTTGATTAATATTGCTCACTCATGGATGAACACTCCAAGAGGTTTTCATCTTGAAAACGGTCAAGTAACCGATGTCGATCCTTGGGCTGCAGTCATGAATCCAAGTATGTGGGTGACATCTAAGCATGTACTAGCTACAGCTTATATGACGGGAGCATTTGTCCTTGTCTCAATTGCCGCTTATAAACTTCTACGAAAAAAACGTTCAGAAGAAGAACGGACATACCATAAAAAAGGGTTAATGCTGACACTCGTTATCGCTTTAATCGCAAGCATTTATACAGCAACAAACGGACATGATACAGCAAAAATGCTCCATAATGAAATGCCATTAAAACTTGCCGCAGCAGAAGGGTTATTTGAAACGCAAGATCACGCTCCGTTAGCTATTTTAGGGGTTCCAGATCCAGAAACGGGATCTGTCGTTGGAGGAGTTGAAATCCCAGGTATGTTAAGCTGGCTTGCTACGGGTACAACTGATGGAGTCGTTCAAGGATTAAATGATTTTCCAGAAAACGAGTGGCCTCCTCTATTTGTACACACTCTATTCAACATCATGGTTGGAATTGGTTTTTCATTAATCGGCATCGCAGCGTTTGCCATTGTTTGGTCGGTTTTGTTTAAAAATCGTGATCTTCCCACTTGGTTATTAGTCGCGTTAATCACTACAGGACCTTTATCTATGTTAGGAATCGAAATGGGCTGGATATTTAGTTGTGTCGGCAGACAGCCTTGGACGATTTATGGTGTTCAACTAACAAGTACCGCAGCAACCCAATCAGGAAATGTTGGTATCCTCTTTTTTCTTTTTATTACCCTTTATATCGTTTTACTTTTACTAACTGGCTTAGTTTTAAAGTTTCACTTTTCTAGAAATCCAGTCCAGCAAGATTTGACAGCTTTGAAAGGGTAGGAGTGATTTCTTATGAATGAAACGTATCTCGCAATTTTGATCATTTGGGTTTTCTTGTTTGTATATGCAATTGCTGGCTCAATCGATTTTGGTGCTGGTTTTTGGTCTATGTATTATGATTCGCGAAAGGAATCACAAGCTTCTCAAATTGCAAATCGATATTTATCACCTTCATGGGAAGTAACAAATGTATTTCTTGTCCTATTAGTAATCGCTCTCGTAGGCTTCTTCCCTGGTGCTGCTTTTTATCTCGGGACAGTAATGATTCTACCATTCAGTTTTGTGTTAATTTTGTTAACAATACGAAGTGCCTTTATGGTTTACTCATTTACAGTTAAAAAATATACACGTTCGCTTAAAATTATTTCTGGAATGACAGGTTTGTTCATTCCTGCATTAATGGTTGCTGTCTTACCCATTTCAATTGGGGGGTTCATCTCTACGAGCGGGGAGAGACAGTACATATTATTTAATGAAGTTTTTATGAGTCCTACATTATATACACACATCGGCTTTGGGTTAGCAACTGAACTTTTTTTATCTGCGCTTCTGTTAAGTGATTATGCACGTGAAGCCGACTTAGAAAGTGCCTATGGAGTCTATCGTAAAAAGGCGATCATTTTTGGCCCAGTTACGTTGGCTTTCGCAGTCGCTGCAATACTAACGTTAGTTCCGGAGACATCGTGGATGATCGATACGATGCTTGATATTTGGTATTTATTTGCCCTATCTTTAGTCGCAGCGGTCCTTGGATATAGCACGCTCTGGTGGCCATCAAAAAGGACTTATCCCGGTAGACCGAGAATTGGTGTTCTGTTAATTGTTATCCAATTTGGTCTTGCCAGTTTTGGATACGGACTTTCCCATATGCCTTACATTCTTTATCCCGATTTAACAATTTTTGATGCGTTTACTGACCCTGTTATGTTCCGGTGGCTTTTATATGGATATGCTGGAGGGCTCGCCATCCTAGTACCTGCTTTTATCTTTTTTTGGCGTCTGTTTATGAAAGACAAGCGTTATTTGCAAATTAATACTGAAGAAAAATAATTTATGTTTTTTCACAAATTTGAGTGATACCATATAAAATAGGTGTAGAGGATGTTCAATCGGCCATGGAATATATCTTAACGTATCTCTTCGTTTAGCCGTTTCTTCGTTCCTTAGGAAATGGAAAATATTTTCCCTCTTTCGAGGCGGATTCAGGAAGAATTCCTATGCTGAGTGTGATTAACGCCGTAATTAGCGACTCAAAGATTGTTCTACTTGACTCTATTCGCCCCCCTTTTTGTATACGTACGAATTATGTTTTTGTTAAGAAAGAAGTGGTACCGTGGATAAGAATCAATTAACCGTTTTAATTATTAAATATTTACGTGAAGCAAAAAAAGATGCCTTTCAAGTATTACTTGAAGAATTGCACCCATATGATATCGCTGAACTTTATCGGGCTTTACCTGAAAAGCACCATTTCAAATTTTTAACGTTTCTTACTTCAAAACAAATTGCCGATCTTATGATGGAATTGGATTCGGATATGCAAAAAGAAGTTTTGCATAAATTAGGGATCGAAAAGTCATCAAAAATCATGGACATTATGGACAATGATGACTTAGCCGATTTATTAAGTGAGATTTCAGAAGAAAAGCTGAAAGAATATTTGTCAGCGATGAAGCACGAAGAGTCAACAACCGTCCAGCAATTAATGAGTTACCCTTCGGAAACAGCTGGGGGGATCATGACGAATGAGTTTGTCTGGATCCGTGACTATTATACAGTCCGTGAAGCAGTTGATAAATTTAAAAGCTTTGCCGAATTGACAAGAAATATTTATTACTTATATGTCATTGATGAAAATAAAAAGCTTGTTGGTGTTGTCTCATATCGTGACCTTCTTTTAGCAGATATGAATGAAAAAATTCGCGATATTATGTTTAACCGTGTTATTTCCGTCCCGATTGAAACCGATCAGGAAGAAGTCGCTCAACTCATCCAGCGATATGATTTTTTAGCTGTCCCTGTAGTCGATGAAAGCGATGTGTTAAAAGGGATTGTAACAGTTGACGATATTATCGATGTTTTTGTTGAAGAAGCAAATGAAGATATTGAAAAAATTTCAGCAGCTGGTAAAGCAATCGATTTTCATACGAAAGCAACGGTTGCTTCATATCGCCGGTTACCTTGGCTCATTCTTCTTTTGTTTATCGGACTTATTTCCGGAAGTATTCTCGGACAATTTGAAGAAACACTCGAATCAGTCGTTGCACTTATTTTCTTCATGCCAATGATCGCAGGGATGACAGGAAACACTGGAACACAGTCGTTAGCTGTTGTTGTCCGCGGTCTCGTCACAAATGATCTTGATCGTAAAACGTTATTTAAATTGATATGGCGTGAATTAAATGTTGGGATTATTATCGGAATTACGTGCGGGATTCTCATTTTTATTATCGGTATGATTTGGCAAGGGATGATGCTCGGTATCGTAGTAGGTGTTTCTTTATTTGCAACACTCATTATCGGAACGATGGCCGGAACTATTATTCCACTGCTCCTTTATCGATTCGGAGTCGACCCCGCAGTCGCATCCGGTCCGTTAATTACAACGTTG
Organism: Evansella halocellulosilytica; assembly: GCF_002335745.1. GTDB lineage: Bacteria > Bacillota > Bacilli > Bacillales > Salisediminibacteriaceae > Bacillus_CA > Bacillus_CA halocellulosilytica. Next base: position 1,402,428 of record NZ_NIST01000001.1, on the reverse strand, counting down.
AACGATATCTTTTCGTTATTGATCTATTTTGGAATTGCGACAACGATGCTTCATTACCTTATTTAACTTTTCGTTTGTTATAAGGCCGTCTTCAACAGGGGATGGCCTTTTTTATTTGTCCATGAAGTATGAGTGGTAAAGATATACAATTTTTGAAACCTCCTCACCTTTCCCCACCCTTATTAAAATAACTATCCTCCCGTAAACTAAAAGAATTTTGAGGACATCCCTTTTCATAATCAATTCGAAATCGCTATAGGCGGACGCTTTCACTCCAAAGCACAAGTGCGACATCTTCTACTCGTGCTGCACTTCGTTTGCATTCGTAGTGTCTTCTTTGCAGCGGGCAATGCCTCAACTTACTAGGTGCCACACTGTGTGCACCTAGGGGATTTTCGACGATTGTTTTCCCGCCTGAGTCACCGTCTGGCGCTCTTTCGAGTAAATGATGACGTTTAACAGCATACATAGAAAAAACGAGTTGGGGGAAGTTGTATCTCAGCTCATTTTATCTCATTAAAGGGCTTTTGTGATCAAAGAAACTTATGTTCATTTCATATCCATCATTATTCATCATTTAAGATCATAAATGACATCACGCAAATAAAAAGAACTCGGTCTATATATGACCTAAGTTCTTCTCAAATTTCATTTATAACAATTTTTCCCCGAATAATGAGCCGATTAATCCTACTGCAGCTTCAGCTGTCTGGTTTTTTGCATCAAGGATCGGATTCACTTCAACAAATTCAGCAGAAGTTACTAAATTTCGTTCTGCAAGCATTTCCATCGCTAAATGTGTTTCACGATATGTTGTTCCCCCAACAACAGGTGTCCCAACCCCTGGTGCATCGTGAGGATCTAGAGCATCTAAGTCTAAGCTTAAGTGAATCCCATCTGTATTTCGAGATACGTGTGAAATCGCTTCTTCCATGACGTTTGTCATTCCGACACGGTCGATCTCATGCATCGTAAACACTTTAATTCCTTTCTCACGAATGAGTTCACGTTCTCCTTCATCTAGTGACCGGGCACCGATAATGACGATATTTTCTGGCTTTATTTTCGGTGCAAACCCTCCGATTTCAGTTAACGACGGGTGACCAATGCCCAAGCTAACAGCTAACGGCATTCCATGAATGTTTCCAGAAGGAGATGTATCCCCGGTGTTTAAATCACCATGTGCATCATACCAAATGACACCGAGCTCTTTATGCATATTTGCTACTCCAGCAAGAGTTCCAATTGCAATACTATGGTCTCCTCCTAATACTAATGGAAAATCCCCTTCATTTACTGCCTCTTTTAAACTATCTGCTAATAATTGATTTGCTTTTACAACTTCTTCTAAATCCTTCAAATTATCTTCGTTTTTTATATCATATTTAGTGGGGCGCCCTATTTCAATATCACCTCGGTCATTCACTTCATAGCCAAGGTTCTCAAGTCGCTCTACTACTCCTGCATAGCGCATTGCACTCGGTCCCATATCAACACCACGACGAGTTTGTCCTAAATCCATTGGTACCCCAATAATTGAAATTCGTTTCTTCATTGATCGTTTCACGTCCTTTTCTCTTTCATAAAAGTAAGGATAGTAAAGCTAAATAAAGTGTATAACGAAATAAAAACTGTTTCAAAATCATTTATTATAAGGGAAAACCTTAATATTTCCCATTAACATCGTATTACTTCGATAAAAGTCCTCGAATTGCAAAAGTAATGTTTTGCGGCCTTTCTGCCAATCTACGCATAAAGTACCCGTACCAATCCTCACCGAACGGAATATAAATTCTCATTTTATAGCCTTCTTTGGCAATCTCCTTTTGTAATTCACTACGGAATCCATAAAGCATTTGAAATTCGAATTGGTCTCTCGGAATATTGTTTTCTTCCGCAAACGCTTTCACTTTATTAATAATATTGTGATCATGAGTAGCAACAGATGCATAACTTCCATTTAACAAATGAGTTTTAATGATCTTTAAATAGTTTTCATCAACATCTTTTTTATCTTGGTATGCGACTTCAGGTGACTCTTTATAAGCACCTTTAATTAAACGAATATTCGTACCTTTTAAACGATGAACATCTTCTTCTGCACGGAATAAATAAGCTTGAATCGCTGTCCCAACATTATCATATGATTCTCGCAAATCTTGCAAAATATTTAATGTTGCATCTAAATGCGAATAGTCTTCCATATCAATGCGAACAAATATATTATGTTTCTTTGCTGTTTCTAAAATTCGTATCATGTTATCAAGACACAATTGATAATCGATATCTAACCCTAATTGAGTTAGTTTGAGTGAGAGGTTGCATTTGACCCCTGATTCAGCAATCGCATCTAACGTATGAATACAATGCTCAGCTGAATCAATCGCTTCGTCTTTGTTATAGACAAATTCCCCTAAGTGGTCAACAGTACAAACAAGTCCATCCTCGTTAAGTTCTGCTGCCTTTTCCATAGCCTCCTGAATGGTTATCCCTGCTATAACCTGCTTGGCGCCCATCTTCGGCCCCCATTTTGTTGCCTTATCTTTCATAAACTTATTTTGAGATAAAAACAGGAAAAAATTTCTTGTAATCATCACCATTCAACCCCTTTCTCTTTCACGCTTCTCCTCACTCTACATGAACTGGGCTTCACGTGATTCGCTCATGATTTACTATATATCAATGCCATTTTCCGAACTTTCGTAATCTTCTAGATCTAACGATCCTTCATCATTGCTTTTCTAATTCAGCTCAGCAATGTTGCATCACTTATACTTTATCGACATAAATCGATATTACTTTTTGAAAAAAAGAGGAGAGCCCGTTGTTCACGAAGTTCTCCTCGTTCATTGCATGTCTCAGGCATCTAATTGTCTATGATGTTCATTCAATTAAGTTAGTTTGAAAGTACTTTTTTGACTCGTTCTAATGCCCAGTCAAGATCTTCTTGGGAAATGACTAGTGGAGGTGCAAAGCGGATCACATTTTCATGTGTTTCTTTACAAAGCAATCCTTCTGCCTTCAATGCTTCACAATACGGCCTTGCTGGTCCATCCATTTCAACTCCGATGAAAAGACCTTTTCCACGAACTTCTCTCACTTTCGGATTATCAACTTTTCTTAATTCACTCATAAAGTAATTACCCAATTCCAGTGAACGTTCGACTAATCCTTCTTCTTCAATGACTTCCAGAGAAGCAACTGAAACTGCCGAAGCTAATGGATTCCCTCCAAAAGTTGAGCCGTGAGAACCTGGCTCAAATACACCTAAAATATCATCGTTAGCAGCAACGACAGAGATCGGCATCACTCCGCCTCCAAGCGCTTTTCCTAATATAAATACGTCTGGCTCAACATTTTCCCAGTCGCAGGCAAACATTTTCCCTGTTCTGCCAAGTCCTGCTTGGATTTCATCAGCAACATATAGGACATTGTTTGCTTTACATACATTATATGCTTCTTTCAAAAATCCGTCTGTCGGAATGTTAATCCCTGCTTCCCCTTGAATTGGCTCAAACAAAAATGCTGCTGTATTCGGTGTAATCGCTTCTTTTAATGCTTGGATATCGCCAAATGGAATTACCTTTATTCCAGGAAGCATTGGACCAAAGTCTTTTTTATATTCATCATTAGAAGATAAAGAAACAGCAGTCATCGTTCGACCGTGGAAGTTATCTTCACATACAATAATTTCAGCTTGGTCTTGTGGAATTCCTTTAACACGGTAAGCCCAGCGGCGGACAGCTTTCACAGCTGTCTCTACCGCTTCGGCTCCTGTATTCATTGGGAGTACCATATTTTTATTCGTTAAGCTCGTTACTTTTTCATAAAAACGTCCGAGCTGATCATTATGAAACGCACGGGAAGTTAGTGTAATGCGATCCGCTTGGTCTTTTAATGCCTCAATAATTTTCGGATGCCGGTGTCCTTGGTTCACCGCTGAATACGCACTTAACATATCTATATAGCGGTTCCCTTCAGGATCTTCTACCCAAACCCCTTCTGCTTTAGATATAACGATTGGCAGCGGGTGATAGTTTTTAGCACCATATTTTTCTGTTAAATCGATAATTTGTTTTGAGCTCGACATGCGCACTCCCCCTTGTTGGTCTCTTTAGACCGCTATTTTCCCTAAGGTCAACAAGCAGACATTTTCAGCTATCTTTAAAACATGTCTGATACTGTTTTGGGTTGTAAGAAATGAAGCAAGTAGTCTGGTCCGCCTGCCTTTGAGTCAGTACCTGACATGTTGAAACCGCCAAATGGGTGATATCCGACAATTGCTGCTGTACATCCTCTGTTGAAGTATAAGTTTCCAACATGGAACTCCTCACGTGCTTGTTCCAAGTGAGCACGGTTGTTTGAAATAACAGCACCAGTTAAACCGTATTCTGTATTGTTCGCAATTTCTAATGCATGGTCAAAGTCTTTTGCTTTTGTAAATGCTACGACTGGACCAAAGATTTCTTCTTGCATAATGCGAGCTTTTGGATCTAGGTCAGCAAATACTGTTGGTTGAACGAAGTAACCTTTTGAAGAATCGCCTTCTCCTCCGGCCATCAGTTTCCCTTCCTTTTTCCCAATTTCAATATAATCTAAGATTTTATCGAATGCAGCTTGGTCATTTACTGGTCCCATAAAGTTAGAGTTGTCATGGTAAGTTGGTCCAACAGTCAATTCTTTCGTACGAGCTACAACTCTTTCAAGTACTTCATCATATACATCTTCATGAATGACTGCTCGAGAGCAAGCAGAACATTTTTGACCTGAGAACCCGAATGCTGAGTAAGTGATCGCTTCCGCAGCTAAATCTAAGTCTCCGCTGCTATCGACGACGATCGTGTCTTTTCCTCCCATTTCAGCAATCACGCGCTTCAACCAAATTTGTCCTTCTTGTACTTTAGCCGCTCGCTCATAGATTCGCAGTCCAACATCTTTTGAGCCTGTAAAGTTTATAAAACGAGTATTCGGGTGATCGACTAAATAGTCTCCGATGACAGATCCGCTTCCAGGGATGTAGTTAACGCATCCATTTGGAAGGCCAGCTTCCATTAATACTTCCATAAACTTATAAGCTACGACTGGAGTCGTTGTCGCTGGTTTTAATAGAATTGTATTTCCTGCTACTAGTGGGCCAACTGTCGTTCCAGCCATGATTGCAAATGCAAAGTTCCATGGTGAAATGGTGACACCCACACCTAGTGGAATATAGTTAAATGAGTTGTGCTCAATCTCACGTGAATTAATTTCAAAACCGTCTTTCAGACGAAGAATTTGGCGTGCATAATATTCTAAGAAGTCAATCGCTTCTGCAGTATCTGCATCCGCTTCCTTCCATGGCTTTCCTGCTTCGTAGACTAAATAAGCAGAGAATTCATGTTTGCGACGACGAATCATCGCAGATGCACGGAATAAAATGTTCGCACGTGCAGCAGGGTCCCACTTTTTCCAAGATTTAAATGCTTTATCAGCTGCTTGCATTGCTTTTTCTGCATGATCTTGGTCTGCTTTTGAAACGTACCCAACAATTTCTTCACGATTAGCAGGGTTTTCAGAGACAATCTTGTCATCTGTCATAATTTTTTCCCCATTAATAATAAGAGGATATTCTTTACCAAGCTCACCTTTAACTAGCTCTAATGCAGCTTGAAACTCCTTACGGTTCTCCTCTACCGTAAAGTCAGTAAATGGTTCATGTTTGTAAGGTACTACCATGGACTGATCCACTCCTTTTTGAAAGATTAAATAATATCTTAAAATTTTTACACTTATAAACAATGCAAAATTCATGCCAACTATAAAACCTCTATATGTTAACCCTTACATTCTGACTATTGCAAAATTAATTTGCATAAGAAAAATAATTTTGCACCAAAGTGCAAAATAAGTTTGCAGTCCTCGACAAGTTTTTTGTAAAATAGGAATGAAAGAAACTTGTACACTTCTGAAGGTGACCATTGTTCCTAAAGACTGCTTTCATATACAGTTTCAATACAAAGGTTAAAGGAGGCAGATCATGATGCATCCAATTACATCACTCCCTTACCTCGATCCAATTTATCAACAACTGTTAGATGCGATTGATGTAGGGATTCACGTTGTAAACGCTGAAGGACATTCCGTAATTTATAATAAGAAAATGTCTGAAATTGAAGACATGGCAAAAGAAGATGTTATTCATAAAAATATTATGGAGATTTTTTTATTTAAAAAAGAAGATGAAAGCCGATTATTGCAGGCGTTAAGAAAAGGTTCTATACGTAAAAACGCAAAACAGACTTATTTCAACTATAAAGGCCAGGAGATCACCACGATTAACGATACGTTCCCACTTTATGATGAAGATGAAATTATTGGTGCTGTCGAAATTGCGAAAGATATTACAAAAATCGAGCAATTGACGAGAGAAACTGCACGAGAAAAGCAAGAAGCGAAATATACATTTGATAAGATTATTGGTGAAAGTGATGCCATTCATGAGGTAATCGAAAGTGCTAAAAAAGCAACTCGTACGACCTCATCTGTCTTAGTAACCGGAGAAACTGGAACAGGTAAAGAACTATTTACACAGAGCATCCATAACGGCAGCGATCGATCAGCAAAACCGTTTATCAGTCAAAACTGTGCAGCATTACCCGAGTCACTCATTGAAGGAATTTTATTTGGTACAGTACGAGGAGCTTTCACTGGAGCAACAGAACATCCTGGCTTATTTGAACAAGCAAATGGCGGAACATTAATGCTTGATGAAATTAATTCATTAAGTGCTCCACTGCAGGCAAAACTGCTGCGTGCCATTCAAGAAAAAACGATTAGACGAATCGGAGATACGAAAGACCGTGCCATTGATGTACGTATTATTGCGACAATAAACGAAGACCCGCTAAAGTCGATTGAGAAAAATAATTTAAGGGAAGATTTATACTACCGGCTAAGTGTTGTCTCTATAGTGATACCGCCGCTTCGGCAAAGAAAAGAAGATTTACCGATTTTAGTTGATCACTTCATCAATAAATACAATCAACGATTTCAACTTAATGTCCCTGGTATCTCTGAAGAAGTCATGAACCTATTCAATCAATATGATTGGCCAGGTAATGTAAGAGAACTTGAACATATGATTGAAGGAGCGATGAATTTAATTCATTATGACGAAGAAATTGAATATAGCCATCTGCCAACTCACGTTCGAACGAAGTTCCCTTTAGACAATGAACAAATTCCGAGTATTCCTTCACCAGTAAAAACATCGTCATTACAAACCGTTACTCCTTTAAACACATATATGGAAGAGGTTGAACAAAAATATATTGAACATGTCTTAGAAATGCACAACGGAAATGTAACGAAAGCTGCTAACGACCTTCACCTAAGCAGACAAAGTTTACAATACCGACTAAAAAAATATAAAGATAAGCAAAAGTGAAAAGGGCAACATACAATCGTCACCCTCGTTCTATACTTTTACCCGAGTGCTGACTCAAAAGTAAGACAAATACTTTTGATCAGCCTCATGATACGTTTTTATGCCGAATTCGTGTTCATTCCGACATGATATTCGTGACGACTGCCTATATTCCACATCTTTCATTTCCCGGGAAACATTTCTAGACAAAATCACCGTTTATTTACTCACAGTTCGTGTTAAAAGGAGAAACGAGTCAGCACAGAGATGCGAAATCGAAATTTGACCATTTTTCTTCATATGTAAAAAGAGGGTGTCCCAAAAGCCTAGCTTTTGGTGACACCCTCTTTGTTTTAACTAATTAATTGAAGTAAATGTAATAGGTTCGCTCGAATCGCTCTAGGCTGACGCTTTCACTCCAAAGCACAAGTGCGACATCTACTCATGCAGCACTTCGTTTGCATTCGTAGTGTCTTCTTTGTATTACCCATAACTTTCTAAAATGGGAAAGACATTATAAATTCAAAGAACAAAAAGAAAAAAAGAGAGAGAAGAAGGCAGGATAACAGGCCACCTGTCCTCTAAAACAATAAAAAATTAAACGAAATAGAAATGAGGCCGTCCACTAAAGGTCGCTATTCAGCGACCTTTAGTGGACGGCCTCTTGCTTTCTTTAGGAAGAACCTAATGGCAAATTCGGAATAACCGGATTAGATAAAGTATAGTCACCTAGGTGTCCGCTGCTTTCAGAGTAAAGTGATAACGTTTCATAATCGAAATCTGCTGCCGTTACTAATACGCCCCTTAAAAATAGGTCAAAACTTTTTTGTTCTTCGACATTGCTAATATTTTCGTCACCTGAAAATGCTAATAACACTCTGTCATCAGCAACATCGATATCCGTAACTTCAATAAATTCAGGGATGAATGAACGGTACCATGCGGTTTCTTCAACATTCTGCATATGATTTATCGTCTGGTCAAATGTAAACAACTCACCATCTTCATTTTCGAACGGCTCTCCTACCATTGTATTTCTTATTAAATACTCAACACCGTCAGCATCTTCATATACGTAATAGCCTCGGTTCACTTCATCTACATCGAATTCAAACCGTTCGCCTTCCGGTCCGAACATAATTCCAGGCTCTCCATCTACATAAAACTTCACTTCTTCAAACCCATAATGTCCGAATAATTCTTTTAACGAATTGGCAACTGCATGGTACTGATATCCAGTGAGGCTGCCTAATTGATGATCTTCAGAAAAATGTAAATCTGCCGTTTTTTCTTCTTCACGGAACTCTATTTCCTGAAGAGACTCCAACTCAAGATCCTCATTCTTAGATAGTAAATAGACGAGGACCTCTTCTAATGTTGATCCTGTTTCTTCATTCATCTCCACCGTAGTTTCAATGAGTGCAACACGCTCTTCAATTGTATTGCCAACTTCAACATCAAATACTTTCGGAATAGCAGCACCTATTGAATGATTTACTTCAGCTGCTTCTTCACTCTCTTCAAGGCTCTCTTCTTCTACTTCTGAAAAGCTCTCCCCTTCAGTTTCAACTTGATCTGCAGCTTCATTACCATCGTCAATCGCAATTTCCATATCTGGATCATCCTCATTCGTTGCCAACTCATCTTCTTCTGCACGGTCTTCACTACTGTCTGTTGGTGCATCCATTGTTGAGATTTCCGGCTCTTGCTCTTGCAGAAATGAAGGTAGGATAAGTAAAATTAAAAAGACAGCCGCAGCAGATGCTAACATTGGATACAACCACGTACGTTTTTTTCGTTTCACTACTAGAGACTGATCCTCATTATTTGTTTGTTCATTATTCATTTTCTTTTGAATTAGTTCAAACAATTCATCTTTAGATTGTTGATCTTTAACGGGAGGCAGCTTATTCAAGTGATCTTCAATCTCATTTTCGGTCCAATGCTTCTTCGTCATTGGCTTACCTCCTTTTCTGTCTCTGAATCAAAATCTTCAGCATATTTTTTTAATGATTTAATTGCGCGATGCTGTGTTGTTTTAACTTTGCTTTCTGTCCACCCGAGGACTTCAGCAGTTTCAGAAATACTTAAAGATTCAATATAACGTAATAAAATAACTTGCTGCTGACTTTCTGTACATTTACTTAAACAATTGTATATATGTTGCATTTCATCTTTTTGAACGAGAATTTCCTCAGGCAGCGGTGCAAAATCCTTTATTTCGAAATCGCGCTCACTCCACTCAATTTCTTGGCCTTCCCACTTTCTCTTTTTACGAGATTGCTTTCTGATCCAATCAATTCCAACGTGCTTTGCCACCGAATAGAGCCACGTTTTCTCACTGCTTCTTCCTTCATATTGATCGTATGAATTGAGCACTTTTATATAAACTTCTTGCACAAGTTCCTCTGCTACCTCGCGGCTTCGTACCATATAGAATAAGTAGTTAAACAACATATGGTGGTAGTTTTCATATAACCGCTCAAATTCCTTTCTCACGCGCTCCCCTCCCCGTCTACTTTCTTTGTCGTTATTTGAAAAAGAAAAGTTACGATACATCCGTGACTTTCTTAAACAATTTCTATTAAGAAGATGTTCAAAAAGTCCAAGAAAAAATAGCTTTCATATCTTTGTGTTGACTCGTTTCTCTGTTATTTCACGTATGAACACCGTACGCTCCAATACTCAAAACTTCGTAGCCTTGATCTACTCAGCTCTTTTTGCCCATCTTTTTGAACACACACTATAATTAACATTCCTTGCTAGCTAGCATTTACGTGATTTAAGTAAAAATGTGCCAAACGGACGTCGAGTTTGACACTTTTAATCGTTATTTTGTAAAAACCCATACCCAATATAGTGCTCCACCAATAAAACCGATCACTAACAGGATTAGAGCTAGTTGATAATTTCTCATTATGTTCGTCTTCTTCCTTTCTATTTCATGAAGTTATCTTTAAAATGGCTTTTTTTCGTAAAGGTTATTTCTACTTTAAATGCAGCATTCTATTAAACGCATCTTCAATTTTACAATCTATTAATTAATTAAAAAACTGCTAGTCTTTCAGCCTTTTATTTGCAAGCTAAAGCGGGGATGTAATCAGTTTACTTCTCAATTAAACATCCTTTGTAACTAACAGTTTCATTCCATCTATTTTATTATAGCAAAAAATAATTGAACATGATGGTGAACACTCGATAAAATACGTTAATAACGGCATATTTATGACGGTTTGTAAAAAATAATTAAAAAAGTCCCAGTAAACTGAGTTGATAACCCATTTACCGCGACCTGTTTTCATTCGTTATTTTGCATGCTTTTTAGGAATAATCTCAAAGATCTCGCCTGTTTCAAATAAAGCTATCACTTCATTTAACCACTCATAATACGCTTCGGCTTCACCAATCTTATCAAGATCGACCTCCACTTTCTTTTTAATTTCATCGTATTTCGTTGTTTTTTCAAGTTTCATAAGTTCAGATTTCGTATCTTCAATTGCTTTCATATTTCTTTCTGTCGCATTTCGCCACCTTGTGATAAACACATTAGAAAAAGATTTATACCAATCATCATCTGCTTTATATAAATCTTTGCGGATTCCTTTTTCCCAAACTCTCTCAACCATGTTCGCTTCTGTTAATGCACGAATGCCGGTACTCATACTTGTTTTGCTCATCGCTAAAGCTTTGCTCATATCATCCAACGTCATCGGTTCCTCTGAAAAAAAGACCGTCCCATATAATCTCCCAACAGAAGACGTTATATTATATAAATGCATGTTATTAGCGACCTCTGTAATAAATCGATTTCGAGCTTGATCTAGTTTCTTATAATCACTATTAAGCTGTTGTTCGCTGGACATAGGCGAACCTCCTCTGTCTTCTTCTGTTTTTTTTGCAACCGCCTTGTCGGTGCGAATCATCCTCAACCGTAAAATCAACGATTTTTTCTACTATATAGAATCGTAGCAAAACAAAGACATACAATGAAAGTCGCAACTTGCTTACAAAATGAAAGCATTTTGAAGTAAATTGTAGTATTCTTCACGTAATTTACGTACAGTTTTTTCTGAACAAACTTTAAGTACAAAACAATGGGTATATACTGTTTGATTTTATTTTGTTTAACATTTATAGTTAGAAAGGTCGAAATACTTAGACCGAAATAGTAACTTTTTCCGAATGTTTTCCAAAAGACAAGAATTTCACTTTCCCTACAAGGAAATCACTAGGTCCAAGATACTACAGATGTATAAGATTGAGGTGGCAATCATTGGCTAAAATTAAAGTCGAAAACCTAACGAAAGTGTTCGGCAGACGGCCGAAACAAGCTCTAAAATTATTAGAGCAAAACAAATCTAAGGATGAAATTTTGAAAGAAACCGGCAATACTGTCGGTGTAAATCAAGCATCCTTTGAAGTCGAAGATGGAGAAATTTTTGTCATTATGGGGCTTTCAGGTAGTGGTAAATCTACTTTAGTCCGTTTGTTAAATAGACTCATTGATCCGACTACTGGAAGTGTGTGGGTTGATGGTGAAGACTTAGCAAGTATGAATGACAAAGAGTTGCGAGAAGTTCGCAGGAAAAAAATGAGCATGGTTTTCCAAAAGTTTGGCTTATTCCCATTCCGTACGATCTTACAAAACGTCGAATACGGACTAGAGGTTCAAGGAGTAACGAAAGAAAACCGTCAAGAAAAAGCATTATCTTCACTCGAACTAGTTGGTCTTAAAGGATATGAAAAACAATATCCAGACCAGTTGTCTGGGGGAATGCAGCAGCGTGTAGGGTTAGCAAGAGCGCTCGCAAATGACCCTGACATTTTGTTAATGGATGAAGCATTCTCTGCATTAGACCCGTTAATTCGTAAAGATATGCAAGATGAGCTGTTAGATTTACAAGAAACAATGAAAAAGACGATTGTCTTTATTACGCACGACTTAGACGAAGCTCTTCGTATCGGTGACCGCATTACGATTATGAAGGACGGAGCGATTGTTCAAATTGGGACACCAGAAGAAATATTAACGAATCCTGCTAATGAGTACGTTGAAAAATTCGTTGAAGATGTTGATCGTTCAAAAGTTTTTACAGCTGAAAACATTATGGTAAGACCTGAGACGGTTAACGTTGAAAAGGATGGTCCTCGAGTCGCATTACAACGGATGAGAGATGCAAACATTTCAAGCATTTACGTAGTCAAGCGAAACCGTGAGTTAATGGGAATTGTCCATGCTGATGACGTTTCAAAAGCAGTAAAAGAAAACGAGAAAGATTTAACATCATTAGTGAATACAGATGTTCCATCGGTTACATTTGACACTCCGATGCATGACTTATTTGAAACAGCATCTACATCTTCTGTTCCAATTGCCGTCATTGATGACAATAAAAAGCTACATGGCATCATTATACGAAGCACAGTTCTTTCTGCGTTATCTGGAAATGAGGTGAACGGCGATGACTGATTGGTGGAACGAAAACGTTTATGCATGGTTTGATGGATTACTAGATTTTTTACCGAGAATTCCACTTGGGAGTTGGATTGAGAGTTTAGTAGATTGGTTACGGAATGCGGATTTCATTTTCCAAAGTATCCGCTCCTTTATAGAATTTATATCTGTTAACGTCTTTTTGAATTTCTTTCAGCTTATTCCGCCAATCCTGTTTATTTTAATCTTAACTGGCGTCGCTTATAGGCTGACAAAGAAACAAAAATCATATGGGCTTCCTATCCTTGTATTACTAGGACTGTTGCTAATTGAAAGTATTGGCTACTGGGATGACCTTATCTTAACGTTATCCTTAGTCATTACAGCAACACTTATTTCTGTCATTATCGGGATTCCTGTAGGTATTTGGATGGCTAAAAGCAATATGGTACAACGGATTGTTACACCAATATTAGACTTTATGCAGACGATGCCCGCATTCGTATATTTAATTCCTGCTGTTGCATTTTTCAGCATTGGGATCGTACCTGGGGTCGTTGCTTCCGTTATTTTTGCAATGCCTCCTACTGTCAGATTGACGAATTTAGGTATTCGTCAAGTATCAACAGAAATTATCGAAGCTTCAGATGCATTCGGTTCTACTGGAGCACAAAAGCTGTTTAAAGTTCAGCTGCCGATGGCAAAAACAACGATCATGGCTGGGGTTAACCAGACGATCATGCTTGCATTATCAATGGTTGTTATCGCTGCAATGATTGGTACCGACGGAATTGGACGACAAGTTTATTACGCTGTTGGACGAAATGATATTGCAATGGGCTTTGAAGCTGGAATTTGTTTAGTTATATTAGCCATTATTCTTGATCGTTTAACACAAGCGATTAATCCACAGCGTTAAATCATCTCGTTTTTACCCTTTTTACAAAAGGCTCATTTCGCATAGATTGTTGCTTCGAAGCAGGATTCGAACAATTTAATCTTTAAAAGCAACAATCTTTTATAAAACAGCCTTTTAAAAAAGGAATATATAAATATTTACATTAAGAGGAGAGGGTCAATTTGAAACTTAAAAAGTTTGGTTTAATTACAGGATTATCACTTACTCTTGTTGCAGCTGGATGCGGCGGCACAGATGATGATGAAGGAACAACAGATATCGACGAAAACGACGGTGCTGATGAAGAAACAACAGAAGAAAATGGTGATGACACAGCCGCTGACTCAAATGTTGGCGAAGAGCTAGATTTCACAATTACTGGTATTGATGCTGGTGCTGGTGTTATGGCAGCAGCAGAAGAAGCAGTAGAAGTATATGGTCTTGAAGATTGGGATGTTTCCGCAAGTTCAGATGCGGCAATGACTCAAGCACTTGGTGATGCATATGAAAACGAGGAGCCGATCATTGTAACTGGCTGGACTCCTCACTGGAAGTTTGCAGCATATGACTTAAAATACCTTGAAGATCCAGAAGGTGTATTCGGTGAAGCAGAATTCATCGGAACATTTGCTCGTGAAGGGTTAGAAGAAGAACACCCATCTGCGTTCGAAGTACTTGATAACTTCTATTGGACTGAAGAGGATATGGGTGAAATCATGATGGCCATTGAAGAAGATCAAGACGATGCAGAAGCTGCTCGTGAATGGGTAGACAATAACCAAGATATCGTATCTGAATGGACTGACGGTGTAGACTCCGTTGATGGCGACGAAATCGAGCTTGTATTCGTTGCGTGGGATTCTGAAATTGCGTCTACAAACATGATGGCTGCTGTTCTTGAAGATTTAGGTTATAACGTAACAATTACACCACTTGAAGCAAACTTCATGTTCCAAGCTGTTGCGAACGGTGAAGCTGATGCGATGGTAGCAGCGTGGTTACCATTAACTCATGATCACTTATTAGAAGACTATGGTGAGGATCTTGTTGACCTTGGTGCAAACCTTGAAGGTGCGAAAACAGGTCTTGTCGTTCCTGAATATATGGACATTGATTCAATCGAAGATTTACAGTAATTCTTCATTAAGTAACAAGAGGCTGAGACAAAATCCAGATAAATAAAAATAGAGAGGCGCTCATCCCAATGTTTGGGTGGAGTGCCTCTCTTTATTTTTATACTCTGCTAAACTTTGTCGTTGATTTTCGCTACAGGATGTTCGCTTGCACTCCAGAGCACAAGTGCGACATCTACTCGTACTGCACTTCGTTTGCATTCGTAGTGTCTTCTTTGCCACGGGCATTGCCTCATCTTCCTCGGGAAAACCGCCCTGCGGGATCTTCGCCGAATGCTTTTCCCGAAGGCGTCTCGCACCTTTCGCTACAATCAACTAATTTTTGAAACAAAAAGGATACCTTCTGATAAAGTTAAAGTAACCACACAATAACTAACCGGGGGTGTCCTTATGTTTAAAGATTATAGTATGAATCAAGTCGTTCTGCCGATGAACCTGTCCCAAAAACTTCAGGAAAGTGACGTTGCTTTTGCCGTCAACGATCTCGTGGAAGCCATACCAGATGAAGCATTCAGTGGCTTCCTGCGTTCAACCGGCTGTCCAGCCTACCATCCCAAGTGTGCTGTCTCTTGAAAGTGCCAGGCACTTTGGAGACAGCTCTTTCTTATTCGTTTTGATTCACTTCAATTGCCCCATTACTGCCGCTTAATTTAATAGAATGAGTTCCATTACCGAGAGTGGAGCTTCCTTGATTATTTTCTTGAAAAAGCTCACCTTCATTTTCTCTTACCCAGTTAACGTTTCCGCGAACTTCACCATTGCTCGTTTCAGCATCGATCTGTGCATCTACTTGATCTGGTAAAGTAACTGCTATTTTTCCGTTCGTCGTTTTGATCTCCCAGTCTCCGCCTACATGGTTACTTGTAGTATGAATAGTTCCGTTCGTTCCACTGGCAAAGACATCCTCGGTCACTTGTTCAATGAGAATATCTCCGTTAGTTGTTCTTGCATTCAAATACCCTTTAATGTCTTCAATGACCAACTTACCGTTCGTACTTTGAACGTCAAGGTTCCCATTGATACGACTCACTCCTACATCACCGTTTGTTGTTTTTACGTGAACATCACGGTTTATTGTATCAACGTTTATATTTCCATTCGTCAAATCTACTTGAAGTTCCATTGAAGACGGAACCTTTATCGTGAAATCTAAACGATAGTTGTTTGACCATGGAAACCATGAATGATGACTATCAGAGGAAACTGAATAACGAAATACTCCCCCATTCGTCTCGATGGCTAAGTCTTCCTCAAATTCACTTTTTAGTTGGTCACTCTCATCATGATTTGATTTAACTTCACCGACAATCGATAAGACATGCTCATCTGTTCCCTCAATGGATAAATTTCCATTTGGAATGGTAAAGAACACCTCTTCTACTTCATCTAATAGTTCGTATGATTCTTCAATCGGGACTGATGTGTGATATCCTCCCCCCATATTCGAAAGAGCACTAACAACTCCAGCATTTTTGAGAATTGACATGCCTCCGATCAAGAGCATCACGACAAATAAAAGCGCAATCACTCCCCCATCAAATGAAAGCGAACTTCCTTCATCTTTCTTTTTATACTTAATGAGAAATTCAATTCCTAACGTAATAAGTAAAACTGACCACATATATGAAATAACGGTACTCATATTTGTTCCTGTCATATTGGTTATAACCCACGATGTGCCTAATAAAACAAAAATAAAGCCTGCTGTAAATCTACCTACTTTCGGGCTTTTCATCTTTTCCCCCGCCTCCCTCTATATACATATCGATTTGCTTCTTTATTGGTTTCACGTAATTGAATCAATTTCATAATTGACTTTTTAAAACAAAGCAAACACTCTCAGAATAACAGGTATACCTTTAAAAAATTTGATCTATTAACGATGGTGTTGATTTTCACTTCAGGATACTCGTTTGCCGCGGGCAACGCTTCAGCCTCGTTCCTGTGGGGTCTTCTGCTCCTGCGGTTACTCGTCGCAAAAGTGAAAGCTGTTACTTTTCCCGCAGGCGTCTCGTAGCCTTTCGTTTCAATCAACACTACTTTGAACAAAACGTCGTCATTATGCTGCTACTGAATTCAATGAAGATTGTTTTTGATCAAGTCTCAAGTTAGTTAATTTCATGCTTTGAAACCCTTAGCCCACAAGGGTTGAGGTTTATGAAATTCATTCAATTAGAAAAAATTTTTAACATGAACCATTATATCTCATTTTATACCTGAATCCGTGATGAATTAATTTATTCTTTGTATGAATCCTAAAAATCTTTCGATTTAACCTGGTGGAGTAAATACTCGAATCCGTAACTGGCGGACGCTTTCTGCTCGCGGACGAGTAGATGGATGGCATATTAACACCTGTTATCACGGATTTAGGTAATACAGTGAAAATGAAAAGATTCCAGCCTTTATACGGTGTAGGATACAAATCAGTTTATAATATGTAAGGTCGTTTATATAATAGTAGTAAGGCTTTCGACATAATTTCTAAAATTTTGCACCACCTGGAAAAATTTCGTGATATATTTGTAACATCTTTATTTTTTTAACGACAAACTTAGTGAATGACTTACAGTAGGAAAGGGACGATTACCGATGAAAAAGTTGAAATGGTTATTATTAAGCTTAAGTTTTATTCTCGTATTAGCTGCATGTGGTCAAAGTGAAGACATAGATGATCAAGACCCAGATGATGCGACTGGAACAGATCTCGAAGAAGAGTCTGATGAAGAAGCTGTAGAAGACGATGAAGAGCTAGCAGAAGAAGAAGGCACTGAGGACGAAGCTGCCGAAGAAGATGAAGCGACTGAAGAAGAAGCAACTGAAGAGGATGTAGCATTGATTCAAAACGTTTCACTATACTTTGCAGATGATCAATTAATGAATACGTTCCGTGTTGAAACCGATCATTCCGTTACGGATGATGAAGCCGGCGCGAAAGAAGCAATGGATTTATGGGTTGCAGGTCCAACAGAAGATGAGCTTATTAGTTTATTACCTGAAAATGTTCAAGTACAATCTGTTTCATTTGAAGGAGACACTGCACATGTTTCATTCAGCAATGAAATCCATGATGCAAACTTAGGTTCGTCAGGGGAATTAATGTTAACCGAGCAAGTTGCGATGATTATGGCACAATTCGGTTACGAACAAACGATGATCTTAATCGATGAAGAAACTCCAGATAGCTTCTTAGGTCATATGGATGTATCAGAACCTATTGAAGCGAAATCACCAGAAGATTATGAACTATATGAGTAAGCGTTAAAAATAAGTGTCGGGTACCTCCAGTTTTTAAAATACGCATGAACAATTTTTGTTTAACGTAGCTTGGACTGGGGACACCCGGTACTTTTTATGTTCTACTCGTGAACCTCTCCAACTAAATCGAAGATTTTGATGGAGCATCCCTTATCTTACATACAGCTCACATCTCGCAGTGTAATTCCTTTCAGGAACTACTGCGCCAGATTAAGGCTAATTAATGAAGACAAAGTCGTATTTGTCCTTTTTGACAACTCAGGAACTTTTGCCTGAAGAGCCAACCACTTCTTTTCAGAAATGGATTTTTGGATGCCCCACTAAATCAATAGATTTTGAAGGGGAATGCGTCGCTAATGTTTTTGTTCAAATTGATCTTTCATTTTCATTAATCTCATACTGTTTAACGTAACTAATAGCGTTGCACCAATATCAGCAAAAATCGCAATCCATAATGTTAACATGCCTAAAGGGACGAGCAGCAGGGCAAAAGCTTTTAGAGCAAGTGAAAATGTGATGTTCTGTTTAATGACTGCCATTGTCTTTTTACTTAGTCCCATTAAATAAGGAAGCTTCTCAAGTCTATCACCCATCAAGGCGATATCAGCAGTTTCTAGGGCGACATCTGTTCCGACTGTCCCCATAGCTACACCAACATCAGAAGCAGCGAGAGCAGGTGCATCATTAATTCCGTCTCCGACCATCGCCGGCGTGAACCCTTGTTTTTTTAAAGTCATAATCACATTAACTTTTTGTTCTGGTAATAGCTCTGAATGAACCGTCGTAACACCTGCTTTTTCCCCAATTGCTTGAGCAGTGTAAGTTTGATCACCCGTCAGCATCGCGATCTCCTTCACCCCGTAATGACGAAGTTTTTGTAAAACACCGTCTGTTCCTTTCCGGACTTCGTCGCGAAGAGCAAATACCCCGAATAATTTCTCTTCACTTCCTGCTAGAACAACCGTTTTACCTTGCTTTTGTAGCTCATCAATCTTATCGAGCCAATATCCATTCAAAAGATCAGGGTATGATTCCTCCACAAAATTTGGGCTCCCGATATAAACGAATGCTCCATTTATCTCGACTGCCATTCCTTTACCTGTATAAGCTTCTGATCTTTCAACTTGCCAATTAAGAAGAGTTGTTCCTTCTTGATTTGTTTTTCTTACGATTGCTTCGGCTATCGGATGTGTCGAATATCTCTCAACAGCCAATCCATAACGCAGAAGCTCTTCTTTACTCATCGATTCTGTCGGTATAACATCTGTTACTTCAGGCATCCCTCTTGTTAATGTCCCCGTTTTATCAAAAGCAATTGCATTCACAGATCCCATCTGTTCAAGATACATGCCACCTTTTATGAGTACACCGTTTTTTGCGCTATTTCCTATTGCCGTGACGATTGCAACCGGAGTTGAAATGACGAGGGCACATGGACAGCCGACAACGAGTGTCGCTAATCCTAAATACACCCATTCACTCCAAGCTGCTGCAAAAAATAATGGGGGAACCGTCATAACTAAGAAAGCAAGTAAGATAATTGCAGGCGTATAATACTTCGCAAAACGATCGACAAACTGTTGTGCTGGTGCCCTTTCTTCTTGGGCATCTTCAACTAAGTGAATAATTTTAGCTAATGTTGAGTCATTCGCAAGTTTCATTACAACCACTTCAAGGACACCTTCTTCATTTAATGTCCCTGCATATACGTGATCATCTTTTAGTTTTGTAATGGGGATACTCTCACCTGTAATTGGAGCTTCATTCACTGCTGAAGTACCTTTCACTACTTTTCCGTCTAGCGGAATTTTTTCACCTGGACGAATGATCAAATGCTCCCCAATTTGTACTTCAGCGATTGGCTTTTTCTGTTCCTCATCATTGCCGAGTACGATCGCTTCTTTCGGTACTTTCGTCATTAATGACCGGATTGAACGACGAGCTTGGTCCATCGAATACCTTTCCAAAGCCTCACTTATTGCAAACAATATAACAACGAGTGCTCCTTCTCCTAATTCTCCAATAAGGACAGCACCAATAATCGCAATCGTCATGAGCGTTTTCATATCAAATTGAAGCCGGACTAAATTCTTTACTCCTTGTATAAAAAGCTGGTATCCACCAATGACCATTGCAGATAGGAAAATGATGACTGTAAATGGATGCCCTTCCCCTATATTAAAAAGGAGAACCCAGCCAATTATGACAAGTATAGCTGAAATCATTACCGGTATGTTTCGTTTTGATTTCCAAAATGGTCGACTCTCCGGTACCCCTTCCGCTTCTTTGCGAATTTTTAACCCTTCAAAAGCACCCGCTTTTTCCAATTGCTCAATCGTAGCTGACCCTTCTACATCAATTTTTCCTGAAGAAAAATGTACTTTAGCATGTTCGACGTTATGCAGTTCATTGACATTTCTCTCAAACTGAGAGGCACAGTTTGCACAAGTAAATCCTTGAACGATATATGTCTCTTTTTTGTTCATATTACTTCTCCTCTCGGTGGTGCTCAAAAGCAAGATGGATGAGTGACTCTACATGTTCATCATCAAGACTGTAAAACGCAAGTTTCCCTTCTTTTCGATATTTAGCCAAACCTTGTTTTTTCATCGTTCTCAGATGGTGAGACGCTGTTGCAATCGATGAATCGATAATATTCGCAACGTCACACACACATAGCTCCTCTTCCTTCATTAAGGCGTAAGCAATACTAAGCCGAGTCGGATCGCCTAAAACTTTAAAAATACCGCTGACACTTTTTACTTCATCGTCATTTATCGCCGCTTTTGTACGAGTTACTTTTTCCTCGTCGTAACAGTAAATATCACATATATCTTGTTTCAATTCTATTCACTCCTAACATTCAAACCATAATTTGATTATAAATGAAGTACACGTTTTATTCAAATGTATATTTGAATGTATATGCAAACATATTTACGATGTGCTTGTCATACATATTGGAATAGCTCGTATTCTTCCATGGAGGGGATCATCAGTGAAGGTTTATATCATGCTTTTCCTCGTCCCGCTTGTACTGTACATATATGCCGTCAGGCGCTCGGGGAATACACGAACAAAAATGGAAAAAATGATGATCTCAATGGGAGGTTCGATGCTTTTTGGGTTTACGATCGGGTTATATGTTGGTGGTGTATTTCATGGGAATTTTTTCATTACAGTAACAGTCGCAACGATCGTATCTGTCTTTGCTGGGATGGTTATTGGTGCTCCACAAGGAAGCTTAGGGCTCATTGAAGGGATTTTTTCTGGAGCAATGGCAGGATTAATGGGCGCAATGACCGCAGAAATGCTGCTTCCGCAAGAGATCAGAATACTATTGTTATTCTTTCTCTTGTTAACATCATTCTCCAGCTGGTGGGTCGTATACTTTTGGGATAAGAATCACGAGATGACAAAAGCAAAGATTATTTTCTCAAACGCCGTTACTGTTCTTTACCTCATGTCCGTTACACTTATTTTTATTACTTATCCACCATTTCATGAAAGTCCATCGAAGAGTCCTCAATATGAACACCATATGAAAAACGAAAACATCTACATTCCATAAAAAAATCTTAAAAAAACTCCCTCGGCTATAGTTGTTTAGCCGGGAGAGTTAAGGTGGTTATTCAGCTATGGTCTTAGTTTTCTTTTTTCGAAAGTAAGAAGGCTTGCTTTAACCCGTTCTTAAAGGAAAACTTCCCGTACATAAGCACGCCGCCTTTGTATATACGAGCAGCTATAATATTGATGAGAATAGCGTTAATGATCAGGATCCCGATAATTAATGCCACTTCCCATCCAGGTACAGTTCCCATCCCTATTCGAAGGAATAATAACTGCGGTGTGAAGAAAGGAACGTAAGATAACACATGAATCATCGGAGCATCTGGAACATTAAGCCCGTACATCGAAATAAACAGAGCGATCATTGCAATATATATTAAAGGCTGTATCGCTTGGTTCACTTCCTCTGCTCTGCTGACGAGAGCCCCTAACATCGCTGCGATACCTCCATAAACTAAGTACCCGAGAATAATTAACAACAATGCATATACAATTAATGAAATGTCTATAACTTCAGTAAAGATCATGTCAATAAAGTTTTCCCCGCTAACGTATGAACCAATGAGAGCAGCTCCAACGATAATCCCGATATTCACTAGACCGACTATTCCAATTCCAGTCAGTTTCCCAACCATTTGAATGACTGGATTCACACTTGACACAATCAGCTCCATCACTCTCGATGATTTCTCTGTCGCGACTTCTGTGGCAATCATCGTACCTAACATAATCACGATAAGGTAGATCGCAAATACGAGACCATAAACCATCCAATATGCTTGCATATGAGACTGTTCTGTCTGTACATCCCCATTTTCGTGTAAAGGCAGTTCAGTGAATGTTACCGGATTAAAAATCATTGCTAACTGTTCTTCATCTAAGTCGAGCTCCGTTGTAACGAATGTTTCCTTTAGTCGTTGAACATCTTGGTTCACATCAACTCCTACTCGGTAGTCAGTACCTTCTCCATAAAATTCTGCTTCAAGGTCTGCTGTACTTCCGCTTAAATGAAGGACATAGGCAAATTCATTGTTAGATGCCTCTTCTATTGCATGATCCACATCGCCATCCGTATAATGGAGATATTCGTACTCCCCATCTTCATAGGATTCTAGCATCGTGCCTAACATCCCGTCATAAATTGTATCGTCAATGACCGCAACAGACGGTGCTTCAGTCTCCCCATCACTCGAGAAATTATCTAGAATACTGTTAATGTTTAATAAGCCGATAATGAGTATAGCAATGAGAATATTCGTCACTACAAACGTTTTAGATTTAAGTCTTCTGCTAGCTGTATGGTTGACTGTCGTCCAAAAATTATTCATCTTTATTTCCACCAACCTTATCTATAAAAATATCGTGTAGTGATGGCTCTTCAACTTCAAATTTACGGACAAAGCCGCTTTCAGTAATTTTCTTAAATATCTCTTCTGCAACTGCTTCATTTTCAACTTTTAAAACTGCGCCATCCTTCGTTTTATCCATGTGGATAACACCTTTTATAGACTGAAGGAAATCCACTTCGTAATCTGATTTAATGCTTATGCTCTTCATACGGTAAGACCTCTTAATCTCTCTTAAATTCCCTTGGAGGACAGCCTTCCCCTGTTTTAGCATAATGAGATCCTCACACATCTCTTCAACGTTTTTCATCTGATGACTGGAAAAAACAATAGCCGTCCCCATCTTTTGTAAATCTAATACGGCACTTTTCAGCATTTCGGAATTTACTGGATCAAGTCCACTGAAAGGCTCATCAAGAATTAATAGCTCTGGTTTATGCAGCACTGCAGCCATAAATTGTATTTTTTGCTGATTCCCTTTAGACAGTTCTTCGATTTTTTTATTTTCGTACTCGTTAATTTGAAAACGGTCCAGCCAATTACGCATTTCACTAATAATATTCTGATTTTTCATCCCTTTAAGCTTCATTAAATAGATTAGTTGTTCTTTCACTGTCAGCTTAGGAAATAACCCTCTTTCTTCTGGTAAATATCCGACTAAATGTGTCCGTTTATAAGTAATCCTCTCTCCATTCCACGTAACCGACCCTTCTGTTGGATCTAATAAACCGAGGATCATCCGAAAAGAAGTTGTTTTTCCTGCTCCGTTAGCACCGAGCATGCCAAACATTTCACCTTTTTCTACCGATAATGATATCCCATCAACAGCGTGATGGTGAGCAAATTTCTTTTTTAAACCTTCAATGACTAGAGTCACGGTTATTCCTCTCCTCTCAATTCTTGCAGTAGAAAGCGTAATATTTCTGAAAAACTAAAGCTGTTTTGCATCACAATCTCAATGTTTGCTACTTCTAACGCTTCTTCTGTCTTCTTCAAGTCTTTCGTTGCGATTTCACACACCTTTCCATCACTTATAACCTCAAAAACCCCTGGCAGATGATATAACTCTGCTTTGCTGTCTTTCACCCATATCCGCCCAAATTTTTGTTGAAGTTCATCTTTTTCATAAATCCCAGTAAGTCTTCCACCATTCAGACTGACAATATAATCAGCAAACTCTTTTACTTCCTCTGGAACATGAGTCGCAAAGAGGATTGCCCTTTCAGAATCCTCCTCCAAATAGGAAATCCATTCTTCCCTCATCATCACTTGGTTTTCAATATCCACACCTGACAAAGGTTCATCCATAATTAATAGCTTTGTTTTACGGGCTAGCGCTAAGATTGTAAGTCCTTGCTTCTGCATACCAGCAGAAAGGCTGTCAAACCGTTTATTTAATGGAAGATTAAATTTTTTAATAAGTCTGTCAAACTCCGCTTCGTTCCAGTTCTTATAGCCAATATTATGAAGTTCTGCTAGCTGCTTCAGCGTAAAACGCTCATACCCGATACTCGTTTGAGGAACATACCCAATGTATTCCTTCCATGCTTCTTCTTCCTCAGTTCCATCATTAAACCTGTGAATGAATCCGTGATCAGGTAACACCATTCCAGTTAACAATCTAATTAATGTACTTTTACCAGCTCCGTTGTTCCCAATTAAAGCAGTAACTGTTCCCGGTTCAATGTGAAAGCTGAATGGTCCTAACTGGAATTCATTGTCAATCTTCTTTTCTACGTTTTTAAAATGAATCACGTTTCACTTCCCCTTTCAAGATGTTGCTGAACCAAGTCAACAGTTCCTCATCGGAATACTGATAACTTCTTCCGATTCGTGCAGCTTCTGACAATGCTGCTTCTACTGCCTCCTTTTTTTGAATATCCTGATCAGTCATGTTGATTTTGGCAACAAACGTCCCTTTCCCTTGAACTGTTTTTATATAGCCTTGCTGCTCTAAGTTTTGATACGATCTCCTCGTCGTTATGACACTGCATGATAAAGAAGCGGCAAGCTTTCGTATCGACGGCAGGGCAGTTCCAGCTGGAAGTTCTCCGCTTACGATAAGCGTTTTGAGTTGAGATTCAATTTGATCATATATTGGTGTGCGGCTATTTTCTTTTATTTTTATCGGCAAAAGGCTAGACATTATAAACCACTCTTTCCATCCTTCTCGTCGTTCCCGCTAACGAAATAAGCACCCCGGTCAGCAGAAATAAACAAGCTAGGGAAATTGTTGAGATTGGTAACTCGTACTGCAGTCATACAATGGCCTAATGCAAAAATAGTGAGATTTAATGGGATTCTCCGTTTTAATATGTCTTTAAATTGCATCGGCACCCCTCTTCCTCTAAACGTGATACGCCGTTTTGTTAAGATAATACTTCATGTACATCGCCCAAAGTCGAACGACAATCATACTAAAAAGTAATACAAGGACCGGGAAAAGAACCGGCATTTCAGCCGATCCAATAACGATCCACTCCATTAAAAAGCGACCTGTTATGAAACGAATCATGAGCAATCCAACAATAAGAACATATAAAATAACAACCCACCATAAAACAATTATCCGTTTTGTCATATAATCCCCCGGCTCAGAGGCAGCTACCGCTCCAGAGCTAGCCAAGGCAAGCAATATCCAAACAAGCGAAAAAGAGATGACATTTGGAAATAAGGTGATCGCTTCATCAGTCGGTAAAAAGAAGAAAAATACAGATAGAAAGATAATACTCGCGGTAATGCTAAACATACTTGCCGTCATAAACCTACTTACAATAATCGTCTTTTTCGTAATCGGCATTTGTCGCAAGAGAATTTGAATCGGTGCAACGTAAAATTTACTTTTAACTTCTCGAATATAAAAAGAATATGGTCGTAATAAATATACACTAACGCTCATCGCTAAAACGAATAAAAAATCGACAACCATCGTTGGTTTATCTTCGAGTAAATTCTCTGGTAATACTTGTGCATAAAACCATCCAAACAGTGCAGCAATAAGTAAATTTAACGCAAAATAATATAAAGGTGTATGTTTAAACTCAAAAGCGATTAGACGTTTACAATGTTGCCAATTCATTCTTCTTCCTCTCCTTACACTCATCATTTCAATGATATTGCAACCCAACTGTTTATATCTATATATACACTAACACAGTGTACATACCTTTACAAGTTTTTCAAAAAATTTTTCCGAACGATTTCGTTTCAATACACTCAATTTACTACTTTCGTCATCCGATTTGATCGATTACAAACGAAAAAAAGGACGGTTCTCATCATTAGAACGCCCTTTTCTCTTATTGACTGAAAAATTTATTTTTTTAATAAGGAAGGACTTTCGCTGTCTCAAAGTCTTCCATGATCATGACCCATGTGACTCCATGGTCTAACGTATGATAACTATCTCCTGAGAACGTCGTAAATACAATGTCATGATCATCATTCGGGTTCACGGATATATATTGAATCTGATCTTGTTCATCTAATCTAGGTAATTCAACTGGAATGGTGTCGCCTTCACTCCTTAAACGAACTAATTCCATTTCACCTGTCCATACAGCTGCTAACACGTCATCTTCATGAAACGCCAAACTCGTAATTGGTAAATCAAGTTCCGATTCCCGAAAATGATCACCATAATCATCAGATAAAAATAACCCATCATCTGTACCGATTACTACAGTATTTTCGTTACGAGGGTGTACAGATAAAACAAAGTCATGGTGATTTCCTTCATCATTTGATACATCTGGTAAACCTTGCATATCACTTTTCGTCCATGTATCTCCATCGTCTAACGTATAATAAAGACCTGTTTCTCCCATACGATTATTAGGCTCAAAGTTATAAACATAAACAGCATTCGTGTAGTAGCTTGTACCAGCGACACGGAAGTCCTTTTCATCGAGTAAGTCCAAATGATCAACATTTTTACCGCCATCAACGCTTTTAACAAGCCCTAATCGATTCTCCACATCAAAATTCTTGTTTTCGTCTTGGTGTACACTCGCATAAAAACCACCTTCAACTGCACTAAAATCCAAATAATCATTTTGCTCTTGATCGGTTCCAAACCATTTTCCGTTATCATATAAAATTAGCCCATGGTCCGTTGCGAAGTAAATGATATTTTCATTACCTGCAAAACCTAAGCCATGAATGTGATTCGTACTAATTTCATCTTGTTCAATAAAATAGTCATCTCCGTCCAAGCTGACGGATGTCCCTTCAAAATTACTCTCGTTTTCAATAGTTAAATCATCATTATCAGTATTGCCGCCACAGCCTCCTAAAATAAAAAGAGATGCTACGATTGCAGAACAAACCATCCGTGTTTTCTTCATTTAAGCGTACCTCCTCTTTGATGATTATTCTTCTACAAATCACCACGAAAATACGAAAATTATTGAAGAAAAGGAGATTTTTTTCTGCTTACATGTTTGGTGGTGCTTGCACGCCGAGAACACGAAGTCCTTCTTTCAAAACAATCGTGACACTTTTTGTTAACGCTAGTCTATTCATAACCTGATCATCGTGATCAAGTATTTTCACTTTACCATAATAAGAGTTGAAGCTTTGTGCTAAGCGGATGGTGTACTTTGCGATGATGGAAGGTTCAAATGCAGCATATGCTCGCTGAACTTCCTTTGGAAATTCACTAAGTAATTTAATGACTTCCCAAGAATGCTCATCATTAAGCCCGTCAAATGTACTTACGACTTCGACTACGCTTCTTTCTAAAATAGTTTGAGCACGAGCGTGTGTATATTGAACGTAAGGGCCGGTCTCACCTTCAAAGGTGAGCATTTGATCGAGATTAAATTCTACACTATTTAACCGCTCATTTTTTAAATCGTGAAAGATAACTGCTCCAGTACCTACTTGCTTGGCGACATGATCAATGTCATCTAAGTGAGGATTCTTCACTTCCATATTACTTTTTGCTTTTTGTACAGCTTCTTGCAGCACTTCTTCCAGTAAAATAATCTGTCCTTTTCGTGTCGACATCTTCTTGCCATCTTTTAAAATCAGTCCAAAAGGTACGTGGAATAAATGACTACTCCAGTCGAAACCCATCTTTTTTAATACATGAAAGAGCTGTTTAAAATGAAGTTCCTGTTCACCACCGACAATATATAGCGCATGATGAAAATGATTTGTGTTTTTTCGATAGATCGCAGCAGCCAAATCTCTTGTTGCATATAACGTCGTTCCATCTTTTTTCTTTATAAGACATGGAGGCATATCTTCTCCGACTTCAACGACTTCTGCCCCATCAGATTCAGTAAGTAATCCGCTCTCTTCTAATTCTTTTACAACCTCATTCATCTGGTCATTATAAAAGCTTTCCCCTTGTACACGGTCAAACTGAACACCGAGTAAATCGTATACTTTTTGAAATTCCTTCAGTGACTCGCCTTTAAACCATTTCCATAACTGCACTGCCTCAGCCTCACCATCTTCCAGGCTTTTAAACCATGCTCTACCTTCATCATTCAAGCTCGGATTTTGTGCTGCTTTTTCATGAAACATCACATACAATTTCATTAAAGCCGGAATAGGGTTCGATTTTACTTCTTCTTTACTTCCCCACTTTGTATATGCGCACATTAGCTTACCAAATTGTGTCCCCCAATCACCAAGGTGGTTAATTTTCACAGGTTGATAGCCATTTTTTTGAGCAAGAAGCGCAAGTGATTGACCGATTACCGTTGAGCGTAGGTGTCCCATTGAAAATGGCTTTGCAATATTCGGTGACGAAAAGTCAATCGAGACAACACCTTTATCATTTTTTACAGAACCGTAGTCGTTTCCTTCAATCATGACTTTTGTCAGAACCTTTTTGCTCACTTCTTTTTTTCGAAAAAATACATTCACATATGGACCGATAGCTTCTGTCTGGTCGATTAATGTTCCTTTTACTGCTCCACTTAATTGTTTTGCGATGTCTGACGGTGACTGACGGTACTGTTTTGCTAGCTGAAAGCACGGGAAAGCTAAGTCACCATGCTGTTTATTTTTCGGTCTTTCAATAAGTGAAACGATATCCTCAAGTGTGAATAACTCGTGCAACTGTTCATGTAATGCATTAGCGTAAACCGTTGATAAATTCATCTTCAATTCCTCCTCATTTAATTTTTATATTGAAACTAAACAAAGCTTAGCTTTTCGTTAAAAATGTTCTCAGCAAGGGCGAGGCGAAGCGACCTCGAGCCGAAAACTGCTGTCTCTTCCTCTTCTAGTATCACTTTGAAGCTAGTCCGTCAACCGGGCAATACGCCACGTCCTGTGGCATGCCCGGCATTAGGACGTCCTGTCCGTCGAGACAACTCGTTAGATAAGATCTTCGGCTAAAACCCCCTTGTCCTTCGGGAACGCCGAAGTCACCACATCCGTGTGGAGGCTCGTGTAGTAAACGCTCGTGCCTGAAGTCTAGACAGCAATCGAGAGAGTGAAATTTTATACTTTCTTATCATTCAAAAAAGCCCGCCTCTAATTCAATAGAGACGAGCTTCACCCGTGGTACCACTCTCATTACATGCTCAAACAATGCTTTTGAACATTCACTTAATCGGTTAACGCCCGAGTTACGATGCCTTTCTACTTTTTTTCAAAAGGCCCCCTTCGAAGTGCGCTTCAATGTATGGTTCCTCCCAGACTCTCACCATCCCCGGGTCGCTTTCAGGTATTTTACATCTACTCTCTTCATCATTGGGTTTTCTAATATATTGAAATTATCATACAGAATGAATATGGAAAAATCAAGAACCTTTTTGTTAAATAAACGTTCATAATCTTGACTTATCCCCTTTTCATTCGTTCATGTTAAAATAGTATCGATGAATATTGAAGGAGACTATCTATATGGACAATCATGATTTTAAAAATCGGATTCACAAAGATGAAGCATTTTGTAATAAAGCAATGTCTCTCATTGGAACTAATTCAGCCTATTATTTAGAAAAGTGGAAAAGCCATTCCTCTCCAAAGAAATTTTCTGGTATTAACTGGGCTGCCCTCTTTCTTGGCCCATTTTGGCTCGCGTATCGGAAAATGTATGGAATGGTTATCGCATATTTTCTATTGATTTTTATTGGAATTGGATTGACGTCACTCGTTGTTCCATTAATGGACGTTAACCTAATGACAACCTTTCGGATCGTCGTTATTATTTTCATTGGGGTATTTTTCGGGATAAAAGGAAATGCCTTTTATAGTTCCCACATTTCACGGCTCGCTTCTGAGGAAGAGTCCCCCTCAAAACCGATTGCTCCACTTTTTAAAGGAGTGGGTACATCGTTACTTGGGGCTATTCTTGCACCAGTCATCCTTACAGCCTTATTATTCCTTCCTTTCCAATGGATCGATTCATTGGCGAATACATTGCCTGAAGGGGCATATGTTTATGAAGCGACTCAAGTCCCTCCTGCCTCATTAAACGATGTTAAGAGTAACAGCGAAGGGTATATCGAATTTGAAAAATATGAGTCAAACGTCCAATTACTTTATTATAGTAAAGAACCTGTCGGAGACCAAAATGTTGAAGTGAAGTTAGAATACCGTGAAGACGACTCTCAAGATTGGGAAGAAATATCTCGACGTTCTTACGTGTATTTCACATCCAATCATGTCAATCTTCAATTAGTAAATGCTGAATTAGCTTCAACACCTACTGGACTTTACAAGGCAACAGTTTTAATCGGTGGCGAAGTAAAAGGGACGACATTGTTTGAAATTATCATGCAGAGGGACTGACATATGAGTCAGTCCCCTTTTAGGAAATCTTTGTCCCATTTGGAACCTCTTCATCTACATTAAGCAAAATGACATCCCCTTTTTCAGGCACGCCACCCATAACGAGTACTTCTGATTTAAAGCCCGCAATGCGCATTGGCGGAAAATTAACGACTGCAGCTACTTGTTTCCCAATTAATTGCTCTGGCTCATATCTCTTTGTAATTTGCGCACTTGATTGCTTCACACCGATCTCTTCTCCAAAATCAACCTTCATTTTTATTGCCGGTACTTTCGCTTCAGGAAACGGCTCAGCTTCCAATACAGTACCGATTCTCATATCTAGTTTCATAAAATCCTCAAATGTTGCCACGAAACGTCCCTCCTTCTTTATCTTCATTCTCGATTTTTTGCTAAAATCCTCCTTTTTACGGTATAAACAATCTTACCGACCTATATCGCTATTTCGATAAAAAAGGATAGTTTTGCTATAATACTATTATTACCAAGCTGTTCAATTCATTTACATAGTTAGGGGGATCATAATGAACGTTACAGGCAACAAAACGATTGCACTTATTAATGGGAGTATGAATAAAAATTCATTTACAAGAAAACTGTTATTAGAAATTGAAACAAGAATAAAAAGTCGCGGTTATCACACAGAATTTATCGATGTCCGCACATTAAATGCACCTGTATATGACCCTGATATAGAACCTCCAAAGTCTGTTAGGCAAGCTTCAGAGAAACTGATTGCTGCGGATGGCGTTGTAGTAGGTTCGCCAGAATACCACGGTTCATTTTCTGGATCATTAAAAAACTTGCTCGATTTCTTCGGAGCTTCAGAGTTTAAACAAACACCGATTGCGCTCGCAACAACAACTGGTGGAATGAAATCAGGAACGAATACGATGAACCACTTGCGCATCGTATTTAGAAATTTACACGGTATCGTCATTCCGCCACAATTTGCGATTAGCCAAAAGGAAACGACTCCAAATTTAGAACTCGATGAAAATACGAGTCTTCGATTAGATACAATCATCCAAAGTCTGATAGATGAAGTGAAAAAGAAAGCATTACTTGAAGCTTATGAGGAGGATATTCTTACAGATGACGCATAAGAGGACTCATATTTACACAAGGAGACCAGCCTACCTTGTGTTTTTTCTACACTTGCTTGTTTACAAAATTGTCACGGACCTGGTCAGTGACAATTTTGTTTTATATTTAAATGATTCTAGTACATACTAAGGAGTAGTTTTTACCATTATTTATAACAATTTGTTTCAACTTATAGACAAAAAGGAATAAGGAAATTATCATTGATTTTTGTTTCTTTATTTTATCGCTTTGAACGACAATAAGATTCAAAAGATTAGAGAAAAGGGAATTGTTGGTCATTGACGAGGGAAAATCAATAGGGAAGGAGCTTTACATACGAAAATATGCAGTCACTTTTTCTTACATATAACATATTTATCATGTCAACTTCCCTCAATTATCATTCAATACATAAGTAGAGAGGAGGAACATCCGCCTCTATAGACGGATGAACATCACTGTGAAAAATTTTGAATACGAAACGAAAAAACCGAGTATTGTCTTTTATATTTCCGCATCGCTCGTCGCTTTATTTGTCCTTTGGGGTGCTATTGGGCCAGAATCATTAGCAAACATTTCTGACAGTGCCCTAGGAGCTACATTAGATAATTTCGGTTGGTTTTATATGCTTGCTACAGCTCTATTTATTGTTTTTGTCATTTTTCTTGCTGTTAGTCCATTTGGACGCCTGAAGCTCGGGAAACCTGATGAGCAGCCGGAATATAAGTTTTATACGTGGATCGGGATGCTGTTTTCAGCTGGAATCGGGGTCGGTTTCGTCTTCTGGGGTGTTGCTGAGCCCGCTTTATATTACCTTGACCCGCACCCTGATTTCATGTTTGAATCCGATGAAGTGAAAGCAAATGCTGGGTTAAGGTACGCAGTTTTTCATTGGGCTTTACACCCTTGGGCGATCTTCTCTTTAGTCGCTTTAACATTAGCTTATGTCCAATTTCGAAAGGATCAGCCTGCGTTAATCAGTTCTGCTTTCCAACCACTATTAGGTGAAAAAGTTCGCGGACCATTTGGAAAAGGAATTGATACACTAGCGGTATTAGCTACATCAACTGGGGTTGCGACAACGTTCGGGTTAAGTGCATTACAGATTACCGGCGGTCTCTCTCATTTAACTGGTACGATTCCTAATAATGCTACGACACAGTTTATCATAATTGCGATCGTCACTTTCTTATTTATTTTCTCCGCTGCATCCGGTATCAATAAAGGGATACGCATCTTAAGTGTCACAAACTTAACGATCGCAGCGATCTTATTAATCTTTATTATTATTGCAGGTCCAACCCTTTTCATAGCTGAAAGTATCGTCACTACGATCGGCGGTTACTTGGCAAATGTGACACAAATGAGCCTTGACTTAAACCCATTTGGTGATGGGGAATGGTTAGGGATGTATACGATCTTTTTCTGGGCATGGCATATATCATGGGCGCCATTTATGGGAATATTTATCGCTCGTATTTCTCGTGGTCGTACGATACGTGAGTTCGTAGCAGGGGTTTTAATTGTCCCTTCGTTATTAGCGGTCATTTGGTTTACAGCATTCGGTGGGACGACTCTCGATATGATTTTGCAAGGTAATGAACAGCTCGGAGATCTCGTCGTCAATGACGTCGAAGTTGCGTTATTTGTTATGTTAAGTGAATTCGGGATATTCGGGATCATTATGAGCATTCTAGCTGTCCTATTAATTATTATATTCTTCATTACATCGGCAGACTCCGCTTCCTATGTTCTTGGTGCGATGACGAGTGATGGTAGCCTAAATCCGAAGCTGAGTATTAAAGTTATTTGGGGATTTTTAATTGCAGGTACTGCAAGTGTTTTATTAATCAGTGGTGGATTAACCGGCCTGCAAACAGCTTCGATTGTCGCCGCTCTCCCATTTGCAATAATCATGGTTGTCATGGTTTTCTCGCTTCTCATAATGATGGGTAAAGACATGAGAAAAGAGCATAAACGTAACAGACGCCGGCAAACGAAAAGAGTAAAAGAAGAAGTGTATGGCGATATGTACGATACGATGAAAGAAAAAGTGTACGATGATATGAAAGAAGATGTGTATGAGCAAGTAAAAGATGATGTCTATGATGACATGAAAGAAGACGTGTATGAACAAGTAAAAGAGGAAGTATACGATGATATGAAGGAAGAAGTTTATGAACAAGTAAAAGAAGACGTTTATGATGATATTAAAGATGAAGTGTATGAAGAATTTAAAGAAAAGGTCTATGATGACTTACGTGAAGACCTTGAAGAACAATTAAACGGTGAACTTGAGACAGATGTGAAGAAAAAAGAAGATACTTCACAAAAAAAGAAAAACGACTCTAAAAAGGATTAAACGTTCATCTAAGCTTTTTCTAATATAGACAAATTTTATAAAGAAAATCGTAAGGTTCCGCCTTTTGGCGACACATTTTACTTGAGACGAGCAAAAACGAGCTAGGATATGTTTAGTTCAAATCCTAGCTCGTTTTTTTAGTGAATCATTGCAGAAAGCCCCCTTTACGTTTTTACAAAAATAATAGTATTCCTAATAGGAATGCAGCGATACTACCGATTATGGTAAATATCACATACATAAATAAAGGCTTCCACTTTTTCTTTTGGATTAATGTAACTGCCTCAACACTGAAAGTAGAGAATGTTGTAAATGCCCCAAAGAAACCTAATCCGGCTAATAAAAACGGCCATTCATTGTATATGCCCGCCTCTAAATATGGAATCCCTTGATAGACAATGCTAAAAAAGATTCCTAATCCAAGTGAACCTACCACATTGACGATGAGCATCGCTGTCGGAAATGACCGTTGTTTCGTGTTTTCCTTCAACCATACGCCAAGTAAGTATCGCAAAACAGCACCTGTACCGCCACCAGCTGCAACAAGTAAGATATTCATCCACTTTCACCTGCTCTCAAACGCTGTTCAGCTAGCTTTCGACCAAGAAATAAGCCTACAAAAGCAGCAAGAAGACCGAAGGTGAGCGATCCGCAAAAATAAAAAATGACTGAACCAATTGATCCTTCATCAAAT
This sequence comes from Evansella halocellulosilytica, assembly GCF_002335745.1. GTDB lineage: Bacteria > Bacillota > Bacilli > Bacillales > Salisediminibacteriaceae > Bacillus_CA > Bacillus_CA halocellulosilytica. The sequence goes on along the minus strand of NZ_NIST01000001.1, from coordinate 1,367,484 downwards.
AAAAATACGGAATCAGCAGCTAATGTCGACATTGTTGTAAACCCGCCGCAAAACCCAACGCCAATTGCTTCTTTTATCACTACATTTATTGCCTTAAGAAAAATATAACCTGTTAATATACCAAGCAAAAGACTGCCTGCAATATTTTCCAGTAACGTTCCTAAAGGAAATATCAAAGTAGTTGTTTGTAAATTTATTGTATAACGGAACAAAGTACCAAGTGCCCCTCCGATAAAGATCGCGATGATGATAAATATTTGTTCTTTCTTCATCCCCGACACCGACTTTCTGAATAATAAATCTGATATACGTTAATATCATACCATGTACGATAAATATTCAGATTGAAAAAGTCTCAAATGTTTCTTTGAGATTCCTAACATTACAGACTACAATCTAATTTTCACTATACGATCATTCTTTTGTTAGTTACCGATTGATCAATCACAACTCTATATTTTCATAATAAAAAGGCAATTGACGTCATCACTTGTCCATTCTAATCTTTCGAAGTGACATATGATAGTACTACGAGGCCTCTTAAGTGACAGTAGGGAGAGAAAGTCATATCTACAGGATATACCATTTACCCACTTATTCTTGTTTTATTTTATTAGTAATCGTTGTGGTCTTTCTGCTTAAACGGTTATTAATAGTTGATGCACGTCTAGGGGATCTTGAGGTGGAGAGGCGTTTCATTCGATGGACGCCTCTTTGTAATTGTAGTATAAGTTTAAATTATGTTGTTCATATGTTTTTTAAGTATTCTAACAACTTTTTTTCCCTGCTCCCAGTTTGGATCATTGTCTTCCACCATCCATTTCACTGATAAAACTGACTTACAGTATGCCCACATAAGTACACGTTCTGGTGACAAGTTGTTTTCATGTTCGAATGAAGACAAGCATTTTTTTACAAAGTGTTCTTTCTTTAATGTTTCTAGAGGAACATTTAAAAAGAACTGTGCAGGTTCAAAGTTACGCTCACCTACGACACCTTTCGGATCGATTGCTATCCAGTTGTCGCCATTGTCTAAAATGTTTCCGGCATGCAAATCGCCATGTAGAAGAATATTCTCATTTGATGTTTTAAATAAGTGATTTGTTACATTTTGTGCTAAACATAAATCTCCGTGGTCTATTTTCAATTCATTCGTTTTAAGCCGATCAAACAAATGCTTCACAGTCGGGAAATGACCAATATTTTTGTCAATTGATTTGAAGTGTTTCATTGCATTGGACGCTGGTGTTACATTGATTGTCGAGGCTTTATTTTCTCCTTCAATACACTCCATAAAATATGCACTATATTGTTCGTCACTTTTTAGATAACGGACCATCCCTTTCCCATCAAACAATTGAACAGCTTTCTTTTCCAGTTCAAAAGCGTCGTCAGGCACACCAATTTTAATGACAACTTTTTCGTTCGTCTTTCGATCAATTGCTTGTGAAACAAAGTTATATGTAAGCTCATACGTTTTCAACCAAATTATATCGTGCTTTTGCTGCAATTTTTTTATAATGAGTGGAAGTTCTTTTAACCAAGCTTCTCCTCGTCGCCCGTAAACACCAACGATATTTTGTTTAAACGAATTCGACAACTTCATAAAGGTCCATCCCCTTTTTCTTCATTCAATCATTGATCATTGATGATACGTGACTATTTATAAATGTGAAAAAACCTATCCCTGATAATCAGGAATAGGCTTATGTTTTAGGTTTAAATCGCGGACGATTAAAGCTTTACTACGTTAGCAGCTTGAGGACCACGGTCGCCTTCAACGATTTCGAATTCAACCTCTTGGCCTTCTTCTAAAGTTTTGAAACCTTCAGCTTGGATTGCAGAGAAGTGTACGAATACGTCGTCTCCACCTTCACGCTCGATAAATCCAAAACCTTTTTCTGAGTTAAACCATTTTACTTTGCCTGTCATGTTAACGGCCTCCTTAAGAGAAATAAAAATTGTTGAACCGTAAAACCATTTCATGCCTAAAGAACTTACTTCTGAGGCCGAAAACGTTTTTCGAATTCAAGTACATTTTGATAATATCATACAGCTAAAGCAGATGCAAACAGGGATATTGTCGAATCTTGGGTAATTTTTAAAGAACACAGAATTTTCTTAGTTTTTATAACCGCTCTCCTCATAAAACAATTAAAGAGACGATTGAAACAAACGGAATTGCGCCGAATAAGGGCACTGAGAGAAAAAATAATGTTTGAAGCTGCCTTTTTAAAATGTCGTTATCAATACGCTCTTTCGCTTCTCGAAAGCTTCCAAACATATGAATTAGTCCAACAATCGAAACAATAAATATAATTGCAAGCGGTACCGTAATCTCATTCATTTGCCCTTCACCAAATATGAATGTAACGACGATTAAAAGAATCGGTATAGCTTCAATAAGCGCTGTACGGATAAACAGCTTCGTTTGCTGCTTTTGGATCGTTTGATCGGTTACATCCTCTTTTGAGCAGTTTCTCATTAATGAACGAAAAATAATGGCAAATCCTACGACAAAAATAACCGTTGCTACTACTGGTAAATATTCCAATACAGTTCCCCCTTTTTTATATAAGTGCTCTTAGCGTTTTATTTAAATCGGTATGTTGAAATGTAAACCCTTCGTCAACGAGCCTTTTCGGATAACAACGTCTTCCGGTTAAAGCTAGACTTGGTTCTGTTCTCATAAATAAATATGCCCCTAGTATGACAGCAAGCTTTGGAGCTGGTGGTGACCATCTTTTATGTAAAACAGTTCTTAATTCTTTCATAAACTCGCGGTTTGTAACCGGGTTAGTTGACGAAGCATTATAAACACCTGTCATTGAGGCATCTTCGATTGCTTTATGAAGCATTGCATTTAGATCATCGATATGTAGCCAGCTAATATATTGCCTACCATTCCCAACTGTACCGCCTAGGCCAACCTTCGTTAACTTTAATAGCGGCTCTAAAGCACCGCCTCCTTTTCCTAACGCAAAGCCAATACGAAATAATACTTTTCTTACACCTTCAATGTCTTGTTTAAAGAACGCATCTTCCCATTTTTGACAGACCTCAACTGAAAAACTGGATCCATGAGGACTCTCTTCATAGCACCATTTCTTTGTATCACCGAAAATGGCCAAAGAACCCGCTTGGATAACAACGGGTGGCCGTTTAGTCATACGTTTTATTGCATCATCAATCGCTTTAACAGAGTTTAAACGGGATTGGATAATTTCTTCTTTGTTCTTTTTTGTATATATACAATTGACACTTTTCCCTGTGAAGTTCACGACAGCTGCAGCATCTTCTAATTCTGATGCCCAGTTATCAACTGTCTTCCCATCCCATTGTACATATTTAATCTTATCGTCATTTTCTTTTGCTGAACGTGTTAAAATAACAGGCTCATACCCTTCTTTTATGAGGTAATTCGCAAATGACATCCCAAGAAATCCAGACCCTCCTAGTAAAAGGACCTTCTTCTTCTCCATATTTACACACACCTTTAATCTAAACAGCTTATTCCTTATCTCTTACATCAATCGTTTGGGTCAATTCATGTGTGAAGCTTTGCATATTGTCACCGATATGCTCCATCTCAAAATCTGCAATTAAATAAATCTCATATTCCCCTGGTTCCGCTTCGAATGATACCGTACGGCCAGCGATTTCGTCGCCTTGCTCAAGTAACACCTGATCATCTACTTCAAAATCTCCGACCTCATGTTCATACACTTCTTCACCGGCTATTTCCACTAGGTTGATATAAGCTATATCATTTTCGAAAACGACTGTTGCTTCACCTTCTCCATCATACGTGAGAACCGGAGTTAAATAAAGGGTTTCACCTACATAAGATGGCTTTAAAGTGAGGGATATGTCCGGATGTGTCTGATTTCCGTTACAGCCTTGAAATGAAATAGTCGTTAAAAGCATTGTTCCAATTAATAATGATTTCATCGCCTCTTCCCCCTCAAGCAAACTTCAGGTTCGGGTTCCTTAGTTTGTTCGCTATTTTCTTGGAATGTTCGATTTTCTTAGATTGTTCGCGAAACTCGACACCCTCTCCTATCATTTCGACAAATAAACTGAATAACCTTTCGCTATATTACAAATTGATGACAAAAATCAACTTCTGTAATATATATTCCAGACAATCACCAACAATACCAAATTATCCCTAAACAACACTCATTTACCAACAATATCCATGTGCCTGGCACATGGATATTGTTGGTAATCGGGAATATAAATGATAGACTTAAATAAAGCACCTAAAATAGGTGCTTTTCAGATTGTCGAGAAACCCACACTTTTTGAGAAGTGCGGGTTTCTCTTTATTATTTTCGTCAGAAGGATTTGCTCACCCTACGGTGAAGAATGGCCGAAACCACCTCTTAGCTCGCTGAGAGGTGGTTTGCGATCTTTTTTATGTTCTGTGCTGCGGGCTGTCATCAACGCTTGTTCTGATGCGCCCTTTAAGCTGCGTAACCGGCAGTAGCGAAGCCCGTGGAGCTGTTTGGCATCCGCGAAGCTTCGCTCAATGGTTTCTTTTCTTTTTTTATAGAGGAATTTCCCTGTTGCGGAAAGTCTATGCTCTCTCACTTTTTCCTTACTGTCTTCCCATACATGCCTTGTGAGAACTTTTTTATGATTTTTGCTTTCGTACATTGGTTAAGCAGGGGACAGTTTACACATTCTGCAGGGTTTGAATGGTATTGACGATAGCCTTCGCGGTTCGTTGTAGCGTAACATAAGGTGCTACCATTAGGGCATGTATAAGTATCCGTCTCTTTGTTATAGGTAAATTTCCACTTTGGCAAATCCCCCTTTTTAGGTTTGAAGCGGCGATGTGCGATAACCCCCATAATATGGCGATCTTCTACCCCTTTACATAAGGGAATGGTTAAGTAGCCCGCGTCTAATCCGACAGCTTGCACATTGAAACCAAATGTCTTTATCTGACGGTCCAGTCGATTTAAATACGGCAGGGAATCATGGATATTTCCTGGTGTTAAATGAACATCAGTAATAATATTAAATTTCATGTCTGTTGTCCGATGGTCTAAATAAAAGAACCCTTCGGGCTTTCCATCCCTGAACATATAGCCGCTTTCTTTATCTGTCGTACTGACTTTAATCTCTTTTTCTTTTACCATCTCTTCTCTTTCCGGTAAGGGCTTTTTTCCATGTGCTTTTCGATCCTCCTCAACCGCTTTATTTAGATCTTCTATGTACTCGCGTGTTTCAACTTGAACCGTCTTCTTAGTGAATTTCCGCTTATTTGCATTGGCTTTAAGGTGGGGAGAATCAGTAAATAAAGCTCTCCCGCCAACCATACGATGCTTCATAGCCAGAAGAACGGTCTCATCAAATATCTCTTGAAAAATGTCTGTTTCTTTAAACCGTTTATGCCGATTGAAGCTTATGGTGGAATGGTGAGGAACCGAATCAGTTAGACTTAATCCTAAAAACCATCGATAAGCAATATTTGTCTCAATTTCTTTTTCTAACTGTCTTTCAGATCGGATACCGTAAAGGTATCCAATAAACATCATTTTAAAAAGCATAACCGGATCAATTGGTGGGCGACCGTTATCTTCACTGTAGTAAGGTTTTACTTTGTCATATATGAAGGAAAAATCAATTGTGGCATCAATTTTTCTTAGTAAGTGGTCGTCTGGGACTAACTGATCGATAGAGACCATTTCGAGTTCAACTTGTTTTGCACGAATGGGGCGTAACACACGATCACCTCACGAGTGGTTTTATCTATATTATACTATATTTACCTGAATAATCAGATAAAATTGATGAAAAAATAACCATCATTTCTAAATAGGAAACGATGGATGTTCTAGGTTGATTGAAGAACGAAAGGCGGCGACTCCAATGGGATCAGCGCAGTCTGAAAATCCATTCTGACGATGCTTCGCTGAGTCAGAATTAGTTGAAGACAAGCCCCATGGAAAGCGTCCGCCGGGAGGGATGAGATCGTGAGATATCATACTTTTCTTTTTAAAAAAAAGGCTGTTGAGAAAACTTTCTCAACAGCCTGTAAAGCACCTAAAATAGGTGCTTTTGATGCTTTAACAAGATACATTTGATTGGTTTATTTTGGAACGAGCTTCATCACTTAAACTGCTTAACGCTGCTTCATCTGCAATGATCGTTAAACTCGGATGCTTTTGTAAAACTGTTGCAGGGCATGCTTCACTTACAGATCCTTCAATAAGCTGCTTTAATGCATCTGCTTTCGATTCACCTGAAGCTAACAGCAAAATGTTTTTGCTATTCATGATCGTAGCAATTCCCATTGTAATCGCTTTTTTCGGTACTTCATCTAAGCTTGCAAAAAAGCGAGCATTCGCCTCTCTCGTTGATGGAGCTAAATCAACGAGGTGTGTTTTTTGGTCAAATGGAGTTCCTGGTTCGTTAAACCCAATATGCCCATTCGCTCCGATTCCTAACAATTGAATATCAACGCCACCTAATGACTCGATGATTTGCTCATAATGGATACATTCTTCATTCAAATCTTCAGCATTTCCATTTGGTAAATGGGTTTGCTTTTTCGGTATTGGCACATGTTGAAATAAGTGTTCCTCCATAAAATGGTGATAACTTTGCGGATGTTTTTCATCTAATCCGATATATTCATCTAAATTGACAGTATGAACATGTGACAAATCTGTCTTTTCATTTTGAATACGTGAGACGAGGAGGTCATACGTTTTAACCGGAGTCCCTCCTGTCGCAAGCCCTAATACAGCTTTCTTTCCTTCTGCCACATACTGAAACATGATGTTTGCTGCTTTTTCACTCATTTGTTGGTAATTCTCTACTTCTAAAACGATCATCTTACACTGTCCTCTCTATCCAAAAACTTTCTTTCCGTTAACATAAGTTTGCTGCACATTAAATTGTTCATCCATAATCGTAAAATCGGCGTCTTTCCCTATTTGAAGACTCCCTTTCCGATCCGATATTTTCAATTGTTTTGCCGGATTTAACGAAGCCATTTGTACTGCTTCTTCAAATGAACATCCAGTAAATTCAATCATATTTCGCACTGCTTCATTCATTTTCAAAATGCTTCCAGCTAACGTTCCATCCTCAAGCTTTGCTTGACCATGATCCACATATACGTCTTGTCCTCCAAGCTTATATGTCCCTTCATTAAGTCCTTTAGCTCTCATTGAGTCGGTAATAAGAATAATTCCATCTGCCCCTTTATGATTATAAGCAAACTTCACCATTGGCGGTGCAATATGAATTCCGTCAACGATCATTTCCACTTTTATTTCATCGTGGAGAAGTGCTCCGCCTGCTACACCAGGATCACGATGATGAACACCGCGCATCCCATTAAACAAATGAGTCGCGTGGCACACTCCATCATCAATTCCGTCCACTACTCCTTTATAAGACGCATCAGAATGACCAATTGACGGAATGACACCAGTATTTCTCAAGTGTGTAACAAGCCCATCTTCATCTTCTTCCGGTGCTAAAGTGACGACACGAATTTGATTTCCAGAAGCCTCTTGGAATTGCTTAAATAATGTGACGTCCGGCTTTCGTATATGCTCTGATGGCTGGGCTCCTGCCCTTTTTTCCGAAATAAATGGTCCTTCCAAATGCACACCGATTATTTGTGCTCCATCATCTTCTTTAAAGTCGATCTCACTGCGACAAGCTTGTAATGCTTTTATTTTATCCTCAGGAGACTGAGTTAATGTAGTCGCTAAAAAAGATGTCGTTCCTTCCTTTGGCAATGCATGTTTCATCGTCTTCAATGCTTCATTGCTCCCATCCATAACATCTGCATTTTCTGCACCATGAATATGCAAATCAATAAAGCCAGGAACAATCCTGACAGGTGATGAAAAAGAAACTTCTTCAACTGAATCCAATTCAGAAAGGTCATCACCACGTCCAAGACGAATAATTTGTCCATTTTCAACCGTTATAAAAGGGTTAGTGATTGTCGTTTTTTCACCATAAAGTGTTGCATTATAAAATAACCACGTTTTTTTCATCTACTTCCACTCTTTTCTTACGATAGTAAAGGAATTCTTGGTTTATATTTGTCTATTAGCTTTTTATTATGTTCATCTGCACCATCTATATTTCCACTTAAGAGTATCGGCGGTGTTCCTCCTTTTTCAGCAATCATGGCAATTACTTCAGCAATGATTCCATTTAAAATACTTACCCCAATAACTGTTGAACTAGGGGTAAAAGGAATATCGACTTGTTCATGTGTTAAAACTGCGTCACCTTTCACACTTAAGTTATCAATGACAGCGTCTACTGAGTCAAATAAATGTTTTCCGCTTTTATGACGGGAGGGCTGACTTTTTGAGTATTCTAAAGACGTTATTCCTACCACGTACGCCCCTTGTTCCTTTGCATATTGAGCGACATCGATTGGGACAGGATTTCTTCCCGATGTCGAGATTACGAAAACAATATCCTCACGGCGAATATCTGCTTTTTTTATAAAGGTTTGTGCATAGTCGTTTTTACGTTCAAACATCGATGAACGCAACGCTCCTTCATGCAGCATGAGACTTTCTTCAAATATCGGACTGACGGGAACTAATCCACCAGCACGATAAAACACTTCTTCCCCTAGCATGTGAGAGTGTCCCGCTCCAAACAAGTGAATAATCCCATCGTTTTCGAGTGAGTGAACGATTTGTTGAGCAACTGTATATAATATTTCCTTTTGCTCATTTTCTATCTTTGTCAACAACTTCCGTATTTCATTAAAATAGGTATTTATCATGTTGCTACAATCCTCCTACAGTTCCATTTATTATGGACTTTTTTACGGCACAACTTTTTCTAAAACTGTGTAAATCTTGGTGAAAATAAATCTAGATCATACGGTTTAACAGCCAACAAGTGCTTTCATTCGATCGATCTCTTCCACAAGCATCTTCGAACATCTATAGGCCATTCACTACAGCTGACTTGCATTACGTTAACAAGCATCAAGGTGACTAAGACGATCCATCAACATTTCTTTTTTCACCATTTATCATCGATACCATTCTTTTAACAGCATGTTCAACAATGGTTCGTCCTTTTTCTTTTGTCGCTTTTGTCGCGTCTCCTAAAACGGCTGATTTTGTAAAAGACGACCAAGGAATTGGTGTAAAATCGATGGAGTCTGGAATCGTCGGTATATCCTTTATTGCTTTATCCATATCAACTTTTTCCTCTGCTAAATAAAGCATAATCGACGTTTCAATTTCATCAGCATGAAAATAAGTATCGTGCATTCCTGTCGTTTCACAAACATCTTTTGCGATTTCCTTTATATCTGGATAAAAGAAAGTAAACGTCTTTAATTGAGGTACAAGATCTAATAGCTTTCTTGAAGCTTCTTTTAGTGCCGTTTGGTTCCCTAAATGAGCATTTATGATGACAAATTTTTTGAATCCTTGTTTATAAATGCTTTCGCCAAGTTCTGTAATGATTGAGATTAATGTACTGTTTGAAATTGTTAAACTTCCAGGGAAGTCCTTCAAACTCCACACTTGTCCTAGCGGAAGAACAGGCAAAATGAGAGCATTAGTCTTATCACCAAGAAGCTCCGCTACTCGTTCAGCTAATATGTTATCTGTTCCTATCGGTAAGTGCGGCCCATGAGCTTCAATAGCACCGATCGGGAGAATGGCAATATCTTTTTCTTTCTCTTGAAAAGTATAGGCACTCATCTCTGACCACTTCATACGAACTATCCCCTTTATGAATGAAAATTTACACTTTAAAGGAAAAACAATTAGCTGGATTTTTAATAAAAAACTTCTCGATTAATTTTTCCCCATCAAACCCAGCATTTGTTGCTTCTTCTTCGAACCTCGGTACCCATTTATTTTTAATAAATGTAAAGCCGGGACCGTATGCATAATGCTTAAAATATGATTTTCTTGCTGTATCACCACTAATTAAAATTTGATTTTCGTATCCTTTTTTTACTAATTCAAGTATCAAGGAAATTCGCGTGCTTTCAGGTGCATACTTAATTTTCCCAATACCGTCAAAGCTTAAAAATGCTCCGGTTTTAGCAATTTGTTCATGATAATATGGATCAGGATTACGATCCATATGTCCAAAGCTGACATATTCCAAATTAATCCCTTCGGAACGAAGAATATCGATTTGTTCTAATGCCATTGTTCCTACTTCAGTATGTGAATGGATTGGAGCCTTTATTTCTTTATGCGCCCTCGCTACTGCTCGAATCGTTTTTTCTTCTAATGGAGTGATTGAATTATATCCCGTTCCAAACTTCACCTGTCCGGCTTTAAATTTCGTTCCTTCCAGCCCTTCCTCGACTTCTGATATTACAAAATCAGATAGCTCGTTAATGGTTGCCGCTTCAATCCAATGATTATACGTTTGAAACGCCGGCAATATTTTCTGCAAATGTTCTGGAATCTTACTTGCCCATAAAAAGCTTTTATTGAATCCGGCTGTCCCGATAATGTGAACGCCGGTTTCTTTCGAGATATTACTCACACTCTCAACGTCTCGACCATAATCAATAGCTGTAGCATCAACGATCGTTTTACCTCCAACCTTCTTAAAGTCTTTGACTTCTTTCAGCGATTTACTTGGACTATCAAGTAAAAGGTCATTCTCACCTTTGTTGTGCCAATAAGGAGGAGTGCATACAATATGTTCATGGGAATATGTGAAACCTAAATCTTTTGACTCCACATCCCCAATGAGCGTTCTAACAATACCCATTATGATCTCTACCTTCCTCTAGAATAAATTCTCTTTGGTTAATTGATATCCAATCAGTGCAAGCCATTTTTTAAAGGGAAAAGTGAGAAGAATCAATCCTTCTCACCTAATGTCATCGTAGTTAGTTCAGTTAAAATAACAATTGTGCTAAGAACCGAATGATCGGACCGAGTACGAACATATCTGAATCCGCTGCCCACATTGCAGTATCAGGTATCGTGTCACTAAGCAGCATTCTTACAGTAATAAACTGCCCCCACGCGACGATTGTAGCGGTCATAAACCCGCCAAGCAATGCACCTCTTACACCGCCTGTTACGTTTCCAAACACACCAGCTGCTGCACCATGGAAGAACAAGACAATCATCGTTGGTACAAATACGTATGCTACAGTATTTCCAATCACAACGAGCCAAAGAAGTGAACCAAAAAATGCGCCTAAGAACCCTAATACAACAGAGTTAGGGGCATACGGGAAAATAACAGGAACATCAAGTGCAGGTTTTGCACCAGGTACTAATTTTGTGGCGATCCCCTGGAATGCAGGGACTAATTCCCCAATAAACATACGTACACCCATTAATACAACGGCAATACCTGCTGCAAACATAATCGCTTGAATGATTGCATATACAAAGAAGCTTTGCTCTCCTGAAGATGCGAGTAACTCTTGTGCACCTGGAGTATCCTTTGTTGTTAAAATGACAGCCCCTACTAGGAATAAAATTCCCATCGTTAAGGCAGTAATAATATTTGAATCTCTTAAGAATTCTAGTCCTTTTGGAACATTAATTTTTTCAGAGTCATTTTCTTTATTTCCAAATAATTTACCCATTAATGCACCTAAAAGTGCAACAGAGGCTGAAGTATGTCCTAATGCGATATTGTCATTCCCAGTAATTTTACGCATTAATGGCTGTGTTAAAGCTGGTTGGATTGTCCAATAGATACCCATTATAATTGATAGAAAAATAACTAATTTCATGAACGAAACGTCACCAACAGTGCTTACAACAATTCCAGCAAAAATAATTGTCGTCCAGAACATCATATGACCTGTTAAGTAAATGAATTTAAATCTAGTAAATCTCGCTAATAATACGTTAATTAAAAAACCAATAGCCATCGCTAACGTTACAGCACCACCATATTGTGCATTAAATGATTCTTGCCCCATAAACTCACCTAATGATGGTCCATCAAGGTTAAATACTTCCTGCCACATCGGTTCAAATACTAGTAGTGCGTCAACGATAATATCAGCACCAGCGCCGATAATTAAGAAACCAATGATCGCTTTTAACGTACCACTGAGTAGCTTATTTAAATTTTTCTTTTGTAATAGTAACCCTAGTAAAACGATTAACCCTAACAAAATAGCTGGTTCACCAAAAATATTATCCGCTATCCATTGAATAAACCCCATTTGCAAGCCCCCCTTAATAATTGATCAATTCATTAAATGACCCCATGTTCAGTTAAGACACGACTAATTTCTTCTTTGTCAAAGTAATTGTTCACAATCAATACTTTTCCGGAATGACTAGTTAAGCTTTCGGCAAGCTCGTTACTTGTAATAATGTAGTCAGCTTGTTCACTAGAAGCAGCAGAAACATCTGTATGTTCTACGTCCGCTTCTACTCCCGCTTCCTGCAGTACACCTTCAATATTCATTCTTAAAATTAAACTCGTCCCTTGACCTAATCCGCAAACAGCTAAAATTTTCATTGTTACATCCCTCCTATGATTTTCGAAAATTCTGTATAATCTTTCACTGCTTTTAGTTGATCAACCTTTTCATTGTCTCCTAAAATAGCCGATAATCGCTGTAATAATTTTAAGTGCTCACCACCATCTGAAGCCGCTAATCCAAACACTAGAGAAACAGGATCGTTATGTTTATGCCCAAACTCAATTGGAGAATTTAATTGGATGAACGATACCGACGCTTCTTTCACCCCATCCTCTGGCCTTCCATGTGGTAATGCGACTGATGGGGCTAACACAAAATAAGCTCCATTTTCTTCATAGGTTCTGATCATTGCATCCGTATAATGATCTTCAACTAAACCTGCTTTTTGCAACAATATTCCGGCATTTTTTATAGCCTCTTTTGAATCGCTTACAGGGACGTTAAACTTTACGAGTTGTTCATCTAAAAACCTCATATGCTTCTCCTTTCATAAGGGAGTACGTTACCTTTTCATTTCTGATAAAAACTTATATCGATCTCCACGATAAATAGATTTTACATATTCAAAGGGACGTCCATCTTCTAAATAGCTTACTCGTTTCATCAATAGAACAGGTGAGCCTTTTTCGATTTGCAGTATTTCACTTTCATCGTCATGAGCTAAGGAAGGCTCAAGAGTCTGTTTAGCACCATCAATCGTCAAACCGAGACTCTCGACATAGTTATAGAAAGAATGATTCACCATTTCTGTTTTTAAATTCGAAAATATCTTTTTAGGGAGGGTTAATATTTCATAAGCCATTGGTGAATGATCCGCAAGACGAATTCTACAAATACGATATCCATCTGTATAAGGATCAACTTGCAATTCTTTACTTTCTGAAGGAGAAAGTTTTACTTCGGTAAACTCAATTATTTTCGTACCAGGTTCGAGCCCTCGTATCTTCATATCTTCCGAGAAGCTCGTTAGTTTCATAAGTGGCTGTTCAAATTTCTTTTTAGCAACAAATGTCCCTTTACCTTTCTCTCTCATTAACAACCCTTCATTAACAAGGTTTGTTACGGCTTGTCTTATTGTCATTCTGCTTACATCATATTCTTCTGACAAAACTCTTTCGGAAGGAATTGCATCTCCTTCATTCAAATCGCCATTCTCAATCTTGTTGCGGAGCAATTCCTCCAACTGGTAATAAATAGGGATTGGAGAATTTTTATTTATCAATTACATGCACCTCTTTATAGAGACTATTTATCACTATCTTTAAATGAATTATAACATCTATACATAAAGTTGTCTAGACCACTATATGTGAAGTAACCATTTTCATGGTTACTTTTATGCGTTTGGAAGCATAGCTGCTCCGATTACACCAGCATCTTTTCCTAATGAAGCTTTTTTAATGACGATGTCTTCCTTTAAGCTTTCATATAAATAATCCTTTACTTTTGTCTCGACCATCGCTAAGGCTGTAGGCTGTTCCATGACACCTCCACCTAGAACGAAAACTGCTGGATTGAAACAATTTGCCAAATTGCCGATGCCAATCGATAAGTATGTCATTGCACGTTCAACAATATCATAAGCTTCACGATTTCCTATTTCCATTAAATCAAACACTTCTTTCGCCCCGCCATCTAACTGCATCAACTGTTTTCCATGATTCCCAATCGCTGTTCCAGAAGCTAACGTTTCTAATGCACCAGCATTTAAGTTCGATACTTTCTCACTACTCGGTTCAACGATCATATTCCCGATTTCACCGGCATTTCCTTGAGCACCGTGGAAGATTTTATTATTAATCACTATCCCTCCACCAATGCCTGTGCTCACAGTGATATAAAATACACTGTCATAGCTTTTGCCTGCACCGATTTTAGCTTCTCCGAGTGCTGCTGCATTTGCGTCATTATCTAAAACGACCGGCTTTTTTAATTCATTTTCCAACATGCTGCGAAACGGGACATTTCTCCAACCAGTTAAGTTAGGCGGGTCTAAAATAATTCCTTCATAAGGGTTCAGCGGACCAGGACAACCAACTCCGATCGCATCAATCACCTCATTTTTTCTTACATCTTCGATCATGATTTTCAGCTTTTCCAGCAACTTTTCTGGTCCTTTTCCAGGTTCTGTAGGCAAGATTTTATGCGAGATTATCTCTCCGCCATTTGTTACGAGAGCTGTTCTTACACTCGTTCCACCTATATCAATCCCAATCGTCTTCCTGTTCATATTCTATGTACCTCCATGAAAAAAGTATTCTTTAATAATTTTACACAAAAATATAGTAGATGGTCGCCCTTTTTGTTCAATAACATGTTATTCTATTTCCTAATTGCTATTTTACTATGAAACTTTAATAAAGGATGTTAGAAATGGAAATCATTGAATTATTAAAATATATTTTTCTCGGCGTTGTCCAAGGGATGACCGAACCACTCCCTGTTTCTTCAAGTGGACATTTACGAATCGTTTCATACTTTTTCGGTGTTGATGTACCCGACCTTCACTTTGAAGTATTTTTAAACGGAGCATCTCTTTTGGCTGTTTTCATCGTCTACAAATCAGATTTACTCGAACTCATTCGTGGTACGTTTAGTTATGTGAAAAAGCCGAATAAACAAGATCAACCGTTTTTTCGTCTCACCTTGCTGCTCATATTAGGAACAGTCCCAGCAGTCATTGTCGGAGGTCTCTTCAGAGGATATATCGGCGGTGAGCTGACACATATTCGTTACGTTGCGATCGCTTTATTAATTACCGCTATTGCTTTATGGCTCATACGAAATATGAAAGGTCATAAGTCTGATCATGAGATAAGTGTAACCGATACGCTCATTATCGGTTTCGCCCAAACTTTAGCGTTAGCACCTGGAATTAGCCGCTCAGGTGCGACTGTTGTTGCTGCATTAGCACGAAAAATTGAAGCGGAAGCAGCGTTAAAGTTTTCGTTCTTTTTATCGATTCCTGTCAGTATCGCAAGCTTAGTCATTGAAATGCCGACAATTTATAGAGCGCTCGTCTCATCCGACCTATTGGTCGTTTATATTACAGCCTTTATAACATCCGTTGTCGTTTCAATCTTTGCTATTAAACTTTTAATAAATGTCGTGACGAGAGGGAAATTACTTTATTTTGCCCTTTACTGCTTTGCCATTGCAACACTCATTCTCGTATTCAGCTAGGGAATGTTTTACAGTCTCCACAGTGAATGAATAAAATAATTGCCTTCTATGTTGAGGGTATCCCATAAGCCTAGCTTTTGGTGACACCCTCATTGTTTTACCTAATTAATTGAAGTAAATGTAATAGGTTTGCTCGAATCGCTCTAGGCGGACGCTTTCCGCGGGCAACACTTCAGCCTCGGGAAAACCACCCTGTGGGGTCTTCTGCTCCTGCGGTTACTCGTCGCATAAGTGAAAGCTGTTGCTTTTCCCGCTGGAGAGTCGCCGCCTGCCACTCTTTCGAGGTTTTTTAATAAAATTGAAAAATAAAGAAATCGCCCCTTTTGGTATAATTAAAGCACCACACCAAAACCATACCAGGAGGCGATTTCTTTATGAAACATAATCATATTTCTTTCCAAGATTATATCATGGATCAGCTATACTTACCAATGGATCTTGAAATAGAAATTCCTGTCCATCACGTTTATTAGGAGCAGATAATTAGGATCGTATATATGTAATCGAGTAGGAGGGGGTGACTAACCCCCGACCTCTCACACCACCGTGCGTACCGTTCGGTACACGGCGGTTTCATTTAAGTCCAACGTAACGATTGATATCTCAAAAGTAGACTTTTAAGCCCTTGATTATTCCAATATCGGTTATCAAGGGCTCTATCTAATATAGGACTTTTAGCTATACGCCAGTATCCTAGTCTAGAATTAGCCCACTCCCATGCCTGTTGTTCATTGATTCCTTGCTTCCTAAGATTCTTTTGTTTCGTTTTAATCTTCTTCCACTCTTTCCATCGAATCATCCTCAACCTTCTTCGAAGCCAACCATCAATCCTTTTAAAGACTGAGGTAGTTTCGGCTAGTTGATAATAGCCCATCCAACCGATCAGATAGCGGTTGATTTTCTCTATCCTATCCCCCATAGAAATTGACCATTTCCTCGAGGTGAGTTTTCGTATTCTCAGTTTAAAACGTTGAATACTTTGCTTGGATACTCTAATTTTCGGTTGTTTAATGTTGTTGGTGAAAGTGAAGCCTAGGAATGTTCTTCTCCATGGTCGGTCTACTGCACTCTTCTCTTTGTTCACCTTCAGTTTGAGTTTCTTCTCAATAAACGTTGTAATACTTTCCATTATCCGTTCACCTGCTCTTCTAGAGCGGACGTAGATATTACAATCGTCGGCATAGCGTACGAAGGCAAGACCTCTTTCCTCCAGTTCCTTGTCAAGTTCGTCTAGAACAATGTTAGACAGGAGGGGACTAAGCGGTCCTCCTTGCGGAGTCCCTTCAGTATTAGGACTGACAAGGCCTTTCTCCATCACACCAGATTGAAGATACCTACGTATCAACCTAAGTAGTATGGGGTCATCCACTCGATAACTTATTGTTCTCATTAATCTATCATGGTTTACCTTATCGAAGAATTTCTCTAGGTCAATGTCCACGACCCAGCGACAACCCTCTTTAATATACCCCCTAGCTTGTCGAACAGCGTCGTGAGCACGTTTGTCTGGTCGGAACCCAAAACTTTTGGTGGAGAATGTTGGGTCATAAACCTCACTCAGTGTTTGTGCAATAGCCTGTTGTATGAAACGGTCTATCACAGTCGGGATTCCTAATTTCCTCTTACCTCCGCTCGGTTTCGGGATTTCGACTCGGCGAACAGGTTGAGGTTGATAGGTACCACTTTCGAGCTGAGCTCGCAGGGATGCCCAGTGTTCATGAAGATAAGGTCGTAGGTTTTGTACGTTCATCCCATCTACACCGTGACTTCCTTTATTACGCTCCACTCTTTCGAGTGCGCGATTTAAATTTTGCCGTGATAGAACTCGTTCCAACATTCTTATCAATCTCCTACGTGAATTAGATCATCTTCTTGTGTGGTATTACTCTCAGCCCTTCTTATGTCCCCTGTGGGATTCACCACGTCCTCCATTAGGAAGGATTATATGTTTCTGCTTCATTGAGTAATACGTACGCCAAGCGCTAATTCTTCTTAAATGATTCGGCCCTTCCCTTAAATCTCTAGGTCATTCAAAGTACTATGGCCTCTGCTGACTCCTGACTGTTCAGCTATTTATCACTAAATAGGTTACCAAGTGAGCTTGGCGTTACAGCCAGGCCTCCCCAGGTAAGAGTGCAATCTTTCCCTCCACCTATCTGCTTCATTTACTCTGTACCACCTTCGGCAGAACGGACTTTGTTTTGTTTAGCAAACTCATCCAGTGATACCTAGCCTCATATGAAGTTCGTGTTCCTCAGACCGGAGGTCTGCCGCTCGCTTCCTTCAGATTCCACGTCACCATGGACACCCTTGCGTTTGGCTAACCACTACTTCTGCCTTCGTGGTTCGGGACTTTCACCCTATAGATTACACCCATGCTGGGCGCACTAATAAAAGCGTATCCATTAAACTAGATACGCTTTTTTCCTAGAAGAGGGACTTTGAGCCCATTATAAGCCCCTTTAGAACACGATTAATGCTTTGCACAAGCACAACCTATAATGACTAATAAGATAAACAACACTAAAATCAGCCCAAAAAAAGTTCCGTCTCTACGTGGTGCAGCCACTGGAGCTACGTATTGAGGTTGACAATATCCACACATCTTTTATTACCTCCCATATAAAATATTGGCAAGATTCATTCTTACACAATACTTTATGTAACATTAAGGGCTTATGTTTGGACATGTAACGAATCTTGGTCACTTATTTATAAAAATCAGCCCTTTTTTTGGGAAACTCACTACATAACCGTTACAGACAACTTAGTTACGTGTACTAACCCCCTTGGACAAAATGATCCAAAGGGGGAAATCGGTGCAATTTCTTTTAAAACAGTACGATTTCTACATTATACTTTATGAGTATTTACTTGACTCTCTTTCATCATTTCATCAGCAACCTCTTCAGGATTTTCTGCGTAAGCAATTTCTCGTTCTAATTCTTGACGATGAACCACTGTTTCTTCCTCCGTCCACTGAAAACGTGTCGACATGTAATCGATGACAGAAGCTTTCCATTTTTTTACCGAGTCAATGTTAAAAAATAGCGAACTCGTTCGGCGAACAAAAAAGTCTAACGGCGTTGCAACCATTTCTTCTTCAATTCCATAAATCAGTGAAGCAAACAGCCCTTTCGGTAACTCGTAATGTTTTGACTCTTCTCCGACTGTTTGCATAATTTCATAGACTCTCTCGACATTCGCACCGTAAAGTTTTGCTAAGCTTCTCCCTTCAGATGCATCAATCCCTAACGTTTCCCCAAAGGTTGCATGTTTATCAATAAACGCTTCAAATTTATGTGAACCCCCAATATCACCGCCAGATAGTTTCAGCTTATCAGTCATACATTTGTTCTTATTTCCTAATTCATTGCCGACAAGATCCACGATTTTTTCCGCCATTTTGCGGTAACCTGTCAGCTTCCCACCTGCTATAGAAATAAGACCAGACGGAGATACAAAAACCTCATCTTTTCGAGATATTTCAGATTCACTTTTTCCTTCTTCATGAATGAGCGGACGCAATCCAGCCCAGTTAGACTCCACATCAAATTCAGTTAATTTTACTTCTGGAAACATATAGTTAGCTGCATCGAGCAAATATTTCAAATCATTTTCAGTCATTCGAGGGCTAGCTATATCCTCATTGTAGTTTGTATCTGTTGTACCAATGTATGTTTTCCCGTTACGAGGAATCGCAAATACCATTCGTCCGTCATCCTTTGTGTCAAAATAGACAGCTTGTTGGAGCGGAAAACGTGATTGATCAATAACAATATGAATCCCTTTCGTTAAATGAAGAAACTTCCCTTTCTTTGATCGATCTTGTTCCCTCACAGTATCCACCCATGGTCCAGCAGCGTTTACTATTTTTTTAGCATAGATGTTGTATTCTCTCTTACTTATTAAGTCTTGAACAACGACACCGACAGCTTTGCCATCATCATAAATAAACCGTGTCGCTTTTGTATAATTAACTGCTCTTGCTCCTCGATGAACAGCTTCTTTTAGTACTTCTAACGTTAGCCTTGCGTCATCTGTCTTGTATTCTACATAAATTCCACCGCCCTTAATGCCCTCTTTTTTTAGCAAAGGTTCTTTTTGTAAAGCTTCATTTCGATTCAGCATCTTTCGTCGTTCATGCCTACGAACTCGTGCTAAAAAATCATACACTTTTAACCCTAAAGATGTGGAAAATTTACCAAACGTTCCACCTTTAATAATGGGCAGTAACATCCATTCTGGTGTCGTGACATGAGGGGCATTTTCATAAACAATCGCTCGTTCTTTTCCGACTTCTGCAACAAGTTTCACTTCAAGCTGCTTTAAATAACGAAGTCCACCATGTACGAGTTTGGTTGAACGACTCGAAGTTCCAGCTGCAAAATCCTGCATATCGACAAGCCCTACAGACATCCCTCTTGATATTGCATCAAGTGCAATTCCTGCACCTGTTATTCCTCCTCCTATTATGAAAAGATCAAGCTCATTATTGCTCATTTCTTCTAAATATACATTTCTTTGAACTGCTGAAAATGGTTTAACCATGGTGATCACCCTTTCAAAATATAGAGAAAGTCTAGATTTGTGTAGGAAAAGCATCACTGTCTTTATTAAAGGAATGTATCACGCTTAAGACGTCAAAGTTTCCTAGATAAAAAAGAAAAGAGACCACAACGTCTCTACTAAAGAAAGGCAAAGGTTACCCATCTTTTTCAAGAATGTTGTGGTCTCTCTATATCTCCAGACCGTCCGTATGAAATTACATTTATTATACCATAATTTATTTTTACTTGTAAATGCTTATAATTCAACTTCGTCTTATATACTATAGCTAGTTCATAATAGATTTACATTATATACCTAGGTTCCATAATTCTGGGCTGCCGCATGAAGTGCCTAATGCACCAGCTTCTAGAGCTTGTAAAATTTCAGCTTTATTTTCAATTAGCCCGCCTACAATAATTGGCAAAGGAGTAATGTCCGTCAATTTTGTAATCACTTTTGGGATTAGGCCAGGCAAGACTTCCACTGCATCTGGCTTAGATGATCGAATCATTTGTATCCCTTTATCAATTGCACTATTATCTATTAAAAACAACCGTTGGATCGTAATCAGATCTTCATCTTTTGCGTGCTTAATCAAATGCTTTTTCGTTGTAATAATCCCATCTGGCTTCACTTTTTTTGCGATAAATTCAATCCCACTCTTATCATTTGCAATTCCATCTACAAAATCAAGATGAACAAACACTTTCATCTCGTGCTTCTGAAGGTCCCTCACGTAATTCGGAAGCGTCATAATATCTCCCATGAGCAGAAAGGCAACATTACATTCACTCTGAATGGCTTTCAATAATTTTGTCTCACTATTAATGGCTGCAATGACTTGAGATTCTACGATATCGGTAATAGACAAATGATTATTCATTAGGCAAACCCCTCTAACCATTTTATTAGAAAAAAGTAGCTTTTTGCACGAACAAAAAGCAAAAAGCTACTCAACTTTTTTTGGTTATGTTGTTATCGTATGGATTTCCTTCACACTTGTCAATGTGTAATGCGGTTTATATTTTGATTTTTTCAACATTTCATGACTTGTAATACCTGATAATACAAGGACACTTTTCATGCGATGTTCAAGACCCATCTTTATATCCGTTTCAAGACGGTCTCCGACCATATAGCAATTTTCAGCTGGTAACTTTAATTTACTTAATGCGATTTCTACTGTAATCGGAGACGGTTTACCAGCAATTAAATCGACTTTTGTACCAGTCGCCCCTTCAAAAGCGCCGATAATCGCACCGCAATCCGGAATTTGACCGCCTCCTTCAATCGGACATGTCCCATCCGGATTCGTTGCAATCACTTTTTTCGCACCATTCCTCCATGCTTGAAATGCAGAATTAAGCTTTTGATAGGTGAAATCTCGATCCCATGACAACACAATATGACTAGCTTTTAAAGGATCAGACGTAACCTTTATTCCTGCATTCTCTAATTCCTCAAATAGCGGCGGTTCACCTAATACCCAGGTGAGCTCCCCCTCCTTCATTGATTGTTGTAAATAGGTTGCAAGAATATAGTTGGAATTTAATATTTCTTCTCGTGTTACTTCAATACCCATTTTCGTTAATTTCTCTTCATATGACTTCCGTGTAGCAATCGGTTTATTTGAAAGGAAGAGAATTTTGTGCCCTTGGTCTTTTAATTTATTTATCGCCTTTGGAACACCTTCAATAACCTCATTACCGAGGTATACAGTGCCATCTAAATCAAAGATAAAGCCTTTTTGCATATGATACTCCTTTAATAAAGCGAATTTTTTGTCAGTTTATTTGCGATAGATTGCAAGACTAAAACAACCACGATAATTAAAATCGCCATTGCCGAGGCCGTATAAATTTCCCCTCGTAAAAGGTTTTGGAATACAACTAAAGACATTGGTGCCCAGTTGGATGGTGCCATTAAAATCGTAATACTCGTTTCTTTAATGACGGTTACAAATACTAAGATCGATCCAGCTGCAATTCCCGGCAGCATGAGCGGTCCTACAACTGTTACAATCGCTAAAAGCTTTGAAGCCCCTAGGTTAACTGCAGCCTCTTCAATATCACTCTTTATCGCCATCATCGTTCCCATTGTTGATCGAATCATATAAGGCATTCGCCGGATAGCATACGCCACGATTAAAATAAACGCTGTTCCAGTCAATTGGAGAGGGGCAGTATTGAACGTTTGAATATATGCAATCCCTAATGCGATGCCAGGAACAATTAATGGAAGTGATGATAGAAAATCAAGTTTCATCGCTTTTTCACGAACGACAAAGTACGAAACAAAGGTCGCGATAATCACACTTAATACTAACGCTCCGCCTGCTAGCACGATACTGTTTATAATATTATCTGTCGAGCGGGTAAAAATCGTTCGATAATGATCGATTGTAAATCCTCTTGGAAGTAAGTCTGCCCCCCAAGTTGTTGCAAATGACTGCATGAGAACAGATAATACGGCTAACAAAGGAACTAAAACAATGATCCCTGTATACACAGCTAAAGAAGTCGTCACGATTTTATGATCATTTAATTTAGCTTGTTTCGGCTTTCCAGACAATGTCCCATAATCTTTCCCTTTTGTAACTAAACGCTGCAGCCAGAAAAAGATTGCTGCAACAACGACCATCACAACCGTTAAAATTGATGCTCCTGCCCAGTTAAAAAAGCCGGAGATCTCGCGATACGCTTCTACTACGATTAAATTCAGTCCATCGGGAGCAAGGATGATTGGTGTACCAAAATCTGAAAAGCTAACCGTAAAAATAAGTAGAGCACTAGAAATGATCCCTGGGATCGCTAGTGGGAAAGTGATAAATAACAACGTAATCCAGTTTCTTGCTCCCATATTTTGAGACGCTTCCTCTAAAGAAATATCACTTATTTTAAAAGCGGCTACCATTGGCCAAAGGGCAAATGGAAAAAAGAAGAAGATTTGGACTAAAACGATACCTGTCATTGAATAGACAGGAAAGAGTGCTCCGTCTCCACCTAAATATTGATATAATGTTGTAACCCATCCTGTTCGTCCAAACATAATGATAAATCCCGCGGCAGAAATAAACGTTGGAACGATGATTGGCATTGTACAGAGGGCAGCGAACGTTTTTTTTAACGGCATTGTCGTTCTCGCAAACCCATAAGCAATCGGCAAACACATGAGAATGACTAATAGAGATACACCAAGTGATAAAGACAAACTATTCGTTAGTGCCGAGAAATAGACTCCACCGCCAAATAGGTTTGCCCAATGTTCTAACGATGCATTCGATAATCTCTCAATGTTCGTCGAAAGTATATCAGAATTAATCAATGAACCGAGAATATTCACAGGCTGTCCAGTGAAACTGACTATAAGAATCGAAAGTAATGGTAAGATTAAAAATAAAAAGAAGAAAGCTCCAATTAGAAATTTCATTAATGATAAACTATCAAACTTGGCAAAAATCTTTTTTCGTGATTTATTCGGCTTAACAGGTGGGCTCGTATTTAGTTCAGGTTTCATATTAATAACACCCGCCCAGGATGAACATCTAGCGTAACTTTTTCGCCTACCTCTTTTAGTTGGGATCCGAGTTGATACGGCTGTTCAACCATATACTCATGTCCGTTAACATTCACATCATATCGAATATTTGACCCTAAGTATGTGTACATAGAAATGGTACCTTCTATGACATTATGTGTTTCTCCTTTATTTGAATCATTAATGATTTCAATTCCTTCCGGCCTAATTAGAACTTGTACATCATCCTTATGAGACTTTTGTGTAGAAGTTAACAACGTTCCTCCAACATTCACCGTTGTAATTCCGTTATTTCTCTTAACGACTTTTCCTTCAAAAATATTTGATGACCCGACAAAGTCAGCAACGAATGAGTTTGTTGGATTACCATACAATTCAGTCGGAGTGGCAATTTGAATAATTTCACCATCTTTCATGACAGCAATGCGGTCTGCCATACTCATCGCTTCCTCTTGGTCATGGGTAACAAAGATCGTTGTTATCCCGACATCCTGCTGTATTTTTCGAATTGTCGTTCTCATCGTGTTTCTTAATTTTTTATCTAAATTAGATAAAGGCTCGTCCATTAATAAAACAGCTGGCTCCATCACTAGTGCTCTAGCAAGAGCTACCCTTTGTTGTTGTCCCCCAGACAGCTCATTTACGCCTCTTTCTGCTAAGTGCGCCATTTCGACATACTCTAATGCATTCATTACTTTCTTTTCAATGTCTTTACTTGGCTTCCCGAGCCGTTTACTCATCAGCCTGCCGAAACTTTTCACTTTTTGTCCGATAGAACCAGAGTTAAGCTCACGTACAGTTAAGCTGTACGCGACGTTTTCAAACACATTATAGTGTGGAAAAAGTGCGTAACTTTGAAATACCATCCCACAGTTTCGTTTGTTAGCTGGAACATGTGTCATCGAATTTCCGCCTATGAGAACTTCACCATCTGTAGGTGATTCAAATCCTGCAATACAACGCATCGTCGTCGTTTTGCCACATCCAGATGGACCAAGCAGGGCGAAAAATTCGCCCTCCTGAATATTTAAATTGACACTCTTTAACGCTGTTACATCTTTATATTTTTTCAATAAATCGTTTACAACCACTGACCCCATTTGTCTGCCTCCTCACGAAGTAAAAAACGTTGATTCATTCTTTTTATTGATAACGGTCACGCCATTCTTGTCGAATTCTGTCATAATTATCTACAACCCAATCAACATCTAAATCTTGTGCTGTATCTTGCAATTCATCTAGTGATAATGGAGATTTTGACTCTACATCTGGATTGATGACAATATGATGCCAATCAGCTTTAATTTGCTGTCCTTCTTCAGATAACATAAAATCAATGAACAGCTGCGCTCCTTCAGGGTTTGGACCATCTTTTACTAATGCAACCGGATTGACTAAGATCGGTGTATTTTCTGGGATATGGAAGTCGACAGATTCTCCACGTTCTTTCATTTGATATGCCATAAAGTCAAAACCGATTCCGATTGCCGCTTCGCCCGACGCTGCCGCTTGTGACGGTGCTCCGCCTGAGTCTGGAATTGCACTCATTTGATCAACAAGTGCATCGAGATATTCCCATGCCTCTTCTTCACCTTTATCTAACATTTGACTTAACACGAGTAACGTAGCTGTTCCTGAGGCTGCTGGGTTGGGCATTTGCAGTTCACCTTCCCACCTCGGATCTAATAGGTCATCCCAAGTTTGCGGAAGCTCGTCTTCACTTACTAAGTCTGTGTTATATGTCAGTCCTAACACAAAAACTTCTACGCCTGTCCACATCCAATCCTCATGGCGCATTTTTATCCCATTTTCTACGACTTCCCAATCTTCAGCTAGCTCCGGAGTATAGGCTTCTATGAAACCATGTTCGATCGCAGCTTCAAATGGTAAGATACCTCCACCTCCGTACCAAAGGTCTGCCTGAGGGTTGTCCATTTCAGCAATCATCTGGTTAACTAGCACGTTCGTTCCCGCATAATGTACATCTACTGTTGCTCCATATTGTTCTTCGAATGCTTCAGCCATTTCTCTTGTCATGTCTGGCGTTTCAGGTGAATACAACGTAATCGTTCCTATGTCATCTCCACTTGATTCGGAATCTCCTCCACAAGCTGCTAATACGCTTAACATGAGTACACTAATGAGTCCGGAATATAACTTCTTCAATTTAAGCCCTCCTAGTAATTGTTTTAAAACAGATAAATCACGGCTTGAAAATTAAGTTAAAAAAAGGAAGAAGAGAGCCCAAAAGAACATAGTTGTGGCTTGACCAAACTAGTTCTTAAGGGTGATCTCTTCTTCTCTTCCCTTAAACTTTTGTAATTATAAGAAAATTATAACATAAAATAAAGCGTTTTCAAGTCGAAATATTAACATTCATTCATATATTTAGATTTTTTTGAATGTTATTGTTCGTTATTTGAGTGATAACGAACCACATTAGACGATAGCCTGACCGATTCGATTTTATTACGAGCATTGAAGCCGTCAACCTGCATAGGCTTTTTTCCTTTTAATGGAGTCCAGTCGTCACCCTCGTCACAAGCAAATATGATGATGTAATGATTCTACTCGTTTTTCCACACACTAACGAAAAAGAAGGGCGGGATATCATGTTTTCTAAGAAAATGTATACATTTATGTTGTTCAGTCATTTATTAAGCACCATCATCATTGTTATGACAATCATCCACCATTTAAGAATTCAGCATTTGCTAAAACTCATCTTAAGAAGGGAAAAACGAACTTCAGACTTGTAACTAAAGGCAAGGCTGTCTCATCCTCCGTAGTCAAAATTAAGTCTGGAAAGGATCTTTGGGACAGCCTCACTTGCCTACTACCGAAACGAAGCTCTTTGTAGTACCCGACCGCTTATGACGCTCATCAGAAGAGCGATTGGCAGAAGCCAGAAGATCGTATAAGTTGCATCTCCAACAGCAACATTAATTGCCCATTCAATTAAGTTTTGATGTGTAGCCGGAATGATTAGCGCGATCACCAGAACAGCCATTACACCATATACTGGAAGTTTGCCAAATCGATAAAGCAAGCTTGCCAAAAGAACGAGGAAAAATGCTATCGACATTCCGAGTAACACGTCGATCACTAACGACATTCCAAGAGAAATCGTATGACCGAGATAATCCCATGTAACAAAAGTAACAGGGGTAATACTTTGGACTTGTTCTGCAAGAAACGCAAAAAGTGATAAGTGGAGGAAATTTGTCAACGTCATGACAATTGATAGAATCGTCACGAAAATCGTTATAGCGATTGTAAACTGCTGTCTCGTAGCACCTAATTTAATAATGTAAGGAAAATCATTTTTTATCGCTTGGAAGCTGTGAATCGCAATCCAAATAATTGCAAACGGAATGCCCATTTGGTGAATATTATCGACTGATGCTAAGTGGGCAATCGTATAAGAAGCAATTGTAATGACTGTGTATATCGACCAAAAAATAACGAAAGACTTGAAAATATCTGAAAATAAAACTTTTAACATTGATTTGTATTGCTTCATACGTGCTCACCTTCTTTGGAATGACTCGTAAAATCAATAAATAAATCTTGTAAAGATATCGACTTTTGTTTGCAAGTATGAGGAATATTTAATACTTCCCCCTCGTTTAATAATACGTTCATACTTGCTTCACTCATAAACGTTGAAGTACTTAACACAGTTGATGCCTCTTTCGCTAAACTATAAACAACTTCTTTTGGCCCCGTAATTTGCAATGCACGCTCGGATAGTTGATCGATATTACTTTCGAACGTCTTGCTTCCTTGCTCAATAATACAAACCGATTGAAATAAATTCTCTGTTTCCTCAATAAAATGAGTCGAGAACAAAATAACACGAGGATATTCAAGGTAATCATCAAGAATCGCCTGATATACCGTTTTTCTCGCTCTCGCATCCATTCCAATATATGGCTCGTCGAAAATCGTTAAAGGAGCTCGGCTTGCAAGTCCGATGATCATGTGAAGGGCTGATCCCATTCCTTTTGACAGTTGATTAAGCCGCTTTTTTCGTGGAAGGTTAAAAGTATCTATTAACGTATTAGCAAGTGAGTGATTCCAGTTTGGGTAAAACGGTTGAACGATACTTATTACTTGCTCAATTGTTAATGTAGGTTTGAAATTATCACTTTCTTGCACAAAGCTAATTTCTGATAACGTTTTTCGGTTGTTAAACGGATTTTCACCGTTCACATGCACTTCACCAGAATCGTGTATGGACAACCCAGACATGATTTGCATCATTGTCGTCTTACCTGCCCCATTTGGACCGAGTACTGCATAAATACCTGGCTCATCAATACTCCAGGAAAAACCTTTTAAAACTGGCTGACCGAGTATTGTCTTTGAAACGTTTTTCAATTCAATTTTCATTGTTCTCCCCCCGTTCAATCATTTCTTTTATATCTCCACTCGATAATTCTAACTGTTTCGCCTCCTTCAGCATTGGCACAATAAATTCTTTATGAAACTCTTCTCGACGTTCGTCAATGAGGATCGACCTCGCACCTTCTGATACGAAAATTCCAATTCCTCGCTTTTTAAAAAGAATGCCTTTTTCCACAAGAAGGTTAATTCCTTTGGCAGCAGTTGCAGGGTTAATTTGATAATGGTGAGCAAATTGGTTCGTTGACGGAACTTGGTCTCCATCGGTAAGTGTCCGGTTTATAATGTCATCTGAGATTCTCTTTGCGATTTGTTGGAAGATCGGCTGTCCTTCCTCAAACGATTGACCCATAGTGTTAACCTCCGTGGTTCATTACTTATGTAACTAACCATAGAGGTTGTTAATCAATTTGTCAATAGGTAGAAGAAGAAGGATTTGGATTTTTTCGAAAAAGGTATTCAAGGTTCCACACAAGGCTAAGAGGATGCATCGAGTTTACTTGTAATTCAGCTAGATATTTGTTTTAACTAAACTATTCGTCCGTAAAACGGGTGCTTTTAATTTTGCCCTATAAGCAAGCAAATGCTTTTGCGACGAGTAATCGCAGGAGCATTGTTTTTCTGCGACGAGTAACCGCAGGAGCAACGAGCGATTCTTCACTGAATTCTCTACGAGCTGCTTCGACGCATTCTCTTCTTCGATTAATCTTGTAGAGGAAGAAGCATGGAGTCTGCGACGAGTAATCGCAGGAGCACTGTTTTTCTGCGACGAGTAATCGCAGGAGCAACGAGCGATTCTTCACTGAATTCTCTACGAGCTGCTTCGACACATTCTCTTCTTCGATTAATCTTGTAGAGGAAGAAGCACAGCATACGTTCTATCTATTCGTACTTTTAAAGAGATCTCATGACTACGACCCTTAAAGGTTTATTTACACACAGGCAGAACCTGTGGTTGACAAAGAATGTAAATCGAGTAGGAGGGGGTGACTAACCCCCGACCTCTCACACCACCGTGCGTACCGTTCGGTACACGGCGGTTTCATTTAAGTCCAACGTAACGATTGATATCTCAAAAGTAGACTTTTAAGCCCTTGATTATTCCAATATCGGTTATCAAGGGCTCTATCTAATATAGGACTTTTAGCTATACGCCAGTATCCTAGTCTAGAATTAGCCCACTCCCATGCCTGTTGTTCATTGATTCCTTGCTTCCTAAGATTCTTTTGTTTCGTTTTAATCTTCTTCCACTCTTTCCATCGAATCATCCTCAACCTTCTTCGAAGCCAACCATCAATCCTTTTAAAGACTGAGGTAGTTTCGGCTAGTTGATAATAGCCCATCCAACCGATCAGATAGCGGTTGATTTTCTCTATCCTATCCCCCATAGAAATTGACCATTTCCTCGAGGTGAGTTTTCGTATTCTCAGTTTAAAACGTTGAATACTTTGCTTGGATACTCTAATTTTCGGTTGTTTAATGTTGTTGGTGAAAGTGAAGCCTAGGAATGTTCTTCTCCATGGTCGGTCTACTGCACTCTTCTCTTTGTTCACCTTCAGTTTGAGTTTCTTCTCAATAAACGTTGTAATACTTTCCATTATCCGTTCACCTGCTCTTCTAGAGCGGACGTAGATATTACAATCGTCGGCATAGCGTACGAAGGCAAGACCTCTTTCCTCCAGTTCCTTGTCAAGTTCGTCTAGAACAATGTTAGACAGGAGGGGACTAAGCGGTCCTCCTTGCGGAGTCCCTTCAGTATTAGGACTGACAAGGCCTTTCTCCATCACACCAGATTGAAGATACCTACGTATCAACCTAAGTAGTATGGGGTCATCCACTCGATAACTTATTGTTCTCATTAATCTATCATGGTTTACCTTATCGAAGAATTTCTCTAGGTCAATGTCCACGACCCAGCGACAACCCTCTTTAATATACCCCCTAGCTTGTCGAACAGCGTCGTGAGCACGTTTGTCTGGTCGGAACCCAAAACTTTTGGTGGAGAATGTTGGGTCATAAACCTCACTCAGTGTTTGTGCAATAGCCTGTTGTATGAAACGGTCTATCACAGTCGGGATTCCTAATTTCCTCTTACCTCCGCTCGGTTTCGGGATTTCGACTCGGCGAACAGGTTGAGGTTGATAGGTACCACTTTCGAGCTGAGCTCGCAGGGATGCCCAGTGTTCATGAAGATAAGGTCGTAGGTTTTGTACGTTCATCCCATCTACACCGTGACTTCCTTTATTACGCTCCACTCTTTCGAGTGCGCGATTTAAATTTTGCCGTGATAGAACTCGTTCCAACATTCTTATCAATCTCCTACGTGAATTAGATCATCTTCTTGTGTGGTATTACTCTCAGCCCTTCTTATGTCCCCTGTGGGATTCACCACGTCCTCCATTAGGAAGGATTATATGTTTCTGCTTCATTGAGTAATACGTACGCCAAGCGCTAATTCTTCTTAAATGATTCGGCCCTTCCCTTAAATCTCTAGATCATTCAAAGTACTATGGCCTCTGCTGACTCCTGACTGTTCAGCTATTTATCACTAAATAGGTTACCAAGTGAGCTTGGCGTTACAGCCAGGCCTCCCCAGGTAAGAGTGCAATCTTTCCCTCCACCTATCTGCTTCATTTACTCTGTACCACCTTCGGCAGAACGGACTTTGTTTTGTTTAGCAAACTCATCCAGTGATACCTAGCCTCATATGAAGTTCGTGTTCCTCAGACCGGAGGTCTGCCGCTCGCTTCCTTCAGATTCCACGTCACCATGGACACCCTTGCGTTTGGCTAACCACTACTTCTGCCTTCGTGGTTCGGGACTTTCACCCTATAGATTACACCCATGCTGGGCGCACTAAAAAAAGAGGTGTCTCAAATGTAAAATTTAAGACACCTCTTGCATCATGACACGTATTATGATGAAACTGCTTCTGCCACCTTCGTTTGTTCTTTTTCAGTTCCAAATAAAAAGAGCTTACGATCTCGGTACAAGAATGCAACTGATAATATGAATGCAAGTACATCAGCGATTGGAAAAGCAAGCCATACTCCCATAACCCCGAAATAATGCGGTAAGATGAGCACTAACGGGATCAAAAATAAGATTTGCCTTGCCATTGAGAGAACAAGTGCTTGTTTTGCCATTCCAAGTGCTTGATACAATCCACCGCTAACTACTTGAGCACCAATGAGGATGGCAGCTGCAAACATGACTCTCATTCCATCAACACCAGCTTCGATCACTTGTGGATCGTTCGTAAAAGCGTGCATGAAGATGTTCGGGAAAAACATGACGATTAAAAAGACGAAAGCTGAAATGGCCGTAGATACTTTTAATCCTAGCCAAACCGTTTCACGGAGACGGTCCATTTGGTTTGCTCCATAATTGTATCCGACAATCGGCTGCATCCCTTGCAGCACCCCCATCATCGGCATAAGCGTAAACATCGCTACACGTTGGACAATTCCAAATACACCTACGTAAAACTCACCTCCAAAACGGATGAGCATCGCATTGATCGCAATCATCATGACACTTCCGGCAATTTGGCGAACTAATGCTGGGAGGCCGACAACAATAACTTCTTTCATCAATTCAAATCGCGGAGTCATGAAAGCGAGTGATACAGAAATCGAACTTTGACCTGCTAAGAAATACTTCACGACAACTCCACAGACAGAGGCTTGTGATAATACTGTTGCAATGGCTGCCCCTTGTACGCCCATGTCAAAACCAAATATAAAGATTGGAGATAAAATAATGTTTAGTACAGATGGGATGATCATCGTCATCATCGCAAATCTAGCATTTCCTTCTGAACGGATAATACTGTTTGTTGCAAAAGCAAATGAGAAAAAGACGGTTCCAAGCATGATTGGAAACATATAGTCACTTGCATAGCCAATAATTTCAGGTGTCGCACCGAATAATATAAGGAGTGGCTCCAAAAAGGTAAAGGCACCTATTAAACCAAGTCCACTAAAAAAGAAGATTAATAGTAATATATTCCCAAAAACAAAATTAGCGTCCTTTTCTCGTCTTTCTCCTAATCGACGAGAAATGACAGATGCACCGCCAATACCTACTGCGGCAGCAACCGCCATAATAATCATCATGAGCGGGAATGCAATCGTTACACCTGCCACAGCGTCAATGCCAACACCATACGAAATAAAAATCGTATCTACTACATTATATAGAGCCATAACAAACATTCCGACCATAGCCGGAATGGATAAGTTTTTAAGCAATTTGGGAATTGGCTCTGTTCCTAAGCGTTCACTTTGATGTTTTTGTTGCATGATTGTTCCTTCTTTCTACTCTTTATTCTACTATTCATTTTTATCGAGATTTTCACGTAAACGTTTCAACCATGAAACGAGCAGCTTTTGTTCTTCTTCTGAAAATCCAGCAACTAACTCTGTTTCAAGATTTCCAACAGAACTCCAAAGCTTTCGTTCAAGTTGCTCTCCTTTTTCCGTTAATGAAATGTGCTTCGTTCTTCGATCTTCTTTGCTGTCTTCTTTAACGATCAAGTCTCTTTTAAGCATTGTGTCGATAATACCATTCATTGTCGATCCTTTAATGTACAATCGTTTTTGAATTTCAGCCTGCGTCATCTTTCCATTTTGCACAAGCCTGTATAGAACCTTTGCTTGAGCAATCGTTAAATCGAATTCCGACAGCTTTTTATTGTATTTATTTTGAATTAAGTGAGAGACGACCCCTATATGATATCCAATCATTTGTTCAATATCTTGCGTATTCATTTAATTAGCTCCCTAATAAATAATAGGAATCTATTATAGCATATATCTATCTTTTTTTGTGGATTTCCATGATATTTTTTTAGTGTGCTAATATTTCGATTAACTAAATAATGATTTAACCAAAACTTGGCTTGTCGTTAATGAGGCCCTTAGCAAGAGAATTAACTTTAGCTTTGGAGTGTATCCGTCAACCGGGCAATACGCCACGTCCTGTCCGTCGAGACAACTCGTTAGATCAGAACTTCGGCTAAAACCCCCGCGTCCTGTCCCTGTGGGAACGCCGAAGTCAACCACGTCCGTGTGGAAGCTCGTGATGTGAACGCTCGTCGCTCACGACTTATCGTAGACGAGGTAAGGGATGTTTCTCACGTCGTTCATGCTGCCTCTTCCTCTACCTGAGTTGCTTCGTAGTATGTCCGTCAAGGTAACTCGTAGCTTATTCGTGATGTAACACTCTTCGCTGAATCCTCTCCGAGATGCTTCGACGCATTCTCTTCTTCGATTGATCTTGTAGAGGAAGAATCACAGTGCTGCCACTTTCTCTACTAGCAACGCTTAGACGCAAATCTGTCGAAGATACCGATGTTGTTTAAGCACGATTTTAGCGTTTTAGAATGATTTATATGAGAGAAGTTTTAGTAAGGTTAAACAGGGGTTATTTAGAATTATTCTAGTTAGCGGATAAGATCGTCTTTTTACAGGATAAAAGCTGATTTTTCGCAAATAAAACAAAAAATTTCAGGAATAAACTCATTTTTTTCAGGAATAAACGAGGAGTTCTTCAAAAAAACAACCTAAAAACCTGAA
The DNA here is from genome assembly GCF_002335745.1 of Evansella halocellulosilytica. Classification (GTDB taxonomy): domain Bacteria; phylum Bacillota; class Bacilli; order Bacillales; family Salisediminibacteriaceae; genus Bacillus_CA; species Bacillus_CA halocellulosilytica. The sequence continues at coordinate 1,333,776 of NZ_NIST01000001.1, read as the reverse complement.
AAAAAAGGCTCATCACAGCTTTATTCATGGGGGAACCGCTCTTTGGAGCTATAAATAGAAGAAGACGAACTCAAAAAGTCCGCCTTCAAAGTTAGTACAAATGAGGCACGTCTTAAAATAAGTATCCGCCCGTAAAACGGGCGGTTTTAATTTCGCCCTATAAGGGCACTTTACCACCAGAGTCCCTTAAGGGACCTTATTCATTTGGTCCGTGGCAAAGAAGACACCGTGAATACGAACAAAGTGAAGTAAGAGCGGATGTCGCACTTGTGCCCTGGGGTGAAAGCTAGCAGTATACCTTCCAACTATTCGTTACTTTTAAAGAAATCTCACGAATACAACCCTTAAAGATTTATTTTCACACAGGCAGAGCCTGTGGTTTACAAAGAATATAATAATAAAGGTTTGGGACAGACACCGCCCAAACCTTTGTTTCGTATCGTTAATGACAATATGCTAACCCAAATTCATCAAATTGTCCTGTTACATCTAAAATAAACGATAAATCTAAATTTTCATCAAGTCTTAAAGCAAATTCATAAATGTCATTGCCTTCGCTAATAGCTACTGCATAGCGATCTTCCTCTTCAGAATAATGAATGCTATTAATTTCAACTTCTTCATCTGTTATTTCATATTCCTCAATGAAATATTTTTCTGCGTAATTGATAGCGGCAGCTTCTGCCTCAGACTTTTCACCAGACATGAACGTAATACCGAAAAGTGTTAGCATCAAAATAAAACATCCGCCCAAAAACCATTTACGTTTCATCGCTCACGCCTCCAAAATAGTTTAATATACATTATATTATAAGGTTTTTCATGATGAAGGGGAACCATTTCCAACTATTTTTATAGGAAATAACGAAATTCACTTTTTCATTAAAGGTGTTGACAGATATTAACGGTATCATTTACGATAACAATTGTGAAAATAATATTCCTCGTTAGGTGAGGCTCCTGTACGGAGATATGCTGCTGCCCAAAAACGTCCAAAGACGCCAATGGGTCAACTGGATTCATCGACATAAGGTGTATTCTAATGCAGCTGGCAACGTCCTATGCCGTACAGTGCTAAAGCTCTACGAATGGAGGACGTGATGGATTGATCATCGTGTTAGTTTAATGATGCTTTTAAACACCTTCATTCGTGAAGGTGTTTTTTTATTTTTTAGGAAAAGAGGTGGTGTGGAATGGACCCCGTTCCCGAATACAGTAGGAACTTTTATCAGTTAAGTCAGCAAAAAATACAATTCAGCATAAACAAGGCCATTTCACACCGAGTGTTGGCCTTGTAAGAGGAGGCCGATCAATATGGTTAAGTTAACAGATCAAAACCGCGAACAATATGCTCAATCTATCATGAATGCACTTACTTCTGAAAACATTGAGCAATTCCGGCAGTTATTTTTAGAGTTACATCCGCAAGATCAATTAGATTTTTTCTTAACATTAAAGAAAGAACAGCGTACACACGTATATCAATATTTATCTTCTGAAGAGTTCTCTGACATTTTTGAGGAGCTAGAGCTTGAAGATCAAAAAAATATTTTGCAAGAACTGCATGAATCGTATGCTCAAGATATGATTTCTCACATGTCTGCCGATGATGTCGCTGATTTTTTAGCTGAAATTCATGAAGAAAAAGCAAATGAGATCATTGAAGGTTTGGAAGATGACGACGCGAAGGATATAAAAGAGCTTCTCGGCTATGAAGAAGAGACTGCCGGAGCGATTATGACAAAAGAATTTATTAATATTCGTGCTGCTGCTCAAGTGCGTGACGCCATTAACCTTCTGCGAAATGAAGGTCCTGATGCGGAAACAATTTATTATTTATACGTTATAAATGATAAGCATGAATTAGCAGGAGTTGTCTCTTTAAGGGATTTAATTATTGCTGATCCAGATACAAAAGTAGATGTAGTCATGAGTTCTCGTGTCGTTTCTGTAAAAACGAGTGATGATCAAGAAGATGTCGCTTTGCTTATTAAAAAGTATGATTTCTTAGCTGTCCCTGTTGTAACGAGTCATAATAAGCTTGTCGGGATTATTACCGTCGACGACATTTTAGATGTTATCGAGGAAGAAGCAACTGAAGATTTCGGTGAGTTTGCAGCATCACGTGGTGCTACTGATATTACTCTTTCTTCATTTACTGCTGCAAAGAAGCGAGCACCGTGGATCATTTTACTCATGTTTTTCGGGATGATCACAGCAAATGTAATAGGTCAGTTTGAGGAAACGCTTGAAGCGTACGTATTGTTAGCAGGGTTTATTCCATTAATTATGGATTCTGCAGGAAACACTGGCACACAATCACTCGCAGTTGCTGTTCGTTCCCTCGCTCTCGGTACACTTGAGAAAAAAGGGTTAAGTAAAATGCTGATGAGAGAGTTTGGTACCGGCCTCATACTAGGGTTAATGTGTGCAATTGTGTTAATGCTGATTATTCCTTTATTACACTCAAGCTACTGGCTTGCATTAATTGTCGGACTATCGATTTTCTTATCGTTAAGCATCGCGACAGTCATCGGAACCATCGTTCCACTAATAATTCATAAACTTAAACTCGATCCTGCAATAGCATCAGGTCCGTTCATTACAACTGTGAATGATATTCTCGGCTTAATGATCTACTTTACAATTGCTACGTCCATGATTCATTTACTCATATAACTTTTTCATGTTGAAATAGAAAGTAAAAATCTAATCCCACGTAAATAAACCAGTGAATTCCAAAAAATCCCAGGTGCCAGGCACCTGGGATTTTTTGGTTCCCTCTCACTTGTTGGTTGTTCTCTTATGATTGGCATGCTCATACAGCGTGGTCCGCCCCTCCCTCGAGATAGCTCAGAGCTCGGTACCTCAATAACTTTAATTCCATTTTCTCTCATTAATTGATTGGTGACGTAGTTGCGGTCATACGCGATGACAACACCTGGGGAGATGACGAGTAAGTTTATTGCGCCATTCCATTGCTCCCTAGGAGCATCAATCACATCACCTTGACCACATGAAATCATTAAAATTTCATCTATTTTAAGGAATTTTTGCAATGTTTCCTTTAAGTTATTGAACTTTTCTACCGTATAACCGCCTTCTATTTTTCTTTTAAACACTTGGAGATTTACACTTCTTTTTTCATTAAACAACTCCGGGTGTACGAGGAACTTATCATAATCAATCATCGCAAATACTGTATCTAGATGAACAAACTGTCTTTTTTTCGGTATTTCAATGACAATGATATTGTTGAAGGAGTTTTCTGTAGAAAATATACTTTTTGCAAAATGTTGAATTGCACTTATAGATGTACGTTCACTTACACTGACTAACAACGTTTCTTCATCGAATACAAAAATGTCTCCTCCCTCAAATGATGCTTTCGTTGACCTTTCAAACCACCGCTTTATACCTGGTCGGTAAAGCTCTTGATGGTAATTTGCAGCGTATTGAAATAGTAAAGTTTCTCGCGTTCTTGCTTTTTCATACATGTTACAAATCATTAGCCCCTCACCAACAACTGCGGCAATATCTCTTGTAAAATACAAACTTGGCATAGGGTCTAAGTAAAAAGGATCCTTATCAGTCATCATCTCGTACTTATTTATTTTCTTTTCCGGGGCAATTTCATCTTTAGGTACTCCTTCAATCATTTTCTTAACGAAGTCTTCAGTCGATAAGGATAGGAAATATTGGATTAAATCTTCAACCGGAGCTCCGATTGGAGGCTTACTTTCGATTAGAAATTCTTGTAAAAACGTTTCTTTTACGTGACGTTGTTCAAATACGTCATGAAGTAAATCGTCAAAATAAACAATTTCCACCCCTTTATTTCTTAATGTATCAGCAAAAATATCATGTCTCTACCTCTTTACCAGGTCGCTTTAATAACACTTTCTTTAAAGGGCTTATTTCAGAATATGTTTGTAGCAAAGGTTCCATAAGATAGCTCCTTTATTGTTCCTTATTTACATAACTACCAAAACGATTCCCAAACAAAGCCCGTTTTATTCCAATCACTTCCAAGTGCCAGGCACCTGGAAGAAAACATCCATTTTAGTTTTTATTTTAAGGTTCGTTGTCAATCTTATGATAATATTTGTGTTGGTTTTTCCCTTTCTGCTTCGCATTGTACATCGCAAGATCTGCTCGCTGAATAAGCGTTTCGGCAGAATCACCATCTTCCGGAAAACGACTGATTCCAATACTTGAAGTTACTTGAAGCTTCCTCTTCTTCTCAATGGTTAATGGCTGCTCAATCGAACTTAATAAGTTTTCAATCATCATGTTCATTTCAACTTGCTTTTCACAGTTAATAAACAGGACAAATTCGTCTCCTCCCCATCGTCCGGCAAAGTCATTGTCACTTAAACAGTTTGAGATCCGTTCAGTTAGCTGTAATAATACTTCATCACCTGCATGGTGTCCTAATGTATCATTAATCCGCTTAAACAGATCAATATCAATGAAGAGGAGGTAGTATGAGCGATCTAATAGCTTGTTAAGACAGTCATTAACCTTATCAGTAAATGCTTTGCGATTAAAAAAGCCAGTGAGACTATCTGTTTCAGCCATATGTTTGACCTCTTGCTGAGAATCAGCCAATGCAATTAGCATTCGATTAATTCCCTCTTCTACATTTGTAATTTCATCATTTCCTTTAATCGGAATACGCTTTGTGACATCACGTGAATCTTCAATTTCTTCTAAATGTGCATTCAGTTTTTTCATGCGTGATAAGATAAATCGATCTAACAACAGTAATGTTAGTAATACAAAGACTATTGTTAAACTTCCATAAATAACAATTGCCCAATTTTGACTCGCTTGTGCTTGTAAATAAATGTCTCGTTTTTCTACAAAACTTAGCTGCCCAAACGTATTTGTGTTCGTATAGGGGAACACATATAACCCCTGTATCGTACTGTCATTTCTCGTAACAGCACGTTGCGGTGCATGATCCACATCGGCTTCAACTGACCATGATACAGCTAGACCGGTATCATCTGATATCGAATTCAATAATTCGTGATTTAACATCATTCCCCCGATTAAAACACCGTTCGGGTTTACTGTTCGATTCGTATCATAAATTGGACTTGAGGCAGCCAGTACAACATGACTTCCAATATTCACGATGCCATTGTGCGCCCTGTCAACACTTAGAAAATTATTGAAATACTTAGTGACGTCAATATCGATTAAAGCTGAGGCTCCTTCCGCCTCCCTGTCATAATCAAAAAAAACCAAACTTCCATCTTCCTGTATATAATAAACGAAATCAACTGCAACATTATCAAACGTTTCCTGTATCCAGTTGCTTTCAATATATTCATCATTTTCACCTTCTAAAAATGCATATGTATCGTCCCAAACAGCCCAATCTCTTGTAAAGGCTGATAATTGGTGCAATCTCGTCATTAAAGCACTTTCCACTCGCTGCACGTCTTTGTATGCCATTCTTTCTTCAAGAGCTTCATATTGCTTCATCATTTGCGGGTTTATTATAAAGTACAGAATAACGAGGAGTGTTGATATACACATAAAAATAACACTAAAAGCTTTCCACGTTAGCTTCATTGCTTCACTGCCTTCCTTCTAATACCATCGTTACCCGTAAATTTGCTGCTTAATCCGGAATTATAATCCAACAAAATATAACATATACTGCGAGCGGACTCTAACTATTATCCTACTTTTATATTTATTAATAAAGCTTTTTTTCTGATCATTAAAATTATTTTAATAAGATCCATTCTGTATACTCATGCTTATGAATAAATTATAAAAAAGGAGTGTCTGCGAGTGAAAAAAGTCATTATATTTAGTGACCCGGGTATAGATGATTCTGTTGCCATTATGTATGCGCTATTACATCCCGAAATTGAAGTTGTCGGTATCGTTACCAGTTATGGAAATGTCGATCAAGAACAAGCGACAAATAACGCTGCTTATTTGCTGTCTTTAGCGGGACGAGAAGATATTCCGATATATGCGGGGGCAAATTATCCTTTTTCCGGAGAGATCGTTCGGTATTATCCGGAAATTCATGGAGAGGAAGGACTCGGTCCAATTCAGCCACCAGATACGATCGAAGGGGAATTACTCAATTTTTCCGATATATTTGATCTTATAGAAAATAATCCTGGTGAAATTACGATTATTGACGTTGGCAGGCTTACTTCATTAGCAATTGCCTTTATTATTGGTGACGAAATTATGGAGCACATAAAAGAATATTATATTATGGGAGGCGCTTTTCTCGTCCCAGGAAATGTGACAGAGGTTGCCGAAGCAAATTTCTATGGGGACCCGATCGCAGCAAACCTAGTCATGCAACGAGGTCAAAACGTAACTTTAGTCCCTTTAAATGTAACGAATCGCGCGATTATTACTGAAGATATCATTGATGTGGTAACAGCAAAAGAGTATAATGCATTTACTCCATTACTTGAACCAATTTTTGAATATTATAAAGAAGCTTACGAACAATTAATTCCTGAATTAAATGGAGCACTATTCCACGATGTTTTAGCAGTCTATACCTCAATTAACCGTGATCAATTTGATTTTGCCGAACGTGAAGTTCAAGTCGTTGCGAATGAACCTGTCCGTGGGCAAAGTATTGCTAATTTCCGCCCTATTCCAGAAGAAGAGGAGAATGCCCCTCAAGTAAGTATTGCTTTAGGCTTTGACTACAATAAGTTCATCAATGATGTCATTGAAACACTCACCATTCGTCCATCCACAAACGACAACTAATAGGAGAAAGCGCATCCAATCATATCCGCATATCCATATATCCATATATCCCCAGGTGCCAGGCACATGGAAATAATTACAAATAAGTGAAAATGATTAGAAATAATTAGAAATCATAGGATATCATCAAGTTCTCTTCTTTTAATAACGCTATACACTGTTTAATCTACATTTCTTACTTTGACACACAACACAAACATATATATAAGTTAAATTTATCTTAATAATTAATTTATCGATCATTTTTTTATCTCTCATATTCGAATATGATTAATGTGACATTCATTTAGGAGGTAGAGCAAACATGATCGACAATGAACCAAAACAAAAAGTGAAACAAACCTTTTCGAAGCATGCTCAAAAATATATAGATAGTAAGACGCATGCAAAAGGTGCTGATTTACCATTGCTGCTTGAATGGGCAAACCCTCAACCTGATTGGACTGCACTCGACATCGCTACCGGAGGCGGTCATGTAGCAAAATTATTGTCTCCTTATGTAAAACGAGTCTTTGCTACAGACTTAACGAAACAAATGCTTGAAAATACTGCTAATCATTTACGTGATTTAACAAATATCGATTACGTCATCGCCGATGCAGAAAATTTACCGTTTATAGACAATCAATTCGACTTGATTACGTGCAGAATCGCTCCTCATCATTTTCCTAACCCGGATCTGTTTATCAAGGAAGTGTACCGCACATTAAAAAAAGGTGGAATATTTTGTTTCATTGACAACGTTGCCCCTGATCACCAATCACTGCATTCTTTCATGAACACATTTGAAAAACTTCGTGATCCGAGTCATGTCAAAGCATTATCGATATCAGAATGGAAGATCTTATTAGATGAAACTTCTTTTAAAATATTAAAGGAAAAGACAAGAAAAAAAGATTTCCTATACGAAGATTGGTTAAAGAGAACGGTGGAAAGTGAGGCTGTTGCAAATCAAGTGACCTCGCTTTTCAAAAATGCAGATGACGAAATGAAAAAATATTTTCATATTAAACAAAAAGATAGAAACATCGAGTCCTTTGCTATCGATGAATGGATGGTAATATGCCAAAAAAGTGACACATAATGTTCATTGACTTCCCTAAGCCTGTAAGGCAACATAGTTTTATGTAAGTTAACAGTATGATCATGTTGTTTATTCGGAGGGGAAGTTATGTCATATAGTAAACTCTTGCTCATCGTCTCTGCTATTTTTGCATTACTAGGGACGTTTATGGGTTCACACATGGCTGGAGCAGGATCATATGCTTTACGACCAGTTCATGCTCACATTTTAGTCGTCGGCTGGTTATCATTATTCGCGTGGAGTGTATTTTATAAAGTATACAAACCGAGAAAGTCATTACTGACAAAGTTGCACGTATGGACAGCAATTATAGGAAGTTTCGGTCTGACATCCGGAATGTATATTTATATGCTTGATACGATTCAATTACCAGATACCGTTCAGCTCATTTGGTATATTGTCGGTGGATCGATTTTAGCATTGAGCTTTATTTTGTTTCTAGTATTAGCAATCATTCAAGAAGATACAGAATAGAGAAAGTGAAGAAGCAAAGGGACAACAGTCCGCTTTGCTCTTTCTTTACGATCAGAATTTATTAAACCTATGGACGATAGTATAACAACTATGTCTTTCGCTATTATGACTTGCACGAAATAAGTATCCTCCCGCAAAACGGCGGTTTTAATTTCGCCCTATAAGGGCACTTTACCACCAGAGTCCCTTAAAGGACTTTATTTAATTTGGTCCGTGCCAAAGTTTTTTGAGGGAATCCCTTTTCATAATCATATAGAATTCGAAATCGCTATAGCGGACGCTTTCACTCCAAAGCACAAGTGCGACATCTACTCGTGCTGCACTTCGTTTGCATAGTGTCTTCTTTGCGGCGGGCAATGCCTCAACTTCCTAGGTGTCACACTGTGTGCACCTAGGGGATTTTCGACGATTGCTTTTCCTGCCTGAGTGACCCCTGGCGCTCTTTCGAGTAAAGCATAAGCAAGCACAATTCGCTTGCTGAAGCCAAGTTTTGTTTATATACGATAATGATATAACTCTTGTAAAAATGCAGTGACTTGCGGAAGCTCTTTCGATCGTTCATGATAACTAATCCACGTCTCCCGAATATGAGGAGTCTTAGAATTTAAGGACGTTTTTACAAAGCCTTCCTGTAAGTCTTTCATCGCACTCGCTGGAAGAACCGTCATCCCTAACCCTTTCTTCATTAATTGTTTACACGTTTCAATTTGATCAACTTCAATCGTTTGCGCTACGTGAATGTCCTTTTGCTCGACGAACCACTTCCGAATATCCGATTTTAACGAATCATCAGCCTGAAATTCGATAAAAGGGCGTCGGTCATTGTTCACGAAATCTTCCCGGTCAATAAAATACATCTCGTCTGAGAAAAAATGCTCACACTTTTGCCCGCGAACTCTTTCCCCTCTTACAATTGCTACATGAAATTTCTCAATGTTTTCACGGATCGATTGACTTAATCCGGTTTTAAGCTGAACTTTTACATTCGGGTATTTCTCTACATACGCCTCTAAAATCGAAGGTAACACATATTGACCTACAAGAGATGAAATTCCTAATGAAAGGACTCCTCCGACTTCATTTGAAATCGAGTCAAGCTCGTGACGAATTCTTCGTTCTTCAACCATCACTTTTTTTGCATGCTCAACAATTTTTTCACCCGCGTTCGTCGGAATTAATCGTCTCGGTGTACGAATGAATAGTTCAACTCCCCAATCTTGTTCAATTTGCTTAAGACGTTGACTAATTGCCGGCTGTGAAATAAATAAATTTTCTGCAGCACCTCTTATTGTTCTCGTTTCATCGAGAGCAACGATCAACTCATACTCCTCTACTTTCATCTCCGACCCCTCCCTTAAGTTTTTCTTATAAAATTATTAAATAAATATGACATTTTATTATTGATAGCTTTACTTTACCATAATAAGTGAATGATGATCATGAGAAGGAGGCTGATGAAATGACCATCGATTTTCACGACAAACGCAATAAAAAAAGCTATACAGAGAGAGGAGCAAGCGATAATTGGAAAAAAACAATGCTTCAACTTTTTCCTAATTCGCTTCCTCAAAAAGCTGCAGATATTGGTTGTGGCGGCGGAATTTATACGAGAGCATTAAGTGAGCTTGGAGTGTCTACCGTTACTGGAGTTGATTATTCTAAAGCTATGCTTGAAGCAGCGATTTCTTCTAGTAATGAATATGACTATATTCACTACCATCACGGAGATGCCTTTCATACGAAACTCCAGGACGACTCCTTTGACCTTGTATTATCAAGAGCACTCATCCATCACTTAACCGATTTATCGGCTAGTTTTCAAGAAGCTTACCGGATATTAAGAGAGCACGGTACGATTATTATTCAAGACCGAACACCTCAAGACTGCCTAATACCAGGATCAACCTCACACATCCGTGGCTATTTCTTTACAACCTTCCCTCATTTGCTACCAATTGAAACGAAACGTCGATACGAGAGCAACACCGTTATAGCAGCATTAAAAGAAGTAGGTTTTACTTCGATTAAGGAGCAAAAGCTTTGGGAAACGAGAAGAACGTACGAAACGAAGAACGACCTCTTTCAAGATTTGCGTAACCGAAAAGGTCGCAGTATTTTGCATGAGATTTCAGATAAGGAGCTAACTATTCTTGTTAAAAAATTAGATGAGATTTTGCCGTCTGGACAAATAGTCGAAAAGGACCGTTGGACAATCTGGTCTGCTGAAAAAACCAAATTAAATATGTAAAGTTGCTACCATATAAAACGTCTTTAATAAACAACGGCCTAAAGAGTATCCCTCCTTAGACCGTTGGCTCATTTTCATAAGTGTTATTCTTACTGTACGCTTGTTCTAAGTAAGCTTCTAAATCAAAGTTCTGATTACTTGTCAGCTGTTAACCGCACTCTACTTCAGCAAATCTAATCAATAATTGGCATCTTATCCTCATTCATAAATGAAAATAGCAGCTCAATTTGTTCTTCCGTATTTCTTCCTGTCGATAATGGTGGCAAGTGATCCTTTTCGAAAAAGTTCACTTCCGACGTTTCTAAGCCTTTTTCAAGTGAGCCTTCCAGCCATTCACACTCAATAAATATTTTATAATAGTGAAATAATTGTTTCGGGTGATGATGTTTATTCATATCTAACATCGCTAACAACCTTTTTGCTTTCACATCAATACCTGCTTCCTCGATTACTTCTTTCACAACATTTTCATTTGGAGATAAACCAACCTCACAAAAACCCCCAGGTAATGCCCAAAGGTTGTCCATTTTTTCTTTAACGAGTAAAATCTTTTTATTATGAAAAACAACTCCTCTTACATCTAACTTTGGTGTCGGATAGCCCTGTTCATCATTAAAAATCGTTAGGATATCCTCTGTTCTTTCGTCTAATGAACTCGACATCATCGTTGCCGCTATCGTCATCAGTTCTTGATACCGTTCTTTGTCAAATGGATCCTTCGTAAAGGCTAACCCTGATTGTGCAATGGCTTGAATTCTTCTTACAATCTCCATTTGAAACTGACTCATAACCATCATCCCTCTTTTTTATTATCATATGTAAAAAAATAACCACTGCTTGTACGTATGTTGATCTTCATTGATTAAAGTGTTATAATCATTTTTGTGCCTTTAATGGTATTCATTTATGGTTTATATCTTTTTATTTTTAAACATCAATTCTGGAATCCTGTCCTACATTTATCCTTATTTATACTGGCGCAACCAAGGAGTTGCAAGGATGGAAGAGAGGTAGGGCTTTCGTTATGTAAGTTAAGTGTTTTTAGCTGTCAGACAGAGATCATTACCGCGGCATAAAGGTAATGAACCATAGATATAATGATGAAGGGGTTGTCCGATTGGACAGCCCCTTTTCCAATTCACCAAAGCCACCCCACTCTGGAAAAAATAATCGTAACAAATCTTCTATATAGGTATACGTAAACTTTTTTACAAAAAGTATGAGCAAAATTGCAGATTGTCCAATTTCGCAGATCCTAGTATGATGATATTCATACAAGTTATTTTTTAGGAGCAATGATGCATCATGAGATACTATACACATATCACAACATCATTATCAATGGGTTTATTATACGGGCAATTTACTGATACAGCAATGACAACCGCTACACTATTCGGAGTTGCTGCAGGGGCGATTCTTCCTGATATTGACGAAACTCGTTCATATATCGGCCGGAGGTCAGGTGGACTTGCTGCAATCGTAAAAACGTTGTTTGGTCATCGCGGTATAACACATTCTGGCATTGTGATTGCATTATCATTACTTGGCTTATTTAATACGGACCAGCCATTTTTAACAGGACTGTTTCTCGGGATTATTTTTCATATCGTCGGAGATTTCTTCTCTAAAGGCGGTGTCCCGCTGCTTTTACCATTCAAGAATGACCGATTTAAATTTCCCTTATATCGAACAGGCAAGCCTAGTGAATGGATCATCTTTTGTGGATCACTGTTTTACCTTTATTATTATTTTTTCATGTAACCTAGTGCTCTCTACATTAATTTAATCAATACGTAATAGTGCCATTACATACCGATTTCACCGATATATAAGAGCCTGTTCCAAAGGAGGGCAATAAGAGCTACGAGTGTCACATCACGAGTTTCAACACGGATGTGGTGACTTCGGCGTTCCCTGCAGGACTCTGGGAGTTTAGCCGAAGATTTGATCGATCGAGTTGTCTCGACGGACACGACGTCCTAATCCCGGACATGCCACAGTACGTGGCGTTTTGTCCGGTTGACGGATCCACGACAAAGCTTAGCTTGTAGAGGAAGAGACAAAGTTTTTATCAAGTCGACGAAGTTTTGCGTCGCGGAGCGTATCGTGTTCATACGTAAGTAACGGAGAAACGAGTCAACGCATAGATACGAAAGTTATTTTTCCCGGTCTTTATTAACATGCTCTAAAAAGGAGTTTTCACATTGCAACGTAAATTATATCCTGAATTTTCATGGTCTCTCTCTCGTCACAAGTCAATGATGGACTGTCCACGTAAATATGGATTGATGTACTACACATCGCACAATGGCTGGTTTCGAGATGCTTCTGAGCTTTCTCGAGAGGCTTACCGATTAAAAAAAATCACGAACCTTCCAATTCTATTCGGTCAAGAAGTACACGATATGATAGAATCTGTCATTAACCATTATCTTAAATCTGGTACTGTTCCAACTGAGGAGCGCTTAACCACTCATATTCGTAACCGGTTGAATCTGGCTTTTCGTGATTCTGTCAAAGGATTTGATGAATGGTACCACCGTCCGAATCGATACAATATGCTACATGAAATCTACTATGGTGGCGAGTTGAAAAAAGCTTCAGTCGATGAAATTGAAAAAAGACTCGCTTTATGTATTAATAACTTTTTGAATAGCGACAGTTTCCTCGATTTAACTGCCAGAAAAGACGAAATTAAGTTTCTTGAAAGTGAGCAGTTTCGCACGATGGACATTGAAGGTGTCAAAGTTTTTGTCGTGATTGACGTCCTTTATAAAGATTTAAAAAACAACAAATGGGTCATTGTTGATTGGAAAACCGGTAAAGAAACGATGGATGACCGCCACCAGCTTGCAATATACGCGATGTATATTAGCAAAAAATATCACGTTCCACTTGATCAAATTGAGATTCGCAACGAATATTTACTTACAGGCGAATGCCGAACCCATGAAATGAGTGAATCTGATTTAATGGACGTTTATAACATCATGAAATTAAGTTTAGTAGAAATGGGTAAATATGTTGTCGATGAAGAGGAGAATAAGCCGGTCGAGTTATCATTCTTCCCTAAAACAGAACATATTAAAAAGTGTGACCGCTGCAACTTTCGGCAAATTTGCGAACGAGAATAAGTACGTGCCAGGCACATGGAAGTGATTTTCCAGGTGCCTGGCACCATTTTATATTCGTAATAAGATGATGCCTATAAAAACGAGAGCTAAGGTTACAGCTTGAAAAGGAGTTAACTTTTCCTTTAAATAGAGGATAGATAAGACTGCAACTAGTAAACTATGAGTCGCAAACAAGGGCGAGATGATACTAGCAGGACCTAGCAAAAGCGCCTCAGCATATAACTGCATTCCTCCGAAAGAAAAAAGGCCAGCAAAAAGCCCCCATTTAAATGAAATCCGCTTTTCTTCTTTCGTTACTTCCTGTTTCCCTTTTTTCAACATATAACTTGACCAAGCAATTCCAAACAGATAAGCGAAAAATAAAATTGACGTATTAGAAAGCGCCATTTCTTCAGTTACCTTTAGACCTCCATTTCTTAAAAAGAAAAGAAGCGTTGCCCCAATCGAGAGCACATACCAGATCCGGTTCGGAATTGTCACTTTCTCTTTCGGATCCATTGGTAAAATGCCAATTGCCACAAAGATAAGAAGGACTCCAGCCATTTCCACTCCCCGCAGTTGTTCTCCGTAAAAAATGATCGACATGAAGACAATGAATAAAATATTCGTATTCACGATTGGAGATGTTAAACTTGCCGGTCCATGTTCTAATGCTTTCATATACAACACATTTCCGAACAATGACCCGATACCGATCAATATTCCAGCAATCACAATCGAAAAACTAATTGACCAAGATTGCTGAATAAAAGCGACAATCAAAAATCCAGCAGAGCCACTCACATATAATCCGAATAAGAACGGTGCTAACGGTCGTTTACGGTAAGTGTGGTATTTCATCAAAAATGGCGATATGCCAAATATGATTGCACTCGCTAACGCAATTAAAAACCACATCATTATCATGACCTTTCATCTTCTATTGGAACTTATCGTATTGCTCTTGTATATAGTGCCTGGCACCTGGTGGTTACTTCCAGGTGCCAGGCACTTGTAAAAATTTGTTATTCAATTAAAAACTCAATCATTATTTCCAGTTTTCATTCTTAAACTGTTCGCGGCCTGATTCAATTTGTTCTTGGTTATACTTCTCAGGGTTTTTCTTATAAAACTTCTGGTGATACTCTTCCGCTTCATAAAACGGTGCAGCTGGTAGAATTTTGGTCACGATAGGTGCCTTAAACCTCCCACTATTTTCAACTTCTTTCAACGATTGCTCTGCCTCATTTTTTTGAGCATCATTATGATAGAAGATCGCTGTCCGATATTGACTGCCTCGATCAATAAATTGTCCGCCATCATCGGTCGGATCAATTTGCGGCCAATATAAGTCTAGTAGTTTTTTATATGGAAATAAAACAGGATCAAAAGTGATTTGGACAACTTCATAATGCCCTGTTTCTCCTGTTTTCACTTGCTCATAGGTCGGGTTTTCAACATTTCCTCCGCTGTATCCGGAAACAACATCGATGATCCCTGGCAGTTCATCGAAAGGTTTCACCATACACCAGAAGCAGCCTCCTGCAAAGGTAGCCTTTTCAACATTTTTATTTGTCATCTCCGATCCCCCTCTACATTTCATCACTACGTTACTTTATCATAGCATAGTCACCGATTGTACCGAAAAGAAAAAACCCCCCCAAAAGAATACTTTATAATTTTAATTTTGCTAATATTCCATTAATAATTTGAAACCTTTCCATAATCCATTTCGTACTTTAAGAAAAAGAGGAGGCCTTCCCATGAATCCCCATAAACCTTGGCGCTCATTTCTCATTTTTCTATTATTAGGACTCATTGGTGCACTCACACTCATTCCAATGTTAATCGAAACCGTAGAAATACAAATTGACCACCTTGGCATTGACCCTGGTATCCCTATAGAACTGCTTGGGGTACTATCAATAATGAACCCGTTAATCTTAATCATCTTAGCTACAGTCATTGGTCACCTTCTCGCTCGGAAAGTCGGTTTAACATCTTTTATATACGAAAAAGATGTCTTTAAAAAACCATTTTGGGCATCGTTTAAGCCAACGATGAAGCATGGAATAATTGGTGGAATTGCAGCAGGATTAATCATTATTGTAGCTGATCTTCTTTTTATACCTTGGCTTCCAGAAGACCTTGTCCAAACAACCGGATCTCCTGACTTCCTTCAACTTCTATCTGGTGTTTTATATGGCGGTATTGTCGAGGAGATAATGATACGCTGGGGATTTATGACCCTCATTGTTTGGGTCATTTGGCGACTTTTTCAACGAAAAAAAGCAAAGCCTGCTCCTTTCGTATTTTGGGTGTCCATCATTCTGTCATCACTCGTTTTTGCGATTGGGCACTACCCTGCAACTGCGGCAACAACAACTGTCACGACAGCTGTTTTCATCCGAATGCTCATCTTAAATGGCGCAGCTGGTATGATCTTCGGATGGCTATATTGGAAAAAAGGGTTGGAAACAGCGATGCTCGCCCATATATTTGCTCATATAACAATGGGAATCGCCAGTTTAATATTCATAGCATTACTCTAAATTCTTCCTTTGCCTTGCGCTCAATATGCGCAAGGTATTTCTTTTTTATACCTGGAACATCCTTGTATCGCTCCATATGTAAAAAATGTATATTCTTTTGTACTCATTGTAAAAATATACGAAATGAGGTGAATGCAATGAGCGAATCCCAAGTTCCTATTTTTGAAACGTTTGAAGAAAACATTGAGTACTTAAATAAAGAGTTGAGAATTGAAGAGAACTTCGATGTAATCCACCATAAACTTGTTTACGGTGGAAGAAAATTCGGGTTATTTTTTGTTGATGCATTCGCTAAAGATGAAGTGATGGTTCATATTATGCGCCACTTATCACTCATTGACCACGGTGATTTAGATGATGACCCGATCACAAATTTAGTACAAAAACTAATTCCACATTTAGAGGTAGAAACGACCGATGACCTAGAGGAAGTAATCGGACAAACGCTCGCGGGTCAAGCATCTTTTATCGTCGAAGGGTGCCAAGAAGCTGTTTTAATTGATATTCGTGAATATCCGGCTCGATCTCCTGAGGAACCCGATATTGAAAGGGTTGTTCGTGGTCCACGTGACGGATTTATTGAGACGATTGTTTTCAACACTGGTTTAATGAGAAGACGGCTTCGGGACCGCTCACTCGTGATGGAATATTTACAAATTGGCCAAAGATCTAAAACAGACCTTGCTCTTGCTTATATTGATAGTGTTGTCGATCACGATTTAGTTGAGCGAATAAGAAGGAAACTAGAAAATATCGATATTGACGGATTAACGATGGCGGAAAAGACCGTTGAAGAGTTTATGTTTAAAAAGAAAAACAGCTTTCCATTTCCGTTAGTTCGATATACAGAAAGACCAGATACCGCAGCTACACACGTACTCGAAGGCCACGTATTAGTCTTTGTCGACGGCTCTCCTAGTGTGATGATTTGCCCTACAACATACTGGCATCACCTGCAGCATGCTGAGGAATACAGGCAAGAGCCATTAGTCGGTGTATTCTTACGTTGGGTTAGGTTTATTGCAGTGTTCGTTTCTCTTTTCGTATTGCCATTATGGTATTTCTTTGCTGTCACTCCGGAGATCGTTCCGGAATCGATTCATTATGTTGGACCTGATGACCCAGGAGAAGTCCCACTTTTCGCACAAATTTTAATAGCTGAAATCGGCCTTGAAATTTTGCGGATGGCAGCGATTCATACTCCAAGTGCATTGGCAACAGCACTCGGCCTCGTCGCCGCGATTTTGATCGGGGAAGTCGCCATTGAGGTTGGACTGTTTACACATGAGGTTGTTCTTTATATCGCAATTGCCGCAATGGCGAGCTACGCCACTCCGAGTTATGAAATGAGCATCGCAAACCGGATTATAAGGATCCTTTTATTGCTTGCAACTGCTGCCTTTGGTGTGCAAGGATTCGTACTCGGGACTACTGTTTTAATTTTTATGCTAACAGCTGCCAAAACGTTAAATACACCTTACATGTGGCCATTTATTCCATTTGAACCGAAGGCATTCGGTGATGTTTTATTCAGAACACCGGTACCGTTAAAAAATAATCGACCATCTATCCTCCATACAACAGACCGAACGAGACAATAAACATAAGTTTAAAAGTGCTTAGTGCGTGACTAAGCACTTTTCTTTTTTACTTGAACATGAAATGAACAGACTGCTACATATTGCTGTTAATAACAACAACATTACAGAAGATGCTATTTAGCATATGTTCTAACCTATTTTAAGAGGTGGTTAGAATGTATCGAAAAGCATTAAAAAACAAAGACCTACTCCTCTATTTATCTGGAGCAGGGATATCCCAATTAGGAAATATCATTGCTGGACTGGCATTTTTGTTTCTCGCTTATGAATTGACTGGTTCGAGTATTCATACGACGGGGGTTGTTATAACCCAAGCACTCCCTTATCTTTTCTTCGGACTCATTGGTGGTGTCATCGCTGATAAAGTCAATAAAAAGCAGTTACTAATTTGGTTAGATCTATTGAGAGTGCCTATCATCCTATCACTCGTAATCCTTTACCAGATGGACTCGCTAATGTATTGGCATTTAATTACAATCAGCTTAACTATTCAAAGCTGCGGTTGCTTTTTCAATCCCGCCTATCGCGCTGTCTTACCTTTCATAACTAAAGATGAGGAAAGAACGACTGCCAACAGTATGCTCGATATCGTCACGAGAGGTGTACAAGTATTATCACCTATGTTCAGCATCGGGTTAATTAGTACAGGTCAGGTAATTCATTTCTTCACTGTTGACGCCATTACGTATTTGATTAGTGCCTGCTTAATTTACAAACTAAAATGGAATGATAATTATCCTGCAAACGATAATAAAAACACATTCAATTTATTTGAACCTATTCTAGAGTTCTTCATTTGGATAAAAGATGAATTCACCATCAAAACTCTGTTTTTGGCCACCTTTACGGTCGTCTTCTTTAATACTTGGGTATGGCAAGTCGGCTTGTTATTAAGTCTCGTTGACTTTACTAGAAACGGGGAGGAGATGTATAGCCTACTATTAGGATGGTATGGTGCCGGGGTTATCGTGATTAATTTTATTGTTCCGATCATCTGGAAAAAAATGTCCCTTACAACTTATTTTATCGGTTGTTTACTTTGGGGGACAGGCATTTTAACCATTGGGTTTGCCAGCCATATTTCACTTTACTTTATTGGTGTATTTATCGTTGCGATCGGCCTTCCTATTACAGGGCTTTCCAGAGTATTTCTTATCCAAACATGCGTTCCAAAGGATAAGCTTGGACGGGGATTTAGCTTTAATGCAGTGCTTCTCTATGTTTCAAACGTTCTGTCATTAAGTTTTTTCGGTTTTTTATCTACATTTATTGAAACTTCAGTCATCTTTTTATTATGCGGGAGCTTGATGATGGGAACTACATGTATTTATTTGTTCATTTGTTTCCGGAAAACATTTGGGGTGAAACCGTACACACGCTTAAACAGTTGATTATAAACAGAAACAGAAGAAAAACCACTGTCCAAAGCGATATCTATAATCGACTTATTCGATTCTACTAACCATTGCTGACTTCTGACTAAACGGTACAACTGCAACCACGAATAAGGTGCTACACCGGTTGTTTCTTTAAAAAGATGTGAAAATTGGTATTTACTTAAATATGCTACTTCGGCCATTTCATCTAAACTCCATTGATGCTTATAGTTTTGTTTGATTGCATCCATCGTTTTATATAGTATTGAATGCGCCCCTCGAAACGATGAAATACGTAAATCATATGTATGAGTACCTATACAATTTTTATACAAAAGCAACCCTAATTGATGGAAACTATGGTCTAAAAATAAATTTAATGATTCATCATCGCCCCCTTCCATCTCCACTTGAATATATTGGTGAACGAAATGTACCCATTGCGCTATTTGTGGATGCTTTTGAGACGATAAGGCAAAACAAAGCTCTGGTGACTGAACTTGAAAGGAATTGGAGATATCGTTAAGAAATGAACGTTCGAGTTCAATTAGAAACTTATGCTTTTCTGTTCTCAATTGTCTATGCCTGTCATGAGGGTTTAAAAGAATAAATTCGTTCTGGAACAATGATACATCCTGTTTTAATGTCTCGTATCGCATCGTCCCATTAATTGAATAGATGAATTTATAACACGAGTCATCACGCCATTTACTTTCCGATTTCTTTTCATTTGTTGATAATAACAGACCATTTGATCTCTTAATTAACGTAGCCACTCACTTCTCCCCCCATAATCTCTTCTTTATATTCTATCACTTTTTCTACTAATCAAAAAATACACCTGATGATTGTCTAATCCGGTGTATTTTTCCTTAGGTGTAGAATTTTCCGTGGTCCTATTGTTCAAAACTTATCGATATTACTAAGGTGCCTTTCCACTTGACCGTTCTTTTTATATGAAAGTAACACATCATTGATTCATTACTTCAAATACTTATTCACTTCGTAAGAATAAATAAAGTATTGGACCGTACCCATAACGAACATTATAATTAATGGGATTTCTGGAAAATATGGAAATGCAATAAACAAAAGGGCAGCTGCTGGTATAGCAAAGTAATAAAATATGTACACTTTCCTGCAAGCTCTGTTCGTTACCCACTGCTGACCTTCATCATTTTCTTTTAGTTCGTATGGGATTAAGGTGACTAATTTAATTTTCTGATCTGGATGCCTTTTGTTGTGTAATAATATCATCCCAATGTAAACAATAAGTCCTGCTAATAGTAATGCTGACCATAGAGGATACCATTCCCTGTTTTGTGATGTATCGTACAAGGCAAGCATCATAAACCCTAAAAAGTATGTCATTGTAAACGGAGAACGAACGATCCGCTCAAGCATCAGCTTTCCTCCTCACTTTCCAGCCAAAACACTTCTTCCAATGGCATCGAGAATTCCTTTGAGATTTTTAACGCCAACGTAACTGAAGGTGAATAGTCGCCTTTCTCAATCATTCCAACTGTCTGCCTCGTGGCTCCAATTTTTTTTGCCAAATCACCTTGCGTCATTTGAAACCTCGCACGCAATTCTCGAACACGATTACGTAGCATAGGCAAGACCCTTTCCTTTTCTTATTCGGCTCAGTAACCCTACATATTAATCATTGGTTTTCATGTACACGACATCTTTTAATAAATCTGCATCATTTTTTCGAAAAAACCAGTTTCAGAAATGATCCGAAATGAATCCATGTCATTTTTTACCAATAATCACGGTGAACTTAGCCATATATTAACTAACAGTGTAAGTAATCTTTAACATAGTGTCA
Organism: Evansella halocellulosilytica; assembly: GCF_002335745.1. GTDB lineage: Bacteria > Bacillota > Bacilli > Bacillales > Salisediminibacteriaceae > Bacillus_CA > Bacillus_CA halocellulosilytica. The sequence goes on along the minus strand of NZ_NIST01000001.1, from coordinate 1,312,726 downwards.
ATGATCATTAACATTCTGTACATATTGACAGTGTATTCCGCGACTCGACATTTTCACCTAAAAAATAAAAAAATCAGCCTTCCTCCATTCCCTCTGAAAAGCCCAGCACAAAATGTTTTACTATGATATAGACTCTTTTATTTTATTTAATACAGTTTGATAGTAGGAAGTGTCGTGCGGAACGAACGCTTCTTTGCCTACACTTTTATTCACACTTACCCTTTCTCCTGCATGATTTACTTCAAAGCCCTCTACGTTTACATGTTCTCTCTGACCTAACCAAAGCTGTGAAAATTCGTTAAAATTTGCTCGAACGATACCTGAGACTTCGTCAGTTTGCAAATCGAATTCATCAAAAGAATGATTGATTACATATAAAAAAACGTGTGAAAGCTCTCGATCAATGAATGTTTCTTTTATGACCGTATACGGAATGACACCAATCGAAATCATGTCGTCAAAGGAAACGGAAATTCCCGTTTCTTCTTTTACTTCACGAACACCGTCCTCAATTGTTTCATCAGCTAAAATATGACCTGCTGCCGTGATATCTAGTAAGTTTGGATAGTCAGCTTTCTTACCGCTACGCAGCTGTAAATAAATATAATGAGTTTGTGCTTTCTTTTTCACAAACCAGCAATGGAACGTTTCGTGCCAATAACCTTGCCTGTGAACATCCTCTCTTGTTGCGACGCCGACCTTCTTGCGATTGTCATCAAAAATTTTTAACGATTCGCTATCCATGTTTGTCCTCCTAAAACGGTACATCGTCCAGCTGGGTTTCTGATCTTACACCGTGTACCCAATCACTTCGAATGATCGCATAAACGACTGAATCAACGACACTACCATCATCATTCTCCCATGACTTTCGTAAATACCCTTCTTTTTGAAACCCACAATGATAGAATGTCTTTCTCATCGGATAGTTATCATAGCGAGTATAGGCTTCAATCCGAAGTTTTTCAGCAGAGCTAGAAAAAACATAATCCACTACCCATTTCAGACATACTTTGCCATAGCCTTTCCCTCGAGCTTGTTCTGCAAGCCGCAAATCATACAGCATCGGCATTGTGTCTGACATATCGTCAAGAATGATCAATCCAATGCGAACGCCATTTTCAATAACCCAAAATGTTTCTCTGCTACCTTTATACCATCCGCAATCAAATCGTTGTGCAATCTCGTCTTTTTCCGGATGAGGATCAGCGTGATATTCCCAATTATTCATCGTATAAAAATCTATTAATTCCTCTCGTTCATTTGCTAACCTTTTAAAATGTAACCGCCCCATTTTTCTCCCTACTTTCTCCAATCTTCAACAACTTGTGGTATGTCTATAAGGTTCTTAATGACAGCATCCGCCTTTTCACTTCCCCAATGATCGTTTTTCACCCATATTGCCTTCATCCCAACATTTTGAGCAGCTTCAACATCTTTTTTCGGATGATCGCCTACAAATACACTTTCTTCTGGTAAAACGCTTAACTGCTTCAATGCTTTTCGAAAAATGTTAGGGTCTGGTTTCTTCATCTTTTCCCATTCCGAAACGAGAATTGTGTCAAAATAATCTTTTATTTGCAAAGCGGCAACATTATCTATTTGGAATTTTCCTCTTCCGTTCGTAATCATTCCTAAAGCATATCCTTTGCCTTTCAAAGCATCTAACGTCTCCTTTAATTGTGGAAACGGAACACAGTGATGTTTAAATTCAGATATGTAATCATTGAGCAAGTTTTGCACGGTTAATGATTTAATTTTTAGTTCAACTATTAGCTGCTCATACACTTTATCTTTCCAGACATAGCCGTTGTCGTCTAGTTCAATAAATCGACCTAAATATTCATCCTTGTCGATATGACTAAGATCATCATATAAACGATCATACTGATCTTTTATAAAATGAAGTAAAGAATGTTCTCGATCTAATAACGTACCATCCAAGTCAAATAAGACTGCTTTGATCATTGCATCGTTCTCCCTCTTTCATCTGATAAGTAATCCAAGCTGGTGCTGGAGAAAAAGGAAAGTACTTTAGCATCTCCAGCGAGTAAATGTCAGTCGTGTCAATTTCACCTTCTATTACTTCATAACGACTTTTTAGAGCAAATTTAATTTGAAGAGAAGTGAGGAAGTGAATATAAGATAAATCTGTTAAATCCCTTGTACCTCGCCAGCCAAACTCTAGCTTATTTTCCATATCTGAATAGTGGAGGAGAGCAAAACCAACGAGCCCGTTCATATCTCGAACAATGAAACTACCTTTAAGGATTGTGTCATCTCCAAAAATTATTTGTTCCCATATGTTTTCATCATACACACCGAGTGGATTACTTTTATGTGTTTCTTCATATGTTCGCATTATAAAGTAAATGATCTCTCTTTGTTCTTCCAATTCATGCAATTCTGAGAAAGTTTGAACTTTCAATAACTTACTAGGAGTATTGACCAAAAGCCTAATTGAATTTTGAACGTTGAGTGAAGTAATAAATGTCCGCCGTAGTTCTTTGAATCCAGTTCTCTCATAAAAATCTTTAAATGAAACGTTCGTCTCCCAACATGACGTTTGTAGAGGGAATGTTACATGATTGTTGCCTTCAATCTGTTGAAGCAGTAACCGTTCTACTTGTCCGTTTCGAAACCTTGGGTGCACGACCATAGCAAAGTATGTTGTATATGGATGAAAGATCGTTTTCCAAGCAGTTATGAAACCAACTAAATCCGCTGCTTTCATGACAGCATATGTACATCTATTTTTACGACTATTTATTCCTCTTTTCACATATTGAATTGACTGTTCATCAATTCCAAAGGTGTTATTTAACAATTCATTAAGTGCTCCTGAATTGACCTTATCTGTAATTACATACAGGGGTTGCTTATTTTGCACCATAATCTCACCTTTTCATTTAAAAGAGCTCATTCGTAAAGTTTTTGACCATCCTTAGAAAATCATCTTTTTCTTCTATAAACGGCATGTGATTACTTTCCTCAAAAACATTTAATTTGGCATTTCTAAGCTTAGTAGCAATTTCTTCAGAAATTTTGAGTGGACATTGCGCATCATGCTTACCGCAAAATACATAGGTACGAATCGATATTTCTTTTAGCTGCTCTCTCATAACAAGTTGTGGCAATCATTAAACAAATAATAATCAAGCCGCTTTTGCACTATTCTCCCACTACTTGGCATTGAGAAGTATTCATTATACTTTTCTGGTTTATAAAGAGACATCTCTGTCCACTCCCGACCAGCTTTTTGACGATCCTCCTTCGAAGAATCCGGAGGTTTTAAAATCGAGAATAGATCTATTAATCTAGCATTTTATTGGGCATTTCCTACTATACATACTGCTCTTGTCTCCCATGTAATCACTCGAGGCAGAAGTTCCACCAATAACCATCTTTGTCAGCGAATCTGGGAACACCTCCGCATACACTAGCCCTAGCATCCCACCTGTTGAATGTCCTCCACAACTCCATTGTTGAAGGTCCAACGGTCTGATTGCTTCTAAATCTATTACTGACTCTTTCATACTCAACTGATCATCTGTTTGAGCCATACACGAGTTATCCGCTTCTCTAAGATTCACTAAATCAAAAGTAAAATGTTCAATAAAGGTATCAGCAAAATAATTGCAAAGTTGATTAAAATCGCTATATAAATGAGTAATACAAATCGGAGATCCACTCGCGTTCGTTAAAACCTCAAACTAACCTCTATAAGTATGTATAATTTCCTTGACCTACATTGAAAGAATCCCCCTAGAGCTCAAGGTTTATAATTTTTCTGGATACTCCCACTCCATGTCAAACAAAATCTTTTCCATTGCCAGCATCGTATCATGATGAATTTTGTTTTGTTCCCGTTTTATATAGTCGACGTTGCTTGCGTAAATTATCGTTTTATTGTAATCAACATAACGGATCATCCCTAAACAATAACCGGCCCAATAGCCATCATGGTAGACAATTTTCCCGAGATTAGTATCCTCTTCAATTTTCCAGCCAAAACCGTAGCCTGCAGCGGCATTTATGTGAAAACCTGGACAATAGCCGATGCTTTCTCCGTTAATGATTGTAGGAGTCAATGCTTTTTTCACCGTTTCATTGTTTAGGATTTTCTCTGTATACCATGCTTGTTCAAACGCAAATAAATCATCAATCGTTGAGCTTAATGCACCATCACCGTAAACGCCATCAAGAAAATATACATAATTGTTGTTCTTTCGATCATCAGGCAGGTGAAATGACTGTGATTGGTGGTCATACATATATCCGATTGCATAATTTTTAATTTGTGACGGACGAATTCTCCGTGAGTGCTGCAGCGTGTTGTTCATTTGCAGTGGCTCAAAGATCATATCTCGTAAAAATTGTTCAAACGACACTTTAGATACTTGTGCAATGATTTCCGCAAGTAGAACATACCCAGTATTGCAATACTCCCATTTTTCACCCGGGGCGAAATACACCTCCGGCTGCTTTTCAGATATATATTGAAGAACACCTTGATTCGTTGCAATTTTTGCGGGATCCCAATTTTCATCGTTTTCAAACCACACCATATAATCCGGCAATCCGGACGTATGGTTTAATAAATGGTAAATCGTCACATGTTCATATGGTAGCTCCGGGAAATACGTTTGAAGGGACTCGTCTAGTTGAAGTTTTCCTTGCTCAATTAAAACGAGAATCGCCGTTGCTGTAAAAGGTTTTGTGAGTGAAGCAATTTCAAATTTCGTATGTTTATTTAACGTTTTTCCAGAATGAAGATTTTCACCAAATGCTTCATGAAAAATCGGTTTCCCATCCTCAGCAGCAAAAGCTACCCCGCTTATTAATTTTTCATCGGTTATGTATTTAAATAGTCGCTTCATCTCGTTTGCTTTCATTTGTTCCGACATATTCTTCTCCTCTCTGTTTTTCAAATAAATATAGTTTGCCATTTGCAGGCATCCGAATTTTCGGTCCTATGAAGCCTCTTTTGGAAAGTTCTTTTTGTAAATAAATCATTGTCCCACCGTGACTGACAATTAAGATATTTTCTTCACCATGGAAAAGAATATCATCAACTGCTTTACGAACCCTCTCTTTAACGATTTCCTTCGTTTCTCGTTGTGAAGGATGATGGAAAAGCCATGCAAGTCTAACAGCCACAACCCAAAAGATGAACGGTAGCTTAAGTCTACGAGAAAATAGTGGATATGCTTTCACCTCCCGCAATTTATCAGACATCTCCAGTTCGTCACTAAAAATATGCTTAGCTGTCGTTACCGCCCTTGATAGATCGCTAGAATAACAGCTTTGCCAATCTACATCCATAAGATCTGTTTCACCGAGTTCAACCTCTGCTGTATTGTACTCTTCGAACCAGTCGATCAGCTCGTCTGAAGTGATCAACCACTTAGAAGGCTTCCGTTTTTTCACTTTAAAATGGCGCACGAGTCCAATTTTCAAATCGAGACCCTCCATTGAATACAATTTACTCTCTATTATGGATGAATTTTCTAATTTTTCAAATGATTTTTTTAGTCATTGCTGGAGGGAATGAAAGGGAGGTTCGTAAAAGCCCTTAGGGCACTTTATTTGTTTTTAGGAAATAGGGGGAAAGATTGTTGTTTATTCGTTAAAGCGGAAATTATTATTATATGCGCGTCTTTGTTCTTGTATGCATAATATTTTTATTATTTTTGCGAACTTCAAAAATTTACTGAGCAAATGTCTTGTTCACTCTACTTCAATTTCAATATCTATTTTTTCCCCGCCAACTGATAAGTGGGAGAGAACTTCTAACTCCGGATTCAGCTTTGTTAGCCCTTTAACATACGGTGTCACTAAATCTTTAAAGTCTTCAGTTGCAGCAATCCCCTGCAAAACTCCGTACACGTACATCTTTTTCTCTTCCATTAAAAAGGCGAGATAGCCGACCGGCTTATTTTTATCAGTAACAATATTTAAAACTTGTGCATCCTGTTTGAAGAATTCTGGTGAAAAATATAGTTGCAAAGTGATCCCTCCTATCCGATTGAGATTTTTCGACAAGTGCCTGGCACTTAGTATGAGCGATATTTTGACGTGTAATTCGCTTAACGATGCTTTTTTACATAAACTGACTTGTTTTCAGGAAAAATAGAAGCAGGATAAACGAGTGGGGGAGTATGATGATGTCGAATTCCGGGACACAAAAAGAGAAAAAGCTGGAATGGTGGCAGCTTTCCTTATTAGGTGTTGCCTGTACAATTGGAACAGGTTTTTTGCTTGGTTCAAGTATTGCTATTACGATGGCAGGTCCTTCCGTCGTCATTGCTTTTGCCCTTGCCGCTATCGGCACATATTTTGTTTACGAGGCATTAGCAAAACTCTCAATCGCGGACCCGCAAAAAGGGTCGTTTCGTATTTATGCGAAAAAGGCTTATGGACGTTGGGCTGGTTTTTCTTGTGGCTGGGTCTATTGGTTATCAGAACTATTAATTATGGGAAGTCAACTAACAGCATTGTCGATCTTCTCTCAGTTTTGGTTTCCTAACGTACCACTATGGCTGTTCGCTTGTGGATACTCACTTTTAGGCATTATTGTCATTCTTACTGGGGCAAAGGGGTTCGACAGAATTGAAAATTTACTCGCTGTCTTAAAAGTTGCCGCTATCGTCATGTTTATTATTTTAGCTGCCGCTGCTTTAATGGGTTTTTTAGGAGGACGTGAACAAGAAGGTATCCAAGCGGCCAACCTGCCGCGTACATTTGATGCGTTTATGCCGAATGGATGGAGAGGTCTGCTTCCAGCATTAATCTTTGGTTTTTATGGGTTTGCTGGAATCGAGATTATCGGACTTCTTGCGATTCGTTTAAAAGAGATGAAAGATGCGATGAAATCTGGCAGAGTGATGTTTGTGCTGCTTGCAATCATTTATATTGTTTCTCTTGCTCTTGCGTTAATGTTGCTGCCGTGGAATGAGTTCAGTACTGAAGAAAGTCCTTTTGTATCAGCACTTAACAACTATCAAGTTCCGTTTATTGCTCATATCTTTAACGGTGTTTTTATTATTGCTGGCTTTTCGACAATGGTCGCTTCAATGTTTGCGATGATTCGAATTCTCGTTAGCTTAGCAGAAGGTTATGATGCTCCTCATTTTTTAGCGAAAACCGTCATGAAGGCAACCGCCCTGCCTGCTATTGGTGTGACGACGTTAGCCATAATTGCTTCCATCGTGTTGTCGTTGCTTATGCCAAACAGGATTTACGAATATTTTACAACAGCAGCTGGCTTGATGCTGCTTTACAATTGGTTTTTTATTTTAGGTGCATATAACCGGTTACTTGAGCTGACAACGTTCGATAAAGTAAAACGAGGACTAGGTTTTTTAATCGTACTCATTGCAATTGCCGGTACAGCTTTTCATCAGATTAGCCGCCCTGGTTTTTTTGTCAGTCTGTTATTTATTGCTGTCATCGGCATTGTTACGTGGTTGATGATGCGTGTTTGGAAAAGAAATCATACAAATAAGCCTGATGACCCTCAACCAGGCTCTTTATTCAAAAAAATAAAACAGTAGCTGCTTGAATCCCGAAATATACTCCGAAACCGATCAAAGAGATACCGGATAATACAGATATACACATTAACAGACGATGGGTTAAATACTTTCTTAACGTGCTTGCAAATCCAGCCATCGTAAAATCCCATAATGTAATTCCTAAAAAAATTGCACAAATATAGAGGATCACTTCTTCTGTCCCATAAGACGTAACCGTTTTAGCTAAAACAGATCCAAAGATTCCAAGCCAGAACAAAATCGTTAACGGGTTAAACAATGACATAAAAAAACCTGACAAAAATGATTTCGTGTGAGATTCATTCGCTGACCGTGAATATGAGTAAGCCATTTTCCCTGCTCCAGTTAAACTTTCAATCCCTGTGTACACTAACACGAAAAAGCCGAACAGCCAAAGAAAAGATTGGATAAATGGAATCTCGACTAAATGAACGACACCTAAAAAAACGAGCATCATATACAGTCCATCAGCTACGGTCGCACCAAGACCGACTAGCCAAGCATGAAGAAAACCATTTTTAATGCCTCTGTCCAACTGCGCCGCATTAACAGGACCAATCGGAGCTGCCAATGAAAGTCCTAATATGACATACGTAAAAAAAACAGTCATGTAACCAGCCTCCAGTAAAAATACAAAAACCGTACAAGCTTTGCTTGTACAGTCTATTCAATGAGGCATCGTATTACGACTTTAAATATACGAAGAATTTCGACAGTCAAATTAGAAAAGCGCAAGCACCCTTAGTTATCGACAAAGCAAACTGGTTGGACAACGCCACGTACTATGGCATGCCCGACACTAAAACGTCCTGTGCGTCGGACTAAGCCTAGTGAGATAATAGAGAGTCGAAAAACTCACTTTTGTCTCTTTCTCTTCTAGTAAAGATTCGTAGTATACCCATCGAGACAAGGTGAAGGAAGTTTCTCAAGTCGATGGGTGCTGCCTCTTCCTCTACTAGCAACACTCCGTGGCATCAGTCGAGGCAAATCACTAGATCAGATCTTCGGCTAAAATCCCTGCATCCTGCGGGAACACCGAAGTTACTACATCCGTGTGGAAGCTCGTGATGTAAACGCTCTTCTATCAAGATATTGAAGTTTGCTATTTTCTTATCTTTGGGCATAAGATCAGCCTTGGACCTCATGCCCTTCACATAACCGTTTTATTTTTTATTAACCATATACTTCAATGAAAAATCCTCGCCACTGATTCTCTTAAACAAATCGTTATATTTATATGTCCCCGACGGTTTAATAACCTCAGTTTGTAAAAATTCACCGAATTGCTTCGGGGCATCCAAAATCTCATGGCCATACCTTTCTTTGAAAACTCGTTCAAGCATTTCACATGTGACATCACCCATAAAATAGTTATGGAGGTAAATCGGATGTGTCGTGAAATGGATCATATATGCCCATGGAGGAGCTTCCCCAAACGGTTCTTCTTGTAACACTTCTTTTTGATTTTTCCAGTAAACATCATAAATATCGTCTAAAGATTGAATATCATTTGTATATAAGCTATGGTCAAAGAAAATCCGAGCGATGCTTCGTATAGAATTCAGTTTCTGATATTCCTTTAATCTCGTAAACTCTTTTTCTACCTTTTCTGCATCTGCAAAAAACTTGTTGTAAAAAGCAGGGCTGTATAAAAATCCTTGGAACAAATTAGCGATTCCTTCACTAATGATCCCACTGACGCCCCTATTTAAAATAACCTCATCAGGGTCTAGCAGGAATGAGTGCACCGCATGTCCAGTCTCGTGAAGAAGAACACCGTACTCATAATACTTATTTTTAACATTCGCAAGAATTCGTGAGTCTATTGCTGTTTCCACTGGGAAATTATAGCCCCACTCCGACTTGTTTGCTCTCGGAAAAATATCGTACGTAATGTTCATTTCAGAGAGGTCAATCCCGAAAAGCCCGAAAAGTTCTTTAATATTCGTATAGTACTCTGACATATCGACATCTTCGTTTAAAGATGGCGCGATTTGTGATTGAATATATTGTTCATCCCACGGCATAATTTCATCATCATTTAGAAATTGCTGAGCATATTTTCGTCTTCCTTCTTTCATCTCAGGAAGAATGTCATGAAGCTCCTTTAACCAACTGTCGAACGTCGTTTCATCTAACTCATTTGACTCCAGCTTGTATGTGATGAAATTTTTGGCACCATATCGTTTTGCAAACTCTTTTCTTAAATTGATCAACTCGATAAAACCGTTATCAATCATAAGCTGATTAATTTGATTTCTCGCAAAAAATGCTTCCTTTCTTCTTTCACGGTCACTGTCCATACTAAGCACTTGGGCAAGCTCAACTGCTGACACTTCTTTTCCTTCCAGCTTATATCGGAACGTATTAAGAATTTTTGATAGTTCACTTACTTTCTTCTGAATCTTTACGTTCAACTCATTTAATTCATCTGAAAGGTGAAACGGCTTAAACGAGTTATGTAATATGTCAGCTTTCCTTCTGTCAGTTTCAGAAAGATCTTGCTTTATATATTCTTCTATTTCGCTAAAATTACGTTTGTCCTGCAAGACATCCATCATATCTACATATGAATCTTGGACACCAAAGTCGTAGCCTGTCGTGAAAAGTGTCCAATTCTTTTTACTATACTCAACTTGGCGTGAGTGGAGTTTCTCTGCGATTTCTGTTAGATTATTCATTGTTTTCTGACATGCACCCCCCAAAAAAATATTGTAATGAAATTGTAACATATGCCGCGTCCTGACGCGACGGATTTCTTTAGAGAGACGAAATAAAATATGTGGTGCCTGGCACCTGGAAAAAACAGGTAAACTTATTGGTTACCTGTTTTTTAGGTCTATTCATCTTCACCGACAAGCTTCACTTCAAGCTCTAGTTCAACACCGAATGTAGCTTTTACCGTTTCACGGACCATATTGATTGTTGAGATGTAGTCTGTTGCTGTCGCATTATTTTTATTAATAATAAACCCAGCGTGCTTCGTAGAGACTTCTGCTCCACCGAAACCTTTCCCTTGCAAACCACTGTCTTGAATAAGCTTTCCTGCAAAATAGCCTGGCGGGCGTTTAAATACACTTCCGGCTGAAGGATACTCCAATGGTTGTTTTGATTCTCGTTTGAATGTGAGATCATCCATCGTTTCTTTTATTAACGTGGCATCCCCTTTTTTTAAATTGAAGACAGCTTCAAGAACCATGTAACCTTTTTTCCCGAGGATACTTGATCGATAATCTAACTCAAGTTCATCTTTTGAAAGTTGGAAACGCTCTCCTTCCTTTGATACGACAGTGACGTGATCAATGACATCTTTTACTTCACCACCGTAGGCACCTGCATTCATAACCATGGCACCACCAATTGATCCTGGAATGCCGCAAGCAAATTCAAGACCCGTCAAACTGTGCTTTAACGCTGAACGGGATGCATCTTTAATATTTGCTCCTCCTTGTGCGATTAATTGATTTCCACGCACCTCAATGTCATTTAGTTTTTTTAGATTCATGACCACTCCGCGAATTCCACCATCACGGACGATCATATTTGAGCCATTGCCTAAAAGCATAAATGGAACATTGTTTTCATAAGTAAAAGCGACAACTTTGGCTGTTTGCTCATGCGTTTCAGGAGTGACGAAAAAGTCGGCTTTTCCGCCAATCTTTGTTAACGTATGGTTTTTCATCGGCTCATCACGGAGCACATTTTTTTCAGTACAAATATTAACTAATTTTTCATATATATGATTCATGTCAATTCCCTCTGTCTTTCATTGTATGTTATAAAAGGTGGACATCAAAGTCACGGATCGTCAAAAAACTCTTCCTGTGTCTGTAATCACCGATGACAATCAGCTACTTTTCACAAAACTTTGGACATCCATTTAAAATATTTCCTAGTTTAGTATTATGCATAATTCGTTTTTTGACAACTACTTTGGGCATAAATCGCAAAATTTCCCATTACTTTTAGATGATTTACCTCATTTCATCTAATGTTAAAGTTCGGATAGCCCTCTCTTTTTCCGAGTGCTATTCACAATCGGATTTATCCGTGAAATATTAAGTTTATCCAGTAAAAGATCAGTTTTATCCGCGATATATTGAGTTTATCCGGTAAAAAATCAGTTTTATCCGCTAACTAGAATGATTATAATGAACCAAACAGCAAACCCACTGCCCTACACACATAAATTGGGAATTAATATCCATGTGCCAGGCACCTGGATATATGCTGGATATATATAGAAATAGTTGGATACAAATGAGATAATACTTTTGACCGAACAAAAAAAGCTTCTTTTATATAGAAGCTTCAAAATCATCCATATACTATTATTTCACTGACATATGACAATGCATTTCATATTTTTTCAACCGGTCATAAAGCATCATACTTTTGTACATTTTAGAGTGATAAAAAAACCGCTGTACTTCTTTTACCGAGAGTCCCAATTCCTTCGCTTCCAATATTAACTCTTCCCATTCTTGATCCTGTACTATTTTTTCTTTCTCGGCATCCATATTATCCCCCCATTGCTTCATAACTTTAACGATATGTGTTTCATATATCATTAAGATTAATGCACAAAGGTTAAATGGAGATAAAATAAATAAAATTTTCTGAATTCCACCATTACAAATGTTCAATCCATATCCATGTACACGCTTCTTCACCTTACGTGTCAACAATATTTAAATTGATAACCTAGTCCCCTGACAGTATGAATATATTTTGGTTTTGCCGTATCAGTTTCAATTTTCCTCCGCAAGTTGCTTATATGTACTTTGACTGTTTTAATATCCCCAAAGCTGTCATATCCCCAAACATGATTATATAACTGTTCCGCGCTAAAAACATGCTTCGGGTGCTTCATTAAATAGATAAGCAGCTGCATTTCTTTTGCATATAAATCGACTTGCTCTCCCTTCATCGTCACTGTGTATGTTTCTATATTCACTTTAAGATCACCGAACTGAAACACCGATTTCTTTAGGGGCTTCTGAGGATGATTCATCTCCATACGTCTCAAATTAGCCTTTACCCTTGCAACAACCTCCTCAGGGTCAAATGGTTTCGTTATATAATCATCTGCACCGATCATTAAACCATTAATTTTATCTTCATGCTCCCTTTTTGAACTAAGAAAAATAATCGGAGAGGCCACATTCATCTCACGAATTTTCTTACATACTTCAAATCCATCCAAATCTGGAAGGACAATATCTAATAAAATCAAATCCGGTACCTTCTGTTTAACGTTCAATAATGCTTGATTCCCCCCTACTGCCTCAATAACGGTAAAATCATTCTGTAAATAAAGAGTAAGAAGGTGCAAAATATCTTGATCATCTTCAACGATTAATATAACTTTTTTCTGCATCGAACCCGCCCCCTATTTATCTTCATAGATTGGTAAAGTAAAAGTGAATGTTGTCCCGGCTCCTTTTTCACTTTCAACCCAAATGTGTCCTTCATGATAATGAACAATCTCTTTACTAATCGCTAAACCTAAACCAAGGCTGCCACTCTTTTCATCTCTAGACAGGCCACCGCGATAGAAACGATCAAAAATAAAAGGTACATCTTCTTTTAATATTCCTTTACCGTTATCTTGTACACAAATGAGCAACTGTTCCTTATGATCTTGAATTGGTTGTTTATCAGCACTTTCCAGAGTTGCTGCTTCTAATGCATCGTTTACTTTGTCATATGAAGAAGCCAACATTACTTTAACTGCAATGGATCCGCCTTTTTCAGTATATTTTAGTGCATTAAAAATTAAATTTGTCATTACTTGTTCGATTCGTTCAAAATCTATAATTAACTTTTTCTTTAAGCAATATTGATCTAATAAATCATCTTGAAGCTGGAACTGGTACCCCTTCGACGTAACAGCGAGCTCAAAAATGCGAGTAAACTTGTTAACAAATTCATCAACTGTAGCCTCTCTCCATTTAAAACTTACTTGTCCCGCTTCAAGCTTCGAAAGATCATATAAATCTTGGGTTAAGCGGTCGATAAACAACACTTTTTCATACATGACCTTTAAATATCGTTCATCGTTCGGGTCAATGATACCGTCGAGCATCGCTTTTAAGTAGCCTTGTAATGATGTCATTGGTGTCCCAAGCTCATGTGATATATTTGATAACAAATGCCGCCTTGCCTGTTCACTTCTTAACAAATCCTCTGATTTCGATTCTAGTTCGGCTGTCCTCTCTTTCACGCGCTGTTCCAATCTGGAATTCAAGGAAGCAAGTTCTTGATTCAGTCCTTTCATCTTGTAGGATTGATTCATGACACTCGTTAATGCCTGTTGCATCGTTAACAACGTATACACTCTCGCTAAAAGCTCTTCTTTATGACACGGTTTTGTTAAATAATCATTTGCTCCAAATTCAAAAGCTGTCACAACATCTCCAGATTCATTCCGTGCTGTCAACATTAAAATCGGAAGCTCTGTTAACGAAAACTTCTTCCTAATTTCATACGCCGTTTCATACCCTGATTTTCCCGGCATCATCACATCTAATATAACTAAATCGATTGGTTCGTCGGTTATCAACTTTATCACTTCATTCCCGCTGTTCGCTGTTAATACGTCATAGCCGCCTAGAGAAAGCTGGTTATGAAGAACTTGTAAGTTGACAGGTTCATCATCAGCAACAACGATTCGTCCTGTTGCTTTATTTGAGTTCTTTTGCTGTAGGGGAGAATACTCATCATCACCGATCTCTAATATAGGAGGAGTGCTTTCTAATTTTCTTTCTAACGACTCCCCTATATATATTGGTAAGGAAAATGTGAATATACTCCCTTTTCCAATTGTAGATTTCACTGATATTGAGCCCCCATGGAGTTCAATCAGATTTTTTGTAATACTTAGGCCTAAACCGGTACCTCCACGTGTATTTGTACCTTGCTCAAAATCATTAAAGATTGATTCAATGCTTTCCTCACTTATTCCAACTCCTGTATCTTCTACTCTTATGTACAACATATCTTTATACCGTTCCGCCCATAACGTAATCGTCCCCTCTTCAGTAAACTTAATCGCATTACCGAGCAAGTTGTACAAAATTTGCTGCAATCTCTTTTCATCTGCAGCGACTAGGGGTAAATGAGCTGGAACATGATTAATGAGTTGAATTGTTTTTTTTGCCGCTAATGAAGCTGACACGGAGAGGACGACACTAACCGCAGCCTTCACGTTCGTTGGCTGAATATTCAATTCAATCTCTTTATGCTTTAGCTTAGAAAAGTCCAGCAAGTCATTGATCAGATGAGTAAGCCTCCTACCACTAGAAATAATAAGATTGAGATGATGCTTTAGCGGTTCAGACACCTTGCCAGCAGCACCGTCTCTTACTGATTCCGCTACCCCAATCATGCCGTAAACCGGGGTTCGAAGCTCATGTGAAGTATTAGCAAGGAATTCATCCTTTAATTGATTCATTTTTTGCAAGCTTTCAACTACCATTTCCTGACTTTCTTTTGCTTGTCTTTCTGCTCTTTCCTTTTCATATTGAAGCAGCTTAAATTTATCAGCAAGTGCTAAAGAAAACAAGACAACCTCGACAGCTGATCCTATTTGTGAAGCGTACTTCGTGACAAAAACTAAAGGAAAAAATATCCCTGCATGAGCAAACGAAGAAACTAGTACCCCAATAATAAAAGTAATCCAGCCAAAAAAGAAATATCGAGCTGAACGGTAGCCTTTCCGCCAGCAATAAGCGGCTGTCACAACTATTGTAAAAATAATGACGACCGTTGAAACTGTTAATAGATCAAGAGCCAACGGATAATTAAATATAAGTACTCCAATCAACAGAACTTGAGAAAAAGTTAACCAAGATAATAGGACATGTAACTTTGGAGCATTCTCCTTTGTATGTAAAAAGTTTTTAGCGAACAAGCAGGCAAATATAAATCCAGCTGCCATGAAAAATACAATAGCACGATTATTCCACCAAGTGCTGTCAGGCCACACAAATTGATATGCAAGTCCATTTAGTGATAAATAAACCATTAAATATGTTGATATAAACAATACGTACCATATATAACTTTTTATTCTCAGCGAAAAATAAAGAAAGAGATTATATAAAATCATGACAAGGCCGATCCCGTAATAAATACCTAATGTAATGTATTCAAGTAGGCTTTTATTAAAGAATTCGTCCTCTGACCATAACATTATTTGAAGCTGCATCGAACCCTCACTTTCAAACTTTAAATAATAAGTTTGATTTGCTCCCTCAGGGACATTCAAAGGAAAAACAAAGTGACGGTGATCTACCTCTCTCTGTTCAAACGGAAAGAGATCGCCTAACTCTTTTTCTACCCTTTCACCACTCTCCAATTCATAATATAGAGTAATAAAATCATGTGTCGGATTACTTATTTCCAGCATCCATTCTTCAAGAGTAGACTGATTGTTCAATTCGAAACGGGTCCAAAAAGTAGATGTTGTATATCCGTAACTTGGTGTATGAACTTGTGGTATATAAAAGGACGAATCTAATTCCCCACTTGAAACATCTTCAATCGTCCATTGATTCGCTTCATCTTCAAGGATTTCTATTTTCAAATTTACATCATATTTTTCGCTGTTATCATTTAATTGTATAGGGGAGACAGCAAATGAAGGGCTTGCAAACGTGAAAATACCTATGCATCCAATAATCAAAATAAGATTGATATACTTCACCAAAATGTCTCCACCCCCTAGTAAAAATAATACTAAACTATTGAAAATTATGGTAGTTTTTATGACTTTAGGTCCACATATTTTTTATTAGCGAAAGAAAGTATTGTTTCTCAAAAGAAAAGTTTGGGAAAAATAAAGGAAGATTAACGTTAGAAAGCGTAATGTATATTTGATTGGAGGTAGCTATGAAAACATTCCAAATATTATATGAGAGATTTCGCGATCACCGTTTAGTTGATTTAGGGGCTCAATGTGCTTATTACCTCCTGTTATCTTTGTTTCCATTTTTAATTTTTGTCGTCACACTGCTATCATATTTACCGTTTACTTTTCAAGACTTATATGAGTTTATAAAGGTTGAATATATTCCAGGTGATGTTCTTGCAGTCGTTGAAGATCAGTGGGATGTCATTACTCGCGGTCATAACACAGGTGTGCTTTCTTTAGGGGCAATTTTCACCCTTTGGACTGCATCGCTTGCATTAAATTCAATTTTGAGGACACTCAACTTAGCTTACCATGTCACGGAAGTACGTGGTGCGCTCACGTCACGATTCATCTCGATTATTCTTACAATCGGTTTACTACTTGTCGTCATTGCCGCTTTTGTATTACAAATTGTTGGAGATCGTTTTAGTGAATATCTTGAATTTGACATGGCCTTCTTGGACGGTGCTTTTTTCCGTTGGCTGCTCAGTTTCATCATTCTATTCGTCGTTTTTACAATATTATATTTAATTGGTCCGAATATTCGACTCCATTTAAAGGAAGTGTATATTGGGGCACTATTTGCCTCAGTAGGCTGGCATATTACATCCCTCGGTTTCTCCTTTTATCTCGACAATTTTGCCAACTACTCAGCGACTTATGGCACAATAGGAACTGTCATTGCCTTAATGGTTTGGTTTCACGTCTCATCACTACTCATATTACTTGGCGGCGAAATTAATGCGATGCTAAAAGAAGATTTATGACATTAATAAATATTAGTGGAAATGATGGTTGATTATTCCATCATTTTCATGTACTCTTTTATTTAAGCAATTACTTAATTACTTAATCACTTAATTTTTGATACTGGCGGTGTTACACACATGGTAAATAATCGTTTATATAAAGCATTATCAGATGAAAATCGCAGAAAAATTTTAGATATTCTACTCGACGGAGATAAGACCGCTGGGGAAATTGCAACGCACTTCAATATGAGTAAACCTGCTATTTCACAACATTTATCTGTATTAAAAAATGCGGACTTAGTGTTTTCAAACAAAAAGGGCCAATACGTTTACTACTCATTAAATACGACAATTTTTCAAGAAATGATGAAATGGTTATTAAGGTTTAATAAAAAGGAGGAAGAAAAATGAGGAAAATATTAATCTGGTTACTTACAATCGTGGGCTTTATTTCTGGCTTATTCTTTTATTTGACTGTCTCTTCAGAAAACGTCACAAGTTCAAAAGAGGTCATCTCCTTTGTACACCCACTTGTTATGCTGTTGTTAGCTATCAATGTGATGGCTTTACCAAATGTTAGTAGGCTTAAGCAAATTTATCGCCGATACAAAAAAGGGATGGAGCATATTTTTCTATCTGTCTCTATCGTCGTACTTGTTTTACACGTAGCGGTTATGTTGTATGCAGCTGGTTTCTTGATCCATTTAATCGCCCTCGTTCCTTTATGTGTAGGAATTGTATTCATAACAACCGGGAATACACTGCCTAGATTTAAAGTCCCTGAAGATGAGCAAGTATCAATCACATCTATTTCATCAAAATATTGGAACAAACTGGTCCGCCCGTTGTCACTTCATCTATTTATCGGTGGAGCTGCCATGATCATTTGTGCATTTGCACCTGAAAATATCATTCTGCCTCTTTTCTTTACGGTACTCTTTTTCACGATAGCTTCAATATTATTTCGATCTAGAAAAATTATTAAAGCAGAAGTACATTCATTATAAGTGAGATTTTTACAAATTCCTTGTAAAGTCTACGAAATAAAAATAAGAGGCTGGGACAAAACAGTCTCAAATTAAGTAAAAAACGGTGTCAATTATCGCTTTTCGATAGTTGGCACCGTTTTGTTGACCTAAAATAGGTTGATGAGACTGTCGGGCGGTGTACTTTCTCAAGTTCACCGCCATAAGTGCAAATCCTAATTCATTTTTTACCTTCTTTTTGCCTCTCACCGACGTTCGGGTGAAATGCAAATTAGCCTTCAGAAACCCGAAGACTGGCTCGACATCGATTTTACGTTTCCCGTAAATC
>NZ_NIST01000001.1:858299-1294177 GCF_002335745.1 Evansella halocellulosilytica | reverse complement strand
TTCCCTCTTTAGCTTTCGTACATTGGGGACGTAGGGGACATTCAAAACAATCTTCACATTCATAAACCTTAAACGTTCGCTCAAATCCTGCTTTATCTGTCCTTTTCGACCAATACTTAAAGTTCAATTTCTTATCATTCGGGCACGTAAAAGTGTCACTCTCTTGGTCAAAGTACCAGTTGGCTACGTTAAAAGCATTGTTTTTGTATGCTTTTTTCTTTTCTTTACGGTACATCCCATAGGTGATTAGGGGCGTCCGCTGGCGAATGTTTAAAACGTCATCGTAATTCTGTTCGCTTCCATATCCGGCATCGGCCACTATGTAAGAGGGCAACGAGAAGAACCATTTCTCAATTTTATTAAGAAAAGGAATAAACGTCAGCGTATCAGTAGGATTTGGAAAGATGTCATAAGCAAGCGTGTACTGTCCTTCAGTGGCAATTTGAAGATTATATCCGGCTTTCAGTTGACCATTCTTCATGTAGTCATCTTTCATCCGCATAAACGTGGCATCATGGTCTGTCTTGGAATAGCTGTTTCGATCTCCCAGGGTCGCAAGATCCTGCTTGTATTTTTGTTTACGCGCGGCAAAATCCTTGAACTTTTTACGGTACTGTTTAGGTGCTTTCCGTTCTGAGCGAAGTTGTTTTCGTTTCTGTGTGTCTTGAGTCGTTTCAATCCGGTTATTGTAACCTTCAATGGTTTCATCCAACTTCTGAACGACCTCTTCGAGCTCCTTGTTAGACAGTTCTTTTTGGCTATCCCGTTCTATTGCAGGAATGATCTCATGTTCTAGAAGTTCCTCATAGAGTTGATTGGATTTCTCAACTAAACGGGTGCTGTACCTTTCAACGGATTTACGCCAGACAAACGTAAACTTATTTGCATTTGCCTCAATCTTTGTGCCATCGATGAGATCGATTCATCTTCAATCACCTTTTCTTTAACCAGCTGACAACGGAATTGAACGAAACACTGACGTAGTAATTCTTGGACTTCATGGTGTACCCTAAAACGGTTGATCGTACGGTAGCTTGGTTCATACCCTTGCGCCAGCCACATCATCCGAACACTGTCTTTCAAAAGCTCCTCAATTTTTCTCCCAGAGAAGACAGATTGTGTATAGGCGCAAAGGATGATCTTCATCATCATTCTGGGATGATAGGCCGGACAGCCCGTTGTACGTAAAAATCCACTGAATGCCTCATCGGGGATGGCTTCTACCATATCATTCACGGCAAAAGCGATATCATTTTCCTGAAGTTTATAGGCTAAATCCATCGGCAAAATGATTTGATTCATGTTATAATCTTTATACATAAGGATACCTCCGATTCTGTTTTTGTGTGGATACTTTAACTTTATCAGAAGGTATCCTTTTTGTGTATACGTATAAACTAGACGGACTTATCCAAGTTGATTGTCAAAATCACGAGACGCCTGCGGGAAAAGCAAGAGCTGAAGATCCATCGGGGCGATTTTACCCCGATTAGCTGAAGCCTTGCCCGCGGCAAGCGAGTGTTTTTTGAAACAATCAACCCAAAATATAATATGAATAACTGAAAAAGAAGAAATGGCACTCACCGACGGTGAGTGCCACTCTTATTAACTGGGTTTTGTCCCAGCCCCTTCATTTTTTGTTATCGCTTCGAGATCGTTCTAGTTCACTTTCTTCGTTATCTTCGACATAATGCTTTAGCATTGAAAGCTTATTATCCCAGAATTGTTCGTAATAGGCGACCCAATCTTTTACCTGTCTTAATGGCTCTGACTGCAATGAATATCGTTTTTCACGCCCGATTTTCTCACCTTTAATAAGCTCTGCCTCTGAGAGAATCGTTAAGTGTTTCACAACTGCTGTCCGTGTCATCGGGAAATTCTCGCTAATCTCACTAATCGGACGCTCCTTTTCTGCAAGGAGTTCGAGAATCTTCCGTCTCGATGGATCAGCAATCGCTTGAAACACATCATACTTAGGTGCCAGAGACATTATGCTTCAACAGCTTTCTTCAATGCCTCATATACAATAGACTCCCAGCCGTTACTCATACGATCATGAACAATACTCTGTTTTTCACCGGTACCGGAAATAATATCATCTGCCTTACCCCAGCCTCCATGGGTTAACGTAAATGAAGTTTTTCCGTCTGTTTCAGTTAATTCAAATGTCACAAACCATCCAGAGTTGTCCCACGTAAAAGAAAGCTTGTTCGGTTCATCAAGTTCAGTTACTTTACACGGTGATTTTCCGAAAGGCGATTCCAGATAAAACTCGTGTCCTTGAACAGGCTCAAAGTTATTTGGCATAAACCATTGTGCGATTCCTTCTGACGTTGCGACCGCATTCCAAACTTTTTGAATTGGAGCATTTAAAACGAGGTGCTTTTTAATATTAGGTAAGTTATTGTTTTGCTCAGTTGTCATATAATCTCTCCTTCTCCAAATTGAAATAAAACCTTAAGGTGTCACTTCCTGAATTATATATAACCATATGGTGTCACGTCAACCGCTAATATAATAAATTGTTTCATTTCCTATTGATATTCTTCATTTTCCCCGTTATTATTCATGAAAATAAATTGAATACATTTCGCATTTTTACACGTATGTACTATATAAAGTTATTTTGAGGAGATGGTTACATGAGAAGCGGCAATCCAGTATTAAGCCACGGAAATTTTTCAAGTTCGCCTTCCAGTACAGCAACGATGACGATTCAAGGAACTGTGAATAAAACGTTAGGACTACTTTTTTTAGCTGCTGCTGCAGCAACATATGTCTGGTCTCAGTTTTTCGCCGGTCAAGATGTCAGCCTGTTCATTATGGTCGGAATACTAGGTGGCTTAGTGTTAGCACTCATAACTGCGTTTGTACCGAAAGCTGCACCTATATCTGCACCATTGTATGCGCTCGTGAAAGGGCTCGCGGTCGGAGGTATCTCGGCGTTTTTTGAAGCTGAGTTTCCTGGTATTGTCATCCAAGCTGTTTCGTTAACATTTGCAGTGTTATTTACTTTATTACTTTTATATAAGGCACGGGTCATCCGGGTCACGAAGAAGTTCAGAACGATGGTAATGGCTGCAACGGGAGCAATTTTCATTGTTTATTTAGTGAACATTGTGTTGAGGCTATTTACGAGTATGTCTGTACCGTTTATCCATGATAGTGGACCGCTAGGGATTGGCATTAGTATGTTTATCGTTGGGGTCGCAGCGATGAACTTAGTGATTGATTTTGATTACATCGAACGCGGAGTGAGAAATCATGCCGCAAAAAATAAAGAGTGGTACGCGGCTTTCGGACTGCTCGTTACGTTAATTTGGCTATACCTTGAGATCCTGCGGCTTTTAGCAAAATTAAAAAGAAGGTAATAAAGCAGTGGCTTTTCTAGAAAGTCTCTCACTTTGAACCCAATTTGGAATCACGTAAAATGATTTCGAATCAAGCACAATATTAGGCATATCGTTATCATTCAGATGTTTAACAGCTGTATAATGAAAGGAAATGATCATAAAGGAGTGGATATCGGATGAGTTTACATGACTACACAGCAACTATGATCGATGGGCAAAAGAAGTCATTAGCAGACTTTAAAGGGAAAGTCATTGTCGTCGTAAACACAGCAACAAAATGTGGATTTGCACCACAATTTGCCGAACTCGAGCGAATATACAAAGATTATAAGGACGATGGACTCGTTATTATTGGCTTTCCGAGTAACCAATTTATGAATCAGGAGCCTGGCTCAAATGAAGAAGTAAAGCAAGTTTGCAGCACAGAATATGGAGTCACGTTTCCACTCACTGAAAAAGTAGATGTTAAAGGTCCAAACATCCACCCAATTTTCGACTATT
The DNA here is from genome assembly GCF_002335745.1 of Evansella halocellulosilytica. Classification (GTDB taxonomy): domain Bacteria; phylum Bacillota; class Bacilli; order Bacillales; family Salisediminibacteriaceae; genus Bacillus_CA; species Bacillus_CA halocellulosilytica. Next base: position 1,290,323 of record NZ_NIST01000001.1, on the reverse strand, counting down.
TAACTTCAGAAAAGAAAGGATTCTTGAACGAACAAATAAAATGGAACTTCACGAAATTTCTCGTTGACCAAAACGGAGAAGTTGTTGAACGCTACGCACCAAAAACGAGCCCTGACAAAATCGAAAAAGACATTAAAAAACTACTAAATAAATAGGAGTAACCAAAATCATCCAGGTGCCAGGCACCTGGATGATTTTTCTATTATTTACGTAGTTTTTCCAGATCGAATGCTGGAACGAGTCCTTCTTCTGCCGCTCTCCCTAGTAATGATTCGATTGCTTTAAAGCCATCATCACCGAGGTCACGAGTAAATTCGTTCACGTATAAATCGATATGTGACTTTGCGACTTCTACACTCATTTCTTGTGCGTGCTCCATCACATAATGTTGAGACTCGTCTGGATGTTCCCATGCATAATCAACTGACTCACGTATCCACTTTGAAATTTTTGCTGTATTTAAGTGTCGTTTCGCTGTGATCGCACCTAGTGGAATCGGCAAGCCAGTATCTTCTTCCCACCAATTTCCGAGATCTGTGACCATATGCAAGCCATACTCCTTGTATGTAAACCGTGCTTCGTGGATGACGAGGCCAGCATCGATACTCCCATCCCGTACAGCAGGCATAATCTCATGGAATGGCATGACGATAATTTCTCCAACTCCACCACTCACATTTTGTGCCGCCCATAACCGGAATAACAGATAAGCCGTCGATTTTTCACTCGGGACAGCCACTTTCTTCCCACTTAAAAATGATGAATCATTTACATCGTCTTTCGTCAAAACAAGCGGTCCGCAACCTCTGCCAAGAGCTCCTCCACACGGGATAAGCGTATAATCGTCAAGCACCCATGGAAGAGCAGCGAAGGAAATTTTCATGACTTCCGGCCCTTCTCCTTTTGCTGCCCACTGATTTGTTTTATCTATATCAGCGTAAGTAACCTCTAATTCAGGTGCACCTTCTATAAGACCATGTGCCAATGCATGAAACACAAACGTATCATTCGGGCAAGGTGAATATGCAATTTTCATTTATAGTGCCTCCTTTAAAACCGAGCTTGCCTTCTCTATGACGAGAAGCGCCTCATTTATTTTCCATGCTCCGCGATCTCGCGGACCAACGGCATTTGAGACCGAACGTACTTCTATAACAGGGACATCGTTCTGTTCTGCAGCTGTTGCAACACCGAAGCCTTCCATCGCTTCCACAGCTGCACCTCGCACTCTTTCGGATAAAACTTGAGCCGTTTCGCTAGTTCCTGTCACTGTTGATAACGTAAGGACAGGCCCTTTATTTACTTTAAGTTCTTTCGTCAGCATCGCAGCATATAGTTTTTCTACTAACTCTTTGTCACAATGAATTCTTGATTTTCCAAAGCCTAATTGTTCAATCGGCTTGAAGCCATCGTCTGTCTCTGCACCTAAGTCAGCTGCAACGATTTCAGTCGAAACAACAAGGGAGCCTATTTGCGCAACATTAGGAAATCCCCCTCCAATACCAACATTCACTACAAGATCATACTGCTCTTTTGACAACAATGACGCAGTACTCGCAGCTGCATTCATTGGACCTACGCCAATTACTTGAACGTCAAACCGGGGGTCATGATGAAGACCGCGTAGTACCGCTTCTTTCTCTACATCCACCGATGTAACGATTAACACTTTTTCATGTTTCGTAGTCATCTCGTTTCTCCTTTATGTTAAATAACCTATTGCTAGTTTAACAATTACATAAAAAATAAGGAAGCAAGAGGGATATTCTTCATAATGCAAACGACGAGAGTAATTCTTTTATAAAAAACGTTTTATTTACAGAATACAGGAGGAGATTTCCGACATAAAATGGAATAAGATACTTAATACTTCCTATTGGGATGTGATCTTAATGAATGAAGAGGATTATAAAAGTCGCGATTTAATTGGCCATATGTACAAAGAGCATGAAAAAAAAGGTGGTTTTGACAATCTACCTGGGAAAGGAAAGAAGTTAACCCGCGAACAATTGACGTCCGACCCACTTAACAGCGTATTAAAAAATGCTCACTTCCTCCCTGAATGGGTGAAAGCACAGCATAAAGTGAGAGACTTAATTCATGACTATATTTATAAACGAGACAAAGGTTTTTTCAATGAAAAGGAAGCGAAAAAATATATGAAAAACATTAATAAGTATGTCAAAAAATACAACGGATCTTGTCCTTATTCATTGCAAAAGCCACCTGTTAGTGATGAGACGATCGATCGTGATCAAGGACGCTGGGAATAGGAGGTAACCATCGATTATGAATAAAACTTGTCCTCTTTTTTATGACGGCCGCTATGAAAAATCTATCAGTACTGCAACCGTTGTAAAATCTAGCTTCACGATTACTAATAAAATGAGACGGTGTCTTTACGGAAACGATAAAACGATCAGCAGCCTTTTATAACGGGCTGTTTTTTTATTAGGTTAATTTTAACAGATAATAGTGAGTTTTAATCAGTTGCTTACTTAAAGTAAGTGATGTATAATGCTAACTTGTGATCTTATAAAGATTAAATATTTTAACATCAGGAAGGTGAATACCATGGCACAAGTTTTATACATTACCGCACACCCTTTAACGGAAGAGCAATCAAATAGTTTAGCAGCTGGAAAGGCGTTTCTTGACTCTTATAAAAACGCAAACCCTGAAGATGAAATCATTCACATTGATTTATATAATGAGGAGATCCCTCAAATTGATGCTGACGTCTTTGCTGGCTGGGGCAAGCTGCAATCTGGAGAAGAGCTAACTTCAGTTGAAGAAAAGAAAGTGAGCCGCTTAGCTGAGCTGAATGAGCAATTCATTCAAGCTGACAAATATGTATTTGTTACACCTTTATGGAATTTCTCATTCCCACCAGTAATGAAAGCATATTTAGATGCTGTAGCAGTTGCGGGCAAGTCATTTAAATATACAGAAGAAGGTCCTGTCGGTTTATTAACAGATAAAAAAGCATTACACATCCAAGCACGAGGCGGTGTATACTCTGAAGGTCCAGCAGCAAGTATGGAGATGGGTCACCGTTATATCGAAATTATGATGAGCTTCTTCGGCGTTCCATCTGTTGAAGGATTGTTCGTTGAAGGACACAATGCGACTCCTGAAAAAGCAGAGGAAATTAAAGACAAGGCGATTTCCTTAGCAATCGAAACTGGAAAAACATTTTAATTCAATTTCCCATGATTATTAAACGATAAAAAAGGTGTGATAACGGCTCAATAGCTGCTTCACACCTTTTTAATACTATCTCACATTCATTTCGCTCGGCTTTGGACCTTTACGTTCACCACGGTCTAAGCCGTTAATTTTTTCAACATCTTCAACTGACAATTCAAAATCAAAAACATTGAAATTTTCTTCGATTCGAGATGGTGTCACCGATTTCGGGATGACGATCGATTCATTTTGTAAGTGCCAGCGAATAATCACTTGAGCAGGCGTTTTGCCATATTTTTCAGCAAGTGATTGGATTACTTCATTATTTAAAACGTCTCCGCCTTGCATAAGCGGGCTCCAAGCTTCCAAGTATATATCATGCTTTTTACAGAAGTCTTTCAATTCATTTTGTGCCAAATATGGATGGCATTCAACTTGGTTCAATACAGGCTTTACATCACATTCATCTAAAAGTCGCTCTAGATGATCAATGTCAAAGTTACACACACCGATTGCTTTCACTCTTCCGTCATTGTAAAGCTTTTCTAGCGCCTTATACGTATCAACGTATTCATCGTATTCCGGTGTCGGCCAGTGGATGAGATACAAATCTACATAGTCAAGGCCTAGTTTTTCCAGGCTCTCATCGAATGCTTTTAACGTATTTTCATAACCTTGGTTCGAGTTCCATACTTTCGTCGTAATAAAGAGGTCTTCACGAGGAACATTCGTCTGCCGAAGTGCTTCACCAACACCACTCTCGTTTTTGTAAACGGCAGCAGTGTCAATGGAACGATAGCCACTTTCTATTGCCTTTAATACAGCTGGAGTTGCCGCTTCGTCTTCAACTTGCCATACACCAAAACCTAGTTGAGGCATTTTCACTCCGTTATTCAATGTTATGTAGTTCATCGTTATCCACTCCCATTTATATATTTAAATTCTTTTCATCCTTTACTATAGCACATCGGTAATGAATGAATCATTTTATTTGCTTTACATTTCCCTTTTATAAAATTTCTTATCTACTGCTAAAGCCGGGAAACTTTTCGGTAAGTGTTCACGTTGAACTTGGACAAAACCATTTTTTTCATAAAAACGATGTGCTGCTAAAAATTGAGGTGTTGTTCCTAAATAGATCTCCCTCACCGAATGAGACATACACCATTCGAAAGCTGTAGTCAATAATTTAGAAGCAGTTTGATGTACCCTCCCTCGGTATTGAGCATGTACAAACATTTTTTTCAAAGCGACTTGTTCGTTTCCAATATCCAATAAACCGATCGTCCCAACTACTTTTTGATGGATTGTAGCAATCCAAAAGTTTCCTTTTCCAGTTTGATAGATTTCTTTAACATTGAACAAATCCGGCTGATCTTCAACCGAAATCGGAACATTAAATTCATTTCGTTGGATTTTTATAATAAGCTTTATGACGTCGTCTTCAAACTCTTTCCTGTATTGGATGATATTCATCTTCTCGTTCATTTCTCTCTCCCTCGCTAAAAGAGAAAAGATCCCTTCGCCAGAGATCTTTCCCATCTACCTTACAATGATTTCGTTTCTGTATTTAAGTTATCTGCTGTCATGGCAAGCTGATAAACAGCATCATTTAATTCTTTAATCACTTCAGATACACCCGTTAATTGCTGCTGCACGTTTGCGTTCTGTTCATTCGCTTTTTCTGTCTCTGTAACAATGTTATCAAAAAATTCATTCGTATTTGAAAGACTTTCTGCATTTTCCACGATGAACTGTTCTATCTTAAAAACATCATTTGAAACTTTTTCGATTCGTTCTTTCGTTTGCAAAATTAAGTCAGAGACATTGCTAACTGAGTCAGTCGTCTGCTCAGAAAGCTTTCGCACTTCATCAGCGACCACTGCGAAGCCTTTTCCTGCTTCTCCCGCCCTTGCTGCCTCAATCGCTGCATTTAGAGCGAGCAAGTTTGTTTGGTCTGCGATCGACTGAACAATCGTCACAATATCACTGATTTTTTCTGACATCCCTTTTAGAGAATCGATTTCTTTCGTCATTTGTTCCATTGATTTGTTAATCTTCTCAACTTCATCATACTGGGCATTTAGCTTCTGTTTCCCTTCTTTCGATAGATTTGCTACTTGTTTTGAGGAATGTGTACTTTCATTGCTGAAAGTGAGGACATCATCTGCTTTGTTTTTTATCTCATCGATCGATGCACTCGTTTGCTCAGATAATGCAGCCAACTCTTCTGATGTTTCACTCACTTTTTGCTTCAACGCTTGCTGAACTTCATAGCCTTCATTACGAAGTCGTTCGTTCTCTTTTTCATATGCTTCGAGAACTAATTGTTGTTCAACGTTTAAAATTTTCGTTACAGCTATTAATGCTTCATAACGTTGCTCCGGATGACTGATTTCTTTTACGAGTATACTTGAAATCGTTAATAATAAATCTTGGAATGCACACATGTACCATTTTGTTTCTAGACCGATCCTTACATGAGTATGAGCAATAACAGCACGCTGCTCAATGAAACGATCATCTATAATTCCGTTAAACATTTCCTTAATGTGCTTCGTTAAGGTACCTTTTAGCTTATCTACTGAACTATGTTTATTAATGATACGGACTAATTCTTCGTTGCGAAATAAATTTTTATAAAATTGATCGACGATCTGATTAATATATTTTTCTACTATTGGCTTGAGAGACTTGATGATTCCAAGATCTTCTTCTGTTAGTTGAATCATTTCGAGTTGCTGAATGATATCATCTGATACGTGAACCGTTCCTTTTGATTGCCAATCTATGGAACGGTTCATTTTCTCTTTTTTCTTAAACACACTTAAAACCACTTTGACTCCCCCCACTTTCTAAAAACTACACAGTTATAACATTGGAAACATTTAATTTATTTCTATATAGTATAGAGTAGAAATGATCGAAAACATAGATACATTTTTAAAGTACCCGTTTGCTGATTTCACCAAATGCTCAAGTATGATGGGATTTTATTAGCACGTTGAAAATTTCTCAATTGAAAAACGTGTCATATTTTTAGTTAAAAGAACCATAACAAATTAGTACTGTAATCTTAAGAAAGGGTGATAACCATGACATTTGATCATAAAATCGACCGCCTAGGGAGTTCTTCAGTAAAATGGGACATGACGAAAGCTGTATTCGGCGCAGACGACATTTTGCCGATGTGGGTTGCCGACATGGATTTTTCTCCACCACAAGCAGTTATCGATGCTCTACAAGACCGTGTTAATCACAAGGTTTTCGGCTATACATATGTTGGTGACTCAACGTCTGAAGCGATCACCAGCTGGCAGAAACGTCGTCACGGCTGGACGATCGAAAAGAACTGGCTGCTTTTCAGCCCAGGAGTTGTGAAGTCCATCGCGACCATTATAAAGGCATTTACCGATCCGGGAGATAAAATCCTTGTCCAATCCCCGGTCTACCAACCATTTCTATCGATTCCAGAAGCAAATGGCCGCGAGGTTGAAAATTGTTCACTCATCCGAGGAGAGTCACATTACGATATCGACTTTGAGGCATTTGAAGCATCGTTGAAAAAAGGGGTGAAGCTCTTTCTATTTTGTCATCCTCATAACCCTGTCGGCAGAGTTTGGCGGAAAGAAGAACTGATCAAGATTGCAGAGTTATGTAAAAAATATCATGTCCTCGTCGTATCCGACGAAATTCATTCTGATCTCATTTATAAACCTTACAAGCATATACCTTTCGCCTCTCTTTCAGAGGATATAGCAAAACGAACGTTTACCTTAATTGCACCATCAAAAACGTTTAATTTAGCCGGACTACAAGCATCAGCCATCATATGTGCAAACCCTAATTTTCGCAGAAAAATAAAGGAAATTCATAAAAGCCAAGGTCAGTTCACCCTCAATCCGTTTGGTATCGCAGCCATGGAAGCAGCATACAAAGAAGGTGAAGAATGGCTAGAGAACTTGCTCCAATATTTGCAAGACAACATTACGCTCGTTAATGACTACTTAGTTGAACATCTGTCTCAAGTCAATACGGTTAAGACAGAAGCTACGTATTTAGTATGGCTTGATTGCCGTGAGCTCGAAATGTCTGAAGATCAATTGCAACAGCGGCTTATCCAAAAAGGGAAAGTAGGTCTTGAACCAGGCTCCAAGTTCGGAAAAGGAAGTGAGGGCTTTATGAGGATGAATATCGCTTGTCCACGTGACGTAGTCGAGGATGGATTGGAAAGATTCGTTTATGCCCTTAACGATTGATGTTTGAACCCTTCACGAGTCAGCACTCCCCTTCTCAAGGACCTGACTCGTTATATATTTGTTTTACTCGCCCGACTTTTCCATCCTCGAGTCTTACTTTTATTCCGTGTGGATGATGCAGTGACTTTGTTAACAGTTCTTTTACGATCCCGCGAGTTAGTTTGCCTGTACGCTGATCTTGCTTTAATACGATATCGACTTCAGCTCCAGGGTAAATATTCTCTCTCTTTTGGCCATTCATTTTATATCCTCCATGTTCGGTATTAATTAAATACTCGGGTCTTTCCTTGGCATTTAATTTAGAAATAATCAACCTTTTCTCACGAAGCGAAAGGCTATATTCAGTATACGATATTTCATTATGTACATCATCTCCTGAATTGTTAGGGGGGGTAATATAAATTGTGATCGTATAAAAATGAGTGCCTGCTCTTCCAATACAACATATTGAATATTGTAAGGAGAGAGCTAGGCACTCGTGTGTCAGTCCAACCTTTTATAGAACTTGTAATTCTACAATCAAGGCAAGTAATATTTGTAACAATACTTGAATGTTAACCACCACTTGGGTATCTGTTGTTGTAACGTTGACTCCTTTTGAGTTATCGATAACCGTTTGCTGGAACGTAATTTGCTTCGTTTTTGCTGTTTGTAAGAGGTCTTGTGTAATTTGTTCTGCTTGATCACTGTCAGCAACAGAAATGCGGATGATTAAAGCAATCGCTGCTTGCAAGGCAGCTTGCAATGAAACAGCGGCTTTCGTATCTGTTGTCGTAACTGTTACATCACAAGAATCACTAATAAAAATAAACTCTTCAGACAGCTGTAAAGTTTTGTTTTGTTGCTCTGCTTGCTGATTTTCATCGTCTGCTAACGGATGACAGGCATTATCATCTAGTGCTGACCAACGCTTTCGTGATCTATTCGCAGTATTTCTTGCAGGACCTACGACTGTATAAGGTTTTCTGCTCATAATTATTTCCCTCCTTTCGACACTACCATCTTATGCAATGATCGTCAGAGCGTATGGACAAACCCCCTCGGTCAAATCTACAATTTTATCTTTCACGCATTCTTGATGGACAGAAGCTTACAAGAACATAAGCTAGATTATGATTTAATAGAAAAAATGCCTATTGAATTGAGTCAATAGGCGGGCAATACTTTTAACTTTCCCCTTTAAACTTGTAAGGCTTTCTATTCGTTTGAGAATTTCTAATGACATTTGCAATTGTTTGTGTGTTTCTGTTCGGTATACTTGCATTGTTTTGTGCTGCTCTTTGTTTTCTCGTCGATTTTGTATTCGTCTGAGAAGAAGTAAGGTTGTTTTGCTGATTTTTTGTCTGGTTTGTCTCATCATACGTTTTCTTACTATTTTCAACAAATTGGTCTACATTTCGTTTTAAATCCTCTACAATCTCCTTTACTTTCCTGCGGTCTTCATCTGAGATTTGTTGTTTACGATCTTTCACATTATGCTTATCTAAAACTTTCCCAACCATCAGCTCAATGATCTTTCCTTGTGAATCTGACACGAAATCGCTCCCTTCATACCCTGTCATCTATTATTACTTTATTCACTCTGGACAATCTGGTGCTATGTAATCCGTGGAAATAGCGTTACTGCATTTTCACAAACATTCATGATATGCTAGAAAAAAACGAGAAAGGTGATCGAATCATGACTCAGCAAATCGAAATCGGAAACATCGTAACCGGTGTTTATAAAACTGGTAAATATATTGGCGAAGTCATCGGAGAGCACCCCCGTATGCCACATTATGTCGTAAAAGTGTTAGCTGTATTAAAGCATCCTCAGCAAGGTGATCTTCATAACCCGAAGACTGCAGATGTTCCCTTATTTCATCATAGAAGGGCTCTCGGAAAAAATGAAAAAGCGAATATGCCTAAAGCTCAAATTAAACAATTTAACGGTGACGTCCCTAATTATCACGAATCATTAAAAAAGGCATTAGCAGAGCAAAAACAATCTCTTTCAACGGATGATAATGAATGGGCAAAACAGTCGTTAGCAAACTTAGAATCGTTAGAGGTGGAGTATTTTAAATCATGATGATTGTCCGTTACCAAGGTTAATAGATTCAACTGCCTATTGAGGTCTGCGATCAAAGATGCATAGAACTAGATGGTTGCAGGCCAATTTGCCATTCCTAAAGAAAAGCTTAATGCACTCTCCTATGAAAATTTCCACCTCATTTTTTTGACAATAAACAAATTATTCCCAGGAATAATTTTTCCCGAACGCTTGACAGGACGCCCTTTATCAAGCGATGATAATTGAAGTAAAATTGATCAAACAATTAAAACAAATAAAGATAATAAGTTTTTTCAGGAGGGCGTATGACTAAAAAAACAATCGTGTTTACCGGCGGCGGGTCCGCTGGACATGTAACACCTAACATTGCAATTATAAATGAGATGGATAAAGAAAAATGGGACATCCAATACATTGGCTCAAAAAAAGGAATTGAGAAAGAACTCATTGAAAATATCAACATTCCGTACCATAGCATTTCCAGTGGAAAATTAAGAAGGTACATTGATATGCAAAATGTCCTTGATGTTTTCCGTGTAATAAAAGGATGTATGGAAGCACGAGCGAAGTTAAAGAAATTACGTCCGGATGTCATTTTCTCAAAAGGTGGATTCGTCTCCGTTCCAGTCATTGTCGCAGCGAGATCATTAAAAATCCCGACATTTATTCATGAAAGCGACATGACACCAGGGTTAGCAAATAAAATTTCACAGAGATTCGCTACAAAGATTTTCACCTCCTTCGAGGAGACTGCGCAATATTTCCCTAAAACGAAAACAGAAGTCATCGGTTCACCGATTCGAAAAGGTATTTTCAAAGGGTCTGGTGATAAAGGACGAAACCTGCTTGGCTTCGATCGCAAGCGGCCGATTTTAACGATTATGGGTGGAAGTTTAGGTGCTAAAAAGATCAATGAAGTAGTCCGAGAATCATTAGAGGACTTGACAAAAACGTATCAAGTCGTCCATTTATGTGGGAAAAATAACCTCGCACCTGAACTTGCAGACATTGATGATTACAAACAATTTGAATATGTCAATGAAGAACTGCCTGATATTTTAGCTGCAACCGATTTAGTCATTACGAGAGGCGGATCAAATGCCATTTTTGAATTTTTAGCGCTTCATATTCCAATGCTCATTATCCCGCTCAGTAGAAAACAGAGTCGCGGGGATCAAATTTTAAATGCAAACTCGTTTGCTGAAAAAGGATATTCCGTCACTCTTGAGGAAGAAGACTTAACCAAAGATACGTTAATCCAACAGTTACAATCGATTCATAAAAACCGCAGTCAATTTATTAACGCAATGGATGTCTCCGAACAAAGCAGAGCTCTTGATACGATTCTTGAGCGAATCGAACAAGTTAAATAAGTATGAGAACATGAGCCCGAAGAAGAAAGAGGGCCTCCCAAAAATCTAGTCTTTGGGAGACCCTTCAATTTATTCATCTTCTCTGAATTTGAAGAATCCTGCATCTTTAATAGCAGCTGTTACGGAGACTTCGATATCTATGTTTGCAAATACATCATGCCAATCTAATCCTTTCCACTCCTCATAAGACATACTATTCCTAACATATGATCCGATTCCAGCACTATCTACTTCGTATTCCTGCATGACTTGAAGCAGTTCTTCAGCTTTCGTTCTCACTTGGTTTTCAATGATTTGTTCAATTTTTCTTAGCCCGTTTGGGTCAACGACATTGATCGTCCCGTTGTATTCAAGCATAGACCCTCGTATATTTAATTCCAAATACACCTTTATATGATTCAGATCGGAACTATCAACCCTCACTTTCTTATCATTTTCAATTGATGAAAATAATAATTGCGCTTTTTTATCGAGTTCAGGGTCTTCCACGTCAAAATGCAGAGCGCCTTCTGTAAAATCACCCCTCATAAAAAAGAACACTCGTGCATCCATCGGATCGATCTTTGTCTTATATTGATCACCTTTAAATAAACCGATACCATCCACAACAATTTCATTATCTCCCACCTTGACCACCGGTATGACAGGATCAATACCATCGTCATATAAATCTCTCGTAAAATGATACAGTCTTACCTCTGGAATCATATTGTTTTCAACTTCTTTTTCCAACAGCTGATCGATATACCTACTCGGTCTCGGATGTTCGGGGTAATCCCTCATTAACAATTCGTTTGCCTCACCATTAACAACGATTACTTTCACACGTGAACCAAAAATAGGGTCCCTGTTCATCGTTTCAATCGTCTCTATTAGTCCATCCTCAGCTAGAGACAAACCGTAAAGAACGTTCTTAGCTGGCCGCTGACAAGCTTTCGGTTTGATTGACGAGAAATATTGAGCATTGCCTCTTTATCACTACGCGCCACTGTGGTGAGTAATTCCCTGTCTTTTTCAGCATCCTCTTCAATTTGTGGGATCGACACAGTCACTAATAATTTCCTGCCTTCTTCGTACTCTCCTTCATCTTCAATATCTAAACCCATCCCATGAATAAAACCTAAATCTTCAATAATTTTCATATCTGCACATCCACATAGCAAGCCTAAAAGCAATATAAACTTAACCACTTTCACTTTTTTCCGCCCCTTTCTTGCCAGATCGAAGTAACAGGACGGTGATTAATAAGAGTGGCAGCAGAAATGCTAATACAACTTCTACCGTTCCACTAATCGTGAGCCACTCTTCAACTTCTGTAAGTGTTTCTGACCATAATGTAACACTAAAAGCTATTAGACCTATTATTGGCAAAAGCCACTTCTCCTTCACCTTTGGTAATACACGAGCAATTGCTTGTGAAGAAATCCAAAAAAATAGAATAACCGTTAAAAAGACTTTCAGTAAAAAGATCGCAAACACAAAATTTTCAATCCGAATTAAAAAAGGGAACTCAACATAGCTATACATGTGGAGAACGGGGTACAATATTTTCTTTAACTGTTCAAAGCTGAAAAAGCCAAACGAAAGAATACAAGCATACATATAGATCAGAGTTGTGAACGCTGAACCACAAAAAACAGCCCAAAAAAAATGACTTGCCTTTATTTATATACGGAAAAAGAAACAGTGCGATCTCATATCCTAGAAATGAGACATAAATATCTACCATCCCTGAGAAATCCCAAGTACCTTCTTTAAATAAAAATGCCGTATACCGTTTCAGTTCAATTTCACCTATAAAAAATAATCCTAGTAAGATCAGCCACATCGATAGTCCGAAAAAAACCGTTGCAGTTTTTACGACGTTATAAATACCGTTTAACGCGATCAAAACAGAAACGACTAAAACAGTACCAAGTATGAAATAAGGAGGTGTCGTCGTGAACGTCATAATTTGTGTCACTAAGACATATTTTTTTGCAACAAGTGTAGCAAGTACTGCCCAAAACGCTGAGAGAATAACGTAGACAGGGTAACGAATTGCTTTAGGTGTAATGCGGTCAATCATTTCAAATACACCTTCTCCACTATTCAGACGGTAGACAAGCGAAATCAGCCATATGTTCACACCTGTTACAGCTAGGTAGCACGGTAGCATGAGCCAGCCAAAAGTACCGAACGTTTCTGCCAATACACGTGGGACAACAAAGATGACAACTCCTGATTGCACCATATAAACGAGTATTGCCACATGAAACGGATGCAATTTTTCAGAAGTGCTCATAGACTAACCTCCATTAATTTTTCATTTTATTTCTTATAACGTTCTCTGATTTCGATTCATGAGGGCGTTTTTTTATTTTTGACAGAGGTGCACGTATAACTGATTGTTTCCAATCAGCCAGATGAAATGGTGCAATCGGACTCATATAGGAAACCCCTAAATTTGTCAGCTTACATAGATGAGCAAATAAAACAGCAATACCAATCGTTAACCCTAAATTTCCAAGTGTTCCAGCTAGTATAATCAGGACAAACCTTGCGATCCGTAAACCCGCACTTATTAAATAATTCGGAAGCACGAACGAAGCAATCGCTGAAGTCGCTACGGCAATAATTAATGTGTTACTGACGAGTCCTGCATCAACTGCCGCCTGACCGATGACAATTCCGCCAACGATACCGATCGTTTGTCCAATTTTTGCAGGTAGCCTTGCACCTGCTTCTCGTAACAGTTCGATTGTAAATTCCATAATTAGAGCCTCAATTAATGGCGGAAAGGGCACTTGATTTCGTGATTCCGCTAAATTAATTAACAAGTCTTCTGGAACCATTTCATAGTGAAAGGTCGTCACCGAAACATAGAAAGCTGTCATTGCTAATGTAATAAAAAAGGCAATATGGCGTAAAATCATCGTCGCTGTACCTAAAGCCCATCGTTGACTAACATCATCTGGTGATTGGAAAAACTCGAAAAAATTAATCGGTCCAATAAATGCAGAAGGGCTCCCATCAACTAAGCCGACAATTTTACCGGATGTTAAATGATAAGAGCAAACTTCTGGCCGCTCCGTCGTTAAAAACTGTGGAAACATTGAATATGGGAAATCATCAATCATTTGCACGAACATATTTGAATCAGAAATAAAGTCTACTTCTACATCCTCGACTCGTTTCTTTAATTCTTCGACCATTTGGAAATTTGCAATATCTTCAATATAAAGAATGAAAATATCCGTTTTCGTAATTTCGCCAGCTGACAAACGCAAAACTTTAAGATGTGAGCTTTTTAACCGACGACGAATTAACGACATGCTCGTAAAAATTGATTCGTTAAACGATTCATGGGATCCGATAATCGTCGTTTCCGTTTCAGACTGCTCGATCCCTCTCATCTCGGGACCAAATGCATCTGCAAGAAAAAGCTTCCCTTCAAAAAAAATGGCGACTTGTCCTGCTAATACTGCCTTTACTCCTTCTTTCACGTCTAAACAAGGCGTATAAAAAGATCGTTTAAAGATTGCGTGAAGTCGTTCCTTATCACTCTCAACATTTGTAATCGGCTGCATAACCCTTTGCTGAAAGGTTATTTGATCGACTAAGTAATCAAAATATAATAGTTCGACACCGACATCATCTAAAATAATATGCTGAATATCTGAACAGTCTTCAAACTCATGGATAACCTTTTCCGGACTAAAAATATCTTCAGCTAATTCATCATACTCGCTCAATTGAGGTTCCTCCCTCAATAAAAAGTTTGCTCCGACTTATCGTTTCCATTTCTTATATATACATGCATCATTTTGGTAATGAAGTATCTTGAGTTTGACGCAACTTCTCTATCCTTTGACGCAACTTCTCTGCTCTTTGACGCAACTTCTCCATGCTTAGGCGCAACTTCTCTATACTTTGACGCAACTTCTCTTTGCTCGGGCGCAACTTCTCTTTGCTCGGGCGCAACTTCTCCATACTTTGACGCAACTTCTCTTTGCTCGGGCGCAACTTCTCCATGCTTGGGCGCAACTTCTCTTTGCTTGGGCGCAACTTCTCTTTGCTTTGACGCAACTTCTCTTTGCTTTGACGCAACTTCTCTTTGCTTGGGCGCAACTTCTCTTTGCTTGGGCGCAACTTCTCTTTGCTTTGACGCAACTTCTCTATTTTTCACCTTTCCCCGTTGCTACGACCACTTTTCAAAAACAAAAAGAGATGCGATCATTTTCGCACCTCTTTGCACTCTTACGTTTTATTCAACATTAACGACAAATGGGAAAGTGAGAACTCCCGCATCTTCATATTTAAATTCTGCCCATAGTTTATACGTTCCAGTCTCTGGGAAATGCGCTTCAAATTCTGTTTTGTCATCAGAAACTGGATGGACATGAATGAATTTTTCCACGTCTTCATCAATAATGACGACATGACCGAGTGCACCTAAATACGGCTTTGGAGTTTCACCTTTTAAATCAAATGACAACGTGACCTCTTCTCCAACAATAAATGGTGAATGGTTGAGCTCCACTTCCTTACCATTCAGAGCCTTTGTAAGATTTTCATCAGGCATTAAGCTTGGCGTCTGCTCGGGTGCTTCCCCAATATCAAGACGATTCGGTTCAATAACATACTGTTTATTTTTTGGATTAATATCAACAAATACGTAATATTGACCATCTTCTAAAGGGGCATCCGCTTCAAAAACACCATCATTAACTTGTTCTGGATGAAAATGATGATATTCCTCTAGGTCGTCCCGGACGATAATTAAGTGCATGTAGCGCTCATGTGTTTCCAACAGCTCCGGCGCTTGCCCGTCTTCATCTTCTAAACGCACTTCAAGTCGACCTTCCTCAAATTTTACATGGGTCAATACTTCGGATTCACCGTGCGCATCTCCATGGTCATGAGAATCTTCACTTTCACTGTGATCCGTGTGTGAGTCGTGGTCATCCACATATTCTTCTTCACCGTTGTCATGCTCATGATCTTCGTGCATTCCTCCACTCTCGAGTGGGTTCGCACCTGTAATGAAACTATATCCAGCAATAACAAGAGCAAGATAGATCACGCCTGTAAATACCCAAACTTTCAATCCACTCACGTTCATCCCTCCTTACTTCGCTAGCTTTACTTTTTGTAAGCGTAATGCATTCAATACGACTGATACCGAACTAAACGCCATTGCAGCACCGGCTACCCAAGGTGCTAACAAACCAATTGCTGCAATCGGAATCGCTGACGTATTATAAACGAAGGCAAAAAACAAGTTTTGTTTAATGTTTCGCATCGTCTTTCTGCTCATGATGACTGCATCTGCAACACTATTTAAATCACCACGCATCAGCGTGACATCTGCTGCTTCAATGGCAACATCCGTACCTGTTCCAATTGCCATACCAATATCAGCAATTGCTAAGGCAGGAGCATCATTGATCCCATCTCCAACCATTGCGACTTTTTTTCCTTGCTTTTGAAGCTTTACGATTTCATCACTTTTTTGTTCAGGAAGCACCTCCGCAATCACATTTGTGACGCCTACTTGCTTCGCAATTGCTTCTGCAGTTCGCTTATTATCACCCGTAAGCATAATCACTTCGAGCCCTAAGTCCTTCATTCGTTGAATCGCGACTTTGGAAGTATCTTTTACTGTATCAGCAACAGCGACCATTCCTGCAAATTGGCGATTTACTGCGATTAGCATCGCTGTCTTTCCTTCATTCTCGAGAGACTCCATCTGCTCCATTCCCTGGTCTAAATCAACATCATTCTTTTTCATTAATTTTCTTGTACCTACTAATACGTCAGATTCACTGACTGTCGCACTAATTCCATGACCTGGAATCGCTTCAAAGTTTTCAGAGTCTAATAATTGAATGTCTTTAGCTTTCACGCCTGCGACGATTGCTTCAGCGAGAGGGTGTTCAGAGTTCCTTTCTGCAGAAGCGACTAATTGCAGTACTTTTTCCTCTGTAAACGAATCCATGACATATACATCCGTTAGTTCAGGCTCTCCTTTTGTTACAGTACCCGTTTTATCTAAAACAATCGTCTCGATTCCTTGTGTGTTTTCTAAATGCTCGCCGCCTTTAAAAAGTAGCCCCATTTCAGCTGAGCGCCCTGAACCTGCCATAATTGATGTCGGTGTTGCCAAGCCGAGTGCACAAGGACATGCAATCACTAATATTGAAATGACAGGAATTAGTGCTGAGCGTAAATCTCCGGGTGCAACTACAAAGTACCAAACTAGAAATGTTGCAATCGCAAATAGGACGACGACCGGAACAAAAATTCCAGACACTTTATCAGTCATTCTTTGAATATCTGCTTTCGAGCCTTGTGCTTCTTCTACTACTTTTACAATTTGCGACAGCGCGGTATCTTTGCCGACTTTTGTAGCTTTAACTTTTAATAAGCCATTTTTATTAATCGTGGCACCAATCACTTCATTCCCTTGAATCTTGTCTACTGGAATACTTTCACCGGTAATCATCGATTCATCAACTGCAGAACGGCCACCGATCACTTCACCATCCACTGGAACCTTTTCACCTGGTTTGACGATCACCGTATCTCCTGTCAGGACTTGTTCTATCGGGACCTCAACTTCTTCTCCATCTCGTATGACGATTGCCGTTTTTGCTTGTAACCCTAATAGCTTTTGTATCGCTTTGCTCGTCCGGCTTTTTGCACGTACCTCAAACAATTTACCTAAAACGATAAGGGTAATGATGATCGCTGCTGCTTCAAAGTACAGTTCTGGCATTCCTATCGCCCCAGCTCTCATCCATTCCAAACCTAAATAAATACTGTAAAAATATGCAGCACTCGTCCCAAGAGCAACTAATACGTCCATATTCGCACTTTTATTTTTCAACGCTTTATAGGCACCAGAATAAAATTGTGCCCCGACAAAGAATTGAACAGGCGTAGCTAAAGCAAGCTGAACCCACGGATTCATAAACATATCGGGCAAATACATAAAAGCGGTAAATTCAAAATGAGCGACCATCGTCCATAATAGAGGTAACGTTAAAATGGCCGAAAGAACAAATTTCCCTGTCTGTTTTTCAATCTCTTTTTCTTTGTAGTCAACACTCGATTGTTCATCTGCTTTCGGTATTAATTGGAAGCCGAGTTTTTTGATCGCTTCGACCATTTCATTCGGCTTTACTTGACTGTCGTCATATTCTACAGTAGCTGACTCTAATGCAAAATTGACATTTGCTTCTGAAATTCCCTCGATTTTATTCAGTCGCTTTTCAATTCGATTTGCACAAGCTGCACAAGTCATCCCAGATATATGAAAGTCTGCTTTTTCATTTACAACCTTATAACCAAGCTTTTCAATTTTATTTTCGATTTCAGTGACATTCGTCTTTTCAGGATCATACGTAACTTTTGAACGCTCCAATGCAAAATTAACATTTGCATCGTTTACACCATCCATTTTTGTGAGACCTTTTTCAATCCGATTGGCACAGGCAGCGCACGTCATACCGGAAATCTTCAGTGTAGATTCATTCTTTTTTTGAGCCATGTGTTTATTCCCTCCTATCGGAAATATACAATACCTAGGTAAGGTATATATATTGAATTAGAAAACAACGTGACTTTTTTATGAAACACGTTATTTTCTAGAATGCTCTATTTATACAACATCATAACCTTGCTCATCAATTTCTTCTTTAATTTTTTCTAGTGTGAGAACATTTGCGTCAAACTCAACATCGACAAGCCCTTGATCCAAGTTCACTTTTACACTTGATACACCATTCATCTGACCGACACTTCCCTCAACTGCAGATACACAGTGTCCGCAAGACATTCCATCTACTTTAATTGTTTCTTTGGCCATTTTATATACCACCTTTTCGTTTTTTTATATAAACTTTATTTCATTAATTTTGATACCGTTTTTAAAAATTCATCGACTACTTCTGTATCTTCTTCTTTTAAACGTTCGATAACACACGTTTTCATGTGACTGTCTAACAACAAACGCGAGACGGCCTTTAATGCAGATTGTACAGCAGACATTTGGTTTAAGATGTCATCACAGTAGACGTCACGCTCAATCATTCCTTTAATGCCGCGTACTTGACCTTCAATACGATTCATACGCTTTAGTAAACTTTCCTTTACGTCATCTGGGACACGTCCGTGCAAATCACTTTCCTCACAACAATTATCCTCAAGTTCTTCAATAAGTTTTACTTCATCATGTTGTGCCAATTTCCTCGCCTCCCTGCTTCTTTAATCTCAAACATAAACATTTCATTAACATTTATCTTACTATACCCATGTAAGGTATTCAATTATTCTGATCTTATAAAAAAATCCTTCATTTATACCGCCTTTAGCCTACCCTAGTAAAGGTATTTGATACTAATGGTCGTTTGATTTCTACTTAAACTCCGGTTTCTTCTTTTATTTTTTCTAAGCCATACCTGTCTATAAACTTTGCCATTCTCTCTCTTCTACGTCCGTTTTTCCGATAAATATCAATAACGCGGTCGACTAAGTCATACAGCTCAGCGGGGCTTAAGCCAGCTTTTAATAGTACCCCAGTCCGAGCATCTTCTCCTACAGCTTTACCCCCGATATAAAGCTCAAAGTGTTCTTTCCGTTTAATGACTCCGATGTCATTGATAAGCGGTTCCCCGCATGCATTTGGACACCCAGTATAGGCGGGCCGCAAGGTGAATGGGACTTCTTGACCGGCAATTCGGCGATTTAACTCTATGGCAACGGACATTCCCTCTTCTTCTGCCCCTTTACAGAAATTACACGTCCGTAAACTTTTTACATAAGGTCCTACCTTATAAATAAATAACCCGACACTTTCCAGTTCCTTCTTAGCATTCTCTACTTTTGATTCTTCTACCTTTATAATTAATTGTTGAAACGTTGTCATTTCTATTTCATCGTCTTCATTTAAATATTTCCCCAGGGCAATCATCTGTTTCGGCTTCAATTTTGCCCCAAAGCCGATTCCTCCATTGACAGCTAACACAACCATTTTCGGGGTTCCCATTTTATCAAACCTCCCATATTTGGCTTTGCAACCATCATACTATACCCCTGCACGGTATGCAATATATAATTTTCAAAAATCAAGAATGAGGTTATTAACGTCACCATTCATTAATATTCGGCATATAAATGATCAGAATATGACTCGAAATGTTATGCAGTTTTTTGACTGAACGATTAGAAAAAGTATCCAATTTCATTTTAGCAATAGTCGTAACTTTTATTAAAAAGACAAGCACGTTATAATAGACACAAACAATCTTTTGAAGTGAATATATATTCCATTTTTTAGGGATAATTGTATATATATTTTTAACCTTCAGTGAAAGAGAGGCACCCAGTGATGAAAGAAACAAAAACTCTTCATAACGATGCGCTAGAAATGTTAAAAGAGACGAGCAGAACATTTTTCATTCCAATTACATACCTTCCAGAAAAGTTGAAAGAAGCAGTAACTGGCGCTTATTTATGTATGAGAGCGATCGATGAAATTGAAGATCACCCTGATTTGCCCGCAAAAGATAAGTCAACGTTATTACAGTCGATTAGTGAAGTGTTAAACAATAATGTAAGTAAAGAAAATCTTGCTTCCCTACTTCAGCCTTACAAAAATAAGCTGCCAGAAGTTTCATTAAGGTTGTATGACTGGATTAACGTCTGTCCTCGTGAGTCAGTACCTGATGTCTTGGGTTCAACTGCTACGATGGGAAAAGGAATGGCGAAATGGGTCGACCAAGATTGGAAAATCCGTACGAAAGAAGACCTTGATGAATATACGTATTATGTAGCCGGTCTTGTCGGTGTTATGCTTTCAGATTTGTGGAAGTGGTTTGATGATGTGGAAACGAATAAAGAATTGGCGATCGGTTTTGGCAGAGGTTTACAATCAGTTAATATTCTGCGCAATCGTGAAGAAGATTTGGAACGCGGAGGTGTCGACTTCTTTCCAGACGGCTGGGAGTGGGACGATATGTTTTCATATGCTCGGGAAAATTTAGCGTTAGCAGATGAGTATTTAGAAAGCATTGACAATGAAAAGATCCAGCATTTCTGCGAGATACCTTTAGCTCTTGCGCACGCTACACTTGATGCATTAGCTGAAGGAAAAGAGAAAATCAGCCGGTCGGATGTACACAACATTGTCAACCAAGTCGTCAACGAATAATGAAAAGTTTCGACAAGTGCCAGGCACTTGTCGAATTTTTTATCCTTAACCTATTTTCAAGCCATTATTAATTAAAGATTCAAGTTCCTCGCTTTTTGTTTGTAACTTTTCCAAATCTACTAACAGTTCAGCTTTCACATCAGAGAGCCAGTCTTTTTCTTGTAGCAACTCGACGATTTCAAGGCGTAGCAGCCAATCATTCGGATAAACTTCCTTCAGCTTTTCTGCAACAACTAAGATCACTGCCCGTTCATTTTCTTTATTCCCTTCTCGTACATCTCTTATTTGTTGATATAATTGATCGAGTTCAGTTTGTTCCGGAGCTTCATGAGTATTCTCATTCAGTTCATTTTCATCAATTGAATAATAGCTTTCACCGTCTGCTGCTCCTGCATATACTGAAGGGATCGATGCTCCAACAGCCATGTCATACATGCCCCACTCAGGCTGGAAAAGTACTTCATCTAAGCAAGTAACTTTACAATTTTCAAAAGAAATAAGTTGATTTTTCCCATCATTTCTTACAATGTTGCGCACGATTCCATTCACTTTAACACCGCTTGCAAACTTCAAAGAACATTCTCTGCCATTTTCGATGCCGAGCATATTTAATTCATCTTCTGACAAATCCTCTAACGGTGTAGGTACTTCTTTCAACTTCCCGACTGGTGCTCCAAAACCCTCTTTGTGTGTTTCCGTTCCATGGCCGGTCAATTGACGATTTTGATAGGCTAATGCTGTCGGTCCAATCATGTGCAAATAGATTGGATCTCCGTTTTCATTACTTTTGTAACCGCTTACAATTCCGGTCACTTGAAGTCCAGAACTGTACTCAACTGTTGCAATATTCGCCGAATCAACCGCCTTCTGTAAACTTTCAGTACCTCCTTTCATGAAAGCCATTTCTTTAGCAAACTGTTTAACACCTTCAATTAACTGGTCAAAATCTTTACAGACGAATAACTGAGGCTGCGGCTTCGTGATGTCAAACCCAGTATTCACCATCTTTTCAACATTATAAGGAATTTTTTCAACTTCAGGACTTAAAATATTACTTCCTTCTGAAACAGAGGATAAAAGTCCAGCTCCATATATTTTCGGATTGTCAATATCACCGATTAATCCATATTCAACGGTCCACCAATAGAGACGAGAGATTCGTTCAGCTTCAGAAATCCCTTTAATCGTCGCTGCCACTTCATCGATTTTTGCTTTTGCGGCGGCAATTTCCTCTTCCGTTGACTCTCCTTTTTCAAGCAGGTTCGAGTAATGTCTAACTGCTTCAAAGTGAGCGTGTTCTTCTTTTGTCGCAATCGCTTTTTTTCCAATATTCCCAAACAACTTCACATACTCTGAATACTTTTCATCACAAAGAATTGGCGCGTGACCAGCGGCCTCATGAATAATGTCCGGAGCAGGTGTGTATTGTATATTCTCTAGCTTCCTTATTTCCGCTACGATAGGCAAAATACCATTGGCTTGATACTCAAAGAATGCTACTCCCGGAATAAATCCGTCAATCGTTGCTGCTCCCCACCCAAACGGAGCTAGACATTCGTTCATCTCATCGACATTCGGAAGTCTTTCTATCGATATTCCGGATGCCTTCAGCCCAGTTATGTAGGCTTCATGCGCTAAATCCTTTAACGAGTGATGGTTTTGCCGCATCACATACCGCCATACTGCATGGTTAATCGCCGAATAATGTTCATAATTTTGCTTAACAGTATATTTCCTTAAATGTTTCGGTACCGTCCTTGTCAGCATGAAGTAACTCCCCTTTTTTTCGAAATTTTACTTCTTTATGCTCATTCTTGTGAGGACTTGCGTACTTCGCTAAAGATCACTTTTCCTTATGTGAGCATCACTACCTTTTTTCATAATGTGTATCATATTCATGGGCAAGTTTAAAGTCTAGATCTGTTAAACCGTTCTCTTTCCATGAGGATAATTTCACACGAATCAATTTGTAATCGATCGAAATGAAAGGGTGATGATTCGCATCTTCAGATATTTTTGCGATTTTTTGAACAAAATCAATCCCCTTCAAGTAATCTTTAAACCGATACTTCTTCTCAATCCACTTTTCATCGACAAGGTTCCAACCATCTGCATCTACTAGCTTTTGTTGCACTTCTTCATCTGTCAGCTTCTCCAACGTGTCCACCTCCTTCATAAGTTAACTGTATACTTCTTCCTAAAGGAGCATGATTCCTTTATTTTTACATTTGATATATATACAGTATGAATATTTGATATGATACTGTCCTATTTTAATATACGTGACAGCTTTTTTAGATTAATAACGGTTCTCTAATAACTTCCCAACCTCGATACAAAATAAAGACAGTACAAAATAAGTAAAGGACCCACCTCCACTGCCGTTTTCGTAAATTTAAAACCGTACTTGCTCCAAACCACGTACCTATGTATAAGAAGATTACCGAAGATACAACTTCAACTATATCAAGACCTAATTGAAACATGACAGCTGAATAAATAATAAAAAACACAGACATGATTCCTACAAAAATAAACCCTTTTTGCTTTTGATTCTGGATTTGCCCCTGAAATTCCACATCAAACTCCAGCTCTCGTTTTGCTTGTTTTCTACTTTTCATCTGCTTCCCTCCATACATTTCCATTTTGTACATGTACGAAACATTTTGAATGAAGTTTCAACAAGATTAACCTTGTCAATCTTATGCTTCAAAAGCAACACACGAAAATTAAATAAAGAAAAGCTGGAAACAACAAACTAATAAGAATCGGTGATAACAGTTGTTGATATGCCATCCATCTACTCGCTTTTTGCGGGCGGAAGGCGTCCGCCAGTAACGGATTCGAGTCACTATCCAATAATGTTAAATCGAAAGATTATTAAGGTTCTTACAAAGTACAATTTATTTCATCACGGATTTAAGACTAATTTTAGTCACACAAATTTTTACAAAAACGTCATTGACCACCTGGTCGATTTCGTGTTAAGATATTCTCGACCAGGTGGTCAATATATGATTAAAGGAGGTAGGTCCTCATCAATTCAGCATTTCACAAATTAGATGAAAAGAAAAAGCAACGCATTTTGAATGCAGCTATAGAGGAATTTGTTAATAATGGATATGAACAAACATCGACGAACACTATTGTCAAAAAAGCAGGTATTGGAAAAGGGACACTGTTTCATTATTTCAATAGCAAAAAAGATTTATTTCTCTACCTACTTGATCACTGCATTGAGGTGAGTAAGAAAGAATATATCGATTTGATTGATACGAATGAAGGAGACATTATTAAACGTTTTCGCCATGCGGCGCACTTAAAAAAAGACATGATCACAAAATACCCGTATATGACTGACTTTATGCTCGTCGCATTTCTCTCAAGTTCTAAAGACATTGTCGGAGAATTACAAGAACGAAGAGTAAAAGTGGAAGCGATTGGTACGGAAAAGTTGTACTCAAATATAGATAAATCACTGTTCCGTGATGAGATGGATGTTGACAAAGCTATGAAGCTTATGATTTGGGCTTTAGAAGGGTATCGCGTTGAAAAAGAACGTCAAGTGAAAGAAGAAAAATCATTAAGTAATGACGAATACAAGGATTTATTCGATGAATTTGATGATTATTTAGAAGTGTTAAAACAAGCGTTTTACAAATAAATGGAGGTGGAGATAGTGTCAATCATTAAAATGAATGGAGTAACAAAAGAGTACGGAAAAATCAAAGCACTTGCTGGATTAGATTTAGAAGTGAATCAAGGGGAAGTACTTGGGTTTATCGGGCCAAACGGAGCTGGAAAGTCAACAACGATTCGAATTCTGCTTGGACTTTTGCGAAAAACGAGGGGCGAAATCATGATGTTTGATAAAGATCCGTGGACACATGCTGTTGAACTTCACCGGCGGGTTTCTTATGTGCCCGGGGATGTGAATTTATGGCCGAATTTAACTGGAGGTGAAGCGATTGACTTATTTTCACGCCTCAGAGGAAAAGTCGATAAATCCCGACGGGACGAACTAATAAAACGATTCAATTTAGATCCAACGAAAAAATGTGGAACGTATTCGAAAGGAAACAGACAAAAAGTTGCACTTGTTTCAGCCTTTGCCTCTGACTCAGATTTGTTTATTTTAGATGAACCGACATCCGGCCTCGACCCATTAATGGAAGCCATTTTCCAGGAGTGTGTAGCCGAGGTAAAAGCAAAGGGAAAAACCGTCTTACTTTCAAGCCATATTTTAGCTGAAGTTGAAAAATTATGTGATCGAGTCGCGATTATCAGAGAAGGGGAAATCGTTGAATCTGGAACACTCGATGAACTTCGTCATTTAACACGAACACTCGTATCCGTTGAAACAGCAAATCCATTGTCTGGACTCGATACATTGAAAGGTGTTCATGACCTTGACCTGAAAAGTCATGAAGCACAGTTCCAAGTCGACACATCTGAAATGGGCAATGTTTTGCAATTTTTAACACAGTTTGAGGTGAAAAACTTAACGAGTACACCTCCGACATTAGAAGAGTTATTTATGCGCCATTACGATAATGACAATAAAGAAGGTGCAGCCCAAGGAGGTGGCAAACGTGAGTAAACAGCAAACATTTACCGGAACTGGAACAATGCTTCGGTTTATCTTGAGACGAGATCGGATCCGCCTTCCAATTTGGCTGATTGCGATTACCGCAACGATTGTGATCATGCTAGCTAGTTTCGAAGGTCTCTACCCAACAGAAGCTGAGCGTCAAGGGATGGCTGTTACGATGGCAAACCCTGCTTCAATCGCTCTAACAGGACCTGACCTCTATTTAGAAGACTATACGTTTGGTGCGATGCTCTCGCATCAAATGATCGGTATGACAGGTATCGTTGTTGCTTTAATGAGCGTCCTTTTCATTGTCCGGCATACTCGTAAAGAAGAAGAAGATGGACGATCCGAACTCATTCGCGCATCCGTTATCGGGAGACATGCGAATACGACAGCTGCGCTTGTCTATGTTCTTGGTTTAAACATTATTCTTGCCATACTGCTTGGTGTAAGTATGGCGTCCGTCGGAGTCGAAACGGTTACATGGGAAGGATCATTCCTTTTTGGAGCATCTTTAGCATCGATTGGATTCTGCTTTGCAGGAATTGCTGTTTTATTTGCTCAGCTTATGGAGACGTCTCGTGGTGCAACGGGATTTAGTGCAGGAATAATTGCTGTCGCTTTTACTCTTCGCGCTATCGGGGATCTTGATAATAGCATCTTATCTTGGCTCTCACCGATTGGCTGGGCGCAGCAAACGAGTGCTTACGTAGACAATCTTTGGTCTCCGTTAATTATCAGCCTTATTTTTACGATTGTCCTTGTTGCTTTCTCTTACAAACTTAGTACGAAACGCGATGTAGGTGCTGGAATGGTACGCCCGCGTCAAGGTCATGCTCAAGCATCAAGCTTGCTGACAAAACCGCTTGGCCTTGCATTTCGATTACAACGGACCAGCATCATTATTTGGATCTTTGCTCTCCTTTTATTCGGAATGTCATATGGTTCATTCATCGGTGAAGCAGAAGAAATGATGGCATCAATGGGAGATACACTTGATGAAATGCTTCCTCAAATGGAAGAGGGCATTCTTGCGGACAGTTTTGCGGCTATGTTCATGTCCGTTTCGGCAATGATTGCCGCGATTCCAGCATTACTAAGCTTATTGAAACTGCGTGGAGAAGAAAAAGCAGGCAGAATCGAAGGGCTACTTTCAGGTGCACTTGCTCGCACTCGCCTAATAGGAAGCTACTTACTTGTTTCAATGATTAGTAGTATCGTTTTCCTGTTTATGGCTGGATTCGGCATGGGGATTACCGGTAGTCAGAGCATGAATGATTCTAGCTATTTAACAGATTTGACGATTGCAGGTCTTTCTTATGCTCCAGCAATATGGATTGCTATTGGTTTAGGGGTCGCTTTATTCGGACTTCTTCCTAAAGCGACAGCATTGAGCTGGATTGTCGTCATTTATGCCTTTTTCGTCGTGTACCTCGGAGGTCCACTTCAGTTACCAGAGTGGATGATGAGCATGTCTGCTTACGACCACATTCCGAGAATTCCAGCAGAAAGCTTTGAATGGGTACCGCTACTATGGTTAACAGGGATTGCTCTCGTGCTCATCGTTGTTGGAATCATCGGTTTTGCTAAGCGAGACATTGATTTATAAGTTATTAAGGCACTGGATTTCGTGAAAATCCAGTACCTTTTTGTTTGTCGAATGTAATGTTGTTGGCTCGTGAGGCGAACTTAGACGTTACATTTTAATAGCGACTCTTTTCGTAAGGGCTCTGACTAGCCAAAGCATAATCAAAATAATGATCATACTAACGAGTAATGAGACAAAAAACGGAGGCTCAGATAAAAACGGCATCCAATTAGAGAGCCATTCATTCATATTAAATTCCCAAGACACGTCGATAAAGCTAACGGCTAATATCGCAATCGCAACAAAAGCAAAGCCGATGAGCCATCCATAGCGATAATATCCAGCACCAATCATCCAGCCAATTGAGAAAAACGCAAAAAGATTAATCATCGAAACAAGATAAGAGAAAATCCAATTGTCATATTTCAGTTGAGAAGATGTCTCTAACGTAAACGTGACATTCATTAGATCAAGAACGACATACTGTAAACCGCTCACTATCGCAGTTATGACCATAATGGCCACTGAAATAGCGGCAGCACTGAGGATAGCCCCTAAAAAGTAATCTTTTCTCGTTATTCCATTCGCGACTAAATGGTACAAAAAAACATAGACGGACAATACCCCGATGACAAGCATATAAATTTTTCCTGATTCATAGGAGAAAGTGAAAAAGTCCATCGGTATTTCACCAGTATTCATTAAAATCACATTAATTCCAATTTGAGCGAGAAAGAGAACCCCTAAAAACCAATACGTCCACTTCAGCTGTTCTCGGAATAAATCGCTAAATAATTTTTTTACGTTCGAATGGTTATTCATGATCATCCTCCTCACTCGTTAAGCGGATAAATAAGTCTTGAAGCGACACTGGACCAACTTCTAACCCTCTTCGTTTCGCTTCATTCCTTTGTTTCTCTGACATTTCACCATAAATCATTACGGACTTCGTGGACCCTAATGTTTGTTCAGATAACTTTTCCATTCCAGTAGTGAACTCGTCAACTTCTGTATCCTTCCCTGTAATCGATGCTCCTTTTGAAAGCAAACGTTCATATTCGTCGTGAAGCATCAGGCTTCCTTTATTGATCATCAACACTTCTTCAAATAAATAGTCCATCTCTGATACTAAATGTGTTGACAAAATGATGGTGCGCGGATGTCTAGCTTGGTCTTCGAGCAGTTCTTTATAAAAAATTTCTCTAGTAGGTGCATCCATTCCTAAATAAGCTTCATCGAAAATCGTCACCGGAGAACGGGAAGCTAAACCTACCGTAACATTAAATGCGGATTGCATCCCTTTCGATAAATCCTTTAATGGTCTCTCAACAGGCAGTTTAAAATTTTTTATGAGTTGGTTGGCGTATTCTCTGTCAAAATGAGGCCGGTAACGTTCGGTGATCGCCATCAACTTTTCTACCTTTTCTGTTTCCATACTATAATCCACATCATATACAAACGCTACATTTTGCATGATGTTAGCATTTTCAAATGGTGTCTTTCCTCCAATTTTTACCGAACCAAAAGTAGGTTCATGAAACGATGCGAGTAAAGAGAGGAGCGTCGTTTTCCCAGCACCATTTCTCCCCAGAAGACCGTAGATTTTCCCCTCTGCCAGTTTACACGTTATACCTTTTACTGCTTCAAAGTCACCATATTTTACAGTGACCTGATCGAGTTCTATATCAAGCATCATGAATGTTCACGTCCTTTAACTTTTTGAATAAAACTTAGTAATTCTTCATTTGAGAGCGCTAATTTATCCGCCTCTTGAACGAGCGGTAAAACGTAATCGTCAATAAACGCTTCTTTTCTCTTTTGCAGCAACTTTTCTTTTGCTCCTTCAGCTACAAACATGCCTACACCTCGTTTTTTATATAAGATTTCTGATTCAACAAGCTGATTGATGCCTTTCGAGACCGTAGCATGATTAATTTTGTAGAAATTCACTAACTGGTTCGTAGACGGCGCTTGTTCTCCTTCTTTCAACTGATCATTCACAATTTGGTCCTCTATTAGCTCTCTTACTTGTATAAAAATTGGCTTACTATTATCAAAACTCAAGTCTTTCGTCACCACCTTTTATTAGATTTCAGGTCATATAGTTTTATGGTTATATACTAATGTATATAACCATAATACATAAAAATAACTATGTCAATTAAAAAATAAACAAAATTGGCTTATCACCAAGCCTTAATGGTGAAAGCCTTAGTTGCAGTTGTACGATCATCCATCGGTTTTATTAATTCTTATAGTATAAAAAAATATACCGCCTAATTTAATTAGACGGTAATTCATTATAACTAACTTTAATTGTTTGAAAATGGTTTAGCTTTTATTACGGTAAAAATACATCGTAAGTGGTGCAAAGACGACAATGAGCACACCTGAAGCAACAAGCACCCATAACAGTTCTTCAAACGTCGCATTCCCGTGCATGAGTCCCCGAGTAGCAGTCACTAATAGTGAAACAGGATTCACATCGACAAAGGCTTCCAGCCATGATGGAAGTGTTCTCGGATCGACGAATACATTGCTGACAAATGTTAACGGGAAGAGTACCATCATGCTGACACCCATTAATGATTTTTCTGATCGTAAAACAAGACCAAGTGTCGTCCAAATCCATGATAGGCTAAATGAAAAGACAATGAGTAGTGCAACGGCTGCTATGACTCCGAGTGCCCCTCCTTCCGGTCTAAATCCGAGAATAAGACCAAGAGTAATCATGATGACTGATGCCATCGTATATCTGACAGCATCAACGAGTAAAGCACCGACAAGGACTGATGGGCGCCATATTGGCAATGAACGGAACCTGTCAAAGATACCTTTTCGAATATCGTTGTTAAGCTCCATCCCTGTATACATCGTAATCGTCACGACTGTCATTGCTAATATACCAGGAAGCAGGAATTGCAAATAATCAGCTGTTGAACCGGCAATCGCTCCGCCGAATAAATAAGTGAACATTAATAAAAACATAATTGGAAATACAGTTACATCAAATAATTGTTCTGGAATGTATTTAATTTTTAATAAAGCTCTCCAGCCAAATGTCATGGAATTCGTAACACCATTCGGCTTTTCTGGTCGTGTTCTTTTAGAAAGGACGTCCTGTAAAGCTTTATCTTCAATTTGATTGATTTGATTTTCAGACGTTTCGTTCATTGTTTAACCTCCTCAGACGTGTCATCCTCTTCTGGAGGACGTCCAGTCAATGTAAGAAACACTTCATCAAGACTCGGCTGTCCAAGTGAAAAATCCGACAATGCTATATTTTGACGCGTTAACTCGCCGAGTGCATGAGCTACACGTTCGGTATCTGTTACTCGTGCTGAAAGAGCAGTTGGGTCTGATGATAACTGAATCGGTGCATCCAATAAATCTGAAAGCAACTTTTCTGCCTTAGGACGGTCTTGTTCGTCTAAAAGACGCACGTGCAAAGCACCGGACCCAACGGATGCCTTTAACTCTCCACTCGTCCCTTCAGCTATAATTTTTCCTCGATCAATGACGGCAATCCTGTCAGCAAGTTGATCAGCTTCATCTAAGTATTGGGTCGTCAACAGGACCGTTGTACCTGCATTAACGAGGGCACGGACGATATCCCAAACTTGATTTCTGCTTCGTGGATCTAGCCCTGTTGTTGGCTCATCAAGAAAAAGCAGGTCCGGAGTAACGACGATACTCGCTGCAATATCTAGTCTGCGACGCATTCCCCCAGAATAATTTTTCACTTGCCGTTTAGCAGCATCCATCAATCCAAAAGCGTTTAATAAATCAGAAGCCCGTTCTTTCGCTTGACTCCGTGAATATCCTAGAAGTCTTGCAATTAAGATTAAGTTTTCCATTCCGGAAAGGTCTTCATCTACAGAAGCAAATTGTCCTGTTAAGCTCACCCTGCTTCGAACAGCCTCTGCTTCATTTTTAAGATCATGCCCTAACACCTTTGCATACCCGCCATCAAGCTTAAGTAATGTAGCAAGCATACGAATAGTCGTCGTTTTTCCTGCACCATTCGGTCCTAAAAAGCCGTATACAGTCCCAGCTGGTATTGCTAAGTCGACACCATCCACTGCACGGTTCTTCCCAAAAGTCTTTACGAGACCTTTCGCCTCAATAGCAAGGTCGTGATTCTTATGATTCATACTCTTCACCCTTTCTTCTCTACTCACGTTTCCCCAGTCATATCCATATTACTGCACTGAGCAAAATAGTCATCAGCCCCGAGTCTGAAATATAATCAGAATCAGAACGTTCTTTAAGAATAGTCGGTTAATAGCTTGATAAGTTTTCCAGGAAACTTCCGGTATATGAAGCTTCTGTCGAAGCAATTTCATCAGGGGTTCCTTCAGCAACGAGCCGTCCCCCAGACTCTCCTCCTTCAGGTCCGATATCAATCACCCAGTCCGAGGCTGCAATTACCTCAGTATTATGCTCAACGACAATTACAGAGTTACCAGCATCAACAAGTTTTTGTAATAAAAACATAAGTTTTTTCACGTCAGTCGGGTGCAGGCCTGTTGTCGGTTCATCGAGCAAATAAAGTGTTTTACCTTTCGTTTTTTTACTTAAGTCTTTCGCAAGCTTCAATCGTTGTCCTTCACCACCTGAAAGTGTCGTAACAGCTTGCCCCCATTTCAAATAACCGAGACCGACTTCAGATAACAACTTAATCATTGAGGTAATCTTTTGATTGTTTTGAAAGATAGCCGAGCTTTGTGAAATACTTACATTTAATAGTTCTGTGATCGTAAACCCTTCATAGCGTACCTCTAACACTCCTTCCTTAAACCTTTGCCCGTGACAAACTGGACACTGAATTTTCATATCAGGCAAAAATTGCATATCCATTAATACTTCACCTAATCCTTGACAATGTTCACATCTACCTCCTTTCGTATTAAACGAAAAGTGCTTGGCTTGGAGCTTTCGTGCTTTTGCTTCTGGCAAACTAGCAAATAACGTTCGCAGCTGACTGAAAACATCCGTATAAGTAGCAATGTTCGAGCGTTGCATCCGGCTTAACGGTGACTGAGTTACTTCAACAATATCTTCAACGTTCTCTAAGCCAGTTATGTTCTTACAACCTTCAATAAAAACACCTTTTTTCTTTTGAGAAGCGAGCAAATCAAAAAGGAGAGTCGATTTCCCGGATCCAGAAACTCCTGTTACTGAGACGAAGCA
This sequence comes from Evansella halocellulosilytica, assembly GCF_002335745.1. Taxonomy (GTDB): domain Bacteria; phylum Bacillota; class Bacilli; order Bacillales; family Salisediminibacteriaceae; genus Bacillus_CA; species Bacillus_CA halocellulosilytica. Next base: position 1,257,876 of record NZ_NIST01000001.1, on the reverse strand, counting down.
TTTAAGTGGAAATGAAACTGTGAGATTTTTTAAATTATGTTTAGTCGCTCCATGAACCGTTATATATTCACCTGAACCGTATCTAGGCTGATATTTAGGCAAGGAACTTTGGAGAAGGTATCGTCCAGTAATAGATTCATTTTGCTCCTTCAATGATAGCAATGGTCCTTCCCCAACTACTCTGCCACCTTGTTCACCTGCCTCTGGCCCCATATCAATAATGTAGTCTGCTTCCTTCATGACAGCGACGTCATGTTCAATCAAAAGAACGGTGTTGCCAAGGTCACGTAACTGTTTCATCACGTTAATTAATCCCTGCGTATCTCTTGGGTGCAACCCGGATGTTGGTTCATCTAAAATGTATAGAACACCCGTTAATCCTGAACCGAGTATGGACGCAAGCCGGAGTCGTTGTGCTTCACCACCAGATAGCGAAATAGCCTGACGATCAAGTGAGAGATAGCCTAAACCAACATGAATAATTCTCTTAACTTTAATTGTCAGGTCGTGTATGAACGTTTCTGCGATTTCCGCATTTTGTGAATTGATTTGTTGTGTTAATTGATTGAGCCAGTTTCTAGCATCTTTAAGTGAAGAACGAGATATTTCAACGATAGAAGCTCCTCCAACTGTTACTTCTCTGCTCGCTTTTTTTAATCGATCTCCGTTGCATTCACGACACTGCTGTTGATAGAAATATTCCGCTTCTCCTGAGTTCCCTTCTTTTTCTTTGTATCTTCGCCACATTCCAGGAATGACACCTTCAAACTTCCCCTTCCCAACACTTTTCGGAGGTTTAACTTGAGGAAAGTGGGCACGAAATTCTTCACTTTCTACCCCGTAATATAGTAAATCCTTCTGGACATCCGTAAACTCTTTTAATGGAATAGCTAGGTCAAATTCAAATCCGTAATGAGAGGCAGCCGCTTCCAAAATCGGACCATTGTACTCTGTATAAAAATCGTGCCAAAATGTGACTGCACCTTCTTGTATACTCTTATTTTCGTCAAAGACATCTGATTCATTAAGCCCTGTTTCTTTCCCTAACCCACCGCATACTTGGCAGGCACCTTCCATCGTATTAAACGAAAAATGACGTCTCGTAAGCGGTTCAACTTCCTGTTGGCATTTTGGGCAATGCATGATCGCACTTACTTGTTCATCATTACTGTTCGCGGTAATCACTTCTCCGCAATGTGGACATGGACGTTCACCGATTTTTTCAAAAATAAGTCGTAAATACGTATACATATCAGTTATGGTTCCTACTGTTGACCGAGGATTTCGATTTGTTATATGTTGACCGATACTAATTGCAGGCGAAAGTCCAACGATCGAATCTACTTTCGGTTTATTTACAGAATCGGTCAACATACCACTCGATTCCATGTATTGTCTTTGACACTCCCGCTGTAAAATATCAAGAGCTAGAGTTGATTTTCCCGAACCTGATGGACCCGTGATGACGACGAGTTGATTTTTAGGAATATCCAATGAGATGTTCTTTAAATTATTTTCTTTAGCTCCTTTAATGGTAATCACATTCTTCATTCTTTTCCTCCTTTTAAGCAGACTGAAATAGGGCAGATTTATTCAAATTTCCACCTCCCTTTCAATTTACAACATTCATGCAAATGATAAAGTTTTCAATGTTATAAGCTTATAAACTAAAATACTTATGAATATTATCCGTCACTTTTAATTAATGTTTTTTAGTAAACTTTGTTCTCCGTATTATGCTGAGGACGTTTGCAGATTGGTTAACTTTTCTCTATATTAAAAAATTAAGCGCTTTAACGAAAGAATTAGATCATATTATTTATAAACTAAAAGAATAAACGTAGACAGTGCTTACAGACATTCCTTAAATAAGTAATCCGAGGCGTACACATATAAGCTTCGGATTTTCTTTGTCGTATGAATGATTCTCTTTCATGCATTTGTTATGATCAAATTAAATATAGAAAATACCTTTAAGGTGAAACCGCTTATGAAAGTGGCCGTATATATGACTGAGGGGGGAAAACGATAATGAAAGACTTAAACGATCGTTTAAAAGATTTGAAAGAACGTATGAGAAAACATCAAAAGTGGCAAGATCATATAGATCGCTCGAAACTGCTCCTTTCCCTTGAAGAGGAACGGCTTCATGACTTTAAGCTCCAACTCGAAAAAGAAAAAGAAGATGTTGAGCGGCTTGAAAATTTTACATTAACAAATATTTTTTATTCGATTACAGGTAAAAAACTCGAAAAAATCGACAAAGAAAAGCAAGAAGTAGCAGAAGTAAAATTAAAATATAGTGAGGCTAAAGAAACCGTTGAAGATTTGCAAAAAGAAATTGCAGAGTATAACGGACTGCTCGCAACATTCACAGGGTATGAAGCTGAATATCATCACCTTCTTGAAGAAAAGGAAAAACTCATACACGATCAGCAATCGTATTGGAGTCATGAACTTTATGAATTAACGGAACAAGAAGCTGAGCTAAAAGCGATGAAAAACGAGTACGAAGAAGCAATCGAGGCTGGCTTAATAGCAGACAATAAAGTAGATCTTGCGATTCAATCGCTAAGTAAGGCTAAAAACTGGTCAACCGTTGATCTGTTTGGCGGCGGGATGATTACGACAGCCGTAAAACATAGCCACCTTGATACGGCCAAAAACGATATTCATGAAGCCCAAAAGGAGCTCCGCCACTTCCAAGATGAGTTAAAAGATATAGAAGATCACTTTAACGCAAAATTAAATATGGGAAATTTCCTCACATTTGCAGATTACTTTTTCAACAGTCTCATTGTTGATTGGATGGTTCACGGGAAAATCAATGACTCCCTTGATCAAGTAGAAAAGGCTAAAAGTGAAGTGTCTGCTATGATGTTAAAACTAAAGAGCGACATAGAAGAAATCACTGCAAAGATCGAAGACATTGCACATCAGCGCATAAAAATGATTGAATCTGCCACATAGCCTACTCCCTTCACGTGAACGTATTTCGTAATTAAGTTACTTAAGGGAGCGGCTTCCCGTTCATCTCTCGCACTTACAATATTGGCAGTCACTCACTATATTTGAAAATGACTTAAGTCTTCTGCTATGTACGTGTTGGAAAAAACGCGCTTTGCTTGTGAAGCAAGGTTTTCGGACTCATCTTTTTGATAACGGGAGCTTATATGATTTAAAATAAGCTGATTAGCTCCTGCTTTTTGGGCTATATCGGCTGCTTGTAAGGTCGTCGAATGAAAATACTCTTTAGCCAAATTTTCTTCTCCAGCAGCAAACGTTGCTTCATGAATAAGAGTATCTGCTCCTTTTGCTAACTTAATTGCGTTTTCTGAGTAACGAGTATCTCCAAGAACGGCAACGACCTTCCCTTTTTTCGGTGGTCCGATAAAATCCTCGCCATTTACAACAGTTCCATTTGCTAATTGAACGCGTTCTCCATTTTTTAATTGTTTTAAGATGGGACCTTCAGGAATTCCATACTCGTGTACTTTATCCATCAATAATGGACCAGGTAAATCCTTTTGTTCAATTCTGTATCCATAGCATGGCAGCCCGTGAATAAGTGGTGCTGTTTTCACTCTCCAATTTGAGTCATGAAACAACGTGCCTTCTTCGTCATGCTCGATCATTTCCAAAGGATACTTTAAGTATGTTCCAGAAACCTTTAGAGCTGTATCAACAAAATCTTTCAATCCTGTTGGTCCATAGATCGTTAGCGTTGATTCAGCTCCTTGGAAAGAACGACTGCCTAACAGACCAGGCAAACCAAAAATATGATCCCCATGTAAATGAGTAATGAATATTTTTTCGATTTTTCGCAGTTTAATGGAAGTATATAAAATTTGATGCTGTGTCGCCTCTCCACAGTCAAACAGCCATGTCGTATTCTTTTTATTTTCTAAGTGCAATGCTAGAGAGGACACATTGCGGTGTTTAGCAGGTACTCCGGCACAAGTACCTAGAAAGGTTACTTTCAACAAGTTTGCCCCCTAACCATAAACGTTATCACTATACTAGAAGTATTTAAGGAAAAATTCAATACGGTTAGGTTGTTCATTTTTTCATCTTTTACATACCTACTATCTTCTCTCGTTCACTTCAATTGCAGCTCTTATACCTGATTCCACAGCTCCTTCGATCCATCCATGCATTTCAGATGTATGCTCTCCAGCAAAGTGTAAAAGCCCCTCTGGTTTCTTAATAATGTCCTCATATCGAGTAACTTGATAAGGTGCATAAAGTGAAAAGCATCCAGCAGAAAAAGGATTGTTTCCCCAACTGAACGACATCCCTTCTAAAAAGTACTCTAATACCGATTCTCCATATATCTCTGTTAAATATCTAAGTGCTTGTGTAATTCTCTCTTCCTCTGATAACGGCTCCCAAACCCTTGCATTATCCCCCCAAGTGTAGCTACCAAGTATAATGTCAGATCCAGGATCTCCAATGTTATGGCTCGGATAATACATTGTTTTAATAGGGAGGTCAGTAATGAGACTACCACCACGTATGCTAAGTTCTTCCCAAAACTTTTCTTCAAATTCCAACCCTATTTTCATTGCTGAAACATAATGAAGCTTTTTTATGACCTCTCTTTTTAAAAAGGATACTGACTCATACGGGACGATATTAACAAATTGAAAAGCGGAAAATGGAATCGTCGTAATCACCGTATCTCCAGAAAAAGTAGCTTCTATTTGACGCCCACTGCTCTTTGTAATGACTTCAACACTTGTTGGGGACTGTTCAATTCGTTGAACAGTTTGATCATAATAAATATTTTCACGAAGAAAAGGTAAAAATGACTTCGGTAGCTGGTCATTTCCTCCTAAAATTTCATAAAACTGAATGTCCTCACGAAAGATTGTATCAATAACATTTCTAAAAATATCAATAAACGATAATTCCGGAAACCCTTCAATACCTAAAATCACTTCAATTTTATATATTGCCTCACTTGATAATGGCCTTGCTAAAGGATTTTCCCTCAAAAACGAGCCAAACGAATATTGATCGAACCTCTCGATAAGTATATTTCGATCGATCTCTGAAACATTCCTATATAGATCAATAAATGGCTGGAGTGCTGTTTCAAGAAGCTGAAATGCTGTTTTGTCTGCTTCATGCTCAGGTAGAGGAAATCTTAATATACGAGGGTTCTCCTCATACTGATATCTTCTAACTAACTGATCGTTTACAAAAATTAAATCATTTTCCGTACTTCCGATAAATGGAATTACGGATAAACCAAATTGCCGGATGAGCTCCATCGTTAAACGGTGATGACCTGGAATTCTCATTGCTCCTGCTTCAAAGTAATTTCTGTTTGAAAATGGGGCTCTTACAGTATAAACACGTCCTCCAATTCTTGTATTTCCTTCGATAATACTGATCGAATGGCCCGCCTGTTTTAATAAATATCCAGCGACAAGGCCTGCCATTCCTGCCCCAAGAATTAATACATGTTTTGGAGACTGAGTTTTAGGTAGTCCTTTTTTCAACACACCGAGCATCTCTCCATCGTTATTATTAGAAGGCATATTTCTCCATGAAGAAAATCTATTTATAACAGCCATGAGCTCCCCCTTTTTTAATTATAAGTATTGATCCATCCCCCCCTTTATTCATATTTCCTTCATCACTAAACCTGTCAACACGCTAACTTGCCTTTACACATAAAAATAGGGAACTGTCCCTCTTAAGGACGGTTCCCGCTTCTGTATTTATTCAACTAAACGGCTTGATTTTGATTTCTCTGCTGTTTCTTCAATCCTAGCAGACAACTTCGCTTTTAACAACAAACCTAGCGCAATTGCGACCAGCCAAAATCCGAGTAATACGAATATATTTATCCAAGCTAAAGATGGAATCACACCACCAACCGCTTCTCGAAGTAAGTTAATCGCATACGTAAATGGTAAGTAAGGGTTGATCGCTTGGAAAAATGGCGGTGCCACCTCGATCGGGAATGTTCCTCCGGCTCCTGATAATTGAAGCACGAGCAGGACGATCGCTAAGGCTTTCCCGATATTTCCGAGCAGTGACGCCAACGTATACACGATCGTCATAAAGACGATTGATACAATGACAGTAAAGAGGATAAATAACAACGGATTAGCAGCATAGACGCCTAACAACAATAAGTTGCCGATGCTTACAATAAGCCCTTGCAAAATACCGACGATTAGGAACAAAATCATTCTTCCTAAATAAATGTCACGTAACGTATATTCAGGTCTTCGGTCAGCAGCATGAACATTCGTCGTAATTAAGTTTGATAATAATAGTGCACCGACCCATAAGCTTAACACCGTATAAAACGGAGCATTAGCTGAACCGTAATTCGGGATTGGATACAGCTCTTCCTCGATCAAGTTTACTGGACTAGCAAAAAATTCACTTTCCTGATCAAGGTCATTTCTCAGAACTGCTATGAGTTCATTTAAGCGGTCCTCTTCTTCAAGCTCACGTATTCTGTCAGCAGCATCCCCCAGGTTTTCTTCAATCTCTGGCATTTGCTCACGAGCAAATTGTGCCAAATCCCTTACAGACTGTTCAATCTCAGGCAAGTTTTCTTCAAGTAGATCAGAAAGTCTCCCATACTCTTCTTCTATTTGAGGAAGATCTTCTCTAATAAAATCAGCAACTGTAGAAACCCGCTCTTCAATCCCAGGTAAGTCATCCCGGATAAAATCAGCTGCTCGTTCAATCGTCTGAATAACAGTTGGTAAATCATCTTGAACGCGCATTACAAGCTCATCAATTCTGTCTTCAATCTCTGGAAATCGATCGATCAACTCACGGATCGTCTCTTCCCCTGTACCGACAATTTCCTCAGCATTTAGTAAAACATCCTCAATTGCTTGTAAGCTTTCGTAAGTATCAGCCATTGAACCGCCTGCATCCTCAAGCTCGGCTTCAAGAGCATCGAGTGCGCTGGAAATGATCTCAGACCCTTCACCATGTAAGAAATGATAAAGTTCATTCGTTGCTCGTTCAGCAGCTTGAGCACGCTCACGAAGTGCAGTTACTTGTTCAGATCCAAGCGTTTCACCCGCTTCAAGTGATTGGACGAGTACATTCAATTCACTTTGCAATAGTTCTAGGTTATCTTTTGCTCTCGTTAATTGATCAATGACTGTAAGTAACTGATCATCGCCTGAATGTTCATAAAGAATCGTATACATTTCAATGGCATTTTCAAGCATCCTCACGTGTGAAGCTAACTGTGTGTCAATACGTTTTAAAGACTCAGCAGCCTCCTCATGTGTTGCCTCATCTTCAAGTAACGATAACACTTCATCCGCTGCAGCAGCTGCTTGATTAGCAAAGAGTACTTGCTGTGTAACAGATTGTAATACAGGGTCGGCTGCTCCCTCTGCTTCATCAATAAATATCATGAGAGCTTCCATATACTCTTCTGCTGAGGCTGTACGCTCCTCAATAGCTGGAAGAATATCTTGAGCTGCTTGAATCGTCTCTTGAGCACTTATTGCTCCTTCCAAGGCTTCCTCAAGCATTTCAGCAATTTGAGAAAAGTGTTCATTGATTCTCCCCATTTCTTCAGCTGCAGCTTCAATCTCCGGAATCGCTTGCTCTAGCTCGAGTACACCTTCACCTAACTCATTAATATCAGACATATGACTTTCAAGGTAAAGGATTTGATTCGCACCATCTCGAACTTGAGGAATTAACTCTTCTAAATCTAAAAATTGCTGTACTCGTTCATCCACTTGGTCCCAGTTATCATCAATATGAATCACCATTTCAGCAAATTCGTTGATTTGTGGAAAACGTTCTTCCAACTCAAAAACGACTTGCTTCATATGACGAATCGTGGGCAGCTCTTCTTCAAGCTGAAGCCCAATATGATCAAATTCTTGAAATAAAGCTTTTGAAGTCTCTTCGACAAACTGATCATTTATTTCCTTGACGATCGTTGTCGCTCCTGCTGATGTCATTTTCGGAGCAATCGCATTGATCTTTTCATTTACTTGATAATGTACTTCAGAAGATATCGGCTCTCCTTCTATGACACTTGCCAAGTCTTCCGAAAACGATGAACTAATAAAAATACTGGCGTAATAATCACCGTATTTGACACCTTGTTCAGCTTGTTGTCTGTCAACAAACTGCCATCCTAAATTTTCATTTTCCATGAGGTTTTCAACAAGTTCCTCACCAATATTGACTTGATGCCCGTCAATTTCTGTACCGACGTCTTCATTTACGACAGCAACTTGAACCCCTTGTGTATTCGCGTATGGATCCCAAGATGCACTTAAATTAAACCAAGCATAAAGGGATGGCAATATCGCCAAACCGATTAGTAAGATCCCAACTAAGGGAACCCTTTTAATATTTTTTAAATCTTGTATAAAAATCTTCCCAGCATTCTTCATTTTTCAACCACCTGTAACATGATGTTAATGTCTTCATAATATTTTCTTAGAAAATTATATCTCTTTGTTTTGCAGATGACAAATATCTACACAACTCCACTGTTCACCTAACGAGTTACACCTTACAAAACAATATATTACCCATTAAAACTCTATATAATAATGAACTATTCCGTATATACGCACCTCAATGGAGATTGGTTTCATTCTATCTTAAAATATTTACTTGTTTTTTACCACTTTCGTTAATATGTACCTTGAAGAGAAAAAACATGAAAAAAAATGAAGGGTTACGATGCACCCTTCATTTCACTTATACATACTAACGTTGAAATTTTTGAAAATATGTTTTTAGCGATAATGCACAATGATGGAACGTAAACATCGCTAATGTAATCGCTACAATAGGAACGAGAGGAATCCAAGGTTCATCTCGAATATATTGCCGCGTATCACTCAACATACTTCCCCACGTACCAAATGTATTTTGAACTTCGACGGGACCTCCATCCATTGTGAACCACTGTTGAGAAATAAACATTGAAAGAAAGCCTAATTGGCCGATTAAGAGCATCACCTTCGCTAATTCCTGAAAAAACATCACCGTCATCGTTGGACCGACATGGCGAAGATCATATTTTCCTAACCGGAACCAGGAGTCAGAACCGGTCATAATTGAAGCCTCGTAAAAAGGTTCTCTTCTTAAATGATGCCATTCTTGTGATAATAAAAATGAAAGTCTTCCGCATTCGATTATGATTAGAAAGAAGACAATATAAAATGTTCTAAAAGTTGCTGCTTCAATAATCGGTAGATTCATAAATAAAATCGCAAGCAAAAGTACCGGCAAGCCTGACAAATAGTGATTCATTTTCTCGGTTATCCAATAGCTTACAGTGCCTTTCTTCCCAACAAAATAACTAATGACGCTTGAAAGAACGAAGCGAAAAAAGGTAATCGCAAAAACGAGCAGCAATGTATTACGCCCAAATAAAAGTACTTGATGGAGCAGGTCTTGACCAAATTCATCTGTCCCTAAAAGGTATTCATTTGATGGCGGTATCGGTGGAAACAACCTGCTCCCGTCTTCCATATCGATAAAAACAACCTTTTCCATTTCAGCTGGTAGAAAAAACGGCACAATCATGCAGGCGAACAGTAGTACAGCGATTAAACTTAACGACACGATATATAAAGGTCTCACCCTTGATCTCCCCCTTTCATGAGTGTTCTTTTAACGAGAACTTGACTCAAATGAGCAAGGTAGATCAAGATAATAAAACATGTAAATAATGCTATGATAACTTCTGGCTCAAACACATTGTCAGATACGATCGAACGATAGCTCCCTTGGTTCGAAGCTCCATGAAACCCCAGCGCAAGATAGCTTCTCATCGCAGCGCCATTTAAATAAAATAAATATTCATAGATCAACAGATTGCTGACGATCATGAGCATAACTGGATGCATATGTGTGATAATCCGGCTCACTATATTTTTCCACTGATGCTTCATTAAAACAACTATTTTACTTAATCCTTTACTATGTGCTGTTTCAACGTACTTCTTCTTATGTTCATCTTCAAGATAATGTTTGACAATAACGGCTAAATAAACTGAAGGGAACATTCCTAATAAAAGTACGGCCATCACGTAGCTATGTATTCCGTGAAAACCATAGATCGAAAAAGATGGGAATCCCCACCGGAACAATGTAAATAATAAAAGTTGAAACCCGAAGTAAAAAAAGAAATCTGGCAAAACCTGTCCTGACCATGTTATCCACGATAAAATTTGACCCGTTATTTTATCTTTTAATTTATAAAGGACTGTCCCGATCATTGCACCAAATAAAGCAGCGATTAGAAAGGTCACGATTATAATTGGCAAACTCCTTTGAAAAAAGTAGATGACTACATCTTCAAAAACAGGATTTCCGTATATATTTTCTCCAAGACTCCCGCGCAGAAATAGATTAGAGAAATAAACACGAAGATTTTCTAAATATTCCTCGATACGCCAATCATAATTTCGTTCTACATGGTAATCGTGCGGGATAAACTGAACACCTCTTGGAATATGTACAAGCAATATAACAGATAAACATAATAAAACGTACTGCACTACAATAAATACTTGATTTAACCATATTTTCATCATAAAGTCCCTGCCCTAAATTATATTTAGATCATTCGTTAATCACATTTTACAAGATCGAGTCAGAAAATTGTTAAAATTCGATAAAAATAATGATATTTTTTTACATTTTCTATCAAAATCCTCGTTCTTTTGTCATGAAATGTAAAAAACGCCAGTGTTGTTTATCAACCTGGCGCACCTTCAAAAATATTAACAGACCATTTGGCGCAGCGATCCTAAATGATAGGCAGAATGTGCTAATGTCGCTAAAGCTGATTGGACTTTTTCCTCACCCCACTCTTCCTCAACCTCTATTTTTTCAATAAAGGTGTCGTATTCTCTTTTAAATTCTTCAAGAATTTCATGCCACTGCTCCTCATTTACTTCGATTACGTTCCAACTGTCATCATCATCATATTTCATCGGCTTATTTGTAAATTGGGAATTCATCACTTTTAAATAATAACAAGTATGGTAGACATGGGAGACAATCGGGGCTTTACTCATCTTTTGTGGCTCTGATACACGTTGTGCAGTTAGTGCTCGCAACGTACCGAAAAGTCCAGCATCAGGGTCGACCGACGTATAATGACTCCCCTTTTCTGATGGACCTTCACACGTTTCCTTCATTAACGTCTTCAACGATTCACTCATCCAACAATCTAACCTCACATCCAACACCCTTTCTTCATTTAATAGATTATTGTTACTATCTAAAACATTACAATGGTGACGAGTCACCTGTCAATACATTTTGATGGTGACATTTTTGTTGCTTTCCTTATCTGTTTCATGTTAAATAGAGAATGAAAGGAATGATCGTTTTCATGAGAAAGGTACCTATTGAAGAGACTGGACAAAAACAAGCTCCAGGTGAGCTTGCTCTCATACAAGCATTTGTGAATTCAAATGACATCGAAAGTCAAAAAGATAAATTTGACAATGCGGAAAAATTGACAGCTTGGCTTATTAACTATGAGTTTTTAAATAAACAAGAAACGGTAACAATTGACGATTGGAATAAAGCACTTGAATTCAGAGAAGCGCTCAGAAAGATTCTCTTAGCTAATAATGGTGAAAATCTTGACCAAATCAGTCTAGAAACCATAAATAAAATTGCTAGAGCGTCTACGTTTCAGTTTCAATTCCAATCAAATAAAGAGATGGAGATCATACAGGTTGGCAGTAGTGTAGATCATGCAATCGGGGATATGATGAAAATCATTTTCCAGGCTATGGGGGATGGGACGTGGAAGCGTCTGAAAACGTGTCCCTACCATACTTGTTACTGGGTATTTTACGACCTTTCTAAAAACTTGTCTGGTACTTGGTGTTCGATGGAGGTTTGTGGAAGTCGAGTTAAATCCCAAAATTACCGAAAGCGTAAGAAAACTCGATAGACGATATTCGTAACCATAAAATAAGTGAGGGGCTGAAAAAATGCTTAAAATCAGTAAACGGAGCGCTCGCCAATTTATCATTAAGAAGCTAGGTTTGTTTTCCAACTACACACGGGATGATTTTCATTCCGTCCTCCAACAGCTTGAATGTGTTCAGCTTGACCCAGTTGCGATCATTGAACGAAATCACCACCTCGTATTAATGAATCGCATCGACGATTATGAACCAGAGATTTTCGGAGAACATTTGAAGCGAAAACAAGCATTTGAATACTTTGCCAATGCCGCTTGTTACATTCCGATGTCTGACTTTCCAATTTTTGAAGCAAAAAGGGAAAAAGTGAAAAAATTGTTAGAAAAAGAACGTCATCAATATAAAGAGACGATTCGGTTTATTTTTAAGCAGTTGGATAAACACGGTTCATTACCGTCAAAAGCCTTTCAATCTGAGGCAAAAGTTGTTGGTGGCTGGGACTATCCTGATAGTGCTAAAACGAAAGAAACTTCTCATGTTCTCAGTATGCTGTTTACTACCGGTGAAATCCAAGTTTGTGGGCGCCAAGGGGCTGAACGCTATTTCGCATTGACAGAGCAGGCGATCCCGCAAAATTACTTAGAAGAAGCGAAAGAAATTAGTCATGAGGAGGCAAGCACTCGCCTCTTACATAAATATTTACGAGCTTATCGATTCATTGATGGAACAGATCCACGCTTCGGCTGGCAAAAAATGAAGGCTGCTGAACGTAGAGAGTCGCTGAAAATTCTGGTTGACAAAGACGTGCTCCTTCCTGTTCAAATTGAAGGTGTTGACCGCCTATACTATATTCTTACTGAAGATAAAGATTCACTTATGAAACTTGAGGAGCAAGATGAATCCTTACCGCTCTCAAATGTTTCTTTCTTGCCGCCTCTCGATAACTTTTTATGGCGCAGAGAACGCATCGAAGACATCTTTGACTTTACATACCGGTGGGAAATCTATACACCTGCAAAAAAGAGAACATACGGACCTTATTCGATGCCTGTTCTCGTTGGAGACCGTCTTGTCGGAAGAGTCGATCCTAAACTAGATCGATCAAAGAAGAAATTAGAAATGACGATGCATTATGAAGATAATGTTGATCGTCAAATTGTAAAAGAGCAGATTCATCATGCAGCAACACGTTTCGGTCAAAGGTTACACGCTGATTCTATAATAATGAAAGAGCAAGGTTAATATCAGGAAAATTTGCTGAGCCGAAAATCCCCTTCACAGTGTGCGACTCCATATGTTTTATTAGACAGGAATCAGATATAGGGAAGCCGAATATAGAAACATGATGGGAATGACAGAAAAACGAGATGGAGTGAATGAATACAATGCCAATGACTGAAAAAGAAAAAATGCTAAAAGGACAATTATATTTGGCGGATGATCCACAGTTAGTCAAAGATCGTGAGTACGCTCGTAAACGAACAAGACTATTTAACGAAACAAGTGAAACGGAACTCGACAAGCGTACACAACTTTTAAAAGATCTCTTTGGCTCTACAGGGGAAAAAATTTATGTAGAACCTACTATACGTTGTGATTATGGCTACAATATCCATGTCGGTGAAAATTTTTACGCAAACTTTGATTGTACTTTTTTAGACGTTTGTGAAATTCTTATCGGTAAAAATTGTTTTATCGCCCCGGGTGTCCATATCTATACAGCGACTCACCCACTTGACCCTGACGAAAGAAATTCAGGTGCCGAATACGGCATTCCCGTCACGATCGGAGACAATGTATGGATCGGCGGCCGTTCTGTCATTAACCCAGGCGTCACAATCGGGAATAATGTCGTGGTCGCTTCTGGCTCTGTCGTCACGAAAGACGTATCAGACAATGTCGTAGTAGGCGGTAATCCTGCAAAGATCATAAAGGAAATCGAGCGATAAACTCAACCAAAAAAATTGAACCAATAATAGTAGACCTTATTAGACCAACGATTTTAATTTATTCCCAATGATTCCCAGGCGCCAGGCACCTGGGAATCATTGGTATTTTATAAATAATGTAATAAGCTTGTTGCGATCGTGAAGTAAATAAATAACCCTAAAATATCATTAACTGTTGTAATAAAAGGACCTGATGCAATCGCTGGATCAAGGTTCAGTTTGTTAATAATAACAGGTACAACAGAGCCAATAATCGTTGCAATACTTAATGTTAAAAACAAGGAAATTCCGACGATAAAAGCTAGTAAAAAGCTTCCATAAATAAACGGTACGATGATCAGTAACACGATTGCACAAATAAGACCGAGCATCAATCCAGTTCCAAACTCCCTTTTTACAGTATGCATTAAGCCTTTCTTTTCAAACGTCCCTGTTGCTAATGAACGGACCATAACAGCGAGAGACTGAGTACCAGTATTACCAGCAGAGTCCATAATCAGCGGAATAAAAACGGCAAGCAGGACAATTTCTTCAAGAGTTTCTTCAAATTGTCCGATCACCCCTGCAGTTATTAATCCGAAAAACATTAATAGAATAATCCATGGTGATCGCTTTTTTGCGGCTGTAAATGAACTAATGTTGACATCAGTTGCTCCTTTCGTTGCTGTAAACTCACCAAAGTCTTCATCGGTTTCTTCTTCCATCACGTCCATAACATCATCTACGGTCACAATCCCAATTAATTCATTCGTACTCGTTACAACAGGGGCAGCAAGAAAGTCATAGTCTTTAATAAGCTTTGCGACTTCCTCTTGATCTGTATGCGCTTCAATTGACACGACTTGTGTACTCATAATGTTTACGATTTGCTCTTCGAGTGGAGCAACAATTAAGTCGCGTAATGAAATAACACCAACGAGCTTGTCCTTTTCATTAATTACATATAAATAATAAATTGTCTCCGCATCTGGTCCCATTTGCCGCAAATGATCCATCACACTAGATGCCGTATCCGTAGCTTTTATCGAAATAAATTCCTTCGTCATAATCGCCCCGGCTGTTTCAGTCGGATACGATAGAAGTTCAATGACTTCGTCAGCTTCGACTTTATCCATCGTCTTTAAAATTTCTTTAGCATGAGGTTCATTAATTTCACTGAAAAAGTCCGCTGCATCGTCAGCTTGCATATGATTGAACATTTCTGCTGCATAATCCTTATCCAGTTCACTAACGACAAGCTTTTGCGTATCAACGTCTAAGCCTTGGAATATATCAGCAAACTCCTCAGCTGATAAATAGTCATAGACGTACGGCCGCTTTTCAGTAAACAACGTTTGGAAAAGTTCCACTTGATCAGTAGGATGAAGCTCTAAATATTTTTCACGAAACTGAGCTTTTTGCTGATCTTTAATCGTTTGAAAAATTGCTTCAAAATATAATTCCCTCGCATCTTCATTTAACCGTTTCATGATTTCCACCTCAAACTTCTTAAAATATGTAACATTAACCGAATAAGTATTTTAAAGGTTAATATACCCATCTAATTCAGATGAAAACCAACTGTAAAAATTAGTGGATTCTAGCCCCACCTGTATACAAAATAAACTACAAAATATGTAAACTCATGATTTCTGTTGTTAAACAAATGCTACGTGTATTAACATAAAAATTATGACCTTAATACGATACACACATTTGAAAGGTGGTGAACGAAAGGTGAAAACATTTTTTCGTAATCATCGACTCATGCTCCTTTGCTTAACCATCATATGGTTAAAAACGTTCATTGTGTCAGAAGTAACATTTCACATAAACATTAATAAATTTCTTGAAGCTGTCATCTTTGCATTTAATCCATTAGTCTTTCTCATTGCGTTATTCAGCATAGGCTTATTACTTAAGCCGAAGTTTCAATTCATTTACTACTTTTCAGTGAGCTTGCTATTATCCGTTATTTTATATTCAAACGTCGTTTACTATCGTGAATTCAGTGATATTATTACACTCCCTCTGCTATTAATGAGCGCTAATATGGGCGATTTAAGTACAAGTATCGTTGAACTCATACATTGGACGGATGTTATTTATTTCATCGACCTTTCCGTTATTGGCTTTCTTATGTACAAACAGCCTTCATGGTTAACCGTTACGAAAGTGTATTTTAGCAAAGCAAAAATACCAGCCATTACACTTCTTCTTTTATTAGTTATCGGATTAACTCAAGTGAAAGTTCTCGATCAAAAACATTCATTTAATCGTGATCAGCTCATTCAATCGCTCGGAATTTATAACTTTTATCTGTATGATGCATATCTTCATGCTTTTACGAACACACAAACGATTTTATCTGAAGAAGACGATTGGTCAACCATTCATGAATACTTAGATGAAAACCGCGCAGATCCAAACCTTTCTAAATTCGGAGTTGCTGAAGACATGAATGTAATTGTCGTCTCTTTAGAATCCGTAGAAAGCTTTGTCATCGGGGAAACGTTGAATGGTGAAGAAATTACGCCTTTTTTAAATGAATTAATAGAAGAAAGCTTTTACTTTGAAAATTTTTATTATCAAACTGGTCAAGGGAAGACGTCAGACGCCGAATTTATTATTAACAATTCCTTATATCCACTCGGAAGAGGCGCAGTTTTCCTAACACACGATGGAAATGAATATCATGCTTTACCGGAAATTTTAGCTAATGACGATTATCATACAGCTACATTTCATGCGAACAATCAAGCTTTCTATAACCGAGATGTTATGTATGATCAGCTAGGCTATGAAGATGTTTATTCCTTTAGTGATTATGACATTTCAGTCATGAACTCTGTCGGGTGGGGAATGAAAGACATTGATTTTATAGAGCAGTCAATGGACTTCATAAAGGAACTTCCAGAGCCTTTTTACGGTACGATCTTAACGTTAACAAACCACTTTCCATATGAATTAGATGAAGAAGATCAGTTTATTGATGAGTTTGATTCTGACAGTGATATTGTGAATCGTTATTTTCCTACAGTTCGCTATACCGATGAGGCGATGAGGGTGCTTGTTGATGAATTGAAACGAGAAGGATTGTATGAAAACACGATTCTCGTCATGTATGGGGACCATTATGGTATTGCCAGCAGTCATTACGGTGAACTCGGGAAGTTTTTAGAAAAAGACCTTACATTATATGAAGCAGTTAAGCTAGAGCGTGTCCCATTGATCATACATATCCCGGGTATGGAAGGAGAAACGTTAGACACTGTTTCAGGTCAAATTGATGTCATGCCAACGCTATTAAATTTACTCGGGATACCCGAAGAGGATATAACAATGTTTGGCAGTGACCTTTTTTCTGCAAACCGCGATGACTTTACAGTATTAAGAGACGGCAGTGTCATAACCGACGAGCTCATCTATTCAAATGACCGTTGTTTCGATCATCAAACTGGAAATGAATTGGATGTAGATGATTGCAAGCTGATCAGAGAAGAAGGATCAAATGAGCTCCATTATTCAGATAAAATTATTTACAGAAATTTGTTCCAATTTTTATATTAAAAACAGTAAAAAAGCCAGTCTTCATTACTTAGTTGTAATAGAGTGACTGGCTTTTTTTACGAGCAAAGTCGGTTCCTGTATCTCACCTATTTCGAACCGATCTCTTTTATTTGGTCAACTTGTTCTTCCTCAGTAACATATTCTAATTCTCCAGTACCTAAATTAAAAACCATCCCTATAACAGGAATACCTTGACCGTGTTCCATATAAATCGGGTGGTTTTTCATGTTTTCAACTTGTGATAAAACATTTTGAATCGATAAATCTCTCGATGAAAATGACTTATTTTTTTCCTCCATCGGTAAGCTTTCTTGAATGTGTGAAAGCCATGGCTGCAGTTTTTCATCCTTGCTTTCTCCCCAAGCTGCTTCCACTCCGCCACAACCAGTATGTCCAATTATAATAATATAGCTCACTTTCAAATAATGCAGTGCAAAATACAGCCCCGTAGAAAAGCTATCATCACGATGGTTAACTTGGTTTGCAACATTTCTATGGATAAACATGCTTCCTAATGTCATCCCAGTAATTGTTGTTGGACTCACTCGCGAATCACTGCATGACAATATGAAAAAATCAGGAGATTGACCTTCTTTTAGCTTCGAAAAAAAGTCAGGATCAACCTCATTCATATGTTTTACAAACTCCCGGTTTCTCTGCTTTAAAATATCAGCTGTCAAAATAGAACACCTCTTTATTTTTTTGCAATTACATCGTTCATTTTATTGGGGATGTATTCTATATATTTACATACACAGCCTACTTTTTGCAACAGGACTTATAACGAATATTAACAAAACTTTGCTGTCGTTAAAGAGGTTCTCTAATTGTACTTACCTATGCTTTTGGACAATCATCCTAAGGTTATATAAATTCTGATAGTATAAAATAAACCTTCCTTCACTTTGAATTTTCCATTTCCCAGCTGAGCTTACTCTGTTGATAAACGTAAACGACAAATGAAAAAATGACACCTGTGGCAATACCCACTTCAATTCCAAATATGATCGTCGCAAAAAACGTGACGACAAGTGTGACTGAATCAACTCGTTTAACCTTCCATAAATGCATGAGTTCCTTAACATCAACGAGTCCAAATACAGCGACGATGATAATCGCAGCAAGCACTGCCTGGGGCAAATAATAAAACAGAGAGGTGAAAAAAAGTAATGTGAAGATAATAAAAACCGCTGTCATAATCGATGCTAAACGAGATTTCGCTCCCGCTTCGTAGTTCACAGCAGAGCGCGAAAATCCCCCCGTAACTGGAAATCCAGAGAAAAAGCTCGCCCCTACGTTCGCCACTCCTAAAGCACGGAGTTCCCGATTCGGATTGATCTGATACTTTTCTTTTTCAGCGATTACTTTTGCCATCGCATATGATTCAACAAATGCAATGATTGAAATCGTAACCGCAATCGGCAAAAGCGTTGTAATCGTTACAAAATCGAAGCTTGGTACAGAAACGTTCGGCAGACCACTCGGGATCTCTCCAACGATTTTTACTCCTTGTTCATGTAAGCTAAAGGTCGATACAACGATGATTGAAACAATGACAACAACAAGCGGTCCGGGAAGCTTCGGAACTTTCTTTTTGAAGAAAAATAAAGTGAAAATGCACGCTAAGCCGATGATTAACGTTATCGTATGAATGTCAGTTATGTTGCTTCCTGCTTCATAAAGAATGAGAAACACATTCTTGGAGTTTCCTAACTCAACACCTAATAAATGAGTTAATTGACTGAAGGCAATCATCAAGGCAGCCGCAGATATAAAACCACTTATCACTGCATGTGAAATAAGCTTTGTAATCGCACCTAATTTAAATAATCCAAGTAAAAATTGAATGAGTCCGACAAGTAACGTTAAAACAATGACATAAGTAAAATAGTCATCAGATCCAGGCTTGGCTACTCCCGATACCCCAGTAAAAACAAGAAGGGAGATCATCGCAACTGGACCAACCGCAAGCTGCCGCGACGTCCCGAAAAAGGCATAAATAATAAGTGGAACCGTAGACGCATAGAGCCCGGACACAGGCGGCAGACCAGCAAGCATCGCATACGCCATCCCTTGAGGAATAAGCATAATCGCAACGATTAAACCTGCGTTAAGGTCTCCACGAAAATCTCTCCTTAAATCATAGTCGTGCAGTTCATTTATTAATGGAATCCACTTACGCATTCGCCCCACCTCCTTGTTCACAAAATTGTCAGGGACCTGGTCCCTGACAATTTTTAAGATTTTATTAATCAATATTTCAAAACTCCACTTTCTTTTGCTTGTTTATCCGTTTGTTTCCTGGTGATTTCGCCCATGTGGCAGATCTGCTTTCGCTCCTTTATTTGTTACATGCACTTTAAGAACCTCTCCGTTTTTTTCATGTATCGATCGCTTTTTTACTTTCACAATCTACTTCAGATCCGCTAACCATTTTTTCCTTTAACGAATTTAGTCAAGAAGCTCCCTCTTCAAGTGTGTGAAGATCATAGAGACGAAAGGTTGCTTTCGTCGTGGAAGTGAGGAGCGTAGCTAAGTGGTGAGTCGTTCACCATGAGCGTACTTTCCATTATTACCAACTCCTTATCGTTTTATCACTCATTTTTTCTAGTGAATAAAACACTTTTCCGTTCCTTAAATAAATCGATATACTCATTATTCGTTTATTGCACACTGATTTGGGCTAATTTCCATTACTGTTTATCGGATCAACTTTCCCCATATACGTTTAACGAAATTCTTAGTACGCATTTAGCTCAGGTAGTAAATGTCACTCACCTTTGGACTCCTTTCATCATTTGTTCACAAAATTGTCACAGACCTGGTCCGTGAACTTTTCCTCTCGACAAATTCGTAATCTGTCATTGCAGGGAAAAGCAATTTTTAAAAGAATGATAGGACATCTTGTCAAACAATAGTTAAACAAACGTTTGTTTAGTCCGTACCTCTCCCTTTCCAGCCCAAATGAAAAACCTCCAGGACTCGATATCCAAGAGGTTTATTATGGAGGTACAGCCTGTACCTTTTATTCAACTCGTCAGCCACCTTTTATACACGTTCGATTTGAGCTGCCGATCGTTTTGTTCAATTGTATAATGAGCAAATCACATATCTGCTCATTTTGAACAACTTCCTGTATTGAGCGATTCGATTGTGAAGAAATACGGTACTTTGCAAAAATGACTTCTGTTTCCGGCCAACTGCTAACAATACCGGACACCGGCATTTCCTTTGTAATGACCATCTTTACCCTCGCCTTCACATAAACTTATTTAAACCATCGATGAATCAAATATAAAAAGACCACCGTTGCACACGTTAAAATGAATACCATCATATGTGCATCCATCATCCGATCAGCTTGGACCGCATCATAAATTGCAATTGACAGCGTTTGTGTCCTGCCAGGAATATTACCTGCAACCATTAATGTTGCTCCAAATTCCCCCATTGCCCTTGCAAAACCGAGAACGAGTCCTGCCAAAATCCCTTTATACGATAAGGGGATTACAATATATCGCAAAAGTTGAAATTTACTTGCTCCATCTAACTCAGCTGCTTTCATCGTATCTTTGTCTATCGATTCAAATGATGCTTGAATCGGTCTCACAAGCAACGGTAATGCTGCAATCGCTGCTGCAATGACGGCAGCTTGCCACGTAAAAATAATCGTCTGCCCTGTCACAGCTTCAAACCACTGTCCAATTGGACTGTTCCGCCCTAAAACGACTAATAAATAGTAACCGAGAACAGTTGGAGGAATGACCAATGGAATCGTAATAATAATTGAGAAAAATTGCGTTAACTTATTTTTATTAAATGCTACCCACCAAGAAAAGAAGATTCCAACAATGAAAGCTGCTGCTGTCGCGATAACCGATATTTTTAACGATAGCAGTAATGGCGTAAGTACTGATTGTGTCATTGGTTATCAAACCCATATGACTTAAGAATTCCTTGACCTTCTTCACTTAAAATAAAGTCAGAAAACTGTTCAGCCAGTTCCTTGTTATTTGTTTGCCGCGGAATTGCCAATGCCTGTCTAATCGGCTCGTGTAATTGTCCATCAATTTTTTCGAAATAAAGATCCGTCTCATTCATGAGCGCTAAAGCGATGATCCCGACATCAGCATTACCTGATTCAACATATTGATATGCTTGCCTAATGTTTTCCGCATACACAATTTTCGGTTCTACTTCATTCCATATTTCTAACGATTCAAGTGCCTCCTTTGCGGCTTTTCCATATGGGGCATGTTCAGGATTAGCAATCGTTACGGTCGTTACATCATCATTTAACAAAAATTCACCTTGATCATCAATGTTCACTTTTGGAGTGTGCATGAAGACGATCGTTCCCCTTGAATAATACGCTTTAGAATCCTCATAAACCGCTTCACGATCAATGAGTTGATCTATATATGAATCATGAGCAGCCAAAAACAAATCGAATGGTGCCCCTTCTTGAATTTGTTGAGTTAACTGCCCAGTCGATCCGTATGTAAATTCGATCTCAACATCTGTTTTTTCAGTAAATGCATGACCAACTTCAGTTAAAGCATGATACATGTCCGAAGCCGCTGCTACATAAAGAGTATCTGATTGTTCAGTTGCCGAGCTGCAACCTCCGATAAAAAATAAACTAAAAACTAGAAAATAAACGGTCTTTTTCATTTTTTTCTGCCTTTCATTACAAAAATATACACCACTATAAGAATACCATTCATGTCATAAACTCGTCATGTATATAATCAGATCCCTAGCCAAGTTTATTGAATTAAAAGATATTTCATTATATGTTAGAAGCAGGTTAAATAAATGGAAGATAGGAGCGATCTCGAATATGGAAAAATGGGAGCAAGTAGAACAATATTTTAATTCGCATTTATTAAAGAAAGATGCTGTGTTAGAAGAAGTACTGAAAGAAAATCAAGCAGCTGGTCTTCCAGCAATTGACGTAGCCCCTCACGAAGGGGAACTGTTGCACATTCTTGCAAAATTAAAAGGTGTCAGCAGTATCTTAGAAATCGGTACATTAGGCGGATACAGTACAATTTGTCTCGGTCGTGCTCTTCCGGAAAATGGAAAGCTTGTTACACTCGAATATTCTGAAAAGCATGCGCAAGTTGCCGAGAAAAATATCGCGAGAGCGAAGCTTGAAAATAAAATTCATATCATTGTCGGCAAAGCGCTTGACTCATTACCAACATTAGAGAAAAATGGTTTTAAAAACTTTGACCTCATTTTTATTGATGCGGATAAGAAAAATAACCCTCATTATTTAAATTGGGCGTTAGATCTTGCACAGCCAGGAGCGATGGTCATTATTGATAACGTCGTTCGTCATGGGGAAGTTGTGAATGCAGGAAGTAATGATGAAAGTGTCCAAGGTACTCGTGAAATGGTTGATCTACTTGCCACAGATTCAAGAATCGACTCAACTGCGATTCAAACAGTTGGCAGTAAAGGGCATGACGGATTCATTATCGGGATCGTCAATAAATAAGATTTAGGGAGGCGGAATCCTTCTTTTACTTTCCTTTGAGGAACATCCTTCGAAAAGGGTGTTCCTCATTTTACTAGTAAATATGATAAGAAAATGGAGTGACGATAGATGAAAATACATATTTCAGGAGGATCTGGAAGCGGAAAAACGTATGCAGCTAGCATTTTAAGTAAAAAGCTAGCCCTTCCCCACTATGATTTAGATGACTTGTTTTGGGACCACACTTCTACATATTATGGAAAAAGAACCGATCCGATATTGAGAGATCAAAAATTAAAATCTATCGTTCAGCAGGACAAATGGATAATTGAAGGCGTCTATCTGTCCTGGGCAGCCCCTAGTTTTTCAGCAGCTAATAAGATTATCGTATTAATACCTGCATTATCTGTCCAAGAAAAACGAATATGGGAACGCTACGAACAGCGGAAGTCATACGAAACAGGTAAACATAAACGAGAAACATATGAAAGTATCCAAGAATTAATAACTTGGAACAAAAATTATAATAAAAAGTTCCTTCCTGACTTCTTAAACTACAATCTGTATCAAGAAAAAATCGCAGTTTTTGAAAATAATGATGACGTCATTCGTACATTTTTATGACCAGGTGAAATTTCTAGTTAGATTTCATCTGTCTTATATGACTTCAGCTTTCATAATGAAACAATGAATAATGAGCAGGCTCGAAATGAGGAACTTACCAATGGAAGAGCCTTTTACATCCTCTTTCGGTCTCGCGTATATATGAAAAATATTTGATCATCTTCCATTTTTAGATTCCTTCCACATTTTCTTCTCTAAAATACTAACAGTTCGTCTGGATATTACCAGTTTTCTTAAAAATACTCTCGTCTCTCTAATTTACTATACATTCTGTCATTTTGTAATTCTGGAGGATAGCACTTTAAACTCAACATCTTTGATTTTTGCCTCGACTCGCACTTCAATTTATTGTATAGTACACTATTTTCAATAGATGAACATAGTAAGGAGCAGTAGAATGTCCATTAAACGAAAGCTGTTAGCATCGAACCTCGGAATGATCATCATCCCGATTATCGCCTTTTTTATGATCGAAATTGGCTTAGCATTACTATTGTTTAGGTTTTTCAACCTTGAATCGAATACCGACAATACAGCACTCTTTATCTCCATCCGATTCATATTAATTATACTTGTTATTGCGGTTACGAATACGATCTTGACTTATTATGTTTACAGACAAATAATAAAGCCGATCCAAGACTTAATGAAAGCTGCTGAAAAAATGAAAGCGGGAGACTTTGAAAGTGAAGTGCGTGTACATAGACAAGATGAACTCGGAAAACTGTCTGAAGTCTTTAATGATATGAGAAAGGAAGTAAAGGCATCACAAGAACTTCAAGCTTCCTATCATAATTATCGGAGAGAGCTCATTTCAAACTTGACACATGATCTGAAGACACCTATCACTTCGATTAAAGGATATGTCGAAGGCATTCGTGATGGTGTTGCTAATACTCCCGAGAAACTAGACAAATATACAGAAGTGATTTTTCAAAAGACGAATGAACTCGACCATCTAATCAATGAACTTTCACTATATAACAAGCTCGAAACGAATGAACATCCAATGAATTTAGAGCCTGTCAATATAAAACAATTTCTCACTGAAACAACCGACGACATTAATGCGGATCTTGAAATGAGAAATATCCATACGTATTTAGAAACGAATGAGTTACCCGATACATTCGTTCAAGCCGATAAAATTCAGCTAAAGCGTGTCATATTTAATATTATTGAAAACAGTGTCAAACACTTCCACCTCGATGAAAAAAATATTTGGATTCGAGCAGTTAAAAAAGTAGACTCCGTCGAGATTAAGATTCAAGATAACGGACCTGGCATTGAGCAAGATGACTTACCTTTCATTTTCGACCGTTTTTACCGAGCAGACGAAGCGAGAAATTCGGCATCTGGAGGCAGTGGATTAGGTCTAGCAATTGTGAAACAAATCATTGAATCTCATCATGGTACTGTCCGTGCTGAAAGTCAACCCGGCATAGGAACAACGATCATTTTTTCATTGCCAATCGAGCATAAGGAGTGATTCACTTTGGCAAAGATATTAATAATTGAAGATGAACTGAGTATTGCAGAACTCCAACGAGATTATTTAGAAATCAACGGATTTGAGACGGAGATCGAACAAGACGGCCAAGCCGGATTACAAAAAGCATTGAATGACAATTATGATTTAATCCTTTTAGATGTCATGCTTCCGTCATTAAGCGGCTTTGAAGTATGCAAAAAAATCCGTAACGAAAAAGATGTTTCTATCATCATGGTAACAGCAAAAACCGATGACATTGATAAAATAAGAGGGCTAGGTCTTGGTGCCGACGATTATATCGTCAAGCCTTTTAGTCCGAATGAACTCGTTGCCCGTGTCCAGGCGCACATCAGCAGATACGAGCGTTTAGTCAACAAGGAAAATCGATCCACTTTCATTCGTGTAAAAGACTTAGCCATCGATACAAATGCAAGAAGAGTGTTTATTGGGGACGAGGAAATCATGATGAGAGCAAAGGAATATGATTTGCTCGTATTCCTCGCAAAACACCCAAACCAAGTGTTTAGTAAAGAACACCTCTTTGAAAAAATATGGGGAATCGATGCTTTCGGAGACGCCACGACGGTAACAGTACATATTCGAAAAGTTAGAGAAAAACTCTCTGAACACGACTCCCAAACAGAATATATCGAAACGGTATGGGGCGCAGGTTACCGTTTTTTAAAAGCATAAATCACTTCTTAAACATTGTCGTTTATATCGGCAATGTTTTTTAAACGGGATAGCTCAAGGGGGGCCGTCTGATTAGAATCGTTCTAGTTAGCGGATAAACATGGATTTTTACAGGATAAACCTGATTTTTTACCGGATAAACTCAAATTTTCGCGGATAAAGCTTAATTTTTACAGGATAAGCGGTAATTTTCGCGGATAAACCTTCATTCTTACAAGATGACCTTCTATTGCACTTCCACAAACAACACGTTTTTCAACGATTTAATAAAAATTTAAGAATTAGATAAGACATTTTTTATTTTTCCCAACTATTCTATACATCGAAAGGGGAGATTTTCATGAAATATGGTTCTATTAGTCAGTTTATTTATATTGCAATGTCATTCGTCTTCTTACTTTGTGTCTTATTTCAATTTTACACAGCAGGTTTATCGATATTCGGTGGTGGTCATTATTGGGTGCAGCATAAAATGGTTGTTCATTTGTTCGGTATCAACTTACCGATATTCATGATGATTACTGCGTTTATCGGAAGACTTCCGAAAATATTCATTTATTATACTGGTGGTTTTCTCGTGCTTATTTTTTCCATGTACGTAACCGCAAATCTCGGGTTTCAACTTCCGATCGCAGGCTCACTTCATCCAATCTTTGGAACGATTCTCGTCATTTTAGCACTATTTAATGTTTACTACGCCGTCCTGCCACTTAAAAAGAAAAAGGAGGCTCATTAATATGAAAGCTATACTTCTCGGCATATTAGGTTTTTTCGCAGGTTACGTTTTAGGAAGCGGGTTATTAAGAGGGCTTCATATCGTAGGCTTCGATATGTACAGTTTATCCATATGGATTAAACTGCTGCCTTATTGGTCAGCGATTATTTTAGCTGTCATATTCCCGCGCTTAAAATAAAAATTCGACAAGTGCCAGGCACTTGTCGAATTTTTTATAATTTTATTTTGGCGAATTTCCGCTTACCGACTTGTATGATTAAACCATCTGTGAGCTTTACTTTTAAATGATTATCTTCTACTTTTTCTCCATTTAGTTTGACACCTCGGTTTTCAATCATTCTTCGTGCTTCGCTTTTCGATTTCAATAATTTCAGCTCAACGAGGAAATCGATAATGTTCATTTCAGACTCGCCATTCCAGTTCACTACTGGTATATCTTCAGGTAATGCACCTTTTTGAAAAACAGAGATGAATTGACGCTCGGCTTGCTCAGCTGCTTCATCGCTGTGGTACATTCTCACGATCGTTTTCCCTAATCGCATTTTTGCATCACGAGGGTGTAAGCTTCCATTATTCAAATCGTCTTTTATCATTTGAATTTCTTGAGGAGACAAGTCTGTTACAAGCTCAAAGTATTTCACCGTTAATTCATCCGGAATCGACATCGCTTTTCCGTACATGTCTGCCGGCTTCTCATCAATACCAATGTAATTGTTCTTTGATTTAGACATTTTTTCTACTCCGTCAAGGCCTGCCAATAATGGCATCAATATGGCTACTTGCGGCTCTTTTCCAAACCGTTCTTGGAAATGTCTCCCCATGAGTATATTGAAGTGCTGATCTGTTCCGCCAAGTTCAATATCACATTCCAACTCAATCGAATCATGTCCTTGCATTAACGGGTAAAAGAATTCATGTAATGAAATAGGTTTTCCTAACGCTAACCGTTCGTCAAAGTCATCCCTCTCTAACAGTCTTGCTACCGTAATTTTTCCAGCTAATCGAATGACATCCTCGAAATTCATTTTTGAAAGCCATTTCGAATTGTAATGCAGTTCGACTTTTTCCATGTCAAGGACTTTGCCGAACTGGTCAAAGTACGTTTGGGCATTGTGTTTCACTTCTTCATCTGTCAGCTGCTTTCTCGCAACCGACTTTCCTGTTGGATCACCAATTTTACCAGTGAAATCACCAATAATTAATTGGATCGTATGACCATTTTCTTGAAATTGGCGAATTTTGTTTAACACGACGGTATGCCCTAAATGAACATCTGGTGCAGATGGATCTAGTCCTAATTTAATTTTTAGCGGACGATTTTGAAGGATGGATTTTGCTACTTTCCTTTCTAATTCTTCGGTTGGAATAATATCTTGGACGCCTTGTCTGTATATCGCCATTTGCCTCTTTACTTCGCGTAATTGTTCTTCTGACAACTGTTCAATTATGTCGCTCATTTCATTTCCCTCCAATTTAAAATATAAGTTGTTTTTTTAAAAAGTTGCTGCTATACGAAAGCGGGAATATATAAAAACCACGCCCCCCTATAAAAAAGGGACGTGGCTTAGTTTTTCACGCGGTACCACCCTTGTTGGAGAAAACACTTCTCCCACTCGCTCGAGATAACGGCTCGCCCGTCCTTTGCTACTAGTTGTTCACAAAGAATGCTCAAGGAGGTAATTCATAATAATCTTTGTATCGGTTCACACCAGCCACCGACTCTCTGTAACAGCGAGATCATTACTACTGGATTCCTGTCATTGCATTTTTAAAACTCGTTATGTCTAATCACTTTCCTTAATAGCTCTGACAAATGCTTCTGTTCGTCTGGACTTATACTACTGACAACCTCGACTTCCTCTTTATGAAAATGGGGATACAACTCCTCCATCACTTTTCGGCCTTTATTTGTGATTGTCACATACCTCGTTCTTCGATCTCTCTTATCAGTACTTCGATAGCATAGCTCTTTTCTTTCCAGTGTATTCGTAATATTACTCACAGTTGCTTTTGTCACGCCTGCAGACTGAGCTAACTTTTTCGTTTCAACTGATTGAGATATCCATAAATCATACAAAATGGAAAAGGACGTCCAAGACAAGCCATAATTAGAGAGAACGTCACGCTCCATCTTGTTACGCAACCCTTGGGCAATCCGGTAAATATTTGTTACAACTGCCACTGCATCAAGGTTCAATGATTCTAAAGGTAAATTCGTTAGACGATTAATCGTTTCTAGTTCTTCGGGAAGTAATTCTCCTTTTTCATTAAACGAATGGACGGTTGCTCCCTCCTTTTTTTCAGAATCGTTAGCTATGAAACGATATTAGCAGACGAATAGGTAGAATGCAACATTTAATCTACTAAAAGTTTTTGCCAGTATGTTTTTTTGACAATCTACATAAAAATTTAAAAATCGATCAATAGCACCATTTTTTAGTTACTATTGACTAATTATGTCCCAGCCTCATTCCGTTGATTCACATCATCGATTGCTTGCATAAGCAATTGTTTATTAAAGTCCGGGAAATAAGTATCCGTAAACCACAATTCTGCCTTAGATGATTGCCATAGTAAGAAGTTGCTTAATCGTCTCTCCCCACCTGTCCTAATAATCATATCAGGGTCTGGAAGGTCTTTCGTATAAAGGTAACTTCTAATAAGCTCATTATTAATATTCTCTATAGATTGTGTTGAATTTCTAACATCTGTCATTAATAATTTTACCGCATTTACTATTTCCATTCTTCCACCATAATTTAAAGCAAAATTCACGATCAAGCCATCATTGTTAGCCGTTTGTCGAATTGCTTCTTCAACAGATTCTCTCGTGTGCTGCGGCAACCCTTGAATATTTCCCGAACTACAAATCTTTATATTTTTTTCCATGAACATTGGCAATTTTTCTTTAAAAAATCTCGTAGGTAAATCCATCAAGTATTGAACTTCTTTTTCAGGTCTTTTCCAGTTTTCCGAAGAGAAAGCATATAAGGTCAATATTTGAATTCCTAATTCAATCGATGCGTATACAATTCCTTCCATCGCTTTCGATCCAGCATAGTGACCTTGACTTCTTGTCAATCTTTTTTCCTTCCCCCATCTTCCATTCCCATCCATCATAATTGCAATATGTCTAGGTGAATCTCCTTTCACAGTCATCACTCCTATCCATTCGTATATCAAAAACCGAAATGTACATTCATAACAAATTTATATGAGCTATTTACCTTATCACTTGTCCATCGATGGATGTTTATGTTTAACCTGCTTAATTTTTCGTATTAATGCACCGTACTTTAACAAATAATACCATAATTTAATCATATTATCTGGTTCGTTTCGCAATATTTTGTGAGGCAACTAGGTGCGCGATATCATCTTAAACATCTAGATTTGCGACAGATGCAGACATTGAGTTCTATATCTCCTTATAATCATCCATTTTGGAACTGCTTTTTATCCGCTTGACGGAACTAGTGACCGCTTAATCTTAAAAAATATCCTTTCTCGACAGCAATAGCGAATCTCTTGTCCGCGACACTACATCGCATTCAGTTCTTTGTGCGGACACTGGATCCTTTATTTTGACCTCTTGTCAGTCAAGGTTATCCAAAGTGGAGCAACAAAAATTCTAGTTTTCCGTATATAATAGATTTGTTCGATCACTTAATAGATTACGTTTATTGGAGAGAGAAAAATGAAAAAGTGGATAATGATTTTAAGTACAGCTATGATTTTGTTAGTTACCAGCGCCTATGCATTGAATGAGCTGACAAAGTCACGCAGCTTTCAATTTTTTGGTGGGATTGTCAGTGAAGTTGATACAAGCGAGAAGGTTGTTGCTTTAACGTTTGATGACGGTCCAACCGAATATACTGATGAAATTCTTGAGATTTTACGTGATAAAGATGTGAAAGCAACCTTTTATTTAACCGGTCAAGAGATTGAAGAATACTTCGACGAGGCAGTAAAAATTGTTGATGAAGGACATGAGATCGGGAACCATTCTTATTCTCATGAACGAATGGTTTTTAAGTCACCAGGATTCATTAAAGATGAAATTGAGAAAACAGATGAGTGGATCCGTGCGGCTGGCTATGAAGGAGATATTCATTTTCGCCCTCCTTATGGCAGGAAATTAGTAGTGCTTCCTCATTACTTGAATAAACATGAGCGAAAAACTGTATTATGGAACATCGAACCTGAATCCTCCTCTGACATTGCTAGTAGTCCTAATAAAATGATCGAGCATGCCGTTGAAAACGTTCGTCCTGGTTCAATCATTTTGATGCATGTCATGTATGAAAGTAGAAGGTCATCGATGGATTCAATCGAAGGTATGATTACAGCCTTAGAAGATGAAGGGTATACATTTACAACTGTATCAGAACTGTTAGCTTATGAAGAGGATTAACGCTCAAGCTAAAACAGTTCCCCTAGATAAGCAAGCCCTTCTTTTCATCTAAATTTGCTTGGCATACAAAAACCTAGTGTCTCATTCCGGTTCACACTAGGTTTCTTTTAAGTCGGAAGTTAACCTAATAAAAGATGTTTTATAGCAAGTTTACATTTTTTCAGCTAACGCTTTAATCATCTCTTTTGATTCTGTTGCAAACTCTACAGATGCATCATAGTACATTTCTCCGTTTTTGATCAATGAAAAGTCTCCTATTTCAATGGTAAGAAGTGTTTGTCCTTCTTTTTCTTCCAGATTATATAAATATGCCACGTCCCCTTCTTTCGGCTTCTTTTCCCAATTCGATACGTATAAGGCAATTTTTAATTGTTTCATTTCTTCAGCTTTAATAATCTTCGTCACAGACTCCCCGCCGTTTGGAAGATTCCATACAACTTTACTACCAACCGTCATATCTTCACTCGGATAATCTTCTGGAAGTTCATCCCATTGTGCAACGTATTTCGGTTTTGTCAGCACTTCCCACACTTTTTCAGGAGACGCATCAATCAAAATTTCGTCATTAACAATTAATCGGCTGTCCATTTGACCTAAAACTCCTTTATTTTAAATGATACATCTATTGTACGTAAAAGAACTCTCACAAGCAAACGTGTGTTTGGAACGTAATTCTTTTATACATGGAACCATAAAATCTTTGGAACGATAATGGTAATTGACTATTAGGTTAGGAGAAACCACATTGAAGAAGTTTAGTATCGTTTTTTTCGTTTCAATTATCATAATCAAGTCAGGACAACCAGCGATTGCAGAGGAAACAGTACTTCCCTCTCCTGAAAAAGAAGATCTTTATCATGACATAATGATTACTTTACTTTTACCGCAGATCGATGCGCAAATAAACGAACATTATTCCGAAAGGTTAACAATAGCTCCAACGGTTTATTGGTACATGGTTGATGTGGCAAAAGTAGAAAGAGTTTGTGGAAATCGGTCATTCCGCTTTTTAATCTCATTAGATGTGACCCCCTGTAATTGGACCACATATTTCAGTTGGTAAAGATCGTTTCACTTGATATAAATCCTATCGGTGCAAAGTTAGTTCATTATGAACATTTAGAAACACACGAACTACCTGACCATTGGAAATATGTGATAAGACCAGCCGATTCATGAACACTATTCCTCATTTTGATAATGGACATTCTCTAACGTAATTTCTTCCCGCTCTCCTTCCCATTCAACAACAGCGGATAACATATCCTCGCTGTCAAGATCCTCTCGAGGACCAAATCCATGTATTGTGTAGTCCCGATTTAGATAACTTTGTCCGCTAGATTGGCCGTCCGGAAAAGAAATTTCGTGCGCTACTGGCGGTTCATCCGTCTCATCACCTTCATCAAATATTAACGACGCTGCATCACTCTTTTTATAGCGCAGCACTTCATACGCCAATTCGTCATTTTTCTCAGGGTTTAACACATAAGCCATCTGCCAATGGTCACTTTCCCCATAAAAAACGAGCGTATGATGATCAGAACTAACTTGCAAAATATCAGTAATAAAATATAAAAGATTCGGTTCATGAATGACGGTACGCCTCTCCTCCTCTTTATCTCCAAATGCACATGAAGCCAAAAAGGAACTGAACAAAACAACAACAATCGATTTCATAGTAGATTCCCCCTTATCAATACGTATGGAAGATAAGAGCTCGTAAGACCGTCATTTTGCCAAGCTTTATAAACGGTAGTACAATATATGTTAAAATCAACATGACATCATCATATATGAAGGAGAATTGATCAATGTCCCCAAGAAATGAAGAACAGCTGAAAAGCTTGCGCGAAGATCGAAAAGTACAAATCATGGAAGCGGCAATAAAAGTATTTGCAAATAATGGAATTAAACTAACAAAGATAAGTATGATCGCAAAAGAAGCTGGTGTCAGCCATGGGCTTCTCTATCATTATTTTCAGTCTAAAGAAGAGGTTTTACATAAAAGTCTTGCTTGGGCTATGTCAGGTACGGATGAATTGTTTGGACAATTTGAAGGGCTTGACCTTTCTCCATTAGAAAAAATTAAACGTTTTACAAAGTTAGCATTAATGGAAGGAAACAGCGACACATTCAGAGTGATTCAACATATTTCCAGGTCAGAAGAAGTCGCAGATGAAACAAAAAAACTCGTCGAAGAAGGCGGCACCATATACATAGCAAAAATTTATCCGCTCATCGTAGAAGGTCAAAATGCCGGTGAAATTATCGAAGGCGATCCACAAGAGTTGCTGGAATTATTTTTAACAGTTCTTACCGGAATCATGACCGATGACCTTCCATGGTGGAATAAAAATATTAACCACCGTGTCAATCTCCTGCTGCGCATGATCACTACACGATAAACATAGATTATAATCCTTTTTTTGCACCAAACTTTTGGTTGACAAAAGATGGATTTCTTTTTAATCTTATATTGACTGATTAATTCAATCAAAAACAAAAGGAGAGAATCTCATTAGATAAAATGATATCCGTAAAAGACCTTAGAAAGTCATACCGTCAACATGACGTTTTAAAAGGACTCGACTTTCACGTTGCCCGTGGTTCAATTTTTGCATTGTTAGGCGAAAACGGAGCTGGAAAAACGACAACAGTGAAAATCTTATCGACATTAATTCGAGCAGATAAAGGAACGGTGATGATCGGTAAACATGACCTCGCACGTGATGCTGCATTCATTAGAAAAATGATTAGTGTTACGGGTCAATACAGTGCCGTCGACGAACTTTTAACAGGGGAAGAAAATCTTCACATGATGGGATGCCTTACTCATCTAAGACGAAGAGAAGTAAAGAAGCGTACTGCTGAGCTGTTACGTGAATTTGACTTAGTCGAGGCAGCGAAGAAACGAGTCAAAACCTATTCAGGTGGGATGCGCCGTAGGCTCGACATTGCTGCAAGCTTACTCGGATCACCTCAAATCATCTTTCTCGATGAACCAACAACTGGACTCGATCCGCGAAGTCGAATGAACATGTGGCGATTTATTAAGCAGTTGGCAAACGATGGAGTGACCATCTTTTTAACGACCCAGTATTTAGAGGAAGCTGACCAGCTCGCAGATAAAGTTGCTGTCATTAATGACGGAAAAATAGTGGCAGAAGGATCAGCAGATGAGCTAAAGCGTCTTGTCGGCGATGAAAAGTTAGAAATCACCTTTGACAATCACGCAGATTTTCAAATAGCAGTCAATCTCCTGAACGGACATCCAGAAGAGGATAAACAAATGATTACTGTCTCGACGAATGGTTCTATTGAAACGTTACGTCAATTATTAAATGACTTACACGAGCAAGGAATAGAACCTAATAACGTCCAACTTCGAAAACCAACGTTGGACGACGTGTTTATGGAAAATACGAATCGCAGCACGAAAGGGGCGAGTGTTCAATGAATGAAGCAAAGTGGTATTGGTTCATCAGTGACAGTTGGACGATGTCAAAACGTAACTTCAAACATATTTTCAGAAATCCGGAATCATTATTCATTAACATCGGGTTACCTGTCATCCTTATGCTTATGTTTGTTTACGTTTTTGGCGGAGCGATTCAAACAGGATCGGATTACATTAATTATGTAGTACCTGGCATTATTATTACGTGCGTCGGATACGCCAGTTCGATGACAGCTATAAGTGTCTGCCAAGATATGACTGGTGGTTTATTTGACCGGTTCCGCAGCATGCCGATTCATCCTTCATCTTTATTGACTGGTCATGTGGCAGGAAGCTTTGTCCGAAATATGATTAGTACGACTTTAGTTATTTTCGTTGCGGTCCTTATAGGCTTTAGACCTGATGCCTCCTTTTTAGACTGGCTTGCGGTCATCGGCTTTCTTAGCTTATTTTTATTCGCAATCAGCTGGCTCTCTGTAATTTTCGGTTTACTCGCTAAAAGTGTGGAAACAGCTAGTTCATTTACCTTTATTATTATGTTTGCACCTTATGTAAGCAGTGCTTTCGTTCCTACTCATACGATGCCTGACTGGCTTCATTTCTTTGCCGACAATCAGCCGATGACACCACTCATTGAGACGTTGCGCGGACTTCTTATCGGCATGCCCATTGGCAACAATGATTGGCTCACAGTTGGCTGGTTTGGTGGACTCCTTATCATATCCGTCATTATCGCTTCAATAATTTTTCAACAACGCCAAAAAGTGTAATGATTGGAGAAACGAGCTTCAAAATGCGGAGCTCGTTTTTGATATTCTGACGTTGAATGTTCATACATTATCACTGTCTTATACTCACTTTTTTCGTAACTATTCATGAATTGAAGTCTACGAATTTGAAGCAGGTTCAGTTGAAGCTTCTTCAATCATGTATGGTTGAAAAATGAAGCATCCAACAAGATCGACCAGTAAAAACAATGTCAGACACCACACCTCTCCACACTACTGACCAACTTCCCTCAGTCATTGCTAATCACCCCAAACTCTAACATGCATAATCATGATCCAATATTCGACTAATAAGAAAAACCGCCCTTTAAGGACGGTTCTATCTATCAAGATCCCCGACGCTCCATCAAATTAATGCCAACACCCATGCAAACCACACCGAAAAGCAGCATGATCGATAAAGGTTGACCTAGCTCTAAGAAACTGCGGTCAAAAATCGCCGCCCCTTTCAATGCATCAATCGCATACAGCATTGGGACTCCTTTTGATAAGGCAAGCATGATCTCATTAGTCACAACTTCAATCGGCCAGAATGCTCCGCCAATCATCGCAATGGCAGTCGCGACAATTGGGATGACAGCCTGAAGCTGTTGAGGAGAATTGACGGCCCCTATGAGAAGCATACCTAAAGCAACAATCGCAAACGTATAACATGCAGTAATGATTAAAATCGTACCGAATCTTTCTCCAATATCAAAACCGAACACGTATTGGAAAAACACGAAAATAATCACAATCTGCGCATATCCGACAAAAAAGCAGTACAGCAAATGTCCTAAATAAATTTGCCATTTATGAAGTGGAGAGATAATTAGACGATCCCACGTTCCCCCACGCTTTTCTTCAACGATTGTATATAAGCTGAACAAAATGGTATAAATCGAGAAAAACAGCGTCATTCCAAACAATATTTGTAATTGTTCATTATATTCATATGTGCCTTCTTCTCCTTCTAAATTCGTTGTAATGAGTGAAAGAGCGGGTTCCTCCATACCGCGCTCGACTTCCTCCCGAAAATCACCTTCGGTATCATACTGCTCAGCTTCCCTTAAACGAAGCTCTTCAGAATAAATTTGATTTACATGCCTTTCAACGCCATAGTGACTCGCGTCATCTGCTGCAACAAGCATTCGGTAATCGTCTTCCATGATTTGGACAGCAACGCTCGTACTCCCTTCTGCCACCCACTGTTTTGCCTCTGATTCTCCCGCCCATTCGAACTCAATACCATCAGCTTCATTTAACCGATCAAGCCAAAATTCTCTCTCATCTTCCGACAATGAGTTGTCCGAATACGTAGGCACCGTGAGCGTATTTCCAGGACCAAACCCACCAAGAACAGCTACAAATGCAACCGTTAAAATAACCATCGACAATACCAGAATAGGTGCTCTGCGAAGTCGTTGCCATTGCAGTAAAAATACAGATTTCATAATCAGACAGACCTCCTTTTCGGAAAGAGAAGAATACTAAGTACAATTAAGAACACGGTCATGCCGGCTATCCGTATTAATGGTGTCACTAAAGCATCCATCTCAAACCCTTGCATCCATTGCAAGTATGCAGATAATGCAGCACCGTTTGGTGTCCAATCACCAATTGTTTTAATGACTTCTGGCAGACCATCCGTCGGAAAGAAACTTCCACCTGTAAAGGCAAATACCGAAACAATCCCACTTGTGAAAACGGATGATACCGCTTGAGTATTAAATCGGAGAGTGAGAGCTGTAAGCAAGGCTGTTAGTCCGCCGACACAAAGTGATAACATTGCCGATATGAACATCATTCCTAGCCAAAACTCTAATGTTTCGCCTGCAAATGATCGAAAAACAAGTGTTGATAAACTAAATAAAATCACAAATTGCGCAAAAGCAATTAACGATGCTGAAACAACTTTCCCCGCTAAATAAACGGACGAATGTTTCCCAGATAATAAAATTCGATTAAACACGTGCTCATTTTTTTCAACAAAAGCTTTCGCAGAAATTGTTCCTGCAACAAAAAGGACAAACATGACGGCCATTCCAATTGTATAATACTGAATAGAAGTAATTGGATCCTGTGTCGTAACCGTTTCTTTGCCTCCAATGTTTTGTGCGGCTTCATTTAATTGATAA
This sequence comes from Evansella halocellulosilytica, assembly GCF_002335745.1. Taxonomy (GTDB): domain Bacteria; phylum Bacillota; class Bacilli; order Bacillales; family Salisediminibacteriaceae; genus Bacillus_CA; species Bacillus_CA halocellulosilytica. Next base: position 1,220,651 of record NZ_NIST01000001.1, on the reverse strand, counting down.
GCTTCGTCACCTAATGACCTTGAAATCTCTGTTTCAAAGTTAAGTGTTCGAACAAACCCGTCAATAATGTCATGAAATACACTCGTTTGAAGTGATGTGTGATCAGTAATTGTGACCTCCAATTCACTGCCTTCTCCTTCATTTAATAGAAGTCGCATTAACGAATCACGAGTAAAGTTTTCTGGTATGGTCAAAATACCTGCTACCTCTTCCTCCTCTAATGCCTGCTTTGCCTCTGAAGCATCCATCTCAACCGTATCAATCATGTTGCTAATTTCTTCACTGCTTAATGTATCTTGCAACATCGTATAAGGACTAATTTCCTCAGCTGTAAATTGCAGTTCAGCAGCTGCTTCTTCCGGAAAATTCTGTTCTTCTAATTCCTCTATAAATTGACTAATCCCTTGTTGCTCATCATCTTCTTGTACGACAGCTACTTGTATATCAATGGCATTCGTTTCACCTTCCATTAAGCCTCTTAATGCAAATCCTAAAATTGCGATTAAAATAAACGGCATTAACAGAAGAACGATTAAATCTGCTCGATCACGAATTTGAACGAGAATATCTTTCATAATAAAAGTGCCCACCAGCTTTCACCTCCTCAATCTCTCAATTTACGTCCTGTTAAGTGTAAGAACACGTCTTCTAAAGTTGGTGTTTGGACATTTACATTGACGATTTGGACTTCATGACGCTCAGCTGTCTGAAAAACTTTTCCGAGCAGTCTGCTCCCTTTAGGAACGATTAACTTTATCCCTTTTTCCGTTTCAGTCGCTTTTTTAATTCCTTCAATAGATTCAAGTTCTGAAAGAAGGGTTGGTTGTGGACGATCTAACTCGATCCAAACCGTTTCCTCACCAGATAAAATGCTTTTAAGCTCTTCTTTCGTTCCTGAAGCTATAATTCGTCCGTGATCCATAATATAAACTCTGTCGCAAAGACGCTCCACTTCTTCCATATAGTGACTTGTATACAAGACAGTTAATCCTTTCTCACGGTTTAATTCGCGTACTGTTTCAAGAATATGTGTACGCGATTGTGGATCAATCCCGACGGTCGGTTCATCCATAATGAGCACCTCAGGATTATGAAGCATCGCAGCCGCCATATTAATTCGACGCTGCATCCCTCCTGAATACGTTTTGACCACTTCTTTTTGGCGATTTTCTAAACCGACCATTTTTAACACTAATTGAATTTCTTCTTCTAGTTTTTTGCCTCTAAGTCCATATATTTTTCCGAAAAACTTTAGATTTTCATAGGCTGTCAACTCTTGATAAAGAGCAATTTCTTGCGGAACAATCCCGAGTACATGGCGAATCCGATCCGGGTCCTTTACAACACTTTTTCCGTGAAGCATAACATCACCTGATGTCGGTTTAATAAGTGATGAAATCATCGAAATCGTCGTTGACTTTCCCGCTCCATTCGGGCCGAGCAGTCCTACTGACTCCCCTTTATCAATGTATAAGTTAATACTATCGACGGCTGTTTTTCCTTTATAAGCTTTTTGCAATTCTTTTGTTTCCAGCATGTATAATGCCTCCTTTTTAAAAATCGAGTTAAATAATCTAATTTGGAAAACATTTTTTATTTGTTCTTCATGTTTCAGTTCAAAGTATATATACAAAAAGACAGTGCTCCCACTGTCTTCCGTCACTAATTCATATTCTTACCATGACTTGAGTCACTTTTTTTATACGATATTATGCCGAATCGCATAGATCGCTAATTGCGTCCGGTCACGAAGCTCTAGTTTATCTAATATAAGACTAATATGATTTTTTATCGTACCGACTGACAATCCGAGTTCATCAGATATTTCCTTATTACTGCGCCCTTCTCCAACTCGTTTAATAATATCGAGTTCACGCGGCGTAATCGAAGGGTCGACTTCTTCTACCTCTCGATGTTGAATCAGCTTCGGCATTACCTTTGCTGCAACATGATCCTGCAAAGAAATTCCTCCAGACAAGCAGCTTCTAATCGCCCGGATTAACTCCTGAGGTTCTGCATCTTTGAGCATATATCCTCTCGCTCCGCTCTTCAATGCTTCAAGTGCATATTGATCATCGTTAAACGTCGTCAGCATAAGAACTTTCCGATCTGGCCAACGCGAATGAATAATGCGTGCTGCTTCAAGACCATCCATAACCGGCATTCGAACATCGAGAACAACAACGTCATATGTGTGTGATTCACATAATGTCACCGCTTCTTTTCCATTGCTTGCCTCACCTGTAACACGCATTTCTTCATCTGTTTCGATCATCATTTTTAACCCTTGACGAACCATCCCCTGATCTTCGGCTAACAATATACGAATCATTCTTGGATCCTCTCCTCGTCAAGTAATGGCAGTGTTCCACGAACGGTAAAGCGCCCACCTAATTGTGTCACTTGAAAGTGACCTCCAGCTTGTTCAATCCGTTCTCTCATTGATGCTAGACCGAACCCTTCTCGAAAAGAAACTTTCTCTGTTAATGGGTTCGAAACTTCGAATCGGAATACTCCTCCTCCAGGTGCTTCAAAAATAATGTCTGCTTCCCTTGTTTGGCTATGTCGCATTAAATTCGTTAACGCTTCTTGTACGACACGGTATACTGCGATCGCCTGTTCGTTACCAAGGTGAGCAGAAAGAGCACCATGCTTCACAGAAAACTGGATTCGGACGAAACTCTCTGCTTCAAGTTTACGAATGAGGGCAATAATTGCCGATACACCGCCTACTTCATCTTGTTTTAACGTTTTCACTGCACTTCTCGTTTCCTCAAGACTATCCCTTGCAAGTTTTTTCAATTCTTGCAGTCGTTCACCTTTTTCATCCCCCGCTTGCATCCGGTAAACTTCAAGCTGCATTAGCAGTGCGGTTAATTTATGTCCGACTGAGTCATGAATATCTCGAGCAATTTGCGTGCGTTCCTCCTGCCTTGCCTGCTTTTCCCCTGATGCAACCTTTCTCTTCATTTTACGATATTCAGCAAGCAACGCTTCATTTCTCGCCACGGCTTCCTCTTGATCATCTGATACTTTTCGAAAAACGACTAACGAAATGCCAAGCATTGCAGAATATAGAAGGATAAACAGTGGTGGTAACATTGGATAATCATAGTAAGATGGGGCTAGCGCACCAAATAAAAGAATCGCCCCGACAACGGTAGCCTGCCGCCAATTTAGTCGATAGGCTGCTTCTCCAGCAAAAAGAGAAAATACGAGTAATGTATACGGGTTCGGATCATGCCCTTGCTCTGGCCACAATACGATAACAGCTATAAATGCGGCAACGCTCATCATAATTGTCAGTATACGTTTGTTTTTCCGAAAAAGTGGAACGAGGAAAAACACGGAGAAAAACATGGCACTGCCAATAATTCTTAATGGCATCTCAAGTAAGCTATTCGTATAATACTGAAGAGCAAACAACCATGACAGAGCTAACAGCAAAAACCAAATCCAAAATGAACGCATGCCTTCTCCTCCTGAATATTGAACGTCATTGATCTTTTATATCCTGCACGAAACTAGTCATATCATAGCAAATCCTTCCAAATTAGAAAAGCGCAAGGCGCCCGACTATCGTCGAAAAGCGCTACCTCTTCCTCTTCTAGCATCGCTCTGTGGTTATATCCGTCAACCGGGCAATACGCCACGTCCTGTTGCATGCGCGGCATTAGGACGTCATGTCCGTCAAGGCAATTCGTTAGATCAAATCTTCGGCTAAAATCCCGGTGTCCTGTGGGAACGCCGAAGTCACCACATCCGTATGGCAACTCGTGATGTAAACGCTCTTTGGGGTTAGACAACGTTCGAGAGATTAACATTTTATAAATACTTATTCTAGAACTAAAGAACACCTTTTAATTGTTTTTGTTCTATCATATGTAAAAAAGCCGCCTCACTAAAAAGCGTTGACGCTTTATTCATGAGGCAGCTAAACAATTAACTACCACTATGCACATCTGATTTAACATAGATGGTGCTAGCAATAATAAGAAAAACAAGAAATAGTGAACCGAAAATGACTATAACAGGAAACAAATCAATTGGCTCGCCCCGTCCTGCGATGCGAAGAACGAATTGAACTATTTCACCATAAGCAGTACTTCCGCCAATCGGCCCAGGCAACGTGCTAATGACTAAACTAATGACAATGGCCGGTGTATAGCTTTTCCCAAGAATACTGACAAACATCCATAATGGCACGACAGACGTGATCATGAGTGCAATGACGAGATAAGCAATCAAATAGGTGACTGTATCTTCTAATGATAAACTAGCTTCTACAAAGATGAGTCCTGTTACGATATTTGCTGCAAAAGCAAGAATACAAGTCATAAAAATAAACGTAACTGCAACGATCATTTTCCCTGCTAGAAAATGAAATCGGGAATACGGATAGGTGAACAAACTGTTAATCGTTTTGTGTTGATATTCACTTCCAACAATAAACCCTGTAATGATCGCAAATAACGGCGGTGAGAAAATTAGCAATACGGAGAACTGGTCTCCAAACCATAAATCCCAGATGAGCCGATCTTCTGAAAACAAATTTGCAATCGTATATAAGAGAGCTGGAAGAAAGGCACCAATCCAAACGGTAAACAAGATTTTAGAATGTTTTAATTTATAAAACTCAGCTGCTAGAACCTTATTCATCGATCTCACCTCCTGTTATTTTCAGGAAGTAATCTTCTAACATTTCTTTTTGAACCGAGAGCTCGTTTACTTCTACTCCTGCTTCTACTAATGATTTATTCACTTTCCATGGTTCTTCTAGGTGTTCGTAAATTCTGATCACGCCAGGTTCCGTTACCTCGTAATCATATACCCCGCAGGCTTGTTCCAATGTCAGTGCAGCTTTTCGATCATTATCTAATTTTACTTCGAGATAATGACGACTCTTTTCTGTTATTTCATCTAACGATAACTCTTTTAATAATTTCCCTTCATGGATAATACCAATTCGATTCGCTAGCTGTTGAACCTCACTTAAAATATGACTTGATATGAGGATTGTAATTCCTCGTTTTTCAGCTAGGTCTAAAATGAGTCTGCGTATTTCTTTGATTCCAATTGGATCTAAACCATTTGTCGGTTCGTCCAAAATCAATATTTCAGGACTGCTTAATAACGCTCGGGCAAGTCCTAACCTTTGCTTCATACCAAGAGATAATTTATGAAATTTCCGCTTACTAAAGTTCATTAGGCCTACAAGCTCGAGAGTATCATCGATGACTTCTCTATTTGGTACTCCTATCAGTTTTCGATGAAGTTCAAGGTTTTCGCCTACCGTCAAATTTGGATAAAACCCAGGAAACTCGATGATCGAGCCAATTCGTTCAAAAGGGATTTTCTTGTTGCCAGATACTTTTTCCCCGAACATTTCAACTGATCCTGTAGTCGGTTGAATTAGCCCCATAATCATCCGGATCGTCGTCGTCTTACCGGCGCCATTTTTACCTAGAAAGCCATAAATATCACCTTTTTTATATGAAGGTTCACATTTTCTACAGCATTAAATGATTGATATTTTTTGGTTAATTGATGCGTTTGTAAAATATAATCCATCTGAATCTCTCCTTTCACAGATTCAGTATAGTAAACATTCCTTAACCGACCTTTACTTAAATCTTAACTGTTTCTTAACTCTTCTCGACTTTTTTATGTAGCGGAAAAAAACAAGTAAAGGCTGTCCTAATATAAGGTTCACTTTCAACTTCAATCCTTCCATGGTGCTTCTCTACAAGCTTTTTTACGATTGTCAAACCAAGCCCTGATCCTTGTAGATTTGAATTTCTCGAGCTTTCGCCGGTGTAGAGCCTTTCAAATATGTGATTCATGTCTGATTTCGGTATTCCTTTTCCTTCGTCCCATACTTTTAATAGAACTATATTTTCTTCTGTCGTTAGCTCAATTCCTATCACTTCTCCATCCTTCCCGTAGCGGATTGCATTCGATAAAAGGTTCGAGATAATTCTACGCAATCCTTGAGCTTCACCTTTTACATAAATAGCTTCATTACTAATATGAATTTGTGGTTTTACATCAATTTCTGAGAAACTATGATAAAACCAAAGAATTTCTTCCTTTACAATTTCATTCATGTGTACTGGTTCCTCTTCTTGCAGTTCCTCTTCTGCTTCGATACGTACAAGGTCAAAGAAATCATTAATGATTTTTAATAAATGATTTCCTTTATTAGCGATGACAGATAAATACTGAGTCCTCTCTTCAGCGCTTAAGCTTCCCTCATTTTGTAAAGCTTCTGTATAGCCAAGAATAGATGTTAACGGAGTCCTTAAGTCATGAGAGATGTTCGTAATCATTTGTTTTCTAAGGAGTTCTAAACGGTTCGCCTTCTCAATTGTCTGGCTCCATGCTTCAAGCTGCTCATTGATTTGGTTTGCAAGCTGTTCAAATTGCCTATCTGTCGTTTGTAGTCGAATGCGTCTGCTCAAGTTGCCTTCACTTACATTCGTAAGCGTTTCATTCACTTTAAGGATTTGTTTATTTTTCTTAATAAGCAATATACTTAACGTACATGTGACAATAGCAAGAACGGCACTAAGAATAGTTAAAAACGTAATCAAGACAGATCCCCCATTTTATAACCAATCCCCCATACTGTTTGAATCCGTTGCGGGTCGGAAGGGTCATCTTCTATTTTCTTTCGGATCCGTCGAATATGTACCATTACGGTATTTTCGTCTTCCATATATTGATCGTTCCACACGTGTTGATAAATTTGAGACTTTGTAAAAACTCTGTTTGGATTTGTTAGAAAGAGCTTTAAAATTTCAAATTCCTTCGCTTTCAAGTCATAGGTAGTCCCATTAACCGTACATTGATATGTATGTAAATTCAGTTCCATATCCCCGTGATAGATAAGGTGCGGGGAGTGAGCTTCTTCTGCTGTAGTAGTACTATCTCCTTTTGAGTAGAACTGTCTCCGTAAATGTGCTTTTACTCTCGCCTTCAGTTCATTTACACTAAATGGCTTCGTTATGTAATCATCCGCTCCTAATCCAAGTCCGATTACTTTATCTGTTTCTTCACCTTTTGCAGATAAAATGATAACTGGAATTTGCATCGTTTTCCGAATACGTCCTAATAACTCTAAGCCATCTATGTGAGGTATCATAAGGTCTAGTATGACAAGGTCGTAGCTATTCGTCTTCAGCTCCTGTTCTGCATCTCTTCCATTAAATACTGACTTTCCGTTTATGTTTTCCGTTTTTAATGAACGGATAATTAACTCGTTTACCTCACGATCATCTTCAACGACGAGAACATACCCATTTTCCATTTTAGCTTCCCCCATTCTTTTCACTGTTCTTCAGCAACTTCATTATAGTTCATCTGCCAAAAGGAGCATATAAAAAACTGATGAGCGTTATCGAAGTCCTATAAGTGCGTGTTCAAAGTCTCTTTTTAATATAATCTGCTCTAGAGTAATTGATTCACCACATGCTGTTGAGCTTTTCTACCGCCATGGAGTCCGAGTTCCTCTCTTGACGGCTCTATTTCGGCTTTTTCGACCGCCAAGGAGTAACGCTAGTGTAGTTTCCCAAACAACAACGAAAAAACTCCCTTCCATTATGGAAGAGAGTTTTAAATGATTAGCTTTCGTTTACACCTAACACTTGTTTCGCCATTTCATGATATTCCTCAAGACCTGATTTCATTGCTAATTCAGCAATCGGCACTGCATAGGAAGCAGTACGTTCAATGATATGCTTTTTCATTTGCGGCCAAACATATCCGCCTGCTTTTTCGTAATGCATGATCAACTCTTCTAATGCCTCCTCGCCAAACACCATATAATGAGAGACAAAGTCAATAGAAATATCCGTCACTGATGCCTCAGTCCAGTCAATAAAACCTGTTACACGGTCATTTTCATCAATTAAAATATGTCCGGCATGCAAATCGCCATGAGTAAGACCTACGTTTTTTGGCCAAAGGGCATCGTTAGCGAGCCAAGACTGCCAGCGTTCCCAAAGCTCTGGACTAACACCGAACTCAGATTTCACCTTTTCCATTCTCTTTTTCATCGACTCTCTTGCTTCTTCTGCACTTTCAACTGATAATCCAGCTCTCTTTGCTTCTTGAGAGTCAACTCGGTGCAATGAAACCATCGCTTTTGCCAGTGTTTCAGTAAATTGATCAGGGAGATTCTTTTCATCAATTTCCCAAACGTATGCCTTTGCATCCTTATCAGCCGTTCCCGCTGGAACTCCTGTTAGTTGTTTGTATGCAATTAGTTCATCGGAATAAACTGTCCACTTTGGGGCTTGCACACTTATACGAGGCTCGATAAATTCTAACGCTCGCTTTTCTTCAACAGTCGAAGGAATGACATCCTCCCTTCTCGGAATGCGAAGCACCCATTTTTCTCCCGATTTATCTGCCGCTAATACGACGAGAAAATCAACTCCAGATTCATTAAATGATAAAGAATCTTCTTTCAACATTAAACCATGCTTTTGCGCTAATTCGATAACCTGTCCTTTCGTTTGTTTCATCTCGTAAACACATCCTTTTCATATTTATACATTCGCGATTTCCAAATGCTCCATCCAGTAATATCCAGGTGCCAGGCACCTGGCAATGGTGTTGCACAATTGTTTTTAAATTCAATATATGTAAATTTTTTCAAGTAACTTTTGTCCTTATGAAGAAAAAAGGGAAACGAGGTAGTGTTTCGACCTTGTTCCCTTTTTTTTACAATTGTCTAAATCATTAAGTTACTTGTGCTTTTTCTTCTTTAATTCTGTTTTATCTAGAGCTACATCCCCAAAATCTGGCTTCACTTTTGGCTTTGGTATGGGCACTTTTTGTCTCCCCTTAGATGTTCTTTTCTTTTTCCGTTTTAAAGCTCTTTTAAATGAGCCAACGGTTTTAAAGAGATAAGTTTGAAGGAGTCTAAAGAATTCCCAAGCAGACTTATTAGAGTTTGTTTGAAGTTTGACGATTAAAGATAATCCATATGCAATTAAAGAGAGAAACATTTGGTTCCAAATACCTTGCGGTTTTGTACTCCAAATTTTGGTTAATCTTAGGTGCTGTTTAATCCACTTGAAAAATAACTCTATCATCCACCGTGCACGATATATATCCATGATTTGTTGATCTGTGAGGTCAAATCTATTCGTTAGAATTCTATATACTCTTTGTTTATCATCGACGAATTCAATGTAGCGTACTGGTGGTTGAGAAACAGTATACGATACCTTAGCGTCTTGAAGCACAGACGGGTGTGTCGGACCATATTCCTCTAAGATGCCTAACCGAAGTGACTTCGTCACTCGCACAACAAATGAGACATCTTTTTCCTGCCACGATTGAAGGTTTTCTCTAGAAGGATAACCGCGATCCATCACGTAAATAGAATTTGATTTTTCTATGATGACACCGGAACTCTCGAAATCGCTTAACTTTGCGGATGACGGAACAATTTTATCTGGATAAACAACATCGGGTGAAGCAACGACTAGCCGAGTATGCATTTTAACTGCAGATTGGTTCTTTGAAATGTATGCCCAATCGCATAAATTTTGTGGCAACCTTATTTCAGTAGAGTCCACAATTCGCAACCAGCCTAAGCCGTTCGGAAGTCCCTTTAGCCCCTGTGTAAGTTTGGCGATTTTTTCCACAACTTTCATAAAGAGCTTTTGTACTAACTCAGTTGGCAAATCATTAATCCTGCGGCTTATCTGAGAACCGCTGATTTCCTTTATACCGATTTCCTCCCGAAGCTTTGGATAAGCTTCTAGTTTTTCTTCCATATGACGATATGAATCCCAATGATCCAATTGAGCGGATACAAGAATTTTTAACAAAGCCTTGGTTGAAAGCTTATAGTTCCCATAATCTAATAAAGGACAATCTAACTCTTCCGAAGGAAGAAGAGATAAGCATTGACAAATGAGCATTTCACGTCCTATAATTTTCTTATTCATTAGGAGCTCCTTTTGTAGATGACTTGTTTGTATTAGGGAACAATACAAGGTCAACACATCTACAATAGGAGTTTTTTTATTGAATGTAAATACATATTTTTGAAAAGATGGAATTTATTTAAATTCATGCAACGCCATTGGGCACCTGGATGGAGGCTTTTTAGTGATAGGCTTATGAATACGTATTTGCTTGTTTTATAATGCAAAAAAGCACAGCTTGCTGCCTGTACTTGAGTGTAAATGGTTCTATTATTTTCCAATATTAACAATAGATCTTCCTAGGGTTGCCGTTTGATTTTCATCTCAATTTCCTTACAACCATTGAAGATAAGATAAAAGCCTTTATTAAGTATTGAGCTCTCTCTTTATAAACAACAAAAAGAGGGTAGACTCGCCCCTCCTTCTCAATAATACCGTAAAATAAAGGTTTCCTTAAAAATAGACAGACCAATCCCATTTACTCTGCACGTACAAGCAGAGCCTTTGAACGTATTCAATTATTAGTTCAAAGTTTGGATTCGAAGTCTCATTGATGCTGTCACAAGGATAACCTCCATTTCTTTATAATTGGATTATATCTTAACATTTCTAATGTCTTTTATCAACTGATCTTTCCTGAATCATGGTAAAATACAAGTTAGTACAGTTCGCTACAGACGGACTCTTCTACGGGCAAAACGCTTCAGCCTTTTACTATGCACCTTTTACAACTTACAATTCAATATCATATTCCATCCTTTTTGCTGTTTCCATCGCAACCTCTCGCCCTAATAATCGTTGGACAATATGAAATGACATATTGATCCCTGCGGAGATACCGCCTGAGGTAATAACCTCCCCTTCATCAACGAACTTCACGTTTTGTTGTACAGAAACTGTAGGAAACTTCTCTTTAAACCGATCAATGCTTGCCCAATGCGTCGTTGCTCTTTTCCCATCCAGCAGCCCAGCTTTTGCTAGTAAAAGAGCACCTGTACAAACAGACGTCATCAGCTGCACACGTTCCATTTGATCTGAAATCCACGTAATAACACGATCATTATTTATTTCATTTTCGCGCGCTCCTAGACCACCGGGAATGATTAATAGATCAAATGGAGGCATCGTTTGAAAACTATAGTCTGGTGCAACCTTCAGACCGTTCCTCGCATTGATCATATTTCCTGTCTCCGAAACTGTTTTCACACTAAACGGCTGCTTGTCATTCGGTAATCTCGTAACAGAAAACACTTCAAAGGGGCCGGCAAAATCAAGAACTTCTACATCATCAAACAAAAATATTCCTACATCCCATTGGTTCGCAGTCAAAGATACCCCTCCTCAAATTAGCACGTTTTTTAACGATAATTCATACGAAATGAGCTCATGCAATTGTGTAAAGCCAACACTTTTATAAATTTTAATCGCTGGTTGATTGCTAGAGTCGACACATAAAATAATTTCCTCCAACTCTTTAAATGAGAACATAAAGTCTAAGCTTTTACTAATTAACTTTCGGCCAATCCCCTTATTTCGAGCTGCAGGTGAAACCGCAATAAAATGAATATCTCCTTCAGAAAACGTTGGATTTGTTTCACAATAAACGTAGCCTAGCATCTTCACTTGATCAGCCGCAATAAACAGTTTGTTTTCATGATCTAATTTCTTGATGATATCATCCGCATTGTAATAAGGCTGTTTAAACGCATCATGATGTAAAGCTTTAAACGATCCGAAATCATCATGTACATATTCTCGTATGAGGCCTTCTTCTTCTATCGTTGTACAATATTCTGACCTTGTTATTTTCAAAATTGTATTTTCTCGCTCATCCCGCTTAGCTCCTAGTTTTTCCATGAACGATTCACACCGCTCATTATGCTGGTTATAAAAGCCAAGTACCGATGAAAGTGAGCCATGAGGTAATTGTGTAATTAATTTTTCCCACATCAGTCTTGAAATCTGCTCCCAGTCACGGTGCATAACAAACGGACCCCACAACTCTCCTGCCTTCGTATCCTCATCAATATCAAGTCCAATGACACCAATGAGTTGATCGTTTTCGTAAGCTGTAATGAGCGACCTTTCTAGAGGTAAATCAGAAAAATCATTTTGCAATGTATGTAAAACTTCGTCTGCCTTTGTCCCACAATAGCCTACATGGTTCTGTTCATCTTTATTCATATCAGCTATAAATGCAGCAACGGCTTCGTAATCATTAGGTTTACTAATATCTATCATGCTCATCAGTCCTTTTTAGTTGTGTCAAAAATTCAGTAAACAAAACCTGGATTGTTACCCAGTAATAATTGCAGTTAGACCATTCATAGATTTTATTCATTCTAATTTAATTTTTGAATTTTATTAAGCAATCAAATTGTTTACCTTTCTATTATGTACGTCTAATAACTACCTCACCTTCTGCATCCCGCTCATTATCCCATTTAACATGAATCTCAAATGTATTTCCCTCAAAAAATAGTGGGAAACGCCTCCTGATCGATTTTTGCATCGGCAGTTGGTCACCATCTTTCATATTCACCCAAACGGGCTTTCCTTCAGTACCATTCTCTATTAGCTCACCTGTAAAATCTTTCGTTAAATAGTTGAATATCATATATCTTTCATTTTTCTCGGGATTGACATATTCATAGAGTCCTTTATAAATAAGATTGTATACCTCCAACCCTGTTTCTTCCTTCACCTCCCGAATCGCTCCTTCTACGAAACTCTCAGGAAAATCAACTTTTCCGCCTGGCGGAATATAACCTTCAAAGTCATCGTGCTGACGATTTAGTAGTAATACTTGATCACCGTCTTGCACGAGACAAACAGTCCAAAATTTATAATGAATATCCTCCGTCATGATATGCCTCCAATCTTTATACTTACAGTTGTTTTCATCGTTAAACATTGATCAGATATGGTAGATTATAAAATCCCCACTCACCCGAAGGATGGAAATAAAATACTTCGTTTCGGGAAAGTTAAAAGTGGACATGCTTAGACTTTGTATTTTTAATGAGGGAGAATTATGTTAACGATTATTTTAGTTTTTCTACTTCAAATTATATTAGTCCCGCTTTTAACACTTCGGATTATATTTGTCGTTAAAAACCGTACAGGTATGGCTACTGGGTTCGGCTTTTTAGAAGCATTAGTTTACGTATTCGGTTTATCAATCGTATTAACAGGTGAACAAAATATTTATGAAATGCTTACATATGCGCTCGGCTTTGGTGTTGGTATTTATTTAGGAGGAAAAATTGAAAACAAGTTGGCGATCGGCTATTCTAATCTAGCCGTTAATTTACTGAATAACAACCCTGAACTGATCAATATGTTAAGAAATAACGGCTTTGGAGTCACTTTATTTGAAGGAAAAGGCCGTGACGGCGTCAGATATCATTTGCAAATCCTCACAACTCGCAACCGGGAAGATGAAGCGATTGCAATCATTGAGGAATATGAACCGAAAGCATTTATCATTTCTTATGAACCGCGAAAATTCCGAGGCGGATATCTCGTAAAAGGAATGAAGAAAAGTTTGAAATAGCCATATTCATCGACTACTTCAGTTTCATCAATGAAGTCATAGGAAGTCTTCACTATGCTTTTAATGATATATGATGCACTTCGATCTCTTTCCAAATCGACTTCCAGTTTTTCTTTTCAATTCGTTCTTCATAAATAGCTTTCAAGTCATTTGATTGTGCAAAATGAGGTGTCGGCTTCAGCTGCAAGTTCATCACATCCTCAATCCCGCACGGTGCAGTTAGAATGAGCTGTTCATTGTCGTCTATTTTCACACCTAAAGCGGTTGCCGTCTCTGGAAACTTCGATATCGCATCGACTGATGACAAATACGGCGGTAATTTGTTAACTGTGTGCATCCTTGCTTGATTTTTGACAGACCACGGAATATTCGGAAACTGTTCTTTTAATTTTCTTTCTAGTTTCTTTTCTTCGAGTTCACTCATGTTAGAACGATCAAAATAGATAACATCGACATCTGGAATTGCCGTCCTTTCTTGGAAACCGTGAAGTGTATCCCAGATTTTCGAGCGAACAAAGCCGGCGCATATCCACCAATCAGGAAGATGTAATTCCTTTGCTGCTCGAATGATCTCCATCATCCATTCATCTTCTTCAATCAGTTTAATGATCTCTTTTTCGTTTTTAATCATCAGTCCATCTCCTTTTTACAATTTGATCATATGAATCTCACCGCAAAACTGAAATGTTCCAATGATCTCATTCTTTTACTCGTTTAAGGTTGTTCTTAGGCACCCAGCCTTCCTCAGTCGTGTCAATATGCTCTACCCAAAACCAGCCGTTTAGATCCTTTCGTTTTATTACTCGATCTCCGATATTGACGTTCAGCTCTTTTGCTATGTAATTCTCACTAATAATCCCCTGATTACCTTGTCGGATAATAATTTGCTCGGGCACCCACCCTTCCAACCGTTTGTCTAATGTATAGCAGTACCTCCAATTGTCCCAACCTTCTTCCCCGGTATACGCTTCACCAACGTTGACCGTTTGTCCTTTTTCAAGTGCAATCGGATTTGGGTAATTGCTTCTATGTTGTTTCGTTACTAAATAAAGATCACCTTTGTTCATATTCACCTTCACTCCGTCTTTTCTCAAAATAAAGTTTCTTTAAATCAATTCGCTAAAAACGGATCATTTCCTTGTAAAAAAAAGAGTACCTCTTTTAACGGTACTCTTGAAAAAATCCATAGATGATCATTCACCTTCTCCTTGTCGCAGCCCATTGCTCTGCTCTTTCTGCTAAACCCGTCACGAATGATTGTTTTCCATCTTGATATAGTTGATGATCTTCAGGAAACTTCTCCGCTAGTCTAACTTTCAATTCACCATACTTTTTCGCTTCTTCTTTATGTTCGGATAAATATGCTTTAAAATCTAAATGAGTTTGAATGTGCTGATTTCCAATTTGGAAAATATGTACGTGATGCATACGCTCATCGCCTCCTTTTGGGAAATATCGTCTCCCAGAAATCTCGTTTTCCCCTTTTGGCTCGTAGCCGATATCCTTCATTTTTTCATTAAATAAATCAATTTTTTCAATATCTTTAACAACGATTAAAATATCGATGACTGGCTTCGCATATCCGATAAATGGGACTGATGTACTTCCAATATGAACGATGTCAATGACTTCCTCTTGAAAGATTTCCTTTAACCTTTTCTCTTCCTTAAAATATGCTGCTTGCCACTCTTCCGTCCAAGGCTTGATATTCGTTCTTCTCAACAACATTCACCTGCTTTTCCTTTATTAAACTTATTATATATTCCTATCAAAAAGAGGAGCCATCGTAAAGGCTCCTCATATTCATTATGCAGCATTCGGTGCATCTTCATCGATTTCTAAGTTGTCTTCTTGACGATTTAACTTAACTTTGTATGCAAACAGTGCGAGAACGATCACTGTCCCAGCCCCAGCTAAAATATATGATAGTGTCATCGGCAATCCGAACCCAATCGGTGCACTAAAAATAAAAGTAAAGGATACCATCGTCATGAATATTGCTGGGATCGTTGCAACCCAGTGAAACTTCATCTGAATCGCAAGGTACATCGCCCCAACATATAAAGCAATCGCACTGATCGCTGCATTCGTAACTCCGAAATATCTCCATAATATCGTAAAGTCCATGTTCGTTAAAATAAACGAAACGACAAACAGTGGTAACGCAATCATCAGTCTGCTTGCAACTTTAATTTGCGGCAGTTTAATATAATCTGCAATAATCATCCGTGCTGAACGGAAGGCTGTGTCACCAGAAGTGATTGGCAGGACGATAACTCCAAGTACCGCAAGTGTTCCGCCGATCGCTCCAAGAAGTGTAAAGGCGACTTCACTAACGACGAGACCCGCTCCGCCAGAATCGACAAGTGCAGCTAAATCCGTTCCGTAGAAAAGGCTCATCGCAGCTGCTGCCCAAATCATCGCGATAATCCCTTCGACGATCATCATTCCATAGAAAATTTTCCGACCATTTCGTTCATTTTGTGTTGTTCTAGAAATAATTGGTGACTGTGTTGCATGAAAACCAGAAATAGCTCCACATGCAATCGTAATCATTAAAATCGGGAAGATCGCCTCTCCACCTGGATGCATATTTTGCAACGTCAGCTCAGGAATTGGAGCACCTGTACCGATTAACATCACACCAACACCAATCGCACTGATGACTAACAATGCTCCTAATATTGGATAAAATCTCCCGATGATTTTATCAACAGGAAGTAACGTTGCAAAAATAAAGTAAAGGAAAATGACACCTGTAATAACGCCGAGCGTTACCCAGCCATTCATTAAATCAAACAACAACCCAGCAGGTGCTGTCACGAAAACGGTTCCAACAAGGAGTAATAAAAGAACAGCAATTGCATTAACAATATGCTTCATTGACTTGCCAAGGAACTTCCCTGCCAGCTGAGGCAAATGAGCCCCCTTATTACGAATGGAAATCATTCCAGTCAAATAATCATGAACTGCTCCTGCAAAAATACAGCCGACAACGATCCAAATAAAAGCGACCGGACCGTATAAAGCTCCCATGATCGGTCCAAAAATCGGTCCAACACCAGCAATGTTCAATAATTGAATCAATGAGTTGCGGTTCGTCCCCATCGGTATATAATCAACATTGTCTTTCATACTAT
Source organism: Evansella halocellulosilytica (assembly GCF_002335745.1). GTDB lineage: Bacteria > Bacillota > Bacilli > Bacillales > Salisediminibacteriaceae > Bacillus_CA > Bacillus_CA halocellulosilytica. The sequence goes on along the minus strand of NZ_NIST01000001.1, from coordinate 1,204,011 downwards.
ATGCAGGTGTTTGTCTAGCTTCTTTCACACCAAACATTTTTTCAATGAATTTCCCATAAGTAAAATAAGCGACGATTAAAAGTGCAATTGATAGTAAAAATGTAATCATTTTTTCGCACCTCTTTCATAATATAAATCTGTTTGTATACGCTTTCATCGTACCATGACGCTTTCGAAATGTGTCGATTTTGTGACATGGTGTTAAAAGAGGGGACTAACATGTTCTTTTTACTGTTTGACGTGTCGTAATCTTCGTTTTAGAGGTTGAAGGTGGTTGATTCTAACCTTTTTATTTTGTAAACAATCATGTTTATCTGTGAAGATTGGAGTTTATCCTGTAAAATTTCGGGTTTATCCGCGAAAATTTAACGTTTATCCTGTAAAATTTCAGGTTTATCCGTGGAAATTGGAGGTTTATCCTGTAAAAATCACGTTTTATCCGCTAACTAGAATGATTCTAATGTACACCGTCACGCACCATGAGACAACGCCCCCAGTTACAACTCATTAAGGGGTATTGCCAGTTACAGCTCTAATCTCTCGCGTAGTTCCTTCACGTAATTTCGGCTGACCGGGATTTCCTCTTTGCTGCCTTGCATTTTTACTTGATACGCACCGTTCAGCCATGGAATGAGCTGTTCAATTTTATCAAGGTTCACTAAATAGCTTTTATGCGGACGAAAAAACGGATACCCTTTTAATTTTTCCTCTATCTCTTTGATCGGGGTTCTTGAATGATATTGATGATCTTTCGTGCAAATGATCGTCTCCCGCACCTCTCGAAATAAATACGTAATGTCTGACGGAGATAAGTAGACGATTCGGCCATTATCTTCGACAGCTAGCTTCCCAATTGCAGGAGCTTGCGTTTTGCCCGTGCTAGACGCATCCCAATTCAGCTTTTCTTTTACCAATTCGATCGTTTCCTGCAAATTCTCTTCATCAAACGGCTTTAAAATATAGTCGAGCGCCTGGACACGAAATGCCTTTGCCGCGTAGTCTGGATATGCAGTAGCAAAAATAATGATCGGAGTCTTCTTCATATTTTTCAACGCTTGAGCCAATTCCATCCCTGACATTTGCGGCATTTCAATGTCAATAAATGCGACATCGGGTTCTTTGCGCATAATCAACTCCAGCCCTTTTTCACCAGAGTCCGCTTCCCCAATAATATCAACCTCATCATATTGTTCAAGCAAAAACGATAGTTCGTCACGGCTATATGGCTCGTCATCGATAATGACCGTTTTGATTCCATTTGTCATTTACATTCACCTCGACTAATAAGGGATCGAAAAGAACACCTTTGTGCCTTTCCCTTCCTCACTCTCAATATGTACTTTCATATTATCACCATACATCATTTGCAGCCTGCGATTGACATTTGACAACCCGATACCAGTCCCGGTTTCTGACAGAACCTTCTCGTTACCTATCTCTTTTAAGCGAGCTTTTGATATCCCGGTTCCGTTATCACGAATCGCAATTTGAACGACATCGTGCTCCCTTTTTATTTCAATAAAAATGTAGCTGTCTGATCTTAACTGCTTAACACCATGTTTAATCGCATTTTCAACGATCGGCTGTAACGTCATCGGCGGTATTTTCGCTTGCAGGGCATCGTCATCGACATCATATTGGATCGTTAATTTATCTGAAAAACGCGCCTCTTCAATTTGCAAATAAGCCTGTACGTGTTTTAGCTCTTCTTCTAATGAAGTGACTGTCGCATTCGTCCCCGCGAGGTTTTGTCTAAAATAATGTGACAGCGAAATTAACAGCTTCCTTGCCTTCATCGGATCTTTGCGTACTAACGCGACGATCGTATTGATCGCATTAAATAAAAAGTGTGGACTTACTTGCGCTTGTAAAGCCTTAATCTCTGCTTGTTTCGCAAGTTCTAAATGGCGGTCGACTTCAGAGATTTCAAGCTGATGACTCAAAATCGTTGATAACCCTTTGCTTAACTCAATTGTCGTCTGAGTCATATCATTTTCTGATTTAAAGTAAAACTTCAACGTTCCGATCGTCTCATCTTTTATTTTTAACGGCGCTATGATCGCAGCCTGTAAGGGACACTCATTATTGCCACAGAAGATTTCCTCTTCATCGGCAATGACCAATTCTCCTTCCTTTAACACTCGCTTTGTTGCTCCCGTTTTAATTTCTTCATTTTTTAAATGAAACTCTTCTCCTGCACCAACAAACGCTAATATCCGATCTTTATTCGTCAGTGACACGGCATCGACTCTCGTCTCTTTCTGCAGAATTTCACACGTTGCCTGGGCGGATTGCTCATTAAGCCCTTTTCGTAAATACTTCAACGTGTAATCAGCAAGCTTCAACGCCTTTTGCGCTTGGATTGAACCCATCTTTTCTTCTTCATAAAAAACATTGCGGATAATTAATATAAAAATGGCCGTCCCAAGTCCGTTTGCGAGAATCATTGGTATGCCAATACTTTCAACGAGTTGATACGCCTGTTCATATGGGCGAGCTACAAGGAGAATGATAATCATTTGGACAGCTTCAGCAATCATCCCGACAATTAATGCCGTTTGTAACGATATGATCCGGTGGTTCTTGTTTTTCTTATAAAAATAACCGGCAATAAGTCCAGCAAAAATTGTCGCCAATCCACAAGCAAAACCGGTAAAACCGCCTAAAAAGAAGCGGTGCACGCCGGCAATCAGTCCGGCCCCGAGCCCAACTGTCCAACCGCCCAATAAACCTGCGACGACAACGCCTATCACACGGGAGTTCGCTATCGCTTCGCCTTCAGCTAGATCAATTGCCCACCGCGTATATGTAGCTTGATCAGCATTTACGGTCAACCCTGAATATGTACCAAGTATGCCAAATAAGCCGAACATGACAATGACACTTATTTTATGCTTTTGGGTGATTTCTCGCTTATCAATTAAATGCCTGATAAATTTAAAGCGGGTCATAATAAATGCAACAGCAACAATAATGCCGAGCCGCTCAAACATAGCTAATAGTAATTCCCACATCGCACGCCAGCTCCTAGTTATTTTTACGCTTTCGTTCTTATATGAGAGTATAGTCTTTTTCACTTTAAAATGGTAATTTCACAACACGATTGTCTTCAGCAATGACGCAACTATATGAACTTCCTTTTGTAACGTAGGGTAAATAAAACTCCGATTGTAGCTAATGCAAGTAATGGAACATAAATCTTGTTTTCTTGCATTTCCAAAGTGAAATCTACTTTGTCTGATGTTGAATGCCATATATGTGTGTCGCCATCACTCTTTACTTGAACGGCATCCGATTTCCGTATTCCTTCACCGTAGATTGTCACACTGTATTCGACATCATCATAATTTCTATCAAGAAAATGACTTAAATTTTCGGGAAAAACGATTGAGCCATCAACTGATCTTTTTTCATAAAACGGAAGGGATCTTCTATGACTAGAATAATCGAGATTCTCTACCTCATAGTTTGCAAATACATGACTAGAATAACGTTCCGTATAGTTGTTCTTAATCGTTACGATTCGTAAATCATCTTCTTCATCTGCAATTATTTCATACTGTGAGCCGAAGGAGACGAGCTCTTCCTCAAGAGCTGTGACTAGCGGATCGTTAGCGAACACTTCGATCGTTAACTTCGTTTCAACTGCTTCTTTATCTGTCAAATCTACCTCATAATTGAGGTGGGCAAAACCGCTAAGCAACAAAAAACTAAAACTAACGAATATTATTACTACAGACTTTTTCATTGTATCAATCCTATTTTCATTTTTTCCTCTATGTAGTAAGTGATGTATTGGTCACTGCTAATCTTAACACTTTTTCCACATTCATTAAGAAAAAATCTATATTTTGACTAATTAATTAAAAGTCATAAAAAAGCCTGCACGATTGTGCTAGGCTTTTCACACTACTATTCAGTTGGACAGCATTGTAACTAGTACCGAAAATCATCCTACAATCGTTACGACTCTTTATCACAATGTTTATGGTGTTTTTTATCCCATTTCGGGATGAACCCATTGTTTTCTAGATCTTCATATCGTTCTTTATAATGTGAAATTATTTTTTCACCTTTTTCTTCTGTAAAGACTCCAAATTCAACATATTTGTCGACAATTTCACTTTTCAATTCAAGCATTTCTGTTTGCAATTCTGACATCTCTGTTTTTTGCTCTGCAGACAATTCTACATCAGAATTGAGCTCAGCAGTTTCGCTTCCTGGTGGGATAAACCCTAAAACTCCTAACGAAAGGGCTGCTGCAGTCACTATACTTAACCAACATCTACTCATGAATATCTGCTCCTTTTCTGTTTTTATGTTAGAATGCACAGAATATCCATTTTTATCCTTAATTGTTTCATTTTTCTTTATACCATTTTCGGAGTTGATTGATATGAGCTTGGTGATATCTGTTATGGTCAGCCATATGCCATATTCCCCAACGGATTGTCGCTTCTTTTCCATGTTCATATGTTACGACTTTCATTAAGTCACGGTCAGTTAACTCATAACAAACTTGTTTAAACATACGAAATACTTGATCATACTCAGTTAAGAGAGATTCTAATGAAACACCTTTCACTTCCGGGAGATTGTTGTTTTGATCGAGTTCTGGTCCATACTTTTCCTCCAGCTCATCAGGTAAGCTCTCCCCTTTGAGTCGGTAAACCCATTTGACGTCAACATAAGCTAAATGCTTCATTAATTGCCCTATACTATTCGACTCGCCTGTGATCCCTTTATAATCCATTTCCTCTTGCGACATACCTGTTACAATTGCCTTTAGGCGATTCACATTTTCCTTTACAGCACCATAGAGCATCCCGACAACAGGATCCATCCCTTGTTCTCCTTGTAGATCAAATCTCATTAAAACCCTCCTAACAGTATTTTGTTAATCGTTTATAAACCATTCATATCAATAGAATGAACAATGTCTAAAAGCTGTTCCTCCTTTATACCATGAGTATTTATACTAAATGCGTATTCATTTGTAATAACATGAACGGTCGAATAGTAAGACTCTTCCTTTATTAAGTACGCAGGGAAACCGTTCACCTCAAAGTGTTCTAAGTCTCTTCCTCTATTTTCGATTCTCATTTGCGCTTCTTCCATTGTTTCTATTAATTCGGTCTGGTGAACCTCTCCAACTAAATCGAAGATTTTGATGGAGCATCCCTTATCTTACATACAGCTCAACATCTCGCAGTGTAATTCCTTTCAGGAACTACTGCGCCAGATTAAGGCTAATTAATGAAGACAAAGTCGTATTTGTCCTTTTTGACAACTCAGGAACTTTTGCCTGAAGAGCCAACCATTTCTTTTCAGAAATGGATTTTTGGATGCCTCGAATAAAATATCGAGCTCCAATGTTGTACGAAGCTGATAAATCCGCATGATAGACTTTACCTGTTGTAAACACGGCAAGGTCTTTTTTGTCGTTTCTTTCGACGAATCCAGAACCATCATATGCAAGGGCACTCGTATTACGAGCGTTTACTCTAGAGATGCGCATACCTAAATAGTGTGCCATTTCTTCTACTTTGTTTTGAATTCCTTTCTTTCTCCAATAACGCAGCTTGAAACGAAGTTTCTTTGCTCCCCAAAACCCCTTTGGAACCTTCATTTTGTCAAGGTACTCAAACACAATAACATCACAATGATGTTCATTTGCAAACTTCACAATTTCGTGTGAAGTATTGTTTACAATTTGCTTTTGTAATCCATTTATTCTACGCCAAAAATTCGATGCAGATACCCAACCTGAAATACGTTGAACTTTGCGTAATTTGTTCGTCATCGTGTACAATTGGTCTTTTTCTTTGGGTTGATTCATAAACTTTCTAGCCAAGACAGTTCCATTTGCATCGATGACCGAACAAACCGCAGAGTTATTCACTCCAAGGTCGACAGCACATGCTTTTTGGTCTTTCATTTTAGTTGTTGATAATGTTACTTTTGATTGATAACTAAAATGAAGGAAATACTTTTTTCCAACCTTAACTAGCTTCGGGTTATTTTCTTTCCAATCCCAAACACCGCGTTTATATAAATCTTGTTTTTTGAATTCGATATCCATCCAAACCCAATCGTTTTTATGAAAAACCTTGATTTGAGCTGTTGTATCTGATGTTCTCTCGAACATGTTGCCACGGTAAAACACAGGAAACTCCTTATGTTCGAGTTGCAAACGTGGTGGTTTTTTCTTAAATTTCCTTCCTTCGGAAAGGACGATTGCTTTTTCTTCTTCCCAATTACGGTAATGAGAACGATAACTTTTGACCTTGCCAAAAGCTGTTGCAATTGCCCCTCTACGGAAATACGAAGGAAATTTATAAAAAAGAGAGTTAAACTCTCGGTATTTCGGAAGAGGGTTTGATTTCGTTGTATGAATGAGCTTTTCTACCAACGGAACGATCGATTTCGTCGTCATATCATCAAGATGATCAAACTCTTTTTCGATGATATCAATAATGAAAGATAAAGCATGATTATACACTTCTAACGTAGCATCGAAGATGCGAGAATGATTCGTAATCTTGTGAGATAACGTTTTAGCTATTTTCATCATCAAACCCTCCTTCCAAAACTTTCATTTATATGATAGATTTATCATATCAAAATCAAATTTAGTTGTAAATTGAAAAGGGGATTAAAATGACTGATTATAAAAAGAATAGACACGCATATTTTAAGTTGACTTATCATTTAGTTATCGTTACAAAATACAGACATAAATGCATCAATGATGATGTGATGAAAAGGTTGAAGGAAATATCAGAAGATTTATTTTCGAAATGGAATTGCGAGATGATCGAGATGAACGGTGAAGAAGACCACATACATATCCTTTTCGACGCACCTCCTCAAATAAATCTAGCAAACACCATCAATAGCTTTAAAACCGTCACTTCTCGATATATTCGCAAAGAATTCCAAAATTACCTAAGTAAATACTATTGGAAACCGTATTTTTGGAGCAGAAGTTATATGGTATTAACGACTGGCGGAGCGACAATCGATGTCATAAAAAAATACATTGAAGAACAGGGAGAATAAGACCTTAGCGACTAACCCCCACTAAATCAATAGATTTTGAAGGGGAATGCGTCGCTAATTTTTTTGTTCAATTTTAAGATAGATATCTTCTAATTCATATATAGCTTCTACGGAAATACGAATGTCGAGATCTCGTTCTATTATGCGCGGTTTTGTTTGTAACGGAATGTACGATGGCAATCGTAAATCAACACTCCCATTCATCTTACTACTATCTTCGGAATGTTCATCGTTTTCTACAGTATGTTCATTTGTATCCGATAAGAAAACTAATTGTAAGCCAATAAAGATCACAACGATAAACGAAATGATCGAAAGACTGTATTTAAGACCCCTAAATCTAACTTTGTCATTATTATTGTCCTTTATAGTCACTAAAACCTTTTCATACACCTTCCTTTTTTGATCTTGATCCCACAATTCGTGGTCACGATCCATGCCCCTTAACTTCTTTCCAAGATCAGAGCTTTGATGATGAGGTACTTTTCCCATGTTCAACCACCCTTTGTTTAAGTTTTTTTTCTAGTGCTGGCATGGCACGATGCAACGTTGACTTCACTTTGCTTTCTGACCAACCTAAGATCTCGCACGTCTCTTTTATGCTGAACCCCTTTATTTTCCTCATGATAATCACCGCTCTATGAGATGCCTTCAGTTCATTTAAGGCTTTATGTAGCTCTTTAAAATCTTCATTTAATTGAACGATTTCTTCTGGTAACGGTTTATCATACTTTTGTGTAAACCACATCGTGTCTTTAACTAGTCTGACCGCTTTTCTTTTACGCAAATAATCAATCGTGACATTATGTGCAATAGAAAATAACCAACTTTTCACCGATGACTTCCCTTTAAATGAAGCAAGGTTTTTGTATGCTTTTACATACGTATCATGTGTTAAGTCTTCTGACTGCTGGTAATCTCGAGTCATTAAATAGATAAAAGATAATATTGAATCACTGATTTAAAATACCAATCCTCTAATATATGATGATCTTCAGACACTCTTACACCTCCTTATTTCAATACTAAGACGAATTTAAAAGATAAAAGTTGTGGTTTCTAATATAATTTCAGATTTTCAATTCACCCTTCTAACAATGACATAGAAATTCACAATAAAAAAGCCAACACATAAGTGCCGGCTTTCACCATTAGATCCATTTAAGTTAAGCATCTTCTTCTTGATCGTGAGTTTTCTGCTTGTCCCATTTTGGTACAAAACCATTCTTCTCTAGATCTTCAAAACGCTTTTCTAGATGGGTAATGATTTGTTGCCCTTTTTCTTCTGTCAATACGCCATATTCAACGTATTTATGAATGATTTCCTTATGAGTCTCAAGTGCCTCCATTTGCAGAGCTGCCATTTCTACTTTTTGCTCTTCCGTTAGCTCAACATCTTCATTTAAGCCTTCAGCACCAACCTCTATAGGCATGAATGCCCCTAAAGATAGTACGATTGCTGCCATACAACCTAACCAAAATTTACTCATGGATATCTACTCCTTTTGTCTATTCTGGTCCTATGGTCTGCATTATGTACGAATTTATCCTTCAATTTAAAAATTTTTATTCTTTTTTACTCTTCTCAAACACAATTCCTAAAATAACTCCTATTCCAATCCCTATTGGAAGATTGTCCATGATCGTCCCTATCGCAATCCCAATAACGAAGCCTATAGCAAGACCATATCCTGTTTTCTTTTTCTTCTCATTTTCAGACACAATGATCACCCCAAGGGATTAAGTTATGATTATTAAAAAGCATCAACTACCATCATATATTAATTAGTCCCCTTCTATTCTTCTTTTATTATACAACTAAACAGAGCATATTTACGTAAATCAGTTTATAAAAGAACACGATAAAAAAAGAGTTAGCCACCTTTTGAGTGTTCTTTATATTTGGAAATATTGTAGAGGATACTCCCTATAAACAAAATCCAAATCATCGGGTTACTTAAACTAACATTACTTTGTGATTCCCCGCCAATAAGAGCAAGAAATAATAATAATAAGATGGCTGAACACGAAATTAAGATATTTATTAAGTATGTTTTTTTATTTGGAGCATGAGTAGAATTTGAATAAGTAAAAATACTAACGATTACACCAATTATTATACTAGTTATCATAATGTTATTCGAAACTGGTATTTCTGGAAAATGATCTTTTACAAGTAATAAGATAAAAGAAATAATGACAATACTACAAACAACGGTGTTTATCATCTTCTTCAAGTTCAAGCTCCCCCATATTCAATATTAAATTAACAAAGTTCTCCTGATATACCAGTCGGGAAATGACAGGAGAATAAATGGAACTGTTCATATATTAAAATACACCTGAATCCGTGATGAATTAATTTATTCTTTGTATGAATCCTAAAAATCTTTCGATTTAACTATATTGGATTATTACTCGAATCCGTTACTGGCGGACGCTTTCACTCCAAAGCACAAGTGCGACATCAACTCATGCAGCACTTGTGCCTAGAGGTGAAAGCGAGGAGATGGATGGCATATCAACACCTGTTATCACGGATTCAGGATACAATCATGTGTTTATCTTAAGTTTGAAGAACCTTATGAATAAACGCTGTTTTTTCCTTCGTATACGTTTCACGGTCGTCTGAAAATTCATTTGCTAACTGTGTTTTTAGCGAAGCATACTGAGCAACAAAATGTGGATTTCCTCTTAACTTATCCCGAAATTGTAACTGCATGTCCCATCTTTCATCATCCTTTTGCAACAGATGTAAATGTGCGACCCTTTTTTCATTGCTGACCTTTACAAAAAATCGCTGCCACGGCCTGTTATCCAAGCTGGGCGGGACATAGTGCCAGTGATCAGAAGCTAACAACGATGCGATTTTCTCAACATGCTGAAAATGATCTACTTTTGCCATTAAATCAATGATTGGCTTAGCAGGTAATTTTGGAATAGACGTACTTCCATAATGCTCAATTTCATTCACGCCAAATGAGCTAAGAAGAGTGAGTAGCTGTTCTTTTTCTTGCTCACCTTTATTTAACCAATTAAGGTCTGGCTCAACAATTTCGATCGTCTCCGTTGCCCATTTTGGCCAATTTTTCGGATCATGGATATCACTCATACAGGTCACCTCTACATAATCAATTCGATTCCTCATAACCCCATTCGATAGAGCTTAAGTATTCCCTTTATTTATATACTGAAGAGAAATGTTATACAAAAGTTTTAAGTTAAGTGACGGAAGAATTTATTGTTTCTAACCAAAAAATTGCTAAAGTTTCTCACTTGCATGAATTTGATATTCTGAAATTAGAATAAAAAAAGGAGTGTTGTAAAATGAAGCTTAATCACCTTAACCTTACTGTAACGGATGTGAAAGCAGCTCAAGATTTTTTAGAGAAATACTTTCATTTAAAAACTGTCAGTACTCGCGGTCGAGCTTTCGCTGCGATGTTTGACGAGGACGGACTTGTTTTAACGTTAATGAAAGGTGCGAATATTAAATACCCTGAAACATTTCATATCGGCTTTATACAAGAAAGTGAAGAAAAAGTAGATGAATTAAACAAACGATTAAAAGAGGATGGCTACGATGTCGAACCGCCACAAAGATCGCATGGGTACACATTTTATATAGAAGCTCCAGGTGGATTTACGGTTGAAGTTCTAAGTTGATAGATCGATTAAAGGCGGTCTAAAAGTGAGGATACACTTAGACCGTCTTCTTTGAAAGTAGTGATTCTGATGTCCAAAGTCCCCTCTGTAGATTATTAATGGTAATATGGACATATCACTTCTAAAATTAAGTATGTAGGTGTTAAAAATGAAGTTTGATAAGATTTTATATTCAATGGTACATATTATAAAGCCTTTTACATTTTTTATTGCATTTTTTCTCTGGGGACATTTTATTTTATCGAAACCAGTCTGGGAAAATGTAACTGATAGCTTATCAATAGTAGCTATTTACTATATGCTCGTAAGCTTTTTATGGCTAGCAAATATGAAAAGTATTCATAAAGGAAATCAAGAGACTGAAGAAATGTAATGTTTCTCAGGCAACACAGTTGATACTAGTCAAATGTCTATAATAAAAGTATAACGGACATGAGATCAGCTATAACGATTAAAATCGCATGATTTTGTATGACAACGGACATTCCGTTATGATGCAATCAAGAAAGGCTTTTTAGTCAGTTTGCCGTCAATAGCTTACCTCCTGTCCTCAAACGACTAAAAAGCGGGTTATTTTGTTGATAGAGCGGATCCTAAGTCCCCATAAAAAGAACAAATTGAATGATGAACAAATGACTTGGGCAGTCGGCGGTTCGCTCCTGCTGCATTTTCATAAATTAATTGACCACCCGAATGATATCGACATCATCGTAAGTGAAAATGACGCCGCTCACTTAAATAAAATCCTTAAGACTCTTGGAAATCAAGAAACTGCTGCTCATAAGGCGCCTTTTCAAACAACGTATTTTTCAAAGTACACAATAAAAGGTACAAGCATCGACATCATGGGGGGATTTGCGATACAACATGAAGCTGGGATATATCGATTTCTTTTTAGCAATGAGTCGATTACAAATAAGATGAAGTTAAATAACGAAGATCCCGCTATGCTCTTTGGAAGATTGGTATGTGTTATATCAGCTAATCCCGAATAAACAGGATAAAGCACAATTAATCGAAAAACATTTCATGACATACGGTGTCGATCATCCAAAACTGTTAGAAAGATCCGTTAAGCAGCCTTTACCTTTTGAAGTAAAAGATAGTGTGTTAAAGCTTCTATAATAACTCTTCTTATTTCATTTTATAAAAGACAGTTCGGTGCATAGAAATGAACAGGACGGCTAGGATTGTAACAGAAAATCCAAATAACATGCGGACGGACATCCATTCTGCCCACATACCAGCAAAAATTAACCCGATCGGCATCGTCAACTTCATCAGCATCGATGACGTCCCTGATACCCGACCTAATAAATGATTTGGCGTGTACTCCTGGCGAATCGCTAAATAAATAATATTCGATACTGATACAGCGAAAGCTTGAAGTGCCATAGCAAGTCCGATCCCCCACCAAGTTTGCACGAACAATAACGAACCGAACCCGAGCATGTCCATCACCATAATATACGTAAATAATTTTCCTCTTGGAACGTATTTGATCATTCGTTTAACCGTTAGTGCTCCGATTAATCCACCAACTGCACTTAAGCCTAACATTAACCCTACTTCAGATTCAGATGCTCCAAGTAAATCAACAGCAAAAAAGATTAATACACCGATGACCATACTTGATGCTAGATTTTTAAATAAGATTGCAATCGTTGGAATAAAGATCATTCGATTACCGATAAGCTCGACAATTCCATCTTTAATGTCTGCTCTAAACGATGTCTTCACTGGGGCCCGTTGTACATTCGGAATGTTCGTCATGAATATGAGCAGCAACATAGCTGACATACATAAAAACTGAATAAGCATCGTTCCTTGAAAAGACGTCGCAGCGAGAATAAATCCTGCTATCCCTGGACCAATCATGCGAATCAATGTATCAGTAAACGTGTACTTTGCATTCGCTTCAGTCAGCTGGTGTTTTGCAACTATTTGTGGTAATGCTGAATGGTGCGCATTTCCAAAAAAATAGCCTGAGCTTGAAAACAGAAAACCTAGTAAAAATAGTGACCATAATTCGATCATATGAAGCATTACGAGTAAGAGAATAGCACCAATTGCAAACCATTGGATCACGACCATCAAAGTCATAATCCTCTTTCTATTCACACGGTCAACAATGACCCCTGCAATAATACCCAATATGACATTAGGCAATATTTCCATAACCCTAATTCCGCTCATTGCTAAAGCACTTTGGGACATTTCATAAATTAATAGTGGCATAACAATCGCATAGATTTGCAGCCCAGTTAACGATAATGTACTTGCTCCCCATAGGAGTAAAAAGTTTTTATTTTTCCACAAAGAAGGACTAACTTTTTCTTCAATGATCTTATCATCTAGTTTTCTCGCTTCCTCCACTATAGCCACTCCCTTCATCATTTGGAGAAAATTGATGGCTTTCATATGTTACAATGAAAAAAGAAGAACAAAAAGTGCGAATCTCAGGAAAATATCACTTCACCTTTTATAAAGAAATGAGGTAAAAGATGATGAAATTGGAAGAGCATTACTTCACCCTTTTTTCAGTATGGGGTCCGAATGAAAGTTATGTTCCAGTCTCCTCAATAGCGGAACAGCTCAACTGTTCTCCTCGGCACGCAAAAACAATTGTCAAACAGTTGCAAGCCAATGGGTGGGTTGACTGGAAGCCTGGTCGTGGAAGAGGGAATTCTTCAAAAATCAGTTTCAAAGTCACTCCAAAAGAAATTGAAAAAGAGAAAATTCAATCATGGATTGAACGTGGGCACATTAAGCACGCTTTAAAGTGGTTGGAGGATCAGCCAACATTAGAGGAACCATTCGTAAAATTTCTTGAGAACCAATTCCAGTGGACCCCTTCCCACATCAGTGAGAAAGGAAGAGATGTGCTCAGTTATCCATATTACCGGTCAATTAAAAGCTTAATTCCTTGGGAAGCGAACACGAGACATGAAGGTCATCTTTGTGAGCACGTATTTAATCGTCTTCTTATTTTTGATGAAGAAAACAAGTGCTTTACGCCTGAACTTGCCTATCATTGGGAGTCGTTTGAAAATGGTCGAGTATGGAGATTATACTTACGAAAAGGTGTCTACTTCCATGACGGGAGTACTTTAACGTCAACAACAATTGAAAACAACATTCGGATTTGGCGGAAGTACCTTTCTGACGGTTGGAAAAGAAAGATGCTTTATACAATTGAAAAGACGAAAACCACCGCTCCAAATATCCTTGATATTTACTTAAAAAGCCCTAACCAACTCTTTCTTCATCTATTTACTGATCATTCGATGATGATTATTCCGCCACATGTATTTGAGAAAGATCCAGAACGATTCCGATCGAATCCGACGGGCTGCGGCCCCTATGAAATTACATCTCACACAAAAGGACACCTCATTTTAGAAGCACATAACCATTTTTACGGATACCGGCCTCAGCTTGACAGAGTAGAGCTTTATGAAATTCCTCAAATCACCAACACTCCTCAAAGTCAAGTTGATTACCGGATTGTCGATCGTAATACGAAGACAATTAAACATTATGACTGGTATCGTCCTGAAGTCGGAGGAACGTTTATTATTTGTAACCAACAAAAACAAGGGATTCACACAGACAATGAGTTTCGCAGCATGTTATCAAAAGGAATAGACAGAGCTGGACTTTTCCAAGATCACCCGTATCATGACGTTTGGTTTCCAGACAGCTTTTTTGACACAGAAGCTGGCGCACTTAGACAGCAAACGAATATTGATCAAGCTAGAAAGTGGATGAAAGACAAAGGCTATCAAGGAGCCGAGCTTACATTAACGTCCACTTGTCTCGCTCATAATGCCTATTTTGGTTTTGAATTAAAACAACTAAAAAAAGCATTTAAGAAGCTCGGTTTAGTTTTGCATACGAATATTGTTGACATTCATGACTTAGCTACTGAAGAACAGCTAGCAAAAACAGACATGATTATTGCTGGATTCAGTCTCGGTGAAGACCGTCTTGTCTCCATGCTTAACGCTTATACGTCGCCATACAGTTTTATTTACAATACGATACCACCGCAAGCGAAGCTTCATCTTGATGCACATTTAATATCGATCTATCAAAGTGAGAGTACAGAAATGGCCTATACCCGTCTGCGTCAGCTCGAGTCGTTCCTACTCGACAACCATTACCTCATTTTCTTATACCAGCGCCAAGTACACACGCACATTGAGGCTGATGAACGGTTACAAGGGGTTGAGATCAACCGGTATAACCGGCTGAAATACGACAAGCTATGGTATAAATATTAAGTATTTAGATGATCTGTAAAACTTCATTGCCAGCGTTAGAACCGCTAGATGTGAATATGTAGCCCTGTACTCATATTTTTCCCTTAATAACGGATTTTGTCCTTAAACAGAATAAAATCAACGTTTTTTGTTAAAATAAGGTCCTCTTTTTCTGTTGACAGTTCATTCAACAATTTCATGAAACTTCCAATTCGGTCGATTCGTATAACAAACCATAGAGAAATGAAAGAAGAGGTGTCTTTACATTGAAACTATACTTAAACGTGGCTAGTATCTTATTGCTATCATTCTCGATTGCTGCATGTGGAGGAGAAGAGGAAGACTCTGATAACAATGATGATAATGGGAATGCGGTTCATGATCCTGTTGCACCAGAACAATTTGCTGACGAATTTTTAGCCGAAAATTTTGAAGCGCTCTACGAACAAACGAGTGAAGATTTCAAAACGAATGTATCAGAAGACCAATTCATTTCGCTCGGTGAAGATTTTAATGAAGGGGTAGAAAGCTATGAGCTCGTTTCTGAAATGCCTTATCAAGTTTTCACCGAATATCAATGGCTAAATGATCAAGGGGATAAAGGGATTCGCAGTTATTTTGCAGATGATCTGACGATTGAAGGCTTACAGCTAATACCTGTGAGTAATTATCCAGAGAGTGACGAGCAATTCACTGACAATGTGTACCGAATGCCGATTACCGAGGAATGGTTTACCTTCTGGGGTGGAACGAATGAACTTGTCAACTATCACTATGCATTGGAAAGCCAACGATATGCGTATGATTTACTCATTGTAAAAGATGAAACGACATTTGAAGGTGACCCTGCAGATAATGCAAGCTACTATGCCTTTGGAAAAGAAGTTGTTGCACCAGCTGACGGGCAAGTAGTCGCTGTCGAAAATAATATCGCCGACAACACCCCAACTGTCGATACAAATGAAGAGGAACCATTAGGAAATCATGTCATCATTGAACATGAGAATAATGAATTTAGTGTAATTGCTCATTTTAAAGAGGACAGTGTTGAAGTGAGCGAAGGAGACGAAGTGACTGCTGGTGACCTGTTAGGTTTATGTGGAAATTCAGGAAACTCAAGTGAACCCCACATTCACTTCCACGTGTCAGACAGCTTAGAATGGGAAACAGCTTCATCGATCAGAATACAATTTGAAGATGATATCGATCCAGTAAGGGGAGATACCGTTACAGGATTTTAATATGACCGTATCGGTCCATTCATATTAAACGATTGTTTAAAAACTAGAGGTGGAATAGATGAGTAACCATTTATTGAATGAAACGCGACAAAAAAGCAATGAAGAAAACCCAATCTTTCATGTTGCCCTCTCATGTATTCTCTCCTCCTTTTTATTTATGGCCTGGGTCTTTGTTTCGAATGATTTAACAATTGGACTTGTCTTTTATTTGATTGGTCTGGCAGAACTTCCTTTTGGATTGATCTACATTTCGGCAAACAAATCTAGTTTAAATGAAAGGAAGCAAACCCATTTGAAATACCTTTCGTGGATTTGTATGATTGTGCTTTCGATCGCTTTAATCGGATATATGTATTCACTTCTCATAAACGGTTTTCAAGTCGTACAAACAATTGCTTTCGTTTTATACTTGTTTTTATATCGAATAACTCAGAAAAAAGTAAGGAAAGCATCTAATATTACTTAATCGTTTCTTTATTTAATTCTTCTGTTAATGCTTGAATACATGCCAAGACTTCTTCTTTATGCTCCTGCTCGTTTAAATTATTTCTAGCATACAGCAACACTGGACGCAGTGACTCCACTGAACGTCCATATTGATACATCCACTCATAACGCGGAACCATCCACGTATGAAAATGATGGGTCGTGTCTTCATTATAAAAATAATAAACATGTTCAATTCCAAGTACTTTTCTCTGTGCTCCACGCACCTTCGTTAATGTGTGGATGTAGTCAATTTTTTCTGCTTCATTTAATTGATCGAAGGCTTTTATATGACGCTTCGATGCGAGAATCATCAAACCTTTGATCGGATAAGCAACATCTTGGTGAACATGAAAATGTTTAGTTTCTATCACGGTACCACCTTCAGGTTGTATGTCACGCGCTTGTAATTGCACAGCTCAAGCAGTCGACTTCTACTGTTTTTTCGCAGGACATCGTTATTTTGCGCACGACTTTCACTCCCTTTTTAAGTCGAAAATCATTCACCTGCCATAAGTAAATATCTTTTTTCTTCTCCATTCTCTTTGACGATTAGAATTTCGCTTCGCTCATTCGCTGAATATATTTTTGTACCTTCATGTAAATGCGTTGCTTTATCCTCAAATATTTCACCAATTTGCTCGCCTATCGACAATTCCACTTCCTCGATCCAACCTATTCCTGTTTTATACACGTTATCATTCCACTCAAACGCATCGGCTTCAGAATCGATTTCTAGTACCTGATCCATCGTTAATATTCCTTTGTATTCTAGAGTTTGAGAACACCCGGCAACCATAAGAGTAAGAACAATGATTAAGAACAGTTTATGCAAATTGCTTCCTCCTTTACATCATTTGTCGTCATTTTCATATGAGCGTTTCTTAGTACTTGCACCTTCCGATGAATTTGGAGGACTTCCGCACTTAAAGTTCGAAATCGCTATCGCTGGACGCTTTCACTCCAGAGCACAAATGCGACATCTACTCGTGCTGCACTTCTTTTGCATTCGTAGTGTCTTCTTTGCCGCGGGCAAGGATTCTTTCTCTTCTGAAGATCTAACCTAACGAGTTGCTTCGACGGACAGGACGTGTCGTATTGGCCGGTTGACGCAGACAGCTACAGAGCAATACTGGCTAAAACCCCGTATCCTGTGGGGACACCAAAGCACCACATCCTTGTGGAAGCTCGTGATGAAAATACTAGTTGCTGGTGTCTCCGTAACTTTTCAAAATCAACAAGTATATAAAAAACGATACTGAAAACCATTTTTTCTGTTATTATTGACTAATTTTATTCCACCTTCTTTGATTGAATCATGAACGAACAAATATTCACAGTCTTTTTCGAACATTATAAATGTATGAGCTTTCTATATACATTCACTGAATTTGTTTTGCTATATTTTTGTCACTTTAAGGGCACTGTAAAAAATGCAAGCTTGATCATTACTTGTTTATAAACGGTTGATCTAATAGTGCGTGTTTAAAGATGGAGAGCAAAAGAATTACTTACGAGTGTCACACATGGGCTCCAACAGATGTGGGGACTTATATATACATTTTTCGATTATTTAAGGAGCGTTGCATAGTGGAAAAGAAAATAATACATGAGGCATATTGGCTTAGAGCAATCTCATGCATCGCCGTAGTCATTACACATGCCGTTAATACAACATTGGCCAACTATGAACAAACCATTCCACAAATAGATGAATATGCTTTAATCTTAGTAAGGTTTATGGCTTTTTTCGGAACTCCTGCATTCGTCTTTATATCTGAGCTACTGTTAGCTCATTCATATCCAAACGGCGTTCCAAAAGGTTTTTTCATGAAAAGGATTAAGTTTTTACTCATCCCTTTTGCTTTTATGGCGTTAGTATTTGCAGTCGTTGAAAGCAACTCGCAAACCGAGTTATTTCAAAATACTTTTTTAAACCTTTTTTTAGGTGGATATACCGGTTATTTTATCTTAATTATTTTTCAATTTTATCTTTTACACGTCTTTCTGCATAAGCAATTATCAAAATGGTCTCCGAAAATTATTTTATCGTTGACGTTTATCATTAACATTGGATACTTAGCTTTTTTTAACTTTACAGAACCAGCAAACTCACCATATGCAGCTTATATTTGGGAAAGAGGGTATTGGCTTCTGTTTGTCGGTTGGCTATTTTATTTTGCTTTAGGCTATTACTGTGGGAAAAACTATCAGCTGTTGAAGGAAAAGCTTGTTGAATATAAAATGCTCGTCCCGGTTATTCCAATAGGAGCGATGCTTCTTCTTATTTTCCTAGTGAGAAGCGATATTTTAGACATTGTTTCTTCAAAGAGAGTAGATATGGTTATATACACAACAGGTATGATTTTTACAATCATTTTACTCACATCAGTGTTTAAACAAGTACCAAAGCTGATCCTGTTTATTAGTAAATTTTCATTTAATATATATTTGATTCATAAAATATTTCTCTATTATTTACAGCCAATCGATTTTCTGCCTCCGTTGGCGTATTTCGTTTTTGCAACGGTATACGCGATTATAGGTGCGATTTTAGTTTCAAAAATATTATCGATCATTCCTTTCAGTCCATTTTTAATCGGAAAAACGATCCCGGTACCGAAAGTAACAAAGGACAGAGGTGCTTATATAAAAAGTCCTTCTCCAAAGTAGTCATTCATATCAATAAACCTTCCATACGTGAAAAAAGCTGCCCGGTTATCTAACAATTGACTGGGCAGCTTCCCTTTGTTTAAAACTGACTCATTTAAACATTTGACGATTAAGTATTTAGTTGTCGATGCTTTTGAACATGAAAACGATTGGAGCACTTTTTACTACAAAAACGTTGACGTCCATTTTTTGATCGATCTATAAAGATTTCTTCACAAGGTTTTGAAATACATGACTTTAAACGTCCTCTTCCGTACTCAACCAATTCTTTTCCTAAAGAAAACGAACAGAGCGCTAAGATCTGGTTTATCAAGGGAGCTTTTTCATGTTGCTCATAAACAAACGTAAATCTCCCATTTCCAAGTGTCGATAAACGTAATTGCATTGGGCTTTTTGATTCATACTGCACGAGAAATTCAACCAACCTTGAATCGTTTCCTTCCTGAATTAGTGACCGTAGTTCGTCCCGGTAAGTACGAATAGCTAATACATCTTCAAAAGTGGAGGTTTTCAATGAAAATATGTCATGTTTTCTAAACAGACTATTCAAATCATTTGGGCTAGATAGCTGTTCAGGTACTTCAAAAAAAGGGTCATAGCTATTAACGATATCTAATGTGAATGTTAACCAACCATCACTGTAATACTTCATTTAATCTTTACCCCTTACATATAGTGTGTTATTGTAATACTCAAACAATATTTTAAATCTTACATATTGTTAGAGTCAAGTCCAAACTAAAGGAGATGATTATGGTGAAAAAAGATATTCACATCATTCACGCCCCAGTAAATCTTGGATTGAGCAGACATGCTAATGGAAAAGAAAGAGGATGTGATAAACTCCCAGATGCCCTAAAAAAGGTTGGTTTTCACTCATCACTCGACGTTACAGATACAAAGATAATACCTAAACCAACTTACCCAGAGGAAAAAGTTTATAATGATGGGGCACTTAATGGCAACTTGTTGGCCTCTTATTCAATTGATTTAGCAGATGCGGTAGAAGAGGTTCTGGACACTAAAGGATTTCCAGTAATATTAGGTGGTGATTGCAGTATATTAGTCGGAAATACTCTTGCTTTAGCACGTAAAGGAAGATTTGGTTTGATTCATCTTGATGCGCATCCAGACTATTACCACAAAGGAAATAGAGAAAATGCTGTTGTTGGAGGGATGGCTTTAGCCATTATTACGGGAAAAGGCACAGATATTTTATCGAATTTAGAGCACCGGAAACCTTATATTTATAGCAAAGATGTACTTACATTTGGTTACCGTGAATCTGATCCTGAGCAAGATATTATTGCGGAAGCTGAGAGGGATGGGATTACTTGTTTGAGTGCAGCAAACGTAAAACGTGAAGGGTTGGATAAAACGACAGAGCATTTGAATGATTTTGTAAGTCAAGAAGGTGTTGATGGTTATTGGCTCCATTTAGACGCTGATGTGTTGGATGCTTCAATTATGCCTTGTGTTGATTGTCCAGAACCTAACGGACTACAGTTTTCGGAACTTAAAGTGTTACTAAAGACACTACTTCAGTCTCATAAAATTATAGGTATGAACGTAACAATTCTAGACCCTGAATTAGATAATAATAGTGAAGTGACAAAAGCCTTCTCTGATATGCTCATTGAAGTTTTAAAATAATAAAGATGACAATGTTGCCCTAAATAACCCAGTCGGAAATAAATGATCTTCAATTATCGGCGCACGTTTGTTGAAATTTTTATATCGGTTCAACAATGAACTTTTGATTTTTAAGAAAAGCGCTGCCTCTTCCTCTTCTAGTATCACTTTGAAGCTAGATCCGTCAACCGGGCAATACGCCACGTCCTATGGCATGCCCGGCATTAGGACGTCCTGTCCGTCGAGACAACTCGTAAGATAAGATCTTCGGCTAAAACCCCCGCGTCCTCCGGGAACGCCGAAGTCACCACATCCGTGTGGAAGCTCGTGCCTGCTAGTCTAGACATCAATCGAGAGGCTGATATTTTATAAGTTCTTATATTTTAAAAAGCAAACAACCTGTTTTTTAAACTGCCGCATTTTTCAAATGGAAAAATGCGGCTTTCGGACGTGTAGAAACCTTATATTTTAGACTAAATATTTTAGACTAAAACCAACTCACATACTTCATATATACAAATACAATGGTCCAGTAAGAAGCCTTTGATTTTTTTACCTTAAACATTCTAAAAACGCCAGAAGCACAATGGCCCCTGACGCCACATGTCATATAAAGTTATTATGCTCTCATACCCCTTTCCTGCAAATTGCTTTCTTCTTTTAATGAACGATTTGTCACCTTTAGCAAAAGGAAGATTAATGATAAACCCGAAACCGTAACTAAAGAACCGGATAGAATGAGAATAAGCTCTAAATCGAGATAGTTTACAGCCATTGAACCGACCAATGTCCCGATTGGAACGACCGTTAATAAAGCCGTTGACACTAAACTCATGACCCGCCCCATTTTTTCCTTTGGGATAATCGTTTGATATAACGTAGTTATGCCGACACTTGCCAACGTGAGACCGAGACCTAACACAAATAATCCAGCTAGTGATACGTAGAACACTGTCACTGTCCCCATTATCAACAGAGCTACCCCTTCAAGCGAAAGACCGATAATCACCATTTTAAACTTATCTTTAAAAACATTGAGAAACATGAGAAGAATACCTGTTATAGCACCAACTGAGATGAATGTGTTCATCATGCCAAACCCTGTAGAACCGACTTCGAGGACATCACTGCTTAAAATCGTCAAATATACACTTAGAGGTGCAAGTAAAAAGTTGATGATGATCCCGCCTACAAATACGAGGTACAACAGATGAGTATTTTTCATCAAATAAGTGAATCCCTCTTTAAAACGTTTTCCAAACCTAGTTCCTTCTTTATTGCCTTCAACCTTCGGAATTGAAATCCAAATTTCCGTACAAGCCGAAATAAAAAACGCAATACCACTCATAAATAGGAGCAGCCAAAGGTCCATAAACCCAATCAAAACTCCTGCTAATACGGGTCCTAAAATATTACTCATATGGATACTGAACTGATTTAACGAATTTGCTTTCGGCAAACTTTCTTCTGCTACGATAAGTGGAATAGATGATTGAATTGCAGGTGTAAAAAAGGCTGTAATTGATGAAGAAAAAGCAATAAGAATATATAAATAAAGGAGTGGCAGCTCGCCGCTGAATAACAATAATGCAATGACAAACATCATAAACGAGTTAAGGTAATCACTCGTCACAATGATTTGCTTTTTAACATTTAAGTCTGCAAAAATTCCGGCGATTGGCTGAACGAGAACCATCGGTACTGTAAAACAAATAAGACTTACCCCTAATGCCATTGAGGATCCTGTTTGTTCATATATATACCAAATAAGTGCAATTTGTAAAAAGCGATCGCCGAGCTTCGATACCGTTTGACCAGCCCATAACAATAAGAAGTTTTTATTTTTCCATATAGAACTATTATCCATTTCTCTTCCCCTCCTTGGGTATTGTCCCTTTAATCAGCAAGCAAGTTTGTCATTGATTTTAAAACCGTTCCGACCATTTTTTTATTGACTGTATAAACCTTTTTCTTATTTTGCTTTGTGATTGTGACGAAACCTTGGGAAGACAGAATGGAAATGTGATGTGAAATGGTTGAATTAGATAACCCTAATTTTTGTGCCAGCTCATAACCGGAACACGGATTTTCATTTAGGATTTTGATCATTTTAATTCGATTTTCATCGGCAAGCGCTTTAAATCCTTCAACCATCCGTTCTTCCTCAACCTGTTTATGAAGCGTTTGCTCCAGATGACGGACACCATAAACAAACAGGACCGTTCCTTCCCAATTGTCTATGTGTAAAGATGCGCTGTCATAGAAATATGACGGGATAAATGTAATCACTTCATCCTGCTGATTAATGTCATAATCTATATTGACGAGACTTGAAATTTTAGCTGGCAGATCATCTTCCAATTCTCGTTCTAACTCTTTTGCACTTTGCTCATGAATATTAGCGAGCTTTTCTTTTTCCGAAAAATAAAATTGTCGATAAAACTGCTCAATCAAATGAATAAACCGTTCTTTCGTTTCCTCTTGATTCGTACAAAGGTATGTCAACTTCCACTTTTCTACTTCTGGCAAGTTCATATCCGAAATGACCTTCGCAGCGTCACCAGCATACTGTATGTTAGCTGGTATCGTTTTGCTGCTTCCGTAGCCACTCGTTAAAAATTCACGAACCAAACTTTCAGGCGAAATTTGTTTTATCCATGATAAAAATACTTCTATATCCCCATCCTTCTCTGATTCGTAAATACTTTTGATGAACGTAAGTCCAAAGAAACTTTCAAAATGAAAGAATACCTCAAGTGAGGACTTTAGGTCACCTGAAAGAGAATCTCTTGTTTTCACA
Source organism: Evansella halocellulosilytica (assembly GCF_002335745.1). Classification (GTDB taxonomy): domain Bacteria; phylum Bacillota; class Bacilli; order Bacillales; family Salisediminibacteriaceae; genus Bacillus_CA; species Bacillus_CA halocellulosilytica. The sequence goes on along the minus strand of NZ_NIST01000001.1, from coordinate 1,180,186 downwards.
ACCCAATTTTCTAGTTCTATAGGAACCCGATTGCTATCAGCTTTTAATTGTTCATGACAATTGACCCGAAACATCGCAGCAAACAATTCAATAACTGGTGATACTCGAACATAAACAGAATGATAAATTTTTTTCATTAGTCGAACCCTCATTTCGATTAGTTTCGAATTTATATTTTCAATACCATTGTATTTAATTATTTGAAAATTGTCAACATTACATTTTGAAGTTTTTCGAAAAGACTAAAAATTTCGGCGGAACACATCTATCTAATTTTCACTTTGCTTCGGTATTCGTAGCATCTACTTATGATAAAATGAGGCAAACACGGAATAAAGGAGACGAATATGGAGAAAACACTTGATCATATTGGAGTAGCTGTCCGAAACTTAGAGGAAAGCATCGATTTTTATATACATGTTTTAGGCGGGAAGCTTATCGACCGTTATCGAAGTGAAGCACAAGGAGTTGAAAGCGAGATTGCGATTTTAGAAGTAAACGGAAATCGTACCGAATTACTTATGCCTACAAATAATACAACCTCACCAATAGCGCGTTTTATAAAACAAAAAGGAAAAGGCGTCCATCATATCGCTTATGAGGTTGAAAATCTGGATGAAGCCGTGAAGGAATTAGAGGTATTAGGGATTCGAACGCTGCCAGATACGTTAAGAGTCAATAAACACGGAAGGCGACTCATTTACTTAAACCCTGCTGACACAGAAGGAACAATTATCGAGTATTGCGACTACCCGGCAAGAAATGATAGCAAGTTTTGAACTTCGAGGTACCACTTTTTTGGTGGTACCTCTTTTTTGGAACGTTTTTCAACTTTACGCTGTCTAATAGATAAGTAAAAATGGATTAGCATGAAAATCTAGTAAAATAGCGGTAATCGTTATTTCTCGAAGAATCTCATTTCAGAGTCTGCGATTTTGGCGGACATTGAATCAGCAATATGAACAAAACGTATCAGTTTTTGCAGCTAATGCAGGGACAGCAAATTCGTTATTTTCACAAAATCGGAGGAGAAGAGCTGTTTTTTATGATAGCGGAACCTATGGCCGATCAAAAGGTAAATCATGCACTGCTTCTGGAAATAAAGAATCCAGTGTCCGCTAAACTTTCTTGCCGTGGAGGTTCCAACCTCTCGCGCCAACAACACCAAGGAAGAAAGGAGGATCCTATGTCCATCATTAAATCTTTGTTTAATCGTTCTAACAAAACGACATTTGAAACGCTTATCAAACAGGAACAAAATATGCTTTATAAAATTGCATTCTCTTATGTAAAAAATGAGCAGGATGCACTGGATCTCGTACAAGAAGCGATGATAAAAGGGTACCGCAATTTTCATAAATTAAATGACAAAAGTTATTTTTCTACATGGATGACACGTATTTTAATCAACACAGCGATTGATTTTGTTCGAAAGTCGAAGGATGTTGTTTACTTAGAACATGAATGGTTTGATCCAGGCATCAATGAAGAACAAAAGTCTGTCATCAAAATTGACTTAGAAAACGTATTTGACAAATTAAAGCCTGAACAGAAATCACTTATTTTATTGCGCTTTTATTATGGATACTCGATTCGAGAAATCGCTAATACCTTAGAAAAACCAGAAGGGACGATTAAATCCCAATTGCATCGAACACTTTTTCAAATGAAAGAAAAAATGGGAAATGGAGGAGAACATAATGGAGAAATTTCAACGAGATGTTAAAAAAATGGTTAGCGACGTTCGTGTACCTGAACAGAAGTTAAATCAACTCGTTCACTCAGTGACAGGCTCTGAGAATCATAGCTCGAATCGCTCCTACAATCGACAAAAAATAATGGCCAGTATAGCTTCCATTTTTGTATTAGCTATTGGATCACTGCTAATTGCGACTTATTTCCTTAGCACAGCTGCTGACCAAAATCGTGACAGTATTTTTTATAGAGAAGGAGATCAAGCATTACAGAGAATGGTAGAAGAAGGCAGAGTCACCGACTTAACACTTGTTGCGACCGATAAAAATATAACCGTAACCCTTGAAGAAGGATATCTTGATCAAAGCCAATTGGCTCTATCTTACCGCGCTGATATCAATGGTTCTTACCTTCCAACTGACAATGAAGTGTATATAAAAAGCGAATTAATCGTAGACGGGAAATCTTTAGGAGGATTTGGGGCTTATTATTTGGACCCGCCTAATCAGCCTTCGTATGAAAAGATCTTAACCGAAACATATAATTTGGAACGGTTTTCAAATCACCCGGAGATTGAACTTCACATTAAAGAAATGAATGGTATCGAAGGAAATTGGGTTTTTAAATTTGATCTTGAAAAAGAACAAGAGCACCTTACACATAACTTTGATATGACAAAAGAAGATGAAAGAGGCAACACATTTCACGTTGGTAAAACTGAGCTAACGCCTACAGAGCTAAAAGTGAACACAAAAACAAACTTTTCAAATGAAAAGAATATCGAAGACGTACAATTGTTAGATTTCTTAGTTGTTGCAAACGGAGAAGATGGTGAAATGTTTTTAGAGAGGGTAAGCAGCAGAGAAAGTAACCTTTATTACGAACTCGAGTTTGGAAATCTCCCTCCTAAAGACATTGAACTTGTCCGAATTCCAAGAGGGGTAGATGAATATTCGTATCGCATCACTCCCTATATTAGAACCATATTTGGCGAAATAAAAGAAGGTCCAAACGATCAAAAATCACTTATAGGTGAAAAAATAGATACACCTCTCGAAAAAGGAGCTATTTTACCATTGAAGTCACCAATTGAAGTACTCGATGTCCGACACGAAATTGACCAAACAATCGTTTACTTTAATATGGATTCGTCTCTTCCGTTTTTTCCTAGAATGATAGATGATACGAATAACGAAGAATATGATGCTCGTTCATACAAGATCCGCGATTCATATATTGAAGTTACTTACCCTAAAGTAGATGAAAATAGCCAATTACAATTACTTATGTATGATGGCACTTATGAAGTTTTTGAAGATTTAGCGATTGACATCGATTTAAAATAATTTAGCTCGGGTGTCTCAAAAGTTAACCCTTTTGGACACCCCTTCCCATGAACAAACAGTAAGACATTCTTCCTCGAATGCTAATTAGCACGTATACACTTTTTTAAGTCGAGAATAGATTGAGTATGCATCCCTTCATGATAAATCGTTCGAACTAACACTTGTTCTAACGTGTACATCCCCATCTCTGTCGGCTCGAATTCCTCGTCAAGTCTATTTCCGTATTGTTTTTGAATTTTTGCTGGCTGTTCTTCGAGTAACGCTTTTAACTGACCAAAGGATGGTGTGTCAGCAGTAAAATTTTTCGGAGAAGTTCGAAATCCGAACCATGAGTTGAATGATTCAGGATAATGTCCTTTTTCCTTTGTTAACACTTGGACCCATAAATATTGATCGATATATACATGTCCTATGTTCCAGCGAATATTATTTTTAAATCCTGTCGGTATGATTTCTGCTTCCTTTTCTGTTACATCCTCAAGCTCGTATAAAAAGTAATCACGATACGATTTTAGCTGAGTAAAAAGAATTTCATGTCTCTTTTCCACCTTCATCCCTCCACTGAGTTTGATAGATGTTCGTGGATCAATTTCCAAGAACCATGATCTTCTTTAATGAACACATTCGTTGCGCGACCACTCCCGGATACAAACTCTCCATTTACATACCCTTCATAACGATACATATAAATACAAGTCGCAGATTTTTCATCGACAGTAAGCCAGTGTACATCTGTAGCTGAGTAGACCTCATCTTTTATTAACTCCCATGCTCGCTCAAAATATTGCTGGATTTCTTGCATCGTTGCACACGTTTTATCTGTAAACCAATATACAGCATCTTCATGCAAGATATTTTTCACATTTTCAAAACGATGGGAGTTCGTCGCTACGATATATTGTTCTAATGCGTCTTGATAACTCATTGATAACCTCCAAAAATGACAAATTTATCGATTACGTGCGCTGAAAACGGTCCATAACATTCCTAATACGATGAGTAAAGCTCCGGCTAAATCATACACCGATGTTAAGCTGTAATACTCAATGACTAAAAACGATATAAAGGGCCCAAAAGCTGCGCCAACATCAACGACGACGGTGTGTGCCGTTAACACTTTCACGCGATCTGTTTGAGCGGCTGCACTCGTAGCCAGCGTATCAGTCGTCGTAACAAAGATCGTAGAAAGAAACTGAAAAAACAGTAACAAAACGATAAGTAATAGGATTGATCGTACATTCCCTAGAATGATAAAAAGAATACCACCACCTACTAATGGAATGAGCAGGATTCGAAGCATAGAAGCAGAAGAGTCAAGCATTTTCCCAATTATCGGAGCAATAAACGGATCCCACCCCCAACGGATCGCTTGAATGATTCCAGCCAATGTCGCAGCACCTATTATGATTTGCCCGATACTCCACTCACTCACATATGTCCGTTCAATGAGCGGACTGATTGTTGATGCAAAAAGTCCAAATATAATAAAGCCCATTGCAACCCCTGTCACTAACACCATCGCCACATAAGGAGTAAACCATTTCGTAGCGGTTGTCGGCATTTTCTTTTCTTCTTCTGTCGCCTTCGTTACAGGGACGAAATACAATACTGCTGGAATGGCTAATACACCTAAACATGCAAATAATGATGTCACAAAAACAATCGATGTCTGGTCAACTAGAAATCCACCGCCTAGCATTCCAATTAAGCCTCCGATACCCCATAGACCGTTATAATATCCAACATACTGCCCTCTATTTTGTTCATTTGTTACATCTACTACAGTTAAGAAACCACCAAGGCGAAGAAGCGACCAGGCAACTCCCCACAAGGCACGCATCATGACCAACAGCCAAAAATCGTGAAGCAATCCGTATGATGCCGTTGTTACGACAGCTAAAATAACAGCAATCAATACACCAGTTCTTAATTGAAAATGTTTATAAAATAACCCTACTAACGGGTTAATTGGTAATCGGATAAATCGATTTATTGATAAAAGGAGACCAATTTGCCATAAAGCGGTCAGCCCGAATTCCTGCCAATAAAGAGGAAGCACAATAAATAACATGGCGTCTCCGATTACTGATATGGCAGTAATGAGCGCGATTCCTATGACTCTCTTTTTCGCGGAGACCGTCATTTACAGCTCCTTTCTTTCATTTTCGAAAATGAAAGATTGTCCGCTGTCAATGTTTCATTGGTGCTAGCTTCATACTTAACAACCATATCATCCCTCCAGCCTCTATCTTTAAAGTGAAAATAGAGTAAAAATGATGTCGATTCTCATGTACAATAAGCTGGACGATTATGCAGAAGAGGCGACCTTAAACAGACTAGGAGAAATTTAAACGGTCTTCATCCACTTTAGTCACGTCAATAAAGTGTCCGTCTTTTAACATTGGCACAGTATCGGTTGCATCTAAACGACTGCAATGTTTAACATCGCTTTCAAAACCTCTTTGCCGCAGTTCTCTTCCACTTCCACATTCCCAAATAAGCTGATGAATTTTTTGTTCAACACTTTCATATGCACCTATACAAACTTCTACTTCTGGAGATCGATCCCCTTCTATTTTCGAAAGAATCGCCCCTGCACCTAAATAATCCTCTATTGCAGGTCGCAAAGCATCTTCTCCTTCTTTTGGATCGTTCCATTGTTCTCCACAAGCAATGACCGTAACTCGTTTGTTTAATTTCGCCTTCATTTGATTTATCTTATTTGCAACCGCAGAGGCGTTTAATAGTGATCCGATTAATAATACAGGAACTTTTGCGCCAACCCATGTACAATAAGCTCCATTTAATGAACATAAGACAAATTTTTTATTCGAATGTGCTGAACTAAAAGTCACTGGAGATAATGTTGGCTTTCCTAATTTTACTGCTTCTGACCTTCCTAAAATGAATTCTGCACCGACACTATCGGCATACTTTTTGCCGTCTAGATGAGGAGGATACGGGTAAATATGTGCTCCGTATTGTAAAGCTGACACGACAGTTGAAGAGAAGCTTAAAACGTCAACAATAACTGTAATATCCCCGCGTTCTGCAGCTTCCCGTACTCCTCGCTTTCCCCACTCTACCCGACAAGAGTAAGAAAATTGATCGAACATTGTATCACCTCAATGAATTGAAAAAGCAACTCCCAGCATTTGAGAGTGCTTTACAATGTTATTTTTATCCTTTCATTCCACTAAAAAGGGCGTGACCTGCATGGCTAAAAAGGACTTCATTTTTTTCAAATCCTGCTTGAGCCAACCACTTTATCTGGTCTGAAATAGTTGACGGTTTGTCAACTTCATCATCTGGATAATAAAAGATATTCCACTTCTCCTTGTCGAAAAAGTCAAAAGCCTCTAGGCTTCCATACAAATTTATCGATTGTTCTTTGATGATCTCATCCCATTCACGTGCCGCAATGATCCTTGATTTTTCCGCTTCAGGTTTTATAATATCTGCAATGATGACTCTTCCAAAATCGTTCATCTTTAAATAAAGCCGTCTGAACAATTGCTGCTTTCCTCGGTCATCAAGGTGATGAATCGCTAGACTACTCACAAAAAAATCTATTTCAGCTAGGTTGTCTGTCCATCCTTCTTCAAACAGATCGAATTTCTGAAAGGAGACGCGATCACGAAACGAATTCAGTCTGTTTTTTGTAAACTCGATCATTCTGTCAGACCCATCCAAGGCGATCACATGGGCATTCGGGTAATTTGTCAAAATCGACTCCGTCAACCAGCCTCCGCCCACACAAATATCGACTACCTTAAAAAAAGCTTGTTTGTCTTCGGGTAATAGCCCGATAAACACAGCTTCTAATTTATCGCGGTACGGGACAAGTGCTTGATCATATTTCAAAAATTGTTCTGAGTCAGATTCTTCCCACTTTCTATCTACATTAGCGTCAGACATATATTGACCCTCCTTTTATCGTATTTTTATCAACAAAAACAAACAAAATTTTCAAATAATTATAAATTTATCTTATTTGAATTTAAGTAACCTTGCAATGAAAGTTTTTAAAACAAATTTGGCGGACATCTGATCCGTTATGTTGCTTATAAAGCTTGATTTTCAGTTTTCACTGCCATAGAATCCGTTATTAGGCCATATAAAAGGTATTTTCTCATCATTTTCATGAAATAGCTGATCTGATGTCCGTGAGCATCGCGAAAAGTAGGAGAATAAAAAGAAAAGCGCTGGAGTCCCGACATGAAGAAGTCCGAACTTAGACTTCAAATGGCGGGGCGAAGCGACCTCGAGCCGAAAACTGCTGTCTCTTCCTCTTCTAGTATCACTTTGAAGCTAGATACGTCGAGACAACTCGTAGCCTACTCGTGTTGTAAACGCTCGTGCCTGAAGTCTAGACAGCAACCGAGAGATTGAAATTTTATACTTTCTTATCTTTTAAAAATAGCGGAATGAGTGTCCGCCTAGGTTCATTAACTAGATTCATCCAGTAAAAACAAGTCACGGAGAATATTCACTATGACTTGTCTTCATTTATTCGTCGTTGATCACTTTGTAACAGCCAAGTCTTATACTTATTTTCTGATCACGTTTTAACAAAACACCCGATTTTACTGTGTCTCCGTTCACTAAAATGACCCCTTCTTTCATCCACTTCACAATTTGTGTACGACTAGCATTCTCTATTTGTTGGGACAATAATTTATCTAGCCTCCAACTCCCTTCCACTTGAGCAATTTCAATTACAACCATTTTAACTTTTCTCTTGAAGAGTTCTTCCATGTTAATTGTTTCGATCTCAAATTGCCGCTCTTCTTTTTCTACCGTTTGCTCAGCTTGATGTGACCTTGCTTTATAAACCGCTAGCTTCCTGTTCCAAGTATGGTCTTCTGGACACTTATAAATTGCAAACTTGTATATATTTTTTCCATTAGCATTGTGCCTTCTAATAAGACTGTCTTGAAATACCACCTTTTTTCCACAATTAGGACAATATCGTTCAAGACTCTTTTCATGATCACGTTTAAATAGACTCCATGATAAATAAACTTGTTCCATTTCCTTTCGCTCCTTCGATAAGAAGCGCAATAGTCAATGGAGATATAAAGTTTTTAAAAACAAAAAAGCAGAGATCCCCCATCAAGTTAATGTTCAAAAAGGGCAAATAAGGCCGCTCCTGGCTAACAACTCACCGGACTTTTTAAACATTTGCTAAGGTTCTCTGCACATATGTGTCAACATATACTATGCGCTCCTTGTAATGGGTGAAAAAGGCATACTACTCCCTTGTAAAGTTTTACGTGTTAAAAAAGAGGACACTTCTGACGATAAAATTCCAGTATTAACTTCCTCGGACTTTTTAACACCTTTTACTAAGGGGGTATGCAATGCTCTTTTTTGTATCAACCATTACAAGTATGTTGGCATAAGTACAGTTGCTCCTTTCCGATATCTCCAACTCCATCATACTAAAAAATGAAAAATAATGGAAGCAACCATTTGGAATTCATTTAAGTTAATTATTTTATCGAATATCCATCAGCAACTTGTAAAAGATAATAGAGAACGTACCTTACATATGTTAGGAGTATGAAACATGTCATGATCTGGATATTTATTACATTAACGATCATGTTAATTGCTTCACTTTATCCATTAAAAAAGAAAATGAATGGGTTAACCATCATTGGCTGCTTTATGTTTTCAAATATTATGATCGAACTGTCAGGTATCATTATAAGTATCAATTTAGAGCTAACAAAAACACCGAACGAATCAATTAGTCTTTGGACACAAAAAATTGCTTCGATCGGAACTAAACCTTTAATAATCGTCTGGCTAATCTATTTTATCTTTGCTAATATCAAAATTATTTATAAACTATTCATTGTACTTCTGTTTATCGTTGTCCTTGTATCCTTCGAGCTCCTATTTATAAAGGTTGGGTTCTTAATATTCGAAAACTGGAACACATTTTATGAGTCTCTTCGATATTTACTAATCATTATACTAACTGTCATTTATGTAAGAAACCTTGAAAAAATGATGAAAAAAGAGATGATGATACCCTCATGATTCTTTATCCGCCGGAAAAATTTGATGTAAACGAAATATTCGTTATTATCACCATATTAGTCACATGGTTTTTCATATTTAAACTTCCTAAACGTTTAAATGATCTAGAAATTCTCCTCACCTGGACTCTGATCGTATTTCTCGCGTTTACAGCTGATATGACAGTTGCTGTTCAACCTGCTAACTTGTATAGCACCCTTGATTCGATGAAGTTTGAAATTTTTGATTTGATTTTAATCCTTTTCGGGTATCCGCCTTTTGCGTATTTGGCGATGAACTATTATAAATCTAAAACATATACAACATTTGGGATAACTTTATTCGTTCTTGTCTGCGCATTGTTAACAACTTTTTTTGAGTGGGTAGCCCTTCTTTTCGATGTATATACGTTTAAGGGGTGGAAAAGTTATATGTCGATCCCAGTTTATGTTGGCGTCTATGGTTTAAATATGTTGCTCCTCAGTTATATAAAAAAGAAAATGTCTAAGCCAACACCTTCTATATGGACAAAAATATAGGAATCCTTACTTCCTGTCGCAAAATCCATTCGTAAAGAAGCACCTTACGTATAGGTCATGCTTTTTGTGAATAGCTTTATTTAGAGCAAATAAAGTGAAATATACGAAAGGGGCATCGGAATGGGATATTTCGTGGAAATAGAAAGAGGTGTTCAACTATATGTCGAAGATGTAAACCCTACTGCTGAAAACACAATTCTCTTTGTACATGGTTGGCCAGCGAATCATAAATTATTTGAATACCAGTTTAATGTTCTGCCTGCAATGGGGTATCGATGTATAGGAATCGATTTAAGAGGCTTTGGAAAATCTGATAAACCTTGGGAAGGTTATTCCTATAACCAGCTTGCCGATGATGTTCGAGGAGTCGTTGAAGCTCTAGGTTTGGAAAACTTCACACTTGCCGGGCATTCTGTTGGAGGAGCGATCGCTATAAGATACATGGGTCGTTACGAAGGGGAAGGCGTATCAAAATTAGCATTATTCGGTGCAGCTGGACCAAGCTTTATCCAACGCGCAGGATTTCCATATGGCTTATCGATGAGAACTGTCAACCAATTTATTGAACAAGTCTATCATGATAGACCTTACCTGCTTGCTCAGTTTACAAACATGTTTTTTTACGAGCGAATCACAAAGCCTTTCTCAGACTGGTTTTTCCAGCTTGGTACCGAGGCATCAGGTTACGCAACGGCTAATGTCTTAGTTTCATTGCGAGACGAGGCTCTATTTGATGATATACAAGCGATTCAGGTCCCAACTCTTATCCTTCATGGTGTTCACGACCAAGTTTGCTTGCCTCCTTTAGGGGCAGCACTTCACCAAGGAATTAGACATTCGAGATTAGTCTGGTTTAAACATAGCGGGCACGGATTGTTTTGGGAAGAGCAATCCAAATTTAACCGGGAGCTTACTCATTTTGCTTAATGAATCATTCATTTACCTAAAATTCGAGGTAGCCCTTATACCTTTCAGGAAAGGAACTACCTCGAATGGATCCATGATCACCTTTTTTTGACTGGAAATTGAAGCTCAGTTACATATTCATGTTCATTATCTGTTAACCAATCTCCTTTATGGTACACTTCCCTCACTGGTCCGACTGTTGAATACCCGTTATCAGAAAGCCATTTATGCATTTTTTTACTCGTTTCAGAGATTGTTGAAAACGAGCCTTTATGAACAATGCTCGCCATATTTTCTACTAATGGCAGTTCGTATACTTTAACATCGGAGCTTTCAGGGATCGGTCTCGTTATTGGTTCAACAACTTCCATATCAATGAATTCGGAATCTGTATGCACATATAACCCACTGTGATAAACCGTCAAACATGGTACTGTCGGTTTACTGTTCATATTGTCCAAATGTTGATTGACCTTTGTCCACAACCTTTCACAAAACAATTCAAAGGCTTCTCGGTCTTTCTTGTTCATCGAGCTTCTAACAGACGCTACTAATATCGGTTCCACTCTTTTAAGCGAAATTTCATTCATATAAGGGACTCCTCCGTTCTTAATTAAAAAAATATTTGTACGGAGACGCTCTAGTCTGTTCGTTTCACGTTCAATCGACCTTTCCAACGAATCTGCCTTCTGCTCAAGCATCGGAATAATTTCGTGTTTGACAGAATCGTCGAGTAAAAGCTGAGAGATTTCCGCTAGCGAGAAACCGGCATCTTTTAAGGTCAATACTTTATTAATGGTGACAAGCTGATCTGCTTCATAATACCGATAGTTGGTAGATTCATCAACGAAACTCGGTTTTAAAATCCCGATTGTTTCATAATGATAAAGTGTATCAATAGAAAGTCCGCTCATCTTAGAAAACTCACCAATTTTAAACATATCCTCACCTCAACAAACAGACTATACAGATGTGCACCTCTGCCGTCTACATTCAGCATAAGCTCTTGGGTAACCCGAGAGTCAACCTCGCTTTTTAAATTTTTGTTGCTTCTAATAACTTCGCCCTTTGTACGAAAAGTTCCTATTAACAAAACTTTGCTTGTCGTTAATCGAGTTTTCAGGAAGCGAATTGTGTTTGTCTAGAAACCCCTTGGTAAAAGTCTTTGTTATAGTTATACGATCGTAGATGGGTTTTTATTGTAAAAAAAGAGGCTGCCAGAAAGTCTGTTTTTCTTTGACTTCCTGAACAACCCTCTATCATCATTATGAAACTTTATTCTTCGTATCAAACCCTTTGTTCCACAACGTTTCCATTTGTTCAAGCGTTTTTCCTTTTGTTTCCGGTACCCATTTCCATACGAAGATAGCGGAAAGGACACTCATCAAGCCATAAAATCCGTATGTCATGCCACCGCTGTATTCCATCATCATTGGATAAGTAGAGGAGATGAAATAGTTAGCAGCCCACTGAGCCGCCACAGCTAAAGCAACCGCCTGTCCACGGATTTTATTTGGGAAAATCTCAGAAATCAATACCCAGCAAACCGGACCCCAAGACATCATAAACGAAGCGGTATAAATAACGATAAACACCAATGTACTAATTCCAATAATGTTAGCAAAGGCTAGTCCTGCTACACCAAACATCCCTAAAGCCATCCCGATCGAGCCAGTAATTAATAACGGTTTCCGCCCCCATTTATCGACTGTATAAATCGCAACAACGGTAAAAATCACATTGACTAGACCCATAACAATCGTCTGTAACATCGAAGCATCTTTAGCCGCTCCCATACTTTCAAAGATACGAGGAGCATAATAGAGAGCAACGTTGATCCCAACAAATTGTTGAAAGACAGAAAGCAAAATCCCGACGACAATCACAAGCTTTCCATATGCAAACAACTTTTCCTTTTTCGCTTGATCGGCTAAACGAACCGTATCTTTAATCTCAGTTAATATCGACTTGGCTTTTACTGAACCATTAATTTTCGTTAAGACAGAGAGCGCCTTCTCATCTTTATTTTGCATCGCTAAGTAGCGAGGTGTTTCAGGAACAAAGAGTAATAATAATCCAAATAATAGAGCAGGGAGTGCTTCAGAAGCAAACATATATCTCCAGCCAATATCATTGATCCACTCAATCGATTGTCCTCTCGCAATGCCCCAGTTCACAAAATAAACGACAAGCATCCCAAAAATGATCATAAATTGGTTAAAGGAAACCATTTTCCCCCGAATATCGGCTGGTGCAATTTCACCTATATACATCGGAGTAATCGCTGAAGCCAATCCAACCCCAATACCTCCGATAATCCGATAAAAGTTAAAAGTAAGAAGCAAAGCTAAACTTGGTTCTCCTTTTGTAAAAAACAAGAACTCAGGAAAGGCTGAACCTAAAGCAGACACTAAGAAAAGGATAGCTGCAAAAATTAAGGTTTTTTTACGTCCAAATTTGGAAGCGAAAAATCCCGAGATAACTCCCCCAATGATGCATCCAATTAAAGCACTTGAGATCGTTGCACCATGAGCTAACGAGCCTAATCCTAAACCATCAATTAAATACGCTTGGATCGACATTTCTGCCCCAGATATAACAGCAGTATCATATCCAAAAAGTAAACCACCTATCGCAGCAATAAGAGTGAGAGAAAAAATATAAAGTGCGTTACGTTGTTTGTTCATTATTTAGCTAAAAACAGATTTTCATATAATGAAGAACGATCAGTTATGACTATCAAGGAACAAAAGTAGGCGCTTACAATAACGAGAATAATGCTTAACATCCCCTTGATCAAATGGCCGCCCTTTTATGAAGATCTGTCTTTATCCCCCCTTCTATTTTAAAGTCAAAACATGGTTCACTAAAAAGACTCTCATTTTACATGATTCACATTATCGAAAAAGCATTATTCCATTACTCTAATTATCTAAATTTGAAAGCGCTTGCTAACTTTTCACATTTTTTGATTCTATCACCCGAAACTTAGTTTGTCTAGTGAACTAACTAAGTGTTTATTATTTTTTATACTATAAAAAGTAGGTCATTTGTCGTCAGCAGCAGGCCATAGAAAAACCTCGACTTAAAGACAAACATATAAATAGAATCTATTAATTATACGAAGAAAAGCCACCGCAAATTGCGGTGACTTTTTTGTTTTACACTTCTGCTTGAACTTTTTCTGCTGATGTTTTTCGAAGAGGTGATAAAGCAATGAGTCCTAAACTGACTCCAAATATTGTCCATAGCACAGTAAAATGGAATGAGATCGTCTCAGATCCGCCGAAATACATCATATCTCTTATGCTAGCTGAAGCAAGCCGAAGCGGTGTCCACGAATATAACCAATCTTGTGCCACTTGCGGTAAAAATTCAGGGGGCATTCCTAAGACAGGCATCGAGAAGAAAAAGAGTAAAACGAGAATAGCCATTGCCGGTAAGCCGAGCCAGTTCAGGAGTGATGACTGCAATAAGAAAAATACTGAACCAATGAGCCATAACAACAACCAAACTGCTATCGTTTCATTTATCTCCATTCCATACCAAGATGTCGCCATCCAAATTAAAAATAAAGAAGCTATAAATATAATCATAAGACCTGCCGTTACCTGTGAAAGAACAAGAATCCAGCCGCGACTACCTTCAGTAATGTGTTTTCGGGAAATGATGAACATAATTGCACTCGTCACTAAGCTCGTAATCCAAATAATTTGAGTTAAAATATTTGGTGCATTTCCTTGACCTTGATTGTTACCAATTGGATGGAGCACAACTTCTTCAATACTAAATGGTTGTCGTAATGCATCTGCTGTCTGAACTGGAATGTCCTCAGACATTTGTGTCATTTGACCAAGAACCATATTCGAGATTTCCCTATTCACCCCTGTCATCACTTGTTGTAACATTTGGCTGACAGCTGTTGCAGCTTGCATATTCATCCCTTCGTTAACGAGGATTTGTACGTTGCCTTGCTGCGGTTCAGCAGTAGGAATTGTCAGCACGTTTTCACTTAAGTCATCTGGTAAAATAAGTGCCCCATAATACTTTTGCTGCTCCATCCCTTCACGTGCTTCTCCTTCTGAATCGAGAACCTCCCACTTAATAGGCAGTTGATCATTTGCTAATACTTGTTCTCCTACCATCTCACCTACTGCCAGTTCCATTCCGTCTGCACGCTCTGCACTTTCATCCATCGAAACGAATGCAACAGGCAAGTCATTCGGCTTTGCACCTAAACTAGAACCCATCATTGCTAGACCAAATAGGACCAATACAGTAAAAACAACGGCAACGCCTATCCATAGTAAACGTTCTTTTATCCAAAGCATATGATCCACTCCTTTTCATTTTAATGAACAAACTGTTGATTAATATTCTCAGTGTTCATTATAATGACATCAAGAAGTGTTACAATGATCAATCTCCTTCATATTGTTCATAACTGAACACTTAAAGAGAAAGTGTTCATTTTTTCTCTCCATTCTTTTTCAAATTCAGTAAAGGGAGGTGTTCACCCACCATGACTAAAAAAACGGACCGGCGGAAATTGAGAACGAAAAAAATGCTACGTAAAGCGATCATTGAGCTTATTCAAGAAAAAGGATTAAAGAACGTCACAGTCAGTGATCTTACAGCTCGAGCAGATATTAATCGAGGTACATTTTATTTACATTATCGCGATGTAGACGATATGCTGGAGCAATTTCAATCAGTACTGCTCTCTGAACTGAAGGAAAATGCTAAAAAAATCGATATCAAACATGTTATCCAACACGTCTACCAACAGCAAGGTCAAGCATACCCTGCGTTTATCTCGATCATCGAAAAGTTTGCTGAACATGCTGATTTGATCAAAGTTATCATAGGTCCACAAGGGGACCCTAGCTTTACTTCGGATTGGAAGCAGTTCGTTAAAGAAAGAATCTTAGAAAAGCTTTCGGAATCGCAGCCAGATCGAGATAAAATGCTCGTTCCACCAGAATATTTAGCAACCTTCGTCGCCTCTGCTCATACTGGTATTATTCAGCATTGGATCGAAACAGGTTTGAAAGAATCACCTGAAGAGATCGCCTCAATAATTACCCGAATCGCTGTCCAAGGACCGATTTCAACGATCGGATTAATCGAACAGTGAACAAAAAAGGGATAGCTCACGACCTCGTTCGACAATTAGAGGAATTACTTCAACATAAAGAAGTCACGTTTTAGCTAATCTCCCTTCATTCTGTCAAAAAATAGTTAAACAAACGTTTGTTTAGTCCGTACCTTTTCACCAACATATATTGATTAAAACGATACAGATTATAAATAGTATTTGAGAACACCCTTCAAAATCTTAAGGATCGTATAGTAAGATTTACATAGAAAGGTGGGGTCATATGGAATCAGGGTTGTTTTGGGTTGGTCTCGGTTTAGCAGCACTAGGATATTTTATTAGTGATGGATTAAAAAACTTTAAGAATCCGAAAGCTAATACTGATGAGCCTCCTACTCTAATAAAAAAGGAAGACTTGCATATTTATTTAGGGCTACAGAAAGAGGAAGTAAAGGAGCTTTTAAATAAATTTCCCGATGCTCCAAAAGTTGAACTAAATGGTACATCATATTTTCCTTATCATCATTTTATTGAATGGGTTTCTTCTAAAGAAATATATATAGGAAACTCGAATCAGGAAAGAAACTAACCGACATCAGATGCATCTAAAGAAGCTAGACGAATAACTACAGATTTAAAGTAGTTATTAATGGGAAAAATCCGAACTAATTCGAAATCTATACGGAATTTTGAATTATAGTTCGGATTTTTATTTATTTAAAAAACGTTAGTCCCAGCCTCTTCTTTATAAGTTCCCCTCCGCTGCCATCGCATCCTCTTTCGTTTTATGAACGGTACCATACGGATGTTCAGGCGGTGCATAAATTGAGTATAGCTTAAGTGGAATGTTGCCCGTATTCGTTACATTGTGCCACTTTCCTGCTGGTACCATGATGGCATAATCATCATACACATTTTCCTCAAAATCCAACTGATCTCTCTGATCCCCCATTTGAACGAAACCTTCTCCTTCTTCGATACGAAGGAATTGATCATGGTCTGGATGAATTTCTAACCCTATATCATCTCCAACATCAATACTCATTACCGTCACTTGTAAATAATCTCCTGTCCATAATGCCGTCCGGAACGTATTGTTTCCTGTCGTAGCCTCTTCAATATCTATAACAAATGCCTCTGTCCCATAATCTTCTAGACGATGAAAACGTTCGCCATAAAGAGACCATAACCTTGCAGCATTTTCTTCTTCCCCTATAGAAATACGATAAAAGACATGCCAAACATAAGGGTGATGATTTTGAACACTATCTTCTCGATCATATTCATCCCCTTCAGTTTCTCTTTCATACGCCTTTTGCAATCCTTCCTCATACGTTGCAAAGTCTTCTGTTTCAACCTCATAGTCAGGGATTCTCCCCGTATAGCTGATATAAAGATCAGTCAGATGCTGCAAATGAATTTTATTCTCCTCTAATGTATAAAGAATATTTATTTCACTCTCTTCATTCGGCGATTCACTCGCCAAACGTTCATACAATTCAATCATAGACGCTTTTCTTTTTAACTTGTTAAATATGGCTTCAGTTACTTGTTCATCGTAATTTGGGACATTTCGCGACATAAAGCCTTCAGTATATACAGGTCTGTTTACATTCGCATAATAAGAATGCAGTGGATACATGGCTGGTACATAATACACTCGATTCATTCCTTTCCAATTTGTTTACAACATTAGCATATGCCTAGCAAAAGGAATGGAGCTTGATTATGTTACCGTTTGCGAAAAATTAATGGAAAATGGTTCCTATAGTTTAGATTTTTTTGTTGATTGTCAAACATCACGAGACGCTAGCGGGGAAAGCAAGAGGTGAAGATCCATCAAAGCCGGTTTCCCCCGATTATCTAAAGCCTTGCCCGCAGCAAAGAAAACACTACGAATGCAAACGAAGTGCAGCACGAGTAGATGTTGTAATCTAGAGTGCAAGCGAGTAATATTTTGAACAATCAACACCAATATAAAAACCTGAAACACACATATTTAAACTGGTTTTTGGCCCAGCCTCTTCAAATGACTGCATGCTTTTCGGTTAGTCGGTCAAGAAGCTTTTATTCAATTTCATGATCGGTTACTCATCTTCAAGATAAACTCTTTTCTTTCGGGGTAAAAATACAGCGATGGAAAAAATCAGTGACGTTGCAAACATGGCGAGTGCTGCTACGATAATGGTTATACGTAATGGAATAACATCCGCTGTAATACCGACACCAAGAATAAACAATACTTGAAAACCACTTTGTACTAACTGAAAAATACTCGTTACCCGTCCCATGATTTCAGTAGGAACATTGTTTTGATAAAATGTCGTAATTCCAGCATTGAGAAAAACATTAAAAAATCCTAGAATGATAAATCCGACTGCTATAGACTGAAACGACCACGAGAATGCATAGATCATATAGCCAACTGCGGTCATGATAACTCCTATTACGATCATATACCTCAAGGAAAATTTGCTTGAGAATGCCGATAATAAAGCTGCTCCAGCAACAGATCCAATTCCCGTAATACTAATTAGTAAACTATATTCTACCTCTGATAACCCAACGACAAGCTGAGTAAAAACGACCTCTTGTGCATCCATCGCGTACGAAAACAGCATAATCAGTATAAAACCTGTGTATATGTAAGCGACGTATTTATTTTTTGAAACGAAAGATGTCACTACGGTAAAATCACTCACTACTTGTTTGATGGTCAATTTAGGGATCAATGTCTTATTAATCGTTTCTTTATCAGGTAAAAAAGTTAGTAAAATTGTTGCAAAAATAAATAAAATAGCGTTCACCCAAAGTGTTATGTTTACTGATGTTAAAAGGATTAGTGCCCCTCCCACTGCAGGTCCCACAATAAATGCACCTGACGAAGTGAAAGAACGAATGGCATTAAATCTCTTTCTTTTAGATTTTGGAACGAGCATCGTCACGTACGTCATTGAAGAAGGTCCGAAGAACGCTTTTGCAACACTAAGAAAGACGAGTATGCTGTAGATGACGATCATATTAGACGCTAATGGAATGAGAGAGATAAAGCCCGCTCTCATTAGATATGTAACGATCATCACTTTTCGTTTACTGCGATAATCGATGAAACTCCCTGTCCAGAACTTCGTGATCATATTCGTAAGAGGACCAATAATCCATAACCCAGCTACTGCCGCTGCTGAACCAGTTAGTTGATAAACGATAATATTAATAGCGACAAGATAAATAAAGTCCCCTATACCTGCAATGCCTATAGATGATAGTAAAATTGCAGGGTGCTTCCAGTCTTTTAATTTATTTTTCATAAAATGATAAGCTCCAATGTATTTGTAAAATTAGTTAGTCCACAACACTCCTTAACCATTCAATACAAAGGGACTTACTTCCTTCTTAATATCTTCATTTATGAAAAAAGCACCTCACGAAGAACTGCATTCAACGCAAAGGTGCCGGTTACTTACTTTGTTATTCTTTTTTAAACTCTTTCGTACTCCGTACTGTATCAATCGGTCGAACTGCTTTTTCGATTTGTTCACGCTTTTGCTCTAAAAATGGTGGAAGTGATAGTTTTTCTCCGAGTGTTTCATACGGCTCATCATCCATAAACCCTGGTCCATCTGTTGCAAGCTCGAATAAAATTTGCGGTGCCACTCTCGTATACATCGATTTAAAGAAGAATCGATCGACATAACCTGATGTTTGGAGTCCGATCGTATGAAGTCTATTAATCCATTCCTCTAATACAGTGCGATCTTCTACCCTGAAAGCAGCGTGATGTACCGTTCCAAACCCTTGCCTTGCTTGTGGAAGCACTTTGTTATGTTCGACAATAACTTGAGCTCCGTTACCGCCTTCTCCAACTTCAAACAAATAAAAAGCTCCATCTTGATCAACTTGCTTAAACATAAATGCTTTCTCGAGTACTTCTTTGAAAAAATTAAATTCTGCTATGCGAATAAAAATTGGACCTAAGCCAGTTATCGCATACTCTAAAGGAACAGGACCTTTTTGCCACGGTGTTCCAGAAGCAACTCCTTCATCGTTTTCATCAGAAATGAGCTGATAATACTGGTCGTCAAAATCTACAAAGGACAAGCACTTCTTCCCAAATTGTTCTTTAATTCCATCGTGTTTCACTTCTAATCGGTCAAAGCGCTTCACCCAATAGTCTAAGGCTGTATCATTCGGAACACGAAAAGATGTTTTTGAAATCTCATTTGTTCCATGAGAGCCTTTCGGAATACCAGGAAAGTCAAAAAACGTCATATCAGTCCCAGGACTTCCCGTGTCATCTGCAAAAAATAAATGATACGTTTGGATATCATCTTGATTAACGGTTTTTTTCACTAAACGCATTCCAAGTACGTAAGTAAAAAACTCATAATTTTTTTCCGCGCTGCTCGTAATCGCCGTCACGTGATGTATCCCTTTTAGTTCGTTCATGATCATTCCTCCATCATAATATACGTTACAAAAGCTTTTCCCGCATTTAAACAAATAAAATCATATTATGGCACAAGATATGAGGAAATAGCTTTTTTATTTTGCAACTAATTTTTAAAAAGAGCTAACCGGAATACCCGATTAGCTCGTATTCTTTTACTGTTGGCCTTTTTGAATCCATTCTGCCACTTGGACAGTACGCTTTGCTTGATACTTCGCTGCTTCTTCTACATCTTCTTGCATGTTGCCTTCTTGGTCAACTGTTACACTTACTCCGTATGGATTTCCGCCAGATGTGAATTGGACTGGATCTGTGTATCCTGGAGAAGCAATGATTGCGCCCCAGTGGTGCATTGTCGTATACAAAGAAAGGACGGTTGCTTCTTGACCACCGTGTGCATTGTTGGCGGAAGCCATTGCACTAACTGCTTTGTTAGCAAGTTTTCCGTTAAACCATAGTCCGCCAGTTGTATCTAAAAATTGCTTCATTTGAGCTGGTAAATTACCGAATCGAGTTGGTACACTAAAGACGATCGCATCTGCCCACTCAAGATCGTCTAATGTAACTTCAGGAACATCTTTCGTTTCATCAAGATGTGCCTTCCATGCTGGGTTTGACTCAATTGCACCTTGTGGAGCAAGTTCAGGTACTTTTAATACTTTCACTTCCGCGCCTGCTGCCTTTCCACCTTCTTCAGCCCACTTAGCTAACTGATAGTTTGTACCTGTTGAACTGTAATAAATAACTGCTAATTTAATATTTGCCATGTTTTTCGTCTCCTTTGTTTTACCGAATAGTTTTTGTAAAAGTCCCATATTACTCACCTAAACTTTCATGACTCGATCGTTATGTGATTAGTCACCCTTCTTAAGCAACCACCCCCAATAAATGATTCCTAGTCAATGCCCTAATCTTTCTAATTTCCTATTTCGGGGGATTTCATTCATTGTCTCGATTTAAGTTATCTCCGTTTCGAGATATTATCTTTGGAAAATAACTGGGTAGCATCAATCACTCCAATCTTTTAAAACTGTATTTTAATCTCTAGTTCGTATTATACGACAAGTAATATTTCGAATTCAAGATATTTCACTTTATTTTTGTAAGTAAATTTATTTTTAATAGTAGAAGTCGTATAAAACCTTATTGCTGCCCACTTCATTCTTGTTCGGCATAGTAACCTAGTTTTTTCAATTGTTTGATCATCTCTTCTTTTTCTTTCGTATCAAGGCCACCGAAAATGTGCTGAATTGCTTCTTTATGCTTCGGAAAAATATTTGCCATCACTTTTGCTCCCTTTTCAGTTATGACAGCATACGTAATTCGGCGATCTTTCGGGCATGGTCTTCTTCTCAAGTAACCTTTTTTCTCTAATTTATCGACGACATACGTAATACTGCTGCTTGCAATCAACACTTTTTCACCAATTTTTTGAATGGGTTGGTCTCCTTTATTATAAATAAGCTCAAGCACCGCAAATTCTGTCGGGTTCAAGCTATATGTTTTAATATCTTCCTCAACGCGCTTTCGAATTGTTTGATACGCACGTGACAATACAATAAATAATTTTAACGAAAGTTCCTCTTCGTGTTGCTTGTTCTCATGTATATCCATCTTTCATCATTCCTTTGCAAAAACATCTCGAATTCGAGATAATCATACCACAAGTGCCAGGCACTTGTCGAATCGCCAAATCGCCATGTACATTCCACGTTCTCTCCAGATCAGTTCTTATTATATCCAAACTCATTCTGAATTACCCCTTAGTTATTCCAAATCATTTCCAGGTGCCAGGCACCTGGAAATGATTTGGAATGAATATTGGAGTGAACTTGGGTGTGTTTATTTAGGACGTTTTTGGTGGTGGACGAGATTACTTGATTCTCGTATTTTTTCGTCCAAGATTTGATCGAGCGAATTGAGTAACGTGCTCAAGGTCTGTTGGACAGTACCACCTTCAAATTGCTCTAACGCTTCAGGCAGTTCTTCTTCATCTAATATGAAATAGGCTCGATTCGGCAGGACTAAAACATCGATAATCATGTCTTCGAAGTTAACAGCATCAGCGGTAATAGATGTTTCTTTAACGATGTTAAAATACGCGCCGACATATTCGTCATCCTGATTTCGCCATATGTATATATTGTACGGCCGGTCAGTCCAATAGTAAGCGATCGTATAACAACCTTTATGAATCGTTACTTCCGTCCCATTAGCCATCATTGAAAAAGGTTCATTAATTTCATGGTACAAAATGATCTCTGTTTGATCAGCTTTTACAAGCTTACAGTGGTGTTCGACAATCGTATTGTCGTATTTTATTTTCCGCTCAATGATCGGTTTTCCTTTAACAGCCATCTAATTCCCCTTTCGCTTCATGATACTTGTGGTTTTACCATCATCATAACACTCAGTTTTATACAGCAAAAGAAAGCGAACCGGACCTTGCCCGACTCGCTTTCTTTCACTATTTTAAAGGAATCCAAATTTCCGAATACAAGTTCGGATTTGATGGATCTTTGCTAGTATAGACTTCCAACTCCGGGGTTCCCGCATGTTCATAGTTATTAGATGGAAACCATTCTGAAAAGATTTTTTTCCAGCTATTCTGCATGGAATCAGGCATCGGCCCGTGAACTTCAAAGACACCCCATTTTGACGCAGGAATCTCTAACCTGGAGAAGCCACTTGGCAATTCCTCTCCCGAATATTCCGTCGCAATCCAATATTCAATTTCATCACCATTTGATTTTGCACTTTTGTCAACACACACACCAAGTACCCCTTTGATATTACCACTGTTTAATTTAAACAGTGCTTCATCAGTTCCCTCTTTGTGTGCAGCGTTCCAAAATTTTGGAATTTCCCTCAAATTCTCACCATTTATACATGAGAACTCCCTTTTTATACCGACTACTTGAAAACTTTCTCTTTCCACAATTCTGTACTTCATTGGCTCTGCTCCTTTCAAATTCACCTGAATAATTAGGCGGTTATAAGATTTCAGCTCTCCTATGTTTTTTCGCACTTCACTCGGCTTCATCCCGTGCTGTCTGCGAAAAGCTTTGGAGAAAGCTTCTGGAGTGTCGTAACCATATTTGTAGGCGAGATCAATAATTCTCGTGTTCGTACTTGCTAACTCTTGTGCTGCTAAAGTTAGGCGCCTTCCCCTTAAATATTCAGCAACTGACATATTCGTCAATATTGAAAACGTCCTTTGGAAATGAAACACTGATGAGTTAGCTTCCTTTGCAATTCGCTCAATAGTGAGCTCTTCCAATAAATTTTTTTCCATATAATCAATTGCCTTTTGTATTGACTCTACCCACCCCATGTCACTCACTCCTTAAAGAAATCATAGCAGGCCACCGCAATTTAATCCGGTCATTTTGTGCTTTGTTTGGACCGTTTTACACTATATTAATCATCCAATGATTATTTTACTTGCTAACCTCTCACACCTCAATAAACATTTCCGCTATAGGGACGTTTTCATATCGTATATTCCAGACATTCGTTCCTGACTTGAATATAGAAAAACTCCCCAAAATTTACTGATGAGGAGTTTGTGTTTCGATTACTTGTTTAATTATAAATCACGACCTCATGAGCATCGTTAAAACGAAGTTGATACGTTGCATCACCTAACTCGATATGGCCCGATTCCATTCCTGACCGTTCTTCATCATCTCCGCCACTCGTTACATCCCACTTGACACCATCATAGCTTTCTAACTGGCCTACACGATTCGCTTCGATCATCAGATCACGGTTTTCAGGAAGATAAAGAGATGTTGAAAAAGCTCCCTCGACGGCCCAATCTGCCATGATCGTTTTTGGCCTTAAAACGACATTTGATCCACGGGAAAGAACGTCAAGATCGACATCACTAGGAACAATTAATCGTGCTGACATGGACGAATGTGTATAACCGAGAACGTTGTCAACAGGCAGGTCTTTGAGCGTAACATACATTATATCGCCCCGTTCTTTTACAGTCACATATTCAGAGGCTTCGTTAAGCAACTCCTCATTCCTAGGTGAAACCGAAGCTCGATATGTCCCAAAAATGTGTAATTCCCGGTCCGCTGTACTCTCAATTGTCACATCGTCACGGTTTGTTTCAAATACAATACGTTCAATATGATCGGAAATCTGTTCTTCAAACGCTGGTAAATCATTCGTCACTTCCTGACTCGAAAGAGCAGCAGAAACTTTATCTGTAATACCAAGAGAAGTTACGACCGTAAAAATGATTGCAGCCGTTCCGAGAAAACCGATAAACAGAATGCTAAACACATCATATTTGAGATTGGACTCTTGTTTTCGCTGAAAAAAAAGAAATAGAAGGATCTCAAGCCCAAGAATAATTAAAATAACTGGCCACCATGATAATAATAGGACATATAGATCACTTTGCCCAAATGTTGCCACGAGCAGAAAAGCCCCAAGTAATAAAAGCGCACTTCCCATAGACACCGTTCCAACGCGCCATGTTCGCATCACTTTTCACTCCCTTTCGTTTTACTGCCTGAAATGAGTTTGAATCCGCCTGCGATCAGGATGAGGCTGACGACGATAATTTGAAAATACTCATAATACAGATGACTAATCTCAAACTGGAATAACTCAGTTAGTCTCGGGGCAAGTCCCGGAATAAATACGCGGTCTAACATAAAGTAGGAACCGAGTACGACGAAGCCAATCCCGAGCCAACGCTGGTGATTCATTAAGTATGGAATAACAGGCTTGTCGTCGACAGGTTCGTCTCCTTGGCGGCTCGCTTTTTGCAGACCATCGAAAAAGCTGTAAAACCATATAATCGGAATGAGGAAAATAAATACCCCTAGCCTGAGTAAATCTAAAATGTAAATCGAAAGGAGAAAAGCTGCCATAAGCTGAATCCCCCGTCGTTGATAACCAAGATACAAGTGACCCGCTCCAGGGAATATCGCTAGAAGCGTTGCAATCACTTTACTTTTTTGGCCATCTTCACGACGGCTTTCAAAGTCGTCTAGCAACGAACGATCTTCGAGCATCTCTCCACGCTGTTTTTTATTTAAGTGCTGTACTGCATCAAAAAAGCTGTACACCCAAACAACAGGTAAAAAGGCCATAAAAAGCAAGAATCCGTCTTGACGAGCGAGAAAGGCAACAAAAATGATCATGATCCCAGCTCCAATAAAAGCCGTTAAAAATGTAAACCCGCGATTCATTAAGCCAAGCTGAAAGTGCCCGACTCCAGGAATGAACGAAAGGACAATTGTAAAAAAGCGTTCAGATTCCGGTCGCTCTTGGGTCGTCCCATTACTAGGTGATTCTGTCTGGCCTCTACCGCGAGTACTCACGATCACCGTGTCGATAAAGCTGACAAGATAAAAAAATGCACCCGCTAAAACACCTAAGAGCAAAAGAAAGTAGTCATAGAAGTTAAACAATAATAAAAATAATACACCGGCTAATGGCAATACGGTCATGAAAAAGTAAAACATGCCGCGAAACAAATTCCCATAATAAAATTGACCACCGCCAGGAAAAAACGACAGTAAAAAAGCAACAACTGGATGCTTTCGATTCGTATTCATATGCTAATCCTCCTTATTTTTCTCGATTTGTATCTGAAAATGCTCGGTTAATAATTTGTTCGGTAATGGAAGGAGTTTCTTCAGAAACCGTTGATTGGTGTACGTCGTCAACGTAGTTCGTAATGGACTGAAACACCCCTGATGTCATGAGAACAATCGTTAATGTTGCTGCTAACACGTAATGAAAAACGGTTTGCTCATAAAATGGCCGCCTTCTTCTTATCGATTGAGAAATACCATGTTGTTTTTCAATACGACTTAACACCACATCCGTAAACTCATCATGATCACCGACATCCGGAAGCTGGTCGTTACTCTCTTCAATCACTTGCAAATATAAATCCATACATTCATCACAACCATACAAATGTTCCTCAAATTCTTGCTTCTTCGATTCAGAAAGTTCCTCATTTACGTATTGATGCCAATCCGCCTTCGATCGATGAGTCATGAAAAATCATCCTCCTTCCAATGTTCTCTCATCCATTTCCTTGCCCGATGGAGCTTTACACGCACCGACTTTTCATTAATTCCTTCCTCTTTGGAAAGCTGTTGAAAGCTCTTTTCTTCTATATAGTAGCCATACACGACATAGCGATAGTTCAACGGGAGATCATTTAGACGTTCTCGGACACGACTTCTCATTTCTTTATGTAGATACTCGCTTTCAACCGATTTTGAATCTGCAGTAACGAGCTCAAGCCTTATGTCCTCAGCAACCTCTTCCTTACGTCGATCCCGCTTCCGCTTTAAATCAATCGCATGGTTCACTGCGATCCGTGCCATCCATGTTTTTAAACCTTTTCCTTCATATTTCGGGAGAGAGGAGTAAATCTTAATAAACACTTCTTGTGCAGCATCTTCCGCATCTTTTTCATTTTTCAGCACCCCATAAGCCGTTTTAAAAATTAAGCTTCTGTACTTCTCAATGAGTATACGAAAGGCATGGTCATTGCCTTGTAAAATTTGTTTAATTAATGCTTCATCACGAATCTCTCTCCCCTCCTTTCGACCCGGCACTTTAATAGACGCATACCGTTAACGAGTTGACTACAGTTTTTTGAAAAAATTTTTTCTGATTATTGCACGGAGAACGTTTATCCGCTAACTAGAATCCTTCTAATTAATGGTAGTTTATTTAAGTAAATAATTTCCAAATGACATCATCTTTACTCCATCTACAATTGCTCATATTAAAAGAAGTACCACCGTAGTAACTTTAAGTGGTACTCTAGACGGGTATCTCTATTCGACTAGCTGTTTTTCGATGTGTTCCCGATGTTCATATATCCAAAGAAACATTGAAATGGAAGCACCATTATTAAAATATGACATATATATCGTTTGTATGGAGAACAGCACATACCAAACCAACTTCATTTCAAAACACTGTTAAGAATTTCGTTTTTTGTAGCTATTAAAGAGATCTCTTTCTACTATATGAATTTGCTAAGACATACTTATAAGCTTTTGTAGTTTAAAAGTAATTCAAGTCTATTCTTCACTCAAAATGATTTCTATCATTCTTTTGAGTTGGCCATCACCACTACTAGACAATAGATCATCTCTCGTTTTCCATACTTCGATGTCTGGATATAGTGATCGATCCAAATCAATTGAAGGGTCAGGACGGGTAAATTCTTTATGAGAAACGATGAGCGTAAATTCAGAATGAGGCAGATGGAAATGCAGTATATCCCCAAAGTTTGACGGTGCATTTCCAGTTGGCTGACCGACAATCGTCCCAAGTCCTGCATCATGGAACCTAACAGCGAACATATTTCCAGAACTATAGGTTGAAGGACCAACTAATACATATACATTTCCATCAAAAATGGGCTCCGACTTACTTACATGGCGACTCATAGGAGGAAAGGACTCAGTACCACTTTGCTTGCTATAACCTGCCTGTTCAGAGGCATCGATTGAATAACGAGTAGTCACTCCGAAATCGGGGACTGATTCGCCTGGCATATGGCTCAAAAACGAATTCACTACCGATGAGTTCCCGCCGCTATTTTCTCTTATATCAATGATGACCTTCTCTACACCTTTATGATCTATCTCCTCAAAAAACTTTTTTACACTCTGTTCATAGTCATCTGATACATTTGATTCATGCAAATAAAAATAGCCATAGCTAAGATCATTATGAATCGTCCAGCCAAACCAATCGTCACGATCTCGCTGCATTTCACTCAATAATTGCAGCTCCTCAGAGTGTACTAAATTAATTTCAGTCTGAGTGAGTTCGCCATTTGATGTTTCAACCGTTAATGGAACACGGTCATCCTTGATGATCGAAAGGCTTTCAAGATAAATTTCTTCCGTTAGGTCATTTTCAGCTTGCTTTTTCAGCCAATATTCATTTTCTGTAGAAATGACTTCTTCGAGCTCGATTAAAATTTCTTCAATCGATTTGTCCCCAATATGAGTGACTGCGTCCCCACGCTTTAGTTGGTCATCTAAACTGTCCAAGACAATCAGTCCATCTTTCGTCCACTCCCAATCGATCGGTATTTTCATGCTTTCGACTCCAGATGGATAAACTAGTGTATGAGAATCGCCTAGTTGACTAGTGAATTTTTTGAGGACGATTGCAAACTCACCGACAGACAACGGGGTTTCAAGTTCTGCTTTTGTATGTTTAACAAGCGCTTCCCAGCTTTCCCCTATATTCCTTTTAGGGTCAGGGTGGACATCAACGATTTTTTCAAGGAGATAATCAAAGTCCTCATGCATAACGTCAGTAGACAAGACATCATTCACATGTAAACGATCCATTTCTTCTATTTGACCAGCATCGAGTATTACCTGTTCGTGATCACTTTGACACCCAATAACCAAGCAAAAATTGACGACTAAAAAGCTAATCAATATGTATTTGTTCATCATTATTCTCCTATTAGATAATCTATTTTTGCTAAAAAGTGCAAAATAACACCTTTTAATTTTAACATAATTATCCAAATACAAGAGAGTTGAACATAAATCCATATATGATGTTTGAAAAATTTGGTTTATATTTAACCGAAACCTATTATTTGAATCAAATTCCTTCAACGGATTCTCTCATATTAGTTCTGCAAGAGGGAGCATAAATGTTTATCCTCGAAATTTTCGGTTTATCCTGTAAAAATATCGTTTTATCCGCGAAAATCCGCTGTTTATCCGCTAACTAGAATCATTCTCATTAACGGCAGTTCACTTAAGTGAATAATTTCCAAATAATGATAATGAGCACGAGCTGCCTTATTTATAGAAAAAAATCCCCACGCCCGCCAAAAGCAGGTCCCTTGGGGATGTAGTGCAATTACCTTACAGTAACTTTGTTACTTTGCATAGGTTGTACAACTCATGAATGCCGTGCACTTGGCATTGAATTCGGTAATTTAGCCCTGCGAGAGCTTCTTTCGTCATTTTTTTAGCCTGTTCCAAAGAGTGGTGTTCAATCGATTTGACAACGTCTGTCATATTTTCTAAGCCGTAAACTGTATGCCGCATTGCTCGAATGAGAAGGAGCTGACGAAGGTGTGTTTTTGTAAACATTCGATATCCATTTTCCGGATTCCGCTTCGGTGTGATTACACCTTCTTTTTCCCAATGTCGGATTGCTGACGGTGCAACATCTGTCAATTCTGCAACCTCGCCGATCGTCATCTCATCTTTAATCTTTTTCTCATCGATCGTCATCAGTTCTGGATGATAAAGTAGTTTTAATGCTTGATCAGCAATGACTTTTTCATGATGAAGGTCGGCTTGCTCTTTGTTGACAATCCACAACGCTTCATCCATTTCACCTTGTTGAATATGGTTGAGCACTTTGGATATGACCTGCATACTAAAACCAGGATACATGGCACGAATGCAGCGAAAATAAGCAAAATGCACCTCTGTATACAGCCGATATCCGCTTTCGGATCGTTCCGGAATTGGAATAATTCCCCAAGATTCATAGTGACGAAGCGCACTCGTACTAATATTTAATGATTTTGCAATGTCAATTGGTCTATAATACACACTGACTTCCCCCATTCCACTCTGAGCGATAAACAAAACTTAGCTATTCTCAGCAAGCGAATTGTTCTTGTCTAGATACGCTTATGCTTCCATGCAAGTCTTCGTTGACGTTACGTTTTATACATTTAAATCGTATAAAAAAAGATAGCTTCTAAATGTTAAGCCATCTCCCGATTGTTATTTGTGATATTTATATGGGTTTAAATATAAGGCAGCTATTATATACTATCTAATTTATCCTAGCAAGAGCGATAATCAACTCGTATGACTCTCAACTTCGACACCTAACTATTTTACGTTATAAGTTGTTCATCCTCAGTAATATCAAGTTCAACATAACCTTTATCTGAAGAAAAATCAACAGACGTTGTCAACAAGCATAAAATGATGGCAATAAAGGGATCAATCCATCACTTTAAAACCGAGATCCTCTCTCTCTTAACTACTATAGCGCTCCTTTCCGGTAATATTCTGCAGATAACTTATAATATTTTTCACTACTGATATTTTCGGCAAGTTCAAAATACATATCTCCAATGATTTTGTAGTCGTTCACTTGTTCATAATGCTCGATCGATTTTAAGTAATACTCTTCAAATCCTTTAAAGTCTTCTTTAATGTGCAATAGCTTGCCAAATATTCGATAGTATTTTGATAGCAGATTGGGATCATCAATATTTTCTACGCTTAACGACGTGTTTAATAGTGTTTGCTTTAAATTCTTAATTTGATCATTCTCAAGATAGATATCACAAAGTAATAGTTGGCATCTTGTTAATCCACTATCATCTCCAAGCGCTTTTTTTGCCTCAATGGTCTCCATTGTTAATTCTTTTGCTCTACTTTTTTCTCCAATTTGAAAATAAGAGTGAGCTAAATTATATTTAACTGCCGATTCTAACAATTCGTTAGGCGAGTATTGAAGTAACGCAATCGCTTTATGGTACCATTCGATCGCTTCCTCTTCTTCATCTATATCTGACAAGACATTCCCTAAATTAATATGAGTCTTTATTTGCCCATTCAAATCAACATTCTCACGATAAACTTTTAGAGCAGAGTAGAATGACTGACTCGCTTTATAAAACTCTTTTTGCACAGCATAGCTTGTACCAATGTTTTGATAAAGCCTGCCAAGCTCATCAAAGTATTTTTCAGTTGAAGCAATATCAATTGCCTTCTTAAAATACTCAACACTACTATCAATATTGTGTTTTAAGTACTCCATTACACCTCTTACCCTATGAAGAATCACAAGTGGGTACCCTTTATATGGTTCATCCTCTTCAAGGGAGGATTGAATCAATGATTCGACTTTTAGAAAATCTCTTTTTTGATACTCAATAAGGATGTAAACCGTATGAAGATATGGAGAAATTTCAGGGTGATTCATCGCCTCTACATAACATTTTTTTAGATCATTCAGCTGCTCTAATGCTTCTGCTGACTGCCCCTTCTCTATTAGCTGATAGATTGGTGAAAATTGATCTTTCAAATAGGAAACATCATTGCGTAAATCGTCACCGAGGAGATAATCAACTGATACATTTAACCTTTTTGCTAAATCTTCTGCAACATATTTCGGCAGTTTTTTATTATCACGCTCTATTTGTGAAATATATGAAATGGAAATAATCCCATCAGACAACTCTTCTTGAGTGAGACCTTTTTTGATCCTCAACATTTTAAGACGATATCCGATCATTACACCCGCCACCTTAAGTCTTTTATCCTATTATTATAATTGCAATGTACCATATATTGTAAAGGATTCTTTTGATCTATCTTTTAATACAGTGATTGAATACCGTATATATGTAGAAATTTTATCATGTTTGTCTAATAAATTGGATAAAGAATACATAACACATGACATAACTAAAGTCGCAATGATTATCCATAAAATTCTATATAGAGTACACCTTTTTTGAAAAGGAAATACACGACATTTGTCGAAGAAAGCACTAAGACATTTTCATAATCTAGGAGGGAAATGATGTTTATCGTAAACGTAGAAGGAGCCATCTTAAAAGACAGAAAATGGTTATTAATTAAGCGAAGTGAGAAGGAAGAACATGCTGGTGGTCAATTATCTCTTGTCGGTGGAAAAGTTGATGATGAAGGAAACTCAAGAGATATCTTAGAGCGCACATTGAAACGAGAAATTTTTGAGGAAGTTGGGATTGAAGTTGCAAATTTGCAGTACGTAAACAGTTCATCCTTTGTAACTGATACGGGCATCAAAGTCGTAGACATCGTTTTCCTTTGCGATCATAAATCAGGTGAACCTTACCCGAAGAGTCCAGATGAAGTCGATGACGTTGTTTGGTTGACAACAGATGAAATTGTTCACCACCCTGACTTTCCTGAGTACCTGAAAGAAAACGTAGAGCTTGCAGATCAGCTAGCTGCCCGACGTGCCACTTCTAGTTAGTTACTGTGTACATACAGGTAAAGGAGGTCGACCAAGTCTAGGTGGTAATCATGTTAAAAAAACATGACTCTAGTAGAAACGGGGAATTTCAAACATGAACAATCCAATTGTGATCAATATGTCTATTTCCAATCACGAAGTCCCTGATTTAAGGGAACTCGTTGGCTGGGGCAGACGTGAGCAAGACTACCCTGCCCTTTTTGAGCGATGTAATTTTTGGGCAGGTGCAAGAAACGAAAGAGGAAAACTAATCGCTTTCGGCTATGTTTGCGGGATGAGGTTAGAGCACGGCTATATGGAAGACATAATCATACATCCCGAATATCAACGAACAGGTATTGGCACTGCATTAGTAAAAGAACTTCTCAAAGAATCTGAACGATTCGGATTAAGTATCGTCACCGTCACATATGAGGCAAAACATACAATGTTTTATAAAAAGTGCGGCTTCACACCAGGATCTGGTGGAGTGTGGCAGACATAACTCATCTTTCTAACGACCATGGCTCGCAAATTCAGGTCGTTTTTTGTTGGAAAAGAGTGGAAAAACAAGCAAATCCATACTACACTAAATGATAAATCGATAAAGAAGGTATAAAAATGGAATTTATAAACGATAAAGTGATCTTCATTTCATTATTTATTCTCGTCATTCATTGCATCGAAACATTAGCTTATTCTGTTCGGATATCTGGAGCAAGAGTACGTTTAATTGCTTCAGCTTTGTCACTATTTAATTTAATGGTAATCATATCAAGAATGGCCAATATGATGCAGCAGCCCTTTACCGGGAGTTTAGTAGATGGCGCACCTAGTATAAATGCGCTTCAATTTGTTGAGAGTCAGTTTCGTGTCCTTATCGGAGCCTCAACTTTAGGAACCGTCGTAGGTGCCTTACTTTTACCCACCTTCATAGCCCTATTTTCTAGAGCAATCATTCACCTATCCAATACAAACGGCTCTATTATGCTACTCGTAAAAAGAGGGCTTTCAATCGAGTATTTAAAAAGAAGTTTCAATCACATTCACTTGCCTAAATTATCTTATTTAAAAGGGATGAATTTAAAAGACATTCCGATACAATTGTTTGTTATCAATATGCTCATAACATCTATTTATACGATCGGCGTCTTATCAGCACTGTATGCAGCATTAATTGCTCCTGATAGAGCTTCTACGGCCATTATGGCATCTGGACTCATTAACGGTATTGCAACGATCATGCTAGTTATTTTCATCGACCCGAAAATCTCAGTTCTTGCTGATAATGTCGTGAATAAAAAAGGCAGTTACTTGTCGTTAAAAAAGGTGTCCATCATGATGGTCTCGTCAAGATTATTAGGGACATTACTCGCTCAAATACTTTTTATACCAGGAGCAAAGTATGTCGCCTGGCTCACTCAGTTTATCGTTTAAACCTTATACTAGTCATTTTCAAATTCATCTCATTATGAAGGGAGCTTTCCGTAAATGAACCTTACTCTGGAGCAGAAATTCTTTATTGCTGGTGGTTTTTTCTTTTTAGCTTTTAGCTTGTTTTTGATTTACGGATCTATTACAACAGGGGATTTTTATGTAGGTCATGAGCTCGGTTTGCTAGCATCTTCTTATGTCCTTTTTTGCCTCGCATATCTCAACCCAAAATTAAGAGATAATGATGAACGTTCAAAAAGAATAAAAGAGCGAGGAATGTTCTTCAGTTTCTTTTTTATTTTCGGGTATATGATCATACTTATAGCTGGGTTCCAGCTCAGAATCATTCATCTGAATGGATATCAAACGGTTAGTTTGTTAATAGCATTAACAATGGTTACAGTATTTTCATCCTTTGTCATACTATCTAAACAGTATTAAACAACTGCAAGAATGAAGATATTCGCTCCTTCTGGAATAAAGCTTCACTGTGAAAATTCTCAGTTTATCACGCAAAAATGCTAGCTTCTCCGCAAAAAATCAGTTTTTATCCACTAACAAAAATCATTCTATATCATTTTAGCTAATCAGCTAATAGCAGCACGAATGAACAGCCATTGCTTCCATTCTATTCTCTTGTTATGATGATTTTAGGGTCTGCCCCTATTAACAGTCGCAAAAGGAGTTATCATGATGATTCACTTTATTCGTTATAGATAAGATCAGGTATAGACGACTCGAACGCCCTGCTAAAAAACAATGTGGCGAGGGTTTATTTGTCTATGCCTTTTTCATTTATCTAAAAACGAATGAATGAGGTGTTTCTTTTGCGTCCGAAACTGACAAAAAAATTAATGAATGCAAAATATGTAAAACAGCACGAATCGATGTTTACATGTCCAATATGTTATTCATCAATGAGAGTTGTTCTATTAAGCAGTCTGATATGTACAAATAATCATACGTTTGATTTTACGAAGCAAGGATATGTGAATTTGCTTCAAAACCAAGTAAAAACCAAGTATAGAAAAGATCTTTTTGAATCTCGAAGAAATCTTATCATAACTAGTCGTTTTTTCGCTCTATTAACTGAGGAAATCGCTCATATTATTAAACGACATACAGATAAGAAGGAATCTTTGACAGTCTTAGATGCTGGCTGTGGTGAAGGGTCTCACCTTATCACTATATGTAATAAGATCAATTCTCGTTTTTCCAAAATAACAAGAGCAGGAATCGATATTTCGAAAGAAGGGGTGCTCGTCGCTGCAAAACATTATCCGAATAATATTTGGTGTGTAGCTGACATTGCAGATCCTCCATTTAAAGCCAGTCAGTTTGATGTGATTTTAAATATTTTATCTCCTGCCAAATATGAAGCTTTCCAATCCTTACTAAAAGAGAATGGTCTCATTATAAAAGTCGTTCCTCAAAGTAACTATTTAAAGGAGCTGAGGGAAGCCATTCATGGTGATATAAAGAAAGATTATACAAACAATGAAACAGTTGAACGTTTTTATGAACATTTCTCGATAGTTGATCATTCACGGCTTCGATATACAATCGACTTGGAGCAATCATGTCTTGACTCACTCGTGAAAATGACACCATTATCTTGGACAGCAGCTACTGAACAAATAACTGCATTTACAAAGCTCGATTCATCCGAAATAACTGTTGATTTAAACCTATTAATTGGTCGAAAAACTAAATAAATATTTTTCGAGGCAGTCTCCATTAAGCGGGGCTGTCTTCTTTTTGTGTTGATTTTTCCGAAAATTCTATTTACAATTCGTATACTAAATGTTAGTATGCTAACTATGAAAAATCAGACAATTACATTCAACTGTTTAGCATTCCAACTAAGTTTAGCACGCAAAAAAGTTCTAAAATGGTATGAACATCAATTAGAAGATTTAGGATTAAACACTTCATACGTATATGTCATGGAGATACTTGACGAATTCGAGTCATCAAACTTATCATCGATTGCCGAAAAATTACAGTTGGAACGAGCAACTGTAAGCAATCTGCTTGGAAGAATGGAGAGAGATGAATTTATTATACGTTTGCCTGGACAGGAAAGGAGGTCCATAGAAGTTCATTTAACAAATAAAGGTAAACGAATATTAGACGAAGCACTGCCATTATTACAAAAAAGTGATCACCATTTAAATGATTTGTTAGACGGCAATTTGGAACGTATTAAGAAAGCGGCTGAAACGATCAATCAAAATCTATAAAGAGGAGAATTTAGATGAAAAAGTTTATAGTCAGCCTTTCACAAAAACAAAAAAGCCTTATGCCAGAAGAGCTTATTATGAACCATGTCACCTACTTAAAGTCTTTAAAAGAAAAAGGGGTTTTACCATTCTGCGGACCATGTACAGACGGAACAGCTCTCATGATTATTGATGCACCGTCATTTGAAATAGCAAAGGAATACGTGGAAGACGACCCTTTTTCTAAGATCAATTATTACAAAGATCGAAAAATCGTTGAAATCGAGGAAGCAACCGAAGACAACGAGTTTCTTCTGCAAGATGTATTATCTGAGTTACACAAGTTAGGATGATTTGATGATATCGATTGAACAAGCATCTGAAAAACACGTTGAAGGAATAATGGAAGTTTGTACAGATGGATACTGGGCTACATACGGAGAATCTTACCCTGAAGAATATCTCGAACGGATCGTCAATGAATTTTACAATAAAAAAAGAATTTTACACGAAGTAACTTTTCTAAGTAAGAAATGGGGCGGTTATTTCGTTGCCTTAGAAAACGGAATTGTACGAGGTGCTGGAGGCGGCGGGATGATAAGGGAACAAACCGGTGAGATTTTCGTTCTTTATATCAATCCTGAATGAAGAAACGAAGGCATCGGCTCAATGATTTTAGAGGCGATCACGAATCAGCAGATAAAGTTTGGTGCGAAAGAGCAATGGGTGTCTGTAAAAAAAGGAAATGGAAAAGGTATTCCATTCTATGAAGCAAAAGGCTTTACGTTCAAACACGAGCAAAAAAGTTTCGGAAATATCGATGAAGAAAATTACCTTTCATTAAGATATTGCCGAACGATCGATTAGTAGAGAACTAGATTCATACCTTCACGAAAAAGGAGATTACTCCCAATGGTTACAGCGCTCATCATATTTATCATCATCATTGTTGTCACTTTTCTTTATTTTTCCTTCGGCGGGCCAAAGCTTCCAAAAGAAACTGATGCGATCATTGACGACGTCTTAAACAGCTTATTAAAAACATTCTCTTGCATACGAGTCGTTCCAACAGAAAAAAATTTTCAAATCAAGATAGATGATCATAAAAATGTGCAAATTTTTGCAAATACTTAGTTTAAAAAAGAGTGGTCGCTTGGACCACCCTTTTACGAGTTGATACATTCTGCTTTGGGGTCAAATCGATGTTAGTCTATTGGAAACACCTCATTGCTCGTTCGTTTCTTTCCTTCAGAAGTGAATGTCGTTCATTAACTGTTCAACACAACCACCCCTCAGGTCATAGTAACGCCGAAACCCATACATCGTATCCACTCTTTTGAAGAAGGAATGTCTCACTCCTTCTCCGTTACTTAACATGCTCGATTTTGTATGTATTATGTATAACAAATGAACTTTGAGAAGCCGGCACCAGATTTATCCGTGAAAAAATCAGTTTATCACGCAAAAATTTCGATTTATCCGCGAAATTGAACATTTATCTGTTAACACGAATGACTCTAAAAAAATTCTCATGATTCTTTTCTACGATGTTAGGGCTCGCATCGTGATCACTACGATTTCGAGAGGAGAAATGAAATGACTCACCAAAAAGAAATAATTTATCATCATATGTCCGAAACGATCAAATGGGCGAAATCATTACAACGCTTACCTGAAAAACAGTGGCGCACGCCCATTGCTCCTAATAAATGGAGTCCAGCTGAAATTATCGGTCACTTTGTTCCGTGGGATGAATTTATTTTAATTAACCGTCTCCCTTTTCTATTCACGGATATACCACTTCCGAGCAGTCCCGCTCAACAAAAGGTAAACGACGAAGCTGCGTTTGAAAGCAGAAAGAACCCTCAAACAGTGACGATAAAGAAATTTATCCAATCGAGACAGAAACTATTGCAAGCCATTAAAGATCTTGACAATGACGTGTGGACGAAGGAATTGTCCATCGGTAATTCGACATTGACATTATATGAGTACTTTTCAGGATTAGCAAAACATGATTTGCACCACTTTCGCCAAATTCAACATGCTCACCCTATTACAATTGACTGGGAGATTAATCGATAAAAGTTACTTCCAAATGTTGGAGAGCGGTAATATGATATATTTTAATATTTTGATTGTCAATAACCTGAAAGGAGCCTTTCATATGAACCCTATTCTATTGGATTTTCCTCATGAATTCGAAACAGACCGTTTGCTCATTCGAATGCCGAAGCCTGGCGATGGAAAAACGGTATATGACGCAATTAAAGCATCATCTTCAGAACTAAAACGTTGGCTCCCCTTTGCCTATAAAGGACAATCAGAGGAAGAAACCGAAATCAATATTCGTGAAGCGCATAGTCAATTTTTAAAACGTGAAGATTTACGCTTGCTTATTTTTCATAAAGACACCGGACAATTTATTGGTACATCTGGCCTTCACCGTATCAATTGGGACGTTCCGAAATTTGAAGTCGGCTATTGGATTGATTCTCGTTTCAGTGGAAATGGCTATATAACCGAGGCTGTTGAAGGAATTACTCAGTTTGCATTTCACGAACTGAAAGCAAAACGTATTGAGATTTGCTGCGATTCGAAGAACACGAAAAGCCGAGCGATTCCTGAAAGATTGGGGTTCCAATTGGAAGGGATTTTACGAAATGATGACCTTTCTGTCGATGGCAGTGAATTGAGAGATACGTGTATATATGCAAAAGTGGAACAATAAGTATCCGCCCGTAAAACGGGCGGTTCACCCTATAAGGGCACTTTACGGCTAGAGTCCCTTAAGGGACCTTATTTAATTTGGTCCGTGTCAAAAGTTTTTCGAGGATATCTCTTTTCATAATCATACAGAATTCGACATCGCTATAGGCGAGCGCTTTCACTCCCAAGCACAAGTGCGACATCTACTCGTGCTGCACTTCGTTTGCATTCGTAGTGTCTTCTTTGCAGCGGACAATGCCTCAACTTCCTAGGTAGTATACCTTCCAG
The DNA here is from genome assembly GCF_002335745.1 of Evansella halocellulosilytica. Classification (GTDB taxonomy): domain Bacteria; phylum Bacillota; class Bacilli; order Bacillales; family Salisediminibacteriaceae; genus Bacillus_CA; species Bacillus_CA halocellulosilytica. Next base: position 1,141,454 of record NZ_NIST01000001.1, on the reverse strand, counting down.
CTATTCGTTACTTTTAATGAGATTTCACGAATACAACCCTTAAAGGATTATTTTCACACAGGCAGAGCCTGTGGTTTACAAAGAATACAATGAACAAGTCGGCTCAACCTTTTGACCATAAGGTACTGTCGTTATATGAACATCGACTCTCTCTCCACCACGGACAATATCTAATGCTAGATCTTTACCCGCACCGATTTCGGTCACGATCGATTCAAGTTCATCATAGCTGTTCACTTCTGTACCGTTAAGTGAAAGAATAATATCACCGACTTTTATTTTTCCATCTCCCGGCGTATCTTTAACTACTTTTACAACTTTTACACCTTCAGATTCTGCACTTCTATGATATACTCCGATCCAGCTGATCCAAAATGTTTGCCTAATATCTCCTTGACTTTCAAGTACACTTTTGAAGTTTTTCAAAAACTGGTACGTACCGAAAGCCATGTTTTCCATCTCCATAATCCCAATATCCCCTGACCATAAGCCAGTATATTCAATCGTAACGAGACTGCCATTATTCTGAGGAGTAATGGTCCAAATTGTCAGGGCATCACCAGATCCTTGTATGACAAGTCGTTCATTTTCAACAACTTCGGTTATCGTTCCGCTATAATCAACTCCCCAGCCATAATCAAGCTCGATCTTCCCACCTACTCTCAAGTCGATCTCACACTTATTCGTTTCCCATTTATTTCGTTCACTAGGGATTATTAAAGCTTGCCAAACTCTTTTAGGTGATACTTGAATAAAGATCTCTTTCTTTACTGATTCATATGTCGTCATTGATCATCATCCTCTTCCAAATAGTCTTTTAAATTTGTTAACTTACGGTCTAATATGTTCCCTAACTCCATTTGCAGCTTACGAAAATGTACATCAAACACGGCTTGATTTAATTTGTAATAGCAAAATTTCCCCTCCCGTCTTTCCTTGATTAAATCTTCTTCTTTTAAAATTTTTATATGTTTAATGATTGCAGGCTGAGAAATTGAAAAACAGCTGACAATTTCCTTTTGTGTATATTCTTTCTGTGCTGTCATAAGCAAGATTTTTCGTCTAACCGGATCTGCAATTGCACGATAGATGTCTGTCATAAATGCCTCACCTTCATATAACCTTTTAGTTATACATAAAACTTACCAATATTTAACTCTCCCGTCAAGTTGTTTTACAGAAATTTTAAACATTTACCATACCGAAAAAAGGAAAATAAAGGAGATCGACGAATGTGTAATTACAGAGTGATGCATATGGTGGAGACCATTGAAATAACTGAAACAAATTGAAACGTGATATGGTGTCTTACTCCTTATGGCGTATTTACCGTCGTCTATGAAGGGCAAATCATCACTTATCATCCAGTATCTTACGCTATTGAGAAATAAATTAGAAAGGAAAAGTGAAATGGAAAAAAGATCCTTCGTTGAAAACGATAAGTGGATAATTGAAGATTATTTAGAAGTGGATGATAAAGCAGTAGTTCGGTACACAGGGTATATGACCTATGCTGGAGGATGGTACGATATCCCTTCTATGCATCAACGGGTAAAGGAAACCGGAATCATGATTATCCGTTTTCAAGATGGAAAAATGAAAGAAATGTGGTGTGAAATGAGTGACCTGAATGTGATGCTCCAACTTCGGCCTTTTAAGTAAATCCCCATTTAGATGCTACCTTTTAGCTTAACATCGATTTAATGAACCGTTGGACTTCTCCCTTAAACAGCATACATATGGAGTGGGTTGTATGATAAAGAAAACAGTGTTGATAAGTGTAATTGCAGTAGCATTTGTCGCTGTCCTGTTATTCGCTTTTCAACAACTAAATGAAAAACAAAAATACGAAACGTATTTATCCCAGGAATTAATTAATGAAGTATCAAGGTTATCATGGGCGACTGTCACAAACGGATATTTGTTAAGAGACGCAATTAGAGATCAACAATTATCACGAGAAGATATCGAGTTCATTCAATCAAAGTATTCTTCGATAGCTCAATCTGGAAGATTTATAACAGATCTCTCCCGTACACTTGGAGTCATCGATACTTCTGACTATCGGATTCATCCTTATCCTTATTTCATGGCAACAGAGTTTGACCGTTATTTAAAGAAATTAAAAAACAGCTTTGAAAATGGAGAATCCCTAGAACTAAATGAGGAGCAGCTAGATTATTTCGAAAGGATGAAAGAGGTCAATGATGTTTGGACAGAAGCACTTATCACTCATCTTCATGGTGTCCAAATTCCACCGAAACACACCCGATATGGAGATATTACAAACGATAATTTTAAAGTTACAACAAGAGTTTATTGGAATACGTATAGAGGAAATTTCATTAAAAACCAAGATTGGATCGATATGTTAGAACAAAAACAGAGAGAGTCGAAGCCATTCATAAGTGATTTATTGACCATACCCTAGTAATAGTAAAAGCTGTCCTATTAGGTCTAACACTTGATTGCGGACAGCTTTTCTACCTATTGAATTAACAATTTCATAAAGTCTTCGTGCGTTTTCGCTTTGATTAGATGCTGGACGATCGTGCTGTTTTCAATAATCTTTCCTAAAAGATCATACATTGCTTGTAAGTCTTCTTCACTGTCCTTCGCCACAGATAGTAAACCAATAAATTGGACGGGTTTATCCTCCCACATAATCGGTTTTTCTACTGTACAAATCGTTAAAAATGTCTGATTAGATTGCGGTTTAATAGGATGAGGAATCGCTACTAAATTTCCAAATGAAGTTGGGGCAACCGCCTCTCTCTCATATACAGCATCAAGAAATGCTTCATCTACAAGACGTCTTTGCAGCAGCTCGTCATATAGGAATTCTAACGCTTCTTCTTTTGACTTAAATCGTTTTCTAAGAAACATTAAATCTTTTCTTAAGAAATCATACACATCTTCCTGGTGATCGATAATAATTTTTTCGATTTTCCCTAAATCACTTTCTCCTACGATCGCATTTACCTCGACTACTGGAACTGGTAAAGTCTCATGAATTGGAATGGAACTGACGATAAAATCAATATCATGCAAATCGTATTGGTTTAATTTATAATATTCTGTCGTGCCGACGACTTCTAAATTTCTTCCGAATTGCGACTTTAACTTGTAATAAATTAATTGAGCCGTCCCGAGCCCAGATGCACACACGATCAAACATCGATTTGGAGCGGCTTTCAACTTTCTTCGTTCAATCGCTGCACCGATATGAAGAGCAAGATACCCGATTTCATTTTCATCGATTTTTGTTTCGGTCTCCTTTTCGATTACCAGTCCTGCTAATATCGCTGCTTCAAACGCTAACGGATAATTTTTTTTAATATCTTCGAGCATCGGATTTCTAATGTTCATACCATATTTATATCGGTTAATAGCCGGCTTCAAATGCAAAGTTAAGCCGAATATAAGCTCTTTATCTTTTTTAACCCCTAAATGCAATTCCTTTTCGATTTTCTCAAGTGCTGAGGTTACTAAGTTCGAAACCTTCTCGTCCAGCACGTGATCAACAAGCTCATTCGACTGGGAAACCATTTTCGTCCCTAGCAAATGAATGGCAATATAGATTACTTCTTGTTCAGGAAAATCGACATTGAAGACCTCTTCAACTTCCTGAACGATCTCTTTTGCAACTTCATACTCCCGCTGCTCACTAACTTCCTGCATGTCTGCTTTGTATAACGTGACATGATGCCCGCTTACAATCCTCTTATATGCAATCGCAATATGAATTAATAAATTATTTAAAGCAATATCGGATAGCGAAATCTGATGTGATTTGATTCGCTTCATAATAATCGCTAATATCGCATCTAGTGTTTTCTGAGAGATTGATGCTAATTGAGCATCTCCCCATTGGTCGTTACGATTAAATATATGTTCAGCCATGCAAAAACGAAGTTTCAATTCGTTTCCAGTCACTTTCAAACCGTAATTCGGACGTGATTCTATACGAATATCATACTTATCAAGAATCGTTTTGACCTGCTTCATGTCGTTTTGAATTGTCGGCTTGCTAATATACATTTCATCTGCTAAATCATCAAGCTTCAAATAATCTTCACTTAATAGAAGCCGCTTGATTAAATACAATATCCGTTCTTCAGGTGACTTCGGGGTAACATCAGCCCCCGAATCATCATGAGAAATACTTTTTAAAAACTGACGGAATTTCTGATCATCCTGAATATCAAGTTCATATCCCTTGCCCATCACAGAAGAAACCTCAGCGCCATGCTCATTCAAGATTTTATCAAGATGTTTGATATCGTCTCTCATCGTTCGTACGGTAATTTGATTGACATTTGCGAGATAAGCTCCTGTTAATGGTGTTTCAGCGATCATTAATTCACGTAATATCGATTTCATTCGGGAGTTTAACATCTTGCTTCTTCTCCTTACCCTGTTAAGCTTCTACACTTTTGACACTAAGCTTAGTAAAAACTAGGTGGACATTCGACCCGCTATTGTCCTCTTAACCCTTACAATGAGAGTTTGTCTGACTCACATTCCACTATAATGCGATTATAAAATATTTTTTTTAGTATTTTTCACAAAATAGCTGATCTGATGTCCTGAAGCTCGTAAATAATGGCGATTTATATGCAAATAACGGCTCCTATGTCCGCTAAAATCGAGAAATATAGTCAGAGGCGACCATCATGATCGCTTAATCTGAGATTGTGATCATTTTTACAATACTACAAGTTTGCTCAAACTCAAACAAATTGTTGAAAAAGGTTCTGGCTAAACCGGAGCCAGAACCTTCCTAATCGTTATACTGAAGATGCGAAAAACTGCGGGAGATCTTTTTTATGCACTTCTAGCATTTCATCCAAGATTTCCTTTGCAACTGTATCAGACGGAACTAAAGGATTAATCGTCATCGCTAGCAATGCTTGATGATAATCGCCAGTTACCGCTGCCTCAGCTGCTACTCTTTCAAATGATTTGATCTGTTGGACGAGTCCTCTGACAGCAACAGGTAACTCCCCAACATTTATCGGTTTCGGACCCTCTTTTGTAATGATACAGTTCACTTCAACAGCTGAATCAGCTGGGATGCCTGTAATTGCCCCATTATTTTTAACGTTGACTGGTTGAATATCACGTTTATCATTATAGATCGAATGAATTAAACGGCAAGCAGCATCACTATAATAAGCCCCGCCTCGTTCTTCTAATTGCGGCGGTTTAATAGCTAAGTTCGGATCACTGTACAAGTCAAACAATTCACTTTCTAATTGTTGAACCACTTTAGCACGTGTCCCTTTTTCTTTCAAATCTTCTTGCTCTTGTTCAAGCATTTTGCTCGTTTGATAATAATATCGATGATATGGACAAGGCAAGACATTCAATGCTTTAATAAACTCTTTCTCCCAGCCTAGGTCTACGATGTTTTTCATCGTCATTCCTGCACCGCTTGAAAGCAAGTCTAGTACTTTATTCGTGACGATTTCACCATCTAAATACACTTCTAACCCATAGACCATATGGTTTAACCCAGCAAAATCAATGTGTACGCGGTCCGCTTCAACGTCAAGCAGCTCAGCAACGCCCATATGCATACCAATCGGGACATTACATAGACCAACTGTTTTCGTAATATTGCTGTAGCGAAGGACTGCTTCCGTCACCATTCCAGCAGGGTTTGAAAAGTTAATGAGCCATGCATCTGGACACAATTGTTCGATATCCTTGCATATATCCAATATAACTGGGATCGTGCGTAACCCCTTCAACAATCCACCTGGACCATTCGTTTCTTGACCAATAACGCCATACTTCAGAGGAATTTCTTCATCTTTTGCTCTTGCTTCTAATAGACCGACACGAATTTGCGTCGTAACAAAGTCAGCTCCTGGCAACGCTTCCTTTCGATCCAATGATAAATGGATGTCAATTGGTACTCCAGCTTTTTTTACCATTCGCTTTGCAAGAGCTCCTACCGTTTCAAGCTTTTCTTTCCCCTCAGGAATATCGACTAACCAAAGCTCACGGACAGGCAGCTCATCATATCGCTGGATGAACCCTTCTATTAGTTCTGGTGTATAACTTGAACCTCCGCCGATCGTCACAATTTTAATTCCAGTCATGCAACTTCCCCCTATCTGAGCGGTGACTTTTTACTTCGTCTATTTTCTAAAAGATTGAAGCTTTTGGAAAATAGAATATGATTGTTCGAATTCAGAGCCTTTGCTTAAAATCCATTGTTTTCTGAAACAGCTTTTATCCAATGGGCACTTTTCTTCAATGTTCTTTCTTGTGTTTCAATATTGACAGAGACAAACCCGTATCGATTTTTATAAGCATTCATCCAAGACCAGTTGTCCATAAAGCTCCATAAATGATACCCTTTCGCATTACACCCTTCTTCGATTGCACGGTGAAGCCACTTTAAGTGTTCTTGAATGAATTCAATTCTGTAATCATCTTGAATTTCACCGTCTTGTAAAAAGCGTCCTTCGTCTTGCACGCCCATTCCATTTTCAGAGATAAATGATTCAATGTTGCCGTAGTTTTCTTTCAAATTAATCATGATATCATAAATGCCTTTTTCATAGATTTCCCAGCCACGATATTTATTCATTTTGCGCCCTGGCATTTCATAATTGTCAAAGAACCAATCAGGCATGAAAGGACCATAAGGATTTGGCAAATGTTCTTTCGCTTTTACCCTTCGCGGCTGATAGTAGTTGACACCAAGAATATCTGCAGTGTTTGCTTTTAATAGCTCTTTATCACCTTTTCCAGTCTCAGGTAATTGGCCGTGTTCTCTTAAAATCTCAATCAACTCTTGCGGATATTCACCAAGAACTGCTGGATCGAGAAAACTGCGATTAAAGAACAAATCAGCAATTCGAGATGCTCTCAAGTCCGCTGGATTTTCACTGCGCGGATATGAAGGTGTTAAGTTTAGGATGATTCCGATTTTACCATCCTTGACATCAAACTCTCTAAAAGCTTCAACCGCTTTTGCATGAGCGATCATTGTATGATAGGCAACTTGTACAGCTCGCTTTGCATCAACGACATTCGGATAATGGAAATCGTACAAGTAGCCGCCTTCTACAGGGACAATCGGTTCATTAAATGTAAACCATTTAGACACACGGTCGCCAAATAAACGGAACGCTTCTTTTGCATAGGTTACAAATGCATCGATCACTTCTCTATTTTCCCATCCACCTTCATTTTGCAGCTCTAACGGCATGTCAAAGTGGAAAAGGTTCACGAATGGTTCAATGTCATTGGCAATTAACTCATCGATGACACGGTTGTAGAAATCAACCGCTTCAGGATTCACTTCCCCTCTTCCTCCTGGAATGAGTCTTGCCCATGAAATGGACATTCGAAACGTGTTATGGCCGATCTCTTTCATGAGCTGAATGTCCTCTTTATATTTGTGATAAAAATTAGACGTATTTTCAGGACCAACATTTTCAAAAAAGCGGTTCGGTTCAGTCGCATACCATTCATCCCAAATGTTTTTCCCTTTACCGCCTTCATTTGCAGCACCTTCAATTTGTGTCGCTGAAGTTGCACTTCCCCACCAAAAACCTTCCGGGAATTTATAGTTTATAGTCATCGTATCTCCTCCGTTATTAAAAATTGATCTGACGATATTTATTTATTGCGATATATTTCAATGATTTCAATTGCTAAATCCCGCACTGTCATTGATGTCATTAAATGGTCTTGTGAATGAACTAACATGACATTGACCGCACTTCCTTCACCATTCGCTTCCTCTTGAAGGAGCTTTGTTTGGAAGCTGTGTGCTTCATTTAATTCTTTACCAGCCTCTTCAATTAATCGATCAGATTCTTCAAAATCCCCTTCTTTCGCTGCTTGAATGGCTTCCATCGCACTCGATTTCCCATTCCCTGCATACAAGATAATTTGAAAGGCAATTTCAGTTATTTTTTCCATAAGTAAACACCTCTGTCGTCTCTTTAAAGTCAAATATCAAACGCTTATGAGAAAGATCATGCGATCGCCAATAAAAATACGTTCGATACGTTCATGTAAAACTGGAAGAAGGGCCCCATTAACAACCGCTTACTGGGGCCACATCTTTTTTAACAATTAACGTTTATTTCTTTTCAGCTTTATTTTCATTTTCATAATAGTTCTTATCTAAAATTTTCAAGAATGGCCACCAAATTGCCGCTACAACAAACATGTTAAACAATTGTAGTGCAGCACCTTGCCATTGGTTACCTGTCGCTAAAAATCCACTTAACAATGGCGGTGTCGTCCATGGGACGATAATACCTGCTGGCCGAGGAACGATCCCTGTCAGCATCGAATAATACGTAATCACTGTGACAACGACTGGCGCTAACAGCCAAGGAATAATAATTAACGGGTTCATAATGATTGGTAAACCGAAAATAATTGGCTCGTTTACGTTGAATGCTCCTGCTGGCGCACCCAATTTTCCTAGCTCTTTAAGCTGTCGAGATCGACCGATAAGAAAGATCAAAATAATGACGGCTAACGTCATACCCGATCCACCCATTCCAACAAGGAATGTATCAATGAACTGTTTTGTTACAACGTTTGGCAGTTCAGTACCTGCTTGGAATGCCGTTAAGTTTTGGTCGTTTAATGCATACCAAATCGGATCGAATACAGAGTTGATAATAATTTGCCCGTGTAAGCCAAAGAACCAAAAGATTTGAATTAATAATACGGCAAAGACCGTTGCTGGAAGGCCGCTTCCAAGCACTGTTAATGGCTCTTGAATGACGGTATAAATAAAGTTTTGTACTGTTTCAAATGGTGTAAAACTAAATAAAATACGTATAATTAAAAACACAGATAATGTGAGTGTAATTGGAATGAGTGCACTAAATGACCTTGATACAGCGTCTGGTACACCCGCTGGCATTTTAATCGTCCATTCCTTTTGTACGAAGAGCCGGTATAGCTCTGCGGCTATAAAGGCAGTGAATATTCCGACGAACATACCTTCCGCACCTAAACTAGAAGTCGGAATAACGCCAGAAACGCCGTCAACCATCTGTGGTGTTAAGATAAGGAATGCTGCAAATGCGACAACACCACCATAAATACCTTCTAAACCATAATTTTTTGTCAGGTTATATCCAATCCCGATGATGACAAAGGTTCCCATTATACTTAAGGTGGCAGCTGATGCTGGCCCTAACGCCTCTTGGTAAGCTGCAAATGCTTCTTCACCGATCAACCTGTCAAGAAACGGGAAGTTCGCAATAACAACAAAAATTGAACCGAAAATAATGAGTGGTAACGCCACCATGAAACCATCTCGTAAAGCTGTTAAATAACGGTTATTATTTAACTTGTCTGCAATCGGCAGCAAGATTTTCTCTAAAAACTCCATAAATTTATTCATAACTATCCCCCCTAGGACGGTGTTATTCTCCCATTAATTCTAAGGCTTTGTTCAAAACAGCCTCCCCGTCTACACGACCGTAAGCAACAGGATCAATGACATCTAATGGGATCCCTACTTCTTCTGCTGTTTTAGAAAACTTTGCTTTCATAAATCTCATTTGTGGACCAATTAATAACACATCGGCTTTCTCCATCTCAGACGGTGCTTTATCTTGAGAAACTGCCCAAATGTTTACTTCCATTCCTTTTTCCTCTGCAGCTTCTTTCATTTTTGATACTAATAAGCTTGTTGACATCCCTGCTGAACATGCTAATAAAATATTTTTCATCTCTATTTCCTCCTAAAAATATTTTTTAATGATTATCCCGCTATCTCAGATTAACTGTTCTTCGAGGACATAGGATCCGTTATTGTCACAAAAAACGCTATTTTTATAGTGTTGAAGGACATAAGATCCGTTATTTGGTGAAATTCATGAGATAAACCTACCACCATCACACCATAGCGGAACCTGAGTCCTCCAAACTTCTTTAGTTAAGGATTTTGATAGTAATAGTGGATCCAATGTCCGCCAAAGCTTTTCTGATCAATCGGAACACTCACTTTTTTAAATCGCTTTCATGCTATATGATCATTCTAGAATAAAAGCGCTTTCACCTGAATATATTGTTTTTCCTTCACAAGGGGGAAATCATTATACCTTGTTAAAACAGGCTTCCTTTTGACTCATGATCGCTGAATAGCTCAATCTTCATGCGATGTTGAAATAGAATGAGGTATAAACATACGATCAAACCAACAACTATTTATCCCTACATTCATTTGTGGTAAGTAGTTAAGATTTCAAATAATTGGATATTTATGGTACAATTACTGTGATACAATTTGCAAAAGGAGTGTCGAGCGTGCCTAAATGGATCATTCCAATGTTAACGGGAGTTGTCTTTATTCCAGTCGGTGTTGTTGCAGCGATTATCATCACGGATTATTTGTTCAGAGAACCTGTAAATCCGCTATCGTATTTACCGCACCTGCTCGGATTAGCAACCGGGGGATTATTAGTAGGATTCGTCCTTTATCAAATAAAGAAGCTCAAGGAAGTGAAATAAACGGTTCTTTGCTCAACATTTAATATTAAACGAATTGAAAGGCTCCTTCGTTGATGGTAGTAGTTATTCGTTCTATCTAAAGACCTAAAAAAGAAACTCTTATTCAGAGTTTCGAAAAATAACTTATTTAAACAGGTATGTATATATCAGGTTCACTTTTAGGGCACGTCGGATGAAACTTCTCGCTATACCGCTCAATAATCCAATCTTGGTCATCTTTATTAACCTGTTTTTGGAATTTGTTCTGGGTACTCTTTAAAACGACAGAAATGTTTCAAACCAACAGTTTTAAACTCCTTGAAGACGACTTCACTACTCACACGTAACCTCACCATTTTCTATAGAGTAAGAACTTTTAATTAATCTACGGAAAAATGGAAATTCCTGTTTCAAACCAAACCTTCTTCTTAATAAAATGACCGAATCATCTTTAAATCTTCGATAAATTGACTCACTTCCTCCTTACTTAGACGAACGAGCAGTTGGTCGTATAGCGTTAGCACTTGTCCATCTTCATCACCTTCATGTTTATTTAAATATTGGATTAGGGTTTCTTGCTGATTTTGATTCAAGATTGTTTCAGTCAAAATATGTTTCACTTGCTGTAACGCAAACTCGTTTGTTTGTTCATCTAATTGGCCAGAAATCATGTTCCCTTCTAATTTCATTAAGTCCACCCCTATATGTCATCGTATCTTTATATCTTCCCCAAACAATGTAAAGATATATTAGGGTGATAACGAGGATTTTTTTACACAAAAGAAGAAGTGTTGAGTCATAAGCTGAATACATGCAAATCATTATTTAATAAAAAGGAGAATGAACATGGGAAAAGAGTTTTCTTCCATACTTCCTCAGCATGAAGAATTCATTAAGCAACAACGAGTCTTTTTTGTTGGTTCAGCCCCGAAGTCAGTAGATGGTCACGTGAACATTTCACCGAAAGGATACGATTCATTCCGCATTCTTTCACGAACTGAGGTTGCATATTTAGACTTAACTGGTAGCGGAAATGAAACGAGTGCACATTTGCATGAAAACGGCAGGATTACAATGATGTTTGCCGCTTTTGATGGGAAGCCCATGATTTTACGACTGTACGGAAAAGGATCAGTGATATTGCCTGATACACCTGAATGGGATGACATCGTCGATCATTTCGAACTGCAGCATGGTGCGAGGCAAATTATTTATGCAAAAATAGATACCGTTAAAACATCATGCGGCTATAGTATTCCTTATTATTCGTACGAAGGTGAACGAGATACGCTCAAGCAGTGGGCGGATAACAAAAATGACGAAGAAATGGAAGCCTACCATAAGAAGAAAAACGCAGTAAGTATGGATGGCATCGTGACACCAATCGGTGAGAGAAACAAATAGAGTTTCGGTTTGATGGTTGGCGGACATCGAATCAGCTAAATTGCAATAATCGTATGATTTTCAGAAGTGTGCGGACAAATGTTCCTTTATTCAGTTGAAAGAGGGCCACTATTCATCGCTTTTGAGCAAATAAGTGGATTCAATGTCCGCATACCAATGAAAAAGCATTTTTTGAGCTAATAACGAACCGTATGTCCGCTCAAATTTTTCTTTAACAAACCAAGAACTATTCAGAACAGGACCGATTTCAGGCGATATACTATAGACTTGCTATGCTTCATAATTTCATGGAAACTAGTTTTACTTCGAATACGTCATAACAAAGTGCAAGACCGTTTCCGATCGAGTCGGATTCATATAAGCATGGTTGCGATCACCGTGGAATTTGATCGAATCATATTCTTTCAGGTGATAGGTGTTATCCTCAATTTTAATAATGAGCTCGCCTTTCATAACCATGACATATTCGATGACTCCAGACTGATGAGGACCTGGAGAATATTCACCGTTAGGCTTTAAAAATGCACGGTGTATTTCCATTGAGCCGTAATGACCTGAATCAAAAATCGGCTCCAACGTACACGCTTCATTTGCACTTAAAATTTTGTTTCCATTATTTTTTCGAGAAATAACGATTTCTTGTTGTTCTTTCAGTAATGCTGATATTGGAATGGTTAATCCATTTGCGATTTTCCAAATAATACTTAAGGAAGGATTCGCCTCTCCCCGTTCGATTTTTCCTAATGTCAGTTTGCTAACTTCTGTCATTTCCGCAAGCCCCTGTAAACTCATTCCTCTATCCTGCCTAATCTTTCTAAGTGTTTCTCCTACTTGTTTTGCTAACTTTTCTGCATCAGCCATGATCCTGCTCCTTATTATTTATTCTAAATCTTGTGAAAGTATAGTATAATTACACACATACATATTATAATATACATACTTTTTGATCGATGGAAGGTGTGAGTGGATGAAAGAAATATTCATTGGTATTGCAGCTGCGATGTTCTTCGCTGTCACGTTTATTTTAAATCGATCGATGGAACTTTCAGGAGGAAGCTGGCTGTGGAGTTCTTCCTTACGATTTTTCTTTATGCTTCCGTTTTTATTACTTATTGTACTGTTAAGAAGGAACTTGAAACAAGTATTATCTGAAATGATGAAACAACCATTTCAATGGTTGTGCTGGAGTTTCTTTGGATTTGTTTTATTTTATGGTCCCATTACATATGCAGCTGCGTATGGACCCGGGTGGCTAGTATCAGGTACATGGCAGCTTACTATCGTCGCCGGAGTTTTATTGAGCCCATTATTTTTTAAAACGATTCAAACAGAACAAGGACCTATAAAAACACGAAATAAAATACCCGTGAGAGCATTGAAGACTTCACTGCTCATTTTATTCGGGGTCGTGCTTATTCAATGGCAGCAAGCGAGCAGTATAACGTTAGGCATGATGATAGCAGGAGTTATGCCTGTTGTCGTTGCAGCTTTCGCTTATCCATTAGGGAATCGTAAAATGATGGAGGTGTGCGGAGGCAGACTAGACACGTTTCAACGAGTTTTCGGAATGACATTAGCAAGCCTTCCATTCTGGTTCATTATTGGTATGTACGGATTTTTTACGGTCGGTGCACCTTCTTCAGACCAAGTCATTCAAACGTTTATTGTTGCAATCAGCTCTGGTGTAATCGCGACGACATTATTTTTTATCGCAACAGATCGAGTTAGAAAATCACAAGAAAAGCTTGCTGCAGTCGAAGCGACTCAATCTACTCAAGTTTTATTTGTCCTTATAGGCGAGGCGATTCTCCTTTCCACCCCATTACCGAATGGGTTAGCGATTACTGGACTGTTTATTATTATAATCGGTATGCTGCTTCACAGCTTCTTCACGAAAAAAGTCGACTCAAAGCAGCCAATCCATCTCTCCCTATTGAAAAAGAAAGAACAAAATCTCTAACTTTACCAAAAAGAGAATAGTGCCGGACAGCAATGTAATCGGAATTAGGAAAGCGATTGTAAATCAACGAGGCATAGAGAAAATAGCCTCTATGCCTCAGTACTAAGTATTTTATACATAAGAAGGGTTCTGCACCCAGTTTGCATGGATCCCTTCTTTTCTTCGGTTGATCGGTGTTATATTCGTTCGATTTGCTAAAAACTCAGGTCTTGGACTGCTCCTAGAAAACGGCGCTTGCAGCTTGTTTTCAATACTGTTATATACGAAAAAGACATTGCTGCGCGGGAACGGTGAAATGTTTCCACTAGAACCGTGCATCGTATTACATTCAAAAAATAATACCGATCCAGCAGGTCCGGTTGCCGTATCAATTTGTCCTCCAGCTTGATCAACTAGCCATTTTAAGCTGTCATTGTCTGGTACTCCCAACTCTTGTTTTTTCAAAGAGTTTTTATAGTTATTAGCCGGAGTCTCTCCAGCGCATGAAATATACCACTTATGTGAGCCTGGAATGAGCATGAGCGGACCATTATATTCATAGTTATCGGTTAAAATAATTGAGCAGCTGACCGCTCTCATATTCGGCATCCCATCTTCAACATGCCACGTTTCAAAATCGGAATGCCAGTAAAATTCCTTCCCTTTAAAACCAGGCTTAAAATTAATTCTAGACTGTGTAATGTAAACGGAGCTCCCTAGTAATTGCTGAGCAACAGCGACCAAACGATCATTTTCTGATAAACGCTTAAAAAAGTCACTATTTTTGTGCACTTCAAAAACCGAGCGAACGTCATTACTCCCCGCTTCTTTAATGACTTCATCTGTTTCACAGTGCCGGTTCGCTTCCATAACCTGAGCCAGCTCTTCTTTCATAAACCTTACTTCTTCTTCGGAAAATAAGTTCTTAAATAGCAAATAGCCATTCTCTTCATAAAACGTTAAGTCTTCATTTTTTACTGGTCCTTTGCTGTTCTTGGAGTTCTTGAAAATCACAGGATCTTGTCGCTCCAATATCTTGGTGTTTTGTCCGACTCTTGAAGGATACAAGTCTACCATTTTACAATCACTCCTCATATAAAATTTTTTATCTTTTGAGGTATTTAGAACCCCTAAACATCATTTTACTTATATAAAGTGATTGTGCAACGACCGTATCCGTTTACATAAAAGGGTGTCACCGGAGAAGACGTCAGTGAGGAAGAATATGTCACGGTTGATTAATTTATCACTTTTAAGCCCTTTTTATTTCATTTTTACGCTCAAAAAGAAACAAAAAGGTTTGCAATTCTAAAATAATAAAAGTGCCTTACTAGAGTCCTCTTTCTTTAGACACGCAATCATTCGATAACTTGATATTTTACGAGGTCTTTCGACGCAGTCAGATAGAAAATAATGTAAAAAACATCATTAATTTTCTGTAAATTTGGAATTTTTGTTGAAATCGTTTCATTTTCCTTGATACAGTTCTATTACATCTTTTTCAAAATTTAAAAACTTTTTCAAGGGAAGGGAGATGTTCATGTGTTCAAAAGTAAGTTTTTTACTAAAGTAACTGGTGCAGCACTTGCCATTACTCTCGTTTTTGGAGGGACAAGCAGTCTTGCACAGGATCAGGGTGAAAAGAAAGAGTACTTAGTCGGGTTTAAACCAGGAGCTGCTGCCAGCGTCAATACAGCACAAACGGTAGGTGTCCTTGGAGGTGAGGTAGAACATGAATATAATTTTGCAGATATTGTTCATGTAACACTTCCAGAACAAGCGTTAAATGGGCTGAAAAATAATCCGAACGTAGCCTTTATAGAAGAGAACTTAGAAGTGGAAGCATACGGACAAGAGGTGCCGTATGGAATCGAACACATTAATGCCCTTGAGGTACAAGAAGCAGATGGGAATACTGGCAATGGCGTAAGCGTAGCTGTATTAGATACAGGCATTCAAGACCATGAAGATCTAAACGTAGTCGGTGGGGAGAGCTTTATCGACAGTGAGCCTGATTATCAAGATCAAAATGGACATGGCACTCACGTTGCCGGAACTGTAGCTGCGTTAGATAACGATCTTGGTGTACTTGGGGTAAGCCCAGACATAGATCTTTACGCGGTAAAAGTACTAGGAGCTGATGGCAGCGGATCCCATGCAACAATTGCCCAAGGAATCGAATGGGCTGTCGAAAATGACATCGATGTTGTAAACATGAGCTTAGGTGGAAGCACTGGCTCCAATACACTAGAGGAAGCTGTCAATTATGCTCATAGTGAAGGTGTTACTTTAGTAGCTGCTGCAGGAAACTCGGGGTCATTTGCATGGTTTAACACGATCGGATATCCAGCGAAATATGATAACGTAATCGCTGTTGGTGCCGTTGATGAAAATAACGAGCGCGCATCCTTCTCAAGTGTTGGTGATGAGTTAGACGTTATGGCGCCTGGAGTAGATGTAAACAGCACTTACTTGGATGATAGTTACGCAGAGTTGAACGGTACGTCGATGGCCTCTCCTCACGTTGCTGGTGCAGCAGCTCTTCTTTTGGCGGATAGCCCTAATTTATCGAATGAAGATATCCGTCAAGCCTTTAACGAAACAGCGGTACCACTCGGAGACCATTTCTACTACGGCAATGGTGTGATTGATGTACGAGCTGCCATTGATGGACAATAAGCAAAAATAAATAGAGTGTGTTCTCAAAATTATTTTGAGGATACCACTACTTTTTTCACTATTACAAATGCAAAACTCCTATCGTCGGACGCTTTTTGCAGACAATGCCTCAACTTCCTAGGTGCCACACTGTGTGTACCTAGGGGGTTTTCGACGATTACTTTTCCCGCCTAAAAAACGAGCTAGGATATGTTTAGTAAAGTCCTAGCTCGTTTTTTTGGAGAGATGGAGCTGTAAAAAATGAAGCTGAATTCTAGTTAAATGAAATTTACCAAGATAAACAGACATATGAAAATCATATATCAAATCGGAAACGTTTAATCACTTCTTTTTTGAAAGCAACCCCTTCTCATCTCAACACTTAAGACAAGTAAAAATGAAGTGAGTTTTAGCATCAATACGATATGTTTCATAGAGAATACACTTGCTTGCAATCCGATAACGAATATAAATATTGAAACAATCACTAATGTCCCTGTTATATAGCAAGGTTTAAGTAGATCAATTTCTCTATCACTATGAATCTTCCTCTTTTAATATAAAGTCATGTATGACATTTGTGAAACGGTCGGGGGCTTCATAGTGTGGTGTATGCCCGCAATTTTCAAAAAAGTAGATTTCACCACTTTCCACTTCATTTTTAAAGCAGTCAATCTGTTGATTGCATGTGACTGCGTCGTGTTCTGCTGTTAGTAGAAGCAAAGGCTTTTTTACTTTTTTGAGCTCAGAAAGTATAGAAGTAAAAATTTCTCCTTCCTCCCTCAGTCTTTGAAAATGGTTTTCTGACCGATCAAAAAAAGTTTCCCATTGTTCTTCAGTGTATGCTGCATAATAATCAGTCTGATGATCATGATTGTATCTATATATTTCGAGTCTTTTATCCCCTAACTCGCCACTAAATTCTATATATTCTTCAATCAGCTGTTTAACTGATTTTGAATCATCGTTTAACAATGATAAACATTTTGTTGCTAATTTTTCTTTTCCATGTTTTCTAGCAATACTAGTTGTTTTTTGTAATAATGATGTTGAAGACAGTTTAAAGTCGAAGGTCGGACATTCGAAAATAATTTTATGAATGGCACTCGGATATGCACGTCCATAAAGCAATGATAAATACCCACCAAAGGAATGGCCAATCAGTGACCACTTCTCAATATTTAAATGCTCCCTAAGTGCTTCACAATCCTCAATCAGATCTTGTAAACGGAAATCTTCACTTTCATTAATTTCCTCCGAGCGGCAAACTCCTCGTTGATCAATGGCTATCACATGAAAATGATTTCCTAACCTTTCCTTTTGATGGAATGAAAAATCAAAACAACTTTCACCCGGTCCCCCGTGTAAATATAATAATGGTGGAGCATCTTTCGGCCCAAATTGTTCGACGTAAAGCGTTTTTCCTCTAATGTTAATAAACGTTCCACTCATGCTCATCCCCCTAGTTTTTCTTCCTAGATCTATTTTAACATATATATCCATTTCTTACTCTTAGCCCATATGTTTACCATTTTATGTTACAATTCGCAAAGGAGGTGAATGGGTGAAATATTCTTAATATTTTAAATTGATACATACGATAAAGGAACTTTTCGGCAATCAATTCGTAACACATACTAGACGGTTCAGATTTTTAGAATCACTTGCGAAAACATTAAGGGGGAATAATCATTGATGGAAAGTCTTGTTTTTATGATTTTGCTATTTATCGTTTTACCAGTTCTAGCAGTAGGAGGAATCGTAAGCTTTATCGTCTTTAGAGTGCGTTACAAAACGGCAAGGTCGAATGAAGCACTCATTATTACGGGGCCAAAACTAGGTGATCCCGAGAAAGATAATCGAATTTTCACCGATGAAAACGGTCGGAGCTTAAAAATCATACGCGGTGGCGGGATTTATTTACGTGTTTTCCAAACTTGTACTCCGGTTGACCTCAACTCCTTTCAAATCAAAATTACAACACCTAAAGTGTATACCTCTCAAGGAGTTCCAGTTATCGCAGATGCGATTGCTTCTGTAAAAATCTCTGATTCACTGCACGGAATTGCAAATTATGCTGAACAATTTTTAGGTAAGAAAGATAAAGAGATTCAAGATGAGGTATCGAAAGTTCTCGGTACGAACCTTCGTGCAATCTTATCGAAGCTTTCGGTTGAAAAGATTAACAATGACCGTGAAGCATTTAACGTAGAAGTTCGTGATATTGCTCAGCATGAGCTTGATAACATGGGCTTTACAATTACATCATTTGGTCTTGACGATCTGCGCGATGCAGATGAAGAGAATGGTTACCTTGACAACCTAGGTCGTCCGCGTATTGCGGAAATTCGTAAAAAAGCAGATATGGCTGAATCAGATGCCGAGAAAGAAACAAGAATGTATAAAGCGAAAAACGACCAAGAAGCACAGGAAGAAGAAAACATCCGATTAAGCGCAATCGCTGAATCTCGTAAAGAAAAAGATATAAAAGAGGCGCAAATTAAAGAAGAAACAGAGCGTGCACGTGCTCGTTCGGAGCAAGCTTATCACCTTGAGCAGGCTCAACTGAACCAGAAAGTAAAAGAAGAAGAAATGCAAATTAAGTACATTGAACGCCAGCGCCAAGTTGAACTTGAAGAAGAGGAACAAAAACGTCGTAAAACTCAGGCTGATGCAGACGCTTACGATATCGAAGCAAAAGCACGTGCTGAAGCTGAAAAATCACGAATCGATGGAGAAACGAGAGCAAAAATCGAACGTGAAAAAGGTGCTGCTCAAGCAGCGATTGAGCGTGAACAAGGTCTCGCACAAGCTGAAGTTATTCGGGAACAAGGTCGAGCTGAAGCTGAAGCGAAACAGCTTATGGCAGAAGCGATGGAAAAATACGGAGAAGCTGCTGTATTGGAAATGTTCATTAAAATGCTTCCTGAATATGCACGTGAAGTTTCTAAGCCACTTGCAAACATTAGTGAAATGAAAGTCATTGATATGGGCGGAAGCGATTCACAAAATGGTGCTTCAAATGTAGCAAACAGTGTTACAAAAACGATGACTAGTATTCAAGAGAGTCTTAAGGAATCGACAGGCATGGATATAAAAGCAATGCTTGAAAGTTACGTCGGAGTATCGCAAAATCAAGCGGCAAGTTCCAAGGAAGAAAGCTCCTATAAGAGTACTAGCGACATAAAAGATGATGTAGAAGATGATGTAGAAAAATCCGACGAAAAAGAAGCATAAGGAAAAGACAAAGCCTTAGGAGGAATAATGACTATTCCTTCTAAGGTTTTTTACCTTCACTTTTTTTGAAAATGAAGGTCATACCCTTGTTGATCGAGAATGTTAAACAAAACATGAGATTCTCAGCAAGCGAACCGTGGTTTCTTACTTTCGTGCAAGCCTCAGTTGTAGTTATACGATTATCTATAAGTTTTATAAATCCTGTTAGTATAAAGTAGTACGAACTTTTTAATTAGGAGGAATGATATGTGAATATACGGCATATTAAAAGTTCTGATTACGATCTTATCTCCCCTCTCATTAACGAATGGTGGGGTGGAAGGCAAATGTCCCATATGTTACCAAAACTATTTTTTGTTCATTTCAAAAATACAAGCTTTATTGTTGAAAAAGGGGATCAAGTAGTAGGTTTTTTAATCGGTTTATTTTCTCCATCTCAAGTCGATGAAGGATATATTCATTTTGTTGGAGTCCACCCTGAATATCGCAGGAATAATATCGGAATGACTCTTTATCATACATTTTTTAGCCTAGCGCAAAAGAATGGTATAAAACTTGTCCGTGCCATTACTTCACCTGTAAATAAAAAATCGATTGCTTTTCATACGAATCTAGGGTTTGAAATTGAAGATGGAACAAAAGAAGTTGATGGAATTTCTGTTTTCCCTAATTATGATGGACCTAATGAAGATCGTGTTTTATTTAAAAGAAAATTATAAACTAGCATGAAAAAGGAGGAACGATATGTCTAAGAAAACGAGGATTTTAATCGGTCTTATTGCTAGTATTGCATTATTTTGTTTAGGAATCTTTTACCTTTTTAACGAAACGCTCTCACCACATCCAATAATAACGTACTTATTTACGATTACTGGGGTTCTCGGCGCTTTAAGTAACTATTTTCAGTTAAGAAAAATCGAAGACATGTGAAAGAGCCTGGTCATCCAGGCTCTCACGGTTTGCACACATTATTTCTCATTCATTTCATCATACTGGATTTTGCCTGTTTCGACTAGCTGTTTCAGTCCTTTAAACATTAAGTTCCAGCCATGTTCAGACCCATCGTGGAATTCACTTAGCGCTTTTTCGATATCAGCTTCTGTCCAATTCTCTTCATGGGGAACAACGATCTTCTGGGTAAATGTCATTTCACATCCGCTATCAGCTCTTTCAAACAGAACGGTAATTTCGTCGACGGTATCACTAAACTGCGGCATCTTAAATGTAAACACGAGTTTATGAGGACGATCAATTTCATGATATTCTCCAATCGCTCTGTAATCTTTCCCATCTCGATGGTCGACAATTTCCCACGTTCCGCCAACACGTGGATCATTTTTTGCTACTTTGTTTGTTGCTTCCATCGTAAACAACCACTTTCTCATCATTTCCGGGTTTAACCACGCATCAAATACTCTTTCACGTTCCACATCAAACCGACGTGTCATTTTTAATGTCGTCGTTGAATAACCACTCATTATTACCATCCTTTTCATCGAAATTGGCTTCAAATTAGTAAGCAGTGATTAATGTTCCTCCTTTTTCGCTCGAAGTAGTTCACGTTCAAGGACATCAAATTGTTTATTCCAAAAACGTTCATAAAAATGAAGCCATTCTGTTGCCAGTGACAGCGAGTCCGCATTCAAACGGCACGTTTGCTGCCTGCCTTCCTTCGTTTTCTCAAGTAACCGTGCCTTTTCTAACACTTTAATGTGCTTTGACACAGCTGCTAAAGACATATCAAAAGGTTCTGCAAGTTCTGAGACTGAACATTCTTTTGAGGAAATAAGCTGAACCATTTCTCTTCTCGTCGGATCAGCTAATGCATGAAAAATAAGGCTTAATTGATCATCATTTTGCTTAACCATGTGGTTAAGTATAAACGAAGGAGCAGTGTTAATCAACCATTTGATTAAATAATTGATTACCAATGGTAATGGACAAAGCACAATCTACTTGTCTCTACTTCATTTAGTAAGTTGTTCGCTGAATTATGGTTTTGGCGCAACGACTCAGCGTTTGGACGCAACTTCCCCTGGTTTTGGCGCAACAACTCAGCGTTTGGACGCAACTTCCCCTGGTTTTGGCGCAACAACTCTTCGTTTAGACGCAACTTCCCCTGGTTTTGGCGCAACGACTCAGCGTTTGGACGCAACTTCCCCTGGTTTTGGCGCAACAACTCTTCGTTTAGACGCAACTTCCCCTGGTTTTGGCGCAACGACTCAGCGTTTGGACGCAACTTCCCCTGGTTTTGGCGCAACAACTCTTCATCTTTTTTCTACTTAAACAGGATTTTACTAGGTTCTGTTAATTAAACGGAAATGTACGTATGAAGTACATAAATCCGAAGTACCCGATTAGCCCTAACGATAAAAACAAAACGAAAATTAGGAAAGGCATTTTAATAGATTTCATTTTCTCCTCCTTTTTTACAAAGTTTTATAAATCTACATACGCGTTATAATATTTTTCCATTTGGTAAAAAACTGTGTTGGACAGCTTTTAAAAAGGATATATTTCGTTTAGCAGCTGGTCGGTTGTCAGTATTGTCGCAAATTCATCGTGCAACGTAGCTAATGTTACCTCATGTACCGTGTCAGCATCGTAATGTTTATCGTGATGACCTTCCAAGCTGAACGCTGCTGTTGCATCAGAGATTAATATGGTTTTAAAGCCTAAATTACCACTCATTCTCGTCGTTGTCGAAATACAATGTGGTGTCGTTAAACCTGTAATCACGACTGTGGTAATTTCATTCACTTTTAATCGTTCTTCTAAGTTTGTACCAATAAAGCTGCTGTTCACTTTCTTTGTTATAATAACCTCTTCATCGATTGGTTGAACGATGTCTTTTATATCAAACCCTACATTCTCAGGATAAAAGAGAGAATCAGGATCATCAGATAAGTGTTTAATAAAAATCACTGGCAAGCCTTTTTCTCTCCAAGCTTTCAATATTATGCTTATGTTTTCTTCGGCATCGGGATTGTTGCGTTTTCCCCATTTCCGATCATCAAACGCTTTTTGTACATCTACAATGAGTAAAGCCATTTTCTCCATCACTTATTCTCCTTATGAATAAATTGAGCAGCTTAATGGATCTCCTCCGCTTCTAGGTCGCATGACGAGTTCTCCACGACAGTTCGGACAAATATAATCCATCTCTTCAGAACATTTACTGCAGAACGTACACCCATGACTGCAAATATATGCGGTAGAATGATAAAAAAGTGGTTTCGTACATCTTTCACACTCGTCTTTCATTTCCAAAGGCATCAATATCCCCCACTTCTATTATTTATCTTTATTTTAGTTGGTGTATTGTGATATTCACATACTTATATTATTGTAATTTTAACTATTTTCTTTTTATTTTTTCGTTTTTCTATTCAATTACTTTTATTTTTAAAGGAGGGTCGAAATCAATGGATGAAATTGATAAAAGTATTCTACTGCATTTGCAAGAAAATGCTCGCGTATCATTTACTGAGTTAGGAAAAAAGGTTGGCTTATCCAATCCTGCTGTAAATGAAAGAGTGAAAAAGCTTGAGGAAAAGAAGGTAATTGATGGCTACAGAGCAACGGTCAATCCGGACAATATCGATAAACCTGTCATGGCATTCATTTTATATGACAATACAAAATGTAAGCAGTTTGTTACGTTCTGCAAGGAGCATCCAGATGTCATCGAATGTCATCGTTTAGCCGGACAATACAATTTTTTAATTAAAGTCGTGACGAATAATGTACAGTCTCTTGAGGTATTCATTGATGCATCGATGTTATACGGGCATCCCTCTACCTTAATCCGACTTTCATCTCCTGTCGTTCAAAAGCCGATTAGCTGATGGATAAGAGAACTGCAGAAGATTCTCAGCAAACAGATTGTGCTTTCCGAGAGTGTCTTATGCACTTTTGAAAGTCTTTTAGTCACGAAAGACCTCGGATGTTATACGACCGAATGCGGACATCAGGTACCTTAATTGTGACAAAATCATGTTTTACAATGTGTAAGAGGACACCAGGTTCTTTATTTGCCTAAATCGCCTCCACTTTAGGATTATTACGGATGGATAACGGAACTGGTGTCCGACAAAGTCATAAAAACAACAGTTTTTTAGTAAATAAGGGATCCAATGGCCGCCAAACATATGCTAAAACAATATGAATCAACGAAAACGATTCGACGGTGCGGAATTGGGTAATACAGCACACTAGGTTCATATTTACCAAGATGGCAGCTTTTTCCGTATCAATTCAGCTAGATTGGAATTTTCAATTTATCCTATAAAAATATCGTTTTATTCGTGAAATTTTACTGTTTATCCTGTAATAAATCCGTTTTATCCATAAATAATCAGGTTTTATCCGCTAACTAGAATCATTCTAAATAACCGAATCTCTACTATCCTATAGCGCTACCCTTCACCATGTATATTTTACAGCCAATTCACGCTCTGTTTTCAAGCAGCCAGCAGTCACGATATTTCCCCTCATGATACTCGTGCTCTGGCAACATTTTCACCTTTTCAAACCCACACTTTTCATAGCAGCGGATCGCTCTTTCGTTCCACGTTTGCGGGTCCATAACGACTTTTTCTGCTTGATGAACATTTACTAAATAGTCAACCATTGATGTTACAAGTAGCTGGCCAATCCCTTTATTCCAATAATCGACTTCACCGATGAATTGGTCTATTCCATAAATCGTTCCTGTTTCATCATATCCATAAGTCTTTCTAGTCTCTTTATCTAATGAATAGTATTGAATGTAGCCAATTGGCTCTCTATTATATTTTACTAAACAGCCAGTTACGTCATCGTTACGATAATAAAACGTTTCGTTTACTTTTTCGAGGTCAAAAGGATTGTCTCGACCTTCATAATATTTAAGTACCTTTTGGTCAGAAAGCCATTTTGCAAGTAATTGATTATCTTCTCTCTTTAATGTTCGAACCGATAAATGACCATTTTGAAAAAGCATATAAGATTCCCCCTTTATTACGGATCGTTATACTCTATTATTCTTTTTATGAGACGTCATCTCCTGTAATTAGCTGAATGACCTGTCGTTTTTAAATCGTAATCAAACTCAAGAAATGGCTATTGAAATCCACGACGCTTTCACAAAAGAGCACAAAGAAATACACCTCTGCAGTATCAGAGATGTTTTACACGTTAACCATTCCAATGTTCAGGCAGCGTAAAAGTAGGTGGCAATTTCGTGTTTGTATCCCCCACTGCCGAGTTTAATTGTGCTTCCGTTAGAAAAATACTGCCTTGCAAATTAGCTCCTCTTAAATCCGCATCCCTCAAGTCGGCTCCTATAAAGTCAGCAGACCTTAGATCAGCGCCCCTAAGGTCGGCTGAAATTAAAAAGGCACCTCTTAAGTTTGCTCCACGAAGGTTGGCTCCTTTTAGTTTTGCCCCGATTAAGTCAGTTCCCCTACCTATTTTCATTAGACTCCTGTTCTTCTTTATCACTCTTTTTCGTATTAATTCACTTGTTTGCAGAAGTAAATGATTTACTTCCTCTCTATGAACCGGTATATCAATTTCTAAAATAGATTGAGGACTTAGATTTGTGAGTTTGACTGTTTTTTCATATGCATTCTGTAAATCTTGATGGAGAGACTTAGCCTCATCTAACTGGACTGCTTCATTTATATAATAAAGCATTTCATAAAGCTGCTGCATCACTGGAAACACATCAAACATTTCCTTTGCTAGCATAGGGTCTTCTCGCCAATCAGATCCATCATAAGTGACTTGAGATACCTTTTGCCCTGCACCAAAACATTCATATACTGCACATCCGCGAAACCCATCGCTTCTCAGGTTTTGATGAATACTACAACGATTATTTGACTGCAGATTTGTACAAGGAGTTCCCGCGTCTTTATTAAAAGCAAAGTCAGCAGATTTTGCATAAGGCAAAGCGACACAACATAAACCAAAACATTTCTCACAATCAGCACATAATTGATCCTGAATTTGATCATCGTTCATACGAAGACACCCCCTTTTGTATAACATATCATGTTGATGACTGAAAAACACACTCAATTTCACCGATAGACATAAGTGCGACCTTTCTCTTCGTTCATATTCTCGATGTCTAGGCCTCATCATCTGTTTATACGTGAAACATTCGTTTTATCCTGTAAAAATATCGTTTTATTCGTGAAATTTTGCTGTTTATCCTGTAAAAAATCAGTTTTATCCATGAAAAATCAGGTTTTATCCTGCAAAAATTACGTTTTATCCGCTAACTATAATCATTCTAATTAACCGAGCCTCTACTATCCGTTATTGACCGTCCTCATCATTTAATCGCATTTTCAACCCTTCATGCGTTGCTTTAAAGCCTAAACCTTGATAAAACCGTAGAGCGTCCTTTCTCTTTTTGTCTGTAGTTAATTGGATCAAATGGCAGTTGCGTTGTTTTGCACGGTCAATTGCCCAGTTAATCATTTTCGTGCCTATCCCTTTTCCCCGTATGGACGACGACATCCTTACTCCTTCTATCGTCGCTCGCCACCCGCCTTGATGTGTAAGATAAGGTGTAAAAGTTATTTGTTGAACACCGATTATCTCATCATCCTGATAAGCAATAACTAATTCATTGTTAGGGTCTGATGAAATCGCCTTAAATGCATGATAGTAGCTGTTAGGAAGAGGCTTTTCATACCGCTCTCGTTTACGACCTAAAACATCATCTGCAAGCATTTCCACAATTTTATCAACGTCTTGTTCTGTAGCCAATCTAAAACGTACTTCCCGTTTCATATATTCTCCTCCCGTCCTTCGATCTCTCGTTACATTAAACATATAGAACGGACTGGGTTAAGTAAAATACAAAATAGTTTTTGAATTGCATCATGATTTCTTATCGCTCAGATAATAATGTTTGACGTAAACCTTCCGCTGCAGCCATTGCCTGCTGATCTTGTAAAACTTCCCCAGGTCTGTTTCCTTTCCCTATTATATATCCGCTGAAAGTCGTACCGATAAATTGAAAGATTAATTGAAACTGTTGAATGAGAGGTAGTCCTTTTAATAAAGGAGTATCGCCTCCAACTGCGATCACATATGCTTGTTTACCAGCCATCTTTTCTTTAAATTCAGGGTGTTTCTCGTCTCTCATCGTTTGGGACCAACGATCAATGAATGTTTTCATCGTTCCTGACATACTAAACCAATATATCGGAGTCGCAAAAACTAAAATGTCATGATTAATCATACGAGAGATCAGTGCATCATAATTATCATCTACTTCACTAAACCCTTGATCTTCATGACGTCCATCTTTAACCGGTATAATGGTTTCATCTCGTAAGATGATTTCTTCATAGTCCAATCCTTGTAAAGCCGTTTTCGTTAATAGCTCCGTATTCCCACCTTCTCTTGAACTTCCATAAATAACAGCAATACTCATATTACTTTCCCTCCTGACTCATCATTGTTGTATTATCTCTTGATCTTATTTACTATTTTATATAAGGATCCCAAATCGAAAAAGCTGATAATTCCGATTTTAACGATCATATTTATCGATTAGGGGAGAACAATGAATGAAGATTAACAGCTAATCACGTTTAAAACAGCAGTAGAGCAGTTAAATTTCAGTATGCCTGCTAAAGCACAGTCTAGTAACAAGCTAGTGTTATAGCCTTATCATATGTTTATCCGTGAAATTTTGCTGTTTATCCGGTAAAAAATTTGATTTATCCGCGAAAAATCGGGATTTATCCGCTAACTAGAATTATTCTAATAATGAAAGCCCTATTCCCTCCCCCTAAAATGGAAATTAATGTATCATTTGGAAGAGTAATAACAACGAATGATGTATAATGAAAGATCAGAACTTTACATATATTGAGAGTTTTTTTGGATAGAGGGAGAAGCATAAAAAATGGGGATATTAATGTTAACCTTTTTGATTTTTTACACACTGCTTTTGCCAATGTGTGTCCTACTACATGAAGTGGGACATGGCATCGGTGTTGTATTATCTTCTAAATCTCATGCTCGAATATACTTAGGGGATTGGGATAAAGAGAACAAACATAACTTTAGTATTGGTAGGCTCCACTTTTACATTCGTTGGTCATTTGTGGGATTTTGTGCATGGGACGATCGTTTTGAAAAACAGCAGCGTATTGCGGCTTTAGCTGGAGGACCAATCATGTCACTGCTGCTCGTCTGTTTATTTGGACTACTTATGGCCATAGCTCCACAAGGAGACATACGTTTTGCTTTAACCGGAGTGACAATCTTTAATCTTATTCAGTTTTTCGTAACTGCAATTCCTATGACTTATCCACATTGGATGGGGGCTTATAAAGGGCATCCATCGGACGGTTTGCAACTGTTGCGGTTATTAAGGAGTTAAAATGGATCTAGTCTTCTTAACGCTATCTTCCCTTTTCGGTTTCTATGATTCTAAGCACGCTTGTTTCAAAGATGATAAGAAAAATTAAGATAAAACACCTGTGTGGATAGCCGTATAAGACCTTTTTTGTTACATGGCATAGGTTCACATATATAAAAATAGTCGGAAAAATCTAAGTAGCTCCGCTATTTTAGGGACAATATTAAAAAATCAATCATTTTAGCAGATCAATTAGGTCTACAATTATTAAAGGGAAATTCATCTATATCGTATCAGTGAATGGTTAATTCTTTATGTTAAGGTGAAGTCAAAAGGGAGGTAATTATGGTATTTTCAATTAAACAGTCAGCACGAGAAGTTTTAAGAGGAAATTGGATTAAAGTCGTTAGCTTAATTTTTATTTGCTATTTTATAGGAATACTAGCTGGCACTAATATAACCACAATAAATTTTAAAAGTGATGGAATAAGTATTAGTTTACTAACGTTCTCAACTTCAGATAGTATACTAGGCATTCTACTAGCCGCCTTTATAGGAAGCATAGGTTTCTTTGCTGTCGTTGACTTAATCCATAATATTAAATATCAAGATGGTAGAAAATTTTTGTCCGCTTTCACATATAGCTTTAAGAATAAAAGTTTATTGTTGAAAGGTTTCGTAGTGAACTCACTTATTCGGTTGTTACAATTTTTTGCGGTAATAATATTTGTTTTTGCTATACTTCAATCCCTTTGGATAATTGGTGATCAGAACCTCGATATGACTAAAATTACTATAGGTATCGTTTTGGCATTATTACCTTTACTTCTAGTATGGTTATTTCTAGGTCTCTCTCAAGCAATGTATATACTATATGATAAACCAAAAATAAAACTTACTAAATCAATTTATCTTAGTTTCAAGTTAATGAAGGGTAATAAATGGTCCCTAATTGGGTTATATATTAGTTTCATTGGTTGGTTTTTCTTAGGATTATTAGCTCTAATAATAGGCGTTTTTTGGAGCTTCACATACTTTGAAGCGGCCAGATTTGAGTTTTACCAAATGTTAAAATCAAACGACGGTGAAGTAAACGAACTTATTAGTTAAATCTCATTCCAAATTGTTCATATCGCTAAATATTTACCGTCATTTTCTACATTTAAAAAGGAATGCATTTTACAGACTTCGTTAATGAGTCAGGGTATCAAATTTCTTTCGAACAAATTTTTTACGAGCCAAGAACACTTGATGTGTACCTTAGGATCATTAACCGACTTACTCATCTTCCCTCACCCTGACAGTCATGTACAAGCTTTATAAATCGACTTTACGTATTCTGTTACTTATGATGATTATATGACATGGGACGATAGCGAACAATTTCATGGAGACGCATTTCGAATCTATGAAAAATCAAATTATATTTGTACAACAGGAAAGTTCATTGGACACGTTTTTCCAAACAAAAAATGAACACACTACTCGCTACCTTGATGAATATCATCTTACAATACGAACCAACTATTACAGAAATAGATTCGGAAGAGATAAAGTAGTTTGGAGAAAGGTGTGGACAAATTCGTTATGTCTCACGCCTTTCATTTTGTGGAAGGTAAACAATACATCCTATTTTGTTAGGATGGTCTTGGACGAAACTCCTTTTAGGAAATTTCCTTAACGTATGGATGATCATTAAGTCTCCTATTGAAACCGTCGTCATAAAAATACCAATGATTGCGATAAGACCATTTCCATATAAATATCCTATTATAGTCGGAAAAATGCCCAATACGATTGGGAGTAAAACCGCAATACGGTAATGATTTATTTTTAAAGGCACTTTGCAGTGAGCATAGGGCATTAGTTGCTTCCACATAACCCCTAATTTTATTTCGCTCCATTTAGCTCCACCGATCAAGGTATAACCTACTAAATGCAATATTTCATGGAGAATAATAAGTAAAACAAACCAAAATAGCGCATATAACAAGGAAAAATCTGCTACCATGCCAATACCCCAAATGAATCCGTAAGGAATCACTAACACTAAAATAAGCAAGATTGCTAGGACGGTTCCAATGAAATTTACTTTTTCCGGGTTCATCGTCTCATCAATTTTTTATAAGAATCTAGTCTATTCGTCTCCATACCGATGCCTCTCTCGATTTTCTTTTTTCACCGTTCTCAACACATTGTGTTCCTTTTTCAAAGCTCTGACGGATGATTCTTGATTCACTCCATATTTGCCTTCCATTGCAAGGAAAAAACGTGTTAGAGTCTTTCCTTTCCCATAACTACTTTTCACCTCATTAAGAGGGTGGATAGACCTACGATAGCCCCTATGAATCCCCCACCTACGCCGAAAGGAAGAACCTTCACGACGTAATCATAGACTGGAACGTACTCTGTACTATAACCTAATTCAAAATCATAAACCTCTTTATAATTGACAAATAAAATGGCTACTGACAACCCAATAACAAGCCCATAAACAAACCACTTATGTATCACTTTTTCCACATGAAAACTACCTTTTTATTCAAGTTTCCTCTCTTGATAGTCTCTTATCTTTATCATCTATCACATAAAACCGGCGGTTGGTTGCTTCCTGATCAATATATTGAGTAAAGGATGAACGATCATTTTTAAAAAATTAGTCAAAAAAATTTATCGATACCTCGTTTATGACATCATGAATGTTTCGTGTTTCTTCAGACGGACCGTTTCCACTGAAGATTTCCACGCTATACATTCATTTTAGTTCCATTGCCATTTCATACTGTTCAATCATGACATCGAGTCCTCTTCTCTTAAGGAAATGAATCGTCTTCGTATCCCGTTTATCTATATTAAGTATAGATACCTTTGAATGTTTTTCACCAATCTTTCGGAATAGTGTGGCACCAATTCCTTGTTCGCGAAATTCCTCTCGGACACCAAATTGTAGAATGGATCCAGTCGTAGAATTGACGACAGCATATCCATGTAAATGGTCTTCTTCTCCGATGAGATACACTTCATATAAATGAGGATTTCGTAAAATCGCATGGATTGATTGTTCCCAAGAGGGTTCATAGTTCCATAAATTCGTCACACTGTCCCAATCAAATTGATCTGTAGTTGTTGTTCTGATTTCTATGTTTTCTCGGAAGGAATGATCTTTTATTTCGATGGAACCTTTGAAACAAATGAGCTCTCTTTTAATCTCAAAACCTATATTGCGGTATGCCTTTATTGCTTTTTCATTCATCTGAATCACTTCAAGCATCACTTGCTTAACGTTATCTGCTTTTAAACTAGGAATGGCTTGATGATATATTTCTCCTACAAGTCGTCTACCTCTGTACTCTGGAATGACGCCAGTCCCAACATTAAAAGCTATTTTTTCGCCTTGCTTTTCATGTATGCCATGCATAATAAACGCGACTAACTTGTTGTCTCGGCCAAACGCCCCAAACGATAATTGATCATTTACCCCAGCTCCATTAAACCTGCTAGATAAATATTCCGCAGATGCATGAAAAGGAATGACATAGTCAGAAAATGCTTCATTAAAACAAGTTGTGAACTCCTGCATATCAATATTTTCAAGACTTCGAATGATCATGATGCTTCCTCCTATATTTCTAATGTCAACCAACGATAATCTCACTTTGTGAATAATACCGAATTTTCTTACCGTGCTCCTTCGCATAGTCAATCTCTTTTTTCGTGCTTTCACCAATGTACCCATCAACATCAATGACGAAAATTTCATCCGACATATCGATTTTTCGGAAATGGATGTCGGCAAAAAGCTTTGCTTGCTCGTCCGTGATGTCAATGCCTTCACTCTGTTCGAAGAAACCGAGACTAATCACGATATTACCTTCAAGCGTCAAGGAAGCATTAGCTTTCTCAAACTGTTCTTTAAACTTTGTCGAACCGCATAACGTAATGACCTTCACATCGAATACCTGCTTTCAACGATATAAGCTCCTTTCTTTCATGTTAACATATTTAACCAATCGAAGGAGTAGCAATAAACTGAATATGCAGGCTAATAGGAAAAATTCAAAGTGATGGATTCTTCGCCTACTTTATTAAAAAGGTCGTATTCGTTCTTATCCCAATCTGACTAATTAATACTCTGGTCTACTCAGGTTTTCCCTTTGATTTTAATAAATATAGAAAGAGCCGCAATTCAATGCAGCTCACTTCCTTTTAAAAAATATTTATACTATTGAAGGTCGATACTGTTCGATAAGCCGACACAATTTTTCCCGTAAATTAATAAGCCAATCCGGATACTCTTGTGATTCCTCAATATCGACTGATCTAATGATTTTCGCAAAAGAAATTAATTTATGCAATCTGATAAATCCGTCATACTCATGAAGAATATCTAAATCTAATGTTGTTTCACTTTGGTAGCCTTCGATAAATGTCTTTATTACCGGAGATTCGAGACTGAAAACTTCTATTTCCCGAAGAGCGTATATAATATCCGCTGCATACCAATAGCTTGAGCAATCATCAAAATCTAGGATACCTATCTTATCTTTTTCAAATACAACATTATCAAGCTCGAAATCATAATGGATCAGACCATAATTCTCCTTTGAAATGTTCAACCTGTCTGCCCATGAAATCAAGCGGTCCATCTCTTCATATGCTTCCTTATCATAAGAAGGTAGGATTTCCTTTATCGTTAGAATCCGGTCTTTCCAAGTTGGCCTGTTCATTTCATATGTTTCCGGAAGTTGTTTAAACGCTTCATGTAACTTGCCTAAAGAGCTACCCCATAAAAAGATTTGCTGACTATTTAGTTCAGTGGTTTCATAATGTTTGCCTCGCAAAGCTTCAAACACGACAGCATAGAAGGTTCCGAGCTCCGTTTCCACTGCTTCAACATAGCTTCCATTTGTTGATCTCACCGGTTGAGCGACATTTAACGAAGGATCATTGAGTGCTTGCAAAATGCGAAGTTCGGCTTGTATCATATCGAGATCCCTTTCACACGAATCATTGAATCTTAAATAATATTCTTTTCCATCTTTCTTAAATTGGAAGATAAAATTGGCACTTGCCCGCAAGCAAAGTACAGAGCCATGATCATACCCCCACCTTTCTAAGATGAACTCAGCTAAAGGGCTTCTCCATTCACTGTCAACCGTATCCATTACTTTCTTCATTGTACTTAACTTCATCATGAATAAAACATCCCTTCTTTTATTAGTACAGAAATACTCAATAAGTCAGGGAGGATGTTCCATAAAAAAAGAGCACAACGTGTCATACATTGGCTCTCTCGTCTCTATGAGATGTTTTTATGTTTATGAAAGCCCCTAAAAGTCAGGCTCCATCACTCAAAAACAGCTTTCAATTAAATATATAAAGGTGAGGATAGAACGTGACTTAACTTATTGATTTTAATAAACATTCTATCTTCACCCCTTTCGAATTTTTGTAATTTTATTATAATTCTTGTAATTAAAGATAGCAAGTTTTTTTATTGAATGAAGTTCCTCGAAATCGAGATGCAATGACCAATAACCTGCGACCCGAACTAGTAATCATGGTGAAACTCTTCAATATCGTTAAAAATAGAATGGTAGATCCAGTCAGGAGTATCGTTTATATTAGTCGAATTAGAAGGTTCTCCGTATCCCCAGCCTAACATGCCATCATCTTTATGTACGAAGCCTGTCGTATGTTCTGTAGCAGGGTATGCTTCAGCCTGTTCGTACGAAAGATCTTCATGTTGGAACACTAAATCAATAGAATCAACATTCATAAAAAATACCGGAACGTGGATGGAGGAGAAAACTGGTGTCCATTCAGATTGCGACAGCTCATCAAAGTAAGGCGCTGTAATGAAATATGCATCGAATTCTTCTACTTTTAACGACTCAGGATCAGTCGAATAAAACATAACGTTATCAAAATCCTCGTCAGGGATTTCACCAATAACACCAATGTTTAAGTCACTTCCATCATAGTATACCTCATCATCGTAACTACCGATGTGAAAATCTACCGAACATCCAACCAACATGATAGTTGAAACTATGATCAAAATTATGCGTAACATCATTATCACCTCGCACTATAGCGCTTATATTGGCAGTTCATGACTGTTTTTTCTATGTCTTTTGCTTAAACGGCATATAAGATAGCTTTTTCCACAACCATTCTAGTGGACCTGTGCCCATTGTTTTGACAAACAGATGAGCTGCAATCATCATGACAATACTAATACCTATCCAAGCCGCAAATACGGCGTATGGATGGTTAACTGGCGCAAGGTTTAACCCCCAACTGTAAAACAAAAAGGAAGCAATAATATTTTGCAGTACATAACAACTTAGTGCCGATTTTCCAATTGCCTCAAAACGGGATAACAGCCATTTCCACCAGCCTTTTTCAAGCATCAAAGCAAGTAGTCCAATGTAGCCAAGTGAAAGTACAGGGGCAAACAAATAGCGAACTGGTAAATCGAATAATCCTCCAGGGATAAGAAAGAGCATATTTAAAGGCAAACCAAGACCGATCCCCCATTTTAATAGGTTTCTACGAATCTTTCTTCCTTTCTCATTTTCGTGAAATGCACCACTCCGGAAAAGACGAATTCCTATAATATAGAGCGTAATATTCATCAATAAGATAGCGATGGCTTCGGCACGCAAACCGATAAAGTCGCTCATACGATATGTAACTTGTTCCCAATATCCACCTTCTGTGTAAAGTTGCTCGACATCACTAAATCCTCTTACAATTTCAGTCATGACCGTTTCATCACGGAGCATAGCCGTCCATATGAGGGAAAAGATGGCAACACCAATGACATGGACAATTGCAGCACGTTTCATCCAGCGATTCATGGAAGCTTCACCCTTGCGGATTAGAAAAGCAACGATAATCCCAGTAAGTGCATAGCTCATTAAAATATCATACTCAAACACGAATAAATAATGGAGTAATCCGTCTAAAAACAAAAGGACCATTGTCCATATATAAAATGATAACCAAGGCAATCCATCCCGTTGTGCTTTCCGGTATTTTAACTCTAGTCCGATCCCAAACATGATCGTCAATAATCCAAGTAATTTACCATTCACAAAGACAGCTTGTAATGCGGTAAGTCCACCTTCAAAGCTATCAATCCATTCCCCTGATGACAACAAAGAAAAAACATCTCCTGGCTGAGCAAAAATCCAAATATTCGTTCCTAGTGTTCCGATAATGGCAAAACCACGTAATATATCGAGTAAGCGAATACGCTTAGACTGTTCCATCAAAATTCCCCTCCTTTACGTCCACAGCCACTTCATAAAGTGGGAGAGATTGCTTAACGTCTTTATAACCTCTCACTTCATTTCTTTTACTAAACATGCAGTAATAATAGAAACCACTTTCTATTTTTCCATTTATTTGATAATATGTAAATAAGAAACTTACTTGAAAGGATAAGTTATGAAAAATAAATTCGACTTCACTTTAATAACAACCGTTTCAGCATTGCTTTTTTGTTCGTTCATCATCGTTGCCTCTCTATCTCCACTTTCTGAAACTGGACCTAACGCAAATGAGTTCGGGTCTTTTGGGATGTGGAGTGCAGTTATTTTCGTCCTAGTCTGTTACGCCTTTCCATTACTTTTATTTCCTATAGGAGTTAAGTCAATGAAGGTGGTCATGGCGCTTTTATGCAGTCTCGGATTATTGATCAACGTTTCCGTCATTTCAGTAATGCTAGCGAGTGGATTCTATACGGAACGTTTCATCCCTCTTTTGTTAGGAATCTGTATGGCAGCGATCGTTATTAACGTCATTTGGTTTTATGTTGCTTTTCGCTCATCATCCAAGCTTCAGCAGCAGTCAGAGATAGCCTAGTGTTAAACCCGCCATTTATTGATAGTGATTACTACTTCAATTGAATGGGTCCCTTTGTTTATTAAAAGGTTAGCTTTTCTATAAGAAACGATGTAGGATCATTGTCGTTGTAAATGTTACAACTACTCCTAATATGCCTATAAAAATTGCAAACGAATTTAATTTACTATGCATGAGTAAATTTGCTTTGGATTCGACTGAAAGCACCAACACCATTACTTAAGCTAACCTTCATGCTATTTTTTATCTCCCGATTGCGAAACTCTAGTCGCTACTTTTTCCTTCAAGCTCTTTTACTCTTTTCTCTAACTTTGTCACTTTCATTTCTACTGAAAGAATATAGCAGATAACTGCTGCAGCTATACTAAACATTATAAACATTTCCATTTACTAACTTCCCCTTCTTCATTCATCACGTATTGAAAAAGTGCCTCTTCCATAATGTCCGCTCTTCTCAGTTTAGCATATATTGCCAATTTATTAAGGGAGCTAAAATAAAAACCTGACACATCCCTTTTCAGGAACATGCCAGGCATCAATCAAACTTATGATTCTTTTTCAACAACAGGGGCAACGCTTCGCTTCATAAACAGTGACAGAATAAACGCGACAATCGCAAAGATTAATCCTACTTGGAAAGCACTTTGTACACCGGCACTGAGTGCGTTGGTCATTTCAATTGGAGAGGATGGGTCACTGACACCTTCCAAATAACGTGCTTCGCTTGCAGACATAATCCCAATGAACAAGGCGATTCCGATCGCACCACTAATTTGCATTAACGTATTGATCACCGCAGTGCCGTGTGGATAGTAATCTGGAGGAAGCTGGTTCAATCCATTCGTCTGACCTGGCATCATAACCATCGCAATCCCGATCATTAAGAAACTGTGTAATAGGACAAACATATAAACAGGTGTGTCCGTTGATACTTGTGTAAACAGCAACATCACGATAACTAGAATGAATGTTCCTGGAATCACAAGGAAACGAGGACCGTACCGGTCAAAGATTCGTCCAGCAATCGGTGACATGAGCCCGTTAAGTATTCCTCCTGGAAGAAGGGCTAAACCAGCTAACGCTGCAGCCAATGCAAGTGGACCTTGCAAATAGAGCGGTAAAATAATCATCGTTGAAAACATCGTCATCATCATAATAATTAGTAACACGGTCGTTAATGAAAACATCGGTGACTTAAAGACACGGAATTCTAAAATAGGATCTTTAAGCTTTAACTGACGTATAATAAACCACGTTAATGAGATGACACTAATGATAATTGATAAATACACTTCTGGACTACTCCAGCCAGCTTCACCTTCTCCTACACTACTGAAGCCAAAGACAATTCCACCGAATCCAAGTGTAGAAAGAATAATCGATAAAACGTCGACACGAGGCTTCGTCACTTCTGAAACGTTTTTTAAGTAAGCGAAAGCGAATCCGATCGAGATTAATGAAAAAGGAATGACGACGATAAACAACCAACGCCAGCTCAGTGATTCAACGATAAGACCTGATAACGTCGGTCCGATTGCAGGTGCAAACATAATGACGAGCCCGACCATCCCCATCGCTCCACCACGTTTTTCTGGTGGGAATAAAAACAAAATCGTATTCATCATAACCGGAAGTAATAAGCCTGTTCCGGCAGCTTGAATGAGCCTTCCAATAAATAAAATACTAAATGACGGTGCAACCGCACAAAGGATCGTACCCGCAGTGAATATGGCCATCGCTCCGATAAACATTTGACGTGTTGTAAACCATTGAACTAATAAAGCTGAAATCGGGACAAGCACCCCGACGATTAACATAAACCCGGTTGTCAACCATTGCACAGTCGGAGCTGTCACGTTAAATGACACCATTAAATCTGTGTAAGCAACATTTAATAACGTTTCATTTAAAATCGCAAAAAATACTCCCATGATCAGTGAGATCATAATCGGTAGTTTTTTTATTTCTCGCTTTTCTTCTTGCATATGTTGTTGTTCTTCTACTGTTATATTCATTTGATTTGGTGACGAGAAGCTTACAGATGTTTCCTTTTCCACTCATCCGCTACTTACAAAATGGTCACCAATCCCTCCTTTTCTCATCTCAAGATGAATGTAATCTAATAATCCTCTTTACTATTAGTCTCGTAACAGTAAAGGAATTTGTCGTTTTGCAATCGTTAAAGGCTTCGGATCTTTTGATGTTACAGAAACGGTTAACGCTCCTTCAATAAGAGAACTAATCGTTACAGCAAAATCGTCAGCTCGATCTTTAGAAATGCCGCCAGATTGAAGCTTATTTGAAAAAAGCGCTTGCCAACCTTCAAACGCGTATTGACAAGTGAGGCGCAACTCTTCACTCACTGACCACGTCTCCATCGCGATTAAGCCAATCGGAACGCCTTTTATCTCATCTAAATGCTGAAACTGATCTTCGATATATTGAAAGACAGCTTGAATGGCCTTCACATGATCCGAATGACTGTTCAACGAATGCTGCAACTGAGCACTGATTTCTTCTTCTGTTATTTGTACCGCTTCAATTGCTAACTGTTCTTTTCCGTTCGGAAAATAATAATAGAGCGACCCCTTTGGAGCTCCGCTCTCTTTAATAATTTGATTGAGACCTGTCGCATGATAGCCTTGCTTTTGGAACAGACGCGATGCTGTTTCTAAAATTCGCTCTTTTGCATCGGATTGCTTTTTCAAGCCCTCTGTCACTCCTAACGAATACAATTATAACAATCGGTCTATATAATGATGAGCCTTTTAATAAAAATTGTCAACGATTAACTTTCGAATTCGTCTTATTCGAAATTTGACCTACTTTCATACTCTTTGTTTAAAAAAAGTTAAACAAACGTTTGATTCATCCGTAACTCCTCCCTCAACCATTTTCTTATAGTGATAAAAGCGTATTCCTCCATGAAAAGTGGTACGATAAGTGATAATCGGTTTTCTTCAATAAAAAGTCATGACAAGGAGAATATACGTGAATCTTTATTTACCTGAAAAGTCTTTGCTCCGTAACCGTTCATTCATACTCGTGTGGCTAGCAGGGCTCTGTGTCATGCTCGGTTTTTCTATGTTCTTTTTATCTGTCTCTTGGTTTATCGTTGATGTTTTACAAGAGCCTGCCATCTTAGGGATTGTTCTCATGTCGATGTCAATTCCGCGTGTGGTCATGATGATTTATGGAGGAATCTTGGCCGACAAAGTGCGTAAGTCACTCATTATGTTTGTTACGAATCTTCTTCAAGTCATCATTATGGTCGCGATGATCGTTCTCTTTATCAATGATTGGTTAAGTGTAACTTCATTAATAGTGATTGCGTTTGTATTCGGATTTCTCGACGCTTTCTTTTTTCCAGCTGTATCATCTTTGATTCCGATGATTGTCAACGATGAACAGCTACAAAGAGCAAACTCTTTATTTCAAGGCTCTACAGAGCTCATGTTTATTATCGGACCACTTATAGCAGGCGTTCTTTTAACGATCGGGGATTTCACATTAACATTTTCCGCCTCTGCATTATTAATTTTCCTTTCAGCTGCTTTTGTTTTTCCACCATTAATAAAAGATCCCATCTCAGAAAAGTCAGGGGAAAAACAAAGTGCAATGAAGGACTTGAAGGAAGGGCTTCTTTATGTAAAACAATCCGATGTACATCGAACAGGGACTCTTTCGATTGTGATCATTAACCTGTTTATGATTGGCCCAATTCTAATCAGCTTTCCGATATTAGTGGAAGCCCTAGGAGGTCGACCATTTGAGCTTAGCTTACTTGAAGGCGGGCTCGCACTTGGAACGTTCTCAGCAAGTATTATCATCGTCGTTTGGAACACGAAAAGACAACGAGGACGACTCGTATTTGCTTCATTAATCGTGAGCTTCGTTCTATTTATTTTGTTTAGTCAGATGGGAGCATTCTCACTTCTTGTTCTATTAGCAGCGCTCACTGGCTTCGTCGCGATGTTTGTTTACCTTCCAACCGTTACGATGGTTCAGGAAAAAACAGACAAAGATAAGCTAGGACGAGTGATGAGTATTATTACACTAGCAGCAAGTGGATTTGAACCAGTCGCCTTTGGATTGATCTCGCTCCTTGTAGCAGCTGCTATTCCGATTCAATCGGTGCTGGCAATCGCTGGTGTTACCGGGCTTATTTTTAGTGTTTTTCTCATATGGAAAAGCCGCGCATTTAGGGCGATGGATTAACATGCTTCGGTTTAGATTCGGCTTCTAAAACGGAAAGAGGAATTTATGATCAAATCGTAGAACTTGTACAGCAAAGTCGTTTTACTATGACAAAACAAGACATGAAGGATGTGTTTATAATTAAAGCAGTCATTTTTGATTTTGATGGGACTCTTGCTGATACATTACCTGTTTGTTTCCATGCATTCCAAGCTGTCTTTAAGGAATTCGATAACACCGATGTGACGTCGGAAGAAATTAAAGCGATGTTCGGACCTTCTGAGACAGGGATTATTCGAGAAAACCTTAAGCATGAAAACCATGATCAAGCGATCGAATTATTTTATGAAAAATATAATGAAAAGCATGAAGAGCTCGTTCTCGAAAACATCGAAATAAATGAGATGTTGCAACACTTGAAAAAAGAAGGCTACAAATTAGGGATTGTTACTGGCAAAGCGAGGCGAAGTCTGCTCATTTCGTTGAAGTGCCTTCAGATGGAAGATCTCTTTGATGTCACGATTACAGGAGATGATGTCGAGAAGCCGAAGCCTCATCCCGAAGGATTACAAAAGGCATTGGCTGAGTTATGTGTTACGAATGAGGAAGCTGCTTTCCTTGGCGACAGCGATGCTGACATATTAGCCGGCAAACGAGCGAATGTGCATACGATCGCGGTACAGTGGCTGCCACATTACCAAACGCTCGAATTTAAGGAAGAACCAAATGAATTAATTGAAAACGTCGATGCTTTTCTCTCATCACTCAATATTTGAAAACAAAAAAATAATTGTTATACAAAGTTCAGTCGTATAGGACTGGACTTTTTTTATTCTATAAGAATTTTTAAACAATCGGAAAGCGGAAACTAAGAGGCTTGCAAGATAGATAAAAGTTTCTATGTATCACCCTTCACATGGCGAGAAACTCTTTAACGATCAGCTACGTTTACTTCTTTCCTTCGCTTCCCGAAATTTTCCGTTGCTTTTTTCACATAGAACGATTAAAATTTACAATTAAAATAGATTGATAGATTTGAATATTCTGATTTATAACGAACATATGACTTTGGGAGGCTGGCGACATGGTTCAATACGAAAAGGCGAAATACTATCACTACGAGGAAATCACCAAGCTTATTCATCAATGGCAAGATGAATACCCATCACTGCTCAAAGTTGGGAAAATAGGTACAAGCTATGAGGGACGCAACATTTGGTACACGGAGATCACTCAGCAAAACAAAGGGGCAGCTGGTAATAAGCCGGCATTTTACATCGATGCCAACTTACACGCTGGCGAAGTGACTGGTTCCGCGGTAGCTCTATATACGATTCATCATTTGCTCTCTGAATACGGCAAAGATGAGTTTGTCACACATTTACTCGACACGAGGACGTTTTACATTATCCCTAGAATTAGTGTTGACGGCTCTGAAGTGTATTTGAACACCCCGTACGTTCCGCGAAGCAGCACGAAAGTCCGTCCTTATTTTGACGAAGAGGAAGGCATTTTAGCTGAAGATTTGACGGGTAACGGCGTGATCACAACGATGCGAATTAAATCAGAAAGTGGAAGCTGGAAGAAATCAGAAAAAGACCCGCGAATCATGCTGCGCAGAGATCCCGCTGATTATAAAGGTGAGTTTTACCACTTGTTCACAGAAGGGCTCGTGAAAGATTTTAACGAGGAAGATCCGTTATTAAGCGGAAAAACAAAGTACTATCTCGATGTAAACAGGAACTTCCCCGCTGATTGGCAGCCAACAGAAGTAGCTGGCAACTACCCGCTTTCCGAACCGGAATCGCGCGCGATCGCTGAATTTATTTTTGAAAAAACGAACATTACGGGAATCATTTCGTATCATACCGCTGGCGGAATCATTTTACGCCCGTCTGCCGTGAAAAAAGATCAAGACATGAATCAAGACGACTTAAATGTCCTTAAAGCATTGGCAAAACGAGGAGAAGAATTAACCGGCTATCCTAGCACTGGTGTTTTCGAAGGCTTTAATTATCAAATCCCTCCGAAGCCGCTTCCTGGTTCATTTTTAGAATGGAGCTACGAAAGCCT
The DNA here is from genome assembly GCF_002335745.1 of Evansella halocellulosilytica. Classification (GTDB taxonomy): domain Bacteria; phylum Bacillota; class Bacilli; order Bacillales; family Salisediminibacteriaceae; genus Bacillus_CA; species Bacillus_CA halocellulosilytica. The sequence goes on along the minus strand of NZ_NIST01000001.1, from coordinate 1,099,209 downwards.
AGGTTTGTACAACTACACGACAGAGTTGTGGGATATGGCGAAAAGTGCCGGAATCGAAAAACCACTGAATCAATTTGGCCGCTACTGGCTTGACGTTTCAGAGGAAGATCATTTGAAAATTTTAGCGTGGAATGACAACGAGTTAGACGGTGCTGGATTTAAAGAATGGGAAACGTTTGACCACCCACAGCTTGGTGAAGTCGAAATCGGTGGCTGGGACTTAAAATATACGAGACAAAACCCGCCGCTCAAGTTTTTAGAAAAAGAGCTGCACGGCAACATGCTATTCTCACTCGAGCACGCAGCTGCATCTCCACTACTGCAAGTAACCGACACGAAAGTCGATCAGCTTGCTGATGACTTGTATCGTATTTCGGCCAAAATCGAGAACACCGGATATTTGCCCACATACTTATCCGAAAAAGCAAAAGAACGAGAGCAAGTGCGAGACATCCAAGTCACGATCGAAGGTGATGGGATTGCGCTCGTTGAAGGCAAAGCCGAGCAAAAAATCGGCCACCTCGACGGCTACGGCAAAAAGCCCGATCAAAGCTTCCTCATATTGCCTAACATCCTTTCATCGAAAACCGTCTCATGGGTCATCCGTGCAAACGGCGCCGACAAAGTAAGTGTCAATGTGTCATCGTGCAAGGCGGGAAAAGTAAGAGAGGAAGTGGAGTTAAGTACATCCTAATATTGATCAAAAGCCTACTAAAGTCTTCTCTCATCTTTAGTAGGCTTTTTCATGTTATATCACCAAAACTTCCCCATTTAAGAAATGTAATACCGCTTACGATATAGAAAGGGGATTGGATGTTTTCAACCCCTTCGATATCCTAAGGCAAAAATTAGTCAGTCGCAAACTCAACCAAAAATGTCTTGATTTCATAAGGAGCTATCTTAAATTTCATGATATTTTCATTTATGATTTCCCCACTCGGTCGTTCCATTAAGTCACACTCTTGCCAAGACTTTATTTTTACGTCACTAATAAGCTCAACGTATTCGTTACTGCCACTATATTCATGAAGACGAATAACTGCTCTAGTATCTGTTTCTGAAGGTTTTACCGCGTCAATTTTAATCTTATTTGTAGAGGACTTTAGCAAAGATAACTCTTTTGTATCTCGTTCTCCTTGAACATATTTTAATGGATTGTTCATAGCCCACGCTTCCTCAACAGTCTTTCCTTCATACCAATCCCCTTCATGTGGATATAATGAATAAGTAAATAGGTGCTCCCCTTGGTCTTGAGTTGGATCGGGTCTTAGAGCTGATTTGATCAGAGTCAGCCTCATGATATGATCTTTAATGTCATAACCATATTTACAGTCATTCAACAAACTTACGCCAAAGGTTCGTTCTGATAGGTCTGCCCACTGATGCCCGACGGTTTCAAATCGTGCCAAATCCCAGCTTGTATTCCAATGTGTCGGGCGTTTAACATTTCCAAATTGAATATCATAAGTAGCTTCTGTCGCTCGAACATTAACTGGAAAGGCTACCTTTAATAATTGCTCTTGTTCGTGCCAATCTACATTTGTACGAAAATCAATTCGTTTCGTATCCTTGTATAAAACCATTTCTTGCTCTATACCTGAGCTCATATAAGACCAAGTGAAACGAATCACAGCTTTTAAACCACCGCTTTCCATCACTTCAACATTCGGTAAAGCAGTGACCTCCCGCATTTTTTCTTGGTAATAAAGATCAATATCCCAAGCATCATAGTTCATAGGCTTATCTTCGAAAACTTGAAAAACATTTCCACTCTCACCTTGAGATAAAACGTGCCTTTCTAATTGCAAATCATAAATCTCCGTTAATTGACCATATTTATTCCATTGTATTCGATAAAATGGCGATGTAACCCCGGAATCATGATGCATAAACACTTTTTCAGTTTTCTCCGAACGCCCTGTCTGTCCTAACTTATATGTGATCGTCGTATATCCCAATGCTGGAACATCCTCTACATAAACGTCATAGCCTTCTTGATTCTTCTGAGAACTTATCTCCTGTCCATGGCAATTTAACCATGTGCCTGCAGCATGATTGGAAATAACAGAGATTGACACAATTTGGCTTTGTTTCCATGATGCAGAATTAAAAATGGTATACGTATGTTCCTTGTCATTCGTTAACTCTTGAGAAGATTTGCTCCATACAGTTTCACCAATATTTTCAGCTTCCTCATATTCAACTTTACTATCCGCATACACTTCTTCAATGGAAGAACCTGGGATAATATCATGAAACTGATTCCGAAGGATCATTTTCCATCCTTCATTAAGCTTATACTGGGCACTCGTTTTGTTCGTAAGTGTACCTTTTAAAACCTCTAACCATTCAGCATCTCGATACAATAACTCTAGCTTACGATTCATCCGTTTATTATAAGCTTGGCTCGTATATGTGCCACGGTGGTATTCTAAATATAGTTCCCCGTCCCATGTGTGTACATATTGGTCCGTGTCTTTTACTGTTTCATGTAGTCTTTCAAAATACTCATCTGCTCGAGACGTTTTCACATTGGGAATACCTGGTATATCATCAAACCTTCGGCGCATTTCGAGCATCTCTCGATTAACTCCTCCTCCGCCATCTCCAAAGCCATATGCTAACAGTAGTTCTTGATTCAGAGATTTGTCCTTATATTCTTTCCAAATACCGTTAACTGTTTTTGCCTTCACTTCACCATGATACGTATACCTTCCTAAACGATCTGGCGTTGTTATAAAATGCGTTAAAATTTCAGTTCCATCAATTCCTCTCCATTTAAATGTATCATGTGGAATTCGATTGTATTGATTCCAGCTGATTTTCGTTGTCATAAATGTTTCAATACCTGATTTTTTCAAAATTTGAGGAAGCGCCCACGTATAACCAAAGACGTCAGGCAGCCATAAATATTTGCACTCTGTACCAAATTCACTACGGAAAAATGTTGTTCCGAGTAGTAATTGACGAACTAACGACTCGCCAGATGGAATATTACAATCAGCTTCTAACCACATACCTCCATCTGTTTCCCAGCGTCCTTCTTCGACTCTTTGCTTTATTTGACGATAAATTTCTGGATAATCGGTTTTCATATAATCGTATAATTGAGGTTGAGTTTGCAAGAAAGTATATTCAGGGTACCGTTCCATTAAACGTAAGACAGTTGAAAAGGAACGAGCACTTTTCTCACGCGTATGTTTTAACCTCCATAGCCAAGCAACATCGATATGTGTATGCCCGATTCCATAAACGGTTACTGGGTGTTCAACCTTTATCGCTTCTATTTCAGCTGACAATAGTTCGTTTGCTTCGCTTACAGATTGATAAAACGTTTCAGAGCCTGTGTTTGACCAGTCGATTGCTTTAAAACTACGATCAAGCGCTTTTAATAAAGCGAGCTTTTCAGATTGATGATCATCCAACACTTGTATACTTTCAAAAACAGCTTTTGAAGTAAAAAAGAGATCGTCCGTTGCTTCATCTAACCATGTAATTTCAGCCAGTCGAAATTTATGCTCTTGTATTCTTTTATCCCCATCAATCCCTTCTAATCCAGACCACAACCGAAAAGCTAGTGAGAGTGTAGAACCAAATGAATGATCTGGTAAAAATACTTCTAAATGATTGGAGTCAACCCCTTGATAAGGAACACCATTTATATATAAAAGAGATTCAAAGCCTGAATTAAATCCCCTTCCAGTCGTCCCAAAATCAAAACGTCCTATTATTTGACGTCCTTTCCATTCAGCAGGGACATTTACGTTTGTTTTTAACCATGCATATACATCTCGCCCTTGCCAACGCTCTCCAATATAAACCGTCTCCCATTCACCATCTTCCGGAATGCGCGCACCAACCTCACCTTTTTCATCCAATTGAAATTGTAAACTCGAAATGGCTACCTTATCACGATATCGATAATCGTCTAGTTCCTTTATTTGTCTTGAAAGCTTTTCTTCCGTCCAAAACATGTCATGTCCTCCCTTTAAACTCTTTATTTTATCCCTTCACCGCTCCACTCGTTAACGCAGAAACGATAAACTTTTGTAAAATGATGAATAAAACGATAACTGGAATGACAGAAAGGATACTCCCGGCAGCTAAATAATGTGTGGTAACTGCTTCTTGGTGAGATTGTAAGTTTACGATCCCAACAGATACAGGGTATAACTCTTGGTCATCTAGTAAGATAAAAGGAATGACAAATTGAGACCAGCTTTGTACAGCTACTAAAATGGTGACAGAGATAATACCTGGAACACTCACTGGCATCAAAACCCTCGTCAGTAGCTGCCAACGATTACACCCATCAACGATTGCCGCTTCGTCTAACTCTCTTGGTATCGTATCTAAATAGTTTTTTAAAAACCAAGTGGAAAAAGGTAAGACAACAGCGACGTAAACGAGAATTAATGTGACATAGCTATTTAACATATCTAGCTGTGCAAAGAAACGATAAAGTGGAATTGAAATGACGACTGCAGAGACCATTTGAGTAATAAGGATTAAAATTAATGTGTGCTTTTTAAACTTAAATCGAAACCGGGATAATCCATACGCTGCAGGTACAGCAATGATTAAAGTGAATAAGACAGTGAAAAATACAATCTGCAATGAGTTACCTAAATATCCAACAACACCTGTATGTTGTAAAACATGGAGATAATTTTCAAACGCTGGACGTGTAGGAAATAATACCGGAGGAACAGAAAAAACTTCTTCTCTCGTTTTTAGAGACAGTGATAATACCCATAAAATCGGGAACATAAAAATGAAGGTAATCAAGACATAACTAACATATAAGCTCCAATGAATCAGCCTTCTTTTCGTTTTACCTTTCATCTTATTCCCCTCCCCTATTTCTGCCGATAATACGTAAATATACGAGAGTCATCATTACATTAATAAGGAGTAAAACAACGGCAGAAGCGGCACCTTGCCCCATATTAAATTGCCGAAAGATCGTATTGTATATGCTTAAGGCGATGACTTCTGTACTTTGGCCAGGTCCGCCACCTGTCAAAGCCATCACCATATCAAATGTGTTAAAAGTATCAATGGATATGATAATCAAGTTGACAAGAATAATAGGAGAAATGATCGGAAGAATCACTTTAAACAATCTTTGTACAGCATTCGCCCCATCAATTTTTGCAGCTTCCAACACATCTTTCGGTAACGTTTGGAGGGCAGCATACAATAAAATCATACTGAAAGCAGTCCCCCTCCAAATATTTGCAAATGTCACAGAGACTAAAGAGATAAACGGGTCAGAGAGAAAAGAAATGGATTGAAAGCCTATTAATGATACAAAGTAATTGATAATTCCTGCTTCTGTTTCATTGTAAAGGATCCGCCACATGATACCGATAATGACGCCAGGAATCGCCCACGCAGTTAATACTGCCGTACGCGCCATAACCGTCCCTTTTAACTTCCTTCTTATTCCTTGATCTATTAATAATGCAATGACTAGCCCGCAAGTTAATTGAAAAGTGACACTGAAGAATACAAAGAACGCGGTAACACTTAACATGTTGTAGAAACTTGGATGATTAAACAACCTGATATATGATCCTAACGTGTAAACATAGTCTCTCTCTATTAAATTGGCATCCGTAAAGCTTAGCCTAACTACTTCGAAAATTGGATAGATAAAAACAAGGATGAGTACGATCGATAAAGGAATTAACCAAGGTATCGGGGAGCTCCCCAACACCTTGGAAAAGTTAGACCTTTCCCTCAACTCCAATTGATTTGATTTTTGTTTCATTTTTGAAAGCCACCCTTATTGATTATTAACAACTTCCCAAGCGTCATCTAATGCTTGTTCAGGAGTTTTACTCCCCGCAACGACTTCTGAAATGGCAATCTGCATTTGGTTTGAGATCTCTGGATAGTACGTTGATGAAGGTCTAATTCTTGCATTTTCCTCGAGAAACTGAACATATGAATCATTGAAAACCGAACCTTCATAATGCTCTGAATCATAAACAGACAAACGTGCTGGCAAATGACCTGAAATGGAATTATATTCACCCATTCCTTGTTCACTAATAAATAGATCTGTCACAAGTTCAAATGCTGCTCGTTGTTTTTCTTCTTCCTCAGCAAAAATTCCCCATACCCAGCCACCTGCACTTGTAACTTCATGACCTTCATTCAATTGCGGTAGGTGGGCGACATCCCATTTTTCAAACTCTTCTTCGCTTAATACATCTCTCATCGTCGCATCTTGCCAGTTCCCTCCCATGAACATCGCTACATTCCCAGTTGACAATTCTTCATTTAAATCAGATTCTGATCCATAGCTCGCCACACGTTGTGGTGTAATTCCTGATTCAACTGTATCTTGGATGAAGTTGAGAACATTTAACATTTTTTCACGATTCTCACTATCTCCGAAAACAGGCGTTCCATCATCATCAACTAACTCGCCACCCTGTGCCCAAAACAGCGGCCAAAGTGTTGTTACCATCGCTCCTTCCCCTCTGCCTCCAGGGTACAAAAATCCTTCGTATCCTTGTTCTGTCAGTTCAGCTCCTATTTCAAATACTTCATCCCATGTCTTTGGTGGTTCAGGTACTAATTCAGTGTTATAAAATAGGACTCGACTGTCAGTAGACGTATACAAGCCATAAACTTTTCCATCCGGTCCTGTAACAATATCTTGAGCAAATGGGAAGAAATCTTCTATATCAATTCCCGCTTCTTCCATGTAATCATCTAAAGGCTGTAAATAGTCGATATATCTGGGGAATATATAACTATCAATAATCGAAACATCAGGTGCTCTTCCTTGGTTCGCTTGCTCTAATAATCTCGTCATTGCTTCACTAATATCACCAGACAAAATATCCATTTTTATATTTACGTGCGGATTCTCTTCTTCAAACGCGTCCAATTTATTTGTTACAAATATAGCTGCATCCTCAAGTGCTGCTTGAGGTGAACGATTTGAAACAGTTGACCAATGCAATTCAACCTCATCATCTGCACTTCCACCACTCTCACCGTTATCGCCACACCCTGTCAAAACAAACAAGATTGCAATCAAAAGGAATAACGAACTTCTCATGATCTTCATTCATGTCCCCCCCTTTATTTGGTAACGCTTTCACACTGCACAGATAAAAGCTCCCCATTCACCCCCTCGTTCCGGTCATGTTTGTTAATTGAGGAGAGCTAAACATATTTTGTAATACAATTGTTGTAGCACCTAAAGCTTCATTTGCATCACCAAAAGTGGATTTTAAGATTTGGACATCTGTCGCATGCTGTTGCAAGATCATCGGCATCGTATAATCCGTGGTCCACTTGCTGTAATCTTTTACGTCGTCAGCTATCCTGCCACCTAATACAACCATTTCAGGATTTAAAAAATTCACCTTATTTGCCAGCCCTACTCCTAAATACTTTGCAGAAGATAAAAATAATGACTTACTGTCTTCATCACCTTTCAAATACCGTTTAATCAAATTGATCAGCTGCAACTCGCCACCACATTCTAAATCCTCTTCTAATAAAGTCGTTTCACCCCACTTCTCCCTTGCCCTTTCGACTAATATCCTTCCAGACGCTTGAGCATCTGGAGACATGATGCCGAATTCACTTTCTTGAATCAACGTTGTCCCTGCTTCACCAGCCACACCCGATGTACCGCGATATATTGCTCCATCTATCACAATCCCATAACCAATCCCATAATCAACTTTAATAAATAGAATATTTTGTAAACCTCTTCCCACTCCGTAAACAAGCTCACTTAATGCCATTGCATTTGCATCCTTTTCTAAAAATGCAGGTATTTTTAACTCCCGCTCAAAAAATTGACATATGTTTACCATCCTCCAATTCTTCAAGTTCGGCGGATTTAATATCACGCCATTTTTCGAATCGACAGGTCCGGGAGAACTAATCCCGATCCCGATAATTTTTTTGAATTCAATGGATGCCCCACCAACCATATCCTTCACTTGCTGGACCAACTTATTTAATATCCGATATACATTTTCATCTGACTTAAAATAAATCAATTCTTTCTTTGTTATTTCACCTTTCAAATTCGCAATTAATAAAACACTATATTCTAGACCAATACTTAACCCGATCATATAAAAACTGTCAGGATTCATCGCATATATAACCGGTTTCCTTCCACCTCTCGATTGTCCGAGGCCACTGTTTTGAATTAAATTTTCCCTTTCAAGTTCAGGTAGAATGTTTCCTATACTCGCAGTCGTTAAATCTGTACGAGTCGATATTTCTTGCTGAGTCAATCCTGTTTTGGAATGATATAAAACCTCATATACTTTCTGCCTGTTATTATTTTCTGTTTTGGCAAATTCGAACAAACGACCACCTCTTTTGAAAACACTTTTAATAAGTTTTATGAAAAGCATTTTTATATTAGAACGAACTTTAATCATTATTTTTGGATGGAGAGATAGATGTTTGAGTCCCTGACTCAGAAAGATTTGTAAGTAGAAATGTACGTATCTAGCTAGGTATTATCAAAGCATGGTGGCTAAAAAAAGAGTATCGGTATTTTACAAGAGAAGTTCGTTCGCTGATAAACGAGCAGTTTATATGGAAGGTGAAAGGGCGAAAGAGCTTAAACTGCTTTTTAAGCTTGGAGAGACACATCTAAAAGAACGGCTTAATCTGTATGGGCAATTTGAACATCGTTCCTACAAAGTTTGCGAAAAAAAGACTAACACTACGTTAGAGTAAGGTAGGTCGTTATACATTTTTTCATGTAAGTAAACCTTTCTTTATTAAAAACTATTTCTAAGTAATAAACTTTTCCCTACCATAGATCATCATAAATGAGATATTTTTTTAAAACTAAACAAATCATTGCCAAATCTTTACACTACATGTCTAACAATAGTTAAACAAACGTTTGATTAGTACGTACCTCTCCTTGTTCCCACATCCCCCTTTGACATGTTACCTTTCCATGAAAGAAGGATTGCTGCAGTTTTTCACGAATAGTTCCTTATCTATCATTTTTGAAGGGACGGATTCTATGAAGATTTCACAAGAAACATTTAGGAAGTCGGGAAACTGGGTGAAGCGGAATGCACGGCCATTGGAGGCAGCGAGATGGCGTTTTTTATTAGAAGATGGATCGCGTGATGACGTGCTTCATTATTTAGCCGCTTTTCAAAACGAAGACGGCGGGTTCGGTCATGGGCTGGAGCCTGATTTTTGGTCACCGCATTCATCACCGATGGCGACTTGGACTGCCGGGCAAATCTTAATGGAAATTCGTGCTGATTCGAACGAACAAATCGTTCAGAAAATGCTCACTTATTTAGTGAGTACGTATCAGAATGAGACGGGAATGTGGTTTTCATCGGTACCGGAAAACAACGACTACCCTCATGCACCACATTGGTATTGGAAAGAAGGGGTTCAGGACAATTGGATGTTTAACCCTGGTGCTGAATTGGCTGGATTCCTCATTTACTGGTCTTCTGAAGAGAGTGTAGCTGCACAAATCGGCTGGGCATCAACTGAAAAAGCGATTACTCGATTAATGGACTGTCATGAAATGGATCGGCACGAAATCAATAATTATCAAAAGCTGATTGAGATCCTGAAAGAGCATGAATCTACCTTCCGGGATACAGTTGGCTATTCGTTACAAGATCTTTCGGAAAAGATCATTGGGCTTGCCGAACGATCCGTCGAGCGTGATGCATCCGTCTGGGGGACGGGCTACTATGCTCTGCCGCTAGATTTCAATGACAACCCGGCTGATCCGCTATACGAGAATTTTCGTGAGCTGATTGATCAAAATTTAACGTACTATATGAAACAAATGTCTGATGAAGGAACGTGGGACATTACGTGGAACTGGGGCAACTATCCTGAGGAGTTCCAAGTTGCGAGAAGGTACTGGCAAGGAATCCTTGCTGTCGACAGATACAAAAAATTTCAAGCATTCGGATGCTTTGAAAAAGGAAGTGAATCTATGTAAATGGGTAAACTGCGAAATTTCGTGAAAAGTGTTGTGTTCGACCGGCTTCAATTTTTAAAACAGCCAGAACTTTCTTTATCAAAAAAAGCAGTCGAGGGATTCGATGCGATCTATGAAAAATCAGTGTTAAACGGTGACGGTAACTTTATCAAATATGAAAGTGACTACCCGAAGGACCTGTTTTTAAATTACATCATTGAACAGAAAGGGGTCCTCGTTCACGGCTCGAACAATCCTTCGATCAGTAGCTTCGAGCCGAGGCCGAGCACTCTTTTTAACGGGAAACCTGTTCATGCTGTTTTTGCAGCGTCTGACGGGATATGGTCATTGTTTTTCGCGGTCATTAATCGTAAAGAGTATCAAGGTTCTTTGCGAAATATGTGCTTTACCATTCCGACGAAAAAAGGGTTTAAGCGTTACTACTATTTTTCGCTCGAAAAGGAGTATTACGGAAAGCGCTGGACAGATGGCACGATCTATATTTTACCGAAAAAGGCGTTCAAGCAAGGCGGGGTGAAAAATGAGTGGATCTGTGAAACGAATGTAGAACCGCTCGCCAAGCTGTCCGTTACACCGAATGATTTCCCGTTTTTACACCAAGTCAGTCTTCATCGTGCCACCGATTCCAATTATAAAACAATGGCGAAGGAACTTTTTGTGAAAAAGAAAAGTCTGCATTAACGCATTGGTGAGCCGAAGCGTTTTCGTTGATACATATCGGTGGAGCGTTTGTTGGCGGACAGTCGATTCCTTATTTTGGTTGAAAACGTTGATTGGGCAGCTTTGACGGACACCTGATCCGTTATCTTGCCATTTTGATACGCATTAGACTCCATTTTTGGCAAATAAAGGAACTCGTGTCCTCTCACCACTTGGAATACCCGATTTTGTCACAAATAAAGGATCTGATGGCCGCTCAGTTTCGATCGATACAAAGTCGAAGGGTTTTTCGCTGACTCATATCGGTGGAGCGTTTGTTGGCGGACAGTCGATCCCTTATTTTGGTTGAAAACGTTGATTGGGCAGCTTTGACGGACACCTGATCCGTTATCTAGATAATTTGATACGCATTAGACTCCATTTTCGGCAAATAAAGGAACTCGTGTCCTCTCACCACTTGGAATACCCGGTTTTGTCACAAATAAAGGATCTGATGGCCGCTCAGTTTCGATCGATACAGAGACGAAGCGTTTTCGTTGATTCATAAGGAACGAATATCCGCGCTTCCGCTCTGCAAAAACGCACAACTTTCAGCACCCGCCCCTCAGCGTTCTTCCCAGACACCTACTTCCTCTTCACCGCCACGTACACATCAATTTCATTTGTTTCTTCTGTTGGTTTGTAGCGCTCATCCCAAATTTCAAAATCGTAGTTTGCCGTGACGTAAGGGTTTTCTTTAGGCCACTCCCCGTATAAGAAATGATACGTATGATAAAGCTCTGATTCTAACCCTCGATGTGTAGCGGTCACATAACTGCTTTCAAGCACTGTATGACTAACCATCCCTTCTGGTATATCCGCTGCACCTGATACTTTATAGCCGATGATTTGAATGAAACGGTCGACATTTGCATTAAAGGTAGGCTTCGGCTCATAAAGCTGAATTAAGTATATTTCGTCCCCGACTTTATTTTTAATATGTTCAGCGTTACTCTTTAAACGCTCTAACGTTTTTTTACCTAACTGCTGTTCTTCAATTTCCTTTAAGTTTGCTTCATATTGATACCCAACAACTTCGAATGACTCGCGATTTACGATGCTTGCTTCCATTTTCCTTCCTCCTTTAATCAGACGTCGTATGGGACATGCATCTGTTTTCGTCTAGCTCATAAACATGCATTGTCTTTAACGTCTGCGTCTTTATTTTTGCTTAAATTCTTCCTGACCTTCGTGCATGACGTTGGTCGCACTTAATGAATGACCGTTTGGATCCGTAAAGCCGAAGCCGCCCATGCCGTTTTCTGGGTGGACCTTGAGCTCACCTACTTCGACCTCTTCTTCAATCAGTTGTTGACGGAATTCACTTAAGTCTGCTGTATAAAAATCGATAATACTATGCTTGACTCCTGTATAACTGTTCAAGAACGAAATACTGTTCACTTCTTCTGTTTGGACTAAAAAGATCGTCGGACTGTTCGTATGGAACGATAGCATCGCATTCGTTTCTCCTTCGAACACACACGTCAGCTCTAAGTGTTTCGTATACCACTCGATCGATTCTTTAAGGTTTTTTACTGGAATTTCGATGGTTGCAATATGCTCCACCAAATTTACCTCTCCTCTTCATAAAAGCCTTCGAAATTTTCTTTATCTACGATGACAGATAGCTTATTGTCATCGGCATCATAAAAGTCAAAGCCTACGACTGGACCGTGATCAACGATCTCCGATACCTTCACTCCTCTCTGCTTCAGCTCTTCATAGTAGGATGAAAGATTTCCAGTCGTAAAATTATAATAGGAGTTTTGAACATGTTCGTTTATTGTAAATTCTAATGGCTGCTTCTTTTCCACTTTTACGAGCGAGACATACTCCTTTTCATCGTAAAAATAAAAGTCTGCTCCTTTACCATCTGGCCATGTTCCTACGTGTGTGAAGTTCAGCTTATTTGTGTAAAACTCGATTGATTGTTTCATATTTGTTACTGGAATAAATATCGCACCAATTTTAATCATCGGTGTATTCTCCCCCTTGTTACTTAGGCCAGCCACCCCAAAGATAAGACATGTGTCCGTCCGGATCTTTTATTATAAAACTGTAGCCGCCACCTTCTTTGTAAACCATTTCACCAACAGCTTCTCCCTTTTTTTTCATTTGATCATAAACTGAGTGAATGTCATCAACACGAAAAGTTAAAATCGAGTTTCGCTCGCCTTTCATATTTTCAAAGGTTAGATCGGGCACATTTTTTGCTTGAACCAAACCGAGACCGATTCCTCCGTTCACATTCATCCATGCTTCTTGATCTCCATCTTGATACTCAAAGGTAAACTCTAGCCCCAGGATATTCGTATACCATTTAACGGATTGTGCTACGTCTGAAACAGGCAGCTGTATAATTGGAATATCTAATGCTTTAATAGTCAACGTTTACCCTCCTTTTTATAGCGGAATTTCGTATTTGCTATGACCACCATAAATCTCGATTCGTTCTTTTAATGGGCAATGTTGTTTGTAGTACTCATTGAGCTTTTCATTACTTCCTATACAATCAAAACGAATGCAAGAATATCCTTTGTTTTTTACATACTTTTTCGACCAGTTGATGATTTTGCTGCCGAGGTTTTGCCCTGCGTATTCACGATGAACGACGAGTCGATGTAAGTAAATGACATTCGGCTGTTTTGCTTCTTCTCCCCATATTTCATCATCCCACTCATTTGCTCGACCCTCCAAGGTAACTGTCGCAATTGTTAGCATCCTATCTTTAAGTACGTAAGATGCCTGATGCTCAATCGAGTCAACGATTTCTTGTTTGTTCTTTTCCAGATCTGTTAAATAATAATCCCATTGGTCGAATCCTTTCGTTTTGATCCAATTTGCTGCATTCACTAATAAGGCGATGATATCGTCAGTATCTTCAGCCGTTGCTTTTCGAATTGTATAGTTACCAATCTTCATTCATTTATTCCCCCACTTCTTTAGGTGACGACACCAAATCGGTTTCCATCGGGATCAACCAAGTCAAACCCACGAATGCCATCGTAATCGTGGATTTCACTTACCTTTGCTCCTTTTTGGCTGAGGAATTCGTGCGCTTGATCTGCATCTGTCGTGTGAAAATTAAAATAGACACCAACATCATAATCGTTCTTCGGGAATTCTGGCTGAACGATGTCTTCACTTTTCACGAGGCAAATCATAACTATGCCGTTACATATCTTTAATGTGTTCGCAAGCGGCTCGTCATCGTGTACTATTTCAAAACCGAGCATTTCTTTGTACCAATTTGTAGACCTTTTCAAGTCGCTAACTGGAACAAAAATTCCAACACCATATAGTAATTCTTTTTTCATCTTCACCCTCCTTTACTGTGATCTATTCTTTTAACGTAATTGAATGAAGATTTCTTACACGTGCACGAAGAAATTTCAAATGTTTTTTTGGAGCCGTAACTTAAGTACAATTTCATATTCATTTACGTGAAGAGAATCGATTTCTTACACTTTAATAAACTTTTATTTTTGTATTAAGAGTAATCTATTTTGATCCGGGTCAACGACTTGGAAGCGATCGCCACACGTATGAGTACCGACTTCACCTTCAAGACGAACACTTTGTTTTTTCAGTTGCTCAAAAAAGGATTGTACGTCAGAACATTCGAGTTCAAAGAGTGGTACATAGTGATCATGTCGCTTATAGTGCAGCTCGTACTTTACCTCTTCTTCATGGAGTATGGCTGCCGGACCGGTATCGCCAAATTGAATAAATGCATTCGTTACATGTTCTCCTCTTTGTACTTCTCTTAATAGCTTGCAGCCAAGCTTATTTACGTAAAACTCTACTGAAGCCTCCACATTTGAAACTGGGATATTTATGCAAGCAAAACCAGTTATTTGATTTGCCATACGTTACTCTCCTCCTGTAATGTGGTAGTAACAATCGTAGTCCGCAATGATCGACTTATTCCTTCTCCCATTCATGTGTATCCTCCCATACATGAAATTTATTACCATCTAAATCTTTGAATGTTAACTGTAACCCGCATGGACCACCGTCGTTAATTGGTGTGACTTCTACATTTTGTTCGACGAGATGCTCGTAGAAGGCTTGGATGTCGGTTGTCTCAAACGTCAACGAGTACATCTCATAGTCGTCTCCTCGCCATTTATCTGTGACAAAGTTGGTATTCGTTTTGTGCTTTGCTTCGATTAAGAAAAGCCAATCCCCGTTACCGAGCTCCATCGTCATTTCATTTGGATTCAACCGCTTGATGTTTAAACACCTTTCATACCACTTAACTGCTTCTTCGGCGTTTGATACCGGGATGTAATTACAATGAACCTTTTTCACCAATTGCTTCGTTTTTACTTCACTCATTCTCATCACCTCTTTTATTTATTAGCTGACGCTGCTCGGAATCTCAACTTTCCTACCAACGACAGTAAACGTTTTCACAAATATGTTTATTTTGCTTTCCGTTGCACCATGATCATGACGACTCATCTACGCTTATACGTTAGACATCCCTACCCTCATTCCGATTCGAAATCGACATTCGTGGATTACTTAACTTCATTTCTTATCGAATTTTTGACTGTTTAGAAAGGCTTTTGTCAAAAAATAGTTAAACAAACGTTTGATTAATCCGTACCTCTTCAAGTTTCATATGGAATTGCGAATTGCCATAATTCCCCACGTGCCTGGCACATGGGAATTCATTTCCATGTGCCAGGCACGTGGAAGTAATTGGAATTGGCTAATCTTTGATGCGCATGTAGACTTCTAGTTGCTCTTGGCTGTCGTCTCTTGGGTAATAGATTTCGATCAATTCGTGGTCAAGGTCCACTTGTTCTTCTCGTCCTATGAACCAGTTATCAAGAGCGGTATAAAACTCGCCCATCCGACTAACATCAAATATGTCAGATGTAAAGATAAAATCTCCCGTTAAATAGAGCTTCTTCATGTCTGAGGGCAATTCTGCTTGGAAATCTTCATGAACAAGAGCTCCGAGGTGAAAATACCCTATAGTATGGTTCTCACTGCGCTTCGGTTCATATACAATCGCTCTTGTAAACCTTGATGATCCGACTATTTTCTCGTAATCCTTTTTAAAATCTTCTTTAGCTTCGGGAATAATCATCGGGTAATCTTCGAACTTCCCGGTATACTTTTTTCCAATCACATAAAACTCTTTATTTTCTCTATAAATGTTCACTCTGTTTCCACTCCCCCTTTTAATGAATCCATTTTTCGCAGTAGTATGCTTTCATAAATCCATGCAAAACTTCTAATTGTTCAACCCCTTGCTCTTCCGCTTCCTTCGCTTTTTTTAATAATTGGATTGCGCGATCGGCTTGTTCACGATTTGCAGGTTCACCGCCATGAGGAAAAGGAAACATCTCCCGAAATTCAATAAGTGCTTTGGCAACGTCTGCATAATGCTTCGCAGCCAAGCCGGCAAACTTACGTACCCCTCTTTCAACAACGTTTGTGCCGTCCCATTTTACAGTGAGTTCATATAAAAATTTTGCTGCGAATTCCCTTGCATCAGATACGACTTGCGCATTATACGCATTTCCGTTCGGGTCAGCTCCTCGTTTTTCCAGCACGTCAATCCAAATATCATAAGCGTTAAGACCGGTCACAAACTTCCCTTCAAAAATGTGCTGCCACTCACGACCACGAGCATGGTCTATAATCATATCTAGCGCCATCCGCAGCATTTCGTATTTTGAATGCGGCAATGATTCACTAATGGTAGATGCGTAAAGCACACCTCTCACATCGGCAAAATCCTCATAGGTTACTTCTCCGTCACGCGACGTATCTTTTGCGTAAAACACTTTTTTGTTGTCATCATAGCCATAAATTAACCCGAATTCTGGGATGAACATGTCAAAGACGATTGCTGGAATACCTCGATCAACAGATTCCTGAATAAGTTCAATCGTCTGCTCAAGAATTTCCGGTGTAATCGGGGCTTCACCATCAGCAAGATTGCTCGTAAAGCCTAAATTACATAAGTTGCGACGCACAATATAACCCCCTGGCATCGCAGTAGGACCTGCAACATTGATTTCCTTCAGGTCAATGTTGATTCGAAAGGCGTGACCTGTTAGTCCCATCACATCGACTAAATTCAAGTCCTTCTTTTCGGTATATTTGACAGCTCCGTGAATTGCAGCTGCTGCGGACGTCCAAGTTGACGTCCAATCTTCCTTTTTTAATGTAAATTGTGTCATCTGAATCACCCCTTACCGTTAGATTACAGGTTTGGAAAGAACTCTTCGCTTCGATAACCCTAATTCAGCACGCTTTGATACATAGTTTTGGATACAAATCCGTAACCGCTCTTTTTGGACTTTAGATCTCGATCGAGAAATTGTATTATAGACGTTTGCTTTTGATGTATTGAACAATTTTGCGATTTCTAGCGGTGGAAGGTCATCAAAGAAGTAAGCTTCAAATATTCTTTTTTCACGACTGCTTAAACAGTGGAGTAACGACCTGATCCCTTCAATGACACTTAAGCGCATTAAATGCTCTTCAGGGCTGTTTTCTTTTGCCTTTTCGGATGCCGAACACGAAACAAAAAATAAGATGTGATCAATGTCCCCCCAATCGACCGATAAAGCAGATAGTTGTTTATAATCAGGACCGCAATCAAAAGAAGTAAAGGGCTTTTCATTTTTATGCTTCGTGCTACGCATGTTCATGTACGCTTGGTTGTAAACAATCTGCTTTAACCAAGGTGTAAACTTTTTTGTATCGAGAAGCGTCCCTAGTTTTATAAACGCTCGAAATAACGCTTCTTGAACAATATCTTCCGCTAAAAATGTGTCCTTCGTTACAGAATAAGCCCATCCATGAGCTTTTGCTCGGTGCACCCTTACTAGCTCACTAAACGCTTCTTGATCTCCATTCCTTGCTTTTTCAACTAATCGTTCACTCGCTCGATCATTCTGAAAAGGGGCGTCTTGATGGATAATTGAAGGTCGTTCATTTTTATTCACGGCATTTGTCATCATCGAAATAAGATCTCCTTCCAAACCTTTCTACCTTATAGATGCAGCTGGAGTTAAAAATCTATCTTTAAAAGTAAAAAAATTTCAAAAATTTTCTTTTTTATTATACAATGCTCTCATAAAAAGAAAAGAGGCTAGCTCCATTCTATTGAGCTAACCTCGATCACAAAACTTTCTTCATTTTTTAGGACAATGCTATACACCTTCTACGAAGCGGACAACATTTTCACCACATTGCTTACACTTACCTTCTAGGGTAAGACCTTGATTGTCATCTTTTATTTCATAGTCCACAATGGTCGTCACTCCACAATTGCGACAAAAGACGTTATGAATGAGTTTTTCTTGAAAATCCTTTGGGACCTTTGCCCATTTTTGCGCTGCTTTTATGACCGACATACGATCCCTCCTTTTTTAGAAGCATTTCCCTTACTTCCGTGCCTCAAACGTCATGACTTCACTATCTTTTTTTGGCTCATTTCCATATTCGTAATCAGCAGAAACGGTAATGTCCTTGAATCCGACTTTTTCTAGGACAAGTTTAAATTCTTCGACACCATACCATCGTAACGGAAATTGTTCAAGTTCCGTTTCGATAAGCTTTTTGTTATGCCATTTTTCATATTTATTGTGAGAGAACCTCGATTGTTTCATAAAATCTACAGCGATGATCGTTGATTCTAGAGTGATCAGATCACCTTCTTTGTTTTCCCATGTTCGTATTGTTCGTTTCCCTATTTCATATTCGGTCGGGATGAAAAGATCAATGATGAGACGTCCGCCAGGCTGGAGGTGATCATAAAAGCATTGCAGTGCATTTAATGATTTTTCACGTTCATCTAGTAATAGGAACGATCCTGTCGGAACAATGACAGCTTCATATTTTTCAGGGAGTGAAAGTGCAGACATATCCCCTTCGATCAGCTTCGGCTTTATGTTGTGTTCGTCGCAATACTTATGGCATAATTCAAGCATATAAGGCGAGTAATCGATCCCATCAACGTCAAAGCCTTCATTGATTAGCGGAATTAAGATTCGTCCTGTACCGACTGCAGGTTCTAGTATTCTCCCTTTCACACCCTTTAAGCGTTCTTTGTAATACTCTACATCCCCGAAAGAATGCCCAATCGGCTTGTCTAAATCATATACTTCTGTTGATAATTTACTATAAAAGCTATACATCATGACACCTCATTTTTTCTACTTTTAATAATCATTGTTGTTGGTACTATGTTTGCTTTGTCATACGAGTACCAGCCGTTCACGTGCTTTGGAATTTGCTCTTCCTTCAATGAGACTTCCTCGACTATTTTTTCCACTGTGAATCCTTGATCAATCAACGTATTTACGTAAGTGCTAACCTTTAGTTGCTGCATCATTGCCTTTTGTTTCCACGCTTCATGATCGTAAGGTCCTTCTTCATGATAGGATTTTGCAAAAATGAAAGTATGATCATTTTGGCGAACCCGGTTATAAAACGGATGTTCCCAACTAAAAATAAATGTGCCTCCAGGCTTTAAATAGCGATTTACATTCGCTAACGTTTGATTCAAGTCTGCTGTCCATCCTAATGCATAAATGGAATAGACAATATCAAAATAATTGTGCGGCAAGCCTGGATCTTCCTCCATCGGCGATTCAAAAAGGGTGACCGGTGCAATGCAGTTTTGAAGAACCTCTTTCGCTGTTTCAATTTGTGTACTTGATAAATCTAAGCCCCATAGTTCACAGGCACCTTGTTCGTCCATATACTTTAAGGAGTGCCCGCTCCCGCAGCCAATGTCGAGTACACGTAAGTCTCTTATCTCGCCAAACAAATACAACTCGTCTTCTGTTGGTGCGAGTGGCCCATACTCCGGAAGAGGATTCCTTGCAAAAAAGCGTTCTGCTACCTCATCCCAGCTTTCTTTATTTATTTGAAGTGTTTCTGTTTTCATTTTAGATTCCCCCAATCCTCATAAGAACATATATTCTGTATTAAACGGGCTTTCCCTTTAAAAATTTGGAAAATTTTTTCGGATTCACATACCGTTCCAAATTATACGACTTTCACATGCTGCACAGTTAATTGATAAGGTACGAACATTTGCGTTCACTTATCATCCTTCGAAAAATTTTAAAGTGTAGTTTCATAGAAATGAGTAACAGTTTGATCCACCGTATGTATGTTGCTTGCTCACGTTTGTTCATTACTTCAAGCCCGGTTCTAGGTTACTTTAATTTTTATAAGTATAAAAGTCAGATTTAGTGGCGATAATAGGTGATGAGCACAAGTATACCCCCCATTTTTTTAGCCCAATGTTTAATTACGAGCATTGGGTTTTTTTACGATATGAATTTATTAATCGAAGGGACCGTCCAACTAAACGTTTTCGCCATTAAAATTTGTACGAAATCATAAGAGTTTCTAGGCAATAATGATAGAAAAAAATCATCAAATCTATGTATAAAAGCTAGATTGTCTGGAAAAGATATGATTATAAGTATATCCCCCCTTTCTCAGAGTCCGGTGCCAAGAGATCTAGCACCGGCTTTTTTTGTGCCATCAGAATTTATAAAACATCTGGATGATCGTATAACTGTATCTAAGGCTTTCACCCTTAAGATTTGCACAAAAGCATCAATTGCTTGCTGAGAACTCTTTCACGATAATCCACGTTTTGTTTATGCAAACGCAAAGACAAATCGACATATTTCGGGAAGTGCCTGTCACTTGATGAGCTCATCGCGGTCTGGTGCTTGCGGGGGCTCCTCAAGCCAGCCGTTTTTGATCATGATGTTTGCTCCATCTTCTGCATAAAGCGATATCTCTGTTAATAAACGAGCATATTTTAATCCAATATCCCTTCGTGGACTTGCTGCCAATGCAACACCGTAATTACCAATTCCTGCTGCTGACATTGCAGTTATTTGAAACAGCATCAGTTTATCTGAAAAAGGAGAGACGGTAGAATCCATCACTGCTGTATCCCACATACTCGGTGATGGGATATCGTTTGTTTCGAGTATTTGACTAAAAACCATTTTATGCTTTTGGGATATTTCTTTACCTCTGACGAAATAACCTAGTACTTCCTCAGATTGACATACTTGTGCAAAAGCGACGATTAAACTATTTCCGATTGTGTTCGTTTGAATATTAAGGAAAATATGGGTTAACTCGACTGAATTGATAACTCGCTGCTTTCCAAACATCTTCCCTAAATAATCTTGGTCTCTCACAAACTTCGCTTCTTTCGGAATCGGAATATATGGAGGTCGATTATGTATCCCTTTTTCCTGCATCATTTTTTTGATATCACAATTTAAAACTGTTGCATCTTGTGTAACGTTTTTAAAAAATTGAACGATATCTTCCCGGCTTACAGTACTGATCGCTAAACCTCCTGACTGCATGCCAATAATCGACATATGACTTAAATAATACAAGTAAAAAATGTCAGAAAACAATCGTGGAGCCTCCGCATTTACATCATTTTCTGTAAACCCGATCGGGGTCGGGAAGCCTTCCCTATTAAAAAACTCTATAAGAAAATCAATATGTTGATTCGCACTTTTCAGCGCTTTTACAAGTATCGAACGAACTTCTTCGTCATCAACGTGAGCTAAAAAATAATTGATAACATGTTTTAACGCTGAGTCATTTATATATTGGCTCCATAGATTGGACATTTCAGCAGACGTTAACCTCATATCAGTTTTTCTATTCATTCCCTTCCACCTCCTAGTAATTGTCAGACAGTATTATGCCCATCATTTAACCAAAAAATTCGACAAGTGCCTGGCACTTGTCGAATTGTCAAATATGAAAAAATGCTCAAAAGCCGTGAACAGGTACCCTGTCCACAAAGCTTTTCTTACATATATTATTTGTACGAGGTAACTCACAACTCGTAATTTACTTTAAAATAAGGAGGTGAATTGTTATGTGGAATAGAAATCACAAACCTGCACCACCCTATTTCAAAAATAACCACAGACCGAAAGCGCAAAAAAATGCCGTCTCTCCAAGTGCCAAAACATCTCCTGCTAAACCTGACATTACAAAAGGTCACACGATTATAAAGTCACCTGTTGTATTAGCAGAAACTACGGTCCAAATTGACTTGAATACGACAATTAAATTCCCTGAGCCAGTTCTTGAAATTAAAGACATTAAGAAGAACTTAAAGCTCACACAATGTCGTCTCTTATTGCCAACTAAGAAGCTATTTTTAAGTGGGTTTGTTCGTAAAAACATTCAATATGCTTCACCGAAATACGGCTCACCTCACTCTGTCATTTCCAATATCCGATCAATCACAAAGGATGTCCCGTTTTCAGCTGTAGCTGAAGTTGACTTTATCAAAGAGCCGAAATTCAGTGTTCAGCCTGATAGAAATGAGTTCACATTTTTTACGACTTCCCCGCTTCCAAAAGGTTTTGCTCAAAAAGAAGAGTTGATGTCTGGAGACCTTTCTCAATTTGACCAAATTAGCGGAGAGAATTTTAACGAGCTACCGTTTTGTGAATTAGTGTCTAGTCGCTTCTTTGAAATGGATTCTGCTTTAGACCGAAAAATGGGTAAAGTGAGCAACCATAGAGGTGAGTGCATTCAAGCACCATTCGAAGAAGGTACTTTTACTTCTGTTGAAGAAAAAATGGTACTTGAACTTACACTCAAAGTCCTTCAAAATCAACAAGTACGAGTAGATTCTAAATAATCACCGTGTTCTTAAAGCTATCCCCCGATGGATAGCTTTTTTTATTAGAATCTAATTTGCTAAAGATGAAGTTTTCCTCTTCATTGGACCTTTCGTCCACTAAAAGTATATTCATCTTGCTTGTCTAACGTGACAAAGTGCCAGGTTGTTAGTGATCGTGTTCATCATGGGTCTATCCGCGAAAATGTTGATTTCTCTTGTAAAAACTAGGTTATATCAGCAAAAATTTGATTTTATCCTGTAAGAAATTCGATTTATCCGCTAATTAGAATTACGATAAAGTACTCCGCCCCCGACCTAACATTTCACAATAAGTATCCGCCCGTAAAACGGGCGGTTTTAATTTCGCCCTATAAGGGCACTTTACCACCAGAGTCCCTTAAGGGACCTTATTTAATTTGGTCCGTGTCAAAAGTTTTTTGAGGATATCCCTTTTCATAATCATATAGAATTCGAAATCGCTATAGGCGGACGCTTTCACTCCAAAGCACAAGTGCGACATCTACTCGTGCTGCACTTCGTTTGCATTCGTAGTGTCTTCTTTGCAGCGGGCAATGCCTCAACTTCCTAGGTGTCACACTGTGTGCACCTAGGGGATTTTCGACGATTGCTTTTCCCGCCTGAGTCACCGCCTGGCACTCTTTCGAGTATATGATGACATTTAAATAACATTCTAATAGCATACATAGAAAAAACGAGTTGGGGGAAGTTGTATCTCAGCTCATTTTATCTCATTAAAGGGCTTTTGTTATCAAAGAAACTTATGTTCATTTCGTATCCATCATTTAAGATAATAAATGACATAACGCAAATAAAGTTGTCATCAAAAGGGGGAAGGTACTGGGACTGTCTCTTCCTCTACTAGTATGGCTCTGCCGATTATCCGTCGAGACAAATCGGTGTATTTTCGAAGAAGTAAAGCTCTTTCCTACGGAAAAACGGACGAGTTGAGATCCCTTCGAGCTTGATCGAAGTAGCTCAACCGTTCGTCCGTGGCAAAGAAGACACCGTGAATACGAACAAAGTGAAGTAAGAGCGGATGTCGCACTTGTGCCCTGGGGTGAAAGCAAGCAGTATACCTTCCAACTATTCTTACTTTTAAAGAGCTCTCACGAATACAACCCTTAAAGGTTTATTTTCACACAGGCAGAGCCTGTGGTTTACAAAGAATACAATAAAAAGACTTAGAGAACGAAACAATCCTCTAAGTCCATTTCTAAATATAAAATATATACATGAAAACAAAAGCAGCAACATTTGGCAAAGCTACAAAGAAAAGTTTCCCTGCAAGCCCGGTTCTTTCCCGACGTTGTTGTTTTGACTCTGTATGAAAATGAGCTCGATTGGCATCACCATTATTTAATGCTCCTGAAAAAATACCAGATAGAATGAAACAGATAACTGCTACAGCACCTGAAAACACGAAGATAATGTTGGCATCTTGCATAACGGCTGCAACAAGACAAATTGCACATACGATGGCAAATCCGACATACAACGCTTTTAACATTTGAAACACCGTTCCTTTCTTTTTAAAATCGTCCCTAGAATCGGTTTTCAACATATTAATATGGATACGTATCATTTGAGCAAATGTTTCATACTGCCATAAATGAATCTCATGAAAAGGCGAACCGCATTATGCAGCTCGCCTAAAACTTTAAATATTCCTATCCTAGTCCTCTTCTAATAAGGTTCGCTGTAATCGGCCTTTTATCTAACTCCCTTGACCAAATGGAAAGCTGACCGATGTGATGGATTTCATGCGCAATAACATGGCGGACGACTTCACCATAAGAAAATACCTCAAATGTTTTCGACTCATCCTCTTCTTCCCAACGAGATAAATATTCTTGTATTTCATTTCTACACTTGTCTGATAGTTCAATGATTGCGTTCAGCGATTGATAATCTTCATAACGATAATGGTATTCTTTTTTGCCTTGCAGCCCGTTTATCCATGCCTGCTCAACATCGACAATATGATGCAACGTTTTTAATATACTCCCCATCCCACCTGTACGCTCTCGTGTTAACTCATCAGGATCAACACTTTTACACCATTCGAACCACTCGTCCCTTACTTGCCAGTTATACTGAAAAAAAGTATACAATGTTTCTTCCTCCTATTTGCGATTTTTTAGCAGCTTCCTTTTTCGAAAACACTTATGACAACTTTTCTTCAATTTGCTTTAAATGATGTTGGTCATGTTTGAGAAAGATTTTTATAAAACTTTCCGGTGAGAATTGCCGTTTTCCTTTTCCAATTGTAAACCTAACATCTCCTAAGTCCATTAAGTACTGTATTAACTTTTTTCTTGTTCGCACAAAGGTTTCAATAATCTCATCCACTGGGACGTTTTCCAGTTGTGACATCGCTGATTCGTTAAACTCGTCGTGATCAGGAAATGGTGGTAAAGCGTTCCCTTCAGACATGTTTGGGACCATCTGTTCTAAATTGTACTGATCCCATGAATACATATGCCCAACAATTTCTCTGATTGACCATTTTTCTTCTCGAATCGGTTCACATAGCTCAGATTCAGTTACATCCTTTAGTTCCAATATTCTGACAATCGTTCCTTCAAAGTGACTTAATGTATTATTTTGCATCTTACCCTCCTCTATGGGCGACATGTTAGAAGTTATTAACACAATCATACACAATACTGACCCGAAAGACAAGAACATATATTCGCATTCCCAATCATTTGTCCACATCGTTTTTAAAAAATGTTAAAATATTCATATTCTTAAAAGTGCCTTAAAGGTACTTTTCTTGTTGCTATAATGCCATTGCCACCAACGCCTGTCAGAGTTGATGTTCTCTATTTGCCGAACATACCTATTTCAAAAAGGAGCAAAGCGATATGGAAGCATTTATATATGGATTCATACTAGCATTCAGTCTTATTTTGCCAATGGGCGCACAAAACGTCTTTATTTTTAACCAAGGGATGAATCAGCCATCTTATTCAAAATCATTGCCTGCGATATTAAGCGCATCGATTTGTGACACAATTTTAATTATCATTGCTGTCTTTTCAATGAGTATCGTTGCAGATTTGTTTGAAAGCATGAAACCGGCGTTGCTAATCGGAGGATTTATCTTTTTGCTGTATATGGGCTGGACAATTTGGAAAACCAATGTAAGAAATGGCAGCAAAGAGCCACCTGCTACCGCAAAAAAACAAGTGATATTTGCCTCATCTGTTTCGCTGCTTAATCCGCATGCATTGCTTGATACTGTCGGGGTCATCGGGACACAATCACTGCTATTTTCAAACATTGATAAATGGATGTTCATGACAGCAACGATTATTGTCTCTTGGATCTACTTTTTCCTGCTCGCCTTGGTAGGACGAATCATTGGCAAAAAGGATAAAAACTTTACGTTTCGTACAGTGATTAATAAAATTTCAGCGATCACAATGTGGATACTTGCTGTCTACATGCTCTTTCATATTTAACCCCTGCAGAACTGAACTCAAAATGTCGAGAGCAAACATTCAGCCCTTGCTATTCTAGTAGTGTAAAGGAGGTCATTTACATGGATTCGCTTGAAAAAATGAATGGAGCATTACAGTATATTGAGGATTATTTAACCGATGAGATCGACATGAAGGAAGTCGCAAAAATTGCCTGCTGCTCAGATTACCATTTCAAACGTACGTTTTCGTTTTTAGCAGGGATTTCACTATCCGATTATATCCGGCGTAGGAGATTGTCACTTGCTGCACTTGATTTAATGGAAAGTGATACTAAGGTGATTGATATTGCGATAAAATATGGCTACTCCTCTCCAGATTCATTTACGAGAGCGTTTCAAAGCTTACACGGCGTCACGCCATCAGAAGCTCGAGCTCACAAACATTCATTGAAAGCCTATCCTCGAATGACATTCCAACTAACCATTCAAGGAGGAACAGAAATGAATTACAAAATCGAAAAGAAAGATGCTTTCCACATTGTCGGGGTAAAACGAAGAGTAAGTGTCAGTGATGAAGGAGTTAACCCTGGAATCGCCCAATTTTTAGAGGAAGTTACAGATGAGTTAACAACACAATTGGAAGGGTTATCAAACATTGATCCTTCTGGGATCCTACATGTAAATACAAACTATGTTGAGGATAAAACGGAAGAAGGCGAACTTGATTATTATTATGCTGTGGCAACGACAAAATCGTGCCCAGATAACTTAAGCCAGCTCGGGATTCCTGCATCAACTTGGGCGATTTTTGAAGTAGACGGTGAATGGTCAGACATTCAAGACGTTTGGGGAAGAGTCTATTCCGAATGGTTTCCCGCATCAAATTATGAACTATCGGATAGACCTGAAATTCTCTCAAGCACCCATGAAAAAACCGAAATTTGGATCCCCGTGAAGAAAAAATAAATAGTTAGAAGCAGCCCTCCTCGAAGGGCTGTTTCTTTATTATTTGGATATATATGTTAAGGATGTTAAGCTGAACAAAAGAAAGATTGATTTACGGGAGGATTCTATGAAAAAAAATATTGTTTATTTTGCAATTATAGCAGTTCTCGTCATCACCGTTTTAATCGTTTTTAATGACCCAGATGACCAATTAGCGGCTAAAGAACAAGAGATCACATTTGAACAATTACAAGAGGGAAACACACAATTATTAGCAGAAATCTCTCATCTAGAGGAAGAGCTAGATTCAGTAAAGTCGATTAATTTTCAAGATTTCCTTCATGCCAAAGACGTAGTAGAATCATTCTACGCTAGTGAAACAATCGGCGAGGTAAAAAACTTCCTCACCGATCATATCCAATTTTCAGACAATCTCAATGGAGATGAGGATCGTGGAACATTACACATTAATGGTGGTAGTGGATTAAAGGAATGGCTGCCAAATACACTCGACCAATTTGAATTAAAGAAACTTGGAAATGAAATGGGAAACATCTCCTTAACCTACACTTCTAACACTAATAAGAACATTTCAATAACATATATCATCGCTGAAGAAGATGAAATCTGGAAGATTGATCACATAAGTCGGTAGTTTTCGTTTTAACTAAACACTCAATTAGTGGATATACATAATTCGTTCATACATAAAAACAGGTCCAATATAATGGATCTGTTTTTTCAGCGTTTCAGAACGATGTCGCTTTCACTCATGCTTAAGATACGATTTTCGCCACAAACGTTTCTATTCATTTCCTTATGCCAACCAGATTTATTACATTAATTCCCAGGGAACAATCGTTATATTTTACATATAATGTAATATAGACGCAGAATAAGTTTAAGGAGAAAAAGATGAAACAAAAACAAATTGCATTAATCTTGTTCATTTTTATATTAAATATTTTCGGGAAGTCTTGGAGATATGTTCCTAAATACTATAGAAGTTTAATTTTCATCAGCTTCTTGAACTCACTCTATTATTACATTTGTAAAAGACACCTAGTGTGGGAGTTTAACACGAGAGGGGTAAATTGGAGATTGCTGCGAGCCATCCAAACATTTTTTATTACTCCGTCACTCGTCATTCTCTTTTTATCCAAGCTCCCTGATACACTGTTAAAACGAATTGTCCACGTTATCAAATGGGTCACGTGTTCCTCTCTTATTGAACACTTTATTCATAAAAAAAAGATGATCCGTTTTAAATATGGCTGGAATATTTATTGGTCAACCCTCATTTATATAAAAATGTATGTATATAGTTATTTATTTTATATCAACCCTTTGTTTGCTTGTATTCTGTCATTATGTTCACTTATCTTTTTCATCATCACCTTTCAAGTTCCGCTAACGACAAGGTTTTTAAAAGGTTCAATAACGGTTCTCTTTCCAAAGAAAGGCAGATTGCAAATGCTCAAGCCAAAATGTTAAAAACATTCATAATCCATCACTTTTTCCCACGTTACAGACTGATTTCAACATAACGAGGCACATGCTGTTTGAACATGTGCCTCTTTGTTACTTGTTAAGCTTTCCGATTATACGTCCGATAACAGAGAGAACTACTCCTAGTAAAAATACCATGTAAATCGGTACATCAATTGTTGGACCGAATTCAGGTATGAAGTAATAAAGAGCTAGAAAGACTCCAAATATAATTGCCCCAAATAAGAAAGCATAAAGGAACTCCACCAATTTTTTTACTCGTTTAAAACAAGTAAAACGAAGATACGAAAAAACACTATACAGAAGGATAAAAAAGATCACGACATTTATACTTAATAAAACAATCCATGAGCCAAGATGGTACGTTTTTGTTAAGTCATCTAATCCAGTGAAAAATAAAATGATTTGAGAAACCACTTGGAAAATAGCTAACGTTGCAAATAAGTAAATCATCCATTTTATTGCAGTTGCGATTTTCTTTTTGGTGACCATTTGCGGCAGTTCTCCTACGATATCGTGTGCAAATTGTTTCGGATCGTTTCCGAAAACATCTGCTGCTGTTTTGCCAGCTTCTTGCGCTTCAAGCAAATGATCAAGTATTTCCATTAATATTTCTTCCGTCTCTTGCTCGGACTTACTGAAAGACGTGCGAATATAAATAAGCATATCACCGTAAATTTTTTGATTCTCTTCCGTCAATTCCTTACGCTTCTTATTGTTTTCTTTCACTAAAACTTCCGCATTCATTATTCCCTCTCCTCCTTATCTAACAGCTGATCAACCGGTGTCTTCAATGCATCCCAGTTTCCTTTAAATTCGTTTAATGACTTTTTCCCTTTTTCAGTTAACGTGTAATATTTCCGATTCGGGCCGCTTGGAGACTTTTTCATCTCCCCTTGAATGAGCTTGTCTTTTTGAAGGCGCAGCAAGATTGGGTAAATCGACCCTTCACTCACTTCGATCCCATAGTCATGCAATTTCACAGACAACTCATAACCATAAACGGTTTGCCTTGAGATGATCGCAAGAATACATCCTTCGAGAATCCCTTTTAATAATTGACTTCGTATCGCCATTTTCCCACCTTCCTGTCATACAAGATAGAAATAGGCAGTAACTTGCAAAGCAAGATAGCACCCTTAAAAATGCGAGACTAATACCTTGTTATACAAGATAGCCTCTGAAAAAATTCAGCTATCATGCAATGCATAATAGCTGCTTAACCTAATCATAACTGGGCATTATCGGAAATGCAAGGGTTGGAATTTTTTTATCCAAGAAAATTCAAGTTTATCATGCAAAAATTTAGTTTCGCCCTAGGAAAATGATGTTTATCAACTAAAACTTTACATTCATTCTCTAACTTTGATCTTATCACTGCTCCCATACTTCAACAAAAGCTTAGCCCTCCTAAATTAGAAGAACTGAGCTTTCCGATTTATATAAACAACGCAAAAATGATTCCTGCAAGTCCGATAATCGCCATCGTATATACTGGCTTTACTGGCATTTCTCCGCGGTTTTCCATTGCTTTTCCAAACATAAAGAACACTAACGGATGAACGAGAAACGGCATAGAGAAAATAAACGGAATTAAAAGCGAAGCTTCAGAACCAAACATCCCTTCCTGTATGGCGGCAAATAAACCGAAATGCGATATGGCTGACGCTTGTGCCATCGCTGCATAATCGATACCGAGCGAACTTAAGCCAAGAAAGGCTAAACCACCGAACACCGCACAAATTTGCCAGCCGAATGAAAATTGCATTAAAGCCGTCACTTCATAACGATCTTCACCATTTGCTTTCCGCAAGTTCATTAAGGACAGCACTGTGAGGATGACCCCAATAGCAACAATTATTAATGCTGGTGTTAGCCACAAGCTTCCTCGATCAGCACTGACAGCTAATACGGAGAAAACGAAAATGTGACCGAAAAATGGGATATTAATCATAATTGGGGCACGAGTTGCCGCGACTTTCCCAAAGTCACCAGCTGTACAAGCACCTGTTAATCCTGAGTGAGACAAGGCACCAGCCATACCTGGCGCTAAATTTCGTGCATTTGCAGTTCGCGCGAAAAACATTAAAAGGGCAATACCACCAAACATCCATAAAAGCTGTCCAAAAAATCCATAAACAAGTACGGCATTGACACCTGGAATCGTAAATGCATCACCTATACGTGAGCCACCTATTAAGAAGTTAGCAGCGAGCACAATTGGAATTCCGGCAAAGAGAAGTGCACGCAGCGTCGGACCAAACGTCCATTTGTAAAAAAACGCCCCAAGGCTAGCCGCGATCATCATCGCATAGAAGATCTGTGGTAACGCAATGAGCGGAGCGACAACTTGAGCAACATAATATGAGCCGAGAAGAATTCCGATGAGGCCAGCTATCTCGATGATTCCTTTACGTAAATACTGATGTTTATTTGATATCTTCGCTTTATTATCAATAAGAATGACAGCACCGATGAGGCCAATGTAAGCAACGATCGGATAATACGCAGCGAGCATATCTTCTGTCCCAGTACGTAGTAAAAGTCTCGTAATCCCTTCAATACCGAGTAGTAAGAAAAAGGCACGTAAAATAAAAAATAGCTGCGTTCGGCTTGTCCCGAGAATAACCTCTTCATCTGCCGGGACGACCATATCATCGATATCATCCAGTGATTTTTTTCCTAAGATTTTGCGAAGCTCTTGACCTCCTACAAAGAAAGACACCGTCAATGCAATTATCGTCGTTTTCGCCATTAAGTCGATAAACGGAAAGTTTTCAAGACCAGGTGTCGATACTCCGCTCATTTCAAGAATATACCCAAGCGCGAGACCAAATAAGACTATAATTAATATTGGTGAATACCTCGTTCCAGCCACGACCGTTCTAGATATGAGAACGATCGGAATGAGGAAGAGCAAAATAATCCAAAACTGATTTAGCAATTGCAAATTCGTAAGCTGATCTACGATCTCCATTCAAATCCCCTTCGTCTATATAAAGTCGTCTTTACTTTGCACAAGTATTTATCATACCTTAAAACAGCTGTGTAAACAATTTACGAAAGCGTTAACACGAAGATGTTGTAATATTTTTTTTTATTCGACAAGTGCCGTACACTTGTCGAATCTCATGTACGAAGATTTATCCGCGATAATGTAACTTTATCCGGTATAAAATTAGGGATTTTCCGCTAACTAGAAACATTCTAAATGGACAAGCTACCTCGCATTTAAACATAATGCTGGAACGAAATTTACTTTTTGTGAAATATTACATTGACACACATAGTAATATGTAATAAATTATACATAAAGAGGTGAAATAATATGAGTAGTACCATATCAAAAGAACTTATTCGTGGAAATACCGTGACAATTATTTTGAACATCCTTAGACAAGGTGACAGTTATGGTTATGAGATTTATAAATCGATCATTGAATTGAGCGAAAACGAGTATGAGTTGAAGGAAGCGACGTTATATACCGCATTTCGTCGCTTAGAAAAAGAAGGCCATATCGCATCTTACTGGGGAGATGAAACACAAGGCGGCAGAAGAAAATATTACCGAATTACCGAAGATGGAAAGAATTTGTATGAGCAAAACAAAGCAGAGTGGCTATTTGCAAAAGATGTACTGGATAAATTAATCCAAGGAGAGATGAACAATGAAGAAAAATAATCATATTGATCAAAAAGTGAGCCGTTATATTGACCAGCTGTTTGCAGATGTAGGAGAAAGCCAGCAGCTTTTTGAATTAAAAGAAGAGTTGAGTACAAATATGAAAGAAAAAATTTCAGACTATAAAGAACGCGGTATGGAAGAAGACCAAGCGTTTAAAGAAGCGATCGTTTCAATGGGCGATCTTAGCGGACTTGTTGATGATTTGAGGAAACACGGACAAGACTCAGCAAAGAAGTCCGTTTATTCCTCTATGACCAATCGCATTTCTTCGGCAGGTCTTGTAGCTGGTATATTGCTGATTTTATTCGGGATCTTAGTCTCTTTAATGATGTTTTTCTTAGGTGTTCCAACTGTCAGCGTAACAGGTCCATTAGTCTTCATCGTAGCTGGCGGCGCTTTGATCACTTACGCTGCACTCACAAAAGAGACGCGTAAAAAATACGGAATGAACAAAATTAGAGCTTCACTATTCACTTTAGCAGTCGGGCTCATCTTATTTGGATTTTTTGTCTCAGCGTCATCCGGTTTTGCTACTGGAGAAGCATTTATCGCTGTTGCATCCTCGATGTCTTTCTTAATCGCTGGAGTCGGGTTACTTTTATGGATGATTTTAACAGGAAATGACCGAAAAAAATCATAAAGATAAGTTAGAGCTAGGCATTCAGTGTGCCTAGCTTTATTATGGATAAAGCCTTATCGTTCTAACATTAAAGTGAACCTCTCCAAACCCAATCGTTTTTATGAAAAACCTTGATTTGAGCTGTTGTATCTGATGTTCTCTCGAACATGTTGCCACGGTAAAACACAGGAAACTCCTTATGTTCGAGTTGCAAACGTGGTGGTTTTTTCTTAAATTTCCTTCCTTCGGAAAGGACGATTGCTTTTTCTTCTTCCCAATTACGGTAATGAGAACGATAACTTTTGACCTTGCCAAAAGCTGTTGCAATTGCCCCTCTACGGAAATACGAAGGAAATTTATAAAAAAGAGAGTTAAACTCTCGGTATTTCGGAAGAGGGTTTGATTTCGTTGTATGAATGAGCTTTTCTACCAACGGAACGATCGATTTCGTCGTCATATCATCAAGATGATCAAACTCTTTTTCGATGATATCAATAATGAAAGATAAAGCATGATTATACACTTCTAACGTAGCATCGAAGATGCGAGAATGATTCGTAATCTTGTGAGATAACGTTTTAGCTATTTTCATCATCAAACCCTCCTTCCAAAACTTTCATTTATATGATAGATTTATCATATCAAAATCAAATTTAGTTGTAAATTGAAAAGGGGATTAAAATGACTGATTATAAAAAGAATAGACACGCATATTTTAAGTTGACTTATCATTTAGTTATCGTTACAAAATACAAACATAAATGCATCAATGATGATGTGATG
Source organism: Evansella halocellulosilytica (assembly GCF_002335745.1). Taxonomy (GTDB): domain Bacteria; phylum Bacillota; class Bacilli; order Bacillales; family Salisediminibacteriaceae; genus Bacillus_CA; species Bacillus_CA halocellulosilytica. The sequence continues at coordinate 1,065,856 of NZ_NIST01000001.1, read as the reverse complement.
AAAAGGTTGAAGGAAATATCAGAAGATTTATTTTCGAAATGGAATTGCGAGATGATCGAGATGAACGGTGAAGAAGACCACATACATATCCTTTTCGACGCACCTCCTCAAATAAATCTAGCAAACACCATCAATAGCTTTAAAACCGTCACTTCTCGATATATTCGCAAAGAATTCCAAAATTACCTAAGTAAATACTATTGGAAACCGTATTTTTGGAGCAGAAGTTATATGGTATTAACGACTGGCGGAGCGACAATCGATGTAATAAAAAAATACATTGAAGAACAGGGAGAATAAGACCTTAGCGACTAACCCCCACTAAATCAATAGATTTTGAAGGGGAATGCGTCGCTAATTTTTTTGTTCAATTCTTCTTTTTCTCTAATTTGCCTCCGGTTGAAGAAAGTAAGAAGACTAAGAATTCAGCACTATACATACGTAAACACGAATTCAGATAACGACGTCATTCCCCTACTGCTACTTGTTGGTCTGTTACCACTGGTTCTTTTTTAAATAATATTGCGTTTCCTGCTAAAAGAACGATTCCGAGTAAGGCCAAAAACGTTCCAACAGCGATGAAAACAGGAGACGTTCCAAAAGTTTGGACGAGAAATCCACCAATAAGCGGTGATGCGAGAACGGTAAGGCTAATGGCCGAATTCGCAATTCCAGATACTCGGCCGATATCTTTTTCCGTCGTTTCGGTTTGAATTAAATACTGAAAAGTGATCGTCAACAATCCAACACCTAAGCCACCGAAAAAGCCTAATATGATCGGCAAAATGATTAAAAACCCTTCGCGTAGTAAACCGATTCCTCCAAATGCACCACCGATTAAGAGCATACCCGCTCCAAACAGCAAACCATAGTGCGTTAGCTTCTTAAATCGATTTAACACGATGATCATCGTGACAGCTCCTAATCCCGTTGCCCCCATTAGCCAGCCAGCGATTTCCGGAAGGTTCGGTGCGATTTCACGGAACAGTATTGGGAACTGAAAATCAACCATTTGTAATGCTGTAAATCCAAGTACCATCGCCAATAAGCTTACGTACAACACCCTGCTTTTATATACAATACGCCAGCCTTGACGCCATGAGGACCAGAAGCTTGATTCCACTTCCGTGACTTCAATTTTTACCGTCGTTTGCTCTTTCATTTCTTTGTTTAACAGGATAAACAATAGAATGATAGCTGAAATCGTAAATGCAATTGCATTAATTAAAATACATAGCTTCGGTGATACAAAACCGATTAAAGTCGCACCGATAAACGGACCGACTATTTTCGATAGCTGATTGACTGTCCCATTTAACGTAACTGCCTTTAAAATAAGTCGTTCTTCCACGACAAGCTTAATTAACCCTTGCTGGGCAGGACTGTGTAAGACGTTGACGGTCGCACGTAACGAAATAATGACTAAGGCAAGCCATGGTGTATTTGTAAATAATAAGGCAGCAGTCAAAACTGCTGTCGTTATATCGGAGATCATCATCATTTTCACTTTATGATACTTGTCAGTCATAACACCAGCTAACTGACCAAACAACACTTGTGGTAAGGCAAAAGCGACCGGAATGAGTGCAATCGTTAGCGGACTTGCATACCAAACATAACTAAATAAAATGATGATGGCGACCATGTCAAACCAGTGGCCAAGCATCGAAACTGAATAGGAAGCGAACAGCTTCATAAAAACTTTATTCTGCCAAATCGTGGTTTCCTTCTCCATCTCTAAACATCCCTTCAAACAATCATTTTATGTTGTTTTAAGAATAATACATTCATGTCAGAGGGATATCAGAGATATTGATCAAGTTCATTTTTTATGATCTCTTTTAACGAACGTAACTCGTACTGTTCGTACACCTCCTCTTTTTTCTGCACAATAAGCTCTGCCGCTTCTTCGAACGGAAAAACCGTAAGGAGCTTCTCAGCAACAAAAAGTGCAACTAATGTATGAATAACAAATTGAGTTTTATCAATGACCGTAAAAGACTGTGACAGTAAATCAGTTCCTCTCGTTCTTTTTCTTTGATGTAAATAATAAAAACCTTGAAGGATTAAAAACAAACCATATTCTCTTTGAAAGAAATGCTTTTCGAAAAATTGTTCTAATACGTCAATTTTTTCATCAGCTAGAGGAAAGTCGTTCACACATAATGCATACATCAGCCACCATAGCTGATAGAATCCATAAGACCCTGGAACTTCATCACTAATTGACTCATCAGCTTTGACAAGCTTTTCACGTGCCGCAGTATAACGATTTGCATAAAGATCTAGCAAAATTCGAAAAAGACCGTAGTCCTCATTGTTCCACGACTCACCAATTTCGTGAGCTTGCTCATATTTATGAAACATACGATCCATCTTACGTAGATCATTTTCTAGCAAAAAATAAAGCGCTAGTAAAGGAAATGCTCGTTTTTCAAATGGAATATTCGTTGTATGAATTAGCGTTCGAAAATCCCCTCTTAAAAACTGAATCACTCTCTGTCGGTCTTCTTCTAAAAACACACCAAACGTATTTTTTTCAATTAATTGATGCATTGCCTCGCCATGCCCATATAGATGGTATTTATTAATTAAATTCTGGGTGAGCTCTTGAAATTCTTCATCTTGTTCCATTCGAAAGACTAAAGCTCCTTCTCCTTTTGAAAAAACAAGTTTATACCCGAATCCTTTTACAGTTTCAATGTTGACTATGTCACTCCATGCTTTAAGCTTTTTACGTAATCTGTAAATGTGATCGTCAACGGTTCTGTCAGAAGGAACTTGCAACGGCCATACCGCATCAAGAAGCTGTTGGCGTGACAGTGCTCTATTCGCATGTTCATATAAATATTGAAGCAACAAAAATTCTTTGCGAAGCAGCTTCACTTCCTGGCTATTTATCGTTACTTTATAATCATTAATATCAAAAGATAAAGCCACGGTTAAGTCACCTTCCTCAGTTGAAAATCGTTCGTCGTTCGTTATCCATATCATACCATCTATTTCGGAAATGATCGTCATTTGAATGTTTATTCATTTAAGAATGATTTATTTGCACTCAGCCGCTTGAATACTCATGAATTGAAGCATACAAGTTTGAAGCTGCTTCAAATCTGTATGGTTCAGAAACTGAGAATTCAGCACTATACATACGCAGGCGCAAAATCAGACAACCTCCCTCTCCTCCACCTGCTAACGTAAAAAACAGCTGCATACCGATGTATACAGCTGCTTACTCATACAATTAAAGATGAATGTCGCCAACAATTTCTGGCAATGTTTCAAAATAATACTCAACATATTTCTCATGGGCAAGTTCAGCAATGAGTGACTCCTCTATTTCTTCAAACGGAATAACTTGTACATCTTCAACCATAATGATGTGGTAGCCGTAATCCGTGCGAACCGGATCGCCAATTTCATCGATTTCTTGCTCTAAAATCGCTTCTCCAAATTCAGGCACTAATTCTGCTATGAACGCTTCTGTATATCGTCCTCCATTTTCTACGCTTCCTGCATCGTCAGAGTACTCAGATGCTAATTCATGAATATCAGCACCCTCTACTAATTGTTCATAAAGATCATTCGCTAATTCAAGAGCCTCATCATCCGTGCGGACTTCATCCACCTCTCCATCAGCTGTCATTTCTTCTGTAGCGATTAAAATATGAGTAAAATCAGCGGTCGTCAACTCATCAGCAACTTCTTCGTAAAACGCAGAACTGTCTTCTTCTGTCACTTGCTCACGGAAGTACGACTCCATTTTAAACACGGACGTTAATGAATGTTTTATATCCTCTTCTGTAATGTTTAACGTATCGTATGCTTGCTCCATCGTCTCTTCATCATAAAAAGTGGCTAGTTGTTCCCAGACCGCTTCAGTTTGTTCGTTCACCCACTCATCATTTTCTTCATAAGAGCTTACGATTGCTTTTTCCATAATCAATTCTTGAATCACGTCAACTCGAAAGTCATGGTCATTAATAGGCATTTCCGGATTTAAAAAGGCTTGTACAGCTAAAAACGTTGCAAATTCATCTCCAGTAACTTCGCCACCATCAAACTCTGCAACGACTTCATCTCCTAAATCCGATTGATCTAATTCAGGGAATTCGATTCCGGACTCAGTCTCTCCCACTGCCTTATTACTTTCCTCATCATTTCCCCCACATGCACTTACGAGCAAAGCGATTGCAAAAACTACTACTAACATATTTGTCATTTTCAACTTCAATGCACGACACCTCATTCATTTATTCAATCGATCATCTTCAGATAAAACTTAAAGCCACCAGATTTCCTACTCGTTTCCCCTCCTAATTTTCATCCTATGAATCTTGCAGACTATCTAGCATAATCCGCCCGTAAGTATTCTGACTACTTCCTTCTATCGTTTAAGCAAGTACATAATATATTATACAACAGTATGATGAATAGCTGATGAATAACTTGGATATATAAAACTAGTTTATATACCTTAAAAAAGTGCTGAGCTAGTTCAGCGTGCCTTTGCATCTGAAAATTACAATCTTAATAGACTAGAATGATTCGACAGAGATAGTGGAATTGAATATAAAAATAGGTTGTTTGATCAAGCGTTAGAAGCCTTTGGTATTGAACACTCATTGAGTAAAAATGGAGCGTCTTATGATAATGTCGGAGAAGAGGCAACATTCAAACAAAGTTTGCTCGAGGGATGGTTTTCTCGGCACAAATCTTCTTAAATACGCAAAAGTAATAATGAGAATATCATTCCTAATGAAAATAACGTGGGGATAAACGAACCCAGCCATCCCTTGTATCTATATAAAATGAAAAACTCTGTTAAATATCCCCATGAATACTTTTTCATGCGATAATAATGGCAACAAGGTAGCTTTCGTTCAATATAGTGGCTATTGTAAGTCTAAAATACAGCGTTTCCATTGGAGGGATTTCTTTAAAATGAAAAAAATATGTTTCATTTTGTTATTTCTTGTGATCGCTTCATCCTGTTCCACAAAAGAAGAAACTGAAGGCTATAACATGACGTCTATTGAGGATCCTGATGAAAAAAACGACATTATAGAAATAGCTCAAGCTGCTGTCAAGGACATCCAAAGCATGAAGTCAATCATGATTGTAACTCAACAATTTACAGGCGATTCAATCAATGAGGAAACCACAATGCAAATTGATAATAACTTAATGTTTGATCCGCTTTCTTCAAGCGTACATGTATCGATGACCACATTAGGTCAAAACGTGGCATATGCCATGTATTCTAATGAAGATGCGACTTATTTCACAGAGAATCCGAACACTGAGAATGAAGCTTGGCAAAGACTTCCTGACACTGATCACGAAGAAATCATCGCAGATTATAAAAGTACCACTTCTTTCATCAATTATGACCTTTTACTTGAACATATAGACGAGTTAATTGTGAATGATGTTGACGATGATATAGATGACAGAGAGTATTATGAGTTGATCTTAAATGGAGACACTAATATTTATCATGAATTATTGACTCAAGATAATTTGGTTGATATAGCCGAGGAGCGAGCTTCTGTCGATGAGTTTTCATTATCGGTAAAGCTCGAAAAGGATACGGGTCATCTCATCGATTTCGATACAAAGATGTACGGTACAGTTGATTTCGATGGAGAAGTTATTAGCCTTTTTGAAACGATGACTTCATCTATTGAAGGCATTAACATATTTGAAGATGAAGATGAATACTTTTTAGTTCCAATCGGAGTTGAACGGTATATTGAAAATAATGAATAATTATTTCAGATTGACTCGATGGTGTTTATCTAGTATTTTTATAATTTTTTTTCAAAACGGTATAACTTTATTTAAATGATCAAACTTTATTTCAATTCAACACGTAATATTTCTTTTATAAATTGGAAGAACCCTTACGAAAGATTACTGAAAAAATAAATGAAAGAACCGGCTACCTCGTTGTAGTTGGTTTTTATTTTCTGTATGATTTCCACTCAATAATCCGATTACCGAATATCTATCGAGGACACTCGGTTTTATCTAAGCATGTTTTAAGGGTTTAGAATGATTTCTATTTAGGAGAGTTTCGATGAGGTTAAACTGGACTTATTTAGAATGATTCTAGTTAGCGGATAAACACGGATTTTTACAGGATAAAAGCCGATTTTCGCGGATAAAACGAAAATATTCAGGAATAAACTTAAATTTTTCAGGAATAAACAAGGTGTACAACAAAAACCATCCTAAAAACCCTGAAAATAAACGAGGTAAATCGCAGCTTATTCATATAAATTCTTATTCTATGAAAAAGACAGAGGATACGATGTCCTCTGTCTTTCTTTGAAAGAAGCAAGCTTTGTCAAGAATCCTAATGCAGCTTGATGAACGAGCCAGCTTCTTAATTTTCCATCCCAAACAACCATCTATCGACTACCTTTATTACCTTTTGTTTCGGTAAAAATACATCGTCAGTGGAGCGAAAATGACGATTATAATTCCTGACGCTATGAATGCCCAGACGATTTCATCAATGGCTGCGGTTCCCTCCATCAGTCCTCGGACAGCCGTCACTACAATTGATACAGGATTTAATTCAACAATTCCTTGAAGCCAGGATGGCATTGTCTCTGGATCAACGAATACATTGCTTATAAATGTAACAGGGAACAAAATCATCATACTGAAATTCATCAATGCTTTTTCAGTTCTCATGATTAACCCGAGTGTCGTCCAGATCCAGGACAGGCTGAATGCAAAGACGAGAAGTACGCCAATCGCTAAAATGACTCCAGATGCTCCACCTTCTGGCCTGAACCCGAGCAGGAGACCAAGTCCGATCATGACACCCGAGGCTATACTATAGCGGAGTGTATCGATTAAAAGTCCTCCTGTTAAAACGGATGGCTTCCAAATGGGCAGTGATCGAAACCGATCAAAAATACCTTTTGATACGTCTTTATTTAAGTCTACTCCTGTATACATCGTAATCATCGTGACAGTTAATACAAGAATTCCCGGCATGAGAAACTGCAAATATTGGTCAGCTGAACCAGCAATCGCTCCTCCGAACAAATAGGTGAACATAAGCAAATACATGATCGGAAATCCTGTAATATCAAACAATTGTTCAGGGACGTACTTTATTTTTAGCATTGCTCTCCATGCGAATGTCGTCGTCGATGATAATGCACTTGGACGATTAGGACGATTACGTTTAGAAATAGCTGACTGTAAAAGTGAGTCTGCATTTTTCTTAGATTGTAAAGTGGATATACTCATAGTGGTACCTCCTTTACTTTTTCGTTAGTCTTATTCTGATTTCCGGTTAAGGTTAAAAAGACTTCATCTAAACTTGGCTGTCCGAATGAAAAGTCAGCAAGTTGAATGCCTTCCTTTCCTATTTCCGTCAAAATCTCGGATACTTGCTCAGTATTTGAAATACGAACAGACAATGACGCTGAGTTTGTTGCACGCTGAACAGGAGTATTCAACTTATTCGTGAGCAGATGCTCTGCACGTGGTCTGTCATCAGAATGTACAAGTCGAATCAAAAAGGCCCCCGATCCAATCAATGCTTTTAATTCACTGCTCGTTCCTTCAGCAATCACTTTGCCATCTTCAATCACTGCGATCCGGTCAGCTAATTGATCGGCTTCCTCCAGGTATTGAGTTGTAAGCAACACCGTCGTCCCCGAATCAGCGAGCATACGAACAACTTCCCACACTTGATTTCTGCTCCGCGGATCTAGCCCTGTCGTCGGTTCATCGAGGAACAAAACCTCCGGTGAAATGACCGTACTCGCTGCAATATCAATACGTCGGCGCATCCCTCCAGAATATTTTTTTACTTGGCGGTGAGCTGCACCTTCAAGGTCATATGCCTTAAGAAGTTCCATCGCTCTTACTTTTGCTTCTCTCCAACTGTAGCCAATTAACCGAGCAATTAAAATCAAATTCTCCATTCCGGATAATTCCTCATCAACAGAAGCAAACTGACCGGTTAAGCTCACATTGCTCCGCACTTCATCAGCTTCTTTCACAAGGTCGTGCCCCATCACTTCTGCTTTTCCTCCGTCCGGCTTTAGAAGAGTCGCAAGCATTCGAACGGTTGTCGTTTTCCCAGCCCCGTTCGGCCCAAGCACGCCATATACAGTCCCTTTCTTTACTTGAAGATCAACCCCGTTTACAGCACGGGTATTACCAAACGTTTTCACGAGCCCTTTAGCATTAATAGCTAGCTCCGTCTGAGTGTGATCGTAATTCATGTTGGTCATATTCTTTCTCCTCCAATCTTCCTTTTTTATTAAAGTTGAGCTGCAGTCTCTTCAACTTGCTTCAATCCTTCATAAATAATCTCTTTACCTCTATCAGGAAACTCATGGTGTCCTTCAATGACACACGTCGTAATATTCGTTATCCCGAAAAAATTCAAATGATTTCTTACGAAATTTACAGCCATTTCAAAGCGGTCACCTTCCGCATAAACGCCTCCTCTAGCATTTAATAAAACGACCTTTTTATCTGTCAGTAACCCAGTTGCCCCTTCTTCAGAATAAGAAAATGTTTTTCCAGGATGGTGCATGTAATCGAGATAGGAGTGCAATACTGCAGGAACAGTTAAGTTCCATAGCGGAAACGCGATTACGATTTTGTCAGCTGAAATGAATTGCTCTAGTTTATCTGTCACAAATTGATGTATCACTCTCTCTTCCCTAGACATTGCCACGCCCTTTGCTGCTTTACTACTTGTCTTGATCAACTTCGACCCTAAATAAGGTAACGTCACTTCATACAAATCAACCTCTACGACGTTGTCATTTGGATTCAACTCTTTATATCGTTTTAAAAAACGATTATACATTTTGACACTAACTGAATTCTCTACTGGAAGGTCATTGGCTTTTACAAATAAAACAGTATTCATTCTTCATTCCTCCTAAAGTTTTTCTACTATCAGATTAACCATTTCAGCAGCAGAAAACGTCCTCTACATGTTTGAATTTCCCATACAAAAAAGGCCTTACATAAATGTAAGACCTTCTTATACGACCTTCGTCTGAGAAAGCATCTTTACTTAAACCAGTCATTTTTTATTGCATACATCGCCGCTTGTGTCCGATCTTGAACTTCCATTTTCGCAAAAATATGGGTAATATGTGTTTTTACCGTTTTTTCTGTAATATGAAGCTCTGCAGCGATCTCCTTATTACTGCGGCCTAACGTAATTTGCTCAAGCACATTCTTCTCTCTTTCAGTCAGCATCGAGACATCTTTTCCGTCATCTGTTGTCATTTGGTCGATTAATTGGTTAGTGACTTGCGGATGAAGGGTCTTGTTTCCAGCCATTGCGGCTTTAATTGTGTCGATAAGTACACTAGGTTCAACATCCTTTAACTGGTAGCCAATCGCTCCGGCTTTAATCGCAGGCAAAACAGAATCTTTATCAGAAAAACTCGTTAACATGATCACCTTTATATGAGGATATGTAGCGACAATTTGCTTTGTTGCTTCTATCCCATTCATTTCAGGCATAATTAAATCCATTAATACGACATCCGGCTTTAGTTCCTCCACTTTCTCAAGTGCTTCTTTACCATCTTGTGCTTGGCCGACGATATTCAAGTCAGGATGAGTCTGAAGGAAAAATCGTAATCCTTTGAGAACGACAAGGTGATCATCGACAAGCAAGACATTTATTTTCACTCGTTTTCCTCCTCTCCCTTAGATCGGTGAGGGACAGCGACTGTAATAATCGTCCCACTCCCTTCTTCACTGCTAATACTTAATACTCCATTTATTTCAGCTGCTCTTTCTCGCATACTCGATATTCCGATCGACTTTGTACTTTGTTCGACCCGCTCCGGTACAAAACCTCGACCCTGATCAGAAATTTTCATTCTCAATTCATCAGAATCCTTTTCAATTCTGATCCATGCTCGGTTTGTTTCGGCATGTTTTTTTACATTATTTAGTGCCTCTTGGCCAATTCTCCAAAATGCCTTTTCAATCTCTTCAGGAATCGGAACCGTTTTTTTCATATAAATCGTTAAATGAATATCTATTTGTTCAGCATAGTCTTGTAGTGCGCCAAGAATACCTTTCACTTCACCTTGAGAACGCATTTGCAAAATGATCGAACGCATTTCATTTAAGGATTCTTGAGCTAACTGGCCGATATCATTGGCAGCTTCCGTTATTTCTGGTTGGCTTCCCTTCATTAACTCTTTCAGACCTTCTGCCATTAAAGACAAGGAAAACAACTTCTGGTTGACTGAATCGTGTAAATCACGGGCGAGACGATTTCGTTCCTCAGCAAGCAGCCATCCTTGCCACTCATCGTAAAGACGAATCTTTTCCATCGCTAAGGAAATGTGATCGGTCAACACTTCAAGAATTTCCATTTCCAAGCCTTTAAACGTTTCTGTTTCGCGCCCCAAATAAAGAACGCCAACCGGATCATTGTTCATATGAATTTCATGAATTTTTAAAGGGATTGCTACAGTATACTGATGAGCCGTCACTTCAGGTAACCTTTCATCCCGTTTGTTACTTATGCAATATGACCGCTCATTGAAAGCTCGATTAATAATATGTTCATGATCAGCGAGCTGATCGTTTTTCAACTTACCTTTGCCATTGGTATAAATCGACTTAAGTACTTTCTTCTTTCCTTCTCTTAAAACGATTGCTGCTGTCGGCCACTGAAAATGTTGGGAGACTTCTTTGACAACCGTTTCAAGCAGCTTATTCATATCATTAATTTTCCATATATGACGGGTTACATTATTCGCATTTGCATAATAATTAACAATATATTCGGCTATTTTATCAACAGCCTGTTTTTCTCTTTGTTCATAAAGTCTCGTTCGTTCAATAGCAGTTCCTATTTGAAAAGCAACTGACTCTAAAAAAGTCAGCTCTTCCTGACTAAAGCTTTCTTTTCCTGGTGACCCGACATTTAAAAGGCCAAGGCGTTCTCCTCGAACGGTTAAGGGGATCGTCGCATGGTGTGTCAAATTATCCGTATCACCCCAAGAATACTTTTCTGCATTGTACAACCGCTCGCATTCAATAATATTTACCGCTTTATCCAAATCACCATTCCAATAAAGTCCAAGGCAAAAACAGACATCGCATCTCATCGGCTCTCTATTATCCTTCGCTAAAGCTGGAGGAAGATTATGGTCTGCTACGTGTTCATAATCTGGTTCATCGTCCACAAGAAAAATCCATCCAGTCTTTAGATTCGTTAAATCTAACAGCTTTTCAAGCGTCGTTTCCAGCATTTCTTTCATGTTTACATTTTCGTTCAATGTTTCAGCAATCGTTTTTAAGATGTTCATTTCATGATAGTGCTCTTCTTTGTCTGACATCGTCTCACCTCCATAATTGTTTTCCATCAAAACTCTCTTCTTTTATTTTAGCAGAAGTGAGCGAAGGAGATGATGTTTATGTCAGTTTAGTGGGTTTAGTCAATTTGTGTATTAATACACTCCTACTTCCCTATATAAACTTATACTTAATTGTATTCACATATTGAAGCATACAAGAATGAAGCAAGTTCAGCTGTACCCTGCTTTCATCAGATAGGGTTCAAAAGTCGAGACAACTCGAAAGATAACATCTTCGTCTAAACCCCCCCCCCGAGTACTGCGAGAACGCCGAAGTCACCACATCCGTATGGAAGCTCGTGTAGGAAACGCTCGTGCCTCCTGCTAGTCTAGACAGCAATCGAGAGTGTAAAATTATATAAACTACGAGAAGCGTAGCCATGGTTGTTTCTTATCTTTCAAGAAAAACCTAAGGTCAAACATCCAAAACCGACCACTTCCACACAAAACTACTAACATACACTCATTCCACCCGAAAAACGACTGCATACTAATGTATGCAGCCATACTTCTCTCATTATCGTCAAAATAACGTAAGGCGAAGAACGCTGCTATCTTCCACTACTCGCATCGCTCCTTTGTTTATCTGCTAAAGCATTCAGCTAATATCCCTGCTCCGGCGTGAACACCAAAGACACTATTTCTGCGATTACTCCGAGATCGACTTTAAGAAACCCGTGTTTTGAATTTCTGTTTCCACTTCAAATTCTACTTTTAATTTTGGGTAATACTCGGATCGCCAGTTTTTTAAGTCTTCTCTATGAATATTATTTCTAAAAAGTTGGCCAAGTGCCAAAATATCTGCCTCACTTTGTTTTGCCTTTGAAAGCATCTGATTAAATCGATCGGTTAACAGTTGATTTATGTCACTTTTTATTTGTTCAACTGACGCTTCCCCCCTCGTCTCTAAAATCACTACTTTCAACTCTAACACACTACGTAAATGAGGAACACGATTCACTAATTCACTTTTATGGCGCAACCTTTCGTCCACGATTAATACACTCGCTTCCTCCAACACTTCTATTTTTGCTTGTGTCGTTTCCCCATTAAACGCATTAAAAAGCAGTGTTTCATCTGAAGTAATTTGCCCGACCATTTTTCCATTTTTTATAATTGCTGAGCCTAGATGTTCAATAATTGTCGTATCCCCAGAAACGATTATTGGTAAACTGACATCTTGCGTATACGAATAAATCGTTCTATACACTTGCCAAACTCTCGTTAAGGCAATATGCGGTGTCCACCCAGCATGCTTTTCAAAAAATTCAAGAAAATTAATACTCTCCCCATCCATATTCTTAATTATTTTGGGGAAAAATTGATTTAAATTCTCTTCGCATACGACGACTAATGCATTTGGAGAAACATCTCGTGCTCTCATAAAACCTGAAATAATATCATTAATCCCCTCTTCTGCTAATGGCTTTTCGATCACGACAACTTTCACATGGAGCAAATCAATCCTACTCTCCATATTCATACTTAACTTATCGATAGCATTTGTGATCGTATACCCTGACCCTTTAATGATTTTATTGTGAACTCTATTATCAATAAGCTCCTGTAATTGAAGAGTGATTAGATAATCATCACCTTCCTTTGCAATCCCCATGGCAACCGGCATTTGGCGGTGATCAATATCTTTCGTATCCCAGCATCCACCTAGAAGCGCAATCATGAACAGAGCTAACGTTACTTTTCCTGCCCACCTAACCATTTTCAACGTTCCCCTTTCTTTGCGACCGCCACCCTAAAATATAAATCGATATTGGAACGACTAATAAAGAATAGAACCTAAAAAAGGTATTCCACCAAAACAGCTTGTCAATGTCATTCCAATTGGGGATGATCAGGCAAACGACAAACGTAAGCACTGTCAGAAAGTAAATGATATAGTTAGGCTTAAGCTTCGGGAAAAATCCTGTCATAATTCTCGACATTTTCCATAACACTAACGAAACTAAAAGCATAATAAAAATGATTAAACTTAACAGGAAAAACATCGTCACCCTGTCAAAAATAAGCCAATGTATATAAATCGAATCGAGCACTAAAATGAAAGGAAAATGCAACGTAGCAGATGTCGCCTGGCCAAACGTAAGAATTGGAGTATAAACAGCAAAGAGAAAGAAAGGAATAAGCAATAAAGCCGCTAGCAGCACTTTTTTACGGTTGTAATAAAAATAAGGCTGCACAAAGCCAAGAAATAAAAAACCGCCTGTAAAAGCAAAATAGCTTTTGTAGTAAGAACGTTCAGTCAAAAATGAATAATCGATATCAAATAGGGGAAAGAAATAACGCCAATCAACATTTTGAAAAGACATAAAATAAATAAATATAGTAAGCGGAAAAAACAAAAGAGCAATTAAGAGACCCGTTCGTAAAATGGCTTCAACCCCTTTTGTCGCAATATAGGCTGCAATTACGAGGAACAACACGATAATTGCCCAATCAGGTGTTTCTGATAAAAAAGCGATATTAATAATTTCTGAATGAGCACTCACTGTAGTGATGGTAACTAAAAGGAAGTAAATCATAACCGGTACAAGGAAAATGAATGATATCCCTTTTCCAGCTTCAAAATATATATCAACAATGCTTTTATTTTCAAAAAAGCTTAGCCCTTTCATAAAAATCCATATAAAAGTAATGTGAACAACGACCCCGATTAGAATCGGCAGCCAATGCGTCCGGCTCACACTATCTATAATATCAGCTGGGTACATAAACAGAATGAGCCCAATATGTATAAGAAGATACATGAATACAACATGTAAGCTTTTATCCACTCTTTTATCATCCTTTGCTTGAGTTTAAGTGAAGATAAGAGACACCAAATGACGTTAAACTTGCAAGATAGGCACATACAAATAACATTCCGACCAATATTCCTAAAACACCATAAATTGAAGCTAAAACAACAATGACATATTTAAATAAACGAATTGCAAGTGCATTTTGTACCCCAACAATCGCGAAGTTAGCAATCGTTGTGGCTGCAAGAATAATAATTAATAAATTGCTGACTAATTGTGCATCAACGATCGCTTGTCCAAGAATAATCCCCCCTACCATTGATATCGTCGGACCGACACTTTTAGGTAACCTGACACTCGCTTCAAGAATTAACTCGAGAATGACAAGCATAATAATGATTTCAACGAGTGCAGGATACGGAACGCCTTGACGGCTTTGAGCGATCGACAATGCCATTTCCATTCGTAAAACTTCTGGATTGACAGCGACTAACGCGACATATAAACCAGGTATAATTAATGTAGCTAACACGCCAATGACTCGAACTGAGCGAATAAGCAGCATTAAAGGGATCGTAAAATTTCGGTCATTATCAACGGTAAACATGTCCCATAACAGACTTGGAAGGATGAGTGCATAAGGAATTCGATCTATTAACAACACAACTCTGCCCTTTAATAAAAAACTTACAGCCTCCAAAGTCAGTTCTGTCGTCTGAAATTTTGATACCGAATCCCATGGGGTAAAATTCAACATTTTTGATAGCTGCTGTATATTCGTAACGTCCATTTGATTGTTACTTTCGACTTGTTGGCTAATTTTCTTTACTAAACTCATATCAACACGGTCTTCATCATATAAAAGCGAAAGCTTCTTTTTTTTCTCATGACCGACGTTATAGGATTGCACACATAACCGCTCAGAACTAAACCCTCTTCTAAGAATGCCGATATTTGTATCTAAATCTTCAATAAAAGAACTTAATGAACCTTGTAATACATTTTCACTTGATGGCTGTTCGACTGCACGATTTAAAGATTTGAAAATGGGCTCAACAATGACAAACTTGTCATCGCCAACATGGATAATCATCTTTCCTTCAACAATAGACGCGGTGGCTTCCTCTATACTCCCCTCCTTTACCTTTCCTAATAACGCCAGCAGCTTTTCAAATGGGATCTCGCTAGCCACAGCACGATCAACACATTTTTGAATCGTCACCTTTGTCTTATCAAGGTCAATTAACGTCTTAAAGCCAAAAAACATGACTGGGACATCTAATATGTAATCGATCTGGTAAAAAAAATCGTCATTATTTTGAAACTTATTTTTGATATCTTCTACAAAGTTATCCATTCCATAAATCCCTTCATAGGCTAATTAGACTTTGTTATAATGTCTTCCATTTCATGTTTTTTATGCAGTTGAACTTGCTGCTTATAAGGCGCATTCTTAATAAACGTTACGTTCTACTAATTAGATGTCTGCACTCACACTTCAACTGCATTGACAGATGTAAATCAAAAAAACGACTGCATATCTATGTATGCAGCCGACTCGTTTATTCCTTACTTCTCTTCTCCCACTCGCTTAAGTACATGCGCTCAGTCAAGTTGTTTGGATTTCTCACTTTACAAATTAATTCTAGACTATTTCCGTCTGGATCATTGAAATGGATCTTCGCATGGGAAACACCGTTAGAAACGAGAACAAATGGTTCTACTGGTTCAAAGCCAAACGCTTCCCTTGGCTTGTACCTTTTATTTTCTAACCAATTGACCGAATTTTTTAAATCTGTTAAAGACACATGAAAAGCAATATGTCTGATCGAAGGATGGTATTCTAAATGCACTTGTTCCGATTGCCAAAGGCCAAGCCAGCTCTTATCTTTTTCGATCCATAAAAATGCGAGATTATCGCCAACACGGTGATCAAACTCCAATCCAAGATTTTCGTAAAACTGTATGGAGCGTTCTAAATCACTTACAGGTAGATGAGCTTCATATAAACCTTTAATCATTGTACTTACCTCCTTTACTTCATCGTAAAGGAAGATAAATATACTGTCTCCCGATTATGGATTGAAGTTTCATACGACTTTTGTTGTAGCCTATTTAATATTTACGATATCTAAGTCTTGCTCTTGTAAATATTCAATGATATCTGGCAGAGCATCAACGACTGCTTGTGATTCGTGGAGAAGGATAATTGAACCTGACACATCGTTTTTATGTATTTGATTTATAATAGCTTCTGCACTTCTCGACCGCCAATCTTCTGGATCAATATCCCAAAGGACCATTTTATGATCGTGCTCTTCCATTAAATCGATCGTTTTTTCATTATAAGCGCCATATGGAGGCCGAAATAACTCGACAGGCTCATGAATAAGCTCTTCAATTAATTCACTTGTTACGACAAGTTCCTTTTCTTGCTCGTCACGATTTAATCGGTTCATATTAACATGAGTCATTGAATGATTTCCAATCGAGTAACCGTTTTCATGAACATACTGCACATAACCAGGGTGTTTTTGGATATTCATTCCAGTAAAGAAAAAAGTCCCACCAACTTGATATTCATTTAAAATGTCAGTAATTTTAATCGTATTTAGTGTTGGTCCGTCATCGAAAGTCAGTGCAACACTGCCTTGTGGAATCGTAAACGTTTGTAAGCCAGTTACTTCTATAGCAGGCATATTCCTTTCGGTAATGGCGTTCGTTTCATAATTTCCACTTGAGGAAAGAAGCACTTCTCTTTTGCTTTTTAAAAGGATTTCTTTTTCTGGAGATTCATAAATCACATTCGCTTCTTCGCCATATACCGGCTGACTAATGTGATCGTAACCTGAATACCCTAATAAAAATATGAAGGCAGCACTTAGTACCGCAACAGCAATCAATGTGAGCCTGTTGTTACTAGATTCCGGTTCTTTTTGAACAGGCTCTTCAGATTGAACAGGATCGTGAACGGTTACATCAGGAAGCGCATAAACTTCATCAATATCGCTAACACTCTTAATCGCTTGTAAGCCTTTAACATATTTTTCAGAACATGAAAAATAAACTCTTTCGCTTTCATTCCGGTACGTTTTAGTTACATAGCTCAAGCTTTGCTTTTTGGTCGTGTTCCACGAATGATAAAAGGATAACCTAAATTTATAATGATTCCCTGCGTCAGTTAATACTTGCAACTTACGAGCTGTATCAATATCAATTTCCCAAAGAAGTTCTACTTCTTTTTTAAATGATAGTTTCATTCGCAAAAATGCTTGATCTGACGTTTTTTCTATGGATAAGAGTTCAAGTAGCTTTTCGTGGTAGACTGACATGGCTGCCCCCTTTCTTTTAGGTTCAGGTATCAGTTATTCCGAGTGAGATGTCGACGGCTTTTTCGGGAAGGACAAAGACATTCGTTCTGTAAAATCGTTAATCGTTCCTATTAATTCATTTTTCTCATCTTGAAGCTGTTGGAATTGTTCCTCATGTTTCTCGTTTTCTACTTCTAACTCTCTCACTTTTTCTTCAAGATCTTTTATTTTCAGCATACTTTCATACTGATTGTTCTTCGATTCTTCATTTAATCGATTATATTTATTAATCTCTTTTTCTAGTTGATTTGATAGCTTTTCATAATCATTTTTAGAAGAGTACTGGTAATCTTTATAGTCTTCAAGTAGCTGGTCATAGCTCATTTGCTTATTCGTCAAGTTCGTTTCCAATTGATGAATTTCTTCACTTTTATCTTGTATAAGCTGATCCTTCTTAGTCAAATCGTGCTTTAGACGGTGGATTGATTCATTTGCTGATTCTAATTTGTCTTCAAGACCTTTTTTATTATGTAAAATTAATTGCCGGTCATTTAACATATTTTCTAAAGCTACAATTAAATCTAACGATATTTTGTCTTGGTTTTCTTTTGAAAACAAATTGTTATTGTTTGGATACTCTGCTGATTCAGGGTGATTAATATTGTTCGGTTCATCTTCTTCCCTACCAACTTGTTCACCAGCATGTTCACGATGTTGGTCATTTTCGTTCGGATTAGAAAGAACTCCTTTTAGCCAACCTCTTGATTTGTTTTTTGTCTCTTTCGTCATCTTTTTCATCTCCTATCACTCTTCTTTTCAATCGTATATGTACCTTTCTTCACACCCCTTTTGACCCACCAAAAGTTCACCTTAGGTTATTAACATACTATCAATTGGTACCAAAAAACAGATAGCCACCTAATCAGGTTTTTCGGTAACCTACTACCGTCGTAACTTACATTTTTGCGATCATTGTGAAACAAGAGACCTATTTTATCCCCAATCCTTTTATACTATTAAATTATACACATCCAATTGTTCAATTCCACAAAATTAGACATTTTTAGGCATTTTAACCCTTTATTTTCATGCGGAATATAGGTCTTTTCACTCAATACATCGTTATCATTCATTGCAATCGTAAGAAAAAACTCCACAAACTGTGGAGTTAGAAGAGTTTGGAAGAATTCATCATCTTATTGTAGATTAAAACGGAAAAGTAGCGGACAAATAAGAAGTTCCAAGGATATCGAAGCATAGCTTAAACTAGGATATGTTTATTAGATCTAATTTTTGACAGCACTTATTATCAGAAACATTGGACGGCGAGTCTCATCACGCCAATCCTCGTTTTGTTTAAGCAGATGTTGAGAGGGCTGAGGTTCTGCAACCTTTACAATCGAAAAGCCTGATTCTATCAATGCATTCATATGTGTGGCAACTGTGCGATGGTATTTCACAACATCATTGTCTAGAAATCTCGCTTCTCGTTGCCCTTCATTTTGATAGCCATCGACTGGCCAATGCAAGCGCTCACCGTTTGGTCCGTAAAACCAATCTTGTGCTGCTATTGCAGTAAAGACCGGATGCTCTACCGATAAGATGAAGCTGCCTCCTGTAGTAAGACAGTGATGAATGTTTTGACAGACAAGATCGAAACGCTCAGTGTAGTGGAGGGCAAGGGAACTAATGACGACATCAAACTCTTCTGCTTCGAAATCAATGTCTTCTATTCCCATCCTCTCATAGGTTACTGCAGAGTCATTCGTCATATCCTTTGCACGGCGCAGCATCTTTTCTGATAGGTCGATGCCAACGACTGACTGTGCTCCTTGTTTACGTACGTAGCGACAATGCCAGCCATATCCACAACCAAGATCTAATACACGTTTCCCCTTTAAATCAGGAAGCATGGAACGTAAAGCAGGCCATTCTCCTGCAGATTCCAAGCCCTCTACAGAACGACTCATTTGACTGTAGTTTTTGAAAAATGCAGGATCATCATATTTGTTCTGTTTCATCTCATCCACCCCTAGAATGTTGTTTGTCGAGAATATTCTACTCTCATTAAACTAGCGTACCAACCAGGTGTAAAGGTTGTATATATATTCAAATGGCAGGTGTTTATACTCATGTATACAAAAATGAACCAAGTTCACGTGAACCTGGTTCATTTTTGTAGGCTTCAGAACCCGAGGAACCGCGAGGTCAGATAACCCCGACACCGGCAAATCTCCTAACTAAACAAAAAACAATGCGATATTAAGCTAATTATTTATTCACTTCTTCTAAAATCGCCTGCACGAATGGATGCCCTTCCGCCAAACCACAAACTTCGTAAAGCACCTTTTCATAGCCAAACTCTTTTATTTTTTCTTGTAATTGCACTGCTTCTTCATCGTTTCGGTAGTCGTATTTTAGAGCGGCAGCAATCGTTTTAATTAAATGTTCTGGCTCGCCTTCAAGCTGTTCAGCATATTGAAGAGCTGGGTTAATTAACCGATCATTTCTTCCTAGCTTACGAATCGGACCTCTCGCAACCCGCGGTATTTCATCATTCATGTGCGGATTCATAAAACGGCCGATAATTTTTTCAACGTAAAGCTGATGCTCTTCCGCAGCAAAGTTATACTTTTTGATCAATACATCCCCCGATTCCGTTAAGGCTCCCTTCACGAGTGGTAATACTCTTTCATGTTCCATCGCATCTTTAATTGTTTTTAACCCTGCTTGATAGCCTAAATAGGCTGCAACGGCATGACCGGTGTTTACCGTGAACAGCTTCCTTTCAATGTACGGGGTTAAATCGTCCACAAAAGTAACGCCTTCAATGGACGGTACATCACCAATCATTTGAGATCTGTCGACGACCCACTCAAAAAACGGTTCAACTAAAACCATTAGCGGATCTTCATTCGTTTGATCTGGCACAATTCGATCGACAGCGGCATTAGGAAAAGCATAATAGTGATCAAACTGTTCTTTTTCATGAACCGTGAGCGCTTCATAGATTTTTTCTTTTAAAAACGAACTTCCGCCAACCATATTCTCACAAGCAATAATATTTAATGGCTTTGACGTCACTTCTGCACGTTTTTTCAACCCTTTTGCGACAAGCTCAGCAATGATCTTTAACACGTGCGGTCCGACAGCTGTTGTCACAATATCAGCAGAAGCAATCGCCTCGACCACTTTCTCCGGGTTTTCGATACTGTTGATCGCTCTTACATGTTGTACGACATCTTCTTTCGTCTCCACACCAGCAAGTACAACACGATATTGCTGTTTTTCATTGATTAATTGAACGATTTCGTCATTGACATCAACAAAGCAAACGTCATAGCCTGCATTGGATAAAAGACTTCCAATGAATCCTCGACCAATATTTCCTGCTCCAAAATGAACGGCTAACATTTAATTCACCTCATCAAATAGACTGATGATATCTTCAGGTTCATTGGCTTCAATAATTTTTTGAACATTTTCCTCTTCTGAGCAAACGATCGCAATTTGTGAAAGGATATCAAGGTGCTCATCCCCTTTACCTGCGATGCCGATTAACACTTTCGCAATGTTCCCATCCCCAAAATCAACGCCGTCAGGAACTTGGATCACGGTAATCCCAGATGAGATGACCGCCTCTTTCGCATCCTCTGTTCCATGAGGGATCGCAACAAAATTCCCCATAAATGTTGAGGTGATATTTTCACGTTCAATCATCTTGTCGATATATTCAGGGCTTACATAGCCTTTTTCTACTAAAACTTGTCCTGTTCCTCTGATTGCTTCTTCTTTATTTGAAAAACTTGCATTCAGGATAATGTTTTCTGCTGGTAAAATATCTTTTTTCATGATTTGCTCTCCTTTTTTAACACCTTTTCTTCGTATTTCATTTGTAGTTCATTTTCTAATAAGCGTTTTATCTCTTCTTCTTCACTGGATTCAAACTGCGTGATCGTCTGTTCATCACGGATAATAAATGAACTAATCCCGCTTAAAACTTCTAATGTCTCCTCATTGGCCTCATCTTTTGGGGCTAGCATGAGAATCATTGTCTTTATATGAATAACTGAATCATCCATCGCTTTTACAGGAATAGGATGACTCAGTTTGTTAACAGACACACTAGGCAAACGAATATGATCACTTCTCGTATGGTATAACGCTATGGCCGTTTCTGGTATCCCGAGACCGCCAGTTTCCTCGCGTTTATGAAGGTCATGTAAAACAGCACCAACACTTGTGATCACGTTTTTCTTTTGCAATGTTTCACATAAATCTTTTAAAATTACTTCTTTTGTAGCTTCTTCTCGAGTAGTTGAAATATGCAATTCATTTAAAATGTGATAAATCGCATTTGCATAGTTTTTTACCTTCGTCATTTCCTCTAGAAAATTAGCTCGATACATATGTTCGTTCGTTTTCCCTGCACGAGAAGACTCCTCTAATGCAAACTCTTTTTTCTCAAATAAAAATCTCTTCACTTTCTCGACATCATCAGGCAATAATAACGGATTCACAACTAAATAGTCATTTTCAATTTTTAGAGGAATCGTCGAAATGATTGCATCAAAATCTTTTAAACGAACTGTCTCGAGATCAAAAAGTGAGGCATTAACGGTCTTAATCCCGGCAATTTCTTGTTCCAATTTAGTAGAAAGCATTTTTGACGTACCGATTCCACTAGAGCAGACGACTAAAATGTGGTACGTTTTGACGATATCAGTCTTCAGCAGAGCCGAAGCAAAATGCATCACTAAATAGCCAATCTCTTCTTTAGGTACATAGAGGTCTGGAGTCATCTCCTTTACCACGTTTTGAATCGTGTCAAAAAGTTCGCGATAATCGGTTTCAATTTTAGATAACAACGGGTTCGAGATCCCCATATTTTGTTTAATTCGGTACATTGCCGGCCTTAAATGTGCGACTAAACCTTGGTATAAAGATACGTTTCTCGTTAAATCTTGACCAACTTCATCACTGACATAACGGATGAGCTTTTGAGCAAATAGACCGATGTGAAGGCTTGGCTCTTCAAACATATCGTCATTCTCGTTCCGAAGCTTTGCTCCCATTAGGTGCATCGTAATATAACCGACTTCGCCATGAGAAATCTCAATACGAAAAGCGTCTTCTAATCCAGAGACAATCTTTTCTGCCACTTTATATTCTCTCGTCTCCTTCAATTGATTTAAATCGTCTAAATCAAAATTTATCTCTTCACCTTGCTGAATTCGTTCAATTGCAAGAGCAAGGTGTACGACGAGGCCGATATATGCACTATCAGCAATGGAATAAGGCAGTTCAGGCTTGATTTTCTCGATTTGCTTTTCAATCGTTAAAAGCTTCTTTTTGTCGACTAAGCCTAATAAACGGTCGGTAATCGTATCCATATACTGAGTCGATTTTTTTTGAATGTTTTCTTTTAATATGGAGATAAATTCGAATTCATCAATATTCTCGATGATGAGCCGGCTCATTGCTTTTCTTTTGGCCGATTCTGTCCCGGTAATCTCAACACCATATCCTCTTTTTCTAATTAATGTTAAATCAAAAGGGGCAATTCGCTCTTCAACTTTGTTTAAATCATTACTAATGGTAGCGATTGTAACATTTAAATCATTCGCTAATGAGATCAATTTGACCGGTTCTTTTTCATCAAGCAATTCAGATAAAATCATATTTTGCCGTTCTTCTGGTGTATATTCGTTGTGAGAGAGAGTAAACAAAAATAGCTTTAACTTTTCTTTCCCTTCCTCGTCACCCGCTACTTGAATGCCAGAACCAGACTTTTTCATTAAACGAAGTCTGTACTCTTTTAATATTTCTTCTACACCTTTTAAATCACGATGAACAGTACGTGCACTGACGTCCAATTCTTCTGCCAACTGCTTTACTGTCGTTTCGTCACTTTTATCTAACAAAAAATCAAGTATTTTTCTTTCCCGTGCAGAAATATACATTTTATCCACTCCACTATTTCGGGTACGCTTCATGAAAAAATAAGCCATCCACCATGACAAACATGAATTGTTATCCCTTTCACTTATTATGATAATGTCTGTGAACCCTTATCTCAACAAAAGGTAGATATAGTTTCGGCATAAGCATTGTTGCCAACATTTAATAACTAAAGCGCCCGTATATGGCAACACGCGCTTTCCCTCCCTTTACTAGTACTTGCTATGCTAGGTTGCACACGGCAAAGTGACACGTTCTGTCCGTCGAGAAAACTGCTAGGTAAGATCGTCGGCTAAAACCTCTGCGTCCAGCGAGAACACTGAGGTCATCACATCCGTATCGAAGCGCGAGAAACATCCTTGTAAAAAATTTTAATTTTATTAAACCGAGTAGGCGTCGCCATTACTGACCACGCCTCTCACAGAGCACACACGTGCGGATCTTCGCATGTGGCTCTTCCCATATATCCCTTTTAGAGATAACGTTCATCATAAACAGATGATAAACTAACGAGTCCAAGTTCTGAAAAGAACTTATTGTCTAGTGCCGCATGAACCATTGGACTTTTGGAACTTCGCCAAGCAAACATACGGATTCCTCTAAGGTTTTCTTCCCTCCATCCCTTTCTTCTCAGAAGGCGGTGGAGGTTCTTTATATGTCTCCAGCTTCTTAGTTGTACCATTCGTAACCGTCTTCTTATCCAGCTATCCCATACTTTGAATTTGTTCTTCACATTTCCATAACGAAAATAATTTGCCCAACCTCGAATGTATGGATTTAATTTGTCTTGGATAAGTAGTTGAATATCAACTGTTTGGTTTCGACGAGTCATTTCTTTCACTCGTTCCTTGAATGTCGCCTCTTTCTTAGGGTCTATTCTTCGAATATCTCCGATGAATTCATAGCCTAAGAATGTAAATGGCTCTTTGTTGGCGTTGACAACTTTAGTCTTTTCTTGATTCACAGTTAGACTTAGCTCTTCCTCAAGAAATCTTGAGACACTTCGCATAACTCTTTCTGCGCCTTTTGAACTTTTACAAAGAATGATAAAATCATCCGCAAAACGGACGATTCGGTGACCTCGCTCAGTCATCAGTTGATCAAGCTGATGTAAGTAGATGTTCGAAAGTAATGGACTTAGCACGCCACCCTGCGGAGCTCCCTCAGGGGTATCTTCGTATCGATCTCCTACCATGACACCTGCTCTGAGAAAACGGTGAATGAGTTTGATTATAGACCCATCTGTCACTCGTTTCCTTATTTGATGTTCCAGTTTATCATGTGGGATCGTGTCAAAGTAGGATTGTAAGTCGGCATCGATGACATAATGGTATCCTGCATTCAAGTGTTCAGTGACTTTGTCTAAAGCCATATGAGCACTTATTCCGGGCCGAAAACCATAGCTACACGGAAGGAATTCTTCTTCGAAGATCGGTTCCAATACATTTCGAAGAGAAGCTTGTACGATGCGATCTTCCACCGTTGGTATCCCTAGTGGACGTTGTTTCTTGCCATTATCTTTGTCGATCATCTTTCGTCGAACAGGTTTGGGTCGATATTGTTTATCTTTTAGCTTCTGTTGGAGCACTTCTAGATTGTCCTCCAGCTTTGCTTCATAGCCTTCAATTGTTACCTTATCAACCCCTGGTGCACCTTTATTCTTCTTCACTTGATAGAAGGCACTTACTAGATTCGCTTTCTTGTACACTTTGTCATACAAACTGTACCATACACGTCTTTTCATCTGTTATTCCCCTTACGCCATTGCTTTCGCTTCTTCCTTTGTTTCTGCTTCCCCATATAAATGTGATTCTACAAGGTTGATAGCTCACGGCAATAACTTTGTGCATCTATTTTGGCGGTAGACGGTGTACCCTTCTGTTCCACCCTGGCATCAGCCCCCTTGGCTCTTGTCCAGCTT
Source organism: Evansella halocellulosilytica (assembly GCF_002335745.1). Lineage (GTDB taxonomy): Bacteria > Bacillota > Bacilli > Bacillales > Salisediminibacteriaceae > Bacillus_CA > Bacillus_CA halocellulosilytica. Next base: position 1,040,520 of record NZ_NIST01000001.1, on the reverse strand, counting down.
CTGTCTACTTCCGCAGTCATAAGTAAGCCTACTCACATTGTTCTTCTATGGGTCACGCCCTTCGCACGAATCCCTACCTTTTGAGTATAGGTTCGCAACTGTATCTATGTACAGTTTCACTCATGTGCTGTCCTCGCTACTGTCGCCAGTAGGTCATTGGCATGTGCTTCTTCACTACTATGGCGATCTCTGACTTCTCCCTTTAAAGCTCATCCTGTGTCCTTGGCTTAGCCTTGTGACATCAGTACCTACTTTAGGAAGCAGGGAGATCTCAATGGGTCACATCATGTACTTTCCCTCTAACCCAGCCCTCATAACACTTTGAGTTTCTAACTATTCGGACTTTCTGTTGTCTTGCACAGTCATCCAACTCTCGTGCCAACATGGGATATCAGCTCTGTTCAGAGGTTTGCCTTCAGATCCTCCGCACGCTACTTCACAGTCAACGCACTACCTGTCAGCTAATGCTTGCCGGCTAGTCGATGCATTCGGGACTTTCACCCTTTAGCACATGTGCTGCCACTCGCGAAAAACAGAACTGACTCATGATAGAATCAGTTCTGTCCATCCTTATTTTAAATCTTTCATGAGCTCTTCATACTTCGGACTGTTTAAAAAGTTTTCAACCGAAATATGGTGAGCAGTCGGCAGCTTCTCTTTCGCACGAGATGTTAAATCTTTATGCGTGATAACGATATCGGCATCACTCGGAATATTGTTAATCGAAGTGTTCGTAACATCAATGTCTAACCCTTCTTTTTTAATTTTATTCCTTAAAATAGAAGCTCCCATTGCACTTGATCCCATCCCTGCATCACATGCAAAGATAATTTTGTTCACTTTACTTGATTCAATTCCTTGCTCTTCCACAGGGTTCACCTCTTTTTCGCTAGTGAACGTACCCGTTACTGAGCTTTTCTTTCCTTTCATTTCTTCCATTTTTGCTGCAGATGCCGCAATATCTTCTTCCTCGTTTTGCTTGCCAGTTCTTAAGATCAATGCAGCTACGAGGAACGATACAACTGTCGCTACGATAACCCCTAGTAAAACACCGAGATGATCTCCTCTTGCTGACATCGCCATTAAGGCAAAAATACTTCCTGGAGAAGGTGGTGCTACTAAACCGACATTAAATAGAGCGAACGTAAACACACCGCTTACTCCACCTGCAATCGCTGCTAAAATTAATGCAGGTTTCATTAAAATGTAAGGGAAGTAAATTTCGTGAATTCCACCAAAGAAGTGGATAATTCCTGCACCTGGTGCTGTCAGTCTCGCTGAACCTTTACCGAAAATCATAAACGCTAACAAAATTCCTAAACCAGGACCTGGGTTCGTTTCAAGTAAAAACAAGATCGACTTGCCCGCTTCTGCTGCTTCACCTGCACCAAGCGGACTTAAAATCCCATGGTTAATCGCATTATTTAAAAATAATACTTTCGCTGGTTCAATAAATATATTTGCCAGTGGGAGTAATCCCGCATTAACGATCACTTCGACTCCTGCTGCCAGTACCTGATTTAAACCGAATACGACTGGGCCGATTGAGTAGTAAGCAAACAATGTTAATAACATTCCTAAAATACCAGCAGTGAAATTATTAATTAACATTTCAAAGCCTTCTTTTACTTTCGGCTGGATGTATTCGTCTACCTTTTTAATAAGCCAGCCAGAAAGTGGCCCCATAATCATAGCTCCTAGGAACATCGGAATATCTGTTCCGACAATGACCCCCATCGTTGCCGTAGCACCAACTACGCCACCACGACCGTCATAGATCATCTTTCCTCCGGTATAACCAATTAATAATGGCAGTAAGTAAATGATCATCGGATCAACAAGTTGTGCTAAATCTTCATTCGGGGTCCAACCATCAGGAATAAAAAGTGCAGTAATAATCCCCCAAGCAATGAATGCACCGATATTCGGCATAATCATGCCACTTAAATAACTGCCAAATCGTTGTATCTTTACACGAAAATCAGCTTTATTTTCATTCGCCATTTTCATTCTCCTTTCATTTATAAAATGAGTTTTAATAGTATTTCGGCTTATAATTAAATGATACGGTTGAAATAAAGCGGTTTCAATTTAAACAAAAAGCCTTTTTGTCATTCACAATGTTGTCATAATTAAATTGTGGAAAATGGGAGGAAATCGCGGAATAAGAATATCGTTTCTTTCTCATCCGATGAATCTAACACATTTTAAACTAACGATTCATCATTTTTTAAAACTGGAATTGACTTTTTAGAGTAAATACTCTACACTTTTTTTTAGAGTATTTACTCTAAAAAAGAGGAGGGGGTAGCGTGACAAAAAGGACGAAGGAGAAGATTATGACCGCTGCTATTGAATTGTTTAATGTAAATGGAACTGGTGAGGTGTCTACTAACCATATTGCAAAGGAGATAGGGATTAGCCCCGGAAACTTGTACTATCATTTCAAAAACAAAGAAGAGATTATTCGTGCAATTTTTGACCAGATGGTCGCTGATTATAATGCTATTTGGTCATGGGCAAATGATAAAAACGAATTTTCCTTTGATGATATTAGGACTATTTTAAAAAAAAGCTTTGAGTTGGAATGGCAGTATCGTTTTTTTTACAGAGAGTTGATTGTACTAATGAAGAATGATCCTGAATTAAAAATGATGCATAAGCACGTACAGCAGCACCGAATAAAACAGCAAAGTCAATTACTTCACCGATTCGTTGAAATGGGTGTACTTAAAGGTGATAGGATAGAAGATCATTTTGATTCGTTATTAAAAATCAGTTGGATTATTAGTAATTATTGGCTATCGTTTCTCGAATCGAGTGGTGTTGAAAAAGTTACAGAAGAGATGCTAGAGGAAGGTATTGATCTCATTATGATGAATTTTAAGCCTTATTTTTCAATAGAGGAGGAGTGACATTGTGGATGCAAACATTTCAAGAAGAACCTTTTTAAAGAAGGCAGGAGCATTCATCTTCGTTGTTGCTTTTGGCGGAGTCATTTGGCGTGCAGTCGACGAAGGAGTGTTTCAGGCTGGGAAGGGGCCCGCTTTTGAACCATGGGAAAAAGATGATGAAGGGCCGTTTCATGATCAGCTTCATTTAATTAATGCTGCGATCCTTGCTTCGAATCCACATAATAGTCAGCCATGGTTATTTAAAGTATCCGATGATTATATTGACGTGTATGCGGATATGAGCAGACACCTAGGTGCTTTTGACCCATTTAAACGTGAAATGTTTATTGGACTTGGATGTGCAATTGAGAATTTAATGTTAGCTGCAGAGGCCAACGGCTATCACCCTCGAATACATTACACCCCCATGACATCGGAGCCATTATGTCTTGGACGTATTCACCTTAAAAAAGGTAAAGTTAAACCTTCCCCACTTTATCACTATATTTATGAACGACATACGAATCGTGGATTATATGACCTTGATCTATTGATTTCTCCTAAACTATTTGAAGAAATGGAATTCCTTACTTCAGAAGAAAGAAACGTCAACCTGCAGTCGTTCCAATCCACAGAAGAAAAAAAGGTAATCAGTGACCTTATCATCAATTCTACTGAAGCGATTATCGCAGATGAGGAAATGAGTATCGCTAGCAATCGTTGGTTTAATGATAGCTGGAAGGAATTACAAGATTCCCGTGACGGAATTACATTAGATGCGCAAGGCGAATCTTTTTTGATTCGGACATTTGGAAAAATTCTTCCGCCATTGTCTAGAGAGAGGAATGATAAGTTTTGGCTAAACGCAACAAAGGAGAGGCACACTACCTCCGCTGCAGCATATGGACTGCTTTCTGTTCGAAATGCATCTGACCATGAAGAACTCGCACGCGCAGGACGTGTCTGGCAGAGACTCCATTTATTTGGAACAAAAGAAGGATTAGGAATGCATCCACTAAATCAATTAAATGAAATGAGTGACCGTGAGAAAGCATTAGGAAGTACTCCTTTCTTTCAGTCGGAATTAAAAAGATTAACACCATCTACATGGGAAGGTATTTTTCTTTTTCGATTAGGATATCCTCTCAAAGATCCATTACCTAGCCCTCGTAGAGCTATTGAAGATGTCTTAATGTAAAATTATTTTTCATTAACAAAAAAGAGTATTCACGCCCCCTACTTATGACACTGCAGTTCCTTCATCCGAAGGTACTGTTTCTTTTATATGCTACTGGGCTTTATGTAATTTATCCATTGAGGATCGTTTTTCTCTACAATATGCATATGTATCGTTCGAATGTTCGGCTCACTTTCCTTTACGAGTAAATAACCGCCTTGATTCTCCTTATTTCCGCAGTTTAAATAACCGAAACGAGTCAGCTTTTCAATGATTGGTTGTATTTTTTCCACCGTATTAACAGACACAGCAATGTCGAGTATCGGCTTTGCAGACAATTCAAGAACCGATGTACTGCCGACATGCTGGATATCTGCTACAATGTCTCCAATATGCTTACGAACCATCTCGGCTTCAGCCTCATACAAAGCAGCCCATGTTTGTTCATGAGTTACAACACGTACGACATTACGTTTTAGCCCAATCATTATAGGCCTCTCCTTTGCACAATAGTATTCGATATAGACTTATAAAGCTCCTTTATTTGTTAAATTATATAAAACCTGAATCCGTGATGAATTGATGTATTCTTTGTATGAACCTTAAAAATCTTTTGATTTAACTTGGTGGAGTAAAATTCGAATCCATAACTGGCGGACGCTTTCACTCCACAGCACAACGGATGTCGCACTTATGCTAGAGGTGAAAACGAGTAGATGGATGGCACCTCAACACCTGTTATCACGGGTTCAGGTAAATGTAAAGACCAAATCGTGTTGCAATTTGGTCTCCACTCACGGCAAAAAAATTCTCTAATCACTAATTACTTACACCTTTCACCGCTTGATTAACAATTTTCACTAATTCACTGCTGTATGTCTCTAAATCAACTTTTTTATTCCCTTCGGCAGTAATCATATACTCGCCAATACCACCTTGAATAAAACTAGCCATGACCTCTACATTAAACTCCCCAAAAATCCCTTGCTTTTGACCTTCTCGTAAAATATGTTGCAACTCTTTTAGAACAGGCTCATCATCTTCATCATTTAACTTATAGTATGGGATATTTTCATCAGTTCTCGCATTAAAGATAATTTCGACCAGTGCTGAATTGTGGGTAGGATGTGTACCTTGATAAGCTAAACTAGCGACAATAAATGTGTTTAACTTTTCGTTAGGTGACGTTTCTTGACTCACCCTTTCTAAAATATAGGATGTTGACCTTTCGATCAGATTCATTAACAAGTGATTCATTAAATCGCTTTTATCAGAAAAGTGGTAGGAAATTAACGCTGTACTGATGCCTGCTCGTTTTGCGATCTGAGACAAGCTCGCTTTTACATATCCGATATCATCGAGCGTTTGAATTGCTGCTTCAATAATTTGTTCCCGTCTTGCTTCGGCGATAAAAGATTGCTTATTTCCTTCTTTTTTCTCATCCTTCAATTTATGTTCACCTCACTCTCTCTTTTTCCCCCTATAATCCATTATAAATACAAAAGATACGAAAACGAACTAGGAAGATTGCCCCATTGTACGTTTTCGTTGTTATTCATTATTACTCTTCCTTATGTGCTTCTTGAAGTATGCTTACTTCCGATAGATTAACTGACGCAATAATGCGTCGAGAGGACCACGCATCTTCTTTTTTTCCAACAAAACAGCTAGCCCCATTGCGGTTAGCCAAATAAAAATAGCAACGACTGCAGCACTCGTACTAGTCATCATTCCACCTAGACCGAATGCTACTGGTGACAAAAGAATGACGAGCATCGTTTCATTAAACACATAAAATGTCAGTGATCTTTTTCCTAACGCAGCAATTGCCTTTGCTATTTTCCCTGGATGGGTAAGAGCAGAACCAATAAGTCCAAACATTGCCGCATAACCAAAACCACCGAAAAATCCCGTTATCATATGCAATGCGTATACGAGTCCAGCGATCACTGGAGCTGGTTCCCACCATTGTGTGCCGTATAGCGCTAAAGGTAGTCCTCCTATAATTGATACAGATAAACCAATAATTGCGATCAGTTTTAGTTTATGACGATGAATCTGTGGTTCTGTTAATAGACGCTTTTTCGCAGCCCACATCCCTATCAACATAGGGACAACGACAGGAAACAGAAGTTGAATGAAGATGGAGATGAAAGGAAAACCAAGCAACCTTTCTAAAGCCATGTCAGCATAAGTATTTGTGGCAGATAATCCACTGTCAAATCCTAATCCACCTAACTCATATGCGATAACCATCCACGCTAACGGTAGCCAAAAGAGAAAAAATATACAGATGATGATCATTGTTCGTGTAAACACTCGTCTATGACGAAATAAGGTCCAACCAATTAACAAACTTGCAATACCATATGCCGCGAGAATATCATCTCCGCCAATAATAACTGATAACACGATCCCAAAAAAGATTAAAAAGAAAGCCCGGCGCTTTAATAATCGTCTTGCTTCCTTTATGTCTGTTCCAGCTTCAAGTTGACGTTCAATGACGAGCACCATACCGTAGCCAAATAATGCGGCAAACATCGGTCGCGCGCGATTATCAACAAATAATTGCGAAATAAAATCAATCACTCCATCAACTTTTGTCACACTTTCAGGGCGGTTCATCACGCCTGGTTCGAGCCCGAATAAGAAAATTGGTGCATGGGCAAGTACGATAAGTAAAAGCATTAAGCCTCTAGCTAAATCGAGCGAAAGTGAACGCTCACGTGATGTGACAGCTCCACGCGTGATCCCCTTTTCTGATTGTTTTTTATGATCAGTAGCTTTCATAGTCAACACACCCTTCAGTTTCCAAAAGACGTTTAGTTATATTTGATTAATCGTACAATTATTTGATTGGTCGATCAATCAATATTGTATCATAACCGACTATTAAACACGAATGAATTTTTAGATTCCGTTTTATATACAGAGCAAACGCAAAAATGAGGATATAAAAAAAGCCTTCCAGTTGGTTATTGAAAGGCTTTTTTGGCTAATTGACTTTTTTCTACCGTCAAGGGACTCGGAATCTTCTCTTGACAGTTCTATTACTCCTTTTCCTACCGCCAAGACTCTACTTTTCGTTCCTTGGCTGTAAGGTGCATCCGCGAAAATTCGATTCTTCATCATTTAGAAAATACGCTATATAAAAAACTAAGCACCACCTAGATGATACTTGGTTATGACACATTATTTATTTCGAATATATAAATAGATCAGCGCTCCGACAAAAGGTAAAAACAATGTTCCAAACAATACAATTAGTGCAAACTCTTTACTATGGCCTTTCGATTGTGCATCACGGTAGGCCCACAAACTCGTCACAACATTTATGATTAGTCCAATTAAAAGCAATGACAAAACGATGATTAAATTGATTGTGTTCGGCTCCACCAAAGTCCTCCTTTCATTGAGAAAGAGGCCACCGTAACAAGTGATGTGGAGGGATTGTTACGGTAACCTTTTTCAGATAAAATCCGATTGCTATCTAGACTTCGGGTTCCTTAAGCCTTTGTTATATAGCTTTCATTCTTTAGTTGTATATGTCATTCATCCAATCGACGATGCCCATATTCTTTTCGAATCGCAGTTGTTCAACATCGTGATGTCCAATCAGGTTTCCGTCTTTAATGGCAATGACTTCATCCAAAATCGTTTCCAGCTCTTTGATCTCATGAGTCGTAATGAGAACCATCTGTTTTTCCAAATCGATAAATGAAATAAACCCTTTGACAATCGAATCTCGCACCATTGGATCTAATCCAGACAGCGGTTCATCCATGAGAATGACTGGTACTTCACGAGCTAACGTTAAGACAACTTTAAGTCGGCCGCGATTTCCTTTAGATAGGTGCTTTAGTTTTGCTTGACGATCCAGCTTCATAAACTTACGGATTTCCTCCGCTTTTTCCTCATTAAAATCTTGAAATTGAGAAGCAAAAAAATCGATTGTCTGGCCGACATTATAAAACCCATAATACGTGTCAAGCTCTGATAAATACGATACTTGATTCGCAACTCTTCGATCGACCTTAACCCCATTTACCGTTATCGTACCGCTTGACGGCCGGATCAACCCTGCAATTAATTTTAAAGTCGTCGATTTTCCGCTTCCGTTCTCTCCGACTAGACCAACGATCCTTCCTTTATTCAACTGTAAATCTATATCTTGCAATGCAACATTGTTTCGATATTTTTTCGATACTCGGTTAAGTTCAATCATTTTTATCCTCCTGCTCCCTTTTTTGCAAAAACTGATGTAACCCAGCTTCAATTTCTTTGTTTTCATATCCCATCTCGTACATTCCTTGTACGAACTGCTCGATTTCTCTCAGCTTCATTTCTTCTCTCATTTGATGCAAAACATGCTCATCCTCAGTAACAAATGTTCCTTGCCCTCTTCTTGATTCCGCAATCTTCATTCCTTCTAATTCACGATACGTCCGCTGAACTGTATTCGGATTGACATTCGTTTTTATCGCCATTTCACGAACAGAGAGAAGCTTTTCACCCGGCATTAACTCACCTCGTAAAATTTGTCGAATGACTCGATTTGCTAGTTGATAATAAATCGGTTGCGAAGATTGAAATTGATCAGTCATCGTCTACACCTCAACTTTTCGGTTCAACAGCCAAGTAGCAGCAGCAAATATGATGACAAGTAGCACGGCTTCGTACAATATAGCTCCTACGTAAATCGTCGCCATATCTGTGACGACTTCACTTACAGCACCTGACTCTAAATCCATTGAATAACTTAATCCAGTTAACATATTACCAAGGTTTATTCCGCCCCATTGTGTCAGCAGGTCATAAATATTTAAGGAAGTGAACCAATTGTAAACATTCAGCGTAACGATCACGAAAATAAAGGTTCCTAAGAAGCTCAAAAATGTGCCAACCCATCTAGTGAGACAGAGGAAAATCATCCAATAAAACAAAAACCAAATGGCAATTGAAATCGCCATAAAAAAGAGCGAAATGAAACCATAGATGCCACCTTCAATTATGTGCGCCCAAGAAACTGGGACTGCGACCGCATCAGAAATGAAAACGACAGTTAAAGCAACAGCAATCGGAATCGTTATCGTGATAAGCATTGAAAAAATTCCAGCAACGAATTTCGCTAACAACAACCCATATCCTGGCATCGGATTATGCAGCCATAAATGAAGCCGTTTCCGTTCAAATTCTAAGCTGTAAAGCAAATAATAAACTAAGTAAAAAACATGAAGAATAACGGCAATCCCGCTTACAATTAGTAGTGCTTCGATTCCAAACCCAGCCCGATTTGCAAAATAGATAGCAATAATACTAAACACAATGTAAGAAGCAATGGCAAGAATTAAAGCTGGCTGCCCTAACCGAAATTCTTTTTTTACTAAACTCCACCAAGCGTCCATTTATAAAACCTCCAGTAAATTGAATTAATGTATTAGTGTACTATCTTAATAATACACACATACAATCTATGTGTCAAACTCATCTTTCATATGATTGATATCATTACAAGTACGAACGGTTTCATTCAATCCTCTTTATCGACACAATCTCTTAGGTTTATCCATCCCTTTGGCTAATCGTAAACACCCCTAGGTCGGCTGACCTAGGGGTGTTCATACAACAAATAAGATTAAGTTAAATTCCGTCTTATAAAGATTCGCACGACAAGGCTCATTATACGTCATCCATACAATAGCTATCCTCATCACAACTTTTTTAACCTGTCGAATCGAACGCTATTTTTTCCACAGACCGATCGCGGTTCCAGTCATCCATAGATAAACAGAGCCGTAAAGAATACGCTGAAACAACCCTCCTGGTAAATCAATCATGGAAAATTGAAGGAAGATGAGTAAAAGCGTGATTATGTTTATAGCCGTACAAACATAGGTCCAAACCGCTAATTTCGGCATCTCCTTTCGAATAGATAATCCGATGATCACCATCGCGGGTATTTGAACAAACATCCCTGGAAGTGAAGCAAGCGTATGCCAAATAAAACTTACGTCTGCCGGAATAATTCCAGATATCGTATAACTCAGTCCAAAAATGGCAAGTAACACAGTCGCAATGACGTTTGTCTTCTTTTTTGGCCAAAATTGATGCAAGCAGACGGCCCCGACAAATATGACAAGACCTGTTAATGTAAATATCCAATTCATGAACAAATGATTCGGTGAACATATCTCATAAGAAGCTAATGCATAAGTATCCGTACCGCATATCGTTACTCCGAGATCACTCATCGGTTGATGGAGAACTTGATATGGTGCTGTCGTCCCTCTAATAACAACATACTCGAAAATAAAATATGTACTCGTTAGAATCCACGATATCATCCCAATTTTAGCTGTCGCTTTCGTTTTTCGCCAAAACGGTGTTAAAGAAACAGTTATGATTGTTATGAGAGCCATCAGTATATATGGCATGTAAAAATTTCTCCCTTCGTGGTGATTTATCAAAAAAAAGCTGTTATCATGAAACGATAACAGCAGAAATATCACCTGACATCCAGTTCAAAAAGATAGATCGCTTCTTCCTTTGCACTGTCATCCCATTGAGCATGAATTTTATAATAGTAAGCTCCATTTTCTTCTGGGGCTGTAAAAGTTTCTGAATCGCTAATTGTATGAGCTTCGCCTGTCTCGGTTTCAATAATTGTCATGCTATCTGCTGGTGGTAAACTTCCACTTGGATCTAGACTTTCCATCAGTTGAATTTGCTCACCTTCACTTACGAATATCGGTCGCTCCCCCCTATTTTCTAGAACTTGTTCAGCACTGCTAAGTTTCGAACACTCTTTTTCTCCGCCTTCCCAACAGTACGTGAATAATAGAGATTTATACAAAGTCCCGTCAATCGAGAGTCCAAGCCCTAGTGGTTTAATTTCAGGTTGTTCGTCGTTTTCCCCATCGCGAACCTCTTCATTCGTTTCTGTGACGACTATTGTCTCGCCTTCTTTACTCGAACATCCGACGAGAGCCATACCAATTAAAAGGACTAGCAAATATTCCCACCTTTTCATTTGCCCTCCCCCTTTCTAAATGTCTGAATTTTCCGTTATATTACAAAAACTTTATCATACACCCTAAATACTGTCAATTCACCCTATTAATTGGAATTGCCTAGCCTACATCCACTACGATTCTTTTGTCTCAGCTTCATCAATTTGAGCGTGGCGCATCGGAGAGAATGTAAACCAAGATCCAACGATCGAAAACCCTGCAATGATGAACCATAATGCTGTTCGAAATCCAAATAATTCTGCAATTAACCCGCCTAATGGGGCGCCAATAACAACCATACTCCGGTTAATCGAGCGCATCGTTGCATTCACGCGCCCATGTAAATGTGCTGGTGTAATCAATTGCCGGTATCCCATTTCAAGCGGCCCCTCGACTCCCATTGCAAAACCATAGAGAAACTGTCCGAGTCCAATCATGAGAAAAGTCCCCATTAAAAGAGTGCCTTGTTCAGCTGATGGTGCTAATACGATTAGTACGACCGCTGGACAATAGAGAATACGAGCAAAAGCAATGCCGCGTCCGATTCCCCAATAATCTCCAACTCGAGTAGATAGCGTAGAACCAAGAACAGCACCGATCCCCGCTGATGATAGTACGATTCCTAAAGTCGATGCATTGAATCCTAACTCTGTGAGCGCAAAAGTGACGAGTACCGTACCGACCATACTGTGAAAAAGGAACCAAGCGTGCGTATTTAAAGCTAACGTACTTAAATAGCGATGCTTGTAAATCCAACGCAAACCACCTTTTATTTGTCCCCACATCCGCTTTTTCGGCTCTTTTTCTCGTATAGGGTGATGTTTAATGGAAGCCATAACGAATCCAGAATAAAGGTAAAACAGACCGTTTACTAAAATGGCAAACGGTGCACTAATCCAAGAGATTAATAATCCAGCAACAGTTGGCCCACTCGTTTCAGATACAGCTGCACTTTGTTCCAGTCTTGCATACGCTCGCATTAATAAACCCCTCGGCACTAATTGAGGCACAAACGACTGGCTAGCTGCATCATTAAACAATGACATCATTCCAAAGAGAACCATAATGGCCATCAAACTGCCAATACCGGCTTCTCCAACAACGACTAATAGACAAATAATGGCAAGCAGAACACCCCGTCCAATGTCGGTGAAAACTAACATCGTTTTACGGCTGAAACGATCAATGAAAACCCCCGTCACTATACATAAGGCAGCCACCTTGAAGCATTTACCCAACCGACATCTACAGTACTCCCTTGCATATGAACGACGACGAGCACTTGTAAAGCGAGTGTCGTAATATAAGTTCCAAAGCTAGAAACTGTCGAAGCGAGCCAGAAACGTACATAGTCTTTATGATCGATAAGATTCACTCTTTTGTCCTCCACATCCTAGCCTATATAAAAATTAGATAGTTCCGTCTCTTTCATTTATCATTCCATCATACACGAAGATTTTGGAAAACCTTTTAATTGTTTTCGACAAAAATAGAGTAATTCCTTTTTAACTAAAAAAACCGCATCTAAGATGATAGAACTACACATTTAGAATGACCGATATATAAGGGGGAAGTACTGTTCCTTTCCCTTCGGAAAAATGAAGCTATGAAACTTGTCACAATTAGACAAACTCCGACTATTGAACTGCTAAAAAACCAATCTTTGTAACTAGTACTTTTATGCAATAATAAGAATCGGTTGTTATTTTTTACATGTAAAGGTGGAATGTGTTAATGAAAGAAAAAAGTGTTAAGTTTATAGCAGGGGTTATCACCCTTTTTGTCGTCATCATAGGAGGATTTTTAGCGTACTCGTTTTTCACTTCCCCAGAAGCAAAGCTTGCTAATGCGATTGGGAACTTAACGAATGAAGATCAGATTCAAGTGGACACTGATTTCACTATGAGTCTTGACTTTGATGGACACCCTTCTGAATTTGGTCTTTACGGTGAAGAGGAAGTATATTTTAATATCTTAAAGGATATTTTTCAAAACATTGAAGGCGAAAATTCCGTTGTTGTTGACTTTGAAAATCATGTAGTCGAATTAGGTGGCTCTTATGGAATATCAGGTGATATTCATGGAGAAGATGTCCATTTACAAGTGCCATTTCGGTTATACTTAGATGAAGATGCTGATGAGATTGCCTTGGATCTTGACCCTTATACAGAGTTCCTTTCTGATTTTATTGATGTGTTATCGTACAATATTTTACCAAACATCCCTGAAATTGAAGAGGAGCTAGCATTATTTACAGAAGGTGAAGATGTAGGAGATTTCCTTTCAACTGAATTAAACACGGCTGTTGTTCCTGTTGTTGAAGAATCAATTAAAGGAGCAAAATATAAAGATTCTTTAGACCTTGATGAAAGAATCTTCATAGAAAATGATGACGAAGATTATTTATTTCATTTCGTAATCGACCATATGATCGATTACTTTAAAGACAACAACGATGGCGATTTAGTGACCGAAGAAGACGGTTGGATTATTCTTGATTTAGATGAAGATTTGATCTTTCACTCTTACTTGTATGCATTAAATGAAGTGAAAGACAATGAGGAAGCAAAAGAGGCATTCGAAAAGGACTCTGATATCGATATTGAAACAGCAATCGCAGACCTTGAAGAAGAAGTAGATACACTTGAAGATGGCACTCTGATAATGGAAGTTGCTTTCATGATTGAAAGCGGCAATATTACAGCAAGTAATGCTGATATGACGATGACGTTTGAAGAAGAAGGAGTCGAATTCAACATTACAGCGACTGCTAGTAGTACCTATAAATATAATGAAGATGTTGAGTTTGTCTTATATGGAGCTGAAAGAAAAGAATTAACAGAAGCTGACCTTGATATGATGTTCTATGACATCGAGCTAGAAGTAGAGTCACATATGGAACAATATATCGATGAATTTGAAGAATACTATGAATATGAACTAACTGAAGAGGAATTGGAACTATTCGAAGCAATTGAAGCTGAGGAAGTTTCGCATGAAGACTTCGGCCTTACAGAAGAAGAAATGTATTGGTGGGTATTAGACCTTGAATATGAAGGATTTGTAGAACCTGGTACTTCTTCTTTATATGAAAATTGATTTACGTATAAAGTGCTTTATAAGACCCAGGCGGGTGATCCGTCTGGGTCTTAGCTGTATCTATACGTCTATAAGGCAGGTCATTTCTACATTACGGTTGCCTTACAGTTTTAAGTGCACGACTCCATAATAAAGTTTGATCCAACATCGACGTCACATACCTAGTATGAAAATCCGCAGGTTTGAACACTTTCGAAGAGAAGTCGGTGAAAATGGATAAAGTTGGATTGGCTCGAACTGTTGCGACTGATAATTCAGCTAAGATCCCGCGTAGATGCTCTGCAGCACGAGCCCCACCTGTAGAACCGTAACTAACAATCCCCGCTGCTTTATCGTGCCATTCCTCGTACGCTGAATCGAGTGCATTTTTTAACACACCGGTTATACTATGGTTGTACTCTTGAACGATAAAAACGAACCCATCCAAACTGGCAACCTTCTTTTTCCAAGATATGATTCCTTTCTCTTCCCCTGCCCCCGTTCCTAAAAATGGTAAGTCATAATTAGCTAAATCGACAAGCTCATAATAAGCACCACCGTGTTCCTCCCCTATTTCTTTTACCCATTTTCCGACTTGCGGGCTTACTCGCCCTTCACGTGTACTTCCTAAAATAATGCCAATTTTTATTTTTTCCACATATAGTCCTCCTAATTCAAATTAACGTTCTAATCCACTGTTAGTACGATTTTCCCTCGAACATGTCGGGTCTCTACAGCTCTATGAGCCTCATTTGCTCTAGATAGTGGAAATGATTGTGATATCACAACACGAAGGTGACCTTGTTCGTATAATTTTGTCAGTTCAGATAGTCTTGATAGATTTCGCTTACTGCGAATTGGGATCGTTCCAAGCTGCTCTGAAAGATCGAATGCAACGATCGTACCGATCCTTTTTCTATCGGAGACGAGCTTCACAGAAGCTCTAAGTGCGTCGTTTCCTGCAGCGTCTAAAGCGGCATCGACTCCAATAGGTGCAATTTCACGTACCCGATCCACAAGACCATCTCCATATGCGACTGGTATCGCTCCTAACGATCTCAAGTAGTCATGGTTACGCGGGCTGGCAGTACCGATTACAGTTGCCCCCCATGCTCGTGCTAATTGAACGGCGAATGTTCCAACTCCTCCAGCAGCTGCGTGTATGAGTACAGTATCTCCTTTACTGATTCCAAGTGCCTGCAAAGCTGTATGGGCAGTCTGCCCTGAAGCAGTAAGGACACCAGCTTCTTCCCAAGGCATACTTTTAGGCTTTCGAACAATTTGAGAAATTGGGACAACGACATATTCAGCATAGCTTGATAGAAGCGACCAACCGATCACTTCGCTCCCGACTGAAAAACCTTCTACCCCTTCTCCAATCATGTCGATGACACCAGCAAATTCATTCCCTAAAATTTGAGGGTATTGGATTTTCACTCCTGGTGGGCTAAAACCTTGCCCACGGATTGCGCAGTCAACGGGCTGAACACCAGCTGATTTTACTTTTACGCGAACTTGCCCGCTCCCAGGAATAGGTTTTTCAAAGTTCATCACTTCTAACACATCCGGGGGACCCGGTGAATGAAAGGCTATTGCTTTCATTTCATCAACTCCTTCATTTTTTATAAACCTTTATGTTTTCGATCAAACATATAAAAAGAGAGACAATCAAAATCGTAATTTTGAGATTTTCGCCTGCGTCCTTAAGATTGTTTGCTGGTACTATTCAGTATATAATTGTAAATAGATAATGAAAAATACATGTTTTGGTATATATGCATATACTGAATGTAATGAAAAGGAGGGGAAAAAGATGGAACTACTCCAACTCCAGTATTTTTTAACTGTAGCAAAGTTAGAACATATGACGAAAGCTGCACAAGAACTTCATATCTCCCAGCCGGCTTTAAGCAGAACGATTCATCGCCTAGAAGAAGACTTAGGGGTACCATTATTTGATCGAAAAGCACGGCAGATCCGTTTGAATCCATTTGGAAAAGCTTTTGAAGCGAAAGCGAAGGCTGCGATCGAGTTACTCGAAGAGGGACGCCGGGAAGTCGAGGATCTATCCGGTTTAAAACATGGCCGTATTCATTTAGCTATTATGAATATGGAACAGGTGAAAAAGCCTTTGCAGACTTTTTTAGCTGAACATCGAGAAGTCCATTTTCAGATGTTCCAATCGTCGATGGACGATTTTGAGAATCTAGAAACAAACAAAGATGTTGATTTTTATTTAACTTCTCTGCCGATTCAACGGGAAGGATTCGTTGAAATTCCATTGATTCGTGAAAAGCTCTACCTTGCAGTCCCACACAGACATAAATTTGCAAACCGTAAATCGATTGACCTTCGTGAAGTGGAGACTGAACCTTTTGTTGGGTATAAAGAAAATTCTCCTCTGCGAATCATGAATGATGATCTTTGTAACCAAGCAGGATTTCGTCCAAAAATGGTGTGTGAAACGGAAGATCCAGCAAGTATCGCTGATCTTGTTCGAGCTGGATTTGGTATCGCGATTGTTGGTGGCTGTAAAAGTGAGGAAGAGCTAGACTTAGTCAAACTGCCGATTGAACATCCTACAGGAGAAAGAATCTTTCGAATTGCTTGGCGGGAAGATCGTTATTTATCACAGGCAGCAGTTGCATTTAAAGATTTTATAATAACCTACTTCAAAGATGAAGAAACGATAGACAATGAAGTTAGAAAAACATTGATGTTGCGGTAGAAAGGGAGTAATCAGTAATCCGCCACGTTTGTCTAGTCATATGTAAAACATCCATCAGCAATACGATGCTGATGGACGTTTTCGTTCGAGATTAATCTATCAATCTTCTTTACTGACGACCTCTAACTCTTCCTTAAAATATTTCATTGTGAGAGCCTTCTCATTCTCATCCTGCTTATCAAATACGAGCTGCTGATTAACTCCCAAATATCAAGAGTGAATCCGCTCTTTTCATCTTTGATCACCTTTTGCAATGATGATATAAAAGGAGACTATAATCCTCTTCTATTGACTCCACTTTAACAAGGATAACGCCCAAACATCTATTCTGACCTAATCGCCAAACATCTTTTGATCCCATTACTTATACGTAATCTTTCGCCAAACAGTCTCCATCGGTCCCATGCTATGAGTTTTTAACCAATAATGACTAAATAATATTTGAAAGAAAAAAATAACAACAGCTAATAAAAATCCTTGTAATTCATTTATTTCTCCAAATAAACCAAAGCCGTAGCTATAAAAGATTGTTGTACAAATGAAAGATTGAAGTAGATAATTCGTAAACGCCATTCTCCCTACTTTCTGTAAGAAAACAGACCTCTTTTGCCAATTGCTACGTTGCATAAATAAACAAACACTTGATATATAAAAGAGTGCTAGTGCTGGTCCGCTTACAGAATGACCTAAAAGTGAAAGCATATAATAAGGGATACTTCCTTCGCCACCCTTCAGGTTCGCCCATAACATGAGCATAAGAAAAGGAAGACCAATAACAAAACATACGTTACGAATTTTTATTATTTTCTCCCTCCGATGCACCCTATTCTCGATCAACCCACTTTTCCATGAGTATACACCTAGCAAAAACAATCCTAACACAACTGGCACCATTAGAACATAGCCTTGGTATATGAAGAGAATATCGACTAGTCTTTGAAGAAAAACCTCAGATAGCGTCCCTTCAGAATAAGTATAACTTGATTTATGCATGATCACTTCAATTTGATGTTTAAAGGCACTATTCATATTTAGTCCAAATAATAAAACCATACTAATAATTACGGCAGGAATAGTTAATAAAACAAACGACCAGATTAACATCGAGGATTGCCTTTTCTTTATAAAATACAGGAGTAAAAAACCGACTAATGCATAGAGCGTTAAGATATCTCCATACCAAATAAAAAATAAATGAAACAATCCTATTAGTAATAGAAAGGTAAGTCTTCGTTTCATCAAACGTTTGGCACACAGCCCCTTTTGTTTAACTCGAGAAATAAAAACCGCAACGCCTATACCAAATAAAAACGAAAACATACTAACGAACTTAAATTCAAAAACAAGTTTAATGAATAAGTCTATGATCTTGTTTGTTTCGTTTTGCCAAGCAGTGATGCCAAGCATATCCATGTATAATGCAGGTGTTGAAAAATACTTCATGTTCACAACTAGAATTCCAAATAATGCAATCCCTCTCAATACATCAAGCTCTACATAACGTTCGCTCTGTTTTGTTGGTTCTAACTTTTTATTTATTGCTTCCATCCTTACTTTTGCTCCCATTCAATGATTGCTTTCAACGAATCATATATTTCTGTCCACTCGAACACTTCATCAATATGATACACACCATTGGAAACCTCTTGGTTATAAATGGTTTGGGCAACCCAACTTGCTACAGCTGCAGTAGCCCTTGCTTCTTCTGCCCCGTGAACCATCGTCTCTAATAAGGTATCTTTGCCTTTACGCTTTGCTCGACCTACTACTTTCAAAATAAAAAGTGGCTTCCCTATTTTCACTTTCGTTAAAAGAAACTTTGAGATTTGCAAAGGGGCTATGCTTATAAGCCCTGTTCTTTTTAATAAATAAATACTTTTAGTTACAATACGAGAATCAAAACAAAGGTAAGTATTAACTTCAGGAACGACTAGTGTTTTTCTTAATGTATGCTGATCAGAAAAGTTAAAGGAATATGCCCTTCTCCATCCTAGTTTCTCGTTAAAAAATACCGACTTTTTATCTATGAAACTTCGCACTGTCTTTAGCGTTCCTTTCGACCTCTTATGAAAATCATTTTTCGTCTGTTGTAATGTCCATTCAATTGCACCACCACCATGATGGTCACCTAAACCAAGCATTAAAAATATATCGACTTCTTCGACCGAATCTAGTTGACGATTAAGCCATCCAGCAAGTAAGTTCGTTATACCTGGAGCTAATCCTACACTTAAAATAGCTGTCGCTTTGTTTGTAACCGCCAGATCATTTAGTTTTTCAACTTTTTCCAAAAAATCATTCGATGCTGAAATATCAATATAGTCTACTCCATGTTTGAGACAGAAAGCAGGAAAATAATCATTCGTCTGCTCAACACAAACAATTACAAGTTTCACCTTTTGAAAGATTGAATGATTTGGTTCTTCTAATAGATCTATGACCATTGGTTTGACAAGACCACCTGTTGAAGAAGCAAATTGTTCCGCTTTCGTTTTGTTTCTCCCCGCAGCATATACACGATTCGGAAATAACGAAGCTAATTGTAGACATATCATTTGTCCTACATGACCATACCCACCGATCACGACAATTTGATTTCTATCCATAACTTGCACTCCTTTCTTTGAGGAAATTCCATTACTTTTTAAAGCTTACATAACTAGAAATGAGGAATGAACTGAAGTACCGGCTTACCTCAGTAAATCCAGTTTCATGAAGCAGCTCTACGGTTTGCTCTTCTGTAAGCAAGTCAATTTCGTTTCCTATTGATAATGCAAATTCATCAAAAACTTCCGGCATAATACCTTGGCTAGTCATATAGTTTTTCCACGCCCTCATTTGAACAGAATATGATAATCTCGTTGCATCCCCTTGAATGGTCGTAAGAAAAAATGGTGCATCAGGTCTAAGGTGTTTATAGATACGAGTCAAAAAATTACGTTTATTTTCGAGTCCTTTTATAAAATGTAAGACAAGTATACTTGTAGCTCCGTCATAATAAATGTCCTCTGAAAACTTCTCCCATGCTATTTGTTTAAAGCGAACTCGCTCACTAAAATGACTACTTCTTTGTTGCGCAACTTCTAGCATTGGCTTCGAAGAATCGACAGCTGTGAACCTCCATTGACCCCTAGCGATCCCTAGCGATTCCTAGAGTGACTAATTCTTGACCACCTCCAGCACCTACAATTAATAGTTCTGGTTTATTTATATGTTCTAATATGACAGTCAAAAGATTTACAATGAGTTCGTAAATAAGGGAATAACCTGCAATTTTTCTTGGTATTTCTTTCTCATAGCAAGCTACTTTCGGATCACTCCAAGATTTTGGACGTTTTGTTTCTTTCACTCTAATTGCCCCCTATCAGCTTTTGCTTTTCAATGATTTCTTCATATTGTGTTACAGGACTTCCTTTTAACTCGATCACGCGATTACTAAGTTTATATGTCTCCTCTAGATCATGAGAAACAAGTAGGACAGTGGGTTTCTCTGTTTGCCACAATGTTAATAGAAAGTTATACCTTCCCGCTGTAATCATCGTTGGAATGATAACACAGTCACTTCAATGTGCTCGTGATGTGTTTGCTCGTGATTCATCATGCAACCGGTAGCAAAGAACAATACACCAACAAACTGCACAAAGATTAGCTTTCTAAATATCATCTTTTCCCCCCTTCCACTTTCATGTAATATAATGATAGTAATAATCATTATCAATTATAAAAATAAATGAAATTAAAAAGAATCCCATAAAGATGGGATTTTAAGTGGATTAGCATTGTAGAGACTCTTTACTCGATAACAATTTCTAATATGAGGTGTATGTAATGACGACAACAATTAATAATCATAAGGCGTATGATTCGTACTCTTTTCGTAAAAATACTATACATGAGTTAAAGTCAAAACTAATATTTGAAGCCGCTTGTTTTACAACGGTTGATCCGCATACACTTCTTTCAACAGGTGCTGTAACAGATGGACGTATCGAAAAGATTCATTCACGATTATTTGAGAGTGAATATTTAACCGATGACTACAACAGCTTTATAGTATTAGCAAAATCAACTAAACCGATTGCACTTTTAAGTCAATCTACAGAGGGTGAATTAAGACGGAGCCGCCGTTACCGTGACATTCTCCTCCCCACTGGTTTTGGAGATGAATTACGAGCAGCACTGATGTACAGAGGAATGTGCTGGGGATTTTTAACATTATTCCGTTCAACCGATCAAGGTCTATTTTCTAACGATGAGCTTAAACAACTTTCCTACTTGATACCTTCGATTGCTCAGTCATTACAAACATTTTCATTACGACCTCCAAAGTTAATTCAAAAGCAGTCGTTTGAGTCGGGCATTCTCATCCTCAATGACAGCTTCAATATCCTCTCATCCAATGCTGCAGCTGAGTCACTACTTGAATGGTTACGAGATAGGGAAAAAGTCGAAAGCCACATTTTACCACGACCAATTCGAGCAATCTGCTCACAAGCAAAAGCTAATGCCATAATTAGAAATAGAGATGCAGAAAAGGCTAAATTGTGTATACGTATGTCAGATAGTACTTTCCTTTCCATTCATGCGAGCAAACTAAATGGAACAACGTCACAATTCGCCGTGATGACAGAACAAGCAAAACCCCAAGAGGTTGTAGCACTGCTTTATGAAACCTATGACCTGTCCTCACGTGAAAAACAACTTGTTAATCAGTTATTGTATGGTCATTCAACAAAACATATAGCGGAAACATTATCGATATCTGTCTATACAGTACAGGACCACTTAAAATCGATATTTATGAAAACTGGTGTAAGAAGCCGGAGAGAATTAATTTCACTGCTCCTCTCTCATTATAAAATTTAGCATCTCACCTAGGATGTCAGATTTATTGGACCTCTTTTCCTAAGTCGAACCAGCATCCCCACCGTCTATCTAGTCATATGTAAAACGTCCATCAGCAATACGATGCTGATGGACGTTTTTGTTCGTGATTATCTATCAATCTTCTTTACTGACCACCTCTAACTCTTCCTTCAAATATTTCATAGTGAGCGCTTTCTCATTCTTATCCTGCTTATCAAACACGAGCTGTTCAATTAGCTCCCATATATCTTCAAGCCTTCTTTTCCATTGATAAAACTGTAATGCCTCTTCATTCATTGTAAAGTTTGGATGTGCTTTCGCGTAGATATTCAAAAATTCATTGAAGTACGATTTATCATGAAGAAACATCAAATCAGCTTCAACAGGAGCCAGTTTCAAACCTTCCCAATCAATTAATATGAATTGTTGTCCAGCTTGCATCATATTCCAATTGTGCAAATCCGTATGACAGAGAGATAACTTAAGCTCCTTTGATTTTAAACTTTCAGATAAAAGTTGTACCCTTTCTATCAAATGATTGATATTCGTTACATAGGGATGGACGAGTTCCCATATATCAAAAGGAAATTCGTTCTGATCATAATTGATCGTCTTGTGCAATGAAGTTATAAATGGAGCGTTATAATCCTCCTTTATTGCACCCGTTTCGACAGGGATCTCTCCCCCATATCGATGAAGCTCTGAAATGAACACCGCTAGCTGTTCAACCTGTTTATTCGTTAGTCTTTTTTCTCCGATCGTTTCCCCTTCAATGAATTCATGCAGCAAATAAATATTTTCCTCATCTTCACATTTACATTTGCCATCCTTTGTTAAAATCGGGACTGGAACATGATCTTTTAGACCGCTATTTTCAGTGAGCCATATCAAAATTGGCACATATAAATCGATCATCGCTGTCAATTTCGGCGTAGATGACCGATGTTTTTCATACACCTTTAAAAAATAGCTTTTCTTTAAGTCACGTACTTTATAAGCTAGTGCTGACCATCCGCCTTGCTGTGGTGATACTTCCAAAGCGTCTATATTGTACGAGTCTTTTAAAACCCTCTTTATCTGATCCATAATCGTTTCTTCTCCTTTAAAGGTTATCTTGACTTCACATTTTAGACTTAAAATTCGTTCAACTTTCTTCTTTTTGCCCTAGGCCATCTAAAATTCGGAACGCGTTCGACCATCGTTTTAAAAATGATTCCCCATTGTGTCTCCGATAAGAATCCTACAGAAAGATCCTTTTTTATTTGAAGTGTTCTTTTTAAATGTTTCATTTGTGGAGGAGTAAATATCCCCCGCAAAGCAATATCAATCGGTAACTGTGGATTTTTAAGCATGAATTCTGCCAACCCCTGAAAGATAAAATAATCATTTATTGGCACAACCGGTGTTTGTTTCCGATTTATCCGTATGATTGCAGAGTCTACTTTTGGTGGCGGAGAAAAATTTTTTCTTGATACTTCTTTAACGTAACAAATCTCATAATACATTCTCCAAGTGATGACGTATGCATCTTTAATAAAACGAGATGTAAATCGTTTAGCTGCACCCTTTTCCATCACAATAACTGCTCTTTGAACGCTATTTTTCGGATTACTGAAAAGCATTTTCATAACCCTCGTCGTAATCGCATAAGGGATACTTGAAACGACAACAAACGGTTCTCGTGGCAACAAGATGTTTAACATGTCTTGCCTTATAATTGATGTGTTTTCCATTCGAAGCTGTGCTAATTTCTCAATGAGCTTATCATCATATTCAACAGCGATCAATTTTCTCGCCCTGTCACTCAAACTTACTGTTATTGCCCCTTTTCCAGCTCCTAACTCTAGTACGAGATCCCGACTTGAAATGTGAGCGATGTTTACTATTTCCTTTACAATCCGTTTATTGTGCATGAAGTGCTGCCCGCTAAAATTTGCTTGCCCCCGTCGTGATGCTTTCCTCTTGGACGTATGTTTATTCATTCTTTTCGTCATTCATTTCTCAATCCCTTCTTACTTTATCCTTCAGCCCCAATCGCATGAAAAAGCCACAGACATCGTGGTCTGCGGCTTTCAGTAAACGGGATCGATTTTGGAAAAAATAAAGAAAGAAGGAACCTTCAAAAAATAAGCATAACGTAGCCTTCCCTAGTTTTCTAAAAAATCTATTCCTCATATTATCAGGCTCAATTCAAGTGTTTTGCTGCTATTTTAAACCGCAGTTAATAACAATGCTTCCTACGTATCTGATTACGCTTATTTAACTACTGCTGATTTAATAAAAGCACCTTTTCTAGTTGAACCTATAATAAAAGAGAAAGACAGAATATCAGTCTTTCCCTACTTTTTATTAAGCATATTCAATAGGATTGTTAAATAAAAATGGGCAGACTTTTCCCGTTTACTCTGTTAGCGATCACAGAGCCTTTGAACGTATGAAATTACTTGTTCAAAGAACGGAAAATAATAATTGAACCCATATTTTTAACAACCCTCCTTAAATTAATCATATGAAACACAATCATTATTATAAGTTCAGTTGCTAATAAAGTCAACGTAACATATCCATTTTTTGTATATAACATTAGAGTCTCTTTTTCACCTCTAATAAATGATTCAAGGATGAAACTCCCTTAATTTGCTCAACCAACGTTTGATCAATATAGATTAAGGATTGTTTTGTCATTTCTCTCGCTTGAACGAAGTTATCGTTTTCCATTTCCGCTATAACTTCACGGACAATATCTAACGAATAAACGGCTTTTTGTACGGTTCGAATAATAAGAACTTTTCGAAGATCTGAGAAAGTAAAGATTCTAAATCCACTATCTTTGCTTCGTTTTGGTTCTATTAGCTTTTCCTTTTCCCAGTGCCGTATTGATGATGGAGAAACATTTGCTTGTTTAGCTACTTCACCGATCGAATAAAAAGTCTTTTTCGATTTATCTCGCGGAATGTCTTCTAGCTCTTTTAAGTCAAGCAACTGTACAGCTCTTTCTGCTGTTCTTTTTTCTTCGTGAAGACGTACTTGCCTTTCATTGATTAACCATAAGGCTTTCATATCCTCCCCTTTCACAATAAGAGGCATCACTTCCTTCACAACATCCATCCCAAAGCCTGGCTTCAGTGCTCGTATACATTGAAAATAAGCTTCATGTTCCTTTGTGTATATCCGATAACCGTTGCTCGCCCTTTCAACATTAGGGATAATGCCCCACGATTCATAGTGCTTTAATGCACTTGTACTTATGTTTAACTTCTTTGCTATTTCACTTCCTCTCATCATGAGCCCAACTCCTTTTATGATTGCGTAAACGAAATCACCTATAATATTTTGTTACAAGCTCTATGTGCGATTCTCAACCTTCTTGAGGAGACCATTGTAACTCAATTTTAAACTTCATGACGGGTTTATCCAATATATAAGTTATTCTTATACGATTTATTTTATTAAACCTATCCATTTGCATGAAATTAGTAAAATGAAATTGTAAGAAGAAATGAACTAGTTTCTTACTAAATCAAAGTTAAAAGGAGCGAATGGAAAATGAAAAATTTACACGAGGATCAATCGATCGTCCCCTACTTTATGGTGTTAAATGCCCCTAAGTTTATTCATTTTACTAGGAAAGCATTTCAAGCTGAGTTAGGAACGGTTGAAAAGCTGGAAGGTACAGAAGGTGTCATCCATGCAGAAATGAAAATCGGTGGAAGCACTATTTATTTTGCTGATACGTCTGCTGATGGAAGTTGTGGGCCAGGTGTATGTGGTGACTTAAACAATGACGGTCTAGTGCCTATACAAATGTATATTTATGTAGACGATGCTGCTGAAACTCATGAAAAAGCAACCGCAGCTGGAGGAACCTCGATCATGGAAGTAACAGAGGAGAATGGACATATGGGAGGCATCGTCGACCCATTAGGGAACCTTTGGTGGATTCAAACAAAAAATAAATAAATGTTTGTACATCGAGGCTAACGAGAAAAACTTTCGTTAGCCTTTTTATCCAAACTTTGTACAGAGAGAACAAATAGACATATTGAATACAAAAAATCCAATTAAGAAATAATTTTCCATAATTTATAGATAAGAATCCAACCTCAAAATCGAAAATAAAAGAAAAACCATTATAAATTAAGTAAATGATAGTATTAATTACATAATCTCATATGAAAATCATTTTTGATTATTTTTGACATTTTATAGCTCTTTACAATCTTTTGAACGAGGAGTAATCTATGATCATTCAAAACATCAAGCATAGTTGGTTCACACATATTTAAATTGTATATCGCTTAATTCAATTGAAGCGGGGGACCCATTTTCGGATAACGTTAATCGTTTTCCTAGGGGTGAATCGACTTTATATTTACTAGTCGTAGGGCGACTCTTGCGCCCGAATCCGACAGCTAACCTCGTAAGCGTTGAAGGGACAATTGTTTTTTTGGTATGCATTGATTATTCGGTAAAAATCCGATGTTTCAATGTTTATTAACTTTGCAAAAAAACGGATGGAGATTCCCTTCTTCATCCGTTTTTATATTTATTCCAATTACTCAGGACCCGATTAATTGGGAAAGAAGAATGATCAAAAATTTTATAAAACCTTTTAAATCGCTGAATCTTCTCAGAGCGGAGGAACCAGTTTTCTGGCGTATGTTTCATCGCCTTGGGGTGAATCTTATTTAAGAAGGGGTACTCTGATCCCCTAATCCGACAGCTAACTTCGTAAGCGTTTCGAGAGAAAGGTCAAAAAACGACCCTTCTTTGAAGAGGTCTTTTTTTGTTAAAGGAGATGGATAGGATGTCTAGAAAAGGTCAATTTGCCATTATCGGCTTAGGCCGCTTTGGCGGAAGTGTATGTAAGGAATTAATCGATTTAGGTCATGAAGTGCTTGTGATGGACAAAAGCGAAGATAAAGTCAATGAATACGCGAACATTGCAACACACGCAGTTGTCGCAGACTCTACTGATGAAAAAGCACTGCGATCACTAGGCATAAGAAACTTTGAATATGTCATTGTTTCTATAGGTGATGATATTCAAGCAAGTATATTAACAACGCTCGTATTAAAAGAACTCAATATTAGTAAAGTTTGGGTTAAAGCTAAAAATGACTATCACCATAAAGTTCTTGCTAAGATTGGCGCTGATATGATCGTGCACCCTGAAAAAGATATGGGGAAACGAATTGCACAGCAAGTCTCAGATGAAAAGGTCATTGATTACATTGAGCTCTCAGATAAATATAGTATTGTCGAACTCATTGCAACTTCGAAATTAAAAGGTAAAACATTGATTGACTTAGATATTCGTGCAAAATACGGAGTCACAATCCTTGCGGTCAAAAAAAATGAAGACATTGACATTTCACCAGAACCAGACATGAAAATTCATGAAGGAGACCTCCTCATCGTCATTGGTGAAAATAAAGACATTAAGCGATTTGAAGATCAGGCGATGTAAGGTGAGATTACAAAATTTATTTAAAGGGTGGCGTATCTCCCCTCCACAATTTTTAGCCGCCGGATTTGGAGTTGTCATCATACTTGGGACTCTTATTTTAATGCTTCCATGGAGTACAACAGGAAGCATTTCATGGATTGATGCATTATTTACGGCTACTTCTGCAACGACTGTTACAGGGTTGATTGTTCTTGATACTGGCGCTGATTTCACCATTTTTGGCCAGGTTATCATTATGATTTTGATCCAAATTGGTGGTTTAGGATTAATGACATTTGCCATCATGACGATTTTAGTATTAGGAAAAAGAATCGGATTGAAAGAAAGAGTTCTGCTACAAGAAGCACTTAATCAACATTCAATTGGTGGTGTTGTCCGGTTAGTTAAAATCTTATTTCTATTCTCCATTATTATGGAAGTTATTGCAACTGTGTTACTTTCGATTCGTTGGATACCAGAGTATGGCTGGGGATTTGGTATTTTTACAAGCCTGTTCCATTCAGTTTCTGCTTTTAATAATGCTGGGTTTAGTTTATGGGCTGATAGTTTATCAGGCTATGTAGGCGATCCGATCGTCAATCTAATTATTACGATTTTATTTATCGTTGGGGGAATCGGCTTTACTGTATTGTATGATGTCATGACGACCAAAAGATTTCGCCATTATTCATTACACACAAAGATTATGCTAGTTGGCACGCTAATTATAAATGTAGTCGCACTATTTACGATTTTTATTTTGGAATATACAAATCCAATGACATTAGGAGACCTAACAACCTACGAAAAAATTTGGGCTTCCTACTTTCAAGCCGTAACACCCAGGACTGCAGGTTTTAATACGATTGAAATCAGTGATATGAACCATAGTACTATTGTTTTCATTCTTCTTCTTATGTTTATTGGAGCCGGCAGTGCGTCAACAGGGAGTGGGATAAAACTCACGACTTTTATAGTCATTATATTAGCTGTTTATACTTACTTACGTGGCAGCCAAGAGTCTGTAATTTATAAACGAAGAATCAATGAAGACATTATTCATCGTGCATTAGCAATCGTGGTCATTAGTTTAGCAATGGTTTTTGTCTCCATCTTCATATTAAATATTACGGAGCAAGCCCCCTTTATTCTGATCGTTTTTGAAGCATTTTCAGCTTTTGGAACGGTTGGTCTTTCAATGGGCTTGACCGGAGATTTATCTATGTTAGGAAAGCAAATGATCATTGTCTTAATGTTTGTCGGTCGTATTGGACCGCTCACATTAGCTTTTGCCCTTGCGAAATCGTCAAAACCAAATGTCTCTTATCCAAAAGGAGACGTATTTACAGGGTAGCATATAAGAACAGAACAAGGCGTCTGCATATCGGTACAATCAAGTGATTGAGATTTCTTATTAAAAAGAAAAGGAACACAATTCGCGGATGTAACCTAATTGCTTTAAATACCATGATACTTGTAAAAGTTATTTTTCAATTCATTGTTCCATTGTATATTTCCTTTCCTTTTACAAACTCTAGTTTTAAAGGGAGTGAAATATATGAATCAAACGATAAGAAATTTAATGAGTAATCATGTCGTTTCTGTTTCTCCACAACAATCGGTCCAAGAGGCTGCTGCTTTAATGGAGCAACACGATTGTGGAGCTGTTCCAGTAGTAGAGAATGGTCAAGTTAGAGGGATTATTACAGACCGGGATATTACTTTACGTGCGACCGCACATGGATTGCAAGCGAATTCTCCAGTATCAGAATGTATGAGCAGTAACCTAACAGTTGCTGATGTGAATATGGACATTCATGAAGCAGCTAACATGATGGCACAACAGCAAATTCGCCGCTTACCTGTTGTTGAAAATAACCAATTAGTAGGGATGCTTTCAATTGGAGACCTTGCCACTCAAAATATTTATCAAAATGAAGCAGGTCAAGCATTATCTAACATCTCTTTCCCTACACATAACAATCAGCCTCCACAGTAATAACCCTCCATCTAACAATCGTCTTTTTTGGACGGTTGTTTTTATAAGGTGAGTTTTGGCGGACATCAGATCTCTTATTTGACCAAAAAACGTCTTTATCACAATCTTCGAGGACACCTGTTCCGTTATTCTACTCATAACACATGAAATCATTGACTTTTTGACTCAATAGCGGATCTTGTGTCCTCCAAACACGCAATATTACCCTTTTTCGCGCATATAGCGTACTCAATGTCCCGCATAGATCTGTCAACGGTTTCTCAATAATCTTCTGTGAGTTTAGGCGGCAGCATATATTTTAAGTATTATGGCTATGGTATCCTTTCCAATTACCTTCCTCGCAGGTTTTATTGTAGAACGTGTGAAGGTAAATTAATTCTTACATTAACTTTTGCCGGGCAAATTGGTATCATGATATTGCTCGTACCTGCTGAGTCATATTCTTTAGCTATTATGTTCGGAATTGCTCGTGGCATCGTAGGAGGATTCGAGCAATAAGCCTTGGAATTGTTTGGCCAAACTATTTTTGGTCGCTATAACATCGGGAGTATTAAAGGGGTTTCCTCAACCATTATGGTCATTGGTTCTGCTTTTGGCCCATTGCCGTTTGCATTGGCAGCTATCAAGAAATGATTTATCTAATGACGATTTTTCCTTTTGTGGCCATGGTTTTTGCCCTTCTATCAAAGAAACCGGTCAAAGATAAGGATACATTACAGAGTAAGGCAGTATAGTTCAGAAATTCGATTTTTCCATTTCTGCACTTAGAAAAACCCGACCAATTATAATATAGACGGGTTTTTTGGCTAAAACTAAGAGGGATATTCATTTACTATCTCGCTCCTACTCGGAGTCCTATAAATATGAAATTATCAACCTCCACAACTCGAAATAATTAAGTTGATTTTGTGAATCGCGCTTTATCTTTACTAAATACTTGACTAAGAGAAAGAAACTTACTGTCATTTAAGACAAGGTAGACAGCTACAATTAATAACACAAGATCATACGCGTAGCCGTCTAAAAACCCTGCTGAAAATTTCACGGTTATGATTGCTCCAACCATGATAAAGGCGATTAGTGCAGAAATAATTCTTGTAAATAATCCTATAATAAGAGCAATACCTCCAACTAACTCAATAGTTGCTACAACATAAGCCAGCGCTCCTGGTAAACCGATACTATCAAACCAACCTACTGTATTGTCGATCCCACCTAGGAACTTGTCAGCACCATGCGCTAAAAATATAATACCTAGTACGAGACGTAATAAAAATGCGCCAATTTCGGTTTTGTTTAACATCACTTTATCTCTCCAATCTCTTTTGTTATGAATGAATTTTTACAACGAAAAACTTAACAGATTTACTTTAAAATAATTTATAACTTGAACCAATTTCATAATTCACTTTTTTAAAAAAGCAAACACTTTCAGAATAAAAGTTATACCTTTAAAAAATTATTCGATCTATTAACATTGATGCTGATTTTCGCTTCAGGACGCTCGCTTGCCTCGGGCATTGCTTCAGCTTCCTCGGGGAGAGCACCCTGCGGGATCTTCAGCTAATGCTATTCCCGAAGGCGTCTCGCACCTTTCGCTACAATCACTGGTTCCCTGCATTTTATTAAGCTGCTGCCAAACTCGTTGAAGTTTGTTTTTGAGCAAGTCGCATGCTGGCTAATCTCATGCCATTATATACCATGGTAACTAAATCAAAATGGACTTTGGCTCGCTTTCCTGTTCGATATCTTACATTGTTTAACTGAAAAAATTCTTTGAGGTATCCAATCACCCGTTCAACGGAGCTCCGTTCTTTGAATCGCTCTTTCCAGGCAATGGAACCACGTGCAGGTGCACTATACCGCCGTAAATCAGACTCTATTTTTATCTTGTAAACCTTTTGGCATAAGGAATCATCAGCTAGTGGGCAGTCTATACATTCCTTTGGACGAGTATATTTTAGCGTTTGATACTTTTGATCAAAGCTATCATATCGATACGAATGTTCTCTGACACAGGTTGGAGCGAAATTCTCATCAAACCCAATTGGCTCTGATTCATTCTTTTTGTTGTAAGCAATGATGGAATGCCCTTTCATTCGATGGACTTGTTCATAGATGGCATCGTAATCATACCCTGCATCCATTAGGACAAAGATCATCCTAAGTTCCGGAAAGTTACTTTCTATTCCTTTTAATAAAGGGATAGCTGCTTTCCCATCGTTTAGGCTGCCTGAAGAAATCGTCGATTGGAGAATAAATTGTGTTTTTGTATCCACAGCCAAATGGCCTTTATACCCGTACCAAAACACATTTTTACCTTCACTGTTTTTCTTCACGCCCCATGCAGGGTCAAGAGGCAGCTGACCATGAAGTTCATCATAAGAAACGTCTAGCTGATCTTCAATTTTCTTTTCAAAAATGGACAAAGAGGCTTCCATGGCTTCTTTCTCTTTTAACCATTGTTCGCGTTCCGCCTTTGATTTACGCCCACGTTTCTTTGGCTCAGGCTTTGGTTTCTCTTCTTTCTTGGAAGGAGCCTGATCTCTCGCTTCAAAGTGACCAGAGTCGATGGCGATATTGGAATTCGTAATAAATTCTTCTTGAATCGCATCAAGTACTATTTGAGAATTGACCTCTTCAAGAACGTTTGTATCTTTGATCTTTGTAATCATCCTTGAAAACGAAGCTTCCGAAGGAACAGGATCTGATACTAAAAAACCGCAATCTATCTTAAACTTAAGATCCGAGTTTAAACGTTTAATGAGAAGTTGTATTTCAGGAATTCTTTCAACGAGTCTTACTACAAGTGCTTGAATCATGGCAGGATAGTTTAATTTAACGGGCCTGCCTAAATTGGATTTTTTTGATACCACGGTAAGGAGTGGATGGATATTAATGGCTGAAAAAATCTCATCGTAACGTTGGGTAGGTTCTAAATCAAATAAAATTTGCATGCTAAAAAGACTTTCTTGTCGTACAATAGACATAGGAGTCTTTCCCCCTTCGAATTAGTTTGCTCGTTACTTACTAAATTCGACATTTGGGGAGGTACTCCTTTTTTCATGTCTTGAAACCCTTGGCCTGTAAGGGCCAATAATTATGAAATTCATTCACTTACGATACCATCCGGCTGCCGCCTCTACTTCTTCAGCGGTTAACTGATGCCCTTTATCTTCCCAATGTAGTTCAACCTTTGCATTTGCAGCTTCTAATAACGATTTTAGTTCAGAAGATTCTTCTGATGAACAAATTGGATCATTTGTCCCTGCCCCAATAAACACAGACTTTCTAGATAAATCAGGGAGTTCTATCCCTCTTCTCGGTACCATCGGATGATGAAGGATCGCACCTTTCAATGCATGTTGATAATGAAATAATAAACTCGCTGCAATATTAGCTCCGTTCGAATAGCCAATTGCAATTACATTATTTCGATCAAAGCTATATTTTTCAGCTGCTTCATCAAGAAACTCATTTAACTCTTTTGTTCGAAAAATCAAGTCTTCTTCATCAAATACTCCTTCAGCTAACCTCCGAAAGAAACGAGGCATTCCATTTTCTAATATGCTGCCTCTTACACTTAATACTGAAGCTTCATCATCAATTCTCCCCGCAAGAGGTAATAGATCTAATTCATTTCCTCCAGTTCCATGCAGCAGCAATAACGTTGGTTTTGTTGAATCTGTCCCTTTATTAAATAGGTGTTTCATGATTCGTCTCCTTTCAATTTACGAGCCTCAATTTGAGGCAGCGATTCCTCTAATTCATTTCGTTTTGACTCTAGCCATGAAGGTAACATTAGTTTCTCACCGAGATTATTTAGTGGTTCATCTACAGTAAAGCCCGGTGGATCCGTTGCAATTTCAAAAAGAATGCCTCCTTCTTCATGGAAATAAAGAGCTTTAAAGTAATTCCGATCAAGAATCTCTGTTGGATTATACCCTTTATGTTGAAGAAGTGATCTCCATCTGCGAAGATCTTCTTCATCCTTAGCTCTCCAGGCAATATGATGAACAGTTCCTGCTCCCATCAACCCACGAACAGATGCCGTTAACTTAAGATCGATGGTATTTCCAAGTGCTGCTTCTGACGTAAACCTGAGAAAACTCTCTTCTTGCCCAATGCATTCAAACCCTAATACATTTTCAAGTACATCAGCCGTTTTATAAGGCTGTTTAGAAAATAAAGTAGCCCCACTGAACCCTTTTATTGAATGATCTGATGGAATACCTGCAAAGTTCCAATTGTTTAATGGGCCTTGATCGCGTTCCACTAATTCAATTTCAAGGTTGTCTGGGTCATAGAACTTCAAATATTTCTCGCCAAAACGAACCTCTGAACGAAATTCAATATTGAACTTTCGTAAACGACGCTCCCAGAAGGAAATGGCCCCTTTTGGAATCATGTAGCTGGTAACTCCGACCTGCCCGGTTCCAATACGCCCTTTTAACTGTTTTGGCCATGGGAAAAATGTCATAACAGTTCCTGGTTGGCCCATTTCATTACCAAAATAAAGATGATACACTTCTGGGCGATCAAAATTGACCGTTTTTTTTACGAGTCTTAACCCAAGGATGCCTGCATAAAAATCAATATTCCTTTGTGCATCATTCACCATTGCGGTAATATGGTGGATTCCTGATGATATTTGCATTCTATTCCCACCTTTCCAATGCTTATTTAGGTCGCTCAATGGAAAACATTTCTCCGATTTTCGCATAATGATTTCCTGCAAGACGGCTTACTGCAGCTAAGCCGTTTGGATCTATTCTTCCCTTGTCATAAATATCATTTTCAATATGAAAATGAACAACTTTTCCTATTATTAAATCACACCCAGGTGAATCTAAACCTCCTAGTGGTAAGGAGTGCTCCAGCATGCACTCCATTCGAATTTTCGCTTCCTTTACACCTGGCACTGAAATCTTCTCACTATCTACTGGAGTCAATCTTGCTAACTCGATTTCACTTTGATTTGACGGAAGGTTCGCTGCTGTTTGATTCACTTTTTCAACATTAAGTTCGTCTACAATATGAACGACAAATTCTGTTGCTCCCAAAATGTTTCTGACGGTATCTTTTTGTTTCCCTTCTGAACGTTGTACTGATAATGAAATCATTGGCGGATTAGAAGAAACTATATTAAAGTAACTAAAAGGTGCTCCGTTCAATATCGAGTCTTTCGAAATCGATGTCACGAATGCAATCGGTCTTGGAATAATACTTCCGATTAAAAATTTATAATTTTCTCTTTCGGTACGAGTAGACGGGTCTATCGATAGCATTGTCATCATCCCTTTTCGTTCAGTCTAATTTTCTTACTTCAAACGGCAGGACAACCTGTTCTATCTTTTCTCTGTGAGACTCATATTGTTCAGGAAGCATTAATTTTTCTCCCATTGTTTCTTCTGTTTCATCGTGTGCAAATCCAGGAGGGTCAGTTGCAATCTCAAACAATATGTCTCCACGTTCTCTAAAGTAAATGGCATTAAAATAGTTTCGGTCTTGGACTGGCGTCACACGGAATCCAACACGTTCAACATGCTCTTTCCAATCTAGTTGATCTTGGTCATCGATTGCCCGCCAAGCTACATGGTGTACTGTACCAACACCCATTTGTCCGCTTCCAACTGGTGTTAACTTTAAATCAATGATATTCCCAATATCCGCTGTAGAACGATATCGGGCGAAATCTCCTTCTTTTGCCATCAATTCGAGCCCCATTACTTCTTCTAACAATTTCGCCGTTTCATCAGGTTTATTCGATAATAATGTCGCTCCACCGAAGCCTTTAATCGCCACTTCGGAGGTTACCTCGCCAAAGCTCCAACGATTGACTTCTCCTTCACTCCTTTCAACAATTTCCAAATAAAGCCCATGTGGATCATTAAATTCTAAATACTGCTCTCCGAAACGTTCGGTTTTTGAAAACGAAACATGAAACTTTTCCAGTCTTTTTTCCCAAAATGGTAAGGCACCTTTTGGAACGACATAAGATGTGACCCCTACTTGACCACCGCCGATCTTCCCTTGGTGTGCACCTGCCCATGGAAAAAAGGTGATGATCGTTCCTGGTTTTCCACCTTCATTACCAAAATAAAGGTGATACGTACCTGGATCATCAAAATTAACCGTTCGCTTCACTAACCGTAACCCTAAAACACCTGCATAAAAATCTACATTTTCTTGTGGATGACCTACAATTGCTGTGATATGGTGAATTCCCATTGTTTGCTTACTCATTCTTGTTCACTCCCTTTTGGATTTATCTTATTTTTGTACTAACACATTAGATATCTCATTATTTTGTCCGCTTTTGGGGTTTCGTCGTAGTGAACTCGAATCCATATTTGTCAATTTCCCTATCGTCAAGCAACGAATAAAATAACAAGATACTTGTCAGAACATTTATCTCGAAATCGAGATATTACTATAAAAAAATATTCGTTCTTCTAATTGCTTCATAAAATATTTGTTACCGTTTTTTGTTAAGGTAAAACATGGACGAGTCTGACTGATATTGATCAACTCAGTAGCACCCTGCTAACATCTCGAATTCGAGACATTCACTCAAAAAATTTTGGATTATTTACTTTCAAATGATATTATCTCGAATTCGAGATAATTATACTAATCATATATCTTCTTGTCAACAACCTTTTTTTGATCACTTTCAATTTTTTTATCTACTATTTTTCTACTGCTTCTTTCCTATTAGCCAGCTAATTAATCTTTTCTCCGTATATACTTGAAGCCCCTCTAATAATATGGATAATAACCTATCGATCAGGAGGGTTGTTAAATTATGAAATCAAAAAGCTTGTCCAAAGCTTACGAACGTTCCCATCCATTAGATGGGAGACCGATTAAGTGTTGCTCTTTAGAAGAATGGGAGAACTTAAAGTATGCAAATAAAAAACGGGATAAAGACTTGGATTTTAATAAGCGATTCGTTAAAACCTTGCGTGCTGCAGTAGAAACAATTTTTCCAGGAGCCAAGAAGGCAAATGTGAATATCTACATTTTACGCTCCTTACGTAATGTCTATCAGAATGACGTCATTACTTATAAACAAGGTCTCAAGAAATTAGAAGTGCTATCCCAAAAACATTACAACTCCTCTTTTAAAAAATTAAACCGGAAAAATCGGCAGTCCATCATGGAACAGGTTGAGGGAACGGAATTTTTCGAAACACTTCGTCAACATACAATGGAAGGAATGTTCGCAGATCCCATTTACGGCGGAAATAAAGATAAAGCAGGATGGAAATTAATCGGATTTCCCGGTGCCCGCTTTCACCCGATTACCCACCTTAGCCGTGGATGGAAACCTAAAAGGTACGCTAGTTTGAAAGACAAGGGGAATGGTGTTGAATGAAAACGAATTCTTTTGACGCAGATGTCATTATCGTTGGCAGTGGTTGTGCTGGAGGCATATTGGCCCGTGAATTGTCAGATCACGGCCTCCATACAATTGCATTGGAACGAGGACCAGATATTAAATCTGAACAGTACGCAATGGACGAATTAAAATTCCCTATAAGAAATAAGGTTTTATGGGGACCACAGGATGAACCACGTTATACGTGGCGTTCCGATAAAGAAAACAAAACCGAAAGAGTCATTACCGGCTGGAGTGGCTGGGGACCTGGCGGTGATCACCTGCATTGGGGTGCGCAGTCATGGCGGTTTCAACCGGCTACATTCAAAGCGAAAAGTGTGTTTGGTCAAGTAGACAACGGAGCACTCATTGACTGGCCGATTTCCTATTCTGATTTGGAACCTTTTTATCAACGATTTGAAGAGCGTATTGGAATTAGCGGAGACCATCGTCTTGATCCTTATCACCCCCCACGTCAAAAAGGATATCCCATGCCCCCGACTGTTCCAGGATATGCTACACGACATTTTATTGAAGCTGCAAAATCACTGAACCATCAACCATTTCCCGTTCCTGGAGCTATTAATTCTATCGATTATGATGGTCGCTTTGCCTGTGGGTATTGTGGTTTTTGTCAAAGCTTCGGCTGTGTAGTAGAAGCCAAAGGAGATGTTGGGTTAACTGAACTCCGGAAAGCACGCAAAAATAGTAATTTTGAATTAAGATTTCACAGTAGAGCTTTTGAAATCACTACAGACTCACATGGAAGAGCCGAAGGGGTAAAGTATTTTGACAAAAACCAGGATATTCATCATATTAAAGGACGTCTTGTTATAGTAGCTGCTAACTATTTAGAATCGACCCAGCTGCTGCTGTTATCCAAATCTAGCAGCTTTCCAAAAGGAATTGCTAATAACAATGATCAGGTAGGACGTTATTTTTATATGCGGGGAATCTCCCAACTGTTAGGTTTATTTAAAGAGCGTATGAACGCCTTCTTAGGTCCTACGCCAAGGTGGGCAGTAAATCGTTTTGCAGAAGATAATTTTGATCCTGATGAATGGGGAGAAGACTTTGTGATGGGAGGTAACTTAACAGGTTCCGATCCATTCGGATTAGCTGGCCAGCCTATAGAGTTTTCAGGTGCTCCGACTCCTGATGATATTCCAAATTGGGGGAAGGATTACCGTGATTTCATGGAAGAAGCCTATTCCCACCATTACACCGTTAGAATTTACACAACTGAACCACCTCAACAGGATAAATTCGTGGAATTAGACCCGAATGTAAAAGATTCTCAAGGGCTCCCTGTACCTCGGGTAACCTTTGATTGGCATCCACAAACATCTCGTCAATTGGCTTTTTTACGTTCTCAAGCAGAAAAAATGTTAAAAGCAGGCGGAGCCATTGAAACCTGGGGTGGTGAGTTGGGAGACCCTTGGGCATTAAATAGCCATGCTGGCGGCACTACACGTATGGGAGAGGACCCTAATCATTCGGTGGTTAATCGATTCTGCCAAACTCATGAAGTCCCTAACTTATTTGTGGTCGGATCCTCTGCATTCCCTAATATCGGTGCCTATAATCCTGCCGAGACCGTAGGGGCTCTAGCCTATTGGGTTGCTGATTTTATTAAAGATGAAGCTAATAATGGTGAATTATTATAGCTGATAAACGCCCTTTCCAACTCATGGTTTGTACAACTTTCTATCATCAGTTTTACTTATATTTTTAAAAAGGGAGTTTCCAGGGGGAAAATCTCAAGGTCTCTCCCTTATTTTTATGAACATAGGATACTTATAAAAACATAGGTTTTTGAATATTAAGCACGTCAACATGCATCTCTCACTTGAACACTCAATCCTTTTCAATCATTTCCAACCACTTGATGTCTGCTTCAAGATGAAGCAATGCTCCTTCAGCAAGCATCTTCATCGTATGATTCCCAGATTGGTTCATCTGTTTTTTTAATTGGGTCAGATGTAGAATATCTTTCATCATCGTTTGTTTCTGCTGTCTAATCATGTTTTGCTTTTCCTCATAGTCAACATGACTTGCACATAAATACTTAAAATAAAACTCATCCTTTAGTAAAGAGCGACCAACTGGTTTTTCCAGCCAATTCCATAGTTCTTCTTTACCGGATTGTGTAATGGTATATAGCTTACGGTCTTTCTGATCGTGCCCTGGTGATTCCACCAGCTTATCCCGCTCCAGTCTGTCGAGCGTCGTATAAACTTGTCCTGCGTTTAGCGGCCACATTCCTTGAACAAGTTCTTCAAAACCAGTTTTTAGTTCATATCCATGTCTTGGTTTTTCATATAACAATGCAAGCAGCGAGTGTTTTACAGACATTGAAATCCCCACTTAGTCATAATTGATCGCATCCTTTACTGGAACACGCGATGCTGTAACACTAGGCAGCCATGATGCAACAATTGAAAATAATATACCGCTGGCAATTGCTAGGAATAGACTGATCCAAGGAACCGTAAAGCTTAATAGCGCCTCTACTTGTTCGGATTTTGAATTCAAATAGATCACAAGAATTCCATATAATGTCCCTACTATTACACCAGCAACACCAATGAGCAAACCTTCTGCAACTATCATAAGTCTGACCTGACTTTTTGTAAAACCGATTGCTCGCATTGTTCCAATTTCCTTAACCCGTTCAATCGTATTCATGAACAACGTATTGCTAACGCCGATTGCTGATAAAGCAACGATGAGAATGAGCAAGCCTTGAATAAGCTCATTCATACCGGATATCGCACTCTTCGCTTGCTCAACATCTGATGTTACACTGTTAACACTTGATAACACTTCACCAAAGCTTTCCGAAAGATGATCATAAACAATGGGAATATTTCTTTCTTCATCATTGGCATAAATCGAAAGATGAAATTGTTCAGGCCAATTAAAAACCTTTTCGCGTACCGAATCATCGACAAACGCTACATAACCTGTGTAATGAGAAGTCTGTACTTTCCCTTTAACAAAGAAATCTACCTGACCAGATGGTGTATTTAATGTAAGGATGTCTCCAACGTTTCCTCCCCATTCTGTCAGTGCACGTTCTCCTAAATAAAGGTGTGGGCGTTCGTTTACTTCTGCTGTTTCTTCTGTTATGCGAAACATCTCTGCGTCTTCTGGGTCACCTGTGAAGCTCATCATCGAAAATTCCCGATACTCGTCATCCTCTGTTTTCCACGTTATCGTAGGGACATTCGCAAAACGAGAAACATTTTCTACCTCATCTATTGCTTCTACGACTTCTAAATCTGCTTCTGTCCACGGGGTTTCTTTCACAGCATGAATATCGCCG
The DNA here is from genome assembly GCF_002335745.1 of Evansella halocellulosilytica. Taxonomy (GTDB): domain Bacteria; phylum Bacillota; class Bacilli; order Bacillales; family Salisediminibacteriaceae; genus Bacillus_CA; species Bacillus_CA halocellulosilytica. The sequence continues at coordinate 1,000,607 of NZ_NIST01000001.1, read as the reverse complement.
CCAAACGTTGAACGAATATCGTTCTCCATCCCTTCAGGAAGTGATTCAAGCAATGCACTCATAAATAAGGCTAAACTAACACCAATAGCAAGCATTGCGGAAGTATTAGCATTGCGATTCATAAATGGTTTCGTCGAACGAATCGCCAGTATTCCCGGATAATGAAATACCACCTTAATGAATGGACTAATGATTATCTTAATGATACGCATCCACAATGGATATAAAAGAACTAGCCCAACAAATAATAATAAAAATGCCCATAAATGATCAATCAGTCCGATTCCGGTACAGATGATCCCAGCAATAATTCGTAACGTGCTTATTGTTTTTCGAACTTGATTGGTAGCATGTTTCTCTGCCATCGCCTCCATGATCGGTACTTTTCCCGCTTGATAAACGGGGAAGGCTGCTGCAAGAAAAGGGAAAACAATTCCGACAGCCGCTGATAAGACAAGAGGTTGTGCTAATTCCAAATCATAAGCAACATTTTGTGTCGCTACTGCTGAGATGATGATATCTTGTATGAAAGCACCTAAGAAAATACCTAACGGAAGTCCAGCAACTATTCCGATTACTGAAAGAATTGCGATCTCTCTCAATACGAGCCGATGAATATTTCGATTCGTATACCCGATGCTTTTCATTACCGCAAACTCCTTTTTCCGTTCAACAATGCTTGCATAGATCATATTAAATGCAATAAACGCACTTATAAAAACCGAAATAATTGCGATTAAATCAAATGTATAGTACAAACCGTCGACATCATTACTTTGCCTTCCGTCTATAACAACTGGCTGAATAAATAAGGAGGAATCCGATAGCTCAGCTTGATAATTTTCAAGAAGCGCATTTTGATCAATACCAGCCTTCGTTTCAAATCGGTAATTTGTAATTTGTCCTTCCATCCCTGTCCATGATTGCAAAATATCGAGTGGGACCATGACACGCGCATGACGGGTCGACGCTTCATCTATTGCTTTAGGGCTGTTTAACATAGCCCCTTCATAGACAATAGCCGTAATCTCCATACTGCCCATATTCGTAAAGGATAACGAATCACCTACACCTTTTTCCCAAAGGTTTGCAGCATTTTCAGTAATAATTAACCCTTCTTTTGTGACATCTCCCTCTTTTACAGGCAGTTCAATTAAGCCATTGTTAAAACTAGATACACCTGTTAGCCTTACAGAAGCTTGGTCAAAAGTTTCATTACCCGTTTCAACAAACCCTTGCTTTAATAGAGAGGCAACCCCTTTTTCCACTTCATCTCGCTCGGAAAAGGATTCGATTTCACTCATCGGGAAAAAGTATTCATTCCCTTGGATCCAGAAGTCCGCACTCCCGGCGTATAACTGTTCCTGATTTTCCATTGTACTCGCTGTTGTCCCTTTAACAATCATCATTCCTGTCATGACCGTGACACCTAGTACAACAGCTAAGATTGTAAATAGAAAACGCTTTTTATGACGTGTTACATTACGCCATGAAACGAGAAAGGAAAGCAGCATAGTCATCATCCTCCCTTTGGACCTCTGTTTCAATCACCCCGTCTTTAAACAAAACGATGCGATCGGCGTAACCTGCAGCAAACATATCGTGTGTCACCATAATAATTGTTTGTTGTCTTTCATAATGGAATTTCGATAATAAATCTAAAATATCACTAGCTCGTTCCCTATCCAAGTTTCCCGTCGGCTCATCCGCAAGCAAAATCGTCGGATTGTGAATTAACGCTCTTGCGATGGCCACTCGTTGTTGCTGTCCTCCACTAAGTTCATGTGGAAAACGTTTGTCATAGCCTTTTAAATCAACAGAATCCAAGACCTGCTGAATGTCCTTTTCATCTGCCTTTCTTCCATCAGCATGCAAAGGGAAAACAATATTTTCATAAACATTCAATGTAGGTAATAGCTGATAATTTTGAAATACAAAGCCTATTTTCTGTCGCCTTAAAATCGTTCGTTGCTTCTCCGTTTTTGTATGTAATTCCGTTCCATTCAATTTGATCGCCCCTTTAGTCGGGGTGTCTAAACCGCTAAGTAATTGAAGAAGTGTACTTTTTCCAGACCCGCTCGGGCCGATAATCGCAACAAATTCCCCTTGATCGACAGAGAAATCAACTCCTTTTAACACAGGTACGATTTCTCTGCTAGTTTTAAATTCCTTTTTTAGCCCAACCGTTTCAATCATGTCTATCATCCTTTCTTACTTTCAGGAAAAATCGTATAAGACCATGACCAAATAAAATCAATAATAAACACGATGCCCCAAACCATTGATATTTGGTACAAGGTTTCGTTTGCATAAGGCGTTTCTGTTACATTTTCTGTCCCGACCCAGGAAAGGTCTGTCAAATAGCGCATAATTTGATCCGTATCGCTCGTGCTGTAAATCCAGAAACCTGCCTGGACGGCCAGGAATACGATAAGATGAGCAATGGAACTATAGCGATATTTTTTCGCGACATACCTTGGGTCCTTCTGCATATTCATGACCCTTATATCTTTATCTGAGAGTAATTGTACCCCGCGCCATTCACCAATTTTACGGCGCATCCATCGGTCAAGCTTTATAAAGTCAAAAATTCCAAATGTACAAGCATAAAGAACAAAAATCGTGACAACGATCTGAAACCTTGAGATTTCTCCTGTTTCCTGATAAATGAGCATTGCTAAAGCTGCTTCAATGACGAGCAACACAATAAATAAAACGAGAAACCACATGCTTAACGATCGTTTGCCTAAAAGGTAACGCACTGCTCCAAATAAAAGCAGGCAAACCATCGACAATACCTCTGCCGCAATAAAGATTTCCCATTGAAACTCGACAATTAGATCCATCATTTCATATCAGCCTCTTTTATATACAGTGATTTATATACTGAGTATATAGTTACTCAGTATATAAATCAACCATTTTTTTCTAAATAAAAGGACACACTCATGCTTCCGGTTCAATATCGGCTTGTTCTCTCAAACTAGTATTTTTGGAAAATAAAAAGAAACCATCATCGATCATGGTTTCTTTGTGATCAGCAAGTCTCAACTCTTACTGAATCAAAATTTGAATAACCCCGCTAAAAAATGCTAGAATCCCAATGCCTAGACACACTTGCCCAAGGATCTTCATCCCTTGTTTATTGTTTTTAGACTTTCGGATGACTAAGTAAAGACCTATAAAGAAAAGGAGGACTCCTGCTACTGCACTCAATATATAAAGTTGTTGATCTATATTTGCTAGTGTCTGATCAATGATTCGCTCTATTCCTTCTTCCATGTTATTCGACCTCCATATGATCAACTTTACACATCAGTATCAAAGTAATGACAATTGCAGCAATGACTGTAATCACCACAGTGATCATGATTAATGATTGATTTGCTAATGAACTAAAAACAATATTGCAGGCAATTGATGACAGAGCAATGGCAGATATTAAAACAGTTGGAATTGATTTGTTAATAAATCCTACCCCCGTCGCAATGATGCTAATTGACCCTGCTAAAATCGCCATAAAAATAGTAGTTACTACTGCATCTTGCATATACTTCACATTTATTGTTTCATTTACTAAAGGATAGATGTATTCCGTGATCCCGAATATCGAAAAGACGATGAGGTTACATACGGTCATTGCTAGGGAGGTGAAGATAAACACAAAAGATAATTTGACTAGTAATATTTTTTTGCGATTGACAGGGTAAGAAAAGAGTAAAGTTAAACGATTCCCTGAATATTCATCAATAATAAAACGTGAATACATGACAGACGAAAGTGTACAAAAAGCTGTCATATTCACGACTCCATATAATGTGACAAGGTTGTTATATCCAGCAAAAATCATTAAATCAGGGTCATTTGGTTCTAGTTGTGGGGCATACGCAAATAAATACATGAAACCTAACATTGCAATTGAAATAAAGGTACTAGCCAAAGTAAAGGTTTTCAATTTATTTCTTTTGATTTCAAGTTTCATTAAATCGATCATATATTCACCTCCTGATTTAACACATGAAAGAAATAATCCTCTAATCCATTAGGGTGATTTACTTTGATCGAGTTAACGTTTACCTCTTCTACCATAGTTCCACTAGCTATTACTCCAATAGTATCCGCTATATGCTCAATTTCACTTAAGATATGGCTCGATAATAAAATCGTCATATCATAGTTATTTACGAGAAATGGAAACAACTTTCTCATATCACGGATCCCCATAGGGTCTAATCCATTAATTGGCTCATCCAATATTAAAAGCTTCGGTTTGTGTACGATTGCCCTCGCTATACCTAAACGCTGACGCATCCCAACTGAAAATTGAGAAACGGGTTGATTGTCTGTATGGTTCAATCCGACTTTTTCAAGTACAAAAGGGATATCTCCATCTTTACACCCCATATAAGATAAATGAATGTATAAATTTGCCTCTGCGGACAAATGCTCATAAAAAATAGGGCTTTCAATCATACTGCCAATGTTTCGCAGTATCTTTTCTCTCTGTTTACGAACATTTATTCCTAGCACTTCTATTTTGCCAGTCGTCGGTGAGAGTAATCCGGTTAACATTTTGAAAATCGTTGTTTTTCCTGCACCGTTTGCTCCTAAGAAACCATAAATAGAGTTTTTTTCTACGGACATATAACAAGATGTAATAACCTCCTGTTTATGAAACGTTTTGGTCAAGTTTTCAACATTTACAACCGTTTGATTAAGACTCATGCTTGATCACCATTTGAATAAAGGTTTTGCAACAGTTTTTCTGCTTTTTCTAAGGTTTGGTCATTGATAATATCTGCCCCCATCTTTTTCGTCATAGATTGCAAAAATTGCAGCCGTCGATGCAATTGATCGTCATCGCATTCGAAGATTACCGGATCACACCAAATATTAAGTAATAAAAAGAAGACTTCAGCAAACTCATCTGGGTAGTCCGTTGCAATCGATCCATCCTTATTACCTTCCTTTAAAATATTTGCAAATACAGGCGCACTCTTTTGAACGGAATCTTTCATCGTTGACACAATAAAGTCAGGGCTTTTTATTTGCGTACTAAAAGCTTTATCAAGTGAATGTGCTTCTTGATCTGCTATGTCCTTTTCTAAAAGAAGTGTTAATTTTTCTTTTGCCGTTTTGGCTTCAAATCCATTCAGCCAATGTTCTACGGTTTCTTCAATATGATTGCTTTTATTTTCTCTGACAGCCTCTATAATCTCCTTTTTCGACTTAAAGTGATGATAGATTGCCCCTTTTGACATTCCTAGAGCATCACAAATGTCTTTTATACTCGTTTTCTCAAAACCTTTTTCGATAAATAGCCGAGTTGAAACAGCAATAATCTTTTCTTTTGTTTCCTCTGAATGATATCGTCTTGTCATTTTGTACCTCCTATACATACCGAACGTTCGGTATGTATATCATCACATATTAACCATTTATTGTCAAACTTATTTAAATAGGGGCGTCAATATACACCCCTTCAGATCATTCCTACTTATCAATAGACTACTATTTTCGTTGATTTACTCTAAGGATCGTGCCGCATGGATCTGAAATCCAATAACCATCTGAATTTTCGTGCACCTCTACTTCGTCTCTTCGATGAATGTCGTTTTCACGTAAATAATCTGCTACTGCTTGGACTTGGTTTGTCTGAATTTCCAGCCATACATCTTGTTGGGAGTAATTTTCCATACAATCGAGCCACAGCGTAGTGTCTCCAAACTGAAATGCATGAGATTCAGATATAAAGCCTAAATATGGAAGCTTCAAAACATCTCTATAAAAATGCACCGTTTCTTCATACTTGAACTTTGGTATTTTTAGGGCAATGTTACTTCCACCCGTGAATTCTGCCTTTTTCATTTCCACATTGATGACCTCCCTAGCATTTATTGTCTAGACTCTGTCATCTTACCACCGTTACACATGATTTCGTTTCTTATAGATTGCTGTTTTTTAGTCTATACTTTCTAATTTAATAAGTATCCGCCCGTAAAACGGGCGGTTTTAATTTCGCCCTATAAGGGCACTTTACCACCAGAGTCCCTTAAGGGACCTTATTTAATTTGGTCCGTGTCAAAAGTTTTTTGAGGATATCCCTTTTCATAATCATATAGAATTCGAAATCGCTATAGGCGGACGCTTTCAGCGGGCAATGCCTCAACTTCCTAGGTGTCACACTGTGTGCACCTAGGGGATTTTCGACGATTGCTTTTCCCGCCTGAGTCACCGCCTGGCACTCTTTCGAGTAAATGATGACATTTAAATACCATTCTAATAGCATACATAGAAAAAACGAGTTGGGGGAAGTTGTATCTCAGCTCATTTTATCTCATTAAAGGGCTTTTGTTATCAAAGAAACTTATGTTCATTTCGTATCCATCATTTAAGATAATAAATGACATAACGCAAATAAAGTTGTCATCAAAAGGTGGAAGGTACTGCGCGACTCCTACGGAAAAACGGACGAGTTGAGATCCCTTCGAGCTTGATCGAAGTAGCTCAACCGTTCGTCCGTGGAAAGCAAGCAGTATACCTTCCAACTATTCTTACTTTTAAGAGCTCACACGAATACAACCCTTAAAGGTTTATTTTCACACAGGCAGAGCCTGTGGTTTACAAAGAATATAATGAAATGGTTATTCTCCATTAATCCCATCCATTTTTCTAAGTTGGGGGAAGTTTATGAAGTGAGAATAGGCAAACATCACTCTTCACTATAAGTTTTATTTTCCTATCATTACAGCCCTTGCTCCTTAACGAGCTCTGCAAAAGCTTTATACGCATGGCTTACATACTTTTCTTTTCTCCTGATTAAGCCAGTTTCAATGAGTTGAAAAGGAGGAGGAATCGGCGTGACATGTAATTGTTCATAAGAACCTGTTAATACAGACTTCGGAAGAATCGTTGATGCAATTCCTTCCTTTACACTGCTTAAAATCGTTTCAAGTGAGCTAATTTCAATGCATTCTTTCAAGGTAATCCCTTCATCTTGAAACCACTGTTCTAACTTTTTTCTAAAGGGGCATCCTTCCGGAGAGATTGCCCATCTTTGCTCTGATAATGAGGGCACCTTCAATTCTCCTTTAGATATAAGAACAATCTCATCCGTTTGAACGTAATCAAGGACAAAGTTCGTTGATGATAGATTCTCCGTTACAAAAGCTGCGTCTAATTCATAGTTCTTCACTTTCTCCATTAACTCTAAAGGGGTTCCCGTTTCTAAGCGAAGCGATACTTGTTCATACTTTGTTTGGTAAGTAGATATGAGATTCATAAAATTCCCGCAAGTAACCGTTTCTACTACACCTATTCGTAGGGTTCCAACATGTTTATCGTGATCTTGTAAAGCTGTAACGGCTTCATCTGCCATTTGCAGGATTGAATCTGCATATTGTCTAAATAGAGCACCTTTATCTGTAATCGTTATCCCTTTTACATTTCTATGAAACAGAAGAACACCTAACTCATCTTCTAACTTACGTAACCTCGCAGTTACATTCGACTGAACATAATCCAACCGCTTTGCCGCTCCTGATATACTCGATTCTTCGGCAATCGCTTGAAATACTCTTAAGTCACTTAATTCCATGTTTCCACACTCCTTATTAACATCATTTAAATTGATGTTATCATCACTAACAATCATTATACATGATACCATTACCTCCTTATACTAAAGGTATACAACACATAAAGGAGGTCATTCATTTGGCTTATCTTTTTTTAGCATTAACAATTTTAGCTGAAGTGACCGGCGCAATCACAAGCCGGTACTCAGACGGGTTTAAAAAAGTTGTTCCGAGTATCGTAACCATCATCGTAATCATTGCTTCTTATTTTTTCTTTGCTGTCAGTCTCCAATACGGGTTAAACATCGGTATGGGCTACGCTATATGGTCTGGTGTAGGAGTAATATCCATTGCCATTTTTGGCTTCATTTTTTTTAAAGAATCACTTACTAAAGTGCAAGTAATGGGAGTTGCTCTGATCATATCAGGAGTTGCTGTGTTAGAGATTGGTGCAGTTTGAGGAATTACTTTTTACTACGAGACAAGGGGAGATTAAGTATGGCATTTTTATATCTCTTAACAGCTATTTTCTTAGAAATAACAGCAGCAATAGCGACTCGTTATTCGGAAGGATTTACGGCACCATTACCAACCACAATATCAGTCTTATTCGCAGTGAGTTCATACTTTGTTTTTTCACTTAGCCTGAAACATGGAATGAATATTGGTATTGGTTATGCAATATGGTCTGGTGTTGGTGTACTGACTGTAGCGCTCTTAGGAGCTACATTGCTTGGTGATGCACTAACAACTATTCAGATCGGAGGGATTATGATCATCATTATTGGACTTGCATGTGTTCAGCTTGCGGGGGAGGCAAAAAATGTTTAATATCTACTTCTCTAGCATTTATCTTTATCATTTCGGATTTACTTTTAGTATTTAAATGTAAGAAGGTTTGTAGCAATTCAAAGTTTATAGATACAGTTTCATAGCTTAACTATAAAAGCTGGATAGGTTACACTTCAAAAAGAGGAGGGTGTCTCAAATAAATATTTTGAGTCCCCCCTTCTTAAAAAATTTGTCCTACCATACCATTCAGTCTTTCTTCATCAAATTCGTTTTAGCTTCTCTACATCCCCATTTAATATCGAATGAATATGTTCATTTATGAGCTCAATGTCCCAATCCCACCACTGTATTTTTATGAGGTCGTTAATCTTCTCTTCAGTAAACCTTTTCTTAATAAAATGTGAAGGATTTCCCCCTACTACTGTATAAGGTTCTACATCCTTCACTACAACCGATTTTGCCGCAATAATCGCTCCGTCTCCTATTCGTATTCCAGGCATAATTGTTACATCCTTACCAATCCAAACGTCGTTCCCTACCTCTGTATTACCTTTGTAAGGTAGCTCTTCTAGTGTAGGGGTATATCTCTCCCAACCGTTTCCGAAAAGGTTGAAAGGGTATGTTGAACCGTCCATTCGATGATTTGCTCCATTCATGATAAATGTAGTACCTGGTCCGATTGAACAAAACATTCCTATGATTAATTTATCTCCTATTGCTTCGTAATGATAAAGTACTTGCTCTTCAAACGATTCACCATCTTGACTATCATAGTAAGAATAATCTCCTACGATTATATTGGACTTTGTAATAGAGGGTTTAATAAACTGAACATGTTTATTGCCTTTTATAGGATGTACAGTGTCTGGGTTAGGTCCTAGGTGGTTTTGTGATTTCATAAACAAAGCTCCTCTCAATTTATTTTTTCAATTTAAGCTTGCCAATTTTGTTACACTGTAATGCGAACCATACTGAATGATCGTTATCATACGCTATGCCATGAGGCTCTGCATTTTTTGTTTGAATTTGATATTCAACAATCGATCGATCACTTGTAACTCTGCCTATTTGATTTGCCTCCCATTCAGTAAACCATACCTCTTGGTCTTTCCCTGCGATGATAGCGTGTGGGCGTGCATTAGGAGTTGGAATCGTATATTCGCTGATTTCCCCAGTAGTTGTAATACGGCCTATTTTATTTCCCGCAATCTCGACAAACCAGAGCGCTCCATCGTTACCACTAGTAATACCTACAGGGCCCCCTGCTTCTGTAGGTAGAGGGTATTCCGTCAATTCTCCCGTAACAGTCATTCTGCCAATCATATTATTTTGATTTTCTGTGAACCAAAGTGCATGATCTGAACCTAACGTAATTACTGAAGGAAAGGAACCTTTAGTTGGAAGGTCATACTCATAAATATCACCGCCACTTGTTAATCTTCCTATACGGTCTCCTTTTAATTGCGTAAACCATAAATCACCATTAAAATCTTCCGTTATGCCATAAGGAGCAGAGTCCTTATGTGGCAGTGGGTATTCTGTAAAAACACCTGATGTTGTGAGCTTTCCTATTTTATTGGCTCCATACTCTGTAAACCATATGTCACCACTGGAAGATACAATTAAGCACATCACTTCAGCATCATTTGTAGGAACTGTAAATTCTTGAGTCTCACCATTCTTATCCAAACAGCTAATTTTATTTGCTTTATGTTGCGTAAACCATACCTTTCCATCTTGTGCTACAGCGATCCCATACGGTCCTGAATCAGGTGTTGTTAAAACAAATTCTTTTAATTCAACGTTCATCTTCATCCCTCCAATTATAATTTTTGGCACGCAAAAAACTCCTACGCTCAATTTCTGAGATAGGAGGTTATGTAGTCCATTATTAAGCCTTAAAACAAACTTGTCTTCAAGCCATTTTTAAGTCTCATATAACGTACATACAATAATCCTATCCCAGAAAGACAATCGATATAATCATTTTTGGGTCCAGATTGACATACAGCCCATTCTGAATTTAAAAATAATATTATCGATTTCTCTTAAAGTAAGGATTATTGAATCATGTACGCTTTCACCCTTCCGCATTTATTAGTTACAATTTATATGACCTTCTTATAATAATCAACTATATTTGTTAAATTCATACAAGTATTTCTTTTTGTAGGATTGGGATACGCCTTAATTTAATTAGTGCTTCCACTGTCATTTAACTAAACTCATCGTTAATTATTTTTTCATATCATCATAGCTGCTTTATGCAATTACTTTCTCACGTTTTCTGTACACTTCATTTAAGTGAAATGAATAAAAGATAGAAATTAATGCGAGCAATACGAACAACCCACTAATCCAACTTAAATTTAAAACCGTCGTATATTGTATGATTATACCTCCTAAAGCTGCACCTAAGGTCATTCCAATATTCATCAATGCCGTATTAAAGCTTAATATCGTTTCTGAGGCATTTGGCTTCAACGATATAAGATAGAATTGCTTTGCTGGTGTTGTTGTCCAAGTTGCTGCTCCCCAAACCATAATCGTGATAAATACTCCTGTTGTTGAACCCATTGTAAAGGTCAAAGCAAATAAGGCAACTGCATGAACGAATAAACTGATTGATATAGTTCGATTTGGCCCCCATTTGTCCACAGCAAACCCACCAAAACGTGAACCCATAAAAGCAAAAGTGCCTAATACGAATAATACTACACTAATCATTTCTATTGACAAATCAGCAGATGTACTTAACAACGGTGAAATATAAGCAAATACCATCGTATATCCAAGAATCCATAATATAGTCGTTGTTAGCCCTGCAATTAGACGTTTATCTTTCATAACCTGTATCTGTTGTTTAAAAGGTTGTGGCGCATTTCCTTTTATACTAGGTAACAATTTGTAAAGCAAAAATAAAATGAGTACTGTAACAAAAGCAATGATTAAAAAAATATACCGCCAATCTACATAAGCCGCTAAAAATGTTCCTATAGGTACTCCAAGAACTAACGAAACAGTAAAACCAGTAATAACTGTTGCGATAGCACTTCCACGTTTTTCAGGAGTAGAAATTTGAGCAGCATAATTCGTTGCAACTACAATAAATAATCCACCGCTCATAGCCATGACGATTCGCGATAACATTAGCAAACTATAACTGTAACTAAAAAATGCTATAAGATTTCCTAATATAAATGTAAGGATGGAATATAATAATACTTTTTTACGCTCAAACTTTGCAGTTAATAGCACAAGTATTAGTGCTCCTGCGGCGTAAGATAAAGAATATACGGTGATTAATTGACCTGCTAATGATACCGTTACATTAAAATCATAAGATATAATCTCTAATATTCCAGAAATAACAAACTCTGCCGTACCTGTAGCAAATGCTCCTAAAGCTAACAAAAATATAGTTAATTGATTGATTCTCTCCTTCAATTTCTCCAACTCCCTCCAAGTTGCTTTCATTTTAAACTCCGTGGTAACATAAGTAAAATTGATATATTTAATGAGGGAGATGAGCTTTTACTCATGAGCATCGTTCGCTTTGAGATAATAACGAAAGTTGTTGAACTAGGAAGCTTTACAAAAGCTGCTGAAAAACTAAATATGACGCAATCAGCCGTAAGCCATGCCATTTCTAGCCTGGAATCAGAATGGGGAGTAACGTTATTAATTCGTGATCGTAAAAAAGGGATAACACTAACTGAAGTAGGGCAAAGGACGATTCTGCATATGAGGGAAATATTAAATCGAATAGAAAAAATAAATCAGGAAGTAGCGCTAGCATCAAACTTAGAAACAGGAACCATTCGAATTGGTACCTTTGCAAGCGCATCGTCCTGCTTATTACCAAAAATACTTTCAAAGTTTCAGAAAAAGCATCCTAAAATAGAATTTAAGTTTTACGAAGGGACATATGAAGAGATTACCGAATGGTTAAACACAGGAATTATTGACATTGGGTTTGTCGTGCAAGGGATGTCATATCCAGATTTGGATTTTGTTCCTCTCATAAAAGACAACATGGTCGTAGCTTTTCACCCTGAACATCAATTTCTCCACAGAGAAACAATAAATATGCGAGACTTAGAGGCGGAGCCCTTTATTATGCCAACAGGGATGTATCAATCTCATGTAGAGGATTTATTTGAAGAAGCACAAATGAAACCAACTGTTCGTTTTGAAGTGCATGACTGTAATACCATTGCTAATATGGTACAGGAAGGTCTCGGAATAACCATTGGTCCAGAGTTATTTTTGAAAACACAGCAAAACATTAAAATAGGAAAGCTGAATTTAACACATTCTCGTAACGTTTCACTAGCCTGCCCTTCAATCTCTGAGGCCTCTCCGGCTGTAAAAGAGTTTCTCACGGTAGCCAAAGATGTTTTCAATGATACTAATATACAATAGATATCAAACCTCTTTCATGACTCTCGATGAAAGCATTCTTTAAACCTACTAAAGTTTTTCTCGTTGGATTGTAAGCTAAACGAATACATCTTTCATACCGTTAAGTACCTCTTCTAAGTTATCAACAAGTGGTGAATGACCACACTCTTTTAAAACTCGCAATGAGGCATTCGGGAGTGAGTCCACTGTACTTTTAACATCCTTAAACTTAATAATTCGATCCTGTTCTCCCCAATAGCTTAATACAGGAACGTTAATTTGTTTAATCAGTCCGCTCCCTTGACTGTAGCCATTATGTTCATAGGAAAGATTAAAATGAGCAAGAGCCCAATAAATATCTTCAAGATTTCGCTGTTTAAACGTTTCTTTAATCAATAATTCGTTTCTACTTTGAGATGGCTTCTGGTTTGTATAAATCCCTACATTCCACATACTATTCATTATATTGAAATCTTTATTTTGTATAGCTTTTGATGGGATAGCTATCTCAGGATCCAGAGCCATCTCTTCCTTACTTTCATAATACTCACCGTTTATTACACCTGATTTGTCTTTTCTTTGTATGGGATCTCCTTTAAAACTTACTGAACTCAAAAGGATTATACCTTCCACTAAACCTGGATGGTCAATACTTACTTGTAGACAGACTGGGCCACCTGCAGACCACCCAATTAAATAAACCTTCCCTATATTTAGATGGTCTATAAATTTATAAATATCATTCGAGAGGTCACGAACCGATTCAATTGGAGAGTAGTAAGTACTATCACCAAAACCCCTTAAGTCTAGTGCGTAAAGTGTATAGGATTCCGGATCAATTTGTTCAAGTAATGATGAATAATGTTCACTTGAGGACATATTGCCATGAATCAACACTACGACCTTTTCTCCATATCCCCTTTTTTTATAAGCAATAACTTCACCATTATCTAGCTTCACGCATTTTTTAGACATTTTTGAGTCCTCCTCTTGCAAGAGAAATTTATGAGAAATGATTATCTTTTTCTATACTCTATAATCGATAACAACATCGCTCATCTTCTTCATGAACGTTCTACGGATTGTATTTCTCTTAACGAAGCGGAATGAAATGAACAAGAAGGATTCCAACAATCGAAGCAGTCCATCTGTTCCAAATAGGTATTGTTTCCTTCATGATCTCCAGTATTGAATGTTCATGTCCCCGCTCCATATAAGCCCAAAAAGAGAAGTCAATAAGAAACGTACTAATTATACCAACGAATCGACCAATTTCAGGAACAGGAAATCCTATATTTGTCTCCCATCTCGTTCACTCTCTTTCTTCAGCCTCTTAATCAGATAGATAGCAACTAAAGTGGTCCACAAAAATCCTACAATGAGCATTATACGTTGAATGAGCCCGCTAAAAGGAGAGTCACTCTCCCATAACGTCCCAAAAATAAAGAAAAGGACGATCATGACAAAGCCAGTGAGTGTACTATATATTGACCAGCTGCGCCTCGCAGACTTGGTGAACCTACGGGCAATGACAAAACATGCGATCGGAAGCGAAGTGAACACAACAATACCAAATGCATCGTGCACCGTGTGATGCCAGCTAGTACCATCACTATAGACTCCAGACGGTGCTCCTGGAGGATACCCTTTCATAGGATCCATAACAAAAACACCTGAAAACAGCAGACTTAACCCAAATAATCCAAACAATAATGGCCCCCATTTTGCACCATGACCAGGAAATAGCGCCCGTCGCAATCCTACTGCAAAAGCAATCATGAGTAGTCCCGCTATTATAAAGTTAACAACTTGGATCCATCCTCTGTCACCAAGACTTAACGCACTAACTGGATGGTATATCGGATCATAACCGATACGAGTCGCTCCATCGACGAGAAAAACGATCACAAACATGATAGAACCGACCATTCCGCAACGTAACAAACATATAGTCAACCTTTCTGACGATCCTCGCTCCCCACCATTTGTCAATTTGATCATTCCCTTCTTGTATATCTAAATCATATTGGCAAAAAGATCGTGATACTAGTGACATTTGTCATCCGATTTTATAAGCTAATCAGCTTATATAAGTGGTGGTAAATGAAGCTGCTTTTTCACAGAGGTAAGTTTAATCTTCATACTAATCTTATGAACTTGTTGTACTCTCCAAGGGGATAATTGTACGGTATTTGCCACCTGAGGATTGCTCTGGAGGTTCCGTTGCACGTTCAATTTTTATATGATTAATTTCGTTTTCTGTAAATAAGTGAGAGAGTTCGGCATGGATAGACTGCCATACTTTCTCTGTATTTGTGTAATCTGAAAGCTGCAGACGTACTTTTATCGTAGTTGGTTCTATGTGAACGATCTGGAACAGATCAATTCCAGGAGTACGGTCAAACAACGTTCCAAATGCTAGTGGCGTAATTGTAACCTCTTCACCTTCGGCAGTAGAAAATGTAAGAACGTCGTTTGAGCGCCCATTTATTCGGATTGCAGGCAGTGGATTCCCACACGGACAAGGCTCTGGACGAGTGAGGATCGAATCACCAAGGTCATAACGTAAAACAGGCTGAATCCGGTTTGCAAGATTACTTAAAAGAACAGTATGGGACTGCTCTCCCACAGGAGTTGGCTTATAATCTGCATCGACTGGTTCAAGGATGACCCAGTCGCTATCAATATGGAGCCAACCATGCTCACAGCTTGAGGCCATAAAAGCACATTCAGTAGCAGAGTAAGCAGTGCGGACTTTCGCTTTAAAAGCTTTCGCAATACGTTCAAATTCACTTTCTGGGAGCGACTCACCTCCGGGCTGTACGAGGACTGGGTTAATCTTTAATCGACCAGCTTCCTGTTCACTAGCAAGCAACGACACTACACTTGCGTAGCCTAATATCATAGTAGGTTGATAATCATTAAGCTCAGCTACCAGTTCAGGTAAAGCTTTGTGTACTGAAAAAATCTTCATTGTTTTGTTAGCCAATCGATTACTTTTAATTATTTGGCTAGCTCCAGCTACCCCAACAAAATGACCTCCTGTCGCCATGATAAATGCTTGTCGACCTCCTCGGGCAAGCATACGAGCACGATCTCCTGCTCCATACCAGGACTGCGCTCTAATAATTCCAAGAGCAACGTTAACTGCCTGGCTACGTTCGTCCATGACAAAAATACCTCGGTTCCCACTTGTTCCAGATGTAGTTGCTAATAAGTACTTTCCTTGAAACTTCTCACCTACCAAATCTGAGTTATTCATGAAGGAACGAGCATGTTCAAGTGTTATTTTCGGATCAGTGACCCAATCATCAAAACAGTTCATAAGCATTTTTTTATTCGTAATTGGTAATGATGTCGGATTTTCGATATTATCCGGTAGATTTTTGTATTTATCACGATAGAAATTGGAATTAACGCGAGCAAAGTTTACCATTTCTTTTAAGCGATCACGCTGACGCTGTTTTACTGCTTCCATTCCTTGTTTTCTAACTTTACGTGCATCTAACCATAATTTAAAGGTGCTTTCACTCATCTAGTTCGACTCCTTCTTTCTTATTATTTATAAAAACAATCCTTCAGTAATGACAAGTAACCATCAAGCTCTTGACGATATTTTCCTACATCATTCCGGTTCGAATATCCTTCATCTGTTTTCAGTTCTTTGTTTGCCTCATTTGCAAACCCTTCACTAACCCACGTAATAACTTTTATGGCCTTTTCAACGTTGACATTATCCTTGAACTTGGACTTGTCGATGTTTTCATTTAATTTTTCTAGACTAGTAAAGTAAACGTCATCAACTTTACTTGCAAGCTCATCCTTCACTTCTTCTGCTTCTGTAAAAAAAGTCATAACATAAAATTCATATAAATACTGATATTTATGAGTTAATTTCATTTTGAGTTGGAGAGCCTGATCAATCCTTATAAAAACATCTCTTTCTTTCTTTATTGACTCGAGGTATTCTATTAGCTCTGGTTTAAGAATACGAAAACTGTATTCACATAAGTATAGAAATAGATCCTTCTTAGTACTGGTATAGTGAAAAAGCAATGGCTTAGATATCCCAGCTTCTTTGGCAATCGTGTTTGTAGAAGCATCCAGGTACCCTTTTGTAGCAAATTCCTTAAGGGCTGCATTAATAATGGCCTCTCGTCTTTCAGACTTTAAGTTTAAGAATTTATCATTCATGTTTCCTTCCCACCTTTTAACATCTATAAAACCCGATTAATTTATTATCCTTAAGGTCAACAATAACTGTAATGATATTCATGAGCTTTTCTTATTTCATTATTTCGAAGGGAGATATATGTTTATTGGTCGTTTTTAACTTAAGGTCAATAACACTCATAATGGAAATACATCCCTCAGTAGTAAAAATGTTTGTAGCGAGATTTTATCAGTGATAGTGTTCCTCACACACTACATTTACCTTAAGGTCAATAAAATAATAACATGAGTTTTACCTTAAGGTCAATATATATGTGTCTTTACCAACATCTATCTTCGAATAGTTTTAGTTCCTTAGCGACAAGACTCCGTCTCTCTTATCACCAAGATTTTCTTGCTGATATTATTTTCTACCTACTTATGTTATGGTGCAGAAATCCCCGATTCTCTCAACCCCTTTACAAAAATAGGTAATCACTCTATACTCTTAAGCAACTAATCAATAGGGAATAAATTCCACATTCATTATAGGGGGATTGTTCATTGAAGAAGCTTCGTATACTTTTCATTGTATTCGTCATCTTCATGTTGTTACCTAGCACTGGATTAACAGGAGGGAAAGATGTTAATCCCGATGAAGAAATCAAGGAAATTCTTGATTTACGAGTTAGCAACGTGGAATCATACGTAGAAAGAGTCATTGATGAAAGATATGAAACGGAAGAAGAGAAACTAGAAAGCTATAAAGATGATGATCCGTTAGTGCTATACGAAATTTTAAGTAAAGAAGCTGTAAATTCCGATGATGTCGTCTATCAAGTCGAAATGGAATATGAATCAGGGTTCGTTTACGAACATAACGTTCACCTTGTAAAAGTTCATGATGATTGGTACATCAATATACCAGATCGAGTGTTAGAGAAGGACAAAGACTTTAAAGTAATTAAAGGATACATGGAAATCGCAGAGGAAAAATTAGAAAAAGAGCTCAAGAGACGAGAAATCCTTAATAATCATGCTGATAATTTTGGTATCAATAGTGAAGTCCTTATTTTTAAAATTTATCCTATAATAAATAGAGTAGAGAGATTTTCGAAATAAACGGTGAAGAAGGCCATCTTCGTTCGATGTAGATCACAGGTTTAATGAATGTCTTAGCGACTCCCCCTTACTAAATGATAGATTTTGTAAGGATTAGTCGCTAATTTTTTTGTTTCATATCACCGATTATAATCCATAAATCCCAAGCGAAACGTCTACTAACGGTACTGTTTGCCCATTTGAAAAGCTTCGTCTAGCAAACTTTGAATATGGACCTTAGAGCCGGATAGTGTATCATATAAAAACTCAGTTGATGATTCTCCAGCCTGCAGCCAACCAGCAATCGTTTGATTGAAGTATTGGCTAATCAACTGATGATTCCCGTATTTTACTAAGTGGTGTTTAGTAGCTCCTGCTAACGTAATCCAGAGCAACTTTTTTTGCCCATTGAATTTAAAATTTACAACTTTGTCGAAGTATCCTTTCAACATAGCAGGCATGCTATACCACCATAACGGAAAAATAAACACAAGGGCATCAGCTAACTGAATTCGTTCCATTTCTTTTTGTATTTCAGGTGAAAACTGCTTCCCTTTAAGTTTCCAAGCAGGTTCATCTTCTTCAGATAATGCAGGATCAAATGAGTGGCGGTATAAATCAATAACATCGACATTATGTTCATTTGTTTGCAGTCCCGCAAGAAAGCGCTGCATCACGGCAAAGGTTAACGAATCTTTATTTGGATGAGTAACAACGAGAAGAATATTCATAAGCAAGTGTCCTCCTATATAAATGGTAAAAACTCATTTGACATCTCCCCTCAAATTGTTTATCTAAAGTGTAAACGATGACATTAGTGTGAGGGTCAACTCTTACCATTTAAAATTGTCACTGATTGATTATCTGACCTCGGACGACGGACCCCTTGCATTTTATTTGTTGTAAGATCATTTAGCTGAAACTTTGTAACCTAATTTTTTTGCCAATTTAGCTAACCCTCCTAAACCGTATGTCTGGATGAAGCGGGGAGGTCCATGTAAATAACCATCAATACATTCCCATGCTAGCCCTAGCCAGAATGGATTGCGTGGGATGCCATTCTTCCCCATTTTCCCTTCATGCTCCAACTTATGGACGAGTGCGAACATCTTCCAGTGCAGTCCAGGTGGCTGAATTTTGTGGGTTGCTACTAACTGACCTTCGCTTAGATTCCAGAATTGATGAATTTGCCTAGGGTTGACTGTGATTTGTTCGCCTGCATTAAGAATCATTTCTTGTCCGTCTATTAAGAATTTCATCCTTCCCTCCTTAACCTTAAACGTTTCTTTTAAAACTGGGTGCCAATGGGGACCATTTAATGCTCTTTGCTCGAGCACTTGATGTTTTAAAATGATGTATTCCCCATCTTCATCTTTTCCGCTTTCCAGGAATGTTACGGATCTGCCGTCTGGGTATACGAGTACCTCCCCAATCTTTCTTTCAATCTCGCTGCGAGTGGCATTCACTTCCTCCATTTCCATCCTCCTCCTTGTGAACTCGAAGATATCATCGAATCTCAGCATCCATATGATTCTATAGTTAAATTTAGAGTTTATTATATACTCCTGAATCCGTGATAACCGTGTTGATACGCAATTCATCTACTCGCTTTCACCTCTAGGCACAAGTGAGACATCTGTTGTGCTTTGGAGTGAAAGCGTCCGCAAGTTACGAATTAGAGTATTTACTCCACCAAGTTAAATCGAGAGATTCTTAGGATTCATACAAAGTATGCGCAACTTCTCCTTGTTTAGACGCAACTTCTCCTTATTTAGACGCAACTTCTCCTTGTTTGGACGCAACATCTCTTCGTTTAGACGCAACTTCTCCTTGTTTAGACGCAACTTCTCCTTGTTTAGGAAATTAATTCATCACGGATTCAGGATACTGTTAACGATCCTGACCGTCACTTTAGTAAAATCCATCATAATCGACTTAAAAAATGAAGCAGAACATCATTAAAATAGGTAGGGTTGTCTTGATTCGCATTATGCCCTGCGTTCGGAATTACTTTATACTGGCAATTCGCTTCACGTTTTGCCCAGCCTGGTGACTTTTTAACAAAAGCTCCTCTTTCCGCACTGTCTTTCTCACCATGGGTTAGCAAAAATGGCTTCTGAATAAAGTATCCTTTTCCGAAATGAGGATCTTCATATATAGCACGAACACCGCCATCCATAATTTCAATAAATTCATCACGCATTAATTGTTTGTTTGTATTCAAGGCGTAATTCTGTACCGCTTCAGTTACTCCCATCCCTTCAGCAAATTTCTTCCGCAGCGTTCTTTCTGGTATTATGCGAAAAATACGCGACATGTTTCGGTAAGCAATACGCATGCCCAATGAGGGAACTTCAGTAATATCTGTACATCCAATGACTGCTATGGCCCTTACTTTTTCCGGCCGAAGAAATGTCAGCATTTGCGAAACATAACCACCAAACGAATGGCCAACAAGGATAACCTTCTCTACCTGATGTTTATGAATGATTTGCTCTAAATCTTCCACAACGATCTGTCCATGAAATTCCTCCCCAACAGGTTTGGACAAACCATGTCCGCGAACATCCCACGTAAGAACTGGATATCCAGCATTTTGAATCACCTCAATCTGCGCATCGAACATGCGATGATCAAGAGACGCTCCATGGGTGAAAATGACCAAAGGTTTTGTATGATCGTGAGGGGTTATCCAGTAATGAATTATTGCTCCTCGGTGTTCAAGTGTGAAGTGATCCATTTGACTTAACGTATCGTCATTTTTACTCATTTCTCCACTCCTCTACGGTTTCGCTATTATCGATTTCAACAACATTAAACTTCTTTTTCTCCCCACATTTGAATCGTCTCATTGTCCATTAAACATAACGAATGTGCAGGTAAGCCAACAATACGTTCAATCGCTTGCGTATAAGCGAAAACTTTCGTTTCAAGATCCAATGAATCATCTTTTCTAGTCAATAAGAAGCTTGCAAATGCATCAGACAAGTCTAACAATAGACACAAAACGACTTCGGCTGTGTGTTCTGTCTTTATCCCCGTTATACTATTTTCTTCAATGCCTTGAACGATGACTTGCCGTAAGAGCGGCTCAAATCGTTTAATCTTTTGGATACGAACTTTTTGCCGAACGAGCACATTGTCATCCGAATACCAAACCTCTATTAGTTGCAAAAAAAGCTGTCTTTGATCAGTTTTCGTTTCATTTACTATATTAAAAAAAGCTTGTAGTTTATTCACTGCAGACCGTTCACTTTTTACGACCGGCACCACTTGCTGCTCAATATGATCTAACATCCGCTCAATTAACGGCTCTAAAAGATCATCTTTAGAACGAAAATAGTGAAAGAACGCTCCCCTAGAAATATCGAGTTCATCCAAAATATTTTGAACGGACATTTGTCCAAAACCTTTCGTCATGATGAGTTGATACGTTACATCAAGAATTTTATTACGTTTAGCCTGATGTTCTGCTTTATTAATTTTACGTGCCATAGTTCCTCCTTAAATAAACCGACTGACTGTCTATTAATTATAAATAATTAACTAATAAAATACAATATTAAAAAAGCCCTTTAACTCCTTCTAACAACAAGTAGGAACTTTTCTCATTTAGGGTTCGTTATAGACCTCTTTTTTAATCGAATTATATTCCTTAGAGATTATGGGATAACAGGGTGAAATACATCCGCAGATTCTCTTTTATGGGGCACGAGGATTCGTTAACGCACCGATAACATCATGAAATTCAACAATCAACCCCGTGCAAAAGTGAATGAGCGCCACCTGACATTTTATGTGTCAGGATTATACATTACTTTATAACTCGTAATTATATTCCGTATAAAAGAAATCATACAAAAACGACTACCAACAAAAGCTGATAGTCGTTCAGTTATATTTTGTCTAAAAATCTACGGAGTTATCTTTTGAAAGAATACCTAATATAAAAGAGCCTCAATCTCTTCTCTAACATCTCGAAGACAACGTTGCACTCCCTGGGTATTGAAGCACAATCAGCCATCACCTTCATTCCAGTCCTATTGCATCATAATTCCGTGTGTCTATTTTCCTTTCATCTGCTCATTCTTTAACGTCTTACGGAAAACAAATTCATATACCAATGGAACAATGATCAAAGTCAAAAAGGTTGATGTCATCAACCCACCGATGACAACAATCGCCATTCCTCTCGAAACAATTCCGCCTTCTGGTGTGGCAAATGCAAGTGGAAGTAGTGCCACGATTGTCGCCAGTGTTGTCATAAATATCGGTCGTAATCTCGTCTTACCCGCCTGGACGACGGATTCTCGGATAGGCATACCTTCTTCACGATTATGATTGATCTTATCGATCAGAACAATCGCATTTGCCACCACAATTCCTACCAGCATTAATAAACCGATCATTGCACTCATCGATAAAGGCTCATTAGCTAACCATAAGGCTAGAAATGCCCCTATTGGCATAAATAATACTGAGGTTAGGATAACAAAAGGCAGTCGTGATTTGCCAAAGAATAGAAGCAACGTTATATACACAAGACCAATGGAGAGTAAAATGGCCATGATCATAGCTCCGAACATATCCGCTGTATCGTCACTCCCCCCACTTCCCATCATAGTAACTTCAGAGGGTAAATCAAGATGTTCCACCGCTTGTTTGACGTCTTCACTGACTGCAAGCACATCATCCCCCATTACTTGTGCAGCCACTCTAGCAAATTCCTTCCCATTTAATTTACGAATCGAAGTAACTGTCTCTCCTTCTTCTACATGAGCGACATCCGAAATGCTGAACATCCCCTGCTCGCTATATAGCATCATCTGTTCGATATCATCCGGATCCTTAAAACGTTCCGAATACACAGCTCTCAAATCGTAAAGCTCATCATCTACCTGAAGAGCACCCAACTCCAATGTTTGTGTTTTGTCTGTTAAATGGTTCCATACCTGCAAAGATGTCAAGCCTGCACTATTCATTGGCAGCGTATTCAGATGAACGGTCCACTGCTCTAATTCTTCTCGTAAATTATTTTGAACATAACGGACATCGTCACGTTCATCCATCATCCCCTCTACCATCAATGCCGCTTCTTGAAGCTGCGCTGCATCTTCAGCAAACAAGTCGATATGAACATGATTATTAGTCGGTGGTCCCATTGATGGCGCTTCCTGTACATTAATAACTGCTTCCGATTCACCTTGAGGCAATTGGGATTCCAACAGTTCTTGAACATGAGTGACCGCTTCATCAATCTGAACATGATCAGCAATATCTAAAACAAATTCAACACGGTTCAAGAACGTCATCCCACTCATGACATCGAAAGTGCCGACACTTGTGTAAATGTGAGGGTAATCCTGTTGATGTTCCATTAAAGATTCCTCTAGCTGTAAAGCTGTTTCATTTGTCCGTTCAAGCGTGGAGGAAACGGGTAAGAGAACCTCGGCCTGCAATAAGCGATTTTCTTCATCGGGTAGAAAGACGAAACCGAGATTGCCTACTAGTGGCAATGACCCAAACAATAAAACGGTGGCCAGTGTAACAACGACAAACTTGCGCCCAAGAGACCAGCGTAACAATCGCTCATAATAACGGGTTGGCATTGCATCTGTCGATCGTGGTGTTAATTTGATGAATGAGAATCGAGCCATAATGGGCACAAGCGTTAATGAGATCACAGTCGAAGCAATTAAGGCGAAAACAATCGTTAACGCAAACGGCATCATGAACTCGCCGACATCCGTGTTCCCACTCAACAAACCGAGAGGAAGAAACACCAGTATGGACGTCAAGGTAGAGGTAATAATCGGTTTCATCATCTCTTTTGTCCCGGAAATCGTTAACAATGTTCGATCTTCATCCGGATGCTGGTGAAACTTGCGATAAATATTTTCAATCACAATGATGCTGTCGTCCACCACTCGTCCTACAGCTACAGCCATTGCCGCCAACGTAATCACATTCAAACTCAAACTCCACATATTAAGAAAAATAGCCGCAATAAGTAAAGAAAGCGGAATAGACAGTACAGCGATGACCATAGCCCGTAAGTTTCGAAGAAAGACGAGTACAATCAAGGACGTTAGCAATGCCCCCAGTATGCCTGTCTCGATCATCCCCCTGACAGACGAGTCAATCGTTGCTGCGTTATCCGAATGAATCGCATAATGCATACGTTCTTCATAACTGTTTAACACATCCATAACTTGATCGGCAACGTCCACTGTATTAACATCACCGCGTTTATATATTGCCAATGACAATGCATCCTGAGCATTATACCGTGTATATCCACTCGATTCTTGAACCGTTTCAAACCGGGAAATATCTCCAATCGCAACCGCTTCTCCAGTCACGGGAGAATGCAATGCTAATTGCTCAAGCGACTCCATGTCTGTCGTGTCCTGGCTAACTCTAACGGGAATGTGATCCCCGTCTCGTTCAAAAGTTCCCGCTGAATGGGAGAAAGAAGCATCACTCAACGCCTCCTGAATGTGCTGCAACGATAATCCTAAAGCCATGGCTTGTTCATTTTCGACAACCAGCTCCATCCATGTATCACTCTTACCTTCCACGATAACATCATACACTCCAGGTACGCTTGACAATTCCGGAGCCAGATCCTCCAAAACCCATTCCTGAAATGTAGTGCTGTTTTCGTCCACAGGCATAATAGCCATATCCAAAATGGGTAAATCATCAAAAGTAAAGCTGGAAATGTCAACCTCCACTTCTTCAGGCAAAGCAACTTCTTGGAGTACATCTTCTGCAGCATCTTTTCTCTCTTCAATTCCAACCCCATATGAAAAAATCAGATGGATATAAGCCTGATCTTCGTATGATGCCGTTTCAATATCTCGCATATGCTCAAAACCGATGAATGCTTCCTCTACCACTTCAGTTACATGATCATGAACATCTTGCGGAGAAGCTCCCGGATATTGAATGGAAATATCGATGACATTACTTTCTGTTTCCGGCATGAAATCCGCATCCAGTTGGGTAAAAGCATATACTCCTCCAACAAGACATAATGCAGAAAGAATAAAAATGGCGACGGGATTTTTTAAACTGAATTCCGTTAGCTTCATCATTTGTTCAAACACTCCTTAATGTTAAATGCATAGTTCTCATCTGTACTTGTCTAGTCATGGTCATCAATAGAAGACTCCAATATTTCAAAAAATATGGCACCAGAACTAATAAAGCAATAGATGATATCCCCATCCAGATATAGGACATAAAACTTATATCTGCGTGTATAAAAAAGTCGATAAATAAAAGAATGGTGCTGACAATTAAAAGCAGCATACTTATGCGAACGCACCTTGCTTTTTTGTAGTGCTGTTCATTACCGGTCGTTGTATCATCCAGTACAAATCTTAAGGCTAAAAAACATACGAACAAGACGTTCAACATCCAAATCCATGTCAATATCATCATTCAATGTTTCTCCTCCATTCTCATGACGAGTCACTTTTCCTCTTCAAGTCTATAACTGGTAAGGCGAAAGCGAGCAAGAATGCACTTACATATGGAAACAACAAAAACACCACTGGCCAACTGGAAACAGTTACCCCAAACACACTTAATATCCTGAAAACCATACTTCCAAGAAAATAACCTCCAACCCACCCCATTATGCTAAGAATGAAAGCTCTCATTTTACTCCTGCCTCCTTTTTTCTCGATTTAATGCTAAAGTGATGGCGCGATAAAGATTAGAGCCTGCTATCACCGCTATTAGGACACCTACCAAAGGATGCAGAGCACCGATAAACGAGTGCTCAAAACCGAGATTCGCGGTAAAATACATCAAAAACACCAAAAAGAAGAGACTAAGAATGTGTAAATAATCCCACTTACGGCTCCTCCCGGCAAACGCTGCAAATACCATTAATACCGGCAAATTGAATCCAAACAAATGCACGAGTGTCACATGCTGAGACCAGTAATAAGCCTCCCCGAAAATAGCGACCCCTGCAAAATAAAACTGAGCAATTACACACAACAAAAATAACAACGCAAACGTTGCGTAAAGCCATCGACCGACAAATTTCATTTACTTTCCCTACCTTTGCAAATATACTTTTTTCATACCTTCACTCTGCATAGTAGCAATGAAATGTTGTGAACTTATGACGAACTGTTACGGTTTTTATGAAATGTGCGACATGACATACAAAAAACATCGAAATATGAGAGAATATAATGAAGTAAGGAAAGGATGTGGTGCAGATGACACCGACCATTTTGGTGGCCGATGACGAAGAAAAGGTATTGGACTTTATCGTGCCCTTTTTACGTCAGGAAGGTTTTGAGGTCGTCACGGCTAGGACGGGGACTGAAGCACTGGAACAAGTGAAACGAACGAATGCATCCGTTGCAGTTTTGGATTGGATGATGCCCCAAAAAAGTGGAATCGATGTGTGTAGGGAACTGAGGAAAACGAGTCATGTCGGTATCATCATGGTAACAGCACGAACAGATGAAACAGACAAAATCATCGGTTTGGAAGTCGGAGCAGATGATTATATTACGAAACCTTTTTCTTTACGGGAATTGGTTGCGAGAATTCGTTCGCTGTTACGAAGAATTGAAGACTCCGACATCACCGATCAACCTTTGGAAAGAGGAGAACTGACCATCTCGGAAGCTGAATATCGGGTGTGGAAAAAGGGAATGGAAATCAGCTTAACGCCGACAGAATTCAAGTTGCTGCTCACCCTCGCAGCTAAACCCGGTATCGTTTACAGCCGACTACAGCTTTTGCATGCAGCACTCGAAGACGACATGCTTAATGATGAACGAACTGTAGACGCTCATATTAGCCGTTTACGTAAAAAAGTCGAAACGGACCCAGCTTACCCTATTTATATACAAACCGTTTACGGGTTCGGTTACCGTTTCGGAGGCTCGTCATGAGTGTTAGGCGCAAATTATTTTTAGCCATGAGCTCATTTATTGTGGCAATGGGGCTGATGTTTATTTTACTAACTCAATTTGTTGTGGTGCCCATTATTGATACGATGCTAGAAGTAGATCGCACGGAGGAGACAGAGGCTTTGGCTGATTTGTTTTCGGACTATTACATTCAAAACGGACATGCATGGGATGGTGTAAATCATTTACAAGTGGAAGATGCTGTTCAGCATAATCACCGGGAAATGAACATCCTCTTAATAGATCGACATCAACAAACGTTATTCGCGGAAGGAAATACCGAAAACGACATAGTTACAAAATTGGGCATTCATCATCAAATAACCGATGGGGAGCAGACTATTGCAACAATGTATTACTATGATTCGGATGTGGCTAGTATGTCCATTGTACAACAGGGCATCAGCAGTTCAGTCATGGCTTTGTTATTTTTTGCTTCGTTATTTTTCGTGTTGATTTCCCTTATGGTTGCTTATTGGTTGTCCAAGCGGCTGACCACGCCCCTCAAACTCATGATTCCACCTATTGAAAGATTAGCGAAGGGAGACTATGGTGTTCAAGCTCCTATCGTATCTCAAGACGAGTATGCCACAGTAACAAAATCATTCAACGAAATGTCTGAACAACTGAAAAACGCTGAAGATACAAGACGGCAAATGACTGCCGATGTCGCACATGAACTGCGTACACCCTTAACCATCCTAAGTGGAAAATTGGATTACATTCAGCAACGTGGAGAGGCGATCCAGCCTGAGTCGCTACTTCCTTTGCAAGATGAGTTGATTCGATTGACACGTCTAGTCGAGGACTTGCGTTTACTCTCACTTGCCGAAGCGAAGAAATTACCAATGAAACGAATGCCGATTGATCTGGGAGACTTGCTGCATGAGTTGATCGACAAACTCCAACCTAAAGCAGACGAGAAAGGTATTGACATAACGGTTTCTAGTCAAGTCGACAACACAGAGTTGAACATAGACCCCAATCGAATGACACAAGTGTTCCTTAACTTGTTCATTAATGCGATTCATTTCACACCTGTAGGAGGGTCGGTTGATGTGGCGATCATGAAAGAAAAAAAAGTTAGCAATGAGGATATGATTGTGGTGACGATTCGAGATACAGGGGTTGGCATAGAACCGGAGCACCTGCCCCATTTATTTAATCGGTTTTATCGTACCGATCAAGCCAGAGGCCGCGACAGCGGTGGGACAGGACTTGGCTTGGCCATTGCTAAAGAATATGTACGTTCACATGGCGGCACCATCACAGTTGAAAGCACACCAAATGAAGGCACGAGCTTTATCGTCAGTCTACCCTTGTAATGGTTTTGTGAAAATAAAGTCCTTACCTTTTGAAGATAAATAGCCGCATTCTTCTTCCGTAGAAAAATGCGGCGGTTTAAAACAATAGTTGTTTACTGTTATTCTTAGCTTATCGTAAAAAAATCCACCATATAAAAGCGGGGTCAGTCTGGAAAATTTGTTCGGAAATGAAGTGAGTTCTGATATATACAAAAAACCGGCAGGGGCCGGCTTTTGCATCATGACAATATTATTCCTGAGAATTCATTGCTTCCCATTCTTCTTTGCTAGGACCATACACACCAGGAACTTTCAAGTCAGCTTGTCTCATAAGGACAGTCAATTGTCCGCGATGATGAGCCTGATGTTGAATGAGCAAACGAAAAACAGCTTGAATTGGCATGTCCATTCCAAATAAATTCACCATTTTGTTCATTTTTTCATCTGAAACCTGATCAGAAAATGCTTGTGTTAACCGCTCACTTATTGTTTTGTACGTCTCGCTAATTTCAGCAGCTGACCTCGGTGCTTCTTTTTTAAGGTCCGGAACTTCAAATTTCACTCCAACCTGTGAAGGAAAGTAGTAGGTTGATCCAGTAATGTGCCAAGCCAAACTTCCAATGGTGTATAATCCTGGGGTAACTTCCTGATTCAACGATTCATCCGTCAACGCATCCAGCACTTTTTGTGTAACAGCTGCTTCTTGTTTCCATTCGTTTAAAAAATCATTTACTGATGTAAACATTTCATTCCCTCCTTAAATTGGTAAATCCTTCATTTCCACTCATTGTATCATTTTCAGAAAAACTCAGCTAACTATCCGCTTCTCTCAAAGAGTTATTAAACAAAGGACATAAAGACATAGCAGAGGAAAAATTAACAAAAGACCTTAACAAACAATCCATCAAAATCATACTGATGATTTTTAAGCTATTGATTTAAGAGGATTGATTTTTCATACATTTCATAATAATATGAGTCTAAGTGAATTGAAAATGAAAAAGTAGCGCACTTTTTGGGCGCGCACACTCCTTAGGGAGAGTGCGCGCTTTTTTATGTTGTAGTGTGAATCTGATCAATTTCAAACAAGGAAAATTGATCATCTTATGCAACACGATGAATCAAATTTGATAAGGAGGAATCGATTAAAAATGGAAAACATTCGTAGAGTAGGAGAGGGTTTGTTGGTTGGATATTAAAACACCCGATATGAAAGCAACGAAATCGTTTTACAACAAACTTTTTGGTTGGAAATATCATAATGAAAAATGGCCAAATAAAATCTATACGATCATACAAAAGGATAGTGAAATACTAGGGGGATTAACGGATTTAAACCAGACTCCATTACCTTTAGAGACACCTCCGCACATGAGTGTTTATATTGCAGTCTATTCTATCGATGACATTACGAAGAGCTGTGAGAAGTTCGGCGGACAGGTACTTATCGAACCTTTTGATTTGGAAAACCTCATGCGTATATCTGTCATTCAGGACCCTGGAGGGGCAGTCTTTTCCTTGTTGGAGCCCGGTACATTTCAAGCCATGAATACGGATCGCAGCAAGGAAGGTGTCCCTAGTTGGTTTGAGTTAATCACACCCGATTTAAACAAATCCGTAGCTTTTTATGCCCAAATTTTCGGTTGGACTTTTATAACCACCGAAAAGGATTTCACTCGAAGCCTGTATATTCAATGCGGGGAACAAATTATAGGGAAAATGACTGCAGCTTCTTCACAAAAGTCATCACCCGAATGGAGGGTATATTATAGAGTAAAATCCATTGAGCACAAGATCAAACTTGCAAAAGCACTTGGGGCTCAACAATTTTCCGCTATCAAGGATGTTCCTCATATAGGTAAAGCAGCAACTTTCGCCGATTCGGTTGGAATTTCATTCGGTATATTCGAATTTACTAACTGATTTTATTTTTTTAACATGAAAATACCCCTTTAGATAACTAAATCCAAAGGAGTAAAACTGTACAATTTTTTACAAATCAGATTCAAATTGACATTATCGTAACTATGATATAAAGTTTTCTAAAATCAAAATTTTGATATTACAAGCGAAAAAATTAGAGATTTATTATGATCGGATTTCCTTAACTTCTTAAATCTACATTTTCTTGACGCTTCTCCTATTAAAACGAATAGATTGATAGTTGGTTATTCTCGAGGGTATTTAATATAAAGTGTTTAACGCCTCTTTACTAAACGGATTAATATCTTCATAATCTCCTTGTTGTATTTTAGCCACCCATGCTGGATCTGAAATCAAAGGTCGCCCTATCGCTACTAAATCAAACTCACCTTTCTCTAGTCGTTCAAGCAATCTTTGGATGCTAGTTGTATTTGAACTGTCAAAACTAGTAAAATCATCTTCTAAGCCAACTGAACCAACAGTAATTGAAGGCAGACCGGTTAAGTATTTTGTCCAACCAGCTAAATTCAAATCGGAGTCTGCAAATTCTGCTTCCCAAAAGCGGCGAGTAGAGCAATGGAATACATCAACACCGGATTCTTGCAAAGGCTTTAAGAAATCAGCAAGCTCTTTTGGATTTTCTGCTAACTTAGCACGATAATCACTCATTTTCCATTGTGAAAAACGGAAAAAGATCGGGAAATCTGCTCCCACAACTTTCCGACATTCTTTTACAACTTCCGCTGCAAAGCGAGTACGCTCTTTTAAACTGCCTCCGTAACAATCGGTTCGTTTATTTGTACGCTCCCAGAAAAATTGGTCAATTAAGTACTCATGTGCACCATGAATTTCGATACCGTCAAAACCAATTTGCTTCGCATTATATGCGGCATCTGCGTATGCTTGAATGAGTAGGTGAATTTCCTCTTCCGTGAGAGGTTCCGTTAATTTTTCTCCAGCTACACTTAGGCCAGAAGGACCGACTGGCAACGAATCCTTATTCGGTTGTGCACCAATTTCTCGGATCATTCCAACATGCCAGAGTTGTGGAATAATTTTACCACCGGCTTCGTGCACTTCATTAACAACTTTTCCCCAACCTTCCAGTGCTTCCTTTCCATAAAAAATCGGAACATCTGGATCATCAATGCTCGCAGGATGATTAATACCGGTTCCTTCCGTAATAATCAAGCCAACACCGTTTTCTGCCCGTCGCCGATAATATGCAGCGACTTTGTCATTCGGGACTCCACCAGGAGAAAATCCTCGTGTCATCGGAGCCATAACAGTACGGTTTGGAAGCGAAAGGTTCTTTATCGAGAATGGTTGAAATAACGCATCTATAGAATGTTGATGTGAAAATACTTTGTCTCTTTTCAAGATATACACTCCCTTTTAAATTATTATTCAATGAACTTCAAACTATTTCTCGGCTCCACTTTGAATTTCTTTTCTCCTCCAAAAGACTAGGAGTTTTTCCAACTTGAACTCAACTTCTCTTAACTGTTTGATTTGTCTTTTTGTCTCTCTAAGTTTACCTTCATATAATGAGATCGCTTCTGGAGCACATTTAGAAGAGTTTGCTATCATTGAAGTACAGTCCAAGATAGGATGAATTTCATCTGTACTGAGTCCAAGATCTAGAAATAGCTGTATATTTTTCACTCTGTCTACATCTGATCCATCGTAATGTCGGTATCTATTGTTAAGACGTTGCGGAGTGATTAACCCTTTTTCTTCATAATAACGAAGGGAGCGGATGCTAACCCCGGTCTTTACGGAAAGTTCACTAATACGCACATCACCACCTCTTTTCTTCCTGGGTCTGATTCAATAGTAAAGTATGACACTGTGTGAGGGTCAATAAAGAAATCCATTTAAAAGCATATCCACTAATTATTATTTGGATTAAAACAAAAAGACCCACCTCTTGTAAGAGGCGAGTCATACTTGCTCTCCATTATTCCACTTATCTTTTAAACTGGACATCAATGCGAGTTTAAAGTTCCTGATGAAGAGATAGTTTAATACGTCCCCAGCGACCTATCAGTGTTAAATCAAGATATTTAAAGTAAAAAAGGATATCAATGCTACGTACATAGTTGAATATGGGTAAAAAATACGTTCATCTTCGCATAAAAACACACTCAGTATCATACACCCCAACGCCCAACAACCATTAAAGTTTTTACATAATGGAGAGAATCCTATTTTATCATTTCAGCATTTAAAAAATTCTGTATTGAATAAAGTAATGTATCTTTATCATCTGTAAAAGGGGAATGACCTGTTTCTAGATATTCACAGTCAACTTGTTTACCATGATTCTTAAAGTCTTCAACGATTTCTTGTGTCATCTCTTCAGAAGTCATAAGGTCATACCTTCCCCATAATACAAGTACAGGACACTCAATTTTTCGAATTTCTCCGGTACCTTTAGTCAAACCATTTGAACTTTCACTTATGTTGAATTTATTTGCTACATAAGCTACATCTATCATATTCCGTTGTTTAAGAATCTCTTCTAAATACTTATCATAGCGCTGTCCATTCGGTTGTTTATCTTTGTATAACAATTGATTTAGGGCCAATTTAAAAAATGCTTTATCCTTTCTTTTTTGTGCATTAAGTAGACTTTGTAATACTTGATCAGCTGCTATTTGTTCTTTCGTTTCTAATCTTTCTATTATGTTTCCGTTTTCATCTTTCTTAAACAGAGGATATCCACGAGTAGACATAGAGGAAAGTAAAATCATTTTCTTTACATGTTCTGGATATTTGGCAGCAAATTGCATTGCAACTCCTCCACCATTCGACCAACCAATTAGGTGAAAAGAACTGAGCTCAAGATTATCAACAAGCAACTTCAAATCTTGTGAGAAGTCATCGATATCATTTATTGGATGATGATAGGTTGACTCACCGTAACCCCGTAAATCGATCGCATAGACCTTGAAATTTGGATTGATATGTTCCACGAGTATATCCCAATGTTGGGAAGAAGCCATATTTCCATGTATTAAGATTATCGCATCGTTCCCCTGACCACTCTCCCTATATGCTAATGTTTCACCGTTAGACAATTCTAATTTTTTTATTTCTCTAAACATCAAAATCCTCCTTTTCTAATATTAAGAACTCATGCACTTATAGTGTTTAAATTTTTTATTAACTTCTTTCATCCGTTGTGTTTGATCCCCTTTCACTATTTAAACTTCGTTCACAAAAACAAAAATAGCCCCCTAACCTCGTTTAACCGAGACAGGGGCATGTAGCACCAAATAAAGACTTAAAGAGAATAGTTGGATTACAACTTTCTTTTTCAGTCTAATAAGCACATCACACTAATCCTATCTCAGAAAAACGATCGATAACGAAGTCCATTCCAATACGATGTTGAAATTGAACCCAAGGTCAAGATATCGTTTTCTTCTAAAGTTAGGATTATATGATCATGCGCCTTTTTTCACCCTTCCGACTTTTTGTTATGTTTATAGTAAGATATTTGGTAAGAATAGTCAAATTATTACTAATATTTTTAATTATGATGTTACTCTAAACGAATACTAAGTTCACTCAACAGTTCGTTAATCAGCTGTTCAATTCATTTTTTCTACACTAGTCTAATTATTTGGGTGTTGTTAATGGTTATCTAAAGTGGTAATTTGCAACGTGTGAATTTACCATTGACTCTAACACTAGTGTCATTGTTTACAATGTGATTAGAGAAATTTCCAAAATGAAAGGAGAAGAAATGCAATGAACAATAAAGTAACAGTGATTGGATTGGGACCGATGGGGCAAGCGTTGGCTAGTGCTTTTATGAAAAAGGGGTACGATACCAACGTATGGAACCGTACGATTAAAAAAGCCGATTCCCTTAAAAGACAAGGAGCTGCCGTTGCAAACACAGCTGCAAAGGCCATATCAGCAAGTCCGTTGGTCATTATTTGTGTGTTGAATTATGACGCTGCTGAACAAATCCTTCATTCTGCTGCTGATAAGTTGAGTGGGAAAACGGTGGTGAATTTAACCGCAGACTCTCCAGAAAGAGCACGAAGCATGTCCGAATGGGTACAAGAACAAGGAGCGACTTATTTGGACGGGGCTATTATGAGCCCGACACCAACGATCGGAACCGATGAGGCAGTAGTCTTGTACAGCGGTCCTGAAGAAGTGTTTACGGATCATGAGCAGACCTTAAAAAACTTAGGCGGAACACCGGCTTATCTTGGCTCCGATTACGGTCGCGCAGCAGCGTTCGATGTGGCATTACTTGATTTTTTCTGGACTTCCATGAGTGGGTACGTACACAGTCTAGCCATAGCCGGGAAAGAAAACATATCTGCACGTGAGTTTGCTCCTTTTGCTCAAGGCATCGTCGATATTCTGCCAAATATTTTGGTTGGTCTGGCTCAGGAAGTAGATGAGGAAAAATATAGTCAGGACGATTCTAGCCTGATTTCAAACGTCGCCTCTATGAATCACATTATTGAAGTTTCAGAATCTCATAGGATTGATGCGAGTGTTCTCCATTCGGCCAAAGCATGGGCGCAGAGAGCAATTGACCAAGGATATGGCAAGGAGTCCTTTGCCAGAGTAACCGATATACTGAAGCGATCATCCATTTGAATTGTTGAGTTTTGGGTGCACTAAATAGAATGGAAAAGTATCGTGGAAAGACAAAAGAGCCACTCGAAAATGAATGGCTCTTTTTCAGGTAAATGCCTATTTTGTAAAGCAACATCTTTTTTGTAAATGCTGATCTGAAATAAAGTTTGATCAAAAAACAACTTAGAACGCTTTTCGCTTGTAAATGATATTGGTAATCCCCCAAGAAAGAGCATAGACGAACATAATAATAATGGTCGCCCCCATATATAAAACTGGGATGGATAAGTTAACGATAAAAGCAGTTATCGCTGTTAAGTTTTCATTAATAAACGATACAACAGGCCCTGCCATCCAAGTTAATAGGATAAAACTAATGATTACAACGGTTGTAATATAGCCTTGTTTAAAAATATAAAATAATGGAAAGGTAAGTGCAGCAAATAGTAAAAATAAGCCACTGCCAATCGCTATGTCAGTAAATGAAAAAGGTTTATTGAAAGCAAATAACGCTACACTAGTCACGCCAATCGCTAAAACCATATAAACGATAGCACCAAGATAGCGTGATGCAATAATTTCCGTACGTGTATATGGTAAGGAATTTAATAAAATGTTTGTCTCTACTTTTTCATCATAACCATATGTGTTAAAGGGAATAAAAATACTAGCAACGAGAAAAGTCAAAGCTGGATGAGCGCCCATAATGATAAAAAATAAGATAAAAGGAATAAAGATTAATAGCTGTCTTTTCTGTATTATGACATCACGCCTAATCAAATTAAACATGCTGTTTGCCCCCTTTTAAGTAATACATAATATCTTCTAGAGAAGCGCGTTCAATGACAACTGTATTTCCAAAAGTATTTTTCACTGCTTCAATATTATCTGTTAATGCCTCAAAACCTGTTGCTGCGCGATGAATATGAACAAAATCCTTTTCCGTGTCTCGATCGAGAAGATCCATTCCTCCTTTAACGAGCGCATAGTTTTCAGCTACGTCGTGAATGGATTGATTAAACACTAATTCCCCTCTCTGTATGAAAGCGATATAATCTGCAATACGATCTAAATCTGTCGTAATATGCGTAGAGAAAAAAATCGAACGATTACCATCAACCATTAATTCCTGTAAAAGATCGAGAAGCTCCCGTCTAAAAATAGGGTCTAATCCTGCTGTTGGCTCATCCATAATGATCAGCTCTGCATGATGTGATAGTGCTATCGCCAATGACGCCTTCATTTGCATCCCTTTTGAGAAAGTTTTCATCGCTTTATTAAGCGGTAATTCGAATTGCTCAATATATTTATAAAATAGTTGATCATCCCAATGTTTGTAAGCGGGTGCAACGATGCGCTTGATATCTTTTAAGTTCAGCCCTTCAAAAAATACATTGCCATCGTACACAAACCCAATGCGCTCCTTGATCGCCTTCTCATGCGTTGCGTAATCCAAGCCGAAAAGCTTTACCTCCCCAGCGTCAGGTTTTAATAGATTCATCATCATTTTTATTGTTGTCGATTTACCCGCTCCATTTGCTCCAATGAACCCTGTGACAAAACCTTTCTTCACATGTAAATCAATATTATTAACGGAAAAATCTTTGAATTTTTTCGTTACATTTTTTAATTCAACTACATTTTCCATTCGTTTCACTCCTCATATAAAATCTTCAATAATTGCTGTAATTCATCAAGTGACAGTCCAATTTCTTTACTATTCGTAATGACTGCACTCAACTGCTCCTCGATGACCTTCTGCTTCTTCTCTCTCATGACCTCTAAATTTTGTTCTGCGACAAACGATCCTTTTCCGACAATAGAGTAGATAAATCCGGCTTTCTCCAGTTCCTCGTAGGCACGCTTCGTCGTAATAACACTAATTTGTAAATCCTTTGCGAGCTTGCGCATAGAAGGAATTGCTGTCCCCTCTTTTAATTCCCCTGCTAAAATAGACGATTTTATTTGATTCGTAATTTGTTCATAAATTGGCTCCTTTGAACTGTTGGAAATAATGATTTTCATGCCAATCCCTCTTCTATATTTTTTATTCAATGAAGATCCTGCACTGCTTGAATCCGAGTAGCAATTGCAAGGTCACCATACATTATTATGTAACATCAACCTCACATAATGTATATATACTGTATATACATTATATACACACTTTAATTGTCGTGCAACTATTTTATTTGAAGAAACATAATTATTTTCATATGGAGATTTGAAATAAGTTTGACTAAAAGCTTACAAAGTCATTAATAAGTATCCGCATGATTACGGGTTTGATAAACGCGATGACAAATTAGAAGACAACTGACCGGAGCTGTGAAGTCTCTGAAAAGGCTAGAAATTAAAAATTTTCGGAGCGACACTTTGACGGTAGATCTTATGAAATCTAGAAGTAATTGGGTAGATTCTAGGGTTGCAAGATATAATGTAAGTCCTACTTCAACTCATATTGCGTTCCCAAGCGGGTTGGATAGTTCAGGTGACTATTACTTAAGATTTCATGCTCCTAGTGAAGTTACAGGACACATACGATAAAATAAAAACATAGAGTAGTATAATACTATTTTTCAAACGCCAAAGTTTTTCTTTGGCGTTTGTCTTTATGTCGAACATTTACATTAAAGGAGAAAATTCATGACAAGCACTCTGCTAAAAATTATTGCACTGATAGCCATGTTTATTGACCATTATGGATTATTCATATCGGGGACACCAGAATGGATGGGGTGGGTAGGGAGGATTGCAGCACCAGTTTTTATTTATTGCGTAGTTATCGGTTTTAAAAACACGTCTAACAGGACAAAGTATTTGGTACGTTTAGGCGTAGCTGCAGTCGGAATGGGCTTTATAAATCTATTTATAAACTTACGTGTTCACTATACAGATTTGAGTGGCCCGTATCTTGAGCTGAACTTCTTCTCTACTTTATTTTTAATAACCCTTCTAATTATGTTGCTGGAAAATAAGAAAATAAAATTTCTTCTATTATTCTTTGCTTGGCAATTTATTTCTCTTTTCTTATTTAGTTCACTGCCGTTATCAAATCCATTAAACATTTTCACAGGCCAAATTTCTGGAAACGTTCTTGCAGTTGAGGGTGGCCCTCTCATGATTCTACTAGGTCTTTTCTTTTATTTTGCGAACGATAATAGATGGAAAGTTGCGACGGGTTATAGTTTTTATTGTCTCGCACTTTTTTACCTGGTTCGAAGATGGGGGTGGAGACCCGATGGAATACTGCCACTTTTGTTTGGTTTTTTTGACTATCAATGGATGATGATTTTCGCTTTACCTCTTTTTCTGTTATACAATGGTAAAAAGGGGATCGGTTTAAAGTATTTATTCTACATATTTTACCCTCTACACATCATAATACTTTGGTATATAGGGACACTTATATTACCTTGATAATTGTAAATGATGTATGTACACCTGCTGTTCTCGCGGGTGTATTTTTTTGTTTGATGATGCCCAAAAAACAGCGATAATATAATCAAAAAAACCGCAGTGATTTCACAACCGAAATCACTGCGGTTTAAATTACGAATAGCTTGATTACGCAACCTCGTTAGAATATTGATTTTTTTCCCAAACCCTAAGGTTTACGTATCTAAGATATAGCGATCAAGATCCAAAACCTTCTGCGGATCTTTCGCTGTCTCTTTTGTGACAGAGTTTGGATGTTCAACCTGGCGCATGATGTCGTAAATAACGACGCTTTCGTCTGTGCACTCGAGTGGACGTCATGATATGCCGGGTTGTTAAATAGGTACTCAATAAACTCGGGAACGATTCTTTGAAAATCGTCTTGTACTGCCCACCGAAGTTTGTGTATTCCGCTTGTCGCTGCCGTTCTTGTTCAGCCATCTGACGAGAACGTTCTTCGAGTTCTTTACGTCGTAGTTCTGCTTGTCTTTGTGCTTCGGCGTCCCGTTCCAGTTTGGCCTGGCGCTTTTTTCATCGGATTGTTTTCCATTTTGCGGATACCCTCCGTGTACATATACATGAAACAACCGTTTAAACTGTTCGGGAACAAAACTGGCAAAAAGCTATTAACTCATAGAACTAATTTTTTGTTTTGATAACTGCTCAACAAGTAGTTGAGATTTTAACCCTTCTAGCCCGTCAACAAGGGGCTTCGTATCATTTTGAATACAATAAATGAAATGATGTATAGCATCTTCAAAGCCACGTTGTTTTAAAGTTGTATCCCATGAAGAAGACAATGTCGTAGTGATTACATTTTCTTTTTCGATTTCGGTCGTATTCATGTTTTTCACACGGATCATTTCTCCATCTGTAACGAGTTCTATTTGCTCTATATTCGTCCCTGCTTTTCGATGCATAGCTGTAGTGAAAGATACATGTTGGGTGGATTCATAATGGTGGTGTACATATAAAAGTTGATTGTTATCGTTTGTTTGCATCATCCCATGCAGCACACTGAGATCTCCGTCAGCGAGCCAACGTGCTGTATCGACTAAATGAAGATAATCATCTAACATCGTAAACTTATGAGAATGGGGGCCGACACTGTCCGTTCTATGCTTTTCAATGCGTACCCATGCAATATTTTTAGCTTTTTCCTTTGCTTTCACATACATAGGAGCAAAACGACGATTAAATCCAACCATGAGCTTTCTTCCTAGTTTCTCACTTAATTCGACTAGCTTTTCTGCTTCCGAGACAGATGCTGCTAATGGTTTATCGACATAGACATCTACCCCATTGTTAAGTAGTTGTGAAACGACTTCATAATGTGATTCAGTAGAGCTATGTACAAAAACGGCATCACACTCTTGAGCCAATGCTGACACGCTATCATAATCTTGTATACGATACTGATTGCAGATTGCCTTTCTCTTTGCTCTACTAGGTGAAAAAGCTCCTATAAATGTCCAATCTGTTTCTTTTGAAAGAAGAGGTAAGTATGCTTTCTGAGCGATACCTCCTAATCCTACCATACCGATTCTAGATTTCACCAATCCCACCAACCTTTTACTGATCCCTTTTTTCTTCCCAAAGTCGTATACGTTCTTCATGACTCACTTCTTTGTGTACTTGATGAAGCATCCATACATAACCAAATGGATCCATGAATATGGCATTCGACAATCCGTAATCAGTAAGTTCAGTCACCGGTTGCACTTCCGTACAACCTAAATCCATCGCCTTGGCATAGGCTTCTTTAATATTTGGGACAGTAACATTCACCCAATTCGTTTTGGGGTCGTCATGTGTTGGTGCAATTAAATGGAATTTTGGGTTTTCATCCAACATATGAAAATGTACGCCGTAAAGAGTAAAAACAACTTCATTTTCACCCTGAGGAAAGTCTGAAACTTCCACACGCTCAATATCAAATATACGTTCGTATAATTCTAATGCTTTTAAGCTATCTTTCACAACCATATCAAACTCTACTCCGACCATAATGAACACTCCCTTTTTAAAGTGAATAATCTTCTTTCCTTTGTCGCTTTCTTCTAGTATACCAAAATCATTGAAATTCACACTGGAAAGATGGTCCTGTAATTTAGATAAACTGGTAAATGGTGTCTTATTAAATGATTCTTCCTGGAGCCCTTTAGTTCGAGCGAATGACGTATTACAAAATAACGTGTTTCAGCAAATTGCGAAAAACGATAACAAATCGGTTTCTCAAGTGATTTTACGTTGGCATTATTAACTAGGTGCTATTTCGATTCCTAAATCAGCGTCTCCCGATAGACTTGAAAACATTTTAATTTTTGATTTTTCTCTTACTCCAGCGGACAGGATATTTGATAGATTTTATCAAAATAGACCATTATTAACTAATGAGACCTTATTATTTCCAAAACTAAGTGGTAGATATTTATTACCCACTAGATTTAAAGGATCATATTAAATCTGTACGTAACATTCCATATACAATGCTATCTGTCCATTCCTCTTTATTCCAAAAATCCTGAATGAAATGAGCTTCTTTTCTCATACCTATACGCTCGCATAACTTTTGTGATGCTTTATTTCTTGCATCAAGGTTCGCTTGTATACGATGTACATCAAGTTCATCAAATAACTTTTGGACTAAATTACTCACGGCTTCTGTTGCATACCCCTTCCCTGAAGCTTCATTCGAAAAACTATAGCCAATTTCTACAGTATCTTTCATGTCTGTATACCATACAGATAAATCACCAATTACGTTAGAACGGTTTACTACCGCCAAACTTAACATTGTTTCTTTTGTGAGTGCACTATTTTTTAGTTTCTTATTAAATTCTTCCTGCATATTTTCATGTGTCCACTTATCATGCAAGAGATATTTACAAGTATCATCATTATTGTAAATGTTAAATACATCATGTAAGTCATTACTCTTAAACGGCCTAATTGTTAATCTTTCCGTATTAAATTCCAAATAAATCCCCCCTTTAGATTATCATATCAAAAAGGAGTAAAATATCACGACTTTACGTTAAATCTTAGGCTTTTGTTTTGAAGTATAAATTGATCAAAAATACCTAACAAACCGGTGTTTTTTATTGTAAATAAAAAGAATCCATTTCTAAAATCTTTAATAAGAATGGATTCTTTATCAGTACATTAAAGTATGATTTTCAAAAAAAAATTTGATCATTCTCTAACTATGTTGTTCAACATCGCGCTATTTCTGGTAATCTATTATTAGTTTTAATTGTCAAAAAGCCCTCTTCCCCTGAGGTTCGCAGAAACAGGCTCTTTTCCTATTTCACGTGCCCATACAGATAACTGACCGATATGGTGTATTTCGTGAACCATGACATGACGCATAATCTCCCCATGTTGGCTGGAAGTGACGCAACGCCTGTACCCTTCTTGTCTAAGACTAACAGGTTCCCCATTGAAATCAGATTCTGAGAGCACACGTGATTCCATTTCGTTTGTCCAAGATATTAAAAATGGCTCCACTTTACTGCGACATTGCTTTGAAAGTTCTTTCAATTTTTGTAAACTGGTATAATCCTCAAACGATGGCTCCACTGGCACCGATTCGCCTTGCAAGGCTAAAATCCACATGTATTCCACATCCACAATATGAAACATGGTATGTAGGATACTGCCGAACCCTCCAATCCGTTTCTTTAATAATTCTTCATCCGCTATATCATCGCACCATGTAAACCAATCATCACGAACCTGCCAGTTATATTGAAACAGTTTTAACATTTCAATAGCCTCCACTCGTAGATTAGTATTTTAATACTTCGTTAAAAGGCTTTAAAACCCTTCTAAAATACTTCGGAACATTGCTTCTGTTTACGTATCATCATTATTGTAAATGTTAAATACATCATGTAAGTCATTACTCTTAAACGGCCTGATTGTTAATCTTTCCGTATTAAATTCCAAATAAATCCCCCCACGTACTCATGATCGTTTATTTTCTCATCATACCGTAAATGGTGATGTCGTCAAATTGTGTTTCACTATATAGACAAAATCCAAACCGCTTATAATAGCTAATATTCTTTTTATTTTCAGTATCTAATGCAATCCCAAAAGAACGATGATCTTCACGAACTTGTTTCATGATATGCTGCATTAACTGACCGCCAACACCATATCCTTGTTTGGATGGCGTTACGCCAATCATAATGAGATAATACAAGGGCAGCTTCGGAACATTGCTTCTGGATACCTTCATATAACGATTCAGCTTGATGATTGTCTTCAACGATAGATTTTTTAGAAGTTGAATGACCCTACCGACTAGCTTAAGTCCATCAAAAATCTTTTGAGTTCCTTTCATATAAGGCATCTCGATGATGTACGCGCCTATGAGCTTATCTTGATCATAGATGCCCCATATTTCTTCTGACAAGTAAAAGCTTTTATCAAAAAGAAAGGAAATAAACGCGCAAGCACGCTCCTCGAATTTTTGATCTACCTCACCATCTTTAAATAAAGCAATGAATAATGGATCTTTTTCAAATGATTTTACCATGAGATGAACAAAACTTCGTTTATCCGACCTATTTAACCTTCTAATATGGTCATCTCTGCTCATCAATAACGCCTCCTACTTCCGTATAGTTCTATAATGGTTGACACTAAAGCTGAACAATACTTTGACCATAAAAAGCATGCTGACAATCAGCATAAAAGTTTCCATTTCAAGCATTGGCATCCATGCTACCCCTAGCGACAATAACAAACCAGACACAAAAACTTGATTTCTACCTTCGATGGATTGAATGATAAATGCACAAATAATCGTATACAACCAAACCATCAAAACTGAAATAATAGGTATATGAAGCAGCACTGCAACGAGCAATATGTGAACATGAATAGATATGAAGACGATACGTTTCGTTTTTCTATTTGCGTAGTATTCATTTGTAGATTGTGTGAAATTGGCGATACACCCTGAAAATATATCAAACACTAAAATAAACGCTAGCACACTACGCCATAGTGCAAGGTCGATATACATGTTTGGATACAAATAAAACAATACTGAAGATAACATCGCTCCGAAGAGTAAGATCACGATGATGTGCAGAACACTTTGTCTTTCTCCAAAAACCTCATGAAAAAAAGCCGGAATTTCTATGTCTCTCATTTATTACCCTCCCACAATGGAATTATGTAGTATTTATACATAATAAGTATAAAACTATATAACAATATATACAATAGTTTTATAGCATGTGAATTGAAATACTCTAAAACTTGAGATAAACTGAATATGAGGTGGTATCGTATGGATGGATTTGAAAAAAGAAAGGAAAAAAAAATGAAGCAGATCTTTTCTGCTTCACTTGATTTGGTTAGCCAATATGGATTTGACAAGATCAGTGTCAATGAGATCGCCGCTAAAGCCCGTGTGTCTCCCGCTACGATCTATAACTACTTTGGAACGAAGGAACAACTTTACCATTCCATGCTTCATGATTGGGTAGATTCAAAAATACATGAATATGATGTCATCCTTCAATCGGGTAAATCTTTCAATGACAAGATAAAAGACATCATGACACTGGAGGCTCATAACCTCAGACTGTTGGCTAATATGAGTCAGAGTCACGATCCTGAACCTGTTCATTTTTTTCTTCGTGGTGTGGAAGAGAAGTTAGAATCCTTTTTTCATAGACTGGTTTACATAGGAAAAACAGAAGGGTATATTGCAAAAGGTTTTTCGGATAAAGTCTTATTAAAACACTTCAAACTATTTTTTTATGAAATCAGTGAACACATAAGCGTTCATGGCAAACGTGAGAATGATGAAGAAATGGATCAACTACTTCAATTATTTTTCTACGGATTAACATCGAATGAGAATGATTGATCGAATTAAAAACGGCCTTTCCGCCGTTTCATATATTTGGTGCTCTCTCCAAGCACTACTATATTCAGTTCACTCGTTGATTAAATCGACGTTGTGTCAATCAATGGAGATTAGCGCGTTCGAACCGCTATTCTCCACACTACCAGCTTCTCTGTAATAAACAGGTATGCAGTGCAATATACCACATTTATCCCAGACTGCCGAGTGCCTAATATAGCCCAAA
The DNA here is from genome assembly GCF_002335745.1 of Evansella halocellulosilytica. Taxonomy (GTDB): domain Bacteria; phylum Bacillota; class Bacilli; order Bacillales; family Salisediminibacteriaceae; genus Bacillus_CA; species Bacillus_CA halocellulosilytica. Next base: position 956,241 of record NZ_NIST01000001.1, on the reverse strand, counting down.
TATGGAACAAAAACGGGGAATTAGGTAAGATACTGTAGAGAAACTAGTGAAGGAAGCGCCGATTTTGACCCATTCTCAGACAGTTACCGGACTAGAACAAATGTTATGGCTGATTTTACAAATCAAAATGTTCGGTTTGACCCATTTGTGCGAGGTGATTCTGGTGTTCATGTTCAACCAACACTACGTTATGACAGTAGTGGGGACTATGTTGAAACTCGAACGCAGACAGACTATGAAGCAGATATTTTAAGACCAGAGATTGATGGAAGTAACGCATATTGGAATTTCAGGCATGTTATCGGTATTCCATATGGAATTGCTCCATCCATTGGATATAACTATAGAGCGATCTTTAACAGTAATGGTTCAGGTTCAATAAATGGGTATCACGATAAAGCACCTGCCCATGAAGTTATGATATATATACCGGAGAGCGCTATGAATTTCATTGTCCATACAAGGGACAATGAAGGATTTTCAAATTTATTACCCGCGCCTGGAACTACACATCATTGGTCTGCATCATTTTAATTAAAAATGTACCATAGGTATTCATACTATGGTGTATACATTATTTAGTTTATGAAAATAGGTTTTAAGGTGATAATATGTCACATTTCAAATCTTCAATTCGAACGATTATTTTTGCCCTTAGTTTAAATATTATTATAATGATACTGTTTGCAATCAGGGATATTTTATCTTTATCTGCTTTAGAAATGATTGCAGTTGCTGCTATAATACATTCTATGTTCATTATTCCAATAGCGTATTTTGGTTGCTTAATTGGAGAAGGTTTATATAAGTTGTTAGGAGCACTCAAGGATAATACTCTTGTTGGTTTGTTAACTTTTGGATTACTTGGTTTTTCACTCTCACTAATTTTATACCCGTTCTTTAATGAAGATGATAATTTAATTTACTTCCTCTTTAGTTTTATGTTTGTTTGTTCTACATTCAAAAGAGTAAATATTAAATCGGGTAAAACAGACGGTCATATAAACAAATGGCCGTCCTTTTTTCTGGTTCTATGTCCTTTATACGTGAATTTGCCGAAATAAGAAAAAGGATAGGAGCTGAGAAACCTCTTTACGTCATGCGAGGAGGTTCCTATGTTGAGGATTTTCAGTTGAACGTAAATACAACGGCAGAATCACGCCTATGGCTTTGTTTCCTTATCTTCATTCACATTTCCGGCATAATTTGAGACCTGCAATCTATAAAGAATCTACAATGTAATCAGCTAATTTATCTTTATTGTTGGGAGGATGAGGTGAATTAACATAAGATGCCACAAATAAATCAATAAACTGTAAACAAATTTGTTTGTGGAAATCTAAGAATCGGAATTGATCTAGAGTAATATCATCCCCATAATAAAGTCTGGAGCTATTCCTTATCTTCTCTATTCTTCTGTAGTTTCTGTGCAAAGAATGATTTCACTTCTTCTGCTGTCAAACCTATATCCATCACTTTTTTAATCAATTCCTCGCATTCTTTGTCCCAAATTTGATCCCTCTTTTCAGATACTGCCACCCCTGGACACCTCCTCTCAAATCCCTCTTATACGTCCGGTGTCATAGTTGAGTCTGGCTCCCCCATGGATTCCTGTCCCTGTCTTTCGAAAGGTTTGCCACTTTGACGATTTCCATCTTTTCCTCGAGACAAACCTTCTTTCCCTTGGTCACAGAGCACTCAATCCTTTCCTGCCATCTTTAGCGCTTTATGACCATTATAAAGCTCGAACCAACCCATGAGAACGTTTCTGGTTGAGGTCCCATATTTTCTTGTAACTTCACTTTGTGAAATTCCGCCGGAAAGATAGTCACGAACGGCAGCCTGTTTCAGTTCCGTTGAGTAAGATTTATGATTTTTTATCGGTTCAAGACCAGCAACACCGGACTCTTCATACAAGAGCCTCCATTTTTTGATAGTACTTACATTCAAGTTTTCAATTATAACAAGGTTAGCTAAAGTGTCGCTTGGTTTAATGGGAATTTATGCACTTTCCTTTGTAATATTTATCGTGCTAGCAAATTAACTAGGAATAGAGTCATTCATATCGCGTTACAATGAGTTGCATGGAGTTTTTCTTTTAAGACTTTTTTTATGAATTTTGGTTGCTGAGCAAGCCTAAATTGTGTATATATATTGGTCAAATAAATGAATTATTCAGTTAACGGAAGGGTGGGTTAACTCCTGCTTCAGATGGTTAAATATTCAAGATGTATCCAAACAGACAGATTTTATCTGGTTTGGAACAAAATTAATACAAAGTTGTACCGTTTTACCCCTTTGGATCCAATCTGTTTACCTTTGGGGGGTTTTTTGTGTCCAGAAGAAACTTTACGGCATTAGAAAAGCTTAGGATTATCGCTGAACCTTCTTTAATTCCACTCTTAAGTATATTTACAAATAAAATACCAACTGCTAAGAAAAAAGATAGCACAGCGATTATCAACAACTTGTTCCAACAAAATAACCTCCCTTAATGATATCAATTTCAAAACAATAATAACATTCGTTAAGCTAATTAGAACCAATACCTAACTCATACGAAACCAATAGAAATTCCTTTCACTTAGCTCTTTATGCCAAGCATCAATTATACATAATTGTATGTTAATTATTATTTCGAATGACACAGTGGAACAAGTCACGCATGCAAATATCTCAAAATTCTCCCATTCCCAATCAAAGTTAATAAAACTACTTTGACAGCTAGAGTAATGTGTTATACAATTACTCTATCAAATAGAACAAATTGCTGGAGTAGTATGTTGAAGGGGGTGGAGGATTATTAGAAGCGATATACTTCGCGGGCATTTGGACTCAATTATATTACGATTGATTTTTGAGAAGGACCAATATGGCTATGAGATATCCAAAGAGATCAGCAAACGAACACAAAATCGGTTTCAGGTAAAAGAAGCCACACTATATGCCGCATTCCAAAGATTAGAACGCAAAGAATTAATAGAATCGTATTCAGGAGATATAACACACGGTAGTAAGAGGAAGTACTACAGAATCACCATGTTAGGCAAGGCTTTCCTACAAGAAACTTACAAAGAATGGCAAGAAACCAAAGAAATCATTGACATGTTCATGGAGGGATTAGATTGAAAAATATCAAGCATCATGTAGATGAATTATTTAAGGATGTGCCTAAAAGTGAGAGAAGAGAGATCATCAAAGAGGAAATTAAGGGAAATCTAGAAGAAAAAATAACTGACTTAATGGAGCAAGGCAAGGAGGAAGAGGATGCCATTAATAAAGCCATTATTGAGTTTGGAGATATTGAGGACATAAAAAGTGAGCTAGGCGTAAACAATCCCCAAAAAAAGAACCAATCCAAATTAAATTTAGGTTTCTCGATATGGGGATCTTTTCTTTTTATCGCGCTCGTTGTCTTTATGAATTTCTATTACACACCTGATGTGATTTGGTTTGTATATCCAACTTTTGTCGTATTATGGTGGCCGCTATCGATGCTTTACTATTGGTTACGAACCAAATAAGGAGGGATTATTCATGAACAAGTATCAGCTTGGTTTTGCCGCAATGGGTAGCCTGATGAGTATACTGTTTTTAATTACCGTAAACTTACTTACTAGCCCTCAATATTTATGGTTTATTTATCCAACCTTTATACTTTTAGTTTGGTTATTTAGCTTGATTTTTATAAAAACGAAATATTATTTGCTGAATGCCATATTTTGCAGTTTCATGTTTATGGTTTTTATAATCACGCTCAATTATATGCACTCACCCAATCATCCCTGGTTTCTGTACGTTACGCTTCCAGCGATATTATGGCCCATTGCAGTCGCTTATGGGAAAAAAACCAAGACATTAACTTTTGCAGTAGTTACTAGTGGCAGCATCATTCTCTATTACGCAGTCTTAAATATATTGCTTGCACCCGAATACCCATGGGCTATATACCCTGCTTTTGTCGTATTGTGGTGGCCGCTCGTCTTATATTTTACTAGAAAAAAAGATTATTTTGGACTTTCAGCTCTTTGCAGTATCATAACGATTATCTTTTTTATCACAGTAAATGTGGTATCCACACCGAACACGATTTGGGCAATATACCCTATATTTCTCATTTTGTGGTGGCCATTAAGCATGTACTTCTTTTACCTAAAAAAACAAAGCATTCAAATCCTTAAATAAATTTCTTGAAGGATCACTTCAAGAATCGAGGGGGAAAATATGAGTAATTCTGTAGTAAGTAAGTTAAAAAAAGAAATCGCTCCCTATGAAAAACCAGATATTAAAAAAAGCGTAGGCCAAATTATGAATTCGATCATCCCTTTCTTTTTACTGTGGTTTCTCGCTTATCAGAGTCTCACGATATCATATTTGCTAACATTTGCTTTATCCCTGTTGGCAGCAGGATTTACGGTACGTATTTTTATTCTTTTTCATGATTGTTGTCACGAATCATACTTCAAGCGTCGTTGGATTAATGAGCTATTTGGTACCATAACAGGAATTTTAACGTTCCACCCCTATTATAAATGGAAACATAGTCACTCAATTCATCATGCCACCAGTGGGAACTTAGATAAAAGAGGAACAGGTGATATATGGATGCTTACCGTGGATGAGTACTTGGCAGCCTCTTTCTGGAAGCGACTAAGCTACCGGATATACCGCAATCCTTTTGTCATGTTTGTCATCGGTCCCTTCTATATTATGTTGTTTCAAAATAGAATGAATAGAAAAGCAGCCAAGCGCAAAGAACGTCTGAATACTTATATTACAAATATAGCCCTCTTTGCTATAGTGGGAGGACTTCTGTGGCTTATCGGTTGGCAAGCATTTCTTATGGTGCATCTCCCGATATTTTATATTTCAGCTACTGTGGGAATATGGTTATTCTATGTACAGCATCAGTTTGAAGATAGTTTCTTTGAAAACGATACAGATTGGAGCTTTGTGCAAGCAGCTATTGATGGCAGTTCCTACTATAAATTGCCCAAAGTACTTCAATGGCTAACAGGTAATATAGGGTTTCATCACATTCACCATTTAAAGCCTCGTATTCCTAACTATAACTTGGAAAAGGTTCATAATAATACGCCTATATTACACAATGTGACCACCATTACCATCCTATCCAGTTTGAAATCGATTCGCTTCCGACTCTGGGACGTGGAAAGCAAGAAGTTCATAAGCTTTCAGGATGCTAAACGTCTCCGAAAAACATAAAGATTGATCAAAATCACACTATAAACACATACCTATAGAGAAATAAAAAGAGTCCACTTTGAAAAAAGATGATATGCTCCCTATTAGGTAGACAGATAAAAAATAAAAACCTGTTTATCTTAGGGGAGTATTTTTATAAAGGGAAAGGTTCGTTTTGTTCGGAAGTAAAATTGTAATGTTCGGACGCAATAATCACCTCAATCGTTTTAAGGAATTCTTCCAGCGTGACATTTTCTGGCAAGCGAATAGATTTTTCCATGGAGTTCAGCCTTTGGCAAAGCTCTTCTTGAAGCTTGATATGTTGCTCCTATGCTTCGTATATTTGCTGCCGGCGATTATAGTTTTGAACCTTACACATTGTGAGGTTCAAGTACTTTTTGTTCAAAGTGGTTTTCTCACCAGCACCCAAAACTTTGGGCCATTACGGTGGATTTGACCTTCTTCCCATACTTGAAAACCAAGTTTTTCGTAAAAAGATATATTAACTGCTTTGAATGTTTCCGCATAGCATGAGGTTTTACTTTTATCGGCCATTTTCAACACTGGCTTAATCAACGCTCCACCTATCCCTTTTCCTTGCATGGATGGATGTACGGCAAGTGCGGTTAGGTACCAATGAGTGGAGGGAAACGATTCTTTGCGAATTTGCTCTAATTCCTGATTGAGTTGCATAGACCGTCTGAAACTCTGCCAACCAAATTTAAAGGGCATCATCAGTAAGCCCTCTTGAATGGCACCCACAAATCCAATGTTATTTCCAGGTTTGATCCAGACAGCTCCACCAGTTGCCTGATCTGTGCTATAAACTTCCCCATACTTCATACCCAAACGCAAAGTAAACATATTAAACCACTGCAAATTTGTTAACCTTTTCTCATCATCATGTATTATATATCTGAAATTTGGTTCATGATAAAAAGCTTCACTCATTGCTTGGGCTAACTTTTGTATCTGTCTATTTTCCCTCTTTAGGAGAACAACCGAAGATTGAAGATCCATGTATTTCCCTCCCTCTATGCTAAACAAATGATCAGACTATTCTATTGAACGCGGCCTTCGAACTAAACCTATACCTAAAACGAGAAGCCCCGCAACTAAGCTAAAAGCACCCACATACGCCAAATAAATGAATGCATTTGGTTCGTTTGCATCCGGTGGTAATACTGATAAAAAGAAGGCTGCGGGAATAAATATGGCAGACAACGGAATGGCGGAACGGACAAATCGTTTCATGCCTGCTGATAACCTTGCCCTATCCACATATAGATACGCAAGCAAGGAAAGAATCAAGAGTATCCCTGCATGTGCATGTCCCGCCCTCCACAAATCGCGGCGGAACGGGCTTTCATGATAACTGGAACCTGGGTCGATCAACAGGGATAACAAGCTTGTGCCTCCATATATCACTGTCGGTAAAATAATGATTAACCAACCCGCATGCCTTCGTGTTTCCTCACTCATATAAACGCCACCTTTCGTGAATGATTTAGTAAAAACAAATAGGAGTACTTACATAGACCACCCATCAATCGATCCGTTCATGAATGTTTTATGCCACCATTATGATTTACGCAGTGTATTGCGCATTAATTCATGAAACTCTTGGCTTGCATCGGACATGCTTGAAGGGTCGATCATGGCCCGGACACGCAAACCGTACGAGAATGTCATGAACATCATTGCCGTTTGATTCGCATCCAAAGTATCTGCAATAACTCCCGCTCGTTGTCCGGCTTCAATCCATGAGACAGATAGTTGGATTGAATGTTCGTATATATGGGACAATATGTCCGCAATGGCAGGTTCTTCTTTTCGACCCAGCAAGTAAATAAATATGTTGTTCGTAACGTCTGCTTCATCGGTTACGTATTTCATTCCATTGGAAATCGCATGTAACGGGCCCTCCAATCCAGTTTCATTCTCTTTCTCCTTGAGAAATTCGTCATTGATTTTTTCCATTTTTATTTGTAGAATCAGCCCGAACAATTCATCCTTACTTCGAACGTAATGATAAATCGCCCCTTTAGAAAGCCCGGAACGCTGGATAATGTCTTGTAACGTTGTTTTTTTACACCCCTTTTCGTGAATGAGTTGTTCGGTGATCGACAATAAGTTGCAAAGATTCGAAGTAAAGCGGATATGTTTCAGCAAAATCATCATCTCCTGTATTTAAATAAACCTGATGTCGGTTTTTATTATACATACCGACCGTCGGTATGTCAATGAGTTATTAAAAATTTACTTACCATTAAAGCGTGAACTATGTTTCTGCTACTCTTCTTAATCTCTCTTCAAACGATAGGATTGACCTTAAGTTTCCGAGACAACAAGAAAAGCGCAAGGCGCTCGCCTATCGGCGACACTCTTTACCTGCGACGAGTAACCGCAGGAGCAACGAGCGACTCTTCGTCGAATTCTCTACGAGCTGCTTCGACGCATTCTCTTCTTCGATTAATCTTGTAGAGGAAGAAGCACATAGTCTGCGACGAGTAACCGCAGGAGCATATCTTTTCGTGCGCCGAGTAACCGCAGGAGCATATCATTCCGAGCGCCGACTACCCGCAGGAGCACTGTTTTTCTGCGACGAGTAATCGCAGGAGCAACGGGCGACTCTTCACCGAATTCTCTAGGACCTGCGCCGACGCAGTCTCTTCTTCGCTTAATCTTGCAGAGGAAGGAGCACATAGTCTGCGACGCGTAACCGCAGGAGCGCTGTTTTTCTGCGACGAGTAATCGCAGGAGCAACGGGCGACTCTTCACCGAATTCTCTAGGACCTGCGCCGACGCAGTCTCTTCTTCGCTTAATCTTGCAGAGGAAGGAGCACATAGTCTGCGACGAGTAACCGCAGGAGCACTGTTTTTCTGCGACGAGTAACCGCAGGAGCACTGTTTTTCTGCGACGAGTAACCGCAGGAGCAAGCGCTGCCTCTTCCTCTTCTAGCATTGCTCTGTGGTTATATCCGTCGAGACAACTCGCTAGATCTGACCTTCGGCTAAAACCCCCGGGTCCTGAGGGAACGCCGAAGTCACCACATCCGTATGGAAGCTCGTGATGTAGCGCTCTGCGCTGAAGCTAGACAGCAATCGAGAGATTGATATTTTATACTTTCTTAACCTTCAAGATAAGCCCTGACTGGACAGTTCGCCGCCCTGGACAAAGGGTTTTCAGTCAGGTTTGCAAAATTTAATATCTAGACTTCAGTAAACTACACATCTAGTGGATATTTTTTTTGTATAGAATTTCCCTAGGATTTATAACAATTAATAGAATTGCAACAACAAAATAAGAAAGCATAACATATACCAAAATGTCTAATAAATCACCTTTAAACAACACCAGAGAAAAATTAAATAGTTGGTGAGTAATAATTGGTATCAATAGGTTCTTATTTAAGTTGTAGAACAACGTCACAATAATCGAAAAAGATATTATTCCAATCATAAAAAGCACAATATACTTGATTAAATTTACTCCGGTATAGCCCGAGGCAAACCATAGTGGAGTATGCCAAAATCCCCATAATACACCTACTATTAGGGCTGATTTCAAAGGAGAGTACTTCTTTTGAAGTTCGTTTAAAGCATATCCTCTCCAACCTAATTCTTCGCCTAAAGGTCCCCTCACTAAACTATCTAAGAATGCCAAAAGCAATAGTCCAAGACCTGTATATGATAATGCTAAGCTTTGAGTATCGTTTGTATTTGATAGAAGAAATATAGTCACAACGATGATTATAACTTGAATAATTAAAACGGTGCTAAGAACTGAAAACCTAATTTTTGGAGCAAATTGCTCTTTTACAAAATCCTTTAACCTTAATCCTGGGTAGATCTTTTTAAATAAAATAACAAATGCAAAGGTTGATGACCATGCAGAGATGATTTGCAAAATGTTTGTTATGCTCATAGGTGCACCTAAAACCATACTTATACCGATTGCCATAAAGAGAAGGAAAAAAATCACATAAGTTAAACCAACAAAACTGATCAATGGACTTTTTAATGCTTTTTTCATTTTTATAATAAACCATCCTTTAGAATAAATTGTTAACAATGGTAAAATTATATTATTATTTGAACCCAAATTCTTCAGACTAGGGGCTGAAACTCTATTTTTTCTCAAAGATTTCATTAACACTTTTTTTAACAATCCTGCCCTAATATGCAAGGCGAGCGCTGACTTTTATTCCATTCTCGTTAAATGGCCAGTATCGGAGGAAACGCTTAGATTTGCTGTTAACAATAAATTAAAAGACAGGTACATACATACACCAATGGAGATCTTGGAAGTAGAATGAATACGGAAATGATTCGTTTGACTTTGTTCGTCATTTATCGAATGAACATATGTCGTGCTGGTCCCATAAGTTTTGAAAAACCTTGCTTTGACGATAATATGGTGAGAAAGGCAACTTGAAAGGGATTGGACACTTACTGAATCCAGTAATGGCTAGAGTTTGGAGGGACCCCCAATTTTTGAAAAAAAGAAAAAGGGACGTAATCCGGTTGGATCCGTCCTGAGTTTTTATTGATATTTGATTAAAAAAGGGATTGAAAAGCGATTGAATACATATTGAGCTATCCCACTGACCTTCCCGCTCCTTTACTGTTAGGATACCAACTTAGTTCCATCAGGGAAGAACAAAGTTACGTTGGGAAGAAATAAGTTACAGTGAGATAATGGGATTGAACACCTCTTGAATCCATTATTGGTAAAGGATTGGGGGGATATTGGAAGAAAGGAAAAAGACTGAATCCCTATTTGGACTCAGCCCCAAATTTTTTGTTGATTTTTAGTTGAACAAACGTTTGATATATATTGAAAAGCCATTGAGTTTCATAAATATTGAGCCCGCTTTTTCCCGTCTTCTTACTGTTCGGAAACCAATTATAAAGCAGGAGGGAAGATCTTTTTAGCATGGGGAAGCGGATTTTAGCGGGGAGATACTTCGGTATTTTCCGACCGGTTTTTCACAAGAGATAAACTAAGAAGATGCATTAGTCTTTCAAAATATTACACAGAAACAACTTAAAATTTACCAAAAATATATGACTACATTTTTAGCCAGAAATGTTTCGCACCAAAATAAACACCTGTTTATAATTTAAGAAAAAATCTATGGTGCTAATATCTCTCATAGTATTTTTATAATGTCCAAAATATCTACTTTTATATTACCATATCAATAAAAGTAAGAAATTGTTGGCAGTCAGCAGAATTAATTATATACTTACTATATATTTTAACTAATAAATAATATAGGCTGTGATAATATGTCGGAAAACAATCAAATGGACAAAATTAAATTTATTATGAGTGAACTGCTTGAAATACAACTAAAGTCTAAGAAGTTTGTAAATTTACTTACTGAAGGAGAATCACTCTCCCAAAATCAGCTTATTCTTCTTCTCCAGCTAGAAATTAATGGTGGAATGAAAGCAACTGAAATTGCTGATTTTTTTAATGTTACTCCCGGAGCTGTTACATCAATGTGTGATAAACTAGAAAAATTAAATTTAGTACAACGGATAAGAGAGAGTGAAGATCGTCGAGTAGTAAAAATGGTTTTAACTAATATCGGTGAGGATAAGGTTCATGAAATATTTTTGAAGTTTCCACAAGAAACAATAAATAATATAGCAGAGGTTTTAACGGATATCAATAAGATAATGAATAAAATTTTCTAAGGATTTCACGATGGTGAAATCCTTATTTTACTATACAAGAAGAATATCTTGCTTCAATTGCTTTCTTACACTTTTTAATAGTAATAAATCGTACCAAATTTAATATTACAACATGATTTTTTTATTCTTGCCAAAATCACAGTTATCATGTTTTAATTAATATATATTTTAATAACTAAAATATGTATTAATTAAAACATGGTGGTGTTAAAGAATGAAAAACGAACAAAATCAGAAGTTGCGTAGCATAACCCTTACAAGTGGCACTATTAAAGATTTGTCAACAACATATGATTTATTAAGAATTCGTGGCTCTGTTGCTTTCCATCAGGATATACGCACTAAAAAAATTTCAACCCATGGATATAGCTCTTTTCATTATGATGTCGTAGCAGATGTTTTAAAAAGCTCAGGGTCTTGTGTTTTAAAAAAATATTTCGATATTAAAGAAATTGTAAATGCAGGTAATCTAAAAATAAAAAAAGGACAAACAATAAAGATTAATGGTTCAGGTAGACTAACAGTAGAAGATATTTTCCAATCGGAAAAAGTTGATTTAACTGGCATTGTTCAAGCAAAGGAAATACATACAAACCAATTTCAGTTAAAATTATCAGGTGAAAGTTTTATTGAACGGCTTATCGCTGATGAGGCCTATATAGAGAAGGAAAGGATAACTATTTCTTTATTAAGAAAAAAACTAATCTGCAAATATATAAAAGGTAGAAGACTGCAAATTTCCTATACAGACGCAGAAATTGTTGAAGGGGATACAGTGGTAATAGGGGAAAATTGCAATATCCAAACACTTTATTATAAGGAACATTATACAATATCTCCAAATGCGAAAGTTCAGCATATCGTAAGGAGTGAAAAATAATGAACATTAAAAAGGTTATTTTCCCCTTTTTTTATTTACTAACAATCCCTGTCCTTTCCATACTGTACGTAGGATTAATTGTTAGTACGATCATTTCCATGCTTGCAGGGATACTTCGAACATTCGGTTTTGAGCAAATAAGAATGGGCATTTGGCCTGGAATTGATCTCCCAGTTCCTTTAAGTATTCCTTTTGCAATCATTGTTTCATTTATTCTAATAATTATTTTACTTTATGTGAAACGGTTAATTAATTTGTGTGTTTCGAGCCTTAGATCTTATATCTGATTGTTTTTTAAATCATTTGTCCCTATTGAAAATAAACGTTCCTTCAAACACCCTCGTCTCAATCCTCCAATGCCCCAAACCCTCCTCGCCCCTTTCTCCCCCAAGGCTTTACCCCCTCTTCTATGCCAAAAAGCAAGGGAACTTAGTTCTTCCTCAAAATAACCCGTTTTTCCGCTCTTTTTTCTCATGGCAGTGGTCAATTAGTCAATTTATTGATGCAGCATGACCTCATCGATGAATATAGACTCATGATTCATCCAGTTGTTGTGGGTGGTGGGAAACGTCTATTTAAAGAAAATTTAGATACGAAAAATTTGAGTCTTGTAGAGACACAAACGTTTAAATCCAGCATAGTAGTTATGATTTATAAGTCTGTTTAGTAGATTTATTCAGGTTATTATTGGCACTAAAAAAAGCATCCTCATAGCTTTTTTCGCTAAAACTGAGACGCCGGAAGATCATCCGACGAAAAGATTGTTGCAAATCCTGTACACATAACTTGAAAACTAATTGATTTTAGACAAACCACAAAAATACAACCGTATGAAATCAAGGTTTGGTGGTTAACCCCAAAAGTTAAAGTTTTTATTATGCAACAGTTGGCTGCTGACTTTTCCACACTGACTAAGGCAATGGAAGAGGGTTCCTTGTAACCCTCTTTCCACACTATTTTCCGAATACCCAATATATTTAGCCGATGTGTGCTCCATAAAACAATGGAATTCCCAGCCATCATTAAAGATACAGCTATTCCTACCTCAAGTGCACTATTACGGAAAATACTCGATATCATAAACGCAAAGGTGGCCATCATAACTAGATTAACCAGCTTATATCCATACACCGTAGTAATTTCACCGATAACCGATACATACTCCCAACCTCTGCCCTGTACCGCTACAATATGTGGATGTAACCCTTCAATACCAAAGAATAGGGCACCAATAATCCATGAAAAGGAAACTTCGAACAGAAGCGTATTTAGATAGTAAAATTTTTGATCTTGAGATTTTCTCTCCCATTCCACCAAATATTCTTGTTCTTCAGTTTGTTATTTATACTAATACTTTCAAAGTTAACACCACCAATAGCTAGCATATCGCCAAAATAAATAGTCTGGTCATTTAGATACTCGATTGATTAGTAATACGTAAAAAGGTGGATGAAATTTATCTCATACCGAAATCGCTCATCGGCTAAATTGTAATGAATAGAATAATTTTCTTGCTCAGACTTTCGAAATCCAGATTAATGTGTTCTCTCACTTACTCTACCAATTTTTTAAAATATGTTTTACGTATAATAAAAAAGCTCAGAGTAAACAACATCAAAATAATTCCTACACCAACGGTAGTCATCTGAAAAAATGCTGGTGAAAGTGCATCACGAATACTGAATAACACGATAAATAATAAAATCGTAGCAATTGTAAAAGGGACAAAAATCAATATTGATAATTCTCTTGTCACAATAACACTAATTTCTTTCATAGATAGCCCGATTTTGCGAATGCCGAAATATTTTTCTTTTTCTCCCGCTAAAGAGGTTTGCAAGTAAAAATAAAGAATACTCATGGCTGCACTTAAAAAAAGCAGACTAAGCATAAAACCAATAAAGAACAAGATCCTCTTTACAAATAACTCGACAGCATATAATGAAATTTTCGATGCGACGTAACGCTCACCTGGTTCTGTCATGATTTGTGATTCTATTTTTTCTGCTACATCCCGTTTCTCTGTCCAGTCCTCCAATTCATAAGCAAACACATGATATTCTGGATAATTGATTGCTTCATAAATCGCATCTGGTATAACATAATATACTGCCCGAAAGCCTGTTATAAGAATCATTCGTTCTTCTAATCCTACGTACTGAAGAGGGTCATCCACATAATCCTGAATGGCATCCGTATTTGGAATTATTCCCTCATTTCCTGCCACAACATAATATTCATTATCGTTAAGTGTTATCGCTTGGTGTGTACCAAGTGCATTGAAATTAGTATTCGACATGAAGCCAATCCTGCGGTCTTCGTCTGTTTTGAACGCAGATTGATACGCATCGAAATCTCCCACTGTTTGCTCAAGAGTTGTCTCCATAAATTCAATATCTTGCTGTTCTTTTTCTATAGGATTATCTGGAAGTGAAATATATTGAAAGCTATACGGATATACAGCTTCTGTATTTTCTTCGACATTATAATACGAACTGTACAATACACTCGTAGTAACAAATACTGCAAGCAGTAAAATACTGAGCAAATAAATGACATGAGCATGTGAATTGCCTTTGGCCTGTAAATTCGATACAAATAACATATTGGTTTTTCTGTAATACGAAGAGCTTTTTTGCAATCTCCGAATAGTAAACCAGGTTCCTTGGGTTAATACAAAATAAATCGTCATTAACAGACTGATAAACAAACTAATATAATAAACAATTCCTAAGCTTTCAATGATACCTGGGCTTACTTTGAAAGGTAGTAATAAAACTGCACTCACTAAGATGGATAAAAGGAACTTCCATGGAGTTGGAAGTATTAATTTTTCCTGTGTTACATCTGCTTTCAACAGTTGTATAGCTTCTTCTTTCTTAATAAATCGTGTCGTTATTTTGGAAACAATTAAAAATAAAACACTAAATAAAATGAATGTCATTGCAATAGCCTGTACTGGTACATACATTCCAAAGCTATCTGCCTCTAAGACATTTTTAACGACCATTAAAAACAGAGGAGAAACGACTAATCCAACAACAATGGCTGTAATAATTGCAGCTAAAGCAATCAGCATATTTTCTCGGAATACCATTTTCTGCACTTGCTTCGTCGATGCTCCAGAAATTATAAAGACTCCAAGGCTTTTGGTTTTCTTCTTTAAAAAAGCCAGCATCGAATAAATAATAAAAATAAAAGAAAAAATATAGACAATAATACTACATAGAATCATGGCTATTCCAAGTGAGCTATTCGGATCGATTGCATCCATCATTGGATGAAATGCAGTAATCAAAAAAAAGAAAAAGACTAAAATAGAAAAGACGCTGCTTAGAAAATAGGAAATATAGGTCCATTTATCCCGTAATATATTTTGAATGACAATATGATTAAAGCTCATGATATCCACCGCCCAGAAATGTCAGTGTATCTACAATTTCTTGATAGAACTGCTGCTTGTGGTCACCCCTCTGTATTTCATTGTAGAGCATCCCGTCTTGCATAAAAATCACTCGCTCAGCAAAACTGGCAACATACGGATCATGTGTGACCATTAATAAAGAGGTTTGAAACGTTTCGTGAATGGATTGAAATAGTGTCATCACACTATTTGCTGCTTTAGAGTCCAGATTCCCAGTCGGCTCATCTGCTAATAATAGACTAGGCTGATGAATAACTGCTCGTGCAATGGCTACACGTTGCTTCTGTCCCCCTGAAATTTCAAAGGTTCTCTTCTTCATTATTTCTTCAATTCCTAAAAACTCAACGACTTCCGCTAAACGGGATGTCATTTCCTTTGCATTCACTGCATCGAGTGTCAATGATAATAAAATGTTTTCTTCTACGGTTAATGTGTGAACCAAGTTAAAATCTTGAAAAACAAAACCCAATTCACTACGTCGAAACTTTGCAAGATCTTCATCATTCAGTTCATATGGGTTTTTTTGGTTAATTGTAATAGAACCATTTGTCGGACGGTCTATGGTTGATATACAATTTAAAAATGTCGTTTTCCCACTTCCAGACGGGCCCATTACAGAGACAAATTCATTACGTTTCAGTTGAAAATCAATTCCTTTTAATGCTTTATAGTTCACCTCTCCTACATACTCCTTATGGAGTTGTTGAACATTTAAAATTATACCTGACATATATACCACTCCTGTCTTTTTCATTGTTAACTTTACTATACCGAAGTAGTCCATTCCTTAACATTTAAAAACATGACGGCAAAGTGACAATATTGACACATTCAAAACGGCTGCCTTAATCGGCAGCCGTACTAATACTTTTCGAAAGTTCAATGGTGAAAATGGTTTCTTGATGATGAGACGTTAACTCAAACGGATGATCTAGCGTAATCAAAATTCTTTTGACTAAGTATAAACCTATTCCTGTTGCTTCACTTCTTTTCCGTCCTTTTGAACCTGTATAGAACAAATTGAATAAGCGATTGATCTCACTTTTTGGAATGGTTTCCCCTCTGTTATGAATCGATAACTGACCATCCCTGTAATAAATATGAACAGTAGAGTACTTCTCACCATATTTAATCGCATTACTAAGCAGTTGGAAGACAACTACTTTCATCCACTTTCGGTCTGAATAAAGAATAACTTCTTCCGCTATTGTCACCTTGGGAAATAGTTCTTCCTCAATAAAGTAATCTTTTAAATCATTAATAACCTCTTGTATTATTTTCTTTAGTGGCATCGCTTCAATTTTCAAATCAGATAATAATTGGGTAGAGCGGCTATAAGACAATAGTTGATTTAACGAAAAGTTTATTTTATCGCATTCGGCTTTTACTTTCTGCCATTCCAACGATTTGACATCGTTTATTTGATTCGATTGAACAAGCAATTGCATGACAGAAATAGGCGTCTTCATCTGATGCACCGCATGTGAAATAAGTAGCTGCTGTTCCTGTAAAAAATCTTGATACGTGTCCTGCTCTTTCAAGAGTAAGGAAGAAAATTCCTTTAATTGATTGGCATATGCTTTTTCTATTGGAGCATGAGGACGATAGACAAGAAAACCAGCTTGTTCCAAATTTTCTTTCTTTAAATGTGTATACATTTTTTTACGACGAAGATAGCGAATAAGAAGCAGAATAATTAATAAAGTGATGGCTAAAAAACTAAAATAGTAATAATGATTTTCAAAACCATCTAATTGTTCAATGATGAAAGGCAAGCAGATAAAAGTTATCAGATACAAAAGAATAAAGCTGAGATGATCCTTTATAAATAACTTCATTTGTCTTTCTCCATTAATTGGTAGCCAATTCCCCGAATGGTTTTTAGTTCTAAGGAGGATTGGATATTTTCTAGTTTTTTTCGTAATCTTCTGATATTCACTGTGAGTGTATTTTCTTCTACAAATCCTTCTTCATCCCATATAACAGAAAGCAGCTGCTGTCTTGTGACAACATTTGGAAAAGCCTCAAAAAACATATTACAAAGCTGGAGCTCTTTTACCGTCAATACTTCCTCCTGCCTCGGCGTAGATAAACGTACTGTGTCCAAATTTAAGATAGTATTACCCATTTGTAATATTCGTCGTTCTGCGTTTTTTGCATACTCTCCATAGGTACGTCGAATTTGTCCATTGATTTTTGCTAATACTACATCCATTACAAAAGGCTTAGTGATAAAATCATCTGCACCATTTTCAATACCATATATCTGGTCTAGTTCGCTCATTCGAGCAGACAGAATCATAATTGGACATGTGGATATCTGCCTTATTTTTCTTGACCAGTAATATCCATCAAAGCAAGGAAGGTTTATATCCATGATAACTAAATGCGGTTCTGTTTCTTGAAAAACATCCAGAACTCTTTTAAAATCTTCTATTGTGTGACACTCATATCCGTATTTTTTAAGACGATTTTTTAATGTATCAGTAATACTTATTTCATCCTCCACAATTAATATTCTATACATAAAATCCCCGCCTCTTTATTCTCAAAATTCATTAGACTAACATTACTCCCAGTCTAGTTCAACCCTTTTAATGAACATTATAAGAAAATTCAAGCCCAATTTCGAATCCCTTTACTACTATGTTTTGCTTTTGCTATGTTATTTCCCTAGGCTTCAAAGTAAGCTAATGACTTATTAGCCCAAGTGCCACTAGCATTGACAAGATTCATAAGCGAGTGATTATAGATTGTACTCCAATCTTTCCTTTAAATTCAGCGTAGCATTTAAGCGATAATCCTGATCTCCACGCTCCCGGTATTCCTTTTGAATTGCTCCAGGTGCTTTTTGCTTGACCTTCCCGTTAAACGTAGGGAATTTCCTTTCAACAATCCCTTTCAAATCTCCACAGTAAGCCGTAGTATTCTCAATTTTAATATTAAGATTATTATTTAAGTTGTCTTTAGATGGTACATCTCTAACTGTTAACCATGGTTTATAGTCAATACCTTCACCCTTTCGCCTTCCATCATTAATCCATTTTTCGATTTTTTTTGATGACGATCTATCTCTTTTTGCCACTGTTGTTAAATTAGAATAAAGTTTGCAGATACGCGTAAACACGTCCATCCCTTGCCATATCTAGCCTCAAAGGCATTACCCAACTTATTTCATGAGAATAAAGTTTGCTCATAGATTTGCCCCTTTTCAGCCGTATATGAACTCAATAATTAAAACAGATAAGAAAAAAGTTTGCTTAACCATAGAGTAGAGATTACCAAACAAAGAGAGTGTCCTAAACCTCATGAGAGCACCTTGCGGTGCCACCTGTACCATAACCGATTTCTTGCCTTCTGGTTGTTCTATGGTAATGCAGTGCTTTACTACCCTTGGAATACGGTATATTACCATGTTAATTAGTTATCAAGGGTGGGCATTAAATGATTTACACAATTGTATTGTTTATATTTGCTGGATTTGCAGAGATTGGTGGAGGTTATCTTATTTGGCTATGGTTAAGAGAAGGTAAGCCATTTTATTGGGGGGCTTTCGGAGGAATAGCCTTGGCGTTATATGGTGTTATTGCCACATTTCAAACATTTCCATCATTCGGTAGAGTATATGCTGCCTATGGAGGAGTATTTATTGTTCTTTCTGTATTGTGGGGATGGGGTATTGATAAAAGAACACCTGATTTATACGATTGGATAGGTGCTGGTATATGTTTAGTGGGTGTTTCAGTAATGTTATTTGCACCTCGCCAATAAAGTAAAAAGACAAGAATACATTGAAGGGTAAATCAACTAACGAAGGTTGTATCCCGAACCGTGTAGGTGTGAGTTTGAAAGAAGGTCTTGCGATGTCCACTATCCTCCTAAATCCCTTTTCCCTCTTGCTCTTTTTCATTTTTCTAAAATGGAACTAAGTTTTAATAAGTAGAGTTATGTATTTAGGAGACAGGCTTTTCTGTTTATTTTCACCTTTATCAAATAAAATAGAACCGAGAAGAGGTATCGTAGATACATCCCCGATTCGTTAGACTAATACATCAGACTCATACATAGTTGGCTCCCTCTTCCCCTGCCTTGTACAGTTATTTAATGTATAAGAGAGTTGTAAACTTGCAGATACAGATAATCCATTAGTATACCTTACGGTTTCCCTTGTACCACCACAATTCACCTACTTACCACGCGACCTATGCCTAATCATTTATTTATATATTTATTTATTTTTTTATGGGCGAGTGCTTCTATCCGAAGCATGTTATACACTTCTGGACGTGGGCTTCCCTTGATTGAGTTGGTTCCAATACTCTTCAGTGAGAGGGGAACGTCCCTTGTGCTGTACTTATGCAGGGATTATCCACCCCGAAAAGGGTAAGCCTGATCCTCTCTGGTAACCTCGTTACGACCACAGTTTTATATAAAAAAAGCCCTGTGATTATATACATACTAGGGATACACTCAGGGGCTCTGTATAAACTTTTTTCTTTATAAACAGATTTTTTCCCATACTTCAAACTTCAGTTTGGTTTGACACCCACATATAAAGAAGACTTTTTAAAAGGAATACCATAAACAACATGCATCCTTATCCATGATTTTTCTCCTTTGTTTGTGAAAAGTAATTCTCAAACCTTCTCCAAATAAAAAATGAGAAGAGGTATCGTAGATACGTTCCCGATTCGATAGTCTATTTATCAGACTCATACATAGACTGGTTCTCACTTCCCCTTTTTTGAAAAATCATTTTCAGATTGTAAGTGGGGGATAAGTGAGACTGACACTTTATAAACAGAAGTTATAGAGGAGACAATAGGACACCTTACGGTTCACCTATACATCCCATTTCCTTACTATATACCCGTATAGCACATGGCTGTCATACAGTAGTATCCCATACTCTGCACAAACCAAAACCCCCGGTATCTGATGGATTCCTCTTACATGACCAATTACTAATTATTTATATATATTTATTTTCTTGGGGGAAACCACTTGTAGCGCTTTTTACACGATACAGGGTGTGGGCACTTGTTCATTGAATTGCTTTCGGGTCTGTATATCTTTAGAGAGACATACGGACATCCCTTTTACCATACTTATTCAAGGATTACTCTCCCCGTAAGGGGACCCTCAATCCCTACAGGACACCTATACGGCAACAATTCCACATTAAAAAGCCCCGTTAATACATCCATATACTGGATATACTCACGGGGCTTTGTGCAAACTTTTTTCTTCTTAGGCAGACTTTTTTCTCATTCGGCAAACTTTATTTTGTTTTAACATAGATAATAACAATTGTTACGCATTCTAAAATAAATATCTATTTGACGTACATGTCCCATCTATAAGAAAAATGTAAGGGTAACCTACTTATTCAAAATCCTAGAGCAGAATATCTACCCAAATCTTAATTGAAGTACCAAAAATCAATAAGGATAGTATCCATTGCAGAAGTTTTGTATTTACCTTCTGACCCATTCTCGCACCTAATGGAGAGGCAATTAAACTCGCTATAACCATGATTAACGCAGGAACAAATTCTACCTGTCCAGTTGAGATTTTTCCAACTGTAGCCCCTATTGAAGATATGAACGTAATCGCTAAAGATGATGCTATCGTCACACGTGTCGGTAATTTTAAAATGACTAACATAATTGGAACTAATAGAAATGCTCCTGCCGCACCAACAATACCTGCTCCAACACCAACAATAAGAGCAAAAAACGCTGCAAGCCATTTATTGAATGAAACTTGGTCGGGCGGTATATCATCTCTCCCCTTTTTCGGAAGGAACATCATAATGGCTGCAAGTAATGCTAAAACACCATAAACGAGGTTAATAATTTCTCCAGACATCATTCTTGAACCATAACTTCCAATAAAACTTCCGATTAAAATACTAACACCCATGTAGATAATAAGGTTCTTATTTAAATACCCACCTTTACGATAGGCCCAAACTCCACCGATAGTTGCGAAGAATACTTGTATTGCACTTATCCCTGAAACTTCATGTGCACTAAATGCGGCTAAACCAAATAAAGGCGGGATATATAGTAACATTGGATATTTAATGATTGACCCACCTATGCCCACCATCCCTGATATATATGATCCAATAAATCCTATTAGAAAGATAGTTATGATAAACATAAAGTCCATACTTTTTCCTCCTATTATAGAAAAGGGAACCAAGTTGGTTCCCTTTTCTTTTATGATTTAACCTTTTTTAATCCAGAACTTTAGAACATCACCGTCTTCTGAATCTTTTAGTAATTCATGACCACCTGACTTCGCCCATGCAGCAAGGTCACTTTTTGCCCCTTTATCTGTTGCATGAATTTCTAAAATCTCGCCTAACTCTAGTTCATTGATCGCCTTTTTTGTTTTTACAATAGGCATTGGGCATGCTAAACCTTTTGCGTCTAGTACTTTTGCTATCTTCATGTTAAAATCCTCCTAATAAATTCTTATTTTCTCCTATCGAACGGCACAACGGTTTGGTCCGATTTCCATTTCACGTTGTTTTTCAACATCTGGACTGATTATACCCATGTTTGTTTCACGGATTTCTTGGTATGCATTTGGTTGTGGCGGTAAGTTTTCCGTCACTAATTTTCTAAATTCATTCTCGTCTTCAATGTTTAAACCATGGTTTTGTTCAAAGAGAGTGCCTAATTTTCCAGAAACACTACCATCTTTATTTAGTTCGTCAATGATCATAAAATGGGCTGGAAGAACAACAAGTTCTTCTGATAGTTCTCTATAACGTGTGTAAAGACTTTCTCTTAAATCGGCTACCCAATCTTCTGCCTTACCAGCCAAATCTGGTCTACCAATGGAATCAATGAATAAGATATCACCTGAAAGTAAATACTTTTCATCGACAACAAAAGACGTTGATCCAATGGTATGGCCCGGAGAATATAAAGCATGAATATTGATTGTTGTATTACCGATAGTTACATCGGTGCCACCTTCTAACGGTTGATACTCAAATGTAACTTCTGTTGCATCCTTCGGAGGCAACCAGTAGGTTGCGTTTATTTTTTCTGCAATTGCTCTACCGCCTGAAATGTGATCTGCATGTAAATGTGTATCAAATACATGTGTAATCGTTGCACCAATGTTTTCAGCAAACTTAGTATAGATATCAATCATTCTTGTTGCATCGATAATTGCTGCCTCACCATTTGAAACGACCATGTATGATAGACAACCTTTTCCAATACGAACAAATTGATACATCTCTCCGCCATCTTTTAAGTTCCCCACTTTAATAGGCTCTAAGTGTTCGCTCCATGCCTTCATACCACCTTTTAAGTAGGCTACATCTAACCCTTCTTCAGAAAGCATATCAGCAATCATGATAGATGAACCCTCTTTTGCACATACAACTAAAATGTCTTTGTCTGAAGGAAGTTTATCTAAAATACCTTCTACACCATCTAATAACTCAAAATATGGTACATTTAAGTAATTAAACTTTGCACCTTCAATTTTCCAATCATTAAAATCACTTTCATTCCGAACATCTAAAATAAATAATTCTTCTTGATTGATTACTTTTTGTGTCACTTCTCTTGAAGTCATTTCTCTTAAAGTCACCTTTAATACCCCCTATAGTATAGTTTTGGCTAAAAAAATATAAATTAATTAAAATGTTAATGTTACATCAGCATCTTTAGCAAATTCTAGGAACGTTACGGCTCCACCAACCTCAATTCCATCAATAAATGCATCTTTCTCTAATCCCATTACATCCATTGTCATTTGACACCCAATGAACATAACACCAATTTCTTTTGCCATGTTCACCAATTCTGGAATGGAAGGAACATTTGCTTTAGAAAAACCTTCTGCAAAATGTTCTTTTCCCTCTGGCATTGGAAGTTGTTTATATCCTTCCTTATGAATGAGGTTCAATCCTTCAAAGGTAAAGAAAATTGCCACTTCTTGATCTGTTGCCGCAGCGGCAGTCGCAATGTTAAATACTTTATACGCATCAAACAATCCACCATTACTTGCAATAATTGCTACCTTTTTTGCCATCTAAAATTCCTCCTAATTCTTTTTAAGTTAATTTAGTAAACTCATGAGAGTATTTGGATCAAATCCTAACACCCATTTGCCGTTGACTTCCGTTTGTGGAACTCCCAGTTGACCTGTTGCTGCCACTAATTTATTTGCAGCAGCAGGTTTTTTCTCTACATTCACTTCATTAAATGGAATATTGTTATCCTTCAGGAAATTCTTCATCATATCACAGTAAGGACAAGTTGAAGTCGTATAAACGGTAACGTTGTTTTTCATTCATTCTTCTCCTCCCTTTAAACAATTAATCTATTGCTTTTTTAGTTTGACCTTCCCAATTACTCATACCGGGTACAACGTTTACTACTTTCTTAAATCCTTTGTCAGTAAGTTTTTGTGCTGCTAGATCACTTCGATTTCCAGTTCGACACACTACATAAATTGGGGTTTCAGGATTTAATTCATCTAATCGATTCTCTAATTCACCAAGTGGAATCGATTTTGCCTTCGGAATGTGACTAAACACGTATTCAGCATGCTCCCTCACATCTAGCACAATCAAATCCTCTTTGGATGAAAGTTTTTGATCTAATTCATCGTTACTAATGACATGTGGATGTTTCTTTTCTAACTTTTCTTCTCCACTTTCTTTACGAAGATAATGCTTCAACACATCACCCTCTTCTACTGTCCCTAAATATTGATGACCTGAACTTTCTGACCATGCTTTAATATCTGCCTTTGAACCTTTATCCGTTGCTTGAACTTCTAGTACTTGACCAGCCTCTAGATTATTTATTGCTTTTTTAGTTTTTACAATAGGCATTGGACACGCTAATCCCTTTGCATCTAAAACAAAATCAGTTTTTATCATTTCCATGTTAAAACAACCTCCTGATTTAATTTACCCATTAGGGTATTAGTTTCTTTAAAAAAATTTATTCTATTGGACCTTCCCATGTTAGCATTCCACCAGACATGTTGATCACATTAAAACCGTGACTTTCAAGAAACTCTGTTGCTTGGGCACTTCGAGCACCAGAACGCCACACAATAATATATTCTTTGGGTTTTTCTAATTCATTCATACGAAATTCCAATAATCCAAGCGGAATGTTTACTGCTCCGGGAATTATACCTTGTGCAACTTCGTGGGTTTCACGAACATCAATTAGATTTAAACCTTCACTAAGTAAACCCTGAACTTGTGTTGTAGAATATTCTTTCATTAATAAAACCTCCTTATCCTCTCCAAGTACTTACTCCACCTTTTACATTTATTATTTTCTTAAACCCCATCTTCTTTAACACTTTACTAGCCTTTTTACTCCTCACTCCACTTTGGCAAATGACAACAACCTCATGGTTTTTATTCAACATATTTGCCTTCTTTGAGAGTTGTTGTAACGGAATATTTTTAAATCCTTGAATATGGTAACGACTAAATTCTCCTTGTGTACGCACATCAACGAATTGAGGATCCTTATTTTTCAATAACTCTTTTAATTCATTTGTATCAATTTGTTTTACCCCCTTAACCGGGATAAAACGTAGAATGATGAATATAACAACCATAGATATAATGATGACATCTACACTAAAGAAATCCATCGAACTCCTCCAAGTCTAATTGTCTATTAGATAAATAGATTGATATTGCCTTCCTCTGCGTCACCAATGTAAGCAGCAACTCCTGCGTAATCGAGTCCATCAATTAACTCATCCTTTTGTAATCCAAGGAGATCCATTGTCATAGTACATGCAATTAACTTCACATCTTGCTCCTGTGCCATTTCAATTAGTTGTGGAAGTGGCATAGCATTGTGCTTTTTCATGACATGTTTTATCATTTTTGGACCCATTCCCGCAAAGTTCATTTTAGAAAGTCCCATGTTATCAGCACCACGTGGCATCATTTTACCAAACATTTTTTCTAAAAATCCTTTTTTTACAGGTACTTGTTGATCTTTCCTAAGTGCGTTTAGTCCCCAGAATGTATGGAAAATGGTTACCTCATGATCATAAGCGGCTGCACCATTGGCGATAATATAGGCTGCCATCGCTTTATCATAATCCCCACTAAATAGAACAATCGTTGTTTTCTTTTTATGTGACATTGTAATTCCTCCTCGTTTATACTCAAAATACCCAAATGGGTATATTTTGTTGTATAAAAAAATTTAGCCTTTCTTGATCAAGAAGATAAGTACATCATTCTCTTCTCTATAATCAAGTAATTCATGTCCAGTAGATTTTGCCCAAGCCGTTAAGTCACTTTTAGCACCTTTATCTGTTGTATGAACTTCTAACACTTGACCTGATTCAATTTCATTTATTGCCTTCTTTGTCTTAACAATAGGCATCGGACACGCTAACCCTTTTGCGTCTAACACTTTTTCTACTCTCATTAATATTCCTCCTTAAATCCAATTACATATACCCGTATAGGTATATGGTATTCTAAATAAAAAAGGATGTCAACCTTTTTACTATCTGCTTTTTACAAGCATGTTAACAGCCTCTTTTACCAAATCATCACTATTTTCCCCATTTTCTTCTGCTTTTCTAACACACTCAATCAAATTGGTACTCACTAAAACTCCGATTGTACGGTCAATTGCTGTTCTACTAGCAGACAACTGAGTAATGATATCCTTGCAGTCTTTGCGTTCTTCCATCATCCGTAAGATACCTCTTATTTGACCTTCAATTCTTTTTAAACGATTCTTCGTCTGAACATCATATTCCATAGTGTCACCTCCATTTCTTTATAATATAAGCAAAATCCTTTTATTCAACGTTTCTAGCCATTGTAGAAACTAGGTTTGTGATTCGATAAACTCATTATATACCCCGATAGGTATATTGTCAACAAGACAATGTTTATTTTTCTACCTAACATCTAAACCTTAACAAAACTGCTCTATGTTATTACGATTGTAACTCTTATCACATATCTCTTCGCATAACGAATAACTGACTACTTTAAATCCTTTTTTGCGTAATATACGAGTTCCAATATTTTTCTCCAGAGCATTTGACGATATTAGGTGGATCGTTTGATAAGGAATATCCTCATAATATCTATTTAAATAACCAACTGGAATGTAAATTGCTTCTTTTATTGGTTGTTTATAGGTAACGTTATAATCCCTAATATCAATTATTATCCTACTACTATCCTTACTAATATCACTTATTTCAAGATATGACATACGCAGAACAGGAATGTATCTATTATATAAACCTATCAAGATAGGTATACCTAATAATATAAAAACAAAATTCATCAAGATACTCACACTCTCCCTTATTTGACAAGGAGCAATTAACAAGTCATATTTTATACCCTCTATAGTATATTGTCAATTAAAAAGGAGATATAAACTGGTTTTACATCTCCTTCATTTCTTATTTATTTCATACGATACTCTTATCAATGCACCCAATTAAACGGTGCTCGATATCCTTGGCAAGTTCCTTTATCTTATCGTCATTCACCATACTCACTAATGCTGTAGGCCTCGGCATACCAATTTTTGTTTTACCCTGATCAGAATAAACAACAATTTTACAAGGTAGAAAGTACCCAACCATCTGATTTTCACTAAGTATTCGTTGGGCTTCATGTGGATTGCATACTTCTAAGACTTTATAATCCTGATTAAATTCTAATCCCTTTTCTTGTAACTTTCCTTTAATATCAAATTCCCATAGCACACCAAACTTCTCTTCTTTTAAGGTTTCCTCCAATGAAGATATGGCTGTTTGGATATTATTCTTAGTTTCAACAGTATAATCAAATTGCATGACTTTTCCTCCTTATACATTGATAAAGGCTCCATAAACTGCTTCACTAAAATGAATAATTGAAGGCTCAACATCATTTTCAATTAAAATTTCTTTCATTTTACCTGAGGAGATCCTTTCATGTAATGGTGGTCCCATTTCCATTTCAATGGCTTCCCATTCAAGAATAAGTAGAGTTCCGTTTGGTCTTAGTATCCTTTTGAATTCTCCAAGAGCCTTTTTTAAATTAGGAATTTCATGTACTACGAAGGCGACAAGGGCCTTATTTACAAGGTCGTCATTCAACCGTATATCCTCTAGATCACTAATTACACATTGGATATTGCCAATTTTTTCAGAATTAGCATTTTCCCTTAAGAGGTTTAACATTTTTTCCTCAATATCAACAGCATAAACTTCCTGTTCAGTTGCCTTTGCTAATGGAATGGTAAAGAAACCATTACCTGCCCCTAAATCAGCAATTATATTTTCCTTTTTAACCTTTAATTCTTTTACGACTTGTTCAGGTGAAACCAATTCTCTACGTTTAGGATCTAATAACTTATCTGCTTTATCAGGTTTAAACCGATGTCCTGCCAATATCATCATACCTTTCCAAGAAGTATTACAAAGGATTATACATAAAAATAAAATTTTTTACGCTATAACTCACAGTAATCAAATAGGTATTAACAAGATTAAACATATGGAGTGATAAACCAATGAAGTTCCTAAAAGTCTTTCTGACTGAAAAATGCCCCAATTGCAAAAAGGCGTTAAACACTAAAAAATCAAGCATACTTAGTGCTTCTGTGATTAAATACTGCTCGGAAGGTCATTACCAAAAAGAATATCATCCATCTTTGGAGACATATATTGAAAGTAATAACGCTTCCTAAAATAGGATGTCAGTCCAAATTTTAATTGAAGTACCACCAATTAGTAATGCCAAAATCCATCTAAGGACTTTGGTATTTACTTTTTTCCCTGCTTGTGCACCAAGTGGCGCAGCAACCAAACTTGATATTACCATTATTAAAGCAGGAAAAAATAAGACCTGTCCCGTGGCAACCTTCCCTATAGTTGCCCCAATGGATGAAATAAAAGTTATTGCTAATGAAGATGCAATTGTTACACGTGAAGGTATTTTTAGAATGACCAACATGATTGGAACAAGAAGAAATGCTCCACCAGCCCCAACTATTCCTGCTCCAACTCCGACAATAAAAGCCAATAAGGATGCTAAACTCTTGTTAATTGGAATTTCATCATCCTTTCCCTCTCTACCTTTAGTGGGAATAAACATTAAAGCAACTGCACTGAGTGCTAAAATCCCATAAATGATATTGATTGCTTGCTCTTCCATCATTCTCGAACCAAAACCACCAATTAAACTTCCTATTAGTACACTGACTCCCATATAAATGATTAGTGACACATGTAAATACCCACTTTTTCTATAGGCTAAAATACCACCAATGGTAGCGAACAATACCTGTACTCCAGTTATTCCTGTTACTTCATGTGAACTAAACATACCAACGCCAACTAAGGGAGGAATATATAACAACATTGGGTAATTGATTATAGACCCACCAATACCAGCCACCCCAGATATAAAAGAACCAGTAAACCCGATTAGAAAAAGTGTAATTATCAACTGAACATCCATTGATTTATTCTCCAATTTATTTTGTTTAAGAATCAACTCCCTCTAGCGAATTGCGCAGCGATTTGGCCCTATTTCCATTTCACCCTGTTCCTCTTCTTGACGTTTTAAATTCCCCATATTAAGTTGCCTTATTTCTTCATACGCGTTTGGTTGTGGAGGTAAATTCTCTGTAACTGCTCTCCTAAACTCACTTTCGTCTGTTATTTTTAATCCATGGTTTTCTTTATATAACACACCTAATCTTTCAGATATACTTCCATCTTGGTTCATTTCATTTATACCCATATAATGTGCAGGAAGAACAACTAAATCGTCTGCTAATTCTTTATAAGTACCATACAGGGTATTTCTTAAGTCACCGACCCAGTCCTCTGCTTTACCTGCTAAATCTGGACGCCCAATAGAATCTACAAACAATATGTCCCCGGTCAATAAATATGCATTATCAATAATAAATGAGGTACTTCCAATTGTATGCCCCGGAGAGTATACTGCCTTAACTTTTGAGTTACCAACTGTTATTTCATCCCCATCATTGATTGGGTTAAATTCAAACACTACTTCCCCTGCATCCTTCGGGGGGAGATAGTATGCTGCTCCTAACTTATTTGCTAACTGCCTTCCCCCTGAAATATGATCAGCATGAAGGTGGGTGTCAAAAACATGTGTTAGTTCTATAGAATGATTCGTTAGAAATTCTTCGTAAGTATCTGTCATTCGATTAGTATCAACCAATGCACCTTTTCCATCAGAAATAATAAGATAGGAAAGACACCCCTTTCCAATACGTACAAATTGATAAAGAGCCCCACCGTTATTTAATTCTCCAACTTTAATCGGCTCCAAATGTTCACTCCATGCCCTCATCCCACCTTCAATCGAATAGATATTATCATATCCTTTTTGAACGATTTTCTCTGCAGCCATTAAAGAAGATTTACCCTTTGCACAAATAACATATAATTTTTCTCCTTTCGGTACTTTTTCCATTATAATTTTTTTCCTTTCAAATTGATCCTTAGTTCTTGGCCAATGCAATTCAAACCAGCGTATTGTGTTATTTCTTGCTTCTCTTCTTGAACTTAATTGTTCTTTAAAAGTTTCAAGATATTTTATCGTGTTTTCTTTCTCGCTCATATCAGTTGACCGATTTATATAAATAAGGTATTTTCCGCTATTCGTATGGTAATATGGTTGGACATTACCGCCCACAATCACTGGTTTAATTAGTTCCTTATCAATACATTCCTTTTGAATAACTTGATTATCTACAACAAATGCTTTATCGTTTCCACTTGCTACCCCAACCGATAAATAATCGACAATTTCACCCAAGGGTTCCTTGCCATTTTTCACATGCAGTATTAAGTCAATCAAATCATTATTTAAAAATAACAGTTTATTCCCGTCGATTTTTTTGAAATTTCCTTGTTCTACATTCAACTGACTGTAATTTTTGTTTCTTAGTGCCTCTTCTTTATTGGAATTGCCTTCTAAATGGCTAATATCTATCATTTGAGTACTTATTCTATCCTTTGAATTTTCCACATGGAAAATAATCGTAGGGTAGGAATTATCATCAAAAACCCTTTCGCCTAAAGAAACTACAGTTTTTAAATTAAAATTGTCTAACAGATATGTTCTACATTTTGTATACTCATACTGTGCCAGTAGCGAATCAGGGACGATAAAACTTAAAAAGTTTCCACTCTTTTTTGTTGCCCTCGAAATAAAATAATTGTACACATCGGGTGTTCTCATATGGACATCATTATATTTCCTCATATAGTATTTTTTTTGATCAATTGTTATCTTAGAACCATACGGTGGGTTTCCTACTACATAATCGTAATCCCTGTCCCAGAACTCACAAATTTTAATTAAATCCTCTGCTCGTTCCCACCCAATTACTTCTTCTACATTTTCACCTTTAATATTTGTATAAGTATTTTCAATTAAAATACTACCACTTTGTTCTATTTGCTTTTTTAATGTACGCCATTCAATATCTTCTTCCCACATGATAAGACTATCGCATTCAATAATATTTAGTTCATCAGTTATAAAGTTATCTAAATCTTTAAGAAGTAAATTAATAGTTGTCAATTGTAAGGCAAAGGCGTCAATATCTGAACCAAATATACAATGTTTCAATATATGATAATGAAGGTACTTTTCTGTCCAATAATCTTTGCCTACTACTACTTTAGTATCAACGCCATATTTAACATAATATTTGATATCCTTATATTTCACTGGTAGATCGTCCAAACTTTCTTCAAACTTTTTCCGAAGAATATCATAAGCCATTATTAAAAAGTGACCCGACCCACATGAAGGATCTAAAACGCTTACGAAAGGGGTATCCAAAACGTTTGCCTTAGACACCGTATTATTCAATATATATTCGATAATATAATCAGGCGTATAAAATTGACCAAGACCTTTCCTAGTCTCTCTATCCATAAATTTCTCATAAACATCACCTAAAACATTATCCGATGATTTACCAAAATCGTATCTAGAGGTATCTAAGGTTTCAATAATTTTCTTTAGCACTTTTTCAAATAGATCATAAGGTAATTCTTCATATTTCTTATGGTTTAGGAAATAATGTTCTAACTCGTGACTTTTTGGAATTAACCAATCATACTTATCCTCTTTGTATAACTGAATATTATTATAAGACCTATTCATATCTTTAAAAGCAAATTTAACAAGTTCCGACAAGGTATAATTCGAAACAAGGTTTGACCATTTTTGCAAACCAAGCATAGACAATTTTTGTCCTATATTTGGGTTAACCTTCTCTCCCATCACTTTATCTTCTTCGTTTAACATGAATCCTTTATCTTCGCAAATTCGTATAAATAATATCTTATTTAATAACGTATAAGCAGACCTATGAAAAAATTGTTTATTCCACGACTTTTTATCTCCATCCTTTGATATATTATTACTGACATATTCTTCATTTATCATAATTTTAAATTCATTTTCGTTACTGTATTTATATTCAAATATTTTTTCATAGATAAACACAATTTCGTTATGTAAAGTTTTTAAATCATTGATTAACTGATCCTTATTTATCATTTCTAAACACCTCTATTCCTCTAACCCAACTTGACTTAATAAAAATTTAATAATAGGAGAAGGCAGAAAAAAACCACTCAAATCTTTTCTTTTATCGACATTATATAATTTGTCAATAACTGTTAATGTTGTACTTTCATCTAAAGTACTAAAATCATACTTCGCTAATTTTGGTATGTATTTTGTGAGTATGTTTCTACCATTACTACTAAATACTTCCCTATCATAAATTGTCTCCTCAAATATCGCTCCCAAATCCTTTTCTCTTTTGACATCATTCACAGCAATTTCGTATAATAAATCGTAATCTTTTCTATAGTTTTTACTGATTTCATGCCACTTCGTTAAACCCTGTTTATTAAGTTTTTCTTTTACCCTCCCCATTGATTCTTCGACCATACGAATCAAGAAATACTTAAACACTATATGTAAAGCGGCTTTTTCATTAAAAAATTCCTTAAACCTTTCTTGACTATAGCGCCCCTTAAATTCTTCTCTATATTTTTCAATATTTGTTTGTTTTACAATATTAATTAAATCTTGTTTAAATAAAGTGATATCGTCTAAAAATTGCTCCTGATTAGCCACTATATCCATAAGAAAACCTCCACGAAAATAAAATCCATCTTTTTTCCTATTTTAACATAGGGAATCATTATATGTACTTGTTTTAAATAAAATAACGACTATAATATGGCAATTGTCAAGACGTTTTCTTATATGACTAAATTATTTAAAACCGGATTATTGATTTCACCTTTTTATTTACTAACTGTTAAACAACTATACGCTTGTTAAACTTAATCTGGTTCTGTCATTTGTTCGTTCAGCCTATCTACGAAAAAATTCTTATTTACTTAACATTCTTTTCTCTTTTGGTAGTCAATTATCTCCTTTATATAATTAAGTTCTTCCAAATTGCAGTAATATTTATGTCCATCTTCTACAGAAATCTGCACTGGGTAATGTTCGGTTGATTTGTCCACTTTAACATCAATAATCCCGTTAACACCCGAATGAACAATGTCACAAATATCCTCAACATAAAAGTTTCTAAGGATCATTATCAAATCCCTCTTACTAAGAATGAATTCTTCTATATCTCGACCATCATAAAGTTCTAATAGAACCGTATTGCCTGTTGCATAGGTTATCGTTACCCTAGTTGCACCATTATAAAAATCATTAATTTCGATTAATTCTTCTACACTTAATTTAAGCAATATTTCCACCTCCCTTTACCGTTTACTTCTTTATTGAAGCGATGATTACTGCATTTTCAACAAAAATTTTATCGACATATTTGGAAATTCAAGTAATTAAAAAGACAAGGATTTCACTCCTTGTCTTTTTCCAAATAAATAGGATTCAATTTTTCAACCAGTTTTAAACACTCGAAAATCGCATCATCAACTAGAATATACTCGCTCAAAATAGTATCTATATTTTGCTTAAGATTTTCAAAGGTTTCAAAAACATTGTCTCTAATCTCTGTATTGAAAACTTCGGGTAAAGAATTCTCTTTATTAACCTTTGCTAGCCTTTTGTCGAACACAAATAAAAAGTACTGATATTGAGCGATCCCCTTGTACTGCTTCCAGTTGATTTTTTTAAAGCGTGTAATAATAAATTGATAATCTTCGTGATGGAATTCAACAATTTCATTCTCCATTAGTTTTCTTGAGTGATTTGTTTGCTGCAAGTGTATCTCCTCCATTATCTTATGAAAATTTATACATGACGACTCTTCAAGATAATGAAGTAAAAACCTTGATTTTTTGGGGCGGAAATTCAAGAATAGAACTTAATGGTTAAGGTAACTATTTCATGCCTAATGTTGATTTCCAGTGGCTGTTTACCCCTGATTTTTAGGTGATATCCCTACGGTAAAAGTAATAATAACTATACTCGATTTTAAAATCTGCTATCTCAATCCCGATTGGCTATGCATATTAATGTAAAAAAAGAAGAATGATAGGATCCCTATTATTCTTCTTTTTTTCAATATATTCTAATCAAAAGTTATAATCTCTTCTGTTCTTAAATTAATTGCCCAGTCATATGCATTGTTATTGTAGTTATACACTATTATTTCAGGGTGATAATGCTCTATTATTCTACCTAAACTAAAACCTAGTGACACAGGTGTTGTAGCAAATAAATGAACCTTATTAACACCATTCTCTTTTAATTTTGATAGCAATTCTAAAAACTTTTTTTGATATAAATCAATTTGAGCATAATTAGTAATATTCCAGCGGTCAGGATTTTCTAGACCTAATGATATCACTTGTGAGGTACCAGATACATTTTTTATACCTTCATCTATTATTGAAAATGATTGTTCTATTTTTAGTGCAACCTCATTGTCATACTTAATTTGTGAATTATAATTACTAACTATTTTCATATCAGTGTTATACTTTCTTTTTAGTTCATAAAATCCCTTTCCAAGACACTCAAAGTCCTCTCCTTGATATTCGTAAAGAATTGCGTCATCCGTGCTCTTAAAGTGATATCCGTCTAAAAAAGCAAGTGGTACATGGGGAAACCCTAGGTATATAAGTGAGTTAGAGTTTTTACTACGCTTTATTGCTGTCTTCATTTTGGATTTTTTCTCTTTTAGTATTTTCTGAAGTTCTGCATCATTAATGCTTCCATCTACTTTAAACTTTTTTAGAAAGTTATGTGTTATATATAAACATCCCTGTTCTTGATACTCTCTCTTTACACTAGTAAAGTTGGCCTCTTTCTTCGTAAACGTAGCCAACATAATGAATTCCCTTTTCATAAAGCACAAAACATGATTAATAACCCAGTTATATGCGATTTGTAGCCAACCCCATTTTTTGTACAAGATTATACTAGAAAAAATTAATATAAGTAGCATTATTATCGAAGTGATAGGGTCATTTTGTATAAGTGTAAATAACTCTTTAATTGAATTTATTACTTTCATTATATGCTCCTTTATATACTAATACTATGTCTCCATTTTCACGGCTGCCGACCCAAACCTTATAAGTGTTTATACCACCAATAATAAACACTAAATAATCAGAAAATGTTTTTGACTTGCTTAATAATTTTTTCCAATTTCTAAGATCCTGACGTGAATAGTGAGGGTCTATTTCAGGATGAGTATGCCATTCCCCCATATACATTACAGTTTTATTGCTTTCCTCCCACTTCTGTTGCAATAAGGCGTTATGACTCTTTTCCCTTCGTATAAACCTATACCTTGATTGGTAGTCCCCTTTTTGAGGAAAAGTGTAGTCTTTAATTATAATATCGTTACTGTTTGTTAAAATCGAACCTATTAACATTCCTCCTGATTCCTTATCAGTCGGGCCTTCTTGTCGCATTCCTTTAATTACTTGAATAACTTGTTGTTCGATTTCGATTGCAACATTTTCATATTCAGCGCTTATCATCTTTATAAGCCTCATCCTTAAGTTTCGAGCAGACTTTACAACTAGTATTAATATATTCATAGTCATCCTGATTCAAAATATCTCTTGATTGCTTATATCGCTCCGAAGTCATAAAACCACTCTCTTCAAATAATTTTGAGGAACCCTTCCATGAAACAAGAGGATTTCCTTTAATATCATTCTCTAAAAATCTAAAAACTAACCTCGAAGCAAGCAATGCTGTTTCCATAGAATCAATACTTCCGTAAGGTGTAAAAGAACCTGCACAACCATTCATATTTTTGATAAATGGTACATCACTCTTACCAGCAAAAGATGAATACAACCTTAATTCAGTATCTATTAAACATTCATAACAGCCTTTTCCTCCGTTGTTAACTACAAGTGCATGTCCACCTATTCCATATGCTTCGACCCAAGTGAAAATTGCAGGAGTTGATGACTTTAAAATAAGTTTATTTAGTCTTCTTTCTATATTTGGATCGCCAATTGCTACTAATATCAAATCAAAATCATTTAGTTCTATTTCTCCATTTTCAATTGTATCTAGTACTTCATTTTCAATTGTTTGAATGTGTACATTAGGGTACCTGTTTTCAAATTCTTCTTTTAAAAGTTTAACTTTTGGTTTACTCTCAATAGATTTATTCATACCGAGAAAATGTCGATATGAGTTTTCGATTTTCATTTTATCATCGTCTATCAAGGTAAAATGTTTTATTCCAGACCGTGCTAACATAAATAATAAATCACTACCCACAGATCCACAGCCTACTAATAAAGCGTTAAGAGGCTTCCTTACCCCACCGCCTCTTTCTATTAATGTGGTATCATCATTTCTAAAGACAAACAAAGGTGTTACTTTAAAATCATCACTAATGCTCTCATCTATAAGCGGAATTACTTTTTTTGAAAGAGAATGATTTACCTTTTCGTACCATAACCCAATAATTGTTTGGTCTCCTGTCAATAATGGAATTCTTAGCAAATAAAAGTACCTTTTTTTATTCATTGAAAACTTTGCTATCTTCAATAATGTATCGTCAGATATATGATTTCTAATAATATTTGTTATTTCTTCATTACTCCAAAATCGATCAAATTGGGGAACCTTGCCCTTGTAGGTATAGTCTAATGGAATATAATTTGCTTTTACCAGATTACGAGAATTGATATTCGCATTTAATAACTTACCTAATAAAGACCTAGACTCCGCATCGTCTGTTAGAAAGGCAAACGGTTTACCTCCCATTGCCAAAACAGAAATTTCCTTTGGTTCATCTTCAGGAGTGTATACTGAAAAAACAGGTTCTGTCTTTTCTAAGGTTCCAAAATAATAACTAAATTCTCTATGATATTCTATTTGCGGCGAATTTGATATTAATACCCGTTCAACTCTATCAAAAACAAAATCAAGTGTTCTTTCCGGAACATCGCTCCATATGACACCCTCTTTATCCAAAAAGCAAACAAGTCCACTACTCATAACGTGTGGGATGTCAGGAATATTATGGTACTTTTCATTAATATGAACAATTGGTAATTGTGTTGGAAACAATGGACTAAAAGTTATCGTTAGTGGAATTTGATAACCATTTCTCAATTCAAAAAAAAGTTCATAATGATATGGTTCAACTGCTATAACCTTCTCCAAATATTCTTTTTCTTGTAGTAACTCTTGAACATCAATGTTCATTATTAATACCCTATAGCAGAGTTGGAAGAAGGCGCACTAGATAAAGCAACTTGTTTATATCTTGCCTCTTTTGATTCAGGTATTGGGAATTTGTCGCCAAAATATTTTGGACTCAGAACTTTACATGCTTCATGTGGGTCACTTTTTCCTTCTGCTTCAGTCAATGCATTTTCTAATTCATTTAGTTTTTGATAAAAAGAATCCATTTGGTTATTTGACATCTTAGAGAAAACATTACTATATGGTTGTACAGGTAAATTGTATTCAATAGTATAAAAACTTTTCTCCAAATCGGTATCCCACTTTAATATAAATCTATTCTTTAATTTACTTACAAAATCTTTTAGAGCACCCAAATCATCATCTTTAAATTTTCCTGATAAGGAGTTATAAGATTGCTTATAAGAAAATAAATCGACTGCTGCAATAGTTATTCCTATACTAGGAGGACGCGAATTCCCTGAAGAGTTGAAGCAAATATCCTTCCACTTCTTCATGTATCTAACAACTCTCTTAAATTGTTTTTTTGCGTCATCTGCAAACGAATTTATGATATGATCGTTTAGACCTTCTGGATCAGCAAGATCCCAATATTTATTGTCTTTGTTAGCAAACTCCTTGCCCCAAGCAAGATACAAATTGTTATCGTACTTTGATTTTAAATACACTGTTAAATCGACATGATATGCTGGTTCATCATCTAATGAATAGGTTATAGTTACACAGGGGTTTTTTATCTTAGGTGGCGTATTAGTGTGGTTTTCAAGTATATCTCTAATCATCTTTTTAAGTTCGACACTGTCTGTATAATCTTCTTTATAGAGATCAAAGATTACACCCTCGTCTATATCATAATCTTTATCTTCAGGGACAATCCCTAGATCTACAGCATAACTACCTTGGTCAATGAACTCTAGACTAGGAGCATCTTTTTCCTTTTCTTCAAACTTGGTCTTAACACCATTCTTTATTTTATCTGTAATGATATCTCTTTTTTCCCGTAACTCTTTATTTTCCTTAAAACGTTTTAGTTTAATTGCATCATGGAACTCTTCAAATTGTTTTTGAATATCTGCCATTTTTTAACCCCCAAAATTGTTTTATTTTCTATTATTATACGACAAAATCTGGTAATCATATAACTATCTAAAATGTATGTTTAATAGAAAGATTTTACTTGTTATAGGCTGACTAAGAATTTATAAACTCCTTCGAAAAAATGTAAAATTCTGTAGTTATATTGTACCATAAATTGTATAATAGAGTACAAGAAATGCGAACGTATTTTCGCAAAAAGAATTGGAAGGTTCCATTCACTTTTATAAGAAGCACAATTTTGAGGTAATCTTAGATAGCAATAATAAAGACAGTCTTAAAATTGGGAATTTAAGATGGCAACGTAAATAATGGAGGAGAGTTAATGGACAGCCTGTTAAGTAGTAATTCATTTGAGTACCTTTTGGAGACAATCATTAAAAATGAGATATCTGCTTCGTTAAATAATCTGTATAAGGATAAAGAGTATTGCACCAAAAAATATTTAACTATCAAAGAGGTATCCTCATTAACCGGCATTGGCTCTTCCGTAATACGTCAGTTGACATTTTCGAGAGCAATGCCTCACCGAAAAGTTAAATCTCGAATTATTCTAGATGAAAACGAAATAAAAGATACAATTGATAATTATAAAAAGTTTGGTTGGACTGATCCCGATAATAATTGGGATGTGAATTCCGTTCAGTCTGAAATTGATAACTTCCACAAAACAAAGGGGGAGCCTACAATGATCGATGAAATAATTAGGAAAATAATAAGAGAAGAATTAACTATTTTTTCAAATGAAATAAAAAACTTCACAAAAAAAGACAAAGAAAGGTATTATGGCAGAACTGTTCTAACTATAAAAGAAGCAGCAAATCATTTTCGGACAAGCCCGTCTACTATTTATAGTTTAATTAAAGAAGACGGAATGCCTCACTTTAAAATCCATACTCGCCATTTTATTGTCCTTGAAGAGGCCGAAGCATATCTGTGGAGAGAAACTGCAAAATCGTATGCTGAAGAGGGAAATATATATTGGCAGCGAATTTTACAAAGACTAGATTGGGAGGAAAAAGAAAGAAACACTGCATATGAGAAGGCACTTAAAAGACTTGAAGAAAGTACATATTAAGTTTTCAGAATTACAAAGAGCACATTCCATACAAGGAGTGCGCTCTTTTACCATAACAAATTACTAGATTTTTTCTATCCACTCTTTTTTTATAACAATTTCTACTCTCTGTTTTACCACTATTTGCGATACGGTCACCTAACAATGAATTAAATAAGGAAGATGAAATCTTCGATTTTATCTTCAATATCATATTTTTCATTTAGTACTATGTAGTTATTTAACAGATTTTGTATTTCTTTTTTAGTCGAAGCATCTAACAATTCATCTTTGAAATCCTGATATTCTTCCTCATCATTTTCCTCAAGATATGTGCATTCATCTACATGATCAACTAAATCCCATTTTATATACTTTAAAAGTTCTTCTTCGTTATCACATAAATCCCTAAATTCTATTCTTTCTGCTTGAATAACAATATCTCCTTCATTTTCATCAAAAAGGGTTAGGGAAAAGTTATTCTCTTCAAGGTTTTTATATAGTTGGAATGGAGACAATTCATTAAACTGATTTAATGGAAATTCATATTCATTTAGTGTCAGAAGCCATATTAAATGACGGTTCTTTCGGAAACGTCACTGTCGTTGACTAACTTCCTTCGGAACCGCCATTTCGTTTTCCTTCTTTTAA
Source organism: Evansella halocellulosilytica (assembly GCF_002335745.1). Taxonomy (GTDB): domain Bacteria; phylum Bacillota; class Bacilli; order Bacillales; family Salisediminibacteriaceae; genus Bacillus_CA; species Bacillus_CA halocellulosilytica. Next base: position 916,484 of record NZ_NIST01000001.1, on the reverse strand, counting down.
CCGCCACTTTTTTGTCAGCTATAAAAAATCCCCGTCTTTAAGACGAGGGAGATAATTATAATAATAATTTCATTTCTATATGCTCTCTATGCTTTTAAATTGCTTTGATTAACTCTTTGTTTTGCTTCTTTAATTCTTCATTTTCTTTTTCTATTTGTTTAAGCAGTTCCATCTTGTCATCCATGCTCATGCTTTTTATGGTAATGGTACTTAATTTGGTCTCCATTAAATTAACCCTTTCCGAAGTCAAATTGTTTATTTAATATCTCTGGTCAGCGATTACTCTTTCTACGGTATCTTCGTCAACTAACTTATCTTTTCTCGCAACGCAATCTAATAAACACTCTGTACATAAACGATTTGTTAATCGTAAAATTCCTTTTGTGTACGTATAAATATTCTTCATGGCAGCTTCCGTAAATATTTGTCTTTCTTCGCCTGCAACTTTCAAATGATGCTCTATATATTCTTTCATTTCATCATACGTTAATCCTACTAAATGAAAACGAGTTGTAATTCGTTGAGAAATAGCTTCTAGACTTCGAAGGCGTATTTTATCACGTAATTCTGGTTGCCCCACTAAAATAAGTGCTAAAGGGGATAATGAGTCAATTTCAAAGTTTGTTAAGAAACGAATTTCTTGCAACATTGTAGGCGATAAAAGGTGTGCTTCATCGATCACTACAATCGGTGTTTTTTCCTTGTTTTGATATAAGTCTAGTAGAGCGGCTTTGAATTGTCTTTTCAGATCACTTGCTAAAAACATTGGTTCAATCCCAACTTGCACAAGCATCTCTCGGTAAAAATCCCTTGGTTTTAAAGATGAATCTGATAAATAAAGAAAAACATGTTCACTTGATACAAGACGGTCATGCAAAGCCCGTAGGGCGGTTGTTTTTCCTGCACCAACTTCTCCTGTGATAAGGCCGAATTCTCTTTGGTTAATCATGAATTCGAGTCTTGCTTGCATTTCTTCGAACTGTTCGGATTGGAATAAATCATGCGTTAATATTTGTTTTTGAAAAGGGGTTTTTTCCCACCCAAAATAAGCTGCTATCATTTGTCTTCACCTCTTATAATGGAACTGTAACTTAAGCGTCCCAATTGCTCTTTCTTTTTCTTTTCATGCTCAGGAAGGATGAGTTCTAAAAAGTTATATTGTGTTTTTATTTCTTCTTGTGTTTCTTCTTCCATAATGAACCGTCTATCAATTGTTCGATGAACTTCCAAAGCGTTTGCCATACCAAAGCTTTTTCCATCGTGCCACACTTCAAGATGATTTAAATCGATTGGGTCGTATCGAACAATAATTTCACTGCCACTAAGCACAGAATCTACTTCATATTTATTATTTTGAAAGGATATACACCCTGTCTTATCTACCTTTCTCTTTTCCTCCCATAAGAATGCTTGCTTCATTTCTTCTAATGTGGGAAAAACGAGTGGATGATCATTTTCTTCAAAACGCTCTCTAGGTGTTTGCTTTGTTTCTCCATGTTTGCGTTCATGATAGAACGTACCTAACCAAATTTGAAAATAATGATTTAGTTCCTCAATGGTTTGTATTTTTCCAGATTCGATTAAGTCATAAGCTTCAACTTTAAAAGAGGTATCGACAAACTGGAAAAAGCGCTCTAATTTCCCACGTCCTTCAGGACGTCCAGGTTTAGAGTGGGAAAGTTTAATCCCTAACTTTGCACATGCAAGTTTTAAAATATCCGATCGATATACTGCTCCGTTATCGACGTAAATTTGTTCAGGCTTCCCTTGAGAAATCATTGCTTTTTGTAAACAGTCTTCTAATTGTGGTCCTCGTTCCTGAAAGTAAAATTCGCCATGGACGATGGACCTTGAATAGTCATCCATGAATGCAATGAGTTTCGCAGTGAGTCTACGCTCTGGTTTATTAGGATCTGGAAGATAAAGTGTATGTTGAACATCCCCTTGCCAACATGCATTTCGATAAGGGAACTCAAAACGACGATAACTCCCCGACTTTGATCCTCTTAATTTCTTTCTCGTAATATTTAGCTTTCTTAATTGTTTCGATAACGTACTCTCTGATATTTCTCCTTGTTTAATAACACCTGCTAACTCTAGAATACGAATGATTTGCTCGACAGAGCGTTCAGGCTTTTCCTTTTTCAATCTAATCGCTTTCGTTAATACTTCTTCTCCAATCACTCTTGATGTACATGTTGCACGTTTACTAGGTTTTAGTGCTTCGAAGCCTCCTTGACGATAAAGTTGAAGATAACGTTCGAGTGTTCGTTTGCTAATGGTTTGCTCTTCTCCATATGCATTGATGTGCTTTTGATTGGATATAGATCTTAGATGTTGTGATAATTCTCCTTTTTCCAAGGTTCTGGTTACAACGTTTGATATTAAACCAAACCGAAATAGTGCGATGTTTGTTCTCAGTTGTTCGTCCATCTCCTGCCTCCTTTAAATAAAATGTCTTTTCTATTTTCTTATAAAGGGGCTCAATTGAAGAGGGGACAAGTTCTGTGGGATTTCACGACCCTTATTGGAACTTTATGGTTATTATTAGCCGTATTTTAGGCGAATACAAAATGGCATTGATGATGTCGGTGAAAGACTTCCTGAAGGAAATTCCATTGCGAGGCATTTATTCTTGTATAAGCAAATTTATCCATGGGAGAAAACCGTAGAAGGGGTAAGGATTCGAAGGATGAACTTTTTTCCAAACGGTTAAGATGAGTTGAATAAGAGTCTCCGCCACATTCGGGTGACGGACCTTTGATCCAACATTGAAGGCAGGATACACCCTTAATAACATTTTTAACATTTGCTGGGTGAGACGTTGAAGTTGTTTATTACATTGTCGTTTCCAACGTTTCAAGGTTCCCTTTGGTATAAGATAAGGGTAGCCACGTGTTATCTTTAGATTAGCACTTTGATACGTTTCTCTTTTATGAAAAATCCTCAAAAAGAAACTCTCATAGATCAATGTGTAATGAGCTCGATATGGTATTAAAAAGTCAGGGAGAATAGAGATTGTTTGTCTACAAGTTTGATTCGAGCATCTCCAGCGATAAATCCGAAGGATATAACTCTTTGACTTTGTAAGGACTGTTCTTTTGTAATAACCATGTTTATGAAGGTTACTTCCACATAATGGGCATGGTTCATTATAGACGGGTGGTACTTCATGGTAATTCCTCAAGTACCCCTTGATAGATTTAGAGATATGTTTTATGATAATCATGGTTTTTGAAAATGTTTTTGCCTCAAAGAGACGGTCATCTCTTTGGGGCTTTTATTTTGCCTTTCTTCCGTAATGGATATTTTTCTCAAAAATCCATTGTCACATATAATCTACCTCATGTAACGTCAATATTAATTCCTAAAATGTCAAAATCCGCCGTCATTGGAAATGGCGGCGGACAATTTAGACCTGAAATAGTATTGCAACCTACCCTATAGCATGCCCCCTCCTCAGTAATTACAATTTTTTGTCCATGGACTCCATGGATGTATTCTAAAATGAAATCTTTACTATCCTTTATTTTAATTTCTTTCATTTTGTATCAACCTCCTTTTCTGGCCGTTTGCACGGGTGTTCACCTTCCCTCGTGTAACTGTACGTTCGTTCCCGTATTTCCCTAATGTACAATTAAACGTCCCCCTGTTCACCTCCTTTTTTAAAAATTCGGGAAATAACTCCGTATTAGGAAAGGAACTGGTTACTTTTTTTATTATCAATTTGTTCCACCAAGTTAGTTGTATCATAAATTTCAAAAGACTATATCGATATTAATAGAAATTCTTGATGGGATATTTTCATATGGCCATAATAATAAATCGTGAAAATAGTGAAATTTAATATCTTATTATCAATACCTATTTTTATTAGGAAACGCCATTTAAAAGAGGTTTATTTTACCTCCTATACGATCATATAAGGAAACCCTTAAATAAAATCACAGAGCCAATTTCCCCTTCATTTTTCAGTGATTTAATACTAAAAAGACCATTGCAATAAGATACTTAGAATTACTATGTATCAGAACGGATGAAGTAATTTTTGATTGACAAATAATAAAAAAGAGCAAGATAGAAAATTACTTCCTAGTCTTACTCTTCTTTCTTACTGTTATAAAATTTACTAACCTAACCATGAAAAAATTAAAGCGATATATACCTATTTAATAAACCCATAGGCACAAGTTATTCTTCTCAACAATTAATTTTATTGCTTCTTCCTGAAGGTCTTTCTGAAAGTTTTCCCTAATCCCTGCCTTTCGATATATTCTCCATAAAGACAAATCCTGCCCGTCTTTCTGTAACTCTTGTACTGCCCATTGTAACCTTCTAATTTGAAAATCCTTAATACTCTCAGTTTTGTCATTCAAATACGCTTTTGTCATTGGTAGTTTATCAAGGTGTTTTTCCAATAATGGTCTAATTCCAATTCTACTACCTATTGAACTTATCGTAATACGTATGGGCTTCCCGACAGTCAACATTTCATTGACTGCAATTCTTACATTTTCGTAAATTTCCTCGTCCCGTTGCTCCCAGTCAACCCTATGATTATCGTTGACTGTTGATTTTATTTTAGGGGAGTTTCGATTCAACCAGTTCCTATCATTTCGATACAGCCATGTAAACACTCTATTGTTAAGTTGGCGTAATTCTGTTTTACTACTGTGCGGATACTGTTTTATTAAATTCATCCATTCTCTTCTGAAACTTTCTTTCTTCTCAACAGAAGAATCTTCCTTATTGATATTTACAATTTTTTGATCTTCCCCACTTCTTTTTAACCAGTATGTTTTCAAGTCTAATTTCTTCGCATATTTTTTGACTGTGGCTGGGTCTACAGCCAATTGCCTTGCCGTTTCTCTTAAACTTAGTCTTTGATTAGTAAGTTTCTTTAATTTGTTTTCCCATACAGAGCCAAAATGCTTAATCTTTGTTATTTTATATCTGTCTTTTTCTTCACGATCAGGGCCCGTTCTGAGGTAAACAAAGCCGCAATCACATATAAAAATACCAATAGGACTTTTACTATCTGCACCATACTTTATTTCCATATCGTTAATCACAGGTTTTAAATAATGGCTAGCAGCAGAATTCAAACATGGCCACGGTCTCTCTCCAAAGGGCTTGTACTCAATCTTTTTATTAAAAATATGTGAAGGAGAAATCCCTAAAAAATGTGTGAATAAAAGATGTCTAATAGGATGGCTTGATCTATTGTTTCTCCGAATCATTTCATATAGCCAATTACTATTACTATTGAAACCAATGTCGGATTGAACCATTCTTAAAAATCTATGACCATAAAAATTCACGAATGATTCTAACAACTCCTTTTGTTTTATCCTACCGTTTATATTTGCAAACCCAAGTTCTTTTAGCCTATTGATATACTGTCCTTTAAACCACTCTAATGATTTATTTTCCGTTTTGTTATTTAACATATAATCAATATCCTGTGCAAGATTGATTGCCTTATCCATGATATTGTCAGGGTAATTTAACTTAGGGTAATTTATTTTGCAAGTTTCTGGGGTGGCTGATCTATAATCATGTTTGTTATAACCCCTAACAGGGACTTGGCTATCACACAGCGGGGTATTATGCTCTGGACAAACAAGAACTCCCGGTATTTGATGAATTCTATGCCAATACATTTCTCCAAGATTATACATCTCCTCATCGGCACATTTGGGGCAAAATTTAAAGTACTGATTAAACTTAACTGTACTTGCCATCAAACCAATTCTATTGTAAATACTGCCCCCCTTGTCCCCAATCATAGATCCCTTAACTTTAGCAGCATATTCAGGTGGCAGGAAAGCCGCGTAGAATGGATACAGTGTGTGATTTGCAATTAAGTATTCTGGCATATAATGATGGCCAACAGGAAGGTTTTCCATAATACGATAGATATGAGAAGGCAAGTCCATTATTGCTGTAATACTGTCCGTACCGTATATATCCTTTTGTGTGGCTTTGATACTGACGTTTCCACTACGAACGTGGTATCTCGCCAGAACGCTGTATAAAAGTTCATCTTTATACGGTACAGGAAAAAAGGTCATCATTTCACATCACCCTGTCTGACCGAAATCGCTTTTATGACTTTTGATAAAACCACCATACCGAAGAATTTCATAAACTGTCTTATTTTCCTTTCGTCCCTCATTTACCAAGATCCTTATATCATTTACTACCGAAAATTCCTCCTTCTTTGTCCTTTTCTTTCGTTTATTTGAAGCGGATATTCCCTGAATCGCTTTTACAACCAGTTCGTTGATTTCCAAATTCCCCTCTTTTTCTGTAACTTCCTCTACAACCTTTTGAACCTCGTTTGGCTCAAAATCCAACTCTATAAGTTTCAAAATTGCTTTTTCTTTTATGGATAAACTCATTTCTTGTTCTCTTTTCTTTTGCGTTCTTTTTATTGCTTCCATCTTCATTTGCAAATCAATAGAAGCACTTTCTTTTTCGATAAATCCTAAAAAATCTACGTCCACTGTACTGATATCCTCAAACTTTGCAATCTTACTAATGTTGCCCGACTTCAAAGCCTGAATCATTGGTTTAACCAGTTGTAGATGCTTACTAGCCACCTGACTAATTGTTTCAGGCAATACCTCTTCTTTTCCTGTCATAATGGTCTCAATTTGAGCCATAGCATAGAGTTTTACCGAGATATCAATAATACCTTGGCTTTCCTCATACAGGATATTTTTAAAATCATCTGTTAAAGGAATCTGCTGCCTTGTCCATTGGTAGTCCCAAAGTGCATTAATCAATAAATCCCAGTTTTGATTGTTTTTCAACCTATCCCAAATCATATCTCCTTGACCACTTCCCCGTCTTGCCTGTCTAAATTCACTTTGCAAAATAGACAATCCAGCGGGTGTTCCTACTAAAATAACTGGAACTCCAATTGTATTAACTAGTGTTACAAAAAAGTTCAGCATCTTCTGATCCCCACCACTTTTGGCTTTACTTAAATGCTGAATCTCGTCTATAACTAAAACACCCAGCCCTGTGTTTCTCGCTATTTGAGACATAATCACCAACATATCATTTATAGTTTTTCTACCTAGGCCAAATTTTTTGTGATACTCTGTTCCCAATAAATCGTCTACCTTACGGAAAAATTCCAAGGCTAGTCCTCTCAAGGAAGAATCAAATGGGCAATCAAGTTTAAGCCATACAAGTTGATACATACTGAAATTTATTCCATTATAGTCTTTATGAACAATGACTTGAGGGTATAAAGATAAAATCCTATTTAAAGCCGTTGTTTTTCCCATGCCACTTACACCGATTATCGTAAATCCTGCTGCTGTTGTTCTAAAAACACTATTATTGCTTAATTCACTTTGCAATCCGTTGATATTTCGATGCCCTTCCTGCAAGCCCTGTGCATATCCGGTTCGAAAAGGATTTCTTGCCAAATATCCCTGCCGAATAACTCTGGAAATTCTACTTTCCAAATCCAAGTGTATCCATAACGGCTGAAAGCATTGGAATAATCTTTGTACCAAATGAATGCGATAATGTTTATCTAGCATTCTTTCTTTTGAATTGTATTCGGCATATATAGCCATTTTTTCAATGGCTTCCTCTGTAGAAAGGATAGAAGGAAGTGCTTCAATGAAGGGATTCCCACTATATTCCTCAATAACCTGTTCCCCGTATTCAGCAACAACAGCATCACAACCATTTGGAATGATGACTCTATTCATCTTTTTTATTTAAAGCCTCCTTCTGCTTTCTCAACAACAAATCATACCCTGTATCCCCCATAAATTCACTACTTTCAGATTGATTAAAAGGAACAACCTCTGAGTTTTCTATATTACTTTTATTTAATTCAAAGGCCTCTTCTTCACGTTGAATCATTTTTTCAACAGTACGGTTTTCTCGTATACTTCCAATCTTGCTTCTATTACTGGTTTGATTCGTTTGATTATGAGATGTTTTCTGTTTAGCCTGATTTACAATTTCCTCGATTTCAGTATTTAAATCAACTTTTGACTGTATTGTCTTCTCCTTGTGTTGCCTTTCTTTCAGTTTCTCGTATTCTAGCAAATAATTGACTTCTTCAACTATCTTGCCCTTACTCAAACCATCTTCAGCCCGTAAATATATATAATCCATATTTCTTGGATCATAACTTATTTCAATTTTCCAAGTCCCCCGATTCCGTGCTTTTTCAAACCATCTTTCCTTTAAGGACTGTTTTGAACCATATAGTAACCCTTTATACGCAATCCCTTTTGCAGTTACAGTAGCCTTGCCCGTTGGCATGAGATTAAGTTTTACAATATCTTCTGAAGCATGACGTAACTTTCCAGATTTGTTGTTTATCCCCCATTCCCAAAGTTGTATTGGAATAGACTCTATGCCGTCCTCCACCATCATTTCTTCACGCTGATAGTTTGTAAGATAATGTTGATTATTATGGTATAAAACACATTTAATAATTACTTGAGTAAACTGGTAAATATCCAATTGTGCTTCCAAACGGTAATCACGATCCCCACGTTCTTTAACAGGCTTTACTGAACCCGGCAGAAAAGCCTTCGTTCTTGTATTGGTCACTCGGAAATGCTGTTCAATTATTCCCTTTAAATCAGCCCTGTAAGAGGGTGTATTTAGAATTTTTATTCCGAAGTTATTAATTAGGGGCTCAACTTTACTTCCCTCTAATTCTCCTCGGTCAGCCAAAATAGATTCTGGAAGGTGTGCGGCTGGCCACTCATGTTTTTCAATCTCAATTCCGAAGTCCCGACAAAAACTAACTTTATCAGAGGCAGCATTAGCCAAAGCCATCATTGCACCAGCCCAAGATGGACCTTCCAATCCAATATATAGACCTACGATCATTCTGCTATAAACATCCATTACAGAATAAATTACAGGTCGTCCAATTATCCAATCACGATTAAATCTTGATAACAGGTATAAGTCGCCTACCGTTGCATCAATCTGATAAACTGCACCGGGACCTAATGCTTCTGTTGTAGACTCCCCAATAATTGCTCTATGGTTTTGGTCATAGTTTTTTCGACCTTTTCTTTGGCTGATTTCTTTTTTTATGTCTCTTTCCTTTTCAAACCAATATCTAAATTGATTTAGTGAAGGTAACTCTCCATAGGATTTTATTACGGGTATTTCTACTTTTCCTTTCACTTTACTGTCCATGCTAAAATAATCTTTTAACATTAATTCGTAGGTAAGAGTTAGTGATTTTTCAGCAGAGGAGTAATAATGCTTGTTTATAGCAGACCTAAATATTCTTTTGATATTTTCATCAATATTTATTCCTTCTCCTGTAACCTGTCCATGCTTTCTAGGTCTTCCTCTTTTTACATTACTAGCCCTCTTTTCCTTACCCTTACCCCCACACAGATAATAATCAGGTAAAAGGGCATTTTTGGTTTTACCGCGTTGCCAATACTTCTTTAAGTAGCGAATAACAGTACTTTCATGAACATTATGGGCTTCACATTTTTTTAGAATTAATTTTCTTCTTTCTGCTGGGTGGTAAACAAATGGTTCCAACTTCACGATATCCTTTATGATTTCCCAAGCATTGTCACGTAAGAACAGATGTTTTTTGGGAATATCCTCTTCATTAATAAGGCGGCTTCTATAAGGGTCTTTTTCAACAAGAGTTATGCTTCCCTTGTTAAGCCCTCCTTCCACGTCCGAAATATTCCTTTCATAAGGCATAGAGATGGAATGAATATTAAAAAAATACCCATAATTATGTGCTTTATTAAGCCATAAAACCCTTTCTACTACTTTCTCATTTTCTGACGTATTAAAGGAAATAAGGTTATTCACTACAAGCATTTTCTTTTTACCTCCTCATACGTTATTTGTTGTTTTACTTCAATTATTGAGTTGGATAGATTTACGTCAATTTGATTAGTCATATCTACCTCAATTTGTTTTGAAGCAATTAAAAACTTGAAAACAAACAACCCTGTTCCCGAATCGCAATTAAAATCTTTGTCAAAGTCGGCAGTAATCTTTCTAATCGAACGCTTGGCATCTATTAACCTTTCTATTAAGGCGTTACCTAAATAAATCAAATCATCCTGTGTAAAGCCTCTTTCAGCATATGAATATAAGGAGGAATGCACCCATTCAATATTTTTTGCAAACACATTAGAAATTTCTTTTTGAGTAACAACTCCCCAGTCTATTCCTTTTTCTGTCCAATATCGGCGTTCAAACTCTAACCTTTCTAATGTCATTTTCTTCTCAAGTTCCGTAGCCATTTTTATGCTTCTTGCTAAATACAAATTAACTCCATCGGCTCTGTTTATCGTTATTAGGAAATTAGTGCTTAGTGTATATGGGTATCCACTTTCTTTATCTGTAAATAGTTTGAAATTCAAATCTGATTTCTGTTGTATAGTATCTTCAAGGTCCAATAGGGGAAAATGTTCTCGTATGTCCACAACCGTATCTTCCCACTCCAACATATAAAAGTATCGAGCCTGCAAATCCGAAAATAAATGATGTACCCTACCACTCTTCCATCCTAGTATTCGTGATACCCGCCCCATAGAAGGAAAATCCTGAATAGTCAACCATGGTTTATATTCCTTACCTGCTCCTTGCCCTCGTCCTTCTTTAACAAACCGATTATATTTATTCTCATTCCAAGGTTGATTACGTTTAGTCATACTCCACTTCCTCTACTGCAATATGTATCTAGTATTCTAGTGAATTTTTAGTAACTCGATTCTAACGGGCCGGTTAGACACATTCAATATCCCCAGCAATCTTTTTTATGATTTTAAGAGAACATTATTATCATTCTTCTAACACCTAAGATATTTACTGCAAAAAAGTTTTTGTAACTATGTTAAATTAGAATAAAGTTTGCAGATACGCGTAAACACGTCCATCCCTTGCCATATCTAGCCTCAAAGGCATTACCCAACTTATTTCATGAGAATAAAGTTTGCTCATAGATTTGCCCCTTTTCAGCCGTATATGAACTCAATAATTAAAACAGATAAGAAAAAAGTTTGCTTAACCATAGAGTAGAGATTACCAAACAAAGAGAGTGTCCTAAACCTCATGAGAGCACCTTGCGGTGCCACCTGTACCATAACCGATTTCTTGCCTTCTGGTTGTTCTATGGTAATGCAGTGCTTTACTACCCTTGGAATACGGTATATTACCATGTTAATTAGTTATCAAGGGTGGGCATTAAATGATTTACACAATTGTATTGTTTATATTTGCTGGATTTGCAGAGATTGGTGGAGGTTATCTTATTTGGCTATGGTTAAGAGAAGGTAAGCCATTTTATTGGGGGGCTTTCGGAGGAATAGCCTTGGCGTTATATGGTGTTATTGCCACATTTCAAACATTTCCATCATTCGGTAGAGTATATGCTGCCTATGGAGGAGTATTTATTGTTCTTTCTGTATTGTGGGGATGGGGTATTGATAAAAGAACACCTGATTTATACGATTGGATAGGTGCTGGTATATGTTTAGTGGGTGTTTCAGTAATGTTATTTGCACCTCGCCAATAAAGTAAAAAGACAAGAATACATTGAAGGGTAAATCAACTAACGAAGGTTGTATCCCGAACCGTGTAGGTGTGAGTTTGAAAGAAGGTCTTGCGATGTCCACTATCCTCCTAAATCCCTTTTCCCTCTTGCTCTTTTTCATTTTTCTAAAATGGAACTAAGTTTTAATAAGTAGAGTTATGTATTTAGGAGACAGGCTTTTCTGTTTATTTTCACCTTTATCAAATAAAATAGAACCGAGAAGAGGTATCGTAGATACATCCCCGATTCGTTAGACTAATACATCAGACTCATACATAGTTGGCTCCCTCTTCCCCTGCCTTGTACAGTTATTTAATGTATAAGAGAGTTGTAAACTTGCAGATACAGATAATCCATTAGTATACCTTACGGTTTCCCTTGTACCACCACAATTCACCTACTTACCACGCGACCTATGCCTAATCATTTATTTATATATTTATTTATTTTTTTATGGGCGAGTGCTTCTATCCGAAGCATGTTATACACTTCTGGACGTGGGCTTCCCTTGATTGAGTTGGTTCCAATACTCTTCAGTGAGAGGGGAACGTCCCTTGTGCTGTACTTATGCAGGGATTATCCACCCCGAAAAGGGTAAGCCTGATCCTCTCTGGTAACCTCGTTACGACCACAGTTTTATATAAAAAAAGCCCTGTGATTATATACATACTAGGGATACACTCAGGGGCTCTGTATAAACTTTTTTCTTTATAAACAGATTTTTTCCCATACTTCAAACTTCAGTTTGGTTTGACACCCACATATAAAGAAGACTTTTTAAAAGGAATACCATAAACAACATGCATCCTTATCCATGATTTTTCTCCTTTGTTTGTGAAAAGTAATTCTCAAACCTTCTCCAAATAAAAAATGAGAAGAGGTATCGTAGATACGTTCCCGATTCGATAGTCTATTTATCAGACTCATACATAGACTGGTTCTCACTTCCCCTTTTTTGAAAAATCATTTTCAGATTGTAAGTGGGGGATAAGTGAGACTGACACTTTATAAACAGAAGTTATAGAGGAGACAATAGGACACCTTACGGTTCACCTATACATCCCATTTCCTTACTATATACCCGTATAGCACATGGCTGTCATACAGTAGTATCCCATACTCTGCACAAACCAAAACCCCCGGTATCTGATGGATTCCTCTTACATGACCAATTACTAATTATTTATATATATTTATTTTCTTGGGGGAAACCACTTGTAGCGCTTTTTACACGATACAGGGTGTGGGCACTTGTTCATTGAATTGCTTTCGGGTCTGTATATCTTTAGAGAGACATACGGACATCCCTTTTACCATACTTATTCAAGGATTACTCTCCCCGTAAGGGGACCCTCAATCCCTACAGGACACCTATACGGCAACAATTCCACATTAAAAAGCCCCGTTAATACATCCATATACTGGATATACTCACGGGGCTTTGTGCAAACTTTTTTCTTCTTAGGCAGACTTTTTTCTCATTCGGCAAACTTTATTTTGTTTTATCAATTAGAGTAAAAATCTATCTTTTTCTATTCTACCGTGACTGATTTCGCTAGGTTGCGCGGCTTATCGACGTCGCAGCCACGGTGGAGGGCTGCATAGTAAGAGATCAGTTGCAATGGAATGACACTGACAAGCGGTGTCAAGTATTCGTGTACTCGCGGAATGACGAGTGCATCGTCTTCCTCTTCAAAGCCCTCCATGCTGATCATGCATGGAGAAGCGCCGCGGGCAACGACTTCTTTCATATTTCCACGAATGCTTAAGTTGACGTGCTCTTGTGTCGCAATCCCGACAACAGGTGTCCCTTCTTCAATTAACGCAATCGTTCCGTGCTTCAGTTCTCCACCTGCAAAGCCTTCAGCTTGAATGTAGGAGATCTCTTTTAGCTTCAATGCACCTTCTAAACAAACGAAGTAGTCGGCTGCTCGCCCAATGAAGAAGCAGCTGCGTGTAACACTCAAGTATTCGCGAGCAATCGCCTCAAGTGTTTCTTTTTGATCTGTTAAAATTTCCATCGCATTTGCGACGATCGCCAGTTCTTGAAGCGGATTAAAATCCATTTCAATCCCTGCAGCCTTTGCTGTATCTACAGCAAGAATCGCTAAAACGGCCATTTGTGCCGTATAGGCTTTCGTTGAAGCGACCGCGATTTCAGGTCCAGCAAATGTGTGCAATGTGTAATCTGCTTCACGAGATAATGTTGAGCCTGGTACGTTCGTAATCGTTAACGTACGGTAGCCCATTTTCTTAACATTGACGAGTACCCCGCGCGAGTCTGCAGTTTCTCCACTTTGGGAAATAAAAATAAAGAGTGGTTTTTCACTTACTAACGGCATGTTGTATAAGAATTCACTTGCAATATGCGTCTCAACTGGTTTTTTGGCGATTTTCTCGATCATCTGTTTTCCAACGAGTCCAGCATGATAGCTCGTTCCTGCAGCAATAATATAAATGCGATCGGAGTCGTTCATCGCCTGACGAATATTTTCGTCGAGTTTAATATTGTCGTTTTCATCCTGGTATTTTGAAATGATGTTCCGAATCGCAAACGGTTGTTCATCAATTTCCTTAAGCATGAAATGAGGATACGTCCCTTTTTCAATATCACTTGCATCAAGTTCTGCTGTATACGGTTCACGGGATAGAACCGTACCGTCCAACGCTTTAATTGTCGCACTTTCTCTTGTTACGACAACAATTTCTTCGTCCATCAATTCAACGAATTCATTTGTTACTTGGAGCATTGCCATCGCATCACTTGCCACAACATTGACGCCGTCACTTAATCCGACAAGTAACGGACTTTTATTTTTTCCGACATAGATCGTATCAAAGTCTTCTTTATCCAACAGAGCCGTCGCATAAGATCCCTTTAATAGACGTAACGTTTCACGGAAGGCTTCTTCTGTCGTTTTGCCTTCGTTTGCAAAACGTTCAATTAACTGAACGATGATTTCGGTATCTGTTTCACTTGTTAACTCGACATCCTGAAGGTATTCTTTGTGTAACTGACTGTAGTTCTCAATGACTCCGTTGTGTACGAGCGTATAACGTTCCGTCTCACTTTGATGAGGGTGAGCATTTATTTGGCTCGGTGCACCATGTGTCGCCCAGCGTGTATGGCCGATTCCGATGAAGCCCTTTTCATTTCCGTCCACAGCTTCACGAAGAGTCGCAATACGGCCCTTTTCTTTATATACATGGATACCATTGTCATTTGCAATCGCAACCCCTGCAGAATCATAGCCTCTATATTCTAGCTTTTCAAGCCCTTGTAACAATATTTCTTTCGCATCCTCTGTTCCAACATATCCGACAATTCCACACATAAAACATTTCCTCCCTCGATGGGACAAGAAATGCCTGGGGCATTCTTGCCCCACTCTTTATTGGTCAATTAGCATTTATTTTTGTTCAAATCATGATCAACTATCCGTCTCCTAAGTGACGGCACAGTTGAACACTCTCTCGTCATTGCATCAATACGATCCCCTTTGTTCAGAAAGTCGCCTTTCTGTTTTAGGGCATCGCTTTTCGGTTGTGATGGGCAACCGGGAGGCATCCGCCGAAAAACTTCGATAAACCTCCTCCTCGTCAACTATTCAACTTTTTCCGGTCATTGAATAGTTCAGGCGCTTTTGGAAAAATATAGTTGTACGATCCTCCTCTCTTCTTTTGAATCAGATACATCATACTACACAGCAAAGAACATGGTCAATCAAAATTTTTCTTCGCTCTGCACATCGTCTTCCTTCCCTTTGTCACCTCCTTTAACAAGCTGATACCGTATAAATATAAGAGTGGGTGTGAACTTTCGTAAGCGTTCGCTTATTTCGCCTCACTTCGCTCTCATTAATTAAAATATGCACGGATAGTCGTGAAAGTGCTACCCATGCATATAGACTCTTATTCTAACGATCCTAATTCCCGCTTAACGACATCTACAATTTTTTGTACGTATTTATCGCACAGCTCTTCAGATGGAGCCTCTGCCATTACACGTACGAGCGGCTCTGTCCCTGAAGGGCGTACAAGGATACGACCTTCACCTTGCATTTCCGCTTCTACTGCATTAATTTCATCCGTAATCACATCACTGTTATGTAACGCATGTTTGTCAGCGACACGCACATTCACAAGCTTTTGTGGATACTTTTTCATTTCGGATGCTAACTCAGATAACGGTTTTCCAGACGCTTTGACAATTTGACAAAGCTGCAATGCAGATAACAAACCGTCACCTGTCGTCGTATAGTCTAGGAAAATGATATGACCGGATTGTTCACCGCCAAGATTATAGTTCCCGTTACGCATCGCTTCCATGACGTACCGATCACCAACAGCTGTTTGCTCCGTATCAATACCGATCTCTTCTAATGCTTTATAAAATCCGAGGTTACTCATGACAGTTGAAACGATTGTATTATCGCTTAAACGTCCTTGTTCCTTCATGTATTTCGCACAAATATACATAATTTGATCGCCGTCAACGATAGTCCCTTTCTCATCGACAGCGATTAACCGATCTGCATCCCCATCAAAAGCGAGCCCAATATCAGCTCCTTTTTCTTTAACAAGCTCAACAAGTCCGTCTGGGTGAGTTGAACCAACTCCATCATTAATGTTGACACCATTTGGCTTGCTTCCGATTGTTGAAATTTGATCAGCTTCTAAATCAGCAAATAAATGGGTTGCAAACGGAGAAGCCGCTCCGTGTGCACAGTCAACAGCAACTTTTAACCCGGAAAAATCGACACCGACCGTCTGTTTTAGGAACTGAAGATACTTTTGTCCACCTTCAAAGTAATCATTCACTTGACCGATTTGATCTCCTACTGGTCGCGGCAAGTCATCTTCCATTTCGTTTTCCTGCTCGAGAAGTTTTTCAATCTCAGCTTCCTGACTGTCTAACAGCTTAAATCCATCAGAGCCAAAAAACTTAATACCATTATCTTCTACAGGGTTATGGGATGCAGAGATCATCACTCCCGCATCCGCACTAAGTGCTTTCGTTAAAAAGGCAACACCTGGTGTAGAAATCACACCGATCCGCATTACTTCTGCTCCGATGGATAACAACCCTGCCACAAGAGCTCCTTCAAGCATATGGCCGGAAATTCTCGTATCTCGTCCAATTAATATTTTTGGTTGTTTATCTGTTTCTTTCGTTAATACGTAGCCACCAAATCTCCCAAGTTTAAAGGCTAGTTCCGGTGTTAGCTCTTTATTCGCTACCCCTCTCACACCATCTGTTCCAAAAAACTTTCCCATTTAGAATCTCTCCTTAAGGTTTTTATCTTTATCCGAATGGCAGGAATATGTCTTTATAGGCTTTTCATAAAAGATTGTTGCTTTTGGTTTATGATTGTTCGAATCCGCTACTGGCGGACACTTTCACCCCAAGGCACGAGTACGCCACCTACTCATGCTTCACTTCGTTTGCATTCTTTACCGTGGACAATACTTCCAGCGTGCTCCACTGTGTGCACCTAGGTGAATGTCGACTATTCCTTTTCCCGCTGGGGCTGCCGCCGTACACTTTTTCGAATGATCAATAAAACAACTATCTATATGAAAAGCACTTATTTAAGACGTTTCATCATTTTCTTCATCGTCAGACTCATCCGAATCAGAAGCTTGTGCATTTTCATCGTCACCATCGTAAACAATGAAATTCACATTTGACTGATTTGACTCCACTGTTATGTTTCGTGGACCGTTTATTTCAAGCGATACTTCATGCTCACCGTCTGATAAATCCTCAGCATTAATAAATATGTCTATATCGTCCCGATCAATACCGTCTAACTCACTTGGACTCCCCATTAAAACAATATCAATTAACCCTTCTGAAGGAGATAAAAACGAATAGCTTTTGTCCTCAGATAACCCTATCACTTCAATTTCCATATCAGAAAACTCTACCGTTTCCTCTTCAGTTGTTTCAATTTCAATCGTGATCGTTTCTGGATCAACGCGTTCAACGTCATCTGGCAGAGGCACGTCCACTTCGAGTGTCGTATCACCCGTAATTTCACTTAAATCAACTGTAATTCCATCGATGTATGAGATGCCATCTAATACATCAAGCGGACCGAAAATAGTGACAGTTTCAGGAATAGGTGTAATGGAGTCAATGGTAATACCCTCATTAGCTTCACCTTCTTCCTCAACACGTACGGAAACTTCTTTTTCTGGACTTGATATCGGTACAGAGATCTCGACATCACTAGGTTCTGTATCAACTGGAAGCTCATTTCCATTTCGGTCAAGAACGACTATTGAACTTGACTCTTGGAACGGTCCATCCCTATCGGACACATCGACAGTTGTACGAACGGAATCAATTTGTTGAATGAGCCCTTCAGCTGCCGTTACTTCAATCGTTGATGGTTCTACAGATGGACTCCCCACTGAATATCCTTCTGGAAGTTCATCTTCGTTTATTAGATCAACTTCGACCGGATAGGAAACGGTTTGTTTTTCTTGTAATGTTACAGGTACCGCCATCGGAACAATTGATACTTGCAACTCTTGCGGAAAACCACTGTGGCGAATACGTTCATAATGCTCGCCTGCTCCATCCTCTCTCAAATCAACAAATACTTCATATGTAGATCTCGAAAGTTGGGAAAGAACGAGTAGATTTTGCGGTCCTCGTAACGTCACTTGCACAGTTTCCGGTGCGTCCGTTAATACATAGTTTTCCTCATCATAAAGGATCGTTAAAGGAACATCCTCTAACACTCTCTCACCATCAGTAATTCCAGGTATCCCTCCTGGCTGAGTTCTCATGTTGTTGTTATCCATATTAACCATCAAAAATAACATGATCGCAATTAATAAAGAAACACCTTTTATGACCCAAGGATTGCTAAACCACTTATCCATTCTTCTTCCCTCCCCAATGCCAACGAGAAGAGGAACTGTTGGATTCTTTTTTCAATAGTTCATTTTCAAGTAATGTCCGAAGAGCTTCTTCATCTAAATTTCGATGTAGCTCTCCATTTTTTGTCATCGAAATGCCACCCGTTTCCTCAGAAACAGCGAGAGTAATTGCATCTGTCACTTCACTGACCCCGAGGGCTGCACGGTGACGTGTTCCAAGTTCTTTTGATATAAACGGATTTTCTGACAGCGGCAAATAACATCCCGCTGCAACAATCTCGTTTTGCTTAATAATAACCGCTCCATCATGCAGTGGAGCATTCGGGATAAAAATATTTGTTAAGAGTTCCGACGTCAAGTTTGCGTTCATCGGAATTCCCGTTTCAACGTAATCTGTCATTCCTGTTTCACGTTCAATGGAAATCAGCGCACCAATTCTTCTCTTCCCCATATAATTTGCTGCTTTAACGATGTATTCGATCGATTGCTTCACTTCTTCTTCTTCTGCCGATTGACCAGACGAGAAGAAGCGTCCACGACCAAGCTGCTCTAATGCACGACGAAGCTCAGGTTGAAAGATGATAATGATTGCTAGGAAACTGTACGCAACTGCATTTCCCATAATCCATTGCATCGTATTCAAACCAAGGTAGCCGCTCAAAAACCAGACGGCAAGTATGACGATGATCCCTTTTACTAACTGGACTGCACGAGTCCCGCGAATCACCATAATTAATTTATATATTACATATGCTACAAGCGATATATCAACGACTACAACAAGTATTCTTAATAAGGAAATGTCCTCAAGCATGGCATGTCCTCCAACATAGTGTTAACTTCCTTTTCCCTCTATTGTGGTAACTTTATCATTATATCATAAATTATTGTCATATTACTTCTACACATTTGCTAAATTTTGTCTGCATGACTTATTCGTATGCGTTTTGAAGCCTGATTATTTACTTCGTTGAAGAGTGTTGAAATTTGTCGGAATCCACATGTCATTTCATTTTAAATTTATAGGTTATTTGCACAGTATTTTCGCACAAACCTTCTTATGCTATGTCGTATCGCCTAAACTTGTTTTATTTTCTTCACTTTAAAAAACCACTCCATTTTAGAGTGGTTACATGATACATGATCCTGAATTTAAGACTCTTCCTCTTCGTCACCATCACCGTTCACAAATCCGATGACTTCTGAGAAAAACGACTTCGTTTGGAACCACATCCAGTCGAACATGCGGTTAATTTCTTGTATATCTCCGGCAACTTGCCCTGCTGAAGCCATATATCGTTCGCCATTAATGACCGTAATATCTCCTTGCACTCTGCCATTAATCTCGATATCACCATTACGAACAACTAAATTCCCATTAATCGTTTCGCCTTCAGGAATGATGACAACCCCTCGATCCTCGTCAACGATAAAGTGTCCGTCTCCTTGAACACTGATCTCTTTTGGACCGTCATTCCAAATCGAAGAAATACTGACGACAAATACAAGGAAAAACACAGCGGCAGTCAAAACGATCGGATGTCTTCTCATCCATGTTTTCCACTTGTCAGATTTTGATTGTTTTGGCAGCTGATTCATGACGTTTGCAGTAAAACCTGTAGGTGCTTCAATATGAGAGGCACTTTGAATAATTGCAACTGTTTTACGTAATTCCCGCAAAGATTTTTCGCATTCTTTACACTTGACGATATGACTTTCAAATTGCTTTTTTTCAAGCAATGTCATCTCTTCATCTAAATATTTATGGATTTGTTCTTGTTTTTCTTTTTTGCAAGCCATCACCATAGCTCCTTTCCTGTCGACTTATGAGTCACGCAATCTCTTCCTTAAAGCTTCTCTACCACGGTGGATACGTGTTTTCACAGTCGCGACGGGAAGATTCAAAATTTCACTAATTTCTTTTAAAGAAAGGTCCTGCATATATTTTAAGATGATAGCTGATCTGTATTTCGGCGGCAGCATCATGACCTCGTGCTGGATCCACTCCTGCATTTCTAATTGGACCACTTGATCTTCAGGTAAATCTTCATCTGTTGCTATTTGTGAATAATAGGTAAGGTCCTCTGTTCCTGCCACTTGATCCTCCAAGTGGAAGTCTGGTTTTTTCTTACGTATTCGGTCAATCGCCAAATTCGTTGCAATCCGAAAAATCCAAGTTGAGAACTTACGGTTAATATCATAGGAATCGATGTTTGTATATGCTCGCAAAAAAGCTTCTTGAGCAATATCCTGTGCTTCATGTGTATTCCCAAGCATGCGGTACGCAACTTGATACACTTTATCCTTATAAAGCTCAACAAGCTCTTCGAACGCTTGCTGATTCCCCTTTTTCACTTCCATAACTATTTTTTTGACGACTACATCCATTGTATAACCTCCGCTCTCTCGCGGTTATCTCCATTTACGAAAACAACCTTTAAAAGGTTTCAAACAATCTTATTTTATCATTACTAGAAAAAAAATAAATGGATTTTCCAACAAAAATCCATGTTTTACATTTTACTACATTGGGTATATAAAAAATAATTTAAAGCCTCATCTACAAAGGAGAGAGCTTATGGATAAAGTTATTTTTAGTGAAAAAGACCTTTTAAAGGAAATTGAGTATGCTAGAAATAAAATGCATCATTTATCCACAGAAAAAGAGAGAACCTCCAAAGAGGTCGTAGAAATGAGCACGTATTTAGACACACTACTAATCCAATACCAGTATATCAATGCGAAACAATTCAATAAAGCTCAGTAGCTAAGTAATGACGGAAAAACCAAATTTATTTGGTTTTTCTATTTTTGAAGCAGGCACAAACATTTGCTCAATGTTCATTATAATACAATCAATAGTGTTATGGCATATATACACATTATATAAAGTTCCATCGCAAAAGTAATATGACGATAAAACAAAAAAACTCGGGCACATTAACCCAAGTGTTTCTACACTTTAAATCTTTACATTTAAAATGGTGAGCCATGAAGGACTCGAACCTTCGACCCTCTGATTAAAAGTCAGATGCTCTACCAACTGAGCTAATGGCTCGTAGCTTTTCCACGATGCACTTTCATGTAGCTTACGGACGATGTCACGCTTCGTTGTCTTTCCTGTCTCTTCCTCTGCAAGTATTTCTCTGGAGCGTATCCGTCGAGACAACTCGAAGCTGATTCGTGATGTACACGCTCGTCACTGAGCTAATGGCTCGTAGCTTTTTCAATGATGTTATTCATTACGCTTCGGTACCGAAACAACACATAAAAGACAAAGTAAAATGGCAGGGCTAGCAGGATTCGAACCTGCGAATCACGGAATCAAAATCCGATGCCTTACCGCTTGGCTATAGCCCTTTAGTATAAAAGTTACTGGTGCTAGCCAGAGGACTTGAACCCCCAACCTACTGATTACAAGTCAGTTGCTCTACCAATTGAGCTAGGCCAGCATTTATGGTGGAGGATGGCGGGCTCGAACCACCGACCCCTTGCTTGTAAGGCAAGTGCTCTCCCAACTGAGCTAATCCTCCTTATTGTTTTGAAATAAGCGGCGAATCTCTTCGTCAGATACGCTCTCTCGCATTCTCACGTATCAACATACGATCCGGTGCTCTTTCTCTTTCTTCCTCGACCTTCTTGCTTCTTTCAAACCAATTCTTTCTAATATTGGCGGCGAATCTCTTCGTCAGATGCGCTCTCTCGCATCCTCACGTACTTAAAAACACTCCACTTCGTCACAAACATGTTGCCACCGGAACACACTGTCAGCTCCACTCACTCTTAACGTAACTGTTCATTTCAATGCTTGTCCAACAATAAGGATTTCATACGAAATGAAGGCAAAAAAAATAAGAATGGTGACCCGTAGGGGATTCGAACCCCTGTTACCGCCGTGAAAGGGCGGTGTCTTAACCACTTGACCAACGGGCCGCATTATGGAGCTTCCTAGCGGGCTTGAACCGCTGACCTCATCCTTACCATGGATGCGCTCTACCAACTGAGCTAAGGAAGCAATGGCTCCACAGGCAGGACTCGAACCTGCGACCGATCGGTTAACAGCCGATTGCTCTACCAACTGAGCTACTGTGGAATATTTTCAATGCCTGGCAACGTCCTACTCTCACAGGGGGAGATCCCCCAACTACCATCGGCGCTGGAGAGCTTAACTTCCGTGTTCGGCATGGGAACGGGTGTGACCTCTCCGCTATCGCCACCAGACATATGTTGCTCCCCGACTCATTCGGAGAAGCTTTATTTGAGACATTTGATATATTACTATTTTTTTTTATTAATTGCAAGTCCTTTTTCATAAAAAATAATAACTTTTTTTCTCAAGCAAAAATCCTTTACTATCAGTGCTTATCGGTACGTTCGTCACGTATCATTTTGGCTTTTTATATTTTTACCAGAAAATTGTTTTTGCCTAACATATTTTAAATATTCTTTTGGGGTTGTAAAGCGTTTATACAGCTGAAAAATAATTTGATACCTCTCTTCCATCGCTCTTTTTACGATCCCATCTATTCTTGAATCGGTTAAATCTAATAATAATTCCTCAAGCTCTCGTTTTAATAAATACTCGATTTCCTGTGATTCTTTTCCATTTAACATTAGACCTAACATATCGACACCTCCGACTACTGTGAGCTTCCAGACCTGCTTTTTATTTTGATCTCTCAAAAAACTTTTTCCAAAAAGAGGATTAAGAAACTATAGAAAAATTATTTTCGTTTTTATCGGATTTTATTCATAATTGCCTGTCCAAGGAATACAAATGAATTAAAGAATGGACAAGGGGGAAAAGGTATGAACTTCATTTGGGTGTGGAACGCCAAGACGTTAAAGAAATATATGATTATTGCAATTGCTGCGTTTTTTACCGCAGGGATTTTCTATGTCGAAAGGACGCAAATCCCTGTTTTTTCAACTGGTGAAAAAGCTGTAGCAATATACAAGGTGGAAACTGAGGAAAAAAAGACAGCTCTTACGTTTAATATTAGTTGGGGAGAGGAACGAGCAGTTCCAATATTAGATACATTAAAAGAGCACGACATTTCGGGGGCAACGTTTTTCATATCAGGTGCATGGGCGGAGAGGCATCCTGAAGTCGTTGAACGAATAGCTGAAGATGGTCACGAAATTGGTATTCATGGTTATAAACATGAGCATTATACCCGGTGGGAAAATGACCAAATTCGAAAGGATATTCAAACAGCCAATCGGGTTGTGCGTGAAATTACAGGAGATACACCGAAATATTTAAGACCCCCAAACGGTACGTTCGATCAACGAGTTTTAGATGTTGCAGAAAATTTAGATCACAATATCATTCATTGGAGTATTGATACTAAAGATTGGTTAAATCCTGGTGTTGATACGATTGTCGAGACAGTCACATCAAACCTTACGAATGGTGATATTATTCTGTTACACGCATCCGATTCGGCAAAGCAAACAAACGAAGCACTGCCTGAAATAATTGATGTATTAAAAGATAAAGAACATGATTTTGTCACAATTTCGGATCTACTGTCAGGCTCAGAAATTACATCTGAAGAAATTAAATAAAAGCGGTCAAAGGCTCCTCCCTAAGACCCTTTCATATGATAAACCCCAGAAGATACCAGGTGCCTGGCACCTGGTATCTTCTGGGGTTTTGAAAAAAAGCTCGACCTTCTCTTATTTGGAAGATTGAGCTTCTGCTTTTGCTTTCGTTGGTTCGTGCAAACGATGAAGGACGAGCACTTGCCATGTGTTTGCAACTAGTAGCGGCACGATGGCATTGAGTAAAAATGTAAAATCATTTTCTCTTAAAGCAGGGAACCACTCAATCGATGTAACGACAACGAGAAAGAAGACCGTTGGCACGAATGCTGTATAATTCGTATCTTTACTTTTGAAATATGCGACAATCATTGCATAAATTAAAAGTAACGCAGGTAAGACAGCAAACGCCACCATCGATTCACCAGGCTCAGCAAATGCCATGTGACGGAAGAACATTAAATCAAATAGTGCAAAAGCAATGATGATCACCTGAACCCTTGTCCAGAGCTTTTGGGACTTAAATATTCCTAAACCGAATCGGTGGATCGTTAAATATGCAAAGAATCCCATTTGTGCA
The DNA here is from genome assembly GCF_002335745.1 of Evansella halocellulosilytica. Lineage (GTDB taxonomy): Bacteria > Bacillota > Bacilli > Bacillales > Salisediminibacteriaceae > Bacillus_CA > Bacillus_CA halocellulosilytica. The sequence goes on along the minus strand of NZ_NIST01000001.1, from coordinate 891,888 downwards.
ATGACAGTCCATATCGCTGCCGTAATTCCGATCATGAGGATCCCGCCAAACTGCATATTTGCCAAGTCATTAATATGTGTATTCCAATCAAGCATAAATCCCATTAAGAAACCAGCAGTCGTTCCGATTAAGAACGTTGTATAAAATAAAAAGACGACTTTTCGTGAATTCACAATACTTCCTCCTGTATAACTTCAGTCCACCCACTATTGTATCAAAATTTCTTTTCGCTTCGCCACTTTTAATTATAACGGACACAAGGTGTTCAAAAATGAATAAATCCATTCCGACTAAAGCATCCTATAAACAAGCCTTGGATTACTATAACAGTCTGCCTTTGCTCCATTGTTTTGAGCCAGATTATCGTGTTGACTGTGAAGCCGTTAAAATCTTATTAATGGAATAAAGACTGAAAGGGGCTTCGACTTGTGAAGCGTAACAATAGAGCATCTACATTTTTTATATTATTATTAACGATCATCTTTCTTACGAGCTGTGCCGCACAAGCGGAAGAACCTAAACAGCCAGATTATGAAAGCACGAAGAATATGATGGTTGATATGTTAAAGACGGATGAAGGAAAACAAGCAATTAAAGAAGTACTCCAAGATGAAGAAGTGCGCCGAGAGCTCGTCATGGAGGAAGATTATGTAAAAGAGACAATCCAAACAACACTCACTTCCGATGCAGGTAAGGAGTACTGGCAGAGAGTGATGCAAGACCCTGAGTTCTCAAAAGCATTTGCCGAAAGTATTCAGCAAGAAAATGAAAAAATGATCAAGAATTTAATGAAAGACCCAGAGTATCAGGGAATGATGATCAATGTCATGAAAGATCCAGAAATGGAAGAAAAATATTTGGAACTTATGCAAAGTAAAGAATACCGGCAGCAAGTTATGAACGTCATGACCGAAGCATTAGAAAGCCCATTATTTGTCGCAAAAGTGAATGAAATTTTAGCAAAAGTAGCCGAGGAGCAAATGAAAAAACAAGACGAACAACAACAAGAGGATCAGGGAGGTGGAGGTCAACAGTAATGTGTGGACCTTCGCCTTTATGATGTTCGAAATCCCAAATCAACTCCAGAAGTTATACGAGAAACAGTTGAACGAAAAAGCCGGCCAAAACGGCCGGCTTTAATATATTCTTATTTCGTTTTTGAAATAACTTTATCTGCAATTTCCATATATGTTTTTCCAATCGGATGATCTTCATCATAAACGGAAGGAGCGAAATTTTCTTCATCAATTTCAGGCTGACCTAAAGGAATATGAGCTAATACTTCGCTTTTTAGTTCTTCAGCAAGCTTTTTACCGCCGCCTTTTCCGAAGACATACTCTTTTTCCCCTGTAAGCTTACTTTCAAAATAAGCCATGTTCTCAACAATACCGAGAATTTCATGCTCTGTTTTTAGTGCCATCGCACCTGCTCTCGCAGCAACAAATGCTGCTGTCGCATGAGGCGTTGTGACGATAATTTCTTTTGACTGCGGCAACATTGAGTGAATATCTAACGCCACATCTCCAGTTCCTGGCGGCAAGTCGAGAATTAAGTAATCTAAATCTTCCCATTCAACTTCATTGAAGAAGTTATTGAGCATTTTCCCGAGCATTGGGCCGCGCCAAATAATTGGTGAATTGTCTTCTACGAAAAAGCCCATTGAAATGACTTGAACATCAAATCGATTAACTGGATAAATTTTCTGTCCAACAACTTTTGGACGTTCTTCAATTCCCATCATATCAGGAACACTGAACCCGTATATATCGGCATCAATAATCCCTACCTTTTTCCCTTTGCGGGCAAGAGAAACTGCCAAGTTAACGGAAACCGTAGATTTCCCGACACCGCCTTTACCACTCGTAATAGCGATGAACGTTGTACGATCAGTTCGGTCAAGAAGAGATGATCCTTCTTCATCCCCGCCTGTGCCACCGTGTTTTTCAATTTCTTCATCAGACATTTTTTCAAAACGGAGGCCGACAGATTCGGCTCCCGCACCTTTTACCGCTGTGACGACTTCTTGCTGTAAGTGCATTTGTTCTGCCGTTCCTGGTTGGGCAATTGCCAACTTTAAACTAACCATATTCTCTTTAATTTTAAGTTCTTTAACCGCGTTCAACTCAACGAGGCTTTTTTTCAAATCAGGCTCTTGAACATCCTTCAATGCATTGAGCACTTGTTGTTCAGTTAACATCGTAACACCTGCCCTTAATTATGTTAAATATGTAGTCGAATACGTTTACAACCTAAGTATAACATATCTCCTCCACCTTTATCGTGCTATGCATCACACATATAGAATTTCCTTTTTTTATAAACCACACCAGATCTTATTGAGACCTGGTGCGTTTTTTTTCAATAAGCGAAGAGACTGCATTAACCTTCTGCTGGCAGCGGATCCTCATTGTAATAACGTAGAAACCCTTCATAGATAGAAGCAGCCACTTTATTCTGGTAATCCTTCGTTGATAACAGCTCAGCTTCATTCGGGTTTGATAAGAATCCGACTTCGACCAACGCTCCTGGAATCCGTGCTTCCTTTACTAAATAAACACTGTTAATCGGTTTTGCCTCTCGTGTTGTATTTTCTAAATTCCTGCGAATTTCACTTTGAATTTGTTTTGCAAGCTCTTCATTTCCTTCAATGGCTCGATTATAAAAAGACTGTGCCCCGCGCCACCTCGCAGATGGAATGGCATTTAAATGAATGCTTACGTAGGAATCTGCATCTGATTCATTAATAATGTCTACACGTTTTCGTAAATCCTCCACTTTTCTGGAACGGATTTTCTTCGTACCATCAGAAGCTAAATCGCGATCTGTCTCGCGCGTCATAATCACTAATGCACCAGCTTCCTGTAAATAATCACGTAATATTAAACTGATTTGCAAGGTGACGTCTTTTTCTAACTGACCTACACGTGAGGAGGCTCCCCCATCAATTCCCCCATGGCCTGGGTCAACGACAATGACTTTGCCTGATAGCGGCAAATTCCACCCTGTCATTTCATTACTTGAAAACTGCTGTTGAATAAAAATAATGAGTATTCCGAGACATACTAGTCCAATGGCATACTTCCATGCTTTCTTCATCTCCTCGTCCCTCCTTGTCTCCTTCTAAATATATATGGGACGAGTTGTATTTTATGATTGAAAAATTTTAATGAAGCCTCAATCGATGGCGTTTTTCTCCTTCTTTAAATCCTTGGATCCACCATCTGTCTAAAAAAGCTGTGCTTTTCTCTCTTATGATAGCTGTTTCTTTATCATCAAGAGTAAACCATGCCATAAACTGACTTGCACATTGTTCACTGTATGCACGTAATTCATCCTGACAACGAAGTTTTACTTTTTCAGGAGGATCCCCATAATAACCGAAACGGCTAAATTCAGAGCCTAATAAATAGGCGTCTATTCCAATATCCAGGCAAAAATCAGTTAGATACATCTTCCCGACTGATTCGCCAAATTGATGAGAGAAAAATGTTTCAAATACATCTGTCTTCATCGTTTGAATCGACAATGAGCGAAGAATGCTACGCTCAAATTTCCATTGCTTTTTCCTTCTCTTCTCACCTAAAGATGTAATGACATTCATGATTATTCGCCTCAACTTTTATCTCTAAGATGTCTTCCCTGACATTTTTAGTTTCTATTCTCTCTGAAAATTCATAAGGGCAAATACTTCCCAAACAAAGAGGAAACACCCATGGCACACCTTCCAAAAGTTAACTGAAATAATCATCAAAAAAAACGGTTATGATACAAATAAACCTTCACACCAAAGCAACAAAGAAATGTAAAAGCGTCAACCCCTTACCACAAATTGTCGGGGACCAGGTCCCCGACAATTTTGTGAACATTTATTCGGATTTCGAATTAATAAGGCTCCATTGGACGATTTATTTTTGTGAATAATCGAGCATTTAGAGAAACCTTTTGTTGCGGTTATATTATCATCCATAAATTTTATAAGTCTTGATAGTCCAAAAAAACGTCCTGTTTTCACAGGACGCCATTCATTGTTAGTTATTCAACCGTTTGACACCATTACCGTTAGACTGGTTGCCATTGTTGTTTTTTAATAATACTTTCAGGCCTTGTCCCATATCAGATGCGAGCACGTAGTTACGGTCAACAAATACTCCCCATACGTTAGTTTGATCAGGTGTGTATCTGCCTATTTCCTCTGGGTTGCTTGGGTCAGTAATATCAACTGATAGCACTCCCCCAGAATAATAAGACAAGTACAATGTATTACCATGAACTTTCGGGTCATGGACCGTGTTAGCAAATGTACTTCCAATAAAATCATATGTTAAATCAGTCGTAAATTCACTTAATAAAACTGGGTTTGTCTTATCTTTAATATCAAATATTCGTGTATAACCATAGGCATCTTCATAGCCTTCGCCATGCGGGTTTGCCACTTCTCGTGTCTCAATTAATATGTTACCTCCTCTTGCTAAAGCTGCAGAGTGTGCTGCTCCTTTTTGGTAATCCGCAAATTCCGTTCGACCGAGGTACTCTGGGTTTTCTGGATCTCTAATATCAAATATGACTGTACCGAGATCCCACATCGATACATACGCATAATGACCGTTGTTATCAGTAATGACACTATGGTTAAACACTGGTCTTGTATGTCCGTCTGGAGAATCCCAATGATAACCGTTGAAATCATCGGCTACATCTGGAAGGTCACGTGGATCGAACTCCCACAACTTTTCCGGATTCGCTGGATCACTTACATCTATTATTTGAAAGTCTCGTTCTTCCCCATTCGTATAATAGTCTGCATATGGATTTGAAAGAAGCATAAGTGCTCGATTCCCTTGAGTTGTTAAATATAGCTCATGCGTTCCTGTAATCGCACGATCTAATTCATAAAAACCGAGACGTTCTGGTTCATATGGGTTTGATACATCATATAATACAGCCCCACCAATACTATCTGGACGATCTGGATGATTTCGTGAAGTTTGCTGTAAACTTACGACAGCTAAATCCCCACTAAATTCCTGAGTATTTACTCTCTTTACGATAACCTTTTCTTGCCAAGTATGAGGTATATCATGAGCAAATCGAGCGACTTCAACCGGATTTTCTGGATCTTGTAAATCAAAAACGCGGACACCACCATTTGCCCCGTTTGCTGTATGTGTTCCTAAATATGCAAATCCTTTATGTGAATAAACATCTGCTGTATTGTTTTGCACACCGTCAATTTCTTCAATCTGAACAGCAGCTACCTCACTCAAATTTTTCACATTTTTATTTCCATCTTCTTCAGGATCAGCAAGCATTTCTAATGCATCATGGTCAAAAGGAGGATGTTCCCCTTTATTCGTACCTTCAAATGCATCATGGGCTTGTCCAATTGTGGGAATCGCTGTAAAGACGAGTGCTCCAGCTAAAACTGAATTCACAAACAACTTCGTTCTCTTTTTCATCCAACCGCCTCCTACTCCCTAATTTATTTTTCAGATAAAAGTATAGTGAACAAGCATTTATTTAGCTACACGAAGTTTTCTTGTTCTTTCGAGGATATCCGTCTTTTCATCATGCGTAGGTCATAATATCCTTTATTTATATGTCGATAATTAACGAATATTTCTGAATACTCATTAAAATATAATAAAATTAAGCCATTGAACCTATAAAAGGTTCTTTATATGTCTCCAGCTTCTTAGTTGTACCATTCGTAACCGTCTTCTTATCCAGCTATCCCATACTTTGAATTTGTTCTTCACATTTCCATAACGAAAATAATTTGCCCAACCTCGAATGTATGGATTTAATTTGTCTTGGATAAGTAGTTGAATATCAACTGTTTGGTTTCGACGAGTCATTTCTTTCACTCGTTCCTTGAATGTCGCCTCTTTCTTAGGGTCTATTCTTCGAATATCTCCGATGAATTCATAGCCTAAGAATGTAAATGGCTCTTTGTTGGCGTTGACAACTTTAGTCTTTTCTTGATTCACAGTTAGACTTAGCTCTTCCTCAAGAAATCTTGAGACACTTCGCATAACTCTTTCTGCGCCTTTTGAACTTTTACAAAGAATGATAAAATCATCCGCAAAACGGACGATTCGGTGACCTCGCTCAGTCATCAGTTGATCAAGCTGATGTAAGTAGATGTTCGAAAGTAATGGACTTAGCACGCCACCCTGCGGAGCTCCCTCAGGGGTATCTTCGTATCGATCTCCTACCATGACACCTGCTCTGAGAAAACGGTGAATGAGTTTGATTATAGACCCATCTGTCACTCGTTTCCTTATTTGATGTTCCAGTTTATCATGTGGGATCGTGTCAAAGTAGGATTGTAAGTCGGCATCGATGACATAATGGTATCCTGCATTCAAGTGTTCAGTGACTTTGTCTAAAGCCATATGAGCACTTATTCCGGGCCGAAAACCATAGCTACACGGAAGGAATTCTTCTTCGAAGATCGGTTCCAATACATTTCGAAGAGAAGCTTGTACGATGCGATCTTCCACCGTTGGTATCCCTAGTGGACGTTGTTTCTTGCCATTATCTTTGTCGATCATCTTTCGTCGAACAGGTTTGGGTCGATATTGTTTATCTTTTAGCTTCTGTTGGAGCACTTCTAGATTGTCCTCCAGCTTTGCTTCATAGCCTTCAATTGTTACCTTATCAACCCCTGGTGCACCTTTATTCTTCTTCACTTGATAGAAGGCACTTACTAGATTCGCTTTCTTGTACACTTTGTCATACAAACTGTACCATACACGTCTTTTCATCTGTTATTCCCCTTACGCCATTGCTTTCGCTTCTTCCTTTGTTTCTGCTTCCCCATATAAATGTGATTCTACAAGGTTGATAGCTCACGGCAATAACTTGTGCATCTCATTTGGCGGTAGACGGTGTACCCTTCTGTTCCACCCTGGCATCAGCCCCCTTGGCTCTTGTCCAGCTTCTGTCTACTTCCGCAGTCATAAGTAAGCCTACTCACATTGTTCTTCTATGGGTCACGCCCTTCGCACGAATCCCTACCTTTTGAGTATAGGTTCGCAACTGTATCTATGTACAGTTTCACTCATGTGCTGTCCTCGCTACTGTCGCCAGTAGGTCATTGGCATGTGCTTCTTCACTACTATGGCGATCTCTGACTTCTCCCTTTAAAGCTCATCCTGTGTCCTTGGCTTAGCCTTGTGACATCAGTACCTACTTTAGGAAGCAGGGAGATCTCAATGGGTCACATCATGTACTTTCCCTCTAACCCAGCCCTCATAACACTTTGAGTTTCTAACTATTCGGACTTTCTGTTGTCTTGCACAGTCATCCAACTCTCGTGCCAACATGGGATATCAGCTCTGTTCAGAGGTTTGCCTTCAGATCCTCCGCACGCTACTTCACAGTCAACGCACTACCTGTCAGCTAATGCTTGCCGGCTAGTCGATGCATTCGGGACTTTCACCCTTTAGCACATGTGCTGCCACTCGCGAAAAACCCTCCCTGCTCCAAAAGAGCAAAGAGGGCTGAACCCTTGGTATATAAGGGATATTAACGTTTTGAGAAATATACAGATAAACTCTAAGTGTATTGAATACATCGTAACCCATTAATATCAACGTTTTGGGAATTGTTATATGGATAAAAATGTATGAAAAAGGATTAAAAATGACATTACTTGAACCAATTTGAACCAATCGCAGATGTTAGTTGAATACAATTTTTTATTTTCGAATTTTCAATTCGGATGATTTAAGTTCAAAATCAGTTAGGCTTGTATACTTCTCTAAAATATATTTAACGTCATCATTATCTTCTTTTGAATTTAAAGGGCTTAATAATATCTCCATTTCCTCAAAAACATTTTCGTTAAAAGGAAAATCTATATAATCATTATTAAAAGACATATTAATTAGGTCTGATCTCATGAGTTCTACCATTTCTTCTGGCTTTCCTTTTAAATACTTTCCGCTTTGGTTATTTCGATAATATTGCTGCGGTACCGCTATTAATCTATATCTCCATTCAGATTGTCCAGACCAATAATTCCTCTTAAAACGTCCTAAGTATTTAGTATCGATATTAAAATTAGATGTTTCGTTACCACATTTTTTGCAAACGTCATTGCCCATTTTCACTACTGATAAATTAATCAAATAATCATCTTCTGTATAGGTAACTGGTATAAGCTCTGGACGATTTGGTGGCAATAATGGCGGCGATATATAAACATCATTTTTATTACCAACCTCTGCACTTATATTAAATATTTCATTTTCATTTAATCCAGCGCTAAAAAAATTTCTTGGGAGACCAATTCTAACACCATTTACTCCACCAGTATAAGTTCTCCACATTTCTACAGATTCTTGCTCTAAATCAGTCCAACAAGAAACAAAACATATTTTGCCTATATCTTCATAATCAGAAGTCATTGACTCTTCCATATCGTCAACTACCCCTAAACTAGAAAATCTAAAAGTTTTGTTCTTCATAATTAATTCAAGTGTTTCTATACTACAATAATGATATAGAAGGTTTGCCATATAAATATCACTTCCTAGTTTTTTAAACTTAAACTGTCAAACGGTCTTCCAAGAGCGATTTCACCAATTTGTTTAATCGTCCCTCTACCGTCATTCATCGTATAGAATTTAACCCCTTTTATTTTTACATCTTCTATTTCATCTTCAAAAACTATCTCAGCTTCGTGTTCATTAATGTAAGTTAGTAAATCTTCTTTCCACTGTTCTTCTTCCATATTTCGTCCTTTTGGCTCGATGAATATCTGAATGAAATAATCACTGTTTTGTAGATAAAGAATAAAGTCGGGTTGGAATCCTGCCAAATTCACTTCACCATGTCCACTACCAAACTGATGCAATTTTAATTTATTATTTTTTGCTGACTCACGATGCATATTTTCATCCATACGTATTAAATACACATCAGAATATTCTTCCTTTAACTCTGCAACTCTTTCTGCAATTCGATCGATTAATTGCTTTTCGGTTAGGTTAATAATCGCGGAATCATAAACAAAGTAATCTTCTTTTATTTCATAACGATCCACTGTCTGCGGACTATCCTGCATAAACGTTTTACCCGTGTCATAATTTGGTACACGTTTACGATAGTTTGCAATATACTCCTTGATTGGATAACCGATAAATTTACCAGTTCCACGTTGTTTGCTGTAACCTGATTTTATTTGTTTTGCGACATAAGAAAAGTAACGCTCTAGAATGTTTAACTTTTCAGTAGCCGTTAGTACACTACTATCCATTGTTCGTGGAATCGTAACATAGATTGTTCGATTATAAATATTTAACCATTTCTCTTCTAAAAAATCTTCTCTCGAACTTAGTAGCGGAATATACTTTTTCAAGTTAGAGAAATGATAGAACGACAAACGATTCATAATTTTAATGAGATAACGCTTATCAAATGTAATCGCAACGTTATAAGCGTTTGTATAGTCTTCTTGAACTTTAGTATCTTTATAACTCACTTCTTTTAATGCAGATATATATGGAATCACAACATCGTTTTTTGTATCAATACCATATTTCTCTAATGAATCGTAGTAGTTATCCGTTACTTCAATGGTTTCATTGTAATAAATTTTGCCGTATTTCCATACATCTGTCCGTTTGAAAGTAGGCTTGACCTTAACATCAATTAACGGATTCTTTTTATCTTCCCCAGTCGGTAAATTCATTTCGTCTAATGCGCTCACTAAGTTCTTCAAGTATTGAGGTTCATTAATTGTATGATAGTGAATCGTTTCTAAAATCAAGCTGTCTTTACTATCGTCATTAAACCTGCGTGTATATGAACGTTGTCCATCTAGTAAAAATGGGTAATACCTTGCACCACGTCCAATTAATTGTGCTTCTGACATAGTCGTTGCTTTCGTTCCTTTTACTTTTGGATCATCACTTAAACGAACAATGTCAAAGAGGTTTAATACATCCCATCCCTCTGTAAGTCTAGCAACCGCAAAAATGACACGATATAAATTTATTGGACTTTCTAAGCTGTTTAAAGCTTCATAGTGACCTTTTTCTAAGATACCGGATTGACTCGTGTCATTGGCATTAATAATTCGAGTTGGAGCAAGTTCCCGTTTTATATCCCTGACTATTTCACTTAAATCGTCCTCATGTTTACGATAATAGTTATGTGCCAATGCCAATGTTTCACTATCATCTTCAGAAGTTATTTGTGCTTGTCTATTAAGAAACACTTTTAAAGATTCAACGGTCAATGTATCAATTAACTCGTTAAATTGTTCGTGGGCTTCATTAGAAGTATCAATTCGCTGTGATTTAAACATAATAACAGGTTTTATATATGCACCATGCTCTTCCAGTGCATATCTTCTTCTATATTCACTTAATAAGACTACATTCATCATGTTGTCCACGTCTGTATTACTCGACTGAATTCGCTTTACATTCTTGGAATATTTATCTTGGATGAAACGGTCGAGTGCATAGCGATACAACACTTTATCCTTGTATTTTTCATAGACATTTTTATTTTCCAAGTCAATTGTAGCGGTAAACTCAAGTAAACGATTGTCTTCATTTGCGTTTAAAATCGTCGAGATTGCTTTTTCCCATGATTGTTCCGCTTCTTGTTCTGACTTGGTAGAAGCGGAGTAATGGTGTGCTTCATCTCCTAATATAACGACTTTATTCCTTGCAAAATCCTCTTTACCCATCGCATTTTCTTTTTGGGTGTAAATATCAGCAGCAACACGTTGAACAGTTGCTAATTTTAAATAGATCGTATTCTTACTTTGATTTTTTGGGAAAGATTGAACTTGCTTAATTTCTATTCGTTCCCCATCTATTTCAATTTGCGGTTTATATAAATACTTGTCCGATGCCATATTAGTCAGGTTATCAATCGTTTTATTTAATACACCATTTGTATTTACTAGGAATAAAAAGTTTTGATAACCCTGCTCTTGATAGAGGTATAAAATAAGCCCTGCCATTAAATCTGTTTTTCCACTTCCTGTTGCCATGTTGAATAGTACATGATTCACATTCCTAAAACGAAACTCATTCGCTGCTTGTGAATAATGAAAAAAGCGTAAAGCCGCATCTTGATAATCCCTGAACGTATGTACCATGTTCTGTTTAATGTATTCAGGTGTTTCCCAAGCACCTTCTTCGTTAAATAAGCTTTCATTTAGTCCTCTTACTTCGTCGTATAAAGGTAATGGTAGTTGTTTCTTTTTCTTTGCCACAACTATTCACCACCTTCATGATAAAAGTCTTTATTAAATACATAGTCGCTATTAGAAATTAAATCACGAACGTTCTCATCGTCAATTTCAGAGTAGTTGTAGTAGAGTTGATTTTTATCAATGATTTTAATGAGAGTTTTCTTTTGGTCGTCAAATGAAAGTACATGTAACGTTTCCTTAACGGCTTCTAAGTCAACACGGAAATCAATTTCCGCTTCTTTTAACATAAAATCAAACACTTCATGTAGTTCTGTTTGTGTTCTAGCATCTCGAATGGATTTTAAAAACCCACGATTTTTCTCCATTAATTCAACGTAAACAAAACTTCGACCACCTTGCCAATTCACATCTTCGGAAATGCCACTTTGCTCACCTTCGATTACCTTTTGAAGACGTGGTACAGTTACTTCATTAATATAATCCATTTGTTCTATCCCAATAAATTGACGTTTCATTTTTTTTGCTACTGCTGGTGTTGTTCCTGAACCAATGAAAAAGTCCAAAACTAAATCCCCTGAATCCGTACAAACGTATATTATATCTTTAATTAGAAATTCTGACTTAGGATAACTAAACACCTTATCTTTAAACAATGACTTAAGTCCGTGTGTTGCAGTTTGCCCAGTGTATTCACTTTTGTTCCATATAGTCTTTGGTTTTTCACCCTGATAATCTGATTCCCTTTCTTTTACATACAAATCATATTTATTATTCCGTTCAATTACCTCAATGTACTTATCTTTCTTCTGTAAAAATGTCTCTTTTCCCCATCTCCAACACCGCTCTATCCCATTTGGATCGATCGGTAATATTTCAATTGTTGACGATTCCTTTGTTAAAGTTAAATCATTAGTTTCAGTATTGAAATAGATTGGGTAAAATAATTTCGGACGTTCCGTTTTTAAAGAGTTATTTCCACTTCTTCTAAAATTCCGGGTTTTATACAAGCCATATTCATCTTTTTTGTTAAACTGTTTTATCTTTTCCTTTGATAATGGTAAATAGTTTAATTTAACTTTTAAACGGTCCTTTGCGTATATAATCATATTTTCATGTGCAGTTGGGAAATGTTCCTCATCTTGTCTTCCTCCTGGATTATGTACAACAGACACAACACCTAACCTGTTTGATTCACCAAATATTTCATCTAATAAAACACCTAGATAGAAAAGTTCATTATCGTCTATAGCTATAACAAACACGCCATCGTCGCGTAAAAGCTCCTTTGACAGTTCAACTCTATTTTTAATAAACGTTAACCAAGTAGAATGATTAAAGTTATTATTATAATGAAAGGTTGTTGCGGAACTTTTGGTGTTATATGGTGGGTCAATATAAATCATTTTCACTTTCTCCGCATATTTTTCCTTCAACGTATGTAACGCAAGTAAGTTATTCCCTTTCATAATCAAGTTGTCATCTTCACTAAAGCTATATACTTCATGTTCACCACGTTCATCGTATTTTTTAGCATTCACTAAAATCTTCTTATCTAATAGAACGTCAATCTCTTCTTTTGCAATGAGTTCGTTCAAAAACGGTTCATTTGGACGTAAATCATCTTTATCTGTATCTTCTTCACTCATGCTTGCTTTTAATACACTATCTTTATAAGGGAAATCTAATACAACGTCTGTAGATTCATCGATAAATTTTCCTCCCGCTGTTAAACCAATTTTCTTCGAGTATTTTGTATACGAGTCTTTCCAGTATTCGTCTGCTTCAAATAGCTGAATGAGTTTATTTGATTGCATGACGATATTCCCTGCAATATCAATTGTAAAGTTGCTCTTTAATGTTTCATTCGAAATAAATGCTTCAAGCAAATCTTTATCATATGTATCTAAATCTCGAATGACCTTATTTTTGTTTAATAATTCTCCTATAAAATATTTTTCACCAAATTGCTGTAAAACCTGTTTAATTGCTTCATTAATTTTAGTTTTCATGTCAAAATCCGTCCTTCTAATAATTTAATCTATGTAATAGATCTTTATTAATCTCTATTTATATACTATCATATAAAATATTTGTTCATATATCTTGAAGAAAAAAAGGGAATTGTTTCTCCCTTTTTTAAATATAGCCTCTTTCTTTCAAGCTAGTAAAACTGTTATCACTATTTACCACTAAGTGATCAAGCACTTCGATGCCTAGTAACTTTCCAGCTTCGACTAATCTCTTTGTCACATTAATATCTTCCATCGATGGTTTTAACGTCACCACTTGGATGCTGATGTGCAACAATGACACTTGCTGCATTATTAAGTATTGCTGATTTAAACACCTCCCGTGGATGAACAATCGAGGAATTTAACGAACCAACATGACAACGATGAACTGCGACGACATTATTTTTCGTATTTAAACATATAACAAAGAACACTTCACGATCATCACGACCAATAAAGCGAGACGCTATCTTTGCTCCGTCTTCTGGACTACGAATGATATAATCAACACATTCTTCAGCCTCTCTGATAATTTGTTCAATGCGAACTACTTCTAAAATGGTTTCCATCTAGATCAACCTCTCTATTATTTTTTGACCTTTTTGGTCACCACAGAGAGAATCTTCGCATCGATTAATGTCAAGTGGCGTAAGTAGCAAAGCTATCAAGTGATTCGTGGATATTCTGGGGAAGCCCAATGAATTAGGGTGCGTTAAAAGCGTTAATTGCCTTCTTACGCACCCTTATCCTACTTGGCTGTCTCATAACATCCGAAGAACGAAGACCCTTTACCTAATCGATAATGCGTCCATTCTCTACGGACGCATTAGGAGATTACAATTGGGAGAGCTGAAAAGGAAAAATACATAGCTAGTCAGTGACTTACATCTATTTTATTTAGATGGCTCTTTAATATCATTAATGATTTCTTGCTTTACATTTTCTTTCAAATAATTTTTAGCATCAATTTGAAACCCTAACCACTCACCTTCGCCTTCAATGGCTTTAAGAGGGGTTGTCAAACCATGAATTAAATTATTACTAATGAAGTGCTCTTGTATATCATCATTGAACTTATCCTCATCTATTAATTGTTCAAATATAATATTTACTAATTGCTCTTTCTTTTCCATTATTTCTTCTTTCGTAGGTGAAGGAATTCTTTCGTTCATCATTTTGTTGTATTTTGTTTTTGGTATTCTTTTTTCATAAATACTTTCATCAACTTTTGTTCCTAACACCTCTGCAAAACGTTCAAACATTTTTATGGCGTGATGGTCTATAGTCGTTTTTCGATTACCATTCCGTTGATCTATTAGTTGCTTTTCATGAAATGCAATAATTTCTTCTACAAGGTCTTCTCTGTATTTTTTATATCTATTATTACTTTTAGTTCTTCTATTTTTTTCGTCATCAATCAGACTATCTATTTTGTCCCATTCATCATGTTTTAATGTCTCATATAATTTATCCTCTTTCGCTTCAAAAAAATCTCTATAATATTTATTCCATGCTTTCGAGCTAATCAGATGATCATCCTTTTCTTTCCCCTCAAATTCATAACCAAATCGTTTGTCAATTAACGTTAATATTTCTTCCTTGCCATAATACTTATGCATGTGCAACGAACCCCTTCATGTTTTATTAAATTATAACACAATCATAAAAGAAATATCCATAGAGATACGCGCTTTATCTGCCATAGATTAGATAAAATCAACGTGATAGGATGTATATAGATTGAGGCCACAATCAAAATATCCATAGAGAAAGGATGAATTCTTCACATGAAGAAATTACGCCAATTTAACCTTTTTGACGCAGTAGGGTTCTTCAAGGACAAGGATGTACGAGTGATGTCACACGAGGACTGGAAAGAATACGATGCGGACGGAAAGAATCCCAAAATCGTAGGCACTAAGTACAAAACAGTAATTGCAACCGATCGAACAGAATACACGGGAGAAGATGTAGCACCTGACCTTAATGCAGGAGAGCAGGTTGTGGTTAAGGTCGCCAAGCCGCCAAAAGAGTATAAGAAATTCAGTAAAATCACGTTTGTAAATCCGACAGCTGCTGTGTATGGAACGTTCATGAGTGAACTTTCTGTTAAAGCAGATGATGTGGAAATTACTCAACCTAAATAAAGGACAGGGGACAATTAGTTCCCTTTCTATCATTACCATTTCAATGCATGTGACCGTCCGGAATCACAATATTAGGATGTGGATTACATGAAGAAAACATACCGAATGCAACGTGGGTTTATTTCATTTCTAATCATTGGCTTGTTTCTCGTTTTATGGTTTTTCTTTTACAAACTGTATCCATTGATTGTAGAACAAATAACGATATTACAGCTTCCACTTGTTCAGCCACATATCTTCTTGGTTCCTGTTGGGTTGATGGTAATTGGCTTATTTATTGGTTGGTCATTTCGCAATAAATTATGGTTTGGACCACTTTTTTCCGTTCATTACTATTCGATGATAAAACGATTGAGAAGGCATATCAAAGATGCAAGATTTGAAGATGAACGTGAGTTTGATAATCGTTTAGTTAGATTACCGAACATCGAAATTGTATTTGATGATAACCGATCCAGAAAATCAGGAAAAGTGTTAATCCAAAACTCCATTAAATTCGACAAGAAATTAGAAGACATGAGAATTGATTCAGCGTTAAATGGATATGTATGTGAACGTCAATATTTGTCTAGAGACCGTAATTGCTACATCTATGAGTTTTATGCTGTAGACTCACAAAAACAACTGGAGATTAAATCAGCAAATGATTTGATTGAATGGACAAATAAGACAGCAGACGATTATGCCTTACGTTTAGATGAGCGTGCAACTGTACCGTTTCATCATATGGGATTAGTCGGCCAAACAGGTAGTGGAAAGTCGTTTTTTATTCAAATGCTAGTTGAACAAATATTATCGAAAAAGGCCAACCACGAGTTATTCATTATTGATCCGAAGCGAACAGACGTATACCAAATGGCAAAACACTCCGTTGGTGATGAACGAACTGCCGACAAGAAAAGTGCGATTGAACTAATTAAACAATTTCATGAGCGTATGAAAGAACGTCAAGATGAATTACAAGTCTATTTCAGATCAAATCGTAACAATACGTATAAGGATGCAGGTTTTCCCGCTTTAATCCTGCTTATAGATGAGTTTGGGGCATTAAGAGAGTCGTGGAAGACTTTGGCGAAAAAGGAACGTGATGAAGTCGACAGCATACTGTCTGATATTGCATTCATGGGTCGTCAACTAGGCTGTATTTTATGGGTAGCGACACAACAAATGAATGCTCAAACTATGCCAACAGCGATTAGAGAACAGCTCGTCTTAAAGATTGCTTTAGGTGATAGCGATGAGCAAACCTATAGAACTTTATTTTCATCTGGTGTGGATATACCACCAGTTGAGTTTACTGCGGGTCAAGGAATTTACAGTTATCCAGGGCTTGCAAGTGCAGACAATCCACGCTTGTTGACGGTTCCTTACTGTAGCTTCTTGAATGAAAGCACCTAGCTTTTCCTTAAGGAGAGACGGCACAGAGAGCGGAAAGGGACCCGCCGTCTAGGCGGGGAAGGTTCCGCTCCGTGCTTTACACCTTTAGGAGAGCTGTGGTGCAGGTAATCACCACAGCTCCGATAGGAAGCAAAATTAACAATTAACACCGTCATAGCAGGCTTTTACACTTGAAAAACTTTCCCTAAAGTTTTCCGAACGAAATGGAGTGAACAGCACATGATTAAACCAGATATAGATCAATTCACACTAGTTTTACAAGCAACAGGCGTATTTGACTTTGACGAATGGCGTGACTGGGTAGCAAAATGCTTAATAGGCACATTCTTGGTTAAATCAAAAATGTATAAGCTATTCGACGACTTTGATGAAGCAGACGTTAAGCTACCTGAAGGTTATACCGTAGGCTATTCATTCATCAATGCACCATTTTACTTTTGCATTGCCTATCATGAAGCATTCACGAAAATGGGTGTCATAGTCAAATTTAGCGCTTACGCATGGCATGAATATCGGAAGCGATATGAAGAAGAATTTAACGAACCAATTCATTTACACACCTTTTTTAAGTTGATTGATACTGATGAGTATTCTTTTAGACTTTCACGAATTGATATGTGCTGCGACTTTTTTAATGAAGGCATTGATATCGCTAAGTTAAAACGTTCAATTGAAGAGAAAAGGACTGAATTGCGCTATGGCAAGTACTAATAAAACCTATCTGCAAAAGGTTATTGATGACAATAAAGAAAAACCATACAAAAGAAACAACTCGAAAGTGTCCGACGTGTCCAAAAACTTTCAGGCTCAAACATTGTATATCGGGGCAAAGAGCAGAAATACAAAAGTGCATTTACGCATTTATGATAAAAAAGAGGAACAACTGTCATGAAACACATGCGCCATGTAGCCAAAGAAGTAGATGACTGGACACGCGTTGAAGCAGAGTATTCCGGTGATTATGCGCATCAGCTAACAGAAGCAATAAAGCAATGTAATACGGATGAACAACTCAAAAACTTAATAGTGAGCTCTATCATTGATCGATACATGTTCTTTTACACGAGCTCGAATCGTCCACATAAACTTACAAAATTAATGCTCGATTTGTTGGACCAGAAAGATTTTCACTTTGAGTCACCTTCACCACGAAACAACTTATTGGAACAGTCGATAGACCATTTAATTAAGGGATCTGGTCTTCTTCCGACATTGTGGAAGGTTGAGCAGATATGGGGCAACGGCACAGCATTGGAGTTAATGAATTATTTCTATAAAAAGTTCTATGAAGAATTTGAGCCCAATGATGACCATCTATCATGGGTGAATAAATACAAGGCACTTTATCTGTTAGAAGGTAAGCCTTGGGAAGGATGATATTTACATGAATAAGCCAAAAGTAAGAGAAAACATAAAGAATGTGATTGAAATTGTTGACTCAGTTCTACAGGGTGAAAGCACAATCAACAAAAAGACCAGTGATTCGGATTATCAAAAACACAACTATACGCCTGAGGCTCTATTAGCAAGTATTAAAGATAGTGCTGAAAGTGCAATGAAAGGGTTAGACGAATATGAATAAAAATAACGAAAAGGAGAAAATGTCACATGAGCACTAACATGGCTACCAAAGACTATCCGTATCTTTTAACTAGAGAACAAGCATCAGATTTCTTAGGGATAGACCCAAAATCCTTTGATAAATACATCCGACCACGCGATGAGCTAGAGCGCTTCATGATTGGCAAGCATGAACGATACACAATGAAATCTTTAGTACACTTTATCGAAAAACACTCCGTTTAAAAATGCCAACAGTTGATAAGATGCTAGTTTAGAAATACAATATAATTGTATTCAACTAGCATCTATCAGCTATTTTTACGAGAGGGATGATAGTATGGCTAGTATAGTAAAAAGAGGAAAGTCATATCGAGCACAGGTTTCTTTATACAAACATGGTCAACATAAAAAGATTGCTCAAACCTTTCCAACAAAGAAAGAGGCAAATCTCTGGGCTTTAGAAATGGAATTAGCGAAAGGTGAAGGAAAAGAACTTGCCCATAGAACAACAACTTTTGCAGATTTCTTCGAGAATTGGATTTATCTTGTAAAAGTCAATGATGTTAAAGAAACGACATTTCAAAATTATGTTCGTACTTTAGGCATTATTAGAAACTTATTTCAGGATATCCAAATGAAAGATTTAAATGATATTGTCGTTCAAAAGAAAATTGATGAGTATGCCAAGACACATTCTCGAAAAACAACACATGAGGTTCTTCTTAAAATAAAAACATCCTTACGTGATGCATATGCTCGTGGTTATATCGCAAATGATTTTGCTCGTTTAGTGAAAACACGTGGAGAGAACCCACCGAAACGAAACAAAGCTTTATCTATTAGAGATTTTAAAAAGCTTCGTAATTACGTTTTAAAGCATCCAGAAGACGAATTTAACGTACTTGTATTAGTTGCGTTAGAAACAGGTATGCGACGCGGAGAACTACTAGCAATACGCCCAGAGAGTCTTTATGAATACGGAATAAAAGTTAGACATTCCATCAGTCCTACTTCTGAAGACACTTCATTAAAGACACAGAATGCAAAACGTGATGTTTCTATAAACAAAGAGGTGTATGAGCTTATTCGTCAAATTCCTGTTAAAGAGAATGGCTATATCTTTAGTTTTGGTGGGTTTAAGCAATCCGAATTATTAACTGAGCTATTAACGGAATTAAACATTCAAAGAACAACCTTTCACGGGCTAAGAGATACACATGCATCATTTTTATTTGCTCAAGATATTGATATTGCATATGTATCAAAACGTCTCGGTCATATCAATATCCAGACCACACAGAATTATTATCTAGAGCTAATGCCAGAAAAAAAGCACCAGCAAGATGCCGATGCTTTAAATCTGTTAAGTGCTTTGTAATATTAATTACTGATTTGAACCAACTTGAACCAAAAAATTTTTGTAAACGTTGGTATATCAACAATCCTATTAACGTTTAGAGAACTGAGGTGCACGACGTGCTGCTTTAAGACCGTATTTCTTACGCTCTTTCAAAGACGGGTTTCTTCCTTATTAAATAGGAGTTCATAAACGGCTTTAAATCAACGTTTCTCCCCTTTGGTATTAACTGGTATTTTTTGACATTTTGCACAAAGGGTATTCAAGGGGTATTCAAAAAGGGATTCAAAATATATACGCTGGCAGGCTATATAAAGGAAATCCTTTTTGAATGAAATAATCATTTCAATTTTAACTATTAGCAGTAATTGAAACCAAATTATGTATTCTCCCGTTTTAGACGATGTTTGTATAACAAATCAAATCGGCTTAATGAGAGTTAGGGTTATAGTATTAAAATGTGCAAGTAGGCACATACTGTCCTGTATTTACCCATTCATAACACTGGACTGACGGCATCCCGTTCCACCGGTGACCCAAAAAAAGCACTAAATGAGATGGACCGGCATAAAATAAATGGACTTTCTCTGCATCCACTTTGGTAGCTGCTGCTTTAATTTCCTTTTTTAATTTTTTCACTACCAGATTAGCCTGCTCTGCAGTAATTATTGGTGATTCTGTATGCAAATGGAGTTTTGAAGAAATGCTATGTCTTTGACCTTTTAAATATACTGCAACTTCATTGGCTATGCTGTCTCTTGTAATCCCTATTGTAACAATCAGCTGATTATCCACCCCTTCTTCAAAATCAACTACAAATTCACATTCTGGGGTTTGGTTATTTGGGTGTGCATCCGTTGCCCAAATACCACCTTCTCTTTGCTCTGCTTCAATAGAAAATCCTGATACCGATGAAAATACAGATCCTATTGCCATAGCTGACGATAGTCTGCGATTCCCACTTAAATGAATCCTTTTCGAAGACCTGTTCTTTTCAATCCATTTTTTTGTTTCAACTACATTATTGTACAGCTCTTCTGTCCAAACGGCAGACTCTGGATATTTTCTATCCTTCTCACCAAAAAAGGGTTCCCATAAAAAATTTATTTTTCTAGGTTCTTTAGGCAATTTATAAATTTCTGTATGAATATAAATTTTTTGATCAGTTGGTATAGCATCTTCACCAATAACAGAGTGCATAGCTTGCTTTAATTGTTGACGAAACACCGGTTTATTTTTTTGCGACCGAACTATGCTATGTAACACATCAAATACTTTTTCTTGTTCACTTCCTCTTAAATCATATCCTGGGAGATGTTGGTTAAATTCGTTATTAAACATACCCTTTGCCTTTTCACTGAGTGATCCCCATTTATCCTCAATAGAAACCTTATGGAAAAGAAATTCAGCCATTTCTTCACTTTTGCCTAAGCCGATTACCTTTTCCTTATATTCTTCATAAGAGTTTTCAAAAACTCCTGATGTGTGACTGTAAAACGGATAAGGATCGCGCAACCTCCTCAATCCATTTTTCAAAGGATGTAAGGTTTCGGATAACCCTGTACAGGACAGCGTGAACCATCGGTATGTGCCCGGGCTACCTTCGTCCATTTTTTTAAACCGATTGATTTCTTCCCAAAATTCTGTTGGTGTTATCCGGTGGTCCTTAGCTTCAATTGCCTCAATCACTTCTCCTATCTGAGGATCGAAAAATTTTGCTTCAATATCACCTACCGATTCCCAAATTACTGAAGAAAAACCCTCAAAAGATAACCAATGTGGAAGTTTGCACAGTATAAGGTACGCTTGAAAATCGAAACCGGAGGAAGCAATATCGCCTCCTGTAGATTCTTTTTCTAACAACGAGGGTGATTGCTTACCATTTTCATTTTTCATCATTCACTCTGCCTCCTCTCTTATTAATTCCCCTTGGATCATTGGATTTCCCGGTACAAAAATTGACACTCTTCCCTCAACTACCCCCTCATTGCATTTAACCAATAAAAGCATAACGAAGTTGGCTCCCACAGTAGGATCGTTCACGATTTGCCACATACTTTCCCTATCCCTTATACTCGGTGTTAACTCGAAGGAGGGATGCGAGTGCCATTCCCCTAAATAATTAAATTTGGTGTAGTTATGTTTTGTTTTATTAAAAAAATCAGTCAAACGATTTTTTAAAGACTGTTGGATGTGTCGAATAAAAGAAACTACAGTCCCGCCTGATCGTTGAATGGTGAAATCACTAATCCGGAATAACCCTTCGCTTACATGTTCCCCTAAAAGCACACCTCCAATTTCCTGTCTTTCGGCTACTATTAACTCCTTCTTTAATTCCTGTTCAATTGCCTTAGGAAGGATTAGCTTAATCATCACTTTTCTCCAATAAAGATGCAATAAAATCAATAGTTTCATTACGTTCTTCTTCATTTTCTACTGTTTCTGTTTCATCTGTTAGATGGTTGATATGGATAGGGTGTGTATCAAACGGCGCCTCAAATATCCAAGAATTTGATAAACCTATCAAGTACATTGAATAGGGATATATGGATTGGTCAGGTTGTAAGACGGTATCCAACGCAAAACGAGTAAGGTGACCAGCTATTATGGAAACGTCAGCGTCTGAAGCTATCATTACTTCTTCTTGCTGGTCTTCTGTGGCATACAAATCAAGGATCTTAAATTCAAATTCGGGTAGCTGCATGGTATATCCGTTAAAACCTTTTCTCATCGTTAGTGCATCCGGATCAGCTTTTGGTCGGCTTCTTGCAATTAATCCCCCGATCCCGCCAGCAAAAACCTCTCCCCAAACCATTGGTTTTTCATAGGTAGTCCTAACCGCTGACAAGAAATTAAATGCTCTTGGGTTGGCTGTTGCATCTATGATCAAGTCGCAATTTCCTAACTTGGATAGTACCGTGTTCAATGAAGTTGTTGCTTCTTGACCAGATAAATTAATTTTTGAAACTGCTACATTCACAGCAGTAGATATATTCATTAATTGATTTTTTACTGCATCTACTTTATGGGAGGCAACACTTTTCCAATCCAATGTATGGCGAATCATGTTTCCCGGTAAAAAGACATCGTCATCCACTAAGTAGAATTTTCGGGCTCCTGTCCTTGCTAATGATAGTGCAATCTTACTTCCTAAAGATCCTAAACCGACTATACCGATCCTCTTTTCGTTCAAGCCGACTAAATGGTTGGGCAGCCTCCCTTTGGGCTCTTCCGTTACCAGAGGAATAGAAAACAATTTTTCCTTGTTTGTACCATTCATTAGAACATGGGGGTTGTTTTCATTATCCATTGCGATAATAAGTATTGTATCTGACAAAGGGGTAACAACCTCCAAATCATAATGCTGTTTCCATTGAGTAACCGTTTTCATGTTCCTGATTTCAGTTGATGATAAGTTGGACTTCAATAATACACCTGTCAATTCATAATTAGACTTGAAATCTTCAGGTAAAGATGAGTTTTTCCAAGCCTTCCCTTCCTTGTGCTCTAATTCAAGCACATGCAAAATGGCTGTATCTTCATTCCCAAAAACAAAAGTAAACTTTATGTTTCCCATATAGTGATCCTGTAAATTTGATATGATGTTCAAAAATTCAGGTTCCACATATAACCTGAATGCTTTGTTTCTTAAATTTTGGCCTTCCGTTAAAAAGTGTCTGGAAATGACAAGGTTCTTTTCCACGGTCTCGCCTAAAGGATTTTCCTTATAAATTAACCGGTAGGCACTTTCCAACATATTCGCTCCAGTAACAGATGGATACCAATTATCCGGTCCCCATTCCAGACATAATGAACCATTTTCATACTGGTGAGTCGACCAATGCGCCCCATCCTCCATTGGAGTTACTATTGGCGGTGTGGATGGAAAAAAAGGCGGATAGGTTAACTTCACTTCATAAAGGTTCCCATGGGCTTTTATTTTGGCTATCAATGCTAACCCATTTTCCAAAGTCCACTCTGTTCCCTCCAACCATGTTGCCGTTGATTGCAATTTTTCAATTTCATCCTTTTCTTTGGTTAGACGGCGTGTGTCCGATAAGAACCAAAATTTCATTAAGCAAACCCTCCAGGTTTATTTGGTTTTACAGGGCGGTCGGGAAAAGATAAAGAAGGTTCTGCAGCATTTTTTAACAGGGAAGAAGAGTTAGCAACTTCGGCCGAAGGAAATCGTGGACCGAAAATCTCTCGCCATAATTTAAGCGCCTTTTCTTTATCTGTTTCATTGATTGCTTGCCTTCCTTTTTCCGCATGGGATTTAGCTTTATAATAAAATCCTTCAAACGCATCAAAAGTAATACCGTTCGTGACCGAGTTACCCGGAACACCAGGATCTTCAATGTGAGGCACCAGCCGTAATCCAATGTAAAAAGCATACTTTTCTACGATTTTTTCTAAGGTCCCCACAAATAACTCGTCATACTTCTTTTCGTTATTGTCCATACATTCTGCCGCAATACATTCAATTACAAATCCTTTTGGTTTCTTAGCAATAGTAGGATTTTGCCTACGCCACCACTTCATCAACTTAACCAGTGGTTTAAATCGCCCTCCACTATCCGTGTTTACTTTTGTTGTCCATTCCGTATGCTTGGGAGGGTTAGTCTCAACCCATTGCTCTTTCTTGCGATCCGGGATATATAAGGTGCCATCCATTCCATTGGGCGCAATAATCGGCACCACGTCCATATCTACTTTATTTGTTTCAATTCCCACCGATCGGGCTTGTTTCCGAATAGTTGAATATTTAGGCTTTAATGTATCATACAGTAAATCAATGACCTCTTTTTGGTCATCATTTTTTGTATGATTTGTCACAACAATTATGTCTACATCCGGGCGAGAAACCACTCCGTCCTTTATTCTTGGTCTTATAGCCGTGTTTCTTTTATATGAACCAGATAAGAAATCTGTTTCACGGTAATTTTTGAATATCTCATCACCTTTAAGGAACTTCCTGAGGTTTTCATGACCTGTGCTTGCATCACTTTTCGTGTTTTGGCTTGGTTCAATATCGCTTAAAAGCTTCCTGAACTGTGAATGTGCTCCCAAATAAATAACCCCCCTATTTTTTTCCATAATTCTGTACGTTTATCATAACACGAACTCACATTCCCTTTAAAGTAATTTGGATGAAAATTCAGTTATTTATGCCAAAAACACCCCTGTATAGTAAAGAACCGAAGTTTATATCAAATTTAAGATTAACAATACTACTTTTCATAAGCTTTGTTATACGGATGGAAAAGAGTTTATAAGAACGCATATTCCCATTAGTGAGGATTATTTTGATAAGGAGAGGCAACAATCCATTGTTTGCAGTTCTCTCGCAGGCTAAAAAGCCTATGTTACACTGTCTCACTTACAGAATCAGAAGCTTCTTGAATGTGTTTAATTTTATCAACAGGACCGGACCAGGCGCTCTTTTAAAAGTCAATAAGCTGCGGCTTTTTTAGTGTTGTCTTTTTTTCTAAGTGAGGAGTTAATTTTCATGGTTGTTTAACACCATTTTCCAGTTCGCAGATACAAGAAAAGAGCTGCAACAATGCAACTCGCTAATTCCACTAACGCTCTCCATTAGCTCAATAAGAAAGGTTTTATTTCTCTTCTACATCAACAATAACATTTCCAAACAATTCCTCGCCAAAATATACTTCTAACTTCCATATCCCTGCACTTGGTAACAACATCGTGGAAGGAAGGTGATGGTCTGCCCCGTTGTTAGGCGAAAGAAGAGTAGAAGAGGCTTTAGGATACTCAAGAACAGTTATTTCTTCACCTGTTTGTTTATTAATTCCAATCACCTTAAATGGTTGTGTTAGTATTTCTTGTTCACCCCAAAAATGCCACATATATTTTTGTGTTTCACCTGCTATAAAAGGACCGTACTCTCCAAATCCAAGTTTCCCATTATCTCCAATACGGAAAATAAAATCACCCGTTTGCCCATCATCCGTAATTATGACTTCAATATCAAGTGTCGGACTTTCTTCCCAGCTTTCATCGGTCTTTTGAATTGCCTCATTTGAACAACCAATAATACTAATTATAACCAAAAATACAATTACAATAAATAAAAATCTTTTCACTATTTCCTCCCCCAATCTGATTAACTATTTAAATTCATTTATTCATCCTTCTCGTATATACCTTCTTCCACTATACTCCCTCTAAGTTATCATTATTTTCCAGTTAATGGACATAAAAAAGAGCTGCAACAATGCAACTCGCTAATTCCACTAACGCTTACCCGTTCCTTAAATAAGGTTGATAAATTTTAATCATTCGGTTTTGTAAGGGAATTATATATATCGTGTAAAAACTCTTTATTCTTATCATTTATTAATTTTCTTTCACCGTCTTTTTCGTAGTAGAGTTTTGTTGAATTCAACTTTAGGATAAGTTTTCAAATGTTTATAATCAATTAGCTCTCCGTCATCACTTACTGTTACTATATCTTCACCATAAGTGATATGAGCACCTGTATCAGCTTCATTTATTGTTTGTGAAAAAGCTGTCGTATTATAGCCTAATAAACATAATGCTATCAATAATGTAGTAAATACTTTTTTCATATTATCACCTCAGTTTAGTTTCACAAACTAAACTCGGCTTTATTCAAGTATGCTCCCCGTTAGCTTAAGTGAAAAAATTCACAAATTCTCTCATTTTCTATTATCATATTTACATGAATTTTCCGATTTATTTTTGAAATATGGAGAATTTACTTGTTCAACAATCTGGCCTGATTCTAGAAATTGATCAATTATAAATAAATTCTTTACTCAAAACTTTTTTTACAAATGATGTTATTTGCTGCGTAGTATATGTCTACTACGTTGTAAAACAGATTAATCTAGCCTGTTGCATACTATTGAACAAATTATGGATATAGGTCTAATTAATTCAAAAATACTACATAATCCATAGTTACAAAATAACCGTATCGGATTGTATGGTATAGCAGAGTATCAGAGTATTTAACTTTATTGAGCGCATAAAAGTTAATGAAGAGAGTAGATTAAAATTTATAGTCTTCTCTTTTGAAATAAAATAAAAGCAGCAGGAACCCTTTGAAACCTGCTGCTTCTTTTACAATCCTTTAACGCACTCCGCATGTGTCGAAATGATTGCAGGCACATAATTTATAACAAATATAGTGGCGCTTACTTAAAACAGAATTTATTTCCCCTATAATCAAAACAAAAGAATTAACATCTGTAGCTGCTGCTTAGTGGACAATTATATGACTAAAGGTTACTAGTGGCTATCTCTTTCTAGAGTTCTCAATACAGTTGCTAACGTTTGAATTAACTTAATTATCGTTTAATGCCCACCATGGTCATCGCCTGAGAGAGAAACAATTTCAAGTTTTTCATCAATAACCCCTTGTACCTGGAAGGTGATTGAGTCCGTACTTCCAAAGATATAACCATGATTGTATGGTCCTTCAGTTGGATTATCTTCATATGCTGGCTTTAATTGTGCTAAATAATCAAATACCGCCTGATTTAGTTCTCCTTCTTCCAACCAGATCATAGGAGAATGTTTTCCTAAATGTGCAAGCGGAGCACCAGGAAGTGCCAGTTCAGGGTTAGCCGTTGAAGCGAAAGTCAAGCCATGTCCAGGCTCATCAATTCCCCATCCAAAGCCTGTTTCTTCATCAAAATAATATGCAAAGGCAATAGAAAGTTCTGTTGGTGTATCGCCCCCTATACGGGTCACTGGTCCGTAATCAGCCAGCTCCTCTTCAATGTTTCCTGAAACTTCGTTTTCAGAGCCTACTATATAGATGTTAGCTCCTCCATTCCGCTTTCCCAAGGCTTCAATTGTTGCCTCAGGAATATCAGTTTCAGTTACATATAACAATGGCTCATCCATGTGGGAAATCCAATCTCCAGCCACTGATGTCATTAGCTGGGCATCGTCTGCGGAAGATCCTATAATTACACTTTGCGGAAGGTCCCCAGTAATATCTGCGTAATACTGGTCAACCATTGCAGCAAATTCTGCAGGGTCATCCGCTGTAATTTGTTCCACTTCAAAACCGGACAGCTTGTCCAGTTCATTTTCCGGAAGGTCATCCATAACCATCACTTGGGTGCCCTCGGAATTTCCTAATGGCTGAAGCCTTTCTATCTCTTGAAGAACATCTTCGGAGATGGAGCCATCTGTATAGAGGAGCGGGCCATCGTTCGGATGATGAACAAGCGTCAATGCTGCTAGGGAGTGCTGCCATGAATCAGCGGGACCAAGGATAACAGTTCCTGGTTGGTTTCCTTCGTGAGTTGCCGGCCAAATGGTCTGTGAAGCCAGAATTGAAAATGTAACTGGATCATCGTTATTGATTCTAGTAACATTTTTCGTATTTTCTATTTGAAGTCCGTCAAGAGCATTATCATTAAACGATTGAGGGCCTTCTGATGCTTCAGCCTCTATTTCCTCTCTTCCACCTGCTCCATGCCCTTCATGCTCCTCATTTACCTCGTTGTTATTATCGCCATGGTCACCATGACCGCCATGGTCGTTATTATCATTTTCATTATCATTATGCATATCGTTATTTTCTCCGTGCCCGGCGTGCTCGTCGTCGTTATTCATTTCCACATTATTCATCTCGTTGTTATTGTTGGCGCCGTCATTTGTTGTTGTGTCGTTTGCATCATTATTACAAGCTGTAAGGAAAATACTTGAAGCCGCAAGAACTGATAAAATACTGGATTTCTTCATCATAATCATCCTCTCTTTGTTGTATTAAGCTGGTTCTCCATTCTCCACAATCATTTGCCATGTCTCTCCCTGGTCATCAGACCAGTATATAGAATCTGAAGCAGTACCTATCGCCAGAGTATCCGTATTGTTATGGTCAACTGCAATAGCCAGTACAGGCGCAGCCTCCTCAGGCAGTTCACCAACAACTTCCCATGTCTCACCGAAATCAGTGCTCTTCATTAACCCCTCTATTCGGCCTATTCCGTGAGCGAATAAGATTCCATCAGGCCCCTGGCTCACACTTGTCATAGTAAGTTCATTGTTAAATAAATTAAAATTTTCTCCGCCATCAAGAGACTCGTAAATTCCATTAGCCATACCTGCTAGTACTCGTTCAGAATCCTCAGGATCGGATATAATTGAATAAAGTTCATGAAACCGGTCATTTATACCTTCTGCACTGACTTCTGACCAGTCCTCGCCGCCATCTTGAGACTTAAACATTCTTCCACCATAGGCATCAAAACCGTAAAGGTATTCAGAGTTTCCCTCATTTGCATCCATTAGGTGAAAATCTACCTCACTATATAAGGCCCCTGTTTCCCATGTGCCGCCTTGGTCTTCACTTTTCATAACTCCGAGTGGGTTTTCCAATTCAGAACCATGTCCCGGGTGCCCACTGCTCATGAAGATATTTTCAGCTGTGATGAGGAAACCCATAAAGTCATGCCGGTCTTCCTCCGTCCCCTGCCAATAAAACTCACCGCTGTTTAAGTCTGCATGCATCAGGCCGTGATGTGTTCCTACATATAAGATGCCTTCTTCCTCTCTATCAAAAGCCATATCATGGATATGTTCAATCTCCTCTACAGCTTCCCTGACCTGTTGTTCATTATCCTCATTCGGCTGTTCAGCTTCTTCACTAGGATCCCGCTCCGGTTCGTCCACAACTGCAGGGGGCTCTTCCTCGCCTGTTGTACAGCCAGTGAGTATTATTAGAACAGCACTAAAAAATGCAATCATCTTCGCCTCTTTATTATCCAAATAGCAACTCTCCCCTTTACTTTATTCCTTAGATTATGCACCAAAAATATGAAGAAATTTTGAAGAAAAATAAAATTTTATCTCAAAATCACCACGCCAGGGACCTTACTTAGGCTGCAAATATTATTCCCTATATTAAATGGTTTTACAATATTTTATAACTTTGTAAAGAGAAGACTTCGCAAATAAATTGCTTGTTAAGTTTGCCTTCAAACTTTCTTCATAAAGTTTTGTTTAGATTAAAATGTTATATTGTAATAACTAAATAAAGGAGTTGCCTTCAATTAATAAAAAAATAATTCACGAAGCATATTGGCTTAGAGCAATAGCTTGTATGGCTGTAGTTGTTACTCATGCAGTCAATACTACCCTCATTAATTACGAAGGCTCTGTTAGCCAATTCCAAGAATATTTATTAATAATGCTTAGATTTATGGCCTTTTTTGGAACATCTGCTTTTGTTTTTATATCAGAATTACTGATTTCCCGTGCTTATCCAAGAAAGATTCCTCCAGGTTTCCTTAGAAAACGAGTTAAATACATACTCTTTCCTTATGTGTTTATGGGAGCAGTATTTGCAGTGATAGAAAGCAGTTCAAAAGGGGAATTCTTCCAGAAAACTTTATTCAATCTCCTTTTAGGGGGATATACCGGGTATTTCATTTTGATAATTTTTCAATTTTATATTCTGCATATTTTGTTTTCACGTTTCCTAAAAACATTGCCTGCAAAGCCTGTGATTTTCATTTCATTCATTGTTAATTTGATTTACTTAGCCGCCTTTAATTTTACAGAGCCATTCTCTGGGGCATTGGGGGAATATTTGTGGGCAAGGGGATACTGGATGCCATTTATCGGCTGGATATTTTATTTTACTTTAGGATATTACAGCGGCCTATATTTTGACCTTTTAAAAGAAAAAATTAAGCAGTACAGAGCTCTTATTTTTACTCTCTCTCCCTTGGCTCTGCTGCTGTTAATATTATTTGTCAGAGCAGATATAGTAACTGTAGTTTCCTCCAAAAGAATTGATATGCCCATTTATACTGCAGGAGTTATAATGGTCATCATATATGTGACTGCAAAGTACAGAAAGACACCTGAGTTAATTTTGCTCATAAGTAAATATTCTTTCAATATTTATTTACTCCATAAAATCTTTTTGTTTTATCTGCCGCCTATTGAAGGGATGAGTCCTGTTATTTATTTTGCAATTTCTTTCCTGTCATCGATTATTTTCTCAGTTTTACTAGCAAAATTATTATCTTTCTTTAAATTCAGCCATTACCTCATCGGTAAGCCGCTCCCTGTTCCAAGCAAATAAAAGAATATAAATTTAGTGCTGAATTAAGAGGAACAACATGGAACAACACCCCCTGAAAACATTTTCAGGAGGTGTTGTGAAATAATCTAATTTAGAATATATAATTTCTTTTCAAGGAGATTCGTATAGTGAATTTTTTTGTTAGCTTATCCTATGTTTCTTTTTCCTGTTGCTATCTATATTATTTTTATTTAAATACCGTTCTTCCGCTAACCCAGTTTTTCTCCTGTATAAAAGTATGATTATTCCTCCGATTATTGTAAGGAGAGAGACTGCTTGAGCAGTCTTGACTACTCCGAATACAAGGAGGTAATCCGTCCGGATCCCTTCTATTATAAATCTTCCGATGGAATACCAGACAGCATACGAGATGAACATTTCCCCTCTTCGGAGGTTTGCCTTTCGAAGCATCAATAGTATTGCAACTCCAAGCAGGTTCCATAAAGATTCATAAAGGAAGGTAGGATGGTGGTAAGCACCATTTATATACATTTGATTTATAATAAAATCAGGGAGCATCATACTTTCTAAAAAGCTTCGGGTAACTTCCCCGCCATATACTTCCTGGTTCATGAAATTGCCCCATCTCCCCACAGCCTGGCCCAAAAGAATGCTTGGTGCCGCTATATCTGCAATCTTCCAGAAAGACAGGTTTCTCTTTCTCGCAAAAACTAAAGCTGTTATTGCGCCTGCAATTAATCCTCCATGAATCGCAAGCCCGCCTTCCCAGATTGCAAATATTTTTGCAGGATTATCGGCAAAGTGCTCCCATCTGAAAAATACGTAATAGATTCGCGCACCAATAATGGAAATTGGCAGTGCAAAAAGTAATAAATCAGCAAAAGTGTCTTTAGGCAGCCCCCGCCTTTTCGCTTCCGAATTAGCTAATAAGTATCCAAGGAGCGCTCCGAGACCAATTAAAATACCATACCAATATACTGTAACAGGTCCTAACTCAAATGCAACCGGGTTCAGTGGCTGTATTGTATTCATCATCACTACACCTCATTTTTCCAGTACCAGTCTTTTCAGCTTCTAACCATTGGCACCTTGTATACCTTTATTATCTGTCACAGATATGAAGAAACCTTGAAGTTATTGCTCGCATATTTGACGAATTTGTTAATAACGTTCTGCTGTCATGAAGTCATTTTATTAACATGAAAAAGTTAATACCATCTGGTTTCTAACTAACTCTAATTGGTCATTTATTCAACTGGGAGGTATAGAAAAAATTCCGCCCCTTCTCCTTTAACACTGGCAACTGAAACCGAGCCATCATGCAGTTCAACTATCTCTTTGACTATCGCTAATCCAAGTCCTGTAGCACTATTTTCATTTTGTTTTCTGGATTTATCCGCCTTATAGAATCTATCCCAAATATTCACAATATCCTCTTCAGCAATACCTTCGCCAGTATCCTTCAATGATAAAACAATTTGGTCATGCTTTTTTGATAGAGAAATATTGATTTCTCCATTTACTGGCGTATGACGAATAGCATTCTCCAGGAGATTCACTAATGCCTGTTCCATTCTGTTCGGATCAAATAAAACCTTTAAGCCTTTACATTCCCCAGAAATGTCCAGACTATGTTTAATCGATTTTTGTTCAAAAAGTAAAACTCTGCTTTGATAAATATGTTTAAGCCAAGCATCAATTGGAATTAGTTCTTTTTCCAATATTATTTTTCCTTCATCCAATTTTGTCAGTAAGAAAAGATCGCTTACTAACTTTTCCATCCTTTTCGCCTCATGATAGATTACATTTATATTTCCCTTCCATTCTTCATGGTTTATTTGTTCACTTTCCTTCATTAATGCAGAATATCCTTTAATATAGGTAATTGGCGTACGCAGGTCATGAGAAATATGGGAAATAAATTGTCTTCTTGAATCACGATAGACTTTTAATTGGCGTGTCATTGACTGGATACTGTCTGCCAGATGACTGACTTCATCTTTTCCCCTAATATTTAATTTAATGTCAAAGTCACCTTCCGCAATCTTTTCTGTCATTTTACTAATTTCATTTAATGGGTTTGAAACTTTCCTTGTCAAATATTTAGTTAAAAGCAAACCGATCCCAACTGCAGCAATACTCATCAAAAATAATAATATTACAAGTTTGATCCTTGCCTGATTGATATCACCTGTATCTTGGTCCAGAAAAATATATCCCCTTACTTCATCTGTTGCAGAATCGGATATTGGCATGATTGCCCAAACATGGGGAATGTGATGAACAATATAAGTATCTACATGATCGATAAATGGTTCGTTTTCCAAGCGCTCAATCGACTCTCTGTTTTCAATTAGCCAATCCGTTATTAAATTCCAGAGTTCCCCTGACACATTTGCTGATTGGCTGATAGCTGATAGATCACTGTCCAAAATAATAAAAACGCTATTTTTCCCTTCCTCAATTTCTTCTATGTAATCGATTGCTAAATCAT
This sequence comes from Evansella halocellulosilytica, assembly GCF_002335745.1. Lineage (GTDB taxonomy): Bacteria > Bacillota > Bacilli > Bacillales > Salisediminibacteriaceae > Bacillus_CA > Bacillus_CA halocellulosilytica. The sequence goes on along the minus strand of NZ_NIST01000001.1, from coordinate 858,676 downwards.
CCGAGTGCTGCTCAATGAAATTAGCATGGGCTGCAGCCCTTACAGAAATCTCCCTCTCCACATGGTCCTGGTAGTGTGTTTTTGTAATCCAGTTTGCTCCGCTAATCAGAATAACAACAAGGGAGAGGAGAATCACCATTACTACCACAGTAATTTTTGTTGCAAGTTTTTTTTGCAGCATACGTTTCCTTCTTTCATTATTTACTCTTGAAAATGTATCGATCCACTGTTAAGTGTCAATTAGTATTAAATTGGTACTCATATATTTTATTATAATAAATTGAATTATTTATGAAGTTTTCAGTAACTTATGTCCTGTTTTATATAATTTAGTATAAAAAATAAAATTTACAGAAGTATAAACATACTAACATTAG
>NZ_NIST01000001.1:727640-855099 GCF_002335745.1 Evansella halocellulosilytica | reverse complement strand
TTTCTTACCTACAGTCAAGTGATTTTTTCTTTTTTGTTTATGTTAGATGGAATTAATTTTGAGTGGGAGGGGTACCCCTCCCACTCAAAATTAATTTACGCATACCAAATAGACCTGACGAGTTACATTTTTTCGAAAGGCCATGTATGGTATAGTATAAATAACTATTTACGAACAGTTTTATGCTGCTTCGTAATTATAGGTGATGTTGTGTGTAATTAGATGAAATGCCACTTTCAAAAACTTATTCACACACGCAATTGACGCAACTTTGTGGGGTTTTCCTTGAGGTTGCGTTTTTAATTTGTCGTAGTACTCTACAATATGATTGTTAGTCTTCTTACGAAGTTTAATCATTGTCTGAATCATAAAGTACAAGATTTTTCGTAGCTTGTTATTTCCTCGTTTATTTATTTTATCTTTATAAAATGTATGGCCAGATTGATAACGCATGATATCAATCCCAACATATGCATTCAATTGTTTGTGGCTTTGAAAGCGTCGTAGATCCCCAAATTCTCCAATTAATCTTACAGCTGTAGCTTCACCAATCCCTGGAAATGAAAGTAAAACCTGATACTCGATACGTTCTTTGGAAAGGTCAACCATCTGTTTTATAAGTTGTTCTTTTTTCTCTTTTAAATCTGTAATACGTTTGGCATAATCACGTATTTGTTCACATCTAATATCTTCTTTCGAAATTGCTGGATAAGAGTCTATTGCTGCGTTAAGTAGCTCTAGAGCCTTTGCTTCGGCACGTGTAAGGGATATATTCTTTTTTGTATTTGCTTTTATTCGGTTTCGTATCACGGTTTTTGAACATGCCAATACTTCCTCTGGGTGTGGGTAAAGCTGAACGATATTTAAAAAGAGTGCAGAACGTTTGGAAAGGAGATGCTCTAATTCAGGGAAACTTAGCTGTAAAATAGCATGCATACGGCTATATAGGTTTGTTACTTCACTAGCTAATTCATCATAATAACGTGTTAGTGCACGCATTTGTTTAAAATAGTTGTCTTCCTGGTACGTCGTTGAACGTTCTATTCGAAAGTGGGATTTAGCGAGCTCATGAGCATCACTTTTATCCGTCTTATGACGGCGCATCGAAGCCGTTTGTAGATTCGCTTCTAACGGACTAACTCTATGATAGGTGTAGCCTTCTGTTTGAAAGAAGTATTCTAATGGTCTTGAGTAAACTCCTGATGCTTCAAATACAATTTCAGGTGCTTGACCATCCAGTTTAGTCATTTCACAAATCTTATCATTTAAGGCTTTAAAGGACGATTTATTATGATAAATTTCGCCTTCAAATTCACATTTCTTATAGTGGTTATAGATAACCATTGTACTTTTCCCCATACTAACATCGAACGCCAGTACATGTTTCATATCCATTTCTCCTTCTCTTGCCAATCATAGAAGCCCTCACATTGCCTTATCGATTCCACTTTCTTTTACTCGATCTCTATGGACCCAACATACTAAACTGATTCAAATAAGGGTGTGAAGTTGGCCGGTTTAAAATACGGACTCTTAAATGGTCCTAGAGGCTGGTCGGCCTTACTTCACTTCTACTATAAAAAAATAGTAGCACAAACCCTGGCCTGGGTCTGTACTACTAATGTTAGTATGTTTAATCTTAGTGTTAAAACTTTTTTTAAGGTCCCTCAAGACTTCACTTCATATCCTTGCTTTTCAATCACTTCATTAATTTGGTTTAATGCAACCTGTTCAGAATCATATTCCACGATTACTTTTTCATTATCCAATTGTACTCTAACCGATTTTACTCCTTGTAGATTACCTAAACTCCCCTCAATTGTGTTAACACAATGTCAACAGGACATTCCTTTTACTGTAATCGATTCCTGTTTCATTAGTTATACCTCCCTCAAAATAATACCAGTTGGCGTATATTTATATTACCCTGTACCGTATTTCAAGGTTAACACTCGTGATTGCAGTCAGACAACTTTCGGGATAAGTTTTCTAATTCTGAAAAGTAAAGGTTATCTGCCGGTTTGTAAGTTCGTTTATGGTCAGCCTCCTACGTACCAAAAAAGAATAACAAACAACTGTGACCCTTCCAGTTATACTATTTAACCATTTTTTTCATAACATCCGTGAGCTCTTTAATAGCTACTTCCCCATCATTGTTTTTAATAGCATTTGCTACACAATGATGGGTATGGTCTTCCATAAGACCGATAGATACCTTGTTTACTGCAGCCTGTACAGCAGCAATCTGGTTTAGAATATCCACGCAATACCGGTCATCTTCGACCATTTTATGTATACCTCTTACCTGGCCTTCAATTCTTTAACCTGTTTAAGATTTGTTGCTTATTTGGCTGAACCGTGCTCCTGTTTTTTTCCATTTTTGCCCCCTCGTATATCGTTCCTTAAGAAGTTATTAATATCGTATCACATACAGTATTTTATTGGAATAAGGGGCAAAGCCTAATGCCTTAAGATATATAGAATAACTTCTTATCTTATCACTCTTTCCAAATAATCAGCATTTCGGTCTTTACTTTTTAATCTAAATCCGAATGCGGTTCCACCATTTACAGCTTGCCTTTGTATTTCTGAAAAATAATTGATACCATACATCGGCATAGTATAAAAGTATTTTATTTTCAGTACGATTTTTTGAGATATTCTAACAGTCTAAATAATTTAACAGGACTATTTTATATTTTTTTCAATTCCTGTTTATAATAATTAATACGAGGTAAATACCTATACAGGGTATTTTTGTATTTATGGAGTTAATATGTGGAGGTGCTATTTATGAGTAAGAAATTACGCGATAATCATAAACACAAAAATGAAGATATACATCAAGAAAAAAAATATAAGCCTAACCATCAAAGGTCGGGTGAGCATAACGAACATACTCACCATCACAATTATAATAATCATGAAGAACACGACCGACATGATAATCATGACCACCATGATAAGCACGGCGGCCACCACGGCCATATCAGCGACTTTAAAAAAAGGTTTTTTGTGTCACTCATTCTTATGGTTCCAATTTTATTACTCTCTCCTATGATTCAGGGTTTTCTGGGCGTTGACTGGAGATTTGACGGAGATATGTATCTGCTCTTCGGTATTTCAACAGTAGTATATATATACGGCGGGTGGCCATTTCTAACTGGAGTAGTTGACGAACTTAAAGCAAAAACTCCCGGAATGATGACATTAATTGCCTTAGCTATAACAGTGGCTTATGTATACAGCACGGCAGTTGTTTTCGGGGTAGACGGACACGAGATGTACTGGGAGTTATCCACTCTTATAGTGATCATGCTACTTGGCCACTGGATTGAAATGAAATCCATTATGGGAGCATCAAAAGCATTGGAAGAACTGGTAAAGTACATGCCTTCTGAAGCCCACCTTGTTCAGAATGATGGGAGCTTGAAAGATGTGCCGGTTTCTGATATTCAGGCAGGGCAGCATGTATTAGTCAAACCTGGTGAAAAAGTACCTGTGGATGGACAAATCATAAAAGGGAGTTCTGCAATCGATGAATCAAACCTTACCGGGGAGTCTATTCCTGTAAATAAAAATATTGATGATCAGGTGATCGGAGGCTCTGTTAATGGGGAAGGCTCTTTAACCGTTAAAGTTGAAAAAACCGGGGAAGAAAGCTATCTTTCTCAGGTTATTAATATGGTAAAAGAAGCACAGGAGTCAAAGTCCCGCACACAGAACCTCGCTAACCGGGCTGCTAAATTCCTGTTTTATGTAGCTTTACTGGCTGGTGGCACCACTTTGCTCATCTGGCTTTTGCTCGGGTTTAACGCAGACTTTGCCATTGAACGAATGGTCACCGTTATGGTTATTGCCTGTCCACATGCCCTAGGACTGGCTGCCCCCCTTGTAGTTTCTGTTTCTACTTCACTTTCTGCTCAAAAGGGGTTGCTTATAAGAAACCGTACAAATTTTGAAGAGGGAAGAAGAATAAATGCAGTAGTTTTTGATAAGACAGGAACGTTAACAAAGGGAGAGTTCGGGATAACGGACTTTGTAGTTGAGCGGGGAGAGGAAGAGGAAATTCTTCGCATGGCAGCTTCCTTAGAATCAGAATCAGAACATCCTATCGCAAGAGGAATAGTGGAAGCGGCTAAAAACAAAAATATCCCTGTAACCTCTCCGGAATCTTTTTCCTCAATGGCTGGAAAGGGGCTTAAAGGCAAAGTCGATGGTACTGATATTGAAATAGTCAGCCCTGGGTATATCCAGGAGAAGAATATTGACTATAATACAGATAAATATAAAGACCTTTCAAAACAAGGAAAGACAGTTGTATTTGTTTTGTTAGATGGGCAGCTTTCCGCGATGATAGCATTGGCAGACCAGGTAAGGGAAAATTCAAAAAGGGCCATTGCTGCTCTAAAAAGCAAAGGAATTGAATCAATAATGCTTACGGGGGACAATCAGCAAGTAGCAAATTGGGTAGCAGAACAGCTGGAACTGGACCAGGTATATGCGGAAGTCCTCCCCCACGAAAAGGCAGACAAAATTAAGGAAATACAAAAACAAGGGTTTCGAGTTGCTATGACAGGTGATGGAGTAAATGACGCCCCAGCTCTGGCAACTGCCGATTTAGGAATTGCAGTTGGAGCCGGAACGGATGTGGCTATTGAAACAGCGGATGCAATATTAGTTAAGAGTGATCCTGAAGATGTTGTCTCTCTCTTAGAGCTCTCAAAGGCCACATACAGAAAAATGGTACAAAATCTCTGGTGGGCTACTGGATACAATATAGTGGCTATTCCTTTGGCAGCCGGAGTACTCTATACAATGGGTGTACTCCTGACTCCTGCTGCTGGAGCTGTGTTGATGTCATTAAGTACGATTATTGTAGCGATTAACGCTAAACTTTTGAGGATTTAGCACTAAATGGCCAAAAGGACCCACCTGGTTCTTTTGGCCATTGTGTTTTGAAATAACCTCCTTCTGCCTGCTTTTAGTCACAATATCTTCAAACCATCTTCACGGTTTCCACAAACTCAAGAGATAAAATGAAAGTGAATAAAATATAAGGAGCTGATAGAAATGAAAAAACTTTTAACAGGGTTGTTGTCTTTGACGCTTGTAGCAGGAATCGGAACAACAGTTGCAGCACACAGCGACAACTTTTCAAGTTTTCAGGAAATGCTCCCTTTTATGCAGAATATGCATCCTGATATGTCTGAAGAAGAATTGGAAACAATGTATAACAACTGCCACGGAAAAAACTGAAGCGATGATTTCAGCAGGTTGATGTACGAAGCAAGGACTGACCAGGATAGAGGCTGATGGGAGAGGTGTAGAGAACTGATTTCCAGAAGATAGCCTTATGGCTGTCTTCTTTGTCTTAGCTAGACATGAAATTGTTTCAATTACTTCCTTGTCAACCGTATAGCTTGTCAGTACACTTTGTCGTCAAGCTTCATAGATACTTCTAAAATGAACCTGCGAAAAATGTTACTGCTTATGCCTTGTTCATGAGAAATTATTTTATTCTCATTACCTCGGCTTTAGTAAGATAATATTTCCAAATGAAAATGCTGTACTGTACAAAGTAACTAAGGTCCCACCATATAGAAGTTAAAATATGATTACATTTGCATTCTATCTCCTATTTATAAGTACACAGTAACAAAATCAAAAAAAATGAAATTAAGAGGACTCAACCAACAACAAGGAGACCGGTCCTTAATTTTGTATGAAAATAATAGAGTCATAGAGTTTCATTCTCTGCCCCAATATTCCCCGTTATTCTAGCCCTCATTTCTTTCCTATACACTGTAGGCTCAGCAGTAAAAAGGAATGTTCAGCATCTGAACATTCCTTTAAAAAATCGCAGAGCAAAATTAAATTGTTTTAAATCTTCTTAAGCGCAGCGTATTTAATACTACCGACACAGAACTAAAGGCCATCGCTGCTCCGGCAAGCATCGGATTTAGCAGAATCCCGAAGAACGGGTAGAGCATGCCTGCTGCCACAGGAATCAACACAATATTGTAGCCAAACGCCCAGCCAAGGTTCTGCCAGATCATCCTCATCGTTGATTTGGACAAGCGAAGTGCGGTAACCACACTCATAATATCGCCGCGCATTAACGTAATATTGGCGGTTTCCATCGCCACATCTGTCCCTGTTCCAATCGCAATACCAACGTCAGCCTGCGCCAGAGCCGGGGCATCGTTAATTCCGTCGCCAACCATCGCGACAATATTTCCTTCTTCCTGAAGTTGTTTAATTTCATTCGCTTTATCTTCCGGCATTACTTCAGCTATAAAACGGTCGACACCGGTTTCCCTCGCAATCGCCGCCGCTGTTTTATAGTGGTCGCCAGTGAGCATTACAACCTCCAGCCCCATCTTCTTCATTTCCTTAATAGCTCTAACAGAGTCCTTCTTAACTGTATCGGCAACAGCGATTACCCCTGCACATTCGCCGTCTATGGCGATATACATCGGTGTTTTCCCATCATCAGCGAGCTGATCTGCCTGACGTACAGCTTCCAAATTCTCAATGCCGTTTTCCTTCATCAGTTTCATGTTGCCAATCAATACTTCTTTATCCTCAACTATCGCTTTAATGCCCTGTCCTGTTACGGAATTAAATTCCCCTGGCTCGCTTAGTGAAAGGTTTCTGTCTTTTGCAGCCTGGACGATCGCTTCTCCAAGTGGATGCTCGGATACGGTTTCAACCGAAGCCGCTATTCTTAACAGTTCTTCTTCCTTCCAGCCGGACAGCACATTGACATCTGTCAGCTGCGGCTTTCCTTCTGTTATTGTCCCTGTTTTATCAAGGACCACAATATTTGTTTTGTGTGCTTTCTCAAGGCTTTCAGCATCTTTTATTAATACTCCGTTCTCCGCGCCTTTTTCCGTACCGACCATAATCGCTGTCGGTGTCGCCAGTCCTAAAGCACACGGGCAGGCGATGATCAGAACTGCGATAAAGGTGGTTAATGAAAAAATAAGAGCCGGGTCTGGTCCGATAAAGTACCATACTACTGCAGCGATTAAGGCAATTATTACTACTGCAGGAACAAAGTAAGCCGATATTACGTCCACGATTCTCTGAATCGGAGCTTTTGAGCCCTGTGCTTCGTTAACCATCCTGATAATCTGCGCTAAAGCTGTTTCTTTTCCTACCTTTGTTGCCTTAAAAGTAAAGCTTCCCGTTTTATTAATCGTAGATCCGATGACCTCATCGTCAGCGGTTTTTTCTACAGGTATAGACTCTCCGGTAAGCATTGATTCATCTACAGATGACTTTCCTTTAAGAACGACACCGTCTACCGGAATCCTTTCTCCAGGCCTTACAATAATTTCGTCGCCTTCTTTCACCTGGTCTATTGGAATATCCATTTCCGTATTGTCACGGACAACCCGCGCTGTTTTTGCCTGCAGGCTCATCAGCTTCTTAATTGCTCCGGATGTCTGACCTTTCGCTTTCGCTTCAAAGTAGCGCCCTAAAAGAATAAGGGTAGTAATTACCGTCGTTACATCATAATACAGCTGGTACGGGAATCCCATCGTTGTCAGCGTTTCCGGAAACAATGTCAATGCCCCGCTGTATACCCATGCGGAAGTAGTACCCATTGCCACAAGGACGTTCATATCTGCTGATTTGTTTTTCAGGACTTTGTAGCTGCTCTTATAAAAGCGCCAGCCTGGTACGAGCTGCACGTACGAAGTGAGCAGAAGCAGGAAGTACGGGTTGGCAAGAAAATCCGGCACCCATTCTCCCCAGCCAGGCATCATATGGGGGATACTGCCAATCAGGACGATACTTGTCACAACCGCACTGAAAGTAAAGTCTTTTTTCAATTTTGCCGTTTCCTTTTCCTGTTCGTCTTCCTGGTCGTCCGGCCCGCTTTCTTCCATTATCGATGCATCGTAGCCAATCTTTTTTATCCTGTCTATAACCGCCTGAGGGTCAAGGGTGCTGTTTCCTTTCACCTGCGCCTGGTTTGCGGCTAAGTTTACGTTCACGCTTTCTGTCCCTTCCACTTTCTGAATTGCTTTTTCGACCCTATTCACACAGGAAGCACAAGTCATTCCTTTAACAGAAAAAAGATATTTATTCGCTGAATCATCATTCTGTACTTTCGCCTCGTAGCCGGTGTTGCTGATGGCCTCAACAATCTCATCCTTATTAGTGGCTGAAGGATCATACTCCACCTGTGCCTGGTTGGCCGCCAGGTTCACATTGACAGACCGTACGCCATCCACTTTTTCAATCCCTTTCTCTACCCTTCTTACGCAGGAAGCGCAGGTCATTCCCTTTACCGAAAAAATCTGTTTATTTGATTCCATCTTATACCCCTCCTTTTCGTGTCATTTATCAACTGAATATCTTTGTATTTACTGACTTCATTATACTATACCCCCACAGGGTATGTAAAATTAAATAGTGTATATTTCATGAACTTATAAAATCAGCATTTTTCTTCCTTGAAAAAGAGTGAAAGAAGACTGCCTGATTACAGGCAGCCGTTCGTATTATTCCAGTTTTCCGTTTTAGGTTATTCTGGTTTATTTGGAATATCAGGGTCTGGAGTGAAAAAAGGTTCATAATCTTTATACTTTATTTCAGCCACCATACCTCCGCTGGCATGGTGAAACTCGTGGCAGTGAAACAGCCAGTTCCCCGAATTTTCAGCTTTAAAGACAATTTCATACTCCTCTCCTGGTCGCACATTTAACGTATCTTTTACAATTGGAGAGCCTTCGACAGGATTGCCATCCTTTGCGGTCACAGTGAAAAATTCGCCATGTAAATGCATTGGGTGGTCATCATCCGTATCATTGGTGATGGTAAACTTTACGACATCCCCTTCTTCTACTTCATAAATTTCATGGTCCGGGAACTGCTTTCCGTTAATGGTAAATGTTTCTCCGCCGTCATCTGTCCCAAGAAGCATATCAAATTCCTTAGTTGGCTCGCCAATGTCCGTGTTAAGTTTTTCTCCATATACCGTAAAGTCAAAGAAGTTTGTGAAACTACCGCCAAGCTGTACTTCTTCCTCTTCATGTCCTTCATAAATTACCGGAATTACTGTATTAAGCCCTTCCTTATTTTCCTCAGCATATACTTCAATCCCCCACGCACCAGGGTTATCCATTTCAATTTCCACTTCGTAACGTTCTGCCGGCGCGATGCGGAATGCCATTTCACTTATCCATTCCGGTTCATTCACCGGCTGTCCATCGTAATGGGTAACTTTAAAAGAATGGCCTGGTATCTCTACAACTTGTGTAAACAGCCCTGCGTTCAAAAATCTTAATTTAACTTTATTTCCTTCTTCAACGTTGATTGCTTCAATCTCAGGTGAAGTTTTTCCATTAATAATCATCGTATCGTACATCAGGTTCATCATTTCTGTATGGCTTAAGTCGTCCATATCCATATCCCCGTGGTCCATGCCATTCATGTCTTCTTCGTTCATATTATCGTGATCCATATCTCCATGGTCTATACCATTCATGTCTTCTTCGTTGATATTATCGTGATCCATATCTCCATGGTCCATCCCATTCATGTCTTCTTCGTTCATATTACCGTGATCCATATTCCCATGGTCCATGTCATCCATATCCATCGAGGAAATTTCATGAATCACTATTGTTTCGTCTGTATCGTAGTTTTCCTCCTCTGCAGGCTCTACAATAAAGACTCCGTAAAGCCCTTCGCCAACCTGGGTCGCCCCATCCTGATGGGAATGATACCAGTATGTACCCGGTACATCTGCTTCATATTCATAAGTAAATTCCTCACCTGGCATAATAGCGTTTTGTGTGACCCCTGGCACCCCATCCATTTCATTGGGAACAGGGAAACCATGCAAGTGTATAGCAGTCGGTATATCAAGGGAGTTTTTAACATTTAATACTACTGTGTCCCCTTCACTGACTCTTATTTCCTCCCCTGGCAAAGTGCCGTTATAAGTCCAGGCATTTCTTACAAGGTCTTCATTATAGGACCACTCCGTTTCCTGAACTTCAAGATTGAAGACTTGTTCCGATCCTTCCATTTGTTCTTCCTGGTTATTATTATTCTCCTGATCCGGCTGATTTTCTCCGGCAGTCTCCTCCGCTGTTTCAGCTGAACATCCGGCTGTAAATAATCCTAAAGCCAATCCAGCAGTAATAAATGCTTTCTTTTTATTCATAACTATACCTCTCCTTATCTTAATAGTGGAAATCTAAGTACATTATGAACCCTGCTTATGAAGAAACAATGAAGTAACTATGGAGTTCAAAAAGTTGTAATATTTGGATGAAAGGTGATTTAGCAGACATGTAAGGATAATTTCCAAAGTCTCTGAAAAAGAGCAGCATCTTTTATTACCTTTTATCTGCTTTCTAATAAAGACACCAATACTCATTTTCTAAAGAAACATTTCACCCTTATCGTACAAGCTTATTGATTTTGTTAAAATCATTTAGTCATGGTCAGTCCTTCTTTTACATATTCTTGTTATAGAAAGGGGGGATAAATTTGACACTTTTTATTTTCGTTATTTCAATTATCCTGGGGGTGTTGGTTGCCGCTTCCTTTTTTATATCTTATTCTAATAGAAAAGTTATACCAGCAATGACTGGTATGATGGGGGCTATGATAATTGGTATGGGTGTTGGATTAACAACAGGGGTTCTGTTTGGAGTTCTTTATCAGAATGATTTAATGTTAGCTACTATTCTTTCTATGTTCATTGGGATGACCACAGGAATTTTTGCCGGCCTGCCGAAAGGGCCCTTAGCCATACTTGATGGACTATTAGCTGGGTTAATGGGTGGCATGATGGGTGCCATGCTTGGAGTTATGGTTTCAGGCGCTGAAGGAATTTTACTTGTCAAAGTTCTTCTCCTGATCACTGCCTGCTCCACTTTTATCATTTTAATCCTCTTACATAGTAATTCTTCTAAAGAACGGCCGGTTACTACCAGCTGGATGTTAAAGCCTGTACTAACCTTCTGCTTGTTTCTCTTAGTATTTATAGGTGTGGGTTTAATTGATGTTTCCAATGACGATAAAGGCATGGTCCTCGGAGGGGATTCTGGCCATAACGAACAAAGCCAGAATGATGAGGAGGATGGACACAGAGCTGGGAAACAAACAAATCATATTGTCAAGGTGGTTATCCCAGGGTTAAGTTATAATCCTGAAATCCTCGAAATAGATAAAGCCCAGTCTGTAGAGTTACAGCTTATTAACCACGATAATGTGGAACATGATTTAGAAGTACGTTATTTTCCTTTTAAATTGCTGAAGGAACCAGAGCATGTTAACGCTGAACATCACAACCCTGGTTTAGATAATAATTCACTACTACATCTCCACGCTCAGCCCCAAAGTACGGCTTCAATCAGCTTCATTCCTTTAAAAGAAGGGGTATACGAATTCTTTTGTACTCTTCCTGGCCACAGGGAAGCTGGCATGTCTGGTAAAATTAAAGTAAATTAATTTGATTGAATGAGAACAACCAGCCACCAGGCTGGTTGTTCCTTGTCTTGTATTATATTTCTAACTCTTGCTTAATCTTATCAAAGCCATACCTTGATACAAATTTCGCCATTCTTTCACGCTTTCTCCCATTCTTCCTGTACACTTCCAGTACATTATCCACCAGCTCATATAACTCCTCCGGTTCAAGGCCATCTTTTAAAAGGACGCCTGTTTGAGCGTCTTCTCCCACAGCTTTTCCTCCAATGTATAATTCATAATGTTCGTCCCTTTTAATAACTCCGATGTCATTTATTAATGGCTCACCGCAGGCGTTAGGACATCCGGTATACGCCGGACGCAGAGTAAAAGGGACTTCCTGTCCTGCGATTCTATCATTAAGTTCCTTCGCAACAGGCATTCCTTCAACTTCTGCTCCTTTACAGAAATTACACGTTCGCAGGCTTTTCACAACATTTCCGACCTTGTAGACTGAGAATCCGGCTTTTTTTAATTCTTCCACTGTATTTTCAACTTTCTCTTCTTCAACCTTTATAATCAGCTGCTGGAAAGTTGTTAATTCCACTTCCGTATCCTCTTTTAAATATGATCCGAGGGTTATCAGCTGTTGAGGAGTCAATTTAGCGCCAAATCCTATACCCCCGTTTACTGCTAATGGCACCATTTTTGGACTGTTCATATTCTCCCTCCAATTTCTTAGTATTTATTTGTTCTTCCGCTCATCTTACTATACCCCCGCTAGGTATTCAACACACGTCTGCTGCACCATTACTGAATAATTTAAAAAGAACTTTGCGAACTAAAGATAATTCGCAAGTTCTTTTTTCACCTATTGCAGCTTTTAATGAACGGGTTATTCTCACCAGCTATTTTGTGGAAATTAGCTGCTTTAACAGCAGGACTCTAAAACAGGATAATGGTATTATTTTAACAAGGAATCCACGGTATTTAATGCGAATGTCCTCGGTGCATAAACAAATGTAACAATGGGCAGATAAGTAATATCAATAATATCGGGCTTAAACTGCCGGCAATGACAAAGTACAATATTCCTACAACCAGGATTATACCTATGCAGTAAACTAAAAAACGTTTAGAGCCTCCCATGATAATCCCCCATTTTCTTTGTAATAAACTGGTGCTCAGCCTGTTTAGGGACTAACTATCTCATACCCCAGGTCTTTAATTTTTCTACTCAGTGTTTCCACGTGAATTACTCCCTCTTCATAGTCAACAGTTACCTCTTTACCAGCTAAATCAACGTTTGCCCTCATCACACCTTCAAGCTTCATTAATCCACCTTCTATTGAGGAAGCACAATGTCCACAGCTCATACCTTTAACCCTGATGTGAATCGTACTCATATTTATCTCACCTCTCGTCTTTTTCAGCTAACGTTCCTAATTTGAATATAGCAGCAATATCTGAAGAAAGTATGTAGGATGGCCGATCAGCGCAAAGTACACAGAATGTTAACAAATTAATAAAATCAATGAGTCAACTTCCAAATAATGGATTAAGTATAGGTTTGTATACGGCAAAGCGTGGTTTTGAATCAAACAAACGCACAATAAAAAGGAGGTGTTCCCCTCCTTTTTTAGTTATTTTTAAGTTGTCTGTTGTTAATCTTCATCTCGCGTCTGCAAATTAACTCCACATTTAAAATTAATATCTTTTAGCTCCAATATAACGGGGGCTCCAATAAGAATTATCCATTCTCGTAATGGTTACTCCCTGAGATGAGCTATTATGGATGAATGTTCCGTCTCCTAAATATATTCCAGCATGCGATGGACCTGCTTTATAGGTTTCAAAAAATACGACATCTCCTCTTTGTGGAGTCTGAACAGTAGTTCCTAACGGGTAATACTGACTGTGGGTTCTTGGAAGAGAAACCCCGTTTTGTCTGAATACATAGGTGATAAACCCGCTGCTGTCCATACCTGAAGGGGTGGTACCTCCCCATACGTACGGAGTACCGAGTAAATTTCTTGCATCTCTTATAAGCTTCTCAACATCATATGATCTGGATGAGGAAGCTTGTCCAGAAGAAATTGAAGTAGTTCGGCTTGATGTCTGAGCATTGCCGCCACTTCCTCTTAAGGCTCCGAATGTCTGCGGACCTGCTATACCGTCTACAGAAATTCCGGCACTTCTTTGAAATGAACGTACTGCGTCAGCTGTAATGGAACCATAATACCCTGTTGATGTGTGGAAGGTAAAATGCCCTTTTTCTCTTAATGCTTCCTGAAGAGAAACAACATCATTTCCCCGGTCCCCGACTCTTAACGTTCGCGAAAAGTCACTTGCTGATGATGAATTCTGGCTGCTTGTTTGTACCTTTGACGTACTGCTGCCTGCCCCAAGCGCGCCTACTGTTTGTGGTCCCACAATACCATCAACGGTTATATCGGCACTCCGCTGGAACGATCGTACTGCATCTGCTGTGATGGAACCGAAAAATCCAGTGGAAGTATGAAAGGTAAAATGTCCTTTTTCCCGCAGTGCTTCCTGAAGTTCCACCACATCGCTGTGCCTCATCCCCTCCCGTAATGTCTGGTCTCCTAAAGCAGCATCAGTCACTTCAGGCAAAGCCAATAATGTACCCGCTAAAACAACACTCAAAACAGTTTTTTTCATTTTTAAACTCTCCCTCTTTATCTATTAATTTTTTATTACTTTCTCATATTAAAAGCATGCTTTTTCCTAGTGCTAACCTACTACTATTTTATAAGATTATTTCTGTGTAAACTCTATAGTAGTCAATTAGTTAATAAACGATAAAGGTTATGTAAATTTTGCAATTATATCGAAATATTTTTCTCCCTTGACATTGTTCGACAGTTACTCTTTTTTACTTCCTCTCTCTCTTTAGGGGAAATACATAAAGAAGTACAATGCATGAATAGAGGCTGCATTATACTTCCTTTAATTAGTGCATATGTTATTTTTTCAAGACATGCCATTTTATTCTGAAGCACATCAGCGTCCTCCGGAATCCAGTTCAACTTCTGGAGGAATTTCAAACACTTCTTCTGAGATAGCTTCACCTTCACTGATAATAGTGACCTGCAGCTCTCCTTCGGCCAGCTGAATTTGATGCTCTCCTGGCCCATATTGCGCTACCCAAACCCCTGGTCCGTTTGAAATTTCTAAAATTCCGATATCCTCAGGCGCTATATTTTCGATGGCGGACCAGACAATCTCAGAATTATCGTCAAGTTCCCCCACATACAAGGTCCGCTCGCTGTATCGGTATATCTCATCTAAAATCGTTTCACCATCCATCTCCATCATTTGGCGAAAGTAAGGTTCACTATCGAGATTATCGGCCCAAAAGTAGATATCCCGCCCATCAGAATGAAGAATCATCTCAAAGGATTCTGCAGAATCTTCGGGCACCACATGTTCCTGTTCAGCTGCAAAAGGAGGTTCTTTTAATGCTCTGCTGTCGAAATAGGCAACTATTCCCGTCAACAGAACCATAGGCATGATATACATGATAGCTGTAACGACTACAGCTGAATTCTTAAGGATACCTGCCTTTTGTTTCCGATTAATTCGTCGAAGTACAATTTTAGCGAAAGCCGCGGACTGTAGTAGGACAACAATAATACCCATCCAGAGAAAGACAAATAAGAACCATATTGGAGGGTACACCCTCCAGTCCGGAGGAGTAACCTGAAAGAAATAGAACAGATAAAGTACACCGCGAAGCATAACAATATAGAAAATCACATGAATAAGTGACCCATGCAGCCATTTCCACGAGGAGGGACCGAGAATCTTTACAGCTCTGTCAAAGGAAGTTACAGCAAGCAGGGTGATCATCGGTGCCATCACCAGCCCCATCATATTCATAATACCGACTTCCGGCCTAAGCAGGACATAACTACCTGCCTCTTCAAAATATTCAAACCCGAACAGTGTCGCTATATCCCACCTCGCCCAGCGGTCCCAGATAGCATAGCCATGTCCAAAAGACAGAACAGCAAACCATATGCCTAGCTCTCTCCGCCATGACCTAAAACGCTTCACGGACTCCCAGAGAATAGCCATGGGAGATAGTATAAGTGCGAGAAATAAAAGAACAAAAGCGGCATGAGCCCAGGCACGCCAGAAGGGATGGTCAGCTCCCCAGTCAGGCCATAATGCAGGTTGAACCCCCCATGCTGAATAGGAAAGGTAAAACAAGTAGACCAAAAAAGCAGAAAATACTCCTACAATAAGATGGCGAAGTAAAGTTTTTCTTGTATTTTTATTCTCATGTGCCATTTTAACCTCCATTTAAGAAGCTTCCTTCCGATACTTTTCCCCTGGTTGGTCAACAACATAAAAAATAGACCCTTCTTATCTGCTGGAATTACAGAAACGTACATACATTACTCGGCTAATTACCATAATCGTCTTCTTTTCTCAGAAAAAAAGCATTCTTGCAGGTCATCTGATATACAGTGAAACTGTCTCCTTTTTTAATCTGTAAGTTTTTTCTTAATTCAGCTGGTATAATAATTCTGTTTTTTTGACCGATAATAACTTTGTTGTCAACCGAATCCTCAAGAGCTGCAGGTTTACTAATTATTAATCCTCTTCCCTCCTCAGAAAAACCAACATTAACTAAGTCACCTACAGAAAGACCGCATTCCTGTCTTATTTTTTTCGGCAAAGTCATCGTAAAATTCCGGGAAACGATACATTTTATTTCCAGGCCAATTAGTTTATTAATTTGAACAGAAATGCTATATTTGGCTTTTTGCACTGCTTTTTCCTCCTTAACATACTTTAGTACAGGAATAATAAGGTTTAACTTAAGATTTATAAGAATTTAAATACTAAAAACACCATTCCAGCAATGAAAAGTAAATAAAACGGTAATACGTATTTTGGGTTCATATCCTTCTCTCCCATTTCTCTGACAGATTTATAAATAATTATATTTTCATTTAACCCTCTTCCAGGTTCCAAGTACGAATTTCACTATACAGGCAACATATGATAAAAGTATGAAGTTTCTCACTTTAAAAAACTTAGCATGCGTAATTAAGCCAATAAAAAAGGAACAATGCTCCAAACTTAAGCACTGTTCCTTCTATTCTTCTTATTCCACGATCAAAGTTGCTACCATATCATCGTGGCCCTCACCACACGGTATATTACAATAAATCGTGTACTCCCCAGGTTCAAGGGATGCAGTAGCAGACCCGTCACCTTCGATTTCTATATCAGTTCCCTCTACGGCTATTCCATGGTATCCTTCTTCGTTGCTAAGATTTATTGTAACTTCGCCAGCCGATACCACATAAGTGTCCTGATCAAAATCCCAGTTATCCGCTTTCAGATCCACTGTCTCTGATACGGAGTTAGCTTCACTATTACCTGCATTGCCTGTTTGAATATCTGTTGAATTTATATCTTCTTCTCCCCCACAAGCAGCAAGCAGTAATACTAAACCCATGGAAATGATAGTAATAATCCTTTTCTTCATTAATAAAACCTCCATAATAATATTTTTTAAATCATTTGATTAAATGAAAGGCCTGAATAGTTTCTACCACCTTCTTTCCAGCCCCACCTAACCCATATTATAATTACGCCAATAATTGAAATTGTGAAGAATAGAGTTTGTTCAAAAAGTGTTCAAATTTAGTTTTATGAGAAGCATTAAAATCCCATAAACCCGTCAAAAACATTATTTACAAGGAAGGAAGTAATAAGTGTCAGCAGATCGAAATACAGCATTACACCAAAAATAACCATTATAATTCCGCCTGATTTCATGACAACGTTCATATATTTTTTTATCCAATTCAATTTTCCTATGAAAAAGGCCATTAAAAAAAAGGGGATAGAGAATCCTATACTAAAAACTCCCATGTATACCATCCCAGAACCGGGATTACTAAGACTGAGAGAAATTACTGAGGCAAGTATCGGACCAATACAAGGAGTCCACCCCGCTGCAAATGCCAGTCCAATAGCATAAGAACCCAGAAAACCACCTGGCCTTTTTGAAAACTGATACTGACGGGTCTTCATCAAAAATCCTGGTTTAAACCACCCTGCTATAAAAAGTCCAAATAATATAATAAAAATCGCCCCGAGCTGCCTGATAAGATCACTGTACCTTATAAAAAACTGCCCCAAAAAGGACGTAGACATGCCCAGAGCAATAAAAATAGTGGAAAAGCCTAAAATAAAAATAAACGTATGAATCATTGCGCTTGGTGATGCCTTATATTTCTTATTCTTTAGTTCCTCCTGCGACAACCCTGTTATGTAGGAGATGAAAGCAGGATATAAAGGAATGTTACAGGGAGAGACAAAGGACAAAACGCCTGCTCCAAATGCAAAAAATATAGTTAAGTTATCCATTTAATTCTCCTTTAAAACGAATCAGGAACTAACATTTCAAGGGCCTCCAGAACCTGTTCTTCTGTTTTTCCACCTACTGTCCTCTCAATAACTGCTCCATTCTCATTAATCAGCAAAGTATACGGCAGCGCAGTGACACCGTACGCATTACCTACAAGAAGACCTCGGTCTATAGCAGTAGTATATGGTACAGGGCGCCGTTCAAGGAAACGCTCTACCTGAATTGTAGCCTCGTCCACATTCACACCTACTATTTCCACGCCCTTTTCTTTATAGTCCTGATAATGTTCGACTAAATATTCCATCTTATCCCGGCAGAAACTGCAGTAAGTTGCCCAGAACGTTAAGTAAATACCTTTTCCCCGCATTTCTTCCAAATGGACAATATTCCCATTCATATCCTCCAGAATAAAGTCAGGTGCGACATCCCCTTTATCTACAAGACCTCGCTCTTCGGAAATGCTGGAAAATATTGTATAACCAATAACAAGAGCCATTATACTGAGGATGGCTGTTCTGTAAATTAATCTTTTCCTCATATCTTTCCCTCCATGTTTGCTGAAAGGGTTATGTACCCATTTTAAAAGCTATCATTATATTATTTAAGTTTTCTACTCTTTCGTTCGTACTTATTCTCTTCCCTTCCCTGTAAGTTGGACTTTCTCTTTTTTATATTTACTATAAAAACAGCCAATAGAAATAGAGAAATAAATATATAAAGAGTGTATTGATGTTGCAGAGCAATCACTCCTGCCGAAAACAATGAAAGGATAAACACGAATACTGTGTTCCCAATAAAGGTTGCAAAAATGTAATCTCTAGCACTTATTTTGCCTAACCCGCTGCCTATATTAACAATGCTTGCCGGCATAAATGGAAAAAGCCTAAGAAAAAGGACTACCTTAAATCCGTTTTTTTCAACCTTACGTTTAAACTCCAGATGATTGTATTTTTCAGCCCAGTTTTGAAACCCGTACCTTGCCAGATAAAATACCAGAACCGATCCTAAAAAGTTACCTGTTAAACTCCATAGATAGCCATAAGAAAAGCCAAACAACCAAATATTAAACATAGTAAGCAGCAGGAATGGAGTTAAAGAAAAAATATTCTGCATGAGCATAAAAACAAAGGTGATAACTAATATTGTACCTCTCTGATTGCCCATTTCCTCTGCCAAGGAAGCCCAATCTCCGGTTTTAAAGTATCCAATCCATTCTTGCTGTGTTACAAGTCCTAACGCTATAAACAAAATAACTGCTGCCAAAATAAGTAGCTTCAACATTGTTCTCCTTTTCAAACCTTGATTACCCCTCTGAAGTACACTAGATGTTAAAGTCACTTAATTTCATCGTCCTTACGCTTTTCTCTTCCTTCGAGCTTTTTGTTCTCCCTTTTTAAAATGCTGACAAGAACCTGAGCTGCAATGAAGATAAATAACATTAATGTAAAGGTGTAAATGTACCCTCCATCTTCCCAGCTCGGAAGATGTACTATAGATTCTGCAACACTCATAAAACCATCCCTTCGATAGAACCCTTCAGATGAAGTTATAATTTGGTATATGGATAACTTATAAAAAGTTCCATTCGGCCGCTTTATGTGTCTGAGTCGGGGATTTTATAGCCAATTCCCCAGACAGTTTCAATCACGGGCCTGTCATAACCAATGCTCTTTAGTTTTTCCCGTATATTCTTTACATGGGTATCGACTGTTCTATTATCACCTTCGTAGGCAAGACCCCACTCCAGTTCCAGAAGATCTTCCCGGCTAAACACTCTCCCCGGATTGTTCGCAAGCCGGTAAAAGATTTGAAATTCTTTTTTTGTTAGTGGTAGTACCTTGTTCTCATATATCACTCGATAACTATCCGGCTGAAAATGCAGATCCATCACTGTAAACCCTTCCTTCTCTGCAGTATTCCATTTGTTCCTTGATCTGCGAAGCACAGCCTCTACCCTTGCCAATAGCTCCTTTGGCTCAAATGGTTTAACGATATAATCATCTGCACCTAACTTAAGACCCTCCACTACTCTGTCTGAGTCCCCAAGTGCGGTTAATAGTATAACAGGAATATGTTTCTCCAAATTTAATCTTAAAGTTTTCAACAGTTCAAATCCGTCTTTGACCGGCATCATAATATCCAGCATGACTAACTGGTAATCAAACTGCTTTATCTTTTCCAGTGCTTCCTCCCCATTACTGGCTTCATCTATCTGATAATGGCTTGGTCTCAGACATATTGACAGCAGCTTTCTCATTTCCTTCTCATCATCCACAATCAAAATTTGTTCACCCATAGAACCAAACCTCCCGAATGTGTCTATCAGTTCCTTTTATATTATATAGTAAACCAAACAAGTGAATTTTTTATGAAGATTAATTTTTTACAAGCTCACCCGCTCAAAAAGCTAAAAAATTATTCCCTCACTATGCGGTGAGGGAATTTTACCACTTAATTTATTGAAATTCCATTTGGGTACTTTCCTACGTTTATACGCTCTTCTTCTTCAAGTGTCTCGAGGTTAACTACCGAGATAGTTTCCTCAAACATATTTGTTACAAATGCATAGAGGCTGTCTTCGGAAACCACTACTCCATGGGCACCTTTGCCAAGTTGCAGCTCCTTCACCACTTCCATCTCTTCCAAGCTAATAATTGAAATGGTGTCAGATGGGTTTTCTTCACTGCCCTGATTAGCGACAATTACATATTTATTATCGTAAGTGGCATACATTTGTACAGGACCAGTACCTACATCAATTGTCTTCACAAGCTCCTGGCTCGCTGTATCAATAACTGCAAGCTGATCAGCAAGATGTAATCCAGCAAATGCATATTTACCGTCATGGGAAAAACCTGTCTGTACTGCTCCATCTCCTACATGCAACCTCTTTACTTCAGTTTTTTCCTCAAGGTCTATAATACTTATATCGCCACTCTGCATGTTTGCAACATAAACTGAACTCTGATCCGGAGAAACTCGGAGACCATGTGGATAGTTCCCAACCTCTATTATAGTAGCTTCCTCGGTAGCACGGTCTACAATAGTTACAGTGTCTTCACCTGAATTGGAGAAAACTACAGTATTCCCGTCCTCTGTGATTGATACGTGTGCAGGATGGCTCCCTGCAGGATACTCCGCTACCTTTTCCAAAGTGTTAATGTCATAGGCTGTAACGAGTTCACCATTTCCTTCGTCTTCATTTGATCCATAGGCATGATTATTTTCATTATCTTCATTATTTCCATGACTGTGACCGTCTTCGTCGTCATCATCACCATGACCATGAGGTGGGTTGATCGTTACCCATATTAATCCTGTTCCTTTATTAACCTCCACATTATGTGCCTGCCCATCCAGTTCGATCAATTCCTGTCTGCCATCCGGATAATAAATTACCGATAAAGTTTCGTCCTTTTCATTCGCTACAGCAATGATGTATTCTTCTTCGTTACCATTGTTTACGGCTGTTTCTTCTGATTCCTCTTCATCCCCATTTGCCCCATCGCCATTTTCTTCGTTTGCACCATTTACATTTGTTTCATTTGTCTCATTTCCCTCTAGAACTTCATTAGAATTACTCTCCGTCTCCGCTGAATTGGCTTCTCCACTGCATGCCGACAACAAGAGAGCTCCGGCAAGGATACTGGTTAAAAACAAAGTAGATTTTCTTTTCATGATGATAAAGTCCTCCTTAAGTTTTATAAGTTTATATTAAAGGAGCACACATTAACTTAGAGTGAGGTATATCACCATACAAAATTATATTTCTTTCCTGTTCAAACTATTGTCTCTCTTTCTTCACACTTTCTTTATAACTACCTGAGAGGAACCTAATGTATTATATATTTAAAAAAATTGGAGTTTGTATGAAGTTCAGATTTCTTTTTGACAACAAATTATTAACGGAAGATTAAATCTAACTTGGTTGCACCGAATCTTCCTAAATCCTGTTTAACAATTATTTCTAAGTGGAAAACTGTTTATTAGAAACCTAAAAAGGAGGAATAGTATATGCCACATGAAAAGTACCAATCATTAATCGAAACCTTACACGAATGTATGGAAGCGTGCAACCATTGTTATGATGCTTGTTTAAAGGAAGACAATGTGAAGATGCTGGCAGAGTGTATCCGCCTTGACAGAGAATGTGCAGATATTTGCTCCTACTTAGAACAGGCTTTAGGGAGAGGCACACCATTTGCTTCTCAACTGGCTGCGGTATGTGCCGAGATCTGTGAAGCATGTGGAGAAGAATGCAAAAAGCACGACCATCATGAACACTGTCAAAAATGTGCGGAAGCATGCTTTAAGTGCGCAGAAGAATGCCGAAAACTTACTGCATAATGTACTAAAAGACGGCCAGCCTCTTGAGTTGAAGGTTTGGCCGTCTTTTTAAATGCTACTTAATCATTTGTATTACTAAAATGAAAGGGTCACATAAAGCAGAGATGCTTATAGGCGGAATATAATTTAATCTAATTCAATTGTATGAGCAGTTCGTTTAGCTGTCTCTTCGTCAAATAATTTGCTAACAACATGTAAGGCCATTTGAATTCCTGCGGATATACCTGCTGAAGTAATAACTTTTCCTTCATCCACATACTTAACTCCTCTAATAACTTCTACTTCTGGGAAACTTCTCTCTAACAGATTTAAGGCTACCCGATTTGTAGTCGCTTTTTTCCCGTTAAGAATTCCCGCTTGGGCTAAGAAAAATGCTCCAGTACATACAGATGCTACTATCTTATCCTTATAGTTCTCAATCCAAGATATTATTTCTTTATTACTCCCTACTAAATTTAATGCTTTTAATGGACCTCCAGGAACAATGATAATGTCAAATTTCGGTGCATTGAAAAAACTGTAATCAGGCTTTACTTGCAGACCGTTATGTACTGTTATTTGCTTCCCATCTTGAGAAACTGTATTTACCATAAACGGTTTATCCTCTAAATTGCTAGAGAAGAGTTTTTTTACATCGTTATTACTATAAGTAGTTAAGTTAAAAACTTCATAGGGGCCAGCAAAATCTAAAGCATCAACATAATTAAATAGTAGTATACCTACATGGTATTTTTTGAGCATTTTCATAAACTCCTTTTAATATGCAATTCCCACAAATGGGTTCCAAATAATGTTCTGTCATTTACTGTATTATCTACACTATCTTTAGATCTATTTGAAAGCCATCCAATAGGACATGGAATAATACTACTTTAAAGGGGCATATGGCAAGCTATGTCAAGCTTTTTCGTTGATAAATGCATATTTTTTTCCTCAAAGTTAATTTATATTCTGGGCTAACTAATTGATTAAATTAGCCTACTACTAGCTCACCTCTCTTTATTACCTTTTCAACGTGATTCATTCCATAGTTATACGACAACATATAGTAATTTTTCACATCAAAAATAGTGATATCTGCCATCTTCCCTATTTCTAAGCTACCGATTAAATCTGCTCGACCGATAGCATGAGCAGCGTTAATTGTTGTAGCAGTCAATACTTCTTCTGGCGTCATACCCATTTTTAAACAACCTAGATTCATGATGAATTGTAATGACAAGGTTGGAGACGAACCTGGATTGGCATCTGTGGATAAGGCAATAGGAACCCCACTATCAATCATCTTCCTTGCCTTTGCAAACTCTGCCATTAGGAAAAAAGCAGTTCCCGGTAACAAGACACCTATAACATTTTTTTCTGTCATCATTTGGATTCCTTGATCAGATATTTTCAGTAAATGGTCTGCCGATACTGCTCCTACCTCTGCTGCCAACTCCGCTCCTGCATATGGCTCGATTTCATCTGCATGAATTTTTGGTATTAGACCGTATTTTTTTCCCGCTTCCAAGATTCTTCTAGATTGATCTGGTGTGAATACACCGCGTTCACAAAACACATCATTAAAAGTTGCCAATTTATGTTTTGCTACTTCAGGTATCATTTCGTTGATCACAAGATCAATAAATTTCTCTGGGTTATCTTTATCCTCCATCGGTATTGCATGCGCACCCATAAACGTTGAGACGATATCAACAGCGTGACTTTCATTCAGTTGTTTTGCTACTTCTAGTTGTTTTATTTCATCTTCTGTCGTTAATCCATAACCACTTTTTGCTTCGATTGTTGTGACCCCATATTTTATAAAAGTATCTAAGCGTCTTTTTGATTCTTTATATAATTGCTCAAAGTCAGCTTGTTGGGTAGTTCTTGTAGTTGCATGAATTCCGCCTCCAGCATTCATAATTTCCATATAGGTTTTACCTTTTAAACGCATAGCGTATTCGTTCTCTCTAGTACCGGCATAAACTAGATGGGTATGAGGATCAACTAACCCTGGGGTAACGATCTTATTCGTTGCATCAATTTGGTCCGCCTTTGAAATCTCTTCTTTATACTTTGACTGGATCTCTTCATCTGTTCCCACAGCGATAATTTTGTCGTCTTGAGTAAGGACGCTTCCGTTTTCGATAACACCTATATTAGACATGTCTGCTTTTTGTGCTGGTTGATCTGAATGTCCCTTCATCGTAATAATCTGTGAAGCATTTTTGATGTATATCATTTTAGTCATTAATAATTACTCCCTTTTTACTTTCCATTTATCTATATACCATTACCGGGTTTTGAAAAGGGTATAAACTATTTAGTATTTAACATTGGTATATGAACACCTTTTTCCATCGCTGTCTTTTCTGCCAGCTCGTAACCCGCATCTACATGTCTTGCTACTCCCATACCTGGGTCCGTTGTAAGTACACGTTCAATACGTTCCTCAGCATCTTTTGTCCCATCAGCTACGATTACCATACCAGCATGTAGAGAATATCCCATGCCAACTCCTCCACCATGGTGAACACTAACCCAGCTAGCACCACCAACACTATTAATCAACGCATTTAGTATTGGCCAATCCGCTACCGTGTCACTTCCATCTTTCATTGCTTCTGTCTCCCTATTTGGGGAGGCAACAGATCCTGAATCTAAATGATCACGTCCAATAACAATTGGGGCTTTCAATTCTCCACTTGCGACCATTTTATTAATTATTTTTCCGAAACGGGCTCTTTCTCCATATCCAAGCCAGCATATTCTGGAAGGAAGGCCTTGGAATTGAATTTTTTCCTGTGCCATGCGCATCCACTTGCAAAGTGACTCATTATAGCTAAATTCACGCAAGATTACTTCATCTAATTTATAAATGTCTTCTGGGTCACCAGAGAGGGCTACCCAACGGAACGGTCCTTTTCCTTCACAGAATTGTGGGCGAATATAGGCTGGGACAAAGCCAGGAAAGCTAAAAGCATTTTCCACTCCTTCGTCTTTTGCAACTTGGCGAATGTTATTTCCATAATCAAATGTAATGGAACCAGAATCCTGCATTTTTAACATTGCTTTCACATGAACAGCAATACTTTTCCTTGATTTTTTGGTGTATAATATAGGATCACTTTTTCTTAATTCAATAGCTTCTTCAAGTGTCATATTTTCAGGAATATATCCATTTAACGGGTCATGTGCTGATGTTTGATCTGTTAACACATTCGGAATAAAATCTTTTTCAATCATTTCCGGCAATAGTTCTGCTGCATTACCCAGTAACCCAATGGATAGCGCCTTCCCCTGGTCACGTGCTTCCGTTGCTAATTTAATAGATTCTTCCAAACTAGAAGCTTGTGTATCCAAATACTTTGTTTCCAAGCGTCGATTAATTCGATGCTGATCCACTTCAATCGCAATACAGACACCATCATTCAATGTCACAGCTAGTGGTTGAGCCCCTCCCATCCCTCCTAGTCCAGCGGTGAGGGTAATTGTTCCTTTCAAACTACCATTAAAATGTTGCCTCGCACATTCAGCAAATGTTTCATATGTTCCTTGTACAATTCCTTGACTTCCAATATAAATCCAACTACCAGCCGTCATTTGTCCGTACATCATTAATCCCTTCTGATCAAGCTCGTTAAAGTGATCCCAGTTTGCCCAAGCAGGAACTAAGTTTGAGTTTGCAATAAGTACTTTTGGGGCATTCTTATGTGTTCGGAAAACTACAACAGGCTTTCCTGACTGGATTAATAGTGTTTCATCATCTTCTAGTTGTTTTAATTCCCTTACAATCGCTTCATAGCTTTGCCAATTACGTGCCGCCTTACCAATCCCACCATATACAACAAGGTCATCTGGGTTTTCAGCAACTTCTGGGCTTAGGTTGTTATTCAACATTCGTAATGCGGCTTCCTGAATCCATCCCTTAGTATGAAGTTCGGAGCCTCGATATTGTATAACAGGAATACTAGATTTTGTTCCCATCTAATCATCTCCTAGAATAAATTAAAACAATTAAACATTATTTTTTATAACTGCTCATGATCTCTGCAACCAAATGAGCTGCTAATCTTACTGTTTTTTCATCTTCATCAAATAACGGATTTACCTCTGATATATCAAAGCTAAGTACATTTTCTTTCCCTGCAATATATCCAAGTAAGGTTCTTACTGTTTTTGGCTCAATTCCAAAAGGTGATGGGGCACTAACTCCGGGTGCTGCAGACGAAATAATCGAATCCATACATAGTGTTACAATCACACAATCATAGTTTTTAACGAATGTATCAATTGTTTCATATGTTTGTTGGAAATTATCAGGGGCCAGGTTTTTCTCTAATATATAGCTGCAACTCAATTTTTCAGCTGTTTGAAACAATGCTTTTGTGTTACCAAATTCCTGAACTCCTAAACATAAATATCCTGCATTCTTATCCTGCTCTAAAATTTGCCTAAACATCGTTCCCGATGTCGGTATATCATCATTTCTTAAATCGAAATGAGCATCAATATTGATTACCCCTAACGTTTTATCTTCACCAATAAACTGTCTGGCTCCTAAATAATGACCATATAGGGTTTCGTGTCCTCCCCCTAATATAATCGGAGTCTTATTTTTTCGAAAAAGTTTGTTAACTGTTTGACCTAATTCTTTCTGTGCTCTCTCCAAATCTTCATCCAAGCAAGCAACATCGCCTATATCAAAGGTATCAAGATCCTCGAGGAGGTTATAAGGTAATTTCCCTAGTAATTTACGAATTGCAGAGGGTGCCATCTTTGCACCGAGTCGCCCTTTGTTTCGTCGTACCCCTTCATCACAAGTGAAACCAACAATAACATAAGCAGAATTGTACTGTTCTATGTCATCAACGTGCTTACAAATTACACGTTGATGGAAGAGAAAACTTGCTCGATCCGTTTCGCTGTCTACTCGTCCATTCCAAATTTCTTTGTCTGTTATCTTATAAATAGGAAAACACCTCCATTCAAACTAATTTTTAAATTCTGAATATGTTAACTATATTTCTCAACAGCATGAGCAAAAAATAATTAAGTTGGCATTCTTTTACTCAATTTCAAATACATACGAGAAAACAAGTACTCCTTGGCCTTCGAATTTGAATTCCGCCCATAGCTTATAAGTCCCAGGTTTCTCAAAGTGTGCATCAAATACAGTCTCGTTTTTAGACATCGGATGCACATGAATAAATTCTTCTACATCTTCATCAATGATAACTACATGTCCTAATGCACCTAAATAAGGCTGGGGAGCTTCACTCAATTCAAATGTTAAAGTCACAGGGTCCCCGACAGACAACTCAGTGTGTGAAAACACGACTTCTTTTCCTTCTTGAACCTGCTTCATTACACTATCTGAGGTTAACTGAGGTCGGTCGCTGGAACCTTCTCCCACATCTATTTTCATTGGCTCAATTGAATAATCTTTTCCTTGTGGACTGATATCAACAAAGACGTAATATGTTCCTTCTTCAAGGGAAACTTCTGTTTCGAACAAGTCCTTTTCCAGCTGTACAGGATGATAATGGAAGTAATCTTCAAGTTCATCGCTCACTACAATAAGGTGCATTAACTCTTCATGAGTTTCACGCAATTCAGGTGCATGGCCCTCATCATCTTCAAGGTGTACTTGAATCTTTCCTGACTCATAAGTAACATGGACCGTTACTTCCGAGTCACCGCCGCCGTGTGCGTGAGTGTCCCCATGGTCGTGTTCTTCATTATCATTGTGCTCATTATGTTCTCCGTCATTATGGTTTTCTTCATAGTCATTATGACTTTCGTTGTTTTCATGATCATTATGGTCGTTATCATAATGCTCCTCTTCGTGTGCATTGTTATTATCGTGATCCACATGATGCATCTCCCCGCTTGTCAGGGGATTTGCACCGGTTATAGCGCTGTATCCGGCTATTACAAGAATCAAGTAAGCGATTCCGGAAATGACCCATACCCTTATTCCTTTCGTCATACGGATCCCTCCCCTTTTACAAGTTTAACTTTCTGAAGCCTAAGAGCGTTCAATACTACAGAAACAGAGCTGAATGCCATTGCAGCCCCTGCTACCCATGGTGCAAGAAGTCCTATCGCTGCGATTGGTATTGCAGAAGTGTTGTAAATGAAAGCAAAAAACAGATTCTGCTTAATATTCCTCATCGTTTTTCTGCTCATAGTGATAGCATCCGCCACGCTGTTCAAGTCACCGCGCATGAGTGTAATATCCGCTGCTTCAATCGCTACGTCAGTTCCTGTCCCGATAGCCATTCCGATATCGGCTACTGCAAGGGCTGGTGCATCATTGATGCCGTCACCTACCATAGCAACCTTTTTACCCTGTCTCTGAAGTTTAACAATCTCGTCGCTCTTCTGCTCAGGGAGGACTTCCGCGATTACATCAGTAACCCCAACTTGTTTAGCAATTGCCTCCGCAGTCCTTGTATTATCGCCAGTGAGCATTATAACCTCTAAACCAAGATCTTTCATTCTCTCGATTGCAGCTTTGGAAGTATCCTTCACTGTATCGGCAACCGCGATAACCCCTGCAAATTTCCCATCAAAAGCTATCAGCATAGCTGTTTTACCCTGGTTTTCAAGATTTTCCATATATTGATTTGCCTCATCAACAGAGACAGAGAATTTCTTCATCAGTTTTCTGGTACCTGCAAGAACCTCTTTTCCATCTACAGTGGCCCGGATACCATGTCCCGGTATAGCTTCAAAGTCACTTGGTTCAATCAATTGAATACCTTTTTCTTTCACCCCGTTAACAATTGCCTGAGCTAGCGGGTGTTCCGAGTTTTTCTCAGCGGATCCTACAACTTTTAATAATTCCTCTTCTGTAAATGATTTTGAGACAGAAACATCTGTCAACTCAGGCTCACCTTTTGTTACAGTCCCAGTTTTATCTAGAACTACTGTCTGAACAGCCTGAGTATTTTCAAGATGCTCACCGCCTTTAAACAGTACACCTATTTCGGCTGAGCGTCCTGAACCAGCCATAATGGAAGTAGGAGTGGCAAGGCCTAGAGCACAAGGACAGGCAATAACAAGGATAGAAATCATTGGGATTAGTGCGGCCCGCATATCTCCTGGTGCTACAACAAAATACCATGTAAGGAATGTTAATACAGCAAATACCACTACTACCGGAACAAAAATGCTGGATACTTTGTCTACCATTCTTTGAATATCAGCTTTAGACCCTTGTGCTTCTTCAACAATTTTTACGATTTGTGAAAGTGCTGTGTCTTTCCCTACTTTGGTAGCCCGCACTTTCAGTAGACCATTCTTATTTATTGTCGCTCCGATTACACCATCCCCGTCAGCCTTATCAATCGGAATGCTCTCCCCGGTAATCATCGACTCGTCTACTGCTGAGCGGCCTTCCACCACTTCACCATCAACAGGTACTTTTTCACCAGGTTTTACTACTACGATATCTCCCGTTAAAACTTCTTCGATTGGGATAATCATTTCCTTACCGTCACGAATAACAGCGGCCGTTTTCGCCTGGAGTCCAAGTAGCTTCTGAATAGCCTGACTGGTCTTGCTTTTCGCACGTACTTCAAACAATTTTCCAAGTACAATCAGTGTGATGATTATTGCTGCAGCTTCGAAATACAGCTCCGGCATACCTATTGCGCCTGCCTGCATCCATTCCCAACC
The DNA here is from genome assembly GCF_002335745.1 of Evansella halocellulosilytica. Classification (GTDB taxonomy): domain Bacteria; phylum Bacillota; class Bacilli; order Bacillales; family Salisediminibacteriaceae; genus Bacillus_CA; species Bacillus_CA halocellulosilytica. The sequence goes on along the minus strand of NZ_NIST01000001.1, from coordinate 825,227 downwards.
GAGATATATACTGTAAAAATAAGCGGCACTTGTTCCGAGCGCTACCAGCACATCCATATTGGCGCTTTTATTTTTCAGTGACTTATAGGCGCCTTGGTAAAACTGGGCACCGACTAAAAACTGAACTGGTGTTGCAAGAGCAAGCTGTACCCAAGGATTCATAAACATGTCAGGCATATAAATGAACAACGTAAATTCAAAATGGGCAACCATTGTCCATAGAAGTGGAAGGGTCAATATGGCGGCCAGAAGGAATTTTCCGGTCTGCCTCTCGATCTCCTTCTCCTTATAATCCGTTTTGCTTTCTTCGCTCTCTTTTGGCATTAACTTGAAACCAAGCTTATTAATTGCCTCTTTCATGTCGTTGATTGAAACTGCCGAATCATCATATTGCACGGTGGCCGTTTCCAGGGCAAAGTTTACATTCGCCGTGGAAACTCCCTCCATTTTATTAAGGCGCTTTTCAATCCGATTTGCGCAAGCAGCACAGGTCATTCCGGACACGTTAAATTCTGTTTTCTCAGTAACAACCTTGAAACCGATTTTTTCTATTCTTTGCTCAAAATCAAGGGTATTAGTCAGTGAAGGGTCAAAAATGACTTTTGACCGTTCAAGCGCGAAATTAACATTAGCTTCCTGTACACCATCAATTTTATTTAAAACTTTTTCAATCCGGTTTGCACATGCAGCACAGGTCATACCAGAAATTTTTAAAGTAGCTTCTTTTGTGTTCATTGATTTCTCTCCTTCCTTTTCTGTTGTTTGATTTCCGTTACTATACAATACACCAGTAGGGTATGTAAAGAGCCAAAGAAAATGACTGAATATTGGTACTGTGCCGCAGTCTGGCGGCACAGTATGGACTACTATCTTTTTAATACTTAAACTACGTCATAGCCTTCTTCATCAATTGTTTCTTTGATTTTTTCCAGAGTAACTAGTCCGTTGTTATATTCAACCTCTACAAGGCCTTCATCCAGGTTAACATTTACCCCCGATACTCCATCTAAACCGCCAACACTGCCCTCTACTGCGGAGACACAGTGTCCGCATGACATCCCTTCTACTTTAAGAGTTTCTTTTTTTACTGTTTCATTTGCCATATAAATACCACCTTTTTTAGTTTATTTATTTCATCAACTTAGATACCGTTTTCAAAAACTCATCCACTACTTCTCTGTCGTCTTCTTTAAGTCTTTCAATCACACAAGTTTTCATGTGACTGTCCAAAAGGAGCCGTGAAACAGAATTTAAAGCCGATTGTACTGCTGACATTTGGTTCAGTACATCATCACAATATACATCCCGGTCTATCATGCCTTTAATCCCGCGTACCTGCCCTTCAATTCTGCTCATCCGTTTTATTAATGCCACCTTTACATCTGGAGAGACATGTCCGTGAAAATTATCACTACTGCAACACTTCTTTTCATCTTTTTTAACAAGCAGATCTTTTAATTCGGTCGGTTGCACCAAAGCCTAGCCTCCAATCATATTTTTTCACCTTAAATATTCAACTTAATCCAATTATACTATACCTCACCCCCGTATGTAAATAAACAGATAAAAAAACATTGATACCATAATTTTTTTATCGAGTATAATTTATTTACACATCCCCCCTAAGGGGTTATAATGTACTCAAATACAAGTAAAGGAGATACTGCTGATGACTGACCACCATAAAGAAAGAAAGCAAATTGTAAACCGTTTAGCAAGAATCGAAGGCCATGTGAGATCTGTTAAAGAAATGACCAAGGAAGGACGGGACTGCGGCGACCTTCTTATCCAGCTGGCCGCTGTACGCTCGGCTATCGACAGCTGCGGCAAAATAATTTTATATGATCACCTGGAGAGCTGTGTAGTGAATGCAGTAAAGTCAGGTGATGAACAGCTTATTTTAAAGGAATTAAAAGAAGCAATGGACAAATTCATACGATAATTCAGATGGGAGACGATATATCATGAAAAATACACTTCCCCAGGAACCGACATCGAAAGAACAGTTTAAAGTCATTTTTGCGCTTGCCCTTCCTGCAATTATTGATAACTTTTTTCAGACAGTTATTGGTTTTGTAGATACTTTATTCCTTTCCCAAATCGGTCTTGTGGAAGTTTCCGCCGTCGGGGTTACAAATGCAATCCTGCAGGTTTATTTTGCTGTCTTTATGTCTATCGGAGTTGCAGCCAATATTTATATCGCCAAATATATTGGGGCGAACGACAAGGAAAAAGCAAAACATGTTACTCAGCAGTCAATTATCTTAGCCCTAATTGCCGGAGTAATTTTCGGAATATTAACACTCTTTTTCGCACCGATATTCCTACAGTTAATGGGAGCGGAAGAAGAAGTGATTGCAAGTGGAACTATTTACTTTCAGATTGTTGCCGTCCCTTCAATCTTCATTTCACTCATGTTTGTGCTCGGAAGCATCCTGAGAGGTACAGGTGACACGAAAACACCTATGAAGGTCAGTATATATATAAATATTTTACATATTATACTGGACTACATTTTGATCTTCGGCTTCCTTTTTATACCGGCGATGGGTATCGTTGGTGCTGCACTTGCCACTGTCCTTGTGCGGATAGTTGGTGTTATTATGTTATGGCGTTATATCAGAGCCTCTAAAACTGAAATTGGGTTCTTTACTAGAGATTATTGGAAACCTTCAAAAGCAATGCAGTTCGATCTTTTATCAATGGGCGGCCCTGCAGCTGGTGAACGCCTTGTTATGAGAATCGGCCAGGTCCTTTATTTTGGGTTCATCATTCAGCTCGGAACACATACATTTGCAGCTCACCAGATTGCCGGAAGTATTGAAGTGTTTTCTTATATGATCGGTTATGGTTTTGCTGCTGCGGCCACAACCTTGATGGGCCAGTATATTGGAGCAGGACGGCTCCAGGAAGCCAAGCAGGTAGGAAAACTGATAACTTACCTTGCAGCTGGGATAATGACTGTTCTGGGTGTAGTACTCTTTTTTTCTGCAGAATGGCTCGGTTCCTTCTTCACAAACGATCTGGATGTTATCCGAGAGATTAAGATTGCTCTCCAGATTGATGCTTTTATCCAGCCTGTACTTGGAGTGGTGCTTGTACTTACCGGTGTTTTCCAGGGGGGCGGTAATACAAAGTATCCAATGTACATTACCGCTATCGGCATCTGGGTTATTCGTACCGTCGGAGTTTATCTTCTTGGTATATCTCTAGGATTCGGCATCGCCGGTGTCTGGATTGCAATCGGCCTAGATAATCTTTTCCGGGCTGTCATCCTCTGGAGAAAATTCACCAGGGATGATTGGATTCATGAGAAATTTTTTAAACATACAAGAGGTAAACAGTCAGGAATTTAATATAAAAGTAAGGGACTTTATTTTTTAAAAAAGAGAAGTTAACAATAGAGATTAACTTCTCTTTTTTATGCTTTCTTTTCACTTTATGAAATTGAGACTTCCTTTTCTTCCTTAATATGCTGGTGACAGTGGCAGGAAACAAAATGTTCTCCGTCCACACATTCCAGGTCAGGTTTCACTGTGCGGCATTGATCTTCCTGATGCGGGCATCTTTCAACAAACGGGCAGCCGCTGTGAACCTTAGTCGCATCGACTTCGCCATCGAGAATAATACTTTCTTTATTTTCAATAAAGAAATTCAGGTCGGCCACCACTGAAACAAGTGCCTTTGTGTATGGATGTGAAGGATTACGGATTATTTTCTGCGTAGCCCCTACTTCTACTATTTTTCCCTGGTACATTACGGCAATACGGTCGCACATATAACTTGCGGTTGCAAGGTCATGTGTAATGAACATCATAGTTAGACCCATTTTCTTTTTTAAATTCAGCATAGTATTAAGGATTCCGGCACGGACAGAGACATCAAGCATAGAAGTAGGTTCATCTGCTGCGATAAATAATGGCTGGAGGATAATCGCCCGCGCTATCGCTATCCTCTGCCTTTGTCCTCCGCTCAGCTGATGAGGATACCTGTATATAAAGTCTTCAGCAGGCTTTAAGTCTATCTCCTCTACAGCATGTTTCACCTGCTCAACTTTAGCTTCAAATGACATATTTTTTTCATGGGCATTCAACGGCTCCATGATAATATCCAATATTCTCATTCCTGGATTTAAAGTATCATATGGATCCTGGAATATCATTTGCATCTTTTTTCGCATTTTATTTGTCTGTGATTCATTTAATTTTGAGAGGTTGTCACCATCAAAAATGATGTCACCGCTTGATTCCTTCATTAACCGCATGATCATCCTGGCTGTCGTTGTTTTTCCGCAGCCGCTTTCCCCGATAATACCTAGAATTTCACCTTTTTTTATTTCTAGATTAATATTATTAACCGCATGGACCTCGGTCGTTTTCCTATTGAAAATATTACCTGACTTTTTCGTAAAAGTTTTTCGGAGGTTTTTCACTTGAATTAATGCTTCACTCATACTCCAACCCCCTCTAAGAAACAAGCTGAGAAATGACCTGGCTTTACTTCCTTCAATTCAGGAACCTGCTGTTTGCAAATATCCATAGCGTTTGCGCACCTTGGATGGAACCTACAGCCAGCTGGCGGATTTACTAAGTTAGGCACACTTCCTGGTATCGATATAACGTCCCTATCAGGTTCTGCCAGGTCAGGTGTAGCTTTCAGGAGACCTTGAGCATACGGATGACGTGCGTCTGTGAGAATATCCTTCGTGTCTGCCCATTCAATAATCTTTCCGGCATACATTATCGCAATGCGGTCACAAATTGCAGTAACCATAGGAAGGTCATGGGAAATAAGTATAACTGAGAGATTCAATTCCCTTTGAAGCTTTTTAATTAATGCTATTACCTGAGCCTGGGTAAGAACGTCCAGACCAGTAGTCGACTCATCTGATATAACAAGTTTTGGATTACATGATAGGGCCATTGCAATAGCCACCCGCTGTTTCATCCCGCCGCTGAATTCATGGGGATAATGCCTCCATCGTTCCCCATCAATTCCAACCAGTTCCAGCAGCTCTTTCGTTCTTCTGACAGCCTCTTTCCTTGAAACGTTTTCGTGAAGAAGTATAGATTCTATTATTTGCTCTCCGACAGTATAAATAGGATTAAGAGCGTTCATAGCACTTTGAGGAATTACTGAAATCTCTTTCCACCTTAGTTTCTCAAGTTCTCTGTCTGTAGCCTGAATTAAGTCCTTGCCATCCAACAGAGCTTTTCCACCTACTACCTTTCCGGGGTATTCTATTAATCTTAAAATAGATTGAGCTACTGTAGTTTTACCGCATCCTGATTCACCGATAAGACCCAGCATTTCTCCCTGCTTAACTGAAAAGCTGACTCCTTCAACTGCTTTAGCTACACCTTTATCAGTTGTAAAATGTGTTGAGAGATCCTCAACTGTCAATATATCTTCCATGATTACCTCCCTTTCTTGAGCCTTGGATTCAATATTTCTTCAAGTGAGTATCCTGTAAAGGCAAACCCAAGCACTAAAGTGGTTATGAGCATTCCCGGCGGCAATATCCACCATACCCACGCATCAGTCAGGAAAGCACCTCTGGCCTGGGCATAATAAAGCACTGTTCCCCAGCTTTTACTGAACGGATCACCTAATCCAAGAAAGCTAAGAGATGCTTCAATTAAGATAGAATGACTCGCCGCCAGAACAAATTGTGATAATGCGATTGGTACCACGCCCGGGAGAATATGGCGGAACAAAATCGTATTAATGTTTGTGCCAATAGATCTGGCAGCTTCGACAAATCCTTTTGTTTTAATAGTCAGTACTTGTGAACGTATAACCCTAGCCGGGCTTGCCCATGTCAAAATACTTATTACAAGTATTATGTTCCAGAAACTCGGCCCGATAAAAGCTGCCAGTAAAATCATTAATGGCAGGAAAGGAATAACTAACACAAGGTCAACAAGCCTCATTAGAAAAGCATCCACTTTTCCTCCATAGTATCCAGCAACAATACCAACCAGACACCCAACTCCAATTGATATGAAAGCTGCAATAACACCGATTAGCAGTGAAATTCTGGTCCCAAATACTAATTCACTATATATATCCTGCCCTACATCATTAGTTCCGAGAAGATGCTGTCCACTCGGTTTCATGAATGGCTGGCCGACACGCTCACCTGGGTCGTAAGGAGCAAGCACTGGTGCAGCTACAGCAATTATGATAAATAAAATTAAGATACCTACCCCAATAAGACCGAGATTACTTGAACTGAATACACTCCAATAATGTTTTAGTTTTTGTTTATCCATTTTTGCTTCCCACCTTTGGATCAAGGAACGAATACATAATGTCCGCTAAGAAGTTCGCTATGATTACACTGAAAGTTATTATTAAAAAAGTTGCCTGGATTAACGGATAATCTCTGCTTAGAACCGATTCGAACATCAGCCTGCCTACACCAGGATATGCAAAAACTGTTTCGATAATCGTTGCTCCGCCTAGCATAAATCCAAGACTTAACATAAACACAGTTGCAACAGGAAGAAGTGCGTTCCTTAGCGCATGCTTATGCTTAATAACCTTCTCTTTAACCCCTTTAGCTTTCGCCATCATAATGTAATCTTCACCGAGCACATTAAGCATCGAATACCGCATTACCATAAATGTATTGGTCACTGAAATTAATACAAGAGTTACTAGCGGAAGGACTAAATGACGCGCAATATCTAACACTCTGTCAAAACCTGTATAGTTCGACCAACCGCTTTCAGCCCCGAAAACTGGCAGCCACCCAAGCTGTGCGGCAAAAATAGATACAAGTATCATCCCTACCCAGAAAGACGGCATCGCACTAAGGAACATAAATCCTGTAAGAAGATTTACATCTGTTCTTGTTCCTCTTCTCCACGCTGCCCTTGCTCCGAATAATACACCTATGATAGTGGAAATCACAAGGCTGAGGCCTGTGAGTAGCAATGTCCATGGAATTCTTTCCATTAGAAGTTCAGTTATTGGCATTCTCTGTTGGTATGAATAGCCGAGGTCTCCTGTGAGAATGCTTTTTAAATACATCCAATATTGTTGGAGTAATGGATCGTTTAATCCGTGTTTATCTAATATTGCCTCCCGCTCAGCGGTGGACATAAAGCCCACATCTTCCCCCGCGAGGAAAACGAGAGGGTTTCCAGGCATCAACCTGGGAAGTAAAAAATTCAAAGTCAAAATAATAAATATTACCAGTCCGTATTGAAATGTTTTTCCAGCTAAGTATTTACCCAATGGTCACACCTCCTGCAGTTATCATTAACTCCGCTCGGCATTATGCCGGAGAATGTCTAAGTATAAGAAATAAAATTCCCGCAAAAGTTTAGGCAATTATCCTTTTCTTTTACGGGAATATTCTATAAAAGAACTACTAAGCCTGGTCTGCTCTTCCTGATTTTTTCTTAATGAAGATTGCACCCGCTGCAATTCCCGCTATTACTAATAATAGAATAATCATGCTTCCTGCATTTCCGCCAGATCCAGTGTTCTCTGAGCGTGTCAGGTCAGCTGCAGCTGCTGTGCCTTCGTCTGTACTTGAATCTGCTCCAGCATCAGCGTCCATATCTGCATCATTCCCATCTGAAGCTTCTTCAGCCGGTGTGGCACCATCGTCCATTGAGACAAATGATAGTTTGTTAATAATACCTTTACCTAACTGGAATTTATATCCATCATACACTTCAGCATTGTATGCATTGACTATTTCCTGGTAGTAAAGAGGTACAAGCGGAGTATCCTCAGCTACAAATGCCTGCATTTCTTGGATAATACGCAGTCTCTCATCCTCGTCCACTGTTTCTCTTAAAGTATTAGCCAGCTGGTCGAATTCATCACTTGCATAGCCGCCGATATTAACAGAACCAAGAGATGGATCAGAATAGAAAAGGTCAATCATTCTGTCAGGGAAAAGCTGCATCGTGTTTGACCAGCTCCACACTCCCAAATCATATTCCCTGCCTTTGCTTACATCGAAGTCAGGCCACATTAATGAATCAACTGTTGTCATATCCATTGCTCTTACATCTACATTCAGTCCAATATTATTAAGTGCTTCAACAATCATTTCCGCAGTTCTGATTCGGATTGGATTATCAGAATAAACAAGCGTAGTAAGTTTAATTTCATTGCCGTCCTGATCTTCCCTGTATCCATCACCTGTTACATCTGTAAATCCTGCCTCTTCAAGCAGCTGTTCTGCTTTATCTGGATCGAAGTTATGAGCAAGATCTTCATTAAAGAACGGCGATGAAGGGTGAATGAACCCAGGGCTTCCTGTCTCAGCGTAGCCAAGAAGGATTGTATCCACTAAATCTTCTGTGTTAACCGCATGTGATATGGCCTGTCTGAATGGCTTTTCTGTCATTGGATATTTTTCAGCATTTATTTGGAAAAGAGCTGTACTATATCCTGGACCTCTTTCAACCGTAATTGCCGGATTATTTTCGAATTGCTCTACAAGCTCCGGGGAGATACTGGCAGAAATCACATCGATTTCTCCTGCCCCGAGTGCTGTAAATAGAGCTGTAGTATCTTCAATAATCGGGAAAATGATTTCTTTAATCATTGGAGATCCTCTGTAATAATCTTCATTAGCGACCATAGTATAGTACTGGCTTGAACGATAATCCTGGAGAACATATGGACCGCTTCCAATAGAATTGTTTTCATCATCAGGGTTGTCAATATCCTTCCAGATATGCTCCGGCAGGATTGGCAAATCAGCTAATGGCTGGACCATGAAATTCGCTTCCGCCTGAGTCAGCTCAAAAGTGAATTCTGTATCTGAATGCACTTCGATATTTTCTATACTGGAAAGCGGATTAGTAAATCTGGATTTTGGATATTCCCGAAAGTACTCTACAGTGAATTTAACATCGTCAGCTGTTAAGGTTTCGCCGTCATGCCAGGTAACACCCTCATGCAGTTTGAAATTATATACAAGTCCATCTTCACTAACATCATAATCCTCAACTAGCCATGGAACCGGCAGATTTTCCGAGTCAAGCTGGAAAAGGTTATCATACAGTAAATTAATCATGTCAAGACCAGGGTAACCTGTTACATAGGTGTAGGGATTGAGCGTGCTTTCATCAGTAGTGATACCTACTCTTAGCCTTTCAACTTCGGCCTCCCCTTCGGCAAGTACCGGTTGTATTATGGAAAATAAAAGCAGAAATGCCAACACACTTACCAGAGATCGTTTTTTCATTCTCCTTCCCCCTTTTACTGAATTTTCTGATAATTTTGATTTTATTGTTCCTATTGAATTAACGTTTTTAAATGGAAGTTACCTTCTCTTCTGAATGCTTCTGCGAGGGCAAAGTGTCCGTGTGTGGCAAGACCATGGTATACGTGAACCGCCTGGTCAAGAGCTTTATGTACTGCACGCCCTTTTTCATAGTTGGATTGAAGGTTTGAGAAACCAGGTACTAATACTTCCGCTGCAGCCGGGTCAAGGGCTCGGTCAAAATGACTGCCGCTGAATTCCATCTGGCTTTCAAGCACGTCCATTGCTTTATCTTTCTTTTCCCAAACGGAGGAAACATCTACAACGGTATTCGGATGATGTGGAGTCATGTAGTAAATTGTAGGAATTGGGTGAGGCTCAAGTCCAGGCATCTCATCTAATCCGAAGTCCCTGCTTGCTAGTGCTAACGCTTCAAGAATTAATATCATTGCCGGCCTTCTGTCGGGATCTAAATCGTGGTAAGAATGCTCAGGATCCTGAGTAATGACGATATCAGGCTTTATTTCCCTTATTACTTTCACAAGCTTCAGTTTTGATTCTATACTCGTATCTACATGTCCCGATTCAAAATTTGTGAAAGTCATCTCTACACCGAGTACTTCTGCAGCCTTTTTCACTTGCGGCTGACTTTTCTCCCGGCACAACATCATGGATGCGAATGATTTGCCGCCATTTTCCACATTTTGTGCAAGAGCCCCGCCGCACTCCACTACCTCCATACCGTATACTCCTAATAATAAAACGCGTTTACCTTCACTCATCATAAATCCTCCTTTAGTTTATCGAACAACTTTTACTATACCCCCCTATTGTATCGGTGGGCTTGTTAAATAACATCATAAAACAAAATTAAGAGCTTGTAAATGGAATTATAAAAATTTTGTTAATTTTTTTAAAACAAAGATATTTATTTTTATGCATTTAGATTAAATTTTTTTCCTTCCCATTCAATGATGACGCTTTCTCTGGTGAGATATTATGCATATTTTTCAGCCAGGACTGTAATGACTCAATATCATGGGAAAACACTCTGTCCTTTACAATTGGAGGTACTACCTCTCTCCCCTGATTATAAAACTCACTTGTAACTGGGCCCATTTTTTCGATACCCCGGTATTTCACAGCTTCCATAGCGCATATGAATTCAATTGCAAGTACTCTTCGGCAGTTTGCGATAATCTGCTGACAATGACGGGAAGCGATTGTTCCCATACTTACATGATCCTCCTGGTTTGCGGAAGATGGAATTGAATCGACACTCGCCGGATGTGCCAGTGTTTTGTTTTCCGAAACAAGTGAAGCAGCACAATACTGCAAAATCATCGCTCCTGACTGAAGTCCTGGCTCCGGACTGAGGAATGGTGGCAAATCATTCAGCTGGGGGTTTACCATCCGCTCTATCCTTCTTTCAGAAATATTGGCCAACTCTGCCATAGCTACTTTTAAAAAGTCCATTGCAAAAGCAATTGGCTGTCCGTGGAAATTTCCACCGGAAAGGATTTTCTTTCCATCATCAAAAATCAGGGGATTGTCTGTTGCAGCATTAATTTCCACCTCCAGTTTTTCTTTGACATACCCAAGTACCTGCCAGGATGCACCATGAACCTGAGGAATACATCTTATTGAGTAAGCATCCTGCACCCTGATTTCACCCTGACGTGTAATTAGACAACTGCCGGCAAGGTGTTGACGAATTCTTTCAGCCACCTCCTCCTGTTCTTTGTAGCCTCTTGCTTTATGGATATCTTCGTCAAAGGCATCAATCACCCCTTGAAGACCTTCCAACGTAACCGACGAAATGAGATCAGCTTGGTATGCAAGCTTTTCCGCTTCAATGTAATTTATCACCCCCATCGAAGTCATTGCCTGTGTACCATTAATAAGCGCCAGCCCCTCTTTTGCTTCTAGCTTTACAGGATTTATTTCCTCCATTGCAAAAATTATCTCTGTTGAATGCTTTCCCCCGTTATAGTAAACCTCTCCCTCTCCGACCATAGCTAGTGCAATATGCGAAAGAGGAGCCAGGTCACCACTCGCACCAAGGGAACCCTGTTGTGGAACAATAGGATGGATCTGTTTATTTAACATTAGCAACAAGAATTCAATTGTCTCCTTTTTTGCTCCGGAAAACCCTTTTAACAATGCGTTTGCCCTTAGCAGAACCATCCCTCTACTGACTTCTTCAGGAAAAGGTTCTCCAGTTCCGCAGGCATGACTCCGTATCAAGTTCAATTGGAGTTCTTCCACATTCTCTTTGTCTATAAAAACCTCGCTGAACTTACCGAATCCGGTAGTAATGCCGTAGATTGTTTCTTCATTTTCCACGATATTCTCAACTGCCTGCCTGCTGGCTTCCACTCTGTTCCAGCTGTCTTTAGAAGCAGTTACTTCTTCTCCTTTAAGAACTACTCTTTTAAATTCCTCGATTGTGAGTGTATTACCGGTTAAAATTACCATGATGATCTCCCCTTAGCCCTCTAACGTTTTATGTGCTTATATTTTAGTGCTTGGATTTATTTACCTCTTCTAGGAATACAAAAAGAGGCTGCCAGAAATAAACCACCTTTTTTGGTAGTGTTTCCTAACAGCCTCCTAATAACTAGTATACTTTAGGCGTTAGTTTCAAATATGATTAATACCTAAACCGATTGCTTCATGCTCTTTTCCCTTTATAGGAGCTCCGATTGTTCCATAAAAAGCCACAGCTATCCATTCACCTTCATTTTCATTTGTATAAGGATTGCCCCGGACAACTGCAAAGTTTAGGCCAACTGATCTTAGAACTGTCCCTAATTGGAACTGGCCTCTTGTAATTCCGTTCAGCCCCTCCATCGTTGCATGGTATAATGCATGGGTTTCACGGTAAATATCGCATCTGATAATATCATTTTTCTTTGCAGCAGTTTCAATTGCTGCAACTACTTTGTTAATTTCCATAGAACCTGCTTTTCCCTGGCAAAAAATTAAATTATCCTCATTCAGCTTTTTGATATAATCTCCATCAGGGGACCTCTCCCCTGTGAGAGCTAAATGCATTGCTGTTCTTCCAATTCTCTTATCCGGTATAAAAAACATAATTTTATGTTCCTTTTTTATTTTTTTCTGAATTAACTGATAACTTATATACATTATAGGGGTATGGGGTAATCATGTCAACCATTAAAATAATTTGTTAGTTGATTAGTAGTATTTATAGTTCAACTGTTAAGAGAATTTTTCATTAAAGGTTAAACTGTGGTGTATTAATCATAGCTCCTCTCTTTTAGTTCATGAGTTTGTCCCATCCTTCCTATTATTCAGCCTCCCATTTTCAATTCCTAAACGGACGGTTTAAAATTTTGTTGTCATGCAATGTTCTGCTTGTACATATTCTTGATACAGAAAAGGGGGAATTTATTTTGACACTTTTTATTATTGCTATCTCTGCAGTACTTGGTATATTAGTTGCCGCTTCCTTTTTGATTTCATGGTATAACAGAAGAAATGTAACCTCTATGTCCGGTATGATGGGGGCTATGGTTATCGGCATGGGGGTCGGGCTGACAATAGGAGTGCTGCTCGGAGTACTCTATCGCGATAATTTATTCTTATCTACCATTCTCTCCATGTTCATCGGTATGGGTGCAGGAATACTGACCGGTATTCCGAAAGGCCCCCTCGCAATAATTGACGGTCTATTAGCGGGGGTTATGGGTGGAATGATGGGAGCGATGCTCGGGGTAATGGTTTCAGGTGCCGAAGGAATTCTTTTAGTTAAGATTTTGTTGATTATCACAGTGTGCTCGTCCTTCTTCATCCTTGTGTTTTTACTTAGAAATTCAAGAAATGAAACGCAGGTCACTCCGCGGTGGCTGATAAAGCCTATACTTACCTTCTGTTGTTTTTTGTTCATATTCATAGGAATCGGCTATATTGATGTAAAAAATGATACCGGCACATCGTCCCATAACCATGGGGACCATGGAAACAATCAAAGGGCAGGAGAAGACAGTAGTACTTCCGAAAATATTACGACCGATATTCTTAAAATAACAACACCCGGATTATCCTATCAGCCTGCAAAAATTCATATAGCTAAAGCACAGCCTATAGAACTCCAGCTAATTAACCATGACAGTGTTGAACATGACTTCGAAGTTCGTGAATTCGCTTATGAAATATTGCAGGCACCGGTTCACAATCACGGAGGTAGCCATGGCCATTCTGATTCATCAAATACAGCCACACTGCATGTGCATGCACAGCCTCACAGTACATCTTCTGTTAGTTTTATTCCATTAAAAGAAGGAATTTATGAGTTTTTCTGTACGATACCTGGCCATAAAGAGGCAGGTATGACAGGTACACTCATTATAAATTAACGACAAAAACAGAAAAAACCGGCCGTCTGGCTGGTTTTACTGTTTCTTTGATTATTTTAGTCCTAATTCCTGTTTAATCGTTTCAAAACCATAACGGGAAACAAACTTGGCCATTCTTTCCCTTTTTCGGCCATTATTCCTGTAGAGTTCCAAGACATTATCCACTAATTCAAATAATTCTTCAGGATTAAGTCGGTCCTTTAAAAGCAAACCAGCCTGAGCATCTTCTCCAACAGCTTTTCCACCAATATACAACTCATAATGTTCCTTTCTTTTTATGACTCCAATATCATTAATCAAAGGTTCACCGCATGCATTAGGGCATCCAGTATACGCAGGCCTGAGGGTGAACGGCACCTCCTGACCGGCAATTCGCTCATTCAGTTCTTTAGCTACAGGCATTCCTTCGATTTCAGATCCTTTACAGAAATTGCAAGTGCGAAGACTTTTCACAAAGTTTCCTACCTTATAAACTGAGAACCCGGCTTTTTCCAATTCTTCCACAGCGTTTTCAGCTTTTTCTTCTTCCACTTTTATAATAAGCTGTTGGAACGTTGTTAATTCTACTTCCATATCTTCTTCTAAATAAGATCCCAGTGCAACGAGCTGCTTAGGAGTCAGCTTAGCGCCGAACCCTATACCACCATTGATAGCTAATGGTACCATGTTTGGCTTTTTCATACTCCACCTCCGAATTCTAAATCTTCTATTAATTTAGTCATTTACATTTTACTATACCCCCGTTAGGTATGCAACTTTTAAAGTAATAAAACTCATTAGAGAAGTTAAGAATTTCAAACAGTCTTACCTGTCAGCTTTCTTGCTCTGGCTACAATGCTAACAGGAATTAAGGGATTAGGTAATTAATCCTTTTAATAGAAACCACCATTTCTTCGTTCTGTAAAAAAATTTAAGAAGAATTGCTTCTTTACTTCTCTGTATAGAACTCTTTACTCTTCCAAACATAATTTCTTATCTACTTATAAATAAATTACCACACAAAATTATTCGTTAAATTTATGTAAAAGTTTTTCTTTAAATGCACCTAACTGGTGGCAACCCCTCTTAATGGTGAGGCGAATGATAAACAATTAGAAGAAAATGGGTTTGAGTTAATTAAAATGCTAGGGAATTTATATAACAGATAGACGAGAGAACTGGGGAAGTTATAGACAGACTCTTTTTAAGAATGTAAAACAATAATTCAACCTATATAGTAATTTTGTTATATATGCTAATTTTTTTTATTGTGTAAGTTTATACAGCTAAATTTTTGGTAGTAACTTACACCTTTCTATTCATGCGGTGATCCATCCAAAGAAAACATTGAGGTGACAAAACTAGCGAGGGGGGGTGGTATTGACGTCCTTAAGCATCTCACACCCGTAACAATAAATTCTACTCGATGCAAAAGATTCATATGTGACATCACTTGCCGATACCGTTCCACACGGCACCGTATGCGTACATCATAAAGCATAACTTACGTATTTGATGAATCACCACGGGATGTCACACAGCATGCGTACACGGTGCCACACCTCGTACTGATTTTATGCGTACGGAGTACCGCACCGGATGGTGATGCGTATAGGATGCCACACACCGTACGTATCTCATGCCGTATACCGTATGTATTTGATAATAGACAGGATATGCGTACGGTATGTCATATGTTATGCGTATTTGATGAGAGATACCGTGCAGGATGTCCGGATTGTTATACGGTGCGGTATGTCATGCGTATCTTGTTTTGCATGACTTGCGTATGAAATACGCATCGCATGTTAGTGCATATAACGTACGGAAATTATCGGTAAGGGATGTCGCACCGGATGTGATACGGCGTATGGCACGGTATGCGTTTTAGGTTGCATTCGCAACCGGTTAACAATTCGAGATCAAAATTCGTAAATAAAAGGAGCGATTATGATGGCAGATTACAAATATAGAGGATTAACCGCATATATCAAGGAAAACGAGCTAAACGCTGAAAAATTAAACGTATTGGCAAGTGCTATTGAAAGCGTACAGCACCAGGTCGAAACGATCGAATTCGATGAAGAAAAGTACAAAACCATTGTCCGCTCAGAGGCTTACCAGTACTTATATGACAATGATTCTATGTGCTTGGCGGATGACTCGGAGTTTCCGGAAAATACACCTGAAGCGTATAAACGCCTGAGTATCGAAGGTACCAATATCAAGGGTTACCCGATGCTGAAAATCTATATTCCATCCGTATCAAAGCGTATAGAAAGCGTTCATCATTTCATCTATAACTCTCTACGTCCAGTGCTTTTAGAGTTATTTGGTGAAGACCTGATTCACATGGTCATGAAAGAATCTGTGGAGTACGAAAACTTCAAAGACGGAAAAGAAACGATTTTAGTCTCGGTGGAAGACCGCACCAAGGTGCCAGCCTAAAATCACGGAACCGACAGCCTTTTCAGGGCCGTCGGTTCTTTTTTTATGACACCAGAGTGGATCTCTCTTTGGAACTACCAGACCGTCTCTCCCGACCCGTAAACCCTGGAACCAAGCGCTTTAGAGCGGGTCCCGCGTCGGTCGGTGGTCCTTCTCGACTCTCTCGCTCCGCTCGTATAACCGCTCCCTCCTTCCCCCTCTAAATCGCTTGAAAGCCCTTCTTACAAACAGCGCGGGTCCCGCCTGACCTACGGTGGTTTTTCCTGACTTTTTCAGTTCGCACTTTGTGCGTACAAGAGCACTTTTTTGTCATACAACCGCCTCGGTCAGCCCCCGCTGTTTGACGAAAGTCTCTTTCTTGCTTTCTCTTTTTCTGATGTTTCGCTTCGATGACTCTCCGCTTCTCTAACACCTTTTTGACAGCTTCCCCTACCCCCTTTTCTGGCAGCTCCCCTGCTCTCCCTGATCGAATACCTGGGCGTCCTCCCGGTTCGATTATCAGCTCGTATACACGCCCCGTATGCCGCTCTGATCCGCCTCTATCGGAGTGCCTTCCGGGGCGGAATATGCGCCGGGAATCGCCCGCCTGGGTCCGAATATGCCGTCATACGCGTTTTTCTCGTTGTGACGGTCGGCATATTTTCGGATTCCCATAACGGCGGGCTTTATGCGGTGCGGAATATGCGGCATATTCTGGTGGAGTATCCGCCCCGATATGCCGTACCGCCTGTCGCACCGGTGTTTATCGGTAGTGGGCGGTATACGGTGTGGTATACGGTATGCGGTAGGGGAAAGAGCATAAGGGGGACGTATGACAAGCCTCGCTTCGCTCATTTGTCAGTCAGCATAGCTGACCGTCCCCCTTACTGCGTCGATAAATGCTCGCGCATTTATCTCCTTGCCCTACGCTGCGCTTCGGGTGCTCATTCGGTCTTCCGCTTCGCTCCATCCCTAGTTAAATCACGTACCTCTCTTCTACGAAAAACACGATGTGTTTTATCTTCGATCGAGTAAAACCAAGTTCAAAGCCATCCGTATGCTACGTCAAGGCATCCCTGCTTCGTCTTATGCACACGAAAAGAAACTCTGTACGCACACCGGTCCGAAATACTGGACAAAAATGCTTGCACATTTTCATCAAGAATGACCTTTTCGGTGTGCAACAGAGCTTTAAAACTATACCGGAACACACCTATATTCAATCACCCAGAACAAAAATAAGAGAGCGTATAAACGTAACGGGTTAGTTTCCTATCGCAAAACTCTATTTTGCAACCTGAAATGCAAGTGAAAATGTATAGTAAATTACGCTGCAAATTGCAGCGTTTATTGTTCACAAAAGAATAACCCAGTTCCATAGGAACTGAGTTAAAGCAATAAATTATATTTAACACTTGTTCAACTAACGCTCTCCTATAGTTTAAGTGAATTTATTCACAAACTAAAGGGTTTTAGGAACCTGACTGCTTTCTCTCAGTTATTTTTTGGGTATAAATTTAAATTCCGTTACAAATAATACCCCTATAAAAACAAATTGGGGGGATATAAATGGAAGAAGCATCCACAAGTAATAATGGAATGAGTACAAGTAATAGTGGAATGAGTACATCTAATAAGATAACCCTTTCAGGTCTTGGTGTTGGAGCAATTGTACTAACCACTGTTTATACGGCAGTTTTGGCTTCGCAGTTAATGGCTACCAAACATAAAGTCGATTACCTTTATTACAAAGAAAAAACACAAAATAAATAGATACTTATAGACGGTGCTTTTTTCACCGTCTTTTATTTATATAAAACAGGAATTTGACCTAACCTGCTCGTTAGTTCAATAAAAATCGTATCTCCTTATCGAAGGAACCTCCCCGTTAGTTTAAGTTCATCATCTCACAATCTCTGTGTATTTCTTCTATATATTTTAACATAAATATCCAAATCCTTCTTTTTTATAATAGAATTCACATGGCAAATCAAATGTAAAAAAATCATTTTTAAGAACAAAAACCCCTAACAGTAATCACCGCACCCATAAGGCCCTCAAGGACGCTTTTGCACCTTTACCAATAATAATAATAATGTTCACAGATGTGTGAGATGCGCTTAACGGGGCCTCTACTCGGTTCATTTTCATTAACCAATCGTTTCACAGAGAAAAAACATGCGGGTAAAATAGACAAGCCGACTTTCATCTTATAATTTATCAAATGTCCTCTGTTCCAGGTTTTTCAAAGAATTTTTAATAGTCGTGTCATGTAACACATATAGATACTCTGGTCTTATTTATTTTTTTATAATATAAAAAAGGAACCAAAAAAAGGGATACTGGGTACGGTCAATTATTGGATATGCGTTAGGTTTTTACTCGCAGGATTTTCGCAAAAAACTGGGAGAAAAAGTGTGGAGTAATAAACACGTTGACACAATCTGTTATACTTCATTAAAGCTATCGCGATATTAGTTATATTATGAAATAATAGTACCGGACTACGAAATATTTTAATTAGGGAAGGGTTTTTATGAGGAATACAGATAATTCAAATACAGAAAAAAGAAAACAAGTTTACCAATCTAATGATTCGGTTCAAACGATATATGAAGATGATTTGACAGCTACCGAGCATAAGATTATTCGATATGCTGCAGGTAAGTTTGTGAGATCACCTGAGCATTTCCCCAATGTTTCGCTTACCGTCTCAGAATTTTTTAGAGCAGCAGAGATCTCAGAAAACAGTCCTGATTCCATGGTAAATAAAATTGCAAACCATCTCACAAAGAAACGAATCATGATAAAAACAGAGTCAAAGGTTGGCTGGTTCCCATGGTTTAAAGGGATTGTCTACCGAGGCGGAATGGTACATATTCAGTTTAACGATGTGATTGAGCCACACCTGATGAATTTAACCGAACGGGACCGGTATATGAAATACGATTTCCAGTCTATTAGCAGTATGCAGAGCTCGTACACAATTCGATTGTTGGAGCTTTTACAGCAGGACGTGAATACAGAAAAAAGAACGTTCAAGCTCGACAAATTAAAGGAGCATTTAGGTGTCGGTGATAAATACAAGCAGTATGGCCACTTCAAGTCCAGGGTGCTGTTAAAGGCGCAGGAAGAACTCAAGAACAGAAATGTCCTTACGTTCAACTTTACCGAGATTAAACACGGCAGAAAAGTGGATCAGATCGAATTTGATATAAGAATCGCGGACGACACTTCAAGAAGGAAAATGGATATCGATTTTAGGAAAAGATCCTAGTTATCTCTGTGACAGTCCTTATTTCTGGTGCTTGGTTTTTGCTTAATATTTTATATAAGGTATATTTGATCTCAATACATTCTTTTAGAAAAGAGGTGATACAATGAGATCCGAAGATAAAGACAAAAACGTAAACAAAGAAGAAAATTCAAGAGAAGATACCAAATTGGATGGAAGTAACAAAAAGGGGTTAAACCATATGACCACGATTCGAAAATGGGGTAATAGTTTAGCGATTCGTATTCCTAATCAATTCGCAAAGACTCTAGGAATAAAAAATGGCTCTGAAATCGAACTTCAACTATTGGATGAAAAGATGGTCGTTAAATCAGTTAAAACCAAGCCAACCCTAGAAGATTTGTTAGCAAAGGCGAAAGGTGAAACGAATCCACACTTGGATTATGACTTCGGAAAGCCAGAGGGGAAGGAATTGATTTGATTTTAAATTTTTCCCTAATAGGGGCCCTCTCGGTTTTTAAGTTTTCATTCCCAATAAAATAAAGAATATCAAGATTAGAGGTTGCTCCTTTTGTCGTCTCCTCCTTTATTTTTTCCCTAGGATAATAAAGAAAAAAGCACCCGATTTGGGTGCTTGACTTAAAGTTATTACCACGCCACAAAGGAAGGAATTCTCAGCAGTCCTCGCTTTGTGAGGTTTCTATATTTTACTTTACACTTTATTTCCGGTGTTAAATAGATAAATTTGTCATTCTCATCCACGATCAGCTCTTTATACTGGCCGTAAAACTCTTTCCGGGCTTTCGGTGGCATGAATTCCATCAGTCCCATATACTGGCCGTCTTTGGATGAAAGCAGCACACCGAACTCCTTTTTTCTTAATCCCGTGATGGCCACATCAGCATACTGGTAGGTAATCACCTTCAGCCAGTTTCTGGAGCGCTTGTTAATTTCGTATTTAGAATGGGACTCTTTCATCACGATCCCTTCCAGGCCTTGCTGTTGAACCAAATCGAAGTACGCCTCGGCGTTCCCTTCTAACCATTTCGATAACACGATATGGCTTGAGTCTAACGCCAGCTCGGCTAATAGTTCTTTTCTTAAATATAACGGCAGGCTGGCTACCTTTTTATTTTCGTGATAGATAATATCAAAAACGACAAATTGAATCGGATGTTTCTTTTTATTGGACATGAACCTTTCCATCATCGCCTCGAAATCCGGCTTGCCTTCCGGTCCGGGAACAATAAGCTCCCCATCTAAGATCGTTCCATCGGGTATATCTATCTGTTGAAGCTCCGGGAATTTCCCTGTGACTTCATTATTTATCAAGACCTAAATCAAAAAAAGTCATAAAAAATAAGGAGTGATACATACTAGTTATGACTAATATGTATCACTCCTTTACTCCTTATTCAACAATCGTGCCCATTACGGAAGACCGACTGTTTACCTTGTACATTTTTTTAGCAATCGCTATGAAACTTATTTTATGTTGTTTGAGTGCCTCCCCATTGTTAACCAGCCTGTCGGCCTACCGATTATAACAACATTCATAAAAAGTTCTCCTTTATTGTTTGGATTTGTCACTTCAAAGAAGAAATGAAATCAAAGCATCGAATGTGTCATTTTCAAACATTATATAAACCCCTAACCCTATGAATACAATTGGTACAATCCAACGTTCATATTTCTCAATTTTTTGCGATACTAAATCTAAGGAAGCTAAACGATAGCTGACATAGCATAAAACTCCAACCATAATTAAAAAGACAATAATAGCAACAAAGATTTCAATCATATTTAACGTCGTGAAGTACGGTACATAAATGGAAAAATCATCCGCACTAGAAGCCAATACAATGAAAGTAACCGTCACAAATAATTGATTAAATTTACCTGAGGAGAATAAGGATAAAATCTTACTTTCATCTTCATCACCTTCTCCTTTAATCCATATTTTTACACCTAAGTAAAGTGGTAAAAGCCCTAGTAGTCCTATAACCCATTGCTGAGGAATTAAATTTGCAACCCCTAGAGCAACAAAAAGACTTACTCCTATAATAATCGCAGTTCCTATATATTGTCCTATCCAAATATGTTTTACCTCACCTTTTTTTATTTGCGAAAACAAGAGGATTAAGATAACGAGATAATCAATTCCTGTCGCCACATAAACCGTAGCAGCTGTAAGCATTGTTACAATCATTTTTCCATCTCCAATGTTTTGGGATGTGGACTTTTCTTCATATTAAAAACCCCTTAATTTACACTCTTATATAGATGTATTAAAAAAATTGTTGGGAGGCGTGATTTTATTATTCTAGACAACTCTAATGCTCAAACTTGTTCTAATTATATTTTATTTAACATATGAATAGCATGTCCCATAACACCTTCAGCAGCTTCCATTAAGGGCTCAGGTAAAGTTGGATGTGCATGTATCGTAAGGCTGAGATCTTCTGCTGTTGCTCCACACTCAATCGCAAAAACTGCTTCAGCAATCAGGGATGATACATCTGGTCCGACCATTTGTACACCTAACACTCGATTGGATTTTTTGTCGGCTACAACTTTTACGAAACCATCACCGTCCGAAACAGATAAGGCTCTACCGTTAGCTTGGAATGGAAATCGACTAGAAACCGTTTCATATCCTTTTTCCTTTGCTTCCTTCTCCGTTAAACCTGTATAGGCTACTTCAGGATCGCTGAAAATTACAAAAGGCATTGCCTGAAAATCAATCACACTTTTTAGCCCACTTATTACTTCGGCAGCTATTTTACCCTCGTAACTAGCTTTATGAGCAAGGAGGTAACCACCAGCACAGTCTCCAATCGCATATACATGTTCAACATTTGTTTGACATTTATCATTTATCTTAATAAACCCGTGTCGGTCAAGTTCTACCCCAATATTTTCCAACCCCATTTTCCCTGTATTCGGTTTTCTTCCAATGGAAACTAAGCAATAGTCACCCTTGATTATCTCTTCTTTTCCATTAATTTGAACCTCAATGTTTACTTCATCGCCTGTATTTTCTCCGCCTTGGACTAAAGCATTCGTTTTGACCGTGATTCCATGTTCCTTTAAATGACGTTTGACTACGCTTGTCAGCATAGGGTCCGTACCTGGAATAATTGTATCTGATCCTTCAAGGATGGTCACTTTAGCTCCGAATTTGGCATAAGCAGTTCCTAACTCTAAACCGATATAACCGCCACCTACTACAACTAAATGTTTCGGTACTTCCTGAAGTGTCAATGCCTCAGTCGAAGAGATGATTCTTTTTCTATCAAATGGCATACTTTTTAACTCAGTAGGTAATGATCCTATTGCAAGAATTAAGTCTTTGTATGAAAAGACTTGTTCTTGGTTACCAATATTTATTTTGACAACAAAGGGTTCAGTCAGATATGCTTCCCCACTAATGACTTCGACACCATTTCCTTTCAGCAAAGTCTGAACACCATTCGTTAGTTTATTCACTATACCGTCCTTCCATTTCACTACTTCTGGCATCTCTACATTAACTTCACCTGAAACCTTTATCCCTATTGTATTAGCATGTTTTATGTGTTTTACTCGTTCAGAAGCACTGATAAGAGCCTTTGAAGGTATACATCCACGATTAAGGCAAACCCCTCCTAACTCTGCTTTATCCACCAACACCACTTTTTTCCCTAACTGAGCAGCACGTATAGCAGCTACATAACCTCCTGAACCTGCACCAATAACTAACAAATCTACTTCTCTTTTTCCTTCAACAGTCATATCAGTTTCCTCCTTTGATTTGATAAAGAATAGAATTAATTTTAATTCCAATGAAAGTTCTTTTTATCCATATGGATACCTATATGTAATATGAAGCTGTTATTTACTTATACCCAATCTTCCCATATTTATTTAGGATGGATATTAAGAAGTAATACTATTTGAAATTATTTTAGAAAAAGGCTTTCCAAACTGTCTAGAAAGCCTTTTTAGCCCTTTTCCTTTATTCTTCTTTCACTCTCATTAGGCGCAAACCATTTAGCGCTACTAGAATGGTCGCCCCCATATCTGAAAGGATGGCAATCCAAAGTGTTAACCAACCTGGGATAACCAATAGTAAGGCAATAAATTTAATAGCAATGGCGAAAGTAATGTTAGCTTTGATGATATTAAGAGCTTTTCGGCTAAGTTTTACAGTGAATGGAAGTTTTCTTAAATCGTCTCCCATTAGAGCGACGTCTGCCGTTTCTAAGGCTGTGTCTGTACCGGCTCCACCCATTGCGATACCGACTGTTGAGGCTGCCAATGCAGGTGCATCATTGACACCATCTCCAACCATGGCGACATTCCCAAAGTCGGCCCTTAATTGTTTTATATATTCTAATTTGTCCTGAGGCATCAGATCGGCTCGGATATCAGATACTCCAACATGACTTCCTATTGCATTCGCCGTACCTTTGTTATCACCTGTAAGCATAATAGTCTTTTTGATACCAAGTTGATGTAACTTTTGAATAATGTCCTTGCTTGATTCACGGACTTCATCAGCAACTGCAATAATTCCAAGTATTTCTTTTTCAGTTCCAATAATCATTGCTGTTTTACCTTGATTTTGAAGAGCAGTAATATTTTGTTCTAAGTCTTTATCGAAATCAGTAGTTAATAATTCCCTAAAGAGTTTCGGGCTACCGATATAATATGTCATCCCATTTACAATTCCTTTGATACCCTTACCTGTAATAGATGAGAAATCCTCTACCAGTACTTTAGAATATAAAATGTTTTCTTCTTCTGCTTTTTTCATGATAGCTGAAGCAAGGGGATGCTGGGAACGATACTCTAGTGCAGTAATAATCGCCAATAAATCTTTTTCATTCGTTTGGTTATTCAATACATCAAAATCAGTTACAACGGGAACACCTTTTGTTAATGTACCTGTTTTATCAAATGCTATTGCCTTTAAAGCACCCATTTCTTCTAAATACACTCCGCCTTTTACAAGTACACCTTTTTTCGCAGCATTCCCAATTGCTGAAACAATAGAAATCGGAGTCGATATGACCAACGCACATGGACAACCAACAACAAGAACGGCCAATCCTTGATAAACCCATGTTTCCCAACTACTACCTAAGAGTAGGGGAGGGACTACAGCAACTAATGCTGCAATGATCATAATGATGGGTGTGTAATATTTTGCAAATTTATCGACAAATGCCTGCGAAGGAGCGCGTTCTCCTTGTGCTTCCTCTACAAGATGAATAATTTTAGATATCGTTGTATCTTCTACAAGTTTCGTTATTTTTATTTCAAGTAATCCTTCTTCATTTAAAGTACCTGCAAATACTTCATCGTCAACCGTTTTTTCAACGGGAACTGATTCACCCGTAATAGCTGCTTGGTTGACGGCAGAGTAACCATTTACAACTACACCATCCATCGCTATTTTTTCACCAGGTTTTACAATCATGATATCACCAACAGCAATCTCATCGACATGAATCATTATTTCTTGACCATTACGTCTAACGAGTGCTTCTTTAGGAGCGATATCCATTAGAGAACGAATCGAATTTCTTGCTCTATCCATGGAAAATCGTTCAAGTTCTTCACTGATAGCAAAGAGAATGACAACAATAGCAACTTCTCCCCATTCACCAATAATGGCTCCACCTATAACAGCTACTGTCATAAGGGTTTTCATGTCAAATTCAAAGCGTAATAAGTTTTGCAAACCTACTTTAAAAAGCGACAATCCACCTACCAACATTGATGCTAAAAATAATAGGGTTGTAAGAAGATTTTCTTCTCCATTTACAAAGTAGGAGAGATAACCGAAAGCAAGGAACGAAGTTGAATAAAGTAATGTACTATACTTTTTATAAAATGGAACTTTTTCTTCTTTTGTATCATCGGTTACCTCTTGCGAAACATGACGGGCAGATTTTTCAGGATTTACTTTAAGATTCTCAAATGCACCGGCTTTTTCTAATTCTTCAATCGTTGCATCTCCGTAAACAGATATCTTAGACGCACCAAAATTTACTTTTGCGTCCTGAACTCCAGGAAGTTTTTTAACATTATTTTCAAACTTTCCTGCACAATTTGCACAGGTAAACCCTTGAACGCGATAGGTTTTCATTTCTTCTTCAGATAATTTTGCTTGTTGTTCAGACATTTACTTTCACCTCTTTCTTATGTGCCAAAGCAATAACGATTAACTGCTTAATATGTTCATCATCTAGCGAATAAAACGCAAGTTTTCCTTCTTTTCGATACTTCACAATCCCTTGCTTATGAAGAGTTCGTAAGTGATGGGAAGCTGTTGCCACAGAGGAACCAATGATATTTGCAACATCACATACGCATAACTCATCATCTTGGCATAAAGCATAAGAAATCTTTGCCCTGTTATCATCTGCAAGTGCTTTAAATAGTTGGGCAACACTAAAAATATCTTCCTTTTGCAATTCCCCTTGTATTCGATTGACTTTTTCTTCGTCATAACAATAAATCTCACAATTGTCTTTTTTACTCAAACTGACCACTCCTTATCAATGAAATGTTTTAAATATTATCTTTTTAAACAAAGGAAAGACCCGACTCCATTTGAGATAATCCTTCTTTGTTCTAAAATAGTGAATCCTGTATCCTCAAGATGATGAGTAAACTCATCCCAAGTAAAATAGGCTTCCGGGGGATGATCTAATTTCATATAAGTTGCAAAGAAGTGAGAGCCATCTTTATTCAAATCTTCAACTAAAAGTACCCCTCCAGGCTTTAATACTCTATAAAGTTCTCCAATAGCATCTTTCCATTTAGGAATATGATGTAAAATCCCAAAAACAAAAACTGCATCAAACTTATTAGAATCTAATTGTGTGTCTAACACATTCCCAACAAAAAAATCCAATTCCGGATATTTTTGTTTCGCCTTTACAATTTGCGATGGCATTAAATCAAATCCTACAAGTTCAGCAGGTGAGAATTGTTGGATTAATTTTGTGCTATAGCCCGATCCACAACCAGCATCTAATACTACTTTTCCCTCCAATGAAAGATTATGCTCATCTAAGAATCCCTTAAAAGTTTTAAATTCAACGTTTTTTTGTAACCAACGTCTAATCGGATTATTCATCAAATAAAACTCTAACTTATTTAATTCCATAAAATCCCCCCTTATTATTCAAATGTTTGTTTGATTAAAGTATACTCCTTTTTTAAATGATATTCAAACATTTATTTGAATGAAAAATAAAAAATTGGATTATCCCAATTCCCAATGTCTGATTCTTATTCAATTAAACTGCCCGTTCGTTCAAGAAGAAAGAGGCTGGGACAAAACTAGTTTCTACGAATAAAAAAAGGTTCGGATGATCATTTTTTGATCATCCGAATCTTTTTTCTGTGAATGGTAAGGTGTCCTACCGGACACCTTCTGGGGTTTTGAGGTGTATTTTCTTAGGTTCACAGCCATGAATGCAAACCCTAACTCATTTTTCACCTTGTCAGTTCCTCTCACTGACATTCGAGAGAAACGCAAATTCGCCTTCAGAAAACCGAATACAGGTTCAACGTCAATTTTTCTTTGACCATAAAGTTCACCTGTTTTCGTTTCCGAAAGCTGTTCTCTTATATAAGCTTTTTGTTCTTCCCATGTCGGATTAAAGTAGATTCTTCGGTTGCGTCCACTTTGTCTCTTATTGCACTCAGCCCGTAACGGACAGGAAGAACAGTCCTCACACTCATAGACTTTAACGGTTCTCGTAAACCCATATCGATCTTTTTTCTGCGATGTATATAGAAAGGAGACTTGTTGTCCGTTGGGACAAGTGAAAGCATCTTTTTCTTCGTCATAAGCCCAGTTGGCCGAATTGGAAGGGTCCTTTTGATATTTCTTGGTCTTTTCTTTACGATACGTGTTGAAAGTAATCAGAGCTTCCCGTTCACGATTTTCATGCACATCTTGATAATTTTGTTCACTGCCATACCCTGCATCCGCTACAATATATCGAGGTAATTCAAAAAAATCGTTCTCTATACGGTCTAAGAAAGGAATCAATGTTCTAACGTCCGTTGGATTCGGAAAAACATCATAAGCAAGAGCGTACTGGTTTTCGGTCGCAAGTTGAACGTTATACCCTGCCTTTAATTGACCATTTCTCATGTGATCGTCTTTCATACGCATGAATGTCGCATCATGATCCGTTTTGGAGTAACTATTGCGTTCACCAAATATCTCCATATCGGTTTGATATTTTTGTTTTCGTTGAAGAAAATCCTTGAACTGTTTCTGATACTCTTTAGGCTTTTTTCGATCGGAACGGAGCTGTTTCCGTACCGCTGTATCATCGCTCGATTCAATCTTTTGATTGAAATCCTCAATGTGGTCATCCAGCTTATTCACCACGGATTGAAGTTCTTCTGTCGAAAGTTCGTCTGAACTTTCCCGTTCCATCGCAGGGATGACCTCTTGTTCCAACAGCTCTTCATACATCGTATTTGATTTCTCAATTAAATTCTGACTGTGTCGTTCGGTCGATTTACGCCAGACAAACGTGTACTTGTTGGCGTTTGCTTCGATCTTTGTACCATCTATGAAAACCGCTTCTTGATCAATGACCTTCTCTTCGACTAGCTGACTGCGGAATTGTACGAAGCATTCACGGAGAAGGTCTTGTACATGGAGGTTCACTCGGAACCGGTTAATGGTGCGATAACTTGGTTCGTAGCCTTGTGCTAGCCACATCATGCGCACACTGTCCTGCACTAGGGCTTCGATTTTTCTTCCAGAAAATACGGATTGGGTGTAAGCGCATAAGATAACTTTCATCATCATTTTAGGATGATAAGAAGGGGTACCCGTTTCGCGAAGAAACGGCTCGAATGCTTCCTCTGGAATACCTTCGATCATCTCATGGATCGTAAACGCAATATCATCTTTATGTAATTTTCTTTCCATATCTAAAGGCAAAATCACTTGATTCATGTTATACTGTTTAAACAAAAGGATCCCTCCCATGGTTTTTGGTGGTACTTTAATCATAGCAGAGGGAGTCCTTTTTTTCTGCTTTAATAATGAAAAAAACGTAAAAAATGGTCATCTCTAACACCCGGTTAGAAATGACCATTTTTATTTACCATTTACTGGTTTTGTCCCAGCCTCTCATAACTTTTTGTAGACATCTGCATAAGCAACTTTCAGCTGCTTCCTTAATTGCTTGTTTTCCTGTTCCAGTTTTTGATTTTTTCTTTTTAAGGATGCAATGAGGGCATCCTTGTTGCTTTCATTCATTTCCTGTTTCACTTGTTTCGGGGTGGGTACTTGTGATTGTTGGTTTCTTAATTTTTCAATTCTCGAACGGAAGTCCTCGTTGTTATACAACGTTGCTTTTGCAATGCCGGCTTCCTTTGACACGCTGTTAAAATTAATACTTTCATTTGCTTTTATAAGCCTTTTGATTGCTCCGTCCACTTTTAAAGCCGTATTTGCTTTGCGGCTCTCGTGGATTTTTTTCAATTGTTCTTTTCGATTAAAATTAGACATTTGCCAAACCCTGCTTTCTTTTAATGCGGTCCAAACGTCCAAAAATAAATTTGCCGGATTGGATGGTGTTTAAGATATTTTGGTATCGCTCCAAGTTCTTTTTGTTCTTTTCAGCAATATCTTGACGACCACGTTGTTCCAACACTTCAATAGTCCTAGAGGAAGTTTTTACAAGCAGCTCATATTTTTGGATGTCTAATTCAGAAAAGCCTATTGCGAGATCCTTACAAGGGCTACCGCCATTACATGTAAGACACGGAGGTTCTTCTGCGTGTGGGCAATTTCCATTGATTCTAGCGTGGCAAGTTCCGTAAGGATTGTCAACAGCACTTAACTTTTGTTCACGCCACAAGACTTCTAAAATATCCTCAGGAATTTCTTCATTTGGCTTGATTTGTTTCATTTCTCCGTTCACATCAAAACTAAACAACCCTTGCTTCATTGCTTCTTCGAATACTTTTCTCTTGGTCGTGTCTAATAATCTTGCGTAAACAAGCGTCATTTCCGGAGAGGAATGCGCCAATAACTGCTGAACTGTAAAGAAATCTGCGCCACTATTTAACATTTTAACAGCGTAGGTGTGCCTAAATTGGTGCATTCTGAAATGATATATCTCTCCTTTTTCATCAACAATCTTTTTCTCTTTCGCCAATGAATTAAGTCTTTCACCAATCCAATCGGCAGAGTACGGTCTTCCCTTTCGGACTCCTCGATAGCGAACGAATATGTAGTTTTGCGGATTGTTTTCTTCGTTACTGTTTTCCTTTGAATTCTTAATTAATACCGCAATTACATCTGCCAATTCATCATCTATCGGTATCGAATGATCTTTTAAACATGTTTTGGTCACGTCTGAAATAAGTTGGTATTTTCCATTAATTCTCAACAAACAGTCTTGTGTCAGCCTCAAGGTATCAGACACCCTTAATCCTGTCTTAAAGCTTATCCATATAATAGGTTGTACTTCCTCGTGAAGGTAATTAATATTGTCAAATAGTTGTTGTAAAACAGAATCAGGAATATATTTTACTTTTTTTGACTTCTTTTTCTTTTTAGGACGGTCATATCTAAAAATAATCATTCTAACATCTTTTTTAGGTGCTAAAGGTGAATTGATCGTTTGTAAACCTTCAAGGAATTTATTTGCCGAAGAAATGGCTTTTGTAACGTATTCATAAGAATACGTTACTCTTTGCCTTTCGGCATTTTCTTTATGTAAAAGGTCCAAATATTCTTCAAAATGAGATCGTGAAAGTTCATTAAGATTTTTCCATGTGGGTTCTAACTCAAAGATAAAATCCAGAAACTTTGGAATGCTGACCATATAATTAACGGCTGTACCCCAAGTTAAGTCATTTGAAAGAAGGCGATACTTCAGCCATTTTTGTATTTCAAAACGGAAGGGGATTTGTTTCACAACTGTAAAATCTAGCCTCACATGACTACGAGCATGATTATAATAAATCCCGTATTTCTGGTTTAGATTACGCACATCCCAAACTTCTTTTTCCCATTCATCCCGAAAATCAAGTAGTTTTGATAAATCATTATAAACACTCTTTAGAAACCTTGTTACCGGTCGTTTAACGGGATTCTCATATCTTTTATCCTTAGTATGTGTACCGATTCCCTTTTCCTGAAGCCACATCATCCACCTTTTATTAGCTTTTTCGATGTCAAGATCTAAAATAGAATTCAATCTTGGAAACTTTTCATCCAGAAAAAGTCCTAACTGTTTTAAATTATAATTTCCTTGAACAAATAAAGTGTTAATAGTCCAGTTATCATCGAACATTTTCCGGAAGACGAAATATTTCATTTCTAGTAGAATTTGAGGATTACTGAACCTAAAAATAACGTTCGTTCGATTAAATTTTTTCTTCGCAATCGCATCTTTAAAATTTTCGATGGTGGCTAGTTTTTCGATACTCCATGTATCATTCAATAAAAAATATGGGTCATTAACAGTAAGATTAGTTAATCCCTCTTTGGTTTTCACCTTTTCAATGTAAAAGGAAAGTTCTTTCGTCAATCGCTGATAGAACGAATCCTCAGTTTCTCTCTTATGTTCATTTAGGTTCATTTCATTACTCCCCATTACTATATTCTTTACTGCCGATTTGAAACGCTGACTGAGCCTTTTCCCAGTTATTTCGGATATCTTCTTCGGAAGGATGAAGATAAAAATTTATAGTCGTTTGAATTTGGCTATGCCCTATACGCTCTTGCACCTGTTTAATGTCGCCAGTTTGTCTGTAATACATGGTTGCGTGAGTATGCCTAAGAAGGTGTGGATGGACCTTGAATTTGACTTTTTTCCGTAGCCGTTTGAATAGAGCAGAAACATTTTGATAATTCATTGGGTGTCCAATATTTTTTCCCTTTAATTTTACAAAGACGAAATTCGTATCAATATCAAGATCGTCAATCACTTCATAAAGATAATCGTCTAATAGGTCCATAAGTGATTGCGATACATAAATTTCCCTTTCGCTAGTTTTTAGTTTGGCACCATTTTCAAGCTCACCACGGTCAACAAGCTTAATCCTATGACCGCCCTTATGATCAAATATAAAATCCTCAATAAAAAGCGAAAGTAATTCTCCAATTCGTAAGCCCGTCTCATATAGAGTTTGTATTAACAACTTATCCCTAATATTCGTTGCTCCATTATAGAGCATTTCAACTTCCATTTTTGACAACACTTTTAACTTTACTTTCCTCTTCTTGACCCTCAGGACGTTTTTATGCGAAGGACTATTTTGATTAACATGGTAGAGGAAATCTCTATATGCCCTCTTTGCCCCTTTAAATAATTGTTCTTTCGTGACTAAATCAACCATGGCTTTATCTAACTCTTCATTTCGATATAAATAGTCATAAAAACCATTTACAGCTGTAAGAATTAGATTGATAGTGTTTTCCTTTTTTCTGGCTTCAGTTGGTTGAAGTGGCACTGCTTTATTAATTCCGTATGGATTCCGAAGCCATGCAATAAAGTCCACCAAATCTTCTAATCTTACATCTTTATATCCCAGGTTGACATCCTCTAAGAATGTAAAATACTCCTTTAATGCATAACAGTACGTTTTTTGAGTATTTGGGCTTTTTCCCCGTGTATCTAGGTATTTTATGTATTTCATCACCGGAAGGACTAGCAGCCCTTTGTCATCCAGTAACATGTATCTTTTCATATTATTTTCCAATAAGACTTCCTGAACTTTCATCTATGTCCCCCTCTGAACCGTTTACATATTATACATATTGAACCAATCTTTTTAAATCTGTTTAATAATTTTAGTATGTAAAAAAATAATAGAATAGGTTCATATATTATACTAATTGTTCTACTATTATTATAGTATAGTTAATCGTTATTGTGCCTTGTATATAAGCGAACCTTATTATTCATTTTGGATAGGAGCAGCCTGATTCCATCTAGCTTGAGCTCCGTTATATAGGATTCGTCATTAAACGGTACTTCTGATTTATGAAGCAACATCGGACTAACAAACATGTCATCACCTCATACTCATTTTACTATGAGAAGGTGATAAACGAATTAGTAATCTAATGGCAATTACACCCCGGGATTCATCTACGAACGTTCTATAAAAGAAACTCGTATAAAAAGCTGCCGATACGATCCAACATTAGTAGATAATTTCTTGAATTAAGTTTTCAACTGTATTCATCTCTTTATAAACAGTGGTTAGTAGTTTTTCTAATGGTGTGGATGTGTGTGTTTCCACCATAGCTCTGAAATAGTTTTCACCCAATGAAGGATTAATCTCCTCGGAGAGCCTGTAATGAAACAGATTGTTTCTAAAAGCGTTGTCTATAAATATACTTTTATGAGTCTCTATTACAGAAGTAATTGTTTCTTGATGCTCTTTCAATTCTTCTAAATAACCTGAGCTAAAAGCGAAACCTATTGCTTGCACAGAATAATAGTAAATCAGCAATTGAATTCTGTATTTCAGTGGATGTTCCTCTATTAGTAAATCTATAATCATGAGGGCAAAATTCAATTGGCATTGCATATTCAGTAAATACAATGCTACCCCTTTTTCAATTGCGCTATTAAAAATATTTCTGTGTGTTTCTTCGCTGTATATATAATCTAAGCGCTTGAAGTCTTTATAAACTATATCCGCATGATAGTCTTCTTCCTTCAGCTGTGATATAGGCCCCCTTAACTTAGAACAAAACCCGCCTATGTACATAGCGGACTGCCTGCTAAATTCGAATAAACTAGTCCTAACTTCCATCAAACTTGAATTGAATGGTTTAATATATAAACTCAGTTGACTACTGTTGGCAAAAGGTTTGTTTTTATAATAGAATACGCCTAAGTCCGCTTGCCCTGATATTTTTACATACGCTAATTGCAACGCATTATAATCATTGATTAACGCATCATGCAATTTTGCCATTTCACTATCTAATATCTTGATTGATTTATTTATGCGTCTTTTATCAGTAAGCAATTTGGAACTAGCTCTTATATCTTTGATAAGCGCGGTAAAACTCTTTCCATTTATATCTTCAAAACCATTCGAAATAACACCACCATCCTCCATTGGAAAAAGATCATCAATACCATCACAAATCATTGATAAATATGGTAATAGTGAACTTGAAATATACGATCGACTCTCTGCCGGTACGTTTGTTAATCGTATTATCATTTTTTCACTTTCGTATACTTCACTAATCAACTGGCTTCTGGAAATTTGCAATAAATCCATACAACACCTCGGTTTAGATCTCACGATTTATTCTCTTACTTTATCTCTTTTTAATTATCCGGCAATAATTACTACTCTGCAACCTTATATGTCTTACGATTGGGTGGAACTATGCCCCGTTTGTTTGGTTATCGTGACAAGGTCCGCTCTTTTTAGTGATCGACGACTCCTGGTTTTTTTCTCAGTAACTATTTAACTCGCCCGGCTGCGCAACTATAGGCAGATACCTTTTTCTCGTCTTGGCAACGTACCGATCAGATTTATCAAATCATCCACAACCGTCGCTTCCCCTTCATTGTTTCACTGGGATAACTAACAATAATTGATCGCTGAAGGCTTTGATCAGAGTGATATTTAATCCTCGATTTATATATTTATTTGCTGCTTATTTTTGTTCCTGCTTTGTTTCTTTTTGGGGTCAAAATGTTCCTTTTTCGGCCTAAATGTTCCTATTTTGCGGTCATTTTTGCATGTGTGCAAGTATTATAAGATGTAGGCGTTTACAGGGGTAGAACATAATCATGCCGTTTTTGCATGTACGCAAGTAAAATCGACCGGTTTGTTCCTTTTTACCCCCGAATGTACCTCGAATGTCCCTGGAGTCACAGGTCAAAAAGGAACAGCAAAATCCTATCATACCAAGGGGTCACAGGTTTATGTACCTTGGTTCCTCTTTTTTTTAAGTAAAGACTATAAATAAAAATATTATATATATGCATGTTACGCATATAAAGTTTTCTCGAAAAAACCAGGAACGGAGGAACATTTTTGAGTTTGAGGTATCTCTAAGGGAAAAAGCTTCCTCAAACGACAGCTACTTTGTTCTGTGACTGATAGAAGATTTAATATAAAATCGATGACTTTATTTAATTGTTCGGAAAGCTTAAAACACGGTAAAATATCACGAGTCTCCCCTTCTGAGATTTTTTAAAGGGATTTCATCAATAGAAAAAAGCCGATTATCTTCCAACAATTTGGGAGATAATCGACTATTTCTTCTTCTGACTGATTGTGACCTAATAATTGCTTTTGTTCTTAGTTTTTCACTTATCCTTCGATGTGTTGGCCCTCATTTAACCATATTTTCCTTGTTTATATATCGCCTGCCAGCGATTTAATTATTTTATATTAGATTTTCAATTTTTTTATATTTACTCACGAATTTAATAACATCCTCACGATCTACGAGCACCTTACCTTCTAACTCAATAATTGGCAAGCCAAGTTTTTCCAATTTTTGCAAATGACCAAAAGAAATGCCGATAAACTCACAACATTGCTTTTTCGTCATAAACCTCCCCGCTCCACTTTCTTTTTTAGCAGCTTCAAAAGCTTCTTTGCTGAGTTCATAAAATAACTCATAATAATTACTCTTAAACTCATCTGAGACTTGCAATGGTATAAAACCCTTCATTAGCTTCGTCCTCCCCCTTTGTTTACTTAGTAAGAATATTATCCACTCACTTAATTGTAAATCATTTCCAAATAAATTTCAACTTTTAGTTAGAAAAAACTTTACTTAGTAAAGTAAACGTGTGATAATAATGTTAATTAAACTAAAAAAAGGAGGGTTTTCTATTGGATGCTAAAGAATTCGGGGCCAAACTCAAAGAGATTCGGAAAAAGAAAAAATTAACTTTACTAGACTTAAAAGAACGAACGGGCTACTCTGATTCTTATTTATCTCAAATAGAGAACGGTTATAAAGATTTACCTAAACCCGCCTTAATAAGAAAGCTTGCTATAGGGTTAGACATTTCACCTGTTTATCTAATGAAATTAGCCGGCTACTCTGAGTCTTATATTGATGTTGAGAATGGTCTTGTTATATATGAGGGGAATGAGCCTGTTAAAAGTGAAAAATTCCTAAATAAAATGAGAACTATAGATGTAAGCCTTCCATGTATTGAAGAAGTGAAAACAGAAAACAGAGAGCAATCTATTAGAGAATTATCAGATGACGAATTAAGAAGAAGATTATTTGACCTTCATGATCTTCTTAATATGAAGATTGACTTGTACTATAAGAACGAATCTTTAACAGACGAAAAACGTAAAAAAGTTAGAACCATACTTGAATTAATTTTTGAATAAGCATTTCCCTTTCCTGTATATAGCCTGCCAGCGTATTGGAAAGGAGACTATTATGGCAAACATTAAAAAGTACACAAAGAAAGACGGTACCACCGCTTATATGTTTAATGCGTATCTCGGTAAGGACCCACGCACTGGAAAAAAGAAACGAACCACACGACGGGGCTTCAAAACAAAAAAAGAAGCAAAGGTTGCACTATCTAAATTATTGGTGGAAGTAGATGAACACGGGCTCCGCCAAAATGAACAGATTACCTTTCAGGAAGTTTTTGAGGAATGGTTTAAGCAGCATCGTAGAGAAGTAAAACCGACTACGGTGTATGCGCTGGAGAGTAAATTCAGGAGGATTCTCCCGTTCTTCGGTCCTTACAAAATGAAAAACATATCCCGCTCGCATTGTCAAAAAGCTATCAACGCGTGGGCCCAGGAGCTTAAAACCTTCAAGGATTATAAAATACAAGCAAACCAGGTCTTTCGATATGCCATGAAAATGGACATTATTAAGCGCAATCCGATGGATTATGTCACGATGCCGAAACTAAAACATGAGATGGAATATAATGCGGAGCTGGAAGAGAAAAAGTATTACTACACGCGAGAAGAGCTCAGGAGCTTCCTGGAGGCGCTTCAGGACGACGACATGGCTTATACCATGTTTCGTCTGCTCGCCTTCACAGGAGCACGCAAGGGGGAACTGTACGCCCTCCATTGGTCGGACGTGGACTTCCATCATAAGACGGTCAGCTTGAAAAAGACTTTAATTCACATGAGTGGCAAAAAGCAGCTCCAGACATCGAAAACAAAGGCCTCTCGGCGTGTGGTTAGTGTAGACGATGAAACTCTGGCGATCTTAAAGAAATGGCGTAGCAAGCAAATACAGCGCTATCTGACGTTAGAACTTTCTTCTTCTTTTCAATCTGATGATAAGCAGCCTGTCTTTACGGTCTATAATCAGTTGAAACATGAGATGGATTATTGCCGACTGGCTTACTTGAATGAAAAGCTGGAGCGAATCTATAAAAAAAATCCAGAGTTGCCGCAAATTAACGTTCACGCCTTTAGGCATACTCATGCCAGTTTATTGTTTGCAGCTGGTGCTTCCATCAAAGATGTACAAGCTCGGCTCGGTCATACAGATATTCAAACAACGATGGATATTTACACTCACGTGACCGATGAGGCGAAGGAGAAAACAGCGGAGATGTTCCAGAAGTACATGACATTTTAGCGCGGGGTATTCAAGGGGTATTCAATTCTAAATTAGGACATGAAAAAGCCCTCCCTGCTCCATAAGAGCAAAGAGGGCAAACCCTTGGTATATAAGGTTTATTAACGCTTCGAGAACTGAGGTGCACGACGAGCAGCTTTAAGACCGTATTTCTTACGCTCTTTCATACGAGCGTCACGAGTCAAGAAGCCTGCTTTCTTCAATGATAGGCGGTACTCTGGGTCCGCTTCTAGAAGTGCACGTGCAACACCGTGACGGATTGCACCTGCTTGACCAGTGTAACCTCCACCGTCTACAGTTACTTTCACATCGTATGTGCCTTCAGTTTGAGTTTCAGCTAATGGTTGTCTAACGATAAGTTTTAACGTTTCAAGGTCAAAGTACTCATCAATGTTACGTCCGTTAATTGTGATGTTACCATCTCCTGGTACTAAACGAACACGTGCAACAGAGTGCTTACGACGACCTGTTCCGTAATATTGAACCTGTGCCAAGAAAATTCCCTCCTTCTAAATTAACCGCGTAGCTCGTAAGCTTCTGGTTTTTGTGCTTGGTGTGGATGCTCGCTTCCAGCATACACGTGAAGTTTCATGCCTTGCTTACGACCTAGAGATCCTTTTGGAAGCATTCCTTTGATCGCTAGCTCAAGCATTTTAACTGGCTTACGATCACGCATTTCTTGCGCTGTCAACGTCTTAAGTCCGCCAGGATATTGGCTGTGACGGTGATAAAGCTTATCAGCTAATTTATTACCAGTTAAATGGATTTTTTCAGCATTGATGATGATTACGTGATCACCAGTATCAATGTGTGGTGTAAAAGTTGGTTTATGCTTACCGCGTAGAATGCTTGCAACTTCAGAAGCAAGACGACCTAGCGCTTTACCTTCCGCGTCAACAACGTACCATTTACGCTCAACTTCGTTTGGCTTTGCCATATATGTCGTACGCATTTGTTTCCCTCCTAAAATAACTCTTTCAAGCTTGTTCAAAAAAATCGTTTCAATTGAACAATTAAACATGACTTTCCTACAAAAAACTGTGATCCATTTCCGTACCCGGGGCTAGTGGGCTTAGAAATACCATATAACATCATATAATAGATAAACAACAATGTCAATACGATGTACACCAGGTTTCGTTGTCTTTTTTTATTTATTACCGTCCAATTTATGGATAGCGGTATTTAACGCTTCTTGATCATAAAAAACTTGTGATAAATATAGGCCAGATCCAGGCGCCGTCGGGCTTGCCAGCTCTCTATTTTTCCCTTCGATAATTCGAGGAACCTCAGAAGGGTCTAGCTCCCCTTTACCAATTGTAAGAAGCGTGCCGACTAAAATCCGCACCATTTGGTATAGAAACCCACTCCCGATAAACGTAAACACCCACTCATCACCTTCATTTTTTATGTCTATCGCAAAAATCGTCCTCACTTTATCCACGACTTCAGTCTTTGGCGAAGAGAAGCTCGTGAAGTCATGCGTACCGACTAGATGAACGGCTCCTTGTTTCATTTTTTCCAAGGATAGTGGAACAGGTAAATGGTATGTGTAGTTTCGTTTGAACACGTCCTGCATCTTGGACGTCTTGACGACATACCGATACTCCTTGCCAACCGTGTCATAACGTGCATGGAAATCTCGGTCCACTTCCTCGACAGATTTAACGATAATGTCATCAGGTAATAAACTGTTCATTGCCATCGGCCACCGCTCTTCCGGAATAGACAATATAGTATCAAAATGAATCGACTGATTGATACCGTGAACGCCTGCGTCTGTCCTTCCTGAACTAATTACCTTATAAGTGGGTGCTTTATGAATTTTTTTCAGTGCCTTCTCTAGCTCTCCTTGCACAGTACGGGTATTGACTTGCACTTGATAGCCGGAAAACTGTGTTCCATCGTAGGAAACGATAGCTTTTAACCGTTTCATCTAACTTGCCTCCTATGAATACATCACTCTCGTACTTAACGCGATCACGATAAATAGTCCGATTACGAATATTGAGACTGTATCTTTATTCTGCCAAGATAACTGACGGAACTTTGTCCGCCCTTCACCACCTTCATAGCCTCGAGCCTCCATCGCGATCGCCAAATCCTCAGCCCGTTTGAATGATTGAACAAACAACGGGATAAAAATAGGGACGAGAGCTTTCAGCCTTCTCCATATCGATCCATGCGTAAAGTTCGCCCCTCTTGCCATTTGCGCCTTTATGATTTTCGACGTTTCATCAAGTAAAGTCGGAATAAACCGAATGGCAATTCCCATCGTAAACGCAAGCTCATGGGCCGGCAATCCGATTTTTTTCAAAGGGGTCATCAATGTTTCAAGCCCGTCCGTTAAATCGACTGGAGTGGTCGTTAATGTGATGAGTGAGGCCATCATGACTAACATTAAGACACGGACTGCAACGATTCCCCCTTCTATTACTCCACCAAGATACACGGTTACAAATGGTAGCTCAACAAGTACTGGACCTTCTCTCGTTAAAAATAAATGTAATAAAAACGTAATAAAAATAATGATAGCAATAATCCGCATTCCTTTAATATAAAAACGAAGCGGTACCTTCGCTAAAATTAACGAGACGATCGTGATCAAAAATGCAGTGCCCAATGCAAGTGGGTGTCTGCTAACAAACAAAAACACCATGAATAAGAAGACAGAGATTAATTTAGCGCGAGGGTCCATTTGATGGACAATTGATCGTCCTGGGATGTATTGACCTATGATGATATTGTCAAGCATGATCAATCACCCTTTCTCATAAATAAGCATATCTCATCAACCGTCGCTTTTAGATCAAACTTTGCGATATCCATTTGTTCTGCTTTCGCCTTCTCTTTTAATCGGCTTAACAGTGATACTGTTTGCGGAACAGATAAACCTAGACGTGTAAGTTCATCTTTTTTTGAAAAAACTTTAGTGGGACTTCCCTCCATCACTAAGCTTCCTTTATCCATGACAAAAACTGTTTCTGCATACCGAGCAGCGTCTTCCATATGATGAGTTACCAAAACGACTGAGCGTTCTTCCTTCGTTTTATACCAATGATAAAACAACTCCATCATTTCTTCCTGTCCGTTCGGATCAAGCCCTGCAGTTGGCTCGTCCAAAATTAATATTTCCGGATCCGTAGCTAGAACCCCTGCAATGGCAACTCTTCTCATTTGCCCGCCGCTTAGCTCAAACGGTGACCGAGCATAAAACGTCTCATCAAGTCCAACAAGGGTCAATGCTTCCATTGCTTTTTCTCTCGCTTCGTTTTTTGTGTAGCCGAAGTTATCTGGCCCATAAGCAACATCATCGAGGACCGTCTCCGCAAAAAGCTGATTCTCAGGAAATTGAAACACGATTCCGACATGCTTCCTGAGATCGTATAACGTTTTTTGTTTTGTGTCAGGTTTTACTGCCCAATTGCCCACGGTCATTTCACCGGCTGTAGGCTTTAGAAGACCGTTCATATGTTGAATGAATGTCGACTTTCCGGACCCTGTATGCCCGATAATGGCAGAATAGGAACCGCTAGGAATCGTTAATGACACATCGTTTATTGCTTTTTTCTCAAATGGTGAGCCTTTCATGTAAGTAAAACTTATCTGTTTTGCTTCAATTTGCATAGTTCATTCACCAATTCTTCCTCTGTCATCACACCGTCTGGCAAATCGATGCCATACTCTCTCAATTCTTGAGCCACTTCAATAATGAAAGGTGGTTTCAGTTCGCCTTCCTTTAAGGCTGAAGGATCATTCATTAATTCCTCCGGAGTCATATCATACAGCAATGTACCTTGCTTCATAACGACAACACGATCGGAATATAATGCTTCGTTTACATCATGAGTGATCGTCACGACCGTCATGTTCTCTTCTTTTTGGAGTGTCCGAGCAATATCGAGAACTTCCTTTCTGCCGACAGGATCAAGCATGGACGTTGCTTCATCTAATACGAGTACTTTCGGTTTTAATGCAAACGCTCCTGCAATCGCCACTCTTTGCTTCTGTCCGCCGGATAAATGGTGCGGTTCCTCTTGTTCTAACCCAGTCAGTCCAAGCTTTTCAATACTTTCTGCTACACGTATGACCATTTCCTCTCTTCGTACGCCAGCATTTTCGAGTCCGAATGCAATATCGTCACGTACAGTCGGTGCGACAATTTGATTATCTGGGTTTTGAAACACCATCGCAACAGAACGTCTAATTTCGCTCGTGTGCCGATCATGAATCGTATCAAAGCCGTTGACAATAACTTGTCCTATCTTTTCATCTGGCACATATAAAGCATTGAAAAACTTCGCTAACGTAGACTTCCCTGATCCGTTATGTCCGAGGATCGAAATCCATTCCCCTTCATAGATTGATAAGTCTATCGACTTCAAGACGTTTGGCCCTTCATCTTTGTAGCGAAAAGATAAATTTTTTATGTAGATTACTTCATTTTTCATCGATTCCCCTCCGTGTTCGGAGTCATTTGTATTTATCACAGCAGCATCCATGCTCATATTCAGTATTATAGCGAAAAATCGGTTGTTTTCTTGAAGAAATTAGGGTTAATTTTGTATGAAAGTTTGCTTTATACGCGAATTTCTCTGTTAATCCCGGTGAAAATTTTGGTTTATTCATGAAAATCATCGGTTTATCCTGTAAAATTTATGGTTTATCCATGAAAATCATCGGTTTATCCTGCAAAAATTATGGTTTATCCGCTAACTAAAATCATTCTAATCTACACCTCACTCAGTCGATCCAGATGATTACAAATTGCATGATCATTCGTCATTAGGTGCACACACTTCGACCGAAGACTGTTACCTCATTATCTGATGAATACCTCTAAGTATAGTACCGTGCCCCTTGTAAAGACGACTTACCACCAAGTTTTTCACCTACAAAAAAAGGGCACAGAACAAGTACCTCACGTTGAAGGTCCTGGTCTCGCCCTTTTGCAGAAACATACATTTATCTATTACACAAGCTCAATAACAGCCATATCTGCGCCGTCACCACGACGAGGTCCTAGCTTAAGAACACGTGTGTAACCACCTTGACGCTCTTCATAGCGTGGTGCGATATCATCAAATAATTTTTGGATCGCGTCTTGGCCTGATTCTTCATCCGCTACTTCATTACGTACGAAAGAAGCAACTTGACGACGTGCGTGTAAATCGCCGCGCTTACCAAGAGTGATCATTTTTTCAACGATTGAACGAAGCTCTTTTGCTTTCGCTTCAGTTGTTTCAATGCGCTCATTAATAATTAGGTCAGTTGCTAAATCGCGAAAAAGTGCTTTACGAGCACTAGTATCACGACCTAATTTTCTGTATGCCATGTGAGTCCCTCCTTCTCAGGTCATATTCTCCGTGGTGGCTTTAACATGGGAAGTGATGAATAGGAAAGAGTCTATTCTTCATTACGAAGACCTAGGCCTAACTCGCCCAGCTTCTCTTGGACTTCTTCAAGAGATTTACGCCCAAGGTTACGAACCTTCATCATGTCTTCTTCAGATTTTTGAGTGAGCTCTTGTACCGTATTAATTCCAGCACGCTTTAAGCAGTTGTAAGAACGTACGGACAGATCTAACTCTTCAATCGTCATTTCAAGCACTTTTTCTTTTTGGTCTTCTTCTTTCTCAACCATAATTTCTGCATTTTGTGCTTGATCCGTTAAGCCAACAAAAATGTTTAAATGCTCAGTTAAGATTTTGGCGCCAAGAGATACTGCTTCTTCCGGGCGAATACTTCCATCAGTCCATACATCGAGAGTCAACTTATCAAAATTCGTAATTTGACCGACACGAGTGTTTTCAACTTGATAGTTTACACGTGATACAGGTGTGTAAATAGAGTCTACCGGAATTACACCAATTGGCATGTCATCGTTATTATTCATTTCAGCCGGGGAATACCCACGTCCACGGCTAGATGTTACTTTCATGTTAAATTGAGCACCTTTTGAAAGTGTTGCAATATGAAGGTCAGGGTTTAAAACCTCCACATCACTGTCATGCATGAAGTCTGCTGCTGTAACGACACCTTCACCTTGTGCATCAATTTCTAGTGTTTTCTCTTCGTCAGAGTAAATTTTAAGAGCAAGCTTTTTTAAGTTCAGGATAATCGTTGTTACGTCCTCAACGACACCTTCAATTGTTGAAAACTCATGAAGAACTCCATCAAACTGGACGCTTGTGACCGCAGATCCTGGAAGTGAGGATAATAGAATTCGACGGAGAGAGTTCCCCAACGTTGTCCCATAACCTCGCTCTAATGGTTCTACAACAAATTTCCCGTAAGATGCATCTTCATTCAGTTCAACTGCTTCAATTTTTGGCTTTTCTATTTCGATCATTAAACAAACCCTCCTTCAAAACGTCGAAACCCCGGTTGACACTGTTTCATCAACCGGAATCCCTCTTTGGGTACATCCCGACCTGTCACGAAACCGTCAATATCTTCTAAAGAGTGTCCAAGATAGACATATCTCTTAACCATTATTGACAAGGGTATGTCCATCCATACCTCTGATGCGACTATACTCTACGACGTTTTGGTGGACGGCAACCGTTGTGTGGAACTGGAGTGACATCTCTGATCATACTTACTTCTAAGCCAGTTGCTTGAAGTGAACGAATTGCAGCTTCACGTCCAGCACCAGGGCCTTTTACGGAAACTTCTACAGCTTTCATACCATGCTCCATTGCAGCTTTTGCAGCTGTTTCAGCAGCCGTTTGTGCAGCAAATGGA
The DNA here is from genome assembly GCF_002335745.1 of Evansella halocellulosilytica. GTDB lineage: Bacteria > Bacillota > Bacilli > Bacillales > Salisediminibacteriaceae > Bacillus_CA > Bacillus_CA halocellulosilytica. Next base: position 781,606 of record NZ_NIST01000001.1, on the reverse strand, counting down.
GTTGACTTACGAGAGCCTTTAAATCCTAGTGCACCAGCACTTGCCCAAGAAACAGCATTACCGCGTGGATCAGTGATCGTTACGATTGTGTTGTTAAAAGTTGAGCGGATGTGTGCCACACCGGATTCAATATTTTTACGTTGACGACGCTTTGAACGAGTCGTTTTCGTTTTAGCCATAACCGAACATTACCTCCTTTACTTCTTCTTGTTCGCTACAGTACGACGTGGACCTTTACGTGTACGTGCATTGTTTTTCGTCTTCTGACCTCGAACAGGTAATCCACGACGATGACGGATACCACGATAAGCACCAATTTCAATTAGGCGTTTAATGTTTAGAGATACCTCACGACGAAGGTCCCCTTCTACTTTAATTGTATCAACTACTTCACGGATTTTCCCAAGTTCATCTTCAGTTAAATCGCGAACGCGAGTATCTTCAGAAACGCCTGCTTCTTTTAAGATCGCGCTTGCTTGGGACTGTCCGATTCCATAGACATAAGTCAAAGAAACGACAACTCGTTTGTCACGAGGAATGTCGACACCAGCAATACGTGCCATGCTTTTACACCTCCTGTGAATTAACCTTGTTTTTGTTTGTGTTTAGGATTTTCGCAAATTACCATGACGGTACCTTTTCGGCGAATAACCTTACATTTTTCGCAAATGGGTTTCACTGATGGTCTTACCTTCATGTTTTCAACCTCCTTATGTTGCGGAGTGACATTTATCATGTCTGTTTATTTATATCGGTACGTGATACGACCACGAGTCAAATCATACGGAGACAATTCTACAGTAACTTTATCACCAGGTAAAATACGAATGAAGTGCATACGGATCTTCCCGGAAACGTGAGCCAAAATTTTATGACCGTTCTCTAGCTCAACGCGGAACATCGCATTTGGAAGCGGCTCAATGACCGTTCCTTCTACTTCGATTACATCTTCTTTGGCCATGAATTTACTCTCCTTCCTTCAGTAAATTATCATCGATATATGTTGAAATTGCAAACCGCAATTTTGCATTGGTTACACGACCCGTTTCAACAATGCTATTTTTCACTTCCGAAGCAACGATATTTAATCGCTCAATGTGTTGGATATTCTTTCTCTTTGCTCGATCGACTTTCCGCTTGTCGCCGTCAGCAATTAGAACGAATCGATCATCAATGATCTCAATCACACAAGCAAATTTATCTTTGTCCCTTCCGTTCAAGATTCTCACAAGTTCTCCGACTTGCAGAACCGATTCAGGATCTTTCATTCAGCAACCACCTTCATCATTCGGTTTTTGTCAAAATCTCATATCCTGTTTCAACAATAGCAATGGTGTGTTCGAAATGGGCACACATTTTCCCGTCTGTCGTTACGACTGTCCAGTTGTCCTTTAACGTGCGAACATGTCTGGAACCGGCGTTAACCATTGGTTCAATCGCTAAAACCATTCCTGACTTAAGTCGAGGACCTTTTCCAGGTGGTCCAAAGTGCGGGATTTGCGGATCTTCATGAAGTTCTTGACCGACTCCATGACCAACATATTCTCTTACGACTGAGAAACCATATGATTCAACATAGGTTTGAATCGCGTTTGAGATGTTGGATAAGCGCTCTCCTGGCCTTGCTTCTGCTAGACCTTTGAAAAGTGATTTTTCAGTAACGTCCAGAAGCTTCTTTGTCCTTTCGGAAATGTTCCCGACCGGATAGGTCCATGCGGAGTCCCCATGATACCCTTGATATTTAGCTCCAATATCAATACTGATAATGTCGCCATCCTTGAGTACCCGTTCTCCAGGAATTCCGTGTACCAATTCATCATTTACTGAAGCGCAAATGCTGCCAGTAAATCCATTATAGCCTTTAAAAGATGGAATCGCATCATGTGAACGAATAAATTTATCTGCGATTTGATCCAATTCTTTCGTTGTAATACCAGGCTCAATGTGTTTTTGAAGCTCTTGATGGGTCAGCGCTACGATCTTACCTGCAACACGCATGATATCTAGCTCTCTCGGCGTCTTACAAATAATCATCGATTGTTTCCTTTCAGCATCTCATCGAGGTCTTCGAAAACTTCATGAATTTCTTGTTTTCCATCAATATTACGAAGGTAGCCTTTTCCTTCATAGAAATCGACAAGCGGTTGTGTTTGTTCAAAGTTGACTTCTAGACGCTTTTCAACTGTGTCTGGCTTGTCATCATCACGTTGAATTAACTCACTGCCGTCTTTGTCGCATTTTCCGGCTACTTTCGGAGGATTATACAGTTCGTGATACGTTGCGCCGCAAGTCGGGCAAATCCAACGTCCCGTTAACCTTTTGAATAAATCCTCTTTCGGAACTTTAATATATAAGACATGATCGAGTTTTCGACCAAGGTCTTCTAACATAGATTCTAACGCTTCAGCTTGAGCAACCGTTCTAGGAAAACCATCTAGTAAAAAGCCGTCTTTACAATCATCTTTACTTAGACGTTCACGGACTATACCTACAGTTACTTCATCAGGTACTAAGTTCCCTTCATCCATAAAGGCTTTCGCTCTTAAGCCAAGCTCAGTACCGCCTTTAATCGCAGCGCGGAACATATCACCTGTTGAAATATGCGGAATGTCGTATTTTTCGACGATTTTTTCTGCTTGAGTTCCTTTTCCGGCTCCCGGAAGTCCCATTAAGATCAAATTCATCTCTCTATCCCTCCACCGTCGTTTGTTTTCACGATCGAAGGCAAAGGGAGCCTGACTCCCTTCCCTTACTTAATAAATCCTTTGTAAGATCGCTTAATTAATTGACTTTCAATTTGTTTCATCGTATCTAATGCTACACCAACAACGATCAATAACCCTGTACCACCGATTTGTACGGCTGGAGGTAACCCTGCCAGTTCTGTAAAGAACACAGGAAGTATTGATACAACTGCCAGGAATAGCGCTCCGACGAAAGTCAAACGATAAAGGATTCGAGTGATGTATACTTGCGTCGTTTTACCGGGACGGATACCAGGAATGTAACCGCCTTGTTTTTTCAAGTTATCTGCCATCTGCTCTGGGTTCACCTGTACAAACGTATAGAAGTACGTGAATCCGATGATTAACAGTGCATAAACGACAAGTCCAAATGGCGCTGTATAATCAAAGTTTTGTGTGATCCAGCCAGCAATCGCATGATCATCTCCAAAGAATCCGGCCACTGTCGGCGGGAAGATGAAGAGTGACATCGCGAAGATAACTGGAATAACTCCGGCTGCGTTCACTTTTAATGGCAAGTGGGTTGATTGACCCCCTTGTGGTTTCCCGGCAACCAATCGTTTGGCGTATTGCACTGGTATTTTTCGTAACGCTTGCTGTACAAAAATCACACCGACTACAATGGCTAGTAATGCAACGAGTAACAGCAGAACGATCACGATATTGATAAATAATTGGTCACCTGCATCAGCGATCTGTGTCGCATAAATTTGGTTGACACCATTAGGTATGGCAGCAGCAATACCAGCGAAGATCAAAATGGAAATCCCATTCCCTACTCCGTTTGCGGTAATTTGCTCACCTAGCCACATTAAGAATGCTGTACCAGCTGTTAGCGTAAGTGCAATTAGCAAATACGTACTGACTGTTGGATTAGGAACAAGCCCTTCAAACAGGTTGTTAAATCCAATAGACATTCCTAATGCTTGGATAAATGCAATGCCAATCGTACCGTATCTCGTTACTTGAGCAAGCTTACGTCGCCCAGCCTCCCCTTGTCTAGACCATTCAGCAAACTTAGGGACAACATCCATTCTCAACAATTGTACGATAATGGAAGCTGTAATATACGGCATGATTCCCGTTGCAAAAATCGAGAACCTTTCAAGTGCCCCTCCACCAAATGTGTTCAGGAAACCGAATGCGTTCATTTCACCTGCAAAGTCTAACGCTTCAGCATTCACTCCAGGAGCTGGAATGTGAGCACCGATGCGGAAAATCACGAGCATTGCTAAAGTGAATAATATTTTTTTTCGTAAATCACCAACACGCATGATATTGGAGATTGTCTGAAACATTAAACCACCTCAGTCGTTCCGCCGGCAGCCTCGATCGCTTCTTTTGCAGATGCAGAGAATTTGTGTGCTTTCACAGTTAGTTTGCGCTCAAGAGTCCCGTTTCCAAGAACCTTGATTCCATCCTTCCCGTTACTTACGACACCTGTTTCGATTAGAAGTTCAGGAGTAACCTCCGTACCTTCTTCAAAACGATTTAACGTATCAAGGTTTACAATTGCAAACTCTTTACGAGTTGGGTTTGTAAAACCACGTTTTGGTAAACGGCGGAAGATTGGCATTTGACCACCTTCGAATCCAGGACGAACACCGCCGCCTGAACGTGCGTTTTGACCTTTATGACCACGGCCGGCTGTTTTTCCGTTGCCAGTAGCAATACCACGGCCAACACGCTTACGCTCTTTGCGTGATCCTTCAGCAGGCTTTAATTCGTGAAGTTTCATATTGGCACCTCCTCAACTGTATAACTTATTATGCTTCAATTTCTTTTACACTGACGAGATGAGAAACTTTGTTGATCATTCCGCGAATTGCTGAATTGTCCTCTTGTACGACAGTGTGATTCACCTTGCGAAGACCTAGAGTCTTCACAGTGATGCGCTGATCTTCAGGGCGTCCGATCAGGCTTCTCTTGAGGGTGATTTCTAATTTTTTTGCCATGCCAAATCCCTCCTTAACCTAGCAACTCTTCAACAGATTTGCCACGTAGTTTAGCTACGTCTTCAGGACTCTTCAAGCTAGCAAGTCCTTCGACAGTTGCACGTACCATGTTAATCGGGTTGTTTGATCCTAAGGATTTGGATAGGATGTCACCTACACCGGCTAATTCTAATACCGCACGTACAGGACCACCAGCGATTACTCCAGTACCCTCAGATGCTGGCTTTAATAATACACTGCCTGCACCAAACTGCCCTGTGATTTGGTGTGGAATTGTAGTTCCTTGAACTGGTACGCGAATTAAGTTTTTCTTACCGTCCTCAATTGCTTTACGGATTGCTTCAGGTACTTCTAAAGCTTTACCCATTCCGAAACCAACGTGACCGTTTTTATCTCCAACGACAACCAGTGCAGCAAAGCGGAAACGACGTCCACCTTTTACTACCTTTGCAACTCGGTTGACGGTAACGACTCTTTCTTCTAGCTCCAATTTATTTGGGTCGATACGCATGATTTTCCCTCCTTCTAGCCTTGATTAAAACTTCAGTCCAGCTTCGCGCGCTGCATCTGCAAGTTCTTTAACGCGACCGTGATATAAGTATCCGCCACGATCAAACACTACAGACTCATGACCTTTTTCTAAGGCACGCTTAGCTACAAGTTCGCCGACTTTTTTAGCTGCTTCTTTATTTCCGCCGTTTTCAAGTTTTAGTTCTTTATCTAAGCTGGATGCACCTACGATTGTTACGCCAGAAACGTCATCAATCAATTGTGCAGTAATGTGCTTATTAGAACGGAAAACATTCAAACGAGGACGTTCTGCAGTTCCTGTGATCGAGCGACGAACGTGTGCGTGTCTTTTTTTACGTACAACATTCTTGTCAGCCTTAGTGATCATTGAACGTCATTCCTTTCTTTCCGCTATTTAGGCTTATTTACCTGTCTTACCTTCCTTACGACGTACATATTCGCCCTGGTAACGAATACCTTTTCCTTTGTAAGGTTCAGGTTTTCTTACTGCGCGAATATTTGAAGCAAGCGCTCCAACGCGTTCTTTGTCGATTCCTTTAACTATAACCTTTGTGTTTTCAGGGACATCGATTTCTAAACCGTCTTCTGGTGTGAATTCAACAGGGTGAGATAGTCCAACGTTAAGTACTACCTTGTTACCTGATTTTTGAGCTCTGTATCCAACACCAACAAGTTCAAGCGTTTTTTCGTAACCTTTCGTTACACCTTCCACCATGTTGTTAATCACAGAACGTGTTGTTCCGTGAAGTGCACGGTGGTCTTTATGGTTTGATGGTCTCTCAACCACTATAGTGTTATCTTCAATTTTCACGATAATATCGTGGTGTAGTTCTTTTGTTAATTCACCTTTTGGACCTTTTACAGTCATTGTGTTTCCTTCATGTTTCACTTCTACTCCTGAAGGAATTTCAATTGGTTTAACACCAACACGAGACATACCTTACACCTCCATTCTTGCGTTCAAATTACCAAACGTAAGCCAATACTTCTCCGCCAACTTTTTGCTGGCGTGCTTCTTTATCTGTAATGACTCCGTTAGAAGAGGAGATAATTGCAACTCCTAATCCTCCTAATACGCGTGGAAGCTCATCAGCTTTTGCGTATACACGAAGTCCTGGTTTACTAATTTTCTTAATACCTGTGATAACACGTTCGTTGTTAGCACCGTATTTTAGGAATAGTCGAAGGATACCTTGCTTGTTATCCTCAATATATTCGTAATCGCGAATGAATCCTTCGCGCTTTAAAATGTCTGCAACTTCTCGCTTTATTTTTGAAGCAGGAAGCTCTAAGCTATTGTGTCTTACAGTATTCGCATTGCGAACACGTGTCAGCATATCAGCAATTGGATCTGTCATGACCATCGTATTTACCTCCTTCCCTAAACGGAATTACCAGCTAGCTTTTTTGACGCCCGGAATTTGACCTTTATATGCAAGTTCTCTAAAGCAGATACGGCAAAGTTTGAACTTACGAATGACACTATGTGGGCGACCACAACGTTCACAGCGTGTATATTCCTGAACTTTAAACTTTTTCGGTCGTTTGTTTTTAGCGATCATTGATTTTTTCGCCAAGGTCTTCACTCCTCCCTTTTGGCAAGTTCTTATTTTTGAAACGGCATGCCCATTTGAGTGAGTAGTTCGCGTGCTTCCTCATCAGAGTTAGCAGTTGTTACGACAACGATGTCCATTCCGCGGACTTTATCAACTTTGTCATACTCAATTTCTGGGAAAATAAGCTGCTCTTTTACACCTAATGTGTAGTTTCCACGTCCATCAAAAGCTTTCTTTGAAACACCACGGAAGTCACGAACACGTGGTAAAGAAACGCTTATGAGCTTATCGAGGAATTCATACATACGCTCGCCACGTAAAGTAACTTTCGCACCGATTGGCATTCCTTCACGTAGTTTGAATCCTGCAATGGATTTTTTCGCTTTTGTAATTAATGGTTTTTGACCTGTGATTTCAGTAAGTTCCTCAACAGCCTTATCTAAGACTTTAGAGTTCTGTACCGCGTCACCGATCCCCATATTAATGACAATCTTATCTACTTTCGGTACTTCCATAACGGAAGAGTAATTGAATTTATCAGTTAAAGCAGGAATGATTTCCTGGTTGTATCTCTCTTTCAGACGACTCATTGAGTAAACCTCCTTTCAGCCTCTAGCGATTAATTATCTAAAGATTCGCCAGACTTTTTCGCAATACGTACTTTCTTTCCGTTCTCTTCTTTATAACCGACACGCGTTGGTTCTCCGGTCTTTGGATCAATTGGCATCACGTTTGATACGTGAATCGGAGCTTCTTGATTTAAGATTCCGCCTTGTGGGTTCGCTTGTGATGGTTTCGCATGTTTCTTCACCATGTTTACGCCCTCCACTAGCACACGGTAGTCAGTTGGGTATGCTTCAAGGATTTTACCTTCCTTGCCTTTGTCTTTGCCGGAGATTACTTTAACAGTATCTCCTTTTTTGACATGCAATTTTGGTTGAGACATAAGGGCACCTCCTTAAGACGTAAATTTCCGTTCATTTATGATTAAAGTACTTCAGGAGCTAAAGATACGATCTTCATGAATTGGTTTTCACGCAATTCACGTGCAACTGGTCCAAAGATACGAGTTCCTCGTGGACTCTTGTCATCACGAACGATTACTGCTGCATTTTCATCAAATCTGATGTAAGATCCGTCTGGGCGACGTGCACCGCTCTTAGAACGTACAATTACCGCGCGAACAACTTCACCTTTCTTGACAACGCCACCAGGTGTTGCTTGCTTTACAGAACACACGATCACATCACCAATGTTCGCCGTTTTACGTCCAGAACCGCCAAGAACTTTAATACACTGAACTTCACGAGCTCCTGAGTTATCAGCTACTTTTAACCGACTTTCTTGTTGAATCATAGACTTCTTTACCTCCCTTCAGGTAAGTAAACATAAACTTTCATTAAATAATAACTGCTTCTTCAATAACTTCTACAAGACGGAAACGCTTATCTTTAGATAACGGACGAGTTTCCATAATGCGGACGATATCGCCTACTTTTGCAGTATTGTTTTCATCATGAGCTTTAAATTTCTTTGAATATTTTACACGCTTTCCGTAGAGCGAGTGCATTTTGTACGTTTCAACTGTAACTGTGATCGTTTTATCCATTTTGTCGGATGTTACACGACCTACATAGCTTTTGCGATTGTTACGCTCTGTCACAGTGCAAACCTCCTCTCAGGATTATTCGTTCGTGATTCCTAGTTCTCTTTCACGCAATACCGTTTTTGCACGAGCAATAGCTTTCTTCACTTCGCGGATGCGGGCTGGATTATCTAATTGTCCAGTCGCAAGCTGAAAGCGAAGATTGAATAGCTCTTCTTTTAATGACTTTGACTTTTGTTCGATCTCGGCAGTGGTAAGGTTTCGAATCTCATTAGCTTTCATTTGCGTCACCACCCACTTCTTCGCGTTTTACGAATTTCGTTTTAATCGGTAGTTTATGAGAAGCTAAACGCAATGCTTCGCGAGCTACTTCTTCAGAAACTCCAGCAATTTCAAACATGATCTTCCCAGGTTTTACAACGGCTACCCATCCTTCAGGAGCACCTTTACCGGAACCCATTCGTACTTCTAATGGTTTTGCTGTATAAGGCTTATCTGGGAAAATTTTAATCCATACTTTACCTCCACGTTTCATATAACGTGTCATTGCAATACGCGCTGCTTCGATTTGACGGTTTGTAATCCATGAAGCTTCTAGCGCTTGTAAACCGTATTCACCGAAATTTACTTCTGTTCCGCCTTTCGCACGACCGCGCATTTTCCCACGGTGTTCACGACGGAATTTTACACGTTTAGGCATTAGCATGATTATTTTCCTCCTTCCTCTTGTTTCGTTCCTTTCGTTGGAAGGACTTCTCCGCGGTAGATCCACACTTTAACACCAAGCTTACCGTATGTTGTATCTGCTTCTGCAGTACCATAATCGATATCAGCTCTTAATGTGTGTAGTGGAACTGTCCCTTCACTGTATGATTCAGAACGAGCAATGTCTGCGCCGCCAAGACGTCCAGATACTTCCGTACGAATTCCTTTTGCGCCAGAACGCATCGTACGTTGAATTGATTGTTTCATTGCACGACGGAATGAAATACGATTTTCTAATTGGCGAGCAATATTTTCTGCAACTAAACGAGAATCCATGTCTGGAGTTTTCACTTCGTTAATGTTGATGTGAACTCGTTTACCTGTTAATTGATTTAAAGCTTTACGTAATGCTTCTACTTCAGAACCACCTTTACCGATAACCATTCCTGGCTTAGCAGTGTAAATTGTTACGTTTACTCTGTTTGCAGCACGTTCAATTTCAATGGTGGATACAGAAGCTTCTTGTAGACGCTTCTCCAAGTATTCACGAATTTTAATATCTTCGTGAAGTAGGTCAGCATAATCTTTTTCTGCGTACCATTTTGACTCCCAGTCGCGAATAACGCCAACACGAAGTCCATTAGGATTTACTTTTTGACCCACACTTATCCCTCCTTCTTTTCTGTTAGAACGACCGTAATATGGCTCGTACGTTTGTTGATTCGGCTCGCACGTCCCATTGCACGTGGGCGGAATCTCTTTAATGTAATACCTTCGTCAACATATGCTTTACTGATAACTAGGTTATCAGGTTCCAATTCGTAGTTATGCTCTGCGTTCGCAATGGCTGAGTTTAAAAGCTTCTCAACAATTGGAGATGCTTTCTTTGGCGTGTGACGTAAGATGGAGATTGCCTCACCAACTTGTTTCCCACGAATTAAATCAACCACTAAGCGAGCTTTACGAGGAGCAATGCGCACTTGTTTCGCAACTGCTTTTGCTTCCATGGAAAGTACCTCCCCTCTTTATTAACGTCGTGTTTTCTTGTCATCAGAAGCATGGCCTTTATACGTTCTTGTTGGAGCGAATTCTCCAAGCTTGTGTCCAACCATATCTTCAGAAATATATACCGGTACGTGTTTGCGACCGTCGTATACGGCAATCGTATGACCGATGAATTCAGGGAAAATTGTAGAACGACGAGACCAAGTCTTAATCACTTTTCTATCATCGCCCTCGTTCATTGCTTCAACTTTCTTCATAAGATGATCATCCACAAAAGGTCCTTTTTTCAAGCTGCGACCCATATTTGTACCTCCCTTCGTGATTGACCTACGGCCCTTCCATTCGAGAACCGTAGCACAATCCCGTTATTTTTTGCGACGACGCACAATGTATTTATCCGTGTCTTTGTTTTTCTTACGTGTTTTGTATCCAAGTGTTGGTTTACCCCATGGAGACATTGGTGATTTACGTCCGATCGGAGCACGTCCTTCACCACCACCGTGTGGGTGATCATTTGGATTCATTACAGAACCACGAACGGTTGGGCGCTTGCCTAACCAGCGAGAACGACCTGCTTTACCGATGTTTACAAGCTCGTGCTCAACGTTACCAACTTGACCGACTGTCGCACGACAAGTTGCTAGGATTAAGCGAGTTTCGCCAGAACGTAAACGTACTAAAACGTAATCTCCCTCTTTACCTAAAAGTTGAGCTTCTGCACCAGCAGAACGTACTAACTGTCCGCCTTTTCCTGGGCGAAGTTCGATGTTATGAATCACTGTACCAACTGGAATGTCTTTTAGTTGAAGCGCGTTTCCTACTTTAATGTCAGCATCTTTACCGGACATAATTTCAGTTCCTACTTTTAGCCCTTTCGGTGCTAAAATGTAACGCTTTTCACCATCAGCATAGTTGATAAGTGCAATGTTTGAAGAACGGTTTGGATCGTATTCGATCGTAGCAACGCGTCCTGGAATTCCATCTTTATCACGCTTAAAGTCAATCACACGGTATTGGCGCTTATGACCACCACCTTGGTGACGTACTGTTAAACGACCTTGGTTATTACGACCACCGCGCTTTGATAAAGGCTCTAATAGAGTCTTCTCAGGTTTGTCAGTTGTGATTTCTTGGAAATCTAAAACGGACATACCGCGGCGACCATTACTGGTTGGTTTGTACTTTTTAATAGCCATTTGATTTTCCCTCCTTCACGATAAATTCTTGCTTAAACACCTTCAAAGAATTCTAATTCTTTGCTGTCTGGTGTTAGTTGTACAATGGCTTTCTTGCGCTTGCGAGTATAGCCAGTATAACGTCCGAAACGCTTGAACTTACCTTTGTAGTTCATTGTGTTCACGTTAGAAACTGTCACACCAAAGATCTCTTCAACAGCGTTTTTGATTTCTGTTTTGTTAGCACGAGGATCTACATCAAATGTGTACTTTTGCTCGGCCATAAGATCAGCTGTACGCTCAGTAATGATGGGGCGCTTAATAATATCTCTAGCGTTTGCCATTATGCAAGCACCTCCTCTACCTTTTTCACAGCGTCTTGTGTAATGACGACATTGTCAAAGTGAACAATATCTAAAACATTCACACCGTCAGCAGTGACGAATTTTACGCCAGGGATGTTGCGAGCAGATAACGCTACATTATCATTGTAGTCTGCTGTAACAACTAGCGTTTTGTTTTCCGCAGACAATCCTTCAAGAACACTGATTAGTTCTTTTGTCTTTGGAGCTTCAAAAGATAATCCTTCCAATACGCGGAATGCATCTGCATTCACCTTGGAAGAAAGAGCAGATTTTAACGCCAAACGACGTTGTTTTTTCGGTAATTTATATCCGTAGTTGCGTGGTTTTGGTCCAAATGTAACTCCACCACCAACCCAGATTGGGGAACGGATAGATCCGTGACGCGCACGACCTGTTCCTTTTTGTCGCCATGGCTTACGACCGCCGCCGCGAACCTCTGAACGACCTTTTGTTGCATGTGTACCTTGTCGTTGTGATGCTTGCTGCATGACAACTGCGTCATATAGAACACTCTCATTAGGTTCAATGCCGAATACAGCATCTGAGAGTTCAATATCGCCTACTTGTGAGCCAGCTTGGTTATACAAAGTAACTTTAGGCATCTGGGCTCCTCCTTTCCTATTCGATCTTATTCAGCTGCTTTAACTGCAGACATAACGGAAACATGGCTTTTTTTCGCTCCAGGCACGTTTCCTTTAACTAGTAGTAAATTGCGCTCTGTATCTACACGTACAATTTCAAGATTTTGAATTGTCACTTGTTCTCCACCCATGCGTCCAGGTAATAATTTACCTTTACGAACGTGGTTTGGATCAACAGGTCCCATCGCACCAGGACGACGGTGGTAGCGAGAACCGTGAGACATTGGTCCACGAGATTGGTTGTGACGCTTAATCGCACCAGCAAAACCTTTCCCTTTAGACGTACCTGTTACGTCTACAACGTCTCCTTCTGCAAATGTATCTACCTTGACTTCTTGACCAATTTCATAATCCGCAAGATTTACATTACGGATTTCTTTAACGAAGCGCTTAGGATTTGTCTTCGCTTTTGCTGCATGACCTTTTGCCGGTTTGTTTTGGTGGCTGTCCTTTTGGTCAGCAAATCCGATTTGGATCGCTTCGTAACCATCACCCTCAACAGTTTTCTTTTGAAGAACAACGTTTGCGTCCGCTTCGATAACTGTTACCGGAACAACCTCGCCGTTTTCAGCAAAAATTTGAGTCATGCCTAATTTTTTACCTAAGATTCCTTTGGCCATGAGTCACACCTCCTATAATTTCATAAAAATAATTTATTAAAGTTTGATTTCGATATCTACACCAGATGGTAGATCTAAACGCATTAAAGCATCCACAGTTTGTGGTGTTGGGTTCACAATATCGATAAGACGCTTATGAGTTCTCATTTCGAACTGCTCACGAGAGTCTTTATATTTGTGAACGGCACGCAAGATCGTATATACGGACTTCTCAGTTGGAAGCGGGATTGGACCAGATACACTAGCACCAGATCTCTTAGCCGTTTCCACAATTTTTTCCGCTGATTGATCTAAAATTCTGTGATCATACGCTTTTAAACGAATGCGAATTTTCTGTTTTGCCATTTGATTACCTCCTTTTTCGCCCATTTTTGGAAATAGACTTGCTCATCGGAAATTATCCTTCGCACCCGCCATGGCAAAGGGGCCGGGTGTGTCAGCAACCTTCCGAATCATAGCCTGCCAGTGACCAACATTCAACATTATACAAGAAACCTAGCAAGTGTGCAAGGTTTTTTATAGAAATTACGAATCCAGCCACACTTTTTCTATTATACATAGGCTGCATATTCTTTTCAACCTCTTGCAAGGGAAAACTAATCATCGATGCTAGAAAATGTTGGTGATAATTTGGCAACGACTTTTTTCACATAGATTGTTGTTCGAAGAAGTGAATGGAAGCGACTCTACCGGGAACAGCAATAGTTGACGATCCATCGGGTACTCCACTCATTTTGAAACAATGTATACAAATGTTTAGGTTGTCCTCGTTGCTTCCATTTCGCTTTAAAAGTTTCGCGGACACTAGATCCTTTATTTACATCAAAAAGGTTAATTATAGAAGTTTCTCGGTCAGACGTTCCTCTATTATGTGATTATGGAGAGATATTCTCACGATTTTAACTAAATAAGGGATCCTATGTCCTTTTATTTTTAAAAATAAGCGTTTTATGTGGATATAGCGAATCCTATGTCCGTTAAAAGTATTGATGCCAAAGTCTTGCCGAAAGTCACCACATCTGTATGGAAGCTCGTGATGAAAACGCTCGTCGCTGAGCTAGACGTAACAACTATTTCGAGAACTTAACCACAAGATCTAAATTTATAGTTTCCGAAACGACAAAAAAGGCCAAGGGAATCATTCCCGAGGCCTTCTATATTGAGTTTACTAATTTCCAATTAGTCTTGGATTTCAGCAACTACTCCGGCACCTACTGTACGTCCACCCTCACGGATAGAGAACTTAGTACCTTCTTCAATCGCAATTGGAGCGATTAATTCTACAGTCATTTCAATGTTATCTCCAGGCATAACCATTTCTACACCATCTGGAAGGTTGATAACACCAGTTACGTCCGTAGTACGGAAGTAGAACTGTGGACGGTAGTTTGAGAAGAATGGAGTGTGACGTCCACCTTCTTCTTTAGAAAGAACATAAACTTCAGCTTTAAACTTTTTGTGTGGAGTGATAGTACCTGGTTTAGCAAGTACTTGACCACGGTTGATATCTTCACGAGATACACCACGTAGAAGTGCACCAATGTTGTCACCAGCTTCAGCATAGTCAAGAAGCTTACGGAACATTTCAACACCAGTTACAGTCGTCTTTTTAGACTCTTCTTCGATACCGATGATTTCGATTTCGTCACCAACGTTTAATTGTCCACGCTCAACACGTCCAGTTGCAACAGTACCACGACCAGTGATTGAGAATACGTCCTCAACTGGCATCATGAATGGCTTATCTTTGTCACGCTCTGGAGTTGGGATGTACTCATCAACTTGAGCCATTAGGTCAAGGATTGCTTGCTCATGGTCAGCGTCTCCTTCAAGTGCTTTAAGTGCAGAACCTTTAACGACAGGAATGTCATCTCCTGGGAAGTCGTACTCAGAAAGAAGGTCACGAACTTCCATTTCTACTAATTCAAGTAGCTCTTCGTCGTCAACTTGGTCAGTTTTGTTAAGGAATACTACGATTGAAGGTACCCCTACTTGACGAGAAAGAAGAATGTGCTCACGAGTTTGTGGCATTGGGCCGTCAGCTGCAGATACAACTAGAATCGCACCGTCCATTTGAGCGGCACCAGTGATCATGTTTTTAACGTAGTCTGCGTGTCCTGGGCAGTCAACGTGTGCATAGTGACGAGTATCTGTTTCATACTCAACGTGTGCAGTTGAAATTGTAATTCCACGCTCACGCTCTTCTGGAGCACCGTCGATTTGGTCATATGCCATTGCAGTACCTTTACCAGATTGCTTGTGTAGTACGTGAGTGATTGCTGCTGTTAATGTAGTTTTACCGTGGTCAACGTGTCCAATTGTACCGATATTGGCATGCGTCTTGGAACGATCAAATTTTTCTTTAGCCATTTTGAAATCCTCCTTAAATTTAAGAAAGTGTTTTTTTATTATGAGAAAGATGTTAGAAACGAGTCTATCACCTTTCTTAGCTTACAACAAAATAATTATTGAGACAATATTTGATGTTTATTGTCCAGATTGTTTTTTAACAATCTCTTCAGAAATACTCTTTGGCACTTCTTCATAGTGGTCAAAGTGCATTGTATATTGGCCACGCCCTTGCGTATTTGAACGTAAGGATGTTGCATAACCAAACATTTCAGATAGTGGTACCATCGCTTTAACGATTTGTGCGTTACCACGAGCTTCCATACCTTCTACGCGTCCTCGACGAGACGTTACGTCACCCATGATGTCACCCATGTATTCTTCTGGAACAACAACTTCTACTTTCATGATTGGTTCAAGTAGAACTGGGTTACATTTTTTCACAGCTTCTTTTACTGCTAGAGAAGCAGCGACTTTAAATGCCATCTCGTTAGAGTCAACATCGTGGTAAGATCCATCATAAAGCTTCGCTTTTACGTCGATAACAGGATATCCTGCAATCATTCCGTTTTCTAATGCTTCTTCAAGACCTTGACCTACAGAAGGGATGTATTCACGAGGAACAACACCACCGACAATTGCATCTTCAAATTCGAAGCCTGCGCCTTCTTCGTTTGGTGAAAATTCCACCCAAACGTGACCGTATTGTCCACGACCACCAGATTGGCGAACGAATTTCCCTTCACATTGTGCAGCTTGACGAATTGTTTCACGATATGAAACTTGAGGAGCACCAACGTTTGCTTCAACTTTGAATTCACGCTTCATACGGTCAACGATGATATCTAGGTGAAGCTCACCCATACCAGCGATGATCGTTTGGCCTGTTTCTTCATCAGTATGTGTTCTAAAAGTTGGATCCTCTTCAGCAAGCTTTCCAAGTGCAATACCCATCTTATCTTGGTCAGCCTTAGATTTAGGCTCAACAGATAATGAGATTACAGGCTCTGGGAATTCCATAGATTCAAGAATAACAAGATCCTTTTCATCACATAGAGTATCACCAGTGGACGTGTCTTTCAAACCTACACCGCCAGCAATATCCCCAGCATAACATGTTGGAATTTCTTCACGGTGGTTTGCGTGCATTTGAAGAATACGTCCCATTCTTTCACGCTTATTTTTGGTTGCGTTTTTAACATATGATCCTGCATTAACAGTACCTGAGTAAACGCGGAAGAATGTTAGTTTACCAACGTAAGGGTCAGTTGCAACTTTAAACGCCAATGCTGAGAATGGCTCGTTGTCATCTGCTTTACGCTCAATTGTTTCTTCTTCTTTACCAGGAACATGCCCTTGAATTGCAGGTACATCTAATGGTGATGGCAAGTAATCAATTACTGCATCGATCATTAGCTGAACACCTTTGTTTTTAAACGCTGATCCACAGAGAACTGGGTAAAATTCAACGTTACAAGTACCTTTACGAATGGCTGCTTTTAGCTCATCCGTTGTAATTTCTTCACCTTCAAGGTACTTCATCATAAGCTCTTCATCAAGCTCAGAAACTGCTTCAATTAGTTTTTCACGATACTCTTCCGCTTGAGCTTTATACTCTTCTGGAATTTCACGAGCTTCACTACGTGTTCCTAAGTCATCCATATAGAAGTAAGCTTCCATTGTAACAAGGTCAATGATTCCCTCAAAGTCATCTTCAGCACCGATAGGTAACTGAACTGCTGCTGCATTCGCACCAAGACGATCATGCAGTGTGCTTAATGAATAAAGGAAATCAGCACCGATCTTGTCCATCTTGTTCACGAAAACAATTCGTGGTACGTGATAAGTTGTTGCTTGGCGCCATACAGTTTCCGTTTGTGGTTCTACACCAGATTGAGCATCAAGTACTGCAACAGCACCGTCAAGTACACGTAATGAACGTTCAACTTCAACTGTGAAGTCTACGTGTCCAGGTGTATCGATGATGTTAATACGATGCCCTTTCCATTGAGCTGTTGTCGCAGCAGATGTGATTGTAATACCACGCTCTTGCTCCTGCTCCATCCAGTCCATTTGAGAAGCACCTTCATGTGTTTCACCAATTTTATGGATACGCCCAGTGTAGAAAAGAACTCTTTCCGTAGCTGTCGTTTTACCAGCATCGATGTGCGCCATGATACCGATATTACGAGTTTTTTCCAAGGAGAACTCTCTTCCCATTGGTCAATTTCTCCTTCCTCAATGAAGATGTTAGTTAGTTAGTTTTCAGGGTATGTAGTTAAAGGAAGGGGGAACCCTCCTTCACTCTTCCCCTGGCTGTATATCTTTCCCTTAGTTTCCTAAGGTGGAGCTAAGGGGGTATATATTACTTACCAGCGATAATGAGCAAATGCTTTGTTAGCTTCAGCCATGCGGTGAGTATCTTCACGCTTTTTCACAGCTGCACCCGTGTTATTCGCTGCGTCCATAATTTCGTTCGCTAGACGCTCTTCCATCGTTTTTTCACCACGAAGGCGAGCATAGCTTACTAACCAGCGAAGTCCAAGTGTCGTACGACGCTCAGGTTTAACTTCGATCGGTACTTGATAGTTAGCACCACCAACACGGCGAGCTTTAACTTCAAGAACTGGCATAATATTTTTCAACGCTTGTTCGAATACTTCTTGTGGGTCGTTACCAGTACGTTCTTGTACTAGTTCAAATGCTTTATAAAGAATTGTTTGTGCTTTACCTCTTTTTCCGTCAACCATAATGCGGTTGATTAAACGTGTAACTAATTTTGAGTTATACATTGGATCAGGTAAAACATCTCTGCGAGGTACAGGTCCTTTACGAGGCATAAGGTTCCCTCCTTTCACGAAATTCAATCATATAATTTTGCTTCAATAGTATTGCCATTATTTCTTAGGTCTCTTCGTTCCGTATTTAGAACGACCTTGTGCTCGGTTTTCAACCCCTGCAGTATCAAGTGCTCCACGAACGATGTGGTAGCGTACCCCAGGTAAGTCCTTTACACGTCCTCCGCGAATAAGAACAACACTGTGCTCTTGAAGGTTGTGCCCGATTCCTGGAATGTATGCCGTTACTTCGATTTGGTTTGTTAATCGTACACGAGCATATTTACGAAGGGCAGAGTTTGGTTTCTTTGGTGTCATCGTACCAACACGAGTACATACCCCACGTTTTTGTGGAGAGCTTTGGTTTGTCTGCATTTTCTTAAAACTGTTGTACCCTTTGTTCAGTGCTGGTGAGTCAGACTTTTCTACTTTCGCTTTACGACCATTACGTACTAATTGATTAATAGTAGGCATGTAATTTCCTCCTTTCATATCAATTTTATTTAAGCCCACTGGTCCAGGTGGTTCATAAATGTGTAAAAGGAAAGTTTTTGCCTAAAGGGGCAAACCCGTAGGCAAAAACTCTTTTTACTTTTTTAAGGCTACAATCGCTGCATTAACATCAATTCCGCATGCTTTACCAAGCATTTTCATGGAATCAACTTTCATGACCGACACACCTTGTGCTTCAGCAATATCTAGTGCTTTTTGCAACACTTTTAGGTCGGCATCTTCTGCAACGATCAGCTCGTTAACCTGCTTATCTTCCAGTGCTTTAAGCGTCTGTTTCGTGCCGACGACTTTTGCGTTTGCCTGGGCTACTTTTTCATAAGACATTTTCCATCCTCCAAAGCATCAGGTATTTGGCACACTTAGATATATTACCACCGTGTCTAACACGTGTCAACATCTAATTGTATTTATTCTTGAATAGATACTTCTTCGACCATTTCGTCTGTTGCTTCCTCTTCAACGTTCGTTGATGTGAGTCGGCGGTATCGCTGCATTCCTGTTCCAGCAGGAACGAGCTTTCCGATAATGACGTTTTCCTTCAAGCCGACAAGTTCATCTCTCTTACCTTTAATTGCAGCATCTGTAAGAACTCGAGTCGTTTCTTGGAAAGATGCAGCTGATAAGAATGAATCTGTTTCAAGTGAAGCTTTTGTAATACCGAGAAGTACCGGGCGTCCCATCGCTGGGTTACCTCCACGAAGCAGAATGTCTCTGTTCGCCTCATTAAACTGATGTACTTCAACGAGGGATCCTGGGAGTACTTCTGTATCTCCTGCATCCACAACACGGATTTTACGAAGCATTTGACGAACCATTACTTCGACGTGCTTATCTCCAATTTCAACCCCTTGCATTCGGTAAACTTTTTGTACTTCACGAAGGAGGTATTCTTGGACACCTTGCACACCGGATACGGTTAATAGTTCTTTAGGGTCAATTGAACCTTCAGTTAGCTCTTGACCTGGCTTCACTTCTTCGCCAACTTCAATTTTCAACCTTGCACCGTAAGGCGTGACGTAATTACGTGATTCGATTTCACCTTGAACGACAATTTCCTTCTTCTCATTCACTTCTTTCACGTCTGTCACTGTACCTTCGATTTCAGAGATAACCGCTTGCCCTTTAGGGTTACGTGCTTCAAACAATTCCTGAATTCGTGGTAAACCTTGAGTGATATCATCTCCGGCAACCCCACCTGTGTGGAATGTACGCATTGTTAACTGTGTACCTGGTTCACCGATCGATTGTGCAGCGATAATACCGACTGCTTCACCAACTTCAACTTCTGATCCAGTCGCTAAGTTACGTCCGTAACATTTACGACATACACCATGCTTCGTATCACAAGTGAAGGCAGAGCGGATTGTTACGGATTTGACACCAGCATCCTCAACGATTTTAGCTGTATCTTCATCCATCTCTACATCTCTTTCAACTAATACTTCACCCGTTTCAGGGTGTTTAATCGTATTGAAAGCAACACGGCCAACAAGTCGGTCATATAGCGGCTCAATAACTTCACTTCCTTCTGTAATCGCCTGAACTTCAAGACCGCGGTCAGTTCCACAATCATCTTCACGAACGATTACGTCTTGAGCAACGTCAACTAGACGTCTTGTTAAGTAACCAGAGTCAGCGGTTTTCAATGCTGTATCAGCAAGACCTTTACGTGCACCGTGTGTCGAAATGAAGTACTCAAGTACTGTAAGACCTTCACGGAAACTTGATTTAATCGGAAGTTCGATAATTCGTCCGGATGGGTTCGCCATCAGACCACGCATACCGGCTAACTGAGTAAAGTTAGATGCATTACCACGTGCTCCTGAGTCACTCATCATAAAGATTGGGTTCGTCTTATCGAGTGTTCCCATCAGTTTATCTTGAATGATATCTTTGGCTGCACTCCAAATTTCAATGACTTTGTCATAACGTTCTTCTTCGGTAATTAAACCGCGACGGAACTGTTTAACGACTCTGTCAACTTTCTTCTCTGCTTCATCAAGAATCTCTTGCTTATCTTTCAATACAACGATATCAGAAACACCGATAGTAATTCCTGCTTTCGTGGAATAATGGAAGCCAAGGTCCTTCATCTTATCAAGCATGACTGACGTTTGAGACACTTTAAACTTCTTAAATACTTCTGCGATAATGTCACCTAAGAAGCCTTTCTTAAATGGCATAATAACATCGCGTTTTTGGAATTCTTTTTTAATATCGGTATCAAACGGAACGATATATTTATCAGGTGTTTCAATTTCTAGGTTTTGAGCCGTCGGTTCATTCACATAAGGGAATGACTCAGGCAAAATTTCATTAAAGATAATTTTACCGACAGAAGTCAGCAGCAATTTATCTTCATGTTCTTGCTTGAAGTTCGTTTTATTTAAAGATGCTACAGGAATTGCAATTCTCGTATGAAGGTGGACAAACCCGCAACGATATGCCGTCAATGCTTCATCAGCATCTTTATAAACATTCCCCTCACCAATTGCTCCTTCACGTTCAAGAGTCAAGTAATAGTTCCCTAAAACCATATCTTGAGATGGTGTAACAACTGGCTTTCCATCCTTAGGATTTAAGATGTTTTGTGCTGCAAGCATAAGTAAGCGCGATTCGGCTTGTGCTTCAGCAGATAACGGAACGTGCACGGCCATTTGGTCACCGTCAAAGTCTGCGTTGTATGCAGTACATACGAGCGGGTGCAATTTGATCGCGCGGCCTTCTACAAGAGTAGGCTCAAACGCTTGGATTCCAAGTCTGTGAAGTGTTGGAGCTCGGTTCAATAGAACTGGGTGCTCTTTAATAACTTCTTCTAAAACATCCCAAACTTCTGGCTGAATGCGTTCTACTTTACGCTTTGCACTTTTAATGTTGTGCGCTAACCCTTTGCTGACGAGTTCCTTCATAACAAACGGTTTGAAGAGTTCCAATGCCATTTCCTTTGGAAGCCCACATTGGTACATCTTTAAGTGCGGCCCTACAACGATTACAGAACGGCCTGAGTAGTCAACACGTTTACCGAGTAGGTTTTGACGGAAACGCCCTTGCTTCCCTTTTAACATATGGGATAGAGATTTTAATGGACGGTTTCCTGGTCCTGTTACAGGACGACCGCGACGACCGTTGTCTATTAACGCATCAACAGCTTCTTGAAGCATACGTTTTTCGTTTTGCACGATAATATTCGGTGCTCCAAGGTCTAATAATCGTTTTAATCGGTTGTTTCGGTTAATCACACGACGATATAAGTCGTTTAGATCAGATGTCGCAAAGCGTCCACCGTCTAACTGTACCATCGGACGTAATTCCGGTGGAATAACCGGTAATACATCCATGATCATCCATGCAGGATTGTTTCCCGAATGGCGGAATGCTTCAAGTACTTCTAAACGTTTAATTGCACGCGTACGACGCTGACCTTGAGCAGTAACGAGCTCTTCTTTTAACATGTTTACTTCTTTATCGAGGTCGATATCTTGTAACAGTTTACGGATCGCTTCTGCTCCCATTGCGGCAGTAAAAGAGCGGCCGTATTTTTCACGGTACGTACGATATTCTTTCTCAGAAAGAAGTTGTTTTAATTCTAAAGGTGTGTCACCTGTATCAGTTACAACATAAGAAGCAAAGTAGATCACTTCTTCTAATGAGCGAGGAGACATATCTAGTACAAGTCCCATACGGCTCGGGATGCCTTTGAAGTACCAAATATGAGAGACAGGGGCAGCTAATTCAATATGCCCCATACGCTCACGGCGTACTTTCGCACGTGTAACTTCTACTCCGCACCGGTCACAAACAACACCTTTGTAACGGACACGCTTATATTTCCCGCAATGACATTCCCAGTCTTTTTGCGGTCCGAAAATTCGTTCACAAAACAATCCATCTTTTTCTGGCTTTAACGTACGATAGTTAATGGTCTCTGGTTTTTTCACTTCACCTCTAGACCAAGAACGAATCTTGTCTGGTGATGCAAGACCTATTTTCATATACTCAAAGTTATTTACATCTATCAAGGGGCTAACCTCCCTTTCAGCATTCAAGTTCTCCCATTAACCGTTTGATTCACTGGATTCCAGGTTCAAATTCAACTTGTCATTGCCTTGATCTTCTTCATCATCAAGTTCTAACATCTCAATTTCTTCTTCATTGCTTGAGAGCATTTTCACGTCCATACCTAAGCTTTGAAGTTCTTTGATGAGAACTTTGAATGATTCTGGTACTCCAGGCTCTGGTACATTTTCACCTTTTACAATTGCTTCATACGTTTTTACACGTCCGACAACATCATCAGACTTAACAGTAAGAATCTCTTGTAATGTGTAAGCTGCACCATACGCTTCAAGTGCCCAAACCTCCATTTCACCGAAACGCTGTCCACCGAATTGTGCTTTACCACCTAACGGTTGCTGCGTAACAAGTGAATATGGTCCAGTTGAACGAGCGTGTAACTTATCATCAACCATGTGAGCAAGTTTGATCATATACATAATCCCTACAGATACACGGTTGTCAAATGGTTCACCCGTTCTTCCGTCATATAACACAGTTTTACCATCTCGTGCCATACCAGCTTCTTCAAGGGTGCTCCAGACATCTTCTTCACGCGCTCCATCAAAGACCGGAGTTGCTACATGAATACCGAGGTTTCTTGCCGCCATTCCTAAATGCAATTCCAATACTTGACCGATGTTCATACGAGATGGTACACCGAGCGGGTTCAACATGATGTCGATAGGTGTTCCGTCTGGTAAGTAAGGCATATCTTCTTCCGGTAAGATTCGGGAAATAACACCTTTGTTACCGTGACGACCAGCCATTTTATCCCCTTCGTGAATTTTCCTCTTCTGTACGATGTAAACACGTACTAGCTGGTTTACTCCTGGAGGGAGTTCATCCCCGTCTTCACGGTTGAAAACTTTTACATCAAGAACGATTCCGTCTCCACCGTGTGGTGCACGAAGTGATGTGTCACGAACTTCACGAGCTTTTTCTCCGAAGATCGCATGTAAAAGGCGTTCCTCTGCTGTTAGTTCCGTTACACCTTTAGGTGTTACTTTACCAACAAGAATGTCACCGTCTTTCACTTCAGCACCGACGCGAATAATTCCACGCTCGTCAAGGTTCTTCAATGCATCTTCCCCGACGTTTGGAATGTCACGGGTAATTTCTTCTGGTCCAAGCTTTGTATCACGTGCTTCTGATTCATACTCTTCAATATGAATAGATGTATATACATCATCTTTAACGAGTCTCTCGCTTAAAATGATCGCATCCTCATAGTTATAACCTTCCCAAGTCATGAAACCAACCATCACGTTTCGGCCTAAGGCCATCTCCCCTTTTTCCATCGAAGGACCATCTGCAAGGATTTCGCCTTTAGTTACGATATCTCCTTCACTGACAATCGGGCGTTGGTTGTAACAAGTACCTTGGTTCGACCTTTCAAACTTTTGCATGTTGTAACGAACGACATCTGTTTCTACTTCTTTTCCATCCACTTCTTCAATTTTGCGAAGTTGAACATACTTAGCAGAAACTCTTTCAACGCGTCCTTTTGTTTTTGAGACAACAGCCGCTCCAGAATCCTTCGCAGATACGTACTCCATTCCTGTACCGACAATTGGTGATTCCGGTTCTAATAGTGGAACAGCTTGACGTTGCATGTTCGCTCCCATTAAGGCACGGTTGGAGTCATCGTTTTCTAAGAAAGGAATACACGCTGTTGCAGCTGAGACTACTTGCTTAGGAGAAACGTCCATGTAATCGACACGATCACGTGGGACGATAATGTTTTCACCACGGAAGCGGCAAATAATATTTTCGTCGACAAAAGAACCGTTCTCATCTAACTTCGCGTTCGCTTGTGCGACAACGTAGTTATCCTCTTCATCAGCTGTCAAATAATCGAATTGAGGACTTACTCGACCTGTCTCATGGTCAACCTTACGATAAGGAGTTTCCATAAAACCGAATTCGTTCACCTTCGCATAACTGGATAGAGAGTTTATCAAACCAATGTTTGGACCTTCAGGTGTTTCAATCGGACACATACGTCCATAGTGGGAATAGTGTACGTCACGAACTTCAAATCCTGCCCGTTCACGCGTTAATCCACCAGGTCCAAGGGCAGAAAGTCTACGCTTATGCGTTAGCTCAGCTAACGGGTTCGTTTGGTCCATAAACTGTGATAACTGAGAGCTTCCGAAGAACTCTTTAATCGAAGCAATGACAGGTCTTATATTAATTAATGCCTGCGGTGTGATCATATTCGCATCTTGAATGGACATACGTTCACGGACAACTCGCTCCATTCTTGATAAACCAATACGGAATTGGTTTTGCAAGAGTTCACCGACACTACGAAGACGACGGTTTCCTAAATGGTCGATATCATCGGTGTTCCCTACACCATGCAATAGGTTGAAGAAGTAATTAATAGAAGAAAGAATATCAGCTGGTGTAATATTTTTAACTGACTTATCTACAACCCCATTACCTATTACTCGAATCGGCTCGTCCTCTTCTGTACCATTTGGAGGGTAAATTAAGACAGACTGAAGATCAACCTCTTCATCGTCAACCACTCCACCATGAAGATTAATATGCTTAAAGCCTACGTTGCTTTCTAAATATGGCAGCAGTCGATCTAGTAATCGACGGTCGATCAATGCACCTTCTTCTGCTAACACTTCCCCTGTATCAGGATCAACGAGCGTTTCTGCAAGGCGCTGATTAAACAGACGATTTTTAATATGAAGTTTTTTGTTCATCTTATAACGTCCAACATTCGCTAGATCATAGCGCTTTGGATCAAAGAAACGCGATTCTAATAAACTTTTGGCATTGTCGACTGTCGGAGGTTCTCCCGGGCGAAGGCGCTCATAGATTTCCAGAAGCGCTTTTTCAGAGCTGTCTGTATTGTCTTTTTCGAGCGTATTTCGTAAATACTCATCTTCACCTAACAAATCAATAATTTCTTGATCCGATCCAAACCCAAGCGCACGTAATAATACAGTGACTGGGATTTTTCTTGTGCGGTCAATACGAACATAAACAATATCTTTCGCATCGGTTTCTAACTCTAACCAAGCACCACGGTTCGGAATAACTGTAGCAGTGAATCCTTTTTTCCCGTTTTTGTCCATCTTTTCACTGTAATACACACTCGGTGAACGGACGAGCTGTGAAACGATAACTCGTTCAGCACCGTTAATGACAAACGTTCCCGTATCTGTCATGAGAGGGAAGTCTCCCATAAACACTTCTTGCTCTTTCACTTCACCTGTCTCTTTATTAATGAGACGTACCTTCACACGAAGCGGAGCTGAATATGTTACATCCCGTTCTTTGGAATCTTCTACTGAATATTTCGGTTCTCCTAAGCTATAATCGATAAACTCGAGCACCAAATTACCAGTAAAATCTTCAATTGGCGAAATATCTCCAAACATTTCGCGAATACCCTCATCAAGAAACCATTGATAAGAAGCAGTTTGAATCTCGATCAAGTTCGGAAGATCCAACACTTCATTGATGCGGGCATAGCTCCTTCTCTGGCGGTGGCGTCCATACTGAACTAGTTGACCTGTCAACTGATTCACCCCTTAAAAACTAACGTTTTTATCATCATAAGGATGGTATACGATTTGTAGATCCACCCTTTGACACACAAAATTAAAGGCATTACTTTTTTCTTATGAAAATGATGTCATCTTTTTTATGAAAAGCATTGTTTTCATATGTAAAAAAAACAAAAAAAGGGTCTGTAAGACTTATACCTTGAAAAGGCATAAAAGACGTTAATAGTTTGTCCAAATTCACCCTTTTTATACACATCACCTATTTTGTACAATGATCATTTTTAAATGAGTTGTAAAATATCATAAACAAAACAAAGTCCTGCGCCCTTTTCCTCAGCCACAAACTACGTTTTGATTCAAAAGCATATTTGCCCCATTTTCAACTTTATATTCATACGCATTAAATAACATTAACATAACTAACTTTCGGAGTCAATCTTTTTTCCTCTAATGATTTGATAGCCTTTCGATTTCTTCAAAACATTCACATCTAAACCTAACTCTTCAAGCTTTTTTACTGTCGATGCTGCCCCTTGTTTCTTTTGGATGACAAGCCAAAGCTCCCCTTCAAGCTTCAATGACTTAACTGCTTGCTCATACAATTTAAACACGATGTCTTTCCCTGCTCTAATCGGAGGATTCGACACGATTGCCGCGAAAAATGCATTTGACTGACCATCCAATAAGTTGTTTGGTTCAATCTTTACATTTTTCACTTGATTACTCTTCGCATTCTCTGTTGATAATTCAACTGCGCGTTCATTAATGTCAAACATGTACATAGTTCGTTCACGATATGCTTTAGCAAGAGCAATACCGATTGGTCCCCAGCCGCATCCAACATCTGCTATCGGTCCGTCGACAAGAGATTCATCATCGAACGTTTCAATTAATAATTTTGACCCGAAGTCTACCCCTTTTCTAGAAAACACACCGCGATCCACCGTAAATTTAAATACTTCCCCATTAATCTCATCATCGATTTGTTCCCGTTGACTTTCTACTTGAGGTTTCTCCGAGTAATAATGATTGGACAATACAACGCCCCCCCATCGTTTTGTTCTCATTTCTTCACCTACACGTATACCATTGTTGTCATAAGAAAAATAATATAACCGTTATATAACAACAAAGTTCAAAAAACTCGCTTTGATATCAAAGCGAGTTTTTTCTATCATCGATCAAGCTTACTTAAGCTCGATTTTCGCGCCAGCTTCTTCTAGCTTAGCTTTCATTTCTTCAGCTTCTTCTTTCGCAACACCTTCTTTAAGTGTATCAGGCGCTCCGTCTACAAGAGCTTTTGCGTCTTTCAAGCCAAGGCCAGTGATTTCACGAACAACTTTGATTACGTTGATCTTAGAACCGCCAGCTTCTTCAAGTACTACGTCAAACTCAGTTTTTTCTTCTGCTGCACCTTCAGCAGCAGCACCGCCAGCAACAGCTACAGGAGCCGCAGCTTCTACTCCAAATTCTTCCTCGATCGCTTTAACTAGATCGTTTAACTCTAAAACAGACATTTCTTTAATAGCATCAATAATTTGCTCTTTAGTCATTTTTACTTTTCCTCCTATTAAATATAATTATTTTAAACCGTTAGGCTGCACATCGGTATTCGTTGATTATGCACCTTGTTCTTCTTTTTGCTCTGCAACAGCTTTTGTCGCCAATGCAAAGTTTCGTACTGGAGCTTGCATAACGCTGAGTAGCATTGCAAGTAATCCGTCGCGAGATGGAAGTTCCGCTAGTGCTTTAACCTCTTCTAAAGTAGCTACTCGACCTTCAATAATTCCAGCTTTCAATTCAAGGTCTTTGTGGTCTTTAGCGAAGTTATTTAACACTTTCGCAGGAGCAATCACATCATCGTTACTGAATGCAATCGCAGTCGGTCCTACTAATTGCTCATCAATTTCAGTTAAGCCAGCCTCAGCGGTCGCACGGCGAACCATTGAGTTTTTGTAAACTTTAAAGTCTACATTCGCTTCACGTAGTTGTTTACGAAGTTCAGTCACCTCGGCAACATCAAGTCCACGATAGTCTACAACAATTGTAGATTGGCTTTCTTTAAGCTTTGTTGTAATTTCATCAACAACTTGCTTTTTCTTTTCGATAACAGCGCTCATCATGACACCTCCTGTGCAAGATTGTTCATACCGTACCGTATTAGAGGATGTTCAAAAAGTCTAGGAACAACAATCCCACCTTTTTTTGAACACGCACCATAAAAAATGCCTCCATGCAGACACACGGAGGCAGTAATGATCGATCACTCTATCTTACTAGGATCTATACGTTACTTACCTCGGCAGGAAATTAAGCGGAAACCGCACCTGCTGTCTACGGTATGACGAGTTATTTTGTTCACAAAAAATAGTATATCTACTTCGATAATCGAAGTCAACATCTAATTATTGTTTGTAGCTAGAAACATTTACCTTTAGACCAGGTCCCATTGTTGAAGCAATCGCAACGTTGCGCATGTATGTTCCTTTTGCAGCTGCAGGCTTTGCTTTCATCAATGTATCAACCATTGTTTCGAAGTTTTCAACAAGCTTGTCATTGTCGAAAGAAACTTTCCCGATTGGTACATGGATATTTCCTTGCTTATCAACACGGTATTCAACTTTACCTGCTTTGATTTCGTTCACTGCTTTTTCAACATCGAACGTTACAGTACCTGTCTTAGGGTTTGGCATAAGACCTTTTGGTCCTAGTACACGACCAAGTTTACCTACTTGTGCCATCATGTCTGGTGTTGCAACAACAACATCAAATTCAAACCATCCTTGGTTTACTTTGTTGATTAAGTCTTCTTCTCCAACATAATCTGCACCAGCAGCTTCCGCTTCCTTCGCTTTGTCTCCTTTTGCGAATACAAGCACTCGTTGAGTTTTACCTGTTCCGTTCGGAAGTACAACAGCACCACGGATTTGTTGGTCTGCTTTCTTCGGATCTACGCCTAGACGCGCAGCAAGTTCTACTGTTTCATCAAACTTTGCTGTCGCTGTTTTCTTAACAAGTTCCACTGCTTCTTTTACATCGTAAACTTTTTCACGGTCAACGACTTTCAGTGCATCTTGGTATTTTTTACCTTTAGCCAATTTCATTTCCTCCTCGATTGTGGTTTTAGCGGTTAGACCTCCCACTAATAAAGGTTGCGAACCTAATTGTTTAATAGGCAGGATCAACATCCTTTACTCGCAACCTTCATCTTCAAACATGGGTATCAATTAATCTTCGATAACAATTCCCATGCTTCGGGCAGTACCTTCTACCATACGCATAGCCGCTTCAACATCTGCAGCATTTAAGTCTGGCATTTTAGTTTCCGCGATCTCGCGTACTTTATCACGTTTCAATGTAGCCACCTTGTTTCGGTTAGGCTCTCCAGATGCAGTTTCAATTCCAGCTGCTTTCTTAAGTAGAACTGCTGCAGGTGGAGTTTTAGTGATAAATGTAAATGAACGGTCTTCAAATACCGTAATCTCTACTGGGATAATTAAGCCCGCTTGTTCTTGTGTACGAGCGTTAAACTCCTTACAGAATCCCATAATGTTAATACCTGCTTGACCTAAAGCTGGACCAACAGGTGGAGCTGGGTTCGCCTTTCCAGCTGGGATTTGTAACTTAACAACTTTAATGACCTTTTTAGCCACGCGACACACCTCCTTAAGTCCGTGATGTGGTAAACCGAGCAAACATTTCACTGTTCTACTCTCCCACTCATATGTCTGCATTACTGCAGGAAAAAACGTGAACGATATGTCCACGTTCATTAACAACATTCAAATTTTATCACTTCATTCAACATATATCAAGTCATTTTCAAATTAGATTTTTTCAACTTGATTGAATTCAAGCTCAACGGGTGTTTCTCTTCCGAACATATTAACATGTACTTTTAGCTTTTGTTTATCCGGGTAAATGTCTTCTATTGAACCAATAAAGTTCGCAAATGGACCTTCTTTCACTTTAACAGATTCTTTAATTTCAAAGTCCACATCAGCTTTCGGAGCTTCTACACCCATTTGACGCAGAATGTTGTCCGCTTCTTCTGGAAGAAGCGGAGTCGGTTTCGATCCAGCACCTGTAGAGCCGACGAATCCCGTGACACCAGGAGTGTTACGTACAACATACCAGGAATCATCTGTCATAACCATTTCCACAATGACGTAACCTGGAAACACTTTTTTGGTTACTTGCTTGCTTTTTCCATTTTTTACTTCTGTTTCTTCTTCTACTGGAACGAGGACGCGGAAAATCTTATCAGTCATTTCCATCGATTCTACTCGTTTTTCTAAATTCGTCTTTACTTTATTCTCGTAACCAGAATAAGTGTGAACGACGTACCAATTCTTTTCCATGCGTTCAGGACAGTTTCGTCCTTCCCTCCTCTAACCGCTTCAAATTTTCATACAGAGGATGTTCAAAAAGTTCCAGAAAAAAGTAGTCGAATCTCATCGTTGATACGTCCCAGTGATTATTCGTCCGCAGGGAAAGTGTTTTGCGATACTCATACGTTAACCACTATTCGTACTAATTCTCCATACTGTGGTGTTTTGAGCGATTCGACCTTTATTATCCTCTTTTTTAAACAAGCTCTTTTT
Source organism: Evansella halocellulosilytica (assembly GCF_002335745.1). Lineage (GTDB taxonomy): Bacteria > Bacillota > Bacilli > Bacillales > Salisediminibacteriaceae > Bacillus_CA > Bacillus_CA halocellulosilytica. The sequence continues at coordinate 750,814 of NZ_NIST01000001.1, read as the reverse complement.
AGTCTAAAATCGTACGAATTACCGTTGAAATACCCAAATCTGCAATCGCAAAGAAGACTGCAATAAATGCTACAGTTGCAATGACAACTCCTGTATATCTAACCAGCTCTTTTCGATTTGGCCATGTGACCCTTTTCATTTCTGTTGAAACATCTTTTAAAAACTTCACAGGTTTTTTAGCCGTTTCTGCCACTTGCCGCCACCTCCATTATTAAACGTTTTGTACGAGGATGTTCAAAAAATCCAGGGAAAATAGCTTTCTTAATTTCTGTGTTGACTCGTTTCTAACCTACTCACGTATGAACACCATACGCTCCGCTACTCAAAACGTCGTCGCCTTGGCCTTCTCGCCTCTTTTTGAACACGTATTTATACGATCTATTTCGACTCCATATGAATTGTATGGGTTCCGCAAGCTTTACAATATTTCTTTACTTGGAGTCTTTCTCCTTGTTGTTGCATCGTTTTATTTGTAGAATAATTACGTGAATGACAATGTGAACACGCTAGGACAATTTTTTTAGACATCGTCCGTCTCCTTTTTCACCTTACGTTTCATACATACATACTTTTAAAACTTATCACAGTGCTTGGCTATATGTCAATCACTGCCCTACCTTCATTGTCGACCTTATCGGTCGTTTTCATAAGTGAAAAATTGAAGTTATCGATACTCTTTGTTCAGACTTTATAAATAAATGGATCAACCATGTAAAGGTGTAAAAGAAAAACAGGGCTATCTCCCTGTTTTTCTTGCAGTTGTTTCAAAGTTTTTAAAGTTTTACCCCTTTTAGTTCAACGTATCTCTCAAGCTTGCGTTTAACACGCTGAAGAGCATTATCTATTGATTTTACATGACGGTCTAAATCTACGGAAATTTCCTGGTAACTTCGCCCATCAAGATAAAGCATTAATACTTTTCGTTCCAGGTCACTTAAAATTTCTCCCATTTTTAATTCAATATCATCGAATTCTTCCTGATTAATTAGAAGCTCTTCAGGGTCACTTACTCGTGATCCACAAATCACATCTAATAAAGTTCGGTCGGATTCTTCATCATATATCGGCTTGTCCAACGAAACATATGAGTTCAATGGAATATGCTTTTGTCTTGTAGCTGTTTTTATTGCCGTAATAATTTGGCGAGTAATACATAGTTCTGCAAATGCTTTAAATGAAGAAAGCTTGTCCCCTTTAAAATCACGAATTGCTTTGTATAAACCAATCATGCCTTCCTGAACGATATCCTCGTGATCAGCACCGATTAAAAAATAGGACCTTGCCTTTGCGCGTACGAAGTTCTTATACTTATTAATTAAATACTCAAGCGCAGTGCTGTCGCCTTCTCGCACATATTCAACGAGGGTTTCGTCTTCTGTCTCGTCATATTTGGCTTGCAGTTTATTCTCGATGAGGTTTAAAGCCACCGCGATCCCTCCGACCCTGCTTTAATTCAATGTTTAAAAAGCTTCTTTTTGGAAATGTTAAGATCTTTTTAAACAGAGTGAATTGTCTAAATATAGAAATATTATACAGGATACAAAACAACAGCGTCAAGATGGTCACTAGTCACCTCGACGCCATTTTTCAAAAATTTCTGCCATTTCCTCTGTAATAGGCAGTTTTGTTTTGACTTTTGCCTTTTTCGTCAGGATTACTTGTTTTTCAATCCCTTTTTCGATCGCTTCCATCTCAGTTTTTAACTCACGGGCTGATTTTCGGTACGCACCACTTGCAAATATAACTCTTTGCTCAACAAAATCTGAAGTCGCGACATAAATTTGCGTATCAACCCTTTTTAATTGTTTAACGAGCTTTTCAATTCGTTCATCAGCGGTCTCTTTTTCTCTTGTATAGATAATATTCAGCTTATAGTTTTGATATTTTTTCCCGACGCCCGGAACCATGTGAGCATCAAAAATAATCATCACTTCGATCCCCGTGTATGCTTGATATTCTGCCATTTTTTCGATGAGAATATCTCTAGCACTTTCTAAATCATTTAGTTGAAGCTTGCGTAACTCTGGCCAGTCGCCAATTATATTATAACCGTCTACAAGCAGGACACGCCGCATGTTAATTCTTCCCTTGGGGGTGTCTGCTGCGATATACTTCGTACATTAGCAAGCTTGCTGCAACGGAGGCATTTAACGATGTTACTTTTCCGGCTAAAGGAATACGAACGAGAAAATCGCACTTTTCTTTAACTAACCGACTCATTCCCTTTCCTTCACTGCCAATCACAAGACCGACAGGCATGTCCAAGTCGGTTTCACGATAGTCTTCGGTCCCTTTAGCATCCGTTCCTACAAACCAGAGACCTTCCTTTTTCAGCTCGTCCATTGTCCGCGCCAAGTTCGTCACCTTCGTGACAGGTACATGTTCAATCGCACCCGCCGATGCCTTTGCAACTGTGGACGTTAGACCAACAGATCGCCTCTTCGGTACGATGATACCATGAGCACCAACAGCATCAGCAGTCCTTAAAATCGACCCGAGATTATGCGGGTCTTCAAGTTCGTCCAATATTAAAAAGAAAGGAGCTTCATTCCTGTTTGCTGCATTCTCAAACAAAACAGACAAGTCTTGATATTCATAAGCTGCAATTTGAGCGACAACGCCTTGGTGAGCATTGGTAGATACCATTTGATCAATTTTCTTTTTAGGAACAAACTGAACATTCACTTGTGCACTTTTCGCCAATTTAATAACTTGGGACATTTGTCCACGTTGCGAGCCTTCAGCAATCCAGATTTTATGAATAGGGTGCTTCCCTTTTAATGCTTCAATGATCGGGTTTTTACCTGCTAAATAATCTTGTTTACTTGTCATTTTCCTCCTCCTTCCCTTCAATAATATGAACTGCCTTTTCAACAACCGCATCAAGACGCTCGAATTCATCTGTTAAGTAAAGATATCCTATTAACGCTTCAAACGCAGTACTATATCGATAAGTCGCATGATCGGTATTTTTCGGAATCGTCCCTGACTTCGCATTTCTCCCTCTTAATGCAACACTTTTTTCATGTTCTGTCAGCCATTTTTCATCAAAAAGCTGATGGAGCACTTTCGCTTGGGCTTTAGCAGAAACGTATTCTGTTGCCGTACGATGCAGTTTATTCGGACGGACTTGTCCACTTGCAATGAGACGGTATCGGACATACATCTCCAATACCGCATCTCCCATGTAAGCCAACGCAAGGGCATTTAACTGTTCTGGTTCATTCACTGTTTTATTTAATTTCACTGTTCATTACCCTCTTTTCCATCTTGTTCCTTGAGGGGTATCTTCAAGAATAATATTTTTCTCTTTTAATTCATCACGTATTTCATCAGCTCGTGCGAAATTTCGATTTTTACGTGCATCAATTCGTTCTTGTATTAATGCTTCGATCTCTTCGTCAAGCAGTTCTTCCTCTACACCTAATTGAAGACCGAGGACAAATGCCATGTCTTCAAGACGCTGTAAATACTTGTTCAACACATCTTTATTCGTATGTTTTTCTCGTAAATAAAGATTCGCACTTTTAACAAGATCAAACATAACAGCTACAGCATTGGCACTATTAAAGTCATCGTCCATTTCTTCAATAAATCGCACATGATGCTTTTCGATTTCTTCGACCCACTTTTCCGTATTTTCTCCTAAGTCTGCTGTTTCATCACGACGGTGAGATACGTTTAGGTAGGTCGTTTTAATCCGCTCAAGACTACTCTTTGCACTGTTTAATTGTTCATCATTAAAGTTAATCGGACTTCGATAGTGGGCATTTACGATAAAGAAGCGTACAACTTCTGCCTCATACTTTTTAATAATATCGTGTACGAGAATAAAGTTTCCTAATGACTTGGACATTTTCTCATTATCGATATTAATGTAGCCATTATGAAGCCAGTAATTCGCCATTTTTTTCTCATTCAGCGCTTCGGATTGGGCGATTTCATTTTCGTGGTGCGGAAAGGATAAGTCCTGTCCACCAGCATGAATGTCAATTGTATCACCAAGGTATTTCTTTACCATCGCTGAGCACTCAATATGCCAGCCAGGTCTTCCATTCCCCCAAGGGCTTTCCCAATAAATTTCACCAGGTTTTGCATTTTTCCATAAAACGAAGTCTAGAGGATCTTCCTTTTTATCCCCTACTTCAATTCGTGCACCTAGTTGGAGGTCATCGATTGATTGATAAGAAAGCTTTCCATAGCTATCAAATTTCCTCGTCCTAAAATAAACATCCCCTTGTGATTCATATGCATAGCCTTTTTCAATTAAACGTTCAATAAATGTAATAATATCTGGCATTGTATTCGTTACACGAGGGTGTTCATCAGCTTTTTTAACGCCTAGAGCCTCCGTGTCTTCATGGTATGCACGTATAAAGCGTTCTGCAACAGTCATGACATCTTCGCCCATCTCTTCTGCAGCTTTAATTATTTTATCGTCGACATCCGTAAAGTTAGAGACATAGTTCACGTCAAACCCTTTATATTGCAAATAACGCCGGACCATGTCGAATACAACCGCCGGACGTGCATTCCCGATATGAATATAGTTATAAACTGTCGGTCCGCAAACATACATTTTTACTTTTCCTTCTTCTATCGGGATAAAAGGTTCCTTCTTTCTCGTTAATGTATTATACATTTTAATACTCATCGTACTACGAGCCTCCTTCATTTTTCTCAAGTTGTTCCTTTTCGGCTTTTAATTGATACATTTCTTCTTTCAAACGCAAAATTTCATCTTCTAGCTCACGAAATTTATCTGAAACTGGGTCAGGTAAGTTAATATGGTCCAAATTCTTCGATAATTTCACACCATCTTGGATAACGACTCGTCCCGGAATGCCGACGACGGTCGAATTTGGAGGGACTTCTTTTAAAACAACTGATCCTGCTCCTATATTTGAGTTTTGCCCAATTCTCATAGAGCCTAACACTTTTGCTCCTGAAGCAATGAGGACATTATCTTCAATAGTCGGATGACGTTTCCCTTTCTCTTTCCCGGTTCCTCCGAGTGTGACCCCTTGATAAATCGTTACATTATCACCAATTTCACACGTTTCTCCTATAACAACTCCCATACCGTGGTCAATAAAGAGACGCTGACCGATGACTGCCCCTGGATGAATTTCGATCCCTGTAAAAAAACGACTTACTTGAGACAAAAACCTTGCAATAAAATAGAGCCGCTTCTTCCAGAGCCAATGAGCAAATCGGTGGGACCAAATTGCATGAACCCCTGAATAATTTATAATGACTTCCAACCTGTTTCTCGCTGCGGGGTCTTGTTCGAGCACGACATCAACATCATTCCTTAAAGTTTTGAACACTCGTTAAAACCTCCTTCCATCCTCCCACTTACTTATGATCATTAAAAAAACGCCTCGGTGCCACAACGGCACAGAGACGCTTTCACGCGGTTCCACTCTGTTTAAGCATAAGCTTCACTTTCCATTAATAACGACTTTAGTGCCGTCCTCGAATAATTAGCTTTCACAATGGTAGGTCAATAACAGCTATAGATCTTTCGATTAGCAACCTTGCTGTCTCTTTAAAACTACCTTTTATTGCTTTTCTTCAAGGAACTCAGAGGTGCATTTCCATTATTTCTTCCTTAAGCTGCTTTCAGCCAGTGACAGCTCTCTCTTTTCGAGTACATTCCTATGGAGGACTCATAAAGGAAAAAGATAATGTACTTTTCCTCATCAACGGTTTTATTTTATAGAAGTTGTATTGAAAAACAATTATGATCAACAGACTGTTTTAAATAGTCTCTTATTGATTTAGAACTTTATCTAACCTTGCAACAACGACATCTTTCCCTAACAATTCAATTGCTTGCGGTAAATCTGGACCATGCATTTGTCCGGTTGTTGCAACCCGTATCGGCATAAAGAGCCTCTTCCCTTTAAAACCTGTCTCTTTTTGTACTTCTTTCATCGAAGCTTTGATTTGATCCGCTTTAAAATCTTCTAAAGAAGCCACTTTATCTTTAAATGCGCTGAGAACTTCTGGAACTTGTTCTTCCTTTAAAACGTCCTGCGCATCTTCATTATAATCGATATCAGTCTTAAAGAACAACTCAGTTAACCCGACAATTTCCGCTCCGTAACTCATTTTTTCCTGATGGAGTGCAATAAGCTTTTCAGCCCATGCACGTTCCTCCGCAGTTAGTTGTTGCGGGAGCTTTCCAGCTTTAATCAAATGTGGCAGTGCCAACTCGACAACGCGATCGACATCAGCTGCTTTCATGTATTGGTTGTTCATCCACGCAAGCTTTTTCGTATCAAATACTGCAGGAGCCTTAATGACTCGTTCCAAGCTAAACTGCTCAATTAATTGTTCTTTTGTTAAAATTTCCTCTTCGCCACCTGGAGACCATCCGAGTAAAGCGATAAAGTTAACGATCGCCTCTGGCAAATAGCCTAAATCACGATACTGTTCAACAAACTGAATAATCGACTCGTCACGCTTACTCATCTTTTGACGGTCTTCATTTAAAATTAAGGATGCGTGAGCAAACTTTGGCGTTTCCCAACCGAAAGCTTCATAGATCAACACTTGGCGAGGAGAGTTTGATAAATGTTCTTCCCCACGAATAACGTGAGAGATTTCCATTAAATGATCATCAATAACAACTGCAAAGTTGTAAGTTGGAATTCCATCTGCCCGAGCAATGACGAAGTCACCAATTCCTTCAGCTTCAAATGTGACATCTCCGCGAACAATATCATCGACTACGACCGTTTTATCTTCTGGTACAAGGAAACGAACGACAGGTTTTCTTCCCTCTTTTTCGTAGGCTTCCCGCTGTTCTTTCGTTAAGTATCGGTCACGTCCGCTATATTTCGGCGTCTCTCCGCGTGAACGCTGTTCTTCCCGCTCAGCCTCTAACTCTACCTCAGACATGTAACAGTAGTATGCTTTTCCTTCTTCAATAAGCTGCTCGATATATTGTTTATAAATGTCTAAACGTTCCATACTTTTATATGGAGTATACGGGCCGCCAACATCGACACTCTCATCCCAGTCGATGCCAAGCCATTTCATGCTTTCCATTAATTTTTCAGTTGCTGTATCTACATTCCTTGCTTGATCTGTATCTTCAATTCTAACAATAAATTTCCCATTTTGATGGCGGGCAAATAAATAATTAAATAATGCAGACCGTGCTCCACCAATGTGCAAATGCCCCGTTGGGCTCGGAGCAAACCTAACACGTACTTGTTGAGTCATAGTATGACACCTTCCATTCTTTTGTTCTTAGCTTTCCTTATTTTATCACTTTTTTCTTTCATTAGGTCAAGTTTTCAACCTCGTACAAAATTCGGGTATGAGAGTCTTTTGAAACAAACCTTATGAATTCGTACTTTCCAAAAGAACGACTGCCATTGAAGCAATTCCTTCTTCTCTCCCAGTGAACCCAAGCTGCTCTGTTGTCGTTGCCTTTACATTTACTCGGCTCGTATCTGCTTCAAGTAATTGAGCAATACGTTCTCTCATCTGTTCGATATAAGGAGCCATCTTAGGCTTTTGTGCCATAATCGTGCAATCAACGTTCCCTAATGTCATTCCTTTTTCTTTCGCTATTTCCCAAACATGAGTTAACAGCTTTGCTGAGTCAGCATCTTTAAAATTCGGATCTGTATCAGGAAAATGTTTTCCGATATCCCCTTCTCCAATCGCACCTAAAATAGCGTCTGATATTGTATGTAATAGTACATCAGCATCTGAATGACCTAACAATCCTTTTTCATGAGGGATGTCAATTCCTCCAAGAATGAGCGGCCTTCCTTCTACTAATTGATGAACATCGAACCCTTGTCCAATTCGAATCATCACTGATCTTCCTTTCTTTTTTTAATGATCGCTTCTGCAAAAAGTAAATCTTCTGGTGTTGTCACCTTTATATTTTCATAGTCACCTTCAATGATCGCAACAGGCTTATTCACATATTCCATTAAACTTGCATCATCCGTACCAAAATAGTCGTTCATTTCAGCCTCTTTATGAGCGCTCACTATTTCTGAACAGCGAAAAGCTTGTGGTGTTTGAATAGCCCACAAGCTTGTGCGATCTACCGTTTCCTCAATGAGACCGCCTTGTACTTTTTTTACAGTATCTTTCATTGGAACACCGACAGTCGCCGACACTCCTGTCTCCACTTTACTTACGAGTTTACTAATCACTTCTGTCTGAATAAAAGGGCGTGCCCCATCATGGATAAGTACGACAGGGTCACCTTCGACAGCTTTTAATCCTTCAAATACACTTTGCTGTCTTTCCTTCCCACCAGGCACTAGCTTGTTTATTTTTTTTAACCCGAACTGCTCGATCAGCGCTTCCATTTCAGGCTTTTCTTCGCTATTAATGACCAAAATGATCTCGTCACAAAGAAGATCCCCCTCAAACACACGTAATGTGTGAATGAGGAGAGGATCTTGGTCAATCGTAATAAATTGTTTATTTTTACCTGCCTTCATTCTTTTCCCTTGTCCCGCAGCAGGAATAATGACATTATACTTCCCCATGTTTATCTGTCCTCTTTTTATAGTGCTTTCTCTAGCAGTTTCGGTTTAGCGAAGATCATCCGTCCTGCAGATGTTTGCAAGACACTTGTTACGATGACCTCAATTTCTTTGCCAATATAGTTACGTCCTTCTTCAACAACAATCATCGTACCATCATCAAGGTACGCGATTCCTTGGTTTTGTTCCTTGCCGTCTTTAATGACTTGAACGTTCATTTCTTCACCTGGAAGAACGACAGGTTTTACCGCATTCGCTAGGTCGTTAATATTTAAAACCGCTACACCTTGTAAATCACATACTTTATTTAAATTAAAATCATTTGTGACAACATAACCTTCTATTAGCTTTGCTAATTTCACAAGTTTACTATCCACTTCTTGAATCTCTTCAAAATCACCTTCATAAATTTCAACAGCAACTGAAAGTTCCTTTTGAATTTTGTTTAAAATATCCAACCCTCTACGGCCGCGGTTACGCTTTAATACATCCGATGAATCTGCGATATGCTGTAATTCTTCTAAAACAAATTCAGGAATGATTAAAGTCCCTTCTAAAAATCCTGTCTGGCAAATATCCGCAATACGACCGTCGATAATGACACTTGTATCTAAAATCTTTAATGAGTTTTTTCCGTCTTCTTCAGAAGCAAGATCTCCTTTTTTACGATCTTTCGCGCTCCCTTTATTCGCCATTGGGAAAAAATTCATTAATTCGTCTCGTTTTTTAAAGCCAACTCTAAATCCTAAATATCCAAGAAGTAATGTTAAAAACAGAGGTAATATCGTACTGATTACTGTGACTTGAATTGCCTCTAACGGCAAGCCGATGAGGAATGCAATAAGAAGTCCGATTCCTAAACCCATTGTACCAAAAAGTAAGTCCGTTACAGGAGCCTTGACTAATGTTTCTTCTGTAATACGTATAAATTCAACAATATCATCAACAAACCAAAAAGTAGATAAAAATAATATAATTGCACCTAATGCCGCCCCAGTATACGGATTTGTCAGCCACGCAGGAACTTCTCCTAAGTTCAGCAACTCGATAACATCCGGTATAAATATAAATCCTATTGTCCCACCAACAATCATAATAAACAACTGAATAACTTTACGAAGCATCCTCTACTTCACCTCCTTTAACCATTATAGACAAGTAATATGAATGTAAACGTTATTCTAAAAAAATCACAAAAAGTTACATATTTATTAATATATCCCCGTTTTTAAGGATAACAATACCTTAACAAAACAACTCTAGCGTTGTCAATTACAGTAAATTTTCAATTATAACTTTTATTTTACAATTCGTCAAGAATTGATTTATTTTGACATTATATATGACGATCGATAAAGAGTTGTTCTTGAATTCTTGTTAAGCCTTCTTTAATCTTCCTTGCTCGCGCTTCCCCAATTCCGTCAACTTCATCTAATTCTTCTGTATTTGCTCTCAGAATATTTGGCAAGTCTTCAAACCTTTCTATTAAATTCTGAACGACAACCGGGGGAATGCGAGGTATCTTATGCATAATACGGAAGCCTCTAGGACAAATGCCGAATTCAGCTAAATTTGCCGTCTTAGCATACCCTAAAAGTTTGACAATGACTTGATCATCAAGTAACTCCTCATTCGACATTCTCTTTAATTGTTGTAAAAGCTGTTCAGGATCCTGACTAGGGTTTTTCATATAATCTTTTATGAGTAATATTGCTTCTTTCTCAATGTTTGATACGAGTTCTTCAAGCTGCATGGAAATTAAACGCCCTTCATTTCCAAGTTCATTTACGTAATTTAAAATTTCCCCTTTAATCCGCAGTACCATTTCCACTCGATGCATGACTTGAGAGACCTCTTGAAATGTTACGAGCTCTTCAAATTCTAATGCTCCTAAATTCGTAATACTTTGGTCTAGCACTGATTTATATTTTTCTAACGTTTGAACTGCTTGATTTGCTTTTGTTAAGATGACACCGATATCTTTTAACGCATACCGATAATCTCCTTGATATAATGTAATAACATTTCGTCTCTGAGAAATGGAAATGACGAGGTTTCCTGTTTGTCTTGCTACACGTTGTGCTGTACGATGGCGTATTCCTGTTTCAGTAGATTCGATCGCATTGTTCGGTACAAGTTGAGTATTGGCGTATAAGATTTTGTCTCCTTCTTCACTTAAAATGATTGCCCCGTCCATTTTCGCTAATTCATATAAATATGCCGGTGAAAATTCACAATTAATGAAAAAGCCGCCGTCGACAATATTCATCATCTCATTATTATACCCTAATACGATAAGTCCTCCTGTTTTCGCCCGAAGAACATTATCGATCCCTTCTCTTAAAGGCGTTCCTGGTGACACAAGCTTCAGTACATTACTGATGAAATTAGAATCATAATTCGAATGTTGGTGATCCACTTGTCGTTCCTCCTAACGTCACATCTAATGCGTCATTGACAGTCGTTACACCGACGACTTCTATCCCTTTTGGTATCGTCCACCCGCCAATGTTTTTCTCGGGGATGATCACACGTTTAAACCCTAACTTTTCCGCTTCTAATACTCGTTGCTCAACACGGGAGACCCGTCTTACCTCCCCTGTCAATCCTACTTCTCCAACAAATACATCTGTCGGTGAGGTTGGCGAATTTCTAAAACTTGATGCGATTGCAACAGCAACCGATAAATCAATTGATGGTTCATCTAATCGGACACCGCCAGCTACTTTGACGTATGCATCTGAATTTTGTAACAGCATCCCAACCCGCTTTTCTAAAACAGCCATTAATAATGAAATCCGGTTGTGGTCAATGCCAGTCGCCATTCTTCTAGGATTACCAAAACTAGTCGGAGAAATTAACGCTTGAATTTCTACTAAAACCGTTCTCGTTCCTTCCATTGAAGCGACAACAGCTGAACCTGCCGCTCCTGCTGAGCGTTCTTCAAGGAAAATTTCAGAAGGATTGAGTACTTCTTTTAACCCGAGTTCTTTCATTTCAAATATCCCTATCTCATTCGTTGATCCAAATCTGTTTTTTACAGCACGGAGAATCCGGTATGTATGATGCCGTTCGCCTTCAAAATACAAAACAGAGTCAACCATATGCTCTAATAAACGCGGACCCGCTATCGAACCTTGTTTCGTTACATGTCCAACAATAAAAATAGGTATTCCTTTCGTTTTCGCTACTCTCATAAACGCAGCTGTACATTCACGTACTTGCGAAACACTTCCAGGTGCACTGCTTACACTATCCAAATAAACGGTCTGAATCGAATCAATTATAACGAGTGCTGGATTTATTTCTTCTATCGCTTTTTCAATATGCTCAACATCGGTTTCTGCTAATACGTACAATTCATCGTTCGATATTTCCAACCGGTCTGCTCGAATCTTCGTTTGTTTGACTGATTCTTCCCCAGATATATAAAGCACCCTTTTTTTACTCTTAGACATTTCAGCTGAAACTTGCAAAAGTAAGGTTGATTTACCAATTCCCGGATCTCCACCAACTAAAACTAAAGATCCTGGGACAATCCCTCCACCCAATACACGGTTTAATTCATTAATATGGGTATCATAACGAGCTTCTTCTGTTCTTTCGATCTTCGTAATTGGTTGAGGTTTCATTGTTGTTGTACTAGGTGAAGTGACAAATCCTCGTTTTTTTTCCGTCGCTGAAGGTTGAAACTCCTCGACCATCGTATTCCAGCTCTGACATCCCGGGCATTTCCCCATCCATTTCATCGATTCATAGCCACATTCCTGACAAACGTATTTTGTTTTTCTTTTCGCCATTTGAAACCACTTCCCATCCGTACATGATTGGTCCGTGTTCAAAAAAGAGGACAATAAGAGTTATTCCGAATCCTTTGCAACGTCATTTCATCGAAAACGTTCATTTACGTCATCGTACGGCTTTTTATGTATTCGAACATTTCACTAATCATTTCCTGACTTTTTGAACAGCTTTATTGTTTATTTTACCATGAATTATTTTATCCAGATATTTTCAACAAGCCCAAAAATCGATGTAGATGAAAAACCGGAAAAAGCACTAATACTTTTTCCGGCAACTCTTAATACAATGATACGAATTAGCTAGTCATTGCTTCTGAAGTAACAATGTATTCATCATCTTTCACATCAATGACCACTTTTTGACCTTTTGAAATATTCCCCTTCAGCAATTCTTCAGAAAGACGGTCTTCAACTTGCTTTTGTAATGCTCGACGAAGCGGCCTAGCTCCATATTCAGGGTCAAACCCTTCATTTGAGATTTTTTCTTTTGCTTTATTTGTCAACTCAAAGTCGATCCCTTGTTCAGAGAGTCGTTTCTTCAATTGCTCTGACATTAATGAAACGATTTCTTTAATATGATCTTTCTCAAGTGAGTGGAAGACAATAATTTCATCAATACGATTTAGGAACTCCGGACGGAAGCTTTTCTTCAGTTCTCCCATCACTTTTCCCTTCATATCTTTGTAGTCTTGCCCTTCCTGTTGCGCAGTAAAACCTAGACTCTTAGCCTGTCGAAGCGTGCTTGCTCCAACATTGGATGTCATAATAATCGCCGTATTTCTGAAATCGACTCTGCGACCTTTGGAGTCCGTTAAGAACCCATCCTCTAAAACTTGAAGCAGAATGTTAAACACTTCAGGGTGAGCCTTTTCAATTTCATCTAATAAAATGACAGAGTATGGCTTTCTGCGAACTTTCTCTGTTAATTGTCCACCTTCTTCATGTCCTACATATCCAGGTGGTGACCCGACGAGACGAGATGTCGTATGTTTTTCCATGTACTCTGACATGTCTATACGAATAATGGCATCCTCATCGCCAAACAATGATTCTGCAACAGCTCGTGCCAATTCCGTCTTACCTACCCCTGTCGGTCCTAAGAAAATAAATGAACCAATCGGACGTTTAGGGTCTTTTAAACCTGCTCGTGCTCGGCGGATTGCTTTTGAAACAGCTTCTACCGCTTCATTTTGGCCGATTACACGATTATGAAGAATCTCCTCCATACGAAGTAAGCGGTCCGTCTCCTCTTCAGCGAGCTTGCTCACTGGTATTCCAGTCCAGCTGGAAACGACCATCGCAATATCATCTGTAACAACCTCGGAGTTTTCCTGACCTTGCTTTTCCTTCCATTGCTTTTTCAAGTCATCTAATTCTTCACGAATTCGTTGTTCACTATCTCTTAAAGATGCGGCTTTCTCAAATTCTTGGCTTTGTACTGCAGCATCTTTTTCTTTTCTCGTTTCTTCTAATTTTTGCTCCATTTCTTTCAAGTTCGGTGGTGCTGTATAAGAACGGAGTCGGACTTTAGACGCTGCCTCGTCAATCAAATCAATTGCTTTATCTGGTAAAAAACGATCGGAAATGTAACGATCTGATAGTTTGACTGCTGCATCGATCGCATCATCTGTAATGGTTACACGGTGATGAGCTTCATAACGATCACGCAATCCTTTTAAGATTTGAGCAGATTCCTCAAGTGTCGGTTCATCCACTTGAATAGGCTGGAATCTTCTTTCTAACGCAGCATCTTTTTCAATGTACTTTCGATATTCATCTAATGTTGTCGCACCGATACATTGAAGCTCACCGCGGGCTAGAGATGGTTTTAAAATGTTAGATGCGTCAATTGCACCTTCAGCTCCTCCAGCACCAATCAATGTATGCAATTCATCGATAAATAGAATAACATTACCTGCTTGGCGAATTTCCTCCATCACTTTCTTTAATCGGTCTTCAAATTCACCTCGGTATTTTGTACCTGCAACGACTGTTCCCATATCTAACGTCATCACTCGTTTATTTCGAAGTGTTTCAGGAACTTCATTATTAATAATTTGCTGTGCAAGTCCTTCTGCAATTGCTGTTTTACCAACACCTGGTTCACCAATAAGTACAGGGTTGTTTTTTGTACGGCGACTTAATACTTGGATGACGCGTTCGATCTCTTTGGAACGGCCGATTACCGGATCAATTTGATCCTCTTTAGCAATTGCTGTTAAATCACGTGCTAAGCTGTCTAAAGTAGGCGTACTAACATTACTGCCAGAACCTCCGGTAGACTGCTGCTGGCTATTAGCAGATTCACTGCTCCCTAGTAACTGTAAAACTTGTTGTCTTGCTTTATTTAAGCTGACTCCTAGGTTATTTAAAACTCTAGCAGCCACACCTTCACCTTCACGGATTAATCCGAGGAGGACGTGTTCAGTACCTACGTAAGAATGTCCTAACTTACGTGCCTCATCCATTGAGAGCTCAATTACCTTTTTCGCTCGAGGTGTATAATGCACTTGTGTTGACTGTTCTTCCCCCCGACCAATAAGGTTTTCAACTTCACTCTGAATTTTATCTGAACTTAGTCCGAGAGCACTTAATGCTTTAGCAGCAATCCCTTCACCTTCGCGAACTAAACCAAGGAGAATGTGCTCAGTACCAATATTATTATGCCCTAACCTTGTTGCTTCCTCCTGTGCTAATGCAAGAACCTTTTGTGCTCTTTCTGTAAAACGTCCAAACATCATTTGTTTCCACCTCCGCTTTGAAATTCACTTTCTAATTTTAATCTTTCACGAATTAACAATGCTCTCCTTTGGTCTCGCTGTTCCGGTGACAGAATTTCACCTGCATATTGCTGCAAGAACCCTGGCTGTGTCAAAATCATTAACTCATTTAAAATCTTGCCACTTACACCCTTTATTAAACCCATATCGATTCCTAATCGTACATCTGACAACCGCTGAGTTGCTTCTTTTGATTCCATATTCCGACTGTACGATAGGATTCCATATGATCGATATACACGGTCTTCGATTTGTACTTTTGATTGTTCTAGTAATAATTCACGAGCTGATCGTTCCTGCTGAATGAGTTGCATAACGACACTGCGTAAATCATCGATAATATCTTGTTCAGACTTTCCTAACGTCATTTGGTTTGAAATTTGAAACAAGTTTCCTAATGCCTCGCTTCCTTCCCCATATATCCCTCTAACAACGAGACCAAGTTGGTTGATCGCAGGAAGGATTCGTTTCATTTGCTGGGTGATAACTAATGCTGGAAGATGCATCATGACAGATGCCCGTAATCCTGTCCCGACATTTGTCGGACAGCTAGTTAAATACCCCCGCTTCTCTGTAAAAGCAAAGTCAACTTTTTCTTCCATCCAATCATCTATTTCATTGGCATACTTTAACCCTTGATTCAGTTGAAATCCAGACAGCAATACTTGAATTCGGAAATGGTCTTCTTCATTAACCATTACACTTAATGATTCATCTTCACTAAGTAATACCGCTCCTGCTTTTGATTCGTCAGATAAGTTTGGACTAATCAAATGTTTTTCAACAAGCACTCTTTTTTCATTTTGTTTCAACTCTTCCATATTTAGAAGCTCTAGCTGGCCGAATTTACGATGAGCATGACCGGCAAACCGTTGTTCAACATCTTGAATCACTTCACTTAATTGCTCTTTTGAGGCAGCGATTGGAAATGGTTTATCTGCTAAATTTCTTGCTAATCGAACCCTGCTACTTAATACGATATCGGCCTCAGGACCTTCGTTGTTCATCCACGGGCTGATCGCATTACTAATGAAATTTTGAAGAGACATTTCTCACCCCTCCTTTTTCTCATTTAAGCTCTTTTCTAAGGAGCGAATTTGATCACGTACTTCTGCTGCTTTTTCAAATTCCTCGTTTTGAATATAACGCTGCATCTCTGCCTTGAGCTGTTCTATTTCTTTATGAATGTGAAGATCCTTCCCGAGCCGCTTCGGTATTTTCCCACCGTGAACCGCATTGCCACTATGAATTCGTTTGAATATCGGGTTCAACTTTTCATCAAATGTTTTATAGCATTCCGAACAGCCAAACCTGCCTATTTCTGCAAATTGAGGATAAGTCATATTACAAGAACTACACGTTAGCTGATGTCCTTTATTTGAAACACTTTGGTCTGATGAAGACATCGGCTGCTCAAAATCAAGTAATCCTGATAACAGTTGGTGAATCGAAAAGCTATTTGATCCTGGTATATAGTCTCCTTTTTCCTTTGCACATTGGTCACATATATGAAATTCTGTTTTCTTGCCATTTATAATTTTTGTAAAATGCAAAGATGCTTCCCTTTGATTACATTCTTGACAGAGCATACCTAATCCCTCCTTCTAAATTACTCTTTCAACTCTTTATATTTTAAAGTTGCTATCATTGACTTTAACAACCTTGCCCTCACTTCATCCCGTAAAGGAAGCTTCAAAGTGATCGTTGACCTATCAATCGCACTTAGCATTAAATTTGCTTCTCGTTTAGAGATCGCACCTTCTTCCAACAGTCTCAGCACGATATTAGCACCAGACGCTTGAGGGATTTCGTGACCAATTAATTCAATAATTTGATCAAACAAGGCCATTTGATCATCAGGCCTTACTTTTATGATTCGAATATATCCCCCGCCACCACGTTTACTCTCAACTAAATAACCACGTTCAACTGTAAAACGAGTACTGATGACATAATTGATTTGCGAAGGTACACAATCGAACTTCTCAGCTAATTCGCTACGCTTAATTTCAACACCTTCATGTTCACTTTGTTCAATTATTTTCTTTAAATATTGCTCGATAACATCCGATATATTCCCCATCACGATCCCTCCTGCGAGTGATGAACAGGTTTTATTAGTCATTATAATGAAGATAAAGTCAAATTAACTTATTTTTGACTTTGACTATCTTTGACTATAATTTTATTATATCCATATTTTTAAGTTCTGCAACCTTTTTGCATTTTATTAGCATTTCAGCATTCATTTACAGTATGACCACGAACTTTTCCCTTAATTCTAACGAGATTCAAGGGTTACTTCTAGGACAAACGCCATTCGCTGCAGTTGATCTAATACTGTGAACATGACTTCCTTATCTTCATATTCCACTAAAAGACGATATTCAATCATAGGTTTATCATTATATATTTTCTGTTTTTCAGACTTGATTCCACTTATTATTATTTTTGCTTCTTCAATTTCCTTTACTAAAAGGTTTAATTCACTGCTCTCTTCTTCCACTAGTACATATATTTGCTTTTTATTACTTTTTGATAAAAAGTTAAAGTTAATTTTTCCAAGAAAAAATAAACTTAAAATCACAATAACGGTTGTGATAATAGCTGGTGTATACATCCCAGCACCAACTGTCAAACCAATGCCAGCTACAACCCATATAGAAGCGGCTGTCGTTAACCCTCTTACCGTATACCCTTGCACTAATATTGTTCCAGCACCTAAGAAGCCAATACCACTTACAACATATGCAGCAAGACGTGAAGGGTCAAATGTAACAACATCAGGATTATTTTCCATATAAGTCTGGAACCCATAGAACGCCAATAGCATAATTAAACAGGACCCTACACTAACAAGCATGTGTGTCCGAAAACCAGCTGGGTGATGGTGAAACTCTCTTTCCACCCCTATTAACCCACCTAATAAAGCTGCCAAAATAAGTCTGACAGTCATTATAGTAGTATCATTTGTTGTAATTAATCCCCAATCCATTTTCTTCACCTGCCAAGTCCTTTATTATTATGTTTTATTCTTAAAAATGTATTTACATTAAGCTTTAGTGAGATATTTATCCATCACTTTTTAATTATATGATGTATTTTATTGTTATAACTGTTCACTGTCTTTTAAAAATGAGTTTTAATCTATGTACTTTATTTCGATATATATTCCAAGAAACCCTTTAAGTGATCTTTAAACAAAAAGCCCCTTCATTTGGAGGGACTTTTGATTCAGTTGATCCGCAAGTAGTATCCAACTCTCACAAGGGATACTCACAACGGGCGTTTCATGGTGTTATTAATGATTTTTGATGTTTATCCGCGAATTTTTCAGTTTATCCGGTAAAATATTCAATTTATCCATGAAAAATTTGAGTTTATCCGGTAAAAATTTCGTTTTATCCGCGAAAAATCCGGGTTTATCCGGTAAAATAT
The DNA here is from genome assembly GCF_002335745.1 of Evansella halocellulosilytica. Classification (GTDB taxonomy): domain Bacteria; phylum Bacillota; class Bacilli; order Bacillales; family Salisediminibacteriaceae; genus Bacillus_CA; species Bacillus_CA halocellulosilytica. Next base: position 732,265 of record NZ_NIST01000001.1, on the reverse strand, counting down.
TCATTTTATCCGCTAACTAGAATGATTCTAAATTAATGATGCTCATACCTATTCCCCTCAATAACATCTCATTTCATGAAAAAAGACACCTTCAATAGAAGGTGCCAGGCTGTTGAGAAAGTTTTCTCAACAGCCTTTTTTTAAAAGAAAAGTATGATATCTCACGATCTCATCCCTCCCGGCGGACGCTTTCCATGGGGCTTGTCTTCAACTAATTCTGACTCAGCGAAGCATCGTCAGAATGGATTTTCAGACTGCGCTGATCCCATTGGAGTCGCCGCCTTTCGTTCTTCAATCAACCTAGAACATCCATCGTTTCCTATTTAGAAATGATGGTTATTTTTTCATCAGTTTTATCTGATTATTCAGGTAAATATAGTATAATATAGATAAAACCACTCGTGAGGTGATCGTGTGTTACGCCCCATTCGTGCAAAACAAGTTGAACTCGAAATGGTCTCTATCGATCAGTTAGTCTCAGACGACCACTTACTAAGAAAAATTGATGCCAAACAGCTCCACGGGCTTCGCTACTGCCGGTTACGCAGCTTAAAGGGCGCATCAGAACAAGCGTTGATGACAGCGGCAGCACAAAACATAAAAAAGATCGCAAACCACCTCTCAGCGAGCTAAGAGGTGGTCTTTGATTGCCCAGCAGCGTCCTACTCTCACAGGGGGCGCCCCCAACTACCATCGGCATCGGCGCTTTTCGGCACACGATGAACGGCGAATCTCCGACGTACAGGATGTACTAGTGCTGGCGTTACAACAGGAAGTTGTGCTCTTAGCCAGCGTTCATTCCTCTCATTGCTCACTTCTCATGGACATCGTACATTCCGAGGCTCGCTTCCTTGACCTTCTTGTTCCCCCTGTACATTCCCTGTTTGATATCTTACGATATCACTTTCTTTTTTTCATTACATAGAAAAAAGACACCTTCTTTTGAAGGTGCCTTTGATAGCCCAGCAGCGTCCTACTCTCACAGGGGGAGAGCCCCCAACTACCATCGGCGCTGGAGAGCTTAACTTCCGTGTTCGGCATGGGAACGGGTGTGACCTCTCCGCTATCGTCACTGGACTATTTAAATGTTGAGAAGTTCTTTTGTTTATCCTCTCAAAACTAGATAACATTTGACTGATGACCTTCGGTATTAGAAGGTTTGATAAAACATTGGTTAAGCCCTCGATCGATTAGTATCTCTCAGCTCCACATGTTGCCATGCTTCCACATGAGACCTATCAACCTCATCTTCTCTGAGGGATCTTACTCACTTGACGTGATGGGAAATCTCATCTTGAGGGGGGCTTCATGCTTAGATGCTTTCAGCACTTATCCCGTCCACACGTAGCTACCCAGCGATGCTCCTGGCGGAACAACTGGTACACCAGCGGTGTGTCCATCCCGGTCCTCTCGTACTAAGGACAGCTCCTCTCAAATTTCCTACGCCCGCGACGGATAGGGACCGAACTGTCTCACGACGTTCTGAACCCAGCTCGCGTACCGCTTTAATGGGCGAACAGCCCAACCCTTGGGACCTACTTCAGCCCCAGGATGCGATGAGCCGACATCGAGGTGCCAAACCTCCCCGTCGATGTGGACTCTTGGGGGAGATTAGCCTGTTATCCCCAGGGTAGCTTTTATCCGTTGAGCGACGGCCCTTCCATACGGTGCCGCCGGATCACTAAGCCCGACTTTCGTCCCTGCTCGACCTGTATGTCTCGCAGTCAAGCTCCCTTATGCCTTTGCACTCTGCGAATGATTTCCAACCATTCTGAGGGAACCTTTGGGCGCCTCCGTTACTCTTTAGGAGGCGACCGCCCCAGTCAAACTGCCCACCTGACACTGTCCCTGAACCGGATCACGGTTCGAGGTTAGAATTCCAGTACAGCCAGGGTAGTATCCCACCGATGCCTCCACCGAAGCTGGCGCTCCGGTTTCCAAGGCTCCTACCTATCCTGTACAAGCTGTACCAAAATCCAATATCAAGCTACAGTAAAGCTCCATGGGGTCTTTCCGTCCTGTCGCGGGTAACCTGCATCTTCACAGGTAATATAATTTCACCGGGTCTCTCGTTGAGACAGTGCCCAAATCGTTGCACCTTTCGTGCGGGTCGGAACTTACCCGACAAGGAATTTCGCTACCTTAGGACCGTTATAGTTACGGCCGCCGTTTACTGGGGCTTCAATTCAGAGCTTCTCCCGTAAGGGATAACCCCTCCTCTTAACCTTCCAGCACCGGGCAGGTGTCAGCCCCTATACGTCGCCTTGCGGCTTGGCAGAGACCTGTGTTTTTGATAAACAGTCGTTTGGGCCTATTCACTGCGGCTCTCTCGGGCATACACCCTAATAGAGCACCCCTTCTCCCGAAGTTACGGGGTCATTTTGCCGAGTTCCTTAACGAGAGTTCTCCCGCGCGTCTTAGAATTCTCTTCCCGCCTACCTGTGTCGGTTTGCGGTACGGGCACCAGTCACCTCACTAGAGGCTTTTCTAGGCAGTGTAGGATCAGGAACTTCGCTACTAAAATTTCGCTCGCCATCACAGCTCAGCCTTACGGTAAGCGGATTTGCCTACTTACCAGCCTCACTGCTTGGACACGGACATCCAGTGCCGTGCTTACCCTACCTTCCTGCGTCCCCCCGTTGTTCAAACGGTGACGTGGTGGTACAGGAATTTCAACCTGTTTTCCATCGCCTACGCCTTTCGGCCTCGGCTTAGGTCCCGACTAACCCTGAGCGGACGAGCCTTCCTCAGGAAACCTTAGGCTTTCGACGGAGGGGATTCTCACCCCTCTTTTCGCTACTCATACCGGCATTCTCACTTCCAAGCGCTCCACCCATCCTCTCGGTTGAGCTTCAACGCCCTTGGAACGCTCCCCTACCACTGTCCGTAAGGACAATCCATAGCTTCGGTGATACGTTTAGCCCCGGTACATTTTCGGCGCAGAGTCACTCGACCAGTGAGCTATTACGCACTCTTTCAATGATGGCTGCTTCTAAGCCAACATCCTGGTTGTCTAAGCAACTCCACATCCTTTTCCACTTAACGTATACTTGGGGACCTTAGCTGATGGTCTGGGCTGTTTCCCTCTTGACTACGGATCTTAGCACTCGCAGTCTGACTCCCGAGGATAAGTATTTGGCATTCGGAGTTTGACTGAATTCGGTAATCCTGTGGGGACCCCTAGTCCAATCAGTGCTCTACCTCCAATACTCTTCCCTCGAGGCTAGCCCTAAAGCTATTTCGGGGAGAACCAGCTATCTCCGAGTTCGATTGGCATTTCACCCCTACCCACACCTCATCCCCGCACTTTTCAACGTGCGTGGGTTCGGGCCTCCATCCAGTGTTACCTGGACTTCACCCTGGACATGGGTAGATCACACGGTTTCGGGTCTACAACCACGTACTCATTCGCCCTGTTCAGACTCGCTTTCGCTGCGGCTCCGTCTTTTCAACTTAACCTTGCACGTAATCGTAACTCGCCGGTTCATTCTACAAAAGGCACGCCGTCACCCATTAACGGGCTCCGACTACTTGTAGGCACACGGTTTCAAGATCTCTTTCACTCCCCTCCCGGGGTGCTTTTCACCTTTCCCTCACGGTACTGGTTCACTATCGGTCACTAGGGAGTATTTAGCCTTGGGAGATGGTCCTCCCGGATTCCGACGGGGTTTCTCGTGTCCCGCCGTACTCAGGATCCACTCCGGAGGAAACGAAGTTTCGACTACAGGGCTTTTACCTTGTCCCGCGGACCTTTCCAGGTCGCTTCATCTACTCCGTTTCTTTGTAACTCCGTATGGAGTGTCCTACAACCCCAAGAGGCAAGCCTCTTGGTTTGGGCTCTTTCCGTTTCGCTCGCCGCTACTCAGGAAATCGATGTTTCTTTCTCTTCCTCTGGGTACTAAGATGTTTCAGTTCCCCAGGTCTGCCTTCTCATACCCTATGGATTCAGGTATGGATACCACCTCATTACAGGTGGTGGGTTCCCCCATTCGGAAATCTTCGGATCAAAGCTTACTTACAGCTCCCCGAAGCATATCGGTGTTCGTCCCGTCCTTCTTCGGCTCCTAGTGCCAAGGCATTCGCCGTGCGCCCTTCATAACTTAACCATTTTGCGGCGGATGATCGTCGTTCTTCTGTGTCAGCTGTGTCTCTCGCTCCTGTCACGTATCTATTTCATACGCTCAGTCGCTCAATTCCTTGCTTCCTTGAACAACTCGATCCTCCTTGCAAAACCTACTCAATTTGAGTTTTGCAATTTTGCATATGGCGTCTTTTAACCTTCTAAGACACTCGGTTGTACTCGTTCGAATCCGTTAGGATTCGCTTCAAACAACCGGTGAAGATCAATCAGTCTTTCTACTGTTATCTAGTTTTCAAAGGACAATTTTGCGGCAGATGGCCTGCAGATTTCTGTGTCAGCTTCATTCCTCACCATCCTCACGTACTGTTGTACGCTCCAGTGGCTCGTCAATTGCTTCCTTGAACTCCTTGACCCTCTTTGCAAAACGGCAGATGATCGTCGCTCTTCATCGAATAGCTTAATCCTCTTTGCAAATAACATTTAATGGAGAGATAAAAAAATAACCTCTCAAAACTAAACAAAAAGCGCAAACGTCGATAAAGTA
>NZ_NIST01000001.1:719606-727630 GCF_002335745.1 Evansella halocellulosilytica | reverse complement strand
CTCTCAAAACTAAACAAAAAGCGCAAACGACGCACACGGAGGTGCTAACTTCGGTGTTGTCACACGATGTGACGCTCTTAACCGAAGCTCATTAAATTGATGAGCTATATGCTCCTTAGAAAGGAGGTGATCCATCCCCACCTTCCGGTAGGGATACCTTGTTACGACTTCACCCCAATCACCTGTCCCACCTTCGGCGGCTGGCTCCAAAAGGTTACCGCACCGACTTCGGGTGTTACAAGCTCTCGTGGTGTGACGGGCGGTGTGTACAAGGCCCGGGAACGTATTCACCGCGGCATGCTGATCCGCGATTACTAGCAATTCCGGCTTCATGCAGGCGAGTTGCAGCCTGCAATCCGAACTGAGAATGGCTTTATGGGATTCGCTCAACCTCGCGGTCTCGCTGCCCTTTGTACCATCCATTGTAGCACGTGTGTAGCCCAGGTCATAAGGGGCATGATGATTTGACGTCATCCCCACCTTCCTCCGGTTTGTCACCGGCAGTCACCTTAGAGTGCCCAACTAAATGCTGGCAACTAAGATCAAGGGTTGCGCTCGTTGCGGGACTTAACCCAACATCTCACGACACGAGCTGACGACAACCATGCACCACCTGTCACTCTGTCCCCCGAAGGGGAAAGCCCTATCTCTAGGGTGGTCAGAGGATGTCAAGACCTGGTAAGGTTCTTCGCGTTGCTTCGAATTAAACCACATGCTCCACTGCTTGTGCGGGCCCCCGTCAATTCCTTTGAGTTTCAGCCTTGCGGCCGTACTCCCCAGGCGGAGTGCTTAATGTGTTAACTTCGGCACTAAGGGCATCGAAACCCCTAACACCTAGCACTCAACGTTTACGGCGTGGACTACCAGGGTATCTAATCCTGTTTGCTCCCCACGCTTTCGCGCCTCAGCGTCAGTTATAGGCCAGAAAGTCGCCTTCGCCACTGGTGTTCCTCCACATATCTACGCATTTCACCGCTACACGTGGAATTCCACTTTCCTCTCCTACACTCAAGTCCCCCAGTTTCCAATGACCCTCCACGGTTGAGCCGTGGGCTTTCACATCAGACTTAAGAGACCGCCTGCGCGCGCTTTACGCCCAATAATTCCGGACAACGCTTGCCCCCTACGTATTACCGCGGCTGCTGGCACGTAGTTAGCCGGGGCTTTCTGGTTAGGTACCGTCAAGGTGCCGCCCTATTCGAACAGCACTTGTTCTTCCCTAACAACAGAGCTTTACAATCCGAAGACCGTCATCACTCACGCGGCGTTGCACCGTCAGGCTTTCGCCCATTGCGGATGATTCCCTACTGCTGCCTCCCGTAGGAGTCTGGACCGTGTCTCAGTTCCAGTGTGGCCGATCACCCTCTCAGGTCGGCTACGCATCGTCGCCTTGGTAAGCCATTACCTTACCAACTAGCTAATGCGCCGCGGGCCCATCTTGCAGTGTGAGGATAAATCCCCACTTTTACAATAGAACTATGCAGTTCCATTGATCATCCGGTATTAGCCCCGGTTTCCCGGAGTTATCCCAGTCTGCAAGGCAGGTTGCCCACGTGTTACTCACCCGTCCGCCGCTGACCTCTTAAGAGCAAGCTCTTAGTTGGTCCGCTCGACTTGCATGTATTAGGCACGCCGCCAGCGTTCGTCCTGAGCCAGGATCAAACTCTCCAATAAAGTGTGATCTGTTAAAGATCTAACGAGTTTGACGCGCACGGATGCGCTAACATCGGTGTTATCACAGGATGTGATGTCATTAGCCGATGTTCCTTAACTCTTACATTAAAAAAATTCATTGACGGGATATTTTCATATCCCATTTCGCTTGGCTTTTTGTTTAGTTTTCAAAGGTCAAAATATGGTGGAGCCTAGCGGGATCGAACCGCTGACCTCCTGCGTGCAAAGCAGGCGCTCTCCCAGCTGAGCTAAGGCCCCATACTGAATGGTCGGGAAGACAGGATTTGAACCTGCGACCCCTTGGTCCCAAACCAAGTGCTCTGCCAAGCTGAGCTACTTCCCGTTAATTTTAAAATTTTAATATGGCGCGCCCGAGAGGAGTCGAACCCCTAACCTTTTGATCCGTAGTCAAACGCTCTATCCAATTGAGCTACGGGCGCATTTTTTAGCGACATTTGATATCTTAACAAATGAAAATGTATTCGTCAACCTATTTTATAAAAAAGAGATTATGGTGCCGAGGGCCGGACTTGAACCGGCACGGTAGTCACCTACCGCAGGATTTTAAGTCCTGTGTGTCTGCCAATTCCACCACCCCGGCAGGACTTTTCCATATATTCAATTAAAAATATGGAGCGGAAGACGAGATTCGAACTCGCGACCCCCACCTTGGCAAGGTGGTGTTCTACCACTGAACTACTTCCGCGAATTGGTGCGGGTGAAGGGAGTCGAACCCCCACGTCATAAGACACTAGATCCTAAGTCTAGCGCGTCTGCCAATTCCGCCACACCCGCAAAAAAATGGTGAGCCATGAAGGACTCGAACCTTCGACCCTCTGATTAAAAGTCAGATGCTCTACCAACTGAGCTAATGGCTCGTAGCTTTTTCAATGATGCACTTTCGTGTAGCTTACGGACGATGTAATGCTTCGATGTCTTACCTGTCTCTTCCTCTACAAGTATTTCTCTGTAGTCTATCCGTCGAGACAACTCGTAGCTGATTCGTGATGTAAACGCTCGTCACTGAGCTAATGGCTCGTAGCTTTTTCAATGATGTTATTTCATGTAGTTTACGGACGATGTAATACTTCGATGTCTGTATATTATTAAACTTCATGATAAAGAGTGGTGCTGGCCAGAGGACTTGAACCCCCAACCTACTGATTACAAGTCAGTTGCTCTACCAATTGAGCTAGGCCAGCATTTTATGGTGGAGGATGGCGGGCTCGAACCACCGACCCCTTGCTTGTAAGGCAAGTGCTCTCCCAACTGAGCTAATCCTCCATGTTTTGCCCAGCAACGTCCTACTCTCACAGGGGGAGAGCCCCCAACTACCATCGGCGCTGGAGAGCTTAACTTCCGTGTTCGGCATGGGAACGGGTGTGACCTCTCCGCTATCGTCACTGGACTATTTAAATGTTGAGAAGTTCTTTTGTTTATCCTCTCAAAACTAGATAACATTTGACTGATGACCTTCGGTATTAGAAGGTTTGATAAAACATTGGTTAAGCCCTCGATCGATTAGTATCTCTCAGCTCCACATGTTGCCATGCTTCCACATGAGACCTATCAACCTCATCTTCTCTGAGGGATCTTACTCACTTGACGTGATGGGAAATCTCATCTTGAGGGGGGCTTCATGCTTAGATGCTTTCAGCACTTATCCCGTCCACACGTAGCTACCCAGCGATGCTCCTGGCGGAACAACTGGTACACCAGCGGTGTGTCCATCCCGGTCCTCTCGTACTAAGGACAGCTCCTCTCAAATTTCCTACGCCCGCGACGGATAGGGACCGAACTGTCTCACGACGTTCTGAACCCAGCTCGCGTACCGCTTTAATGGGCGAACAGCCCAACCCTTGGGACCTACTTCAGCCCCAGGATGCGATGAGCCGACATCGAGGTGCCAAACCTCCCCGTCGATGTGGACTCTTGGGGGAGATTAGCCTGTTATCCCCAGGGTAGCTTTTATCCGTTGAGCGACGGCCCTTCCATACGGTGCCGCCGGATCACTAAGCCCGACTTTCGTCCCTGCTCGACCTGTATGTCTCGCAGTCAAGCTCCCTTATGCCTTTGCACTCTGCGAATGATTTCCAACCATTCTGAGGGAACCTTTGGGCGCCTCCGTTACTCTTTAGGAGGCGACCGCCCCAGTCAAACTGCCCACCTGACACTGTCCCTGAACCGGATCACGGTTCGAGGTTAGAATTCCAGTACAGCCAGGGTAGTATCCCACCGATGCCTCCACCGAAGCTGGCGCTCCGGTTTCCAAGGCTCCTACCTATCCTGTACAAGCTGTACCAAAATCCAATATCAAGCTACAGTAAAGCTCCATGGGGTCTTTCCGTCCTGTCGCGGGTAACCTGCATCTTCACAGGTAATATAATTTCACCGGGTCTCTCGTTGAGACAGTGCCCAAATCGTTGCACCTTTCGTGCGGGTCGGAACTTACCCGACAAGGAATTTCGCTACCTTAGGACCGTTATAGTTACGGCCGCCGTTTACTGGGGCTTCAATTCAGAGCTTCTCCCGTAAGGGATAACCCCTCCTCTTAACCTTCCAGCACCGGGCAGGTGTCAGCCCCTATACGTCGCCTTGCGGCTTGGCAGAGACCTGTGTTTTTGATAAACAGTCGTTTGGGCCTATTCACTGCGGCTCTCTCGGGCATACACCCTAATAGAGCACCCCTTCTCCCGAAGTTACGGGGTCATTTTGCCGAGTTCCTTAACGAGAGTTCTCCCGCGCGTCTTAGAATTCTCTTCCCGCCTACCTGTGTCGGTTTGCGGTACGGGCACCAGTCACCTCACTAGAGGCTTTTCTAGGCAGTGTAGGATCAGGAACTTCGCTACTAAAATTTCGCTCGCCATCACAGCTCAGCCTTACGGTAAGCGGATTTGCCTACTTACCAGCCTCACTGCTTGGACACGGACATCCAGTGCCGTGCTTACCCTACCTTCCTGCGTCCCCCCGTTGTTCAAACGGTGACGTGGTGGTACAGGAATTTCAACCTGTTTTCCATCGCCTACGCCTTTCGGCCTCGGCTTAGGTCCCGACTAACCCTGAGCGGACGAGCCTTCCTCAGGAAACCTTAGGCTTTCGACGGAGGGGATTCTCACCCCTCTTTTCGCTACTCATACCGGCATTCTCACTTCCAAGCGCTCCACCCATCCTCTCGGTTGAGCTTCAACGCCCTTGGAACGCTCCCCTACCACTGTCCGTAAGGACAATCCATAGCTTCGGTGATACGTTTAGCCCCGGTACATTTTCGGCGCAGAGTCACTCGACCAGTGAGCTATTACGCACTCTTTCAATGATGGCTGCTTCTAAGCCAACATCCTGGTTGTCTAAGCAACTCCACATCCTTTTCCACTTAACGTATACTTGGGGACCTTAGCTGATGGTCTGGGCTGTTTCCCTCTTGACTACGGATCTTAGCACTCGCAGTCTGACTCCCGAGGATAAGTATTTGGCATTCGGAGTTTGACTGAATTCGGTAATCCTGTGGGGACCCCTAGTCCAATCAGTGCTCTACCTCCAATACTCTTCCCTCGAGGCTAGCCCTAAAGCTATTTCGGGGAGAACCAGCTATCTCCGAGTTCGATTGGCATTTCACCCCTACCCACACCTCATCCCCGCACTTTTCAACGTGCGTGGGTTCGGGCCTCCATCCAGTGTTACCTGGACTTCACCCTGGACATGGGTAGATCACACGGTTTCGGGTCTACAACCACGTACTCATTCGCCCTGTTCAGACTCGCTTTCGCTGCGGCTCCGTCTTTTCAACTTAACCTTGCACGTAATCGTAACTCGCCGGTTCATTCTACAAAAGGCACGCCGTCACCCATTAACGGGCTCCGACTACTTGTAGGCACACGGTTTCAAGATCTCTTTCACTCCCCTCCCGGGGTGCTTTTCACCTTTCCCTCACGGTACTGGTTCACTATCGGTCACTAGGGAGTATTTAGCCTTGGGAGATGGTCCTCCCGGATTCCGACGGGGTTTCTCGTGTCCCGCCGTACTCAGGATCCACTCCGGAGGAAACGAAGTTTCGACTACAGGGCTTTTACCTTGTCCCGCGGACCTTTCCAGGTCGCTTCATCTACTCCGTTTCTTTGTAACTCCGTATGGAGTGTCCTACAACCCCAAGAGGCAAGCCTCTTGGTTTGGGCTCTTTCCGTTTCGCTCGCCGCTACTCAGGAAATCGATGTTTCTTTCTCTTCCTCTGGGTACTAAGATGTTTCAGTTCCCCAGGTCTGCCTTCTCATACCCTATGGATTCAGGTATGGATACCACCTCATTACAGGTGGTGGGTTCCCCCATTCGGAAATCTTCGGATCAAAGCTTACTTACAGCTCCCCGAAGCATATCGGTGTTCGTCCCGTCCTTCTTCGGCTCCTAGTGCCAAGGCATTCGCCGTGCGCCCTTCATAACTTAACCATTTTGCGGCGGATGATCGTCGTTCTTCTGTGTCAGCTGTGTCTCTCGCTCCTGTCACGTATCTATTTCATACGCTCAGTCGCTCAATTCCTTGCTTCCTTGAACAACTCGATCCTCCTTGCAAAACCTACTCAATTTGAGTTTTGCAATTTTGCATATGGCGTCTTTTAACCTTCTAAGACACTCGGTTGTACTCGTTCGAATCCGTTAGGATTCGCTTCAAACAACCGGTGAAGATCAATCAGTCTTTCTACTGTTATCTAGTTTTCAAAGGACAATTTTGCGGCAGATGGCCTGCAGATTTCTGTGTCAGCTTCATTCCTCACCATCCTCACGTACTGTTGTACGCTCCAGTGGCTCGTCAATTGCTTCCTTGAACTCCTTGACCCTCTTTGCAAAACGGCAGATGATCGTCGCTCTTCATCGAATAGCTTAATCCTCTTTGCAAATAACATTTAATGGAGAGATAAAAAAATAACCTCTCAAAACTAAACAAAAAGCGCAAACGTCGATAAAGTAATGAGCTATATGCTCCTTAGAAAGGAGGTGATCCATCCCCACCTTCCGGTAGGGATACCTTGTTACGACTTCACCCCAATCACCTGTCCCACCTTCGGCGGCTGGCTCCAAAAGGTTACCGCACCGACTTCGGGTGTTACAAGCTCTCGTGGTGTGACGGGCGGTGTGTACAAGGCCCGGGAACGTATTCACCGCGGCATGCTGATCCGCGATTACTAGCAATTCCGGCTTCATGCAGGCGAGTTGCAGCCTGCAATCCGAACTGAGAATGGCTTTATGGGATTCGCTCAACCTCGCGGTCTCGCTGCCCTTTGTACCATCCATTGTAGCACGTGTGTAGCCCAGGTCATAAGGGGCATGATGATTTGACGTCATCCCCACCTTCCTCCGGTTTGTCACCGGCAGTCACCTTAGAGTGCCCAACTAAATGCTGGCAACTAAGATCAAGGGTTGCGCTCGTTGCGGGACTTAACCCAACATCTCACGACACGAGCTGACGACAACCATGCACCACCTGTCACTCTGTCCCCCGAAGGGGAAAGCCCTATCTCTAGGGTGGTCAGAGGATGTCAAGACCTGGTAAGGTTCTTCGCGTTGCTTCGAATTAAACCACATGCTCCACTGCTTGTGCGGGCCCCCGTCAATTCCTTTGAGTTTCAGCCTTGCGGCCGTACTCCCCAGGCGGAGTGCTTAATGTGTTAACTTCGGCACTAAGGGCATCGAAACCCCTAACACCTAGCACTCAACGTTTACGGCGTGGACTACCAGGGTATCTAATCCTGTTTGCTCCCCACGCTTTCGCGCCTCAGCGTCAGTTATAGGCCAGAAAGTCGCCTTCGCCACTGGTGTTCCTCCACATATCTACGCATTTCACCGCTACACGTGGAATTCCACTTTCCTCTCCTACACTCAAGTCCCCCAGTTTCCAATGACCCTCCACGGTTGAGCCGTGGGCTTTCACATCAGACTTAAGAGACCGCCTGCGCGCGCTTTACGCCCAATAATTCCGGACAACGCTTGCCCCCTACGTATTACCGCGGCTGCTGGCACGTAGTTAGCCGGGGCTTTCTGGTTAGGTACCGTCAAGGTGCCGCCCTATTCGAACAGCACTTGTTCTTCCCTAACAACAGAGCTTTACAATCCGAAGACCGTCATCACTCACGCGGCGTTGCACCGTCAGGCTTTCGCCCATTGCGGATGATTCCCTACTGCTGCCTCCCGTAGGAGTCTGGACCGTGTCTCAGTTCCAGTGTGGCCGATCACCCTCTCAGGTCGGCTACGCATCGTCGCCTTGGTAAGCCATTACCTTACCAACTAGCTAATGCGCCGCGGCCCCATCTTGCAGTGTGAGGATAAATCCCCACTTTTACAATAGAACTATGCATCCATTGATC
>NZ_NIST01000001.1:456760-719596 GCF_002335745.1 Evansella halocellulosilytica | reverse complement strand
GGTACTAAGATGTTTCAGTTCCCCAGGTCTGCCTTCTCATACCCTATGGATTCAGGTATGGATACCACCTCATTACAGGTGGTGGGTTCCCCCATTCGGAAATCTTCGGATCAAAGCTTACTTACAGCTCCCCGAAGCATATCGGTGTTCGTCCCGTCCTTCTTCGGCTCCTAGTGCCAAGGCATTCGCCGTGCGCCCTTCATAACTTAACCATTTTGCGGCGGATGATCGTCGTTCTTCTGTGTCAGCTGTGTCTCTCGCTCCTGTCACGTATCTATTTCATACGCTCAGTCGCTCAATTCCTTGCTTCCTTGAACAACTCGATCCTCCTTGCAAAACCTACTCAATTTGAGTTTTGCAATTTTGCATATGGCGTCTTTTAACCTTCTAAGACACTCGGTTGTACTCGTTTGAATCCGTTAGGATTCGCTTCAAACAACCGGTGAAGGTCAATCAGTCTTTCTACTGTTATCTAGTTTTCAAAGGACAATTTTAAAATTTGGTGGAGCCTAGCGGGATCGAACCGCTGACCTCCTGCGTGCAAAGCAGGCGCTCTCCCAGCTGAGCTAAGGCCCCTCATTTATCGTATATTGAATATGGTGGGCCTGAGTGGACTCGAACCACCGACCTCACGCTTATCAGGCGTGCGCTCTAACCAGCTGAGCTACAGGCCCCCTAATTAAGGGGTTTCCATATTATTTTGAGAGTATTCTCACTCAAAACTAAATAAGATTAATGGCTCACAAAAAATCTCCGCTTCTTACGGTGAGTAATCGCAGGAGCATTGTTTTTCTGCGACGAGTAATCGCAGGAGCATTTCATTTTTGTGTATTGAAGGTTAACCCTTCAAAACTAAACAAAAAGCGCAAACGTCGATAAAGTAATGAGCTATATGCTCCTTAGAAAGGAGGTGATCCATCCCCACCTTCCGGTAGGGATACCTTGTTACGACTTCACCCCAATCACCTGTCCCACCTTCGGCGGCTGGCTCCAAAAGGTTACCGCACCGACTTCGGGTGTTACAAGCTCTCGTGGTGTGACGGGCGGTGTGTACAAGGCCCGGGAACGTATTCACCGCGGCATGCTGATCCGCGATTACTAGCAATTCCGGCTTCATGCAGGCGAGTTGCAGCCTGCAATCCGAACTGAGAATGGCTTTATGGGATTCGCTCAACCTCACGGTCTCGCTGCCCTTTGTACCATCCATTGTAGCACGTGTGTAGCCCAGGTCATAAGGGGCATGATGATTTGACGTCATCCCCACCTTCCTCCGGTTTGTCACCGGCAGTCACCTTAGAGTGCCCAACTAAATGCTGGCAACTAAGATCAAGGGTTGCGCTCGTTGCGGGACTTAACCCAACATCTCACGACACGAGCTGACGACAACCATGCACCACCTGTCACTCTGTCCCCCGAAGGGGAAAGCCCTATCTCTAGGGTGGTCAGAGGATGTCAAGACCTGGTAAGGTTCTTCGCGTTGCTTCGAATTAAACCACATGCTCCACTGCTTGTGCGGGCCCCCGTCAATTCCTTTGAGTTTCAGCCTTGCGGCCGTACTCCCCAGGCGGAGTGCTTAATGTGTTAACTTCGGCACTAAGGGCATCGAAACCCCTAACACCTAGCACTCAACGTTTACGGCGTGGACTACCAGGGTATCTAATCCTGTTTGCTCCCCACGCTTTCGCGCCTCAGCGTCAGTTATAGGCCAGAAAGTCGCCTTCGCCACTGGTGTTCCTCCACATATCTACGCATTTCACCGCTACACGTGGAATTCCACTTTCCTCTCCTACACTCAAGTCCCCCAGTTTCCAATGACCCTCCACGGTTGAGCCGTGGGCTTTCACATCAGACTTAAGAGACCGCCTGCGCGCGCTTTACGCCCAATAATTCCGGACAACGCTTGCCCCCTACGTATTACCGCGGCTGCTGGCACGTAGTTAGCCGGGGCTTTCTGGTTAGGTACCGTCAAGGTGCCGCCCTATTCGAACAGCACTTGTTCTTCCCTAACAACAGAGCTTTACAATCCGAAGACCGTCATCACTCACGCGGCGTTGCACCGTCAGGCTTTCGCCCATTGCGGATGATTCCCTACTGCTGCCTCCCGTAGGAGTCTGGACCGTGTCTCAGTTCCAGTGTGGCCGATCACCCTCTCAGGTCGGCTACGCATCGTCGCCTTGGTAAGCCATTACCTTACCAACTAGCTAATGCGCCGCGGGCCCATCTTGCAGTGTGAGGATAAATCCCCACTTTTACAATAGAACTATGCAGTTCCATTGATCATCCGGTATTAGCCCCGGTTTCCCGGAGTTATCCCAGTCTGCAAGGCAGGTTGCCCACGTGTTACTCACCCGTCCGCCGCTGACCTCTTAAGAGCAAGCTCTTAGTTGGTCCGCTCGACTTGCATGTATTAGGCACGCCGCCAGCGTTCGTCCTGAGCCAGGATCAAACTCTCCAATAAAGTGTGATCTGTTAAAGATCTAACGAGTTTGACGCGCACGGATGCGCTAACATCGGTGTTATCACAGGATGTGATGTCATTAGCCGATGTTCCTTAACTCTTACATTAAAAAAATTCATTGACGGGATATTTTCATATCCCATTTCGCTTGGCTTTTTGTTTAGTTTTCAAAGGTCAAAATCGTTTTGTGTCGTTTTTCAGCGACTCAATTAATATAACATTTCTTGATGTTCACTGTCAACAACTTTTCACAATTTATTTTTTCGTTTGTGTCAGCCGTTTTCGGCGACGGATAATAATATACCACGATAATTGTTTTTGACGCAACCCCCTTTTTAAATTTTTTTTTGAAAATAAATAAAGCGTTAGAATGGAAGCGACTGAAAGTACATTACATTTAATAATTAAGTTAAAGCAAGCACATGAATAATGATAAGTTTATTTTTTCATAACTTCGTGAAAGATTAAACCTCAATGTTTACTATGTACAATTTTATATTTCTTTATTACACGTTAAATTGACGATCTGAAGTGTCATGCATTCATTTGCCAGGACATCACTTTAGCATACCCCCTTAGGCTTTATAGGAACAGAAGCAAAAGGGCATTTTTCTTTTTCTCCATCAAAACGACTTAAAGCAAACTTGCGCTTAATCGCTCATCATAGGATAGCGATCGAGAATTAGAAACTTTAGGCTTTCTTTTAAGAAAAACGCAAGGCGCCAGCCTATCGGCGACACTATTTACCTGCGAGAGTAACCGCAGGAGCAACGAGCGACTCTCCACTGAATCCTCTACGAGCTGCTTCGACGCATTCGCTTCTTCGATTAATCTGGCAGAGGAAGAAGCATGGAGTTTGCGACGAGTAACCGCAGGAGCAACGAGCAACTCTCCGCTGAATTCTCTACGAGCTGCTTCGACGCATTCGCTTCTTCGATTAATCTGGCAGAGGAAGAAGCACGGAGTCTGCGACGAGTAACCGCAGGAGCAACGAGCAACTCTCCGCTGAATGCTCTACGAGCTGCTTCGACGCAGTCGCTTCTTCGATTAATCTGGCAGAGGCAGAAGCACGCAGTCCGCGACGAGTAACCGCAGGAGCAACGAGCAACTCTCCGCTGAATGCTCTACGAGCTGCTTCGACGCAGTCGCTTCTTCGATTAATCTGGCAGAGGCAGAAGCACGCAGTCCGCGACGAGTAACCGCAGGAGCAACGAGCAACTCTCCCCTGAATTCTCTACGAGCTGCTTCGACGCATTCGCTTCTTCGATTAATCTGGCAGAGGAAGAAGCACGCAGTCTGCGACGAGTAACCGCAGGAGCAAGCGCCGCCTCTTCCTCTTCTAGTATCATTTTAAAGCTAGATCCGTCAACCGGGCAATACGCCACGTCCTGTGGCATGCCCGGCATTAGGACGTCCTGTCCGTCGACTCAAATCGCTAGATCAGATCTTCGGCTAAAACCCTCGCGTCCTGCGGGAACGCCGAAGTCACCACATCCGTGTGGAAGCTCGTGTAGGAAAGGCACGTGCCTGCTACCCTAGACAGCAATCGAGAGATTGAAATTTTATACTTTCTTAACCTTTAAAAAAGGACACGCGTCATACGTGTCCTTGACTAACAATAACTACTCTTCTGTCGTTTCTCGGTGGCGCATTTGTGGGAATAAAAGGACATCACGAATCGATTGAGAATTTGTCAGTAACATAACAAGTCTATCTATTCCGATTCCTAAACCACCCGTTGGCGGCATTCCGTATTCTAATGATTCAACGAAATCTTCATCCATCATGTGTGCTTCATCATCACCTTGTTCGCGTTCTATAAGCTGAGCTTCAAAACGTTCTCTTTGATCAATTGGGTCATTTAATTCTGTAAACGCATTTGCATGCTCGCGTCCAACGATAAACAGTTCGAATCTGTCTGTAAATCGTGGATCCTCTTCATTTTTCTTTGCCAACGGTGATATATCTACAGGATGTCCATAAATAAAAGTCGGTTGAACAAGTTTCTCTTCAACAAATGTCTCGAAAAATTCATTCACGACATGACCAAACTTCATTGTATCTTTTACTGGTACATTATGTTCTTTTGCTAAAGCTCTTGCTTCCTCATCTGACATTTCAGCCCAGAAATCTACACCAGTATGTTCCTTTACAGCATCGACCATGTGTACTCTTTTCCATTTTGGAGCAAGGTCTACTTCATAATCTTCATATTTGATTGATGTTGTTCCTAATACATCTTTTGCAATGTGAGCGACTAGGTTTTCTGTTAGAGACATAATATCTTTATAATCTGCATATGCCTCATAAAGCTCTATCATCGTAAATTCTGGGTTGTGACGTGTAGAGATCCCTTCATTTCGAAATACTCGTCCGATTTCATACACTTTTTCTAACCCGCCGACAATTAGTCTTTTTAGATGGAGTTCAATCGCAATCCGCATGTACAATGTCATGTCAAGTGCATTATGGTGGGTAACAAACGGTCTTGCTGATGCTCCTCCGGCAATTGAGTGCATGGTTGGTGTTTCTACTTCTAAGTAGCCTTGATCATCTAAGTATCTACGCATTGATTGAAGTATTTTACTTCTTAATACGAATGTATCACGAACTTCAGGGTTAACAATCAAATCAAGGTAGCGTTGACGGTAACGTTGTTCAACATCTTTTAATCCGTGATATTTATCAGGTAATGGTCGTAAAGCTTTAGTTAGCAGTTGAAAGTCTTGCGCTTTCACTGACAATTCCCCTACTTTTGTTTTAAATACGACACCAGAAATACCTACAATATCCCCTATATCAATTCGGTTAAATTGTTCATATTGATCATCTCCTACTTGATCTTTACGAACATATAGTTGAATTTGTCCTGTTAAGTCTTGGATATGAGCAAATCCGGCTTTTCCTTTTCCACGTTTCGTCATCACGCGTCCAGCAATCGTTACTGAAACTTCATCCTCTTCTAATTCTTCCTTCGTCCGTTCATCATATGATACTTTTAATTGTTCAGCCGAGTGTGTTCTTTCAAAACGTTTGCCGAAAGGATCAATTCCGAGGTCTACCATTTCTTTTAATTTTTCTCTACGAACTTGCAATTGGTCATTCAATTCGAGTTCTTGACTCACCCTTACCAACTCCTAAAAGATATTTAAATTCGTTTATAAACTCTATATGAATCAAACTAAAAAATAAGAAAAGTACATGCGCCTTTGTCTCTCTGCTAGTGAAGTATTGGTGCATATCGGTCAACTTGGCTAACCGCCACGCCCTGTCTCTCAAAACAAATCCAGAGTAGAACTTCTTGTGTCTTCCGTTTGATTACTAGTGTAAAACCACCAACGCCAAATTCATCGCATCGGAATGGATGACGTGTTGTATGCGCTCTTTTTAAAATAGAGAGATAGAAATGAACTTTTGAAGAAGAAAACTGCCAGCAATCGACTGGCAGTTCTGTTTTATCTCAGAGGTATTATAGAAGTTTTCATGTAGCATGTCAACTTAACGGCCAGCAACAGCCATTTCCTTTTCTTTTTGTTTCGCCTCGACGAGGTCAACAAATTCATATAATGCGTTTGCTAATTCGTCTCTTTTTGTAAAGCTGTTAATTTGACTGCGCAGGTGAGAAGATCCTCGCATTCCTTTAATATACCAAGCAGCATGCTTTCTCATTTCTCTTACAGCCACTTCTTCACCTTTCAAATCAATTAGACGATCCATGTGAAGCACACATACGTCCATTTTCTCACGCGGCGATGGTTCAGGAATATTTTCGCCGTTCTCTAAATAATGAATGGTACGGTATAACATCCAAGGATTACCTAAAGCAGCTCTTCCAATCATGACACCGTCAACACCAGTCGTATCGAGCATTCTTCGAGCATCCTCTGGTGTTTTAACATCACCATTACCAATAACGGGGATGCTTACTGCCTCTTTTACTTCTTTAATAATATCCCAGTTAGCAGTTCCTTCATACATTTGAACACGTGTACGTCCGTGAAGAGCAACGGCTTCACCGCCCGCTCTTTCTATCGCTTGTGCATTCTCAACAGCGTATATATGATCTTCGTCCCAACCCATACGCATCTTTACAGTTACAGGTTTGTCAACTGCATCTACAACATAGGATACCATTTCATAAATTTTGTTAGGATCAAGCAGCCATTTCGCTCCAGCATCACATTTTGTAATTTTTGGAACCGGACAGCCCATATTAATATCGATAATATCTGCATTCGTTTTTTTATCAACGATTTTTGCAGCTTCAACCAATGTGTCTTTATCACCGCCAAATATTTGCAATGACAGCGGTTTTTCCCGCTCATCAACATATAGCATTTTCATGGAACGTTCATTCTGATGAAGAATCGCTTTATCACTGACCATTTCAGCACAAACGAGTCCTGCCCCAAAATCTTTCGCAATTAATCGGAAGGCAGGGTTACATACACCCGCCATCGGTGCTAAAACGACCTGATTCTTCATTTCTATATTACGAATCTTAAGCATTTACTGTTCACCCCATTTATTACTTTATTGACGTCAGTTCTTCGATCGTAATATTTAATACATCGATGATTTGCCCAATCATTTCATCGGAAGGTTGCCGGTTTCCCCGTTCAATCTCCCCTAGTACAGAAACAGAAATCCCAAGTTGATTAGCAAGTTCTTCTTGCGTGAAGCCTTTTAATTTTCGGTACGCTCTGACTCTTCTTCCCCAAATGAGTTCTTCCACTTTTGTACACCCTCTTTGTCAGGTAATTCATCTATATAATCGTCGATCGTTTTTCCTGTCGTAAATGTATATGAACTTTCTACTTCTTTAAACGGTATAAGAACAAAGCCTCTTTCAAACATTCTTGGATGCGGAATGATTAACTGTTTCAAATTTATATTTTCGTTATTATAGAGTAAAATGTCAAGGTCTATTGTCCGAGGTCCCCATCGAATATCCCTTTTTCTTCCACCTTTTTGCTCAATATTTTGTACCGTTTCCAAAAGCTCCAACGGTTTATAGGAAGTAGAAACTTTTAATACCATATTTAAAAATGCATGTTGATCTGTATAACCTACAGGCTCTGTCTCATATATAGACGACGATGATAGAAGATCGATATGTTCGTCCTCTTTTAAAAATTGTATGGCTTCCATTAAATGGTTATATCGGTCTTTCATATTTGACCCTAGCGAAAGGTGTGCAACATTATTTTTTTGATCGTAAATGACTGGCATATTACTACTTTTCCCTTCTAATTTCTACTGCAACAGAATCATAATGTCCTGGGATGGGCGGATCAGGCTTAATAACCTTCACTGTAACGGCATGGATCACTGCAAAAGTAGAGAGCATCCTTGCAGCAATTCGTTCTGTTAACGTTTCGACAAGTTTAACAGGATCACCTTCCATGATTTCTTTAATCTCACTGTAAACTTCACCGTAATTGACCGTTTCTTCTAACCGATCTGTTTCCCCTGCAGCTTTCGTACTCAACTCCAACACGACGTCTACATGAAATCGCTGCCCGAGCTTGTTTTCTTCTGGAAATACACCATGATAAGCGAAAAATCTCATACCTGTAACATATATTTTATCCACACATAGTCCTCCTCAACAATCCGATCACTTATTCACATTTCCCTTTCCGATCATAACGTCCATCATCTTTGTCATGCGGCTAATTTCACGAACGTCATGCACCCGGACGATATCTGTACCTTTA
This sequence comes from Evansella halocellulosilytica, assembly GCF_002335745.1. GTDB lineage: Bacteria > Bacillota > Bacilli > Bacillales > Salisediminibacteriaceae > Bacillus_CA > Bacillus_CA halocellulosilytica. The sequence continues at coordinate 711,418 of NZ_NIST01000001.1, read as the reverse complement.
TCGATTCCATAGCAGACGGTCGCACCTGTTCCTTCCATTCTCTCATCAACTGGCAAATCCAACGTTTGAGCAATTAACGATTTTCTCGACGTCCCGAGTAAAACTGGATAACCTAAGTTTGTCACCTTGTCTAAATATCGCATAACGAGGACATTGTGTTCATATGTTTTGGCAAAACCTATACCAGGGTCGAGGATGATCTTGTTTTCCTTTACGCCTGCCTTTAAGCATTGTTCAATGCATTCAGTCAAGTCCTGTATGATATCTTTCATTAAGTCTGAGTAAATCGGTTCGTTGCGGTTATGCATTAAGATAATCGGTACATCGTAAGCTGCAGCAACATCAGCCATTTTAGGATCAGCTTTCGTACCCCATACATCATTAATGATATTCGCTCCAGCTTCAATCGCTTCTTTGGCCACATTCGCTTTATACGTATCAATCGAGATCGGGACATCGACATGTTTTCTTACTGCTTTGACCGGTTCAACAACTCTCGAGATTTCCTCTTCTTCCTCTACCTTTGTCGCCCCTGGTCGAGTCGATTCTCCTCCGATGTCGAGTATATCTGCCCCCTCTTGAACCATGGATACGGCATGTTTTACCGCTTCATCGATATGATTAAATTTGCCGCCATCAGAAAAAGAATCAGGAGTCACATTTAAGATCCCCATCACATACGTTTTTTTTGAAAAATCTAGTTCATAACCGTCCCAAATGATTTTATCGTTATGCTTTTTTAACTCTAACATCTCTCGCACGTTCCTTTCTTCATTTCATATCGTTTCTGCTCCACAAAGAAGGGGTATATTCTCTATATTCACCAAATAAACGCTTATACAATGGTCCGTTCTTTCCAGGATAAGACTGACCGTCAATGTCGTTAAGAGCGACAAGCTCTTGAACCGAGTTTGTCATAAACACTTCTTCAGCTTCGTATAATGCCGAAAGATGAAACTTACCTTCTCTCACCTTAAAGCCGCATTTTGATGCTAGCCGCATGACAAACTGCCGTGTTACTCCGTTTAACCCTCCACAACTAAGGTCCGGCGTATAGAGCGTCATTCCGTTTATCCAAAAGAGGTTTGACACAACCCCTTCAGATAAATGCCCTTGCTCCGTTAAGAATAACCCTTCTACACTTGGATCAGAACCAGCTTCTCGTTTTCCTATGATATTATTTAAAAAATGATGGGTTTTCAAGCGCTCTTTCGTTTCTGGCGAATTTCTATTCGTCTTTAATACTTTTCCCTTTTTTTCGTTTAAAAACGATGAAGGAAGTTGTTTCACAAACACGATTGTTGTAGGGCGATTATAAGTTTCTGCTGTTAAACCGAGCTGCTCTTCCCCTGCAGAAATATTCCATCTAAAATATCCATCTTCCAAGCTATTTTTTTCCAACAATTCGTAAATAATGTCAGTCGTCTTCTGACGATCATATGGAGGAATACGAATACCGAGCTCATTTGCACTATCGTGCAAACGACGAAAATGGTCATCCAGTAAAAAAGGATGACCTTGATAAGTGCGAAATGTTTCAAACAAGCCGACTCCGTATAAAAAGCCGTGATCAAAAGGGGAAATTTTCGCTTTGGAAGCTTCAACAATTTTTCCATTCATGTAGATGTACATGTTTTGTCAAACTCCTTGTATCTTTCAATAAAGTTTCTTAATAATTGCTTTCCTTCGCCCGTCATAATCGATTCAGGATGAAACTGAACTCCTTCCACCGGTAAATCCTTATGTCGAATCGCCATAATCTCCCCGATCTCAGTTTCTGAAGTAATCTCAAAGCAATCTGGCAGCGACTCTCGTTCTACGATTAACGAATGGTATCTTGTTGCAGTAAACGGATTTGGAATGTCTTTAAAAATCGTTTCACCAGTATGGTTGACTTCAGATGTCTTCCCGTGCATAAGCCGATCAGAACGGATAACCTTGCCTCCAAAAACTTGCGCAATCGACTGGTGACCTAAACAAACACCAAATATCGGAATCTTCCCTGCGAAATGGCGAATTGCCTCCAAACTAATTCCCGCTTCATTCGGTGTACACGGACCTGGTGAAATCATCAAAAAATCAGGGTTCATTTCCTCAATCTCTTTAATCGAAATCTCATCATTTCGTTTGACGATGAGTTCTTGCCCCATCTCACCTAAATATTGAACGAGGTTGTACGTGAATGAGTCATAGTTATCAATCATTAAAATCATTTTGTAACATCTCCTTCTCAGCTCATACTCATTTTTGATTTCTTCTCTTCTTCACTCAACTCTTTTGCTTTCCATAAAGCTTTTGCCTTCTTTAGCGATTCTTTATATTCAGCGCGCGGGTTTGAATCGATGACAATTCCTGCCCCTGCTTGAACATGAACAAGGTTATCTTTGACTACCATCGTTCGAATTGTAATGTTCAACTCCATATCTCCATTATACCCTATCCAGCCTAATGAGCCTGTATACGCGCCCCGGCGAACCGGCTCTAGTTCTTCAATAATTTCCATTGTTCGCACTTTAGGTGCCCCTGTTATCGTTCCTCCAGGGAATGTTGCAGATACGACATCTATAGTTTCGTGCTGAGGTGCTTTCATTCCTCTAACATTTGAAACGATATGCATGACGTGTGAATATTTCTCAATAACCATTAATTCATTGACTTCAACCGTACCATATTTACAGACACGCCCAAGGTCATTTCTTTCAAGGTCTACTAGCATCACATGTTCTGCACGTTCTTTCTCATTGTTTATAAGAGTATCTGCTAACATACGATCTTCTTCTTCATTTTTCCCACGTGAACGCGTCCCCGCAATTGGTCTCGTACTCACTTCATCGTCCTTCACCTTTACTAATAATTCAGGTGATGCACTGACATATTGCAACTTTGGTGTATGGAAATATCCCATATAAGGTGAAGGGTTAATCCGCCGTAAACAATCGTAAATGTGTAAAGGATGAGTTTGCAACTTTCTCGTTTCTCTCACAGAAAGGTTTACTTGGAACACATCACCTGCAGCAATATATTCTTTTGTTTTTTCTACTGCTTCTGAAAAAGTCGATTCAGGGAATGAACGGATAACTTCCTCTTCATCCCCATATCGATAATTTTCACTTTCACTTTTATGCCATTCAGAAAGAGAAGCATGTTTCCATTTATGTTCTAGGTTTTCAAGGATCGACGTAGGTTCTGATCCTCCATCTACGACAACAATAAACCATATGTCCGCCTTCTCATGATCGATCACAACTATTTCATCAAACGCTAAAAAATATAGGTCATTCGTATTTAAATCATCACGAGCTTGTTCTGGAAGCTTTTCGATCTGCCTCACTAAGTCGTAGCTAAATTGCCCAATAATTCCACTTTGGAAGTCTGGCAACCGATCATCTTTTTCTACTTCATATTTTTTCAGCCATTGATTTAATGAAGCTAGCAAAGGGCCTTCATACACATCTCGTTTATCATTCGTTTCGATGATTAATTTATCGTCTTTTCCTGTTAAAATTGCCCACGGACCTAAACCAACAATTGAATACCTTCCCCCACGGCCGCTTTCAAGTAAAACGTGGTGAGATTTCCCCTTTGCTAATGACGTATATGTTTGAAACCAATTGCTTGTAATATCCAGTAACGACTTTCTATATCCAGCTACACTTCGTTTAATCGAAGTCATACTATCCCGCCTTTTAGGTACATAAATCACCAATGAAATCTTACATCTCCACCCATTATACGATTGAAAAAACGAAGTAGCAAACGTAATCGTAAGTACCATTACTTGGGTACATTTTCTGGTATAATCCTTGACGTTTTATATATAAAAACACCCCAGGACGAGCTAGCCCGTCAAGGAGTGCTAATAATACTTATTACTATTCTTCTTCTTCAAATTGATACAGTGGAGTACTTAAATATCTTTCTCCATTACTCGGAATAACTGCAACGACTTTTTTCCCTTTGCCAAGTCTTTTTGCAACATCAAGCGCGGCATAAATCGCTGCACCAGACGAGATTCCTCCAAGAATCCCCTCTTCTTTAGCTGCTCGACGGGCATATTCAAAGGCTTGTTCCGTCGACACTTTCATGACTTCATTATAAATATCTGTATCTAATATTTCAGGTACAAAGCCAGCTCCAATTCCTTGAATTTTATGAGGACCTGGCTTTCCACCAGATAATATAGGTGAATCATTTGGTTCTAAAGCGACAATGTGTAAATCAGGGAATTTTTCTTTTAAAAGCTGACCAGCACCTGTAATTGTGCCCCCCGTACCAATCCCTGAAATGAATGCATCTAGTTGGCCCCCAACTTGTTCTAACAGCTCTTCCCCAGTCGTTTCTCTATGAATTTTAGGGTTCGCTTCATTTTCAAATTGCTGAGGCATAAAATATCCATGTTCCTGTTGAAGCTCATTTGCTTTGCGTATAGCTCCGCCCATTCCTTCAGGACCTGGTGTTAAGACAAGCTCGGCCCCATAAGCACGTAATAAATTTCGTCTTTCCATACTCATTGTATCTGGCATTACTAATACAGTCCGATAGCCTTTCGCTGCAGCAACCATAGCAAGGCCGATCCCAGTATTTCCACTCGTAGGTTCTACAATCGTATCGCCGTCTTTAAGTCTGCCTTTCTCTTCAGCATCTTCAATCATTGACAAAGCAATTCTGTCTTTTACGCTGCTTCCAGGGTTCATAAATTCAAGCTTTAAATACACATCAGCATGCTCATCTGTTACAAGACGTTGAAGCTTCACTAAAGGAGTATCCCCAATCAGTTCAGTTATGGAATTGACTACTTTAACCATACGCACTCTCCTCTTTTCGGTATTCGCACAAACGAAACCCGAGTATTTTTATTGGTTTTATTCACTATTTATTTTACCTAATTATCAGTATAACGGTCAACAATTAAGGTGAATATTCCCAATTTTTACTCCTTCGTTTTTTCTTCAAGCAACCCTTCCAGCTCTTCTTTCGTAAACGTATACGTCTCATTGCAAAAATGACAATGTGTTTCCGCACCTTCATCTTCTTCAATCATCGCTTTAAGATCTTTTTCTTCTAAACTGATGATCGCATTACTAATACGCTCTTTTGAACACTTACATTGAAAAGCAACACCCATCGTATCTAAAATGCGCACATTGTCTTCACCTAGCACTCGATATAAGATTTGTTCCGGTGTTAAACCATTCAAAATGAGGTCTGATACTGGAGGAAGCTCATTAATTCGTTTTTCTAATTCATCTATTGTCTCATCTGACACCCCTGGCATCATTTGAATGATAAAGCCTCCAGCTGCTGTAACAATCTCATCTTTATCGATGATGACACCAAGAGCCACAGAAGACGGCGTTTGTTCAGATGAAGCGAAGTAATACGTAAAATCCTCTGCAAGCTCTCCAGATACGAGCGGAACACTTCCAGTGAAATAATCTCTCAACCCTAAGTCCTTTACGACAGAAAGTGAACCTTGATTTCCAACTGCAAGGGATACATTTAATTTTCCGCTTTCTTTTCGCTCAGGATCAACATGAGGGTTTTTCACATACCCTCTCGTTTCTCCAGATGCATTTGCATCGACGATAATTGGACTTGCGGGTCCATTTCCTTCGATTTTAATCGTAAGTTTTTCTTCACCTTTCAGCATCGCTCCCATCATCGTTCCTGCTGATAAAGCTCTTCCTAATGCTGCAGTAACTGTTCGCCATGTGTTGTGCCTTCTTGCTGCTTCTTGAACCATCCCGGTAGATTTAATTGCGTACGCTCTTACTGTCCCATCATAAGCTAAAGATCTTACTAAATAATCTGTCAACACGTAACACTCCTTCTAGGTGAGGTTGTTTAAAAAGTTCGTAAAAAGTTCTCCTAATTAGGCTCTTTTCGCATAGATCGTTGTGATATTGAAAAGTGTAACAAGAGTAGATGTCGCATTTGTGCTCTGGAGTGAAAGCGTCCGCCCGTAACGGATTCAAACAATCATATGAAATGATTCAGAAGCAACAATCTTTAATAAAATAACCTCTAATTAACACGCTGAGTCATTATTTGCGAATGAGCATATTGACTTGTCCTTTTTACTTTCCTTTGAACACCCCTATATGTAAGTTATGATTATATTTTCCTTCGATTCACGCTTTATTTGTTTTTTTGATAGATCAGTTGCAGCCCTTTAATCGTTAGCAAAGGATCGACCACATCAATAACGTCCGTTTCCGAAGAGATCATTGATGCTAAACCGCCAGTAGCAATGACTGTCGGTGTATGCCTTGCTTGTTCTTTCATTCGATAAACAATTCCTTCCACTTGTCCAACATAACCAAATAAAATACCGGCTTGCATCGCATCGACAGTATTTTTGCCTACGATTTGCTTCGTCTTAGCTATTTCAATTCGTGGCAATTTAGAAGCCCGGTTATAAAGAGCTTCCGACGATATTCGGATACCTGGCGCAATGGCTCCTCCGATGTAATGTCCTTGTTCATTTATATAACAATACGTCGTAGCTGTACCAAAATCAACAATAATGATTGGCGTCCCGTATAATTGAATCCCTGCTACTGCATTGACAATCCTGTCAGAGCCAACTTCTTTCGGGTTATCATACTTAATATTCAAACCTGTTTTAATGCCAGGTCCGATTATTTTTGGTGTAATATGAAGGTACTTCTTACACATTTGCTCCAATGTATACATAATTGGCGGTACGACAGAGGAAATAATAACCCCTTCCACCTCATTAAACGTCTCCTCGACGTGACTGAATAAGCTTTTGATGACCATTGCATATTCGTCCTCTGTCTTTGAAGAATCTGTGCCAATGCGCCAATGATATTTCAAGTCCTCTTTTTCATATACCCCTAATGCGATATTCGTATTCCCAACGTCCATCACTAAAATCATATTTCTGCCACCACCTTGGAAAAATCATTCTTCAACAATTATTCACGTAAAAAGGGTGCCTAAATTAGACACCCCTTTTTTATGCTTTTCAAAAAGAATAGGAAGTGGACTAAGGATCTCATCCTAACCTTTTTGAAGTTTTTTATTAGTCTTTTTTGTTCTCTTCATCGTTCAAGCTGTCACTGTCCTCAGATGAATATTCTTGATTATCAGCCGTGTTCTCTGTACTTTCTTCAACGGAATCAGATGAGTCGACGACATCAGAATCATTATTTTTATTTGTTTCTTTCCCTTGGATGTTTACTTTCACATCTTGGTCATTTTTTTCAGAAGTATTTTCATGTTCACCATTCATTTTCTTCGTCATATGGTGATCATCTGGCAATTTGCCTTCTTCAATTAGTGAGTTAATTTGCTGAGCATCTAGCGTTTCATGCTCCATTAACGTCTCAGCAACCAATTTTAAGCTATCTTCATTTTCTTGAAGAATTTGCTTACAACGCTCATAAGATTCCTTTAAAATACGTTGTACTTCAAGGTCAATTTCATGAGCAATCGCATCACTGTAGTTTTGTTCGTTATTAATGTCTCTTCCAAGGAATACTTCACCTTGCGTACTACCGAATTGAATTGGTCCGAGTTTTTCACTCATACCATATTCCATTACCATTTTACGGGCAATGCCTGTCGCTCTTTGGAAGTCATTATGTGCGCCTGTACTCACTTCACCGAAAATGATTTCTTCAGCGACACGTCCTCCTAGAAGGCCGACAATTTTATCAAGCAGCTCTGGTTTTGTCATGAAGTAACGATCTTCTTTCGGAAGCATCATCGCATAACCGCCAGCTTGACCTCGAGGGACAATCGTTACTTTATGGACCATATCAGCACTTTCCAGTTTCACACCGACAACCGTATGACCGGCCTCATGGTGAGCGACAATGTTTTTCTCTTTTTCAGAAATGACACGGCTCTTCTTAGATGGACCTGCAATCGTACGGTCAATTGCTTCTTCAACTGCTTCCATATCAATTTTTTCTTTATTCGATCTTGCTGATACTAAAGCTGCCTCATTTAACAAATTCTCTAAGTCCGCTCCAGAGAACCCTGGCGTACGTTGAGCAATTGTTTTTAAATCAACGTCTTCAGCAAGTGGTTTATTCTTCGCATGAACTTCTAACACTTGTTCACGACCATTTACATCTGGACGCCCTACCATAATTTGACGATCAAAACGTCCTGGACGTAACAACGCAGGGTCAAGAATATCTGCACGGTTCGTAGCGGCAATTAAAATAATCCCTTCATTGACACCAAATCCGTCCATTTCAACTAGTAATTGGTTTAATGTTTGCTCACGCTCATCATGCCCACCGCCAAGTCCTGCTCCGCGGCGTCTACCAACTGCATCAATTTCATCAATAAAAATAATACATGGAGCGTTTTTCTTAGCATTTTCAAATAAGTCACGTACACGTGATGCACCGACACCGACAAACATCTCTACGAAGTCAGAACCACTAATAGAGAAGAACGGTACGCCAGCTTCACCTGCGACTGCACGAGCAAGAAGTGTCTTACCTGTACCAGGAGGTCCTACTAGAAGTACCCCTTTAGGAATACGTGCGCCAATTTGCGAGAACTTACGTGGATCTTTTAAGAAATCAACAACTTCTACAAGCTCTTGCTTTTCTTCATCCGCACCAGCAACATCTTTAAAGCGTGCTTTTTTCTTATCCTCACTAACTAACTTTGCTTTACTCTTACCAAAGTTCATCACTCGGCTCCCGCCGCCTTGAGCCTGGCTCAACAAGAAGAAGAAGAGGATGAAAATAATCACAAACGGTATTAACATGGTAAAGAAGTTTAACCAGCCACTAGGCTCATCTGCTTGTTCAAACACAAGATCATTAAGTCCTTCTCCACCATCTGTAGATGCAATGACGACTTCTAAGAATGAAGGTAGATCAGGGATATTGACTGTGAAAAAGTGATCTTCCTCAGCTCCAACTTCCTGACCGCGTACGGCATATACATCATTTTTAGGTTGAATATTTAATGAATCAACTTGTCCTGTTTCAAGTAGCTCTTGGAATTTATCAAAAGTGATTTCCTCAGTTTCTGTTTGCGGGCTTTGAAAAATACTGACTACCCCCACAATAATTAAGAAAATCAATAAATAAAAAATTGTATTACGAAAAATCCGATTCATTCTTTACCTCCTCCCACGGTCAATTACACTTAGATAATATTACCACATAAGTATCTTACACTACAATTAATTAACTTTCATAAATTTCCGGCTTCAAAATACCGATAAATGGGAGGTTTCGATAGCGTTCAGCATAGTCGAGTCCGTACCCAACGACAAACTCGTCTGGAACTACAAAGCCTGCCACATCTGGCACAAGGTCGACTTTACGCCCATCTGGTTTGTCTAATAGTGTTACTACTTTTACCGATTTAGCCTTGCGATAGTGGAACAGCTTCACTAAGTAGCTTAATGTCAATCCACTGTCGATAATATCTTCAAGAATTAATACATCACGTCCTTCTACAGATGTATTTAAATCTTTGACGATTTTAACCTCTCCTGATGAAACCGTTTCATTACCATAACTTGAAACATCCATTAAATCCAGTTCGACATGAGTATCAATTTTTTTGATCAAGTCGCCCATGAATGGCAATGATCCTTTTAATACTCCAATAACAAGTGGAAACCTTCCTTCATATTCTTCCGTTATTTGCTTCCCTAATTCATCAACTTTTTGTTGAATTTCTTCTTCAGATATCAATACTTCTTTAATATCGTCTCTCATAGTGATTAAATGAACCTCCTAGTAAGTATCTCTGTGAACGAATTGTTATGTATATTCTCACGGAATAACATGATTCTCCAGATCATATCGAAGAACGAGTATTTTTTCCGTATTCTCATCAATTAACGCATGCTTAGATCGTTTTAAGGAAGGAACCCATAAAACATTTCCATTTTCATCCGTAATAATCGGCCATTCATCTCGTTTTGAATGAGGGACTTTATGATCAATAAACAAATCCTTTATCTTTTTTGAGCCATTCATTCCAATTGGAGAGATGCGATCCCCTGATTGTCTTGATCGAACATATAACGGAAAAACTAATTTTTCGTAATCAGCTAAAAAAACCGATGCTTCATGTGAAAGCTGATTTCCTTTTTTCATAATCTCAGCGGTTATTTTCCCCTGATCTAAGCGGATCATTCCCGGAACTGAAATCTTCTTCAATGGTAACTGTTTCTTTTTATTCATAAAGCTTTGATCAGAAAAAATACAATCATCGTAAGATTTTCTAACACGTATCCCATCAGGAAGGTGAAGTGACCCTGAAGGATTTTGTTTATGTATGAATGTTACCAAGTCTTCAATATGATCGCTTGAAATTTCCCGTTCCACATTTACTGACAGATAGTTTAATATTAGATGAAGTACCCTCCTTTGTAAAGAGATTGGGATATGAAGAAAACGCTCTTTACATAAGATCACTTCTTGAGGATCTTTTTTTTGTAACGATTCGTGAAGCGCTTTTTCAGCTAATTGTTCGAGAAGTTGAAAATCATCTGTTAACCATTCACTTTGTTTTTGGAAAACCGTATGTGCATTCGGATTTTCCGACTGAATGAATGGTAAAACATTGTTCCTGAATCGGTTCCGCTGGTAATCATCCTTCTCATTTGAAGAATCAATTCGGTATGATAAATCGTTCTGATCGCAATAATCGATCACTTGCTTTTTATTTAAACATAACAAAGGACGGATCAGCTGTTTATTTCCTATGTGGCGCTTTACAGGCATTCCTTTTAATCCGTCATAACTTCCTCTAACTTGCCGCATCATTACTGTTTCAATTTGATCATCTCCATGATGACCGAATGCAATTTTATTTGCACTGATTTCGTCCATTTTTTTATAAAACCACGTATATCTCACTTCACGTGCAGCTTCCTGAGTTGATACTCCTTTAGCCTCTTTCACTGCAGCGACATCACCGCGAAAGGAATAAAACGGAACCCCTAAGTCACTACAAATTTGTTTAACAAAATGTAAATCTTCTACAGATTCACTTCCTCTTAAACCGTGCTCAACATGTCCAACACTTAATTTACAATCCCCTCTATAATGATGATAAAAAAAATGCAAAAGTGCGATACTGTCTGGTCCACCGGAAACAGCGATCATAATATGGTCATTTTTACTTACTAGCTCATGCTTTAGAATGAACGATTTTACAGTATTAATGGTTGGGTTCATAACGGTGGCCAATCCCTTTCCCTAACGAAAATATCGAAAGTGCAAAAACAAGCCCAGCTGCAATAGCACCAGCTTGAAGCATCGTTTCTACCCCAAACTCAAGACCCTGTATGTAATTACCTTCTACGAACGATAACATCGTAAAGTATGCGCGGCTCCCTGGTACAAGTGGTAAGATTCCCGGAATTGCCAAAGTCGTAACAGGTATTTTGATTTTTTTGGCAAGTAAATGTGCGATTGTTGCTGCTGTTAGTGAAGCAAGGGCTGTTGCAAATACAGTCGACGCAGCGAAGGTCAATCCAAACTGCAAAACTCCCCAGGTGACCATTCCAATACTGCCGCCTATTAAAAGTGCCCTTTTTGGTACACTAAAGATGACACCAAAACTGATAATCGCAAAAAATGTAATGATAAGCTCAATCAAAAGCTGCATGACGCCCCACCTTTCAAAAACGATGTATCTATTCTATTCAGCCACATGTCACATTATACGAACAAAGAAATTGTTAACGCAATTCCGCTCGCAATCGATAATGAAGTTAACAGTGCTTCAGCCCCGCGACTTACACCAGCGATTAAATCTCCAGACATTAAGTCACGCACCGCATTAGTCAAAGGCACACCAGGTACTAACGGCATTAACGATCCGATAATAATTTGATCAAGGCTATTCCCAAGCCCGAAATAAACAAGTAATATTGCAGTCGTTCCCCCACTAAAGGCAGCGACAAATTCTGCAGCAAAACGAACTCTGAAGTACCGTTCAAATTCAACGACAACTAAACTGGAAATAAGAGCGGCGAAAAAGGCTGGAATGAGATCGAACCATCCCCCGCCAAATAAGTAGGAAAAACCACTTCCTGCTATCCCTGCACAAAAGTGAATAAGCCACAGTGGATATTGAACAGGAGCTTTCTCGATGTTAACCAGCTTCTCATGTGCTTCTTCTACCGTTAATTGTCCAGCAACAAATTCTCTTGATACTTGGTTTACTTCTGTCACTTTATTTAAATCCTGCATTCGATCATCAATCCGAACCATTTGCATGAGATCTTCTTTCCCTTTTCTCTCTTCAAAAGACAAAAATATTCCCGTTGTAGTTGCAAAACAATGGACATTTTTAAACGAAGCGGCTTTAGCCATGCGCTCCAACGTCTCTTCAACGCGATACGTTTCTGCGCCATATTTCAACATAATGTCTCCAGCTAGTAAACAGATGTCCATCACTTCATCTGCTTTGGACATGGCAGCTTCCTCCTGTCTTGGCTAAGCTATCCAAATTTGTTAAACGTTTTGTCCAAATAAGTATAGAATATATAGAATAAGAAGAAAAGAGGCAACAAGCAATGATTCAAAGACCCCTAACCACCTACTTTTTCCAAACGTATCAGCGTTCGACCTTTTTTTCCTATTACTTGGTTGATAACGCCTCATCTTTTTATTCCGTTGATTGTCGTTACGTTTATTACTTGCTGGAGACTGAATGAGCTCCAATAAATCTCGCTTCATGTCATTAGCTGAAAGATATTTGCCATCCAACCCTTTCAAAATGATTGGCATATAAGGGTGTAATATCGCCCTTTTCTTCACTTTATTAACTAAAAACGACTTCCCATCCTTTCCAGCCTTTTCAAATCTTGAAGGATAAGCGCAATTAATCATTAACATTGAGACTGAAAATAAATCATAACTAGATTCTGCTTTTCGGCTTCCAAGACCCCAGTAACCACGGTCAAAAAACTCGGTAAACTCTTTTATACTTCGGCCGGTCCTTGTCATACCACCGACATCAAGCCACCTAACTCGTGTCGGGTTCTCCGTTACGAGTAAGTTTTCTGGTTTTAAATCCCCAAAAATCCAACCGATCTCATGAAGCTTTTGTAGATCGTTTAACAGCTGGATCGATAATACACGAATCCACTCTGGTCCCTTCGCTTTTAAAAATGGCAAAAACGGCTGGCCGTTAATGTATTCCATCGTATAAAAAGGATATACTTTCCCACGAAAAACGTAATCATCTACATCAAAAAAAGAAGGCCCGAGTGACGGACCTTGAACCTTAGAAAAGTGGCGGAGGACATTCACTTCAGAAGAAATGGACATCGCTTCACTCGCAATTTTAAGTGCTAAGGGACCGCGATCAGAGTCAACAAGGTAGACCGTACCTGTTGCTCCGTATCCTAATTCTCTAATAATACGGTAAGTCTTTTTCTGCCACTTTCCGGTAATCTGCTCATTAATAGATAATTTACATACTTGATTCTTCTTCGAACTCAATTCCCTCATCGTCCGAACCTCGCTTCTTCATTCTTTTCAGCATCAGCCGAATTGCCTCTTGCAAAGCAGGACCTGTCGGAGTCACCCCTGAAGTAGATAGTTTTTTAAATGCATTTGATAATGAATCAAAGTGAGGGGTCCAATTTATCAATTTTTCGACATCTTTCCTTTTCCCGGGAAATGAATATAACGTAAATTCATTATTCCCTGTTCTCGATTGTAAACTTACCGATAAATCTATTAATGCTTCCTGGACCATTGGCAGTTTATTTTTCATACTTGCACTCGTATCAACTAATATAAACACTTCTAAATCCATCGTTTCCCCTAAGTCATCTACTACTTCCATTAATTCTCCTCGTTTATCTGGCTCTACATCTTCTATTTCCTTCTCTTCACCTAGTATTTGCTGCAGTTCTTTCGTGACAACTCCTTGAATTGTTTGAGTCATCGCTTTCCTCGTCACCATTTGAACCGTTTGTGATAACTGCTTCGCATAGACTACTTGACTAATTCCACCTCCAGCTTCTGCAATGCCTTCGATTTCTGTTACTCCTCGTTCACTTAATTCATTCCGTTCGACGACTCCGATCACATTCACTGTCATCCCTTGTTCTTTTGCCAGAGCTGCCATTGCTACAGGGTCTTCCCCAGTATTTGAGCACCCGTCTGTTAGTAATAAAATTTGTCGTAACGTTCCTTTATGCATCGTTTCTCCTCCAATCTCGTAATTAGTAACATCTTTTACAAGATTGAGAGAAAATATACTATGAGAGGATGTTCAAAAAGTCCGGGAAATATCGTTTTCGTATCTTGGAGTTTACTCGTTTCTCTGTTACTCAATTTACACCATACGCTGCGCTACTCAAAACTTCTTCGTATTGATCTACACGGTCTCATTTTTTCCTCCTTTTTGAATATGCACTATAACAGGTTTTTCATCGTTTACTCATATTTATAAAATCTATGTTTATACGTGAATTGTGCTAGGTTCATAGGAGAAAACACATTTTCACGTTTGTTTTTATAGATGAATCAAATTGTTACATCGTTTTAAAAATTTGCTTGATATTGATTTTCGCTTCAGAATACTCGCTTTCCGTGGGTAACCCTTCAGCCTTCTCGTTCATGCAGGGCCTTCAACTGTCGCTTTTACCGCTGTTTGGCACCTTCCGCTACAAAGACAATCGCTTTGCGCTATTCTTATGCATATTCCTGTTGAGGAACATTGATCGTTGCCCACTCTGGCGTATGATGCTCCATTCTAGCAACGATAATCGTCATATCATCGTGAATGACTCCGCCACTTTCCCGAATTACTCTTTCCATTAGGACGTCTGCCACTTCTTGTGGATCTTTTGTTTCGATTTCTTTAATGATTCGTTTTAACCAGACATCTTTATTTTCAATGTCAGTAGGTGCTTCATAAATACCGTCGCTCATCATAATAAGCAGGTCTCCTGCTTTCATCTCTTCCGTTACGACATCGACATCTAATTCCCGAAGAATACCAATCGGTAAATTTCCTGACTCAACCGATCTCACTTGATTTCCCTGTTTTATATAACTAGGGATCGATCCTACTTTTAGAAATTTGACGAACCCGTCTTGCAAATCAACCATCGCTAAATCTAAAGTGGAAAATACTTCATCATCAGACCGAAGAGATAATACGGAATTTATCGATTTAATGGCTACCGTCTCTTCAATACCTGAACGAAGGATATTTTTTAATAAATCGATCGTTTCTCTGCTTTCCATATGAGCGCGCTCACCATTTCCCATACCGTCACTAATTGCCATTGCATATTTGCCTGCACCGAGCTCCATCGTTGAATAGCTGTCTCCGGACACCCATCTGCCTCCTTTAGCTGCATGGGCCACTCCATCTTCCATGATAAATCGTTTCGTAGATCCAAAAGTTGCACGAACTTCGTTTCCTGACATAGATGCAGGCTCTAGGTGCTTTACGGTGATCGTTTCCTGCAAAATATCCGATAACAGCGGTGCAACAATCTTCTCACTTTCATTGAAGTCATTGCTGCTCAATACAATTTCAATATCTATATTTCCAGGGTCAAGATGATACACTTCAACAAGTTCAACATCTAGCCCGGCACGTTGAATCGTCTCTGTAATTTCAGCTTCTTGATGTTCGTGCGCTTTCTTTTCCCTTTGAATATCTTTCGCGAAATCCTCCATTACTTTAGAGACACCTTTCAGCTGATCAGAGACAAGCCTTCTGCTTTCAATTAGCTGGCGTTTTAAATGTTTACTCGCCTTATAATGACTCAATTCCTTTTTGACAACATCGATTACTCGGTCATCGATCATACAATGACGATTCCACTTCGTTAATAGCTGGCGGTTTTTAACGTCACCTTCTGTTTCACACTCCTCCATAATTTGCTCCATTAACGAATACGTCTCAGAAAACTTCCGTGTCCAGCACTGGTGCTTTCGCATACACGTCTGACACGTTTTTTCTGTTACTCTACTTAAAAATAAATTCACCTCATGTTCACGGTCTGATTTTTCATCATTTGCCTCCATTAATGAAAAGCTTTTAGACAGACTAAGGAATAAGCTAGAGAATTGTTCGACTTTGCCTGCTGTAACATCACGAATCTTTCGTAAATATTGCTGTTGTTCCTGTGAATGCTCGATCGTCCCTGGTATATATTTTGATAAAGCAGTCGTCCACCGTTTAGGTGTCATCATAAACAATGCAATCGCTGCTAAACTTTCATATAAAGAAATCTGAAGTGATACTTGATTATCTCCATACATTCCCATTAATAACGTTCCAACTATAAGCCCGAAAGCAACTGATATTCGCTTCCCTTCTTTTAAGAGCCCGCCAAGTAGTCCAGAAAACGCTAGCAAACTCATATAAAATAAGTTTGCAACATTGGCTAAACTTAAAATCAAGCCAACAACAACCCCGACTGTTGTTCCAATTGCAGCTCCGCCGACAAACGCAAAAATGAGAACAAGATATCTAGCAAGAATATGTTCAACTGACAATGAATAGATGAGCCAGCCTACAGTTCCGGTCATTAAAGATGCAAGCAAAATAACTAAACATACAATTTCTTCATGTTTCAGCGTTAATTTCTTTCGCTTCTCCATCACTAAAGGGATACTTTGCAAAAAGATCATCGTCACAACGAGAGCTAACCCCGCTTCAATTAATGCTGTAATAAAATGATACATAGCATGTCCATTCATTAAAAATGAAGTACTGTAACTAGCTGTTAAGACTGTCATAAAGACGATCGGAGGAATAAACTGCTGCTTTGTTGCATATTTTTGAAACAAGCCTTGTAATAACAAATAAAGGCAAACAGCGATCGTCGTATAACCGGCAAATGGCAATGATACGGTTACAGACCCTGCAATCAATGATAATCCTGCGATTAATGTATACTTCTTTTTCCAATAAAAAATGACTGCTAAAAACGGGATGGCAAAAGGAAGCATTTCTAGTAAAATTACCGCACGACCAAGTAATAAGCCTAACGCAATAACAATGAGTGTGGTACGCCAAGAAGTTGTTTTAATGTCATCATTCGTTTTCTTCGTTTCCTCCTTCTTTCCAGAAAACATAAACGGTTTTACACTATTGACGATTGCAGAAGCTTGTCCTCCAAACGGTCGAATCGAAACTCTTTGCATTCTACCAACACCACCTGTTCTCATAATCGTGCTAACATTATAAACATGAATAGATTGAATATTATGTCAAAACAACAAATGTAAGAAAAAAAACTCTTCGACGTAAATCTTGTTATAACGTTCTAAGTTTTCCTTATTTTCCATTAAAAGATTGGTTTGCTTTTTCTTTCCTACTAAATTTTTTATCTTTAGCATATACGTTAACCCTTGATAACAAGCCTTTTTTATCGGAAAGATACACACTTCTTGTCATTCCGACGAATCGTAAATGTTTGCTTAATTATGACGAAACATTATAAGAAAAGCTTGAGTTTTAGAATGATCTCTAATAATAGGAGTTTGAATGAGGTTAAACAGGATTTATTTAGAATGATTCTAGTTAACCGATAAACACGAATTTTTAAAGTATAAAAGCTGATTTTCGTGGATAAAACGAAAAAAATCAGGAATACACTTAAATTTTTCACGAATAAAAGAGGCAAATTTAAGATAAGCAAAAAAAACACTCATCTATATTAGACAAGTGTTTTTAATATAACGTTCTATAATATGTTTAGCAGCAAGACTATCCTCGCTTCGAATTTCGACCGCCCCGCTTAGATTCTGTGTTGCGCTTTAATGAAGACAGTCGCTCTTCACTATCCTTCAAGAAGCGGTTCATCTTATCTTCAAAAGACATTTGACGTTGTCTTGGTGGACGAGATCCTTTCTTGTGTGGGCGACGTTCAGATTGGGACTGTGACTGTGATTGTGCTGATTCACTCGCTTTGCGAATCGATAATCCAATCTTCCCATCATCTTCAACATTTAATACTTTAACTTTTACTTCGTCTCCTACGCTTAAGAACTCGTTAATATCCTTTACGTAGTTATCAGCAACTTCACTGATGTGTACTAAACCTGTTGTCCCACCCGGGAGTTCAACAAAAGCTCCGAAATTCGTTATTCCCGTGACCTTTCCTTGATACTTGCTGCCTACTTCAATGGACATGTTAAAAAATGCTCCTCCTTAGAATATAAAAAACTGTTCTCAAGTGATTATAGTTTAACTTGAGACCTCATTACTAGTATTATACTTCAGTTTTTTGTAAAAGTGAAAGAGTTCTGAAGTAAATTCGAATATTTTTTTATTATAACGAGTCAAATTTCATCATGTCAATTGGATGAAGACGATCGTGGGAGCTGGAATAAGGTCTCTCCGGGCTTTGTTAAAAAGAAATCCCTCCTGGCAATTTCTGCTATGTATTCAGGGTCGTGGAGGAGATCAATCTCTTCTTCTAACGCAGCTTCTTGCCGTTCCATTGTCGTAAGCTCTTCCTCTAATTGCTGCAATTCGTTCTTTTGTTCATCCATTGTTGCCTGCTGATTATATAAAGTGATGCCAGTAAAAATAATGATTGCGGCCATGATAAAAGAGAAAACGGTTAGTCGGCGAATTAGTCCTTTTCGTCGACGAAGTTTTTGCTCATGCAGAAGAGCCTGTTTTTCCATATATTCAGAAGAAAGCTTCCTTATATTCTGTTTTTGCTCTTCCTTCATGTCCAACACCTCAATTTATTCACGTTTTATCCAGTTTTTAATCTTGTTATATAGGATGCTGACCCTTTGTTTCACTCGTTTTAAAAATGAATGAAACGGGATTCCGTATTTTTCGACATAGAGTCTAAAGGCCCAGCGAAATGGAAATATGATTACTTTTAGTAAAAAAGATATAATGCTCCAGAATGTGGATAACAATAATATACCTAAAGTTAAGACAAGTTTCAATAACCATTTAGTAGGATTTATTATCAGGACTTGTGTCAAACGGAATAGAAATCGGAAGAATTGAACTGTCATATAGATGACCGATTCAAGGATACGCAAGTATAACTTCTCAAGTATAGCTCTGTAAATAGAATAACCGAGCAAAAGTGCTAACAATAAATAAAAGCGGACCTCTCCTTCATTCACATTTAAAAGGATATAAAAGAAGATGACCGCTTGCAGGAGCCAAAACAATACGTCATTCACGATAAGCATCCAGCGGAAACGCTTATTCTTTCCCGCCAAACGCTTATACGTATCAAAGGATAACCCTAACCAGATTCCAGCCCCTACACTTGCCAGCATGGATATAAATTGAACTTCCAACGTCACTTGAATAACTTCCCAAACAAGCCTTTAGTTTTTTCACCTTGTTGTTGTTCTAAGTAAACGAGGTCGTCAATTCTTCCTTGAATCGATACATGCCCTTCATCTACATCTAGATTTTTCATTTGCAGATGATTTCCACGAATCGATAAAAAGCCCAATTCAGTCTCGAGCAAAAATTCTTCATTGTCAAAGCTCTCAACATGTTTTACTCCGGTGATTTCTAATGTTTTTCTGCCGCGCAGCGATACGCTGTGATCTTTAATATTACGCCCTTGTCCACTATTTGTATAATCATATGAATGTTCCATCACATTCCCCTCCTCCGTACTTTGTTATATTTGTATGTACGAAGGAATTAGAATAGAACAAGCCTATTTTTATTTTTGATGAGATTTATTCGAAGGTTTTTTCGCAGGTGTGATTATCGCTCACTGTGAACTTCTTCTATTAATGAATAAAGTGTGCCAGACTCGTCCTTTCGAACAGCTTCCTCTAAACGTTCTACTTTCACAACGACCTTTTTCTGGCCAAATTGAATGGCAAGTTCATCACCGATTTTAACGTTAGCCCCCGCTTTAGCAGGTTGACCATTAATCGATACTCTTCCTTGTTCAGCTACCTCTTTTGCCATCGTACGGCGTTTAATTAAACGGGAAACTTTTAAAAATTTATCTAATCTCATAAGATCCTCTCCTAATCTTGTCTTTTTGCATCTTCCCAAAGCAAGTCTAATTGTTCAAGCGGCTGTTCTTTTATATCAAGCCCTTTTTCCTGCAGCACTTTCTCAATATATTGAAAGCGTGAGATGAATTTTTCATTCGTCTGCCGCAGAGCTTCTTCTGGATCGATGTTATCGTACCTCGCTAAGTTTACGAGCGCAAAAAATACATCCCCGAGTTCTTTTACACTCGCCTCTTTATTTCCTTTTCTTCTTTCATACATCCATTCCGATATTTCTTCTTGAAGTTTCATCCACATCGGTGCCTCTTCTCCCCAGTCAAATCCAACTTTAGCCACTTTTTTTTGTATGTTAAAAGCTTTTAGTAAACTCGGGAATTCTTTCGGAATATCGGCTAGGATTGATTGCTCTCTTGCTTTGCCACCTTTTTCACGTTTCTTTATTTCTTCCCAGTTTGAAACAACATCGTCTGCATTTTCAACGGCAGCATCTCCGAATACATGAGGGTGACGGCGCACCATTTTTTCAGTAATGTGTAAAATGACATCATCAATTGAAAAGTACCCTTCGTCCTCACCAATTTGAGCATGTAACATCACTTGCAATAATACATCCCCTAACTCTTCGGCTAAATGGTCTGTATTTCCTTCATCAATCGCACTCAAAACCTCATAAGCTTCTTCAATTAAATATTTTTTTAACGATTCATGGGTTTGTTTTTGGTCCCACGGGCAGCCTTCCGGGCCTCTCAATGTAGCAATCACTTCACGCAGCTTTTGAAAATCATGGTAAAGCAACGTCTCATCGGTTACTGGTGGTATGTAGACAGCGGTTAAATTATTTAAAGTTGTAACACGGTCTAATTCATATAATGGTACTCGTTGGACTTGTTCATTATCATTACCTGCAGAAGTGACGATTGTCACCTCATATTCATCAGGAAGGATGTCCATTAATGTCAGCTTCACTTCTGAAGCGATAAAAGAATCATACACTTGTGCAATAATAAGATGATTTCTAAGCTGGATATCTTCTTTTTTTAATACTGTACCATCTAATAATTGAAAACCGTCAATAGGATCGATCTTCAATGTTTGAAACATCGCATCTAAAAAGCTCTGTCCCCCCGAAAACTCTACTTCCGTATTTCTATCTTCCGCTTTTTCGAGCAGCATCTTTACAGTTGATTCTGCAACAAATGGATGACCTGGAACGGCATAAATTAACTCGCCATGTTCGGACTGTTCAAACAATGTTTCCACGATGTTTTCATATACATCAGCAAATTGATCATGAGCTTCATAAATATCATCGAAGCTGGTAAATGATACACCTTCCTCTAATAGCTCCTTTAATACTGGATGTTCTTTTGTACGTACAAATATACGCTCATTTTCTTTTATCGTTCGATAAACTCCTAAAGGCAATTGCTCAATATTTCCGGCTCCAAGCCCTAAAACGACAATTTTATTTTTCATGAACGATTCACTCCTGCTTCCTTATTGATAAGGGAGATACCGGGATACTTTTGGTAAACTCTCCCATTCATTCTTATCAAAAACACGTAACTTCCAGATAACGAGTATGAAAAGCGCTCCACCTGCCGTTGAGGTGAATATTGCATTCATGCTATAAACTAGACGTTCTGGCAACTGAAAATTTAATAATAATATTTGCTCGACGGCAAATTGTACGATTAAAACAAAAGCTGCCATTATTGAAAGAGATATCATCCATTTTCCCCAAAATAAACGGTTAAATCCTTGAAAGAGATGATTCTTTTTCATATACATAATTAATAAAATAGCGACAATCATAAAACTCCCCGCCGAAGCTAAGGCTGCACCACGAATCTCAAATTCGGGTATGAGCACGATGTTAAGCATAAATTTAAGGACTAAGCCTACTAATAAAACGACAAATGCTGCACCAGACCTATACACCGCATGGAGCAGTGCAGCGCCAGTCATAAACATTGACCCGAACAATACGGTTGTAGCAAGAATTTGCAAAGACACTTGTCCATCATGATTCATATACAGCATCGGGTTTATAGACGGCATGAGTGTGATTAATCCTATTGCAGCCGCTCCGCCATATACAAGACACACTTTTAAGGACTGTCCAATATATTGCTGGACTAAATTGTTTTTTTTCGTCATATATGCTTTCGTAATAAACGGGAGGACTGCGTATGAAAATACAGTTGTTACTACTGCGCCAAACTGCACTAACGGCCAGCTCCTGTCATATATACCTTTTAAAACAGCAGCAGATGATCCATCTACTTCATTTAGTAATAATCGATAAACCATAAAGGCATCTATGAGCTGATAGATGATGAAAGCCATTGCACTAATAGAGACGAATAAACCGGAAACGATCAGATCTCGGAAGTCTCTTCCTATTTGGTCATATTTAATCGTCGTTACTTTTTTCAATACATTTAATGAAAAGATCCCTTTACTGTAGTAGCCAAGTATTGCGATGCCTGCAAGACCACCCGCAAACGCTCCAGCCCCTGCAGAGATTCCGGCTTTATATGGGTCACCACTGTACTGCATAGCAACTGCAGCGACCATGATAATCATGACAACACGTACGAATTGTTCTCCTACTTGTGAGAATGCAGTGGGCAGCATCATTTGCTTTCCTTGGTAGTAACCTCTGCCAACAGCTAAAAACGGTAAAGTAAAAAAAGGCAACGCCAACCACTGTATCGGTCGTGTTAACTGTCGATCTCCCATCAATATTGCAATATATTCAGCGAAATAGAACAAACAGATTCCGACACTTGAATACAAAGCAGTTAAAAATAAAAACATACGAAAGATCCGTTGTCCATTATTTCCGTTAAACGGTTTATCTGCCTCACCTTCTGAAACGATCCTCGCAATGACGACAGGAATTCCATAGCTTCCTAAAACGAGGGCAATTCCGTAAATAGGATACACTTGCTGGTACACATAAAAACCGTGGTCGCCAGTAAAGTTTTGATAAGGAACTTTATATAAAGCACTTAATCCTTTCACAATAAATGCAGCTAATGATAAATAAAGTGCACCTTTCATCCATGAATGTTGTTGTTTCAATTTATTGTTCAATCCTAACTAATTTAAATATTCTCCGCAAAAAGTGAACCATTTCATCTCGTGCTATTATAGCACAAGAAAACCTTACCTAATCTTCCGGCAAACCCACTTCGCTAATTGAGCTGATTAAGAAAAGCGCAAGGCGCCCGCCTATCGACGAAAAGCGCTGCCTCTTCCTCTTCTAGTATCACTTTGAAGCTAGATCCGTCAACCGGGCAATACGCCACGTCCTGTAGCATGCCCGGCATTAGGACGTCCTGTCCGTTGAGCCAAATCGCTAGATCAGATCTTCGGCTAAAACCCCCGCGTCCTGCGGGAACACCGAAGTCACCACATCTGTGTGGAAGCTCGTGTAGTAAACGCTCGTTCCTGCTAGTTTAGACAACAATCGAGAGACTAATATTTTATAAATTCTTATCTTTTAAAGGAAAAAATCCCTCGTTCAAAATGAATACGAGGGATTTAATGATGGCAACATCTATTTTGTTACAGGTTTGTATTGTCCGGGTATACTTTTCGATGATATGGCCAATCGGTTCCAACTATTGATCGTGATAATGATCGTTACAAGATCAATATATTGTTTTTCATTAAAATGAACGTGAACTCGCTCATACAAATCATCTGGTACTCCGTTTACCGAAATGTTTGTCACTGCTTCTGTTAATTCAAGTGCTACCCTTTCTGTTACAGAATAGAATGGTGACTCACGCCAAGTATTTAAACAGTAAATCCTTTGCTCAGTTTCACCATTTGCCCGGGCATCCTTTGTGTGCATATCTAAACAGAATGCACAGCCATTCATTTGGGAAGCACGAATTTTAATCAATTCGATTAATTTCATATCAAATCCTGTTGTATTTTTGTACTCCTCCAATTGACTTATTAATTTGAAAACTTCCCGGTTTGTCCTCATGTAGTTAATACGTTGCTCCATGTCAATCTCCTCCATTAAAGTATTTTTGGTCTTCACTAATATGACAAAATAGAGGATCGATTTGTGACAAAAAACAAAGCAGGCTGTAGAGAAAAATTTCTCTACAGCCTGAGAAAAGGACTGGCGTCCCTTATCATTAAGATTTCCTATTGTTCCATTTGTCTTGCTAAAAAGCCTGCTGCTGTTTCTGCCAGCTTCTTCTCGACATCCCCAAAGCTGTTAGAGTCTTTTGAAACTAAAACAACAGCTCCGATTGGATCACCACTTGCAATAATAGGTGCGATACAGCATCCATGAACTTCTTCTTTCGAGTCACCTGCCAATTCGTATTCCCCAGTTTGCGCTTCAAGGATCGTTTTCCGATCATTCATTGAAGATTCGACAAGCTGTCCAATACTTTTATTGTAATATTCCTTCTTAGATCCGCCTGCAACCGCAATATATGTATCACGGTCTGCTATGAGGACGGTGTGGTTTAAGCTGTCATAAAGTGCTTCAGCGTATTCTTTCGCAAAGTCCCCCAGTTCAGAAATTGGTGAATATTTCTTTAAAATGACTTCCCCGTCACGATCAACGAAGATTTCTAATGGATCCCCTTCACGAATACGCAAAGTACGTCGAATTTCTTTCGGAATAACGACACGTCCTAGATCATCGATACGGCGAACAATACCAGTTGCTTTCATACTTACGTTGCCTCACTTTCCTTGTTGAATTCACATTGATGTTCTTGCATGCAAGTATTGAATAAGAAAAATCGGCTTTTCGCATTGCATAAAATGAAATCTTGTCTTTATTATCCATTAAAAAAAAAGAACTATTCACCATTTCAACAAGAAATTTGCACAATATCTCATGAATAAGTTATCCGCAAGTAAAACGAGCGGTGCCATTTCATCATAAAAGGGCACTTTACCACCCTTTAAAGGACCTTATTAAATTTTAGGTTGTCCAAAAGTATTTTGAGGACACCTTTTCTTTCACATTATAATCAAATAGAATTCGAAATCGCTATCGGCGAATGCTTTCACTCCAAAGCACAAGTGTGACATCTACTCGTGCTGCACTTCGTTTGCATTCGTAGTGTCTTCTTTGCAGCGGGCAATGCCTCAACTTCCGGAGGTTGGGACAAAACCCAGTTAATATGAGTGGCACTCACCGACAGTGAGTGCCATTTCTTCCTTTTTCAGGTACTTACTTTATATGGGGTTGATTGTTTCAAAAACACTCGCTTGCCGCGGAAAGCGAAGTGTATTTCAACTGCGATCCAAATAAAAAGTGTACAAATTAAAAAAGCATAATAAACAAATTCTGAGACTGTAATCATTTTTAATAAGATGAATTATGAAATTGATTCAAATAAATAAGAAAAACGAGCTGAGATAACATACCTCAACTCGTTTTTCTGCCAAGCCATGGACGTTTAAGACAACCCCTTTTCTTCTGAAACCATTTAAGAACTAGCAGAGCTTGCTTCCTTCTTTACGTTGTCCAATTCAGACAGAACCTTTTCGAGAATCGTTAAATATTCTCCATCCGTTAATGTCTTTGTTTTTAAATGGATCATAATTTGTTTTCCAGTCATCGATAAGTTTAACTTTCGAGAAATTTGATTCACGACTGAAAATAGCTTTGAGCCATCAATTTGATTGGTCGTTTTCTCACTTAACAGTACTTTACACTGATCACTTTTTTCCACTATATTTTCAATTCCGTAATGAACGGCATATTGTTTAATGCGAGATACTTGGAATAAATAGCCGACTTCTTCAGGGTAATCACCAAATCTGTCGATCATTTCTGATTGTAAATCTTGGATGTCCTGTTCCGTTTCCAAACTTTTAAACCGCTTATACATATCAATTTTTTGTTTTGAATCAGAGATATATCCTTCTGGAATATATGCATCAACTTGAATATCCAATTCTAATTCAGGCTGTTTTTCCTTTTTAGTTTTTTCTTCAGGCGTTTCTTTACGTTCATCAATGGCTTCTTTTAACATTTGTGAGTAGAGGTCAAACCCTACTGAAGCGATAAACCCATGTTGTTCCGCTCCTAATAGATTCCCTGCGCCGCGAATAGACAAATCTCTCATCGCAATTTTGAACCCAGAGCCAAGCTCGGTAAATTCCTTTATTGATTGCAGACGCTTTTCAGCAACTTCTGTTAACACTTTGTCCCTTTGATGTGTAAAGTACGCATAAGCTACACGATTTGACCTGCCGACACGCCCACGAAGCTGATAAAGCTGAGATAGCCCCATGCGATCAGCATCATGAATAATCAGTGTATTAACATTCGGGATATCTACACCCGTTTCAATGATCGTCGTTGTAACGAGTACGTCCGTATTCCCTTCCAGAAAATCGATCATAACTGACTCTAATTCTGTCTCAGTCATTTTCCCATGAGCAAATCGAACATTCGCATCGGGAACGAGCATTGAAATTTTATCAGCCATCGTCTCGATATCTTCCACTCGATTATAAAGGTAATAAATTTGGCCTCCTCGTGATAGTTCACGCTCTATCGCTTCTCTCACTAATGCATCATTATGCTCTACAACATACGTTTGAACAGGGAAACGGTTTTCTGGAGGTGTTTCAATGACTGATAAGTCTCGTACTCCGAGCATTGACATATGGAGCGTTCTCGGAATCGGTGTCGCAGTTAATGTTAGGACATCAACGTTCGCTTTCATACTTTTAATTTTTTCTTTATGAGTCACACCAAACCGTTGTTCTTCATCGACAATTAACAAACCTAAATTCTTAAATTGAATATCTTTTGATAGTAAGCGATGAGTTCCAACGACGATATCCACTGTCCCTTTCTTTAACCCATCGGTCGTTTCCTTCTGTTCTTTTCTCGTTTTAAATCTGCTCAATAAGCCAACATTAATGGCAAAGTCTTGGAACCTTTCACGGATCGTTTCATAATGCTGCTGAGCAAGGATCGTTGTTGGAACAAGAAAGGCAACTTGTTTACCATCCATAATCGCTTTAAAGGCAGCACGAAGCGCGACCTCTGTCTTTCCATATCCAACATCCCCGCATAAGAGCCGGTCCATTGGACGCTCCCGTTCCATATCCTTCTTAATTTCTTCAATCGCCCTAACTTGATCTTCCGTTTCTTGGTATGGAAATGATGATTCAAACTCTTGCTGTTCTGGTCCATCTTTTGAAAAAGCGTGACCTTTACTTGCCTCTCGTTCTGCATATAGTTTAATTAAATCGTCCGCAATATCTTGTACAGATGAACGCACTTTCGTTTTTACTTTTTTCCAGTCATTTCCGCCTAGTGCATACATTTTCGGTTCTTTTTCTTCCGATCCAACATATTTTTGCACCTGGTCAATTTGTTCAACGGGAACGTACAATTTATCATTTCCAGCATAGGAAATGTGCATATAATCCTTATGAATGCCGCCGACTTCTAACGTTTTTATCCCTAAATATTTTCCGATTCCATGGTTTGTGTGAACGACCCAGTCGCCAACCTTAAGCTCTGAATAACTTTTAATTCTTTCTGCGTTAGAAAGCTTCTGGCGGCGCTTCGGTTTTTTCGCTTTTTTTGTAAAAACTTCTTCTTCCGTAATAATGATTAATCGTTGCATCGGTAATTCAAACCCTGACATAAAATGTCCGAGCATAATTTGTGTTTGTCCCCTTGCAGGAACTTGATCAGAGTTTACGATAGCGGCTTCTATATCATAATCTGCAAGCACTTGTTTAAGTCGCTCTGCCCTTTGTTCATTGCCTGCCATAACAGTAATCGAATAATTCGCTTCCTTCCATCTCTCTACTTCAGATTTTAATAAATGAAGTTGTCCATGGAAGTTCTGCATCGTTTTACTTTGAATATTGACGATATTTTTTGGATTTGTAGACGGAACATGTCGTAAAAACAAGCTTAAGTAAACAATTGGGGTTGCTGTCTTTGTAAACAATTCCTCCCAATCTTTTGATAGCTTTAAGTTCGTCACTGTCGCTCCTTGTGAGAGCATCGTTGTATACCACTCAGCTTCTTCTTTTTCTAAACTTTGTCCCATCTCTTGGACTCGACTTACTTCATCGATCGAAATCATACTATGATCTGGTAAATAGTCTAGTAATGTATAACGATCATCATAAAACAATGACATATATTTATATATCGAATCGAACATCGTTCTCTGTTTTAACCAATCAATTTCTTGACCAACTTGCTCTGACATTTTCTCCTTTGTCGCTTTATCTTTCACTTTTGCTAGACTTTCAGCTAATCCGGCTTCCAACTGGCTAGCTCCATATTGAAACTGTTCTTCAGACAGCAGTACTTCCTTTGCAGGTCCAATCAGAACGTCTTTTCCTTGCTTCATTGAGCGTTGTGTTTCAACGTCAAAATATCGAATTGAATCTACTTCCGTATCAAACAATTCAATTCTTACAGGCAGTTCTTCTGTTAAAGGATAAATATCTATAATTCCGCCGCGTAAACTAAATTCACCTGGAGCTGACACCATATCTACGCGCTGAAATCCCATCGCAACTAGCTGGGATAATGTTGTATCTAAATCAATATCTTTCCCTGATTCAAATGCTATTTGGTATGATTCCCACAATTGCTTCGGCGGCAGTAGTCTTCGAACACCTGCCATTGGTGAAATGACAATCGCTTCCTTTTTAGAGGCTAAACGATTTAAAACTTCAATTCTCTGCCCTCTCATCTCAGGGCTAGCAACCGCAATTTCTGAAGCAATTAATTCATTAACTGGGTATAGAAAGACAGACTCTTCTCCTACAAGAGAAACGAGATCGTCATATAATTTTTGTGCTTGGAACAAATTGTGGGTTACAACTAATTGAGTACGTTTCGTCTCGTTGAAAGCGGAAGCAATGACAAGAGACCTGGCTGAACCACTCAAGCCAGATACCATTTGTTCTGATATATTCGCTTCTATACCCTCAATGATGCTCCCAACATCATCACCATTCTTAATGGATTGTAATAATCCTTCCATCCTTCTCCTCCTTATCATCTGCTGGAAAACGATCATTTATTTCCTGTTAATTTCCATATAATCTATTAATATGATTCATGAACTATTTTCGTAATCCTCTATTTTAAAAACAGACATGTCTAAATTTTTGTTAATCGAATAAGACCAAGTGGATTCCCAATATGATATATCATGATATCCTTACATACAAACTTTCATATTCAGAGCTAGTCATCCCTCTCATTTTACTAGAAAAATGCTTTGGCACGCTGCACCAAAGCTTGTCGAACATTGTCTTAATGAAGAAAAGACTCATAGGCATGATAATCTGGGTTTGTTCGAAGGGTGTTTTCACAGTCTTCGCAAATTGTTTTGACTTGAATATGACCTTTTGAATCATACTCAATCATCTCTTTTCGCTCCTCGTCAGTCAGTTCATGAAATCCTAGTTGTCGTTCATCTGCAGACCATTGGCTAATCGTACCCACTTTTTTGGTGCAATGTCGACAATAATAATGGATAGCCATATGAACCCTCCTTACCATTCTATGCATCACAATACTCTTTAAGTAGTATGATCAGAAGGATAAGGCTCTATGCATCCTCTATAGTATTTAATTATACTTATTCATGACGTTAGCAAATGATGTTTTCGTCCATTCCTCGACAGCTTCAGTTGCTTTTTCAACAGCTTGATCGACTTCTGCTCGTTCCTCTTCCTGAAAACCGCTTAACACGTAATTTGGTACTGCCTGGCCTTGGGGTGGACGGCCAATTCCTACACGGATTCGTTTGAATTTATCTGTACCTAACTGTGAAATGATCGATCTAATCCCATTATGGCCGCCATGTCCGCCTTTTTGACGTAAACGAATCGCGCCAGGCGGTAAATCTAAGTCATCATAAATGACTAATAATTCGTCTATCCTTATTTTATAAAAGTTCATAAGAGGAACGATCGATTCACCGGATAAGTTCATATATGTTAATGGTTTTAACAGAAAAATTTTCTCTTCACCTATTTTTCTGTATCCAAATGCTCCTTTAAATTTTGACTGATCTAATTCAATTGATAGTTGCTGTTGACAACGATCAATGACTTCAAACCCAACATTATGACGTGTCCCATCGTATTTGGCCCCCGGATTTCCTAAGCCAACGATTAGTTTCATTGGTAAGTCCTCACTTTCTACTTCATTCTTTCTTGAAAAAAGCTTTTTTAATAACATACGATCTCTCCCTTTATTATGATTGCCCTCTTTCATCGGCAAAAATCGCACTTACGATGAAAAGAGGCATAACCTGGACGGTTATACCTCAAGTCCTTTATTCCTTATTCTTGATTGTTATCTTCATTTCCTGCTTCATCCGATCCGACTAATTCTGGCTCTTGATTACCAGAATCACCACCAGCTGCTGGCTCTTCAGGCTCTTCAGTAGGTGGAAGGATTGAGACAATAACTTCTTCAGGATCGTTGTTAAATTCAAATTTCGCTCCAGCTTTTAAATCTTTCACTTGGACCGAATCATTGACGTCTAGCTTTGATACATCAACATCAATGGCTTCAGGAAGGTCTGCTGGAAGTGCTTCCACTGAAAGCTCATAAACAGCATGCTGAAGGACCCCTCCGTTTTTTACACCTACTGAATCACCGACGATGTGTACCGGTACGTCAGCACTCATCTTACTCTTCATATCAACAGCATAAAAATCAACGTGAATAATTTCATTTTTTATGCGGTCATATTGTAAGTCGTAAATCATTACATCTGTTTGTTTACCGTCTATGTCAAGCTTAAAGACGCCTGTTTTCCCTTGCTTTCGAAGTGTTTTAATAAAAACTATCTCATCGACAGTAACAGGTTCGTTGCCAAATGATTTACCATAAATAACACCTGGTACTCCACCTTGTTTGCGAATCTTATTAAGTCTTGAACCTCTTCGATCTTCTCGTTTAGCTGCTTGTAATACTGTAGCCATGTCTTTTCACCTCATAATTTTTTTCGGTCTTCTTACTTTTTTCCCTAATTTGGGTGTTTAAAAACTCTTTTAAAAAAATGATTTGAAACGCGAGACTCTTTTAGAAGTAACACACCTTAACGTACTCGAAAACTTTTTTTACGACGTTCAAATTTTCCCGGGAAAAATTACTGGCAAAAAATCAATATAAGTATCTCTTTTACCCTTTATTTGAACATGCTTGTTAGTAGATCCTGATGTCATTTATTACACATTTTTCGAGGATGTTCAAAAAGTCCAGGGATGCGTTGACTCGTTTTTTGTTACTCACGTATGTATTAACACCATACGTTCCGCTACTGAAAACTTCGTCGCTTTGTTCTATTCGCCCCTTTTGAACATGCACTTTAATTAAACAATCGACTTACTGAGCGTTGTTCATGAACATGGATAATTGCTTTTGCAAGCAATGGTCCAACAGATAATTGAGTGACTTTATCAATCATCTTCTCTTCAGGTAATGGAATCGTATTTGTGACGACAAGCTCTTTAATTTTAGAATTTTGAATTCTCTCGATTGCTGGTCCAGATAGAACTGGGTGTGTACTACAAGCATACACTTCTTTTGCTCCATTCTCAACCATTGCACTTGCAGCTAACGTCATCGTACCAGCAGTATCGATAATATCATCAATAATAATCGCTGTTTTCCCTTCAATATTACCAACAATATTCATCACTTCAGCCATGTTCGGCTTAGGACGACGTTTATCAATAATCGCGATTGGTGCCTTTAATCGATCTGCCATTTTTCTTGCTCGTACAACCCCACCGTGGTCAGGAGATACAATGACAATGTCATCTAAGTTCTTTGCTTCAAAGTAATCAGCAAGAATTGGTACACCAACAAGCTGATCTACTGGAATGTCGAAGAAACCTTGAATTTGTGTCGCATGAAGATCGAGAGCAATGACCCGACTCGCTCCTGCTGTTTCAAGTAAATTCGCAACTAATTTCGCCGTAATCGGTTCTCGAGAACGAGCTTTGCGATCTTGGCGCGCATAGCCATAGTAAGGCATTACGACATTGATCGTTTTCGCAGATGCTCTCTTTAATGCGTCGATCATAATTAATAGTTCCATAATGTGTTCATTTGCCGGCGAACTTGTTGATTGAATGACGAAAATATCACACCCGCGAATACTTTCCTCAATATTAATTTGGATCTCACCATCACTAAAACGGGTAACTGAGCTTTTACCCATTTCTACCCCGATGTGGTCTGTAATTTCATGAGCTAAATCACGATTAGAATTTAGCGTAAAAACTTTTAAACTGTCATCTCCATACTGCTGTGCCATGGCTGCAAAAACCTCCATAAAATATTATTAAAAGATAAGCGTGTGTTCAAAAATTAGTCAGACATACACTTGCTTTATTTTTTCTTTCTTACATAACCTTCTTTATTCGTTTGACGCCCGCGAGCTATCGCAAGTGCTTCTCCTGGAACATCGTCCGTAATCGTTGAACCTGCTGCGATATACGCTTCTTTTCCAACCGTTACCGGGGCAATTAAGTTCGAATTACACCCGATAAATGCTCCGTCTTCAATTTTCGTTAAGTATTTCTTTTTACCATCATAGTTTACAGTTATTGAACCGCAACCTACATTTACTTGCTCACCAACCTCTGCATCTCCTAAGTAGCTTAAATGAGAGGCTTTACTTCCATTCCCCATCGACATTTTTTTCAGTTCGACAAAATTACCAACACGTACATCGTTACCGAGCTTCGTTTGCGGCCTTAAATGAGAGAATGGACCAATGGACACATTCTGTCCAACTTCACTGTCATGTACGACAGATTGTTTTATTTCAGTCCCATTGCTGATTGTACTGTTAAAAATCTCTGTATGAGGACCAATTGTACACCATTCACCTATCGTAACATCCCCTTTGATGATCGTTCCTGGATAAATGACTGTATCTTTTCCAATTTTCGCATCAGCGGATACATATGTTTGGTCTGGATCAATCAGAGTTACACCTTCACGCATTAACTTTTCATTTATACGCGCTCTCATTGCTTTCTCTGCTCGACTTAAAGCAACCCGGTCATTAATTCCCATCGATTCGTTGAAATCCTTTGTCATATAAGCAGCAATGACTTCTCCTTGCTTTTGGAGAATTTCAATCACGTCTGGAAGATAATATTCACCCTGTACATTATCATTATTGACATACTTCAACGCTTCAAATAACGTACGATTATCAAAACAATAAGTTCCTGTGTTAATTTCTTGAACTAGTCTTTCCTCTTCTGATGCATCTTTATGCTCAACGATCTTTTCTACGGATCCATCACCGTTACGAATAACCCGGCCGTAACCTGTAGGATCATCGGCTGAAGCCGTTAAAACCGTTGCTTTAGCACCCTTTTTTTCATGCTCATCAATTAATGCTTCGATCGTTTCTTTCGTTAGTAAAGGCGTATCCCCGCAAAGAACAACCGTTTTTCCTTCTTGACCTTGAAGACTTTCTTCCGCTTGCAATACAGCATGTCCTGTTCCAAGTTGTTCTTCTTGTAAAGCATATTCGATATTCTCGCCTAACTGTTCCTTCACCATTTCGGCTCCGTGACCAACAACAGCAATCGTCTTTTCTACGCTGCATTTTGATAATTGATCGACAATATGTTGAACCATTGGCTTTCCACAGACAGGATGAAGCACTTTATATAAGTCGGATTTCATCCTTGTCCCTTTCCCAGCAGCGAGAATCACTGCAAATCGTTTATTCATATCGCAACCTCCAAGGGCTCAATTTTCCATTACGAATATATCTTATATTGCCTTTCATTTCAAGATACAAAGAAACCCATCATGCAAGTTCACGGCTATTATATGAAGCGTAGACGTTAAAATATCTAGGTTTTTAACAAATGTGACAAAAAAATAACCTAGTCTTATTAGGACTAGGTCTCGTTTTTAAGAAGCACCCGCTTCTTCATATTCAACTTCATCTCCCGCACGTTCATACTCAGTTAAAACCGCCGACTGAATCTTTTCACGTGTTTTAGAAGAAATTGGGTGAGCAATATCTCTAAATTCTCCATCCGGAGTACGCTTGCTCGGCATAGCCACGAACATACCATTATTGCCGTCGATCACACGAATGTCATGTACGACAAATTCATCATCGATGGTAATAGATGCGATTGCAAGCATACGACCTTCCGTATTCACACGGCGAAGTCTCACATCTGTTACTTCCATATCTGCCACCACCTTTATCCAATAAATAGATTTCTGTTATCACGATTCTACATCGAAAGCAAAAAACCTTCTTTTTTTGTGAAAAAATATGGAATAAATTTATTCTTTGAAATTTACTGTAAATTTTCAGCATACCAACTCATTCTTCCCTTGTTTAACAAAAGACATGCATGTTTATATAATTCGATCAAAAACATAGTAGCACAAACCGCGCCTTGGTTTGTGCTACTTCTTTGAGACTGTTTTAACTTTGCAAATAATAGTGATCATCAAACAAGTTACCTCGTTCAACTTTTATCGTTTTCTTCTTTTCGTCCATTTGCGACAGTTTTGTTAATGAAACATACTCTGAGACAAGCTTTTCTTCCTCATGGACAGCTTCAGTTAAAACACCGACACCCGCTACAGTTGATTGGAATTCAGAGACTAAATCCATCATTCCTCGGATTGTTCCGCCTGCCTTCATGAAATCGTCAATAATTAATACATTTGAGTAAGGCTTTAAGCTGCGTCTTGCTAAAGACATTGTTTGAATCCGCTTTTTCGATCCCGATACATAATTAATACTGACAATTGAACCTTCCGTAATTCGATGTTCATGTCGAACGATACTAACCGGCACGTTTAAATGGCTAGCAACAGCATAAGCAAGAGGAATTCCCTTCGTTGCCATCGTCATGACTGCATCAACTTCTGAATGGCGGAAACGTGAAGCAAAAATTCGTCCGATATCTTGGATCAATTTAGGGTTTCCGATGATATCCATCATGTATAAGTATCCACCGGGCAAAAGACGATTCGAATCCTCAAGCTGACCACAAAATGCATCAACATCTCTTTCAGTTTGTAAACGGTCCACTGTAGGAATATATGTCACTCCTCCAGTCGCACCAGCTGTCGTTTCAATCGTGCCGACATTTTTCGCTTCAAATACCTCTTTTATAATGCCGATATCTTCACTGATCGAAGATTTGGCAGATTGGTATCTTTCAGAGAAATATGTTAAAGGAATTTGATGGTGAGGGTTGGATAAAAAGTAATTCGTCATGTCTACTAACCGGCCACTTCGTCGATATTTCATAGAAACCTCCGTAAAATCCGAATATTTTAAAAGTAATATATCACTTTCATACGGACTTTACAAGTTCCCTCATCCTTTACGTATGTTTTTTTCCAAGAAGGCGAACGGGGTACACTTGTTCAACAAACCCTTTTAAACCATTATATAAACGTTCAGCTTTTGAGTCGTTTTGAGTGAGCGCAAATACAGTTGGGCCACTTCCGCTCATGACTGCTCCATCTGCGCCAAACTGTTTCATACGTTCTTTAATTTTTCTAACCTCTGGATGCATGTTAAATGTAATACTTTCCATCACATTTTCTAAATGATCACATACTTGCTTGAAATTTTCCGATTCGATCGCTTGTACCATTACATCTGTTTTTGGATGTGTTAATTGATCCACTTTTATTCGTTGATATACCTCTTTCGTTGACACACCGATCGGCGGTTTCGCTAACACAACCCAGCAAGGTGGCGGAGAGTCAATAAATTCTAATTGTTCACCACGGCCTCTTGCAACAGCGGTGCCGCCATGTACACAAAACGGAACGTCTGAACCTATTTCTAGCCCTATCTCTGCAAGCTCCTCCATTGTTAAACCGAGACCCCACATATCATTCAACCCGCGTAATACAGCTGCAGCATCTGTACTTCCTCCTGCTAAGCCAGCTGAAACAGGAATTTGTTTGTCGATAAAAATGGATACTCCTTTGTTTATGCCTAAACGCTCCTTCAGTTTTTGCGCAGCTTGATAGGCAAGGTTATTCTCATTATTAGGTACGTATCCTTTCGTTACATCAATCATGATTCGATTTGTATGTAAAGGAGTTAAATGGATTCTGTCTGCAAGATCAATTGTTGTCATGATCATCTCCACATCATGAAAACCGTCGTCCCTTTTTCGAACGACATCTAACGTTAAATTTATTTTAGCCGGGGCTTTTACTACTTTCATTGTCATCACCTACATTTCCGTCACAGTTACTTTCGTTATTTTACCATTTGTTCACAGGCGAGACTAGTCTATCTGAATGAAAAAGCCAAAGCAGTATATACTTTGGCTTTTGTCACAGCATGTTTAACGTTTCTCTTCGGATAGCTGTTGCTCTGCTAATTCTATCGCACGTTTCACCATGTTACCTGCATCCCGCGCTTTAATTCCGCCCCAACCTTCTTGTTGAACGGTATCATAGAAGCCAAGCTCCTTCGCTAGTTCTTCCTTAAAGCGGTCTGACATGACGCTTCTTCTCCTACCCATGCGAAACAACCCCTTCCATAAGCTGTGACAACTTTATTGTTCCCTGAAATGGATCGAATACCGAAGTGAATGTTTACCTATTCCCCCTATAAAAAGAAGTCACTTCACAAAAAAGGAGTGAAAAACAAAAAAAAACAATTGCCCAAAAAAGAATCTATAATCATTCACACGATTATTAGACCTTTTCTTGAGCAATTGCTCTTACGAGTGAGCCTGTTCAAAAGAAACAAGCTAGAGGTACTTTTTCTTTACCTTCTCTTATACTTGTTCAGTTGCTTTAGCTTCCTCACATACGCTTAACTTTACTGTTTCTGTAAGAATATCTGTGTAGCTGTAAGACACACGTTCGACTGTATTTTGATCTTCATCTAACTTAATCGTAAATACCGCAGGATACGTGCCTTCTAATAAACCTGAGCGTTCAATCATCTTTTTTCTTCCGCCGTTTGCTTGAATCGTAATTCGCTTACCGACATTTTCATCTAAAGAACGTTTAATCTCAATTAAAGTTTTTGCCATTGACTACACCTCACTATTCAATAGCTTACCACATCGAACGAACATTGTCAAATAAAACTAAAATTATAACAATGGACTACATTATGTGTCAACTATTTTTTTCAGACTTCTTCCCTTATAATGTGTCAAATTCTGAAAAATATGTATATGACTCATAAATGAAACCACTAAATTTGACGAATTTCCAAATCAATTGGATAATAAAACGAAAAAAGGGCTGCCTCCAAAGTTAGTACTTTGAGCTGCCCCTGTTTTATATGGAAATATGTTACTCTTCTTCCTTTTGATGGTAAAATGGCATCCCTCTTCTTAAAGCTCCATTCGTTTCTACACCGCCTAATCCTTTTTCCCCTGTCAACGAAATTTTTAAAATATCCCATATTCCAACGCGTTCCATAAAAGGAGTCAGGCTTACCTTTGACACGACATACACAGGATCTAGAGCATGAATATTAATCCGCTCAGGTGAACTGGCAAAATTTGCTCCTGCCTTTAAGATCGATTGGAAATGTGATTGACAAGCACCAGCAAAAATAACTAAATGGTCCATATAAGGAACCACTTTCCTCGCCTCTTTTACCGCATCAACGAAGTGACGTGAGTTGCGATATGCTTTCATATCCTGTTTAGACCCTTTGTTTTTCGAATAAGCGTCATGTCCTGTAATAACAAGAATATCAGGACGTACCATTTCAATTAAAGAGGCCGTTTGTAACGGCATCTCTTTTTCCTTTACATGAACCCCGTATACCGGAACACCTAATTTATCATATACTTCCGTACACTTTTTTAAATAAAGAGGATCACCATCAATATGAAGCACTCTGCCAGGAACTTCAAAATAGTCGTTTTTTTTTGTATAGCCTGATGTTACTTCAAATTCCGTTTTTTCTCGAATTAATTTTCGCTCCTGTCGGAAAAGCTGATAGCAATTTTCTTCCTTTGCTTTTTGATGATTTTCACGTTTTTTTCTTTCTGTTTCTTCAAGTATAATCAAGTCTTTTAAAGGGGCATCTGCAATAAGCCGCATATCCTCCCCATGTAAAATAGCTGTATTTCCTTCAACCTGCTTTACACGAAAGACAATATCACAATTATAAGACGAGCGTCCTACAATATTCCCTTCTTTTATCGATGACATGACAAACGCCTCCTCACACGATAACGTATGCGAGAAGGCGTTTTAATGCTACTATTTGTAAAGTACTGCGTAGAGGACATGACTTAACAAAGCAAATTCCTCCATAGATAAGGATTCTCCTCTTCTCCTTGACTCAACATTCGCATCATTTAAATAACCTTCAATCTCTGTTTTCGGCAAATTAAAATGCTTGGACAAGTTATTTAATATCGTCTTACGCCTTTGCTTAAATGATGCTCTTACAATGTCAAAAAAGAATTCCTCATCCGGCACATCTACTGGCGGTTCATCTCTTAAAGTAAGACGTAATATCGCAGAATCAACATTAGGCTGAGGAACAAAAACACTTTTTGGTACAGTAAAAACGGTCTTCGCTTCCGCATAATACTGAGCTGCAATAGAGAGGGAACCATATTCTTTACTATTCGGCTCTGCTGCGATTCGTTCAGCGACTTCTTTTTGAATCATGACGACAATTGCTCGTACAGGAAGCTTTTCTTCTAGTATTTTCATTAATATCGGTGTCGTCACATAATAAGGAAGGTTCGCCACGACGGCTAGATCATCATACCCTTTAAATTGTTCAGTAATTACTTGACTGACATCTGCCTTAAGTACATCACGATGGATAATATGGACATGCTCGTAAGGCGAAAGTGTATCCTTTAAAATCGGAAGTAACCGTTGATCAATTTCAAATGCGACTACTTTTTTTGCTCGTTTTGCAATTTGCTCTGTAAGCGCACCGATCCCAGGTCCAATCTCAATAACTCCAGAAGCATCTGTTACATTCGATGCTTCAACAATTCTGTGAAGCACATTCGTATCAATAAGAAAGTTCTGTCCTAAACTTTTCTTAAAGGAAAAACCATATTTTTCTAGAATCTCTTTCGTTCGTTTCGGTGTAGCGATGTCTTTCTCAATCATTATTCGACTGCTCCCTTTCTATTTGTTGTAAAGCAGCGATAAATTCCTCTTTCGTTACTCTAAACTGATGAAGGCGTTTTAATAGCTGTTTTCCATTTGTATACCCGATTTTCAAGGTTGCCCCAAGCTTTTCACGGCGCTGTTTAGCCCCTTTACCGGCAAGGAGACCCGCTGTAATTAAGTCAGTATGTGTAATCAGTGCATCACCGTCATTTGTATAAGACGGCTTCGCCTGCTGTAAAGCTGCGAGGATATCATCTTTTGAAGCGTGCTCGACACCGACTTTTTTCTTGCGGTTATCGATTGCATCTGCTTTTTTTAAAAAAGCGTGTTTACATCCTGGAACAGCCCGATCAATCGTTTTACGTATTTTCTCACCTGGATAATCTGGATCTGTAAAGATGATCACCCCACGCCGTTCTTTTGCCAACTGAACTTGATGAATGACATCTTCACTTACAGCAGAGCCATTCGTCTCAATCGTATCGCAATCAACCGTATGACGAAGAGCATTCGTATCACTCTTCCCTTCGACAACGATCATCTCTTTAATAAATGTTTTTACCATAAACCGTTCCCCTAGATTTGTCGCCTGTTTTCTTTTATATTGTGATCAATTACATCAAATTGATGTCTCAAAAGCACATTATCCATGAAAACAATTGAAATTTGAAATTTATTTTATCTTTTGTGAAACTTTTTCACCATTGATACGTCTAATATATTGAATGATATCATAATGCCTCATGAAACTGAACTTCATTATTTAGATGTGATAATGAGCAAGAAAAAAACACAGAGAAGAATCTCTGTGCCTATCTATAATAAGTCATTAAAGCTATTCAAGTACTCGAATTTCAACCGTTCTTCTTCCGAATGAACTGACATCACCACTATCAGGCATAAAAATATCAATCTTATTACCTTGTATCGCTCCACCAGTATCAGCAGCTAAGTAAGTCCCATAACCCTTCACTTCTACTTGAGATCCTAGCGGGATAACACTTGGGTCGACTGCTATCACTTTTGCATCTGGATTGTCATGTAAATTAATACCTGTTGCTGTTACACCAGAGCATCCGTTACAGTTAGCTGTGTACGCAGTGGCGTTAAACGATTGCCAGCTTCCTTTAGAAGATGAACTGCTCGATGATGAATCACTAGATGACGAGCTGTTATTAGAAGATGAGCTACGGGAGACAGTCGGCGTTGGACTTTTCGTTCCAACAGCTACGATACGGTCTTCACTATCTCTTACGACATCTTCTTTAACAAGTTCTCTCGAAACTTCTTCTCCATCTTCGAGGGTCACTTCGTAATGTTTTTCGATTTTACCATCTTTTCCGCTTTGAACAACTTGTTCAGATCCTTCTTCTAACGAAGAATCATTTTCGGTTACTGTTGCAAAGTCTACTGATTCTTCAACAACATCGGTGACTTTTTCTACACGAATGACTTGAACATCAGCTTCGCCATTAAGCGATTCATCTGCTGATGGTTCAACGCGATCCATCTCTCCTAGAGCAATGTCTTCTCTCTCTAAAAAGTCAGCGACCGTTGTCGAAGTCGTCCAACGTTCATGTTCCTCACCATCACTAATTAATGTAACGAGAAAAGCCTCTTCAAACGTAATATTTGTGTCTGCTGTCAACTCTTCATCTAATGATGGTTCAATTAAATCATGTTCTGTTACCTCCACATCCAATTCGTCCATAAGCTCTTGAACGGTTGAAGCTGTCGTCCAAACAGTTTTCATATCTCCATCAAGGTTTACGACAATTTGTTGTGCAGGTATATATTCGATATTCATGGCTTCGGTGATAGCTGTATCTAAAGATGGTTCGATATAATCATGTTCTCTTACATCAATTCCATGTTCTTTCAATACCTCTCCAACAGTCGATGCATGGGTATATATCGTTTCTTCTGTTTCTGCTTTGACGGTCACTGAAGTTTTTGTCAGCTCATAAGTCGCAAAGCCGATAATCCCCATCATAACTATGAGGCCTATGCTGGATATGGCAATTTTTCTCCATGTAAACTTGGAGAGAAAACGCTTCATCCATTGATTCATGGTTGAACCCCTCCCTCAGAAACCGAATTATACCTCTATCTCACCACCTTGTCAATTAAAATTCTGAGAACTCTTACCTAGACATTATGATATAAAGAAAATGAATAGGAAAGAAAAAACTATCGACAAGACTACTCTATGCAAAGATAGGACATTGTAGAACGAAAGATTTTAATCCATTATTTGGACATGTTCATCCATGTTTCGAGGAATTCTATTATCAAATTAGGCCGAAAAGTCTTTGGGCATTTAATGTCGTTTGCTCGGAAAAATCTTCAAAATCCATTTCTCTTAGTTCAGCAATTTGTTCTGCAATTAATTTTACATAAGCAGGCTCGTTTCGCTTCCCGCGATATGGATGTGGCGCAAGGAAAGGCGCATCTGTTTCTATTAAAAGCCGGTCTAACGGGATTTCTTTTACGACTTCTTTTGGCAGTTTTGCATTTTTAAATGTAACAGGACCGCCAAATGAAATATGAAAATTCATATCCAGACACTTTTTAGCAATGTCTAAGTCCCCTCCGAAACAATGCATTATGCCCCCGACCTCTTTGGCATCTTCCTCATTTAATATTTCCACAATATCTTCATGCGCATTACGATCATGAATAATAATCGGAAGGTTAACTTTTTTTGCTAAATGAATTTGTTTTCGAAACACTTCTTTTTGTACGTCTTTAGGTGATTTATCCCAATGATAATCAAGACCTGTTTCTCCGATGGCAACCACTTTTGGGTGGGCTGCTAACTGTTCAATCCAATCTAAATGTCTTTGCTCTAAATCAATCGCATCCACCGGATGCCATCCGACAGCTGCGTATAAACCTTCTTCACTCTCAACAAGTTCCATCGCTTTTAATATTGTTTTTTCATCGAATCCAACGACCACCATCTGTTTAACTCCAGCATCTCTAGCTCTTGCAATCGTTTCTTCTGTATCCGTTTCGAATTGATCTGCATTTAAATGAACATGTGTATCAAATAGCACGCTTACGTCCTCCTTATTTAGATCAACAACAAGGCTGTCTCAACGGTGCGCTTTCACACAAGTTGAATTCATCATTGTATGAAAACGCCCTTACAAAGTATGAGACAGCCTCAATTTATATCATTTACTTTACTTGAGATCCATTCGGCAATGAGTTTTCTACTGTTGCCAAGGTTAACTCGTCACCGTTCGATCCTGCTAATATCATCCCTTGTGACAACTCACCTCGAAGTTTCACTGGCTTTAGATTCGTTACGCAGATAACTTTTTTGCCGACAAGTTCTTCAGGATCATAATGTTTCGCAATTCCAGAAACGACTTGACGCTTTTCATAGCCTAAATCCAATTGGATTTTCAACAATTTATCCGCTTTTTTCACTTTTTCAGCTTCTATTACTTGCGCCACTCGTAAATCGACTTTCGTAAAATCATCAATCGTGATTTCTTCAACGTCTGGAACTTCTACACTGTTTTGTTCCTCTTCTTTCTTTTCTTCTTCCGTTACAACTGTGCCACCCATCGTTTCAACAATGTGAGTCACCTCTTCTTTTACATCTAAGCGCGGGAACAAAGGCTCACCTTTACGAACAACGGTCAACCCGCTTTTTAATTGTCCAAACAACTGGATTGACTCCCACGTCACTTGTTCTTCAGTAATACCTAATTGACTCC
Organism: Evansella halocellulosilytica; assembly: GCF_002335745.1. Taxonomy (GTDB): domain Bacteria; phylum Bacillota; class Bacilli; order Bacillales; family Salisediminibacteriaceae; genus Bacillus_CA; species Bacillus_CA halocellulosilytica. The sequence goes on along the minus strand of NZ_NIST01000001.1, from coordinate 668,567 downwards.
AAATTTTCTTAGGAGTCTCTGTCATAAATGGCTGAATTAACACTGAAATATAGCGCAATGATTCAGCTAAATGATACATAACTGACCCTAACTGCTCTTTTGCATCAGGATCTTTTGCAAGAATCCATGGCTGTGTTTCATCAATATACTTGTTCGTCCTGCTCACTAATTGCCAGATCGCAGTGAGAGCAACGGAGAATTCCATATCTTCAAGCGATTTCTCCACTTTATCGACTGTAGCATGGACAAGTTCAACGAGAGATTCATCAACAGGTGTTGCATTTTTTACATACTGAGGAATTTCACCGTCGAAATACTTGTTAATCATCGCTACTGTTCTGTTAAGTAAATTCCCTAGGTCATTTGCTAAATCATAATTGACACGCTCAACAAAGCCTTCTGGTGTAAAAACGCCGTCTGATCCGAAAGGTACTTCACGTAATAAATAGTATCGAAGTGAATCAAGCCCGTAACGGTCAATTAACGGGACAGGATCAACGACATTTCCTTTTGATTTAGACATTTTTCCGTCTTTCATTAACAGCCATCCGTGTCCAAATACTTTTTTAGGTAAAGGAAGGCCTAATGCCATTAACATAATTGGCCAGTAAATCGTATGAAAGCGAACGATTTCTTTTCCGACTAAATGAACATCTGCTGGCCAGAATTTATGATATTTCTCATCATTTTCACTACCATATCCTAAAGCAGTAATGTAGTTTGATAAAGCATCAATCCATACATAAACGACATGCTTTGGATCCTTATTCACTTTCACTCCCCAATCGAATGATGTCCGTGAGACTGCTAAATCTTCAAGACCTGGTTTAATGAAGTTATTAATCATCTCATTTTTACGCGATTCTGGTTGAATGAACTCTGGATTTTCTTCATAAAACTCTAACAGGCGGTCTGCATACTTACTCATCCGGAAGAAATATGATTGCTCTCTCACTTTTTCGACAGGGTGCCCACTGTCTGGACTCTTTCCCCCGATTACATTGCCGTTTGCGTCATATTCTTTGTCATCTAACTGAGTTTCTGTATAAAACGTTTCATCTGATATAGAGTACCAGCCTTCGTATTCATCTAAATAAATATCACCTTGCTCTAGCAATTGATCAAAGATCTTTGCAACGACTTTTTTATGACGTTCCTCTGTTGTTCGAATAAAATCGTCATAGGAAATGTCTAGCTTTTTCCATAGACTTTGAATATCTGAAACGATATCATCAACGAACGCTTGCGGTGTCACACCTTTTTCTTTTGCTTTTTGCTCGATTTTCTGCCCATGTTCATCTGTACCTGTTAAATATGTGACATCATACCCGCGCAGCCGTTTATAGCGTGCCATAGCATCACCGGCTACTGTTGTATAAGCATGACCAATATGAAGCTTTGCACTTGGGTAATAAATCGGCGTTGTAATATAAAATGATTTTTTTTCTTCTGGCATTTTATTTCCTCCTTCTACACTCATAACTTTCAATTTCATTGTTCCAACATTCATGGTTGTTCAAACGATTTGGGGACGAAAAAAACTCCCGTCCACCATGGGACGAGAGTAAACTCACGCGGTACCACCCAAATTCACTGCTTTTATAAAAGGCAGTCTCGAGTAGCTGCAAAAGAAAGCTTTGCAACAAACCCAAGTAACGCTGGGTAACGTTTCCCCCTTACACATTGAAAATCAAGTATGTTCGGTCAAATTCCCGCTACACTTAACTGTCAATAACGCTCGAAAGAAAACTTCTCAAAGGACCATATTCAAAAGTTCTGCTCATACCAGTTTTCAGCTCCCCTGGCTCTCTGTCATGAACATTGCTTTTTACTCATCCTGTCATCGAAGAAAAAAGGTTATTCAATGTTTTTCTTGTAATCAGAATATACATAACGTATTTAAGCGTGTCAAGTTCTCTATAAGAGGTTGTTCAAAAAATTCGGGAAAAAATAGCTTTTGATTCTGTGCATTGACTCGTTTCTCTGTGGCTCACGTATTATCACCAATTGAAAAAGTCGAAAATTACATTTTTTTTCACAGTTATGATGTTACAGGAATAACCAAATTGGGTATAGACTGGATAACGTTGGCGCATTTGGCTCTAAGGTTTACGAATAAAAAGGGGGCGATTGTCTTTTTTATAAATATTTACTAAACAACCGACATATTTTACTGATTTTTGTCGAAAAATAATCATAACAGTAAAAAATATTACCTTTTTAGATATTTTTTACATGAACCTATCTATTTATTATATTCAGATCTATAAGTTTCAAAGTTTAAAAAGATCTAATGCGAAAACTGTCATAACAGTATTCTATTAGCTGATACTATGATCTGATCATAATAAGTTTGTTCATAAAACAATTTTCAATTGACTTCTTTTGGAAATGTTGGTATTCTAAAATTGTAGAGAAATTTGTCGAACTATGACAACTGTTGACAATAAAAATACATTATCGTATCGGGAGGAGAATTGTTAATTATGAAATCTACTGGAATCGTACGTAAAGTTGATGAATTAGGACGTGTAGTTATCCCTATCGAGCTACGCCGTACTTTAGACATTGCTGAGAAAGATGCTCTTGAAATTTATGTCGATGATGACCGTATCGTTCTTAAAAAATATAAACCTAACATGACTTGTCAAGTAACTGGGGAAGTATCTGACAGCAACTTATCTATTGCTGATGGAAAGATTATTTTAAGCCCGTCTGGCGCTCGTGAAATTATGAAAGAACTAGAAAATTACATTACTACTCAAGAAAAATAAAACATAACAATTACAAGAAAAAGCTAGACGATGACCACATCGCCTAGCTTTTTCTTATCTTTCTATGTTACATGGAAGATTTGATACACTTCTCTTTTTGGCATTCCGCGATCTTTCGCAGTCATTTTAATCGCTTCTTTTGATCCTTCTCCCCGATCAATATAGTGTTCGACATGTTCTTTTATAGTGATGTTCTCCCACCATGCTGGTACAGAAGCTTCATTTACATCTTTATCTGATGCTCCTTCAATAACGAGAACACACTCTCCTTTTATACCAGAATGTTCAATTTCAGTTAAAACCTCTTCTGCTTTCCCTCTTATAATCGTTTCATACTGCTTTGTCAACTCACGGCAAAGGGCAATTTGCCGATTTCCTAGTACTTTTATGATTGATTGTACGGTCTCTTTTATTCTGTGCGGAGCCTCATAAATAATTAACGAACTTTTAACCAGCTTCCACTCATTTAAAGCTTGCTCTTTTTCTTTCTTCTTCCTATTCAAAAAGCCAAGAAAAGTGAATGCCTCTGTTGATAACCCTGATGTAACTAATGCAGGAAGAACAGCGTTTGCACCTGGTAACGGAATGACGGATAAGCCTTCCTCGATACACCGTGCAGCTAAGTCTGCACCAGGATCTGATATAGCCGGCATCCCAGCATCACTTACTAAAGCTACAATTTGGCCACCATTCATTCTTTCTACTAATTCATCTTCCCGCTCATGTTTATTATGCTCATGGTAACTAATTAGCGGTGTATCAATGTCAAAAGCATGACATAATTTTCTCGTATGTCTCGTGTCTTCTGCGGCGATCAGATCTGCTTCCTTTAACATATCTACAGCGCGAAATGTCATATCTTGCAGATTTCCAATTGGCGTCGGCACTAAGTACAGTTGACCTTTTTCTCTTTCTCTATAACTTTTTTGAACGTTCATTCGTTTCCACCTTTTTTTCTTCTATTAATGCTCGCTTTTCACCACGAGATAATTGCTTGATTTCATGTTCCCGCTGTAACGCTTCACTTTTTGTAGGAAAACATTCTTCATGTACAACGAGAAGCGGGGACCTTCCTCTCGTATATTTTGCGCCTTTTCCTTGTTCATGTAGTTTTAGCCGCCTTTGTACATCGGTTGTGTAACCTGTATAAAACGTGTCATCTTTACATTTTAAAATGTACACAAAATGTTTATCATCCTTCATAGTGCTTTTTAAACTCCTTTGTATATTGTTGCCCTTCTTCATATACAAATAACGGTGAATGTGTTTTTAATCCTTGCTTCCTGTCACGTACACCTTCGACGAGTACCATATTAGCCTCTTTCCCTGCTTTCGGGTGCACATACTGAAGCCTTTTAGGTTCTACTTTATACTTTCGCATGAGAGAAAAGATGTCAACGACTCGTTCGGGACGGTGGACCAATGCGACTTTCCCATATGACTTTACGAGCCTCGATGCGATTTGGATAACATCTTCAAGCGTACAAGCTACTTCATGCCGGGCAAGTGAGACACGTTCATTTTCATTTTTCCCTTTATCGTGTGTAACAGGAAAATACGGCGGATTGCACGTTACTGTATCATATTTTCCCCACATCACTTCAGTCGATAAATTGGTTATATCTTTGTTAATCATTCGAATTTGCTGATCTAAACCGTTTAACTGAATACTTTTTTGGGCTAAATGACATAGCAGTTCTTGAATTTCGACAGCAAGAATCGATGCATCGGTACGTAAAGACATAATTAGTGGTACTGCTCCGTTGCCGGCACATAAATCGATCACTTTCCCGTTACGAGGAAGGCTCGTAAATTTGGCTAGTAAGACGGCATCCATTGAAAACGAGAAGACATCGCTTCTTTGATAAATATATCGTTGTTTACCTGGCATATAATCGATTCGTTCTTTATTATTCGGACTCATTATTCGTATCCTTTTCTTTATGATCGTTTACCTCGTTCCTAAAAGTGGGCGGCTGTGCTTCGATTACCCTCCTTTTTTGGCAGGCTTTTTTAATGCTCTTTGCCTCTTGCACAATACAAGAAAAAAGCTGGTTCACATCGACTCCTCTTATCACATCATAGCAAATCTTTAATCGATTTACAGATTTAACAAGAGTCAATCTTAGGAACCAGCTTTAACGTTTATCTAACCATTAATTATTATTTAGCCTTACTACTAGTAGCTGCTGTACCTTTATTTAAAAAGGATAAGCAAAATAAACAGTCACCTTCTTGACGAATACTGCCATAATGATAATTACAAATGTGAAAACCTTCTTGATAAAGGCGAGCTAAATTATCATAGCCTTCACCATAATCACCTTGTACACGATTTGCTTTTTCATTCGCTTCTTCGTGGTGAGATGTATCTTTTTCTACTGTTTCTTTTACTTTTACAGCTTCCTTGTTCATTCGCGTCCGCAAATTTTCATTTTCCATCTGTAAATGGTTGTTCTCTTCGAGCAGAAAAGCTAACTGTTCTTTTAGCTCTCCTAACTCATGATGAAGACCACCAATTCGTTCTTCCATTTGACTGACACGTGTAAAGATTTCTTTTTTATTCACGATTCCCACACCTCATTATTTCGTGGTTTCCGTGGTGATGGCTCCTTCATTCATGAGCTCATCTAACGTATATTCGATGACTCGCTTTGATTCGTAAATCTCGATTTGGACGAGACGCTCCAGCATGTTCAAACCAACGACTTTCCCTTTGCCATAACTCGTTTTCATTTCCTCATTTAAATCTGGCAGTTCTTTCTTAGCCGACTCATACATGTCGTTTTCATATTTCAAACAGCACATGAGTCGACCGCACAGACCGGAAATTTTTGTAGGATTAAGTGACAAGTTTTGATCTTTAGCCATCTTAATAGAGACTGGCTCAAAATCCCCTAAAAATGTCGAACAGCAAAGCATTCTTCCACATGGCCCTATCCCACCGAGCATCTTCGCTTCATCGCGAACCCCGATTTGGCGCAATTCAATGCGTGTCCGAAAAATGGATGCCAAATCTTTAACGAGTTCACGGAAATCAATTCGACCGTCTGCTGTAAAATAAAAGAGTACTTTATTTCGGTCAAATGTATACTCAACATCGACAAGCTTCATGTCTAAATCGTGCTCAGTAATTTTGCTTAAGCAGACTTCAAACGCTTTCTGTGATTCTTCACGATTCTCTTCCACGATAAGCTTGTCCTTTTCAGTTGCAAGACGAAGAACACTTTTTAATGGAAGTACGACATCGTTTTCATCGACTTCTTTTATACCTATTACGACTTTACCGAACTCGATTCCACGAGCCGTTTCAACGATGACGTAATCATCAACTTGTATATCTATTTCACCGGGTGAGAAATAATAAATCTTCCCAGCTTTTTTAAACCGGACACCTACTACTCGATGCACGTTATCCCTCCTGTAAACGAAGGAGCAATTGCTCCATTAATAGCTGGGGAGCGGTATTTGCATCCAACCTACGTTTCGCATTCATTACCGCTTGGAGGTTTGCTCCCAGCTTCCTCTGACTTTGCTTTAAAGCATGGTCTTCCAATTTGTCTAATTGATCTATATAAACAACCTGATCCTTTTGATCGACTTGTATACGCAAAATATCTCTATACCAAATCATCATTAAGTCTAAGCCAATTTGCATTTCTTTTTTATCTTGAAAAAATGGTATCCATCCATCTTGTAAAGTAATGAATGCGTACTTTGGGCGCAAATAAATCTCATCAATTAATTGTATCACTTTGTTTCTTCCATTTGCAATCCAATTATCCTGGCAAAACTGCCGTGCTTCTTCCAAATCAGCGGTTATTTGGGCTACTGCACGTGCTTGTGCCTCAGAAATTCCATCATCTACTAATTTATGAATTAATCGTTCAGGTGAAAGGGGTGCAAATGTGAGTATTTGTGACCTGGAAACGATCGTCTTTATGACCCGGTGGTATTGTGTTGTCATAAGGACAGCTAATGACTCACCACCAGGTTCTTCAAGAAATTTCAAAATACTATTTGCTGCACCGTTCGTCATTTTTTCTGCATCTTCTACAAGATACACTTTTTTCAAAGATTCCATTCCCCGATAGCTAAACTCTTTTTTTAACTGACGAATCTGGTCAACTTTTATCGACTGGCCGTCAGGACGAATATAATGAACATCTGGATGGTTTCCTGAATCAATTCGCTTGCACTCAGTACAAGTATGACAAGGTTCTACTCCGTCCTTGTCTATACAGAAAAAAGATTTTGCTAACTCAATAGCAACCTCTTTTTTCCCTGTCCCTCGACTACCTTCAAAAAGGTAGGCATGAGCTAGTCTATTTTTTTTAAGACTGTTCGTAAGCATCTTAACAACGGTGGGCTGTGTTCCTTCTAACCTTTCCCAAGACATGGCTAATCCACCTTCTACTATTTAAATCAAGTTCAAAAAGCATCGAATTTTGAACAAACGTTAAAATTTTTCAAACTGTTCAACAGGTAAAACAAAAACTGTTGCTCCACCGACTTGCACTTCCACTGGATATGGAACATACGAATCCGCATTCCCACCCATCGGCGAAATCGGCGCAACAAGCTGTTCTCTTGATTGACAATTATCTTTTATAATCTGGAGGACTTGATCGACATGTTGATCTTCGGTACCTATCATAAAGGTAGTGTTACCCGCTTTTAAGAAACCGCCTGTACTTGCAAGTTTAGTTGCTCTATAATCATTTTCTATCAGCGCATCTGAAAGACGGTTACTATCTTTATCTTGCACAACAGCCATTATTAACTTCATTCGTTTCTCCTCCTTACTTTCTTTTCTATAAAGAGTGAGCAAAAGAGCAGTCAATGGAATGCCATTCTTTTTCCCAACCTCTCATCAGTGAAAGTGATTTTATTATATATTGTATTATAACAAGAAACAAACGTTGCGTAACATTTTCGACTTAGATTATGAATGAACTTTTAACACGAAGATTAACAATCACCTTTGTTTAAAAATTGCTCAATGACATGATACGTATGTTGAACAACCGATTCTAACGATTCTCCTCCATCAATTGTCTTTATCCGGGTAGGTTCTTCGCTTGCCAGCTTCTGATAAGCTCTTCTTACCATGAAATGAAAATCAATCTCTTCTTGATCTAGCCGATTATATTCACGGCCTTTATGTCCTTCTATACGTTTTAATCCTATCGTAGGTTCGATATCGACATAGCAAGTGAGATGAGGCATTAACCCGTCAGTCGCAAAAAGATTCATTTGACGGACTTCCTCAACCCCGATTCCTCTTGCAACACCTTGATAAACGATACTACTGTCAATAAAACGGTCGCAAAGAACGATATAGCCTTCTTCTAGTTTCGGAAGTACGGTTTCGACAAGGTGCTGTCTTCTCGCAGCTGCATAAAGAAGTGCTTCCGTTCGAGCGTCCATTTCGTTATGTTCAGGATCCAATATAATATGTCGAATCTTTTCTGCAATCGCACTTCCCCCTGGCTCCCTTGTTGCCATTACCTTTTTCCCTTGCTTTTGTAATGTTTCCATTATGGACTTTAGAACAGTTGTTTTACCTGCTCCTTCGCCACCTTCAAATGTAATAAATAAACCATTCACTGCTCATTTCTCCTATCTATGTAAATTAACGACTAAAATTCCTTGCTTTCTCCATTTATCTCCAGTTTGAAAATAACTATGGGCTTGATCATATCGCTTTAACTGACTACACTGCTCTTCACAAATCATTTCGCCCTTAAATATAAGCGGAACCCCTGGTGGATAAGGAGTAATTGTCTCAGCAGCTATATATCCGACTGCCTTTTCATATGGAACTAGAAATGTATCTATCTTTCTTATTTCTTCAGGCAAACATGTCGCTTCAGAAATAAGCTTTGATTTTTTTATAATCGGCCGGTATGGGTTTGTTTTCGTTTCATTTTTCTTTTGAAAAAGCTCAACCATTTCAGTTACTGGATAGTTTTTTATCTTTGTTGATAACGGTAATGTGAACAAAACGTTGTCTCGTGTTGAAAACTCGGCAAATATTTGTAATGTTTCCAATTGACGCCTCAGTTCATACCCATTTGCTCCAAATGGACTGAATAACAATACTTTCAAAGGGTCTTGTACGAAAGCACCGACTTCTTCAGGTGCTGACTTCCATTGTAAGTCTCCTTGAAAATGTTGTTTAAATGTTATTGCTTCCTTCTTCACTTCTTCATGAGAACTGTCTATTTTTTGCTGATATAAATACGCTCTTGCCAAATCTAATGAAGCTAATAATGGATAAGACGGACTGCTTGATTGCAGTACTTTTAAATAATGACTGACTGATTCGACTTCAACACGTTCATTTTGAATATGTAAAAAAGACGTCATCGTCATCGACGGAAGCATTTTATGAGCAGAATGGACAATGATATCTGCCCCTGCTTTAATGGCCGATTCTGGCCAGCTTTCACTATTAAACACGAAATGAGCTCCATGCGCTTCATCGACAAGGACAGGAATATTTACTTTATGGGCAGCCGCGACATGCTTTTTTAATGATTGACCGTATCCTTCATAAGTAGGGTTCGTTAGGATAAGAGCACTTGCCTCTGGATACCTTTGAATTGCCTCTTCCACGACCTCTACTGAAACACCTAAGGGCAGTCCGGTCATAGAATCTATTTCGGGTTCGAGAAAAACGGGTTTCGCTCCACTCAGCTCAATCCCATGAAAAATCGACTGATGACTGTTCCTCTGAACTAAAACGGTGTCTCCTCGCTGAACGACACTAAGGATCATTGCGAGGTTTCCAACCGTTGAACCGCCAACTAAGAAAAAACTGTGATCGACTTCATACAGATCGGCTGCTAACTGTTGTGCTTCTTTAATGACTCCACTTGGATTGTGTAAATCATCCATTCCGGAGATTTCCGTCACATCGAGCTGTAAAATCGCCTCATATACATTTTGTCCTTTCTTATGAAAGACTTTACCATTTTTATGGCCTGGTACATGATAGGATAAAGGGGCTTTATCTACATGTGTCATTAATTGGTCATATAATGGTGTTTTGAATTGGTCCATTAACATTCCAACCTTCACAAAATCATACTTTCACCATTATACAAAATATCAGTAACATTATATAGGCATCAAACAAGAAATGACCAAATTATGTCCCCTATGGCATATTAGCGAACAGTGCCACTTGTTTAATTAAGCATCATTATGAGCTATATTCGATATCACTTGTATGTGATAGAATTTAAAGAAAACATGTTGATTGATGACCATAAAAAACGATGACAAAGACCTTAGGTACACGTCTATCAATCAATATCAAATTAGTAATAGTTTGTGTTCAAAAGTGGGACAAAAAGAGCCACAAGCGTCACATAAAGAACTTCTACACGGATATGGTAACTTCGGCGTTCCCGCAGGACGCGGGGAGTTTAGCTGAAGACCTGACCTATCGAGTTGTCTCGACGAACAGGACGTTACGTTTTATCCGGTTGTCGGATACACGACAAAGCTCAGCTTGAAGAAGAAGAGACAGTGTTTTTCAAGGCTGCGAAGTTTTGAGTGGCGGAACGTATGGTGTTCATACGTGAGTAACGATAAACGAGTCAACGCAGAGATACGAAAGCTATTATTCCCAGACTTTTTGAACATCCTTTAATAATGAGTTCAGGCGGAGGAATACAATGACACCACTCACACCTGCATATGCACAAAAAGAGCTGTTTGCGAAAAGTTTTATGTATACGACCACGATTTTAGGTGGTCTTTTATACATGATTCAATTATTCCAGCTGCCTCAGCTTGAAACAGCATTTGTCATTTTACTGTTATTCGCTTTATTGATTGGAATTACTGAATACTTTCCGATCCCTGTATGGAACGGCTTTACGACCATCAATTTCCCAATCGTCTACGTCCTCTATCTCGTTTATGGCATCGAATATGCCATTGTGACTTATGGTGTCGTCATTTTGGTTGTCCACGCTTTACAAAAACGCCCATTTCGGACGGTATTATTTAACCCCGCGCAATTGATACTTAGTTTTTATGCTGGATATTTAGTCGCCACCTTTTTATCGACTTACATACTTAGTTCACTCACCACTCCAGTTTTAGAAGGCATTGTGATCTTTACGACATTTTTAATTATTCATGTCCTTATCAATAACGCTATTTTTGATGTGGTCCTTCTGTTAAGGCCACAAGCATACACATTCACTGCATGGAAAACAAAACTCAAGACAGAATTAAATAGTGCCTTGTTTTCATTAATTTACGGGATCTTGCTGTACGTCATATCCGCCGAAGACCGAGGTCATATCGATATTTTCTCTTACTTTTTCTTTTTCTCACCCCTTGTTGGTTTATCGATTATCGGCTCAAGTTTCATGCGGATCAAATCCGGTCGAAACCGGTTAAAGCGACTCTTCCATTTAACGAGAGATTTGAATAAGTTCATTCTAAAAGAAGAAGGACTTTCCGCTTTCATGATTAAATTTAAAGAACATATGGTATTTGATCAGTCCCTTCTTATTTTTAAAGAGGATGAAGAATGGAGAGTTGCACACCATGATCATCCAATTCAAGATTTGGGTTTAGAAGAGAAAGAAATTAATAAGGTCAATTGGGAAGAACAGATCTTTTATAAAAGTCGTAAAGACCAGAACGGGGGGCCTCTACAAAGACTATTTAGTGAAGATATGGAGTCATTCATTTACACACCGATTAAAATGAACCAAAACACTATTGGATTAATCATTGTCGCCAAAGCACGAACAAATAGTTTCATGGAAACAGAAATTAATATTCTTGCGACCGTGTCGAATCAATTGGCCGCTGTCCTCGTCACTCGAAAGCTTATTCAAGAACAAGAAGAACACCGATTGTTAGAAGAGCGGAACCGAATTGCTAGAAACATTCATGACGGGATTGCTCAGAATTTAGCAGCAGCGGTCATGCAATTAGAAACGATGGGGAGAAAAACGAACGACCAACGTATAAAACCGTTACTAGACTCGAGCATTGAAAACATGCGTCATAGTTTGTTTGAAGTTCGAAATTCCATTTACACGCTCAGTCCACCTAAAGAAGAAACGGTCGGACTGATTCCTGCTATGAATAAACGTATTGAAACTTTTATGCGCCAATCACAACATTACGTCTCTTTCAAAATTGAAGGAAAACCATATGATTTAAGTTCGTTAGTGGAACAAGTCATTTACAATACGTTCCAAGAGAGTGTTCAAAACAGTATTAAACATAGCGGAAGTGAACAAACACACGTCCGACTAGCATATAAACAAGATGAAACGGTATTATGTGTAAAAGATGATGGACAAGGCTTTTCGCTCCTTCAAGCTATGATAAAAGCCGAACAGGATTCCCATTTCGGCATCAGCCATATGAATGAAGCCGCAGAAAAAATTAACGGCACATTAGATATTGAAAGTGCGGAGGGCAAAGGTACAGAAATCACATTAACTGTCCCTCGGATTGAAATGGAGGCATCGAAACATGATTAAAACCTTTTTGATTGATGATCACGCCGTTTTGCGGGACGGTCTTAAAAATGTTTTACAAGCAGAAGCTACCATTAAAGTTGTCGGAGAATCCAATGCTCATGATCGAATTTTAGATAATTTGAAATCGAGCAACCCTGATGTCGTCATTTTAGACATCAATATGCCTGAGAAAAATGGGTTGGACTTACTTGCAGAAATTAAAGAAATGGACCCATCGATGAAAGTGTTGATCTTAACGATGTTTAGTCAGGAAAACTATTTTTACCGAGCGATTGAACTAGGAGCAGAAGGTTACGTGTTAAAAGATTCGCCAACTTCACAAGTGATTGAAGCTGTATTCGTTATTCATAAAGGTGAATCTTACATTCATTCCATCATGACAAAGAAATTGATCGATTACCATCAAAACAAACATACGGCTTCGACGAAAGCAGAATTAACCGATCGCGAAAAAGAAGTACTACAAATTCTAGTAGAAGGCTTATCAAACAAGGAAATTGCGAAGCGACTTTATATATCTGAAACAACCGTTAAGATTCATGTAAGTAAAATCTTCCGTAAGCTCAATGTAAAAAGCCGTTCTCAAGCGATTATTCATGCAGTTCAAAATAAACTCATTACGATTCCACCGAAATAATTCACTTAGTCGGGCATTATTCGTACACCCTTACTTAAAAAGGTTTGGGTGTTTTTTTTTTCCCCCCTTTGATTCCCTGACCTCTCTAATACTTTCGTATGATACAAACACTACTTATGGGTCACTTTTTATACCCAAACGCACAATTGTTAATAATTTTCAGAAAACATATACTCTTCTTGAAAGGAGGGATCGTCGTGAAAAAATTTCTCATTTTCACCCTAAGCTTAGCTTTAATCTTATTGATTACGATGTTACATAATGGGTCTTCACAAGCTCTCGATGCTAACCTCGATAAAATTGACAGTGAGCTAAATGATTTAATAAGCAGTGGCTTTAATACTGCCGAAGTTGTTATTACTTTCCACGAATCAACACAAGATGACCGAATCTCACTTCTTAAGAAACTCGGGTTAGAAACAGCTGTTGTGTTCGAAGAATTACCTTTAGCAGGTGCGATTGTAACGGAAGAACTTCTCTTCAACGTGATTGAACATGAAAAGATTAGAGGGATCTTTTATAACCAGGAGCTTGAGTACGATAATTACAGTGCAACGGAACAAACTGGTGTAAATGCTGTTAGAACGAGTTCAGATTTCCAAAAGGAAAATGACGGATTCCCAATCACTGGTAATGGTGTTGGGGTTGTAGTAAACGACAGTGGCGTTGATGGAACTCATGATGACCATAAATTAGGCAACAATCTCGTTCAAAATGTGGCGGGACAATTAAATTTAAACTCAATTAGTGGGATCTTACCAATTTTTCACCTTGAAGATGTACCGAACACAGATACTAGCTCTGGTCACGGCACACATGTGTCAGGAACCGTAGGTGGAACAGGTGCTAAATCTGGCGGTAAATACGAAGGTGTTGCTCCGGGAGCGAATATCGTTGGTTACGGTTCAGGTGCAGCGATTGCGATGTTAGATATTTTAGGCGGTTTTGAATATGCGCTTGTAAATCAACAGCGATACAATATCCGCGTTATTACAAACTCCTGGGGTTCAACAGGAGATGCTGGTAATCCGTTCAACCCAGAGGATCCAATTAACATCGCAACGAAAAAATTGTATGATCGGGGCATTTTAACAGTCTTTTCTGCCGGTAACTCTGGTCCAGAAGAAGGAACAATTTCTGGTAACTACAAGAAAGCTCCTTGGGTCGTGACTGTTGCAGCAGCAGAACGTGATCAAACACTGACAAACTTCTCATCTCGTGGTGTGGAAAATGGCGGCGGCACCGCTGTTGTTGATGGGGAAGAATGGGAGTGGGTTGACCGTCCAACCGTGACATCACCAGGACGTTTAATCATTTCAACACGCGTTATTGGGACACTTTCCGCCTTATCAGCGGCAAACGATATTGAACACATTGAGCCCGGCTATTTGCCTTATTATGCAACAATGAGTGGAACGTCTATGGCAGCACCGCATGTTGCAGGTGTAGCAGCCCTAATTTTCGAAGCTAACCCTTCATTAAACCCTTTAGAAGTGAAGGAAATCATTGAAACGACCGCTACTGAAATGGAAGGTTATGAAGATTGGGAAGTTGGCGGGGGATTTATCAATGCATATGACGCTGTGGAAGAAGCAATGAACGACAAATAATCATCAATTATGAAAGGATGAAATCATTTGAAACGATACATTTTATCGTTTGGTGCGATCGTCGCATCACTCGTGATTGCCCTTTTTTTCTATAACGGTGACTCCAGCATTCACGCAAATCAAGACGTCAAAATTGGAGAGTCACTAGAAGAAGCATTAAAGAATAACTTAGAAATTTATGAAGTGATTATTACGTATGATCAAGATAAACCTGTATCAGACGATCAATTGAACTTCCTTGATTCATTAGGAATTTCAACAGGTGTCACTATGGAGACTCTTCCAATCGCTGGCGTATTAGCAACTAAGAGTCAAATTGAAACGTTAAAAGAACAAGACGATATTCTTTCAATTTATTTGAATGAAGAGCTTGAGTATTTCAATGCCAAATCAACAGATCTAACAGGTGTTGAGCGTGCTCGCCGCTCACAAGAATTCCAAAATGTAAATGACGGTTTCCCATTTACTGGTGACAGTGTTGGAGTTGTCGTCCATGATAGTGGTGTCGATGGGCTACATAAAGACCACGAATTTGGTCAAAACCTCGTACAAAATGTTATGGCTTCATTGAATTTAAACGCTTTAGATCCTGAATTACTTCCTGTCACTTATGTAGAAGACGTTAAAAATACAGACACAAACTCTGGGCACGGAACGCACGTAGCCGGTACTGTAGGTGGAACAGGCGCTCATTCTGGCGGAAAATATGAAGGTGTTGCACCAGGTGCTGACCTCATTGGTTACGGTTCGGGAGCCGCTTTATTTATTCTTGATGGAATTGGCGGATTCGACTACGCCGTAACCAACCAAACTCGTTATGACATTCGTGTGATTACTAACTCTTGGGGAAGTTCAGGAGACTTTGATCCTTACCATCCAATAAATGTTGCAAGTAAGAAAGCATACGACCGTGGCATTACCGTCTTATTTGCTGCTGGTAATTCTGGACCTGGCGAGAACACACACAATCCATATGCAAAAGCACCATGGGTCATCAGTGTCGGTGCTGGTGTCAAAGATGGGACATTAGCAGATTTCTCTTCTCGTGGAACAAAAGATGGCGGTGGTACATTCATCATTGATGGTCAAGAATTCACATGGAGAGATGAGCCAACGGTTGTTGCTCCAGGTGTGGATATTATCTCAACGAAAACGACCTCCCCTCTAGCAGTGTTAAGTGTGGAAAAAGACGCTGAAATGATTGAAACAGCTTATCTGCCGTATTACACGGTCATGAGCGGGACGTCAATGGCTACTCCTCACGTAGCAGGAATTGTTGCTTTATTACTTGAAGCTGATCCAACATTATCTCCCGATGAAGTAAAAGCCATCCTGCAAAATACAGCAACAAACATGCCAGGATATGAATCATGGGAAGTTGGTGCAGGTTATGTGAATGCATATGCTGCTCTTGACTCCGTTCTTTTCGATAAAGATTATGGTTCAGTATTAAATATCAATCAAGACTTCAACAGTCATGTTGAAACAACAACAGAACATAATAGCTTTACAATTGATTACGACCCTCTCGGTGCAACGTCAAATTCTTACCTCTTTGAAGTAGAAGAGGGTGTTGCTGGATTGTCTGCACGCATAGATGGGAAAGGTCTCTATGAGTTAACTGGAAACCCAGTGAACTTAGTCCTTGTTGATCCAAATGGTGAAGAGTACTCATCAGGAGTTTCACTCTTATTCACTCTTTACTTTGATCGCGTCGTTCAAGTGAGTAACCCAATAGAGGGTGAGTGGGAATTAAAAGTCATCGGTTTACGTGGACATGAAGTGAACCCACTTGGACTTGCTTTACCAGAAGAAGTTGAAGGCACTATCAGACTAACAACCGTTTCTGACTTTACTGGATTGAACGATGTTGAAGGGCATTCTGCGGAAGATGCGATTAAATTAGCTGTTTCTAATCGTTTAGTCGACGGTTTCAACGATAACCGATTCATGCCAAACCAAAACATAAAGCGGGAAGACTTAGCACGTTATCTCGTGATGGGAACAGGGATTCGACAAAATCTCGACCTTTCAGGTCAATTAGGTGTTGATAGTGAATTAGATGCCTATGCATCAGCTGTCGCTTCACAAGGAGCTGCAATAAAAGATGCGAAACAATATGACGATGGTGTCATGATAATCAATGACGGTCAATTTGACCCACGTGGTAATGTAGCTCGTGCAGAACTCTCCTATTCTCTTGTACAAGCGCTAGGCTTACAAGAGGAAGCAAAAGATTTTGATGGTGATATTACCGTTCAATACAAAGATGAGCACATCGTGTTAGAAGACCAAGATGATGTACCTGAACACCTTCGCGGCTATGTTCAGTTAGCCATCAATCTCAACATAATGAATGTCAACTTCGATGTAGAACAAGATGACTTCGCATTAGAACCAGAAATCACAGCAACATTCTCACCTGATCACAAAGTAACGCGTGGTGAGTATGCGGCAACAATCGTCCGTTATTACGAGGCTTTCTTGAAATAAATTATCATGGAAGTCTCCTTAATAAAAATCAGTCCTACTCCATTAGAGTTGGGCTGATTTTTTTCGGTGTTTTTTCTTTTCTACAAAACATGCCTGATTCTCGTGAAATGGAAAACCAGGCATTTTATCAGATAACGAATCATTAATGCACTCTACTGCTTTGATAAGGAATCAGCTGATCTCGGACCTGACTGAGCTGTTCGACATAATAATCATAGCTTTCATCCTCAACATCACTTTCAACAACATCTCTTTCACAATGTTTACAAATAAAGAAGTTTACTAAATGAATGCCTGCCTCTTTTTTCTCTTTACAAATCAAGCATTCTTGGAAACAATCTTTCTTTTCTTCTTTCAATATACTTTTCATCGTTTCTCCACCTCCATTTATAGTATGGCCGAGAACGAACAACTCTATCCTTTTTATCTATGAAAATAGATGATTCACTATATGCAACACTTTTCGTCCTTGTTCCTGTCTCGATAAAAAAGTAAATGCAACCTTTTCAATTAAAAAAATTGTTTCATTCTAATTTTGACTTACTCAAGAATAGACTGGCAATGATTGATACATACTACGAAAGCTTACACAAAGTAATTTCGATTAACACAAAGGAGACTGCTATGAATAACAAAAGTTTGATTGATTGGCCTACTTTTATTGGTGCTATAGCTATATTATTGATCGTCGCAGTACCGTTAATCACTGTACCAGAATTTGGGGACATGGCAATTACAGCAGCGAACAGTTTCGTAACCCATAACTTTGGTGTCCTTTACTTACTAATCGGAATAGTGCTTTTCATTTTCTTAATATACATCGCTTTTAGCCAGTATGGACGTATTGTTTTAGGAACTAAAGGAGTTCAGCCAGAGTTTAATACGTTAACTTGGGCAGCAATGCTCTTTGCTGCAGGGATCGGTTCTAGTGTTCTCTATTGGGGGACAATTGAGTGGGCTTTTTATTATCAATCTCCGCCATTTGGAGTCGAGCCAGGAACAAGAGAAGCCATTGAATGGGCTGTTACATATGGTATTTTTCATTGGGGACCGATAGCATGGGCAATTTACTGCTTACCTGCTTTACCGATTTCATATTTCTTTTACGTCCGTAAACGTCCAGTGTTAAAAGTAAGTGAGGCTTGCAGACCTGTATTAAAAAAATATGCAGACGGTCCTGTCGGGACAATTGTTGATGTTTTATTTATGTTTGGTCTATTAGGTGGAGCTGGTACAACAATGGCATTAGCCACTCCATTAATTGGTGCTGGTGTTAGTCACTTTACTGGCATTGAGCCAGATATTGTCTTATATACAATTGTTCTCATTATCGCTACAACGATCTTTGCGATTAGTTCATACACAGGACTTCGAAAAGGCATTAGAATGCTCAGTAACCTAAACCTCTGGCTGTCATTCATCTTGTTAGGCTTTGTGTTCATTGTCGGTCCAACTGTTTTTCTCAGTCAGTCAATGATCAACAGTGTCGGTCTATTAGCAGACAATTTCTTTCGGATGAGCATGTGGGCTGAACCTTTTAAAGATTTAGGGCCTTTTGAACGGACAGGCTTTCCAGAAGATTGGACGATCTTCTATTGGGCTTGGTGGCTCGTTTATGCACCATTTGTCGGTTTGTTCGTTGCTCGTATTTCAAAAGGTCGAACAATTCGTGAAATGGTTGTCGGAACGCTTGTTTATGGTACAGTCGGCTGTTTATTATTTTTCGGGATCCTCGGTAATTTTGGTTTATATCTAGAACTTAGCGGGCAGTATTCAGTAATCGAGACGATGAACAATGTAAGTACAGAAGCAGCGATTATAGAAACGATTGCCCAATTACCATTGAGTCCTATATTCGTCACAATCTTTGTCGTCCTTGCCCTTGTGTTCCTCGCTACAACCTTTGACTCTGGTTCATACATTTTAGCCTCTGTCACGCAAAAAGAAATTGACGATGAACCAATTCGATGGAATCGTATGTTTTGGGCAATTATTTTAGCCACTCCCTCGATTATTTTAATGTACTTAGGAGGACTGGAAACGCTACAGACAGCAAGCATTGTCGGAGGGTTCCCGCTCATTTTTATTATGATCATGCTCGCAGTTTCCTTTAAGCGTGCTGTCAATGCTGACATGCCGAAAACGTTTGGTACGAAGTATTATATTTATCCTGATGAAAGAGAATAAACCATCGACTGTCCTAACTGCGATTATATCGCTTCAGGACAGTCACTTTTTGTGTCGTTGTGGACGTATGTATCGTTTATCCGCGAAAATCCGGGTTTATCTGATGGTTTATCCGCGAATTTTTCAGTTTATCCGGTAAAAATTTCATTTTATCCGCTAACTAGAATGATTCTAAATTAATGATACACAAACCATTTTCCCCTCAATAACATCTCATTTCATAAAAAAAGACACCTTCTTTTGAAGGTGCCTTTGATAGCCCAGCAGCGTCCTACTCTCACAGGGGGAGAGCCCCCAACTACCATCGGCGCTGGAGAGCTTAACTTCCGTGTTCGGCATGGGAACGGGTGTGACCTCTCCGCTATCGTCACTGGACTATTTAAATGTTGAGAAGTTCTCTTGTTTCATTGCCTACTCATACAAGGCAATTCAACTTTTCTTTATCCTCTCAAAACTAGATAACATTTGACTGATGACCTTCGGTATTAGAAGGTTTGATAAAACATTGGTTAAGCCCTCGATCGATTAGTATCTCTCAGCTCCACATGTTGCCATGCTTCCACATGAGACCTATCAACCTCATCTTCTCTGAGGGATCTTACTCACTTGACGTGATGGGAAATCTCATCTTGAGGGGGGCTTCATGCTTAGATGCTTTCAGCACTTATCCCGTCCACACGTAGCTACCCAGCGATGCTCCTGGCGGAACAACTGGTACACCAGCGGTGTGTCCATCCCGGTCCTCTCGTACTAAGGACAGCTCCTCTCAAATTTCCTACGCCCGCGACGGATAGGGACCGAACTGTCTCACGACGTTCTGAACCCAGCTCGCGTACCGCTTTAATGGGCGAACAGCCCAACCCTTGGGACCTACTTCAGCCCCAGGATGCGATGAGCCGACATCGAGGTGCCAAACCTCCCCGTCGATGTGGACTCTTGGGGGAGATTAGCCTGTTATCCCCAGGGTAGCTTTTATCCGTTGAGCGACGGCCCTTCCATACGGTGCCGCCGGATCACTAAGCCCGACTTTCGTCCCTGCTCGACCTGTATGTCTCGCAGTCAAGCTCCCTTATGCCTTTGCACTCTGCGAATGATTTCCAACCATTCTGAGGGAACCTTTGGGCGCCTCCGTTACTCTTTAGGAGGCGACCGCCCCAGTCAAACTGCCCACCTGACACTGTCCCTGAACCGGATCACGGTTCGAGGTTAGAATTCCAGTACAGCCAGGGTAGTATCCCACCGATGCCTCCACCGAAGCTGGCGCTCCGGTTTCCAAGGCTCCTACCTATCCTGTACAAGCTGTACCAAAATCCAATATCAAGCTACAGTAAAGCTCCATGGGGTCTTTCCGTCCTGTCGCGGGTAACCTGCATCTTCACAGGTAATATAATTTCACCGGGTCTCTCGTTGAGACAGTGCCCAAATCGTTGCACCTTTCGTGCGGGTCGGAACTTACCCGACAAGGAATTTCGCTACCTTAGGACCGTTATAGTTACGGCCGCCGTTTACTGGGGCTTCAATTCAGAGCTTCTCCCGTAAGGGATAACCCCTCCTCTTAACCTTCCAGCACCGGGCAGGTGTCAGCCCCTATACGTCGCCTTGCGGCTTGGCAGAGACCTGTGTTTTTGATAAACAGTCGTTTGGGCCTATTCACTGCGGCTCTCTCGGGCATACACCCTAATAGAGCACCCCTTCTCCCGAAGTTACGGGGTCATTTTGCCGAGTTCCTTAACGAGAGTTCTCCCGCGCGTCTTAGAATTCTCTTCCCGCCTACCTGTGTCGGTTTGCGGTACGGGCACCAGTCACCTCACTAGAGGCTTTTCTAGGCAGTGTAGGATCAGGAACTTCGCTACTAAAATTTCGCTCGCCATCACAGCTCAGCCTTACGGTAAGCGGATTTGCCTACTTACCAGCCTCACTGCTTGGACACGGACATCCAGTGCCGTGCTTACCCTACCTTCCTGCGTCCCCCCGTTGTTCAAACGGTGACGTGGTGGTACAGGAATTTCAACCTGTTTTCCATCGCCTACGCCTTTCGGCCTCGGCTTAGGTCCCGACTAACCCTGAGCGGACGAGCCTTCCTCAGGAAACCTTAGGCTTTCGACGGAGGGGATTCTCACCCCTCTTTTCGCTACTCATACCGGCATTCTCACTTCCAAGCGCTCCACCCATCCTCTCGGTTGAGCTTCAACGCCCTTGGAACGCTCCCCTACCACTGTCCGTAAGGACAATCCATAGCTTCGGTGATACGTTTAGCCCCGGTACATTTTCGGCGCAGAGTCACTCGACCAGTGAGCTATTACGCACTCTTTCAATGATGGCTGCTTCTAAGCCAACATCCTGGTTGTCTAAGCAACTCCACATCCTTTTCCACTTAACGTATACTTGGGGACCTTAGCTGATGGTCTGGGCTGTTTCCCTCTTGACTACGGATCTTAGCACTCGCAGTCTGACTCCCGAGGATAAGTATTTGGCATTCGGAGTTTGACTGAATTCGGTAATCCTGTGGGGACCCCTAGTCCAATCAGTGCTCTACCTCCAATACTCTTCCCTCGAGGCTAGCCCTAAAGCTATTTCGGGGAGAACCAGCTATCTCCGAGTTCGATTGGCATTTCACCCCTACCCACACCTCATCCCCGCACTTTTCAACGTGCGTGGGTTCGGGCCTCCATCCAGTGTTACCTGGACTTCACCCTGGACATGGGTAGATCACACGGTTTCGGGTCTACAACCACGTACTCATTCGCCCTGTTCAGACTCGCTTTCGCTGCGGCTCCGTCTTTTCAACTTAACCTTGCACGTAATCGTAACTCGCCGGTTCATTCTACAAAAGGCACGCCGTCACCCATTAACGGGCTCCGACTACTTGTAGGCACACGGTTTCAAGATCTCTTTCACTCCCCTCCCGGGGTGCTTTTCACCTTTCCCTCACGGTACTGGTTCACTATCGGTCACTAGGGAGTATTTAGCCTTGGGAGATGGTCCTCCCGGATTCCGACGGGGTTTCTCGTGTCCCGCCGTACTCAGGATCCACTCCGGAGGAAACGAAGTTTCGACTACAGGGCTTTTACCTTGTCCCGCGGACCTTTCCAGGTCGCTTCATCTACTCCGTTTCTTTGTAACTCCGTATGGAGTGTCCTACAACCCCAAGAGGCAAGCCTCTTGGTTTGGGCTCTTTCCGTTTCGCTCGCCGCTACTCAGGAAATCGATGTTTCTTTCTCTTCCTCTGGGTACTAAGATGTTTCAGTTCCCCAGGTCTGCCTTCTCATACCCTATGGATTCAGGTATGGATACCACCTCATTACAGGTGGTGGGTTCCCCCATTCGGAAATCTTCGGATCAAAGCTTACTTACAGCTCCCCGAAGCATATCGGTGTTCGTCCCGTCCTTCTTCGGCTCCTAGTGCCAAGGCATTCGCCGTGCGCCCTTCATAACTTAACCATTTTGCGGCGGATGATCGTCGTTCTTCTGTGTCAGCTGTGTCTCTCGCTCCTGTCACGTATCTATTTCATACGCTCAGTCGCTCAATTCCTTGCTTCCTTGAACAACTCGATCCTCCTTGCAAAACCTACTCAATTTGAGTTTTGCAATTTTGCATATGGCGTCTTTTAACCTTCTAAGACACTCGGTTGTACTCGTTCGAATCCGTTAGGATTCGCTTCAAACAACCGGTGAAGATCAATCAGTCTTTCTACTGTTATCTAGTTTTCAAAGGACAATTTTGCGGCAGATGGCCTGCAGATTTCTGTGTCAGCTTCATTCCTCACCATCCTCACGTACTGTTGTACGCTCCAGTGGCTCGTCAATTGCTTCCTTGAACTCCTTGACCCTCTTTGCAAAACGGCAGATGATCGTCGCTCTTCATCGAATAGCTTAATCCTCTTTGCAAATAACATTTAATGGAGAGATAAAAAAATAACCTCTCAAAACTAAACAAAAAGCGCAAACGTCGATAAAGTAATGAGCTATATGCTCCTTAGAAAGGAGGTGATCCATCCCCACCTTCCGGTAGGGATACCTTGTTACGACTTCACCCCAATCACCTGTCCCACCTTCGGCGGCTGGCTCCAAAAGGTTACCGCACCGACTTCGGGTGTTACAAGCTCTCGTGGTGTGACGGGCGGTGTGTACAAGGCCCGGGAACGTATTCACCGCGGCATGCTGATCCGCGATTACTAGCAATTCCGGCTTCATGCAGGCGAGTTGCAGCCTGCAATCCGAACTGAGAATGGCTTTATGGGATTCGCTCAACCTCGCGGTCTCGCTGCCCTTTGTACCATCCATTGTAGCACGTGTGTAGCCCAGGTCATAAGGGGCATGATGATTTGACGTCATCCCCACCTTCCTCCGGTTTGTCACCGGCAGTCACCTTAGAGTGCCCAACTAAATGCTGGCAACTAAGATCAAGGGTTGCGCTCGTTGCGGGACTTAACCCAACATCTCACGACACGAGCTGACGACAACCATGCACCACCTGTCACTCTGTCCCCCGAAGGGGAAAGCCCTATCTCTAGGGTGGTCAGAGGATGTCAAGACCTGGTAAGGTTCTTCGCGTTGCTTCGAATTAAACCACATGCTCCACTGCTTGTGCGGGCCCCCGTCAATTCCTTTGAGTTTCAGCCTTGCGGCCGTACTCCCCAGGCGGAGTGCTTAATGTGTTAACTTCGGCACTAAGGGCATCGAAACCCCTAACACCTAGCACTCAACGTTTACGGCGTGGACTACCAGGGTATCTAATCCTGTTTGCTCCCCACGCTTTCGCGCCTCAGCGTCAGTTATAGGCCAGAAAGTCGCCTTCGCCACTGGTGTTCCTCCACATATCTACGCATTTCACCGCTACACGTGGAATTCCACTTTCCTCTCCTACACTCAAGTCCCCCAGTTTCCAATGACCCTCCACGGTTGAGCCGTGGGCTTTCACATCAGACTTAAGAGACCGCCTGCGCGCGCTTTACGCCCAATAATTCCGGACAACGCTTGCCCCCTACGTATTACCGCGGCTGCTGGCACGTAGTTAGCCGGGGCTTTCTGGTTAGGTACCGTCAAGGTGCCGCCCTATTCGAACAGCACTTGTTCTTCCCTAACAACAGAGCTTTACAATCCGAAGACCGTCATCACTCACGCGGCGTTGCACCGTCAGGCTTTCGCCCATTGCGGATGATTCCCTACTGCTGCCTCCCGTAGGAGTCTGGACCGTGTCTCAGTTCCAGTGTGGCCGATCACCCTCTCAGGTCGGCTACGCATCGTCGCCTTGGTAAGCCATTACCTTACCAACTAGCTAATGCGCCGCGGGCCCATCTTGCAGTGTGAGGATAAATCCCCACTTTTACAATAGAACTATGCAGTTCCATTGATCATCCGGTATTAGCCCCGGTTTCCCGGAGTTATCCCAGTCTGCAAGGCAGGTTGCCCACGTGTTACTCACCCGTCCGCCGCTGACCTCTTAAGAGCAAGCTCTTAGTTGGTCCGCTCGACTTGCATGTATTAGGCACGCCGCCAGCGTTCGTCCTGAGCCAGGATCAAACTCTCCAATAAAGTGTGATCTGTTAAAGATCTAACGAGTTTGACGCGCACGGATGCGCTAACATCGGTGTTATCACAGGATGTGATGTCATTAGCCGATGTTCCTTAACTCTTACATTAAAAAAATTCATTGACGGGATATTTTCATATCCCATTTCGCTTGGCTTTTTGTTTAGTTTTCAAAGGTCACTTTATGTTGACGCCGTTTTTTGGCGACTTAATTATCGTATCACCAAATCAACATTCAGTCAACAACTTTTTAAAAAAATAATTTTGTTCACCTGCCGTCGTTTTTTCGGCGACAAATAATAATATACCATCATCAAAAAACAAAGTCAACAACCTTTTTAAATTATTTAAGGTGTCGACATCATCGGTCAATGAGTGTATCAAACTAAAAGAATTCTCAGGGGTTATGGAATTAGAAGCATGTCTGCAAAGATTAATGCAATAATCCCAGGAACCCCTAAAAAACCAGACACAGTTGCTGTAAAAATGTTAATCGGTAAACTATAACCAATCAACGTACCGAATGCATTTAAAAAGAACAATAATAGAGCTCCAATTAACAACTTGATTGCACCTTGTCCAATCCAACGCAAAGGCTTCATTGGTGCACCTAAAATTAATAATAGAAAGATGAGAGAGCCTAATAAAGTTATCACAAGTACAGGTTCCATACTAACTAACCTCCTATAAGTAAAGTACTATTGCTAGTCCTACGACAAGCTCTATAGAAGTGTATGAGTCCAGAAGGTTACTTAGTACAAATTACTTCAACTTTCTTCTATATAATATTAATATCCAACGCATTAAGCTTGACCGAATTGCTCCAATTACTTTAGATGTGCTTTACGATATCTAGCTTCCTTTAATAGAAATAAATATTTTGCTTTTTCCATTTTTGCATAATAAACGACTTCTCCATGGTAAGCTATACTTTCATCAATAAGAGTGTGCTGTTGATCAGATTTCTCCTTTATTTTATCTAATAATGTGAGGAGTTGGTCATCCTCTGCGCATCTTATTTTCCCCTTTTTTCTAAAAAGCATTCTTCTCCTCCTATAGTTCCCTCCGACCTTCTATTGCTTTCGATAACGTTACTTCATCGGCATATTCCAAATCACCACCTACTGGTAGCCCATGAGCAATCCGAGTGACCTTCATCCCAGTCGGTTTAACAAGCCTTGAAATATACATAGCAGTCGCTTCCCCTTCTATATTAGGGTTTGTTGCTACAATCACTTCTTTTATTGTTTCATCTTGCAGGCGCTTTAACAGGTCTGGGATGTGAATGTCTTCCGGTCCAATTCCATCCACTGGAGAGATAGCTCCGTGTAGTACATGATAGAGTCCGGTATATTCCTTCATTTTTTCCATAGCGATCACGTCTTTTGCATCTTGAACGACGCAAATAACAGATCCGTCGCGAGACTTATCATCACAGATACGACATGGATCTGTATCGGTTATATGATGACAGACCGAACAATAAGTTAATTGCCTTTTCGCATTCACGAGTGCCTTCGCAAAGTCTAGCACATCATCTTCCTTCATATCTAATACATAAAATGCTAATCGTGCAGCAGTTTTTGGCCCAATACCAGGTAAGCGCATAAATCCTTCAATTAACTTTGAAATCGGTTGAGGGTATTGCATATTCATTTCCCCTTCAATGGATAAGAATTAAAATGTTTTCAGTGTTATCTATTTTACAACGAAAGTGTTTAATCGAAAATAAAACAATTTTATATCGTGATCATTCAAATTTCATATTATAAAAAGACTGGTTTTTTAAATGATATATAGGAAGTATACAAACCTTCCATTCATAGAAAAGACTTGGCATCTAAACCAAGTCTTTTTGTTCTATAGAACTATTTCTCATGATTATTAAAACATTCCCGGAATATTCATGCCTTTTGTAAATTTACCCATTCTTTCACTTACTAAGTCATCGACCTTTGTTAGTGCTTCATTCGTTGCAGCTAAGACAAGGTCTTGAAGCATTTCTACATCATCCGGGTCGACTGCTTCTTCATTAATTTCTATATCTAAAATTTTCTTTTCTCCATTTGCTACTACTTTTACCATGCCGCCGCCCGCAGTTGCTTCAACTGTCTCTTCCTTTAACTGCTCTTGAGCTTTCGCCATTTCTTTTTGCATTTTTTGCATTTGCTTCATCATATTACCCATGTTTTTCATATTAATATCTTCCTCTCTACTTATTTATTCAATGTTATGCGTTTTTAGTCATTAACATAAGTTTAACAGTTCTTTTATAAATATTAAATTATTCAATGGACTTTTTATCTTTAAGTAATAAATAGCTGCCTTTTCCCGCTTTATCAATCTTCTTATAAAGGGAATGATTAAAATGATATTCCACTCTTTTTTCATACTCGATTAATCTTTAATTTCCACTAAATCTTCACCGACTAGTTTCACCGCTTCATCAACAACAGGGTTTTCATTACTATTACCACTTTCCCCATCATGTTCATCGCTGCTCTTTTGTTCCTTTACAAAGGATTGCTTCGTTTCCTCCCAATGGACGGAAAGCAACGTGATCAAAGTTATTTGCCTCTGGAATGTCGTCATCATGACTTCTTCTACGACTGATCTAAATTTATTATCAATCATATCCCGATGCATTTCATTTTTGAATGCAAGAACACACACATTTTCAGAACATGCAACAGGTTTACAATCATTAAGCCATGCTGAGGCTGGAACACTTTTTTGCTTTACTTGTTCCATCACTTGCCCCCACTGACTGTGCACTGCTTGAAGATGCTGCTTTGATGCTGATTTTAACATTTCTTTTACTCGTCCCAATTGTGCACGACTTTTTCCAGTAGCTTGGGCAGGTCTCGGCTTCGGTCTGGAAGGTTCTTGATGCTGTGTGTCACTTCCTTGACTTGAAATGGCAGCAGCATTTTGCAGTTTCATTTCTAATTGCTTGATTCGATTTTCTAGAGCTTGGATCGTTTCGTTTTGCGCTATTCCAGAGTAATTTTGTATTATATTGCTTTGTGGTTGACAAGCTTGAACGATAAACATCTCAAGGAAAACTTTCGGGTGGTTCGTCCACTTCATTTCTTGTTGTGATTTATTAAGTTTCTCCATAACATCATAAATCCAGCTGTTTTCAAGATTGTCGGCTAGTTCTTTAAACTTCTCATCTGTAGCTGCTCGCTGAAGAGACTCTTCTAACTGCGGCGCAGCTTTATACATTAAAATGTCTCGATATAAAAAGATTAAATCTTCGATAAATCGGCTTGGGTCTTTTCCATCACGAACAATTGAATCAACCGCGTTTAAACCTTCTGCTACATCACCATCTTTTAATGCATGTGCAACATCATACAACAATTGATGAGATACAGCACCTGTAATAGATAAAACATCATGAAGGGTGACAGCATCATCTGCATAAGAAATAGCTTGGTCAAGTATACTGAGAGCATCTCGCATACCGCCTTCAGAAGCTCTTGCGATCATCGAAAGTGCCTCTTCCTCAACAGAAATATCAGATGCTTCAATAATTTCATTCATTCTTCCGATCATTGATTGTGCTGTAATTCGTTTAAAATCAAAACGTTGGCAACGTGAGATGATCGTTAATGGAATTTTATGCGGTTCCGTCGTCGCTAATATAAAAATGACGTGCTTTGGCGGCTCTTCTAATGTTTTTAACAAAGCGTTGAACGCCCCAGTAGACAACATATGGACTTCATCAATAATATAAACTTTATATCGAACTGCACTTGGTGCAAATTTTACTTTATCTCGAATGTCTCGAATCTCATCGACGCCATTATTACTTGCAGCGTCAATTTCCATGACATCTACGATAGAACCGTCTTGAATTCCTTTACATGCAGTACATTCATTACAAGGTTCTTCGACAGGTGCTTTTTCACAATTAATCGCTTTCGCAACAATTTTTGCCGCACTTGTTTTTCCTGTACCTCTCGGACCCGTAAATAAATAGGCATGAGAGAGCTTTTCTTGTATTAATGCATTTTTTAGCGTCTTCGTGATGTGTTCCTGACCGACAACGTCTTTTAACGTTGCAGGTCTCCATACCCGATAAAGCGCTTGATAGCTCATGTAGCGCACCCTTTCTTTCGTGGTCCTTATAGTCATTATGTATATCATTTCATCGACTTCAACATCAAACCTTAACCCTCTTTATTATACCGATTAGAAAAACTTTTTTCAAAAGTATAATGAACTTCTCTAGTACAGAACGCATAAGAAAAGCGCAAGGCGCCCGCCTATCGGCGAAAAGCGCTGCCTCTTCCTCTTCTAGCATCGCTCTGTGGTTTTATCCGTCAACCGGGCAATACGCCACGTCCTGTGGCATGCCCGGCATTAGGACGTCCTGTCCGTCGAGGTAAATCGCTAGATCAGACCTTCGACTAAAACCCCCGCGTCCTGCGGGAACGCGGAAGTCACCACATCCGTGTGGAAGCTCGTGATGTAAATGCTCTTTGGGGCTAGACATCTATCGAAAGCTAGAATGTTATACTTTTTACCTATTGAGAAAAGGCTGCCTGCTCATACAGACAGCCTTTCTATGTAAAATTAAAGCCGTGCACCTTTCTTCGGTAATAGCACCCCAGGCGTTACCTAAGCAGTTAGCTCGATTCAGGCAACTCCACGGCACACGGAAGGTACCGCTTACTGCTGCTTCCTTCCGGACCTGACAGGGTTCACGGATTCCCGTTGCGTGGAACCCAAATGTCAACACCACTTACTTAGGTCAGACCCTACGATGCTAAAACCTCGGAAAGGGATTCGGCCTCGCTATAGCGGATTGCGAGTACAGGGCACCGCTACCTCCCCGCTTAGCACGGCAAATTGATTAACATGTTTAGTGCGTCTATGAATGCGACGCAAATAATAGTATAGACTTTTTTATCGATAATTGCAATAGATGAGTGAAAGTGATTAATGGTAACATTGGATACCTTTTCCGAATAAACATCCTATCCGTAAAACAGGCCGTTTTAATTTCGCTCTATAAGGGCTTTAACCAACTAAGGGCTTTTTTAATTGAGTTATCCCTAAAGTCTTTTCTTGTATTTGAATTCGAAATCGCTATCGCCGGACGCTTTTCGTTGAGTAGCCTCACATAAAACTAATCATCAGATTTATCATTCTTGTCAGCTTCATCTTTATCAGATCCTTGCTCTTCCACTTGTTTTAATTTTTCCATTAAAATATGTGGTGGTGTGTGCATCACATGTTCTAGTGGCATTTTTAATTTTTCCGATATCATTTTAGCCGTTTCTAATGAAATTTGGTTTGGTCTCATATTCATTCCTCCATTAAATTTCGTTATTTGTTTTTCTTCCGAAGCTCTTTAAAAAAGGTTTTTAGCATGAGAGATGATCGATCACCTAAAACCCCACTTGTAAACGGAACTTGGTGGTTAAACCTCGGTTCATCCAACAAATTCATTAATGTACCACAGCACCCCGCTTTTAAATCCGCTGCACCATAAACGACTCGTTTCATTCGTGACTGAACAATTGCACCTGCACACATAGGACATGGCTCAAGCGTTACATATAATGTGCATTCCTCTAATCGCCAACTATTCACTAATTCGCACGCTTCTTTTATAGCAATCATTTCTGCATGAGCAGTCGTTTGTTGAATTTGTTCACGCATATTATGGCCACGAGCAATCACTTTTCCCTCTCTTACAATGACAGCTCCTATTGGGACTTCGCCCTTATTGGCTGCTTTTTCAGCCTCAGCAATCGCTTCTTCCATAAACATTTCATCTGCTAATTGAACGTTTGTCTTCATCATGAACTCCTATATTTTCATTGACCTCAAAAGGAGAGCCAAGTTTTCACCGTTGATTATCATGAACGTATTCGTTTTTTTTATTACTAGACTCCGTTATTAAGTAGATAACGCAAATAACGAACACCACTTATAATTTTATCGTTTTATAGTACGAGTGTACGTTGTTTCTTACGAAAAGGCAATTGAAGGTATTGTCTTTACTAAACTTTTAAACGATTATCTCCTCATTTCTCTCTCTAGTTATCGCATATATCATCATTGTAATTCCAACGACAACTAAAAAAGGCTCAAGAATATTTGCTTCTGGTCCGTGTGTTAGACGATGTAATTGGAAGATCCAATGTACAACAATAATATCAAAACTAGCAAAAAAACCTGATGAGAATAGGACACCATGAAAAAACGAATTCGAAAAAAACTTTCTGCACAAATAGTAAAAGAGTATTGTAAGAATCAATGTGAATAGTAGGGCACTTAATCTTTCGAATAAGGTTGTCGCTTTCAAACCAATTGCATAGGCATGGCCGCTATGAAATAGCAAATCAACAAACAAAATACCGACTATAAATGAAAGCCATTTATTCACCTTTAATCTCTCCCTTTTCTAGTAGATTCATTTTCTTTTTCTACTATTATGACCATCTTTGAAAATCGACTAACCTGTTTTATTAAAAAATGTAGTATAAAGATATAAAGGTGACCAACGCTCCCCACATTGATTACATATAAAAAGAGCGCATTTCCAAAATTGTTTTTTGGAAATACACTCTAGCATTCTATTTATTATCTAGCAGATTTCGGGTTAAACGCATCTTTTAGTCCTTCACCAATAAAGTTTATTGAGAGGATTGTAAAGACGATCGCTAATGAAGGCGGAACCCAAATCCACCACATATTACGAATCACATTTGGCTGACTCGCTTCAGTCATCATATTCCCCCAGCTCGGTGTTCCTGAAGGGACCCCGAAGCCTAAGAAACTTAACGACGTTTCAGCAACAATCATGACCGCCAACAATAATGTTGCTTGTACAATTATGGTTGTCATAACATTCGGTAACACGTGCTTTCGAATGACTTTAAAAGGAGTACCGCCTATCGAAATTGCTGCCATGACGTATTCGTTTTCTTTTTCTGACATTGTTTTACTTCGAACAACCCTGGCTGCTCCCGTCCAACCGAGTAAGCTGATGACTGCGATCAGAGCCCATATTCCAGCCTCTCTAAAAATAGAAGCTAATACGATTACAAAGACGAGGAACGGGAAATTCATGACGAAGTCTGTAAAACGCATTAATACTGCATCAACCCAACCACCGTAATAACCGGCAATCGATCCGATAACTGTCCCTAGAGTGACAACAATAATCATACAGCTAAACCCAATTGTTAATGATGTTCTTCCACCATAAAGCAATAGTGTATAAATATCTCTTCCGGAACTATCTGTTCCAAGAAGAAAGTCTCCCCCAGGAGCAACATGTCGATTAGTCGGGTCAACCCGTGCTGGATCAAATGGAGCTAACATCGGTGCTAAAAAGGACAAAATCGTCACCGTAATTAAAAATAAAATACTAATCATCGCCAATTTATTTCGAAACAATTTTCTACGTGCAATTGCCCACGGAGATTGCTTTTTCGCTTTTTTCTCTAACTGTGCTTCACGTTGAGTATCTAATACTGCCATACATACACCCCTATTCTACCCTTATCCTAGGATCAACGACACCGTAGACAAGATCGGCAATTAAGTTCCCTACTAACGTAGCGATCGAGAGCATTAACGTAATCGCAATGACGACAGACGAATCACGATTGTTGATTGAACTAATTAATAACTCTCCAATACCAGGATAAGTGAAAATTGTTTCAATAATGACCGATCCGCCAATAATGCTGGCAATATCGAATCCGAATAGTGTGATAATTGGGATGACAGAATTTCTTAAAATGTGCTTATTATAAATACGGTTTTCTGGTGTCCCTTTTGCCCTTGCAGTTCGGACATAATCCTTCTGCGAACTTTCAATAATATCATTACGTAAAAATTGCGTGTAACTAGCTGTTGTTAACATTCCAAGTACTAAAGCTGGTAAAGCCGTATGCTGTATTTTACTAATCCAATATTCCATCGTTCCAGGCGTCACACCCGAGCCAATACTACCAGTTGCAGGGAACCAACCTAATGTAAAAGCGAAAAAGAATATCGCAAAGATTGCTGCAACAAAGCTAGGAATTGCGAGCATTAAATAGTTTAACCCTTGAATACCATAATCTCCAATTGAATACGGATGCCGACCAGCATATTTCCCCATAAAAAACGCCAGTATATAAGTGATAATTAATGACATTATCGAAAGCAGGATTGTGTTCGGCAACCTTTGCCCGATCAGTTCTGTTACATCCATTTTGTAATTAAACGAACGACCGAAATCCCATTGTAAAATTCCCCCAGCCCAACTTAAATATTGCTGATGAATTGGGTCATTTAATCCGAGACGCTCTCTTTGCTCTTCAATATATGCAGGATCTGAATTGGCAGGGTCTATTTGCCCGGAAAGGGCATCCCCTGGCATCGCTAATGCCAGGGCAAATACCACAATGGAGATCATGACCAAAATCGGAATCATGATGAGTATTCGACGTAACGTATAAAGTAACATTGATCATTACTCCTTGCTCTTTTAATTCTTTCCGGTTTTATGAAAACCATAAAGCTTGATAATTATTCAGCGTCAGTTCTGTACCATAAATGAGGATCTGTGATCGCATCACGAATATCAACCGTTACCCCTTGAACATCAGCAGAAATACCATAAACATCTAGTGGTGAGTTTAATGGAATGAGTGGTAACTCTTCATTTACAAGCTGATGCCATTCTTGATAAACAGATCTTCTGTAATCATCATCAAATGCTTCTTCACTAAGACCTTCTGCAATTAATTCATCAGACTGTTCATTTACCCAACGAGGGAAGTTCCAGAAATCATCAGATGCCCATAGACCTGTTGGATCTGGGTCTGCAGATAATCCCCAAGCACCCATAAATAGGTCAATGTCTGGATCGTCTTCTTCTACTAAATCATAGAAAAGGTTAAACTCGAAAAGTTGACCATCTTGTAGACGAGCATTAATGCCTACATCTTGTAAATTTTGAACGATATACTGTGCACGTGGCTCAGAAATATCTGATCCGCTCATTGACATGAAGTTTACTGTGAATTCCTCTCCGTCAGCATTTTCACGCCAGCCGTCACCTGTGACATCTTCAAAGCCAGCTTCGTCTAATAGTTCCATTGCACGATCTGGATCATACTCGTATTGATTTAATGTAGACTCGTCAGGGTATGCCCAGCTAATGACAGATTCTGGAGCATTAATAACGGTTCCGTAACCTTCACTAAATGAGTCGATAATGCCTTGACGATCAATTGCATGAGCAAATGCATGACGTACTAGTTTATCTTCAAATTTCGGGTTGTCCATGACGTTTTCGTCGCCATCCCAATGCCCTAATTTAAAGCCAATATAACTGTAAGATAATCCTTCAATGTCTTCTAAATAAACCCTGTCGTCTCCTTCAAGCGTTACTGCTTGACCTGGAGGTAGTTCTACAATGTCAACCTCTCCTTGAGCTAACAGCTCTGCAGCCATCGTTCCATCAATAATTTTATAAACGACGCCGTCAAGGTTTGGTGCACCTCTCCAGTAATCTTCAAACGCTTCAAATTCTACTTGTTCACCAGGAACAACGTTCGTTACTTGATACGCACCTAATCCGACAGGATTACGACGAATTTCGTCAGATTCTGGTAAATCTGCAATTTCAATACCTTCATAATGTGCTTTCGGTGCAGGGTACGTCCATAAAGCATCTATATTATTCGGCGCAGCTTGTTTAAATGTAACACTTATAGTATAGTCATCTACAACTTCTACACCTGAAAGAGAATCAGCATCTCCTTCATTGTACTCATCGAAACCTTCAATAATATTGACATTCGATACACGTGGTCCATCATAATCAGGGTGTGCAATGATTTCCCATGCAAATTCAAAATCTTCTGCAGTTAGTTCCTCACCATTATGCCACATAACTCCTTCTTCTAAGTGAAAAGTCACCGTTAAGTTATCTTCAGACCATTCCCAGTCATGAGCTAAGTGTGGAACAGGGCGAAGGTCATCGCCTGTTGCAACTAATGCATCTCCGTTAAAGATTTTTAACGCTAAGCTGTCATCTTGACCGTCATAGTGAGCCCAGTCAAGTACACCTGCGAAAGGCTGTGTAAAGCCGTAAGTGACGGTTCCGCCTTGCGGAATGTCGCCTTCAGCAACATCGTCTTCTCCTTCATCGTCACCTTCTGTTTCATCATCAACATCATCTGTTTCATCTGCCGGATCTGTATCCGTCTCTTCATCGTCTCCGCCACCACAAGCTACGACTAGTAAAGAAACAGCTAGTAGCATTGCTAGTAGCAATAATAGTGATTTCTTCATCCTTGTAAATCCCCCTTAATGTTTAAGTAACACCAAAATCGGTTATTCATATAGCAAGCATGAAACTCTGTGTTCCTCGGTCACCCCCTTTAATTGAGGTTTTTTCTCACTGCATTCCGGCATCGCTTCCGGACAGCGAGGGTGGAACGGACATCCCACAGGTGGATTTTGAGGACTTGGTACATCGCCCTTCAAAATAATTCGCTCACTTTTGTTTCGCGGATCTGGTTGTGGAATTGCAGAAATTAATGCTCTTGTGTATGGATGTTTTGGATCTTTATATAGTTCATCTGCATCAGCTACTTCTACAAGATTTCCTAAATACATGACACCGATTCGATCACTCATATGTTTAACGACACTTAAGTCGTGAGCGATAAAAAGCAAAGTTAAATTAAACTCTTTCTGTAATTCTTTTAACAAGTTTAATACTTGTGATTGCACGGAAACGTCTAATGCTGAAACAGGTTCATCTGCAACGATCAATTTCGGTTTTAACGCTAATGCTCTTGCGATCCCGATCCTTTGACGTTGGCCACCTGAGAATTCATGCGGATATTTATAATAAGCATCCTCTGGAAGTCCTACTTTCGTAAGGAGTTCCATTACTTCATCTTTATACTTTCTTTCTGATCCTCCATGATAATTAATTAATGGCTCTGTCACGATGCTGCCAACCATCATTTTTGGATTTAAAGAAGCATAAGGATCTTGGAAGACCATTTGAATATCTTTTCGGATATTTCTTAATCGTGGCCCTCGATACCTCGTAATATCTTTCCCTTCAAAGAAGATCTTGCCTTCAGTTGGTTTAAACAAACGAGTGATCGTTCGGCCAGCAGTAGATTTTCCACACCCGGACTCTCCAACTAATCCAAACGTTTCTCCACGCTTTAGTTCTAACGATATGTTATCAACTGCTTTTACATCACCGATTTTTTTACGGAAAAAACCTCCGCGTACAGGATAGTACTTCCTTAATTCTTTCACTTCCAACAAGTGCTCTGACTTTTGTGTCTGTTGACTCATGATCGTACCTCCGTTTCCTTATCCGGATGGCTTGCATCATAAAGAATGCAACGAACGGAATGGTCCTTTTCCGTTTCACCTAATTGTGGAGTCATATTTCGGCACTCCGGCATCGCTTCAGGACAACGATCGACAAAACGGCATCCAACTTGCGGCATATTTTTTAATGAAGGAACAATTCCTTTAATGGTGTTCAGCTGTTCTTGTTCTTCATCCATTCGTGGAATCGAGCTTAATAGAGATTTTGTATATGGATGTTTCGGATTGTAAAACACTCGGTCAACATCAGACTGTTCTACAACTTGCCCAGCATACATCACAACTACTCGGTCAGCCATTTCAGCTACAACACCTAGGTCATGGGTAATAAGCATGACAGCCATACCAACTTCATCTTGTATATTTTTAATCAACTCAAGAATTTGAGCTTGAACCGTTACATCCAATGCAGTCGTAGGTTCATCTGCAATTAGTAATTTAGGCTGACAAGCAATGGCCATTGCGATCATGACTCGTTGGCGCATTCCACCAGATAGCTGGTGTGGGTATTCATGAACAATTTGCTCTGCCCGCGAAATCCCAACTTGCTGTAATAAAGAAATACTCTTTTTTCGTATTTCTTCACTAGAGGTATTTGTATGATTAACTAAAACTTCATCCATTTGAAAACCAATGGTTAAAACTGGGTTTAGTGCAGTCATTGGCTCTTGAAAGATCATACTTATATCTTTTCCACGAATACGATTCATTTCTTTTTCAGATAAAGGAGCAATATCTTTGCCTTGGAATAAAATTTGCCCCTTATCAATTTTGCCGTTATGCTTTGGCAATAAATTCATAATTGATAGAGACATGACACTTTTCCCGCATCCAGATTCACCGACAACACATACGACTTCTTTAGGCTTAACGTCAAAAGAAACATCTTTTACTGCATGGTACGTTTGTCCGTCAATATCAAATCCAGTATGCAAACCCTTTATCTCTAAAAGCGTTTCTTGATTGCTCATAGGATACCAAACCCTTCAATATTTTCTGAAAATAATAAAAAATAACGGTATTAAAAATATTATTATAGTATTTAAAACAAGTCAATGTTTAATTTCATTTTCAATTTCCTAACAATCTTGTTACAGTTTTATAATTATTTTAATTGTCTGATAACTAGTTGTAAAGTAAATCTTGCAATTTTCTGACACCCAAATATTACAAACTATTACAACTTTATATTGAAATACTAGATATAAATTATTTTCACTTCCCAAATATTGATATATTAATATAGAGAAAAACAATCTTATAAATCATACAAAAAATCTTCTGGGTAAAAAGTCATAATTTTAAAACTTTTTAATTTAAGCGTTTCACATCCCCTTCCTTTGTCGAATTCTTGTCATTAAAAACAGACTTTCTTTAGAAGTTAGAAAACTTAAATGAATTAAACTATTTAGATAGATGTCACGAAACATTATACAATGAAAAAATAAAATATGCATTGTTTTTTTCAATTTTTTTCACAATTATATAGTAAATAGGTAGAATAAAAATTTCCTACTATAATCTATTTGATGTGAAAATATGTCGAATTATGCAAAAAAAGGAAGAGAGTGGTTACTCTCTTCCTAACCTTTTGTATCAAATGCATCTCTTAATCCATCACCGATAAAGTTTATCGCTAGTACGGTTAATAAAATTGCCAAACCGGGTGGCAGCCACGCTTCCCAGTTATCTTGCAGCATCCTAAGATTGTTCGCTTCGGTAATCATATTCCCCCAAGTTGGTGTTGGCTGAGGAATTCCGAACCCTATAAAGCTTAATGCTGATTCGATAATGATCATCGTCGCCATCATTAATGTCGCGTTAACGATGATCGGTCCGACAGCATTTGGTAAAAAGTGTTTAAATATAATTCTAAAATCTGATGCCCCTATTGAACGTGCTCCTAAAATATATTCTTTTTCTCTTAACGATAAGAATGTACCTCGAATGAGCCTCGTTAATGTTGGCCACGACGTTAAAGCAATAACGGAAATAAATATCGTAATATTAATATTTTCTAGTATTGCTATAACCGTTAATACGAGTAGCAAGAATGGTAGAATTAACATTAAATCAGTTGCTCTCATTATGATGCTATCAATTTTCCCGCCATAGTAACCAGATAGTGAACCTAGTGTTATCCCTATTGCCAATGTAAACAACATGGCGAAGAATCCAATTGTTAATGAAATTCTTGATCCATATACTAGTCTTGAAAAGTTATCTCTTCCTGAACTGTCAGTACCTAGCCAGTTTTCCGATGAAGCTTTCGCTTCAATATTGTACATGTCATATTGAACTGGATCATGCGTTGCAATGACATCTGCAAAAACGGCTACTAAAACGAAGAATGCAAGAATAAATATTCCAGCTATAGCCAATTTATTTTTCAGAAAACGTCGCATCGCTAATTGGAAAGGACTTAAACTTTTAGGAGCTCCTTTATCAACTTTCCCAGGCGATGGAGGCATATTTTGTTGTACTTGAGTTTCCATCAGTTTTCACCTCAATCGTAACGTATTCTCGGATCTACTATGGCATAGAATATATCAGCTAACAGATTTCCTACTAATATCGATGTCGCTAATATTAAGTTAATTGCCATTATGACTGGATAATCCCTGTTTGTAATAGCCGTAATAAATAATTGGCCGATTCCTGGGTAGTTGAAAACTTGCTCAGTAATAACCGCTCCACTTAATAGTGTTCCAAATTCTAACCCTAATAGAGTAATAATTGGAATAAGTGCATTTCTTAAAGTGTGTTTATATAAAACCGAATTATTCGTCAAACCTTTTGCTTTAGCAGTTCTTATAAAGTCACTACCTTTAACTTCTAACATCTCAGTTCGCATATATCTCATGTATGCTGCAGTACTGGCTAACCCCAAAGTAAAACCAGGCAACACGAGGTGTCTTAACTTGCTTAAAAAGAGTTCTATTCCGGTTAAACCTGCAGCAGAAACGGATCCTTGTGAGGGAAACCAACCTAAAGTAAAGGCAAATACATATATAGCCAGCAACCCTGCAAAAAAGTTGGGTGTTGCCAGACCTAAAAAGGCAAAGGTCGTAGCTCCATAATCGAATAATGAATATTTTCGCTGAGCTGAATAAATCCCAATCGGTATTGCTACTGCTAATGTGACAGCAAGAGCAAACAGTGATAAATACACTGTGTTCATAATTCTTGCATTTATTAAATCAAGAACAGGGCGTCCAGGATACTGCATTGACGTTCCCATATCTCCTGTAGCAACACTAGACAACCAATTCCAATACTGAATATGTATCGGGTCATTCAATCCTAGCGCTTCACGGCGCTCTTCATATACTTCAGCCGGTACATTTGGATCGAGTCTTTCGCCAGATAGCACATCACCTGGTGCGGCTTTAGCTAGTCCAAAAACAACGACTGTAATTAAGAACATCATCGGAATGAATTGTAGTGTTCGCCGGATAATATATTTATGCATTCAGCATTCCTCCTACAAGGATAAAAAACAAGTGCACGACCAGGGGTCGTGCACCGTTTTCCCCTTAACAAGACAATTATAAGTTTATTGCTCTAACCACCATTCGTGTGGGTTGTAGTAAATACCAGTTGGTCTTTCGTAAACACCTTGTAATGCAGCGTTATATGCATAGATGTTATCTGAAGAATATAAGAACACCATAGGTACTTGCTCAGATACATGTGCCGTCCACTCATTATAAACTTCAGCACGGTAATCTAAATCAAATGCTTCTGGTGCTGTAACTGCTTGTTCGATTAATTCATCGCTTCGCTCATCGTTCCAACGGAGGTAGTTGTATGCATTATCAGTTTTCCAAATACCTGCTGGGTCCGGATCACCAGTTGCTAAACTCCAACCAGCTAAGTAAAGATCCCAATCCGTATTATCTTCTTCAACAATATCAAAGTGTGTTGCTGCTTCACGTGGATTACGTACATCTACTTTAATTCCAACTGCTTCTAATTCAGCTGCAATAATTGGTGCTGTACGCTCACGAACTTCATTACCAGTTGGATAGTCTAGATTTAATACATATTCATTGCCATCTGGATCTTCACGGAAACCGTCACCGGTTACATCTTCATAGCCGGCTTCATCTAGTAATTCATTTGCTCGATCTACATCTTGCTCATAAATCGTGAAGGCACTTTCGTCATATGCCCATGATGCTTCTGGGAATGGAGCATGTAAGACAGACCCTAAACCATTCATTAATCCGTCTACCATCGCTTGGCGATCAAGAGCGTACATAATCGCTTGACGGACACGAACGTCTGAAAGCTTCTCATTTTCTACCCAGTTGTCTGGGTCAATGACTCCATTTTCAACATCATCTGCTGTACGGTGGTGATGCTTTAACCCTAAATATTGGTATCCAAAATCTTGTGTCAAGAATGTATTTACATTATCTAGCGCATCTACACGATCAAAGTCTGCTGCTGGAACCCCATTCGGTTCTGCAACCATATCAAGCTCTCCATTTTCTAACATACCAGGCATAATCGATTGTTCAATTACTCTCCAAGTAATGCCGTCTAAGTGTGGAGTACCTTGCCAGTAATCTTCATATGCAGTTAATACATACTGCTCTCCTTCAACCATATCTGTTAATTGGAATGGTCCAGTACCAATCACTTCACCAGCATTACGTGAAGCAGAGTGGTCGACCATGTCAGCTACACTAACACCTTCAAATACGTGTGCAGGGATGATCGGAAAACTCGTACGGAATTCAGGTGTAACGTTTGGCTCAGCAAAGTGGAAAGCAACTGTATGATCATCGATTACTTCAACACCTGCAAACTCATCTGTTTCACCATTATTATACTCTTCATATCCTTCTAGGAATCGAACATAATCAGTTCGAACCCCACCAGCTGATACATAATCAGGATCGGCTATTGAAGCATACGTGAAGTACACATCTTCTGCTGTGAAGTCTTCACCGTCGTGCCACTTTACATCTTCCTCTAAGTAATACGTAATCGTTGTCTGATCTTCATTTAATTCCCAATCATAAGCTAATCTAGGAATATACTCTAGGTCTTCATTTAACGTAACTAAAGCTTCATGTGTGAAGCTCAAAATGTTTGCTTCATATGCATCAGAATAAAAAATGTAGTTAAATTGGTGACCAGGAGCGGAATACATACCTGCAGTTATCGTTCCACCCGCCTGTGGTTCTCCAGCTGCAGCTTCATCAGTTGCATCTTCTTCATCACCGTCTTCTCCATCATCATCATCTTCTGTCTCATCCGTAACATCATCATCCTCAGTACCATCTACCTCTTCATCGTCGCCACCACAAGCTGCTAATACAAGTGCAAGAGATAAAGCTAATACGAGCATAAGCCAAAATTTACTAAGCTTCATGAATACATAAACCCCCTTAATTTTTTAAAGATTCTAAAAATAGGTTAGAAAAAAATGCATCTCATTTCCTCTCCTGCCCCCTCACCCCCTTTAAGAAAAATGGTTGCTTACGATTCCTCTGTA
Source organism: Evansella halocellulosilytica (assembly GCF_002335745.1). Taxonomy (GTDB): domain Bacteria; phylum Bacillota; class Bacilli; order Bacillales; family Salisediminibacteriaceae; genus Bacillus_CA; species Bacillus_CA halocellulosilytica. The sequence goes on along the minus strand of NZ_NIST01000001.1, from coordinate 626,913 downwards.
TATAAGTGACAGGAAACGTATTGCCCGTCTCCATAATGAATCAGTTCAGGACGTTCTACTTTGCACCTTTCGTGCGCTTCAGGACATCTCGTATGAAAAGCACAACCGGTCGGTGGGTTCGAAGGGCTAGGCAGCTCTCCCTTTAATTTTATTTTCTCTCTCTTTCTTTCAACATCCGGTACTGGGACTGATGAAAGCAGTGCTCGCGTATAAGGATGCAATGGATTGTCATAAATTTTACTTTTTGGACCAAGTTCAGCTAGTCGCCCTAAGTACATGACACCTACCCGATCGCTAATATGTTTCACAACACTCAAGTCATGAGCTATAAATAAATATGTAAGATTAAATTCATCCTGTAAGTCTTCCATTAAATTTAATACTTGTGACTGTACAGAAACATCTAATGCTGAAACAGGTTCATCCCCGATAATAAATTTCGGATTCATTGACAACGCTCTTGCAATGCCGATTCGTTGACGCTGTCCCCCTGAAAATTCGTGAGGATACTTTTCTCTTGCTTCCTCAGTTAATCCAACCTTTTCTAATAAGTCGACAACCTTATCTTTCCGGTCTTTTTTCGTTAATGTTTTTTGAACTAGCATAGGTTCCTCAATAATTTCCCCAACACTCATCCTAGGGTTTAAAGACGCAAACGGGTCTTGGAAAACCATCTGCATATCTTTTCTGTACGGACGCATTTTTCGATTACCAATATTAGAAATATCTTCACCGTCAAAAAGAATTTGTCCTTCTGTAGGATCTAATAATCGAAGAATCGTCCTCCCTAATGTTGATTTACCAGAGCCTGATTCACCAACAATTCCTAGTGTTTCCCCGGCATATACATCAAAAGAGACATCATCAACTGCTTTAACATGACCGACAGTTCTTTGTAGTACCCCACCTTTTACAGGAAAATATTTCTTTAAATTTTTGATTTCTAAAACTTTATCTGTTTGCTTCTCCATCTGCATTCCCTCCTTCTTCCTCATAGAGATAACATCTGACTTTATGTTTAGGGTTTGTCTCTAAAAGGTCCGGGTTTCCTTCAAGACATTTTTCCATAACGTGTTTACATCTTGGTGCAAACCGACATCCTTGAGGAAAACGGTGTGCAGGTGGAACTGTTCCTGGAATCGATTCAAGACGTTCTACTTCTGTATCTAAGTTTGGAATACTACCTAAAAGTCCGACTGTGTATGGATGCTTCGGATCAGTAAAGACTTCTCTGACAGACGCTTCTTCTACAATTTGTCCTCCATACATGACAAGAACACGGTCGGCAACCTCTGCAACTACACCTAAGTCATGGGTAATAAGTAAGATCGAAGACTCAAATTTCTCTTTCATCTCTATCATTAAATCTAAAATTTGAGCTTGAATCGTTACATCTAAAGCTGTCGTCGGTTCGTCTGCAATTAATAATTTCGGATCGCAAGACATCGCAATCGCAATCATTGCACGTTGTCTCATTCCTCCAGAAAGCTGGTGAGGGTATTCATGGACAATTTCCTCTGCTCTTGGAAATCCGACCAACTTTAATAGATCTATTGCCTTTTGGTAGGCTTCCTTCTTTTTCATATGTTTATGTTTCATTAACGTTTCAGCTATTTGATTTCCAATCGTATATACGGGATTTAATGAGGTCATCGGCTCTTGAAATATCATGCCGATATCATTGCCTCGGACTTTTCTCATCTCTCTTTCTGATAGATTTAAAAGATCTTTACCATCAAGTTTAATAGAGCCTTCGACAATTTTTCCCGGTGGAGAATTAATGAGTCTCATTATTGAGAGGGAGGTAATACTTTTCCCGCTTCCGGATTCACCGACAAGGGCTAGAGTCTCGCCTTTTTTTATTGAAAAGTCAACTCCATCAACGGCTTTCGCGGTTTTATCCTCCATATAAAAGTATGTTTTTAAATCTTTTACTTCTAGTAAATCTTGTGCATGATTACTCATAAACTCACCCCGTATTTTATGTATGTTCGACAAAATCAGACGAAATTATATGATAATTTATTCATTTATAAGTATATATTTTTAACACTACTATAATAATTTTCTCTTCTAAATAAATCGAAACATTTTTATAGGAAATAATTTATCATATATATGATAACGTGTATATAGTTTTTTGAAAATTGTCCCTTTTTAGATATTTCGGTTTTCGAAATTATTCGAATAAAAATAATATTTAATAAAGTGTATATTTATTATTATAGCAGGACTTACTACCTATCATTCTTATAAAAATAGACTCGCATGAATAAATATTTAATAAAATATTCTGTAAGATTTTGTTACACTTATATCATTAATATTTCATACTCCTTTCGATTATTACAAAAATGTTTCAGCAACCACTGAAAAAACCAACCTTCCTGTTCAGAAAGGTTGGTTTGAAAAACTATTTTGAAATGATATCTTTTCCGCCCATATATGGTTTTAAAACATCAGGTATTTGAACTGTACCATCTTCTCGCTGATAGTTTTCTAAAATAGCCGCAACGGTTCGTCCAATCGCTAACCCAGAGCCATTTAACGTATGAACAAATTCAGCTTTTCCTTTTGCATCTCGTTTAAATCGTATATTAGCTCGTCGTGCTTGAAAATCTTCAAAGTTACTGCAAGAAGAAATTTCACGATATGTCCCATAACTTGGGATCCAAACCTCAATATCATACTTCTTCGCTGCAGTAAAACCTAAATCTCCAGTACACATATTCATGACACGATATGGCAGTTTTAATAGCTGCAATACTTTTTCTGCATGAGATGTAAGAAGCTCTAATTGCTCATAAGATTCTTCAGGCTTAACAAAGCGAACGAGCTCTACTTTGTTAAATTGATGCTGGCGTATTAAACCACGTGTATCTCGACCTGCAGATCCCGCTTCAGAACGGAAACACGCACTAAATGCTGTATATGTTTTTGGTAGGTCCTCAACATCCATAATCTCATCGCGGTGAAAATTCGTTACCGGAACTTCAGCCGTAGGGATTAAAAAGTAGTCTTCCTCACGAATTTTAAAGGCATCTTCTTCAAACTTTGGCAGCTGTCCCGTTCCAGTCATGCTGTCTCGGTTAACCATATAAGGAGGCAAAATTTCCTCATACCCATGTTCATCTTGATGGAGATCCATCATGAAATTAAGTAACGCTCGTTCTAGCCGTGCTCCTAGCCCTTTGTAAAAAACAAAGCGGCTGCCAGTCACTTTTGATGCACGTTCAAAGTCAAGAATACCAAGTTCTGTAGCTAAGTCCCAGTGTGGCTTTGCTTCAAATTTAAAAGTCGGTAGATCTCCCCACGTTCTCGCTTCCTCATTTTCATCTTCATCTGCGCCGACAGGAACACTTTCATGCGGGATATTTGGAATCGTTAATAAGATGTCTGTAAGCTGTTGATCGACCGTACGAAGTTCATCATCTAACTCTTTTACTCGATTTGAGACGTCCTTCATTTCTTTTATTAAGTCATCTGCATCTTTTTTCTCTCGCTTTAACTGAGATATCTCTTGTGATACTGTGTTTCGACGGCTTTTAAGTTCTTCGACTTCTTGAATTAATTCTCTTCTCATTTTGTCAAGATCACCGAAACGGTCTAAATCTGATATATCCTCATTTCGATAAGCTAACTGTCCCTTCACATGTACAAAATCACTTCGTAAACGTTTCACATCTAACATTTTCCTTACCTCCGATTTACATTATTTTTGGCGAAATTATTTAAGAGCATCAGTGTGGAAGCTCGTGATGTGACGCTCGCAGCTCTTATTGCCCTCCTTTTGAACCCGCTCTTTAAGCAATTAAAAAAACCCTCATCCCTAAGAAAGGGACGAGAGTTACCCGCGTTGCCACCCTAATTGAAATACAATGAATCATCGTACTTCCAGCTTGATTGAATAACGGTCAATAAACCGAAGCAGTTTACTACTATTTCAACTGCTTTGCTCCAGGATGGATTCACAATGCTTTCACACCGGTTCACAGCTTCCACCGGCTCTCTGAAGTGAAAAATAATTGCTACTAATTCCCTTCGTCACATTTCATCATTAAGATTGTTCATGATGAACAAGTCTTTTTTAATACTCACTATTCTAACCGATTTGATACGATCTAATCAAGCAGGGATTTGACATTCCCGAACCATTTTTACAAAAAATTGATGCATTCGGTAATCATCCGTTAATTCTGGGTGAAACGAACATGCAAGAAACGGTCCTTGTCTTGCTGCGACAACTTCTCCGTCACACTCAGCAATAACCTCAACATCAGCTCCAACTTTTTGAATAATTGGCGCACGTATGAATACAGCAGGGAAGTTCTCACCTACTCCATGAACGCTGAGATTAACTTCAAAGCTTTCTCTTTGGCGTCCGAATGCATTCCGCTCTACTTTGATGTCCATGACTGCTAAATGAGGCTGAGCTTGGCCAACAAGCTCATTTGCCATTAAGATCGCACCAGCACATGTCCCAAACATTGGTTTTCCCTTTTCAGCAAACTTCTTTAAAGCCTCGAAAAAATCATATTTGTCAATGAGTTTACGCATTGTCGTGCTCTCTCCGCCAGGAAAAACGAGTCCATCAATATCATTTAACTCTGATGCTTTCTTAATGACTTTTACATTTACATCTGGTGCTTCTAATGCTTTCACATGTTCTCTTACAGCACCTTGCAAGGCTAAAACACCTATGTTTATCATGATGTTATTCTCCTCTCAAATGGAAGGTAACACCTTACCAACCGCGATCTTGCATACGATCTTTTTCTTCTAAAGTAGAGATTTCAATCCCTTTCATTGCAGTCCCTAAGTCTTTAGATAGTTCTGCAATTAGTTTATAGTCTTCATAATGAGTTGTTGCTTCCACAATTGAACGTGCAAATCGCTCAGGATTATCGGATTTAAAAATACCTGATCCAACAAAGACACCGTCTGCACCTAACTGCATCATTAATGCAGCGTCTGCTGGAGTTGCAACGCCTCCCGCAGCAAAATTAACGACTGGGAATCGGCCATTACGTTTAATATCTAAAAGAACCTCGTAAGGTGCCCCAATGTTTTTCGCTTCCGTCATTAACTCATCTTCAGACATACCGATCACTTTTTTAATTTGGGACTGCATCATACGCATGTGGCGGACAGCTTCTACAATATTTCCTGTTCCAGGCTCACCTTTTGTACGAATCATTGAAGCACCTTCTCCGATGCGTCGTGATGCTTCACCTAAATCACGAGCTCCACAAACAAACGGGACAGTGAACTCACGCTTATTTAAATGATATACTTCGTCTGCAGGTGTTAAAACTTCACTTTCATCAATATAGTCCACCCCTAGAGCTTCAAGTACACGAGCTTCAACAATGTGTCCAATACGTGCTTTTGCCATAACTGGAATCGTAACCGCGCTTTGTACTTCTTCTACAATAGTCGGGTCAGCCATACGGGCAACCCCGCCTGCAGCACGAATATCAGCCGGAACACGCTCTAATGCCATAACGGCAACTGCACCAGCTTCTTCTGCAATTTTAGCTTGCTCAGCATTGACAACATCCATAATGACGCCGCCTTTTTGCATTTCTGCCATACCACGTTTTACACGATCTGTACCTGTTTGTCTTTCCATGGTAATCCCCCTTAAACGACTTGTTATTTGTATTTTGGATTTTCAACTCATTTTATATCCAAACATTCCTCTACCATTATAACGAAAAAACTGACCTTTTTAATAGGAATTTGTAAAAAAGTTTTATTTGCAACCTATACGAAAATAATAACGGTAACGTCAGTTTCTCATATACGGTCAGCTGCTCCTTTATGTATAAAAATAAGGAGGATGCCCCCCTTATTTTAGAACCAGCCGCGTACGGTGTCAGCTACTGAAGTCCAAACACCTGAGAAAAAGTCTCCAATTCCCCGCATCATCAAAGTAAACCAGCCAGCTTTATCAACGGATTCATTCGTTACGATCTGAATCGTATCAGAGCTCTCTCCTTGAAGGTAACCATTTGCGTAATCTCCGTCATACTCAACGGTCATTGTGCCAATCACTTCGTTTTCTTCAACTGGTGCGATTAATCGTCCATCGTCATCAAGTAATGACTCATCTAATTGAACAGAATAGTGATAAGAGTCGATGTCATCACGATTATGCATAAGTGTTGTAAAAGCATCACTCGTTGAAATCGATACTTCATCCTCTGTCCCCTTCGTTACTTCAACTGTTTCATAGCCCTCTAGTTCCATTCCTGCAGGGAAAATCTCTTCACTAGAGAAGTTATTAAAACCGTACTCCATTAAACGTTCTGTTTCATTAAAACGTTCAACTTCAGAACCGGCTTTCATCACAACACTAATTAAACGTTGTCCATCTTTTTCAGCTGTTCCAGTGAAACAATACCCAGCGGCATTTGTGAAGCCTGTTTTTAAACCGTCAACATATTCATAATCAATATCTGAATACATCGTTCCAGAAATCATCCAATTCCAGTTTTGCATATTAATCGCATCATCCGAATCTTCTCTAAATACTTTCTCTGGAATGCTTGCAGTGTCCAACACTTCAGGATAATCATTTATTAAGTGATACGCTAAAACAGCTGCAGCGCGAGCCGACATATAATTGTCCTCATTAGCACCAGTACCTTCCGGGTGATTCCCATCTAAAAGACTATTTGGAAGTCCTGTCGTATTAACGAATTGAAAATCTCCTAATTCTTCATCGGCAATCTCTTCAAGGTTTTCCATTCCATACTCAGACCCTGCCTCACGTAACGGAGTACCGAGTCCAAGCTCTTTTCCACGTTCATTCATTAATTCAACAAACGCACCTTCAGAACCAGCAATATATTCTGCTAAAGCCATCGTAGAAGCATTTGCAGAATAAATCGCGACAGATTCGTATAGCTCTTGGACTGTATACTCTTCATCTACTCGAAGCATCACATTTGATAGACCTTCGTTATGTGACATTGCTGCTAGATCTTCACTAATCGGAACTGTATCATCCCAAGCAATATCTCCATTATTTACCGCTTCCAAAATGAGATACTCACTCATCATTTTAGTCATACTCGCAGGCGGCAACGGTTGATCAACATTTCGTTCATACAATATTTTCCCAGTTTCTCCATCTAATAATATCGCTGTATCTACATTCGGCTCAAAATTAGCTTGCGTTGTTCCTCCAAAACTAAAGACACTCATAAATGTAAATACGAATAAAAAGCTGAACATTGTCAATCGTTTTACCATCTTTTTCATCCTCTCCCAATCAAGTTCTCTCTCTTTTTATATAAAGTACTGATTGTACATTTTTTTATTTGGACAAACGATATTTTATCATAATTATTTCAAAAAAAATAGATAGGGGAGTCCCCTACCTATTCGTTCATTCGACTTATTTTTTTCCTTACATTGAATAATTTGGAGCTTCTTTAGTAATTTGAACATCGTGAGGATGACTTTCACGTAATCCAGCATTCGTAATACGAATAAACTGAGCTTCCTCACGCAATGAGTCAATTGTCGGAGTTCCACAATAACCCATTCCTGCTCTTAATCCACCTACTAACTGATGAATCGTATCTTTCAAAGGTCCTTTATATGCAATACGTCCCTCAATACCTTCTGGAACTAATTTTTGATTATTTTCCTGGAAATAACGATCTTTACTTCCTTTTTCCATCGCTCCTAATGAGCCCATCCCACGGTAAACTTTAAACTGTCTGCCTTGGTAAATTTCACGTTCACCAGGGCTTTCCGAAACACCTGCAAGAAGGCTCCCTAACATAACGGCATGTCCGCCTGCAGCAATCGCTTTAGCGATTTCACCAGAATATTTTATTCCACCGTCTGCAATAATCGACACACCGTGTTTTTTCGCTTCAGTCGCACAATCATATACTGCCGTTATTTGTGGAACGCCGATCCCTGCTACAACACGTGTCGTACAAATTGATCCAGGTCCAATTCCAACTTTAACAATATTCGCTCCAGCTTCAATTAAGTCTCTTGTTGCTTCTGCTGTCGCGACATTTCCTGCAATTATATTCAAACTTGGGTATGCTTGTCTTACTTCTCTTACTTTATCAAGAACACCTTTCGAATGCCCATGAGCCGTATCTATGACGAGGACATCGATTCCTGCATCTACGAGTGCTTTCGTACGGACATCAGAATCACCGCCTACTCCAACGGCTGCACCGACAATAAGACGTCCTTGTTCATCTTTTGCTGAGTGTGGGAATTCAATTGCTTTTTCAATATCTTTAATCGTAATGAGTCCTTTTAACGTACCGGCTTCATCAACAAGTGGGAGCTTTTCAATGCGGTGCTGTTGCAAAATACTTTGTGCATCTTTAAGGGTTGTTCCTACAGGAGCAGTGACTAAACCTTCTTTTGTCATGACCTCTTTAATTTTTATTGAATAATCCTCAATAAACCTTAAATCACGATTCGTAATAATTCCGACTAACTTTTGCTCTTCGTCTGCAATCGGCACTCCGGAAATCCGGTATTTTGACATTAAATGTTCGGCATCAAACACTTGGTGATCTTCGGATAAATAGAACGGGTTAGTAATAACACCACTCTCCGAACGCTTCACCCGATCTACTTGTTCAGCTTGCTGTTCAATGGACATGTTTTTATGAATAATTCCTAAACCACCAGCACGAGCCATCGCAATAGCCATCTCTGCTTCTGTTACAGTGTCCATTCCTGCACTAATGACTGGAATGTTTAACGTTAATGTTTCTGAAAGCACCGTTTTTACAGAAACGTCGTTTGGTAAAACTTCCGATTTAGATGGAACAAGCAAGACATCATCAAACGTTAAGCCTTCTTTTTGAAATTTGTTCTCCCACATTAGACAATTCCCCTTTCAATATTTTTGCAAAATATTATTAGTAGATTAACAACTGGATAAACTACTGTCAAGGAAGGAATAATTGTTTTATTTTTCAGAAAACATTACGTATGTTTATGAATTTGGAGGGGATTTTGTTTGTCACGTAAATACACATTCTATACTTATTTTCAATCGGTAGATTATGTTAAATCATACTTATATAAATTGTATTCAAAGCAGAAATATTCAAATGCAAAGGAATTATCATTTAATAACGGTTATTCTTTCGTCTATTACATAAAAATGGGCGAATCCTTTTTTTCACAAGGAATACATGCTCCATTATCAATCAAACCCGTTTTATATTTTTACGGGCTAAGTCATTGGTTAAAAGCACTCTTATTGACAGGCGACCCTCATTACCCAGCTTCAACCCAAGTACTTGCCCACGGTGTCTCTACTCGAAAACGTAAAAAACAAAATTATTCTTTTTTGAAGGATGAAATAAAAGTACAAAAAGACGGTTTTTACCCTTACTTATCTGAGCAGTTGTTTCATGTGAAACAAATAACAGGCGAGAAATATAAAATGCGTCATTTACTTATGACGATTCCTGAATTCATTCCAATATTTGAAGAGCTCGAGAAAGAACAAACTCTCATAAAATTATCAGGAAAACCTCCGTTATTTTCACTGGAACGAGAAAGTTTTAAAAAATTTAATGAGCCTGTCTCTCAATTTTCAACATTGATCAAGCAAAAGACAGACTTAAAGTGGAAATGTTATGAGGAAGGAGATCAAGTATTCATTAACATCCAGAACACATCCATTGAATCTTCACCAATTAATTATTCAATGGAAAATACTTATTATTTGCCAATCATGCACTCTCTTTATAAAAATTTACCAGAATTACTCGTACACTATTTACTTTTATATAACCTAAGTATGATCTGCCGATATGAAACCGAATGGTGGGGAGAACTCCTATATTCTTTTCCTTCAAATGATCTCCCATTTATCGAAATGTTTCTAAATATAGCTGAAGTAAAAATTCCATTTTTGCTTGAAAGAATATTTAAAACGGATATACCGATTTAAAGCTGCTTTCTCGCTTCGCTAAGAAGGATTAGATGGTTTAGTATTTAAGGAATTTAAAACTCCCCTTAAGGTTAAACAGATGGCTTTTCACCTGTCTACCTAAAGGGGAGATCATACTACGTTAAATCTTATTTAACCCATTGGCTAAGTCATCCCAAATATCATCGACACTCTCAAGTCCGACTGATAAACGTAACAACTGATCTGTAACGCCCATTCTTTCACGTTCTTCATCAGGAACAACAGCATGTGTCATCGTTGCAGGGTGTTGGATCAATGTCTCTGCATCACCTAAACTAACCGCTACTTGTATCATTGATAGTTCATTCATTACTTTTTGAGCAGTCTCCTTCGATCCGTCAATTTCAAAACTAATGAGACCTCCATAATGCTTCATTTGTTTTTTGGCTAGTTCATGCTGAACAAATTCGGGATCACCTGGATAAACGATGCTTTTAATTTTAGGATGTCTTTTTAATTGATCAAAAAGTTTATTTGCATTCTCACAATGCCGATCCATTCTGACTGCTAATGTTTTTAATCCTCTAATTAATAGCCATGCATCAAAAGGTGATAAAATACCGCCAATGTCTTTTTGTGTCGTCATTCTTACTTCTTGAATGAATTCACTTTTCCCGACAACTAGTCCTGCTACAACATCGCCGTGTCCTCCAATGTATTTTGTTGCACTATGAAGAACAATATCAGCTCCTAATGCTAACGGTTGTTGTAAATAAGGTGAACAAAATGTATTGTCAACTACGACTGGAAGATTACGTTTCTTAGCAACATTCACAACCATATCAATATCTACAAGCTTCATCGTCGGATTAATCGGTGTCTCAATATACAATGCTTTTGTATTGTCCTTTATCATCGATTCAATTGTTTCTTCTGAATCCATATTTATGAGATCATAATCCACATTAAATTTTTCTTTCATCATTTTTAATAAACCGAACGTGCAACCGTAAACTCCTTCAGAGACTAATATGTGGTCTCCAGACTTTACTAATGCATATAATACTGCAGAAACAGCAGCCATTCCAGAACTGAAAGCTATGCCTTCTTCTCCGCCCTCAAGGTCAGCAATTTTTTTCTCTAATGCATCGACTGTTGGGTTTCCTAATCTCGAATACATGTAACCGCTTTCATTTCCAGCAAAACGAGCTTCCCCTTGTTCCGCTGTTTCAAATGAAAATGTTGAAGTTTGATATATAGGCGGTGTCAAACTGCCGTAATGTTTCTGACGATCAAACGTTCCATGAATCATCCGAGTTTCTAACGATCTTTTAGTTTTTTCCATTTTCCTCTCACCTCAACGAATTTTCTGTCTATCTAAATCTATTATACATGAACCACCTAAGACATTAAACGTACATTTCTAAAGTGGAATACTCATCTACAAATAATAGATATCTTTACGACTATACGTTTCTATCGTATTTTTGCTCAGCATCTAAGGTGCTAATGACAGATATTTTCTCATTTTATTTGGTGATTTTTGATGTTGGTATTGTATATCCGAGAAATTTTAGATTTATCCTAATTACGATTATCTCTTTTGCTTTCAGACAATCACTTTTTTGTGTCGTTGTGGATGTATGTATCGTTTATCCGCGAAAAACCTGGGTTTACATGATGGTTTATCAGCAAATTTTTCAGTTTATCCGGTAAAATATTCAATTTATCCGTGAAAAATTTGAGTTTATCCGGTAAAAAAATCATTTTATCCGCGAAAAATCCGGGTTTATCCGGTAAAAATTTCATTTTATCCGCTAACTAGAATGATTCTAAATTAATGATGCTCATACTTATTCCCCTCAATAACATCTCATTTCATGAAAAAAAGACACCTTCTTTTGAAGGTGCTTTTGATAGCCCAGCAGCGTCCTACTCTCACAGGGGGAGAGCCCCCAACTACCATCGGCGCTGGAGAGCTTAACTTCCGTGTTCGGCATGGGAACGGGTATGACCTCTCCGCTATCGTCACTGGACTATTTAAATGTTGAGAAGTTCTCTTGTTTCATTGCCTACTCATACAAGGCAATTCAACTTTTCTTTATCCTCTCAAAACTAGATAACATTTGACTGATGACCTTCGGTATTAGAAGGTTTGATAAAACATTGGTTAAGCCCTCGATCGATTAGTATCTCTCAGCTCCACATGTTGCCATGCTTCCACATGAGACCTATCAACCTCATCTTCTCTGAGGGATCTTACTCACTTGACGTGATGGGAAATCTCATCTTGAGGGGGGCTTCATGCTTAGATGCTTTCAGCACTTATCCCGTCCACACGTAGCTACCCAGCGATGCTCCTGGCGGAACAACTGGTACACCAGCGGTGTGTCCATCCCGGTCCTCTCGTACTAAGGACAGCTCCTCTCAAATTTCCTACGCCCGCGACGGATAGGGACCGAACTGTCTCACGACGTTCTGAACCCAGCTCGCGTACCGCTTTAATGGGCGAACAGCCCAACCCTTGGGACCTACTTCAGCCCCAGGATGCGATGAGCCGACATCGAGGTGCCAAACCTCCCCGTCGATGTGGACTCTTGGGGGAGATTAGCCTGTTATCCCCAGGGTAGCTTTTATCCGTTGAGCGACGGCCCTTCCATACGGTGCCGCCGGATCACTAAGCCCGACTTTCGTCCCTGCTCGACCTGTATGTCTCGCAGTCAAGCTCCCTTATGCCTTTGCACTCTGCGAATGATTTCCAACCATTCTGAGGGAACCTTTGGGCGCCTCCGTTACTCTTTAGGAGGCGACCGCCCCAGTCAAACTGCCCACCTGACACTGTCCCTGAACCGGATCACGGTTCGAGGTTAGAATTCCAGTACAGCCAGGGTAGTATCCCACCGATGCCTCCACCGAAGCTGGCGCTCCGGTTTCCAAGGCTCCTACCTATCCTGTACAAGCTGTACCAAAATCCAATATCAAGCTACAGTAAAGCTCCATGGGGTCTTTCCGTCCTGTCGCGGGTAACCTGCATCTTCACAGGTAATATAATTTCACCGGGTCTCTCGTTGAGACAGTGCCCAAATCGTTGCACCTTTCGTGCGGGTCGGAACTTACCCGACAAGGAATTTCGCTACCTTAGGACCGTTATAGTTACGGCCGCCGTTTACTGGGGCTTCAATTCAGAGCTTCTCCCGTAAGGGATAACCCCTCCTCTTAACCTTCCAGCACCGGGCAGGTGTCAGCCCCTATACGTCGCCTTGCGGCTTGGCAGAGACCTGTGTTTTTGATAAACAGTCGTTTGGGCCTATTCACTGCGGCTCTCTCGGGCATACACCCTAATAGAGCACCCCTTCTCCCGAAGTTACGGGGTCATTTTGCCGAGTTCCTTAACGAGAGTTCTCCCGCGCGTCTTAGAATTCTCTTCCCGCCTACCTGTGTCGGTTTGCGGTACGGGCACCAGTCACCTCACTAGAGGCTTTTCTAGGCAGTGTAGGATCAGGAACTTCGCTACTAAAATTTCGCTCGCCATCACAGCTCAGCCTTACGGTAAGCGGATTTGCCTACTTACCAGCCTCACTGCTTGGACACGGACATCCAGTGCCGTGCTTACCCTACCTTCCTGCGTCCCCCCGTTGTTCAAACGGTGACGTGGTGGTACAGGAATTTCAACCTGTTTTCCATCGCCTACGCCTTTCGGCCTCGGCTTAGGTCCCGACTAACCCTGAGCGGACGAGCCTTCCTCAGGAAACCTTAGGCTTTCGACGGAGGGGATTCTCACCCCTCTTTTCGCTACTCATACCGGCATTCTCACTTCCAAGCGCTCCACCCATCCTCTCGGTTGAGCTTCAACGCCCTTGGAACGCTCCCCTACCACTGTCCGTAAGGACAATCCATAGCTTCGGTGATACGTTTAGCCCCGGTACATTTTCGGCGCAGAGTCACTCGACCAGTGAGCTATTACGCACTCTTTCAATGATGGCTGCTTCTAAGCCAACATCCTGGTTGTCTAAGCAACTCCACATCCTTTTCCACTTAACGTATACTTGGGGACCTTAGCTGATGGTCTGGGCTGTTTCCCTCTTGACTACGGATCTTAGCACTCGCAGTCTGACTCCCGAGGATAAGTATTTGGCATTCGGAGTTTGACTGAATTCGGTAATCCTGTGGGGACCCCTAGTCCAATCAGTGCTCTACCTCCAATACTCTTCCCTCGAGGCTAGCCCTAAAGCTATTTCGGGGAGAACCAGCTATCTCCGAGTTCGATTGGCATTTCACCCCTACCCACACCTCATCCCCGCACTTTTCAACGTGCGTGGGTTCGGGCCTCCATCCAGTGTTACCTGGACTTCACCCTGGACATGGGTAGATCACACGGTTTCGGGTCTACAACCACGTACTCATTCGCCCTGTTCAGACTCGCTTTCGCTGCGGCTCCGTCTTTTCAACTTAACCTTGCACGTAATCGTAACTCGCCGGTTCATTCTACAAAAGGCACGCCGTCACCCATTAACGGGCTCCGACTACTTGTAGGCACACGGTTTCAAGATCTCTTTCACTCCCCTCCCGGGGTGCTTTTCACCTTTCCCTCACGGTACTGGTTCACTATCGGTCACTAGGGAGTATTTAGCCTTGGGAGATGGTCCTCCCGGATTCCGACGGGGTTTCTCGTGTCCCGCCGTACTCAGGATCCACTCCGGAGGAAACGAAGTTTCGACTACAGGGCTTTTACCTTGTCCCGCGGACCTTTCCAGGTCGCTTCATCTACTCCGTTTCTTTGTAACTCCGTATGGAGTGTCCTACAACCCCAAGAGGCAAGCCTCTTGGTTTGGGCTCTTTCCGTTTCGCTCGCCGCTACTCAGGAAATCGATGTTTCTTTCTCTTCCTCTGGGTACTAAGATGTTTCAGTTCCCCAGGTCTGCCTTCTCATACCCTATGGATTCAGGTATGGATACCACCTCATTACAGGTGGTGGGTTCCCCCATTCGGAAATCTTCGGATCAAAGCTTACTTACAGCTCCCCGAAGCATATCGGTGTTCGTCCCGTCCTTCTTCGGCTCCTAGTGCCAAGGCATTCGCCGTGCGCCCTTCATAACTTAACCATTTTGCGGCGGATGATCGTCGTTCTTCTGTGTCAGCTGTGTCTCTCGCTCCTGTCACGTATCTATTTCATACGCTCAGTCGCTCAATTCCTTGCTTCCTTGAACAACTCGATCCTCCTTGCAAAACCTACTCAATTTGAGTTTTGCAATTTTGCATATGGCGTCTTTTAACCTTCTAAGACACTCGGTTGTACTCGTTCGAATCCGTTAGGATTCGCTTCAAACAACCGGTGAAGATCAATCAGTCTTTCTACTGTTATCTAGTTTTCAAAGGACAATTTTGCGGCAGATGGCCTGCAGATTTCTGTGTCAGCTTCATTCCTCACCATCCTCACGTACTGTTGTACGCTCCAGTGGCTCGTCAATTGCTTCCTTGAACTCCTTGACCCTCTTTGCAAAACGGCAGATGATCGTCGCTCTTCATCGAATAGCTTAATCCTCTTTGCAAATAACATTTCATGGAGAGATAAAAAAATAACCTCTCAAAACTAAACAAAAAGCGCAAACGACGCACACGGAGGTGCTAACTTCGGTGTTGTCACACGATGTGACGCTCTTAACCGAAGCTCATTAAATTGATGAGCTATATGCTCCTTAGAAAGGAGGTGATCCATCCCCACCTTCCGGTAGGGATACCTTGTTACGACTTCACCCCAATCACCTGTCCCACCTTCGGCGGCTGGCTCCAAAAGGTTACCGCACCGACTTCGGGTGTTACAAGCTCTCGTGGTGTGACGGGCGGTGTGTACAAGGCCCGGGAACGTATTCACCGCGGCATGCTGATCCGCGATTACTAGCAATTCCGGCTTCATGCAGGCGAGTTGCAGCCTGCAATCCGAACTGAGAATGGCTTTATGGGATTCGCTCAACCTCGCGGTCTCGCTGCCCTTTGTACCATCCATTGTAGCACGTGTGTAGCCCAGGTCATAAGGGGCATGATGATTTGACGTCATCCCCACCTTCCTCCGGTTTGTCACCGGCAGTCACCTTAGAGTGCCCAACTAAATGCTGGCAACTAAGATCAAGGGTTGCGCTCGTTGCGGGACTTAACCCAACATCTCACGACACGAGCTGACGACAACCATGCACCACCTGTCACTCTGTCCCCCGAAGGGGAAAGCCCTATCTCTAGGGTGGTCAGAGGATGTCAAGACCTGGTAAGGTTCTTCGCGTTGCTTCGAATTAAACCACATGCTCCACTGCTTGTGCGGGCCCCCGTCAATTCCTTTGAGTTTCAGCCTTGCGGCCGTACTCCCCAGGCGGAGTGCTTAATGTGTTAACTTCGGCACTAAGGGCATCGAAACCCCTAACACCTAGCACTCAACGTTTACGGCGTGGACTACCAGGGTATCTAATCCTGTTTGCTCCCCACGCTTTCGCGCCTCAGCGTCAGTTATAGGCCAGAAAGTCGCCTTCGCCACTGGTGTTCCTCCACATATCTACGCATTTCACCGCTACACGTGGAATTCCACTTTCCTCTCCTACACTCAAGTCCCCCAGTTTCCAATGACCCTCCACGGTTGAGCCGTGGGCTTTCACATCAGACTTAAGAGACCGCCTGCGCGCGCTTTACGCCCAATAATTCCGGACAACGCTTGCCCCCTACGTATTACCGCGGCTGCTGGCACGTAGTTAGCCGGGGCTTTCTGGTTAGGTACCGTCAAGGTGCCGCCCTATTCGAACAGCACTTGTTCTTCCCTAACAACAGAGCTTTACAATCCGAAGACCGTCATCACTCACGCGGCGTTGCACCGTCAGGCTTTCGCCCATTGCGGATGATTCCCTACTGCTGCCTCCCGTAGGAGTCTGGACCGTGTCTCAGTTCCAGTGTGGCCGATCACCCTCTCAGGTCGGCTACGCATCGTCGCCTTGGTAAGCCATTACCTTACCAACTAGCTAATGCGCCGCGGGCCCATCTTGCAGTGTGAGGATAAATCCCCACTTTTACAATAGAACTATGCAGTTCCATTGATCATCCGGTATTAGCCCCGGTTTCCCGGAGTTATCCCAGTCTGCAAGGCAGGTTGCCCACGTGTTACTCACCCGTCCGCCGCTGACCTCTTAAGAGCAAGCTCTTAGTTGGTCCGCTCGACTTGCATGTATTAGGCACGCCGCCAGCGTTCGTCCTGAGCCAGGATCAAACTCTCCAATAAAGTGTGATCTGTTAAAGATCTAACGAGTTTGACGCGCACGGATGCGCTAACATCGGTGTTATCACAGGATGTGATGTTATTAGCCGATGTTCCTTAACTCTTACATTAAAAAATTTCATTGACGGGATATTTTCATATCCCATTTCGCTTGGCTTTTTGTTTAGTTTTCAAAGGTCAATGTCGCTTTTTTGTTGCGACTTATATATCATATCATCGTGATGTATATAAGTCAATAACTTTTTTTAATGAAATGAATCATTAACTTTGTTTAATTGTTGTTTTTGCGGCAACGAATAATAATGTATCATAAAAGTTCATACGAATGCAACAAGGAAATTATATTCAAATAATTTAATTTTTTAATAGTCATCTAATCTTTCAATTACGTGTGTCGTTCACTGCGTTTCTACTATAAATAATTCCGTGTGTTTAGTTAAAAGAAGGGTTTCACCATTTTCCATTTCAAGAGTAGGTCTTGTAAAAGCATACTTATCTATATAGATGACCTTTCCTACTTCACCATTGTTAAGTTTTACTTTCGTACCTAATTGAATATCCGTCATTAATTCAAAAAAATTGCTCAAGACAATATGATCAAACCTTCCGAAATGATCCTTCTTCATAGATTCTAAAACTTTATATGGGAGTTGCTTCGTTCGATAGTGTCTTTCAGAACACATTGCATGATAAGTATCGGAAATTGCGATAATCTTTGCATATAGATGTGTTTTTGCTCCTTTTATTCCTTGCGGATAGCCACTTCCATCTTCACGTTCATGATGTTGGAGAATACCTAGAAGGGCATTCTTAGAAAAACCTGGGATAGATTCTATCATTCGTACACCTAACAATGGGTGTTTTCGTACCTCTTTAAATTCTGAAACAGATAATGGACCGTTTTTATTAAATACTTTAAATGGTATTTTCGCCATCCCGCAATCCAGTAGTAAACCAGCTAAGCCTAATTGAATAAGTTCTCCTTTAGAAAGGTTTATTTTCTTGCCTAGCATATATGAAAGGATGCTTACGGCAACTGAATGGAAATAAATATAATCTTCTTTCGTTCCATAATGGTGTAATTGTAATAAGTGTTTCTTATTCGGTTCGACCTCTACTAATGGTAAGAAGATCTTTCTTACTCTATTAATATCAACTTTTGCTCCACCTTGCCAATCCTGGAATAATTTTTTATATTTAGGGACTGTTTTTAAAAATAAATCTATAAATGAATTATCTTCAAACGTTTGCTCTTTTTCTGCTTTTTTACTCCTTTCATCATCTTCTATTTTTTTAGGAGTAAACCTTTTTCCATTTACGAGTGTCGCTTCAACGTGGACTTGAGGAATTTGGAATACATTTAATATCTGAATCAATTCTTTTGATAAAACGGTTTTTTTTCTCATAATAGGATTGTTCGTATTTTTAAATACATCTTCAGAAAGAATACATCCTTCTATTAAGTATTTCGTTTTTACTAACATTTTTCATTCCCCCGTGTTTCCCCATATCGTTTTACTTGTAATCAAATGAAGCTAGAAAATCATATTTTGTTAAACGGTGATGAAAGATATGTACTAACTTTGTATATATGCTTTAGTCTTCTTTCACATATATAATCCAAAAGGAGTGAGTCTTTTTCACTATTAATTATATATGATTATTTGTTTTTTGTAATAAAAAGTTGGAAATTTTGCCCTTTTATGTTTTTCAGATCATCATTGCACGATGTTTCTCTTATATATAGGGAATTTGATCAATTAACAATATCAGTTAAATGTAGAGTAGAGAACTGATTTAAAGAAGGTAGCCTTTCGGTTATCTTCTATACTTTCAGCTCCCCCTCATCAAACCGTACGTGAAGTTTTCCTTCATACATACGGCTTTCCGACGTTCTTCTTCCTTTGGCTTTGCGGATTTAACTCGCCACTTTCAGTAATATGAATTCGATTTCCTTTACTGTATCTTTAAGATGAGCGTGTTTATGACGTTTATTTCTCTTCTTATTATTAAAGAGATTTAAACGCTGTAACACATACCAATCAATGCGATTCAACCACTTCTTTGATAAGGGAGAGATCTGATAATAGTTCTTGAACCCTTGTAACTTCTTGTTCAAGCCTTTTACCAAGTCCCTTAAATCCATATACAACTTATGGCGTGGTTCAGTGTAATCCTTAATCCTCTTTCGCATTTGTTTCATGGCTTTCTTACTTGGGATATGATTCATGATAAAGAATATACGTCCGCCCTTTTTACGAATGGGGAACTTACGATGGTGAAGCCCTAGAAAATCAAAGCCCTCACTGGCATCCCATATGTTCATGAGTCTAGAATTCTCCCAGTGTAGTGTTAGGTCAAGTTTCTTCATAATCGCTTGAACGACTTGAACACTTTCTAATGCTTGTTGTTTTGTCCTACACATAATGACGAAATCATCCTCAAACGAGGGTTGTAATTGACGAGGCGGCAGGATTCACTTTATGTTACAACCTGTTAGGTTGCTCGCACTCCGTTAAGAGTTACTTTGTCATAGGGCTTCAACCTTAGGATTTCTCCACCAGATGCCTATCAGCTACTGAGCGTCTTGGCACTTACTCAGATTGGACTTTCACCAATTAGCAATTAACGGCTTGCTGGGCACGCAACCGATTAAAAAACCGTACCACTTTGGAAAGTGATACGGCTTATAAGCAAGCAACATGAATGAGCTTCATTTGCACAGCTGGCAGATATGCTTCGTGCAAAGCTAGGCTATTGTTATTGTTAAATTATTCTTCTGTTGAAGGATCTTCTGAGCTTTGATCGTCATTTTCACCAGGTTCACTGTTGTCGTCACCTGCAGCGTCTTCTTGATCGTT
This sequence comes from Evansella halocellulosilytica, assembly GCF_002335745.1. Taxonomy (GTDB): domain Bacteria; phylum Bacillota; class Bacilli; order Bacillales; family Salisediminibacteriaceae; genus Bacillus_CA; species Bacillus_CA halocellulosilytica. The sequence continues at coordinate 606,881 of NZ_NIST01000001.1, read as the reverse complement.
AACTTCATGTTCTTCACCTTCTAATAATTCCTCTTCTTCATCGTCATCAATGTTTACACGTGCTACCGTTGATACGTGCTCGTCTTCATTTAGACGAATGAGGCGGACACCTTGGGTATTTCTGCTCGTTTGTGAAATTTCATTGACATGCATTCTGATGACAACACCATTTGTTGTAATAATCATGAGATCATCATCGGTTGAGACGACTTTTAAGGAAATAAGATTTCCATTTTTCTCAGTAATATTACATGTTTTTATTCCTTTACCTCCACGGCTTTGTAGACGGTATTCTTCGACAGGTGTTCTTTTACCGAAACCTTTTTCAGTAACAATGAGGATGTCTTGATCTTGGACAATTGTATCCATTCCGACAACTTCATCATCTTCTTGAAGCGTAACTCCTTTAACGCCTCCAGCCGTTCGTCCCATTAGACGTACATCCGTTTCATGGAATCTAATAGACATTCCTTTTCTTGTACCTGCAGTAATTTCTTGATCTCCGTCAGTAAGCCTTACACCATGCAGTTCGTCTTCGCCTCGGAGTTTAATGGCAAAAAGACCGCCGCGGCGAATATTTGCAAATGCAGATAGTACAGTCCGTTTAATAATTCCGTGCTTCGTAATAAAGAACAAGTATTGTCCTTCTTCAAACTCCTTAATCGGGATAACAGTACTAATATATTCATCTTTTTCAATTTGTAATAAATTGATGATTGGGATCCCTTTAGCTGTTCGCTTTAATTCTGGGATTTCATAACCCTTTAAGCGATACACTTTTCCCTTATTCGTAAAAAAGAGTATATGGTCGTGTGAGTTTGTAATAAATAAATGTTGCACAAAGTCATCTTCATGTGTGCCCATTCCTTGTACTCCACGTCCACCACGTTTTTGACTGCGGTATGTCGACAATGGAATCCGTTTTATATATCCATTGTGTGACAATGTAATCGCAACATTTTGCCTTGGAATTAAATCCTCATCCTCAAGACTGTCTTCACCTAGTGAAATCGTCGTTTTTCGTTCGTCATTAAAACGGTCGCGAATTTCTTCTAACTCTGTACGGATGATTTCTAACACTTTTTCATCATCAGCAAGAATTTCTTTCAGTTCTTTAATTCTCTCGACAAGTTCTTGATATTCACTTTCGATTTTATCGCGTTCCAAACCGGTAAGCCGCTGTAAACGCATATCTAAAATCGCTTGTGCTTGATCATGGCTTAATTCAAAGCGCTCGATTAAACCTTGTCGAGCAAGATCAGTCGTTTCTGAACCTCGAATAAGTTCAATAATTTCATCAATATGATCTAACGCGATTCTTAATCCTTCCAAAATATGTGCTCTTGCTTCTGCTTTCTTTAATTCAAAAGCAGTACGACGGCGAATGACTTCGCGTTGATGCTCTAAATAATGATAAAGAACTTCTTTCAAGGGCAGGATCTTTGGCTGACCGTTAACAAGTGCGAGCATGTTAATACCAAAACTTGTTTGCAATGCTGTTTGTTTATATAAATTATTGAGCAGAACATTCGCATTCACATCACGTCTCAATTCGATAACGATACGCATACCATTTCGATCGGATTCGTCACGTAAATCGGTAATGCCATCAATCTTCTTATCGCGAACAAGTTCAGCAATTTTTTCAATTAATCGAGCTTTATTAACTTGGTATGGGATTTCATTGACTATAATTCTCGGTTTCCCATTATTCTCTTCAATTTCGGCTTTCGCTCGAATCGTAATTGAGCCTTTTCCTGTTTCATAAGCACGACGAATACCAGAGATCCCTACAATCTCAGCACCAGTTGGGAAATCAGGTCCAGGAATGTATTCCATCAGGTCGACACTCGTTAAAGCAGGATTTTCACTTAACGCTAATACGCCATCAATCACTTCTCCAAGCTGATGCGGTGGAATATTCGTCGCCATTCCGACTGCGATCCCTGATGTTCCGTTTACTAACAAGTTAGGAAAACGTGCTGGCAGAACTATCGGTTCACTCTCTGATCCATCGTAGTTTTCTTGATAATCGATTGTGTCTTTATTGATGTCTCGAACGAGCTCCATTGAAATTTTTGCCATTTTGGCTTCAGTGTAACGCATCGCCGCTGCAGCATCACCATCAATCGAACCGAAGTTTCCGTGCCCGTTTACTAACATGTAGCGATAGCTGAAATCTTGTGCCATTCTTACCATCGTTTCATACACAGCTGAGTCACCGTGTGGGTGATATTTACCGATTACTTCTCCAACGATACGAGCAGACTTTTTATAGGCTTTATCAGCTGTAATACCAAGCTCATTCATAGCATAAAGGATGCGGCGGTGAACTGGTTTTAAACCATCTCGTACGTCAGGTAATGCGCGACTTACAATAACACTCATGGCATAATCCATAAATGACGTCTTCATTTCCTGACTTATATTAATTTCTTTCACTCTTGATTGGTCTTGATCAGACATTCTATGTACCTCCGTTCACCAAATTCAAAAACGGTCTTACCCGTTCCAATATACGTTCATTTTATATAAACCTTTTTTATTCATTGATGAATAAAAAGTAACCTGTTTGCGTTCTCAAAAAACTGTTAGAGGATTGAACGTACATCAACCATGCAGCCTAGGCTGCATGGTCTTGATGCAACATTCTTCGTCGGTTAAATATCTAAGTTTTTCACATAATGGGCATTCTCTTGAATAAAATCGCGTCTTGGTTCAACTTTATCACCCATCAATGTTTCAAAGACTTCGTCGGCAACCATAGCATCTGCAAGAGTTACTTGAAGAACTGTTCTCATGTCTGGATCCATTGTCGTTTCCCAAAGCTGTGTCGGGTTCATTTCACCTAAACCTTTGTAACGTTGAAGTCCAGGTTTAGGTGAGTCTGGAATCTCAGAGAGAACTCGTTCCATCTCTTTTTCATTGTACGCATAATGAATTTGTTTTCCTTGCTGAATTTTGTAAAGAGGCGGCTGCGCAATATATACATAACCGTGTTCAATAAGCGGTCGCATATATCGATAAAAGAACGTTAATAATAAAGTTCTAATATGTGCACCATCAACATCCGCATCTGTCATGATAATAATTTTGTGGTATCTCGCTTTAGAAATATCAAAATCATCGCCAATACCAGTGCCTAATGCTGTAATAATCGCCCGAACTTCATTATTGGATAAGATTTTATCGAGGCGAGACTTTTCAACATTAATAATTTTTCCTCGTAACGGAAGAATCGCCTGGAAATGACGGTCACGCCCTTGTTTTGCTGAACCACCAGCAGAGTCACCCTCAACGATATACAGTTCAGATATCGATGCATCCTTAGTCGAGCAGTCCGCAAGTTTTCCTGGAAGAGAACTAACTTCTAACGCAGATTTACGTCTCGTTAACTCCCGTGCTTTTTTTGCAGCATCTCTCGCCCTACTTGCCATTATCCCTTTATCAACAATTTTTCGGGCAACGTTAGGATTTTCTGCCATAAACTTTGTCATCTGTTCACTAAAGAGTGAATCAGTAATCGTTCTTGCTTCACTGTTCCCAAGCTTTGTTTTCGTTTGCCCTTCAAACTGAGGATCTTCAATTTTTACTGAAACAATAGCTGTCAATCCTTCTCGAACATCATCTCCGACTAAATTCGGGTCAGTCTCTTTAAACAAGTTATTTTTCCGAGCATAATCATTGATGACACGAGTAAGTGCTGTTTTGAAACCTGATTCATGTGTTCCGCCTTCATGAGTATTAATATTGTTGGCAAATGAATAAAGGTTACTAGCAAATCCGTCATTGTATTGCATGGCGACCTCAACTGAGATACCTTCTTTTTGCCCTTCGATAAAGACCGGCGTCTCATGAAGAGGTTCCTTTGTGCGGTTTAAGTGTTCGACAAATGAAGCGATTCCACCTTCGTAATAATACTGAGCAGTTTTTCCTTCCTCTCGCTTATCGACAATATTAATCGTTAATCCGCGATTTAAGAATGCTAATTCTCTTAAGCGGTTTGCAAGGATATCATATTCGTATTCTTGTGTTTCAGTGAAAATTTCAGGGTCTGGTTTAAAGTGTATGATCGTACCATGTTTATCTGTTTCACCAATCACTTTTAAGTCTTCATCTGGCACACCGCGCATATATTTCTGATAATGGACTTGTCCATCTAAGTGAACAAAGACCTCTAAATACGTCGATAAGGCGTTAACAACAGAAGCACCTACACCGTGCAGTCCCCCTGATACTTTATAGCCTCCGCCGCCAAATTTCCCACCCGCGTGCAGAACAGTCATAATGACTTCTACGGCAGGCCGGCCCATTTTTTCATGAATTCCAACTGGAATACCACGACCATTGTCTTCTACCGTTATACTATTATCTTCCTCGATCGTGACACTGATCGTATCGCAATAACCACCCATTGCTTCATCAATACTGTTATCTACGATTTCCCAAACGAGATGGTGTAATCCACGTCCACTTGTCGATCCAATATACATTCCAGGGCGCTTTCTAACTGCCTCAAGCCCTTCTAGTACTTGGATTTGACTTTCATCATAAGAATGTTGTTCAACCGTCACTTTCTTCACCTACACTTCACTGCAGTTTAAGACTGCATTTATAATTTCATATCTATTATCAAAAAGAGTTCCGCTTACCGTTTATTTACTCTTCTTCCTCAACTTCTGTAATTGTTTCAGCTCTTCTTTTTAACGTATGGGACGAGATTGGCGATAAATAGACATAATCATCCGTAATAATAACTGACTTCGGCTTATCATCAGAAATCGCAATGGTCTTATCACTTTTTTCATGTTCTTGTAAAAAATCTTGGTTATCTTGAGACAAACCTTTACTATGATGATCTAAAATGGCTATAATTTTTTTTGAACTGAGAACCATATCTCCACCTAAATGAATAAACATCTCCGCCACCTCACTTTTTCACTTCAATATTTCCGTCATTGACAACATACATATCAGCTTGACGCAACGTTTCATGGTTAATGCCATCAACACTCGTCGTTGTTACGAACGTTTGTACTTTTCCTTGAATCGTGTTTAATAAATGAGACTGACGGTGATCGTCTAATTCCGACAGGACGTCATCTAATAAAAGAATTGGAAATTCACCGACTTTTTCATGGATTAATTCAATCTCAGCTAATTTAAGAGAGAGGGCTGTCGTACGCTGTTGACCTTGTGAACCATACATTTGAATATCCCTGTCGTTGACAAGAAACTGAATGTCATCGCGATGGGGGCCGGCTAATGTTGTTCCACGTTGAATTTCCCGTTCTTTTTTACTGGAATATACTTCTTCTAATGTCTTTACCATTGTCGACAAATCCATGTCTTCTGATACGTTACTTGAAGGAACATAGTTGATTTGCAGCTTCTCTTTACCTCGGCTTATATCTCTATGGATTGTTTCAGCCCAAGATTGAAGTTTATCAATAAAAACGTACCTTTTTTCTAATACTTGGACAGCAGACTGAATGAGCTGTTCAGTCATAACTGAAAGCATCGTGTCATTGTATTCCAGCTTTTTTTGCTGAACATCTTTAAGCCACTGGTTTCTCTGTTTTAACACTTTATAGTATTGAGAAAGGTAATACAGATAGACAGAATGAATCTGTCCCATTTCCATATCTAAAAATCGTCTACGTACTTGAGGACTGCCTTTTACAAGATTAAGATCCTCAGGGGCAAACATGACGATATTACACGCTCCGATATATTCACTTAACCTTTTTTTCTCCAAATGATTAAGTTTGACCTTTTTCCCTTTATTAGAAAACACCACTTCCATATGAAGTGGTCCATTTCGATTCGTTAAGTGACCTTCGACTTTGGCAAACGGCTGATCCCAGCGAATTAATTCTTTATCTCTTGATGTTCGATGTGATTTTGCCATCGCTAAAACATAGATAGCTTCCATCAAGTTTGTTTTACCTTGGGCATTTTCACCAATGATCACATTGACTTTGTTTTCAAATTGTAGATTCATCTTTTCATAATTTCGGTAATCTTTAATTGTCACTTCGTCAATATGCAATGGGATCCCTCACATCAAACACCTTTTTCAATTTTTACGACTCCGACGTCACTGATTTGTACTTCATCTCCTGGATAAAGCTTTTTCCCGCGGCGTGTTTCCTCGATGTCATTAAGTAAGACGGGGTAGTCCTGTAAATACCATTTAGCAGCGCCTCCAGTTGAAATGACACCAATTTCTTTAAGCAGCTGGCCTAGAGTAATAAATTCACTGTTGATTTGAACCGTTTGTTCCAATGTGTGTCACTCGCTTTCTTATCATTCAAATACTTTTTGAATGTAAAATATCCACAACTTATATTGTACTAAAATTATTCTCTTTTCGCCAATCCGACTTAATATGTTATTTTTTCGGGAATTTTCAACATAAATATGAACTTTATATGAAACGTTTAAAGCTTATATATAAATGACTCTAAAGTTACTGACCATTTTAATCGTCCGCTCCCTTAGGATCATTCATTACCAAAAAAAGAAAAACTACCAAATCGGTAGTTTTAATAAGTTCGCACCGGCGAGAAAAGATGAAGCATATTATCGTGATCTGTTGGTTTTAACACAAATGGACTCATTGCTCCAGTAAAATCAATGTTTATTTCTGATGAATCAATCACTTTTAACGCATCAATAATATTTTTTCCGTTGAAAGAAATACGCAGTTCTTCGCCAGAAAACTCAATTGAATGAATATCTTCCGTTACTTTACCAACTTCTGGAGTAACAGAAGTAATTTCTAAATGACCTTGATCAAGTGTCTTTAAATTAACGACATTATTTTTTCCTTCTCTTGATAGAAGAAGAGAACGTTCGATTGCTTGCATAAATCCTTTTGCATCTAGTGTAACACTTGTTTTCGAATGAGAAGGAATCATATTTTTGGTTGCTGGATAATTTCCGTCTAAAAGTCTTGAGAAGAACAATAAGTTTTCGGCTTTAAATAAAATTTGATTGTCTGTGACAATAATGTCTACCCACTCTTCTGATTCATCCAAAATTTTATTTAACTCGTTTAAACTTTTACCTGGTATGACCACGTTAGAGAAGGAAATATCACTACCATTTGCTTCAATTTGAGCTGAACGCATTGCTAATCTATGGCTGTCTGTAGCTGTACACATTAACTTACTGTCTTCAATAGCCCAATTCACTCCTGTTAAGATCGGGCGCGTTTCAACGGTTGAAACAGCAAATACCGTTTGTCGAATCATATTTTTTAATAAGTCTGTACGTAATTTAAATGTGTTTTCTTCTTCAATTTGTGGAAGTCTCGGATATTCTTCTGGATCAAGACCATTTAAATTAAAAACTGATGAACCTGATTTTAATGTTGTCGAAAATTGATCATTTACAGCAATTTCAATTGTATCATTCGGGAGTTTTTTAACAATTTCAGCGAAAAATTTAGCTTGTAAAACAATACTCCCTGCTTCTTCTACTTCTACATGCTGTTCATCTCCAACGACTGCAGGAATAAAAGATTCGATAGAGATATCAGAATCACTGCCTGTTAAGGTAACTCCTTCATCATTAGCTTCAATTTTTACTCCGGTTAAGATAGGTATCGTTGTTCTTGGAGAGATTGCTTTAGTCACATGTTGAACACTGTGTACGAATTGATCACGTTGAATCGAAAATTTCATAATTTCATGATCCTCACTTTCTCTATTCTCTTAATGATCATTTTATCAAATGAATGCCAATCAAAATATATTATATTTAATCTATTTTTTAATAAAAATAATAGAAGTACTAGTAATATAGAGTGTTAATATGTGGATAACTATGTAAAAAGCTAGTTATATCTAAGTTATCCACTTGTGGAAAGATTGTTAATAACTGTGCACAGGTTATTCACATTAACCACAAGTTATGTTTTGAGCTGATCGCTAATTTCTTGTACTTGGCGTTGTAAATCTGAATCTGATGTAAGCAGTTTTGAGATTTTTTCATGTGCATGAATGACAGTAGTATGATCACGCCCGCCAAATTCACTGCCAATTTTCGGTAGTGAACTATCTGTTAATTCTCTAGATAAGTACATGGCAATCTGCCTAGGGTATGCAACAGATTTCGTTCTTTTCTTCGCTTTCATTTCTTCGATTTTTACATGGAAAGCTTCAGCGACAGCTTGTTGAATGCTTTGGATTGTAATCGTTTTTGGCTTTGAATTTGGAATAATATCTTTTAAAGCGACTGCAGCTAAGTCTGCATTCATATCTTGATTGATCAGCGATGAATACGCGACAACACGGATTAATGCTCCTTCCAATTCACGAATATTTGTATCAATTTGATTTGCTATATAAAGCATGACTTCATTAGGAATATCTAAATTTTCCGCTTTTGCTTTTTTACGCAAAATTGCAATACGTGTTTCTAAATCAGGAGGAGTAATATCAGTGATCAGTCCCCATTCAAATCGTGAACGTAACCGGTCTTCAAGTGTAGGAATTTCTTTTGGTGGACGGTCGCTTGAGATGACGATTTGTTTTGCTTCTTCATGTAATGCATTAAATGTATGGAAAAACTCTTCTTGTGTTTGTTCTTTCCCTGCCAAAAATTGAATATCATCAATTAAAAGCACATCGACATTTCGATATTTATTCCGAAAATTCACGGCTTTATTATCACGTATGGAATTAATAAATTCATTTGTAAATTTCTCGGATGACAAATAAACAACCTTCGCTCCTGGATTATGATCGATGACATAATGGCCGATTGCATGCATTAAGTGTGTCTTACCTAACCCAACACCTCCATATATAAACAATGGATTATATGCTTTTGCAGGTGCTTCAGCAACAGCTAGTGAGGCTGCATGTGCAAATCTGTTTCCACTTCCAATGACGAACGTATCAAACGTGTACTTTGGATTTAACATGTGTTTTGGAGGATCATCCTGTGTATCGACATTCGTCTTTACAGGCGTTTTCATTTTTTCGAGTAACTCAAGCTCCTCCTCTTTTTCATCTTTCGGCAAAATAAAACGAGCTTCTAACTCTGCTCCTGTTAGCTCATTTAATGTTTCAGTAATAATCCCAAAGTATCTGTTTTCCAGCCAATCACGCGCAAATTCATTTGGTGCAATGACGGTAATCGTATTTGTACTTTGGTCGATTGCGTCTGCCTTTGTAAATTTAAACCACGTATCAAAACTAGGTTTACTTACTTTTTTCTCTATTATTTTTAATGCCTGATCCCAAAGGTCATTTAAATTTTCCAACTAGATTCCCTCCTTACAACAGTTCTGTCCTATAACAAAAACCTATTTATTACGACAATTCGCTCCCCTTGTACAACATTTGTATAACAACGATGAATAAAGTGAATATTTATACTGGGCAAAAAATGTGGAAAAGAATATAATATAGAAGAAACTCGTCGATCCACGTTATGCACAATCGTGTGGACAAGTTTATTAAGATCCACTGAACAACTATCCACACAGTTGTTAACAGTTGTGGATAGTTTATATTCTAACACAAGTTTTCCACGAGAAAAAACAACAATATGATATCAAATATATCTAGAAATGACAATGGTCTTAATTAGTTATCCACATCATTCAAGGGGTTGTGTTCAAACCTTGTCCACAACACTAGATAGTGTGTAAAAGTTGTCGAAAGACTTGTGGGGAAGTGGGAAAAATTGTTGAAATTTGTCCACAGGTGGAGAAGTAGGGAAATTGTTTCATATTTGTTTAGCTGAGGGAAAAGTACGTTACATTCTATTTATCATCATGAAAAAATATGACAACATTCTTTTTCGAATAAGGGGATCTGTCGAAGGATAAAGAAAATATTGGATAGTGAAGGAGAACATCTTGACATTAGAAAGGTCCTCTCATATAATTTACAAGACTGTCTTTATCGGATATTCCCGCAGGAGGTGTTAATAAATGGGTAAACCAACATTTAATCCAAATAATCGTAAACGTAAAAAAGTTCACGGTTTTCGTGCACGTATGAGCACTAAGAACGGACGCAAAGTATTAGCTAACCGTCGTCGTAAAGGAAGAAAAGTATTATCTGCTTAATCGGCCACTGAATTATCAGTGGTCTTTTTTTCACTTTTAGAAAATTAAAAACATAATAGAGATAGAAGGAATATTCGTATTTTATAGGAAAGCGTATTACAATTGAAATAATTAATAAAAGCGCTTTGATAAATCATAGAGGAATGATCCTATAATTTCTTTTAAATGAGTTGGCGTGAATGTCTGTTATTCTATATAATGTAACTTGGGTCTATACGAAATGATTTAGCTGGCGGCACAGGACAATTGGACAAGATATTTGAGGTGTTATAGATGAAGAAAGAAAACCGCTTGAAAAAAAATGAGGAATTTCAAATTGTTTTTCAACGGGGGACGTCTGTAGCAAATCGGCAATTTGTCGTTTATCAAGTCGAAAAAAAAGCACAAAAAGATGTAAGAATTGGACTGTCTGTCAGTAAAAAAATTGGTAATGCCGTAACAAGGAACCGGATTAAAAGACTTATTAGAGAAGTATTGAGAGATCTGATTCCCGAATTAAAACAAAATTACGACTTAATCATTATTGCCCGAAAACCGGTGGCAGAAATGAATCAGCACGAAGTAAAAAAATCAATTAACCATGTGTTAAACCGCGCAAAACTAATAAAGAGAGTCCGACAAATGAATAAAAAGTAGGTGGAAACAGAATGAAATGGCTTTTTATTCGCCTCATTCGATTTTATCAAAGATATATTTCGAGATATACACCACCGACGTGCAGATTTTATCCTACATGCTCACAGTATAGTCTAGAAGCTTTCCAGCGCTTTGGAGCTGTGAAAGGGCTCTGGCTTACGATTAAAAGAATTGTGAAATGTCAACCCTTTCATTCAGGTGGATATGATCCAGTACCCGAAAGAAAAGGGAAAAAAACATCACAACGCAGTGAGTAATGTTATTTCGGTCATTCTTAAAATATGTGTTCAAAAAAGTATACAAAGAAAATAAGACCCTTATATTGGTGCTTTTCGAACATTCTCAGAATGACGTTTTCATATATAAAGAAGATAGGTGAGTTAGGAGGACCATCAGTGGCAAGAAAAATAGGTTTAGTTTCGTTATTAATAGGCTTAATGCTATTTATGACAGGTTGTTTCAATATTAATGAACCAATTAAAGCAGAAAGTACTGGCATTTGGGATTCTTTCTTTGTTTATCCGCTATCATGGTTAATGACAACGATAGCAGAAGCATTAGGAAACAGTTATGGATTAGCGATTATTATCGTCACCATTTTACTTCGTATTTTAATCTTACCTCTAATGATCAAACAGACTAAGAGTACGAAGGCGATGCAAGCAATTCAGCCAGAAATGAAAGAACTAAGAGAAAAATATAGTGCCAAGGATCAGCAGACACAGCAAAAACTGCAGCAGGAAATGATGCAGCTGTTCCAGAAGCATAAAGTAAATCCGTTAGCTGGGTGTTTCCCGATTCTTGTACAAATGCCGATACTAATTGCATTTTATCATGCAATTATTCGGACTCCGCAAATTAACCCAGAGGTCGATCCTAGTTACACAGGTATGCCGCAAGATTTTCTCTGGTTTGAATTAGGAAGTGCGGATCCATATTTTATCTTACCTTTAGTAGCTGGTGCGACGACATTTATCCAGCAAAAAATGATGATGGTACAAGACAATCCGCAAATGCGCGTATTAATGTACATGATGCCGATCATGATTATTGCATTTGCTGCATTTTTCCCATCAGCTCTAGCGCTTTACTGGGTAATTGGTAACTTGTTTATGATTGTACAAACGTACTTTATTACAGGGCCAAATGTTGGTAAAAATAAAGATAACGGGCCTGAAACAGGGGGAGCGAAAAACAAGTGAGAAAAGTAACTGTATCAGGGAAAACGGTTGACGAAGCAGTTGAAATAGGGTTAGGAAAGCTTGAAGCAACAAAAGATAATGTTGATATAAAAGTGATTGAAGAACCTCAAAAAGGACTGTTCGGCTTATTAGGAAGTAAACCTGCTGTCGTAGAAGTCATCGTAAAGCCGGATCCAGTAAAAGAAGCACTTGTCTTTTTACGCGAAACAATTGATAAAATGGGCGTGTCTGCATATGTTGAAAAAGAAGAGCGTGAAGAAGGAATTTGTTTAAATATAACAGGTGAAGACATCGGAGTTCTTATAGGAAAAAGAGGGCAAACGTTAGATTCTCTTCAATATTTAACGAATTTAGTCGCAAATCGTCGTTCAGATCAATACCTTCGAATTCATCTCGATGCAGAAGGATATCGAGCTAGACGTAAAGAAGCTCTTGAAACGTTAGCAAAACGTCTTGGAAATAAAGCTCTTCGGACAAAGCGAGAAGTTCGATTAGAACCTATGAGCGCACATGAACGAAAAATTATTCATACAACGTTACAAAACATTGATGGAATTAAAACATTTTCAGATGGTGAAGAACCAAATCGACGTATTATTGTAGCACCTAAATAAAATAATCATTAATAGAAATATGAGAGCCTATGCTGTTGATCAGTGTAGGCTTTTTTGTATTGATTAATTGAAGGGAATTAAGGTATGAAGTAGTAGTTATTTACTCACATTATAAACGTTTACCTGGAACTAGGATGATTGTCACAAAAATATGGGCTGCTTTACTGAGTGAAATAGGAGCGTTTAGCCTGTACGTAAGACTCTCATTGCTCTGTGGAAAACTTTTCTGAACACTTTTATTATAATAGGTGTGGATAAATAGAAGGAGACAATCGTGGTAAAAATATTATTCACATGTGGACAAAAAAATATCGAGTTTATGTTTGTTGTGGATGGATTATCATTTTTTTGCCAAAAATGATGAAAAGTACATAAAAAGCCAAATTGAATGTTCATATGATAAAAGGAGTCCGATACGGAGATCTTTTATAGATAGGGAGTTTGTGGTATTCTATTAATTTGGAAAGGTGTTTTAAACACGAAAAGTGCTTATTACAGGTTGTTCAAAAAGTCTGGGAAAATAGTAGTCCTCCTTTTTGAACACGGATTATTATAGAAAATTGGATCAAGATAAAAGGAGGTGTATTCGATGGAATTGGATACAATTTCCGCAATTTCGACACCGATGGGGGAAGGAGCTATCGGAATCGTAAGAATTAGTGGTGAAAAAGCAGTTGAAATTGCTGATCGTTTATATAGAGGAAAAATGAAGCTGGAAGAGGTTCAAAGTCATACGATAAACTATGGACATATCGTTGATTCGAAAACGGAGGAGACAGTTGAGGAAGTAATGGTTTCAGTTTTGCGTGGACCGAAAACGTTCACGAAGGAAGATATTATTGAAATTAACTGTCACGGCGGGATTGTTTCAGTTAATAAAGTTTTACAGCTTGTATTAAACGAAGGAGCACGTTTAGCAGAACCGGGGGAATTTACGAAACGTGCATTTTTAAATGGACGAATTGATTTGTCTCAGGCAGAAGGGGTTATGGACCTCATTCGTGCTAAATCCGACCGTGCGATGAATGTTGCATTGAAGCAAGTTGAAGGAAGGCTTTCCAACCGTATACAAAAATTAAGAAAAGCGTTACTTGAGACAGTCGCTCACGTAGAAGTAAATATTGATTATCCTGAATATGATGCAGAAGAAATGACATTAGAAATCTTAGAAGAAAAAGGAACGTTTGTGAAACAAGATATCGAAAAGTTGTTACAAACCGCTCAACAAGGGAAGATATTACGGGATGGGTTGTCAACGGTCATTATTGGCCGTCCAAACGTAGGAAAATCATCTTTATTAAACAGCTTAGTTCACGACAATAAAGCGATTGTGACAGATATTCCTGGTACGACACGGGATGTAATTGAAGAATATGTGAATGTACGCGGAGTACCGTTAAGACTTTTAGATACAGCTGGGATTAGAGAAACAGAAGACGTCGTGGAAAAGATCGGTGTAGAACGTTCTCGTAAAGTCGTTCTTGATGCTGAATTAGTCCTTTTAGTATTAAACTATAATGAAGAGCTTACAGCAGCTGATGAAGAACTTTTTCATATTAGTCAAGACCGTGATACGATTGTGATCATTAATAAAACAGATCTAGATCAACACATTGATCTAGAGCGAGTAAAGAAATTAGCTGGCAATCAAACAGTTATTACCACTTCACTCCTTAAAGATGAAGGGATTGATGAACTGGAAGAAGCAATTAAGCAATTGTTTTTTGAAGGAGAGCTGGAAGCGCAAGATCTTACTTATGTTTCAAACTCAAGGCATATTGCGTTATTAAATCAAGCCCATCAAGCGATTACAGAAGCTTTATCAGCCGCTGAATCAGGTATGCCTATTGATATGATCCAAATAGATATCACGAAAACGTGGGAGCTTTTAGGTGAAGTGATTGGAGACTCTGTACAAGAAAGTTTAATCGACCAACTCTTTTCACAATTTTGTTTAGGAAAATAATATGGATGTAAGAACTTGTTCATGATAAACATTTGATGATTGTCAAAAGCAATTCGATTTAACATCCTGTTAAAGGAGGGATTATCTGTGAGTTATGATGGAGGACAGTTCGATGTCATTGTCATTGGGGCAGGGCATGCCGGAGTCGAAGCTGGTTTAGCTTCAGCGAGAATGGGCGCAAATACATTAATGCTTACGTTGAATTTAGATGCTGTTGCGTATATGCCGTGTAACCCTTCTGTTGGAGGACCAGCAAAAGGAATTGTCGTCAGAGAGATTGATGCTTTAGGCGGCGAAATGGCACGTAATATCGATAAAACCCATATTCAGATGCGCATGCTGAATACAGGTAAAGGACCGGCTGTTCGCGCTTTGAGAGCACAAGCAGATAAATTTTTATATCAGCACGAAATGAAAAAAACAATTGAAGAAACGGAAAACTTACTGCTACGCCAAGGCATGGTTGAACGTTTGATCGTTGAAAACGGGATTATTAAAGGAGTCGAAACACAAACTGGGGCAAAATACGGAGCGAAAGCTGTTATTGTGACAACAGGTACGTATTTACGCGGCAAAGTGATCCTCGGTGACTTAGCGTACGATAGTGGTCCAAATAATATGCAGCCATCTGTTAATTTATCCTATCATTTACAAGAGCTAGGGTTTGAGATGGTTCGTTTTAAAACGGGAACACCGCCAAGAGTAAACAGTTCAACAATTGATTACAGTCAAACTGAAATTCAACCAGGTGATGATCAGCCGCGGGCATTCTCATATGAAACGACAAAATATATTACTGACCAGCTTCCTTGCTGGTTAACGTATACGAGTGATGAGACACACCAAATTATAACTGGGAACTTAAGTCGTTCACCTATGTATTCTGGTATGATTGAAGGTACAGGACCACGCTATTGTCCATCTATTGAAGATAAAGTCGTTCGGTTCAACGATAAGCCTCGTCATCAAATTTTCCTTGAACCAGAAGGTAGAAATACGAGTGAGGTTTACGTTCAAGGATTATCAACAAGCTTACCTGAAGACGTTCAACTTTCTATGTTAAAAACGATTCCAGGATTGGAGAAAGTTCGGATGATGCGTCCTGGATATGCAATTGAATATGATGCGATTGTTCCTACGCAATTATGGCCGTCCCTTGAGACGAAAGCGATTGAAGGACTTTTTACAGCGGGCCAAATTAATGGAACAAGTGGGTACGAAGAAGCAGCTGGCCAAGGGATTATGGCAGGAATTAATGCTGCAAGGAAAGTGCAGGAAAAAGAGCCAGTCATATTAGACCGTTCAGATGCTTATATCGGCGTGTTAATTGATGATCTTATAACGAAAGGGACGAATGAACCTTACCGGTTATTAACGTCCCGTGCTGAATATCGTCTTTTACTCCGCCACGATAACGCTGATTTACGATTAACGGAAATTGGACACGATATCGGTCTAATCAATGAAGAACGCTATGAAAAGTTTTTAACGAAGAAAGCAGAAATTGCTGAAGAAGTTAAAAGACTGGAAAGTACAGTTATAAAGGTAACCGATGATGCACAGAATTTGATGGAAGAAGTGGAGTCATCGCCATTAAAAGATGCCACTTATGCTAATGTATTATTAAAGCGTCCTGAAGTTACGTATGAGCACGTTGCAAAATTAACACCTTCTGAAAAACCATTAGATGATGATGTGAAAGAGCAAGTAGAAATTCAAGTGAAATACGAGGGGTACATCTCAAAACAATTAGAGCAAGTTGACCGTTTAAAGAAGATGGAAAATAAGAAATTACCTGAGGATCTTGATTATCATGCGATTAACGGATTAGCCACAGAGGCAAGACAAAAGCTTTCAGAGGTACGTCCGCTTTCAGTTGCCCAAGCTTCACGAGTATCCGGTGTGAATCCTTCTGATGTTTCCGTTCTTCTTGTATATTTAGAGCAAGGTCGCTTGAAGCGAGTAGGCCAGTAGACTTTTCAATTTCCTAAAGGTGGGGGAAAGATGAACGAAGACCAATTTCGAGAAATGCTGCAACAAAAAGGTATTCCATTAACAGATGAACAAATGGGTCAATTTAACCAATATTACGAAACATTGATTGAATGGAATGAAAAAATGAATTTAACAGGGTTAACTGATCGAAAAGACGTTTATTTAAAACATTTTTATGATTCGGTTAGTGCTTCATTTTATTTTGACTTTCAACAAGATTTATCAATTGCAGATGTAGGAGCGGGAGCAGGTTTTCCTAGTCTTCCGCTCAAAATTTGTTTTCCGCATATTCAAGTATCAATTGTGGATTCATTAAATAAAAGAATTACATTTTTGAATGCGTTAGCATCTGAGTTAGACTTAAAAGGTGTTTCGTTTTATCACGATCGCGCAGAACTTTTTGCAAAAAAACAAGAACACCGAGAATCATATGATTTAGTCATGGCAAGAGCAGTCGCTCGACTCCCTGTTTTAACTGAATTATGCCTTCCATTAGTAAAGAGGAATGGCTACTTTTTAGCAATGAAAGGTGCTGAAGGGGAGACAGAAGTCGAAGAAGCGAAAAAATCGTTGCAAATTTTAGGCGGAAAATTGAAAGATGTTCATTTATTCCAGTTACCTACAGAAGAAAGTAACCGGTCGATGATTATCATTGAAAAGGAGAAGCTTTCACCGAAAAAGTATCCTCGAAAGCCTGGAACTCCGAACAAACAACCTCTTGTATAAGTAGATGGCTATTAAGTTTTTTAGAAAGATTTGTTGTCATAATCAACTACCGGTTTGGTTGGATCAGATTTAAACGAGAAGATGAATGATGCAAGCAAGTAGTGAATGCCAGAAGCTTGCCAAATGGGGAGTTTTCGTACATATTGAGAAGAAAGAAACTGCAATATTATAAAAGATTAAATAAATCATGCAGCTGAACGTTTGTACGTTATTAAGCAAATACTATAACAAGCTCATATCCAATAATGAGTGTCGAACTGCCTGAAATAGATTTGATACAATGATACTATGAAAAACAAAAGTGATTAGACATGGTAAAATATTGTTTTTTCCTATATGATTATTCTATTAGGTTGTTCTAGGAAAGTACTGGTTTTATTAATATAATAGATTCATATTAAAGAGAGTGTTCAAAAAGAGGACAAAAAGAGCCACGTACGTCACTTCAAGAGCTTCCAAACGGATGTAGTGACTTCGGTGCTCCCGCAAGACGCGCGGGGGTTTAGCCGAAGATCCTAATCTAGCGAGTTGTCTCGACAGACAGGATAACCTAATGACGGCCATGCCACAGGACGTGGCGTTTTGTCCGGCTGACGGATCCAATACAAAGCTTAGCTTGTATTGGAAAAAACAGAGTTTTTTCAAGGCGACGAAGTTTTGAGTCGTGGAGCGTATGGTGTAAATACGTGAGTAACGAAGAAACGAGTCAACGCAGAGATACGAAAGTATTTTTCCTGAACTTTTTGACATCCTCTTAAAATGTTTCACGTGAAACATTGTCATGATGGTGAAAAATAGCAGGATTTCAAGCGTTCCTATCGAATAAATGGAGAGTTAGTTTTCATAAGGTGGTGTCGCCATGAAACAATCATTTTCAAGGTTGTTTGGATTAAATGAAAAAAATGAAGAACAAGTCGAAGAAGAGTTAGAAGTAACGGATAAAGAAGAGGTACATCAAATACCTTTAACAGAAATTGTACCGAATCGTTACCAGCCAAGAACTGTTTTTCAAGACGAACGAATTGATGAGTTGGCTCAAACGATCAAAACGCATGGTATTATTCAGCCAATCGTCGTTAGGGAGTTAGAAGGGAAATTTGAAATTATTGCTGGTGAACGCCGTTGGAGAGCGGCTACGTCATTAGGGTGGGAAACAATACCGGCTGTCATAAAATCATTTAACGATGCTCAAACAGCTTCAGTAGCTCTTATCGAGAATTTGCAACGTGAAGGATTAACGTCCATCGAAGAAGCTAACGCGTATGCGAAATTAATTGAACTTCATGGTTTAACTCAGGAAAGTTTAGCGCAACGATTAGGAAAAGGCCAGTCAACGATCGCAAACAAACTTCGGTTGCTTCATCTTCCTGAGCCTGTCCAAAATGCTCTGTTAAACCGGACGATAACTGAGCGGCATGCAAGATCATTAATTGGGTTAAAAGATCCTTCTCTACAAGAACAAGTTTTAGAAAAAATCGTAACAGAGGAATTAAGCGTTAAACAAACAGAAGCTTATATTCAAAGTTTAAAAGAGAAAGATGAAAAGTCGAAAAAGAAAAAGCCAATCCGAAAAGGTGTTTCAAAAGATACGAGATTAGCAATGAATACGATAAGAAAATCGGTTGATATGGTTGTTCAAACAGGGATGAACATTGATACTGATGAGGAAGAACACGACGATTACTATCAATTTACGATTCGTATCCCGAAGTCATAATATATGTTTAATGATGTGAAGGGTGGTGTCTAAAAATTATTATGAGGACACCACTTTTTTCATTTTATAATACAAATCGCAATTGGCGGAGGCTTTCACCTCTGGCACAAGTGAGGTATCTATTCACGCTACACTTCGTATGCATTCGCAGTGTCTTCTGTGACAAGGTCGGTGCATCGACTTCCTAGGTGCACTAGTAGAGGATTTTTTACCAAGATCAATCGAAGAAGAGAATGCGTCGAAGCAGCTCGTAGAGAAATCAGAGAAGAACTGCTCGTTGCTCCTGCGATTACTCGTCGCAAGAAAAACAATGCTCCTGCGGTTACTCGTCGCAAGGAAAAGATGGCTATTCCTTTTCCGCTGGAGTCGCCGCCTCCCACTCTTTCGAGCACATGATGATATATAAATCGCATAGAAAAACGAGCTAGGATACGTTTAGTAAATTCTAGCTCGTTTTTTATTTGCCGCTTTTTTAACCCCCATTTTTCTTTTTTATTTATAGAATGGATTTAATGAGAGTGAGAAAGCTCGATGGCAGAAAGAGCAAATGATCGTATATTTAAAACGTAATATTAAACAGCAACTAAAATCTGAAAAAACCTTTTTACAGTATAAAATTGATCAAGAAACGACAATAAAGTCGGAGCACATTCTTATAAATTTTGGTGAATCTATTAAAAAATAGGCCAAAAGATGAGTAACGATGTCGAATGGTAAAGTGAAGATACTTGTTATTTGCGGTCGTAAGAAATGAAAGAGGGAAGTTGTTTCCGAAGAGAAAGACTTTTTCAATGTAAAAAAGTAGATATTATGAGTTATTTTTTTATTTTTTCTTCTAGGAAGCACTTCACTTCTCCATTTTCATGATAAAATAAAAAATAGTGAAATATAAAAATGTCGTATTATAGCTAACATTGAGTAAATCTAGTACTTATATCAAGTAAAAATAGAAAAAAACGTATTTTAGCGTAAGTGAGGTAGGTGATAGCATGGGAAGAGTTATAGCCATTGCTAATCAAAAGGGCGGTGTTGGAAAGACAACAACTGCTG
The DNA here is from genome assembly GCF_002335745.1 of Evansella halocellulosilytica. Taxonomy (GTDB): domain Bacteria; phylum Bacillota; class Bacilli; order Bacillales; family Salisediminibacteriaceae; genus Bacillus_CA; species Bacillus_CA halocellulosilytica. The sequence continues at coordinate 586,885 of NZ_NIST01000001.1, read as the reverse complement.
TTAATTTAAGTGCAGGGATCGCTCATTTAGGGAAAAAAGTATTACTAATTGATATCGATCCGCAAGGCAATACAACTAGTGGAATTGGTGTAGATAAAGGGGATGTCGACGAGTGTATTTATAATGTCCTTGTTGAGGATAAACAAGCAACAGATGTGATCGTTCCATCATCTGTTGAAAATCTATCGATTCTCCCTTCGACAATTCAGCTAGCAGGGGCGGAAATTGAACTAGTTCCGACAATTTCGCGTGAAGTTCGCTTAAAACGAGCAATCGAACAAGTAAAAGAAGAGTATGATTATATTGTGATTGATTGTCCGCCATCATTAGGGTTATTAACCATTAACTCATTAACTGCATCTGATGCCGTACTTATTCCTGTCCAATGTGAGTACTATGCATTGGAAGGGCTGAGTCAGTTGCTTAACACTGTGCGTCTCGTTCAAAAACATTTGAACCATGATTTGCAAATTGAAGGGGTCTTATTAACGATGCTAGATGCCCGTACAAATTTGGGAATTCAAGTAATAGAAGAAGTGAAAAAGTATTTTAGAGAAAAGGTGTTTCAAACGATTATCCCAAGAAATGTAAGGTTAGGAGAAGCACCTAGTCATGGTGAACCGATCATTACATATGACCCGAAATCACGGGGAGCTGAAGTGTACATCGATTTAGCGAAGGAAGTGATGAGTCATGGCTAGAGGACTCGGGAAAGGAATCCAAGCATTTTTTCCTGAAGCAGCAAATGAAAAAGATGATCAAATACAAGAAATAAAAGTAAAGGAATTACGACCGAATCCGTATCAACCACGTAAAGTGTTTGACGATGAGGCAATCGAAGAATTAAAAACTTCTATTAAACAGCACGGTATCTTACAACCACTCATCGTGCGCAAAAGTATTAAAGGGTATGAGATCGTCGTTGGAGAACGCCGGTATCGTGCTGCCAAAGAAGCGAAATTAGAAACAGTGCCCGCTGTAGTTAAAGAGCTTTCAGAAGATCAAATGATGGAGATCGCTTTAATTGAAAACCTACAGCGTGAAGATCTTAATCCCTTGGAAGAAGCAAAAGCGTACCAAAAATTGCTTGAGCATTTACAAGTAACACAAGAAGAGCTGTCAAAGAAGTTAGGTAAAAGTCGTCCACATATTGCGAACCACGTCCGATTATTGCAATTACCACAATTAGCACAAGAGTTCATCGGAGAAGGAAAGCTTTCAATGGGGCATGGAAGAGCGTTATTAGGTTTGAAACGGAAAGACAAATTACCTGCAACGGTTCAAAAAGTAATTAATGAAAAACTAAGTGTTAGACAATTGGAAGAGTTAGTCCAACGAATGAATGAAAATGTTTCACGTGAAACAAAGAAGAAACAAAAGTTATCACCGGTATTAAGAGAAAGAGAATCAATGTTAAAAGAGTATTTTGGTACGAATGTGAACATTAAAAAAGGGAAGAGAAAAGGGAAGATTGAAATCGACTTTTTCTCTGAAGATGATTTAGAAAGAATCATGAGTTTGTTGCATCAAGATCAAGAATAATGTAGGGGGCTGTCCAAGTAGTAAAGTGCCAAGCACTTTCGGGACAGCCCTTTTTCAAACGATTATGATTGATAGAAAATACCGATCTTGAAGGGAGAGGAGATCATGATCTATTTTGACAATGCTGCATCTAGCTTTCCAAAACCAAAGGGGGTTGCGAAGGCCATGTCTGAAGTAGTTCAAAATTATGGAGCAAACCCTGGCAGGGGAGGACATCAGTTAAGCCGGACAGCTTCGGCAATGATCGATGAAACAAGGAAAAAATTATCTTATATGTTCCACAGTGATCGTGCAGATCGAGTATTATTTTTAGCAAATGCAACAACTGCAATCAATCAAGGGATCTTTGGCATTGATTTTCAAAAAGGGGATCACATTATTAGTACAAGCTTTGAACATAATTCGGTACGAAGGCCGCTAGAGAAGCTAAAAAAGGAAAAAAGTGTAGACATTACATATATAAGTCCTCCTACTTCATACCAAGAAGCGAAAGAGAAGTTGATTGATGAATTAACAGATAAAACGAAGCTTGTAATCGTCACGCATGCATCAAATTTAACGGGAGAAGTATTTCCAATTGGTGTATGGGGAGAAGTATTACGAAATCATTCTGCTTTATTTTTTGTTGATGCATCTCAAACTGCTGGTGTATTACCGATCAATATGAAAAATGAAGGTGTTGATTTGTTAGCATTCCCAGGGCATAAAGGGTTATTAGGACCTCAAGGAATAGGTGTATTAATCGCGCAAGAGAAGGTTTCACTAACCCCTTTCATTGTCGGAGGGACGGGCAGTCATTCTGAAGAAAAGGATCAGCCTGCAGTTTGGCCAGGCGGTTACGAAAGCGGTACATTAAATACCCCAGGAATAGCGGGATTACGAAAAGGTCTTGAGTATATTGAAGATCGAGGTACAGAAAGTATCTATCATCATGAGCAACGATTAGCAGAGCATTGCAGGGAGCACTTAAACGAAATAGAGGGTCTTGAAGTTATTCAACGAGAGCGGGTTGAACAGTCACTTGGCGTTATCGCTTTTCGAATACATGGAATTGATGTAAATGAAATGGCGATGATATTAGATGACCATTACAAAATTGCTGTTCGTGCAGGATTGCATTGCAATCCGCTTGCTCACGAAACTCATCATACACTTGATACAGGGTTAGTGCGTATTAGTTTTGGTCCATTTAATACATTGGAAGAAGTGGATCAATTTGTGAAAGCAGTAAAAGAAATTAAGGATGGTCTGCTTAGTTAGGAGATGTAAGTATGGTACTATTTGGAACAATTGTTAATGGACTTGCTATTATTATCGGTGCATGGTTAGGTACAAAACTAAAGTATTTTTCCGATGGAATGAAAGAAACAGTCACGAAAGCGATAGGTTTAGCTGTCGTCGTGTTAGGGATTACAATGGCGATGGAAGGAAACGAAATCATAATTGTCATTTTAAGTTTAGCGATAGGCAGTATCGTCGGTGAACGGTTAAATATAGAAGGAAAGTTAAATGAAGTTGGAAATTGGCTCGAACGGAAAATGAGGAAAAGTAACAGTAGTAATATTGCAGAAGGATTTGTCGCAGCTACTTTGTTATTTGTTGTTGGTGCAATGGCGATAATCGGTGCATTGGATAGCGGTTTAAGACAAGATCATTCAGTGCTACTTACAAAATCAGTATTAGATGGATTCTTTTCCATTGTTTTTGCAGCAACTTTAGGCATCGGTGTTCTTTTTTCGGCATTCCCAGTTCTTTTATATCAAGGAAGCATTGCTTTATCAGCGACGTTCATTGCGACAAGAATTCCCGAAGAGTGGCTGGACCTGCTCATTAGTGAGATTACCTCTGCAGGGGGGATTATGATTATTGGAATAGGGTTAAATTTAATTGGAATATCAAAAATAAGAATCGCGAATCTCCTCCCAGCTATCATTTTTGTCATTTTATTTGTGATCATCTATTCATTATTTTAGGCGTCTCACATTTGTTGTTGTTAAGGAAGAATATTATGTAAAAAAACAGCCAGCTGATGTTAATGAAACCATCTGCTGGCTGTTTTAGTTTATAGATGTACGTGAGTCTTTTTCATTTATATTTCGCAATCTCGTTGAATAAACGATAGAGCGGGAAATCATATCTGCCATTTTCATCACAAGAGATAGTCTCGTATTTTGCAAAACCATCATTTCCATAAATCCGGATACATTCACAATACCAGTTATATGAATATCCCCAACAGCTGGAAGCTGTTTTTTGACAGCAATTCCTGGACGAACTGGCCCTTCTCCAACCGTCATCATCCCAACACTAGTGGAACGACCTAAGCAAGCATCGACACCAATGATAAAAGAATCTGGATCATTTGCACGAATATGATCTAATGTCTCTGCTAAATTTTTTGCATGGACTGGATCTTGCAATGTCCCATAAACATTAATGTCGTGTTGAAAACGTTCATTAATTTTCGTACCGACAAGTGGACCTAGGCTGTCTCCAGTAGAACGGTCTGTTCCAATACAAACGACAATGATTTTTCGGTCATCAGTAGGTAAATAAGCAGCAATATTTTTAGCCATTTTACTAATTGAAGTCAGGTCATCCATATGGTAACGGGACGAGTTTTTCTTAGATTGTGGAAAAAGTTGTCCAGAAAGCATCATACAACCCTCATTTCCAAAATAATAGTATCAGTATACGGATAAATTTTCCGTTCTATACGTCAAATAAATAAAAAAGAGGGGAACAATATGTGGCTTTCGGGATTGAAGTGGATGTTTCTTATAATCGGAACGATGATAGGTGCAGGGTATGCATCAGGAAGAGAATTATGGCAGTTTTTCGGTAACGAAAGCAGCTTTGCAATTCTACTTTTTGCGATTTTGTTTTTTGTTTGCTGCTATGTCATTATGAAAATTAGCTATGAAAAAGGGTCATCTCACTATATTCCTATTTTAAAAGAATTAATGGGAGTACGTTTAACAAAGTTGTATGACGGAATGATTATTTTATATTTATTTTCAACGACGATGATTATGATTGCAGGTGGGGGAGCAACGTTAGAAGTATTACACATCCCTTATTGGTATGGAGTGATCATTATCTCGATCTTACTCGTGCTTCTATTTATTTGGGGAATAAACGGTATGACATCTATGAATGCGATGATCATTCCCGTGTTAATTTTTTGCCTTGTAGCAACACTCGTCGTGTTTCAATGGACATCAGGCTTCTCATTTCATCTAGACATAACGAAACAGCAAAATTGGCCTTCTGCGTTTACTTTTACTGCCCTTAACATTCTCCCGTTAGTTGCCGTCCTTGGGGCAATTGGACATAAAATAAAACATAAAGGTGAATTATGGATTGCAAGTGCAGGAAGCGGACTTTTACTTGGCGTTATTTCATTCTTATATAATGAATCCTTGTTAAAGGTTGCCCATGAAGTGATGCTGTATGAAATTCCGTTATTTGCAATCTTAAAGCATTATCCATACTTTATGGTGTTATTAATGTCTGGTTTACTATGGGGGGCGATTTATACGACAGCTGCCTCAGGTATGCTTGGATTATGTACAAGGTTTAAAGATTATGTGAAACTGCCATTTTGGGCACTTTCACTTCTGTTTATTATTATTATGATTCCTCTAACTACGATAGGATTTTCAAGGTTAATCGCCATTCTGTATCCTTTGTACGGGATATTGAATTTGTACATTTTGGCAGCGATTATTCTTCATCCGATTATGCATCGATTTGATGAACGAGTCATAAACGGATAAAAACGTGGAAAAACAGTGAAATAATATAGTATAATTTCAAAAATGACGGAATTAGGAAAAGGGGAGTGAATAACTATGGGTGATCAAACATTTGAATTAAATGATATTGTAGAAATGAAGAAACCACACCCGTGCGGGGAAAATCGTTGGAAGATCATACGTATGGGAATGGATATACGAATTAAATGTCTAGGCTGTGATCATAGTATTATGCTTCCGAGAAAAATGTTTGAGAAAAAGATGAAGAAAGTGATTCAAAAAAACAGTGATGCTAACTAAACAAGAGATGGACATACATATAGATATATAGAAAGAGTGTTTCATCATTATAGTCTTTTTAAACCGCAGGCTTTGCCTGTGTGAAAATTAACATTTAAAGGTTATGATCGTGAGATTTCTTTAAAAGTAATGAATAGATGGAAGGTATTCTGTGCTTCTTCCTCTTCTAGTATGTTCGAGGTTGTGAATGTGTCGAAGCAGCTCGTAGAGAACTCAGCGAAGAAACGCTCGTTGCTCCTGCGGTTACTCGTCGCAGAAAAACAATGCTCCTGCGGTTACTCGTCGCAGAAAAACAATGCTCCTGCGGTTACTCGTCGCAGACTCCGTGCTTCTTCCTCTGCAAGATTAATCGAAGAAGAGAATGTGTCGAAGCAGCTCGTAGAGAACTCAGCGAAGAACAGCTCGTTGCTCCTGCGATTACTCGTCGCAGAAAAACAATGCTCCTGCGATTACTCGTCGCAGAAAAACAATGCTCCTGCGGTTACTCGTCGCAAGAAAAACAGTGCTCTGGTGGTAAAGTACCTTTATAGGGAGAAATTAAAACCGCTCATTTTACGGGCGGATAGTTATTGATCATAGATGACTGAACAAGGCTCGTAGAAACGGTGAGTCTTGTTTTTTTGTGAGACTATCTCTATAATTGGATAGGATGTATTTGAAGAAAAAGCGAATGATTTTACTATTATCAATCGTTATTCCAATGAATCCGATGATTGTGTTAAAGGAAAAGTTGAACACCACAAATTTACTAAAACCGTCCATGAATCGTCGCTCGAATTTGAAAAGTCAAAAAAACGGTTAAAATATGAAGTACGAAGAAACACAATCATTATTCTATTTTTCATAAACAAATCAACAACAAGGTGTTACACCAAGAACCATTATTTTTTATATAAAGGGAGTATGCATAATGGCATTAACAACAGGAATAGTCGGTTTACCTAACGTAGGAAAATCTACTTTATTTAATGCAATTACACAAGCTGGAGCAGAGTCAGCCAATTATCCATTTTGTACGATTGATCCAAACGTAGGTATCGTTGAAGTACCAGATCATCGATTAGATAAATTAACGGAGATGGTTGATCCAGATAAAACAGTACCAACAGCTTTTGAATTTACAGATATAGCTGGGATTGTCGAAGGAGCTAGTAAAGGGGAAGGTCTTGGAAATAAGTTTTTATCACATATAAGACAAGTTGATGCGATCTCACACGTTGTCCGTTGTTTTAATGATGAAAACATTACCCACGTATCAGGTAGTGTCGATCCAATTCGTGATATACAAGTCATTAACCTTGAACTCATTCTTGCTGATTTAGAAACAGTTGAAAAACGAATTGGCAAAGTTGAAAAAATGGCTAAACAGAAAGATAAAGAAGCAATGGTCGAATTTGAAGTGTTAGATAAACTTCGTAAAGCTTTTGAAGAAGAAATGCCTGCACGAAGCGTCGAACTGACAAAAGAGCAAGATAAAATTGCAAAAGGTCTTCACTTATTAACGATGAAGCCGGTCCTTTATGCAGCAAATGTCAGTGAGGAAGAATTGCTTGATTCAGATGCAAATCCTTACGTTCAAAAAGTAAAAGAGTTTGCTGCAGAAGAAGGCTCTGAAGTGATTGTTGTTTGTGCAAAAATTGAGTCGGAGATTGCTGAACTTGAAGGGGACGAAAAGGACGAGTTCCTTGAAGATTTAGGGATTGAAGAATCTGGTCTTGATCAACTTATTAAAGCTGCTTATAACTTGTTAGGCTTAGAAACGTATTTTACAGCTGGTAAACAGGAAGTGCGTGCATGGACGATTCGCCAAGGTACGAAAGCACCTCAAGCAGCTGGAGTCATTCATACGGACTTTGAACGTGGATTTATTCGTGCAGAAGTCGTTTCTTATGAAGATTTAGTTGAAGCAGGTTCGATGAATGTGGCGAAAGAGAACGGTAAAGTTCGCCTGGAAGGAAAAGATTACATTGTGAAAGATGGAGATGTCATTCACTTCCGGTTTAACGTTTAAGTTTCAACTATACGATTCACCAGAACGAGCGGGGATATGTTAAATCTCAGCTCGTTTTTTTTCGAGTAACATTGAGAAAGGAAAACAATATCACACATCATTTGTAAAAAGTACAACCAATTTACCGTGAGCTCTTGTACTTTCATAACCGTTCTGCTATAATTGTCAATTGCGAGCAATAACAGAATTGTATTTTGCTCCTTGCTCTTTTCAAAGAAAAGGGCCTTAGTCCAAAAGGAGGTGACGAGACATGCGCAAATATGAAATTATGTACATTGTACGTCCAAACTTAGAAGAAGCAGCTACAAAGGAAGTTGTAGAGCGTTTCAATAAAGTTTTAACTGACAATGGCGCAGAAGTCGAAAACGTTGAGGAAAAAGGTAAGCGTCGTTTAGCTTATGAAATCAATGATTTCACAGAAGGCTACTACGTATTATTAAACGTAAATGCAAACTCTGAAGCAATCGATGAGTTTAACCGTTTAACGAAAATCAACGAGAACGTTTTACGTACTTTAGTTGTACGTGACGATGAATAGTCTATATAGAGGATAAATTCCGGGGAGGCGTTCGGATGATTAACCGAGTTGTACTAGTCGGCCGATTGACAAAAGATCCAGAATTACGTTATACAGCAAATGGCATTGCCGTAGCATCATTTACACTTGCTGTAAATCGTCCATTTTCAAACCAACAAGGAAACCGCGAAGCGGATTTTATTAATATTGTTGTTTGGAGAAAACAAGCTGAAAATGCTGCTAACTACTTGAAAAAAGGTAGTATGGCTGGTGTTGACGGACGTATCCAAACACGCAGCTACGATAACAATGAAGGTCGTCGTGTCTTTATTACAGAAGTTGTCGCTGAGAGTGTTCAATTTTTAGAGCCAAGAGGGTCAGGTGGAAACCGTGACCAGCAAGGCGGAGGATACGGACAAAGCAACGAAGGTTATCAGCAACCTCCGAACCAAGCACCTGGAAATCAAGGCGGCTTCGGGCAAGGGAGCCAAGGTAGTCAAGGTAGTCAACCAAATCGTAATGACGATCCGTTTGCGAATGATGGAAAACCGATCGACATTAATGATGATGACCTACCATTTTAAGATTTAATAATAATAAACGTGATCAATAAATAAATAGTGAAGAAGGAGGGGTTCGCATGGCACGTCGTGGTCGTCCAAAGCGCCGTAAAGTTTGTTACTTTACAGTGAACAAAATTGAAAAAATCGACTATAAAGACATAGATTTGCTTAAGAAGTTTATCTCTGAGCGTGGAAAAATTCTTCCTCGCCGAGTAACAGGTACTTCAGCAAAATATCAACGTCAACTAACACGCGCTATTAAGCGTGCTCGTACAATGGCATTATTGCCTTACGTAACTGAGTAATAACAACTATAGCAGTGGTGCTATACCACTGAGTAAGCGTACCGGTTTAGGATCGGTACGCTTTTTTGTTTGTTTGTTTGAAAGTCCGTCATAGGCAGTGCCGTTAAACGGTAGATCACTTGATTACATTACAATCCATCGCCCCTTCCTCAATGTCTACAATAGCGACATTCATTTTGCAGTTCCTTATTTCTTGTTTGCGAGTTAAATTGTATAGTATAAAAAGAGAAATAAAAGGAAAAATTTACATTGGAATAAAACGGAATCTAAGAGAGTGTTACCTTATGATTACGCCAATTTTCAGAGTAAAGGGGGACGTCTATGTATAGAAAAACAGCAATTTTATTTTCAGTTTTTATCATATTTATGACTCTTTTCAGCTTTTTTGATTACCATTTTCTAAAGAAGAAAGACCACTTTTTAGTCGAAAAAGGGGAATTAGATTTAACAAATTGGGATGCTGAACGAGATGGAATCATTGAGTTAAATGGAGAGTGGGAGTTTTACGAAGGGGAATTCATAGACCCATTTACGTTAAGAAGCGAAGGGTCAGAACGAATTCATATAAAAGTGCCGGGGAATTGGGAAGAGATGTTTACTAATTCGAGTACCCCGATTCAATCAGGGACATATCGAATGAACATTCAATTACCAGATGATGGTCAATACGGATTGAAAGTCAATTCCATTCGTCATGCAAGTACAATGTTCATTAATGGAGTGGAAGCAGGAGGTCAAGGAGTACCATCTGATGAAGAAGAAACGTATATGTACCGTGAAGGACCGTACGTCTCATATGGTGAAAGCGAGAACGAAGCGCTTAATATCGTTATACACGTAGCGAATCGTTCAAGTGTATCAAAGGGCGGGATCGTTAAACCACTTAAATTTGGTCAAGCAGAGCAAATAACTAGACTTGATCGTGTTAACAAGTTAACAGATGCCATTATTGTTGGCGGCTACATCATATTAGCGATCATGATGTTATTTCAATATCTCCAGGCAAGGAAAGGTCGGGGAGAGTTATATTTTGCTATTTTTGCTATGTTACAAGCAGTGTACGTATCAACCCAGACTGAGAAATTGATCTACCTCATAATCCCTAATATTTCTAATATCCAACTTCTGCTTACTCAGCTTTCCTTTATTACGTTATCTGTTCTATTTTTCCTATTATTTGTCCATGACACATTTCGTGAATACTCGAATCGAATGTTGCGTAATATCTTTGCATTTTTCCTTTCGCTTTTAACTATATTATTTTGCTTTCGTTTCTTCAGTCAGCTGCCGATAGGAATTGCGGTCAGCACCCTTTTTATCGTGGTTGGCCTTTCCTATTGCTATATCTTGTATATCATGGGGCGAACCGTTTTAAAGAGGATCGGTGGTGCTAGTTATCTATTAATTTCTTCAACATCGTTTACCTGCTATGGACTAGCTTTAGCGGTTGAGTTGATATTTCAAGTTGATATAGGTCGAATACCTTTATTCCTATTCTTTATTATGAGTATTAGTCTGTCACTTTATATGGGGTACCGTAGGCAGCTTTCCTACAAACAAATCGATCATTTATCTCAGGAATTAATGGTCCAGATGGAGTTGAAGGACGAAATCGTCTTGAAAACTGCTGCTAGTTTAGAAAAACCTATTGAGCAGATTGTAACTTCATCTCAAGTTTTAATGGAAGGGAAGGAAGGGCCTTTAAAACAGCAGCAACAGGAGAGAATCCTTTCATTATATAATCAGGGGAAAAAGGCGTCAGCTTTTGTATCAGAATTAGAAGAGGCTGTAAGTGATGATAATCCATTAAGGCTTCAGTTAGAACCTGTTCAGATAGACTTTATTGATGATACCGTACAAGAACTTCTTTTTCTTTTGAATAAGGAATCAGTCATTAAAATAGAAACGGAGGTAGCAAAAGATATACCGTATGTACACGCAGACAATAGTAGTTTAAGAACGGTGATAGTAAATCTTGTAGAAAACGCAGTGAAATATACGAAGAAAGGTAAAATCATCATTACTGTCCAAAGGAAAGGAAAGAAAGTTGAGTTTTCAATCGAAGATCAAGGTATTGGAATAGAATCAAAGGATTTAAACCGTATTTTCGATACGTTTTATCAGGTGAGCCCTCATAAAGAGAAAACCGGACTAGGTTTAGGTTTAAGCAAGACAAAGAAACTCGTTACGTTAATGGGTGGTGAACTTACTGCTGCATCGGAACTAGGGAAAGGAAGCACTTTTACGTTTTCACTTCCAGTTTATGAAGGGGAAATTTCTGAATATGAGGATGACCAGTCCATTCAGAAAGTTGGAAACGCACATACACTTCGAATAAAAGGCATGAAACCAGGTCAAATTTTACTTGTTATAGATAGTTCTACATTAGTAAAGAAAATGAGTCAAATCATAACAGGTTCTGGCTATTCCGTCATTGCTTGTAACAATGAACATGAAGCTCTTAACATTATAAAGTCAGAAGTTATTGATGTTTTCATTATTGATTTGAAATTAAAAGAAATGAATCATTTATCGATAGTAAAAAAAGTTCGAGCGGAGTTCCACCTTGCAGAAATGCCCATATTAGTTTTATCTGCTTCTGGAAAGTTGAATGCTTTTACGGATTCATTTTATTTAGGGATAAATGGAATATTGAAATTGCCTCTCGTAAAAGATGAAGTAGTCTTTCAAATTCAATCGTTATTAGATATGAAGCAAGCTGTACAGAGGTCGATACAAAGTGAATTAATGCACTACCATGGACAGATTACACCTCATTTTTTATACAATACGTTTAATACGATTATTGGCCTAAGTTATAATGATATAAGGAAAGTCCGCGAATCTTTGGAACATTTAGCTGTATATTTTCGATCTAAATTGGATTATCAGAAGCAGCAAAGTCTTACATCGATCGAAGATGAAGTCGAATTCGTTCAATCATATTTGTCTATTGAGAAACTAAGGTTCGGTAGTCTGCTCACGGTTCATTATGATATTGATGAAACAATTGATGTGCTAATACCGGCATTGACGATTCAACCGCTCGTGGAAAATGCAGTACAGCATGGTATATCAAAGAAAAAAGGTGGCGGAACAGTAACTTTGTCTATCCAAAAGGACCATGGCGATGTCATCATCATCATTAAAGATGATGGAGTTGGTATTCCAGAAACTAAGCAACAGGAGTTAACAGGGGGAAACAGTCAAGGGTTCGGTTTCTTAAATCCCTTTCAAAAACTAAAGTTGTTAAACCGTACATCATTTCACTTATTCAGTGAAGAAGGATTGGGAACAACTATTACGATTGTAATCCCAGTGAAATCGTAGAATCGAACGTACACTATGATTCGATAATAAACTCTAGCAGAGACAGAGCTGCTAGAGTTTTGCGTATGAAATGATAAAGGTATAGTTAGTGTGAGGAGATGTCACACTTGTGCCCTGGGGGTAAAAGCGTCCTCCAGTAGCTGATTCGAACAACCAAATCTAAAAGCAACAATCATTTAAAAATAGGTATGATGGAAAATCGAATATGTTTTTCTTTTTGAAAATTAGGGTATGGATGAAACAGACTCTTCATTTAAATCATGAAGAACTTCACTATGCGTCTCCATGTCTTCCACAATAAAATTCATTTAACACCTTCTTTATAATGAATATTTTCCTAGGACAAAAATACAAACATCATAAAAACCGTAACTTATACATATGTAAATCACCTAAATGAAGGAATTTTTATGGTAGTATTAGTTCAACAAATGTGACGCAACTTGACATTTTTTCGTGAGGAGTGGGGGAATATGGCAATAAATCTTCCAAATAGCTTAAGGTATTATGAACTCGTTCTTGAAAACATGGAAGAATGGATCATGATTTGTGATCAAAACGGAAAAATTATTTATTACAACCATTCAGAAGAGTTATTTTATCGATATCCAAAGGAAGATTTTACGGTAGATGCGCTTCATAACTACTATTCTATTTATAAAGAGGATACGACCACTCCCTTAGAAACGAAGAAAACACCTCTTTATGAAGCACTAAATGGAAATATAATCATTCAAAAAACAGTTTCATTAAAAGGAATGAATGATCAAATCTTCTATTTTAATGTGAACGGTCATCCATTAAAGGAGGAGAATGGAGAAATTGCCGGAGCCATTATCGTTGCATCTGATGTAACAGCGGAGAAGGAAACGAAAAGAGCATTAGTAGATACAGAGGAAAAATATAAACTTGTAACGGAAAATACGAATGATCTTCTGTATGTTCTAAATGAAGAAGGAGTCATTACATATTCTTCTCCGTCAAACTACTTAATGTTTGGATATACTTCAAAAGAGTTGAACGGAAACCCTGCTTTTCAGTTTATTCACGAATCATATCACGACACAGTACAGTCAGCATTAAATGAAGCTATTTTAACTTTACAGCCTGTTAAACGTGAATTACGTATTATGAATAAACAAAATCAAGCTGTTTATGTAGAAGCAAGAGGGGTACCAGTCGTCAATAACGAGGAGAATAATGTAAATCTTATTGTTGTCGCACGTGATATTACAGAGAGGAAGAAAACTGAATGCTTCTTAATAGAAAGTGAAGAACGTTATCGGAGCTTAGTTGATTTATCACCTGTTACTGTCTTTGTTCATATGAATAGAACGGTTGTTTACATAAATCAAACAGGAGTCAACCTTTTTGAGGAATCCTCAAAGAGTGGGATTATTGGGAAAAAACTTCATCAATTTACGTCTTTCAATGATCAGGAGAAGTTGCTAAGTGAAGCGGAATCAGTCGTATCAAAAAAAGGGAGGACAACTCCTGTAGAAATGAAAATAAGAACAATGAAAGGCAATGAAATGACCGTAGAAGCAACTTCCTCATTTGTATATTATGAAGGAAAAGAAGCGATTCAGACAATTTTAGTCGACATAACAGAACGGAAAAAAGCACAAGATCAAGTGAAACACATGGCTTATCATGACCCACTGACGGATTTGCCAAACAGACGTTTTTTTCAATATACTCTGATCAATTACTTAAAAGAAGCAAAAAACAAGTCAGCTTCTTATGCATTATTACTTCTTGATATAGATAATTTTAAAATGATTAACGATATTTATAGTCATTCGTTTGGAGATAAACTTTTAGTAAAATTGGCAAGAAGGCTGCAAATAGGTATCGGCAACAAAGCGATGTTATACCGGGTTTCAGGAGATGAGTTTGCCGTCTTATTATCGAATATTGATGATGAAAGAGACGCAATTGCAATGGCTGAAAACATTTTAATTCAATTTAAAGATCCGTTCCACATTAGTAATGTCGATTGTTCTGTTTCAACTAGTATCGGCATTACATATTTCCCAAAGGATGGGAATGATCCTGATACACTTATGAAAAACGCTGATATGGCCATGTATTGGGCAAAAAAGAAAGGGAAGAACAATATTGCATTATATTCAAAGCAGCTTAATGATCAATTTTTAGAACGAAAAAAGCTTGAGGATGAATTGAAAACGGCGTTATTACAAAATCAATTAAAGCTGTTTTATCAACCTATATTTGAATTAAAAACAGGGGAAATTAAAGCAGTAGAAGCATTGTTAAGGTGGCAGCATCCGAAAAAAGGTCTTATATTGCCAAGTGAATTTATTCCGATTGCAGAAGAGACGGGGCTTATTGTCCCAATTGGCGAATGGGTTATCCGTGAAGCTTGTAGTCAGTGGAAGAAATGGACTGCAACAGAAATCGGAAAAGTGTTTATGAAGGTAAACTTGTCAGCAAAGCAGTTCTATCAATCTGATCTAGTGAAGGTACTCGAAGATATAATCGTGAAGACGAAGATCGACCCTCAATATTTAGAGTTAGAAGTAACGGAAAGTATTATGATGCAGCAATCTGACCAAGCAACACAGTGTCTTAAAGAACTAAAACAATTAGGATTAAGGTTATCTCTTGATGACTTTGGGACAGGCTTTTCATCACTCAGTTATTTAAAAAACTTTCCAATCGATACGTTAAAAATTGATCGGTCTTTTGTATGGGACATTGCTAAAGATTCCAAAAATGAAGCGATTGTCCGGACTGTCATTTCCCTTGCGAAAGCCTTGCATTTAGAAGTTGTCGCAGAAGGTGTTGAAAACGTTAACCAGCTTGATTTTTTATCAAACGAAGAATGTGACTATATTCAAGGTTTTCTCTTTAGTAAACCGATCAGAGCTGAAGAAATAGAGAAAGACTGCAAGAGACTGAGAGAGGCTGCTCATTTTGCCCTTCACCAAAGTATGTACCGCTGATTTTCTAGAAAAGATGTTTGAAATGCCCTGCGCTCGGAAAAATAAAGGGTATAGCTAGAAAAAAGGAGGATCAGCTTAGATGTCTGATGAAAATGAGCTAAAGTATACAGAACCGATGGAAAAAGGGTTGAGACAAACCCACGGAATTGGACATGAAATACTGAAAAAAAGTTTAGACAAAAAAATTGAGGTTGAAAAAGAGCGTGATAAAGAACATAAAAGAAGTTTAAAAGTAGAGCATGAAGTGAATAGAAAAGTTAATAAATAAAATCAAAGTAACATGAGACAAAGGGGAAACCGTTTCGTCTCATGTTTTATTATTTTCTTTGTAAACCACAGGCTATGTCTGTGCGAAAATAAACCTTTAAGGGTTGTATTCGTGAGATTTCTTTAAAAGTAACGAATAGTTGGAAGGTATACTGTGCTTCTTCCTCTTCTAGTATATTCGAGGTTGTGAATGCGTCGAAGCAGATTGAGTGCTTTTCCTACCGTCAAGGGACACGAAATCATCTCTTGGCGGTACAATGAGTGCTTTTCCTACCGTCAAGGAATTCGGAATCATCTCTTGACGGTACAATTAGAGAAATAAGCGAAGAGTCGCTCGTTGTTCCTGCGGTTACTCGTCGCAGGTAAAGCGTGTAGCCGATAGGCGGGCGCTTTGCGCTTTTCTTATTTCCGATACGAATGTGATCTCGAAACATGTGGAGGGAGTAAACGTAAATGGACATGAGATCCTTATATTCACAAAAAACATCATTTTTGTCATATGTAAGGAGATAGAAACCGTTATTTAGTGAAAGCGTCCGCCTTATAGCGATTTCGAATGCTATTTGATTATAAAAAGGGATGTCCTCAAAATATTTTTGGCAAGACCAAGTAAGGGATTCTGATGATAAAGTGTCCTTATAGGGCGAAATTGAAACCGCTCGTTTTACTGGCCAAAAGTTATTTATCGCATGATAACGATACATATTGTCCAACTTAGTGAGTCAAACGGCCAATGTTTCACATGAAACATGTAAAAAAAAATAAAATATAAGAGCAAATGGAAAAAATGACATAACAAATGTTTTTGTTGTTTCAATTGTTATCATGCTACAATAAGGGGCGATGGTATTTCGAAAATGGTTTGAAAGAGGGACAATTACATGGATCGATCCAAAATCATACAACAAGGGGCATTTTTTCTAGCAGTCTTTTTGCTTCTCGTTATTTTAACAATCTGGGTTCCTTTTGCAGGGATGCTTACATTATTTTTATTACCGATTCCATTTATTATTTTCACTTATAAATGCGGATTAAAGCCAGCAGTTTTTTTAGCAATTTACTCATCAGTCATAACGTTTTTGTTAATGGGAATTTTGGCGATACCATTAATGATCAGTTTTTCCATTGGCGGAATCGTGATTGGAGAACTGTATCGGAGAAAAAAGCATGCATTTGCGGTCTTACTTGGAGGAAGCCTTTCATTTATCGGCGCTTTATTGGTAAACTTTGTAGGAAGCATATTAATTTTAGATATAGATCCAGTTCAGGAATTTCAAAACATATTAACTGAATCTGTTGAAATGTCAGAGGATATACTCGGCACACTGGACTTACAAGATGATCAAGCATTAGATGCAGCTAATGCTTTAATTGATCAAATAGCCTATACGGCACCCTCTCTATTTATTATCATAGGAGTAGGGTTTGCGTTTGTCGTGCAGTGGTTAGCTTCATTGTATATGAGGAACAAGAAATATGAGATTTCTTTATTTCCACCTTTTAGAACGTGGGTTTTTCCGAAAGCTTTTATTTGGTACTATTTACTGACATATATATTTATTATGGTCGGAGTAGAAGAAGGGACAGCCCTCTTTACAGTTGTCGCTAACTTAAGACCTGTATTAGAAATTGTTATGATTATTCAAGGACTTTCCTTTATATATTTCTTTTTCCATCATAAAAAATTGCACATTATATTACCAATTGTGTTAACGATCTTTATTTTTGTTTTACCAATTTTCCTTCCTATCGTCCGGGTCTTAGGTATAATTGATATAGGTTTTGACCTTAGAAAACGATTGAACACAAAGAAGTAGGAGTTGTGAAAATATGCCTAACTTCCTGTTAAAACGGTGGCATGGATACCACGTCATATCACTATTTAGCGTCGCCATCTTATTCATTGGGATTCTTACCTATTATCAATGGCAAATTGGCTTATTAGGAATGATTAGCTTAGCGATTGTTCTATACTTTATGACTAGAGCAAAAAGCCAATTTGAACGTGAGCTGGCCGCATACATTGAAACATTAACTTACCGAGTTAATAAAGCGGGTGAAGAAGCGGTTACGAATTTGCCAATAGGAATCATCCTTTATAATGAAGAACGTCAAATTCAATGGGCGAATCCTTATATTGCAGGCCTGTTAGAAAGTGATTGCATCGGTGAACCTTTAAGTTTTTTTGGTAAAGAGTTAAAAGAAAACCTTGAAGATGACAATAACACGTTTTTGCATACAATCTCGGAGAAAAAATACCGTGTAGTCCATGAACCGAATGAACGACTCCTTTACTTTTTTAATGTAACTGAAGAACAGGAGATAAAAGATTTATTTGAACGAGATAAAACTGTTATCGGACTTGTGTATTTAGATAATTATGATGAAGTAACACAAGGGATGGACGATCAATTACGCAGTAAATTGTTAACACGTGTGACTGACGCGTTAAATCATTGGTCGAGTGAATACGATATTTTATTAAGAAGGACGGCAGCGGACCGGTTCATTGCGATATTTAATGAAGAAACGTTAAAAAAATTAGAGGAAGACCGATTTACGATATTAGATACTGTAAGAGATGAGTCCTCGAAGGAAAAAGTGGCGCTTACGTTAAGTATTGGGATTGGCAGCGACCACCATTCCTTGAAAGAACTCGGCAGTGTTGCTCAGTCAAGTTTAGATTTGGCCTTAGGACGTGGTGGTGACCAAGTAGCGATTAAACAAAAGAATGGAAAAGTACGTTTTTATGGTGGAAAATCGAATGCTGTAGAAAAACGGACGAGGGTGAGAGCAAGAGTTATTTCCCACGCAATAAGAGACTTTATTGTCGAAAGTGATAAAATACTCGTGATGGGACATAAGAATCCTGATATGGATTCAATCGGAGCTGCAATCGGAATGTTGAAAATTGCAGAAGCGAATGGTAAAGAAGGCTATATCGTTTTAGACCCGAACGATGTAAACCAAAGTGTTAATAAATTATTAGAAGAAATTCAGGATCATGATCATTTATGGGCACAGTTTGTTACACCTGAAGAGGCGAAGGAAGAAATTACGTCAGATACATTGTTATTTGTCGTCGATACACATAAACCATCGCTCGTCATTGAACCGAAGTTGTTTGATTTAACAGATCGGGTGATTGTGATTGACCATCATAGAAGAGGCGAAGAGTTTATTGAAGAAGCCGTGCTCGTCTATATGGAGCCTTATGCGTCATCAACAGCAGAACTAGTTACTGAATTGTTAGAGTATCAGCCTTCACATCCAAGGCTCGATGTTCTTGAGTCAACAGCGCTACTTTCTGGTATAATTGTAGATACGAAAAGCTTTGCGATCCGTACTGGGTCAAGGACATTTGATGCAGCTTCTTATTTGAAGAGTCAAGGAGCTGATACAACACTTGTCCAAAAAGTGATGAAGGAAGACTTAGAGCAATATGTGAAACGCTCTAAACTAGTCGAACAAGCCTATATTCATGAAGGCGGAATGGCTATTGCAAAAGGAGATACGAATGAAACATACGGCCAAGTGTTGATTGCTCAAGCAGCTGATACATTACTAACGATGAACGGTGTCGTTGCTTCTTTTGTTATTTCTAAGCGTGAAGATGGTAAAGTCAGTATTAGTGCACGCTCACTAGGTGAAGTGAACGTTCAAGTCATTATGGAAAAGCTGGACGGCGGAGGTCATCTAACGAATGCAGCCACCCAGTTAGAAGGTATAGACATTGAAGAAGCAGAAAGTTTACTAAAAGAAAAAATAAACGAGTATTTCAAAGGGGGACAATCGTCATGAAAGTCATCTTTTTGAAAGATGTCAAAGGTAAAGGTAAAAAAGGGGAAGTAAAAAACGTTTCGGAAGGGTATGCTCGAAATTATTTGTTTAAAAACAACTTGGCGATCGAAGCAAACCAAGGGAACATGAAAACGTTAGAGAAGAAGCAGGAAAGCCAGCAAAAAAAAGCTGAAGAAGAGTTGCAAGAAGCAAAGCAGCTAAAAGACGATTTAGAAAATATGACCATTGAGCTGAAAGCAAAGGCAGGAGAAAATGGCCGCTTATTTGGTGCCGTAACGAACAAACAGATTGCTGAGCAGCTTAAAAAACAGAAAGTAAAAATAGATAAACGAAAAATTGAAATGGATGAGCCAATTCGCGCACTAGGCTACACAAATGTGAACGTAAAAGTTCATCCTAAAGTAACGGCAACGATTAAAGTTCACGTTACTGAACAATAAACGGAGAGTAGAAACGAGGGGAAGCGCGTTATGAGTGATTTATTTGCTGATCGCACACCACCTCAAAATATAGAAGCGGAACAGGCGGTGCTAGGGGCTATATTTTTAGAGGATGACGCCCTTGTCACCGCCTCTGAACGTTTAGTTCCCGAAGACTTTTACCGTGCAGCACATCAGCGAATATATACGGTTATGTTAGAACTGTCACAAAAGGGTGAGCCAG
Organism: Evansella halocellulosilytica; assembly: GCF_002335745.1. Lineage (GTDB taxonomy): Bacteria > Bacillota > Bacilli > Bacillales > Salisediminibacteriaceae > Bacillus_CA > Bacillus_CA halocellulosilytica. The sequence goes on along the minus strand of NZ_NIST01000001.1, from coordinate 566,859 downwards.
TCGATTTAGTTACAGTCACATCAGAACTGCAGACGAAGAAATGGCTTGAGGAAATTGGCGGCGTCTCCTACTTGAGTGATTTAGCGAATGCTGTCCCGACTGCAGCAAACATTAGTTACTACAGTCAAATCGTCGAGGAAAAATCGCTGTTGCGCCGTCTCATTAGGGTGGCAACAAACATAGCCTCTGAAGGATATGCAGCCGATGAAGATGTTGATTCAATTTTAAACGAAGCGGAAAAGTCGATTCTTGAGGTGTCACAAAAACAAAATACGAGTTCATTTGTATCGATTAAAGACGTATTAGTTGAAGCGTTTGATAAAATTGAGCTATTGCAAAACACAACTGGTGAAGTAACTGGAATCCCAACTGGGTTTACTGAGCTTGATAATATAACTGCAGGATTTCAGCGAAATGACTTAATTATCGTTGCGGCCCGTCCATCAGTTGGTAAAACGGCATTCGCCTTGAACATTTCACAAAACGTTGCAACGAAAACAGACGAAAACGTAGCGATATTCAGTTTGGAGATGGGAGCAGACCAACTCGTCATGCGTATGCTTTGTGCTGAAGGGAATATTGATGCACAAAAGCTTCGTACAGGTGGATTAGAAGATGAAGATTGGCAAAAGCTGACCATGGCCATGGGAAGCCTCTCAAAAGCGGGAATTTATATCGATGATACTCCTGGTGTTAAAGTAAATGATATCCGTGCAAAGTGCCGCCGTTTAAAACAGGAACGCGGACTCGGGATGATCATGATTGACTATATGCAGCTCATTCAAGGTGATGCCCGCAGCGGTGAAGGCAGACAGCAAGAAGTGTCTGAAATCTCTCGTTCATTAAAGGGACTCGCTCGTGAATTAGAGGTTCCGGTCATTGCACTGTCTCAGCTTTCACGTGGGGTTGAATCACGTCAGGACAAACGACCGATGATGTCTGATATTCGTGAATCCGGAAGTATTGAGCAAGACGCCGATGTTATTGCGTTTTTATACCGTGATGATTATTATGATCGAGAAAGTGAAAATAAAGATATTATCGAAATCATTATAGCTAAACAGCGTAACGGTCCAGTTGGTACCGTTGAACTAGCATTTGTGAAAGAATATAACAAATTCGTAAACCTCGAACGAAGATTTGAAGATGGCGATATTCCTCCATCTTAGCCTCTGTGCAGTATGAAACTGCATGGAGTTTTTTTATCACTCCTCCCAATATTTACCTATATACAATTCAAATACATGACAAAACATACTGTAAACACGTTAAGCACACCCTCCGTCCATAAGCACCTATAAACATACACGAAATATCCATAAATATCCACGTGCCTGGCACATGGATATTTATGGATATTTCAACTTTAATAAAATAGGATATAATAAAACGAACGTAATGATGAGTACTGCACGATAATGTTCGGATTTTGGTTGACTTAGCTGGTGTGAATTGGTACACTAACGATGGTTTTAAGAATTATCATTAATGATCAAAATAATGAGATAGATAATATGGAGGTGCTCACACATGCCGTCGGTTGTAGTAGTAGGAACGCAGTGGGGAGACGAAGGAAAAGGAAAAATTACTGATTTCTTATCAGAGCAAGCTGAGCTTGTTGCTCGTTATCAAGGTGGAAATAATGCAGGACATACGATTGTATTCGATGGGAAGAAATACAAACTGCACTTAATTCCATCAGGGATCTTTTATAGTGATAAAACGTGTGTAATTGGAAATGGGATGGTTATTGACCCTAAAGCATTAGTGGAGGAATTGAAATACTTACACGATCACGATGTTGATACGAGCAATTTACGTATTAGCAATCGCGCTCATGTCATTTTACCTTACCATTTAAAGCTTGATGCAGTAGAAGAAGAGAGCAAAGGCGAAAATAAAATTGGAACGACTCGTAAAGGAATCGGTCCTGCATACATGGATAAAGCAGCGCGTGTTGGAATTCGAATCGCTGATTTATTAGACAAGGAAACATTTGAAGAAAAATTAGCCTTTAATTTAAAGGAAAAAAATCGTTTGTTTGAAAAAGTATATGAAGTAGAAGGGTTTAAAATCGAAGATATTTTAGACGAATATTTTGAGTATGGTCAACAAATTGCAAAATACGTAACAGATACATCTGTCGTACTTAATGACAGTCTTGATTCCGGCAAGCGAGTATTATTTGAAGGTGCTCAAGGTGTCATGCTTGATATCGATCAAGGTACTTATCCATTTGTAACGTCATCAAACCCAATAGCAGGAGGAGTAACGATTGGTTCTGGTGTCGGTCCTTCTAAAATTAACCACGTTGTTGGCGTTTCAAAAGCTTACACAACACGTGTCGGTGATGGTCCCTTTCCAACAGAATTGACAGATGAAATTGGAGATCGAATCCGAGACGTTGGAAATGAATATGGTACTACGACAGGACGCCCACGACGAGTAGGCTGGTTTGACAGTGTTGTTGTCCGTCATGCACGTCGCGTCAGCGGAATAACTGATTTATCTCTGAACTCCATCGATGTATTATCAGGCATTGATACGTTAAAGATTTGTGTTGCATATAAATATAAAGGGGAAATTATTGAAGAGTTCCCAGCAAGTTTAAAAGTACTTGCAGAATGTGAGCCAGTATATGAAGAACTTCCTGGATGGTCAGAAGATATTACTGGAGTCCGTTCATTGCATGAGTTACCGAAAAATGCTCTTTATTATGTCGAGCGTATTTCACAATTAACGGGTATTCCATTGTCTGTATTCTCTGTCGGTCCAGATCGCAGTCAAACGAACCAAGTAAGGGGCGTATTCGCATAATACGTAACATGTTAGGAGGGAGTGCCTAATAAGGCGCACCTCCTAATTGTATTTTAATGTATTGATTTTTTAAGTCATTTTCGTTATTGTTGAAAAGTATTGCAAATGAAAAAATTTTTTTTGAAAAACATCTTGCATGATACTTCATTCGATGTTATTATATTTCTTGTCGCTGCAATTAATCAATTTCAAGTGGCCCGTTGGTCAAGTGGTTAAGACACCGCCCTTTCACGGCGGTAACAGGGGTTCGAATCCCCTACGGGTCACCATTAAATATATTTGTTTACAAATCATACCGAATCAGGTATAATTACTAAGGTGACTTCACATACTACTTAAGGAGTCAAAAATGCAGCGGAGCAAAACATCATCCGTAAGCATTCATATCGTCGCGGGATGGAGCAACGAGCGCAACATCGTCGAATTATCTACGAGTTGTCTCGACGCATAAGCTGCAAAGCGATGCTAGAAGAGGAAGAGACAGTCTTATAATTGCTTCGGAGCAAAACATCATCCGTAAGCATTCATATCGTCGCGGGGTGGAGCAACGAGCGCAACATCGTCGAATTATCTACGAGTTGTCTCGACGCATAAGCTACAAAGCGGTGCAAGGAGAGGAAGAGACAGTCTTATATAATCGCTTCGGAGCGAAGCATCATCCGTAAGCATTCATATCGTCGCGGGGTGGAGCAGTCTGGTAGCTCGTCGGGCTCATAACCCGAAGGTCGGTGGTTCAAATCCGCCCCCCGCAACCAATTATTTTTAATGCCAATTAGCTTTGAAAAGTGACTTTTTATACATAAACTTTTCATAGTTTTTTATTTTTGGACAAGGTCCCGTGGTGTAGCGGTTAACATGCCTGCCTGTCACGCAGGAGATCGCGGGTTCGATTCCCGTCGGGACCGCCATTTTAATCGCAATGCGAATTAGGCTTGGTAGCTCAGTCGGTAGAGCAACGAGCAATACTTCGCTGAGTCAGCATCAAGCTGCCTCGACGCATAAGCTTCAATGATTTGCTAGAAGAGGAAGAGCATTATTATATTGTAGCTATAAAACATAATATATTCGATTACTTTTATTCAAGGCTTGGTAGCTCAGTTGGTAGAGCAATGGACTGAAAATCCATGTGTCGGCGGTTCGATTCCGTCCCAAGCCACCATTTTGATTACAATTGCTGGCCTAGCTCAATTGGTAGAGCAACTGACTTGTAATCAGTAGGTTGGGGGTTCAAGTCCTCTGGCCAGCACCACTACATAAAGTTAAGCCTATCCGTAATGGATAGTTTTTTTTATTCTGAGAGTTCTGATGGAAGGGGTCTTGGATTAGAAGATCAGTATTTTATTTAGAATTATTCTAATTCGCGGATAAACCTAGATCAGCATCAAAAGCATAAAAACATTAGAAATATCCATTGTGAATACACTTAATCGTTAAAGGCACCTTCAAAAGGTGTTTTTTTCATTTTATTTTGCTATTTTCAAAAAAAGTAGTAAATTTATTTTTTCCACGTGTTTCCTCTCTTTCAATTACTAATGCGACATATTTTATAACTATACTCTGTCACAGTACTGATAAGTTGAAAAGTGCAAAACCCCTGAGTATGAAAGCGCCTCATCGTAAACGTTCATTACACAAAATTCCATATGAATATCTTGATGCATAAAAGCGGAAACTAACGTTACCTAACTAAGTTGTAAAAAGCATTTACTCATGCTAAAGGGAGCGGTTTGTTCATGAAGCATATAGCTGCATTGAGTATAAAAATTATCGTCATCACCTTTATTTTATTAATCATTTTGTCTGGCCTTTACGATTTTTCATTTTTGCATACAGTAGGACTTTCAATACTGCTTATTGCAATCAGTTATATAATTGGCGATATTTGGTTGTTGAAATTATCGAATAACACGATAGCGACAGCAGTTGACTTTTTATTCTCACTCGTCTTTATTTGGTTATTCGGACCATTTATTTATGGAACAGCAGTTCCGTTTTTGGCTGCTTTAATTTCGGCAGTATCTATTTGTGTAGGGGAATGGATCCTTCATATTTATATTAGCTACCCTACAGGAAAGAAATAAAATATCATATCATATTTCTCCTTAGGTAGAGACATCCTAATAAGGAATAAATCATGAATTGAACGTCTGATTGCACAAAGGAGTAGTATGTAATGAAGCACCTTAAAGCTTTGGCCATAAAATTTGGATTTGTTTCAATTGTTCTATTATCTACACTCTCACTGTTTGAAGTCCCTATATATATCATCCTTCTTACAACCTTAATTTTGATCATACCAGCTTATGTATTAGGGGATCTGTTTTTATATCCTAAATACGGAAACTTAATTGCTTCAATTGGAGACTTTGTTTATTATACTTTAGCCGTTTGGGTGTTTATGCATTGGTTCATTATTACGTATAACGCAGTAAATGGAATGAATGCAATGTTAACGGCGATATTTATTACGTTTTTAGAAGCACTGTACCATGAATTTTATATTGCTAAATTTACTGAAAAGCAAGAACGCTCATCAGGCTTCAAACCTCAATTCAAGACTGAATTTGCAGAAGAAAACGATGTGAAGTCTGAAATGAACAAGAAGAAAAAGTAACATTAGCTGCCCAAATCGTACCAGGATTTGGGCAGTTTACGTTTAATATTGCAAAGGACACTTTGGTGCCAAAGGACGATGGCTAATTGGATTGCATACGGATGCGGACACAGTGGACCTATGTCAAGAAAGTAGACACCTAAATAACGAATTTTTGGATTTATAGTTGCTTTAACTAGTTGGCCTTTGTTCACCTTTCGAAAAGTATAGATAATTCAGCGGAAGCGTCAAGCCCAAACCGCTTGACCCCTCCACTTCATCATCTGTTTGATGGTTAGGTGAAGTAAGGGCCAAACTACTACTCGTATTAAGCAGCTTTCCTATCAAACTGCTTTGCATATTGCATTGGTGACAGGTATCCAATAGAACTGTGTATTCTTTTGCGATTATAGAAAAACTCAATGTATTGGAACATACTAGTATAAGCCTGCTCCTTGGTTTTAAACCGACGACCTTTTAATAATTCTTTTTTCAAAACACTAAAAAATGATTCTACACAAGCATTGTCATAACAATTGCCAGTACGACTCATACTAGCTTCCATACCATAACTTTCGAGTCGTTGACGATATTCTTTTGATGCGTATTGAGTACCTCGGTCTGAATGATGGATTAAGTCTTTGTTTGGATTTTTTGATTCATAAGCATTTTCCAGAGCTTCTAACACGATTTCATTTGCCATGTGACCTTTAAGACTCCAGCCAACAATTTCACGAGTACAAAGATCAAGGATGACCGCCAAGTATAATTTCCCCTGGCGACAAGGAATATAGGTAATATCAGCACCCCAAACCTTGTTAGGAGCTGCTATACGAAAGTTTTGATCCAATTTATTAGGAGCGATAGGATTTGCATGATTAGAATCTGTTGTAACGACCTTGAACTTCTTTGACACACAAGAGCGTAACCCTAGCTCATTCATATATTTACTAACTGTTCTTTGACTAACTTGATAGTTTTCTTTCCACAACATTTGGGTGATTTTCGGACTACCATAAATCCCATGACTATCTTTAAAATGGTACTCGATTCGGTCTTGAATTTCTCTTTTTCGAAGCTCTTGTTGACTAACCTCACGTTTTTTCCACTTGAAATAGCCACTCCGCGATACTTGCAGTACTTTACACATCTTCTTCACTGAAAATTCGGAGCTATGCTTTTCAATGAATTCGAACCTCATGGCCGTGGTTTGCTGAAGATGTGCACCGCCTTTTTTACAATTGCCAACTCTTCTTGAGTGTCTGCTAGTTTGCGGTCTTTTTCTCTTAATTGACGTTCTTGATCTCGTAACTGTTGTTCTAATTTACGAATACGTTCCTCACTTGCCAGTGGTTCATTATCAAATTCTCGATATTGAGTCATCCACTGATGTAGGCAACTTAATGGAATATCTAATTCTTGTGCTATGTCTCTCATCGTTTTCTTTTGCTTTTGCTCTTGAGCAAATTTAACTGTTTGACGTTTAAATTCTTCACTATACCTTTGCCGACGTTCACCCATGGGAACCCCTCCTTGTATTATCATCTCATCATGTCCAATTATAATGTTCGTTAAAGGGGTGTCCACTTTTTATTCTATATTCACAGGAGACCTTATTTCACAAAAAACAGGTCCATTGTTTAGCTTGACGGCCAGGAGTTCCGTTATCCGGCAAAAAAGAGGGCTATTTTCGGTCGAATTCATGAAATAGCGAACTTGGTGTCCTCTTGTATCACAAAATCAGCTTGATTATTGTAAATAACGGATTGAATGTCCTGCAAAGTACGCCCTCATCTTTCACCCAAACGTTCCTTTCACGCCAGACCGTATCATTATTAATACAAGCAAGACAATATCTCCATTTCCCTATTTAAATGTCCCGGTAGTGTTTGTTACTCTATTCACATCCGTCAAAATAACTAAAATGACAAAATGAATGGGAAAAGTTACAACTTTACAGAAATGTTACAAGATTATACGATAAATGACGCAAATATGCCTATTTTCTACTGTTAAATTACAAAATATAACAGGAATAATACATTTTTTTTACGATTTGATAAATTCCGCAATTGACTTATTTAATATGATAGAATTAGTTTTGGTTAATAGAGTAGGAGATTTGTAACAGTTTATATAAATAACGAATGTACTTTTAGGAGGAGAATCATGGTCACAGGAAATATACCATTACTTTCACTTTTTCGAATCACAATGATTACATTATTGCTTAGCTTGTTTTTTGGAGCTTCTGCTCAATTGGCTAGCGCAGATATGGATACAGCTGAAGAAGATGAAAGCCAAGGAATTCAAACAATCTATCATGTTTATTATGGAGATGCGAGAATCGGTATTGTTGATGACACGGAAATCATAGAAGATTTCAAAGAAGACTACATAGAAGACTCTTCCTCAAAGTATGAAGATTTAAACGTCACTTTTGAAGAAGAAATTACGATGGTTCCAGAACAAGTATTCCAACTGAGAGCGTTAAACAATGTCACGTTAGAATTACTTGAAGAAAAAGTGACTGTACAAGCAGAGACTAACTTCATTACGATCGGTGATACAGAGGTTGGTCACATTAGCAGTGAAACGGATATGGATGAATTTTTACAAACATTCAAATTAGAATTTGTGTCAGAGGAAGAATTAGAAGAATTTGAGGCGAGAGACGACGATGAAGAACTGACTGTAGAAGTTGGCGATACAAAAGTCGTTGATATTAAATTCTCAGAAGACATAGAGTGGGAAGAAGCTTCAGCTGACCCAGAGGATATTTTGAGTGAAAAAGAGGCCATTGAGAAAATTCAAAAAGGTACTTTAGAAGAAGAGGTTTACACGGTTGATGAAGGTGATGTATTAGGTTCGATTGCTTCAGACCATGATTTAACAACAAGTGAATTGCTTTCATTAAATTCAGATATTGATGAAGATACGTTATTGCAAATTGGCGATGAATTGAATGTGACAGTGTTAAAGCCGATGATCAATGTCATTGTAGAAAAGATCGGAAAAGAAGAAGAAACGATTTCATATAAAACAGAAACAAAAGAAGACAGTGATGTATGGGAAGGCGAAACGAACGTAGCCCAAGAAGGAAAAGAAGGGGAAAAAGTCATTGAGTATGCCGTAACATATGAAAATGGCCAATCAGTAAATCGTGAAACAGTTTCAGAAGAAACCGTCGTTGAGCCGCAAAATAAAATTGTTGTAAAAGGTACGAAAACTTCTCCATCCCGAGGGTCAGGACAATTAGGATGGCCGGCAGTCGGAGGCTATATTTCTAGTTATCAAGGTAATCGCTGGGGAAGATTTCACCGTGGTATTGATATCGCTCGTCCATCAAGCTATGAAATCTTAGCAGCAGATAACGGAACAGTATCATCAGCTGGTTGGGAGAACGGATACGGATATACAATCCGAATTAATCATAATAACGGATTGGAAACGATGTACGCGCATTTAGAAAACGTTAGTGTTAGTTCTGGACAATCAGTATCTAAAGGTCAAGAGATCGGAAAGATGGGTGACACCGGAAACTCAACGGGCGTACATTTACACTTTGAAGTGTATGAAAATGGCCAATTAAAAGATCCGATGGATTATTTAAATTAATAGAGAGAACTCATAGTCGTTTAACAACAAGCGTTATCCCTCTTAACCTGAATGGTTAGGAGGGATTTTCACATAATAAATGGCAATGTGAAGGTGATTTTCTAGAAATTCCCTTCATTATTTATTTTACTTGATACAAAGAATACCAATATTCTTGTTATAATGGTGAGTAAGTTTAAAAATCTATCAATCTAATAAAACATCCGCTAAGAAGCTAATTGTATTCTTATGTGATAAAATAAAAGACAGTTGACAAATAGATTAACGTTATGTTCAACAATAGGAGCTGGTAAACGATGGATAAACAAAAAATATTAGTCGTCGATGATGAACAGCCAATTGCAGATATATTAAAGTTTGGCCTTGAAAAAGATGGTTTTGACGTCATCGTTGCAAATGATGGCAATGATGCACTTGAAAAAGCGAAAGAGCATGTGCCTGACCTTATCTTATTAGATATTATGCTGCCATATAAAGATGGCATGGAAGTATGCAGAGAAATTAGAAAGACATATGATATGCCGATTATTATGCTGACTGCAAAGGATTCAGAAATAGATAAAGTATTAGGATTAGAGCTTGGAGCAGATGATTACGTAACAAAACCGTTTAGTACGAGAGAGCTCATTGCTCGAGTGAAAGCGAACTTGCGCCGTAATCAACGTTCAAATGAACCAGAACAAGATAAAAAGGATCTACACATTGGAGCATTACACATTCAGCCTGATGCTTATTTAGTGACGAAACGAGGAGAACCGATCGAATTGACTCATCGTGAGTTCGAACTCGTTTATTATTTAGCAAAGCATCTTGGGCAAGTAATGACTCGTGAACACTTACTGCAAGCTGTATGGGGCTACGATTACTTTGGTGATGTGCGTACAGTAGATGTTACTGTACGTCGTTTACGTGAAAAAGTCGAAGATAATCCAAGCCATCCAACGTATATCGTGACACGCAGAGGTGTTGGCTATTATTTAAGGAATGCTGATCAGGAGTCCTAAAAATGAAAAACATTCGCTTTTATAAATCAATACACGTAAAAATTGTCATTATTTATGTGCTATTGATTTTGGTTGCCATGCAAGTAATCGGAGTGTATTTCACAAATCAGCTCGAAGATCAGCTTATCGAAAACTTTAGAGAGCGGGTTAATGAACAAACCAATTTGCTTGCTTACAATGTCGAGCAAGAATTAACTCGTGATGTTGAAGAAGAGGAACGAGATTTACAATGGGAAATAACGAGGTTACTAGCGGATTTATACAATATAGGTGATACAGATGTTCAAGTAATTGACAGCAATAATACGGTCATTGCAGGAAGCCCGGGTGTCCGTGAGACTGTCGGGCAACGAACAACAGAAGTAAGGATAAAACGAGCATTAATTGGTACACCAACAGAGCCAGAACCAGTACGTAATGATGAAACTGGAGAACGTCTCCTTGTTCTAGTAGAACCGATTGAGTCTGACAATGATATTATCGGAGCTTTATATATCGAGGCATCGATGGAAGAAATATACGAACAGATGCAATCCATTAATCAAATTCTCATGACAGGTACGATTATGGCATTAGCGATTACCGCTATTTTAGGGATTCTTTTGTCGAGAACGATTACAAGCCCGATCGTCGATATGAAAAGACAAGCCCTCGTTATGGGGAAGGGTGATTTTTCCCGTAGTGTAAAAGTGTACGGTGATGACGAAATCGGTCAACTCGCGAACGCTTTTAATGATTTGACAAATAAGCTGCAAGATGCCCATGCAACAACCGAAGGAGAACGACGTAAGCTTTCTTCAGTCCTGACTCATATGACAGACGGAGTTATTGCAACGAACAAGCACGGGAACATTATTTTAATGAATCGAAGAGCAGAAGAAATGCTAGATAAAAAACAAGAAGATGTTCTCGATTCAGAAATCACAAAAATATTGAACTTGAACAAATTTATGGACCTTGAAGACTTATATGCGATTCAAGATCCGATTTTATTAGATTTTGACAATGAAGATGAAGAAATTATATTGGAAGCAAATTTCTCGATCATTGAAAAAGAAAATGGTGAATATAACGGAATTATTGCTGTGTTACATGACGTAACGGAACAAGAGCGAATTGAAGAAGAAAGACGCGAGTTCGTTGCGAATGTGTCACACGAATTACGTACACCGCTAACATCAATGAAGAGCTATTTAGAAGCTCTTGCAGATGGTGCACTTGAAGATAAGGAAGTAGCGCCGAGGTTTATTCATGTTACCCAAACGGAAACAGAACGAATGATTCGACTCGTCAATGATTTATTACAATTGTCTAAAATGGATAGTAAAGATTTCCATATGAATATGACGCAATTTGAAATGGCAGCGTTTGTCGATCAAATTATCGACAGGTTTGAGATGTCTACGAAAAATGAATCAATTGAATTTATTCGGAAAACGAATGTAGAGCCGATTTATGTCAAAGGTGACCGAGATAAACTTACGCAAGTAATGGATAACATTTTATCGAATGCTGTAAAGTATTCACCTCATGGCGGCGCGATTACGTGTATTATGAAAAAAGAAAAGGATCGTGTCGTCATTAGTATAAAAGACGAAGGTGTTGGAATTCCGAAAGACAATATCCAACACGTGTTTGACCGTTTTTATCGAGTGGATAAAGCGCGTTCCCGTAATCTAGGCGGAACAGGATTAGGGTTGGCAATCGCAAAAGAAATAGTTCTTACACATGACGGAGCGATCTGGATAAGCAGTGACTGGGGGAAAGGAACAACGATTTCCTTTAGTCTGCCGTTAGTGGACAAGGCGGTGAACGATCATGATTGAACTGATAAAGTCGATCATTTTATGGATTTTAGTTCTGACTAGTATCATTTTAACGTGGCAAATTTGGGCGTACCAACCAGAATATGACGTAATAAGAACAGACGTTGAGTACTTTGAATCGATTGAAATTGGCGAAGAAAAGTCTACAAGAGACGTCTTAATTCCAGATCATATTACTATCCACGAAGAAGGAGATGTGTATTGGCTAAATCCAAGTCAGGATTCTTATGATAACATTATGGAGGAAATCGCTGATCTATCAATTCCGTTCCTTCGTACAGGTGACAGCCGCAGAGTCCCATCAATGAACAGGGATTATGATGGAAGAAACATTGAGCTTTCATTTAATGATCCGGTACAAGGTGATTGGCTTACTAGACTGTTCGATTTTGAAGAAGAACAATTTCCACTTGATACTGTTGATCGTATTATTCTTTTTGAAAATGAAGAATCCAGTGATACAGAAGTCTCGGTCAGGTTTATTTCACTCTCTGAAGCGGATAATGTCCAAGCGGATACGAACCTTCCATTAAGTCAACTGCTGAGCTTTTATGAAAATGATCGTGACCGGCTAGTCCCAGCTAAAAAACATCTTTTTAATGAAGACGACGATCATCATTATCAGGATGTAAAGTATGTGCCGAATGAAGAATTTCATTTGAATTCATATACGTATTTGTCAACGAAACTTGAGGAACGAGACTTTATCGGTGCATTATTCTCGGACCCTCAATTTGTAAAGAACTATCCGCAAGACAATGATACGATTTATACCGATGGAAACAGAATGATGAGTATTGTTGGGAACGGACTCATATTAGATTATGCTCATCCATCAACGGGTGTCAACCAGCAAGAAGATGTAACAGAACAGTCAATTCTCCGAGCAAGTCTAAACTTTATTAACGCACATAAAGGTTGGACAGATAACTATGTTATCGATAGTTGGAATGAGACGTCCATCAATGATTCGATCCGATTCCGACTACAAATTCAAGGGCTGCCAATTTTAGGCTCGAACATTAATCGGGACGGATTTTATACGATGGAAATCACAAGAGTTGGAAACCAGGTTACTGAGTATAAGCGGTCATTGTTCCAGCTGAATGAAAACGAAGAAGACTTTGAAATAGAAACGAACACAGAAATGCCTTCATTTGATGACGTATGGTCATTTATTGAAGAGAGTGAAAACATTCATGAGGATTTAGTGGAAGATATGAAAATCGGTCATTATATGAATCGTCAAGGTGCGTTAATCTATTTAACGCCATCATGGTTTATAAAAGAAAGAGGAAGCTGGAAACAGGTTGATATGCATGCTGAAGTTTTACAGGACGCACCGAATCGTGAGGTTGATTAACTATGGACTTTAGTAAAACAAAAACGATTTTTATTATTACATTTCTCATCTTAAATATCTTCCTGACTTTTCAGCTAGTCGAAAAACGAACTTCAGGCAATATTAGTTCTCTGTCACCAACGAGTTTGCAGTTAGAATTAAATGAATGGAATATTGACGTTCACATCGATGATGCCGAAGAAACACAGCGCGGATCTTATATATCTGGAACAACGAGATCCTTTAGTGAGGAGAGAGTCCAGCGGCAGCTTGACGGTCAGAACGTACAATTAATTGATGAATATGAAATTTATTCAGAACTTGAAGATCCATATCAACTGTCAGATGACAACTTACGAGCACGTGTCGATGCTTTTTTACAGCAGAACATATTATATGGTGATGAATATCAGTTTTCTCATTATGATGAAGAACGAAACATCATTGCCCTTCACCAGACGTATGAAGGAAGGCCGATTGACCAATATAAACGGTCGAGAGTCCATCTCGTGCTAACGTTAAACGAAGATTTCCAAGTTGTCGCGTACAATCAGCAATATATGGAGATTACCCCTCAAGGAGGAGAGCAAGAGATGCTATCCCCGATGGAAGCGATCAAAACATTGCTGAGAGAACAATTAATTCCGGAAAACACAGTGATAGATAATGTTCAGCTCGGGTATAACAGTCAAATTCAGACGACAGTCGAAATTCAAGTGTTTTCACCAGTGTGGCAAATTCAAGTAAATGATGAAATCTATCTTGTCAGTGCGATAGAATCAGATGTTCAACGTGTGGAGAGTGAATAGCAGTATGAGTTTACGGTTTAGTGTATTAGCGAGCGGGAGTACAGGAAATGCCATTTATGTTGAAACAGACGATCAGAAATGGCTCATCGATGCAGGTTTAAGCGGGAAGAAAATTGAACATTGTTTTGAACAAGTGAATGTTCCTCCACAAGATTTAAATGGCATTCTTGTCACTCATGAGCATAGTGATCATATTAAAGGGGTCGGTATTTTAGCAAGGCGATACAACCTTCCAGTTTATGCAAACGCCAAAACGTGGCATGCTATGGAAAGTGCATTAGGGACATTGATACTTGATCAAAAATTTCATTTCGAAGTTGGTGAAACGAAAGCGTTCGGTAGCTTAGATGTAGAATCGTTCGGTGTTTCTCATGATGCAGCAGAGCCGATGTTTTTCTCCTTCCATCATGAAGGAAGGAAGTTGTCAGTTGTCACGGATACAGGGTACGTCAGTGAGCGGATAAAAGGGGTCACGAAAGATTCACATACGTTTGTCTTTGAGTCGAATCATGATATGGACATGCTGAGAATGGGAAAATATCCTTGGAACGTAAAACGCCGAATATTAGGTGATGAAGGACACGTTTCCAATGTTGATGCCGGATTAGCGTTAGCCGATATTTTGACCGATAAAGGGGCAGATGTCTATCTTGCCCATTTAAGTCTTGATAACAATATGAAAGACATTGCCCGAATGACTGTTCAACAGACGCTTGAAGAAAAAGGCTTTGAGATCGGCAAACAAGTAAAGTTGCATGATACCGACCCGTTAAAACCGACACCGATCGTTTATGTATAATATGGTATCGCGATGGGAAATCCTAAATATGTGTGAAAAATTATCGAAAACACCGCATTATAATAGACGATAGTAATCATAGTTTTATAAAATAGAATTGCATCATGATCGATGACACATGACTTTTCTCTTAGGAGATGTATCAAAAGGATGGCTTGTTCGGGGCTCGTTTCATCTTTTTAAGCATCTCAATAAATATAGATGTTGAGGAGGGTTTGCCATGGGTTATTACGATAGTCAATACGAAACGACGAGAAAGAGAGAGAAGAACAAGTCGAGCCGAAACGGACTCATTTCCTTTATAAGTGCAGCCATCGGAGCACTCATTGTTGTTTTCTCAGTCCCTGTACTCGCGAACTATGGTTTTCTGCCATATGAAGTTGTTCCTAAAGGGACAGAACCTGTTGTCGATACTGCAGCAGAAATAGAAGAAATTGAGCCAGGCTCTGTGACGAATATTAGTATGACTTCAGAAGTCATTGAAGCTGTCGATAATGTGTCTGAAGCCGTCGTTGGCGTCATCAATATGCGTGAATCCTCTGGCTTTTTTCAAGGGAGTCAAGAAGGAACAGGCTCTGGTGTCATTTATAAAGTCGAAGATGACATTGCTTATGTTGTGACGAACCAGCACGTCATTCAAGGAGCAAATGAGGTTGAAGTTACGTTAGCAGACGGTTCAAGAGTCGAAGCCGAGCTTATCGGCGGCGATCAGTTTACCGACTTAGCTGTATTAACGATTGATGCAGAACATGTAACAGATGTTGCTGAATTTGGTGATTCAGATGCATTACGCGCAGGTGAGCCCGCGATTGCGATCGGAAATCCGCTCGCGTTCGAAGGATCTGTTACATTAGGAATCATAAGTGCTGTCGAGCGAAGCATTCCTGTTGATTTAACAGGAAACGGACAGCCTGACTGGAATGCCGAAGTAATCCAAACGGATGCAGCGATTAATCCAGGGAACAGCGGCGGTGCACTTTTAAACATCCGTGGTGAAGTGATCGGGATTAACTCGATGAAAATTGCGGAGCAAGCGGTTGAAGGAATCGGTTTTTCAATCCCGACTGCGATCGTCCAGCCAGTCGTTGATGATATAGAACAACACGGTGAAGTCCGCCGACCGCAAATGGGTGTTGAGATTCACTCGTTAAACGAAATTCCAAGCTCATACTGGCAAGGGGTGCTCAATCTTCCTGAAGATGTGAAAGGCGGCGTTTATATTGATGGTGTTACGCCAGATTCGCCAGCAGCAGATGCAGGACTTCAAGAAGGCGATGTGATCGTTGAATTAGATGGTGAAGAGGTAAAAGATACACATGATCTCCGACGCTTCTTATATACAGAAAAACAGATCGGTGATTCAGTGACAGTCGGCTTTTATCGCGAAGGTGAATTAGATGAAGTTGAACTCACATTAGACGAACAAGTATTTTAATAAAATTTGATTCGCGAAAGTCCAAGGTGAAGGAGCCTTGGGCTTTTATTCTTTGTGGATAACAAATAATCTCGATTTGCTTAGGGCTCTTTTAATTATCCACAGACTGTTTTTCATCATGTTAAGGTGTTTATGTTATGATAGAAAGCGAATTAATTGTCGAATAAAAGGAGACGTGACGATGTTTTACAGCTGTGATGAACATATTGATATCGCATTAGAAGAGGCAATTGATGAGCGGGAGATGCCACCTGAAATTGTTAAAGTATCAGAAGAAGAAAAATTGTCCACAACATGTTTCATGTGTGAGAAGACCGCTGGTTATAAAGTGAGTGGATAACTCCACAAACACCCTGTGAATATGTGGATAAGTTCTGTGGATAACAAGATAAAAGGAGACTGTCCTGTGAATATCTCAATCATTTCTGTCGGAAAACTAAAGGAAAAATATTTAAAGGAAGGCATTCAAGAATATTCGAAACGATTATCATCGTATGCGAACGTTCAGCTCATCGAAGTTGCGGATGAAAAGGCACCGGAAAACATGAGTGATGCAGAAATGCTGCAAGTAAAGCAAAAAGAAGGCGAACGACTTTTAAATAAAATAAATCCAGATACATATGTCATTGCACTTGCCATTGAAGGGAAAAAGTGGACGTCGGAGAGGTTTGCAAAGGAGCTTGATCAGTTAGCAACGTACGGTAAAAGCAAAATTGCATTTGTGATCGGTGGCTCGGTCGGATTAAGTAAAGACGTCCTAAAACGTGCAAACCTACACCTATCCTTTTCAGAAATGACTTATCCACACCAGCTCATGCGCCTCATCCTCCTCGAGCAAATCTACCGCGCGTTTCGGATTAACCGGGGTGAACCGTACCACAAATGATGGTAAAGCGGAGGGTAGAAGTAATTCTTGATAAAGAAGTATTAAAAAGTCTAATTTAAATTGAAGGAGACCGTTCGTGTGATTCAGACGGTCTCCTTTTGGTTTTCTTAAATTTGTACTTCACTCATCAATGCATGAGTATTATCTTCTGTATCTTTAAAAAATACCATCCATGTTTCAGTTTGTCCCATTTTCGTTACCACATGTGGTTCATCGATAAAAGGAACTTCTTTATCTACTAAGCGTTCATAAGTATCTTTAATATTATTTACTTGAAAATAAATAACCGAACTTGAATGAGCAAATTCCTCTTTTTCTGGAAGTGTTAACATGAGCCGTCGGCCATCGCATTCAAAAAATGCCATACTATCCGTGTTAAATAATAGAGAAAGTCCTAGTTTATCTTTATAAAAATCCAGTGCCCTATTTATATCTTTTACAGGTATTCCAATTTGCCTAACATTCTTAATCATGGTAGTATTCATAAAACATTTCTCCCTTCAAATTTATTATTCCTAATAAGAATAAAGAATCTCCCTTATAATTTCTTATCCAATCTCACTTTTTTTCGATATTCTTTAGGAGATAAACCAACATGTTGCTTAAACATTTTACTAAAGGATACCGGGTTTTGATATCCAAGTATAAAGGTTATATCAGTCATATTTTTATCTACTTTTGATATATAGTTGCTTTGCTTTTTGTATTCTAAACTCTGAAATATGCTGATGAGGAGTTCTACCGTATATTTGATAGTAAGTTCTTAATAAATGGTTAGGTGATAAACAAGCGACTCTTGAAATTTCATCTAGTTTTATAGGATTATCAAAATAAGATCTAATATAATCATGCGCAATACTTACCCTTCTAAATAATTCTTCACGTGTAGAATGACGAATGGCGTGTAAGCTTTCTATTTCTTTATATGTATTTATGTGTTCATTTAAAATAGAATACATTATCTTATGGAATTGTTCCTCATAACCAACGGAATTAATATCAAGACTGGGTAATATCTGCATGAAATATTCCAATTGATAAGATAGAATATTATTTTTATGATAGGTTTTTTCGAAAAAGCCAATTGTACTTGTATCCTTAAACGGATCGCTTAGAAGACGCTCATTTGTTTCTTTTAAGGAATGAAGGACTTCTTCTGCAAACCCATCTTTAAAGAAAAGACAAAAGGATTCTACAACTTTAGGTTCTTCAATTGAAATTGTGTATGCACCTTCATTGAGAAGTAGGTATCTACTCTCTTCAACAGCAAAAAAACCTTTGTTAGTCTTGTAATGGGCTTTACCATTAAAGAATGTTTTAATGGACAGTTGACCATTTCCTTCCCAGTAAAACTGTTCACTTTTTGCATGTAACACGAAATTGGTAGAATCACTTTTTGACATAATAAAAACTCCATAATAGATAATTTATTTTTCCTAGTAATATTATACATAATAATGGAATTTCAAGTATGTTCATATATATTATCAATGACTTTGGACAAACCATACCATAAATAAAGGCAAAAATATTGAAGGTATGATGACATTTGTCTTTTAAGATTTGATGAGCAATTCTCCTCTACAGATTCTACAAAACAGATGGATATGGCTCTTGTACGTATGAACTTGTCATTTTTGGAGAATTAGTAAATAAAATTTAGAGTGAGGACTTAATTTATGTTAATGAATCTCTGTCACTTTACAATTAAAATAGTAAGTAAATTCATAAGGGGGAACTGTCTATGAAGGTGTTATTACCGCCTCACTTATTTCTTATTTGTTGTCTTGGAATGGTGTTGTTAAGAATATATTATCCATATTATTTATGGATTTCGATGCCTTATAATCTAATTGGTTTTATTCTTGTCGTGGGAGGTTTAGCAGTATCGAATTGGGGTTCGAATTCATTTCGTCAACATCAGACTAACATTCACACATTTAAAAAGCCGGATCGATTAGTGATCGAGGGCCTTTTCAAGTATAGTAGAAATCCGATGTATACAGGCTTTTTGGTTGCGTTAGTTGGTCTGTTTATTGTATTGGGTGCGATTTCTACTGCTGTTTTCGTTTTATTATTTCTTATTATCACAGACCGGTGGTACATTAAATACGAAGAAAAAGAGCTAACGGAAACATTTGGATCAGAATACGAGAGGTATAAGGCTTCAACTAGGAGATGGATTTAGAAACTGTTTTCTCCTCCTAATATAATTGTTACCGTAAGGACTTTTATAATTATGAGATATCGCAAAATTAGTAATCAACAAGACTATTTACCCCCTCATTTAATAAATATGATCCATACGATCACAAATGAGGCTTTTACGACTTCTAGCATTTTAAATAAAGTCATGGGTGAAAATGAAATTCCCTATACTTAATGGAAGCAATTAATAAAGGGTTTTGAAGAAATTGAGCACATTAGCTATGAAATCGAAAAAATGGGTAGAGCGAGGTCTAACCTAATTGTACTCGAGAGTTCAAAGCGCAACGAAATCAACGTCTTATTTAATCAATAACGAATTTAATCATTCATAGAAGATAAATATTTCGAAACGGATTTGGAAAGGTTGGATAACATCACGTTTCCGCCAGAAACTCAATCAATGTTAGAGCTTATTTAGGACACGAGTGTTGAATGGAAAAATACATGGAATAATAATTCTGTTTATACAAATATAATAAAGCGAACTGATTGGGTAGATTAGATATGATAAAGGAGTCTTCGATTACATTTCAGGAGCTATACTCTTGTCAAAACTAACGAAATACGACTAGCGCTTATGATAGTCGTGTTTGTTAAGTTCTATTTCTTCATCAAACGATCGTTTTCTTTTAACGGTAGCAGGAAAGCTTTTTCACTAACAGGAGAGGATCATGAAAAAATAGTTATTTATATAAGAAGAGGAGGTGTTTAACTTGTTAATTAGACAGTATGAGAAAAAGGACACCGAACAAATTGTAAATTTATTTAGAGAAACAATTCTTACGGTTAATTACGGAGACTACACTGAGAAACAAGTTGAGGTTTGGGCAAATACTAACTCAAGTATTGAAGCTTGGGAAAAACGTCTTGAAAATAGTATTACATATGTAGGAGTTATCGATAAACAAGTTGTAGGGTTTGGAAACTATACTAAAAATGGTGAAATTGATTTGTTTTTTACTCATAAAGATTATCAAAGACAGGGGGTTGGAGCACAACTACTAGACTGTCTAGAAAATAGTGCGAAATCAAAAGGCGATACAGAAATATTGACTGAAGCGAGTATAACTGCAAAGCCATTCTTCGAATCGAAAGGTTATCAAGTATTGGATAAACAAAAAAAGAACCTTAAAAATACAGAATTCATTAACTTTATCATGAAGAAAAAACTTATATAGACCCTCATTATAATAGGAAGTTTTTCTAGCAAATAAATGTATTAATCTATAAAAAATTCTGATAAACTAGTAATAGTTATTATTCTCAGAAAAGATGTATAATAGCAAACGCTTTCTAATTCATATAAAAGTAGGAGCATGCTACATCTTTTTGAAAATCATTTCGTATGAGGGACGATAAAAATGAGTAATAGAGCAGCTAAAACAGACGTCATTATGATTGGTGCAGGAATTATGAGTGCGACTTTAGGAACACTCTTGAAACAGTTAGCACCTGAATGGGATATTAAAGTGTTTGAGAAGCTCGAAAACGCAGGTGAAGAAAGCTCTAACGAATGGAATAATGCGGGAACGGGGCATGCAGCGCTGTGCGAGCTTAACTATACCGTCGAACAACCGGACGGTTCGATAAATATTAGCAAAGCGATAAATATTAATGAACAGTTTCAAGTTTCCATGCAGTTTTGGTCTTACCTTGTAAATAGCCAACTCATACGTAATCCACAGGATTTCATTATGCGATTACCTCATATGAGTTTTGTACAAGGCGAGCAAAATGTTACTTTTTTAGAAAAACGTTTTAAAGCGCTTTCAGCTAATCCTTTGTTTCAAGGGATGGAATATAGCGATAACCCTGAAAAGCTGAAGGAATGGATTCCGCTTATTATGGAAGACCGGACATCGAATGAACCGATAGCCGCAACAAAAATCGATTCCGGAACGGATGTTAACTTCGGTGCATTAACGCGGATGTTATTTGACCACTTAAACAACAGAAACGTTGAGATAAATTATAAACATCAAGTGAAGGATGTAAAACGGACGAGTGACGGCTTATGGGAAGTGAGAGTACAAAATCTTGACAGTGGTACAGTTGAACGACATAAAGCAAAATTCGTCTTTATCGGAGGCGGTGGAGGAAGCTTACACTTATTGCAAAAATCAGGTATTCCTGAAGGGAAACAGATTGGAGGGTTCCCGGTAAGCGGAATCTTTATGGCATGTAACAATCCATTTGTTGTCGAGCAGCACCATGCAAAAGTATACGGAAAAGCGAAAGTCGGTGCTCCTCCAATGTCTGTTCCACACCTTGATACAAGATATATTGACGGTAAAAAATCATTGCTATTTGGACCGTTCGCTGGTTTTTCACCAAAGTTTTTAAAATACGGTTCAGTGTTCGATTTGTTAACGTCAATCAAGCCGAACAATGTTTTAACGATGTTGGCGGCGGGTGCAAAAGAGATGTCGTTGACCAAATATTTAATTCAGCAAGTGATGTTATCGAAAGAAAAGCGCATGGAAGAGTTACGTGAGTTTATCCCGAATGCGAAAAGTGAGGATTGGGATTTAGTCGTAGCGGGACAGCGCGTGCAAGTGATTAAAGATACTGAAGCAGGCGGGAAAGGAACGCTTCAATTTGGTACGGAAGTGATCACGGCCGAGGATGGATCGATTGCAGCCTTACTTGGTGCTTCACCTGGTGCTTCTACTGCTGTTCATGTCATGTTTGAGATCATCAAAAAGTGCTTCCCGCAACATTTGGAAGAGTGGGAGCCGAAAATGAAAGAAATGGTACCATCTTACGGAATGTCGCTCATGGATAACAGAGAGCTTCTCGAAGAAGTTCATACGACAACAGCACGGGCACTTGGTTTAGAGGATCAAACGAAAGAGGATACTCGGATATTGCAGGAAGTATAAAGTGCCGTTTTGGCACTTTATACTTCCTTTTCTATAGTTAGACAATTGTTTCAAAAGGCTTCGGAATCAATTAGTTCACTTTAGCTCAATATATTCTTCAAATTACCATTCGAATGTTATTCTTATCTTGGAAACAAATGTCTTTATGTTATTATTAAAGGGAATTATAATCGACAAGGAGTGATATTATGGGAAAAAGTACTGCAAGAAAGAAACGAGAACACATTTTACGAAATAGCGGTCGCGATGTAACGAAATCTAGAGGAATGGTATATGGTTTTAGTACTCACGAAAGAAAAACGAAAACAAAACATGACAAAATAAAAACAATGGAAAAGAAACATAAAAAGAGGTTCCTTCATCAGCAAAACCAACAAGATGAAGGAACTTTTTTATTGTCAAAAGAGACATGTAATCGTAACAGTCTCGATCTTTTATTAAACTTGAACTTCATTCATTAAGGCATGCGTATTCCCTTCAGTGTCGATAAAAAAGGCCATCCATGTTTCGGTCTGCCCGACTTTTGCAACAATATGTGGTTCATCGATAAATGTCACTTCTTTATTTAGATAGTCTTCGTATGAGTCCTTAATGTTACTTACTTCAAAATAAAGAACTGAACTTGCATGGGCAAATTCCTCTTTTTCTGGAAGTGTTAACATTAACCGCAGCCCGTTACATTCAAAAAATGCCATATGATCAGTCTTAAATAATAGAGAGAGACCGAGTTTCTCTTTATAAAAATCTACAGCTCGATTTAAGTCTTTAACAGGTACTCCAATTTGTCCAATTTTTTTAATCTTTTTCGTTTCCAAAGACCATGTCTCCTTTCAATTATCTTCTTAACGATAGAATAAACCATTTTATTTACAAGTTCTTATCCAATATCACCTTTTTTCGATATTCTTTAGGGGACATACCGACATGCTGCTTAAACATTTTGCTAAAGGAGACAGGGTTTTCAAAACCAACTTTAAACGTTATATCGGTCATCGTATCGTCTCGTTTTGCTAATAGATGTTTAGCCTTTTGTACTCTGAATTTAGATATGTGTTGATGAGGTGTTTTACCGTATAATTGAGCATACGTTCGTAATAAATGATTCGGTGATAAACAAGCAATTTGTGCAATATCATGTAGTTTTATAGGTGTATCGAAATAGGCACGGATATAATCATGGGCTATACTGATTCTCTTAAACAATTCCTCTCGTGTAGAATGGCGAATTGCTTTTAATGATTCAACTTCTTTATATGAATGGAAATGATCATACAAAACTAATTGGATGAGCCTATGAAATTGTTCTTCATAACCAACAGAATTCACTTCGAGACAATGGATGACATGCTTAAACGTTTCTAATTGAGCATCAAGCGTCTTTTTTTTATGATACGTTTTTTCAAAAAATTCAATAGAGCTGAAGTCTTTAAACGGATCAGTTAGCAGACGGTCGTTTGACTCATTTAATGAATGAAATACTTCGGCAGCGAACCCTCTTTTAAAAAATACACAAAATGATTCCACAACTTTTTTTTCATCGATTGAAATCGTGTATGAGCCTTCATTGAGAAGAAGGTATCGGTTTTCTTCAACAACAAAAAAGCCTTGATTCGTCTTATAGCGAGCCTTTCCATTAGAAAAGGTTTTTATGGAAAGTTGACCTGTTCCTTCCCAGTAAAATTGGTTACTTTTTGCATGCAATACGAAATTGGTGGAAGACTTTTTCGTCATATTATCCTCTCCGTAGTTGTGACCTTTTTTCTAGACCACAGTCGTTTGTATATATTTCTCAGTTTCTTCCTTAATTCCTTCTCCATTTTAATGAAGGGTGCCATGAGGAAAGAAAGTAGGTAAGATGTTACACTTACAAGCGGGCTGAGTAAAAAATGATTGCTGGAGGTTGGACATGTTTATTCTTGGTGTCGCGATTATAACTAGTGTTACATTTTTTAATACCTGTGTCACAATATCGAAGAAAATTAAGAATGGAGAGGATGAAGGAGCAGACAGAATTTTTGCATCGACGATGTTAATTATTGCACTCTTTTGTATCTTAATGATTGCTACTAGTGGATAAATAAGGGTATGTATAAACCTTAAACCTAAAAATCTCCCATATTGGGAGATTTTTGGCCTATTGATTTATTTCAAGATTAGCAAGAAGGTTTTGCTTGTAATACTTCATAAAACCGATAAACATGAAAATCGAACCAAGGATGTTATAGGCAACACGGAAGCCGTGAACGAGTAAGAACTCTTGTGCTGTTTGCTGTAAAAACTCAGCGGAGTGAACTGCCGCCCCTTCAATAAACATAATTTCATTACGCGGCCATTCGAAAACGATTGAAGTCGCACCTTCTAGGATGATCATGACCGTACTGAACAAAATCCAATAGCGAACCGGTTTTACTTTCCATGATAAAATCAATGCTAACAATCCAGTTACAATACTTAGCATTCCTAACGGAGGGAAGTATGTGCCGGGACTTGTCACCGCCATAAATTCCAAACTAACTTCAAATGAATTAGGAACGTCGTGGAATATATTTGGATATACCATGAATGTATCTAAAAAGATACTTCCTAATAAAATCCATTGAACCCATAGATGGGATAATAACGATATAAATGTAATCTTTCTGATCATCATCATCGCTCCTTTATGATTACTATTTTTTAGCTGAAACAAAGGTCACGCAGGTCCTTGCCTCACTAGTAAGCAATCATAATCGATGATTCTTAACTTCCTATTATGTATTTCTTAAAAAAATCTTAAGGATTCGCTTGAATTTTCGTGTAAAGTTTCACCTACAAGCAGAAAGCATGAAGTTCATTCTCCATGCTTTTCGAATCATTTGTACTTGATATTTGCATATTAAACTAAGTTAATTAAAGGAACAATTTGTCACTTCCTTTTCTAGGGAGGTTGGGTGTATGCTAACCTCAATTATTCTAGGTGGTGGCAATTTTTTTGGTTATAAAACGATCTAGCTTATTTAATATAAACGTTTTGAGAATACGATTATTTTGTGGAGAGAAGCGACAGTATTAAAAAGAACAAGATCATCTATATCCAGCACACGTAAATACAGTTTGCAGCTTCATATATTGATAGAGTGTCCGGGCATGTCTGCCTTCTTGTGTATATGGATTGATAAGCGGGCGGAGACGGTTCATGAAATGCTGATCACATATACATCGATTTCGATGCCGTCTGTAGCATAAGTCATGCTCTCTACAGGCTGCATCTACATGATTAATTGGAGCACCTGGTCCACTACAGCCAGGACCACACCAATTATAGCCTGGAAAAACACAAAAACCTCGATTTCCTCTTTGCTGCACAAGATTAACCCCTTTCTTAGAAAGCTTTCGTTTAAACTCATTGTTTCAATGTGAAAAAAGTTATAGGAGTAACGGAGACGTGAACCTACTCGTACACTCTCGCCTTAATGTAGTACAATTTATTCAACAGCACCACCGGTTGTATAAACCGTTACCTATATAAAAATTAGGCATAATCAAAAAAAATGATAGTGAGTAATGATAAAGAAAATGTTGATGACGTATAAGTCATTGTAATTAGAGTGTAAAAACTTTTTTTACTGTAAAAAAAGACGCAATTTGCGCCTTTTAATTAACCATGACCTGACTCTTAATCTTCGAGAATGCTTCTAATATTAAGTTAACATGTTCTTCTTCATGAGTTGACATCAAGCATATACGAATTAATTGATGTCCTTCCCTTACCCCTGGACTTACTGCTGCGTTCGTAAATACGCCATGTTCCATCAGAGCTCCCCATGTTTTAAATACGAGCATGTCATCACCTAAAATGACTGGAATAATGGGGACGATTCCTTCGGGGACACGATAACCAAGTTTTTGCAGACCTTTTCGAAGTAATTTTGTAAGATATTGAAGTTTGTCGATTCGTTCCGGTTCAGCTAGTAGAATGTCTAGAGAGGCAATTGTTGCTGCGGCCTGTGCAGAAGGTAAACTTGCTGAAAAAATATGAGCAGGGCTATTATATTTTAAATAATGAATAAGGTCTTTACTTCCTGCAACGAAGCCTCCGATGGAGCCAAAGCTTTTTGAAAATGTACCGACAATCATATCGACTTCATCATCTAGACCATAATAACTTGCTGTTCCAGCACCCTTTTTTCCAATAACCCCTATGGCATGAGCATCATCAAGCATAATTTTAGCTCCAGCCTCTTTTGCAGCTTGAACCATGTTTGGAAGATCAACGATCGTCCCTGACATCGAAAATACACCATCAGAAACAATCAATTTCCCAACGTCAATAGAAGTATGACTTAAACAACGGGTCAAGTGATTCATATCATTATGTTTGTATCGAACAACTTGATTTTTATTCAAAGACATTCCCCGAGATATAAGTGTAGCCTGAACAATACTATTATGATTGTCTCGATCACTAAATATTACGTCCTTCCGACCAATCAAAGGAACAACCGTACCTTCATTCGTTTGATACCCAGTTGTAAACGTGAGAGCCGATTCTTTTCCAACAAACTTGGCTAATTTCTCTTCTAGCTCATCATGAAGATCTAACGTTCCATTATGTAATCTGCAACCATTGTTACTAACTCCATATTTCTTGATTGCCTTGATTGATGCTTCTTTCACTCTCTCATCCTGGGAAAATCCGTGATAATTATTTGAACCCGCCATAATGACCGTTTGCCCACCCATTGTGACAATGGGTCCATTGTTTTCTTCAATTGGTCGATAGTATGGAAAGATAGAAGAGTTTTGTATATCTTTTCCCCTTGAATACGTTCTTACTTTATTAAATAAATCCATCAATCAACAACCTCCTATATTATTCCAATAGACTTTGGGACTATTATATCATTTTAGTTCTTTCATAAATTAAAATAATAGATAATTGATGGAAAATTCATGAAGTTTATATAATGGTAGTTGAAAATGTCCAATTTAGGTGAATAAATTTATTAACGGTTTGCGGATTTCATTTACAATAAAACATCCGAGGAGGGTGATCAAACATGATCATATTAATATGTGGTCCTAGCTGTACGGGGAAAACATTGATGGCTCAACAGCTCCTTGAAAAATATTATATCCCTTATTTTTCGATTGTTCATCTTAAAATGGCGGTGTATCGAAGCGGATCGTAACGAAGTAATTGCCGAGAAATTGTGGCCGATGATTAAAGAGATGATTTATACGATAATCGAAAATAACCAGCACATGATTATCGAAGGGTGCTACTTGCTTCCGGAAAAAATAAAGGAATTAAAAGATACATATCCGGATCGTATCATCTCCATGTTTCTTGGCTTTTCTACCGATTACATACAAAATCACTTTACATCACACGTGATTAAGCATAGGAACGTGATAGAGACGCGAAACTACCCGGAAGAGCGACATGTCACTCAATTTATACGTGAGCACGATGAAAATAAACAGCGATGCTTAAAATCGGATGTCGCTTATTGCGAGATTGACCGCAATTACGAAGAGGAAATAAAAGCAGGTTATGACTATATACATAACCGATTAACTAAAATGAACACGCTATAAACGAATAAACATCATTTTCTTCTAATTAATTCCTACTTTTAATGAAATTGTCATAGATGATTATGCGTTATTTTATTGCTATAATGAAAGAAAAGGAATGTAAAACTGATATAATAATAGAAATGAAACATATATTGATAGAAGGGACATGTGGGGTTACACAATGGAATTAAAGAATAAAGAAGAACCAAGTATAAACAACCGTTCGATTAGAGAACGATGCCGCCAAATCGTTGAACATAAAAATTTTCAACCAATTGTGATTGGGATCATCCTTTTTAACGGTTTGGTTATCGTCGCTGAGACGTATATGATGGGTAATAGTGTATTGCTCGCATTAGATAAGATCATCGTTTGGGTCTTTGTCGCAGAGCTCATTTTAAAATTATTCGGACTCGGCTTCAGGGGCTATTTCTCTGACCGTTGGAATATTTTTGATTTCTCAATTGTAATCGGAAGTATCGTCTTTTACTCAACTCCTTTCGTGAGCGTGCTCAGGTTAATTAGGGTATTGCGGTTAATCAGAATGATCCCGGCAATTCCTGCTTTACGAAAAATAATTGACTCACTCATGAAATCAGTTCCGGCTTTAACTGGGATATTAGGGTTATCAGTGTTGATTTTCTCGATTTATGCGATTATCGGAACTACCTTTTTTAACGGTGTTCTTCCTGATGAATTTTTTGGAAGTTTCCATTCATCACTCTTTACGTTAATGCAAGTCGTTACGTTTGAATCTTGGGCGAGTCAAGTTGCAAGACCGATTATTAATGAAATACCGTGGGCATGGGCTTATTTCGTTTCCTTTATTATCATCGGAGCACTCGTCATTTTAAACTTAGTCGTTGCTGTTATTTTAAGCTATTTAGGCCAGGATGATGAAGCGAAACGTGAAGAGCAGATGGACAGGCTATATAAAGAGAATCAAGAACTAAAGCAAGACATTAAAGAAATTAAACAACTCATCCTTGACCGTCATGATCAAACGACAAGTAATAAAGATGACGTCCACGAAAACAGCCGTTAGAAAAAGCAAAAATCATATAAATTTGATCGGAAAAGAGGAGTATAGACATACTTCTCTTTTTTTGTAGCGCATTGAATATAAAAGCAAGAATGAGGACGAAAAGCCTCGTTTACTCTTGTATAATAGACAAAAATCGGATGATCATTGGAGGTACGTATGAATATAAATGAAAAAGTAGATTACGAATCACCAATTGGAATTTTGGAAATCACAGGGACAGCTGAAGCGGTGCACTCGATTTTGTTTACTGAACGAGATCAAGTCAAACATGTACGTAACGATGGAACTCCTAAAGTATTAATCGAATGTATCGAACAGTTAGATGAATATTTTAAAGGAACACGTCAAACATTCTCATTCCCTTATCTCTTTGAAGGAACCGATTTTCAAGTGAACGTTTGGAAAGAGCTAACCAAAATCCCGTATGCACATACAGGCTCTTATAAAGAGATCGCTGCTGCGATAGGAAATGAAAAGGCTATTCGTGCGGTCGGAAGTGCTAATGGGAAAAACAAGATGAGTATCGTCGTACCTTGCCATCGTATTATTGGCTCAAATGGAAAATTAACTGGCTATGCAGGGGGATTGTGGAGAAAAGAATGGCTGCTAAACCATGAAAACTCGTTTAAACAGTCATAATATAATGTTATATCAGACAAAGTTTCTTCTTCACACGTCAGAGGTTAACGATTGATTTCGAAGAGAGTCTTTTTAAATGCGCACAGATTTAGCATATTCATGCTCGTCGTTTTTCTGTTTGTTGCTATTTTAATTTCATCATGAGCACGAAAGGGGTTAGTCTGCGACTGCTATTAAGGACAATTAAATTACAGTGATGAAACTGGAGGAACTTTCTACATGGAAACGAAAATTAATAAATTTTTTATATTTTTAGGAGTGATATGGACTCTTTTATTTGCTGGTATGAGTTTTTACTGGGCAATGGGTGGCATGATTGGTGTTAGATCATTAGGAGGCGCTATCTATGAACAGTCTTTAAGTCCAGTAGGTATTTTAGATTTTGATTTAGACAGACACGCTACTTTATGGAGATTATTGTTTTGGGAGCCATACTGGATGATCGGAGGTATATGTTACTTTTTCTCTATTAAAAAGATCAAGTGAAAGGGTTTAATGACATTCTCGTTCAATTCCACCATTGTTCATGTCTCCTGATCCGTTAATCACTGCGATATGAATGGTTTCTATCGTACGCGGCAATTTTATTGCTTCTTCAATCGGTTTAATGTCTGATTCTGATGGTGCGAAGCGGGTCGACGTTATCATTAAACTCCAAATATATGTATATTTTTATGATCATTACAAATAGTAAAAGGGGAATTGTTCAAAAGGTCTTGGCTCCTTCAAAGGGAGACTTCAGTTGGACTATCATGGCGAGCAAACACAAAGTTTATTCATTATGTAGTACTCGCCGTTCTGTTGTAGCTGTAGCACCTTTTGGAACAGACCACCCATAAATCATAAGGAGGTGCTTGATTTGGACGCACAAAGAGCACAGCAAATCTCTAATTCACAAACAATGGCTAATGTCATGTATAACGGACAGCAAATCTACATAGAGCATGTTGATCAAAACAACGGAGTTGCGACGATCCATCCTCTTGATAATCCGAATGAAAAGCAAAGTGTTTCAGTCGACAGCTTAATCGAGCAATGACCCATCCTGTTAAAGCTAGACGAACAAACAGGAGCGTTGTATCGATTGATAAGCTGACTCGGAGTAAATTGTAATACGGGAAATAGGGGGACTTAAAAGGGAAAACGGCCTTAAGTCCCCTTTTTCTTTAGTTCGGATTTGACTTGACTAGGTTGAGCTCGGTCGTCTAGGCGGACAGAGGATACGTGTTTTATAGGAAATAACGAATCTGATGTCCTCAAAGCATACGAAATCGACATGTTTTTGAGAAATAACGGATCCAATGACCGCGAACGAAAAGATACAACCTCACCTCGTTGTGCACCACATGCTCTCTTTTGCCCGTCCATCCATCTACCCTACCATGGGAGCTGAATATTTACCAACTAAATAAAAGCTAAAAAATAACAAATATTGAAAAATGTGTTGTGACCTTGTGAATCTAGTAATATACTAAAATTGTATAATTATAGAAAAATATAAAAGGTCATGTTAAATTTTGGAGGGTGGTGTAAAAACGTTTCGATACATGTTTAAGAAAAATAGAAATGAACATGTGGAGAAACAAGGTGTTCGTTCATTTTTTATATTTGAGGAGGACGGCAATGAATTTTTTTAAACGAGGCTTATTAAATATTACGAGGAAAAAGGGAAAGTCAATTATTTTATTAGCTATTATTTTAATTTTAGGGAATTTAATAGCAGGTGCTATTTCAATTCAGCAAGCGACAGATAATGTCGAAACGACGATTAAAGAAAGAATGGGAACCGCAGCGACATTAGAACTAGATTATGATGCGATTTCAAACATGAGCGACTCAGAAATGATGGAATTTGAATTTTCTCCATTAGACCTTGATTTGATCAAGCAAGTTGGGGAATTGGATTATGTTAAGTATTATGACTTTAGTACTTCGACATATCTAGGTTCTGAAAGTTTAGATAGCTACCAAGGCGAAGGAATGGAAGATCATGGCTATTACCAAGACGAATTCAACATGAACTTCAGATTGAAAGGGACAAACTATGCGCCTATCATTGATTTTGAAGAAGGCGAAAGCCAATTAGTAGATGGTCGGGTCTTCACTGAAGAGGAGTTAGAGAATGGTTCATCAGTAGCGATTATTTCTAAAAAGCTAGCTGATTTAAACAATCTCCACGTTGGAGATAACTTTATGTTAACGAATGTTGTTTTTGATTACTCGGAAGGTCAAGAAGAAGTATACAATTCCCGTGATGTCCCATTAGAAATTATTGGCATATTTGAGCCGCTGTCAGTTGGTGAATCTGATGAAGAGTCATCAGAACAAGGCATGTGGGATTTCATGGATATTGAATTACAAAATACAGTTTATGTTTCTAACGATACCGTGTTAAGTGAGCTAAGGTATAATACGGAGCAATATATGGAAATGGACGAAGAATATGCAGCGGCAATGGAAGGAGAGGAACATCAAGATCACTATACACCGATATACATTTTGAACTCATCAGACGATGCAAGTGCATTTGCAGAAGAAGTACAACCATTGTTACCAGAACTTTATGTCGTCAGAAATGTAAGTGATCATTTTGAAAACATTGCTGGACCGATTCAATCGATGTCGACACTCTCAAACTATGTCCTAATTGTTTCTATTGTGGCATCCGTATTAATTATTGGTTTAGTCGTCTTATTATTTTTACGAGATCGTAAACATGAACTAGGGATTTACTTATCTTTAGGAGAGCGTCGCGGCAAAGTTGTAGGACAAGTATTAATCGAAGTGATGATCGTTGCATTCATTGGTATTACATTGTCATTATTTAGCGGGAACTTATTAGCTGACGGTGTTTCAGATATGATGATGCAATCAGATAACCAAAACCAAGGCTTTGATGATATGGCTTATTACGGCGAACTTCAGTCAGATTTGACGACAGAAGATGTATTAGAATCCTATCAAGTTCAACTTGATCCTAGTTATATTGTGATGTTCTTTGCTGTCGGTCTTTTCACAATTCTTTTATCGACCGTGATACCACTCGTTTATATTGTTCGTTTAAATCCGAAGAAGATATTGATGTAATAGAGGGGGAAAATGATGATACTAGAAGCTAGAGACTTAGATTATTACTATCAAGATGGAGAGAATCGCCGATATATTTTAAAGGAAACGAACGCTTCCTTTGATAAAGGAAAGTTTTATACGATTTTGGGGCAATCAGGTTCTGGAAAAACAACGTTCATGTCATTACTAAGTGCGTTAGATTCACCACATAATGGCAGTGTTTTATTTGACGGAAAAGATATTAAACAAATCGGTTATGAACAATATCGCCGAAATAACGTCGGAATTATTTTTCAAAGCTATAATTTAATCCCGACATTAACGGCGGTCGAAAATGTACTCGTTCCGATGTCGATTACAGAAAATGAGTTACCTGATGATCAGAAAACCGTTGCTTATAATTTATTAGACTATATTGGAATTGTGAAAAGTAAGGCTGATCGTTTTGTGAATAAGCTTTCTGGTGGGGAGCAGCAGCGGGTGGCAATTGCCCGTGCATTAGCGACAAATGTAGAATTAATTCTTGCCGATGAACCGACCGGAAATTTGGATGAAGAAATGGAACAAGAAATTATTGATACATTTAAAAAGCTTGCATATGAACATGATAAATGTGTCATTGTCGTCACTCACTCGAATGAAATTGCTCAACAATCGGATCAGACATATATGCTGAAGAAAGGTGTACTATCTTTACATGAGTGACTTTTTATCAAAGTTTAATAAAGATAAGTACGATAAACTGTTGGATGAGCAAGAACAAAAAGATTCGAGTGAACCCGATCAATCGAATGAGAAGCAAGAAGCAGAGGAAGAATTAGAACACGACGAAACAGACATCCTTACGCCGAAACATGAAAGTAAACCGAGCAGCCGCCGCAATGATGCGGTTGAAGAGCTCGAGTATGATCCTTCCTATCATAAGAAAAAGCGGAAGGTGATGATCGGAAGTATTGCAGGAGCTCTAGTAGCAGTCATCCTCATTTTCATTATTTATTATCAAGTTGTTCACGTGAAAATGGAAGACTTTGTCGGTGAAGCTGTCTCTGATGCTCGTGCGTGGGCTAGTGAGCATAATATAGAAATGGAATTAACCCATGAGCACACGATGGAGTATGATTCAAACCAAATTATGTCTCAAAGCGTACCAGCAGGGGAAAATGTTCGTAAAGGTGGAACGATTACGTTCGTAAGCAGTACAGGTCCGGACCCAGATGAAGTGATCTCATTACCGGATTTTGAGGAAATGAGTCAGCATGAGGCTGCGACTTGGATTGCTGACTATAAGGCTGAGAATCTCCAGCTCGTGCCAGAGTATAGTGACGATATCGATGAGGGAGAGTTTATTCGGTTTGAAATTCGTGATTCGAGTATTGATGAATCAGAATACCGCCGTAGGGACAATGCAATTGTCTATTATTCTAGAGGCGAAGAAGTGTTTGAAAAAGATATAGAGGTACCCGATTTTACAGGGCAGCCAAAGTCCGAAGTCGAACAATGGGCAGAATCTAATGAAATCGAGATTTCTTATGAAGAGGAAGACTCAAATAATATCGAGGCGGATATGATTATAAGCCAGAGTGTCTCGCCCGAAGAGAAAGTGGCGAAGCGTGACACAATGGAAGTGACCGTTTCTTTAGGAGAAGCTGTTGTCGTACCAAATTTTGGTGAACTGACAATTGAAGAAGCAACGAGTTACCCTGGTTTGTCAGTAATGGTTCAGCAAAGATATCATGCTGATGTTTCATATGGGGGACTAATCTCTCAATCGGTTGAAGAAGGAACAAAGTTAACAGAAAGAGATGATAAAGAGCTGACTGTTGTCTATTCAAATGGGCGTCCATTTTTAAACGATTACCGTGGTCAGTTAGAGGGTGAGCTACCTCGATTGTTTTACGAAGAGTATCAGTCAAAAGGGGCAAATATACAGTACACGGTAAAATATGTAGACGCACCTGAAGTAAAGGGAACCGTTGTCGAAATGAGCAATTTTAATGAATTTGTTCCGATGTCTTATACGGTTGAGATTAAGGTTAGTAACAATTCTTCCGGAGATTTAGTCTCACCTGACCCTGGTGGTGACTGGGATGAAGGGGAAGTTGAGCCGTCTCTTGATGAAGAAACGGAAGACACGAAGTAATATAAGGTCAGTTTGAAAAACGAAAGGTAGTTATAATTAACTATGTCAATATTGATTGATCATGAATCAGTAGAAAAGAATCATTTTTCCATGTAACGATTGGAATTTTCTGCACATTTCTTTATACTGGAATCAAATTAAATATTTATAACTAGGGGAGTCCAATGAGTTGGGCTGAGAAAGAAACGCTTTGAAGTTTCTTGACCCTTTGGACCTGATCTGGATCATGCCAGCGTAGGGAAGTTAGAAACTCATCAAAGATGTATAAACTTCTACATATAAAGCCGGGTCCATTCTTCATTCGTTTGGAGGACCGGCTTTTTTGTGTACATCATTTTGGTAATTTTTCTTAGCTCGTTATGTTCTAGATCTCGTCCTTTTATCAATGAACAATTGAAAAGGAGAGATTTTTTTATGTCCAAATCATCTTTAAATGAAAAAAACATGTCGATTATGTCCAGTTTTTCCGGTAGTAAAAAAGTATATGTTGAAGGTTCAAGACCAGATATTAAAGTACCTATGCGTGAAATCGAACTAAGCCCGACAATGGGCAGCTTTGGAGATGAAGAAAACCCCCCACTCCGTGTCTATGACACGAGTGGACCATACACCGATTCTAATTATTCTGCTGACATTATGAAAGGACTTCCTCCCATTCGCCGTCATTGGATACAGGAAAGAGACGATGTAGAACATTACGAGGGCCGCAACATAAAACCTGAAGATAACGGGTTTCGTAATGATGGTGACCAACGGGCGAATCATCATGTTTTTCCAGGCTTAAGACGTAAACCATTGCGAGCAAAAAAAGGGAGGAATGTGACGCAGCTACATTATGCAAAACAAGGAATTGTAACACCTGAAATGGAATTTGTCGCAATTAGAGAAAATATGGACCCTGAATTTGTCCGGAATGAAGTAGCAAAAGGGAGAGCGATTATTCCAGCTAATATCAATCACCCGGAAACAGAACCAATGGTTATTGGCCGGAATTTTCACGTTAAAATAAACGCAAATATCGGTAGTTCTTCTGTGTCTTCTTCAATTGAAGAAGAGGTGGAAAAAATGACTTGGGCAACACGCTGGGGAGCAGATAACATTATGGATTTATCAACTGGGAAAAATATTCACAACACTCGTGAATGGATTATCCGCAACTCGGCTGTTCCAGTAGGTACTGTTCCAATATATCAAGCATTAGAAAAAGTAAATGGAGTTGCGGAGGATCTGACGTGGGAAATTTACCGGGATACGTTGATTGAGCAAGCAGAACAGGGGGTTGATTATTTCACCATCCATGCAGGGGTGCTGTTGCGTTATGTTCCATTAACAGCAAAGCGTTTAACCGGTATTGTTTCACGGGGCGGCTCGATTATGGCGCAGTGGTGTCTCTACCATCATAAAGAAAACTTTTTATATACTTATTTTGAGGAAATCTGTGACATTATGAAGACGTATGACATTGCATTTTCCTTAGGAGATGGCTTACGCCCTGGATCCATTGCTGATGCTAATGATGAGGCACAGTTTGCAGAACTAGAAACGCTAGGGGAACTAACCAAGGTTGCTTGGGAGCATGATGTTCAAGTGATGGTAGAAGGACCTGGGCATGTGCCAATGCACCTCATAAAAGAAAACATGGATAAACAATTAGAAACGTGTAAAGAAGCACCATTTTATACGCTTGGACCTCTTACAACGGATATTGCTCCAGGCTATGATCATATTACATCAGCAATTGGGGCTGCCATGATTGGCTGGTATGGGACAGCGATGCTCTGTTATGTGACACCAAAAGAACATTTAGGGCTCCCGAATAGAGATGATGTTCGCGAAGGAGTGATCACGTATAAAATTGCAGCCCATGCCGCGGATTTAGCTAAAGGACATCCAGGAGCACACAAAAGAGATGAGGCTTTATCCAAAGCTCGTTTCGAATTCCGTTGGAGAGATCAATTTCATTTATCTTTAGATCCTGAACGTGCTCTGGAATATCATGATGAAACGTTGCCTGCAGAGGGGGCAAAAACAGCCCATTTTTGTTCGATGTGCGGACCGAAATTTTGCAGTATGAGAATTTCACAAGATATCCGTAATTATGCAAAGGAAAATGACCTGTTTACGAAAGAAGAGATCGAAAAAGGAATGAAAGAAAAAGCGGAGGAATTTAAAAAGTCTGGTGGCAATATTTATCAGTAACATTTTAGGAGGTTTGAAATGTTATCGAAGATGCAAAAAATCGAAGAAGAAATAAAACAGTCGAAGATTCGTCTTGATTTTTTGGAGAATCGTTTAAAAGAACTTCAGCAACAATGTGACCACTCTTTTAAAGGGAACACGTATTATAGAAAATGTGTGAAGTGTAATAAGATCGAAGTTTTTTATTACTAAACAACTAAATCTGATTCATCATTGTAAACAAAGCTCCCACCTTGTGTCTATGTATACAAGGTAGGAGCCTTTGCACTTTTTTTATTGAAATTGCTGCATAAAACGTTCCATATAGTAAATGAATACTTGGTTATAGTAGCCCGGGTAGTATGAATTGCTGGCATGCCCGGCAAAAGGGAGCAGCACTAATGCCGCTTGTGAGTCGCCTTTTTCATCGTAAGCCTTGTCAAACATTATTGCATTCGCTTTATCCACGATACGGTCATGTGTCCCTTGGTATATTAAAGCTGGCGGACTTTCTTCTGTGACTAAAAGGGCTGGATCTGTTAGTTCTTCAGGTCCGGAAATCCCAATGACTGGTGCTAACCCATTCGCTGGATAAATAGAGATGATCCCTTTAATCGTAAGATTTGGGTTTAAGTAAGGATACTCACCGCTTACTAGACCTAGACCGACTGAATTTGCTAATTGCCCGCCTGCAGAGGCGCCAGATACGAAGACCGAGTCCAAGTTTGCCCCGTAATCTTCATGATTTTCTACTAAATAGTCTGTAAAGATCCCAATATGACGAACCATATCATCGATCGTAAAGCCTGCAACTAAATGGTCCGGAACATTGAGATATTTAAAAAATTTTTCTTCGTGACTGAGTCCATGCTGTACATCAAAGACAACATATCCAAGACTTGCAAAATGCTTATTCACTTGGGCATTATTAGATGATCCTTTATCACCAGCTGTCCAGCCACCGCCATGAATGCGAATAAGGACAGAGTTGTTTCCAGGCAAATTTTCCTTATTATCTGGTGGTGTGTATGCATCGAAATAAAGCTTAATTCCCTTGTCAACACCGTATTCCCCTTCGTAAAAAAGCGTATCTTGCTTCAAACGATAGTTGTTTGTTCCTGTTCCAAAAAAATAATTAGGAAGGGAAAATGGGATGCTCAATACATCATTTTGATTTGAGTTTCCACCAAAAGCGTCAGTGTAGTTCGACTCAACGTCATCGACCGCAAACAGTGTAGTAATTAAAGGGAGACAATACGTGACCATAAGAATACCTCCGACAATTCCAATAAGGTAATGATAAAATGCTGTCTTCTTATGTAAAGAGATTTTTATAATGAATATCGCAATCGTCAAGAAAATGACGCTAAAAAAAAGTGCGTATTGCGGCAAAACCACCTCTAAAAGGTTGACACTACTTCCAGTTAATAACGCAAAAGCAAAGTAAACACCTAGGCCGAGAGTGATGAGTAGAAAAACGGTTAACATTTTTTTTAATACGGTTTGCGTATGGTTAAGAGGTGGGGAATCGTCCTCATCGTTAGTCGCTTTTGCTTCTCTCATATATGACAGCTTCTTGTATGATACGATTGCGCCGAGGACAAGCAAAATAAATAGTGAGAATATCGAAACTCCGCTGCGAGAGGTCACATTTAACAAGTCGTTGGATGCCTGTCTATTCATAATCGGGATCACGAACATGGCGATAATCGTGACGCTGAGGTAGAAATAATCTAACCACCTATGCTTACTTTTGTATAAAGTAACGGTGACGTTACTTAATAATGTCAGTAGCAAAATAACACCAAGTACATTCCACATCCCGTAAGAAGGGTTGATCCATATGTATATGATTCCAAATAAGATTGAGATACAATTGGCAGCTAATATTATCGCTGTTATGAAGGTATGAATGCTACTGTTACCATGCTTTACAGAACTTTTCATTGCGCTTCTCCTTCTTAAAAAATGTGCAATTTTTTAATTTAAAGGTAGGAAATAATCGTCAATTTTTAGTTTGTCTCGTATCGGAATGAATTAATCAATGAACAAGAAAATGAATGAATTATTGTTTTACAAATTCGACCGTGCAAAGTAGCGATAGTGTTTTAAGCAGCAACAATAATTTTAGGGCAAACCCTGTTTTAAAATATAGAAAAGAACAGCTGTATGAGGTTCAGCTGTCCTTTGTGTGTTTACTATATTTAGAATATGAATATAAAATACTATCGCCAAGAAAGACCAAATGATCGGATTCATTAATCCGATGTTACTTTGAGATTCCCCGTCAAGAAGTGTCAAAACCGTGATCAAAAAGAGAAAGCATAATAAAAGTAAGATCCGGTATAAGTATGTTTTTTGGTTAGATTGAGCAGGTTTAGTATAAGTGAATAAGCCAATAAATACACAAAGTAATAGGGCTGTAATAATCACTGTATTGCTTATACGTATATCTGGAAAGTAATCTTTGACAATTAACAGAATGAAAAAGATTCCGGCAACAGTAAAAACAATACGATCAATCTTCTTTTTCAAGCGCACCACCTCTGAACATTACATATATCCCGATCTTAACATACATACTAAGATAAATGGTTAACGATTCCAATAAACGAAATGTCGTATAACATCATACTCGCATATTATTTCTAGGATAAATGATCGCTCGAAGCGCAAGGATAGAGAGTGCAAAAAGTAGAAGATTATACGAATAGTAATTATTTTTTTAACAATAAATACATAAAGTAAGGGGCTCCAATTAGAGCAACCATTATGCCGGTTGGGACGCCGTCTGGTTCGACAATATTACGTCCTACGATGTCTGCAACGATTAACAGCCAGCCCCCCATTAACATTGCAACCGGAATGAACAGTTGATTTCTCGGACCGACTAATGCTTTTGCAATGTGTGGGGCCATGAGACCGATAAACGCAATGCCGCCAGTAACAGAGACGGCAGAAGCAGCAAGGGCAACAGCCACTAAAAGCAGAGCGATCCGTTCACGCTCAAGTGAAACTCCAACCCCAATGGCGACTTCTTTTCCGATACTGAGAATATTTAACAGGTTCGCTTTATATAAAGTAAACGGGACGAGAATGACTAACCATGGCAATATCGCGAAAATAAAAGGCCAGTCCGTTCCCCATACATTTCCTGCCAGCCAGCGGGCAATAAAATCGACTTGAAAAGGCTCGATTGAGGAAAACAGAAGGATCATCACTCCTGATAATGCCATTGAAAATCCTACCCCAGTAAGAATGAGGCGGACAGGCTCAACACCAGTCGTCTTGCTGTAAGAAAAGAGATAAATCGCACATGCTGTGATGAACGCTGAGGCAAAAGCAACGATCGGCAAAAGGTAGACGAATCCATCTTGTGTAGGGAAAAATAAATAGAAAATAGCAACGCCAACTCCTGCACCAGCATTAATGCCAATGATCCCAGGATCTGCTAAATCATTTTTCGTAATTCCCTGCAAGATCGCTCCTGATAATGCTAGGGCCATACCTGCTAGTAAAATGACAATGACCCTTGGTAGTCGAACTGAAAACAATACAAATTCCTCTTGGAAACTTCCGTAACCGAGAAAAGCAGGAATGATTCTACTTAATGAAAGTGATGAAGAACCGATTCCTAAACTAATGATGGCAGAAATAAGAATGGAAGCAGTTAATAGTATGAGAATAAGTCTTTGCTTTTTTAGTAAGTCTGGATGGGTCATGAGAATGACTGCCCCCCTTTACGGACGATGAAGAGGAAAAATGGCAGACCAATAATTGAAACGATTGCTGCGACAGGTGTTTCATAAGGTGCACTAATCGTACGTCCAACAAGGTCAGCTAACAGCATGAAGCTTGCTCCGATAATAGCTGACATTGGAATAATAAAACGGTAATCGCTTCCAACGAATGCCCGCACGATATGAGGAATCATCAGCCCAACGAAAGCAATGTTGCCGACGAGTGCAACAGCAGCACCTGCAAGAATGATAATTGCAGTGAAAAGAATCATTTTTATTTGGACTGTTTTTTGTCCTAAGCCTACTGCCACTTCTTCACTTAAACTGAGAATCGTTAATTGCTTCGAAAGGATGATTGCTAGAAAAATACCGATAGTAATAAACGGGATGATAATGTTAAGCTGTCCCCAAGTGGTTCCGACGAGCCCTCCAGCAGTCCACATCGATACTTCCTGTGAAATTTTAAAATAAATCCCGATTCCTTCGGCAATTGCTGTGAGAAAAGCGGTAACTGCTGCTCCGGCGAGAACAATTCGAAACGGAGAGTAACCGCCTTTTTTTATTGCACCAATACTGAGCACCATGATAGTACCGACAGCAGCACCAATAAAACAAGCAATCATAATTCCGAAGTAATTGGCAGCTGGAATAAACACGATCGTAACCGCTAATGCCAAATTTGCTCCTGCAGTTAAGCCGAGAAGTCCGGGATCAGCTAACGGATTTCTCGTTAGCCCTTGCATAATCGCACCAGCTACAGCTAAGGAAGCCCCAGTAAACATGGCGGCGATCACACGAGGGAGGCGAATCTCTCGAATCATCGAAAGGCTGTCACCAGCTCCATTTGTCGTAAGTACAAGCCATAAATCTTTTAGCGTCGTCTCTGCTGCTCCAAATACCATAGCTGCAATAAATATCCCAAATAAAACGAAAATTCCGATGAATAGTTTCAATATAAATGGTACAGTTCGTTTATTTTTCATTCGTCACTCATCTTTTCTTTAAAAAATATTAGGGGAATTCATCGAATGAAATTCCCCTAAGGGCTTAGTTGCTTATGAAGTTATCTTTAAAAAATTCTAACTGATACTCTAACGTAATGGGGTCATTAAAATAAAATTCGTCTGCGTCAGCGATAAAAACACGGTCGTTTTCTACAGCGGGTATACGCTTATACGTTTCAGTCTCTTGGAATGAAAGGTCTTCACCATCAGAGCTTAAAATGATAAAGTCGCCAGCATAATCAGACATCACTTCAGTAGACAAAGCATAGTAGCCTTCGTCTGATGTCATTTCCTCAACTTTCTCAGGCTTTGCCAGCCCCATTTCTTGATAGAGGAGTTCTGTACCGCGTCCAAAGTTATCCCCGAACACGTATAACTGTTTATCAAAGGTTTCCATAACAGATACAGTCGCATCTTCACCGATTTCAGCCTTAATTTCTTCACCAGCTTCTCGGGCACGCTCCTGGTAATCATCAATCCACTCTTTTGCTTCTTCTTCTTTATTTAACAGCTTACCTACTTCTAAATGCTGCGTTAAGTAATCGACAGCTCCGTACGTATATGTGACAGTAGGGGCAATTTCTTTTAATCGATCAAGATTGCTGCTTGCAGGTTCAGCAATAATTAAGTCTGGCTCTAGTTCAATGACTTTTTCTAAGCTTTCATCGGTTACTTCCTCCGCGCCTTCTAAATAAGGTTCGTAACGCGGGTTCATCTTCGCCCATGTATCGACTCCGACAATGTTCACATCAAGTGCCATGACACTTCCTGCATTGAAAGAGGATAATACGACCACTCGCTGAGGGTCTGCAGGG
This sequence comes from Evansella halocellulosilytica, assembly GCF_002335745.1. Classification (GTDB taxonomy): domain Bacteria; phylum Bacillota; class Bacilli; order Bacillales; family Salisediminibacteriaceae; genus Bacillus_CA; species Bacillus_CA halocellulosilytica. Next base: position 524,448 of record NZ_NIST01000001.1, on the reverse strand, counting down.
ACTTCTATCGGTCCATTTTCCGATTCATAGGTGATCATTTCAGTATTTTCACTGCTGTTTCCGTCTGCAGAGGAGTCATTGCTGCACGCACTAATAAGGCATACTAACAGAAGAATGACTGGCAAGAGTGTCTTTTTCATAAGAATAATCTCCTTTTAATAAGTTATATGTCAGACACATTGGTTTCTTTGTGCGCGGATCTTTTCCAATAACCGCATCAATGTGAAAAACTGTTTTCAGAACGTCATGATTAATGACTTCTTCACAGTTGCCGGATTGAATAATTTCACCATTCTTTAGGGCGATGATATAATCGGCAAACCGGGCAGCTTGGTTCAAATCATGGAGGACCATCACGATCGTACGCCCTTGTTCTTCATTCAGCTTCTGCAGCAGCTCAAGGACCTCTAACTGATGAGCTAAATCTAAATATGTAGTCGGCTCATCTAAAAAGATAATCTCCGTTTCCTGGGCAAGAGCCATTGCAATCCAAACACGCTGTCTTTGGCCGCCGGAAAGGGCGTCGACCGTCCGATATTTAAAGTCAATCGTACCTGTGACGTCAAGCGCCCAGTCAATGACTTCATAATCTCGTTTCGATAGCCTACCTAACCCTTTTTGGTATGGAAAGCGTCCGTATGATACGAGTTCACCAACTGTTAATCCACTTGTGGTTTCTGGTGTTTGTGGAAGAATTGCCATTTTTTTAGCGAGCGCTTTCGTATTTTCTTTGAAAATACTTTCACCGTCTAAAAGGACAGTTCCGTAGTTACTGGAAATAATTCTTGTAATCGTTTTAAGCAGAGTCGATTTCCCACATCCATTTGGACCAATAATAGTCGTAATTTTTTTATCTGGAAACGCAATATTCAGATTATTGACAATGACGTTTTCACCGTAGCCAATGCTTAAATCAGCTGTACGAAGGCGTATCATAGTAAAATCCTTCCTCTCATTTTATTATTGATAATGATTATCAATCGCATTTATACCTCTACTATAAAAGCCGCTTCATTTACTGTCAACAAAAAGTTGTAATTTCGGCTTCGTTTAAAGAAAGCAAGAATGGTGAGCAGAAATAGTCTCGAAAGGTCAATTGATAAGAAAGGCCAAAATCATCGGTTGCCAAAGAGAAGGGAAGTATCGTATAGTTAATTGAGAATGATAATCAATTGAGAGGGCGTTGAAAGGAGCTGTTCGGCGTGGAGAAGGATGACTTATTTGATGTAACGGTTATTGGAGGAGGTCCTGCGGGACTGTACTCTGCTTTTTATAGTGGACTCCGTGAGATGAAGACGAAAATTATTGAATTTCAACAACAGTTAGGCGGTAAAATTCATGTTTATCCGGAAAAAATGATATGGGATGTCGGTGGTTTGACTCCTGTTACTGGAGAGAAACTTATTGTTCAGCTCGTAAAACAAGGATTAACATTCGATCCGACTGTTATTTTAAATGAAAAAATTGAGTCAATTAGTAGGGGAGAGGATGGACATTTTCTTTTAAAAGCAGCTTCTGGTCAACAACATCGATCAAAGACGGTTATCGTAGCTGTCGGAAGTGGTATTTTAAAGCCGCAAAAGCTTGAGGTTGACGGGGCAGAGAAATATGAAGTTTCGAATTTACATTACACAGTAAAATCATTGAAGCATTTTAAAAATAAAACGGTAATTATTTCAGGTGGAGGAAACTCTGCGATTGATTGGGCAAATGAACTAGAGCCTGTTGCAAAAAAAGTGTATGTAACGTATCGGAAAGATGTATTAAAAGGACATGAGGCACAAGTCTCTCAACTAATGAATAGTTCTGTAGAATGTCTATTGCAAACGGAAATTACAAAGCTCATATCTGCACGGAATAAAGAAAAGGTTGAGCGGGTGGAGCTCACAAATCAAGGGGCAGGAGAAGTGACAGAATTGGAAGTTGATGAAGTTGTCATCAATCATGGCTATGAGAGGGACTCGACTTTACTTAGCGAAAGTGAATTTGACATTGAGATGAAGGACGATTTCTTTATTCATGGCAGTGTCAATGGAGAGTCATCGATTCCTGGACTTTATGCAGCTGGTGATATTTTAACGCACGAAGGAAAACTAAATTTAATTGCAGGTGCTTTTCAAGATGCAGCAAATGCGGTAAACAAGGCGAAGCAATTTGTTGAGCCTGATGCGAATAGTGAAGGAATGGTTTCTTCACATAATCAAATTTTTAAAGAGAGAAATAAGGAATTAGTGACTGAGTGGATGAAATAAATATGGAGAAGTGGAATCTCTTTAAGTGCGTGTTCAAAAAGGAGGACAAAGAGAGCCAAGTAGATCATGGCGACGAAGTTTTGAGTCACGGAGCGTATGGTGTTAATACGTGAGTAACGGAAAAACGAGTCAACGCAGAGATACGAAAGTTATTTTTCCCGGACTTTTTGAACATCCTCTTTAAAGGATGGTTTCGCTTTATTTTAGAAGTTGTGTGCGGACATATGGTGCCTTATTTACGAAAAAACGTGATTTGACACTTTGTCGGACACCAGATCCGTTATTCACCCAAAAGACACTTTTCCCTCAACTTTCGAGGACATCTGTTCCGTTATTCACTCTAAAATACATGATTATAGCGACTTTTTGACTCAATAGAGGATCGTATGGCCGATTAACACTGCATATCTGCCTTTTCTTCGCATTTAGCGGATCCTGTGGCCGCATAATTCCACTTCGTTTTTTCACGGACATCGGATCCGTTATTTACCCAAAAAACAGCTTTCTCTCAACTTTCGAGGACACATAAAGAATCTGGTGTCCGCTTATTCAACGAAAATACCGATTTTGTCACAAATAAAGGTCCTGATGTCCGCAATCACATATAAGAGCGTTGATGTTTTCACGTTGCCCCAAGTTATTTTTGTTCCGTTTTACCATAATTCAAGCCTAAATGATAGGCTTCGGATAACCATTTTTCCGCGTAGCCAGGTTGGACGTTCACAGTTTCATATAACATTTTAAAAGTAGAGTTTGGAATGCCGCAGTAATCAGCAAGCCCAACATTAAAATAATGCGTAATCATGTCGTCGTATTTTCGCTTCTCGAATCGTTCAATTGGTGCTCCCGCTAATGTTAGCCACAGTACATGGTCATGTTTAAGTTTGTTCGGACCGTAGGCAAAACCATAGTTCCAGACACGATCAATATATCCTTTCATCATTGCAGGCATACTCCACCACCAAAGCGGAAAGATGAATGCCAATCCGTCATATTGATTCAACAGCTCCATTTCTTGTTCAACTTCAGCGGAGAAAGATTGCTTAGCTGAAGTCCAATCAGGCTCATCTTCTTCCCATAAAACTGGATTGAAGTCACTGCGATACAAATCTTTCAGGTCGGTTTCGTGACCAGCTTCAATTAACCCTTCCGTAAAACGTTTTGCAACTGCAAATGTTAATGAATCCTTCCGAGGATGTGTTACGACTGTTAATATTTTCATCTAATCGCCTCTTTCACTTTTTTTAGTTGAAAAGATCTTACTTTCAGTTTAAAGTAAACATTAAGTTCAGTAAAATAGATAGTTCTGATAAGTTAGTTCAGTAAAAATGATAATAAAAGGAGAGAGAGGATGGAACTTCGCCATTTAATGACGTTCAGAACGATTGTCGATGCAGGAGGGTTTAAAAAGGCAGCTGATCGATTGGGCTATGCACAATCATCGGTTACAGGGCATATAAAGGAGCTTGAAGATGAGCTGGGACAACCACTTTTTGATCGATTAGGCAAAAATATTACGTTAACTGAAGCAGGGCGAAACTTTCTCCCTTTCGCACTTGAAATCATCAAACTGTATACTAAATCAAAAGAGGTCATTCACACTGGTGTTGAGCCAGCTGGACAATTGACAATTGGTGCGAGTGAATCGATGATGATTTATTGGCTGCCAAATATCGTCATGAACTATAAAGAAAAGTACCCGAAAGTTGCACTAACACTAAAACCGATTCAGTACGAAAACGTTACATCTCAATTAAAGAATGGTGAAATCGATGTTGCACTATTAGTAGAGAAAAATGATTGGCGTTCCAATGACTTATCGATTCATAAAATGAAAGATGAAAGCTTGTCATTGATTGAATCAGGAAGAAAAGGGAACCGATCAAACCAGGAAACGATGCTCGTTACCGAATATTCATGCAGCTGGCGGCCAATGATAGAAGCGTATATAAAAGAGGAGCTTGAGCCAAGTATAGCTAAAGTCGAGTTGCCAAGCATTGAAGCGATTAAAAAAAGTGTTTTATGCGGATTAGGAAAGTCGATGCTCCCACATTTCGTCATCGAGGATGAGCTCGAGAAAGGAGATCTGGACAGTACACAAATAGAAGAATTTGAAAATGTGCTGGCGATCTTTGCCGCAGTGCATAAGGATAAGTGGATCTCACCAAATTTGAAAGCATTTTTTAATCTAATTACACATGAATATAATCTTTGAAGAAACCGCCTTAAGCCTTGAACACGACTTAAGGCGGGTTTTGTCATACACAGCTTTTTATATGTTCGTGAAACAGTTGTCGTGAAACAAGAAAAACCGGCAAGTGACTGGCACTTAGTGTTCATTTAAATTTGCTAGTTGGACGTCGAATTCATTTTGAGGGTCATCAAGAGAATAGACTCTTGCGATATCATTATGTTCATCGACATGCTGGATATATATACGCGTCCCGTTATATGTCACATTTGCCATCACTGGGGATTGGGCAATTTCTTCAGCTCTCAGTCTGTTCATAAAAAACACCTCCAATATTTTTATGGCCCTTCTTCAACTAAACCTTTCAAGTCAACCTCTTGTTCATTTTCCATTTCATCGAGGGGAAAGACTATCGCTTTGTCATTATTTGCATGTACTTCCTGAATATATACCGGGACACCGTGATAACTCACATTTATCATCGTTTGCGATTCAATAATTTCTTGAGCACGCTGCTTGTCCATCGTTTCCTCCTTATAATTTAAATAATTTAATTTGATGTTATTTTTTCATTAAATAGTTATGAATATACGGGAAAGTAATATTCAATAGGCTGTTTTTTGTAGGAATAATTTAGGTGTCTATGAAGATTTTAAAAACTTTTATAAAATTGATATACTTTTAGAAATGTTTATTGAATGTATAGTTGTCATGCGACTACTTACCTTGATGGAACAGTATTAACAAAAGGTTTATGTAGTTTGGATTGACTAGAGTTTATTTGTTTAGATATTAGGGGCTGGGATTAGCACCATATCAATGTTTTGAAACAAATACTGTATATAAGAGCAGAATAGTGCAACAAGACAGTTGAAAGCCAATTACCTTAAATAGCATGTTCTATACTGTTCAGTAATAAAAAGAAAAGAGTGTAAAGAATAATCCTTACACTCTTAAAAAAAGTTATTATTTTTGTCTTAAATACTCTACAACAGATTTATAAAACTCAATACCTTGATAAGAAAAGATAGAGAAAGCAGTTGCAGAAAGAAAGCCTACAATTAAAAATCTCATCCACATCATTTGTTATTCCTCCTTTTAATTAATTCATTTTTTCAAAAAGAGGAGTGTCCACATAATTGGATTGATAGAAAACAGGTACGAGATTGATATATCTTTTTTTAAGTCTAGTTAGAAGATTTATAGATTCAGCTATACTAATAATTACAAAAATTTTAAAAAACAAAGTGTGAAAAAACACAAAATGCTTGGCACTAATAATATTATCAAGAGGTTGATAATCCTGGTGATATTTATCTGAAATTATATTCTCTTGAGTGACAATTGATAGACTATGTCCATATCCAAAAGAATGAGTGACACTTATTAACAAAATAAGAAAAGTAATTAATATAAGATGTCTAATAGTCTCACACCCTTAAATATATTAATTTAATTATACGCTTGTTTATAAATCTTGGATATAGGTAAATTTTTATTAAAATGCACAGATTAAATCAAATCGTGTCATAGAAGAGAAAGGTGCTTGATGAACTAAAGGTGCGTAGATAAAGAGAGAGTGCTGCGGAGCTCTTGTTTTCTTTTTGAACTAACAGAGAGGTCCTACAAGTTTTGTTATGAGCGCCACTTGGCGTGAAATACAAGGGATTTATTAGCGGAATCCTAACTTTATAACTGAAGGTAGGAATGATGTAACCATGTATACTGAAACTACCTCGTCAACACTTCTGCGTGCTCCATGATTGACAGACAATCGGGTTTCGAAAGTCAGGTAGATTCGGCAGAACGAAGGTTGAAGCCACTCATAAGAAAAGGTATGCCAACGGATATGACATACGGCTGACAAACTGAATATGGTGAGTATGGTTCAATTAGGACGGAACTGACAAACAACTGAATGTACGGGTCTAAAGTTATAACATGCGGAAACTTATGTACCATCAGAAGAAGTCCTATCATTCAGGATTGAAGATATTGCCACTTGGGACAATTAAATTCATCTAACTCCTAGGGATGTTAATGAAAATGAAGGTTATATAAAATTAAGAAAAGAGAGAAGAATCCACGTTAGTAAGCATTTAATGGCACTTTATACAGATTATTTAGCCCACGAATATAGTGATGAATTAGCGCATGACTATGTATTTATTTCGTTAAAAGAAGTTTTTATGGAAACCCATTAAAATATCAAAGTGTTCTTGATCTAATCAAAAGAATTGTAAAAAGAATTTGGATATAAATGATAAAATTGGTTTTCAATCATTTAATTTAATGGTGAAAATAATGGACCCTAATCGGGAGTGATATTATGGTTACTAGAAAAATGTTACTTTTTATCCAAATCATATCTCTACTTCTGCTATTAATAGCATGTACAGATAAGTATAGTGAACAAGTCGGCTACAAACCTTCTCAGATTCACGATCAAATTCCAGTTCCAAAAAATGCTGAAATGATAAATGGAGAAGCCAACAATGAAACAATCAAGGAATCTGTTTTTTATAAGCTTAATAAAATAGGGGGAGAACAAGGACTTTATCCACCATTGGCATATATTGAAGAAATTGAAGAGTGGGGATGGGAACAACTCGAGGAAGAAAGGATGGGAGGAACATTTACATTCATTAAAGAGGATATAAAAATCTGGGTAATCATAGATGAAGACGGCTTTTCCATTCATACCCTTGATGATACTCAAAAATAATCGATATATAAGAATGGAGGAATGTATGGCACAAATTCAGTGAGACTCAGGAAGGGAGCGATCGTAAATTTAATCCGAGTTACCATTGATTACCGAACAGGAGGTGCGTTCCAATTTTATTATATTAGATGACTCCGGATGAATCCCGGAGTCATTTTTAGAATCTATTATTCTATGATTTTACATATGCTGCAGTTCTTAAAATGAACCTTCATATATGAGGACCGATATTAAAAATAAAGAATCCTCTTCCCTCTATCTACCCCTGCTGAGAGAATGACATCAAGCTTTTCAATATCATGAGAACTCCAACAACTTGATAAATTCATTAATATGTTAAATAAAAATAAACATAATACTATTTTTTTCATGTATGCTTCCTCTCATACCAATTAGTTGATGTTGGTGAAACGAATCGAGGGACAGAAGGAAATCAAGGTTTGGATCAACCAAAATTTTCTAAAAATATATCACAGCATGGAGAGTCTATGTTAGAGGCAACGAATGACCTTATTTTAAGAACGGAAAACCGACTATATGGTCATCACCAGAGGCTGATCGTGATTAATCAAGGGCTAATACAGGAAGAAAATATGAAAGACTTGTTGGACTTTTTTATACGTGACTCTGAGGTTCGTGCAAGCAGTCAAGTGATGATTTCCGATGAAAGAGCAGAGAGCGTTTTGGAATTTCGGGATGCTGATAACATTCCGGCATTTCATATTACTGAGATATCAGAAAAAGATGATATCACAAACAAGTTGACCGAAAAAACGACACTAGCTCAAATTAATACATTTATCAATGCAAACGCTAGCTTCTTAGTCCAAAAAATTGTTACAACAAATGAAGGGATTAAACTACAAGGAGCTTCCGTAATAGATGGTGACACCTTTAAACAAGTCGGTAGTTTATCCTCTGAGGAAGTCAGCGGGGTGAACTGGATAATAGGGGATACTGCTGGAGGGGTCCTAAAGTCAAAGAATACTGAAAATGACCAATCATTCATTTTCGAAATTGGTTCAATAATACGTGACATAACTCCTAATATCAGCAATGATGTTCTTAGCTTTGGGATAAATATACAAGTTCAAGGGAGAATACCGGAAGTTGTCAAAGGTTACCATCATATTTCAAGTGAGGAGCTTCTCCCTAAGCTAGAAAAGCAATTATCTGAAGACATCAAAAATAAAGTAAATAGGTGCATAACGAAACTTCAAGAGGATCTAAAGGTAGATCCTATTCATTTCGGAGAAGAAATAAGAATTAAATACCCAGCTTATTGGGAAAAAAATAAAAATGAATGGGACGATATTTTCAGTCAAGCTAAGATTCATACTGAGGTTGAAGTTCAGATTATTGATTACGGAACGAATTTAAGAGATTAGGCATTTTTGATGAAATGCCTTTTTTTATTTTTTTATTTAAAAGGTATGATTTTGTTCGACTAGTAAAACGAGCAAAAAATGTCGAAAAGATTTTTCAAAAAAAAGTGTTGTAAGTTTGTGAAATACTTGTTAATATGTCCTTTATATAAATACAAATGTACTTCTAAAACGTACATGTGATTGTTTTCACTGGAGAGGAGCGGGACATATATATGAAACAAGTAAAAGAGAGAAGAGACGATCAAACAGCAAGTGATGAAGAACGCGAAGATGAACAAGATTTAAGGCAGATTAATATTGGCCTGCTTGGACTCGGGACTGTCGGAACAGGCGTTTTCCGGTTAATTGAGCAGCACCAGGATGACCTGCAAAAACAAACCGGCTGCAAAATCTCTGTTCAAAAAATATTAATCCAAAACGTAGCAAAAGAGAGACATATTCATGTAGACGAACATTTACTTACGACAGATCCGAACGAGCTGATCAAGGATCCTGACATAGATGTTATCGTTGAAGTGATGGGGGGAATTTCCAATACGAAGACGTATATCGCTCAAGCACTTAACGAGAAAAAGCATGTCGTGACAGCAAATAAAGATTTAATCGCGCTGCATGGCGGTGAGCTGCTTACATTAGCTAGTGAGAATGAGTGTGATCTTTTTTACGAGGCGAGCGTCGCAGGTGGAATTCCTATATTAAGAGCGTTAGTTGAAGGCTTTTCGTCTGATCGGGTTACGAAAATTATTGGGATATTGAACGGAACGACAAATTATATGTTATCGAAAATGTCTAAGGACGGACTTGAATATGAAGATTGCTTAAAGCAAGCCCAAAATCTTGGCTATGCCGAAGCAGACCCAACTTCAGACGTCGAAGGATTAGATGCAGCAAGAAAGATCGCGATTCTTGGGACGCTAGGGTTTCATACAGAATTATCTTTAGAAGAGGTCGATGTCCGTGGGATCTCTTCAGTAAGTAAAAAGGATATCGACTATGGAAAAGAATTCGGTTACGAGCTGAAGCTGTTAGCGACCGCAGATCGGAAAAATAATGAAATAGAGCTTGAAGTACAGCCAACTTTTATTCCGAAAACGCACCCTCTTGCACATGTGAACGATGCTTTCAATGCGGTCTTTGTCCAAGGTGAAGCAATGGGGGAAACGATGTTTTATGGACCAGGAGCTGGCGAGCTTCCAACCGCAACCGCTGTTACGTCAGACCTTGTTACGGTTGTGAAAAATATTAAATTAGGCGTCAATGGAAGAGGGACAGTTGCTCCATACCGGTTAAAAAAGTTTAAACGAAAAGATAACAGGTATCACCGTTATTTTATACGATTAATTGTTGAAGACGAACCGGGGGTCTTAGCTGTCATTACACAATCACTCGCTCAGCAAAATATCAGTGTATCGAAAATGGTTCAAAAACATTATAAAGAACAGCAAGCAGAAATTGTCATCATTACACACGAAGCAGCGCAGCAGTCTTTTGAAAATTGGGAGAAGGAAATGAATCTTTACTCTGAAAAAATCGAGTTTGCTAGCTATTATGCTGTAGAAGGGGACGATTCACGATGACCATTGGAATTATTGAACGATACTATGACTATCTCCCTGTTACAGATAAGACTCCTATGTTATCACTTGGTGAAGGCAATACGCCTCTCGTATATGCAGAACATTTGTCAGATGCATTATCGGCACATGTTTACTTAAAGCTTGAAGGGTTAAATCCAACAGGGTCATTTAAAGACCGCGGTATGGTGATGGCTGTTGCGAAAGCGAAAGAAAATGGAGCGGATGCCGTCATCTGTGCATCAACAGGAAATACGTCTGCATCTGCTGCAGCCTATGCAGCCAAAGCTGGTTTAAACTGCTTTGTCGTCATTCCTCACGGTTATGTTGCTGCAGGGAAACTCGCCCAAGCGGTCCTCTACGGTGCAAAAATCATCCCTATAGAAGGGAATTTTGATCAAGCTCTCGAGATGGTCAAAGTGCTAGGGGAACATTATTCAGTCGAGATCGTCAATTCAATTAATCCATACCGCCTTGAAGGACAAAAGACAGCTGCCTATGAAATCATTGAAAAGTTTGGCCATTCACCACATATCGTCGCATTGCCAGTCGGAAATGCGGGAAATATCTCCGCATATTGGCTCGGTTTTAAAGAGGCTCACGAGCATCAATTATGTCAGTCAGTACCGAAAATGTGGGGATTTCAAGCGGAAGGAGCTGCAGCAATCGTAAGAAACAGGAAAATTTCTAATCCAGAAACGTTTGCGACTGCTATCAGAATCGGTGATCCTGCGAGCTGGAAGCTTGCTGTTAAAGCGAGAGAAGAATCTGGTGGAATCATTAATGATGTGACAGATGATGAAATAAGAGAGGCATATTATGTATTAGCTGAGAAAGAAGGGGTTTTTTGCGAACCAGCTTCCGCAGCAGCTATTGCTGGGCTATATAAGCAAGCAAAAGTAGGTGAAATACCGAAAGACTCAACGATTGTCGCAATTTTGACAGGGAATGGACTGAAGGATCCGGATTCAGCGATGCAAAAAAACAGTGAGCCGTTCAAGCCCATTCAAGCGACAGAAGAAGAGTTAGTTAAGAATATATTCGAAGTGGAGGTGTAAAGCGTTGTTGCCTCCGAATACGAAAGTTAACGTTAAGGTGCCGGCAAGTACAGCGAACTTAGGCTCTGGGTTTGATTGTATCGGTGTTGCGTTTCAATTGTATACCGAGCTTGATATATACCCGAGTGACAAACTTGAATTTCATTGGCGAAATGATGAAGGGGCGATACGGGCGTATCCCTTTTTAGAGGATGAAAATTTGATTTTTCAAGCGATGAAAAAAGTTTGTCTGCTGCTTAATAAAGACCTTCCGGACGTGAAAGTGATTGTCCAGTCGAATATACCTTCAACAGCTGGGTTAGGAAGCAGTGCTTCAGCTTTTATTGCTGGCCTTACTGCAATAAATAAGTGGTTTGGCGAACCATTTTCAAAAGATGAACTTCTTTGGATTGCAGCAGAGCGGGAAGGTCATCCGGATAATGTTGGTGCGTCTTTGTTCGGCGGTGTGTTTATCGGAGCCATCGATTGGGAAGCTAAGAAAGTTCATTACTCTCATTTTCCATTCCCTAGTCGTTGGGTGTGGTTAGCAGCGATACCTGCATATTCGTTAGCAACGCATAAAGCACGTCAGCTCTTGCCTGAAAAATACTCGAAAGCAGATGTCGTATTTAATTTAAGCCGTTACGGTGTCTTAGTTTCTTCCCTTTTAACTGGAAATGACGAAGGGGTAAAGTCAGGTTTAGAAGATCAGCTTCACCAGCCTTATCGGCAGTATCTGATTCCAGGCTTTGATCAATTAGTTGCGGAAAAAACGAAGATGAATACGCTCGGTTTTGTCATTAGTGGAGCGGGTCCAACCGTTTTAGGTCTATTCGCGAGCGATACAAACTTGATTGAATCGCATCGTTCGATGCAGGAAATCCTCAATAGGCATAGTGATCGCTTTGACGTCATTACGCTTAACGTTGATCAATCAGGCGTTCAAGTGACGACAGTGCCGCTTGAACAACCGTCATCACTTAAGGTTTAATACAATTTTTTGATTCGTTAAAAGTGACGCATAGAGGGGATGAGCAGCTAAATTGAAAAAGTGGCAGTAAATCTTCACCTCTATGCTTTTATGTATTTATGTAACGGTACACTCATTGTTCCAATAATAAGGAAAAAAGCTGCATAGGCAGCTTTCAGGCTGTTGAGAAAGTTTTCTCAACAGCCTTTTTTTAAAAAGAAAAGTATGATATCTCACGATCTCATCCCTCCCGGCGGCCGCTTTCCATAGGGCTTGTCTTCAACTAATTCTGACTCAGCGAAGCATCGTCAGAATGGATTTTCAGACTGCGCTGATCCCATTGGAGCCGCCGCCTTTCGTTCTTCAATCAACCTAGAACATCCATCGTTTCCTATTTAGAAATGATGGTTATTTTTTCATCAGTTTTATCTGATTATTCAGGTAAATACAGTATAATATAGATAAAACCACTCGTGAGGTGATCGTGTGTTACGCCCCATTCGTGCAAAACAAGTTGAACTCGAAATGGTCTCTATCGATCAGTTAGTCCCAGACGACCACTTACTAAGAAAAATTGATGCCACAATTGATTTTTCCTTCATATATGACAAAGTAAAACCTTACTACAGTGAAGAAACGGTCGCCCACCAATTGATCGGGTTATGCTTTTTAAAATGATGTTTATTGGATACCTTTACGGTATCCGATTTGAAAGACAGTTAGAAAAAGAAATTGAGACAAATATTGCTTATCGATGGTTTTTAGGATTAAGTCTAACTGATTCGGTTCCTCACCATTCCACCATAAGCTTCAATCGGCATAAACGGTTTAAAGAAACAGACATTTTTCAAGAGATATTTGATGAGACCGTTCTTCTGGCTATGAAGCATCGTATGGTTGGCGGGAGAGCTTTATTTACTGATTCTACCCACCTTAAAGCCAACGCAAATAAGCGGAAATTCACTAAGAAGACGGTTCAAGTTGAAACACGCGTGTACATAGAAGATCTAAATAAAGCGGTTGAGGAGGATCGAAAAGCACATGGAAAAAAGCCCTTACCGGAAAGAGATAAAAGAAAAAGAGATTAAAGTCAGTACGACAGATAAAGAAAGCGGCTATATGTTCAGGGATGGAAAGCCCGAAGGGTTCTTTTATTTAGACCATCGGACAACAGACATGAAATTTAATATTATTACTGATGTTCATTTAACACCAGGAAATATCCATGATTCCCTGCCGTATTTAAATCGACTGGATCGTCAGATAAAGACATTTGGTTTCAATGTGGAAGCTGTCGGATTAGACGCGGGCTACTTAACCATTCCCTTATGTAAAGGGTTAGAAGATCGCCATATTATGGGGGTTATCGCACATCGCCGCTTCAAACCTAAAAAGGGGTATTTTCCAAAGTGGAAATTTACCTATAACAAAGAGACGGATACTTATACATGCCCTAATGGTAGTACCTTATCATACGCTACAACGAACCGCGAAGGCTGTCGTCAATACCATTCAAACCCTGCAGAATGTGTAAACTGTCCCCTGCTTAACCAATGTACGAAAGCCAAAAATCATAAAAAAGATCTCACAAGGCATGTATGGAAAGACAGTAAGGAAAAAAGTGAGAGAGCATAGACTTTCCGCAACAGGGAAATTCCTCTATAAAAAAGAAACCATTGAGCGAAGCTTCGCGGATGCCAAACAGCTCCACGGGCTTCGCTACTGCCGGTTACGCAGCTTAAAGGGCGCATCAGAACAAGCGTTGATGACAGCGGTAGCACAGAACATAAAAAAGATCGCAAACCACCTCTCAGCGAGCTAAGAGGTGGTTTCGGCCATTCTTCACCATAGGGTGAGCAAATTCTTCTGACGAAAATAATAAAGAGAAACCCGCACTTCTCAAAAAGTGTGGGTTTCTCGACAATCTGAAAGCTGCATAGGCAGCTTTCGATGTTTAAATAATCAATGGATCACATTCCCATCCTTATCTACAATTTCAATATGATACTCATTACCATTAGGAATAGCTTCAAAATTCAGTGAATCGATAGTTTCACTAACCTCTAACTCTATCTTTTCAGTAATGTCTTCGATATTGTCCTCTGAATGGTCCAATGAAGTCCCGATCGTAATTAATTTCCGTTTTTGAAGTACACGTGCAGTTCGAATGTCATCTCTTTCTAGACCGTCTAGAATTGCTAACGTTAACTTACTCACTTCTTCCATTTTCAGTTGTTCTTTTTTATCAATTTCCTCTTCGTCCGAATCTCCTCGCCTGTTGCGCACGTCAACCTCATACAATTCAATATGAGGGATTGAGTTCAAATCTTCGTGTGATGCTAATGTGTGTTCGACAGTATGTTTGATTTCCTCTAATTGATTGTCTACAGATGGATCCGAATGATCAAATGTCGTTTCGATCGTAATTAATTGTTGATAATCTACACCTACACTTTCGATTGCTTTCTCTTCTTGTAAAATATTTTGAAGTGTTTTGGCAATTGTTCTCATTTCTTCATGATCAACTTCTTTATCTATGGACTCGGTATGGGCTAAATCACTCGTTGATAAGGATTCATCTTCATCTGTAGCTAACGTATCGCCTTCATTTGTACTGCTAAACATGAGTATAGCTGCAACAATAACCGCAATGAATAAAAATGGAGTAGAGGAAGAAAGAATGTTTTTCATGTGGACACCCCCTTTTTGTAATAGGTATGTCCTCAAATATGAAGTATGCGTTGAGTTTGAATATTTTGGAAAGGGTTTTCTTTTATTATATTTGAATAGCAATAAAGAGTGCGTCCATCATTTCGTTTCTTCAATTTTCGACTTTGATTTTTAGTGAGGCTAAAGGGTTTCAATCAGCAATGTCTAATATGTCATTAGGAAAGGTGAAAACTAAACGATTGTGAGGTGTTCTGTTTATGAGTGAAAATGAAGTACTTGAAATCCCAACATTGGAAACAAATCAATATTTATTAAGAGCGATAACAGAAGAAGACACTACCTATTTATATAGCATAATGGCAGACAAGGAAACGATGAAATATATTACACCTCATCCAGTTGAAACATTAGAAGGGATGAAGGAAAACATTGAAACGTCGTTGGATCAATTTCAACGATCGAAGGAAATTCCTTGGACGATCGTGCATAAGAAAAGTGGCAATGTGATCGGGATGTTCCGGCTTCATAAGTTAAACCTATGGCATAAAAAAGCAGAAATGGGTGTTGTGATCGCGAAAGAATGGCAGCAACGAGGAGTTATGTCTGAGGTGCTGGAAGAAATTTTACGTTACGGATTTCAACAATTACGGTTAAACCGCATCGTCGGGGATATTTTTGCAAAAAATAGAGGGTCTGAGATGCTACTTGCCAAATATGGATTTACAAAAGAAGGAACGCTCCGTCAAACCGATTTTGACGGCGAAGAATATCATGATACAGTCGTTTATTCGTTACTGCAAACCGAGTACCATAAGCTGATCACAGAAAGTGCATACATGTATAAAAATACATAAGTTGTATAAAGGGGCAACCCCTTATGTCCTCTGTTAGGAAAAGGAAGTCTATTTTGTGTGTACATAGGAAACGCCCATATACATAAGTTAATAAATTATTTAACGAAAATATTGATACTGGTTGCGGAAATACACTTAATGTTTTCGCAATTATTTTTTTTATAATACTTGCATAAAAATGAATCTGAGAGTATAATAATGAATCAAATCCATGAATCATGAAGCGGATGAAGTAAGGGAGGGGGCTCTTTGAAACAAGGGTACTTAGTTTTAGAAACTGGAGAAGTTTTTGAAGGAATGTTAATAGGCGAAAACACTAGTACGATTGGTGAAGTCGTTTTTAATACAAGTATGACAGGATATCAAGAAATCATTACCGACCCGTCTTATGCAGGACAAATTTTAACGTTTTGTTATCCACTAATCGGAAATTACGGTTTAAACGAAATCGATAACGAAAGCTTTCAAACCGCACTGGCCGGGGTAGTGATTGGAGATGAATGTGATGAGCCTAGTCACTATCAGGCAACAAAAAAGTTTTCCGAACCTTTCATAGAATCGAAGGTTCCGATTTTAACAGGGGTCGATACGAGGCTGCTCGTTCAAACGATCCGTAAGCATCACACTGTTTCAGGGGTGATTACCGATAAACCGCATCATATAAAAACGAAAGTGAATGATCCATTATCTTCATTTTTCGTCGATAAAGTTTCCGTCAAAAAGGAAGTGACTTATCACAATGAGGGTTCACACATCGTATTGATTGATTACGGCTATAAAAAGTCGATTTTACACGCATTGCTGCACGAAGGGTGTGCTGTCACGATCGTTCCTTATCATTATTCATTCGAACAAATTCAAGCATTACAGCCTGATGGCGTCCTTTTCAGTAATGGACCAGGAGATCCAATGGCATTAGAGCCGTGGTTCGGGGAAATCAAGAAAACCGCAGAAGCCTATCCTACTTTAGGCATTTGCCTTGGCCACCAGTTAATTGCTTTAAGTTTTGGGGCAAAAACGAAAAAACTCGCATACGGCCACCGAGGCGGAAACCATCCAGTAAAAGAGTTGACAACTGGAAAGGTGAAAATGACCTCACAAAACCATGGGTACGTCGTGATTGATGAAAGTATCAACATGAATGAATTTCAAATTCTTTTTCGAAATGTAAATGACAAAACGGTTGAAGGGTTGAAGCATACGTGGTTACCTATTCAATCAGTTCAGTTTCATCCGGAAGCGCACCCAGGACCAAGTGATACCGAATATATTTTTAAACAATTTCTACACGAAGTGATTTCATCAGGAGGACGTCGGTATGCCGAAGCATAAGGACATAAAAAAAATACTCGTCATCGGTTCCGGTCCAATTGTGATCGGGCAAGCTGCTGAATTTGACTATGCTGGAACGCAAGCATGCTTAGCTTTGAAAGAAGAAGGAATCGAAGTTGTACTCGTAAATAGTAATCCAGCGACAATTATGACAGATGAAATGATCGCCGATCACATTTATATTGAACCGTTAACCGTCAATACGATTGAAAAGATCATTGAAAAAGAAAAGCCAGATGGCCTGATTGGAACATTAGGAGGTCAGACAGGGTTAAATTTAACCGTTGAGCTTTATGAAAGTGGCATTCTCGATAAACATTGTGTTCAGCTTTTAGGTACGACAGTGCCTTCCATCCAAAAGGGTGAAGATCGAGAAAAATTCCGAAATTTGATGCTGCAAATTGGTGAACCTGTTCCCGAGTCGGCGATCATTGAAGACTATGAAGCAGGAATCAAGTTCGTTCAAGAAATCGGATATCCTGTCATTATCCGTCCTGCATATACGTTAGGCGGAGCAGGGGGAGGATTTGCAACGAACGAGGAAGAACTTCAGACGATTCTTACTAGGGGATTATCCTTAAGTCCGATTCATCAAGTGTTAGTCGAAAAAAGCATAAAAGGTTGGAAGGAAGTAGAATATGAAGTCATGCGTGATGCAAACGACACGTGTACAATCGTTTGCAACATGGAAAATATGGATCCAGTCGGGGTTCATACAGGTGATTCGATTGTCGTTGCTCCTTCGCAGACATTATCAGATGTCCAATACCAGATGCTGCGTGATGCTTCACTAAAAGTGATTCGAGCACTTGAAGTCGTAGGAGGCTGCAACATTCAATTTGCCTTACACCCGAGTTCAAATGACTATTACATTATTGAAGTAAACCCAAGGGTGAGCCGTTCGTCGGCTTTAGCGTCAAAGGCAACCGGATATCCAATTGCGAGGATCGCGACAAAATGTGCGATCGGTTATCATTTAGACGAAATTTTAAATCCGATAACAGGAAATACGTTCGCTTCGTTTGAACCAGCTCTTGATTATATCGTCGTGAAGCTTCCACGTTTTCCATTCGATAAATTCTCTGAAGGAGATCGAACGTTAGCTACACAAATGAAAGCGACTGGAGAGGTAATGGCTATTGACCGTTCATTCGAAGGAGCTTTGAATAAAGCACTACGCTCACTTGAAATGAACGTTCATAGCTTGCATAAAAAGGAACTTTCCCGATATACAAACGAAGCCTTACATGCCATTTTGAAAGAGCCAACGGATTTACGGTTATTTGCGATTGCGGAAGCTTTTACCCGCGGCAGCAGCATTGACAAGATCCATGAAATAACGGAAATTGACCGTTGGTATTTAAAAAAGATCATAAACATGTTGAACGTAGAACAGCGATTAGCACAGTTTTCGTGGGCATCTGCTCCAGCTGAAGACCTCATGAAAGCAAAGCGGATGAATATGAGTGATCAACGAATCGCTGAAATCTTTGACATTCCTGATAAACAAGTGAGGGAAAAGTGGAAACAGCTCAACATAAAGCGTGGCTATAAACTCGTTGATACGTGTGCAGCGGAATTTGATGCGGTCACCCCATATTTTTACTCGACGTGGCAAGGGAATGATGAGGTCATTGTTCAACATGATCGTCCGAAAATCCTTGTCATCGGCTCAGGTCCGATTCGAATCGGGCAAGGGATTGAGTTTGATTATTGTTCGGTTCATGCCGCATTAGCAATACAGAAAAAGGGATACGAAGCGGTCGTCATTAATAACAATCCTGAAACGGTCAGTACAGACTATTCGATTGCAGACCGGCTTTATTTTGAGCCACTAGCAGCTGAAGATATTTTAGCTGTCATTGAAAAAGAACAGGTTGAAGGAGTGCTTATCCAATTTGGCGGACAAACAGCTATCAATATTGCCGCTGCTCTTGAAGAGGAAGGGATACGAATTCTCGGAACATCGATTCGTGCGATCGATCAGCTCGAAGACCGCGATCATTTTTACGAGCTGCTGAAGCAATTAAAGATTCCTCACATCTTAGGTCTAACAGCAAATTGTGTGGAACAGCTCTTTGTAAAAGCAGAAGAGCTAGGATATCCGGTATTAATTCGGCCGTCCTACGTCATTGGCGGTCAGTCGATGTATATTCGCTATAACGAACATGAATTAAAGCAATATGTTGAACGCTTGACTGAATGGGATGATCAACGCACTTGGCCGCTGCTTGTCGACAAATATTTACCAGGCTTAGAAAGTGAAATCGATGTGATTAGTGATGGCGAATCGATTGTCATTCCAGGTATATTTGAACACATTGAAAAGGCAGGTGTTCATTCAGGTGACAGTGCGGCATTATTCCCGCCAGCAACGCTCACGGAAAAAACGAAACAAACGATGGTTCATTATGCGGAAAAAATAGCTGATGCACTTCCAGTCATAGGGATGATGAATATTCAATTTGTCATTCACGATGAAACGGTTTATGTCCTTGAAGTGAATCCTCGGTCATCAAGAACGGTTCCGATTATGAGTAAGTTAACAGGCATCCCGATGGTTGAGTGGGCAACGCACGTACAGTTAGGAGATTCATTACTGCAATTAAGCAAACATACTGGGTTGTATCCTGAACCTCCTTATTATTCTTTGAAATTACCTATATTTTCAGCTGAAAAATTAAAAGGTGTTGACCATGTATTAGGACCGGAAATGAAATCGACGGGTGAAGTATTAACGTTAGGTTTAACAGAGGAAGAATCATTAAGAAAAGCGTTTGAACCATTCATGAATAACAATGACATTGTCTTTTGTTCGATCGCAGATCGTTCGAAGGAACAAAGCTTAGACGTTATTCAGAGGCTTTTTTCAAAAGGGTATCAAATTGTGGCAACCGAGGGGACCGCATCATTTTTAAGAAAGCATCGGATTGCAGCAATAGACGTGAAAAACGAAGAAGCTGCCCTTCACGAATGCTTTAAAAATATGAAGCTATCATTTGTCTTCAATGTCCCGAGTCAAGGGCGTGACAGTGAAAAAACAGGCTTTTATATACGAGAGCTTGCCGTTCGATATCAAATTCCTTCCTTTACGAGTATAGACACGATGAGGACGCTCGTTGATTTACTCACAAATGAAAGCGGGAATCGTCCCAGCAAACCGAGATCATTACGTGAATATCACGATACATGGATAAAAAGTGAGGTGGAAGCATGAATGTCAATCAATTGAAAGACAAGGATGATATTGTTGAGAGCAACATGCGAGGGAACGACTTTTTAACGATAGCCGATTATACGGCGTCAGAGATTCATTATTTATTAAAGCTTGCAAGTCAGCTTAAGAAAAAACAAAAGCTTGGAATCCCGCATGATTATTTGAAGGGGAAAACGTTAGGGATGGTCTTCGAAAAGTCTTCAACACGTACGCGGATTTCGTTTGAAGTGGGAATGTTTCAATTAGGAGGCCACGCGAGTTTTTTAAGTGCAACAGACTTACAGCTAGGCAGAGGTGAATCGATATCAGATACGGCAAAAGTGTTATCGAGGTATTTAGACGGAGTGATGATTCGAACATTTTCACATGAAACGATTGAAGAGTTTGCTGCAGAAGCAACGGTTCCAGTCATTAACGGACTAACAGACTTGCATCATCCAGCTCAAGTATTAGCCGACTTGCTCACGATCTATGAGGATAAGGGAAAATTAAACGGTTTGAAGCTTTGCTACGTCGGTGACGGGCATAACAACATGACTCACTCTTTAATGGAGGGTGCGGCGAAAACCGGAATGAATATGGTCGTTGCTAGTCCTGAAGGATATGAGCCTAATAGCAACATTTACCTCAATGCGAGAAAAACAGCTGACCTTCATGGAGGAACGTTGAATTTCACGTATGATCCTGAGGAAGCTGCAAAACAGGCAGACATTATTATTACAGATGTTTGGGCAAGTATGGGGCAGGAACATGAACAGAAAAAAAGAATAGAAAGCTTAACACCCTATCAAGTAAATGAAAGTCTATGTGAAAAGGCAAAGGATGATTTTATCTTTTTACATTGTCTTCCGGCACACCGCGGCGAAGAAGTAACAGAACAAATTATTGATGGGAAGCATTCTCTCGTGTTTGATGAAGCAGAAAACAGGCTTCATGCTCAAAAAGCATTGTTAAAAGTCTTAATCGGAGACTAATTTTTTTCGAAAGATGTGCATAAAAATCCGTGTGGGTAGATAATCATTCAAAGGAGAGATGGGCAAATGAGTAATGGGAAAGTAATTTTAGCTTATTCCGGAGGATTGGACACTTCCGTATCAATTAAATGGATTCAAGAGAAGTATGGATATGATGTGATTGCATTAGGGCTTGACGTTGGTGAAGGGAAAGACCTTGAAGCAGTAAAAGAAAAAGCATTGAAGGTTGGTGCAGAAAAAGCGATTATTGTGAATGCAAAAGAAGAGCTTGCAAAAGGTTATTTACTGCCAGCGTTAAAAGCAAACTGCCTGTATGAAGGCAAGTATCCATTGTCTTCTGCTTTATCTCGTCCACTTATTTCAAAGCTTCTAGTTGAAGTTGCTGAACAAGAAGGTGCTGTGGCTGTTGCCCATGGATGCACTGGCAAGGGGAACGATCAAGTTCGTTTTGAAGTATCGATTCAAGCACTCGCACCACACTTAAAGGTGATCGCACCAGTACGTGAATGGGGAATGACAAGAGATGAGGAGATTGCTTATGCAGAGGAGAAAGGCATCCCGATTCCAGTTGACCTCGACAACCCTTATTCCATCGATGCGAATATTTGGGGACGTGCTTGTGAAGCCGGTGTACTGGAAGATCCGTGGAACGAAGCGCCAGAGGGAGCGTTTGACTGGACCGCACCGATTTCGATGACACCAGATGAAGCAGAGTATGTAGACATTGAATTTGAAAAAGGAGAGCCCGTTTCGTTAAATGGTAAGAAGCTGCCTTTAGTCGATATGATTGAACAGCTGAACGATATCGGCGGAAAACATGGCGTTGGCCGAATTGATCATATTGAAAATCGTCTCGTCGGCATTAAATCACGTGAAGTGTATGAAAATCCAGGAGCGCTCATTTTAATCAATGCTCATAAGGAACTGGAGTTTTTAACGTTACCTAGTGAAGTGACGAAGTTTAAACGAGAAGTGGATGAACAGATGACTCAGCTTGTTTATGATGGCTTATGGTATTCTCCGCTAAAAAATGCATTAGATGCCTTCGTAGAAGAAACACAGCAAGTCGTATCAGGGAAAATTCGTGTGAAGCTTCATAAAGGAAATCATGTTGTCGTCGCCAGACAATCGAATAATAGCTTATACAATGAGGAGCTAGCAACGTATTCAAAAGGAGACTTATTTGATCACAATGCTGCAGTAGGCTTCATTAAGCTGTGGGGATTAAGAACAAAAGTGTATTCAGAAGTGAATGATAAAGATAAAGTACTGAAATAATTCATTTTGGTGGCTACTACTATGAAAATTCCTTATTGGCAGCCAAACGTGTTTGCTTTCACCAAAGGGCACAAGCGCGACATTTTTGATAATGTATTGAAGATTGAAAGGTGACGAGTCTAATAGGTGGGAAAAGCAATAGTCGAAAATCCAACATGGTGATTGCTATATTTAGCTTAGGCATTGAATGCGTCCGCCTGCCTAATAGATAATAGCGTTACAAATCGTATTTTAAAGTGCGTGTTCAAAAAGGAGGACAAAAAGAGGTGGGTAGATCAAGGCGATGAAGTTTTGAGTAGCGGAGCGTATGGTATTAATACGTGAGTAACGGAGAAACGAGTCAACGCTGAGATACGTAAGCTTTTTTCCCGGACTTTTTGAATATCCTTTTAATGGTTTTAAAGGAGGAACTGGTCATGTCAAAGCTATGGGGCGGCAGGTTTAAAAAGGAAACGAATAAGCTCGTGGAGGAATTAACGGCTTCGATTTCTTTTGACCAAAAGCTGGCGAAAGAAGATATACAAGGAAGTCTTGCTCATGTTCAAATGCTTGGAGAAAGTGGAATAATTTCAACAGAAGATATGGAAAAAATTATTGCAGGGTTAAATAAAGTGAGCGAAAAGCTTGAGAAGGACGAACTTGAATACAACGTTTCAAATGAAGATATTCATATGAATATTGAGGCGTTTTTAATTGAAGAGATTGGCCCGGTAGGCGGGAAGCTGCATACTGGACGAAGTAGAAATGATCAAGTAGCAACCGACATGCATTTATATTTAAAAAATCATACTCAAAACATTATCGAAATGATCGAATCGGTTCAAGCTGCGATCGTTAGCCAATCAGAGGATCATATTTATACGTTGATTCCAGGCTATACGCATTTACAACGTGCTCAGCCTGTCTCATTTGCCCATCATTTGATGGCGTACTTTTGGATGCTTCAGCGTGATAAAGAAAGGTACATTGACAGCCTTGAGCGATTAAATTGGCTTCCGCTCGGGGCTGGAGCGTTAGCTGGTACGACTTTTCCGATCAACCGAGAACGTGTCGCTGAATTACTAGGATTTGACAACATTTATCCGAACAGTATGGATGCCGTAAGTAATCGAGACTTTATCGTCGAATTTTTGTCTGCCTCTTCGATGTTAATGATGCATATTTCCCGACTATCGGAAGAACTTGTTATTTGGAGCAGTGAAGAGTTTAAGTTTGTAGAATTAGACGATTCATTTTGCACAGGATCAAGTATTATGCCGCAAAAGAAAAACCCTGATGTCCCAGAGCTACTTAGAGCGAAAACAGGTCGTGTAAATGGTAGCTTAGTCGGACTTTTAACTGTGTTAAAAGGTTTGCCGTTAGCGTATAACAAAGATATGCAGGAAGATAAGGAAGGCATGTTTGATACAGTTGAGACGGTTGAAGGAACGTTGCAGCTATTAGCACCGATGATTGAATCGATGACGGTTAATGAAGAAGTCATGCGAAAAGCGATTAATCAGGATTACTCCAATGCAACAGATATTGCCGATTACCTCGTAACGAAAGGAATGCCGTTCCGTGAAGCACATGAAATTATCGGGAAAATCGTCTTAAACGCGATTGATCAAGGAAAGTATTTATTAGAGCTAAATTTAGAAGATTATCAATCATTTTCACCGTTGTTTGATGACGATATTTATGAAGTATTAGCTCATGAGCAAGTAGTCGGTGCCCGTAATAGTCAAGGAGGCACAGCACCAGAGCAAGTCCAGCAGCAAATCAAGCTCGCCAAAGAAAAACTCGACAAGTGCCAGGCACTTGTCGAATAATCTCACTCCTGTAAACGTTCGATTTCAACATCGAAATGTTTTGCAGGGTCATCGAGTGGATAGACTCTTGCTTGTTTCAAGTCTTCGTCGACTTGTTCAATGAAGATCGGGGTTCCTTTGTACGTAACTTCAATCAAATCGGGAGAATCTAAAATTTCCATAATGCGGTCTTTATGCATGTACATCACTCCAAAGTGTCTTTTACTATCGATAGGTTTTGCCACGTAACAAATGATTATTCAAATAAAAGTAATTCGACAAGTGCCAGGCACTTGTCGAATCTCTTTTTATCCTGCTTTTGGTTAGTTTCGGTCACGTTCATGTGGCATTAACAGTGGCAGTGATCTGTTCTTCTGTTACCAATATTCCGTCTTTTGTCTTTGCAAACACGTCTTCTTAGGACAACATCGTTTTTATTGTTGTTCCGTTCAACGTGTTTTTTTAAATTATTCCTCTTTGTTCACAGGAAAGGCTTCAAATATTTTACCAGTACGAATGCCGTTCACTAACTCATTCAGCCAATGGTAATAAGGCTTTGAGTGTTCTAGTTGTTCAAAAATGTTAACAGCTTCATTTTTCAGCTCATCAGACGTATCTTCTGAATGAATGACCTCTACCAGTTTCTGCTGGGCACGCTCAATCGCTTCCATGTTCAGTTTTACTTCACGTTCCCATTTTTGTGTAAAAAATTTGTTAAAGAAACGGAAGAAATCTTTCTCTGCAACATACGTATGCTTTCGGCTGCCTCTACTAAATGTCTTTTTGACGATATCAAATTCTTGAAGCTTTTTGACACCAGTACTCATGCTAGGCTTACTCATTTCGAGTTTTTCTCTCATTTCATCCAATGTCATATCTTCTTCGAAGTACATTGTGCCGTATAAATTTCCAACGCTTCTAGTGACTCCGTATAAATCCATCGTTTCTGCAAGTGACTCGATGACGAGATCTTTTGCATGATCAATTGAAGCCTTTGCTTGATCATCCTTTGGGTTCATGTAACAACCCCCTTTGGGTTAATATTAAATTTGTTAAATTTTTTTCTTACAAACTTTATGGTAACGAAACGAAAATAAATGTCAAAACATAAATTTTATTGAAATATCGTTACACGCTGTCAGGACAAGGGATAGAAAAATTTTAATTTTTTTTAGTGTGTACATTTTTTTGACAGAAAATGATGATCATATTAGATTCAAATTTTTACAAAGTATTAAATAAAAAATTAACAAAAGGAGATTCGACAAGTGCCTGGCATTTGTCGAATCTCCTTCATTTATATACAAATATTATGCATGAACAGCAAAATGGATAATACAAACATATATTGCATGAGTACTTATGTTTATACACTCCTCTCACCTGTTAGTATGCTTGGCGATAAAGGCATTTGTTATTCTCGTAATACATAGATTCTTAGATTCAAGTATGAATTAATAAGGTTATTGAAAACTGAAAATTTAAACTTTTTATAAATGGGTTGTAAATTTATTAATGCATGATAGAATTCTTTTTATGAATAAAAATTAATAATTTATAATAAAAATTCATAAAGAGCATACAGAGAGGAAGAATTAAAATGAAATCATATGTATATTTAATAGCGTTATTGGTTGCAACTGCATTTTTAACCGCTTGTGGCGAAGATGGTGATGAAAATACATTAGTTATGGGAACTTCAGCAGATTACCCGCCATTTGAATACGTAGAAACAGAGGGCAGTGAAGAAATCATCGGCTTTGACGTTGATCTCGCAAATGCGATTACAGAAGAATTAGGTTACGTACTAGAAATCGTAGATATGGATTTTAATAGTTTAATTCCGGCGTTAGATGCAGGGCGAATTGATTTTGTTCAAGCAGGGATGAGACCGACAAAAGAACGCAGAGAAAACGCTGACTTCTCCGAGATTTATTTTTATGGGGCACACATGATTGTCACATCTGAAGAAAATGGCATCGAAACGATTGAAGATCTTCAAGGAAAAACGTTAGGTGTGCAATTAGGATCGATTCAAGAAGGACAAGCAGAGGAAATTGCCGAGCAAGTTGACGGTGTAACGATTGATTCAAGAAATCGTATCCCGGAGCTCGTCCAAGAAATTCATACAGGGCGATTTGATGCGGCGATTATTGCTGATACGGTTGCAAACAATTACATTGATGAAAATCCAGAGCTAGTTGGTTTTACACTTCCAAATGAAGCGGAAGAAGACGGTAATGCCATTGCCTTTGAAAAGGGAAGTCAACTTACAGAAGAATTTAACGAAGTAATTGAAAAACTGAAAGAGGATGGCACACTCGATGAACTGATTATGAAATGGTTTGATAATGAGCAGCCAGAGGCGTAAAGTGTTTTGAATGATTTTTCGGACACTGAATCCGGGATGACGATGTAAATGCCTTCACATAGAAGTTTTCTAGGCATTCGATTCGCTATCGCACGATGATAGAGAGGGGAATCTCAAGTTTTTCCCTAAATAGCGTCTCTCATTTTCACGATTAAAAAGTAGTTTTTTGTAAAGACAACGGCTCCTACGGCCGTTAAGAATCCAATTAAGGTCTTAACAGCTTAGTTTTAAAAAAGAGAGGATGATAGTGGGCATGGGTTTGGACTTTTCGCAAATCGTGCCCTCCTTTCCTTATATATTAAAGGGAATTTGGGTAACGATTAAAATTGTTTCAGTATCAGCAATTATAGGATTTATTATTGGCGTATTTTTAAGCTTGCTAAAAATCGGAAAAGTGAAAGTGTTACGTTGGCTGGCAGATGCTTATACATCGATTTTTCGAGGAACACCGCTTGTACTGCAATTGATGATTATTTATTACGGCATGCCGCAAGTCATTGGAGTAGAAATCCCCGCCTTTGTCGCTGCAGTTGCTGCATTCGGATTAAATTCAGGAGCTTACGTCTCCGAGATTATCCGAGCAGGAATTGAAGCAATTGATAAAGGACAAACAGAAGCCGCATTGGCGCTTGGCGTTCCATACAGCGAAATGATGAAAGATATCATATTGCCGCAAGCGATGAAAAATATTTTACCGGCACTTATGAATGAGTTTATTACCTTAACGAAAGAATCTGCGATTGTCACGACAATTGGCGTGTTAGATATTATGCGTAGATCGTACATCGTCGGCGGCCAGACATATTCATTCTTTGAGCCATTATTATTTGCAGGTCTTATATATTATCTCATGGTAATGGGTCTTACTCTTCTTGGGAAAATGTTAGAGAGGAGATTGAAGCAAAGTGATTAATGTAGAGCGATTATCAAAATCATTCGGTCAGACACAAGTGTTAAGCGATATATCGACGACGATTGAAGAAGGAGAAGTTGTCACAATTGTCGGCCCGTCTGGATCAGGAAAATCAACTTTCCTCAGATGCTTAAACTTATTAGAAACCCCTTCAGAAGGGCATATATTGATTTCCGGAAAAGATGTTACAGACCCTAAAACAGATATTATGAAAATTCGTGAAGAAATTGGGATGGTGTTTCAGCATTTTTATTTATTTCCGCACATGAATGTTCTTGAAAACTTAATGTACGCCCCGATGAAAGTGCGAGGGAAGTCAAAGGCTGAAGCAGAGAAAACAGCTTTAGAACTGTTGAAAAAAGTAGGGCTGGAGAACAAAGCGGAAGATTACCCGAACCGATTATCTGGAGGTCAAAAACAGCGTGTAGCCATTGCCCGAGCGTTAGCAATGGAACCGAAAGCGATGTTATTTGATGAACCAACCTCAGCGCTCGATCCAGAAATGGTAAAAGAAGTATTACAAGTGATGAAATCATTAGCGGAGTCAGGGATAACAATGGTCATTGTTACCCATGAAATGGGTTTTGCAAAAGAGGTAGCTGATAGAATTCTCTTTTTAGACGATGGTCGTCTTGTTGAAGAAGCACCGCCAAATGAATTTTTTACAAAGCCGAAGTCAGATCGAGCTAAAGACTTTTTAGAGAAGATTTTGTAAGACTATATAAAGATCGTCTAATATCGTAAGAAGCAGCGAAGAACTCCCTAAAGATAGACAGGTGTGATAATAGCTGTTTTCCTTAGGGAGTAATTTTTAATGTCGTCCACATGATATCAAACTTAACTTAAGGATCTTTGTAAAGACAAATAAAAAGACGTTCTCATAATCGAGAAAACGCCTTGAACTAATTGAAAATATACGTTTAGTAGGTGAAAACTTAGGATCTATCCGACTTCGTTGCTTTGTTGTTGATACAGTCTCGCGTATACACCATGTTTCGTTAATAATTTTTCATGTGTGCCGAATTCAACGATTTCTCCATCATCTAAGACATAAATAACATCTGCATTTTCAATAGTAGACAACCGATGGGCAACAACGATCATGAGTCCTTCTTTCATTATACTATCTAGTGATTCCTGTACTCTCCGTTCAGTTTCCATATCTAATGCTGAGGTTGCTTCGTCAAGTAACAATATATCAGGTTTATTGACAATCGCTCTAGCAAGTGCAATACGTTGCCGCTGACCTCCGGATAACGTCAACCCCCGTTCACCAATGACTGTTTGGTACCCCTCAGGTAAACGCATAATGTAGTCATGAATATGGACAGCCTTGCATGCAGAAATAATTTGATCCATTGACACATTTTCTAAACCTAAGCGTATATTTGTTTCTAATGACTCCCGAAATAAGTACGGCTCTTGAAAAACAATATGGACTTTGTTTGACCAGCTAGAAGATGAGATATGCTGCAGTGGTGTCGTTTGATTAATTTGTATCATCCCGTCAATCATTACATTATCTTTCGACAACAGCTGTAATAAAGTTGATTTTCCGCCTCCACTTGTACCAATAAAGGCAATCTTCTGCCCTCTACTAATTGAAAGGTCAATACCCTTTAATATATTCCCTTGTGACTTATTATAGGCAAACGATACATTTGAAAAAGTAAGCTCATTTATCGACTCAGTTAACTGTTGATTACCGTCACTGAGCCGTTCTTGCTGAAATAGTTTATTTAAGCGATCATAGTAAGACATTTTTGCCGAAATTTGCAAAACTAATTGAAATAACATTTGCATCGCATTCATTAATTCCGATCCAAATTGATAAATGACGACGAGCCACCCAACCGATAAATCCCCATTAATTACAAGGTAACCACCGTAGCCTAATATTGCGATGTTTGCCCCCCATCTCATTGGATCACTTAGAAAAAGGTGCTTATTTTCTAGCTTTCCTTCCTTCATGACTGAGGTGAAATAGCGGCCAAATAAGCGATCGTATAGTGTCTTTTCCCAATTTTGCCTTTGGAAGGAAATCACTTCTCTAGTCGAGGAAATCCCTTCTTCGATATGTACTAGAAGCCTGCTTTTATCTTCTTGAACTTGTTTATTCACTTGCTTTATTTTAGGGCTGAAATAGCGACCTAAAAGAATATAAAGAATGCTGAATGTCACACAAATGAATAATATCAAAGGGCTTATGTAACCAATAATTCCCATAAGTAAGATGATATACAGCCCTTGTTGAATGACAGTTGGGATATCTTTGGTGATCGCTTCAGAAAATCCACGTATATCTTGACTAAAATAATAAACGTATCGGGCTATCCTTTCTTTTTGAAAAATCTGCAAAGGCAATTTACTAACATGTGTCATATATTCAGTTGACAAAGAAAGTAAAAACTTATTATAAACGGCATCACGTGTCATGGCATTTATAGGATTTAATATGCCAAAGCTGATAAAGCCCAAAGCGAAGATGAGGAGTAATATATGAAGTTGGTCATATTGCTGCCCCATAAACACATCATCAATGATCCATTTTTGGACACCGATAATAACAAAGTTTGTTAACATGTATAAGATAAGAACAAGCATCGAGATACTGGCAAGTACTGTAACCTTCGAGTAATTTTTCCAAAACCATGACCTTCTCTTTTGACTAACAGAGTTCTTATTTGCCTTCATAACTACTAAACTCCTTCTGAGAAGCATTTACTAATTCATAAAAGGTGCCTCGTAAACGTAGCAGTTCCTCATAAACCCCCTGCTCGACAACTTGACCTTCTTTCATGACAAAAATGTGATCCGCTCCTAATATTGTCGTTAGTCGATGTGCGACTGTGATAATTGTTCGGTTGCAGCTTAATTCATGTAAGGCCTTTTGTACATAAGCTTCACTTTCATTATCTAAAGCAGAAGTTGCTTCATCTAAAACGACAATCTTAGGATTCTTTAGAAACATTCTTGCTATAGCAATCCTTTGTTTTTGACCTCCAGAAAGCTTATACCCTCTTTCACCTACTTTCGTATCATAGCCATCCGGTAATGCTTCGATAAAATCATGAGCATAGGCTTTATTTGCTGCTCCAATGACTTGATGATCTGAAGCGTCAGGGTTACCGAAGCGAATATTCTCTTTCACTGACGTCCCGAACAAATAACCTTCTTGAAAAACGTAACCAATCTCTTCTCGTAATGATTGCAGGGATAGTTTTTTTAAAGGAATGCCATGTAACGTAATTTCACCATATTGTGGGTCGTAAAACCTTCCTATTAGTTTTATGAGTGTCGTTTTTCCACTGCCAGATGCGCCAACAATTGCAACATGTTGTCCAGCTTGTATGGTTAGTGTCACATTGTCTAAAGTAGGTGGTTGGTTAGGGTATGAAAATTGAACTCGTTTAAATTCAATCCTACTTTGTTCCTCTGGTACAGATATTGGGTCTTGGAGCTCTGCCACCTCTTCATCTTGATGATAAAACTCATATAGTCGCAATGCTTGGATCATTAACGTCTGTTGCTCGGTCAAACTAGTGACAAGGAAAGTAATGTTGAACATCATGAGCATAAAGTAAAAAAAGAATGCCACAAATTCACCGACAGTTAGTGCGTCACTCCTTACTAAATCTGCCCCAAACCAAAACAGTAGTAAGACGGCAAAATATACAGTAACGCGCCTTATTGAACCTCTCGTATGAGCGTAAAAAATTGAGTGTAACCAATGCCGGTTGTAAGAGGTAAAATGTTTAAGAAAACGAGACATTCTCCACCTTAATGCTCCGTATGCCCGCAATTCCTGCATGGAAGACATTGATTCATACACATGGTTTTCCAGCTTAACTCGATCTTCGTTGTACTTTTTCAAATATAGAAAAGCCTGTCGCTCTACCCATGGCCCAAAAATATAGTACAAAAGGTAACAAGGGATAATAAGCAATGTAAGCCATACATGTAATGTTAATAGCATTGTTCCTAAAGCAATGATCATAATTGAATATAAAATAATATTAGGAAAGTATTGACGGTAGATTTTCTGGACATCATTCACATCTGTATTTAATAACGAAAGAATTTCACCAGTTGAATTTCCTTCAATATAGCAAAATCCTAAAGCGCGTAATTTATGGAAAGCTGCATACTGTAAGTCTCTTGCTGCTTTTTCCCTAATAATTCGTTGCTGGAGATTTTTAACTCCAGTTGCAATGATCATCACAATAATAATGACAATAACAAAGCCCATTAATTGAAAAAATCCGTCAAGATCGTTTGTTGGAATGAGGTCATCAATTAAAATTTGGAAGGAGCGTGGTACGATAATTTCCCCTAACGTTAAAAATAGACCACATATGATCAAGTAAATAAGGTGCTTTTTGTAAGGTAATAAAAAGGATAAAATCCACTTATATTCATGCCAGTACTTCCGTTTTACCTTGTTTTTTTCCGTTTTTCTTTTGTGATTCAACGCAGTTTCCTCACTCTCTAACATAAAAACACTTCTAGTATTTTAAAAACAACTTAATACATTCATTAGTCATTTTATAACATTCTGCAGTTTTTATGGAAAAACCTTCAAACATTTAGAGGATAATGGTTAGTTCTTTCTAGAACATGGGTCTTAATTAAAAAGACATATCGTTAGCAAAACCTATTTCGCAAGAAATTTTCTAAAAATTTTAAAAATATGGTTGCATTATCCAATAATTGTTATATAATAAATTAAGAAAAATTAATACTGTTGTATTACAAAAAAGAATTCAAACTTTTAATGGAGGAGGGAAAGGATGGATAGCTATGTGAAAGTCGGTACCATCCATGTAGCCGAGCAGTTGTTTACATTTATTGAAAATGACGTACTTCCAAAGACAGATATTGACTCTCATTCATTTTGGCAAGGATTACAAACGTTGCTTGAAGAATTGACACCTGAAAATGAACGCCTATTAAAGAAAAGAGGGGAGATTCAGCAAAAATTAAACGACTGGAATATGAGACATAAAAGTTCCGGTCATACAGACGATTACGTCCAGTTTTTAAAAGAGATTCGATATTTAGAGGACGAGATCGGCAATTTTAAGATTGGCACAGAAAACCTCGATGATGAGTTGACGAAGCAAGCAGGACCACAGCTCGTTGTTCCAGCAAATAATGCGAGGTATGCGATTAATGCAGCAAATTCACGATGGGGGAGCTTGTATGATGCCTTATATGGTACAGATGTTATTGATGAAACAGAAGGCGCTCAGATAAAAACAGATAAGTACAATCCGATGCGTGGAGAGAAAGTTGTTCAATACGCGAAAAAGTGTCTCGATGAGTTTATTCCATTGAAAAAAGGAAGTCACCTTGATGCTGTTCATTTCATTGTTTCAAATCAACAGCTTTTAGTAGAACGAAGTGGAGGAGAACTAACCGAGCTGCAGATTCCAGGACAATTTATCGGCTATTGTGGGACAGAAAAGTCTCCAACTTCGATCCTTCTCAAACATAACGGGCTGCATATTGACATTCAAATTGACCGGGAGCATCCAATTGGTAAGGCTGACAGTGCAGGTGTAAAAGATGTTGTCATCGAATCAGCTCTATCAACAATTATCGACTTCGAAGACTCTGTTACAGCAGTCGATGCAGAAGATAAAGTTGACGTTTACCGTAATTGGCTAGGTCTGATGAAAGGGACGCTATCAGTCCAGTTTAAAAAAGGCAATCAAACTGTTGATCGCTCCTTGAACGAAAATCGCGAGTACACGACTGCAACAGGAGAGCGACTGATATTATCAGGACGTTCGCTGCTTCTCGTACGTAATGTCGGTCATTTAATGAAAACAGACCTCATCTTAAATGACTCTGGTGAAGAAATGCCTGAAGGAATTATTGATACAGTGGTCACAAGTTTAATTGCCAAACATGATTTGCTTAGTAATGGCCGGTTTAAAAACTCGCAAAATGGATCTGTATATATCGTAAAGCCGAAAATGCACGGATCTGAAGAGGTCGCTTTTGCAAATACATTGTTTGAGCGGGTAGAACAATTGTTAGGTTTGGCAAAACATACATTGAAAATCGGTGTAATGGATGAAGAACGGAGAACATCGCTAAATTTAAAACAATGTATTTTCAAGGTGAAAGACCGTATTTTTTTCATTAATACAGGATTTTTGGACCGCACTGGGGATGAAATTCACTCCTCGTTTTATGCAGGACCAATGGTGCGCAAAAGTGATATGAAATCATCAACATGGCTCAACGCCTATGAAAAATCAAATGTTCAAACTGGCCTCGCGTCTAAGTTGAATGAACAAGGACAAATTGGCAAAGGGATGTGGCCGATGCCGAATGAAATGAAGGCAATGATGGATCAAAAAATCGGTCATTTAATCGCTGGAGGGAATACAGCTTGGGTACCGTCCCCGACTGCAGCGACGTTACATGTACTGCACTATCACCAAGTCATTGTTGATGCAGTTCAAGAAAGCATAAGGAAAAATCAAACTGACTACTTACAAGAATTATTGCATGTTCCGGTCGAAATCGATCCTTCATGGTCAAGGGAAGAAGTACAACAAGAACTTGAAACGAACGCCCAAAGTATCCTTGGCTACGTCGTCCGCTGGGTAGAGCACGGAATTGGTTGTTCAAAGGTTCCGAACCTTGACGGTATCGGACTAATGGAAGATCGGGCAACGTTACGCATATCAAGCCAGCATATTTCGAATTGGTTATATCACCAAATCTGTTCAGAGGAACAGGTAATTGACACAATGAAGGAAATGGCGAGAGTTGTTGATGAACAAAATGCTCATGACCCATATTACGTACCGATGTCCAATCGTTTCGAAGAGTCTGTAGCATTTCAAGCAGCATTAGAGTTAGTGTTGGACGGAAAAGAACAGCCTAATGGGTATACCGAGCCGATTCTTCATCGAAGAAGGCGAGAGTATAAGAGCTTGTTCAAAAAAGAAGGACAACAAGAACCAAGTAGAACAATGTGACGAGGTTTTGAGTCGCGGAGCGTATGATGTTAAAGCGTGAATCACCGAGAAACAAAAGTGATTTTTTCCAGACTTTAAAAAAATATGTTTCAAAGAAGATAAATTAAATGGAAAGGGTGTTTACGTTGAACACAAAGCAAATGACGACGGCTGAACAGTTAATCGATCGTTGGGTAAAACAAAAGTTCCGTGCAGGAAAAACAGAAGAAGATCTCAATGAAACGGTATTTATTTATGGTGACCAGCTGCTGCATCTAGCAACGGATGAATGGGGCAGTATGAATGTAGAATCGAAAGGAGTTAATGACGTCGTTATTTTCCGCTTACCAGAAGAACCGACCGTCGAAAATATTTGTAGAGCGTGCGGCATGGAATACGATGATGAAAAAGCGGCTATGGAGTGCTGTGCGTATTTAGAGTAATTTTTTAGATATATTGTTATATAACAAAATGATATAACGATAATTGTAATAAAACATTAGAAAGGGGAATAATCGATGAGAAATCGTGAAGAACAAATGAAGAAGGTTGAGCAATCGTGGGAGGAGGAGCGCTGGAAAGGTGTAGAAAGACCGTACAGCGGTGAAGATGTCGTCAACCTTCGCGGGTCTGTCATTGTCGAGCAGACACTAGCACGTATGGGAGCAGAACGACTGTGGAACTTAATGAAAACCGAAGATTATATCGCTGCATTAGGTGCACTTACTGGAAATCAGGCGATGCAGCAAGTGAAAGCAGGTTTAAAAGCGATCTATTTAAGCGGTTGGCAAGTTGCCGCAGATGCGAATTTAGCAGGTCAAATGTATCCTGATCAAAGTCTTTACCCGGCAAACAGTGTGCCTCAAGTCGTGCGAAGAATCAACCAAACATTTCAGCGGGCAGATCAAATTCAGCAAGTCGAAGGAACAGGTGATACAAACTGGTTTGCCCCAATCGTTGCAGATATGGAAGCAGGATTTGGCGGACCGCTTAATGTATTTGAACTAACAAAAGCGATGATTGAAGCTGGAGCAGCTGGTGTTCATCTGGAAGATCAATTATCATCAGAAAAGAAGTGCGGCCATTTAGGCGGGAAAGTACTACAGCCGACGCAAACAGCGGTCCGAAACTTAATTGCTGCTCGACTGGCTGCTGATGTGATGAATGTACCGACTGTCATTATCGCAAGAACAGATGCGAATGCAGCGAACTTGCTCACGAGTGACGTTGATCCGTATGACCACTCATTTTTAACCGGAGAACGAACTTCAGAAGGCTTTTATCGTACGAAACCAGGACTTGAACAAGCAATATCGAGAGGACTCGCTTATGCTCCTTATGCAGACTTACTTTGGTGCGAGACGAGTGAACCAAATCTTGAAGAAGCGAAAAAATTTGCAGATGCGATCCATAAAAAATACCCAGGAAAGTTGCTTGCTTATAATTGTTCACCTTCATTTAATTGGAAAAAGAAGCTTGATGAACAAACGATTGCCGAATTCCAAAAAGAGTTAGGGGAAATGGGTTATAAATTCCAATTCGTCACTCTTGCCGGATTCCATGCACTCAACCACAGCATGTTCGAACTTGCATTAGACTATAAAGATCAAGGAATGGCAGCTTACTCCAAGCTCCAGCAAGCTGAGTTTTCTTCAGAGAGTGACGGGTATACAGCAACGAGACACCAGCGCGAAGTCGGCACGGGCTATTTTGATGAAGTATCTCAAGCAATTTCAGGTGGTTCATCCTCTACATTAGCGTTAAAAAATTCTACCGAAGAAGAACAATTCCAAAAAGCATAGGAGGGTGTGGAAGTGAATGGAGTTGATTTGGTTATTTAATTAGGTTTTTTATTCTCATTAGATCGTTCAATTATGTATGATTTAAACGATACAAATTGACTCAATTTCCATGCTTTAAAAATAACTGATCGACCTGTGATCGACTAATTATGAAATTAGCAGTCACAGGTCGTTATTTATTACATTCTTAGTAACCACATGCTTTGCCCGTGTGAATATAAACCTTTATGGGGTGTAATACTGTTTAGGCGCAACTTCACTTCGAATGAACGCAACTTCTCTTAGTTTAGACGTAACTTCACTTCGAATGAACGCAACTTCTCTTAGTTTAGGCGCAACTTCACTTCGAATGAACGCAACTTCTCTTAGTTTAGACGTAACTTCACTTCGAATGAACGCAACTTCTCTTAGTTTAGGCGCAACTTCACTTCGAATGAACGCAACTTCTCTTAGTTTAGACGCAACTTCACTTCGAATGAACGCAACTTCTCCAAGTTTAGGCGCAACCCAGCTTATCACCTCTATACGGGTAATCAATAAAGATAGAGAAATATGCTAAAATTAGGTTAGAGATTGTGAGTTATGATGAAAAGAACTTAAAGTAACGGAGCAATAAAGTTAAAAAAGTTATTGATCTCGTTACCGAATTGTTTTATTTCCCCGATTAAGAGGTTGAGTCGTGTTTCATTGTGTACATTTGATTTACAAAACAACGAAGGCCAAAAATAATTGAAAGGGAAGAGGGATGATTATGATTAAATATAAATGCCTCCATCATGTGAGTCTTACTGTTACAGATTTAGAAAGGGCAAAAGAGTTCTATGGGAAAACTTTATGTTTAAAAGAAATCCCGCGTCCTGATTTTGATTTTCCTGGTGCTTGGTATGACATAGAGGGACAGCAACTCCACTTGATCGTCGCCCCCTCATCACAGACTATTCGACAGGATAAAAGCTTATCCAGCAGGGAAGGACACTTTGCCTTGAGAGTTCAGAACTACTTTGACGTTCTTAAATGGTTAGAACAGAATGAAGTTGAAATCCTTGAAAAACGACACGGAAAAAGTGGATTTGCACAAATTTTCTGTGCTGACCCAGATGGTAACTTGATTGAACTAAACGTGGATCAAGAAGATCTAGCATTTTAACTTCTAAATTAGTTTGGAAAAAATATAACCTTTAGATGCGTATAACAGGAAAATGCCCCCCCTTTATACAGGAGGCATTTTCTTCGTGCTGGGCATGCCACAGAACGTGGCGTATTGCCGGGTTTACGGATCTAGCTTCAAAGTGATACTAGAAGAGGAAGAGGCAGCGCTTTTTGCCGATAGGCGGACGCCTTCCGCTTTTCTTATTAAGGCAGATTGCTCTAGCCACTTCATACGACAAGCCTATTGCACCTGTATAAAGACGACTTTTAAATAATCTCCCTCAGGAAATTGCGGTGCGACAACAAAATCCTCTGGAAGTGAATGCTCTTCAAGCACTTTATATTTATTTCCCGATTCGTGAAAAGCTTGATCGATAAAACGTTTAAATTTCTCCATTGGGACTTTAGCGGCGTTCGTTGAAGCAACAATAACCCCGTTTTTCTCTGTTATCGCAATCGTTTGCTTTAACAAATCTTTATAATCCTTCTCGGCACTGAACGTTTTCTTTTTTGAACGAGCAAAGCTTGGTGGGTCAAGAATGACCAAGTCGAACGATAATCCTTTCTTCACAGCGTAGTTATAGTAATCAAAGACATCTTGAACAACAATGTCATGTGCTTCGTAATCAAGGCTGTTCATACTAAATTGCTCGATTGTTTTTTCGTAGCTTCGGTTTGCAAGGTCGACACTCGTTGTTTTCTCAGCACCGCCGATTACAGCGAAGACAGAAAAGGCACCTGTGTAGGAAAACGTATTAAGGACACGTTTTCCATTGGCATATTTATCACGAATCGAACGGCGGACGTCTCGTTGATCAAGAAATACGCCCACCATTGCTCCTTCGTTTAAATAGACAGCGAAGTTTATCCCATTTTCTTTTACGGTGAGTGGAAATTCTCCACGTTTACCAGTAACAAAATCATCATCATTTATGTATTTGCCGCCTGTTTTAAACCGCTTTTTTTCATAAATGCCTTTAAAATCTGTTACCGTCTCCAGTGCTCGGACGACTTGCTGTTTAAACGAATAGATTCCTTCACTGTACCAGTTTAAAAGGTAATAGCCGTCAAAGTTATCAATCGTTACTCCTCCGATGCCATCTCCTTCACCGTTAAAGACACGAAAGGCCGTTGTGTTCACATCATCAAATATACGGGTTCTTTTTTGCAAGGCCTTTGCTAGCTTTTTTTCAAAAAAACGGTCATCGATCTGTTCATTTAGCTTTTGTGACAAGATCCAACCGTACCCTTTGTTTTGCCTGCCATAGTACCCACGGCCAAGAAAGCTGCCAGATTCGTCTGTTACGTATAACAGCTGCCCTTCTACCTTTAATGAATCAGGATTGGCAATAGCATCTTTAAGAAGGAGCGGGTAGCCAGATTTATATTTATTTGCGTGTTTTTGCTTAATGATTAATTGAATTTCACTCACGACATTCTCATTCCTTTACGATTCAATATTCATATTCTTTCACGAATTGCATGAGAAAACAAACAGATTTACCCCTTATTTTAAAAATGAAAACGCAAAACTTTCCACTTTTCTTGTTGACAATGAGAATCACTTTCAATTAACATTAAATGAGAATGATAATCATTTAATTGGAATGAAATGGGGGGGAACGATGTTTGTACAGACGAAGACTATCACTGTCAAAGAAGGTACTTCTCAGTTAGTTGTAGATCGATTTAGCGGCAAAGGTCTAATTGAGAACCAAGACGGCTTCATTGACTTAAGTGTGTTAGTAAAAAAACAACGAAGAGGTGCAGAGGAAGTAATCGTTCTCATCCGTTGGGAATCTGAAATGCATTGGAAGCAATGGGAGAAGAGTGACGATCACTTGAACATGCATAAGCAAAATCGAGGGAAGCCGAAGCCGGAACATATTATTGAATCTAGTCAATCAGTATATGAAGTTAAAGCAGTTAAAGGTGCAGCAGCTTCCTAATATAATTGAATTCACCATCTAAATAGGCTGTACTTTTAAAGATTGAACCTTTTAGATCGTCGAATCCGTTATTGACGGACGCTTTTCGCGGGAGTCACCACCTTTCACTTCTTCGAATGTTCAATAAAACTTCAATAAATAACACCTTGTTTCTCAATCAAAGTTTCATAGACGAGATGAACAAGGTGGTTCGATTTTTGAAACAGATGCTGTATTTTGTCGTTGGCGGGGGAAACGTATGAAACTTAAATACTTAATTATTCTATTAATCATCTTTTCAGTGACATCATTATTTATTGGTGTCACCGAATTAACACCGATGCAACTGTTCAATATGAGTGAGCATCAGGCAAACATATTCTGGACCAGTCGAGTGCCACGTCTCATCAGTATTATTATTGCTGGGGTAAGTATGAGTATTTGTGGTCTCATTATGCAGCAGCTGACGAGGAATAAATTTGTTTCTCCAACGACAGCGGGAACAATGGATTCCGCAAGATTAGGCATTCTCGTTTCACTATTAGTATTTTCAACAGCTAGTCCATTTACGAGAGTATTTGTCGCTTTCTTATTTGCGTTAGCCGGAACCTTTATTTTTATGAAAATACTAGAAAAAATAAAATTTAAAAATGCTATTTTCATACCGCTTGTAGGAATTATGTTTGGGAACATTATCGGGTCGATTACGACATTTTTCGCTTACCAGCACGATTTGATTCAAAACATCTCAGCTTGGCTTCAAGGGAATTTTGCAACGGTGATGACCGGAAGCTATGAATTGCTTTATATTAGTGTACCGCTCGTTCTTCTTGCATATCTTTATGCCAATAAATTTACGGTCGCTGGTATGGGAGAGGACTTTGCAAAAAACTTAGGGCTCAATTATCGACAAGTCGTGAACCTCGGGTTAGTCATTGTGGCGATGATTACGTCGACGGTTATATTAACAATCGGTGTCATTCCGTTTCTCGGACTTGTCGTTCCAAACATCGTAACGATCTTTCAAGGAGATAACATTCGTAAAAATTTGCCTCATACAGCACTGTTAGGGGCCGTCTTTGTTCTCTTCTGTGACATATTAGGCAGGGTTATCATCTACCCGTATGAAATTCCGATTGGTTTGACAGTCGGTGTCATTGGCAGCGGAATATTTCTTTATATGCTTCTAAGGAGAAAGTCACATGGGTTATAAAGCGAAAATAACGATACTCACAATCATCGCATTAGCTGTCACGGTTATATATATGACAATCCAATCGAGCGGGAACTGGGAATACGTGCTACCGAGACGAGGTTCTAACGTATTAGCGATTATCATTACGGGTGGGGCAATCGCTTTTTCAACGGTGATCTTCCAGACGATCACAAATAATCGCATTTTAACACCGAGTATTATCGGACTTGACTCATTATACATGCTCATCCAAACGTTCATTATTTTTACGTTCGGTTCAATGAGTTTTGCGATGACCAATGCGAATGTTAACTTTTTAATTTCTGTAGGGTTTATGATTTTGTTTGCTGCCCTGTTTTATAAAGTGCTCTTCTCGAGTGAAGAAAATAATATTTATTTTCTACTACTAATTGGGCTCGTACTCGGAACGTTATTTTCGAACTTATCAACTTTTATGCAAGTGTTAATTGATCCGAATGAATTTATGTCAATTCAAAATCGAATGTTTGCAAGCTTTAACAATGTGAATACTGATCTTCTGACGATTTCGATTGTTGTCATCATTTTAGTAAGTTGTTACTTTTATCGGTTTTTCAAATACTTAGATGTGATTGCCTTAGGAAAAGAGCACGCCATTAATCTTGGTGTTCCTTATCACTTTGTAGTGAAACGAATGCTTTTTATTATCGCGGTTCTCGTATCTGTTGCAACGGCATTAGTTGGGCCGATTACCTTCCTTGGCTTGCTCGTTGCGAATGTAACGTATGAATTTATGAAGACATATCGACATCATCAGTTGATTCTTGCATCAATTATGATCAGTATTATCGCACTAGTCGGAGGACAACTCATCGTAGAAAGGGTCTTCACATTTTCCACGACGTTAAGTGTTATTGTGAACTTTATCGGTGGCGTTTACTTCTTGTATCTTTTATTAAGGGAGCGAAAAGTATGATCCAGGTTAAGAATATCTTCAAAAAATATGGAAATAAACGTGTCGTTGATGATATTTCTGTTTCGATTCAAAAAGGTAAGATCACGACGTTCATCGGACCGAACGGAGCAGGGAAAAGTACACTTCTTTCGATGGTCAGCCGTCTTATTTCAAGGGATGATGGAGAGGTTCTTATTGATAATAAAGGCGTAGACCACTGGAAAAACAAAGAGCTAGCAAAGCGAGTCTCCATATTAAAACAAACGAACAACATTAGTTTACGATTAACGATTCGTGAGCTCGTATCCTTTGGGCGTTTCCCTTATTCTCAAGGGAATTTAACAGATGAGGATTGGGAGCACGTCGATCAAGCGATCCGTTACTTAGAGCTAGAAGATATTCAAGACAAATACCTCGACCAGCTTAGTGGCGGTCAGAGGCAGCGGGCATATATCGCAATGGTTGTCGCTCAAAACACTGAATATGTTTTACTCGATGAGCCATTAAATAACTTAGATATGAAACATTCCGTTCAAATTATGAAAGTACTCCAGCGTATGGTGAGAGAGCTTGGAAAAACAGTCGTTATTGTCATACACGACATCAACTTTGCCTCTTGTTACTCTGATTACATCGTAGCGCTAAAAGACGGAAGAGTTGTCAAAGAAGGCCCGACAGATGACATTATTAAAAGCGGAGTTTTAAAAGAGATTTATGATCTCGACATTGAAGTGAAAGATATAAATTGTAATCGAATATGCGTGTATTTTACTTAACTAGAATAATAGAAAAATAATGGGGTGACGAAAATGAAAAAACAATTAACATTATTATTCATGATTCTTTTATTAACAATGGCTGCAGTGGCATGCGGGACTGAAGAAGACGCAAGTGGCGCGACTGCTGCTGACGAGACGAATGAGGAAGAAACGGAAGCAACTGACGATACTGAAGCTACAGATGATGAAGCAGAACAATCAGGTGAAGTCGTTGTTGAGCATGAATTAGGAGAAACAACTGTAACGAAAAGCCCTGAAAACGTCGTCGTATTTGACTATGGTGTACTTGATACATTAAGAGAATTAGAGGCAGATATTGCGGCAGTGCCACAAGGAAACATTCCTCACTATTTAGATGAGTTCGAAGACAGTGCATATGAAAACGCAGGGACATTGTTTGAGCCTGATTTTGAAAAAATTTATGATATCCAGCCAGAGCTGATTATTATTTCTGGCAGATCCTCAGAGGCGTATGATGAATTGAACGATATTGCACCAACGATTTATATGGGTGTTGATACAGAAAATTACGTAGAGTCTTTCAAAAAAAATGCACGTGTTTTAGGAGAAATCTTTGAAAAAGAAGATGTTGTTGAAGGCGCATTAGCGGATATTGAGGGAGCGATTGAGACGCTTAATAGTGAAGCGTCTGAAAGTGACAAAAACGGTCTGATCATCTTAGCAAATG
This sequence comes from Evansella halocellulosilytica, assembly GCF_002335745.1. GTDB lineage: Bacteria > Bacillota > Bacilli > Bacillales > Salisediminibacteriaceae > Bacillus_CA > Bacillus_CA halocellulosilytica. Next base: position 481,460 of record NZ_NIST01000001.1, on the reverse strand, counting down.
ATGGTAGTGTCAGTGCATACGGTCCAGGGTCAAGATTTGGTGTCATCCATGAAGACTTTGGGATATCACCAGCAGATGAGCAAATTGAGGCTTCTACGCACGGTCAAAATATTTCTTTTGAGTATATTGTTGAAACAGATCCTGACTACATTTTCGTGATTGACCGTGACCAGGCAATCGGCGAAGATGAGGATGCTGGAAGCCAATCAATCGTTGAAAATGAACTTGTCATGAACACGAAAGCATATGAAGAAGGGAATATTATATACCTTGACCCTGCATATTGGTACTTAGCAGGTGGCGGACTAACATCTGTTTCTGAAATGGTCAGTGAAATCCAAGAAGCAATCAATTAAATAAGAAATACAGCTCATAAGCGGAAACTCCCGTTTATGAGCTGTTTTCATATACTACCGGAATGAATAAAACAGATGGAATATAATGACAACTAACAATTTAAACATGAAAACATGCAATATAAGTGGCTCTTGGAAAGTTCCATTCGATAAACCATGTATGAGCCAGTTTCAATGAAAATTATGTTAAAATATGGTTAATGAACGGGAGGGTGATCGTAATCGAACAAAATAAGCAGCCGGTTATTTCATTAAAAGGTTTAACGAAACGATTTGGAAGTAAAGAGATTTTAAAAAGTATAGATTTACAAGTATATGAAGGTCAGATTATCGGGTATATCGGGCCGAACGGAGCAGGGAAGAGTACGACTGTGAAAATTATGCTCGGTCTAGTTGATGACTATGGTGGGTCAGTGAAAATATTTGGTGAAGAGCTGACGACGGATACAGTTGACTATAAAAGACGAATTGGCTATGTACCTGAAACAGCAGAGTTGTATGAAAACTTAACTGCACAAGAGTATTTATCTTTCGTTGGCGAGCTTTATGGAATGGATTCAAAGGAAATCGACCACAAAGCAAGAAAACTTGTTAAATTGCTAGGAATCGATGACGTATACAAAAAACGGATTTCTTCATACTCAAAAGGAATGCGGCAAAAAGTGCTGTTAATCTCAAGTTTATTACATAATCCTGACTTGCTTTTCCTTGACGAACCATTAAGCGGTCTTGATGCGAATAGTATGATGATTGTGAAAGACATTTTGGCTCAGCTAGCTGTTCAAGGAAAAACGATATTTTATTCTTCGCACATTATGGATGTTGTCGAGAAAATAAGTAATCGTATTGTTTTGCTCAATGGAGGAGAAATTGTTGCCGATGGAAGCTTTGAACAATTAAAGGGGAAAAATCTAGAAGGGTCTCTTGAAGAAATCTTTAATGAACTCACTGGATTTGATGAATATAAAGGAGTCGCTGAAGAATTTGTAGCGGTCGTTCAAGGAGATTCATTATATGAATGATTTTAAATCGTTACAAATACTCGACCGTTTCCGATCACTCTTTAAGAAGGCGGATATTGATTATCCAGCTATGAGAAAAATATTGCAGTTAAAATTGACGATGGATCGCCGTCGTGTGCCAACTGTGTTTCAGCAAAACAAGAAAAAAGAGCAAAATGATTCAAACCAGTTTATAAAATTATTATGGTTTTATGCCCTGTTAGGCCTATTTCTCATTCCTTTTATGCTTATTGGTGAGTATTTTCTCTTTCAAATGAGTATCGTTTATGGGATTTCCATGTTCATCATTATGACTACAATGATATCTGACTTTTCATCTGTATTGCTAGATATTCGCGATCGAAACATTTTACATACAAAGCCAGTGTCAGGTAAGACAATCGGAGCTGCCAAAGTTATTCATGTGTTCATATATATGCTGTTTTTAACAGCAGCAATTATGCTTGTACCACTAATCGTCAGTGTTTTTGCCAAAGGACCGTTATTTGCTATCATTTTTCTTGTTAACATTATTTTTATTGATTTACTTATTGTTGTCATGACAGCTGTGCTATATATTCTTATTCTAAAATTTTTTGATGGTGAGCGATTAAAAGATATCATTAATTACGTACAAATTGGGTTATCTATTTCCATTTTGATAGGGTATCAAGTATTAATTCGTTCGTTTGAATACGTTGATTTTAATATCGTCTTTCAACTGGAATGGTGGCATTTTATCATCCCACCAATTTGGTATGGAGCGACCTTTGAAGTGCTTCTTAATGGAAACATTGACCCCATATTGATTGCATTATCTTTAATTGGGATTCTTATCCCACCTATATCGATTATTTTATATAGTAAGCTTACTCCTGTTTTTGAAAGGAACTTACAGAAGCTATCAGAACAAGGGGGCAGTGACGGAAATCGGAAAAATATTTTTCAAAGCAAACTATCTGCCATTGTCTACCTAACGAAACAAGAACGGGCTTTTTACAACTTTGCAAGTATTATGATGAAAAATGAACGCCAGTTTAAATTAAAAGTTTATCCAACTTTAGGCTTTTCTCTCGTCATACCGTTTTTATTTATGTTTAACATTTTAAGGGATCTTTCGCTTGAGGAGCTTGCCAGCACAAACTATCACTTATCGATTTATTTTTCTCTCATGATGATTCCGACTGTTATTAGTAGTTTGAAATTTTCGGGAGCTTATAAAGGATCATGGATATACGGCGTGACCCCGATACGTGAAAAGAGTGCTATTTATAAAGGGACATTAAAAGCATTTTTATATCGGCTGTTCTTGCCGATATACTTATTGTTAAGTGTCGTATTCATCATTATGTTTGGCACACATATTCTCATTGATTTATTCATTGTGATTATCAATGCCTCCATATATATTGTTATTTGTTTTAAAGCCACATTTAAATCGGTCCTTCCATTTTCAGCTTCATTTAATGCAGTGAGTGAAAGTGATGGATATAAAGTGTTTATATTAATGGGACTCATTTTGATTTTCAGTGCTGTTCATTATTACGTGATTACAATGGAATATCATGTTTACTTTTATTTAGTATTGCTCCTAATTATTCAGTTAATCGTTTGGCGGAAATTACTGAAGTAATCACAGCTCATGGTTGGTGAGCGAAGCCCTTGAATGGTTGAATTCGAGGGCTTTATGCATCACCATAGTATTGACTCGATTAGTGAGGCATAATGTGTTTATCCATTTTTTCATTATTCATCGAGATGTGAAGTTCATGTTTGTCATTTACTGACGCATAGAAGATCGTGTTAAGGTCATGAATTCCTCGTGCATGAAGCTGTTCAAATAACCAAACTTCATTTAAAGATAATTCTTTAAGTACGGATGAATAAACACTACCTTCGACGATGACTGGATAAGCGAGGTCAAGCGCCGTCTTTTTAATGTTTAAATCCTCTTTAAATATGGCTTCTTTTTCTCCTTTCTTTACGACACTCAACGATCCATTTGCTTCTAACACTCCTAGATGAATATCATTCACTTGAAAAATGTCTTTTTCACGAAGCATTTGCAGGAGATTATCTAGGGAAAAGCGGTTCCTTTTTAAGTTTTCCCGAATGATTTTCCCGTTGTAGACAACAATTGTCGGTTCAAACGTGATTAGTCTACCAACTTTTCGATATTTAATTTTTATGTAGGAAACGAGGCGTTGGAGTGATGCAAGTGCAATAATTGCAACCCCAGTATGAATATGGTTAATGTCTGGATCGGCAATGTCAGCACCTACAACAGATCCGAGTGTAATAGTGATGAGAAAATCAAAGATTGGCAATTGTCCGATCGCACGTTTACCCATGAAAAGAGTGATAAATAAAAGTAATGGTAAAATCGTTAAGATCCGCCCTATAACTAAAATTGAGTCGATCGCTGTATTCATTCGTTTTTATCTCCTTCTATTTATATCCAAACCACTTCTTTTATATCTTTCTACAATTTTCTGTAATTATGAACAGTCATTTTGTGTTTATTACGCTTTTTCACATAGGCATAGACTAGCGCATTAAACGTTTTTTGCTAAGAAAAAAGGATGCCCATCTGTGAGACATCCTGCTTTACATATTCATATTAAGCTGCTTTTGGGGGGATGTGGGCTTTATCCGTACGGCGATGAGAAATGATTTGTTTCGCATACCACACGAATACGAGCATTGTCAGACTACCGCCAATGATGAGTGATGGAACGTAAGGCAAGCTCAGCCCTTCAGGTGCATAAAAGATATACGTCGTAACGACTCCTGTCATAAACATGGCTGGAACGCCACAAATGAAGTGTGCCTTCCGCTGTTTTAATAAATACATCGTAGCAGTCCATAACATGACCGTTGCAACAAGCTGGTTTGTCCAACCGACGTATCGCCATAAAAAAGAATAATCAATTGTTGCAAGAAAAACGGTAGGAATTGTAACAGGAATCGTAGCAAGTAAAACTTTCTTTTTTCCGTGAATCGATTTAAACACGGTTGAAAACAATTCTGTCAGCATCATTCTTGAGGAGCGTAGTGCAGTATCACCAGTTGTAACAGGTAAAAGAATGACACCTAAAATCGCAAGAATACCTCCGAGTGTGCCTAAAAGCGTCGTAGAGATCTCATTCACGACTCCGGCAGGACCACCAGATGCTAAAGAGTCTGCTAATCCTCCTGTGCTCCCGAAAAATGTCATCCCAGCAGCAGCCCAAATGAGAGCAATAACCCCTTCAGCGACCATTGCGCCGTAAAATACTTTTCGTCCATCTGATTCCTTTTTTAACGTACGAGCGATAATCGGGCTTTGCGTACTATGAAAACCTGAAATTGCTCCACAAGAGATCGTCACCATCATGAGTGGCCATAATGGTAGCTCGTCCGGATGTAAATTTGAAAACGTTAAATTCGGAATTTGCTGTTCGGTAAAGAGTAGAGCGACAGCAATGGCAACAGCCATAAAAATGAGAACGGCACCGAAAACAGGGTAAATTTTCCCGATAATTTTGTTCACTGGCAAGATTGCTGCAATGAGAAAATAAAGAAAGATAAGTGCTAATGCAGCTAAGAAGCTAATTGATGTAATCTCAGAAATCAACTGAGCAGGTCCTGCAGTAAATGCAGCGGCAACTAAAATCATTAAAATAATGGATGTAAGGTTAATAAACACTTTCATTCCGCTCCCTAAATATTTTCCGACGATCGTTGGAAACTGTGCGCCTTTATGTCTAAGGGAAAGCATACCGGAAAAATAATCGTGAACGGCTCCGGCAAAGGTTGTTCCGAATACAATCCAAATAAAAGCTACAGGACCGTAAAGTGCTCCCATAATTGCTCCGAAAATCGGTCCTAGTCCAGCAATATTCAAAAGCTGAATTAAGCTGCCCTTCCACCAGCTCATCGGCACATAATCAATATTGTCGTTCTTTGAGTAGGCAGGTGTTGCTTGTTGATCATTAATGGCAAATACACGTTCAACGACTTTCGAATAAACGAGGTAACCAATAATAAGTAATGTAACTGCAAGTAGAAATGTAACCATCATACTCCTCCTAAATTCTTTGTTGATGCATTTGAAAAAAATGAGACGGACTCATCAGTGCCAGGCACTTTATGTTGAGTCCGTCTCGTAAGGGGGGTTAACTAGGAAACCGTTTGTGATCCGGATGCTGTTGACTTTGAAGGAGGGTAACATTGAACTCCATCACTCGTCACTAGCTTGCGAAATTCGGATAAAAGGTGGTTTGTGACTTTACCAGGTTTTCCGTCAGTGACTTTACGGCCATCAACTTCCACAACAGCGATGACTTCAACAGCTGTACCAGTTAAAAAGACTTCATCTGCTACATAAACATCATGTCGGGTAAATGGCGACTCAACTAATTCATACCCTTTTTCTTTCGCTAAATCGATGATCGCGTTCCGGGTAATCCCTTCAAGTGCCCCTAGATAAATAGGAGGGGTATAGATCGTTCCATTTTTCACAATAAAAATATTGTCTGCAGACCCTTCGGTAACATATCCTTGGTCATTCAACATTAACGCTTCGTCAACGCCAGCTTGATTTGCTTCAAGTTTGACGAGAATATTATTTAAATAATTTAATGATTTAATTTGAGGACTTAATACGTCTGGACGGTTTCTCCTGCTTGCAACAGAACCGACTTTAATTCCTTTTTGATATAGTTCTTTTGGATAGAGAGCGAGTTCTTCTGCAATGACAACGACTCGTGGCTGTGAGCAGTACGCTGGATCAAGCCCGAGATTTCCCGCTCCTCGTGAGACAACAACACGAATGTACGCACTTTGCAACTCGTTTTTCCTTACTGTCTCGACAATAATTCGTTCCATCTCCTCCTTTGTGTATGGGATGTCTAGCATAATTGATTGTGCAGATTCGTATAAACGTTTTAGATGCTCATCAAGTTTAAACACATTACCACTGTAGACACGAATCCCTTCAAACACCCCGTCTCCATATAAAAAACCATGATCATAAACGGACACGACAGCTTCTTCTTTCTTTACGAAACGGCCGCTAAGGAAAATCCATTGACTGCTCATACATAACCACTCCTTTCTGTAAAAGTTAAACGCGTTAAAGTACTAAACTAAAATTGATAAAAAAGAGAACCTTCACTGTTTAGCTTGTTTTGAAGGCACTCATTACATTGGCCAATTCAAAGACTCAAAGTAATGAATAATTGTCGACTATGATACAACTAAAAGGAGTGCGAGGTCAATAGTTAATTTGGGAAAAATCAGATTATTGTAAATTGGGCGACTTTATAAGAGCGCTTACATGAAAGTGATATAAAGATTGTTATCATGATTAAAAATTATTCGTTATGAACTGTTAAGTAGAACTGACTAAAGCGAAGAGACTGTAAAAGTCGTAAATGAGAAAGTGGGCGGAGTCTTCAAAATTATTTTGAAGACTCCACCCACCTTTTATTACAAAGGCTTTTTGCGTTTTTCTTATATTAACCCTGATAAGACATGAATTTTTAAAATAATTCCTTCGAGGCGATTATCTTCGTCAACGACAGCAATCGGATATTTAGTTTCGATTGCATCGGGAATTAAATCTTGAATGTACGTATCTTTCGATGTTGTTTTCACATCTTTTTGAAGGATTTCTTCCAATGTTTGTCCATTTTCCAACGCCTTGACAGCATCTTCAATCCCGACGATGCCGAGTAATTTTCGGTGACGATCTACGACGAATACACTGGAAATTTCATTCGTCTTCATTTCTTTAATCGCAGCTTTAAGACCTTCCTTCAAAGTTACGACAGCATTTGGTTTTTTCATGATCGTCTCTGCTTGAAGGATCTTTGAGCGGTCGATATCTTTAATGAACTCATCAATATAGTCACTCGCTGGATCGTTTAAAATTTCATCAGGAGTACCAATTTGTTCGATTTGCCCGTCTTTCATGACAGCTACGCGGTCTCCAAGCTTAAACGCTTCATTCACATCGTGTGTAATAAAAATGATCGGTTTTTGCAGGCGTTCTTGAATATCAAGTAACTCCATTTGCATTTCACGACGAATCAGCGGGTCGAGTGCGCTAAATGGTTCGTCCATTAACAAGATATCTGGGTCGTTCGCAAGTGCTCTTGCTAAACCAACACGCTGCTGCATACCACCACTTAATTCATCAGGGTACTTGTCTTCCCAACCTTTTAATCCGACGATATCAAGGTTCTTTTTCGCGATTTTTTCACGCTCGTTCTTCGGAACACCGCGAATTTCTAAGCCATATTCAACGTTACCTAGGACAGTTCGATGATTGAATAGACCGAAATGCTGGAAGACCATCGCAATTTTGTTTTGTCGAAACTTTTTTAGTTGAGCTGAATTATATTTTGAAATATCTTCGCCATCAACGAAAATACTTCCTGTAGTCGGCTTATTTAAAAAGTTTAAACAACGGATCAATGTTGACTTTCCACTGCCTGACAGGCCCATGATGACGAATAATTCGCCTTCTTTTACATCAAAAGAAACGTCATATACACCGACAGTATGATTCGTTTTCGCTAATATATCTTCTTTCGGAACACCATCTTTCACCATCGGAATAACAGATTTAGGTTTTGGGCCAAAGATTTTCGATAAATGTTCAACCGTAATTTTTACATTTTCACTCATACTTTAATGTCCCTCGTTTCTTTGGAAACGGTTTCCTATTCCATTCGTAATTCGATCGATAATGATTGCCATAAATACGATACTTATTCCAGCTTCAAACCCTCTAGCAATATCGATTCGGTTTATTGAAATGAGTACTTCTTCCCCTAATCCTTGGGCACCGATCATCGATGCGATGACAACCATGGCTAAAGCCATCATCGTCGTTTGGTTAACACCGGCTAAAATGGTCGGCATTGCTTGAGGCAATTGAACTTTTGTCAGCAAGTTCATTCTTGAAGAGCCGAAAGATTCTGCAGCTTCAACCATTTCTTTTGAAACATTACGAATCGCAAGTTCAGTTAACCGAATGACTGGAGGAACAGCATAAATCAATGTGGCAAAAACAGCGGGTACTTTCCCGAGCCCGAAGAAAAAGATCGCTGGTATTAAATAAACAAAGCTTGGCATCGTCTGCATCGCGTCTAGTACTGGTCTCATAAAGTTTGAAAAACCCCGACTATAACTCATGATAATCCCGGTAGGAATTCCGATTACTAAAGCGATAATGACGGATGTTAAGACGATCGCAAAGGTAATCATCATTAATTCCCATAATCCGAATGCTCCGACGAGGAAGATTAAGAATCCATATACAATTCCGGAACTAAGCTTTACGACACGCCAGCCGACGAAAAAGACAGCGAATATAACAAGCCACCATGGCAACCAAAGCAAGAAATTTTCAATGTTTAATAATATAACGGTAAACAGGGAGCGAATCGCATCGAAAAAGAAACCTAAGTTTTCATTTAAAAATGAAACGATTTGATCGACATATTGCCCTGCTTCAAATTTTAGTTGTTCTGGAAAGTCTATCATTCAATGTTGGTTTATATGACAGAGACTGTTAAAAAGATCCCAGATAGTTCGGAAATCTGTCTGAGTGTGAGCTTTTTAACATGCTCTACCACATTGACCTTTCACCTCACTTTAAAGAAATGAGGGCAGTCAGCCTTACTGACTAACCACCCTACTTGCCATTATTGTAACGATGCTAATACGTCTTCTGCGACTTCTTCAGGAAGCCAGTCCATCCAGATGTCCTGGTGCTCAAGCATCCACCAATCAGCTGCTTCATCGGCTTCAGCATCGTTTTCACGCATGTAAGCTAATGCTTCGTCTGTTAATGCACTACTCGTTTCGTAGTTACTCAAAAATTCAACTACTTCTGGAGCAATATCTTCTAATTCAGACCATACACCGACAACAACGTCGTTTGGAGGGAATTCTGTTCCTTTATTTTCATCCCAAATTTCTTGATCGAAAGCTGGTTCTTCAAGCAACGTTAAATCATAGACCGCTGTTACCCAAGTCGGCTCCCAGTAGTAACCAACCCAAGGTTCACCTGACTCATATGCATCTACTAATGTAGTCACAAGTGCAGCGTCTGATCCTGGTCGGAAATGGTTCATCGTATCCTCAAGACCGTACGTATGAACTTTTTCCTCAATATATTCGCTTAGAGCCCAATCAGAAGGTGCCCCATAAATACGCCCCATACCAGCTTCTTCAGGGTCTTCAAATAGATCAGGATAGTTTTTTAAGTCTTCTACCGTTCTTAAATCTGGAGCCATTGGCTCAATTCCGCGTTCTTCATCTCCTTCAATGACATATGTCGGAACGAAAAGGCCTTGTCTGTTGTCATCGAAGTTTGTTGACACTTCTATAACATCGCCAGATTCAAGTGATTCTTCCCATAGCTCTTGAATATTGTCTGTCCAAATTTCTGTATAGACTTGAATATCTCCTTGACGTAACCCTTGAATTGTCGCAGCAGTTGAACCAGTCATCACATCTGTGTCATAGCCGTAGCCTTCTTCAAGGATTCGTTGCGTAATACTGTTATGAACACGGATACTGTCCCACCCGGCATCTGCTAACGTAATCGTATCAATTTCACGATCTTCATCAGCACCGCCATTCGCATCATCACCATTTCCGCAGGCAACAGCAGTCAAGATCAATGCTGATGAGATTAAGCTTAACATCGTTTTCTTTTTCATTACGTAAATTCCTCCATCGTATTTAATGTATATCTATTATATTTTCGAGTTTCACAAGTTTTAATTATTCATGAATTCTCTGACAAAGACAACTGTGCTAAGACAAGATTATTTGTTGTGTCACTATCTGAGTACAGAGCAAGTGTGGAAAACCGTGTATTATCGCCGTTTTTCGACAAAAATGCTCTTGATTCGTAAAGAATTGAGCACAGTTAGTCTGAAATCTGTACTGAAATTATTTCAATAAATCGGGCTGTTCTCTAACAATGCGGTCATAAAGAGGCTTAAAATCTTCTTTTGCAGATTCAGGTGTTCCGACTTGTGAATGTGTATGTTTTGCATATTCTGGATCGATCGAAATCGGAGAACCTGCACGATCTGCTAACATTTGAACTTGACAGGAACGTTCCATGGAAACGAACCACCACACTGCTTCATCAATCGTTCCGCCAACAGTCAAAAGGCCATGATTGCGGAGTATAACAGCTTTTTTGTTGCCAAGCGTGTCAGCCATTCGCTGTCCTTCTGACTTTTCATATACGACGCCGGTATAGTCGTTAAATAACGCGTGATCTTCGTAAAAAGCACATGCGTCTTGTGTTATTGGATCCAACAATTTTCCAAGTGTAGAAAATGCTTTTCCGTACACTGAATGAGAGTGAGCTGCTGCATGGACATCCGGGCGAGCCTTATGAATTTCTGAATGAATGGCAAATGCAGCGCCGTTCACTTCACCATCGCCGTGCTGGATATTTCCGTCTTCATCAAGCATAAGTAAATCTGAAGCTTTAATTTGGCTGAAATGGATGCCGTATGGGTTTACCCAGAAACAATCTTTATATTTAGGATCACGGACTGTGATATGGCCAGCTGATCCGTCGTCAAAACCAAATCTTGAAAATAAGCGGAATCCAGCTGCTAACCGCTGTTTTAATTCTAATCGTTGTTGTTCTACAGAATGTGTAAGGTTTTTCTTCATAATATGAATTCCTCCTAATACCCTTCATCAAGGCTGATTTCGAACTGCAGGTTTTTATTCTTTAAAAATGCGTCGTATTGTTTTTCAAAAATGTCTAGGCAGCGCTTAATGTAGTGTGGTGATTTTGCCGCAATGTGCGGGGTAATAAATAAACGGTCGATGCCCCAAAGGTCGTGGTTAGGATCTAAAGGTTCTTCATCAAACACATCTAACACTGCGCCTCCAATTGTTTTGTTTAATAGTGCTGTTTTTAATGCTGTATCATCGACAAGCGGTCCTCTTCCTAAATTTATAAATAAGGCATTCTGCTTCATTTTTGTAAATTCTGCTGTGGAGAAGCAGTGTTTAGTCTGATCAGTTACCGGCATTGTCAAAATAATGTAATCGCACCGTGGAATGACATGTTGTCGATTGGCTAACGTTTCCATTTCGTGAAAAGGTTCACGAATACGTCCGGAACGATTTACCCCGATGACGTGCATACCCATGAGCTTACATTTCGTTGCAATCGCTGAACCTACTTCACCTGCCCCGAATATTGCTACTTGTTTACCGGATAATTCTTCAATTGTTGCGGTTGTATCCCAATGTCTCTTCTCTTGATTTTTACGCAAGACTTCTAGTTTTAAGGAGTGTCTTAACATCACCCCTAGAGCAAACTCTGACATCGGAATTGCGTGAATGGTTTTCATATTCGTTAACTTGATGTTCCGCTTATTAATAGCCTCTAAAGGCAGCTTTTCTGCTCCAGCTTGAAATAGCTGAATCCACTTCAATTTTGGGAGCAGTTCAAGGTTTTCTAGTGATAACTCATCACCATATGTAATGAGAATATCTACGTGTCCAAGTTGTTCCTCTTTTAACGTGTCAATAGAGGGAGAATAGATTACTTGTCTGTCGGCACAAATATTTTGTATTTGGTTAAGTTCTTTGTTTTTTATGTCTTCAAGAGTGACTAAGATCAATTTTTCACCTCCATTCGACTTTTTTCGAGCTTTTTCAAAGTATACATAGTTTAACGGAAATTTCAGAAATGCACAAAATTGAAACAATTAAATAATGAATAAAATATGATCTTCAGCGTGTATTAGCACTTAGATCCTAGCATATTGTTATAAATCGTCTGCTATTGAACGATATGCTGTGAGCTTATATGGGGAATGAAGGAAGGAGGAGACAAAAAACACCGTACAAAGAAGGAGATACAACTTTGTACGGTGTTGATTGAAAGAATTATCGGTTGTCGACTTTCTCTGGATAAAGGTCATGCTGAAGAAGTCGCTGTTCAGCAAATTTTTCCCACTTTGTTCCTGGCTTTCCGTAGTTTGTATATGGGTCAATCGAAATTCCACCGCGTGGTGTAAATTTGCCCCATACTTCGATATAGCGCGGGTCCATGAGGTCGACGAGATCATTTAAAATAATGTTCATGCAATCTTCATGGAAGTCGCCATGGTTTCGAAAGCTGAATAAATAAAGCTTTAGTGATTTGCTTTCTACCATTTTTTTATCCGGAATGTAGCTAATATAAATCGTTGCAAAATCAGGCTGATTCGTCTTCGGACAAAGGCTCGTAAATTCTGGACAATTAAACTTTACGAAATAATCACGATAAGCGTGACGGTTTTCAAAGCTTTCTAGTACAGATGGATCATAGTTAAAGCTATATTGAGTACCAGCTTCACCTAAAAGAGAAACTTCTTTACTGCGGTCATGAGACATCGGTGACAGCCTCCTTATTCGTCTTTATTGATGTTTTATTTAACCATTTCACGGTCAAATAAATAAATGGTGTATCTGCTATTGCAAAGAGTAGTTTGACAACGTATTGCGTTCCGATCATCACAAGAATTGCCGAAAATGGCATTGTTCCATAAAAGGCAACAAGAACGAAAATGATCGAATCAAGCAGCTGGCTTGCTAACGTACTTGCATTGTTTCTCAGCCACAAATGTTTACCCTGTGTCATTTCTTTTATTTTGTGAAAAAGATGGACATCAAACAATTGGGAAATGCTGTACGCTAACAAGGAAGCTGCAACGATACGTGGTACAGCGCCTAAAATTACTTCAAACTCTTCCTGCATCGGCCAATATCCTGCGGGTGGCAGCATAATCGCAATATAGAAAAACCCGATCATAAGCACGTTCGTTAATAACCCGATGAGGACGACTCGTCTTGCAGTCATTTTGCCATATACTTCAGAGATCGAATCTGTAATTAAAAAAGTAAGTGGATATGTGATAATTCCTGCAGTTAATACGATACTGCCAATCGTAAATAACTTAGCAGAAATAACATTTGAAACAAATAAAGCGGTAAAAAAGATCGCGACAAGCAAGATCAGCTTACTTTGCTTATCATTTGTATTGACACCTATTGAATTGTTCATTATGAATCATCTCCTAGTTTTCGTTTATATAGCGAAGGAGGGTCTCGAACTCCGCTAACTAAAACACTCTACCATAAATCATAAAAAAATCAATAGCTAAGCACAAATTGTGCGGGACCTGGTCCCGCACAATTTTGTGAACATTACTCTTCAATTGAGGTGCGTGTCATGAGGTAGTCGATCAGTGCTTCTCTTTCTGCTTCTGTAAAGCCTGCTTTTTCATCTACCCAATATTCGTGCCCTTCACCTGTCACGTGAACGTGCTGCAATGAAGGATCTTGTTTATTGGCTTCAATGACCTTTTGCCGGAGGTTACGGTCTACGAGTGCACGTAAGCTGTTGCGTGCGTCAGGGTCGATGGCTTTGCGTAATGTTCCTGGAATGCCTAAGTCTTTTGATTCGTCTGGTCCGACTGAGACCCCGCCATCATGCAAATATGGAGGTGACCACGCAAGCCCGATCAATCCTTTTACTTTATAACCGCCTTCGTTTCCTTGTGCTAATGTGAGATTTAATTGCTCTCGATCGAGCTTATCTGTTGGCACTTTAATCTTTTTTGCCCCGTTTGGAATAGGGACGGGTGTATCCGGTGTATAAACCCACGGCTCTTCCATGATTTTCACCGTATCCCGGAATGCTTTCGCCCTTGACTTTTCGGTTTTTAATTCATCTACAGGGATCACCTGGTTATTCGTATAAGCTTCTCCGGCATGACAAGACGCACATCCTGCTTCGTTAAACACTCTTTCTCCTTCAAGAGAGCTGCTTTCTGCTCCCCTAGCTTGCGATGGTGGTCTTAATGTATTTTGATAGGCAGATAGTGCGTTTATTTGTTCTCCGAAGTGGTACCCAGGTGAATTAATGACAGTTCCGTTAGGTGAAAACAATGATATTTTTGGAAAGTGTGGTGGCTTGACCATCTCATTCACCCCAGGAACTTCTGGAGTATCATCGACTTTAGCAAAAAATTCAGATGGTTTTTCTCCAGATTGAGGATCATAACGATGCTCCTCATCAGCTGCATTTTGCAAAATGGTTCCAATATACACTTCTTTGTCAATATCAAACAGTTCATTACTTTGCTCATATTGAGCGAGTAAGTCTGAGTTTTGCGCATGAACATTATTATTTAAAGAACTCAACCCTTTAAATGGTCCAATTGTAGCAAATCCATTCCAACCATACGGGTGATCTTCAAGTGTAAAAGAATCAGGGATTTGCGTCGGGTTACTTTCTAAATCTATCGTAGAGTCGAAGGTTCCTTTCGGCCAGCTTGCTATTGTCTGGTCCACATCAGCTTCGATTTTTTCTGGATCAGGCAACGGCTCGTCGCCTCCTTTACTCGTCTTCACCGTTCGTTTTTGATCATTGATATAAGCTTCTAATACTTCGACCTCCGTATTTGGAAAAAAGGCAGTTGTATTAGGTGCCAAAGCGAGGAGCATCCCGGCATTAAAATTATTGTTCGGTGCTCCTTCAACGACTTTTCCGGTATCACGGTCAACGGTCGCGTGGCACGAGGCACAGCTCGCTCCAACTCGTACTTTCCCTTTTGAATAGCTGACTGGCATTCCTAAAGGTGTATATGCCCCTTTTGGAACATCTAATCCTGTGTCAATTAATTCTCCTTTTTTATACGTTTTATCACCAATTGTGACGTCTTTATCGAGTTCAACTTGTAAATTGTTTGTTCCTTGTCCCCGTAACTTTATTAAAGCCTTCATCATCTTCGGAAGAGTAATTCCTCCATCGATCACACCTAGAACATCTGTCATATATTCTTCATTATTGAAAGTCTCTTTATAAAATTGTTCCCGTCCAAATTGAATGAATTCTTCATCAACTCTAACAGCCCCTTCGTCAGGAGACAGCTGGTGACTATCGATATTTGAATGGGCGAGCGATGCAGACTCATCCAAAGGAACTCGTTCACCCCACACATCATAGCCATCGAAAAAGCCACGTTGATCATTCAATAGTTCACTTTCATCAGGGATGTATGCATACTCAAACTCTAATTGTGAAAGGACAACGACAGCAATAATACCGACAAAAACAATACTACCGACAATCCACCAACGCTTTTTCATTACTAAAACCCCTTTCTATCAAGCATGATCAAAAGCTACATAAAACATCTATCCCTTAACATCCACCCAACCACCCAAAAATATTCGGGTACCAGGTCCCCGAACTTTTCGGTGAATGGGTTGACTTTTGGGGAGAGGTTGATCTAATGAGGACGTTTCGAAGTACTATGTGTGATTTCGAAGCTCTATGTGTGGATATACCACTTCAATGAGTGAACTGTACAACCTTATGTGTGTGCGATTGTATTCAAGGTTGGTTAATTGAATGTTTAATTTTCATTTTGAAAAGGAACGAGAATAGCAAACGTTGAATGGAGGGTGAATGATGACAACAGTAATGGCTGGTTTTCAAGTGCTGCCAAATGGAAAGGATATGGAAACGAATGGGATCTTGCCTCATATCGTCAAGGTCATTGAAGATTCAGGGTTAAAGCATGAGGTTGGACCGATGGAAACAGTCGTTGAAGGATCGATGGCAGACGTATTGACGCTGCTTGAAAAAACTCAAAAGATTGCAATCGAAGATGGGGCAACTGAAGTAATCACAAATGTAAAATTACACTACCGTCCAGAAGGAATAAGTATTGAAAATAAAGAGCAATAGAAATGGGCACGTATTAATAAAGTAAATGACGAGCAGTACCTTTTAAAAAGGGTGCTGCTTTGTTTTTTTTACTATTAAGAATTTATAAAACCTATCGATGACCCTACAACTAAAACTAAGACTTACTTGCAAGTATAGGAGCATCTAGATTCACATTTCTTGGCCATCAGTGGAACAATTTTTAAAAAATGGAGTTGGATATTGTATCATTGAGAACGGTACAATCGCAAGTTGGTGCTTATCTACATTTGCAGTAGACGACCAGATTGAACTAGCGGTAATAACAGAAGAAGATTTTCGTGGAAAAGGTTATGCTAAACAAGTTGCTTTCGCGTGTATAAAGTACTGTCAAGAAAAGCGAAAACAGCCGCTATGGAATTGTGATGATGAAAACGTCTCATCGATTGTCGTTGCTGAAGGAGTCGGATTTAAAAAGTCTTTAGATTATGACGTATTTAAAATAAACGTATAGTATACGAATTGGCTGTTAAAATATTTCCAAATTGCTTGATCTATTTGACTTTGCTCTAGAAATGACCGAAGATAGAGGAAGCAGATTAAAAAAGAGACATATATAAAAGGAGGTGAATACAGATGCTATTCGAATTATTTCATGACATGATTCCATTATTGTTTTCAATGAGTATCTTTTTGACCATTGTCGGCTTAAAGGTTGCTGAGTATTTAAAAGTATCATATTTTATAAAGCAGCGCATGCTGACAAAAAGAAGTTTACAAACGGTAGAACTCGCTCAGCCTGCAAATTCAGATGCAGAAAATTGTTTACATCAGCGGCAAGCTTGGCTTACGTGTATGACAAAACGAAAGGATGCCCCTGAAGATGATGACGACTATCGTTCCTCCGCGTTTATTCACTTCGAAAAACAAGGAGGACAACAATGGAACAATCATCTGTATTCACATTCTTTAAACGCTTTGGCATTCTCGCGATAATCGTTAGTTTATTATTTTTAAGCGGCTGTCAAGCATCATCTGAGCCAATCGATGCAAATACTGCAGGAGTTTTTAATCATTACGTCGTATATCCGTTTTCGTACTTGATTAAGTTTTTTGCAAGCTTATTTGACGGAAATTATGGCTTGTCAATAATTTTAATGACATTAATTATTCGAGTAGCTCTTATGCCGCTTATGATGAAGCAGTATAAAAATCAGACGATCATGCGTGAAAAAATGAGCGTTATTCAGCCAGAAATGAACGACCTGAAAGAAAAATATAAAGATAAAAAAGATCCAGAAAGCCAGCAAAAATTTCAAAGGGAAATGATGCAGCTTTATCAAAAACACAACTTTAACCCAATTGCATCAATGGGTTGCTTACCGATGCTCATACAATTTCCGATTCTTATAGGCTTCTATTATGCGATCATGAGAACGCCGGAAATTGCGGAACATTCATTCCTTTGGTTTAGTTTAGGTGACACGGACTTCATCTTACCGTTCATAGCTGGAGCTGTATACTTGGTCCAATTTAAAATCTCGCAAATTGGAATGGACAGCCAGCAGCAAAAGCAACTCGCAGTATTAGGATATATCACTCCGGTCATCATGGGGATCTTTTCATTCAGTGTCCCGGCAGCATTACCACTCTATTGGAGTGTCGGGGGGCTATTCTTAATCTTACAGACACTTATTTCAAAAGCTGTCTACAAACAAGGACAAACTGTCGGAGAAACCGTCAGTCAAAAATAAACCGGAGCGAAAGTCGGCCATTGCAGTGGTCGGCTTTTTCTTTTTAAATATCATCATGTACTCGAAAGAACGCGAGGCGGCGACTCAACGGGAAAAGCAATCTTCATCTATTCTTGCAACGAGTAATCGCAGGAGCGGAAAATCCCTTAGGTACACACAGTGTGGCACCTAGGAAGTTGTGGTAGTGCCGACTGCAAAGAAGACACTACGAATGCAAACGAAGTGCAGCACGAGTAGATGTCGCACTTGTGCGCTGGAGTGATAGTGTAGACCTATAGCGATTTTCGAATTCTATGTTTTGGAGGATAAAGGAGGTACAGAAAAAGGGAATCTAAGTACATTTCCTTCCAGATTCATTCAGGTCAGGCACGCACATATAAAATCAGAATGATACGAGCACAAATCCAGCTCTACCTCCCTCATATTTATGAATTGATGTTATAATATGAATGAATGCTATGAAATAGTTAATTTTACCAAACTTAAAAATGTAAGCGCTTTAATTACGTTTGACAATAAGATGACACAACGTGAATAATGACTTTCACCAAAAGAGTTGAACGAAAGCATACGAGTTTCTAGGCATGTACTATTCGCTTGTTGAGAAGCTTTTTAGCGAGCAGCTAAGTTTTGTTTAGAGGAGGAATATTCAATGGGGAAAACAGAGCACCGGGGACCGATGAAGCTTCCCAAATCACCTGATCCGAAGCATTGGGCAAGCTGGGTCCCTTTTGGACTTGGAAAGGTGAAGCCGAAACATATTCGAGATACAGCAAAAGTCGTTTGGGAAAATAAAGATAACTTGCCTTATGCGACAAGAATTTTAACACAAGGTGTTTGTGACGGTTGTGCTTTAGGAGTTGCAGGGCTGAAAGATCAGACGCTTGCCGGACCTCATATATGTACAACAAGGCTGAATGTATTACGTTTAAATACGATGCCTGCTATAAAAGAAAAAACGCTCCACCAAAATATCGATGAGCTAAGAAAGCTGAGCAGCTCAGAACTCCGTCAGCTCGGAAGAATACCTTATCCGCTGTCACGCAAGCCAGGAGAAAAGACGTTTACGAGAATTTCTTGGGATGAGGCGTTAAACCGTATTTCAAATAAAATAAACACAATCGACCCGAAGCAGCTTGCTTTCTTTTTAACAGCAAGAGGTATTACAAATGAATCCTATTATGTAGCAGGAAAAGTGGCAAGGTATCTCGGAACGAACAACATTGACAACGCATCTCGAATCTGCCATTCACCGAGTAAAACAGCGTTAAAGCGTTCACTAGGCATTGGTGCATCAAGCTGTAACTATCAGGACTGGATTGGGACAGATGTCCTCGTATTTTGGGGGTCAGTCGCAGCGAATAACCAGCCAGTTTCAACGAAATATATGTATGCAGCGAAACGGAAAGGGACAAAAATTATCGTCATTAACCCTTACCACGAGCCGTCGATGGATAAATACTGGGTTCCATCCGTACCAGAAAGTGCATTGTTCGGGACAAAAATGGCAGATGATGTTTATCAAGTTAACATCGGTGGAGATATTGCATTTATGAACGGAGTCATGAAGCATTGGTTCGAAATGGAAAAACAAGAACGAGGATCAGCCATTGATCATCAGTTCATTAATGAGCATACGAAAGGTTATCAACAACTAAAAGAGCATGTTCAAAGACAAAAGTGGGGAACGTTAGAAAAGTCATCAGGATTAACGAAAGAGCGAATGATGGAATTTGCGAAGCTGCTCGCGAAGTCGAAAAGCGGGGTCTTTGTCTGGTCGATGGGCTTAACACAACACAGGTTCGGGACCGATAACATTTCACAAGTTGCAAATCTTTCAATGCTGAGAGGCTTTCTAGGCCGGAAAAATTGCGGTGTCATGCCAATTCGCGGACACTCAGGTGTACAAGGTTCAGGTGAAATGGGAGCAGACCCATTCGTCCTCCCGGGAGGGGACTTTGAACCAAAAAATAAAAAACGAATCGAAAACATATGGAACTTCGACATTCCGGACTGGCAAGGAGACATTGTCGGGGTATCACTGGAAAATGCGATGCTGCCAGAGGAGCATGAACGAAAGCTGAAAGTATTTTACACGTCGGGCGGGAATTTTTTAGAGACGATGCCAAACCCAGAATTTATTAAAGAATGTTTAGAAAATGTCGACATACGTGTTCATCAAGACATTATTTTGAATACGTCGACACTTGTAGATGCAAAAGAGGAAGTGATCGTCCTGCCCGCGATGACTCGATATGAACAGCCTGGTGGAGGAACGTCTACTTCGACCGAACGGATGGTTTATTTTTCACCTGAAATTGAAGGTCCAAGAATCGAAGAAGCACGATCTGAATGGGAGATTTATGTAGACCTTGCTAAGCGTGTAAAGCCGAACAGCAGTGATATGATTGACTTCAAGACGTGTAAGCAAATTCGTGAAGAAATTGCACTTGCTCACCCGAAATACGAAGGCATTCAACATTTGAAAAATAAAGGTGATGTCTTTCAATGGGGCGGAGCGTGGTTATGTGAGGATGGCTTTTGTCCGACAGAAGATGGACGAGGTCAATTGCTGCCGGTTGAGCTTCCGGAACTTCGTAAACCAGAAGGGCATTTTTATGTAACAACGAGGCGTGGAAAACAGTTTAATTCAATGATTTATGATCAAAGGGACCCAAACAATAATGCAGATCGGTATGACGTGTTAATAAATGAAAAAGATGCAAAACAGATAGGGATTACTGAAGGGGAAGCGATCGTCGTTTACAACAAGTATGGTACGTTTCATGGGCGAGCAAAATTCGATCGAACTAAAATGGGAAATATCTCTGTTTACTGGCCGGAAGGAAACGTTCTTATTCCAAAAGGAGTTTACGAGCAATTTGCTGGAATTCCAGAATATAATACAGCAGTAATCGTCGAAAAAGCCGAAACATTTCATGCGCAAAAGGATACGAAGTATGTAGAGAGAAGAATTGAAGAGTTAGAGACAGAAATTAGCTAGATCACAGACGATATTTGTCGAATGATGTGGTATAAAAATCTATTTTTATCATGGTCGTTTGATTGACATTAGCATTTACATGAATTATCGTAGATATAGACAAATATATACTTACTTCTTATTAAGAGAGGTGGAGGGACTGGCCCTTTGAAGCCTCGGCAACGGATTTTCGAAAAAGAAAACACCGTGCTAATTCCTGCGGCACAAGCCGGAAAATGAGAAGAGTGGTTATGAATAGACGATGTAAAAGAACCCTCTTCTTGCAAGAAGAGGGTTTTTATTGCCCTCTTTTGTGGAATAACTGTTCAAGGGAGGAAAAGCAACATGGAACAAGATCAACAGGAAAGAAAAGAGAAAATTATTGAAAAGCTGCTCGCATTAGGTATCTATAAAATTGAAGATACACAATTGTATAAGCTGCCGATAGAAAAGCTGGAACGTGAATATAAAAGTAAACAAAATTAACAGATAAGCTATCAAAGTGCTAGGCACAGAAGAACCAGGCACCAAACTGCCAAGATGCTAGAAATTGAGCTTGTTTTGTAATCTTTAACAAGATGTTTTAATAGAAGTATGAACGTTTCTATCCAATAAAATAAGACTCATAAGTGTGCTTTTAATCCAATCTAAAAACTGCATGTTGGAATTCAGCCAGCCACTTATGAGTCCTTCGTTAGTCTTCTGTTCTTGGTTTCGTAGGGTCACAATCCGGCATGTTCACTGCATCAGTCGTTTCAGCTAATTTCATTAAATAATAACATTCTTCTCTAAACATATGGTCTGCCATGAGCGGTGTGAACGTACTAAGTGTTTCCTTTGTTAATTCCATTTCCTCAAGCTCATTTAAGAAACTTTTGAATAAAACGAGTTCAAGTTCTATATCACGGTGGAATTTTTTTAGCGCAGGAAATTGCGAAACATTCGCTCTTAGGAAACCGGCCATTTCGACTGCTTTTATATAAAATTCTTCCCACTCGTCTTTAAATTTGTCACTTTTTTGGCGAAGGTCATATTCAACGTGATCCATATCACCGCTAATTGCTGCGGCATGGCCAGCTGCATCAAGAAGCCAAATTAAGTCATGGTGAAGAGGATGGACCTTAGGAGGTCGTTCTCCTTTCACATAATATGAAAACAGCCTGAGTGCTTCGTCTAGCTCATTCACCATATGATTTAAAAACGATGGCGGAAGGTTAATACTTATATCCCCAACTAAATGTTCCCGTATGATCGATAGTTTAAATTCCCTCAGTCTTTTCGTTTCTTCATTTGCTTCATTTAACAAAGCCATTAATGCCTCGTTATCTAGCTGCTGTCTTGATCGGTTTAACAAATCATCAAAAATATTTATAAACTGTTCAGCGTCTTCGGCATACTCCCTTTCACGAGGGGATAGTGAGTTATAAATAAACCGGCTGTGATCTCCTAAAATTTGCATCCAAAATTCTAATTCAAAGATGATCTCCTCACGCAATTTTTTCACCCTTTCACATCAAAGTAACATCCATTATTGATTCTATGATGCATCAGAATGATTCATGAATGAATCAGCTATCATTGACTCATAATGGAGAATATGCCACCGTAAAAGAATGGGAAGGAAATATTCTGTACGAAATATACTTGATGCATGGATATATAGCATTATTTATGATATAACAACTAGTATGAGAAACGCGCGAAATCTGCCGGTAAGAAAGGTGAATTATGATGACAGAAAACAATCACACATCATCTAACTTTATAAAACATATCGTAAAAAAAGATTTAGAAACGGGAAAACGGGATGAAGTCATCACAAGATTTCCTCCAGAACCAAACGGGTACTTACATATTGGCCACGCAAAGTCGATTGTGTTGAACTTTGAATTAGCTGATGAATTTAACGGGAAAACAAATCTTCGTTTTGATGATACCAATCCTTTAAAAGAGGATAAGGAATTTGTTGACTCAATTAAAGAAAATATTGCATGGTTAGGGTATGAGTGGGACGGACTGCATTTCGCATCAAATTATTTCGGTGAAATGTATGACAGAGCCGAACTGCTTATTAAAAAAGGACTTGCTTACGTAGAGGATCTATCCCAAGAGGAGATTCGTCAATACCGAGGTAATTTAACAGAACCAGGGAAAGAAAGTCCATCAAGAAGCCGTTCTGTTGAGGAAAATTTAACATTATTTGAGCAAATGAAAAATGGCGAATTTGCTGATGGTGAAAAAGTCCTTCGTGCCAAAATCGATATGAGCTCACCTAATATTAATATGCGTGACCCGGTTTTATACCGAATATCTCATACGACTCATCACAATACAGGAGATGAATGGTGCATTTATCCGATGTATTCTTTTGCTCACCCTCTCGAGGATGCAATCGAAGGTGTAACACACTCAATTTGTACACTTGAGTTTGAGGATCAACGTCCCCTTTATAATTGGATAGTTGAAAACTGTGAAATGGATGTACAGCCACAGCAAATTGAGTTTGCGCGATTAAACTTAACGAACACGGTCATGAGTAAACGGAAACTAAAGCAGCTCGTTGATGAAAACTATGTAGACGGCTGGGATGACCCAAGAATGCCGACGCTTGCAGGTTTGCGACGCCGAGGCTATACACCGGAATCGATTAAACAATTTTGCCGTGAAATCGGTGTTGCTAAAGCGGACAATATCGTTGATGTGCGAATGCTTGAGCACTTTTTAAGAGAGGATTTGAAACTGAAAGCACCGCGGACGATGGCTGTATTGCATCCGTTGAAAGTAGTCATTACGAATTACCCTGAAGGGGAAGTAGAATGGCTCGATGCTGATATTAACCCAGAAAACGAGGAAATGGGAAAACGGAAAATTCCATTTTCACGTGAAATTTACATTGAGCAAAGCGATTTTATGGAGAACCCACCGAAAAAATATTTCCGACTTTTCCCTGGTAATGAAGTTAGGTTAAAGCATGCGTACTTTATTAAATGTCATGATGTCATTAAAGATAATGAAGGAAATGTTGTTGAAATTCATTGTACGTACGATCCAGAAACGAAAAGCGGAACTGGTTTTACGGGACGTAAAGTAAAGGGGACATTGCATTGGGTCGAGGCTTCACAAGCGAAAGAAGCTGAATTCCGTTTGTATGATTCACTTATTTTAGATGAAAATGGTAATGATTTTCTCGATCAGGTAAATCCGGATTCATTAGAAATCACAAAGGGATACGTTGAACCGAATATGTCTGATGCTAAGCCTGAAAATAAATTTCAATTTTTCCGACACGGTTACTTTAACGTAGATCCGAAAGAAACGAAGGATGATCAGCTCGTATTTAATCGGATCGTTGAATTAAAAAGCTCATTTAAACTGTAGTAGTGCTAACGTTTAAAGTAAACGGACATAGGTCCACCATGTCCGTAAACATGCGAAAAATAGGTGCTTTATTCAACATAACGGAATCAGTGTCCGCACAATAAAAGCTTTCATTCACACGAATGAAAGCTCAGATTGTCGAGAAACCCACACTTTTTGAGAAGTGCGGGTTTCTCTTTATTATTTTCGTCAGAAGAATTTGCTCACCCTATGGTGAAGAATGGCCGAAACCACCTCTTAGCTCGCTGAGAGGTGGTTTGCGATCTTTTTTATGTTCTGTGCTGCCGCTGTCATCAACGCTTGTTCTGATGCGCCCTTTAAGCTGCGTAACCGGCAGTAGCGAAGCCCGTGGAGCTGTTTGGCATCCGCGAAGCTTCGCTCAATGGTTTCTTTTCTTTTTTTATAGAGGAATTTCCCTGTTGCGGAAAGTCTATGCTCTCTCACTTTTTCCTTACTGTCTTCCCATACATGCCTTGTGAGAACTT
>NZ_NIST01000001.1:154155-455980 GCF_002335745.1 Evansella halocellulosilytica | reverse complement strand
TCTTCACTGTAGTAAGGTTTTACTTTGTCATATATGAAGGAAAAATCAATTGTGGCATCAATTTTTCTTAGTAAGTGGTCGTCCTGGGACTAACTGATCGATAGAGACCATTTCGAGTTCAACTTGTTTTGCACGAATGGGGCGTAACACACGATCACCTCACGAGTGGTTTTATCTATATGATACTATATTTACCTGAATAATCAGATAAAACTGTTGAAAAAATAACCATCATTTCTAAATAGGAAACGATGGATGTTCTAGGTTGATTGAAGAACGAAAGGCGGCGACTCCAATGGGATCAGTGCAGTCTGAAAATCCATTCTGACGATGCTTCGCTGAGTCAGAATTAGTTGAAGACAAGCCCCATGGAAAGCGTCCCCCGGGAGGGCTGAGATCGTGAGATATCATACTTTTCTTTTTTTACATGAGTTTTATCGCTTCACGAACGTCATAATCGTTCATGTCAATTTCAAGTGGTTCACCGAGAGCAAGATTTGCGAGTTCACTTCCAAGGTAAGGGCCGACTGTTAATCCAGAAGCACCAAGTCCGTTCGCAAATAACATGTTGTTGAAACTTGGTAACGAACCAATGACAGGGAGGAAGCCAGGTGTGAAAGGACGAAAGCCAACTTTTGTTTCAACAACCGTACATTTTGAAAGCCCGGGTGCGATCGTCAAAGCTTTATGTAAAATGTCGTGGATTCCTCCAACAGTTGGTCGCATGTCGTATCCGACATCGTCTTCATGTGTTGCCCCAATCACAACTTTACCGCCTCCAAATGAAAGGAGGTACTGGTTATTCGGTGGCATGACGACAGGCCAATTAGCTGTGTCGACGTTTGGCATGTCTAAATGAACAATTTGCGCTTTTTGAGGACGAACCATTAGTTCGATATCGAATGGTTCGAACAATTCCTTTGCCCAAGCTCCCGCGGTTACGATCACTTGATCCGCTTCGATCAGATTCCCATTAACCTCGACTCCGGTCACTTCGTTTTCTTCACGGATTAGCTTAGCATCGCCGTTATGGATAACAGCACCATGTTTTTCGGCTGCACGGATCAGTGCATCACGTAATGCTTGGCCATTTACTCGGGCACCGCCGCTTACGTGCACAGCAGCGTACTCATCCGATAATGGGGGAAACATGCTCCGTGTTTCTGTATGGCTTAGTAAAGTGATGTCACCTATTTCTGGTGCATCTTCACGGCGTTTTTTCGCTCTTTCAACCATTTTTTCCAACTTTGAATGATCGTGGTGGAGGCTAATTGCACCAACACGGGAATATCCAGTTTCTGTTTCCCCGTCTTGTTCTAATCGTCTAATTAAATCAGGATAATATTTAGCTCCGTTTTTCGCGAGGAAATACCACGCTTTATTGCGCCGCTGCGTCAGCCATGGGCAAACGATTCCAGCTGCAGCTTCAGTTGCTTGTCCACGATCCTTTCGATCAATTAACGTAACTTGTGCCCCGGATGTTGCAAGGTGATAGGCAGTAGAAGCACCAAGAATTCCAGATCCAATAACGATGTATGATTTCAATGTAAACACCTTTTCTTTAAATAAAGTCTCGTTTCATTTTATCAAACCTCATACAAAACCCTCAAACAGCAAATGGAACGTTTATTTTAATTAATACTGTACATTTTCTGAAAATTCGATATAATAGGTGATGGTAAAAATAGTAAGTAAGGGGCATGAACGATGGCAGTAAGGCAAATGCATGAATTTTTTATTTTATTTTTGAAAGTCGCTGTGACATCTAAGATGAATATCGTTTTTATTCTCGGATTTCCGCTTGTATATATGCTTTTTATTAGTGCCAGCTGGCTTCATAACAATCCTAGCCAAGAGGAGTTCATGTCAGTTTTAATGATCTTTTTAAGTATTCAAGTATTTATTATGTCCATGCAAACGATTGCTAATTTAATCTTACATCGTGAATCAGGATTTTTTAAAATGTTCAAGTTTATTGCTGGCGCAAAATGGCCGATAATTCTTGGACAAATGTTAGCGAACTTACTCTTTCTAGTCATAAATGCTAGTATTCTAACGTTCGTTACGAGTTTACTATTTGGTCAATTCCATGTGTCAATTCTCTTCATCCCGGTCTTGTTTGTAATGATAACACTTATACCTGCAACATTCGCATTAATGTGGCTGCTAATGTTGAAAATTAAACAGGAATCAATCAGTGCAATTATAAGTATAAGTATCTTTTTCGTTATATTTTTAACGTTTAACAATTTTGTCCCTGATCAATATGCAATTCCTTTTACGATCGTGAATCCAGCGTTTTACTCATATCAATCTGGGTTATTTTTGTTAGAACTGTTTTCATATCCGCAAAATGAAGCAACGATTCCAGCATATACTTTGTTTGCAATTGGCATTTTGTATGTCGCTGCCGGAGTATTATTTATTCAACGGACTCGTATCGTCTCAACAGTGTTAAGAACGTGAGGTGGCATTCATGATCATCGAAAATGTGTCGTATCATTATCCAAAAACAAATAAAAAAATATTAAACAAAGTGACTATTACGATGAAACAAGATAAGTTAAATGTTATTTTAGGCAAAAATGGTGCCGGTAAAACGACACTGTTTGACGTTATCACAGGATTAATCGTTCCGCAAAAGGGATCGATTCAAAAGCTGCCATCGAGTAAGGAAATTGTATATGGAAATCAAGGACTTTATTTTTCCAATGCATTAAAAGGAAAGGATTATGTAAGATTGCTGTTACATAGTGATCATCAGATGAAAGAAAAACTAAACGGTCCGGTCATAAGAGAAGGTATGACGAATGATGAACAGACGAAAATGGAGGAGCTTTGGTTTAGACCGATTGGACAAATGTCTGTTGGAGAGCGTCGTTGGTTATTAACATTTTCAATGAGTTGTATGGATCGGAAGCTTTATTTGTTTGATGAGCCTACTTCAGGTGTTGACCCTGATGCAAGAATTCAAATTATGCAAAGACTGCAAGCGATCGCAGTTAAGAAAGATAAAACAGTTGTTATGTCGACACATACATTGCATGAATTGCAGTTTTACGATGCACATCTCATTTTACTTCATGAAGGCAGTATCGTTTATCAAGGTGACTATGACCAATTTTTGCGCGAAGCTGGTGAGTCCAATCCTGATCTAGCGTTTCAAAAAATGACACTACCGAAGCGATCAAGTGAAGCCGTAAAATGACGATCTGCAATAATTTGTGCGGTGTTTAAACACAAGAAATGGCTCTCACCAAGTGAGGGCCATTCTTTGTTTTGTTTCAGTCTTTAAAGACAACATCAAAACGTATGAACTTTAATAGAAGTGTATAAACATACAAACTATCATGAAACGAACAATTTTAAGCGAACTGTTTATTTTTTTTGGAATTCTTCTTTAATCTTATGCATCAATGAATCATTTGTCAGCACATCGTAACCAGTTAATGCGAGTGATTTTACTCCAACAACCATACCGTCAAATCCTCTTTTACTTAGCGCAGCTTCTCGAAACTCATGAGTATGCGCGACAATTGGGTGATCACTAATTTGAATATACGGATGAATCGAAGGGACGCGTTGACTGACATTTCCCATATCTAGTGAACCGCCGCCGCTAGGAGGTAGGATATCTTCTAAAGGAATACCAACCTCTGTTAAGTTTTCCGTAAAACGTGAAGATAACGCTTCATTCGTTACCATATCATCATAGGAATATTCATAGTTTGAAATTTCTAGTCGAGCTCCTGTTGCTAATGCAGCTGCTTCCGCACAGTTTTTCACTTTTTGTACGACTTCGTTTAACGTACTTCGCTTAGCTGCTCGGACATAAAAGTGGGCTACAGCGTAATCTGGAACGATGTTCGCGGCTTTACCGCCTTCAGGAATGATCCCGTGAATGCGAATATCAGATGTGACGTGCTGTCTTAATGCATTGATCGAATGGAACGTTTGCAGGACGGCATCAAGTGCATTGATGCCGTCTTCTGGAGAGGCAGCTGCATGGGCAGCTTTTCCGTGAAACGCAAACTGTAGTGCATCCATCGCTAATGAACTGCCGCTTTTCTGATAGCCTTCGCTAGGATGAGCCATCATTGCTACATCCAAGTGATCGAAAATTCCTTGTTCAGACATCGTCACTTTTGCTCCGCGTGTCTCCTCGGCAGGAGTCCCGTAAACATATACTTTTCCTCCTGTTTGATGAACGACTTTACTTAAGGCAATACCTGCAGCTGCTCCCATTGTGCCGATTAAATTATGACCGCATGCATGTCCGAGCTCAGGAAGTGCATCATATTCAGACATAAAACCAATGCAGGGACCTGGTTTTCCGCTGTCATAGACTGCTTCAAATGCTGTCTCCACATTGACGATTTTTGTGTTTACCGTAAAATGATGCTGTTCTAGAATGCTAGTCAATTTTGCACATGCTTTATATTCTTCATTTCCAAGTTCGGGGTTATGACCTATGTATTGGCTAATGTCATATAAGTCATTTTTTAACTGCTCAATTGTTTCAATGATCAAGTCTTTCATTCCGATTTCCTCCTCGAGAAACTAATATATATTCGTATTGTATCATAAACATTCACTTTGGAGGATAGAGAAGAGTTTACGTTTACTGTCAGACGTACGAGCTAAAAGTTCGTTGTAGGATTCTATCAAAAAGTACCCAAAATAAAAGAAGCTGTCCTTTCAATGGACAGCTTCAGTACTCATTATGCTTCTCCTTTTCTTAACGGTTCTTCTGCAGGACCTTCGATGACATCTCCGTCAAAGGAATACCGTGATCCGTGGCACGGGCAATCCCACGTGCGGTCTCCGGAATTCCATTCGACTTCACAGCCCATATGCTTACATGTCGTATCTACGAGGTGCACTTCGCCATCATCATCTCTATAGCAGCCTACCCGGTTTCCATTTAAGTCAACGACAGCACCTTCGCCTTTTTGGACATCGTCTACTTTCATTTTAATCGGTTTTAGCTTCCCTTTGGTCATCTCTTTCGCGACATTCCAGTTTTCCTTAATAAACTGTTTAATACTTGGATCTGCATGGAAACGTTCAGGTGAATAGATCTCCATGGCTGGTGTATCTCTTTGCAGAACTGATTCTTTTAAAACATGGGCTGCTGCAGTACCGTTTGTCATCCCCCATTTCCGGTAGCCAGTTGCAACAAAAATATTCGTATGGTTATTTGATACAGGACCGATATACGGGATGTTATCGAGTGTTGTCAAATCTTGAGCAGACCAGCGATAAGCAATATTATTTGCCTTAAAAATGTCCTTCCCGAACGTTTGCAGCGCTTCATAATGCTCAATTGTCGGTGCGCCTTGTCCTGTTTTATGGTTTTCTCCACTTAAGAGCAAATGCGTTTCTCCGTCGATTTCAACTGTTCGGATCGACCGTTTCGGTTGATCTACGCTTAAGTACATGCCAGGTAAATGATCGACATTCCCTTTAGCTGCCAACACGTAAGCACGGTCAGCCTTTAATCGTGAGAAGTACCATCCTTCTCTGTCATAGAAAGGGAAGTGAGTGCATTGTAAAACAAAATTACACGTAATATAGTGACCATCACGAGTTTCAACGCTTACGTGCTGACCTGTTTCTGACTCACCCATGATTTCGACTGCAGTCGTTCCTTCAAAGATTTTTCCGCCATTTGCAACAATCTCTTCTACTAATTTTTTCAAATATTGCAACGGGTTAAACTGTGCTTGATCCTTCATTGCAATCGCCTTTGTAATCTCCACTGGGAACGGAAGGGAGGCGATCTCCTCTGAAGGAATCCCGAGCTTTTTGTAAGCTTCATATTCTTTTTCAAGCTTTCTTTTATAACGGTTTGTCGTTGCGTACAATATGGCGTCTTTTTCTTCATACCCGCAGTCAATTCTATACTGATCGATGGTCTCTTTAATAAATGACTTTGCATTCATCGTTGTTTCATAATATGTTTTTGCAAAATCTTCGCCAAAATGGTGGATAAGTTCATCGTAAATGAGGTCATGCTGGGAAGTAATTTTTGCAGTCGTATGACCTGTTGTCCCGTTGAACAAAGTATCTCCTTCAATTAAGGCTACTTTAACACCTTCTTTTGCTAATAAATAAGCAGCTGTAATCCCAGTAATGCCGCCGCCTGCAATTAAAACCTCTGTTTCAAGGTTATCTTCTAACTTATCAAAGGAAGGGATATTTGTTGAATGTAACCAATAGGATTCAGGGTATTGAGGTAAGCCTCCATAAGGATCAGATGTTCCTGTCATAATCGTTCCTCCTTCAATTTCCACTTTAAAAAAGTCAGTTCTACTTCATATTTATTCTCAAAGGAAATCTTTTCTATTCAAAGACTTAAAACTTCGTCATATTTATAGAGGCATTCCACATACAAGTAAATTAGACAAGCTTGAATCGGGAGGTTAACGATGTCTTTTTTTCAAGGATTTAAGGAATTTGCAGTAAGGGGAAATGTCGTCGATATGGGAATCGGTGTCATTATCGGTGCAGCGTTTGGGAATATTGTTACTTCATTTGTATCGGACGTATTAATGCCGCCATTAGGTCTTATTTTAGGAAAGGTTAATTTTTCGAATTTATATATCAACTTGTCAGGCCGACAATACCGCAGCTTAGCTGAAGCAAAAGAAGCTGGTGCGGCAACGATTAATTATGGGATGTTTATTGAGGCTGTTTTACATTTTGTTATTATTGCATTTGCAGCATATGTCGTCATTATTCAAATGAATAAGCTTCGAAGAGTTCCAATGGCAGCAACAAAACAAAAGACATGTCCTCACTGTTTTTCGGATATCCCGATGAGAGCATTGAGATGCCCTAACTGTACATCAAAATTAGAGGAATATCGGCCAATGAGACATGCGAGAAAGGATACTCACATTCGAATTCAATCTCGATAGGGCAAATAAAAGCAACCTGAAATGGGAAATAATTTATTCAACGGTCAACCTACGAAATGAATCATATAACATGTCACTGTCTACATTCACGAAATAAAGGATATGAAACAGTCACTGTTTTTTTACCTAAAAAATAGCAGGATTTTTTAGATGGAAAATATAATTACTTAGAGTACACACACGTATTCGTTTTAGGAGGGGGAAATCATGAAAGAAACGGTCATCATAGAAGCAGTTCGAACGCCAATTGGCAGAAGGAAAGGGAAATTAAGCGGAATTCGTCCAGACGAATTGTTGGCAACGACGTTAAGGGGGCTGGCTGAAAGGGCGGATGTCGATTCAGCGTTAATCGAAGATGTCATTGCGGGCTGTGTAACACAAGCAGGGGAACAAGCTGCAGATATTGCTCGCACTGCCGCATTGATGGCAGGATACCCGGAAACCGTACCAGGTGTTACAATTGACCGGCAATGTGGATCAAGCCAACAGGCCGTTCATTTTGCTTCACAGGCCATTGAAAGTGGTGATATGGACGTCGTTGTAGCAGCAGGGGTTGAAAGCATGACACGGGTTCCGATGTTTTCTGCGATGCAAGGCACAAAGCACAGTCCACTTCTTACTGAAAAATATGAAATGATTAATCAAGGGTTATCGGCAGAACGGATTGCTGAAAAATGGGGTATGACAAGGCAAGAGCTAGATGAGTTTTCATGGAAGAGTCATCAGAAAGCGGTTAAGGCAATGAAAAATGGAGCATTTAAAAACGAAATATTGCCAGTTGAAGTGTTGCTTGAAGACGGTCGTAAGGAATGGATGTATGATGACGAAGGACCACGTGAAGACACTTCAGTCGAAAAGCTGAGTGAATTAAAAACGGTTTTTAAAGAAGATGGAGTCATTACAGCGGGAAATGCTTCACAAATTAGTGACGGAGCGTCTGCCTTACTGTTAATGGAGCGTAAAAAAGCAGAAGAGCTAGGCTTTAAGCCGAAATTCCGTGTCGTTGCAAGGAGTGTCGTTGGATCAGATCCGACTTTGATGCTGACAGGTCCCATTCCGGCTACTGAAAAAGTACTAAAAAAAGCAGGACTTACGATAGAAGATATGGATTTATATGAAATCAATGAAGCTTTTGCACCTGTTCCGCTCGTTTGGCAGAAAGAAATGAAAGCAGATATTGAAAGGTTGAATGTACACGGGGGGGCGATTGCATTAGGCCACCCATTAGGTGCAAGTGGAACGAGAGTGATGGCGACATTGGTTCATGCCCTTGAGCGAACAGGTCGAAAATATGGACTGCAAGCAATTTGTGAAGGGTTTGGTATGGCAAACGCAACGATTATTGAACGATTATAATCGAGATATTAATGTAATAGTGAAGAGTGGAAGGCGTCCGCCTAAAAAGTTGTAAATAAAATAAAGGCAATATAAAAAAGGGGCTGTTGAGACTTACTCAACAGCCTGAAAAACTAGGTTCAGCATATGAACCTAGTTTTTCATTTTTGGATCTAATGCATCACGTAAGCCATCACCAATCATATTAAAGCCGAGCACGACGAGCATGATTGAAAGGCCTGGAAATAGGACGGTCCATGGTGCACTTTGGATATACTGACGTGCATCTGAAAGCATCCGTCCCCACTCAGGGGTAGGAGCTTGTGCACCTAATCCTAAAAAGCCAAGTGCAGCAGCTTCTAATATTGCAGTACCAAACCCGAGTGTAGCTTGAACGATAATCGGTCCTAAACTGTTTGGTAGGACGTGATGGAACAAAATACGACCACTTTTCATTCCTTGGGCTTTAGCTGCCAAAATATACTCTTCTTGTCTGATGGAAATAACCTTTGACCGGACGAGGCGGCCAAATATCGGGATATTAATAATTGCAATCGCGATGAGAGCATTTTGTAAAGATGGCCCTAAAATCGCAACAATAGCAATAGCTAAAAGAATACTAGGAAAAGCTAGCATAATATCGAATATCCGAGAGATAAGCATATCAACCCAACGTCTGTAATAACCTGCAAGAACACCTAACAATGTTCCGAAAATAAGAGCACCTGTGACAGCAAAAAATCCAACCATTAAAGAAATTCGGGCTCCATAAACAATTCTCGTAAAGATATCTCTACCTAAATCATCCGTACCGAACCAATATTGGGAGGATGGAGGATGAAGCCTGTCTGCAGCATTGATTGTTGAGTATGTATTACTCGTTAAGTATGGTGCAACCAAAGCGATAATGATAAAAAATAGAATAATCATAAGGCCGATAATAGCTAACTTATTTTTTCTTAGCTGCCAATATGCCTCTTTCCAAGGTGAAACAGCTTCTTCACTAATGCTTTCTGAATTCTGGTGCTCTGGACCTGGCATTGGTTGTTTTTTTGTTGGAACTGTTTCCATATCATTGCTCCTCCTTTCCTCTTAGTATTTTATCCGAGGATCAATGTAGCTGTATAAAAGGTCCACAATTAAATTAATGAAGACGAACATCGTAGCAATAACTAAAATTCCAGACTGTATCACAGGATAGTCTCGATTTCCAATAGCTTCAAATACATAACGACCTATTCCTGGCCAGCTAAAAATCGTTTCTGTTAATATCGCTCCGCCAAGTAGGGTTCCAGTTTGAAGTCCAACGACGGTTAGCACTGGGATAACTGCATTTTTAAAACCATGTCGGTAAATGACAGAAAAAGTTTTTGAACCTTTTGCTTCGATTGTCCGGATGTAATCAGAACGTAAAACTTCTAGCATACTTGAACGTGTCATACGTGCAATGATTGCCATCGGAATGGTTCCTAGTGCGATACCTGGTAGAATTAAATGTTTAAAAGATGTCCACATTTGATCAAGACGACCATTTAATAATGAGTCAAGTACATTTAAATTTGTAATTGAGATTACGGGATCGCGAGGATTTTCTCTCCCAAATGCAGGTAGCCAGCCAAGTTCTTGTGCGAACCACCATTGTTGCATAAGTCCGAGCCAAAAAATGGGCATGGAGACACCGATGAGTGCAATAAGCATACTCACATAATCAAACCAAGAATTTTGCTTCCAGGCACTAATAATTCCAGCATTCACCCCAATAATGACGGCAAAAATCATTGCGAATATTGTTAACTCTATCGTTGCGGCTAAATATGGCCACATTTCTTGAGAGATTGAATTATTTGTCCTGAGAGAGGTCCCTAAATCCCCTTGAACAAGTCCGAGCATATATTGTCCGTATTGAACAAAGTATGGTTCGTTTAATCCTAATCGCTCCTCCAGGTCTGCAATTGCTTGGGGAGTCGCTTGTTCCCCTAAAATTGTTTGAGCAGGGTTACCTGGAATGAGGTGTACAATTGAAAAGGTGATTAAGGACATTCCAATAAGTACAGGTATCAGCAAGAGCAATCTTCGTATTGTATATGAAATCATATCCTTCACCTCTTGTTTGAATACGGGTACATTTGATTACGGTTAGTTTTTTAGTTCAAAAAATTCACAAAATAACGAGGAGAAGGGGCGGTTATATCGCCCCAATACTCCACTTAATTATTCAGTTAAATATACGTTGAGTAATGTTTCACTCGTTGATGGGTGTGGCACATAGTCATGAACGCGTTCATTTCCAGCAAGTGCTGGTATAGAGTGAACGAGAGGGATGTGAGGAGCATCCTCATGGATCAGCTGTTGAGCTTCCATATATAGGTCAGCTCTCACATCTTCATCGACGTTTCTTTTAGCTTCGTCAATTAAACTGTCCACATCATCATTTGAATACCGTTTCCGGTTACCACCTGGGATTGCATCACTGTGTAACAAGTTCGCAAGGAAGTAATCGGGATCTCCGTTTACACCTGACCAACCAAGCATAAAGACATCCTGTTCACCTTGTTCAGTGAGTTCAAGGTATGTCGCCCATTCATGAGTGACGATATTCGCTGTTAGACCGATTTCTTCAAAGTTCGCTTGCATTACTTCAGCAGCACGTTCTGGGTCTGGCATATAAGGGCGTGCTACAGGCATTGTCCAAAGATCAAATTCAAAACCGTCACTATAACCAGCTTCTTCAAGAAGCTCCGTCGCTCTATCAGGGTCATAATCATAAGGGTCAACCTCATCGTTATAGCCTAGGTACCCTGGTGGAACAGCATTTTTCGCAGGCTCAGCTAACCCTGCATATAGTAATGTGATCAGTGACTCTTTGTCGATAGCATGATTCATAGCTTGACGGACTAATGGGTCATCGAAAGGTTCTTTTTCAACGTTAAATCCAAGATAACCAATATTGTTGGTTGCACGCTCGAATACTTGTAACCCATCTTCGGCATTAATCGCCTCAACATCATCCGGGTTTAACCCATCCATAATGTCGATTTGACCAGAACGCAATGCTGTTAAGCGTGCGGAGTTATCTGGGATTACTTGGAAGATAACACTGTCAAGCTTTGGCAAGCCTTCTTGCCAGTAATCTTCGTATTTCTCGAGAACAATACTGTCATCTCGATCCCAGCTGACGAATTTGAATGGACCTGTACCGACAGGGTTTTCGTTAATATCACTTCCGTATTCTTCAAATGCAGCAGGGGAAGTAATAGCGAAGTAGCTCATCCCCATATTTTGTAAGAATGATCCTAAAGGTTCGTTTAATACAAATTCGATTTCATGATCACCGAGGACATTAATCTCTTCGATGACATGGCCATCATCACCGGCAAATCCTCCAAACTGTGTACCGTACACACTGTACGTATAACCTTCATCAGCAAAATGGTACTCATGTTCAGGGTCTGCCCAGCGCTCAAAATTGGTTTTTACAGCTTCTGCATTAAAGTCAGTCCCATCATGGAACGTAACTCCTTCTCTTAGATGAAAAACGAATCGAAGCCCATCGTCATCCACTTCCCAGTCATGTGCAAGACCAGGGCCAATTTCAAATGAATCTTCATCAAATTCTAGCAACGTTTCGAAAATCTGTTTTGTAACGCGAGAAGACTCCCCATCTGTTACACTTGCATAGTCAAGACTGACTGAATCCCCGCCACGGGCAAAGATAAGTGTTTGGTCACCAGATGCTTCACCACCAGCGTCTTCACCTTCATCTGCTTCGTCGTCTTCACTAGCTCCATCGTCATCTGTTACCTCATCATTCGTGTCATCTGCATCAGCAGGTTCGTCACTATCCCCGCCACATGCTGCTAATACGAAGATGAGTACGAGTGATAAGAGCAGCAACAAAAGACTTTTCCTCATTTTTTTCTCCCCCTTTATTCATTTTCATTTTAAATGAAACTTGTAGCTGTCAGGATGTTGGTTCATCACCGTAAAGATGACAAGCTACAAAGTGTTTATCTCTCATTTCTTGAAACTCTGGGCGTACGGCTTTGCAAATATCCATTGCCTCCGGACAGCGTGTATGGAATGCACATCCTGTAGGAGGGTTTGATGGACTCGGTACATCGCCCTCAAGTATCATTTGCTCTCGTTTATAATCCGGATCTGGATCTGGAATGGCAGAGAGTAATGACTTTGTATATGGGTGGAGCGGATTTTCATAAAGGTCTTCATTGTTCGATAATTCAACCATTCTTCCCAAATACATGACACCAATACGGTGGCTTATATGTTTTACAACACTAAGGTCGTGTGCGATAAAAATATAGGTTAAACCAAATTGTTCCTGTAAGTCTTCCATCAAGTTTAATATTTGTGACTGGATGGAAACATCAAGTGCTGAAACGGGTTCATCACAAATAATTAACTTTGGATTTACGATTAAAGCACGTGCAATACCAATGCGTTGCCGCTGGCCGCCGCTGAATTGGTGAGGATAACGTTTAGCATGTTCCTTCGATAATCCGACAACTTCTAATATTTCATGTACCTTCTTTAGACGTTCTTTTGCGTTTCCGATCCCGTGAACGATTAACGGTTCACCAAGGATTTTTTCAATTTTATGCCTAGGGTTTAAAGATGCATAAGGATCTTGGAAAATAATTTGCATATCCCGTCTCATTTTACGCATCTCTTCATCTGAGAGACTCGTAATATCTTTTCCGTCGTAAACGACCTCACCTTCAGTAGGTTCAATGAGGCGCAAAAGCGTCTTTCCAGTTGTAGACTTTCCACAGCCGGATTCACCGACTATGCCAAGTACTTCTTTTTCATATACATCAAAGGAAACGTCATCAACGGCTTTTACTTCACCGATTTTTCGTGATAATACTCCTCCGGTAACATCAAAATATTTTTTTAGTTTCTTTACTTCTAATAATGGCTTAGACATGAGTAACCTCCTCTTTTTCGTAGAGGAAGCAGCGGCATTGATGCCCCTCAGAAAGGTCTAGCAGTTCTGGATTTTCATTAAGGCAACGTTCAAAAACATCTTCACAACGTGCAGCAAATCTGCATCCTTGTTTAATCGCCCCTGGTTTAGGGACGTTTCCTGGAATAGAATACAGTCGCTTTTCCCGTTTACTAATTTTAGGTAAAGACCGGATAAGACCTTTTGTATAAGGGTGTTTTGGGTTTTTTAAAATTGTACGCACGTCGCCCTCTTCGACAACTTTTCCTGCATACATGACGACAACTCTGTCACACATTTCAGCTACAACCCCAAGATCATGAGTAATGAGCATAATAGCTGTTCCTTGCTCTTTATTTAACTTTTTCATTAATGCAAGAATTTGTGCTTGGATTGTCACATCAAGTGCTGTCGTAGGTTCATCAGCAATTAAGACTTCAGGGTCACATGACATAGCAATGGCAATCATCACTCGCTGGCGCATTCCTCCGGATAATTGGTGTGGATATTCATCAACAATTTCCTCTGCACGTGGAATGCCAACTAGTTTGAGCATGTCAATCGCTTTTTGGCGAGCTTCCTTTTTTGATAGTTTGAAGTGGTTTTTTAACGCTTCAATAATTTGGAAGCCGATTGTATAGAGCGGGTCTAAAGAAGTCATTGGTTCCTGGAAAATCATTGCGATTTGATTTCCGCGAATTTTCCTCATTCTTTTTTTACTTACTTTTACGAGGTCTTCTTCCTGTTCATCTTCAGTGGAATTTTTTTGCCGAAAGAGAATTTGTCCACCGACAATTTTCCCTGGTGGATTCGGAACAAGTCCCATAACAGACAAGGAGGTAACACTTTTTCCACACCCGGATTCACCAACAATACCTAGTACTTCTCCACTATGTATGTCGAAACTCACATCATCAACTGCTGGAACCTCTCCCCGATCAGTAAAAAAGTGTGTTTTTAAATTGCGCACATCTAAAACTGGCTTCGTCATATCCTTAATCACTCCAGTGTTTTTATAAAATATGTACATGTTGAAAAGGATCAAAGTCAGGGGAAAGCTTATGTATTTATCTTTGATCTCATATTAGTAGATACATCAATGTTCTTAGACAAAGCGGTTATAGGCAAAAATGTCTAAAAAGATGAATCATCAACGTTTACTAAGGTGTATTTTCATAGTCTGTAACAATAACTCTATATGGCAAGATTTTTTATTTGTATAGTGAATTACGTGCTGCATCAGCGGTTTTAAAATTCTGAAAAGTCTAACGGTTTATAATGTAAATTACTATACTGGGCGCAATAAATCAACAGAAAATTATAAATTTTGTAAAACAAATTTTCTATACAAATAGACTTGCTAAATATTTTATTAAGAAATTGAATTTTTAGAAGAAAATTCAGAAATTTCCTTTCAGCCTCTTCATTTTTTCAATAAATATGGAAGAATCCACCTAAACTAGTTAGAAAAGACCATTTGTAAAAATACTGAAAATATTTTAGATATTCGATTGACATCGAATGTGCTTTTTGTATAAAATACTATTATCATCGAAAGTGACATTCGAAATGGACAGGTAGGGGTGTTTACATGAAATATAACTTGTATTTTGAACAATCAACAGTAGCTGAACTGTTAGCGAGTATGTTGAGAGTCGTCTCACACAATAAAATAGTTGAAAATGAAGAGCATCGTCCTCATATATTGCCTGAAATTGATGTGTGGGTAAAAGAGATGAATGAGAAGCTGCCGGATGAGATAAAAGAAGAGTTACATACTTTTTTTGATAGTGAAAGTTATTTAGGTGTTACGTTATTATCTCCAGCGGTGGAAAAAGGTGTTTATAAAGATGTTCATTCCTTTATTAGTATGTTGCATCAAATGCCGATTGACGAACTGTTTTATCATTTCACCCATGCAGGCTATAGCCCATCAGAACAATTGGACAGTTATGATGATCCGGAGAAAGTGATTCCATTTCTTGATAAATTAAATCTTCCTCTTAGTGAAAGATGGAAGTTAAGCTACTTAATTTTTGATGGGGAACGAACGAAAAAACGATTTATCCAATTGATCGAAAGATTTTATTATCAATACTTTCAACCCTTCGAAGAAAAGGTGTTAAATGTACAAAAAGAATTTTTAAACGAACTTGAGGGTGGAGTGAAAAGTGGGCAAGGTGGATATTTGAATGACCTGCTCATTCAATATGGAGTTGAAAACGAGTTCGATGGTGATGTTTATATTTTATCCTCCTATTTTCATGACACAGGATTGATGTTTTCACAACTTAATGAGCCGGCTTTGACAACAGTCATATTAGGTACTCGACATATCGAAACGTTCTTCATGAGTAGAGGGGATAAAGAGGTTTTAGATGCTGTGCGAGTTATGACTGATGAAAGGCGTTATAAAATATTGAACACATTGAAACAGAAGCCGCGATACGGATACGAGCTTGCTCAAGAGTTGGGAGTATCCAATTCTACGATGTCCCACCACCTTAGTTCGTTAGTATCACAGCACTTAGTGAAAGCCGTTCGTAAGGAGAATAAAGTGTATTACGAAGTGAACCGCGGTGAAGTTCAAAGTATATTAAAACAGCTGGAAAAGATGTTAATTGAATAAATGTGAAAAGGATGATGGCAATGCCATCTATTCTTTTGGATGAACATTCGATATATATCGAATGTCATATACTATAAAAATATGTGGAGTGAGAGGATATGGCTGAAAAAGCAGCAATAAGTGAACAGGAAGTTCGAATTGAACAGAAAGTCAGGTCAGTATTTAAAGAATATCGTTTTGTTCTGTTGTTTTTAACGTTACTTGTTTCTAGTTTTAGTGTTTCCTTTTTTATGCTTGCAACGAATTGGTATGTTGTTGACTATTTGAATATGGAAGCGATGCTTGGTCTCGTTTTCTTTGCTTCATCTGTTCCGAGACTGGTATTTATGCTAATTGGCGGTGTTATTGCCGACAGGATAAGTAAAGCTTGGATTATGTTTCTTTCAGATGTCACGAAAGGAGTACTCTTATTTGGTGTCATTGGTTTACTCGTATATGATATTTTGTCTATTTGGCCACTTGTCGCATTGTCTTTTCTATTTGGCGTGTTGGATGCATTCTTTTGGCCAGCAAGTAGTGCAGTTCTTCCGGAAACAGTTAAACAAGAACAACTGACACGAGCTAATTCGATCGTCAATATGACGAGACAAATTTCATTAATTGCCGGACCAGTTTTAGCAGCAGCTATGCTAGCGTTTGGAGGATATGTCTTTATATTTGCAATAACAGCGCTCACATTACTTATCGCTGGATTCATTGATGTCCTGTTAAAAAGAAAAGAAAACGAAGAACGTGAGGTTCAAGTACAAGAAACCGAGGGAGGAAGTGTTTTTAACTCGATGAAAGAGGGGTTTCAATATGTAAAAGGTCACTCATTTTTAGTTACATTAATGATATCTGCGGTCTTCTTAAACTTGTTTTTTACAGGGCCAATTATGCTCGGTCTCCCGATATTTGCGATGAATGTCCTTCATGGAAATGAACTAACTTACAGTTATTTAAGTGGAGGAATTGCAGGAGGGATGGTTCTTGGTGCAATGTTAATTGGGATACTAAATGTTCAAAAAAAGCGAGGATTTATCTCAATATTAGGTATTGCTGTTCTAGGCCTGTTTTTCATAGGGTTAAGTGTATCTTCGAATTTTTGGATGAGTCTGACGTTCGTGATCTTAATAGGAATGGCTTCAAGTGCCGCAAATGTTCCACTATTTGCTGTCATTCAGCACTATACGAAAAAGGAATATTTAGGGAGAGTCATGAGTTTGACTACTTTTGCAGCGATGGGATTAGTACCTATCTCATATTTAATGACCTCGCTCTTCATTGCGATGAATATTTCAATAGAAATGATAATGTTAGGAAGTTCTATATGTTTAACACTCGTATGTTTCACCATCCTTTTTAAAGCGAAAGCACTCCGGGCCATTGATTAATGAAATTTGTGAGAGCGGATAACGTGGAGAGAATCTCAAGTAACAGACTAAATAAAAAAGAATCTCAAAAGTTCACAAAATTGTCAGGGACCTGGTCCCCGACAATTTTTGCTAAACATTTAGATCTCTAGACGTTCTCCTGTTTTTCAACGTTATTTTAACTCTTTATTCCAAGTGTCCGGCTTTTTCCTATTCTGAATGAAGTAGTTTAGCTTGTCATTGCGTTTCAGAAGAGCTATGATGTAGTGAAAGTAAAAAAGGGGGGATGTATTATTGATTATAAAAAGTCGTTATGAATCACAAGAATTAAAGGATTTGAGGTCTTTAAATGTACGTATGAATTTAGAACCACAAGCGAGAAAGAACTATTTAAACCTTGAAAAGGGCTACAGAGGGGAGCGGAAATTTGATGAATGGATATCACCACTTGCAAATGATAGACTTATTCTAAATGATTTATTACTCGAACATCATAATACGTTATTTCAGATTGACTCCTTATTAATATCCTCAAATTCAATTTCCCTTTTCGAAGTGAAAAAC
Source organism: Evansella halocellulosilytica (assembly GCF_002335745.1). Classification (GTDB taxonomy): domain Bacteria; phylum Bacillota; class Bacilli; order Bacillales; family Salisediminibacteriaceae; genus Bacillus_CA; species Bacillus_CA halocellulosilytica. Next base: position 438,214 of record NZ_NIST01000001.1, on the reverse strand, counting down.
TATGAAGGTGACTTTTATATAAAAGAGGATGATTGGTATTCAATATCAAATGTAGAAATAAAGAATCCCTTACTTCAACTGAAAAGAAATGAATCCATATTTCGAGCGTTACTTCAAGAGCTTGGCTTCAACTTTTCAATAGAAGCTTATCTTATCTTCGTCAACCCCGAATTTCATTTATATCAATCTTCAAAGAATCTTCCTATTATTTTTCCAACACAGCTTAACCGTTTTATCCAAAAAATTAAAAAGAGGCCAGCAAATTTAAATGAATCACACAAAAAGTTAGCAGATCAATTATTATCTATTTATTTAAAGGAAACACCCTACGATCGCTTACCTGAATATTGCTATGATGACCTTGAAAAAGGGATACTATGTCCACTATGTTATTCTTTGAATATTTCATTTACAAAAAGAACATTCATCTGTAATGATTGTGGAGGTAGGGAAGATTATAAAACAGGTATCATACGCAGCATCAAAGAATTTAATGCCCTATTTCCAAATAGAAGCATAACCCCATACCAAATATATGACTGGTGTAAACTAATTAAAAATGTTAAGACAATACGAAAGGTCCTTTCGAACAACTTTAAACGGATCGAGTCTGCGAAATCATCTTACTATGGGATAGAGGATTAACCTCTGTAAGAAAACTAGTTAATAGTACCGCCAAAAGAAGATTCTGAGCTCCTTGACGGTAGGAAAGCTGGTAATAGTACCGTCAAAAGAAGATTCTGAGTTCCTTGACGGTATGAAAAGTATTAAAAGTACCGTCAAGAGAAGATTCTGAGTTCCTTGACGGTATGAAAAGCAGAAAAAGTACAGTCAAGAGGAGATTCTGAGACCCTTGGCGGTATGAAAATCGGTAAAAGTACCGTCAAGAGGAGATTCTGAGACCCTTGGCGGTATGAAAATCGGTAAAAGTACCGTCAAGAGGAGATTCCGAGTTCCTTGACGGTATGAAAATCGGTAAAAGTGCCGTCAAGAGAAGGTTTCGAGACCCTTGGCGGTATGAAAATCGGTAAAAGTGCCGTCAAGAGAAGATTCTGAGTTCCTTGACGGTATGAAAAGCAGAAAAAGTACCGTCAAGAGAAGATTTCGAGACCCTTGACGGTATAAAAAGCAAAAAAAGTACCGTCAAGAGAAGATTCTGAGCTCCTTGACGGTATGAAAAGCAGAAAAAGTACCGTCAAGAGAAGATTCCGAGTTCCTTGACGGTATGAAAAGCAGAAAAAGTACAGTCAAGAGGAGATTCCGAGTTCCTTGACGGTATGAAAAGCAGAAAAAGTACCGTCAAGAGAAGGTTTCGAGACCCTTGGCGGTATGAAAATCGGTAAAAGTGCCGTCAAGAGGAGAAGTTGTGCAGCTTGACGGTATGAAAATCGGTAAAAGTACCGTCAAGAGGAGATTCCGAGTTCCTTGACGGTATGAAAAGCAGAAAAAGTACCGTCAAGAGAAGGTTTCGAGACCCTTGGCGGTATGAAAATCGGTAAAAGTGCCGTCAAGAGAAGATTCTGAGTTCCTTGACGGTATGAAAAGCAGAAAAAGTACCGTCAAGAGAAGATTTCGAGACCCTTGACGGTATAAAAAGCAGAAAAAGTACCGTCAAGAGGAGATTCCGAGTTCCTTGACGGTATGAAAATCGGTAAAAGTGCCGTCAAGAGAAGATTCTGAGTTCCTTGACGGTATGAAAAGCAGAAAAAGTACCGTCAAGAGAAGATTTCGAGACCCTTGACGGTATAAAAAGCAGAAAAAGTACCGTCAAGAGGAGAAGTTGTGCAGCTTGGCGGTATGAAAAGCAGAAAAAGTACCGCCAAAAAGAGATGTCAAAAGAAGACTCTGATCCCCCTTGGTGGGTTGTAAAAAAGCACAGTTGATTGATCATTGTTATAATAGGGGAAAATAAAGTCGGGGGTGAGAATCTATGACAGAGGCATTATCAATTTCACCACTCGGAGATAATGGTATTCGTATTGAATTCGGATTAGAAGTCTCAATGCAAGTAAATGATCGTGTACATTCTTTTGCAGCATCCATACAACAACATCCGTTCAAAGGGTTTGTTGAACTCGTTCCTGCATATACAAGTGTAACGATTTATTATAATCCTTTATTGATTCGCTATGAAATTGTGAAAGAATATTTGATCAATCGGTTGAAAAGAAACGATGGAAAATCTCATCAACATCACTGTGTTATTACCTTGCCAGTGTATTATGGAAAAGAAGCGGGGCCGGATTTACGGTATGTTTCTGAGTACCATCGTTGTTCTGAAGAAAAAGTCATTGAATGGCATTCTAATTCTTCCTATCATGTATATATGATCGGCTTTCAGCCAGGCTTCCCATATTTAGGCGGTATGCTACCCAGTCTAGTGACCCCGAGAAAACGTGAGCCAAGAAAGTACGTTGCAGCAGGATCTGTTGGTATCGCTGGAGCGCAAACAGGCGTATATCCGCTAGACAGTCCTGGCGGATGGCAGATTATCGGAAAGACCCCTGTAAAGTTATTTGATTTAAGAAATGATATGCCGTTTTTGATTAAAGCAGGTGATAAAATCCGATTTAAACCAATTGACAAGGAAGAATTCGAATATATCCAGCAAAATGTTGAGTCGGGTACGTTCAAACCTAAAATTACGAGAGGGGGAGGTAAAAAGTGGGGAAAACGATAGATTTAAACTGTGACCTAGGAGAAAGCTTCGGTCACTACAAAATGGGTGAGGATGAACAAGTGTTACATTATGTGACGTCTGCAAATGTTGCTTGCGGATTTCATGCAGGTGATTATAATGTGATGCATAAAACTGTAAAAATAGCTGCTGAAAAAGGGGTTGCCATCGGTGCACATCCAGGCCTTCCTGACTTAGCGGGATTCGGCAGACGTTATATGGAGGTTTCATCCGATGATGTATATAATATGATCGTTTATCAAATAAATGCATTAAAAGGCTTTACACATTTGTACGGTACGAAGTTACATCATGTGAAGCCGCATGGAGCTCTTTACAATATGGCAGCGAAAGATCCAATAATCGCTGAAGCAATTGTAAATGCTCTTAAAAGCACCGATGAATCTCTAATATTATACGGTTTAGCGAACAGCGAGCTTGTGAAGACAGGTAAAGCTGCAGGGCTGACTGTGGCGGAAGAAGTATTTGCCGACCGTACATATGAAGCGGATGGAACACTAACTCCAAGAAATCAAGAACATGCTGTTATTCATGACCCGAAAAAAGCAAAGGAACAAGCACTGCAAATGGCGAAAATGAATACGGTAACGGCAGTTGATGGAACAGAGATCCCTATTCAAGCAGATACTTTATGTGTACACGGAGATGGAGCGCAAGCACTTAGCTTTGTGAAAGAACTTAGGCAGCTTTTTATGAACGAAGAGATCAGACTAGAAACAATCGGTGAGAGACGATGAGGAAAGCCTTTCATGTCATAGAGCCAGGATTACATACTACGATTCAGGATATTGGGCGTTATCATTACCAACAATTTGGCGTGGCACCTTCTGGAGCAATGGATGAAGATGCACTTCAAATGGGCAATCTTTTGTTAGGAAATAAGCAATCTGCTGCTGGTCTTGAAATTACGATGGTTGGTCCAAGTTTAAAAGCTGAAAGTGACTTAATGATTTGTATAACAGGGGCGGACCTTAATCCAACGATTGATCATGAACCTGTCGGAACGTGGTGTAAAATGTTTATGAGAGAAGGACAGACCTTACGATTTGGAAAACCTGCAGAAGGGGCAAGGGCTTATTTAACAGTTGCAGGAGGGTTCTCTGTAAAAAAAGTGATGGGAAGCAGCTCGACGTACACTGCTGGAAAATTCGGAGGTTATGAAGGCAGAACATTAAAATCAGGTGACTCATTAATATGCAATTCAAGTCAATTCTCTTATAATAAAAAAAGAAGGATTCATAGCGCCCGACTCTCTCACTCGATGATTCCAACGTACAAGTCCCATCAATTGGTTCGAGTTATTCCTGGGCCACAAGCCCATATGTTTACAGAAGATGCAATTCATACATTTTATTCTGCATCATATAAAGTCAGCCCAAATTCAAACCGAATGGGTTATCGTTTGGAAGGAAGTTCGTTAGCGCATATCGGAGAACACGAGATTGTCACTGATGCAGTTGCAAAAGGTTCAATACAAGTGCCAGGGAATGGCCAGCCAATTGTGCTAATGGCTGACAGGCAAACGACAGGCGGCTATCCAAAGATCGCAAACGTCATATCAGCTGATTTGTGGAAAATTGCTCAATTATTACCTGGTCACACGGTATCATTTCAAAAAACATCAGTAGGACAAGCACACGAAGCGTTACGAATTCGAGCAGAGCAACAAAGGCAAATTCAATTATTACATGGAAAGTAAATAAAGGAGGCAAACAAATAATGGAGAAAAAAATTGTACAAACGAATGAGGCACCAAGTGCAATCGGTCCATATTCACAAGCAGTGATCTCGGGGGATATCGTTTACTCGTCAGGGCAAATCGGTTTAGATCCAGAAACAGGTGAAATGAAAGAAGGACTGGAAGCACAAACGAAACAAGTTTTCGCCAATGTAAAAGCTGTATTGCAGGCGGCGAACTGTTCGATGAATGATGTCATAAAAGTGACTGTGTTTATGAAAGATATGAATGACTTTGTACGAGTAAACGAGTTGTACGCTGAACAATTTGAAGAGCCGTATCCAGCACGAAGCGCTGTTGAAGTAGCACGGCTGCCAAAGGATGCATTAGTTGAGGTAGAGGTTATCGCGAGAAAAGGATAAGATATATGAAAAGGATCAGGCAGATTGTTGCCTGATCCTTTCTATCAATTCATAAGGTAACTAAAGCACAAGTAGATATTTTGACGAAATCAAGAATACCTACAACGGAATTTGCGAGCGCTGCACCCCATACAACTCATTCTATCAAAAAGCCATATATCTTTATTAGTTTTATTAAAAGATGATATGTGCAATCAATGTAATGATCGGCAATGTAATTAACGTACGTTCAATAAAAATAATTAAAAGATCTTTGAAGTTGATTGGAATCTTCGAACCTAATAATACTCCACCGACTTCAGATAAATAGATGAGCTGAGTGACTGATACACAGGCAATAATAAATCGCGTCATCTCACTTTCGATACCACTAGCGAAGATAGCTGGTAGAAACATATCAGCAAAGCCAACAACGAGCGTTTCTGCGGCTGCACTTGCTTCTGGAACACGCATAGCTTCTAAAATTGGCACGAAAGGAGTACCGAGCCATGTGAATACCGGTGTAAATTCAGCAATAATGACTGCAATCGTACCAAATGCCATTACAACTGGTGCTACTCCGACAAGCATATCGAGGACATTTTTAGATCCATCTTTAAAGAAGCCAACGAAACTCGTATTTTTATCAGCACGTTCTCTAGCTTTTTTAAAACCCCAACTGAATGGGTTGTAGCCAGAAGGAATTGACTCGTCCAATTTTCCTTCGTTGCCGCTCACATACTCACTTTTCTTACGAGAAAGCGGTGGAATACGGGGCATAATGAGGGCTGCGATTAACCCTGAAATAAAGACCGTAAAATAAAAAGGAACAAACATATGGTCAAGGCCGACCTCGGTTATGACGACGAGTGAAAACGTAATCGAAACGACTGAAAATGTCGTACCAATAACCGCTGCTTCTCGCTTTGAATAGTAGCCTTCTTCGTATTGTTTATTCGTTAATAATACACCGATTGTTCCGTCGCCAAGCCATGATGTCAAGGAATCAATCGATGAACGGCCTGGTAACGTAAATAACGGACGCATTAATTTCGTTAACAAAGAGCCGAAAAATTCTAGTAAACCGAAGTTTAATAGTAGTGGCAAGAAAAGTCCGGCAAATAAAAAGACCGCAAAAAGCGTAGGAAGTAAGCTCCCGAGAAGAAGTCCTCCCGTATCCGCATCATGTACCCACTCAGGACCAATTTGATAAAGCGTCATAAAAGCTAATACAGCAGCAATGATTCGTACGATAAACCAAAATGGATGAATATCGAATAAGTTCTTAAAAAACGTACTATCTTCTAATGCTGATGGGCGAAATCCTTTATGAATAATCACTCCTAGGACGCTCAATAAAATAATATAAGCCATAATTGTTGGTAGAGCGGCACTTAGAAGGTCTTCTAATCCTCCAGATAAAAGCGCAATCGGAATCGTAATTCCTTCCTCTGTTGGAATAGGCATCATAAATAATCCGATACCTAATAAGGACGGAATAATAAACTTCCATATGCTTGCTGAAGACTGCTGTTCGTGATGTTTTGATTCCAAGATGGTCACCTCTCCTAATAAATATTCAATGATTTTAATTTTAATGCATAACTATAAAATGATCAACTATAGTATTTGACGTTCATGATTATAAATCCTTGTTTTTGTCTACATTCTTTTAAATATGTATAAATTACCAATAAATGAAGGCACCACCCGTTCAAGGTGGCGCCTTAGGAACGATCGGTCATTGATTTTCGGAATGTGGATCTTTCTTCTGCAGCTTTTCTTCTCTCGCCACTTTAAGGAAGCGGTGGGTCTCTGAAACAACGACACCTGCTAAACCGAGAAGTCCGATTAAGTTAGGGACTGCCATGAGACCATTCATAATGTCTGCAAAACCCCATACAACATCGATTTTACCAATTGCTCCGGCAAAAATTAAGATAACGAAGAGAAAGCGATAATATTTTACATACTCTTCTTTGAAGAGGTAACCGAAACATTTTTCTCCGTAATAGGACCATCCTAGAATGGTCGAAAACGCGAAGAAAGTTAGACCGACTGCTACGATCGTCGCACCTGTTCCGCCAAGGAAAAATTCGAATGTCGAAGAGGTTAAGTCAGCTCCCCGTAAAGCGCCTCCTGTATATAGGTCACCCATAACGATCGCAATTCCTGTGATTGAACAAACGACAATCGTGTCAATAAACACTTGTGTCATTGAAACGAGTGCTTGTCGACCAGGGTAGTCAGTTTTAGCTGCTGCAGCAGCAATAGGTGCAGAACCGAGACCGGCTTCGTTTGAAAATACACCTCTTGCGACACCCCAACGGATAACAGCTCCGATCGCACCCCCGGCAGCAGCTTGACCAGTAAAGGCGTCAGTGAATATTAACGAGACAGCTGCAGGAACAAGTTCCCAATTCGTGACAATGATGACGAGTCCCGCAATAATATAAAATAATGCCATAACAGGAACAAAATAAGCTGTTACTCGTCCGATTGCTTTAATACCGCCAAGAATGACAAGACCTGCAAGAACCATCAATACGAGGCCGGTTACCCAAGATGGAACATTAAAGCTGGCACTTAATGCATCTGACACTGAATTTGATTGAACGACGTTTCCAATTCCAAATGCAGCAAGTGCTCCAAAAATAGCAAATAAAACAGCTAACCATTTTAACTTTAGCCCTTTTTCAATGTAATACATTGGACCGCCTGAAAATTCGCCGTTTTTGTTTTGCACACGGTATTTAACGGCTAGAACAGCCTCTGCATATTTGGTCGCCATTCCAAATAAAGCAGAAATCCACATCCAGAAGACGGCCCCGGGTCCACCTAGGACAACAGCAGTTGCAACCCCGGCAATGTTACCAGTACCGATAGTTGCCGCCAGTGCAGTTGTAAGTGCTTGGAAATGTGTAATATCTCCTTTGGATTTTTTGTCTTGGGAACGTGGGCTAAATGCTAACTTTAATGCATAAGGTAATGTGCGAAATTGTAAAAATGCAAGTCTGAATGTTAAATAGATTCCAGTACCCATAATTAAAATGAGCATGGGCACACCCCAGACGACATCATTTACACTTTCAATAATGTTTTCGAGCATAAGATACCCCCTTTTTTCTATGATTATCTTATTATATAAAAAATTCAGAAAAAATAGAAACAAGTTTTCGAAAAAAAATATAAGAGATTTTATAACAAGACTACGTTCGTATAACAAAACTCTTGTTGTTGTCATCGGTTTTATTTGCGGACATCTGATCTCTTATTTGACAAAAAACGCCTTTCTCGCAACTTTCGAGGACACCTGTTCCGTTATTCACTCCAAAACATATGAAATCATTGACTTTTTGACTCAATAGCGGATCCTGTGACCTCCAATCTCCGAAAATTACCTCTTTTCGGGCATTTAGCGAACTCAGTGTCCGCATAGGTCTGCCTAGGTGCTCCAATAATCTGCTGTGATTTTTGGCGGACATCGGATTCGTTATTTAGTGAAAACATGAGAATCGTTCACCAAAATTGCATAGTAGTGGAACGTATGTCCGCGAAACTTCTATAGTTGAGCGTTATGGAAGTGGTAACGGAATAAGTGGCTTTTGAAACAAGACCGAAAGTACCACTATATGCAGCTCATTTAATGAATCATGGCTATTTGTTAAACAGTTCATCGCCGTTGTAGATGCAGGCACTAAATTGATCATCTCCAAGCTTTCGTAACTCATGGTCACACGTTTTGCATTCATCAGTCGCAAACGGACACCTTGGGGTAAAGCGGCACCCTTCGGGTAAATGGATTTGATCTGGTACTTCGTCAGTTACTTGCATCCTTTCACGAACGATATCAGGATCTGCCACAGGTACAGCAGAGAGAAGTGTTTTCGTGTAAGGGTGCTGAGGGTTATTAATTACTTCATTGACAGATCCGATTTCAACGATTTTCCCTAAATACATAATTGCGATGCGGTCGCATAAATATTTGATTGTCGAAAGGTCATGCGACACGTAAAGCATCGTTAAGCCCATTTCGGAACGTAGCCTTTTTAATAAATTTAAAATTCCTGCACGTATTGAGACATCGAGCATAGATACCGGCTCATCAGCTACGATGAATTTCGGATCATTTACGATGCCGCGGGCAATCGCAACGCGTTGCCGTTGCCCGCCACTAAGTTCGTGGGGGAAGCGTTGTAAATAATCTTGGGCTGGGCGGAGTTCAGCAATTTCTAATGCTTTAATGACACGATTCATAATTTGTTCCTGATCTTTCAGGCCTTGGATTTTTAATGGCTCAGCGATCGTTCTAAAAATGGTAAAACGCGGGTTTAACGTCTCGTAGGGATCTTGAAATATCATTTGTACATCTTTACGAAATTCCTTTTCTTTCTTGCCGCGAATCTTCGCGATATCTCTTCCATCGATAAAAATTTCACCAGCAGTCGGGTCTTGCAGGCGGATGAGTACTTCTCCAGTTGTTGTTTTTCCTGAGCCACTTTCACCGGCAAGTCCAAGTATTTCACCTTCGTTTATTTGTAAAGAAACATCATCAATTGCTTTTATTTTCGTTTCCGTTTTTTTAAATAAATCTTTAAATCCACTTCCTACATCGTAATACTTTTTCAGGTGGTTAATTTCAATGAATGGTTGTTTTTCTGAAACAGATTTATCTGCGTTTTGATCGATTTCTTTTACTGTTGTATTTAGCACAATCGATCCCTCCTTAAGACGTTTCGATCAGTTTTTCTTGTTGTTGATCCCATGTTGCAGATTTTGCGGCTTTTTCTCTAAACTCCGTCACTTTATCTGTATAATGGCAAGCAACAAAATGATCTTTATCAACTTCGACAGGCTCTGGGGTCTCGTTGCATTTATTTGTTGCGAATGGACAGCGTTCTTTAAATCGACAACCATCTTCAGGGTTGATCAACTTTGGTGGCGTGCCAGGTATAGAAATCAATTCGTCTCCCATATCAGTAATACTAGGAAACGCATTTTGCAAACCTAACGAATAAGGGTGATAAGGGTTTTTAAAGAAATCGCGTCTGTTTGCTTTTTCCATCATTTTCCCACCATACATGACAATAATAGTCGTACACGTCTCTGATACAACTGATATATCGTGTGTAATAAACACCATAGAGCTATTCATTTTTTTCTGAACTTGAATAATTTGGTTTAAAATTCTGTCTTGTACAACGACATCTAAAGCGGTTGTCGGTTCATCTGCAATAATAAGAGAAGGGTCATGAACGAGAGACATGGCAATGATTGCCCGTTGTTTCATACCGCCACTCATTTGGTGTGGATAGTCTTTTAGCCGCTTTTCTTCTAAGTTTACGAGATTAAACACGTCGGCTGCCCTTGCATACGCATCTTTTTTACTAACTTTATCATGTGTTTGAATCGCTTCAATAATTTGATCGCCAACAGTATATACTGGATTTAAGGCATTCATAGCACTTTGTGAAATCATAGAAATGTGCTTCCAGCGCAACTGACGGATTTGCTCATCTGTCATTGGGACAAGGTCATTTCCTTTAAAGATAATTTCTCCATTTGAAACGACCCCGTTTTCTGGAAGCAGTCTCATCAATGCTTTTGCTAATGTCGTTTTCCCGCAACCGCTTTCTCCGACTAAACCGAGGCGTTCTCCTTCTTCAAGTTTAAAATTGATATCACGAACGGCTTGGAGCGTTCCTTCTTTTGTCACATAGTCAATATTTAAATTGTTAACCTCCAATACTGCTGTCACAATTATCTCCTCCTTAACCTAGGATTCACGATGTCTTCCAGAGCTCTTGCGACGAAGAAAATGGAAACGAGAAGTAAGACGATAGCTAAGCCGGGTGGGATAGCCCACCACCAAGCGGTTCGAGAGTTACCAGTTGAGAAGTTATCGTGTAAAATCTGTCCCCAGCTCGTCATTCCAGGATCTCCAAATCCAAGAAAGGCAACAGATGCTTCTGCGGTAATCGCCCAATTGACCATAAACGCCATTTCTAACAAAGCTAGTGGGACGACATTTGGCAAAATATAGAGCAGCATAATCCGACCGTGACCTGCTCCAGCAACTTTAGCCGCTTTGACAAAAGGACGTTTTGCTACAGAAAGGACTTGAGAACGGACAATACGGGCAACTGTCCGCCAAGTTAGTAATGAGACAGCTAAAATAATATTCCATATACTTGGCTCCAATAGAGCGACAAGGACAATGACAAAAGGGATAAAAGGAATCGCATAAAAGATATCGACGATTCTCATGAGAAGGTTATCGATCCAACCTCCAAAATAACCGGCAATAATCCCGATAGCTGTACCGACAAACGTAACAAGAACTGCGGCTAATATACCTACAATCATTGCTGTCCGAGTTCCTTGGACGACTTGACTAAATACATCCCTTCCTGTATTTGTCGTTCCGAATAAGTGATCGGTAGAAGGCGGCTGTAGCCTGACGACTTCTCCAGATTCATCACGGTTCGTTTCATAGACATCATATGGAGCGATTAAATCTGTAAAAATCGCTACGAAAGTGAAGAAAATGATGATGATCAAACCAGTTAACGCCCATTTATCTCTTTTTACATTTTTCAAAAACATGCGAAAAACATGATTACTTTTCTTTTTGTTTTGTTTAGGGTCTTGATTAGGTTGAATCGGTACTGGATTTGTTTTAGCTCGTACAGCTGATTTACTCATAGACAAGCTCACCCCATTTCTATTTATTTATAAGAAATACGTGGATCAAGGTAGGCATAGACGATATCTGCTACTAGATTCATAATCATAATGAGGGCAGCCATAATAATAAATGAACCTTGTGCTAATGGATAATCGTGTCGCTGTGCCGCTAAAACAATTTCCTGTCCTAGGCCTGGCCAGCTGAAAACATACTCAACTAACACTTGACCGCCAATTGCAGAACCGATAAAAAGGGCTCCAGCCGTAACGACGGGAAGCAGAGCATTTCTTGCTGCATGTCGAAAAAGAATTTTCCTTTCTTTAACCCCTTTTGCTTTTGCCATTTCTATGTAATCTTCACCCATGACTTCAAGCATTGTATTGCGCATAATTAATAACGGGGTAGCTAAGAAAAATACTCCGGCAACGATCGTCGGTAAAATTAAATGCCAGACAAAGTCCCACGTAAAGTACACCTGCATCCAATTATCTGCTTCGTATCCAGATGTTCGAATGCCTGAATGGGGAAACCAGCCTAATATAACTGAGAATAAATAAATGGCCATAATACCGAGCCAAAATGTTGGAGCAGAACGGAATACGAGAGCTAATACTGTAGCGAATGATTCTCCCCATGTACCTCTTCTCCATGCCATCCAAGCTCCGCCAAACACACCGATTCCATAGGCGAAGATCATTGCAGCGAACATTAAGATGAGAGTAGACGCCAGCTTATCTCCGAGAATTTCGATTGTGTCTCTGTTGTAATAAAAAGATTGTCCAAAATCAAAGCGTAATAAGTCAGCCATAAAAACGGTATACTGGGTCCACAATCCATCATTTAATCCGTACCTTTCCATCATTTGTTCACGAGCTTCTTGAGGGATGGAAGGATCAATCATTGCTGCAGAAGGATCTCCAGGCATGATACGGAACATAAGGAAAATTAACGTTGCAACAATGAGTAAAGTAATGACCATTTGTATCGTTCGTTTACCGATATATTTAAGCATGATGTAACGATCCACCACCTTTATTTAAGAGGTCATAATTGAGTGTTCTTGAAATGGAGAAAGTCGACGGAGCGCCGACTTTCTCCTCGTAGAAATTTAATTGTTTGGCATCCTTAACCGTCCATCTTCATCCCATGTGTAACCAGCGTCTGAAAGTATTTCCCTTGCTCGCTCCGGGTCAAATTCAGGACGTTCAACATCGGGATTATGCCAAAATTCATTTGCTTCATTAATGACAAGCCCAGATCCGCCTCGTTGTCCGAACCCTTCTAAATGAACATCGAGAATTTCATCGAAGTCAATTGTATGGGCAATCGCTTGACGGAATGCTGTGTCATCGAAAGGCTCTAGTCGGGTGTTGAAACTAACATATTGATAGCCGATATCAGGAACTTCAATCATTTCCAAATGTGCTAGGCTTTCTGCCTGATTAATATGTGCTGGGATAAATTGTTCTCCGTTCGTATCAACATCGCCAGTTTCAAGTGCTGTCATGACTCCTTCATTTTGTGAATAAAGATCAACGATGTAACCGTCAATATTGACATCATAAAAATGATCATCGAATCTAGCTGTTCGAAGTTCTTCGCCACGTCTCCAAACTTCAAATGTAAATGGACCGCTGCCAATCACTTCATCATTATTAAATTCTTCGGGGTGATTCAATCCTTCATCTTCAACGATTGTTTCCCAAATATGTTTTGGCAAGATTGGGATTTGCGCTAATGTGTTGTTTATAAATGGAGCATATGGTTCATTTAATGTGAAACGGACAGTATTATCATCGACAATTTCTACTGTATCGATTGGGTTTAGAAATGCCAAAAAGTAGCCAACTTCCCAATCAATCATATATTCATAGGAGAAAGCAACATCTTCAACCGTAACAGGTTCACCATCATGGAAATTCATTCCGTCTCGTACTGTTACGTCAATTGTTGTGTCATCCACAATGTCCCAGCTTTCAGCTGCCCAAGGTTCAGGTTCCCCTTCTGGTGTTAAGCGGATGAGTTTATCATAAATAAGACGAAGGTTTCTCCATTCATAAACACTATTTGCAGCTAGTGGGTTTAAAGTGTCCAAGTCATGAATACTTGCGATACGTAAAGTGGCATCATCGGTTAACGGCTCAGCATCCATTGGCATCCATTCACTGAAAATTCCCTCACCAGGCATCGCATTCATATTTGTAAATCGTTCATGATTATATGCATGATAAAGATCACGTGCATAAAGTGTAATTAATGGAGCTTCGTCAGCAAGCATTTGTTGGGCTTCAAAGACGATTTCCCTGCGTTCGTCCGGATCCATCTCTTTTCGTTGGGCATCTGCTAATTCATCATAAGCAGGGTTACTATAGCCAGTTGTGTTATTCCCACCCGGTTCTGTGTTTGATGAGTGGAAGATAGAGTATAAGAACATATCAGGATCGATTCGTTCCACTCTTCCAGACCAGCCGATTGTATACACATCGAACTCTTGTGAGTCACCATATAAACGGCCTGTAAGTGTATTGAATTCAAGTGGTTCGACAGAGACGTTCATTCCTAGCTCTTCCCATTGAGTTTGCATCATGAGTGCAGCTTCATAGTTTTGCCTGTTTGCCTCTTGGGTCGAACTATTAATGACAATGTCTCGTACAATTTCACCGTGTTCAACATCCTCCCCAGTTGATTCATCAATAACGCTGCTCGTCTCCTCGTCATTATCGCTGCACGCAGCAAGAATGATCACAAGTGAGATCAATAGAAAGATTGATTTGTAACGTTCCAGCTTCAATAAAATTGCCCCCCCTCAATATTTTTTCTGTTTGTACTAAGTTGTCTGCCTTATTCTATTCAACGACATTCTTTTTCTCAATGCTCGTTATAATCTATGTACTGCGAACAAATTCACTTTTCTTCGTTTTACTAAATAATACTCGCCGATACTTAATTATTGGAAAATTCTGATTTGACAGAAAACGATATTTTTCTTGTAATGAATAGGTCATTATAACTATGTAGTCGAATGTTAACTGAAAGGTTGAAATAGAGAGGAGGGAGAAAGTGAAAGAAGGCTAACGGTATTTAATTGAGCTAAAATAAGCTGGGAGTGCATGCAGTTTGAGTAGATGTCGCACTTATCTATTTGGTGAAAGCTTCCAGCAATAGTGATTTTGAATTCTATTAAATAAGAAAATAAAAAGAGCTGCCCTCAAAGTTCACTTTGGACAGCCTTCATCTACTTATTATTTGACGCTTCGGTTTGCATATCGTTTAACAGGGCCAATGTATTCGTTTAATGGGAACGATTCACAAATAGCATTCGTAATAAAGGATTTTGCAGCTTTGACAGCTGTATGAGCATCATGACCATTTGCCAGCCCCGCACAAATCGCTGCAGCGTATGTGCAGCCGGCACCGTGAGTATAGTCGGTCTCGATTTTTTCAGATTCTAAAAGTTCGAATGTTTCTCCATCATAAAAAACATCAACTGCTGTTCCGCCTATTGAACTTCCGCCTTTAATCAAGACGTATTTTGCCCCTAGCTCTTTTATTTTTACAGCAGCTTCTTTCATTTGCTCGACCGTTTCAATCGGTTTAACTCCGCTTAACTGGCCAGCTTCGAATAAATTAGGTGTCACAACAGTTGCAATTGGCACAAGTGATTGGCGATAGCTGATTGTATGCTCTGGGTGAAGAGGTTCATCTGCACCTTTACACACCATAACAGGGTCAACAACAACGTTCTTTATATTCTTTTCCGTTAATTTCTCAGCTGCCATTTCGATCATTTCACTAGAACCGAGCATCCCCGTTTTGGCTGCATCGACACCGATACCATCAAGAATCGTTTCTAACTGTGTCTCTACAACGTCGATCGGTTGTGGGAAAACTTGATGAGCCCAATTATTTTTTGGATCCATCGTTACAATAGTCGTCAAGGCATTCATTCCGTAAACACCAAGTTCATGAAATGTTGTTAAGTCTGCCTGAATGCCGGCCCCACCACTCGTATCGGAACCGGCAATTGTAATCGCTTTTTTCATCGTCATATGTTTCGCCTCCAAATAAAGAAAAAATAGTAACAGCTCCTGCTAAAAGATTAACAGAAGCTGCGCTATTCGTCATGCCTTATGTGAGGTTGATTAAAAATGATGAAGAGGTTAGATTGCCCATTCTCCTTGACGGAATAAAGGTTCACTCGTACCGTCAGCTTTTACCCCGTCAATATCCATTTCTCCTGAGCCGATCATAAAGTCGACGTGAGTAATACTTTGGTTTAAGCCGACTTTTTCTTGGTCTTCCTTAGACATTTTAGGTCCGCCTTTGACACAGAATGTGTACGCGCTACCTAATGCAATGTGATTCGATGCATTTTCGTCATAAAGAGTATTGTAAAATAGAATACCTGACTGTGAAATAGGTGAACTATGTGGAACGAGTGCTACTTCACCTAAAAATTTCGCGCCTTCATCCGTGTCAAGTAAATGTTTGAGCGTGTCTGCACCGACTTCAGCTTTATAATCAACAACTTTGCCGTCTTTAAATGTTAAAGTGAACTTATCAATTAAATTTCCGCCGTAATTAAGTGGTTTTGTATTTGTGACATATCCATTGACACCTTGTTTTTTCGGTGCAGTAAACACTTCTTCAGTAGGCATATTCGCTACAAAATGAACACCTGCTTCGTTTGCACCGCCACCACCTTTCCATATGTGGCCTTCTGGCAGCTCAATCGTTAAATCTGTTCCAGGGGCGCGGTAATGGAGTTTCTGATAATTTTTTTCGTTCAAAAATTGCGCTTTTGTCTGTAAATTCGTGTCATGCTCTTTCCAGGCAGCCACAGGGTCTGCAGTGTTTACACGAACCGCTTCGAACATTGCTTCCCATAATTTAGCTTCTTGCTCCTCTTCAGATGCATCTGGGAATACTTTCGCTGCCCATGATTTTGAAGGAGCAGCAACAACAAGCCAACTTAACTTGTCTGATTGAATATACTTGCGGAACGTATCCATTGCTTTTCCAGCAGTTTTGTTTGCAGTTGCAATTCGCTCAGGATCTACACCTTTCAAAAGGTCTGGGTCAGTTGATTTTACGGTCATAAATGCAGCCCCGTTTTCGGCCATCTCTTCAAACCCTTTTGCTTTCCAAAGTGGGTAATCTTTGAAAGCTTCAAATGGAGCCATATCAAATTTCATTCGAGTTAATTCGTCATCACTCCACTCAATATGAACATTTTTCGCTCCAGCCTCATATGCTTTCTTGGCAATCTTCCTTACTAAATCAGCAGAGGAAATTGGTGCAGAAACGACTAACGTCTGTCCTTTTTGAACATTGACACCGATTTTAACCGCTAATTCAGCGTACTTTTCTAATTTTTGTTCAAATTGTCCCATGTCTATTCTCCCTTATCTTATGTAGTCATCCCTTTCATTGTATCAGCTTCCAGAGAATTTTGAAACTTTCATCATTTGTGTATCGTCTCTATTATATAGAAGGGTTTGGTTAATGTTTATCGTGAACAGGGTATAGGAGAGTAAGTCATCATTCCGGTTGAACAAGCCTGCGAAATCTATAAAAAAATGTAAATATGAAACAATTATTGTAGGAGAGTTGTCTTCTTTCATAAAATGAATAGGAATAATTTCTTATTATTGCTCGTTTAACTAGAGAGGGATTATGTTTGAACAACCTTTAGTATAAGGGAAATGTGAAGAAAGGATGGCTATTATGAAAGCCTTTGTCCGTGACCATAAGCTGATGCTTTTTTGCCTCGCTGTCATATGGTTAAAGACATTTATTGTTTCTATTTTTACTTTCAATTTAAATATAAATCAAGTATTTGAAGGTGTAATTTTTGCGTTAAATCCACTTGCATTTCTGCTCGTTGTTTTTAGTATCGGACTTTTAATGAAGCCTAATATACAAAGTAAGTATTATTTTGTCATTAGTCTGTTATTGACAGTAGTTTTATACTCGAATGCGGTCTATTACAGGGAATTCAGTGATGTTATCACGTTGCCTATGCTAGTGATGAGTACGAATATGGGTGACTTAAGCACGAGTATAATTGAATTGATTCAGTGGTATGACCTGTTCTTTTTCATCGATATTTTTATTATCGGTTTTCTCATCATGAAAAAGCCTCAATACTTGTCCGTTCGCCAAACACCACTTAAACAAGGAAAACATAAGTATGCGATTATTGCGGTGACTGCTTTAACAATTGTCGGCGTTTCCCAAGCAGATCGATTAGGGACATCTGACACTCGGGCTCACTCTTTTAACCGTGATCATCTTGTGCAATCGATTGGTTTATATAACTTTTATGTATATGATGCATTTGTTCATATGTCTACAAGTACTCAGACGGTATTTGCTGAAAAAGATGACTGGGACGATATCGAAGAACACTTGGACCAACGCAGAGTCAATGCGAACAGTGAGTATTTCGGGGCTGCTGAAGGAATGAATGTGATCGTTGTTTCGTTAGAATCGGTTGAAAACTTTGTTATCGGTGAGGAAGTGAATGGTCAAGAAATTACGCCATTCATGAACGGGCTCATTGAAGAAAGCTTTTATTTTGACAATTTCTATTATCAAACTGGTCAAGGGAAGACGTCAGATGCAGAATTTTTAATAAACAATTCCCTTTATCCGTTAGGGCGAGGGGCAGTATTTCATACACATGCAGATCACAAATATTTTGCACTTCCTGAAATGTTAAGGGATATCGGCTATCACACTGCGTCATTTCATGCAAACGATGAGACGTTTTATAATCGCGATGTCATGTATGAAAATCTAGGTTACGATCGGTACTATTCATTTGATGACTATGACATTAATGAGGATAATACAGTTGGATGGGGCTTGAAGGATATCGACTGGATTGAACAATCAATGGAATATGTAGAAGAAATACGAAAGCCGTTTTACGGTACCTTTCTTACTTTAACGAATCATTTCCCTTATGAACTAGATCCCGAGGACCACTTCATTGATCGTTATGATTCGGAAAGCGAGATCGTAAATCGGTATTTTCCGACAGTTCGCTATACGGATGAAGCGATGAAAGATCTCGTTGAGAAATTAAAAGAACAAGGTATCTATGAAAATACAATGTTAGTCATGTATGGTGATCATTATGGTATTGCTGAGAGTCATTATGATGAGTTAGGTGATTATTTAGATAAAGACCTAGACCAATTCGAATCAGTTAAGCTTGAACGTGTACCGCTCATTATTCATATTCCTGGAATGGAAGGGGAAACAATTAGTTCGGTATCAGGCCAAATTGATGTCATGCCAACGTTAATGAACCTTTTAGGAATTCAAGAAGAGGAATTTTTCATGTTTGGCTCAGACTTACTCAATGATCAAAGAGAGGATTTTGCCGTATTAAGGAATGGTACAGTTATTACAGATGAAATCATCTATACGGCAGAAACGTGTTATGACAATCATACAGGTGAAGAGATTTCCATGGATCATTGTCTTTCAGCTAAAGAAAAAGGTGAATCAGAACTTTACTACTCTGACAAAATTATATACGGCGACTTGTTAAGATTTAAATATTAGTGCGTGTTCAAAAAGAAGAACAAAAGGAATCAAGTAGATCTATGCGACAAAGTTTTGAGTAGCGGCGCGTATGGTGTTCATACGTGCGTAACAGAGAAACGAGTCAACGCAGAGATACGAAAGCTATTTTACTCGGATTTTTGAGCATCCTCTATTAGGAAGCAGTGCTCGGCTCTCCATAGGTATAGATACAATCAATTGTGTTTTTCTATACTTTGTATTGGAGATACCGGGCATTTTTTGTACCATCAGAAATGATGAAACTTATGGACGATAGTTTTGTTTATATCCGGATGCCTAAAAAGCTAAAATATTGAATGTAGCTGACCAAATGATTCGTTACGATTTTTCTCATCCTTTTCACGATATAACGGATTGGATGTCCTCCAGCGCTATAAAAATAATCGTCTTTTGTGAAAATAACGGATTCTATGTCCTTCAAGAGGTTGAATAGAACAAATTAGTTTAATAATTTTGTAGTTTGTGGTATATTAATAAACTATATATTTAAAAAGGGGGTGAAAATGTATGAACGGACTTGCTGGACCGTTTACCGATAAATATTTTCGTTACATTGTCAGTTGGCTTTTATTTGGGGTATTTGGAACGGTTTTTCTTAGCCAGTGGGGGGTGATTTACAGTTTACTCAGTTTGCTGACAGCTGTTATATTGTCCTTTGGAATCGACTTATTGATTGCCGCAATTGTAAAATATAAAGTGAAGGCGATCGTAAAAGAAGACACAATCCTCATCGTTGATGCCGTTAGACATAGTCTGGAAAAACGAGGTTACTTAGTTGTAACTAAAAATTATGTGCTATTTGTTCCGTTATTTACGAATGTAAAGACGGTAATTGAAATGAAAAATCTTGTTCGGTATCAATTTGATGGCCGTACTGTCGAATTAATCGCTAAATTTCCTAACCAATATAGACCATTTGCCTTTTCGATCATTTCATCGAAAAAACTCTCACATGAACTTGAAAAGAGAACGGAGGAGTCTGTTCCATATCAATTTGATGATGTGAAGCAACACTAATAACTGAATTTAACATCTCCAGAAAAGCCGCCAAAGTTTGAAAGTGAAGTGAATCGTTGGCCGGTGAAAACTACGCTCTAACTTCCCTTAAACTAAAAAAATCTTTAATCATTTCTTTTACCCATAATTGTCTTTTTTTTATACGGTATCGTTTTTATCTCCACTAAAAGAATCAAGGTACTTATCGAGACCGCTGCGGTTATCAGTCGTTAACGTATCGTATACTAGCGACCAAGAAGAAAAAATCTGCCTCTCCCTGATCCATTAGATGAATCCTGGTAGAGGCAGTTTGATTGTTGTTTTATTCCTTTATATGATCATGAATAGGGTATGTCCAAAAACGTTCTGTCGTCATTCGTTCCTTTATCGTTTCGTCATTTTCCTTAAATCTTTTTTTCATGACATCGATAATACCTGCCGTCTGTGATTCGTGAGCTTCAATGACTTTAAGCTTTTGGTCGGCATGATCAGCAATATGGTTTTCTATATCCGGTGACCCGATTACGTCCTCACAGCCTTCTGAGAATGCGAGAGCATGTACAGTCGGTCTACTATCTTTAGGAAAACGTTGTACAGCTTGAATCACAGCTGCTCCGGTTGCATCATGATCCGGGTGAACAGCATATCCTGGGTAGAAGGTGATCACGAGCGATGGATTTGTTTCTTCCATCAATTTATACAATCGTTGAATGAATAATTCTTGGTCTGTAAATTCGACAGTTTTGTCACGCATTCCAAACATACGTAAGTCTTTAATACCGAGCAGTCGACAAGCTTCTTGAAGCTCAGCTTTGCGAATCTCAGGCAATGTTTCTCGATTTGCGATGAGAGGTCTGCCCATATTTCTTCCCATTTCTCCAAGAGTTAAGCATGCGTAGGTGACAGGTGTTCCTGCTGTTGTATGAGAAAGAATGGTGCCAGCTACCCCGAATGCTTCATCATCTGGGTGGGGGAAAACAACGAGTACATGTCGTTCCATCATATCACTTCCTCACTTATTTCTTAAAAGGTGTTTCGCTTAATTCAAGTGCTATTGCTAATTTACCTTCGGCGTCGTGACCGGCAAATAATACTTGACCATGTTCATTAATGTGCAAGTCTGTTAACCCTTCAGCGTATAACCAGCCTAATTCAGTTTCAAGGCCGATGCGGTAAGGGCCCTCTCCTTTAATTTGCCCTTGCACAAATGTCAGCTGAACATTCCGAATAAATGCACCTGCAGAAAAGAATGATTGGTCTTTATGTGATGCATAAGCACCATTTGTTGTTTCTAAGTGAATATAAAGTTTTTTTCCTGTAAGCTCTGTCAGTATATCTTGAGCTTTTTGCGGATCAATCGGTTTCATCGTTTTGACCTCCTGATACTATAAGAGAATGTCCAAAAGTCGAGAAAAACACTGCTACAGATGTAGTGGCGTTGTTTATGGCATCCCTTTTGAACATGTGCTTTAACCACTTCTTACATAAATGATACTAAAAAAAGAAGGGAATGTCTTGATAGGGGCTTTCATTTTTAAAAATGAATCCATTTAAAGACTTCCCATCGTATATTATTTATTCTACCACCATATAAAAAACCTAAAGATGATCGTATGAATGCTTATGCTCACGAATTTCATTATTTGTTTGATAAAACTGCTTTTTTTAATGTGCGAGCGACCTCATTCATCCCAAATATGCCAGCGGCTTCCTCAGCTTGGGGGTTATAGTTTGTGTTCGTATTAACGTCATACGTGTACGTATTTCCATTTGCGTCTGTAATATGCTCGATTCCAGCAAAGGAGATCTGTTCCTCTTTTAAAAACTGTTCATATTTTTCAATTAGTGGACTCGAAAAGTTTTTAATGATTTCAAATTTTGGGCGTTTCGTGGCAGAAGCTTCTGATCCGTCTGTCGGACAAAATTGTTCACCAACTGTACAAGCTTCTGCAGGGCAAAGTTCAAATCCTTCTGAAGTATCAACTTTTACTGCATAAAGGAACTTTCCTCCAATAAATTCACATCTCGTAATCGTCTGATCTGGAGAGGAAATATACTCCTGAAGCAACATAACACCGTCAACAGAAGGTTCTAACTGGCCAGATTCAATAAATTGTTTTAACGCTCCAACGGATTGGAATTGGTGTACTCCTAATCCTTTTCCAGCACGGTTATGCTTCGTAATAAATGGTTTAGGAAAATGTTCTGCTGCTTGAATCAACTGTTGATCCCCGACAACTGCTGTCGTTTGAGGTACTGTAATACCATGTTTTTTTAGCGCTTCATACTGTGCAACCTTGCTTAATTCTAATCCTAACGCATTTCGACCGTTTAAAACGGTTCTTCCATATGCCTCGAGCCAAGTTAACATAGCATGAGTTAACTCTGGGGCATAACGGTGCCCTCTAGAATGCGAAGAAGCGCTCATCCGGTTATAAAAAACGCCGTTTGGAGGAACGGAATCTAAAGGGACACTGCCCTCACGCAAATGCCAGTTTTCATATGGCACACCCTCATTTTTTAACGCGGAAAAAAGCGGTTCACACCATTCTTCATTTTCGTGTATCACGTATACTTTATCCATTTCTCATCCACCTTCCTTAAAAATAAGAACATTTATTTTCATTCTCGATTAACGTCTAAAAGAACAAACCGTGGCACATTACAAGAAAGACGGCGGTAATTCGACGATAAGTTGACGACACAGTATGTCAACTTTCTTATATATCCTATCGAAATAATCGGTATTAATATATATTGTATCAGTATTTAAAAACGTCGCAACAAAAGAGCATTAATCTACTATGACGGCCATTTTCTAAACTTATTTTCCTTATTTGTCAAAGCCCGAATTTGGAGACAATGTGACGATTTATTCGAGTAAAATACATCGAACGACGAATTTATCTTGATTTAAAAATTGAGCAGGAAATTTTATTTACGTAAGGAATGTCATAAAGAGAAGGGTGGAGGCAGTAGCTGGATATTAAAACAGACAGGGGAATTTATCCCCTGACTGTAAACGTAGATTATCTGCTTAACGCTTTTTCTAGTGCTTCTTTAATACGCACTTCATCAAAAGGTTTCACAATAAAGTCAACAGCACCTTGTTGTATCGCATCAACGACCATCGTTTGCTGACCCATCGCTGAACACATCACAACTTTAGCTTTCGGATCAAGTTCTTTAATTTGCTTTAATGCTTCAATGCCGTTCATTTCAGGCATCGTAATATCCATCGTAACGAGGTCGGGACGATGTTCGTCAAAAAGCGCGACAGCTTCCTTACCATTTTCGGCTTCACCGACGACTTCATATCCGGCGTCAGTAACAATTTTTTTCAATGTCATTCGCATAAAAGCTGCATCATCAGTAATTAATAATTTAGCCATTGTTGGATTGTTCCCCCTTTTGTAAAACACGATCTAGTAAATATTATCTTTAATATAGTGCGAACGTTATAGATTGTCAATTTAGGGTATGAGACTTAAATACCTTCTTTTTAGTGGAAAATGGAAGGGAATAGGAGCTAATCACATGTATGTAAAAAATTTAAGAGAACGGCTTGAAAATGAGGCGAATCGTGAAACAGCGATCCCGATGGAAAAATATATGAAAAATCACTTTCAATTTTTAGGAATCAAGTCACCTCAACTAAAAGGACAATTAAAACAATTTTTTAACGAAACAGATATATTGAAGGTCGAACCGTTTCCTATACAAGTGATCAATCAGTTATGGGAGCTACCTGAAAGAGAGTATCAGTATGCCGCACTAAACATTTTGCATCGACGACGAAAAGAGCTTCATCGTGACCACATTCGTCTGTTAGAGAAGTTAATCACGACGAAGTCATGGTGGGATACGGTTGATACACTTGCTTCAAATATTGTTGGCCCATTGTTTTTACGAGAACGAGAATTAATAGAAACATATATTTTAAGCTGGCAGACGAGTGAAAACATGTGGTTGCGCCGAACGGCAATATTGCATCAGTTAAAGTATAAAGAGATGACGAATGCTGACCGATTATTTCAGATTATCCGATTAAACCGTCATGACAAAGAATTTTTTATCCAGAAAGCAATTGGCTGGGCTTTGCGAGAGTATTCAAAAACAAATCCTGCATCGGTAGAAGCATTTATAAAAAGTGAAGATCTATCTAAATTAAGTATTCGTGAAGGGATGAAACATTTAAAGAAAGAAGCAGGGAAAAAGTCATAAGTTCCTTGTTTAGCGAACATGTTACACTAAAAGGGTCACACTTACATTTTGAACATCTTATAAAGATAATTTCTTACATTAGAAGGTGATCATATGACAACTTTATCAAATGATTGGGCTGAACATCTGCAAAATGAATTTCAGAAAGACTACTATCTTGAACTAAGGGAATTTTTGAAAAAACAATATAAGGAGCAGACAGTTTATCCTAATATGTATGATATCTTTCACGCATTACATACGACATCCTATGAAAATACGAAAGCAGTCATATTAGGGCAAGACCCTTATCACGGCCCTGGTCAAGCGCACGGCTTAAGTTTCTCAGTGAAGCCTGGTGTCCGTATCCCACCATCGCTGAAAAATATTTATAAAGAAATGAATCATGATTTAGGGCATCCGATTCCGTCTCATGGATATTTACAAAAATGGGCGGAAGAAGGCGTTCTATTACTCAATACAGTATTGACCGTTCAAGCTGGTTTAGCACATTCACATAAAGGCAGAGGATGGGAGCAGTTTACAGATCAAGTGATCAGAGTGCTGAACGCACGGGAAAAGCCAGTCGTTTTTATCTTGTGGGGAAAACCTGCTCAGCAAAAAGAAGAGCTCATTACAAATGACCATCATTTTATCATTAAATCGCCCCATCCGAGCCCGTTTTCTGCAAATCGCGGCTTTTTCGGCAGCAAACCTTTTTCAAAAACAAACGAGTATTTAAGACAAATCGGTTCAGAGGAACTCGATTGGTCGCTACCTGAATATGTTCCTAATGAAAAGGGGGGAAGGAAATGACAGACAGTATTACATCAACGGTTACACTCAATAACGGAGTCAAAATGCCTTGGTTAGGCTTAGGAGTTTATAAAGTTGAAGATGGGGAAGAAGTGAAAAATGCTGTTAAAACAGCCTTGGATGCCGGCTATCGAAGCATAGATACAGCAGCCTTTTATAATAATGAACAAGGTGTTGGTGAAGCGATTTGTGAGGAAAATGTCCCTCGGGACGAACTGTTTATCACGACAAAAGTATGGAATGATGACCAAGGATATGAAGAGACGTTGCGAGCGTTTGAAAAAAGCCGTGAAAAATTAGGATTCGAAGTCATTGATTTATATTTAATTCACTGGCCTGTTACCGGAAAGTTTAAAGAAACGTGGAAAGCAATGGAGCATCTCTATGAGGAAGGGAAAGTCCGGGCGATCGGAGTCAGTAATTTTAACATTTCTCACTTAGAGCAATTGTTGGATGATGCGAAGGTCGTTCCAGTCGTAAATCAAGTAGAATATCATCCGCTTCTGACACAAGAGGAACTGCATCGTTATTGTAAGAAACATAACATCCAACTTGAAGCTTGGAGTCCTTTAATGCGTGGCCGAATGTTCGGTACTCCACTATTAGTGGAGCTAAGCAAGAAATATCGTAAAACAGAAGCACAAATTCTTTTACGCTGGGATTTACAAAATCATGTCGTAACGATCCCTAAATCCGTTACGCCATCGAGAATTAAGGAAAATGCAGAGATCTTTGATTTCAAGTTAAGTGAAGAAGATGTTGAAAGACTTCAACGATGCAATGAAAATAAACGTTTTGGCTCTGACCCAAGTAAATATAAGTAGGAATGAACAGATAGATTAAGAGTAAAGGGGTTGTGCATGATGGAACAAAAAGTGATTGGATTTATTGGTACTGGTGTAATGGGAAAAAGTATGGCACTCCATCTTTTACAAGGTGGTTATTCCGTAAACGTTTATAATCGGACGAAGACAAAAACAGACGAACTAGTCAATGAAGGGGCTACCTGGTGCAATACGATTAAAGAGCTTGCTGTAAAATCAGATATTATTATTACAATCGTTGGTTATCCAGCTGATGTAGAGCAAGTATATTTAAGCGAAGATGGATTAATTCATCATGCAAAGCCGGGCACTTTACTCGTCGATATGACGACATCGACGCCCTCTCTCGCTAAAAAGATCGCTGCTGCTGCTAGGGAGAAAGAGATGTATGCATTTGATGCGCCAGTTTCAGGTGGAGATATTGGTGCTCGAGAAGCAAAGCTGGCGATTATGGTTGGTGGCGATGAAGAGGTGTTTCAATCGTTGCTGCCAGTCTTTTCGTTAATGGGAACGAACATTCAACATCAAGGTGAAGCAGGTGCTGGACAATTTACGAAGATGGCGAATCAAATTGCGATTGCGAGTACAATGATGGGTGTTTGTGAAGCGATGGTATATGCCGAAAAAGCAGGTCTAGATCAAGTTAAGGTTTTAAAAAGTATTGAGTCAGGAGCGGCTGGAAGCTTTTCTTTAAGTAAGTTAGCACCGCGAATGATCGAAGGCGATTTTGAGCCTGGATTTTATATCAAACACTTTATAAAAGATATGAAAATAGCGATTCAGTCAGCAGAAGAAATGGGTCTTAATACGCCAGGCCTAACCCAAGCAAAACAATTGTACGAGCATCTTGCTGAAAAAGGTGAAGAAAACGCTGGAACACAGGCACTGTATAAATACTATTTAAACATGTAGTGGTCGTAGTTTAACAACCTTAAAGAGAAATGAGGGTATCGCAAAAGTATATGCTTTTGGCGATACCCTCGTTTGTTATTGGAGTTATTATTCAGGAGTGGGACGTGTATTCCGTTATTTGTGACAAAAACGTTGTTTATACAATACTTTAGGACATAGGATTCGCTATTTAACGTTAAAGCGGTTCATTATTCATCATTATTAGCAAATGGCGCATTCGTTGTTCGATTAACCTTTGAAACTACCTCTTTTTTAGCAAATAGCGTACTCGTTGTCCTCCAAAAAGGTATCAAACAGGCAGGGGGTTTTTCCTGCCAAGCGATCCGCATGCTAGTCTTGACGGTACAAATAGTAATTTATGTACCGCCAAGGAGCCAGAATGCGCCTCTTGGCGGTACAGTTAAGGTCTTATTCAACCTCCAATTGCCTCTTTTTTTACTAATAGAGAACTTATTATCCGCCAATAGAGAATGCGCTTTGCTCTGCTCCGCGCATGAAGACAGCAATAAAAATCGCAATAGCGTACTCGTTGTCTGATCAACCCTTGTCAATCCCCCTTTTTTTAGCTAGTAACGCATTCATTGTCCGAATACATGTCGATTCTAGTTAGAATGTGTCGAATAAATCACCAATTGGCATCATTTTTGTACTATAATAGTTAAAGTGTTAATAGATTGATCAAATAGAATAGAATTTTGTATAAATAGCAGAATCATTATTCGTAATAAGCTAAGTTTTGTTTAAAGGAGTAAGAGGATGTTTCAAACGTTGCGATCAAAGCTGCTCGTCTTTTTTCTACTAATCACATTCATTCCAATGCTGATTATCGGAACGATGGGTTTCTTTGCTCAAAAAAATGATATAACTGAAAGTGTAGAACATTCATTATCGATGAATAGTGAAAGAATGGCTTTAGAAGTAAAGGCATTTATTCAGGAACGATTGAATGATGTACGATATATTGCTAGAAATCCAATATTTACTGATGAAGACAGTACCTCTTTAGAAATACGTGAACAGTTTCAACAGTTTCTTGATGTACACTCAATCTACTCTGGTGGAATATTTGTCGATACGGATGGGACGGTTATAGCAGACAGTGACATTGGTACGATGGGGTCCGACATAGCCGATCGACCTTGGTTTCCGATTGCATTAGAAGGAAATGTATTTATGTCAGATCTTTATTATTCTCAGTTTCTACACCAGACACTATTCGTTCTTGCAGCTCCGGTCTACAATTATAATCAGGATGTGATCGGAGTCATTTCACCGATTTTCGATATTGATGAATTGTATAGAACGATTAGAGATTATAATGAAAAGCAACAAGGCTCTGATTCAAGCGGTTATGCTTTTTTAGTAAATGGTGAAGGACAAATTATTTCACATCCGGACCAAGAACAAATCTTTAACTATAACTACTTTGAAGAATACGAGCTGGAAAAACAGGAAATTATCGAAGTGGCTACGGACCAGTATTTATTAACGATTGAAGCAGAAAATGAAGTACATTCTTTTTCTAAAATTGAGAAAATGCCTGGCTTTGAGCATGATTGGTATATAGGCGTTTCCGTGAATAAAGACGAATTGTATGAACCGCTGACAAAGCTGTTACAGCAATATGTTGTCGTGTTTGGTATCGTATTAGTCGTTACAACAATGGCTGTCGTACGTCTCTCAAATTATCTCGTTCGACCAGTACAGCGTCTTGTCAAAACGACGAATGATTTCGCGTTAGGGAAGAAGCAGCCGCGAGAATTTATAAATGCATATGAAGAAATTAACCAATTAAATAACACATTCAACCAAATGACTGAAAAGCTTGAGGAACGGGAAAACAGCCATAAAAAGTCTACATTAATATTACAGACGACCGACAATGGTGTATTCGCAATTAATCGTAAAGATAATAAAATCACTCTGTTCAATCGAAAGTGTGAAAAGCTGTTTTCTGTTGATCAAGGTGAAATTGTCGGGAAAACATTACAGGAAATTGACCATGTTTCAGAAGCATTTAATAAGGTCGTAGCAGAAGCAGGGCTCGTTCATATACTTGGGAGAGAAGCCGTAAAGCAATCATTTGAAATCGAATGTAAACTCGGTGATGAGTCTAAATACTTCTTTATTAGTATTTCTACGTTACCGAATCTGGAAAATCCGTCAGAACATGATGAAATGCTTGTCATTCTTTCTGACTTAACGGAAAAGCGGCTGATGGAAAAAGAACTAATTCGCTCTGAAAAATTGAAAGTAGTCGGAGAAATGTCAGCAGGTCTTGCTCATGAAATAAGGAATCCGTTAACGACGATACGAGGCTGCATTCAATTAATAGATAAAAATGAAAGCAAAGAAGATCAATATCACCAATTAATCATGAATGAAATCGACCGTGTAAATAAGATTATTACGGATCTCCTAAATATAGCTAATCCATCACCTGTAGAAAAATTAGCGGAGACAAATATTGAAGACATGCTGCAAGATTTACTAACTCTTCATCAAACACAATTAAACGATCGAAAGATAAAAGTTCAACAACATTTTGGCAAAGATTTGCCAAAAGTTGTATTGGATGAAAACAAATTAAAGCAAGTTTTTCTAAATCTCATTCAAAATGCGATCGAAGCAATGAAAGGTGGAGGTTATTTAATGATTCAGACCTCATACGATGATCAAATAGAGATTAGAATTAAAGATACAGGCGTTGGCATGGATAAGCATACGTTAAATAAATTAGGAACACCTTTTTTTACCACGAAAGAAACAGGAACAGGGTTAGGATTGACGATAAGTTACAAAATCATTAACGAAATGGGCGGATCAATTACGGCTTCATCTAAACTTAATGAAGGGACGACTTTTAAAATTCGCTTACCTGTTAAACGATGAAACGTCAAAATAAGAGAGTAGAGGGGCTTTCTCGCTTTAAGTGAGCGGCCTCTTTTTTGTTGTTTAGCTTTATGGCAATAACTGTTTGACTGAAGTGTGTATTTTCAGAAAAAACGGACAAAATATAGTACGATTCTTTCATTTTTCCTAACTTTCATGGTACATTGTTTATAACACACCTTACACCATGTTCATGGAGCGTATCCGTTTTGTCACGACATTGCTCCAACAAGCATGGTGTTAAAAATATGATCAAGATGGAGGGCAGAAGGTTGAAAAAAGCCTTAATAGCTGGTGCTACAGGATTAATAGGAAAGCAGTTAGTGCGAGAGCTTATCGCTGGCGGATACTACAGTGAAGTTCATATTTTGTCGAGAAAACAAACATCATTCAATGATCAACATGTCATTGAACATGTCATTGATTATGACAGTCTCGAACAATATGACCATCTATTCGAAAGTATAGATGATGTTTTTATCTGTTTAGGAACAACGATGAAAAAAGCAAAAACGAAAAAACAGTTTATAAAGGTTGATTATGTATATCCAACAAAAATAGCGGAGTTATCACAAAAAGCAGGAGTAAAAAAGCTCCTTGTCGTTTCTGCAATAGGTTCAGACAGGGAATCTCGTTTTTTCTATAATCGTGTAAAGGGAAAGTTAGAAGAAGCTTTAGTCATATTAAACCTCCCGTCATTACACATATTTCGCCCATCTTTATTAATTGGTGAAAGAGAGGAATTCCGTTTGGGCGAACAAGCAGCGGCTTATTTTACTGCCCCAGTATCGTTTTTATTAGCAGGACCACTCGAAAAGTACAAACCAGTAAAAGGGAAGGATGTTGCAGCAGTCATGAGAGCTGTTGCACAAGAGGAAAGCAGAGGTGTACATATTTACGAATCGGATAAAATTCGTCACCTCGGAAAAGTATTAATGAACAAGTAAAAAAAGAGGAGGAGAAGTACATATGGGGAAAAAATATAGTGAAGTTTGGGACTTGGATGCAATTTTTCCAGGCGGAAGTCATTCAGAAGAATATGACCTTTTTTTAAACGAACTTGAAAGGGATCTCGTGACATTTCAACATGATTTAGATCAATTAAAAGAAAAGAATGAAGTAAGTGTACAGACGTGGGCAGAGATGATCGGATTTGCACAGGAAGTTGGCAAGAAAGTCCGTCAAGGTGGAGCTTTTGTCAGTTGTTTAACTGCACAAAATGTTAAAGATGATAAAGCAAAACTACTTACAGGCAGAATAAAACAGCTTTCCTCACTATACTCTGCCGTGTTAACGTCGATTGATGAACAGTTGCTAGCTTTTTCTGAAAGCGAGTGGAAACAATTTGTTCAGTTAGAAGAATTGAAGCCATTAACGTATAATTTAAATGAAAGACGAGAGAATGCGAAAGAAAAGCTTTCTGGAGATAAGGAAAAACTGATTCAGACTTTGTCTGTTGACGGATATCATGCGTGGGGTGACTTTTACAATACGATCGTCGGCCGAATGACAGTTGATATCGAAGAAAACGGAGAAACAAAATCGTTATCAGTCGGACAAGCTCAAAATAAGATGAGTGATAAAAATCGTGCTGTCCGGACACATGTTTTTGAACAAAGTGAAAAAGCTTGGGCAAAGGAGTCTGAACTGTTTGCGAATACATTGAATCACTTAGCCGGTTTTAGACTGCAAACATATGATGCGAGAGGCTGGGACGATGTCTTAAAAGAACCGCTTCAAATCAATCGGATGAAAAAGGAAACATTAAATGTAATGTGGGATACGATTACAAAAAATAAGCCTACATTTACGAAATATTTAAAGAGAAAGGCTGAATTGCTAGGACTTGAACGTTTAGACATGGTTGATATTAGTGCGCCGTTATCTGATAATGTAGAAGAAGTAAGCTATGATAAAGCAGCAGAAATGATTACAGAACAATTCCATACGTTTAGTCCGAAAATGGCTGATTTTGCAAAGATGGCATTTGAAAAAAGCTGGATTGAAGCAGAAAGCCGTCCAGGAAAGCGTCCTGGTGGGTTTTGTACGAGCTTTCCGGTGTCTGAAGAGTCACGAATCTTTATGACTTATGATGGCTCAGCTTCAAATGTGGCAACACTTGCCCACGAATTAGGGCACGCTTATCATCAGCATGTCATGAATGATTTACCGCAAATGGCGCAAAGATATGCGATGAATGTTGCAGAGACAGCTTCTACTTTTGCAGAAATGATCGTGGCTGATGCTACAGTGAAAACGGCAGAATCAAAAGAAGCTAAAATCCAATTACTCGATGACAAATTAAATCGCAGCATTGCGTTCTTTATGAACATTCATGCCCGATTCCTATTTGAAACACGCTTTTATGAAGAGCGTAAAAAAGGACTTGTCAGTGTACACCGGTTAAATGAAATAATGCTTGAAGCACAGAAAGAAGCTTATTGTGATTCGTTAGGGAACTACTCGCCTCACTTCTGGGCATCTAAACTTCATTTCCACATTACAGGTGTACCATTCTATAACTTCCCGTATACATTCGGTTATTTATTTAGTATGGGGATTTATGCAAAGGCTGCTGAAGGTGGAGAAGACTTTGAAGAACGCTATGTCTCTTTACTGCGAGACACAGGGCGTATGGAAGTCGAAGATTTAGCGGCAAAACATTTAGATGTAGACCTAACAAAACCAGATTTTTGGCAGCAAGCGATTGATTTAATTAAAGAAGATTTAGATACATTTATGGCGTTAACGGAAAAATAAGATTGTATCAGAAAGGAGAGAAGGTCGGTGAACATCCCAGCAGAGATCGTCTTAGAGAAAATGGAGGAAGAATTAAAGCGTTTGAAAGCTGTTCTTCATGAACAGCCTTCCTCCCCGGCCTATCGTGAACATGCAGCAACGATGAAGTCTTATTGTGAGCCGCTCCTTTCAACAGAAGGTTCACGACAGAAGGAGGCACCCAAAGTTCAACACGCCTCAGTTGAAGAGGTAAGGGGAAAGAATGAATCTTCTTCATTAGAGAAGCGTCATCCAAGTGGAAAGTCACGTATTTATGATGACGGCGATGAACCTGAAAGTGACAGTTTGTTTGATTTTTAACTGAAATTTTGTAAGTTGTTATCATACAAGAAACCCAAGCTTTGTTGTCAATGGCTTGGGTTTCTCCATTCTACGATGATACCGTAATGGAGTGATTCCTCATCGTCTAAATAATTCGGCATGATTTGTTTTACTGTCAACCCTTGCTTTAATATAAAAGATAAAACGAGGTCTTGAATGTTACCAGTACTCACGCTCTTTACATACTCATCAACTGTCATTTTTCCTGCAAATTCATGAAAATTTGGGATTCTACAGCCAGCAATAAAGCGTTTCAAGCTGTTCGTGATGACAAATTGTTTACGCGCATCGTAAAGCGCTTTTGCAACTCTTTTACTACGAAATTTCGGTCTGACACAAACGTCAATCCCGTATAAAGTATCTCCATTTGGATCGTGACTGTTTTTAATGTAGCCGTTGTCAGCAATTTGCTCCCACGTATGATCAGAGCCATCATAATCAATGATGACAGAAGTTGCGGATCCTGCTGCTTCACCACCAATTTCAGCAATCAATCCCCCGTTTCGGAAGGTGTGAACATGGGAGTGTATTTGTTCTTTTGACCACCATAACTCTTCTGGAAAAGGAGGGGGGAAAGCTTCCTTTTGAATGGTTAACAGGTCATGAAAATCATCCATTGTATAAGGGCGGACTGTTAAAGAAGTTTTCATTGCAGGCACCGTTCCTTTCCTTTGTAAGGGAAAAAAGAGCCATGAGACGTGAATTTGAAGGGTTTTTCCCCGAAGATGTTGCACTCCTTAAGGATTAAATCGATTATAAAGGAAATCACGATATTTGTCTGCAACTAGTAGTTCAATGTTCACAATGAATGGTCAAAAAATGAATGGATAGAGTAAATACAACCCTGATGCTAAACTTGCTGCAATGATTGCAGGTTTCCACTTGAATTTTGCATACTCAACTGAATTTAAACTTAATATTCCAGCTGTCGTATTCGTATCATCACTTAAAGGTGAAGCAAATGACCCGAATGTACCACTAGCAAAGACAGCGCCGATAACGAAAGGGAGTGACGCTCCGCTTGCACCGGCAATCGAAACACCAATGGGCATTAAAATTCCCCAAGTTCCCCATGCTGAACCGATAAAATATGAAAGTCCGCAGCCAAGAACAAAGACGATGACTCCGACAAAGCTTGGAGGAATCCAAGCAAAGGCTTCAGAAATTATTTGAGCAAAGCCTAATGATTCACTTCCTTCTCCTAACGCCCATATGACTGTAAGTAGAAGAATGACGCTCATCATATCATTGCCGCCTTCTATTATATATTTCATCATTTTGCTCATCGTAAAACCTTGAAACTTAAGGAGGAGAGCGAGTCCGACTAATGTTAATAATAGAGCGAGCACCATCGCGTCTAACACATTTGCTTCGATCCAAATAGCGAGCCCTTCACCACCTTCACGGACCCCTAATATGTACATAAAAAGAAACGTAAATCCGATGATACTAATAATCGGAAAAATTAAATTCCACGGTTTCACCGGAATATTTCTTGCTACACATGGATGACAGTCCTCCCACGTTTTTTCATCCGGGATTTCATTATGTTCATTTTCTTCCTCTTTTTCACTTAAAGGAGGGTGGGGCGTTTTATGAAAAATACTATAATAAACACCTAATAAGATCATAAGAAAAGCAAAGAAATTGAAAGGAATACTCGTTAAAAATAACCGGTAGCTGTCACCCGTTATTTCAGCTTGGTGAATGGATAATTCGATAACCGAAGTCATGTATCCGACAAAAGCAGTAGCTAATGGTATTAAAACGATCACAGGTGTAGCTGTCGTTTCAATGACGAAGCCGAGCTCTTGACGGGACATTGGAAGCTTTTTGAGCAATGCTCGCATCACAGGCGTGATCGTTACGATTCGAAAGCTTGGCGCGCTAAAAGTTGCCAGTGCTGAAATCCACGTAAGAAAAATAGCGCTTCTTCTTGTAGTAATCCTCTCAGAAGCAATCTTAACGAAGCCTTTAATTCCGCCAGAAATTTTCATTAATCCGACTACAGCAGAAAATAAATAAAGGAACCAAATAATTTTTAAGTTACTTCCATCATGAAAAGCAGAAGTAAAGTAATACAATAATGATTCCAACCCTCCAATTAAATTGGGAGTGTCTATATATGCAGCGACAACAACACCAGCGAATAAACTTGGAATTACTTGTTTTGTTGTAAGTGCAAGGATAAGTACAACGATAAAAGGTAGTACTGGCAACCATTCCATCTTATTATGTATCCTCTCTTTCTCTTTACATAAATGAACGTCAAACCTTCCAAGATATGAGTAAACCACGGAAGTCGTGATTTTTGGACGGCGACTTTTTATGAAACGAGTATCTCCTACCGTGTAAGTTTAAAAACGTAGTGACAAGCAGAAGGCTGTTACACTTATTTAGTGTGGTTTTTCATCTATTGTTGTATTCAATAAAAAAAGTTAGTCGGTTTAAGGTGCATTGAGGTAGTTTGTTGATTTTCGTCATCAACAATGAAATCTAACATAACTTAGTGGCTTGTTGGAAATATACATGGAAAATAAATAATCGGACACAATGAAAAAAAGAAAGGAGTGGTCATGTGATATTCAATAATGGGAATGTAGGTATTCCGATATTTTTCCGTTTTGCAGGTCAGGAAACTCAAGATGCAAAATTACATGATGATCGTTACGAATTATATGTTAATCATCATTACGTTGGTGATCATACGATGTACGCAGAAAAGGAAAATGCTCAAGCGATCGCTGATTTTTTACATCAACAAGGCTTTAAGCATGTAAATTTAGAAGTGAACGGTGATCACATTGTCATTCACAGTACAACGAATGAGGAAGCAGAAAGAATGGAAAATGCTTTAAGGGTGTATGTTCATAATCGTTAAGTTAGTTGGTCAATGATGAAAAGTTATGATATTCTTTGTTCAGGATGATTAATTGAACAAAGGAGTTTGCGCCATATGAAACTATTTTTAATGATAGGTAGCATTTGTGCCTTTTTATTCGTAGCTTTAGGTGCTTTCGGTGCACATGCACTTAAACCGAGACTGGAAGCAGCGGGTCATTTAGAAACTTGGAATACTGCAGTACAATATCATATGATTCATTCAGTAGCGATTGTAAGTGTAGCAATTCTCATACAGCAAATGGGAGCCTCCGGGTCACTTTATGGAGCAGGATGGGCGTTTTTTATTGGTATTTTAATTTTCTCTGGAAGTTTATACGTCCTCAGTCTGACTGGAATTGGCGTATTAGGAGCGATTACACCTATTGGTGGATTAGCCTTTTTAATTGGCTGGGTATTACTTTTCGTAGCAGCATTGTCACTTTAATAAATAAGGTTATTTTAAGAGGGCTGTCCAAAAAGTATTTTGAGGACACCCTTTCTTTTATTAAATTAAATAGAATTCGAAATCACTATCGCCGGACGCTTTTACCCTAAGGAACAAATGTGACATCTACTCATGCTGCACTTTTCCGAGGGGAATGCCTCAACTTCCTATTGCCACACTAGATGTACCTGAGACAACCCTATTTTTACAATGAAACGTCACCTTTAACAAACAAAAATAGCTTAGTTAGAGAGTTAGATGACCTCTCATGAACTAAGCTACCTTTTCGTTTTATAAATTTTTTGTTGAGACTTTTAATTTCATGTTTTTTATCTTGGTGGGTAGGTCGCTAATTCTTGTGCTGGGTCTGCTTCATTAAATGGATATTCGTATTCTAATGGTTCATCAAATGTTACATAATCTAAGTTTACCATTAACAATAAATATCTTTTTCCAGTTTGTGGGTCGCTAATAATGATATGGTCGCGTCCAGCCGCCTCAATAACTCCTTTAAATACTTTCGCATTCCATTTCTCATTTTGTTCAAAAGTCATATAAAACGTACCGACTTTGCCCCGGTTCAAGCGAAGAATATTCTCGATATAAGACTGCTCAATAGGGAGCATTCCAGGGACATCTAATAACTGTTGCTGCGGTGGTTGTTGAGCGAATTGAGGTATTTGCTGCATTTGTCTAGTTGGTTGGACCCCTCCGGGCATCTGTACTGGATAGCCTTGGCCTGCTTGTTGCTGAAAACCCCCGTATGCTCCGGCATTTGGAGAGAATTGCCCTCCTGTTGGATACATGTGACCACTCCTTTTTTAAAATGAAATAAAGAAAAAGTTAAAAGGTTTCATATACTGATGGACATTCACTTGCTAGAGGTGTGTAAAAGCAATGTAGTTTATAACGTCCTGAGTTCCATTGTCCCCACCACTGCTCGGGACAAGGACCGTCTGGGCGGAAAAACCAAAGTGAAAATTCTGCTGGACCATAACGGTTTCCTTGAATGAGCTTCCTAGCAAGTCTCTGTTCCCTTTCTCTCGCTCTCTGATAGAAATAACCTTTTTGAACAGCTTCAAACCCGCCAGGTGATTGGAATACCATTCTTTCGACATCATTAATATCTTCAAAGTCAAGACACCTTGCCCTTACCCGATTCACCATGGTGTTACCTGCTTTCAGCATGCCTAGTTCGCCTTCACCTTCTGCTTCTGCACGCATTAAACGGGCTAATAACTTAACATCCTCTGAATTTGTCTGAATGACGGCCAAACGAACACCTCCTTTATGTTCTTTCCCTAGGTGTACAACGGGGTTCGTATCCGCTATTTTAATATGTATGTTTGAAAGGGGCAGGTATGTCATTGGACAAGAAAAAAGAGCACCTCAAATGTTTTGAGGTACTCGATAAACAGATTTTAAATGTGTAAAAATGTTTTTAATTTATTTTGCTCAAGAATGGTTCCGACAAAGAAAGATCCGAATTCACCGTAACGTGCGCTCACTTCATCAAAGCGCATTTCATAAACAAGCTTTTTAAACTGAAGGACGTCATGGGCAAAAAGGGTGACACCCCATTCCCAATCATCAAAACCGACAGAACCAGTAATAATTTGACGGACTTTCCCGGCATATTGGCGCCCGATCATTCCGTGACTTCTCATCATCGCACGTCGTTCGTCCATTGAGAGCATGTACCAATTGTCGTTTCCTTCACGGCGTTTATCCATTGGGTAGAAACATACATATTGCCATTTTGGAAGGGTTGGTTTCAATCTAGCTTGAATTTCTGGATCCTCATTTGGATCTTTATCTGCTGGAAGGTAATTACTTAATTCAACGACAGATACATATGAATAAGCAGGGATCGTATATTCTGCAAGCCTTGTTTTATTAAATGCATTTTCAAGCTCATTTAGCTCGTCCATAGTTGGACGAAGTAACATGATCATGAAATCTGCTTTTTGCCCTAAAATTGAATAGAGAGCGTGGCTTCCTTCACGATTTTTTTCTGTTACATTCCATTTTTCGAGTAAGCCTAAAAACTCACCGATAATTTGCTCACGTTCTTCTGAATCAAGCTTTTTCCATTCTGACCAATTGACTGTACGGAAGTCATGAAGGCAATACCAGCCGTCTAATGTTTTTGCTGCTTCACTCATTAAAAGTCACTCCATTCTAAATATAGATCATCATCAAAACCTTTGTTTACAGATGCTCAAAATGACAAAGGAAAAGAGGGTGAGTCAATGCTGCCACCCTTTGACCATTACTTTGCCGAGTTGTTTTTCTGTCACTTGAACATTACGTATTCACAACTCTATTATACCTTTTGCGCTTTTAAAAACCAAACAGGATGTCTATGATAGACAGCCCCTTAAAAAAAGTTGTGACGGTATTGTGAAAATGAAGAAAGACGAGAGCGGAGTTCGGTCTGTAATGACAAAAAATAGGATACTCCTCACATCTTTCTTTATTATATTCTTTGTAAATCACAAGCTCTGCCTGTGTGAAAATAAACCTTTAAGGGTTGTATGCTTGAGATCTCTTTAAAAGTAACGAATAGTTGGAAGGTATACTGTGCTTCTTCCTCTGCAAGATTAATCGAAGAAGGGAATGCGTCGAAGCAGCTTGACTGCTTTTCCTATCTCCAAGGGACTCGAAATCTTCTCTAGACGGTACTTTTTCTGCTTTTCCTACCGTCAAGGATCACGAAATCTTCTCTTGACGGTCCTATGTCCGATGGTCTAAATAAAAGAACCCTTCGGGTTTTCCATCCCTGAACATATAGCCGCTTTCTTTATCTGTCGTACTGACTTTAATCTCTTTTTCTTTTATCTCTTTCCGGTAAGGGCTTTTTTCCATGTGCTTTTCGATCCTCCTCAACCGCTTTATTTAGATCTTCTATGTACTCGCGTGTTTCAACTTGAACCGTCTTCTTAGTGAATTTTCGCTTATTTGCATTGGCTTTAAGGTGGGGAGAATCAGTAAATAAAGCTCTCCCGCCAACCATACGATGCTTCATAGCCAGAAGAACGGTCTCATCAAATATCTCTTGAAAAATGTCTGTTTCTTTAAACCGTTTATGCCGATTGAAGCTTATGGTGGAATGGTGAGGAACCGAATCAGTTAGACTTAATCCTAAAAACCATCGATAAGCAATATTTGTCTCAATTTCTTTTTCTAACTGTCTTTCAGATCGGATACCGTAAAGGTATCCAATAAACAGCATTTTAAAAAGCATAACCGGATCAATTGGTGGGCGACCGTTATCTTCACTGTAGTAAGGTTTTACTTTGTCATATATGAAGGAAAAATCAATTGTGGCATCAATTTTTCTTAGTAAGTGGTCGTCTGGGACTAACTGATCGATAGAGCCCATTTCGAGTTCAACTTGTTTTGCACGAATGGGGCGTAACACACGATCACCTCACGAGTCGTTTTATCTATATTATACTATATTTACCTGAATAATCAGATAAAACTGATGAAAAAATAACCATCATTTCTAAACAGGAAACGATGGATGTTCTAGGTTGATTGAAGAACGAAAGGCGGCGACTCCAATGGGATCAGCGCAGTCTGAAAATCCATTCTGACGATGCTTCGCTGAGTCAGAATTAGTTGAAGACAAGCCCCATGGAAAGCGTCCGCCGGGAGGGATGAGATCGTGAGATATCATACTTTTCTTTTAAAAAAAGGCTGTTGAGAAAACATTCTCAACAGCCTGACCGCCCGTTTTACGGGCGGATACTTATTTTTTTCTATTGCCTTGAATAAAGTTTTTAATGGCCTGCTTGTGAAAAGGTGATTTTCCTGCAGCTCTTTGTCCTTCGACTTCGAGGTCTAGTGTCTCCCTTAAGGAAAGGTGCATGCCGGCTTTCATGTTCTGCTTCATCGATGAATAAGCAGGGGAGGGGGCATGAACGAGCTTTGCAACAAATTCCGCAGGATCTCCTAATTGATGAATAAGACCGATTCGAAGAGCCTCCTCACCGTTGATAGCCTCACCTAGCGACAGTTCAAGCGCTTTCCCTAATCCGACTAACCGGGGCAGGAAATAGGAAGCTCCTGCATCGGGGGTTAGTCCAATTTTTATGAAGCTTAAGGCCATTTTTGCATTTCGATCTGCAAATCGAAAGTCACAAGCTAGTGCTAGACTTAAGCCTGCACCTACTGCGGTTCCATTCAAATAGGCAACTGTCGGTTTATCAATTTCTTCCATTAGTAAAATTAATTTATTATATGTTTTTTCTAATGCTTCACCGTGATCAAAGTTTTCCATCTCATTTAAAGGAAAACTTTTAATATCAGCACCGCTGGAAAAAGAATCTTCTGTTCCAGTTAATACGATTACTCGGACGTTTTCATCGTGTTGTGCAGTTTGAAACGCGTCATATAGTTCTTCATGCATTTGGAAATTAACCGCATTTTTTACTTTAGGGCGATTCAACTTAATTGTTGCAACTTGATCGTTTACTTCATATAAAACGGTTTCATTTTTAAACATCATCATTTGCCTCCTTTAAATTTCTCTGCCGATAATGGTGCCATCGTATATTGCCCGCTTGGCATCTAAACCGAGAGCATGCTTTGCTCCACCGATAATATGGACATTATGACCTTTTTCTTCGAGCTTTTCCGCTAAGCGGTTATTTACAAGCTGCCCAGCTGCAAGTACGATAGAATCAGCAGAAAGGTGATGTTCATTTCCGTCCTTCAAATAAGTAATCGTTGAACCGTCAATTTGTTTGTAGCGATCAATACCGCCAATCATTTGAATCCCTTTTTGTCGTACTTCCATAATGGTTGCCCACCGCGTCGTTTTGCCAATGCCGCGAGCAAACGACTTGCTCCTTTGAAGAAGTGTGATATCGTGAATTCCCTTACTGTGTAAATAAAGAGCTAAGTCGCAAGCAATTCCGCCCCCGCCAATGATGGTGACTTTCTTGCCTAGTTCTGCTTTCCCTTCAAATACGTCCCTGTAGGAGGTAACATTTGAAGATTTGATTCCTTCAATATCCGGAGTTCGAGGGACAATTCCTGTCGCTAAAATGATTTCATCTGATTGTTTAATGATTGGATCGTGTTCATCAACTTTCTTATTTAAAAGGACCGTAACACCGAGTAATTCAAGTTGAACTTCATAATAACGCAACGTCTCATAAAACTCCTGTTTACCAGGGATTCGCTTCGAATAATTTAACTGTCCGCCAACTTCGTTTTTTTCATCAATAATTGTTACATTGTGACCACGCTCGGCAGCGACTTTTGCAACTTCTAAACCGGCAGGGCCAGCGCCGACGATAAGAACATTTTTTGGATGAAAGGTTGGGACGATTTTCAGCTCCGTTTCTCTTCCTGCAACTGGATTTACAAGACAAGAGGCGTGCTTCCCTTCAAAAACATGGTCTAAACATGCTTGATTACAGGCGATGCACGTATTAATCTCCTCAAATCGCTCCTCATAAGCT
The DNA here is from genome assembly GCF_002335745.1 of Evansella halocellulosilytica. Classification (GTDB taxonomy): domain Bacteria; phylum Bacillota; class Bacilli; order Bacillales; family Salisediminibacteriaceae; genus Bacillus_CA; species Bacillus_CA halocellulosilytica. The sequence continues at coordinate 396,582 of NZ_NIST01000001.1, read as the reverse complement.
TTCGTTAAGATCTTTTCATCCGCTAAAAAGGGGCGTGCCATTGAAACAAAATCAACTGTTCCTTTCTGTAAAACAGCTTCAGCATCTTTTGGATCATTGATCCGGTTACTTGCAATGACTGGTATTGAGACATTTCTCCGAATGTTTTCTGCAACAGGGACAAACTTTAATCTTGGAACTTTCATTGAAATAGTAGGTACTCTTGACTCATGCCAGCCGATTCCGACATTTAAGACATCAGCACCTGCTTTTTCCAGTGCTTGTGCCCATTGAATCGTTTCTTCTTCAGTCGTACTGTTTTCAATTAAATCTAACCCTGACATACGGAATAAAATCGGAAAGTTTTCTCCGACAGCTTTACGTACTGCTTCAGTAATGAGAAGGGAGAAGGAAATTCTCCGTTCAAAGCTACCACCCCATTGATCTGTCCTTTTGTTTGTCACTGGCGATGTAAATTCATTAATTAAGTATCCTTCTGATCCCATGATCTCGACGGCATCGAAGCCAGCTTCTTTCGCTCGCCTAGCCCCTTCAGCAAAATCTTGAATCGTTCGTTGAATATCCTCTTCTGTCATTTCAATTGGCTGATCAGGATTAATTGGCGACTGAATCGGAGAAGGTGCGACAGGATCATATCCTGTTAAAGCTTTATATGCATATCTTCCTGCATGAAAAAGCTGCAGTGCAATTGCACCGCCTTCATCATGAACACCTGAAGTTAACGGTTTCCATCGTTCAATATCTTCTTCTTCGTATATCGTCATAAAATCTGTGCCGCCGCTTCCTTCAGGGTTCACTGCAGCACCTCCTGTAACGATTAAGCCGACGTGGTGTCTCGCCCTCGCTTTATAAAATTCGGTCAACTTCTCTACACCATTCTCTAGACCTTCTAATCCTACATGCATAGATCCCATGATAATACGGCTTTTCATCGTTAAAGACTTCACTGTTGCCTGTTGAAATATCGCTTCACAACCCATGACTTTTCCCCCTTTAATTGCATAAATGAAAGTGGTGACGTCAAAATAATCTAAAAATGACTGATTATTCATTCATTATAATCGGATACGTCATAGCGTTGCAATGAAAAGTACGAAAATTCTGATGAAACACATGTCCGAACCCGTGAATATCCGTCGATATCCAATATCATCCAGGTGCCTGGCACCTGGATGATATTGGATATTACTAAATAATGGTTAGTTGATGATGTTGTTTGGGCGCTTGTGGCAGAAGGGATTCGGCAGTATGTGAAAGAGTGTACATTCAGAAAATTTAAACTTTGTTCATATCATGTCTGTTCGATTTATTTTTTCGTTTAGAAGGAGTATCCTTATCAATAGTAACGGGTATTGATTAACTAAAGGAGGAATTTTTGTGAGTGATATGTTCACAGCAATTGCTGATAAAGTAAAACAAAACAATCCGTCGATTGTGTTCCCAGAAGGTACAGATGAACGAATATTGGAAGCGACAGTCCGTCTGAAACGAGAAGGGATTTTAAACCCAATTCTTGTTGGCAGTGAAACAGACATTCAAGCAAAAGCAAATGAATTACAACTTGATGTAGCAGGGGTAGATATTTATGACCCTGACACTTACGCAGATTTTGAAGAGCTTGTTGAAGCGTTTGTTGAACGTCGAAATGGAAAAGCGACAGCAGAAGACGCGCGTAAGATTTTAAAAACACCGAATTACTTTGGAACGATGCTCGTCCACGTTGGAAAAGCGGCAGGTCTTGTGAGCGGAGCGGCTCATTCTACTGGTGATACAGTCCGCCCAGCTTTGCAAATTATTAAGACGAAAGAAGGCGTAAAGAAAACGTCTGGCGTTTTTGTCATGGTGAAAGGTGATCAGCGTTATATTTTCGGTGATTGTGCGATTAACATTGCTCCAGATAGCAACGATCTTGCGGAAACAGCTATTGAAGCTGCCAAAACAGCGAAAGTTTTCGATATTGATCCGAAAGTAGCGATGCTCAGCTTTTCAACAAAAGGGTCTGCAGTTAGTCCAGAAACAGAAAAAGTTGTAGAAGCAACGAAGATTGCCAATGAAAAAGCCCCAGAATTAGTTTTAGATGGAGAGTTTCAATTTGATGCAGCTTTCGTTCCATCCGTTGCAGCAAAAAAGGCACCAGATTCTCCGTTAAAAGGGGAAGCAAACGTATTTGTTTTTCCAAGTCTCGAAGCTGGAAACATCGGATATAAAATTGCTCAACGTTTAGGGGAGTTTGAAGCTATTGGCCCCATTTTACAAGGTTTGAATAAGCCGGTTAATGATCTCTCGCGAGGCTGTAACGTAGAAGATGTGTACAAGCTTGCCTTAATTACAGCGATGCAAGGTATAGAAGGTTAACCACCGGATCGATTTTCCCCATATTAACTGAAGCCTTGCCCGCGGCAAAGAGGACACTACGAATGAAAACAAGTGTATTTTTAAACAATCAACGCGAATATAAATATCTGAAAATGGCTCTCACCAACTAATTGGTGAGGGCTGCTTTTTTATTTTTCTACGTCATGACCAATTGACAAAATGGAAAGGATTTACTATGATAACATGTAACACATGGTAGAACGGAGGTGGGTAGAGATGACTCAATCAGTTTTTAATTTAGCACGAAGCAGATTTATAACGTACTTATACATTGTTCGTGCTGTTTTTTCTGGTGTTGCTGTCCAAGGGACAAGTGTGTCCTTTTTTAGCAACTTCATAAATGTAAAAACAGCGAGGACATCTCTATCCCAATTTTAAGTACGCATTCAGGGGGAGCTTCTTAGCTCTCCTTTTTGTTTGCTTTTTTTGAACTTCTTAACATCTAAATGCGTAAAGTTCATGGGACCATGAGGAGAGCTTCCTTATGGTCTTTTTTGCGCTCTGAAAAATAGAACATGTAAATATAAGGAGGACGTTCTACTATGATTGCATGCAGCGGAAAAAATCTATCCAAAATGTATGGTGGTGATCCTGTACTAGAAGGAGTTACCTTTGAAGTATCTGAACACGACCGTATTGGAATTGTCGGCCGAAATGGAAGCGGGAAGACGACTTTGTTAAAAATCATTTCAGGACAAGAACATCCTGATTCAGGTAATATTCATTGGAAAAAAGGTACGACAGTTGGTTATTTAGAGCAGCTACCTCGTTTTCCGAAAGAGGTGAAGACGGTCGACGTATTAAAAACAGCATACGAGAAGCTGATTATGATCGAAAATGAAATGGAGGAAATTGAGCAGAAAATTAGCAGAGAATCGAACCCTGACGAATTGACGAAGCTTGTTGAATTATATGGAGAAAAGCAAGAACAATTTTCGAACGGTCATGGCTATGAAATAGAGGCAAATATCGAGCGGATTGCAAGTGGGTTAAATATAACAACATTTCTTCAGAAACCATTTGACGGTTTAAGCGGCGGTGAAAAAACAAAAGTAGGGTTAGGCGTTTTACTGTTAAAGAAGCCTGATTTACTGCTTCTTGATGAACCGACGAACCACCTTGATATTCGAGCAGTCGAGTGGCTAGGGAAATTTATTCGTGATTTTCCAGGTACAGTTCTGCTTATCTCTCATGACCGTTATTTTTTAGATGAGGTTGTAAACAAAATTTTTGATTTAGAAGACGGTGAGTTGACGTCTTATCACATGAATTATTCTAACTTTATAAAGGAAAAAGAGAGGCTGCTCTTAAACGAATTTCAAAAATATGAAGAACAGCAAAAGAAAATAAAGAAGATGCGAGAGACAATCAAGCGTTTAAAGGATTGGGCAAATCGTGCGAATCCACCTAATGAAGGCTTGCACAAACGAGCAAGGAATATGGAGAGGGCACTTGAGCGTATGGAAAAAATAGAACGGCCTCTGCTGAACAGAAAGAAAATGAATATAGAATTAAAAGCAGCAAGCCGCAGTGGAACAGATGCAATCGTTGTAGATAATGTCTCGAAGACTTTTGGACAACGGAACTTATTTTCTCATGTCAACATGCACATTCGTCATCAAGATCGTGCTGTTTTAATTGGCGATAACGGTTCAGGAAAATCAACATTTCTAAAGATGCTTTTAAACGAAGAAGAGGTAACAGAAGGAACGATAAAACTAGGAAGCCAAGTAAAAGTAGGCTATCTTGCTCAACATGTCTACTCCTCTGAGGATACGAACAAAAGTATTCTTGAAGCATTTAGAGATGAAGTGAACGTGTCTGAAGCAGATGCAAGGCCAATATTAGCAAAATTTTTGTTTTTTGGTGCTGCTGTATTTAAGAAGCTTCACCAGTTGAGTGGTGGAGAACGAATGAGGCTTCGGTTAGCTCAACTGATGTATCAAGACATCAATTTACTAATCCTAGACGAACCGACCAATCATTTAGACATTGATTCGAGGGAAGTATTAGAAGAGGCGTTAGAGGAGTATAATGGAACGATTTTAGCTGTATCCCATGATCGTTACTTTATTAATAAATTATTTCAGCAAGTGTTTTGGCTCGCCGATAAAACACTCAATTTTTTTAACGGGAATTATGATTACGCAAAAATGAAGATGAACGAAGGAAAAGAAGAGCGTTCAGATCAGCAACATAGCAAAAGGAAGTCAAATCCGAAAGAGAAAGTTGCGACTGTAGAGAAAATATCGGAAAGGTCAATTTCAAGCATAGAAAATGATGTCAGCAACATTGAAAATGCCATTCATCAAATCGAGGAACAGATGATGGTCGAAGGAAACGTTGATCATCTGCAACAATTACAAAAAGAGAAAGAGTTGCGTGAACTTGAGCGAGAGGAACTTTATCAATGTTTAGAATCGCTACTTGAAGACGAACAATAGGGGAGTTAGAGAATGAGTCATATGAGAGAGAATAGAAGAATGCCAATGACTGTTAATCGATTGAAGGACGATTTGCAAAACTTAGGTTTACAGGAGGGGCAGGTCGTTCTCGTCCACTCTTCCTTATCTTCCATAGGCTGGACAAGTGGAGGAGCAGTTGCGGTTGTACAAGCATTAATGGATGTTGTGACAGATAATGGAACGATTGTCATGCCAACTCATAGTGGTGACTTAAGTGATCCGGAAAAGTGGGAAAATCCACCTGTACCAAAAAGCTGGTGGCAGCCGATCCGGGAGTCGGTGCCAGCTTTTCACCCTTCGTATACACCGACATATGGAATGGGAGTAATTGTTGACGTTTTTCGGGCTTTTCCAAATGTGTTACGGAGCAATCATCCTGCAGTTTCATTTGCGGCATGGGGGAAGAAGAGGGAGGAAATAATTGATAATCACGGTCTGGATTTTGGCCTTGGGGAGGCATCTCCATTAGCAAGGTTATATGAAAATAACGCATATGTCTTATTTATTGGCACTGGGTACGACACAAATACTAGTTTTCACTTAGGAGAATATCGTGCTCCACAACCGAAAATCGTTACGGAGAGCGCTCCTGTATTCATTGATGGGAAACGGGTTTGGTTCGATTATAAGGAAATAGCATATGAAGATGACGAATTTGAAAAAATGGGGGTTCAGTTTGAGAAACGATGTAAAGTCGTAAAAGGGGATGTTGGCAAAGCAAAGTCACGTTTGTTTTCACTAGTGGATGCCGTTGACTTTTCAACATTGTGGTTTACAAATGAGAGGAAAGGGAAATAATAAGCTGCTGTCCGGCAACATCGTTGCATCGGGCAGCAGCTTTTGGATGTTCAAAAAGTTTAGGGAAAATAGCTTTCGTATTTTTGCGTTGACTCGTTTCTCTCTTACTCACGTATGAATATCATACGCTCCACGATTCAAACCTTCGTCGCCTTGAGTTTACGCCTATTTTTCTACACACACGTTTATGTCATATTAAGTTTTTCGTTTCTTTTTATCATTCGCTGCAAGTTTTCCTCAAAGACAGGCCAAGTATCGTCTTTTAACTCAAATACACCTAGTTCTTCACTGAATGATTGCAGCGTACGTAAAAGGCTGCTGACGAGTTGAGCGACCGTGTGATGGGTTCCGGTTAATTCTTCGATCGAAGCCATTTTACTCGGAACAATTTGCGGATATGAATATTTTGTCGGTGCGCCTTTAACAGCATGATCATAAAAGTCTTTGATCAATTCCGCTCGGTGTGCTCCGTTTCCGTTAACTGCTAAATAAATTTGTACAGCAACACCACCGCGAATTCGCCTTTGCGAAATACCAGCAAATTTTTGTCCATGAACGCTTAAATCATAGCGACCAGGACAATAAGATTCGGCAATTTCCCCGTCTTTAATCAGGCCATCCAGCTCTGGTAATAGTGCTTTCGTCAGCTCTACCATTAATTCGTATCCGCGGTCAATCGACATATGTTTACCGTCTTTAAATACAAGGGTAACGTTCAATATTCCCGGGTCAAGAACGACGGCAAGTCCACCAGAGTTACGGACAATGACATCATAGCCTTGCTCTTTTAAGTAATGAACTCCTTCTTTAATATGAGGAAGGCGGCTGTCTTGAATACCGAGTACGACCGTTTTGTCGTGAACCCACGTCCTGGCGATACCGAGATTCTCTTCTTCACCAACAATTCGGCAAAGCGTATCATCATATGCAAAAGATTGCATCGGGTTCATCGTTAATCCAATGTGTGATTGATCGAGAATCGACCACTTTTTACGATAAAGGGGGGAGTGAATGGTCTTCACGACTGACTTCTCCTCGTTTCTTACTTGTTTTTCGAATTTTTTTCTTCACGAGTATACCATAATCGGTGAAAAAATGGACAACCTTACCGTTGAATATAGTCGCAATCCATTGTAAAATGTTCGATAGTGCAAAAAACTGCCAAGAAACTACCATGTGCCAGGCACATGGGTTACATTTCCAATTTATATGATTAGAGGATGTGGTGAAGGTGGCAAATGAGTTCAGAATTTGTGATGATTGCCAGGCCACTAATATAAAGACGTTAGTTCCACGTTTAAAAAAGCTCGATCCGAATGCAACTATACACATCGGCTGTCAATCTTATTGTGGACCAGGAAGGAAGAAGGTATTTACCTTTGTCAATGACCGTCCGGTAGCCGCATTGGATGAAGAACAGCTTATGGAAAAAGTGATTAAACGAATGAAATGATGTGGCCAAATAGAGAGGTTGAACTTATTGGAAGAGTCCTAACAATAAGCTCAACCTCTTTTCCTTTGTCATATTTTTACAGGTGTCAGGCACCTTCAATTATTTTCCATATGGTTTGTTTGGTTTTGTGTCATTTTTTGATAAATAATGGAGAATATGCTCTTTTTTTCAGTGTGGATTTTAGTATAATGAAATCAATGAACTGATCGAAAATTTACAGTAAGAGCTAAATATCATAATGGAGATGTATGGAGCAGGAAGGAGTCTCGTAATGACGAGCCGTTTCAAAAAGCTAAATGAAGAAAAAGTATTCAAAGATCCGGTTCATCGGTATATACATGTTCGTGATGAACTGATTTGGGATTTAGTCGGCACGAGGGAATTTCAAAGACTACGCCGCATCCGACAGCTAGGTACGACATATTTAACTTTCCATGGTGCCGAGCATACCCGTTTTAACCACTCGCTAGGTGTTTATGAAATCATGAAACGGATGGTAGAGATTATTGAAGAGAAGGAGCCGATGGAGGAAGAAGAACGTCTTCTTTGTTTGTCAGCTGCGTTGCTTCACGATGTAGGACATGGCCCGTTTTCGCATTCGTTCGAAAAAGTTTTTCATATGGATCATGAAGAATGGACGAGAGAAATTATTTTAGGCGACACTGATATTAACAAAGTGTTAAAAGGAGTCAGTGACGAATTCCCAAAGAAAGTAGCGGATGTCATTGCTAAAACGTACCCAAACAAATTAATTGTCAGTCTCATTTCGAGTCAAATTGATGCAGACAGAATGGATTACTTGCAGCGTGACGCTTTTTACACAGGCGTAAGTTACGGCCACTTTGATATGGAACGAATTTTGCGTGTCATGCGTCCGAAAGAAGATCAAGCTGTATTTAAGCACAGCGGCATGCACGCTGTCGAAGACTATATTATGAGCCGCTATCAAATGTATTGGCAAGTTTATTTTCACCCTGTGACAAGAAGTGCAGAGGTCATCTTAAGCAAAATTTTACATAGAGCAAAAGACCTTTATGAAAACGGGTATACATTTAAAGACGAGCCGAAGCATTTCTATTCGCTCTTTTCCGGAGAAATTACGTTAAAAGATTATTTAAAGCTCGACGAATCAATCATTCTTTATTATTTTCAAGAGTGGCAAGAAGAAGAGGACAGCATTTTACGAGATCTATGTTTACGGTTTATGGACCGCAGACTGTTTAAATACGTTGAGTGTGACCCTAGCCAGCAAATGAGAATATGGCCGGAATTAATGGAGCTATTCACAAAAATCGGCCTTGATCCTGCTTATTACTTAGTAATCGATTCATCTTCAGACCTTCCTTATGATTTTTACCGTCCAGGTGAAGAAGAGGAAAGGCTGCCGATCCATTTGTTGAAACCTACAGGGGAACTTAGAGAGCTGTCACGGCAATCTGATGTCGTTGAAGCCATTTCAGGCAAAAAGAGAACAGACCATAAATTATATTTTCCAAAAGACTTATTGGAAGATTTCAGTTCGTTTGAAGACGAGAAAAAACGAATTTTGAGACTGTTAATGACTCAGGGGGGATAATGTTGTTACAAGAACATGCTAAGCTGCTGGCATTATTTAAACAGACCGGTGAGGTAGTTGGAAGAAAAAAACTTCAAAAGCTAATCTATATTGCAAAAAAATTAAACTTTCCTTTTTTCGAAAAGTACCAGTTTCACATTTACGGTCCTTATTCAGAAGAGTTGAACTTACGAATGGAAGAGATGTGTCACCTTCAATTTGTATCTGAAATTAAAGAAAAAAAGAGCGGTTATTATCAATACCGTTATCATCTTTCAGAAAAAGGCTCCGAATTTCTAGAAATGTCACCGTACGATTTTCCTGAAGAAAAAGAAGTGTTAAACCGTCTCAATGAACAAAGCTCGCGTTTTCTTGAGCTCGTCTCAACGGTTTTATATTTTGAGGATTTGTCGAAGGATGAAGTGAAGGAAAAAGTATATACGTTAAAAGCAAAGTCAAATTATCGTGAAGAAGAAATAGACGAAGCATATCAATTTATCGCTTCAATCAGGAAGAAAAATGAAGCATAATTACAATATATAGAATGGCACCCCCATGGTCAAAAAATTGTCTTAATGGGGGTGCTTTCATATAGAAGTTAAGCGTCGTCACTAATCCGCTTTCCAGCTACTCCATAGTGAGAAGGGGACATTTCTTCAATAATTACAGCGATCTTTTCTTTTGGCGCATTTGTTGTTTCTGATACTGCTTCTGTTACTTTTTCAACTAATGCACGTTTTTGATCATCAGTGCGCCCTTCAAGCATTTTTACAGTTACATATGGCATGTTAATCTCTCCTATCATCTTCTATGGTAGTATTCCATCTCTTTATATCGTAACATACGTTAGACATGATGACTTATATTTCCTTTCAGTGTGTCAAAACTTCTGAATTTATACAACTGTTCATATGTGTATCATGAAAACCTTCTATGATAAACTAGAAAAAAACGTTTCTTATTTGAAAGAGAGGGATATCGTTATGGATATTTTTGATAAAAAGAAAGGTGAAAAACGAGGGCAAGGCTTTAACATATTAAGCTCAGATTCAACAGACGGTCATGGTGGATACGGAGCAGGGGTTTTGAACTTAAATAATATGACATCGCTCTTTATTGATGTTGAAGAAGGAGAGGCATTCGTTGATATGGGCGCGCTCCATGCACGAAGCTCTGTTGAAAAAGGAATCAAATTTCTTCATGAAAAGGATAAAGTTCCAAACGGGAAGCCTTATTGGCTTATTTGGATCACAACGGATATGAGAAACGGAAAGCCCGCATATATAGGTGTTGCTGCTTGTGAATTGACAGTCGATCGTGAAATTCGCCGCGGTTATAAAAGTTTACCGGAACATGTGAACAACATGGATAAATCATTGAAAGGAAGAATCATTGTTTCTCATATGGATGATAAATCGAAAAACGTACTAAAAGATTATTTAACTTCATTTGACGAAAACATGTGGGAAAACTCAGATGATCAATTAAAAGAGGATTTGAACACTTAAAGGAAATTCTCGTCTAAAACATGAAAAAACAGACGTTCAAAATATTTTATTGATATAACAAAGTGTGAACAAATTGTGAACAGATAAAAGTCATCTTGTAAAAAAGCACGAAAATGAGTAAACTAAAAATCGACACACGAAATACTAAGACAAAAAGGCAGACGAAGGGAACTTTCCTTCGTCTGTCTTTTTTAAAAAAAAATATATTACAATGCGTAAAACTTTATTCAAACCATTTAATGAGTTTATCTAAAAACTTCTCTTTCTTCTCTTCTTCCTTTTGTTTTCGTTTCTCATATTCTTCTTCCTGGACTTCTTCTGAGTCAATATGTTCCGTACACTCTTCAGTCGGTTCAGTACCTTCGTAAAACAATGTTTTTCTGCTTACGGGGCAAGCGTCAGTCGCGACCATGCCATTTAGGGGATTTATACTCACTTCAACGACATTATCCGGGACAGGGAATGGTCGTTTTAATTGTCCATCCAGTGCTTGTTTCATAAAGTTACCCCATATTTTTTTCGAAGCAGATTCGTCTCCAGCCTTTAAATCTTCACCTTCATCATAGCCTACCCAGACTCCGGATAAAAGCTGAGGCGTATAGCCGATCATCCAGCTGTCTCTCGGGGTAGAACCACTTTTACCAGCGACAGGACGATCTAAAAAATGTGCTAGGCTTCCACCAGTAACGGAAGCATAAGGCGCATTCAAGCTCGTTTCAAACATTCCTTGCATCATATTTGTCATGATTGCTGTATAAGCAGGATCCAGTTCCTTTTCTCGCACAACATCTGATTCATAAAGGACTTTCCCTTCACGATCAATGACTTTACTGACAAATTGAGGTTTGACTCGGTAACCGCCATTTGCAAATGGACTGTAACTGTTTACCATTTCTAAAATACCTACATCAAATGCTCCGATAGCTAATGACGGGTTCCGTTCGAGATGTTGTTCAATCCCGAATTTTTCTGCGGTCTGAATCAACGTATCAAAACCGAGAAGGAAATGTGTTTTCATCGCGTAAATGTTGTCTGAAACCGCCAAAGCCTGCAGCATTGTTACATAATCATCTGCAAAGCTGTCATTAAAATTACTTAGTGGGTACTCCTTTCTTCCCTCGTCATAAATAAACGTTGTTTCTTCACTTTTTAACATCGAATTCGGTCGTAAGCCATTTTCTAAAGCAGCGTAATATAAAATCGGTTTGATCGTTGAACCTGGATGGCGCTTTGCTTGTGTAGCCCTGTTAAAGGAGCTTTCCTCATAATTTCTACCTCCAACTAAAGCTAGCACCTCTCCAGTTCTTGGATCAAGCGCGACAAAACCAGCTTGTAAGTCTTCGTTGTTAGCTAATTCATCTTGTACTAGCTTTTCTGCATCACTTTGCATCTCAAAGTCCAACGTCGTATGAATTTCAAGACCCCCGTTATCAATAACTTGTTGTTCAATACCTAAATCGTTAACAAGCCATTGCTGTACTGTGTCTTGAAAGTATGGAGCGATTCTATTTGCTTCAACTTCTTCATCAGTTGCAAATGTTAGAGATTCATTTAACCACTTTTCTCGTTCATTTCTCGTAATATACGAGGCATCTTCCATCGTCATTAAGACAGTTTGCTGGCGGCTGATTGCGTTATCTTCGTTTAAATAAGGTGAATAAACACCAGGGCCTTTCGGTATTCCGGCTAACATGGCAGCTTCCGCTACGTTTAAATCATCGGCATGTTTATTAAAATACAAGTTTGCTGCAGCCTCAATTCCATATGCACCATGTCCGTAATAGATCGTATTTAAATACCCTTCGAGTATCTCATCCTTTGTATAGTGAAGTTCCAGACGAAGGGCGTACATCGCCTCATGAAACTTTCGTGTCCACGTTTTATCGTGATGTAAAAATAAATTTCGTGCATATTGCTGGGTAATTGTACTTGCCCCTTGAGCTTTCATCCCAGATCTTAAATTTGCCAGTACAGCACCGCCAATCCGAAAGAAATCGAAGCCGAAATGATCATGGAAACGCCGATCCTCGATGGCTAATGTCGCTTCAATCACTTCATTTCCCATTTGATCGAGCGAAATCCAATGGCGGTTTTGTCCTTGATGAACTTCACCAATGACTTCTCCATCACTTGAATACATGACCGTCGTTTCAGGCACAGATAAAGAGGGAGGATCTAGCTGGTAAGCGTAGGCAATCATCGCTGCAGCAGCACCTAAACTGATCGTTAATAATAATGTTGATATTTTAAGAAAGCGTCCAATTCTCCGTTTTCGTTTATGGTACGCTTTACGAGTTAACACTTCCAATTAACATCCACCTCACAATGTGGAAAAAATTTCTTATCTACGATTAATCAGTTTTCCACATGTGTGAGGGCAATATACTTGTGAGAAGAAAACTATTCCTATTTTGTAGGTGATGCTTTATACTCTTTTAAGGAGTTCAGCTGACGTCACGCTAGTCTTATGAAAACAATGAAACATCCTCAATTGAGGAATGATGATAACGAGGTGATCTTTTACATGGAATTTTGGTTTACAGAAAAGCAGACGAAAGACTTTGGAATTACAGCAAGAGTGAAACGAATATACCATAGTGAAAAGACAGATTTTCAACAGCTGGACATGGTAGAAACGGCTGAATTTGGGAACATGCTCTTGCTAGATGGTATGGTCATGACGACAGAAAAAGATGAATTTGTTTATCATGAAATGGTTGCTCACGTACCACTTTTCACCCATCCCAATCCAAAGCACGTACTTGTTGTTGGTGGTGGAGACGGCGGGGTAATTCGAGAAATTTTAAAGCACCCTGAAGTTGAAAAGGCTACATTAGTCGAAATTGATGGGAAGGTCATTGAATACTCGAAAAAGTATTTGCCGACCATTGCTGGAAAACTAGATGATCCACGTGTTGAGGTGAAGGTTGATGATGGGTTTATGCATATAGCAAAAAGTGAAAATGCTTATGACGTCATTATGGTTGATTCAACTGAACCAGTCGGACCAGCTGTAAACTTGTTTACGAAAGGCTTTTACGAAGGAATCTCAAAAGCATTGAAAGAAGATGGTGTCTTTGTTGCACAAACAGATAACCCGTGGTTTCACCAAGATATCATTAAAAATGCGTTTAGAGATGTGAAAGAGACGTTTCCAATTACGCGTTTATATACGGCAAACATTCCGACATACCCAAGTGGACTATGGACATTTACAATTGGATCTAAAAAGCATGATCCGCTTCAAGTGGAAGAGGGACGATTTCGTGAATTAGATACAAAATATTACACTATAGAGATCCACCGGGCTGCGTTTGCATTACCGAAATTTGTTAAAGACTTAACGGAATAGAGGAGTGGACACCATGTTTTTTGATGATGGTTATTCAGGAAAAGTGTTCATTATGGGGAATGGTTCCTATGAAAAAAGTGACGTCGTCATTTTCGGGATGCCAATGGATTTTACTGTAAGCTTTCGTCCTGGTTCTCGATTTGGTCCAAATCGTATCCGTGAAGCATCCATTGGGCTAGAAGAATACAGTCCTTATATGGATCGTCACCTAGAGGAAGTTCGCTTTCATGATGCAGGAGATATGATGCTCCCATTTGGAAATGCAGCAAAAAGCATCGACATGATCGAACAGTACATGGACAAGTTGTTAGAAGATGGGAAGTTTCCTATTGGTTTAGGTGGAGAGCATTTAGTGTCATGGCCGATTATCCGTTCGATGTTTAAAAAGTATGAGGATCTCGCTGTCATCCACATTGATGCACACGCAGACCTTCGTGAAGAGTATGAAGGAGAGTCTCTTTCACATTCAACACCAATCCGCAAAGCATGTGAGTTAATTGGGCCTGAAAATGTTTATTCTTTTGGGATTCGTTCAGGTATGCGAGAAGAATTCGCTTATGCAAAAGAGTCTGGGATGCATATGACGAAATATGTTGTAGCAGAGCCGTTAAAAGAGATTCTTCCTACATTAGCAGGAAAGGCTGTCTATGTCACAATTGACATCGATGTTCTTGATCCTGCTTACGCCCCTGGGACGGGAACAGCTGAAGCTGGTGGAATTTCATCAAAAGAATTGCTAGAGGCGATTCAAGTGATTGCTTCTTCGAATATTCGTGTCGTTGGCTGTGATTTAGTAGAAGTGGCTCCACCTTACGATCATTCAGAACAAACGTCGATTGCAGCAAGCAAGTTTGTTAGAGAAATGCTGCTAGGCTGGACGAAAAAGTAACATCAACTACAGAATGAGAAAAAGCGATGTCATTATATTCTCTGTAAACGACAGGATTTACCACGGTAAGGTCCACCCTTTTTAACTGGAATTTGATCCAGTTTCATACTTATTTTGAGAAAGATAACGAAGGGATGGGTTCAAATAACTGATCAAAAAGTGATGGCGGTATATCATATACTTGCTATCACTTTTATTTTTCTAAAAAATTCAGCAGTCTTTATAGTCATATATAGCACCGAACGTTGTTGATTTAATAGCACGACTCGTTATGTTATGATTTGTTACAAAGATTCAGCTTGTCTCACTATTATATGCGGCAATTAGGAAAATCAGGTTATTTCGTATTAGTCATTGAATTTGCCTATGAATGTTAGATATAATACTTAAGTTATGATATGAACATTTTGAGTGAAAGACTCATTTTTTATAAGGTTGTTTTATAAAAGAGTGTTACTTTTGCGAATCCGCTACTGGCGGACGATTCTAAGGGCAGTTCCTTAACTTCCTAGGTGCTACACTGTGTCCACCTAGCGGAGATTTTCGTATAATGCTTTTCCTTTTGAAAGCCGCTGTCATTCACTTCTTACAACAATCTAAGAGAAAAAAGCTTTTATGAACGTTTTTCACTGTCTAAATAGATAATTGAGCAAGTTAATTGGTAAGAATGGAGGAATACTGATGTCTTCGATAGGACGTCCCGTTACAATTACGATGAACACAACGATTCGTGACGGAAATGCGCAAGATACAAACGAAATTCATACAGAAGGGCGATTCATACAAAAAGGTTCCTCTACTTATTTAAAATTTACTGAACCAACAGAAGATGAAGAAATAGATGTAACGACACAAACGGTTAAAATACAAGCGAACGAAATGAGAGTTATGAGAAGCGGCGGGGTGTCAATGAACCAACGCTTTATTCCAGGTGTGACTACAGAAGGGATATATCATAGCCCGCTCGGCGCGATGACAATGCGTACGACGACAGATCATGTCAGTTTTCAATGGAATGAAGAAGAAAGGCAAGGTGCGATTCGCCTCACTTATTCATTAGAAATGCAAGGGGAACCGACAGGCACATACGATTTGAGAGTGAAAATAAAGGAGGCAGCTGAACGACAATGAACCAAGTGGAAAAATTAAAAGAACAATTAAAGCAGGAAATTACTGCAGCAGTTTTAAAAGCTGGACTAGCAGCAGAAGAAGAGATTCCGAATGTTGTCATTGAATCACCGAAAGAAAAAGAACACGGAGATTATGCAACGAATATGGCGATGCAGCTAGCAAGGGTTGCAAAGAAAGCACCCCGCATGATTGCTGAAGACATTGCCAATCATTTTGATAAAGAAAAAGCAAATGTAGAAAAGCTTGATATTGCCGGACCAGGATTTATAAACTTCTTTATGAAACAAGATTATTTATCTGATGTCGTCTCAGCGGTACTGAATCAAGGTGAAGACTACGGAAATGTGAACGTAGGACAAGGTAAACGAATTCAGGTCGAGTTCGTATCCGCCAACCCAACTGGTACATTGCACCTTGGACATGCTAGAGGTGCTGCTGTAGGAGACTCGTTATGTAACATCTTAGAAAAAGCAGGATTTGAAGTTGCTAGAGAATATTATATTAATGATGCCGGAAACCAAATAGAAAACTTAGCCCTCTCCCTCGAAGCTCGCTACTATCAAGAGCTAGGTGAAGAAATGGACATGCCTGAGGATGGATATCACGGTCAAGATATCATCGAGTTTGCCAAAGAAATCGTTGAGACGTATGGAGATCGCTTTAAAGACAATGACCGGGAAGAGCGACTGTCATTTTTCCGTGAATACGGGCTGAAAAGAGAGCTTGATAAACTGAAAGAAGACTTAGCAAGTTTCCGTGTTTCGTTTGATAATTGGTATTCTGAAGTGTCCCTTTACTCATCTGGGAAAGTAGAAGAGGCTCTTGAAGTGTTAAAGAACAGTGGGAAAACATATGAGCAAGACGGTGCACTATGGTTCAAGTCAACTGAATATGGTGATGACAAAGATCGTGTTCTTATTAAAGGGGACGGGTCATACACGTATTTAACGCCTGATATTTCTTATCATCAAGATAAGTTTGCCCGAGGATTTGAAGAGCTTATTAACATTTGGGGAGCTGACCATCACGGCTATATTCCAAGAATGAAAGCTGCCATTCAGGCATTAGGGTTCGATAAGAATCAATTGGATGTCCAAATTATTCAGATGGTCAATTTATTTGAAAACGGCGAACGAGTAAAAATGAGCAAACGAACAGGAAAAGCTGTCACGATGCGTGATTTAATGGAGGAAGTAGGTACGGATGCGACGAGATATTTCTTCGCGATGCGTGCAGCGGATACGCATCTAGATTTTGATATGGGACTAGCCAAATCTCAATCGAATGAAAACCCGGTTTATTATGTTCAATATGCCCATGCGAGAATTTGCAGCATGCTTCGTCAAGCAAAAGAACTTGGATTTACTGTAGGTACAGAAGCGGACTTTGACAGGCTAACAGGAGATAAAGAATTAGAACTGATTAAAAAAGTCGGAGAATATCCAGAAGCGGTTGCAGATGCAGCGAATAAGCGTACACCTCATAGAATGACGAATTACATTCATGAACTCGCCCAAACGATGCACAGTTTTTATAATGCAGAAAAAGTCATTAATGAAAACGATGTTGAACAAACGAAGGCGAGATTAGGGCTAATGGAAGCGGTACGGCTAACAATTGCCAATGCACTTAAACTCGTGGGCGTTCATGCACCTGAAAAAATGTAATAGCGATGATACCTTATTGGGAGCTCTGATAAGGTATTTTTTCTCTACTCAGATAAAGTACGACATTTAACAAGAGAGAAGTTGCGTCAAACCGCATAAAAGTTGCGTTAAAGCAAGGAGAAGTTGCGTCAAACCACATAAAAGTTGCGTTAAAGCAAGGAGAAGTTGCGTCAAACCACATAAAAGTTGCGTCGAGCCACAACGTACGGCGAAGCATCGATTCGACGTCAACAGATGCGACCTCAAATAATTGCACGAACGTCTTTCTGATAGGATAGAATAAGACAAATTGTTTTAAACTGATAGAAAGTCTACGCTTATGAAAGAAGCGTATTTAAAGGGTGAATGAAATGCAGGAAATTATTTTAGCGTTGTTAGCAGGATTAATCGTTGGATTTGTCTTTGCTCTAATTAAATTGCCAATTCCAGCACCACCAGCATTGCCTGGGATTATCGGGATCATCGGCATATTTCTCGGATATAAGTTATACCAATGGGTAAGTACAATGATCGGTTAGTCGAGTATGTGAAATGGTTCAAGTGAATCTGTAACATCGGTAGGTCTACTACCTTAATAGCAAACTAATGATAGCGGGAATGATCTACACGGACTGTTCAGAAAAATACCGATTGTTCATAGGAACGGCGAATAATAAAAAGTGGTGTGAAGTTGTTACTTACAAGACTCCCACTACTTTTTATTTCTAGCTTTAGCTAAAAATAATTAAAGGAAGAGAGGAATACAATAACAGAGACTATTGATATAAGTATCCCTGAAAACCTTTGATTTTCCTGAATTTTTATTAGTCCAGTAAAAATAAGCGCAACTCCAAGTAAAAACAGCATATATGGCAACATGTTGAAGTCTATTCTAAAAGATAAGAGGTAAAGAATTAAGACTAGAGAAGCCATAATTTTTTCAGAAAATTTAAATATTTTAAGTGTCATACAATCCTCCTTACTTTTAGATTGCTTTCACATTTTAACATAACATGTCCAAGACTTAATATTATTCTTGGAAATTTATTTAATCAAAGAAAAAGTGTAATTACTTTTAATTTACTAACAAAACTATTTTTTTTGATTATTTCAGAATAGAATGAATGGCATTTTTTTCGTGATTTCGCACACACTACATTGAAGAAGTTGTACGTGTGACACGAGGGAGTGAATCAGATGCCGTGGACAGAAGCAGTAAATGAGGCACAAATTTATTATGAAAAAATAGGTTCGGGACCTAACGTGATCGTGTTTATTCATCCACCTGGGATGGGGCATGTTACTTTTCGCAGGCAAAAGCACGAATTAAAGCATGATTATACCGTTATTGGCATTGATTTACGGGGGAATGGTCGTAGCGGGATCGATGAGCGGCCCATTAGTATGGAACTCGTTGCTGATGATATCATTGCTGTACTTGATCATGAAGGAATCGACCGTGCCTTTATTTGCGGATATTCAAATGGAGGATCGATTGTCATCGAAGCGGCGATTCGCCATCCAAATCGGATTCAAGGAGTTATCGGAATCGGTTCATTTCCTGAAGTAAACAGCTTTTTACTTCGAAACGAATTTCGTTCAGGCATCATTGCTGCGAAATTAAAGCAAATGCGACTCATATCAAATGTCATTGCAATTGCTCACGAAAAAGATAAAGAAAAGCGTTCAGAGCTGAGAGATTACTTAAAAAGAACTTCACCAGCGGTTTTAGAGCAATATTACCGCATCGGGTTAAAGTATCAAGCAACAGCTAGGTTAAAGGAGATCCAGTGCCCGATCCTTTTAATTTATGGTGAAAGAGACGATTATGTCCACCATTATCGTCACCTCTTTCGAACTCATTGCCAAACAGAGGTTTCCATCATTTTAGTAGGGGAGACAGGCCATCAAGTTCCGACGAAAAAAGGACACGCTTTAAATCATATTTTAAAACAATTTATAAAGAAAACATCAGAAAAAGCCACATGACACCTTAAATGGTGTCCGTGTGGCTTTTAACGTATTCATTCACTAGGTCAGGATTTCAATAGTCTTAGCCCGTTTAAAATGACGAGCAATGTACTGCCCTCGTGTCCGATAACTCCAAGTGGCAATGTAAGCTGTTGAGCGAAATTAGCTGTAATTAATAGTAAAATGACAGCAATTGAAAAGGTCAGGTTTTGCTTAATGATACGATTTAATCGTTTTGATAGTTGTAAAGAAAGCCTTATTTTATCAAGTTCACTTTTCATTAAGACGATGTCAGCTGTATCGATTGCAACATCAGTGCCTGAACCCATAGCAATTCCTATATTCGCTTTAGCAAGTGCTGGTGCATCATTGACCCCGTCCCCGACCATAATTACCGATCCGTATCGTTCTTTTAGCGAATCAACTTCGCTTACTTTTTTTTCGGGGAGACATTCAGAGATCCATTCATCCATACCTGCTTCATTGGCAATGGATGCAGCAGTTTCTTCTTGATCGCCAGTAATCATAATCGTACTAATTCCTAATTTATCAAGTTCTCTTAACGTATTTTTGACATTTTCGCGGATCTCATCTTTGACTGCAAAAGCTGCCATAAATTCATCGTTTTTTGCTACGTATACAATCGTCTTTCCTGCTTTTTTCCACTCTGCTTCTTTCCTCTCAAATTCGTTATGAAAAGGATTTGCAAGAGTACGATTCATTAAAGATGAATTACCCAGTGTCCATTTAGCCCCATCGATCTCACTTTCAACTCCATATCCAGTCAAGTCATGAATTGTTGATAAGGAAGGAAGTGATGTTTTTGTTTTAGCGGAAGTAAATTGAAACAGAGCTTTCGCTAACGGGTGATTCGACTGTTGTTCGATGGCAGCAACAGCTGCACATACGTCACTTTCTTCATCTTCAAAATGGACATCTGTTACGGATGGGTTGCCAGTCGTAATCGTTCCAGTTTTATCAAAAGCGATTGCATTTGCTTTCGATAGCTGTTCAAGATAAACTCCTCCCTTCATGAGGACACCGTTCCTTGCTCCGGTAGAAATCGCCGAGAGAAGCGCCGGCATAATCGACGCAACGACAGCACATGGTGATGCAACGACGAGCAACACCATCGCACGATAAAATGTATCTTCGAAATTCCAGCCTAAAAAGATAATCGGAATGATGAGCATGAGTGCAACAGTAAGTAAGACGACGATGACATACGGACCTTCAACTTTTTCGATAAATTGCTGGGCAGGTGGCCGCTCAGCTTTTGCTTCTTGGACGAGCCGAATCATCTTTTGGAATAAAGAATCAGCATTTCGTTTCGTTACTTTTACAGTCATTGAGCCTTTTCCATTCATGGTTCCATTAAATACTTCATCCCCTTCTGCTTTGCTGACAGGGACGGGCTCTCCAGTTAATGTAGACTCATCAACTGATGTTTCTCCTGAGAGGACTATTCCATCGGCAGGAACGCGTTCACCTGGGCGGATTAAAATCCGGCTGCCAATTTGCAGTTCATCTACGGATACTGTTTTGATATCTTCACGATGATCAATGAGATTCGCTTCTTCTGGAGCAAGGTTCATAAGTGCTGATAAATCACGTTCACTTTTTTGTAATGTATACGTTTCAAGTGCGCCTGCAAGTGAAAAAATAAAGATTAAGATTGCTCCTTCACTCCAATAACCGATGGATGCAGCACCTATCGCGGCTAAGATCATTAATATTTCTACATTTAATGACCGGTCTTCGAGTAAATCTTCAATCCCTTCTTTCGCTTTATAAAAACCACCGAATAGAAAAGAAAAAATGTAAAAAATGACAGCTGTATTGTTCATATTTCCTTGTTCAAATAAAAAGCCTGTAAATAAGAAACATCCGCCAATAAAAGCTAAAATGATTTGCCGATGCTTCCACAGCTTCATTTCTTTTAATGTTTTAGCCATACAATGATCACTCCTTTTTTGATAAGTAAGAAAGTATAAAATTTCAATCTCTCGATTGCTGTCTAGACTTCTGGCACCACCGTCTCGAGGTCGCTTCGCCCCGGCACTTGAAGTCTTAGTTCGGACTTTTTCCTGTCGGGACTCTAGCGCTTTTCTTATTTCTTAAATGAAAACAATTGTATTTGACCTATCTCAAACTCTAATTGAGAAAAAGAATCATCATCATTACCTTTTAAAAACGCAAATGCTGTCACCCCTTAAGGTAACAGCAAACCAAGCTATGATAGTCTTGAATAAAGATTTTTCGCACCCGGGTAAAGTCTTTATATGTGTATTCACGTAAACAAAATTATTGCCAAACTAATGATAATGATTTTAAATAATATAATTATTATTTAATAATTATTATTATAAATGATAATCGTAAAAAAAGGAAACTTCCTGCTTTGAGGAAGTTTCCAATTCATAAATGCTTATAAACATTCTCATTTGTGCGTAATTTATTTATCCCTACATAAGAGGGGAAAGGACTTTTGCGACAGCCTCTTTTGAACGGTCAAACAAGGAACGTTGTTTGAGGAGCTCGAAGGTAATACGTTCACTGCTTTTGTAAAAGTCGCCATCAATCTTTTCTTTCACATGCTTAATCCATTCTTTGTCATGAATGATGCAGTTTACTTCATTGTTTAAATAAAAGCTCCGCTGATCAAAATTTGATGTACCAATGTCAATGATTTTGTCATCAACAATAATCGCTTTTGAGTGATAAAACCCTTCATAAAATTGCCGAACATCTACTCCAGCCTTTAATAATATTCTAATATTCGGATAAGCGGCATCTTTTACAAGTGGGTGATCTGGGTATTTCGGAATCAACACTTGAACATGAATACCGTTTTTTGACAGCCGGACAAGTTCATGAAGTATTGGTTTATCAGGAATAAAGTAAGGGGTTCCGATAAACACAGACTTTTCAGCTTGATCGATGATTGTCAAAATCGCTTCTTGTACGTGTGCTCCATCTGTCGGCATGATTTGCATATTTAACGAGCCGGGTTGTAATGGAGGAAAATAACGTTTCGACCTTTCAATCGCTTCTTTACTTGCCCTTTCCCAGTCAATCAAAAATTGATTTTGTAAATCTGCAACCGACTCTCCAGTAATACGTAAATGGTAATCACGCCAACGTCCAAGTTCAGGGTCTCTTCCTAAGTATTCATCTCCAAAATTAAAACCGCCGATATAAGCAATCGTTCCGTCAATAACCGTTATTTTCCTGTGATTCCGTTCATTTAAACTGTAAAAGAGCAGGGGAAAGTGGGGACGATTCGTTTTAACAAACGATATTCCCGTATCTTTTAACTTTTTAACCGTTTCCTTTGAAATACTCGATCCGACCCAATCAACCATAATTCTCACGGTAACACCTTTACGAGCTCTATTCATTAAATGCGATAACATTTTAATGCCGATACTATCGTCACGAAAAATATAAAATTGTATATGAATATGATCCTTTGCATTTTCTACAGCTTCAAACATATCATCGAAAAGCTTATCGCCGTGTGAAAAAAAGTGAGCATCGCTTTTTCTGACAGGTGATTCTTTAAATGGGATGACTTTCGATTTATGGATTCTCCGGCCGAACCAAATATCGAGCGATACCCATATAATAAATAGGATTAAAATAATGATGATGGTGAGAAAAATCGTCACAGGTTAAGTCTCTCCTAACAGAACGTACACTTTATTTTCCTTTAAGGTGCATTGAAAAGATAATAATGTTATTCCCTTAAACCGTTCATTTCAATCATTAAAAAGAAATTCATGAATGAATGTTCATTCATTTATATTTTATGTTATAATAAAAACTAAATTTAAATTATTTTCTGAAAAGGGTGTATTTTTCGTCTAAAAAACATTATTGTAATATTTATGAGTACGGAAAATACAGGAGCATGAATGACGTGAAAGAGGAGGAAAGTGAAACGACAACATTTGTAAAATTAAGACAACGATGAAAGGAGCTGTTTTAAATGGAATTAATAACGATTAACTGGATAGCCTTTCTTCTAGTTACTGGTTACGCTCTATACTTATTTGCAATGCTCGTAAAAACAAGAATTGAATACATTAAGCTTGGCCAAAAACCAGCGTTTATTAAGTCAACAAAGGAACGCTGGGATGATTTTAAAACGATGGTCATTGGACAAAAAAAATTATTGAAGGATAAGAAAAGTGGTATTATTCACGTCATGTTTTTTTACGGTTTTGTCCTCGTTCAATTTAGTGCGATTGATGTTATATGGAAAGGGCTATCTCCTGGAGGGCATCTGCCACTAGGACCGCTGTATCCATATTTCACGTTTTTCCAAGAAATTGTCGTTGTTATGATCTTAATTGCGGTCGTTTGGGCATTCCACCGACGCTATGTTGAAAAGCTTGTTCGTCTAAAACGAAATTTCAAAGCGGGGCTCGTTCTCATCTTTATTGGTGGATTGATGATCTCGAAGTTGTTTGCTAAAGGGATGGAAATCATTTGGTTAAGGAAAGAACCAACGATTGCTGAGCCAATTGCGTCTGGAATTGCAACCGTTTTCAGTACAATCGGAACAACTCCAGCTGCCGCTATGTTCTTTGTTTTCTGGTGGTTGCATCTTATGTTCTTGCTCGTCTTTCTCGTTTACATTCCACAGTCCAAGCATGCTCACTTAATTGCAGGACCTGCCAACGTCTGGGTAGGACCAACTCATAATAAGGGTCAGTTACATTCAATTAATTTTGAAGATGAGGAAGCTGAAAAATTCGGTAAAAATCAAATTGAAGATTTTGATCAAAAGCAGCTACTAGACTTATATGCATGTGTTGAATGCGGACGATGCACAAATATGTGTCCGGCTACAGCGACTGGGAAGATGCTTTCACCTATGGACTTAATTGTGAAAATGCGTGACCACTTAACAGAAAAAGGGGCAGCGGTTACATCAAAAAAGCCGTGGATGCCTGCGTATGCTTTTAACCATACAAAAGGAAATCAGCTAGCAGGAGCTGCTAGTGATGAAGCAGCGGCAACAGCGGAAGGTTACGATGTAAACTTGATTGGGGATGTTATTACCGAAGAAGAGCTTTGGGGTTGTACAACTTGTCGGAACTGTGAAGATCAATGTCCGGTCATGAATGAACACGTAGATAAAATTATTGATATGAGACGTTATCTCGTTCTTACTGAAGGGAAAATGGATTCAGAAGCACAACGTACAATTACAAATATAGAACGTCAAGGAAATCCATGGGGGATTAACCGAAAAGAACGAGAAAACTGGCGTGACGGTCGTGAAGATATTGATGTTCCAACAGTGAAAGAGATGAAGAAGAAAGGTGAAGAATTTGAATACTTGTTCTTCGTTGGTTCAATGGGCTCTTATGATAATCGCAGTCAGAAGATTGCGCAGTCATTTGCGAAAATTATGAATGCAGCTGGCATTAAATTTGCCATTCTCGGAAACAAAGAAAAGAATTCAGGGGATACACCAAGAAGAATTGGTAATGAGTTCTTATTCCAAGAGCTTGCTGCAGCAAACATCCAAGAGTTTGAGAAGCATGATATTAAAAAAATCGTCACGATTGATCCCCATACGTATAATACGTTCAAAAAGGAGTATCCAGAATTTGGTTTAGACGCAGAAGTATACCATCATACAGAGCTTCTGTTTGAATGGCTGCGAGAAGGCCGAATTAAGCCAACAAAAGAAGTAAATGAGACAATTACGTACCACGACTCCTGTTACTTAGGCCGTTACAACGATGTTTACGATCCACCGCGTGAAATATTAAAGGCGATTCCAGGTGTGAATGTCGTCGAAATGGAACGAAATCGAGAAAATGGTATGTGCTGTGGTGCCGGCGGTGGAATGATGTGGATGGAAGAGGATACAGGAACTCGTGTGAACGAAGCAAGAACTGAACAAGCATTAGCTACAACACCATCCATTATCGGCTCTGGGTGTCCGTACTGCTTAACGATGTTAAGTGATGGAACAAAGGCGAAAGAAGTAGAAGATAACGTAAAAACGTTAGATATTGTAGAAATTTTAGAAAAATCTTTAGATATAAAAGAGGAATCCGAATCTGCGTGACGAAATAATTTATTAGGAAAAATTCTAAATTTTCGGGTGATCATTTTGGTCACCCGAATAAAATGTTAGTAGAAGGTACATTATGTTTATTTCTGAAAGCGTTACCAATAAAGTGTTTCATGTCACTGAGCGAGCGTTCAATCGATTTTTCATCAAACGACTTGAAAAACAAGTTAATGCTTTGTTTTAAAAGGATTTCTTTTCAAAAGACATAAAAACATTGAAGGAGGAAGTTTCATGAGTAAAACAGTCATTGTTAGTGGAGCAAGAACACCAATAGGTCGTCTAGGCGGGAAATTGTCAGGATTTACAGCAGCACAATTAGGGGGAAAAGCAATTAAGGAAGCCTTAAACCGTGCAAACATCGATGGAAAAGAAGTCAATCATGTCATTATGGGCTCTGTCCTGCAAGGCGGGCAAGGACAGCTACCATCTCGTCAAGCAATGCATGAAGCAGGTATTCCTTGGGAAACGGAGACAGAAACGATTAATAAAGTTTGTGCTTCAGGAATGCGAAGTGTAACACTTGGGGACATTTTAATCCGCGCAGGAGAACAAGAAACCGTTGTTGCAGGTGGAATGGAATCAATGAGTCAAGCACCGTTCTTTGTAAAGGGTGCTCGTTTTGGTCTGAAAATGGGAGAGCAAAAATTCCATGACATGATGATTCATGACGGTTTAACGTGTACGTTCACTGGTGTGCACATGGGGAACTACGGAAATAACGTTGCAAAAGAACATGGGTTAACACGAGAAGCACAAGACGAATGGTCTTACAACAGTCATCAAAAAGCCGTTTCTGCAATAAGTGAAGGGAAATTTGCAGAAGAGATCGTATCTGTCGAAGTGCCGCAACGGAAAGGTGATTCTGTTGTTGTAACAGATGATGAGTCACCGCGTTCAGATACGACAGCTGAAAAACTTGGGAAATTAAAGCCTGTTTTTGGTGCAGACGGTACGATCACAGCCGGAAACGCCCCAGGGGTAAATGATGGAGCAGCAGCTTTCGTATTAATGAGTGAGGAAAAGGCAAAAGCACGTGGTGTTGAGCCATTAGCAACGATTATCGGCCACACACAGCTTGCGGTGGAACCCGAAAACTTCCCGAAAACTCCTGGTTTAGTTATTAATAAACTTTTAGATAAAACAGGTGTGAAATTAGCAGACGTCGACTTGTTTGAAGTGAATGAAGCTTTTGCAGCAGTCTCATTAGCGAGTGGGCAAATTGCAGATTTAGACCCTGCAAAAATTAATATAAATGGCGGAGCTGTCGCATTAGGACACCCAATTGGGGCAAGTGGAACGAGAATTATCCTAACACTTGCTTATGAATTGAAGCGCCGTGGTGGCGGGATCGGAATTGCCTCGATTTGCAGTGGTGGTGGTCAAGGCGATGCGGTCATGATTCAAGTGTAACTAGAATGACCGATTGAACGTTCACTTTATAGCGGTTCGTATTGAATGTGCGATTCCGGCCAACAAAAATAGGAGCTAGAGGTGAAAAGCCTAAAGCTCCGTAGTAAGGAAGCGATTACGAAATACATTAAACGTAACCACCTAACGAACTGAAAATGATAAAGCCACTTTAAACAAAGCTAAAGAAACAAGGGGGATAAACATGCAAATAAATAGGGTGATGGTCGTTGGCGCAGGCCAGATGGGATCAGGAATTGCTCAAGTTTGCGCAATGAACGGTTACGAAGTCATTCTTCACGACTTAGAGGAAGCTCATGTAGAACGAGGGTTAAGCGGCATCCGAAAGCAATTACAGCGACAAGTTGATAAAGAACGAATTTCCGAAGCAGATATGGACCGCTTTTTACAGAAAATCCGCTCATCTGTACAACTGTCGAACGCAAAAAGTGTTGATATTGTCATTGAGGCTGCAATTGAAAATATGGAAGTAAAGAAAAAACTGTTTTCAGAGCTTGATCATCTTGCACCTGAACATGCAATTTTAGCGACAAATACATCATCTTTACCGATTACTGAAATTGCAGCGGCAACGAATCGACCTGAAAAGGTGATCGGAATGCACTTTATGAATCCCGTTCCAGTCATGAAACTTGTCGAAGTCATTCGAGGACTTGCAACGAGTGATGAAGTCTTTGAAACTGTGAAAGAAATGGCGGAAAACTTAAAAAAGACTGCTGTTGAAGTAAATGATTTCCCAGGATTTGTTTCAAATCGAATTCTTATGCCTATGATCAATGAGGCGATTTATACAGTATATGAAGGTGTTGCTTCTCCGAAAGACGTCGATGAGGTCATGAAGTTAGGAATGAACCATCCAATGGGACCGCTCACATTAGCTGACTTTATCGGTCTTGATACGTGCTTATATATTATGGAAACGTTGCATGACGGTTTTGGGGATGACAAATACCGTCCGTGTCCATTATTAAGAAAATATGTAAATGCAGGCTGGTTAGGGAAGAAGGCAGGACAGGGCTTTTACAAATATGAATAGCATGTAACTAAGCTTGTCACATTCATGTTAATCCTTTTATGGCTAACAGAAAAACATAAAGTGATTTGAAATTCATCTAGGGTGAGGTGACATCTATGAATTTAAGATTTACAGAAGAACAAGAGATGATGCGGAAAATGGTCCGTCAGTTTGCTGAAGAAAAAGTAGCAGAAGCAGTCCCTCATATGGAAGAGACGGATCAATTCCCTTTTGAGGTTGTAAAAGCAATGGGAGAGCTCGGAATGATGGGAATCCCGATCCCAGAAAAATATGGCGGAGCTGGCATGGATTTTACATCCTATATTTTGGCGATTAACGAGCTTTCCAGAGTGAGTGCAACAGTAGGTGTTATTTTATCTGTTCATACATCTGTTGCAACGAATCCGATCCTTTATTTTGGGTCAGAAGAACAGAAACAACACTATATTCCAAAACTTGCTTCAGGTGAATATTTAGGTGCCTTTGCCTTAACAGAGCCAAGTTCAGGAAGTGACGCAGCTGGATTAAAAATGACAGCTAAGAAAAAAGGCGATCATTACGTATTAAATGGCTCGAAAGTATTTATTACAAATGGTGGAGCAGCAGATGTATATGTTGCATTTGCTAGGACAGATCCAGAGGCAGGCAGCAAAGGAATAAGTGCGTTTATTATCGATAAAGACACCACTGGTTTTACTGTTGGAGCAAAAGAGAAAAAAATGGGACTGTTCGGTTCGAATACGACTGAGCTTTCGTTTGACGACGCACTCGTTCCAATCGATAACTTGCTTGGTAAAGAAGGAGAAGGCTTAAAAATCGCTCTTTATAATTTAAACGCAGGAAGAATTGGCATTGCAGCACAAGCGTTAGGTATCGCAGAAGGTGCACTCAAAGCAGCAACCGATTATGCAAATGAAAGAAAACAATTCGGAAGGTCAATCGGAAGTCAGCAAGGTATCGGCTTTAAATTAGCAGATATGGCGACAAAGGTTGAAGCGTCGAGACTACTCGTTTACGAGGCAGCGTCGATGAAAGAAGCCGGAATTGCGTGCAGCAAAGAAGCTTCAATGGCAAAACTGTTTGCAGCGAATACCGCAATGGAAGTGGCAACTGAAGCGATTCAAGTATTTGGCGGCTATGGCTATACGAAAGAGTATTCTGTCGAACGCTTTTTCCGTGATGCGAAAGTGACACAAATTTATGAAGGTACGACTGAAATACAGAAAATCGTCATTAGTAAAGAGCTATTAAGGTAGGTCGGGTTCTAGAAGGATGTTGCTTACATGGAGAATATCCTCTTACAAAAATGAATCCCTATTACTGGAAGCATCTATATCCAATTTCATGAAGCGACAAAGTATACGAAAAGAGCTTAAAGTAAAGAAACGAAAGCGGGGAAAACGAAGATGAATTTCCAACTTACAGATGAACAGCA
Source organism: Evansella halocellulosilytica (assembly GCF_002335745.1). Lineage (GTDB taxonomy): Bacteria > Bacillota > Bacilli > Bacillales > Salisediminibacteriaceae > Bacillus_CA > Bacillus_CA halocellulosilytica. Next base: position 367,463 of record NZ_NIST01000001.1, on the reverse strand, counting down.
AATGATCCGTAAAATGGTACGCGATTTCGCAGAAAACGAAGTTGCACCTACAGCGGCAGAACGAGATGAAGAGGAATATTTTGACCGGGCAATTTTCGATCAAATGGCTGAACTTGGTCTAACAGGGATACCTTGGCCAGAAGAATACGGCGGGATTGGTGCTGATTATTTAAGCTATGTCATTGCAGTTGAAGAGTTATCGCGTGTATGTGCTTCTACCGGTGTGACTTTGTCAGCTCACATTTCTTTAGCTGGGTGGCCGATTTATACGTTCGGGAATGAAGAGCAAAAGCAAAAATTTCTCCGACCAATGGCAGAAGGGAAGAAAATGGGTGCTTACGGTTTAACTGAATCAGGGTCAGGTAGTGATGCTGCGAATATGAAAACGACAGCGAAGCGTGATGGAGATGATTACATCCTCGATGGTTCAAAAATCTTCATTACAAACGCAGGCGAGGCAGACATCTATGTTGTTTTTGCATTGACTGATCCAGAGAAAAAGCATAAAGGCTGTTCTGCTTTTATTGTAGAAAAGGGTACACCTGGATTCTCTATGGGGAAAAAAGAAAGCAAGCTTGGGATACGTTCGTCCCCAACATTAGAAATTATCTTTGATAATTGTCGTGTACCGAAAGAAAACCTTCTTGGTGAAGAAGGAGACGGTTTTAAAATTGCGATGATGACATTAGATGGTGGCCGTAACGGGATTGCAGCTCAAGCTGTCGGGATTGCCCAAGGAGCATTGGATGCTTCTGTCAATTATGCGAAAGAAAGAAAGCAATTTGGTAAAGCGATTGGTGATCAACAAGGGATTGGCTTTAAGATCGCTGATATGGCGACAAAAATTGAAGCATCACGCCTGCTTACTTATCAAGCTGCATGGAAGGAAAGTGAAGCTCTTCCATACGGTAAGGAATCGGCGATGTCGAAATTGTTTGCCGGCGATACAGCGATGGAAGTCACAACAGAAGCTGTGCAAGTGTTCGGTGGCTATGGCTATACGAAAGAATATCCAGTTGAACGTTACATGAGAGACGCTAAAATCACCCAAATTTATGAAGGAACGAATGAAATTCAGCGTCTAGTCATCGCGAAAATGCTGTTAAAAGGGTAATGACAATTAATTGAATATGGTCATTCTTTTTAAAATTAAAATGAATCAAACTGAATTGGCAAATGAAGAATGAAATATCCGGACATTGGAACATGACTGTTAAGAAAGGAGGCGGGGCAAGTGGATTTAGCAGAACGAATACGTGAAGGAAACCATCGAGCACTAGCGAAGGCAATTTCACTTGTTGAAGACCGGAAACCAGGCTACAGATCTTTATTGTCCCGCCTTTATGAGAACGAAGATAAAGGGCAAATAATTGGCATTACAGGATCTCCAGGAGCGGGGAAAAGTTCGCTCGTTAATGAATTAGTAAAAGAATGGAGAAAAGCTGGAAAAACAGTGGCAATAGCAGCGGTAGATCCTACTAGCCCGTTCTCAGGTGGTGCCTTGCTCGGCGACCGGGTAAGAATGCGTGATCACGAAGAAGATGATGGAGTATTTGTCCGCAGTATGGGGACAAGAGGCAGTTTAGGCGGACTTTCTGAATCTTGTCAGGATGTCGTTCGACTGATGAGTGCATCTGGATTTGACCTTGTCATCGTCGAAACGGTAGGTGTCGGACAGTCAGAACTCGACATTATGAAAACGGCTGATACTGTCGCACTCGTTCTTTATCCTTCTGGTGGAGATGTGATTCAAGCATTTAAAGCCGGGATTATGGAGATTGCTGACCTCTTTATTATTAATAAAGCTGATCTTCCGGGTGTGGAACAGCTTAAAGGGGAACTGCAAGATTTACTTCATATATCGGAAAGAGCAGGAAAGTGGTTACCGCCAATTGTAGAAACGATTTCAATAGAAGGAAAAGGAATGAAAGAAGTAGTCACTAGTTTAACAGATCACTTCCATTTTTTACGATCGTCCGATCAGTGGACTGAACGAAGGCTCAGTCAGAGAAAACTCGAAGTGTCCCGACGGTTAAAAGAACAATTTATGTTTGAGATTTCCCCTCTAATAGAACACCATTTCACCCAGCGTGAAGGAATTGACGCAGACCCCTATGACATCGCAGAGCAAATATTTCAAAGGTGGAAAAAGGGTGAAGTCGAGGAGAGGAGAGGGTTAAAGTGAAAAAGAAACAGGTCCCATCAATGGTAAAAGACCAACGTCTCATTAAAAAGCGTAGAGAACAAATTGTAAAAGCGGCCGTAAAGCTTTTCAATGAAAAAGGCTACCATGGAACGACAACGAGAGAAGTGGCTCAAGCATCGGGATTTAGTATTGGTACGCTATATGAATATATTGGATCAAAAGAAGATATTCTTTATTTAGTTTGTGATGCTGTCTATGACCAAGTGATGGAAAAATGGGAATATTTAATGGATAGGAATTTACAAGGACTTGAACGGTTGCGACAAGTTATTGAAGCTTATTTTAATGTCGTCGATGATTTGCAAGATGAAGTTCTCGTTTTATATCAAGAATCGAAATCGCTTACAAAAGAAGCATTGAATTACGTTTTACAAAAAGAATTAAATATGAAAGAAATGTTTGCAAAAGAGTTAAAGTCTTGTATGGATAATGGAATCATCCATCTAGAGGAACAAGAAATTTCATTAGCTTGCCATAACATCCTCGTTTCCGGTCACATGTGGACGTTCCGCCGCTGGGCTATTCAAAAAGATTATACGTTTGAACAATATTGTAAATGGCAAATGAATCAGCTTTTTCACGGTTTCCGGTTAAAAGAATCGTGTAGAGAGACACCTGCATTAGAGACGATAGCAAACACGGAGGGAGAACGATGAAAAAATACGAACCGAAAAACCCAATTCGTTTTGTCACCGCATCAAGTTTATTTGATGGACACGATGCCTCGATAAACATTATGCGAAGAATGCTTCAAGCTTCAGGAGCAGAAGTCATTCATCTAGGTCATAACCGGTCGGTAGATGAGGTTGTTCAAGCGGCAATTCAGGAGGATGTTCAAGGAATTGCGATTTCCTCGTATCAAGGAGGGCATGTCGAATATTTTAAATATCTTTATGATTTGCTGCAAGAAAAGGGTGCTGACCATATTCAAATTTTCGGTGGCGGTGGTGGTGTTATCATTCCCGCAGAAATAAAAGAACTCCACGAATATGGGATCAGACAAATTTTTTCACCTGAAGACGGGCGTAAAAACGGTCTTCAAGGGATGATTAATCAGATGATGGAAGCGTGTGATTTTGCCTTAGATGATGTAGCAAAGGTTAGTAAGGAGCAGATTCACAGTCGGGAAATGGGATCGGTTGCAAGGTTAATTAGTATCGCTGAAAAACGTGCATTTGATGAAGGTGTGCCAGAGGATATTCAAGCTTTTTTTGAAGATACAATCTTTGACGTTCAAGAATCGAATACTCCGATACTTGGAATTACAGGTACAGGCGGAGCCGGAAAAAGCTCACTTACAGACGAACTCGTTCTTCGCTTTCTTAGAGCATTCGAAGATAAAACGTTAGCGATCCTCTCGGTTGACCCGACTAAGAAAAAAACGGGTGGAGCATTACTCGGAGACCGAATCCGGATGAATGCGATCCACTCCCCGCGCGTATACATGCGTTCACTCGCAACACGTGACAGCAGCCAGGAGCTTTCGAAGGCAATTGAAGAGGCGATTCGAGTTGTAAAAGCAGCCGGGTACGATTTAATTATTGTTGAAACGAGTGGAATCGGGCAAGGTGATGCAGCAATCACCGATGTCGCTGACGTATCGATGTACGTGATGACGAGTGAATTCGGGGCACCTTCGCAGCTTGAAAAAATTGATATGATCGATTTTGCTGATATTGTCGCGATTAATAAGTTTGATCGTAAAGGATCAGAGGATGCTCTTCGTGAGGTAAGAAAGCAGTATCAGCGAAGCCGGACACTGTTTGATGAACAACCGGAGGATATGCCTGTTTATGGTACGATTGCAAGTCAATTTAATGATCCCGGAACAAACAGACTGTTTTATGAACTGATGTCGATCTTGAATCGTAAATATGACCATGGATTTGATACAGTCCTTGGGAAAGGCGATGAACTTTCTACAAAAAGGGTGATCATTCCTTCGGAGCAAATTCATTATTTACGGGAAATATCCGATACGGTCCGCAATTATCATAAAGAAACAGAAGAAGAGGCGAATAAAGCGCGTCGGCTTTTTCAAATTGAAGGTACACTTGAGGCGCTGGCCGAAAAAGGGAAAAATGGTGACCACCACGGATTAATTGAGCTTAAAGAAGAATATACTTCGGAAATGAAGCCTGATACGAAGGAAGTTATCTATACGTGGGAAGACAAGAAAGAAAAATATAAACAAGATCAATACGTTATTAAAATTCGTGACAAAGAAATCGTAACAGAGTTAAAAACGAGAAGTCTTTCAGGTTTGGATATTCCGAAAGTAGCTTTACCTAAATATAAAGATTACGGAGACATTGTCCGCTGGGTTCGTAGAGAAAATGTACCAGGTGAATTCCCATATACGGCAGGGGTATTCCCGTTCAAACGAAAAGGGGAAGATCCGAAGCGGCAGTTTGCCGGGGAAGGAAGCCCTGAACGAACGAACCGTCGTTTTCACTATTTGTCAAAAGATGATGATGCGAAGCGGTTAAGTACAGCATTTGATTCGGTCACATTGTATGGGGAAGATCCAGGGCATCGTCCTGACATTTATGGAAAGGTCGGGGAAAGCGGGGTCAGCATTTGTACATTGAATGATATGAAGAAGCTGTACGACGGATTTGACTTATGCGCTCCGTCAACATCTGTTTCGATGACGATCAACGGTCCTGCACCGATCATTTTGGCGATGTTCATGAACACAGCAATCGATCAGCAGATTGAAGCGTATACTGTGCAAAATGGACGTGAACCTTCACCAGCAGAGAGAGAAGAAATTAAAGCACGCACTTTGTCTACTGTTCGTGGAACCGTCCAAGCAGATATATTGAAAGAGGACCAAGGTCAAAACACGTGCATTTTCAGTACAGAGTTCGCTCTAAGAATGATGGGGGATATTCAGCAATATTTCATCGATCATAAAGTACGAAACTACTATTCTGTATCGATTTCTGGTTATCACATTGCCGAAGCGGGAGCGAATCCGATCAGTCAGTTAGCTTTTACTTTGGCAAACGGGTTTACGTACGTCGAGTATTACTTAAGCCGTGGTATGGATATCGATGATTTTGCACCGAATTTATCGTTCTTCTTCAGTAATGGTCTTGACCCGGAGTATACCGTTATCGGCCGCGTTGCTCGCCGTATTTGGGCAATTGCGATGAAAAATAAATATGGTGGTAATGAACGAAGTCAAAAATTAAAATATCATATTCAAACGTCTGGCCGTTCATTGCACGCTCAAGAAGTTGATTTTAATGATATTCGTACGACACTGCAGGCGCTTCTAGCAATCTATGATAATTGTAACTCGCTTCATACGAATGCTTACGATGAAGCAGTGACGACGCCAACAGAAGAAAGTGTCCGACGTGCGATGGCGATTCAATTGATCATTTCAAAAGAGATGGGGCTAGCTAAAAATGAAAATCCGCAACAAGGTTCCTTTATCGTAGAAGAATTAACAGATCTCGTTGAAGAAGCGGTTTTAATTGAGCTTGAGCGGATGAATGATCGCGGCGGCGTCCTTGGAGCGATGGAAACCCAGTACCAGCGTGGAAAAATTCAAGAAGAATCTCTTTTGTATGAAACGAAAAAACATAACGGCGACCTTCCGATCATCGGGGTTAATACGTATTTAAATCCGAACGCCCCGGACGAAGATGATTTCGATATGGAATTAGCTCGTGCAACGAAAGAGGAAAAAGAGGGTCAAATCGAATATTTACGCGAATTCCAGGAATCCAGAATGACGGAAGCATCAGATGCATTAGCAAATCTTAAGCAAGTCGCTTTAAGCGGCGGGAATTTGTTTGAAGAATTAATGGAAACAGTCAAAGTAGCAAGTCTCGGCCAAATTACCGCAGCACTTTATGAAGTCGGTGGCAAATACCGAAGAAACCTATAAAAGTCTTATTCGAAGAGGACCAATCGCAGGTCCTCTTCATTCATTAAGAGAAAAAAATAATTCCCTTCCATGACCACCTTCCGAATTTCCAAGTTTCCAAATTCCCAAGTTTCTAAATTCCTAAATTACCAAATTTACCCATGTTCCTGGCGCATGGAAAACATAGTAAAAAATAGTGAAACATAGTAATACCTGAATCCGTGATAACCGTGTTGATATGCCATACATCTACTCGCTTTCCGCGGGCGATCCGCGAGCCTCCTCAAACTCCACTTCGTTTCGTTCTGCGGGGTCTCGCCAGGCTCGCTTTTCCCGCAGGAAAGAGGATTGCTTCTTCGAAAATACATCGATTTGTCTCGACGGATATACGACAGAGCCATACTAGTAGAGGAAGAGACAGTCTCGTAGATTCCTGACATATCAACGGTACTCTTATGTATGACTGTTTTTAAGTTTACTACATAAACCTCACAAAAAAATGCTTTTTGTGAGCTGCAAAAATGATATCATCACAAAAAGTTACATTGAAAAAGTGGAATATATTCGCTTAAATGTTAGAAACCACGGACTATGATTACCAAATTTCAAATAGAGCTTGCGAGCGTGTGATACCATCTTTGATGCTAGAGTTATTAAATTATGGATCACAGTTTTCACTCTTCGACGGAACACTTTTTTCTTCAGTGAGGCATCTTCTTCTTTCAGGCTCTCTTGTCCAATGATACGTAGTAAATGATAAGTAAAGCACCCTAAATGTAAAATGAGGTCATTGGTACAAAACTTTCCCGAAGGAAATCGTTCTAAGTCTAAGTCCGTTTTCAATTCACGATGGAATTGTTCGCAAGTGCCGTGTTCATGGTAAAGTTCTATTACTTCTTCAGGTTCAATGTCTAATGTAGTCCAGTAGCTTTCAAATTCAACTTCTGGAATGATGAGATTTTGACCATGTTTATCTATTGTTCTTTCAACTACTTTATACACTTGACGTAAAGGATTCTTCATACCTTTTGGTGTTACTGAAACAGAGCCAAATATAGATACGTTTACCATCTCTTGATGGAGCTTGGTTCCCTTTCTGTTCTGCAATCATTAACCAAGTTTCTGGCTTCTCTCGTCGGGGATTTCTTTTGATGATAAAATCTACTTTTTCATCAACACAGACTTTAAGATTATCGATACGATCATTTCCCCGTCCGCGCGGACGAGTAAAGGCAAGTTGGTTAATTCTTTGGCGTAACGAATCGATTCTTTTAAGAAAACATCTGTATCTTTTTGTACATGGGTTTTCCCTTCACGCAGTTCTACATTAACAACATAGCCTTCTTGACCAATGTAGCTAAAATTCGGTGCATAACCGTCACATCCTTTATAAGTCCTGCTCACTCCTTCTTTCTTGGTATTTGAGTTATCAAAAGGAGACACGTCTAAATCCAGTGGAATGAACTTTGTTTCTCCATCCATAAGTATCGTTGGTGTGACAGGGCAATCGAATTGCCTAATGAGATGAGTCGACTCTTCTAAGAGGACCTCTTTCCAATCATCTACTTTAGATATTTGATTCATTCTTTGTCGTAATGTAGCACTCGATGGAACACTTTTTTATACCTAATGCACGATAGAAGAAGGGATCTTTTCGGAATGGTTCGATATGGTCAAAATCGTTCTTACTCTGACATAGAATCCCGATATAAGATGTGATGACATCACCATTTCTAATGGCTGGAGCAGATTTTATCTCAGGAACATTTAAGCTAGTTAAACGAGTGGAGAGTTCCGTTTTTGATAAAAGTAAACCAATTTAGACCTAATCCAGAATGAGTGGATACAGTTTCATCAGAGGCTTCTAAAATAAATTTCATCATAACACCTTCCTGGTGAATAAGAATTTGAACCAAAAACAGTTCCTATTCTTATTATAGCAAGGTTTGAAGACTTATTTATGAAGAACCTTCTGTTCACTCGAAGAAGTGAATGGCGGCGACTCCAGCGGGAACAGCACGAGCTGAAGACCCCGCAGACGCTGGTCTTTGCGTTGAGGAGGCTGAGGCCGTGCCCGCGGAAAGCGTCCGCCAGTTACGGATTCGAGTATTTACTCCACCAAGTTAAATCGAAAGATTTTTAGGATTCATACAAAGAATAAATTAATTCATCACGGATTCAGGTAATACATAGTAAAACAAGTTAAACAGTGGTGAAAGATAGTTAAAAGGGTTAGTCTATGATCTCTCAATGCTGACGGGTTTTCTTGATGAGCGATCTCTCGAGTGAAAGACGATCACTCTTGGAAAACTCAGCTTATTCTTCTTCAAACGAAGCGTGAAAATCCCGATAATGAAAAAACTTCTTCAAATGATTGGATTAGACTGGCATAATAATATTAGATGTGTTTATAATGAAAGGTATGAATTCGTAACACTGTTAAGCTTGAAGCTTAACGAATTGAGTAAAGAATGCAGCATAGATCCACAACATAACTGACGTTTTACTAAATGAAATACGATATAATATTCATTGAAAGGAAGTGCCGGATGTGAGCATCAAACAGTACACGGAGGCTCAGCTGAAAGAAATAGCCATGATTGAAATTGCTTATGACCTGTTAAAGGAGCATAAGACCCCTTATAATTATCACACTCTACTTAAACAAGTAGCAGATGTAAAGGGACTAAGTGAGGAACATGTGAAAGAGCGTATTGCACACCTCTATACTGAGATGTCGATGGACGGTCGCTTCGTTAATGTTGGCGACAATAACTGGGCTCTTCGCGCATGGTATCCTTTTGACCAAACCGAAGAAGAACTTTCTCAAACGAACAGAGCGCGTAAGAAGAAGCGTGATGAGGAAGAAGAAGCTTTTGACGACGAAGAAGATTTTGATGAGTTTGAGGACTTAGAAGATGAACTCGATGAGTTAGCAAACGAAGAAGATTCAGATTTTGATGATGAGGTTGAAGGCGATGATTTCGATGAGGATCTAGATTCAAAAGATGATGAAGACGACTTATAAGCTCTTCTGAGTGTCTTAAAAGCAAGTTCTCAACATTCATTGATATTAAGAGAACATATTATCGTTTCGCATCTTGACTTTTTTGTCACTTCTCGCTAAAATTCTTTTTGGGCTTTACTTATAGTAAATGCGAAAGAAGATCGATACGATATATATAACAAAAGTGCCCCCTCCATTAGCAGAGGTGGGTACTTTTGTTTTTTTATTTTTTGAATGGCCATTTCGGGGAAAAATTCTATTTATAAAAAATACATGAAATGCTGAAATCAGCATCAGTATACAAAAGAAGATAAATGCTTTTATTACCCTGATTTTTTTTAAAACTATTAGCATTTATAAAACCTATTGACGGTAGTATAACGTCGATGAAGGCTTTCACCATTAAGGCTTGGCCGATTAGCTAAGTTTTGTTCACCCCATAATATTACGAAAAAGCGAGGGACTAATTCCATGACTACAAAGTATATTTTTGTTACAGGCGGTGTTGTTTCATCATTAGGTAAAGGGATCACAGCAGCTTCCTTAGGTCGTTTGTTAAAAAATAGAGGTCTCAAGGTAACGATTCAGAAGTTTGATCCATACATTAACGTCGATCCTGGTACGATGAGTCCGTACCAGCACGGTGAAGTATTTGTTACAGATGATGGAGCAGAAACAGATCTTGATTTAGGTCACTATGAGCGTTTTATCGATATTAATTTAGGAAAATACAGTAACGTGACGACAGGAAAAGTATATTCGACCGTTTTGAAAAAAGAGCGTCGCGGTGACTATTTAGGAGGAACTGTTCAAGTCATTCCTCATATTACGAATGAACTGAAAGATCGTGTTTATCGTGCTTCAAAAGAAGGGCATCCAGATGTTGTCATCACAGAAATCGGGGGAACCGTTGGTGATATCGAGAGTCTGCCATTTTTAGAGGCGATCCGCCAAATTAAAAGTGATGTCGGTGCAGATAATGTCATGTACATTCACTGTACACTCATTCCATACCTAGGAGCAGCTGGTGAGATGAAATCGAAGCCGACGCAGCACAGTGTAAAAGAGCTTCGCAGTTTAGGTATTCAGCCAAATGTTATTGTCGTTCGCACAGAACGTCCTGTACCGGAAGATATGAAAGATAAAATTGCCCTTTTCTGTGACATCGAAAAGGATGCTGTCATTGAAGCACGTGATGCTGAAACGTTATATGAAGTACCAATTGAGCTTCAAAAACAAAAGCTTGACCAATACGTTTGTAATTTCTTGAATCTTGACTGCAAAGAAGCCGATATGACTGAATGGCTCGGACTAATTGATAAAGTGAAAAACTTATCTAAGACAACGAAAATTGCATTAGTAGGAAAATATGTTGCTCTTCAAGATGCATACTTATCTGTGGCAGAAGCACTGAAGCATGCAGGTTACGAGTATGATTCAGATATTGAGATTAAGTGGATAAACTCAGAAGAGGTTTCAGAAGAAAACATTGATGAAAAGCTTTCTGGTGTAGATGGAATTCTTGTTCCTGGAGGCTTCGGTGATCGCGGTATCGAAGGGAAAATTTTAGCGATTGAATACGCTCGTACGAATAAGGTTCCTTTCTTAGGTATTTGCTTAGGCATGCAGTTAGCATCCGTAGAATTTGCAAGAAATGCATTAGGGTTGGAAGGTGCAAACTCATCTGAATTAAACCCGCTTACTAAATATCCGGTTATCGATTTACTGCCTGAACAGAAAGATATTGAAGATTTTGGTGGAACGCTTCGCCTTGGGCTATACCCTTGTAAATTAAAAGAAGGAACTGCTGCATACGATGCATACGATGAACAGATCGTTTATGAGCGCCACCGTCACCGTTATGAGTTTAACAATGAATACCGTGAACAAATGGAGGAAGCAGGTTTTATTTTCTCTGGTACGAGTCCGGATGGACGTTTAGTTGAAATTGTTGAAATTGAAGATCACCCTTATTTTGTTGCTTCACAATTCCATCCAGAGTTCGTCTCAAGACCGACGCGTCCACAGCCGTTGTTCCGTGAATTCATTCATGCGAGCTTAGGAAAATAAAAAACCCAGAAAACCCCAGGTGCCTGGCACCTGGGGTTTTCTGGGTTTCTTAAGCTTGTCTTATCCATCAACAATCAGTTCATCAATCACATCTCGAACTCTTCTAAGTATTCTTGGAGGGTGAAGTATAGTGCGTAATAAATATGAAGCGCGATGAGCAGGTGGGGAGTACCTATTCGATTGCCTTCTTCAGTTGGAACGAGTCCTTGTTTAACGCCGGTTGAAAAGTAAAATTGACATGCATCGGTCCAACTGCTTCGATTTTGCTCCTTCAACGTCGTATCATGTGAGCTTATTCCGATGATTTGACAGCCGGATTCTCTTGCTTTTTCAACGATCTTTTTTGTTTGCTCACTGTATGGATCGGTTGAACAGACGATAAGGGTATCTAATTCTGAAAATGCAGTGCGCTCTGAAGCTATTCTAACAGTTGGAAAAGGATCGTCTCCTTCTGTTGCTTGTGCGACAATTCCTTGCATTTCTTTTTCTCCGTATATCCACAGCTCTCCGTCACTTATAATGCTTTGTGCAATCACCCGAGAAGCTTCTTCAAACTGTTCTTCAAATTCATCTATGTTCGTAATGAGCCCTTGCAATTGGGTTCGGAAAATTTTCATATGTTTCTCTCCCTTCAGCTACTATTTAGACTAAAGTGTATCAATAAGTTTGACAAAACGAAAAGCAATATGCAAAACTGTGCAATCAAGTGTTTTTAGGAAAAAATCCTGAACCGTGTAGATGGCGTATTGGACATTACAATTGCGCGTAAATTCGCTATCACGAGTTTTATATAGAAGAATAGAAGAAAGGGCCGATATGACACCGAGCATATGTCCGTGACAAACTTAGCTAAAAAAACAAGAAATTTTTGCTAGTCTTATAAATTTTGACGGCAGGAATTGAGGTCGTTATAGCGAATATATACAATGAGTGTGGTGTCTCCGGAAAATTTCGGATTAACTATAGGAGGAAAAAGATCATGCATAAAAAACTATTAATCGTTGATGATCAATTTGGTATTCGTGTATTATTAACCGAAGTTTTTGAAAAGGATGGCTATGATACTTTACAAGCCTCTAACGGAAAACAGGCATTAAAAATCGTAGAAGAAAACGAACCAGACCTGATCTTGTTAGATATGAAAATTCCGGGGATGGACGGACTAGAAATTTTAAGGGAAATAAAGAAAATGGGTGCAAAATCAGATGTCATCATGATGACCGCTTATGGAGAACTTGAGATGATCAATGAAGCAATGGACCTAGGAGCACTCACACATTTTGCAAAACCGTTCGATATTGATGAAGTGAAAGAGAAAGTGAAAAACTATCTAAAAGTATAAAGCGCTTACAGTTGAATGGTTTAATAATTCTTTTCATATTTACGTGAAAAACCATTTTCGTATGCTATAATACATTTGTGAGTCAACTTGCGGAATGGTTTCATTTTGCTGTGACCAAAAATCGGTTCATGGCTTTTTTCGCGTAAACGTCCGATTCATACAAATGGTAAGGATATTCCTGCAAATAGCTGCAAATATTATCATTATCGTTTGTATGTATTGAAACCATAAAAAAGCATGTTTGAAGAGAAGGACAAAAAAGGCCGCGAAGATCGAAGTGGCGAAGGTTAGTGTAATGATGGGCGCAGTATGAAGCAATAGTTTTGCGCGCTGTCCCGACCATTTAGTAAGAAGCAACTTGGAGTGCTGGCAAATGGTCTTTTCACGTGATCAACAGGTAGCTAAACTGAGACAATACTCGACAGTCTTTTTCCCGGACTTTTTGAACAATGTTTAAAGAAGTTGATGCATAATGTTCGTGAATTTAAAGGAGGATATTTAGAATGCCTTTAGTATCAATGAAAGAAATGCTTGAAAAAGCAAAAGCAGAAGGGTACGCTGTAGGACAATTTAACTTAAACAACTTAGAGTTTACACAAGCAATCCTGCAAGCTGCTGAAGAAGAACAGTCTCCAGTCATCCTAGGAGTTTCTGAAGGGGCTGCTCGTTACATGGGTGGTTTCCACACAGTCGTCAGCATTGTTGAAGCTCTAATGGCTGAATATGAAACAACAGTACCTGTAGCGATTCATTTAGACCACGGTTCTAGCTTTGAAAAGTGTGTCGAAGCAATGTACGCAGGCTTTACGTCAGTTATGATTGACGGTTCTCATCATCCGTTAGAAGAGAACATCGCTCTTACGAAAAAAGTAGTTGATGTAGCACATACATTAGGCATTTCTGTTGAAGCAGAATTAGGTCGTATCGGTGGACAAGAAGACGATCTAGTTGTTGACGATGCAGAAGCTGCATACGCAATTCCATCTGAGTGTGATGAGTTAGTTCGTGAAACAAACGTAGACTGCTTTGCACCAGCGTTAGGTTCTGTACATGGTCCATATAAAGGTGAACCAAACCTTGGTTTTGACCGTATGGAAGAAGTAGCAAAATTAACAGGTGTACCTTTAGTTCTTCACGGCGGAACTGGAATTCCGACGAAAGATATCCAAAAAGCGATTTCTTTAGGAACTGCTAAAATCAATGTAAACACTGAAAATCAAATTTCATCTGCTAAACGTGTTCGTGAAGTACTTGCGGACAACACAGAAATGTATGATCCGCGTAAATACTTAGGACCAGCACGTGATGCGATTAAAGAAACTGTCATTGGCAAAATGCGTGAATTTGGATCTTCAAACAAAGCGTAACTAATGGTACAAAAGTGAAATGACAAATGAATGAAAGTTGGAGACCTCTCATGATGAGTGTTGTCCAGCTTTCATTTTTCGCTCATATCGTCTAAATCTTTCGAAAACCGAAAACGTTATCAATAATACTTAAAAGAGGTGTTATCATGAAATTTTTCATTGATACGGCGAATATAGATGAAATTAAAGAAGCTCATGAATTAGGTATATTGTCTGGAGTTACGACTAATCCATCATTAGTAGTAAAAGAAGGAATCGATTTTCACGAACGGTTAAAAGAAATAACATCAGTCGTTACAACAGGATCTGTTAGTGCAGAAGTCATAGCAACAGATGCTGAAGGAATGATCGAGGAAGGAAAAGAGCTAGCAGCGATTGCACCTAATATCACAGTGAAAGTTCCGATGACATTAGAAGGATTAAAAGCTGTTCGGACGTTCAGCGATTTAAACATTAAAACGAATGTGACATTAGTTTTCACTGTCAATCAAGCATTGCTTGCAGCTCGTGCAGGTGCGACCTATGTATCTCCGTTTTTAGGCCGTTTAGATGATATTGGGCATGACGGACTTGAGTTAATTTCAAAGATTGCAGAAACCTTTGACTTACATGGTATCAGTACGGAAATCATCGCTGCCTCAGTCCGACACCCACAGCATGTAACAGAGTCCGCGATGAGAGGAGCTCATATTGCTACTTTACCTCTTAAGGTCATACATCAGCTCGTGAAACACCCGCTAACAGACCAAGGAATCGAGAAGTTTTTAGCGGATTGGGAAAAGACACAACAGTAGATGAATCGGCACAGACGTCCGATGATTTACTTTGCTATCATAATAGTAGGCACCTTCCTTTAAGGTGCCTTTTGCACATCACTGAATGATACTTTCTTTTATCAAAGGTCTGCGTTCGTTTTCGTCTAAAATGTAAAAGGAACGGACATGATGGTATTAATAGTCTCTATCATCCATACAATGGAAATATAATCATTTCCTGAATCTGTGATAAATGAAAGTTAAGGCTGTTTCTAAGAGATTTGATAAGATGAGGTTATCACTCGAATCCGTTACCGCGGAAAGCGATCAGATGAATGGCATATCAACAACTAATATTACGGATTCAGGCATCTGTATGCTTGGTAAAGTTTCATAGAAGGGAAGCTGGTTATGGATAAACTATTGATTGAAGGTGGCCATTATTTAGAAGGAACGGTCCAAATTAGCGGGGCAAAAAATAGTGCTGTTGCATTAATTCCAGCTGCTATTTTGGCCGACTCTACCGTTACAATTGATAATCTTCCAACCATCTCAGACGTAGAAACATTAGCAGAGCTATTAGAAGAGATAGGTGGCAGAACAGAACTAGAAAATGATACGTTAACCATTCAGCCGGAAGAAATGTTTGCAATGCCTCTTCCAAATGGGCGAGTGAAGAAGCTGCGTGCATCCTATTATATGATGGGGGCAATGCTAGGGAAATTTAAAAAAGCTGTCATTGGTCTTCCAGGAGGATGTAATCTTGGACCACGGCCTATTGATCAGCATATAAAAGGGTTTGAGGCACTTGGCGCAAAGGTGACGAACGAGCAAGGCGCCATTTACTTGCAGGCGGATGAGCTCATTGGTGCTCGCATTTATCTTGATGTTGTTAGTGTCGGTGCAACGATCAATATTATGCTTGCGGCAGTTAGAGCAAAAGGCAGAACGATTATTGAAAATGCTGCGAAAGAGCCGGAAATCATTGATGTTGCAACACTTCTGTCGAGTATGGGGGCAAAAATTAAAGGGGCTGGAACGAACGTTATTCGAATCGATGGTGTTGACGAATTACACGGCTGTCGTCATTCGATTATCCCAGATCGTATTGAAGCAGGTACGTATATGATTATCGCTTCTGCAATGGGACAGTCTGTTTTAATTGATAACGTCATTCCAGATCATGTGGAATCACTTATTGCGAAGCTCCGTGAGATGGGAGTTATGGTTGAAGTTGGAGATGACCAGATTTTCATTAGAACGCACGAAAAATTAAATCCAGTCGATGTGAAAACATTAGTACATCCTGGTTTTCCAACTGATTTACAACAGCCCTTTACTTCATTACTAACGAGTGCATATGGAAGTAGTATGGTAACAGACACAATCTATAATGCACGATTTAAACACATTGATGAATTGCGGAGAATGGGTGCTGACATAAAAGTTGAAGGAAGGTCAGCATTAATTAATGGCGGAAGCCGCTTGCAAGGAGCGAAAGTGCGTGCAAGTGATCTTCGTGCGGGTGCAGCTCTTGTTGTTGCTGGATTAATGGCGAAGGGGATTACTGAAATTACCGGAGTTGACCATATCGACCGTGGATATGCCCACCTTGAAGAAAAATTAATTGGACTAGGTGCGAAGGTATGGCGAGAAAAAATGACAGAGCAAGAGGCTGAAGAAGAAGTAGAAAACTCATAGTAAAACCGTTAATTTTGTCATGTGAAAGAAGAGAACGTTAAATAAAGTAAGGCGAGGGGAAACAAAATGGAACGAAGTTTATCTATGGAATTAGTCAGAGTGACGGAAGCCGCAGCACTTGCTTCGGCTAGATGGATGGGAAGAGGGAATAAAGAGTCTGCAGATCAAGCAGCGACTGAAGCGATGAGAGATGTATTTGATACCGTACCAATGAAAGGGACTGTTGTCATTGGTGAAGGTGAAATGGACGAAGCACCGATGCTTTACATAGGTGAAAAGCTTGGAAACGGCTATGGACCACGTGTTGACGTTGCTGTTGATCCATTAGAAGGAACGAACATCGTTGCTAATGGTGATTGGAATGCACTTGCAGTTATTGCGATTGCCGACCATGGAAACTTGCTCCATGCACCAGACATGTATATGGAGAAAATCGCAGTCGGTCCTGATTCTGTTGGGAAGGTTGATATTAATGCACCGGTAGCTGATAATTTGCACGCCGTCGCAAAGGCGAAAAATAAAGATATTGATGACCTCGTTGTTGCAATTTTAAAACGGAAAAGACATGAAAAAGTCATTGAAGAAATTCGTGAAACAGGTGCAAGAATTAAATTAATTCAAGATGGTGACGTTGCTGCAGCAATCAATACAGCTTTCGATGACACTGGAGTTGACATTCTATTAGGCTCAGGTGGCGCTCCTGAAGGAGTACTTGCAGCAGTTGCATTAAAATGTCTCGGTGGTGAAATCCAAGGAAAGTTACTCCCACAAAATGAAGAAGAAGCTGCCCGTTGTGAAAAAATGGGGATCGGAGACATTAACAGTGTTTTAAAAATGGATGACCTCGTCAGCGGTGACGATGCCATCTTTGCTGCTACTGGAGTAACAGATGGAGAGTTATTAAAAGGTGTACGTTACAAAGGGACTGCTGGAACGACACAATCAGTCGTAATGAGAGCGAAATCTGGTACAGTCCGCTTCATCGATGGAAAGCATCTTCTGAACAAAAAACCTGATTTAGTAATACGCTAAAACAGCATTCTTAACAAATGGAATCATTATAAGCTGTGCCGATTGAAGAAAAGAGTGAGGAGGCTTCCTCCTCTCCCTTTCTTTATAAAAGTTATGGAAGATCGTATAAAGTCAACGAAGACTTTCGTCATTATGGGACTTGCACAGAATAAGTAAAATTCACTTAATGGGAAACTTTTTATAGGATGAGCTTAGTTTTGTTTAAATGATTTTCTGCAGCGGCTATAAAATTGCTAGAACAGCTTGATTAATGATTGAAATTATGCTTTTATTATAGTAACTTGAAATGTTATAGTATATAAGTAACAACAAAATGTTAATTGCCTATATGCAATCTGAATTTACCTCCAGATACTTCTAATTGGCTTCAAAAAATCTTCTTTGACAATCAATTGATTTAATCACATATTGTATGTAAAAACTTAATGAACATTATAGGTTACTACAATACATATGATCGCATTTCTATGTACAAGCTTACGTTCCCTTGCTGTAAGAGGGTCTTTATGCTTGTGTGGAGGTATAAAACATCAAGGAGCTTTGAAGCCCAAAAATAAATAAAAAATATCAAGTAAAGGTGTGAACACACAATGAGTGCGACATTAAATGAAATGGAGCATATGAAATTAAAGGAATTGTATGAATTAGCGCGTGAGTACAGAGTCTCTTACTACAGTCAACTCACGAAAAAAGAATTAATATTTGCTATCCTGCAAAAGCAGGCTGAAAAAGAAGACTTAATGTTTATGGAAGGAATTTTAGAAATTGTTCCTTCTGAAGGATTTGGTTTCTTACGTTCGAATACGTATAAGCCAAGTTCACAAGATATTTACATTTCTGCTTCACAGATTCGAAAATTTGAGTTGCGTAATGGTGATCGTGTTTCTGGTAAAGTAAGACGACCGAAAGAAAATGAACGTTATTACGGACTGCTTCAAGTAGCAGCAGTAAATGGAGAAGACCCAGATTTAGCGAGAGAACGTCCTCATTTCCCTCAGCTGACACCACTATATCCAGAGAAGAAAATGACGTTAGAACATAAACCAAACATGATCGCTTCTAGAGTCATTGATATGATCTCACCGGTCGGTTTTGGCCAGCGTGGTCTCATAGTAGCACCGCCAAAAGCAGGTAAAACGTTATTGCTAAAAGAGGTTGCGAACAGTATTGCAGAAAATCATCCGGATTTAGAGTTAATGGTCTTACTAATCGACGAACGTCCAGAGGAAGTGACCGATATGGAACGTTCAGTAAAAGGGGAAGTCGTCAGCTCTACCTTTGATGAGGTTCCTGAAAATCATATAAAAGTAGCAGAGCTTGTTTTAGATCGGGCGATGCGTTTAGTCGAAGCAAAAAAAGACGTCGTAATTTTAATGGATAGTATTACTCGCCTTGCACGAGCTTACAACTTAGTCATCCCGCCAAGTGGACGAACGTTGTCAGGTGGTATTGACCCTGCAAGTTTCCATCGTCCGAAACGATTTTTCGGTGCAGCGCGTAATATTGAAGAAGGCGGCAGTTTAACGATTTTAGCAACAGCCTTAGTGGATACAGGGTCACGGATGGACGATGTCATTTATGAAGAATTTAAAGGAACAGGGAATATGGAACTCCATCTTGACCGTAAACTTGCTGAACGCCGTATTTATCCAGCGATTGATTTACGCCGTTCGAGCACACGCCGTGAGGAACTGCTGTTACCTAAAGTTCAAATTGAAAACCTATGGGCGATGCGTAAGACGATGAATGATCAGCCTGAATTTTTAGAGCGATTCCTTAAAAAAGTCAAAGATACGAAAACGAACGAGGAGTTTTTCGATTCGTTTGAAAAAGAAAAAAGTGGCAAGCTTCGTGTCAGAAACTAAAAGATCAGAATACGATAATTCGTAAAGCTTCTGTTGAAAAAATGTTGTAATGAGCAACCGAAGTGACACACGAGTAGATAACGTACTTACACACCTCGTCGAAAAGCGAATGTGTCCAGTTATCAACGATGATTTTTTAACATCGCTTTACAAAAAAGCAATATTTAACAAATCGCTTCAAAGTGAAAGAGGATGTTGCAAATTATAGCGACAGTTGATATAATTTCGTCATGTGTGAATTGATGTTTACGCATCGACATTGAACTCTGTTTCGAAAGATTCAGGGCGGAAGGAGATGAAAAGAATGAAACAAGGAATTCATCCTGACTACAAGAAAGTAGTATTTAAGGATTCAAGTACAGGTTTCATGTTCTTAAGCGGTTCTACAAGAACTTCTAACGAAACAGTTGAGTGGGAAGACGGAAACACATACCCATTAATCACTGTAGAGGTAAGTTCTGACTCACACCCATTCTATACAGGTCGTCAAAAGTTTGCCGATGCTGGTGGTCGTGTGGATCGCTTCAGAAAGAAATACAACATCAAGTAAGAAGCCGGATAATCAAAACAGGCAAGGGAAGCTCTTGCCTGTTTTTTTTGCCCATCATCGCATAAAATCAGAGCAAACATCGCAGAACTTTACAAAATGTGACATATATATAATTATATTGGGCCATTTGATTAAAAAGATCAAAAAGCGTTGTTTTTAATAATTAAATCAAACTATAATAAAAAGATAGATAAAAATAGAAATGAAAAATAAGTTATATGAACCATTGATTATTTACATAACGCTAATATAAATGATTAACATTATGTTTAGAGGGAGAGACGTTACATGCATTTGACAAGGAGAGAAGGCTGGTTAGAAGTTGTTTGCGGAAGTATGTTTTCTGGAAAGTCCGAAGAGCTCATACGCAGAGTTCGCAGAGCCAGCTTTGGACGCCAAAAAGTACAAGTATTTAAACCGAAACTTGACAACCGTTATGCGGAAAAAGAAGTAGTATCTCATAATGGAACGAAGGTTTATGCACTTCCAATTGAAGAAGCCTCTCATATTTGGGATCTGTTAGAAAATGATACGCAAGTCGTTGCTATAGATGAAGTTCAATTTTTTAATAGTGATGTCATCAACGTTGTTCAAGACCTTGCAGACAACGGGATCCGTGTTATCGTTGCAGGGTTAGATCAAGATTTTCGCGGTGAACCATTCGGACATGTACCCCAGCTTATGTCATTAGCTGAATCAGTGACGAAACTCCAAGCGATATGTTTATCTTGCGGTTCTCCAGCAAGCAGGACTCAACGCCTTATCGACGGAAGACCTGCTTCGTACGATGATCCAATTATTTTAGTCGGAGCTTCTGAATCTTACGAACCGAGATGCCGTCATTGTCATGAAGTACCAGGCAAACCTTCAGGTAAAGAGGAAGTAAAAGCAAAGCGTTCATACACATCATTGACATAAAACGTGAAAGAGGCTGGGACAAAACCCAGTAATTAAGAGTGGCCATCACCGTTTTGGTGAGGACCACTCTTTACTTTTATTTTATGGTTTATGTTGTGTTGATTGTTCAAAATACATTGGCTTGCACTTAAGAGCACAAGTGGACATTTACTCGTGCTGCCACTAGTTTACATTCGTAGTGTCTTCTTTGCCAAGAGCTAGGCTTTAGCTTCCTTGCTGTACTACTTTGTGCACCAAGGAGATTTCCTCTGCAAGATTAATCGAAGAAGAGAATGCGTCGAAGCAGCTCGTAGAGAAATCAGCGAAGAAACGCTCGTTGCTCCTGCGGTTACTCGTCGCACAAAACAATGCTCCTGCGGTTACTCGTCGCAGACTCCATGCTTCTTCCTCTGCAAGATCAATCGAAGAAGAGAATGCGTCGAAGCAGCTCGTAGAGAAATCAGCGAAGAATCGCTCGTTGCTCCTGCGGTTACTCGTCGCAATAATACATTTGTTGATTTTCTCGCAGATATCTCGTGATTTTTGACAATCAACAAGGAAAAAAACGTCTCGTTTTAATCGTATACACAAAAAGGATACCTTCTGTAAGTAAAATATGTTCGGCCAGAAGTAATTCGTTTTCTTCTATATTGTTGCTGCTCTTTTTGGGTGCATGGTGCGGATGTGACTTTTCAATGGGCGTCATACCAATAATTGTGAACGGAATAAAGTATTTGATGGTGTAAAAAAGGATAAGCTATTCGCAGGAGGTGTTTATGTTGAAATATGCCTTAAGCGGGTTAGCTGTCATATTCCTGTTGCTTAGCACCGCTTGTACAGATATGGATACACCTGAAGTTCAAGGGTTAGGAGCCAATCAAGAAGCGAGAAAAGATTGGGGCGCAAGCTTGTTTGGACCAGGGCCAGTTAATTATGGAAGGGTCAGCGATCGTCCTGAAAGACATCCGAATGTAAATGAAATGAATACAACAGGGAAGAGCTTCCGTTCTTTAGATGCAAATCGTCAAACTGTCGGAGATGATCAGGATATGATGGAAACGATCATTTACGAGATTGACGGAGTAGTACCTGGAATGGTGATTATAACTGGTGGTGAAGCATGGGTTAATGTTGCTTTTGAACGCGGTATGGAACAACAAGAAAAAGATGAGATCATCAATACGATTGAAGACCGTTTATATGATGCCAACCCCCGATACCACTATAAAATAGTCGAAAACACATTTCAATAATTTGGAAAGTGCCTGGCACTTTCCAAATTTTGGGTTAAGGGATCGTTTAACGTAGATAAAGGGCTATTGATTACATTCTTCGCGCTGCTTGTTGAAGTGGATCCCATACGCCGTTATAAGGTGGAGCATAGCTTATATCTAAATTTTCGAGGTCTGATATCGTCATTTTGTGATAGAGGGCTGTAGCTGCGACATCGATTCGTTTGTCGACATCGTCTTTCCCGATCGCCTGAACACCTAACAACTGATCGGTTGTTTTATGTCTCAACATTTTAATAACGATTTTTTCACTGCCCGGATAGTAGCCTGCATGTGTATGACCTTCAAAGGTTATCGAATCATATGGTATGTTTTGTTCATTTGCTTCTTGCTCGCTTAGTCCAGTTTTTCCAACAGTTAAATCGAAAAATTTCATGATTGAGGTTCCGACAATTCCTTGAAAGGATTTCGTAACACCTGCTAAATTACTGCCAGCAACCCTTCCTTGCTTATTGGCGTGTGTACCGAGTGGCATGAAATCATCTTTTTCCTTAATTCGGTGGTATTGTGTTGCGCAATCTCCAGCAGCATAAATATCTTGAATATTCGTTTCCATAAAGGAATTCACTGATATCGCCCCTGATTGGTGCAAGTGCAAACGAGTATCCTTGGCAAAATCGGTATTCGGCTTAACTCCAATAGCGACAATAACCATATTCGTTCGGTAGCTGCCCTTGTTCGTATGTACTTCTTCTACCCTTGTATCTCCACTAAACTTTTCTACCGATTCACCGAGACAGAGCTCAATATGATGATCCTTTGCTGCCTGTTCAATTACTTTACTAATTTCTCGATCATAAACCGTGCCTAAACGGTCAGCTAAATCAATGATTCGGACCTTCTTTCCTTTTCTAACAAAGTTTTCGGCAACTTCAAGTCCGATGTAGCCTCCACCAATGACTGTTACTTCTAATACATCTTTACTCATATCTTCAATAATTTGATCAGCATCTGGAATTGTTTTTAACACATGAATCCCTTCGAGGTCTGCCCCATCAAACGATGGAAAAATAGGGGAGGCACCTGTCGCAATTAAACATTTGTCAAAAGGAAGTTCGAACGCTTCACTTGTTTTCAAATTGACTCCAGCTACGGTTTTCTTCTCCGCATCAAGTTTCTGAACTTCATGATAAATTCTTGCATCAATGCCGTGTTTATCACGAAAGGTTTCCCTGCTTCTTGCAATGAGCTTTTCGCTTTCCCCGACAAGACCACCGATGTAGTAAGGTAATCCACATTGGGCGTACGAATAATAGCTGCCTCTTTCCAAAACCGTAATCTCAGCTTCTTCATCGTTCCGAACAATTTGCATCGCTGCACTCATACCGGCGGCATCTCCACCAATAATAACGACTTTCATCACAATTCCTCCTTAATATTCATCACAACACTTACACATAATTTCATACCATCACATATAAAATATTCCACAATACAGCAAAATAAAAACAACTGAAACAAACAATGGCCATCGATTGTTGCAAAAGCCATCGAGCACACCAAATCCACCAAACAAACTAAATCGGGAAAGCCTAACAATAATATATCCCAGGTTCTTCCACGTGCCAGGCACCTGGAAACTGCATTCCAGGTGCCTGGCACAACAAAACCTTGTTTTTACATTTGCATCCTCCTATACTATAATAAGACTGTTAAGCGTTAATAAATGAGGTGAATAACGTGTTTGATCGTTTAGAAGCGGTAGAAGACCGTTACGAAAGACTGAATGAACTATTAATGGATCCAGATGTCATTAGCGATACAAAAAAATTACGTGAGTATTCGAAAGAACAATCGGCTATAGAAGAAACGGTGCAAACATACCGTCAATACAAAGAAATCAAGGGACAATATGATGACGCAAAAGAGATGCTGCAAGATAACCTTGATGATGAAATGTATGAAATGGTTAAAATGGAGATGGATGAGCTAGAAAAGCAAATCCCACCATTAGAAGAGAAACTCAAAGTACTTTTACTCCCGAAAGACCCGAATGACGACAAGAACGTTATCGTCGAAATTCGTGGAGCTGCAGGCGGAGACGAGGCAGCACTTTTTGCAGGAGACTTGTACCGTATGTACTCTCGTTACGCTGAGACACAAGGCTGGAAAACAGAAGTCATTGAATCGAGCCAAACAGGAGTAGGCGGATTTAAAGAAATTATTTTTATGGTGAACGGAAACGGAGCCTTCTCCAAGCTTAAATATGAAAATGGAGCTCATCGCGTCCAACGTGTACCAGCAACAGAATCAGGTGGACGCATCCATACATCAACCGCAACAGTAGCCGTATTGCCAGAAGCAGAAGAAGTCGAAGTAGACATTAACGAAAAAGACATTCGTGTTGATACATTCGCATCAAGCGGACCAGGCGGACAAAGCGTAAATACAACGATGTCAGCTGTCCGATTGACACATATGCCAACAGGAGTCGTCGTATCCTGCCAAGACGAAAAATCACAAATAAAAAACAAAGAAAAAGCGATGAAAGTTCTTCGCGCCCGCGTTTATGACAAGTTCCAAAAAGAAGCAGAAGCCGAATATGCAGAAAACCGAAAATCAGCCGTCGGTACCGGCGACCGCTCCGAGCGAATTCGCACATACAACTTTCCACAAAGTCGCGTCACCGACCACCGCATCGGCCTGACAATTCAAAAACTAGAACAAATCCTTGAAGGAAAGCTCGACGAAATTATCGATACACTCATCGTCGAAGAACAATCCCGTATGATGGAAGAAGCCGATAAATAATGGAAACGACACAAAAAGTTTATGAAGTCCTCCGCTGGGCTTCTTCTTTTTTAGAAAAATCAAGTTACGAATCTACGATCGCAGAAAGGCTCATGATCCACCATACCGGCTGGTCGCGGGCGGAGCTGTTAACAAAGCTCCAAGCGCCCTTACCAGCAAAGGTACACGAAGCTTTTCTCAACGATGTAAAAAAAGCAGCCAATGGTACACCAGTCCAACATATTACTGGGAATGAAGAATTTTACGGCAGAACGTTTGAAGTCAATTCAAACGTGCTCATTCCCCGACCAGAAACAGAAGAACTCGTTTATCTTATGCTTGAGAAAATTAAATCCAGCTTCCATTCAACTAGCCCTGTTCGCATCGTTGATGTCGGTGCAGGAAGCGGAATTATCAGCATTACGTTAAGTTTAGAATTAGCGGATGCAGAAGTTTTTGCTGTCGATATTTCTCAAAAGGCACTTAACGTTGCGAACCGCAACAATGATGAACTTAACGGCTCTGTTACGTTTTTCGAAGGTGATTTACTGCAACCGCTCATTTCCGCTGGAGAGAAAGTCGATGTTGTCGTTTCAAATCCACCTTATATTCCAGAATCAGACCGGGTATTTATGAAGGGAAATGTCACCGACCATGAACCAAGTCTAGCGTTATTTGCCGATGACAATGGTTTAGCGATTTATAAGCAACTAATTGCACAAATTCCAAAAGTGCTATCTATCCCAGGTTTAATCGGATTTGAGATTGGTCATAACCAAGGTGAAGCAGTGAAAAATTTGATTTTATCCACATATCCACAAGCAAACGTCTCTATTCACAATGACATAAACGGAAAAGAGCGGATTGTGTTTGCTGAAGTGAGAGGTTGAAGAATAGATATGCAGTATTTTTGAGTGAAGTAAGTGTCATCGAATTAAAAGGACGACGTCAGCTCTGGTTATGTCTGACCTCGTCCTTTTACCTATTTACCAGTAGTTGATACTGGTGAGATTTCTTTCCCAATTCCCTGGAGATGAAAATAAGCAAAAAGAAAGCACATAGAATCGTGCAAATATGAGAAACATGTATGTATTAACAACTTATTAACAGAATTTATCCACAACTGTAGATAATTCTGTGAACGATCCAGAAACATATCTAAAGAAACCGACCACTAAAACGTAATCATCGTATGCCTCCAGCACAACAAAAACGGATACCGAGAACCTAAGTTTTAAACATAACTCCTACTAACAAGTTATCAACAATAGTTATGCACAGGTGTTAATAAAAATAGCTATATTTTTCTAATAGAAACAGGTTCATACAGTCGAAACACTGCTGCAATCACGTTTCGAGCAAAGAGAAGGTATACATATTTATCCACAATGGTTGTGTATAATATGTCATTGTCACAACTTGTCGTACTGTTTTAAGTTTATTTTTCCGCCGCCTGCCAATAATGGTGACTGAGAGGACGGTGGAAGACAAAATGATGAAACGAACTTATTTATACTTATTCATTTGTTTATCAGTATTAATTTTATCTTGGGAAGGAAACTATCTTGTGCCTGCACAAGCAGCTGATAGTGAGGTCATACCTGACGAATCTATTAGACTACGAATCTTAAGTAATAGTAATTCACCTGTAGATCAAACATTGAAAAGAAATATTAGAAATGCTGTGAATGCTCAAGTAACGGAATGGGTTGAGCATATGGAAGATTTCAACGAAGCGCGACATTATATTGATCGAAATATTGACCAACTGGAAGATACGATCGAACATGAATTAGAAAAACTAGGTCATCACGTTCCATTCGAAGTAGGATTGGAAGAAACGTCATTTCCAACAAAGCTTTACGGCGACCGGCTCTATCCAGCTGGAGAATATGAAGCTGTTTTAATAACGCTCGGAGATGGTCTTGGTGATAACTGGTGGTGTGTATTATTCCCTCCATTATGTTTTCTTGACTTTTCAAATGGTGATGCTACAGCCCATGAAGCAGAAGAAGCTGCCGAACATGACGAGCATGCTGAACATGAGGAAGAGGAAGATGTAGAAGTCTCATTCTTTGTTGTTGAAGTTATCTCTAATTTATGGGATAAAATTTGGTCATAATTGCATTCATATATATGAAGAATCATCATGATATAAACTTGGAAATGCCTATGAAAAGCAGTATCCATAGTTGTGAAGAATGTTTAATCATCTCACAAAGAAATCTATGAATTTATCAACATATCTCTTTTGCTCTTTGCATACAATTTACTAGAATGCGAGGGAAAGGGTGAAAGGGATGAGTTTTTACGTAAGACAGGCGAGTGAGGAAGATGCACTCACGATCCAACATTTTATTGCGAAGGCAAGTGTGGACAAGCTGACAGAACCAATTGAATGGGGTTCGTTTTTAATGGCAGAAAATGAAGAGGAAGATTGTGTAGCCATCGTGGCAGTTGAAGAAGTTGGGGAAAGAAACGGTCTGCTAAGAAAATTAATCGTTGATACGAATAAAGTGACAACGTTCTTTATAGTCGAGTTTGTGGAAGCTGCATTACAGTACGCAAAAGAGAAAGAGCTGAAATCGGTTTACTTATTAGCTGCCAAACAAGCTAGTTTTCTCGAGCAGCTAGGATTTACGAGGTGCCATGGGAAAGAACTACCAAATGAACTCGAATTACATGACGATATGATTGAACATATCGAAAATGATCGTCCAATGTACGTTCATCACTTTCATTAAAGGACATATTCACAACTTACTCACAGCTAAAGCAGGGTTATTCACATTTTATTGTGGATAACCTTGTTTTTTTCAAAGAAGATTCGACAAGTGCCTGGCACTTTGACCGGCACTTTGATGAGGGCATTGACTTTCTTCTAAGATCAAAGCAAAATATATAACATTAATAAAGTTTGTAAATTGAATTGGTGATGACTGTTCTTATCGTAGACGATTAAAAATATGAATGAAATAGAGTGGTATAATGAACACAAATATTTGGACTGTGGATAAAAATGTGGAAAACTTAAGCGAAAGCAGACAAATTCAACAAGCTGCACAAGCATTAAAACGTAATGAAGTGGTCGCATTTCCTACTGAAACAGTTTATGGACTTGGGGGGAATGCCTTGTCAGATATAGCGATAGACCATATTTTTCAAGCAAAAGGTAGACCGTCAGATAATCCGCTAATCGTTCACATTTCTAATCGTGAACAACTGATCGAGTATGTGGATAAAGTACCAGAACGTGCTGAAAAGTTAATAGAAGCATTCTGGCCAGGACCGATAACGGTTGTATTACAACATTCAAAAAAGTTATCCACAAAGGTTACAGCTAATTTACCGACTGTCGGGATTCGCATGCCTGATCACCCTGTTGCGCTAGCCTTAATTGAAGCAGCCGGACTCCCACTAGCTGCACCAAGCGCAAATACATCTGGGAAGCCAAGCCCTACCTCGGCAAATCATGTAGAAAAAGATTTAAATGGCAAAATTTCTGGCATCGTTGATGGTGGGGAAACAGGAGTTGGTCTAGAATCAACAGTTGTTGACTGCTCGAACGATGAAGTCGTTATTTTAAGACCTGGAGGAGTGACAAAAGAGCAGATTGAAGAAGTCATTGGTCCTGTGAAAGTCGACCCTGCTTTGTTTGATCAAGAGACTGCCCCTCGTTCGCCTGGGATGAAATATACTCATTATGCACCTTCGTCACCTCTCGTTTTAGTGGAAGGATCACAAACATTTTTTACAAAAAAGGTCAATGATGCAAAAAGAGAAGGGAAAAAAGTAGGCGCGATGATTACCGAAGAATCGCAAGGGCTCTCTCAAGCAGATTATGAAGTGATTACGGGGTCTAGAAAAGATCTATCGTCAGTTGCACATTCATTATACCGCTCTCTAAGGGCATTTGATGATTGTGAGCTCGATATTATTTTTGCTGAAATTTATTCAGAGAATGAAATTGGTTCAGCCATTATGAACAGACTTAGGAAAGCTTCTGGTGGTGTCATTATTAAAGAAACAGATGAAATGAATAATTTTTAAAATAAAACCCTTTGGACGTGCATAGATTAGAATAGCTAGTCCAAGGGGTGATTACGTGGTCGGAGAGTTAATGACAATCGGGATTATGGCTTTTGCACTTAGCATGGATGCCTTTTCCCTTTCAATTGGAATGGGATTACTCGGTTTGAGATACCGTAATATCGTTATAATCGGATCCGTTGTTGGAATCTTCCACGTTTGGATGCCCCTCATCGGACTCGTTCTTGGCAAAATATTGTCCCAATATATTGGAATTTTTGCATTTGTCGTTGGCGGGAGCTTACTCGTCATCCTCGGTGCCCAAATGATTTTTTCGACTTTTCAACATGAAAAAAATACAGTTTTAACTCCTAACGGCTGGGGAGTGTTGCTTTTTGCAATTAGTGTAAGTCTTGACAGTTTTTCTGCCGGGTTGAGTCTCGGTATGATTGGGGCAAAAACGTTGGTGACGCTCATCAGTTTTGGAATAATGAGCGGGATTCTGACATGTTTTGGCTTGTTGATTGGTAAAAAAGCAAGCCATTGGATGGGGGGATATAGCGAATGGTTAGGCGGTTGTATTCTCATCTCATTTGGTATTAAAATTATTTTATCGATTCAATAAGTGACAAAAACATGGGTGAAAGATTTTCCAATTAAGGAGGATTTTTCACCTATTTGTGATAAAATAAAAGTAGGAATTGTAAGATTATGTCGACATGGAGAAGATAGTGTTAAATCCTATTTACAGGCACCTTGAGAAGGAATCATCCAATAGGACTTTAGGGTGATGAACAGAAAGGGGATGTATAAATGAAAAAAGTGTTATTTATTTGTACAGGGAATACGTGCCGAAGTCCTTTAGCAGAGGCCATCTTCGAAGATAAAAAAACGAGTAGTGAATTTCAAGCAAAGTCTGCAGGAATTTATGCAATGGAAGGAATGCCAATCTCGGAAAACTCGAAGAAAGCTCTTAAAAATAGAGGAATTGATTCCGATCATACGGCTAAAGTCGTCGATGCATCGCTTTTAACTTGGGCAGATGTCATTTTGACGATGACGGAAAATCATAAACGAAGCTTAATTGAACAGTTTCCGGACAAAGTAGACCTCATTTTTTCATTAAAAGAATTTATCCATGATGACGAAGAAACACGGCAGCTAATCGATGAGCTAAAAAATCATCAAGCACAGCTAGAGCTGAAACGGGCGAAATTTATTACGGAAAACCAAGATAAAATAGCAGAATATAACGAAGCGAAAGAAATAGATCATCAAGAAGATATTGAACAGCAATTACTTGATGTTTTAAAACCGCACCATGATGCGATCGAACAGATAGCAGCAAAACTACCTTCCTTTGATATTGCAGATCCTTATGGAGCGGACATTCAAACATATGAGCAAACAATGTATGAAATAGAAGAAGCAATCAAAAAACTATTTAAAAAACTAGAGAACAACAGAGACTAGTCAGCAGGGGAGTTTGAGGGAGGAAACACAGCGATGGAGGGAACGAAGTATCAATTTAGCTTAAGGAAAAAAATGGTTATTGGAATTTGTACTGTTGCTGCAATTACGTATGTAACGAGTGGAATTTTCCTTTTTTACTTAAACGAATATTTAGGGGATCTTTTAGGTGTTACTGGGACTGTCTTTACATTACTGACATTATTTTTAGGCGTTTTATGGTGTGGGATATTAGGGTTTATTGGGGCAACGCTAATCGTCCGACCACTTAATCAATTAGAAAAATCAGCCCGAAAGGTTGCAGAAGGGAACATCACTGAAGATGTAGAAGTGCCGAAATCCGACGATGAGCTTCGGGCACTCGCGTTAGCTTATAATCATATGGTTCACAATTTAAGAGGAATGGTTCGTGACATTGATGAAAATTTTCAACAAACGAACGATAAAGTTCTTGAAATTAAGGATGCTTCAACCGCTGCTGCTGAACAGGCTGAAAATATTTCAAGAACAGTGGAGGAAATTGCTTCTGGAGCAGATACGTCGGCACATGCTATGCAAAATACAGTCACATCAATTGATGAAGTCACAGATATTGCAGCGAATGTGCAAGATCATGCCAAGAATTCGAATAAACTTTCGAATGATATGGTAAATACATTAAGTGAGAGCAAAGCAGTTATTCAATCTCTCATAAAAGGCATTCAACAATTAGCCCATGATAATCAATCATCGTTAACAGCTGTACACAGATTAGAAATGCATGCAAAAAAAGTTGGAGAAATTATCTCTCTTGTAGGAGACATTGCTGAACAAACGAATTTGCTTGCATTGAACGCTTCGATTGAAGCAGCACGAGCTGGAGAACATGGGAGAGGGTTTGCTGTCGTTGCAGATGAAGTAAGAAAGCTTGCAGATGAGAGTGGAACTGCCGTACAAGGAATTTCTGATCTCATTCAAAACATTCAGCAAGAGGTAAAAAACGTTGTAGAGCAAATTACAGAGCAAGTGACTGCTGCAAATAGTGAAGCAGAAAAAGGGACAAAGACGAATGAAGCGATTGTCGAAATGACGGATTCTGTAAACGAAGTTGCCGAGTCCATTCATGAGATTTTACAACTAGTAGATAGGCAAATGACTTCGATTGAAGGAACAGCTCGAGAGTCACAAGATGTTGCGGCAGTTGCCGAACAAACATCTGCAGGGGCTGCAGATGTTACATCCTCAACACAGGAGCAAACAGCAGTGATGGAAGAAATTGCAGCATCAGCTGAATTGTTAGGTGATCAAGCGGAGAAATTAAAGCTTACAATTAATAAATTTACAGTATAAATGAGTGTTCAAAAAGGAGGACAAAAAGAGCCAAGTAGATCAATGCGACGAAATTTTGAGTCACGGAGCGTATGGTGTTAATACGAGAGTAACGGAAAAACGAGTTAACGCAGAGATACGAAATCTATTTTTCCCGGACTTTTTGAACATCCTCTATAAATGAGTGTAAGACTTTGTTTTTCAATCTTGGTGTAGCTAAAAACAGTGGGGACAATCGCATATATCAAAGCTATGGACGATCATATAACGTAAACGAAGGAATTCGCCACTACGACTGACTAAGCATGAAATTCGTTTGCTAAAAACGTTTTAACAAAAAGTTGAATATAGCTATATATTCAATTTTGGTGATCGTGACATTTTTGATTTTGGTGGACGTGTACTTTCACACTGTTTTACTATAAAATATGAAAGAAAACAACAAAGGTCATCATCGCCTTCAACATAAAAGGAGGATATTATGAAAGTTGCAATTGGTTCAGATCATGGCGGGTACAATTTAAAAGAAGAAATAAAATCGTTATTAAACGATATGAATATTGACTATGTGGATATCGGTTGTGATTGTTCGGATTCGGTCGACTATCCTGATTATGGTATTCCTGTTGCTGAAAAGGTCGCAGCTGGAGAAGTAGACCGAGGAATTGTCATTTGTGGTACAGGGATTGGCATGTCTATCGCAGCAAACAAAGTAAAGGGTGTTCGCTGTGCACTCGTCCATGATTTATTTACTGCAAAAGTGACGAGAGAGCATAACGATACAAATGTTTTAGCGATGGGGGAACGTGTCATAGGACCTGGCCTTGCTACTGAAATTGCTAGAGTTTGGTTAAGTACAGAATTTGAAGGTGGCAGACACGAAACACGGGTAAATAAGATTACGCAATACGAAAACTAACGGGCTGTCTCAATTGTGCTTGGCTATCCAGCCGCTGAAGAATATCGTTGAAAAAGGAACGATTTTTAAGTAGTGAAAGTTGGAATGCCTTGCACTTTACTATTGAGGCAGCTTATTTGTAAAAAAATGATACTTTTTTCAGTCTCTTTCGCATAGACTGTTGATTTATTGAAAATTCGAAGAAGTGAAAGGCGGCTACCCCAGCGATTAGCGTTTTCTTCACGAATTATCTACCTGTTGCTGCAACGAAGACACTACAGATACAAACGAAGTGTAGCAAGAGTAGGTGTCGCATTTGTGCTCTGGAGTGAAAGCGTCCGCTAGTAACAGATTGGAACGATCGTATGGATGATTCAACTCAATAGCATAAACACTTTTAATAAAATTAAAAAGATGAATGCTCGTCTTGTAGTATACATACTCGTAGCTCCTGCAAGGACTTAAGATTCAGAATACATTCGTGAAAAGTATACGGTCGGATTCATAAATGAGTATGAAAGTGTAGAAAAAGAGCCTTTGTAAACCTCTAATGACTCTTTCAAAGGGGGACGAAACATGGATGTCAATGGAGAACAAGTAGAACAAAGCTTGTTGAAAGGGTTACGAGAGTTTCAGCTTGCATCCGGTTTAAGTGCTGATCAAACATTTGTCGTTGGAACGAGTACAAGTGAAGTAACTGGAAAACATATTGGTAAAGCTGGTACAGTGGAGGTTGCTTCAGCGATTTGGAAGGCATTACGAACATTCCAAGAAGAAACAGACATAAACCTTGCTTTTCAATGTTGTGAGCATTTAAATCGTGCTCTCGTCGTTGAAAAGCAATTAGCTATTAAGATGAAAAGTGAAACTGTTCACGCGATCCCAGCTCCAAAAGCTGGAGGATCAATGGCTGCCTATGCTTTTAAGCAGTTTGAAGAGCCAGTGTTACTCGAAGAAATCCAAGCAGATGCCGGGATTGACATTGGGGATACATTTATCGGGATGCACTTAAAACGAGTTGCTGTTCCAGTAAGGACGTCAGTTAAACGCATAGGAGAAGCGAATATCACTTATGCAAGAACACGTCCGAAGCTAATTGGCGGAGAGCGGGCAATTTATCACTTTTCGACAAATAATGAGACTTGTGATTGATAGCCCTCAAGCAAAATCATTCATATAATATTGAGAGGATGCTTAAATCGATCATTTAGTAAATACCCTGTAAACGAAATAAAGGAGGCAATACGGATGACAACAACGAAAGTGGAACCATTAAGTGAAATAAGAACACAAGATGCAGAACTATTTGCAGCAATGGATGCAGAATTAAAAAGGCAGCAGTCTAATATTGAATTGATTGCATCGGAAAATTTTGTGTCAAAAGCAGTTATGGAAGCACAAGGCTCAGTTCTAACGAACAAATACGCAGAAGGGTATCCGAGTAAACGTTACTATGGCGGATGTGAGCATGTCGATGTAGCGGAAAACATCGCAAGAGATCGAGCAAAGAAAATCTTTGGTGCTGACCATGCCAATGTACAACCACATTCAGGTGCACAAGCAAACATGGCTGTTTATTTTACGATTCTTGAACAAGGTGACACCGTTTTAGGGATGAACTTGTCACACGGCGGGCACTTAACACATGGAAGTCCTGTGAACTTTAGTGGTAAGCAATACGAATTCGTCGATTATGGTGTCGATGAAAAAACAGGACAAATTGTGTATGAAGATGTTCGTGAAAAAGCGGTGACACATCAACCTAAGTTAATCGTTGCGGGAGCAAGTGCCTATTCGAGAGAGATTGACTTTCAAAAGTTCAGAGAAATTGCTGATGAAGTCGGTGCTTATTTAATGGTAGATATGGCTCATATTGCCGGCCTTGTTGCTGCGAACCTTCATCCGAACCCGGTTCCGTATGCAGATTTCGTTACAACGACGACACATAAAACATTGCGCGGACCACGCGGCGGGATGATTTTATGTAAAGAAGAATTTGCTAAGAAGATTGATAAAGCGATCTTCCCTGGTCTTCAAGGAGGCCCATTAATGCACGTAATCGCGGCAAAAGCAGTCGCATTAGGGGAAGTAATGACTGCTGAATTTAAAGCATATGCCGAGCAAGTGAAGAATAATGCAAGTGCGTTGGCAGATTCTTTGAAAAATGAAGGAGTCGATCTCGTATCTGGCGGAACTGATAATCATTTAGTCCTTCTCGATTTACGCAATTTAAACATAACAGGTAAGGTAGCAGAAGAAACGTTAGATCGAGTAGGTATTACAACGAATAAAAATACGATTCCGTTCGATCCTGAAAGTCCTTTTGTTACTAGTGGATTACGCCTTGGTACAGCTGCGGTAACATCGAGAGGTTTTAAAGAAGAAGACATGATCAGCGTCGGAAAAATCATGGCTGATGTTTTAAAAGGAATCGATAAAGAAGAAGTGTTGCGTGCAGCAAAGGAAGAAGTAGAAAAGCTGACAGCACAGTATCCTTTGTATGAGAACCTATAAGAAACGATCATTTTGGGCGGGCTGAACGATATAGCCTGCCCAT
Source organism: Evansella halocellulosilytica (assembly GCF_002335745.1). Taxonomy (GTDB): domain Bacteria; phylum Bacillota; class Bacilli; order Bacillales; family Salisediminibacteriaceae; genus Bacillus_CA; species Bacillus_CA halocellulosilytica. Next base: position 332,504 of record NZ_NIST01000001.1, on the reverse strand, counting down.
TCGTATGGAGATCATCCTATTCTCCGTAAAAAAACAGCTTGAATCGACAGAGCTTTTTATGTAAAATTTGCAAAGAGTGTAAGAAAGAGATGGGATTTTAGCTTGAATAAAACCTTATGTAGCAGTCTCGTTTCGTTATTTCAAAGCGCTTCAACAACAAATATTCCATATAAAAAATAGGAGTGGTACGATGAGTAATGTGTACGTTTTAGACCATCCATTAATTCAGCATAAGCTAACTTACATAAGAGATAAAAACACAGGAACGAAAGAGTTTCGTGAGCTTGTCGATGAAGTGGCAAGTTTAATGGCTTTTGAAATTACGAGGCATTTGCCGCTTGAAGACGTGGAAATAGAAACTCCGGTTGGGCCAGCGAAAAGTCAATTGATTGCTGGTAAAAAGCTTGGCTTGATACCGATTTTAAGAGCAGGATTAGGAATGGTTGATGGCATTTTAACATTGATTCCTGCGGCAAAGGTAGGTCATGTTGGCTTGTACCGTGATCCGGAAACGTTGAAGCCTGTTGAATATTACGTAAAGCTTCCAAATGATATTGAAGAGCGTGAACTAATTGTCATTGATCCGATGCTTGCAACAGGTGGATCTGCAGTTGAAGCAATTAACTCGATTAAAAAAAGAGGGGCAAAAAATATAAAATTAATGTGTCTCGTTGCTGCACCAGAAGGGGTAGAGGTTGTTCAAAAGGAACATCCGGATATCGATATTTACCTTGCAGCTATGGATGAGAAGTTAAATGAAAAAGGATACATTGTTCCTGGATTAGGCGATGCTGGGGATAGACTATTTGGTACGAAGTAATCAAATTTGATAGCGAGTATATGCATAAAGGTGCGAATCTAAATAGGTTCGCATCTATTTTTAAAGGTTAAGTAAGTATAAATTATCAATCTCTCGATTGCTGTCTAGCTTCAGGCACGAGCGTTTACTACACGAGTAAAGAGTTGTTGCGCCAAACTGAAGAGAAGTTGCGTCAAACTGGAGAGAAGTTGCGCCAAACTGAAGAGAAGTTGCGTCAAACTGGAGAGAAGTTGCGTCAAACTGGAGAGAAGTTGCGTCCAAACAGGCTACGAGGTGTCTCGACGGACAGGACGTCCTAATGCCGGGCATGCCACAGGACGTGGCGTATTGCCGGGTTGACGGATATAACAACAGAGCGATGCTAGAAGAGGAAGAGGCAACAGCGCTTTTCTTAGTTCTATTAGAATTCAAAAAACGAATGACGATCGTATAAGTGCAACTAAGGATGCCGCGATTAACATTAAGACTTGCACGACGAAAGCATAAGAGTTTTGTTTTTCTTTCATAGTCGAATGAACGCTCAACCTGTCTCCATTCAACATAGAATAATTAAAATCCTGCCAATTTTAAAAAAGTTCGGGGACCAGGTCCCCGAACTTTTTTCGTTGAATGAAATGTTTATTTTTTTGGCATGATAAGGGAACGAATAATCGAGAGAATGTAGATGGAAGACGGGATGAGCAGGTGATAGAAAGGTTACTTCATTCGCTCCCCGTTTTTCAGGTTGATAGTAAATATGATATGAAAATCAGCTTACTACCGTAGTTGGACGAGGGAGAAGGGATGAGAAATAAATGAAAAATGTAACGTTATTTAATGATCATAGTAAACCCTTATTTCATATGCTTTTTCAAAACTTTATACATAAAGGCTGTCACAAAAAAACCTTCACTTTACCAATAAAAGTCGTCGTCATCATTATGATCATGATGATGGCAGCTGGACCGAACCTCGTTTATAGTGAGGATCAAATGGATTCTGAGACATCTACTGTATTTTTCCCTGAAAGACCAAAGCCGCCTACAAATGAAGATGAACAAGCCATCTTTATTATCGAGGCTGAACAATGTCCACATGAAACGTTAGAAGCAGTAATGGAGAGCTTCCCTACTATTGAAAAGAGAAAAACGTTTACGAAGCTGTACAACGGATTTTCAATTAAAACGTCTAGAAAAGTTGCGGACGAGTTAAGGCAAACAGAAGGAATAACTCGTGTCGATGAGGTTGCTTATTATGAACCGACACTAGATGAAAGCATTCCTTTTATTCGTAATGAGAATTTGCGAAATAAATTTGCTCGTAATGGTGAAGAAATAACCGGTAAAGGAGTAAAAGTAGCGGTCATTGATACCGGGATTGATTATCATCACCCTGATCTAAAAAATAACTTCCGCGGTGGATACGATGTGATAGATGAAGACACAGATCCAATGGAAACACAAAAAGGGGAAGGAATGCCGACCTTTCACGGAACGCACGTAGCTGGAATTATTGCAGCAAACGGGCGGTTACAAGGGGTGGCTCCTGACGCTGAAATATATGCTTACCGAGCGCTCGGACCAACCGGTATGGGAACGACAGAACAAGTCATTGAAGCAATCGAAAAAGCAGTTGAAGATGGCGTTGATGTCATTAATCTTTCGTTAGGAAACACCGTAAATGGTCCAGATTGGCCGACGAGTATTGCTCTTGATAAAGCTGTGGAAGAAGGGGTAGTAGCCGTAACATCTAATGGGAACAGCGGACCAAATTTGTGGACGGTCGGATCACCAGGGACTTCATCAAAAGCAATTTCAGTAGGCGCATCGACACCACCGATGAAAATACCTTATTTAACGACTGAACGTAACAGTGACGTTGAAATTCCAGTTATACCAATGCAGCAATCAGAGCCGTGGGAGTTAAAAAGGGAATTTCCTGCTTACGATGTCGGTTTAGGGAAAGAAGAAGACTATCACAATGCCGATGTTCGGGGGAAAATCGTCATTGCAGAACGCGGACAAATCTCTTTTACGTACAAAGCGAAGCTTGCAAAGCAAGCAGGTGCAGAAGCGTTAATTGTATATAATCACGTAGACGGCGAGTTTTCCGGCATGCTTGAAGAGCCTGTTGATATTCCTGTAGTCAGTGTCTCGAAAGAAGTCGGTAATCACTTGAAAAGCAAGCTCGAAAAAGAAGACGTCTATATAAGAACGATTTATCGTGAAGAAGAAGATTTGATGGCACCTTTTAGCTCTAGAGGTCCCGTAACACATACTTGGTCAATAAAACCGGATTTAGTTGCACCGGGTGTAGCGATTGATAGTACGGTTCCAAGAGGTTATTTAGATTTGAACGGTACGAGTATGTCAGCTCCTCACGTAGCAGGGGCTGCAGCGTTACTTAAACAGAAATACCCTGATTGGACACCGGACCAAGTAAAAGCAGCGTTAATGAATACAGCAAAACCAATCGTCGATCAAGATGAAAACCTGTATCCTCCACACGTACAAGGAACAGGGAGGATTCAAATAGACCGTGCATTAACAGTAGAATCTCTTGTATATCCAGGGGCTGTTTCATTTGGGAAATGGTCAAGAGACGATAGAAGGTTAGAAAAATCCGTTGACATTACGATCGAAAATATATCTGACGAAAGAAAGCGTTACACGATCGAACCGCCATTTGAAGTGCCTGACGGTGTACAATGGAAGGTGCCTTTCTCACTTTATTTAATACCAGGTGAGAAAAGAACGGTGACCGTGACAATGGACGTTTTGCCTTCTGTATTTGAAGAAGGGATCTATCACGATGTCATTGTAGTGAAGAGTGAGGATGAGTCGATACAGGTTCCGTATGTGTTTTTCGTTGAGGAGCCTGATTATCCTAGATTAATGGCATTTATGTTAGAGCAAACGACAGAAAAAAATATGTATCAATATGAAGTCTATTTCCCAGGAGGGGCAGAAACGTTCGGTATCGCCCTTTACGATCCAGATACGTTCCGTTTTATTGATTATATTGACGTTCAGGAAGATTTGGAAAGAGGGATGTATGAACATAGGCTGAAAATTGAAGGGGTTCCACCTGGCTTGTACAAAGCGCTCATTTTTGCAGAACAGGACGGTCAAGAAGATACGATTGAAAGAGACGTGTACATTGGTGAATGGAAAGAATAAACATACTGGCTTCGCAACGATGTTGCTGAAGCCAGTCCTCGTTATTTCCCCTTTTAAAACTCGATTTCAAACAATAGTTATGAGAATTTTCAAACTTTAATTTTTCCCAAAATTGCAAAGACACGCACCACTAATTTATGTATAATAAGAGGTATGAATTTTTATGGATATGATCTGTTGATTGGATACCATTGGAAGCGCTTTTTTAATAGGATATTCATTGACAGATACCCACCGCTAGTGTACGATTACAAAGGATATTCCTCCATTTTTTAGGGGAATCGACGTCTCACAAAAAAGGTGAGGGAAATGCCAGAACAACCTTCCAAGATTCGTCAGACGATGAAAGCGTTGACGATTATGACAACCCTTAGTTCTTACGTCATTGGATCGATCGTCATTGGTTTATTAGGCGGAAGATGGGTAGATGAAAGGTTACATGGAAATGGGTTGTTCCTCATAATCGGATTAGTGCTGGGCATCGGAGCAGCTGTATCTGGTATTTTTATCGTCATCCGACAATTTCTAAGGGAAGAGTCATCTTAATGGATTATACGACTATCGCAAAACGTTACACATTCTTTACATTGACAGCTATTTCTGTCTTCCTTGTTGCCGCTTTTTTTATGAGCGAAACGTCATTTTTCCTTGGGCTCGCATTAGGGGCGAGCTTCAGTCTTGTGAATTTTCTAAGTACATATTTGCAAGTGAAACGACTTGGACAAGTAATGACTGAAAGGAAATACAGGTTCTCATTCGGAACGGTAACAAGGTTGTTCACAGTCGTTGTAGCGTTCATCATTGCCCTAGAATTCCCGGACACCTTTGACTTAGTCGGTGTGATCATAGGTTTAGCCGTCACCTATCTTTTGGTGATGTTCGGACCTATCATTCAGATGAAGCAATTTAAATAACTAGCCGCTGTATTTATGTGTGGGAGCAGTGGACAGCGAGAGAGCATTACAAGAAAGAGGTGAGAACATATGGATCACTATTTTCCGATCATCCACCTGTTTGATAATCCCGCATTTGCAGTTAATCTGTCTAACATTTTGATGATTACTGCAACATGTACAATCATCTTCTTTGTCTCCTTCTTTATGGCAAGAAAGGTGAAAATGTATCCGACAGGTGCACAAAATGCTTTGGAGTATCTTATCCAGTTTATTAAAAACATTATTTCAAGTAACATGGACTGGAAACAAGGGAAACATTTCATTATGTTAGGAATTACAATTATTCTTTACGTCTTTGTGGCGAATATGGCAGGTATTCCTTTTGAGCTGGCAACTAAAGATCATGTAGTCTGGTGGAAATCACCGACATCTGACCCGATTTTAACGTTATCGTTAGCCTTAATGGTGATTGTCTTGACTCACATTTATGGAATTGCCTTAAAAGGACCGAAAGAATATGGAAAGGATTATTTCCGTCCGAAAGCATTTCTATTTCCATTCAAGATTTTAGAGGAAATTTCCAACACATTAACATTGGGAATGCGTTTATTTGGTAACGTATACGCGAAAGAAGTTCTCATGGTTATGCTTGTTGGGTTAGGGACATCATCCGTGATGTGGGGGATTTTTGCATTCCTACCAACAATTGTGTGGCAAGGATTCGGTGTGTTTATCGGAAGCTTACAAGCGTTCGTATTCTGTATGCTGACAATGGTATACATGGCACACAAAGTCAATGATGAACACTAAGAAACATAAGTTTCTATGAAAATTGGTAATGTGGCTCTAATAGGGCGTTACATCATACAAAAAATTATTATATGAGATATTAAAGGAGGATTTTATTATGGGTTTAACTGCTCTTGCAGTAGGAATCGTAGCAGGTTTAGCAGCAATCGGTGGTGCTTTTGGTGTTGCCATCGTTGTAAGTTCAACATTACAAGGGATTACTCGTCAACCAGAAATGCGTGGTCCACTACAAACTGTAATGTTCATCGGTATTCCGTTAGTTGAGGCACTTCCAATTATCGGTGTCGTTATGTCCATTTTGTTATACCTACAACTATAATGATTTAATGGAAAGTCTGAAATGGCGGAGAACGTTTATTTTACAATCTTCGCCATTCCTTATGTATGACCGAAAGATAAGGAGGCGAATAGTTTGATTCAAGAATTTACTTGGCTTGATGCGATTTATCAGCTAGTAGCATTTTTCGTCCTTCTTTTACTATTGAAGAAGTTTGCCTTCGGTCCTGTCATGAACATGATGGAAAAGCGGGAAAAGCACATTGCGGAACAAATTTCTTCAGCAGAAAAGAACCGTGAAGAGGCGGAGAAGTTTTTAGCTGAACAGCGCGAAGCCATTCAAAAAGCGCATACAGAAGCAAAAGAAATTGTCGAAAATGCGAAAAAAATCAGCGAACAACAAGCAAGTGACATCGTTACGAGTGCACGACAAGACGCTGAGCGTATAAAAGATACAGCTTTAGCAGAAATCCAACAGGAAAAAGAACAAGCAATTTCTGCACTACGTGAACAAGTTTCTAGTTTATCTGTTCTTGTGGCAGCAAAAGTAATTGAAAAAGAGCTGGATGAAAAAGAACAAGAAAAATTAATCCAGGAAACTCTTAAAGAAGTAGGCGAAGATCTATGAGAAGGCACCCAGTAGGTTTCCGCTATGCAACTGCAATGTTTGAACATGCTAAAGAAAACAAAAAGCTAGATCAAACATTAGAAGAGTTGCAAGTTGTTTCACAAGTACTTGATGATACGAAGCTTCTTGACGAAGTGTTCAAACACCCAAAGGTGTCAAACGATGTGAAAAAAGACATCATTAAAGAGGTGTTTACCTCTCAAGTGAGTGATGCGATAATAAATCTTCTTTATATTCTTGTCGACCGTAAAAGAGAAGAAGCTATCTTTTCAATAACGGATAATTTTAAGGCTCTTGTAAATGAAGAACAAGGAGTTGCAGAAGCAACTGTCATTACAGCAAAACCGCTGAATGAAGAAGAGAAAAGCGCTATAACAGATGTATTTAAAAACATCGCTGGAAAACAAAAGCTGCTAATAGAAAACGTCATTGATAAAGACATCATAGGCGGGTTGAAGGTACGTATTGGCGATCGTATTTATGATGGCAGTGTTGCTAATCAACTAGATCGCATCCAGCAGCGTATGATATTTGGGAACGTTAGTAGATAGGGGTGAACGAAATGAGCATCAGAGCCGATGAGATCAGCTCTCTAATAAAAAAGCAGATTGAAGGTTATCAATCTGAAATTGAAGTAAATGATGTTGGTACCGTCATCCGAATCGGGGACGGAATTGCTGTTGCTCACGGTCTAGAAAACGTTATGGCCGGCGAGCTTTTAGAATTTTCGAACGGTGTTATGGGGATGGCTCAAAACCTCGAAGAAAGCACTGTAGGTATTATTATTTTAGGGCCTTACACAGATATTCGTGAAGGTGACGAAGTCCGTCGTACAGGACGTATTATGGAAGTTCCTGTTGGTGAAGAGCTTTTAGGACGTGTTGTTAACTCTTTAGGGCAGCCAATTGATGGTAAAGGTCCTGTAGAAACAACGAAAACTCGTCCTATTGAAAGTCCTGCTCCAGGGGTTATGGATCGTAAATCCGTTCATGAACCACTACAAACAGGTGTAAAAGCGATCGACTCCTTAATTCCTATTGGACGTGGTCAGCGTGAGTTAATCATCGGAGACCGCCAAACAGGTAAAACAGCAATTGCAATCGACACAATTTTAAACCAAAAAGATGAAGATATGATTTGTATTTATGTTGCGATTGGTCAAAAGGAATCTACTGTAGCAGGTGTTGTTGATACACTTCGTCAGCACGGTGCATTAGATTACACAATCGTTGTTTCTGCAAGTGCTTCTCAACCTGCACCATTATTATTCCTTGCACCATATGCAGGGGTATCGATGGGTGAGGAGTTCATGTATAACGGAAAGCACGTACTCGTCATTTATGATGACTTAACAAAACAGGCATCTGCATATCGTGAACTTTCCTTATTATTACGTCGTCCTCCAGGCCGTGAAGCATATCCAGGGGATGTATTCTATTTACATTCACGTTTACTAGAACGTGCAGCGAAACTAAGTGATGATAAAGGAGCAGGTTCTTTAACTGCACTTCCATTTATCGAAACTCAAGCTGGTGACGTTTCGGCGTATATCCCAACTAACGTAATTTCGATTACTGATGGACAGATTTTCTTAGAATCTGACCTGTTCTTCTCAGGTGTACGTCCTGCGGTAAACGCTGGTTTATCCGTATCACGTGTAGGTGGATCTGCACAGGTTAAAGCGATGAAAAAAGTAGCAGGTACATTACGTCTTGACTTAGCTTCTTATCGTGAACTTGAAGCATTTGCTCAGTTCGGATCTGATCTGGACAAAGCAACACAAGCGAAGCTAAACCGTGGTGCACGTACAGTTGAAGTACTTAAACAAGGACTTCACCAGCCTTTAGCTGTCGAAAAACAAGTTGTTATCCTTTATGCGCTAACAAAAGGCTTCTTAGATGATATCGAAGTCGATGATGTACGCCGTTTTGAATCGGAGCTATTCACGTTCTTTGAACATAATCATAAAGACCTCTTCACTCATATTAAAGAGACTGGAACGCTTCCAGATGAAGATGCTCTTAAACAAGCAATTGAAGCATTCAAAAAGACGTTTAGCTCATCTAAGTAATAAACAACCTCTGGAAAGCAAAGGTGGTGAAGAACAGTGGCTTCAATGAAAGATATAAAAACGAGCATTAACTCGAAAAAGAAAACAAAACAAATCACAAAAGCGATGGAAATGGTGTCAGCGGCAAAGCTGAACCGGGCGCAGACAAAAGCACAGTCCTTTTTCCCATATACTGAAAAAATTCGTGAAGTTGTTGCAAGTATTGCTTCGGGGAGTGACGTATCGCACCCGATGCTTGAGACACGCGATGAAATAAAAAAGACAGCGTACGTTGTCATTACTTCAGATCGTGGCTTATGTGGTGCATACAACAGTGGTTTGTTACGCCAAACATTAAACCTTATTAATGAGCGGCATGAATCTGAAGATGAGTACGGGATTGTTGTCATCGGACGAATAGGCCGTGATTTTTTCAAAAAGCGTGGTATGCCGATTTATCAAGAGATTATTGGCCTTTCCGATCAGGTTGAATACTCGGATATTAAAAATATTGCTTCCACCACTGTTCAAATGTTTACGGATGAAATTTTTGACGAAGTGTACTTACATTACAACCACTTTGTCAGTGCAATTAGTCAAAAAGTGACGGAAACAAAGCTTCTTCCATTAAATGAATTTGATGGAGAAGAGACGAATGAAGGGCAAGCAGGTGGAAGGTTAGACTATTTATACGAGCCTAATCCCGACGTCATTTTGGAACAATTATTACCTCATTACGCAGAGAGCTTAATATTCGGTTCATTACTCGATGCGAAGGCTAGTGAATTCGGAGCACGTATGACAGCGATGCGCTCTGCGACAGATAATGCAGAGGATATGATCGATGATCTTACTCTTTCATATAACCGTGCAAGGCAAGCAGCAATTACTCAAGAGATTAATGAAATTGTCGGTGGTGCCGCAGCCCTTGAATAAACGCTGTAATGGATGAGAGTTAATATATCCTCACATAGACTAGTGGTCATATAGGAAGTAAGGAGGAAAGAAGATGAATAAAGGACGCGTCACTCAAGTAATGGGTCCAGTTGTCGACGTACAATTCGAACGCGGCCAGTTACCTGAGATATATAACGCACTTAAAGTTGAACATAAAGCCGAATCTTCCGGTGAAGTTGACGTAGACCTTACGTTAGAAGTAGCACTCCACCTAGGAGATGATACTGTACGTACGATTGCGATGGATTCAACTGATGGAGTAGTTCGCGGCTTAGAAGTAATAAACACAGAAAAGCCAATCTCTGTTCCAGTTGGAGATGAGACACTAGGACGTGTATTTAACGTATTAGGTGAAAACATCGATTTAGACGAGCCAGTCGCAACTGATGTTCGTCGTGATCCAATTCACCGTCAAGCGCCAGAATACGATGATTTATCAACAAAAACTGAAATTCTAGAAACAGGTATTAAAGTAGTAGACCTTCTAGCCCCTTATGTAAAAGGTGGAAAAATCGGTCTCTTCGGTGGAGCCGGTGTAGGTAAAACCGTATTAATTCAAGAGTTGATTAATAACATCGCCCAAGAGCATGGTGGTATTTCTGTATTCGCAGGTGTAGGTGAACGAACTCGTGAAGGAAACGACTTATACTACGAAATGAAAGACTCCGGTGTTATTAATAAAACAGCGATGGTATTCGGTCAAATGAACGAACCGCCTGGAGCACGTATGCGTGTTGCATTAACAGGTTTAACAATGGCAGAATACTTCCGTGATGAAAAAGGTGCAGACGTACTTTTATTCGTCGACAACATTTTCCGTTTCACGCAAGCAGGTATGGAGGTTTCTGCCCTACTTGGACGTATGCCTTCTGCGGTTGGTTATCAGCCAACACTTGCTACAGAAATGGGACAACTTCAAGAGCGGATTACATCTACGAAAAAGGGATCCGTTACATCGATTCAGGCGATTTATGTACCTGCCGATGACTACACAGATCCGGCTCCGGCAACGGCATTTGCTCACTTAGATGCAACGACAAACCTTGAGCGTAAGCTTTCAGAGATGGGTATTTACCCAGCCGTTGACCCGCTTGCATCTACATCACGCGCGCTCTCACCAGAAGTTGTTGGTGAGGAGCATTATGAAGTTGCTCGTGAAGTACAGCAAACGCTGCAAAAGTATAAAGAGCTTCAAGACATTATTGCCATCTTAGGTATGGATGAGCTTTCAGATGATGATAAGTTAACGGTACACCGTGCCCGCCGCATTCAGTTCTTCTTATCTCAAAATTTCCACGTGGCGGAACAGTTTACTGGTCAGCCAGGATCTTACGTACCTGTTAAAGAGACAATTAAAGGATTCAAAGAAATTCTTGAAGGGAAGTATGATGACCTCCCAGAGGATGCTTTCCGTCTCGTAGGACGTATTGAAGAAGTTGTTGAGAGAGCGAAGGAAATGCAATAAAAAGTGATTTAATGACATGGAAATAGAAATAGTGTTTCCATGTTATCAAACACTTTCGTTAAAGGAGGAGGGTGAACCGTGAAGACGATGCAAGCAAATGTCGTCACTCCTGATGGCAGTGTATTTGACGGACACGTGGAAATGGTCAGTGTAAAAACACAAGATGGTGAGCTAGGGATTATGGCAAATCACTTACCTTTAGTGACACCACTAGCCATTGGTGCTGTTCGAATTAAAAAAGATTCAAAGGTTCAGCTCATTGCTGTCAGCGGCGGTTTTATGGAAGTTCGCCCTGACGAAGTAAATATTTTAGCTGAATCTGCTGAACTCCCATCAGATATCGATATCGCTCGTGCACGTGCAGCAAAAGAACGAGCTGAACGTCGCTTGGAAGAAGCAAAACGAGACAATATCGATTTCAAACGAGCAGAATTAGCCTTGAAAAGAGCGATCAATCGTATTGAAGTTTCAGGTACGAAGCAATAAACATAAAACATTAAACGAAAACACCCCAAGCTAAAGTGCTTAAGGGTGTTTTTTGTTTTTCGGTAATCGGAATATAGTGTGGAAAGATGGTTAAGGATAGTTTCTATTGCTAACACGCAATTCTGTGATAAAGTATTTTTTGTTCTACTACTTTTCTATGCAGTTATGTCTCTTTTATTGAATATCCACCATGTTAAGATGATAAAAATAATGAAATATACAGCAAGTGTAATGACGGAAAAGGTCATTGTCAACCCTTCTATATAAGAAGCACCACCAATGTGTTGCCTTAAGTTCAGATTAGCAAACAAAATGTACTTTGCCCAATCGTATTGATGAAGAGCAATTACAATATTCGGTCCAGCAAACCTCAAAAAGACGACTATACCAATAGCCATTGCACTATTACGAAAAATAGTGGAAATCATAAAGGCAATGGTAATCATCATCAGCATATCGATAAAGATAAATGTAGTTACATTGATCAGATGAGGGATTACTTTTTCCACTGGACTACCACTCATTGTTATTAAGTTCGCTTGTGACGGAGGACCAAAACCAAAGAATAACCCGCCAATAACAAGAGACAATGCAAATGTTCCAATTAGCATACTAAGTGAAAATAGAATAGTAGCGATATATTTTGATAACAGTACTTTGTATCGGCTAACTGGACGTATGAGTAAAAGCTTAATCGTGCCTTTAGAAAATTCGTTTCTGGAATATTCCCTGCAGCTATAATGACTGCGTACAAGACGATGATGGAAACGTAAATTTCTAAATTAACATATAGAAATTCCCACATAGACGCAGGAGCTTCGGGCAAATAGTTATGGATTAAGCCAGCAACAAGCACTGCTACAATTAATGAACCATACATTATTTTCGTTCCTAAACGACTATAGATTTTCATGTTTTCATTTTTAATACAAGCTATTAATTTAGACAATGGGCTGACCTCCTGTCACTTCGATAAATTTTTCTTCTAGCGTTTCCTGTGCTGATATTATACTGTATATTTTAATTCCATTTTCCACTAAGGATTTTGTAACTTGCGGAACCTGATTGTATTCTAGATGTACTTCCAAGGTTTTGTTACTTACACTAAATGACTTATTATTGAAATTCTGTTGTACAGTTTGTTTTGCTAATTCAACTCGATCGACTGTAAAAGTTACAGTCAATTCTTTTTCTGATTCAACAAAGTCCTGTACCGATTGAACATCAATTAATTTACCATGTTGAATAATCCCTATCCGATCACAGATCATTTCCATTTCAGCGAGGAGATGACTCGATACAAGAACAGCCATTTTTTCTTTCTTTGCTAACTTTATTAAAAGCTGACGGAACTCACGAATACCAGATGGATCTAATCCGTTTGTCGGTTCATCTAAAATGAGTACCGAAGGGGAGTGCATGAGAGCCTGCCCTAACCCTAAGCGTTGGCGCATACCTAACGAATAGGTTTTCACTTTAGATTGAATGGCACTCTCCAAACCAATCATCTGAATGATTTGATTAATCCGTTTTTTGGAAATATTTCCAGACATACGGGAGAAATGTATCAAGTTTTGATAGCCTGTTAAATAATCGTATAATTCCGGATTTTCAACGATAGCTCCAACTTGAGATATTGCAAGTTCGAAATTCTTCTCAAGGTCCACCCCTTTAATGAATACCTTTCCTTCAGTCATTGCCACTAATCCAACGAGCATGCGAATGGTTGTTGTTTTTCCGGCCCCATTTGGTCCTAATAATCCAAATATTTCACCGGGATATATATCTAAACTTACATCATTTACAATCGTCTTGTTACCAAGTGTCTTACTAACGTTTTTTAATTTTATAATTGGTTGATTGTTCATGAATAATCATCTCCATTATGTTCATGTTTTAAGGTGGTTTTTAATCACTTTGACTCCCTGAACCACATTCCAAATAACAACACTTATGCTGCTAACCGCGAATATTGTTACACCGCAGATTACCAAAAGAGAATTAGGTTGATCTGCTCCTGTTAAATACGAAGATAGATAAAATACCATCATCAAGGTTACGTACATAATCACCGGAATAGAGTGGGATATAAAAGCTTTTTTTCCATGACCTTTTATATCAGTTTCGCCAACGCAAATCGTAATAAAAGGGAATAGGAAAGGAGCGAAAAAAATACTGAAATAATTTAACGATGATAAAAGGCGTCTATTAGATACGATCCCGCCTTTTACTATTATTCTCCGCTGAAAAACTCTATCTTTTTTGATGAGTTCATCTATACTGATGTCAAACAATTCACTTAGTGTTATTAAATTTTGAATATCGGGGTATCCTTTATCACTTTCCCATTTATAAACAGCTTGTCGGGAAACATTAAGTTTTTCGCCTAATTGCTCTTGAGAAAGATTTTCACTTTTACGTAGCATACGAATTTGTTCACCAATTTTCATGCTCATCCTCCTTTCATTTTCAGTTTATCCGAACAACTACAATAAATCGATAAACCGTTGGTGTACATATGACAACTAGTTGTTTACATTGTTATGGAAGGCTATTTAATACCTGAATCCGTGATGGAATAAATTATTTTTGTGTGTTTTCTAATAGACTGTTCCTTTTAGAAAAATAACATTGTCGGTGGAAAGCGAGTAGGTGTATGTATATTGACTCCAGTTATCACGGATTCAAGGAATATTTCTAATCACCCTTTTTAAGACTTCGAGCTCCTTGGCGGTATGAAAAGCAGGAAAAGGACCGTCAAGAGAAGAAATTGAGATCCTTGACGGTATGAAAATCGGTAAAAGTGCCGTCAAGAGGAGAAAGTGAGCCCCTTGACGGTATGAAAAGCAGAAAAAGTACCGCCAAGAGGAGAAATCGAGATCCTTGACGGTATGTAAAGCAGGAAAAGGACCGTCAAGAGAAGATTCTGAGATCCTTGACGGTAGGAAAGCTGGTAATAGTACCGCCAAGAGAAGATTCCGAGTTCCTTGACGGTATGAAAAGTAGAAAAAGGACCGTCAAGAGGAGAAATCGAGATCCTTGACGGTATGTAAAGCAGGAAAAGGACCGTCAAGAGAAGAAATTGAGATCCTTGACGGTATGAAAATCGGTAAAAGTGCCGTCAAGAGGAGAAAGCGAGCCCCTTGACGGTATGAAAAGTAGAAAAAATGCCGTCAAGAGGAGATTCCGAGTTCCTTGACGGTATGAAAAGCAGAAAAAGGACCGTCAAGAGAAGATTCTGAGATCCTTGACGGTAGGAAAGCTGGTAATAGTACCGCCAAGAGAAGATTCCGAGTTCCTTGACGGTATGAAAAGTAGAAAAAGTGCCGTCAAGAGGAGATTCCGAGTTCCTTGACGGTATGAAAAGTCGGAAAAGGACCGTCAAGAGAAGAAATTGAGATCCTTGGCGGTATGAAAAGCAGAAAAAGGACCGTCAAGAGAAGAAATTGAGATCCTTGACGGTATGAAAAGCAGAAAAAGGACCGTCATGAGAAGTTTTCGACTGCAAACACTGTTTGAAGATTCATCTGAGAGGAGAAATTGTGACGAAGAGCAGAGAATTTGCGTCGAAATACCAATAGCTGTGTTGTCCTTCAAACTATAAAAAACACGAAATCACTACGCTAAACGACAAACTAAAGCAAAGCTCGAATTTACTAGTGCGAAACACAATCTTGTCCGTGGCAATAAACCAAACCGGATTGAATGTTGAAAGATAAATTATTTCCACGGAAATAGTCATTGTATGTAAATAAACTCTATATACTATTCCCCTAAAAACTACACACTTCTACAGAGACATTAGGGTAAACTCCATATAACGACGCAAGTAAAAATGAAGACATTTTGTTTTTAGTAATTAGACATATTTTCTTTCAGCAATGAATTCAATAGTAAAGGAGGGACGTGTACTACAAATCATGAAGGAAAGTGAAGGCGGTTTAAGTAAAGGGACTGTATGAATCGTCTTTATGCGAGAGAACACCTTAGGCAAGGACTTAAATGAAGTCACCCATACGAAAGGAGGGAGTACATATCGGTGTGATGGATGTCGTGTGTCGTTTCTATAAAAACCTCATTTAAGCCCCTTGCGCAAAAATGATGGCGCTTAGGTTTTAACTCCAAGAAGAATCATGATTGTGAAACTAAAATCAATTAATCTGTCTACAAGTTTAAGAGGGATAGTCATGAATTGAAGAAGATGGAAATACGATTTAATAAGGGAGTTAGTTTTATTGGAATTGTCATGAAGGTAAGTAACCACTATAACAAACGTAAATACAGTACCTACATTAGTAATCTGACAATTCAGAATAATATAGACAATTTTTGATAGATTTTGTTATAATTTGAATGGAGGGTTGTCTGAAAATTGTAATATGAAACGGAAGGGAGTGAACATATGGATCTGGGCGTTTATTATGACAGTTTAGTGTATGTCATGATCTTTATTCTGCTAGGGGTTGCACTTCCAGTTGGAGCACTTACGTTTGGCAGGCTGATAAGGCCAAACAATCCTTATAAGGAAAAACTGACAACTTATGAAAGCGGGATTGAACCGACGGGAGATGCTCAAGTAAGGTTTCATGTAGCCTACTATATTGTAGCGCTCGAATTCATAATTTTTGACGTTGAAACCGTTTTCTTATACCCGTGGGCTGTTGCATTAGATCAGCTTGGCTGGGTAGGGCTTAATGCCATGTTGATATTTATCTTGATTTTAGGATTAGGGCTTGCATACTCTTGGAAAAAGAAGGTGCTCGAATGGAATTAAAAGGGTTTCAAGATACAGAACAGTATGATCCTAGAGTTTTGGAAGATGTAAAGAAGAATGTGTTTTTTACAAAGGTAGAACAGTTAAAAGCATGGTCGCGAACCTCCTCGCTATGGCCGCTAACATTTGGCCTTGCGTGCTGTGCAATCGAAATGATGGGAACTGGCGCTGCGAGATATGACTTTGACCGATTCGGTGTTATTTTTAGAGCATCGCCTCGACATTCTGATGTCATGATCGTTGCTGGAACCGTAACAGCAAAAATGTCACCTGTACTTCGGACGTTATATGATCAAATGCCAGAGCCGAAATGGGTTATTGCAATGGGCTCTTGTGCGACGTGTGGCGGTCCGTATAAAGAAGCCTACAGCGTGCTCAATGGTGTCGACAAAATTGTTCCTGTTGATGTATACATCGCAGGTTGTCCGCCAACTCCACCGGCATTACTCGACGGTGTGGAAAAATTACGTGAAAGGATTCGCCTTGAAGCAAGAGGAGAGAAGGTGAATCAAGAATGACAGATAAGAAAAACAAGAAAAAAACAGAGGAAGCAAAAGATCAAGAAGAGGTTACAGAAATTCATCCAAATCAAGAATTTCTTGATTTAATTGTAGAAAAAGTTAACTCCCTCCAAGGCAAAGAAGTGATCGAAGAAGCAAAGATAAACTTTGGAAATCCATTAATCACTTTAGACAGTTCTCATTGGACGCTCGAACTTGCCAAATACCTTCATGATGATTCAGATCTTCAATTTGATTTTCTCTCCTGTATTACCGGAGTTGATTACGATGAACATATGGAAGTCGTTTACAACTTTTACTCCACAACAAATGATCACTACTTATATGTCAAAGTAAAAACATCTCGGGAAAAGCCGATAGTCGTTTCAGTTGAATCAATTTGGAAAGCAGCTGACTATATGGAGCGAGAAACGTATGACTTGCTCGGCATTGAATTTCCAGGTCATTGGAATTTAAAAAGGATTTTACTAGAAGATGACTGGGAAGGTCATCCGTTAAGGAAAGATTATGTCACAGACAAGAAAGCCCTAGGCTTGGATTAGGGGGTGCTATTCATATGTCTATTAAAACTGAAGAAATGACGCTGAACATGGGTCCGCAACACCCTAGTACGCATGGTGTCTTCCGGCTGCAGCTTAAGGTCGATGGCGAAACGATCCGCAAGGCAGAGCCGATCATGGGGTACTTACATCGCGGTTCTGAAAAGCTTGCAGAAGGGTTTATCTATTCACAATTTATCCCTTACACTGACAGGCTCGACTATTTAAATGCGATGTCGAATAACTATATTTATTGTGCCGGAGTTGAAAAGCTGCTCGGGTGGGAGATTCCTGAGCGAGCAGAGTATTTAAGAGTCATTACGATTGAATTAAACCGAATTGCCAGCCACCTCGTTTGGTGGGGAACATATTTGTTGGATATCGGCGCATTAAGTCCGTTTCTTTATGCATTTAGAGACCGAGACCTCATATTAGACAGATTAAATGAAATTAGCGGAGCACGGATGACATTCAACTATATGCGGATCGGCGGTGTGAAGTGGGATGCACCAGATGGCTGGATCGATAAAGTAAAAGAAACAGTTAAAGAGGTCCGGGAAAATATTCATGAATACGACAGGCTCGTAACTGGAAATGAAATTTTCCAAGCGAGAACGATTGGTGTAGGGAAATTAGCAAAAGAAGATGTCATTAATTGGGGGCTATCAGGTCCGATTGCCCGGGGGAGCGGAGTTAAATTAGACCTGAGAAAAACAGAGCCATATTCGATATACGACCGGTTTGATTTCGATATACCTACTCGCGAGGAAGGAGATGTATTCGCAAGGTATAAAGTAAGAATTGCTGAAATGCATGAGTCTTTGAAAATTATTGAACAGGCATGTGAACAGTTCCCGGAAGGAGAAATCATTCATAAAAAAGGCAAACGAATTATGATGATTAAGCCGCCTGCAGGGGAAGCGTACACCCGTTGTGAAGCTTCTAAAGGGGAAATTGGCGTTTACGTGATTAGTAATGGAAAAACGAAACCACATCGCGTCAAGTTGCGCAGACCATCCTTTGTCAACGTGTCGATCTTGCAGCAAATATTAGTAGGAGAGTCGATACAAAACCTTGTCGCGATATTCGGAAGTCTCGACGTTGTACTCGGGGAGGTTGATGCGTAATGGAGCTACTTTGGATGATCCTTTACGCGGTCATCGTTCTATTTGCCTTACTTGGAGCTGTAACGTATGCGATTTTGTTTGAACGCAAAGTTATTGGATATATGCAAGTGAGGGTCGGGCCGAACCGACATGGACCGTGGGGGATGTTTCAAACGATTGCTGACGTCTCGAAATTGTTAATGAAAGAAGATGTCGTTCCTCACGTGGCCGATCGAAAAATATTCGTCATGGCACCTGTCATTGCGTTTACACCGGCATTTGCCGTGCTTGCAGTTATACCTTGGAGTGAAAACATCTATGCGGCTGATTTAAATATTGGCTTATTATACTTTTTAGGTTTTTCCTCCATTACAATGCTAGGAGTATTGACAGGTGGCTGGAGTTCAAATAACAAATATTCGTTATTAGGGTCCATTCGTGGAGTCGCCCAAATGGTTAGTTATGAAATCCCGCTTGTTTTATCAGTATTAGGGGTTGTCATTATTGCAGGGTCACTCAATTTAAGGGACATTGTCTTTTATCAGGAATCGATGGGCGTATGGTTCATTGTTCCTCAAATATTAGCGTTTATCGTCTATATGATTTCTTCAATTGCAGAATTAAACCGTTCACCATTTGACTTGCCTGAAGCAGAGTCTGAGCTTGTTTCAGGATATCATACCGAATATTCAGGCTTCCGGTTTGCGTTCTTTATGCTTGCTGAGTACACATATGCGATTGCAATATCAGCATTAGCAACCGTTCTATTTTTCGGAGGATGGCTGGGACCTGCATTTTTACCAGGGATTGTCTGGTTCTTGCTCAAGATGTGTATCTTCATGTTCATCTGGTACTGGCTACGTGCAACGTTACCTCGTGCACGAGTAGACCACTTGATGAAATTTGGCTGGAAGGTGCTCATCCCGTTAGCGTTATTAAATATCGTCATAACCTCGATTATTAAAGTGTGGATGGGGTGATAAAATGTTTCGATTACTTAAAGGTTTCGGTGTAACACTGAACTATTTTAGAAAAAAGAAGTTCACCATCCAATACCCAGATGAAAAGGTGATCATGCCCGAACGATTCAGAGGTATTCACCGCTTTTTTCCGGATAAATGTATTGTCTGTGACTTATGTGTAAAAGTATGCCCGACAGATGTCATTACGTTAACCGGGAAGAAAAGTGAGGAGAATCCGAAGAAAAAAGTGATTGATACGTATAATATTGATTTTCAAGGCTGTATATTATGCGATTTTTGCACAGAAGTATGTCCGACAGATGCGATTGTCATGACAGCCAGATATGACAACTTGTGCGGATTTAACCGATCAGAGCATTTTAAAGATATTAAGTGGCTGACAGATAATCATGTTTACGGCTACTATGAAGAATCTGATCCCGTACCTGAACCTGAAGGAAGAGGTGACGGGAAGTGAATGCACACATGATTATTTTTCTCATATTAGCAATAGCTGCAATAACAGGAGCTGTCTTTATTATCGCTCTAAAAAAGATTTCTCATCGATTAGTATCAATGGCTTTTAGCTTTTTAGCAGTAGCGGGAATATACTTCCTGCTTCGTGCCGAATTTATTGGGATCATCCAAATTATGGTTTATGTAGGGGCTATTACGATCCTGTTTATATTCGGGATGATGATGACCGATCACCGTAATGTTCAGTTTGCAGGTGATCCACGAAAAGCTCATAAAGCAATCAGTTTTATCGGTGTTACAGGGTTATTAGGTGTGTTGCTGTATGGGATCTTAGGAATGGACCTGCCGGCGAATGAAGAGCATTACGTTGGAACGGCTGAACAACTAGGTCTTGTCTTGTATGGCAACTATTTGATCGCCTTTTTAGCTGTTGGTTTCTTATTAACAGCCGCCCTTGTTGGAGCGATTGTGATCGCACGGAAGGAGGCGGATTAGCATGGTGCCTATTTCATTGTTTTTAGCACTCGGAGCAGTCCTATTCTGCATTGGCTTGTACGGTGTGCTGACAAGACGACATTTAGTCATCGTTTTAGTTTGTATCGAGCTTATGCTAAATTCCGTTAACATCAATTTAATTGCGTTTTCAAGCATCGGTCCATTTGCCAACATTACAGGGCAAGTATTTACGTTGTTTGTGATAACGGTTGCAGCTGCTGAAGCAGCAGTCGGATTAGCGATCCTCATCGCGCTTTATCGCAATCGACATTCGATTGATATCATTAAACACGATTTATTGCGATGGTAATGGTAGTTGAACAACCTCTTTTAAGAGACTAAATGAAGAAAAGGTGATGGTATGATACAAAATGCCTGGTTAATACCGGTCTTTCCGCTAATCGCCTTCATCATCCTGCTGTTCTTTGGAAGATTCTTAAAGAAACATGCTTCCTATGTCGGGATAACAGCCTTGGCTCTCTCATTCATTCTATCAGTATTCGTACTGTTTGAACGGATTGGCGGAGAAACCTACACATATGTCATCGAATGGCTGACTTTCGGTAGCAGCACCGTGACGATGGGGTATGAAGTGACACCGTTAAATGCGATGATGCTGATCGTCGTCACTCTCGTCAGTTTAGTCGTCCATATTTTTTCAAAGGAATATATGAATGAAGATAATCGCATTCACGTTTTTTACGGTTACTTAGGTTTGTTTTCATTCTCGATGCTCGGCCTCGTGCTAGCACCAAACATTTTACAATTGTTTATTTTCTGGGAACTCGTTGGGCTCTGTTCCTATTTGCTAGTTGGTTTCTGGTACTTTAAACCAGAAGCAGCATCGGCGGCGAAAAAAGCATTTTTAACGACGAGAATTGGTGATGTCGGTCTCCTTATCGGTCTTGTTCTCTTATTTAATGCGACTGGCAGCTTTGAATACGGAGAAGTGTTTGCTGCCGTTGAAGCAGGACTCGTGACAGACACAATGGTTACGATTATTGCCATTTGTATCTTTTTAGGGGCAGTAGGGAAATCAGCACAGTTCCCGCTCCACGTCTGGCTTCCGGATGCGATGGAAGGTCCAACTCCTGTCAGTGCACTGATCCATGCAGCGACGATGGTTGCAGCCGGTGTTTATTTAGTAGGAGTGATGTATCCTCTGTTTCTTGCATCAAGTACAGCATTGACGATCGTTGCTTATACCGGGGCAGTCACCGCTATTTTTGCAGCTACGATTGCGTTAGTGAATACGGATATAAAACGAATATTAGCTTATTCAACGATCAGTCAGCTTGGGTTTATGATGTTGGCATTAGGAACAGCAGGTTATGTTGCAGGACTGTTCCACTTAATGACTCACGCGTTCTTTAAAGCATTACTTTTTCTTGGAGCTGGAAGTGTTATCTATGCACTCCATCACCGTCAAGATATTCGTGAAATGGGCGGACTATGGAGACGGATGAAAATAACGTCAGTTACCTTTTTAATAGGTGCCCTGGCAATTGCAGGTATATTCCCGCTTGCAGGGTTTTGGAGTAAAGAGGAAATTCTCGCATCAGCATGGTTAAACGGAGATCCATTTTTGTTTACGATCGCGGTCATAACGGCATTTATGACAGCCTTCTATATGTTTAGATTATTTTTCAAAGTCTTTATTGGTGAATTTAGAGGTGATCATGAGCCACATGAAAACACGAAATGGATGACCGTTCCGTTAACCGTTTTAGCGATTCTCGCAATCGGTGCAGGACTTATCAATGCACCATTTACCGGTCACGCTTTAGAAGGATTTTTAATAGAAGGAATGGCTCTCGGCAGTCAGCCTCACGGTGAATTATGGTTAGCGATTCTCTCGATCGTCGTCGCAGGCTTAGGGATTGCCCTTGCATGGGCGATGTATGCAAGAGGGGCTATCTCACCAGAAGTATTATCAAGAAAACTGCCAGCTGTTCATCGATTGCTTTTAAATAAATATTATATGGATGAATTGTATTTACACGTGTTTGTGAGACCGACTGTTTCAGTTGGAAGGCTAATGTGGGATATTGATCGTCATTTAATTGATGCGATTGTCAACTTTGTCGGCCGCTCAACTCGGAGTACTGGCAAGACGTTTGGAAAACGTCATAACGGTCAGCTGCAAACGTACGGTCTTGTGACGATAATCGGAGGAATTGCGATCATTGCTCTCGCCTTCGTGTTTAGGGGGTATTTAGGATGATCCCGAATATTTTAACCTGGCTTGTTTTTTTACCGATGGCAGTAGCATTACTCATACTAACCATTCCACGGGAAAATGAAAATGTCATTCGTTCCCTAGCAGCTGGAGCTGGTGTCGCAGCGCTCGTTTTATCGCTAATGATTTGGAGCGGGTTTGATAGAGGAGTAAGCGGACTGCAATTTGAACAATTTGTTCCATGGATCGATATTGGGTTTCTTCAGTTAAACTATGAAATGGGCGTCGATGGACTCTCAATGCCGCTTCTCGTGTTAACGACAATCGTAACAACATTGTCTATCTTTGCTTCCTTTTCAATGAAAGAGAGAGTAAAAGAGTTTTACGTTTGGACATTAATTTTGTTTACCGGAATGCTCGGTGTATTCGTTTCACTTGATTTGTTCCTCTTTTTCTTGTTTTTCGAATTAACGCTCATTCCGATGTTTTTCATTATCGGCATTTGGGGTGGAAAAGGAAGGGAATATGCTTCTTTTAAGTTTCTCGTTTATACAGGGCTCGGAAGTGCGATCATGTTCATTGCGTTTATTGCGATGTACTTAAAAGGTGCAGAGGCAATGTTTTTCAATGAAACATCGTTCAGCATGATCCGATTAGCGGAAATCTATGCAGATCCTGCTAACCCGGAAGCGTTAACAGCAGCCTTTAAAGGTGGATTATTTTTAACACTGTTTATCGCATTTGCGATTAAATTGCCGATTTTTCCATTCCATACGTGGCTTCCGAATGCACACGTGGAAGCACCGACGGCAGCTAGTATGATTTTAGCCGGTGTGTTACTAAAAATGGGAGGGTACGGTTTACTCAGAATTGGTTTCGGAATTTTACCTGATCAAGCGGCGAGGTTTGCAACACTTATCGCGATACTAGGGGTTATTAATATCATTTACGGGGCGTTTTTAGCGCTCGTTCAAACCGATTTAAAACGGCTCGTCGCATTTTCGAGTATTAGTCACATGGGAATCGTTTTACTCGGAGCTGCTTCGGTCACTGTATCAGGAATGCAAGGGGCAATCTTCCAGCTCGTTTCGCACGGTTTTATCTCTGCGCTTCTCTTCTTCATGGTTGGGGCGATTTATGAACGGACGAAAACGAGGACAATTTCAGAACTCGGAGGTCTTTCCAAAACCGTACCAATACTTGCAGGTTTTATGTTAGCTGCAGCGATGGCATCTGTTGGACTTCCTGGCCTTTCAGGGTTTGTTAGTGAATTGTTAGCCTTTATTGGCATATTTGGAGCATCGAGTGATTTCATTCCGGCTGCAACCGTCATCGGTGTGATTGCAGCAATTGGGATCATTTTGACAGCTGCGTATCTTCTATGGGCGATGCAGCGGACAACGTTCGGGCAGCTCGATGAAAAATTTAAAAGTCTCCAGGATGCAAGACCGTTCGAGTACGTTCCGATGGTCGGATTGTTATTGTTCAGCTTATTAATTGGTGTTTACCCGAACCTTTTAAGTGACGTCATAAACATTACAGTAATCGACTTCGTGTCGAGGATAGGGGGTTAAAGACAATGTCAGCTTTTGATGCCAACTGGTCTTTAATGACTCCGGAAATTGTTTTAGCAACATTAGCACTCGTGATATTCACAATCGATTTCATGACGGGAATAAAGGGCAATAAAGCTTTTATTGGCCGATTAAGTATCCTTTCCTTGTTCGTGACGATCGTCCTTGTTATTTTTACAAATAATCAATCCGCAAGCATCGCGGATATGTTTTACGTCGATGCCTATGCGATGGTCTTTAAAGTCATCCTGCTCTTAGGGGTAGCCTTCGTCATTGCGATCAGTATGTACTACTTAGACTTGCATGACGACGTATATCAAGGAGAATACTATTCGCTAATGCTCTTTGCAGCATTAGGGACGATGATCATGGTTTCTTCTGCCGATTTAATTACGTTATTTATCGGTCTTGAGCTGTTGAGTATTTCTTCTTACTGTTTAGCAGGCTTTAAAAAATATAAAAAGAAATCAACAGAAGCAGCTTTGAAATATGTCATCTTAGGGGGAGCTGCCTCCGCGTTTATTTTATACGGAATGTCTTTCGTTTATGGTCTCACTGGCACGACTAGCCTTGTGGAAATTGGTGAAGTGATGCCAGCGTTATTTGAAGAGTATACACTTATGATGACGCTTAGCTTGCTGTTTATGCTAGCAGGATTTGGCTTTAAAATATCAATCGTACCATTCCATATGTGGGCACCAGATGTATACGAGGGAGCTCCAACTCCTGTGACTGCATTTTTAACGGTAGTTTCCAAGCTGGCCGCATTTGGGATCATTTTACGAGTATTTTTCGTTGGGTTCGGAACTGTATATGACGAATGGGCATTTGTTTTTGCCGTACTCGCCGCATTAACGATGATTGTCGGTAACTTTATTGCCTTAACACAAAGAAATGTGAAACGTCTGATGGCATATTCAGGGATCGCTCAAGCAGGATATATTCTTGTGCCGATTGCTGCGGTAGCAACGGTCAGCGGGACATTTAGTATGGTTGCCTTCTACGCAGCTGCTTATGTCCTCATGACGTTAGGTGCCTTTGCAATCATTACGATTGTGACTGAGGAAGCCGGAAATGAAGATATTACTAGCTTCTCGGGATTGTACCAACGGTCGCCATACATGGCTGTTGCGATGACCACATTTCTTGTGTCGCTCGGTGGTTTGCCGCTAACTGCAGGATTCTTCGGAAAGGTGTATATCCTTCAAGGGGCAGTGACAGCTGATATGCTTTGGCTCGCTGTCATCATGATCGTCACAAGTATTATTTCTTTTTACTATTACTTTGGGATTATCAAGCATATGTTTATGAGGGGACCGAAAGATGATCAGAGGAGTGAATTGAATGTTCCTTTCAGTTTATCAGCAGTTGTGACAGTGTCTCTTGCAGGCACAATTATACTTGGCGTATTGCCGAATTTGTTACTAAACTTCTTTAACGATATAAACTGGATGGCGATGTTCATGTAACCTTGAAATTATTTCAAGATGGGATAACGGACAGAAAAAGTCTCCACTGTACGCACTATTTAGCGAGGTGGAGGCTTTTTTTTGGCTGAAAATTATGCTTAAAGGAAAGCGCAAGTGAATAGGGAGCATACGATATGAAAGACAGGTATCTTAAAAATAAGTCGTCAAGTCGTTTGTATCGTCGATTCTTTTCCGCTCATTAGGGAGGCTCTTTATTGCAAATCATGCGAATGAATCTTGTTTTATATCCTTTTAGTTCCAGGCGAAAAACGTGTTTTTTGCTGATGGACTAAAGAAATGATGTTTTGAATCAAAAAATGGTGGAAAGTACTTGAATCAAGGGTAAGTCCTTTTTTGTGAAATGAAAGATTTTTGCAGGTAAACAAAAATATAGGTTTATCGTCTTGATTCAAGTGATAGGTCATGTATAAAAGGTAAATATGAGCTTATTCGACAGAGTGGGGAACAAGCTCGAAATTTACGACAATTAGGTCAAAATACCTACAAATAAAAGGGAATCACATATAGCTTTTTTTTTCATTTTTAGGTATTATTAAATTTGTGCCCGTTTATTCATTTGAGGTCAGACATCTATACGGACAGTCTGAATTGATAATAAATAAACATAAGGGTAAATATCGAACGTCGTAAGAAGCAGAGCTGTTACGAATGAATGTGGAGGGGTTATGGAAATGCTCGAGTCAATGGGGCAGCAGGCGTTGCTAAGCATCTTAGTAAATTTATTAGTACTTGTTATCGTCTGGTGGTCTATCCAGTCCTTTAAGTTTGATCTTTTTATGAAACAGCCGGACGGAGTTAAGGCAAAAGCATTCATGGTCCTCTTGACACTTAGTATCACGCACTTAGTAAGTAGTTTCTTGTTGAATTACTTAAACTGGTCAATGATGCTAAGACACTTGTTTTAAGATCATCGTGTTAACATCGATTTAAGTCGCATATTGTCAGCATTTAGTGGATACTTCCATGTATGTCTGTCTCCCATAAGGTAACAATGCTAGTAAGAAGTATCGTTTAAGTTCTTAAACGATAAAGGGGAGAGACGATATGGGGAAACAATGGTTAACAGCATTTCTACTTTTTGGCAGTATCGTTATCGTAATCGTTTGGACGGCAACACACGAAAGTGAAGCGCGTTCAGTAACAACTGATGTAACAGAAGAACCACTTCAAGTCATACAGCACATCGATAAAAAAACAGACGAACTAAATATTCGTAATCAACGCATTCATATATATGGTCGTACACATAATAAAGATTTTTCTTCTAAAGATGAAATGGACCGGCATATACAAGAGTGGATGCACATGAACGGAAACTTCAAATGGGAAATGGATGAAGATGCTAACCACGAGTCGTGGAAAGGTTACTCAGCTAATGATTCATCCTCACCTTATCAAGAAAAAGTCACCATTCATGTTTTTTCAGACGATACGAATCATCAATATGAAACATATGCTATTTATGAAGCTTCGTTTATACCTATGCCTGATTGGGAAACCGCGTTCTCCAGTCTGTTCAATACGAACCAATCGATCCTTTCGCTAATCGATCCATCAGATATCTTTCTAAGGATTGAAGGGAAGGTTGCAGGAGATGACCATGATGTTTATGAAACAGGCCAACATATTGTCGAAGCTTTTCAAGCAGATTTAGTTGAAGAACTGCACGAAGATTCGTTCGTTTCATTGTCAGCTTATACTCCTCTTTGGGGGAAGTCAATCGAAACGAATGGTGAATCGATGAACTTACAAGTCGCATTACGAACACAAAAAACACGATTGGGCGGAGAAACAACCGTTACAATTGGCACACCAATAATTACGACTGAATATTAATAATATAGAATATGGACGCGGAGGGGAATACTTTGGAAAAAATCATCGTCCGCGGTGGCAGGCGCTTAAACGGCACTGTCCGAGTCGAAGGAGCTAAAAATGCCGTTTTGCCGGTCATCGCTGCATCCATTTTGGCCAGCAAAGGGAAGAGCACAATATATGATGTACCGCCACTTGCTGATGTATACACGATCAGCGAAGTTTTAAGAAATTTAAATACGGATGTCACATATGAAAACGGTCAGTTTTCTGTTTGTGCAGAAGGTGACTTGCACGTTGAAGCACCATTTGAGTATGTTCGAAAAATGAGAGCATCATTCTTAGTCATGGGACCGCTTTTAGCGCGTAAAGGTCATGCACGAATTGCGTTGCCTGGGGGCTGTGCGATTGGATCCCGTCCAATTGATCAGCACTTAAAAGGCTTCGAAGCAATGGGAGCAAAAGTTGAAATCGGGAATGGATTCATCGAAGCGAAAGTGGATGATGAATTGTATGGTGCGAAAATCTATTTAGATTTCCCAAGTGTTGGTGCTACTGAAAATATTATGATGGCAGCAACGATGGCAAAGGGTACAACGATTATTGAAAATGCTGCAGAAGAACCTGAAATTGTCGACCTTGCGAATTATTTAAATGCAATGGGAGCGAAAGTAAGAGGAGCGGGAACTGGAACAATCCGTATTGAAGGAGTGAAGGAACTCGTCGCTGCGGAACATACGATAATTCCTGACCGAATTGAAGCTGGGACGTTTATGATTGCTGCTGCCATTTCTGGTGGCAATGTATTAGTAGAAAATGTTTTACCTGAACACTTACGTCCATTGATTGCGAAAATGACTGAAATGGGTGTTATTATCATTGAAGAAAGCAATGGTCTTCGGGTTATCGGTCCGGATAAGTTGAAGGCGACAGACGTCAAAACGATGCCGCACCCAGGTTTTCCAACTGATATGCAATCACAGATGATGGCGCTTATGCTATGCGCTGAAGGTACGAGTGTGATTACCGAAACCGTTTTTGAAAATCGTTTCATGCATGTCGAAGAATTTCGCCGTATGAATGGGAACATTAAAATTGAAGGTAGAACAGCTATTATTGCTGGACCTACTGAGCTTCAAGGTGCAGAAGTTGCAGCAACTGACCTTCGTGCAGGTGCAGCTCTAGTACTTGCTGGGCTTGTTGCTGAAGGTTACACACGTGTGACAGAACTGAAACACGTTGATCGTGGCTACGTTGATTTTGCCGGCAAGTTGAAAAATCTAGGCGCCGACATTGAACGCGTATACGAAGAGGAGCAAGCGGAGCTTGAGAATCTTGAAGCACCTTCTCCACTAAAAATGGATCCGAACTTTGCTTAATAAAGTGCGGCTGGTATTATAATTTATTAGTGAAAACCCCTTGAGCATCGAGGTAGTTGCCGATGCTCAAGGGGTTTTATGCTGTTTTCGAAAATACATTCATGGGCAGTATGTGATCCGTTGATAAGGCGGCTGTCGTTATGTGTGAATCGTTTATCCCTTTCTTTCATATGTAATTAAGTGAAGCTCTTTATACGTTATGTATGGTGTTCTTCAAACGTATTATGTATGTGTGGTGGAGCTCTTTTTAATCGTAAGGAGTCGTTGTTCTGTCATCGATTGTAATCATCTTCTCTGAACTTAGCATTTAGCATCTGACCCCGTTTGCCATCTTTTTTAATCTAACCATTCGTGAAAGGTTTTATGTATGATATTTATGTTTTTTAGTGGTATTTATTTCTATGCGATACCATAGCGCAATGTGCAATAAAATAGCGGAGGTCAGATCCACACTTTTTGATGATCTCCAATTTACCAATTTACCAATTTACCAATAATCCCCACGTGCCAGGCACATGGGGATTATTTACATTTTTAGTGTTTTTAGTGTTTTTCGATTTTAAGTTCTCGTAAGGAGTTATATTTTACTCTACTTAGTTTGAACATATAAATTATGTGAATTCATTTAATTGAATTGAATGGATTGATATGTGTAAGTTTCTATTGATGCTTATAGTCTTGGCACGTTCTTAAGGTGCTGATCGGTTCTATCTATTAAATATATAAGAATCTAGTATATTATCCTCTCTTTTTGTTCTAACTAGTAATAGATGTTCATAGATATGTGATGAGAAATATTAAATGAGCACCGTGAAGAGAGGAGAACTAGCAGATGAAGCACTTTGTTTTTTTTGCGTTACTATTAATGATATTTTTACTCGTTGTTCCAACTATTTTAGTTGTTGGCTTTTCCAATGATGAACCAGGACTGACAACTTATGAGACAGAGCAAACAGATGAGCAGCCTCCGCTCATAACGGGTGAACCCGAAGAAGTAGAGCATATTGCAGTTTTTCGCTCTGAAGAAGAAATTATCGAGGAAGTTCCGTTTGAAGATTACATAGCTGGCGTCGTCGCTTCAGAAATGCCAGCTACTTATGAGATGGATGCATTAAAAGCACAAGCACTGACAGCTAGGACGTACATTATGCAACTATTAACGACTGGAAGCGATATAAACTTGCCTGATGGAGCGAATGTAACAGATACGGTCATGCACCAAGTGTTTAAAAATGAAGAAGAGTTAAATGAAGAATGGGGATCTGAATATGAATGGAAAATGGCTCGTGTAAAGCAGGCAGTATATGAAACGAGCGGGAAAATCATTACGTATAACGGAGAACCGATTACAGCGGCCTATTTTTCAACGAGCAATGGTTACACGGAAAACTCGGAAGAATATTGGTCAAATGAGTTTCCATACTTAAGAAGTGTAGAAAGTCCTTGGGATGTTGATTCACCTCGCTATGAAGGAGAGACTGTGATGTCCGTGCAAGAATTCGAACAAAAATTGGAAGTCACGATAGACAGTGGTCCACCTGGGGAAATTTTGAGCCGTACAACAGGCGGACGTGTTGCAAAAGCAGAAATCGGCGGAGTTGAATTTACTGGTAGAGAAGTGAGAGATTTGCTAGACCTTGATTCTAGTGATTTCCAATGGGAACGCCAAGGAAATATGATTAGTATTGAAACGAAAGGCTGGGGCCACGGAGTAGGAATGAGCCAATATGGAGCCGATCAGATGGCAAAAGAAGGCTATGACTATGAAGAGATTATTTTACATTACTACCAAAATGTTGAGATAGAAGAAGCAGAAGATGTACTCGGACTCATTATCGCGCACCAAAATAGATCGTCCGAAGAAGAAGAGGATGAAACTGAAGAGCAAGAATCAAGCAGTGAACAACAAGCCTTAGGAAATCAATAGATTCCAGCAAATTGTCGGGTACCAGGTCCCCGACAATTTTGTGTAAAAGTGTCAAAAAGAAAAAATTTTCTAAAAAATGTATAAAGTTTGCTTAATTTGATCACAATGGTTGCTGAGGTGGTGATCAAATGAACAATAACGAAGAAAAACAAGCTTCCAAAAGGGAGCCATTACAGGCGAAAATCAAGCGTCTAATGAAAAAGCGTTGGGCGGTGCCTGCACTTTATCTAACACTAGCAGCAATCTTTTTAACAACATTCTTGTGGCTAACTGGAACTAGCGATGATTTAGCAGAGGATCAAAGAGACTCAGAGTTTGATATAGATCAACCTGGGGATGAGGATCAAGCATTAACAGATGAAGAAGATGCGGTCCCAGTTACTGCAAACAATGAAGTATTCCAAATGCCTGTGTTAGATGAAAATGAAGTGTCTGTAGTCGGAACATTCTATGATTATGAATCTTCTGTTGAAGATCAACAAAATGCCCTTATTCGATACAACAACTATTACTACCAAAACCGAGGCATTGATCTATCTACAGAAGAGGGAGAAAGCTTTGATGTTATTGCCGCAATGAGTGGTACTGTCATTAAAGCGGAAGAAGATGCCCTTTTTGGACAAGTTGTACACGTCGAACATGATGAAGACATTGTTTCAATCTATCAAAGTTTAGAAGATGTACAAGTAGAAGTAGGTCAGACTGTAAAGCAAGGTGATGTCGTTGCAAAAGCTGGCAGAAACCTTTACAACAGTGATGCCGGAATTCATGTACACTTTGAAATTCGAAAACAAGGTGTACCAGTAAATCCACTTGATTACATGGAACAGCCGATGACGTCGTTACCGGAAATTGAACCAAATCAAGCGGCAGATGAACCTGGCGCCGAAGATGTTCCAGAACCTGATGCAGGAGAAGATGAAGAAGATGCACCAGAATCTGATACGGAAGATGAGCAAAATCCTGACGTAGAACAAGAAGAATCATAAAGCAAAACCAAAAAGTAGTTAAAAATTCTAATGAACACTCCCGCCCAAAAACAAAAATTGTCAGGGACCAGGTCCCTGACAATTTTGTGTTTTAAACGAAAAGGACTTGACATATCTGGCTGATATGTTCAGAAACGTTCTGCTTAACTAAAATGTTCCGCTTCTAAGTGAACTGGTGAACATGCCCCCACCCACCCACCCATCCATCCATTAAACGTCCCAGTTTGTCACTTTAAACTCTAACAGTGATTAGTTCCTCGAAAAGAAATTTTTGAAAAAAGATTAAAAACTTTCTTTTTCACATATACATCCATTATTTAACCGAGTTCAATCCACTCCATTCAAGGTTAAATCCATTTAAAAATACATATTATTTCATGAATATTTCGTCTTTTTTACACAGATATTTGATTTTAGGCATATCTCAAGAGACCGTCTAATAAAATTTAACAAACCTTACCACAAAGAAAGGTCGTTCAAGGAGATTGAGGAGGGTCAAGGCAAACCTGAATTCAACGAGGAACGCAGCTCATTACATCAAGAAAAGTCATCGTATAGGTGTGCTGTCTTTCTTCGTCTTTTTGAACTCCAGAAACACTAGGGAGGCGAGAGGTGTGCACGATTACATCAAGGAGAGAACAATCAAGATAGGTAGGTACATCGTAGAGACGAGGAAAACAGTCCGTACAATTGCAAAAGAGTTTGGCGTTTCAAAGAGTACAGTTCACAAAGACTTAACAGAACGGCTGCCGGAAATTAATGCAGAGCTGGCCAACGAAGTGAAAGAGATTTTAGAGTACCACAAATCGATTCGACATCTTCGCGGGGGAGAAGCAACAAAAGTGAAATATCGTAAACCGGAACTGCCAAGTGAAAAGCCGATGAAAACAAAAGTGTAAATTTCAACAATTCCTACCACTTTTTTCTGACAAATTATGATAAAATGATACAATAGATACAAATTCTACTTAGAATCGGATAAAACTAAAGCCATATAGGCATATCAGGTCAGGGAGGAAATAAGAAAATGCTTGGTAGGGATATAGGTATTGATTTAGGAACGGCAAACGTACTCATTCATGTACGAGGGAAGGGAATTGTACTTAATGAGCCATCCGTCGTGGCCATTGATACAACGACCAAACGTGTGTTAGCTGTAGGGACTGAAGCTTTCCGAATGGTTGGACGGACACCAGGGAACATTGTTGCAGTTCGTCCATTGAAGGACGGAGTGATCGCAGACTTTGATACGACAGAATCAATGCTGAAGCACTTCCTTAATAAAGTGAAAGTGAAAGGATGGTTTGTGAAACCGCGCATTTTAATTTGCTGTCCAACAAACATTACTTCAGTGGAACAAAAAGCGATTCGCGAAGCAGCAGAGAAAAGTGGGGGTAAAAACGTATACCTGGAAGAAGAGCCAAAAGTTGCTGCAGTCGGTGCAGGAATGGATATTTATCAACCAAGTGGAAATATGGTGGTAGACATTGGCGGTGGAACGACGGACGTAGCAGTACTCTCGATGGGAGACATCGTCACCGCCTCCTCCATCAAAGTTGCAGGTGATCGCTTTGATAGTGAGATCCTCAACTATATTAAGAAAAAGTACAAGCTTTTAATTGGAGACAGGACGGCTGAAGAAATTAAGAAAAATGTTGGGACGGTATTTCCGGGTGCCCGTGATGCAGATATGGATATACGCGGAAGAGATATGGTAACAGGGCTGCCGCGCACGATTAACGTCACTTCTGAAGAGATTAGAGAAGCATTGGAAGAATCAATCTATCATATCGTCCATGCCGCTAAAAATGTACTGGAGCAAACACCGCCAGAACTGTCAGCTGATATTATTGATCGTGGCGTCATCTTAACAGGGGGCGGCGCATATTTGCATGGAATCGACCAACTATTATCTGAAGAGTTGAAGGTTCCTGTATTTATCGCCGAAGAACCGATGAATTGTGTCGTTGAAGGAACAGGGATTCTTCTTGAAAACCTCGATCGCGTTCAACGTCAAAAAATAAAAGCTTAAATTTTCTTAGTTGGACAAGCTTACATAGATTTTAGGCAGTTTTTACATAAATCATGTAAATTCATAGGACGACAGACTTTAATGACAAGAGAATTAAATTTTGATTGTAAGAAACCGATATAATAAATAGATAAATAGGACTATTACGGTCGATATTGAGGTGAAGACTATGCTTCGTGGTTTATATTCTGCAGGGGCTGGAATGATCGCCCAGCAGCGCCGTCAGGAAATGCTGACGAACAATTTAACGAATGCTGAAACACCTGGTTATAAAGCAGACCAAGGCTCTTTACGTACATTCCCGAATATGCTTTTAAGTGCAATTGGCACTGACCATTTACAGCAATACGGCACAAATCGTATCGGTGATTTAGCTACAGGTGTTTATATGCAAGAGGGAACACCGAATTTTCTCCAAGGAGATATACAAGAAACGGGCAATTTAACTGACATGGCTCTTCTTCAAGGTGTGGTACCTGAAGATGAAGAATCAGGGCAGAATGCGATGTTGTTTTATACAGTAGAAAGTGATGATGGCGACGTCCGTTATACACGTAACGGGAACTTTACTATTGATGGAGCGGGATTTTTAACGACTTCACAAGGTCATTATGCTCTTGATGCAGATGGCGAGCGAATAAATGTAGATAATGAACAAATCCGAGTAAACGCAGAAGGAGAAATTTTTTCTGCTGATGACGATCTGCTTGGACAATTAAATGTGGCACTCGTCCAAGATCCTGCCCAACTAGTTAAAGAAGGCGATGGATTACTGCGGTATGAAGGAGAAAATGAGGTCGTAACAGCAATCGGTAATGATGACGTCACTTATCAAATTCAACAAGGTTTTATTGAACGTTCGAACGTTGACGCTTCACAAACAATGACAGAAATGATGAGTGCAATGCGCTCATTCGAAGCGAACCAGCGTGTGATGCAAGCCTATGACCGTAGCTTAGAGAGAGCAGTGAATGACGTAGGCAGACTAGGATAATGATCGTTTTGAAATAATTAATACATGATTTTGAAAGTAGGTGTAGGTGTTTGAATCAATCGATGATTTCCGCTGCTGTAACAATGGGACAGCTGCAAAAAAAGTTAGATTCTACAAGTCATAACTTGGCCAATTCAAATACAACGGGATATAAACGTAGAGATGTAAGCTTTTCTGATCTGCTGTTTCAACAAGTGAATAATCAGCCTGTTGCAGGGCAGGAAGTCGGACGTCTCACACCGAATGGATTGCGTGTTGGTTCAGGAGGTGCAGTCGCACAAACAGCGATGCGTTTTGAGCAAGGCTCATTGAATGAAACAGGTCGTTCATTAGATGTTGCCTTAACCGAACCGGGTTACTTCTTTGAAATATCTCCAACTGAGGATGGAGAACGACGTTTTACACGTGATGGGGCTTTTTATTTGTCGCCGAACCCTGATAATGCAGGTCAAAATTTTCTCGTAGATCAAGATGGTGAATTTTTGTTATCTGCTGACGGAGACCCGATCATTCTTCCGGGAACATATAACGACATTCAAATTAGAGAAGATGGTACGATAGAGGTTGTTTTAGATGGCGGTGAGACAGAGATTGTTGGTCAGTTGCAGCTAGTAAATATTACAAAACCTCAGCTTCTAAATTCAATAGGAGATAACGCGTATACATTTCCAAACTTAGATGAACTCGATTTAGAAATGGATGATGTGCTAGTAGAAGCAGCTGGTACCCAAGTATTTAGACAAGGCAGTTTAGAGATGTCAAATGTCGATATGGGCCATGAAATTTCTGAAATGTTGTTAACTCAGAGGAACTACCAATTTAATTCAAGAGCAGTTTCCATTGCAGATGAAATGATGGGGCTTGTCAATAGTATTCGTTAAGGATACAATAGGCTAGAAAGCCGAAGGTGACGAGGGGTTTGTCATGAATAAAGAGAATGAATTTCAAAGAGAAGATCATTCTTCTCCAATTGAAAACGAGAAAACTGAAAATAACGATGAGTTAAAACATAAACAATCAGAAGTTGATTCGTTTCAAGATAACGTAGATGATGCAGATTATAAAAATTCAGCTGATTCTGTAAGTGAAGAAACTGCTGTTTTTTCATTAGGTGAAAAAAAATCATCTAAAGAGAATGATAGAGAAGTAAATGATGAAGTTGCCGTCATTTCTTCTGCAGACGTCAAACAATCACAAGATGAAATTGAAGCAATCAACCCGATTCCTCCAGACAATTTGCTTGTTACAGAGGAAGAAGATCGTCGTTCAGAAATGGCAGAAGATGATGGAGAACAAAACAGAGGAATGACAAGAAAAGAGCTTAAACAGGAAAAAGCAGAACAAAAAGAGAAAGCAGTGAAGCCGAAGCGCGGGCGAATTCGTTTAATTCCTATTTGGCTTCGAGTCATTATTATCCTAATCTTATTAGTTGCTAGTCTTATCGGTGGCGCTATGTTTGGTTACGGTGTGATCGGTGACGGAGAACCACGCGATGTGTTAGATCGTGATCCTTGGTATCATATATACGATATTATTTTTGAAGATACAGACCGGGAACGAACACGATAATCAACTAGGATAAACATCGAGTCTTCTAGAGTCTAGACAACGACCGATAGACAGACATGGAAAATATTTATCTTTATAAACCCGATGGATGCAAACTTTTTGCAACCATCGGGTTTTTTAATAGAGTTCACAAAATTGTGCGCGACCTGGTACCGCACAATTTCCCTTATTCTATTGACAGTTTGACGTTTGTTCTGTCCATGTTTTTTTCAATTTGTTCGCGACTTTTAATGAAGAGGGTGATCGTATTTTTTCACGTTAACAATGATTTTATGATTATTCTTGTAAAGTAGACCTCGATTAAAGTAAACTTAAATGAGGAAAATAGAACCTGCATATTATAGGAGGTCATAAAAATGCTTACTATTGAAGAAATTAAAGAGATCATTCCACACCGTTATCCTTTCTTGTTAGTTGATCGGATTTTAGAGGTAGAAGAAGGGCAACGAGCTGTCGGCATTAAAAATGTAAGTGCTAATGAGGACTTTTTTAACGGCCACTTTCCGGATTACCCGGTTATGCCTGGTGTCTTAATTATTGAAGCTTTAGCTCAGGTTGGAGCAGTTGCAATGTTGAAAAAAGAAGAAAACCGAGGGAAGCTTGCTTTTTTCGCAGGAATTGACGGCTGCCGATTTAAAGGACAAGTGAAGCCGGGCGACCAATTAAGGTTGGAAGTAGAAATGACACGGTTAAGAGGAAAAATCGGCAAAGGAAAAGCGGTCGCATCGGTTGATGGACAAACAGTGGCTGAAGCAGAGCTTATGTTTGCCTTAGCAGATAAAGAAGACTAGAAATCATGAAGAAGCCAAGTTAGTCGATACTAGCAAGGCTTTTTTTGTTTAAAGGAAATACACAACCTCTGACATTTCGAAGAGGTACGTACTAAACAAACGTTTGTTTAACTATTTTTTGACTTTTTTCATCATTGGTTGGTGAAATTCGCTTTCGATCATTGAGGCGTAATCTGCTTTCTAAAAACGTTTGTCGAATATTATTCAGCGTAACCCCCTCACCACCACATAATGCCCCCCTCAACATAAGTTCCATATTTCCCCATGTGCCAGGCACCTGGGGGAACTTGGAAATGCCTTTTTGGCCAAGAATTTTTTTCTATTTGAGAATAATTGAATGAAAAATAACAAATCCTTAGGAAAAGTTCCTATTCTCTGCAAAGAAACGGAAAAAGAAGAATAAAAAAGCTGATTTTGTGACTCTGTGTAAACATTATGGGAGATTGTAAAAAAGTACAAAAAGATGTTTGAAACAGTTGAATTCGTGTAATAGGGCACATAGAATCACTCCTAACGGGATCATTTTTTAACTATGATCTTCGTTAGAAATTTTTAAAACCATTTTTTGCTGAGGAGGGAATGTTTATATGAGAAAGAAAACATTCTTAACAGCTGCATCGACAGTGCTAGCACTAAGTTTACTAGGGGCTTGTGCTGATGACGATGTAGACGTGAATGACGACGGAATCGACGAAGGAGGCGTCGTCGAGGAGGAAAATGGAGATGATGTTGACCTAGATGTTGAGGACGAGTAAACTCACGATTTTTCCGGAACAACAAGACTTAACATAGAGAAAGAAAAATATATGGGAGAAGAAAAGAGGAGGAACGAATCATGAAAAAGAAAGCACTTTTAACAGGACTATCAACAGTATTAGCTTTAGGTTTATTAAGCGCATGTGGTGATGAAGATGTTGATGTAGACGATGGAACAAACGGAACTGATGACGGAGAATTCGAAACAGATGACAATGGAGACGACGCAGATTTAGGTGAAGATACTGAAGGTGAAGATGATGGCTTCGACGTCGATGAAGGCGAAGAAGATGACGGCTTTGATGATGTTGAAGACGAAGAAGATGACGAGTTTGGTGAATAATTAAAGCCATATTGAAAAATGATCTCAATAAGCATGTATGGGTTTAATCGTTAGCGTTTAAAATAAGTTCAATAACAAATAAGTATATAGGAGGGAATTAGAATGAAAAAGAAAATCTTATTAACACTATTATCAAGTGTATTAACCGTTGGAGTACTAGCAGCGTGCGGCGATGTTGAGGATGATCCAATGCAAGAAGATGATCCGATGATGGAAGATGATGGCGGTACAGATGACGGAGACTTTTAAGTCATCATGAAGGCCCTTTAATGAAAACGATCAACTCACGCCTTTAAAAAGGAGGGATGTATCATGAAGAAAAAATTATTGCTAACGTTATTTTCAGGAATGTTAACTGTTGGAGTATTAGCAGCATGTGGTGACATCGAAGACGATCCAATTCAAGAGGATGATCCAATGATGGAAGAGGATGACACTGTCGGTGGAGGAGACTCTTAAGCATTTTCTGTTAAAAATAATTAGTCAATATAGATGTCCCTCTTTTCTGTTCTAATAAACAAGGGTGAGCAATTTCGCTCAATTCCCTTTTTATATAGATCAATGAATGGCAGCTCAAGAGTTACGTTTGTATGATACGAAATTAATTAGGAGGAACTTGTGATGAAAAAGAAAGTATTGTTTGCACTGTTATCTGGTGTTTTAACAGTCGGTGTTTTAGCTGCGTGTGGAGATGTTGAAGATGATCCAATGCAAGAAGATGACCCGATGATGGAAGATGATGGCGGAGACATTGACGAAGACGTTTAAACAATTTTAAGTAAGATATACAATTTTTAAGCTCACCCTTCGTATACTGCTGGTTTTGACGGGGAACGCTAAACCGGCAGTATACATTAACCTTTTCATACATTTCACCTAAATTGTGTAGACAAGCCGTTACATTATGGTGAACTGTCAAAGAGTTTGAAAAAACTCCGATAAGGATTGCACCTTAAAAAAAATAAAGTTATGATAAGTTCCATCGCAGCCATTATTGTAAGGTAGTGAATGCGACGTTGGGGTGAAAAATCATACCTAACATCAAGATATTTATTCAACAGGAGGAATTAATAATGAAGAAAAAATTAATGTTATCAATTATGTCTGGAGCTTTAACAGTAGGAGTATTAGCAGCATGCGGAGACGCTGAACCAGAAGACGATGCACCAGTAGATGAGGATACTGGAATCGAAGAAGACATCGATGATGAATTTGAAGAAGACGAATTCGAAGAAGATGAGTTCGACGAAGGTGAAGACGATCTAGAAGACGATGTAGAAGATGACATCTTTGATGATGAAGATGAAGAAGACGTAGACGAAGAAGAAGATATGTAATTCTTTTTTTACGGACTTGGTTTTTG
Source organism: Evansella halocellulosilytica (assembly GCF_002335745.1). Lineage (GTDB taxonomy): Bacteria > Bacillota > Bacilli > Bacillales > Salisediminibacteriaceae > Bacillus_CA > Bacillus_CA halocellulosilytica. Next base: position 292,883 of record NZ_NIST01000001.1, on the reverse strand, counting down.
AATACTAACGTTTCGTTAGTAAGCATGAAATTCTGTGCAAATTTATTAGGAAAATAATATCCTAACTCCCTATTAGCGCATGCTCAATAAAGGGGACATAAGAGCGAAAAAAGATTGAATTTCGGTAACGATGTCCTATCTTTGTTGAACAGCCTAAATGATTATTTTGAGCGATCGATTGTTCATTCAATACGTTGACACCGTCGTTAATGGTTTGAACAATCGTTGCAACAAAACTCCTTCTTAGCCACAAGGAGTTTTGTATAAATGAACAGGGGAAAGGGGCAGCCACCACCTTTTCCCAATGTTCATTAGGGAAGCAAGCAGCATCGTAAAACTGTTTCTCACTAAAGCAACATTAAGAAAGTATCGCAACCTTGTTCAGGAACCCACCTGACATTGTTGCGGCACCCACTACTCCCCTTAATAATATAGATTGAACGGATATAAACCGATGAGGTCCCACCACCCTCATCGGTTTTTTTTGCGCCTGGCACATGGAAATTAATTTCCATGTGCCAGGCACTTGGGTTTTAATTGGAAATCAAAGGAATGGTGGGTGATGATGTCGAATAATATATGGGTACATAAACGATGTGATAGAGAGAATAAAGGGGGATTCGATGTGGAGACAACAGTGGTAACTCGGTCGAAAAGGCCGTTTTTTAAACGGCTGTGGGTAAAGATTATTTCAATTACTTTGATGAGCATCTTCCTTTTGCTCACTGCTGCAACCGCCTTCTTATATTGGTTTGCAACACAGCCTCACCCTAATGTCGAAGGGGAAAAACAAATGGTGCAGCTACAAGAAGAGGTTTCGGTCATTCGTGATGATCGAGGTGTTGCACAAATTAACGCGGCAAATCTAGAAGATTTATTTTATATCCAAGGCTATGTCACTGCACAAGATCGACTCTTTCAAATGGATATGACACGGCGTTTAGCTGGCGGAAGACTTTCAGAAGTAGTCGGAGAAGCGGCGTTAGACAGTGATATATTTTTCCGAACATACGGTATGCACCGCGCTGCTCCAGAACTCATCGATCTTTTTGATGAAGAGACGACAATGATGGTTGATGCTTATTCAGCTGGAGTGACCGCATATATCGAAGAAGCATTTGAAGAGGGAAAACAGCCAATAGAATTCCGGATTCTCGGCTATGAGCCGGAACCATGGACGCCAATAGATTCAGCAATTGTCGTCAAATATATGGGATACACGTTATCAGGGAATTACCGAAGTGAGCTTGACCATTATTTAATGGTAAAAGAGTTAGGTGAAGATGCTGAACACCTCATTCCCGACTATCATATCGATGACAAGTTCCCGACGATATATGAAGAAACTGCTCATATCGAAAGTCCATTTTTAGCCGAAGAGCTTCAGTCATTAACTGCATTTGCTCCAGCTGAACATAATGGCAGCAATAATTGGGCAATTAGTGGTGAGTTTACTGAGTCGGGCTTTCCACTCGTCGCTGATGACCCGCATTTAGGATTCGACATACCGAGTGTCTGGTATCAGACACATTTAAACTTAGAAAATGATTTTCACTCAATCGGTGTCACTGTTCCTGGAGTACCCGGTGTTGTTCTCGGGCATAACACGCACCTTGCTTGGGGCGTGACTTCGTTATCTGTCGATCAGGAGGATCTTTACTTAGAACAGGTGCATCCAGAAAAACCTCATCATTATTTGTATGATGGTGAATGGGAAGAAGCAGAAGTCATTGAAGAAGTTATCGAAGTGAGTGGAGGAAACCAACATATAGAAACAGTTGAAGTGACAAGAAATGGCCCGATTATCAACAACATTATCAATGAAGAAATAGAGATTGGTGACACAATTGGAGACACTCCTTATCAAGCGATGTCGCTTCGATGGACCGGAAGAGAAGCGGGGGAAGAGCTAAATGGTGTGCTTGCATTAAATCGTTCCGAAAATGCTGAGGAGTTTATGGCAGGGCTAGATCAATTTGTAACTCCAGGCTTAAGCTGGGTGTTTGCAGATCGCGACGGCAATATTGGATACCGTGGTCAAGCACTCCTGCCAATTAGAGAGCATTCAAATGGCATGCTGCCCGTCCCAGGGTGGGACCCCGAATATCAATGGCAAGGCTTTATTGAACCAGAGGATCTGCCCCAGCAGATGAATCCTGAACAAGGGTACATCATGACAGCGAACAACAAACCGGTTGATGATCAATACCCGTATGAGATAGGCCGTTCTTTCCATCCGTATCGTGCAGAGCGCCTAAATGAAATGATTCAAAGCCAGATTGATTCAGGTGAACCGTTCACGATCGACGATATGAAGGAGATGCAGCTCGATTTTTTAAATACACAAGCTCGTTCCTTGCTTCCGATTTTACTTGAGGCGATAGAAGCAGAAATCGATTCTCTTTCAGATAAAGAAAAAGAAGGGTATGACATGCTACGAGAATGGAACTATATCGAATCAACGGATTCTGGAGCAGCTTTCATTTGGAACATATGGATGGATGACATTGGCCATGCATTATTCGACGAGCTACTCGGGTTTGAGTATTCGAACCAACTCGCGATTCATAAAGCGCTCGTAGACGCCCATAACCATCCTGAAAAAATTTTATTTGCTGACTTACAAGGTGAACATCATCGCGAGCTCAGAGAATTTGCCTTAACGACATTTTCTCAAGCGATTGCAAAAGGTGAAGACATTCAAGGTGAAAACATAGCATCTTGGACATGGGGGGAGTGGCATCGTATGACGATAGAGCATCCGCTATCCTCCGTCTGGCCATTAAACCATTTATTTAATATTGGGACGTGGGAAGTTGGCGGCAGTTCAAATACGCCTGGTGCACATAGCTACAATCGCGAAACCGGAAATGTAAATCATGGAGCGGGCTGGCGTTTCGTTGCAGACCTCCGTTCCCCTGATGACATGTATGACATCGTCATGCCAGGCCAATCAGGACAGCTATTTTCACCTCATTATGACGATCAAGTAGAGTTATGGCTAGAAGGAGAACTTCAACCGATGATCTACGATAAACGATCTGTTGAAGGAACGAAAGTAAAGACATTTACCAGATAAGTATCTAGGATCTTATACCCCTCAACGTATAAGGTCCTGGATACATTTTTTTGATAAAATAAAACAAGAATATAAAAATCGAAGTTCGAAATGAACATTTGTGAATATGTATTGACAAAATCGAACGTATATCTGATAATAATAATCACAAAGTGTTCATTTTAAACAAAAGGGATGGTAAAAATGAACATTAAGCAAAGAAGAAATTATATTGAACAGCTCGTTTTAGACAATGGAAAAGTTGAGATTGAGGATCTCGTGAAATCGTTAGGTGTATCGAGTATGACGATTCGCCGTGATTTGATGTCATTAGAAAATGATAACAAATTGATTCGAACACACGGTGGTGCAGTACCTTTGCAAGGGCTCATTAATGAAACACCATATTCGAATAAAGAACACCAATTTCAATATGAAAAGAAAGTGATTGCAATCGAAGCTGGGAACATTGTTGAGGATGGAAACACGATTATTTTAGATTCCGGGACAACAACGCTTGAGTTAGCTCGTGTTTTAAAGAAAAGAGAAAACTTAACGATTATTACAAATGATATTTTAATTGCAGCTGAATTTGTTGATTCAAATGTACATGTGATCGTCACAGGCGGGGAGCTTCAAAATAAAGTTGGCGCGATGTTCGGACCGCACACACAGGAGCTGTTGTCACATATTAATGTTGATCTCATGTTTTTAGGTGCACACGCGATTCACCCTTCAGCAGGAGTGACAGCACCGACGCTTGAAAAAGCGAAAATAAAACAGATGATGAGAAGTGCAGCAAGCGAAAGCTGGCTCATTACAGACTCAAGCAAATTTAACAAAAAATCCTTTGCGACTGTTTGTGCACTAAATGAAGTAAAAGGGATTATTACAGATGACCATGTGTCCCACATTAACTTAGAATCATATCACGAGAATGTGATCACCGTTTCAACAAAGAAAGAAGGGTAGAGCATGAAAATAGGAATTGTCGCTGATGATCTTACTGGTGCAAATGCGACCGGTGTCAGGTTAAGTAAACAAGGAATATATGCTGCCACAATGGTACAAGGTGCAAATTTTCCAGAGACAACGAATTACGATGCGATTGTCATCGATACAGATAGCCGTTATAGCACCCCTGAAATTGCAAAAAAACGAACACAGCAAGCGATGGATCACTTTAAAAAGTGGGGCGCACAGCTTTTTTCAAAACGGATCGACAGTACGTTTCGTGGAAATATCGGTGTCGAGATTGATGCGATTCTCGAAGATCTCGGTAAAGAGTCAATTGCTGTTGTCGTTCCGTCCTTCCCCGATTCAGGAAGAATTGTGTTAGGAGGGTACTTACTTGTCGATGATGTTCCTTTACAGCAAACAGATGTTGCGAACGATCCTGTCCACCCGATTAACGAATCGTACATTCCATCATTAATGAAAAAACAGACGAAGCACGAAGTCGAATTTTTAGGATTGAAAGATATTTTAGGATCTTTAAGTGAGTTAACGGAAAAATTAGAAACAGCAATTGAAAATGGAAATCGAGTTATCGTCTGTGATGCGACGACGAACGACCAAGTTGAGCATATCGCCGAAGCAATGGCGCTCATTCCGAATCGTCCGATCATTTCTGCTGATCCTGGACCGTTAACAGCCGCTTATGCAAAAGCAGTACGCAATCAAAAGGTAGAACAAGAAAGAATTCTCGTCACAGTTGGCAGTGCAACAAAGCTGACTGGACAACAGCTTCATTATTTAATTGAAAAAACAGAAGCTAAGCCTGTCTATGTGAATCCGAAACCGTTAGCGAGTTATACGTCAAGCTGGGATGAAGAGATCGAAAGAGCAACCGAAGAAGCACTGGAAGCGAAAGATCAATCGGTGCTAATTATTACAACTCATCTACCGGGACATTCGTTAATCAATTTAGCGGAAATCGCAAAACAAGAAAATGTCAGTGAAGATGCTTTAGCGAAACGGATTACGGACGGTCTCGCAAAAATAAGCAGAAAAATTATTGAAGATCAAGATTCAATGATTAAAGGGTGCTTTTCCAGTGGAGGAGATGTCACCGCATCACTTTGTTCAATCAGTCTCGCGAGCGGCATTCAACTAGAAGACGAAGTGCTTCCACTTGCAGCTTATGGAAAATTGATAGGTGGACACTTTCATGACTTGCCGATTATTACAAAGGGCGGGATGATCGGAAATAAGAAGTCGATTTATGAATGCGTGAAATTTTTACAAACTAAACTATAAAGGGGAAATGACCATGACAAATAAACCTGTTATCGCAATTCCAATGGGAGACCCAGCAGGCATCGGGCCGGAAATTACAGTTGGAGCATTGGCGATTAAAGAAGTGTTTGAATCAGGAAAGCCCGTTGTAATCGGAAGTACTGCAATTATGAAAAGAGCAGTTGAAATTATGGGAGTCGACCTCGTGATCAATGAGATTTCATCTGTTCATGAAGCGAAGTTTGAGTTTGGCTCAATCGATGTTCTTTCTAAGGACAACGTTGATTTAGAAACGTTCGAATTCGGTGAAGTTCAGGCACAATGTGGCCAAGCAGCGTTTGAATATATTGAAGAAGCAGTTCGCCTTGCAAACGAAGGAATTGCAGATGTCATCGCGACAACGCCAATTAATAAAGAATCTTTGAAAGCGGCCAATGTACCGCATATCGGTCATACAGAAATGCTCGCTTCCATGACTGAAACGAATGACCCGTTAACGATGTTTGAAGTGAAAAACATGAGAATCTTCTTTTTAACACGCCACTTGTCATTAAAAGATGCGATCGATCAAATGACGAAAGAAAGAGTCCATGACTATTTAAAGCGTTGTAATGAGGCGTTACAAAAGCTAGGTGTTTCAACACGTAAGTTTGCAGTCGCAGGTTTAAATCCGCACAGTGGTGAAAACGGTTTGTTCGGTATGGAAGAAGTCGATGAAATTCGCCCAGGTATTGAAAGAGCGGTAGAAGATGGGATTGACGCTGTCGGACCCGTTCCAGCTGACTCTGTTTTCCACCAAGCATTACAAGGAAAATACGATGCAGTTCTTTCTTTATACCATGACCAAGGCCACATCGCGGCGAAAATGACAGACTTTGAAAAAACGATCTCGATTACAAATGGTCTGCCATTCCTTCGAACGTCTGTTGATCACGGAACTGCATTTGATATCGCAGGAAAAGGGATTGCAAGCTCTGTCAGTATGGAAGAATGTATTAAACTTGCTGCAAAATATGCACCGCATTTTACAAATAAATAAGTCATTGTCAGTCCGCCCTGCTTTAATCGGTAGACGTCTTTCGCTACTGTTGGGCAAGGGCGGGCAATTTCATAGATTACAAGGCTCATAGAAAGGGGACGGGAAACATGGAAGTATCAGGAGGCCAAATGATACTCGGGTTAGTTATCGGGGTATTCTTACTGATTGCTCTCGTATTAAAAACAAAAATTCATGCTTTTCTCGCCATACTCATTTCCGCATCTGTAACAGGTATCGTCGGGGGCATGCCGGCTCCTGATGTCGTGAATGCGATTACAGAAGGGTTTGGCAGCACATTAAGTACAATTGGTATTGTCATCGGATTAGGGGTCATGATGGGAAGGATACTCGAAGTGTCGGGCGCCGCCGAAAGGATGGCCTATTCCTTTATTAAATGGCTCGGGAGAAAACGCGAAGAATGGGCAATGGCGATGGCTGGTTACGTCGTATCTATTCCAATATTCGTAGACTCAGCATTTGTTATTTTAATGCCTTTAATAAAAGCGCTTTCAACAAAAACTGGAAAATCCGTCGTCGGTCTAGGTGTTGCATTAGGTGTCGGTTTAGCAGCGACACACCATGCTGTGCCACCAACTCCAGGTCCATTAGGGGTTGCCGGAATCTTTAACGTTGATGTCGGTTTAATGCTCCTTTGGGGTCTCATATTTGCGGTCCCAATGATTGTCGTTGGGGTTTGGTACGCGAAATGGATCGGAAAGAAAATTTACCAGCTTCCTACTGAAGATGGTCTCGATTTCCACCGTCCAGATATGCCAAGTTCATTAGAAGAATACTATGAAATGCAAGAAAAGAAAGATTTACCATCATTAACAAGATCAGTTGCACCAATTCTTGTACCGATTATTCTTATTTTTGCAAATACTACTGTCTCTGCATTCGGTGTTGAAGGAACTGCAGCCGAATATATTCAATTCTTCGGTTCACCAGTCATCGCGGTAGCACTCGGACTTATTGTAGCTATTTATGGTTTATTCGGAAAAGTATCACAAGCGAATGCGATTGAACGCATGGAAGAAGGAATTAAAACAGCAGGTATCATTTTACTCGTTACAGGAGCTGGTGGTGCGTTAGGTGAAGTATTAAGACAAAGCGGAAGCGGTGACTATATTGCTGAACAATTTGCTGCGACAGCTCTTCCGCCGGTTTTATTACCTTTCTTCATTGCGACGATTGTCCGCCTCATCCAAGGTAGTGGTACAGTCGCAATGATTACTGCTGCATCGATCTCTGCGCCGATTGTTTCCGGCATGGATATTAACATGGTATTAGCAGCACAAGCAGCGACACTAGGTGCAATGATTTTCTCATACTTTAACGACAGCCTATTCTGGGTTGTAAACCGAATGATGGGCATTAAAAATGTGAAAGAACAAATTCTCGTCTGGTCAGTACCGACGACGATTGCCTGGTTCGTTGCACTCGTCATGCTCGTCATCGCAAATATGTTCTTCGGATAATACGATAACAATACGTAAGCTTGTCTTGTTGAGACGCCAAAAGGGATCGGACGCCCTTTTGGCGTTTTTGGCCTTTAGATGCTGTCAGTGAGGGCAATATGTTTGGTTTTGCGTTGGGTTGGTTGAGCAGAGGTTTGAGTAGGTGCGGTATGTCGGGCATGTGCGGCATGTCGGACAAATTAGAATTATTCTAGTTAGCGGATAAACCCCTCTTTTTCGCGGATAAACCCCTCTTTTTCGCGGATAAAACGATAATTTTACCGGATAAACTAAAAATTTCACCGAATAAACCGAAATGCCATCGTACGAAAAGATATTCCTGGATTGGGTAGTAATTTTATTTTATTGAATATACAATATATTTAAAATAAAATTTCGCTAATTGCGTTTCAGGGGAAAAAAGGGGATGGTCATCGGTGTATTACATCGGAATCGATGGTGGTGGAACAAAAACAGCGGCATTGCTCTGTGATGAGGAAGGGAATGTGTTAGCAAAAGCATTGGAAGGGGCAACGAATCCGACAACTGTTCGTGCAGAAACGGTTGAACGGAGATTTCAATGTTTACTAGATCAGTTGAGAGAGTCTACTGACATTCATTTTCAGCACGTCGTTTCTATTTTTGCAGGAATGTCTGGCTATTCAAGACTGACGAATGAGGAAAGACTTATCGGCTTATTAAAGAATGCTTCACATCCAAACACGAAAGTCACGATTTCTTATGATGCCATTTCAGCATTATATTCGGGAACAGATGGAAAGCCAGGGATTGTCAATATTGCTGGGACAGGATCGCTTACTTTTGGCATGAACGAAAAGAACATAACGAAGCGTGTTGGTGGGTGGGGGTATTTACTCGATCACTCAGGAAGTGGCTATGGAATTGGTTTGGCAGCATTGAAAACTTTATTTTATGAACACGACTATGGAAAGAGAGCTTCTGCACTTTCAACAAAAATTCTTACCTTTTTTAATGTCAGCGAGCCGCAACAGCTAATTCCAATCATTTATGATCTTGATAAATCACGAGAGCCAATTGCTTCATTAGCTCCACTCATTTTAGACGAAGCTGAACGAAAGGATGAAGTGGCATTATTAATGATAGACAAGGCTTGTGAAGAAATTGTCCAGTCAGTAAAAATGGTAGCAATGCCGTTGTTTGATTCTGATTGTCAAAAAGAAGTCCCAGTCGTATTAGTCGGTGGTTTAATGAAACGAAAGGATTTATTTTTACCAAAGCTCAAGCAGATTTGGGCGACAGAGTGGCTCGTCCCTGACGCTGAGCCTGTAATTGGGTCTGTTATTGCAGCGAAAAAAGCTGTAGGAAAAAATGATGAACTGGACGATTTCGCAGCGGCATTAAAGGAGAAAGGATGAATCGCAATGGTTAAAACTGGGCTAGCTCGGTTACTAGAAGAAGGTCAGCCGCAATTAGACGGAAAAAATATTGGATTAATTATAAACCATACATCGGTGGACTCCGATCTCAAGCTTAGTTTGGACCGATTCATTGAGCAAGACTATCAGATTAAGGCGATTTTTGCCCCTGAACATGGAGTGAGAGGTGATATCGCAGCTGGTGAAACGGTGGACGATCAAGTCGACTCCAGAACAGGAATTCCTGTCATGAGTCTTTACGGGAAGCATAGGCGGCCGACTGACGACATGCTGCGTCAGCTTGATGCCCTCGTTTTTGATATACAAGACCTTGGTGTTCGGTTCTATACTTACATTTACACGCTTGCTTATTGCATGGAGGAAGCAGGTAAGCACGGCATCGAAGTTTATGTGCTCGATCGACCGAATCCGATTAACGGAACAGCAGTGTGCGGAAATATAGTCGAGCCGGAGTTCGAATCATTTGTCGGAAAATACGGTTTACCGATTAGGCACGGGATGACGGTCGGCGAACTAGCCCAATATTTTAATAGCGAATACAACATGAATGTCGAACTGACTGTTGTAAAAATGAAAGGCTGGACTCGCGACACTTGGTACGATGAGACCGGTCTGCCTTGGGTTATGCCATCACCGAATGCAACGGGGAAAGCGATGTCGGCTCTCTATCCAGGCACTTGTTTTTTTGAAGGAACGAATGTTTCTGAAGGGAGAGGAACAACCGCTCCGTTCCAATGGATCGGTGCACCTTGGATAGATGCGTATGCCTTAAAAAAGGAATTTGATAAACTGCGTCTACCAGCAGTGACCGTTCGCCCTGTCACGTTTACTCCTCTAACGTCGAAATACCAGGACGAATTGTGCCAAGGGTTAGACATTCATATTGATGATTTCAACGACTTTCAACCGATCAGGACGGCTCTCGGAATGATCGACTCAATCAATACCCTTTATACCGAAAAATTCAGTTGGACCGAGCCCATTAATGGACGTTACTTTATTGATTTAATTAGTGGAACAGATGAGGTGAGAAAACACGTGGAACGAGGGGGATCGCTCCTAGAATGGATAAATTCGAAAAAACAAGAAGCTGAACGATTTGAAAAGCTGCGGGAAAAATTTTTACTTTATTAAACGGGAAAAGGGGAGGAAGTCATGAAAACGTATGCTTGGGATGAAATGAAAGAGGAGCACGTCCAATCAATTTGTAATCTTTGGAATCGAGAAATTGGCAGTGAATTTCCGATGCGAGAGGCGCTGTTTAAGCAAAACAGTGTCGAAGATGAAAGCGTGTTTGGACCTGCTTCATCGTTTATATTAAACGACCACAACGAATGCATCGGTGTCCTTGTCGCAAAATGTACTCAATCCGAGGAAGCCAAGCAATTACTTGCGAAAGACATAGCCTGGATTCAATGTCTTCTCATCGATTCAACGTTTCGCAGACAAGGGTTAGGGAGTGAATTGCTTGAAAAGGCTGAAGTTGATTTATTCAATACAGGTGTGAAGAAAATCGCATTAGGACGTGATCCATTTCACTACTTTCCAGGTATACCATCTACGATGACTGAAACGCGAGCTTGGTTTGAAAGACGAGGCTATAGCTGTACAAAGACAGTTGTCGACTTCATGCGGAGTGAAAAAGGAAAAGGCATTGAGCCGGTGCCAAGTTTTGAAGCAACGTCGTTCAGCATCCTGACGCTTGATGACAAAGAACGTTTTCTTGCTTTTATACATGACACCTTTCCCGGACGTTGGGAATATGAAGCGATCAAGTATTTTCAACTCGGAGGAACTGGAAGAGAATACGTTGTGATTAAGAAAGAAGATCGCATCATTGGTTTTTGCCGAATCAATGATCCAGATTCACCGGTGATTGCCCAAAATGTCTATTGGGCTCCTCATTTTGATGGGAAGCTTGGCGGGATTGGTCCATTAGGTGTAGACCGTACATACCGCGGACTAGGCTATGGAGCGGGTGTCGTTCAAGCTGCGTTGACTACGTTGAAAAAAAGAGGCGTTGACTATCTCTTAATCGATTGGACTGAGCATATAGAATTCTATCAAAAATTTGATTTTAAGATCATATGGAAATATGACCAACTTGAAAAAAATCTGAACCCAGTTGAATAAATCAACATTCTGCCTCCCAACTTTTATGAAGGTTTGGAGGTTTTTTGTATTATACAACCTATGGATGATCGTATAACTGTAAAAGCATCATTCGCTTGCTAAAACAAGCCATTTTTAAGATATCGTCCTATAGTTCTCCAGTGATAACTAGTCACAAGTAAAGAATATCAACGTTAGGCTGCCTTGCGCTTTTCTTGTAGCTCGACTGGAAGTTTATTAAGACATTTTTACCTTTTTTTCGTGTTTAGACTAAAGGGAATGCAAAAATAGACTCGAATAGTAGGGAGTATTCATGAACTTTGTCGATTGCTGTAAACGATATTGATTATAATGAGAACTTGTCCCCACACCTCCCTTACCATTATTCTGAATTGTCAGAAAGTTACAAATCCAAACGGTATTTATTTTGATAAACTAAATTTTAGAGAGGTGAAATACTTTTCGTTAAAAACGGTAGAAAAATAACTAACAATTTCTACTGTAATCGTTGCTAGCAAGGTAAATTTATTAATGGAGGCGGTCATAGTGAGAAAAACAGCTTTTTCAGCATTATTGACATTTTTATTATTATTTTCTTTTAGTATTTCTGCATTTGCTGAACCACAATCAAAGCCGAATGGACCATGGATTCAGCCTAATCAAGAAGTAAAGCTTGAAAGCTTAATGTCACCTGAGCAATTAGAGGAAAAATTACACCAAATTAATGAACGTGCAAGAGATGGTCGTATGGATCTGGAAGTGGTAGGTCATTCTGCTACATATGAATACCCGATTTATGCTGTTAAATTTGGTGAAGCGGACACTGATAACCCTAAAGTTTTCATTCAAACGCAAATTCATGGTGATGAGCAGTTAGGAACAGAGGCTTCTATTGACCTCATTCAGCAGCTTGCGATGAGTAACAATAAAGATATCGTGGAAATTTTAGATAATGTCACTGTATGGTTTATCCCAATGCTTAACCCAGATGGTGCGGTCATTTTTGATACACCAAATGGACAATCAAAACAGAGACAGAATATTCAAACGTGGGATCCAGCTGAATACGGATTAGACGAAGGAACGTCAGCTCCTTGGTATTACCGTCCGGATTCTGTTAGCGGGGAAATGGGTTTTGATGTAAACCGAGATTTTCATCCGCACTTAGATTTAGAGTTAAGTCCTGAAACGGCAGATTTAATCCCAAGTGTCAGCTCTCAGCCTGGTGTATTTGCGACTCCAGAAGCTCGTGCATCTAGAGATGTATTTGCGGAACTACAGCCTGATTTATTTATCGATCATCACCACAGATATAGTAATGTCGTGTCTGAAGAGGATGACAGCTTAAATACACTACAAGTCATTGCTCAAGTCGTTAATGATGATACAATGGTCAGTTATGATGGTGTAGATTATCAGCTCGAAGAGGATTCCCTAAATCTATCAAAACAAGTTAATAGCCTCGTCTATCAATCTTTACAAAAAGGAAATTCTCCATTTTCAGCTGTTTCAAGATATCCTGAGGTAAACTTGCCTGGTACAGCTTTAGGGAGTTACTCCATGAATGGTGCAGCTATCATGCTTTATGAAACACGTGGACAGCAGCACCCATATGGACATACTGGTCAAAAAGCAAATGGTCAGTATACGAAGCAATCTTATATCGGTCTTTATGAAACATTACGCGGCTTTGCAACGGGAGAAGTGTATGAGATCGACCCTGAATTTTACGATGAGGAAATCCCTTACGGAAGCCCAAGTATCGGAAGACCGAACTAACATATTAGAATATCGTGTGTGTCGGGCAAACAAAAACGCACGCGTGATCACATTTAACACCAGGGCATAATGGAATCCCATTCCATTGTTACCTAATTTTTTACAAGTGCCTGGCACCTGGGATAAATATCCAGGTGCCAGGCACTTGTCTTCATTTTAAAAGGCTTTCGCCACTATGATTTGCACTAAGTGAACAGCAGGCAAGCATCATTTGCTTGCAGATAAGGATAAGGAGAATTGAACTCTATTCCCTTCAAAATTGCTTGCTGAACGACCTTCCTCCGTTATAAAGGAAATGACACGAAATAACAAAGATAACTTGAAGGACAAATCATGCTTGATTAGACAAACTATCGCTTGTTCTCATGTCCTCTGGTACAGTTTTATAAAACTTATTTTTTGATGGTTGAGAAGTAAGACTAAATAATACGATTGTTAATACGAACATCATTAGTGCACCTGTTATTACAGTAACTTGTATGGAAAGAACTTGAGCACCTATTGCAAAGATAGCTGTTGCAATAATAATTAAAAAAGCTTCAACAAACCCATAAAGACTGCCTATTCTTCCGATTACTTCTACTGGAATATTGTTTTGATAGAATGTATAAAAACCTGTGTTTGCAAAGGCATTAGCAAATGCCAACAAAAATACGCCTATCGCTGCAATTAAAAAATGGTTGGAGAACGCAAAAATAATATAACCTACTGAAACCATGACAGCTCCAGCTCCGATTAACATAGAAATTGCTAGATTTTTCGTGAAGATGACGTTGATTAATGCTCCTACTAAAATACCTGCTCCTGCAATACTTACGAGAAAACCATATTCGCTATCAGAAAGAGAAATGACCTCTTTTGAAAATGCAACTTCAAGTGAATCAATAGCTGTTTGCATGACGATAAATACACTAAATAAGAAATAAATCGTCATTACATATATAAACTTACGGCTAAACTGCAAAACAACAATCCAATCCTCTTTTAGTAATTTCAAGGACAATTTTTGTTCGGTTGTTATATTTTTAATATCGTTCTTCTCTACATTTGGCATAAATAAAGTTACGATAGCTGAAAAGAAGAACGCTAAAGCGTTCATGTAAATTGCATAAATGGGGGATCCAATCATAAATAACAACCCAGTAACGGCAGGTCCAATGAAAAATGCTCCTGAATCTATAAGACTTATTAAAGAGTTAAATCTTTGTCTTTTTTCTCGTGGGATTAGCCTCGTAATATAACTAAATGATGTTGGTTCATATACAGAAGAAGCCATATTAATTAAAAAGACAAGAACGTAGATCATCCATAACGAAGTCGAAAAAATCGCTAAACAAACGATTAGTGTTCCTTGCAAAATATCTAAAAAAATCATGACGTATTTTTTATTCAAACGATCAATAAAACTACCACTCCATAAGTTAATAAATAACGTTGCTAAAGGTCTAATGATATAGAGTGCTGCAACTGCCAATGCAGAACCAGTCATATTAAAAACAATTAGATTTAATGCAATAAAATAGATCCACGCTCCAATATTTGAAATACCAATACCAAACAATAAAATACTTGGATATTTCCACGAATGAATAATTTTTTTAAAATCCAATTCCAGTCCTCCCTGTTAAGTGATTTTTTCTAGAAAATAAAAAATCCCGCCCCCCAAGACATCAGTCTTGGGGGCGAGATTATAGAATCGCGGTGCCACCCCAGTTTATTAATACGTCACCATATTAATCTTTTCGGGTACGGCAAAGAAGCTGCTTATACCCTAGCTCTATAACGGGAGCTCCCGTTACACTATCACCATAAAGGATCCAGTGTACTACTCAGAGACTTGGTTCAATAAAATCATTCTTACTCCTTTTCAGCTCCCGGAGCTCTCTGTAAAGAAATTATTTATCTACTCTTCTCATCATTGCATTTAGTAATTTTTGTAATACTAACATGAAATGATGTGAGCTTCAAGAAAAATTTTACAGATTTGCTCTCAGACTACTCTAGGTATTCCTGTGTGTTTCTTACCTTAATGTAAATAGTAACATTAAATATCTTTCTTGATTAGGAATCAAATATCACAGAGTCTGTTTTTTTTCGTCATTTGCTAAAAGTGTGATAAAGGTACTGTTTTAAAAAAATACTTTAAAAAAATTGAATGTTTGTTAGATTTATTTTATAGTTAATTTATTGGAATTTTTAATAAATTTTGTTTAATGGAGGGAAAAATGATAAAAATTTCTAATTGTTTTGTATTAGCAATAATTATAGGTATAGTAATTTTTTCAAATTACACTGTCTATGCAGAAAATGATGATGAAATTTTAGGAGTACTCTATGATGACCAAATTCATGGATTAAATTCAAAAAGTGATTTAGATTCAAGGTTACAATTGGAGGATTTTTCTTATGAAAATGGCAAGGTGTTTCTTGAGGGGACAATAGATTATCCAAATGGGAAGTTAATAATTGAATCTTCAGGCGAAATATATGATTCTTTAAACCTCGCTTTAAAAGAATCTAATGCAAAAGTTATAGATTTCAAAAATACAGATAGTGCATATAATATATTATCTGCAACTATAGAAGAAAGTGCATTTAAACCATTACTTTTGCCAATTAATTATGACTTGGAAAATAAGGTGGTTCTTAAATTAGCGGTAGGTATTAATGAGAACGAACAAATCCTTTATTTTGAAGGTGAATTACCAAGGAGTTACAAAAAAGTTGTCGAAGAAGATTCAATCAACTTAGAGGGGTTAATATCAAATCTTGATAATAAAGAAAGTCTTAGTTTTAGTGAAAGTAAAGAACTTAATAACTTAAAAGAGCAAAAAGATGTATTATTTTCTAATGAAAATTGGTTTTTCCCTTTTGTTGAAAAAGAAGTTAATCCTATAATTAATGAAAAGGAAGGTGAAGAACGCAATATAAGTGTGCAAGGAAGTATTATTCCCGATGTCCCAGATTACAATTTTAAAAGAGTTGATAGTCGGTTAACAACATATAGTAATGATTGGGGTTATTATAAAGTTTCAACTAATTGGCCCGTGATATCAGAAAATGTTTTAACAGATGTAATAAAGTGGGTGTGGCCAATTGGGCATATTGATGATTTAGCTGAAGGGACAAATGTAACTAATAATAGTTTCTTGCATTTACAAATAACTAATGATGGACGGTATTTGTATTTGGAGGAGACAGGGGAAATAGTACCATTTGCAGATGAATCATATATACGGCTAGATAATATAACTTTGGAAGTTGTCTACCCCAATATAGCGGATATATTTTATTCAGCTAGGTCATTTGTAGAAGTTAATGGTTCATACTCATTTAATTTTAGTTCAGTTATTGGTCTCCTTCCTTTCGGTAATTACTATGCAACTATTAATAATGTTCGAAATATTGTTACCTATCAAGAAGAACCATTTTCAGGAGAGACAATGAACTTTCCGACAACAGTAGAAGCTCAAGTTAACTCATACCAAAGAACTATAAGAGACCTCAGAATAGATGTAGAAGACAGTCTGCGTATTGTTGGGGATAGAGCAGGTATTAATTACCAAGGTATTGTTCCTCAGGATGTGAGTGAAGACGGGGAATTAACTTACAGAAGATCTAATTTGTCTAGAAGAGTTACACATCAATTTGATTTTGACATATACGTTAGAAATCGCTGGGGTTCTTATACACATGCGGAGACAGTAAATAAAACAAAGAATTTAGTGTACACGGTGGAATGATTAAAGTGAATAAGAAAATACTAATCACGCTAATATGTATAATCTCTCTCTTCTGTTTCTATCTACTATATAAAAATTATCAATTAAATAATACGTTAGTAGAAGTAGATGAATATACGAAAATAGAGTTAGCTTATAGTCTACATAATAGTAGGTATATAATTGATAATTTTGTTCATATTCTTGAACAAGAAATAGTTAATGAAGATCGTTTAAAGAGGGCTGAATTAAATTATAGAGAATATAGAAATATTAATTCAATTTATATTGACTATTTGACGTCTTCATTTTCGAAAACAAGTGAGCCAATGTATCATGATGTTTATAGGCAAAGTCACTATTTAAGTTTATTATTAAGTCAAATTGTGGAATTTTATGAAACAGGTAATCCCGTTCAATTTTGTGAAAAAGAGTTACTAAATAAAGATGATATACTAGATGTTTTATATGATTATAGGAGCGCCCTTTCCTTTCATGAAAATAATGAATCCTTGAAGGATAGTCGAAGTTTAATTTTAACTGATTTACAGGAAAATTGGCGTTTGCAGCATAATTACTGTGAATAATACTTCTTCGTCTTTTGTGGTAGGAATGATACCTATAAATTAAGAGAGATATTTGCTAACCATTTCGGTTAGTTTTTTTGTATGAAAAGAGGTAGGTGTGACTACTTAGTAAACTGAAAAGTGTTGTTTCAAAGTATCAAGTGATTGTTGTCTCAATATATTTGTCGATCAGATCTTTTTACTTCACAAACAATCTATAGAAACGACGATCATGAAAAAACGGGAACTCTCTTTTTTAAAAATGAAAATAGGAAACCTGCCATACTATATTATGGACCACGTTGCTAATTCACCAACCAAAAGTTACCACTTCCTTCTACCGTCAGTAGTAAAAACGAATAGGTCAAATCTACTGAAATTTAATTTTTTGATTATTCTTAAAATTATAAAAGGTTTTTCCAGTTTTAAGGTTGAATCGTACATATGAAAAACCTTTGAAGGGGTGGTATAGGTGAGTGAGTCTATGAAAATCTTTTTAGCACTCGTTGTTGGAATGTCATTCGTTTTTTCAAATTTATCAGTAGTTGTTGCAGAGGAAGAAGAGCAAATGATTCGCATTGGTGTTGTACCAGAAGCAACGTCTGTGACAATCGGAAGCGATGCACATTTTCAAATTGAATCAAAGGAAAACGGTTTTCTCTTATATGAAGGTGAAGATGAACAAGTTGAAATAGAGCTTCAATCGCAAGGTGAAATTGAGACATGGTTCCGTCTGCAAACAGGGTGGACGACTAATGAATCAGCCTTACAAGATTGGCTTTCTCAAGCAGAAGAGGAAGGGTATGTCACATATGTGGAACCTTATGATGGTGGCTACAGAATGTTGATCGGGGAATTCCCGTTAGATACTCCATGGGGAGAAAGAGAAGCTTTCAGGCAAGAAGTCATTGAAAAAGGTCTTGCACAAAACGATGCATTTTGGCGGGAAATGACGACATCAGAAGGAGAACCGTCTCTTACTATTAATGGTGAATTTACGTATGAAGGAGCAATCGTTTTGCAAGCTGATGATAATCTTGTATTCGTAGATGGAGATCGTTATCGAGGCGTTTCAGAAATAAACTTTAATAGCGCAGGAACGTTAGCTGCGATTAATGAGTTACCTTTAGAGCAATACTTGTATGGTGTCGTTCCTAGAGAATTGCCACCGAATCCATATGCCCAATTAGAAGCACAAAAATCACAAGCGATCGCTGCAAGGACGTATGCACTAGCAAACCTCGGAAAGCATAGTTCCAATGGCTATGACTTGCTGCCAACAACAGCAGACCAAGTGTATGGCGGATTTGATGATGAACATCCAATTTCAAATGAAGCTATCGATGACACAAGAGGAGTTGTCGCAACTTACGATGGAGAGTTCATTACAGCTGTCTATCATTCTACGAGCGGCGGGCATACCGCAAATAATGAGGATGTTTGGAATACGGATGCTATCCCTTATTTACGTGGAGTACCTGATGCGAATCGTGGAAATGCACAAGAAAACGTTCCATCTCTTGAAGTGTTTAAAAATAGTAGAAATGCCCGTTCATTACGTGGATTAAATAATGGTGCCTATGAATCTGACTGGTCAAGATACCATCGTTGGAATTTTGAGTGGACGATGGAAGAAATAACAGAGGCGCTAAGTGACCGATTTAATGAGGACGTCGGTGACGTTTATGAAATGAATGTTCTCGAACGTTCAAGTTCGGGGAGAGCCTATGAAATAGAATTTGTGACAGAGAACGGAACTTTCTATGAAACGAAAGATCAAATTCGCTGGGCACTCCAATACTTTAATGAAGATGGAAACATGAGCCCGCTGCTAAGTACATTGTTCTTTATTGAACCGGTCGTTGAGCGGCCATCTCAAGAAGTTGTCGGCTTTATAGCATATGGCGGCGGCTGGGGACACGGAGTCGGCATGTCGCAAACAGGAGCAGTAGGAATGGCTGAAAAAGGTGCAGATTATGAAGAAATCCTCAAACACTACTACACAGACATAGACCTAGAAACTATCTATTAAACATCTCTTAATCATACATCTCTTAACCATAAATTTCTTAACCATTTTTTAACAAGTGCCTGGCACCTGGAAAAGGATTCCCAGGTGCCAGGCACTTTGTCATGTCTTCGGATTTTCTGCGGCCATAGGATCCGCTATTGACTCAAAAAAAGCTAATTCTACGGTGTTTAAGGACATTGGATCCGCTATTTGATGAAAAAGATATGAAAAACCAGCCATAATCGCAATATAGCGGAACGTGTGAATATAGAATAAAAAGTGGACACCCCTTTAACGAACATTATAATTGGACATGATGAGATGATAATACAAGGAGGGGTTCCCATGGGTGAACGTCGGCAAAGGTATAGTGAAGAATTTAAACGTCAAACAGTTAAATTTGCTCAAGAGCAGAAGCAAAAGAAAACGATGAGAGACATAGCACAAGAATTAGATATTCCATTAAGTTGTCTACATCAGTGGATGACTCAATATCGAGAATTTGATAATGAACCACTGGCAAGTGAAGAACGTATTCGTAAATTAGAACAACAGTTACGAGGTCAAGAACGTCAATTAAGAGAAAAAGACCGCAAACTAGCAGACACTCAAGAAGAGTTGGCAATTGTAAAAAAGGCGGTGCACATCTTCAGCAAACCACGGCCATGAGGTTCGAATTCATTGAAAAGCATAGCTCCGAATTTTCAGTGAAGAAGATGTGTAAAGTACTGCAAGTATCGCGGAGTGGCTATTTCAAGTGGAAAAAACGTGAGGTTAGTCAACAAGAGCTTCGAAAAAGAGAAATTCAAGGCCGAATCGAGTACCATTTTAAAGATAGTCATGGGATTTATGGTAGTCCGAAAATCACCCAAATGTTGTGGAAAGAAAACTATCAAGTTAGTCAAAGAACAGTTAGTAAATATATGAATGAGCTAGGATTACGCTCTTGTGTGTCAAAGAAGTTCAAGGTCGTTACAACAGATTCTAATCATGCAAATCCTATCGCTCCTAATAAATTGGATCAAAACTTTCGTATAGCAGCTCCTAACAAGGTTTGGGGTGCTGATATTACCTATATTCCTTGTCGCCAGGGGAAATTATACTTGGCGGTCATCCTTGATCTTTGTACTCGTGAAATTGTTGGCTGGAGTCTTAAAGGTCACATGGCAAATGAAATCGTGTTAGAAGCTCTGGAAAATGCTTATGAATCAAAAAATCCAAACAAAGACTTAATCCATCATTCAGACCGAGGTACTCAATACGCATCAAAAGAATATCGTCAACGACTCGAAAGTTATGGTATGGAAGCTAGTATGAGTCGTACTGGCAATTGTTATGACAATGCTTGTGTAGAATCATTTTTTAGTGTTTTGAAAAAAGAATTATTAAAAGGTCGTCGGTTTAAAACCAAGGAGCAGGCTTATACTAGTATGTTCCAATACATTGAGTTTTTCTATAATCGCAAAAGAATACACAGTTCTATTGGATACCTGTCACCAATGCAATATGCAAAGCAGTTTGATAGGAAAGCTGCTTAATACGAGTAGTAGTTTGGCCCTTACTTCACCTAACCATCAAACAGATGATGAAGTGGAGGGGTCAAGCGGTTTGGGCTTGACGCTTCCGCTGAATTATCTATACTTTTCGAAAGGTGAACAAAGGCCAACTAGTTAAAGCAACTATAAATCCAAAAATTCGTTATTTAGGTGTCTACTTTCTTGACATAGGTCCAGTGTGTCCTCTTAACTTCGATAAACTAGCTTTTTGACCGTTTTAACGGATCCAGTGTCCTCCAAGGCATACACCAGTGTCGGCCAAGGTCATCAGTGTCCTCAAGATCCCCAAAGCATACCAGTGTCCTCCAAGGCCATCAGTGTCCTCAAGATCCCCAAAGCATACCAGTGTCCTCCAAGGCCATCAGTGTCCTCAAGATCCCCAAAGCATACCAGTGTCCTCCAAGGCCATCAGTGTCCTCAAGATCCCCAAAGCATACCAGTGTCCTCCAAGGCCATCAGTGTCCTCAAGATCCCCAAAGCATACCAGTGTCCTCCAAGGCCATCAGTGTCCTCAAGATCCCCAAAGTATACCAGTGTCGGCCGAGGTCATCAGTGTCCTCAAGATCCCAAAAGCATACCACAATGTCGGCCAAATTTGCTCGGATCGTCAGTGTCCCTATGTTTCCCAAGGTCCCTAGTGTCCGCCCAAGTCCCCAAAGTCCATCAACATCCCCAAATCCCCCGAGCAATGGAAAACTCATGTAAATCATTAGAAAGAAGCATACGTGGGCACTTGTTCGGAATAGATATAGAGCAAGTGACTGAAATAATTTTCCGAAAATTACTAAAAGTACTTGAAAATTAATTTTACAACCGATAAACTGTAATTGAAATTAAATTTCAGAATAAACGACACATAGATGAAATTTGGTGATGAGATGGAAAATAAGCTATCTTCTTTAATGACAGAAAGACGCAATGAACGAACGATGAATATTGATCAACTGTCGACGAGAGAAATTATTTCATTGATGAATAAAGAAGACCAATCTGTTGCAAAAGCCGTAGAGGATGCTCTTCCTCAAGTAGAAGTCGCCACGGAAGCAGTCTATGAAGCTTTGAAAACTGGTGGGAGATTACTATACGTCGGTGCTGGGACGAGTGGCAGGTTAGGAATCATTGACGCATCTGAATGTCCTCCGACCTTCAGGACTGATCCGGATATGGTAAAAGCGGTCATGGCTGGCGGTAAAAAGGCGATGTTTGAAGCCATAGAAGGAGTAGAGGATAACGAGGATGAAGGAGCAAACGACCTAAAAACAGAACGCCTCACAAAAAACGATGCCGTTATCGGAATTGCAGCAAGTGGCAGAACCCCATATGTGATGGGAGCACTGAAGTATGCAAATAAAGTCGGCGCGAAAACAATCTCACTCACTTGTAACCAAGGCTCTGAAATAGCGTGTCTTGCAGATCACCCAATCGAAACGATTGTTGGCCCGGAAGTGATCACAGGATCTACACGATTAAAAGCAGCGACCGCCCATAAAATGGTGTTAAATATGATTTCAACGACAACGATGATTAAACTTGGAAAAGTCTTTGAAAACTTAATGGTAGATCTAAACGCTAGCAATTATAAGTTAATAGAAAGAGCAAAGAGAATTGTTGCATCTGTGACAGACGTTTCCGTCGAAGAAGCAGGTCTTACGCTATCCGATGCGAATCAAGATGTTAAAGCTGCGATCGTCATGATTAAAACAAATGTGACGTATGACGAAGCGAAACATGTACTAGATGTTACGGAAGGTTATGTTAGAAGTGCGATCACGCTCCTTGAAAAAAAGCAAGGATGAGAATTAACAAAGAGTGAAAGCGCTATCTACAAAACGAGGTTTTAATAAAAAAACATAAATGACTATATTCATAGGGAGGGTACAATGATGTCAGAAAAAATCTTTAAGAATGGTTTCATGTCGTTATTGTTGATTTTATTTTTAGCAGCATGTTCAGACGATGGCGGGTCAGAACCTGCAGATACAGATGGTGATACAGACACGGATGAGGTCGATTCAGAAGAAGAAACAGATGACGGAGTTGAAGCAGATGCGGATGCTTCGGGATCAGACGAACAAGCTGAACTTCGAGTATGGATTATGGAAACTGGATCACCTGAAGAAGCAGAAGAGTATTTTGCTCGCGTGAATGAAAGATTTAATGAACAATATCCAAATGTCGAAGTCAATGTACAGTTTATTCCATGGTTGTCTGCACACCAAAATTTAATTACAGCGATTGCTGGAGGAGGTGCTCCGGATATCGCAGAACTTGGGACAACTTGGAATCCTGAATTTGCAGCAATGGGTGCATTAGCAAACATGGATGACGTCGTACAAGAGTGGGGAATGACCGATGGATGGGTTCCAGCACTTGAGGAAGTTGGCACATATGATGACAGCTTATACGGAATTCCATGGTATGCAGGAGTTCGCCAGTTAATTTATAATGAAGACATTTTTGACGAAGCAGGTGTAGACGTCCCGACGAATTTTGACGAGCTTTGGGAAGTAAGTGAAGCGATTGTGAACAATACAGACGCTTATGCTTATCCTGCAGTCGGAATTTCACAACACTTTATTTTACCGAAAATATGGCACTTTGGCGGTGAATTAGCAGTTCAGGAAGAAGATGAAGACGGTGAAATGCGCTGGGTATCGACAGTAAATGAACCAGAAGCAGTTGAGGCAATGGAATTTTACACAAACATGTATAAAGAAGGCTTTGTACCAGAAGGAGCCTTGAACTGGTCTGTCCTTGAGACACGACAAGCTTTTGCACAAGAAGATTTAGCGATGACGATCGACCTTCCTGCAGGTGTGAATGCGATGATCAGTGAGAATCCAGATATTGAAGATAAAGTCGGTGTTGCACCACTGCCAGGAAATGAATCAAATTCGAGCTTTGTCGGCGGCTCAAACTTAGCCGTTTTCGAACAATCACAGAACAAAGAATTAGCAAACGAATATTTGGAGCTATTAGTTTCTGATGAATTTATTACAGAATGGGCAGAATTTACCGGATTTTTCCCAGGTACACTTGAAGGATTAGAAAACCCAATTTTCACAGATGATGAAATGCTCAGCATCTTCTCAGATGCAATGATAGATGGCCGTTCATATCCAGCAAGCCCATCTTGGGGAAGGTTTGAAGGGGAAAACTTATTTGTCGCACCAGTACAAGAAGTGATGCAAGGCCAAAAAACAGCAGAAGAAGCAATGGAAGATATGGCTGAATCGATGAATAACGCTTTCCAAACAGAATAAATCAAAACATGAATATAGGGTGGCTAATGGAGAGGTTATCTTCAAAGCCACCCTCCTTAATAGATTGGAGTTGTAGAGCATGAAGAATCGTTGGCTTCCTTGGATACTTCTCTCCCCTGCCTTAATTTTAATTATGGGGTTAACGATTTATCCTTTAATTAATACGTTCGTGCTGTCATTCAGAGAATATAATATGTATTCGTTGATGACTGGAGTATCCGAATGGGTCGGATTCAGTAACTATGCTGAAACGTTAAAAGATCCATTTTTTTGGACAGTCACAAGGAACACGATCATTTTTGGTCTAGCATGTGTATTTGGAACGATGATCACAGGGTTATTAGTCGCCTTATTGTTAAATACAAAATTTAGAGGGAGCAAGATTCTCGGCATTGTCATCCTGATCCCATGGGTATTTCCGGCAGTAGCCGGCGGGATCGTATGGCGTTGGATGTTCAATGACCAATACGGAATTGCCAATTATTTTTTATCGAGTATCGGCTTAAGTATGTTCGAAGGGTACGCCTGGTTTAACTCATCGTTCACCGCATTTACGGTCATCTTTTTTATGATCGTCTGGCAAAGCTTCCCGTTTATCGCTGTCTCGTTATTAGCTGGCTTCCAAACGATCCCTGACACACTTTATGAAGCAGCAGAAATTGATGGAGCAAATGCGTGGCATAAGTTGACGAAGATTACTCTCCCAATGCTAAAACCATTACTACTCATTCTATTTATTTTATCAACGATATGGGACTTTAAAATCTTCGACCAAATATATGTCATGACAGAAGGTGGTCCGGCAAGAGGTACATATGTCCTTGCATTATATTCCTGGAGTGAAGCCTTTAATTCGTTGAACTTCGGTATGGCATCAGCGATCGCGATGCTCATGTTTATTTTGTTAATGTTCTTTATCGTCATCTACATTTACTTTTTACGTGAAGACAAAGAGGTGAAAAAGTCATGAAGCGAAAAACTCCCGTCCAAAAATTTTTCATATATGTCGCCGCCGTCTTTGTCCTCATTTTTTCGATATTTCCATTTTGGTGGATGGTCACAAGCTCGTTAAAACCGTCCTCTGAAATCTTTAGCAGTGTGCCGACATTATGGCCGCATAATCTTACGTTCGAGCATTACTACAACATTTTTGTCAGAGCGAATTTCTGGGTTTATTTTAAAAATAGTTTACTAGTCGCTGGCACAGTAACAATCCTCGGAACCGGTCTTGCTGCATTAGCTGGTTACGCATTAGGACGCTTTCCGATTAAAGGGAAAAATGGAATTTTACTTATGATTTTAAGTGTGCAAATGTTTCCGTTAGTCGTCATGTTAATTCCGCTCTTCATCGTTATGAGCCGCCTAGGACTTGTAAACTCATTAGTTGGCTTAGTCATCGTTTACTTAACGTTTGCGTTGCCGTTCTGTATATGGATGCTTCGCAGCTATTTCTCATCGATTCCTGCTGAAATTGAAGAGGCTGCGATGATTGACGGATGTACGCGCATGCAAGCGTTCCGGAAGGTGATCTTCCCACTCGCATGGCCCGGGGTTTCCGCAACAAGTATTTTCGCTTTTATTACTGCGTGGAATGAATTTGTCTTTGCAGTAACGTTTATCCAGGACGATGGATTACGAACTTTGCCATTAGCTCTTCAGCAGTTTTTCAGCCGATTTACAGCTGACTATGGCGGATTAATGGCCGCTTCAACCATTGCAACAATCCCAGTTTTATTATTCTTTATTTTTTTCCAACGAAAAATGACAAAAGGATTAGTACAAGGATCGGTAAAAACTTGACACTTCCCCCCTCGAAAGGGGGCTTTCTCATTAGAAAAAAGGAGGTCAGTCTTAACATGGACATATCAAAGCTAAGTTTAGAGGAAAAGATTGGTCAGATGGTCATGTGTGGTTTTTCAGGTCATTCCCGAACGAACGAAATAGAGACACTTATTGAAAAGTATCATATTGGCGGCGTCATTTATTTCAGCAGGAACATTGATACACTTCAGCAAGTATACGAATTATCGAATGACCTCCAACGTTTCAATCGAGATCATTCCTCAATCCCATTGTTCGTATCGATCGATCAAGAAGGGGGAATGGTTGCAAGAATTCTCGACGTCACCTTAATACCAGGAAATATGGCAATCGGGGCAACAGATCGTGATGAATTCGCTTATGAGGCGGCAAAAATTAGCGGACAGGAATTGCGTGCATTAGGTGTAAATGTCAATTTGGCTCCGTGTGTTGATGTTAACAACAATCCAGCGAATCCGGTCATTGGCGTCCGTTCATACGGTAGTCATCCGCAACGAGTTGCCGCTTTAGGAGAAGCGCAAATAAAAGGGTATCAACAAAGCAATGTTGTGGCGACAGCGAAGCACTTTCCAGGGCACGGTGATACGAGTGTCGATTCTCATTTAGATTTACCTCAAGTCACACACACGATGAAACGAATGCATGACGTTGAGCTACTCCCGTTTAAACGAGCTGTTTTAGCCGGTGTTGATGCCATTATGACAGCTCATGTCGTGTTCCCGGCACTTGAAGAGAAGCTGCCAAGCACGCTCAGTTATAAAATTATCACAGGACTGCTAAAGCAAGAG
Organism: Evansella halocellulosilytica; assembly: GCF_002335745.1. Classification (GTDB taxonomy): domain Bacteria; phylum Bacillota; class Bacilli; order Bacillales; family Salisediminibacteriaceae; genus Bacillus_CA; species Bacillus_CA halocellulosilytica. The sequence continues at coordinate 266,055 of NZ_NIST01000001.1, read as the reverse complement.
CTACAATTTAACGGTGTCGTTTTTACAGACTGTATGGAAATGAAAGCAATCTCCGACTATTTCGGAACGGCAAATGCTGCGGTCAAAGCCGTAAAGGCAGGAGTCGATGTCGTTCTCGTTAGCCATACGTATGACGTCCAAGTCGAAACGATTGAAAAACTGAAGCAAGCCGTTTTAGCAGGAGAAATTACGGAGGAACGAATTAATCAGTCTGTTCAGCGAATCCTTTCGTTAAAGGAAAAAAGAACGTTACATGACGATACAACGAACACGTGGCAGCAAGCGCAGAGCACATTAAAACAACGAAAACATGTTGAATTTGTTAAACAAGTACGTGAAGAAAGCATTACGTTAATAAAAGGTGACCTTAACAAGCTGATCCTCGATAAAAACAAGCCGGTTACTGTCGTTTATACAGGTGCGGTGAATCAATCGGAGGCAGATGAGAAAATTAACGAATCTGCTACTCTCGGAGCGTGTTTACAAGAGGCAGGCTACACGGTAAACGAAATCGAGGTCCCTCCTAATCTTTCTGAGGAGGAAGTCGAGGAAGCCGTTAAAAAGTCTCGTGATGCAGAGCAACTTCTCGTCTGCACATATAATGCATCGATGTTTTTGAACCAGCAAAAGCTAGTCCGTCAATTACATCAATCAAATCCTGATCTTATTGTCGTAGGCTTGCGCAGCCCTTATGATATCCAAACGTTCCCGGAAGTAAGCATATTCATGACTGGCTACGAAAACCGCCTCGGCACTTTACGTGCAATAACAGACATATTGCGAGGAGAGAAGCTTCCAAAAGGAAAGCTGCCGGTTACATTGTCATAAATAGCAGAAGAGACAGTGCTGTGCTTCTTCCTTTCTCTGCAAGATAATTGGAAAATGTGTGTCCATCGAAGCAGCGTAATCTTACCGTCACCGCCAAAAGGAGAGAGTGTGCCCTTTGACGGCACGAAAAGTGGAAATAGATTCGTCAAGGGGAGAGATCGTCATGCTTGGCGGCACGAAAAGTGGAAATGGGACCGTCAAGGGGAGAGATTGTCATCCTTGGCGGCACGAAAAGTGGAAATAGAACCGTCAAGGGGAGAGATCGGCATGCTTGACGGCACGAAAAGTGGAAATGGGACCGTCAAGGGGAGAGATTGTCATCCTTGGCGGCACGAAAAGTGGAAATAGAACCGTCAAGGGAATAGATCAGCATGCTTGACGGCACGAAAAGGGGAAATAGAACCGTCAAGCGAAGAGATCAGCATTCCTGGCGCCCAGAAAAGTCGAAATGTGGTTTCGCTAAGGTGTAGTCGAAATAACGCAGTTTTAATGAGTCGCACAACCCTGAAGAAGACGCACCATTAACGGGAACACCAATTACGAGAGAACTTACGCAGTTAAGTGTAATCCCACAACCTGAGCAAGGCGCACTATTAGCATGATCGCACGATTATTGAGGGCTTCACGAAATTATAGGTGGAATAATAGTACAATCCTGAAGAAGGCACGCAGTTACGGGGAGGGGGAATCCCATCACCACTTTGCGTAATCTCTGAGCCAATCACGCAATCCCCGCATTGCCCGTCCGCCCCACGTTAACACAAATCGAACCGGACTTTTACGCACTTTTAAAGATAAATCGAGAAAAATCATATGATTCCTTGTTATGATAGTAAGTAGCAAAAGAAAATGAACGTTTGTACGGAAAGTATTTCGCGTGGAAGAAAAAACTGTGTAGCTCAACGAGCAAATTTAACAAAGGATGTGACACACGTGACTTCATCGACTTCTGGAGCACTTATGATCATCAATGAAATGGCCAACAAATTGCCGCCTTCTGAAAAGAAAATTGCCGAATACATAATGGCTCACCCGAATGAAACGATCTCACTCACCGCGACCCAGTTAGGAGAACGGAGTTTAACGAGTAGTGCTGCCGTGATCCGCCTCTGCAAATCACTTGGTTTCAAAGGGTTTCAACAGCTGAAGCTACGGCTAGCCGGAGATTTGCAAAAGAACGGCCAAGAAGGATATCGTGATATTCAACCTGGCGAATCTTCATCACAAGTCGTTTCAAAAATGACAAATAACAGCATTCAAACGCTTCGTGAAACAGCAGAAATCCTTGACTTAGATGACCTTTCCAAAGCAGTAGAAGCCATGATACATGCAGAAAATATTCATTTTTTTGGTGTCGGTGCCTCGAATATTATTGCTCAAGATGCCCAGCTTAAGTTTTCCCGGATTAATAAAAGGGCGACCGCATTTCCAGACTTTCACGTTGCGGCGATGCATGTCGCAAACGTAAAGGAAGGCGACGTCGTCTGTGGCATTTCCTTCTCCGGAAACACGTACGAAGTAGAGCGGATCCTCCAACTAGCCAACGAAAAAAAGGCAACGACAATTGGATTGACAAGGTTCGGTCCATCGGTAGTAGCGGACGTCGCATCAATCTGTTTACGAACATCAATCTCAAAAGAAGCGACCTTCAGAAGCGGTGCGACATCTTCGAGACTTGCCCAGCTTCACGTCATCGACATGCTCTTTATGAGTGTTGCCAACAAAGAATATGACGAAGTAATCGGTCATTTAGACGAAACGCGTGATGCCATCAAGTTTATCCAAGCGAAACGAAGTAAACCGTCACGCAATGGGGGCAACGATGCAAAATAAAATTGAAATCCCATTGAAAAAAGACCGTGTCCTCGCGATTGGCCTCATGTCAGGCACTTCCGTCGACGGGGTAGATGCAGCGCTCGTTGAAATTACCGGTTTTGGTGAAAAAACGAAAGTGAACTTGCTTCATTTTGAAACTGTTCATTATGACCGTGAGCTTAAGCAGCGTATTTTACAACTTTGTAAACCGGAAACATCCTCAGTCGACACCATCTGTGAAATGAACGTATTGCTAGGGGAGAAAATGGCTAAAGCTGCACAAAAAGTAATCGACCATGCAGGAAAAACGATGGCTCAAATTGATTTCGTTAGTTCCCATGGCCAAACGATTTATCATATGCCAGAAAGCTTTGCGACCTTACAAATTGGCGAATTGGCCGTCATCGCCCACCGTACAGGCTGTCTCACAGTCGGAGACTTCCGTCCGAACGATCTTGCTGCAGGTGGTCAAGGTGCACCACTCGTCCCTTTTGTTGACGAGCTTCTTTTTACAGATGAAAACAAGGGGCGCGTATTGATCAACATAGGCGGGATTAGTAATCTTACGGTATTGCCAGCCAGATCCAACGATTCCCACCAGCCTACCCAAGCATTTGATATCGGTCCAGGTAACGTCTTAATTGATGAGATGATTCGAATTGGCACAAATGGTGCGAATGATTATGATGATGGAGGGAAAATGGCATCGAGCGGAACGTTACGTGAAGACTGGCTGACAGAGATGATCGCTCGCGATCCATTTATTCCACGTCCGTATCCGAAAAGCACTGGTCGCGAGCTTTATACACATGAACGAGCGAAAGCGTTGTATGAAGAAGGGGAGAACCGTGGTTTTTCCTTTGAAGATATTGTAACGACGGTGACGTATTATACCGTTCGAGCGATCTCAAAAACGATTAAGGAACAGCTCGATCCTGAATACAACATTGACGAAATATTCGTTGGCGGTGGCGGGGTTCATAACGAATTCATTATGAAAAACTTACATGATGAGCTCTCTCGCCCAGTTTTATCAATGGAATCGATCGGTTTCTCCAGTGATGCGAAAGAAGCGATCGCCTTTGCGATTTTAGGTAACGAATTCCTTCGCCAACAGCCGAACAGCCTTCCAGCAGCGACGGGAGCGAATAAAAGAACGATCATGGGCAAGTTGACATTTCCATAAACGAAAACGAAAGTGACCGACATCGAACCGTTCGGTCACTTTACATTTTGTTTTATTGAATGATGATTCTGGGACATTACCCGAAAACCATTGCACAAACAAACCTCTTAATGTAACTCGTCTGCTGGTCCGAAAAACTCAAAATGAACGTTTTCTTCAGGAACACCCCAGTCTGACAATACTTTGCGGATGACTTTCATGAACGGTACTGGTCCGCAAAAATAAAAGTCAGTATGATGAACATCATTTTCTTTTAAAAGCGACTTTAACCATTCTGAATCAACGTAGCCTTCTTTATCAAATCGATCCAAATGACGGTCTTCTTCAGTCGGTTTTTCATAGCAAACGAAGTAGTCCACATTTTCGTGATTATGGGCCACCTCTGTCACATGCTCATCAAGCGCATGGACGTCTCCGTTCTGAGCAGCATGAATAAATGTAACGTTTCGCTCCGGCTGCTTTTCAACAATCGTATTCAGCATACTGATCATTGGGGTTAAACCGACCCCACCGCTTATAAGAGCAACGGGCTTTTTCCCCTCGACATCTAAGACAAAGTCACCGGCAGGCGCAGTCAATTCAACGACATCGCCTTCATTGACATGGTCGTGTAAATAATTTGAAACGATCCCATCGGGTACTTGCTCGTTCGATTCACGCTTCACACTGATGCGGTAATAATCTTTCCCTGGTGAGTCAGATAAGCTGTATTGGCGAATGTGTGTGTACTCCTCACCAGTGATGTGACAACGAATGCTTACATATTGTCCTGGGAGAAAATCGGAAATAGATTCACCATCTTTGGCCTTAAAATAAAACGAAGTAATGACGTCGCTTTCCTTCACCTTTTTTTCTACCACAAAATGTCTAAAGCCGTTCCAACCGCCCGATTTAGCAGCGGACTCTGCATACATTTCCCGTTCAACTTGGATGAAAACATCTGCGATCACTCCGTATGCTTTCTCCCAAGCTTCAATAATTTCATCTGTAGCCGCATCACCTAATACTTCTTTGATCGCTAGTAATAAGTGCTTTCCGACAATCGGATATTGCTCTGCTTTAATTTCTAAACTGCGGTGTTTGTGGGCAATTTGCTTAACAACAGGCAAGATCGCCTCCAAATTATCGATATACTGTGCTGCGGCATAAACTGTATTTGCCAAAGCCCTCGGCTGCTTTCCTTGTTTCTGGTTTGTGTGGTTGAAAATATTTAGTAGTTCTGGGTGATTGGTAAACATCATTTCATAAAAACGTTTCGTAATCTCTTCACCATGTTCTGCTAAAACCGGTACCGTCGACTTCACAATGTCAATCGTTTTTGCATCAAGCTGTGTCGTTTCTGTCGTCATTGCTCATCTCTCCTTTAAGAAGTTGTTTAAAAAGTCCAGTGAAAGTGACACATCGAATTTCTTCGTTGGCTTGCTTTTCCGCCCCTCACGTATGAATTACACACGTTCCGGTACCCGAAACTACGCCTTCGAATCTCGGTCCTTTTCATCCTCCTTTTTGAACACGCACTTTAACACTATTTTTACGTTTAAAACATATATTCTAAATACACCTTTATTATGGAGCCTTTCGGTGCGTAAAAGCAATATTTAAAATACATGTTTAAAAATTGTTCACATTTTCAAACGTATTTACCTTTTGTGGTATAGTGAAATACAATAATAAAGATAGTTTCGTTTTGAAAAATGAACGAAGGTGATGAATATGCAATTAACGATATATACAGATTACACGTTACGTGTCCTCATATACTTAGGGATCCAGCCCGAAGAGAAACGATCCAATATAAAGGAAATCTCCAATTTTTACAACATTTCAAGCAATCATTTAAGTAAGGTCGTTTATGAGCTCGGGAAGCTAGGATTCATTGAAACGATAAGAGGGAGAAATGGCGGCATCAGGCTTGCAAAAAGTCCGGAGCAAATTAATATCGGTGCCGTCGTCAGGCATACGGAAAGCCCACTCAATCTTGTCGAATGCTTTGACCCTGAAAAAAATACGTGCAAGATCAGCCCAGCGTGCAAACTGAAAGGAGTATTAAATGAAGCGCTCTCCGCTTACTTAAACATACTTGATTCATACACACTGAAAGATCTTCTCGTAAACGAAGACGAATTAAAAAACCTTTTCTTCTCTCACTAGGAAATCTATTCCACAATAGGTTTCCTAGTTTTTTATTCGACAAAACCCGACAAGTGCCTGGCACTTGTCGGGTTTGTCTTTTTCCCCATCTACCCATAGAGGATAACCTTTCCAAAATAGTACTTTCGAACCTACTAGAAACTCTATCAATCTGTTATTATTGGATAAAATATGTAGTATAATAGTGCTAAATGTCACATTATGAAGAATTTGGGAAAGAGGTGGATTTATGTCTTTTTTTGATTCGAAAGTACGTTCTACTCTGTTTGTGTCAGCTGCTGCGACCGGTGCTGTTCTCGTTGCTCCTAATCTAGCAGAAGCGTCCTTCGGCAGTGAAACACTGCGGTTTGGTATGGAGAAGTCGGATGTAAAAGAGCTGCAAGAGCGGTTGAAAGAGGAAGGCTATTTCAATTTTCACACAGCAACAGGGTATTTCGGTGAAATTACGAGAACAGCTGTAAGAGATTTTCAGAAAGCGAACGACTTGACTGTTGACGGTATTGTCGGTCCACAGACCTTCGGTGCCCTTAATGCAAGTAGTTCGAGCGGATCAAGCTCGTCTGAAAAAGAAAGTAATGAATCTACTTCATCCTCTTCAGGTACATACAACGGAGAAGCTGTTCGGAATACGAATCAAGTGATGCGTCAAGGAACACGAGGCGACGATGTCGTTCGTCTCCAGTCTTACCTGAAAAAAGCAGGCTTTTTCGATTACCATGAGGCGACGGGTTATTACGGGGGTATCACGGAAAAGGCAGTTAGACGCTTTCAACAGGCTCGGGGATTAAAAGTCGATGGGCTTGCTGGGCCACAAACGTTGACTAAAATGAACGAAGAGATCGGAAGTACATCAAATAATGGCAGCAACGATAACTCATCTGCTAATTCTGGATCAAATGGATCAGTCGATCTATCAAACGTGATTTTGCGTCAAGGAAGCAGTGGAAAAGAAGTAGAAGAGCTGCAAACGAGATTAAAAGATTTAGGCTATTATTCAGGGAATGTCACTGGAATTTACGGTTCAGTAACAGCAGATGCTGTTCGCCAATTACAACGTCAGACGAGCATTCAAGTTGATGGCATTTTCGGACCGCAAACATTTGGTCAGCTCGAGAAAAACATTCCGAAGGAGACAGAATCATCTTCCGGTTCAAATTCAGGGTCGTCTGGAAATTCTTCGGCTGATAAAATTTTGTTAGAAGAAGGCAGTCGAGGCGACAATGTTACAGAGCTGCAAAATATGCTGAAAGCGATCGGCCATTTCAAACAAGCCCCAACCGGCTATTTCGGTCCAATTACGAAAGATGCGTTGATTGCCTTCCAAAAAGACTGGAATCTTTCTGAAACAGGCAAAGTGAATAAGACGACATGGGAAAAACTCGAAGAAATTTCGAAAATTCATATGGAAGAATCACAAGGATCTTCATCAGATAAAGCGTCATTTGACACAATGAATCTCATTGCAGATGCAGCAGAACTAACTGGAACCCCATATGTATGGGGCGGTACGACACCATCAGGCTTCGATTGCAGCGGATTCGTACAATATGTTTTCAAGAAAAACGGAGTGGACCTCCCAAGGACTGTTGCAGAACAATGGAATGCAACATCGTCCGTTTCAAAGCCGAGCGTCGGCGATATTGTTTACTTCGAAACATATCGCGAAGGACCTTCTCATAACGGCATTTATATCGGGAATAACCAGTTTATCCATGCAGGCTCGTCAACCGGGGTGACAGTCGCAAACTTGAACACAAATTACTGGAGCTCTAGATACCTCGGAGCCAAAAAAATTAACTAGTAGTTTATAAGTTTACTAGAAACCACACAGGTGAGTCGTTCTCTCTGTGTGGCTTTTTTGCTGTCGCATGCGGTGTTTTTAGGCAAAAATATGTTGCCTATTCAGAAGTTTGGAATAGGTACCGATGAATGTGTTGGAATCAGAATTATGTGTCGGATTCCGAAGTTAATTATAATCATTCTAGTTAGCGGATAAACCGAATTTTTTACAGGATAAACCCGGATTTTTCGCGGATAAAACAAAATTTTTACCGGATAAACCCGGATTTTTCACGGATAAAACGAATTTTTTACAGGATAAACCCGTATTTTCCGCGGATAAAACAAGATTTTTACCGGATAAACTCAGATTTTTCATGGATAAATTAAATATTTAACCGGATAAACTGAAAAATTCACGGATAAACCAACGCCAAACTTAGTACTTTCCAATTTTCAGCAACGTAACGGTGGTCAGTGCTCTACTATTGTCACCTCCTGCTCCAAAATATGCGACAACTTCGATCATTGACACGAAAACGGATGAGAGCTCCCGTTTAAATAAACGTTTGTTTAACCTTGATTCGACAAAATCCCCTGATTATCTATACTATAAACAAACAGAGAGCGGGATTCTAGAAGATTAGTTATTCACAATAAGTTAGGACATAGAACGCAATTGCTTTATGGGAATTGTATGAAAAGGAATGGATGGATGTAAAAATCTCATCCGAAAACTAGAGTATTTGGACATGAAATTTTAAATTTTGTTAGACTAATTTTAACAAGATATTTGTGTATAGTCATGAAGTTATAAGAGTGTAAAGGGGATTATTTCAAAGCATCACGAATTTATATTATTCGTTAAAATACATTTGGGATTAATTAGAAAAAAGTGTATGATGGTGTATGGACATTATCTGTTCCACTCTTTTATAAAAAAATTCTTTCTTCATGATTGAGTTATGCTTTTTTAAAACTGATAAATAGAGAGGGGTTTTATAGTGTTATTTGAAAAATTGACGCTTTCGCAAAAAATTGCAGATCACATTGCCACACAAATTGTTGAAGGAAAACTCGAACCAGGACAAAGGTTATTGGAACAAGAATTAAAGGATATATTTGGTACAAGCAGAGCGCCAATAAGAGAAGCACTATTCTTATTAGAAAATCAGGGGGTTGTAGAGCGAGTTCCGAGGAAAGGTGTCTTTGTAAAAAAGTATTCAAGAAAAGAGATCTTAGATTTCTATGATATTGTATATCGGTTGACCGAAATAGCATTGAAAAAGGGTGTTATAAATCGAAGTACTGAACAAATAAATTACTTATTTGAAATCATTGAGGAAATGGAAAATTCTATAAAGGATGAAGAATTAAAAAAATGTTTCTTATTGGTAGAAAAACTTCATATGTTTTTATTTGAATTACCTAATAACCTTGTTTTAAAAGATTTATATGAAAAGTTGAATAAAAGGTGGACTACTTTTAGATATTTGACTCTTTCACATCCAGATAGTCTTAGTCAGTCAATCTGTGAATATAAGGAAATTATTATAGGATTACGAGATCAGGATGAAGAAAAAATATTAAAAGTATTATCTAAAAAAGAGAAAAGAGCTTTAGCAATTTTAGAAAGAATATTGGTTGAACAAAACAATTGACAGTCTTGGAGAGTGGTAGATGAATGTACATTTAAAGTAACTTTTCTTAATCCACTCTCATATTAATTTACAGAAAATTTTAAAAACACTTTACAAATATAGACGGGTTTTATATAATTCGTGTATAAACACATTTTGTATATTGTCGACAATATACAAAATACAAAAATAACGAGCAAAAGGAGAGGTAAGATGAGTTCAAAATTTGAAGTAGGTTTAGACATTAGAAAAAGTGTATTAGGAGAAGAGCATGTAAACAGATCAATTAACAATGCCACTGAATTTAATGAGCCTATACAACAACTTGTAACTGAATATTGCTGGGGAGAAGTTTGGTCAAGGTCTGGATTAGATAAAAAACAAAGGAGCTTAATAAATTTAGCTATGTTAACAGCCCTTAACCGTCCACATGAGTTGAAATTACACCTAAAGGGTGCGTTAAGAAACGGCTGCAAAAAAGAGGAAATCAGAGAAGTGTTGTTACAAAGTGCAATATATTGTGGAGTACCGGCTGCTGTAGATAGTTTTAGAGTAGCTAGTGAAATTATTAAGGACTTAAATGACGAAGTCGAATAAAAATCAAGCCTACAAGGAGTTAAGCATATGAAAAAAGAGTTAATTATAGGCTTCATCGGATTAGGTAATATGGGTTATTATATGGCCAAAAATATTGCCAAAAATGGTTATTCTATGGTCGTATACGATATTCGAACAGAAGTAGTAGATGAGTTCATTAATGAAAAGATTGAAAAGGCTTACAACCCGAAGGATGTTGCAGACCTTGCTGATGTGGTACTTGTTAGTTTACCAACTCCTGAAATCGTTAAGAGAGTTGCGATTGGAAAGGGAGGTTTGGTTGAAGGGAAGAGAATTCAAACATATATCGACCTATCGACGTCTGGTCAAACTGTATCGAATGAGGTTGGGAAAGTACTCTTGGGGCATGATATCAATGTGTTAGATTCACCTGTAAGTGGAGGAGTCCCGGGGGCTGAGAAAGCAACATTATCATTAATGGTTGCTGGTGCTGAGAAAGCGTTTACGGAACATTATGAATTACTATCTTGCCTTGGGAGAAAGGTAATTCATGTAGGAGATGAGATTGGGCAGGCGCAAGTCATGAAGGTAATAAATAATTTACTTTCATCTTCAGCTTTAGCGATAACATCAGAGGCTTTAGTCCTTGGTGTGAAAGCAGGACTTAATCCGGAAAAAATGATTGATGTACTTAACGTAAGTAGTGGGAGGAATTCAGCAACAGAAGATAAATTTAAAAAGTCTATTATTAACCGGAAATTTGATTATGGATTCAAAACTGATCTTGCCTATAAAGATATGAAACTTTGTTTAGACCTTGCGGAAAATTTAAAAGTTCCAATGTATTTAGGAACAAATATAACTCATTTTTGGCGTTATATTATGACACAAGGTGCTGAAGGGGAAGATTATACAACGATTGTGAAGTACTTTGAACAATGGGCGAATGTTGAAGTGGGGCAAAGCGAATCTGAACCAAGTAAAACCTAGGAGGGGAATTATGAAAAGATGTATATTTATCTCCATGTTTTCAACTTTTATAGCAATGATGGTTGCTTGTGGTGAGGAACAAGATACTCAGGGAAATTCAGATGATGCTTCAGGTAGTGAGGAATCTTATGTATTGGCTTTTGGAGGAGCAACTCCAGGAGGAGCCGCCTATCAAATATCGACTGCGTACTCAGAAATCATTAATACGGAACTGGATCATGTTCAAGTGAACGTGGAGGTAACGGGTGGAGGAGCGGACAATGTTGCACTAATTAATAATGGGGAATTAGATTCTGGTCACGGCAACTCTGGTGTCGGCTATCATGCATTTCATGGAGAAGGTGAATATGAAGGAGATGAACATGACAACCTTCGTGGGTGGTTACCTGTATATGACTATCCCTTTCAAGTAGTTGTTTTAGAAGACAGTGATATTGCTTCTGTTTCTGACCTGCAAGGTAAACGAATTGGTGTAAATGTACAAGGGAGTGGTGGAGAGGTAACATCTCAACAAGTATTTGATGCTATAGGGTTAATTAGGTATGAAGATTATGAACCATTTTATTTAGATTATGATGAAGCTGCAGATGCATTAAGTACAGGAAGAATTGATGCAACGATATTTTCTACAGGAGCTCCCACCCCTGCTTTAACAGAATTGGGTACAACGAATGATATTAGAATCTTAGAGTTTACTGATGAAGAGTTATCACTTGTTGATGAAGAATATTCATTTTTAACGGGGGGGACTCTACCAGGGGGAACATACAGTGATATTGAGCAGGATATAAATACAGTCTTTGCAGCGACAATTAACTATGTTAGTGCTGACCTTCCTGACGATTTAGTGTACGACCTAACAAAAGCTGTTTGGGAAAACCGGGATAGATTAATAGAAGCTCACCCTACACAAGAAAACCTTAATGCTGACTTAATAGAAAGCGCTCTCATTCCTATTATGCCACTTCATCCTGGTGCTGAGAGCTATTATAAAGAAAATGGTATTATTGAAGATTAAAAACGTTATATAGATGGACAAGAAATTGTCCATCTATATGGATCTCTCTAGAAAAGGAGGGGACATAGTGTCAAATCAACCAAAGGTACCTCAGGAAATTGATCCTGAAGTTTCCCGATCTAAGCGTAAATTGAGAGGTATTGATAAACCCATTGTATTTACAATAAGTTTTGTGATGGCGGTCGTTCAAATTTATTTAATTATTTTTAGTATGAGAGCCCCTATGATTAATACAGGAATATTTTTAATGTTTGTATCTACATTGACTTTTTTACTATATAAAGCCTCACCAAAAATAAAGTCCGAATCAATTCCTTGGTATGATTGGGTTTTGGCTGCTGTAGCAGTTTTACCATTTCTATATGGAAGTTCCTTTTATAATGAGATTATTAGTAGAGCGGTCACACCAACTTATACAGATATAATTATGACTATCATTGCAGTCGCGGTAATATTGGAGATCAGCAGAAGGACGATAGGGATTTTATTACCGGGAATAGCAATACTTTTTATTTTTTATGCCCTTTGGGGTGGAAATATTGGTGGGATATTTAGTCATCCTGGATATAGCTTAGAGCGCTTAACGAACACGTTTTATATGACGACGAACGGAATTTATGGAGCGCCCGCGAAGGTTGCGGCTACTATGGTATTTATGTTTGTATTTTTTGGAGCATTTTTAAATGCAACAGGTGCAAGTAAAGTGATTACTGATGGAGCATTCTCTATTGCTGGAAAATATACAGGAGGACCTGCAAAAGTTTCAATCATAGCGAGTGCTTTAATGGGGAGTGTATCTGGAAGTGCCTCAGCCAATGTTGCTACAACTGGTCAATTGACAATCCCCCTAATGAAAAAAATAGGGTATAAAAGGCACTTTGCAGCAGGAGTGGAATCTGCCTCTTCAACTGGTGGAACAATTACACCTCCTATCATGGGAGCTGCTGCATTTATTATGACGGAGATTACTGGTATCCCTTATGGAGATATTGTGCTTGCAGCAATTATTCCAGCGCTCCTTTTTTACTTAGCTACATTTACTGCTGTCCATTATGAGGCGAAAAAGTTAGGGTTACGAGGACTTTCAAAAGAGCAATTACCAAGTATTTTTTTGGTGATCAAAAAAGGTTTCTATGTGATGTTACCCTTGATTTTACTAATCGTACTTATCTTGATGTATTACCCTGTCATGTACGCAGCTTTTTACTCTACAATTGCGCTTATTATCATGGGATTCATTCAACCGACTTCTCGATTAACGATTAAAAAAGTTTTTCAAGCGATTGCAGACTCTTCAGGCATGGTATTGCAAGCAGCTGCTGCCTGTGCTTGTGCGGGGATTGTAATCGGAGTATTAAATTTAACGGGATTAGGTCTACGTTTTTCGTCGGTTACACTTGGCATTGCAGGTCAAAGTTTAATATTAGCGTTAATCTTTACGATGATCATTTCAATTATTCTAGGTATGGGCTTACCTCCTGTAGCAGCCTATATTATCGGTTCTGCTGTGGCTGCGCCAGCATTAATAAATTTAGGTTTCCCTGTCCTTGCAAGTCACTTGTTCGTCTTTTATTTTTCTGCATTATCATCGATCACTCCGCCTGTAGCGGTGACAGCTTATATTGGTGCAGGAATTGCTGGGGCGAATCCTTTGAGAACCGCTGTTACAAGCTGTCTTATTGGGCTGCCAGCATTCATTGTTCCTTATATGTTTATGTTCTCTGATCACTTTTTACTTCAAGGAGACGTGTTCAACATCATCTTGACACTCATTCCTGCTATCATTGGCTTCTTTTGCCTGAGTGCTGGTATCATCGGTTACTTTAATAAAAAGCTTTATATTTACGAAAGGGTTGGATTCGTATTGGGCGGTGGGCTCCTTCTAATCTTCGATTTCATTACAGGAGCTGTCGGTGTCTTAATATTAGTTCTTGTCGTTATGTATCACTATAAGCGCCCAGATATTGAACAAATAGGAGAACAGCAGGTGAGTCCATAATAGAAGAATGAAAGATTCTTAAGAGGAGGAGTACAGTATGGAAAATTTCGGATTAAGAATTGGAGAGGAAGAAATCATATCCTTATCATCTTTTGAAGTATTTCATAAGTATACTGGAGAGCCATTAGCCACAATTTCTAAAGCTGAAAAGGAGCATGTTAAGCAAGCGGTTGATGTAGCGGTAAAGACATTTGAAACGGATCAACTAACACCTTATCAACGATTTGAGATTCTGAATAATGCTTCTAAACTATTAAAAGAGAGAAAAGAAGAAATTTCAGAACTACTCGTTAAGGAAGTAGGTAAAACGATTTCTGAAGCGGAAGTAGAAGTTGACCGGGCTGTTCAAACGTTATTAGTTTCATCTGAAGAAGCGAAACGAATTGGAGGGGAGGTCGTCCCTTTATCAGCTAGTCCTGGTAGCGAAAGTAAGATGGGTTATTATGTTCGTACACCAATAGGGGTAGTTTGTGCGATTACGCCTTTTAATGTCCCTCTTAATCTTTCTTGTCATAAGATTGGTCCAGCTATTGCTTCTGGAAATACAGTCGTTTGGAAACCATCTTCTGATACGCCGATTAATGCCTATGTATTAATGGATATTTTGCGGGAAGCAGGGCTTCCAGCCGGGTATGTAAATCTTATTTGCGGAGAAGGTTCTAAAGTAGGGAATTGGCTTCTTGAAGATGAAAGGATAAACAAGTATACATTTACTGGAAGTCCTGGAGTCGGTTTGCATATTAAACAAAACAGTGGTTTTAGAAACGTTTCTTTAGAATTGGGGAATAACTCACCCAATATTATTCATCATGATGCAGACGTTACAAAGGCAGCAGAATTATGTACGAAATGGGGGTTCACTAATGCAGGGCAAGCGTGTATTTCCGCTCAACGCCTTTATGTACACAAAAGTATTAAAGAAGAATTTCTTAGTCACCTGACTAAACATACAAAAGCTATCAAAATGGGAGACCCAATGGACCCATCGACCAACATGGGGCCATTAATTAGTAAGAGAGAAGCAGATCGAATTAAGAATTGGATTGATGAAGCTGTAAGCCTAGGAGCAAAATTAGTAACGGGCGGTCAGCAGGACGGTTCATTTATTACACCTACAATTTTAGAAAGTGTAAATAATGAGATGAAGGTTGTGTGTGAAGAAATTTTTGGTCCAGTGATGACGATTATTACCTATGAAGATATTGATGAAGCTATAAAACAAGCTAATGATAGTCAATATGGATTACAATCAGGTATTTTTACATCGAATATACATACAGCCATGTATGTTTCAAACCAGCTGCGTACAGGAGGAGTTATTATCAATGATGCCTCCACTTATCGAGCAGATCTTATGCCATATGGAGGAATTAAAAATAGTGGTACAGGGCGTGAAGGTCCTCAATATGCCATTGAGGAAATGACGGAATTAAAATTGATTGTTATCAATACGTGATTATATAAATAACTCAAGTATGAGAGTAATTGATAGAGTATTGAAGAAACGAGTGATCCATATTGATACAGATAAGACAGATAACCCTAATACTCATTGCGGTGTTAGGGTTTATCTTAATTTTATTTTTGTTAGATGGTCATGTTAATTGGGAGGTTCGGGCTACTTTAGCTGTGACATTTCTAGGGATCTTTTTATGGATTACCGAGATGCTCTCATTTGGCCACACGTCCATTGTTATTTTAGTAATGTATATTATTTTTCAAGTAGCAGACCTCGAATTGATTTTAAGCGGGTTTGCAACCGGAGCCGTCTTTTTAATCATCGGGGGAATGATGTTTGCAAATGCCGTAAATAGTACCCCTTTAGCGAACCGTGTTGTATATTTTATTTTGAAGTATACGGGAAATTCACCGAATTCTCTCTTATTTGGGATTATTCTTATCCCACAAATTCTGGCGATATTCATACCGACTGCGGCAGTGAGGGTTTCTTTAATACTACCGGTAATTTTATCATTAATATCGATTCTTCAGATTCATAATGAAGTAGGGTTAAAAAAACAAATGATGTTAGCTGTGTCTTATGGCGGAACTATATCAGGGATTGGGTTGCTCCCTGCTGCTGTAAGTAATGTGATTGTTGTTGAATTATTATATTTTTATACTGGGACAATCATTTCATATTTTGATTGGTTTCTTTATACCTTCCCAATATGGTTTCTCTCTATTCCAATTACTTGGTATGTGGTCAAACAGTCTTCTTCAACAGAAGATCTTCACTTAGATAATGTAAAAAAAGAAACAATCCAACAAATTACAAAGCTTGGTCCATTAAGCCGTGAAGAACTGAAGTGTATCATTATTTTAGTTTTTACAGTTATGTTATGGACAACCCAGCCACTTCATGGTCTTCATCCTTCCGTCGTCACTCTTTTATCAGCCGCCGTTATGGGGATGCCTTTTATTGGGGTCACCGAGTGGAAAGTGATTTCCAAAATAAATATTGATACGGTTCTCCTTGTTGGAACAACGATGTCGATTGGGATTGTGATGATCGAAACAAAATCTGTAGATTATTTATCGTCTATTCTATTTACTGATGTATCATTAGCGATTATATCGGTTCCAATATTATCTATTATTCTTCTGGCCGTTTTCGTTCAATTATTTCACCTTGGAGTATCAATTGTGTCCACGGTGGTTGTCACACTTGTTCCGGTGGCTATAAACCTTGCACTACAAGTAGGGGCAGACCCAGTTTTATTTGTTATGACAACTGGTGTTGCAAGTTTATGCGGATTTATCCTAGTCATTGAATCAGTTCCGAACATTATGGCTTACTCGACAGGTTTAATAACGCAAAGGGACTTTATTAAACCTGGAGTCATTTTAACGGTGATTTCGACAATATTATTAATAGTTGTAGCTGCTATTTGGTGGAATTTTTTAGGACTATATTAAATTGAAAGTGCTTCCTTTTTGCGCAAATAATTTTACATTGGTACTTCAAGAGAATGCGATATGAAGAAGATCGATACTCTCAAACTTTGTATTTGCTCCTTTATTGTACAAGTGCTATCATTTTCATACTAAATAAAGGAGCTGATTCCTTGGTTACTCAAATCATCTTAGACGAAACGGTCATTCCGGTTAAAAACTTCGAAACGAAGCAAATAGATGAATTAACGGAAATCGATGTGATATTTGATGTAAAAAGTGAAGACTATCATCGGATTACGACGTTGCTTTACTATGGGTCATTTCAAGTCGAAGTGCCAGAAGCAGACTTGCAGTTTTACGGTGCGATTCAGCAATATTCAACGTCACTGACAAACTTATATGAAGCAAACCAAGTCGGAGAATTTCGATTAGTGCTACGGGAAGTGAACAAGCAATGAAGCTAAGCATATTAGATCAAGCACCGATATCGTCCAATCAAACAGCGCAAGAGGCACTAGCAGAATCGGTCAGGCTTGCTCAAGCAGGGGAGGAGCTAGGCTATACACGATATTGGATTGCGGAACACCATGATTTTCCCGGACTTGCATGCCCGGCTCCGGAAGTGATGTTAAGTTACATAGGAGCCCAGACGAGCCGAATTCGAATTGGCTCCGGTGCGACGCTGCTGCCACACTACAAGCCGTATAAAGTAGCCGAAGTATTCAATCTGCTCGCAACGCTGTTTCCTGGTCGAATCGACCTTGGCATCGGGCGCGCACCTGGAGGCTCAGCGGAAGCGACGAATGCGCTATCTGACCAATTTTTAAAAAAGGTGTGGGACATGCCAAATGCAGTGAAGGATCTGCTTCATTTTTTAAACGAAGATTTCCCGGACGACCATGAATTTGCAAAGGTTTCGGCTTCACCAGTGCCTGAGCAGCTTCCAAAACCTTGGATTCTCGGGACGAGTAAAAAAAGTGCCCTTCTCGCAGCAGAAAACGGGCTTGCTTATACATTCGGACAGTTTATGAGTGATAAGGACGGAGCTGAAATCATCAAAGACTATGTCGATGCTTTCCAGCCACGAAAACAAGTGAACCGTCCGAAAGCGATTTTGACCGTATCGGCCATCTGTGCTGACACGACTGAACGCGCGGAAGAAATCGCATTAAGCAATTTGGTCTGGTCGCTACAAAAAGGGGAAGGGCGTGAAAGAGTCCCGTCCGTTGACGAAGCAAAACGATATAAGCTAAGTCGTGAAGAGCAACTTTCCATTGAAAAAATGAAGCAAAAGATGGTCATCGGAAATCCTCAAGAGGTCAAACGAAAGCTCCAAGAAATGCAGGAGCAGTACCTAACCGAAGAAATCATGATTGTAACGATTACTCATTCTCCTGAAGACCGTATACAATCATATAAATTGATCGCGGAAGAGCTACTTTCTTAAGTCATGACCGACTCTCCCATTGAGCCGGTCATGTTTTCAAATGATAGGAATTTATAAAATTTCAATCTCTCGATTGTTTTTTAGCTTCAGCGAAAAGCGTTACATCACGAGCTTCCACACGGATGTGGTGACTTCGGCGTTCTTGCAGGACGCGGGGGTTTTAGCCGAAGTTCTGATCTAACGAGTTGCCTCGACGGACAAACTACGAAGCAACTCAGGTACTTTCGACACTCCTTTATCTCACTCGGCTCAGACCGACGAACACGGACGTTCTAGTGTCGGGCATGCTACAGGACGTGGCGTTTTGTCCGATCAGTTTTCTTCGTCGATAACCAAAGGCGCTTGCGCTTTTCTTAATATATGCATCGGATTTTGTTCCTCAAGTTTAAATTCAACTTCTCCATCTCTTCTTCCACATTTTATTCCAAAAAAAGGTAATTTGTAATTGTATTCACATATAGGCTTTGGAAAATCGTGTAGTTACGGAGGGGAATTCTGTTGTATGACAGCATTATGGCTGAACAATTCGCCTTGACATAACTGACCATGCGTCAATCTTGGTAAACACGATTTGTGAATAAAACTGAGCGAAAAAACATGCACCACACGATTTCCAAAACTAAAAAACCAAGATTCCGCGCTTCGGAATCTTGGTTTTCCACTTATCCTTTCACGACATCAGCTAGTAGTTCGTATGAGCGAATCCGTTCTTTTTGGTCGTAGACGTGTGTGTTGACGATAATTTCATCTGCGCCCGTTTCATCAATGAATTCCTCGAGCTTTTCTTTGACGACAGCGGGACTGCCGGCAACTGAATAACGGAGCATTTTTTGAACTAATGCTTCTTCTTGGAGTCCCCAATGCTCATCCATATTTTCGACTGGTGGCTGGAGCTGACCGGATTTTCCACGAATAATATTAAGGAATGCTTGAGACTGTGACGTTGCAAGCCACCTCGCTTTTTCATCGGTGTCAGCGGCGATCACATTCACACCGATCATCGCATATGGCTTGTCGAGAACGTCAGAAGGCTGGAAGCTCTGGCGGTAAAGCTGCAATGCCGGCAGCAAATAATCAGGTGCAAAATGACTCGCAAAAGAAAATGGCAGTCCAAGCTGACCCGCAAGTTGGGCGCTGAATCCGCTTGAGCCTAACAGCCAAATCGGGATGTCTAGTCCTTCACCGGGGATTGCACGAACGCGGTTTCGCGATGTAGGTTTTAAAAACTCGCGCAATTCAGCGAGTTGATGTGGGAATTCGCTTCCGTCGCTTCGCGTATTTCGTCTAAGCGCTTGTGCAGTAAGTTGGTCTGTCCCAGGTGCGCGTCCTAAACCTAAATCAATCCGACCAGGATACATCGATTCAAGCGTGCCAAATTGCTCGGCAATAACGAGTGGTGCGTGGTTCGGGAGCATAATTCCGCCCGAGCCAACGCGAATTGATGACGTTCCTCCAGCGATATAACCGATGACGACCGACGTTGCGGAGCTGGCGATGCCTGGCATGTTATGGTGTTCAGCGAGCCAGAATCGTTTATAACCGAGAGACTCAACTTGTTGAGCAAGGTTTAAACTATTTTCAAACGAATCGGCCACCGTTTTTCCATCTAAAACAGGTGCAAGATCGAGAACCGATAAATGTATATCTTGAAGTCGTTTCCGTTCAGACATGTGAAATCCTCCTTTTATGAAAAAACAATCATGTTAAGTCAACCTTAATGATTATGTAAAAGAATATCATGATCATCATCTTAAGCGCATGAAATTTGCTCGGTCCCACCTCTACGGAGCTATTGTGAAATATTGAGCAAACAAAGCGCAATTATGATAAAATGATGTTGAAGCCTTACATATAGGAGGGACTCGAATAATTATGATGAAACACATTTCCAAGTGGCTGTTATTAATAACTGGTCTTATTCTGTTTGTTCCTTCGGCGTATTATACGACGCTCATGACGATTGAACGAACCCATCAAGGGAATATCGGAAGTCAGTTTGTCATTGACTCAGCAGAGATGATCGACCCTGAAATCGAGTTTCAATTAGAAGGTGGCTACGATATTTTTGAGCTTGAAGGGTTAGAGCATGATTATGTGTATACGACTGCACTCGCTCATTACGGAGACGAGACTATTGAGATGACGCACGAGCTATTAGCCGATGAAGTAGAATACCGGGATCCTAGAAAAAGTAAAGTCGTACCCGCTAATCTTAAATTAAAACTGAACGGTGAAGTTTTAGATACATATGAAGGTTATGACGTAAATGTTGAACGTTATTATCAAGATCAATATCGAGATCACGTTTCATTTTTAGAAATTGAGGATCGAAAGGAAGACGAAGAATTTTTTGCTGTTGTGATCGGGTTGTCAAACCCAATTGTAAGAAAAAAGCAGCGGGACGAAGGGCAAATTTATATAGAAGGTTGGACTCCGGTCGAGGAGTATGAGTATCGGGCTTTTCTTATAGAGCACGATGGAACGTGGACGAGAGAGGATTTTGATTATGATAACCGGACACCGCTACAAACCGAATTAGCTCGTACTGTATCACCAAGTGGAATCGGGCATAATACCGATGCCTTGCACTACTACCCAACATATTTCTTCCCCTTTCTTTACCCATACGGCTCAACATTAATTGGCCTTGTCATGATCATCATCGGGTTTCCAAGAAGAAAACGTGATTAAATAAACGTTTGTTTAACTATTTTTCGACAAAAAGGACAATAGGAGGCAACTTCTCTATTTTTGGACGCAACTTCTGTTTGTTTGTGCGCAACTTCTGTTTGTTTGTGCGCAACTTCTGTTTGTTTGTGCGCAACAACTCTATGATTGTGCGCACCTTCTCTATGTTTAGGCGCAACACCACTTGGATTGGACGCAACAACTCCTAGATTAGACGCAACATCTCTATGTTTAGGCGCAACTTCTCTATGATTGTGCGCAACAACTCTTTGTTTGTGCGCAACTTCTCTATGTTTGGACGCAACTGCTCTTTGTTTGTGCGCAACAACTCTTCGTATGGACGCAATTTCTCTATGTTTGTGCGCAACACCACTTGGATTGGACGCAACTTCTCTATGTTTAGGCGCAACACCACTTGGATTGGACGCAACAACTCCATGTTTGAACGCAACTTCTCCTGAATGTTGTTAAGAAATTGTATAGGTTGACCGTATAGAATAAAGGAATTATGAACAGGCACAATTACTATACGGAGCGGCTTAGAAATGATTAAAATATTATATGTTGATCAAGCTGGAATCTATAGAGATGGACTCAGGATCCTTCTCGAAAACGAGGAGGATATGAGCGTTTTAATGGTTGAACCGCATGATGAACGGATCAAAAAGGCGATAAAACTAAAGCCAGATCTTGTGCTGATCAATTCACAAATTCAATCAACCGACAGAATTAAAATCACAAACCTCATCAAAAAACAACAACATCACGTGCAAATGATCTACCTTTTACCATCATATAAACAGAGTCTGATAGTAAAAGGAATAAGAGAAGGTGCCGATGGCTTTATTTCAAACAAATGTGCTCCAGAAGAGCTAGTAGAAGTCGTTCGTGAATATTATGGAAAAAAGCAGTCTTTATCTAGAAACGAGCAAAGGAATGAGCTCCGTCGTCACAAAAGCAGGAGAAAGAAGTTAATAAAAATGGGTATGGAAGTTGAGTACAATGAAATGCTTGTTCGCTTTACGTTAAACGGTGGTATTCAGAGGAAAGACTTGATACAAATAAAGCGGCTAGAGTTAATGTTGACAATTAAATAAGAGAAGAGAGCGTGAGGGGAAATCCTTCACGCTTTTAAAGTGAGGGTGATTTTCCATTACCTACATATACCTTTGCCTTTTTCCTTTTTTGGCTCCACTTACTATACCACCTTGTAATTCCGTCGCTAATATGGAGGTTTAATTCATCTAATGCATTTTCTAATTGCTCATACTGCAGGTCTACTAACGGATCTTGTCCTGACGTTGCATATCGCTTCATTAAATAAAAGCGTGCATATTCATCTTCTGGCTTCATCCGACAAACTTTAGTGAACCAAGCTTCAGCTTCCTCGAAGTAATGGTGATAATCATAGCAGATCCCGATTTCGTATGCTGTTTTTAGCCATAGCTTCTCTAGGCGAAATCTCTCCGCCTCTGCCCACAAAAAATTGTAATTGTCCAAATAGGGGTTTTTATATAACTCCATTAGCGTTTCATAGTCACGAATCGTATCGATTTGAACAGGTGGTGCTTCATCGAGTCGTTTTTCCCACTCAACTAGGTCGATGACTGCATTTTTAATTGACAAAATGTAGCCATCATGCTGATTTTTGATTGAAAAGTGGCTTGTGAACCGTTCAAGTGTTTTCCGGATATGGTAGATCGTTGTATAAAGCTGAGCGAAAGCTTTTTCTTGATCAACCTCCGGCCAAAGCAACTCGATTAATTCATCTTTACGAACCGTTTTTCCGTCATGATGAAGCAAGTAGAGAAATAGCTCTTGCGCTTTTGATGTACGCCATTGGACCACTTCACTTTCCCCATTTGTGAATTGGAAACGTAAATCACCACTTACTTGAATGCGTAACAAGTTTTCTCGAGGGACAGGAGCTTCCTTTTCTTTCTGACAGCTCTCAATTCTCTTAAATGTTTTTTGTAATCTCTTTAATGACACAGGTTTTAAAAGATAATCTAATGCATTTAATTCAAATGCATGGATCGCATACGAATGAAAAGCTGTCACAAAAACGACAGATAAGCGAGGATTCACTTCTAACAGCTGTTCTGCTAATTCAATGCCATTTATGTGAGGCATTTCAATATCTAAAAAGACAACCTCGACCTCTTTAATTAAATCGACGTGCACATTCATCTGTAACGTCACAAACGTTTCAATATCAGCCAGTGGATTAACTTGACGAATCTTTCGCTCGAGTACTTCTAACGCGAGCGGCTCATCATCTACAAGAATCAGCTTCATAAGTTCCTCCTCTTGTCAAAGAACATCTTCAAATTTTTACCTGCTTTTATTATACAGCATTCTATCTCCAACTCTAAGCCTGAAATACATTTTCATCGTTCACCAATTAAACTAGCATAGATAATTACAAAGGACAGCGGAAATCGCTCATCGGGCGATAAGTAATGAGCACCAAGGAAAAACGAAGGTTATTTTACGGATTCAGGACTACTCATTCATCATGCTGTTGAGAAATTGTGAGGGTGTTCCAACTTAAATAAATATTTGTGTGAAAATGATGATGAAGGTAGGTCTACTAACCTAGCGACTAACCACGGGGCCCCTCTTCTTTTGTTTCCTTTTAGGATTACTGATGATATAAAAAAGGGAATATCTATCATTTAGTATCATTATATAGAGATAGCAAGAGCTTTCTGCTAACCTTTTTAGTATGAAGAAAGAACACTTTCCATCATTTCAAATATGCCCTCGATTGCTGAATAGTCGAAATACAAAAGAGCTACAATAATGACCTATATATGTTTGTTTAAATATCCTTACGTCTTTCTTACAATTCGGCATAGTTAGCAAGTTAATTGTCACTATTCGCTAGTTACAAAGCGTCATTGGAAAGGTAAGATAATAACTGTCCCGTCAACAGAGAAGGATGCCGATCACCATATAATCTAATGAATGCAAATAGCTAAAGGAGCCCGTATGTATGACGTTGTATAATTCTGACCGTATTAGGATCCCTGTAGGATTTTGGAAAGGATTAAGTAAATTAGGGATTGCCGCTCACGACGTGGTTCGAAAAGCACGACTTCCACTCACCGTTATTAATGAACCAGTTGTCACTACGGCCCAATATTTTGCTCTCTGGCAGGCTTATTCCGACCTCATTGATGATACTGCGAAAGGAATCATCAAGCTTGCGACCGGCTTTGAAACAAATCATTATCCACCGACCGTCTTAGCTACTTACCACGCTCGTGACTACCGCGACGCTCTAAAGCGAATGGCCCGGTATAAACAACTGTGCCCTCCCGAAAACTTACGTATCACCGAAGAAGGGGAGCACTGTACAATCGAGCTGGAATGGTTGCATACTGAGCAGCCCGGTCCGCCAATGTTGGTAGGAATCACGCTGGCATTTCTTCTCGAGCTAGGACGCCGGGGCACAGGTCAACCTATAACAGCGAAGTTCGTCGAATTTTCACAATCAATGGGTGACGTACAGGCACTAGAAGCTTATTTCGGCTGCCGTATTCAGATCGGTGCAAATTGTAATAGGCTGACGCTATATCGAGAAGATCTGGATCGTCCCTTTGTCTCGTACAATGCAGAGCTGCTGGAGATTCTAACTCCCGTACTGGACCAATCATTGAAAGAGCAACAACGTAACCGCTCAATTACCGAGATGGTCAAGTGGATCATTAAACGAAGCCTGACAGGAGGACGCCCTGACATTCAGAATGTCGCGAGCGAGTTGGGGATGAGTGAGCGTACATTACAGCGTAGGCTTACTGACGAAGGCACGAGTTTTAAGGATCTGTTGACACAAGTTCGACACAAGCAGGCGCAAGAGTACTTGCTAGACCCTTCGCTAGAAATTAAAGAAGTTGCCTTTCTGATTGGGTTTGAAGACCAGAACTCATTCTACCGTGCCTTCCGTCTCTGGGAAGGTGACACCCCTTCAAATTGGCGTAATGAACATTTAGTACAAACTTGACTATATTATCAAAACGATAACCAATTAATAACTAAAAAAGTACAGGAACATTAAAGAGGAGAAATTTATGATGGATATGGGATTAAACAATAAAACAGCTTTAGTTACAGGGTCAACTAGAGGAATAGGTAAAGCAATTGCTATTGAACTTGCCAAAGAAGGTGTGAATGTACTCATTAATTGCAGAAACGATGAAGAAGTAGAGCGAACTGTAAATGAGATTAAGTCAGATTTCCCAGCTACCTCTCCTCAAAATGCTACGGCCGATATTGTGGAAATTCAACAAAGAGAAGCTTTATTTGAAAAATACCCTAACATTGATATTTTAGTTAACAATATGGGTATTTATGAAATAATGCAATACGAAGACGTTGACGATGAAGTATGGGAAAAGTACTTCCGTACTAATGTTCTTGCTGCAAATGGATTATCCAAGTTTTACTTACCTAAAATGTTGAAAAATAATTTTGGCCGTATTATCTTTATTGCGAGTGAAGAAGCCATTATGCCTTCAGGACAAATGCCTCAATATTGTATGACAAAATCAATGCTATTATCATTGTCAAAAAGCTTATCTAAATTAACAATAGGAACAGAAGTTACAGTTAATACGATCATGCCAGGGCCAACACTCTCTGAAAATGTGCATCAAATAATTGAGAGTATGTACTCTAATGAAGAAATGACTTTTTCAGAAAAAGAGAAAGAATTTATGACTACAAACCTACCTCAATCTGAAATACAGCGATTTATCAAGCCAAGCGAAATAGGTAGATTAACTACATTTGTATGTAGTCCTTATTCATCCGCGTTTAAAGGTTCTCCAATCCGTATGGATGGAGGCATGGTACCGACTATTTTTTAACTGGTGTTTATCCCATCTCCTTCGAGATGGAATAAGCGAGCTTACGAAACTATAATCTTTGCCAATATAAATAACTAACCCATCCGAAAAACGTCGTGATTACTAGAGATCGAAAACACAAATAAATCATTTTTCTTGTAAGTCAGAGAAGCATTAGTTCAAAAGAAATTATTGGCTTCTAGCCTACTCATCCTACGCTCTTAACAATTTATTAGCAGCCGGTCTATCATTACTAGTTTTAGGTGCAATATGACTGATTTTTAACCGAAGGAAACAGCAACAAGCGTCAGGTAAAGTTTTTAAGAAAATAAGAACTTAAATAGTGGAGAGTTGGCAGTGTAGAAACACCCATGTTTTTAAAAAGCATGGGTGTTTCTATTTCTGTTTAAGAAGATGTTGAGAAATTGTAAAGGTGCAATAGTTAAAATAATTATTTGTGTGAAAAAGATTAAGAGGATGAGGAGGTTTATGAATGAGAAAGAGAGTAAGTATTGTATTAATTTTTATGCTCGTTTTTCAAACACTTGTAAGCAGTGTCGCGGTACCAGCGCATAGTTTAGCTGAAGATAACGGCGATTCTGTGTTTACTTCAATGGCGTTGACAGATAAAGACGGAAACGAAATAGAATCAAAGTCTGATGCAGCTTATGTTTTGATCAATTGGTCTATAAAAGAGGTGGACGTGGAGAGTGGTAGTACAGAGACAATCCATTTACCACAAGGGCTTCGAGTTGAAAGTGAACAAACTGGTTCTTTAGCTGATGAAGAAACAGAAGTAGGAACCTTTCTAGCTACATCAGATGGAATAGTTACTGTCACATTTACTGAAGAGGTAGAAGCACATAACGAGGCAGAAGGGTCGTTTCGTGTAGCAGTATTAACGGAAGAGGAGACGGATGAAACTGGTAAAGATCCGGTAGAGGTAGAGGAAGAATTATCAGCAAAGGAGGATTCTGACTCTCCTCTAGAAGAACCAAATAAAACAGAAGTTGACGAAGGCGAAAAGCAGGAAGAAGTGGAAATAGAAGATCAACGTGAAGTAGAGGTGGAACAGAAGGAAGCGACTAACAAAAGTATCACTACTTATACAGACGAGATCGAAATAACTGAAAACCTCCTTACAAATGTGAATTTGTATCAACGTTTTCTAGATGATGAGGAGGACCGATTATTAGAGCCCGGACAAGAAATTGTCGTGGACCATCCGTTTGATGAATTTAAAGTAACGATTCAATACGAATTTGAACTTCCGAACAATCACGGGTATAGCGATGGCTCTACGTATACGATTGAGGTTCCAGATATTTTCAGAGTATTACCAAATCCGGAGGAAATGGAACTGAGAGCTCCAGATGGCACTATGTTTGGAACATTTATCGTGAACAATCAAAATGAAATTGTTATCACATTCAATGAAAATATTGAAAATAATTCGAACGTTAGCGGATACATTCAGCTTTGGTCAGAGTTTGCTGCCCATTATTCAGGACCAGCTGAAGGAAACGAAATTGTATTTCCGATCACAGGGGAAGAAGCGATAACGTATCCGGTTAAGTTTTTACCAGATGCATCAGCGATCGATAAACGAGGTGTTCCAGATAAGTCATATAACTCCACCTCCATTACGTGGACCGTTGATTTCAATAAAGATTTACAAATGATTGAAGAAGCATCACTTTCAGATACGATTACTGAAGGAGAGCATTCTTTTGAAGAAGGATCATTGAAAGTTTATAAGCTTCATATGAATGCCGATGGAACGATTGACGAGGAAAAAACTGAAGAAATAGTGAATCACGGCTTTGGGTCAAACTTCCCTCTTGAGCTAGGAACGATCGATTCAGCGTACCGTGTCGTTTATGATACAACAATCAATGATCATGAGGGGACGACATACAGCAACGAAGCGAGTCTAGATGGAGAAAACACGGAACCTGTAGAAGCAGAAGCAACGGTTACAGTTGACCGAGGTAAACCGCTTGAGAAGTCATCAACCGGCTATGATGCTAGTACACAAACGATTGAATGGGAAATCAAATACAACTATGACGAAAAAGTAATTCCTCAAAATCTAGCCACATTGACAGATGTATTTGGCGAAAACCAGCAGCTTACCAGTGGTGGTTTCGAGGTTTACGAAGTGGAGATCGACCCAGATACTGGGGAAGTAGTCGAAGAAAGATCATTTGAAAACTTTGATTTTACAGAAACGGAAAATGGTTTTGAATTCCAGTTTAATGAAGACATCGAGCATGCATACCGTATCGTCTATGAAACGAAAAACATTGAGCGGGTTGAAGATGGTGTAACAATCAATAATACAGTTTCGGATGAGTACGATAATATAATAGAAGGCAGCCGAGGCATTCAACAGCAAGTATTAAATAAATCGAACGATAACAATGCTCATTATGATGATAAAACAACAGGCTGGACAGTCAGAATGAATAGTGACGAATATACGATGGATGATGTCATATTCACAGATGAGCTGCCGATAGGGTTTACGCCAGAGGGTATTCAGGTTACTCATGATGGGCAAGTTTGGCAAGAAGGTACAGACTATGAACAAACCTTTGATCCAGACACCTATATGCTAACACTTGAATTCGACAACCCCATCACGAAGGAAGTAATCATCACATATACGACTGTTATTGATTTCGATAAGGCAGAAAAAGGGACACAGTCATACCGAAATAACGCATTGGTTGAGTGGACCCCTGAAGGTGAAACGGAAAGAAGAGAGAAGGAAGCATCGGCTACTTTTACTCCAGATTCTTATACGATCGCAAATGGATTTAAAGGTGGATCATACAATGCGGTTACGAAAGAAATTGACTGGGAAATTGGAGTAAACTATAACAAAACGACGCTTACAAATGCGATTGTCGAGGATTACATTGTTGGTGACCAAAATTTTGACCTTGAATCGGTCCGGATCTTCCATATGGAACTAACAGGAGGAGACAACGGGGTTGAAGTTGGAGAGGAACTTGATGAAAGTGATTATGAACTCGAGGAGCTAACGAATGACGACGGCGAAAAAGGTTTCAGAGTCAACTTATATAACATTGACACCCCTTATTTAATTACGTTTACGACGGATCTTACGGATCAATTGATTGCTGAGACTTATGACAATACAGCAGTTGTAAAAAGTGAGAACCAAGAGGATATTGTGTTAGACGCCTCCGTCTCCCCATATCGTGGAGGGGAATATACGAAGAAATCGGTTGTACAAAACGACGAAAATCCGCGAGTT
The DNA here is from genome assembly GCF_002335745.1 of Evansella halocellulosilytica. Taxonomy (GTDB): domain Bacteria; phylum Bacillota; class Bacilli; order Bacillales; family Salisediminibacteriaceae; genus Bacillus_CA; species Bacillus_CA halocellulosilytica. Next base: position 236,919 of record NZ_NIST01000001.1, on the reverse strand, counting down.
GCCAATTGGCAGGTCGACATTAATTTCGCACAGTCAACAGTTTCAAACGTGGCGATTTCAGATACACCTAGCCAAAATCACACGTTGTTAAAAGATACAATTAAGCTGTATGAGACAAAGGTAACCGAAAACAGTATTGCGAAAGACCTTGAAGCAATGCTTGAAGAAGGAATTGACTACGAAATCGAATTTACTGAAGATGCTGACGGGATCGAAACCTTTACGATCACACTTCTCGAAGAAGAGATTACTCGTGGTTACGTCCTTGAATATGATACGTACATTATGTACGCGGGTGATGGCTATATCGAAAATGATATAAAATTTGAAGCTGAACAGACAGGCGACCTTGACACCGACGATTCTATCAGTCATCGAATTGATCTTTCTGGGATTGGTGGAGGAATCGACGGTGAAATTGGCAGCTTGGAAGTTATGAAAGTCGATGCTGACGATAACGAACCTTTAGCGGGAGCTGAGTTCACTCTTTATGATGAAACGGGTGAACAAGCATTACGAGCTTATACAACCGGTGATGATGGGAAGGTAGTTTTTCAAAATTTACTACATGGTGACTATATTTTAAAAGAAACAGAAGCACCAGAAGGCTATGTGGTAGGGATTGATCAAGAGATGACGGTAGTAGTCGATGAAGAACTCTCTCAAGTAACAGTCGAGAATCAAAAGGTCGTCCGTGATGTAGAACTGATGAAAGTCGATTCTGAGACGAATGAGCCGCTTGCAGGTGTAACCTTTAGACTACAAGATGAGCAAGGAAATATCGTCGAAGGCTATGAAAATATAGAAACAGATGAAAATGGTCTAATCCAGATCTTTGATCTTGAGCCAGGTGAGTATGCATTTGAAGAAGTAACACCACAAGAAGGGTATCAACCTCTTGATGAGTTGATTCACTTCACGATTGATGAAAACCAAACAGAGCGACGAGAAATGATCGTTGAAAATTCGATTGTTCTAGGATCAATCACATTAGTGAAAGTCGATAAGGACAATGAAAACGTTCCGTTAGAAGGTGCTGTATTTGCTCTGCTAGATGCAGACGGTCATAATGTGACGGTAGACGGTGAAGAAAGTTTCACTACTGATGAGAACGGTGAAATCTTCATCGATAACCTCCGACCAGGTACGTATTATTTTGTGGAACAGCAAGCACCAGAACATTATGTACTAGATTCAGAACCAATAGAAGTAATGGTTGAATTAAATCAAACGGAAACAGCTGTTGTTCATGTTGAAAATGAGCTTATAACAGGAGCTGTGGAATTAACGAAGACAGGAGAAAATGGTCTTGTTTTAGAAGGTACCGTCTTTGAGTTGCAGGATGAAGAAGGAAACACATTGCTTGAAAGCTTGACAACAGATGAAGAAGGAAAACTTGTCGTAGCTAACTTGAAGCCAGGAAGCTATCAATTCGTTGAAAGGGCATCTATAGCGGGGTATGAATTAGATCAGACGCCAATCCCATTTGAAATTGAGTTAAGTCAAGCAGAAAGCGCAGAAGTGCAAATGGTCAACGAGTTAACTCCGGGAACGGTTCAATTAACGAAAGTAGGTGAAGAAAACGAAGCACTAGAAGGAGCAGAGTTCACCCTTCTAGATGCGGAAGGAAATGAGCTAGAAACAGGCTTAACGACAGACGAAAACGGCCAGCTGCAAGTAGAATTGAAGCCAGGTAACTATCAGATTATTGAAACGAACGCACCGTTTGGTCATGATTTAGATGCAACCCCAATCGATTTTGAAATTGAATTCAACCAGCAGGAAACGTTAGAAATCACGAAAGAAAACAGCCGTACGACAAGCTCGGTCGAATTAACGAAAGTTGGAGAAGATGGACGTGTATTAGAAGGTATCGTCTTTGAACTGCAGGACCGTGATGGGAACATGCTTCAAGAAGACTTGACAACCGATGCGGAAGGAAAACTCATCGTAGATGGTTTAAAACCAGGTCACTATCAATTCATTGAAACGTCATCTATAGCGGGATATGAATTAGTTGCTACACCAGTTTCGTTTGAAATCGAATTAGGTCAAACAGAAAGCACAGAAGTAGAGATCATCAACGAATTAACGTTAGGAACGGTTCAATTAACGAAAGTAGGTGAAGAAAACGAAGCGCTAGAAGGAGCAGAGTTTACCCTCCTAGATGCGGAAGGAAATGAGCTAGAAACAGGCTTAACAACAGACGAAGATGGCCAGCTGCAAGTGGAATTGAAGCCAGGAACGTACTATTTTGTTGAAACAAAGGCGCCGTTTGGCCATGAGTTAGATACAACACCACTCGAATTTGAGATTGATTTCAATCAGCAGGAAACACTAGATTTAACAAAAGAAAACAGCCGGACAACAAGTTCAGTCGAGCTACTTAAAGTAGATCAAGAAACGAAAGAGCCGTTGGAAGGTACCATTTTTGAGCTTCATAAAAATGGCGAAATCATTCGAGAAAACGTAACAACAAATGAAGAAGGAAAAATTTTCGTCAATGACTTAAAACCAGGTACGTATCAATTCATTGAAACACAAGCAACAGAAGGATATATTCTTTCTAATGAACCGATCAGCTTCACGATCGAATTAGGGCAGACAGATACCCTTCACATAACAACAGATAACGAGATTGTAAAAGGTGGCATTGAACTAACGAAAGTAGATGCCGATGATGTGAATTTACAACTCGAAGGGGTAGAGTTTGAACTGCAAGATGCAGAAGGAAATACCCTTCAGACTGAATTGAAAACCGACCAGACTGGAACACTCATCATCGATGATCTTCGTCCAGGTCAATATGTACTCGTTGAAACGAAACCACTATTTGGCTATGAGTCACATGAGCCGATAGCATTTACGATTGATATCGGGCAAATGGAAGATAAAAAGATCACGATTACCAATAAGTTAATACGTGGTGAGGTTGAACTTACAAAAGTTGCAAAACATGATGAATCACTTGTACTAGCGGGTGCTCAGTTTAACCTCTTTGATAGGGAAGGGAATCAAATCAAGGAGGGACTAAAAACAGGTAACGACGGAAAAATCGTTATTGGAGATTTAAAACCAGGTGAATACGAATTTGTCGAGACGAAGGCACCAGCAGGCTACAAGCTGGATGTTACTCCGATTTCATTTGTTATTGAAAAAGGGCAAACAGATTTTACACAGGTTGTTGTAACGAATGAGAAAACACCTGACCATTTAGATTCCGGTTCTGGTTCGAAAGAAGATCCGCAACAACCTGAAAATGATCACGACAAAACTGGAGAAGGAACGAAGTCACAAGGAGAAAGCCGATTGCCGAAAACAGCAACGAACACATTTAACCTATTATTACTAGGTGTCGGACTACTCATCATTGGCGGGACAATGATAGTGGCTTATCGAAGAAGAAGAGAAATATAAACCTTTAAAAAACATCACATCATGGTTTGACATTTGATATCACCCCAGTAAGGTTTAGGTATCCTTATTGGGGGATTTTTTCTGTGGCATCAGCGTTTTTTACTATAAGTATCCTTTAATTGACAGACCTCAGTTGCAAAATCTTAATGTATCTATCTTTTGTAGTTGTTTTGGAATTATTTATATAAAAATACAATGTTTTAAATATTCGGAGGCTTATATGAGACTTGATCTAGCAACACTTGACTTAGTTGTGGGTGTTGTGAATTTTATGGTATTTATCTTAATGTTGATGCTTTGGAGAAATAACCCCTCTGTAAAAGGTCCTGCTCTATGGGCTTTATCAGCTGCTATTTCATTTACTGGCTTTATTACCATGCATCTCTTAGACGGAAGTTTGGGCATATTTTTGAATAATTGCGGCACGTTGATTGGTGCGATATTTTTAATGGAAGGCATTCTTAGGTTTCGAAATGTTGGGAATGAGAGTCGAAGGTTAAAAGGAATGGTATTGATAATCATCGTATCGATTGTCATGTCCTATATCAATCAATCGTATCCAACCGCAAGGTATCTATATCATGATATTATTGTCGTATCGGTTTGTATCATTTCGATGATTGCATTGCTTTATAAAACGAATAAAGCCCAGTTTTTTGTTCATATATATGGAGCTATTTCATTTCTTATTATCATACCGGTTTTTTCTTATCGATGGTATTTGGCTTTCAGTGGTCAAATTGAGGATAAGTTAATTGGTTCCACACAGCATGAATTTCAAGCATTTTTGTTCCTGTCCGTTATTCCGCATATCATTGGATGGTCTTTTGGCTTAGTTCTAGCTGTTTCATATAGATTGAGACAGCAACTGATGGCTACACTGGAAGCAAAATGGTTACAAGCTCAAATACAACCACACTTTATTTTCAATACACTAAATTCGATAAATGCACTCAGCACCATTGATATTAACAAAATGCGCAAATTAGTAGAGGAGTTTAGTGAGTTTTTACGGAGTAGATTTGATTTTCATTCATTTAATAAATCGGTATCTGTTAAAGAGGAGCTTTCTATTGTAAAGTCATATTTATATATTGAAAAAGTAAGGTTTGGCGAAAAATTAAATGTTCGCTGGGAGCTAGATGATGTAGAAGAGTTTTATTTGCCGACACTGACGATTCAACCCATAGTTGAAAATGCAATTAAACATGGGATATTGAAACAAGCAAATGGTGGAACACTTGAAATCAAAGTTTTTAAGAAAAAGGATTATGTAAGAGTAATCGTGAAAGATAATGGAATTGGAATGGATGAAAAAGAAATCCTTTCGATCGAAGATTTCGATTCAGGTGAGTTTAATGGGGTAGGATTAGTGAATACGAATAGAAGACTAATCAAAGATTTTGGAACAGGTTTAAACATTAAAAGTAAAGTCGGAGTAGGTACTGTCGTTGCCTTTAATATTACTAAATAAATCGAAATATTCATATATCCCTAGTCATTTCTCTATACATGGATAAACGAGATGACAGATTTTCGACTAAAAATCGAGACTAAGTTAGGTTTTAAAAACTGTCAGCATGGGACACAAACTCTTGCTGGCAGTTTTTTTGTCGTCTAGGAAACTATGGATTTAGATCTTGTGGATAGGTTCTCGAAAATAATTATTACGTCTAGCTCAGCTATTTCTTTCGCTCGAGGTCACTTCACCCTGTCAATTGAAGTCTAAGATCAGACTTCTTCTTGCCAGCCTTCCAGTGCTTGCTCCTGCGATTACTCGTCGCATAAAAACAGTGCTCCTGCGATTACTCGTCGCAGACTCCGTGCTTCTTCCTCTGCAAGAGTAATCGAGGAAGAGATTGCGTCGAAGCAGCTCGTAGAGAACTCAGCGAAGAACCGCTCGTTGCTCCTGCGGTTACTCGTCGCAGACAACTTCAGAGTGATGGAGAAGGCGATCTAAAATTGCCGTTGCTATTCCTTTGTCTCCTTGTTTTACATACATATTATTTATATAATGAAGCAACGATAATCTTCAGAATAGTCGGAGGCTTATATGGGACTTGATCTATCAACACTTTTGCTAGTTGTTGGGATCATTAATTTTATGGGATTAATATTAATGATTGTTTTATGGAGAATCAACCCTATGATAGAAGGGCCAGCTTTCTGGGCTTGTTCGTCTGTTAGTTGGTTTGTGAGCTTTATTAGTATACATTTTTTAGATGGTAGTTTGATCACGTTCATAAACAATTGCTGTACATTGATCGGTGCAACTCTATTAATGGAAGGAATCCTTAGATTTCGTGATTTAGGTAATAATAAAAAAAGAGAAAAATTAATAATAGCGTTAATTCTGTTATCCGTTATCCGTTATCATGTCGTATATAAATCAAACAAATCCTACTACAAGATATCTTTACCATGATTTTATTGTTGTATTACTTGCTGTGATTACGATAGTTGCTTTGCTTTATAAAACAAATATAGTTCAATTTTGGGTGCATTTATATACAGCTGTTTCAATCGTTATGATCATCCCAGTTTTTTCTTATAGATGGTATTTAGCATTTAGCGGTCAAATCGAGGATCAGCTAATTGGACCGACACAACATTCATTCCAGGTATTTTTAGTTCTATCTACTATCCCTTTTTATATTGGATGGCCTTTAGGATTAGGACTTGCTATATCTTATCAGATGAGACAGGAATTGAAATCCGCAATGGAAGCAAAATGGTTACAAGCACAAATACAACCACATTTTATTTTTAATACTTTAAATGCCATCGTTCAACTAAGCATTGTAGACGTTGTAAAAATGAGAAGGTTGGTAGAGGAATTTAGTGAATTTCTACGGAGTAAATTTGACTCTAATTCCTTTAATAGATGGACAGCTTTTGAAGAGGAAATGTCCCTCGTAGAATCCTATCTGTATATAGAGAAAGTAAGGTTTGGCGACAGATTAAAAGTTCATTGGAATGTAGAAGATGTAAAAGGATATTATCTACCTACGCTGACAATTCAACCAATTGTTGAAAATGCAATAAAACACGGGGTTATGAAACAGGTTTCTGGTGGAACAATTGAAATTAAAGCATTAAAGAAAAATGGTTATTTACGGGTCATCATTAAAGATGATGGAGTTGGAATGAGCAAAGACGTCATTCGCTCGATTAAACGCATGGATACAGTTAATTCTTCTACAGGGGTAGGGCTCAAAAATACAGATAGAAGACTAATCGAAAGCTTTGGCACAGGATTACAAATTAAAAGTAAGGTAGAAGTAGGCACTGTGATTGCCTTTAATATTACCAAACACGTTTCCCAATAAGAAAAACCGGAAAATGGCGGAGACTCCTCATAAAGCCAGGACGAGCTTCCCCTTGGTTAGCGCAATAATCGACTTGGGCTTATCCTACCAGTTGCAAACGATCAAGATGATGACTCGGATAGACAGTTATTACACTTCATGCTTATATAGGCAGCTGTTTCATAAGTCCCTTTAGTCATCTAAAGTACGAAGTACACAGCTCGACAGTCTCATGGAACCTATTTTTGTTCAACGAAACAGTGCCAACTATCGAAAAGCGATAATTGGCACCGTTTTTCACTTAATTTGATACTGTTTTTCCCGGCCACTTTGTGACTGTCGTACAATCGATCGTATGTGTATGTTAATGGGGAAATAAGGATAGTTAAATGCTTCGATAAATCGATTGTTAAATACGACGGTCAATGGTGTAGTTTTATAAGTAAAACAGCTATGGTGTATCGTCGTACTACTCATATTTTATATCATAGATTGTATGCTATTTTAAAATTTTATAGCTATTCATTCACTCGTCCAGCGCCTAAGTAGCGTTGGCTCCAGTATGAGTTGTTCACGTTTGAAATCGTAACCCCTGTAGATGTGCCAGCATGAATAAAATCACCGTTACCAAGGTAGATTCCAGCGTGTGACGGACCAGACGTGTACGTTTCAAAGAAGACGAGATCACCTTTTTGTGCTGCTGAAACGCTCGTGCTTGCACTGTGAATTTGTGCAACAGTTCTAGGTAGTTCGATTCCGTGCTGACTGAATACATAACCTAGGAATCCACTGCAATCAAAACCAGATGGTGATGTTCCGCCCCAAGAGTATGGAGATCCTAGTAAACTTTTAGCTGTAGATTCTAAATCAGATGCTAGACTGTTAGACGTACTGCTTCCACTGCTAGAAGAGCTCGCATTGGAAGAGCTGCTGCTAGATCCGTTGTTTAATGCTTTATATGTTTGTGGACCAGCGATACCGTCAACAGTAATTCCAGCTGAACGTTGGAAGTCGCGGACGCCCTCGATCGTTTTCGGTCCATAGATTCCAGAAGAACCGGCGCTAAACCCTCTATCTCTTAACGCATCTTGTAAAGCTTTCACATGACTGCCGCTCATACCGCTTCTTAATGTTTGCTCGTATGTAAGCGTACTGCTTGAGCTAGATGAGCTTGAGCCACTAACTCCGAGTGCACCAAACGTTTGTGGACCAGCGATACCGTCAACTTTTATTCCTTTCGATTGTTGAAAGTCACGGACAGCTGCACGAGTAATTTCACCAAAATAGCCTGTTGACGTGTGGAAGGTGAAATAGCCTTTGTCTCTTAATGCCTCTTGTAATTCGACGACATCGTTGTGGCGCATTCCTTCACGTAAAGTTTGGTCACCTAAAGCAGCCTCTGAAATGCTAGGAAGCACGAGTAAGCTACCAGCTAATGTGACACTTAATACAATCTTTTTCATTCTTTGTCCTCTCCCCTTATCATTCTCTAAGTTGTTACAAAAATCAGTATATATAATTGATAGGACAACGACAATCCGCTTTCGGAATATGTCAAAATATATTAACCATGCTGTAATCTTTGTAATAATATGATGAAAAAATGAAATGATAGAGCTAATTAATTGGAAAATCAGCAAGATTCTTCAATAAAGAACAAACTGTGTTGGGTTGAAACTAGAAGTTGCGTCAAACCGAGTAGAAGTTGGCCGAATCACAGGGGAGTTGCGTGAAAGCGAGGAGAAGTTGCGTCCAATCCAAGAGTTGTTGCGCCTAAACAAGGAGAAGTTGCGTCCAAACGAAGAGTTGTTGCGCCTAGTCACAAAGAACTTGCGTCAAACCAATAGAGAAAGAGCGGCACATTAAAATACGAAATGATACTTCACAAATCTGAAAGTTTTCATTAAAATAATATAGATAGACTTTCCATGTTTCTCCAAAAATGAATAAAGGAAGTGACTTTTTTGATTATTAAACCTCTCAAACCTCCTCTTCAACTCCGCCAATTAGAAGCCATGAAAATTAGACTCCCTAAAAGACACAAACTTCTTCAAGACATAGACGACCAAATTTCGGCTAGAACAGCTGGATACAAGGGGGAAAAATCATTAGATTATCACCTTGGCTCGTTTAAATCCTCGAAGAATCATCACATCTTTTATGACCTCCGAATGAAACTAAACGGCCTTATTTTTCAAATGGACATGCTTATTTTATCACCGAATTATGCGCTTATATTAGAATCAAAGAATATGAAAGGTCGATTAAAATTTCAACCACATTATAAACAACTGCTGCAAACGGTTGGTGAGGATACACTTTGCTACCCCTGTCCAATTGAACAAGTACAGTTTCATAAATTTCAGCTGAGTAATTTTTTTAGAGTTAAAAATCTCGAGAGGAATATACCTATCATAGGCTTTGTTGTTTTAACGAACGGAAAGTGCATAATCGAAAGTGATTCAATAGATAAAAAGGTAGAAGACATTGTGATCAGAGGTAAAAATATATTTGATAAAATTTGTATGCTAGATAACTACTATGCAAATGAAAGGTTATCAAGCAAGAGGTTCGATTCTGTGTCTGATACGATTCAACAATCGAGTGAGCCCTGGACCCCGACTTATGAAAATCATTCATATGCGGTATCCGACATTACGTGTGGGACTCGATGTTTAAACTGCCAACTTATCCCAATGTTGAAAAAAAGGGCATCTTGGATCTGCCCGCATTGTAACAAGGTCGACCATCAAGCCCACATTGAAGCATTAATAGACTATGCTTTGCTTATATCACCCACAATTACGACGAAAGAATATAGCCGCTTCTTACAAATACCCATAAGAACTTCCTTATACCAACTAAAAAAACTTAATTTACCCCAAATAGGCAGCGCTAAAAAGCTGAAATATGACTTAAGACCATTATTGTTAAATTAACATTCAATAATTTTCAATCCTTATGTAGAGAGCTCTTAGAATGTGGAGCACAGTATTGTTGCGCCCAAACGAAGAGTTGTTGCGTCAAACTGTAGAGAAGTTGCGTGAAACTGAGGGGAAGTTGCGCGCCCCAGTAGAGAAGTTGCGTCCAACCGCATAGAACTTGCGCCTACCCGTAGAGAAGTTGCGTGAAACCGAGGGGAAGTTGCGCCTACCCGTAGAGAAGTTGCGCACCCCAGTAAAAAACTTGCGTCAAACAGCTAAGAATAAGCTCCGAACTTCCAAGAAATAACCTCTATAATCGAAACCCTTCCTTCAAATTACGGGTCACATCATCCAAAACCACCATAATAACAAACAAATGGATATAAAAAGGGAGTCTTTGGTAAATAATAATGTAATAAATGGAAGTGAAGGAGCTAAGGCGATGCCTGTAATTAAACATAAACAGCATATTGAGGCAGCTGCAGACGTGTGCTTTAACCTTGCGAGAAAGGCTAAAGACCCGACGAGAACGACAACGAAGACGATCAGTAAGGCAGCTGGGAATAAAAAGAAAGAATTGCTTGAGGAAGGCGACCTAATGATTTGGGAAACAGAGAAATTTGGGTTCAATCAGAGAGTTTCTGCAGAAGTAACATACTTGGACGAACCGTTCAAAATTGTCAGTATGATGGTGAATGGTGCACTTTTCCATTCATTTACACATATTCGCGAGTTTATCGAAATTTCGGATGGGACGATGATGATTTGCACGTTCGAATATCGTGCGCCATTCGGACCGATCGGGATCATTGCGAACAAGCTGTTTTTAGAAAAACAGATAAGAGAGTTCATTGCATCACGAGCGAACGCTCTAAAAGTACTTGCCGAATCAGGTAATTCAACAAACTGGAAGCGGCCGAAAGACTTGTTTTCTGGAAGCGAACCGATTTAGAAAAGCGAGCAGAAGAGAACGTGGCGCAAGTCATGAGCGACACGATCAAATCATAAACGCCACGAAAAACCGAAAAAGCCGTGGCAAATCATAAGCGCACGAAAAATCGAAAAAGCCACAAACAACCCCAAAACTCATGTAAAAATCAAAAGTGACTATCGATAAACGAAAAAGGGACGAACCGATCACTCGGGGAGTCCCTTGCCGAAGTTATAAAAAATTATGCTTCGTCTTCTTCGTCTGATTTAACTGTTACGGCGCCATCGAGGCCTAAATGAGCTTGAAGTTCACCAGATACACGTAAGCGCTCTTCCTCTGGCACGATGTAGTACCATATGTTATCGATTCGCTCTCCGTAGCCGTCGATTTCAAGTGTCGTCATGTTGTGGCGCACACTGCGGTAGTTACTTTGGATTTTCATCATTTGGTCGAAGTTTAAGTTTGTCGCAATGTTATTCCCCATCGCATCTAAAAGAGACTGTGCTTTCGTTACCGAAGAGAATTGGGCGCCTTCTTCGATAATCGAGTTAATGATTTGGCGCTGACGGTCGTTACGTCCTAAATCACCGCGAGAGTCTGCTTTTCTCATTCGAGCATACGCTAATGCTTCATCACCATTCAAAAACAATTCACCAGCATCAAAGCTATGTCCACTTTGGTTAAAAGCAAAGTCGTTATCAACGGTGACACCGCCGAGCGCGTCAACGATATCTTTAAAGCCTTCCATATTAACCGTCATAAAATAGTCAATCGGAATGTCTAAATAATTTTCAACTGTATCCATCGCCATTTCCGGTCCACCGTGTGCATAAGCGTGGTTAATTTTTTCCGTAGTGCCGCGTCCGACAATTTCGGTTCGTGTATCACGTGGAATGCTCACCATTTTCATGGAGTTATCTTCTGGGTTTGCTGTAATCACCATCATCGTGTCTGAACGACCGCTGTCCGCTTCACGTGTATCGACACCGAGTAATAAAAAGGCGAGCGGGTCTTGGTTTTCCATATCCACTTCAACATCGCGTTTTGCAGATTTTTCTCGGTCAATCGTCACATGCATACGGTCGTCTACCGTATTTTCCACCGATTTATATAGGTAAAATCCATATCCAGCGACCGATAAAAACAATAATCCAACGATCGAACCAATAATAATAAGTGCTTTTTTCATCTTTCACTTTTCCCCTTTAGTAGAATATAATCGTCCATAACATTTAAGACGGTTTAACCAAGCAAAACGTTTCAGTAAAAAATCCAATTACAAAAATGTGGAATTTCTTTAACATATAGTATATAACATTTCAACAATTTATCAATCTACAAATCCATGCTTTTTCTAGTATTTTTCATCAAAATATTTACATTATGCGCAATTTGCGGTAGCATAAAGCAAGAATAAAGGTCAGCTAGCAGGAGGAGAACATGGAAGAAACTATTAGTTTAAAAGAAATATATGAAACGTTGAAAAAAAGAATCGGAATGATCATCGCGATTACCGCGGTTGCAGTTGCAGCAAGTGCTATCATCTCTTACTTCGTACTGACACCATCATATCAAAATTCGACACAGCTACTCGTGAACCAATCAAAAGAAGAAGGACAAATGTATACATCTGGGGACCTTAGAACGAACATGGACCTTATAAATACATACAACGTCATTATTACTTCTCCTAGAATATTAGAACCTGTGACAGAAGAGCTAGGCTTAGAACGTTCGATTAATTCGTTAAAGGACCAAATTAATGTAAACAGTCAAGGGGATTCGCAAGTAGTGAATATTACCGTAGAGGATATAGATCCGGCAATGGCAGTCGAGATCGCGAATACGATTGCACTTATTTTCCAGCGCGACATCGTCGACATTATGAATGTTGATAACGTCTCGATTTTATCAGAAGCCGAATTAGCTGAAGATCCAAGTCCAGTAAGTCCGAACCCGACATTGAACATGGCAATTGCACTCGTCGTAGGATTAATGGCTGGCGTTGGTCTCGCATTTTTACTCGAATTTTTAGATAACACGGTAAAAACCGAAGACGATATCGAAAATAAGCTAGGGATTCCAGTGTTAACATCAATCTCAACAATTGATGAAACGAAAGTGAAGACTGGACAGTTAAAGCATACGACACGAACAAGAACAGGACGTGAGAATTTTGGCGCGTAATCGAAAAAGTGAAATATCAGACAAACAGCGAAATTTAGTCGCGCATTTTGATAAAAAATCACCGATAACTGAACAATTCCGTACGTTACGAACGAATATTCAATTTGCATCGATTGACAGAAAGATTCAAACGATGATGGTGACATCTTCGACACCAGGTGAAGGAAAGTCAACGACGATCTCGAACTTAGCCGTCGTCTTAGCACAGCAAGGGAAGAAAGTACTCATTATTGATGCCGATTTACGAAAGCCGACTGTTCACTTTACGTTTCAACTTCCGAACCAAGTAGGGTTGACGACCGTCCTCGCGAAACAAACGGAGTTTTATGATGCCGTTTATGAAACATCGATTGACAACCTTGACGTATTAACGTCTGGCCCTGTTCCACCAAACCCGAGTGAATTACTCGGAACAAAAGCGATGAATGCATTCATTAAAGAGTTGGAAAAACATTATGATTACATTTTGTTTGACGCACCGCCAGTGACTATAGTTACCGATCCGCAAATTATTTCTCGCTATTGTGACGGTGTTATCCTCGTTGTTAGAAGCGGAAAAACAGAAGAAGAGGATGCGAAAAAAGCGGTTGAAGCGTTGGAAAAGGTTGAGGCGAACATTTTAGGTGCAGTATTAAATGATCGAAAGTTAAAAGATTCACAATATTATTATTACTATGGTGAAAACTAAAAATTTACAAAATTTTTATAGAAAATACCTATAAAGCTGGTATAATAGTCATTATCTTGAAGTGGATTTCTACTAAATTTCAATAGAAAGGGGTTCAATCGATGATTGACCTCCACTGTCATATATTGCCCGGTGTTGATGATGGGGCGAAAGATATTATATATGCTCTTGCGATGGCGAAAGTAGCTGAACAAGAAGGGGTGACGACGATCGTTGCCACTCCTCATCATCAAAATGGCGTATTTATTAACGAAAAACAACTGATTCAAGAAAAAGTGAATGAACTAAATGCTAGATTGAAAGAGGAAGGAATCAACGTCAACATTCTTCCTGGTCAAGAATGCCGCATGTATGGGGAATTACTAGAGGACTATGATCTTGGCAAAATCCAAACAGTCGCAGATAGTAAATATGTTCTCGTTGAATTTCCGTCCGCGCAAGTACCGAGATATGCAATGCAAATGCTCTACGATATTCAGTTAAAAGGGTTAACACCGGTCATTGTCCATCCGGAACGAAACCAAGTATTTATGAAAAAACCGGACATGTTGTATCAATTCGTAAAAAACGGGAGTTTAACTCAGGTGACAGCAGGAAGCATAGCAGGAACATTCGGAAAGAAAATTAAAAAGTTTTCGCTTGATATGATTGAAGCAAACCTTACACATGTCATTGCATCAGACGCACATAATACGACGAACCGCAATTTTCACCTACAATTAGCCTATGATGAGGTCCAGCAGGAATTCGGTGAAAACATGGTTTATTTTTTTCGTGAAAACGCAGAAATTGTTGTCGAGAACACCCATGTGATGATTGAACCACCCGAAAGAATAAAAGAGAAGAAGTTTTTTGGCTTATTTTAACGAAAGATGCACGTTTCTCATTTCTCATTGGGACGTGCATTGTATAGATTGTTAATACATACACAAATTGAACCTTGTAAGAGAGTCTTTCACTTACGAGGTTTCACTCATTGTTCTACAGGATGATTTACCTGTATATATTTACGACTGAAGTTCTTAAAAAAAGGTGATGTCTCCTTACCTTTATCAACTGGAGATACTCGGCCGTGCTGTGGGAGTGCACAAGCAGTCCTTAGGCGCACGTCGCCACTGGTACGGTGTGAGGTTAGGTTTAATGCCTATCTTACATATGTAAATTCATCTAGAAATGATGTAACGAATAAATCATCTAAGAAAAACGAAATGCAACTTTTCGACAAAAGTATACCATGACTTATAAGAAGTTGTACAATAAATTTTCTAAAAATAGCTTTTAAAACGAATATTTCTAAAAAGGTTTTGTCGAATGAATGTAAAAATCTTTGTTTGTCGACAAAAGTTGATCAGAATTTCGACATTCATTCGTCGTTTGTTAGAAAACTATTAGATTTCGAAAACTTCCTTCTTTTGGATCGTGCTAAATGGACTACAAGAGCGTTCACCAATGGGCTAATATAACAAACAGTCTCTAACCTATTGATGAGCGTTCTTTAATGGAACGGAGAAGATTCTTTTAACTCATGAAAGGAGGACTTTGAATGGGGTATAAAACAAGGTTAAGCTTACTCGTTTTTGTCGATTCGGTTATCGTATTTTTCTCCATATACGTAGGATACTGGCTGTTAAGTCCTGAATCGGAAATGGTTCCGATAGCGGTTATCGTCAGTTCACTTGCATTATTTGCTTGCCACCATGTATTTGCACATCGGTACAAACTTTATCAGCGCGTATGGCAGTATGCGAGTATTCAAGAGTTGACAGCAATATTCAAAGCAGTGACATTTTCGATCTTAACGGTAGCGGCTATTTTACTCGTTGCATTCCAAGGCTTTTTTATACGGACATTACTCATTACGTGGATGCTACATATTCTGCTCATTGGTGCATCGAGATTTTCTTGGAGGCTTTACCGTGACACGATGCTGAATAAGGGGAAAAATAAAAAGCGAACACTTATTATCGGTGCCGGTGCGGGTGGAAGTATGGTTGCTCGGCAGTTAATGAACAGTGAAACGACAGAATTACATCCAGTGGCATTTGTTGATGATGATGAGACAAAACATAATCTTGAAATTATGGGCTTACCCGTCCTCGACAATGTAAAAGAGACGGCGAGGATTGTGGAAGAAAACAACATTGACCATATCCTTATTGCGATTCCATCTTTAACGAAAACGGAAATTAATGAAATTTTTTCGATTTGCGCAGAAACGAAGGCGCGAACGCAAATTATGCCATCAGTTGAAGACATTATGTCCGGTAAAGTATCGGTTCAGGAAATTCGTGACGTTCAGGTCGAAGATTTATTAGGACGTGAACCTGTTCAATTAGATAGCGAAAGTATTGGCAATAAAATCACAAATAAGACGGTCCTTGTCACTGGTGCAGGAGGCTCGATCGGTTCAGAAGTTTGTCGTCAAGTTTGTCAGTTTAAACCAGCCAAAATCGTCCTTCTTGGTCATGGGGAGAATAGTATTTACAGTATTGAAATGGAACTGAAAACGACCTATACAGACATTGAGATTGAAACAGAAATTGCCGATGTTCAAGATAAAGGACGAATGAATGAAGTGATGAGAACGTACTATCCTGATGTCGTCTATCACGCTGCTGCTCATAAGCATGTGCCATTAATGGAGAAAAATCCACACGAAGCTGTGAAAAATAATGTGATCGGTACGAAGAATGTGGCAGAAGCTGCAGATAAAGCAGGAGTGGCATCCTTTGTGATGATTTCCACAGATAAAGCGGTCAATCCGACAAGTGTGATGGGGGCGACGAAGCGGATTGCGGAAATGGTCATCCAGCATATGGACACGATTAGTGAAACGAAGTTTGTTGCTGTCCGGTTCGGGAATGTGCTTGGCAGTCGCGGCAGTGTCATTCCGTTATTTAAAAAACAAATAGAAGCTGGCGGTCCTGTCACCGTAACACATCCAGAGATGACGCGTTACTTTATGACCATTCCTGAAGCGTCAAGACTCGTGCTTCAAGCAGGAGTAATCGCAGATGGTGGAGAAATCTTCGTTCTCGACATGGGCGAACCGGTCAAAATTGTTGATTTAGCGAAAAATCTCATTCGTTTATCTGGTTTTAATGAGGGAGAAATTGACATCCAGTTCACGGGGATGCGTCCTGGTGAAAAGCTATTTGAAGAGCTCCTCGGAGAAAACGAAGTCCATAAAGAACAAATATATCCACAAATTTACCGTGGGAAAACCCCTCCGGTAAACGTTGAAGTGATTTATGACTTAATTAATGAATTCGAAGACTCAAATGTAGTGACTTTACGTGAACAAACGTTAAATATTGCTCATTTTAAAGTAGAGCGATTAAAGCAATTGAGTGTTGTGAAGTAAGTATAATAGAAATAATGATTACATGGGAAGGTTGTCTAAGAATGGGAGATAGAATATACCTTTCATCACCACATATGAGTGATGAAGGCTATGAAATGAAATTCGTGAAAGAAGCTTTTGAAACTAATTGGATTGCTCCGCTTGGTGAAAATGTGAACGAATTTGAAAATGAACTGGCAGATTTGGTTGGTTCTAAGTCTGCGGCTGCACTGTCTTCAGGAACTGCAGCAATTCATTTAGCATTAAGAGCAGCGGGTGTAGGCGAAGGAGATGTAGTTTTCTGTCCAACTCTTACCTTTTCTGCTACGGCTAATCCGATTATTTATCAAAATGCCACACCTGTCTTTATAGATAGTAACTATGAAACTTGGAATATGTGTCCTAAAGCTTTAGAAGAAGCATTTCGTAAATATCCTCAAGTAAAAGCTGTTATTGTTGTACATTTATATGGGTTGTCTGCGGATATGGATAAAATCATAGAACTATGTCAGAAAAATAATGTAATTTTAATTGAAGATGCCGCTGAATCTCTCGGTACATACTATAAAGGAAAACATACTGGGACATTTGGAGACTATGGAATCTTCTCTTTTAATGGAAATAAAATTATTACTACTTCTGGCGGTGGAATGCTCGTTTCAAATAATGAAAAAAAAGTGGCTAAGGTTAGATTTTGGGCAACTCAGTCTAGGGATGTAGCAAGACATTATCAACATAGTGAATTGGGGTATAATTATAGGATGAGTAATGTTGTTGCAGGGATAGGAAGAGGGCAATTAAAGGTTCTTGATCAAAGAGTTCAAAAGAAAAAGAATATATATGAATATTATAAAAAAGAACTAAGTTCACTACCGGGAGTGAATTTTATGCCTTCTAATGTATGGGATAACCCTAATTATTGGTTAAGTGTTGTTACATTAAATGGTCCCGCTAGACCTTTTGATTTAATTGAAGCTTTAGAAGCAGAAAATATTGAATCAAGGCCTGTATGGAAACCAATGCATTTGCAGCCATACTTTAATCACTATGATTATGTAGGAACAGATGTATCAGAAAAGTTATTCGAGAATGGACTTTGTTTACCATCTGATACGAAAATGGTCGAAAAAGATTTAGAAAAAGTTGCAAAGGTTGTAAAGGAGCTGTGGTAAAAGTTATGGGACGCTCTAAGTATAGTTTTTATAGGAAATTTATAAAGAGACCGATGGATTTTATTTTATCTTTAATTGCCCTAATCTCTTTAAGCCCTGCAATAATATTAGTTGGATTATTAGTAAGGATAAAACTAGGTTCACCTATTATATTTAAGCAAGATAGACCAGGAATGTATGAAAAGGTTTTTACATTATATAAATTTAGGACAATGACAGATGAACGAGATGAAAATGGGGAACTATTACCTGATCATATAAGGTTAAATAAATTTGGACGTTTACTACGTTCAACTTCTTTAGACGAATTGCCAGAACTAGTGAATATTTTAAAAGGCGATATGTCAATCATTGGTCCGAGACCATTATTAGTCGATTATTTACCTTTATATAACAACTTTCAAAAAAGACGACATGAAGTAAGACCAGGGTTATCTGGACTAGCGCAAGTTAGTGGAAGAAATGCCATTAGCTGGGATGAAAAATTTGATCTTGATGTGCACTATGTAGATAATATTAGTTTTTTGTATGATATTAAAATTATCTTTCAAACCATAAAAAAAGTTTTTGTGAGAGAAGGAGTAAATTTCGAAAATAAAGCACAGGATAATAAATTTCGCGGAAGCAAAAGTAGTTAAAAAAATAAATTACAATAAAGGAAAGATAGAATGAAACAACTCTTCATAATTGGTAGTGGTGGTTTTAGTAAGCAAGTAATCGAAATAGTTGAAAACATAAATAAGGAATACGAAAGATATGAATTAGTAGGGTTAATTGACGATGATGAGAGACTCATTGGACAAGAAGTACTTGGTTATAAAATAATTGGAACTACAGATTATTTAAAACGTCAATCAAAAAAATGTAAGGTATATGGAGCTATTGCTATAGCTAATGGTAATGTCAGAAGGGAAATCACAAAAAAAATAAAGGATATTAATTGGGTCAATTTAATTCATCCTTCCTCAATAGTCAGTAAATATACCAATATAGGAGTAGGGAATATCATATGTGCAGGAACTATTATTAATCCAAACTTTAAATTAGGTAACCACTGTCATATAAATATAGGAACTACTATAGGGCATGATGGTATTATCGAAGACTATATTACTGTAATGCCTGGCAGTAAAATCTCAGGTAACGTAACTATAAAATATAATTCAACTATAGGTACTGGTTCTACAATTTTACAAGGGCTAATAATAGAAAAAAATGTTACATTAGGTGCAGGGTGTGTTTTGACTAAAAATACAATTGAAAACAGTATGTATATAGGTGTTCCAGCTAAAAAAGTTAAAAATATTATTTAATAATAAATATAGACAAAATGATTAGTTATTAATATAAAATAAACTTTAAAACTACCGTATGTTATTGAGTAATTTAGGAGACGTTTTGATGAAAAAAGTTCTTATCTTAACAAATTCCATTGATGGACTTTATAGCTTCCGCAAGGAATTAATGCAAAAGTTAATTGAAGAAAGATATGAAGTGATTATTTCATCTCCTCAAGGAGATAAGGTGTCTTATTTTAAAAGTATCGGGTGTAAATATATTGAAACAAATGTTGATAGAAGAGGACTAAACCCACTTAATGATTTAAAACTATTATTAAATTATAAAAAAATTGTAAAATCTAATAAACCACGTGTTGTATTAACATATACTATTAAACCTAATGTATATGGTGGGGTAGTTTGTAGGCTTTTAAATGTTCCACAAATAGCTAATATAACTGGATTAGGTACCGCTGTAGAGAAAAAAGGTCTACTACAAACTATTTCTTTATTTTTATATAGAATATCATTGAAAAAAGCCCAATGTGTCTTTTTTCAAAATAAAGAAAACCAGGAGTTTTTAATTAGTAAAAAAGTTGCAGTCAATAATAATAGGTTGATTCCTGGGTCAGGTGTAAATCTACAACGATTTTACCTTATGGAATATCCAGAGGGAGATATATTGAGGTTTATATTTATTGGAAGAGTGATGAAAGAAAAAGGGATTGACCAATATTTAAAAGCCGCTCAATATATAAAAACTAATTATCCAAATACAGAATTTCATATTATTGGTAATTGTGAAGAAAACTACTTAGAGAAATTGAGAAAAATGGAAGAAGAAGGGTTAGTAATATATCATGGAAGGCAAGATGACGTAAGAGAATTTCATAAGTTCTCTCATTGTACAATACACCCCACGTATTATCCAGAAGGTATGTCCAATGTATTACTAGAAAGTGCTGCTTGTGGTAGACCTATTATTACAACTAATCGCAGTGGATGTCGTGAAATTGTTGATAATGAAGAAAATGGATATTTAGTTGAGCAACAAAATGCTAATGACTTGATCAAGAAAGTAGAAGCATTTATTTATTTAGATCATAATACTAAAATTGAAATGGGATTGAAAAGTAGAAAGAAAGTAGAAAAAGAATTTGATAGACGAATTGTTGTAAATGCATATTTACAAGAAATTAATCGGTAGGTGACTTTTTTGAAAGAACCAGTTAAACGCGTCCTTCATGTATTTGGTAGACTTGATTCTGGTGGCGCTGAAAGTAGAACAATGGATATTTATCGTTCGATTGATAGGTCAAAAATTCAATTTGATTTTGCTATTCATACTAAAGATGAATGTTTTTTCTCCGATGAAGTAAGGTCTTTAGGTGGTAAAATATTCAATTTTCCGCGTTTTACAGGAAAAAATTATTTTAAATATAAAAAAGCATGGAGATCCTTTTTTAAAAAACACCCAGAGTATGACATCATTCATGGACATCAAACAAGTACTGGGTTCATTTATTTAAATGAAGCGTTAAAAAATGACGTTAAAGTAAGAATTGCCCATGCTAGAAACTCAAATAAAGATAGTCGAATAAAAAGATTTACAACAAAACTTGCTCGTTATTATGCATCTGACTTATTTGCGGTTTCTAGGTTAGCAGGTATTAGTGAGTTCGGTAAAAAATTGGTTGCAGATGGTACTGTAAAAGTTATACCAAATGCTATAGATGTTGAAAAATATAAATTTGATGAGGGAGTAAGGAATAGAGTAAGAAAAGATTTACTATTAGAAGATGAATTAGCAGTCATTCACATAGGCAGATTCCACCCTCAAAAAAATCATAACTTTTTGATAGATGTATTTAATGTATTATTGGAAAAGGATAAGAATGCTAAATTGTTTTTAGTAGGGGATGGAGGACTAAGGAATAATATAGAAGAAAAAATAAAAGAATTAAAATTAGAAAACAAAGTAGAGATCCTTGGGATAAGGTCAGATGTCCCAGAACTATTACAAGGAATGGACTTATTGTTATTCCCCTCATTTTTTGAAGGGCTCCCTGGTGTAGTGTTGGAGGCTCAAGCAGCAGGACTTCCTTGTATAATTTCTAATAGCATAACAAATGAAGTACTTGTAACAAATAGAGTGTATAAATTAGATCTTGGCTGGGGTGCCCATACATGGGCTGAAAAGGTTACTGATATGGATTTCTTTCATGACAAACGAATACAAAATAGATTAGTGAATAAAAAATTTGGCATTCATAATATCAAGAATTTTTATGAAACATTTTATACTAAAGTATAAAATGTTTTTACTTAATGTTTTAAGAAAGTGATGATGGATCATGGGAAGTAAAGTTGAAAAAGTAAAAAAGCAATTCAATAAAATTTTCAGGAAAAAATTTGTTAAAAATGTTTTAACATTAGCTGCGGGTACTACAATGGCACAAATAATTATTATTTTATTTGCACCGATAATAACCCGATTATATGGTCCAGAAGCTTTTGGAATATTAGGGGTATTTCTATCCATTATTGCTATTATTTCACCTATTGCTGCATTGACATATCCATTAGCAATAGTGTTACCCAAAGAAGATAAAGATGCCAAACAGCTAATCAAATTGTCTATTTATATTAGTCTAGTTACAGCTTCATTAATGAGCATTGTTTTCTTGTTTATGGGTGATTTTTTCACCAATATGTTAAATAGTCAATCAATAACCCCTTATTTACAATTAATACCATTAGTTATGGTTTTGAGTGTAACGCTTGAAGTAACAATACAATGGTTAATCAGAAAGAAGCTGTTCTCAATACAAGCAAAAGCAGTAGTAGCTCAAGCCTTAATAGTAAACGCAACAAAAACTGGTTTCGGCTTTATATCTCCATTTGCAACTACTTTAATTTGGATATCAACTATTGGATATGCTCTTCATAATATATTGATTATAAGAGGTTTAAAAAAATACAAAGTACTCAAGGAACCATCACGTGTATCTAACTCAACTTTAAAAATAGGTCAAGTTGCTAAGAAATATAGAGATTTCCCTCAATATCGGAGTCCACAGACATTTATAAGTGCAGTGTCAAAAAATTTACCTGTAATCATGTTAACAACTCTTTTTAGTCCTGCAGCTGCAGGGTTTTATGCTATAGGTCAAAGAGTCTTAAAGATGCCTTCAACTCTAATAGGAAAAGCTATAAGTGACGTTTTTTTTCCTCGTATGTCTGAAGCTGTTAATAATAAAGAAAACGTTACAAGGTTATTGATTATGGGAACATTATCTATGGGGGCAATTGGAATCATTCCATTTGGAATTATAATGATATTTGGGCCACAACTATTCAGTGTTGTATTTGGTGAAGAATGGGTTCAAGCAGGAGAATATGCTAGGTGGATGTCATTATGGTTATTGTTTACATTTGTTACGAAGCCAAGTAGGCAAACGCTTCCTGTATTATTTGCTCAAAAACTAAGTTTAATAGAATCTATTGTAAGCTTAATGTTAAGAATCACTGGATTATTTGTAGGCTCATATTTATTTAATGATGATCTATTAGCAATTGCTTTATATAGTGTAGCAGGTTCGTCCACAAATATTGTATTAGTTATACTAACAATAATTAAAACCAAAAGACTTAGTAACTCATTTATTAAAGGCACTGAACGTTACTATTCTTAATAAGATAATGTTTGTTTATAGTTAAGAGTATTTATATTATAAAGATTGAACTTCTCATTATTCTGAGTTAGGAGAAATGTTATGAAGAAAATTGGAATAATAGGATCGTTTTCTGGTACCAATATTGGTGACACTATTGTACTAGAAACTATTCTTAAGTATTTTAGTCAAAAAGATGACAGTTTAGAATTTTATATACCAACTTATAATAAAAATTTTATAGAAAATTATTTTAGTTCTTATAATATTAAAGGAATTGATATAACTCTTAGGAGTTTATCCATGAGGTTCTTTGGATTTGGCTCTATTAAAAACTTAATGAAGTGTGACATAATTGTAACAACGGCTGGGATCTGCTTCGATAAGAAAATTCTTAATTTTAGATATAACTTTATTATTAGTTTATTACCTGTCTTATTTATTATGAAACTTATAAGAAAAAAAATATTTGGTCTTTGTATAGGTGTCATAAAACCTGAATCTAAATTAGGAGAATTTATAATGAAGAACTATATTGGTCTTCATGATGAGATTATCTTAAGAAATCCTCAAGATAAAACGGTTCTTGAAAAATTTGGTTATGAGAATTTTAGCGTAAGTTCAGATATTGTTTTTATAAATGATACAAAGTATCAAGGGATAAAGAATATTAAAAACAGTAGGAAGAAGAAAATAGCAATAAATCTAACTGGTTCGTTATATAATTCTAATAAAGGTGACATAAGTGGGAAAATATGTGATGTAATATCTGAATATATTGAGAGTAATAATGATGCATATTTTTACTTGATCCCTACTAGCAAGGGGGACATGGCATTTAATCAATCAATATATAATTTACTACCAGAAAGTGGTAAAGGGAATGTTGAAATTATACCTTTTTATAAATATAATTCAAATGAGGTTAACACCTTATTACAGGAATGTGACTATGTTATTGGAATGAGAATGCATTCTTTAATACTAGCTTTAATTAACAATGTTCCGGTAATAAGTCTCGACTACAGTCCTAAAGTTACTGGATTAATGCATCAATTTAATATCATTGAATACTCAATTAATATAAGCAAAGATATAAACATACTTAACATAAATCTCTTACAGGATATTTCCAAAAAATTAGAAGAAGATGCTAGATTAAGAAAAAGGTTAGAAAGTGAAATGAGAGAAATCAAGGGTGATATACTTCATAGATTAGACCAAATAAATTATTAGGGTGATTTTTTTGAAAGATAAGCTGGAATTTCTTCAAAGTAAGGGAAACTATAAAAAAAAAAAGCTGCGAAATGACACCTATTTACTTGAATTTAGTGACGGAACTAAACAAATATACAAAGAAAATAGGATTAAAGATGGTTTTAGTGGGTTAATAAAGAAGTTATTTATTAAAGGTTCTGTCTCATATATTAATGAGTTATCTTTTTATCGGTATATAAGTGGAAATGAGAATTATAATTATTTTAAATTCCCACAATTCCATTATGGTAATAATAAATATTTAGTGATTGGATATATAGATGGCAAATTGGGATTAGACGATAATGTTGAACCGCAAGTTATAACAAGAACAATGTTGGAATTTCAGGTTAATAATAGAAATTTTAAGAAAAAGATGGAAAATAAATTAATAAACTATGTTACAAGGAAATATATTTTTAGAATACCTAGAAGTATATATAGGATATTTATTAAAACTAAAAATTGGAGGCTAGTAAAAGATAGTTTAATCTTACTTTTTACCTTATCAAAAACAGAAAAGAAACAGAAGTTAGATTATTTATTACACAATGATATAATGAATATATTTACAAATAGAGAGGGTTATATATTATTATTTGATTTTGAAACAATTCAATTTGAAAGAAAGTGGATACTTACAGATATTATTGAATTGTGTCTTGACTTTGACACTTTAGATTTTGATTTTAAATTATTTCAATTGTATTGTGAAGAATTGAAAATAAGAGAAAAAATTAAATTTGATGAATGCTCTCAATTAAGGTTTGGATTATTTCGAGTAATCCTTCTAATAATTGAGTCTAAAAGTAAAAGGGAATATAATTATAGCTCTTGTAAATATTATCACTTTTTAATAAGTAATATATTTAGTGATAGTGGATTTAAAGAATGGTATTTTAGGGATATATCCTAAAATACCCATTTTACTAGCAGGAGTTTAGTAGGATTAATGTATTATGCTAATATCTCATTCCATTCTTTATTATTAATGTAATTTCTTATAAAAAGCAGGTGTTAATGTTGGACGCAAAAATTCTACATGTAGTTCCTTTAGCTAGAAGAGCTGGGTTGCAAGTCATGTTTATAAATTACTTACGTCAAATCAAGAAAAAAAATCCTCAAAAATTAAAAGAACATATTGTGTTTGCTATAAATTATAACGGAGATTTAATTAATGAAGTAGAATCTATTGGTGTTAAATGCTATAAAGCAAAAAGGTCTTTTAAATTTGATTTTAGAGTTATTTTTCAAATAATCAAGATAGTTACAAAGTATAATATAAAAATTATTTACGGGCAAAATTCTACAGGGAATATTTGGGCTTCTCTTTCTCATACTTTACTCTTTAGAACAAAATTAATTTGCCATGAACATGGTACTGCTTGGAGTGGGAACAAAGTAATCAGTCTATTATGTAACAGGTTTTGGTTGTGGAAATCGGACGTAGTAATAGCAAATTCATTAGCAACTAAATCGCTACTGGAAAGGAAGTTTAATGCCGATAAAAAGAAAATAATAACAATTTACAATGGTATCCCGCAACAAAAGTTAGTAAAAGGGGTTAAGAGAAAAACGAACCAACTATTGTTTGTTGGAAGACTAGATGAAGTTAAGTCACCAGAAGTAATTATTGATGCTATTAGTATACTACTTAGAGAGAACTTTAATGTTAATGTAGTTTTTCTTGGAGAAGGACCTCTATTAAAGTCTTTATATGAAAGTGCAAAAAAATCAGGAATTCAAAATATGGTTACATTTAAAGGAAGTGTAAGTCCAGATGAAGTATCAAGATACATGGCTGAGTCTACTTATTTAATTTTACCTTCAATAAGAGAATCGCTAGGAAATGTAATAATAGAAGCCGCCATGCAAAATACTCCTGCAATTGCAACTAAGGTTGATGGTATCCCTGAGGTTATAAGAAGTGAATCTTACGGGAGACTTATAAAACCAGAAAAGGCAATAAAAGGTAAAACGAGTATTAATTATTCTGTAGATCCAGACACTTTTGCTTTAACAGGGCAAAGGAAAATTGACCCAAATGATTTAGCCAAAGTAATCATTGAGGAATTAGAAGTTGGTAACTATCATGAAAAAGGAATTAAAGCAGGTCAGATTATTCCAAAAAGGCATAAAATGTCAGACTATGCAGATGCTTTAGACCAATTATATATAGAATTATTGAAAAAAAAATAAATTGAATAAATTTATCTATATTATAATAATATTTTTACATTAAATTCTAATAAAGAAGTAGGTTTATTATGAGAAAAGTTTATTTTGTATATTTAGTATCTATATTTACCGGTCTAGGGTCAATGACGATGATAAATATGTCAGCCTTGAGCGTGTCAATAATTGATATTTTGTCAATAATACTTATTCTATTATTTTTTGGGATATTAATAAGAGGAAGAAGACTCCTAATCATTAATAGTATAGAGTTTTTCATAATTATATTCTTCATTTTATGTTTAATATTATATCCATTATTAGGAGTGATTATATATAGTTATCCTTTATATTTAGTAACGGATATATTTAACTGGTCTTTGTTTTTATTTTCATTATTAATTGGCATAAATATTTACATAAAACAAAAAAGTAATTTTTTAAAAGATCTATTCCTTGTTCTTAAGATAGCTATAATAGTCCATCTTATTTTTGTCATGTTACAATTTTTGAATTTTAATACATCTCTTTCTTTAAATTACATCTTAGATCTTAGGTTTAGTGATTCTGATTTGAGGTATGGTCATATAAATAGATTTACAGGTGCATTCAGTTCAATAGCGGCACTTGGAACTTTTTCTGTATTTGCAAATATACTCTTTTTACAAAGAATAATATTTTCAAAAGATAAAAATATTATTTGGTTTATAATGTCGATGATTACATTGATATCTTCTGGCCAAAGAACATCATTTCTTATATGGATTTTATTTTTTACTATAATTTTAGGCATTATTGCATACAAAAATAATAAACTTTATAAGTACTTTTTTATAGGGATTATGGTTATGACTATTTTAAGCATTATCACTTACTTCTCTTGGATTCTCAATTTAGGAAGGATACAATCACAATTTTCTCGAATAATTGAAGTTCTTGATTTATTAATGTTTCGTACTAGTGTTGGGGAGGCATCTGGAAGAGGGCTACGATGGACTGATAGCATTACATATCTAATTGATCAAAATAAAGAAATTTTTGGCTTGCTGGCTAATCCAGGTCATGTATTTCCAGGAGAAGCTATAGATTCATATTATGTGATCATGTTTATCCAGGGAGGTCCTTTTTTATTAATTTTGTTCATAGTATTAATGGCATTATTGATCATAAAATCTTATGAAATTATTTCTAAGGACCCACTTTTCTCTCATGTGTCAATTATATCTTTTATTGTTGTTATGCTTGGTTCTTTTGCTCAGGCGAGTTTAAACAATTCTATTGGAAGAGGTATTTTATTAGTAGGAATAATCTCATTATTGATAAGTAGAAAAAATAATAACAATTTTAGTAATAATAAAGGAGTTAATGTATGAATATATTAGTAACCGGTGCTGCCGGATTTGTTGGTATGCATCTAGCTAAGAGATTGTTAGATGAAGGTCATATGGTAGTTGGTTATGATAATCTCAATGATTATTATGATGTCCAGTTAAAGAAGGATCGTTTAGAGGTTTTACGCTCTTACGATTCTTTTGTTTTTTATGAAGAGGATTTAGCTGATCGTGAAGCATTAAATCATTGTTTTGCAAAAGAACAGATTGATGTTGTCATAAACTTGGCTGCCCAAGCTGGTGTACGCTACAGCTTAGAGAACCCGCATGTGTACATCGACTCAAATATTCAAGGGTTTACGAATATTTTAGAAGCATGCCGTCACTTTGACATTAAGCACCTTATTTATGCATCATCGAGCTCGGTATACGGAGCAAATGTGAAAATGCCATTCTCGACATCAGACGAAGTAAACCATCCTATTAGCCTTTATGCGGCAACGAAGAAGTCGAATGAGTTAATGGCTCATACATATAGCCATTTATACAACATTCCAACGACAGGACTTCGTTTCTTTACCGTTTACGGTCCTTATGGACGTCCGGACATGGCGTATTATTCATTTACGAAAAATATCGTTGAAGGAAAGACGATTAAAGTGTTTAATAATGGTGAGATGATGCGAGATTTCACTTATATTGATGATATCGTTGATGGGATTGTTCGATTAATCGATATGCCGCCTCAAGCGGATGATTCATGGGATCGAGAAAATCCAGATCCAAGCTCTAGCTATGCACCTTACAAACTATACAACATTGGCAACAATCAGCCGGTGAAATTGATGGACTTTATCCAAACATTAGAAAAACACCTCGGTATTGAGGCGAAAAAAGAGTTTTTACCGATGCAGCCGGGAGATGTCCAAGCAACATATGCAGATATCGACAGTTTGAACAAGGCAACAGGGTTCAATCCGACGACAACGATTGATGAAGGACTAAAGAATTTTGTTGATTGGTATAAAGAGTATTACGATATGAAGGAAAAAGTTCCTTCTCTTCAACATGAAGGATTCTTATCTAAATAAATTAATAGCCTTGGAAGGGCTTATGAACAAACAATAAGAGGAGTGAATCGACATGCAAAAAGTCAAAAAAGCGATTATTCCAGCTGCAGGGTTAGGGACACGTTTTCTACCTGCAACGAAGGCACAGCCGAAGGAAATGCTGCCAATTGTAGACAAGCCGACGATTCAATATATCGTAGAAGAAGCGATTGAATCTGGAATCGAAGATATTATTATCATTAGCGGACGTGGCAAGCGCGCGATTGAGGACCACTTCGATAAATCGTACGAGCTAGAAGAGACGTTGTTAAAGAAGCAAAAGATGGACATGCTCGATGAAGTTCAGCGTATTTCAAACATGGTAAACATCCATTACATCCGTCAAAAGGAACCGAAAGGGTTAGGACATGCGATTGCATGCGCAAGCAGCTTCGTCGGTGATGAACCATTTGCGGTTTTATTAGGTGACGATATCGTTCAATCCGAAACACCGTGCTTAAAACAGCTGATCGATGTGTATGATCGCTATCATTCATCTGTTGTCGGTGTTCAGCCTGTTCCGGAAGAAGATGTATCCAAGTATGGCATCGTATCTCCGAAGTCAACAGAAGTCGAAGAGGGTGTCATCCATGTCAGTGATTTAGTCGAAAAGCCAAAAATGGAAGAAGCACCTTCAAACTATGCGATTATGGGACGCTATGTTCTTCGTCCAGAGATCTTTGACATTTTGAATGAGCTGCCACCAGGAGCGGGGAACGAAATTCAATTGACAGATGCGATAAAAAAGATGAACGAAGATCAAGTCGTTCTTGCTTATGAATTTGCCGGAAAGCGTTATGATGTTGGCGACAAGCTTGGTTTTGTCAAAGCAACTGTTGACTTTGCCTTAGAACGTGATGACTTAAAGTCGGATATGCTAGAATATATGGAAGAAATTCAAAAGAAATTTCTCGTGAAACAATAGGAGGCAGCTATGAAAAAAATCGCAGTAGTAGGGACGGGCTATGTTGGACTCGTAACAGGTGTTGCGTTATCCGATATTGGCCACGAAGTGACGTGTATTGATATTGATAAAGACAAAGTAGCTTTCATGCAATCGGGAAAATCACCGATTTATGAACCAGGTTTAGATGAAATCATGACTCGTAACATTGAAGCGGGCCGTCTGAAATTTACGGTTGACCATAAAGAAGGCTTTGCTAATAAGGACGTTGCCTACATTGCTGTCGGTACACCTGAGAACGAAGACGGAACAGCGGACCTTCGTTTCATTGAAACAGTCGCGAAAGATATTGCCCATAACATTACAGGCGACATTACGGTTGTCACAAAAAGTACGGTCCCGGTCGGAACGAACGACTATATTTTTTCACTCATTCAGGAACATGTCACAGAAGGGCACAATGTGACGATCGTATCAAACCCAGAGTTTTTACGTGAAGGCTCAGCTGTTCATGACGCGTTCCACGGTGATCGAATCGTCATCGGTTCTGACAGTGAAGAAGCGGCAGCATTAATCGAAGAAATTAATAAGCCATTCGGCATTCACATTTATAAAACGGATGTTCGAAGCGCAGAAATGATTAAATACGCATCCAATGCGTTTTTAGCAACAAAAATTAGTTTTATTAATGAAATTTCCAACTTATGTGAAAAGTTAAATGCAAACGTCCATGACGTTGCGCAAGGTATGGGGCTTGATAGCCGAATCGGTAACCAATTTTTAAACGCCGGAATTGGTTATGGCGGTTCTTGCTTCCCGAAAGATACGAGTGCGTTAGTGAAAATCGCTGAAACAGTAGGAGAGGACTTTGAACTCGTACGCGCGGTTATGAATGTGAACAAGAAACAGCAAGTTCTTCTCGTTGATAAAGCGAATGAAGTTTTAGGCGACTTAAAAGGGAAGAAAATTGCGTTATTAGGGTTAGCGTTTAAACCGAATACAGATGACATGCGTGAATCTCCTGCGATTGCATTAGCTGGCGAGCTCTTACATCAAGGAGCAGAAGTCGTCGGCACTGATCCGATTGCAATGGACAATGCACCTAACTTTATGCCAGGCGGCGTGTCATACGTCGAAAGCGCAGAAGAAGCAATTAAGGACGCTGATGCTGCGTTTATCGTCACTGATTGGCCGCAGTTTAAAGACTTAGATTTAGCGATCTTTGCTGAAAAAATGAAGCAGCCGGTCGTCTTTGACGGACGCAACTGCTACAGCTTAGAGCGAGCTACAGAAGCAGAGCTAGACTATTACTCAATCGGCCGTCCATCCGTGACGCGAAGTACGAGAGAGAGTAATCGAGTACGTACACCAGAAAGTGTTTAAGATATTCAATTCGTTGGCTGTTGTATATAAAGTGCAACCTGCAACAGCCGATGGATTCTTCAAGGTCAAAGAAACGAGAAAAAAGTAACCGCCCCACTCATTCCAAGATCCGAGTCGTTCCTTTTTTCTAGAATTACTTAAAGTTTGCCAGCCGCTCTTCTTGTGGCATGCAGCTGCACGAACGAGTGTTGGTGCACATGATTTTGTGAAGTAGTGAAACATAGAGTGAGTTTTGTTGTATCACAAGGCTGCAAGTAAACAAGCACACAAGCTGAAGCTGAGCGAAAGGCACTAATCTTTTGCGCAGTATTTCTTTTATAAGGGAGAGCATAATCATGGGTGTAGAAGAATTAAAAGAACTGATGAGAGAAATCAAAAGTCGCGGTGACAACGAACATGACATCAAAGTTGATGCAATCCTACAACTCATTGAAGCAAAGCTTTCAGAAGGAATGAATCAGACGTCTAGTTTGAAAAAGTAACTATATGATTGCGGTCCGATTTTTTGCTTTACTGATCTAAAATTGTCATAAGCTTATGCCGAGGAATAGTTTCAAGAAGCACATTCGTTTTTTACCAGGAATGACTGTAATAATCGACCTCATTAGTCATCCCGGAACATGCTCTGTACATATTAATAGATAGAAGCTATTCCATACACACATCGTTTGAAAACTATTTCTTATTTTGACGATACAAATCAATTGTTTTATATCCTTGTGATAAGATATCAACCATTTGTACTTGGCGTTTATCTCGTGTTTTCTGTTGCTTAGCAGAAAAGAGATAGCGAGCCCAATCCCTTTGGTAACCTGGTGTTAACTCTTGATAAAACTTTTGTTCATTCGGATGATCTGTTAATAGCTTTTCGATATCTTTCACATGATCCTCGTAATCTGTTACACGTTGACTTGCAGTGGCTGACTTTTTCGCTTTCTTCTTTTCACGCTTTAATCCAACGACAGTAAAGACATCATCCATACTGACCATTCGCGAAAATTTCACATCACTATTTTCCACATATCCATCCTCGTCGACTTTCATTGCAGGAAAAATCTCATCTCTATGTATGTACGTATCATATCGCTTATTTCCTTTTTTCGGATAGGCAAAAAATAAGTATCCTTTTTCTCGTAATTGTTCTTCATTGATCACTTTTTGAGTTTGATTCACCATTTCATCAACTGTTTCGATAAAAATGAAAATGGCGTCATGGTCTCCTAATAATTCCGTCTTAAATCCATCAAACACATCATAATCACTTGGTTCATTGAGTACAGCCATATTTTCGTATTTATTTACGTTTAATTTATCAATAATGGACATAACTGACTCCTTTTATTGTTCTTAGTAGATTAGGATTCACAATAGTAAACGAGTTATGACTTTTCTATATAGCTTTTTAAAGCATCTAAATCTTTTACACAAGCTTTTTTAAAAGCTCCAGCCATCATTTTACCAAATACTTTAGCAATGCCAGAAAGGCCGTTTATCTCGCCGTGTAAAGTAATTTCCGAATGAGTCCCTGCCGATGAAATGATATATGTAAACACAAATTCACCTTTTCCGGTTGTTCCTTTCGTTCCATCACAGCGTAGGACAATTTTGTCTGGTTCATGCAGTTCGACAACCTCAAAATGCTCAGTAGCCTCTTTTCCGAACATTTTCCTCGTTTCCTTCCACTCACTTCCTACCTTTAAAGGTCCATCGTCCAATCGCTCGATTCCTACTAACCCTTGCATCCAGTGCTCGGCAGAATCAAGATCAAGCAAAGCCTCGTAAGCTTTTTGTTTGGATGTCTGGAACGTTCTGTTCACTTCAAAACGAATACTCAAGGTAGACTACCTCCTTAGAACCTTTTTCTATGAGTATAGCATAGGGTTCGTTTTTTTTAATGAAGAACTACGGTCACTGATGTTTTCGCTCACATAAAATTGAGCCACTTTTCTAAAGGAAACGTAATAATTGATCTTCCATAATCGGGGACTTTTCTGAGATAAGGAAAGCGTCTTTCTTCATGAAAAGTGCCAGGTTGTTGAGGAACGTTTCTTAAGGTCATTGGATATTTATGTTAAAATAGATATTGTGAACGTTTTTTACTTTAAGTAACGAAGCAGGATAGTATAAAGAACGAATTACTCATATTTTTGTAAAACAATATATACAAAAGTGAAGTGTTTCTTATGTCAATAGGGCTGCAAATTTTGTTATTTGCAATTCCGGGAATTATTATTTACTACGGAGTTTTTTGGGGTACTCCAAAATTAGTAAGGAAAGGTTGTGACTGCTAAACTAAATGTAACAGTTCTCGTTTGATAAGATTTAACACTTCTTGTCCATTAAGACTCTGGTGACTCTCCAAGAGATCCAGGAAAAATACTAATTTTTCTTCTTAGACACTAGATATAATAGATTTGTATATCTGAAAGTGTTTGAGGAGGTTTGAAAGGTGGATAAGTGGCAAGTGTATATGGAAATTGATCAACTGTTAAAACAAGGTTTTAGTAAGAGTAAGGTTGCAGAAAAGCTAGGGATTTCAAGACCAACGTTATATCGTTATTTAAATAGAAATCCGCAGGAGATGGCAGAATGGATGGTTACTATTCAATCAAGAGAAAAGAAGCTTGATAAGTATAAAGAATTAATTCTTTCCTGGTTGAGGCAGTACCCAGATATGACGGCAGCTCAAGTACAAGATTGGCTGCTTGAGAAATATCCATCTTTTGAAGTGGGAGAAAGTACTGTTAGATCTTATGTGAGAGAACTAAGAAAAGAATACAACATCCTGAAGGAGATATCGCCTAGATCATATGAGGCTTTACCCGATCCTCCATTAGGAGAACAAGTCCAAGTGGACTTCGGCCAGACGAAAAACAAGAAATCTAATGGAGCAGGAACAGTTAAACTATATTTCATTGCATTTGTATTATCTCATTCTCGTTATAAATACATGTATTGGCTAGACCGTCCTTTTACAACGAAAGACGTTATTGAATCACATGAGTTAGCCTTCCAATGGTTTCATGGTATCCCTAATGAGTTGGTATATGACCAAGATAATTTACTCGTTGTTAGTGAAAATAATGGAGATTTAATTTTGACTGAGGAGTTTCAAAGGTATAAAGAAGCAAAGAAGTTCAACTTATTTGTTTGTAGAAAAGCGGATCCTGAGAGTAAAGGTAAAATAGAAAATGTCGTAGGTTTTATCAAGCATAATTACGCTAAGCATAGACTATTTCACAACTTAGAATCATGGAATGAACATGCGATAGAATGGCTCAACCGAACTGGAAACGCCAAAGTTCATAACACCACAAAAAAAAGACCGGTTGAAGTGTTTGCCCTTGAAAAACAACACTTAAAACCAGTCACGAACATCATTGATGTTCAACATAACAACAATAACAGTATATCAAGGTCTATACGTAAGGACAATACCATACGGTATTTATCTAATCGATACTCACTACCATTAGGGAGTTTCCATAAATACAAGGAGGTTTATCTTACAGTCGTTGATGATGAAAAGCTCATCATTTGTAGTCCTGACGGGGAGATCTTGGCTAAGCATCAAATATCAATAGAGAAAGGAAAACTTATTCAAGATCGTAAACATCAACGTGACCGTACAAAAGGAATAGATGCCTTTATCGATTCTGTGGCAACTTATTTTGATAATCAAGAATTAGCTCATGAGTTTATATCAAGAGTAAGAGAAAAGAATCCACGTTACATTCGCGACCAGTTACAACTGATATTAAATTCGATCAAAGGAAATCATTCTATGATTATTAATAGTGCGCTCGATGAATGTATTCACCGAAACCTTTATAGTGGTACAGATTTCAGCGATATCATTGGGTACCTAAAACGACAACGATCGTTACACATTACTCGAAACGATAACGCTGAACAAATGAAACGACCTACAACGATGACTTCGAATTGGGTAATGGATACAAATGCATCAAAAAGAGAAATGGACAAGTATTACTCTATATTAGAAGGTGATTGTCAATGACACAGCTCAATCAATTACAAGAACTTATGAGAACCTTACGGTTCGTTGAGACATCTAATCACCTAACAG
Source organism: Evansella halocellulosilytica (assembly GCF_002335745.1). Classification (GTDB taxonomy): domain Bacteria; phylum Bacillota; class Bacilli; order Bacillales; family Salisediminibacteriaceae; genus Bacillus_CA; species Bacillus_CA halocellulosilytica. Next base: position 201,746 of record NZ_NIST01000001.1, on the reverse strand, counting down.
AATTAATTAAACAAGCTGAACAAAATGACCATTCTTATACAAGGTTTTTACTTGATATTATGCAATATGAACAAAAACGCCGAGAAGAAAAACAAGTTGAAAAACGTTTGAAATGGGCGACATTTCCAGACTATAAAACACTCGAAGAGTTTGATATTAAAGAGCAACAGTCATTAAGTAAGAAACAACTCAATCAGTTGGGTGATCTGACATGGATTGACCAGCTGTACAATTTAGTTTTATTGGGTCCTCCAGGTGTGGGAAAAACGCACCTGGCCATAGGGCTAGGAATCAAAGCAATATATGAAGGGTATAAAGTTATCTTCACTTCAATGGGTGATCTTGTGCATGCATTAAAAACAGAAGAAATAACACGTAAATCAAAAACAAGCTTAAAACGAATGAGAGATGCCGATTTAGTTATTATTGATGACTTAATGTTTATGGCAATGGATCAGCAAGAAGCAAACCTATTTTTCCATTTGATTAATGATTTACATGATCAAACATCGATTGTTTTAACTTCTAATAAAGCACCAAAAGAATGGGGCGAACTCTTAGGGGACCCTGCCATAACGACTGCAATACTAGACCGAATTGTACACCGTGTTGAAATAATACATTTAAACGGTGACAGTTATCGAATGAAGCATCGAAAGAACATCTTCGGGCAGGAAAGTGTAACAAATTAATCAGCAAAAACTGTAACATTTTACTTGACGGTCACAAAGGTATCCCTTTAATTTATTCTTTCTGGTTTTGGCTATGGTGTCCCGTTCTATTATTACTGCCATTATCCATCAGTTTGTATATTTTTCTAGAAGGTGGAGCACTGACTATAGAAGCAATTACACAACGCTTCAGATTAAATCCTATAAGTAAAGGTGATTGGCTTTGGATTGGGTTAGCTGTTGTATTAACTATACTTCTTGACCAAATTCTAGAACCTATAGGTAAAGTATTAGCGAAGTACAAACTATTTTCACCACCAAAGTATTTACCTGCACCTTTTAACCCGTTAAAAAAATTCAATATTCCTCCTAAAGAGTTTTTTGGTGTCTCATTAAAAGGGAACTGGAAACTATTAATGATTTTTGTCCCGATTCACTTAGTGGCAATGTTCAGTGAAGAAATGATATGGAGAGGATATCTTTTACCAATACAAGAAATGATGTTTGGAAATATGGCTTGGGTTATTAACGGATTACTCTGGGCTTGGGTATTACATATAGCATTAAAATGGCACATTATTGGAATGATACCTAGTATGATGATAGCGCCATTAATTGCCCAACTTACTCAATCTACGTTGGCTTCATTTGCGGTCCACGCTATTGGGAATGCTCCTTTATGGATTGTGCTTCTTATTGGGGTTCTAAAAACAACAAAAAACTTAAATGAAAAACAAGAGATAAATTCTTAGATATAAAATGAATCTTGTTCAATTGGTGCTAGAATCCAATAAGAGCGAGCTAGTTGCAACAGCCATTGATTTTCAACAATCGGGAGCGTTTATTTGAGGAACGCGTTTTTTCGTGTACTGGGCAGGATTATGGTGTGATTGTGGAGGCTTTTGATATTTATTATATATTTCAAAAAATGATTCCCCTTAGCTCAGACAATGAAGAAATTAAATAAAAGCGGAGAATTTCTCCGCTTTTATTTAATTGTTTCTTTTTCAACTAAAGCACTCCGTTTGTTGAAGTACCTTAGGTTATTTCACAATCTGCAAATTTTAGAATCATCACCCTTATTCTATATCTTCAAATTACTAACCTTTTTCGGATTATGAAGTTTTAACCACTTTTCAGACTCACTTATCATCCAATTTCCAAATTTATTTAAAAAACCAATTATTTCATCAGCATTGTCAACTGGCTTTATAGCATATTTAAGTACTTGTTTCATTTCAGCTTCCTTCTCTGGATAATGTTTAGAAAATACCTTATATGCTGGGAATAAATCTCTTGTATATTGATTTTCTTCTTCTACCACAAGTGCAAGTCCTGCCCTTACTATAATTTTCATTATCCATCCACAACAATCTAAAATATCTTCAATATCCTCATTACCATCAAGGTCGTCCTTTGCTTGTTCCACTTGATTTTTGAGGTTGACAAGGTGTTCATTACCAATTGTTTTATCTGCTTTATAATTCGGTAAGTAAACCTTTAAATCTTCCCCAAATACGCATACACTATGGGTTTTTATCATAAATGGAATAATTGAAAAAGTAGTGGTGTCTATAATATCTTCAATGCTATATAAACTAAACTCCACCCCATTCACAAAGTTGAATTTTTTGTTTAGTTCTTGTTCAGCTTTGTGGACCCAGCCCAAGTCTATATCATTAATATCATTTTTGGTTACTGCTATTGTATCTAAATCAGATACGTTATAAATATCAAAACCACGAGGAACTGAACCCCTAATATATACGCTGTGTAAATCTGCTCTTAAATGGCTTTGATACTTTTCTATAACTTCTTCTATCACCTCATAAAAATCAGGTTTAATTTTCTTTAAACTTGAATCGTTTATTATATACCCGTTGTCATCAGTTGGACAAAAACGCCCAATACTTTTAATATGTGTCAACTTACCTCTCCTTTGTTGTTTCAGTAATGCTCCCCGTTACTGGAACAAGAGCAACGACTGCTTATTCAGCTATCGCAATCCCAATAGTTGAATACCCCTTTTTAATTATCAACCTTTTTTAAAAACTTTTCTAATATTCTCGTATATATATCTGGTTGTTCCGAATGAACCAAGTGGGATGCAAAAGGAATAATAGATACATGAACATCATCTTTTATTGAAGGATAAAATAATGTCCCTTTAGCTTCAGCTTTATTCCCCTCACCAACCATATACAAAATTGGAGCAATAATACCATCCAAATCATTTGTTTCTTCAAATGGATACCAATTTTCGTTCTTAGCCATCTCAAGGAACTGTCTCCAATTGGACTTATGTAAATTTTCAAAGTAACTCAATGCATCATTATTTTTTAATAATTGAGACTGATGTTCAACATCTTCCTTTTGAAGTTCTATCCAATTGTCGGGTCTTTTGGACAAAACACCAGAAATCGTTAAACTTTTTACTTTAGAAGGAAATCTTTTTGCGAAATAAAGTCCTACCAGAGCTCCTAATGAACATCCTACAATATGTGTGGACTCTATACCTAAATGGCTAAGTGTTTCAGCTATGTCTTTTGCTGAGTCTTCAAAAAAGTTAGTAAAGTCATCTTCTACCGAATTGCCATGACCACGTAAATCAGGTAGAACAATTTTATATTTATCTTTAAAATATTCTCTCTGATATTCAAAATCAGTCAGACCAGTTTGCAAACCAGTATGTAGAAAAACAATAGGTTGTCCTTCCCCAAAATCTTCAGTATGTAAAATCAAATTTAATTCCCCCTCTATTTTTTACTTTCTTATGTTCAACTCTTCTCCCCGTTAGTACCATAACAAGACACCTGCTGAATCTTGAACTAGAGCTCCCGTTTTGTTTAAGTACATTCTTTCACAAACATAACCCATAATCTTCATTTGTTACAGGAATGCTGCACAGTTTGTTTTCACTATAACTAGCACTAAGTATAATCCACCAGAAATCAGTTTTCTCTGTTTTTAAGTTGTAGACGATTTAGAATTGGAAATCCCCATCCTTCATTAGCAGGACTTCAGTTCCACCTTCTTTAATGCCCACTACTTTCATATCTTCGGTACCAAAGGTCACATTGACTAACAAAAGTGAAGTATTCAGACCCGCTTCCTTCAACTCTTCCTCAGATTGGTCAATGCCATTTTGAATATTGGAAGGAGATGCATTTCCGATTCCAATATGACTGGCCGTATTTTCATCAAACAAGGTATTGTAAAAAAGAGTATCTGCCTGAGCAAGAGGAGATTTATTAGAGACCAAGGCAATTTCACCTAGATAATGTGAACCTTCGTCTGTTTCGATTAGATTTTGTAACACTTCTTGTCCCTTTGCGGCATAATAGTCGGTAATCCGTCCATCTTTAAAAATTAGATAAAATTCATCGATGACACTTCCCCCATAGACAAGAGGTTTAGTACCTACCAATTTGCCATTCACCTTATTTTTATGGGGAGCAGTAAATATTTCTTCCGTAGGAATGTTCGGAAAGAAAAGTATTCCATTTTTATCTATGACACCCCCACCGATATAGAGATGATTTTTAGGTAGACCAATTAATAAATCAGTTCCAAGGCTATTTGTAAAATGCAGGGCTTCAAATTGGCTCTCGTTTAGGATTTTTTTTCGAGACTCGAAGGCTCCATTATGACTCTCCCAATCTTTTATAGGATTTTTCCCATCTGCCCGAGATCCTTTTAAAATTAATTTCCATAATGATTGTAAAGCTTCTTCTTTACTTAGGTTGGGAAATACTTTAGTTGCCCATACAACGTACGGGACAGCTAGAAGACACCAGCGTACCTCGTGGGATCTAATTTTCGCATAATAATCCCTCAATTTGGTACGAGAAGCTTTTTGGAAACGACTTATCCTTTCTGTGGAAACCTCCTTAAAGACATCTAAGTTTTCAGAAATAATATGGATGTAAGCAGCACCTGCATCGTCCCACTCCTTAAAACGGGCAGCCTGCCAATCAGGAAAGTGATCGATGACACTATCTGCTGCATTTAAGTAAAATTCTTTGTTAGACTGTTCATCTGTCCAATCTATAAATACATTTGAAGCTCCTGCTTCGTAGGCTACCGTTTGGATTAGACGTGCAAACGTAGCATTTTGTATATCACTATGAATAATCAATAATTGATTTTTTTGCAAATTTACACCAGCTCGTACAGCAAGTTCTGCATACTTTTTTAACTGTGTTTCACTTATAAATTCATATATTCCTTTAATCATTTAATATCTCCCCTGTGATGTTCTTGTATAATTTTACTACAGAACCCTGACCTACTTAAACTAACCTCCCAGTTAGTACTATAACAAGACCTGCTGAATCTTGAACAAAAGCACTCCGTTAGTTAAAAGTGTATTCTTAACAATCAAGGTTAGTTTTATATGAATAATTGGTTTATTTAATTCTAACACCAGTCTTTTCTTAACCAATAAACAATGCATCTACCTATAACTATAGTTTGATGTTCCTATGCATGAAAAGGATTCTTTCTATTTCTTCAAAACCATTTTTCTTATAAAATTCTTCGGCAGGTATTCCTCTATCTGTGAGCAGTGTAATGTTACTTATATTACTGCTATGAAGCTCTTTTATTAAATGATTTAACATCGCTCTTCCAATACCCTTATTTTGACATTGTGTTTTTACACACATTTCATTAATAAAGAACTCATCTCCGCTCCACCAAAATCTATTCACACCAAAAATAAAGCCGAAAATTTCGTCGTTTTCTACCGCTAAAACGCCTAAAAATCCAGGTGTCTGGTAAAAACTCAGTAAATATTTTTTAGCCTTTGTAAATGTCCATTCATCATTCCAAGGCTCATCATTGAAAACTTCAATAAATGTTTCCGTACATTTATTTAAATCATTTTTTGATAATAGTTTAAATTCCAAGGTAAATTCTCCTTATCGCTAAATGGATTATTCTACTACAAAAAAACAAAATTCATTATTGTGCTAACCTCCCCGTTAGTACCATAACAAGACCGGCTGAATCTTGAACAAAAGCACCCGTTTAGTAAAAAAGGTGCGTTTGATTATCTGGTTAATTTTCACCAACAAACCATTACTTGCTTTCACGTTCAATTTTTAAACCTCTAGTTTGTGGAGGGTTGGATTCCCTAATGTAGTCATACCATACGTTCACTTTCTGTCCTTTTTTTATGTCAGCCAACGTACTTCTATCTTCAACAGTAACCTAGATTTCACCATTAGGAGAAAGTAAATTGCTGGTTCCTTTTAAAGTAATTTCTTTCCTTCTCTTTTTGATAACCTCGCCACTGAGGACTTTCTCATCGGATATACCGAATAAGGAACTATTTGTGGAAATTTCCTCTTTATATGCATGATTATTAGTAGTTTCAATATCTGTACCGTCACTACATTCCATCATTAACAAAGTAACTAATAACAAGAAAGATAGAATTTTCCTCAAATAAACCCCTCCTATTCTTTTTTGCTCTTAACAAATCGTATAAACCAATATAACGCAATCCAAGGTAGAATGTATCTAGTAACCCATTCAACAAAACCTATAATAATAGTAACCCCATCATAATTAAACATATTTAAGACAATAAAAATTAAAACTAAACCTACTGTACCGTATAAGAAATATTTCATTTTTTCCTCCTTTCTTATTGTGTTAAACTCCCGTTTGTACAATATGAACTCCCTACTTGCCTTGTATAATCATAACCCTATATACAAATTATACCAATACTAATTTTAAATGATTTATAGCCTTAGACTACTAAAACGCATTTATTGATTAGCTGACTAATTATCAAAGAACACAAACTGGTAAACAGCCTGTCATACAGTGGTAAATTCCTTGTCATTTAGTGGTAAAAACGATGTCAATGGTGGTACATTTCGTTGGCTGTAATCATTTGAGGTAAATTTTTATTAAGCAAAAGGGCCGGATAATCGATTAAGCATTGGAAGTTAATTTGGATATTGGTGTTAAAAATAATTAGAGATTATGAAACATTGTACTTAAAGTAAAGCGGAGTTTACTTTAACAAAGAACTTTTAATTTTGTTTTTAGGATGGAAACTAAGTTAAGGAGAGTTTAAATGACTGAAAAAACAACATTAGATAATTTCGAAGAATATGATAACCCTATTTTGTATGATAAGGAAAATGACACATATACAGAAGATATCACTTTTTTAGAAAAATGGGCATCGAAAGCAGAAGGAATAATTATTGATTTGGCTTGTTGTACAGGTAGGGGTCCTACCGACAAAACGCGCATATTATACGTTAAGCAAATTGCAACCTAAAAAAGTTGATTTCTGTACGCTAAGGAACCGACTTTTTAATTTGGCTGGTTAAGTAAAACTCCCTTTAGCTCAATAAGGGGTGGAGTCAGGATTTTGACAATTTACAACGTTAAGGATACAAACACTGTTATATCAAAGACTATGAGGTTTGTATCAATAGAGTCTAATCTATTGAGATGGAGTCAAAAATACGTGAAATAAAGCTTATCAGTGTCTCATATGACTTGTCTCAAAATTCTTATCGTTGCTAAGTCAGAAAATTTCATCTCTTATAATAGCTTAACGTTGTAAATCCGCATTTTCGAGACTGTACCCCTATTAGCTTGAAATGCCCATGTTTGTCCTTTTATCTTGGGATAATAAACGAAACCACCATTCTCAACATCAAGAATTTCCCTGAACTTTGTAGGGTACTGTATATGTTTTTTTTATCCATTCATGCTTTCGGTTAATCCTATTTTTTAACTCTTTCATAGACCAATAAACTCCTAATAATTCCTTCTCTATTTAATTGTTGAAGTTCTACTTTTGAAATTAAAATATAGTCTGGTGGAATCGAAATTTCTACATTAGCTAAAATTTTTTGCATAAAATCCCTCCTAAATATGGTATTTATTAGTTCTTTATATAGTTCTTTATAACCGTTTTTCTTTAGGGAAAAAGCATAAAAAAAGAACGTGAGCAGTAAACTCATCGTTCTTTTTTGATTTGCAACAAAATGTAAAAATTTTCAGATAAATGTTGACAGATTTATATCTGGAAATTAAACTTGTACCAATAAATGTAATAGATAAATTTGGAAAATATGTATTATAAAACTATTTTTTGAATTTTATTGTATTTAAATCCTTGTTTTATAATGTATTGCTAGAATTAGCCTCGATCATTATTAAATAGAGGAGGTAGATATATGTAATTTCATATTCAACTAACTTTGATGGATGGACGGATGCGGATGACTTTGTGAAAACTCAATAACAAGAGAAGGGTTTTAAAATGTATCAGAAAAAGTTGAAGTTTGTTTCTTTTCTGACCTTTTCACTAGTGCTTTTGTTAGTAGGTTTTAGCAACAAAGTAGATGCTCAAAGTGCTGAGATAAGTATTGAACACTCTAATGCAAAGGTAATTGATAGTGAGACTGATAATTTTTTTAGTGATGATATCGGTATAGCGTCTGATATCTATGCTGAAAACAGCGAAATGAAATGAAAATATTTTAAAGGAGCGTGTTTTTGAATGAGAAAGAGTATTTTGATATTTTTGACTATTGTAATGGTCTTGCCTGTTTCGGCATTTGGATTTAGTTATGAGGAAAATGAAGTGAAAATTCCAAGTAATGGTATAACACCTGAAATCCTTTATAAGCAAGAACGAATTAATAATAAACAAATTGAAGTTACCAAAACCAATGGTACTTCGGCAGTTTCCGATCTAAAAGAGGAGAACGGAGTATTAAACGGTAAAATAAAAATTAATAACCAAGAACCAAAAACATATCATCTCCTATCAACAAATAAGAAATATAATGATGATATGACTATTTATACAGGCGAAGTGGAGAATAAAGATCTTTTTTTTGAGGCTTACTTACCTAAAGATAGAAGTTATGCAACAATTAATATTTTTGGATTAAAAGATAAGGATGGCGATTTCGAAGCATACGAAAACAGAATAGACCCTTTTACAGTTAAATTTAATGATGATATCAATAAAATAAAAGTAAAGGAAGAAACATTTATTGAAGACCAAGAAGTTATTGAAGCAAATTTGCAAAATATGGGATTAGTACAAATTGGTGAAGCACATTATGATGGTATTGGGATTGAAATACAAACAATTTTAAACAGAAATACTGAGTCTCCATGGGTAACAAGACAATGGACGGATGTTGAAGGGGCAAAAAAGTATAGTAGTCAACCTTCACCAACAGCCTGGATTAGAGAAGCTGTATTTGTAAATGAAGGGTTAAACAATACTTATTTTACTCCAGAAAAACCTAGTCAAAATGATGTAACAAATTTTAATGTCCCCTTAAAGATACGTGAAGTTGAAATCAACATTCCTGTTAGAACTTCCGAAACATTATTAAGCAATGAGGCATTTGATAACCCATTACAACTAAATCTCATTTGGAATTTTAGAAGAGCAAGCAACTTTGAATATGGAAACAATGATGAAGGCATTGCACAATATTCAATATACTCTCACGATGGCATTACAAATTCAGATGGTTATTATGAAGTAGACTTTACTATGCTTAACCTATATGAAATGGTGGATAATGAACGTGAATATTTACCATTCGGTATTCAAGGAACCGCACAATTTTACTAAACAACTAACAAAAGAACCATTGTATATAATGGTTCTTTTGTTATATTACAACATTATATTGGTGTGTTAAAATGGAAAATAAGTAAAAAATTAATATTTAGAGGGATATTATGATGAAAAAGCTACTAATAATTTGCTTTGCACTTTCACTGATACTGAACTTTTACCTAATTCATGAAATCCAGAATCACAAGGAAAGGAACGAGTCACAATTAAGGACTGAATATATTCAGGATTTACACAGATTTACTGAGATAATCCAAGGTGTCATTAAAGATTTTCGATCTGAATCGATAGATACAAATCAAATAAAGTATAAAGTTGCCCTAGGATTTTCTTTAAGGTCAAGAGCCAAGATAAATAGCAATGATATAACCTCTATAAGAATGGATAACATATTCCATGAGTTAGAACAAATAGTTGTTATAGTTGAAAATGAAGAACATGATAAAGATCTTTTACAGAGTCTAATGGAAGAATTAGAACATGAAAATGATATTTTAATTGATATTTGGAAACCTCCTTATGAAGTTGATCCGATAGATCAATTAGAAGAAATTGAAATGAGACTAATAAAAATGTTTAACATAGTCAATAAATATGAAACATCTAACTGAAGGCACCATAAAGATCACCAAGGTAATTTATACAAGAACATTTGTTTCTGTATCAATATTTTGGTTAAAAGGAAAAATAATACTGGTGATGATATGAAACTAAATAATAATGAGAGTCATACATCTAGAAATGTCATAGATAAGATGAATGATGGATTAGAAGATTTTATTGAAGGTCTACAATAACTCTGAAGAGGACCAAGAAACATTCGATGATGAAGTGCAGTAAACCATTGAAAAAGCACGTCAAGTTTATGGTGAAGATGCAGTGAATAGGAAGATTAATACGATCGTGAAGGAAATGCTTGAGTGGCTTCCGTTGGATGATGTTGAAGAAGATAAAAAAGAAGAAGAAGAGGAGCATTTAATACTTTTAAAAGAGCAACTTTCATATCTTCAAAGTATTTTATTTGAGAATCGTGAAAGTTTAAAAAATCTACTTCCAATTGATGAGTTAAATGGCTTTTTTGACAGACCACCTCAATTAAGTGACCTGTAATCTAGTGTTGGATTATCTTAAAAGGAAACATAGATGTAGTCTACGTTTCCTTTTGTGCTCCTCTCATATAACTATAATACTTTTTATCGATTGAATCACTGTATGTCGTTCTACGTCCTGCTAGTCATAAGTACACTCTCATTCGTGAAGTGATTGAAAAATATAACTTAAAACATATGATGAAATTTCTCTATGAGGCTGCCGGTGTATCGCGAAGTGGTTACTACAATTACTTCTCAGCTAAATCAGAAGAGGCACGGAGATGCCTAGAATTGAAGGATAAAGAAGCAAAAGCAATGATATTAAAAGCATTTCATTTTAAAGGTCGTAAGAAAGGGGCACGTCAAATCAAAATGACATTGGCGGGTCAATTTCAGTGTGTCTTCAATTTGAAGAAAATCCGTAGACTCATGAAAAAGTTTGATATCGTCTACCCTATTAGGAAAGCAAACCCATACAGGATAATGATGAAAGCAACTCAAGAACACCAAGTTGCCCCAATCTACTAAACCGTCAATTTAAACATGAGACACCGGGGAAAGTACTTCTTACAGATATCACTTACTTAAACTATCACGCTGGACAGAGAGCCTATTTGTCCGTCATTAAAGATGGATCTACAGGTGAGGTTTTAGTACATTATATGTCAAGTCGTATCATCATGGAATTGGCGACCAATTCCTTAACAAAACTGAAGAAAAACAGGAACTTTAAGAAGGCTAAAAACGCTCTTATCCATTCTGATCAGGGTACTCATTACACGCATCCAGATTTTCAAAAATTCGTTCGAAAGCTAGGGTTACGCAATATATAGGGGTAGCACCGTCAAAGCGCATATTTTATATGTTAAGGCTGAAACACCTGATATATTAGGATTATGATTACAAATAACCAAAAAGGATATCTGTTACATATTTTGGTAGATTGATTTTGGTATGAGTTTTGGTTATGAAATTAATCGGTATTTTCCATAATTTAAGCAAATAATGAAGCTATTTTATAAACGCGTTCATTTTTGATTATCCCTTAGCGTATAATATCCCGTTTTGTCGGCTGTACCCCAGGTAGAGCAACTATACCTTTAGCAACAGTTAAATTCCTACTACAACATGTTCCCCAATCAGGCCAAATATTTTTAGCAATTGAGAAGAAATTCTATACAGTCATATTTGATAAACTAAAGAAAACATAAGGAGGGAGCAATCATTATGGGAAAAACAGAAAAGACTCAACTTCCAATAGTCGTGTCTCGAGAAGAATGGCTTGATGCACGTAAAGAACTGCTTAAAAAAGAAAAAGAAGCCACCCGTGCACGTGATGCGTTAAATGCCGAACGCCGCAGGTTACCGATGGTCGAAATTGAAAAGAATTACGTTTTCGAAGGACCGGATGGCAAGAGCAGTCTGCTTGACCTGTTCGAAGGACGCCACCAGCTCATTGTTCGCCATTTTATGTTTGATCCAAGGTGGGACAAGGGATGCTCGAGTTGTTCAGCAGCGGCTGACGAAGTATCTGAAGGTCTTCTCAAGCACTTGCACGCTCGTGACACGACGTTCGTTACGATCTCACGTGCACCGCTAAACAAAATTGAAGCCTACAAGACACTCAAGGGTTGGGACTTCCCTTGGTATTCCTCGTATGGTAGTGACTTTAATTATGACTTCCACGTTACATTGGATGAGTCGGTTGCTCCTATCGAGTACAACTACCGTACTAGGTCAGAGCATGAACAGGCAGGAATGATTTATTTCACTGAGGGGGAACAGCCGGGTCATAGCTGTTTTCTACGTAATGGTGAGAAAGTCTTTCACACTTACTCCATGTACGCCCGTGGCGCCGAGATGCTTGGGGGCTCATACTATTTCCTTGATTTGACTGCGCTTGGTCGTCAGGAAGATTGGGAGGAACCGAAGGGGCGTGCAGCTGCCGTGCATGGTGCAAACCCTAACTTTTCAGATTGAATCGTGAGCAGATGATACCTCATAAAAACTTCGTAAGGTTAGATTAATGTTTCCCCGAATCGAACATTGTGCAGCCAAGAAAATGGTATGTCGAAGCTGCCTTGATCCACGTTTCGATATACGACTCAATGAGGCGGTAAAGCGACCTGAAGAAAATACACCTGGATCAATTCCAGCAAATGCTACAAGCTTTCTAGCATCCTCAAAATTATGAATATCCCCGATTTCCGCAAGAATCATGGAGGCGGTTTGCTTACCGAAGACAGATATGGAGGATATAATATTAAAATCGTCTAATGTGCTTGTAATTCCTTCAATTTCGGAATCGAGACTCGCCATATGCTCTTTTTGTTGTTTCAACACATTGATTTGAAGAAGAAGGTTGAAGCAAAGCCCTTCATGTTCGTGTTGAGCAGGGCTGCATTAGCTAGCTCAAGAAATTCCGTCGCTTTTTTCTCCGCCCATTTTAAGGATCGTACAGGTCGAATGGCTTCATAAACCTACCTTAATAATACGAAAGTTATTTCCGTTACAATAAAGTTATTCCGCTAAAGGGAGCTTCAGTTGAAGAAGCATTAAGTGATTTGACGATTAAGGCAATATAATAATTATTCCCTTAAAGGGCGCTTTTCTTATGTATAGAGACAAATTCTTTAATAAGAGAAGGCGGTATTAGAATGTGAATAGAAGCTCTAAGTTATTTAATTAAAGGGAAATATATTCGATTAATAGAATTATACAAGTTTGAGGTTATTGATTTGTTCTTCAATACTGAATAACAGAGGTGAGCAAATGATCGAAACGTTAACAAAACAGATTCCATTACTAAGTAATTGTAGGGATGTCATTCAACTTAAAAAGGGGTTTTCTTCAGATGAAAAATATCTAATACATATGAATGATGATAGCAACAAGTTACTTCTTCGGCTGTTTAGCATAGGCGAGTTTGAATCAAAAAAGACAGAATATTCTATTCTAGAAAGGATGCAGGATTATAATGTTACTTGCTCACAACCGATTTCTATTGGTCAGGTAGGAAATCGAGGGTATATGATCACATCCTACATAGAGGGGAAAGATGCTGAAGAGGAAATCTCAAAATACTCAGATCAAGATCAATTTGATATTGGTATAGAGGCTGGTAAGGAATTAAAGAAAATGCATCAATATGCTGCGCCAAACCATATCCCTTCGTGGTATTTAAGGAAAGTGGATAAACATAAGAAATATATAGATGCTTACTTAGCATGTGATGTTAAAGTGAAAAATGATCAAAAAATAATGAGTTTTATTGAAGAGAATATTCACCTTATGAAGCAACGGCCAAACTTATTCCAACATGATGATTTCCATCTTGGAAATATCATTGTTAATAATAAAAAATTCTCTGGAGTAATTGACTTTAACAGGTATGATTGGGGAGATCCAATTCATGAATTTCTTAAAATTGGCATTTTTAGCCGAGAAGTAAGTATTCCTTTTTCAATAGGGCAAATCAGAGGGTATTTTAATAATACTGACCCCGATGAATATTTTTGGAGGTTATATTCACTTTACTTAGCTATGTGCGTTTTTTCTACTGTAATATGGACTTTAAAAACGATTCCAGACAACATGAATGACATGTTAGATAAAGTGTACATGTTTTTAGAAGATCATGATTACTTCAGCAAATTAAAGCCTAAGTGGTATAAATAAAAATAGTGAGAAGCTCAGGCGTTATTCCATAAAAGGACGCGACTGTTGAACATCAAAAGCCTAATTTCCCTTTCGAATAAAGGAGAGATTAGGCTTTTGTTTGATATTTATTACATATTTCAAAATAACACGTATAATAAGCGCAATATATCGGTTAAAGTGACATGACGTGAGACATAGCATTTACTCGTTCCTTTTTCTAACCTCTTTTAACTCTTTCGCTCTTTTGAGCATGTCTGCATACGTTTCTGATACGACTTTATTTGTTAATTCATTTGGTGTTTCCAACTCTAATGCTGCTGCTATTTTACAAAGTATATAAAAGGTAAGGTTATACTTTCCAAGTTCAATATCACTAATATATTTTGGATTCATATCCGCATATTCTGCCAGAAGCTCTTGGGAATACTGCTTCTTTTCTCTATATTTGCGTATTGTCACACCTAATATTTCTCTATGAGCTTCCTTCTCATCCATAAAACAGTCCCCTTTTTCGACCATTATCTTGTGATCTAAAAAGAGACAACACCGTGTATACACGGAAATTAACTGTGATAACAAAACCTAGTAAGGGTTTGCAGATGTCATTGTTTTATATGAAAATCGGATAACACAATAGGACGTTCGGTGAATTTGTTTTTCTAAGGTGTAATAGGAAGTGTTGACCTGAATTGTCTCGTTGTTCGTGAAGGTGACAGTGGTCTCGTGCGGAGTGGTAGGGGAGAGTTGACGAATATGATGATAAAATAGCCACCCGCATTCGAAGTGTTTCGGTGAATGAGTCGGAAAAGCAAAAAGGTTTAAGTGCGGATTCACTGGGATCGGTACTTTATGCATCGTGCCCGTTAAGTGTGTCACCGCTTTTCTTCTCCCTTCGTAATTAGATCCTCCTTCAAGACACCCTCGCTTAATGATGTTCATAGGTGTTTGCTTTACAAAGTAGCGTCCATTGGTTTCAATTGCAATCGTATCGAATTCAATTTGCTGTGCTGGAATAAGGGCCATCGTTTGTTCGTTAATCTCATAATGTTGGATCATTTTTGTCATGTGGATTCTCCTTTTTGGGGTATAGGTTATTTAAAAGGTGTTTTATGAATAGCAGGAAGTGGTGTAAGAAGTATACAAACGGTGTATATGGATAATTATCTATATTTTTCCAAATGGAACTACCGAGTATATACGGAAATGTGAGGATGGATCTAACAGGGGATAGTCGGAAGTGTTGCAGTATATGACAGATAAAAATGAAATATAGGGTTTCGTTATTGTTCCTGCCAAAAGAAAACCAAGTCAATTGTTACGTACATATTATTTACTTGAGTGAAATTCTAGTTTTGACTTTATTTTCAACTATTTTTTCTCGCCATTACTATATTTTGATCAACATTCTCAATCCCTTTTGCTCAACTTGTCTTATGAAAGTCCACTTTCATTTTACAAAATGTCTAATGTAATAAAAAGTCGGAAAATTTAAAATTAATATAATATGGGGTTATCATTAACAAATATAAATAGATTAATATAACTGACAAAAAACCTATAGTAAGTTTTTAAAGAAAAATGACGGTTTGAAACGAAGGTGCTACTTGAATTCTAGCTATCTTTTTTTAAATAAGAGAATTCAACTGAGTTATAACGCTAATTTTTTTCTATGTCATCTATTATTGAGATTAAACATGTCTTTTAAAAAGGTTAGGTAGAAGACGTGTTTAAATAAAGAAAGGGGACTTTTTATGAGTGTTTCTATGGGGAAGACTAAAGATCGGCGGTTTCAGATCGCACATCGAGAAGCTTGGATAGGTGTAATACTGGCAGTGTTTAATATTTTATGGTGGTATGGCTTTGCCTATACGATGGGGTCAAAACCACCAGAAGAGTACACATACATTTTAGGTTTTCCTGCTTGGTTTTTTTGGAGCTGTATCGCTGGATTTGTGGTAATGGTCGTCCTTGTTTTTATCGTTGTCAAATATGTACTTGTTGATATTTCACTAGAAGATGAAGATGTAACAGAAGAAAGGAGCCATACCTCATGAATTGGGATGTTTTACTACCTTTATTAATCTTTTTAGTTGTTATCTTTTTTATTGGGGTTTGGTCCAACCGTAAAATGGCTAAATCAACGTCTTTTTTAAGCGATTATTTTCTTGGCGGTCGCGAACTAGGTGGACTAGTTCTTGCGATGACGATGGTCGCTACATATGGTAGTGCATCAAGTTTTCTCGGAGGCCCAGGTGCTGCTTATTCAATTGGGTTAGGGTGGGTTTTATTAGCTATGACACAAGTAGCGACGGGTTATTTTGTGCTTTTAGTCTTAGGGAAGAAGTTTGCAATCGTGGCACGTCGCTACAAAGCTATTACGTTAATTGACTTTTTGAAGCATAGATATAAGAGTACTTCAGTCGTTATTCTTTCAGCATTAAGTATCATCATCTTTTTATTTGCAGCCATGGCGGCACAGTGGATTGGTGGTGCATACTTAATTCAGTCTTTAACTGGTCTGACTTATACATCTGCATTATTTGTATTTGCAATTGCCGTTTTAATTTATGTCATTATCGGTGGATTCCGCGCTGTTGCGTTTACTGATACATTACAAGGAATTGTCATGTTTGGTGGGACGTTGCTGCTGTTAATTGGTGTCATTATTGCAGGTGGCGGTTTAGGAACTATCTTTAATGATTTAATGATGGAGAACCCGAACCTTGTGACTCCATATGGTCATGACGGATCACTGACTGCTCTATATGTTTCTTCTTTCTGGATACTAGTCGGAGTAGGTGTTGTTGCATTACCTCAAGTGGCTGTTCGTGCAATGTCGTATCGTGATTCAAAATCAATGCATAAAGCATTATTAATTGGAACTGTAGTTGTTGGTTTTATCATGTTAAACATGCACTTAATCGGTGTATTTGCCCGACCTGTATTGCCAGGAATAGAAGTGGCTGACCAAGTTATTCCTTTGATTGCATTAGAAGTACTACCTGGTTGGCTTGCGGGGCTTGTGCTAGCGGCACCCTTAGCAGCGATGATGTCCACAGTTGACTCATTACTACTTCTCGTTAGTTCTTCGGTTGTTAAAGATGTATACCTTAATTATGTTAAACCAAAAGCTTCATACAACCACGTGAAAAAAGTAAGTATGGGTGTGACCGCTGTATTAGGGATTATCGTTTTCTTATTGGCAATTAATCCACCTGAACTATTAATTTTCTTAAATCTCTTCGCATTTGGTGGATTAGAGGCAGCATTTATTTGGCCAGTCATATTAGGTCTTTATTGGAAATACGGCAACAAATATGGTGCACTTGCCTCAATGATTACCGGTATCGTTTCTTATATAGCAATTTTCCAATATAACAGTGCCCACGGTGAGTTATTCGGGGTTCACGCTGTTGTAATACCTGTCATCCTATCTTTAGTGGCATTTGTTACCTTTAGTTTACTTATTAAAAGAGAAGCTTATGAATTTCCTGTTAGTGCGAAAGCTCATGAACAATTAGTACAAAACAATTAAGTACGTATGGAGGGATGGAGTGTAATGACGATGTTACAAACGAAAAGACTGGAGCGAGACTATGAACGTGTAGTCTCGCTAACCCAAGAACTCGTGAAAATAAAAAGTGTTTATCAACCTGGGATACCTGGAGGGAATGAGGAGAAGGTTGCTTATTATATAGCAGACTTTCTCCGTCACCTAGACATTGGGATCGACGTTCATGTTGAAGAAGTCGTTCCCGGACGTCCAAATGTGATCGGTGTGATCGATTCTGGTAAACCAGGGAAAACCTTATTGTTCGAAGGGCATACGGACGTTGTCACAGAAGGTGATCATGAGACATGGGATTATGACCCATTTGGAGCAGAAATTGTAGAAGGGCGCATGTACGGTCGTGGAACAAATGATACTAAAGGTAATCTTGCATGTATGATTACAGCGGTACGTTCGATTTTAGAAGATAAAGAAGAGTTCAAAGGGAAAATTATTCTTTGTATACCTTGTGATGAGGAAGGTTTGATGATCGGGATTAAACACTTTATTAAGCAAGGTTGGGCAGACAATGTTGATGGGGCGATTATTTGCGAACCTGAAGAAAACAATGTATGTATTGCACAACGTGGAGCCTTACGTGTAAAAGTGACTGTATACGGCAAACAAGCGCATGGGGCAATTTCCTGGAGTGGAATTAATCCGAATTGGAGGATGGCAAAGATTATTATAGCTCTTCAAAACTATGAAAAACAAGAGATTCAGCGGTTTGGGGAAGATCCTTATTTAAAATGGCCGTCTATTTCTCCAACTATTGTACAATCTCCTGTTAAAGGAGATGCGCAAATAAATGTAATTCCGGATCGTTGTATGGCTACGTTTGATATACGTACAGTCCCTGGCCAGGACCATCAAGAAATTTTACAAGGCATTGAAAAGATTTTTGCCGAACTAAAAGCTGAGGACGAATACTTTAAGGTAGATTATGAAGTATTAGATGACCGACCTCCAACAGCTACAGATAAAGATAATCCTGTTGTGCGTGCTGTCTACAATTCTGTGAAAGAAGTGTTAAATGTAGAACCTATTTATAATGGAGTACCAGGAGCTACGGATGGCACATTTTTACATATACATGGTGTACCAATCGTTACAATTGGTGCTGGTGATCGAGAAATCCCCCACCAAATAAATGAATACATTGATATAAAAGAACTCGGTCAAACAACAGAAATATACCGCCAAGCTGCATTACGATTTTTAAATCAAGAAGGCCATGAATCATGAGTGTAAAAATTGCTGTTTTACCTGGAGATGGGATAGGACCGGAAGTGATGAAACAAGCATACAAAATTTTAGAACAAGTTAGGAATGAAGGGATTGATCTGATTGCTGAAGAATTTGATTGGAATTCTGATTACTATTTAAAACATGGTCAAATGATGCCTGACAATGGGTTAGACCTATTAAAATCTTTTGATGCTATTTTATTTGGTGCAATTGGTGATGCGCGTGTTCCTGATGACGTAACTGTTTGGGAACTAATAATGCCTATTCGTAAAACGTTTCAGCAGTATGTAAATTTTCGACCAGTTAAACTTTTAAAAGGGCTTTCTAGTCCACTCAAGGATGCTGAAGATATTGATTTCGTAATTTTGCGTGAAAATGCTGAAGGCGAGTATTCAAATGTTGGAGGCAGTATGTTTACTGGAGAGGTGCGAGAGATTGCTGTACAAAATACGATTATGACAAGGCAAGGTGTCTCTAACATTGTTGAATATGCCTTTCAATACGCAAAAAAACACGGTTACAAAAAGGTTACGAGTGCAACAAAGTCAAATGCGATTATCCATGTGATGAAATTTTGGGACAAGGTGGCTGAAGAGGTTGCAGAACAATATGGAACTTTGGAGTATGAGAAAATTTATATTGACGCGTTAGCTGCTTATTTTATTCAACGTCCAGAGAGCTTTGAGGTCGTTGTTTCATCAAATTTGTTTGGAGACATTTTATCTGACTTAGGTTCAGCAATTGTCGGTGGGCTTGGAATAGCCCCATCTGCAAATATTAATCCAGGGAAAGCGTATCCTTCGATGTTTGAACCCGTTCACGGCTCTGCTCCGGATATTGCTAACCAGGGGATAGCAAATCCTATTGCCCAAATTTGGTCACTTGCTTTAATGTTTGAACACCTTGGGTACGGTCGTTTAAAGGCGCGAGTCATGAATGCAATAGAAGAAGTTTTAACAGAGGGCGCCTCTCTTACACCTGACTTAGGCGGAACAGCATCGACAGAGGAAATGGGAGAGGCGATCTTATTGGCGTTCAAGGAATAAGTGATAGAACGGAGTGATTTTATGTCATTTGAAAATAAAACCTTTATCATTACCGGTGCCGGGGGAGGGATGGGCAAGGAGATCGTCAGTCAATTACTTACTGATGGAGCACAAGTTGTTGGCTGTGATGTCAACGTTTCTTCACTCTCATCTTTAGAACCAAACGAAAACCTATTAACGATAGAAGGTAACTTTTTAGAAGAAAGTGTTGTGCGTGATGCTTTTAAAAAAACGGTAGATACGTTTGGTCAAATTGATGGTCTCGTCAATGCTGCAGGCTTAGCACAAAGTGCAACTCCAGTCGAAGAGATTGATGTCAATCAATTTCATAAAATCATGGATGTGAATATGACAATGGTATTTTTAACATGCCGTGAAGCCGTGAAATATATGAGACCAAATAAAGCTGGATCAATTGTTAACATCGGTTCAGTGTCTACAACGAGACCTCGTCCGGGCTTACAAGTTTATGTTGCATCAAAAGGGGCTGTTGAGTCGTTTACAAAAGCTCTAGCACTTGAATTAGCTCCTGATTTTATTCGGGTAAATACTCTTCACCCAGGACCTGCAGATACGAATATGCTAGGTCAGTTTGCAAAGGAAGGTTCAAATGTAGATGAAATGAAAGAGACTACTTTTCGACAAAGTGTACCATTAGGAAGCCTTATAAAACCAATAGATATTGCTCATTCAGTAAAATATTTATTATCATCTGAAGCCCGAATGGTAACAGGTGCAGTCCTTCATGTTGATGGGGGACGAAGCGTGTAATCCTGTGTTAATTCGATGAGGAGGTACAGGAATGGAAAGAATCCAAATGTACGTAAATGGAACTTGGGTAGAGGCTAAAAACGGTGATGTAATAGAAGTGAAAAACCCAGCAAATGGTGAACTCATTACAACCATACCTAGAGGAACTGAGGCGGATGTGAATGAGGCAGTAAGAGCTGCTCGTTCAGCATTTAATCAGAAGGAGTGGGTGATGATAAAGCCACATGAACGTGGTGAACTGTTAATGAAGGTTGCTGCAAAAATGAAGAATGAACGTGATGAACTAGCAAAGTTAGAAACTCTCGATGTTGGTAAACCACTCACTCAAGGGTACGCTGACGTTGATGCTGCCATTCGATATTTTGAGTTTTACGGTGGAGCTGCGGATAAGGTAATGGGAGAAACAATTCCTATTGAAGACGGAATGATTGATTATACAGTCCGAGAGCCAGTTGGTGTTACGGCTCATATTATACCTTGGAATTATCCAATACAAATTATTTCTCGAAGTGTCGCAGCAGCGATTGCTACTGGCAATACGGTCGTTGTAAAAAGCGCTGAAGATACGCCAATGACAGCGAATAAAATGACAGAATACTTTCATGAACTTGGTTTACCAAATGGTGTTTTTAACCATGTTACAGGTTACGGACACGAGGCTGGAGCTGCGTTGTGCAGCCATCCACATATTCAACATATTACATTTACTGGTTCCGTTCCAACTGGAAAAACAGTCATGAAATTAGCTGCAGAAAATGTTGTCCCGGTGACATTAGAACTTGGAGGAAAGTCACCAAACATCGTTTTTTCAGATTGTGATGTTGAAAAAACAGTAGAAACAGTTGTGCGTTCAATTATTCAAAATGCAGGTCAAACGTGTTCTGCAGGGTCTCGTTTAATTATCGAAGAATCATTTAAAGATCAATTTTTAGAGAAGGTTGTCAGTAAATTCGAGTCATTAAAGATAGGTCCTGGAATCGAAGACAGTGATGTTGGACCTATATTAAATAAAAAGCAATTTGATAGGATCTTAGGAATGATTGATAGAGCAAAAAGTGATGGTCGCCTCATTACTGGAGGAGAACGGGTATTGATCAAAGGGTGTGAAAACGGTTTTTACATAAAGCCGACGATTTTTGATGAGGTTCCTTATGAGTGTGAAATCGCTCAAGAGGAAGTATTTGGACCAGTCTTAACGGTATTGACATTTAAGGATGAGGAAGAAGCTTTAAAGTTAGCAAACAGCACGGATTATGGCTTAGTAACCGGGATATGGACTTCTAATATTAACCGCGCTCACAAGCTGGCACACAGTGTTGAGTCAGGTCAAGTTTTTATTAATAATTATGGAGCAGGTGGTGGTGTTCAAATGCCATTCGGGGGTTATAAAAGAAGTGGGTTTGGAAGAGAAAAAGGATTTATTGCCCTTTATAATTACACGCAATTAAAAAACATAGCAATTAAATTTCAATAAAAGATTAGAAATAATTTATTGAAAAGCGAAAACAAATGTGAATCGCATAGGTGTCCGCTATGGAAATCTATGCGATTAGAATGTTTTAATACAAAAAAACTTCATTAAACGGATCTCCTGTCCTCAAAAGTCACTCATCTTGCCCGGCGGACACAGGATCCTTTATTTGATCAATTTGAGCTATTTTTTCATTTTATCGGCCACGAGGGACCTTATTTCGTCTAAATTTGCCTAAACCAAAGTCATTTTTAAGCAATAGCGTACCTGATGGCCGCCTACTTTTGAAAAACACCGGTTTGTTCACACATAACGGATCTCCTGTCCTCAAGAAGGTTGAAAAGCCCAAAAGCCCAAAAGCCCAAAAGCCTAATCCTTCTTATTCTTACCGAGAAATCAGGCTTATGATATCCACAATCATACGATTATGGACTTTCATTTTTTAATTGAATCTAATCGTTGTACTACGAAGCAAATGACTATTGTAAGCTGTTCCTCTTCAAAATAAGCTCATCTTACTTGAGTTACATTCATTCACCAAATTTTATTTATATGTTTTTTACAAAGCTTCCTGAACTTTTATTCTTTCCTACAAGTGTTAGAAGATAGCAAAGTTGAATAAATGTCCAAAATTAAGTGGATATTATTTAATAACAATACATAGGAGGAATACTAAATGAGAGAAGGAAAAAATCTAAGGCTAACATCCTCAGAGATCTCAGTGGTTTGGAGTAGCTATCAAAACAACAGTTTTTCTATTTGTATTTTGAAATATTTTTTAGCCAATGTTGATGATGCTGAAATAAAGTCAGCATTACAATTTGCGTTCGATATATCAGTTAAAAATTTTAATTTAAGTAAAGAAATACTACAAAACGATAACCAACCGTTGCCAATTGGATTTACCGATGAGGATGTAAGCCCAACTGCTCCACGCCTGTTTTCAGATTCGGTTTATTTATATTACCTCAAGAACATGTCTAAAATTGGATTATCCGTTTATGGTGTAGCTTTGGCAACTGCAGCACACGCTGATGTTCGTCACTTCCTAAGTCAAGCGATACAGACTTCTACAGAGTTATATAATAAAACATCGGAAGCGTTATTATCAAAAGGATTATTTGTAAGAAATCCTTATGTGACAACTTCCGATCATGTTGACTTTGTTGACAAAAAGAGTTATTTAGGTGGAATACTAAATTTAAATAACAATAACAGACCTTTAAATGTTGTAGAAATTACTCATATTGAAGCAAATGTTGAAACGAATTCCTTGGGTAAAGCTCTTATGACAGGTTTTGCCCAAATTGCTAAGTCCAAAAAAGTTCGAAACTATTGTACAAAAGCAAAGGAAATAGCAACTAAACATGTGCAAGTCTTTACCACTATGTTAACAGACGATGATCTTCCCTCCCCAATGCCATGGGATTTGGAAGTAACTGATTCAACAATATCACCATTTTCGGATAAATTAATTATGTTTCATATATCTCTACTCACTTCATCAAGCACCTCAAATTATGCAACCGCGTCAGCAGCAAGCTTACGAACGGATATTTTCACTTCTTATGTTCGCCTAACAACAGAGATTTCTCAATTTGCAAAAGACGGGGTTGACATAATGATTAAAAATGCATGGTTAGAGCAACCTCCACAAATCCCACACCATAAAAAGTTAGCAAAAGGTTAATGTGTATAACTTTTATACTCTAGAAGAAAGTTGATGTTTATAAATGAATAACGATCAGATAGAAAAGTTACTGTGGTCATCGCATTATCAGGATTTGCTCAACTCTTAAACCGAAGATATATAAAGGAATTTTGCTGATAATATTCGAAGTTATTGTGAATGTTAAATCAAATCTCAACTTAACAATTATGTTTAGCTTTCATGGAGATATTTCAACTTCCATTGAAAAAACCAATTATCAATGGCTTATGTTTTATCCTTACTTATACTTTTTTTGCTATGTGGGATGCGATTAAAGATGCTAATCCCCCTTTAGTTTTCTGCCTTTCGTATTTACAGCCTATGTCGTGACTCACTTAAAAGAAAGGCAATAGATTGCCCAAGAGTCTATGAAAATGGGTTACCGAAACCTTGTATTATCGTACTAGTGGACGGTTACAATTGATTGGACAAGTTAGATAAGGTTATGTTAAATCACTGACAAACACTTTGAGTTCCTGATCTTGATTAAACTCTCGATTTAATGTGTTTCCAATTTCTGATTCGATACAAGTCGTTTTTGTTGGTCTATATTGGGCAACCGTATACTTTGAAACAAGACCTTGTTCATGCATGATTCGCCCAATACGGCGGCTAGAAACCGTCCAGCCAAGTTTTTCGAGTTCTAACTTTATCTTTCGTTGACCATAAATATTTCGGCTGTTTATAAAGATTTCAGTGAACAATTTCGTTAATTCTTCATCATTGTTATCACGGATTTTCAGCAAAAATGGCAATATATTTGTGTTTTAGTAGATTTATAGAATCGTGAAATCATTGGCTACGGTGCTGTCTTATAAGAATGCTGAGTTAGTTCAATGTGCCTTTGCATCGGTGAAATACAATCTAAATCGACTCGAAATGTTTCATACAGATAGAGGGAGCGAGTTGACCAGGCGCTAGAAACATTCGGTATTGAACGCTCATTGAGTGAGAAAGGAACGCCATACGATAACGCCGTCGCTGAAGCGACGTTTAAGGTCATTAAAACAGAGTTCATTCTTGGTACGGTTTTTTCAACACGAACTTGACCTTGAACTTTTTGATTTCGTTCATTGGTTTAACAATATTCTCTTTTATCAATTGATAGAAAAGTGGATACAAGAAAATACTTTACCAAAAGATGTAACAATCATTAGGTGAAATATTTATTGTACTAACTTCAGAACAGTATCGACTAATGGGACAGTTCTTCTTATTACATTGCCTTTTCACTTGAGATAAAATGAGCTAAGATCCCTAACACGTTTTTTCTATGAATTAGTAAATCATTTAAATGTCATTATGTATTCGAAAGAGCGTTAGTCGGAATGCTCCAATGGGATATCACTGTATGAATAATAGTAATTATATTAATGGGTGAGTTTAGGGGATATTTAGGAAGCTGCATATGCGGCTTTTTTAATGTCTATTAACTGGAAAATGATGTTAAACTAAAGGGGAGGAGCGTTGAATAAATTGTACTGATTTTATTAAATGATAAATAAACATACTCGTTTTTTAAAGAGGGTAAAAATAATGAAGCAAAATAAAGTTATATATAAAGAAGTTCAAAAACCGAGGTCTTTCCTATATTGGAGTGTTATTTTGGCATTTTCAGGTTTTCTTTGCTATGTATTCATATCACAAATTATTTTAGGAGTACCTGTCGGGAAGAACCCAATGCCAGATGTAATTTTATATATATTCTTGGTCATTGTGGTTTCACTAATCTTCGCAAAACTTGTAATAGAAATTCGGGAAGATGGTATATATATATACAGTTTATGCCGTTTCACTTTCGTTATAAACAGTTTTTATTTAAGGATATAAAACACTATGAAATTATTAATTCTAGTCCACTTAAAGATTTTTGGGGTTTAGGAATACGAATCAATATGAAAGGAGAAAAGGGATATATTGTTGGCGGAAACACTGCACTAAAGTTGCATATGAAGTATGAAAGGTTAGTGGTTAGTACTCGGAAACCAATTGCATTAAAAGAGGCGATTGATTCAATTAAAAAGAGTTAGTAAAGTACAAACTTTTGATAAACCAACTAATAGAAGCTCATTTCTTATTGCACTAACGGGTACTTTAGTTCAAGATTCAGCAGGTCTTGTTATGATACTTACAGGGAGTTTACTGAAACAACAAAGGAGAGATAAGTTGACACATATTAAAAGTATTGGGCGTTTTTGTCCAACTGATGACAACGGGTATATAATAAACGATTCAAGTTTAAAGAAAATTAAACCTGATTTTTATAAGGTGATAGAAGAAGTTATAGAAAAGTATCAAAGCCATTTAAGAGCAGATTTACACAGCGTATATATTAGGGGTTCAGTTCCTCGTGGTTTAGATATTTATAACGTATCTGATTTAGATACAATAGCAGTAACCAAAAATGATATTAATGATATAGACTTGGGCTGGGTCCACAAAGTTGAACAAGAACTTAACAAAAAATTCAACTTTGTGAATGGGGTGGAGTTTAGTTTATATAGCATTGAAGATATTATAGACACCTCTACTTTTTCAATTATTCCATTTATGATAAAAACCCATAGTGTATGCGTATTTGGGGAAGATTTAAAGGTTTACTTACCGAATTATAAAGCAGATAAAACAATTGGTAATGAACACCTAGTCAACCTCAAAAATCAAGTGGAACAAGCAAAGGACGACCTTGATGGTAATGAGGATATTGAAGATATTTTAGATTGTTGTGGATGGATAATGAAAATTATAGTAAGGGCAGGACTTGCACTTGTGGTAGAAGAAGAAAATCAATATACAAGAGATTTATTCCCAGCATATAAGGTATTTTCTAAACATTATCCAGAGAAGGAAGCTGAAATGAAACAAGTACTTAAATATGCTATAAAGCCAGTTGACAATGCTGATGAAATAATTGGTTTTTTAAATAAATTTGGAAATTGGATGATAAGTGAGTCTGAAAAGTGGTTAAAACTTCATAATCCGAAAAAGGTTAGTAATTTGAAGATATAGAATAAGGGTGATGATTCTAAAATTTGCAGATTGTGAAATAACCTAATTTACTTCAACTAACGGGTGCATTAGTTTAATATGAACAATTGCTTCTTGCACTAAAGAACAGGATAGCTGAACAAGCTGTCGCTGCTCTTGTTCCAGTAATCGGGAGATATGGACAGTGTTATTAGACATTCTACTAGTATTCTTTACTGAAAGTAGGAATCTATATATGGAGTTAATCTTTATTAGACACGGAGAAGGGGAGCACACTCTAAATATACCCAATAGTTTACAAGCTTCTGACCCAGTACTTACGAATGAAGGGATTAATCAAGCTAAGTTGCTTAGAACACAATTACCTCTGTTAAAAGAAGTTATATTAGTTATTAGTCCTTTGAGACGAGCTTTGCAAACAGCTCATTACTGGAGTGAGGGCATAAATTGCAAAAAACTTGTAAATCCATTGGTATCTCCTAGAATATTTCCTCAAGTTTCTGATGGGAGAACATTACCTTGTGATGAATTATTAGATAGGCAAAAAATATCCGATGAGTTTCCAAATGTACAAATTGAAGAAAAACTTCCTGAAGAACTTTGGGCTAATGGAATAAACAATTTACCCCAACAGAATTTTAATCAATTGGCTAAACAATTTCTTGATTGGTGTAGTCAGCAGGAAACTCAAAAAATCTATGTAATTTCTCACGATGGAACAATCACATCTTATAGACAGTTTATTACAGGAAATAAGCTAACAAGAGACGATTTTCCAAAAGAAACTGGATGGTTTAATATTCAAATTTTAATCTAGAAAATAAGTAATGAATTTGTATTCAACTAACGAAGCAGAAGAGTGAAAGATGGAAACATAAAAATTGGGTAGGTGGATTTTTATGGATATATGTCCGGAGTGTAAAAGTGATGATGTGGAAAAAACATATTCTATAGGCTTACGTGTCGTCGTCTGCCTCATCTTTGTATTTATTATCCCATATGGAATCTTCCTTTGCTGGATTCCATTTGTATTTCCATATAAACATGTATGCCATGTATGTGGAAGTGAAATTGAATCTGATCAACTGTTGAGAATGGATTGGCGTGAAAGAGAAGAATTATTAAAAGAACACCAAAAATTAGAAGGAGAAGTAGCCCCTTTTTTGGGGAAATGGATAGAAGATCAAGTAGGAAGGATTTATAAAGTTGCAAAAGGAAAAGGACAAATTTTTCTTGTTGAAATTAATAAACAAGAAGTGACGATTTACCGTGTGGTTGCATGTAACGAAAAAAATGATGCCCTAGAGATAAAAGCTTCTTCAAAGGTGGGTTCTAAATTCCGACGTATTATCCAAGATTCTGGTGATTTTGGTTCATTTGATGACAATGATTATACAAATGAAACTACACTAACTCAGATAGGGCAAGAACTTTTTACGAAAGATGAGTTTAACCATATCAAAGATGACAATCTTGATATCCATTACTGGTTGAAAGAACTCGGAAAGATTCAACAAAAAGTCAATGTTGAAATTCTATCTGATAAAGAACAGGAGTAGGTAAATTTCTAAAGAAAATAACAACAACTGTATTGCATTAACGGGTGCAATACTTCAAGAAGCTGCCAGAGTTGTAATCGTGCTAACGGGGAGGTTTGTTGAAAATCGGGGATAAAAAACAGTATTTAGGTTTTAGCATTATTACAATAATTATTTTTTCAGTTATGTTTTTCTTTAGTGAGTCTTCTGATGAAACCAAGTTGGAGCCTACTGATTCATTTTTATCCAACGGAGTAGAGATGGTAGGCATTGAAGGAAAGTTAGGACTTTTTCCTGGAAAAGGGTTAATAGAAAATGAAAGGTCAAAACAGAAGTGGCATTTTTGGGCGGATAGAGATTTTCTTAGAACAAAAAATTTTGACATAAAAGCTACACACGAAAAAACAGGAGAAGTGATTAGTTTATTTTTTATAAATAGTTCAGACGGGATAGGTTCTCCAAATAATGGTGCTGATGCACACGTACCCTCGGTTTTGGAATTTCCTCAAAGCGGTATATGGAAGATTGATATTTATCACGGAGAAGAATTATTTGAAAGTATTGTATTAGATGTTGAAACAAAGGATTAAGAAGTTAAGAAACAAATGGGTGAGCAAGAGGGACAACAGGGTAATCTCAAAATATTTTATAGCATTAAGCTTTTAGTAATGATTTCAGGATAGATAAGTACCATCTATCTTTTGTTGAGGTGAGGTTATGAATCGCTTAGTAGGGGTGTGCTTATTTACTTTTCTTGGCTTTTTAGTATGGTTTTATTTTGCTGCAAATCATTCTACTGTTGACGATTGGTGGACGGTAAAAACGATTGGTGAAATTACTTCAAATAATCAGAGTATTAAAGTAATTTCACCGGTATATTTTGCTATCTCACCAATAAAGGTGTTAATAGGCTTAGCTATTTTTATTTTGTTAGGAGCGTTGCTTTATTTTATAGTTATGAAAAGGAAGTAATGTAATTCACTTTGCATTATTCCATTAATGGAGAGCTTATGTTTAAGAGTAACAACTAACAAAAACAACGTCATTTACTGGGTAGTACAACGATACTATTCAATAAGAGAACGAGTTACAATCTTTGATAAATCAAATAAAAGTCATGTGTCACTTAGGGGAGGACAACAATGATTTATTATGAGGTACTTTGTTATAGTTGTAAAAGAAAATTCAAAGTATACGAAGGTTCACTACAATATAAACAATTTAAGGAAAGAATGAGTAGGTTTTTTTGTTGCGAAGATTGTAGTCATAAAATACGCATTGAAGCAATTAAAAATTTCCTTAGATAGTTTTTGTGAGTGCCCTATTAATAGATTGTAATAGGGGTTTTACTTCAATCTTTGTTGAGGTAATGGGGAGGATAGTGGAACAAGTCTCTTCTATTTATATTCATGATAAAATTAATTAATAATAGACCTGCCTGTTTAAACATAATAAAAACTGTGGAAAGTTTTAATGTTAAAAACAAATGAAAGAGTGATTTAATTGACTTCTGATAATAACAATTCCACTTCTAAAAATGATGAAAGGCTTCATGACGTATCAGTTGGTGAATTTAAACCCCACAATGCAACTATTACGCTCCTAGAGTATGATTCAAACTGGCCAAAGCTATTTGAACAAGAGGCTGAACGGATTCGTTCAATACTTGGCAACAAAATTTTGCAATTAGAGCATGTTGGTTCCACTTCAGTGCCTGGACTATGTGCAAAGCCAATTATTGATATTCTGTTGGTTGTAAGAGACTCTGCAGACGAAGCGGCTTATGTTTCTGACTTGGAGGACGCTGGTTACATTTTACGTATACGGGAACCAGATTGGTTTGAACACCGACTCTTCAAAGGTCCTGATACAGATATTAATCTACACGTATTTAGCAAAGGATCATCAGAGGTTGATCGAATGTTGCGCTTTCGTAATTGGCTAAGAACGAACAAATCCGATCGAGATGAATATGGAAGCGTAAAACGAAATTTAGCCCACCGGAAATGGAAACACGTACAAGACTATGCAGATGCCAAAGATTCGATAGTACAAGAAATTATGGGGAGAGCAAACGCAGTAGATTAGAAGGGATAATTATTGTAGCATCCTCTACAAGAAAGAGAGTCATGAGTGTTGCTAATTAATTTAAATAAATTTTGCTATTTATTGCACTAATGGGAGTGTTTCTGCAAAAAGGCAGAAACGCTATTCTTTTTTGAAAAACCGAGGAGAATCGCCCTTCACGACAAAAAAGTTTAGAGTAGCAGGATGATTAACTCTTGAGGACATGAGATCCGTTATGTGTGAACAAACCGTTGTTTTTCCAAAGTAGGCGGACACCAGATACGCTATTGCTTAAAAAAGGCTTTGATTTAGGCAGTTTTAGACGAAATAAGGTCTCTCATGGCCGATAAAATGAAAAAAATGCTCAAATTGCTGAAATAAGGGATCCAGTGTCCGCCGAGCAGGGTGATTAACTCTTGAGGACATGAGATCCGTTATGTGTGAACAAACCGGTGTATTTTCAAAGTAGGCGGCCATCAGGTACGCTATTGCTGAAAAAAGACTTTGGTTTAGGCAACTTTAAAGGAAATAAGGTCCCTCATGGCCGTTAAAAAGAAAAAATAGCTCAAATTGATCAAATAAGGGATCCAGTGTCCGCTTGGGAACCGTGGCTATATAAAAAGGATCCTTTAAAGACATAATTAAAATGGCCAATTTAAAATTTAGACTAATTTCTGAGCTATCACATTTGATAAAAACACATATGAAGCCCTTAATAACGGGATTTGTAGGATGAAATTTTATTCTTGACAAGTAACGCTATTCCGCGTTACTATATACTAGTATTAAGTAATACTTAATATCGGTATTACAAACTACCTGTGATAAGAGTACTGAAAAAATAAAATGAAATACAAATGGGTGATGAATTTGGATCATATCACAGAAATGCTGAAAGGTGTCCTTGAGGGTTGTGTACTTGAGATTATTAGCCGAGGTGAAACTTACGGTTATGAAATCACGCAGCAACTGCGAGAACTGGGTTTCACTGACGTGGTTGAAGGCACAGTTTATACGATTACCATGCGGCTTGAGAAAAACAAACTGGTGGACATCGAGAAAAAGCCATCCACTAAGGGACCACCTAGGAAATTTTACACACTCAATGCAGCAGGTCAAGAACAACTTAAAATTTTTTGGGAAAAATGGGAGTTCGTCTCAAGCAAAATGAACGAGCTCAAAACTAAAGAAATCAAAAGGAGGAGGTAAAATGAATTTTATTGAAAAAATTATTGGAAGTATGGATGAAAAGCGGAAATGGAAGGAGATGGAGGCGCGTGCAAAGGCACTTCCAAAGGAGTACCATAACGCTTACAAAGCTATACAAAAATATATGTGGACTGCTGGTGGTGTCACCGAGTGGAAGGACATCAGTCGGATCTTTGGCGGCATCCTCGACCTCTTCGAGGAAGGTGCAGCGGAAGGCAAGAATGTCACTGACCTCACTGGTGAGGACGTGGCCGCTTTCTGCGATGAACTAATGAAGGACGAGAAAACTTGGATGGACAAATATCGCACGAAGTTGAACGATACGATTGGTCGTGGCTAAAGGAGAAATCCTAGTTGATTTTCGCCTAGCACCGACACTAATGACGCAAACCCGAATATATTGTTTGAGTTTGCTCTGAATGATACAGCCCATCTAAAGGCGGGTTACGACCTGCATGAGCTTTCTCGTTCTAAACGTTTTTAACTAAACTGCTTGATTGTATGAATTATCGAGTTGTTCGAAGCCGGTCCGGCAGAAGGATGACAAGTGATAGAAATCACTGGGGACGATATGGCGTCTTTTGCAGATGAACTAGTGGCAAAAACTAAAACCTATTTCGTCAAGTATTGTGAAGGTTTGAATCAGAGTAGCGATTAGAAAAACTAAATTCAATAGATTTATACCGACTGAATAGCTGGTTACAAATGTGAATTAACTATTCAGTTCTATTTTTAACCCAGTAATAAGTGATACTGATTATCAATCAGACTAAGTAGATGAATATACGTAATCTATCTACGCAAAGCACTCGACCGGATAATTACGCCGCTTCGTCTGGGGGCGAGCAACCCGCTCGCTTGTTAGAGGCAAAGCGCCTTATATTTCGGATCTCGTAAGCGACTTTGCTGCGATTTTAAAAGGAGGAAAAAAGTATGAGCAATGAAGCGATTTCTGTAAAAGGGTTAAAAAAATCTTTTAAAGACAAGGAAGTGTTAAAGGGGGTTGATTTTGAGGTGCGGCGTGGTGAAATTTTCGCACTGCTAGGTTCAAATGGTGCGGGTAAGACGACGACTGTCAACATCCTCTCTACGCTGATGAAGTCCGATGGAGGCGAAGCAGGAATTTGCGGCTTTGATGTTCATCGTCAACCGGATCATGTTCGA
Source organism: Evansella halocellulosilytica (assembly GCF_002335745.1). GTDB lineage: Bacteria > Bacillota > Bacilli > Bacillales > Salisediminibacteriaceae > Bacillus_CA > Bacillus_CA halocellulosilytica. The sequence continues at coordinate 168,917 of NZ_NIST01000001.1, read as the reverse complement.
CAGAGTATCAGCCTGACAGGGCAATTCGCAGCTTTAGACGGCATGCTCACAGGGCGGGAAAACCTAATAATGATCGCCAAGTTGCGGGGAGTTTCCAAACCCGCTCAAGTCGCCGACAATCTGCTTACAAAATTCAGCTTGACCGATGCGGCTAATCGCAGGGCAGACCAGTACTCCGGCGGGATGAAGCGACGGATTGACATCGCAATGAGTCTGATCGGGTCGCCAGCAGTCATTTTTCTTGATGAACCGACGACAGGGCTTGACCCCGAAGCGCGAATTGAAGTATGGGATACCGTCAAGGAGCTTGCCGACAGCGGCACGACCGTTTTACTGACGACACAGTATCTGGAGGAAGCTGAACAACTTGCGGACCGTATCGCGATCCTGCATGGCGGAAAAATCATCACGACTGGTACTCTAACCGAACTCAAAGAGATGTTCCCTCCAGCGAAAGTGGAGTACATCGAGAAGCAGCCGACATTGGAGGAAATTTTCCTCGCGATCATCGGCAAAAAAGGAGGAGATGTAAATGAAAAGTAAAACAGGGGTATTACTAGGACGTTTAATGCGCAACATTATGCGCAGTCCGGATACAATTATCACGGTGGCGATTACGCCAATTATGATGATGCTGCTATTTGTCTACGTATTTGGCGGTGCCATAGAGACAGGTACGGACAACTATGTCAATTATTTATTGCCGGGAATTTTGCTGATAGCGATCGCATCCGGTGTCGCTTACACTTCCGTGCGGCTGTTTACTGATGTGAAGAGCGGGTTGATGTCGCGTTTCGTTACGATGCCCATCAAGCGCTCATCGGTATTGTGGTCTCACGTGTTGACCTCGCTTGTTTCCAATGCGCTGACTGTCGTGGTGGTTATCCTTGTCGCCCTCTTGATGGGCTTCCGTTCCAGCGCTGGTATTCTGGATTGGCTCGTTGTAGCTGGGATAATTGGGATGTTTACGCTGGCGCTGACATGGCTGGCGGTCATTCCTGGATTGACAGCCACGTCTATGGAAGGGGCAACAGCGTACTCGTACCCGCTGATTTTCCTACCGTTTATCAGTTCAGCCTTTGTCCCTACCGAAACCATGCCTAAAGTTGTCCGTGCGTTCGCTGAGAACCAGCCAGTGACTTCAATCGTAAATGCGATTCGTGCCCTCTTGTATGAAGGGCCTGTTGGCAACGATATCTGGATCGCGCTTGCATGGTGCGTCGGCATCATGGTCGTCGCTTACTTTTTCGCAAATAAAGCATTTAAGCGCCAGTTAGGTTAATTACACCGTATATGTTTAGCCATATCAATATAGTCAGCGGCTGCGATGACATGGAAGGCGGCTTAAATGTCAGGGCAACCATCGATGAATTTAAGGAACCCTTGTTGTGATTGGTGGTGGCTCGATCACTTACCCCAACGCGAAAGGTGCCATTTTAAGATAATTTACAGCGGATAGTGCTCTTTGGCTGGGAGGAAAAATTAAAAGAGTAGATTCCGAAGCAAAACGGCTTTCGTAATGAATGTTATTAACTTAAGGAACTATGAATTACATATCAGTTGGAATGTGATTCATAGTTTTTTGGATTGAATGAAAAGTTTTCAAGGTTTCACAAACTTGATTCCTAAGTTGTTAGATCATTGACTTTTGAAGGTCTCCTTAATCATCCATTAGAACATGGTATTCCAGTAGAACTGATAAATATGGTAATAGTTCTTGTTAAAAAACGGGAGCCATTTTGTTTCAGAAGGAAATCGCTCCTTTTTATTGAATTAATGTTTAAATGAAGAGCATTTAAATAATGGGGGAGAATCGTTTGGAAACATTTGAAATGGTCGAGTTAAACGAAGAAAATCTCGAAGATACGGGATGTTACTGTCTTCGCAGTAAGCCAGTTAAGTACACCTGGCTTAAAGGGAAATTTCCAATACGTTAAATGACGACAATAAAGTCGGAGGATTAACTTTTGAGGACACGAGATCCGTTATGTGTGAACAAACCGTTGTTTTTTGAAAATTGGCGGCCATCAGGTACGCTATTGGTTAAAAATAGCCTAGATTTAGCTAACTTTAAAGGTGATAAGGGATCTCATGGCCGCTAAAATGAAAAAATAGCTTAAATTTATAAAATAAGGGATCCAGTGTCCGCCGAGCAGGATGATTAGCTCTTGAGGACATGAGATCCGCTATGTGTGAACAAACCGGTGTTTTTTCAAAGTTAGCGGCCATCAGGTACGCTATTGTTTAAAAATGGCTTAGATTTAGGCACCATTAGACGAAATAAGGGATCTCATGGCCGCCAAATTAAAAATTTCGCTTAAATTCATCAAATAAAGGATCGTGTGTCCGCCTAGAGAAAGGAGGTAAGAATGGAGAAGAACAATAAAATGATTTATCGTGAAATTCAAAAACCTCGTCAATTTTGGGTATGGATAGTGGTTTTACTTATTGCTTTGCTTTTTACGTATGGGTTTATCCAGCAAATTCTTTTAGGAAATCCATTTGGTAGTAATCCAGCGCCCGATTGGCTCCTTCTCATTTTCTGGTTCATTTTTGGGATTATTTTTCCTGTAGTGATGGCGTTTTTTAAACTTATAATCGAAATTCGTGTTGATGGGATTTATATCCGTTATGTACCGTTTCATCTTCGTTATAGGAGGATTTTATTTAAAGAGATAGAGAACTATGAGCCTATTGTTTATAGCTTTTTCGAATTTGGTGGTTGGGGAATTCGTGTTAATTCTTTAGGAGAAAAATCGTATACGATGTATGGAAATAAAGGAATAAAGATAAATTTAAAGAATGAAACTGTAGTGCTGGGCACTCAGAAGCAAAATGAAATGATCGAAGCAATTGATGCATTAAATGAGAGGCAATAAACAATCAATCTATAATTAAAAGAGTGCATGAGTCTATGAAAAGAGCTACCGGTCATCTTGTATTATTGTACTGACTGAGAACATTTATGGAGGGATCTCATCATGGCAATCATACTTGTTACAGGCTTATCTGGTGTCGGTACTTCAAGTGCATTAGAACAATTAGAAAAAGAAGGATATAATGTAGTCGATACGGATTATGGCTACATAAAGGTCATAAAAAATGGTGAAATAGAAGAAAGAGTCTGGGATGAAGAAAAAATCACTCAATTGATAGACAAGTACAAAGAATCCCATTTATTTTTATCAGGATGCTATGCAAATCAAGGGAAATTTTATAAACATTTTGATTATGTCGTGTTACTCAAAGCTGAACTGAAGATAATGATTGATAGAATTAATAACAGAACTTCTCATCATTATGGCAAAAGCCCAGAGGAAAGGGCAGAGGTAATCGATAGCTATGAAAACGTTTTACCACTATTAGAGAAAAGTTCGGATATTATTATTGATACTTCACATCGTGGAATTGATGTCGTGTGTAGTCGTCTTAAAGATTTATTATAAGAGTGTGATTGTTTAACATCTAAAAATTTAAATAAGTCCAAGTATGTATGAATACACGGTCGTATTATTGGTTTAGTCCACTATATGACTTTATCTTAGTTACAGATATGAAAAGAAGAACAAATTAGAAGATTAGGGGAGCGATATGGCTGATCATAATAATGAAAAGAAGTCAACATTAGCAAACTATCTAGTATACGGAATGACTTTTGGATTATTAGGGGGCTCGATCTTAAGTACAATTGGATTTATGTTCGAAATTGTATTTATTCAAATTGCGGGTGTTGGAATAGGATTCTCATTAGGAATGACGGTAGGTGCTTTGCTTTATTACTTTGAAAATAGCAAATAAATAAGCTGAAGGCTACTGTGGTGGGTTTAGGAAAAATCTAGGTAGCTGCCCATGCGGCTTTTTTTATAAATCCAAGTGAAGTGACCAAATAAGATTATAATTGGAATGAATTTTACCAAGAAATACTTGATTTTTGCTTTATATGCAACTAAATGCGAGCAAAGGACAATTTTTGATTGAGTAGGAATGAACATACGTATTCCTTTAGTTGTTAAAGTGAAGCTGGGTAAAGTTAAGTTTAGAATTTTATGTAGGGGTGATTATTTGAAAACAAATGTAATATTTAACGAATGTTTTGAAAATAACAAGCTTAGTGATGAATTAGTGTGGTTTTGCGAACCTAAAGAATGGTTTATAGACAAAAGTTCCTCTCAACTCGTAATACAAACGGATGAGAACACCGATTATTGGAAGAAAACACATTATGGTTTCGAAGTAGATAATGGGCATTTTCTTTATACAGAAACAGATAAAAATGTTAGATTAACTACAAAAGTGAAGACAAAACCTAAATCAAAGTATGACCAAGCAGGGTTGATGATGAGGTTCTCGGAAGATATATGGATAAAAACATCATTGGAATATATACCAAATGGATTAAGTAAATTGGGTGCAGTTGTTACAAATCATGGTTATTCCGATTGGTCATCACAAAATGTAGACTATAATTATGAATATTTGTATTTCAGGATATCAAGAATTGGTCAGAATTGTTATGTTGACTTTTCATCCAACTGGGTAGAATGGTATCAAATACGTATTGCTCACTTGGATATCCCAGAACATTCTTTTGTTAAAGTGGGGTTATATGCTTGTAGCCCACAAGGGAAACACCAGGAAGTAAGGTTTGATTTTATAGAAGTTGAAGAACTTTCTAACAACACTCAAGAAGCTTATTTATAAACTTTATGAAATGCTTCATCAATCTGCTGTCTGGTGAGGTTATTGTACTAAAGGGATAGCGATAGCTGAATAAGCTGTCGCTGCTTTTGTTCCAGTAATGGGGAGAATACCTAAATATGTAGACTTAGGGTTTTATGGTAAAATTAGGGTGAATTGGAAAGGGGATACTGAATGGAAACTACTTTACAATTTAAAAAAGCGATTTCTTATTTTAGGGTATTACTATTGGTTTTAACAATAGTATCCACGAGCTTTGTTATTTGGGCAGGTTTTACTGGTAGAGAGTCTATTTTCCCGTTCCTACTATGCCTAACACTGTTTCTATCCATAAGTAATTTTCAGCTTGATAATAAAAATATTGAAAGAAAGAAGTTTTATAGAATTTTATTTATTGTGTCATGTCTGTCAGTTGCATTAGCGGTTGTAAACTTAATTATTGGAGGATAGTTAGTGTAAACGGAAACGGAAAAGTCTTATTGAGCTACGGAGAGCGATAGTCTAAGATCTAATAAGCTGCATTTCGCGGCTTTTTTTGTCTATAATTTGGAAAATGATGTTAAACTAAAGGGGAGGATGGTATGATATGAGAAAAAAATTTACGAGACCTTTGTTAGTAATTATATTAGTAACCGGAATCCTATTTGTATTTGTGGATTTATTGAAGGAAGAGACATTTACAATCATTGAAAAGGATACAGATACGTTTGTTTGGATTGAAAGCAATAAACTATTAAATCCCACTTATAAACGAGCATCATTAGGTTTAGAAAATGCCAGAATAATAAATTCGAATGGTGAGGAAATAGATTATAGAGAGTTGGTAATAGGAGATAAAATTAAAGCTGATTTTAAACCAATGGTAGCACTTAGTGACCCTCCAGGCTTAGGGGCATGGGAGGTAAAACTATTGAACTAAAGGGTGGCGATAGCATAATAAGCTGTCGTTGCTCCTGTTCAACAAACGGGAAAGAATCCTTCAATAAGCAAATGTAATTATTATTGTACTAACTGGCTGGCAGTAGAGTATAAGAGAAAATTGGTTAAATTGAGTCACTTCATTTAGTTTTTTTACAAAAAAAATCTAGTTAAAGTTGAGGGAATGGTTTTAATGATGAGGTTCGTTGATGACTTAGTAGGAGCTATATAGATGTTTTTAATTTTATTATTAGGTCTATTATTTATTTTCTTGCAGGAACGATCATTGTAGCAGTTCCAATATACCTATTAGTTTGGATAATTAAATTGTTCCAATAATTTTTAAAAAGTAACGGAGAGCGATAACCTAAAATCTAATAAGCTGCACATGCGGCTTTTTTTGTCTGTCATTTGGAAAATGATGTTAAAGTAAAGGGGAGAGGAGTTCAATAATTTGGAGGATAGAGTATTAATGGATTAGGAGGAATGGTTATGGATACTATGGTTATTTTTGCATTTTCTGTTGCGATAGGTGCTTTAAGTATGGCTTTCTTTGCGTTTTCAAAAATAGAAGAATTGAAAAAAAGAGTTAAAGAGTTGGAAGATAATTAAACAGGCTTCTTCAACAAACGATAAGCTTTAGTGGAACAGGCTATTGCTGCGATTACAATGCATGTTTTGGTGAACAAGATGGGATTACCATATTAAACAAAATCAGTTATTGGATAATTACCGATGGAACTCGATGGTCTCAGGAATTATTTATGGATTATTTTAATAACTCTTTGCTAGTCACGATGCTTATGGCCTTACTAATGATAATCAATTTTTACGCTAATGAAAGAACAAGGGTAGCATCATTACTTACTAGCTAAAGTTCAATAAGGCCATGTAATGATCTTCCACAATCGGGGGTAAATGTTGTTGAGAGAGATTTAAAAAGGCTGCTTCACTGATTAAGAGAAAGACCATAAAGCAAAGAAAGCTCTATCAGTTCAAGGTAAGGAAATAAACATCGGCGCAGTTGGACGGAATCAGGGAGACTCCTGCGGAAAAACGGGCTAGACGAGACCCCGCAAGGCGCTTTTCCTGAGGAGGCTCGGCGGTTCGTCCGCGGAAAGCGAGCTGATGCAGTCTAACGGAGCTGCATGTAAAATGATGCAACTAAACAAAAAGAGGCAATTTCATCTTTTGAAAAAAATGCTCACTATTAGTTGACGCAAACTAATTCTCAATGCGGTTTGACGAAACCGTTTTTCCATGCTACATTAATCTCATATTATAAAAAGGTGTGGTGAAGTATGTCGGTAGTAGGTATCAACTAATTGTGATTAGTTGAATAAGGTGTTTATTTTCTGGTTTCAATGCCAGTTTATTAAGGAATGCCTTTTTTCAAACATGTTACTTTAACATTTTTGATATGTGCTATCAGACTGCTTCCATTTCCATATATTCGTTTAGCGTAGAATGTAAGACATTAAGCTTTGAGGGTGGATTCTATCCTGTCATGCTTAATTTATTTAGGTCTTATTTATTCATGCCTGTTCGAAATTTGACCTTGTTTTGTGACAAGGTTATGCCCGCGGAAGCTTTCTGTCCAGTTTAGTTGTCTAAATTGGAAGGCAGGGAAGGCTTTAGCGGGCTTATTTTATTTGGAATGAGGAAGATAAAATGAATAATATGACCTTTGAAAAATTACAATACCACGAATTAAAAAATAAAGTGAAAAACCATTGCGTCAGCAGTTTAGGTAAAGAGTTAATAGAAAAATTACAGCCAAGCTCGAATATAAAAGTCGTTCGTAATCGTTTAAATGAAACGAATGAGGCCCGAAAGTTATTGGACGCTGAAAAGCACTTGCCATTAACAGGCATTTCTAATATAACAAGCCATATTAAAAAATTAGAAAAAGGCATGGTATTAACACCAGCAGAATTACTTGCTATTTCTGATTTTTTAAGAGGCTGTAGAAAAATTAAAAAGTTTATGGCAGATAAAGAATTTTTTGCGCCTGTACTTTACTCCTATGCGCTTTCTATGACTGAATTTCGAGGTATTGAAGAGGATATCTTATTTGCAATTAAAGGAAATCGAGTAGATTCAGGAGCTAGTAAAGAATTAAAACGAATTAGGAATCAGATAGCTAAAACAGAAGGGAAAATTGAAGAACGTTTGAATAAGTTTTTGAAAAGTGGAGCCAATAAAGAATATATCCAAGAATCTTATATTAGTAAGAAAGATGATCGTTTTACGATTCCAATTAAAGCATCCTTTAAGAATCATGTAGCGGGAACGGTTATTGAAGCATCCTCTAAAGGGTCTACAGTATTCATTGAACCTGAAGCTGTCTCGAAGCTTAATGTGGAATTAATGAGTTTGAAATCGGAAGAATCAGTTGAGGAATATCAAATATTAGCAACGTTAACCGGAATGATTCATGAATCGCTTCATGAAATAGGTATTAATATTGAATGTATCAGTCAGTACGACATGATTTTTGCGAAAGCGAAGTATAGTAAAAGTACCGACGCTATTGAACCGAAGATCAATAATTATGGATATATAAAATTAATAAATAGTAAACACCCATTGTTAGAAGGAAGCATTGTCCCATTGGATCTTGAAATCGGAGAAGGCTATCGAAGCTTAGTCATTACAGGTCCTAATGCGGGTGGGAAAACCGTCGTATTAAAGACCGTTGGAATTTTAACTTTAGCAGTTATGTCAGGGTTTCATATTATGGCGAAACAAGGAACTGAAATTGCGATTTTTGATCACGTGTTTGTAGATATTGGGGATAACCAAAGCTTAGAGAATGCCCTAAGTTCTTTTTCTTCCCATATGAAGAATATTTCAGAGATCATGAGTACGGCTACTAATAATACTCTGCTTTTATTCGATGAAATTGGAAGTGGAACGGAGCCGAATGAAGGTGCTGCTTTAGCAATCGCCATTTTAGAAGAGTTTTATCATATGGGATGTATGACAATTGCAACAACTCATTATGGGGAAATAAAACGGTATTCTGAAATGCACGATGACTTTATGAATGCGGCGATGTTATTTAATAGTGCTGAATTGAAGCCGATGTATAAGTTATTAATAGGGAAATCAGGAGAGAGTAATGCACTTTGGATTTCAAGTAGGATGAATATCCGTGAAAATGTTTTGAAGCGAGCTCAATTGTATATAGAAAATAAAAATTATAATCTGGAAGCAGTAAAAGAAAACAAAATAAAAAAACCAGTGCATGAAGTAGATCAGCCATTAGAGGCATATCATTATGAAGTAGGTGACCGGGTACGATTAATCAGCCAGGATGATTATGCAATCGTCTATGAGCCAAGAGATCAATTTAATAACATTAAACTGTTCTATAAAGGTGAAGTATTGGAAGTAAATATTAAGCGGATTGAATTGGACATTAAAGCAACTCAATTATATCCTGAAGGGTATGATATAAACACCTTATTTACCAGTTATCAAAACAGAAAGCTGCAGCATGATCTAGAGAGAGGTTCGAAAAAGGCACTGCGAAAGGTTCAAAAGGAGATTAGAAATAGAAAAGAAAAATAGTTGTCTAATTTATATAGAGTTGATCTTCCGCTATTGAAGAGATGTTCAACTAAGCAAAAAATTTCTTCTTCTACTTTACGGAGGTGCCAACAGCATTTAGTACTATTGCATATCAATTATGTTCAAAGTCGATTAATTTGAATGAATCTCATGCTTTAATATAAGTTCTTGTTTATTCAAAAAACGGGCGCATTTCTCTAAGAAATGCGTTCTTCTTCTTGTAAACGTATTTTAAAATTAACCTCTATATGTCAAGAAATTGTTATAACGTTTGTTAAACATTTTGAATTCGTTTTTCATCATTACCTATTGAATTCCAATAAATAGGAGTACAAAATAAAAGCAGGTTATACGACAAGTTCATACAACTTAAACTAAAGAGAAAAGGGTAGGTGAGAGTCTAATGTCAATGTTAGAGGCAAACAGAGACAGTTCGTATTTCATGATCGGAGCGGTTATCATTACTGTTTCGATAAATTGATAACTGGCGGTTCTTAATTGCTGAAATTTGGAAACTATTTTGTACCTTCGAAATGGCTTATAACCCGTACATTACATAACAAGGTTTTCTATTTTTAATATCTTTTTATAGGGAGGAATAAAATGTTTCAAGAATCAAATTTATTAAGACTTCGTTATACAACTGTTAATGATTTGGGGTTCGTTTGTAATTTAGAATCACACAAAGAAAATGCCAGATTTATTATTCCTTGGTCTATGGATAAGCATAAGGAAGCTTTAGAGGATAAAGATATTATGCATCTGATAATTGAAGAACGTACAAGTAATAGACTAATTGGCTACATTATTATTGCAGGTCTGACTAACCCAAATAATAACCTCGAATTGATGAGAATCACAATTGCAGATAAAGGCAAAGGGTACGGAAAAGAGTCATTCAAAATAATTAAAAAATGGGCTTTTATGAAATTTAGAGCACATCGTTTATGGTTAGATGTAAAAGTAAATAACTTAAGAGCATTTAATTTATATAAAAAGCAAGGTTTTATAGTAGAAGGAACATTAAGGGAATGTTTAAAAGGTGAAAATGATTACGAATCTTTGCATGTTATGTCAATCTTAAAAAGAGAGTACGTTGAGCAAGAAACGGTAATTTAAGAAGAGTATCAGCCAATAGAAAGTGCATCAATGAACTAAAACAAACGGTTAGATTTAGTCTAAGATCTAATAAGCTGCATTTCTTGGCTTTTTTGTCTGTCATTTGGAGAATAATGTTAAACTAAAGGGGGAAAAGTTACAGAAAATTAAATAGCAAAGGGGTTAGAAAAATGAAGATTTCAGATGTGTTCAATGATTTACCGACGCTGGAAACAGAAAGAGTTTTATTAAGAAAATTTACTCTCGATGACGCTAACGATATGTTCGATTACTCTTCTGTTCCTGAAGTATCGAAATTTGTTCCGTGGGAAACTCATACAACACTTGAAGATTCAAAGGGTTTTATAAGTTATATCATAAAACGATACGAAGAAGGTAAACTAGCTCCTTGGGCTATTGAATTAAAAGAAAATGAGAAAGTGATAGGAACGATTGATTTTGTCGCTTGGTTCCCACAACATTACCGTGCTGAAATAGGATTTATCTTATCAAATGAACATTGGGGGAGAGGTTTAATCCCTGAAGCAGCAAATGAAGTTATTCAATTCGGTTTTAACAAAATGGAGTTAAATAAAATAAAGGCACCTTGTATGGTTGAGAATGTTCAATCTCAAAGAGTGTTACGAAAACTTGGAATGACTTTAGAAGGCATCTTGAAAGACGAATATTTTATAAAGGGCAAGTTTCGAGATATCGCTGTTTACTCTCTATTAAAGAAAGATTTCCAAAGTAACGACTAAGCTATTCTTCTTCAACAGAACGGGGATATTACTTCAAGAAAGGAGTGAGAAATGTGAATAAATACATTCGAAATATGATTGCCATTGTCTTTATTGTTGTTATGTTTTTAATATTTTTTAAGTATTGGGCTGGCGTAGATTTCGGAATATGGCATTTATTTTTAATCATAGCAGGAGCTTATGGTATCTACGCGAACTTAAAAACTCTAAAAAATTATAATATAGGCTATGAATAGTTGTACTTAAAGTGATGGGAGTTGTTAGTAGAAGCGTGGGCTGTGAGTGATACAGCTCATTTTTTATGTCCTACGAATTGGAAAACAATGTTAAGCTAAAGGGGAGAATCCTTTAATAATTAAATTTAATGATTATTGTACTAACTGGCAGTAGAGTTTAATAAAAAATTGGTTGAATTGCCTCACTTGATTTAGTTTTTACGAGAAAAATCTAGTTAGTTGTGGAGTGGTTTTTAATGATGAGGTTCTTTGATGACTTAGCAGGAGCTATATATGATGTTTTTAAATTTATTATTAGGTCTACTATTTATTTTCTTACAGGAACGATAATTGTAGCAGTTCCAATATACTTAATAGTTTGGATAATAAACATGTTCCAATAATATTTTTAAGTAACGGTAAGCTTTAGTGGAACAGACTTTCGTTGTCGTTGTGTTGCTAACAGGGAGTTTACTTCAGTAAGCAATATTAATTTTAAGAAATGTTAAGGGAGAATTTATGGATTTAAAAGATCGTAATGCTCATATGATAAACATTCGACTAATAAACATAGATGATTATAAATATGTTTTGAATTGGAGTAAGGATGGGAAATTTTGTTGTGCAAATGGTTGGGGTAAAAATAGGGATGAGCAAGAATTATATAGGTGGTGGCTTCATTGTGTTAATAATAAATCTAAAGATTTTATCCGCTTAGGAATTGAAATGGAAAGTAGGTTAATCGGGCATGCAGACCTTGCATGTATTGAAGATAATGAGGCTGAATTAGGTATAGCAATTGGTGAAAGAAGAACTCTATGGGGAAAAGGGAACGGATTTAATGCGTGTATAAGGATAATGGATTTTGCTTCAAAACAATTAGGAATCACAGTTTTTAATGCGGAGACACACGAATCCAATATTCGTGCAAGAAGAATGCTTGATAAATTGGGATTTAAAGAAGTAAGTAGGATTGGAAGTGAAGAATATTTAGGGAGCGAGACCAAACTAATTCAGTATAGGCTCTCGTACTAGAACGGTTAAAGGGTAAGCTTTAGCTGAACAAGCAAATCATTGCCATTGTGTCGCTATCGGGGAGTTTACTTAAGAGGAAGTATAGTCAGATTAAGAAAAACGAGAGGTGAATTTATTGAAAATAGAGAATGCTACTGGACTTGGTATTCGCCTGTTAGCAAGTTTTTTGGATTTTATTATACTTGTAATACCAATAAGTTTTATTATTTTTATCTTTAACGGTCATTACTCCTATGAGTGGACACTTAGTTTTTCCTGGCAAATAGTATATGTTTTATATTTAACCATCGTTCCTGTTTTATGGGGTGGATATATCATTGGTAAGCGAATCTGTAAAATAAAAATAAAAAGAGTAGATAATCAAAATGTAACATTTTTAAATATGTTTTTAAGGGAAGTAGTAGGGAGTTATCTTATTGTTCTATTAACATTCGGATTATCACTAGTAGTTAGTATTTTCATGATACTATTTCGTGAAGATAAGCGGGGAGTACACGATATAATAGGTGGCACTTATGTTACTAGACAAGGGGGGAAAGAAAATGGAAAAGACATCAAACGGGAGATTAATTAATATTCGGGGAAAAGATTTGCATGTAGAAATTTATGGTTCGGAAAATAACACTCCTTTACTTTATATTCATGGTGGTCCTGGTCAAGGGTGTTATGATTTCTGTTATCATCAGGCAGAAAGATTACAGGAAGATGTTAGACTTATTGCGGTTGACCAGAGAGGGGTTTCCCGCTCTGAAGGAATTAAAAAAGAAGAGAGCTTTTCTTTAATCGATATTATCTTGGATTTTGAGGAACTTAGAAAAAAATTAGGAATTGAGAAATGGGCACTGTTAGGGCATTCTTTCGGAGGCTATTTTAGTCTTTTATATGCGACTACTTTTCCAAAGTCAGTTAGTCATATCATTTTTGAATGTCCCACTTTTGATTCTGGACTTTCGGCGAGAAATTTATTAATAAAAGCCTCAAAATTGTTTAATGAAGCGGGAAAAGAAACCTTGGCAGAGAAATGCCTGGAATTATCCAAATCAGATAAATCAGCCAAGGATTTAATGTTAGAGTTTGTGGAGATACGTCCAGAATTAGGTGAAAGGGGATTAGAAATACACATTCATAATATTGAACATACAACCGATTATTCATTATATTCAGAAGATGAATGGAAGCAGTTTATCGAAAAAAATAGTGTTCATAATGACCGATTGTTTGAGGAGAATGAAATATTTAATTCGTTACTTCCAAGACTTAAAGAAGTTACACAGCCCGCACTTTTAATTAATGGCAAATATGACCCCGTAACATGTGATGAACAGAAAAGAATCTTTCTGGAAGATGTAAGACATGGTGAGAGTATCACACTACAAGATAGTGGACATTTCCCTCACTTCGAAGAACCAGAAAACTTCAAGAATGTTGTCCTTAACTTCTTAAAATAGTCTTATGGGATGGTTGTTTAAAAACAGCTTCGTTAGTGAATGTTCTTAAACAAACGAGAGCGAAAGCATAATAGGTTGTCGTTGATCCTGTTCAACAAACGGGGACAATCCTTGAAGAAGATAAAAAAATACATATTAAGACCTGCTGTTTATTGTCTTATGTTCAAGATGACAGGCTCTTTCAATGATTACATCCATTAAAAACACCTTTCTACGACTATAAATATAGGAGGCTCTGCAACAACTAAAATAGGATTAATCTACCATAAGTGCTTCCACAAAGAGAGCGACAGTCAGTGGTGCACCGTCGTCGAAGGAGTCAGACTAACGGATGGGCTCTCATTCACCATAGTTCATCGATCGTCCTCTCCCAGCCGTAGAATCAGTATTGACGGATCTAGAGGATTATTTTCATATATGTGGTGCAGCGCTGATTTTTGCACTGAATGGATGGCTAACGGGTAGGTTAACTCAATAAGCATCAATGGTATTTTAAACGAAAGTGAGTAGTATTCGTATCATGTATAAGTATAAGGAGGTGTTACAATGGTTTTCACGTCAAAGAAAGACATATGGTTGGGAATTCCGATATGGGCGTCAATCATTGCTTTTTTACTAATCTTGTACGAAGCAATCTCTCAATTAAGTATAGTTGTTATTATTTTAGTATTTATCTTTCTTTGTTTTCTTGGTTCAATTTGGCTTCATACTCGATACATCATCCAAGATGAATTATTGATTATTAAATATGGACTTATAAAGCAAACAATAAATATTAACGATATTAAATCATTTAGGAAAACAACGAACCCCTTTGTATCTCCATCACTTTCTATTCATAGAATTGAAATTACTTACAATAAATATGAAACAGTACAAGTTTCACCCAAAGAAATAAATCTATTTGTAGAGGAGTTACAAAAAAGGAATTCTGATATTCAAGTTAAAAACATTTAAGGACTTTTACATAATTTAACTTTTATTGTAGTAAAGGTTGCATTAGTAAAGCAGGG
>NZ_NIST01000001.1:0-154145 GCF_002335745.1 Evansella halocellulosilytica | reverse complement strand
AATCAAATGGAAAAATAGGTTTGCTTCTTGCTGATCCATTGCCATAAACATTAAGTCATCAATAATAACTAAATCGGCATCTCTCATTCGTTTTAAGCTTGTTTTTGATTTACGTGTTATTTCTTCTGTTTTTAATGCATGCACAAGATCACCCATTGAAGTGAAGATAACTTTATACCCTTCATATATTGCTTTGATTCCTAGCCCTATGGCCAGGTGCGTTTTTCCCACACCTGGAGGACCCAATAAAACTAAATTGTACAGCTGGTCAATCCATGTCAGATCACCCAACTGATTGAGTTGTTTCTTACTTAATGACTGTTGCTCTTTAATATCAAACTCTTCGAGTGTTTTATAGTCTGGAAATGTCGCCCATTTCAAACGTTTTTCAACTTGTTTTTCTTCTCGGCGTTTTTGTTCATATTGCATAATATCAAGTAAAAACCTTGTATAAGAATGGTCATTTTGTTCAGCTTGTTTAATTAATTCTGTTAGGTGATTAGATGTCTCAACGAACCGTAAGGTTCTCATAAGTTCTTGTAATTGATTGAGCTGTGTCATTGACAATCACCTTCTAATATAGAGTAATACTTGTCCATTTCTCTTTTTGATGCATTTGTATCCATTACCCAATTCGAAGTCATCGTTGTAGGTCGTTTCATTTGTTCAGCGTTATCGTTTCGAGTAATGTGTAACGATCGTTGTCGTTTTAGGTACCCAATGATATCGCTGAAATCTGTACCACTATAAAGGTTTCGGTGAATACATTCATCGAGCGCACTATTAATAATCATAGAATGATTTCCTTTGATCGAATTTAATATCAGTTGTAACTGGTCGCGAATGTAACGTGGATTCTTTTCTCTTACTCTTGATATAAACTCATGAGCTAATTCTTGATTATCAAAATAAGTTGCCACAGAATCGATAAAGGCATCTATTCCTTTTGTACGGTCACGTTGATGTTTACGATCTTGAATAAGTTTTCCTTTCTCTATTGATATTTGATGCTTAGCCAAGATCTCCCCGTCAGGACTACAAATGATGAGCTTTTCATCATCAACGACTGTAAGATAAACCTCCTTGTATTTATGGAAACTCCCTAATGGTAGTGAGTATCGATTAGATAAATACCGTATGGTATTGTCCTTACGTATAGACCTTGATATACTGTTATTGTTGTTATGTTGAACATCAATGATGTTCGTGACTGGTTTTAAGTGTTGTTTTTCAAGGGCAAACACTTCAACCGGTCTTTTTTTTGTGGTGTTATGAACTTTGGCGTTTCCAGTTCGGTTGAGCCATTCTATCGCATGTTCATTCCATGATTCTAAGTTGTGAAATAGTCTATGCTTAGCGTAATTATGCTTGATAAAACCTACGACATTTTCTATTTTACCTTTACTCTCAGGATCCGCTTTTCTACAAACAAATAAGTTGAACTTCTTTGCTTCTTTATACCTTTGAAACTCCTCAGTCAAAATTAAATCTCCATTATTTTCACTAACAACGAGTAAATTATCTTGGTCATATACCAACTCATTAGGGATACCATGAAACCATTGGAAGGCTAACTCATGTGATTCAATAACGTCTTTCGTTGTAAAAGGACGGTCTAGCCAATACATGTATTTATAACGAGAATGAGATAATACAAATGCAATGAAATATAGTTTAACTGTTCCTGCTCCATTAGATTTCTTGTTTTTCGTCTGGCCGAAGTCCACTTGGACTTGTTCTCCTAATGGAGGATCGGGTAAAGCCTCATATGATCTAGGCGATATCTCCTTCAGGATGTTGTATTCTTTTCTTAGTTCTCTCACATAAGATCTAACAGTACTTTCTCCCACTTCAAAAGATGGATATTTCTCAAGCAGCCAATCTTGTACTTGAGCTGCCGTCATATCTGGGTACTGCCTCAACCAGGAAAGAATTAATTCTTTATACTTATCAAGCTTCTTTTCTCTTGATTGAATAGTAACCATCCATTCTGCCATCTCCTGCGGATTTCTATTTAAATAACGATATAACGTTGGTCTTGAAATCCCTAGCTTTTCTGCAACCTTACTCTTACTAAAACCTTGTTTTAACAGTTGATCAATTTCCATATACACTTGCCACTTATCCACCTTTCAAACCTCCTCAAACACTTTCAGATATACAAATCTATTATATCTAGTGTCTAAGAAGAAAAATTAGTATTTTTCCTGGATCTCTTGGAGAGTCACCAGAGTCTTAATGGACAAGAAGTGTTAAATCTTATCAAACGAGAACTGTTACATTTAGTTTAGCAGTCACACAGGGTCTACAAAAGGAACATTTCCACACTATTTTCGGATCATTCCAAATGAAAAATATTTTAGTAATCGGTGGGGATGCTAAAGTTGTTGCTGACCTTTTGTCACTTTCGGAGGAGGTAACTTTAACAAGATGGTATTCTGAAATTTGACTAACTAGCAGCTTCATACAAGGGGAAGTTGTTCATAATGACGGAACTTGTAATGAATAATGAAGGTTTTTTCATTATCATATATTGTATTTTTTAAACTTACCCGTTAAGAGCTATAATTTATACAGCACGTCCAGGAGGGGTGTTTAAGAGGAGGAATTTATTAAAAGACACCCTCATTAACTTCATAAGGGTGCGAAAAAGGATCAAACTGAGAATGCTAAGAACCAATAATAAATAACATAAGCACATATTAAGAACTGCAATATTGTACTTACCCATGCTAGTTTATGAAACCTGCTGCTAATTATTATAGAGATAATCCAAATGCTAGTTGTTAAGACACTAGGAATTAAGATATATAACGTATATCGAATATCTGGTGAACCAAAAATTAGAAATCCAAATAAAGTACTTAACAAATAACTTAAAACAATGATTCCACTAATTGAATTACTTATAATAATTAAAACTCTATTTTTAACTGGAGCCTTCATGAAGTATCTGCTTATAGGTTGGTATATGGCACCAAGAACGATATTTACTACAATTGTTAGTAAATAAATTAGCGCAATTGCCATAAGTAACCACGTTAAAATACCGCTGCTAACCCCATCTATATAGAAAGAACCATAAAACCAGGTGATAACATAAATAAAGCCAAAACCTATAAATGCTAATCTGTACCTTGCAATAAGTAATTGTCTTTTTGTTAACCATAAATTAGTTAAAGATAAAAAGGTTACTATAAGTAGCAAGAATACTGGGATGATAGAATGTTCAATATACACCATAATTGATACAAAAACAGTGTATATAATGGAAATAATTAAAAGTGAGCTTAATGCATATCGTCGCTGAGGAAATATGGATTTAGATAATGCTTGACCGACCTCATCATAACTGCCAAAGTCGCTAATGGCTTTCTCTGCTGCCTTCGATTCGGGATAGCCTTTCTGAATGTAATAAAGTTTTTTCTCTTCGATATAAGCAGTTAATTCAGCCTTTAAACCATCATATTCTTTTTTATTAGCTTCAATATGAATTAATATAGAGTCTATATATTGACTGATGGCTGACATTTTAATCCCCCTTTAATGCTGATTCAATCAGTTTATTTATCTTCCTCCAACCCTCTAATCTTTCAAAAAATAACTCCCGACCCTTGTTCGTAATTTTATAATATTTCCTTCTGCCCCCTAAATGCTCTTCACCCCAATATGATTCAATAAGCCCTTTTTTTTCTAGCCTTTTTAGTAAGGAATATAATGTTCCTTCTCCTATTTGTAGTTCGTTTCCACTCGCATTATAAACTTCTCTAATAATGCCACCTCCGTAATTATCAGATTTAATAATTCTAGATAGAATGATTAAATCTAGACTGCCTCTTAACTGTTCTTTATCCATTTCGCATCGCCTTCCTTATCTAACTAAGTACATCATATAATGAGGTACTTAGTTAAGTCAATGTCAATTTACAGTTTTTTCTTTTTGTAGTTAAGGGAGCGTTTCTGCAACAAGAGGATACGCTTTTTTACATTTTAATCCCAAATAATAGGGAATGAGTGTTAACATTGAAAAAGCGATTGGAGTATTGGGGAGAAGACTTGAATAAAGAAAAAAGATATAGAACTCCCAAAGAAGTCTTTAAGTAAGTTATCATTAGTAATGGTTGAAATTTTGGAAGTTAAATTTGAGGTGAAGTAAATGGCTTTTATTTTTATGGTAATCATTTTGATCGTTTGCGTATGGGAATTTTCAAAATTACGGAAACAAAATGAGAAAGTAATTGAACAAAATTATCTCATTATTAGTCTTTTAGGCGAAATCAAGAATCAGAACAGGCATGATTGATTACATATATTTAATTTTATCCATTCATATACAAGTTAATTAACTTTCTTTATTAAAGTAACAGAGAGTTTAGTTAACAAAGGTTACTTACAGAATTTTTTGTATAATTAGTGGGGGGAGGGATAATATATTGGATTATGTTTATTTATCTAAAGGGGCTACTCTGTTTAATGCTGATGTAAAACAATTAAAACTAATTGGGGGATTTTCGAATAATGTTTTTGTGTGTAACAAGAATGGCGAGACTTTTATTCTTAAATTTTATCCAAGTACTACGTACAAAAAAGAGTCTGTTAGAGCAGAGTTAGACTGGATAAGGTATTTGCACAAATCAGGAGTGAATGTTACTGCTCCTTTACCATCTATAAATGGGAATTATTTAGAGATTACTCAGGGAGAAAATAACGTTGAATGCTACGTCTTGGCATTTGAAAAAGCAAAAGGGACTATTATTAACACTTCAGATGCAAATAATTGGAATAATAAATTCTTTTATCATTGGGGAAAAACACTTGGAAAGTTACATTCGTTATCAAAAACATATACACCAATAGATAAAAATATAAAAAAGCAAGATTGGAATAAAGGGCTATTATTTACTAAGAATATTGAGGGTATTAGTAGAGTTGTTTCTGACAAATGGAATACATTCATTAATTTCATTGATAAATTGCCGAAAGATATAAACAGTTATGGAATGATACATAATGACCTCCATCATAAAAATTTCTATTTATACAAAAAAGCGATAGTGTTATTTGACTTTGGGGATTGTGAATATAACTGGTTTGTGTATGATATTGCAATTGTTTTATATCACGCTATACAAACTAAAGATGAGAGTGATACACAAGGAAGAAAGGATTTCGCCCTCCTTTTTATTGATTCATTTTTACAAGGATATTTTACAGAAAATAACCTTGATAAATACTGGCTATCGAAAATTCCCTTTTTCTTAGATTACAGGCAAATATTCTCCTATATATATTTTATGAATTTTCTTAGCGAAGAGCAAAAGAATAATGAAAAAGTAAAAGATATACTGAAAGGCATGAGAACAAAGATTGAAAATGATGCTCCTTATCTAAATATAAAATTCAATGATATTTGTTGATAGTAGCAATGCGCTATTGTGAATAAATGTACCTAAAGTAACGGGTAAAATACTTCAAGAAGCTGCCAGGGGTGTAATAGTGCTAGCGGGGTGGTTTGTTGAAATTGGGGATAAAAAACAGTACTTAGGTTTTAGTATTGTTGCAATAATTATTTTTTCAGTTATGTTTTTCTTTAGGGAGTCTTCTGATAAAACCAAGTTTGAGCCTACTGATTCATTTTTATCCAACGGAGTAGAGATGGTAGGCATTGAAGAGAAGTTAGGACTTTTTCTTGGAAAAGGGTTAATAGAAAATGAAAAGTCAAAACAGAAGTGGTATTTTTGGGGGATAGAGATTTTCTTAGAACAAAAAATTTTGACATAAAAGCTACACACGAAAAAACCGGAGAAGTAATTGGTTTATTTTTTATAAATAGTTCAGGGCGGGATAGGTTCTTCAAGTAATGGTGCTGATGCACACGTACCCTCGGTTTTGGAATTTCCTCAAAGCGGTATATGGAAGCTTGATATTTATCACGGAGAAAGTATTTATTGTATTAGATGTTGAAACAAAGGATTAAGCAAACGGGTAGCGATAGCATAACAAGCTTTCTTTTCTCTCGTTCTACAAAAGGGGAGAATCCTTTAACTAGGGTTAGTTTCTGTTGTTGAACTAATGAAGCAGTTTTTTTACAAGAAAGGAGGAGTTCGGATTGAAAGAATATTTAAAATACCAAAAATAACAACTGTAATATGTGTTTTAATTGGAGCAGTTTTAGGGGGAATGGCTTATTATGGTCAATGGTTAGGTTAAGCCTTTAATAGAATAAATAGGAAGCTGTCATAAAAAATAGTATACCAGTCATTATTATACTAACGTCCATAGTATTAAAGGCTGTCGCAAATTTATGTGTATCTAACGATGCAGTAATTTCGAAATGGGGACTATGATGTATATGAATTTCGTCAGAGAAAAAACGAGAAATCGTTGGAAAGAACAAATTAAAGGAACTGGTTTTGAAATTAAAAAAAGTAATGACTTTTCATTTATTGATAGCTTTGTAAGAGGTAAGCGAATTATACTTCTTGGTGAAAGCTCACACGGAGTTGCAGACTATTTCACAACTAAAACTGACTTAATCCGTTATTTGCATCAGTATCATGGGTTTAACGTTGTGGCATTTGAAAGTGGACTATTGGAAGCGACGCTGTGCAAAGATTTTTTAAATGATAAATCCCCTGATAATCAGATTCAAAGCTGCTTTTTGGATATATATCACAATGAAGAAATAAAGCCACTTTTTTTCGAGGAATGGAGTCAATCATTAATAATTTCTGGAATGGACCCTCAGCCTACATATCCATTAATATCAGAATGTTTGATAGATTGGTTAAAACTTCATACTGATAATGAATTGTATCAGACTATAAAAGTAATGGAAAAACGTTTTTTTGAAATAGATGATGAAATGAGAACGAAGCTAAAAGTAACAAAAACTTTAAAAGAGAGAATGAAGATTACGATAAAAGAATATGAAAGCCTTATATATTTAATAGATGAAAAACGAGAAATCTATATGAATCCTGAAATTCAAAAGAGGCTTCAATTAGTCAAACAAGGAATGCAAAATAGAATGAAATGGTTGAAGATAAACTTAAAAGGGTTTCTCTCTTCTGGTATTCAAAGAGGTTTTAATATGTTCCAAAATTTAGAGTGGCTAATGAATGACTACTATAAAAATGAAAAGATAATTGTATGGGCTCATAACTTCCATATACGAAAAAGGCAAACGATTACTGCAAAAATTTTAGGAATAAAGTCAGTAGGGTATTGGTTACAGCGTAAGTATCCTAATGATTTTTATTCTATTGGGTTGTACGCTGGAAGTGGGGAGTTTGCAACACAGTTAAGAGTGGTGTTACCAGTAAATGCAACGAATAAAAATCATTTAGAATCATTACTTTATGAAACAGCAGAAACGGATTTATTTCTCCCATTGAATGTGAAAAATCAAACTAAGGATAAGAAAATGTGGTTCAAAAGAAAATGGTGGTTATTGGAATCGGGATACTCAGGTCTATCACCAAAGGTAATTTATCCTCAAGAACAATATGATGCAATCATTTTTATACGGGAAGTGAAATCACCAAATTATTTAAAACGGTCATGATTGAAAAAGAAAAACTTTTTGATTTATTTCAAATGGAAAATGAGATTGAATGTTGAAAGAGTAGGTGATGTAAAGGGAAGTTTGTACATCTTTATTACACTTAAAAGTAAAGGTGTATTTGATAATTGAATTTTGAGCCACTCCGATTACATCTTCGTGAGCCAATTCTAAATTTGAAACTCTTGACATGTAGCCTCCAGAGGCAGAAGTTAGCTCGAAAGGTGACACAGCAGGCTGTTTCGAGGGGCAACAAGCCTATCATGCCTATCACTCCATATCAAGACGATGTTCTAACTGGAAATGGAGTGGCTCACGTTTTCATGAGCGAAGTGGCTCAAAGTAAAGGGGATCATTGAGGGACATACATTAGTTTTGTCGAGATTGTATAACTAATATACAGGACGCAACATCACCGGGTTTGTGCGCAACATCACCAGGTTTGTACGCAACATCACCGGGTTTGTACGCAACATCACCGGGTTTGTGCGCAACATCACCGGGTTTGTGCGCAACATCTCCAGGTTTGTACGCAACATCACCAGGTTTGTACGCAACATCACCGGGTTTGTGCGCAACTTCTCCAAAATATATTATACTAAAATTAAACATATAATTTGTTAGGAGGGATTATTTTGCCAGTAGAAAAAAGTTTAAGGATCTGTGAAAAGGGACATAAGTATTACAAAAGTAGTGATTGTCAAAGTTGCCCTACCTGTGATAAAGAAAGTAAGCCTGATAGCGGGTTCCTTTCGAAACTTAGTTCACCTGCAAGAAATGCATTGGTTCACGAAGGAATTGACACTTTGCAAAAGCTTTCGAAGTATACGGAAAAAGAAATATTGAAAATTCATGGCATTGGACCAGCTTCCTTACCTACTTTGAGAACTTCATTAGAAGAAGAAGGGTTATCATTTAAAGAATAAATAATCTGACATACTTTACTTAACTAACGGAGGGCTTTTGTTGAAAAAGGAATTAATATTAATGAGTTTTTATAGAAGACACAAGAAGAGCATGTTTGGATTAATTTTTTTCAAAACATGCTCTTTTCATTTAGGACATAATAAAATAATATGGAATGACAAAAGGAAGTAATTTATGAAAAGTGACCGGCAACTGATTCAAACTTTTGAAGAATAACGCTGGGGTAACCATCGAGAGTGCGGGATGGGTGGCGAATTGTCCTGCATGAATTGGTGAGGACACGAGATCCGTTATTTGTGAACAAACCGGTGTTTTTTTAAAGTAGGCGGACATCAGGTACGTTATTACTAAAAACTAGCCTTGATTTAGCCAATGATGAAGGAAATAAGGTCTCTCATGGCCGGCAAAACGAAAAAAGGTCTCAAATTCATCAAATAAGGGATCCAGTGTCCGCCTAGAAACCATTATAAAAGCTCAAACAAATTTCAAAGCTGTAGATCAATACGACCGGTTCACTCATCGGTTTTGCAACCATCTTGAGGACACGAGATCCGTTATTTGTGAACAAACCGGTGTTTTTTCAAAGTAGGCGGACATCAGGTACGCTATTACTAAAAACTAGCGTTGATTTAGCCAATGATGAAGGAAATAAGGTCCCTCATGGCCGGCAAAACGAAAAAAGGTCTCATATCCATAAAATAAGGGATCGTGTGTCCGCCTAGAAACCATTATAAAAGCTCAAACAAATTTCAAAGCTGTAGATCAATACGAACGGTTCACTCATCGGTTTTGCAACCATCTTGAGGACACGAGATCCGTTATTTGTGAACAAACCGGTGTTTTTTCAAAGTAGGCGGACATCAGGTACGCTATTACTAAAAACTAGCGTTGATTTAGCCAATGATGAAGGAAATAAGGTCCCTCATGGCCGATAAAATAAAAAAATAGCTCATATCCATAAAATAAGGGATCGTGTGTCCGCTTGGGGAAAATGAGCAAAGAGTGGAGAGTTACAATCGTAAGAGGATAAGGGGACCGGTATGGCTGATCATACAAATAATAAGAAGCAAAACTAGAAAACTATCTAGTATAAGGATTGGCTTTTGGATTTTTAAGTGACTTAATATTAAAAACAATTATAAAGATGTTCGATATTGTATTTATTCAAATTGCGGATGTTGGAATAGGATTCTCTTTAGGAATGACGGTAGGTGTTTTGCTTTATTACATAATAGGATATAGGTAAGCGTAAACCTAATGGGTGAATACCAGTAACAGCGGGGAGGCAAGGTGATTGAAATCTTTAACCGATTTTGCAAAAATACTAAAAAAAGACAAAATTGATAGTTTCCTTGTCCAGAGGAATAATACTGTGATATTTGAATATTATCGAAACAAAAAAATGAAAGAAAAACAACATAAAATATATTCTGTCACAAAGAGCATCTTATCAGCACTGATTGGAATTGCGATAGACAAAGGGTATATCGAAAATGTTAACACACCAATAAATGATTATTTTCCACAATTGAACAAAGGTAAAGAGAGTCAAAAAATTACAATCATGCACCTGCTAACAATGACTTCAGGGTTACGCTGGCCGGGTAATAGTGATATGATACCAAGCAAAAATTGGGTCAAATTTGTACTTCAGCAGGACATTGATCATCCACCTGGAAAAGAAATGGTCTACAGTTGTGGTTCTTCACACTTGTTAAGTGCAATCTTACAAAAGACTTCTGGAATAAATACAGAAGTCTTCGCTAAAAAGCATTTATTTACACCTCTAGGAATTACAGATTATAAGTGGAACCGCGATGCTCAAGGTATTGCCATTGGTGGATTCGGATTAACGATGAAAACGGTTGATATGTTGAAAATCGGTACACTATATTTAAAAAATGGAGTATGGAAATCCAAGCAAATCGTACCATATCATTGGATTGAGCAATCTACAAGTCCAAAATTCAAAAGTAATGATTCTTTTTCATACGCATATCACTGGTGGAATATAACATCTGACAATCAATTAGGTAGGAGTTATTTTGCGTATGGACGTGAGGGAAAGTATATTATTGTTGTACCTGACTATCAATTGGTAGCGGCTTTTACAAGTAGTATTAAAGATGATGAATTTAGACCTTTATATTATTTTAAGGACTATCTATTGCCTTATGCCGACAGTCAGTAAGTGCTTTTTCAGTCTCCATTAGCTCAGTATCAAGTTAATAATTATCTATTTTTTAAAAGAAAAGCTAAAACTAACCATGGAAACAATGTCTAGTGAAAGTATTAAGTAAGGAATTTTTAGATAAACAGAGCTAACATAAGAATACAAAAAAATTATAGAGGGAGTCTAATTGAAGAATCTAATATTCGCATATAAAATAAGCAGGGAGCTTCCCCTGCTTATTTTGACATAAAAGTACCTTTATTTTGTTGTTTTCTCAGAAGGTAATCACCACGATATTTAGTGCTACTTTTCACTTTCCCTATATGAATTGTGAGTTGGATGAAATAAATCTTCCCCTGAATTTCTGACAATAGAAAAGTGGTCAATATTATAATGACCGTGAAGTGTAGTATTATGATGTTTTATAATTTGTTCTACACTTAAAACATCATTTCCCAATGTTGAATGCCCATCACCAACTAATGTTACATCAAAACCATTAATAGTTGCTGTTCTGACTGCACTATCTATACAGTGCTGTGTTTCACAGCCCATAATCACAATATGTTCAATATGCTGTGATTTTAAATGTTCTAACAATCCTGTTCCATAAAAGGAATTGGTTGCAAATTTATCGAAAACCTTTGCTTCAGCAGGTACATTAATTTCATTGTGAATTCGAAATCCATTACCTTCTCCTTCAGCAACATCAAGATCCCTTACAAATACAACTGGAATCTCTGCTTCTCTTGCTTTTTCAATCAATTTATTGATGTTGGTAATAAGTTGCTCTTTAATGAAAATTGGACTAGAATCTTGATTTCCGTCAATTAATTCTTGTTGTGCATCAATAATTAATAATGTTTGTTTCAAACAATATTCCCCTTTCAAATTTTGGGGAAACGCTAAAGAGTTTGATTAGTTAGTCGTGATCCCCTTATAAATTTTCAAGCAACCGTTTCTTTTATTTGTCATAATATCTACCTCCAAACAAAGATTGTCTAAAACTATCACAATTATTAGACTATTGAATTGTAACATATTTGCTTTGAATTATATTCAAATAGATTGAAAATTTTCGATTTGGTGAAATATGCTTACAGTAACGGGCTAAGAATCTTGAAATAAGTGATTCAAACGTTGTTACAATTAAATAAAATTAATTATAGTATAATTTTGCATAAGAGGATTAAAATGATGTTTCGAAGGAGGAATCGTTATGGTCACATGCAATAAACCTATATTAGAATTATTACAATTTGATAAATGTGATGTTCCAGGATTAATCGAGCTGTCTGCATCGGTTGGGTGGGATTATGATGAAAAAGAAATTGGAACTATTCTGGCATCAGGTATGATATTTGGACATAAAAATGCTGAGGGGAAAATTGTGTCTAGTGCTGCAATAATTCCGTATGATACTACTTTCGCCTCAATTGGTATGGTTATAGTTAATAAAGATTATAGAGGTATGGGGTTAGGGAAAAAAGCTACTAGGAAATGTATAGAAAGTGTTTCTAAGGAAACTGCCATTATGCTAATTGCAACAGAAGAAGGAAAACCCCTTTATGAAAAAATGGGCTTTAATACTGTTGATGTTGTTCATAAATATCTATGCGATAATTATATAATTGATACTAACCCGTTGGTTAACAGTGATATAATCATTGAAGAGTTTAGTGTAGTTGACTTTAATGAATTACTTAAGCTTGATGAGGGTGCTTTTGGAGACAAAAGAACTCAGTTTCTTATGAATAGAATAAAACAATCTGAAAAATGCTTAGTTGTAAAAGATAATAATGGAACAATTGTCGGGTATGGACTTTCCATATTAGGACCAATTAATCTCATATTAGGTCCTATAGTAGCCCCAGACTTTCATATAGCCTCAGTTTTAATAGATAAATTATCTTCAAAGCATCAAGGAAAATTAAGAATTGATGTCCCATCAGATAATGGTGAGTTTATGATGTTTTTGGAGAAAAGTGGATTTGTTCATGTAAGTCAACCTCCTATAATGGTAATAAATTCAGAAAATATGCCTTCTAGAAACAATACATTATTCGGGATTGCAGCTCAAATTTTTGGGTAGTTTGTGAATAAATGTACTTAAACAAACGGTGAGCTTTAGTTGGAGAGGTTTACGAAGGAACGATAAATTAAAAGCAGAGTTAATTCTCTGCTTTTAATTTCTAAACTAGTAGGATACTCATGTAGTTTAATAATAGGAAGCGGATAAAATTCTACTCAAAATTCACATAAAAACCATTCCTGAATTCTCTGCTGGATCGGAAAAGGAAACCATTTGTTTCTGTGCCTTCTGGAAGAATAAACGACAGGTGAGCTCTTAATATCCCATCGTTATGCAGCCAATGCTCGTCTTCCCATTCTTTGGACTCGATAATCTCCACTTCATTAGCCCGTTTATTCCCTTCCGTTGTAACCAGTGAGAAGTTGCTGGTGCGTAAATCAATCTGATGAGTGTCCTTATTAATAAATTCAAACTCCACGGTAACAACTTTACTACCGTCGTCTTCTTTTACCTCTATTCTCTCTGCAATGAAGTCGAAATGACTCCAGCCACTGAGAGGTTCTCCTTCTTCAGTATAGCCATCAAACTGATTGGCATTGACAGTCTGGATGTTCTCCTCTTCTTCTGTATCTTCCTCTTCTTCCTCTGTTCTTTCGGTTTCATTCCTTTCAACCAGATCTCCTTGTGTAGGGATAATATCAGATCCCTCACCATTAGTAGAGGACTGTTGGATTTCTCCAAAGGTCGGAACAATTTGAATAAGTATATAGCCAAACCCGGCCATAATTAACAATGAAAAGGAAATTACTGCAGTTTTCATTTGTT
Source organism: Evansella halocellulosilytica (assembly GCF_002335745.1). Taxonomy (GTDB): domain Bacteria; phylum Bacillota; class Bacilli; order Bacillales; family Salisediminibacteriaceae; genus Bacillus_CA; species Bacillus_CA halocellulosilytica. The sequence goes on along the minus strand of NZ_NIST01000001.1, from coordinate 140,624 downwards.
TTTCAGCTTTTTTTATCGTCGTATATCTTCCGCCCATTCCCTGGTATGGAAGCATCCGAACAGCTTTTTCTGCGGGAATGACCGTTCCGAGAAGGCCAATAGCCAAAGGAACGATACCTGTCAGAAGCAGTACGGGAAGTTCAGCCAGCGGGAATTGTTGATAGAAACTCCATATCCCAAGAAACGCTAACGTAATGCCGATCAATGCAGCAAACACACCGGTGAGAAGTCCCTCATACAGGATAAGCATCCGAATCCGGGAGTTTTGCCAGCCGACCGCTTTTAACAATGAAATTTCTTCTTTTCGCTCCGAAATGTTTTGCCACATAATTTCTGCGGTAGTTAATATCGCTATGATTGAAGCTACACCAATAGCCATGAAATGAGTTGGACCTATTTCAAGCGCTGCATATTGGCCTAGCCAGGTAGCATACATAATGCCCTGCAGACGATACGTAATATAGATGAAAATTGCCAGGAGACTTGTTGGGAGAGCGATGGCTGCAACTGAAAGGATTCCTCTTTTCCATTTACCCATAAAATGATTGTACGCCATGGAGAAGATGCCTTTCGTTACGTGAGTTCTTTTACTTGTTTTGCTTATCTCTCCCGATCTCATAGCCTCATACGGAGCGATACGGCGTACTAAAATAGTAGGGAACAATGCACCGAGAATATAAATTCCAAACCCAGTAGATCCGGTCAGCAAAAAGCGGATCGGTGACAATTCTATATTACTGGATAAGTAAATCGTACCTAGTAAGGTCCAGCTTACCACTGCAACGAATCCGCCGACAATCACAGCTTCGGTGAACAATAGTCTTGCCAACTGTCCCGGCCTCCATCCAACAGCAAGAAGAATAGCAAATTCCTTTCTGCGCGCCAAAAGAGAGACGAGATTCGAAGCCCAAATGTAAACAATTGCCACAATAAAAACGCACGTAACAACACCTAAAAATCCAATATTCGTCTCCCTGAAAATGGAGATCGATGAACCGATATTAACCCACGGCTGCTGGAACCACCCTAACTCTTCACGGTCATTTATTTGCGGAATATGTGTTAAGGTCGGTTGAGGTGAGGAGCCCAGGGTAATGTCAGTAATTAGACCGGTTTCGGACTCGATGGCTGCTACGATGTTATCAAGAATTTCCTGGCTGTCCTCTCCAACTTCTGACACGCCTGCGGCTTTAACACGAATAGCTGAGATTGGTTCATCGCCTAATATCTCTTCAGCGGCTTCTATTGTCGTTAACATTCCCGGTGGATTAGACAAAAAGTCGTACGGGTTGTCTGTCGGTTTTAGCTGTATTGGCGGGTTAATCGGGTTTCTTTCAGCATCAATGACCAGATCCGCTGTAGCCGGGCGATACGTTTCCATCGGAAGCTCATTCGTTGGATCTGTGGAAATGTTCAGCCTACTCGGGTCATAAAAACCGATCCAGTCCGGATTAATTCGCGGCCAGTCATCAGCTGACTGACCAAATGTCTCGGGTACACGGAACGTCTCACGATCCTCCCGAACAAATTGAGGAGCATCTTCATTAGTTAAATGAGTGACTGCCTGATAGGAGTAGGGCCATCGCTCCGGATAAGGGCTTGAAACGGCGTGGTATTCCAGCGGAGAAGGGCGCATTGTAATCCAACTTCCACCTGCTGCTTCATGTACAGAGTTATTTGTGACAGGCTCACCGGTCTCAAGATCAACACCAGCCATTGTGTTTATAAAAATACGAAAGGCTTCCTCGCTTGAGTATACGTGACGGGCAACTTCTGTACCGTCAACTGTATCCAGGTAAGACTGACCACCAGCTTCTTTTATTTGTTCCATAGTTCCATCAGCTGTTTCCCGACTGTCAAAAGGATAATTCAGGCGTTCGAGAATAAAACTTACTTCCTTATCAAGATAGGTGTGATTACTCACAATAATTGGAATATCAATAGTAGTAAAGCCTCCACCGAATTGGTCTTCCTGTGTACGGACTTCATCATCCATATTAAAATAGCGGCTGTTTCCTATAGACACTATAGCCTCATCTAGGCCAATAAGCTTGGCTTCCTGTTCCGGATCGATCCCAGCAAGCAATGTCTGCTCATACACATAGTTAAAGTTTGGTGGAGCTACGACGCCGTAAGAAGGGTCACTGTTCTCATACGGATTCCAAAAACCTATTGGAAAATACTCTGCACTTGTCCTAACCAGGTCCTGGACACCATTGTTAACAATTTCCTCTTTTCTCCAACGGTATATGCCATTCTCTTCGACTTCAATAGGATCAAAATTCACTTGATAGTCAGCGAAGCCGATCATTGCAATTGGTGCGGCTACTTCCACGTTTTCAATACTTTTAATTGTATCGTATTGCTCCAAGCTGATCCCACCGCTCATCCCGCTCAAATAGTTTGGCTCGAGGAGACCTTGAGTTTCTGTATGACTGCGGGTGCCTTCAGGACGGACAACAATATCGTAAGAAGCTGTCCAGCTCTCCTGTAAGGTTTCTGTTACTGTCCCTCTGTTGACATCTGAGAGTCCCACCAGGTATGTAAGGCCGGCGCTAATAATGAATGCTCCAATTATGAGAAGCAAAAATCGCTCCTTATTTCTCCACCAGTTCTGCCAAATGAGCCTAATCATACTGGTTCACCACTGCCATCTGTTATAACAATACTATCTTTCATCGTAATAATACGGTTGGCTTTTCTGGCAAGCCGATTTTCGTGGGTTACAAATAGTACCCCGCACCCTTCTTTCTCATTGAACTCCTTTAGTAAATCAAAAATTAAATCACCAGTTTCAGAATCGAGGTTTCCCGTGGGCTCATCGGCAAGGAGCCAGCCAGGCTTATTAACAATGGCTCTCGCTATCGCCACTCTTTGCTGCTGGCCACCGGATAGCTGAGATGGAAGAGCATGCATCTTATCTGCTAATCCGACACGGGAAAGGACCTCTTTTGCCCTTTTTGATTTATTATAAGGAACCTTTCGTCCAAACAACGGGGTCAGGACATTTTCCATTGCTGTCAGTGCCGGAAGCAGATGAAATTGCTGAAAAATAAATCCAATTTCTTTAAATCTGAAGTCAGCAATCTTTCGGCTACTTTTGCTAAGTATTTCTTCTTCGTCATATAAAATTCTTCCTTGTGATGGTTTATCCAGCGTACCGATTAGACTTAAGAGAGTAGATTTCCCTGACCCTGATGGCCCTATAATAGAAGTGAATTCCCCCTTCATAAATGTCAAATTGATTTCCTGCAAAGCCTTAGTTTCAATACTATCTCCTAAATATGATTTCTGAATATTGCAACAATTAATTGCAGATACCATAATTTCCCCCTTACTATTTACTTCTAAATTAGTTACATGTGAATGGCCTCCCTGGCATAACACGTTTTTACATATTAGTTTTTCTCATACTTCTTTTTTTGAATAAATGAATATATTCCCTTCCAATTGACTTCCATATTTATAAGTTTATAGTAATATGATTATTTATTACAAGTAAAAATAGGAAAATTCAGAATATTTACGGTTTCAAATAACAAAGACATTACCGATCATTACATTATCTCGGTCAAATACTTGGTGTCTGTATATTCGGATTTTTTATTGGTTGTAAATTGGAAAATGATGTTAAAATAAAGGGACTTAGTTTAAAGATGGAAAAATAACACTCAATAAAGTGGAATAATGTTAATGTGGTGAATGGAGGCGTATTAAATGATGCTTTTAGTACCTTTTCTGACAGTTCTTATACTAGGGATTATTATTTTGACTCTTACCTACTGGTTTAGTAAAAAGGGGTTTTCCTTTCTTGAAAGATAAGAACTTATAAAAATTATCAATCTCTCGATTGATGTCTAGACTTCAGGCGCCATCGGCTCGAGGTCGCTTCGCCCCGCCACTTGAAGTCTAAGTTCGGACTTCTTCCTGTCGGGACTCCAGCGCTTTTCGCCGATAGGCGGGCGCCTTGCGCTTTTCTTATAAGGATGCTACCAGGAATCATAGCGATTATAGTTGCTGTTATCTCCTTCTATATTGGTTTTATTAACATTAGGGGATTCGAAGGTGGAGCTTTTGGATTTCTTGGCATGTTAATAACCATATTTTCTATTATATCTTTTGTTACAGCTAATAATGATAAAACTGTTGCCCAATAAACAATATGTGAGGCGAAAAAGCTTATTTTTTTATTATCAACAAGTTGGTTTGTATTATCTATGAAAAAGCTGCTCGTTTAGTAGTCATTTTTGATAATCAATAATAATGGACAATTATGCCGAAGTTGTTGCTGACCTTGTGTCGTTTTCGGAGGAGCTAACTTTAGCAAGATGGAGATTCTGACATTGAACTAACTAGCAGCTTCATATATTAAATATTTTATGGCTATTAGCTTTAATCTGGCACAGTAGTTCTTGAAGGGAATTACACTGCGAGATGTTGAGCCCAACGTGATTGCTTGATACAAGTCCAGCATCTTTTAAGATCGTTAGATGTTTAAGAAAACAAATGTTTTAGATAGTTATCACCAAATAATTGTTAGGGGTATGCCTTTATGAAAATGGCTGCTTTATATGATATTCATGGGAACAATTATGCATTAGAAGCAGTTTTAAATGAATTAAGAAGAGAAAATGTTCATGCTGTTGTGGTCGGTGGTGATTTAGTTTGGGGACCGCAGCCAAGAGAAGTTATGGATACACTGATGGAATTTAAAGACAAATTCTTGTTTATAATGGGGAATGCGGACAGAGAGGTTGCATATCGCTATGGACCACAAGAGGGGTGTGATGGGTTTGTTGCTGAACTAAATACATGGTGTGCAGACCAACTTACAGAAGAACACCTACAGTTTCTAAAAAAGTTGGATGAAAGACAGAGTATTGCTGTTAAAGGTATCGGTAACATATTGTTCGTTCACGGTTCCCCCAGAAGTGACGAAGAAGCAATTAGGTTTGATACCAAGGACAGTGAAGTGTTCGAAATAATAAAAAACACTAAAGAAGACATAATAGTATGTGGACATACTCATATTCAATTTGACCGTTTAGTAGCTAATAAAAGAATAGTCAATGCTGGTAGCGTGGGTCTCCAAAGTAAAGCAACAGGGGCTTGCTGGTTATTGATTGATAAAGAAATAGAGTTGAAAGTAACTGAATACAATGTAGATAAAGCCATCGAGGAAATCCTTATTGGTACTTGTCCGTATAAAAAGGCATTCGCAGAACATCTTAAAAACCCACCAAGCATAGGTCCTTGATTAAAACATTCTTTATTATACAAACGGAGTGCAATAGTTGAGGGGCTGTCGTTGTAACGGTTCTTTTTATCGAAGTATTGAAACAGGTTAATGCAATATAAAAGCACACACCCTTAAATCACATTGATGTGTGCTTTCGAGTTTTTTTTGTACTTTTTTTAGAAAAAAATAATAAAAGTTGAGTAATGATAGCTAGAATAGGCAATTCCAATAATGGACCAATAACTAATGTTAAAGCTATTAAGGGTTGGTCTGGAAATGCTGTCATAGCAATTGCTAAAGCAATTGGCGAATTTCTTGCTAAAGTCGTTAAGCTTAAACTTGTTCTATCGGAGTTCGGGAACTTCATAAGCTGTCCAACCTTCTGACCAACGAAGAAAGTGACAATGAAGAATAAAAGAATAGGTATAGTGATTTGCCACATTAAATCTAAATTATCAAGTAGTAACTGACCTTGCGAAGCAAACATAGTAACGATTGCAAAGCTTAGAAAAATTATCGGTAAAACACTAAGATTGGATATAAAAATCTCTTTTAACTGTTGTTTGTTACTCAAGAACATTTTTGTTAGAAAAGCTAAAACTAATGGTATGAATAGTACAATTAAGATACTTTCCACTAGAAACGAAAGCTCTATAACACCTGTTGTTCCGCCAAAAATAAGAAGATAAATAGGTAGCAAAATCACTTGTAAGATTAAGTTTAAAGGTAAGATTGACGTTGATAACGCAACATTTCCTTTTGCTATCCCTGTAAAAATCAAGTACCAGTCAGTGCATGGAGTAACCATGAGCATAATAAATCCAATATATAACGCTGGGTTATCTCCTAAAAACACCATTGCTAGCACCCATGCTAGGATAGGTGTCCAGACGAAGTTTATAATGCCTGAAGTATATGTAAACTTGATGTTTGTAAATGCTTTTTTTATTTCTTCAATAGGAATTTGTAAGAAAGTAATATAAAGCATTGCTACTAATAAAGGAACAATAAAGCTTTCCGCATTTTCCCTTATTAGTTCAACTTGTCCTATACCTATACCAACAATTACTGCGAGGAAAATAATAAGGGTATATAGTTTTTCAAATAAGTTCATTGTTTTATCACAACTTACAAAAAATAATATAATACACATCTAATTTTACCACAGCTTGACGTTTTTGCTTATTAAAGTAACGGAAAGCGATGGTCTAAGATCTAATAAGCTGCATTTCGCGGCTTTTTTTGTTGTCTGTTAATTGGAAAATGATGTTAAACTAATGGGGAGAAGAACACTTGAATTTGCATATCTATAAGATGGAGGGGAGATATAGATTGGTAAAAGTTGATATGGTCGAGTTAAACGCAGAAAATCTAGAAGATACAGGGTGTTATTGTCTTCGCAGCAAACCAAATTCAATAGGATACACTAATAAAAACAACTGGCTTAAAGGGAGATTTAATGAAGGGTTAAAATATATAAAAATAATGGAGGAGAGTAAACCAGCAGGCTTTATAGAATATACTCCAATTGAATATTCTTCAAGAGTTGTTCATGGTGAAAATTATTTGGTTATCCATTGCCTATGGGTAAATGTGACTGGGAAAGGATATGCATCAAAATTGATTGATAAATGTATTCAAGATGCGAAGGAACAAAATAGAAATGGAGTTATCGTCATTACAAACCCAGATACTTCTTGGACACCATCTAAAGATGTTTTTCTAAAAAATAACTTTATTGAAATTGAACAAGCTCCTCATGGTTTTGAATTACTTGTTTATAAAATCGGGGATTCACCATACCCGTATTTCCCGAATGATTGGGAGGAGAGATTGAAAAAATTAAAGGATTTAACAATACTACGAACACAGCAATGTCCATTTGTAAATATTGCAACTGACAATGTGATCGAGGCTGCAAAAAAATTAGGCATAAAAGCTGAGATAATTGATTTAAAGGACAGAGAAGAATTATTGAAACTTTCACCTACACCTTATGGGATCTATGGAGTAATTTATAAAAATGAATTGATTTCATTCCATAGACTTACGGTACATTCTGCAATGAAACGATTAAAGAAGCTGATGTAATTTGACGAGGGAGGTGTACAAGAACAATCACTGCTCTTGTTCAACAAGCAGGAGAAGAGTTAGATTAAGAAATAATTAGTAGTAGAGGGTTGTGAAGAATGTTATTATTCCTACTTTTTTATATTATGGTTATCCCAATTTGTGTCTTATTGCATGAAATAGGACATAGTATTGGTGTTGTCTCTACTTCAAACTTTCATGCGCGTGTTTATTTAGGAAAAAGAAATAAGGAGAATAGAGAAAATTTTAAATTTGGAAGAATACATTTTCATCTATATTGGTCTTACGTAGGTTTTGTTAGTTGGGAAGGAGATTTAAACAAAAAACAGAGAGCAGCTGCTTTGGCTGGAGGACCTATCATGTCTTTATTACTAGTGTTTTTATTTGGAATGATAGCCATGTATGTACCTCAAGGGAATTTACGCTCTTTTTTCTGGGGGACAACATTATTTAACCTTATTCAGTTCATTGGAACTATAATTCCCGTAACGTATCCTCGTTGGATGGGGATTTATCACTGTCACCCATCTGATGGTTTGCTACTGCTACGTTTGTTAAAAAGTTAAGATTATAGATCTCCATCTTATAGTAACCTCGGGTAAGAGTTTATACTTTGGTTTTACTATTATTTTGGCTGTTATGTACATGATAATTACACTTGCATGAAGTGATGTTGCTAGTGCCGATACGGTAACTCAATTAAACTTTCCCTTTACCAGACCAAAGCTATTCCAAATGGATGTGCGTTGTTTTGGGATGGAGAAGTGATTACACCTATTAATAAAGGCTTTTCATCTCCAGAAAAAATAAAGGGGGACATTATTACTCCATCTTCAACAAACGGGAGCAATAGCTGAATAAGTTGTCGCTTCTCCTGTTCCAGTAATGGGGAGTATCATTTATAAGAAAATAAAGTGAATTTAAATCAATTTCATGGAGGTGAATGGGGATGATGAATATATTAAGAACTATTTTAGCGATTATAGTGATTACTTTATACGATATAGTTTAATAACCAGTGAAGATAGATTAATACCTTATGTTATATTACTCTTTGGGTTAGCGCTTTTAGTTATGGGAATTACTGAAATTCAAGATAAGCGAAAAGTAAGTGCTACTATTAATTTCCTTTTTTCTGGAATGATTTTATTTTTAAGTATAATGATTTAATAAACGGGGGGGGGTTGAATAAGAATTAGAGGAAGAGTGGTGCAATTTGCTTATGGATATGATTACTTTTGGTAAAAAAGAAGAAGGTAAAGAATACACATTGAGACCTGCTGTTTATTGTCTTATGTTCAATAAACGAAGAAAAAAAGTGGCAATTATTCAAACTAGCGATGAGGAGTATTTTCTTCCTGGCGGTGGAATAGAAAACAATGAGACACATGAAGAATGTCTGAAAAGAGAAGCGATAGAAGAAATGGGAATAGATATTGAAAAGGGTGACTTTATAGGGTGTGCTAGAAGATATTTTTACTCTACAAATGAATTAAAATATTACCTTAGTGAAGGCTATTTTTACCTATGTAATATGGGTAAACAAATAGGAAAGCCATTAGAAGAAGACCATTTTCTTAAATGGATAGAGCTATCCGAAGCAATAGAAAACTTATTCCACGAACATCAAAGTTGGGCAGTGAATGAGGCATTAAAACAATTGAGTTCTTAACGGGGAGTAGAGTTTAATACCCTCAAAAAAATAAAGGAGGAATGTCTATGAGATATCTAATATTGTTAACTCCATCAATAAATTGGAGAGATGGTGTAGTTTTACATAATCAACCGTTCATGCCTGAACATGCTGTTTATATTCAAACTGAATATAATAATGGGAATATAATTTTAGCTGGACCATTTGGAGGCTCAACTGGAGGAGCAATAGTTATTGATGCAGCAAAGGAAGAAGATGTTATTAAATTTGCTGAAAATGACCCTGCTGTTAAAAATGGTATTTTCAGTTATGAAATAAAACAATGGGATTATAAAATGAGCAAATTTGAAAATGAAAGTCCTGATTTTGATCAGGGATATATTAATTACAAACATAAGATTCAAAAAGAATTAGGGATTATTTAGGATGTTTTTAGTTCAAGTAATGGAGAGCGACAGCTGTATAAGGTTATCGCCTTTCTCTTGTTGAAATAATGAAGGTGCAAACGTTCAATATGTTTTAAAACACTGTGGGGGATAGATTTTATGGGGAAAATTAATTACTCAATTGTAGATGTTTTTTCACAAGGTAAATATACAGGAAATCAACTTGCTGTGTTTAAGAATGCTGAAAACATTTCGGGTAATAAAATGCAACAAATAGCCAAGGAGATTAATTACTCAGAAACTACTTTTATTTTATCAGATACAAAAAAAGATAATTGCTATCATGTTCGTATTTTTACACCTAATGAAGAGGTTCCTTTTGCTGGACACCCGACTTTAGGTACTGCATATATCATTCAAAATGAAATAGTAGAGGAACCAGTTGAATCCCTTATTTTAAATTTTAAAACTGGACAGACTCCCGTATCGTTCGATAAACAAGAACATATACTTTGGATGGAACAAAATAAACCCACATTCGGTCGTATTTTAGATACAAATAAGGTTTCTGGTGTTTTAAATATAGATAAAGAATATATAGATGATAGATTTCCTATCCAAGAGGTTTCAACAGGACTTCCTGTAATTATTGTCCCTTTAAGGTCTTTAGAGGCAGTTAAAAAAGTTCGAATAAATAAAGAAAAATACTTTGAGTTAATTGAACACACTGATGCAAAAGCAATTATGGTATTCTCTCCCGAAACATATAGTTCCGATAATAATTAAACGTTCGAGATTTTGCAGATTATCTTGGTATTCCGGAAGACGCAGCTACTGGAAGTTCTAATGGATGTTTAGCTTCTTACTTAGTTAAATATCGGTATTTTGATAAGAGTGAAATTAATATTCGTGTAGAACAAGGGTATGAAATTAAAAGACCATCTTTATTGTTTTTAAAGGCAAGTGAAGAAAACGGCGAAATCATAGTAAATGTAGGGGGACAAGTAGAAAAAATCGCTCAGGGCGAATGGTTTCTATAATAAATAATCTTCCTTATTATATAAAGCGAGTGAGATTTTTTCAAGATGAAGGTAGCTTTTTTTCTTATTCCAACTATTAGGGTGTGAAATATTATACTTAAACTATTGGAGAGCAATAGTGAAGGAGCTGTCGTTGTAATTGTTCTTCATCTTATCGAAGTATTGAGCAGAATAATTGAATAAGGGTTGGTACATTATCCTTGAGTAAGTGGGAATGCCTTTTTGTAATGATTGTTTATGAGGTGAATAAATGTGACAGATAAGAAATTGGCAAATGGTAGGAACATATTAGTTCTATATTTTTATAAGTTTTTTGGTGGGTACTGATATATTAAATGCAATAACTTTTCATGGAAATGGATATATTATTTTTGTGTTGTTCGTTATTTCTTGAGCGCTTTTAGAAGGTGGTGGTAAATAAAGAGGTAAGATCGGAAATACAAAAAAAGACTTTGAGCTCATAGCAATTTAACTCTCGAGGACACGAGATCCGTTATTTGTGAACAAATCGGTGTTTTTCTAAAGTTGGCGGCCATCAGGTACGCTATTGCTCAAAAATGGTCCTGATTTAGCTAATATTAAAGCAAATAAGGTCCCTCATGGCCGGCAAAACGAAAAAAAGGCTCAAATTCATAAAATAACGGAACGTGTGTCCGCTTGGGAACCGTTATAAAGCCTTAAACAAATTTCAAAGCTGTAATCAATTCGGACAGGTCAATCATCGGTTTTACAACCTTCTTGAGGACATGAGATCCGTTATTTGTGAACAAACTAGTGAATTTTCAAAGTTGGCGGACATCAGGTTCGCTATTACTAAAAAATAGCCTTGATTTAGCCAATGATAAGGCAAATAAGGTCTCTCATGGCCGGCAAAACGAAAAAAAGGGCTGAAATTGATCAAATAAAGGATCCTATGGCCGCCGAGCAGGATGCTTATCTCTCCGAGGACACGAGATCCGTTATTTGTGAACAAACTAGTGAATTTTCAAAGTTGGCGGACATCAGGTTCGCTATTACTAAAAAATAGCCTTGATTTAGCCAATGATAAGGCAAATAAGGTCTCTCATGGCCGGCAAAACGAAAAAAGGGCTCAAATTCATAAAATAACGGATCGTATGTCCGCTTGGAAACCAGAACCATGCGGAACCATTGCTATACAAAAAAATAAAAGAGTCGTATTTAGCGTAAATACGGCTCTTTTTCATGCCAAAGATTTATTCATCCAATTCACGTCTAAGACATTGAAATGAATGCAATTCTATGGTAAATTATATAGGTATGCATTGACACATTGTTTTTTGAGTATATTATCTCTATTTTAATTATACATCGTCGTCAATGCGTAGTCAACACTTTTATAAAATTTTTTTACGAGGAGTGCTTGCCATGGATTCCGAACTTCAGCAGGAACAAAAACGAGTAGACAATGTCATGGAGAGAATTGAGGAGGAAATTAACCGATTAGAAGGAGAAACTTCTAGGCGTAAAGACGAAGTGGTTCAGATCCGCAAGCATTTTTGGGATGAAGTCAAAGTGAATACGGATACCTTTGATGATTATCTTGAGACGATTATTGGCTTGCGGCAAGAGGCTCAAGCTTTGTCTGTAAGTGAAAACACCCATAGATATGCTTCCAAGCGTTTATCCACGTTGTATCGAATGCAGGAGATTCCCTATTTTGGCCGAATCGATTTTATTGAAGAAGGGGAGTCAACTGAGGAACAAATTTATATTGGGATCTCCTCACTTAGAGATGCGAGTGGAGAAAATTTCTTAATCTACGACTGGAGGGCGCCGATCTCAAGTATCTACTATGATTGCCAGCCAGGTCCAGCTGAGTATGAATCACCTGGAGGTACAATCCTAGGCTCATTAGAGAAAAAGTGGCAATATCTTATTCGCGGCGGTGTTCTTCAATCTATGTTCGATACAAGTCTCACCATTGGAGACGAGATTTTACAGCAGGTGCTTGGCAAACATACTGACAAACAAATGCACAATATAGTAGCAACCATTCAACAGGAGCAAAACCAGATCATCCGTCATGACCGTGGGCGGTTGCTCATTGTTCATGGTGCAGCAGGCAGTGGTAAAACCTCGGCTGCCATGCAACGAATTGCTTATTTGCTCTATAAATATCGAGATCAACTGAATGCTGATCAAATCATTCTTTTTTCACCAAATACGATGTTTAGCCATTATGTGTCCAACGTGCTGCCAGAGCTTGGTGAAGAGAATATGAAACAGGTCACATTCCAAGGGTATTTGGATCACCGTCTGAGTCAAGAGTTTCAAGTTGAAGATCCTTACGAGCAATTAGAATATGTTTTAACTGCGGAAAATACCCTTTCGTACAGGGCTAGGATCGCGAGTATCCGTTTTAAAGCATCAACCCGTTTTTTTGAAGCGATCCAATCATATAGACAGTCATTAGAATCATCGGGAATGCGATTTAAGGACATGATCTTCAGAGGGGAGCCGATTGTGACTGCACAACAAATAGAAGAAAGGTTTTACAGTCAGGACACGTCACTCCGGTTTCATAATAGACTTGAGAAATTGATGGATTGGCTATTGAAAAAAATAAAAGAGGTCCAAAAGGTCGAAAGGGAAAAGTCATGGGTACAGGAAGAAATCGAGTTGCTTAGCAACGAGGAATACCATAAGGCACATATTTACTTAGCGAAAAAACGAGGCTTCGAAAGAGAAGCGGTTGCCGACTATGAAATGGAGCCAGAAGCACTTGCCCTTTTAATTGTTCACCGACAATTGGAGCCGTTACGAAAACAAGTCCGTGCATTTCGTTTCATCGACTTTAAAGGGATTTACAAACAGCTTTTTGCTGATCCTGAGCAGATCAAAAGTTGGATTGACGGGGAGACACCAATCCAATGGGTGGCTATTTGTCAAATGACGCTAGAAAGACTGGATGAAGATCAACTATTGTATGAGGATGCTACTCCGTTTTTACTTTTGAAAGAGATTATTCAAGGCTTTCAGTCGAACAGGGCGATCAAACACATCGTTGTTGATGAGGCTCAGGATTATTCTCCATTTCAATTTGAGTTTTTAAGACGTCTGTTTCCGGTGGCAAGGATGACAGTGCTCGGTGACTTTAATCAAGCGATCTTCGCCCATGCGAGCGAAAATGTTGATTTCAATACACTTACTAGCCTTTATGGTCCGGATAAAACGGAATTGATCAATATTACACGGAGTTACCGGTCTACGAAACCGATCATTGAATTTACACGAAGACTCGTTCCGAATGGAGATCAGATTGTTCCTTTTGAACGAGACGGAGAGCTGCCAATGCTAAAACAAGTCGACAATTACGTAGAACTGCATAGCTGCATTGCCGCCAAAGTTGAAGAATGGCGCAATCAAGGACTTACTAGTATTGCGATCATATGTAAATCTGCCGAAGAAAGTTTACGTGCATTTGAATCTCTGTCCAGCATCGATGGAATAAAACGTTTGAAAAGCAGCTCGATTGAATATGAGCAAGGGGTCGTTGTCGTACCGTCATATTTGTCCAAGGGGATCGAGTTCGATGGTGTCATCATTTATGATGCGTCGGAGCATGTATACGGTGATGAAGGCTTGCGAAGAGTATTCTACACAGTGTGCACGAGAGCGATGCATCAGCTGCAGCTTTACAGCGTAGGTGAACCGAGTCTATTTTTACAAAACGGATTGCAGGAAGGGTACATTGAAGCTTAACTTAGTTGGATTTTAAGTAAACAAATCAGAATGGAGTATCACTTGCGAAAAGTAGATTAAAAACGCCAAGTGGGGTAGAACCCAAGGGAATAGAACATTAATGGTTAGGAGAGATGTAGAATGAGTTCTTTGGCTGTCGATTTTCAGGAAATAGAAAATAATCAGCTTTTGCTCGTTGGTGGAAAAGGGTTGAATTTAGGCGAGTTATCAAAAATTCATGGAATACAAGTACCGGAAGGATTTTGTATTACAACAGTGGGGTTTCAAAAAGCCATCGAACAAAACGAAACGTATCATGCTTTGTTGGATCAACTGACAATGTTAAAAGTAGAAGATCTAGATCAAATTAGTGTTATCAGCAGTAAGATTCGACAAATCATTATGGAAGTAGAAATTCCTTCCGGTGTTGTGAAGGAAGTTACTCATTATCTCTCCCTGTTTGGCGAGGAACATGCTTATGCAGTGCGTTCTAGTGCTACCGCTGAGGACTTACCGCATGCCTCTTTTGCTGGTCAACAAGACACCTATTTAAATATCATCGGAAAAGAAGCGATTTTGCAGCATATCAAAAAATGTTGGGCTTCCCTATTTACGGATCGTGCAGTAGTCTACCGAATGCAAAATAATTATGACCATAGACAAGTTTATTTATCCGTTATCGTCCAAAAGATGGTTTTCCCACAGGCCTCAGGGATTTTATTTACCGCTGATCCGATTACTTCTAACCGAAATCTACTATCAATTGATGCCAGCTTTGGACTTGGGGAGGCACTGGTCTCTGGCTTGGTATCTGCAGATTGTTATAAAGTACGGGGAGATAAAATCGTCGAGAAGATGATAGCAACGAAAAAATTAGCTATCTATGGACGGAAAGAAGGCGGAACAGAGACTAAGCAGCTCAATCCTAGTCAGCAAAAGTCTCAAACACTAACTGAACAACAAATTTTACAACTGACACAAATTGGTAGACAGATCGAAGCTCATTTTGGCTGTCCACAAGATATCGAATGGTGTTTGGCGGATGGTACATTTTATATTGTTCAGAGTCGACCAATAACTACTTTGTACCCGATTCCTAAAGCGAATGATCAAGAAAATCACGTTTACGTATCTGTAGGTCATCAACAAATGATGACCGACCCCATGAAACCATTAGGATTATCTTTTTTCCAGTTAACAACTAATGCACCGATGCGTAAAGCTGGTGGAAGGTTGTTTGTTGATACCACCGATAATCTTGCTTCATCTGTTAGCAGGGAAAATTTATTAAATACTTTAGGGCAATCTGATCCGCTCATAAAAGACGCACTTATGACCATAATAGAGCGAGGAGATTTTATCAAATCGCTACCAAATGATAAAAAAGAACGGAGTCCCAACAAAAGCAATCAAGGTATGTCGTCTGCAGGTTTTCAAGCACAAATCGAAAACGATCCGACAATCGTTTCTGATTTGATTAAAAGTAGTCAAACATCGCTAGAAGAGTTAAAACAAAACATCCAAACGAAATCAGGATCAGATTTATTTGATTTTATTCTAGATGATATCGAGCAATTAAAGAAGATTTTATTTGACCGACAAAGTATGGGTGTGATTATGGCTGCTATGGATGCTTCAACATGGATCAATGAAAAAATAAACGAGTGGTTAGGGGAAAAAAACGTAGCAGATACGCTTTCTCAATCTGTACCAAACAATATTACTTCGGAAATGGGTCTTGCGCTAATGGATGTTGCAGATGTGATTCGCCCTTATCCAGACGTAATTGATTATTTACAACATATAAAAGATGATAACTTTTTGGATGAATTGGTTGCGGTTGATGGTGGACAGGAAACCAAAGATGCTATCTATGCTTATCTCAACAAATATGGAATGAGATGTGCTGGAGAAATCGATATTACAAGAAGTCGTTGGAGCGAAAAGCCAACTAAACTTGTCCCCTTGATTCTCAATAATATTAAAAACTTTGAGCCTAATGCTAGCAATAGGAAATTTGAGCAAGGGCGACAGGAAGCATTGGTGAAAGAAAAAGAGTTATTAGATCGATTAGAGCAATTGCCCGATGGTAAACAAAAAGCGAAAGAGACTAAAAGAATGATTAGCATCATCCGTAATTTCATTGGTTTTCGTGAATATCCAAAATACGGCATGGTAAATCGTTATTTTGTTTATAAACAGGCTTTATTAAAAGAAGCCGACAAACTCTTAAAAGAGAACGTTATTCATGAAAAAGAAGATATATACTATCTCACTTTTGAAGAGCTTGGCGAAGTTTTACGCACGAATACTCTAGATTACCGGATCATCAACAAACGAAAGGACGAATACAAATTATATGGAAAATTAACGCCCCCACGTGTTATCACGTCTGATGGTGAAATCATTACAGGTAAGTACAGACGAGAAAATCTACCAGCTGAAGCTATTATAGGTTTACCAGTTTCTGCTGGAATGATAGAGGGGCGTGCACGTGTCATCTTAAATATGGAAGATGCTGATCTAGAAGATGGAGACATATTAGTTACCTCCTTTACTGACCCTAGCTGGACACCTTTGTTTGTATCTATAAAAGGCCTAGTCACCGAAGTTGGTGGACTGATGACATCATGAGCAGTTATCGCACGAGAATATGGCTTACCAGCAGTTATTGGCGTGGAAAATGCCACCAAACTTATAAAAGATGGGCAGCGAATTCGGGTGCATGGAACAGAAGGGTATATCAAAATATTGTAACTTCTAGATTTGATCAGTAGCATCGTTCCAGTGGTTACTTGGGGGTGTCTTACAATCGTTTTATTTGAGGATAAGTTGAGGCAATATTATTTGTAAAATGATGGTTGCCGATCCAAAGCTACTCAAAACATCTATATGGCCGATTTATAACCTCTTTCGGACATGAGTACCGTTTGTAAATCAATATAAACGGAACGGTTCAATCATCAGTATTATAACCTCTTGGGGGACATGAGGTTCGTTATTTGTGAACAAACTGGTATTTTTTCAAAGTTGGCGGACATCAGGTTCGCTATTGATTAAAAAAGGTCTTGATTTAGCCTATATTAAATGAAATAAGGTCCCTCATGGCCGATAAAAATGAAAAATGGCTGAAATTTATCAAATAAGGGATCGTGTGTCCGCCGAGCAGGATGATTAACTCTTGAGGACATGAGGTTCGTTATATATGAACAAATCGGCATCTTTTCAAAGTTGGCGGACATCAGGTTCGTTATTACACAAGTAAGGACCTTATTTCGTTAATTTTAAAGGAGATAAGGTCCCTCATGGCCGATAAAAATGAAAAATGGCTGAAATTCATCAAATAAGAGATTGTGTGTCCGCCGAGCAGGATGATTAACTCTTGAGGACATGAGATCCGTTATTTGTGAACAAATCGGTATCTTTTCAAAGTTTGCGGACATGAGGTACGCTATTGCTTAAAAAAAGCCTTGATTTAGCCTATATTAAAGGAAATAAGGTCCCTCATGGCCGATAAAAATGAAAAATAGCTAAAATTTATCAAATAAGGGATCGTGTGTCCGCTTGACAGCAGATAAGAGATAAGGCCAAGGCTCCACATAAAACTAGTCATTCAATCCTTTTCCATCGAGAATTTTTTCAATATATTTTTCAACTCTTGACTCCCGAGTTTTAGCTTGTTTTGCTTTAGAAATATAAAGAATGTATGCTCTTTGCCGCCCCGGAGTCAATGCTTCAAAGGCCGTTTTCAATTGAGGCATTTCATAGAATTTATGTTGGAGCTCTTCAGGAATGGTGAGTTCTGTATTCTTTTTAAAATCGACTGTCAAACCGGCTTTTTCAACTTCGATCGCTTCATGAATATAAGCTTTCAAAATAGGCTCTAATTCAACGATTTCTTGAACATTAGTGAACCGAATTTGACGCGCTGCCTGCACATTTTCCGTTTGCTGGACTAGTATCCCATGGGTATCCTTTAACAAGGCACCTTTGTGAAACAGAAGTGCACAATAATTTTTAAATCCATGTATTAAAACGATATTTTTATCGTCAAATGTGTAACAAGGATGCATCCACTTAAACTCTTCAGTCAGCTCACAGTCAAGGACGATGTTTCTCAACTGCTCATATTCTTCCTTCCACGTTTTAGCTTTTCTTAAAAATCCATCAACTTTACGATTTGTGCTACTATTTGTCATTAAGGAAACTCCTTTTCAGCCAACTAATACAGCTGTAATGAAAATCGACTGCTTATCTCGAATGGACAGTGACGTCCTACAATTAATATTATTCTAATTGTTCAAAGGGTATCCAACCTGTTCATGTAAACTACTTTCTCCAAAAAGTTGTACAGTCGGCTTTATCCTGAATATTAAATTTAATTATTTTCTCAAGCAATTCGTACTTTACCGGCTCATTCCAACGAATTTTAAACAAGCCTTTCGTCGAGCTGTAGCCAGCTTGTGCAATGTCATTGGCAAAGTGCTCCATCGCTACATATTCTGGTGCGAAGCTCAAATGGTGCTTCGCTGCGTCAATGCCGATAATATATGTACCATGATCGGAGAACATTGGTGTATTCCACTTGATTATCGGTTCTAGATTTGGGAATTTAGTTGCCACCCATGTCAAAACTTCCTCTATTTGATCACGGTGTTCAGGGTTATCAATACTTGCTAAATATTTTTCAAAAACTTCCATGGTGTTGTTTCCTCCTAAACTAAAAATGATATCGAACTTCCTCAAATCGATTTGTCGTTTCAACTCCAGCTACTTCCATTTTTCAATCGGGTAAGTTCATCCAGTGGGATGGAGTCGGCGAGCTAAGACACAAATAAGGACGATTATAGTTTTTTGTTCCGACAAAAGCCTTTTAATGAATACCGATGAAGGTATCCTTTTTAATATTCCGTTTTGAGATGTTATGACTTTTCAAATGATTCGTAATGGAGCTTACCATTGACTTCGAGCCTGCAATAAAGTAATTACAATCATTTTTATATGTCGTAATATATTTATTTATTTCTTCATATAGTTGATCCCTTGATTCAAGGTAATTGACATCTATTGAGGTATTCTTACTAATTTCATCAAGTTCCTCTTTATATATATATGATTTGTTGCTATCTAAATAGAGTAGACTTACTTGTTTCTCGTCTCCGTCACCTTCAGTTTCTAACTGCTTTGCAATTGCTCGAAAAGGTGTAATCCCTATGCCGCCCGCAATTAAGAGTGAAGGATTTTTGTCTTTTAAATAAAATGATCCGACAGGACCACTCATACTAATTTTCATACCTGTTTCTAATTCTAGTAACGCTTTTTTAAAATTACTCGGCTTATTATTAATTGCTGTTGTAATTTGAAGAACACCCTCTGTAGGAGAAGATGCCAAAGTGAATGGCCGAGTAGCGTTTTTTATTTTCTTGTGGGTGATCGTGAATAAACCGTGTTGCCCTGCATTCCATGTTAAATCTTTTTCTTTTTCGAATATAAAGGTATAGACACCATCAGATTCTTTATACCTTTTTAAAAATGTCAGTTCATTCTTTTTGAAAATAGAAAATGTATCTTTTATGAAGCCCATATCATTACCTCCTTCGTTAAAGGACGATTCTAATCTTCTAACAAGTTTTTTAGTTGATCTATCATACTTGTCCAACCATATTTCGCACCATTGAACGCTTGATTTTCTTGTTCGAATCCTGATTGTTTAAGATGTAAGTAGGTTATGTCACCCTCTTGTTTTAACATCCATGTGACGACAGTGTTTATCGGCCCACCGACCCATGTGTAAGACAATTTATAAGGCTTTTCCACTACTAAAACTTCACTATTTACGATTAAGCCGATTTCCTCATTTCGAAATTGGCATTTGTATCCTACGACCGGCTTGAAATTATTTTCCATTACCCATTGCGCAAGAATATCTGAATGTGTTAATGCATCCCATACCTTTTCGATAGGGCTTTTAAATTGAAAATCTAATGATAAATCTGCCATGATTCATTCCTCCAATATATTTTTTAGTAATAACGCATTTTCATTCCAAAACTTCTCATAAAAAGATAACCAATCTTTCACTTCCTGTAACGGAGCTGGATTTAGTCGATATCTAGTTTCTCTACCTATTTTGCGGTTTTTTACTAAATCAGCTTCTTTCAGGATCGTCAAATGTTTCGAAACAGCAGTACGCCCTATTTGAAAATGAGGAGTTAGTTCGTAAAGGGGTAACTCATCTGAATCTGCTAGCAGACGTATTAACTTACGTCTCGTTGGATCTGCAATAGCTACATAAACGTCACGCTCTTGACAAGTATTATTCAAAATCCTCCCTCCTTTGTATGTATAAGACACGAATTGGTGTCATAATTATATGACACCAATTCGTGTCTAGTCAATGTCTATGTTATTTAATTTGAAGTGTGTTTATGTGGTAGGAGGTAGAATTGGGCATTAGTTTTATATATAGATTGCTAATGCTGTGGAATTATTTATAAAATAGATTTACGGCACACTATTATTTCTTTAGGAAGTGAATCAAAGTGCAACTCTTTCGCCCATTGCAACCGCCAATCATACAGCATGACCCGGTTGAAATGAATTATCAATATAAAGAGTATTTACCGTCAAAACCTTTGCAATCATATGTAGCTTGCTATTGGACCGTTCAGTTCAAGGCTGAAAATTCGAATAAGTTACATCGCATCCTTCCAGATGGTTGCGTAGATATTATTTTTGACTTAAAAACACCCTCTATAAACAAGAGTGCTTTTATATCTGAATTGATGACTAAATATCAAGTTCTCGACCTTTCTCAAAATTGTTCTTTATTTGGCATTCGCTTCTTTTTAAATACAGCTGCTCATTTTTTTCGATATCCTATTTCTGAGTTCAAAGGACAGGAAGTATTTCTTGATGATGTATGGGGGAATGAAGCTAAGTTTTGGGTAGAGGATATCCTATCTTCTACTAAAATGTCAGAAATAATCGAAAAGGTTGAGGCAAAATTAATGAAATTCCTTTCTCTTAATGGATTAAAAACCGATTCCTTACTAAGGACGGGGCTGCAATATATGGTTGATCATCAGGGCTTAATGTCCATTCACTCTTTATCGGAAATACTCAATTACAGTGAGAGACATATTAGTAGAACTTTTAAAAAAGAGGTTGGAGTCAGCCCAAAAGAACTGATGGATATCATTAGATTTCAATTTTTATTAAAAGAATTATACTCATCCCCACAACCTCATTTCACTGATGTCGCTTTAAGATATGGTTATTATGACCAATCACATTTCATAAAAAGTTTCAAACAAATGTACGGTATGGCACCTTCTTATATTTTTATAACAAATTAACCGAAGCTGTCCGTTTTTTACAATTGCAATTCGGTTAACGAATATTATCATAGTCACTGAGATCCAGTAAACCCTCCCTGTTGATGGGGGATATGAGGAGGTATTTATAATTTATGAAACCAAAAATTACGGTCATTACACTCGGTGTTGATGATTTGGAAAGGTCCATGAAGTTTTACCGAGATGGTCTTGGACTACCGACGGAAGGTATACAAGGGAAAGAATTCGAGCATGGAGCTGTTGTCTTCTTTGATTTACAAAACGGCTTGAAGTTAGCATTGTGGAATCGAAAAGATATTGCCCATGAAGCCAAAGTTCGTCAAACTTCACCAAGTCCAACCGAATGTACGATTGGGCATAATGTAAGTAGTAAAGAAGAAGTTGATATCGTTATAGAACAGGCTGAAAAAGCTGGTGCTGTCATTACAGATCAAGCACACGATACCTTTTGGGGTGGGTACTCTGGACATTTCCAAGATCCAGACGGACATCTTTGGGAAGTAGTTTGGAATCCACATTGGGATTTATAATCGTTTAACAGTACAAGTTAGCGTTGAAGGAGCCTAAGTATGTATTCGTTTATTTAAATGCATATTTGGGCTTTTTTATTACCAATTCCAATAAACTTCCAAATATATGTATTGAATAGACCTTGTCTATTTGTGAAATCCCTGTTCCGGTGGCACAAAAAGGGATCCCCTTCCATTTTGTGGGTCAAAGATCCGGTGGCCTTCTTCATCTATTCCTCGTTTCCTCAGTCATTCCATATCTAATCAGTTTATGTGTGATGAATTGAATATTGTCGATTTGTGCAAACGTTAAGCACTAGAGGACACAAGTGTGTGGAAAATTTCCTATCCTTGTAAATAAGTGTAATTCCCTCTTGAAAGTTAAGGTGGAATATGTTTAGAATAGTTTGAAAACGGTTACAAGTGCAAACGATTGCACAAAAAAAGGAAAAAACATTGAAGGGGGAGAGTATAACGTTTTAGATTGTAAGGATGAAACGTCAGCCTGTCAGTAGTAAAACTCCTATTAGTTAATAGCATCGAGACATGCAACCGTTGACGTTGAAAAGGACTTTATTAATCTTAAAAAGGCGGTGCGGGAATGTTTCGTAAACTAATGTTAGCAATCGTAATGACAGTTGGTGTCAGTTCGTTATTTTTGATGAAAGATGAACATGTTGTATCAAGTGATTCTTCGACCGACTTGGAAAGTGTCAATTATGCTCAGGAAGTAATTTATCAAATTGTGACAGATCGGTTTCATGATGGGGATCCGTCGAATAACCCAGAAGGTGAACTGTATAGTCCGGGCTGTGAAGACTTGACGAAATACTGTGGTGGTGATTGGCAAGGGATTATCGATAAAATTGAAAGTGGCTATTTGCCGGAAATGGGCATCACAACGATTTGGATTTCTCCTCCAGTTGAAAACGTGACAGGTCTTCATCCAGAAGGATTTGCTTCTTATCATGGCTACTGGGCAAGAGACTTTAAACGAACAAATCCGTTTTTCGGTGATTTTGAAGACTTTTCACAACTCATTCAAACAGCACACGATTATGATATAAAAGTCGTGATTGATTTTGTACCGAACCATACTTCGCCGGTAGATATTGAAGATGGTGTCTTATATGATGATGGGAACTTTGTAGGGGAATATTCAAACGATGATCAAGGATACTTCTATCATTACGGAGGATCCGATTTTTCTAGTTATGAAGATGGAATTTACCGAAATTTATATGACTTAGCAAGTTTAAATCAACAACATCCGTTTATTGATGATTACCTTAAAGAATCTATCGAAATGTGGCTTGATATGGGAGTTGACGGTCTTCGCATTGATGCTGTCGCACATATGCCATTTGGTTGGCAAAAAACGTTCGTCGATACGATTTACGATCATCAACCTGTGTTTACATTCGGTGAATGGTTTACGAGTGCTGAAGGCAGTGAGGAATATCATCATTTTGTAAACAACAGCGGTATGAGTGCACTTGATTTCCGTTATGCACAAGTGGTACAGGATGTTTTAAGAAATCATAACGGAACGATGCATGACATTGAACATATGCTTTCGAATACTGAAAATGCATACGATCGTCCACAAGACCAAGTTACATTCATTGATAACCATGATATCGATAGGTTTACGGTTGACGGACAATCTACCCGGACTACCGACTTGGCGCTAGCGTTTCTACTAACTTCTCGCGGAGTACCAACGATTTACTATGGAACTGAGCATTACATGACCGGGGAAGGCGATCCGGGAAACCGTGAAATGATGGACAGCAGCTTTGACCGTTCGACGACAGCGTATCAAGTGATTCAAACGCTATCATCGATGCGTCAGGAAAATACCGCGATCGCATACGGAAATACAACAGAACGATGGGTAAATGACGATGTGTTCATCTATGAACGCTCCTTTAATGGTGAATATGCTCTCGTTGCGCTTAATCGTAACGTTAATCAATCGTATAACATTGAACAGTTAATCACGGATATGCCGGCGCAGAGCTATGAGGACGTATTAGGTGGTCTTTTGGACGGTCAGTCGATAACAGTCAATGAAAATGGTTCGGTTGCTCCTTTTACTTTGTCTCCAGGTGAAGTGAGTGTTTGGCAATTTACGAATGACGACAACCTTTCGCCTGAAATTGGTCAAGTCGGTCCTCCAATGGGGAAACCAGGAGATGATATCAAGATTAGTGGCACCGGATTTGGAGATACCCAAGGTCGTGTACATTTAGGAGATGAAGAACTGGACGTTATATATTGGAATGATGAAAGCATAACAGTAAGTCTGCCTAATATTGAAGGTGGGAAGCAAGACTTAACTGTCACACGTGCAACAGGTGAAGGAAGTAACGGGTACGAATTTGAATTGTTGTCAGGATCACAAGTTTCTGTAAGGTTTGTCGTCAATAACGCAGAAACCTCTCTTGGCGAAAATGTTTATCTCGTCGGAAATGTACCGGAATTGGGGAATTGGGACCCAGATCAATCGATTGGTCCGATGTTTAACCAAGTTGTTTATTCATATCCAACATGGTATTACGATGTCAGTGTACCCGCAGGGGAAGAGTTGGAATTCAAGTTTTTGATTATTGACAGTAACGGTAATGTCACTTGGGAAAGTGGTGACAATCATATGTACACTACACCTGAAAATAGCACCGGTACTATATCTGTTGACTTTAGAAGATAATCGTGGCGGAAGTTTTATGAAAAAATTTAGTCGCAAACGCCAGTGAGCTAGGGAAAGAACTTATACAGAGTTTATTTTTTACAAAAGGGGGATTTGAATGTTGAAAAGGCAATTTATGATACTCGTTCTCTTAAGCTTCAGTATGTTGTTGTTTGCATGCTCGCCAGAAGAAGAGGAAACAAACGTTGATGAGGACGAGGCAGAAAGTATCGATGAACAGAGTGAGGAAACAGATGAAGATGAGAATGGCCAGGAATCCACTCAAGAGACGGTTGCCTTAGCAGACGTTGAACAAAATGTAGAGTGGGCGCAAGAGTCTATCTTTTATCAAGTGTTTGTTCGAAGTTTTTACGATGGATCAGGTGATGGAATTGGTGACTTTAAAGGGCTAAAAGAACAAGTCCCATATTTAACGGACCTCGGGGTAGATGCCTTATGGCTCATGCCGATGAAAGAGGCGAGCTCCTACCACGGTTATGACGTTGAAGATTATTATGCCATTGACCCAGACTACGGGACGATGGAGGATTTTGAAGCCTTTTTAGCGGAAGCGCACGAGAATGACATAAAAGTCATTATTGACTTCGTCGTTAACCATACTTCCAGCGAGCATGAGTGGTTTCAAGAAGCTTTAGAAGACCCAGACAGTGACTATTATGATTATTATATTTGGGACGACCATGAAACGTATGATGGGCAGGAGCCTGGGCAAGAAGATGGCTGGCATGAAATCGATGGGAAGGTTTATTCAGGACATTTTAATGATAATATGCCGGACCTGAACTTCCGTAACCCAGCTGTTCGCGAGGAAGTGAAAGAGATCGCGAGTTTTTGGCTCGATAAAGGGGTTGACGGATTTAGACTAGATGGAGCCCCAGAGATTGATGTGGACGAAAATAACACACTTGATTGGTGGAGAGAATTTAATGCACACGTGAAGCTTGAAAACCCTGAAGCGTTTATCGTAGGGGAAAACTGGTTTCATACGACTGACGACATTAGACCTTATTACAGTGCGATGGAGTCGTCCTTTAATTTCGTCTTAACCGAAGAACTCCTCGGTCTTGCAAATGGTGTGACGGTTGATATTGTTGAGGAAATCAATGAGATGCACAGCGTGTATGAGCGATTCTCAACGTCGAGAGGTCAAGACTTTATCATTGACTCGACGATGATTGGGAACCACGACATGGACCGGGTCGTTACGAGGTTTGATGGAGACCGTGATAAAGCAAAACTGGCAGCAAGTTTCTTATTCACGTTACCAGGTACACCGTTCATTTATTACGGTGAAGAGCTTGGCCAAGAAGGGCAGCTGCCTGATGATAATAGACGAGAGCCATTCAGTTGGTACGAAGATGCTGAAGGACCTGGCATGACAATAATGGACGATAATTTCTTTCATGAAAGTGCTTTTACTCACCCGAATGACGGCGTTTCGCTTGAAGAACAAGACGGTGACGAGGACAGTATGTATGAGCATTATAAAAAATTAATCTCCATCCGTCAGGAGCATCCGATGCTATTTGCAGGTGACTACGAAACGATTGATACAGAATTTGGACTTTACGGTTACACAGTAAATGCAGATGATTCGGCTGATCAGCTTACGATTATTCACAATCAAAGAGATGAAGAAAAAACGGTGGATGTAGTGGAGAAATCTGTAGTTGATCTGTTAACCGATACTGAATATTCCGATGGCGATGTCCTTACTCTACAACCGTACAATACTGTGATTTTACAATCAGAAGAAGGAGCAGTCCCGGTCGAAGAGGTCGTAGCAGAAGTTCCAGATCTTGATTACACAGTGACATTCGAAGTCATCGTGCCAGACGATACTCCAGAAGATGACGATATTTACCTTGTCGGTGAATTTAACAGCTGGGATCCTGAAGATGAACAATTTATCATGGAGAGAGTAGACGACAATACGTATGAAATTACGATAGAGGATAAGGCGTTTTCAATGGTCCAATACAAATTCACCCGTGGCGGCTGGGGAACACGTGAACAAAACAGTGACGGTGAAGATTTAATCGGCGACAGACAAATGGAAAACCGCGTTTATTTGTTCTCCGAAGATGACTATACGGAAGTGGTCGAAATCGAAAGCTGGGCAGATCGATAACACGAAAGTTGGTTTGAATCCGCATATATGATGAGAGGATAGTGGTCTGTTTCCACTATCCTTTGTTATGTCTCACAAATGCAAGGATTTATAATGGTCACGAAAGGAAGCGGCCATAGGATCCTTTATTTGCTGAATTTAAGCCATTTTATGAATTTAGCGGCCATGAGGGACCTTATTTCCTTTAAATTCGCCTAAATCAGAGCCACTTTTATTCAATAGCGAACCTGATGTCCGCCAACATTGAAAAGGTACGTGTTTGTTCACAAATAACGGATCTCATGTCCCAAAAAGTTACTCATCCAGCTAGGCGGCCACAGGATCCCTTATTTGATGAATTTAAGCGATATTATCAATTTAGCGGCCATGAGATCTCTTATTACCATGAAAACTAGTGAAATGAAGGCTATTTTTAAGCAATAGCGAACCTGGTGTCCGCCAACATTGGAAGGTTGCTGTTTTGTTCACAAATAGCGGAACTCATGTCCCCGAAAGTTAATCATTCTGCTCGGCGGCCATAGGATCTCTTATTTGATGAAATTAAGCCATTTTATGAATTTAGCGGCCATGAGGGAGCTTATTTCGTCTAAAGTTGGCTAAATTAGAGCCATTTTTAATGAATAGCGAACCTGATGTCCGCCAACATTGAAAAGGTACGTGTTTGTTCACAAATAACGGATCTCATGTCCCTATAGAGGGGTAGCAGATTGACGGCTTTCTAGTAGCTCCCACTTCGAGTGTCGTTAGTAATCAAGTGGAGGGAATATTCACTCTGCTACTTCAATCACGACACTACCATAAAGTTTTTCCCCGATATATGCGTCTAAACGCCATAAACCAGCAGAAGGAATCGCATAAACGGCATGCTGAGACGCTTGTGCACCTAGCTGAGATCTCATACTATTATCTTCATGTTCCAGGTTCAATATTTCCCAACCGTTCGAATCCAAAAGTATTCTTTCTTCGCCTGTTTCATGGTGAGTACCGATTAATATAAAGTTTTCCTCATTAACTTGTTGCAATTCTTCTCCCCAAAAAAACCATCTCGTTTTACCTTCTTGACCTGCTTTTAAATCCATCGTATCAAGGAAGGCAGCTTCTCCTTCAACACCTCTTAGGACGGTTTCATAGTCTTTTCCTTTTACTGTGAATGTTGAAGTTATTGTTAATGATACGTAATACTTATATTTTTTAAGAGTAGAAGGTTGGCTCTGTTGATTGATTCGATTGTTCATTTGTGAGAGGATATCATGTTTTTCCTGCTCGGAGATGTCTAGTTTCCTATCCATGGATTTAAAAACACGATTCATGTTTTTATCGTCGTCATTTAATCGATTCATGTTGATACCCCTCCTTTTCTAACTGTTTTTTTAACGAATTCATCGCTCGCCATAAATTCGTTTTTATTTTCCCTTCACTCCAACCAAGGATCTGAGCCGTTTCCTTTATCGAAAACTCCTTGATTTTTCTTAAGATGATGACTTCACGGTAGGAACGCTTTAATTTTGTTAGTGCCATATACAATTCTTTTTCCTGTTCGTTTAATGCAAGTGCTTGTTCGGGAGTCAACGTTTGAGATGGGTGAAAAATAGAATGATCGATCATATAATAGATTGGCCTTTTTCTTCTCATAAAATCTATCGTTATATTTCTGGCAATACGAAACAACCAACCTTTTGTATTCTCCTCCTGAAAAAAGTCGAGATTGTGATAGGCTCGAATAAACGTATCTTGCATTAAATCCTTCGCTTGTTCATGGTCATGTATCATATACAATATAAATTTATAAATATCATTACTATAAGCGTGATACCAATCATTCATTATCTGTAGGTTTTTCTCATAATCCAATAACACCCACTCCTCTCTCTGTTTGACTCTCAATAGTACTAACGAATGAAATTGTCAAAGGTCACACTAAAACATGTGAAACACTGAAAATCTGTACTTCATTTTTAAATATTTTTGTTGCAAATACAACTAAATTGAATTACATTTAATGTATGCTATTTTTGTTGCATTTGCAATAAAAATAAGAGCTGAGGAGGTAATGATGAAGGAAATTCTTCGTGAAATTGGAATGATTGCTAGAGCGTTAGATTCTATAAGTAATATAGAATTTAAAGAATATGACCTGACAAAAGGTCAGTATTTATACCTTGTACGAATATGTGAAAACCCAGGGATCATTCAAGAAAAGTTAGCTGAGATGATAAAAGTAGACCGAACAACAGCGGCCCGTGCTATAAAAAAACTTGAGAATAATGGCTTTATTGAAAAGAAAGACGACAATGATAACAAAAAAATTAAAAAGCTCTTTCCAACAGATAAAGGGAAACAGGTTTATCCTTTCATCATAAGAGAAAATGAATATTCGAATCGTGTCGCGTTAGATGGATTTTCAGAAGGGGAAGTAGAAGCGATTTCCTATCTTCTTCAAAGAGTCAGAAAAAATATAGAAAAAGACTGGGAGCATGTAAAAAAGGGCAACAAGAGAAATTATTGATGATAGAAAAGGAGTGACATATTAAAATGACGAAAAGTATAAAAAAGTGTACCCTAGAAGATTTACGACAACTTCAAGAAATTAGTTATGAAACATTTAATGAAACATTTAAGCATCAAAATTCACCAGAAAATATGAACGCTTATTTGGAAAAGGCATTTAATTTAAAACAATTAGAAAAGGAATTATCTACGCTTTCTTCGCAATTCTTTTTTGTTTATTTTAATCATGAAGTAGCAGGATATTTAAAAGTCAACACGAATGATGCTCAGTCTGAAAAAATGGGTGATGAATCACTTGAAATCGAAAGGATTTATATAAAGAATAAATTTCAAAAAAATGGGCTTGGTCATTATCTACTAAATAAAGCTAAAGAAATTGCAATGGAATATGATAAAAAGAAAATCTGGCTTGGTGTATGGGAAAAAAATGAAAATGCGATTTCCTTTTATATGAAAATGGGGTTTGTTCAAACTGGAACCCACTCTTTTTATATGGGTGATGAGGAACAAATAGACTTTATCATGATCAAAACACTCGTATAACTTTTGTGAAAGGTGGTTTTTTATGTATATTCCTAAACATTTTAAAGTCACAGATGAATCAATGAATTACGACATTATGAAAGAACATAGTTTTGCGACTCTTTTTTCAAAGCATGATGGAATGCCTTTTGCAACTCATTTACCGTTAATTTTGAACAACGAGAATACATACTTATATGGACACTTCGCACGTGCAAATTCTCAGTGGAAAGATATCGAAAATCAAACCGTTCTAGTTATTTTCCATGGTCCACATTGTTATATCTCCCCATCGTGGTATGAAACGAATAAAGCAGTACCAACATGGAATTACGTGACCGTTCATGTTTATGGAGAAGTCGAGCTTTTAGAGGACGAAAATGAGTTAATGGGTTCCTTACATGAAATGGTATTGAAATATGAAACTACTGACAGTTCATACAGATTGGAGGATGTCGATGCTGAGTTTCTTGCAGGTATGAACAAAGGAGTTCAAGGCTTCAAAATAAAAATTAACAAGATAGAAGGGAAAGCGAAGTTAAGTCAAAACCATTCATTACAGCGGCAAGAGCGAGTGATTAATCAACTAGAACAAATTCCAAAAACAGACGAGCAACAGATCGCCTCATTAATGAAGGCAAATCTAAAAAAGTAATTGGTTAATGCTTTGCACTAACGTGAAAGGGAGTAGGAGAGACGGACACCTCGCATTAGGTATCGGGATAAACTACATAGAGTTTTGACGAGGGAGTGAATTTTAGTGGAGAATTTTCATGTACATCAAGCATTTGATGAACAGCAGTCCTATCAGCCTCATCCTTTTCCAACAGGGTCATATGTGAATCGCGCAGTGGTTTCCCAGGAATTATTAGTAGCCAAACGAATGAAACAATTAACCGTTGAGGAAATCGCTACTACCATTGGTGGTAGCAAGGAGTGGGTAGCAGCCGCTTTGCTCGGACAGAAGTCCATGAAAAGAGAAGATGCTTTCCGTTTAGCTGAACTTCTTGAGGTGGATTCTCGGTTTACATATGTGCTGTAAGAGCCACCGTTACGTGGATCTCTTGATCGGATGTCACGGTTGACCCCTTAGCTATCGTTTTTATGAAATTACACAAGTTTATAGAACGACCCTAAAGTCACTTATTAATGAAATGTTTGGCGATGGCATTATGAGTGCTATAAATTTAGTTAAAAAGTTGACAAACGTCCAGACGATAAAGATCCGGAAGGAGAGCGTATCGTAATTACGTTTGACGGGAATTTTATACCTTATGAAAAGTAGTAGATATAAATAAACTACTTTGAAAGAATAGCTTTATGCGAAATGACAACATGTAAGTTGACTGTACTATAGGGCACCTCTATTATTGATGGAAGTATAAAAAGCAAGATGGAATACAACGTATTGTGTAATCCATTTTAATTTAGCTCTTAATATAGAACTCAAACGAAGGATAGTGGGCAGTTTCCACTATCCTTTATTTTGCTATTAAATCGCCTCACAGGTGCGAGACTTTATCATGGTCACGATAGCAAGCGGCCATAGGATCCCTTATTTGATAAATTTTAGCGATATTTACAATTTAGCGGCCATGAGGGACCTTATTACCTTTAAAGTTGGCAAAATTGGGGTTAATTTTAAGCAATAGCGAACCTGATGTCCGCCAACATTGGAAGGGTGCTGTTTTGTTCACAAATAGCGGAACTCATGTCCTCGAGAGATAATCATCCAGCTCGACGGTCATAGGATCCTTTATTTGATAAATATAAGCGATATTTACAATTTAGCGGCCATGAGAGACCTTATTTCGTCTAAAGTTAGCTAAATCAGGGTTAATTTTAAGCAATAGCGAACCTGATGTCCGCCAACATTGGAAGGGTGCAGTTTTGTTCACAAATAGCGGAACTCATGTCCTCGAGAGATAATCATCCAGCTCGGCGGCCACACGATCCCTTATTTGATGAATTTTAGCAATATTTACAATTTAGCGGCCATGAGGGACCTTATTACCTTTAAAGTTGGCAAAATCGGGGTTAATTTTAAGCAATAACGAATCTGATGTCCGCCAACATTAAAAAGATACGTGTTTGTTCACAAATAACGGATCTCATGTCCGAAAGAGGGATCACAGATTGGTGGTTTTCGAAGTAACTCTCACTTCGAGTGTCGTACGAACTCGATGTCCGCGAAGCTGCGAAAACTGTGGAAATTGAGAAAATAAGGGATCTGGTGTCCGCGCCGGATGGCTGCGGATGGAGTTGGTGAGTATACGGACTCAATATATCTGCTCAAAATCAAATAGAGCTGCCTAGATCGTCGATGTTCATTGAGGGATATCATTTTACGAAAATAAACTAGCATTACTCGTATAACGACTTTGAGTATTGTATTTAATGATAGAATCGTTCACCTTTTTTGATTTTAAAGTTTATTTACAAGATTCAGAAAATAGAGTATGATAAACAAAACCAAAAATGAAATTGCGTTTCATATAATGAAACGGAGGGATTGGAACGTGACCGATATTTTAGAAATAAAAGATTTAGAAGTGGCAATTCCGGAAGATGACGGAGATGTCAATATAGTTAATGGAATTTCTTTGTCAGTTTCAAAAGGGAAAACATTAGGGATTGTTGGTGAATCAGGGTGTGGGAAGAGCTTGACTTCATTGTCCATAATGGGTTTATTACCTAAAAACTTAAAAATTAACAATGGGAGTATTCAATTAGACGGACGCGAGCTGACAACTCTATCTAAAAATGAAAGAAGAAAGCTTCGTGGGAAAGATATGGCTATGATTTTCCAAGAGCCAATGACGTCTCTGAATCCGGTATTTAAAATTGGTTACCAAATTGTTGAAATCGTACGAAACCACAAAGATATATCTAAGAAAGAAGCATATAGACATGCATTACATATGCTCAAGCTTGTTGGAATTCCAAGAGCTGAGGAAGTCATTAATGATTATCCTCACCAATTATCTGGAGGAATGAGACAAAGGGTAATGATTGCCTTGGCATTGTCTTGTTATCCAAAATTATTAATTGCTGATGAGCCTACGACTGCTTTAGATGTCACGATCCAAGCACAAATACTAGAGTTAATGCGCTCATTACAAGATGAAATGAATATGTCAATTGTACTCATTACACATGATTTAGGCGTTGTTGCCGAAGCGTGTGATGATGTTGCTGTAATGTATGCTGGAGACGTTGTTGAACGGTCGACAGTAGATGAACTCTTTGAAGAGCCGAAGCACCCATATACGAAAGGATTGCTATCATCCATACCTGATATTGATGAAGAGGTTGAAATTTTATCATCTATTCCTGGAACGGTCCCATCTCCACATGAAATGCCTCGGGGATGTCGGTTTGCAGATAGATGTCCTGAGGCATTTGATTATTGTTTTAAACATGAGCCGGAAGAGTTTAAAGTGAAGAGCAATTCCAGTGCTAAATGCTGGCTCTATAGTGAAGAAGTTGTTAGACATGATAAGCAGAATAAGGAGGAAGTATAGTGGAGCGTGAAGCGATTTTAGAAGTAAACCAACTAAAAAAATACTTCCCAATTAAAGGAGGGGGACTGCTAGGTGGTAGAGTGAAAGGTTATGTGAAAGCTGTCGATGATATATCTTTTAAAGTTTATAAAGGTGAGTCTTTAGGGATTGTTGGCGAATCTGGATGCGGAAAAAGTACAACTGGCCGGATGTTATTACGACTGTTAAAACCTACGAGTGGTGAAGTGATTTATGAAGGTAAAGATATAGCCAGTGTTAGTGAAAAAGAGATGAGGAGTTTACGCAAAGATATCCAAATTATTTTTCAAGATCCGTTCGCATCGCTCAATCCAAGGAAACGAGTAAGGCAAATTATTCAAGAGCCACTCATTAACTTCGGTATATGCAAAACAAAAAAAGAAATAAGAGAGCGTGTTTTAGAAATTATGAAGCAAGTTGGCTTGACCGAAAACCATATGGAACGGTTTCCTCATGAATTCAGCGGGGGACAGCGTCAGAGGATAGGGATTGCGAGAGCATTAGCATCAAACCCTAAACTGATCATTGCTGACGAGCCCGTATCGGCTTTAGATGTTTCCATACAATCACAAGTTTTAAATTTACTTAAAAGCCTCCAAAAAGAGTATGGTTTTACATTTGTTTTTATCTCTCATGATTTAAGTGTTGTAAAACACTTTTGCGATAGAATTGGTGTGATGTATCTCGGGAGAGTAGTGGAGGTCGCTGAGAAAAATGATTTATATAGTAAACCGCTTCATCCGTACGCGAAGGCTTTACTTTCTGCTGTACCTAAGGCAAAGCCGAAGTCAAAATCTAGTCGAATTATTCTAGAAGGGGATGTGCCTAGTCCATCAAACCCTCCAAGTGGATGTGCCTTTCACCCAAGGTGTCCAGATGTCATGGATGAATGTAAAACGATACGCCCTAATTTACAACATAGTGAAGGACGTTATGTTGCTTGTCATTTGTATGAAAAGGATGAAAATGATGCCTTATGAGTAAAACCATTGCGAAAGCTTTGCAAATATTAAAAGTATTTACAGAAGAAAAACCTTTTTGGCGGTTGGATGAAATGTCTAAGCATTTGTCTATTCCAAAGCCAACTACATATAGGCTATTAAAATCTCTTGAATCTGAAGGTTTTGTACAAAAGGTCAGTTTCTATCAACAAGGATACTTAATAGAAGGTGAAGTATACCAGCTGGGGACAAGGTTATTGGAACTTGGACAAACTGCGGCAGGACAGTATGAAGTAAGAAATATTGCGCTCCCTTATATGAGAGAATTGCAAAAGAAGCTTGGGCAGTCGGTTCAATTGGCGATCCCGGATCAAAATGCTTCTATATATATAGAAAAGGTAGAAGATGATCGACCTGTTCGTTTATACACAAAGATAGGAAGAAGAGCACCGTTGTATGCGGGTGCTTGTCCAAGAGCATTGCTTTCATTTTTTCCGGATGAGTTGATTCACGATATTTTAAAAGATCCAATAGAACCGATAGGTCCACAAACGTTAAAGACGAAGGAAGAGGTTTGGCAATCGATTCGTGAAGCTAGAGAAAAAGGTTATACATTTAGTGATTCAGAGCTCGCTGAAGGAACTGCTGCATATGGAACACCTATTTATAACCGATTTGGTGAGGTTGAAGCTTCGTTAAGTGTTGCTGGTTTTTCATCTGTACTGAAGAATAAAGAAGATCATTTTTATGTTATGCCAATGTGGGAGGTTTCAGCCAAGATATCGAAACGCCTTGGCTTTCAACAAAATTATAATCATTTTAAAAATGAATGAAAAAGGGGTTGAAAAGTAGTGAACATATTTTATGGGAGTTCAAAACAGGTGTTGTTCATACTAGCGTTAGGATTTATGATGCTGCTGGCAGCATGTGGCGGAGATGAAGGTGCCGATGCAGATGGAGGTAATACAGAAGATACCGTTGGGGAAAGTGACGCAGAAGTTGAAGGAAGAGACAATGAGCTTGTCATTGGCGTACCTGGAGATCCACAAAATTGGGATCCGATTGCTACCTTTTTATTAGACTGGAGCACGATAGCAACATCTGTTTTTGAAGGATTAACAGATCGTAATTTAGACCTTGAAGTTGGTCCGGGTTTGGCAACTGACTGGGAATATTTAGATGACCACACCCTTCAGTTTGAACTGCGAGAAGGGGTAGAGTTCCATAACGGAGAGCCATTCAATGCTGAAGCCGTAAAATACACGTTTGATCGGTTATTAGGTGAAGAAGGTGCTCAAGGTCCGCAACAAGAGAACTATACAAGTATTGATTATGTAGAAGTCGTTGATGATTATACCGTTAATTTTCATTTGTTGGAGAACGATCCGGTCCTCTTAACGAAGTTATCTGGATATGGTGCTGTCATTGTCCCACCTGGGTATATTGAGGAGCATGGTGCTGAGCATTTTAGTACGAATCCAGTAGGTACTGGTCCATTTAAAATGACCGAGTATGATCGAGATAATAAAGTTGTTTTAGAAAAAAACGAAAATTACTGGAAAGAAGACGAACCACAATTAGATACGGTAACATTCCGAATTATTCCGGAAGGTTCAACAAGATTGGCTGAATTGCAAACAGGCGGAATTGATATTATGAAACGAGTTGAAGTTAGCCAAGTAAGTGCGATTGAAGAGGAAGAACTACTAAATCTTTATGAAGTAGAAACTCCAACCGCTTTCTCACTTCGTTTTGATGTATCAAAAGAGCCTGTAGATGATGTTCGGGTTAGACAAGCTATTAATTATGCAATCGACAAACAAGCAATTATTGATGAAATCTTAGATGGTTACGGTGTACCGATTAGTACTTTCCAAAGTGAACTGTCGTTTGGTTACAACCCTGATTTGGAACAATACGCATATGATCCGGATAAAGCTAGAGAACTAATTGAGGAAGCAGGTGCTGAAGGAAGCGTGCTCGACATCTATGTACCTGGTAATGATGGTAACTTCAGAGAGATTGCTCAAGCTGTAGCGTTCTACTTAGAAGAAGCTGGGTTATCAGCAAATATTGAAAGTGTAGATAGCAATACATTAACTTCTGATTTAATCCCAGGTGCAGATGCTGGTCATATGTATCGCCAAGGCTGGGGAGGATGGACGCTTGATTTTGATAACACAGCATACCTTATGTATGCAGAAGGTGAATTCTGGAACCCTTCTTTCTATGATGAAGAAGTTCAACGTTTATTAGAGGCTCAAAGGTCTACTGTTGACCAAGAAGAGCGTGAACAGATTTTCATGGAACTTACAGAACGTTTGTATGAACTAGCTCCAGAAGTGAACATTTACGCTTCAATTGATCTGTATGCAGCAAATGAGAGAGTGCAAAACTTCCAACCGCCTCATGAGGATCGCTTGAGATTAGAGGAAGTAACGGTAGAGTAAAAGGAATGATTGAAAAAGGGCGGTAATTCTAACGTACTGCCCTTTTCATCCTTATCTCAATAAAAAGGGGGATAAGAGTTTGTTACAGTTTATACTTCGAAGGGCTTTTCATAGTGTGATTGTTGTTTTTGTTATATCCCTTATTATTTTTTTCTCTATCAGACTAACCGGGGATCCAGTTGCAGTGATGTTTTCAGCAGGTGAACCGACACAGGCAGCAATTGATAACTTGAGAGCTCAATTAGGTTTAGATGAACCGATATGGGTTCAATATGGGATATTTATGAGAGATTTATTAATGTTTGACTTAGGTACATCATTTAGGACTGGGGAATCAGTCACTGGAATGATTTTCTCCAGAATCGGTGCCACGTTAAGTTTAGCTCTAGGTGGAATTTTTGTTGCTATGCTGATCGCTTTTCCGGTTGGAATCATTTCCGCTGTCAAAAGAGGCACGGCATTAGACTTTTTTGGAAGAATCTTTTCTTTAATAGGTATCTCCTTTCCAAACTTTTGGCTTGGAATTATGTTAATTATTATTTTTGCAGTTACGTTACAATGGCTGCCAGCTTCAGGATATGGTGGGATTGAGTACTTAATATTACCTTCTATAACACTAGGGTTAATTTTGTCAGGGATATTATCAAGACTTGTTCGTTCATCCATGCTTGAAGTATTAAACCAGCAATATATTGCAACAGCCCATTCAAAAGGATTGAAGGAATGGGTCGTCATTTTCAGACATGCATTAAGGAATGCATTAATTCCTACTATTACGTTTTTAGGCATACAATTTGGCTCCTTGCTGGGAGGTACTGTCATTATAGAACAAGTTTTTTCTTGGCCAGGGATCGGTCGAATGATTATCGATGCAATCAATCAGCGTGATTACCCTGTCATTCAAGGTGGAGTCATTATTCTTGCCTTGTTAATGGTTCTTGTAAACTTAATCGTTGATATTAGTTATAGTTTCATAGATCCGAGGATTAAGGCTGGAGGGAGTGAAGACTAGTGGAACAAGAAGCGTTATTAAAGGATAAAACTAACGAACCGAAGGAACCTCAAACACCTGAAAAAAACATTAAACGGAATCCAGTAGAAAATGTATGGCGTTTTATAAAAAAGAACCCATCAGGTGTTTTAGGGATGTTACTTGTTCTTGTCACTGTTACTTGTGCACTCTTTGCTCCTTTGATTGCACCACATGATCCAACGGCGGCGAGTTTAAGTGACCGGTTAGCTCCACCTAGCTGGGCTGATGAAACTGGTGAATCGGAATTTATTCTTGGGGCTGATCAATTAGGACGCGATTTGCTGAGCCGTATTATACACGGAGCTTCCATCTCCTTGCAGGTTGGATTTTTTGGTGTTTTATTAGCGATGGTCATTGGAACAGTACTAGGACTACTTGCTGGCTACTTTGGAAAGTGGCTGGATGATTTTATTATGAGAGCAGCGGATGTACAACTGGCATTCCCATTTATCTTATTTGCCATTGTGATAATGAGTGTGCTCGGTACAGGAATTTGGAAAATCATTATTTTACTTGGAATTACGTATTGGGTTGGATTTGCTAGGTTAATAAGAGGGCAAGTCATATCGATAAAATCGTTGGAATACGTAGAAGCAGCTAAAGCAGTCGGTACACCAAACTTAGGAATTATCGTGAAACATATTTTCCCAAATGTCCTTTCATCGATTTTAGTTTTAGCTACACTATTTACTGCAGAATTTATTTTATTAGAAGCTTCGCTTACCTTTTTAGGGCTTGGTGTTGACCCTTCGATTCCTTCTTGGGGCGGT
The DNA here is from genome assembly GCF_002335745.1 of Evansella halocellulosilytica. Classification (GTDB taxonomy): domain Bacteria; phylum Bacillota; class Bacilli; order Bacillales; family Salisediminibacteriaceae; genus Bacillus_CA; species Bacillus_CA halocellulosilytica. Next base: position 102,035 of record NZ_NIST01000001.1, on the reverse strand, counting down.
ATGCTATCAGACAGTCGTAACTATATCAGTTCTGCGTGGTGGACAGCAACATTCCCAGGGTTTGCTATTATGTTAACAGTTCTTGGGTTCAATCTGCTAGGGGACTGGTTAAGAGATAAACTGGATCCAAATATAAAGGTGTAGGTGATTCCATGAATGATTTAAAAAAGCTATGGGAAATTGGTGGTTTAGTAGAAGACCAAAATGGAGATGGTGTAGCTGATCGAGTGAATGTTTCATTTAATATACCGAACGATTTAAAAGCAGAGGGGCTTGTAGACTTTTGTGCAAGGCTGGGATTTGAAACGACAAGCCTTTCTTTTGATTTTCTTAAATCCAATCAACGTTATCCGATTGTGGTTGACTTCCAAGAAAGTCATCAGGAGACTTCGCTAGTTATACGAGCGAACCGACTTCTTTTCCTTTTTGAAACAGAGGAAAGTTTATCAACCTTACTCCGTTTTCTTGCAGCAAAATGGCCGGTAAATGAACTCACAGATAACAATGGGGAAAAAGTTGAGAAAATTAGCTTACAAATGAACTCTATTGCAATTCATACCGATATTGGTGAAAAGCTAGTAGATCATACGTGGGATATTAAACCATCACGAGAAGACGCTGGTGAAAAGAAGGTGGCTGCTAGCTTAACTGATTTTTGGAATGGGATGGGGTTTTTACATATGGATGAACCGAGCCCTGAAAACAAACGTGCTGTAACCTTTGAATTTGATGAAACAATCGATCAGACGATCTTTAAGGAGATTTGCTATGGGGCCGCCCGAGTTGGTATGGCGAGTACTAGTCTTACATTCCCTGTAACGGGAAGTCATTCTTTAAGTGCGACAACATTTACTATCGAGAAAAGCATGGGTAAAGGAGCAAATATCAGTCTGTCAGAAGGTGACGTTCGATTTAAAGGGGATGAAAGTGGTTTAGTCAAAGCCCTTTCTTACTTTTTTAAAGAAAAACATTGGTCTGAGGGAGGGCATTTTGCATCATGGGAGAACGATAATGGTAAGACAGAGCGACAAGAGAAAGAGTTATTCTCGGTCAATTGGGAAGATAAAGGTGAGCTTCATGACATTTACAAGCATCTTGATCATCTATCTGACTATGAAAACGAAAGTGGAACTCTTGCGTTCAATCTGTTCATATCAGAACCAAGGAGTGTACGTAAAAAAGTTGCTAATGAGATTAAACAACGTTTTCCTCATGCCACTGTCAATGTAAGGTCTTCCTTTAAACCAGGATTCTTTTGGATCGTAGAAGAAGTGCTACCTGCTCTAAAGAAGAAGTCAGACATAGATTCTATTTTGATCAATTGTTTAAAAGAAGAAAGAAATGATGGTTTAGAGTTGCCAATCCGCTGGATACAAGAAATTTATCCAGTAGATGAAGTGTTGGCAAACGAACTTTCCATTCATATGTCGAAGGTGAATCTAGGGTTAAATGAGACACAAGACTTCTGTTATGTAGTCACTGCCAATAATAAACACGGTCAAGAAATATTTAGAGATCAGTTGAATGTACCAGTATCGAAGGTACCATATGTAGAAGCTGGTCAATTTTCATATCCAACTACTAGTTATATTACAGTTCAAAACGAAGATGTCTTTTTAATTGATCAACTAATAAAAACAGATCGTGAACGATTTTATGAATTTTATTTAGAGGATGTTTTGCCTCGGCTTTTTAAAAATATAGAAGCTGAAACAGTAGATAATGAGAGAGGTTTTACGAAACCTCTGTTTGACCGAATTGACATAGATGTTGAAATGAGTGAAGAAGAGCTGGAGCTTTCCGTTCAGGAAGAACGAGTTTCCTCTCTTGAAGCTTTACATGAAGACCTTTATTTTAACACACTTGATTACTTTGGTTTTATGGGTAAAGAGGTTTGCGGAAAAGAATATACTGCTCCAGGCGGAATATATCCATATATGAAAGTTAGGCCTGGCTCGAAGCCAAAAGCAAAAATCGTTGCTTACAGTTGGATAGCAGAACAAGCGAACAAAAACGATACAAAACAGTTAACATTTAATCATTTGTCTGATTATCCAATTGAAGCTTCGTATTCACCCCGGGATACTGATGATACGAATGCCGTGCAAATCTCGCAATCGTACAAAAGAGATTCAATTCCGCACGGTGTGCCATATCCTGAAAAGGCGGAAATTCGATTATGGCTTGCAGATCACTCTTATCGAGGCTCACCAATCTATGTTTATGAGTTCTTTTCCAAGTCTGAGGAAACCCATTATTCGCCAATTAAGTTATCTGCATATAAACCAACGGTGTTAATTGAAACTGGTCACCATGCTAATGAAGTGTCTAGTATGCCAGCTGTAACGGAGATGTTGGATGAAATCAGTACGAAGCACCCTGACATTCTATTAAATATGAATATCGTTGTCATCCCTTGTGCCAATCCGGATGGATCGAGATTACATGAGAACATGGTGAAGGAAAACCCAAAGTGGAAGCACCATGCAGCAAGGTATAATGCAGTAGGGCTTGAGTTTACTCATGTTCGCTACTTAAATACGATTTTTGGGGAAGCGAATGTTGTACCAAAGATTATGAATCGTTGGGCGCCAGATATTATTATTGATGATCATGGGATACCTAGTCATGAATGGACACAACCGTTTGCAGGTTATCATATTCCTCCTCGCTTTCAAATGTCATTTTGGATTCCGAACGCACTTATTTATGGAATTTCACGACAATTAGATCCAAAAATGTACCCTCAGCATAATCAAGTGTTAGAAAAAATAATCGGTAATATCCAAAAGAAAGTTGATGGAACAGATATAGCAGACCTAAACGACTATTGGTTAAGTCGCTATAAAAAATATGGACATGCCTTTATGCCTGAATTATTCCCCCTTGAATTAACGAATAACTTTATTTTCTATAAATGGCCGACAAAGCCTGATCCGAATAATCCTGCAGCCATTAGCCGGTTCCCCGAATGGGTCAGTGCAGATATTATTTCTGAAGCGGCAGATGAAACCGTATACGACCATTCGTTAGAGGTTTGCAAAAGAGCTCACCGCTGGTTTGACCTTGGAGCCGTTAATTGGATCAAGAAGGATGAACAAGAGCTCAAAAGAAGCAAGAAAAACAATGTGTTGAAAGTTGAAAGAAAACGACCATTAAATGTAGTAGGAGGAATAAATGAATGAATACGTTATTATTAACGGGTTTTGAACCATTTTTAGATTTCCCGCTTAATCCAACGATGGAGATCGTAAATGAGTTGGACGGAGAATTGATAGGTGATTATCGTATTGTTGGAAAAATATTAACTGTCGATTTTTCAAAGAGTGGGGATCAGCTTATTAGAGAAATAGAAACTGTAAACCCTGATGCTGTTATCTCACTAGGGTTAGCGGGAGGACGTTTTAAAATAACGCCTGAACGTATCGCTATCAATTGTAATGATGGTGAAGAAGACAATTATGGATACAAACCTGATGGGGAGAGAATCGTTGAGAATGGCAGTGACGGTCTATTTTCAACACTTCCAATAAAGGATATGGTATCGAACTTAACTAAGGCTGGCTTCCCGGCAGAAATATCTAATACTGCAGGAACCTACTTATGTAATAATGTGATGTATCGTGGATTATCTTATTTCCAAAAAGATCAAAAATCAGTTCCTTCAGGCTTCATTCATATTCCGGCATCTCACCAATTAGCAGTGGAGCATGGGAAAATTGCTAGTTGGTCTCATGATGATCTTGTAAAAAGTATACGTATTTGTATTAAGAGTTTGTAGGAGCTAAAAATGTTAGATTATTCAATTGTCCCGTTAGGAAACAATGGCTTAACGGTCTCTTTTGGCGATGAAATCAATCATGAATTGCATCTAACGGTAAAACAAGTCTTTAACATGCTTGAATCAGCAAAAATAAGCAGCGTATTAGACATTGTTCCAACCTTTAATAAAGTGACTATTTATTTTCGTTGGAATGATGTTACATATGAGAAAGTGAAATGCTGGGTAGATGAAGTCTTGAACGGAGAGACAGTGAACATCAAAACAAAGAATAAAACAATCGTAAAAATACCAGTTTGTTATGAAGGAGAATTTGGTGTTGATTTACAGAGAGTTGCGAAAGAAAATGGTCTAACTGAAAAGGAAGTAATTAAACGTCATTCTTCTGCTTCTTATTTAGTTTATATGATTGGCTTTCTGCCAGGTTTTCCTTATTTGGGAGGTCTTCCTCAGTCGATTATGACCCCTAGATTAAGCAAGCCTAGGCATGAAGTTGAATCAGGAAGTGTAGGAATTGCTGGCGGACAAACGGGGATCTATCCTATCTCTTCTCCGGGAGGTTGGAATATCATCGGAAAAACGCCAATCCCTTTATTTCAATGTAACTCGGACGATTCATTTTTATTAGAGATTGGAGATTATGTTGAATTTACGTCTATTAATATAGAGCAATTTTCAAAGTTGAAAGATGAAGTATTAGCTGGAGACTTTTCTATTAAATCACTTCGAGAGGAAGTGGTCGATCAAGGATGTCAGGAATATAGGTGAGTGAGTTGGGGAAAGCATTGTTTAAAGTTGAAAAGCCAGGTATTTATGCTTCAATTCAAGATTTAGGACGCTTTGGATATCAAAAATATGGTGTTCCTGTTTCTGGAGCAATGGACCGGCATGCGCATTCGTTAACGAATTACATATTAGGTAATAAGGAACACTTTCCATCAATAGAAATCAGTTTTTTAGGAACAGAATTCATGGTGTTAGCAGAACATGTGATTGCTATTGGTGGTGCGGACTTGTCTCCACACATAGATGGAGAAAAAGCACCGATGTGGAAATGCTTTAAGGTTCACCGTGGACAACGTCTGTCATTCAAGAAACCATTGTGTGGTGCTCGTGCCTATGTAGGTGTACAAGGTGGAATCCAATGTAACCCTATCTTAGGAAGCTGCTCAACATATGAACGAGGCGGGATGTTCTCCAGGTTGGAGAAAGGGGATGTTATCTTTGCGCCTAAAGTTGAATGTAAAAAAGAATTATTAGGTAGAGGGCTTTCGCCGAAATACATCCCTTCATATACTAAAGAAGTTGTGGTTCGTATTGTAGCGAGTCATCATGAGTCAATGTTTAAGGAAGAGTCGGTAAATGCTTTTTATAATCAGTCATATGTTTTTACTAAAGGTGACAGAATGGGTTACTTTTTAAAAGGACAGGAAAAATTAGTGCATAAGAATAGTGCTGATATCGTTTCTGAAGCAACGACGTTCGGAACAGTTCAAGTCCCTAGTCATGGTCAGCCAATTGTTCTTTTAGCAGATAGTCAGACAACTGGGGGCTATTCGACAATAGGGACTGTGCTCGCACAAGATCGCTGGAAAATTGCTCAACTACCACAAGGTGGAAAAGTGAATTTTGTCCGAGGCGAAATCAAATAGAACTTTAAGAGGTTGATCAAAAAGTCTGTATAAGGACAGGTTTGCTTCGTTACTAGTAATGAGGTCAATTAGTATTACATGGTTATCATGTAGTATTGGTTGCCCTTTTTTATTTTTTGACGGAAGGGGCTGGACGGCGCATTATTTCATTGGATTTGCCATGTTAACCAAGCGAGCATCATTCGTAGTGTAACGATCGAATTCCTTTTTGTGAAGATAACGAACGTGATATCCGCGAAAGCTGTGAAAACAGTGAAAAATGAGAAGATAAGGGATCTGATGTCCGCGCGGATTCACCATCAAATATGTAGCTGTTGTGCGGCCAACAGATCCGTTAACACACCGAAAACGGTAAGAAATCGGAGCTTGGCGGCCAACGGTTCCGTTATGAAGCGAAAATAGAGCACAATTCACAGCAATTTTGTCAAATAACGAACTCAATGTCCGCGAAAGCTGTGAAAACAGTGAAAAATGAGAAGATAAGGGATCTGATGTCCGCGCCGGATGGCACTGGACAGGGTTGGTGAGCATACGGACTCAAAGTCTGCTTAAAATCGAAAAAGACTAGACCACAGTTTACAATGGGAAACTTTCACTCCCATTCACTATGCATTCCACATTTCGATGTCAATCGAAATAAATTCCGATTACAATGGATTTAACTCTTAAACTCTAAATAAAGGAGACTTTCATTAATGATTAACAATGATCAATTATTGAAGGAGAAGAATTTTCGTGACTTACATCAGCAAGGATCTACGTTTATTTTGCCAAATGCATGGGATGTCATAAGTGCAAAAATATTTGAAGAAAGCGGTTTTAAGGCTATTGGAACGACTAGTGCTGGCATCGCCGCTTCCTTAGGATACCCTGATGGACAAAGCTTACCTCTAGAAAAAATGGTTGAAACTGTTGAAAACATCGCAAAATCAGTGGATGTCCCGGTAAGTGCAGACATAGAAGCCGGATATGGAGAGAACGTTGAGGAGGTTTTAGAAACGGTAAAAAGAATCATTACCGCTGGAGCTATTGGCATAAATCTCGAGGACGGTACTGGAGACCGTGATCATCCTGTCTTTGACCTTTCAACACAAGTAGAAACAATAACAGCTATCAAGGAATTCTCAGAATCCAATCATTTCCCATTATTTATTAATGCTCGAACGGACATCTATTGGTTAAATGTCGGGGAGGCTTCAACAAGATTTAATGAAGCTGTAAAGCGAGCAAAAGCCTATCAAGAAGCAGGAGCAGATTGCATTTTTATTCCAGGTTTACATGATAAGAACGCTATTCAACATATTAGGGAGGAAATTTCTTGTCCGATCAATTTACTCGTTAACCAAGAAATGCCTTCTTTAACGGAGTTATCAAATATCGGGATCGAAAGGGTCAGTTGTGGATCCGCGCCATTTAGAGCTACCATTACTATGTTGCAAACAATGAGCGAAGAGATCATAAAAAACCAAACCTTTCATCAAATGACTGATGACGTACTTTCGTACAACAGGGTGGCTGAGTTGATGGAATAAACGAATGACAAACAAGTACTAAGGTAAAAAAGCGTATCGATATTTTTTAATATATTCCGATGTGGGGAGAGGTTAGTTGGACACTTTGTTCCCTTCCCTACCCTAACTACCTCGGGGTTCTGTCAAGGAATACCGTAGGGGGATATCGTTCTGTTCATCAGGCAGTTACGCTATATGAATTATTATCACGAGTTAGAATTCTACTTATTTTAAAAGATAAGAATTTATAAAATATCAATCTCTCGATTGATGTCTAGACTTCAGGCACGAGCGTTTCCTACATGAGTAGGCTACGAGTTGTCACGACGGATCTAGCTTCAAAGTGATACTAGAATAGGAAGAGACAGCAGTTTTCGCCTCGAGGTCGCTTCGCCTCGCCACTTAAAGTTTAAGCTCGGACTTCTTCCTGTCGGGACTCCAGCGCCTTGTGTTTCTTATAAATGGAGCCTTTTCAATGTTAGGGGAAGCGCGGGACGTTCTCGTGCTTCCTGCACCGAACAAGTACAGTTGATTACAGACTATCTAGCCTTCTGGACAATGACCATAGGTTAGGGATATGATAGAGACAGAAAAGGCTTTTTGGAAATGGAGGGTCTCTATGTCCATACTTGAGAGAATTCAGATTAAGTATCATTCTTTTAGTCCTGGTGAAACAAAAGTGGCTGACTTCGTTTTGAATAATAAAGAAGGAATTTTGAATATACATATTAAGGATTTGGCTAGTGCGACGGGTGTTTCAGTAGCTACAATTACACGCTTTTGCAAGAGGATCGATTGTAAGAGTTTTGTGGATTTTAAGATCTTACTTCGAGATGCTGTGGAGCTTTTGGGAGAAGCGGAGAATTTAATTGAAGAAGTAGATACCATTTATCATTCCATCATTCGCTCGAGCCATAAGCTGTTAGAACAGGAGAAGCTTGAGGTCGCAAGTAATTGGATTCAGGAAGCGAAAAGCATTCAAGTATACGGTCTAGGAAGCTCTGGGCTCTCCGCTACTGAGCTCAAATACAGGCTTATGAGGATGGGTTATACAGTAGATGCTCATACAGATTCACATTTAATGTTGATGAATGCGGCTCTTATTAGTGAAGGAGATTTAGTCATTGCGATCTCTAACTCTGGAAAGACTAGGGAGATGATTGAAGCAGTAGAGTTAGCAAAGCGAGACAACGCGAAAGTTCTTACGATAACAAATTTCGAAAAAACCCCTTTAAGTAATTTAAGTGACCTTATTTTATTTTCGAGTAACCTTAAACAGTACGAGCAGCGTGACTTTATTAATTCTCAACTGTCTATTCTCTATATATTAGATCTCATCAGTATGGTTCTTCTGCAAGAAGATCGTGCGATGGAAAATCGCAAACAAACGCTTCACGCTTTAAACGAATTTAATAAGATAGGAGACCAAAGCTGAAGGCTCTGATCTCCTATCTTTTATTATATTCTTTGTAAACCACAGGCTCTGCCTGTGTGAAAATAAACCTTTAAGGGTTGTATTCGTGAGAGCTCTTTAAAAGTAAGAATAGTTGGAAGGTATACTGCTTGCTTTCACCCCAGGGCACAAGTGCGACATCCGCTCTTACTTCACTTTGTTCGTATTCACGGTGTCTTCTTTGCCACGGACGAACGGTTGAGCTACTTCGATCAAGCTCGAAGGGATCTCAACTCGTCCGTTTTTCCGTAGGAGTCGCGCAGTACCTTCCACCTTTTGATGACAACTTTATTTGCGTTATGTCATTTATTATCTTAAATGATGGATACGAAATGAACATAAGTTTCTTTGATAGCAAAAGCCCTTTAATGAGATAAAATGAGCTGAGATACAACTTCCCCCAACTCGTTTTTTCTATGTATGCTATTAGAATGTTATTTAAATGTCATCATTTACTCGAAAGAGTGCCAGGCGGTGACTCAGGCGGGAAAAGCAATCGTCGAAAATCCCCTAGGTGCACACAGTGTGACACCTAGGAAGTTGAGGCATTGCCCGCTGAAAGCGTCCGCCTATAGCGATTTCGAATTCTATATGATTATGAAAAGGGATATCCTCAAAAAACTTTTGACACGGACCAAATTAAATAAGGTCCCTTAAGGGACTCTGGTGGTAAAGTGCCCTTATAGGGCGAAATTAAAACCGCCCGTTTTACGGGCGGATACTTATTTTAGGGCGGTAACAAAGTTTGCAGTAATAAGTTGGGGACGGGTAATGGCACTTCCTACTACAACAAAGTGTGCACCTGAGTCTAATGCAAGTTTTGCCGCATCAGGTGTATTGATTCCACCTTCTGCTATAACTGGTTTAGATATTGTGCTTGTCATCTTTTTCAACAGGGCAAACTGGTTGGAAACGATAGACTGTCCTTTTGTATGCTCAGTATACCCTACAAGCGTAGTTGCAACGCAGTCAAAACCAAGCTTCTCAGCATATACAGCCTCTTCAATAGTTGAGATATCTGCCATCAAAGGCGTATTAGGGCTTAATTGACGTATTTCCTGATATAAAGAGTCTAAATCATGATTACCTGGCCGTTTCCTGTTCGTTGCATCTAGAGCAATCATATCCACATTCGCAGATAAAAGCTGCTTGATCTCCTTTATTGTAGGGGTGATGAATACGTCACTTTCAGTGTATTCAGCTTTTACTATACCAATAACGGGAAGTTCCACATGTTTTTTTATCTCGATTATATCGTGATAACCATTTGCTCTTATTGCATTTGCCCCGCCTTCTTTTGCGGCTAGTGCCATTCTTCCCATAATCATCGAAGAATGTAGAGGCTCATCTTCTAGAGCTTGACAAGATACAACAAGTTTATTTCTAAGCTGTTTAAATAATTTGTGCATGTTATAACTCTCCTAACGCTTCTTCTACTTCATTCTTTATACTTGTCACTTCGGGCCCGTAGATAATTTGCACACCATTACCGTTTACGATGACACCTCGCGCACCACTGGATTTCAACATCTCTTTATCCACTTTCTCTCCGTCAAAAACGCTGACACGCAGGCGGGTAGCACAAGCATCTACATCTTTAATATTTTCCTTTTTCCCTAAACCATTAATAATAGTGGATGCTCTTTCTGTTTTTGTTACTTCCAAAACAGACTCATCGTCTGCTTCACGACCAGGTGTTTTAAGGTCAAACTTTGAAATGGAAAAGCGGAACGTGAAGTAGTATAAAAAGAACCATGGGATCCCTACCAGTGGGACGAGCATCCAATTTGTTTTATCATTCCCTTGCAAAACTCCAAAAAGTAAGAAGTCTATAAAACCTCCACTAAACGTTTGTCCGATTGTTATTTGAAGCATATGTGCCAACATAAAGGCTAAGCCATCAAAGAAGGCATGAATAACGTAAAGGATCGGTGCGATGAATAAAAAGGCGAACTCAATAGGCTCTGTAATACCAGTTAAAAAGGAAGTGAGGCCTGCTGAAAGCATAAGTCCCATAACTTTCTTCTTATTTTTTGGTTTAGCCATATGGTACATCGCTAAACATGCACCCAAAAGACCAAACATCATCGTAATATGGCGCCCAGACATAAATCTTGCAGTACCGATATAAAACTCTTCAACATCCGGTTGGGCAAGCTGAGCAAAAAAGATGCGCTGGGTTCCTTCTACCAGTGTACCGTCAATAATCATTGATCCACCTAAACTGGTTGTCCAGAAAGGAATGTAGAAGATATGATGTAATCCAAATGGTCCCAGCAGTCGTAATACAAACCCATATATAAGTGTTCCTACATAACCTGTAGCTTCCACCAATGTACCCATCGAAAAGATTCCGGATTGAACGATGGGCCAAATGTAATAGAGAGCTACTGCTAACAGGATGGATGCGAAAGCGGTTACAATCGGAATAAAACGTGACCCTCCAAAAAAGCCAAGAAAACGAGGGAGTTCAATTTTGTTATATTTGGCATGGAGCCAATAAGTGAGGAGACCTACTAATACTCCACCAAACACTCCGGTTTCAAGTGACTGAATGCCAAGGATCATTCCTTGTCCTACTTCGGCGATATTGTCCTCAGCAAGGTTCCCTGTAATCTGCAACATCGCATTCATAGTCGTATTCATGACAAGGTAACCTAACATCGCTGCTAAACCAGCCGTTCCTTTATCAGAGCGGGCTAAACCAATAGCCACCCCCACCGCAAAAATAATGGCCAGGTTGGCAAAAACAATAGAGCCAGCTGAACTCATAATGGTAAAAATGGCTTGCAGCCACGCCTGATCAAGAATTGGGTAAGCATCTATCGTCGTTGGGTTACTAAACGCTCCACCAATCCCTAATAACAACCCGGCAGCAGGCAACACAGCAATAGGTAACATAAATGATTTCCCAAATCTCTGCGCCTGTTCAAAGAATTTGCTTTTCATCTTTTCACCCCTATCAGTAATCTATTGAAAATGGTTTACACTTTTATAATAATATATGTTAATTATTTTTATCAATGGTTAATTTTTATAAGTGAGGAAGTATAGCGACGGTTTAGAGAAGATAAGGGATCTGATGTCCGCGCAGGATGGAGTTGGTGTGCATGCGGACATGAGGTTCGCTAATGCGTCGAAAACGAGAAGAAACCGGAGTTGACGGCCACCGGTTCCATTAAGGAGAGCTGGAAGAACACATTAAACATCGACTTGAACAAATAAAGAACCAACCAGATGTCCGCGAAAGTTGCGAAAACAGTGGGAATTGAGAAGGTGAGTTCCGTTATGATGCGATAATTGGACTTGACTAGTTCCTATGACTTTTCCTCGAATATGTATTCTGGGGAGCCTCCCATAAAAAGACCGTTTTATATACTAGGGTTATCACTGAGCAATCGAAAAGAAATGTTCAGCAAGTGTATGTGATAATCTTATGAAAAGGTTGATCAAAATAGATAGAAAAGATCAAAACAATACAAAAGGAAGCAAGCTGGCAAATACAAAAGAGAATGAAAATAATATGACATATAACAATGATAGGGAGAGTGCAGCCTAACGGGCAACCTCTAGTCGAGTCTTTTCATAATCCCGAACCCGGCAACCATCTGTATTAGCGTCGCACCGTTGGCTTGTCCAATGAACAGGTAGGAGAGTGTGTGCTTCGAACACCTCGCAGCAAGCTCAAGGGTCGTTATTCGCACTATAATAAGCGCGTCTTCGGGCTGACCTGTGCACTTTCGATCCAGTGGATTTGAAGAACAGCCTACGCGAACTCGCCGTGGACGTTGTCGGCCACCTTGACGTCTTTGCCCTAACCCACTCCCATCTCGTAAGTTTCGGAGTAGGCGGATGGATTGGTTGAACTGTCCAAGATCTATGTCTAAGTATTCGGTATCAACTACACTTTTTTAGAGAAAGGACGATTACAATGAACAAGGAAAACATTCATTTAGAAAAAAACAAGTTGTCACATCCAAAAGTTGTTTCTCAAGAAGAGTGGTTCAGAGCGCGTAAGGAGCTTCTCATCAAGGAGAAGGAGACTAGACGTGCCCAAGATGCTTTAGCCGCAGAGCGGCGTAGGCTGCCAATGGTGGAAATCGAAAAAGATTACGTTTTTGAGGGACCGAACGGTAATGAGAGTCTGATTAACCTTTTCGACGGTCGACGCCAGCTTATTGTCTATCACTTCATGATGGAACCGGGTTCGGATCACCGTTGTCCCGGATGCTCGTTTATAGTTGACAACATCGGTCACTTAGCTCATTTGCATGCCCGAGACACCACGTTGGTATTGGTGTCCCGTGCCCCACTTTCACAGATTACGCCATATAAACAGCGCATGGGTTGGAATGTCCCCTGGTATTCCTCATACGGCAGCGATTTCAATTATGACTTTGGAGCTACTGACGAAAGTGGCGAGCAGGGTGGTGTGAGCGTCTTTTACCAGAATAACGACCACGTTTTTCACACTTACCATACAACGGGACGCGGGACTGACATTCTTTTCGGCACGTATAACTGGCTAGACATGACACCACTCGGCCGACAGGAGGATTGGGAGGACTCGCCCGAGGGATGGAGGCAAACCCCGCGGTATGAGTGGTGGCGACTACATGACGAATACGATCACTCAAAGGTCACGGGCTCATGTTGCAATTCGGGAGAGGCTAACTCGTAATGATCATTGCTGCTTCAAGGAGGTTGGAGCAAAGTATTGTCTCGTGATAAGCATCTTAATTTAACCGTCTTAAGCATGCTTAAGGCGGTTTAGTGTGTGTGCGAAAACAGTAGAAATAGAGAAGATAAGGGATCTGTTGTCCGCCCAGGGAGGAGTTGGTGTGCATGCGGACACGAGGTTCGCTAATGTATCGAAAACGGGAAGAAATCGGAGTTTGTCGGCCACTGGTTCCGTTAAGGAGAGCAGGAGGCACACATTTAGCATCGATTTGGACAAATAACGAACCAGATGTCCGCGCAGGAAGGAGTTGGTGTGTGTGCGGACATGAGGTTCGCTAATGCGTCGAATATGCATAGTAATCGGAGTTTGTCGGCCACTGGTTCCGTTATGGAAAGCTGTAGGCACACATTTAACATCGATTTGGACAAATAACGAACTGGATGTCCGTGAAAGTTGCGAAAACAGTAGAAATTGAGAAGATAAGGGATCTGATGTCCGTAAAAAATTCTCGCACAAGGCTCGACGTAATACTTTCGTTGAAATTTAAAACTGCACACTAAATCCGTTGAATTTATGAATACCTGTTCCGAATTTGGCTAAATCGTTTTCTCTCAAGTATGTCACTGCTCTTTTGACTTCCTCTAAAATTTCTGGTGCAAGCCCTAATGTATTGTGCGATCCATAAACCATTGACACGTTGCGGATAGCCGATATTTTTTCCCATGAGTCGACGAGATCTACAGGGTTTGTTGAAGGGTAGAATGCATAAACCGGTGCTTCACCATAAAATAAGTCCCCTGTAAATAAATAGCCGTTTGTTTCGTCCAAAACCGATATGTGACCAGGAGAATGCCCTGGCGTATGATATATGACCAGTTTTCGATTGCCTAAATCGATGATATTACCATCTGATAAAACTCCCGTTGGCTCTCCTTGATATGGTACATATTTTTCCGGGTTAAACGTTTTGGGAGTTGGTAATGTGATATCTCTCTGAATATCTTTTCTCACTTGTTCGATTGGCAAGCCTTGAATTCCGTTTATTAACCAATCTTTATCTTCCGCATGGACATAAATTCGTTCGAATTCTCCATGACTTCCAATATGATCATAGTGAACGTGAGTCGTAATGACATCGATCGGCAAATCGGTTATCTGGTCGGTAATCCTTTTTATATGATCGATACCAAGACCAGTATCGATAAGTACTGCTTTTTGTTCGCCTAATAATAAAAAGGAATGTACTTTTTCCCAATGCCCGTATTCACTTATCGCGAACGTATGTTGATCAATTTTTTGTGTTGTAAACCATTGATCTTGAATCATGAATATCCCCCTACCATTTTCTCTTTTCTTACTCATTCTCCATCCCAACGGGAAATCCTCTTATATTCATATAGAGAAGGGACGTTCAAATTTTGTTGTGATTAGTTATTGTTTGGATTGAGGTCCTTGTTTTTAAGCAATTATTGTACTGAAAATCATTTGGCGCAGATTTCGCTAATAAGTGCAAATTAAAAAAGCCATGCCACGATAAATGGTGATGGGGAAGTAAGTGTGCAAAAAGAGTATATTATCTTATCATTTGGAGGTTCTCTCTTTTATAACCAAATTTTCAATTCCGTTTTGCCCAAATTCAATTTCGTATTTTTCTTTTGCTTTAAAAAGTTTTTCTATATAGTCATCATTTGTTTGGAATTCCTCACCAGTCATCGCTATGTCTCTTTTGGCTAAACGATTACTAAGTTCCTCCCAAAATACTCTGTCATCATTTTCATCAATAATTGGTTGTAAAGGTTCTTCGAATTCCAATGTTGGAAAATATTGATCGAACTTTTTATCGTAAGTAATCACATTGTCATATCCAAAATTCTTAGCAAAGGAACAAATATATTGGTATATGTCGTGATATTCTTCATGTATTTCGTCAGGTAACCTCGTCGAGTTTGCTGTCCAATTTCCTAAAAAGGCAATGTTAAGTAATTGTTTATACTGCTTTTTCGTAAAATTGATTTTCATATTAAAAAACCTCCATACCTATTTTCAACTAGTTTAACATATGAGATACGCTCTGCCCGAGGAGGTATGATCATTATAACCGGAAACTGGATACTTGTTGTGTAATTGGGTAGTTATTTTATACTGTGTGATACCTCTGTTCGACTGCTTTTCATAGGCCATGATAACTAGTAGTTTAAAAGAATATATCATTATATGAACTGAACTTGTATAATGTTAATAATAAAATGATATACATCAGAGAAGAGACTTCTAGGAGGGGAAAGCATGAGGAAAAACTTTGTAGCTCAAATTGGGATTGCATTTGTTTTAGCTATAATTGTCGGTTTAATTTTAGGCGAAAATGCAACGTTTATTCAACCGCTCGGTGATGCATTTTTACGCTTAATTCAATTTATTATCGTACCTCTTATTTTAGCGACGATTGTTGTTGGTGTAACAAGTGCGGGGAACATTAAAAAACTAGGTCGACTTGGTGGAAAAACAATTGGTTATTATTTATTTACGACTTTGATTGCCATCTCGATCGGGTTACTTGCTGGATATCTATTATCACCAGGTACTGGGGTAGATGTTTCAGTAGATTCAGGAAGTGTTGAACCTACAGAAACAGAAGGGGTAGTCGATACATTATTAAATATTATTCCGACCAACCCGTTTGAGGCTTTAACGAGTGGTGCTATTTTACAAATTATTTTTACAGCGATCTTTATCGGAATCGGAATTACGATGGTCGGTGAAAAGGCAGCGCCCGTTCAACGTTTTTTTGATGGGCTAGCTGAAGTGATGTACAAAATTACTTCCATTGTAATGCTAGTCGTTCCAATCGGTGTATTTGGTTTACTAGCTCCGGTTGTTGGAACGCACGGTGCGTCTGTGTTAATGCCGCTCATTAAAGTTATTATCGCGATGGCGATTGCAGCGCTTGTCCACGTCATCGTCACATATTCGATAATGGTAAAAACGTTTGGGAAAATGAGCCCGATCAAGTTTTTTAAAGGAATTTTACCAGCAGCAACAGTTGGTTTCTCAACGTGCAGTAGTGCTGGAACGTTACCTGTGACATTGAAAAATACGCAAGAAAACCTCGGTGTATCGAAAAGCACGAGTAGTTTCGTTCTCCCGTTAGGAGCGACGATCAACATGGACGGAACCGCGTTATACCAAGGGATCGCGGTTATGTTTATCGCGCAGTTTTATGGAATGGAATTAGCATTCAGTCAAATATTAATGGTTGTGTTGATTGCGACTCTCGCTTCAATCGGTACAGCAGGCGTTCCTGGAGCCGGTTTAGTCATGCTGACAATGGTCGCAACTGCGATCAATCTACCAATCGAAGGTATTGCATTAGTCGCTGGAATTGACCGAATTCTTGATATGTTTAGAACATCTGTCAACGTAGTAGGTGACGCTTCAGCAAGTGTCGTCGTCGACTCAACAGAAGACCTCGAAGAAAATGAACAACAAACCGCATAAGTTCTGACAAGTGCCAGGCACTTCCCGAAATATGTCGAAAAGCAAAAAGACCTTCATATACAAAAGTTCTGTATATGAAGGTCTTTTCTTCATGAACGTTTAACCAAAGTGCCAACCAAAGTGCCAGGCACTTCCCGAGATTTGTCGAATGCATCGGTTCACATTTTAAATCTTTGGCTGCTAAGTTACGATCCGATTTAATCGTTACGGTACAAATATAATCATTCTAGAATACTATTTTCGTAGTGGGGGATAACATGGTACGTTCGAAATGGACAATCTATCAAGGACTCATTTTGCTAGCTTTTATTGGTGTTTTATATTTAGCTGAGGTATTGTCAGGGGAACTTAACTTAACAGTTTCATCTGGAAATTCAACACTTATTAATAGTGGTTTTGGCTTTTTTATATTTTCTGGAATAGTATTAAGCTGTTTTTATTTATTGTTTCTATTTGAGGCTAAAAAAGGTAAGCGCTTATTTAGTCATCCATTGTGGAATAAGATGCCGGTGATCATTGTTGGAGTTGGGACGGTTTCGGTTTTTATCTTTATGTTTAGCTCATTTTTAGGACCTTTATTTCAATGGACAGAACAATGGCGTTTTTTAATTTATATTTTCTTTAGTTATTTCCTTTTTCTCTTATTTGTGTTTGTATTTTCAACTGTTCGCAATAGTCGTATGAAAGGGGAGGGGAATGAAAAGGCGGCTCATCTAGCGTATCTATGGACAGCAGTGGTGATTCTTATATCACTATTCTTTATTCAACCTTTCTGACAAGTGCCAGTCACTTCCCGAAATATGTCGAAAAGACGCCTTCTTCTATGCTCCAAATAATTATTACATTGTAGTTAACACTATGTCTAATCGTGCTTCATGTAAAGCAGTAGCAACCCGTTCATTAAAGGGCATTGGTATTTTTGTTAAGGATACCCTCCTAATAGTGGTTATATATATGACATTAGAAAAACTATTAGGACAAAATAGCACTCAAAGGAATGACATAAAGACTCCCACCAATGACTCCAGTTAAAACAGATAATTCAAGACGGTAACTTCCAGAAGACGAACACTTTAAACTGTTACTACAAAATTTACTCAGTTATTTTATTCAACCATTCCAATCACTTCTGGTAAGGATAATCTGGTGATGACCTCAAAACGATTACCTTGGCCAAGAGGTTCCAATACAACCGTTCCCATGTTTGGAATCCTCCCCAAACCAATTCCTTCTGGAAAACTATGAGAAATAATAACCTGGTTATGACCAGTTAATGGCGCAGTCTCTAAAATGGAATTAAGAGAGTGTAGTATTCTTTGTTGCTGTTCTAAACTCAAATTAGCACTTAAATAATAAATCTCAACCCCAAATGGGTCTATTCGAACATTAGTTTCACCAAAAGCTAATGCTGCAGTTTCAACGTTTCTACAAAATGGGCTAGCAAGAACTGGGCTCTGTATAGGAATTTGTAAACGACGAATTGCTTCTCCATAAGCTACAGCTTGCCTTCTGCCATTATAAGAAAGATTTCTTTGCGTAGAACAATCATTAAAATCGAGATGCCACTGATCTTCTCCTATTGTTGCTTCCGCATGCCTAGCAAAAAGGATATAGCCGCCTTCCCTTAATGAATTTAGTAGTGAACGTTTTTTTGGTAGCGAGTTATATCCATTTGTTACGCCAACACTATTGGTGTTTGAATTCCCTGTCACACCTATGTTCTGTTGGTTTACCATTACTTTCCTCCTTCTAAAGTAATCAATTTCATTAAACATTTACAGCCTATGCTAGTCGCACGGGAATAGTTACTTCTGGAACCCAGTCTCAAAAACGAAGATAAACACTTACGTACTGCCGTCTCTAAGGTATCAAATTATAATAAACGTAGAACTTACTCATACTCAAACAGTAGCTGAAAGCATTGTTATGACAAGAAAAGGAAAATCACACAGGGAGCAGACTAAACCTATGTCAAAAATAAAGAGGTATATAATGAAAAAAAGACGGGATATATTGAGATAAAGGAGTATAAAAGGTTCGGCGAATTCTGTGATGCATGTATAAGTTCTACATACACCGGTTTTTGTTGTGGACTATTAGGTGTGGGCAAGACTTTATCATCTTGATACTATTTCAAAAAGGAATGTAGAAAAGCAAATGGTAGTTTTGATTATTATGATTTTTACGCAAAATAAAAACTCAATTTAGCAATTTTAGGATTACATTTATTGATAAAATGAAAGAACGTTAAAAGGTTGGCATGAAAGGATTTTCATTGATAAATAATCTTAAAGATTCGATAAAAGCTACTGAAAACAATGATGATACTAAGAATAATATACATTGTAGCTCGTTCCATATCCTCAAATCCTACTATAGACGAGATTATTATGATGGTTGCAAATAATGATATAAATATATGAAACACTAGTTCGAACTTGTTATTTCTTTTTGACGAACCCATTTTCCCACTCCTCAAAAACAATGATGAATATTTATTCTAGCATAATTTAACATGTCATTCATTATATAGAAAAAGAACGATCCTGGTTAAAGAATCGTTCCCCGTTTTTTGCAGAGTTTTCTTTGTGCGGAAATCGAGTTCGTTGAATGTAATCATTATGGTTTGCGGACACTGGAGTCGTTATATAAAAATCATCCAAAAATCGCTCTCATAAAACCGAATAAGGTCCATCCTGGTCTCAAGCTCCTTAAAACCATACGTATTTATTGGTTTAACAGAACGATTGTCCTCGTCCGCACAATATTCATTAGATTGATTTGATCTCGCGACCGATTTCAAACACGATTTAAATGGGTGTCTTTAAATTCAGTTGGGTACTTTAATCCATAACCAACCGTTCTGTCTATTCCGATATGGGCTGACCATATTAATCCTATTGCTAAAACAGTTGAGCTGGATAACAATATCCCTAGGAATATAACGACAATTGCGGTTATATAAGTATGAAATAAATTATAGAGCATTGCCCCAATCTTATTATTTAGTAAGTAACCGAGCATAGATATATCTGGTGCTAATATCAAAATAATAAATAATATCCAACTAAAATCGTTATACCAGTAAAAATAAAGACTTAGCGCAAAGATGGCAAGACCTTCAAGGTGTAATAAAGTTTTATTCAATTTAAAGTCCTCCATTTTTTCAATTGGAATCTTCCTCAAACGCTCATCATCAGTAAAATAACAACAACTGCAGCTTCTTTAAACATTATCACTCATCAAAGTTAATTTGTCTCGAATCTCTTTCAACATTTCTATGACACGATTGTTTTCGATATTTTTACATTCTCCTTTCAATAATAGTGGAAGAAAAAACACAATAAGTACAATTGCAATACCGATGATCAATTCCATATCTGTTTCACCAATAATACTACTCTTTTTCAAGAAAATTACAACAATAATAACCTGCACAAATATTCTCTGTTTGATCAAGCAAATAACAAATAAATAGACTGCAATAGTAAAGAACGTCAGTTTTTTCACAGTTGTAACGGATGGAATCGTGGAGGCTCTCACTCCACACATCATTATACATAATAGATTCCAAAATATACATAAAATACCATATACAGTTTGAGTGATGCAGATAAATTCCCGCAGAGATGCGTAGAAATTCGCAATTCTATTTGAACGAAAAGTAATTTAGTGAAAAATACTGGGAAGTCTTTTGGATAAGTTAGAATATTAAAATAGCGAGTCTACTATTTTAGAGAAGTATTTGCATGAGAGTTTTATATTGAATTGGATTTGGATATGATAATAAACTGTATGAGGGAACGTTTGTTTGATATAATTGGATTAGCAATTACATAAAGCGGATGGGCGGTTGGCCATCTCCCGGTAGAAGGGAGGTGGAAAATATGACGATATACGAGACATTGACAGTAACATTGCAATCAAACTTAGTTTTGATAAGCGTAGTCACTCTAATGATCTTAATCGTCAATGAAACAAGAAAAAAGTAACCGTCCAGCCCCGACCAAAGGTTAAGATAGTTACTTTTTCATAAAATAATCTACTTGATTAAAGGTTAGCCGCTCTTCATGCGGCATGTAGTTGCATTACTGAGTACTAGTAGTACTCAGTCTTTTTTAGTTTACGTTGTTTGTATTTGTATTATACATACAACATCCTTATTATTGCAAGACATTTCAAGTGCCAGGCACTTCCCGGAATTTGTCGAATTTTAGGCAGTTCTACAAAGCACATTCGATTGCTGCTGAACCTTGTCTTAAACGGACATCGAGTTCGCTATGACCTCGAATTTATCCTTTTTCCATAGGTTTGCTGACATTGTGGACTCCAAAAGACGAAAACTAGCCTTTTTAAGCGCATATAGAGGAACCTGTGTCCGCATAGGTCTTCCAAGGTGCTCCAGCAATCTGCTGTGAATTTTGGCGGACACCAGATACCTTATTCGACCAAAAAACGCCCTTCTCTAAACATTCGAGGACTCCTGTTCCGTTATTCACCTCAAAACACATGTAATCATCGACTTTTTGACTTAATAGTGGATCCTGTGTCCTCCAAAAGACGAAAACTAGTCGTCAAGTGTCAGTCACTTCCCGAGATTTGTCGAAAGCACTTCTTTTATTGCTGAAATGAACTGCTCCCATATATAATAGTTTTTAATTCATTTTTCGTAATTTTTCAAAAGAGAATGCTAGATACTTATTGGGAGGGAAGAAGATGACATATGCAGTTATTGGTGGAGGAATTGTCGGTGCTTGTGCGGCTTATTACTTATCGAAGAAAGAGGAGGATGTGCTGTTAATCGATAAAGCTTTTGAAGGAAAGGCAACATCCGCAGGTGCAGGCATCATTTGTCCATGGATTTCCAGGTTAGATGATCCAGATTGGTATGCGATAGCGAGTAAGGGTGCGCTTTATTATCCCGACCTCATCGCATCTCTTGAAAAGGATGGGGAAACGGAGACAGGATATGGCTTTACAGGTGCTTTAGCGACGAGCTCTGATTTAGAGGAATTAAAGGCGTTAAAGGAAAAGGTGGAAAAGAAGAAGAGTCTTCATCCTGAAGTAGGGGAGATTGACATCCTGCCTGCGCCTGAAGCGAAAACATTATTCCCGCCTCTTGATGAAAGGCTACATGCTTTATACGTATCAGGATCTGCCCGTCTTGACGGAAGGCTGCTTGCAAAGGCATTAGTAAGTGGCTTTGAAAAAAATGGTGGGAAACTAATCGAAAATAAAGTGGCACTGACCAAACAAAATGATGGAACGGTTGCCATCAAAACAGAAGAAGAAACCATTTATGCAGATAAAGTTATAGTCGCGGGTGGTGCTTGGACGAAGGAGCTATTGCAATCAGTTGGGCTCACTATTAACTTAGAAGCTCAGCGCGGGCAAATTGCACATGTCACAACAGACGAAGATACTTCTTCGTGGCCAGTCGTCTTACCACAAGGTAGCAGTCATTATTTAGTTGCCTTCAACGACAACCGAATTGCGTTCGGAGCAACCCGTGAGGAAGGGAGCGGGTTTGATTATCGTTTAACGGCAGGTGGTGTTCAAGAAGTACTTAATGAAGGTTTAAGCGTGGCACCTGGCTTGAAAGAGACGACATTAAAGGAAGTGAGGGTTGGCTTCCGACCGATGAGTCAAGACTACAAACCGCTGTTAGGGAAAGTACCAGAAGTAAAAAATCTCATTATCGCAACAGGTTTAGGCGCATCAGGTTTAACGATGGGACCTTATGTAGGCTCGCTCGCAGCAAAAATCGCGTTAAACGAAGACATTGATCTCGACTTAACCCCTTATGATCCGTTGCGGTGAGGAGAATCAGCCCCCTTCGTGGCGAAAAATGATGTTAGCACTTGACTCAAATTAAAATCCAATATAAGCCCCTCTATTTGATTTTTTCTAAAACATATCTAGAGCAGCCGCATCAGACGCAAATGATGCGGCTATTCCTGCAAATGACCTGTACTAGCTATGCCGCCTGGTTAATCGGATTGTTACAAATCTCTGTAATCTTCCACGAGTTTTCTCATCGTCTCCAAAAAGAATGATTCTCTTCCTTTAATAATCCCGCCCGCCTCACCGAAAATACATTTTTAATGTTATTCCTAGAGTGAATAAATAAATTTTATAAGAGTATCCAATATTTTTCAGTTGTAGTGAATTTAAAAATGTTTCAATTCTATCTATTTAAAATAATAAATTAATTTATAATAGTACTAATACCCTTTTCTAAAAGGTGGTGCTAGTAGTGGATGTTTCTGAAGCATTAAAATTGGGGGATCTTCGGCATGCGAAGATTTTAGCAGGTCATAGAGGGTTGAATAGGAAGGTCGAAGCAGCTGAAGTAATGGAAGTTCCTGATATCAATGACTGGCTGACAGAAGGAATATTAATAATCTCTACCTTTTATTCTATTAAGGACAGGCCAGATGCCCAAATTAATATGTTTAAAACGTTAATTGATGTGAATGGAGCGGGTCTAGTCATTAAAGTTGGAAGGTATGTAGAAGAATTACCACAAGAGATGTATGATTTAGCAAATGAATATCACATGCCGATCATTGCTTTAAATGTCGAAGTATCTTTTGTGAATATATTAACGACTCTATTTGAAAAAATATATGAAGAGAAAAAAGCGTATCAAACGAATCAGTTTCAATTATTAAATAAGCTATTAAATACCGAAGTCAACAGTTTAAAAGGCTTTCTTTCAGGCTTGTCATCATTAACTGGCGGAAATGTTTATTTAGAGAGTATCGATCATCGACTATTAGCTACCGCAAAGAAAGTACCTAATCAAAAGAGAAAGTCATTTAATTTGCTTAGTTTACCTGTTGAATATGCTGATTACTCTAATGCGAATAATGAAAGCTTGATTGACCAAGACAGAATAGTTATGCTGCTAACGGAAAAGGAGCAAGTTGTCGCAAGATTACACTTTATTTTACAAGGTCGTCCTCATTCGACAATTGATATGTTAAAAAGCTGTGAAATAAGCATTAAAGAACAGGCTAAGTTGTTATTATTAAAAGAACAATTTGACGTTGAAAAGAGGTACATGAGAGAAAACAAATATATAGATGATTTACTGAATGATAAAAATTTAACGGAAGGTGAGCAACCGGAATGGAAGATAGATTTTGATAACTATCTTTATGGTTTTTTTTCACTTGATTTTTCCGATGTTATCTTGAATAGTCCAGTTGATCAAAATTCAAGAGATTATACATTATTTTTACTATACAAACAGTTATATGAAACGTTGGATGAATATTTAGAAGGAACGATAATGTATCATAAAGAGTACTACTTCTATGGGGTTTATACTTGTAAAGATCAGCATAGCAGGTCTAAGATTATTGAGAGACTTAAAAAGATAGTCACAAAGTTGGAAACGAAATTTAAAACTAAAATATACTGTGGAGTCAGCCTTCCCCATCATCATTTGCAGGAAATAAGTAAAGCGATTGATGAAGCGGAGGTTTGCTTAAAAACAAGGGAAGACCTAGATATCAAAGAAAGTATTATTCATTATGAAAAGATGGGTGTTGATAAAATACTCTTAAAGTTAAAAAATGATAAAGATGTTCTTCACTTCATTGAAATGACATTAGATACGCTAACGTTTGACGATAAAAGTGAAGAATTAATTGACACATTGGACGTGTTTTTAAAAGAGAATGGGAACCAATCGAAGACTTCAGAACGATTATTTATTCATCGGCGAACATTAAAATATCGACTTAATAAAATAGAGACATTATTAAATATTAACTTGGATGATAGTGATACTCGCTTTTTATTATACTTTTTATTAAAGATGAAAAAGATTCACATTTATTAACCGCGTCATTGTAGATGCGGTTATTTTTGTTTCTATTCCTGTTCCCAAATTCCTGTTCAAATTCCTGTCCCATATTTTTACCAAGTGCCAGGCACCTGGAAGTAACTTTCCAGGTGCCTGGCACTTGGAATAAATTAGAATTATTTGAAATGGCTTTTGTGCGTCTGAACAATGTGAACAAAAATGTTTAAAAATGATGGAACATTTTGTGCATGTTTTTTATTATTCTGAAAATTTATAATTGGTCAAAAGGTACAGGGGGTGTTTTTATCTATGCTAGGAATTATTCGCGTGTTAACGACCGAGGATCAACAAATATTACAGGAGCACTCAGTCATAATGGATCAAGAGTTTGGAATTGGTACGGTTTCAAGGTGTATTCCTGATCAATGGCATGGAATATATAGTCAGGAAACAGAAGAATTAGCGATCCCTAAAATTGAGTCGTTAGCTAAAGAAATGGTAGAGAAAGATCAAGTTTCTGCGATTACGGTTAGTTGCGCTGCTGATCCTGGTGTTCAATCTTGCCGGGAAATAGTAGATGTCCCGGTCTATGGTGCAGGTGAAGCTGGCGCTTATGCTGCATTGATGGTTAGTGATCGAGTAGGAGTATTAGGAATTACACAAGATGTACCAAAAGGGATAAAAAATATTTTAGGTGAACGTTTAATAGCTCATAAGTGTCCTGAAGGAGTTACAAAAACAACTGATTTACTAACTGAATCATCTGTAAAAAAAGCGATATTAGCCGCTGAGCAGTTAGTAGAACAAGGGGCTAGCTCGATACTGTTTGCTTGCACAGGATTTTCAACAATTGGGTTGAAAAGGGAATTAAAAAAGCACATTGATGTTCCGGTTATAGACCTTGTACAAGCACAAGCTGTTGCTTATTTATTAACAAAATAAAGTAAAGGAGGAATGGATATGAATCAGAAAAATTTTGACATACCCTTTATTCTTTTTTCAATTTTTATCGCTATTTTCGGTGCAATTATCGGTATGCAAATTATCGTGACATTAGGAATTACACCAAATACGTCGATTATTGGTGCTTTAATAGCAATGCTCATTGCTCGTATTCCAATGCAAATGTTTTATCGATATAAATCACTTGAAAGTCAGAACCTTATTCAAACAACGATATCTTCTGCGACTTTCGGTGCTGCAAATAGTTTATTAATACCAATCGGTTTGCCGTTTGTATTAGGAAGACCGGATTTAATTATCCCGATGTTAATTGGTGCAGGGATTGCTTTAATTATTGACGCTCTCATTTTATATAAAGTTTATGATTCAAAACTATTTGGTTCTAATGAACCTTGGCCGCCTGGTATCGCAACTGCAGAAGCTTTGAAAGCAGGTGACCAAGGGGGAAAGAAAGCAAAATTCCTTGGTATCGGTATTGCAGGTGGTGTTGCTGGTGCATGGGCGGGTATTCCAATGTCAGCCTTTGGTGTTGCTTTTATCGGTAATATTTGGGCTTTATCAATGTTCGGACTTGGATTACTTATAAAAGGGTATTCAATCCCGTTATTTAATGTTGATTTAGATCAATTTTATATTCCTCATGGAATGATGATCGGTGCTGGACTAGTTGCTCTCATCCAATTCGTCATCACAATAGCAAAAGATCGTAAAGCGAAAAATGATGAACTAGCAGCCGTAACATTAGAAAAAGAGGGCTGGTTCCCTAGTAGAACAGAGAAAGATGTAACAAGAGGATTTGGCTTTGGCTTTGTCGCATTTATCGGAGGTGCACTTGTTGTTTCATTAATAGGTGGACTTTTAGCAGAGCTATCATTTGGACAGTTAGTGCTGTTTCTACTATTTGCAGCATTTGCTGCTCTTGCTACACAAGTCATTGTCGGTGTAGCTGCTATGCACTCGGGCTGGTTTCCTGCATTTGCGGTTACGTTAATTTCATTAGTAATTGGTATTTTGATGGGATTCCCACCAATTGCATTAGCATTCTTAGTTGGTTATACAGCTGCAACAGGTCCAGCGTTTGCAGACTTTGGTTATGACTTGAAGAGTGGAACACTTATCCGAAATACAAAAGATATGAAAATGGAACTTTATGGACGGAAAATGCAGCTTAAATCAGCGATGATTGGTTTTGGTGTTGCGATCGTAATGGTTGCTTTATTCCATGATGTATTCTTTTCTCAAGATTTAGTTCCACCGGTCAACCATGTATATGCTGCAACAATTGAATCTGGAATTTCAGGTAATATAGGGCTTTATTTATTAATTTGGGCAGTGCCTGGTGCACTCGTTCAATTAATTGGTGGACCTAAACGACAAATGGGAATTTTATTAGCAACTGGGTTATTAATTATGAACCCATTAGCGGGTTGGGCCGTAATCGCTGGTATTACCCTTAGGTTCATTATTTTGAAAGTTCGTGGTCCAGAAGCTGAATCTACTATGTTTACAACAGCAGCAGGATTTATTGCAGGTGATGCTTTGTATAGCTTCTTCAGTTCAATTTGGAGAGCACGTTAAGCACCCTATGAGAAAAAGGAGGATCAATATGGCTAAGATATCTATGAACGATGAGTTAATGGAACAGGCTGTATACGGCGGCGCTATATTAGGTGGTGGCGGAGGAGGCTGGATTAAGGATGGCTTACAAAAGGGAAAGCTCGCACTTGAAATAGGTGAAGTAAGCCTTACTACCATTGATGAATTAGATGAAACGGATCATGTTGCTTGTGTAGCGTTGGTCGGGGCACCAGCAGCTAAAAATCAATATGTGAATGCAAAACAATTATATTCTAGTGTGAACTTATTGCAAAGAAATTATCATAGTTCAATAAGTGCGCTCATGACAAATGAAAATGGAGCATCTACGACTGTTAATGGTTGGATACAGGCAGCCTTAACTGGTTTATCAGTCCTTGATGCGCCATGTAATGGAAGAGCACATCCAACCGGTTCGATGGGGGCATTGAATTTATCTGAGGTTGAAGATTATGTGTCGTATCAAGCAGCGGCAGGCGGAAAAGCTGAGTATGAAATATCAGGATATGTCAAAGGAAGTCTTGAATATACCTCAAATGTGATCCGTCAAATGTCTGTTGAAGCTGGCGGAATGGTCGGAGTTGCTCGAAATCCAGTAGAAGTAGATTATATCCAAAAACATGCTGCCGTTGGTGGAATCAGTCAAGCTATTTCAGTCGGAGAAGTGTTTTTAAAAGAAGAAAATCCTTTAAACAAAGTTGAAGCAGTTGCTACCGTGTTGCAAGGGAGAGTCATTAAAGTTGGAAAGGTTCATCATTATTCATTAGTTACAAAAGGTGGCTTTGATGTTGGAGAGCTTTATGTTGATGATCTTCACCTTACATTTTGGAATGAGTATATGACAGCTGAAGAGAATGGTGAGAGGAAAGGGACGTTTCCAGATTTATTGATGACCTTCGATGCTGAAACAGGCATTCCACTAGTCAGTGCTGAGATTCAAGATGGTGCGAAAATAGCAGTCATATCTGTTCCAAAAGAACAATTACTTCTAAGTTCTACAATGTCAAACAATGTATTATTAGAAAAAATTCAGAGTGTCATTAATAAAAGAGTTGTATTTGATGAAGTGAAAGGATGATGTTAGATGTCATTGAAATATGCTATACAATCTGTTGAATTACTAGATGATCCATCTATTAACGGCGAAAAAGTTGTGCAATTGTTTGAAGGATATGAACATGTTGAAGCAACTAGCGAAACAGTAGTAGGAGAAAAAGGTACGACCGATTTTATCAAAATATTCGTTAAAGGAACGAACGGAAAGTCATCTGGAGGTTCTGCCAAAACGTTTGGACTTGTTGGTCGATTAGGTGGTATTGGGGCACGACCTTCCAGAATAGGATTGGTTTCAGATGCAGACGGGGCTGTAGCTGCCGTAGCAGCAGCTGCAAAATTAGCGGAAATGTCGGATAAAGGTGATCGATTAGAAGGAGATGTTTATATCACCACACACATTTGTCCAAATGCTCCTACTCAACCACATGAGCCAGTGGATTTCATGGGATCACCCGTTGATATTTTAACAATGAATAAATATGAGGTACTTCCTGAAATGGATTCTATTCTTTCGATTGATACGACTAAAGGGAATCATATTATTAACCATAAAGGAATTGCTTTATCGCCTACAGTCAAAGAAGGTTATATCTTAAAATTTAGTGATGATTTATTGCGAATCTTACAAATGTCTACAGGTGAACTACCGAAAACCTTCACTGTAACAACGCAAGATATTACACCTTATGGCAACGATGTTTATCATATCAACTCGATTCTTCAGCCGTCTGTCGCTACGGATAAGCCAGTCGTAGGATTAGCGATTACTGCTGAATCAGCGGTACCTGGATGTGGAACAGGTGCAAGTCATGAAGTCGACATCGCTCAAGCGGTGAGGTTTTCGATTGAGGTGGCAAAAGAATTTACAAATGGTTCTATTACATTTTTCGATGAAAAAGAATTCAATCATTTAGAAAATATTTATGGGAAAATGAAAGTTTTACAGACTTATGGTAAGGGTGTCAGTCATGAGTAAAAGCATTGGATTGATTACAATTGGTCAATCGCCACGTTCGGATATGACCAATGAAATGCAACCATTGCTCGGATCAGGCGTTGTTTTTGATGAAATTGGCGCTTTGGACGATTTATCTGAGAAAGACATAAGTGAGTTATCTCCGGAACAAGGGGAGCTCACTTATGTATCAAGATTGAGGAATGGTAAGAGTGCAAAATTATCAAAAGTGAAACTTGAGCCATATTTACAAAAGAAGGTTCAAGAAATTGAACAGAGAGTATCGAGCTCTATTTTGGTTTGTACAGGAAGTTTTCCAACAATTGTCCACGAAAAACCGATACTATTTCCCGATCAAGTATTAAAATACGTTGTGAAATCTGTGATAGGTGATGGAAAATTAGGGCTCATGATTCCGTTAGAAGAACAAAGAGATCAACTGACAAAGAAATGGGAAGGAACACCACTTGAAGTAGCTATTTCCTCTCCTTATGAAGGTGCAGACTTTGAAAGTGCAGGCAATGAATTATTAAAAAAAGGAGTAACATTGATCGTCCTTGATTGTATGGGATATACAGAGGAACAGAAACGCAGAGTGAAATCTTCAACTGGTCTTCCGGTCATTCTTTCCAGAAGTATCGTTTCTAGGGTGGCTGCAGAGTTAGTATAAAAGTAATGATTTCGGCTATTTGAGAGTGGCTTTTAGGAAATGGGGTGAATGGTTCATTGTATATTTTTTTCTTATTGTTGTTGAGTGCGTTATGGGGCTCAACATTTTTTTGGACAAAAATACTATTAGTCGATTTTCATCCTGTTTCAATCGTGTTTTTTCGCTGCTTATTAGGCGTTATTGTTTTATTACCCATTCTTATCAAAAAAAGAGTTTTTACTAACATAAAGCTTTCTCCATCATTATTTACGATAAGTTTGTTAGGAGCAGCTATCCCATGGACATTGATGACAATCAGTCTACAATATATGGAAACGACTTTAAGTGGGGTTATCAATGCGTTAACACCCATATTTGGGATGGTTTTAAGTCTTATTATTTTGAAAAATAAAGCTAGGCCATTTGAGTGGATCTGCATTTTAATAGGTTTTTTTGGGGTAGTATTTATCTTTTTAATGAAAGGAGTCTCATACGAGTCGAATGAATTTCTTGGGGCTTTAATCTTACTGATTGCCACATTGTCATACGCGATGACGGGTGTGATCTCAACAAAGTACCAAAAACATACATCCCCCTATATTCTTGCATTTATGACATTAATAATAGCGATGCTTATTTGTGGTTTTCTCATGATGTTTATTCAGCCAGATGCCATTACGTATATGCTAGATTGGAATTACGTTTTCGTATTTTTTGTTTTAGGAGTGTTGAGCTCCGGATTAGGATATGTCATTTTTTATACTTTAGTCGCTTATGGCGGTCCTGTTTACGCATTATTTATTACGTATCTTATGCCCACGGTTGCCCTTTTTCTCGGTTATTTCTTCCTTGATGAAAAAGTAACTTGGACGATGCTAATTGGCTTGATTTTTATTTTTACGAGTATTGGTTTAATGAATTTTTACAAAAGAAAGGAAAGATTGAAGTATGAATCAGCTCGATGATTTTTTACCAATTGTTCGAAACATGATGGAGAAAAATGTTTTGGCTTCAGGAGGTGAACGAGTAGTCGTCATAACAGATTTAGAGAAAGAAGGCATTGGCCGACTAGTATTTGACAGCTTGTGTGCTCTTGGGTTTCAATCTGAAATTAGTATTATGCAAACGATGTCACGTTCCGGGGAGGAACCGCCTGCCACAATCTCAGCTATGATGAAGGAGGCGGATGTTTGCCTTTGTATTTGTGAGCACTCTTTAACCCATACTCGCGCAAGAAAGGCAGCGAGTCAGGCTGGAACAAAGGTCATAACAATGCCAGGTATTACAATGGACATGTTTACTGATGGAGCAATGAAAGCTGACTATGACCAAGTAAAAAATCTTACGAGATTATTCACAGAAAGGTTAGATTCTGCAAATCGAATAAAGATTGTCACAGGTAAAAACCAAGAATATGTTCTTAACTTAAATATTAAAAGCAGGAAGGCTATTAGTAGTACAGGTGTTTTTGAGGCTCCTAGTGCATCCGGTAACTTACCATCTGGTGAAAGTTATTTGGCGCCTGTCATGGAAGGGTCAGAAGGGGAAATAGAAATTGATGGATCGATTGCAGGAATAGGAAAAGTGTCATCTCCTATCCTTCTAAAGGTGAAAGAAGGCCGTTTAGTGTCTGCTAGTGAAGAAGCTGGAAGTAAATTGTTAAACCTTTTAGGTGATGGCGATGGACGTGTTGTTGCTGAGTTTGGAATCGGTACGAATAACACAGCTAGAGTGAGTGGAAACATTTTAGAGGACGAAAAGGCATTTGGTACTATTCACGTTGCTTTCGGTTCAAATGTTACGTTTGGTGGAACGATTGATGCAGGTGTTCATATTGATTGTGTCACGTTGAAGCCTTCTGTTTGGATTGAAGATGAACAAGTGATTGATGAAGGGAAGTTCTCTGTATCATTGTAAATAGGAGTGAGGAAAGTGATACGAAATCGGATGGAGCTAGAGGGAATACCTGTTATTGATTCTATTTGGAATAAAACTCTCGAACTATTAACCTCCCACGAATCAATTAGAGGCTTTGAAAAGAGCCAATATTAGTTTTAAAAAAAGAGGATTTTCATTCAATTAATACGAGGATGGTGATGAGATTGGATATAACAAAGGCTATTAAAACAAGAAGGAGTATCCGAGCTTTTACGCAGACACCGATCCCTTCCGAAGTTTTTAAATCGATTGAGGAAGCGATTTTATACAGCCCATCGGGGAGTAACGCTCAAGAGTCTCATTTTGTTATCGTTCAAGATAAAGGGCAAATAAAAAAGTTAAAGCGTTTTGCACAAGGTGTTGCAGATTACCCTGCAGCTATCGTTGTCATTTGTTCGAATAAAGAAGAAGCGCTGAAAAGAGGGGGTCTTGATACGCTGGAAGCTCTCCGTTTCGTTAATATTGGAATTGTCGCTTCTTATATTATGCTGGTGACACATTCTTACGGTGTCGGGTCTTGTCCCGCGAGGTCTTTCCATCAAAAGTCGGTTAAATACATTTTACAATTACCGGATGAAATTGAGCCAGAACTTCTCATTAGCTTAGGCTATCCAAATCAAACGCCAAGACCGAAGAATATGAAACAGACAAATGAGGTGATTTCCTATGACAAATTCGGGCAAGGAAGATAAAGAAAGGCTGAGTGAAGAGCAACTTTTTGACTTTGCAGCTTATGTACTGACAAGCGCAAAGGGGTTATATAGAGAGCCACATGGCTATGGACCGATGAGAATGGTTGATTCACTCGAAAAAGCGATAGAGCTGATGAAAAATCAAGGAATAGAGAGTCAAGAACTTGAGGAAGCCATGGATATAGTACGTGAAAACAGATGGCAAGCGACCTCAAACACACAAGAGTTTGCAGAAACATTAGATAAAGCTATTCACAAATTAGTTCTTTTTACAATGAAGTAATAAGGAGGCGGATGACCTGTTGAAGGAGATTTGGTAAACGCTTTGCTAATGCTACAGATGGCTCAAAACGAAAGTTTATGGCATAAAAGTACGATATCAGTGTCGTGGTTGATTAAGGAATAGCTCAAAATATTAATCCTCTGCT
Source organism: Evansella halocellulosilytica (assembly GCF_002335745.1). Classification (GTDB taxonomy): domain Bacteria; phylum Bacillota; class Bacilli; order Bacillales; family Salisediminibacteriaceae; genus Bacillus_CA; species Bacillus_CA halocellulosilytica. The sequence continues at coordinate 69,369 of NZ_NIST01000001.1, read as the reverse complement.
CCAGTAAAAAATACTTCCATTTGGAAAATGAATTAATACTGCATTCTCCATTAAATTTCCCGAATTAGTAGGGATCTGTCGTTAAAGTCTTACTTTCCCTATCCTTTGATTCCAGACAAGCTTTGTTTTAGTTACTTTTGCGGATTCCGTTCTTGCAACAACGTCTTATTATAAAAAGGAATTGTTGATTTTTTCAGAGTATTTAGTAAGATTGACGAAAGAGGTTAAGCTGGTTGTCGGTTTCTGACAAACTGGCAGGATTTCTGCAGAATCGTTACAGAAGATTGGGGGAGAGTTACATGCACGTAACAAATGAAAATGTCATTAGTGAATTATTGAGCGTACTTTCGAAAAGTCAGGTAACAACAAATGAAACAGCGTTACAACAGCATGGAGGAGATGAGTCATATCACTCAACGAGTCTGCCTGACTGTGTTGTTTATCCTCAAACGACAGAGGATGTACAGGCAATTTTGAAGGTTGCTGACAAATATCATATTCCCGTTATTCCATTTGGAATAGGGAGTAGCCTGGAAGGGCATGTTATCCCATATAATGGTGGAATTACGGTTGATTTTACATTAATGGATAAAGTGCTTGAAGTGAGAGAAGAGGATTTTTTAGTCAAGGTTCAGCCTGGGGTGACTCGTTCGCAGCTGAATAAAGAGCTGAAAAAGTATGGGCTGTTTTTTTCAGTAGATCCGGGAGCTGATGCAACACTAGGAGGGATGGCTGCTACAAACGCAAGTGGTACGACATCTGTTAAATACGGTATTATGCGTGATCAGGTTCGTGATTTAGAAGTTGTTTTAGCTGATGGTACTGTAATAAACACTGGGAATCTCTCAGCAAAATCTTCATCTGGTTACCATTTGAATGGATTGTTTGTAGGTTCAGAAGGAACACTAGGCTGTTTTACTGAATTGACCCTTCGTCTTTACGGAATTCCTGAAGCAGTCATGGCGGCGCGGGTATCATTTCCTTCAATATCAGATTCTGTTGCAGCAGTAGTAAGCATTTTACAGGCAGGCATTGATATTGCAAGAGTGGAGCTTGTTGATGAGCCTTCTATGAAACAAGTAAACAAACATATGCAGACGGACTACAACGAGAAGCCTACGTTGTTTTTAGAATTTCATGGAAATGAAGCCGGTTTAAAACAAGATGTGGAATTTATGAAAACAATCGCTGAAGACCATAACTGTGAACAAATCGATTTTGAAATTGATAATGCTGCTAGGAATCAATTATGGGAGGCTCGCCATAATCTTGCTTACGCCTACATTCACGGTTATCCGGGTAAAAAGCTGATGGTGACAGACGTTTGTCTGCCTATTTCCGAGCTTGCAGGAGCAGTGGAGCACGCAAGAGAACAGCTCGACACATTAATGTTAATTGGCGGTATTGTCGGCCATGTTGGAGACGGGAATTTTCATGTGCTGCTAATGCTTGATTTATCTAATCAAGAAGAGCTAGAAAGAGCGGATGAGTTCAACGAACGGATTGTATTGTATGCTTTAGAACGTGGTGGAACGTGCACCGGAGAGCATGGTGTAGGAGTAGGAAAACAAAAATATCAGGAGAAAGAGCATGGTCCGGCATTGCTCCTTATGGAAAAATTAAAGCGGACACTTGATCCAAAAGGAATAATGAATCCTAATAAAATCGTAAAAACGAAAGTTGAGGAGTAATGCAATGAAATTATTGGAGTTGATTAGCACGACAGCTGGAAAATATTTTGCGATTTGGGTCATTTTAATCGCAGTCATTGCTTTCATGATGCCGGATCCCTTTTTAGTGTTCGGTCCATACGTTACGATTTTGTTAGGAATTGTTATGTTTGGAATGGGACTGACGTTAAAAGCTGTCGATTTTAAAATAATATTAAAAAATCCCCTTCCCGTTATTATTGGTGTAGGTGCCCAATTTATCATTATGCCGTTATGTGCCTTTGCCATCGCATATGTTATGAATTTGCCGGCAGAACTTGCGGCAGGTCTTGTACTGCTGGGGTCTGTACCTGGGGGAACAGCTTCGAATGTCATGGTTTATTTAGCAAAAGGGAATTTACCACTGTCCATTGCTATGACGTCTCTTTCGACATTATTAGCGCCAGTAACAACTCCTTTTATTTTGCTTCTCCTTGCTGGGCAATGGCTACCTGTTGATGCTGGAGCTATGTTTATGTCGATTGTACAAGTGATTATCATACCAATTGCTTTAGGGCTGCTAATTCGTCGCTACTTAACAACAGTGGTTGAAAAAGGGATTAAGGTTATCCCCCTTATTTCCGTGCTAGCAATTATCATTATTGTAGCAACTGTTGTGGCTGGGAATGTAGAAAATATTGCCTCAGCGGGACTGTTAATATTTACTGCAGCAGCGATTCATAATGCATTTGGACTTCTGTTAGGTTATTTTACAGCTATAACATTAAAGCTGGATGAACCTGCACGAAGAGCCATTTCCCTTGAAGTAGGTATGCAGAACTCCGGTCTCGGTGTAACTTTAGCAAGTGTCCATTTCGGTCCTCTTGCTGCACTTCCAAGTGTTGCCGGGGCGGTATGGCATAACATTTCAGGTCCAATCTTAGCTACATACTGGTCAAAAAGACCTGTTAAATCAAAGGAAGAACTAGCTGATTCATCCTCCTTCAATGCTGATGTTAAATAACTTGCAAGAGGTGAAACCCCATCAGTCCTGTATGGGCGCTGTCACGAACGATGAGGAATAATGAAAGCCTGGCTTTGATGCAGAAGCAGCATCAAGGCCAGGCTTTTTCAAACGTTTTTCCTTCAGTGTACGACGTTTTAATTCCCCGGTCTCTGCTTTTCCATTCCATTCAAGGATTTTGCTAATAGTTAACACACCAGGTGTAAATTTCTCGTCTTAATTTGGTTATGATTACTTGAAAAAACTTCACTCTCTAGTCTTCAAAGTGCCCTTTTTTGAAACTTTGATGAGCCATTAAGTATGCTTTAGCGAGTGACCTCCTTGTTGAATAATTACGACTTTTTAACAAAGTTATTTCTTAATAATTGTATGAACAGCTTAACAACGGGAACAGAGTTATCGATATTCCATGCTGCAGCTGTAATTTTTTTATGTTGTTGCTTCAGGCTTACATACTTAACATTTTCGTGGATGATTTTTTTAGTTGATTCCGGAACAAAGGCAATTCCAAGCTCCGATGCTACAAGTGAAACGAGTGTTTGCTGTTCTTGAGCAGTTTGGGTAATGTTAGGATAAAACCCTCCTTTACGACACAATTCAATGACAGAGTTATAGTACCCCTTGCCCGCATTTTTCGGCGTTAGGATTATTTTTTCATTGGCGAATTCCTCAACACTGACAGTTTGTTCCCGTTTAGCTAAAGGATGATTTTTCGGGACGCAAGCAACGAAAACTTCTTCCCGTATCGGTAATAGGCTGATTTTTTCATTTTCTATTGGGGGAACTAGTAATCCTGCATCAATTTCTCCATTTATAAGCGATTTCACCTGATCTTCTGTCGTTAGCTGCCTTACGTTTAAGTGTATGTCAGGATACTTTCGATGTACTACTTGGATAATTTTCGGTAGCAGGTCATATACGACTGATCCGCCAAACCCTATCGTTAAAGATCCTGTTTCACCATTATGTATTTTTTTTACTTTTATTCTTTCCCGTTCCACTTTGTCGAGTGTTTGTTTTGCAGCTTCATAAAAGTACTTTCCTGCCTCTGTAAGCTTGACCTCTCTATTCGTTCTTATAAATAATTCTACTTCAAGCTCTTCTTCCAGCTGTTTTATTTGTCTCGTTAGTGGAGGCTGAGAAATGTTTAATTTTTTGGCAGCAATACTGAAGTGCAAGTGTTCAGCAACAGTAACAAAATAACGCAGGTGGCGCAACTCCATCATCATATTTCCCCTTTTATACTTTTAAGGTATCAATAGCTATCTATTATATATTATACATATAAATTCTGGACTGATAGTATGAATTTATAGAAAATTTAGTCAATGGAGGGTGCATCGTGATATTAGAAATTAAGAAAGACGAGATTAAAGACCGCCAAAGGAAGTTTTTTGAGTGTATGCAGAAGAAAAATGCAGAAACGGCGATTTTATTCAGTACGACAGATATATTTTACCTTACTGGTTTTCATTTCAGGCCATCAGAAAGACCGATAGCATTCTTTGTTGATACTAATTTAAAGACACATTTATTTGTTCCGATAATGGAAACTGCCCATGCGGAGGAATATGCTGTCATCGATTATGTCCATGATTATCCAGAATATCCCGGGTTGAAACATCCAATGGAGCACCTGAAGGAAGTGTTGACGGGATATGGTTTTCAAAAAGTAAAAACCGGAGTAGATGCAAAAGGGTACAGTTCAGCAAAGGGATATACTGGCCGGGAAATTACTGAATTAATGGGTATGAAGGATCCCGTTTCTCTAAAAGGTGAGGTGGAAAGGCTGCGTTATATTAAGTCTGAAAATGAACTTGAATTAATAAAGGAATCAGCAAGGTGGGGCAACCTTGCACATCACCTCCTTGTAAAATACACAGAGCCTGGGAAACGTGAAATGGAAGTGGAGAGCAGAGCTACATCTGAAGCAACGAAGGCAATGTTTGAAACACTAGGACAAGGCTACAGACCTTATGGCAATCCAGCTCATGCATTTTATCGTGGACAAATCGGGCCACATTCGGCATTTCCACATTCACAAAACCAAAATGCATTATTTAAAAAAGGGGAAAATGTCGTTTCTCAGGCAACTGCTGATGTTTGGGGTTACAAGAGTGAGTTAGAACGGACGATGTTTATTAAGGAAGTAAGTAAAGAGCAGGAGCATTTTTTCAACCATATGTATGAAACACAGGAGATAGCCTTCAGAACGATTAAACCGGGGATCCCAGCTTCTAAAGTTGAAGAAGAGGTCCAGAGATACTATGAAGAAAAAGGTTTGAAGGAATATGTGAGACATCATACTGGTCATAATATGGGGTTATTAAACCATGAAGCACCATTCTTTGATTTAGGAGACGACACTATTTTAGAGAAAGGGATGGTGTTTTCAGTCGAGCCGGGATTATATGTTGAAGGGTTAGGAGCTTTTCGCCACTCAGACACAATTGTTGTTACTGAAGATGGAATGGAGATGATTACTTATTATCCGAGGGACTTAGAAAATTTAATAATAGGTTAAAAATCCTTTTAGGGGGAGGGAGTCATTTTGGGACTACATGTGGAAAAGGGAGAGGATCGACAGTCTACAGCGAAGAAATCTATTAAAATGCCAGATTCTTATATTCTTTTGTTTATCATGTTAATGTTGGCAGCGGTTTCAACTTATTTAATCCCGTCAGGGTCATTTGAACGAGAGGATGAAGGGTTGGTTCCTACAGTTATTCCTGGTAGCTATACGGATGTTGAAGGGAACCCTGTTGGGTTTATGGATTTATTTATTGCGATCCAAGAAGGGATGATCGCGTCAGCGAATATTATTTTCCTTGTTTTAATAATAGGAGGTTCGTTTGCGATTATTGAATCATCAGGTGCAATTAATGCTGGTATTATGCGCTTGATAGATAAAACGAAGGACAGAAAAATTCTCCTTGTCATATCTGTTTGTACTGTTTTTTCTATTGCAGGCTTTCTAGGAATATTGCATACAGCTGTGATCGCTTTTATTCCTGTAGGCATTGTAATTGCCAAAGCGTTTAAACTGGATGCCATTGTAGGTGTTGCCTTAGTTTATTTAGGTGCTTACTCTGGTTATACTGTGGCGGGGCTTGATCCTATAACAACTGGTTTTGGACAGGAAATTGCAGGTCTGCCAGTGTTCAGTGCTCTATGGTTCCGATTTATCATTTATTTATGTATCCTCGTATCCTCCATTCTATATATTCTTCACTACATTAAAAAAATTGAAAGAGATCCTGGAAAAAGTGTTATGGGGGATAAGCTTTTTAGTGATGATCGTAACAGTAATGAGGACGATGTTCTACCATTTACTCGTACTAGAAAAATGATTCTGTTCTATTTCGCATTATGCTTAACAACATATACCGTTGGGGTCTTCCGAGCAGACTGGGGCTTAAATGAAATGGCGGCAATATTTCTGATCATTGGGATCGGTACAGCTGTGATTTCTAAGATTAATGGAAATGACTTTGTCAAAAAATTTGTCAAAGGTGCTCAAGGAATGGTATACGCAGCTCTAATTGTAGGGCTCGCACGATCTATTGTAGTAGTCCTTGAAAACGGGCAAATACTCGATAGCGTAGTGCATGGTATTTCTTCAATTATCGAACCTCTTCCTGCAGCTATCGGTGCGTTAAGTATGTATGGGTTTAATTTATTGTTTAATCTGATCATCACTTCTGGCAGTGGACAAGCTGCTATCGTTATGCCAATCATGGCACCGCTTGCGGATGTGATCCAGATCCCAAGGCAGATTGCTGTACTTGCATATAACATGGGGGATGGATTTACGAACACGATCGCACCTACTTCTGGAATATTGATGGCTAGTATAGCTGTGGCAGGAGTTTCATGGGTAAAGTGGTTAAAGTTTATGCTGCCTTTATTATTCATTTGGGTCGTCATTGGGGCGATTGCACTGATGGTCGCTCTCGCTATAAATTTAGGACCATTTTAATAAATTTTTAGGCAATTTACCATTTACATGATGAATTTATATAAGGTAGATGGAAGACTATTGTAAGGTTACTTTTTCTTTTATGAAAATAACATTTATGCTGTTTTAACAGAATAAATTAGCATGAGCAGGTGACTATTTTGGTTATCTGCTCGTTTGTTGTTAGTCGGTGAAAATGGAAATCTTTATATATCCTGATTCCGTAATAACACGTGTTGATATGCCATCACCTACTCACCTTCACCTCTAGGCACAAGTGCTGCACGAGTAGATAATCGGACTTGTGCTTTGGAGTGAAAGCGTCGGCTAGTAACGAATTCGAGTATTTACTTCACCAAGTTAAATCGAAATACTTTTAGGATTCATACAAAAAATAAAATCATTCATCACGGATTCAAGAATCATTCTACACTTTTTACATAAATTTAAAAAGTTTAATATATATTAGTTAGGTAAATTGCTACATTGAAAATACTTAGGAAAGTTTTAAGGAAAAGGGAGAGAGAATATGAAAAAAAAGCTGAGTATTTTATTATTCTTGGTGTTAACTGTGTTGGTGGTGAGCTAACGATGGAAATTCACTTTATGTCATGAATGCTATGTATGATACTTTAGTAGAATTAAATACAGACTTAGAAATTCAGCCGGCTCTGGCAGAGAGTCTTGAACCCATAGGGGATACGGTTTGGGAAGCAAAGCTTAGGGAGGACGTTTTTTTTTCACGACGGAAGTAAATTCAACGCAGAAACTGTTAAGGCTAATTTAGATCGAGTTCGTGACCCGGATGTAGGGTCACCACTTTCTTTCTTGTTTAATATGATTGAAACGGTTGAGGTTGTTGATGAATATACAGTATATATTACGACTGAGTATCCGTTTTCCGCATTGCCATCCCATTTAGCGCACCCGGGTGGGCATATGATTAGCCTGAACTCCATTAATGAAGATTATAAAACAATTGAGAATGGAGGGAATCTCTTGACGGCAGTGAATGAAAATCCATTCGGAACAGGATATTTCAAATTTGAAGAAAGAGTGAGCGGGGAATATACGAAGCTAGTAAAAAACGAGGATTACTGGGGCAGCGAAGTACAGACCGCGTCTGTTACCTTTAAAGTGGTTCCCGAGGATTTAACGAGGATAGGAGAATTACAGACGGGGGCAGCGGATATCGTTTATCCTGTAAATGCTAATGATATTAGTGAGATTAATGCCAATGATGCAACATATGTGAAAGAATCAGAGAGTGCCAGCATGACTTATGTAGGCATGAATGTTGAAATAGAGCCTTTTGACAATCTTCAGGTACGTCAGGCGATAGCGATGGCAATCAAGAAAGATGAAATAATCCAGGGAGCTCTGGATGGAGTGGGACTGCCTGCAAAGGGGCCATTAGCTCCGACAGTGTTCGGCTATAATGAGGATATTGATGAGATTGAGCATGATATAGATAAAGCAAAGGAGTTAATGGAGGAAGCGGGTTTTGATGAAGGTTTCAGTGCAACCATTCTAACCTATGATCGCAATACATCTAACATCGCAGAGCTTGTTCAGGCTCAATTAAGTGAAATAGGAATCGAGATCAGTATTGAAACGCTAGAAATCGGAACTTATTTAGAAGCAACGGCGAATGGCGAAGTGGGTATGTTTGTTGGAAGCTGGGGTACCGTAACTTTAGACGCGGACTACGGCCTTTATCCAATGTTTCACTCTGATAACGCAGGTAGCCCAGGGAATCGCTCTTTTTATGCCAATGATAAAGTTGATTCATTATTAGAGAAGGCAAGACAGTCCACTGATGACAACGAACGCCTTGATCTTTATGTTGAAGCGCAGCAGTTAATCGTAGACGATGCACCAATCGTACCTTTATACCATTCCGTCCTGTTGGCAGGACTGCGGGAAAATATCCACGGATTCTTCCAGTACCCAAGCAGCTTCCCGTTCTTGAGAGATGTAAGGATCGAGTAAAGGAAAAATTAAACAGAAATGTTCAGACCTTGTATGGAGGAAGCGATGTTGCAAAAAAACAGTGAATCCGTATAGCTACTTCTTTAAGGATAGCAGAGTGAGTGTTATCAACATAACCTCACTCTGCCTTCAAGCAGCTAATCCTAAAGCACGTTTCTAAAGGGATTGTGGCACATTCCTCTTTTTAAAGGTTAAGATAGTATAAAATTTCAATCTCTCGATTGTTGTCTAGACTTCAGGCACGAGCGTTTACTACACGAGCTTCCACACGGATGTGCTGACTTCGTCGCTCCCGCAGGACGCGGGGGGTTTTAGCCGAAGATGTGATCTAGCGATTTGCCTCGACGGACAGGACGTCCTAATGCCGGTCATGACACAGAACGTGGCGTATTGCCCGGTTGACGGATCTAGCTTCAAAGTGATACTAGAAGAGGAAGAGGCAGCGCTTGCTCCTGCGGTTACTCGTCGCAGAAAAACAGTGCTCCTGCGGTTACTCGTCGCAGACTTTGTGCTTCTTTCTCTGCAAGATCAATCGAAGAAGAGAATGCGTCGAAGCAGATCGTAGAGAAATCAGCGAAGAATCGCTTGTTGCTCCTGCGATTACTCGTCGCAGACCCCGTGCTTCTTTCTCTGCAAGATCAATCGAAGAAGAGAATGCGTCGAAGCAGCTCGTAGAGAAATCAGCGAAGAATCGCTCGTTGCTCCTGCGATTACTCGTCGCAGACCCCGTGCTTCTTTCTCTGCAAGATCAATCGAAGAAGAGAATGCGTCGAAGCAGCTCGTAGAGAAATCAGCGAAGAATCGCTCGTTGCTCCTGCGGTTACTCGTCGCACGAAAAGATTTGCTCCTGCGATTACTCGTCGCAGACCCCGTGCTTCTTCCTCTGCAAGATCAATCGAAGAAGAGAATGCGTCGAAGCAGCTCGTAGAGAAATCAGCGAAGAGTCGCTCGTTGCTCCTGCGGTTACTCGTTGCAGACTATGTGCTTCTTTCTCTGCAAGATCAATCGAAGAAGAGAATGCGTCGAAGCAGCTCGTAGAGAAACCAGCGAAGAGTCGCTCGTTGCTCCTGCGATTACTCGTCGCACGAAAAGATTTGCTCCTGCGGTTACTCGTCGCAGACCCCGTGCTTCTTCCTCTGCAAGATTAATCGAAGAAGAGAATGCGTCGAAGCAGCTCGTAGAGAAATCAATGAAGAATCGCTTGTTGCTCCTGCGATTACTCGTCGCAGAAAAACAGTGCTCCTGCGGTTACTCGTCGCAGACCCCGTGCTTCTTCCTCTGCAAGATCAATCGAAGAAGAGAATGCGTCGAAGCAGCTCGTAGAGAAATCAATGAAGAATCGCTCGTTGCTCCTGCGGTTACTCGTCGCACGAAAAGATTTGCTCCTGCGATTACTCGTTGCAGACTATGTGCTTCTTTCTCTGCAAGATCAATCGAAGAAGAGAATGCGTCGAAGCAGCTCGTAGAGAAATCAACGAAGAATCGCTTGTTGCTCCTGCGATTACTCGTCGCAGACCCCGTGCTTCTTTCTCTGCAAGATCAATCGAAGAAGAGAATGCGTCGAAGCAGCTCGTAGAGAAATCAGCGAAGAATCGCTCGTTGCTCCTGCGATTACTCGTCGCAGACCCCGTGCTTCTTCCTCTGCAAGATCAATCGAAGAAGAGAATGCGTCGAAGCAGCTCGTAGAGAAATCAATGAAGAATCGCTCGTTGCTCCTGCGGTTACTCGTCGCAGGTAAAGAGTGTCGCCGATAGGCGGGCGCCTTGCGCTTTTCTTAAAATTTAAAGAGGAATCGACTGATTTCTTAACGTTATGGTGACGTCCTCATCGCAGTATTTGATCAGCTCTTTTAAGTTGGCCACTAAAGCTTCATGATATTTTTGACCGGTTTCTTCACTAGCTGGTGTTGCATCTCCGACTAGACCGGTTTGTTCTGTTACTTCTCGATATGTGTTTACATCACTTGGACTAAATACGCGATCTCCTTCAACATACGGATCATGCTGCAAGAAACGATGTTTTTCAGGAATATTCTTACCTGCTCGATCAGGGTTACATAAATCTGGGTGTAAATAATACATGTGAGAAGTTTCTAATTCCTCAGCATGCCCTAATCCTCCTGGTTCTGATTTCCTTAGTTCTTTACCTTTTTCAGAATTTAAGTAAAAGGGATCAGCGATGGCTAAAAATGCTCCCGTTTTATTTCTTAATCGAGTAATGGCTACTTTTATTGGCGGCAGATTCGCTTCACGATGGCCATTCACTAAAATGATTTTTTCAAAGCCGTGGTAAATAAGGCTTTGGCAAACATCCTCGACAACCGCTGTTAATGTTTCGGGTCTTAATGTAACAGTTCCGGGATAAGCCATGTGATGCGGAGCCCATCCGTACCAAGTGAGCGGGGCAACTAACGTGTTCGTCCGTTTTCCTGCTTCTTCTGCGACCTTTTGCGCAACAAAAGCATCTGTCCCCATCGGTAAGTGTTGAGCATGCTGCTCAACACTACCAAATGGTACAAGAATCGTTTTTTTAGTTGATAAATAATGTTCTACATCTTCCCACTTGTTTTCTTGTAACCATACATTTTTCATGTTTATCACTCCTGTTTGTGTTTTATGCACGTTTGTCTTCTGTCAGTTCGAGCATTTTTTCTTCATCTAAATAATCCCAGCGGTTCTTTGAATAAATGAAATACCATGCGGTGATTAGAACGATCCATGAAATACCGATAATGAGAGGCAAGGTTGCGATATTCGTCAGAATCCACAGACATGCAATTGTCGCCACGATTGCTAAAACGGGAATATTTTTAATGTTTAATGGAAATCGGAATTGTGGACGCAATTCTGGTCGTGTCACCCTGACAACGATCAGAGCAATATTCATAATCGCCATCATCAGCCAATTTGCAAAGACTGCAGCACTAACTAAAAATCCAATTGCATCTGCGTAGCCAAACGCACTTGTAAACGTTGCGCTTAGTGCGATGATTCCTGTAAAAATAATCGCATTTGTCGGGACACCAGTTTGTTTATTCACTTTCGCAAAAACAGATGGAACTGCTTTTTCTCTTGCAGCAGCAAAAAGCATTCGTGAAGACCCTAATAAACAACCAATGGTAGATGTTCCTGTAGCTGTTAACGCAGCTATTGCGATTAATACAGCTCCTACTCCTGGGAGTACAGTTTCGACAGCTAATGACAATGGTGCGCTTGAAGCTGCTAATTCAGCAGGGCTAGCTGTAGAAACAACTCCGTATCCGGTAATGACATATAAAATAACGACGGTCACTAATGCTGATACTTGTGCTAAAGGGAGGTTTCTTTTTGGTTTTTTCGCTTCTTCTCCTAAAGTTAGAACTGCTTCTACTTGCATTTGACCAAAAGCAATAAGGGCAGTTGCAGCGAATACACCTGTCCACCCGTTCGGAAGAAGTTCACTATATTCGAATGGACCTGTTGGGTTTGAGAATAAAGCAATGATTGCGATTGCAAATAGTGCGACGACTTGGATGATCGAGAAAAACGTATTTATTTTTCCAGTTGTCTTAATCCCGACAAGTAATAGACCAGTAATTAATAGTGAAATTATAGGAGCGACAATCGCTGGTGGCAAGTCAGGAAAGATAAAATTAAAGTATCCTGCAAAGCCTAAATTTACTGCCCCCGCAGCAAAAGCAAACGATAAAAAATAGAGTCCAGAACACCATAAAGCAATTAACTTGCCTAAATTTTTAGATATAGGTGCAAAAGCATATTTCGAATAAGCATAGGAGGCTCCTTGATATGGCCAGATAGATGCTAATTCTGCGTAACTCATAGACGATAAGATCGCAACGACTCCAGCAATAATAAATGCGATAAACAACCCAGCTCCAGCTTCAGCAACAGCCGGTCCGATAACTGTGAAGATTCCTCCGCCAATTAAGGCTCCAACTCCAATACTCCAGAGATCGACAAACCCTAACCCTCGTTTTAATCGACTTGACTCAGCCATGTTATAACCTCCTCTATTTTAAAGTGTCGGAATTTATATTTCATATAATGAAATATCTATCCCATTATATAAAATTTCGACAATATTTTGAACATTCCTTCTTTTTATGATAAAAAAAATGAAATTAATCAATTTTGATTAATTCCATCTGGCCTCTATATTTTCGATGTAATGGTGTTAGCTGCTGTTTTTAATTTGTTAATGTAAAAATCATTTTTTTCATCAAAATCATGCTCTAAACCTACGATACTTATTGAGGCTATAACCTGATTTTGAGAAGGGGAGAAGATAGGGACAGCTATCGCTAGGGTCCCCTCATACAATTCTCCCCAGCTGATCGCATAACCTTGTTTTTTTATTTTCGTTAATTCTTTTATTAAAACGTTACGATCTTGAACTGTATTTTTCGTGAATGGTTGAAAATTGAACATCTTTATTAGTTCTTCTTGTTCGTACTCCTCTGTAAATGCGAGGAGTACTCTCGGACATGCTGCAGCATACAACGGAGCCTTTCTTCCTATAGATGGATATAATCGAAAAGGACGCCAAGATTCATATTGCTCGATGTAGATTGCGTCTGTTCCATCTTTTACGGCTAGTTGTACGTTCATATTCATTTCATTTCGAAGTGTAATCATTTCATCTTTTGCAATATCTCGAATGTGAAAGTGCCTTTTCACTAGTTGTCCTTTTTCTAAAAATGCATACCCTAATGAATACCACGTTTTACCCGAAATATTAGTCTTTCTAATATATCCATAGTCTGCTAGTGAAGTAAGCATACGAAAGACAGTTGATCTCGGAATGCTCGTTTTATCGGAAATCATCTCAAGTGTTAAGCTGTACGAATTAGTCGTAAAACAACTTAAAATAAATAATGCCTTGTCCAAACTATTACTTCTGCTCGTTTTCTCTGTCATTCTGCTCTCCCTCAATCATAATATAATCCTCATATCTGTAATCATATCATATTTGGCCAAGTGCCAGTCACTTCCCGAAATATGTCGAATAGGAGAGGTTATTTTGTTGCGATGATCGTATATAAATCATTCGGTAGATTTATTTTCTCTGTTACTTTTAGGCCAGCATTCGTTATTTCTTGTTCCATCATGGCAGAAGAAATTCTCGGGTGTTTGTCGCTAGAGGTGTTTTTCTTTTCAAGTTCGATACATGCGAGATACCCGTCAGGTTTAAGCACTTGTTTCATTTGCTGTAACGAATGAGATAGTTGTTTCACCTCATGCAAAACGAGGGAAGCGAATATAAAGTCAATCGAATGATCAGGTAATGGAATATTATCAAGACTCCCTTTCAACGTTTTGATATTTGTCAAAATTTCTTGTTCCGCTTTGGAGTTGACAATCTTCAGCATTTTAGGATCTATATCTAATGCAAACACATCACCCTCTACGAATTTAGCAGCTGGAATTGTATAATACCCAGTACCCGCACCTACATCTAAAAAGTGCCCCGTTTTTTTAATAGGGAGCATATTTAGTAACTTTTCTGGCAAAATACCTCCTCTTTTCTCAGGGCTTTCAAGGTATTCAACTTTTTTGGCAAAATGGTTCGTTTTCATATGATTCATTCTCCTTTAATTAAACGTGTAGTTAAATAGAAGTTATTAAAGATCTTTAAAGTCTATATTAAGTGAAAAAATATCAGGCAAAATGACGTCCAAATTAAAAATCTTCATTCACTAAGTCATGGACGACGCTAATGGCAACTTTACTTCCTTCACTAGCGGCAATCACTAATTGAGCAGGCGCAATGATGGAAGCATCCCCACTTACATAGACCCCGTCAATATTTGTTCGGCAAAATGGATCGGTTTCAATACCACCCATCTTATTCACGTTACATCCTAAATTTTCAGCTAATGAAGATGCTTGTGCAATCCCAGTCGTAACAAACCCTCCGTCTCGACGAATTTCCTCGCCACCTTTAAACTGAATAGTTTCTAAATGACCATTTTCCCCTTTTAATGCTATGATTTCTTTTTCAATGACGTTAATCTTTTTCTTTGTGATTAATTCTTTCTGTTCATTAGAAAAAATGTTTTTCCCATTCGTACAGACGACAAGATCTTTACTCCAATTAACAATCAATTTTGCCATATGAACAGCTCGCTCATCCTCTGAAATGAGAACTAGTGGACGGTCTTTTAATTCCCAGCCATCACAAAAAGGACAATTAAACAAGCTCGTGCCATAAAAATCATGAATCCCTTCTATATTCGGCAAGACATCTTTAAGCCCCGTAGATAAAATAATTTTCCTTGAACGATAAGAATGTCCATCATTTGTATCGATCATAAACGTTTGATTTTCTTTCTTTATATGAATCACTCGTTCGTTTTGGATCGTCAAATTTGGATACTTCATCAAATCTTTTTTAGCCATCTTTTTAAATTCTGAAGGTTTGATCCCATCTCTCGTAATAAAACCGTGTGATTGTTGAGTGACAGCATTTCTAGGTTTATCGTCATCAAATAGAACGACATTCTTTTGTGCTCTTGCAAGTACAAGGGATGCATTTAAGCCTGAAGGTCCTCCGCCAATAATTGCACAATCTAATAACATTTGTTGTCCTCCTGTTAAATCAAATATATTATAGACTCTTATTATCTTTAATTGATATAAAAAAATATAGGAATAATGATGGCTAATTATTTTTTTGTTTTTTCGCTTCGATTTGTTTGGCAATATCAAAAATAAATGTATTGTTTAGCTCATCTTTCATTCTTGCTTCTGCTTCAATCATCACGTTTTCAATTAAACAGTCTCCATTTTGAACGTCATCATGCTCCAATGAACAATTGAATAACGTCGTTTTTCCTTCAATAGCATGAATCACATCTAAAAAAGAAATATCACGAGAGTGTTTGACGATACTATACCCGCCATTTACACCTGGATTTGATTCGATGAGTCCAGCCTTTACAAGCTTCGTTAAAATCTTGGAAAGGTACGTTGGGGAAAGGTCTTGGATTTTTGCTAATTGTTCGACTCCAATCGCTTTTCCTTTAGGTGATAACGTTAAATAGACCATTGTGTGTAAAGCATAATTTGTCGCTTTTGAATACTTCATAATTGCCCATTCCTTTATTCTTCAATTAAAGACTACTTGAGTCTATAATTGATTGTAAATGATAATAAAATGAAATACAAGTAATCACGCTTTAATCGCGTATGACGGCTTTTAGAAAAAATTATATTTTTTGATTGTACATGTTAAAAAAATATGACATAATGTAAAAAAAATATTACTTTCCAGGGAGAGAGTGAGAATGTCTGAAAAGTACAAAGGACGGTTAGAAAACAATATTTTTTTATTGCGTGCAGAGAGAAGGTGGTCGCAGAAGGAGTTAGCTTCAAAGGTTGGTGTTAGCAGGCAGACGATAATTTCTTTAGAAAATAATCGGTACAGTCCATCGCTCGTATTAGCTTTTGAGATTTCGAGAGTGTTTGAAAAAGATATATCTGATATTTTTACTTATGTAAAGGGGGAGTAGCAAGTTATGATGATAATTGGGATTTTCCTTTTAATGCCATTTTCCTATTATTTATATAAAACGATGAAATTTACAAAAAGTGAAGAATCAAAAGATGAACGTGGTCAAAAGATTTTGCTTCAGTCGCATAAACATTCATTCGCGGTTTTTGCTTATGGGTGGGGGAGCTTAGAGGTAATCCATCGTTTTATTCAACCTATATCATTTGATACATATAGAGATGTCCTTTGGCTCATCGTATTATCAGCTTTTATTGTATATGGATTTTCGATCCAGCGTAACCGAATGAAACAATAAGAGATGGCGAATGGGAGGGCCATTCGCCATCGTGTGTGACTTAATATGCGTTTCCGTTTTCGTCAAGATAAATAGTCTGGACGGATGTTCGTTGGAATTTATCACCGGATGGAGTGGTGCCTTCTATATCAATCGTGACATTATACGTTCCTTCTCCTTGGTCTGTAATAGTAACGAATTCGTCGTCAGTTTCATGGCTGCTTTGCTGTGGGGTTATCCGCTTATTCTCACCAATTTTTCCTGGTGCGAAGTCGACTCGATAAGATATGTCAATGGTATTGGACCTTTGTTTGAAACCTGTATCCACTCTCCAGCCTTTTGTATGATTCTCTATCGTTAAATCGTGATTCAGAGAGGAATCATAATTCACTAGTAATAGGTAAGCAGAATCCTCCTCGGTATGTGAGCGGATGACCCATTCACCGGTTTGCGGGCTGTCTATTTCAATCATATGGTGCCAAGCACCGTTAAAGAATTCTTGATCTTCTAATTGAACGATGTCATAAGTCGTTTCATTATTTTTTCCGGGTTCAACGAGTTCAATAGCGTCTAACTTTGTTGAACTCATCCAATTGATCGTAAGTGCTTCCACATTATTTTCCACAAAAAATGTTTCTTCCGTAGTTCCAATATGTTCACCGCCACGAATAAACAGATCAAGTTCTTCGTCGTCAGCTTCAAAAAAAGGATGGTCGAATGAATTCGCGGACGTTTGTGCCTCTGTTGTTAAATGATCTTTAAAAATTGGAAGGGCATTGGAGCCATAATGAACGTTTCCGTGGTTCCAATCACCAATCGCAAGCATGTCTCCGTATGGAAGGTGGGCACTTTCAACTGAAACGACGCCATCACTCGGACCGGATATGAATTGAGAGCCCCACCAATATGAGCTGAACCACGAACCTGTATTTTCTCCAGCGATCGTATAATAGTTATTAAGTTCTGTTTCTGAGAGGAAGTCCGTTTCTGCTCTAAAATTGTTCATGACTCCGGTTTGCAAACTTTGCGTTCCTTCACTATTTGCGCCTATTAAGTTAGCTAGCCATCCAGCCCAAAAACTATTTGCTAAGTCTGCTAATTCGCTTCCGTGATGGGGGGAACCGATCGTCACGACATCAGAGACGAGGTGATGTTTTCCTTCATGAATAAGTGCGACTTGAGCATCGATACCGCCTTTACTATAACCGACGACCGCAAGGGTTTTTCCGAGAAAATAGTTGGAAATGTCTTCAAGCTGCTGAGCGAGCATTTCCCCATTGTCCCAATAACTTTTAGGTTCTCCGCCTGAATCGTACAGCTCAACAAAAGCTGTTTCGTAGCCATCTTCAAGAGCTAAGCTATACATGTCATTGTCTTCATACCAAGTCGTTGAGTTGTTTGTTAAGCCTTGGACAAATACAATGACTGGCTTCTCAGGATCTGGTTCAGCAGGAAGTGTGCCGATACTGAATGTGCCAGGCTGGAGTGGATCACCGATTACTTCTTCGAAATCAGTATTGCCAAGTCCAATTGGCTGGAATATGAAGGCTAACAACAGAACAAAAGTGCACGTCAATGCCGATATCCTTTTCTTCAAGCTATACCTCGCCCCTTTATATAGGTTTTTAGAGCACCTGAGCACCCCATCAACAATATAAGTATGTCACAATTGGAAAATTATAAGTGCTTTTGCCAAGTGCCAGGCACCTCCCGAATTTTGTCGAACTTAAGCAAGGTGTCAGGTACTTCCCGAATAATGTCGAAGATGCTATCATATTGGGGGATCAATGATAGAAGATTATTTTATGATCAATTAGTTTTCCATTAATCGCATCGTCATAACGAAATGAGTTTACTAGATAAGAAGGGTTTTCTATGCTTACACATAAATTAATCGTAACCGGGAAAAGTTTAATCGCTTATATTGTGATTTTGTTTTTATGGCCGACTTTCACGTCACTGTTCAGAAGCAGTCAGATAAGGGATGGGTTGCCTATCCATGAATATTTTACGTATTTTTTTTGGTTCATCCTTTACGGTGTACCGCTTATTTTAGTGATTGGTTTTCCAGTCACATTCATAGCTGGTGTGATTACTAAGAAGCTGCATGGCTTTGTGAGAGTGTTTGTAAACTTTTCAATACATATTTTAAGTGCGTATCTTTTTGCAACATTATTGTTTAGGGAGATAGATGAATTCCTTACGAGTCTAACGATCATGATTGCAGCGTTCTTTTTTCTTTTTGATGAATGGAGAAATGCTTCCTTAAAAAAGTATAAGGTGCAATTAATGCTTATGCCATTTATCATACTTTGCATAACGATGTTTTCAACTTGGACAAATGACTACCAAATTGAGCATGAAAAAAAACGGTTAGACAGTGAAGGTTTCCTATCTCCAATTGTCCTACTTAACCAAGATGAAGTGGATATAGTGGATCTTGCAACTAGCTATTCATCTGGAGGGATAAATGAGAATAATGCAAGGGATCCTTATATTCTTCCAAAAGGGATGTTAGGAGACGACACGTATGACGTTTGGGAGGGCGAGGAAGGGGATAAGATTTTAATCGACTTTGAACGTGTACCAAGTGGTGACTATACTCTCGAAGTATCATATATGTTAAATGACAGGGTTGAAACCGACGTCATTCGAAATAATGAGTTTATCGTTCCGGAAGGATTGGAGCCACAAGCTATTCTCATAAATGCCGTATGGGAACGCATCAACATCTCATTTAATTTATACATCCGCTAAGTGCCAGTCACTTCCCGAGAATTGGTGAATTTTGTCGACAGGCTTACTTCTTTATTAGTCAGGAAAATTAATTCTTCTGACTACTTGACAGGTGAGTGTGTACTCACTCATAATGTGGTTATATACAATCCAATTAATCATTCAGATTGAGAGGCAGGGAATCATAGTGGAATTGCGCGAACGAATTATACAAGCAGCTGAACAAGTTATTCAAACAAAAGGGCTTGCACGAACGACAACAAAAGAAATTGCTCGCGAAGCAAAATGTTCTGAAGGGTCTCTTTATAATAATTTTACAAGCAAAGAGGAGATATTTCTCCATATTTTAAGAGGACAGCTAAGCAATTTAATGAGTGTGTTAACTGCGCTGCCAGAGCGAAAAGGAACTGGAACAGTTATGGGAAATTTAGAAGAACTAGCTATCACTGCACTTGAAGACTACTACAACTCCATGCCACTTATGGCATCGATTTTTTCAGAGCCGACATTATTAACGCGTCATAGGGAAGGGTTTATAGAACGAAATGAAGGACCACACAGGGCGAATAAAGCGGTAGAATCCTATCTTTATGAAGAACAGCAACTTGGCAGGATCGACAAAGGGATTGATTCAAGAGCTGCAGCGGATATGATTTTAGGAAGTTGCTTTCAACATGCCTTTCAAATGAGATTTTTAGGCAGAGAAGATTTAGGGCAAGTAAAAAACAAAATTGTTCAAGATATGTTAAATACATTATTTCAAGGGTTAGAAACGAACAAATAATAAAGTCTGCCAGAGTGAATGTGAAGTGGGGAAAAATAAAATGAAGGGAGGGATTCAATATTGAAAGATCAACCGCCCCATTTTCGTTCTAATGCTAGGAAAAATTTTTTGTGCTTTAGTGAGTGTGTACTCACTCACATAAAATTTATTTTATGGAGGGGATTGGTTTGAGTACTCAATCGTACAAAAATCACGCTAGATCGGTACCAGGATTTCATTTTTTTCTCGTTCCACTTTGTTTTGTGACAATCATTGCTGCTATTACTTATACTGTATTTTCGATATTAAGGGGAGAGGGGGTTTTTGCCCCGTTGTTAATTGTTACACTTGCGTTGATTGTAACTTTTACTGTTTTTTTCCTGAGATCGTTCGTCTGTAAAGTCCAAGATCGAGCAATACGAGCTGAGGAAAATTTACGTCATTACGTCCTTACTGGAAAACTGCTCGATTCACGCTTATCTATAAGGCAAATCATTGCATTACGGTTCGCATCAGACGATGAATTTTCAATACTTTGTGAGAAAGCCGTTCAAGAAAGGATGTTGCCAGATGATATTAAACGTGCTATCAAAAATTGGCAAGCTGACCATGATCGTGTTTAAAAAGCGAGGAGGGTATACGGATGAAGATATCTTTAGCTGATGAGATTTCTCGTAATGGGAGAACCATCGAGGTATTTACAGATTACCTGCAAAAATATATCGACCAACATTGGGTGAAGGTTTGGGAACGGGATTTGCAGGACCTTGAAAGAGTCTATGCCAATGGAGGAGATAAAGCTTACGGATTATTCATGTCCAAATTATTTCGTCCGCTAGCAGTCGAATGTCGAGAAACGGGCTTCATTCCTAAGCCGATATTACCTGGAGATTTTTCGCAGTCCGAAGAGCATTGGGGTCCGTGGGAAGAAAGGGAGCGGCGGTTTTGGACGGTCATTCATGAGAACGACAACCCAATAGGGACAGTAGTGACAAGTTTTTTTCATGATCATACTCGTTTACGTGTTCCAAAACCTCCCCAACTATGCTCCTTGAAACAAACGGATCACTCGGATGTTTCTAAATTGATCATGTTTGAAGATTTTGTAGGTTCTGGTAAGGAGGAATTAAACGAATGAATGCTCCAAAAACGATTCAATTTTCCAGGATTAGTTTCAGTGTAATCGCTTGGATTTTCACGATTGGGATTACTGTACAAGTTTTGATTGCAGGTCTCGCTACATTCGATAACCCTGTAAACTGGGGCTACCATATCAGCTTTGCAAGGGGACTCTTTTTTCTTCCAATCGTAATGGCTTTACTGGCATTCTTTGCTCAATTACCTAAGAAAATGATTTGGCGAAGTGTCGGGTTGCTAGGAATGGTCATCGGGTTGTTCTTTACAGCGGCTATTTCAGCCCGAATCGGTATATTAGGCGCTTTACATCCTGTTATAGCACTCTTCTTATTTTGGAATTGTATAAAAGTATTATCTTCATTTAAAAAGGGTTGATCGAACAGTTTCATTAAAAATGATATGATACTCCCGTTAATAAAAGAGTCATAGGAATGAATAATTATGAGTTTACTATGTTTATTATTTTTATGCACAATATGCTACCTAGCAGTGTACCTGCTGGTTATAGAATATTCCCCCTAAGTGCCAGGCACTTCCCGAAGTTTGTCGAACGCTCCAAGGTGCCAGGCACTTCCCGAAAAATGTCGAAAATATCCATACATGATTACAATTATAAATAATTCTTTTGGGTTTGTTATTTTTAAAAAAGTCTTTATTTTTAGAAAATTGTGTGGTATCTTTTCTTATAAATCAAGAAAGCGCTTAACCATACATTTACAATTTTAATGTAGTTTTTCAGAATAAAACTTTTCTCTTATGTGTGGAGATAGGAGGTGTTTGTTTAATACGAAAGATTTAAATCATGTTCAATGATCAAAGTGATGTAAGCGATATCATATTTTGTAAAATTCATTTGCTGATAACTGTTATGTTTGCAAAGTATAGTATGTATAAGTATTGGGGACATATAAGGGTTTAGGTGAAATAACGTGATTGCGTATAAATTTAGGGTAAGCGCTTTACCTGATGTGGCTAAATATTAGGAGGTAACCATGGTAAAGAATTATTTTTTTCTAATTTCTGCAGTGATGGTCAGTCTCGGTTTAGTGGGTTGTAATTCAGACTCTGATGCAAGTGGGGACGGAGAATTTGAACAGTCTAATAATTTAACAGTTTATTCTGCATTTCCGGAACAAGAAGCGCTTTACTACCTTCAGGATTTTGAAGATGAAACAGGAATTAATGTTAACTTTGTTCGATTATCAGCAGGGCAAATTTTAGCACGTGTTCAAGCAGAAGAAAACAATCCACAAGCATCCATTTGGTATGGTGGTCCTTCAGATACATTTATAGCAGCTGCTCAATCAGGTCTATTAGAAAGTTATAAGCCTGAAGGTGCAGAGTTGATGCCTGAAGATTTTATTGATGATGATTGGAATTGGTCTCCGGTTTATGTGGGGGCTCTTGGATTTGCATCAAACTCAGACTGGTTAGAACGGAATGGTTTGACCCCTCCGACTAGCTGGGATGATTTGTTAAAGCCTGAATTCGCTGACAATGTAAGTATTGCTCACCCTGCATCATCTGGAACTGCGTATTCTGTTCTTGCAACACTCGTACAAATGAAGGGTGAAGAAGAAGCATTTGAGTACTTACATCAGCTAGATGAAAATATTAGGCAATATACACAATCAGGTTCTGCACCAGCAAATAACGCTGGTTTAGGAGAAGTTGGAGTCGGTATTGCATTTGCTCATGATATCCTTTCTCCAATGCAAGAAGGGTATCCTATCACTCTATCCTTCCCAGAAGATGGAACAGGATATGAAGTTGGTGCTGTAGCACTAATTAATAATGGACCCGAAGATGAAGTAGAGAATGCTCAAAAGTTTATTGACTGGGCAATTAGTAAAGAAGCTCAAGATTTATTTGAAACTTCCGGACATTACAGATTACCTGTAAACCCTGAAGCAAATGTTCCTGATGGTGCAACACCTTTAACAGACCTTGATATTATTGATTATGATGCCGTTTGGGCAGGGGAACATCGTGACGAGTTAATTAATCGTTTTGATAATGAAATAAGAGGCGAAGAAGCAGCACAGTAAAGGTCCAATTTCTATATTTGCCGGGAGAGGGCTTTTGCCTTCTTCCATTTTAAGAAGAGAGAAGGTGTTAATTTGCAACTATCTACAAATACAAGAAAAGGATTAGAAATTCAAAAAATGCAGTTGAAAAGGTTAATGAAACAGCCATTATTGTTACTAGTTCTTGGTCTAGTATTTATCTTCTTCTTTATTTTTGCGGTATATCCTTTGTACCAAGTATTTAGGGTTGCAATAGCCGGAGAAGAAGGTTTTAGTATTTCTCATTTCATTGAAATGTTAACTAATAATTTCTTTTTACAAACACTATGGAATAGCGTGCGATTAGGTTTATTATCGGCATTTTTTGGTACACTGATCGGATTTATTTTTGCCTTTGCGATAACAAGAACAGAGATGAAAGGAAAGAAGTTTTTTCACCTTATTGCACTTCTTCCAATCATTTCACCCCCGTTCGTTATTGCACTTTCAATGATCTTACTATTTGGAAGAAATGGTGCAATTTCTAATGGTATGTTTGGAATCGTAGATTCTAATGTTTATGGACTAGGAAGTCTTGTTTTTATTCAAACATTGGCTTTCTTTCCAATTGCATATTTAAGCTTAAAAGGTGTTTTAGAATCTATCGACCCAGCATTGGAAGATGCAGCATTAAATATGGGTGCTTCACGTTGGAAAGTATTTAAAACCATTACTTTTCCTTTAGCGTTACCAGGTGTTTTTAGTGCACTGCTACTCGTTTTTATCAAGTCTATAGAGGACTTTGGGAACCCAATGGTTATAGCTGGGGATTATAATACATTAGCTGTCCAAGCATATTTACAAATTACTGGAATGTATAACATAGGGACAGGTGCTTTTTTGGCTATGGCATTACTTCTTCCATCTTTAACTGCCTTTTTGGTCCAAAAATATTGGATTAGTAAAAAATCGTATGTAACGGTAACTGGTAAACCTAGTCAACCTTCTATTAAAATTCATGAGAAGTATATTGTGTACCCATTGTACGGATTGTGTATTACTATTACTCTAGCAATCCTATTATTTTATGGTGCAGTCGCATTTGGTTCTTTTGTAAAAGTGTGGGGAGTTGATCATACCTTTACGCTCGATAACTTTATATATGTATTTACACTAGGCTTTGATTCCATTAAAAGTTCCCTGACACTAGCAATTATTTCTACTCCAATCACAGCTTTATTAGGGATGTTGATAGCTTACCTTATTATTAGGAAAGAATTTATAGGGAAGAAAGCACTTGAGGTTTCTACCATGTTATCTTTTGCTGTACCAGGGACAGTAATCGGTATCGGTTACATCCTTGCTTTCAACCAACAACCACTTCTTTTAACAGGAACAGCAACAATTTTGATTTTGGCATACGTTGTAAGAAATATTACGGTTGGGATCGAGGCTGGCACAAATAGTCTTAGACAAGTGGATAAATCGATTGAAGAGGCATCAACAAACCTTGGAGCGAATAGCTTTACAACATTCAGGAAAATATCCTTACCTCTAATGCGGTCTGCATTATTTTCAGGATTAGTTTATTCCTTCGTAAAATCTATGACACAAATTAGTGCAGTAATTTTCCTCGTGTCAGTAAACTGGAATTTGATGACTGTTTCGATTCTTTCACAAATTGAATCAAGTCGAATGGGGGCTGCTGCCGCTTACGTCATGATCTTAATTACGATTATATTAATTGCGATCGGAGTTTTGCAGTTATTGGTAAATAGACTAGGCCCAACAGGGAGGAAATAAATATGACGACGACATTAAATACGACTACATCACCAGTGAAGTTAAGTCAATTATTAAAAGTGTTCCCAGCACATTCTGGTTCAAAAGAGCATTATGCAGTAGATCATATTGATTTAAATATCAACTCAGGAGAGTTAG
Source organism: Evansella halocellulosilytica (assembly GCF_002335745.1). Lineage (GTDB taxonomy): Bacteria > Bacillota > Bacilli > Bacillales > Salisediminibacteriaceae > Bacillus_CA > Bacillus_CA halocellulosilytica. Next base: position 44,377 of record NZ_NIST01000001.1, on the reverse strand, counting down.
TAACATTACTTGGCCCTTCAGGTTGTGGAAAAACGACGACATTAAGAATGCTTGCGGGATTTGAGCACCCTAATGATGGGAAAATATTTATCGGGAATGAAGACGTCACAGATATTCCAGCCAATAAAAGAGATGTTGGGATGGTATTTCAAAGTTACGCATTATTCCCTCATTTAACGATCTATGAAAATGTAGCTTATGGATTGAAGATTAAAGGTGTTGCTAAAAAAGAAGTGAAAGAAAGAGTAGAGAAAGTTTTAGATCTCATGCATTTACAACAGTTTAGAGATCGCTCGCCATCACAATTATCTGGTGGTCAGCAGCAAAGGGTTGCTTTAGCTCGTGCTGTAGTTACAGAGCCTAAAGTTTTATTATTTGATGAGCCGTTATCAAATTTAGATGCGAAATTAAGAGTTTACATGCGTGAAGAGCTAAGAAAATTGCAACAACGCCTTAATATAACAAGTTTGTATGTTACACACGATCAAACGGAAGCGATGGCTATTTCCGATAAAGTGGTCATTATGAATGACGGCAAAATCGAACAGGTAGGATCTCCAATTGAAATTTATACAAAGCCTAATAATCAATTTGTTGCTAACTTTATGGGGAAAGCAAACTTCTTAGAAGGGACCCTTGAAAAGGTCGATCCGCTAAATGTTACATTCGCTTTTGATGGGTATTCAATCGAAGTGGAAAATGATAATAATGAGGAAGTGGGGAACAAAGTTCATTGTGTAGTCAGACCTGAATTTTGGATTATTTCAAATGATGGAAAATATGAAGGGAATGTATTACGAACAACCTACTTTGGTTCATTTGTTGAATACGAAGTAACAATTGGAAATCAATCAATTATTGTTGAGGATTACAACCATATTATTAATGGCATTTATAATCCAGGTGATACTGTTAGATTAAACATTAAAGATCGTTGTGCCAAGGTACTTTCATTTGATCCCGAATATTAATTAAGGAAGTGAAGCACATGGGGTATATTAATTTAGCTTTACGGATGGCAAGAGAAGCTGGGGGACTCATTAAAGATTATGTAGACGGTGATTTTAAAGTTGAAGAAAAGTCTTCCAAAGCTGATTTAGTAACAGAAGTTGATCAAAAATCAGAGAGTTTTATTCGAAATAGAATCCATGAGTATTACCCTGAGCACAAAATTATTGGGGAAGAAGGAGTTGCTGGAGGGGAGGACGTAAATGCCGTTGCTGAAAGTGATGATTATATCTGGATTATAGACCCAATTGATGGAACGACAAACTTTGTTCATGGTTTACCTGGTTATACAATATCGCTTGCTTTAAGCTATAAAAAACAAGTCATACTTGGCGTTATATACGATCCTAATCTAGATGAAATGTTTTGGGCAGAAAAAGGGAAAGGTGCATTCTTAAATAATAATAGATTAACTGTTTCTGAAAATGATGATTTGGAAGGGTGCGTTCTTGCCACAGGCTATCCATCTGACGTTAAAGGTGACCGAGCAAAAGTTATTAATACCATTAATACATTAGGTCCTGTTTGCGGTAATATTCGCACCTTTGGTTCAGCGGCGTTACATTTAGCATATGTAGCAGCAGGCAGAATGGAAGGATTTTGGGAGCAAGGCTTAAATGTTTGGGATGTAGCAGCAGGTTACTTACTTGTAAATGAAGCTGGAGGAACGGCAACAGCTATAACTGGAGAAACGTATAACCTCACAACAAGAGGGCTAGTTGCAAGTAATGGTCATATTCATAAAAACCTAGTAGAAAGTATTAATGTTAATGATTAAGGAGGTGGGGTATTGAATAATAAATTAATCATTACAGACTTAGATGGAACTCTTTTAGACCTCAACCAACTTATAAGTCCGGAGAATGAAAAGGCTATTCAACGTTTTAAGGAAGAAGGAGGTTTGTTTACCTTTGCTACTGGTCGAATGGAGCGTGCGGTTAAAGCCTTTGTTGAGCAAGTGAAGGTAGATATTCCTTTAATTTTATATAATGGTGCAAAGATTTACTGTCCTTTAACAAAAAGGGTTCTCTTTGAGAGAGACTATGAGTTGAGTATAAGTTTTTATAAAAAATTAATAGAACTCTCAGATGATCAAGTGAGTTTGCTATTTTATCAAAATGGCGACATTTACACACATGAAAAAAATTCGGTAACAGAAGGTTATGAAAAGAAGGATTCTGTCCATGTGAAGGTACGAAATGATGTTTATAACGCACCCATAAACAAAACCTTAATCATTGCAGAAAGGTCAAAGCTCGAACAATATGAAAAATTTGTCAAAGAAAGTCCGTTTGCATTTTCACTCGTTTATTCTGAGAGCAATTATCTAGAAATTTTACCGAATGGCGTTTCGAAAGGTAAAGCTGTTATGGAACTAAAGAAACTATTGAACCGTCCATCGATTGAAACGATTTGTATTGGAGATAATCTCAATGATTATACGATGGTAAAAACAGCGGATAAAGGAATTGCTGTAGAAAATGCTCATCCTGACTTAAAAGAGGTGGCATCAGAAGTTACTTTTCACCATGAAAACCACGCAATTGCAAAGGTGATTTCTGACTTATATAGTGAACGAGACCTATTCATGAAAATGAAATAATGGATGTTTGAGTCGATGGAAAAATATTGTTTCATCAGAAAGTAGGCATTAAAAGGGGAGGAAAGCTATTCTTTCATCAACTATTAATGAAATAGTATTTTCACCTTTCAAAAATCATACCGCGGCTTCAAAAAATGACTTTAATTTTCAGTAAAAAAAAAAATCTACATCAAAAAATAGCGATTTAATGAAAAAGAAAGATTAATAACACGGAAAAAAAGAGGGTAAGAGTAAACTTTGATAAAGCGCTTACCCCTAAATAGAAAAGAAGGAAAAATAGTGGCATTAAAGACATGGAGGGGTTGTTGTTATTGAAAAAGTTAAATCTTGCAATTATAGGAGCAGGGCGAATTGGTCAATTGCACGCAAATAACATTTTGCAAATGAATACAGCGAGCCTCATTGCTGTTTCAGATGTGAACCTTGAGCACATTAAAGGATCCAATCTAGAAAAAGCAGTGAATTATGTAACGACTGATTACACAAAAGTTCTTGAGAATAAAGAAATTGATGCAGTTTTAATTTGTACTTCTACCGATTCACACGTCCAAATCATTATTGAGGCAGCTGCTGCAGGGAAACATATTTTCTGCGAAAAACCAATCAGCTTCAATATTGAAGAAACAAAGAAAGCACTGCAAGCTGTAGCTGAAGCAGACGTGAAATTTCAAATCGGATTTAACCGACGATTTGATAAACATTTTCGGAAAGTCTATGAAACGGTTGATGCAGGGGTTATTGGGGAACCACATATCTTAAAAGTTACTTCTAGAGACCCAGAGCCACCACCAAAATCTTACATTGAACGTTCAGGTGGATTGTTTATCGACATGACTATCCATGACTTCGATATGATGAGGTATTTATCAGGGTCGAAAGTAACAGAGGTATTCGTAAAAGGTGCTAATTTAGTAAATCCGGAAATTGGCGAATGTGATGATATTGATACTGCAATTATCACGTTAACTTTTGAGGATGGTTCTCTCGGGGTTATTGATAATAGCAGAAAAGCAGAATACGGATATGACCAGCGAATAGAAGTATTTGGGAGTCAAGGTGCTGCCAGTGCAAACAATGAACGGTTAACAAATGTAGAAATTAGTACAAATCAATCAATTGTCATTGATAAGCCAAAGTATTTCTTTCTCGATCGTTATCATGGTGCATTTATAGAAGAACTTCATTCCTTTGTTGAAGCGGTTTTGACTGGCCAGCCAGTTCGATGCAGTGGTGAGGACGGATTCCAAGCTGAGCTTTTAGCACATGCAGCAAACCTTTCTTTGCGAGAAAATCGCTCTGTGAAAATCATTGAAATTGAGGATAAACTTTTTAAAGCTATTTGATTAATGTCAGTTGAGCACTGGTTGTTAATGTTCAGTTAGTTATTAATAAAGGTATTTAATAAAAACAGGAGGAATTCAAACATGTCCGAATTAATTGTAAAGCCTTCATCCCCAGAAAAAGATGGAAAAATTTTATCTGTTACCCCGGAATTAGCTGGCTGGGATTATGTTGGATTTGAAGTGTATTCGTTAAAACAGGGAGAGAAGCTTAATAAACAAACCGAAGGCAATGAGGTTTGTCTCGTATTTTTAACTGGTAAAGCCAATGTGCATACTTCAAAGGAACAGTTTAATCAGATTGGGGAGAGAATGAGCGTTTTTGAAAAAATTCCTCCATTTTCTGTCTATGTCCCAAATGATGACCAATATGAAGTAACCGCGTTAACTGATTTAGAGTTGGCTATTTGTGCATCCCCTGGTAAAGGAACGTTCGAAGCGCGCTTAATTAAGCCACAAGATGTTGGAACAGCTGACCGCGGATACGGCAAAATGGCTCGAAAAATTCATAATATTCTTCCAGAAGATGAACCAGCTGATTCTTTACTAGTTGTGGAAGTATATACACCGGATGGAAATACGTCTAGCTATCCGCCGCATAAACACGATAAAGATAATTTTCCGCATGAAACTTATTTAGAAGAAACGTATTATCACCAGATTAATCCAGAACAGGGCTTTGTTTTTCAGCGAGTGTACAACGATGACAGAACGTTAAATGAAACACTCGCTGTAGAAAACAAAAATGTCGTTTTAGTTCCTGAAGGATATCACCCCGTATCAGCTGTTCCTGGGTATGAATCATACTACTTAAACGTAATGGCAGGTCCGATAAGAAAGTGGAAATTCAACAATGACCCTGATCATGAATGGCTTTTTGAAAATGTGATGGAAACGAAATAAAGCAGTAAACTAAGGGTGAAAAAGGAATTAAACAAGTTTGTTTAAAGTCCACAAGCTGAAGTAAAGGAGTGCTAATAATGATGAATGGATTGAGTTTCGTGCAAAACAGGCCTATCGATATTATTGGAATTGGCCGATTATGTGTTGACTTAAATGCAAACGAAATACATCGTCCAATGGAGGAGACGAAAACATTTACGAAATATGTAGGTGGTTCTCCTGCGAATATTACGATCGGATCGAGTCGCCTCGGACTTAACGCTGGATTTATTGGTAAAGTTTCAAACGATCAAATGGGGCGATTTATTACGAATTATTTGAACGAGAATGAGATCGACACATCCAATGTGTCTGTTGACCAAACAGGAGCCGTAACGGGCTTAGCATTTACAGAGATTCTTAGTCCAGAAGATTGCAGCATTCTCATGTACCGGGACAATGTAGCCGATCTTACATTATCAACCGATGATGTATCAGAAGATTACATTAAGCAGGCAAAAGTATTACTCGTATCAGGCACAGCACTTGCTGCGAGTCCGTCAAGAGAGGCTGTTTTTCTTGCACTTGAGTATGCACGAAAACATCATGTCACAGTGATTTTTGATGTAGATTATCGTCCGTATACATGGAATTCTTCAAATGAAACAGCGGTTTATTATAGTTTGGCTGCTGAAAAGTGCGATGTCATTATTGGAACACGAGAGGAATTCGATTTGATGGAGCAGTTTATAAAAGATTATGAGTCTGATGATCAGAAAACAGCCCAAAGATGGTTTGATTATAATGCAAAAATCGTTGTTATTAAACATGGATCAGAAGGATCCATCGCCTACACAGCAGATGGACTCTCGCACCGTGGCGGCATTTTTAAATCAAAAGTGCTAAAAACGTTTGGTGCTGGAGACTCGTATGCATCTGCTTTTATATACGGATTATTGCAAGGCTGGGACATTCCTAGAGCAATGGAATTTGGAAGTGCATCTGCATCTATTGTTATTTCCAAACATAGCTGCTCAGATGCGATGCCGACAGTAGATGAAATCAATGAGTTTATGAAAACAGCAGAAAAAGTGCATCTTTAAGCGAACGTTTCTCAGGATCACTTAATCAATAATTATTTTAGGAGGCATTATTATGGGGGTTGCGTCAGTTCAACAATTAAAAAACTATATCGGTGGACAGTGGGTTGAATCAACGTGCAAAACAGAAGAAGTGTACAATCCAGCTACAGGAGAAGTGATTGCCTATGTTCCCCTTTCTACGTTTGAAGAGTTAGACCATGCAGCAGAGGTTGCTGAAAAAGCATTTGAATCATGGAATGAGGTTCCTGTCCCCAAACGGGCAAGAATTCTATTTAAATATCAGCAACTTCTCGTAGAACATTGGGATGAGCTTGCTAAAATTATTACAACAGAAAACGGAAAAAGCCTAAAAGAAGCACAGGGAGAAGTTCAACGGGGAATTGAATGTGTTGAATTTGCTGCTGGAGCACCAAGCTTGATGATGGGAAAACAGCTTCCAGACATATCAAATGGTCTTGAGTCTGGCATGTATCGTTATCCTATTGGTGTTGTTGGGGGCATTACGCCTTTTAACTTTCCAATGATGGTACCGTGCTGGATGTTCCCGTTAGCGATTGCAGTTGGAAATACTTTTGTATTAAAGCCTTCTGAACGAACACCATTACTTGCAAACCGACTAGCAGAACTATTTGCAGAAGCAGGTCTTCCAGATGGCGTGCTTAATATTGTCCATGGAGCTCGTGATGTTGTAAATGGTATTTTAGAGAATAAAAAAATTAAAGCTGTATCCTTTGTCGGTTCCCAACCAGTAGCTGAATATGTGTACAAAAAAGGAACGGAAAACTTAAAACGTGTTCAAGCACTTGCCGGGGCGAAAAACCACTCGATCGTTTTAAATGACGCTGATTTGGAAAATGCAGCGACACAAATTTTAACCGCTGCGTTTGGCTCAGCTGGAGAGCGATGCATGGCATGTGCAGTCGTTGCTGTTGAAGAAGGAGTAGCTGATGAATTCATTGATTTATTAGTGAAAAAATCAAATGAAATTACGATTGGTAATGGATTAGAAGATGATGTGTTTTTAGGTCCTGTCATTCGTGAAGATCATAAAAAACGTACACTACAGTACATTGAGACAGGGGAAAAGGAAGGAGCGCGACTTGTCCGTGATGGACGAAATGATGTCGGAGCACAAGACAAAGGATACTTCGTCGGACCTACAATTTTTGATGGAGTAACGAATGAAATGAAAATCTGGCAGGATGAAATTTTTGCACCTGTTCTATCTGTATCAAGAGTAAAAAGCTTATCTGAAGCGATCGAACTTTCAAATCAATCTCGATTTGCAAACGGCGCTTGTATTTTTACAACTAACGGTGGTCAAGTTCGTCAGTTCCGTGAAAAAATTGATGCAGGAATGCTCGGCGTAAATATTGGAGTTCCAGCTCCTATGGCATTTTTCCCATTCTCAGGCTGGAAAGATTCTTTCTACGGTGATTTACATGCGAATGGAAATGACGGTGTAGAATTCTATACTCGCAAGAAGATGTTAACATCGCGTTGGACATAAAAACTGCAAGTCGGGTAGGTCAATCTATCCGGCTTCCTCTAAGTATATAACTATTCGAAGACGAGGTGATAGAGGATGCGTTTGACGACAGCTCAAGCTATAGTAAAGTTTTTGAATGAACAATATCTTGAAGTTGAGGGACAACAACATAAAGCATTTAAAGGGATTTTTACGATTTTTGGTCACGGAAATGTCGTCGGCTTAGGTCAAGCATTAGAAGAGGACTGTGGAGACTTAGAAGTATATCAAGGGCGAAATGAGCAAGGGATGGCTCATGCAGCAATCGCTTATGCAAAACAAAAACATCGCAAGCAATTGATTGCTTGTACGTCATCAGTTGGACCTGGCTCAGCGAACATGGTAACAGCAGCCGCAACAGCTACAGCGAATAACATTCCTGTATTGCTTCTTCCAGGGGATACCTTTGCAAGTAGACAGCCAGATCCAGTCTTACAGCAAATTGAACAAACACATGATTCAACTTTATCTACTAATGATGCTCTTCGGCCGGTGAGTAAGTACTGGGACCGAGTCAATCGTCCAGAACAGGTTATGTCAGCGCTGATCAATGCCATGAGAGTACTGACGAACCAAGGGGATACTGGAGCTGTCACAATTTCCCTGCCGCAAGATGTGCAAGGAGAAGCATACGATTTTCCAGAGTACTTCTTCCAAAAAAGAGTACACCGGATCGACAGAAGAATACCGACAGCCCTTGAATTAGGTGATGCCCTCTCATTAATTACAAGTAAAAAGAAGCCATTTATTATTTGCGGCGGTGGTGTGCGGTACTCTGAAGCTGGGGAAGCGTTAAAGAACTTCGCAAATAAATATAACATTCCATTTGGTGAAACGCAGGCAGGCAAGAGTGCTGTTGAAAGTTCAGATCCAATGAACGTAGGAGGTGTGGGTGTTACCGGAAATCTCGCGGCTAACAGGTTAGCAAAAGATACGGATTTAGTTATTGGTATCGGTACTCGCTTAACAGACTTTACAACTGCTTCAAAACAACTTTTCCAAAATGAACATGTTGATTATTTAATGCTTAATGTTTCTGAATTCCATGCAGGGAAACTAGATGCTGTAAAGGTTGTTGCTGATGCACGTGAATCATTAATTGCAATAGACCAGCTTTTAGAAGAGCATGGCTATCAATCGTCATATGAAGGAGAAATTAAAAAAGCAAAAGTGGATTGGGAAACAGAACTGAACCGTCTGTATGAAGTTTCTTTCGACAAGAAGGACTTCAATCCAGAAGTTAGCGGACATTTAGATGAAATACTTTCTGAATATACTGAAGCTTTAAACTCTACATTGACACAAACAGAAGTGCTCGGACATATTAACAAACACATTGATGAGGATGCAATCATTGTAGGTGCATCAGGAAGTTTACCTGGTGACTTGCAACGAATGTGGGTAAACCGTAAGCCGAACACCTACCATATGGAGTACGGTTATTCTTGTATGGGTTATGAAATATCTGGAGCCCTTGGTGTAAAGATGGCACAGCCTGATCAAGAGGTTTATGCACTAGTAGGTGATGGTAGTTACATGATGCTTCATTCAGAGCTAGTTACAAGCCTCCAAGAAGACAAAAAAATTAATATATTACTATTAGATAATGCTGGGTTCGGGTGTATTAATAATTTACAGATGTCAAACGGAATGGGAAGTTTCGCAACGGAATTCAGGAAGCGGAATAAAGAATCGAATGCTTTGGAAGGTGAGATTATTTCCATTGACTTCGCTCAGAGTGCAGCTGGATATGGGGTGAAAACATACTCAGTTAAGACTATTGATGACTTATTGTTTGCATTGGAAGATGCTAAAAAGCAAGATGTTTCTACCTTAATAGATATCAAGGTTCTTCCGAAAACAATGACAAATGGCTATGATTCTTGGTGGAATGTCGGGGTAGCTGAAACCTCACAAAAAGAATCAATTGTTCAAGCTCATCATGATAGATTGGAAGAATTAAAGAAGGCACGAAAATATTAATGTACAGTGAAGAGGTGAGAAGCTATGTTTAATCCAAGAGAAGTCAAAATAGGAATCGCGCCAATCGGCTGGACGAATGATGATATGCCAGAATTGGGAGGAGAGAATACATTTGAGCAATGTATTAGTGAAATGGCATTAGCTGGATTTACTGGAACAGAGGTTGGCAACAAATATCCTCGTGATACTGAGGAGCTAAAAAAGGCACTTTCTTTACGAGGCTTAGAAATTGCTAGTGCATGGTTTAGTGCGCATTTAACTTCAGCTCCGCTTCAAGAAACTGTTGATGGATTTATGAAGCACCGGGACTTTCTGGATGAAATGGATGCGAAGGTCATCGTCATCTCAGAACAAGGTAATAGTATTCAAGGAAAGATGAATAGACCGTTATTTCTTGAAAAACCTCTTTTTACTGAAGAAGAATGGCAGAAAGTAGCTGACGGATTAAATATGTTAGGTGAATTAGCGAATGAAAAAGGGATGTCCCTTGTTTACCATCACCATATGGGAACTGGCGTACAAACGTCTGAGGAAATTGACCGCTTAATGGAGATGACAGATTCTAAACTAGTGTCCTTATTATATGATACAGGTCACCTTGTTTTTTCTGGTGAAGACCCTTTAATTGTTTTAAAAAAACACTTTTCTCGGATTAAGCATATTCATTTAAAAGATGTAAGAGCTGATGTAGCAGAAAGAGTGGAAAGGGAAAATTGGAGTTTCTTGACTGCAGTAAAAGAGGGGACCTTTACTGTACCAGGAGATGGGCAAATTGATTATAAGCCGATTTTTGATACATTAGCAAAGCTTGATTATAAAGGCTGGATGGTAGTTGAAGCTGAACAGGACCCGAAAAAGGCAAATCCTTTTGAATATGCATTACTTGCAAGAAAATATATTAAAGATCATACGGGAATATAGCAGCAGTAATTTACATGAAGGACGTAGTGGTTTTGGTCATAGTGTGATGTAATTAGATAGAGCTAAAGTTTCCTTATAGCGAGTGGTTGCTAGGCTTTGTTTTATCGTTATTAGATCATGTATACTTGAAATAATATCATTTCAGGAAGTGGACAAATATGAAAGTGACAATTTACCAAGTAGCAGAAAAAGCTAACGTATCGATTGCAACAGTTTCTAAAGTTATTAACAATACAGGAAGAATCGGTGAAGATACAAGAAAACGTGTTTTAAAGGCAATGGAGGAACTAAATTATTATCCAAGCTTAGTTGCTTCAGCGTTAACAGGGAAAAAGACTGATACAATCGGACTTCTCCTTCCTGATATTTCTAACCCTTTTTTTGCAGAGATTGCAAGGCATATTGAGGACAGAGCTCATAAACTAGGGTTAAGTGTCATTATGTGCAGCACGGATTACAGCAAAGATAAAGAAAGCAAATACATTGAGCTACTTTTAAGGAAGCAAGTTGATGGCTTTATATTATCTTCTGGTTTTCGTAATAAGGATCTACTAAATCGGTTAGTTGAAGGCAAAATTCCACTTGCCATGATTGCTTATTATAACCCTTCGTTTTCAGTTCATGGGGTATCGATAGACGATTATAAAGGCGGTTATCTCGCAACATCTCATTTGCTTTCTTTAGGGCATAAGAACATTGGATTAATTGGAGAAAATGTCCGAAGCAGTAATTTACGAATTTATGGTTACAAAGATGCTTTTCAAGATTATGACTTGAGTGTAGATGAGGAAAATATCATTTTGACAGATGCATCAGTAAGTAACGGACGTAAATGTGCAGAAGAGCTAATAACCAAAAAAGATAAGCCTAGTGCCATCTTCGCGGTCAATGACTTACTCGCGATCGGAGCTTTCCAAATTGCACAGGAGAAAGGTTTGAATATTCCATCTGACTTAGCAATTATCAGTTTCGATAATACAATTTTATCGCGAACGACAGTCCCTCCGTTAACGACGGTTGCTCAGCCAATTGAGGAAATGGGGAAAAAAATCGTCGATCTGCTTCTGGAGGAAATTAAGCATCCTAAAAATAAAAGTGAACAACTGTTATATTCTCCGGAGTTAATTATTAGAGGTTCGACGTGAAGTAATTAAAGCGGAGAAGGTGACTCAAAAAAATGGTCAGACACAATGAGTCACCTTCTTCATTTATGATTCCTTTGAGATAGTTATGATAACTATCGCATAGTTTATTTCTCTGTTATTTCTTCTAATAAACTCCTTGCTTACCCTCTACTTCTCGAAAACACCACCTTTTAAAGTCAAAATCATGGATATGCGTGTCTAAAACTAACTCGTCACTCTGCTTTAAACTAGAATTACCGATTAAGGAAGTACCTACACGATTAAATAATGAATTAATAAAATACTGAAGTCAAAAATTCTAAACATTTGTGAAAAACATCCTTAGTTTATTTGCAGTGAATGATATAAGATCAATGTATCTTTAGATTTTTGTTTGAGAGGAGTGGTTGTATGAAGTTGACACTTATTGGAGGAGCAGGTGTTCGAGTTCCACTTATGGTTGAAGGCTTAATTCGTTGGCAGGATGAAACATACATCGATCAGTTAGTTCTTTATGATTCTAATGCAGAGAAACTGTCGATTATAGGTGAACTAGTAAAACATATAGTTTCAAATGAAAAAAATCCATTTCAAGTGAAACTTACAACAGATTTAAGAGAAGCTGTACAGGGTGCAGATTTTATTTATACCGCAATCCGTTCTGGAGGAGAAGAAGGGCGGGTTATAGATGAAAGAGTCGCGTTAAAGCATGGTGTGATTGGTCAAGAAACGACAGGAGCTGGAGGATTCTCAATGGCTTTGCGAACGATTCCGGCCATGCTAGAGATTGCTGAAGTCATAGAAGATGAAGCACCAGGAGCATGGGTCATTAACTTCACAAATCCGTCAGGGTTAATTACGGAGGCCTTACAAATGTATACGAAGTTGAAGGTGATTGGAATATGTGATGCACCTTCGTCTATGAAAATAGGCATTGCCCAATATTTAAATCAAAAAGAAGAAGATGTGTATATTAATTATTTTGGGCTAAACCACTTAGGCTGGGTTAACAAAGTACTTGTAAATGGGACAAATCAAATGGAGTTTATCATAAACAACTATGAGGATTTTATTGAAGTGTATCCACATATGAAGTGTTTTTCTAATCAATTAATAAGTTCATTGAACCTTCTGCCAAACGAGTACTTATTTTATTACTATTATCAAAATCAAGCTGTGTTAAATATGAGCGATAGCACAAACACTCGAGGGGAACAAATTGCCGAGTTAAACCGGGCATTACTTGAGCAACTGATAGAAAATAAAGGAGATATAAAAAAGTCACTTTGTATTTATAAACAAGTTATGAATGAAAGAAATAGTACGTATATGACTGCAGAAACGGGTGGTAAGGAAAATAAAACATTAGGTGACATGGAGTCTGAAGGCTATGAAGGGCTGGCGATGTCGATATTATCATCAATTGTAAATAATAAAAAGAAAGAATTAATATTAAATGTTATGAATAACGGTGTAATTCCAGAGTTGAAAGCTGAAGATATCATAGAGGTCACATGTCTATTAGACAATAATGGGCCAAAACCTTTAGCTGTTGGGGAAGTTCCTTCTTCTGTAAAGGGATTACTTGTTACGATTAAACAATATGAACGGTTAACAATTGAAGCTGCAATTGAAGGTAATGTAGAAAAAGCAATTATTGCATTGACCATTCATCCTTTAGTAAATTCTTATACTATTGCACGTAATGTGGTGAATGATTATTTGATCCAGCATAAAGAATATTTACCTCAATTTGATGATTTAGGAGAGAAGGCAAATGTCTAATCATGATGTAGTGGTTGTAGGGACCGTTTGTTGTGACATTATTTTCCATGGTCTACCATCGTTTCCAAAATTAGGAGAAGAGGTGTGGACAAAGGGGATGGATGTAACTGCAGGAGGAGCAATTAACTCTCCAGCAGCACTATCCCGGTTAGGTGTAAATGTTGGGATTGTCACTCCAATCGGAAATGATATTTGGGGAGACATTATATACTCTAAATTAAAAGCAGAAGAGATATGTACGAACCTTATTTATAAAGTCGATAAAACATTGCCGCAAATATCTGTTGCGATGAATTATCAAAACGATCGAGCATTTGTTTCATATGGTGAAAAGGTAGAGGTTAGTGATTATCATCAGCACCTTGAAAAAGTCATTCATGAAAGTACAGCAAAACTCTTTCACTTTTATGCAAGTTCTGAGCCAGGTCATACTGAAATGTTACTAGAAGCTAAACAAAGAGGAAAACTAATTAGTCTCGATACAGGGTGGGACCCAGAATGGCTGACTTCAGATCAAATAAAAGAGCAAATAGCCTTATCAGATATTTTTCTTCCTAACTTATCTGAGGCCAGTTTAATTACAGGCAAAAAAGATAAATATGAAGCATTGTATGCCTTAGCTGAACTCGTTCCTAACATTGTTATAAAACTAGGTGAAGCTGGAGCAATTGCTCATTATAAAGGGAAAGTATATGAGAGTAAAACGGGATATCAGAAGGTTGTAGATGCAACGGGAGCGGGAGACTGTTTTATTGCTGGCTACTTATACGGCTGGTTAAACAATAAATCAACACTTGAATGCCTGAAGATCGGAAATTACTGTGGTGGAGCATGTGTTACATCGGTTGGCGGTTATACAGGTGCTCCTACAAAAGCTGAGATTGTAAATAACATGATCATAGAGATAGATGTGAAAAAATAGAAAATAATAGTCAAAATATCTAAATTTATTATCAAAATTTCATTAGACTTACTTTGGAACTATCGCTAGAATTTACTGTATATTATAAAAATTAAAAATACTTTTCATTCGATATGTTAAGGAGGGATGGTATGAATGAACAATTGCCTAAATCTCTTCAAACATTTGTAGAGCCCTTTCGTTTTAGAATATTTATTGATGAAAATGAAGGGGACTGGAAAATGCCATTTGAATGGCATGAGTACTTAGAAATTTTTTATGTTTTAGATGGTGTAGGGTCATATTTCATTGAAGATAAGAGCTACACGTTTAAAACAGGCGATTTATTTATATTAGGAAATTATGAACTGCACAAAAGTCAATTAATTGACGGACAGTCTTTTAAAGCAATCATTATCATGTTTGACCCAAACCTTTTTACAAAAACAAATAATGATGAATGCGAAGAACTATTAAATTTGTTCTTTGACAGACCAGCAGACTTCTCCCATCAATTGAAGGTGAATGCGACTCTTCATAAGAAAATAATGTTTCTCTTCGATCAAATGTTTGAGGAAACTGATAATGGAGACAACCGATCAAATTATATGGCCTCACTTATATTGCAGTGGCTTTTAATTGAACTAAACAGAGCGTATAAAAATGAGCAACAGATTAACTTAATTAAAAGTCACCAAATGCTTCCGATGAAAAAAGTTGTCAAGAATATGCTTGAATATATTGATAGTCATTATAAAGAAGATATTAATTTAGAAGAGGTAGCTAAAAGCCTCAACGTAAATCCATCATACTTAAGTCGTGAATTTAAAAAAGCACTAGGTTTTTCCCTCATTGAATTTATTACTTCTAAAAGAGTCCGAACTGCCCGAGAAATGCTTCGAAATACTTCACTAAGTGTAACGGAAATTGCATCAGACATTGGCTATAACAATGTTACTCATTTTCACTGGACATTCAAGAAACTTATTGGGATTAGCCCCGGACAATTCAGAAAGATTTCAAAATATCATCACAAGAAAAATATCTCGTTAAGTAAGAATAAAAAGGAGGAGTTTATTTGATGAAAAATAAAACTGTCCTAGTTATTGTAGCCCATCCAGATGATGAAACGGCATGTGGCGGGACCATTGCGAAGTTAAGTCAAGGAAACAATCAAGTCATTCAAGTCGTCGCAACAAATGGGGATAAAGGAACACATGATGTGAATGTTAAACCTTCTGAGATTACGAACATGAGGAAAAAGGAAATGAAAGATGCAGCTGAAGTGCTTGGAATTAATCGTGTAATTTGGTTAGGGTTTGAAGATGGGACACTAGAACAAAATATGTCATCTGTAAAAGAAAAAGTATTTAAAGTAGTTCGCAAAGTAAAGCCGGATATCGTTATAAGCTTCGACCCATGGAAAAGATGGGACCCTCATTCAGACCACCGTACAATTGGGTTCATCGCAGTTGAAGCAGCATATTTAGCTGATGGTGTATGGTATTACCCCGAGCATAAAATGGAAGGGTTAGAACCGCATGATGTGTCAGAAACATACTTATTTCACACTGACGAGCCTAACTATACAGTGGATGTGAAAGAAACCTTTCACATAAAAAAAGAAGCAGCTGATGCTCATAAGAGTCAAAGTCTTTCTTTTACTTCATTTGGTGAAAAGTACCTTGAAAGATTAAAGCAAATGGTAGAGAAAGAAGAAGAAATTTATAAGGAGAAATTCCGAAAGCTCAACCAATCAGATTTATACATGTAATAAATGAAATGCGTTTTATTTAATAGGGGGGGAATATATGAAACCGTATACAAGGAAGGCATTTGGTGTGTTCATTCTGTTCATTCTATTAATAGCAGCCTGTGGTGGAGATGCAGAGACAGAGGGCAATAGTACTACAAAAACCTTAAATTTAGCACTTTGGGATGAAGAAGTAAGTGATGTAATCGATTTATCTATTGAAGAGTTTGAAGAGGCGAATCCTAATGTTGAAGTAAATGTTACGTATACTCCATGGTCAGATTACTGGACAAGAACAAGAACGAGTTTGGCTGGTGGTAGTGGACCAGACGTATTCTGGATTAATGGAGCAAACTTTTATCAATACACATCAAGCGGATTTATTAAAAACTTAGAGCCATTTATCGAAGAGGAGAACTTCGATACAAGTGTTTATCCTGAATCCTTACTAGAGCTCTACAGTTATGAGGGGAATTTACATGGAATGCCTCATTTTTTAGACTCAATTGCCTTGTTTTATAACAAAAGAATGTTTGATGAGAAGGGGGTAGATTATCCTGATGAAACTTGGACATGGGATACGGTTGAAGAAGTAGGTGCTCAACTAACTTCAGAGGAAGATGGCGTCTATGGATATGTTGCACAAGTGAAACGTCAAGAAGGTTATTATAACTTGATTCATCAAGCAGGGGGATATGTCATCAATGAAGATAAGACAAAATCTGGATTTGACCTCCCTGAAGCTCTGGAAGCATTTAAATGGATGGAGAATTTAATTGATCAAGGAATCTCACCGACAGCCCAACAGCAAATGGAAACAGAACCAGAGCAAATTTTTGGATCTGAAAGAGCTGCCATGATTCCACTTATCTCTGTTAATGTGCCTGCAGCATATGAAATGCTCGGTGAAGACTTAGGAGTAGCTCCATTGCCTGCAGGTGAGGAACGCGCATCGATTGTTCATGGGCTTAGCTGGGTAATTAACGAAAATACTGAAGAAGCTGAATTAGCTTGGGAATTAGTTAAAACGTTAACGAACAAAACAGCAAATAAGAACATTGCAGAGTCAGGTTTCAGTATACCTGCCTATGAAGGAACAGAAGGTGAGTGGTTAGAATCTATCCCATCAGTAGATCTTCAAGTCTTTATCGACAGCATAGAATTTGGAGTACCATCACCTAACTCCAAAAATTCAGCTGAGTGGCAGGATGTTGAGATTAAGGAGTTACAGGACGCGTTCTTAGGGAGGCAAACTCTTGAAGAAGCTGTACAAAAAATGGCAGTTCATATGAATGAAGTATTAGCGAATGAATAATGGAAGGATTATAAAGAATAGGCAGAGTGCTCTGCCTATTCTTTATAAAAAGGAGTGGGAAGATTGGGAAACTATCAGACAGTAACGGAATCTAATAAAAAAACAGTCATCCTAAAAAAGAAGACATTCTCAAAGGAATCACTTCTGGCTTATTTGTTTATATCACCATTTTTGTTAGGGTTAGGTATATTTTTTCTTATACCTGCTGTAGCGTCTTTTTATCTATCCTTTACAACATGGGATGGGTTATCTGCTCCTGATTTTAGTGGGATAACTAATTTTATTAACCTTTTCCAAGATCAAACGTTTCTTCGGGCAATGTTAAATACATTTGTTTTTACGATTTTATCTGTTCCTACTTCGATCGTTATTGCAACTTTAATTGCAACGTTATTAAATCAAAAAATAAAAGGAATGGTCATTTACCGAACGCTATACTTTATTCCAGTCATTACAATGCCAGTGGCTGTAGGGATGGTTTGGAGATGGTTATATAACTCAGAATACGGATTATTAAACTTCTCGTTAAGTTTATTAAATTTACCACAGCCAGCATGGCTTTTTGATGAAAGGTTGGCTTTAGTCTCTATTGTTATTGCAAGTGTCTGGATGACTGTAGGGAATAGTACAGTCATTTTGTTAGCAGGCTTACAAGGAATACCACAATCATATTATGAAGCTGCGGTCATTGATGGAGCTAATGACATTAAAAAGTTCTTTTACATAACATTACCTTTATTATCTCCTAGCTTATTTTTTGTCCTTGTAATTTCGATGATTAACTCACTGCAAGTATTTGACCTTGTATATATGATGATGGGTGAAAATGTTGGATTGTTATACCCAACACGGACGATTGTATATAGCATGTGGGAACATGGATTTAGATATTTTAATATGGGATATGCATCAGCACAGGCGTTTATGTTGTTCATTATTATTTTATTTCTAACAATCATTCAATTATATTTCCAGAAAAAGTGGGTGCATTATTAATGGGAGGAAATCGTTTGAAAGCAAAGATAAATTATAAAAATCTGCTTATTCATGTCATATTGATTGTTGGCGCTTTTATTATGATCATCCCTTTTTTCTGGATGATATCTACTTCGTTGAAAACATATTCAGAGTCGATGCAAGTTCCACCAACAATTATTCCAAAAAGTTTTCAGTTTAGTAACTTTTCAGAGGTATTTGAGAAGGTAAACTTTTTAACTTACTACTGGAATACAATTTTAATGACAATGGGAAGAACAATTGGTCAGCTCTTTTTTTGTTCTTTGACAGCATTTGCTTTTGCTAGAATGAATTTTAAAGGAAAGAATGTCTTATTTGTGTTGATTCTTTCAGTTTTAATGGTACCATCGCAAATTGTGATGATTCCTAGTTTTGTTGTTATGAGAGAGTTTGGCTGGATAGATACATTTTATGCATTAATTACTCCTGGGATTTTTAGTGCATTTGGGGTATTTCTTCTTCGTCAGTTCTTCATGTCTATTCCGCGGGAGCTGGATGAAGCAGCAAAAATTGATGGATGCTCTTTCTTTGGCATCTATTGGAGAATCATTTTGCCTCTTTCAAAACCAGCAATGATTGCTTTAGCGATCTTTGCTATTATCTCAACTTGGAATGATTTTATGTGGCCATTAATTGTAACAAACTCGGATGACATGAGAGTCTTATCCATCGGAATTGCTTCCTTCCAGGGACAATATAATACTCAATATCCACTACTAATGGCTGGCGCCCTCATGGCGACTGCTCCGATGATCGTTGTGTTTATGTTCTTACAGAAATACTTCATTCAAGGTATTGCATTAACAGGATCTAAAGGATAAGGTGAGTCCCTTCGAAAAAAGAAGTGTCCGCATTCTATCATAAAGAATATAGTTGATGATATATTTGTGTATTGGCATGTGATGTATGTCGTTAATAAAGATTCTTCAACCTGAAAAGGTCATCATATAAGGAGATGGGTTCAAATGTTGGGTTTCCATAAACGTTGTTCGTAATTATGTAGACGAACATTCAATAAGTCCTGGAGGAGGAAAGACAGAAATTATACTTTCTAGGTTGCAAGTCGATACATGGTTGGGGGCTGCTGTATTGATTTTTTATCAGGAAAGCAAGGTTGAATGATAGCGATTAAGTGAAGACGTTGTCACCCGAAACGGAAAGTTACTTAGGAGGGGTACTATCATGGAAAACTATATTACTTCTTTTTCATATTCGGATTCTCCACTCCAATTGAATGAAGTACAGAGTTTAACTGTAACCTTTACTATAGAGGAGAAGGGAGAAACGGTCATTGATTTTGTTAGCAGAGTACCTGGAGGGGATTGGGGAGCTAAAGATAGAGAGTCTGCATTAGTTAGATTGTTTGTGAATGGAGAGTATAACCAAGATTTAATCCTCTTTTACGGGGAAGAAGTCTTTACTTATGAGAGATTACTAGGCAGCTTACCTCGAGGTAACCATGAGCTGACTTTTGTATTTCAAAACGTTCGGTCTTCACCTCAGATTTCCTCTGCAGAAGTTCATAAAGTAGAAATTAGGCAAGTAAAAGAGTCAGACCCGGATATTGTTTTTTATCAGAATGCTCCTTTAATTTATGGTCGTGACATTGATTCACCATATGAAAGTGTATATACCGATACACCTCTTACATCATTCTACTATTGTGATAAACAAGAGGACGGTTCTATGACTCTTGAATACCATACAATTTTCAGCCATGAAGATGATGGAACAGAAGCTAATGCTTTACTGTCAAAATGGGGTCGAACTACAGATATTGAGTGGACGTACAAAGTAAGAGTTAACGGTTTTGGAGAGAGGATTTCTGACGAAGAGAATGGAGAAGTGTTTCAAGGGGCGGATCATGTTGTAAAAGAATTTAAAGGTAATAGAGGTCTCGGAGACCATCCTGTTTTGCAAACTGCAACAAAAAACGGGAATTTTTCTGATGAAGTCACATCTGATTACCGTTATTTATTAAAACCAATCCAATGTCTTAAGCGCGATGAAAATAGAGAATCTGTTATGAATGGCAACCCTTGGACATATGTCATTGCAACAAAAGAAATAAAACGTCAAAAACTGATTGAAGTACTACACGAACCCAAAAAAGAAAAGTTAGGAGATCCTCTCTACTACATTTATATCCAAACAAGTAAATTTACGGCTGGTGAAAGTGGAAATCTAGGCAAAGTAGATATTCAAGTCAAACTTATGAATGACCAGCATTGGTATAGTTCTGTATTTTATAATCATGAATTGGCATATGCCGGTGAAGACGGTCCTTTTTCCACTACGGTTAAACTTCCTCAACACACAGTAATTGAGGATATTGAAGAAATACGAGCAACTTTTATTGATAACGGCGAGGCACATTCAGTGACAGTAAGAGGGGTTGCGAAAGCTTTCTTCTTAGGTGAAAACATGTTGCCAAAGAGGCCATTTATTACATCGGAAAGAATTGTAGAAGTTTCTAAACAAACGATGCATGGTACCTTATGGAAAAGGCCTATGTGAAGCCATAAAAAAATAAATCGAATAAATAATCCTTGTTGTTAACAATCTAGAGGTTCTGCCACTTGAAAAATTGAAATATTCAAAAAATATTATTGAAATACACTGTTTCTTAAAGGTATAATGTTTTTAGCATATTCATAATATAGGTCTTTGCAACTCTCTTTTTTTGAAGATCATTAAACCGGTTTAATGGTCGTGCAAGAGCATTTTCTAAAAATGAATATTTATTCTATTAATATAGCAGGGGGGGAAAGAAGTGCAAGTAACATTATAGATTGTCTCTCTAGAAGGAGGTTTTCTGTTGCAACTAGTACAAATTCATCAACCAACTGGAAAAAAGAGAATAGAAAAACAATGTACGAACCTAATTATGGGGACTGCTCATCTTTACCCAGACAGATTAGAGCATGCATGTGGAATGCTCGATGCTTATTTAGAAGCTGGGGGAAATACTCTTGATACTGCTCACCAATATGAAGGAAGTGAAGAGGTAGTTGGAGAATGGTTGGAAAAGAGTAAAAAAAGAGATCAGATTCAACTTATAACCAAGGGAGCACATCCAGATGATGGTGAACCTGGTAATAGAGTGAATCGAGATTTGGTAAAGAAAGATTTGTATGAAAGCTTAGATAGATTAAAAACGGATTACATTGATTTTTATGCCTTGCACCGTGATGATCCTAACGTGGAAGTCGGACCTATTATCGAAGCGCTTAACGAACATATTGAAACAGGATGTATCCATACAATTGGAGTATCGAATTGGTCAAATGAACGGATACAAGAAGCGAATGATTATGCTGTAGCTAATGGACTTGTTGGATTCACTTTTAATAGTCCAAATTTAAGTCTAGCAAAATGTAATGAACCACGTTGGCCGGGATGTATCTCATTAGATAAAAAAGGAATCGATTGGCATGCGGAAAACCAACTGCCTGTTTTTTCTTGGTCATCACAAGCTGGTGGTTTTTTCTCAGCGAGATTTAGCCCAGAAGATCGTTCCAATCGAGAGATGGTTCGAGTATATTATAGTCCGGAGAATTGGGAGCGTTTTCATAGAGCTTCTGTTTTAGCGGAGGAAAAGAAGGTTACACCTATTCAAATCGCTTTAGCGTATGTTGTGAATCAGCCATTTCCTACTGCGGCAATCATCGGGCCAGAAACAAAAGAAGAGTTGTTATCTTCTGTAGAAGGTGCCAATATTACTTTATCGAAACATGATATGGACTGGCTTGATTTATTAAGAGATTCAAGGTAAAGAAGATCAAATATTTGTAAGGGAGGAATGATGGCTAAGGTGAAATTCGCTGCACAGTTATTTACACTTCGAAACGAGTTAAAAGAAGATTTTCCAGGAGTGTTAAGGGAATTGAAGAATAGGGGGTGGAAAGCTGTTCAGATTGATGGTTTGTTCGGGTACAGTCCTCAAGAGATTTCTGAAGTTTTAAACGAGACCGGGCTTGAAACAGCGGGAATGCATATTGGGCTAGACCGGATGAAGCATGATTTGGATAATGTTATCAAAGAGGCGATTTTGTTCAAATCAAAAGATATTTTTTGTCACTATATGGAAGAGTCAATGCAAAATGAAGAAGGTTATAAACAAGCAAAATCAGAACTGCTAGAAGCTATACAAAAGCTTGAACCTTTAGGGTTTAGAGTAGGTTATCATAACCATGACTTTGAATTCAAAACGATGGTCGACGGGAAGAATGCGTTGGAGTATATACTAGAGCCTTCTGGAAATCGTTTTATCTATCCTGAGATTGATACGTACTGGATTAAAAAAGCAGGACGCGATCCATTAGCTTTTATTAAAAAGTATACAGGGAGAACTCTATATATTCATTTAAAGGATATGACAACGGATGGCAGAGACTATTTTACAGAGATTGGTACAGGTTCAATCGACTTTGAATCAATTCTTTGGTGGGGACAAAAGAACGGTGTTGAATGGTATGTCGTGGAACAAGATGATTGTGAAGGGAGTCCAATTGATAGTTTAAGTGTAAGTCTGCAAAACTTAGAAAAAATAGAGAAATATCTGAAGGGATAAAGTTTAGAAATGAAATAGAATCTCAAATATGAGCGCCCAATATAATTTTTATAATTATCAAATAACTACATTGACTATATTCAGAATATATAGTAAATTCTAAAAGTAACCGCTTTCATTAAACCGGTTTAATTATGACATATTTAAAGAACCAAAATATATTTTTTTATGAATGATTAAACCGGTTTAAACATTGGAAGTAGAGTTCGAAAGCAATAAAAAATAGGAGGGGACTTATGTATGAAAAGGTTTTTCTTTCTGTCTATTGTTTTAGCTTTCAGTTTGTTATTGTTCACAGCATGTTCTGAAGCAGAAGAAAGTGGTCAAACGGATAGTGGTAATGATGATGTTGACCAAAATGAAGAACAAGATCAAGACTCTGCTGTAGATCGTGACTTAGTTTCAGAAGGTTTACCAGAGTACAATGAAGACATTGCTAACCTTCCAGATACAACTATTGAAGTTTGGTTAGCGGCAGATTATGTAGAGGAAGATCCTGTTGTTGGTGCAATCAATGAGTTTATGGAAGTATATCCAAACATTACAGTTGAGTCTGCAGGTCATACATGGCAAGATATGCAAAACCAAGTTCGTTTAGCTGTCAATGGTGGAGCTCCACCTGATTTAGCTCACCAGCATGCATTTGCTATGGGAAGTCAAGGATTAGCAGAGCCAGTTGATGATCTGTGGGAAGAGTGGGGTATTGAAGAAGAATTTTTACCAGGTGCAGTAGATAACGTGACTTGGGAAGGAACAAAATACGGAGTTCCGATTGATATTAATACGACGTTCTATCTTTATAACACAGAAATGTTTGAGGAAAAAGGTCTAGAACCTCCGACAACTTTAGAAGAATTCACTGAAGTAACGAAAGCTGTAGCTGACGATGGAGTGTATGGGTTTGTTCCTTCCGCAAGTGGCTGGGGGCTGCAAGGTTGGATTGTTGCCCAAGGTGGAGATGTTCTAAAAGAGGTTGACGGTCAATTACAGCCAGATTTAAACAATGAAACGGTTCTAGAAGTTGTAGAAGCTTACACTGAGGTGGCTACTGTGCATGGAATTGCACCGATTCCGCCAGCTCAAGCTAGACAATCAGATCATCCTGTAGCAATGTTTGGGAATGAGCGTGCTGCAGCGATTGTATCAGGACCATTTGATATTTCTCGTATTGAAAATGAATTTCCAGATATGTATGACAAAGTTGGAACTGCACCAATCCCTGGTAATGACCAAGGATCTGTAGCAGGTGGAGGAAGTATGTTCGTACCTAGAGGTTCTGAAAACAGAGAAGTCTCGTTTGAACTAATGAAATGGATCATTTCTGACAAGTACGGTATCAGAATGGCTGCTGAAATGGGGAGACATCCAGTTAAAGAACACTTATATGAAGATGAACTTTACGATGATCCATTATTAACTCCATTTGTTGAGACGTTACCACATGCTGAACAGTTTTACTTAGAAGCTTATCCAGAAGCAAATGATGCTCATGGCCAAGCGTTTAGAAATGTATTTGATGGTGATGACGTTGAAGAGGCATTTAATGAAGCTCAAAGATTAGCAGAAGAAGCATTTGAACGAGAAGCTCAGTAATGGATAAAGAGATTATTTAGGAAGGGTATACAAACTTCTTCGTATACCCTCCTCTATCTTTAGGAGTGACATTAATGATACCAAAGCAAAATAGTTCTGCAGAAACTGTAAAGCAATTGCCGTTACCAACAAAAGTGAAAAAGAAAAACCGGTGGAAAGACTATCTTGGTTCTTATATGTTTGTATTTCCAGCATTATCATTACTATTTACATTCTCCTTTGTTCCAATTATTTATCTTGTCTTTCTAAGTTTTCATCGCTATAGATTACCCGATTCCCCACAATTTATAGGATTAGATAACTACTCACGTTTAATGTCAGATGGCATGTTTTGGAAAAGTATTGGGAATACGATGATTTATACTTTAGGTTCCATGCTCCTTGGGTTATTTGCAGCATTACTAATCGCTGTATTACTAAACAGAGCTTTTAGAGGAAGACGCTTTTATAAAGTATTTTACTTTTTGCCTGCTGTAACTTCAGATGTTGTATCAGCAATGATCTTCTTATGGATCTTTGATCACAATTTAGGGATTATGAATTACATATTAACGACGATTGGATTTAGTTCACCACCTAACTGGCTGTTAGATCCGTTTTGGGCAATGATGATCTTGATTTTTGTCGGGGCGTGGCGTGGAGCATCTTATAATATTCCAATATTCCTCGCTGGTCTTGAAGGGGTTCCGAAATCGTATTACGAGGCAGCAGAAATTGATGGTGCAAACGGTTGGCATAAATTTTGGAGAATTACGATTCCGACGATCATGCCGATTTCTGTTTATTGTATGGTGATGTCGATTATCGGGTCTTTCCAAGTTGTTGCTATTGTTGATGTATTAACAGACGGAGGACCAAGAAACAGTACGTTAGTAGCGATTAAATATGTATGGCAACAGTCTTTTGAGTTTAACTATGTAGGTTATGGGGCTACACTTTCACTATTTATATTCCCATTCTTGCTTTTCGTAACATGGTTGAACTTAAAGCTTTCTTCAAGGAGTGAGTAAACATGGTGAAGAAAAAACGAATAAATAAAATGATTATTTATATTTTAGCAACCCTTGTATTGCTCGGATTTATAGGTCCGTATTTATGGATGTTCGCAACTGCATTAAAAAGTCAAGGTGATGTCATGGCATGGCCACCACAAATTTTACCCACTGAATTTCGTTGGGATAATTTTTCTCGTATTTGGGAAGGGACCATTTTGCCTACAGCATTTATGAATAGTGTAATCGTTGCAACTACTGCTACAGCAATTAATGTGTTCTTTGCTTCTTTAGCAGCTTTTGCTTTTGCAAGGTTAGATTTCCCTGGAAGAAATGGTTTATTCCTCGGTGTATTAGCAACAATGATGGTTCCGGCTGGATTAATGGTCGTTCCATTATTTGCAATGATTAGAAATATTCCATTTACAGGGCCAGCTGGCTGGTTAGATAGCTATGCAGGTCTTATTATTCCGACAGCTATTACAGGTTTTGCGATCTTCTTACTAAGACAATACTTCTTATCAATCCCGAAAGATTTAGATGATCAAGCTGCAATTGATGGCTGTTCGAAATTCCAAGTATACTGGAAAATCATCCTTCCATTAAGTAAACCAGCATTAGGCTTAGTAGCGATTTTCACATTTTTAGGAAACTGGAATGAATACTTATGGCATTTAACAGTGGCTAGATCAGAGTCTATGTACACGATACAAATTGCTTTAGCCAGGTTTCAGACAGAGCACAATATTGAGTGGTCACTAATTATGGCTGGTGCAACAACTGCAGCCATTCCAATGATGATCCTTTATTTCACATTACAACCACTATTTGAAAAAGGTTTAGGTGGTATAGGAAGTGGGATGAAAGAATGATGAATGAAAACGTAAAAATTACCGATAAAGTTACTGTAACACTTTTTAAAAGTATTCCTGAAGATAAACAAGGACAATATATCACACTACCATTTGATGTACCTGAAACGATTGAAGAAATCACTGTTTATTTAAAGGTGGAAAATGAAGCAGTAAATACAATAGACTTAGGATTAGAAGACCCAAGTGGAATGAGGGGATGGAGTGGAGGTGCTAGAAGAAAGATTTTTGTAAGAGAAGATCGAGCTACTCCGGGGTATCTAATCGAAGAAATAACTCCTGGAAAATGGGGAGTTGTTTTAAATGCGTATGAAATAACAGGGGTGTGTAATGTAGAGGTAAACGTTGAAATGCGGCCAAAAGTAGCTCGTTGGATAAAAGGTGACTTGCATATGCACTCTAATCATAGTGATTCTCCCTATTCTTTATCAGAAGTGATTACGAATGCTAAGGAAGCGGGATTAGAATACATTGCTTTAACGGATCACAATACGTTTAGTCAAAATTATGCGTATGAACCTCAAGAAGACTTAGTCATAATCCCTGCAGTAGAACTTACGACAAATAGAGGGCATAGTAATTTTTATGGTGTCAATCAACCATTTAGAGATTTTAGGTGTCAAACTGTTGACGATGTGAAGCGTGTTATTGCTGAAGGAGAAGAAAGTGGTGCTCTTATTTCTGTTAACCACCCTTTTTGTAATCATTGCTGTTGGGATTGGGGGTTTGAAGAGTTTGAGTTTCATTTTGTAGAAATATGGAATGGTCCTTGGCATGAGAGAAACTTGAGAGCGTTAAATTGGTGGCAAAGTCAGCTTGTCCAAGGAAAGAGGATCATTGCAATCGGCGGTAGCGATAAACATGGACCGGATGAATGGATTAATTATGGAGGACCAACAACATTTATAAAAGCTTCAACACATAATCCAAAAGGGATATTAAGTGCGCTTAAATTAGGAAAAGCTACAATCTCATCTTCTCCAGATGGCCCATTAATTGATTTATCCATAAATGATTATCAGATGGGTGATATTGTTGCGTTATCCAAAGAGTTAGATGATCACAATTTGCACGTTACGATAAGAAACTTTCAGGGAGGAACGATAAAAGTTTATTCATCAAACGGATTAACTAACGAAAGCACATTAGGTGAAGGTGATCACCAACTAACATTCCAAATAGATATAAATAATAGTTTTTATCGTGTCGAATTATGGAGTGAAGATACACAGCTTCAATATTACACACCTCAAGCAATAAGCAATCCAATCTTTATAAAGGGAGCAAGGGACTGATCTAAATGGCTAAAATTGATGATGTTGCAAAAAGAGCTAATGTATCGAAGGGGACAGTTTCTAATGTTTTTAGTCAGAAGCGCCCTATCAGTGAAAAAGTAAAAAAAAGAGTACTTGAAGCAGCAAAGGAATTAAAGTACACACCGAACCATATCGCACGCAGCTTAGTAACAAAGAAAACTATGACGATTTCTCTAAATATTCCGTATTCGAAAAATCTATCATTAAGTACTTTTCATACCAATCTAATTAATGGTGTAATTACGGAGGCTTCCCTACAAAATTATCGTATATTAATAGATACTTTGTCTCAAGATGAGCTAGAACTTCCGTTTATTTCAAGAGATGGGATGGATGGAGTCATCTTATTAGATCCACGTACAAATGATAACCGTATGGAATATCTTACACACTTTGATATTCCATTTGTAGTCATTGGACAACCTTCTAAAGAATATTTAGGGAAGGCTCCATATGTGGATAATAATAATATTGAGATTACTGAGGAAATTACAACGTATCTTTTGAATAAAGGCCATGAAAAAATTCTATACTTAAACGCTCCAACTATTATGACGGTTTCAAAGATAAGAGAAAAAGGCTATTTACAGGCTTTCCATAAAGTAAAGAAGTCAGCGGACTTATCAAAGGTCATTTTTAAAGAAAGTTTAAAGCAAGATCCAAGTGTTTACGGTTATGAAAAAGTTTTAGAATGTTTCCAACAAGATAAGGAGCGTTATACTGCGATTATTGCTGATACAGACAAAGTAGCATTAGGTGCAATAAGGGCGTTAAAAGAGATGGATTTATCAGTACCTGAAGATGTATCTATTGTAGCTTTAAGTGATGATTTGGTACTTTCACATGAGTTGGATCCCCCTTTATCAACTGTTGATATGCATGCAACACAATTAGGGTATGAATCGGTACGCATGTTATTTGCACAAATTGGAGTAGGAGACTATAAAAAAACTAATTCGAAGATTGTCAAAGCGCGTTTTGAAGTTCGCAGTTCTTG
Source organism: Evansella halocellulosilytica (assembly GCF_002335745.1). GTDB lineage: Bacteria > Bacillota > Bacilli > Bacillales > Salisediminibacteriaceae > Bacillus_CA > Bacillus_CA halocellulosilytica. The sequence goes on along the minus strand of NZ_NIST01000001.1, from coordinate 15,771 downwards.
CGAAATAGCCAAACATTCTGGGAGCAATATAAACAGGATTTAATTCTTAATTGTAATCATTTATCTAAGCTGCAATATAAGTATGTAAAATGTTATTTAAGTAAGGGCCTAATTTAAATGATAGGATTTATTAGTAATTTTATTTTTAATGCTGGTGGAAACAACATAAATCGTAATAAAAAAGATGCCTTGTTTTCTATATAACAGGGCTGATATACATATTATATTGCATAATTTTAAATGTTGAGAGGTTATTCAATTATATTTGAAAAGCAATCACTAAGCGAAGTAGAGAGTATAAATAAGAAAGGTTAAAAAGCCTATACATAGCCCAACGTTAAAATTAATTACTGTGCATAATTGAACAGTTAGAATTCTGGAGATGTGCCTAAGTTCAGGAGAAGTTTGGTTCTTGAATGTAAGGGGGGGAACATTGTAATACCGGATCCGATGGAATTTTCCACCCTTCTAAGGGCTAGAAAGATTCATTTTATGGAGATAACTCTGACGGAGTAGTGTTTTAAACATGGGGAAATGCTTGCAGTTCTTTGAAAATGGGGAAAGTTGTGCACTAAATATAACGAAATAAAGGAGTAATATATACAATGATTCGTAATGTTCATGTCATTTTTAAAACACATTTAGATATAGGTTTTACAGATTTTGCTGAAAACGTTATCGATCAATATATTCATTTATATATTCCAAAGGCTATTGAACTAGCAGAAAAGTTAGAATCAACTGGAGAAAAAGGAAGTTTTTTATGGACGACGGGGTCGTGGCTTATAAAGCATTATTTAAAGGTTGCCACATTAAAGGATCGTGAAAAAATGGTTAATGCAATTAACAACGGTCATATAGCTTGGCATGGCCTCCCGTTTACAACTCATACTGAATTGCTCAATCCAGACCTATTAGAATATGGATTATCAATTTCAAAAAAGCTAGATAAAGTATATAACAAAACAACTATCGCAGCTAAGATGACTGATGTTCCAGGACATACAATATCAATGGTACCACACTTGGCGAAATATGGTATCCGATATTTACACCTTGGAGTGAACCCTGCCTCCAAAGTTCCAAAGCTCCCGAAGCTATTTCGCTGGAGAGCAGAAGATGGATCGGAGGTCATCGTTAATTACGCTAATAATTACGGTGAAGTTGTTCAAGTTGAAGGTTTAGAAGATGCATTAGTCTTTGCACATACTGGTGATAACTGTGGGCCACCTTCTCCCGATGAGATTTATGAACAATTCGAAGAGTTAAAGAAAAAGTATCCCAATGCGAATATTAAAGCTTCTACAATGGACGCTTTCGCGAAAAAATTGCTTAAGATTAAAGATAAGCTACCAGTAATTACAGAAGAAATTGGTGATACATGGATTCACGGTGCAGCAACTGACCCATATAAACTTGCTTGTTATCGGGAGTGTATTCGAATACGTTCTCAGTGGCTTAGTGATGGAAAACTAACCCCTGATAAAGAACAGTATGAGGAATTAAGTGATCACTTGCTGTTAATAGCTGAGCATACGTGGGGAATGGATTTAAAAAAGTATTTACCAGACTATACAAATTATTCGAAATCTGATTTCGTTACAGCACGTCGGAAAAATATATTTGGACGTGATATGATACCCGAAAAGTATGGTTATATTGGTGCTTTCGCCATGAATGAAATAGACGAAAATTCAAAGGAGCTATTTATAAAAAAAGAAAATAATTTTAGTTATGAGAAATTTGAAAGTTCGTGGAAGGAACAAAGGGATTACTTAAAGAAAGCATTGGCTGCATTAGATGGAGAGTTGCATTCTGAACTGGAAGAAGCATTAGCAGAACAAAAAACAGTGCCGAATGAGTTACAAGCTGGTGATGACCTTCATTTCAAAAAACAATATCGATTAGGCAATTTCAATGTTGCTTTTGATTCTAACGGTTCGATTATTTCCTTATTTGACGAAAATGGGAAGAAATGGGCTGATGAACATCATGTGCTTGGGTTATTTACTTATGAAACATTTGGACCGGAAAACTATAATCATTGGTTTCAATCGTATATGAGTAACTTAAAACAAACACATCCTTGGTCAGATTCAGACTTTGGAAAGCCTGGTTTAGAATATGCAGATCCGAAACCTAAGCATCAGCTATATGAGCCGGTTGCTGAATCGCTACAATTGCAAAGAGGTGAAGAAGAAGATGTCGTTCAAGTGAGGATGATGATGCCAGAAGAACCTGTGAAATTTAATGGTTCTCCAGAAAAAGTCATTATTGAATACACATTTAGTAAAATTGGGAACGAGTTGCAAGTAACATTATATTGGGAAAATAAGGATGCAACCCGCTTACCAGAAGCAAGTTGGTTTTCCTTCACACCGATTGTTGATAACTCAAATCAATGGAAGTTCCATAAACTAGGTTCCTATGTATCACCATTATATGTTGTCAAAAATGGGAACCGTAACATACATGGTGTTGATAAAGGTGTATTATACCAAGGAACAGACGGAACATTAGAAATTGATATATTCGATGCAGCACTTGTATGCCCTGGAGAGCGTAAGTTACTACGGTTCGATAATTTATTCACTCCATTAGACAGAGGAATGCATGTGAATTTGCACAATAATATTTGGGGAACAAATTTTCCGATGTGGTATGAAGATGATGCGAGATTTCGATTTTGTTTACGCTTTGAATAATAGTGTAAGGGTATTATTGAAAACCGTAGTGGAAAGTATTCACTACGGTTTTCAATTTAAGTGTCAGGCACTTCCGGAAGTTTGTCGAACGCAGCAAGGTGCCAGGCACTTCCCGAAAAATGTCGAATAGTCTTTGGTTTGTGCGTTAATTACTGAAACTGGTCTGTTAAGTTACGTATTAAATGCTGAAGTGATTTTACCACTTCAAGGTTGGCAAATTCCCCTTCCTCATTTAATTTAGTATTTGCTCCAGAAATTAACAATGTTCGTTCCTCATCCATATGAGCATTGAGCATACTTAAATTTAGTTGCAATGCTTGATGAGCATGTTTCCCTCCTCCTGAAGAAGTAATGACTGCTACAGGCTTTCTGTATAAATTTGCTGATGATACTAACCATTCTAATGCATTTTTGAGCACACCAGGTACACCTTTTATATATTCTGGTGTACAAATAATTACACCGTCAGCTTGATCTAACAATGACCGAAAAGATTGTACCTCTGCAGGAGGAGGCTCCCCGTCTAGTTCCGGATTAAAATAAGGAAGTTTTTGGAGGCCGTCATATAGGATATATTCAACCTCGTTCGGCATATATTTTCTCAAACTCTTCAACGACTTTTGAGTGGATGAATGCTCTCGTATACTGCCAGATAACGAGACAATGACTTTTTTAGACTCCATTTTTACACCTTCTTCATTTTTATTGGTTTAACTATCTCATTAAAATGAATCTTCTTCAACTTCCATGCTTACTGAAACTGTAAGTGCAAATGCCCCTGTATTTTCTTATATACAGAATAAATAGGGCTATAGACTCTATTGAACAAAAAAATTAGCGACGCATTCCCCTTCAAAATCTATTGATTTAGTGGGGGTTAGTCGCTAAGGTCTTATTCTCCCTGTTCTTCAATGTATTTTTTTATTACATCGATTGTCGCTCCACCAGTCGTTAATACCATATAACTTCTGCTCCAAAAATACGGTTTCCAATAGTATTGACTCAGGTAATTTTGGAATTCTTTGCGAATATATCGAGAAGTGACGGTTTTAAAGCTATTGATGGTGTTTGCTAGATTTATTTGAGGAGGTGCGTCGAAAAGGATATGTATGTGGTCTTCTTCACCGTTCATCTCGATCATCTCGCAATTCCATTTCGAAAATAAATCTTCTGATATTTCCTTCAACCTTTTCATCACATCATCATTGATGCATTTATGTCTGTATTTTGTGACGATAACTAAATGATAAGTCAACTTAAAATATGTGTGTCTATTCTTTTTATAATCAGTCATTTGAATCCTCATTTCCATTTACAACTAAATTTTATTTTGATATGATAAATATATCCTATCAATGAAAGTTTTGGAAGGAGGGTTTGATGATGAAAATAGCTAAAACGTTATCTCACAAGATTACGAATCATTCTCGCATCTTCGATGCTACGTTAGAAGTTTATAATCATGCTTTATCTTTCATTATTGATATCATCGAAAAAGAGTTTGATCATCTTGATGATATGACGACGAAATCGATCGTTCCGTTGGTAGAAAAGCTCATTCATACAACGAAATCAAACCCTCTTCCGAAATACCGAGAGTTTGACTCTCTTTTTTATAAATTTCCTTCGTATTTGCGTAGAGGTGCAATTGCAACAGCTTTTGGCAAGGTCAAAAGTTATCGTTCTCATTACCGTAATTGGGAAGAAGAAAAAGCAATCGTCCTTTCCGAAGGAAAGAAATTTAAGAAAAAACCACCACGTTTGCAACTCGAGCATAAGGAGTTTCCTGTGTTTTACCGTGGCAACATGTTCGAGAGAACATCAGATACAACAGCTCAAATCAAGGTTTTTCATAAAAACGATTGGGTTTGGATGGATATCGAATTCAAAAAACAAGATTTATATAAACGCGGTGTTTGGGATTGGAAAGAAAATAACCCCAAGCTAGTTAAGGTTGGAAAAAAGTATTTCCTTCATTTTAGTTATCAATCAAAAGTGACATTATCAAAAACTAAAATGAAAGACCAAAAAGCATGTGCTGTCGACCTTGGAGTGAATAACTCTGCGGTTTGTTCGATCATCGATGCAAATGGAACTGTCTTGGCTAGAAAGTTTATGAATCAACCCAAAGAAAAAGACCAATTGTACACGATGACGAACAAATTACGCAAAGCTCAACGTATTTCAGGTCGGATACCTGCACCGAATTTTTGGCGTAGAATAAATGGATTACAAAAGCATATTGTAAACAATACTTCACACGAAATTGTGAAGTTTGCACATGAACATCATTGTGATGTGATTGTTTTTGAGTACCTTGACAAAATGAAAGTTCCAAAGGGGTTTTGGGGAGCAAAGAAACTTCGTTTCAAGCTGCGTTATTGGAGAAAGAAAGGCATTCAAAACAAAGTAGAAGAAATGGCACACTATTTAGGTATGCGCATCTCTAGAGTAAACGCTCGTAATACGAGCGCCCTTGCATATGATGGTTCTGGATTCGTCGAAAGAAACGACAAAAAAGACCTTGCCATGTTTACAACAGGCAAAGTCTATCATGCGGATTTATCAGCTTCGTACAACATTGGAGCTCGATATTTTATTCGAGGCATCCAAAAATCCATTTCTGAAAAGAAGTGGTTGGCTCTTCAGGCAAACGTTCCTGAGTTGTCAAAAAGGACAAATACGACCTTGTCTTCATTAATTAGCCTTAATCTGGCGCAGTAGTTCCTGAAGGGAATTACACTGCGAGATGTCGAGCTGTATTTAAGATAAGGGATGCTCCATCAAAATCTTCGATTTAGTTGGAGAGGTTCACCGATCATCAAAAATCCCCCCTTGATTGTTCAGAAAATTCGATGTATTATGTCGGTGAGGAAAGCGTTTGCACAACTAATGTACAAATGACTAGAATTTTAACCTTTTATTTTGCCATTTTTGTGCAAACGGTTTCATAAAAAACTAGAAGGAGGTTCGCCAGCATTTTAAATGAAGTGTCTACATTTTACGGATAGGGGGAGTAGATATGATGATGAAAAAAAGAACGAAAAGGCATGCTTCCATGTTCATGATCGTAGTCATGTTGATGAGCTTGCTTCCATTTTTTCCAATCCAGCAAGTGAACGCTGAGCCGGAAGTGATTGAAGAAGTCGAAGAAAGCGGTACTGAACCGAGATCAGACGAAGCTGTTGAAGTCGATGAGAATGAATCCGACTTAAGCGAAGCAGTCGAAGAGGAGGAAAATGAATCCGAATCAATCCAAGACGACAATCATTCGAATTCCGACGATGCGGTAGAAGAGCATGCTCAATCTGGATCTTCTGTAACGAAGGAAGCGAATGCACAATCAATTGACACCGATAATGTCGGCCCAGTTTCTAGCGACAACCGAACGGTTCGTTTAACGTATGAGCGGGAAGATGGAGACTATGACGACTGGGATGTTTGGGTATGGAACACAGGAGTTCAAGACGATAACATTGATTTTATAGACTTTCATGATACGGGCGCATCAGCTTATATTGAGGTGGCGGATACGACACAAGAAATTGGTTTTATTATCCGAAAAGGAGACTGGGAAGATCGTGAACCGAATGGACAAGAGCTCGATCGGGTGATCCACGTTAACGAGCAGGATCGTTTAACAAAGGCTCACGTTATTCAAGGTGAAGAAGATTTTCATATTGTTCCAGGTATTCCAAAGCCTGAAATAGAAGGCGGCAGCGCGACATTTTTTTATAGAGACAAAGAGCTTTACGAACAAGATCAGATGGACGATATTGACAGTGTCGAGCTTGAGGTTGCCAGCGAAACATTTGAAATGGAATATGAGGAAGAAAATGAACGTTATCGATATGAGTATGAAGACTTTCCGGAAGGTTCATATGAATACGTGTTTCATGTCACGATTGACGGTGAGACGGAAGTCGTAACAGACCCTTATTACGACGAATCTACGATCGACAATCGTATAGTAGACATTAAGATCAATGGTGAAGTGGAACCACCGGCAATTGATTATAACGAAAATGCAGTTTTAACAATAAATGTTGCAAGTGAAATTGAAGCAGGCATTCGTCGGATATACGCCGACTTGTCAGAACTCGGTGGTCCTGAGCAACTTGACATAGATCCAGAGCTAAACGAAGTGACGATTTCTGTTGCTCATGATGTAACAGCAGGGGAAAAGGAGATTCCGCTAACCGTTATTGATGAGTATGGAAACGAACATGGTGGGCTAGCAAATGTTGAAGTAAACACACGTCAGTTTGTCGGTGAAGGCGACTTTGATTGGGATGAGGCACTCATTTATTTCATGCTTACTGACAGATTTTTTGATGGAGACTCGTCAAACAATGACCCTTATGGGATCGGGTATGACGATTATGACGAGTATGATCGTGGTACATATCAAGGTGGCGATTTTAAAGGAATTACCGAGAAGCTTGATTACCTTGATGAACTTGGGATTAATACAATATGGATTAGTCCGATTGTCGAAAACATTCGGCATGATGTGCGCTACAATGCAGACGACGAGCATCCGAGTGACCTCCCGTATTTTGGTTATCACGGCTATTGGGCCCTGAACTTTGAAGAACTGAATCCACATTTCGGGACGATGGAAGACTTCCATGAAATGATCGATGAAGCAGCTGCACGTGATATGAAAATTATGGTTGATGTCGTGTTAAATCATACAGGATATGGGTTGAAGGAAATAGATGGCGACATTCCAGAAAGCGAACGACCAGCAGGGTACCCAACTGATGAAGAGAGAGCATTTTTTAGTGACATGCTTCGTCAAGGGGAGGATGTCGGAAGCGATGAAGTGACAGGTGAGTTAGCCGGTCTCCCTGATTTCATTACAGAAAATCCAGAAGTACGTGAACAAATTATTGAGTGGCAAACAAACTGGATCGAAAAATCACGGACAGAGCAAGGCAATACAATTGACTATTTCCGCGTTGATACAGTTAAGCATGTTGAAGATACGACTTGGATGGCGTTTAAAAATGCATTAACGCGAGAAATGCCCGAGTTTAAAATGATCGGTGAATCTTGGGGCGCTGGTCAAAATGATGATCACGGTTATTTACGTACCGGGATGATGGATTCATTGCTTGATTTTGAATTTAAATATGCGGCTAGAGACTTTGTAAACGGCAGCCTTGAAAGCGTTAATAGCCGTTTAGAAACGAGAAATCATCAACTCGATAATACTGCAACACTTGGACAATTTTTAGGGAGTCATGATGAGCAAGGATTTTTAGAAATGGTTGACGGTGATGAAGGAAAGCTGAAAACTGCTGCATCCTTACAAATGACGGCAAAAGGTCAGCCAGTCATTTATTACGGTGAAGAGCTTGGCTTAAGCGGCGCAGACAATTATCCGTATTATGATAACCGGTATGACATGGCTTGGGATGAAGTGGAAGAAAACGAGATTCTTGAGCATTATCAGAAACTATTATCGTTTAGAAATGATAATTCTCACGTTTTAGCAAGAGGGGACAGAAGTTATGTTGCTGGTTCTGACGATGAGAATTATCTGTTGTTTGACCGAAGATATGATGACGAAACGGTTTATGTAGGGCTAAACGTTGCAGAAGAAGCTCAGGAAATTACTTTATCCGTTGATTCAGAAGACGTTACCGTGACTGATTATTATAGCGGCACGACGTATGAGGCAACGGAAGCCCTTGAGATAACGTTGACGATTCCTGGAGGGTCCGATGGCGGAACGGTGTTACTATCTGCTGATGACGGTGAAATTATTGGGGCAGATCGTGGCAGCGAAGAAGAGGAGATTCCAGAGAACACGCTGCGTGTCCATTACGAACGAGCAGATAACGATTTTAACGGCTACGGCTTATGGGTTTGGGAAGATGTTGTCACACCCTCTGAGGAAGCAGGCAGCTGGCCAGACGGAGCAACACCTTTTACCTCAGAGCAAATGACCGATTATGGGGCGTATGTTGACATTGAATTAATAGAAGATGCAAGTCAAGTTGGCATGCTTGTGAACCATACGAATGGAGAAAATCTAACCGGCGATATTTTTGTTGACCTATTATCTTCAGAAATGAACGAAATTTGGTTGACGGAAAATGGAGACGTTTTCTTGTACGAGCCTGTGGAACTTCCAGAAAACACGATTCGAATTCATTATCAAAAGGATGACGGTCACTATGAACCGTGGGGGATTTGGACGTGGGGCGATGTTACCGAACCATCGAATGATTGGCCGATGGGAGCAACGCCATTTTCAAATGATCAAACAGGAAAATATGGAGCTTATATCGACGTTGAGCTAACTGAAGAAGCGGAAGGGATCAACTTTTTATTTGTTGAGAGAGACCAGGATGGGAATCAAACCGGAGACATGAGCTTTAGCGATTTAGAAAACTATGATCAAATCTTCGTTCGTGAAGGGGACGAGACTGTCTACACGAACCCGTACTATATTTTTGAAGAAGGGTTAAGGTTCGGTGAACTGTTGAATGAGGAAAAAATTGAGCTGACGTTCACATCGACAGTAGGATTCACAGAAGACGAGCTGAAGGATGGACTTTCAGTTTTTAATAAAAATGGCAGTAATGTCTCGGTTGATCAAGTCATCAAGCACGAAGATGGGAGAAAGGTTACTATTCACGGATTATTTAACTTGGACGATGCTCCGTATGAAGTCGTCTATATGGGCCGCACGGTTCAAATTCATAAAGGGTGGCGGTTAATTGACGAAGAATATGGTTACGAAGGTGATCTTGGGGCGACTGTTCATGAAGGCGGCTCAGCTACGCTAAAACTATGGTCGCCAAGTGCTGACAACGTATCGATTATTTTGTATCACCGTGATGATCAATATGAAGTTGTGGCCGACGATATTGATATGACGTTAGGTGAACGTGGGGTTTGGGAAGTGACGTTGGATGAAGGAAATACAGGGATATCAGATTTGACGGGCTTCTATTATCATTATGAAATCGAGCGTGGCGGGGAAACCGTTCTCGCTTTAGATCCGTACGCTACGTCAATGGCAACTTGGGACAGTGGAAATGTTGACGAAGTGCCAATCGGAAAAGCTGCGATCGTTGATCCTTCTGCTATCGGACCTAAGCTTGATTTTGCCGAAATTGAAGGGTTTGAAAAGCGTGAAGATGCGATTATTTATGAAGTGCATGTTCGTGATTTCACTTCAGATCCAAGCATTGATGACGAGTTAGAAGCGCAATTTGGAACATTTGCTTCATTCGTGGAAAAACTCGATTACATTGAAGACTTAGGTGTCACGCACATTCAACTTTTACCGGTGATGAGTTACTTTTTTGCAGATGAATACAACCGTGATCAACGATTACTAGACTATTCATCGACGCAAAATAATTACAATTGGGGGTACGACCCACACAGCTATTTTTCACTTACAGGCATGTATTCGGAAAATCCAGATGATGCGGAAAAACGAATTGAAGAATTTAAACGGCTCATTGATGAAATCCATAGCCGTAATATGGGCGTTATTTTAGATGTCGTTTACAACCATACAGCCCGTGTTGAGATTTTTGAAAACTTAGAACCGAACTATTATCACTTTATGGATGCTGATGGAACACCGAGAACGAGTTTTGGTGGAGGGCGTCTAGGTACGACGCACAAAATGGCGCGACGAATTTTAGTCGATTCGATTATGTATTGGACGGAGGAGTTTAAAGTTGATGGCTTCCGTTTTGATATGATGGGTGATCATGATGCAGAAAGTATTCAACTCGCTTACGATAAGGTGAAAGAGGTTAATCCGAATGTTGTAATGATCGGTGAGGGCTGGCGAACGTTCGTTGGTGACGAAAATGGCGGGGACATTATGCCTGCTGATCAAGATTGGATGCAGTATACAGAAAGTGTCGGTTCGTTCTCGGATGATTTCCGTAACGAATTAAAATCCGGTTTTGGTAGTGAAGGAGAGCCGCGTTTTATTACTGGAGGAGCACGTGACATTCAGCGTATTTACGATAACGTGACGGCGAACCCTCATAACTTTACTGCAACGAATCCAGGTGATGTTGTTCCGTACATTGCCGCACACGATAACTTGACGCTGCACGATGTGATTGCACAATCGATCCAAAAAGATCCAGATTACCATCAAGAGGAAATTCATAAGCGAATTCGTCTTGGGAATGCGATGGTTTTAACTGCACAAGGGACTGCATTCCTCCATGCAGGACAAGAGTTCGGGCGTACGAAGCAGTTCCGGGCAGAGACAGAAGAAGCGCCGTATAAATCGACGTATATGACCGATGAAGACGGTAACCCGTTTGAGTATCCTTATTTCATTCATGATTCTTATGATTCAACAGATGCGATTAATATGATTGATTGGGAGAAGGCAACGAATGAAGACGCGTATCCAATAAACAATGTAACACGGGAATATACGACTGGTTTGATTGAACTTCGCCGTTCAACGAATGCCTTCCGTTTAGGAACGATGGATGAGATTGATACAAACGTATCGATGATAGAGGCTCCTGAAATAGGTGATACCGATTTACTAATCGGTTATAAAGCGGAATCTACAGATGACACTGGGACCTACTTTGTTTTTGTCAATGCAGATGATCAACAACGTACACTTACGGTAGATGATGACTTAACGAATGGTGAAGTGATCGTTGATGCGAATGAAGCAGGGGTGACCGAGGTTGCTGATCCAACAGGGGTTGAGATAACTACAGATTCGATCTCACTTGATCCATTAACAACGGTAGTCGTTCGTACCGATACCGATGAGGAAATAGAAGATGATGATCGACAAGAAGAGAGTGAGGTGATTACGAAGCCTACTGTTGAGGAAGGTTATGCGACGATTGACGATCGCATCCTTGACCTTCTTGCTGTCAATGGAAAGCTAGTGATCGATTTAAGTGATTATGTGGGGAAAAAATCGGTTACCGTTACGCTTACAGAAGCTCAGATCCAAGTTTTACGTGCGAAAAAAGCTTCACTAGTCATGGATCGTGGAGATGCTTCAATGGTTGTTCCATTAAGTAATTTATCCGACAATGGTGATGCTGCTTTCACGATGGTACGGAGGGATGATATAGCTCGAAGTAATGAAGCATTAAGTGTCATTTACGCATTCACGATTGAACAAAACGGTGAAAAAGTGAGTGAATTCACAGACGTGGTAACGTTATCGTTTACAGTAGACACGTCGAATGTAGGTCATGATGAAGATGTAAAACTTCACTATTATGATGAGGAATCTGCGGAATGGGACGTGGTTGAAAGCTCGTTCGCGGACAGCATTGTTACAGCAAATGTAAGTCACTTCAGTACGTATGCTGTGTTTGAATTGGCAGACGAGGAAGATGGAGGTACTGAAGAGGAACTGAATGGTAAGGATGATTCTTCAACTGGTAGCGAACCTGGAGGAGAAGGTTCGACTGGTGATGGTGATGGAGGGGATTCAGAATCAGGACAAGGTCAGTCTGGCGAATCTCGATCGAAAGATGATGGTGGAGCTAAAAGAGAAGGGGAAGGTGAAAAACTTCCTGAAACAGCAACAAACCTATACAATCTCTTATTGATCGGCAGCCTCCTGCTGATCGCTGGCGTCTTAACATTCTGGTATAACCGGCAAAGAAAACAAATCGATAAAGGGTAGGGAGTTGCGAGGATGACTGATATCAGTCATCCTCGTTTCTGAATTATCAGTTTTCCATTTCACTTCCAGGTGCCTGGCACCTGGAAGTGAAATGGAAATGCTATAAGTCCATATATTCTCCGATCCCATGATCTCTCGCTTTTTTGTGTAAAGATGACGCAACAATGACATCGAATAATGGGTCTCCAACAGATTTAAATATTATCGTATCATCAGCAGAGATTGTTTCGTTTCCTCGGATAATTTGTGATAATAACGGTGCATTTTTTTCTCCCCATCCGGATGATTTCGCATTAAGCATATCACCGGATTCATTCCAGGCCGCTGCTGTATCAGTTCCAATGAGCGTTGCTTTATCCCACAGCTGTCTAGGAAGTTCAGTCATATTAGGCCTGAAAGATCCTACTGCGACTATCATTTTCCCGCTCCACATATCATCATTTAAATAAGGGAGGACGGGAGAGGACGAATTGGTAGCAGTAATGATAATTTCACAACTTGTAACGATTTCTTCTGGACTAGATGGATAAAAGCTTACATCTGGAAACTTAGCTGACATTTTTTCTTTGAAATTTTTTACATTTATTAAATTTCTACTATGGAAATAGACTTCTTGTATATTTCGTGATGCTAGTGCTGCTGAACATTGACTTTCACCTTGCACCCCAGTACCAAAAACACCTAATTTTGTTGAATCTTTGTGTGAGAAGTGTTTGATTGCAAGACCGCCAATTGCTCCAGTACGAACAGCAGTAAGATAACTTGCCTCAATTAAAAAATATGGCTGCCCTGTAATACGATCATACAAAGTCATTAATCCATTAATAAGAGGGAGATGTTTTTCTTTATTTTTTGGGGCAACTGTTACTATTTTTGTACCTATATTTTTTTCGATAAAACTTGGCATGAGCAGCAATGTGTTATCAGAATCTTCAATGTGAGTTCTTGGTGGAGCAAACCCTTCAGCATCGTTCTTAAAAAAAGATTCAAGGCTAGCCATTGCATCCTTTTCATTAAATAGTTTTCTTTGTTCTTTTAATGGTAAAAACAACATATGCATCAACTCCTTAATAGAAGGTGCTCAAAAAATCCAGGATAGTCACCAAATCCGTGTAGGGGAACTCATGATGTGACGTTCTTGGCTCTTTATGACATTCTTTTTAACACGCACTTATAGTCGTTCGTTCAGAAATTCAAGAAATAATTAGACAAGTTCGTTTTTTTTGAAAGGCTTTATCGACATGTTTTCGCTCCAAAGCTGCTCTAATTGCTCTCTCGCTCCAAAAATATTCGGGTAGAACTGAATCGAAGAATCCTTTCGTATTTTAGCAACATCGTCAATCGCTTGATAAAGGAGTTCTTCCAATTGAATTTTTTCGCTTAAAAGGTACCTTGCGATCGAAAGGCCAGCTACAGTTCCTTGTGCCATCGCCACATTAGCACTTTCGATACCGGTAATATTTCCAGCTACAAAAAGACCGGGAAGTGGCGTCTCCATTTTATTGCTATGTAATGGAATGTGTCCGCCTAGTTCAGGCATGTAATGCAAAGGGCACCCAGCAACAGCTATCAGTTCTACAAGAGGCGATAACCCTCCTGCGATACAGACAAAATCGACTTCAACCTTTTGCTCGGTACCTTTGATAATCTTGCCAGTTGAATCGATGTCAGCAACACGCACATATTCTACTTCATATTCACCACCAATTTCGATGACCGCTTTTTTTAATTGGATTGGGGTATTCCATACGTTTATACCGTTTTTTGGATAAAACATCATTCCAAGCTTTTTAAACGTATCATTTCTCATTAGTTTGCTGCCTAGGCGAATCAACGATGATGGAGCTAAATGTGATACTTGAAGCATTGACTCCATTATATTTTTAGGGTCGCTGTGATCATAGGTAGCGCTATTTCGTGCTGGAAGAAGAACCCCTTGAATATCGATATCAGCTAAACGCAATTCTCTTGTGATCGCCATAGACAATATATTAATCCCGATGACAACTCCGCGGCATCCTGGCTTAACTCTGTGTACATTGGTCATCACTTGTGCTGCACCGATAGACATTACTCCAGGAAGCGTCCATCCAGGAAGAGGGATAGGTGTTTCTGATGCGCCTGTCGCGATGAGAAGGGTAGGTGTAAACAAGACTTTATTAGTGGTGAATACGTTCCAGCCATGTTCAGTTTGTTTAATGTCGTATACAGATTGGCTAAACTCCATTTTTACACCGATTTTTAACGCCTTTTCTACTAATTTCTCAGCTTCTTTTATCCCATTCCACCAAGATCCGTCTGGCTCCTCATGCAGTTGACCGAGAAGACGGCCGCCGGGTTTCATAAATTCATCTAAAATTAAGACATCTAACCCGTGTTCAGCACATGAAATAGCAGCAGAGATTCCTGCAGGGCCAGCTCCGATTATGATCACATCATTCATAGATTACGCCTCCTTTCTTTAAGGGATTTGGCAAAACTTTACCTGAATGAACCTCCATGTTCTCTTCAATAGGAGTCATGCAAGCTCTCACTCCACTTTGGCTATTTACAGTTATACGGCACTCATAACAATGCCCGATATTGCAATAGAACCCCCTTGGAGTCCCATATTCTTCTTGAACACGGAGCGTTCTGATGCCGTTTGCAAGTAGAGCAGCAGCTATTGTATCTCCTTTTAACCCAGTTATTTTTTTCGAATCAAAGGAAAAAGTTACTTCTTCTCTCTTGTCTGTAACCCCTAAAATTGGGTGGTGGTTGATTCGATCAGTCATGGAAATTCACCTTTTTTGTATGAAAAGAAATTGGGCGTACAGGGGGCTGATGTTTTAGTGGAGAATGATAATTAATAGATTCATGATTATAATGCTGGATGATCGATTCGATTAAATGACGGCATGTTCTTCCGCCGCAATAGCCCATTCCAGCTCTCGTTCTCAACTTAATTTCACGTGAAGAACATCTGTACGTTTCAATCGTTTGTTCAATTTCTTGGAGTGAAACTTCTTCACATCGGCATATAATGGTCTTTTCATTTGTTGTCATGACATTTTCACCTCTTGTTTTATTCTTACTTTCTTAATTGCATGCAAGTATTAAGCCAACTTTTAGAGGATGTTCAAAAAGGTCCGGGAAAAATAGCTTTCGTATCTCTGCGTTGACTCGTTTTTCCGTTACTCACGTATGACCAAGATACGCTCCGCTCCTCAAAACTTCGTCGCCTTGATCTACTTGGCTCTTTTTGTCCTCCTTTTTGAACCCGCATAAAGAGGATGTTCAAAAGGTCCGGGAAAAATAGCATTCGTACCTCTGCGTTGACTCCTTTTTCCGTTACTCACGTATGACCAAGATACGCTCCGCTCCTCAAAACTTCGTCGCCTTGATCTACTTGGCTCTTTT